>OY759747.1:0-4800000 GCA_963662775.1 Spirochaetia bacterium
AAGACATACTTCGCCGTAATTTCCGTTTCCTGAAGACCGCGCTCCATTCGGCGCTGATTATACTTCTCCCTTAGCCCCAGGATGCGTGCACTTACCCTTTCGTCGTCCGCCCAATCGGCAACCTTCCGCTCGTCGAATTCGAGAAAGATGCCCTCACCGTACACTACCGTCGCCGGCAACCAAGATAGATCGTCTTCCGACATCGGAAGTACGTTAGCCGCATCAGGATCCTCCACCGGCAGAAGCCGCGAGAAACCTGCGAGTACCCGGGTCTCCCGTAGTTTCTTCACCAAACACAAAGTAGTCATGAGCTCAGCCAGCTCCGTTCCATAGCGCGACAGCTCACACACCTCTACCATCAGATCCGTAGTCTCTCCGCCCCTTCCTACCCGGAGAGCCTCGTACTCCTGCCGCCGGAACTCTTCCTCCGATCGGGGCGCCGTGTCCCTCGCAGCGCTCTCGTCGAGTTTCCTCTGCGCCGCGACGCGGAGTTCTTCTGCATTAAGATCGTGCGACCTACGCAAACTCGCGACGGCTTCGCACCGGGCCAGCTGTACGTACTTCCCTTCATCGAGCCCCGAACTGACATAGCTCCAGACATCGGCGTCCTCAATAATTCTGTTTATGGTGCGGCTGCTCTCTTCACCCCAGAGAGGAAGGTATATCGATGATACGGTGAGCGGAAAATAGACGTTGGACCCGCCTCTCTGTATGACACGAAGATACTCACCACACTGGCCACGACGCCCCTCAATCCCGAGCCACGGGGTTCCTCCTGAACAGTCGTAACCGATCCTGTGAAGAGCCCCTCCCTTCCCGGGATCGAAATTAAAGGTACCCGTCATTGTCTCCCCCTTACCGCAACTGCACTGCACCTTGATTCCGGAGAGACTGGCAGACGACCGCCCCGGGAGAAGACGCAGCTTGTGAGTCTGGTCCCACGTTCCGTCCCTATGAATCCACTCCATGAACGGAAAATCTTCGATGTGACCCTTCGGACACACGGCAATAAATCGACTCGGGATCAGCCACGGCCGTCGGCGCTCCGGCAATGAGTGGCAGTCCAGCGAAGGCCGGCACGGACACCTAGCCCGACCTCCAAACAGCGGTAACAGCTCCATCGCCCCGCGTCGCGGGCAATAGTGCCACCGGGGGAACCGAACGAAAGGGATGTGCCTGTTTGCCAACTGAATTCCCTGCCCTGGTTCCCTATAATCGGGAGCAAGCCTAAAGTGCTTGACTCCAAGCCGCGCCTGCAAGCGCTCCTCCTGCACGAGCCACTCTGTCGGGCACTTCTCCCGTGCATCAGGCCATTCATCAAGCCCCGCGGTCATTAGCGATTCGTCCCCTCGAAAGTCCACCAACGCTCCCACTCCAAACGGACTGACCAACTGGCCTCTCCTGATGGGTCTACGGTTGGGCATAGTTTCCGCTCCCTCTCACACACACTGTCGTTACTCCCCCAATTTCAACCGCTTGCACTCTTGCCGTAACCATTCATAAGCGGACGCGCTGAGCAGTCAGCATCCACATTCCTCATCGAACTTGGGGTCGCGTACGGCCAGTCATTCCACTCAGGGTGCTGCTGCCCTCCCGCCGGGTACATCAACGGCATCTCCTCCTGAGGCGGGCCGAAGCTACCATATCGCGGAGGAGGTGCAACCGACCACTTCCGGACGATCTCATCGATCATCAAATCCGTTCCCGACCATTCCGACTTGTCAACCGAGAGCACCCGTGCTCGGATACTCGCCTTGATCCTCTGAACCAGCGCGGAGCTCGGTGGCTGATTGGGCCGGTCACGGAGTTCCGCCCCTCCCCAATAGCGACATAGAATCACTATCAGCGCATGTAATGCACGCTCACGTACGGGTGCGGAGAATGCGGTAACACTCGTCGGCTCGACATACCGGTAGATAGCTTGATGATAGGAACGGAAGTGCTCGTAGTGCGACCGATCCCTCGGCTTGAACGGATTGTAGTTGGCTACCACTAACCCGGGACGCTCGATGTCCCGACCGACTCTGCTTGACGCCTGTATGTACTCCGACGTTGTCTTTGGTTGACCTACAATCGTCATCAGACTCAACCGTGGAACGTCGAGACCAACCTGGATCATGTTCGTTGCAAAGCATACATCGACTACGTCCCCGATTCCTGGCCCTTCGTATTGATTGAACAACTGTTGGAGAATCCCGGAGATTTCACTGCTCTGGACCCGGCTCGTCAGCTCAACATCCCGATTAATGAAACGTCGCCGATCGACCGCCGCTTGGCGCCCCATGTCAAGCCTCAAGCCAAGACGGTCCCACAACGCGTTAAGAAACTCCCGGATGTCCGCTCGAATGAGCGTCGCAGCGTGACCCAACTCACGGAGACTGTTGAAATACCCCATCAGCGTCCAGTAAGGGTCGATGACGCTCGGTTTGCTCGCATCGAATAGCCGAGGCGCTTGGAGCAGCGCTCCCATCGTCCGCACCTGGGCCGTCACATGAGAGGGTAACGCCGTTGGGAACACCCCTACGTATAGCCGTCCCACTTCGTCCTCCCTCTCCTCCGCAAAGAACGAGTCACCGGCTCTCAATGCCTGCGGTGGAAAAAGGAAAGCAGATCTCCCGTAAAGCCCCCTCACTTGAGTCTCCGCGTGTGAGATCGTTGCGGTCGAAGCGATAACCTTTGCCGGAACGGCTCGCGCTCCTACTTGCGTCGTGCAGAGCGCGTTCACCACGGTCTCGTAGTGCCCTACCATCGACCCGAGCGGCCCTGAGATGAGGTGGAGCTCGTCCTGGATAATCAGCTCTGGAGGAGGATAGGGAGTGTCAATTCCGAACAAATGGCGCGCGGACGGCTGGAAGGCAAGCATTGCGAACTTGTCTACCGTACCAACGACCATGGTCGGCGGCGTCGCGTAGATGTGTTCGTCGACCACCGCGAGTGGAAGGCCGTCGCCCGAACTGAAGTCGCAGTCAACATCCTCGCAGATGTGTCTGACACGATCGGGACGCGCCAGTTTGCGATATCCTTTGCACCTCGCACTGTGCCCGACTCGCTGTGGTCCCATCGATGCACCGCACCACGGGCAACTAAGCATGATGAACTTGTTGACACCGCGTCCCGCTTGAAGGTCTCGTAGCGCGCCGACGGAGTCCTTCTCGGTGTTCGGAGTAACCTCCCCCCCCACCCAGAGACCGATAGAGAATCGATCGGAACCCAGTCGATTTACTTCTCTGCGTCGAATAACTTCGCACGCGCACACCATAGAAGCCGCACGCTGAAACTGTTGAGTAGTCAACAGCCTAAGTGTATAGCGCATTAGAATACACGTACCCGCGTGAGCTGGATTACGAAGTCTTCTGAGGAACATGGCAAACGCTGATAGTCCCAGATACGCCTCGGTCTTTCCTCCTCCCGTGGGAAACCATATCACGTCGACTATCGCGCGCTCGTTACATCCCGGGTCGGCGATCGCCTTCAGGTTCATCAGAATAAAGGCCAACTGAAAAGGACGCCAGCGCCGATCCCACCTGGAATCCCCGTAATCTGGTCGAACGAACGGGCCATCAAGTTCGAGTCGGCTCTCTACCTTCTTCCACTTGCGTGACTGCTCTGTAGAGATCGTGTAATGCACATACTGCTTGAACATCGCCTCGTTCATCAAGCGGAACGCGAGCGCGAAGTCATCATCCTGTGCGATTAGCGTAACTCCCTCTCGCATTCGACGCAGGCACTCGTGACAGTTGTCCATGTGCCGACGTGCCGTCCCTTTTAGCTCCGACGTCAGGTCTCTTCGCGTCTCGATCTCTTTCTCCCTTTCGGTTATCCAGTTCTCATACTTGTCCGCAAGCCGATTGCAGAGGTCAATCGACATGTCAGCGTCATCTACCATCATTTCGCTCATTCTCAAGTCCAGGCCCTCAAGCTGTGTCGGAAGCACAGGTTTCACTTCGCACGTCGGCAGAACTTCGGTTTTGATCGTGGTTGCCCGCTTGTCCGCCCCCTCACTCCACTCAGGGGCGCATCCGTGCCCAACCGCGAACGTTCTACGATGCAAGTACAGGAGTTGAAGGGACAAGTCCTCCGAGTCGCGCGTATCCCCGGCCTGATCCGGATAACTAAGGAAACATGGGTGACCGTCTGCGTCTTGGACTGAGAACCCACATTGAAAAAAACAGTCCTCGTTGTGAGGCGTCCGGTTCTCACTAGTACGGCGATTGATAAGCGTGAATGTAACCAGTCGTAATCTGCGCGAAGCTCCACCGTCTCCATGAGGCCGGCTCACCACATGAACGGATAGCGAAGGCGCTCTATCGTCTCCCACCACGTTCCTTTCGACCGCCCTCGTTCCGGCCCCCAGCAATTCCTCAGCCTTGAACTCCACCGAACGATCTATTGATTCCCGCCACCATGCCTTCGGAAAGGTGGCCTTTCTATCCCTGTCCGTACGCGCGTCCCATTCTAGTTCCTGATTTCGGTAGACTCCCGTCCTCACACGGACTCGCACCCGGTTCGACACTTCCAGAAGTGCCGACAGTCCCATCGCACTAGGCAAGTGCTCGTTTGCAAGTGTGACGTCCCGATCGGTGTCTGGTGCATTGTCGCCTATCCCCGTCTCCGAGTCCTCCGGTATCTCGGGCGCCGCTTCCACGATCTGATCAGAATGTGGGGACCCCGCATCGTGGGCAGTCACCTCATCAGCGGCGTCGTCGTTCTGACGCACGACTTCCGACCTCATCGGAAAGAGAATACCCGCACCATAGCGCTGTCTAGGCGGGTCTTGTGCTCGGAGGATTTCCTCGCCATCGATTTGAACGGCCGGGTAGCCGGGCGACGGCCCTACGATTTCCTTACGCAGGAAATTCAACAAAGCGTCACGGGCGGCCAGACTTTCGGTCATCGGGGACCCTCCTGCACCATCGCTCTCTTGATCCGGTTTTCAAGTTCGCTGCGAACATGTTCGCCAATCATTAGTATCAACAGGCTCCGGGCTCTCGACATCCCCACGTAAAGGAGAGATTGCGCCCGCTCCCCCTCTACCTCATCAATGTCTAACATTATCACTACCTGACTCTCCAACCCCTTGAACGCATGAATGGTGCAATACTTCGCACATCGCGAATGCGAATCCGTGGGGCCATGAGAAATGTCCACTATCGGGAAACGGGATATCCGTCCAACTCCGGCCAAGATCGACTTCTCAAGGCGGCGGGGAGACAAAATTGTGATGCTCTCGATGGGTGTCTTATCCTTGACCAGACGTTCCACTACATCTTTCACAGACCCCACAAGATCCGCACGGGTCTCCCAGTACCGATGTTCGACCGGCAGTCCCGATTCTCCTCCTATCCTGAACGGTCGTCTATCAAATCCCGATAGAATGCTTGTTTCTTCCGCAATGCTCCCGGAATTCCTGCAATTGATGGTAAGCTTGGCTCGCACGAAATGGTCACTATAAGACGAAAGCAAGGCGACAGGATCCACCCGCCCGCCGTAGAGCGCCTGTCGCGTGAAATCGCCAAATACAGCCCACCGACCACCGGCGAGCCCTCCACGAATCGCCCGGTTCAGGAAGTCGAGCATCTGCCGGTCGCTGAGATCTTGCGCCTCGTCCAATACGAGCAGATCGAATGGCGCCCCCAGATCCTCCAGCGCCTCCTCTCCATACAACGGATACAACTCGGTAAAAAGCGAACCAGTGTTGCCCCGCTCCCATGCCTCACGCTCCTGGTCGCGGAAATCGATAGCGACGCTGCTCGCCATAATTAGACCCCTTGCTACTCCGTGCCAAGTACCGGCAGTAATCTGGGACTCGGCGGTCTGATGACGAAGCCATTCGCCGAGGAGGCGGTTGAAGCAGACGAGAAGCGCCTTCGATCCGGCACGATCCGCCCGGCGGGCATATTCGAGAGCCAGCACCGTCTTCCCCGTCCCAGCAGCGCCTTCAAACAGACATCGGGGGTTCGCTTCAAGTTCGTCCAGCCTTGCATACTGCTCTTCAGTGAGACGAAGAAGCGTCGCTTCCGTACGCCCAATTGTCACGTTCTTAGCGACTACGATATCAAAATCAGGGCGCAGGAACTGCCTAATGGCGCTTGCTTCCGATTTTGTGGGGAGCCTGTTCCCATGCCGCGGTTGGAACTCACGCAATCGCCTGCGCGCTATTCGCATGATTGATCTCGATATTGGGCCTCGCAGGTCGTCGAAGTCGATGACGTCCGATCGTTCAAACTCGGGTGTCAGCGGCGGGCAGGTCACGTCCGGGAATACAACTGCACATCCAAGCGGGCATCGTGACTCGGAAGCACCTTCGCCGAAGTGGTTTATTATCGATCTTCGGAGCGCAAACATAGCCTCCCTCGCCTGAATAAACGGACTCCGCTTCAACGCCCTACTGCTACCGTATCTATCCATTGTTCGCCAGATGCCAGCGTCACAGGACACACGCCCGCCCTTTACTTCCATACAGACAACCCCTTCCGTCGGGATCATTACGACAAAATCGATTTCGCCATACGGTCCACCCGCCCTTCGTGCCAGTCCCATCGAGTGCAGCACGATCCAATCTTTCGTTGACGGGTCGCTCTCAAGCAGGCTGAACACCCGTTGTTCTGCGACGCTGACCGCTTCGTCATCGATCCGAGGAGGGATCATCCTGGCCATGATGAACTACTCAGAAGGCGGAGTCGTGGGCCCACAGGAGCCGGTTGACAAGCTCGAATGGATACATCCGTCGCGTCGTCTCGACCATGTCAACCTGTACCACCCAGGCTTTGCCGTAATCAAGATCGAGCAACACAGGCTGGTCGTCAAGTTGCTGCAATCGTCCACCCAGCTCGCCAAGAATGAGCTGGGTCAGCTGACCTCCCGCAGCAATGTGAGCGCCGCGGATACGGCCAATTGCGTTCCAACATTCCTGGTGCATTCTTGCTAGTTCGGCATCCTGCGACGCCTTCGCGATAGCTTCGATATCACGCAAGGACCGAGGCCCGATGCGATCCTCACTACCGAGCCAGCTCGCAACCGTTACTCTTGCACGATTGAGACCGGCAGCAGCCAAGCGTCTTTGAACATCGACGGGGCTCGCGCCTAGACGCCTAAGCGAAATCTTCCAACGTTCGGCACTGGCTCGGATCCGATCGTATTCCTCAGTACCCAGCGCGTCTTCTGCTATCAACCGGATGATTCCCTTGTCTCCAGACACTCTAAACAGCAGGTAGTCGCCCGGGGCGAGTTGCGAGGCTGTCACTGTTGGAAGACTTGCCTCATTCGCGGACGGGTTATCGACCAAGTGGTTTAGTCTGGGCAATGCAGCCCAATCCGTGAGCAACGCGTGACAATCTCCGAAGAACTGAACCAGCTGCGCCTCACGGGCGTCCTCGCCCTCACGGGCGACCGAAGGTCGATTGGCAGGGCGTTGCGCAAGCCGCTCCTCAATCCTGAAGATCGGCAGGTCGTGCGACACATCGACCTCAGGCGCAGCAGTTTCATGCCCGCCAAGAGCCTCTACAAATTGGGATCCGATGCCGAGAATCGAGGATCGTTGCTGGATATCCATTCGGCTAGAATGCTGGCGCGCACGTTCACGAACTTGGTGACGTCGTATCCACTTTGTCTCGAACGGATATGACAATACGCGGATGTCACGTGTCACCGCTTGCGTCTTCAGGCGGATGAACTTCCGCTCGTTGGGCCAAGCTGGAACGATGACGCGGGCGTATTCGAATTCAGAGCTGATCGCGGGTAGCGTAAGTACGGGCACATCAAATCCCTGGTCAGCCAATCCCCTTCGAAGACTGCCGGCGGTTCGAGGTGACCGTGCTGTAACAGCCAACGGCTCATTCTGTCGTTCGCCGATCAAGTCTATCATCGCGGCAGCCTTCTCCTGGCCACACGGCCCATGACCAATAGCATCCTCTAGTCTTGTGATCGCTTCTTCGAACAGTGTAGCGACCTCTGGGACGAACCAATTCCCATAGCCCGTGAGCTTGTTGCGGACGATTTGAAGATTGTCTACGATTTCGTTGTCAACACCAAAGCAGCATTCGCTGTACTCGAAGAGAATTGCGAACAGCCGTGAGAGTATTTCCTCGCCTTCGGTTCCATCGTCATCCCGGAGCACTCCAGCAGCGCGGTCCAATGACTCTGCCACCGTCTGAAGTAGACGGTCCTCACAGTCCACCAATGTCACCGTGACATGCTGCCGCGTATCTGCTGCCCTGATCGTCCGGCCAACAAGGCTTCCGCGTACGCGATTCCAGCCGGAAGGCTCCCCAATCATCATCTCAGTCGGCGACATGTACCAGACAGGGCATCCTCGGTCCTTCAGCAGAATCAGCGCGTCCGTTTCCTCTGGAGACGCAAGGATTAACGTTTTCTGCCGGTCGGCAATGTCGTCGAATGCCTGAAGGTCTCTCGCCACGCCACGAGCTCCCTCAACGAGGACCACCTTGGTTCCCACCGGCGCCGATGATGATGCCAACGCCAAGTCCTCAGGGACAGTCGTTACTCCGATGATAGGTTCGCCGGCAACCTGGTAACTGTCATTTGGATTCAGCCTGCCATCCGGCGCGATAGAACCCCAGGGTAAGTGGCGCGAAACGCGGTCAGAGTCATAGTGGCATGATCGTGGCGCAAAGGCGATTGCATCCACGATCTTTGAGAACTGTGTCTGTGCCATATATGTTAGGACGTGATTTCGTATCAGACTGTTGTTGCCACAGGTCGTGAGATCAAGGAGTTCGTCAAGCCAGCTGCGCTCAAACGCCCCGAGGTTGGAATTCAATGCGCCTTTCGGACGCACGCGTTCGGTCGGCTCGAGCCGCAGAACATCGACCATCGGGAAGGTGCGATACTCCTCTTCTCCGATTATTTTGAGCCTGAAATGTCCCGGATATCCATCCCATAGTCCGTTGTATTCATACACGAAGTCGCTGGGCTTGACCCTCACACGCTGGCCGCTTCTCAAAGCGGCATCGGCGTAGCTATGCACCAATTCCGGAAAGTCCTCCTGGAGTCTCACGAACGCCAGAAGGATCGCGGCGACTGGTGTCGTACCTCGCGTCTTGTCGAGCACGAAACAACATGCGCCAGGAACGCGGTTCGATGCCGCCGCGAGCAGCAGCCCAAAAAACCACGGAATGCGCTCGTCTCCCGTGTCCTCGCCGAACTGGCCGACGATTCGCTCGAACAACGGAAACCGTTGGCGCAACTCATCGATCAGTGCCTCTGGTTCAGCGCTCACAGATGACTCCGGTAGCGTCCCCAGGAGAGGTGTATATACGGGGGGTGTCCACCGCAGAAATCTCACTCACGGATCAGTTCTCGAAGAGCGCCGCTCTGAACCGAGCCGTCGACCAGTTGCGTGACGGGGCCACGGTCCGCAAGATGGACGTGCGCCTTCCACTCCGGTTCCATGATCGGACTGGCCGAAGGTGCAGACCAGTTGCAGCGACGAGCGGTCTGATCCGTTCCGCGCGTTTCCCTCGCGATCAGGGTGCGCGTCGACGCGAAATCGGTGTAGATAGAGGATTTCGACGCGGTGTGAGGTGATCTCGTCTCAGATTTGGATAGAAGTGCGTATACCGTATCGGCCATGGGACAACCTTTGAGCGGCTCTGCTAACACTATATCACCGCCTGTTCCGGCTTGTAGCACTTGGAACGGATGGACTGGGCTCGGCGTGGTCAGGCGCTGCATGATCGGCGTCACTCCAGCGAGGCGAACAGGGTACGGGGTTCGAAGTCGGCCGCCCGGCTTGGCGGCACCGCGGGGCGGTGAGCGGCGTTGGATCCTGGCCCGGGAACCACGCCGCCAGCTCGTCGAGGGTGGCGAGCGCCAGACCCTCCTCGGCAGCGTGGTCGATCAGCAGCTCCGCGATGCGCGCCTCCGGATCCTGGGGCCGGATCGTGGAGTCGGCTCGAAGAGCCAAGCAGCAGTACGGCAGGCCGGCGCCACAGGCGGCCGTGATCGTGGCGGCGTGCACGGCGAGCTCCTTCTCCGGCGTCGGCGCCGCCGCGCGCCTTGAGGCCGCGTCCGGCCAGCCGTGCACGGGCAGCTCCAGCGGGTCGTCAGACCGCCGTCCGCGTAGCTGAACGGCCCGTGCAGGTCGCCGGGCAGCGAGCCCTGGAAAGCCGACCTGAGATACGCGGATCTCCATTCGCAGCCGGCCGCGCGCAGCGCCAAGAGGTTCTCCGGGCAGCCGCGAAGGCTGCAGCCGGCGCCGGAACGGGGGCGAAAGCGGCGGCACGGGCGGTCCAGCCGGTCACGGATCGCCGTCACCCCGTGTAGGTCCCGTCACGGATGGACTCCGGCGCCGGCACCGGTAGCGACCACGGGTTCTTGCAGATCAGCCGCGAGTGGCTCCAGGTATGGCTGTTGACGTCGTGCAGATCCGGCGTCTCGTCCAGGAGGCGCCGGAGCGCCGGCCCCTCCTCGCCGGCGGCCAGCTCGCCCACCACGAACAGGGTCATCGGCGCGTCGAACCGCCCGTGCACGCGGGTGATCACCCGCAACGCCGGGATGCACAGGCCCGGCTCCTCGGTGTCGTAGGTGAAGACGACGCGCATCAGGCGCTCCGATACCGGGTCACCCTTTCGTCATCGCCGCGTCACCGCTGGCGCTCCTGACGCAGCCGTGCTTCCAACTCGGCCACCCGCGCTTCCGCCGCCCGGCGGGCTTCCTCGGCCTGCCGTCGCGCGTCGTCGGCTTCCTCCAGCGTGAGCAGGTTCCGGTTCGTCACCGGATCGTGAAACCGCAGCTCGCCGCCCACCAGGCGCAGCTCCAGTTCCAGCACTCGGCTCGCCATCGCCGTCGACCCATCCGCCGACTCGGCGAGCCGCATCGGCCGGTACGCCCCGCCGGTCGACCGCAACCCCTGCAGCGGCGGTTCCAGGTAGTCGCCCGTGGGATCGTACTGCCAGTACTCCGTGATCCCCAGTCGGCGATACAGTTCCCGCTTGCGTCCCTGGTCCTCGCGGCGCGTGCTGCGCGACGTGACCTCCAGGACGAAGTCCGGAGCCTTCCGTTCCTCCCACAGGAAGTAGGACGAGCGGTCACGGTTGGGCACCCCCAGCACCACGAACACGTCCGGGGCCACCCTCGCCTTGGGATTGCCCTCCTCGTAATAGATGAGCAGGTTGCCGGCTACGTACACGTCGGATCGATCGCGAAAATGGAGCCGCAGGCTGTCGCGTGCGTAGGCCAGGGGGGTGAATTGGAAGTCGCTTTCGGCCACCGGCTTGCCATCCGAGCTGGGGTAGTCGATCGTGACCGGAGCAAGCGTCGAGTGGGTCATCTGGTCAACCTCCGCACGGCTCTACCCTATCATCGCTCGGCCGCTCGTGGCGCTTTTGCTGCGCCGGTTACGCGAACAGGGTACCGGGGTCGAAGTCGGCCGCCCGGCTCGGCGGCACCTCGGGGGCGGCGAGCGCCGCCGGGTCAGCGCCCGCGAACCGCCCGGCCAGCTCGTCAAGGGTGGTGAGCGTCAGCCCCTGCGCGGCGGCCTGGTCGATCAGCATACCGACGACACGCGCCTCGGGGTCCTGCGGCCGCACGGTGGAGTCCGCGTCGAAGGCCAGGCAGCAGTACGGCAGGCCGGCGTCACGGGCGGCGGCGATCGTGGCGCCGTGCGCGGCGAGCTCCTGCTCCGGCGTCTCCACCAGCCCGTCCGGATAGGCGAAGGGACTCGGCCAGCGCACGATGCGTTGCTGCGCTCCGGCGTCGGCGCGCGCCTTGCGCCCCAAAACCGTCGCCTTTGGCTCCGCTTTTGGCCCATCCACACCTTCCTCGTCGGAGTCTGTCGGCCTTCCCGCTTGCGCGGCAAATCCGACAGACTCCTTGAGCGCCGTGTCCGGCCAGCCGTGCGCGGGGAGCTCAAGCAGGTCGGGATAGCCATCGCCGGCGTAGCGGAACGGGCCGCACAGGTCTCCGGGCGCGGTGTCGCCGTAGGTCGAGCGCACGTAGGCGGAGGACCAGCGCAGGCCGGCGTCCCGCATCGCCGAGAGGTTCGCGTCCCAGCCCCGGAATCCGGCCCCCGCCCCCTCGGCCGGACGCACGCCGCGGCAGGGCCGGCCGAGGGCCTCGCGCACCGCCAGAGCGCCGCGCGTGATCTCCTCGGCGATCAGCCGGTCGGACGGCTGCGGCACCGACCACGGCGGCTTGCGCAGCACGCGCGCGTGACGGTAGGTGGCGGTGTTCACGTCGGTCAGGTCGCCGGCCGCTTCGATCGCCGGCAGCAGCACCTCCCGCTCGGTCTCCGCGATCCGTCCGGACACGAACACCGTGGCCGGCGCACGCCGAACGCGATGCACGTTCAGGATGGTCGCGAGCTTGCCGGCCGTAGCGGCCGTGGCGGCGGTGTAGCTGAGGACCAGCTCCATTCGGGACCGGGGCCTACGGCGGCAGCGGCGTGCGCAGCACGGGCCGGTCGCCGTGCCACTCGATCTCGGCGACGTAGATCCCCTCTTCAAGAGTCTTCTCGTCTGCGTAGGAGCCGCGGTAGCGCAGCACGCCGGCCACCCGGTTGAGCTTGCGGGTGTGCTCCTTGCGGTCGGTGGTCAGGTAGGTGCGGCCGTCCTGCTCGACGATCTCGGTCGCGTGGTACGGCCCCATCAGGTAGGCGCCGGTGCCCACGTCCCAGGTGTTGCCGCGCGCGGCGACGAACCCGCTCGGCGACGGGCTGACCGCGTGATGGAGCCCCTCGCCGTAGGAGTAGAACAGGTGCCACATGCCGTCCCTGTGCAGCACGAACGGCGACTCGATCCCCATGGTGCCGCGCAGCGACGGCGGCAGGGCAAGCACCACGCCGTGATCGTCGATCGCCTGCCAGTCGCGGGTGCTCGCCAGCGCGATGCAGGCGTAGCCGTGCCGATCCATGGCGATGTAGTACAGGAGGTAGCGGTCGCCGAAGCGCATCACGTGCGCGTCCTTGCAGGTCGAGCCCTGCTTGCACCACGCCGGCGGCCCCCACACCGGGTTCTCATCTCCGGCGGTCCACGTCTCCAGGTCCGGCGACCAGGTGAGGTTGAAGCCCACGAACGGCGTGCCGTCCCGTCCGCCGCCGCGCACGCCGTAAAGGAGCCCGTACCGGCGCGGGCCGCCTGCGTCGAAGTCGAACACCTGCGCGTTGGAGCGGCTGGCCAGGTCGAAGCGGCCCTCCGGCTCGAACAGCAGCGTATCGTGGTACTGCAGGCTGAACACGTCGGGACCGACCGCGTGGCCGCAGCCAGGCTCCAGGCAGACTTGGTTCGCCGTCTCGTAGTCGCCCGAGCGGTAGGCGGCGATCCATGCCTCCGTGTTCCGCATGTCGCCGGTCACGTAGTACAGGTGCAGGTTGCACCCGTCGTGGAAGAAGCAGTGATCGACCTGGTAGCTGCCGGCCGGCGGCGCGTAGGCGTGCACGGTGACCTCGTCGAACCCCTGCGTGTCGGACGCGAAGAGCTGCTCGTGCAGGGCGAGAAAGCGTTTCTCGAACTCGGCGGGCGTCAGGCTGACGCCGAAGTCGGGGGCGAGCGGCGTGGAGCCGGCGGGGACGCGGTCGGCGGTCATCGGGCGGCTGGCGAAATGGTCGGGCGCTCTACCAGCGCACGCCGCGAAGCTCCAGCTCCTCGGCCCGCAGGCAGGCGACGGTGTGATCCGAGCCCTCCTCCATCGGCTGCAGCGCCGGCACCTCGGTCTTGCAGCGCTCCTCCGCGTACGGACAGCGGGTGTGGAACGGGCACCCCGGCGGCGCGTCCGCCGGGTCGGGCACGTCGCCCTCCAGGATGATGCGTTCCATCTTGGCGCGCGGGTTGGGCACCGGCGCGGCCGAAAGCAGCGCCTCGGTGTAGGGGTGCAGCGGATCCCGGAAGATCGTCTCCGTCGTGCCCATCTCCACGATGCGGCCCAGGTACATCACCCCGCAACGGTCTGAGAAGTGGCGGACGATGCCGAGCTCGTGGGTGATGAACAGGTAGGACAGCCCGTACTCGTCCTGAAGCTTCTGCATGAGGTTGAGGATCTGCGCCTTGACCGAGACGTCGAGCGCGGAGGTGGGCTCGTCGGCCAGGAGCAGGCGAGGGCTCATCGTCAGCGCGCGCGCCAAGCCGATGCGCTGGCGCTGGCCGCCGGAGAACGCGTGCGGGTAGCGGCCCATGTGCCGGGCGTCGAGCCCGACGTCTTCGAGCAACTCCCCGACTCGCTCGCGGAGCCCCTCGCCGTCGGCAACGCCGAAATTGCGCAGCGGCTCGCCGACGATGTCGACCACCGTGAAGCGGGGGTTCAGCGACTGGAACGGATCCTGGAACAGCATCCGCACCTGCTGGCGCAGCAGATTCAACTGGTCCCGGTCCACGTCCGTGACCTCCAGGACGGAGCCGTCGCGCGCGTGGAACCGCACCTCGCCGCCGGTCGGATCGACCGCGCGCACGATACTGCGCGCCGTCGTCGACTTGCCGCATCCGCTCTCGCCCACCAGGCTGACCGTCTCGCGCTCGCCGATCTCCAGGCTGATGCCGTCGACCGCCTTGATCCACCCCACGTGCCGGCGGAAGAACCCCTTGCGGATCGGGAAGTAGGTGCGCAGGTCGTCGATCGAGAGCACGGCGGAGCCGCCGGGACCGCGCCGCCGCGCCGAGGTGCGCCCATCGGCCGCGCCGTCGCCGTCAGCCTCCCCCTCGGGCCCGGCTGGCGCTCCGGCCGGCTGTGCGCCGGGGCGCCGGTGGCGGCCGGTCGACCCGCTGGCCGCCGCGACCTCGTCGGCCACGCCGCTATCCGGCTCGACTCCCAGCTCGATCTCTTCCGAGTGCAGGAAGCAGCGGGCGACGTGGTTCTCCTCCAGCTCCACCAGGGCCGGGACGTTGCGGTCGCACACCCCTTCGATGAAGTGGTCGCAGCGGTTGCGGAAGGCACAGCCGGTCGGACGCGAGTACGGATCGGGGACGGTGCCGCGGATGCTGGCCAGCGCGCCCCGCTCGTGCTCGGCGCTCGGCAGCGAGCCGATGAGCGCCTGCGTGTAGGGATGCTTGGGATTCTCGAACAGGCGGGTGACGGTGGTGCGCTCGACCACCCGCCCCAGGTACATCACCACGACCTCCTCGGCGATCTCGGCGATGACCGCCAGGTCGTGGGTGATGAACAGCATCGACATGTCGAAGCGCTGCTGGATGTCGCGCATCAACTCCAGCACCTGTGCCTGGATGGTGACGTCGATGGCCGTCGTGGGCTCGTCGGCGATCAGCAGGCGGGGGTGGTTGATGAGCGACATGGCGATCATCACCCGCTGCCGCATGCCCCCCGAGAAGTTGAAGATGTAGGAGTCCAGACGGGTCTCGGCGCGCGGAATGCCGACGTCGCCGAGCATCTTGACGGCGATCTCGTTCGCCTGGTCCTTGGACATCTCCGGATTGTGGACCAGCACCGCCTCGCGAAGCTGGTTGCCGACGGTGTGCAACAGGCTCAGCGCCGCCATCGGCTCCTGGTGGATGTAGGCGATCTGGTTGCCGCGGATCTGCCGGAGCCGCTCCGCCTTCGGCAGGTGATCGGTGAGGATCTCCGGCTCGCCGCCGTTGTCACCATGCAGGACGACCTGGCCGCCCTCGATCTCGCCCGGCCACGTCTGGATCTGCAGGATCGACTGCGCCAGGACGCTCTTGCCACAGCCGCTCTCTCCGACCAGGCCCACGGTCTTGCCCTTGTCGATGGACAGGGACACCCCGTCCACGGCCCGGACCACACCGGCTTTGGTACGGAAGTAGGTGCGGAGGTCCTTGATCTCGAGGAGAGTCTCAGGCACCGATCGTGCTCCCGCCCGCGCGCGGCACGACGGACGACCCCGTGAAAGCTCCCATCAGGGCCACGATCGTAGGAAACCCTGATACCGGAGTCAAACTGCAAGCGGCGGCGTTGACATCAGAATGTATCACGTTGTTCCATGATTGTATGACAATGCTCAGTTTTCGCGTGCCCGACCAGGATGCGGAAGCGGCGGGCGAGTGGGCCGTCCGGCTGGGGATGAAGCGCTCGCGGTTTCTCCGTGAAGCGCTCCATAGCTACCTGCTCCGACTGCGGGCGGAAGAGGATGCCAGGCGGTGGCTCGAGCACCCGCCGAGCGAGGAGGAAACGTCGCTCTCCAAGGTCGCCGACTGGGGACCGGCCGAGGACTGGCGCGACTGGGACGATGCGGCGCGGTGACATCTGGTTCGCCGCGACGCCGGGAGGCGACCGTCCGGTGCTGGTCCTGACCCGCGATCCGGTCGCGGCGCGGATCGGCGCGGTGGTGGTCGCCGCGCTGACGCGAACCTGCCGAGGGCTGGTGTCCGAACTTTCCCTGACGCCCGGGCACGACGGCGTGCCGACCGACTGCGTCGTCAATTTCGACAACGTGCACACCTTGCCCCGGCACTCCTTCCGGCGCCGGATCACCACGCTTTCCAAGGCGCGGCTGGCGGACGCGTGTCAGACGTTGCGCGATTCGTTCGACTGCTGAGAGCGCCGCCGCAGGAAGCGCCCGAGCAGCAACGCCGCGGCTGCCGCCCCCATCAGCACGGGCACCGTGATCAGGGCCGGCGTCAGACTTCCCTGCTCGACCTCCAGGGCGACCAGCAGGGCGAACACCGCCTGCACGACGCTGCCGCCGCCGAGCGCCACCGCGAACGCCATGGCCGCGCGGGAGTAGACGGTGCCGAACCGGTGCGACCACACGTAGCGGAACGAGACCCACACCGCGTAGGCCCAGCCGCCGGCCAGCACGATCATGATCAGCGATCCGGCCGCCGACCGGCGCGTCGTCGTCCGGGTCGGCGCTTCGCCTCCGGTGTCGACCGCCGCGAACACCACCGGGCTCACCATGTCGTACAGCAACACGAAGAAGTAGGTGGCGGTCAGCGCGACCGCCGACGACAGGATGCGGCCGGCGATGCGCTCGTTCCGCGCTGCGGGTGCGCGCGGGCGCGGAATCTCCACCGCGGCAGTGTATTCCGCGCGCCGGGCGTGCAACCACCGCGCGGGCGGCACGCACACTTGCGAGCCCGTGGGCGCGCCGACGATGCTATGCGATGAGAGGAAAGCCATGAAGATCACCGGAATCTCCACCGACATCACGGCCCTGGAGGCACGTTCGCGCGCGCTGGTAAAGGTGCGGACCGACCAGGGAATCCACGGCTGGGGCGAGGCGTACTCCACCGGACCCGACCTGAGCGTGGCGCCGATCGCCGACTACCTGTTCGCGCTGGTCGGCGGCGAGGATCCGCGGCGCATCGAGTACCTGATGATGAAGGTCCACCAGCAGTTCCGGTTCCCGCCGGGAGGAGTCGGCCTGGCGGCCATCTCGGCGTTCGACCAGGCGCTCTGGGACATCAGCGGCAAGGAGGCCGGGCTGCCGGTGTACCGCCTGCTCGGCGGCGCCGCGCGCGACCGCGTTCGCGTGTACCACGCGGTCAAGGGGCGGGACGGGGCCGAGGCGGCCGAGCGCGCGCACCGGCTCCACGACGACTGGGGGTTCACGGCCTTCAAGACCAGCCCCTACCTGCTCGACCCGGAGGCGGACCGGTGGGGCCGCGTTTGCGCTGCGGCCGCTCGTTACTTCCGGGAACTGCGCGATCACACGCCCGAGGACTGGGAGTTCGCGTTCGACCCGCACGCGCGCATCCTGGAGCCGATCAGGGCGCTGCAGTTGGCCAACGCGCTGGCGCCGTTCGATCCGTATTTCTACGAAGAGCCTCTGCGTCCGGAGCACATCCCGGCGTGGGGGCGGCTGCGCGCGCAGATGCAGGTGCCGCTGGCCACCGGCGAATGTCTCTACGGCCGTTTCGAGTTCCTGGACCTGCTGGCTGCGCAGGGTGCCGACATCATCCAGCCGGACGTGTGCGTCTGCGGCGGCCTCCTGGAGATGCGCAAGATCGCCGCCATAGCCGAGGCGCACTACGTCACCGTCGCCCCGCACAACCCGATGGGACCGCTGGCCACCGCGGTGAACGCGCACTTCGCACTGGCGACGCCCAACTTCAAGATCCTGGAGTACGTGCTGCCGAGCGAGGAGACACGCCGCAGGTTCGACGGGGTGCTGTTGCCGGCGGACGGCTACCTGCAGGTGAGCGACCGGCCCGGCTTCGGCATCGAGGTGAACGAGGAGGCGATACGGAACGACCGTTACCGGCACTGGGAGCGTCACGCCCCGACCCGCCCGGACGGCTCGACCGGTTACAACTAAGTCCGTCGTGCGTGAGTCCGTCGTGCGTGAGTCCGTCGTGCGATGGTGATGATCTCCGGGCTCTCGTCCACCAGCGGGCTCCGGTCCCAGTCGCCATATTGATCCTCGATCGCGAAGCCGGCATCGGTGAGCAGCAGATTCAGCGTCGCCGAGTCGAGAAACCGAAGCGTGCTGGGGCTCGGGTCCGGACGCGCCCAGCCCGGACTGGTGTAGGTATTGGTGAACCGGACGATACCCCTTTCGATCGGTGCCTGGACCGTGGCTTCGTACCGTACGCGCGCGCCATCGGCTGCGACGAACTCGACCCCGTGCTCGGGAGTCCACCGTTCCCACTCCCGGGCCAGTGGGTTGCGGGTTTCGAACGCGAAGACGCCGTTGCAGGCAAGCGCGGAATGGATCGCGGCGATCGACGCACGGATCTCGTCATCCCCGATCAACTGCTGGAACGCATGACCGGTCATGACCGCCAGATCGAACTCCCGTTCCCAGGCCACCGTGGTCAAGTCGCCCAGGATCCAGTCTATGTCGGACCGCATGCGCGCCACGTCGAGCATCCCGCGGCCCGGATCCAGCCCCACCAGACGTCCGGTGTGGCCTCTCTCGCGGGCCCACTTCAGCAGCGCACCCGTGCCGCAGCCGACGTCGAGCACCGCGTCCGCGGACATCACCATCGGCACATAAAAGCGAAAATCGGCTCGGCCTTCACGCCCGCAAAGCGGATCATACAGCGCAGCCAGGCGGGGTTCGGCGAACTGGCGTTCGATCACGACGTGATGGAGACGGCCGTCAGCGCGGCGCCACGCGCAGGCTGCGCAGGCGGTTGAGCGCCGCCGCTATCTCGAAGCGGCGGACGTGCGCCCGGTCACCGAATCCCGGCTCGGCCACCTCCTGGAGCCCGCCCGCCCGCATCCCGGCGTCGAGCGCCGTCATGATCGCGGGAAGATCGTTCCGTCCGTCGCACAGCCCGCGCGTGATCCGCAGCAACGCGTCGCCGATCATCCGGCACTGCGCCGGGTCCACGACCTGGTACAGCAGGCTGACGTCGATCTCCTCACGCCCGAACTCGATCGACCGCGTCCTCACGGCGCGCACCCGCTCCGGCCGGCGGCCCCGCCGCGGATCCAGTCCGTCCGGCCGCGGAATCCGCGGCGCAGCGGGCGGCCAGGCGTCGGGCGCACGCGGCTGCGCGTCGCCAAGCGGCTGGGCGGACGCGACCTCGCGCGCCCGTTCCGTGACGTCGCGGGGTTGGTAGGCGTCCATCTGAATGACACAGTCGGCGACGTCCAGGTAGTCGCCCGCTCCGCCGACCACCACCACCGACGAGACGCCGCGGCTCTCCCAGAGCTGGCGCACGCGGTCGATAAACGGGGTGATCGGCTCGCGGTCCCCGGGGACCAGCCGGCGCATGCGCGCGTCCCGGATCATGAAGTTGGTCGCGGCCGTATCCTCGTCGATCAGGAGGCCGGACGCCCCCATCTCCAGCGCTTCGACGATCGCCGCAGCCTGCGACGTGCTGCCCGAGGCGTCATCGCTGTCGAAGCTGCCCGTCTGCCGTCCCAGCGGCAGGTCGCGGATGAACGGGGTGAGGCACACGCCGCGCACCGAGCGCCCGTCTTCCGCGCGCACCGTCACCAGGTCGTGCGCGGAGACGCACCGCTCGCGGCCGTCGCCGGGAACGTGATCGTAGATGCCCAGGGCCAGCGCCTGCAGCAGCGTGGACTTGCCGTGGTAGCCGCCGCCCACGATCACGGTGACACCGGCACGGATCCCGAGGCCCCGAAGCACTCCGGCGTGCGGCGCCTGCAGCTCGACCGCCAGTGCGCCGGGAACCTCCAGCGGCAGCGCGCCCGGCAGCGCACGCGAATCCACGCCGCTGCGCCGCGGCAGCAGGCTTCCGTCTGCCATGAACGCGATCAGCCCATGATCGCGAAGCCGTGAACGCAAGGCCACCTGGTCTTCCACGGCGTGCACGTGGGAGCGGAGCGCGCCGAGGTCGAGCCCTTCCACCACGGCTCCGATTGCGGCGTGGAGCCGCCGTGCCAGAAGGTCGGCAGCAGCGCGCCCGAGAATACGCCGCCCCGCCGCGGGCAGCCCCGCGCACAGGCGAACCCGGGCACCGCCGGCCTCGTCCACGACGACGCCCGTTCGGTCCAGCACCTCCTGACCCGTGCGGCTGATCTCCAGCAGCCCGCTCTTGCCGCTGCCTGCCCCTCCCGCAGATCGGGACAGTGCAGGATGCAGCGCTCGCTGCAGGTAATCGCCGGTTGCCCGCCGGGCGTCCCGGCCACCGAGAGCCCAGCCCGGCAGCCCCAGGGCGGCGGCGGGAACCTCGACGCGCAATCGACTCGGCGCGGCGAAGGGATCGCCCTGCACATGCTCGATGTGCAGGCTGCAGCCACCCAGCGAGTAGCGACGCCCGCGCAGGTCCCGGTAGTGCCCGTACGGCCGGCCGTCGATCCTGCTCAGATCCCGTTCAAGGGGGTCAGCCATTGCAAGCAAAGCTCCACATACCGCGGGCGCCGGTTCGGCGCCCGGCGACGACCCTGCTACAAGCCACGTCGGCCTGTCCAATCCCACGGCCGAGGTTGCACTCGGCCTGCGCGCATCGCGAGCCCCTCGCGATCGTGAATCACGATATATTTCGTGAATCGACTCTGCGAATCACGCTCCGTGAACGACCTTTCATGCGGCTTTCACGAATGATGACTGACAATCAAGTCTCCCCCGGAGTCGGATCGAGCGGCTCCGTCGCTTGAGTGATCGACACGAGTCATCAGTGCATCTCGGTTGATCGGAGCGGGATACAGTCGCGCCCGCTTCGCGAACTCTCCCTTGGCCCAGTCCGAATCGGGGCTGTAACTTTCGACATGGATGTCGACAGCTCGTTCTCTGAGGCGCTCCCGCCACCTAGCAGCGGCGAGGCCAGTCGGCGGGACAAACGCAGCGCCGATCTCGTCACCGCGCATGGAAGTTCCTGCTTGCAACGAGCGCACAGGGAGATGCTGGAAGCGACGGTGATGCTGGTGTCCGTCAGCACGGTTGTCGGCGCGACGCTGATCTACTCCATCACCGGCCCCCTGAGCATCGAGAACACCATTCCGTTGGCCGGCCGCATCCTGTACGTCGGATTGTGTGGCCTGATCTCCTGGCCGCTGTGCCACTCCATGAGTGCGACACTGCTCTACCTGGTGCGGCAGCGGAAGCCGCACCAGATCGTGCTGGCGGCCATCGCCGGAGCCGTGTTCATGGCACTGCCCTGCTCCGCGGTTGCCTATACCGTCTTCGGAGTCGCCGGCAAGAGCTATGCAGGCGGGTTTGCGGATATCTATCTCAGCGTCTCTCTGGCGGTGGCAGCCTGCAGCACCGTCGTCCATTACACGGCCTGCCTGCGCGCCAGGCTCCGGACCGCCGCGGCAACCGAATCTGACCGCATTCACCCGGAAGACCGGAGCGATCGCGCCTCGACCGGCTCATCTGCCGGCGAGCAGCAGCAATCCGCCGTTCCTGCGGCCGCCGATCCACACCACCCCGGCACCGAGAGCCGGGCCGCGAGCGCGCGGCTGCTCAGGTTCCTGGACCGGCTGCCGGGGAATATCGGACGAGATGTGACCTACCTCAATGTGAGCGGCCACTATGTCAACGCCGTGACCACCGCCGGATCCGGCGTCGTTCTCATGCGCTTCGCCGACGCAATCGCGGAGCTCAACGACATGGGCATCCAGATCCATCGCTCCTACTGGGTGGCGCATCGCCACATCACCGCGATCGTCCGACGCGACGAGCGGACGCTTGTGCGCGTCACCGGGGGCCATGAATTGCCGGTGAGTCGCACGTACCTGACGGCAGTGCGGGCGTTGATCCCGCACGTGGAAGAGCGGAAACGGGACAGCGGCTCAGCGCCCGGGCCGCCGGCCGGCGATTCCATTACCCAAGGCGAACCCGACCGCAGTGGAGACTGAAGATGCACCGATCTCGGCAGGCTCGCGGTCGCACCTGCGCCGACGATCCCTGCCTGTTTCAGCACGCGAATCGGACACGTCGCTGTCATGAAACGCCGGTTCTGGACGGCCCTGCCCCTCGGGCCGGGGCGTTACTACGTGAGTGACGGGATTATTCTTGAATAGCATCCGTGCAAGCCGCGGCGCGGCGCCGGGCCCGCTCGGTGCATCCGCGCATAACGAAGGGCATCCGTGAACGCCTATTCGCTGCCGGGGATTCTTCGGGCTACGCGCGCTTGTCGGAGCCAAGCGGGGTCGACCTTGACACGGCAGTTTCGATCTCACGGACAAGGCTCGTGCCTTCCCCATCGATCCTGCCGCGCGGTACCATCCATTCTTGCCCTAGCTTGGAGGCGTCGATCCTGATTGCGAGTCATCACCGGTCGACCCCTGCATGCACGCACCTGTCATGGCCGGGGTCACGCGATGAACGATAGAAGCTCCGGCCGAGCTCATCGGAGCGACAAGGCAACCCGTTTGATCTCGCTGCACGTGGTCGCGTACCTGCACCGCGCGTACCGGGAGATGCTCGACGCTCCGGTGGTCGCGGTCTCCCTTGTGACAGTACTTGGCGCGACCGTCGTCTACTCGGTTACCGGGCCGTTGGGCACGGATGACACGTTCACCACTGCGCAGCGTCTTTTCCTCGTCAGCACGTGCACCCTTCTCTCGTGGCCTTTCTGCCACTCCTTCAGCACCCTGGTGCTGTATTTCTCGCGTCGCAGGCAACCGTACGCAATCGTGCTGACATGCATCGCCACATTTCCTCTCATGGCGGTCCCCTGCACCGCGATCGCCTATACCGTTTTCGAACTGTTCGGCCGGAGCGCCGCGGGCAGGCTCTGGGACATCTACTTCAACGTAGCCGTCTGGTTGGCGGCCTGCTGCGCGGTCATCCACTACGCGGCATGCCTGCGCGCCAGACTCCACCACACAGCCGAGATCCAGAGTGCCGAAGCCCTCCCTGCCTCCGGGTCCTCGCCGTCAGCGGCCGCTCAGGACCAGGCGCAGCCGCCTGACGGCACCGCTCCCCGAGACGATGCCCGGCATCACGCCAGAGGCGGCGACACGGCAGAGAGTCGGTCGGCCGGCTCATCTCGAGGCGCAGCAGAGCGGCCCGTCAGGTTCCTGGACCGGCTTCCTGCGAAGCTGGGACGCGATGTGATCTATCTCAACGTCAGCGGCCATTACGTAAATGCCGTAACCGCCGAAGGGTCGGGCGTGATTCTGATGCGGTTTGCCGATGCCGTGGCCGAGCTCGGGGACGCGGGGATGCAAGTACACCGCTCCTACTGGGTGTCCCTTCACCACATCACGGGGATCTTTCGGCGCGACGAGCGGACCATGGTGCGCGTCACCGGAGGGCACGAGCTGCCGGTAAGCCGAACCTATCTCACAGCCGTGCGCGCTCTGATCCCTCAAATCGAGAGAGGCAGTACCCCTGACCGCCCGGGATCCCAGCCCCGAGCCGCCGACGATGCAGGCCGAAACCAGGCGATGAAGAACCCATGAGCACCGACGACACTCGGCAGAGCGGCAGGGCCAGGTCCACAGCCCCCGGTCACGCGCCCTCATGCCTGCAGGAAGCTCACGAGGAGATGCTCCAGTTGCCGGTGATCGGCGTGTCGGTGAGCACGATGGTCGGCGCAACCCTGATCTACTCCGCAACCGGGGCTCTGGGAATCGACGACACCATCCCGCCGGTCCAACGCCTGCTCTTCGGGGGACTGTGCGCGATGATGTGCTGGCCGATCTCTCATTCAATGATGGCCACGGTCTTGCGCTTTGTACGTCACATGAGGACGTACCAGATCCTGATGGTCTGGGCTGCATCGATCCTGTTCATAGCCATGCCATGCGCCGCAGTTGGCTACGCAATAATCGGACTATTTGGTCTGAATGATGTTCTGTTGGCGAAAGTCTACCTCCATTTCGGAATAGGTCTGGCAGCGTGTAGCGCGGTACTGATGTACGCGGTATGCCTGCGTGCAAGGCTCCGACACACGGCTGGAGCGACACTCTCCAGTGTCGGGGCTGACGTTCCAGCGGCCAAGGCCGCGGCCGCCACCGTGTCCGAAGACGGCTCCGGGTCCGAAGACGGCTCCGGGTCCGAAGACGGTGGTCCCCGGAGAGACCCGACGGCGGCCGCAGATGCGGACGCCGGCTCGGTCGCATCCGGGGATGGGGATACGGGAAAAGAGCGATCGAAAGCCACGTCGCATACCGCGACGCAGCAGCCTGCCAGGTTCCTCGACCGGCTGCCCGAGAAACTGGGTCGTGACGTGATCTATCTCAACGTCAGCGGCCATTACGTAAACGCCGTCACCACCGAGGGATCAGGCGTCATCCTGATGCGGTTCGCCGACGCCGTCACCGAGCTCGGGGACGCGGGCATCCAGGTGCATCGCTCCTACTGGGTCGGTTATCGCCACATCACCGGGATCTTCCGGCGCGACGAACGGACCATGGTGCGCGTCACCGGCGGCCACGAGTTGCCGGTGAGCCGCACCTATATCGCCGCCGTCCGCGCACTCGATTCCTCTGAGCGAAACAGGGGGCGGCAGCCCCGACTGCCGCGGCCTTCTGCGGCGAGCGACTGAGCGGCGCCGGAACAACGCCGAGCGTCCTCGATCACCTCACGCGCCCCGCAGCAACGCCTCCACCTCGGCGGTGAGCCCCACCAGCTCGCCCAGGTCCCGCAGTCCGGCGGCGGTCGCGCCGCGCAGCGGCACGCCGTTCTGCAGCGCGTCGCGCTCCCGCCCGTGCTCGATCTCGCCGGGCAGGAAGATGCGCTCCGCGCCGGGCGCGCGCCGCGCGCCGTGGACCTGATCCGCCAGCCGCGCCATGCGCTCCTTGAACTCCGCCAGCGGCAACAGCGGCTCGATGTCTATCGCGATGAAGCTGTGCGCCTGATTGCTGCGCCCTCCCGGGTCGCTCACCCAGTCACGCATCTCGGCCATGATCGCGGCCCCGCCCAGCACGCCGGTCAGGCATTCGATCAGCACCGCCAGCCCGGAGCCCTTGTAGCCGCCGACCGGCACCAGCGAGCCCCCTTCCCGCACCGCACTCGGGTCTGTCGCGGGGGCTCCGTCGGCGTCGAGCGCCCAGCCCTCCGGGATCGATCGCCCTTCACGCGCGGCGATCGCCAGCTTGGTCCCGGCCACCGCGCTCATGGCGATATCCAGGTAGACGGCCTGTCCGTCGACTCCCGGAACGGCACATCCCAGGGGATTGTTGCCGACCGTGCGCCCGGCGCCGCCGGCAACCGCCATGTACGGGTCGGCGTTGGTCATGGCCACGCCCACCATGCCGGCATCGGCCGCCATCTTGGCGTAGTAGCCGGCGGCGGCGAAGTTGTTGCCGTCGCGGGCGACGACGAACGCGACGCCGTGCCGGCGCGCACGTTCGATCGCCAGCTCCATGGCGCGGCAGGAGATGAGAGGGCCGAGCCCCCCGTCGCCGTTCAGCACCAGCGTCGCGCCCACGTCGCGCTCGATGGTGATGCGGGGCGCGGCGGTCATGCCGCCGGCCTCGATGTGCCTGATGTACGGAGCGAGCAGGGCGACGCCGTGACTGATGCCGCGCATCTCGTTGGCGACCATCACCCGCGCCACGATCGCAGCGTCCTCGTCCGGGACGCCGGCGGCGCGGAGCGCCGTGGCGCCCAACTCCCGGAGCGCGCCTGCCGACACGCGCGGGGCGCCGCCGTTCGTCGAGGTGGCCATCAGCCCGCGCTCCGCGTGAGATAGGCCAGCAGGGACGGCACGTACCGGGTCTGGCTGGCCCAGTCCTTGCGAAGCCGGAGTGGTCGGAGTCCGGGGAAGCCTCGGGCAGATCGTCGAGATCGCGCAGGCCGCGCTCCACGATTTCGCGCAACTCGCCGTCGCCGTTCAACCCGTGGGCGTAGGCGATGCCCTCGACCACCTGACGGGTGAACACCGCCTGCGGACCGCCGCCCCGGTGGAGGCACGGCGTGTAGCGGAAGTGGCCGCTGTCGGCGTCGTAGGTGCGGCGGATCAGCCAGCGCACCCCGCCCAGGATCGCCTCCGCCACCCGATTGTCACCGGTGAGCTCGTGATACCGGCGCAGGCCGGACAGCAGCACGCCCACCATGAAACCGGCCTCGCCCCGCTCGCGCGGCGGCTCGCAGCCGCAATGGCCCTCCTTGAGTACGCGCTCCCAGCCGCCGCCCGGTTCCTGCCGCGCAAGCACCCGGTCGACGATCAGCGCGGCGGCGTTGAGATAGCGGGGCGACGCGCTCATGCGCGCCAGCGCGGTGAGGTGTATGAGGTGCCAGCCGCACTCCCGGCAGTTGGCGAAGTCGTAGTGCTGGATGCCGCCCGCGAAGTCCTTGAGTCCGGCCCCGAGCAGCCAGCCTGCGGTGCGGTCGAGCGACTCGCGCAGGTTCTCGTCGCCGGTCAGCAGGTAGTGCAGCACCGGCCCTTCCACCCAGGTGTGAGACGGCACGCTCGACGAACCGCTCATCTTGCTGCGGAAGTAGGGCGGCAGGTAGCCGCCCGCATGGCCGGGCATGTGGGTGTACTGGGCGCCTGTCTGATCGGCGTCGGTGGAGGCGTTGACGGTGTCGACGTCGGTCAGATGGCGTGCCGCCTCGGCGCCCAGGATGAACCACCGCGGATCTCCGCCGCGCAGGAACTCGCTGTAGTGGGCGAACGGCGGATCGTACTCGTTGTTGCCCCATGACCAGACGCTCTCGCCGTACCAGTCGCCGAAGTTCACCCAGCCGTACTGGCGCCAGATGTCGCGGTCGGTCATCCACTGCTCGTAGCCGGAGTCCAGCGCTCCCTCGTAGTCATCCAGCACGCCGGTGTCCTTGGCGGCCAGCGGACCCAGTACGCCGCACGAGTTGAGCCAGTCCCGGGATGGACGCACCGCCGGCGGCTGCTCGAACCAGGCGAGCAGCGCCTCGTCGCGCGGGCCGCAGGCCAGCAGGATCTCGCTGGTGAGCGCCATCCCCGCCTTGAGCAGGGAGCCATCGTCGCGGAGCCAGAAGTAGATGCGATGCCAGCTTTCCGCGTCCGCGGGCCGCTCCGAGCCGTCCGGCGTCGGCAGCAGTTCCACGGCGATCTCGTCGCCGGTCACCCGGATGGCGCGGGGATAGGTCTGCCAGAACCGCCGCAGCGCCACGGTCAGGGAGTCTCCGGAATCGTCTGCGGCCGCGGCGGCGCCCACCGTGACGTGGCCGGCGACACGGCCCCCGACTTCCCGCCCCTCTCCGCCGGCCTCCACGCGGTGCGCCTGGTCGTGGTCGTGCACCAGGCGCACGGCGCTGTCCGGGGGGACGCGGGCGCCGTCCGCCGGTCCATCAGGCCACCGGACCACGCGGTTGCCGGTGCGGCGGATCGCCAGTGACGCGCCGCGCACCGTCAGCAGCGTCGCCTGCTCGCCGTCGGTGCCGGCGACGGCCTGCCGAACGGTAGCAGCGTCCGCCGGGATGTCGCCGGCGCCGCCGCCGGCGGCGGGCGGAAGGTGCGGGGACGTCACGTGCAGGCGGTGCACGACCCGCACGGCCTGGAGCCCGCGGTAGACATGCACGCGGACAGTGCTGACCAGGTGTGCGATCCCGTCGGCGTCCAGGTGCGCGAACCGATAGCGAATCACCGCGCGCTGCCAGCCCTCCTCTTCGAGGCAGACGTCCTCGATCGGCCCTTGGCGGAGCTCGACCCCACCGCCCAGGGTGAGCTCGGCCGCGCTGCCGGCATGCGCCGCCCGCCACGTTCCGTCGCCGGACCGCGTTTCGATCACCGGCAGCGGTTCGACCGCGCCGGCCATCACGCTCACCCGCAGGGATTCTCCGACCACGGTCACGGCACCGTCGCCGGCGGTGCAGCCCAGACCGTCAGCCGGCCGCGGGCCGGCGGTCGCGGGACCGATCGTCACGGTGCCGGCCCGAACTTCGTCCGGAGCGAGCGCCCGCGGCAGGCGCCCGTCGACGAGCATCCAGCTCGCCGAGCCGTCCGGCCAGAAGCCGTGCGGCCGGCACTGCACCGGCTCCGTCGCGCCCTCCGCGTCCCAGCGTCCTTCCGCGGCGCCCAACACCCGGCCTCGCGGCACGGGCACCCCGAAGGTGATCGGCATGCCTTCCAACGCGGCGCCGGCGAGGTTGCAGACTTCCACGGGCACGTCGACTGGGCCGGCCGCGGCTTCCGACTCGCCGCTCACGGCTGCTTCGGCGGTCTCCACGAGTCCGTCCGCCTCGGTCGCGCGGACGTACGCCCGATACCCGCCCGCGGGCGGCGCCGGCAACCCGTTCACGTCGATCGAGTGCAGGCTCAGCGAGTCCTCCTCGCGAGCCTCGCCGGCCGGTTCGCCGGTGTCGGCGCGGGTCACCGTGACGCTGCAGCGGGCCGCCGGCCAGGTCGTGGCATCGACCGCCACGGCGAACGAGCCGTGCGCGCCCTTCCGCAGGCGCGCGGTCAGCCGGTCGATGCGCGGCCGGTAGCAGGTCGGTTCCGGTCGCTCCCCCAGCAGCACGACGTGCTCCAGGCGGTACGACGCATCGCCGGTACCGGTGATGCGCAACACCTCCATCTCCCCCATGAAGTCCACCGGGCGGTCCAGGACGTAAAGGTGGCGCCGGTTGTCGTGCCGGAACGGCACGATGCGACCGATCGCATCGGCTCCCAGGGTCACCTCCAGGGGACACTCGCAGCCGTGCTCGTCGTACATCACCACGCCGATCCAGCGCCGCCCGGTGTGGTCGCCGGTGCCGTCCAGGGTGTCCCAGAAGCGGTGGGTGAGCGTGGCCGGCAGGCCGGCGCGGGCGAAGCTGCGCGGCCGGTACACGCTGCGGAACGGATACTTGCCGGTCAGCCCGATGTCGGGCACCAGCCCGTCCAGGTTCTCGGCGGCGTCGGCGCGGAAGGCAAAAGTGCCGGGCGCGGTGGTCATCGCGGCGATCCGCTCCGGCTCGGCGACGTCGATCAGCGGCAGTTGCTGCATGGTTGGTTCCTCTGTGCGTACGTCGATCACGGACGAGGCGCCGCCCGGATCAGGACGCCCACGCCCGCTCCACCAGGACGTCATCCATCGGGTAGTGGCGGGTGTTCAGGGTGTACAGCTTTCCTCCGGTAGCGCGCACCGTGGCGGCCAGCATGGCATCGTTGACGTCCACTCCATGCGAGGGGTTCCAGCGGCGGTACATGGCCGCCGCGGCATCGACGATGCGCTGATCCACCGGAGCTGTCTTGAACTGGGAGAATAGCCCGAGGGTCGCCTCTTCTTCATCCGGTCGCATGAAGAAGAGCACCTCCGCCCTCTGGAGGGCTCCCATCCAGAGCTCGTACAACGGATTCGCACGCAGCCCCGAGATGAACCCACGGGCCGGGAGCAGTCCACGCAGGTGCCCGATCAGCACGTCGGCATCGACGTAGGCCCTCATGTCCGGTGCCGATGCATCGCCTCTTCGAATGCGGCCCGCATGCGCCGGCGCAGCTCATCCGGTGACTCGGATCGGCGCCACGCACCGAACGACGCGTCGATCGGGTCCGCCTGGTGCTCAAGCGTGTCGCTGTAGAGGCGTATCGCGTCCTCGACGATGCGCTTCTTGGGGATGCGGAGCGTGGCGGCAAGATCGTCGAGCGTATGTGCGATCGCCTCATCGATTCTGGTCGACAGGACCTTGTCCATACGTAAGCATGCTGACGCAAGCTGAGACCGATAGTCAACGAACCGACGCAGGAGATGGACGGACCGGGGAGGTGGACGCACCTCGGAGGTGGACGCACCGGGGAGGTGGACGCGGCCGGAGCGCTGCGCCACCGTGTGCCCATGGGCACGGACAACGGCTTCGAGATACGGCGCGCGGGTGAGAACGACGCGCTGGGCAACATGGTGATGGAGAAGCCCACCGGCCGCCTGCTGGGCGCGGTCGGCCACAACGACCTGCGCTCCTGGTGCTACCCGCTGAACACCCCGCGCGGCTTGGGCGTGACGCAGGAGTACGCTTTCGATCACGCGTTCCACAACGGGGTGTTCGTGGCCCAGGCGAAGGTGGTGTGCGGCGGCGTCCTGTCCAACTTCTGGGTGGTGCATCCCGACTGGCGCTCCCCGGACTCGCACGTCTACAACCACCTGGGGCAGATCCGCTATCGCGAGCGCGCCGGCATCACGCCGCTGGAAACCGGATTCCGCTTCACGTATCGCAGCACCTGGAACGGCTGCGACGGCGCGCCGGTGCTGGACGAGGTGCGCCACTTCGACCTGTACGCCGCTGCGGACGCCACCGTCTGTGACGTCATCTCGCGCAAGACCGCGGCCTACGGCGAGCTGCGCTTCGAGGCCAACAAGCACGGCTCGATCGGGGTGCGGGTCCAGCCCCAGCTCCTGCCGCCGTTCGGGGGCGAGATGGTCGCCGGCAGGGGCGCGGAGATCCGCCGCGGCCTCGCCGACGAGGTGGCGTTCGGCAAGGATCGCGACTTCGTGGCGTACGAGGCGCAGCCGCCCGGCCTCGGCCGCTTCGGCGTCTGCCTGCTGATCCTGGCCAACACCGCGAGCGGCCGCCGCACCGGGCCGTGGTTCGTTCGCGACTACGGGATGGCCATGTTCAACGCGACGATGGACGATGACATCGTGGTCGCCGCGGGAGGCACGTGGGAGACGGCGCTGCGCGTGGCCGCCTACGACGGGGCGGTGACGGCCGAGCGAGCCCGCTCCTGGGCGGCGGTGCGGAGCGGCATCCGGTGACGACCACCGTCGTCGGCAGTTACCCCGTCCCCGACTGGCTGAAGCAGTGCTCGGACGAAGAGGCGCTGGGGGATGCCCTGACCGTGGTCATGGACGCCCAGCGGCGCGCCGGCGTCGAGGTGATCTGCGACGGCGAGCTTGGCCGCTGGGACCTGCAGCGGCGCGCGCCTGGCGGGATGGTGGAACGCTTCGTGCGCCCGCTCTCGGGCGTCAACGCGGAGCTCACCCGCGGCCAGCTCGAAGCGTGGCGGTCACGGGACGAGATGGCCTTCCGCAGCGCACCGCCCGGCGTCGTGGTCGGGCCGCTCGGCGACGGGCGCCTGAACCTGAAGCGGGACTGGGACCGCGCCCGCGCCCGCGCCGACGCACCGCTCAAGTTCACGATGTCCAGCCCCTACCTGATCGCCAGGACGGTGGCGGACGCCCACTACGGAACCCTGGAGTCGCTGGCGATGGCGTTCGCGGAGCTGCTCGCCGGTCAGATCGCCGGCATCGGCGCCGCCGTGGTGCAGGTCGACGAGCCCAACCTGCCCGGCTCGCCGGGCGACGGCCCGCTGGCGGCCGCGGCGATCAACCGGCTGCTCGACGGCGTCGAGCCCGGCACGGAGCGGGCCGTGCACCTGTGCTTCGGCAACTACGGCGGGCAGATGATCCAGCGCGGCGACTACGGCCGGCTGATCGACTTCATGAACCTGCTGCGCTGCGACCACCTGGTGCTGGAGACCACCCGCCGCACGCCGGCCGAGCTGGACCGCCTGGCCGACGTGCGCGCCGACATCCGCCTGGGGCTGGGCGTGATCGACGTCAAGGACCTGCAGGTCGAGACGCCGGAGCAGGTGGCGCGCCGCATCGAGGCGCTGGCGCGGCGGCTCGGGGCCGAGCGCATCGCCTACCTGCACCCCGACTGCGGCCTTCGGGTGCTGCCACGCCCCGCGGCAGACGGCAAGCTGAGGGCGATGGTATCCGGCCGCGACCGGTTCCTGGGGAGGCGCTGAGCGGCCTCCACGTCGCCGAGAACACGTTCTTGACAACTGGGCAGGCATCTCCCAGCATGCCGCTCAATCACCTTATCAATCCAAAGGGGGAATACCCATGGGTAAATTGACCGGCATCGCCGGTATCGCACTGGCATTGCTGCTCGCGTTCAGCATGACCGCCTGGGCCGAGGGCTCTTCGGAGGAAGCCATGGCCGCCGAGGACATGGTCATCGCCGATCCGAGCTGGACCACCGACACCAGCCCGATCACGCTGACTTTCTTCTTCGACGCCATGGCGGGAAGCGACAGCAACCTCAACGAGCACTACGGCGACGACGAGCTCACCAGCATGTTCGTGGAGGAGAACGGCGTCGACTTCGACATGACCTTCGCGCCCGACAGCGACCAGACCATGCTCAACGTGCTGCTCGCCTCCGGCGACCTGCCCGACATGATGCGGCTGAGCCACAACCTGCAGCAGTCCACCCAGCTCGTGCAGCGCGGCCTCGTCCACGACCTGGACGCGCTGAGCCAGAAGTTCGCGCCCAAGTACATGGACAACTGGGACAGTCGCATCCGGCTGTACTACCGCATGCACTTCGACGACATGGGATTCTACTTCCATCCGTCCTATTACGTGACGGACGAGCAGATCGAGAGCCCTCTCGTGCTCAAGGCGATGCAGGGCGTGACGGTGCTCAAGGAAGTGTACGAGCACCTCGGCGCACCGGAGATCAACAACACCGACGACTACGTCGACCTGCTGCGCCGCGTGAAGCAGGAGTTCCCGGAGCTGACGCCCGTGCAGTCGCTGCGCGGCCCCTCACCGGACAAGGACGGCAATCCGCGGGTGGTCGAGCGCTCGCTGCCGCTGGGCGGCCTCAACCAGCGCTTCTTCCAGCGCGATGACGGCGTGTGGTACAAGTACTGGGAGCACGAAGACTTCGTGAAGGTGCTGCAGTTCGCCAACACCCTGTACAACGAGCAGCTCATCGCCCGTACGGAGTTCACGGAGAAGCAGCCGCAGCTCTGGGGCAACATGATGACCAAGATCTTCTCCGAGCTGAACCAGGACGCCGACAACGCGGCCGGCATCCACAACGCCACGGATTTCATCCAGGCGCGGGCGCCGCTGGCAGAGAAGCTCGGCGTGGAGAGCCTGCGCTTCATCATGCTGCCGGCATTCACGATCGAGCCGCACATGAAGTACGAGATCGACGACCTGCGCGGCGGCGTCGGCGGCTCGGGAGTGATGGTCACCACGCAGGCGGAACGCCCCGACCGGGCGATCCAGTGGCTGGACTGGCTGGCTCAAAAGTCGACCCAGAAGCGCATGATCTTCGGGATCGAAGGCGTCCACTCCGACCCCAGGGACTTCAGAGGGTACGACATCCCGGTGACGAGGCAGTACCTCAGAGATTTCCAGGCGGAGAATCCGGGACCTCAGCTTTACCGCGCGAAGTATGGACTGGGATCCATGTACCTGTTCCGCGACAAGTACACCGCCGAGCAGGGGGGCTGGCCGAATCTCGACGAAATCGGGCAGCAAATCTATGACACCGCGCTGTCCAACTATACCGACCTGATGAAGTTCCGCGGCGTGGACAACTACACGGCCGGTTCCGAGGAAGAGAAGATCGCCGCGACCATCAAGGACTACTACAGCACGCAGATCTTCGACATCATTTCCGGATCCGCCGACGCCGTGCAGGCCGGCTACGACGAGATGATCGCCACCATGCGTGACCTCGGCCTGGACACGCTCAACGCCTGGTACACCCAGGTGCTGAACGGACACGCCGAGCGCGTCGCCAAGTACAGCGTCGGCCTGTAGAGGTCGACTCGTCTACGAGAACTTACGAGGGGTGGTGCCGCGCGTACGCGTGGCACCACCCCTTCTTTTGCGAATAGTGCGATGAGTGAGCTCACCCAACGGACCCTGACCAGGCATCTCACGCGCAGGCGGCGAACGTGGGCCGACCGCGGCATCCACGTGCTGCACCTGATGATCCTGCCGTCGCTGCTGGCCACCATCCTTTTCAACTACCTGCCGCTGTACGGGATCATCATCGCCTTCAAGCGCTACGACGTGTTCACCGGCATCTGGGCCAGTCCGTGGGCATTCAACAACGGCTTCGAGCACTTCATCGACTTCTTCAAGGCGCCCAACTTCAGCGTGGTGCTGCGCAACACCTTGGTCATCTCGGCACTCAAGCTGGGGCTGCTGTCGCTGCCGCCGGTGCTGCTGGCCCTGATGCTCAACGAGGTGATTCACCGCGGCTTCAAGAAGACGGCTCAGACCGTCTCCTATCTCCCGCACTTCATCTCCTGGGTGGTGGTGGGCGGCATGATGTACAACTTCCTGCGGCCCACCCCGGAATCGCCGTTCAACGCCTTGCTGCTCGGCCTGGGGCTGATCGGAGAGCCGGTGGACCTGATCGCCGACAAGACCTTTTTCTGGCCGCTGCTGGTCCTTTCCGACTTCTGGAAGGAGGTGGGCTGGGGGTCGATCATCTACCTGGCCGTGATCGCCGGCATCGACCAGGAGATGTACGAGGCGTGCGAGATCGACGGCGGCGGGCGCTGGACCAAGGCCATCCACATCACCTGGCCGCACCTGCTCGGCACATTCATGATCCTGCTGATCCTGCGCTGCTCGCAGATCATGCAGGGCACCGGCGACACCTTCGACCAGGTGTTCGTGCTCGGCAACCCCTTCAACCGCGGGGTGTCGGACATCTTCGACACGCTGATCCTGCGGGTCGGGCTGGAGCACGGCCGCTACTCGTACGCCACCGCCGCCGGCCTGTTCAAGTCGGTGATCAACCTGGCGATCCTGCTGACCGTCAACAACCTCAGCAAGCGGCTCACCGGCAAGGGGCTGTTCTGATGGGTTCAAGAGCCCAGCACGGGATCCTCGCCCACCACCGGCGAGTCACGCCGCTGATGTACGCCGGGGTCTACGCGCCGCTCGTGGTGCTCGGCATCTCCATCATCTATCCGTTCTACTATTACCTGATCAACTCCGTGAACATCCAGCTCCACGCCGGTCCCGCGTACCTGCTGCCCCCGGACCTCACGCTCAGGAACTACCAGGTGATCTTCGCCAACAATCGCCTGCTGACCGCGTTCACGACGTCGACGGCCCGGACCCTGATCGGCACCGTGTTCACGGTGTTCAACTGCGCGATGTGCGCATTCGCGCTACGCAAGCCCAACCTGCCGTTCCGCAACTGGTACCTGGTGATCTTCGCCATTCCGCTGTTCTTTTCCGGCGGCCTGATTCCGATCTACCTGAACCTCCGGTTTCTCGGGCTGCTGGACACCTTCTGGGTCTACATCTTTCCGCAGCTCTTCTCGTTCTTCTACGTCATCATCATGATGACCAGCTTCAACGACCTGCCGGTCTCGCTGGAGGACTCGGCGCGCATCGACGGCGCCGGCTACTTCCGCATCTTCATGAGGATCTACTTCCCCATATCGATGCCCCTGATCGCCGCCATCGCCCTGTTCGCCGGGGTCGCGCAGTGGAACTCCTGGTTCGACACGCTGTACTTCACCCGTTCGGACACCCTGGAGACTCTGCAGGCCGTTCTGCTGCGCGTCGTCAAGCAAAGCAGCCTGGGCAGCTTCGTCCAGGAAATGGCGGCCCTGCAGGATGAACAAATCACCAACCATCTCAATCCGGAGGGCGTGCAGTTCGCGACCATGCTGGTCACGGTCCTCCCGATCGTGATGGTCTACCCGTTCCTGCAGCGCTACTTCATCAAGGGAATCCTTATCGGCTCCATCAAGGGGTAAGTCGCCGCGATGACCCGGCGGCCGACACTGGCGGTGTACCTGGGCATCTACGTTCCGATCCTCATCCTGGCGCTGGGCATTCTCTATCCGCTCTATTACTTCGCTCTCAATTCCCTGAACGGCGGGCTCATCTTCGGTCCGGCATGGCTGCTCGCGGAGGATCTGACCCTGCGCCACTACCGGATCATCTTCGGCAACGGGCGGGTGCTGGACGCCTTCCTGATGTCGGTCAGCCGGACGGTCGTGGGCGCCGCGGCCACGGTGCTGACCTGCGCCATGTGCGCGTTCGCGCTGCGCAAGCGGGAGCTTCCCTACCGTAACCTCTACCTGGTCCTGTTCACCGTCCCGTTGTTCTTCTCGGGGGGCCTGATCCCGATCTACCTCAATCTGCGGGCTCTGGGCCTGCTCGACCGGTTCGCCGTCTACATCCTCCCGAACCTCTTCTCCTTCTTCTACGTGATCATCTTCATGGCTCAGTTCAACCAGATCCCGGTCTCCCTGGAAGAGTCGGCCCGCGTGGACGGCGCCGGCTACGCGCGCATCTTCAGGGCGATCTACCTGCCCATCTCGACGCCGGTGATCGCCGTCATCGCGCTGTTCGCGGCGGTCGCGCAGTGGAGCTCGTGGTTCGACACCGCCTACTTTACGCGCTCGGATTGGCTGGATACGTTGCAGGGGGTGCTGGTCCGGGTCATCAAGCAGGCGAACATGGGCGACTTCACCACCGAGGCGGCGCGGACCAGGGCCGATGCAGCCAACTTCCACTACCTGCATCCCGACGGCCTGCAGTTCGCGACCATGATGGTGACGATCGTTCCCATCGTGCTGGTCTACCCGTTCCTCCAGCGTTACTTCATCAAGGGCATCCTGGTGGGTGCGGTGAAAGAATGAGCGCAGCGAATCTCACTCGAAGAATGAGCGCAGCGAATCTCACTCGAAGAGTGAGCGGGTTCCTGTTCGCCGCCATTCTCGCCTGCGTCCCGGCGGTGCCGGGGTTGGCGCAGACCTTCCACGACGTGACGGATGCCGCCGGCATCGACTACGTGCAGTTTCGGCGCGGGGACGACGTACCGGCTGCCATGCAGACCTATACGACCGGCGGGGTGGCGGCCGGCGACTACGACGGTGATGGACTGGTCGATCTGTACGTCACCCGCCTGGACGACAGCGACATCCTGTACCGGAACCGCGGCGACGGCACCTTCGCGGACGTCACCGATGCCGCCTTCGGCCCCGCCCACCTGGCCGAGGTGCAGTCCAACGGCTCCGCCTGGGGAGACGTCGACAACGACGGAGACCTGGACCTGTACGTGACCAGCCTGTTCTCGCACCGCTTCCACCTGTTCGTGAATGACGGCGCCGGCTCGTTCTCGGAGGAGGCGGTGGAGCGCGGAGCGGCCACGGAAGGTGACGACCTCCACTTCGGATTCAGCGCCACCTTCGGGGACTACGACCTGGACGGCTACCTCGACCTGCACACCACCGAGTGGCGATTCCTGCGCCAGATGACCGTGGGGGCGCAGAGCAACGCGCGCCTGCTGCGCAACCTGGGGGCAGAGGCGCCCGGCAGCTTCGAGGACGTGACCCGCTACGCCGGCGTCTCCCAGCACCGTGTCATCGCCGTCAACCCGCTGGCCGAGGGCCAGAGCCTCACGTCCACCTTTGCCCTGCTGGACGACGACCTCTATCCCGAGCTGGTCATCGTCGCCGACCACAACGCCAGCCAGCTCTACTGGAACCGCGGCAACGGGCGCTTCGTGCACGGCACGACCGGGGCGCGGGTCGGCACCGACCAGTACGGCATGGGATCGGCGGTCGGCGACTACGACGGCGACGGCCGCATGGACTGGTTCGTGAGCGCCATCTACGAGGAAGGAGTGCCCTACCGCGACGGCAACCGGCTGTACCGCAACATCGGCCGCGGCTTCTTCGAGGATGCCACCGACGCCGCCGGCGTGCGGGACGGCTCCTGGGGATGGGGCACCACCTTCCTGGACTACGACAACGACGGCGACCTGGACCTGGTGCTGGCCACCGGCGTGGACTACGCCGACGAGGTCCCGTACACCGCCAACACCGCCGGCTTCGCCGACGATCCGATGCGACTGTGGCGCAACGACGGCAGTGGCCGGTTCGAGGAGGTGGCGCAGGAGGAAGGGCTCACGGCCACCGGCGTCGGCACCGGGCTGGCGGCGCTCGACCTGGAGCCGGACGGCGACCTGGACCTGATGGTGGTGCACAACAGCGGCCGTCCGGTGCTGTACCGCAACGACACCAACCGTCCCGGACACGCGGGACCGAACCGCTGGCTCCAACTCCGGCTGGAAGGCACGGTGTCCAACCGGCAGGGGGTCGGCGCGCGCATCACCGTCACTCCAAGCGCGACAGAGCCGGAACGGCGCCTGGTGCAGGTGCTGGGCGGCAGCAACAACTACCTGGGCCAGAACGAGGCGATCGCCCACTTCGGCCTGGGGCCCGGCCTGGAGCACATCGCCACCGTGCACATCGAGTGGCCGGGCGGCGCCGTCCAGGTTCTGAACGAGGTGGCCGCCAACCAGCGGTTGCTCGTCAGGGAGCCGGCTTCGCCCGCTCCCTGACCTCCGGGGGAAGGGCTAGCTTCCCCGCGCGTACCACGCCGCCTGCGCGGTGCGCATCCCCTCGTTGAACCCGAGTCGGGAACCGCGGGCGCTTCTCACGGGAAGTGGTCGAGCACATGGGTCATCAGCGACGGGATGCCGGCAACCCAGACGACCGGCGGCAGTTGGCCCGGCGGGCTCCAGATGTAGCCCAGCCGGTTCACCGGGCGGCAAGCCCCGTTCGCAGGTTCCTCACGCCCGATGACGGCGGGGCCAGGGGATGTCGTTCGGGGTGAGGGTTGCCACATCCACTTCCGCGTCGTGGGGTGGAGACGCGCCGCCGAGCAGGTCAGCCAAACCTTGCGTCAGCACCGCCTGCTCCCTTTCGCGTCCGGTGAGTGCCGGCGGTGTGGCGCCCGTGCCGGGACTGAACACCCGTGACACCGCCGCCTTCATGCCGACCAACGTATCCCGGCGTGCCGTCACCGACAATTCCGCCCCGTCCGGGTGTTCGCCGGCCACAGGACGAGGTGCTCACGCGTGGTCGCTGTACTACGCTCGAACGATGCGGCGATGGCGAAGTCCCGAGGAACTGGTCGAGATCGGACTCGCGAGAAGTCGCGTGCTCATGGTGAACGAGGGACATGACGGCTTGAGGCGCTGCACGCGCACGCGCGGCATCGGCGTGCGCATGATGGCGCCCGCGCACGCAGCAGGAGTTCGTCACTTGGCTATGGAGGCTCTTACGCCGGACTTTGCGGCCGCAGCGAACCGGGAGCCGGAGCGACGCCTCGGGCCCGGCAGAGGTTATCTGGCCCAAGCCGATCTGCGAACGCTGATGATGACGGCGCTGGAACATGGTTGGTCGCTGATCGCCTATGAGATCGACATGGAGAGCAGAAGTCCCGGGCGCCTGCCTTCCTTGAACGAGCGTGACTAACAACAGGCCAGCAACTTGGCTGCCGCATTCAGCGGGATCGCCAGTCACTCCAAGATGATGGTCTGGTGCGGATGGACACACCACTTCAAGAGATCGATCAGATCACACGAGGGCGCATGTGAGCCGATGGGCTTACGGTTCTTGCGCGCCACGGGGATCACACCGTTCTGCATCGATCAAACCTTGACGATCCGGCTGAACGCACCTGACCGGGAGTCTCCGATAGCGAGGCGCCACCGTCGCGTCCTGGAGCGATTCGGCGGCACGGCCGGGTTCCTTCTCGGAGGGACCGGCTTGCCCCTGACTCCCGTGCGCTGGGGTCACCGGGGCGTCGACGCGGTCATCTGCTCACTGCACAACAGACTGGAATGACCTCAGCGCCGCGATCAACTCAGTCGTCTCGGCGGTACCACGCGGACTGAGCGGTGAACATCTCGTGGTACAGGCCGCGCCGTTCGAGCAGCCGCTCGTGGGTTCCGTCCTCGACGATGCGCCCGTCCCGCATCACCAGGATTCGATCCGCCAGCCGTGCCGAGCCCAGGCGATGCGTGACCAGGATCGCCGTGCGGCCGGCGGCCATCTCCATGAACCGCTCGTAGACCGCCTGCTCCTCCAGTGGGTCGATCGAGGCGGTCGGCTCGTCGAGCAGGATCAGGTCGTGCTCCCGGAACAGCCCGCGGGCGATCGCGACCCGCTGCCACTGCCCGAGTGACAGGTCGCGGGTCCCGAACTCGCGCGACAGCATGAGGTCCAGTCCTTCCGCTCCCTGCCACAGCTCCGCCGGCACGCCTCCCCGGTCGAGCGCCCGGAGCAGCGCCTGCTCGTCCTCCGCGCGGGTCGCGTCGGCCAGGACCACGTTGTCCCGCAGCGTCATCTGATAGCGCTGGAAGTTCTGGAACACCGCGGAGGTCCGCTCGCGGATGTCCTGCCTGGTCGCGTCCCTGGTGTTGACGGTGCCCCGTACCACGTCGCCGCCGGTCGGCACGAAGAGCCCCAGGAGCAGCTTGGCCAGCGTGGTCTTGCCGGCTCCGTTGGCGCCGACCAGCGCCACCGTGGTGCCGGACGCGAGGTCCACGCTCACGCCGTCGACGGCGACCGCATACGTTCCGGGATAGGTGAACGACACGTTCCGCGCCGTGACGGCGCCTCCGGCCCCGCGTCCCGCAGGATCGCCGGCGGGCCGGCCTTCGTCGCGATCGAGGAACTCGACCAGGTGGGATGCCTGAACGCTGTGGCGGTATGACACCCCGAACCCTTCCATGACGGCTTCGGTCATGAGCATGAACCGGCTCATCGCGTAGAGGACCACGACGAACCCGCCGACACCGATGCTGCCGTTCGCGAGCAGCAGCGCCGCCAGCACGAATGAGCCCCCGTACCCGAGCAGCATCAGGACTCCGAGTCCCAGATCGATCATCCCGACCCGGAGATCCTCACGCCATCGCTCCGCGTTGAACCGGCGCAGCACCTCCTCGTACCGTCGCAGCAGGCGAGCCCCGGCGCCCAGGACCCTCGTCTCCTTGAAGTACTCACGATCGGTCAGGCAGCGCTCCAGGTACTCGAACTCCCTCCGCATCGGCAGCGTCCTGCGTTCGAGCCGGTAGTACCGGGTGCCGCGGACGACGTGGCTGGCGATGCGGGGCACGAAGATGAAGGGAACGACCAGCGCCAGCGGCGGGGCGAGCGAATGGAGATAGATCCCCGCCGCCACCAGCAACATCGACATGCTGACCGGGCTCAGGAACGCCATCAGCATCATCAGCGCTCCCCCCGGCCCCGCTTTCGCCAGCTCGACGCGCTCGTTCGCCTCCAGCGTCTCGAAGTCGATGACCTCCAGCCGCGCAGCCTTGCGGCTGAGGAACTCGGTGAGCACGCCGATGGCCTTGCCTGCGACGTGCGCGTGAGCCAGATTCGATGCCACCTCCAGGAGCTCCCGCGCCAGGATCACGACCCCGGCGGCGACGGTCGCGCCGGCGATCGCGTCCCACCGTGCGCCGGTCACTCCCGCCAGTACCCGATCGAGCATGTGGTACACCAGCAGTTCCACGCCGATGAAGGCCGGTTGGACGACCAGCAGGGCCAGCAATGGGAGCGGCGCCATGCGGCCGACCAGCCCCGTCACCCGGGCGAGGAGCCGGAAGTACGACGGGCGACTATCCGGTCTCATACCAGTGCCTCTGCGCCGTGAACATCCGCGCGTACAGACCGTCCTGCCGCATCAGCTCTTCGTGGGTGCCGGACTCGACGATCGATCCGCCATCCACCACCAGGATCCGGTCCGCGATCTTCGTCGAGCCCAGGCGATGGCTGATGAACAGCGTCGTCAGCCCGGTCGCGGCGCGCGCGTACGACCGGTACAGCTCGCTCTCCGCCAGCGGATCCAGGGCCGCCGTCGGTTCGTCGAGGATGCGCACCGGCGCCTCGCCGGCGAGTGAACGCGCCATGGCGAGCCGCTGCCACTCACCGCCGGACACGTCCACGCCGCCACGCAGCACCTTGCCCAGTGGCGTGTCGTACCCCCCCGGCAGCTGGCCGACGAAGTCGTCGCCGAGGCCCGCGCGCGCCAAGCTCGCCCGCACGGCGGCATCGTCAAGGCCGCCGCCAGCGGCGACTTCGACGTTGTCACGAACCGTGAGCGAGTAGCGCGCGAAGTCCTGGAACACCACGCCGAACAGCCCGTTCAAGGCATCCTGCGGCCATTCGGCGATCGGCACGCCGTCGATCAGGATCCGGCCGCCGTCGGGGCGGTACAGTCCGAGCATCAGCTTGGCGATGGTCGACTTGCCGGACCCGTTGGCGCCGACCAGCGCGTAGTGCCGGCCGGCCTCCAGCACAAAGCTGACCTCCGTGAGGACCGGCTGCCCGGTGCCGGGATACGTGAAGCTCACTCCGTCGAACTCGATCGATCTGAAGGTCTCCTCGGGCACACGCCTCGTGAGCGGGCGCGGCGTCTCGGCCATCGCCGAGAACGCGGTCAGGTCGACGAAGAACTCCCGGTGCCGGGAGAGCCGGGAGGTGATCTGCACCAGCTCCTGAGCGACGACGCGTTCGGCCTGCAGGAGGGCCATGACCGCCGCGACGTAGAAGGCGACGTCGATCGCCCCCGCCTGCAGGGGCCGAAGCAGCGCCAGCATGGCGGCGATGATCACGACGATGGCCGGGGCTGCGCCGCCCTTGTAACGGACCCAGAGGCGGACTATCCAGCGGAAGTGCAACCGGCGCGCGCCGTCGTAGGCGTCACGCCACCCCGCGTTGACGTACTCCGCGAAGTCGAACAGAACCCGCTCCAGCGCGGCTTCCCGCCCCTGCAGCACCTCCTCCGACAGGTACTCGGCACGGCGCCGGCGGCGCGACAGACGCCGTTCCAGCTCGTAGTGACGGCGCCCGCTGTGGACACCGAGCAGCACGAAAGGAACCGTGATCGCGATCGCGGCCGGGACGATCCACCAGCCCAGCCTCGCCAGCACGGCGGCAAGGCCGATCACGCGCACGGCCAGCGCCGCCAGAGCCACTCCGTCATCGAACGCCTGCTTGACCGGTCCGCGTTCCGGCGCCGGCCGGGATTCCGCTTCCGCGCCCGCCGTCACGCGCTGCAGCAGGTCCCACGTCTCATGATTCTCGACGTAGTGATACTCCAGCCGCGCCCGCTTGCCGGTCAGGTCGGCCCGGAAGCCGCGCCGCAGGCCCGCCTCGATGCGGCTATCCGCCAGGGAGCGGACGACCGACTCGACGATCTGCACGGCGAACAGCGCGGCCAGCGCGATCACGGGCGCGGCGATGGCCGCCGGCGGCAGATTCCCGCCGGCCACGTCGAGGGCGGTGGCCACGAAGCGCTCGGTCGCCAGCACCAGCAGCGGCCCCGTCGCGGCGCCGGCCGCCAGCGTCACCGCGGCGCGAATCACCGCGGCCAGCGGCGCGTCCTGGAACACGATCCAGGTCCCGCGTACGAGCCCGTAGCGGCGGCCGCCGAGACGGTGCCCGTCAAAGCGGCGGTCCCGCTCCGACTTTCTCATGCACATCAGATCTTTGTTGTCAGCTTATGCGACCCCGCGCGACTCCTCGGGGAACTGTTCAGGATCTCTTGATCTGAAGCGAGGGATGTCGGCTACCGACGTACGACGCGGAGCATCAAAGCCGCCACTGCCGCTGGCCACGCCCAAGCCCGACGGAAGAGTCAGCAGTGGCGGTCTGAAACACCAGGTTTGGCCGTTGAGTCGCCTGCTGGCTCGGCGGCGCTCTCTACCGCGATCAACCGATCTTCATACCGTTTCTGTAGTTCGATATAGTAAGCCACCAGCCGTGCGGGATCATGGTCAACGCGCGCTGAAATGCGGTGGCGCACCTCTCGAACTTCGTCGATCACCGGATCAGCCTGAGTCTGCTTCATCCCTACCTCCAAGTAGCTCCATGGGCGTCACCAATGCCGGCACAAATAGCCCCATTAGTACGTTTATGCGGCGAATATGACCGAACTTGTTTGCGTTCGCCAGATGGCAATTCCAGGTGACCAGGAAGTCGCATCTATGAAAGGACGCCAGCGCAAGGTGGAGCGCATCGCCACCGGGATCGGCCGGCATCACCTTGTGCTGGATGTACGTCTGCACGATCTCGGCAGTTGCCGACTCGATCGGCAAGAGAGGAGAGTTCTGAACAAGCGTCAGCCGTCGTTCGCCGCGCTCTGATATACCGCCTGTGAGCTCGTCCAGTACGGCCAAACTCGTGACCAGTTCGTATCGGTCAGAAGCGTCGCTCCACCACTGCCGCGTCCACTCACGTCGAGCAACGACTTCAGGAGCGATACGACGTTCCACGTAGAAACTGGGGATAGTAGTCTCGACGTAGACACGTGGTTTGGTCACGGCTATACCATACCGTACCGTGGGGGACCATGACCATGAAATACCGTTTCGCCCAGATGACCATGCACGAGGTCAAGGACGCGGCCCGACAGGATCGCGTGGCCGTCCTGCCCGTGGCAACCTACGAGGACCACGGCGCGCACCTGCCGGTCGACACGGACGTCGTGCTGGCGACCCGCATCTGCGACCGCGCCGTGTCGCGGATCCCTCAGGAGGCCATCCTGGTGCCGGCCGTGCCGCACGGCTACAGCCCGCACCACATGGACTACCCGGGCACGCTCACCATCGGCTGGGACACGTTCATCCGCTACGTGCGGGACGTGTGCTGCAGCCTTGCCCACCAGGGCTTCGCGCGCATCCTGATCATCAACGGGCACGGCAGCAACGCCTCGCCCCTCGACCTGGCGGCGCGCCTTGCGAACGTCGAGTACGAGAGCCGCATCCTCTGCGCCTTCGCCAGCCACTGGGACCTGCGGCGCGTGAAGGAGGTGGCGCGGACCCTGCGGGACTCCGACTTCAACGGCGCGGCCCACGCCGGCGAATACGAGACGTCACTGTACCTTGCGCTTGAGCCCGATCTGGTCGACATGTCCAAGGCCGTGGACGAGCGGACGCCGCTGCCGCCGAGCTTCAGCATCGACCTGCTGGAAGGCGCCCACCCGCAGGGGTCGGCAGCCCGGCTCATGCCCCACTGGAGCAGCCTCACGGCCAGCGGCGTGATGGGGGACGCGACGAAGGCGACGAAGGCGAAGGGTGAGCTGTTCCTGGAAGCGGCCGTCGAGGGCCTGATCGAGCTCATCCGGGAGCTCAAGGCCACCCCGATCCCCGTCCGCCGCGACGGGCACGGCGGAACGCCGGCGCGGTCGACGGCCTGGACCTGAGCGCTACCGGTCCAGCCCCTCCGGCACGCCATACGGCGGCGCGATGAGCGCGTGGTTGTCGGAGTTCGGCACCGGCCAGCCCTGACCGCCCAGCACGCGGAACTCCTCCTCCTTGCCGCACAGCCAGCAGAACATCTCCGCGTTGTCGATGGTGTCGCGGTGCTGCTGCCGGTACGTGAGCGGCTCGCCGAAACCGTAGTCCGCGGTCGCGAAGTCGAAGTCCTCCTCGCGGATCCAGTCGCGCTCCGGCGGTGCCGTGCGGAAGTAGTTGTACTTCAGGTTGTTGCGGACCCCGGAGCCGGTCGACGCGCTGCGGCGATGCCAGATCGAGTAGACCGTCAGGAAGATCGTCCCCGCCGGCGCGGTGGTGTAGTGCGACCCGCGGATCCCGCCGTAGTGGCCCATGTAGTTCTGCGGGAGCTGTCCGTTGGTGTAGAGGAAGTGGGAGCCGGGCAACACCTCCGTGGGGCCCATCTCCCGCGGAACCTCCTGCGGGTAGTAGAAGACCTGCAGGTACTTCAGCGCCGGGCCGTGCGGGGAGTTGCCGTCCCGGTGCCACTGCTGCCGCGGCATGGGACAGGTGACCCGATGGTTGCTCACCAGCACCGGCAGGCCGTAGTCCCTGCCGAGCAGCGAGCGCACCGCCCCGGCGGCGTCGGCCTGCAGGATGACGTTGTCCATGAACCAGTCCTGCTCCAGGATCTCGCTCGGCTCGCTGCCCCTGTTCTCCACGAACTCGACCGTGCGCCGGTTGATGTCGTCTCCGACAACGGCCTCCAGCATCAGGAACCCCTTCTTGCAGAACTCCAGTACCTGCGTGTCGGTCATCGTCGGATCGCAGTCGTGCAGCCTCATGGTGCCAGTCTCCTCATGTGGTCTCCTCATGTGGTCTCCTCATGTGGACGGCCCCCACTTCTCCAGGATGAACTCGCAGCCCAGTCCGTAGGTGCGCCGGTCGTCGAGCAGGATCGCCATCTCCGGGAACTTGACGATCCGCCATCCGTCGGCCAGCGCCTCGCCGACCGTCTGGTACGGCCAGTCGTCCGGGTCGTCCGGGCCGTCGGTGAACTCGCCGTCGACGAACATGCTCATGCCGATCACCTTGCTCGTCATCGAGGTCTGCTCGGCCTGCAGGTACAGCAGGTCCTGGCGGCCGCCCGCAATCCCGTCGGCCAGCTCCGCGATGCGCCGCAGGCTCTCCTCGTTGAGCGCGCCGCGCCGCAACCCCTCCACGCACACAGCCACCTGACGCTTGATCTCGTCTCTCATATCCCACCGATGTGCAAAGATCCTGTCATTTCACCGCGATTCTGCTTCGTTCCCCTACCGCGAATCAAGACGACTGGGAGCGAGTGCCCGGGTTGGTGCTACGGCGAAGACGGAGCTTCGCACCGGACACTTCCGCAGCCGCACGGACAAGGAAGTAGATCGCGGGAGCAGTTCCTGATCTGCGTACGCATGGCGCCGCACACCATCTCGTTGAGCTAGGTGGCGGACACGCAACGACGATCGCACGACTCCGGTGCGGCGGAGCAAACATCCTCTCGCCTGTGATACGCTACAATCCAGGACGCAAGAGTGCACGCGCGTGGCGAGCCGATAGCATGTCCGTCGCATTGCGTGCCAGCTCACGCATGGCTCGGGCACCAGATGCCACCATCTTGCGATGACCTGACCGATGGAGCTGACCGACTATGAAGCTGAACTCTCTCAATATCGCGGGCTTCAGAGGTATTTCAGAGCTCGAACTGGAATTCCCTGAACCGATCAACGTGCTGGTGGGAGTTAACGGCGCGGGCAAGTCCTCGGTCCTCGACTGTGCGGCTATTATGCTATCGCGTCTTATTGGAAGGCTGCGCTCTTCCACCGGCACCGGACGGTACTTCGTGGACAACGACATCACCAATGGTGTCACCGAGACGCGGAACAGGATTGAGATCTCATTTCACGGTGAGTCCGTTCACTGGAGCGTCACCAAATCCCGGAGAGGCAGGAAACGACAAACGATCACGAGACTCGTGGAGCTACGCCGGAACATAGATTCATTCCTCTCTCAACTGGAAGAAAATGAACTCCTCAGCCTCCCACTTGCGGTTTACTATCCTGTCAATCGCGCGGTACTGGATATCCCTCTGCGGATAAGAAAGCGGCATCAGTTCGATCGACTGGCTGCTTACGATCAAGCGTTGTCGGGGGCATGGAGTAGTTTCAGGATCTTCTTCGAGTGGTTCAGGGACCGCGAAGATCTGGAAAACGAGCGGCGCACGGAAGAACCGGAATTCCGCGATCCGCAGCTTCAAGCGGTGAGAAGAGCTGTCGAGAGGTTACTTCCCGGCTTCCACGGCCTCAAGGTAAAGCGATCGCCGTTGCTTCGAATGGTAGTCGACAAACGAGGCGAGGAGTTGATTGTCAGCCAACTCTCGGACGGCGAGAAGTGCACACTTGCGATGGCAGGCGATCTGGCTCGTCGTATGGCCATCGCCAATCCCGCGGCTGAGAATCCCCTCGAAGGCGAGGCCGTCGTCCTGATCGATGAAATCGATCTCCACATGCACCCAGGATGGCAACGCCACATCACTACCGCACTGCAGGAGACCTTTCCCAACTGTCAGTTTCTATTGTCGACCCACTCGCCACAGGTTCTCAGCCACTTGGATCGGCAGTGCATCTGGATCCTGGAGAGAACCACATCGGGCGTCAGCGCCAAACGACCGGAAGATGCCTATGGTCAAACAGCGAGCAGGATACTCGAGGACATCATGGACGTCCCTGCGCGTCCACAAGAAGTGAAGGAACGTATGACCGATCTCTTCCTGGCGATAGAACAGGGAAACATCACGTCTGCCAAGCGTTTACTGGGCAATATGCGGCAGGCGATCGGGCGCGACCCGGACTTGGTAAAGGCGGATGTCCTGATCCGTCGAAAAGAGGTCCTTGGGGCATGAAGCAAATCGTGAAGTCCGCGGAGCCACACGACTTCGTGCAGTGGAAGAAGCAAGACAAGATGGCCCATCGACCGAGATGGAACAGGGTGCCGACAGCGCTCAAGCAGAGCGTTCGCGAGTCGCTCATGCGAGAGCAAGGGTTCATTTGTTGCTATTGCGAGTCATCGGTTGCCGCGACCGATAGCCACGTAGAACACTTTCGCCCCAAAGAGTGCTTCACAAATCTTCAGCTCGACTACGGCAACCTCCATTGTTCCTGCCAACAGGATCCGGCACCGGGTGAGCCGCTTCACTGCGGGCATCGGAAGAGAAGCTGGTTCGACGAAGCACTGCTGGTTTCTCCTCTCGATCCAAGTTGCGAAGAGCGTTTCAGCTTCACTGCCAACGGCGATATATTCCCTCGCCCCAACGATCCGTCGGCACAGACGACCATCGATCGACTGGGGTTGGCCTTGCCGAAGCTCAACGCGCTCCGTGCCGCTGCCGTCGATGCGCTCAGCGACCTGTGCATAGCCGAAGTCAAGCAGCTCTTGACGCGAGGAACGGATGGGCGATTCCTGGAGTTCTACACGACGATCAAACACGTCTTGACGACATGACCAGAGACCATCGGGAGCGCCGAGGAGCGGGACACTCCGCGATGCGTGGGTAATCGCATCCGCAGGGGTCGGGCTCACGCTTCCTCCTCGGCTACCCCCAGGCTGGCCGGCGGCTCCAGCGGCAGCTCGATCACCATCTCCGTAAACCGCCCCGGCTCGGTGTTGACCTGGATCGTGCCGCCGTGCTCCCGCACGATGTCGGCGGACATCGCCAGGCCCAGACCCGTGCCCTTGCCGGCCGGCTTGGTGGTGAAGAACGGCGTGAAGATCTTCTCGACGACCTCCGGCGGCATGCCGTCGGCGTTGTCCTTGATGCGGATCACGGCGCGCTCGTCCTCGCGCTTGCTGGCGATCGACAAGGTCGCCTCGTAGGGGCTACCTTCCCGCTCGCCGGACGCTCCGCCGCGCCGCTTTTCGTCGGTGGCGTCGCAGGCGTTGGCGACCAGGTTCAGGAACACGCGGCCCAGGTCCTGCGGGATCACCAGCAGTTCCCCCATCTGCGGGTCCAGGTCGTACGTGATGTCGAGCTGCAACTCCGGGTCGCTGGCCCGCGCGCTGTGGTAGGCGAGCCGCGCGTACTCCTCCAGCAGGCCGTTGATCTCGACCTTCAGCACCTCGGCGGAGTGGCGGCCCATCATCAGCATGTCGTGCACGATGCGGTTGGCGCGGTCGCCGTGCGAGCGGATGCGCCCCAGGTTCTCGACCAGGTCGCCCGAGATTTCGGACAGCAGCGAGCGCTGCTCGTCGTCCAGCTTCTCGCCCTCCTCTTCGAGGACCTCCCTGAGCTCGTCGATCAGCTCCTCGGAGGCCTCGGAGAAATTCTTGATGAAGTTCAGCGGGTTGCGGATCTCGTGCGCGACCCCGGCGGTCAGCTCGCCCAGGGCGGCCAGCTTCTCGCGCACCACGATCTGGTCCTGGGCGCGGCCCAGGTCCTCGAGCGCCTTCTCGAGCTCCACGTTCTTGCCCTGCAACTCCTGGGCCAGACGCTCCACCAGGTTCAGCCGCTGCACCTCAAGGGCGTGACGGCGGAACACCTCCAGCGCGGCGGCCATGTCGGCCACCTCGTCGCGGCCGCCGATCTCGACCCGCGCCTCCAGGTCGCCGCCCGCCATGCGGCGCATCCAGTCGGACAGCATGCCCAGCCGGCGCAGCAGCACCCGTCCCACGAACAGCCAGGCGATCAGCAGGGCGCCGACCAGGCTGACCGCGCTGATCAGCAACAACAGCGTGCGCGCGGTCTGGATCGCCTGCGTGGACGCGCGCGTCGCTTGGCGGGTGTCCCCGTGCGCGGTGTCGACCAACTCGTCCACCACGGAGACCAACTCCACCGCCAGGTCGCGGTTGCCGGCCAGCAGGTCCCGTTGCCGCTCGGCGAGCCGCAGCTCCCGGGTGCGCAGGTCGAAGCCGCTGCCGTCATCGAGCCCCAGCGCCAGCAGCCGGGCGAAGATCGGCACCACCTCGACGCGCAGCGGCGACTCATCCAACGCCGCCAGGCTGCGCTCGATGCGGCCGGCCGCGGACTCGAACCGTTCCCGTAGCGGCTCGATCGAGGATGCATCCTGCAAGTTGAACGCGCTCGCCAGGAGCTGCGAGGCGATCCCGCCGTCCGCCTGCAGGTCGGCCAGCCGGCGGTAATGGCCCAACTCCTCCTCCGACAGATGCTCCGCGCGCGGAGCCGGAGGCTCGCCGAGGGTGCGGTAGCCGGTGATGGTGTAGAAGAGTTGATCGTCGATCGCAGGGATCACCAGCTCGTCCAGGCCGCTGCGCAGCGCGGCCAGCTCCGCGCGCAGCGCGCCGCTCCGCTCGTGCAGCGGGAACAGCTCGGTCATGCCGCCCCGGATCTCCTCGATGTTGGCCAGCAGCGCGTCGGCATGGGAGCGAACGCGGGAGATGGTGTCCGCATCGGCGCCTGCCTGCTGCAGGGCGTCCAGCTCGTCCTGCAGCGCGTCGTGGGTGTCCGTGATGCGGGATGCGGCGCCCGCGAACTCCTCCTGGGTCGCCGCGGTGGTCAATCTCGGGGCGGCGGCAACCAGGTTGCTGGCCGACTGCGCCACTCCGAACGCGGCCACCATCCGCGGGACGCTGCCCTCGTTCACCCGCCGCTGCACGCCGGCGACACGATCGAAGAAGAACCAGCCGACCAGACTGGCGGCCACGGTGAGCGCCACCGCCGCCCCGATCCCCAGGGAGAACTGACCCGACAGGCGGGAGCGGAACTGCAGCAATCGCTGCAGATGCCCGGTCATCCCTCGTGGAGAGTGGCGGCGGGCCGGTACCTGCCGTCGGGGCCGATCCGGGTCAGGAACACCGCGTCGGAGCCCTGGTTGTCGCCGTCTCCGTAGCGGAGTTCGAAGCCGTCGATGTCGATCACGTCGCGTGAGCGCAAGCTCCCCAGGAAGCAGTCGCGCGCGACCTCCGCGCCGCAGCCGGCGACACCCGCGACGGCCAGCCGGCCGGCCAGATACCCTTCGAAGGACACGAAGCCGGGAGCCGCCTCGGGGTCGTAGGCCGCCAGGGCCCGCAGATAGGAGCCCACCACCGGCAGGGACTCGTCGGTCGGGAAGGGAACCACCTGGGTCACGTATACCCCCTCGCCTCCCGCTCCGAGCTCCCCGGCAAGGGCGTTGCTGCCCACGAAGGAGACGGTGAGGAACGTCGGGTCCATCCCCACGTGGCGCGCCCAGTTGATCAGGGCAGCCACCGGCTGGTAGGCGCCGATCATGATCACCGCCTCCGGCTCGCCCCGCCGCAGGTCGAGCAGCGCGGTCTTCACGGCGGTCGTATTGCGCGGGTAGAGACCGATGGACACCGGCTGCATTGCGCGCCGGTCCAGCGCCAGCCGCACGCCGCGGTAGCCCGCGCGGCCGAACGAGTCGTCCTGGTACAGCACGGCGATGCGGGTCACGCCCAGATCCTCGGTCAGGCGCGCGACCATCTCCTCCGTCTCCTGGTAGTAGGAGGCGCGCAGGTTGAGGATGTTGTCCCACTTGGGATCGCGCAGAAACTCGGCGCCGGTGAAGGGGGCGATGTAGGGCACCCCCGCCTCCGCGGCGACCGGTGTGGCGGAACGCGAGGTTGGCGTGCCGACCGCCCCGATCAGGGCGAACACCCGATGCTCCTCGATCAGGTGGAAGGTGTTGGCGATCGCCGCCTCCGGCTCGTAGGCGTCGTCGCGGGAGACCAGCTCCAGCCGGCGCCCGTGGATTCCGCCGCCGCGGTTGACCTCCTGGAACGCCGCCTCGATGCCCAGCCGCATGTTCCGGCCCAGCTCCCGGGCGGGGCCGGTGAAGGCGGCGGATTGTCCGAACAGAACGTGCGTCGGCGACACGCCGGGGACCGGCTGGCCGGCGGGTTCGCCGGGCGCGGCGGCGCTCACCTGCCCCGCGCGGCCGGCCGGCGCCTCCGTGGCGGCGGGCTCGTCGGCGGGGCTGCACGACAGCAGCATCGCGAGCAGCGCCGCGCCGCAGAGGATTCGGGCGGCTGCGGGTCCCGCGCGACGCTCCGGTCTCATGTGCTCCCGGAAGTCACCGGCGCCGGCAGCCGCCTGCGACTCACGTCCCGAACTCGCCTCGGGAGAGGGTCAGACAGGTGACGTCGTCCGACTGCGCCGTGTCGCCGGCAAACTCGTGCACGGCGTCGAACACCGCCTGGCTGGTGGCCCGGCTGTCGCCCGGTGGACCACCGGCGAAGATCGCCTGCAGGCGCTCCACCCCGAACTCCTCCTTAGCGTCGTTCATCGCCTCGGTGACCCCGTCGGTGTACAGGACCAGGGTGGAGCCCGGTTCGATGGTGATGGAGTGCTGGCCGTAGTGATAGTCGGGCATCACCCCCAGCGCGAGCCCGTCGGTCAGGGGCAGCAGCTCCGAGGTGCCGTCGGGGCGCACCAGTAGCGGCGAGTTGTGGCCGCCGTTGGCGTACGTGAACGCCCCGCTCGCCGGGTCGTAGGTCGCGTAGAGCACGGTGACGAACATCGCCGCCTCGTTATCGTCGTTGAGCAGATCGTTGACCTCGCCCAGCACCTCGCCGGGTTCGCCGAGGCCGACGGACGCGCCCTTGAGCAGAGTTCGCGTCGACATCATGAACAGGGAGGCCGGCACGCCCTTGTCCGAGACGTCGGCGATCGCCAGGCCGATGCGGCCGTTCTCCAGCGGCATGACGTCGAAGAAGTCGCCTCCCACGGCGCGCGCCGGCTCCATGTGGCCGTGGATCCGGAAGCCCGGCCGCTCCGGGAACCGGGTGGGAAGGATCGACTGCTGCATCTTGCTGGCCAGATCCAGCTCGTTCTGCAGCACGACCAGCTTGTCCCGCGACGCCAGCGCCTCGCGCCACTCGGCCACGCGGCGCAACGTCCGCTCGATGGTGACCCGCAGATCCGCGAAGTCGAGCGGCTTGGTGACGAAGTCGAAGGCGCCCCGGTTCATCGCCGTGCGGATGTTCTCCATGTCGCCGTACGCGGAGACGATGACGCAGCGGAGGTTGGGATCCACCTTGGCGATCTGCGCCAGCAGGGTCAGCCCGTCCATCTTCGGCATGTTGATGTCGGACAGCACCATGTCGATGTCGGCCTGCTGCTCCAGCATCTGCAGGGCTTCCACCCCGTCGTGGGCGAACACGAACTCGTACCGCCCTGCGCGGACGTCGCGCCGCATGCGTTGCCGTATCAGCGGCTCGACGTCCGGTTCGTCGTCGACGACGAGAATCTTGTGCGGCTGCTTCACGGGGTTCATCGCTGTCGCCTTCCCCTGGCTCCAGACGGAGGCTACGCTGGCGCGGTTTGCGGAGCGGATGCCTCCACGCCGAACCGCTTGGCGGCCTCCAGGGTCTCCCGGACATCGTCCCAGGTGGTGGTGTGGTTGATGATACACATCCTGAGCGTGAAGGTCCCGTGCGCCAGCGTCGAAGACAGGAACGCGCGGTCTTCCCAGAAGATGCGCGAGAGGACCTTGCGATTGATCTGCTCCAGGGCTTCCTCGTCCAGGCCGGCATCCACGGGGTTGATGCGGAAGCACACGATTCCCAGGGACACCGGGGTCATGAGCTCGAGGGTCCGGCTCTCGCGCACGTGCGCCTCGGCGCGGACGGCCAGTGCCATCCCCTTGTCCACCGCGCTCCGGAACGCCGCCATCCCGAACGTCTGGACCGACATCCACACCTTCAACGCCCGAAACGAGCGGCTCAGTTGCAGGCCGCGATCGGAGATGTTCGGGTGATTCGCACCCCAAATCGTGTCCTGGAGAATGTCATGGTGCACCTCGAACGCGCGCTCCAGGGTACGGGGGTCCTTCACCAGCAACCCGCCGACGTCGTACGGCTGGAAGAACCACTTGTGCGGGTCCAGCCCGACCGAGTCGGCGCGCTCGATACCGCTCAGCAGGCGTTTTCCCCGCTCGGTCACCGCCGCGAAGCCGCCGTAGGTGGCATCGACGTGCAACCAGATGCCTTCCGTCTCGCAGTAGTCGGCCACCTCCGCCAGCGGGTCGATGGCTCCCGTGCTGCCCGCGCCGGCGTTGGCGCACACCGCGATGGGGTTGAACCCCGCGGCGCGATCTTCGGCCACGGCATGCGCCAGCAGGTCCATGTCCAGGCGGAAGCGTCGATCGCTCGGCAGCAGCCGAATGCGGTCGGGGCGAACGCCGATGATCCGCGCTGCGCGGACGTGGGCGCTGTGGCTCTGGTCGCTCATGTACACGGCCGGGCGGTCGGGATGGCCGGCCGCCTCGCGCGCGGCCACGAAGGCGTCGACGCTGGCCGCCGAGCCCCCGCTCGTCAACAGACCGCCCGCGCTCTCCGGATAGCCGATCCAGCGGCGAAACCAGTCGACCACCAACAGCTCGACGTGGCTCGGACCGCTGGCGACCAGCCACGTGCAGGCGTTGACGTGGTGTGCGGCGGCCATGAAGTCGGCCAGCACCCCGGGCCAGGTCGGGGACGACGGGATGAACCCGAAGCAGCGCGGGTGATCGAGGCGAGTCGCGAAAGGCAGGATGTCCCGCGCCGCCTGCTCGATCACCTCCATCGGCGGCCGCCCCTGCTCGGGGGGATCGGCCGCCAGCAGGTCGTCGAGCGCCTGCTTGAACTCTCCGTCCCACGCGGTCTCGCCGGGCAGGCCGTCGATGCGCTCCACCAGAAGCTCCGCCGTCCTGCGGGCCAGGTCGAGCATGAGCTCGGGCGCCATGGTCAGGCCATCGCGCCTCTGCTCGCGGTCGTCGGAACTCACCCGCTACGCCTTGGTCCAGGTACAGTCGGCGTGCACGACCGCGACCCCACCTTCCAGATACTCGGTGCGGTAGGTGCAGCTTCCGGTGACGCCCTCGTATCGGCCGGTGCCGCCCAGGAGCTCCCAGACGCCCTCACCGCCGCCGCCGGCGCCCACCGTGCCCTCGTTCCTCACGGCACGCGTGTACATGACATCCCCGGACGTGTCGGTGTCCGTGCACGGCGCCTCCAGGGAGATGCCGTCCTCGGAGCTTGTGGAAAACACCAGGCACTCCGTATAGCTGTTCGCCCCTTCGACGAACGGTCCGCCACTGCTCTCGATGATCGTCCTGGTTCCCGTCAGCATGCCGCCGGTGAACGTCCGCCCACCGTGATCGATGGTGATGTAGTCGTGATGAAAACTGCGGAGGGAACGGTACGATCCGCTCTCCTCGGCAACCACGGCCTGCGCCGCCATCATCATCACCGCCGCAACCAGCGCGGTGCCCGTAGCCTTGCCTATACGCACTTCTTGTCTCCTCTGGAATCGGGGCCGCTCAAACCCAGTTTGTTCTCTTCACCAGCATGGCTTAATCCTCAACCCCGGGACAATAACCAACTGGGCGTTCTTGGCCGGCCACCGAATTCGTCGACCGACGCGGAGTGGAGGACTATGCTGCCGGCATGACGATGGTGAGCGTGCATGAGGCCGTGCCGCAGCTCGCGCGGCTGGTCGACCGGGCGTATGCCGGAGAGGACATCGTGATCGCCAAGGCCGGCGTCCGCTGCGTGCGGCTCGTGCCACTGGCGACTCCTCCGCCGCGCGATCTGGGGCGCCATCGCGACCGCGACGGCGCGGTGCCCGATGCGTTCCGAAAGCCGCTCGATGAAGCCGAGCTAGCCGCTTGGAACGGGGGCGGATGAGGCTCCTGCTCGATACCTGCACGCTGCTGTGGGCGTGGGCGGAGCCCGACAAGCTCAGCGGCCGGGTCCACGGACTGCTCGAGGATCCGCACAACAAGGTGTGGGTGAGCGCCGCGAGCGCCTGGGAAGTCGCGACCCAGCACCGGCTGGGGAACTACCCGGCCGGCCGCCACGTCATCGAGGAGTGGGACGAGCGGCTGGCTCAGGACGGCTTTCGCCAACTGACCATCGCCGGCGCACATGCGCTGCGCGCCGGTTCCCTCCCCCACGCCCACCGTGATCCCTTCGACCGCATGATCGCCGCGCAGGGCATGGTGCAGAAGATCACGGTCGCGACCCCCGATCCCGCGATCGGTGCACTCGGCGCGGACACGATCTGGTGACCGTCCCGTACGCGCCGCGTTGTTGACAGGATCGGCCGCAGGGAGCAGCGTGCAATCATGGACACGGGCAAGCTGGCCGACGAGTTGCAGGAGTGCCTCCGGCTGCTGGAGGCTGACCGGCTGCCGGCGGAGCGGCTGCGGGCCTGCGCTGAGGCAGCCCGTGCGCTGGGCGCAAACGGCCAGCGGCAGGACATCCTCTACCTGTGGACGTTGTTCACCTCGGTCACCTCCAAGGTCAACGGCATGGCCCTGGTCGAGGACGGTGAGGTCAAGGCATGTCCGGAGGATCCCGAGGATTGGCCGTACCAGAGCGTGCTGGAGGCGATGAACGACGGCTGGCGGATCATCAGCTTCCCGAACCTGGCGCTGATGATGGATGAGTCGAAGACCTACGGGCTGGGCAACGAGTTCATCCTGGAGAAGCTGCGCGGCGCGCCGGCCGAGGAGTAGACCGATGGCGCTCACCGGCGAACAGCTCGATCGATTCCATGCCGACGGATACCTGCCGCTCGGCGCGGTGATGAGCGCCGGGGAGCTGGAGTCGCTCAGCCGGCGCACGGACGACCTGACCTCCGGCCGCGTCCCTCCCGGCCGGGTCGGCTTCCAGCTCGACAAGAAGTGGCACCACACCGGTTACGACTCCACCGGCTACGCGTACGCCGGCGCCTCCGACGGCTACCGCAAGATCGGCGGCCTGGAGTGGGACCCGGTCTTCTACCCCGTGATCGCCGGGGCGGCCATGCTGGACGTGATCGGCCAGCTCATCCCGCAGCCGCTCGCCTTCCACCGGGCGATGATCCTGATGAAGCCCGCCAACGGTGGCACCGCGCTGGGCTGGCACCAGGACACGGGGACCGGCTTTCCCGTGCCCGGCACCCCCTACTTCACGATCTGGACCGCGCTCGACGACGCCGGTCCCGACAACGGTGCCATGTATATCCTGCCGGGTAGCCAGCACTTCGACGCCGACGGCCTGCCGTGGCAGGAGGTCACGGCCCGCGCGCGCTCTCGCGCGACCGCGCAGGAGGGCAACCAGGAGAAGGTGGCCCTCACCGCCGCGGCCGGCGAGTCCTACCTGTTGAACCCGCGCGTGCTGCACGGCTCCGACCCCAATCCGACCGGCCGGCGGCGCCGGGCCATGAACGTGATCTACATGCCGGCCGGCGCGCCCATCACCTCGGACCCGGAAAGCAGGAAGGAACAGGAGCGGCGCCGCATCGAGCCGGCGGTGGCCTGAAGCCGAGCCGCCCGCGATGCCCCAGCCGTCCCCGACGCCCCCGAACCTGCTGCTGATCGTCAACGATCAGCAGGCGCGCTCCACCCTGTGCGCCTACGGCAACGACCGCATCCAGGTGCCGCGCATGAACGCGCTGGCCGAGCGGAGCACCGTGTTCCACCGCGCCTACTGCGCGCAGCCGGTGTGCGGTCCGGCGCGCGCCTGCCTGTTCACCGGCACCTGGCCGCACCACAACGGCCAGGTCACGCTCGGCGAGCATCCCATGCACGACCACATCCCCTGCCTGACCGATCTGCTCGACGATCGCTGGGTCTGCGGGTTCTTCGGCCGTAGCGGCAGTCACCGGTACGCCGGGGGGCCGGCCCCGCGCGCCGAGGGCATCGACGAGCTCGACTTCAACGACATCGCCCCCGACCACCTGCTGCGCGCTCACGGACTGACGCCGCTCGACGGCGCACGCTTCGGCAAGGCGGACCGGCCCGCCATCCCCGAGCACCTGGGCGGTCCATCCAACATTGCCGCCAAGGCGTGCGACTTCATACACCGCCACGCGGACCGGCCGTTCGCCCTCACCCTCTGCTTCTACGAGCCGCACGATCCGCTTTCGGGACCCCTGGACGACCTGCATCCCTTCGACCAGGTGCCCTTGCCCGACAACTGGCGCCATCCCCCCGGCCCGGACCAGCCCCGCAAGGCGCTGCTGGAGCACCTGTCCGTGCTGCACCACCGCAAGGACGGCATCGCCCTGCGCTCGGAGCTGGCGTGGCGCCTGCTGATCCAGCGCTACTGGGGCCTGTGCACGCAGGTCGACCGGGCGCTCGGCCGGGTGTTCGACCAGCTCGTCGCCTCGGGCGCGGCCGAGGACACGCTGGTGATCCTCACCGCCGATCACGGCGAGCTGGCCGGCAGCCACCAGCTCTTCGGCAAGAACCTGATGTACGAGGAGTCGATCGGCGTGCCGCTCTTGATCAGCCGGCCCGGGCAGCGCGAAGCCCGGCACGTGCATGCGCCGGTGGGTCACGTCGACATCGTGCCGACCGTGCTCGACGAGTTGGGTCTGGCCCCGCCCGACCACCTGCAGGGCAGGTCGCTCGCGCCGTGGCTGGACGGCGCCGATCCTCCGCCCCGGCCCGCGTTCGTGGAGTGGACGGGCATCAACTACCTGGTCCACGAGGACCTGAAGCGAGACCCGTTGCCCGCCTATCTGGCCGAGGTCACCACCCGCGAAGCCGGGCTGGCCGACCTAGCCGACGCCGTGCGCTGCATCGTCACCGCCGAGGGGTGGAAGTTCTGCCTGAGCCCCGCCGGCCAGCACGAGCTCTACGACCTGAACGACGATCCGGGCGAGGCTGCCAACCTTGCCTTCCGCCCGGAGCACGCCGAACGCTGTCGCGCCCTGGCCGCCCTGATACACGAGTGGCAGCTCGCCACCGGTGACGCCGAGATCGGCTACAAGGAGGCAGTACGCCATGCCGGCTGATACCGCCGCGGCGCGCAAGCCGCGTGTCCTGCACCTGCCCGCGCGCGAGCATACCGGGAAGGTGTTCACCACGGAGTCCTGGGCGCGCCTGCAGGCGGCATTCGAGGTGACCCGCAACGAGAGCGACCGCGACCTGACCGAAGAGCGGATCTGCTCCCTGATCGGCGGTCACGATGCGCTCATCACCGGCTGGGCGGCCCCGGCGTCCGGCGGACCGCCGCCGATCACGCCCGCGATCATGGAGGCGGCCGACCGGCTGCGGATCATCGCCCACTCGGCCGGCTCGGTGCGCCGCATGCTGGCCCAGGTGTGGACGGACTACATCGTTCCGCGCCGCATCTGCGTGTCCACGGCCACGGTACCGATCGCCTGCAACGTGGCCGAGACCGCGCTCGGCCTGATCATCATGAGCGCGAAGCGCCTGATGGACTACGCCCTGCACCTGCGCGGCACCGGCGGCTGGCGCACGCCGGAGATACCGGTGGGCGATCAGTATCTGACCGGCGCCACCGTCGGCCTTGTCGGTGCCGGCGACGTCGGCCGCGAGGTGATCCGAGCGCTGCGACCGTTCGCGGTCCGGATTCTGGTCTATGACCCCTACCTCGCCGCCGCGGATGCCCATGCCATGCAGGTCGAGAGCGTCGAGCTGAACGATCTGTTCGCCCGTTCGGACATCGTGTCCCTGCACGCGCCGAGCATCCCGGAGACCGACCACATGGTCGGCACCGAGCAACTCCGCCTGCTGCGCGACGGCGCCGTGCTGGTCAACACCGCGCGGGGAAGCCTGATCGACCACGACGCGCTGATCCGGGAGGCGGCCGGCGGCCGGATCCGGGTGGCGCTGGACGTCACGACGCCGGAGCCGCTGCCGGCCGACAGTCCGTTGCGTTCGATGCAGAACGTAATCCTGACGCCGCACGTGGCCGGGCACGGCCGCTACGGTCATCGCCGTATCGGCGATGCCACGGTAGGCGCGCTGGACGACTTCTTCGCGGGCCGGCCGGTGATCGGCGCCATCGACCCCGACCGGTGGGAGCGGCTGGCGTAGGCGGCCCGTCGGCGTGCGATGGTACCGAAGTGACCGCCGATGAGATCGCCCTGGCGGTCGGCTCGGAGTTGGAGCGCTTCCCCCACCTGACGTTCGTCGTGCTATTCGGATCGGCCTGCTCCGGCAGGCTGCGGCCGGACTCCGACGTCGACGTGGCGGTCTATGGCGCATCGGCCGGCCGGCTCGAAATCGAGCATGAGCGGGACATCGATCGGGAGACGGAGATCCAGATCGCCCTGGAGCGAGCGACGCAGCGCAACGTGGAGCTCCTGGTCCTGAACCGCGCTCCGGCGACGGTGTGCGCGGCGGCGCTCACTTCCGGACGCGTGGTCCTGATGCGGGACGCGGCGTTCTACACGCGATATTTCCTCGCGGTCACCTCGGTGGCCATCGACTTCCTGCAGACCGAGCGCGAGTACCGGGCGATCCGCGACCGCAGCCGCTCGCTCTCACCGGTCGATCGCAGCCGGCTCGAACGGATCGCCGACTTCATCGACACGGAGATGGAGGACCGCGAGCGATTCCGGGACGTCACGCAGCATCGCTATCGAACCGACCGCGACCTGCGGCGCAATCTGGATCGCTGGGTGGAGATCCTGATCAACGCCGCGATCGACATCGGCAAGATCGTCCTGTCGTCCGCGCTGCACCAAGTCCCCTACACGTACGGTCAGATCCTCGCCGACCTGGAGACTCTGCCCGACTACGCCGCGCTGTCCGGACGCCTGCAGCCGCTGGCTGCGCTGCGCAACCTGATGGCGCACGAGTACCTCGACCTGCGATTCGGACGGATCATGCGCTTCGTGGCTGAAGGTGCCGGAGCCGTCGGCGAGCTGTCACGGCTCACGCGAAGGTGGATCAGCCAATCCGAGGAGCCCTGCGAAACGTAGTCAGGACGGAAGCGAGGCGAGGAGCTATGGACCCGACTCCTGCACCGCGTCCAGTACGGTGCGGTGCACGAATGCAGCAGCCTGCAGCGCCTTCTCCGCGTCCTCCTGACGATAGAACGCGTTCGGCGTCAGATCCTCGCTCCCATAGAAGGCGAGCTCGCGGTCGCGTCGCAGCGAACGCGACACCTCGCTCAGACGATCCAGGCGGGACAGCGCCGCCGCCGGCAGACGATCGCGGTTGTCCTCGAGCACGGGACTCACGTCATGCAGGCGCGGAACCTCGATGCGGACGTGGCGAAGCAGCGCCTTGAGACAGATCTCGACCACCTCCTGCGACTCGCGCACGACATCCGCCCAACTCGACTCCACCAGCAGCACTTCGATCGCCTTGAGCCTGCTGGCGGCGCGCTGCAGATAGTCCGAGGTGAGGTCAGGGTTGTACATCAGGCTCTCCGTGCACCCAGTACGGGGTTCCATACGCGATGCGCCGGCGCACCTGACCCGCCGCCATCCGCTCCCGAGCGCTCGCCAAGCGCCGCGTCAGGCCGGTGTCGCGTTGCCACAACACCTTTCCATGCAACGCCGCCTCCAACCACAGCGATCCACCGCCCGCCGGCGATGGAAGATGGATGAAGTGCGGATTCACCAACGGCTCCCGCGTGCTGCGATCGATGCGCTCATCCCACGTCCGGTACAGCTCCCGCGATAGCGTCGTGCCCGGCGCCATTGCCAACAGGATGTCCCAGTCGGAGTGCGGACCCGCGGTGCCACGAGCACGGGATCCGAACAGGATCACGCCGACGATGTCCGGCCCGAATGAGTCGGTGATCCGGGCCAGCATCCCGTGCTCCGGCAAGGCCGACTCCGTGGTCGCCCCGCCGACTTCCACGTCGACCGCAGCCGCAAGTGCGCCGCGGCACAGTTCGTTCAGTGACACACCCCGCCGAGCAGCCCGCTCGCGCAAGGCGCCGTGCAGCCGCGGAGACACACGCACGACGAACCGGCCGGACAGGGCTCCCATCGGATAGTACTATGATATAACATGTGCGAGTCAGTCTACGGGCGCTCCGGAGCGATCCGAAACCGACCCGAGACGTCGCACGAAGTTGCTGGCACGACTGGTCGATATGTGGGTGAAGGCGCGGACGAGGACGCTACTCGCCTCCACCCCCGCCATCGCCGCCGCCCCCGCCGAAGTCACCTCCGCCGAAGTCGCCGCCAACGTCGTACCCGTCACCGCCTGCACCGCCGCCGGCGGCGTGAACACCACCTCCGTACAGGCCGGCGTCGCGGCTCGCGCGCCTTGATCTGTCTCGACGGCGTTCGGCTTCGCGGTCGCTACGCATCATCACCGCTACGTTGAACCCGATGACGACGGCCATGACCAGCAGAACCAGAACGGCACCGATCATGAACCACTACCCTTCACGGGGAACCTTCGTGAATGGCGCAGGAGTACTTCATGACGACGACTCCCGCTCCGGCTGATAGCGGCGGATGCCCCGCACCATCAGTCCCCAGTCGTCTTCGGTCTTGGCGGTGATCGGCGCCTGCTCGGCGCGCTGCCGGTCGGCGACGTTGGCCACGTCGATCACGCAGAAGTCGTCGGCGCGGCGGTAGCGCTTGATGAACACCGGGCGCGGCCGGTCCGAGCGGTTGTCGGGCGAGCCGTGAATGGTGCAGGTGTGGAAGATCACGGCGTCCCCCGCCCCGCCCTCGATCGGTACCGCGCGCTCCCACCACACGGGATCGTTGAGCGCGAAGCCGGCCCACCGGTCATCCGCGTGCCGGACCAGCCCCAGCTCGTGCGAGCCGGGCACCACGTAGAGCGGCGCGTTGCCCATGTCGACGTCGACCGCATAGCTGAGCACCGCCGTCGGGCTCTGCAGCTTGTGCTCGAAGTAATACCCGTCCTGGTGCAGCGACTTCGGCACGCCCGTCCTGGGCTGCTTGTAGACGCACTGCCCCCACTTCCACAGCTCGATGTCCGGACCGATCAGCGCGGCCAGCAGCTCCAGCAGCTCGGGGTTGACCAGCGAGCGGAGGAACGCGCCCGAGATCATCGCGTTCAGCCGCAGCGTGTTGACGACCATGCGCCCCGGATCGCTGGGGTCGGCGTTGAACAACGTGCCATCCGGCGTCGTTACGGCGTTGGCGTGGTGCTTCGCCGTGGCCGCCTCGGGAAGGAGCGCCTGGCTCTGCTTCAGGATCGCCTCCATGTCCCGCAGCAGGTCCGCCACGTAGGCGCTAGACAACCCGCGGATCACCACGGCGCCGTGCCTGCGGTACGCTGCCGTCATGGTGGCGACGTCCACCTGCCCAGCGGTGAAGTCGAAGTCGCCGACAGACGTGGCAGAAGGCGAGAACGACCTCGGCGTCCTGTCAGCGGTGCTCATCCGTCGATCATGTCCGATTCGAGAGCCATTCGCCATAGTGCGTCCACATTCGCAGCACCTTGACGGTTCGCTCTCGGTCGAGGACCTGATACACGAGACGATGCTGAATATTGATACGTCGCGAGAACGCTCCCGTGAGATCGCCAACCAGCTTCTCGAACAGCGGCGGCCTGCGAAACGGATTCTCGCGCAGGACCTGTAGCAGTCGTTCCACGTTCGTCCGGAGCCCAGCCGCAGCCACCTTGCGCGCGTCCTTCCGGGCCTGTCTGGTGAACACCAGCCGGTACATCACCACCCAGGCTCTGTGCCGCACTCCTCCACGGGGGTCTCGATCCCTTGCCGTATCGAGTCGGCCATGCCGGGGATGGAGGACAGATACAAGGTCTCCTGAATCGCGTTCCAGTCCTCTTCGCTGACCAGTACCGCCGACCGGTCCTTTCCCGTGATCGTGATCGGCGTATGCGTCTCGCTCACTTCGTCTATGAGCCGATACAGGTTCTTCCGCGCGTTGGTGGCATTCATGGTCCCCATCGCTTCCTCTCCGTACGTTATACCGTACGCAGCGGCCCCGTGGTGGTCAAGCTAAGATGCCGCGAGCAGGGAGACGACCATGATCAGACCATTCGGCGACGGGCGCGACCGGTACTTCACGGAACGGCTGGGGATGTTCATCCACTGGGGCTTGTACGCGATCCCGGCCTGGCACGAGCAGATCCTGTGGCGGTCCGACATGAAGCGGCGCGACTACGAGCAGCTCGTCCACCGCTTCGACCCGGACCGCTTCGATCCCGACGAGTGGCTGGTCGCGGCCGAAAGCGCCGGCATGAGCTTCGTCGTGATCACCACCAAGCACCACGACGGGTTCTGCCTGTGGGACACGAAGCTGACCGACTACTCGGTGATGCACACGCCGTACGGACGGGACATCCTGGCCCAGCTAGCCGAGGCGTGCGCACGGCGCGGCATCGCCCTCGGCTTCTACTACTCCTGCCCGGACTGGCACCACCCGAGCTACCCCAACCTGGGGCGCCACCACGAGATGTTCGGTCCGCGCCCCGGCGACCAGCCGGACTTGGCCGCGTACTGGGAGTTCGTGCGCGGCCAGGTGCGGGAGCTCTGCACCAACTACGGCCCGCTGCGCGACTTCTTCTGGGACGTGAACGTGGCCGAGCACCACGACCCGAGCCTGAACGAGATGGTGCGCGAGCTGCAGCCCGGCATCCTGATCAACGACCGCGGTCCGAGCCCCGGCGACTACGGCACCCCGGAACGTCACGTCCCCGAGGCGCGCGAGTTCGACGCGCCGACGCAGGCCGTGCAGGCACTCGGCCGCGAGAGCTGGGGCTATCGCTCCGACGAGGACTACTACAGCGACCGCCACATCATCGAGAGCATCGACCGCGTGCTGGCGATGGGCGGCGACTACATCCTCAACGTCGGCCCCAAGGCGGACGGCAGCCTGACGGTGGAGAACGTGAGCACGCTCGCCCAGGTGGGCAACTGGTACCGGCAGGTCCGGGAGGCGTTCGACCTCACCGTGCCCGCCTCGACCGTGATCGAGGACGACGCGATCGGCATGCACGGCGGCGAGCGCCGCGTCCCACGCGACAGCATGCTGGTCACGCGCAAGGGCAACACCTGCTACGTCCACCTGCCGGCGGCGCCGCAAAGCACCGGCCTGATCCTCAAGCCCCTGCGCGTGGCTCCCGAGCGCGCGACGCTGCTGAACGACGGAAGCGAGCTCCGAGCCACGGTCGAGACCACGCCGTGGCATTGGCAGGAACCGCCCTACCTCCGCCTGAGCGGCCTGCCGGTCAACCGCATGACCGGCACCGTGATGGTGATCCGCCTGGAGTTCGGCGACGACGTGGTCGTATAACGTGGTCGATCGAGGGATCGAAGGCGGTCACTCTCGACACGCGCTGTCTCTGCCGACTACGTTCTTCCGGCTGCGGTCGAGGAGATGACCGAGTAGACGAGCACAGCACGAGCCTTCTTCGGCTATCCTCCCGCAATCGGACTGTCCGGCCGCCTCACGTCAAGCGCGCACGGGCCACGGTCGTTGCTGCCGAGGACGAACAGGACCATCTCGCCCACCTGTAGCTCATCGAAGTCTCCGTTCTTCACGGACCGCCAATGGAAGAACAGGTTGTCACCGCCCGAATCCGGCGTGATGAAGCCGAAGCCGTCCTTGAGATTCTGTATGACACCCTCCTGCAGCTCATCGGACGCGACGCTGGGTCGCGCGGCCCGTGCAACGGATGGCTGGGGCGGAGCGACGAACAGGTTGTTCACGACCCGGTCGCCGCTGCGTGATCGGTCGTCGATGATGCCGTCCATCATGACCGGATAGGTGACTTCGTTGATCAGGAACTGAGACGCTCGAGTCTCTCGTTCCTGACCGTCAACCCCGCTGGTCTTGAAGTCCCACGCCGTGACCATCGTCCGCGTCCCGAGGGTGTTCAGCTTGCGAACCAACGGGACGTAGTCACCGTCCCCTGCGACCAGCACGACGACATTGAACTTCTTGTAGATGGCGAGCTCGAATGCTTCGAGGGCGAACCACACGTCGACGCCCTTCTCGCCACGTGGTGTGGATGGAAGAAAGTGAGTCGTAACGCCCTCATTGATCAGAACATCCTCGAAGACCCGCTCCCGATACAGCACGTCACGATCCTGCGCATCGGCAGCCGAGACCCGCGCCCGGAAATAGTGGGCGTCCACGATCTGACAGTAGCGGGCGTCCGCCTGCTCGTTCTTCGCAACTTCCTCTCGTATGAAATCGTGCAGGCCCGAAATGCTGATCCGTGCCTTCCGTTGATGATCGTAGCAGTAATAGTTGCTCACGTGCGAAAAGTAACTTCCGTCGTAGAACACCCCGATTCTCGTCAATTTCGTGTCCATTGCACCTCCTGCAATCTCTGATGAGAGATCGGGACGCGTGCTCAGCGGGCGTAGATCGCGTAGAGCTGGCCGTCCTCCGGGCGGATGCCAGCGAACGTGACCTGCAGCCGCAGCGCGCCGGAGTCGGCCGGCACGGGGCGCTGCCAGCGGATCGGCTCGCGCAGTCCGGCGGCCGGCGCGGCATCCCGCTGGCTCTGCTGCCCCGGCACCAGGTCCTCCTGGCCTTCTCCGGCTCCTTCCAGCGCGGTAAGCACAGCGGCGTCGGCGCCGCTGAAGCCGGGCAGCGGATGGAAGCCTTCGTCCAGCAGCTCGAAGCGCAGCTCCGTGTACGGACCCAGGCCGCCGACGTTGGCGCCGAATTCGGTGGCGCCGGCCAGCGGACACGTCACCAAGTGGCCGCCTTCGCCTCGCATCGCCTCGAAGTAGCCGATCCGGTCGCGCTCCCAGGTGGCAAGGCGCACCTCCACCGGCAGGTTCCCCCACGCCTCGTACCACAGCATGGTCTTGTCTCCCCAGTTGACCATTCCCTGGCCGTGGCTGACCGTGGGTGGCTTGCCGACCACGGCGCCGGCCTCCTCGTACGCGGGCAGGATCGGGAAGTCCTTGATCGGCTCGGAGAAGTGCAGGGCGTCGTGGCTGACCAGCAGGCCCAGGTCCATGGAGATGAGCTGGCGGTCGCTGCTGGGCGTGCCGTGCCAGATGTCGTAGATGCCCAGGATCACGTTGCCGCGGTCCCAGAGGCCGGCCCCCAGGTGCACCTCCTCGCTCTGGTTCCACCTGGCCTTCGGCGCCGAGGACAGAGGGTCGTAGAGCAGCGGTTCCGGCGGCACCATGTCGCGGCGGAAGCCCAGGCAGGACGCCTGCGTCCAGGTCTCGAAGTCGTAGGAGGCGAAGGTCGCCAGCGCCCGCCCCGTGGTGTAGTGCGCGCCGCCCTGGCCGTTGACGTAGTAGCAGCCGTTGTGGCGGATCAGCCCGGTCTGCTCCAGGCCGGGGCCGACCGGGTTGTTCGGCGACTCGGTCCAGTTGAGGCCGTCGGCGCTGTAGGCGACGGCGAACTGGTTGCCGTACGCCTCGCTCTCGAAGACGCACTTGAAACGCCGCGCCGGGTCCGGGTCGTCCGGCTCGTACATCACCGGCAGGGCGGCGAAGTCGCAGCGGCCGGCACGCAGGTTGACGATGTTGTTGTGCTTACTGCCGTTGAAATCGATCAGGCCCAAGTCGGGCTTGTCCCAGTGCACGCCGTCGGTGCTGGTGGCATAGCAGCAGCGGAGCTGGCCGCCGTTGCCGCCGTCCGCGTCGAGCGTGCTTCTGGCCAGGTACCACATGCGCAGCTCGCCGTCGATGGGGATGACGGTGCCGTAGAAGCGGGTGCAGAAGTCGTCGGCTGCCCCCGGCTCGCCGGTGGCGACGACGATCGGGTTGCCGCGGCCGGGGATCTTGCCCGGGATGAGCTGCAGCCGCAGTCCGGCCGAGAACGGGCAGCTATAGGTGTCGAACGGGAACAGGACAGCCTCATCGACGACGGGGTTGGGGACGCTGTTCTGGACGGTGATCATGCGGTGCTCCTTGTTCGGCTTCTGCAGGGTCGGGTTCTGCAGGGTCGGCTTCTTCGGGGTCGCACGGCGTCAGGCGAGCCAGTAGCTGTACAGGCGCGCGTTGGCCATGTGGAAGCGGATCCGCGCCGGCGCGGCGATGGTCGACAGCGGCCGGCCGGCCGCCTCCCCGCGCCAGCGGATGACCTGATCGGTGGCGTCGGCGCTGACGGCGATGCAGTCGTCGGCGGCAAAGCCCGGGATCGGGCGGTAGCCCTCGTCCAGCAGCTCCGCCGCGATGCGGCCGAAGTCGCACTTGGCGTTGACGTGCAGCTCGGCGCCGGCCAGCTCGAACGGCACCGTGGTGATGGTGCCGCCGTCGTAGCTGGCGTCGATGGAGGCGAAGCCGTCCAGCCGCAGCGTGGCCAGCCCGATGGACATGCCGCCGCGCTCCTGGTCGGGGTCGATCCTGGGCTCGAACTCTCCCACCACCTTGTTGTGGCGGCGGGAGGTGCCGCGGTAGTAGATATGCAGGCGGTCGCCCACCGGCACCGGCGGCGCGCCGGTGAGCATGATCTGGAAGCGGTCCCAGTCGCCCACCTCGCCCAGCCCGACCAGCGACTCGACCGCCGGCGCCCGCATCCACACGTCGCCGTCGCGGCTGGTCAGCAGCCTGAGGGTCTGCGACTGGTGCTCGGCGCGGCGGTCGAAGTGGGTCATGATGCCCAGGTACTGCGCGCCGTAGACGAAGCCGTTGTTGTTGTACAGCGACTCCTCGTGATTGAGCTGGAACAGGAAGCGCTCCGGCTTCGTCCAGGTGACGAAGTCCTCGCTCACCGACATCACCCGCCACCCCGGATGGTCGCCGGCGCCGCGCAGCATCGCCACGTAGCGGCGGCGTCGCGTGTCGATCATCATCGCCTGGGCGTCGCCGATCGGCCCCAGGTCGGCCGTGCCGGGCCGCGGATGGTAGCGGACGATCGGCTCCGGCGTGAAGGTCCAGCGCATGCCGTCCGGCGAGGTGCCGGTGTAGATGCCGCTCAGCGGCCCGTCCCAGTCGTAGCTCGCCCAGCCGATCGCCTTGTAGCGGCGCTCGGGGTCGGGATCCATGGGATCCTTCACCATCGTCTCGAAGTGGTCCCTGCCGTCGTGGTACTCGGCCGGCACGACGATGTTGTTGTCCGTGTTGCCGAGCGCCTCGTGCAGTCCGAGCACGGGCTTGGTCCAGTTGATGCCGTCGTCGGACAGCGCCAGGCACTGCACGTGCTCCTTGTCGGGGGCATACATCCCGGCCATGTACCACGCCTTGAAGAGGCCCTCCTCATGGTCGTAGATGACCGAGGCGGTCATGCCGCCCATCCGCTCCCACGGCTCTTCCTGGGCCAGGACGGGAAGGCCGTGCTTGCGGGCCTGGTGGAAGGCGCGGCTCACGTTGTCGCGGCGGGCGACGTCGAGCAGGTCGACGAACAGGCGCCGCTCGGCGTCGAGCCGTTCCGGGCTGGTTCCGTCACTCACGCAGCCGAGGGTAGCACGATGGCGGCCCAGCGCCGTCCGGCTACCGGCGCAGGCTGCCCCATTCGGGCACGCCGGCGACGGTGTGCGCTACGTATTCGGTTGACACGATGGGTGCATTCACACATTGATGTCATTGAATGCAAACGACCTCACCCATGAAACATCTCACGGTTCGCAACGTTCCGGCAGAACTCGCTCGCGCCCTGACGGAAGAAAAGACACGCCGCGGTGTATCCCTGAATCAGGCGGTGATCGATCTGTTGCGGCGCTCGCTCGGGCAGGGTCCGGACGCACCATATGACAACGGGCTCGGTCACCTGGCCGGAGACTGGAGCGAAGAGGACCTGCGGGAGTTCGAGACCAACACGAAGATGTTCCAGCAGATCGATGAGGAATTGTGGCGCTGATGCGGATCTGCCTGGACACGTCGGCATACAGCCACTTCCGGCGGGGCGTTCCCGAAGCCGTGCGAGCGGTGACACGCGCACGGTGGGTCGGCATGACGGCCATCGTGCTGGGCGAGATCAGAGTGGGGTTCCGCCTCGGCTCCCGGGCTGTGGAAAACGAGGAGCGGCTTCGCCAATTCCTGGCTGAGCCGGTCGTTGCTGCCCTGGACGTGGATGACGAAGCGGCAGCGCACTACGCGGACATCGTGGTGGAGCTCCGGCGCGCGGGGACGCCGCTCCCCACCAACGACATCTGGATCGCGGCACTGGCAGCGCGAGAGGGAGCCACTGTGGTCACCGCGGACTGCCACTTTGACCGGATCGGGCGTATTGGGTCGCTGATTCTGCCGGTCGAGCCATGGGCCCGGGACCATGCCCTTAGAGAGGTGTGAACGATGGCTGCACGCTCCGAGCCCACGATACCCGTCAGCGACGTCCACGTCAGCGGCCGGCCCGACGCGGGGGCTTTCGCGTGGTGTGACGACCCGGTATCCTGCCAAGCCATGGCTGAGGTGGATCTGGGCGTTCGCGACGCGAAGGGCGAGTGGCAGCCGGCGAATCTCCCGCAGCGTCCCCGATGTGGGACCGGCCGGTGCGGATGAAGGTGATTCTCAAGGCGATCTTCGGCCACGACGGCATCCTGTGGCCGAAGAACCTGGTCTACATGGCCATCGCCGTGGTGGCGTGGCTCTTTCTCACGCCATCGCTGGAGCGCACCGCCACCTTCCAGGTCGGCTGGATCGCGGAGATCTACCTGCGCAACGTCGCGCTCCTCGTCCTGATCGCCGGCGGACTGCACCTGCGTTTGTACATCAAGCGCGCGCAGGGCAAGCAGTTCAAGTACAACGGCCGCTGGCTGGCGAAGAAGAACCGGGCGTTCCTGTTCGGCAACCAGACCTGGGACAACATGTTCTGGTCGCTGGTCTCCGGCGCCGGCATCTGGACCGCGTACGAGGCGGTGACCCTGTGGATGTACGGCAACGGCTGGCTGCCGCGGGTCGAGTGGCGCACGCCGGCCGGCATCGCCTACTGCTCGCTGATGATGATCGCGGTCCTGTTCATCCGGCAGATGCACTTCTACTGGTCCCACCGGTGGACGCACTGGAAGCCGCTCTACAAGATGGCGCACTACCTCCACCACCGCAACGTCAACATCGGCCCGTGGTCGGGGCTGTCCATGCATCCGATCGAGCACCTGATCTACTTCTCCGGCGTGCTCGTGCACTGGATAATCCCGTCGCATCCCATCCACGCGGTGTTCCACCTGATGCACACCGGGCTGAGCCCGGCGGCCGGCCACTCCGGGTTCTCGGAGTTCGTGCTCAAGGAAGACAAGACCTTCAGCAACGGCGGCTATTTCCACTACCTGCACCACCGCTACTTCGAGTGCAACTACGGCAACGAGGGCGTGCCGCTGGACAAGTGGTTCGGCAGCTTCCACGACGGCTCGGCGGAGGCGCACGCGGCCATGCGCGGCCGACGCAAGGGGCTGGGGTTCCGGGACGGCCAGACACGGGAGAAGAGCGCCGTTCGGGAGAAGACCACCGCGGCGGCGGGATAGAGACCCGGGCGGCGCCCGGGGTTGGGGGTAGCGACGAAATACTCGGATATGGGCGATTGGCTCGCTGAGGCGCTCGGTCTCGCAGGCTACGCGGACGGGGCGATCCACGCCGGTGCGGACGGCGCGATGGCAGTGGGCATGCAGCAAGGCCCGCGCCCGGAGCAGCAGGACTGCGGCGCGGCGCTGCTCTGGGTGCCCCGCGGCGGCGTGTTGTCACCCCACGGTGCGGCCGTGGTCGCAGACGGCATGGGAGGCATGGAGGACGGCGGCTGGGCGAGTCGCCGCGCCGTGCAGATCGTCGTCGAGCGGTGCCTCTCCGGGGACCACGATACGCCCCGCGACGTGCTTGCCGACGCCCTGGTTGCCGCGCAACGGGAAGTGGTGGAGGCGCTCCGCGGCCGGGGCGGCACGACCCTGACCGCCGCGGTCTGGAAACGGCGGAGCGGGATGCTCGTGCACGTCGGCGACACCCGCGCGCACCTGATCGAGCCGGGACGCCCGTTCCGGTGCCTGACCACCGACCACACCCGCGCCGGTCTGGAGGACGCGCTGGAGCGGCTGACCACGGGCCGGACGGAGGAACCGTATCGCACGGAGGAACCGTATAGGCCGACCGAACCGGACAACAGCCTGCTCGACGCGATCGGCATACCGGAGGGGATCCTCGCCGAACGGCACATCCTGCACACCCCGGATGAAGGCAGGGTCGTCATGACCTCCGACGGCGCGCACGACCCGATCCGTGGGGCGGGGACCGCCGCCTTCGAAGAGGAAGGGGACGAGGAGCGCTGGACCGCGCGGCGGAGCGTGGAGGCGATCTGGGACCGCCTGGCGGGAGAGACGCTGACGGACAACGCCACGGTCGTCGCGATCGAGCCCGGCCGGGCGTTGCAGCGCGCAGAGGACGATCTCCGCTTCGGCGACGTGGTGCTGGTCGGACCGACCGGCGTGCTGCGCGAGACGCTGGAGCGATAGCGACGTCGATCGGTTGAGCTACGCCGGCGGCGAAGCCTCGCCTGAAGCACCGATCGCATCCAGGTACAGGTCCACCGGCTTCTTCTGAAACGGCGCGCGGTGCTGCGCCGCGATCCTCCCTTGGTCGATCACCACCAGGGTGTCGCCGATCGTGTCGAACACCTCCGCCACGTTGCTGGCCACGAAGATCGTGCGCCCTTCCTCACGGAGCCGCATCAGCGTCCGGCTCAGGGCGATGCTGGCAAGGACGTCCAGCCCGTTGTGCGGCTCGTCGAGCAGGATGTTGGCGGGGTCTCCGATCAGCGCGGCGACGAGCTGCACCTTCTTCTTCATTCCGGTGGAGTAGCTGTCGAACGAGTCGTCGATGAAGGCGTCCGCTTCCAGCTCGGTGATGAACCGCTCCAGTGCCGCATAGGCGTCGCGCTCGCCGGTCTTCAGGAGGCTCAGGTACTCCAGGTTCTCGCGGCCGGTGAGCCGCACGAAGAAGTAGTCCTCATTCGGAAGGAACCCAAGTTGACGCTTCAGCGTGTAGATGTGGTCGTACTTCCACAGATCATTCCCGTCGACCAGCACCGTGCCTGAGTCCGGGGCCAGCAGCCCCATGATCAGGCGCATCGTGGTGGTCTTGCCGGATCCGTTGCGCCCCAGCAGGCCGGTCACCCCGGGCTCGATCCGCAGGCTGACATCGAACACGCCCTTGCCGTTCCGGAATGTCTTGCCCACGCCCTGGAGCTCGATCACGCCGCCGCCGCCCAGTCTTCGACGGTCGAGTCCTGGTACCTGATCGAGGCTCCCGGATACAGAAACGCCAGGACCAGCAGCACGAAGCCTGCGTAAGCGACAAGGAAGGCGGATCCGGGAACGGCGGCGGCAACGGCCAGGAAGAGCCCTGCGGTCATGATGAACCCGGAGACGAGCAGTCCGAAGAGTCGCAAGCTGTAGAGATACCTAAACGGGATCAGCCATGCCACCAGCGCCAGGAACACCCCCTGAGAAAGGAGCACGAGCAGGGCCCCGAGGCCCATCCCGACCGCCATACCGATCGATCCGACGATCGCCGCTGCCGCGAAGTATCCCATGCAGTGGGGGGCGAGCATCGCGTACGTCAGCCGGCCGAACGTCACCAGCGTCGTCCTGAAGAATACCAGGCGCTGACGATCGAGCGTGGGGAGCACCGGAGTGGCGGACACCGCTGCCATGTACATGCACGCGATGATCGTCGCCGCAAGAGTCTCGTCCGGAATGCCGGTGAGCAGAAGGACAGCGGTGCCCACGAACAGCGCGAGCGCGACCAGTATCGGGATCGCGGACTCCCGGCGGAGCAGGAACTCCTTCGCGTAGAGCCTCGCCTCCACCGGCAACGGCCGCAGCAGCCGGATGATCGCCGAGCGGTCACTCCTCCGCGATACCCCACTGACAAGGAAGCGCTGAATGCTCGTGGGATCCACACGCCCGATCACCACCGTCCAGCACACCATGCACGCGGCAATGTTCATCGGCAGCAGCACGAAGTCTGCCTCCCGCCACTGGCGAAACATCAACAGTTCCACACCCACGAATGCCATGAACACCGCAGCGGCAAGCACCCCGTCCTTCCGCCTGCGCTGCCACAGCTCCGCGATCACGGTCGCCGCCAGGTAGTGCAGCACCACCGCGACAGCATCGCTGGCCACGTGCAGGACGGCCCGGTCGATCGACGGCGACAACCGCAGGACGAACGGCAGAACGAAGGCGATGAAGAGCACCTCCGCGCCCAACGGCTTGCCGGCATTGGCCAGGAGGAGCAGCCGCAACCCATCTGCCGGCCTGAGTGGAGTCGAGGAGCAGAACGTGACCATCCCCTGACGCTTCCGCAGACCGGCCACCAGGAACCCGACCACGAACTCCAGGGTAAGGGCGCGCAGGTGGTGCAGCGACACGTCCACCGGAATCAGCCCTCGCCGTACCGCCGTGAAGTAGCTCCCGTACGCTGTCGCGAACAGGCCGACAATCGTCACGGCCCCGATCACCGTCAGCGGCGTGACTCCCGTCGTGAAGTACCTGACCGCTGGTCTCACGTGGTAGCGCACGAACAGACCGATCACCGCCGGACCATCGCCCGACCGGCGAGCGGCTTGTCAAGGCGGCGCACGCCGACGTTCAATCGCTCCGGTATGGAACAGGGCACCGGTCTGACCGAGTCGCAGTGCGCGGAGCTCCACGAACGGGGCTACCTGATCCTCCCCGGGCTGCTGCCGCGGGCGGCGATCCAGCCCCTCGCGGACGACCTGGCCGCCGCAGTGGAGCAGGCGGTGGAGCAGCTCGTCATCTGGGAGCGCCTGGACCCGGCCGCCACCTTCGCGGACGAGCCCTTCGACCGGCGCCTGGCCGCGGTCGCCGCCGAGCTGGACGAGGAGGCCCTTGCCTGGATCTGGCGCCGGCTGCACAGCAAGCGGCACAAGACCGCCGGCATGTACGCGCTGCGCACCCACCCGGCCCTGCTCGACGCGGTCGAGTCCGTGATCGGGCCGGAGGTCCTGGCCCATCCGCAGACGGTGCTGCGGGTGAAGCTCCCCGAGCACGACCCCGCCGACGTGCCCTGGCACCAGGACGACGCGTACCTGGCCGAGGACATCGGCGACACCGTGATCCTCAACCTGTGGATCCCGCTGACCAGCGCCATGCGTGAGAACGGCTGCCTGGAAGTGATCGCCGGTTCCCACCGGCAGAGCGTTCCGCACCGGCTGGAGACCAGCATCCCGGGCGTCGTCGCGTACCACGGCATCGAGGACGGGGACCTGCCGGGCGGCGAGCGCGTCACCTGCGAGATGCAGCCGGGCGACGCCCTCATGACCATGGAGCGGGTCGCGCACCGCTCGCTGCCGAATACGTCGGAGACGGTGCGCTGGAGCCTCGACACCCGCTACTGCCGCCTCGGCGGACCGACCGGACGCAGCAACGTCCCCGGCTTCGTGGCGCGCAGCCGCAGGCACCCGGAGTCGGTGACGCGCAACCATCGCGAGTGGGTGAGCCTGCTGCTGGCGGCCGGCGTCAGTCCGGGCGAGACCGGAGAGCCGCCTCCGCTGTCGGACGCGAACCGCCTGCACGGCGAGTGGCGGACCGACGCCCCGCGGGCGGAGCTCGCGCCGCGCGCCCGGATCGAGGAGGGCGCGGACGCGGAGCAGGAGCTGGTCCTGGAAGGGACCGGCGACCTGCACGCCTTCGGCTGCTGGCACCGTCCGGTGCGCCTGGTCCCCGGCTGCTGGTACCGCGCGAGCGTGCAAGCCCGCCCGGAGAACATCGAGCGCCCCGCCCTCTCGGTGTTCGCCCAGTGTGGCGGCCACTTCCTGACGCCACGGCTGCTGCGTTCCTCCGAACAGAGGGCCGCGCCGGCGGGCACGCTGTCCCTGGAGTGCACGTTCCGGCACGAGCCCCACCCATCCGAGCACGAGCGGATGGAGCTCTATCTGCGCGCCGCACCGAGCGGCCGGATCACGTGGTCGCGCGCCGTGGTCACGCAGGTCCCGCAGCCCCCGGCGCGCATCGCGCGCATCGCCACCATCCGCTTCGGCGAGCCGCCCGCGCCGCTGACCATGGCCGAGCAGCGCGAGCGCATGGCCGCCAAGCTCGACCAGGCCGGGTCGATGGGGGTGGACATCGCCGCCCTCACCGAGTTCTCCCCCGTGCAGGGCGTCCCCGAGCGCGCCTACGGGTCGTGGGCGGACGCCGCGGAGCCGGTCCCCGACGGCCCCGTGTGCCGGGTGCTGGCCGAGGCCGCGCGCCGCCACCGCATGCACGTGATCGCCGGCGTCATCTGCCGGCGCGGCCCGCACGTGTTCAACACGGCGGTCCTGTTCGACCGCTCGGGCGAGCTGCTGGGCTGCTACGACAAGACCCACCTGACCTTCGGCGAGCTGCGCGGCGGCATCTCCTGCGGCACCGAGTACCCGGTCTTCGACCTGGACGTCGGCCGCGTGGCGCTGCACATCTGCTACGACGAGTGGTTCCCGGAGGTGGCCCGCTACTACGCGCACCTCGGGGCGGAGATCCTGTTCCTGCCGGTGGCCGGCGGCAAGCCGATCACGTGGCGCACGCGCGCGCTCGACAACCGCCTCTACTTCGTCGCCGCCGCGACCGGCCCGCCGAGCATGATCATCGATTCCTCCGGGGCGATCATCGCCGAGATCCACGGCGACGGCGTGGCCTGCGCGGACATCGACCTTGCCGAGCGGCAGACCAACGCGTACCGCGACCCGACGCTGAGCCGCGGCATGCCCTGCATCGCGCCGCAGATGCGCATGACCACCGACGACCGCCTGCTCACGGACCTGCACCGGCTGATGTACGACGCCACCGGAGACACCACCGCCCCGGATCCGCCGCGATGAGCGCCCGCGACCTGCGCTTCGGCCTGATCGGCTGCGGCAGCCTGGGCGCCGTGCACGCGCGCTGCGTGCGTGAGGTGGGCGGCGCCCGCTTCACGGCCTTCGCCGACGTGGTGCCGGCCGCGGCCGAGCGGCTCTCGGCCGAGCACGGCGGCGGCTACGCAACCACCGACATCCCGCGGCTGCTCGCCGACCCCGACCTGGACGCCGTCTACATCTGCACCCACCACGACTCGCACGCCCCGCTGGCCATCGAGGCCGCGCAAGCCGGCAAGCACATCCTGATCGAGAAGCCGCTGTCGCTGTCGGTCGAGGAATGCGAGGCGGTGGCCGCCGCGGTCGAGCAGGCCGGCGTGTGGCTGATGCCGGCGTTCAAGATGCGCTACTACCCGCTCCTCCAGAAGGCGCGCGAGTTCGTCCCGGAGCCGCAGGTGATCGTCGGCCAGATGATGGACGACCGCTGGCGCGACGACGCCTGGGCGCAGGACCCGGTGCGCGGCGGCGCCAACGTCTACAGCCAGGGCTGCCACACCACCGACGTGATCCGCTGGATGGCGCGCAGCGAGCCGGAGCTGCTGTGGGCGGCCGGCGGCGCCATGACCCACCCCGGCCACCCGCGCATCGACCAGTGCGTGGCCTCGATCCGCTTCGCCTCCGGGGCCGTGGCGAGCTGGATCCAGGGCGACGCGGCACTGGGCCACCTGACCAGCAAGTTCTTCCTGGAGCTGTTCGGAGGCGGCCGCAGCGTGCAGCTCCACGACCGCTTCAAGGCCGCCACCTTCAACGACGGCCAGCGCCAGTGGTCGGAGCGGGTCGCAGAGGAGGAGGGCTTCCTCATGGAGAACCGCGAGTTCATCGGCGCACTGCGGGCCGGGCGCGCCCCCGAGCTCGACGCCACCGACGGCATACAGGCCACGCGCATCGTGCTGGCCGCCGACCGCGCGATCCGCACCGGCGAGGTGCAGCGGCTGTGAGTGCGACGCGCCTCGTTCAGTACGTCACCGCGTCCGGGGAGCGCCGCGTCGGCGTGGTCGCCGACCGCGACCGGGTGGACGAGCTCGCCGGCGTCGCGTCGACCCTGGAGCTGGCCCGCGAAGCGGACGCGTCCGGGCGTGGGCTGCTCGACCTGGTGGCCGGCTGGGACCGCGCCATCGGCGTCGACTACCAGGCGCTGGTCGCCGAGCGGCGCCTGCTGCCGCCGATCGACCACCCCGACCCCGCCCACCTGGTGATCTCCGGCACCGGCCTCAACCACACCGGCAGCGCCATGGCGCGCGACGCCATGCACGGCGGCTCCGGCTCGGGGGACGACGCCGAGGACGAAGGCGTGACCGACTCGATCCGCATGTTCCGGCTCGGCCTGCGCGGCGGCAAGCCGCCGGCCGGCACCATCGGCGCGGCCCCGGAGTGGTTCTACAAGGGCGACGGCAGCATCCTCATCCCGCCGGAGCACGAGCTGCCCCTGCCCGGCTTCGCCGGCGACGGCGGCGAGGAAGCGGAGGCCGTGGCCATCTACCTGATCGGCCGCGGCGGCCGCCCGCGCCGCATCGGCTTCGCGCTCGGCAACGAGTTCGCCGACCACGTCATCGAGCGCCAGAACTACCTGTACCTCGCCCACTCCAAGCTGCGCGCCTGCTCGATCGGTCCCGAGTTGCTGCTCGGCCCGCTTCCGAAGTCAGTTGAAGGCGAGGTTCGCGTGCGCCGCGGCGGCGCCGTGCTCTGGCAGGCCGCCTTCCTGACCGGAGAGGCCAACATGACCCACACCCTGGCCAACATGGAGCACCACCTGTTCAAGTACGACCTGTTCCGCCGGCCCGGCGACCTCCACTGCCATTTCCTGGGCGCCCCCATCCTGAGCTGCGCCCACGGAGTGGAGCCCGAAGCCGGCGATCGCTTCGAGATCGAGTCCCCCCACTTCGGCCGCCCGCTACGCAACCCCCTCGCCGCACGAGACGAGGAACGCCTGATCACGGCCGCTCCGCTCTGACACCTCGGTTCATCGACCGCTTTGCTCTCAAGAAACCCACTTTCCTCACTCATGTCGTCCTATTCGTGCCAGAGCGATGCTTGCCCTATCGACGACCGCAAGGTTGACAATACAGGGGTAGGTCGATATTCTATAAAGCTATATCTTACATATATTTAACTGGAATTATCAGATTGTTTCTAATTGTCATCGCACGTTCAGCTCTATAAGGTTGACAAAGAGCGTCTTTTGGGTTACGTTGATCTCGCTATGGCTGGAACGCGACAGCGCGGACGAGCAATCCGCAGCTATATCTTGAAACAAATAGACTCGAATTCAAGAACCGTTGTTTACGACACTGCTCAGCACTTCAAGATCTCCCGCCAAGCCGTCAACAAACATCTAGGCCGTCTGGTGGAAGAGGGTCGGCTCACTGCGCAAGGCACTACTCGAAGTCGACAGTACCGGCTGTCAGTCCTTAGTGAGGATGCCTTCACGATGGAGCTCAATCCAGGCCTCGAGGAACATGTCGTATGGCAACATCGGATTGCACCAGTGCTTTCTGATTTGGCTCGCAATGTAATTGATATATGGCATTACGGATTCACTGAAATGCTGAACAATGCAGTGGAACACTCGTTGGGAAAGTCCGTAGTCGTAGAGTTGGAGATCACTTCTTACGCATCGCGCGTAATGATTCTCGACGACGGATATGGAATATTCAAGAAGATCAAAGATGCCATGGAACTTGAAGACGAACGGCATTCGGTCCTTGAACTGGCAAAAGGAAAGCTCACGACCGATCCCGACAACCACACGGGCGAGGGAATCTTCTTCACCTCTCGCATGTTCGACGAATTCTATATTCTTTCCGGCGACGTAGCTTTCGCCCACACGAGCCCGAGCGACGCAGATTGGGTCCTCCAACGCCGACGCAGCTCGTCCGGCACCTCGGTGCATCTGAAGCTCGCCAACCAGACTGAAAGAAAATCAAGGGAGATATTTGATCAATTCACCGAAGACGAAGACTACGGATTTACCAAAACCATAGTTCGAGTAGATCTCGTCCGGTACGGCGACGGCTCACTAGTGTCTCGCTCCCAAGCAAAACGGCTTTTGAATCGCTTCGATCGCTTCCGTACGGTTGTACTTGACTTTGAGGGCGTCGACCAAGTGGGACAGAGCTTCGCCGACGAGATATTTCGCGTGTTCGCTCGGGCGCATCCCAAGATTAATATTGTTCCAATCAACGAGAGTCCTCAGGTCATTTCCATGATACGCCGGGCACTTGGATCCTAGACATAGAGACAGCCCAGCTTGGCGTGAGACGTGTGCCGATTTGAGAGTCTTGCACAAACGCCATGGTATCGGCGTTGCACAGCGTGATACGGTTGATCGCGGCTGAGGATCAAGTGGCAAGGCAAACGGCTTCGGCACCCGCGGCGCTTTCCGCTGCGGAAGTGGAGCGGTTTCGCCGCGACGGGTACCTCGGTCCCTACTCCCTGTGCTCGCCCGACGAGATGGCGGCGCTGCGGCCGGCCATCGAGCGCGTTCTGGACACCGAACCGCCGGTGGCGCACAACCGGGTTCACAACCGTCACCTCGACAGCCGCGCGGTGTACGACCTGTCCACCGACCCGGCGATCGTCGAGCGCATGGTCGCCCTGTACGGGCCCGACCTGCTGCTGTGGCGCACCAACTTCTTCGTCAAGAACCGTGGCAGCAAGGCGATCCCCTGGCACCAGGACTTCCACTACTGGCCGCTGGAGCCGCCGGTCATCATCTCCGCCTGGATCGCCGTGGATCCTTCCACCCGGCAGAACGGCAACCTTCAGGTGATCCCCGGATCGCACCGCACCATCGTTCCCCACGTCGAGGCGACCCCGGACATGCAGTTCAAGGTGATGGCCGATGCCGGCTACTACGATCCCGGTGAACTGACCGACCTGGAGATGCAGCCCGGCGAGTTCATCCTGTTCAACGAACGCACCCTGCACCACTCGGAGGCCAACCAGTCCGACCTGCGCCGCATCGGGCTGGCGGTGCGGGCGATCATCCCCATCGTCAAGGTCCTGGAGTACGACTCCCCGGACCATGCACTGCAGGTCATCCACGGCACCGACACCATGGGCCTCAATCACCTCGCTTCGCCGCCGGCTCCATAGCCGACGCGCAGCATGGCCTGTCCGGGCGCGGCAGAGAGACCGCGATCGAGCGGGCCCTGACGGTCCTCGAAGAGCGGGTGGCGCACTCACATCCACAGCGGGCCGACATCGAGGCGTCGCTCAACCGGTATATCCGAGCCGGCAGAGACCTGCGGGAGCGATATGCTGACGGCAGCGGACCGCCACTGTCACAGACCCTGCAGGAAGCGCTCTACGACGATCGGGGCTTGCCGAAGTAATCGTTCTGGACACTTCGGCAATCCTGGCGATCCTCCTGGCGGAAGACGAGGCGTCGGCATTTCGCAGTCTGATCACGGAGTCCCACGGTGCTCTGCTGTCTGCCGGGAGTGCCGTCGAGCTCGCCGCCGTGGCGAGCGGTCGCGACGATCTGTTCGAAACGGCGCAGGAGTTCCTGAAAGAGCCCTACATCGCTATCGAGCCGGTCGACGCCGAGGAGGTCGACATCGCCGGTCTCGGAGTCCGAGCTCGGCATAGGCCAAGTCACGGTCGGCTTGTTTGAGCCACCGATCCGCTTCTCGGTTGGGTGCCTTCGATTCGGTGTCCTGTCCGGACGGCGTGCTTGACGAAGTACCGGCCCTCCTCCGCGAGCATCTCGTCCAACTCGCCGGGGGTGTAGATCAGCAGGTCGGCCGCCCCGAACTCGAGGCGCAGATCCATGATCTCGCGTACACGATCGAAGAACGGCCGCGCGGTATCGCGGACCAGAATGACGTCGATGTCGCTGTGCTCGTCGGACGTGCCGGCGGCGACCGAGCCGAACACGTAGGCCGTGATGAACTTGCCCGCGTGACGGGCAAAGATCGCCTTGGCCGTATCCAGGTCCATTCGTGCCTGAGGATCGCACGTAAGGCGATGGGCGATGATCTCGCCGGCCCGGAACCGGCTCAGGGCGCTCTCCCACGGGACGATGCGGATGCCGCCGACCTCGCGCTCCACCGGCTCAGTGCTCACCACCGGTGCTGCGCGCGGCCGGTGCTCCCTGCACGAACACGCGCAGTGGCCCCAGCACACGCCGGTCCTGCCGCTTGCGGTACGGCGGCACCATCCTCCCCAGGAGCGTGTCGGCGAGGCACCCGCAGGAGGTCCACACGACCCAGTTCTGCGGGGACGAACGCGAACTTCTCGTACAGCTTGCGCGCGCTCGAACCGCAAAGAATGAACCGCAAGCCGCGGTTCTCGATGAGCCGGTGGACTTCGTCCAGCAGCTCGGGACCCTTGGCACCTGCGCACGCAGAAGCCCGCCGTGGTGGTAGACTCGCTGCCGATGGCTGATCACGATGAGAACATGACCGCGCAAGGTCGCAGGAGAGGCTTCCGGACCGGCGTCGTCGCGTCGGCGGCGCTGTGTGCCACCCTGCTTGCCCTGACTGTGCTGTCCGGCTGCAGTGTTACGGTGGTGAGTTCCCCGCGGAATCCCTTCGTCGGGGAGTGGCACACCGAGTTCACGTCGGGCGGTAGCCGCTTTTCAGCGGAGTACGAGTTCTTCGGCAACAACAGGTATACCTACGTCCGTCATTCGGCCGGCGGAGTGCTGGAGATCATCGTCCGTACTGCGGGCACCTATCGGTACGACGGCGAAACCCTGATGCTCACACCGGACGTCAGCGATGTCGATCCCTCCCGGTTTGAGTACGAGTTTCCCAGCGACACCGAGTTGAGGCTCAGAGAGCAGATCAGTCCGAGCATCACGCTTGTGCTGACCTACCACCGCCATTCGTAGCGCGACCATGCCTGTCGACGCCGCCACGCTCGGCGCGCGTTTTGCCGAGGACGGGTACGTGATCGTCCGCGGTGCGTATGCCGGCCAGGTGCGCGAACTGCGGCGGATCTGCGAAGGGGCGCTCGCCCGCTTCGTCAGGACCGGGACCGAGGACAATCAGCCGAGCGGCCGCAACTACTCGGCCAGGGCGCGCATGCTCATCCACCTCAACCACCCGGACTACCACCGCGGGCGGCCGGCGGACCTGGCGACCGTGCTGAACGCCGTGGCCGGCGAGGACGCGATGGCGGTCGCAACGGCCGTCCTGGACGAGCCGCCGTTGTTCCTGCAGTGCAACCTCTACGTCGAGCCGCCGCGCGAATCGTGGGTGGGCGGCTGGCACCGCGACTGCCAGTACGACAAGTTCGACCTGCGCCCTGACGCGGACACCGAGCGCATCGTCCTGAGCGAGGCGGTGCCGGCGCGGGAGGTGCACATGCACATCTGCCTGTGCGACTCGGCCGCCACGGAGATCGTGCCCGGCTCCCACAGGCGCTGGGACACTCCGGATGAGTACGAGGTCCGCGTCAACGACTACTGGTCGGACGACATGCCCGGCAGGGAGCCGATCCGGCTGCAGGCCGGCGACCTGGCGTTCTTCCACGTCAACTCCATCCACCGCGGCCTGTACAGCCGGCGCAAGCGGCGCCGCACCATCGCGGTCACCTGGGGAACGGCGTCGCGACCGCGGCCTGCCACGCGCGAGGACATGAACGGGCTCGGCGGCTACGTCGCCAGTTACCAGCCGTGGTTCACCGATCCGGCCTACCTCGAGGACACCGCCCCGGAAGCGCGCCAGACCTTCGAGCGGTTCACGGCAACGTACCGGGACTCCTGGGACGAGTCGTTCGCCGCCGACCTGAACCCGGACCTGCGCCGCTACTTCGCGGCCAGGCGTGCCGGGGACCAGCGCGGATTATGTGCTCGGTAGACGATGCCCCGGAATCGCATCAAGCGGTGAGACGATCAGGCATACCCGCCGGCCATGATCCGGTCGAGGTGGGCATGGACGTAACTCGCCTTGCCCTCGCGCACCAGCCGATCCGGCGTGAGCCCGGCGAACCCCGGCAGGGCCTCGGAGCGGAACCAAGCATACGCCACGAGCGCCGAGCAACCGGTGTAGGCCTCGACACGGCGAAGAATCCCCACCATTTCCCGGAGCCGCGTCTGCGTCTTCCGCGCCCGGATTCGCGTGGTCCGTGACAGCGCGTCCTGGCTGAGCCCGAGCGTGCCGGCGATCTCGGCCTTCGTCGTGCGCAATGCGCCCGCGATCAGCGTGGGCGACAACGCTTGATCCTCGACAACCTCCTGGAGCTGCATACCGATCGCCTCGTACCGTGTACATAGAGTCTCACGCCAAATCCGGTGATTCCAGGCGAGTCTCTGGGTCGTTCGGCCATCTCGGCTTCAGGTCGATGTCATTGGTCGCGTCCGTACTCGTAGGTGGGGTTGCGGTAGATGGAGTGGTAGTGCCCGCCCTCGGCGCCGAGCGAGCCGCGGGTCGAGAACTCGATGAGCAGCGTCGGCCCCTGGATGCGGTAGTAGATGGAGCCCGACCCGTCGGCCGGTCCATGCCAGGCAAAACGCAGCTCGGGCAGCTCCGCTTCGATCTCAGCAAGCCTGCGCTCGGCCGCCGCCTGCGGCATGACGCCCACCCACAAGCTGATCAGATCGAGGAGTTGCCGCTGCCGTTCCGCCGGCCAGCCGGCGACGCGGCTGCCTTCGACCGACGGGACCACACCGTCGCGGCCCGCGCCCGCGTACAGGTCCCGCGGACGGCGGCCCACGGTCGCGGCGTCCCGCTCTTCGCCGAGCAGGGCTCCCAGCAGGGCGACGCCGCCCGCAGCGTAACCACGTAGCGGCTCACGCTCCGCTCCGGCCAGCGCGAACGCCGCCGGCTCGATGCCGATGAATGACGGCGACATGCTCATGACGCCGCCGGTCAACGCCACGTTGATCGCGAGGTGGTGGCCGCCGAACTGCCAGCTCCAGTCGCCGGACGCCGAAGGTTCGCCGAAGAAGGCCAGCCAGTAGTTGTCGGGGTGCCAGCCGAGTCGGCCCGAGCGCGAGGCATCGGCCAGTACCGCCTCCGCGGCGATCACCCCGTACACCAGTTCGGCGCCTGCGCGGCTGAGCGCTGCCGCCAGGAAGTCGTGCAGGGCGGCCCGTCGCCCATCGTTCAGGTCGCCGATGCGCACCCCGTTGCGGTCGAACTCGGCCATGCCGGCCGGCAGGTTGGACCAGTTGACGATGAGCGGGCTGTCCGGCGGCAGGACGGCGGCACGGGCCTGAGCCGGATCGAGCGTTTGCAGGAACCGGTCCGCCGCGTCGGCCGCGGCGGCGATCTCGTCCCGAGCCGACGGATCGGCCATCGCCGCGGACGCTGCCCACAGCGCCACGCCCGCGGCCAGCAGGGCGACGCGGAACCGGCCGGACCTCACCGCGCGCCCGGCGGGGGCTGCAGCAACTCCAGCGGGATGCCGTCGAAGTCGTTGAAGTAGACGGCGAAGCCACCCTTGTTGCGACCCTCCTCGATCGCCACCGGTTCGCCCTTGAAGCGCACCCCCTCGGCGACCAGCCGGTCGTACATCGCGTGGATGTCGTCGACCATGAACGCCAGGTGCGCCACGCCCGGCCGGTTGGTGGCGGTGTCGATCGGCGCGCCCGCCGGGTGGAGGTACTGCACCAGCTCCAGGTGGTGGCCGCTCACGTCCACCGGGCAGTTGGGGATGCGCAGCATCGCCACGTCGATGTCCGCATCCGCGTACGCCACCAGGCGCGCCGTGTAGGGGTTGGCCCCGCGTTGCCGGTGGACGAGCTCCATGCCGATCAGCCGGCAGTAGAAGTCGATGCTGCGGTCCAGGTCGCGGACCGTGTAGCTGAAGTGCCAGAGGCCCGTTGCCACCGTGCTCATGCGCCCTCCATTTCGGGTTTGGCGATCTCGGGTTTCGCGATCTCGGGTTTGGCCAGATCCGGCTTTGCCAGGATCGGCTGATCGCCGTCCCACTCGATTTCGCTCAGGAACACCCCTTCCTCCAGGACGATCTCGTCCTCGTAGGTGCCCCGGTAGCACAGCCGCCCCTGCCGGCGGTTCTCCAGCCGCGACTGCTCCTTGCGCGTGGTGGAAAGGAACCAGCGGCCGGCGCGGCCGAACACCTCGGCGGCATGGAAGTGGCCGAGCAGGTAGCTGCCGGTCCCGACGCGCCAGTAGGTGCCGCCCTGCAGAAATCCGGTCGGCCGGTCGCTGACCGCATGCCACGTCCCCGGGCCGAGCGTGAAGAACAGGTGCCACATGCCGTCCCGCTCTATCACGCACGGCGACTCCAGGCCGATGGTGCCGCGCAGCATCGGCGGCGACCGGAACACCGGCCCGAGCTCCACGAAGGTGCGAAAGTCTCGGGTGGCATTCAGGCCGACGGCGACCTGCCCCCCATCCGCCCTCGATTTGAAGAAGATCAGATACAGCCCGCCGGGCCGTCGCACCACGCAGACGTCCTGAGCCGCTCCGCCCGGGTTCGGCCCCCACGACGGCAGCCCGAACGCGGGGTTGCCGGCATCCTGCTCCCACTCCTCCACGTCGTCCGACCACGCCAGGCTCTGGTGGTCGCCGCCCTCGCCGCGCACCTCGTAGAGCATCCCCCAGCGTCCGTCGTAGCGGAAGCAATACGGCACGCCGCGCGTCACCTTGTCGAAGTCGCCCTGCGAAGGCAGCAGCAGGTTGCGGTGGAAGGCCAGCGCGCCGAGGCTGTCCCCCCTGGCATGGCCAATTCCGACCTCCGGGCTCTCGGCCGCCGCCTCGTCCAGACGGCCCGCCTCCATGTGCCGGCGGTAGGCGTCGATCCTGCTGATGTCGCCGGTCACGTACAGCAGGTGCCAGCGGCTGCCGTCCCACAGGAATTGGTGATCGGCGATGTGGTACGGCGCGGGCGGGCGGTAGACGTGCGTCGTGACCTCGTGGAAGTCCGGCTCGTCGGTGCGGAAGAGCTGCCGGTGCAGCGCCAGGAAGCGCTCGTCGAACTCGCCCGGCGCAAGCGTCGGCTGCAGGTCCGGTTCGTCGGCGAGCATCGCCGCGGATTCCGGCGCGTCGTGCCGGACCAGGACGCGGCTCATACCCGGTAGGCGAACAATGTGGCGGCGAACATCCTGACGCGGATCACCACCGTGGAGCCGGCGGTGTCCAGGTCGCCGTTACCGTTCCAGGTCACCTCGCGGTCGGCCTCGTCGCCGGTGAGCGGGTCGCACGCCTCGAAGGTGTAGCCGTCGAGGCCCCGCACGTCCGGGTTCAGACGCGACGGGATCGATCGGATGAGCTCGACCTTGATCCAGCCGCCCGCACGGCAGCGGTAGTTGAGGCGCAGCGGCCCGCCCGAGCGGGTGATCGTGGGGATGGTGAAGCGCCCCTCCGTCTCCGCCTCGATGCCGGCCAGCCGGTGCGGGCTCCAGCGCGCCCAGCGGATGACCCCGTTGGCCCGCGGCATGGTGTGGCCGGCGTTGTGCAGCCACGAGCCGGCGTCGTACGGCACCGCCCACCAACCGTCCGGCAGCGTGATCAGCCCGACGCCCCACGGCCAGGCGATGCCGGCCTCGTCGCTGCCGGGCGGCCCCACCGGGATCACGGGCCGGCGCTCCGGCCGCGTCCAGTACAGGCCGTCGCGGCTGAAGGCGAGCTGCGCGTCGCCGTCATCTCCGATCTGGTGGTAGACCTGCACCACGCCCGCGTGCAGGTCGTCCCGGCCGGGATACGGGAAGTAGTACATGCCGTAGAACGAGGTGTCCGGCGGGTCCTGCGGATCGGCGGTGAGCACCAGGCGCGACAGCGGCCAGTGGCGGAAGTCGGCCGTCTTGGTGATGCCGATGCTGCGGCGGCCGGTGCCGCCGGGACGCACGAAGGCGAAGTAGCAGCCGGTCGCCGGGTCGTAGCCCGGCGCGATGCCGCCGTCGGCCGGCATGTCCGCCAGCGGCTTGTCGATCACCGTCCACTGCAGGCCGTCCGGAGAGGTCCATCCCTCCAGCCAGTTGCGGTTGACGATGCGCGGACCGTCATAACCGGCGCCCGCGTAGTCGGCCGCGGCCATGCGCTTCTGCCACTCGCCTGAGGGCAGCAGCTCGTTCGTATCGGGATCGAAGTAGCCGCCGGCCATGCGCATCGCCTTGAAGCGCTCGGCCGGTTCGGCGGTCGGGTCGATGAACATCCCGCAGTGGGCCGGCCCGCCGGTGACGTTGTCGGCACGCCCGCCCACCGGCGTCTTCTCGAAGCGGTAGCCGTCGGCGGAGCGCGCGTAGCGCAGCGCCGAGCTGCCGTCCGGCGGGAAGGAGCCGTACAGGATGTGGTACGCGTCGGAGCCCGAGGCGACGGTATTGGGGCGGTCCTGCCAGGCGAGCACGTTGTGCAGCCCGCCGCCGCCCTCCACCGCGGGATCGGAGCGGATCAGCGCCTCCGACTTGCAGGCCGGCTCGACCGCCAGGCGCACTCCGACCGGCGCGTCGAACAGCTCGTAGCGGCCGTCTTGGGTGACTCCGCGGTTGCCCGGATGGACCTCCTCCCAGTCGATCATGGGGTTCCACGCAGCGCGCGCCTCGCGCGTGCGCAGCGTCTCCCGCCCCTGTCCTTCGTCCCGCCACTCGCCGGGCCGGAACGCGTACGTCCCGATGCCGGTCAGTCCCTCGGTCATGATGCGGACCATAGGGGTTGCCCCCGCGGACGACAACCGCCGGGTCGACGCTTCACCCGGGGCCCGCTCGGTGCTACTCTCCTGCCCCTGGATGAGCAGCGGCACCTGGGGACCGTCGGCATTCCGCGCCCGCAAGACGGGACGCAGCCGCACGCGGCGCCTGTTGAGCACGATCGGCCTGGCGGCACTCACCGCCGGCCTGGTCCTGCTGGTGACCTTCACCTCCGGCGTGCAGGACCTGGACGAGGTGATGCTCGCGATCGGCGCCACGGTCGCCTCTCTGGCCGCCGTGGTGGCCGTGAGCTCGGTGCAGGGCGAGCTGGCTTTCCACGAAGCCCCGCGGCTGGAACGGGTGCTGAGCGAGCAGGCCGCCCGGCGCGGACAGCCCGCGGTGCCGACGCCGTTGACGAAGATCACCGCGGAGCTTGAGCTCTCGCAGACCAGCAAGCGCTACTACGGGCGCGTATTCCTGCCCCGGCTCGCGGCGGTCGCGTCCGGGCTGGTGAGCACCGCCGATCGCCGTCGCATCCTCGACCGCATCGAAGCGCTCGGGCGGCCCGGCGACACGCTGGCCGATCGGCTGCCGGAACGGCTGACACGCCGGGGTGTCCCGCTTGCGCAGCTCGCCGGCGTGGTGCAGGAGCTGGAACAGGCGGACGCGGGCGACATCACCTGATACAGGAGTGACGGAGTGAGCACTGAGTTTGGCAGAGTCGGCGACATCGCGCAGCGGTCCATGGATCTGAGACGGGTCAGTGAGACCACGCAACGGACGGTCGAGGAGGTCGGGCGCTTCATCGTCGGCAAGGACGACGTCCTGCGACAGATCCTGATGGGCTTGATGGCCGACGGGCACATACTGCTGCAGGACTTTCCCGGACTGGCCAAGACCATGATCGCGCAGTCGTTCGCGCAGGTGCTCGACATCCGCTTCACGCGCATCCAGTTCACGCCGGACCTGCTGCCGGGCGAGATCACCGGCGGCTACATCTACAACCAGCGCGACGCGGTGTTCGAGTTCCGCAAGGGCCCGGTGTTCGCAAACCTGCTGCTCGCCGACGAGATCAACCGCGCGACGCCCAAGACCCAGTCGGCGCTGCTGGAGGCCATGCAGGAGCGGCAGGTCACCGTGGAGGGCGAGCGCTTCGCGCTGGAAAAGCCCTTTGTGGTCATCGCCACGCAGAATCCGGTCGAGTTCGAGGGTACCTACCCGCTGCCGGAGGCGCAGCTCGACCGCTTCATCATGCGCACCAGCATCGGCTACCCGAGCGCCGAGGACGAGTACGAGATCCTGCGCCGCCGCCAGGAGCGCAAGGAGGACACGGTCGACCTCACCCCGGTCGTCTCCCATGAGGAACTGCTTGCCATGCAGCTCGCGCTGGAGGACGTGCACGTCTCGGAGCCGATCGGCAAGTACATCGTCGACCTGACGCGGGCCACGCGCGAGGACTCCAAGGTGCAGGTGGGCGCTTCGCCGCGCGGCGTGTACGCGCTGTTCAAGCTGGCGCGGGCGCACGCGGTCCTGGACAACCGCGACTTCGTGACTCCGGAGGACGTCAAGGACGTGGCGGTTGTCGGCCTCGCCCACCGCATCGTGATGAAGCCGGAGTACTGGGTCCGCGGCATCTCCGACGAGTCGATCGTCACCGACGCGATGAACGAGGTGCCCACCCCGCAAGCCGACGCGTGACCGGGGCCAACCGGTGACCGGGGCCACAGGGTGAGCAGGGCCAGAGGGTGACCAAGCACTTCGGCTCCCGTTTCGTCGCGTACCTGGCGCTGACCCTGGTCAGCCTGGTGTTCGCGGCGCTGCTGCGGCGCATTGAGCTGGTGATGATCGGCACCACCTTCGCGGTGGCGATCGTCGCCGCGCTGCTCGGAGACCGCCAGCCGCGCCTGCGCTTCAGCCACAGCATCTCCCGGCTGACCCTGTTCGAAGGGGACGAGGTGGACGTCGAGTTCACCGTCCACGGCGGCACCGCGGTGCCGATCGCGGAGGTCGTCGATCCCCTGCCGGCCGGCGCATCGCTGGTCTCCGGCCGCAACGGCGTGATCGTCTCGCTCGGCCCCGGACAGACGGAGACCTGCCGTTACCGCCTGCGGATCGACCGGCGCGCCCGCTTCACGCAGGGCCGGCTGTTCCACCGCGCCTACGCGGGATCCGGCATGATCATGTGGGAGGCGGAGTGGAGCGACCCGAAGATCTGTACGGCCTACCCGCGGGTCGACTCGGTCAGCCGCCCCGTCCGGCCGTTCCACACGCAGGTGAACGTCGGCAACTACCCCTCGCGCGAAGCCTCCGAGGGCCTGGAGTTCGCGAGCATGCGCGAGTACGTGCCGGGCGACCGGCTGCGCACCGTGAACTGGCGCGCCACGCAGCGCAATGGCCGCATGTACGTCAACGAGTACACGCGCGAGCGCAACGCCGACGTCGTGCTGCTGCTGGATGCATTCGAGGACGCCGGCGCGTTCGGCTCCACGGTGCTCGACCAGGCGACCCGCATCGCCGCGTCGCTGGCGCGCTACTTCCTGACCGGCAACAACCGCGTGGGCTGCATCGAGCTGTCCGGCCTGCTGCGGTGGGTGAGCCCCAACCTGGGAACCCGCCAGCAGTACCGGATCCTGGAGTTCCTCACCGACGTGCGCGCCCGCGAGAGCGACGTCGACAGAGACATCACCAAGGTGCCCCGCCAGATCCTGCCGTCGCAGGCGCTGATCCCCGCCTTCACTCCCCTGATCGACGTGCGCTTCACCGACACGCTGCTCAACCTGGCCAGCCGCCGCTTTGACGTGGCCGCGGTGGTGATCAACCCCGCGCTGGCGCTGGCCCCCGTGTACGGCGCCACACCCAGCGAAGCCGCGGCGGTGCCGCTGTGGCGCCTGGAGACCGATACCGCCTCGCGCCAGCTCGCCGAGGCCGGCGTGCCGATCATCCGCCTGGAGCCGGACGAGCCAGTCGAGCTCCTGGCCGCCCGGATCGACGCGTTGCGGCGCCGCCGGCTGCTGCTGCAATGACACGGCTCGTCCTGCTCGGGCTGCCGCTGGTCCTGGGCGCCTGGAACCTGGCTCTGGCGGGCATCACCATGGGCACGGTGCTGGCGTCGCTCGCCGGCGTGGCGGCAGTCGTCTACGGCGCCCAGCAGCACCGCTCCGGCTTCGTTACCGCCGGCGTGTTCGCGTTGCTGGTTGCGCACGCCGGGGCGCTGGTGACCGCCGGCACTCCGGTGCAGGTGTGGCCGGGCCTGGCGTACGGGCTGGGGCTGCTGATGATCATGGAGGCGTCCTACGATCACCTGACCATCCTGCGCGGCCGCGCCGCCGGCCGCCGCTACGCGGTCAGGCGCACCTATCTGACGAGGGTGGGGGTCGGCACGGTGCTCGCCGGCTTCCTGGTTGCCGTGCTGGGCGTGGGGTACGCCCCGCGGCTCGCGGACCAGACGGCGCCGGCGATCTTCTGGATCGGCGGCCTGAGCGTGGTCGCCCTGTCGGTGGCGGCGCTGATGATGCTGCGCTTCTGGCTCAAGGAGCCCGGCGGAACTGACGCGGATACCGACAGCGGCGGCGAAACGTAGTACACTCCGCGTGTCCGGTGGGCATCCGTGCCTGCCGGGCGTGGAGGGGAACGACATGCGAAGGACGACGCACACGCGATTCGCATGGTTGGCAGCGGCACTCGTGTCGCTGAGCGTATCGGGGCTTGCGGTCGCGCAGGACAACCCGCAACAGGACCTGCTCGCGGCCTTCTACGGGCCACCGGACCTGACCATGCTCACCTACTACAGCGCCGGCTGGACCCATCTGGGCTTCGGCGATGAGTATCCGGATCTCCTCGAGCGGCTGAATCAGAGCCGGAATCCGGAACGCAACAGCTTCTCGCACGGCTGGGGAGCCCTGGTCACCTATGGGCAGTTCGTGGCCATGCTGGAGAGCAACCACGCCGGAACCGCAAGCACGCGGAACCGGCAGTCGGTGGAGCTGTCCAGCGACGCGCTGTCCCTGCAGGTCGGCTACGCTCCGCTCAAGCTGCCTGCCGCCATCGGCTTCGTCACCGCCGGAGCGGGCGTGCAGACGGTGGGGTTGCGCGGATACCCGGACAAACCCGGCGCATTCGACGACGTGGTTTCGCTGGACGGAAGTCCCAACGTGTTCTCGGTCAGCACCAACACCCTCGTGCTCAAGGCCTCGGCCGGCTTCGAGCTGGCGGTACTGCCGCCCGGCGACCCCTGGGGAGTGCACGCCGGCCTCATCGCCGGCGTCGCCTACGCGCCCCTGGAGCCGACGTACCGGCTGTTCGGCGGCGCCGGCCTGCTCGACGGCTCCCCGGTGCTGGAAGGCAGCAAGCCCAAGCTCACGCCCTGGTCGTTCAGCCTCAGCCTGCTCGTGGGGGTTGGCGGCGGACTGTAACGAGCCGGCTCAGACCGCCAGCGGGGCGGCGCGCTTCATTGCGCGCATTCTGTTGAAGTACGGGCTGCGGGCAACCTGATCCCGCCACGCGGGCCATCCCTCCTCGGCCGCCGGATCGGTGCGGCTGCGGGCGATGAATCCCGGCAGGAAGTCCGGCTTGCGCGGATGCTGCATGCCGGCCTCGTGGTAGCGCAGGTCGATGCTCCAGCGAGTGTGATCGCTGGCGTTCATCAGCGAGCGGTGATAGGTCAGGTTGCTGAAGAACAGCACGTCGCCGACCTGCATCGGCAGCGTCACCGGCTCGCCGAGCCGGGTGGGATCGTCGAGCGGCCGCAGCGCCTTGTGGTCGGGATCGATCTCCGCCGGGTGGTAGCCGTGCCGATGGCTTCGCGGGATCACCTGCATGCAGCCGTTGTCGGCGTCGGCCGGCACCAGCGGAACCCAGACGCTGATGATCCGCTGTGCCGCCGTCTGCTCGCCGAAGTAGTTGCTGTCCTGATGCCAGAGCACGGTGGTGCGCTTGTCGTTGGGGATCTTCGGGCGGACGGCGATCATCCCGGTCGCCTCGATCTCGCCGCCGATAACGGACTCGACCACGTCCAGCACGCGCGGATGCGCCATCAGGGCGTGCAGCTCGGGGGTGACCACGTCGGCATCCCAGCTCCTCCGCTCGTGCTCGCCGCCGAGCGCGGCAACCGCCTGCTGCCAGCGCGCGACCATCGGTTCGGAGTCGAACCGCGACGGCAGCCGGCCCTGCTCGCACAGGCCGTCGATCAGCCGCCCGGCAGCTTCCAGGATGACCCGCAGCACCGGGGCGACATCGTCCGGTGCAAGCAGCCCTGGCAGCAGGACGTAGCCCTCCCTGTCGAACGCTTCGCGATCAGTGTTGACCATCTTCTCCCCCGCGATGACCGTGTACGCCCATACTACCGTCCCGGCCGGCGTGCTACGATCCGAGCCCCTCGTGCTGGAGACCGTCATCGGCTGGATCGGCGATCTGGTGACATCGGTCCGGGAGCGCTATGCGGTCAATCCGTACGTGTTCCTGGCGCTGTCGGCGGTCTGCGGTCCCCTGTTCTACTACTCCCTGTACCGGATGGCGCGTGCGCTCCGGAGCGACCGCCGCGCGGTCGGGCGCTGGAGCCTGATCTTCCTGGCCGCCACGGTCATCCCCTACCTGTACGTGCTGGTCTTCGGGCGTAACCTGCCGTGGTGGGTATACGGCGTGCTCGTCGCCGCGGTCGGTTGGGGCATCTACCAGCTCGCCGGCAAGCTTCGGGCCGGCCCACGCTGACCGGGATCCGTCAGATCCTGAGCAGGCGCGCAGCGTTCTCGCCGAGCACCTTGCGCTTGGCGTCCTCGCTGATGTCGGCGGTGAGCACCTTGGCGATCTGGCTGCGCGGGTCCATGAGCGGGATGTCGGAGCCGAACAGCACCCGGTCCGCGCCTCCCTCGGCGACCAGCTCCTCGATCACCCCCGGCGTGCGGAAGGTGGAGCAGGTCTCCAGGTAGACGTTCGGATACGCCCTGGCGGCGGCGAGCGCCTGGCCGCGATACGGCTGCACGTTGCCGGTGTGACCGGACACGAAGCGCGCGCCGGGGAACAGCGGCGCGACCACCGACAGGTACTTCGGGTGACCCTGCCACTCCCTGCCGGTGTGGCTGATCACCGCCAGCCCGCGCTCGTCCGCGAATCGGTAGATAGGCCAGTAGCGCTCGTGGTCGAGTGACCACGGCACGTACGGCGGATAGATCTTGATCGCGACCATGCCCAGGTCATCGAAGGCGCGGCGTAGCTCGGCGGTGATGTCCGCTTCCGGCACGTGGGGGGACACGAACGCGAAGCCCACGAAACGGTCGGGGTGGGAAGCGCAGAACGCGGCGGTCTCGTCGTTGGCGCGTATTCCCGTCGGATGATAGATGTTGAACAGGCAGGCCCGGTCGACGCCGGCCCCGTCCATGGCGAGCAGCATCTCGTCGGCGGTGGCGCCCATGCCGGTGTGGCCGTGGAAGTCGATGATCACGAGGTCACCACGCGGCCGCGCGTCATTCCCAGCAGTCCTTCGAGCGTCCCGGCCAGCAGGGCCGCGCGGTCCCCGTCGGACAGGTCGATGGTGCGCAGGAAGTGGACGATCGTGCCCATCGCGTAGCGCGGATACCAGGATCCGTAGAGGAGCCGCGAGGAGCCGAACTCCCGGCAGAGCGCCTCCACGCCGCCCAGGGGCTCCCAGCGGCTGAGCTCCAGGTGCATGCCGTCGACGGCACGCAGCATGGCCGGCACGAAGATCTGGTGGGTGGGATGGGCGCCCACCACGATGCTGCGCAGGCGCGGGAACTCCTTGAGCGTGCGCACGATGTCATCCGGTTCCACCTCCGTCAGCTCGATCACGGCGGGCGCGCCGATCTCGGCCAGCCACGTCAGCAGCTCGCCGTAGAGCCAGGGCGTGAACGGCGAATACACCCGTGCGCCCGCGCAGATGCGCACGCAGGTCAACTCGCCGGCCGCGTGCCGCTTGAGCAGTCGCTCGATCGAGATGGGCGTCGGCAGTCCCGTCCACTGCGGGAACAGCCGATCGTTACGCCACTCGTCCAGCTCCTCGTCGGTCACGCCGTCCACGAACGGCTCGTGGCTGTTGGGGTGGTAGATCAGCGCGCGGCCCACGCCGTGGCGATCCATCTCCGCCAGGAGCTGCGCGCGATCGCGGAGCGGCGAGAGGCTCACCTTGGTGTCGCCGACGGCGATGTTGGCGTCGAAGACCGGGGGACTGTCGGTGTTCTGCACGATCGACGCCCACCATAGCAGATCAGCGCGCGGCCGTCCGGTGCGGCGCCGGCCCGTAGTGTCTCTTCTGATTCTCAAAGTCTTCCAGTCCCGGCGGCAACTCGATGCGGATCATGCGCCGCCGCTCGGGGCGCTTGAGTCCTCGGCGCGTGCCCACGCGCTTGAACGTCTCGTAGCTGCCGTCCACCCCCACTTGGCCGTCACGATCAGGTAGGCACTTTTTGGCTTCAGCGGATCCTTCGTCCGGGTGATAAGCTCTCTGGGCGGCCGCAGCCGGTCCCGTCGTACCGGGGGCGTCAGGAATTCGCCTACGGTCGCCTCCAGACGACGCGGATGCCTACCCGATGCAATGCCATCGCATAGTTGGGTCTCTCTTCGGGACGAAACACGCCGTTCGGCGTCTTGATCCTCGTCACGGTCTTGCCAAACCCAAACTGCCACGCCGGCTCGTAGAACACCTCGACCGCGACGCCGTCCCCGAATCCCGCGCCCACCGCCACCTCCGGCCGTACGTGCCATCGTTGCCGGTACGTATTGTAATACCCGTATGGCTCAGGACGTGCGTGTCCCGGTCATCGACTCGAGCCATCATGGAGACCGCGCCTCCAAGCCTCCCGTAGAACCCGTCCCGCGCCTGCCCCAGCTCGACGAAACCCGCGACGTCGAACACTTGGTGCAACACCAGATAGCCGATAAGCTCTTCGTGGTCGGCGAACCGCCCCTGCCGGTCGGGGTACTCGTACGCGCCCCCGCGTGCCGCCCACGCATGATAGGCGCAACGATACCCGACCCGTACAAACGACCGTACGAACAGCTCCCCGCTGCGCTGCTCCACGAGGATGACGTCGGTCGAGAGCTCCCACTCGGCACCGACGAGAGCGGAGGGGCTGACCGAGCGGTGCGTCGCCGCATCGGTCGCTACATCCAGATAGTCGAGATTCATCAGCGTCGCGTCTCCTGCATCCACCAAGTACCAGATCCCCCCGTTGATGCGCAGGGGCCCCGCCGTACGGTAACTCACGCGGACTCCCGCAACGCCGCCCGCGCCTCCCAGATCAGGCGGCTCAGATCCTCTGCTGCATGTCCCGGCAACGCCTCGACGATCTCCTCGGTCGTGATCCCGATCACCGCGATCTCCGCGCCGACCGCCCACCCCGACCTCACGTCGCAGCACGTCGCAAACGGCGTGGCCTCCGCCGCAGCGACAAACACGGCGAGCAAAGCGAACCACTGCCGGTGCCGTCTGCTCACCTCGCTCGCCGATGTCGCTCTCTACCGGTCACTATCCCGACCGGCTCTTTCAGCCTCGCCCTCTGCGATAGGCACGAAGGTGATCACGATTCTTGCCAACCACCCCTCGTACGTCTCAAGGTAAAATGGGCGATACGGCGTCTCCACGAAGAGCTTCTCCAACGTCCCGTCGGATGATAGAAAAACGTAACTCTTCTCATCACTGCACTCCTCATCTCCACACCGCGCTAACTCGTAGGAATACGTCCGATAAGGCTCTGCTGAACCCTCGAAAAAGAAGGCGATCTGTGCAAACGAAGACGCCAGCCAGTTGTCTCGACCCGGTTCACACGGGCCGCCGTCCAAGTCGAACTCTCGCGTCTCGCCTCTCTGTAACGTAACACGGCCAGTCTCAGACCCGAATTGCGGCGTCCCGTCTGCGTTCCAGTTCAGCACGATATCTTCCTCCTTGAGTGCGATTTCTACTCTAACGCGGTCCGGGGCATCATTTACGACTTCAAGAAAGGAACCATGCAGATCACAGTAACTGTCAGTAACTCCCATAGCTACGGGACTGGGAGGACTCTCCGAGCAAGCCATCACGAACCAAGTCATCGACGTTGCCACGACGATACCAAGAGTGCGAACACTTGGTTGACGGCCGGTGGCGTGAGTGGCACGATCCATCGTCAGGATGAGGGGTACGCTGACGTGGGAGTGTACGTCGGCTTGGGGTTCGGGCTGATACCGTAACGGCGCTTGATGACATAGATGTCCCAAGGCGTAAAATCCGTATAGTGGTTTTGGGCTCCCCATACACTCTTGTTCTTGCTCGAGACATCCCAGGTATTCCCGCTCGGCCGAAGTGTGATGTACCGTGTGTCCGAGTCCGAGTCATAGTGACTTACAGAGTGGTAGTCGTACGGAGTGTCATACATCGTCGAGTTCTGTACCGCCGTAGTCAAACACCACCCGAAAATGCACAGAATCGTCTTGTTGCGCCATACGAATATCCTGTCCCAGTTGCTCCCACTCCGACTCGGAAATGGGTGGAAGAATGGGTCATCTTCGCTGACTCCATCTTATATATCAATTGACTGTTCTTGTCAATACGGTGTTCGTAGTTTACTGGGCAGATGTCATATCTTTTAGGATCTTGGTGGTGCCTGCGGATGGAGGGGTCCGGAGGCCGCCGGTTCTGGCGCAGACGGGTTGTGCGTGTGGAGCACGACGGCGAGCGACTCAACTCTCCGGGGTGCAGGCAATCGGCTCGGCGCTACGACACGCGTCTGCGGCGGTGGCACCATCTGGATGTCTGCGAGTAACGCATGGCACTGGTAGTCCAGTTGGCGCGTGTGCGTTACGGGCGGCGACGGGTCAAGCAGGAGGAGCATTGTTGGCTCTTGGTTGGTCGTGCCACCTTGCCGCCGACGCGGCAATCAGACAGACTCGGCAGCCCGGCGAGGAACCTGTCCATGAAGTGCGTGATGCTGATGTTCGACTCCCTGAACCGCCACATGCTGCCCCCGTACGGCGGCAGCGGCGCGCCGCCCGTGCATGCGCCCAACTTCGCGCGGCTCGCCGAACGCACGGCCGTGTTCGACCGCTCCTACATCTGCTCCATGCCGTGCATGCCGGCGCGCCGCGACCTGCACACCGGCAGGCCGAACTTCCTGCACCGGAGCTGGGGCCCGATCGAGCCGTTCGACGACTCGGTGCCGGACTTCCTTCGCGAGAACGGCGTCTACACGCACCTGTCGTCCGACCACTACCATTACTGGGAGGAGGGCGGCGCCAACTACCACGCCCGCTACCGGAGCTGGGAGTTCTTCCGCGGCCAGGAGGGCGACCCCTGGATCGGCATGGTCACCCCGCCGCCGGCCGGCAACGCGCTGGGCCAGAATGCCTCCGAGGACCCGTCGCGCGTCCAGGACCGCGTCAACCGCCAGTTCATGCGCACCACCGCCGAGCTGCCGCAGTCGCAGACGGTGGCCGCCGGCATCGACTTCATGCGCCGCAACCGCGACGACGACAACTGGTTCCTGCACATGGAGACCTTCGATCCGCACGAGCCGTTCTACAGCCGGCGCGAGTTCAAGGACCGCTACGCCGAGCACTACGCCGCCTACCGTGCCAAGAACGGGCCGCTGTTCGACTGGCCGAGCTACAACTACGTCAGCGAGGACGCCGAACTGGTCGACCACATGCGCCACGAGTACGCATCGCTGGTGTCGATGTGCGACGCCCGGCTGGGCGACGTGCTGGACACCATGGACGAGCTGTCGCTGTGGGACGACACGATGCTCATCGTCTGGACCGACCACGGCTTCCTGCTCGGTGAGCACGAGTGCTGGGCCAAGGTGTGGGCGCCGTACTACGAGGAGGTGTCGCACACGCCGTTCTTCGTGTGGGACCCGCGCGCCGGCGTGCGCGGCGAGCGGCGGGAGGCGCTGGTGCAGCCGTCGATCGACCTGGGGCCGACGCTGCTGTCGTACTTCGGCTTCGAGCGGTTCGACGACATGCTCGGCTGCGACCTGGCGCCGGTGCTGGAGCGCGACGAGCCGGTGCGCGAGGCGGCGATCTTCGGCCAGCACGGCGCGCACGTGAACGTCACCGACGGCCGCCACGTGTACTGGCGCGGCCCCGCGGACGTCGACGACCAGGAGCTTTACGACTACACGCTGATGCCGGCGCGCATGCGCACGCGCTTCGGTGCCGAAGAACTGCGCGACGCCACGCTGGCCGAGCCGTTCTCCTTCACCAAGGGGATGAGCACGCTGCGCATCCCGACCCGGGTGCGGTTCGGCGCCGAACGGGGCCGTCACGCCGACCGGAACCGGTCACGGCTGTTCGACCTGCAGAACGACCCTGGTCAGACCGCGCCGCTGGCGGACGACGCGCTGGAGGCGCGCATGGTCGATCACCTGGTGCGGCTGATGGCAGAGGCAGACGCCCCGCCGGAGCAGTATCGCAGGTTGGGGCTGTCGCAGCCGGCCTGACGCCGTTCGTCCGGCGAGGACCGGCCGCGACTCAGCAGAGGTCGATCCGATCCTCGCGGTTCGGGACGATGCACAGGAACTCGAACGGCGCCTGCTCCACCTCGTAGGAGTGCGGCGTGCCGCCGGGAATGAGCAGCACGTCGCCCTCCCCGACCCGGTGCACGGTGTCGCCGACGGTCACGTTGGCGCGTCCGCGGACCACGTACTGCTCGTGCTCCACGAGGTTGGTATGGCGCGGCATGCCGCCGCCCTCTCCCATCGTGAAGCGCCGCATGGCGAAGTTGGGCGCGCCGTCGTCCGGCCCGATCAGCACCGCCGTCTCGGTCGCGGTGCCGGCGGCCACTGGCGCGCACGGCACCTCGGTTGAACGCTTGACGACCCCTTCGCGTGCCATGCCGCCAGCATACACCGGCCGCGTCGCCCGCGGGATCGCGGCAGGAGCTACCCGCCGTTACATCCCCCACACGGTGATTGGGGCACGTTGCCCGGCGCGCTCTTCGCGGCGGAAGATCTTCTCCTCCCACGGCTTCCCCTCGGTCCGGTCGAAGACGACGAGGTGTCCGCTCTGCGCCGCACAACGGTCCATGTAGCGCACCGTCTGCTCAAGGCCCTCACGAACCGTCCGTTCCAGGCTCGTACGCAGAACCTTGCACTCGATCACGACGCGCGTCACGTCGTGCGGCGCCCGCCGGCCCTGCTGCGGCCAGATGATGAGCAGATCGGTGCGCCCGCGGCCCAGGCCGTACTCCCGCTCGATGCGCCCGCCGCCGTTGACGATCCGTTGCAGAAACGCCTGCAGCAGGAGCTGCGGGCCAGCCTCGGCGTAGTCGAAGCGGGCCACCCAGTGCTCGGAGTGCTCGCGGAAGAACACCTGGAACGCGACCAGCAGCTTGTCGACGTCGAGGCCGCCGTCGTCATCCACGTACCACGCCAGGTCCTCCGCCAGCGCGGCCTGGACCGCAAAGGTAAGCTCCCGCGGCACCACCTCCGCGTAGATCGGATTGGCGATGCGCAGCGGGTCGTCACGAGCGATCAGCCCAAGGTCACGCACGTACTCCAGGTCACGGGCGCCGGCGGTACGCCGGTCGCCGCCGCTGAGCAGCGGCTCGACCACGCGCCGCACGCGCGCTTCCCGGAGCTTGTCGGCGAGCTGATCGAGGTGGGTCACCCGCTTCAGGATCAGGTGCTCCTGCGCGTCGAGGAGGTCGCCGGCGGCAATCGCGCGGGAGCGGTCACGTCCGGCCTCATCGTCGAAGCACGCCTTGCGACAGAGCGCGTTCACCAGCCACGGCTGGCCTGCGGTCTGCTTCCACACCGTGTCCAACGCTTCCGCCGTGAACGCCTGCCCGGTCTCCTCGGTGTGCTGGGCGATCAGCGCGCGCACGTCGGTCTCGGTGAAGTCGCCGAGGCGCAGCGACTCGGCCCTGACGTTGAACGCGCTGCCGCCGGCGACCTCTGCGTTCTCGGAGCGCGAGCGAATCCGGTAGTCGCGCACGTCGCGCACGCCGCACAGCACGATGCTCTGCGGGAACCCGGACGGACGCCGGACGTAGCCGGAACGCAACTGGCGGAGCACCGAGATCAGGGTGTCGCCGATCAGGGAATCGATCTCGTCGATCAGCAGCACCAGCGGTCGCGGATCGGCCATACACCAGCGGCTCAGCGCCGCGCCGAGCGCACGCCCCGGTCCGAACTTCACCAGGAGGTCGGGCCAAACCTCGTCGAGGAACCCGTCGCCTGACAGAAGCGCCTCGTCGGACAGCTCGCCGATAATGGTCTGCATCGCCGCGGGCAGGTCCTCGCGCAACGCCTGGCCGGCCTCCACGTTCACGTACACGCACCGGAAGTCGCCCTCGGCGCCGCTGTTGAGCAGGTCGCGCAGGGCCAGCAGGGCGGAGGTCTTGCCGGTCTGCCGCGGCGCGTGCAGCACGAAGTACCGCATGTCCCGGATCAACTCCAGAATCTCGCCCAGGTTCATCCGTTGCAGCGGCGGGATGCAATAATGGCGCTCGGCAACGACGGGGCCTTCGGTGTTGAACTTGCGCATGGGTTCAGGGCTTGCGGTACGTCCGGCAGCCGGGAAGAGTATCGGCGGCCGGCGCGGCGATCACAAGCCGCGGGCTCTTCCGGCGCCGCTGCCCGGCGCCATGCTCGTCGCTTGTCGGGAGGTGACGCGGGTGTGATGATCGGATCCTGTCAACCCGACGTGGAGGTTCCATGGCGACGCTCATATTCCATGGTCACGCATGCTGGGAGGTGCAGGGCAAGCACCGCCTGCTGATCGATCCGTTTCTGTCCGGGAGCCCGGTGGCCGACGTGGGCACCGAGCACTTCGACACGCTGGACGCCATCCTGCTCAGCCACGGGCACGGCGACCACATCGGCGACGCGGAGCAGATCGCGCGCGCCACCGGGGCGCTGATCGTCGCCAATTACGAGATCGCCTCGCACTTCGGTGCCATGGGGTTGGAGACCCACGCCATGCACATCGGCGGCGGATGGCAGTTCCCGTTCGGCTTCGTCAAGCTCACCATCGCCCACCATGGCTCGACCGGACCGAACGGCGAAGCGTTGGGCTGCCCCACCGGCATTATCCTGCATGCCGACGGCAAGCGCGTGTACCACGCCGGCGATACCGGCGTGTTCCTGGACATGAAGCTCATCTCGGAGTTGAACGGTCCGTTCGACGCCGCGCTGCTGCCGATCGGGGACAACTTCACCATGGGCATCGACGACGCGGTCAAGGCGACGGAGTTCATCGGCGCGCGCATGAATCTGCCCATGCACTACGGCACCTTCGAGCAGATCGACGTCGACCCGCAGGAGTTCCGCAGCAAGGCGGCCGAAGCGGGGCAGGCGGTGACGATCCTGGAGCCGGGCGGCAGCTACGCCATCCCCTGAGACCTCGAGCGAGGTGCTGGACCAACCGTCCCCGCGAGGAACGGCTGCAGGCGCTCCATGGCGTAGAGCGGAACCGATATCAGGTCGCCGTCGCGGCGGAAGCGGTCGCCATAGACGCGCACCATGGCCGGCGGCCGGTAGCGGTCCGCGAAGACGCCCAGACTCCGAAGCCGTCCAGCCTTGCCCGCCTTGACCTCCACCGGCAGCACGCGGCCGCCCGCCGCCACCAGGTAGTCGACCTCCGCGCTGCTGTTCTTCTCCCGCCGATGCCAGTAGAACAGCTCCGGCCGTTCGTACGGGCTTCGATGCGCCAACAGCTCCTGCCCCACGAACTGCTCGGCAACCGCTCCGTCGTCGATCCGCATTGGATCGCCGTCGAGAAGCTGGTCGGTGACGCCGCTCAGGTTCTGCATGAGACCGACATCGAGCATGACGAGCTTGTAGTGACGGTCATCGGCTTCCGCGCCCAACGGCAGGCCGGCGCCGGAGGTCGAGCACACCCGATGCACCACACCAGCCCGTTCCAACAGCTCCACCGCCGCGCGCAATTCCCGCGATCGGGTGTCCGGGTCGACCTTCGAATACATGAACTTGCGTCCGACCAGGCGCGCGGCATGCAGGAAGACCCGATCCAGGTGAGGGTGTCTGCGTGATGGCGGTTTGCACACGGGTCGCCCGCGCGACGCTGCCGGTCTCCAGATAGTCGGCTACCACGGCCGGCATGCCTCCGAGCAGCAGGTAGATGCGCAGCAGGCCGATCAGGTGCTCGTGAACGGCCGAGCTGGTGCCAGTGGGGAGCGTCCTCGAAGCCTGCAGCGCGGGCTCCTCGCCCACAGCCGGCAGGAACTCCGAGAATGACAACGGATGCATGAAAAGGGGTTGGATACAGCCGACGGGAATGGAAACCCGTTCTGCCTCCAGCGCGAACTCCAGGAGGGATCCGGCGCCGATCACGTGCAGCACGGGCATGTCCTCGTAGAAGTAGCGCAGTGCCACGACGGCAGCCGGGCACGCCTGAATCTCGTCGATGAACAGCAGGGTGCGGCCCGGTTCGACCGGCTTCCCTCTCAGAACACCGATCTGGTCCAGGATCTCCTGTGGTTCCAGGGTGTCGAAGCAGCTCCGGTAGCGAGGTTGCCGCTCAAGGTTGATCGAGGCGACGTCCGCGAACCTCCGTTCGCCAAGAGCCGTGACCGAGTAGGTCTTGCCGCCCTGGAGGTCAACGGCTCAGACGCAGCCGGAGTGGGAGGTGCCGTGCAGCAACGGGTAGTCCGGCTTGTCGGCCGGGTCGCCCGTCCAGCGGGAGCGGGCGCTCATGTAGTGCACGGCAAGCCCGCGCCGCCGGTGCGGGGTGCGGTTCGGTCCCGAACGGTGCAGCAGCACGCTGTGGTGGAACGAGCAGCTCCCGGCGCGTAGCGAGATCGGCACCTCGCGCGCCAGGTCGATCGCGTCGTCCGGCACCTGCTTGTCGGTGCGGTCGCCCACCTGCCACGGCTGGCTGTGGTCGCGGATCCCCTGCAGGTGGCTGCCCGGGACGACCCACAGGCAGCCGTTCTCCAGCGTCACGTCATCGAGCGCCGTCCACGCGGTGACAATATCCGCCGGCTCGATCTTGAAGTAGGCGGAGTCCTGGTGATACGGCTTTTCCACTCCTCCGGGCGGCTTCATGAACGTCTGGTCGCCGAACAGCATGATGTCGGGGCCGAGCAGCGCGGTCACGACCTCCATGATGCCGGGGTGCCGGGCGTGCTCCAGAAAGAACGGATCGTGAGGCGCCGCCTCGTTGATCTTGCGCAGCGTTGCCAGGGACCGGCCCTTTTCCCGCACGCCGGGTTCGTACTCGATGTTGGCCTCCGGGAACGGAATCCGGCCCTCGGCGATGCCCTCGATGTGCTCCCGCGTCTGCCGCAGCTCGTCCGCGCTCAGCACGTCCTCCACGACCGTGAAGCCGTCGCGGCGGTAGGCCGCCACCTGCTCGCTCGCGATCTTCATACCGTCACCCCCGTACGCCGATTATCGCCGCTTTGCGGGCGATGGGCGAGCGCGGACGGTGTCCTGCAGCCGACGATGGCCGGGGCTTCATGGACCAGCCCGTCGTTCTCGACCGCAGCCACCATAAACAACGCGAAATCCACCCGCCGCGTGAGGTTGCTCTCGAGGACGGCGTCCCCTACGTGCCGGCTCCACACAGGCAGACCCTGGCTGTCGCCCTCTTCAAGATCGCTGCCGCGCACGACCGTCCATCGCGTGTCGCTGGCGAACACGCGTCGGCACGCTTCCACTTGATCCTCGAGATCAGCGAAGCGGACGAGACGCGCAAGCCCGCCGAAGATCCTCACGAACGCTTTCAGCTTCCACGAGTACACGTCGCGTCCGTCGCGGGTGATGTGCCACCCACACGAGAAGATGAGGCGTGCCCGCGGAGGCGCGTAGTCAAGCACCGCTTGAGCTGTTCCCGTCGAGTACTGCCGGACTCCCCACGGGACCAGCACGGTGACTACCGCGTCGCATCCCGCAACCGCTTTCCTGATGACCGCCCGGTCGTTCGTCGCTCCGGGAACGACCGTCATCCGCCCGCTGAACCGGTCGAGTTTGTCGACGCTGCGCTCACGGCAGACGCCGACCACCACCCGGTAACCCCGATCCAGGGCATGCTGCACCAGATACTGCCCGAGCTTTCCCGACGCCCCCACGACGCAGAGCGTCCGTCTGGGGAGCCGGGCTCCCCGCGTCCCGATCGCCGATTCCATCTCTTCTCCCCCGTGCTCTGGCGGTTGAGGCCGGCCTGAAGGCACGCCACAACCGCCATTGGCAACCTTACATTGTAAGGTACGGTGCGCCTTACGATGTAAGCCTGTCAAGAGGCCGCGGCGTCAGCCTCTCGGCAGCCCGGAGGACACAGATGGCCACAAGGACCGACCGGCACGACGAGCAGCCCCGAGCGCCTTTGAGCAAGGAGACGGTGGTCCGCGCCGCCGTGCTCCTGGCCGACGAGCAAGGTGTCACCGCACTCACCATGCGCAACCTGGCTGGGTGGCTCCGGGTCGAGGCGATGTCGCTGTACCACCACGTCGCCAACAAGGACGAGATCCTCGACGGCATGATCGATGCCGTTTTCAGCGAGATCGAGCTGCCTGTCGGGAGCGAGTGGAAGAACGCCATCCGTGAACGCGCGATCTCGGCGCGAGGCGTGCTGGGGCGCCATCCCTGGGCCGTCGCCCTGCTGGACTCGCGTCGCAACCCGGGCCCGGATACGCTGCGCCACCACGACGCGGTGATCGGATGCCTGCGGCGGGCGGGTTTCTCCATCGCTATGGCAGCTCATGCCTATGCGGCCCTCGACAGCTACGTCTACGGTTTTGCGCTGCAGCAGTCGAGCTTGCCGTTCCATACGTCGGAGGAACTTGAAGAGGTCGCGGAGTCCATCCTCGGTCGCATGTCCGCCGAGTACCCACATCTGACCGAGATGGCCGCAGAGCACGTCATGCAGCCCGGCTACTCCTTCTCGAACGAATTCGAGTTCGGGCTCGATCTGCTGCTTGACGGCCTGGAGAGGATCCTTATGGACTCTGAAGGGCTCCGGCCGGCAGGTAGCGCGTCGGCAACTCCGCGCCCACGGTAGCCAGTCCGAGCGTGTACTGGTAAACGTGGATGCGGAAGTCGGGGTTGACGCAGGTGTGCAGGTAGGCGCGCTCAGGCGCCACGCCGTAGTCGTCGACCAGCCAGCGCATCAGGTCCTCGACCGCCTGGTCGACCAGGACGGCCAGTGGCGCGCCGGTCCGCAACGCGACGATCGAGTCCGGTTTCAGCAGCCGGATGAACGGGATGCGCGTGCCCTTGATCACCCGGCAGCGCGCCTGCACGACCGCCCGCGTCTCGTCGGCGGTGCCGTAGTACTCGGTGTCCGCCTGGCTGGCGTGCACGTCGCCCAGGAACAGCAGCGCGCCGGGGTGGTAGACGTTGATCTGCACGCGCGTGCCCGTGGTGATGTCGCGCGAGTCCAGGTTGCCGCCGGAGACGGTCTGTCCCGTCGACGTGTTGAGCGCCTCCCGCTCCGGGGCGACGCCGATGCAGCCCACCATCGGCCGGGTCGGCCACAGCCGCTCGCCGTCCAGGAAGGTGCTGCCGTCGCGGTGCTCAAACACCCGCACCGTCCACCGGTTGAGCTCCGGCCAGCGGAAATCGTCGCCGATCTTCGTGCGGTCCGGTCCCCAGTTGGTATAGCCGGTGGGCTGCAGGTCGATCCCCTCGATCTCGACCTCCAACAGGTCGCCCGGCTCCGCGCCGGCCACCGCGATCGGCCCGCCGACCGGGTTGCTCTTCGGCGGCGTGGCGCGCTTGGTCGGCAACGACGGGATGCGGTCGGCCATCTCCGGGGAGGTGACCAGCCCGGATCCGGCATCCTCGGTCTCCACCTGGAAGCTCTCGCCCTCCTCCACCGTGATGAGCGGCTCGTCGGCGACGAACTCGTACCGCATGGCCTGCGCTCGCCTGATCCTCTGCATGACACGCCCACGATAGCAGTTGAGCCCGCGACCGCGCCGGACCTATGCTTGTGCGCGTAGTCGTGAACCGTCGCGGCTCACCGAGCATACGGAGATTCGAAGATGACTTGGCAGGAGCGAATCGGCGTTGATGCCAACATGATGGCGCGCAAACCCGTGGTGCGGGGCACTCGCTTGGCCGTGGAGTTCATCATCGAGCTCCTGGCGCAGGGATGGTCCGAGACGGACATCCTGACGAACTATCCTCAGTTGAGCAGCGAGGACATCCGGGCTTGCCTGCATTATGCAGGCGATGTGCTGCGTTCGGAGAAAGTGTTCCCGATCGGGGCTGCCTGAACGCACGGGCAGGTGGACATTTTAGCTGACGCGCATCGAAGGAAGACCGGTTGCTCGTGACATTCGACAAGGACTTCGGTGACTTGGCCTATCGCGCCGGCATGAGGGCGCCGGCGGGCGTCGTTCTGTTTCGACTCCCCAGCATGCCCCCTGACGCGCTGTCCCGATTCATCACCGACAGCCTTGCGACGCGCGTGGACTGGAAGGGGCATTTCTCCGTGGTCGGTGAGTTCGGTATCCGCGTGCGCCCGCTTCCCTGTCGCTGAGTCGATTGCCGCGGTCGAGCACAAACATGACTAGCTCCGCGTACCGCGGTTGAGCCCGCGACCGCGCCGGACCTATGCTGGCGCGCATGGAGCGAGTGAAGTGCGCGGTGATCGGCGCCGGCTGGTGGGGGACGACCTCGCACGTGCCGGCCTTGCGGGACAATCCTCACGCCGACCTGGTGGCGGTCCAGCACCGCGATGGAGAGACCGCGGAGCGCATCGCCCGCGACTTCGCCGTCGCGCAGGCCTGCACGACCGCGGAAGAGGTGCTGGCGATCGACGGGCTGCAGGCGGTCGTGATCAGCTCCGTGCCGGCGCTCCATTACGAGCAGGGCAAGGCGGCGCTCGAACGCGGCCTGCACGTGCTGATCGAGAAGCCGTTCACGATCCGCGGCTCTGAGGGCCGCGAGCTGGTCCGCCTGGCAGACGAGAAGGGGCTGCACCTCATGGTGGGCGCCACCTATCACTTCACCCGCCACTGCCAGGAGGCGCGCCGCGTGCTGAGGGCCGGGGGCATAGGCAAGGTGCGGATGATCAGCATCCTGTTCACCAACCTCACCCAGGGCCTGTACCGCGGGCTGGAGTGGGACGAGGCGATGCCTTCCGAGGACGAGGCGCGCTCCGAGCACCAGCGGCCGTACCTGGTGCCGGGCCAGACCTCGTACAGCGACCCGGCGATCGCCGGCGGGGGACAGATCTACACACAGGTCTCCCATCCCGCGGCGTACGTCAGTTACCTCACCGAGCGGCAGCCGGTCGAGGTGTTCGCGCGCTTCGAGAACGACGGCGCGGCAGTGGACGTCTACGACGCGCTGGTGATCGTGCTCGATGACGGCACGCTGGTGAGCCTGGCATCCAATGGGGCGGCCACGGCCGCGAAGATGCACTACGAGCTGCGCGTGCACGGCACCGGCGGCGTCCTGGAGCAGGAACTCTGGAAGGGCACGCTGACCGTCGACGGCACGGACGGCCTCACCGAGTACGAGCCGCTGGAGGACACCTACCCGGTCGGCGGCCCCTCGGCGAACCTGATCGACGTGGCGCGCGGCGCGGCGGAGAACCTGTCGCCCGGCCGCCACGGCGCGTTCGGCTCGGTGGTCAGCGATGCGGCGATCGAGTCCGTGCGCACCGGCCGGCCGGTCAGGATCACGTAGCGACCGAGCGTCAACCGCCGACGTCGACCGGATCGTAGCGGTAGGTGATGTCCACGGCGTCGATCGCGCTCGGCAGGTCCCAGCCCAGGCGGAACACCAGCGACAGCTCGCGGGACTCGCCGGGATCCAGCCGCTCCTCGAAGAAGCAGAAGCACTGGATCAGCTCGACGTGGCGCTGCGCGGCCGGCGGGGTGTAGGCGTGCGTCGCCATCACCCGCAAGGGCTCGTCCGAGGTGTTGCGCACCGCGAACGTGGCGCGGGCGGTCTCGCCGGGCCGCACGCGAAGCTCCGGTTCGGAAACGACCCCGAACTCCAGCGGCAACCCGTCGGCCACCAGGGCGCCCAGCGTGACCGGAAGATCGGCGTCCCAGCCCATGATCACGCGCCACCTTCCGCCCTCCCGGATCAGGTCCACCGTCTCGGTCACCTCCACCGTCGGCAGCAGGCCGGCGCGCGCGTCGGCGCGGATGCTGCGCACCACGTCCCGCGGCGACTCCGCCCCGCCGAATGCGCGGTCGGCCTCCGCGGCGTGCAGCAGGGCGTTCAGGTCGCCGTCGGCGGAGTTGGGCAGCGCGGCGCGGATCGTCACCTGCGCCTGGTCGCCGGTCACGTCGGCATCGGCCTCCGAGAAGCGTATCGCCACCGCCAGGGCGTCGACGCCCGGCTGGAACGACTCCGGGAAGGGAGGATTGACCTCCATGAACTCTTCCAGGGTCCGCTCGGCCCGGTCGGCCGCGGAGGCGAGCTCGTAGAGACGCTCGGTGTGGCGGGCATAGCGGGCGCGCAGGAACCGTTCGGTCACCTCCTGCGGTGAGTCGGGCAACGCCACGGCGACGACCAGCGCGGCGGTGACCACCACCATCGTCGCGGTCAGGACGATGAAAGTGGCGCGGCGCAGGCGTGACAGCGTCAGGTTTCCCACGGGCGTGGCGGCATCCTACACTGCCGCCACGATGAAGCACTTCATGCTCTCCACGAGGATTTCGTAGTGGCGGCGCTCGACGGCACCGCTGCCATCGTCACGGGCGCCGGCACCGGCATCGGCTCAGCCATCGCCGCCGCGCTGCACGGCGCGGGGGCCGCGGTCACCCTGATCGGGCGGCGGCCCGAGCCGCTTGCCGAAGTCGCCGGCCGGATCGGCGACCGCGTGCACTCCTGCCCCTGCGACGTATCGGACTACGATTCCGTGCAGACCGCCTTCGACGAAGCAGCGAAGGCGCACGGGCCGGCCACGATCCTGGTCAACAACGCCGGCATCAACACCAACCCCCGCTCGGTCTCCGGCGTATCGCTTCCGGACTGGGACCAGACGGTGGCGGTGGACCTGTCGGGCGTCTTCTACTGCGTGCGCGTCGCATTGCCCGCGATGCGCGCGGCAGGCGGCGGGACGATCGTCCACATCGGCTCCACCGCGGGACGCTGGGGCTCGAGCCTGGCCGGCGCGGCCTACAGCGCGGCCAAGCACGGCGTGATGGGACTGAACTCGGTCATCAACGAGGAGGAGTCCCGCAACGGCATCCGCTCCACGGTGATCCTCCCCGGTGAGGTGGAGACGCCGATCCTGGATCGGCGCCCGCAGCCGGTGAGCGCCGAACGGCGCCAGGCCATGCTGCAGCCGGAGGACGTGGCGGCCGCCGCGCTGCTGGCCGCCACCCTGCCCGACCGCGCCTGCATCACGGAGCTGGTGATCAAGCCTCGGGTCTCATACGCCTAGGATGGGCCAATAGCGGAGTCGCAGGCGACGGAGGATCCCTTAGAAAAATTTACTTCCGTATTGACTATGTGATGGGGTATGCTTACTTCACATGATGATGGTGGCGTCCGACGCTCAGAGTGAGCGTAGCGAACCTCACTCCCGGAGTGAGCGGCGGAAGCCGGTTCGTTCCGTTCCGGGCGTGCGCTTCCTCGCGGCGCTGACGCGCGCGGCCACCCACCCGGGCCGCGCCTTCGACCCGAAGGACACGCCGACCTTTTCCATGTTCGCCGTACTGGTGCTGGTGTTCGGCATCACGGCCATCGGCGAGACCCTCATCATCTGGCACGCACGTTCCCCGGTGATGCGGGAGATCGCCCTGGTGGAGGCGCGCCACATCGCCGAACGCGCCGCAGTGTTCAGCGGCGAGGACCGCATCAACGAACAGCAGGCCCGCGCCTACGACCGCCTGATCGCACCGTCCACACCCGGTGCGAAGACGTTTCGCGTCATGCTGTCCTCGGTCGCCCTGCTGGCCGCGCTGGGGATGACGTGGGTGGCGCTGATGGTGCTGACGCAGTTCTTCGGCGGCGAGGAACCGATCGCCCCGGACCGGCCCCGCGCGTCGATCCGACTGGTGGGCGCCGCGTTCGTGCCGCTCGCCGTGCGGCGGCTTCTGTCGGGCGCGCTCACCCTGTCGACCGATCCGGAATCGGCCGCGAACGTGACCACCGTCGCCGAGTACCGCGAGCTGATCGTCGCGCGCTTCGACCTGGCGTCGCTGGCCGGCTGGAACCCGCCGGGGATCGTCGAGCGTTTCGCGGTGCTGCTGTCCGATCCGTTCGGGTTGTGGGCGCTGGCGGTGCTGGCGTTCGGCGCCGCCGTGCTGCTGCGCCTGCCCGCCCGGCGTGCGCTGGCGCAGACCGCGTGCATCGCCGTGCTGTGGGCGCTGGCGGACGCCGCCGTCGGCGGCCGGCTGGCCATTCTGGCGTGAGGGAGTCTGGCGTGAGGGAGACCGCAACATGAAACGAAGAACCAGCCTGCTGCTTCGCTTCGCGGGCATCGCCGTGGTCCTGCTGGTCGTCGCCACCTTCGCGCTCGGCCGCCTGTTCCGGAGCGACCCCCTGGCGGAGGCAGTACCGGTGGAGATCGAGGAGGCGGTGACCACCACCATGCAGACCCGCGTCGTCGGGAGTTGCACCTTCCGTTCGCGGCGCAGCGTGGAGGTTACCTCCGACGTGGGTGGGCGGGCGATCGCCATTCCGGTCCAGGTGGGCGACCCGGTCACGGCCGGGCAGACGCTGGTCCGCTTCGAGCAGGCCGAGCTGCGCAACTCGCTGGCGCAGGCGCGGGCGTCGCTGCGCGAGGCCGAGCTGGGCCTGGCGCACCGGCTGGCCAAGCTGCGCGCCACCATCGTCTCGGCGGAGCGAACGTGGGAGGACCGCGTCCGCTCGCTGGAGCGCAACCGGACCCTCCACGGCAGCGGGACGGTGTCCGACGATCAACTCGCACAGGCCGAGCAGGCCGAGCGCGACGCGTTCGACGCGCTGGAGAGCGCCCGCGCCGAGCTCAACCTGGCGGCCAGCCTGCCCGTCGATGCCGAACCGCCGATGAATGCCGGCGGCGACGCGCGCATCATCGCCGACGACCCCACCGTCATTCAGGCACGGCTCGCCGCGGACAGAGCCGCCGAAGACCTGCGCCAGGCGACCGTGGTGGCGCCGCTCGACGGCACGGTGACCCGGCTGGAAGCGACCCTCGGCAACCACCTGGGTGCCGGCCAGCCGGTCGCCACGGTGGAGACCCTGGACGACATCCTGGCCGGCGTGCAGATCGACGAGGTCGACATCGGCAAGATCCGGCTCGGTCAGCAGGTGGTCCTCACCACCGAGACCCTGCGCGACGTGGAGCTGCTGGGGACGATCACCCTGGTGCCGCCGAGCATGGAGACGACCGGTACCGTGCCGCTGGTCACCATCGACGTGGACGTCGACGAAGGCAGCCTGCCCGACGGCACGCGCCTGCTCGCCGGGTCCTCCTGCCGCGCGCGTATCGATGCGGAACTGAAGCAGGACGCCACCGCCGTCCCCTACGCCGCCCTGCTGGAGCGGGCCGGCGCGACGATCGCGTTCGTGGCCACCCCCGTCGAGGGAGAGGAGGGGCAATACGTCCTGGAGCGGCGCGAGGTCGACATCGGCGTGTCCACGCCCAGCCAGGTCGAAGTGAAGGAGGGCGTCGAGCCGGGCGAGCTGGTCGTGGTCGGCAACCTGGCGCTGCTGCGAGACGGCCTGGCGGTGATGGTCGAGCCGGAAGCGGAGCCACCCGTCCCGGAGACCGGCGTCGCTCCGGACGGCGGGCAGCCGGATGAAGCGCCCTCTGATGAGGCTCCGGCACCGGACCAGCCGGCCGAAGAGGCGCCCGCCGAAGGGTCATGATCCGTCTGGCCGGCATCACCAAAGTCTACCCGATGGGGGCGGACGTCACGGTCACGGCGCTGGCCGGGATCGACCTGTCGATCGACGAGCACGAGTTCGTGGCGGTCATGGGCCCGTCCGGGTCTGGCAAGTCGACCCTGATGAACATCGTCGGCTGCCTGGACCGGCCGAGCGCCGGCACCTACGAGCTGGCCGGCGCCGACGTGTCGCGGATGTCCGACCACGACCTGGCGCGCGTGCGCAACGAGCGCATCGGCTTCATCTTCCAGACCTTCAACCTGCTGCCGCGCATGACCGCGCTGCGCAACGTCGAGCTGCCCATGATCTACGCGGGCGTCCGGCGCCGCGACCGCCGCTGGCGCGCCACCGAAGCCCTGGAGAAGGTCGGCCTGGGCGACCGCGTGCGGCACCGTCCCACCGAGATGTCGGGGGGCCAGCGCCAGCGCGTCGCCATCGCCCGCGCGCTGGTCAACTACCCGTCGATCGTGTTCGCGGACGAGCCCACGGGCAACCTGGATTCGGCCACCGGCGAGGAGATCATGCAACTCCTCACCGAGCTCAACCTGTCGGGCGCCACCATCATCCTGGTCACCCACGACGCCGACGTCGCCGCCTACAGCCGCCGCGTCATTCACCTGCGGGACGGACTGATCACCCGTGACGAGCCGGTCGCCCGGCGGCCGGCCAGCGCCCCGGCCACCACCGCACCGGAGCCGCCACCGTGAAGGTGACCGAGGGCATCCGCGAAGCGTTCGACACGGTGCGCCACAACAAGCTGCGCACCGCGCTGACCATCCTCAGCCTGGTGATCGGCGTCGCCTCGGTGATCGCCGTGATGTCGATCGGCACCATGGGCCGCCGGGCGGTAATGGAGGACGTCGCCGCACTCGGCGGCGCCCTGTACTGGATCGAGCCGGAACGCGGCGACAACTGGTGGGAGCGCGGCGAGCAGCGGCGGCAATACCTGCGCGACTACCACGTGGCAGGCATCCACGACCTGGTGCGCGACACAAGCTGGCTCACGCCGCTGGTGCGCGGCGACGCCACGGTCGGCTTCCGCAACACCGAAGAGGACGCGCAGCTCTTCGGGGTCGGCCCCGAGTACGACGACATCTGGTCCCCGCCGCTGCTGGCGGGCCGATTTCTGGACGAGGACGACCTGCGGGCGAACCGCCACGTGATCGTCCTGGGCAACCGCACCGCGGGCGCGCTGTTCGGAGATCCCCAGGGCGCGGTGGGGGCCACGGTGCAGGTCGGCCGGCTCCACCTGCAGGTCGTCGGCGTGCTGGACCAGCGGGGCCTCAGCTCCGCCGGGGATGGCTCCGACGACCGCACCGCGTACCTGCTGTACGACGTGTACAGCACCATCCACGAGTGGGGGGACCTCGGGCCGCACGTCCCGGAGGTGACCATGCGCGCCCGCGACAGCGCGCGGCTGGCCGAGTCGATCACCCGCGTGCAGTTCTTCCTGGACCGGGTGCTGCCGGGCACTGATTCGCTGCAGCCCTTCAGCGTGGAGACCGACCAGGCGCGCATCGAGACGGAGGGGCAGGTGCTCGACATCATCACCACGGTAGTGACGCTGGTCGCGGGCATCTCCCTCCTGGTCGGCGGCATGGGGATCATGAACATCATGCTGGTCTCGGTCAGCGAGCGCACCCGGGAGATCGGGCTGCGCAAGGCGGTCGGCGCCCGCGACGGCGACATCATGGGCCAGTTCCTGATCGAGTCGGTGGTGATCTGCCTGCTCGGCGGACTGGTCGGCGTGCTGCTGGGATTCGGCGGTACGCTGGCCGTGGCCCTGGGACTGGGCTGGCGCATGGACCTTCCTGCGGTGGTCGCGGTCGGCCTTGGCGTCTCGATCGCCATCGGCCTGTTCTTCGGCGTCTACCCGGCCAGCAAAGCCTCACGGCTGCCGCCGGTGGTGGCGCTGAACCGCGAGTAGCGGCCGGAACCCGCCGCATGGCCCTGCGCATCGCCCGACCCGCCCCATCGCCCGGCAGCCCGCCGGCGCGAAGGCGCTTTCTGCCGGGCATGCGTCCCGGGTCGCTGGTGTTCGAGGCGGCGGCCGCGGTGGCCACCAACCGGTTCCGCGCCGTGCTGGCGGTCCTGGGCATCACCATCGGCGTGGGCTCGGTGATCGCCATCGTCGGTCTGGGCGACGGCGCCAAGGTCGTGGTTCGCGACGCGATCTCCAGCTTCGGGGCCGGCTCTCTGATGGTGATGCCTGACTGGCGGGCGCGCGACGCCGACGGCGAGCGCTACGAAACGGAGTTCATCACCGTCGAGGACGTGGAGCAGATCAACGCCCAGGCCGACGCGGTCAAGGCGGTGACGCCCGAGGTGATGATCGACGGGCAGACCGTCCGCTACCGCGACCGCGCAAGCGGCACCGACACGACGCTCTACGGCACCCTGCACTACTACCTCGCGGCGAGCACCGTCAGCATGGCGCAGGGCCGGTTTCTCAACGCCGATGACGAACGCCTGCAGCGCAAGGTGGCGGTGATCGGCGCCGGGGTCGCGGCAGAGCTGTTCCCGGACGGGTCACCGCTCGGCGAGCTGATCTCCATCGGCACCTGGTTCGAGCTGGAGGTGGTCGGCGTGCTGGCTCCGGAGGAGCAGGGCCTGCTGGGGGTCACCAGCTTCGCCGGGTCGGTCGACGACCGCGTGTTCCTGCCGGTGTCCACGCTGCAGCGCCTCACCGGCTGGCAGGGGATCTTCTTCCTCTGGGGGCAGGCGGCCAGCCTGCGCGACATCGACGCGGCCAAGCAGCAGATCCTGGCGATCCTCGACGCCAACCACGGCCGCCACGACGGCCGGCACCGCAAGTTCGTGGTGGAGGACATGAACCAGCTCCTGGAGACGATCGACAGCACCACCGCGACCATCACCACCATGGTTTCCCTTCTGGGCGTGATCGCGCTGGTGGTCGCCGGCATCGGCGTGATGAACATCATGCTGGTGTCGGTCCGCGAGCGGACGCGGGAGATCGGCACGCGCAAGGCGATCGGCGCTCAGCAGGCGTCGATCCTCAACCAGTTCGTCGCCGAGGCGGTGCTGATCTGCGGCGGCGGCGGGTTGCTCGGCATCGGCCTGGCGGCGGCCGCCATCACCATCGTCGCGGAGGCGACCCAGTGGCCGGGGCTGATCTCCCTCGGGACGGTGCGGCTGGCGTTCCTGCTGGCGTTCGGAACCGGCCTGGCGTCAGGGCTCTACCCGGCCAGCCGCGCCGCCCGCATGGACCCCGTGGAGGCGCTACGCCACGAGTAGGCCGCTACTGCAGCACGGACCGTGACGTGGGCGTGACGCGCGTCACCTGCATGGTGTCGCGATTGATCAGCTCGCCCGCGCGGGGGCTGATCGTCTGCTTCCACTCCTCGTCCTCGTACACTGCCTCGTAGAGGCGCTCACGCTCCGCTTCCGATTCGAAGCGGCGGATCCAGACATAGGTGGTGTCGTCCTCCTCGCCGCGGAAGCTGCCGGCGATCACCATGCCGCGCGCCACCTGGAAGGGGATGATCGTTCCCTCCATCAAGCTCAGCCACTCGTCCATCTTGCCGGGGACGACCTCGTACCGGCGAATCTCGTAAAAGGCCATGGGCGATGCTATCCCAGCGTGATCGGCGCCCGCCAGAGCTCCGGCAGCGTGTGGTCGTCCGCCACCGACGCGTCGCGGTAGGTGGGGATCAGCGCCCACCGGTCGCGGCCGCTGGAGTTCGGGTGGGAGCCGTGCAGGAGCCGGTCGTGGAAGAACAGCGCGTCACCGGCGGTCATGGGCACGGACCGCAGCGCGCCGGCGCCGAACGCCGCGGCCACGTCCTCCTCCGATACGCGATTGCCGAACCCTACGGGACTGTCCTCCCGGTGGTGGTCCCAGGCGCGGGCGTGCGAGCCGGCCACCACGCGCAGGCAGCCGTTGTCGACCTCCGCGGCATCCAGGGCGATCCAGGCCGACACCTTGTGAGCGCCCTTCCAATAGGGCCAGTCCTGGTGCCAGGGAGACGCCGCGGTGATGCGGGCCGTCTTGACCACCGGCTTGACGCTCAGGAACTCCACCGTCGGCCCGATGATCGCCCGCACCGCCGACCGCATCGGGTCTCCGGTGCAGACCCGCAGCAGGTCCGGCGGCGTGCGCTCCGGCGCGAGCACGCGCACGCCGGTCTCGTTGACGCCGTCTGCCAGCACCCGCGCCACCGCCGCGCGAATGGCCCGCGCCTCTTCCGCGGACCACATGCCGCGCACCAGCAGGTACCCTTCCCGTTGAAACGACGCGGCGTCGGCCTCGTTCACGTCGCGCCTCAGAACCGCCGTGACCAGCCCTCCGGCCAGCGCTCGACGACCACCTTGGTCTGCGTGAAGAACTCGATGGCGTGCTTTCCCTGCCCGTGCAGGGTGCCGAAGAAGCTGTCGCGCCATCCCGAGAACGGGAAGAACGCCATGGGCGCAGCCACGCCCAGGTTGATGCCGATGTTGCCCACGTCCGCCTCGTGGCGGAAGCGCCGGGCGGCCGCGCCGCTGCCGGTGAACAGGCATGCCATGTTGCCGTAGCGGCCTCCGTTCACCAGGCTGATCGCCTCGTCGACGTCGGCCACCTCCATCACGCCCAGCACCGGCCCGAAGATCTCGGTCCCGGCTACGGTTCCTGCCGGCGGCACGCCGCGCAGCAGCGTCGGACCCACGAACGAGCCGCCGGGGTGCCCGTCCACGCCCCGGCCGCGGCCGTCGACGACGACGCGCGCCCCCTCGCCTGCGGCGGTCCCGATCAGCCCCTCGATCCGGCTCCGGCTCTCCTGTGTGATCACCGGCCCCATCTCGACGCCGTCGTCCAGGCCGTTGCCGACGACCCGCGAGCTGGCGATCTGTCCCATCGCGTCGGCGAACGGGTCGGCGGCATCGCCCACCGTGATCGCCAGCGAGGCGGCCAGACAGCGCTGCCCGGCGCAGCCGAAGGCGCTGTCCGCCGCGATCGTGCAGGTCGCGTCGATGTCGGCGTCCGGCAGCACCACGATCGGGTTCTTGGCGCCGCCCTGCGCCTGCACCCGCTTGCCGGCGGCCGACGCGGTGGCGTACACGTGCCGGGCCACGGGCGTGGAGCCGACGAAGCTCACCGCCCTGATCCCCGGATGCTCCAGGATCGCGTCGACGACGGCCCGGTCGCCGTTGACCAAGTTGGCGACGCCGGGCGGGAACCCCGCCTCGTCGAGGAGCTCGAACACGGCGCGCATGGTCATCGGCGTCCGCTCGGACGGCTTGATGATGCAGGTGTTGCCGCACGCGACCGCGTACGGGAAGAACCAGAACGGGATCATCGCCGGGAAGTTGAACGGGCAGACGATCGCGCACACGCCGACCGGCTGCCGGACCATCAGCTCGTCGATGCCGCTGGCCACGTCCTCCAGGAAGTCGCCCTGCATGAGCGTCGGCGTGCCGCACGCCACCTCCACGTTCTCGATCGCCCGCTTCAGCTCGCCCACCGACTCGGCCAGCGTCTTGCCGTTCTCTTCGGTGATGATGCGCGCCAGCTCGTCGACGCGTTCGTCCATCAGCGCCTTGAGCCGGAACAGCGGCTGGATGCGGTCCTCCACCGGCGTGTTGCGCCACTCGCGGGCGGCCGCCGAGGCGGCCTGGACGGCCGCGTCCAGGTCGCGTGCGGACGACACCACGACGCGGCCGACCGCGGCAGCCGTCGCCGGGTTTTCGACGTCCAGGAAGTCGGCGCCGGCGGACTGCTGCCATCCGCCGCCGACGTGATTCAGTGCCGTAATCATCCCGCGGACGGTACCATGCCCGGCACCGGCAGATGAACGGTGAGAGCGCGGACGACGAGGCCTGGGCGCGTGGCCTGAAGCTGTACGCGGCCGGCGATCACTGGCATGCGCACGAGGCGTGGGAGGCGCTCTGGCTGCGGACGAAGGACTCGGACGAGGGTGCCTTCGTCCGGGCAGCCATCCAGGTGGCCGCGGCGATGGTGAAGGCCGAACAGGGCAACATGGCCGGCGTGCGCAAGAACCTTGCCAAGGCGGTTGCGAACCTGGGGCGAGCGCCCGAGCGCTGCCGCGGGATCGACACCCTCGCGCTGGCCGAAGACTGCGCCCTCTGCGCCCGCCACGCGCACGCGGACTCTCTCGACTGGCGCTTCAAGCCGAAGATCGGACCAATTCGGGAGTAGATGGGCGAGTCCCGCGCGTGGGCGGGCACATAGCAGGCATGCTATACTCCCCCCCCTTGCCCATGGCGTGGCGCGTGGAGACCCTCAACGACACCGTGGACAGGGAGCTCGACGCGTTGCCCGCCGACATGCGGGCGCGGTTCGCGCGCATCTGCCAGTAGATCGCCGCGGTCGGGCTGGAGCGGATGGGCGCACCGCATGTCAGGCATCTGACCGGCCTGCTGTGGGAAATCCGCCTCAGCGGCCGGGACGGCATCGCGCGGGCGCTCTACGTCACGGCGACGGGCCGGCGGGTCGTGGTGGTGCGGGCGTTCGTGAAGAACCAAGCGGACGCCGCGCCGGGAGATCGAGGTGGCGCTGCAACGCGCCGGGGAGGTATCGCAATGAGCACGCTTGCGGAACTGCATGAGAAGTGGAGCCGGGAGGCGGACTATCGAGAGGCGTATGAGCGGCTGGGGCCGGAGTACGAGGTGGCCCGTGCACTGATCGAGGCGCGCACGCGCGCGGGCTTCACCCAGGCGCAACTCGCCGCGCGGATGAAGACGACGCAATCGGCGGTCGCGCGGCTGGAGAGCGGTCGGGTGCCGCCCTCGACGCGGACGCTGGAGAAGGTCGCACGCGCGACGGGCACCCGGCTACGCATCCAGTTCGACCCGATGTGAGGGTAGTTGAGTATCGCGAGAGGTTGCTCCCCGACCTCAGACGGCTGGCGAACCGCCATCTCGCTCTGCTGAGCCCCCGCTGGGAGCTCACCGAGCGCCGGTTGGCTTCGCTGCTGCGCGATCCCCTGCAGTATGGGCCCTACTTCCGCGAGGATCCTCAGCCCGGCGCGCCGACGATCATGTGCGTCATGGACCGCGAGCGACTTGTCGCAGCCGCGGCCGTGTGGCTGCCTGAACGGAGCGATCCGCGCTGGTCCGACGGACGGCTGCCGGGCGACGGCCGCGATGGAGCCGATCTCCTGTGGCTGCTGTCCGATCCAGAGTCCGGGGGCGGCCTCCGCACCCTGCTGGAAGCCGCCTCCGGACGGGCGGCCCGCTTGGGATGCCGCCGCATGACCGCCGGCGACGGCTGCGGCGTGTGCCCGGCCCGGTACGGCGTGCCGGCTTCCTGGGCCCACCTCGGCGCGGGGCTCGAGGACGACGGATTCGCGGTCAGATCGCAGTCAGCCATGATGCATGCGCGGCTGACCGACCTGCACGACGAAGCGCCGGCGCACATCGACGGCCTGACCCTGGAGTGGCGGGAGGATACGGAAGTACCGGAGTGGGAGCTCGTCGCTTGGCTCAGCGGCCGGCAGGTCGGCGAGTGCCGGGCGTGGGGCTTGAGCCGCCACGTCGCTGGCCACTCCGAGTACCGGCGCTGGGTGGTCGTCGAGTGGATCGAGGTCGCCGAGTCGCATCGGCGCCAGGGGATCGGCCGCGGGCTGGTGCGGGAACAGATGCGCGCGCACGCGAAGCGGGGCGGCACGGATGCGCTCCTGCAGGTGTGCCTGCCGGAGCCGGGCGCAGTGCGCTTCCATGAGGCGATGGGCTTCTCCGTCATCGAGACAGGGACCACGTACCGGAAGGACGGCCTGCAGGGCACCGACCGCTGATCGTCTTCAGCGGACCCGGGCGTCTTCCGGCACCGCCGGCACGCGCAGCAGCAGCACGCCGCCGATCGCGAACAGCGCCACCAGGCTGAGCACGCCGGTGCTGGTGTCGCCGGTGAGCTGCGCGAACACGCCGACCAGCAACGGTCCCAGGATGGCCGCGAATTTCCCGAATATGTTGTAGAAGCCGAAGAACTCGGCCGCCGAGTCGGCGGGGATCAGCCGCGCGTAGTAGGAGCGGGACAGCGCCTGGATGCCGCCCTGCGAGGTGCCAACCAGCAGCGCGATCGCCCAGAAGGTCGGCACCTGCGCGGGAACGGGCAGGCGCGGGATCGTGAACGCCAGCGCCGTCACCACGATGTAGACCCCGATGCCGGCCAGCAGCATCGCGCGCGGCGAGGTGATCGCGGCGAGCTTCCCGTAGAGCAGCGTGCACGGAAACGCCACGACCTGGACGACCAGCAGCACCACCAGGACGGTCTGCGCGGACAGCCCGATGTCGGTCCCGTAGGCGGTCGCCAGCTTGATGATGGTGCCGACGCCATCGATGTAGAAGAAGTAGGCCAGCAGGAACAGCATCACCGTGCGGTAGCGGCGGATCTCCCGCACCACGTTGGCCACGCGCCCAATCGCGTCACGGAAGGTGTCGATGACGCCGCGTCCGGCGGCGGGCAGGAAGTGGACCTGCCGCACGTGCCGCAGAAGCGGCACCGTGAACGCCAGCCACCACAGCGCCGCGATCAGGAACGCGAGCCGCACCCCCCATCCGGTGCCACCCCCACCGGCGATGGTCAACCCGAGCTGCGGCAGACCCATCATCACCGCCATGGCCACGACGAACGGCAGCGAGCCGCCCACGTATCCCCACGCGAAGCCGGCGGAGGACACCCGGTCCATGCGCTCAGGTGTGCTCACGTCGGTCAGGAACGCGTCGTAGAACACGTTGGCGCCGGCGAAGCCGATGCCGGAGACGACGTACAGCGCCAGTGCGGCAAGCGGCCGGCCCGTGGCGGCGAAGGCGATCGCCCCGGTGGCGGTCACCCCCAGCACGAAGAACGACGCGAAGAACCGCTTCTTGCGGCCCTCGTAATCGCCCATGGGGCCGAGTCCGGTCGCCAGCACGGCCACCACCAGCGTGAACAGGCTGTTGGCAAACGCCAGCCATGCCGTGGAGGTGGCGCCGGGGACCCCGGCGGCGATCTCGGTCTTGAAGAACAGCGGGAACACCGCGGTGGTGACCGCCAGCGAGTAGGCGGAATTGGCCACGTCGTACAGGACCCAACTGCGCTCGCGTCGGCTGAATCTGTCCCGCATGGTTTCGGTCAGCCGGCGGGGGCGTCGCGGACCCACGACAGGAAGCGCTCCGCCGGCCAGGTGTTGGCGATCGCCTCGGGCGGAACCCAGCCGCCCTGGGCGAGCTGCACCCCCCAGCGCATGCGGTCGAACTCGCGCACGTGGTGGGCGTCGGTGCTCATCACGAAGGTGACACCAGCCCGTGCGGCCTGCCTCAAAAGCGCCGCATCGGGATCGAGGCGCGGCAGCCCGCTGTTGATCTCGATCGCCGTGCCGGTGTCGAGGGCGGCATCGATGATCCGCTCGAAGTCCAGCTCGACCGCCGGCCGTTTGCCCATCATGCGCCCGGTGAGGTGGCCGATGACGTTGACCGAGGGGTCCCGCATCGCAGCGATGATCCGCTCGGTCTGGCGCGCCCGGTCCAGCTCGAACCCGGAGTGGACGGAGGCGACACACCAGTCGAAGCTGCCGCGGAACGCCTCGTCGTAGTCCATGCTGCCGTCCGTGGCGATGTTGAGCTCCACCCCGTGCAGGAGCCGGATGTCGGCGTGCCGCTTCTGCTCGCGGGCGAGCCAGCGGCGCTGCTCGAGAAAGCCCTCGCGGCTCACGCCGTTGCGCCCGATCGCCTCGGCATGGTCGGTGACCGCCAGGTAGGCGTAGCCCCGCGCCCGCGCCGCAGCGACAACCTCGGAGAGCGTCGACACGCCATCACCCGAAAGATCGGTGTGCAGGTGGAGGTCCCCCCTGATGTCCGCCTGCGTCACCGGGGGCGGCAGGCGTCCGGCCGTGGCGGCGGCGACCTCGCCCGTACCCTCCCGCGCAGGCGGCGGGATCAGCAGCAGCCCAAGCCGTTCGTACAACTCCGCCTCGTCCTCGCCCGTGAGGCCGTCGCGGTCCAGGCGCAGCCCGCGTTCGGCGGCACGTGCGCCAAGCTCTTCCAGGTGCCGCGGCGATCCCGTGGTCAGGAGCAACGCGGCCGCGAACCCTGCCGGCGGCACGACGTCCAGGCGCACCGGCACGCCCCGGTGGGTCACGATCGTGGCGCTTCGTTCATCGGCCGCGGCAGTGCTGGCATTCGGCATCGAAGCGAACCGGCGCAGCACCGGCGCAGCATCAGTTGCGGCGGCCACCAGCCGCGCCTCGCGCACCATCGGCTGCAGGCGGCGCAACTCCCCGGACACCTGCACGCGCTCCACCCCGTCGGCCTGCGCCAGCTCGCCGGCGATACGCTCGGCGACCGGCATGACCCGCGCGATCGGCCAGGCATCGCGCCCCGTCTCCACCAGGAAGCGCTCGCCCCGAACCAGCGCCGCCTTGACGCCCTTGCCCAGCCCCGGCAGGGCATCCACCGCGCCGCTCGCCAGCGCGTCCTGCAGCCGATCGAGGGAGTCGATGCCCAGTTCCCGCCGGAGGCGGGCCAGTGTCTTCGGCCCGACGCCCGGAATGCTCACCAGCCGCTGATACGCCGGCGGATAGCGCTCCCGCAGCCGCTCCAGCTTTGCCATCGTGCCGGTGTCGACGTACTCGCGGATCTTGCGCGCGATCGTGGCGCCCACGCCCGGCAGCGACACCAGCTCCGTCTCGGTCATTGCCGGCAACGCCTCGCCCACCTCGTCGCGCAGAACGGCGATCGCCCTCCCGTAGGCGCGCGCCCGGAACGACTGCGCGCCGTCGTCGAGCACGGTCAGCGTGCGCAGCTCGTCCAGCGCCTCCAGTATCGCGTCCGCGGAAACAGGCCCATGCAACTCCGGCACCGGCACAGACTACCAAAGGGACGCCCACCGGCGACGCGTTTTGGGCGATAGTGTCCGCCGTGGCAGGCAGGACACCGGCGGAGACGCTCGACGTCGACGGGCGCGAGGTGCGCGTCTCCAACCCGGACAAGGTCTACTTCCCGGAAGCCGGCATCACCAAGCTGGAGCTGGTCCACTACTACCTGGAGGTAGCCGAGGGCGCCGTGCGCGCCGTGTACGACCGGCCCATCGTCCTCAAGCGCTACGTGGACGGCATCACCGGTGAAGGCTTCTTCCAGAAACGGGCGCCGGCCAAGCGCCCGGACTGGGTGCCGACCGTGGAGCTGCGCTTCCCGTCCGGCCGTACCGCCCACGAGCTGGTGGTCACCGAGCCCGCGCAGCTCGCCTGGATGACCAACCTGGGCAACATCGACCTGAACCCGCACGCGGTCCGAACCAGCGCGATGGAGCACCCGGACGAGTTGCGCATCGACCTCGACCCGTGCCCGGGCGTCCCCTGGGAGGACGTCCGCCGCATCGCCGCTGTCACCCGAGAGGTGCTGGAGGAGAACCACCTGGTCGGGTGGCCAAAGACCTCGGGCTCGCGCGGCATGCACGTCTACGCCCGCATCGAACCCCGCTGGGGCTTCGCGGAGGTGCGCCGCGCGGCGCTCGCCGTCTCCCGCGAGGTGGAGCGGCGCGCTCCGGGCCTGGCCACCAGCAAGTGGTGGAAGGAGGAACGGGTCGGCGTGTTCCTGGACTACAACCAGAACGCCAAGGACCGCACCATCGCCGCCGCCTACTCGGTGCGCCCCAACCAGCGGGCGATGGTGTCCGCCCCGCTCACCTGGGACGAGGTGCCCGCGTGCGACCCGGCCGACTTCACGCTCCGCACCATGCCGGCGCGGCGGCGCGAGGCCGGCGATCCGGCGGCGGGCATGGACGCCCATCCGGGATCGCTGGAGTCGCTGCTGGAGGTGTCCGCGCGCCACGAGGCGGAGGGGCTGGGCGGCGACGCGCCCTGGCCTCCTCACTTCGCCCGGCAGCGCGGCGAGCCGCGGCGCGTGAACCCGTCACGCCGGCGCGGCGGCCCTTCGCCCACCGGCCGGCGCCGCTCGGTCATGCCGCTGATCGTGATCGCCCAGGCAAAGACGGAAGCGGAGGCGCAGGCCGGCCTGGACCGCTGGCGCGCGCGCCATCCCCAGGCGGCGGCGTGCCTGCAGCCCGACGACGTGCTGGTCGACGCCATGCGCGGCCGCCACTCGGTCTGGACCCGCATCCGCGTCAACCTCCGCCACGTCCCCGAGGACGAGCGCCCGCCTCAGGAACCGCCCAACCCCGACTACGATCCCTCCGTCGAGTGGAACCCGCCAAGCGAAGCCAATTGACACGCAGTGTTCGTGGCCACAGCTGGCTATCCGCAGGCGGACCGACTACCTGTGGGAACGCAACCGAACGACCGAACCCCCTTGAGAATTCAGAACGGTCGGCTGGTACCGTCGGCCAGGCGGGGCACCGGCCGCAGGCTGGCGCGGTCGTCGCACGGGAAGCGGGCGGCCAGCCGCTCGTCCATCTCGATGCCCCATCCCGGCCGTTCGTTCACGTTCACGGCGCCGTCGGAGACCTCCGGGATGCCGGGAAACAGGTCCTCCTCCGCCGGAGCGCGGAACGCCCACTCCTGAATGCCGAAGTTCGGGACGTGCAGGTCCAGGTGCACGTTCGCGGCCATGCCGATCGGTGACACGTCGTTCGGTCCGTGCCAGGCGGTGCGCACGCCGAAGGCCGCGCACAGGTGGGCAAGCCGTAGCGCCGCGGTGATGCCGCCGTAGGTGGAGACGTGCACGCGCACGAAGTCGATCAGCCGCTCGCTGACCAGCGGCTCGACCTCCAGCGGATGGACGAACAGCTCGCCCATCGCCAGCGGCACCGCACATTGCCCTCGGAGCATGCGGAAGTAGCCGAGGTCCTCCGGCGCCAGCGGGTCCTCCAGGAAGAACAGCCGGTACGGCTCCAGCGCCTTGGCTAGGCGCACCGCGTCGATCGGCGCCAGCCGCTCGTGGATGTCGTGCAGCAACTCGGCCTCCGGCGGCAGCCCCGCACGGACGTGCTCGAACATGGCCGGCACCCGGCGCAGCTTCTCGCCTGGATCGAAGAAGGCCGAGCCGCTGCCGCCGGCGTCCGCCAGACTGCCGGCCACGTTTCCGATCCGCCCTGCCTCGACGCCCTCGTAGCCGCCGATCTGGCAGCGGATGTGGCGGAAGCCCTGCTCCCAGGATTCCAGCGCCCGGTCCAGGACCTCCTGCGGCTCCCGCCCGTTGGCGTGCACGTACACGGCCGCGGTGCCGCGGCTGCGCCCGCCCCAGAGCTGGTAGCACGGAACTCCTGCTGCCTTGCCCTTGATGTCCCAGAGCGCCATCTCGACGGCGCTGACCGCGTTGTTCAGCACCGGGCCGTTGCGCCAGTAGCTGTCGTGCATGGCGCTGTGCCAGAAGTCGGCGATGGCCTGTGCGTCGCGGCCGATCGCGAACGGCTTCAGGTGGCGCTCGATCGCGGCCTCGACCGCCCGGAACCGCTGCGTGAAGGTGCCGCAGCCCCAGCCATGGAGGCCGGGCTGGTCGGTGACGACCTTGGCGACGATCAGCGGGATGCCGGCCGGCTGAACGGCATAGGTGACGATGTCGGCGATACGCATGACGTAAGACTACCACCGACGCCGGTCAAGCACCGCAGCGAGCCGTGCCTGGAGCGGACCCGGCAGAGTGCGCACGAGCCTCAGCCGGTCGGCACTGCCTGACGGTTACCGGAAGCCTCGTTGACAAACGTCAGAAAACCATCATCGCCGAATTGCCTCGTTGCATCGAGCAACTCTATGCCAACCACCTTGCCGTCCCGTGAGAGATCAATGTTCAAACTGTCGCTTATCTTGATCGTATCCACTTCGGCGACGGGATCTGTAAACCGGATGTACCCGATATTGTAGCGTGGGTCATAGGTGACTTCCATGGTCCTCTGCTCCTACTGATCAGTAGAACTTCGTTATTACCGTTATGACGGTCCAATCTTCGTCGTCCTGAACCGCATATGCCTCGACCTGTTTGGTAGCGTATGTTCGTCCGCGCCAAACTCCTCCGAACGCGTAGTTGCGTCGAAAACCGACCCGTCCGTGCTTTGCGGGAAAGCGTTCGCCCTGGAGCACGGTGGCCACGACTTCCTCCTCGGAGGCACCACGCTCGATCATACGCTGCCGAGCGTGAGGATGAAGCCGCACTGACACACGCGAAAGTGTAGCACCACTCCACAGCCGGGGCGCAGTCCGCTGGTGCTGCTCAGCCGCTACGCCGCGGCGCGGATGTTGGCGCGGGTGCCTTCCATGTCGAAGCAGGCGTACTGGTTGTCGCGCATGATGAGGGAAGCGACGTGCATGGCCTGTTTCTCGGTCAGGTCGCCGTCGGCGACCTCGGCTTCCAGCGCGGCGCGAATCCCACGGCGCGCCTGCATGGCATAGGCCATGGCGCTGGTGGGCCAACCGGTGTCGCCTCCGAAGGCGAACAGCTTGTTGATCGGCGCCGCGTGGATGAAACGGCGCACGAAGTCGCGGGAGCTGTAGGGATCGATGCTCCACGCCCAGCAGAGATCGACCCAGATGTTGCGGTAGTGCTTGGCCAGCGCCACCAGCTCGTCGCAGTAGGGATAAGCGATGTGCATGAGCACGAACTTCGCGTCCAGGTAGCGGGCGAACAGCGCGCACATGTTGCCTGCGGGGATGAACTCCACCGGCATCCGGTCGTTGCCGGCGTAGTAGCCGGTGTGGATCTTGAACGGAAGGTCGTGCTCGATCGTCAGCTCGACGCCGCGCGCCCAGCACCAGTCCCCAAGGCAGAGCCAGGTGTCGAGGTCGACCTGATCCTTGGGACGGCGGAGCACCGCGTCCAGGGCAGTGGCTGCGTCCGCGTCGCTGCGCTCGATCCAGTTCAGCGTGCGCGCGTACGCGTGCTGGGCCTTGACCGCGATCGCGCACGGTGCGTGCCGGGCAAAGATCGCCTCCATGGCACGCCTGAGCGACGGCAGATCGGTGACCTCGATGCCGGTCGCCGCGTGGATCGCGCGCGGGTCGACGTCGCCGCGGCAGAAGCTGAACCAGGAGAGATCGTACAGGAAGAAATCGAGCCCGGAGGAGTCCGGCGCGCACTCCCAGAGGCCGTCGTCGGTCTGTATCTGGTCGAGGTTGGCCACGTCGTGCAGCAGGCGGTAACGCTCGCCAGGCGCGCGCAGATCGGCGGTCCTGCCCTGAGCGGCTGCCAGGCCGTCGGCGGTCAGCTCGTCCAGGCCGTAGGCGTGCCGGGCGATCAGGCTGACCGCCTCGCCGTAGCCGGTGAACTGCGTTGCCCGCCAGGCGGCTTCGATCCCCCGGAACCGGCCGGGGATATCCGGATCGGAGCCGTCAAAGAGACGCTGCATCGCCTCCTCGGAAGCGCCGGCGGTGCGCAGGTCGGCTCCCACGTAGTTGCCGAACAGGTCCTGCAGGATGTCGGGGCCGTCGTCCACCCATGCCGGCTCCCGCTTCATGTGCTCGTGGGTGTCGACCAGCGGCGTCTCCTCGATGTGACTCGCCAGATCCGTTGCCACCGTTGCCTCCTTGCCGCGACCGGTCGGTCACGGCGACGGTAGGCGACCTGCCCCGAGGGGTCAAACGCGCCGTGGTTCGCAAGGCGCTCGACGGCACGCCCCCTCACATTGCCCTTCAGGCATTATCAGGACGGTGTGAAGCGCAGGCTCCCGTGACGCGCTTACTGATGCGATGCCGTTGACACCGCTCAACTTCACATTTCAGTCCGGTGGGATCGACTTCACGGGCGGGGACCGCACCGTCCCGCATGCCGTACGCTCCCTCGCGACGCGACCTCGCTCATCCACGTCCGCCCGTACGTCATGAGTCGCGATGTACGGCGGCCTCACGACAAGCTGTTTCGCACCGTCTTCGCTGACCACGCCGAGGCGGCCGCCCTCCTTCGCGCCCATCTGCCCGAATCGCTCGCCGGCGACCTGCAATGGTCCAGCCTGACTCTGGAGGACGCCAGCTTCGTCGACGACCGGTTCCGCGACAGCGAGTCGGATCTGCTCTACACGATCGAGCGCCAGACCGGCGACCCGCCGGTCTGGCTCTACGTGCTCCTGGAGCATCAATCCCGAGCCGATCGCTGGATGCCATTCCGGTTGCTCAAGTACTGCTGCCGGATCTGGGATCGCAGCCGTTCGAAGTACCCGGCCGAACGGCAACTCCGCGCGATCGTACCGATCGTGTTCTATCAGGGGCGCGGTCGCTGGCGTCACGCTGCGGAGTTCGCCGAGTTGTTCGCAACCTCCGTTCGGGAGTGGCCATGGGTGCCGCGGTTCTCCCATCTGCTGGTCGATCAGTCTCGCGTGAAGCCGGCAGGGGTACGGGGCGCGTTGCGTGGTCGCATCGCTCAGCTCATGCTGATGGCTCCGTTTCGTCACCGGCAGGAGGCGCTGCGGCGCGCGGCGCAGTTGCTTGCGGTGTTGCTGTCACGACATGATGTGGATGCCGTCCGTACCTTCGTGATGTACCTGTGGGCGACACAGGACGGCGGCACCGCACGCAGATTCGGGGAGGACTTGCGGGAGGCCGTGTCGGGGCCGGGAGGTGACATGACGACCTATGCCGAGGAACTGATCCAGGAAGGGGAGCGCAAGGGCCGTCAAGCTGGGCGGCTGGAGGGACACCTCAAAGGGAAGGTGGACACCATCGAGGATCTCCTGCGCGCCGGTGTGGAGTGGCCGGTCATCGAAGCCGCTACAGGGATCGACCGGCACACCCTGCACACGCTCAAGCAACGGATCGAAGGAACGGACAACGCGCAAGCATAGGCGAGCTGGTCGGGCTCACCGAGGAAGTGGTGTCGCTCTTGGCGGGTGCTCGAAATGAGCTCCGACAGCCCCGCGCCTCATGTGAGGGCGTTCTGCGTCGGCCAGGCGAAGTCCGGCACGGCGTCGCTCGCCGGGCTGTTGTCCGGCAGCTACCGGGTTGCGCATGAGCCGGAACGCGCGGAGACCCTCGATCTCATCCTCCGCGAGGCCCGAGGCCAGCTCTCGCCCGCGGCCGTCAGGGGGCATCTCCGTGCGCGGGACGCCCGGCTTGACCTGGAGTACGACGTTGCCTGGGCGAACCAGTTCCTCATCGACCACCTGCTGGCCGTGTTCCCGGGCGCACGGTTCGTCGTGCTGATCCGTGACTGCTATACGTGGCTCCAGTCGATCACGGGCCATCTCGTCGGACGCGGGGTGCCCGGCGACGTCACTGCGTTCCTCCGCTGGTGGTTCAAGCCCGACCGGTATCCGCACGGCCCACACGATCGCACCCTCGCGGACCGGGGAGCCTTTTCCGTTGCCGCTTACCTGCAGGCCTGGAACAGGCACGTCGACGCCTGCACAGCGTCGATTCCGGCGGAACGTCGACTGGTGCTGCGAACCCACGAGTTGGACTCCTCGCATCAGCGCTTGGCCGGGTTTCTGCGGATCCCCGTGGGTTCGCTTCACAGGGCCGGCGGCAACCTGAATCGCGGCACATGGTCGGAGCGGATCGAGTCCTTCGTAGATCCAGCGTACCTCGATGCGGTGATCCACTCCATGTGCGGCATCAACATGCGGCGGCACTTTCCTGAAGTCCGCAGCTCTCGCGATGCGTCAAGATCGTGGGCCGGATGATCCGTGGCGGGTGAGCGGCCCTCGACGGCAGGCGCCCGGCCGGGCACGATCGGACCATGCCGGTTACCCGTACGCTGGTGCGCACCACCTACCTGGAGATCTCGGCCGACACACCGCTGCGACCTCCCTCTCGACCGCGGCCCGACTACGAGCTGCGCCAGGCCGTCGCGATCACGCCCGATTACGCCCGATTTCTGTACCGGGGAGTCGGGTATCCCTGGAACTGGACGCGGCGAGTGAACTGGAGCTACGCCACGTGGGAGCGCGACCTTGACGACGCACGCAAGGAGTACTGGGTTGCCCACGTTACCGGCACGGTCGCCGGCTACTTCGAGCTGGTGGATGAAGGCGACACGGGCGTGGAGGTGCGGCAGTTCGGGATCTTCCCCTCGTTCACCGGCCGCGGCCTGGGCGGCCACCTGCTGTGCGACGCGGTGGAACGTGGACGCTCCATCGGCAGCGGACGCGTCTGGCTGCACACGTGCACGGCCGATCACCCGCACGCGCTTGCCAATTACCTCTCACGCGGCCTGCAGGCGTACAAGGAAGAGGAAGAGCACCAGGACGTCGAGACCGGTGCCGAACCGTGGCCCGGTGCCTTTCCACCCCCGTAGGCTGCCGTCTTGTGCGCCATCGTTGACGCATGCGCTTGCACATAGCGCTGGACGACCATCTGGTAGCCGAGCTCGACCGCCGGGCCGGCGCGCGACGGCGCAGCGCGTTCATCGCACAGGCGATCAGGCGAGCGCTGGACGACGAGCGGCGTTGGGACGATATCGAAGCGGCGCTCGGCACGATCTCTGACACGGGTCACGAATGGGACGAAGACCCGGCGGACTGGGTTCGGCGTCAGCGTGGTCGGGATGCGCGTCGAACCGGGTGACTCCTGGGCGCCATCGCTCGTAGACGCGACGCCTACGCTACGCCCCGAAGATCGTGCTCAACTCCACCGGCGGGGTCACGGCGAGCTGGTCGTACGTGCACTCGCGCGGATCCTTGTCGGGGCGCCAGCGCACGAGGTGGGCGGTGTGCCGGAAGCGGCTGCCCTGCATGTGGTCGTAGGTAACCTCGACCACCCGCTCGACCCGTAGCGGCACCCAGCTCTGGTCCTTGCCCTGGCTCCACCGGCTCATGCCGCCGGGGATCCGGCCGGGCCGGCCCCCGGCCGCGGCGCCGGCGGCCTCGATCCAGCCGTGCCAGGGATGGCCGTCGATGCCGTCGCGCAGCGGCGCCAGCTCCGCGACCAGCTCCCGCCGGTAGGATTCGCGGAAGCTGGCTGCGACCCCCACGTGGTGGAGCCTTCCCTGTTCGTCGTACAGGCCGAGCAGCAGCGATCCGACCATGGTGCCCGGTCCGTTCTTGTGCCAGCGCAGCCCGGCCACCACGCAGTCGGCCGTGCGCTTGGGCTTCACCTTGACCATGGCGCGCTTGCCCGGCTGGTAGCGCCCCGCCGGATCCTTGGCCATCACGCCGTCCAGGCCGGCGCCCTCGAAGCGCTCGAACCAGTCCTGTGCGAGATCCCGGTCGCGCGTCATGGGCGTGAGGTGCAGCGGCGGCGCGCAGCCGGCCAGCAGCTTCTCCAGCGCTTCGCGCCGCTCGGCGAAGCCGCGCGACGACAGATCTGCGCGGTCGTCGACCAGCAGATCGAACGCCACGAACGCGGCCGGCGTGCGCTCGGCCAGCATGGCCACGCGCGAAGCGGCCGGATGGATGCGCTGTTGCAACGCCTCGAAATCGAGCCCGGAATCGGTGGCGACCACCACCTCGCCGTCCAGCACGCACCGCTGCGGGAGTTGCGCGGCCAGCGGCTCCAGGAGCTCGGGAAAATAGCGGTTCATCGGCTTCAGGTCGCGGCTCTGCAGCAACAGCTCATCGCCCGAACGGAACACCAGGGTGCGGAAGCCGTCCCACTTGGGCTCGAAGATCCAGCCGGCTCCGGCCGGCCCGTCTCCGTCCGGCAGGGCGTGCACGGCCTTGGCCAGCATCGGCCGCACCGGAGGGGGCACGGCCAGCGCCGCGAGCACGTCGCTTTCGCTTGACATCGGCGCCTACGCGGGCGCGGCGGCGCCGGCAAGCCAGCCACTCACCGCCTGGAGCGTCACGCCGGCCAACGAGTCGATCACCCGGTCGGCGTGATCGAATGCCCAGCCGCGCGTGACCCGATTGGGCACCGCCACCGTGTAGATGCCGGCCGCCTTGGCCGCCTGTGCCCCGTTCGGGGAGTCCTCGAAGGCGACCGCGTGCGACGCGCTCACGCCGATGCCGTCGAGCGCGGCCAGGTAGACGTCCGGCGCCGGCTTGGTCTGCCGGACGTGGTCGCGGCAGCGGATCGCGTGGAAGGGCTCCAGTGCGCCGATGCGCTCCAGGTGGCCCTCGACCCAGCGGCGCGAAGACGACGACGCCACCGCCAACAGCATTCCTGCATCGACCGCCGCGTCGATCAGATCCGTCACGCCCGCGCACGGTCCAAGGCGCGCGTCGGCGGCGTGTTTGCGGACGCGCACCTCTTCCAGGACCGGCGTGAGGTCCACGCCGGGACCGACGAGCCGCTGCAGGTGGTCGTATGGATCGAAGATGGAGCCCACGCAGCGCTGCCAGAGCTCCGGCGGGAGGACATGGCCGTGGCGGCGATACGCCTCCTGGACCGCCGCCAGCGAGGAAGATTCGGTGTCGACGATCAGGCCGTCGAAGTCGAAGATCAGCGCGCGCAGGCTCATCGTATCTCGCCGCGGATCCTAACCGGCGCCGGCGCTCGCACGAAACGCGGCCGGGACCGGTAGGATCGCCGCATGTCTGAGCGCCGTACCGGGGGGGGCGGCTACGCGGAGTTGCTGCGCACCAATCGAGCGTTTCGCCTGCTGTGGTTCGCCCAGATCGCCAGTCTGTTCGGCGATTGGTTCAACATCATCGCCTCGGCCTCGCTGCTGGCGGAGCTCACGGGGGCCGGCGCGGCGCTCGGCGGCCTGTTCGCCATCCGCCTGCTCGGCGCCTTCGTGGCCAGCCCCCTGGCCGGCGTGCTGGCCGACCGCTTCAACCGCAAGCGCATCCTGATCTTCACCGACCTGCTGCGCGCCGCCGTGGTGCTGGGCTTCCTGCTGGTCCGCACCCCAAACCAGGTCTGGCTGCTGTTCGGGCTGACGGCGGTCCAGATGGGCATCAGCGGGGTGTTCTACCCGGTGCGGGTGGCGATCCTGCCGGAGGTCGCCACCCGCCGCATGCTGGGCGCGGCCAACGCGCTCACCGCGGCGACCTGGTCGACGCTGCTGGCGGTCGGCGCCGCGATCGGCGGCCTGTTCGCCGGCGTGTTCGGCATCCAGGCGGCGTTCGTGGTCGACGCCGCCACCTACGGGCTGTCCGCGATCCTGCTGGCGCGCATGCCGTACGCGGCGCCGAAGCGCTCCGGCTCCGCGGATGGCCAACCGGTGCGCTTGGCGTCGACCGCGCGCGCTGGCGTGAGTGCGTACGCCGACGGGATGCGCTACCTGTGGCGACACCAGCGCGTGCTGGCGGTGGCGCTGCAGAAGGCCTTCCAGATGCTCTTCTTCTCCGGGTTCCAGGTGGCCAGCGTCGCGATCGCGGGCACCGCGTTCGCGGTCGGCCAGGGCGGCGGCATCTCGGTCGGGTTGCTGTTCGCGGCCAGCGGGATCGGCTCCGGCGTCAGCCCGGTGGTGGCGTGTTGGCTGATCGGGGACAACCAGCGTGCGATGCGCCTGGCGATGCTGGCCGGCTACGCGGCGATAATCGCGGCGATGGCACTGGCCGCGCCGCTGGCCAGCTTCACCATGGTGATGATCGGATCGGCCCTGCGCGGCATCGGCGGCGGCCTGATCTGGGTATTCAGCACGCAGCTCTTGCTGGAAACCTTACCGGAGGAGCTGCGTGGCCGCGTGATCGCCACCGAGCATGCGGTGCTCACGCTGCTGGGTGCCGCCGGGTCGGCCGGCGTCGGCGTCGTGCTGGAGTGGACGTCCATACCGGCGGCCCTGATGATCATGGCCGCACTGGCCGTCGCGCCCACGCTGCACTGGGCGGCGGTGGGAGTCCGCGGCGCGGCCGAACCGCCGACGCCGGCCAATCGTCGCGCGTAGCCTGTATCCTGCTCTGTATGAAGATCGCCGACCTCAAGCTCACCACGTTCCGTTTCCGCACCCGGACCGTCCGCGACTACGAGGGGCATCCCCACGTCGGCGACGAGCACTGGGCCACCAACCGCCTGCTCACGGTGGTCACCGACGAGGGGGCCGAAGGCTACTTCATCTGCGGCGGCTGCACGCCCGAGCTGGTCGAGGGCCTGCTTAAGCCGGCGCTGATCGACGAGGACCCGTTCTTCCGCGAGATGCTGCACCAGCGCATGCAGCGCATCGCCAAGCTCACCAACCTGGGCGAGATGGCGATCGGCCAGGTCGACAACGCCCTGTGGGATCTGGCCGGCCGCACGCTCGGCATTCCCGTCTACAAGATGCTGGGAGCCGCGCGCACCAAGGTGCTTGCCTACGCCAGCACGATGCCCGGCGACGACGTCCCCGGCGGCCTGAGCACGATCGAGGAGTATGCGAGGTTCGCCGAGCAGCTCGTAGCGCAGGGCTACCGCGCCGTCAAGCTGCACACCTGGATGCCGCCGATCATCCCCGAGCCGGACGTCAAGCGCGAGGCGGCCCTGTGCGCGGCCGTGCGCGAGGCGGTCGGCCCCGACATCGACCTGATGCTCGACGCCCACCATCACTACGACCGCCACGAGGCGCTGTACCTGGCCAGAGAGTGCCAGCGCCTGGGGTACGTCTGGATCGAGGAGCCCATGAACGAGTCGCGGCTGGCCAGCTACGTCTGGCTGCGCAGCAAGCTCGACGACCTGGCGATCTGCGGTCCCGAGCACGCCGAGAACGGGGCGCTCACGCGCGTGCAGTGGGCGGAACGGGGCGGCTGTGACATGCTGCGGGCGGCGGCCGGCTCCGGCGGCATCACGCAGATGATGAAGACCATCCACCTGGCCGAGGCCTACGGCATGCGCATGGAGGTGCACGGCGGCGGCTCGGACAACATGCACGTGCTGTGCGCGATGGGCATCCACGGCAAGTACTACGAGCGCGGGCTGGTCCACCCGATGCGCGACTTCGAGGTCCCCTCCCCCTGGCAGAAGACCCACTACGACCCCCTGGACGCCGACGGCTACGTGCACGTTCCGGAACGCCCCGGCCTGGGGGACGACATCGACTTCGACTTTATTAGAGCGAACGAAGTTCGCTCAGCGATCGAGGTGAGAACCTGATCCATGGCACGCACGGCGCCGGCTGAGCGAGCGGTCGACGGCGCCGCCGGGAGCGACTACCGGCGCATCCTCCGGCGCCAGACCATCGCGCGGGCGCTGCGCATGCGCTCGTTCTACCTGCTGCTGTCGGTTTCCCTGGCCATGGTGATCCTGTGGCGCTACGTGCCGATCTACGGCATGAGCCTGGCGTTCAAGGACTTCAGCCTGCGCAACGGCTGGCTCGGCAGCCCCTGGAACAACTTCGATCACTTCAAGCGGATGCTCACCGATCCGTTCTTCGGCCGGGTGCTGTTCAACACCGTCTGGCTGAGCATCCTGCGCATCCTTTTCGCATTCCCGGCTCCCATCATCATGGCGCTGCTTCTCAACGAGATGCGCTCGCCCTGGTACAAGCGGACGGTGCAGAGCGTCAGCTACCTGCCCCACTTCGTCTCCTGGGTGATCCTGGGCGGCATCTTCGCGCAGATCCTCAACCTCAAGCGGGGACCGATCGCCTGGACCTTCGTGCAGCTCGGGCTGGAGCCGATCAACTGGCTGACGCACGAGCCCACGATCCGCGGCCTGATGGTGGTCACCAACATATGGCAGAGCGTGGGCTGGGGAACGATCCTGTACCTTGCGGCGCTGTCCTCGGTCGATCCCAACCTCTACGAAGCGGCCGAGATCGACGGCGCCAACCGCTTCCACAAGGTGCTGCACGTCACCCTGCCGGCGCTGGTGCCGGTCATCACCATCCTCCTGCTGCTGCAGGTCGGACACCTGTTCGACGATGCCTTCGACCAGATCTTCAACATGGCCAACGCGTCGGTGATGTCCAAGGTGGACATCTTCGGCACGTTCATCTACCGGTCCGGCGTGGTGAACGCGCAGTACGACTACACCATCGCGGTGGGCCTGTTCCAGAACGTCGCCGGGCTCATCGTGCTGCTGTTCGCGAACTGGGTGGTCCGGCGCATCGGCTACGGCGCCTACGGGATCTGGTGATGCAAGCGGAACCATGCCCGCGGTCATAGGCAAGCGGTCGGCCGGCGGCCTGATCTTCGACGCCTGCAACTACGGGCTGTTCTTCCTGCTCAGCCTGACCTTCATCTACCCGTTCTGGACGATCATCATGCAGTCGTTCTCCTCGGCCGAGGACATCTACCGGCTCGGCTTCCACCTGTTCCCCCGGCGCTTCAGCACCGAGGCGTGGGTATACGCGGTCGAGGAGGAGCGGGTCGGGCTGGCCTACTTCAACACCATCTTCCGCGTGGTAGCGGGAACGGCATGGGCCGTGTTCGTCACCTTCACCGGCGCGTACGCGCTGTCCAAGCGCGATCTGCCGGGGCGGCGGGTGCTGACCACGATCTACGTCCTCACGCTGTTCTTCAACGGCGGCCTCATCCCGACCTTCCTGCTGGTGCGCGGGCTGGGGCTGATCAACACGCGGCTGATCCTGACGATCGCCATGGGCAGCGCGACCGTGATCGGCGTCAACGTGTTCTACGTCATCATCGCCCGCAACTTCCTGATGACGATCGACCAGGCGATGGAGGACTCGGCGGTGATCGACGGTGCCTCCTACTGGCAGGTGCTCTGGCGGATCATCACGCCGCTGTCCAAGCCGGCCATCGCCGTCATCGCCCTGTTCTCGGCGGTGGCGCACTGGAACGGCTGGTTCGACGCCATGGTGTACTCGCGGAGCAGGGATCTGCGCGTGCTGCAGCTCATGATCCGCGACCTGATCGCCGACCTGCGGGTCGCGGTTCTGCAGGACTGGTGGGAGCAGATGCGGTTGGCCGGCATCGACATCGAGCCGTTCCCGCCGGAGGCGGTGCAGGCGGCCACCATCGTCATCACCATCGGGCCGATCATCTTCATCTACCCGTTCATCCAGAAGTACTTCGCCAAGGGGGTGATGCTGGGATCGTTGAAAGGATGAGGCGCGATCACGACGGAAGGTTCGCGCGCCGTTACTGTTAACCGTGCACACCGGACCCGGCCCGGGCCGCCGCCGGGGAATGACCGACCACGTGCGACGCACGAACAAATAGGAGAAAACATGCAACGAAAGTCTCTCGCGATAGCGCTCGGGCTGCTCCTGACGGCGGGCTGGGCGTTCGCGGAGGGCCAGACCGACCGGCTCTCGTTCACCACCGACGAGCACATGACCATCTCGTGGGGCGGCCTCACCTCGGACTTGGCCGAGGAGGGCAACGCCATTCAGAAGTACCTGGAGGACAAGTTCAACGTCACCATCGTGACCAAGGGCGTGTCACGCTCGGACGAGGACGCCAAGCAGCTCTTCATGTCTGCGGGCGAGTATCCGGAGGCGTTCTACACCTGGATCGACATGGTCGACTGGTACCACAAGGGCGCCTTCCGCAACATCCCGCGCGACATGATCGAGACCTACGCGCCGCTGCACTCCGCCTACCGGAGCCAGCAGGGCCCGCTGGCCTGGGGCGTGAGCCTGGCGCCGGGGACCACCGACGAGTACATGAACATCCCGCGCGGGGAGCATTACCAGCACCACTGCGACGCGACCGTGATCATGCGCCTGGACTGGCTGGAGAAGGTCGGCATCAATCCGGCCGAGCTTGACCCCAAGGCGCCGGGGTGGGACCGCGCCGGAGAGCTTGTCGACCTTGGCGAGCCGACGGCCCCCGACACCTACTTCTGGTGGGCCGGCCACTTCGACTGGGACGAGATGGAAACGGCCATGTACGGCTTCCGGGACGCCGACTTCAACGGCAACGGGCAGCGTGACGAGATCCCGTACGGGACCGTCGGCGATCACGGCGGGTTCCAGGGACGCGAGTGGCTGTACCACTCGGGCCCCGCGGTCCCGTTCTGGGCATTCGGCCTCAACGACGTCGACAACTACCTGGACATCGAGACCGGGCTGACCGTCAAGGTCGACATTGCCAGCCAGTCGCGCGAGGCGCTGAAGATCCTGCAGCGCTGGTTCGCCGACGGCATCCTGGATCCGGCCCTGCCGGCGGTCGGCCGCTCCGAGTGGCGCCAGCAGGTTCGTGCCGGGCTGGTCGGCATGTGGGCGCGCGGTCCGTGCGGCCTGGCGGCGTTCACGGGCGGCAACGACGACTGCACGATCATCCGTGCGGACGCCGTGCCCGACGCGCGCTTCGTGACCATGCTGCCCGCGTATGGCCCCACCGGTGAGATGCGCTGCCAGTGGGACAACCGCTCCACGGTGCTCAATCCGCACGAGGGCTTCAGCGTCAAGACCGGTGTCTCCGACGAGAAGCTGGCCCGCATCCTGCAGATGTACGACTACATAAATCACGATCCGGAGGGTGTGCTCGCCGTCGGTTATGGGGTCGGCGGCCCGTTTGCCGAAGACCAGAACTATGCCTGGCTGGGCACTCCCGGTGACTGCAGCGTCGCCCAGTTGGTGGGCACCCCCACCCTGGAGCGGCACAGCAACGGCACCAGCCTGGTCTACACCGCCTATAGCTGGCACGACCTGTTCTGGCAGTGCCCGCAGATGAAGCCCGGGATCCCGATCGAGGCCGCCGGCGGGGCGACCATCAACTCGGCGCAGGGCTTCAACTGGGCCATGATGCTGCGCGAGCCGTACCCGATGGAGATCGCCGTGCGCGACCACCGCGAGGACATCTTCAACCGCACCGAGTACGTCAAGCTCTGGGCCCGCTACGGCGGCAACCTGCAGACCTTCCGCGAGGAGACCTGGTGGAAGTGGGTGACGGACAGCTCGATCGACATCGACGCCGAATGGCCCGGGTTCGTCGAGCAGTGGCTGGCCAACGGCGGCCAGGAAGTCATCGACGAGCTGCAGAAGGCTCCGCTGGTGGAGACCATCCTCAACGGAACGCTGGCGATGCCGACGAGCTGATCGGCTCCGAGGCGCACTGAGCCGGCTCATGCCGGCTCGGCTACTTGACAGGACGGCGGGCGCTCCGGTGCTCGCCGTCCTTCTTTCCTTACGAGGGCATACCCAGCTTGCTGAGCTTGGGGGCGATGACGACGCGGCAGTAGCCGGCGCGGCGGTTCTGGTTGTAGTAGTTCTGGTGGTAGCGCTCGGCCGGGTAGAACGCCTCCAGGGGCACGATCTCGGTGACGATCGGCTTGCGGAACCGCTCGCCCGCCTGCTCCATGGAGCGCACGGCGACCGCCCGCTGGCGGTCGTCGTGGTAGCAGATGATCGACCGGTACTGCGTTCCCACGTCGGCCCCCTGGCGGTTGAGGGTCGTCGGGTCGTGCGCCTTCCAGAACACCGCAAGGACGTCGGCGTAGGACAGCGTGTTCTCGTCGAACTCGATCTGCACCACCTCGGCGTGGCCGCTGCGGCCCGAGCACACCGACTCGTAGGTGGGATCGCGCTGCTTGCCCCCGGCGTACCCGGACATCACCCGCCGCACTCCGGAGATGCGCTGGTAGACCGCCTCCACGCACCAGAAACATCCGCCGCCCAGCGTCGCCGCCTCCATTCCTCGCCTCCCTGCCGTGCGGGCGATGCTATAGTCCACCCGGCGCGATGACCAGAGCGACCCTGAGCGTGCATCGGGCACATGCCGGCGACTGACGACCCGGCGGCCACCCCGGCCGTCGACCGGCGCAGCCGCATCGCCAAGGCCGCCTTCATCGTCGAGGCGCTGGACGAGCTGATCGGCGACGTGCCGATCCCGCTCCGCCACGGGGATCCGTTCACGCTCCTGGTGGCGGTGATCCTGTCGGGCCAGAGCACCGATGCCAAGGTGAACCAGATCACCCCCGGGCTGTTCGCACTCGCCTCCACGCCCGCGGCGATGGCCGCGCTGCCGGTCGCCACCATCGAAGACATCATCCGGCCGTGCGGGCTGGCGCCGAGCAAGGCGCGCAGCATCAGCGAGACCTCCCGCATCCTGCTCGAACGCCACGGCGGTGATGTGCCGCGCACGCAGGAGGAGCTGGAAGCGCTTCCGGGCGTGGGGCCCAAGACCGCGCAGGTCGTGCTGGCGCAGGCGTTCGGGGCGGACGCCTTCCCGGTGGACACCCACATCCACCGCCTGGCGTACCGCTGGGGGCTCTCCCCGGGCCGCGGCGTGGCGCGCACCGAGCGCGACCTGAAGCGCACCTTCCCGCAACGGCTCTGGAGCCGCCTGCACCTGCAGATCATCATCTTCGGCCGCACCCACTGCCCGGCACGCCGCCACCGGCCGGCCGACTGCCCGATCTGCAGCGTCGTCGGCCGCCGCGACCTCAAGCCGTCCTGACGGGCACCCCTTGCGCAATCACGGCCTTGCACCCACGCTTCGGGCACGCCGCGACATCGATCCACGGTCCTGATTGTCGCGCCACAGCGAAAGACTCCGCGCAGGCGGACACTTCGGGATGCACGGCGATGTCCGGCAGACTGGATGGAACCGCGTATGCAAGGGTCACGTCACAAGGGACGGCTGTTCTACTCCTACCTGCTTTCGTTCCTGCTGATCCTGATCGTCCCGGTCGTCTTCAGCGCACTGGTGTTCAACCGCGCACGCTCGATCCTCAACGCGGAGGCAGGCCGTGCCAACGAGCTGCTCCTGCAGCAGATGAAGTCCTTCCTCGACACCGTCATGGGCGACGTCGTGCAACTCAACGCCATGATCACCAACCACATCACGCTCGGCGGCATGCTCTTCGAGTCGCTGCCGGTGACCAACGACGAGTACTACCGCGCGTACCGGATCGCCAGCGACCTCTACGGCCACGACACCTCCAGCACGGGCAGCGCCGATCTCTACGTCTACCTCCCCAAGCTGGACATGGTGATCTCGCCCCGCGGCTACTTCACGACCGCCAACTACCAGATGGCGCAGAGGCCGCTGCTGGAGACCGGCTACGACGCGTGGCTGGGGTCCTTCGCGGACGTCACCGGACCGCGTTTCCGCCCGTCGCAGAGCATGAGTCTCTCCGCGGTGGTGAGCGACACGGTGGAGATGGTCACCCCGCTTCCGGCGTGGCAGCGCATCGGCACGCCGCACGGCTGGCTGGTGGTCCACATCGGCCGCGACCTGTTCGAGCGGATCTTTGCCGAGACCGCCTGGACTCCCGACTCGCTGCAACTGGTCTACCATCCGGAGCTCGGCGTCGTCGCCTCGTCGGACGGCGCCATGGACCCGGGGGAGATCGAGGCCGCCGGTGCCAATGCCCTCGCCATCGGAGTCGTCGACCGGATCACGCTGGGTGACGAGACCTACACCGTCAGCGCTCTGCGGTCCGATGTCGTCGACTGGTACTACGTCTCCCTGGTGCCCGGCAGCCTCTACGCGCACCGGTTCGCGGGCCTCTACCGCTACACGATCCTGGCGCTGGCCGTCGGCGTGGTCATCGGCGGACTGCTCATCTACTGGATGGCGTCGATCCGGTACCGGCCGATTCAGGACTTGATCGCACTGGTGAAGCCCGACGCAAACGGCACCCTGACGCTGCAATCGGACGAGTTCGCACTGATCACCGGGTCTGTTCAGAACGCGCTGCGAGAGGACCGCAGACTGCGCCAGGAGCTGACCCGGTCGCGTCCGCTGCTGCTGCAGAGCTACCTTCGCCGCCTGCTCCGCGACGGAGCACATCGGGCCCCCGAGATCGAAGCGAACCTGCGGCGCTTCGGGTTCGCGTTCACCTACGAGACCCTGTACCTCGCCCTGGTGGAGATCGATCAACCTGCCGCGGTGTCGCGTGAGTCCGTGGAGGCCTATCTCGACCGCTACCGGGGCCCGCCAGGGCTGCAACTCGTCACGGTACCGGACCTCGCCGGGAGAACGGGGCTGCTGGTGAGCACGGAGCGGCCGCGCACGGCGATCGTGATCGCCGCGCTTGCCGGCATGAAGAGCGACCTGGAGGAACACTTCGGCGTCACCTCGGCCGTCGGTGTCAGCGACGCGCATTCGCTGGCGGATGTCGCATCATTGCTGCGCGAAGCCCGGACCGCGCTGGCATACCGGCTGGTCAAGGGCGGCTCGGACCCCATTCGCTTCACCGACGTCGTCATCACCGGCCCGGCATACCACTACCCGCTCGACGACGAGATCCGGCTGATCAACTCGATCAAGGCCGGCAACGACGCCGCCGCCGACGCCATACTGGAGTCGATCTACGCCGCCAACTTCGCGCAGCCGCGGCTGTCGATCGAGATGGCGCGCTGCCTGATGTTCGACTTGATCTCGACCATGATCAAGTCGATGGACTCGTTGCTCGCCGGCGAGGAGGATGCCGAATTGTGGGCGCGCATGGAGCCGGTGGCGCGCCTCACCGCCTGCCGATCCCTGGAGCGACTGCAGCAGGAGATGAAGACGATCCTCGCCGAGGTATGCCGGCACGTGCGCGGTGGGCGCACGTCGCATACCGAGCACCTGCGGCAGGCGATCGTCGAGTACATCGAGGAGCACTGCTACGAGCGCAATCTCGGTCCGGAGGCCGTCGCCGACCACGTACAACGCAACAGCGCCTACATCGGCCGCTTCTTCCGCGAACAGTTCGGCGTCGGCATCAGCAGCTACATCAAGAACCTCCGCGTCGCCCGGGCAAAGCGCCTCATCGAGACGACCGAGCTCACGGTGCGCGAGATCGCCGAGCGGACCGGCTTCGCCGACAGCAACGCCCTGATCCGCGGCTTCAAGGAGCACGAAGGGGTCACTCCCGGCGAATACAAGACGACGCTGCAAGGCCAGGCGGTCTGACTGGCACCGCTGCACGATCCGCGACACATCTGCCAAATGCGATATCGAAACCTCCCGTTTCGGCGACGGATGTGCCGACTGCGCGATTTACAGGTTCCGATGGAGACGGGACCATGGTCCGATCAACAACACACAACACTGGAGGTTGTCATGAAGAGACTGTTGATTGTGGCGGCGGCTCTCTGCGCCGCCGGCTTCGTCTACGCAGCGCCGGCTGACGAGAGTTCGGCCGAGGGCCCGCGCGAGCTGACCATCTGGGAGGGTCTGTGGCACAACGCGTCGGTTTCGGTGACGAACCTGGCGGAAACCCCGCTCTACCAGGAGGTGATGCGCCGTACCGGCATCGACGTGACCTTCATCCATCCCGCCCAGGGGCAGGAGCGGGAGAGCTTCAACCTGATGATCGCGTCGAACGAGCTGCCGGACATGATCTACACACGCTGGCCGACCGAGTATCCCGGCGGCCCGGAGAAGGCGATCTCCGACGGCGTGATCATCCGGCTGAACGACGTGATCGCCAACCACGCACCCAACCTGACCGCGCTGTACGCCAAGAACCCCGAGTGGCTGAAGGCCGCCAAGACCGACAGCGGCACCCACTACATCTTCCCGTTCATCCGCGGTGACGACTACCTGATGGTGTTCTACGGCCCGCAGCTCCGCGCCGACTGGCTCGACCAGCTCGGTCTGGAGGTGCCGGAGGCGCTCGACGAGTGGGATGACGTGCTCTCCGCCATGAAGTCCGAAGGACTGGTCGAGTACCCCTTGACGTTCACGAACTTCCGCCGCGGGCGCGGCATCAACGGACCGGGCAACGCATTCATCCAGCCGTTCGGAACCACCTGGAGCTTCCATCAGGACGACGGCGGCCAGGTGCACTTCGGCCCCTACGAGGACGCGTTCGGCGACTTTCTGGCGTACTTCAAGGACTGGTTCGACCGCGGGCTGGTGGACCCTGAGTTCTTCAGCAACGAGCGCAACACCTTCAACGCCAAGATCCTCAACGGCGAGACCGGCGCCTGGACCTCGTACACCGGCTCCGGCATCGGCGCCTACCTGGACGCCAACGGAGGCCAGGGCACCTTCGACATCGTCGCCGCCCCCTACCCGGTGCTCAACAAGGGCGACACCCCGTTCTTCGGTCAGCGCGACAACCCGGTGCGCGGCAGCGGCATGGCGATTACCACGCAGGCGCGTGACGTCGAACTTGCCGCGGAGTTCGCCGACTTTGCCTACGGGGAGGAGGGACACGTCCTGTTCAACTTCGGACTGGAAGGCGAGAGCTACGAGTGGTCGACCAGCTACCCGGGTTTCGAGGGCGAGCGCTGGCCCGTGTACACCGATGCCATGAACAGTGACCCCGAAGGTCGGACGCTGTCCCAGATGGGGGGCATGTACACCCGCTCCTTCTACAGCGGTCCGATCGTGCAGGACCGGCGCTACATGTACCAGTACGCGCGGCGCCCGCAGCAGCGCGACGCGGTCGTGATCTGGGGACAGACGGACGCGGCGAAGCACATGCTGCCGGCCGTGACCGCAACCCCGGAGGAAGCCGAGGAGCTGGCCGAGATGATGAGCGACATCGAGACGTACGTGGAAGAGATGTTCGTCAAGTTCATCACCGGGCAGGAGCCGCTGGCCAACTTCGGCGGGTTCCAGGACCGCCTGCAGCAGATGGGCATCGAGCGCGCCATCGAGATCAAGCAGTCCGGACTGGGAAGGTACAACGCCCGCTGACGCGCCCTTTTGACGCCCGGCTTCCCTTGCGATACCTAGGAGCGGCCCGGCAACCGATGCCGGGCCGCTCTTTGTCCTGAGGAGAACACCACGATGGCAGAACGCGAGAGTACGGTAGCGCCGGAGCTGGCGCATCGGCCGAAGTTCCTGGGAGCCGGGTACGGCGGCATGCTCAGGAAGGACTTCGTCCGCAACCGCACCGTCTACGTGATGGCGGTGCCCGTCGTGGCGTTCTTCCTCGTTTTCTACTACGTCCCGATGTTCGGGCTGGTCATCTCGTTCAAGCGCTTCACGCCAGCCCTCGGCATCCTGGGAAGCCCGTGGGTGGGTCTCAAGTACTTCGAGGACTTCTTTCAGTCCTACTTCGCGTTCCGCATCATTCGCAACACGATCCTGCTCAGCGTCCTCAGTCTCGTCTGGGGCTTCCCGGCACCGATCATCCTGGCGCTGCTGATCAACGAAGTGCGCATAACCCCGTTCAAGCGCGCGATCCAGAGCCTTACGTACCTCCCACACTTCATCTCCCTGGTGGTGGTCGCCGGACTGTTGCTGGAGTTCTCCCAGGGCGGCGGCCTGTTCAACGACCTGCGCGGCTGGTTCGGCTCGGAGCCGATACCCTTCTTCCAGGATCCTCGCTATTTTCGCGGCTTCTACATCGGCAGCGGCATCTGGCAGGAGGTCGGCTGGGGAAGCATCATCTATCTTGCGGCGCTGTCGGCGATCGACCCGCAGCTCTACGAAGCAGCCACCATCGACGGAGCCAACCGGTTCCGCCAGCTCCTTCGCATCACGCTGCCATCCATCGCTCCCACGATCGTCGTCCTGCTGATCCTGCGGCTGGGCCAGCTCATGACCGTCGGCCACGAGAAGATCATCCTGCTGTACAACCCCTCGATCTACGAGACGGCTGACGTGATCTCCACGTTCGTGTACCGCAAGGGGCTGCTCGATTTTAGCTGGAGCTACGGCACCGCCGTGGGACTGTTCAACTCCCTCATCAATCTGGCCCTGGTGGTCATCGCCAACGCGATCAGCCGCCGCGTCAACGAAACGAGCCTCTGGTAGCGTCTGCGATGGAAGCTCGTCACCGACGTACCGTCGGCAGCCTGGTTTTCGATTCCGTGAACGGCGCAATCCTCATCGTCCTGTGCGTCACCATGCTTTACCCGCTCTATTACGTACTCGTCGCGTCGCTGAGCGACGGCTATCGCTTGATGGCCCATACCGGCCCGCTGGCGGGTCCGTTGGGCTTCAGTGGCGCCGCCTACCGGCTGGTATTCAAGAATCCCATGATCCTTCGCGGGTTCCTGAACACGATCCATCTGGTCGCCGTCGGCACCGCGGTCAACCTGCTGCTGACCAGCTTCGCGGCCTACGTGCTGTCGCGCAAGAACCTCTACTGGAAGCCGGTCATCATGATGATGGCGGTCGTCACGCTGCTGTTCGAACGCGGGCTCGTTCCCTTCTACCTGACCGTGCGCTCGCTCGGCCTGCTGAACAGCCACTGGTCGGTCATCCTCTCGTTCGCGATCAGCGCCTACAACCTGATCATCATGCGCACCTATTTCATGACCATTCCTGACAGCCTGGAAGAATCCGCGAAGATCGACGGCGCGCACGACTTCTCGGTCCTGTTCCGCATCATCCTGCCGGTGGCCGCACCGGTGGTCGCCACCATGGTGCTGTTCTACGGCGTCGGGCGCTGGAACGGCTATTTCTACGTGATGATCTTTCTCCGTGATCGTATCAAGTATCCGATTTCGCTGATTCTCCGCGAGATTCTCATCGCCAACTCCGCCGACACGATGCTGGCCGGCGGCGATGCCGGCGCCATGGGTGATCACGAGAACATCGCCGACACCATCAAGTTCGCCACGACGATGGTCGCGACCGCGCCCATCCTGGTTCTCTATCCGTTCCTGCAGCGGTATTTCGTCAAGGGCGCGATGATCGGCTCGGTCAAGGGGTAGCGGGCAGCGCCCGTCGCGCTCAGCCGACGCTTAGCCGGCCCCGTCCGCCATGAAGACCTCGGCGTCCGGCACGATGGGCGAGTACGGCAGGCCGGGGTTGACCAGCGCGTCGCGGACGATGCGGCGGTTGAAGTCGTGCACGTCCGGCGACGTGAGGTAGTCGTCGACCGGCATCCAGAAGCACTCCTCGATCTCGCTGGCCTGGATGACGATCTCCTCGCTCAGCGGAGCCAGCCGGCAGACGACGTACAGGTCGGAGTGATCGAACGCCCCGGTGTGCCGGTGCCGGATCGAGTTGATCGCCAGGAAGCGCGTACGGACGCCGGTCTCCTCGAACACCTCGCGCGTCACCGCATCGGCCAGGTCCTCGCCGTGGTGCAGGAGCCCGCCCGGGAGCTTGTAGTAGGGACGGCTCATGTCACCGCGGAATCGCTCGCTGACGACCAGCACGCGGCGCCGGTCGTCGATCGCCACCCCGCCCGCGCCGACGTAGTGCGATGGGTTCGGATACACGAAGCTGTCCGGCGCCGGCGCCAGCGTGAGCGTGACCGCCTCCGGCTGCGCGTGGTGGAACCTGAACCCGGCGCCGACCGCGACCGGGATCAGCGCGGCCGCATGCAGCGGCACTTCCAGCCACAGCACCTTGTGGCCGGGCCGCCAGGCCGGCAGCGCCCGGCCGAGCTGCTCGGCGAACGCGGATGCTGACGCCGGCAGGCTGCCGGCGTCGATGATGAAGTCCCCGTAGCGGTTGCGGGCGCCACTGAGCCCGCCGGCGGATGTGTCGGTCGCCATCCGCGGCAGTGTACCGGTACTCGGGCGACCTTGCCCCCTCCCCTGCCCCGGCGTACGTTTGCCCATACCCGTGCCGGCCGGGCGCGGGAGGGGGAATCCATGGCCGAGCAGGGCAGCACCGCAGTCTTGAAGAGTGGCCGCGCCGGAAAGCGCGCCTTTCCCGAGATCAGCTCCCGCACCTGGGAGCATCCCGCTGACCGCGCCGCGCTGAACGCGCTGAAGAAGATCCCGGGATTCGACGAGCTGCTGCGCAAGTTCATCGGTTCGACGACAGAGCGTTCCTTGCGCCTCCTGCACCTGGCTTCCGCCGTGCGCGTGGACGACCGCCAGTTCCCGCGCATCAACGTGCTGCTGCAGGAGGCGAGCGCCTGCCTGGACGCCGAGCTCACGCCGGAGCTGTACATCGTCCAGCACCCGATCCTGAACGGCACCATCGTCGGCGTCGACCGTCCGTTCATCACGCTGACCAGCTCCATCGTGCACACGATGAGCGACGACGAGCTGATCGCCGTGATCGGCCACGAGCTCGGCCACTGCCTGAGCGGGCACGCCCTCTACAAGACGCTGCTCGCCATGCTGCTGCAGGTGTCGCTGTCGTACGTGCGGGTCGGCCAGCTTATCGTGCTGCCGATCCTGCTGGCGCTGCTGGAGTGGGACCGCAAGAGCGAGCTCAGCGCCGACCGCGCCGGGCTGCTGGTCTGCCAGGAGACCGGCGGCAGCTACGACCTGCTGATGAAGCTTGCCGGCGGCGGTGACACCAGCCAGCTCAACATCGGCGCGTTCTTCGAGCAGGCGGAGGAGTACCGCAAGGACTCAGGCTTCCTGGATCAGGTCTACAAGGTGCTGAACCTGCTCGGCCAGCGCCACCCGTTCGCCGTGCTGCGCCTGACCGAGCTCAAGACCTGGGTGGACGCCGGCTCCTACCAGGCGGTCCTGGACGGCGACTACGTGCGCCGCGGCCAGGAGCCGGACGACGCGGCCGCCGACTTCCAGGAAGCGGCCGGCAGCTACCAGGACGGGTTCGAGAAGGCCAAGGCGACCGTCTGGGACGGGATCGACTCGATCAAGGGCACGCTGGACGGCCTGTTCAAACGCCCGGAGTCCAAACCGGGCAACGGCGACTCGGAGACCCGCGCGTAGCGCCGGCCGCCGTCTCACACGCTGGCGTACAGCCTGCTCACCTCTTCGATGATGGTCTGCAGGTAGCGCCTGCCCGCCTCCGGCGTGGCGGACGCCGGGTCGTCGGTGTAGCCGGGGCCGATCCCCCAGTCGCGGTTCTGCTGCGTCGCGGTGCCCGGCTTGCCGGCCGGCAGGCCGATCCGTTCCCGGTCGACCGCGGGCAAGTCGTCCAGCACCTCCTGGCGCACCAGCTCCGGCCGGACCGCCATCACCATGGCCGTCTCGAAGTGGCCGGCGTGGCCGGGGAGCCGGTCGTTCTCCAGGCCGCCGGCCACCAGGGCCGCACGCGCCACGTCCCAGTAGGGGGCCGCGTGCACCTTGCCCGGCAGCCCGTAGCGGTTGACCGCATCCTGCGCGGCGACCTGGTTGGCGGCGGTGTTGCCGCCGTGGCCGTTCAGCAGCAGGATCCGCCGGTAGCCGGACAGGCTCAGCCCCTCGATCACGTCGCGGGTGGTGGCCAGGAACACGTCGGACTGCAGCGACAGCACGCCGGGATGGGGGCGGTGATGGTGCGAGTTCCCGTAGCAGACGGTGGGCGTGACCACCACGGAGCCGCCGGTCGCCTCGGCGCTGCGGCGGGCGACCGTGGTCACCAGCAACGTGTCGGTGACGACGGCCAGGTGCGGGCCGTGTTGTTCGATCGACGCCGTCGGCACGACCGCCAACGAATCGGCGGCGCGCTCGCGCGCCTCCTCACGGGTGAGCTCGGCAAACAGGGTTAGCATCGGTCCTCCATTTCGCATCATTATGGCCGACGATGAAGATCCACGCCGCCACCACCCTCGGCTACTCCGCGTACGGGCTCGAGACCGCGCTCGCCCAACTGGCCGACACTGGATTCCGCGAGGTCGAGATCAGCCACATGGGCTCCTTCTGCGTGCACCTGCCCTACCCGGACACCAAGGCCGAGGCGGTGGCCGACGCCCTGGACCGCAACGCCGTGCGGGCGATAGCGTGCAACATCTCGCTCGGACGCTGGGAGCCCGACAGGCGGGACCGCTTCTTCGACTACACCGACTCAGGCGATGCGCGCGAGGCGGTCGCGCGCGGCCGCTGGTACCTGGAGCTGGCCTCCGGCCTGGGGGTGCGCACGGTGACGATGAGCACGGCCCGCCGGCAACTCGACGAACGCGAGTGGCTGCGACACCTGAAGGGGGCAGCGCGGGCGTTCAGGGAACAGGCCAGGATCGCTTCCGATCTGGGGATGTACCTCCACCTGGAGGTCCCGCACCTGTTCCAGATCACCGACTCGGTCGAGCACGTCAAGGCGATGTTCGAGGAGATCGACCATCCGGCGGTGGCCGCCACCGTCGACACCAGCCACTGGGGCGTGATCGGCTACGACCCGGACGACCTGTTCGCCTTCCTGGGCGACTGCCTGCGGCACGTGCACCTGCGCGACGCGTCCGGCAGCGACACGCGCGACTTCCGCCAGGACCTGGAGCTGACGCCGGGCCGCGGCACCGTCGACTTCGCCGCGTTCCGGGAGGCCCTGCAGCGGGCCGGCTACCAGCGCTCGGTGTCGCTCGACTTCGAGTACCGGATGCCGGACATCCCGCATATCAGGAGCGAGTTCGACTACGGGCTCGCCGCGCTGGCCGAAGCCGGCTGGCGGACGGATGGCTGACGGACGGCGCGCGATGACCATCGCCACCTGGAACATCAACGGCATGCAGGCGCGGCTGGGCTTCGTCCGGCACTGGCTGGCGGCGCGCGCCCCGGACCTGGCGCTGCTGCAGGAGCTCAAGGTGCCCGACGACCGCTTCCCGCACGACGAGCTCCGCGAAGCCGGGTACCGCGCGCTCGTGCACGGCCAGAAGAGCTGGAACGGCGTGGCCGTCCTCGCCCGGGAGGAGACGGTACGCACTGCGGAGGTCACCAGCCGCGGCCTGCCGGGGCTGGAGGAGCAGGGGGCACGGCTGATCGGCGTGCGGGCCGAGGTCGACGGGCTCGGCCCGCTCGACTGCGTGTCGGTGTACGTCCCCAACGGGCGTACCGTCGAGCACCCGGAGTTCGGCCACAAGCTGGCGTTCCTCGACGGACTGGTGAGCTTCGCGGAGCGGGAGGTGAGCTCCGATCGGCCGCTCGTGATCGGCGGCGACTTCAACCTGTGCCCGGCCGCGCTGGACACCTGGGACGAGGAGGCGTGGCGGGAGAAGATCTTCCACACCGCCGATGAGCGCGACCGCTTCCAGGCGCTGCTCGCCCTGGGCACGGTGGACGTGTTCCGCGCCGTGAACCCGGAGCTCCAGCAGTTCTCCTGGTGGGACTACCGCGCCGGCAACTTCCACAAGAACCTCGGCCTGCGCATCGATTTCCTGCTCGCCACGCCGCCGCTCGCGGAGCGGACCGAGGCGGTCACGATCGACCGCGACTACCGCAAGAAGAAGGACGGCATGATCGCCAGCGACCATGCGCCCGTGATCGCCGAGATTCGCGCGGACTGAGGGCGCAGCGGTGGGCACCGGGGACGCCGGACGCGCCGGCGAGATCCGGAAAGGCATCAAGTTCGGCCTGCTTTCCGGGCTGGCCGGCATCATGTGCTGCGTGTCGCCGGTGGTGCTGGTGCTGCTCGGCATCGCCACCGCGGCGGAGGCGGTCACCCTGGGCGACACCCTGTACTACGGCTACGCCTGGCTCTTCCGCGCCTTCGGCCTGGCCGTCGCGGCGGTGGCGGTTGTCCTGTACCTGCGCAGGCGGCGCATGTGCACCCTGGCGGGAGCGCGCCGGTCGTGGCGGCTGCTCACCGTCCTGGCCGTGGCCGGCGTCGGCACCTACATCGGCCTGTTCTGGTTCACCAAGTACCTTGGCATCTGGTTCGGGTAGCGCCGCCGGCCGCGCGCATCAGATCGTCGTGAAGCCGCCGTCCACCAACAGGTTGTGGCCGGTCACGTACGCCGACGCGTCCGAGGCCAGGAACACCACCGCGCCCTTGAGGTCCTCGTTGTCCATCATGCGGCCCATCGGCACGCGCTTGTTGTAGCGCTCCACGAACGGGCCGGCCTGCCCGGTGTAGTAGCCGCCGGGCGAGATGCAGTTCGCGCGCACGCCCTTCCTGCCGTAGTAGTTGGCGACGTAGCGGGTGAAGTTGATCATTCCGGCCTTGATGAAATTGTAATTCGGCGGCTGCACCATCTCGGTGTCCTCGTAGAGCGAAGGATCGTTGCCGACCACGCCGTAGATGCTGGAGATGTTGATGATGCTGCCTCCCCCGGCGGCGACCATCGAGCCGACGAACGCCTTGCAGATGGCGTACAGCCCGACCATGTCGCCGGCCGCGGACTGTTGCCAGGCATCGATGGTCTGTGTCTCGAAGCTGCCGGCGGTCGCATCGCGGGCCAGCGCGCTGTTGACCAATACTTCGACGTTCCCGAAGCGGTCGATGACCTCGGCGTGGAAGCGCTCGATCGCCGCCGCGTCGCCGATGTCCAGCTCCATGCCGTGCACCTCGGCGCCGGTCTTCGCGGCCAGCGCCGCCGCGAACTCCCGGTTGCGCTCGAGCGACCGGGATGCGGTGATCACGCGCGCGCCGGCTTCCGCCAGCGCCTCCGAGATGCTGCTGCCGAACAGCGGCCCCGCCCCCGCGGTCACCACCGCCGTCTTGCCGCGCAGCGAGAACGTGTCAAGTACACCCATGGCGCCATCGTGCGCATTCGCGCCGGCAGCGTCCACCAAAGGTGCCGTCCACCGAAGGTGACGTCCCCGCTGCACGCCGGAACGGCGGCACCCCGGTCAGGGTTCCGGCGCAGGGCTTGGGCCGGCCGCGACCCGCGCGATGGCGTCCAGCTTGCCGGCGATCTCCGGCGCGATCTCGTCCTCCGGCACGTGCTCGACCAGCTCCTGGAAGCCCCTGTTCGCTGACGGCAGGTCGAGCTGGCGGAAGAAGGCCGCGACGATGGGCTCCAGGACCTGTTCGCCCGCCCGGAGGTCGGTGCTCCACGGCGCCGCCGTGCCGTCCGCAGCCAGCGCCTTCTCCACCTCCGCGATCGCGTCGTTCATCGCCACGCGGCGGCGCTCCACTTCCGGCGGCGCGAACAGCGAGCCCAGGCGGTCGACATCGCTTGACTCCGCCGCGTATGCCTCCAGCGTCCGCCGGGTGCACAGATAGCTCACGATCTCGCGCCGTTCCCACACCAGGCACTCGACCGGGGCGATGTCCGGCGGGCCGTCCGTCACGCGGTCGAACAGGGCGATACCGCGCAGCGCGGGCACCGCTTCCCGCAGTGCGTGATAGTGGCGCGTCACCTCGCTCGCGTTGTTGGCGACGTAGCGCACGAATGGCCGGGACAGCGCTTCGGAGGCGGCCTCGCGGCCGAGCCGCCGCGCGAAGGCCTGCAGCACCGCCAGGTCGGTCGAGCTCCGCAGGTACAGGACCCAGCCGGTCTCGCGCGCCTGGAAGTACTGCTCGAAGCCGATCTCCGTGAGCGCCTTCAGCGCCTGGCTGCCGCGGTCGTCGATCCGGTGCGGCGCGCCTACGAAGGCAACCACCGTGTCCCTGCCCGCAGCCTCGTTGAGGATCACCTCCGAGTGGCTGGCGGCGATCACCTGGCAGCCGGTGTCACGCGCGACCTCCGACAGCAGGTGGTATGTCTGGCGCTGGCGCAGGATCTCCAGGTGGGCGTCAGGCTCGTCCAGCAGCAGCAGCGAGCCCGGATTGGCGTACAGGTACGCCAGCAGGAGCAGCGTCTGCTGCAGGCCGCGCCCGGACGAGGACAGGTCGAACGCCGTGCCGCCCTCGCGGTAGCTCATCGTGATCTCGCCTCGCTCGGGGAGGTACCGGGGCGGCTGGAGCTCCGCCCCGAACAGCCGGCGAATCCAGGCGACGATCTGATCCCAGCGGTCCTCGCGCTCCTGGTGGATGGTGTAGCAGAGGTTGCGCAGCACCTCGGCCGTCCGCCCTTCCCCGATGCGAACGTTCACGGAGCCCGTGTCGAGCCGCGCCTCGGTCGCGGCAAGCCCCGACATCGGCGGCAGGAAGGCGATGCGGACCTTCGCCGCCTCGTCGGGCACCGCCATGCGCTCCGGCGACCCGCCGCCGATCCGCAACGGCCGGCAGTAGAACGACTCCTCGTTGGCGTAGTCGAACTCCAGACCGCAGGTCCACGCCCGATCGTCGGTCACCCCCTCGACGATGACGTCGATCCGGATGTTGCTGGTGCGTGGCCGGCCGTCCACGGTGCGCACGTCGCGCACCCGCAGGTTGCGCCACAGCAGGTTGGCCTCCGGGACCGGGATCGAGACCAGGTCGCGCCGGTTCACCGTGACGCCGGGACGCTTCTCCGGCGTCTTCCGGCCGGCCCGCCGCTCGTTCCAGCGCTTCAGGCCGACGTCCCACAGCGCGAGCGCCTGCATGGCCGAGGTCTTGCCCGAGTTGTTCGGCCCGATAAAGACCACCGGGTTGCCCAGCTCCACGACGATCTCCCCGAAGCGCTTGAAGTTCCGGACCGTAAGCCTGGTCAGCATGCCACCGCCGATAACGATCTCCTCATGCGTTCACAGATCATACAACCAGCGAGGGCCACGAACGCAACGCCGTAAGGACAACCGCGCGCGGCGTCAACCGAACAATGTCGATGTCCTATGTGGTAGGCACGACCGGCGCTACAACCGTGTCGCCTTTGAACGACCAAGAAACCGTTCCATTCGGTCGACCCGACGGCCTACGTACAATCTGCTGTGCTCGCAGGATCTCAACGATCTTGACCGACTACGTATAGGAGCTCGCACGCATGCACAATTCGCAATCCGAATACCACCAATGACATCATGAATGACATCTCCCTCAATTGTTATAACTCTCTGAAGTGAGTCATATAGTTCAACAGATAACGGACGACCGTACTCAAGTCTCTTGCTGTCGTCTGAGTAGATGCGTAATCGTTGGCATGAACGAGTTTGTCTCTGAGCTTTTCGATCCGCTTCATACGTTCCTCGAATTCCCCCTTGCTTTCGGTGATATCGAAGTCATCGAATCGACCCAGTATTATGTCCCGCTTGTCACAGAATCGCGTAAACAAGAGATCGTCTACATGCCCATCATCGTTATGTGACTTGCGGATCTCGCAGCGAATCTTTTCTCTTCGTCCGCTACTGAGAAGCGCCAACCAACACTTCTTTTCCGGGCATATACTCCTGATGACGTCGATCATACAGCTCTCGAATGTAGCGATAAGTGAGAACAGGGCGACTCTAGCTGCTGGCCGCTGAAGGTCCACCAAAGTAACCACTCCTGTGATTCCCGCGTCAGAAACGACGAGCCGCCAAGGCTTCTCGTGTCCCTCCTTGACAAAATCGAGAATGGTGGTGTTTGCTCCAATCAGTTGGTCCTCGGAAAGCGCACAGATTTGATCACCCCCAACTATGTCCGTTCGGAGCGCATTGCGGCAATAGTATGGCTTCGCGTGAAATACTCCGATGATCCTATCCTGATCACCTTCTCTCCTGTCCGTCACAGGCAGATAGTCGTAGCACTCTGACTTTGGGATCCGGTTCATGACATCCAGAACAGCTTCGTCCTTGCTACATTTCTTGATCCCAGCTCGAGGGGTCGCTATCATTTCCACTGTGAGCCCCCGATGAACCTCGTCGCCGTACTGGCCGTCTTTACTGCTGTCAGGTGAATCGCCCATTTTTCTTCCCTCCACTCACTCTTGCCAATCACGGCTATGTCCAAGACCGCAGGTCGTTCCTGACATTACCGTTCTGCTCAGAATTCGGGACAAGGACATCACGCTCACCGATCCCGGGTCAGTATATTTCAAGCGACACACGTCTGCCAATTGGTAGATGCATCGCCCAGCCGCTGTAGTTTACTCCCCAACACACAGCAGTTAAATCAACACGCAACGCACACGTATGAAAACTGCCACTGCTGATGGCGGAAAACCGTTCTTCGTCGGGTGGAGTAGCCTGCCCCAGTTCGTCATCTCCCCAGCACGCCGGAGTCCCGTCTAAGCGCAAGGCACACGTATGGAGGCCACCAGCGCTAATGGAGTTAAAGCGTTCGCTGGGCGGTGGCGTGGCCTCACCGTGATCATTTGAACCCCAGCACACTGCAGTGCCCTCCTCTCGCAGCCCGCACGTATGAGACAGCCCGGCGCTGATAGAGATGAATCGTTCTTCAACGGGGGCATTGGCTTGGCCATGATTATCCGCCCCCCAGCACACTGCTGTACCGTCCAAGCCCAAGGCACATGAGTGCGAGGCTCCGCTGCTGATGGAGGTAAACTGTTGACCTTGGGGAGGCGTCCCCTGCCCCACCTCGTCACTTCCCCAGCACGTCGGAGTTCCGCCCAACCCCAAGGCACAAGTGTGAAACATGCCGCCGGCGACGAGCATGAATTGCTCGCCGAGCGGAGGTGTAAACCAATCATCTCCGTCTACGATCAAGCCCCAGCAAACAGGAGTGTGATCGGCGCGTAACGCACAAGTATGGAACTCCCCGCTATTGATGGAACTGAATCGTTCTTCCACTGGGGGCGCAGCCGGCCCAATGGTTGCTCCCCAGCACACGGGAATGCCATCCATTCGCAAGGCACACGAATGATACAGTCCGCTGGCAATCGATTGGTACCGGACGATTGTCGTAGCCTTGCGGAAAAAATCAGATCCCCAACATACAGGAGTGCCGTCACTTCGCAGTGCGCACGTATGGTCGCTTCCACTGCTGATGGACATGAACTCCTCACCCTCCGGTGGTATGGTCTGGCCATCACTATCCGATCCCCAGCACACGGGAGTGCGCTCCGTATCCAAGGCGCACGAGTGGTTACCGCCGCTGCTGACACTGGTGAATTGTTGGCCGCTCGGGGGTGTGGATTGGCCGTGATCGTTTCGACCCCAGCAGACAGGAGTGCCATCAAACCGAAGTGCACAGGTATGGTCATCGCCGCTGCTGATGGATGCGAATAGGGAGCCGCTCGGGGCCGTCGATTGACCGTGATCATTTAGACCCCAGCACGCTGCACTGCCGTCGACCCGTAGCGCGCACGTGTGGAACGCCCCGCTATTGATCGTAGTGAATCGCTCACCGGGCGCGGATGACAACTGGCCGTGATCATCTCGACCCCAGCACACAGGAGTGCGATCGGTCCGAAGCGCGCACGTGTGGGCTACGCCACTGCTTATTGAAACAAATTTCACGTCGGCGGGGATAGCTGAACCATCATGCGCTCCCCAGCACACTGGAGCGCCGTCCGCCCGAAGCGCGCAGGTGTGGAAACCGCCGCTGGTAATCGTAATGAACCGCTCACCCGGCGGTGGCGTAGCTTGACCACGGTCATCCCAACCCCAGCATGCCGGAGTGCCGTCCAAACGCAAGGCACATGTGTGGAATAGACCGCTACTGATCAGCTGCCTATCCTGGCGGCCAAGGTCGTCTCGAGTCGCTCGTGACAGTCGGACGGCTTCGATCATCTGCTGGCGGAATAGGCTGCGAATCCCTTCGGTCGCGCCACTCTGACCACTAGTCTGAGCCGAGGCGCCGGCGGCGACCAGTAGCGACAACGCAATGATCCGAAACTGAATCGAGTTCACGGCGTCTCCTTTGTCCGGCACCTTGACGACTCAATACTGGCGGGAGGGCTTCGCCGTGACCAGTCTCAAAGCTCGGTTAAGATGAAGGCGACTTCCACCTGCCGATCGTCAATCGGTACCCGAATCCGATACCGGTCGTACAGATCCCGTTCGACAAAAACCAAACCGAAGACGTCGCGGCCCGGAAGAAGTGTTGTACGTTTGAGAAGATGAACATCCAGAAACGACAATCGGCTCCGCTGAGAGTCCAACATGGCTTTGCGCTCGGCGGCGTTCCGCGATTGAGATTCGGCAACCTTGCTGTAGTCGTAGGTCGTGGATGACCCGCTATAGGATCCGAGTGGTTGGCCGTAGGCGTCCGAATACATGCCGGTCTGTTGCGTGGTAGAACGGCCGGCGTTAGCTGCTTCAAGCCCGCTGGCAATCGCGTCGATGACGCGAGCCGTGGCTTGCTGTGCTTCGACGTGGCGAATGTAATCGAAGGCGTCCCACACTCGTAGTGCAGTCCAATGATCGCCGGATGTTCCCAGAACCTCTATCTTGTCTGGCAAGACATCAAGGGAGTCACGCGTTTCGTTCGCTACGTAGAGCTGCAGAACGAGCAACTCGGAGTTCGTGTGTCCTCGGACTCCCATATATAGGAATTCATCTTCAGCATAGTACAGGACCTCGCTGACTGCTGGAATACCAGACACGTAGAATACGTCCTGACCATCACTAGCCGTCGGCTTCAAGTAGTACTGAGTGGTTGAACATGCCGTACTCATCAAGAGCACTGCCAACAGAATGGCTCCGCGAGTTCTCAAGTCGATAGAGCTCCGAGTTGGTTCCCTGAAGTGCCGTCCGAACACGAGATGCCTCCGTAGGAGGGCACTGTGTCACGGTAGATCCGTAGGCGTCAACTCCACTCGGCAACCGGAATTATGTTTGAGGAGCGTGTCACCGCTGACCCATCGATTTTTTTCTCGTGGCCGCCGCACGGCATGCCTCGCAGATCATAGCGGCATTGATGCCCGGAAACGTGGGGCTGCAGCGCTTTGCGAAGCCAACTTCGACTATGCGAACAAGACCACCGCGGACGACGCCAGTCGATCTCACCGCGCCGTCCGATGGGAAGCCGAGGATCCCGGCACCCGTGAACGCCAGGATGTTGACGGCCAGAATCCCCCACAGGGCGCGCTTCGCAGCACGTCGACCAGGTCGATCCGGTCCGAGGCGAACGCCGGAGTGCGCAGCGGGACCGAGCCGGTGGCGCCGCCGCTAAGGTAAGCGGCGATGTGCCGCAACGCCCGCAGCGTGCGCGCCATCTGCCGCTCATAGAGAGGGGCGTAGGCGGCGAACTCGCGCAGGCTGCGCGCCGCCTCTTGGGACGGATCGAAGCGGTCGCCCAACAGCTCGTGGTCGCCGGTTAGCTCCCGGTTCCAGACGCGCAGCTCGTCCGGAGTGAGCTGCGGCTCGAAGCGGAAGCCGTAGGAGAGCCGTAGCGGAACGCCATCGGGAAGCGCAGCCAGGCGCCGTCGCGACGCAACATGATGCCCTCCGCCAGCAGCGCCCCGCCGTCAGGGACCGTGACCCGCTCGCCGTGCAGGGTGGGCACCAAGGGCGCGAAGATCTTCCGGAACACCGCACCGGCGGCGCCGGTCGCCGTCACGTCGATCTTGCGCAGGCCGAACTGGTAGCCGCCGGTGGGCGCCACGTTGCCCCCCAGCGCGACAATAACTGGGCGCACAGGGAGACGCCGAGCACTGGGGGCGTCTCCTGCCGCAGCGCCGGCAGGTCGTCGTTGGCCGACATCGGACCGCCCAGCGCGACGATCAGGCGCTGGGCGACAAGCTGGCGTTCCGCCGCCTCCAGCGTCGGGGCGGCCCGGACGTTCAGCCTGTTGCGAAGAACGGTGTAGTCAGGCGGATAGCAGTAGTCGCGGTCGCTCACTCAGCCGCGGCGACACGGCCGCGGTCACCGATACGGCGGGCGACATGGGCGCGGCGCCGCTCGGGCGACCACCGCTCGCGCTCGAACATCTCGAACATGGCGATCTCTTCCGCCGTCAGGGGATTGCCCTCGATCGCCTGCAAATGCACAGCCTCCGTCAGCCGACCGTTCGCGGCGACCGTCGTCGCTGAACTGGAATCATGCTGCATCCCGGACATGGTGGGATCCTATCACCTTGCGCCATGAAGGTCTTCTTGGGCGTCCTGGACTGTTTCTCCTCCCAAGCCGTCGGGGGCGTCGGCCGGGGCGTCGCGGCTCACGCCGGGTTCTGCTTCAGGAACGCGCGCAGCATGCGCGCCATCTGCCGCTCGTAGAGGGGGGCGTAGGAGGCGAACTCGCGCAGGTTGCGCGCTGCCTCCGCGGCCGGGTCGAAGCGGTCGCCCATCAGCTCGTAGTCGCCGGCCAGCTCGCGGTTCCAGACGCGCAGCTCATCCAGGGTGAGCTGCGGCTCGAACTGGAAGCCGTAGGACAGCCCGTACCGCAACGCCATCGGGAAGCGAACCCAGGCGCCGTCGCGGCGCAGCATGGTGCCCTCCGCCAGCAGCGTACCGCCGTCCGGCACCGTGAACCGCTCGCCGTGCAGGGTCGGCACCAGCGGCACGGCGATCTCCCGGAACACAGGATCGGCGGCGCCGGCCGCCGTCACGTCGATCTTGCGCAGGCCGAACTGGTAGCCACCGGTAGGCGCGACGTCACCGCCCAACGCCCGCGATAGCAACTGGGCGCCCAGGCAGATGCCGAGGACGGGGGTCGGCGGGCTGCCGGTCGCGGCCGCGCGCAGGTAGTCCATCTCCTGCCGCAGCGCCGGCAGGTCGTCGTTGGCCGACATCGGGCCGCCCAGCGCGACGATCAGGTCGACCTCCGCCAGATCCGGTGGGTCCAGACGTTCGAAGGCCGGCGCCGCCCGATACAGCGGCACCGGGAGAAGCCGGAAGCCGGCCTCCTCCAGCACCTTCGTGAAGTTTCCGCCCAGCGTCTCCACGGCCTCGTGCTGGATGACCGCGGCGCGCTTACCCCTCGCCTGTTCCATCGCCTCCTCTCACTGCCGTCATGGTACCCTGAGCCCAGCACGCCGACGCAGAAAGGAGACGCAGGATGTACTCGATCGGGATGGCGCTCAAGCTCAAGCCGGGCCAGTACGCGGAGTACAAGCGGCGCCACGATGAGCTGTGGCCGGAGATGGCGCGCATGATGCACGCGCAGGACGTCAGCATGGTGATCTACCGGCACGGGGAGTGGCTGTTCATTCACGGCACGGCGCCCACCGAGGAGCATTTTCGGCGGACCGGCACGGACCCGATCACGCCGAAGTGGAACGAGTACATGAAGGACGTGCTGCAGGTCGACGAGACCGGCGACCTGATCGTCCACGAGCTGCCGCTGGCCTTCAGCTTCGGCGACTTCGCGTGAGCCTCAGAGCCCGCCGCCAAGGAGACCCGCACCCATGAAGTTTCTGTTCGCCGATCACTCGGACATCTTCGAGCCTTGGGGGAGCGTGGGCTTCCGCGCCAGCGCCCCGCGCGTGTTCGCGCCGGCGCCGCCGATCCCGTTCAACGTCAGCCATACCCGCCGCCTGCCGGACGGGTCGTACGACGTCATCGGGCACAAGGTCGGCACCCGCATCCCCTGGCAGATCTACCGCGCATCGACGCGCGACGGGATCCACCTGGAGAACATCCGCATCGTCCACGACGAGCCCGGCAACCACTGGGGCTACAACGCCCGTTGCCTCTACAGCCCGGAGCTCGGCCGCTACATCTACACCAAGAACACCTCCGACGACACCGGCTTCACCATGCACGTCTTCCACAGCGAGGACGGGGAGGACTGGACCCCGTACGAGCACAACCCGGTGTTCAACGAGGGCGACGCCTGGGGCGGCATCTGGAGCTCGGCCGCGCAGCGTTTCATCCTCACGCCCAAGGGCATCCAGCGCTACGAGCACAAGGCGGTCAACGAGCTGTTCCTCAACGCCCGGCGCGTGCTGACCGTGCGCACCAGCCCGGACGGCTTCACGTGGACGCCGCAGATCGCCAGCGACTACAAGGTGGACAAGGAGGTCGTGCGCGGCATGCGCATCCTGCACGCGCCGCTGCTGTCCGCCGAGTACCAGCTCGAGCAGAACGAGTGGGATCCGCCCGACATGGAGTTCTACAACGGCTCCCCGTTCGTCTACGAAGGCCGCTACTTCATGGGTGTGAACAATTACTCTGGATCGTTCACGGAGCCGGCCTGGCCGCCGGTGCGCTCCGACGGCCACGGCGCCGGCGGCGCCCTGGGCAACGAGCTGTGGACCAGCCGCGACGGCCTGACCTGGAACCGTCCCAACCAGCACGGCGGCAACGGCGTCGGCGGTACCCACGACCCGATGCTGATCGGCGACCGCGTCGTGTTCCGCGAACCGAACGCCGCATCGGGCGTGCCGGTCGACCGGTTCACCTACGTGACCGGGTGGTCCAACAGCCACTTCACCACCGCGTCGCTGGTGATGGGCCGCGGCGGCCTGTTCCTGAACGTCGCGGTGCCGGGCGAGGGGGTCGACAACGCCGCCAACGAGAACTACGTCCTGGCGGAGCTGATCGACGGCGCCGGCAAGGTGATCAACGGCTACGACCGCGAGGGCTGCCAGCTCCAGGGGCCGCTGAACAAGCTGCGGCATCCGCTGCGCTGGCGCGGCAAGGACGGAAGCGAGCTGGCCGGCGAGCGGGTGCGGGTGCGCATCTACCTGCGCGGGTCCGCCGTGTACGCGCTGACCTCGCCGGACGCGGAGAGCGACTACGATACGGGCAGCCCGTACGTAGCGGTCACGCCGCCCCGGCCCACGCGCCGTCGCAACAGCACCGGCAACTAGGAGAAGAGGATGAAATCCGTTCATGTGACGGGGCCCGGACAGATTGAGGTGATCGACCGCCCCGAGCCGGCACTGGAGGCCGACCAGGTGATGCTTCGGCCGGTCACCGCCACGCTGGCGCGCGACGACGTGCGCCGCGTGTACGACGGCGCCGCCGGCGGCTACCCGCTGCCGGCCGGCGCGAGCGCCCACGAGCTGGTGGCGCGCGTGGTGGAGGCCACGTACACCGCCCGGCAGTGGCGGGAGTTCGAAGCCGGCGAGCTGGTCGCGTTCTACGGGACGCAGGCGATCGGCCTGGCCGAGACGGTGGTCGTCCCGCACTCGACCGTGTACTGGCTGCCTCCGGCGGAGGAACCCGACCTGCAGGCGGTGCCCACCGCCCGCCCGCTCGGCCAGGTGATCGAGGCGTGCAATACCTTCCCGCCGCTCACCACCGCGTGCGCGGCCGTGGTCGGGCAGGGATCCTCCGGCCTGCTGTTCGACGCGCTGCTGGCCCGCATGGGCGCCGGGGTGGTGGCCGGTATCGACGTGCGGGAGGAACGGGTCGAGGCCGCGGCCAGCTTCGGTGCGACGCTGGCGCTCAAGCCGGACGGGGACACGGTGCGGCAGGTACAGGACGCCAACGGCGGTTTCCTGGCCGACGTGGTGGTGGAGACTTCAGGGACCACCGCCGGCCTGCAACTCGCCGCCGAGCTGGTCCGCGCCGGCGGCCGGCTGCACCTGTTCGGCGCCCCGAACGAATCCCCGTACCACCTGGACGCGACGGCGCTGACCGAGAAGCGCTTCGATGTGCAGGCCTCCGGCGCCGGCATCGAGGACGCCAACCCGTACTGGTCGCCCTACGGCGCGGCCATGAACCTGGTGCTGCGGGGCGAGGTGGACACCCGGCCCATGCTGACGCACCGGTTTCCGCTGAGTCAGGCCGCCGAGGCATTCGATCTGGCCCGCTCCGGCGACGACGGGGCGCTGAAGGTGAGCATCGACTTCGGCGATGACGGCTGAGCTGACCGCGGCGCAGGTCCGCCACTTCGACACCTTCGGCTTCGTCGTCCGCCCGCAACTCCTCACGCCCTCGGAGACGGAGGGGATCGTGGCCGGGTTCGAGGAGGTGATGGCCGAGGACCGCGCCGGCGAGTCGTTCCGCGGCGACAAGCGCCACTCCGTGGTCGCCTGCGCCGAGCGCCACCCGGCGCTGCGGTCGCTGATCGACGATCCGCGCATCGTGCGGCCGATCGAGCAGGTGTTCCGGCAGCCGGTCATGTGGTGGGGCTCCGACGGCAACTACTACGTGGGCGATACCGCGTGGCACCCCGACGGCTGCGACCTGGGACTCGCTCTGCGCCGCATCAAGGTGTCGCTCTACCTGGACCCCGTGGACGGCGACTCGGGCGCGATCCGCTTCATTCCGGGATCGCACCGCAGTCCCCTGCACGGCGAGCTCGAGGTGCTGATGGTGGACCGGATCAAGCAGGTCATCGCCGAGGGCCGCGGCGATGCGTCGCAGCTCGACGAGTACCGCGAACGCGGCTTCGACGTGGAGGCGGCCGAGCCGGCGTTCGGAGCCGCGCAGGACGGCCTGCCATGCCAGGTGGTGGCTTCGCGCCCCGGCGACGTGGTGTTCTTCGATCAGAACCTCTACCACGCCTCCTTCGGCGGCCACTCGGGACGCCGTATGTTCACGCTGTGTTACTGCACGGTTCCCGAGGACGAACCCGCGCGGGCCACCATGCAGCGGTCATACGAGGGCTCGCACCGCGCCGTCACCGCGCTGTCGTACAGCGGCGCCACGCCGGCCGCGGAAGGCGTCCACCATCCGGCCGTCATGCACACGGACCGGCCCGCGCTACGCCGGCTGACCGGGCCGCTCGTGGAGCGGGGCTGGGTCTGACGGCCTGCCGGTCGCCGCTTCAGGACACCGGCGGCCGGTGCCGGATCCAGGGGCGGGCAGCCTCGAACGCCGCCGAGGCGGCGATGACCGATGCCTCGTCGCCCTTCCTGCCGACGATCTGCAGGCCGATCGGCAGGCCGTCGGCGGAGAAGCCGGCCGGCACGGAGGCCGCCGGGTGCCCGCTGGCGTTGATGGGCATCGTGAACGCGCCGTTGAAGTACTGGTCCGGGAACTCCGAGGTCCCCGACACCTCGCCCGGATAAGGCGCGTTGCGGAACGCCGGGAACCGCGCCGTGGGTGACAGCAGCAGGTCGTAGTCCCCGAACACGTCCGCGAAGTCGGCCCGGAGGCGGTCGACCATCCCGAGCGCGCGGGCGTAGTCAGCGGTGGTGACCCTGGAGCCGTGCTCGAGGAAGAACGTGGAGTAACCCATGAGCCGCTCCCCGTCGGACTCGTAGAGCGTCCGGTAGCGGTTGAAGGCGTTGGCGGTCATGAGCGCTCCGTAGGTGTCGTACGGGGGGTCGAGCCTCAGTTTCGTCTCCTCGACGTGGCATCCCAGCTCCTCGAACGCGCGCGCCGCGCGATACGTCACCTCCGCGACGTCCGGGTGCACGTCGGCGAAGCCGAAGTCCGGACTCCATGCGACCCGCATGCCGGTGATGTCCCGGTCCGCCGCCGCCACGTAGTCGGCCGGCTCCTCGCGGAGCGAGAGCGGATCGCGCGCGTCGTGCCCGGCCAGGACCTGCAGAAGCAGCGCCGCGTCCCGCACCGTGCGGGCCAGGGGCCCGCTCTGGGAGAAGATGTTCGGCGCCGGCGCGGATGGGGCGCCGCCGTGGAACGACACCCGCCCCTGCGTGGGCTTGATGCCGTAGATCCCGCAGAAGTGGGAGGGAATGCGGATCGAGCCGCCCCCGTCGCTGCCGGTCGCCATCGGACACAGGTATGCGGCGACGGCCGCCGCCGCGCCCGCGCTCGATCCGCCGGGCGTGTGATCGGGGTTCCAGGGGTTGCCGCCGTCGGGACCGAGCAGGTTCTGGCAGGTGCCCACGAAGCCCAGCTCGGAGGCGTTGGTCTTGCCCGGGATGGCGGCGCCCGCCGCCCGTACCCGCTCCACGACCGCGTCGTCCCGTTCCGGAACGCGGTCCTCGAACCACACCGAGCCGCTGGTGGTGCGGATGCCGGCGGTCATCTGCGTGTCCTTGATCGGGATCGGCAGCCCGTGCAGCGGGCCGAGATCGTCGCCGCGCAGCACGGCTTGCTCGGCGGCCCTGGCTTGCTGTCGCGCCAAGTCCGGCGTGAGCAGCAGAAACGAGTTCAGCCGCCCATCGAGTCGCTCGATGCGGTCCAGAAAGAGCTCGGTGAGCTCGACCGGCGAAATCTGCCTGGCGGTGATCAGCCGCAGCAACTCCGTGGCGGACGCGTACGCCAGTTCTGCACTACCCATGAGTCGGTGGTCCTCAGGTCCGTTCGCGCGCTCGATCAGCCGCAGGCGCCACGGGCTCTCGCTCGGCTGCACGTCGATAGTCAGCATGGAGTGCTGCATCGATTACATTCGGCGTCTCATCGAACGGCTCGTGTACGATCAGCTCGTATCCATCCTTCAGATCCTCCCACTCCCGGACGAACTCCGGCACTACGGCCGGTCGTCCCGGACTATGCCAAACCCGAAGATTGTAATCGCACTCGTGGTTTCCTGCGGGACCATCGGGGTTGTCCTCCGGACCCTGACACCAGCAGTCGAAGGCATCGACTTCGTAGAGGTATTCGCCGTTCGCAAAACCAAACACCTCGCCTCCTGCGAAACCATGGAGTCGCGTCGTCTCTGTTCCACACGTTGACGCGGCCATGTAGTGTCTGCCGCCACCGATGACCAGGTCGGGTTCTTCGGAATGAGACCCGTCGCTCTGCCAAGCCGCATACCGATACTCCCCATTGTCCAGACGATCCACTCGAACCCGATACGCAGCGGTCCCCCATTCGAGAACGGGAGACTCGTACTCGTGCAAACTTCCGTGTAGCTGACTCCTCTCTCTCACGCGAAGCGTATTCCTGAGTTGCAGCAGTCTCTCCCTTTCCCCCCTCTCCCGCTCTGACGATGCAATCCAGCGCACATGAGCGGCCGGGATAGCGTACGGCGACAGCGAGACGCCAATCCTTCGTTCCTCATCCCACAGAAGGATATTGTAGGCATCCAATCGCCAGTCTCTTGGAGAGGAGTCGGAGATGAATGTCGTAATCTCCTGATCGAACACCTCTTCGTAGCGCGTCAGAAACTCATCTCGTTCGATAGGAGGGATCGGATACTCTCTCCGGAGAGGAAACTGGATGTGATTCGCGAGATCGTCCCTGGCGCCGTAACGGAATGTTCTCATGAACTGCGAGATTGCGTCCCTGATCTCGTCATCATAGGGGCATTCGTCCGTAACGAGCCGCCCCAGGTCGCACCCGCGGACATCAGTCAGGTCTGTGCCCGACAGATTCGCACCACTGATATCCGCCCGGAACACGGTGGCGCCGCTCATGTCCGCCTCGCTGAGGTCCGCCCAGGAAAGGTCTGCGTACGACAAGTTGGCGCCGGACAAGTCAGCACCACTCAAGTCCGCCCACCGCAAGTCAGCGCCCTGCAAGTCCGCACCCGCGCAGTCTGGCAGGCACGGCGGCAGCGTCGCCACCTGCGATATCGCCGGCACCGTAGCGGCGGCCACCAGCACGGCCGCTATCGCCGCGCTGATCGCGTTCCTCATCGTTCAACCTCCTGTGGTGTTGTGGTTCTCAGACGGCGACGGCTTGAGGGCGTTCCGATCCGACGCTGTCGGCGTGCACCTCGACCGTCTTCAGCAGGCCGCCGGTCGCGTTCCGAAGCCGCGCCAAGGCATCTTCGAAGTAGACGGGATCGACCTCGACGCCGACGCTGTTTCTTCCGAACGCGCGGCGGCCACGTGCGTGGTAGCCGTCCCCGCGAACGGGTCGAGCACCGTGTCGCCGACGAAGCTGAACATGCGGATCAGTCGGCCCGCCAGCTCGACCGGGAAGGGCGCGGGGTGATCCCGAGTGGATGCCCCGGGAACGTCGGTCCACACCTGTCGGAAGAACCGTTTGAGACACTCCTCCGACAGGAGGCTGAGGACTCGGGTAGCCAGGTCCGGCTTGCGGTAGCCGCCTCCCTTGCGCTGCATCAGGATGAACTCGACGTCGTTCTTGATGACGGCGTTCGGCTCATCGGGCTTGCCCAGGAAGCCGCCGGATCCCCGCTCGACCTCGTGCGTGGCGTTCGCGATCTTGTGCCAGATGATCGGCGCCAAGTTGTCGAAGCCCAAGCCCCGGCACCGTTCCTGGATGGACGCGTGCAGCGGGACGACGGTGTGACGCCCGTTGTTCTTGCGCCTGGAGAGACAGACATCTCCCACGACGCAGATGAGGCGCCCACCGGGCACGAGAGCTTGGTGGCACATGCGCCATATGTCGTCGAGCCGGTCGAGGAACTGGTCGTAGTACTCGACCCACCCCAACTGGCCGTCGGTGCGGCGGTACTCCTTGAGCGTCCAGTAGGGAGGCGAGGTGACCACGAGGTGCACGGCCCCCGGCGGCGAGGCCCGCAAAAGCGGGCATCTCCCAGCAACAGCCGATGACTGGACGGAACCTGAAATACTGCCGACTCGATCGCGGCCATCGCGGACGGCTCCTTCGCGAGCCGCGGAGGTCACGCGACGGGTCGTTCAGATGTCGAAACTGCTCGGGGACGAAAGTGGCGAGCGGCGCGTCCGCGGTCACCCTTGAAGAGTGTAGTGACTCCTGGTCAGAAGCAACCGCAGGCGGCGCCGTGCGCACAGCCGCCGCGCTGTACGGCCGGGTTGTCCATGCACACGTCCGTGGATTCCTCGGCTCCCGTGGCCACCATCGGCGCGTTGAACAGGCGCTTCACCGGCGCGTCGGCCGGCGTGTCGCCCAAGTCGAGCCCGCCGGCGTCGCAGAGCTCCTTCCAACTGGTGAGCATGGCGGTCATCTGGTGGCTGACCTCGACGGTCTGGCCGTTCGTGGGGCAGTGGTAGTCGTAGGCTGGCATGGTTCCTCCGCGCGTGATTGTCTTCGCGGAACGGCCCTGGCGTCAACGCCGGCTGGCAGGAAGGAGTCGGAAGGTCGCCGAGCCGTCTGAGCCGAAGCCCGCTTGGCGGGCTTCACGTGAGTGCGACTGCTCTGTAGCGGGGCCGTCTGTGCGAACGGCCATGTCACCTGTCCATCGGCTCAGCTACCTCCGCCGTTGCCTTGGAGTTTCGTTTGCGGAGCTCCCCTCCCGTTCGAGGTGCAGCTCGGCGGCCTTCCGACACTCTTAGTATCGGCACCCGGAGAGGAACCTTGAGTCCTTTTCGAACCGATTCGGCCCGATCAGCTCAGGGTCCAGCCGCCGTCCACCACCAGGCAGGTGCCGGTCACGTAGGAGGCGTCGTCGGAGGCCAGGAAGAGCGCCGCGGAGGCGATCTCGCTCGGCTTGCCGAGGCGCCGGATGCTGCGGACCGCCAGTGCCTCTTCGATCGCGTGCGGGTTCTCGGCCAGCCGCTTCTCCTCGACCTCGGTGCGGATCCAGCCGGGCAGCACGGCGTTGACGCGGATCTCGTCCGGCTGGAAGTCGATCGCCATCGAGCGGGTGAGCTGGTTCATCGCGCCCTTGGAGGTCAGGTAGGCCGCCGCGTTCTCCCAGACCACCAGGCTGCCTACCGAGGAGACGTTGACGATCGCCCCGCCGCCGCGCGCGCGCAGGTGCGGGATGGCCAGCCGGCTGAGGTAGTACACCGACCGCAGGTTGACGCGGAGCTGCCGGTCCCAGGACTCGGGGTCGAGGTCCTCCGCGTTGTAGCTGTGCCCCTCGTCGACGGCGGCGGCGTTGTTGACCAGCACGTCGAGGCCGCCGAACTCCTCGACGGCGCGGGCGACCAGCGCGTCCATCTCGGCGTCGACGCCGACGTCGCAGCGCACGAAGATCGCGCGCTGACCCCGCTCCCGGATCGCCGCCGCGATCTGCTCCCCCAGCTCGGAACGCCGGCCGCTCACCACGACCGAGCCGCCCTCCGCGGCGAAGCGCTCCGCGGTCGCCCTGCCGATACCGGCCGTGCTGCCGGTCACGATGCACACGCGCCCTTCCAGTCGTCCCGTCGCCATCGTGCCAGTATAGCGGGCGCCGGCGCGATATGATCCGCGGCATGACTCCCCAGCCCCTTCCCGCCGGTCCGAGAGCTTCGTGATGTCGCTGAACGCGATCCTGCGGGCCCTGCCCGCGGGCGAGATCGCAGTCCTGGCCGGCGCCGGCTTCCACGACGGGGTGCCGGCCCGCGAGGCCCCGGCCGGATGGCCGATAGGCGTGGCCCGCCGCCCCGACGGCGACCTGATCGTCAACGACTACTGGGGCAACCGCATCTGGCGCATCGACCGTGACGGCATCCTGCACCTGTTCGGCGGCGACGGCACCCCCGGCACCGACGGCGACGGCGGCCCGGTCGCGGCAGCGCGCTTTCGGGAGCCGCACGACCTGCACCAGGACCGGCACGGCAACCTGTACCTGTCCGACCTGGGCAACCACACCATCCGCCGCATCGACTACCGCACCGGCATCGTCACCCTGGTCGCCGGCAGCGGCCGCATCGGCCGCGGCGGCGACGGCGGCCCCGCAGTCGATGCCGAGCTCGACTGCACCTGCGGCGTCGCCGTCGATGCCGGCGGCAACGTCTACCTGTCCGACGAGTGGGCCTGCAACATCCGCCGCGTCGACGCGCGCACCGGCATCATCGACCTGTTCGCCGGCTACGCGGCGCGGCACTACCCGTCCGAGCAGGGATCGAGCCGCCCGTTCGCGGGTGCCGGCCTGAGCCTGATGGGCTACCACGGCGACGGTGGCCCCGCCTCGCATGCCGCCTTCTACCACCCCGAGCACTTGGCGTTCGACTCGCGCGGCGATCTCTACGTCTGCGACAACTCCAACGACCGGGTCCGCCGCATCGACATGCGCACCGGCATCATCACGACGGTCCTCGGCAACGGCCAGCGCGCATCCAACGGCGACGGCGGGCCGGCCGTGGAAGCAAGCACGCTGATGCCGGACGCGATCTGCCTGGACGTCCACGACAACCTCTACGTCGGCGAGAAGTACGGCTTCCGCATCCGCAAGGTGGAAGCCGCCACCGGAGTCGTCACCACCGTGGTCGGCACCGGCGTGCCCGCGTGGGGCGAGGAAGGGCTGCACGGCAGCCAGACGGGATGCAACTCCGTCGAGGCGGGGATCTGGGCCGACCCGGACGGCACCGTGCTCTGGGGCGACTGCTCCGGCCGGCTGCGCCGCTATGACGGAGCGACCGGGATCGTCACGACCGTCCTGGGCGGCACCGGCATCGGCGACGGCGGAGCGGCCGCCAGCGCCTTCCTGCGCGGCCCGCTGGGGATCGACGTCGCCGCCGACGGCTCCGTCCATTTCGCCGACCGCTGGAGCCAGCGCGTGCGCCGCATCGACCCCGCCGGCACGATCACGACCGTCGCCGGCAACGGCGCACGCTCCTACGGCGGTGACGGCGGCCCGGCGGTCGACGCCTACCTGGGCAACCCATCCGACGTGGCGGTCGACGCGCGGGGACGGGTCGCCATCGCCGACAACCGCCGCTGCCACGTACGGCTGGTCGACACGAACGGAACGATCCGCTCGGTCTGCGGCATCGGCCAACCCTGGGACAAGGGCGACGGCGGGCCGTCGATCAGCGCCGGGGTGGTGATGGTGATGTCGGTCCGCTACGGTCCGGACGACGCGCTGTACCTGGGCGATGCCGTCGGCCGCGTGCGGCGCATCGATCCGCACAACGGGATCATCACCACGGTGGCCGGCACCGGCCTGCCCGGCTACTCGGGCGACGGCGGCAAGGCCACCGCCGCCCGCATCGGCACGCCGGAAGCGCTCGCGTTCGGGCCGGACGGCAGCCTGTACTTCGCCGACAGCGTCCACCACGTCATCCGCCGCGTGGCGCCGAACGGGCTCATCGACACCGTGATCGGCGACGGCACGGCCGGGCGCAGCGACGACGGCCGCGACCCGCGGCGCGCGCGCATCGACACCCCGCGCGGGCTCGATGTCGCTCCGGACGGCACGCTGTTCTTCACCGAGTCCGGCAACCACCGGATCCGCTGCCTGACCGCGGCCGGCGAGCTGCGTACCCTGGCCGGCTGCGGCGAGGCAGGCGAGACCGGTGCCGGCCCCGCCGCGCGCGCCCGCTTCAACCACCTTGGCGGAATCCGGCGCTACGGCGACCACCACCTGCTGTTCGCCGACCACCTCAACAACCGCCTCAAGCTGCTGCGCTGGCGGTGAGCGCTGCCGCGCGCGTATGCTCGTGACCGCGAGGTAGAGAAGTGGCGCTGTTTCCCACGACCGTCGTCGGCAGCCTGCCGCGGCCGCAATGGCTGCGCGAGTTGGTCCTGGACCGCAAGGACGGCCGCATCTCCGAGGAAGAGGCAGACCCGCACCTGGACCGGGCCGCGGCCATGGCGATCTCGCTGCAGGAACGCGCCGGCCTGGATGAGGTCACCGACGGCGAGTGGCGGCGCGAGAGCTACGTCAAGGTGTTCGCCGAGCGGGTGCGCGGCTTCCGCAACGACCTCAACATCAGCAACATCCCCTACCCGGCGGTGGTCGAACCGATCGAGTACTACCGGCCGATCGCCGCCGAGGAGGTCGCCTTCGCGCGGTCGCGCACCACGCGGCGGCTCAAGATCACGCTGCCCGCGCCGTACATCATCGGCCGGCGCATGTGGCACCCCGAACACTCGCGGGACGCCTATCCCCGGCGCGAGGACCTGATGGAGGCGGTGGTGCCGATCCTGCGCCAGGAGATCGAGGCGGTGCGCGCCGCCGGCGCCGACGTCGTTCAACTCGACGAGCCGTGGCTCGCCGTGATGGTCGACCCGGAGTTCCGCGCCGGCGAGGGCATCGGCGATCCTGAGCCGGAGATGGAGCGCTGCATCGACCTGCTCAATCAGACCCTGGACGGAGTCTCCGGCATCGACACCGCCATGCATCTCTGCCACGCCCATTTCCAGCACCGGCACAGCACCGCAGGCTCCTACGACCTGATCATGCCGGCACTGGCCCACGCCCGGGTCGGCACCATCCTGATGGAGTACGCCACGCCGGATGCCGGCGGCATCCAGTCGCTTGCCCGCTTCCACCAGGACGCGCGCCTGGGGCTGGGCTGCGTCGACCACTGCGACCAGGCCATCGAGGCGCCGGAGACGATCGTCGCCCGCGTGGAGGCAGCCATGCGCTACGTGGACAAGGAGCGGATCGTGCTCAACCCCGACTGCGGCTTCGCCCCGTCCGTGCAGAACCCGATCCCGGTGGATGAGGCGTACCTGAAGCTCAAGGCGATGTGCGCCGCCGCCGGGCAGCTCCGCGACCGCCATCCGGCATGATTCGCCCCGCATGATTCACGAACGCGTCGAGCTGCACAACGTCGCCGAGCTGCACTACGAGGCGCGCCGCGGCGGATATCGGCTGCAGCGCGTCCCCGAGGCGGTCCGCAGGGAGCTCAACCCCGGCGCGCAGCTCTGCGTCCTGCAGCCGGACAACGCCGAGATCCGCTACGTGGCCGCGGGTCCTTCGAAGGTGACGCTCTCCTCGCACGGCCAGACCCGCGTCAGCGTCTTCTTCGGCCCGTTCGACTCCTACCAGCGCGCGGTCGTCGGCCGCGAGCCGCAGACGATCGAGGTCACTCCCAGCGAGGCGCTCGAAGCCCTCCCCGACCGCTACACCGCCGGCATGCCGTTTTCGCCGCGCGTGGTGCGGCTGGTCCTGGGCGGCCCGGAGCGCGACCCGGTGCTGCTGCACGGGGTCGGGGGCGAGGATGTCCGCCCGCCGGCGGCGGACGAGTCGCCGTCACTGCGCCTGCTTACCTACGGGACATCGATCACGCACGGCTACTTCGCCGAGGGGCCGCACCTGACCTACGTCGGGCACGCGGCGCGCCGGCTGGGCGCCGACCTGATCAACCTGGGGGTGGCGGGCTCCGCGCACTGCGAACCGGAGATCGCCGACTACATGGCCGGGCGGACCGACTGGCACGTCGCCAGCCTGGGCCTGTCGGTGAACATGCAGGGCTTCCCGATGCCGGAGTTCCGGCGGCGCGTGCAGTACCTGGTCGACCGCGTCGCCGGCGCCGATGCCGGGCGGCCGGTCGCCTGCATCACGCTCTGGCCGTACTACCGCGACTTCGGCTGGGAACCGGTGGGCCAGTACGGCGGCACGCCGGAGGAGTACCGGCAGGAGCTGCGCGACGCGGTGGCGGCGACCGGGCACGCGAACGCGCATCTGCTCGAGGGGCCGGAGCTGCTCACGGACATCAGCGGCTTGAGCGCCGACCTGATCCACCCGGCCGACCACGGCATGCTGGAAATGGGCGGGCGCCTGGCCGAGCGGCTCTCCGCGCTGCTGGCGCGCTCGTCCTGACCTAACTGGCGACCGCCTCCACGGCCGGCTCAAGCAGCCGGGTGAGCGCCGCGATGGCGGCGTCCATCTCGTCCGGACGGTTCCAGCCGAAACACAGGCGCATCCGGTCGCGGCCCGACACGCCGTCGGCCGCGGTGCGCGGTCCCGGGGCGAACAGCACGCCGTTCGCCGCCCCCCGCTCGCTGGCGGCCACGGCATCCGAGCCGTCGAGCATCTGCACGAACACGAACAGCCCGCCGGACGGGCTGGTCCAGCGCGCGCGCCCGCCCAGGTGCGCGTCGAGCGCCGCCAGGATGGCGTCTCGCTTGGCGCGCAGCAGGCCGCGCACCCGGTCGATATGGGCCGCAAGGCCTCCGCTCTCGGCAAACCGGTGCACGGCCATGGCGGTGAACTGACTGACGGCGCCGACGCCCTTGACGGCCATCATCCGATCCATCAGCGCCGGGGCAGCAGTCACGTAGCCGATGCGCATGCCGGGGCCGATGTTCTTTGAGAACGAGGCGACGTAGATCGTGCGGCCGCTGTCGTCGAGCGAACGGATCGCCGCCGGCACCTCCTGTCCCTCGAAGGCCAGATCGACGTAGCAGTCGTCCTCCCACACCGGCACGCCGTAACGGCCGGTGATCTCGCTCACCGCCTCGCGCCGCGGCATCGACTCCACCCAGCCGAGCGGGTTCTGGAAGGTCGGCACCGTGTACACCGCCTTGACGCGCTTGCCGTCGTCCATCGCAGCTCGAATCTGGCGTTCGAGCGAGTCGGGCAGCATGCCGTCGTCGTCCGACTCGACGCCGCGGATGTCGGCGCCGAAGCGGCGCAGGATGCCGAGCGTGCCGGCGTAGGTGAAGTCCTCGACCAGCACCACGTCGCCGGGATCGATCAGCGCCTGCGCGACCAGGAAGTTCGGCTCGCTCGACCCGGAGCCCAGGAGGATGCTGTCGGCGTCCACCGTGAATCCGCGGGTCTCGGCGAGCCGGCCGGTCAGCCACTCGCGTAGCGGCGGATAGCCGAGCGGGTGCGGGTAGTGCGCCAGGCTGCGTCCGGCGACGGCCAGCTCGTCACGCAGGCACTCGACCAACTCGTCGAGCGGCAGTGAGTCGGGATCGGGATAGGCGACCCCGAAGTCGTACGCGGCCGTCGGATGCGCCGTGCGCGCGACCGGCTCGCTCGGCACCGAGCGGGCCAGCAGATCGTCCCACCCGCAACACTCTGAACTCATCGGCGATACCTCCGTCCGGGGCATACTAACGATCGGCGCGCGCCGCGGCGACAGCCCAAGGGTGCGGCCAGCCTTGGAGGGACAGCGGATGACGTACGGAAAGGTGAGCGGGCTGGGAAAGCCGGTGGCGCGCGTCGTGCACGGCACGACCATGCTGACCACGGACGCCCTGGAGCAGGGAATGGACCTGCTGGACGGGGTGTTCGCGGCCGGCGGCACCACCTTCGATTCGGCGTGGAACTACGGCGGCGGCGACTGCGAGCGCGTGCTGGGCGCCTGGATGGAACGGCGCGGCAACCGCGAGCAGGTGGTGATCCTCACCAAGGGATGCCACCCGAACCAGGACCGCGTCCGGGTGACGCCGGCCGACCTGACCTCCGACCTGCTGGACTCGCTGGCCCGGCTGCGCACCGGCTACGTCGACATCTACCTGCTGCACCGCGACGACCCAAGCCTCCCGGTGGACGCGATCGTGGCGACGATGGCCGAGCATCACGCGGCCGGCCGCATCCACGCCTACGGCGGCTCCAACTGGAGCGTGCCGCGCATCGAGGAGGCGAACGCCTACGCGGCCCGCCACGGGTTGCCGGCGTTCGCGGCAAGCAGCCCCAACTACAGCCTGGCCGTGCAGCTCCGCGCTCCCTGGGACGGCTGCCTGTCGATCGGCGGCCCGGAGGCGGCCGGCGACCGCGACTGGTACCGCCGCACGCAGCTCCCGTTGTTCTCGTGGTCGAGCCTGGCCGGCGGCTTCTTCTCCGGCCGCTTCGGCCGCGACAAACCCCGGCCGGACTCCGGCCGGGAGGTGCTTTCCGCCGACACCTACTGCTCGGAGGGAAACTTCGACCGCCTGGAGACGGCGCAGGCGCGCGGCCGCGCACACGGCGTGTCGGCCGCGCGCGTCGCCCTCGCCTACATCATGCAGACCGGCCTCGACGTGTATCCGATCGCGGCATCGGCGACCCCGGACGAGTTCGCGGACAACGCCGCCGCCCTGGACCTGCAACTCAGCGACGAAGAGATCCGCCGGCTGCGCGGCAGCCAACCGGACTGACCGGCGCTACGACGACTCGACTACGGCCCAGGTCCCGGTGTCGCGGGACCGCTCGGCGGCCAGTCCCACCCGGTGCAGGCGGGCGACGCGTTGGCGCCCCGCCCCGCCCTCGGAGCCCGACTCGATGCAGTCCAGAAAGGCGCGCACGCACTCGTGCATGCCGGGCAGTCCCAGGATCGGCTCGATCGGCGGGCAGGTTTCGATCGTCCAGGCCGGGCTGTCGGCGCTGCGCCAGCGCAGTCCGCCCGTGAGCAGATCGACGCGCACGTCGCCCGCGGTACCGGTGACCGCGATGCGCATGTCGGGGCCGGAGACGGCGCCGGTGTTGACGGAGAAGGTCCCCCAGCAACCGCCGTAGTCGAGCTGCAGGAGCCCCTGCGCCTGCGCCCGGCCGGCCGATCCGCTGCCGTCCATCGTCAGGACGCGCGTCGCCGTCCTGCCCAGCACCCGGTCGAGCGGGTCGATGTACCACGGCGCCAGGTGGTCGACCTTGCAGAGGTCCTCCTCCGGCAGCGCGCCCCAGTCGGACTCCATCCGCACCTCCGCAAGCTGCGGGATGCCCGCGGTCCCGTCCGCGACCAGCTCCGCCGCGCGCCGCACGACCGGCAGGAATCCCAGCTCGATGTCGGCGTGGGTGGGAGCGCGCGCGGCCTCGAGGCGCTCGATCATCGCCGGGATCTCGTCCCGCGTGGCGGCCAGCGGCCCCTCGTAAAGGACGGCCGTTCCGGCATCAAGCGCCGCGCCGATCGCCTCCGCGTGCGCCGCTTCCGACACGGCCACCATCACGCCGTCCACCGCGGTGCCGGCCAGCAGCTCGCCGGCGGACGCGTACACCGCGACCTCCGGCCCCAGCTCGCGCCCGGCGCGCTCCCGGGTCTCCGCACTGGGCGCCGCCACCGCCACGATCCGAGCGCGTCCGTCGGTTTGGAGAGCCGGCACGTAGGCGGTGCGCGTCCAGCCACCGTATCCGATCAGACCGATGCGTATCTTCTCAGCCATCGGGCGCAGCTTACGGGAGCGGCCCTCGCTTGGGTACCGTCCGGCATCGTTCTACGCTTGGCGCATGCCGCCCGCGACCCGTGCGCAGCTCTGCGCGGAGCTCCACGAGCTGGGCATCCGGCCCGGCGCGGCGGTGATGATGCACAGCAGCCTGAGCGCGCTGGGGCCGGTGGACGGCGGCGCGGCGACCGTCGTCGACGCGCTGCTCGACGCCGTGGGTGACGGCGGCACCCTGCTGGTCCCCGCCTTCCGCGACTCGGTGTGGGGCGACCCCGCCGAGTTCACCAACAGCGACTGCGACTGCACCAGCGCCGGCGGCCTGTGCCCGAGCCGGCAGCGCGGGTTCCAGGGGGTGATCCCGGAGGAGGTGCGGCGCCGGCCCGGAAGCCTGCGGAGCTGCCACAGGACGCACTCCTGGGTGGGTCTGGGAGCCCGCGCGCGCGACCTGCTTGCCGGGCACCGCTCGGCGCCCAGCTCGTGCGGCCCGGGCAACCCGTTCGAGCTGCTGGCCGACGACGACCTGGTGCTTACCCTGGGCGTCGGCGTCGACCGGGTGACCCTCTGGCACTTCTACGAGGAGGTGTGGCTCCTCCCCTACGCCGGCCACCTCTGGCCGGCCGAGCGCCATCTCAACAACACCGTGCCGGGCCTGCGCCTGCAGTACGAGCACCCAGGCGTGCTGCAGGACCTGTGCCGGGCGGCCGGCATCCTGGCCACCGGACCCGTGGGCAAGAGCACCTCCGGCCTGATGTCAGTCGGCCGGTTCTGCCGCTTCATGGCCGCCGCGCTGGCCGATGATCCGTTCTGCCTGGTGCTGCGACCGCCAGCCCGCCATGACGGCGACCTGGCGGTCGACGCCCTTCACAAGGCCGCCGGCATGCTCCGCGCCTGGCGGCGCGCAGACCCCGACGCGCCGCCCGTCCGGCCCGCGATCGGCGAGCACCCCCTGGCACCCGTGCCGATCCCGGACGCCGCGACTGCCGGCGCGGGCGACCTGACGGTCCGGGAGGACTGCCCGGCGTTCGCCGGCTACCACGCGGCCGGCCGGATGCGTGTGCCGCTCTGCCGCGCCAACGGCCGCCACCCCGACCTGTTCCGGCGCGGCGGCGCCTTCGACCGCCACGGCGTCACCACCTGCGGGACGTGCAGTTGGCACGCCCGCTTCCCGCCCCTACCATCCGGCTCGTGATCAAGTACACCGGCGACCACGCCTACCAGGACCACGACCGCGAGTTCTTCGAGCACGAGCTGGCGTCCTTCGTCCCCGACAGGGTGTTCGACTGCCACGCCCACCTGTGGCGGGGTGACGCCTACGCCGCCCCTCTGCCGCCCGGCTTTCCCGCCGACATGGGAAGCGACGACTACCTGCGCCTGAGCGGCGAGGTATTCCCGGACCGGACGCTGGGCGCCTGGTTCCTGCCGAAGCCGATCGTCAAGCACCGCGAGCAGACCCTGAGCGTAAGCGAATGGGTCGGAGCGTCCCTGGCCGGCAAGCCCACCTGCCGGGGAGCCTTCCTGGTCAAGCCCGAGGACGATCCCGAGTGGGTGCGCGAGCACGCCCGCCGGCTCGGCCTGCGCGGGCTCAAGTGCTACCACACCTTCTCGCTGCGTACGCCGACTCTGGACTCCGAGATCCCGGAGTACCTGCCGGAGGCGGTGATGCAGGTGGCGCACGAGGAGGGGTGGTACGTGACCCTGCACATGGTCAAGGACCGGGCGGTCGCCGACCCCGGCAACCAGCACTGGATCCGCACCTACTGCGAGCGCTACCCGGACATGAAGCTCATCCTGGCCCACTCGGCCCGCGGCTTTCAGCCGTCACACAACTTCGAGGGACTGCCAGAGCTGGCCGACCTGCCGAACCTGTACTTCGATTCCAGCGCCAACTGCGAGCCGATGGCGCACGTGGCGATCATGCGCATCTTCGGCCACGACCGGTTCATGTTCGGCACCGACTTCGGCGCCGCCAGCCACAGCCACGGCCGCCACTCCGCGGTCGCCGACACCTTCTTCTGGGTCTACGACGACGCGCCGGTCTGGGAGGAGAAGCACATGACGATCAAGCCGGTCTCCATCGTCCTGGAGCACCTGCGCTCGGTGAAGTGGGCGTGCTGGGCGGAACGGCTCACCGACCGGCAGGTCGAAGACGTGTTCTGGAACAACGCCGCCCGCCTGTTCGAACTCTAGCGCCCCGAGGTTCCGGCGCCATGAGCGCCGCAACCTCGGCCCAGCCCCTCCTTTGGCATGGAGCGCATCGGTTCCCGCTGCGCTCCATGCCGGATACGGGTAGCCCCGGCGCGAGCGCCGCAGCGCTCGACAACGAGCACCCAGTCCTGCAGGACCGGCGGGTTGGGCGACTGCCAGACCCCGCCGGTATCCGGCGTCACGGCGCCGATCTCGACGTCTTCCCCGGTAACGGGATCGAAGAAGTACGCCTGCCACGCCACGGAGCGATCGAGTCCGGTCACCCGCACCCGGCCGCCGTAGGCCGCCTGCGCCCGTTCCAGCACCGCGGGGTCGCGACGGTCCGCGGGATCCACGGCGCGGTCACGCTCCCGTTGCCGCATCACGTCGAACATCACCGCGCCGGCCAGACACGGCACGAAGACGACGTACAGCCGGCCCGGGATGGCCGCGGCGTACGGGGCGATGCGGTTGCCCGGTCCCTGGTGGTACCCAAGGCATCCCGGCGCCGGGCGCAACTCCCACCAGCGGTAACGGGACAGGAGCCGCGCCGCCAGGCCGATCTCCGTCGAGCCCGCCAGGGCCGCCGCCTCCTTCCACGTCACGCGGCCCCATGACTGGCCGTGCGGGGACGCGCCGTACGGATCGTCACGCGTGCTCACCTGCCACAGGCCGTTGGCGCCGTAGGTGAACCCGTAGGCTCCGCTCAGGATCGACGACCAGTACATGAACCGTTGCACGTCGGCGAAGCAGGTTGCGCGTATGCCCTCGTAACACGCCTCCGACATGACGATCGGCTGACTGGGGGCGGCGCGAACCTCCTCCTCGATCATGTCGGCGTTGGTCGACAGGGTGTGGAATCCGAAGTGGCCGGTCTGCAGCATGTTCACGTCCAGCAGTTCCGGATCGTCCACCATGCGGCGTCCGTAGAAGGTGGGATGGATCGTGAGCGGCCTCTCGAACGCGTCCGCCTGGCGGACGTGGTGGAGCAGGCGCGTCCATCCGGCGCGCAACTCGTCCTCGGCCGCCTCGGCGCGCGCCGCGTCCCAGTCGGCGCCGGTGGTGTAGTAGCGGCTGGTCGCCTCGCCCGCCATGCACCACACCACGGGCAGGGCGCCGTAGCGCGCGATCAGGTGGTCCCAGTGGCGGCGGACCGACTCGGGGCCGCAGAGCTCCAGGTAGTAGCCCCAGCACCCCACCACGCACGGCACGAGTCCCGACGAGACCAGGTGTGCGATGCGCTCGTCGGCCCGGTCCCAGTACGCAGGGTTCGGCCGGCCGAGCTCATGGCCGTCGTCGCTCGTCCGCGTCCACGGGTGGCCGGCCTCGTTCTCGGCGCGCGAGTCGAACGGCGGCTGGTCCGGGTACAGCCCGGCGACGATCTGGACGAGGGTGAACCCCTTGCGAACGCGGTCGGCGGTCAGCCACCGGAAGTCGTCCGGCCACGCGAGACGCCGGGTGAGCCCCATCCACCACGTGTCGCCCAGCCACTGGAACGGCGTGCCGTCGGCGTGCTCCAGGCAGGTCCGTTCGGCCGAACGGCGCAGCGGCCCATGGCGGTAGAGCGGGTTCTCGCCCTCGTACGGGACGACCTCGACTATTCCTTCGCGGTCGTGCAGGTCCATGTCGGAGCTGTCGCCGCACTGCGTCCGCCAGGTGTGGACACCCGGCAGCGGCGACGCGTACCGGAAGGACCAGCGGTCCCCGCCGCGCCAGAAGGCGGGCACGCGGCGCTCGCGGCCCAGCGGGTCGCGCACCAGCGCGTGCAGGCCGATCTCGGCGTATGGGTCGGCGCGGGCCACGCCGGACTCCACCGACCACTCGGCCACGGTGTTGGCCGCGCACCGGTGACGGGTCACCGCCACTCGCGGGCGAAGCTGAACAGCCGGACCAGGCGTTCCTGATCGGCGTCCGTCAGGCGCGGCTCCTCCAGTGCCCGGATGTTGGCCTCCAGGTGGTCGAAGCTGCGGGTGCCGGTCAGGACGGTGGACACGCCGGGATGGTCGGCCGCGAACTTCATGCCGGCGCTCACCACCGACTCGACCTCGCCGTGCACGAGCCAGCCAAGTGGGGCGTCGTCCGGCACCGCGTCCGGCGCGAGCGACCCGTCCGCCTTCCAGTCGGCGATCCGCTCGGCGAGCTGCTCCGGATGCGGCAGCAGGTAGCGCGCCGGCGACATGTTCATCACCGCGAGCCCGTGCTCGGCGGCCAGCGGTAGCGCCCGGTCGCGCGCGCACTGGTTGAGGATGCCGTAGCGCAGCATCGACACGTCCCAGAAGGACGGATGCCGGGTGAGGGCGTCGATCGTGACTTGGTGCTCCAGGTCGTCGCCCATGCGCTCGCTGAAGCCGGCCAGCCGGATCTTGCCGGCCCGCTTGAGCCGTTCGATCGCCGCTCCGTGGCGCTCGTAGGCGGCGTCGTAGTCCTCGGGCTTGAGCCCGTGGATGAACATGACGTCGACGTAATCCGTCCGCAGCCGCCGCAGGCTCGCCTCGACCGCCTGCTCGAATGCTCCCGGTTCGCCGATCGGTTCGCCTTCCTGCGGATCGCTGTCAAGCCCCGTCCACCGCGAATAGGCCCACTTGGTGGAAAGCAGATAGCTGTCGCGCGCCACGCCGGCCAGCGCGGCGCCCAGGAACAGCTCGCTGTCACCGTACCCCTGCGAGGTGTCGATCAGGTTGATGCCGCAATCCAGGCAGCGGCGCAGGAGGCGCGTCTTGTCCGCGTCGGAGATGCTCGCCTCCGTGAACGTGGTGGGGCCTCCGGTACCGAAGCCGAGCAGGCTCACCTTGACACCGCTTCGTCCCAAGGTCCGGTAGTGCACGGCGGAAGCGCTACTGTTTGGGGGTCATCAGGCCGAGCGCGGCTCGCTGCGGATCGGCGATGACGGCGATGCGCCCCACGGTCGCGATGTCCGTGGCGGGCATCAGCACCGAGCCTCCTCCGGCCTCCGCCGCCGCCACGGCGGCGTCCGTGTCGTCGACCTGCATATAGGTGCTCCAGTGCGCGGGATGCCGCATCTCCTGCAGGTGCTCGGGCATCATCATCACGCCGGCGACCGCGGTGTCCCCGGCCATGACCACCGTGTACTCGACGCCGTCGGGCATCGGAGCGGTCTCCGTCCGGACGTCGAGCAGTGCAGCCAGGAACCCGGCCGCGGCGGCCGGATCGCCGGTCAGGATCTCCGCCCAGCAGAGCGCGCCGTGCTCGGCGCGGATCTGCGCGCCGATGCTCTTCCGCGGCTGCCAGAGCGACGCCACCGCGCCGGTCGGGTCCTTGATGGTCGCCATGCGGCCGGCGTCGAACACGTCGAACGGCTCGGCCAGCACCGAGCCGCCGTGCTCGACGGCCCGTACCGCGGTGGCGTCGACATCGTCCACCGTCAGGTAGACGTTCCAGTGGGGAGGAATCCCCATCTGCGCCTCCTCGGGCGGCTGCGTGTACATCCCGGCGACGCTGGCGCCATCGATGGTGGCCGTCGTGTAGAGCCGCTCCCCCGTTTCGTCGAGCGGCATGTCGCGGTAGCTCCAGCCGAACAGGCCGGCGTAGAACGCCTTGGCGGCGTCCTGATCGGTGGTGGACAGGTCGATCCACGACGGCGTTCCCTGCAGATAGCGATCGATTCTCATGTGTTCGTTTCCTCTCTTTGTATCGTCGCGGCGTGAAACCCGGATCCAACGGTCTCCGCGCTCTTCATCCAGCAACCGCGTAGCGCTCCCTTCAGGGAGCGCCCGAGGCATCTTTGGGTACAGGTCGGGACGATTGCGGGCGCCCTCGCGGATCCGCCGCAGGTACTCGTCCGCGTCCTTGACGAGCGGCAGGCGACCTCGGCCGCGCCACTTGGCCAGCGGGTCCTGCGGCTCCCGCTCGCGAGCGTCCGTCGCCTTCATGTCGGTACGGTACTGCGCAATGTGGACTCCGCAAAGCAGAGCCGGAACGCCGGGGCTCGACCGTCGGCATCCAATCCGTCACCCCGAGCCTCGCCCGCTATAATCGAGCCCTCCCGATGGCCTCCGATCAGCCGCTCATCGTCCAAGGCGTCGACACCCTGCTGCTGGAGGTGGCCAGTCCGCGCTTCGAGGAGGCGCGCTCACGCCTGCTGGCCTTCGCCGAGCTGATCAAGGCGCCCGAGCACGTCCATACCTACCGCATGACGGCGCTGTCGATCTGGAACGCCCGTTCGGCCGGCGTCACGGTGGACGACATCATCGTCACGCTTCACGAGTTCAGCCGCTACCCGGTGCCGGACGCCACCATCGTCGAGATCAGGACCCACGCCTCGCGTTTCGGCAAGCTGCGGCTGATCGCGGACGACGACGGCTTGATGCTCGAGTCCCGTGACGACGAATCGATCGAGATCGCCCGCCGCAACCGCGACGTGTCCAAGTGGCTGGGCGACCGCACCGGCCGGCGCACGTTCCAGGTCGACGCCGAGCGCCGCGGGCTGCTGAAGCTCGCGCTGGTCCGCGCCGGCTTCCCGCCGGATGACGAGGCCGGCTACACCGCCGGCACGCCGCTGGCGTTCGAGTTGCGGGACACGACGCGTGAGGGGTTGCCGTTCCGGCTGCGCGACTACCAGGACGAAGCGGCGCGCGCGTTCGAGGACGTCCGCCATTCCGCCGGCGGCAGCGGCGTGATCGTGCTGCCGTGCGGGGCCGGCAAGACGATCGTCGGCCTGGCCTGCATGCACGCGCTGCAGACCACCACGCTGATCCTGTGCACCAGCGTCACGGCCGCCAAGCAGTGGATCGCCGAGACGCTCGACAAGACCACGCTCACCGAGGAGCAGATCGGCATCTACGCCGGCCCGAAGCGCGCGCTGCGACCGCTCACGGTCGCCACCTACCAGATGCTCACCCATCGCCGCCGCAGCGATGAGCCGATGGTCAACCTGGAGGTGTTCGACCGCGCCGACTGGGGCCTGATCATCTATGACGAGGTGCACCTGCTGCCGGCGCCGGTGTTCCAGATCACCGCCGCGCTGCAGGCGCGGCGGCGGCTGGGGCTGACCGCCACCCTGGTCCGAGAAGACGGGCTGGAGGAGGACGTGTTCGCCCTGATCGGGCCGAAGAAGGCGGAAGTCCCCTGGCGCGAGCTGGAGCGGCAGGGGTGGGTGGCGACCGCCTGCTGCACGGAGATGCGCCTGCCGCTGCCGCCGGCGCTGCGCATGGAGTACGCGGCGGCCTCCCCCCGACAGCAGTTTCCGATTGCGGCTCAGAACCCGGACAAGCGAGCGCTGGTGCGCGCCCTGCTGAGCCTCCATCGCGACGACCGCATCCTGGTGATGGCCATGTACGTCGACCAGATCAAGGGCTTGGCGGCCGAGCTCGACATCCCCGTGCTCACCGGAACCTCCACCCAGAAACGCCGCGACACGCTGTTCCGGGCGTTCCGGGACGGCGAGATCCGCTGCCTGGCGGTCAGCAAGATCGGCAGCCTGGCGATCGACCTGCCAGACGCCAACGTCGCCGTCCAGATCTCCGGCACCTTCGGATCGCGCCAGGAGGAGGCGCAGCGCCTGGGCCGCATCCTGCGTCCCAAGCGCGACGGCACGCAGGCGCACTTCTACTCGCTGGTCAGCGCTGCCACCGTCGAGCAGGAGTTCGCGATGAACCGGCAGCGCTTCCTGTGCGAACAGGGCTACCAGTACGCCATCGTCGACGCGCCGGAGGCGGAGCGGGTGACGACAACCGCGGTAGCTGAGGCGATCGCCGACGCCGGCGGGACGGTGCCGGGGCCCTCGGCGTGAAGCTCCTGGACGTCGACTGGCGCGTGAGCCTCGACCTGCTGCCGAAGTGGGACGCGCTCACGACTGAGCAACGCCGCTTCCTGATCGATCTCAGCTTGACCACGTACGGCACCCGGAGTCCCGACGGGCTGATCGATCGCGCCTGGCTGGAACGGGTGAGCTCCAGGAGCGGGGGGCGCTACCGGGTGCCGCAGCCGCATCGGTTCTGGCTCAAGCTGGTCCGCGAGTTCTCACGCGCGACACCGCTGTTCGAGACGGCGGGCGACCGCGACGCCGGCGCCGCGGCGCTGGAGAACTACCTGCGGCGGCACTACCGGGCGCAGGAGATCGAGCGGCTCGACGGCCGGCGGCCTCACGGCGCGCTGCAGCGGCTCGCTCGCGACCTGCGCGGTGAGGACTGGTGGCGCCAGTTCCTGGACTGGAACGGTGCGCCGGCCCCGCCCTCGGCACCGGCCTCGCACCCATACAACCGCTGGCAGGAGGCGTCGCCGCTTGTCGTCTCCACCGCACAGGAGATGATCCGGGCGGTGGTCGCACACGGCGGCCCGGTCGCGATGACCGACCTGCTCAAGAGCGCCGGCACGGGCTCGCGCCGCGACACGCTGGCAGCCGGGCTGGCGTTCGCGATCCGCGAGGCGCTGCTCCTGATCGATCTCGACGCGGTCATGCTGCCGTGCATCTGCATCTGGCCGCCGATCCTCCCGCGCCTGCGACGCGGCACGCCCCCGTCGATCACGGCCGAGACGTTCCGCGGCGACGACGTGCTCTGCCGGCCATTCCTGATCGACGACGTGGCGACGCTCCTGATGGAAGCGATCGCCGAACCGCCCAGGCTCAAGGTCCATGGCCACGAGCTGTACGCCCGCAACTCCCGCACGATCGGCAAGGCGCTCCCCGCCCTGCCGGCGAGGATCGTCCCCGAGTTCCCGCCACTTCATATCGATCGACGCCTGTCACGGGCAGCGGAGTTCGCATTCTCGCTACGGCTGGCGGCATCGCAGGGCGACTCCCGCACGGGTCTCAAGCTGGTCGTGACGGATGACGGCCGGCAGTGGCTGATGCGCTCGGCCAAGGAGCGGCTCAAGCAGATTCTGGACGTGCTGCGCGACGACGCGATGCTCCGTGGGCGCGCGGACGGGAACGTCCTTGATCCGCGTTACGCCGAGGATACCGAAGTGCTGCCGCTGGACTTCGTGCCGTACCTGTACGAGATCGGCTGGTTCGCCGTCGATCCGGTGCGCGGCGTGATCAATGCCTTCCGCGCAGTCGGCCCGGAATCGACCGTGGACCTGCAGGCGTTCGTCCACTTCCACTGCGAGCAGCGCAATCCCCTGCTGGACGACCGGACCGTGATGTATGCCGCCGGCGAAGTCGCGGAGCGGGTCTGGGGATCGACCCTCCTGGCGTTCCTCTACGAGCGGCTGCTCCCGCTCGGCGGAGCCACGCTCGGTCTCCTCGCAGACGGCAACGCGGGCTTCGCGATGACCGATGTCGGCCGCTACCTCCTAGGCGAGGTCGACGACTTCGTGCTCGACCTGCCGGAGGAGACCGGCGAGGCGGTCATCCAGCCCAACTTCGAGATCGTGTTCCTGGCGCCCTCACCGGTCGATCAAGTGCGCGCTCGGACGTTCGCGACGCCCACCGCTGCGCTGCAAGGCCCGCAGTCGGTGGGCACGCTGTTCGTCATCGAGCGGGCGTCCGTACAACGGGCCGTGATGGCCGGCCAGGACGCCGAGCAGGTGGTCGCGGCAGCCGACGACCTGTCCCGGCAGCCGCTGCCGGCCAACGTGAGCCGGCAGATCCGCGATTGGGCGGCGGAGGTGCGCTGGATCGACGTGTGCCCCGCACTGGTAGTCCACTGCGGCGACGCCGAGACCGCCACCCGCGTGCAGGCTGCGGTGGGCAAGCGAGGCCGACGGCTTTCGGACAGCGTGGTGGAGCTGACCGGCGGCGCCGAGCTGACGCCCGCGATGCGCCGCAAGCTGATCGGCCGTGGCGTCTTCGTCCGCTCCGGAGGGTGCGCGTGAAGCTGCTGGACGTGGACTGGCGCGAGGTTTTCGACCTGCTGCCGAAGTGGGAGGCGCTGACGATCGAGCAGCGCCGCTTTCTGATCCAGCGCAGCCTGGGCGGCTACCGGACACGAACACGGGACGACGATCTGATCGACCTCGGCTGGCTGGAGCCGGTGCCCGCGAAGAAGACCCTGCGGTACTCCGTGCCGCACGCGCGCCGGTTCTGGCTGAAGCTGATCCGCGAGCTGTCCCGCGCGACGCCGTTTCCCGACCACGTCCCCGCCGCTCTCGACGCCGGCGCGCCATCGCTGCAGGACTACCTGTTGCAGCACTACACGGGAGAGGAAATCAGCCGCCTGTACCGCCGAGGGCGAACCGGCGACCGGAACCGACTCGCTCTCGACATCGGCCGCGTGGACTGGTGGCGGCAGTTCCTGGACTGGACCCGCGAACCGGACGACGATCCGCCTCTTGATGACGACGCCGGCGACGATCCGGATGAGAGGGGCGATCCGGATGAGCGATTGCGGTTGCTCGATACGCCCGTGGACGCTCTGGACCTGTCGGTGAGAGCGATCAACTGCATGAGAAACGAATACATCCGCACGATCGGTGATCTGAGCAGGAAAAGCGAGGAGGACATCGGCCGGGTCCGCAACGTCGGCAATCTGACCCTCGCCGAGATCAGGAACCGGCTGTCAGAGCGGGGGCTGCATCTTGGCATGACCGACGACGACCACCACGCAGCGCGCCAGCGCGTTGCCACCCCCGAATCGGTCGGCTCCAAACCTGACGGCGCAACTCGGCGCGAGCCGCGCGACGCGCCCGGTCGCTGGCGGCAGGCGCCGGCGGCCGCCGTTGCCACCGCAAGGGAACTGATCGCGGCGGTGCTGGGGAACGACGGACCGATCGCCATCTCCGACCTCCTGGAAGCGGCCGACGCGGGGCGCCGCCGCGCCCTGCTGGCGGACGGGTTGTCGTTCGCGTTCCGCGAGGCGTTGCTGCTGATCGCCGTCGACGCGGTCCTGCTGGCGTTCGTCGGCATCTGGCAGCCCATCGTCGAGCGTTTGCAGCGCGGGCGGCTCACGGCGCCCGCCGAAGGGGCGTTCGCCGGTGGGGACGTGCTCAGCCGGCCGTTCCTGATCGAGGACGTGACAGCGCTCCTGATGGGAGCGATCGCCGAACCGCCCCGCCTCAAGGCCGGGATGTGGGCCCTGTTCGAGCGCAGCGCCCGCGCCATCGGCCGGTCGCTCTCCGCGCTGCCGGCGGACGTTACCGCCGAGTCGGCGTCGCTGAGCCCGGAGCAGCGCGTCGCACACGCCACGCGGACCGCGTTCGAGTTGCGCCTGGCGGCAGGGCAGGACGACTCCGCTCCGAGGCTGGTCGTGACCGATGACGGCCGGCGGTGGCTGATGCTTCCCGTCCGGGAGAGGCTCGAGCGCATGCTCAATCTGCTGCGCGACGACGCCGGGAGCCGGTCCTCCGCCGACCCCTACTCGTTCGACCGATGGGCACCACACCATGCCGGAACGGCGCGGATGAGTTTCCTGCCGCGCACGTACGGGACCGCCACCGGGTATTGCGCCAATCCGGAACAGGGCGTGATCGACGCCTTTCGCGCGGTCGGCCGCGCATCGACCATCGAGCTGCAGTCGTTCATCGGATTCCACAGCGAGGAACGCAACCCCCTGCTGGACGACACGACCCCCGTCCGGGGTTACCGCCTGCCCCGTGAGACCTGCGAGCGCCTGTGGGCACAGACGCTCCTGACGTTTCTGTACGAGCGGCTGCTCCCGCTCGGCGGCGCTGCGCTCGGACCTCTGACCGACGGCGGCGCCGGCTTTCGCCTGACCGAGGTCGGCCGCTACCTGCTGGGCGAGGTCGACGCCTTCGACCTCGACGCACCGGAGGAGACCGGCGAGGCGGTCATCCAGCCCAACTTCGAGATCGTGTTCCTGTCTCCCTCACCGATCGATCAGATGCGCGCACGGACGTTCGCGGCGCCCACGGCGGCGCTGCAGGGCCCGCAGTCGGTGGGCACGCTGTTCGTCATCGAGCGGGCGTCGGTACAGCGGGCCGTCATGGCCGGCCACGATGCCGAGCAGGTGATCGCCGCAGCCGGCGACTTGTCCAAGCAGCCGCTGCCGGCCAACGTACGCCGCCAGATCCGGGACTGGGCGGCGGAGGTGCGCTGGATTGAAGTCCGCACCGCGCTGGTGGTCGACTGCGGCGACGCGGAGACCGCCGCTCGCGTGCTGGCCGCGGTGGGCAAGCAAGGCCGCCTGCTCTCGAAGAGCGTCGTGGAGCTGACCGAAGGGACCGACCTGACGCCCGCGGTGCGCCGCAAGCTCATCAGCAGCGGCGTCTTCGTGCAGTCCTGAAGCTAAACCTCATGAGATCAATTGACGCCAGTCACCGCCGTTCGTACGCCTGACGGATCGATCACTCGCAGATCGGCGAAATAGTCGCGGAGGTACCCTCGATCACGAGCGAGCAGTTGCTCGGCGTGTACCTGTGCATGAGCGCCGATGAGAAAGTCGGGAACGACGCGGACGCGCGTACCACCGCGCGCGAGATAGCGCGCGTAGTGGCGTCCGGCCAGCAAGGCGCTCTCGGTGTCTCCCGGTATCAACACGATCTCCAGATCGTCCAGTAACTCCGTCAACTCGGATTCCGACCCAAGCGCCGGCCGTACTTCCGCCACGACGCACTCGCATACGATCAAGCGGCCCTTGATCCGTGCACGCCGAAGCGCCTGCACTGCTCCCTCCCCGAAACGATGGTCATCGGCGAGCATGTCCAGGAGCACCGACGTGTCGACGGCGGTCGTCATCCCCGTATGACCCTCAGGTACTCATCGACGTCAGCGCCCACCGGCAGACGGCCCCGACCTCGCCACTTGACCAGCACATCCTCCGGCTCCCGCTTGCGAGCCATCAGGGCGCCGTCCACGGCCTCCACTTCGAGCACCGTGCCCCGTCTGATCCCCAGCCGCTCCCGCAGTACCTTCGGTATGGTGATCTGCCCCTTCTCGGACACGGTAGCTTTCATACCCAGATCGTAGTCATTCCTACTGATTTGGCAAACCTGTCGATGCTCCTTCTGCTCCTTCGCAGCACGAGCACGAGGCGATGCGTTTGACACACGTTCCCGTCCGCACTAGCGTGCGCCGGGCCAAGACACCCTCTCCCGCATGCGCGAGTCTCCCACCCGGTCATCGACCACACAGGCAGAGCCGGCGGCCGATCCGAAGGCGATGCGCCGCTTCGACCGGCGGCAGGCCCTGGAGCGCGCGTGGCGGATGCGTCCTTTCTACGCCCTGCTGGTCCCGGCGGTGACGCTGCTGATGGTCTTCAAGTACGTCCCCATGTACGGCGTCGGCATCGCGTTCGTGGACTACAACATCGTCAAGGGCATCCTGGGCAGCACCTGGAACAACTTCAAGTGGTTCAGTTGGGTCTTCAACGACTACTTCTTCTGGCGCGTGCTGCGCAACACGGTGATCCTCAGCCTGTTGCGCCTGGCGATCGGCTTTCCGGCGCCGATCATCCTGGCGTTGCTGCTCAACGAGATCAGGAACGACCCCTACAAACGCGCCGTCCAGTCGGTCAGCTACCTCCCGCACTTCCTCTCCTGGGTCGTCCTGGGCGGCATCATCAGGGAGCTGCTGTCGATGCAGACCGGCGCCGTCCCGTACCTCATGGCTCTCGCCGGGCTGGAGCCCGTCAGCTTCCTGACCAACATCCCGACGTTCCGGGCGCTGCTGGTCGCGACCGGCATCTGGCAGGGTATCGGCTGGGGCTCGATCATCTACCTGGCCGCGCTGTCCGGGATCGACCCCGAGCTGTACGAGAGCGCCAGCGTCGACGGCGCCAACCGGCTGCAGACGGCGCTGCGCGTCACGCTGCCGGCCCTGATCCCGGTCATGACGATCCTGTTGCTGCTGCAGATCGGCAACATCCTGGAGCAGGGATGGGATCAGATCTTCAACCTGTACAACGACGTGGTGGTGTCGGTCTCGGACGTGTTCGAGACGCTGGTCTACCGCTCCGGCATCGAGGGCGCCAAGTACTCGTACGCCACCGCCATCAACCTGTTCCAGAACGTCGTGGGGTTCGTGCTGCTGATCGCCGCGAACCAGATCGTACGCCGCTACAACGAGTACTCGATCTGGTAGGCGGACATTGACGCGCAGCACCCGAACCGGTAGGGTCGCCACCGGCGTTGCGCGCCCCGTGATGACCCCCAAGCGACACCGAACGATCGATGGCTGACCTCTCCACCGAACGACGCGATCAGCCGTCAGCGTCCCCCGCCCCGAGCGCGGGCGTCTACGACAGCTTCGGCACCGAGGAGGAGCGCGCCGCCTACCTCAAGCAGGTCCTGCGCAAGCAGACGGCGCGCCGCGCGTGGCGCATGCGCGACTTTTACATCCTGCTGGCGCCGGCGGTGGTGCTGCTGTTCGTCTTCAAGTACATCCCCATGTACGGGGTCAGCATCGCCTTCGTCGACTACAACATCGTCAAGGGCGTCCTGGGCAGCACCTGGAACAACTTCAAGTGGTTCGACTGGGTCTTCAACGACCCGTTCTTCTGGCGCGTGCTGCGCAACACGGTGATCCTGGCCGTCCTGCGGACGATCTTTGCCTTCCCGGCGCCGATCATCCTGGCGCTGCTGCTCAACGAGGTGCGCGTGACCCCGTACAAGCGCACCGTGCAGTCGATCAGCTACCTCCCGCACTTCCTCTCCTGGGTCGTCCTGAGCGGCATCGTCAGGGAGCTGCTTTCGATGCAGAGCGGCGCGATCCCCTACCTCATGGAGCAGGTGGGAATCGAGCCGTTCCCGGTGCTGACCACCCCTGAGTTATTTCGAGGCCTGATCATGACCGTCACCATCTGGCAGAGCGTCGGCTGGGGGACGATCATCTTTCTGGCGGCGCTGTCGGGGGTGGACCCCCAGCTCTACGAGAGCGCGGCCATCGACGGCACCAACCGCTGGCAGAACGTCATCCACATCACCATGCCGGCGATGGTGCCGGTGATCACGATCCTGTTCCTGCTCAGCGTCGGCAACATCCTGGAGTTCGGCTTCGACCCGATCTTCAACCTGTACAACTCCAACGTCTACGAGAAGGTCGACGTGTTCGAGACGCTGGTGTACCGCTCCGGCATCGAAGGGGCGCGCTACTCCTACGCCACCGCCGTGCAGCTCTTCCAGAACGCGGTCGGCCTGATCGTCCTGGTCGGAGCCAATCAGATAGTGCGCCGTTACAGCGAGTACGGGGTCTGGTAGGAGATACACATGGCGAATCCACTGGTCAGAATGACGCCGCTCGGTCGCGCCTTCGACATCGCCAACTACCTGTTCCTCGGGCTGTTCGCGCTGTCCATCCTGTATCCGTTCTGGACCGTCATCACCACCTCGCTGGCGTCGCCGGTGTCGTTGCCCGGCCGGGGGCTGCACCTCTGGAACGACGAGTGGCGTACCGAGGCGTGGACATTCGTGTTCAAGGAGAACGCCGTAGGGACCGCCTACCTGAACACCCTGCACCGCGTCGTGTTCGGCACCACCCTGACGCTGTTCGTCACCTTCTGCGCCGCGTACGCGCTCTCCAAGCGCAACCTGCCCGGGCGGGGGGTGATCACGTTCCTGCTCGTGTTCACGCTGTTCTTCCAGGGAGGCATCATTCCCACCTACCTGCTGGTGCGGAGCCTGGGCATGATCAACTCCCGCTGGGTCCTGGTAGTCCCGACTGCGATCGCGGCGTTCAACATCATCATCACGCGCAACTTCATCATGACCATCGACCAGGCGATGGAGGACTCCGCGGTGATCGACGGCGCCAGCTACTGGCGCATCATGTTCAGCATCTTCATCCCCTTGTCGAGGCCGGTGCTGGCCGTCATCGCGCTGTGGACGGTCGTAGCCCACTGGAACGCGTGGTTCGACGCGCTGATCTACATCACCGACAAGGACAAGCGCATTCTGCAGCTCCTGCTGCGCGCCATCGTGCAGCGCCTGCAGGGCTTTCAGACCGACGAGTCCATGCAGCGCCTGGTGGAGGAGCTCCGCGAGCAGGGGATCGAGCCGGACTGGGCACGCATCCCGCACCGATCGATCCAGGCCGCGACCACGTTGATCACCATCGGCCCGGTAGTGCTGTTCTACCCCTTCATACAGAAGTACTTCGTGAAAGGCGTCATGCTGGGATCGGTGAAGGGATAGCTCCGGCAAGCTCGCTGTCGAACCACCGAAGCACCGGACGCTTCGGCCGTGTGGGGGAGTCAGCATACGGCGGTTTGACGAAGCCATGCTCGGCAAGTTCGGCCTTCTCATCCCACCCCTTGCCTTCAACTCACCGGTCTCCCCTGCCGGGCCGGTAGAGGGACTTGGCTTGCTCGGCGCACGCCGCACCTCCTGGCGAGAGCCCATGCCGGGCGCAACAATGAAGAAGGGACGGCCATGACGACCGTCCCTTCTCAAATCTGAGCAGCCAAAGGACTGACTGCTCGTTCCGAAGTGCTTGCGCCTAGCTGTTAGCGACGCACCCGGAATCACCGCAGGTCACACCGACGGTGTTCAGCTGTTCGACCGTGTACTGCAGCTTGTCCAACTCGGCGTTGATCGCAGCCATGCCGGCAGCGTTGAGCTGCTCCATGTACTTCGGCCACTCGGCATCGATGTCGAGGTCCGTGGTCATGGCCTTGTACATGAACTCGCCGTGGATCGTGTCCAGAGCGCCCTTGAACTGCGCGCGCAGCTCATTGTGCTGGGTCTCGTTGAACACGTCCTCCTTGTACATGCGGATCAGGTGGGTGGTGCCGGCACCGCCGGGACCGCGCCACTGGTTGTAGGACTTGAGCGGCTCCCACTGGGTGTTGCCGGGGAACCCGTCGCCGTACAGCCGGGTGAAATACCCATTGTTGGTGAAGTAGTGGGCTATGCCGTCGGCAGTGAGCGCTGCCCAATCCGCGGTGGAGCGGACTGCCACGCCGCCGGCGCGGGCAGCTTCGATCCCGTCGTCCGAGCACATCGCTGCGCCACCCTCGACATTGTAGTGCGTGCCCTCGATCCCGAACAGTTGAAGCATCAGGCCTTCACAGGTGGCGTTCGCGTAGTCGAAGATCTGCAGGATCTTGGCCAGCTTCTCATCGGAGACGTCGTGGCGGACCACGAACCACTCGCCGGGGCCGCCCAGCGGCAGCGCCGTGTTCTCATGACGGAGCCCGTAGGTCCCGTCCGGAGCGGTCACCGCATGCACCTGCAACTCCTGAAAATCAGGGTTGTTGAGACGGGCCAGACAGCCGATGTTCGGATTGGCCGGACCGTCAGCCGTGTTCCAGCATCCCTGGGCGCCGCGGCCGTACATCGCGACCAGGCCTGCACCGACCTTGTCATCGAACGCGGGGCGGTCGAATGCCGGGATCTCGCTGTCCAGGATGCCCTTCTGATACCAGCGCTGCAGGGTCTTCAGGGCGGTCTTCACGTTGTCCCAGCCGTAGTGGATCGTAGCGCTGCCGTCGGCCGTGCTGTGAACCCACCATGACTCGGAGCTGACGCCATATGCCTGGCACACCGCACCGAACGACCACCAGTAACATGGCCTGCCTTCGCGGGGCCAGCCGCTGTAGCCGATGGTCCGGCCGCCGCCGACGGGGTCGGCCGCGACGATCGCTTCCAGAGCCGCCTCCACGTCGACGATGTTCGGCGTGTTGTAGCTGATGAACCAGTGGCCGGGGTCGAATCCGGGGTTGCCGTCGAGCACGCCTTCCGGACTCTCGGGGCTCGACTCCATGTCCTGGGACACGCCGAGCGCCTCTCGTGCGCCGACCATGCCCAGCCAGTCGTAGCGGAAGTTGACCGCTGCGCCGGCACCGGCCTGGTGCGCATAGCCGCGCGGGAGGCCACGCAGGGCGGTCGCATCGCCGGGGACCGCCGACATCATCCAGGCGCCCGGACCGATCGTGTCCCAGTCGCGCGCCAGGTTGGGCGCGTGCTCACGGATCATGTCGACCGGAATGGGTCGATACGCACCGGCGGCGTACCACTGGTCGTGATTCGTCCAGGAGTACATGGCGTCCGGATGCTCGCCGGCGCCGATCATCAAGTCGATCGTCTCACGCGGGCGGCGGGCCAGGTTGGAGTCGGTGATCTTGACGTTGAACTTCTCTTCCAGGGCGCGTTGTACCGCGTTGCCCTCTTCGACCGCGTCGCCGTAGATGCCCTGAAAGCTGATCTCCATCGGACCTTCCGCCATCGACTCTTGCGAGCCTTCGGCGGTCGCCACAAAGGCGGATCCAAGGACGAAGCCCAGGGTAAGAAGCGAGATGAGCAGTTTTCTCATCGTTCTGCGAACCTCCCTATACGTGGGGTTGATATGAGATTGTGCCCATCGGCCCGAAGAGCCGTCCGGGCATCCTGAGGAAACTACCCTCATGCTGCGTTCTCGTCAAGGAACTCGCTCAGTTGCCTCAGTTTCAGTCAGTCAGTCAGGGTGGATGGGTCGTCACTCAACCGGCTTGCAGAAGGGCGATGAATCGGTCCAAGGAGTCCCGGAGCTCCGGACGCAGCGCCAGCGCCGTGGCCGCCAGCGCGGTGACCCGCTCGGAGTGAAGCTCCGAGTCGTACGCGTGGCGAAAGAAATGGCGGAATCCGCGCAGCTCGTTCAGGCGCCCGCCGAGCCCCTCGGTGAGGAGCGCGGGCCGGACGCCGGTGATCTCCGCCTTCATGCGGCGCAGCAGATCGACGTGATAGGTTGCTCCGTCGATCTGGTTCTCGAATGCCCGCGCGATCAGCTCGAACAGTTGCTCGCAGGCGCCATAGAGATTGTGCAGTTGGTAGGCCAGGGCCTCCACCTGCACGGCCGATGGCGAAGCGCCGACGTTGCGGTCCGCGATCTTCGCGAACACCCGGTCGATGATCTCCCACTGATCCTGCAGGTCACGCCGCAGCAGCGCCAGACGTCGATCATCCAACGAGCTGCACTCCGTTGCGCCGAAACAGATCCGGCACCGGATGACGGTCCAGGTCGATAACGTCCACCGCGCGCCCGGAGGCATCCTCGACCAGACGCATGACCGCGAGCGGATCGCCTCCGTGGATGGCCACGTCCACGTCCGAGTCGTCGGACCAGCCGTGCTCGCGCGTCAGAGAACCCACGACAAAGGCGTGACGGACACCGAGCGTGCTTGCCTGCGCGCGGAGCGCGCTCGCCACCCGCTCCAGGAGCTCGGCCCGTTCCCGCTCCAGCCGATCACGGCGGCGGCGGATCGCCGCGTCGAGCACCGACGTGTCGAACGCCATGGCAGTCCCTCCGGCCAGTCTACCCCGTGCCGCCGCCGAGCGTCAGACGTGACGTTGTGGCGTTGACCCCAAGCGTCCCGACCCGGCCTGACCGCGTCGGTGAGCTCCGCCAGCTCGTCCGCGGACAGAAACCCGTCAAGGCGCAGGAAGCCCCGCTCCCGGTAGCGCTCGATCTGCCGCTCTTCCATGTCGTCCTCATCGCTGCACGCCCTCATAGCCTCGGGCCGCCGGTGCGCTACACTGTCGGCCGGCCATCCATGAAAGCACTGCTCAAGGAGGCGGCCGGCCCCGGCCTGACGCTGACCGAGGTGCGGGAGCCCGAGCCCGGCCCGAAGGAGGTGCTGGTCCGCGTCATCAAGGCGGCGGTGTGCGGGACCGACCTGCACATCTACCACTGGGACGAGTGGGCGCGGAGCGTCGTCGAGCCGCCGCTGGTGCTGGGCCACGAGTTCGTGGGCGAGGTGGTCGCGCTCGGCCCCGGCGCCACGCTGCACCGGGTGGGCGACCGGGTCTCGGGCGAGGGGCACATCACCTGCGGCCTGTGCCGCAACTGCCGCGCCGGCAAACCGCACCTGTGCCACCTCACCAAGGGGGTGGGCGTCCACCGCGACGGCGCCTTCGCCGAGCTGGTGGTGATGCCGGAGAGCAACCTGTGGCCGATCCACGACAGCATTCCGACCGAGATCGCCGCCTTCCTGGACCCGCTGGGCAACGCCACGCACTGCGCCCTGTCGTTCGACCTGGTGGCCGAGGACGTGCTGATCACCGGCGCCGGCCCGATCGGGGTGATGGCCGCGGGGATCTGCCGCCACCTGGGCGCCCGCCACGTGGTGGTCACCGACGTCAACGACTACCGGCTGGAGCTGGCCCGATTGATGGGCGCCTCGCTCGCCGTCAACGTGTCCCGCGACTCGGTGGAGGGGGCCGTGGAGCAGCTCGGCATGTCGAACGGCTTCGATCGCGGCATCGAGGTGTCCGGCAACTCCGATGCGTTCCGGAGCATGCTGGCCAACATGTACAACGGAGGCCAGATCGCCCTGCTCGGCTTCCTGCCGGAGTCCACCACCATCGACTGGAACCAGGTGATCCTCAAGAGCCTGCGGATCAAGGGCATCTACGGACGGGAGATGTACGAGACCTGGTACAAGATGACGCAGATGCTGCGCAGCGGCCTGGACGTCTCGCCGGTGCTGACGCACCGGCTGTCCCTGAGCGACTTCGAAGAGGGCTTCGCCGCGATGGCCGCCGGCCGCTGCGGCAAGATCGTTCTGGACATCAAGGAGTAACCGCCTCATGGCAACCATCGACAGCGTGATTCAGCCCACCCTGGAGCAGATCCGCGACGCCGGCCTGTACAAGGACGAGCGCGTCATCACCTCGCCGCAGGGAGTGGCGATACAGGTGGGATCGGACGCGGAAGTGCTCAACTTCTGCGCCAACAACTACCTGGGACTGTCCAGCGACCCGGCGGTGATCGACGCGGCGGCCGAGGCGCTGCGCACGCACGGCTTCGGGCTGTCCTCCGTGCGCTTCATCTGCGGCACGCAGGACCTGCACAAGCGGCTGGAGCAGGAGCTGGCGCGCTTCCTGGGGACCGACGACGCCATCCTCTACACCTCCTGCTTCGACGCCAACGGCGGCCTGTTCGAGACGCTGCTCCAGGAAGGCGACGCCGTGCTCTCCGACGCGCTCAACCACGCGTCGATCATCGACGGCATCCGCCTGTGCAAGGCGGCCCGCTACCGCTACGCGCACGCCGACCTGGACGACCTGGAGGCGAAGCTGAAGGAGGCCGCCGGCGCGCGGCTGCGGCTGATCGCCACCGACGGCGTGTTCTCCATGGACGGCGACATCGCCCCGCTGGACCGCATCGTCGAGCTGGCGCGCGCGCACGACGCGCTGGTGATGGTGGACGACTCGCACGCCACCGGCTTCATCGGCGCCACCGGCCGCGGCTCGATCGAGCATTGCGGCGTGCTGGGCCAGATCGACGTCATCACCAGCACGCTCGGCAAGGCGCTGGGCGGCGCCTCCGGCGGGTTCACCGCGGCGCGCGGGCCGATCGTGGAGCTGTTGCGGCAGCGCTCGCGGCCGTACCTGTTCAGCAACTCGCTGCCGCCGTCCCTGGCTGCGGCCGGGCTCGCGGTGCTGGAACGGCTGGACGAGACGACGGACCTGCGCGACCGGCTGGCGGAGAACACCGCCTACTTCCGGGACGCGATGACGTCAGCCGGCTTCGACATCCGGCCCGGCGTGCACCCGATCGTGCCGATCATGCTGTACGAGGCGCCGCTGGCGCAGGCGATGGCCGCCGACCTGCTGGCCGAGGGGATCTACGTGATCGGCTTCTCCTATCCGGTGGTGCCGGAGGGGCAGGCGCGGATCCGCGTGCAGATCTCGGCCGCGCACGAGCGAGCCCACCTGGACCGGGCGATCGAGGCGTTCGCCCGCGTCGGCCGGCAGCACGGCGTCATCCGGTAGCCGGTCGAGCCGACCGCTCCCAGTACTCCTTGAGCGCGGCCAGCCCCTCGGCCGCGTCGGCGGCGTCGATGCCGGAGTAGGCGAAGCGGACGTAGACTCGCTGCTCGCCGGCCAGCGCTCTCCCGAAATGGGTGCGCGAGCAGAACGACACCCCGGTCTCACGGAGCGCGTCGGTGCGGAATGCCTGCGGGTCGTCGTAGCCGAGACGCCCGTAGACGCCGGTGACGTCCACGAACAGGTAGAAGGTGGCGGTGGCGCGATGGACGCTGACGCCGTCGATGGCGGTCAGGCCGTCGACGACGACGTCACGCCGCTCGCGCAGCGTGGCCAGGATGTCGCGCGCCCCGGACTGGTCACCCTGCAGCGCCTCCACCCCGGCGTGCTGAATGAACCCGCAGGTGCACGACTCCTGGTTGGTGTTGAGCTTGTTGATCAGGTCGATGACGCGGGCCGGGCCGATCGCGGCGCCCAGCCGCCAGCCGGTCATGGCGTAGGTCTTGGAGAAGGTGTAGCCGATGACGGTGCGCTCGACCATCTCCGGCTCGGAGACCAGGCTGCGGCTTGAGCCGCCGTAGCGGATGTCGAAGTAGGGCTCGTCGGCCAGCACCCACAGGTCGCGCTCGCGTGCGATCCCGGCCAGCCAGGCGATCTCGTCGGCCGACGCGTCGGCGCCGGTGGGGTTGTGCTGGCCGTTGACGATCAGCACGCGGGTCGCGTCGCTGAGCGCGGCCTCCACCGAAGTGCGGTCGATGCGGAAGCCGTCGGCCTCCTCGACGTAGGCGTAGGGGCGCCCGCGCCCGGCGAGGTAGTCGACCTGCGACTCGTAGATCGGGTACCCGGGGTTGGGGTACACCACCTCCTCGCCCGGGTTCATGACGCTCATCAGCAGCTTGCCGATGATCGGCTTGGCTCCCGGCTGCACGGACACGTGCTCGGGGCCGTAGCTCACGCCGCGCGCCGCCCCGATCCCGTCCGCCAGCGCCTCGCGCAGCTCGGGGATGCCCGGAGCGGGCGTGTAGCCGGTCTTGCCGTCCCGCATGGCGCGCTCGGCGGCCTCGATGATGTTCAGAGGCGTACGCAGGTTGATGTCGCCCAGGTGGAACGGATAGACGCGATGGCCCTGCGCCGCCCACGCGGCCGCATCGGCCGAAACCGCGAAGGCCGTCTCCGTGCCCAGCCGGTCCATGGCCGACGCCGTCGGCGTCAAGCGACTAGACGGAGGTGAACCCATAGCGCTCCACCACCTCCTCGTCGATCTCGACCCCCAGGCCGGGGCTGTCCGGCACCGTAACCCAGCCGTCGCGCTGCTCGAACGGTTCCCGCACCAGCTCGTGCTGCAGCGGGCTCGGCACGGGCTTGAGCTCGAAGACGATGTAGTTGGCGCCGGTGGCGGTCGCGTGAATGGAGGCGGCGGTGTTGATGGCGCTGCTCCACGAGTGGGCGTTGAAGAACAAGTGCGCCTGCGCGGTGAGGTCCATGACCTGCTTGTAGCCGGTGACGCCGTCGGCGCGGCCCGGGTCGACCAGGTAGACGTCGGCCACGCCCAGCTCGATCAGGCGCCGGTAGTCCGAGGCCTGCCAGGAGCGCTCGCCGGCCCCGATCTGCGTCTCGATCGCCTCCCGCAGGTGCCGGTAGGCGGCCACGTCCGTGGGCTGGAACGGGTCCTCCAGCCAGCGTAGCCGGTATTCCTCGAACGCACGCGCCATGCGCACGCCGGAGGCGTAGTCCCAGCGGGTCTTGTTGCCGACGTCGACGATGAAGTCGACGTCCTCGCCGATCGTCTGCCGGACGGTGCGCACGTAGGCGATGTCGCGCCGGGGATCGACGCCGAGCGCGGCGTCGCCGGCCTTGCCGAAGCCGACCTTGACGGCCGTGTAGCCGTCGTCGGCGTGCGCGGCCAGCTCGTCCGCCAGATCCTGCAGGTCGGCCTTCGAGGGGTGCGTGCTCGCGCAGGCGCGCAGCCGGTCGTTCACCTTGCCGCCGAGCAGGCGGTGCACGGGCTGACCGAGGATCTTGCCCTTGAGGTCCCAGAGGGCGACGTCCAGGGCGCTGACCGCGAAGTTGGCCATGCCGGTGTCGCCGTACCACCAGTCGTGCGCCTTCATGGCCGCGAACAGCGCGCCGTTGTCGAGCGGGTTCCTGCCGAGCAGCACCGCCGGGCCGAGTCCCTGCTCGATCAGGATCCTGACCGCCAGCGCCGCTTCCGGCCACTGCGAGATGCACTCGCCCCAGCCGACGTGGCCGGAGTCGGTGGTGATGCGGGCCAGCGTGACGTGGCGCCACATCATGCGGTCGTTGGGCTCCTGGTAGCGCTGCGGATAGGCGCGCACCTCGACAATCTTCATCTCAACACACCCCGTTGCACCGGGTCAGTCCGGCATGAAGGAGCCGCCGTTGACGTCGGTGGTGGCCCCCGTTATGTACGTGTTTGCATCGGAGGCCAGGAACAGCACCGCGCGCGCGATCTCCCGCGGGTCGGCCAGCCGCTTCAGGGGGATCGCGTCGACGGTGGCCTGCTGGTCCTCCGGCGGCAGCATGCGGATCAGGCGCGTGTCCACGGCGCCGGGCGCCACCGCGTTGACCAGGATGCCGTCCGGGGCGTGGTGGCGGGCGAACCCCTTGGTCATCGAGATGATGGCTGCCTTGCTGGCGGCGTAGACGGTGACGCGGTGCATGCCACCGGTGCGCGCACCGACCGAGGCAATGTTGACGATGCGACCCCAGCCGGCGCGCCGCATGGCCCGGCCGGCGGCCCGGCTCAGGAAGTACACGGACTTGAGGTTGGTGTCCATGATGCGGTCGTAGTCAGGCTCGGTCATGTCGGGGATGTCGATGCGCGGGCAGATCGCCGCGCAGTTGACCAGGATGTGCACCGCGCCGTGCCGGCGCTCGGTCTGCTCCGCAACGCGGTCGCACTCAGCCGGTTTGCTGACGTCGGCGGCGATCGCATCCGCCCTGTTCGAGTCGGTGCTGCGGCTGGCGGCGCGGATGCGGGCGGCCTGGGCCTCGGCCAAGTCGCCCTCGATGTCGCTGACCATCACCGTGGCTCCGGCACCGGCCAACGTCTCCGCGATGGCGGCGCCGATGCCGCGTCCCGCTCCGGTGACGATCGCGATCCGGCCGTCGACGCGCATGCCAGCCCCCATGAGGCTGCCTACGGCGCGTTGGCCAGCAGGAAGTCACGCATCAGAATCGTCTCCGACACGTTGTCGACCTCGTTGTTGCGCTCCCAGTCCTGCCAGACGTACTCCACGCCGACCCAGCCGCGGTAGTCCGCCGCGTCGAGCGCGCGCAGCACGTCGGCGTAGTCGATGACGTTCTCCGTGAACTTGACCTGCAGCCGTCCCTCCGCCGCGCCGCGGGCGTGAAAGTGGGACGCGTGCGGGACGAGCTTCTCCGATTCGCTGTCGGGCAGGCCGTCGCGGGTGAAGTGGGTGTAGTCCAGGGTCAGAGTCAGCCCCGGCGTCATCTCCACCAGCCGCAGCGCCGCGTCCGGATTCGGGACGATGGAGCCGACGTGAGCCTCGACGCTGACGGTGACGCCGGTGCCGGCAGCCCGCGCGAGCCGCCACGACAGCTCCTCGGCGGCCCGCGCCAGCGACGTCTCCGCCGATTCCCCGTCGAACTCGATCCCCGGCAGGATGGTCATGTGGCCGGTCTCGCAGAGCTGGACGAACTCCAGCGTGCGCTCGAACAGGTCGCGCGAGCCGCGCCGCTCGGCGGCGTCGGGGTGATTGACGGTCATGGTGTCGAAGCCGGCGGTCTGCAGGAAGATGTCCGCGATCGCCAGCCCCTTGCCGGTCACCCGGGCGACCAGCTCGGCCGAGGACGCCCGCGGGTCGGCCAGCACGTGGCTGGGATACAGGTGCGAGCGGTCCTCGAACAGACCGATGTCGACCCCGGTCAGCCCCAGCATGGCGATCAGCGTCAGCGAGTCGTCATGCGAAAGCAAGGGAAAAGTAAAGTCCGCTCCGGCCAGTTTCAGTTTGATGGGGACATTCTACCCCAGGTCACCCTCGCGTGCATCACCCAGGCGGTCAGCGGGCGATCGTATCCTCCGGCTCGGGATCGGGGCGTCGGGTTGCGCGCCTGACCAGTTCGCCGCCGCAGTTGGGGCGCGTGGCACCTCTCGCATTCGGATCTCATTTCGAGCGCCATGGGTCCGTCGGCCTACCACGGCCGCGGGCGCGGTCAGCGCAGCGGCGGGGTGTGGATGGCGAGCAACTCGACCTCCGCGTCGGCTTCGAGCGAGTGCTCCAGACCGGGAGGGATGGAGACGCCGCCGCCGGCGCGCAGCTCGGTCGCCGCACCCTGGCAGAGCAGCCGGGCCGAGCCGTGAAGCACGTAGGCTGTCTCCGTCTCCACGGGATGGGTGTGCGGGTCGATGCGGCCGCCGGCCGCCACCTTGACGCGCATCAGGCTGAACGTGCCGGCCGGATGGGCGGCTCCCGGCTGCAGGTCCTTGATGTCGATCGGCGGGAACAGCGGATGCGCCTGCCACTCGACGGTGTCCGAGTCGAAGAAGACCGGCGTGTCGGCCCTGCTCACCGGCCGGCCGCCCGGTGGGTCCTTGCTGACACCCCTTGTGTCCGTCCCGCTGTCGGCGTCATCTCTCCGCCGCCTGCTGGACGTCGCGATCGGTGATCTTGCCGCCCGGCCCGGTGCCGGTGACGGTGCCCAGGTCGACGCCCAACTCATCGGCCAGCCTCCTGGCCCGTGGCGAGGCGACCGGTCGCCCACCGGCCGGGGCCGAGGACTGCGCGGCCGACGGCGTCGCGGCCGGCCCCGCTGCCGCCGGCGCGGCCGACTGCGGCCCACCGGCGGTGCGCGCGAACGGATCGACCTCCGGGAGCGGCTCGGCCGGGCCGCCGACCAGCGCGACGATGGTCAGCGGCGGCACCTCCGTCCCGGCGGCGATGAGCTGCCTGCGCAGGGTGCCCGCGGCCGGCGCCTCGACCTGCACCAGCGCCTTATCGGTCTCCACCTCGCAGATCGGCTGCCCCTGCTCGACCCGCTCCCCTTCCTGCACCAGCCAGCGCTCGACGGTGGCGGCCTCCGTCGTCTCGTCCAGCTTGGGGATGACCGCTTCGACCATGCGCGTCAGGCGAACACGTCGGTGGTCAACGCCGAAGGCGGCGGATAGGGCGCGGCGATTGCCGCCTCGGCGGCGCGCTCGACCTCGGCGCGGGCCTCGTCGCGGATGCGCTCGGCCGCCGCGGCATCCAGCACCCCCTCGGCGATCGCCTGCTCGGTGAAGCGCGGGATCGGATCGGTCTCCCGCCACTTCTCGGCACCCTCGCTCGAGCCGCCGGCGGCCACGGCGCTGTGCCGGGTCCAGCGGACGGTCTTGGCCTCGATCAGCGTGGGGCCCTCCCCCGCCCGCGCCCGTGCGACCGCCTCCGCGGCGGCCGCGTGGACGTCGTCGTAGTCGCAGCCGTCCACGTGCGCGCCCGGCAGGCCGAACCCCTTGGCCCGGTCGGAGATGCGCGCGACGCTCACCGCCTGCGTGTAGTGGGTGGAGATCGCGTACTCGTTGTTCTCGCACACCAGCACCAGCGGCAGCTTCCAGAGCGCGGCCATGTTCAGGGTCTCGTAGAACACCCCCTCGCAGGAGGCGCCGTCGCCGAAGAAGGCGACCGTGACCGCGTCGCCGCCGTCGATGCGCGCGGCCAGCGCGATGCCGCCTGCCATCGGGATCTGGCCGGAGACGATCGCGTTGCAGCCGAACAGGCGGTCGCCGACATGGCTGAAGTGCATGGAGCCGCCCTTGCCCTTGCAGAGGCCGCTCTCCTTGCCCAGCAGCTCGCCCATCATGGCGTCCAGGTCGCAGCCGGCGGCGATCGCGGCGCCGTGTCCGCGGTAGGTGGCCAGCACCGTGTCGGTCGACCGCAGCGCCGCGCACACGGCCAGCGCGGTCGCTTCCTGCGCGATGTACGGATGGGTGGAGCCGCGGTAGCGGCCCTCTCCGTAAAGGCGGACCGCCGCCTCCTCGAAGTGGCGGATCAGCCACATGCGGCGCAGCACCTCCGCGCGTTGCTCGGCCGAGGACTGGTCAGTCGAGGTTGGTTCAACCCAGGACACGGCACGCCTCCACGATCTCGTCCGTTCCCGGGAAAAGCTGCGCCTCCAGCGGCTGGCTGGCGGGAACGGGATTGTCCAGCGCGGCGACCCGCCGCACGGGCGCTTCGAGGTGATCGAAGGCCAGCTCCGTGATCTGCTGTGCGATCTCGGCGCCGGCGCCGCCGGTCTTGTGCGCGACGTGGGCGATCACCACGCGGCCGGTCTTGCGCACCGACTCCACGATCGTGTCGATGTCCAGCGGAGCGAGCGTGCGCGGATCGATAATCTCCACGCTGATGCCGTCCGCGGCCAGCGCGTCGGCGGCCTCCAGCGCGCGCGGTACCATCGACGCCAGCGCCACCACGGTCACGTCGCTGCCGGTGCGGACCACGCTCGCCTCCCCGAACGGGATCAGGTACTCATCGTCCGGCACCTCGACACGGCTGGGGTAGAGGCTGATGTTCTCCATGAACAGCACCGGGTTGGGATCGCGGATCGCGGTCTTGATCAGGCCCTTGGCGTCGTAGCCGTTGGACGGCATGGCGATGCGCAGTCCGGGCACGTGCATGAACCACGCCTCCAGGCTCTGCGAGTGCTGGCTGCCGAAGCCGAGGTTGGCGGCCACCGGGGCCCGCACCACCAGCGGCACCGACACCTGCCCGCCCCAGAAGTAGCGGAGCTTGGCGGCCTGGTTGACGATCGGGTCCATGGCGAAGGTGACGAAGTCCATGAACTCCAACTCCGCCACGGCCGGTTTGCCGGCCACCGCCAGGCCGACGCAGAAGCCGACGATCGCCGCCTCGCACAGCGGCGCGTCGCGCACCCGCTCGGCGCCAAACTCGTCCTGCAGGCCGCGGGTGACCCCGAACACGCCGCCGTAGTGGCCGACGTCCTCGCCCATCACCACCACGCCGTCGTCCCGCCGCATCTCCTCCCGGAGGCCGGCGTTGACCGACTGTGCGAACGTCATCTGCGCCACGGATGGCGACACTGGCGACACCGTCAACGGCTGTCAAGGAGTCCGCCGGCGGCCTACAATCCGGCCCGCTATGGCGACCATCACCACGCAGCGGCGCCCCGGCGGGCGCCTGGAGGTGCTCTTCGACCAGCCGGGATCGAGGGTGAACACATTCTCAACCCCGGTGCTGGACGAGCTGGAATGCCTGCTCGACGACATCGCGACCGACCTCGACATCCGCGCCGTGGTGTTCCGCAGCGCCAAGCCGGGCTGCTTCATCGCCGGCGCCGACATCGGAGAGCTGCGCACGCTCGCCGATCCCGAGGTGGCGGACGCCTTCATCGGCCGCGGGCAGCGCCTGTTCAGCCGGCTTGCGGCCCTGCGGGTGCCGACCGTCAGCGTGATCGACGGCGCCTGTCTGGGCGGCGGACTGGAGTTCGCCATGACCACCACCTGGCGGCTGGTCTCCGGCGACCGCCGCTGCGCGCTGGGCCTGCCGGAGGTGACCCTGGGCCTGATCCCCGGCTGGGGCGGCACGCAGCGGCTGCCGCGCCTGGTAGGGGTCACGCAGGCACTGCAGATGATCTGCAGCGGCCGGCCCGTGGACGGACCACGCGCGGTGGAGCTGGGACTGGCGACCGCCTGCGCGGCACGCGAGGATCTGGACCGGGCCCTCGACGAGCTGCTGGCGACCGCGCCCGCCCCGGACGGGCCGGACCTGCGCATGCCGGCGCCGGCGGTCGGCGAGGAGCAGGCCGAGGCGGCACGGCAGCTCGTCGCCCGCGGGCGCCTGCACGACGAGGCACCGCTGGCCGCGCTGGAGGTGGTCACACGCACAGCCGGGACGACGATGGCCGCCGGCCTGGACGTGGAGCGGGCCGCCTTCGTCGACCGGGTACGCAGCCGCGCCGGGCGCAACCTGATGCGGATGTTCTTCAACCGAGACCGGCTGCGGAAGGAGCGCTGGGGTCTCTCAGCCGCCCCGCTGCCGGTCGAGCGCCCGGCGGTGCTGGGCGCGGGCACCATGGGCGCCGGCATCGCCTGGGCGCTCTGCGACCGGGGCCTGCCGGTCACCATGCGAGACGTCGACGAAGCGCAACTCGACCGGGGCATGGCGGCGGCCCGAGCGATGTACGACTACCCGCTACAGCGCGGCCGCATGACCGCAGAGGAAATGGAAGCGAAGCTCGCCTGCATCGAGCCGACCACCGACCCGGCGGCGCTGGCGGGTGCGGACCTGGTGATCGAAGCGGTGACCGAGGATCCCGACCTCAAGATACGCGTGCTGCGCGAGCTGGAAGCACGGGTCGGCGCCGACGCCATCATCGCCACCAACACCTCGTCGTTGCCGGTCGACGAACTGGCCGCCGTGCTCGAGCGTCCGGAGCGGTTCGTTGCCGTGCACTTCTTCAATCCCGTGAACCGCATGCCGCTGGTGGAGATCGCACGCGCGCCGGCCACCACCGACGCGGTGCTGGCGACCGCCGTGGCACTGGCCCGCAACCTGGGCAAGACGCCGATCGTGGTTGGCGGCCGGCCCGGGTTCGTCTCCAACCGCGTCCTGTTCCCCTACCTCCTGGAAGCCCTCCACCTGGCCGAGGGAGACGACGGGATCGACGATCCCGACGGCCTTGACCGCTTCGCCATGGAGTTTGGCTTTCCGATGGGGCCGTACCGGCTCATGGACGAGATCGGCATCGACGTCACGGTCAAGATCGCCGACTCGCTGGAGCGCTCGTTCGGCGACCGGTATCGGTGCCCGGAACTGGCGCGCGGGCTGGTGGAGGCCGGCATGCTCGGCCGCAAGAGCGGCCACGGGTTCTACGCCCACGGCCCCGGCCGCGACATCCCCCCCAATCCCGCCGCCGCGTTGCGCCGCCGGGGCAAACGCCGCCCGGCCACCGCCGGCGACCTGCACCGCTGCCTTGCGCTCATGGCCAACGAGGCGAGCCGCTGCCTTGAGGAAGGCATCGTCACGGAGCCGATGCCGCTGGACATGGTCATGATCCTGGGCACCGGCTTCCCGCAGGATCGCGGCGGCATACTGGCCTACGCCGACGACCACGGCCCGGACCGGATCGGCGCTCTGTTGGACGGGCTGCGCGGTCAGCACGGCGAGCGCTTCGCGCCGTCCGCCCTGCTACGTCAGGCAGCCCAGTCCGGCACGCGCTTCTACGGCGATTAGCCAACCTCGGCCTCGCCAGCGGCTCCATCTACGATGCACTCCACATGCGGTGCGCGCGGAAGGCGGAAGCCGATCGGATCCTCACCTACAACGTGTCGCACTTCGAGCGCCTGCAGCCGTCCGGCATCACGGTGGCGGCACCGTAGCGGCAGCGGCTACGATTCGCGCGCCGCTGCTCAGGCGTAGGGATCGGCGGCGTCGCGCAGGCCGTCGCCGAGGAAATTGTAGAGCAGCACGGTCACCACCACGAAGATGCAGGGGATCAGCAGCCACGGCTGACTGGCCACCGCCTGGAAGTTCTGCGCGTCCTGCAGCAGCGTGCCCCAGCTCACCGCCGGCGGCTGGATGCCGAGGCCCAGGAAGCTCAGCGCGGTTTCCCCCAGGATCACCGCCGGAACCGCCAGGGTCAGCGACACGATGATGTAGCTCAGGAACGACGGCAGCAGGTGGCCGAAGATGATGGTCCGTTCGCGCACGGCCGACACCACCGCCGCCATCACGAAGTCCTCCTCGCGCAGCGACAGGAAACGGCCGCGCACCACGCGGGCGAGCTGGGTCCAGCCTACCAGCGACAGGATCAGCGTGATGGCGAAGTAGGTCGTCACCACCGTCCACTCCCGTGGCACGGCCGCGGCCAGGCCCATCCACAGCGGTATGGTCGGAATGGACGACAGCAGGTCCACCAGCCGCATCACGACGCGGTCAGCCATGCCGCCGAAGTAGCCCGCCAGACCGCCGAGCAGAACTCCCAGCACGCTGCTGAGCAACACCCCGATCAATCCGATCGACAGCGAGATGCGCGACGCGTGCAGCACCCGCGAGAACAGGTCGCGTCCCAGCCGGTCGGTGCCGAACAGAAACAGGGGGGCATCTTCCTCTGCCGGCACGAACAGGTGCGCGCCGGCCTTGAACAGCCCGAGAAAGCGATACTCCTCCCCGGCCGCGAAGAAGCGGATCGGGTACCGCCGCTCCCGATCGAGCTGGTAGATCTTGCGCATCGTGTACGGGTGGCGTTCCACCTTCAGGCCGTACACGAAGGCGCCGGCCGCCCCGTCCTCGCCGCCGCCCCCGAACCTGATCAGGTTGGGCGGCGCGTTCAGGTAGCCGGGAAAGCGGGTGGTCACCCCGTACGGGGCCACGAAATCCGCGAACAAGGCCAGCAGGTAGACGAGAATCAGGGCGGGACCGGCCACCACCGCCAGCCGGTGGCGGCGGAACTTCCACCACATCATCCGCCACTGCGACGCGACGTAGTAGCTCTCGTCGTCGGTGCGCGTGCGCTGCTTCACGTCTCTATGCGGCCGAAGCGGATGCGGGGATCGACCCACGCCAGGACGACGTCCGAGATCAGGTTGCCCGCCAGCACCAGGATGCTGAGGATCATTACGAAGCTGCCCGCCAGGTACATGTCCTGCGCCTGCAGGGCGCCCAGCAGCACCGGCCCGGTGGTCGGCAGGTTGAGCACGATGGAGGTGATGGTGGCCCCGGAGATGATGGCCGGCAACAGCCAGCCGATGCCGCTGATGATCGGGTTGACGGCGATCCGCACCGGGTACTTGAACAGCAGCCGCCCCTCGGCGACGCCCTTGGCGCGCGCGGTCACCACGTACTGCTTGCGCAGCTCGTCCAGCAGGGTGCCGCGCATGACGCGGATCAGCCCCGCCATCCCCGCGGTGCCCACCACCACCACCGGCGCCCAGAGCCGCTGCAGCATGCTCCACACCCGCGCCAGGCTCCAGGGAGCGTCGACGAACTCGGGCGCGAACAGCCCGGTGATGGCGACGCCGAAGTACCGGAAGGCGATCCACAGCAGCACCAGAGCGAACAGGAAGTTCGGGATCGCCAGCCCCACGAAGCCCCAGAAGGTCCAGAAGTAGTCGAAGAACGAATACTGCCGCACTGCCGAGTACACGCCGATCGGCACCGCCGCCACGTAGGTGAATATCAGGGTCGAGATGGTCACCACCAGCGTCAGTCCGAGTCGCTCGCCGATCACGACGGAAACCGGCCGGTCATGAGCGAAGGACCAGCCGAGGTTGCCGCGCAACAGGATGTTGCGCAGCCACAGCAGATAGCGCGTGTAGATCGGCTGGTCCAGCCCGTAGTACGCGGAGAGATTCGCCACCTGGTCGTCGGTGATCCGGCTCCCCTGGAGCTCCAGCCGGAGCATGTACGAACTGAGATAGTCTCCCGGCGGGAGCTCGATGATCGCGAAGCTCACCGCCGAGAGCAGCAACAGGAGCGGCACGAAGGCCGCCACCCGTCGCACGATGTATTGGAGCATCGGCCTGAGGCGAGCTCAGCGCCGGCAGGCCGATGCCGCTACAGGTCGGTCACTCGTAATAGAGCTGCTCCGAGCTGTAGATCACCCACTGCGCCACGCCCTCGAGAAACACGTTGCGGAGCTCCTCGTTCACGATCAGCACCGTCGCCGGGTTGTAGGTGACGTTGATCTGCGGGATGGTGTCGTAGAAGGTCTGCTGGTAGCGGTCGACGATCTCCTGGTCCCACGGGATGCCGGGGCCGATGCCGAGGCCCAGGTCGTACAGCTCCTGGAACCAGGCCGGAGGCTCCTCACCCTGTTCCCCGCCCGAGTTGTACCACTGACTCCACGGCGGGATGTGACCGATCAGGTGGTGCTTGGCGTGTCCGAAGGCGTGCAGGGTGGTCGCTTCGTTCCACAGCGTGTCGATCTGGTACTGGTTGGCGTTGCGCCGCTCGATGAACAGGCCGATCGCCACCACCTCCAGCGTGGTATACAGCCCCACCGCGCGGTAGTGCTCGGCGATCAGCTCGTTGGCGGGCACGGTGTCCGGCAGGTGCGCGGTCACCTCCAGGTTGATCTCGAAACGCTCCCCGTCGGGCCCCAGGCGCCAGCCGTCGCTGTCCCGCTTGTCCAGGCCCACGGCGTCCAGCAGCCGGCCGGCCTCGTCGGGATCGTAGGTGGCGGGGACCCACTCCGGCGGCGAAGCGAAGCCGTAGTACACGGCGTCGATGATTTCGTCGCGGTTGATGGCCAGGTTCAGCGCCTGCCGGAAGCGCAGGTCACCGGCGACCTGCCGCCAGGTCTCATCCTCGAACGCGAAGTTGAAGGCGTGCACGACCGGGTTGTAGGCGACGCCCGACGTGACCGCACGGTATCCGTTGGCCTCGTTCTCACGGTAGATCGGCAGCGAGGAGATCTTCGCCAGCTCGTCGGCCAGGTCCACCTCGCCGGCGATGATCTTCAGGCTGGCGCCCTCCGGGCCTTCCACCTTGGTGCTGACGATGCGGTCGATGTAGGGAAGCTGGTTGCCGGCGGCGTCCACCTTGAAGTAGTAGGGGTTGCGCTCGAACACGGTCTGCGTGGGCGAGGTGCTGACCACCACCCACGGATGCAGCACCGGGATGTCGACCACGTCCGGGGTCTTCCCTTCCCAGGGCGTGAGCATCTTGAGCTGGAACAGGCGCCACCACTCGTCGGCCAGCAGATCGGCGGCCGCCACCTTGGCGGTCAGCTCCTCGGCGTCGGCGAAGTCGGCGTGGAACTGGGACAGGTAGTGCCTGGGCTGCAGGAAGCCCGTGTAGTCCATCCACGGCTTGTTGATCTCGTCCAGGAAGCCGGGAGTGGGCTCCGAAAACGTGATCCGGTACGAGTAGTCGTCGATCACCTCCAGCTCGTAGACGTCACCGGTGGGCAGGAGCTGCGCGCGGAACTGCGTGCCGATGTTGGGGGTGAGCTGCTCGTTGTGCAGGATGTTCTCGTAGTGGAACGTCACGTCGCCGGTCGTCACCGGTTCGCCGTCCGACCAGCGCAGGCCGCGGCGCAACTGGAACGTGAAGATGGTCCCGTCCGGGCTGATCTCGTAGCTTTCGTAGATGTTGCCGGTGAGCGGATGCCCCATGCTGATCCAGCCGGGCCGCGCCAGCAGCGTCTCGATGGTCATGAAGTACATCTCGGGCGCGAAGTTCGGCGCCAGGTTGATCAGGCGAACGTCGCCGCCGTAGGACCCGATCGCAAGTTCGTCGAGCATGCCGTCGGGGGCGGCACTGCGCTCCAGCGTGAGCACCAGCGGCTCGTCGGGGAGCCGTTCGTCGACTGCCGGCAGCTCGCCCGAGGCCACGCGCTCGGCCAGCATCGGCGCCTCCTGATATTGGGCGAATGTCATTGCCGTGCACGTCACGAGCAGCGCGAGGATGGTCAGAACTCGATTCACAGCGTTTCCTCCATCGGTGTCTGTGCTATATGCCGGCCGATCCTACCATGCGCTCGCGTCGGCGCTACGCGGGCAGCGGTACCCGGATGATCCCGTCGGCACCGGGAGCGAAGTCGCCGGCTGCGGCCGCAACGGGACTGCCGTCCGCGTCCAGCACCCGGGCGGTGTAGCGGGCGGCGCACGGGACCATGTTGCGCGCTTCGATGGTGACGCCGTCCCGCGAGCGCCACCCGCGCACGCGATCGAGCGTCTCCAGCGCGCCGACCCAGTCGTCCGCGGGCGTCTCCCCCAACCGGTACGTGATACCGCCGTAGCGCGCAAGGATGGGACCGATGTCGAGCGCCTCGGCCAGCATGTACATGCTCAGGATGGCGCCGTACTTGGTGGTCCAGTTGCCGCGATACGGCCACGCCGGCAGCACGTCCTCGGTGCCTCCGCCCAGGCAGGCGGCATCGAACTGCGTGTCCGGGTTGAACGCGTGCTGCGCCGGCACCCGCGCCTCGGACTGGTAGTGGGCGTTGAGCCAGCGCCGCTTTTCTTCGGTGAGCGAGCTCTGCACGCCCTGATGCAGCAACGCGCGGGCGCGCTCGAACCACTCCGTATCGCCCGTGTGGCGCCACAGCCGCAGCAGGTCCGTGGCGCCCTGAGCGTACACCAGGTTGTTGGTGGAGTACTTGATGTCGACCGTGGTGCCGCCCACGGTGCGGTAGTCCCAGCGGCCGAGCGGCAGGTGCTCCAGGCCGTCGGTGCAGGTGTTGTAGTGGTACTGCCAGCTCCCGAACCAGCTTGCCGCCACCTCCGCCGCCGCCAGCCAGCGCCGGTCGCCGGTGGCGTCGTACAGGTCGATGTGGGCGGCCAGCAGCGCGTGCCCCTGCCGCTTGTCGATGTTGTAGAAGTCCATCTCCGATCCGGCGAAGACGGCGAACCGTTCCATCACCCGCAGGGCCAGCTCGCCGAGCGTTACCGCGTAGTCCAGGTAGCGCTGCTCGCCGAGGTCGCGCGCTGCGCGCACGTAGGCCCAGATCAGGTAGACGAAGTTGGTGGCCCCGCGCTCGCTCGGCCTGGTGAAGACGATGTCAGCGGGCCGGGCCTGGCGCTCGGTCCAGCGCGAGCGTTCCCAGTAGAGAAGCTGTATCCGGCGCGCGGCGGGCTCCCCGCTCGTGCCGTCGATGCGGCCCGGCACGTCGCCGTCCGGGAACAGCTCCATGATGCGGTCGAGGGAGCTGCGCACCGCGGCCATCCAGCTCGCCGGCGGCTCGCTCCCGTGGCTCCGCAGCCGTTCGGCGCAGCGCACGTACCAGTACAGGCCCTCCCCCAGCGGTCCCATGTCGATGCGCCCGGGGTCGTAGTAGGTGCCGAAGGTGTCGACCAGCCCGGCGTGATCCTCGTGATAGGTGGGGTACAGGATGCCCAGCGGCGACACCCCGTGCTCGGCGAAGAGGTCCATGGTGTCCACGGCGACCCGCACCGCGTCGTCGTCGCCGTGCCGCAGGCCGTGATCGAGCGCGGCGTGGGCCACCAGCCCGGCCATGCCGGACCAGGAGAAGCCGACGAACCGGTGGAAGTACTCCTTGGGAAGAAACCGCCCGCCACCGGTCGGCGCATCGCCGTACACCCAGCGCCCGACGTAGAACACGCGGTAGCTGCGCCCGCCGCGGACGATCTCCTGGATCAGGCCGTGGTCTCCGAGCGTGGTGCGGAGGCGCATCTCGTAGTCCGCGCGGAGCGTGTGCGGCGGATTGGTCGGCGAGACCGGGTAGAGCTGCCGCCAAGCCGCCGACAGGGCGCCGCAGTAGCCCGGCCGGTAGACCGGTCCCGGCGGGCGGCCGGCGGCGTACAGGTAGAGCGTCTTGGCGTGGCAGGCGCCGTCGTCCAGGGTGAGCCGTTCGTCGCTATCCAGCAGCAGCCGCCGGCCGAACACGGCCGACTCGGGAAGCTGGTGCACGGCTTCGTAGCGGCCCGACTCGGGGTCCACCTGCAGGCGCACGCTGGCCGTGACGTCGGCAGCCCGCTGCTGCGGCGCCACCCAGCCCGCGCACACCCGCTCCCCGTCCTCGACGCTGAACCCGGCGGGAACCGTGGAGGCCGCCTCCGGGAAGTCCTCTCCCAGGTAGTGGCACGCCTCGGCGGTGGGGTTGCCGTCATACAGCAGCCCCGGATGCAGGGTGTGGCGCGCGGCGCTGGCCGCGATCGGCAGCCGGCTGGTGAGACGCAGCTTGACGCCGCTCAGGGTCGGCCCGCGGTAGCGCCAGGTAACGGACACCTGCCAGAGATCACGGGCGCACGGCTCGACCGCGGCGGTGCAATACAGGAGGCCCGCCGTCCCGGCGTGCTCGCGATCGTGGATCTCGAAGACGGCGCCGGCGCCGCCGGCGCCGTGCGCCGCGACCACCGTGAACCGCTCCGGCAGCAGCGTCTCGAAGTCGAAGTTGCGCGCTCGGTCGCCGGTTTCGTCGACGCGGCGCGGCTCGGGGGCGCCGTCGGTCTGGCGGATGTCGTCCACCAGGATGAAGCCCCAGTCATCCTCCGCGTAGCGCGGCGCGGCGTGCCACCCCCACGGCTCCACGGGCGCGTAGTCCAGGATCTGCAGGTACGCCTGCCGGCCGCGGAACCCGGCCACGTCCCAGCCGCGCCGCACCAGCGCGAGGTTGCGCTCGCCGGTCGCGCTGCGCACCCGTTCCCAACCCGCGGCGCCGCGCACGTGCAGGTTCAGGCAGGTCACGTCCGCGAAGTCGCCGCCGCCGATGAGGAAGTCGATGCCGTCGCCGGCAATCGTGAACACCTCGGACTGCAGCTCGCCGATCAGGGTGCCCAGGTTGCGGTTCTTGCTGTTCACCAAGCGCCGGCCCTGAAAACCGGTGACCGGTTCCTGCCCCGGGAACGCCCCGCGTGCCGGCTCCATCCCGAACGCCGTGCCGTTGGGACGCACCTGGCCGGTCTGGTGGACGTTGAACGGCGTCGAGCCCGGATCCCATGCGCCGGCGACCGGATGCCAACCCCGGTAGCGGTTCTGGCGGATGTCGATGCTCGCGGCAAGTTCGATCCCCGTGGCCTCGCCGCTACCGCTCCCCTGCCCGACCGGCCACCTCAGCGCGGCATCGGTCGCCATCAGACGCTCACTGCCAGCGAGATGGCGAGCGGTGCTGCGGCGGTGACGCACACCGGCTCAGCGAAGACCAGCGTGGCGCCCTCCGCGCGGAACGAAGGTGCGACCTCTCCCACCCGAACGCCGGTGACCGTGCCGCCGGCAAGCCGGTCGCTGGCGAAGCTGGACAGCGACAGCTCGCCCGACTCGACCTGGAGCCTGATCTCCGCCGCATCCAGCGTGCAGGTGCCCCAGCCGGAGCCCAAGCTCCAGAACGCCGTGAACGGCGTGTCGGACACCTTGGGGCTGAACCCGACGTGGCCTGTTACGGCGTCGAACTCGAACCCCGAGTACGCCGGCAGCAGCGCGAAGGCGGCCAACGAGCGCGCGTAGTTGTTGCCGCACTCGATCTCGTTCCAGGGGTTGCGGCGGCTGCCGTCGTAGCGGTCGCGCACCGCCTTCACCAGCTCCACCCCCTCTGCCAGCATCCCCTCCTGGATCATGTGGCAGGCCGCCTGGTACTCGAACCCGTGCATGGTCTCCTGCGCATAGGTGATCGGCACCACCGGCAGCGTCCGCGGATAGGAGCAGATGATGGTGCCGGCCTCGTCGTCGACCGCGTACAGCCGCGCCGGGTTGAAGTGGTCCCGGAACGACCGCTTGAAGTTGTGGCGGTAGATGGCGGCCAGCGCCGAGCGGGTCTGCTCGCGATCGAACACCTCGCCCAGGCCGCAGACGTTCGCGTGCCACTGCGCAAGCACCTGGTCGATCGCGCACCCTTCGGCCACCTGGTACTTGATCTGGCCGTGCTCGTCGTCCCAGTAGTTCCACACCGAGGAACGTCCGCCGCGATAGCTCTCCGCGGCGCCGCCGGAGTACGCCTGCAGGATCGAGCGGTCGGTGAGGTCGATCCGCTGCTGGTAGTACTCGCCGTTGAACAGGTTGGCGTCCACCCACCCCTTGCCGCGCGCGAACAGCGCCCGGTACTCGGCCGCGGTATCCGGCTCGCCGAAGTGCTCGGCCATCTCGGCGCCCGCGGCCAGGGCCGCCAGGTAGAAGCCGGTGAGCCAGGAGTTGGGGCCGAACAGCTCCATGTCCAGGGTGTGGTGCTGGCGTCCCTCCAGCACGCCGTCGCGGTCGGCGTCCCAGCGGTCGGGGTTGCTCTCGGCCCAGGCGAACGAGATGTTCCGCTTGATCGTCTCCCAGTGGCCGCGCAGCCACTCCGAGTCGCCGGAGATCTTCCAGTCGCGGTAGGCCTTGATCACTCCGCCGAACTGGCCGTCCGCGCAGGGCCGGAAGCCGAGCCGCTCCCGCCCGAGCGGCAACTGCAGGCGGAACGTCATGCCGCCGTCGGCACCGGCGTTGTAGCGGAAGTCGGCGTCGCGCATGGAGCGCTCCAGGTCCGGAAACAGGAACGGCAGCGCGCAGGCGTAGTTCCACACGTGGGTGCAGCTTCCCTCGCAGCAGCCCTGGTCCACGCGCACCCCCTCGAAGCCGTAGAACGTGCCGTCCTCCAGCCGCAGCACAGTGGGGCTCTTGAGCACCGACAGGGTGGCGGCCGCTGCATCGAGCACGGGGACGGGAACGCTTGAGGCATACAGGGCGTCGCGGAACGCCAGGGTCCGGTCGTGCAGCCGCTCCCACTCGCGCAGGCAGTAGACGGCGCTGGCCGCGGAGTCCGGGAACCGGGTCGCGTAGTGGTTGCGCCACTCCGCGTGAATGAGCTCCGGCGGCGGCCCGTCGCGCTGTTCGCCCTCGGCCCCCACCGGGTGCCAGTAGTTGACGCAGTTGGGGTAGCTCCAGGTCAGCACGAATCGCGTGGTGCGCGTCTCCCCCGCCGGGACGCCGAGCGTGGCCGCCAGCACGCCGGTGTCGCCTACCCCGAACCCGTGGCCCGCTGCGCCCGGCTCCGGATAGCTGCGATTCTGGAAACCGCCCGGCGCGGTGAAGTCGTGCCAGTAGATGGTCAGGTCGTCAAACCACATGCCGCGGAACCAGCACTCCTGGTAGCTGACGCCGGCGCAGTCGGTGGCGATGGTGAGGTCACCGCTGCTCGGGTGATCGTCGGCGATGTCGCTCGCCGCCAGCGTGAGGAGTTGCGCCGCGCCGTCGCGCCGGGCGCGGTTGAGCGATCCTGAGGGGGCCGGGTTCGAGACCGCCAGCGCGACCGTGTAGTCCAGGTCGTCGCCGCCGGGATTGGTCACGTGCACCTCGAAGCAGGCCGCGGGAATACTGGAGTCGTCGGCGTTGCCGGGGATAAAGGGGTTGTAGGCGCGCAGGGTGACCGTGCCCGGGAATTTCCCGTCCCGGAAGGTGAGCGTCGCTACCGGGAAGGTGCCCTCGAACTCGACCTCCGCGAAGTGAGGCAGGCCGCCCAGGGTCGCGCGCATCGGGCCGAAGCCGAAGCTGTCCAGCCAAGTGGAGCGCATGCTGCCGGACAGCGGTCCGGTCAGGTCGCCGTGCAGCACCCGCGCGTCCACCACCTCGCCGGCGCGCTCTGCCTTGACGGCGAAGTGGCTGAAGCCGTTCACGCTGCCCTTGGCGGGCCGGTTGAAGATTTCCCAGTCGATCAGCCGGCCGTTGCCCGCCAGGCCGATGCAGCCGGACCCGATCCCACCGAGTGGGAACGAGATCTCGTTGAGCTGTGCGCCGCGGTAGGTGAAGTGGGCCGTAGTGGCCTCGCTCAGACGATGGTCGCTCATGGCGCGGCATGGTGGGGAGAAACCACGCCGGCGGCAAGCTCGCGCCGTGGCTGCCCGCGCCATCGACCACGCTAGAAGATCTGCTCGATCGGCCGTCCCTCCCAATCGCTCGATAACGGCAGATCGAGCACATGCGCGAGGGTCGGTGCGGTGTCGAAGATGCGTACCGGCCCCGTGATGTCGCCGGGATGCCGCACGTTCGCACCAGCTGCGATCCACGGAATCGTCACGTCCTCGGGCAGGTCCGTTCCATGGGTCTTTTCGTGGCCGCCGTGGTCGCTCTGGACGAGGATGAAGTAGCGGTCCAGGAGTTTCGCCTCTTCGAGTTGCTCCAGCACCATGCCGATCGCCCGGTCGGCGACGCCGATCTGTTCGATGTACTCCGCAGACATCCACCCGTGCCGATGCCCCACGATGTCAACGATGCCCAGGTAGAGGAAGCAGAAGTCAGGCTGATCCGCAATCAGATGCTGTGCTGCGATCTGCGCCATCGTCAGGTCGCCCTCCGGGTCGTCGAGGTTCTCCCTGAAGTAGGAGAAATCGAGTGAGCCCGGCGCCGCCAGATCGCGAAGCTGTTCCCAGTTGTAGACGAACGCCGTTTCCCTGTTCATCGCGTGCGCGGACTCGGCGATGCTCGGCACCGGGCGCACCATCGGCACCCATGTATTGGTCGTGATGCCGTGCCGTGAGGGCGTTACGCCCCGAAACATCGAGGTGTGGCACGGTAACGTGGCGGATGGAACGACGCTCTGTGCATTGAACGTGTACGCCCCGCGCGCGATCAGCGAATCGATGTTCGGGGTGTCCGCCTGTTGGATACCGTCCGGACGGCACCCATCGATGACGATGAGAATGGCGCCGCAGCTTGATGATTCATGCATGATGTCACTCACTATATCTCGAATAAGTTCGGCCGTTACGTCGTGGACCACGGACGTGCCTTGACGAATAGAGGACGATACCCCAAGGTGCCACGACCCACAACATATTCTTCGATCTGGGCGGTCACATGCAACAACGGCGGTTTCACCGCGATCGTTCCAAGACAATACGCTTGGGGTGTTCGAGTTCGAATGCCTGCGAATACGGATCGTAGTGATAGAAGCTGACGGCGCCGAAGGTCGCGATGAAGATGTGGCGTTCGGCGGCGCCTGCAAGCAGCGGGACGAAGTGCTCGGGCCGCACGAGCTCCACCGTTCAGATGCTCCGTGTCCTTGATGCGCTGGATGTCGCGGAACACCGCATCGTCGTCGGCGAGGCGCTGCATGAATGCGATCAGGCGTTCGCGGGTAACGCTCTCTCGCATCCTGCTACGTGCGTGGCCCCGGCTCAGCCAATCGGGCCACCGAGCACGAGTCCGCAAACGACACGATCAGCCGGAGGTACGCGTTGTAGCGCGCATAGGCCAGATCGCCTTCGGTGAACGAGAGCAGCCGATAGAGCTGCAGCTCAGGGTCAGGTTGGGTGTTCGTGACCGGGACGCCCTCACGGCGCAGACGTGGGGCCGCCAGCGATACCAGCAGGCTGGCGGCGCGGGTACGACCGGAGGCAAGGTCGGTCAGCCCCTCATCGACCATGTCGCCACCCGGCAGCCCCAGATCGGCGAACCGTGGAGGTTTCACGCCGACAATGTAACGCGTACCCGGACCCCGATGCTCGGGTAAGGATCGACCTGCTCGGACCGACACCGCCCCCGTCGGACTTGCCGCGAAAGCGGGGTTCCGACAGACTGCGCCTCAGGATATGCCCGCCGAACACGCCGTGATAGCCGCGGCCTGCCGTACCCCGATCGGCGCGCTGGGCGGCGCGCTGGCGTCGGTGTCCGCCCCACGGTTGGGCGCGACGGCGATCGGCGAGGCGGTGCGCCGCGCGGGCATCGCCCCGCAGGACGTGGACGAGGTCTTCATGGGCCAGGTCCTCACCGCCGGCGCGGGCCAGGCGCCTGCCCGGCAGGCCGCGATCGGCGCCGGGCTCCCGGAAGCCGTTCCCTGCACGACGGTCAACAAGGTGTGCGGGTCGGGACTGCAGGCGGTGATCCTGGCCGCACGCACCGTGCTGGCCGGTGACGCCGGCATCGCGGTGGCCGGCGGCATGGAGAGCATGTCCAACGCCCCGTACCTCTTGTCCGGCGCCCGCCGCGGCTTCCGCTACGGCCACCAGCAGGCCGCCGACAGCGTGATCGTCGACGGGCTCTGGGACGTGTACAACGACTTCCACATGGGGGACGCTGCCGAGCTGATCGCACGCGAGTACGGCATCGACCGCGCCGCGCAGGACGCTTACGCGGCGCGGTCCTACCGACGCGCACTGGACGCTCAGCGCAGCGGACGCTGGGACGCCGAGGTCGTCCCGGTCGAGGCGAGAGCCGGCCGCTCCGTCACGGCCGACGAGGAACCGGGCCGCGCCGACTTCGACAAGATGACCACGCTGCGTCCCGCCTTCGCCGCCGACGGCACGATCACCGCCGCCAACGCGTCGTCGCTCAACGACGGCGCAGCCGCCTGCGTGGTCATGACCGACCGCCGCGCGGCCGAGCTGGGCATCACGCCGCTCGCCACGCTGGTCGCGCACGGCAGCGTGGCGGCCGCGCCCGCCCGCTTCCTGGTGGCGCCGGCGCAGGTGATACCGCCGATCCTGGACCGGGCCGGCGTGGCGATCGACGACGTCGACCGGTTCGAGATCAACGAGGCGTTCGCCGTCGGCAACCTGGCCGTGGAGCGCGATCTGGGCATCGACGGCGATCGCTGCAACGTGGACGGCGGCGCCGTGGCGCTGGGGCATCCGATCGGGGCCAGCGGCGCCCGCATCCTTATCACGCTGCTGCACGGTCTTGCCGCGCTGCCGGCCGGTCGCGCCGTGCGCGGCGTCGCGGCGCTGTGCATCGGCGGCGGCGAGGCGTGCGGCGTGGTGGTCGAGCGGGAGGCGCCATGATCGAGCTGTCGGGCGTGGAGCGCTTCACGCAGCCCGCCGACGACGTGTGGCGGCGGCTGTCCGACCTCTCCTTCCTGGCCGGCGCGATTCCGGGCCTGTCGTCGGCGTCACGTACCAGCGAGGATCACGTCACCTGCAAGGTGAAGCCCGGTCTGTCGTTCCTGACCGGATCGCTGTCGACCACGATCGACGTGCAGCAGCGTGCGGAGCCGCGGCTGGTGCTCGGCATCCGCAGCAAGGGGATCGGGTCGATGGCGGCGGTGACCACCACGTTTGAGGTGGACGAGGCCGTCGACGGCACCGACGTTACCTGGACGGCGACCGTGGACGAACTCGGTGGGCTGCTCAAACCGGTCGGCGCCGCCCTGATCGAAGCCTCCGCCGGCAAGGTGATCGCCAGCGCGTGGGAAGGGTTCCGGGCGCAACTCTCCGCTCAGCGGTAGGCCTCGTACTCCTTGCCGAGGACCCCGGCCGCCACCTTGAGCTTGAGGATCTCGTCGGTCCCCTCGTAGATGCGGCAGACGCGCACGTCCTTCCAGTGCCGCCCCGGACGGAACAGCTCCGAGTAGCCGCGTCCGCCGAACACCTGCATGGCGCTGTCGGCCGCGCGGAACGCGGCGTCGGAGGCGAACAGCTTGGCCTCCGCAACCAGCAGGTCGACGCGCGCCATCAGGGCAGCGTCATCGGGGTTGTCATAGGCGGCCTGCTTGGCGTCCGCCGCGGTGTGGATCAGGCTCTCCGAGGCCTGCCGGGCCAGCTCGATCGTGGCGATGTGCTCCTGCACCAATTGGTGGCGGGCGATCGGCTTGCCGTGCTGTGAGCGCTCCTTGGCGTAGGCGCACGCCTCTTCCAGGCAGTCCTCGATCACGCCCAGGCAGCCGGCCGCCACGCTCAGCCGCCCGGCGCGCAACGTCTGCATGGCGATGGTCAGCCCCTGCCCTTCCGCGCCCAGCAGGTTCTCCACCGGCACGGGGTAGTCGGTGAGCTCGAACATCGAGGTGTCGCTGGTCGGCAGCCCCACCTTTGCGGTCATCATCTCCCGCTCGATGCCCTCCTGGTCGGTCGCGGCCAGAAAGGCGCTGAACCGCCGCGCCTTGTCGGCCGCCGGATCGCCGGTGGGCTCCGGGTAGGCGAACACTACGATCAGGTCGGCGATGCTGCCGTTGGAGATCAGGTATTTCACGCCGTTGAGCAGGAACCGGTCGCCCTCGCGCCGGTAGGTCATCTGCATCTCGCGCGGGTTCGATCCGGCCTCGGGCTCGGTGAGGCCGAACGCCATGATCGCGCGGCCGGCGGCGGTCTCCGGAAGCACGCGCCGCTTCTGCGCCTCGCTCCCCCACTCGATCAGCACCGTCTGGCCGATCGAGCAATGGCCGGAGAACAGCGTGCGCACGCCCGTCCCCTCCCGGCCGATGCGCGCCAGCGCGTCGACGTAGGTACGCAGGTCGGCGCCGCGTCCGCCGTAGGCGACCGGCACGTTGAGGCCCAGGATGTCGTGCTTGCGCGCAAGCTCGATGGCCTGGTCGTTGAACCGGTGCTCCAGGTAGCAGAGGTCCTCGACCGGACGAACCTCCCGGCAGAACGCCTCGACGTCGGCGAGCAGCTTGGTGCGGGAATCGGTGTCCATCGTCACTCCGTTAACGAATATCGGCGTGGATCGGCGGACGCGGCCATTGGCAGCGCCGGCCACCGGGTGCGCCCGGCCGGCTTACCCTTCCGCCGTCTCCAACAGCTCACCGAGGTCGGCGGCCAGCGCCTCGATCTGCTCCGCCGTGTGCGCAGTGCTCAGGAACAGCACCTCGTAGGCGGACGGAGGCAGGTAATGGCCCCGCTCAAGCAGCGGCCGGTGCAGCGAACCGAACCGCTCGACCGCCGCCGGATCGATGCCGTCGGCGCGGCGGGGCAGATCTCCCGACGCCAGGTAGAGCCAGGCGATCGAGCCGGCCCGCCCGATCTGCACGTCGCCGCGACCGAGACCGGCGATCGCGGCGTCGAGTCCGGCGCCGAGTTGCTCCAGCCGCTCGTACGGCGGGTCGTCGCGCAGCGCCTGCAGCGCCGCGATCCCGGCTGCCATCGACAGCGGATTGCCGCTCAGTGTCCCGGCCTGGTAGACCGCGCCGTCCGGGGCCAGCAGGTCCATCAGCTCCGGCGCTCCGACCACCGCACCCAGCGGCATTCCCCCACCGATCACCTTGCCGAAGGTGAGCAGGTCGGCGTCGAGTCCGAGCCCCTCGCCGTAGCTGCCGTAGCGCAGCCGGAAGCCCGAGATCACCTCGTCCAGGACCAGCAGGGCTCCGGCGCGCCGCGCCAGCGATTCCACCAGCCGGACATACTCGGGCCGCTGCGGCAGCAGCCCGTTGTTGGCCGGCAGCGACTCCATCACCACCGCGGCGATCCGGCTGCCCAACTCCGCGAACACGGCCTCGATCGCCGACTCGTCGTCGAACGGCACCACCACCGTGGTCGCCGCGACCGCCTCCGGCACGCCGGCCGAGTCGGCGATCGCCTGCGTGGCGAGCCCGGAGCCGGCCCTGACCAGCATGCCGTCGGCGTGGCCGTGGTAGCCGCCGTCGAACTTGACCACCAGCTCCCTGCCGGTGGCCGCGCGCGCGATGCGGACCGCCGTCATGACCGCCTCGGTGCCGGAGCTCACCGCCCGCATCCGCCGCCGGCCGGACACCGCGCCCAGCACCAGCTCCGCCAGCTCCAGCTCGCGCTCGTGGCAGGCCCCGAACGACAGCCCGTCGGCTGCCGCGCGGCGCACCGCCTCCACCACCGCCGCGGGCGCGTGCCCGTGGATGAGCGGCCCCCACGACAGGCAGTAGTCGGTGTATTGGTTGCCGTCCAGGTCGATACAGCGGCTTCCTGAGCCGCTACGAAAGAAGATCGGCTCCCCGCCGACGCGCCGAAACGCCCGCACCGGGCTGTTGACGCCGCCGGGCAGCAGCTTGAGCGCCAAAGCGTACGCCTCCTCGCTCCGATTCAGATTCATGAATTCCCCGTGTGTCGCCTGCCGTCCCGGTGCTTTCGGTCGCGCAGGCGGCGTAGTCGTGGCAAGGCTGTTCGATCCTTCTCCCGGTCGGCGGCTTCCTTGGAGCGGATCACGTCCGCCAGCGAGGCGACGAGAATCCGCACGCCCTCCGCCGCCTCGATCTCCACGGCGTCCCGCTTCAGATCAGGATAACCGTGAGTGCCGCTCGGGCGAAACGCAAGATCGAGGTCGCCCGCGCGAGTCGTGAGGTTCAGCGTCGCGTCCTCCGACAGGTTCCTGAAGAATCCGGCGGAGCAGTCGAACGCCAGCCCTGCCGGCACATCCGCGACGCGGATGCGGGCGTCAAGCCTCCGAAGCGCAGCCGCCAGCTTTTCCAGGTTGTCCGGCGTCCGCCCCGGGACCACGTCCAGATCGACGGTCACACCCACGTCTCCGTGCAGGACCGCCGCCATGCCGCCGATCAGCACGAACTGGACGCCGGCGTCGTGCAGCGCCGCGAGCATGCGGACCGGATCGAAGCCGCCCTCAGCCGTCACCGCCGCGTTCCGCACCGTCTAAGGCTCTGCGCCCGCGAAGGACGAATCGGGCTGCTCTGGAGGCATCCGCCAGCCGTTCGGCCGGTGTGCGCCGTAGCGTCCGCTCGAACATCGAGTCGGTGTCCGGATCCGGTTCGCCGAGCGCCACCCGGATCTCGAAACCGGCAGCGCGAACGAGGCGTTCCGCCAGGTCGGTGGAAGGGACGCGCATCCCCGCCTCGATTCGTCCTACCGTCGACTGCGCCACGCCAGCGCGCCGAGCCAGCTCTGCCTGCGTCAACCCCGCCCGTCTGCGGGACTCGCGGACGAGCTGCGTAATGGCCACGACGCCGAGTATAGCCTATTGGCTACACGACGCCGTCAGTCAGCGTCCGCACCCGGTATACTGGTCGGATGCACGACCGCCCACTGCCCGAGACCACCCTGGAACTGACCACGCCGATGGCGGCGCCGCACTGGGCGCTCCTGGAGCGCCGGCTCATGGCCGCCCTGCCGGCCGCGATCGAGGAGTTCTACGCCAAGTACTTCGACGAGCGCGGCTACCTGCTCTGCTACCCGCGCTGGGGTGCGCTGGACGGCCCCGACGACGCGGCGGAGAACGTCACCGGCTGGACCGAGCTCTACGCGCTCGGCGGCCCGGAGCGGGTCCTGGAGCTGTACCGGCAGGGCATCGAGGGCCACATGCGGCAGTACACCGAGGCGCGCACGGTCGAGTGCCCGCTGGCGCGCGACGGCATGTACTACAAGGAGTTCCCGACCAGCTTCGACTTCGTGCACAACGCCGAGGGCTTCCACGGGCTGTTCCAGCAGGGCCTGGCCGAGCCGTGGGACCCGACCTACCAAGCGCGCATGCGCCGCTACGCGGGCTTCTACATGGACGAGGACCCCGGCGCCGCCAACTACGATCCAAAGCACCGCCTGATCCGCAGCGTGATGACCGGCAGCCGCGGCCCGGTGCTGCGCCGGACCACCCCCGTCGACTGGGGAGGCGACCCGTTCGAGTGCGAGGGGCGCTTCACACCGCTGCGCTGGCACCGCACCTGGCAGGACTACGTCGATCACTTCTCCATCTACCAGGACGTGACCGGCGACACCCCGTGCAACCTGGCGGTCACCGTGATGGCGCTGAACGCGTACCTGTGCACGGGCGAGGCCAGGTACCGCGACTGGATCCTGGAGTACGCCGACGCATGGGTGGAGCGCGCGGACGAGAACGGCGGCATCATGCCCAGCAACGTCGGCCTGGACGGCACCATCGGCGGCGGCACCGGCGGCCGCTGGTGGGGGGCGGTGTACGGCTGGGACCACAAGGCGTACTTCCGCTCCCTGGCGCCGTACGGCTTCGGCAACGCCCTGCTCGTCTCCGGCGACCAGCGCTACGTGGACGTGTGGCGGCGCAACATCCAGGCGGTCAGCGCCCACGCGAAGGAGATCGACGGCACGCTGCAGTACCCGCAGAAGCACGGTGACGACGGCTGGTACGAATTCTCCCCCGACCCGTACGACCACGGCGCTCTGGAGATCTTCTATTGGTCGATGGACGAGCGCGACCGGGCGCTGGCGCGGCGCAGCCCGTGGGGCGCGTACCTGTCGGGAGACGATCCCGACTACCCGGTCTCGGCGCTCTCCGGGGAACTTGCCGCGCTGCGCGAGACCGTGCAGCGCATGCGCGACGACACCACGACGCCCGACACGCGGCTCTCGGAGAGCATGAACTCCATGAATCCCGGGGCCTGCATCTGGCGACTGGTCGAGCTGATGCTCGGCGGCCTGCCGTCTCGGCACATCGGCGTCGCCTGGCACACCCGCGTGCGCTACTTCGACCTGGACCGCGGCCGTCCCGGCATCCCCGACGACGTAGCGTCGCTCGTCGATTCCATGAGCGACGATGAGGTGACGGTCAAGCTGGTCAACCTCAGCCCCGTGCGGCGTCACGCCCTGGTCCTGCAGGCCGGCGCCTATGCCGAACACCAGCTCACGCAGGTGGAGGTGGACGGCAGCGCCACTTCCCTGGACGAATCGGCCGTAACCGTGCACCTGGCGCCGGGGGCCGGCGCCCGCCTGACCCTGAAGATGAAGCGCTACGCCAACCAGCCCACGCACGCCTTCCCGGGCATCGGCCGGCCGTTCAGCCGAACTGCTGCGGGATGACGCCGCCGCCCTTGAGGTCGGGATAGGGCAGCCAGCGGGCGCCGTACAGGTCGCCTTCCGCGTCGAAGACGCGGCCGTCGCCCAGCATGTACTGGTTGGGGGTCGACGGCTTCAGGCCGGAGAGGTACTGCGGCAGGCGCGCGCGGTCGGCGGCGAGCTGGGTGTGCACGTGTTCCCAACTGAACCCGTCGAACAGCGCCTTGCGCATCTGCCGGCAGCGCTCGGCGTGGCCTGGGTCGCCGGCCAGGTTGGTGGTCTCTCCCGGGTCGCCCCGCATGTCGAACAGCACCGGCCGGCCGCCCTCGATCTCCACGTACTTCCAGTCGCGGCCGCGCACCAGCCGCATCGCCTGGTGCGGCTCGGGTTCCTTTGACTCCGTCAGTCCGCGGACCCGGTTGCCGTAGGCGTAGTAGGCGCTGGGGGCGTAGCGGCGGGGGGCGGCGTCGCTCGCCGGGTCGGCGAGCAGCGGGCTCAGGTCCACGCCGTCCAGCTCCGCCGGGATCGGCAGCCCGGCCAGCGCACAGGTGGTCGGGAACAGGTCGAGCAGCGACACCGGATGCGCGACGCGCGCGCTGCCCGGCGCGATGCTCGGCCCCGACATCAGTAACGGCACGCCCACCGACGGCTCGAAGTGGACGGTCTTCCCCCACAGGCCGTGGTGACCGGCCATCTCGCCGTGGTCGCTGGTGTAGATGACGATGGTGTCGTCGAGCAGTCCGGCGGCATCGAGCCCGCGCATCAGCTCGCCGATGCAGTCGTCCACGAAGTCGACGCAGGCGTAGTACGCCTCACGCGCGCGGAGCTGCTGCTCGGCGGTCAACTCCTCCCCCACCTCGTCGGCGAAGCAGCGGCGCGCGTAGTCGTCGAGTCCGTCCGGGAAGTCGGCCGGCAACTCGGCCGGCGGCACACGGTCGCGGTAGCGCCGGATGTAGCGGCCGGGGGCGGTGAACGGCGAATGGGGGCGGCTGTACGAGGCGCACAGGAACCACGGCGTGTCGGGCTGCGTGTCCTGATGCTCCAGAAGGAACGCCAGCGACTCGCGCGTGACCACGTTCTCCTGCAGCAGGCTCTCCGGGATCTCCGTGACGCCCGCGCCCGACGCCCCGGCGTAGACGGGGAAGAAGTCGATCGGGTCGATCTGGTGGCCCAGCCCGTGGCGCAGGTCGCCGTACGGGCGGTGCTGGAACCCCTGCATCTGATCGGCGCCGCCAAAGTGCATCTTGCCGACCAGGCAGGTGCGGTAGCCGTGCCCGGCGAAGTGGCCGGGCCAGGTGACGTGCTCGGGGAAGATCACCCAGTGGTTGTTCCAGGCCGCGCAGCGGTGCGCCTCCCTGGCGGTCATCAGGCACATGCGCGACGGCGTGCACACCGGGCTGGCGCACAGTGCCGTGTCGAACTGCACCGCGTCGGCGGCGATCGCGTCCAGGGCCTGGGTGCGCACGATCGGGTCGGCCGCGAATCCCGATACCAGTGGCGCGTGCTGATCGGTGAGCAGCAGCAGGATGTTCGGTCGTCGTGCAGGGCGGGATGCCATCAGGCCGGCCCGAAGTACTGGTTGAACTTCGCCGCGTAGTCCTCCCGCACGGGGCTGAAGACGTCGAGCGCCTTGACCGGCCCGTCGATCGGCCGCGCGCTGTGCGGGGTGTCGGGCGGGATGATGAACATGTCGCCCGGCTCGCAGATGCGGGACTCGTCGCCGATGGTAAGCTCCATGCGGCCTTCGATGAGCAGCCCCGCCTGTTCGTGCGGGTGCTGGTGCATGGGCACGAGGCTGCCGGCCTCCATCTCCAGATAGGACAGCATGATCCGCGTTCCGTAAGGCGTGCGAGCCCGCACGCCCGGCATCAGCTCGATCGAATCGTAGTCGTTGATCTTGATGAACGGCATGCTCGACGCTCGCACGAGAGCGTCCCGGCGGTCACCACGGCCACGGTGAGCAGCGGTCCTCGCCTACACGTCCCCGACCGTCTCGCGCTCGCTTCCGTCGTCCCTGGAGATTCTCCGTCTCACTTCGATCACGGCATCCATGATCTCCGTCGGCAGGGGCTCGAGCTCCTCGCCCAGCTCGACGCGTACGGCATGCCACAAGGGCTCCATCCGTTCGGCCAGCGTGGACTCCGCCATCATCTCCTTGACACGCCGCGCTTGCCCCGCCACCGACGCCCCAATCAACAACTCCGTCAAGCGGCGACTCTCCTTGTCCAGGAGTTCCTTGCCACCGATGCGCACGGAGCGTTCGAGTTGATCCAGCGCTTCACCCCAACGGTCCCGACGGGCCAGAATATCGGAGACCGTCAACAGAGCACTTGGATTATCTGGTCCCAATTCCACAGCTCGGCGAGCGTACTTTTCGGCCTCGGACAGACGAGCATCCCCGCCCTGGAACAATATAGCGTCTGCCCGACCGGCCCATGATTCATCGAGATCGGGATCGAATTCCGCCGTCATTCCAAAAACGGTTTCCGCCGCAGCATATCTCTCGATCGAAAGCAACAACTGTCCGCCGGAGCAGATCGCCTTGGCGGTAGAACGACGCGATTCGAGTGGATCATCGGCACAGATATATGCCTTGGCGAATAGTTGAGCGGCAGCCAGACCTTCCTGTTCTCCATCGAGATAACTAGCCACTCCTTTGGCAAACACAGTGGTCGTGGCGATTTCACGCAACTCCACTGAATCGCTCACGGAGACGTACGCGGTCATCCGCTTCCAGGAGTCGACCGCACCTTCGTAATCATCTCGAAGGACTTGCGCGTATCCGTTCTTGGACAGAGCCCGTACGACCTCTTGGCGCAGTTCCTCCGAGTCGCTGGGAAGAACATAGTCCTCAACTCTCATCCGTGCACAAACAGCCTCTTCATCGCGGTTCATCTTGGCAAGAAGATCGCCTTTCTTCGCCAAGGAGGCAGCCGCCATTCGGCGCAACTCAGGTGCGTCATCTGTGCGAACGTGTTCCGATGATCGCTGCAACGCAGCGGCGGCATCCTCATGCCGGTCAGAGCTTGCCAGAAGCGCTCCGGCGGCCATGGACGCGAAGGCCGCAGCCAAGCGCCCAAGGGAACCCGCTTCCTGAGACTCTTCGTCCTGAGACGCTTCCTCGAAGCTGGCGATCGCCTCGTCATGTCTATCCATTCCAAGGAGAGCAACTCCTCTCAATATCCCCACCCAAGCGCTGAACCCTCGTAAGTAATCTGGACCGCCACAATCCGCAGCACGTACCATTGAAGCCAAGGCGCCTTCGTAACGATCTTGCTGGACCAGGACAGACGCGAGCATCAGCCAAGCGAGGGCGTTATCAGGCTCATACTCAACGAACTCCTGCAATAGTGCCTCTGCCTCCACGAAACGTCCGGCATCCACCAGTTTCCCGGCTTCCAAGATCGTTTCTCCGAAGCGCTTCCTATGCGCTTGACCTGAGAATGCATCGACAATCTCCTTCATGACAGGCGCGTCCGGACCGATGCGTTCAACGACAATGGCGACCGCTTTGTTTCGCCAATCGTCGCGGCCTTCGAACCCTATGTCCCGGGCGACGTGACCGGCCAACACGCCCAGCAGTTCGGAGATTTCCTGTGTTCCGCTGCCGTGATTCCGCAACGTTGCCAGTGTGGCAGGGTACATGGTTCGCATCCCGGACGGGCCGAACAGATCGTGGAGGAACCCGACGAGTCTTTCGAGTGGCTCGCGACCCGCGCGCGAGAACCGCAGCAGGTAATAGATGTTGTAGAACCGGTCCGCCACTTCGTAACGCGTGCGTTTTGCGTGGGGCAGCCTTACCTCTCTTACATAGCCTCGATCAAGGAGCTGCTTGAGCTGAGCGCTGGCGTGCGAGGAACTCAGTCTCGCGGCGCCGGCCACCTCCTTCGCCGGCAACGGCTTCCACCCTTCGGCGAGACAGTGAAAGACTTTGCGAGCCTGGACCGGCAGCTCCTCGATGCGGGCCTTGAAATACGGCGTCTGCTCGTCGATCAGGAGCTCCAGATCCTCCATCGCGGAGCCGAGTGGTGACTCGATCAGCATGCGACAGGCCAGGACCAGCAGACGGGGATTGCCGCCGGTGAGCCGCCGGATGGTCTCCAAACGGCCGTGCTCCCGGTTCAACGCCTCCGGGACCTCGGGCCGACCCTCGCGATCAGCGGTCGCTTTCAGTATCCGGCGGGCGTCATCCTGTCCGATACCGGTGAGCTTGAGAATGCGGAAGAACTCGTAGAGCGGCTGACCGTATCCGCCGATGGCTTCGAAGAAGGCGTTGGCCGAGCCCAGCAGCAGAATCTCCGGGCGCTCGATCAGCGTTGCGCGCAGCATGTGAATCTCGCGCTCATCGTGTATCTGTCCCAAGACGGCGTCGATGTTCTCGACAAACAGTATCAGTCGCTTCCCGCTTTCCTCGTTGAAGTCCGTGAGCGCGTCCAGTGCATACGCGGCGAGCCGTCTCATGTCGCTATCGTCCTGCTCGAGTGACTCGGCTCGTGCTTCCCATCTGCCCTCCCCGGTGGTACGGGTCAGATGGCGCAGGGCGTGGATCCAGAAATCCGCCAGGTTGACGATCCCATAGCTTTCCTCGTGGAACGCCACCGGCTGCCAATGATCGCGGAGCTCGGGGTGGTCCTCGATCGCGTACAGGAACCGCAACCCGAGCGTGGTTTTGCCCATGCCGCGCGCACCGATGAGCATCATGTGCTGGCACGGACGACCGGGCGTCTGTTCGCGGATCAGACGGAGCATCTCCGCAAGAGTGTCCTCGCGCGCGACGAATGCCTCCTTCAACTCGCCAGGAGTGAGGTGTGCCGGGTTGTAAAGTCGCTGCCGGGTCATGGACCGTTACCCCGGCCGTGGCGCTTCCGCCACCACTCGCGCAGGAGGTTCGAACGAAATGCCAAATGACTGCCTCTGCGCCGCAGGTAGCCGTCAGCTTCCAGAACGGGCAGTATCGACATGAAAGTCTGTTCACGTTCCCGCCGAAGGCGCTTGAGGTCCGCGAACCTCACTCCGTCCCGGCTCTTGCAGGCGAGTCGCAGGATGGCGTGCGCCATCTCGTGCTCTTGCTCGTCGAGTGCGATCTCAAGACGCGTCTCGTAGTGGTCCAAGTGAGGAGTTCCGCTCTCTCCGGCAAGCCGCTCTGCAAAGCACCGGTTGATCGTCTTCGATGAAACGCGCGAAGGATCGCCTCTACAGACGTCGCGAAGCTCCGAATAGAAGAGTTGCACGTGATAGGGAACGGGATCCATCAGCAGGTCCAGGACCCGAGCGATGGACTCGTCATCGAGACGGAAGTCGGTGTCGTCGCCCAGTTCCCTGAGGAACCCAGCGGCGGTGGGCCGTTCCCACGAGTCCAGTCGGAACGGTACCAGGTCGTTGATCAGTGCCGAGAGGCCGACGCGCCTCAATAGTCCTTCGAGTCCGATTGAGCCGCCGACCAGCGTGTGGACCCTGCCACGCAACGCCGGCGCCTGCCGCCATTCCCGGAGCCGGGCAAGCAGCAGCTCGGCGTCGCTCGTTCGGTCACCGGCTCGCAGCATTCGCGAGATCAGGACCGGCAGCTCGTCCAAGGTGATCAGCAGCTTGCGGCCGGTATCCGGCAGATTCGTCAGGCGCGCCAGCAGTTGAGCCGCAGCATGGTCCCACTCAGAGCCGATCGCCTGTGTGAGGTCGGCCTGAAGGGAGCCGATCTTGATCTTGGCCGACAGCCTTCGCAGTACTCTCTTGACGGCGCTCAGGAATGGAATAGCCTCAATGGGTGTCCTGTAACGCGGATCGGCTGCCAGCTTGGCCACTATGGCGGCTACGCAGTCTTCCGGGCCGTGACCACCCTCGACGTCGACGGGAATGACGTCCCAGTTGTCACGCGGCGCTTGCTTGAGCTCCAGCATCAAGCTGGTCTTGCCTACACGCCGCGGTGCGAGCATCAGAATGTGCTCGCCGTTCTCCAGATGCTCCCAAAGACGCGCCAGTTCGTAGTCGCGGCCGTAGAGGTCGTCACCGACTACCGGTGGTCCGATGATGTTCCGCATGGCACGGCCCCCCCTGCCCGCAGGCTCGTCATGACTCGAACATACTCGACAATGAACATTTTGCCAATAGTTGTTTTGGCAAAATCATGATTGCGAAGTGATGCGCTACGGCGTCCTTGCACGCCGCCTCAGCCGGCCGTCAGCTCCTCGACCGGGTACTCGAAGTAGGTGGCGTTCACCAGTTGGTGGAGCGTGAGACAGTGCTCAAGCGCCTCTCGCAGCAACTCCTCGCGATCTTCGCGGCGCGGCCACTCGTCGTGGACGAGGGCGGTCAGGCGACCGGCCAGACGGTGGGCCTCGCCGCGGGCGCGCACCGGGGGACCCGGACCTACGGAGGCAAGCGCCGCGGCCGTGTCGTCGAGCGCCCTGCGGAGCGACGCGGGCAGCAGCGGGTCGGTGACCAGCAGGTCCAGCACGCGGTCCGGTTCGACCGAGACGCTGCCGAGGCGGTTGTAGGTCTCCAGGGCATGGCAGCAGCGCAACAGGCTGGTCCAGTCGGCGTCATCCGATTCACCGATCAGGCGCTCGGCGGCGAGTTGCGCCAGCAGCAGAGACGCGGAGAGCTGTGTGCGCTCGACGGCACGCCCGAGCTGCATGAAGCTCCAGCCCGTGTCGCGGTACATGGTCGCCGCGGCCACGCCCCACAGGGTGTCGATCTCCTCCGCGGTCTGCGCGTAGAAGCTCTCCGGTGAGGTGCGCCAGATGTTCTGGATCTCCAGGTCGCGGAGCCGCAGGTAGGTCCGGTTCAGGCACGTCCACATCTCGGCGCTGACGCACTGCCGCATCTGGCGGGCGTTCTCGCGGCCGAGCGCCAAGCAGCTCCATACCGAGTCCGAGTGCAGCCGCTCGAAGGTGAGATCGTCGGCCACGGTGTAGGAGTCCGCCAGCGTGTAGTCCTCGCTGTCGAACGCCTCCAGGCTCCCCTCCGGCGGCTTCCGGTCGACGCCGCGGTAGATGCGATGCCAGCCGAACCGGATCTCCCGCAGCGGACGGTCCACCAGCGACTCGGTCTGCAGCCGCAGCAAGCGGCAAAGGTGCTGAGCGCGCTCCAGGTAGCGGCTCATCCAGTAGAGGCCCTGGGCACTGCGCGCGAGCATCGGCTCAGTCCCCGAGTACCCAGAGGTCCTTGCCGCCGCCGCCCTGGCTGGAGTTCACTACCAGGCTGCCGCGGCGCAGGGCGACGCGGCAGAACGCGCCCGGCACGATGCGGGTCCTGCGGCCGTGCAGGACGAACGGCCGCAGGTCCACGTGCCGCGGCTCGAGGCGCCCGTCGATCAGGCAAGGGGCGCGCGACAGGGCCAGCGTCGGCTGCGCGATGAAGTCGGCCGGGTCTGCGCGCACCTGGCGGGCGTACTCCTCGCGCTCGCTCGGCGTGGCGTGGGGGCCGATCAGCATGCCGTAGCCGCCCGACTCGCCCACCCGCTTGAACACCAGGCGGTCGATGTTGTCGAGGGCGTATTCCAGGTCCCGGGGCCGGCGGCACAGGTAGGTCTCCACGCTGGCCAGCAGCGGTTCCTCCCCCAGGAAGTAGCGGATCATGTCGGGCACGTACGCGTAGATGCTCTTGTCGTCCGCGACACCGGTGCCGGGCGCATTCGCGAGCGTCACGTTGCCGCGCCGGCACGCGTCCATCAGCCCCGGCACGCCGAGCAGGGAATCACTCCGGAACTCCCGCGGATCGATGAAGTCGTCGTCCAGCCGCCGGTAGATCACGTCCACGCGCCGCAGGCCGCCGGTCGTGCGCATGGAAACGTACCCGTCGCGCACGACCAGGTCGCGGCCCTCCACCAGCTCCGCGCCGAGCTCGCCGGCCAGGAACATGTGCTCGTAGAAGGCGGAGTTGTAGACCCCGGGCGTCAGCAGCGCGATCACGGGATCGGAGCGGCCGGACAGCGCCAGCTCGCGCAGCGTGGCGAGCAGCACGCGCCCGTAGTCCTCGACCTCCCGCACCCGCGAGCTGCGGTACAGGCGGCGGAAGTTCGCCTTGACCGCCTTGCGGTTGGCGATCATGTAGGATACCCCGGAGGGAACCCGCAGGTTGTCCTCCAGCACCCGGAACCCGTCGTTGGTGCGCACCAGGTCGGTGCCGCAGATGGCGACCCACGTGTCGTGCGGAGCGCGGAACCCGCGCATCTGGGCGCGGTATTGCGGGCAGCCGTACACCATGTCCGACGGGACGACGCCGTCGCTCACGACACGGGCGGCATCGTAGATGTCGGCCAGAAAGAGATTCAGCGCCTTCAGCCGCTGCGTGAGGCCGGCCTCCAGGTGCCGCCACTCATCGGCCGTGAGCATCCGCGGCACGCAGTCCACGGGGATGATCCGCTCCTCCGCCTCGGCGTCACCGTATACCGTGAAGGTGATCCCTTCGCTGGAGAATGAGCGCGTCACCCGTTCCTGGATGCTCTCGAGCTCCTCGACGGGGAGGCGTCGCAACTCCTCATGGAGCGCTCGGGAGTGCTCGCGCGGCGCGCCGCCGGGTAGAAACATCTCGTCATAACATGCCTGGTCGACATCGTACGATTCGAAGTCCAACGCCGAGCCCTACCCCATGCGAGCTATGACGACGACGACAGCAGCCGGTCGTCGGAGCGGATGTCCAGCGGCCAGGCGCGCCAGTAGTAGCGCAGGGGATCGTCGGCGGCCCAGCCGGCGTAGACCTCGTCCCACCCGATCCAGCGCATGTGCGGCAGCAGCGAGTGCTCGTGCACGGGCGTGCCGCGGCCCTGGTAGCGGAAGTCGCAGGAGAATCTGATCCGGTCGGGGGACCGGTTGTCGCGCGCCTGGTGGACGGTCAGGCTGTGAAACAGCAGGACGTCGCCGCACCCCAGCGGGTTCCAGCGCCACTCCGTGTCGCCGGACGCCTCGAAGTAGATCGAGCCCTCGGGCACCGGATGCAGGCCGCCGCGATGGGAACCGGGGGCGACCGCCAAGCCTCCGAGCTGCTCCGGGCAGTCGCCGAGCGGGATCCAGGCCGTCCACACCTCCGGCGACGCCTTGATCGGACGGTGGTCCTGGTGGGGCGCTGTCGTGATGGACGGGCGGCGCGGGAACACCGTCCTGACGATGTTGCGCGGATGCGCCAGCACCGACTCGCCCAACACCGTCTCCAGCACGCCGATCAGCGCCGGATGAACCGCGAGCGCGTGCACGCCGCGCCGGCGCAACAGGTCGTTGTAGTACGCCTTGTACGCCGGCGTGGGGTCGCTTTCGTGCAGGAAGGCGCTGGGCTCGGCCACCGCGTCACCTACCGGCGTCCCGGGCCACAGCAGGCCGTGGCGCGCCGCGATTGCCGTGACCTCTTCCCGGACAGCCAACACCTCGTCCTGGGGGAGCAGTGCCGGAAGATACAGATAGCCGTCCTCCCGCGCCGCCTGCGCCTGCTGGTCCCCCGCCACGACGCGAAACGGCGTCGCGGCCGTCATCGCCGTCATGCTCATACGGCCCTCCCTTCGCTCAGGCGCTCCAGACCGACTCCCACGCCCCGCTCCGTGCCGAGCGGTAGAGCGCGAGGGCGGTCCGCATCTCTCCCAGCGCCTTCTCCGGCGGGGCCACCGGCGGCTTGCCGTCCAGCACCAGCGCCGCGAAGTCCTCGAGCTCCGGCCTGAACGAGTGGAAGTAGCCGTGGTCCCCCGGCAGAGCCTGCCCGTCCGGATGGTCCTCGTCGTACAGCTCGACCCCACCGCCCTCGAAGCCGCCGCGGATCAGCACTTCGCCCTTGGTGCCCATCACGCGAAACCACGGCATGTCCGACAGGTTCGCGGGCGACGTCAACGCCAGGAACGAGGCGATCACGCCCGACTCGAAGCGCAGCAGCGCCTGGGCGAGCGACTCGCCGTCCATCCCGCCGATCGGTCTGCCCATGGTGCCGACGACCGCGTCGATCTCTCCCAGCCAGACGCGCAGCGGCCTGATCCAGTGCGCGCCGCCGTCGATGACCACGCCTCCGCCGGTGCGCTGCAGGTCGAAGCGCCAGGGGCGGTTCCCCGGATACCAGAACGGATCGAACCGGCACTCGAACGCGGCCTGCGCGGCGATCACTTCGCCCACGGCGCCGTCGCGCAGCACATCTTCGACCGCGGCCACGTCCGGCCAGTACTGGGAGTTCTCGCCGACCATGAATGCCTGATCGGCGGCGGCGCCGGTCGCGAGCACCCGCTCAGCCGTGGTCAGATCCTGCGCGATCGGCTTCTCCAGGAGCACGTGCTTGCCCAAGGCGAGCGCCTGCTCGGTCAGGGCCTCGTGCAGGTCGTGCGGAGTCATGATGTCCACGGCGTCGAAGTCGACCGCCGCTGCCGCCTCCTCGATGGTCGCGAACGCGCCGACGCCGTACTCCTCGGCCAAGGCCTCGGCGGCCTCCCGCTTCGGGTCGATCGCGGCCGCGATCTCGATTCGGTCGATCGAGCGGATCGCCCTGGCGTGGTAGCCGGCGATCGCGCCGCAGCCGACCAGGGCCAGCCGCACGCTGTCAGCCATGCGCGGATCGTGTCATCCGAGGCTGTCCCGTGGCAACGGCGACCCCCAACGCGATCGGACTGCGAAGCCCGCAGCGCGCCGGCAGGAGGCGGCCGTTCAAGCCGCGTCGGGGGGATCAGCGACAGAAGCGGTTGCCCGGCCAGCGGTCGACGTCCACGAGCACCTGTGTGGTCGCGTGCGTGCGGCCGGGCGCTCCGACGCCCTTGGGCGACACCGCGGGAATCAGGCGGTGCTCGGTCGACAGGGTCAGCCGCACGGTTCCAGGAGCGGAAATTGAAGCGCCACGGACAGCGGCATAGTATCAAGGGACAGGATGAGTGCGATGCCGCTGGAACGGGCCGACCTCGAACAGATCGGAAGCTACGTCAGGGACCACTTGAATGGCTGGCTCGCGGAGGTCGCGACACCGCTCGCCCTGGGCCCGCAGCTCATGGAGCGCATCACCCGCGTCGAAGAGCGCATCGCCGACGTGGATGAGGGGCTCCTGCGCCTGGACGGAAGGGTCGCCGGCCTGAACGATCGAACGCTCGTCGTGCAGGAGGAACTCAAGCATCAGCGCGAGCTCATCGCTACCCGCTTCGAGGCATCGGACAAACGCTTCGAAGAGATGCAGGCACACCTGGACAAGCGCTTCGACGCCGTCGACAGACGTTGCGAAGCCGTCGACAAGCGGTTCGAAGAGATGCACACCTCCACGAGCGCGCGCCACGCAGCCGTCGACAAGCGCTTCGAAGACCTCATTGCAAACATGAACAAGCGTTTCGCCGAGACGCGCTGGATGATGGGTGGCGTGGTCGTCCTGCTCGCTACCATGATGTCCCTCTACCAGTTCCTGGGATAGGTGAACGGGACTCACGATGACGACCCCTCATGGAGATGCGCTGCCGGTGATCCCGCGGCCGGCCGAGTTGGTCCGGCAGGAGGGCGCGTGGCTGTTCGGCCACGAGTTGCGCGTGAGCGTCGCGGACGGGTCTCTCGCGGAGGTAGCCTGCCACCTTGCCGGTGAGCTGGACGCGGCCGGGAACTGCCGCACGTCCGTCGCGGGCGCGTGCGCCGGCGCCGACGTCCGCATCATCGGGGCCGCCGAGCTGCCGGCCGACGCCTACCGCCTCACGGTCGGCCCCGACGGCGTCGTCCTGTCCGCCGCCGCGCCCACGGGTGCGTTGCACGGGGTGCAGACGCTGCTGCAACTCGTCAGCGGCGCGCACCGCCGCCGTGTGCCTGCCGTGCGGATCGCCGACCAGCCGCGCTTCGCGTGGCGGGGCGTGATGCTCGACTGCGCCCGCCACTTCTTCCCCGCCGCGACGGTCAAGCGCTTCATCGATCTGGCGGCCCGCTTCAAGCTGAACCGCTTCCACTGGCACCTGACCGAAGACCAGGGCTGGCGCCTTCCCATCGAGCGCTACCCCGAGCTGCTGCGGACCGCCAGCCGGCGCCGCGAGTCGACCGGTGACGCCACGCCACACGCGGGCGCCTTCACGGCCGACGAGATACGCGACGTGGTCCGCTACGCGCAGGCCCGTCACGTCACGGTCGTGCCGGAGGTAGAACTGCCCGGCCACTGCGCCGCGGCCCTGGCCGCCTACCCTCACCTGTCGTGCACGGGCGGGCCGTTCGAGGTGGGAACCACCTGGGGGATCTACAAGGACGTCTACTGCGCCGGCAACGACGCCGTGTTCGCCTTCCTGGAAGGAGTGTTCGAGGAGGTGCTGGATCTGTTCCCGGGACCATACGTCCACATCGGCGGGGACGAGGTACCCAAGGATCGTTGGACCGCATGCGCCAAATGCCGGCAGCGCATGGGGAACGAGGGTCTCGCCTCTCCGGAGAAACTGCAGGCGTGGTTCGTGCGCCGCGCCTGCAGTTACCTCCGTGATCGGGAGCGGACGGTGATCGGTTGGGACGAGGTGCTGGAAGGGGACGGTCCGGACGCCGACACGGTCATCATGGCCTGGCGCGGGGCCGACCACGGCCGCGAGGCGGCGCGGCGCGGCCACCGGGTGATCATGACGCCCAACCCCTCGACCTATCTCAACTACACCCCGTACGAGCCGCCGCGGCTGCCGGGGCATCAGACGCGGCGGCTCTCCCTGGAGACCGCATACGCCTTCGATCCGGTGCCGCCCGAGCTCGACGAGCAGGAGGCAGGCAGGATCATCGGCTCACAGGCGTGCCTCTGGACCGAGTACGTGGAGACACAGGCCGACATCGACGAGCTCACCTGGCCGCGCCTGTGCGCGCTGGCCGAGGCGGCGTGGAGCGCGAGCGAAGCGCGCGACTGGTCCGACTTCCGGACGCGCCTGTCCGGTCAGGCGCCGCTGTTCGAGCAGCTCGGCGTCGCGCGCACCGCGAACTGGTAACGGCGGGGCGGCCGGCTACCCCTCCAGAGACAGCAGGAACGGGTTTTCCAGCGCCTCGACGATCCAGCGCAGGAAGCGCACGGCGTCGGCGCCGTCGATGGCGCGGTGGTCGTAGGAGAGCGACAGCGGCAGCAACAGCCGCGGCTCGAAGCCTCCGTCGCGATGCACCGGCGTGACGCGGGAACGTGACATGCCCAGGATCGCCACCTCCGGGTGGTTGACGATCGGCGTGAACGACGTACCGCCCAGGCCGCCCAGGTTGGTGATCGTGAAGCAGCCGCCCTGCATCTCCTCCAGGGTCAACTTGCCCGCCCGGGCGCGGGCGGCCACCTCGCCAATCTCGACCGAGAGCTCGGTTACGTTCTTGCGGTCGGCGTCGCGGATCACCGGCACGAGCAGGCCGCGGTCGGTGTCGACCGCCACCCCCACGTGGGTGTAGCGCTTGAGGATCACCTCGCGGCTGGCCATGTCGACGCTGCACGCGAAGCGCGGGAACACCCGCAGGGCGCTCGCCACCACCCGCGCCGCGATCGCGGTCATCGTGAGCTTGCCGCCGGCCTCCTGCACGCGCGGGGCGAAGCGCTTGCGAAGCTGCTCCAGGTCGGTGACGTCGGCGTCGTCGTGCTGGGTGACGTGCGGGATGGTCGTCCACGAGGTCGACAGGTGCACGGCGGTGGTGCGGCGGATGCCGCTCATCGGCTCGCGTTCCACCTCGCCCCAGCGGCTGAAGTCCGGCAACGGCGGCGGAACGGGGGCGCCACCGCCGCCGGCAGCAGCCGATTCCAGCAGGGAGCGCGCGGTGCGCACCACGTCGCCGGACAGGATGCGTCCGCCGTTGCCGGTGCCCTGCACGGAGGTTATGTCGACGCCGAGCTCGCGCGCGAACCGGCGCGTGTTGGGCGTCGCCGGTATCGGCCACTCCGGCAGGTTGAATTCGTCGGCCTGGGAGTGCGCGGACGGGGCCGGCGCGACGGGCGGCCCGGGCGCAGCCGAAACCGGGGTCTGAGGCGCCGTGGCGCCGGCCGGCGGTACGGAAGCCGGCGGCTCGGAAGCCGCTTCCCCGGCGGGAGCGGACGAAGGCCGGGCCGGCTCGGATCCCGGCTCGATGGTCGCGATCACCTGCCCCACCGCGACGGTGTCGCCGACATGTACCGGCAGCGATGCGATCACGCCGGCCTCGGTGGCCGGCACCTCGATGACGGCCTTGTCGGTCTCCAGCTCGATCAGCGGAGCATCGGCCTCCACGCTGTCGCCGACGGCGGCCAGGACGCCGGCCACCGTGCCGGAGTCGACCCCTTCGCCCAGCACGGGCAACTTGATCTCTACAGCCATCTCACCGACTCACGTCAGGCGGACAACGGATCGTTCTTGTCGGGATCGACGTCGAGCCGCCGGATGCCGCGCTGCAGCACGCGCTCATCGATCGCCCCCTCGACAGACAGCCGTTGCAGCGCCGCCAGCGCGATGTAGCGTGCGCTCACCTCGAAGTGGTCGCGCAGGCCGGCACGCGTGTCGCTGCGCCCGAAGCCGTCGGTGCCGAGCCGGGCCACCGGACCCGGCAGGTGGTCGGTGATCAGCGCCGGCAGCACGCGCAGGTAGTCGGTGGCGGCGACGAACACGCCGCGCTCGCCGGCGAAGGCGCGCGCAACGTATGACTGCCGCGGCTCCTGCCCCGGATGCAGCAGGTTGTGCCGCTCCGTCTCCGCGATGTCCCGGTAGAGCTGCTGGTAGCTGGTGACGCTCCACACGTCGGTGGAGACGCCCAGCTCCGCGAGCAGGTCCGCCGCCTGCACCGCCTCGTTGAGGATGGCGCCCGAGCCGAGCAGGTGCGCCTTGGGCAGCTTCGCGTCCGGGTCGCCGGCGCTGAACCGGTACAGGCCGCGCAGGATGCCGTCACGCGTCTCCTCCGCGGGCTCCGGGATCGGCGGCATCGCGTAGTTCTCGTTCATGACCGTGAGGTAATAGAAGCCTTCCTCCTGGTCGACGTACATGCGGCGGATGCCGTCCTCGATGATGACCGCCAGCTCGTACGCGTAGGTCGGGTCGTAGGAGCGCAGCGTCGGGACCGCCAGCGCGGCGACGTGGCTGTGGCCGTCCTGGTGCTGCAGGCCCTCGCCGTTGAGGGTGGTGCGGCCGGACGTGCCGCCCAGGAAGAAGCCCTTGCAGCGCAGGTCGGCGGCCGCCCAGATCAGGTCGCCGATCCGCTGGAAGCCGAACATCGAGTAGTAGATGAAGAACGGGATCGTATTGACGCCGTGCGTCGCGTACGCATTGCCGGCGGCGATGAAGGACGAGAACGAGCCGGCCTCGGTGATGCCCTCCTCCAGCACCTGGCCGTCCTTGGCCTCCTTGTAGTAGAGGAGGTTCTCCCGGTCCACCGGCTCGTAGAGCTGGCCGACGCTGGAGTAGATGCCCACCTGCCGGAACAGCGGCTCCATGCCGAAGGTGCGCGCCTCGTCCGGGACGATCGGGACGATAAGCGGTCCCATTTCCTTGTCGCGCAAGAGCTTGGTGAGGATGCGCACGAAGGCCATGGTGCTTGACGCCTCGCGGCCGTCGGTGCCGTGCAGGAACTCGGCGAACAGCTCGGCCGGCGGCGCGCTGAGCGGTGCCGCGCGCGCGGCGCGCGCAGGCAGGCAGCCGCCAAGCTCATGGCGCCGGGCGCGCAGATAGGTGCGCTGGCCGCCGTGCTCCTCGGGCAGATAGAAGGTGGCCGCGGCCGCCTGCTCGTCGGAGATCGGGATGTCGAAGCGCGATCGGAAGGCCACCAACTCGTCCTCATTGAGCTTCTTCTGCTGGTGGGTGATGTTCTTTCCCTCGCCCGCCTCGCCCAGGCCGTAGCCCTTGATCGTCTTCGCCAGGATCACCGTCGGTGCGCCGCGATGCTCCACCGCCGCCTTGAATGCCGCGTGCACCTTTGCCGGATCGTGGCCGCCCCGGTACAGCTTGCGCAGCTCGTCGTCGGAGTAGTCCTTGACCATCTCCAGCAGGCGCGCGTCGGTCCCGAAGAAGTCCTCGCGGATGTAGGAGCCGGGCTCGACCGTGTACTTCTGGTACTGGCCGTCGACGGTCTCCTCCATGCGCCGGCGCAGCAGCCCGTGGCGGTCGGCGGCAAGCAGCGGATCCCAGTCGGAGCCCCAGATCACCTTGATCACGTTCCAGCCGGCGCCGCGGAAGGCGGCCTCCAGCTCCTGGATGATCTTGCCGTTGCCGCGCACCGGGCCGTCGAGCCGCTGCAGGTTGCAGTTGACCACGAAGATCAGGTTGTCCAGCCGCTCGCGGGCGGCCAGCGTGATCGAGCCCATCGACTCCGGCTCGTCCATCTCGCCGTCGCCCAGGAATGCCCATACTTTCTGCTGCTCGGTCTGCTTGATCCCGCGGTCCTGCAGGTAGCGGTTGAAGCGCGCCTGGTAGATCGCCTGGATCGGGCTCAGCCCCATGGAGACGGTCGGGAAGGACCAGAAGTCGGGCATCAGCCACGGATGGGGGTAGGACGACAGCCCGCCGCCGGGCGCCAGCTCGCGACGGAAGTTGTTGAGCTGCTCCTCGCTCAGGCGGCCCTCCAGGAACGCCCGCGCGTACATGCCGGGAGCGGCATGGCCCTGGAAGTAGACCTGGTCGCCGCCCTGCGGGCTGTCCGGCCCGCGCAGGAAGTGGTTCTGCGCCACCTCGATCAACGTGGCGGCCGACGCGAACGTGCTGATGTGGCCGCCGATGCCGTCATCGCTCTTGTTGGCGCGCACGACCATCGCCATGGCGTTCCAGCGGATGATGCTCTTGTTGCGCCGCTCCACGGCGCGGTCGCCCGGGTACGGCGGCTCCCGGTCCGGCGGGATGGTGTTGACGTAGGGGGTGTTGGCCGTGAAAGGCAGGTCCGCGTCGACCGCCTTGGCGTAGCGGTGCAGGGTGCGCAGCACCTCGTGCAGGCGCTCGGCACCGCCGGTCCGGTAGACGTAGTCGAGCGACTCCACCCACTCGCGGAGCTCGACGTCGGAGGCCTCCCCGCCATTGCGGCCGTGCGCGACCCCGGGATCGACGGGGCGCGACGCAGCCGGCGGCTCCGTTCCATTGCCGATCCCTCGGGATGCGGTTGCGGCGGAAGCGGCCGAACCGTGTTGCGGGAGATCGACCCTCCGGGTCGGGTTCTCTGCCACCACGCGGAAAGATAGCCCAAACGGCCGCCCGGTTCCACCATCCCGCCGGACCGGACCGGCAGCGGCCGCCTTGCCGGCGCAGGGTCCGCCGATCTACGTTGAGGCGTCATGCGCACGTGGAACGGCCTGAACGTCGACGACCGCGACTGGTCCGCTTTGAGCGAGGGGGAGCGCATCCGGCAGATCGAGCTGGAGGGCTACCTGATCGTCCCCGACATCCTCTCCCCGGAGCACCTGGAGACGCTGCGCGCGGAGACCGACACGCTGCCCACGGAGGGCCGGGACTACAGCGAACGGCAGCGCGGCTGCAGCCGGGTGCACCTGCGCAGCCCTGTCCTGGCCGAGCTGGTGACCCATCGGCCGACGCTGGACCTGCTGGAGCGCCTGTTCGGCGACCGCATCCTGTGCCTGCACAACGTCACCTATGACCGCTCCGAGCCCGGTACGCCGGGGATCAGCCTGCACACCGACGGCCAGCCGTATGGGTCGACCATCTTCGGCTACGAGGGGAGTTGCCCGATCACGGTGCGCGTCCTGTACTACCTGGACGACCTGACCATGGACGTGTCCCCGCTCCGGGTGATCCCCCGCTCGCACCTGTGCATGCACGCCGACGCTCACCCGTACAAGCGCTACACCAGCCATCCCGAGCAGGTGGTGGTGCCGTGCCGCGCCGGCTCCGCCCTGTTCCTCAACCACCGCGCGTTCCACGGCACGCTGCCCAACACGGGGACGCGCTCGCGGCGCATGATCGCGATCGCCTACCGACCCGCGTGGGCAGGGCCGATCGCCGAGGTGCCCATGGCCACGGAGGAGGAGCTGGCCACGCTCCCCGAGTCGGTACGTCCCTATTTCAGCGACTCGAACGCCCGCGAGTTCGACTTCGCGGTGGGCAACAAGCCCGAGGGCATGGCCGCCGAAGCGCCGGGGATGGCCCCCAGCCGCTGGTCACGCGCCAGAGCATGAAGGCGCGCGGCGCGCGGTCCAGGTCAGCCTGCCTGCGCCGAAACCGTCCACGAGCTGCTCGCCCAGCCTGAGCGTGCCTGCCATGGTCCCGGCGGACGCGTCCACCGTGCCGGTGAAGCGATAGGTCAGCCGGGCGCCCTCGGTGACCAGGACGCTGTCGAGCACCACCGCGTCGCCGTCGATCCGTCCGGACAGCTCGCCCGCGGCGCGCGTCCCCCGATGCCGGCCGCGGACTCCATCCTCCGAGGCCAGCAGGATGAATCGGTGCCGTGCGCAGCCGGAGACGAAGCGAACGCCCACCTCCCACTCGCCTTCGATCCCGTCAGGCGGCGGCGCGACCGGCCGCGCACCGGAAGATGCGCCGAGGATCTCCGCCAGCCGCCGGGCGGCCACCTCGGCGTCGCCCTCGACCATCGACACCGGCCGGATCATGAACTCGCAGCCCGTCCCCTCGGCGTGCGACAGGATCGGCGGGGCGCCGGCGCGCAGCGCCGCTCCCACCTGCTCGGCGGTCAGCGGCACGCGCCGGGGGTCCCAGGAGACCACCAGGATCGGATACGGGCTGCGGCCTCCCGACTCCCGCACCTCCGTGCGCACGCCGTCCAGCGGGGTGAGCGCCTCCGCGATCTGCCGGTACCAGCCGCGCCACCGCTTGAACTCCGCGTCCAGGTCGCGTCCGGCCCTGAGGTGCTCGACCGCGGCCAGCATGCCGGCGATCTCCTCCTTGCTGACCTTCATCATGCGGCCGAAGGTCCCGTGCGGCGCGCAGTGCATCCACGCGGCCCGCACCAGGTCCTCGCGGCCCAGCAGGAGTCCCGCGCCCTGCGGTCCCTGCAGGATCTTTCCCCCGCTGTAGCAGACCAGGTCTGCGCCGGCGGCAAGCCAGCGGTTCGGGACCGCCGGCAGCTCGGCCGCGGCGTCGATGACCACCGGCGCGCCGTGGCGCCGGCCGGCAGCGGCCAGATCCTCCACCGTCACGGACTGGGCGGCAGCCGCGCCGGCCCACATCGCCACGAGCGCGGTGCGCGGGCCGACCGCCGCCCGCAGCTCCGCGACCGAGTCCACCGGCACCAGCCGCACGCCGACGGCACGGATGGTCTGGTCGAACACGGTCCGCGACTGCACCGGCATGACCACCTCGCCGCGCATGCCGTCGAGGTCTGGAAGCTGCACCGCGCGCTCGGGGTCGCCGCCGGCAACGCACGCGCAGGTGGCCGCGGTGAGCGCGCCCGCCGCGCCGCTGGTGACCAGCGCCGCGGGAACGCCGAGCAGCCCGGCGATCCGCTCGCCAGCCCGCGCCATGAGCTCGTCGATCACCACCGAGCCGTCGGCCGCCTCGGCCATCGCCCGGCGCACCTCCGGCAGCATGGGCGCGCCGCCGTGTATCGACTCGGTGGCGGTCAGGTCGACGTAGGTCCGTACCCCGAGCCGGGCATAGATGCCCCTATGCGCGGTTATCCGTCACGCTCCCAGATCCGTGTGTCCGGCTTGAACTGGCTCCAGGCGAACCAGAACGCCTCGTGCGCGGCCGCGTCCCGCTCGCCGATGAAGGCCCGCAGCCCGCTGCCGTCCAGCTCCAGGCGGGCGCCGCCCATCTCCACCGCCACGCCCTCCTTCAGGGCGATCACCGCCGGCGCCACCGGGAAGGCGACCGGCCCGTCCGGGGCTTCCACGCCGAGCACGCGCTCCTGGATCGGCAGGCGCTGGTCGACGTCACCGACCGGGAAGATCGGGCCGTGGTCGTCGCGGCCCCTGAGCGGGTCAAGCGGGTAGGCGCGGAACCGATCGAGGATCGTCGTCTCCGGGTGCTCGCGCTTCCAGTCGCCCCAGGTCGAGGTGACCACCGCCACCGGGGTCAGCACCACGCCGGCTTCATGCAGCGGCCCGGACAGCGCTACGCCCGTGAAGGTGTCTACGGCCGACCACGTGCTGCGGTCGTACATGAACTTGTTCGAGCGGGACAGCAGGCCGGAGGTGCGCAGCACGGGGCTGAAGCCCTCCACGTCGTCGGTGAAGTACGCCTGCGCGGACCCGCACAGCGTGCAGTACGGCATGCCGAAGCGACGCCCGCCCAGCGTGTCGTTCACCATCTCGTGCACTTCCATCAGGTTCTTCGGGTAGGCGCGCGCCTCGCCGTTGATGACCAGGCCGAACACCAGCCGCTCGTCCGGATACCAGTCGCCGCCGGAGGCGGAGGTGACCGCGGGATCGTCGATCGCCGGGATGCAGCCGCGCAGGCAGCGCGCCTCCGGCGTGGCGTGCAGCCGCTCGTCGATCGCCACGCCGCCCCAGCCGACCAGCCGCCAGTCGATCGCGGAGTCCTCGTCGGTGAAGAAGGGCTCCCAGAGCGGCTCGATGAACCGGAACAGCCGCCACTTGTACTCGCGGTATCCGGGGAAGGCCGGCAGGTCCCAGGCGATCAGGCGGTTGATCATCGTCAGGCGTCCGTCGTCCTCGGGCGCCAGCTCGCTCTGAGTCAGCTCCACGAAGGCAGCCCGGACCGCCGTCAGCATGTCGCGGTTCGAGAACGGGAACAGGTCGGTCAGCAGCCACAGCACGCGGGGATCGCCAGCGGCGCCGAGCCGGTCGATCGCCTCGATGGGTCCGCCGGGGACGGTGCGGTCGAACAGCTTCTCCAGGCCGTCGGCGACCTCGGCCGAAACCGCTCCGTCCGGGACCGCCGGGCCGGCCGGGATCAGGTCGCCGGTTGGCCCGTAGAGGGTGGGCGGTGGGCCGGCACCCTGACCTTCCGCGGTCTCCCCGCAGCTCAACAGCACCAGCGCGACCGGGAGCATTGTCAGCACCCGGGTCGTGGCGCGCGAACGCACTCCTGTGGAGACGCCCATGCGCGCGACGGTAGCGCGGCTCCCCGGAGGCGTCAAAGCGCGGAGCCGCACGGCGAGGTTGCCCTGCGGCCGGGGAACCGGAAACACTCCCGGCGATATGAAATCCACCTTCGTGCGATGGTTCGCGGCGGCCGTGGTGCTGCTGGCGACGCAGGCCGCGTTCGGCCTGCCGGATCTGGGCGGGCGGACCGTCGTCGCCGTGACCGGCAACGACTACGTGCCCCTGAACTTCGTCGACCCCAGGACCGGAGATTCGGTCGGCTGGGAGTACGACGCCGTCAACGAGATCTGCCGGCGGCTCAACTGCGCCGTCGACTGGCAGGTGACCGCCTGGGACGCGATGATCGAGGCGGTGCGCAACGGCCAGTTCGACGTGGGCATGGACGGCATCACCATCACCGAGGAGCGCGCCGAGCGCGTCGACTGAGGTGGTCCCGGTCCGTTGGACAGCTCAAGGGGTAGGCTAAGGTGTAACCCGTTGGTTGTCAACCTACCCCTCCTTCGAGCAGCAATTCTCGGTGAGAGGCGGTAGCGGCTTGTAGGGCGGTCTGACGGTAGTGACCCGGCCCAAGTGGAGGCGAGCGAGCACTTTGGCAGGCGTGCCAGTGGCCACACGACCGGGTTTCAGAATCACAAGCGGTGCGGCGAGCCGTTGCGTGGCCGGTAGGAGTCACACCGGAGCTTGCGGGCGCAGGTTTCGCGACCGGTGGGCGGGCGTACGGCAGGCGCAGGCGGCGTTGCAGGCAACGGGTCGGGGGACTACGGAGACTGATACGGGGGTAGCGACTCGGGTGGCGAGTTCATCCGTACCAGCACCTGGTCCCAGGAGGTGAACAGGAACAGCCGGAACGCCGAGCGCACCTCGTCCCAGAACCCGCGCCGGGAACTGAAGAAGGTGCGCACCCGCTGATACAGCCCATCGACCAGATCGAAGATCTGGTGCATGAAGAACGCCAGCAGGTTGAGCACGAAGAACGCCTCCGACAGGTGCTGGCGGCCGTGGCCGAAGTTGTGCTCCAGGTGGTAACCGTGGTTCTTGAGGGTGTTGAACCCTTCATTCTCGATCTTCCAGCGCGCCCGCGCGGCACGGACCAGTCCGACGATGTTGGCGGTGTCGGGCACCAGGTCGGTGACCCAGGCGTTCTGATAGGTCACCTTGCCGTTCTTGACGATCCGGAACTGGATGAAGTTGACGTGCGGGGAGTCGGGATTGCCGTTCAGCGGTAGATCGGTGACCCATTCGTATTCGCGGCGTTCGCCGCGGTCTGAGGTAGCGTGACGGTTCAGCAGGTTGCCGCCGCGCAGGCCGGCGACGTCCTGATAGAGGCTGCGATGGTCACCGGGCTTGGCGACCAACAGGAACGACAAGCGCTTGGCGGTCAACTGCTCGACGAACGGCTGCTTGGAATAAAGGCTGTCGGCCACGATAATTGCCGCCATGCGGGGATAGTCGTCACGGAGCCGCTCCAGCATCCGGTAGCCGGCGTTCAGTTCGCAATCCTGCTTGCGGTACCGCCCGCCGTCGGCGTCACTGTTGCGGACGAACTCGGGGGCCAGCGGGAGCACTTCGCGCTTGTCGGGATGGACGATGGCGGCCTGCAGAATGTCATGGTGATAGCAGGTACCGCCGTCGCGCGAGGTGGTGCTCAGGCAGTGCTCGCAGTGCACGGACTCGGAGCTGAAATATCGTGAGCCGTCGAGGGTGATCAGATAGCGGGCACCGAACAGTTGGTAGTGCTGGAGCCACTTGGCGCGCTGCAGGCGAGCGATCCACTCGGCGAAGCACGGCAGGATGGGAGCATAGTCATGGCGGTCGAGCAGATCGCGGAACTGCGAGTCGGAGGGCAGTTGACCGACGCCGAAGGTGGCCGAGAGGTTGTTGGTCTGCACCTGCTGCTGGAAGCGGCGCTGGAACTGCAGCAGGGAGGGGTCTTGGACGTAGAACATCGCCAGAGCGCTCAGGTAACAGTCGCGCAGGGCGTAGCGGACTTTGCTTGGTTGGCGTGCGTCGAGGATACCGGTTACGTACTCGGCGATCGAGTCGACGAGGGAGCGGAAACGAAGTAGATTCGGACCTCTCCGCAGTCCCCTGGCCATGCGAACACAGCATGACGAGGACGGCGATAAATGTCTAGTCCCGTAACTCGTTCAACTGCAATGAGATACGTGACAGGTCATAGTCCGCACTCGCCGGAACCGTGTCAACATGTCGATTCTCACCCACTCGCCGAGAATTGCTGTCCTTCGAGAGAAACAGGCGGCGGTAAAAGGGGGTGGGGGTGCGGGGGAGGGGGTGAACGATCCTGTGGATAATGTGGATATATTCCACGACTCGCGCACCACACCGCCCTCGGATACCCTCGCAGCCCTCCGGCGCCACCTGCTGTCCATGTCCGCTATGCCACCTCCTTTTCGAGTTCCGTTCCACCGTCTCGATACGCTTCGGCCGGCGTGCGGCCGGCCAGCGCCGAGTGCGGGCGCACTTCGTTGTAGTAGTCGATCCAATCGGCGATCACCCGCTGCGCCGCGAAGCCGTCGGCCAGCTCGTGCAGGTACACCGCCTCGTACTTCAGCGATCGCCACAGCCGCTCGATGAACGCGTTGTCCAGACACCGGCCACGGCCGTCCATCGAGCATCGGATGCCGGCGTCCTCCAGCGCTGCCGTGAACGTGGTGCTGGTGAACTGGCTGCCCTGATCGGTGTTGAAGATCTCCGGCGTGCCGTGCTGCCCCAGGGCCTCGGTCAACGACTCCAAGCAGAACTCGGTGTCCATCGTGTTGCTCAGCCGCCACCCCAGCACCCGCCGGCTCGCCCAGTCCATGATCGCCACCAGGTACAGGAACCCGCCCTGCACCGGGATGTAGGTGATGTCGGAACACCACACGTGATTCGGCCGCTCGATCGTAAGCCCCCTCAGCAGATAGGGATACACTCGGTGCTCGGGGTTCGCGACGGTGGTGCGCGGCTTGCGGTAGATCGCCTCCAGGCCCAGCAGCCGCATCAGCCGCCGCACCCGGTGCCGACCGACCGTCACTCCTTCGCGCGCCAGATGGCGCATCATCTGGCGGCTGCCGTAGAACGGATAGCTCAGGTACAGCTCGTCGATGCGCCGCATCAGCGCCAGGGTTTCTGGGCTCTCGCCGACCGGCTGATAGTACAGCGCAGAGCGGCTCAGCGCCAGCAGCCGGCACTGACGGCTCACGCTCAGGCTCGGGTGATCGCGGTCGACCATCATCCGTCGCTGGTCTCCTGTCAGCTCCCGAGCCCGCGTGACAAAAAATCGCGCTCCACGGTCAACTCGCCGATCTTCGCGTGCAGGTCGTGGATGACCGTCTCATGGTCGGCCTCCCGGCGGTTCGTGCCGCTGGCGAACACCTCCTGCAGCCCCTCCCGGGCTTGGCGCTTCCAGCCTGTGACCTGGTTCGGATGCACGGCGTGCTTGGCCGCGATCGCCTGGATCGGGCGGTCGCCGCGCAGCGCCTCCATGGCCACCCGTGCTTTGAACTCCGCTGTGAACCGGCGCCGTTTCGTCGCCATCTCGTTGGCCCTCCTCTTGGCCAGGATTACACCTTAACTACCTGTCCAGTTTTTCGGGACCACCTCAGACTTCTCCACCCCCTACCTCACGTCGCAGCAGTTCATGCTGGTGCGCGCGGACGAGGAGCGCTTCACCATGCCCGAGGAGGTCGCCGCCGACGCCGACCTGCTGATCGGCTCGCAGGCCGGCACCACCAACTTCTACGTGGCCGTCTACGACATCCTGGACGGGAACGAGGACAACCCGCGCATCAAGCTGTTCGACACCTTCGGCGCCGCGGTGCAGGCGCTGATCATCGGCGACGTGGACCTGGTGCTCATGGACGCGGCCTCGAGCCGCGGCTACATCGGCGCCAACCCCGACGCCCTCAAGACGGTCGGCGAGGCGCTGGGCACGGAGGACTTCGGCTTCATCTTCACGCCGGGCTCCGACCTGCGCGAACCGTTCGACGAGGCGATCCGGGAGCTTGCCGAGGAAGGCTTCCTGGAGGCGCTGAGCGTCAAGTGGTTCTTCGAGTACAGCCCGTAGAGGCCCGCAGGACTCTCGACCTGCTGCCATGAACGGGGGCGCCGCCGGCACGTCGCGGCGGCACCTGCTGCCGGTCGCGTCCCTCTCCCGCCTGCCCTACTGGCTGCTGGCGATCATGCTGCTGGGCGTGCTGGCGGTGTGGTCGGTGGTGCGGGAGGAGGACTACCGGATCATCTTCCGCGCGGTCAGCCGCGGGATCGTCACCACGCTGTACGTGTCGGTGATCGCCTATGTCGCGGCGGCGGCCGTGGGCCTGCTGTTCGGGCTGATGCGCTCCTCGCACCGGCGCGTGCTGCGCGAGGCGGCGAGCGTCTACATCGAGGTGGTGCGCGGCGTGCCGATGCTGGTCATCCTCTACTACGTCGCCTTCGTGGCGGCGCCGGCGGCGGTAGTCCTGATCAACCGGCTGGCCGAGCCGCTGATCGCCGCCGGCTGGATGCAGCCGCTCAGCGTGCGGCGGGTCGACTTCGTCTGGCGGGCGATCATGGCCCTCACCATCGGCTACAGCGCCTTCCTGGCCGAGATCTTCCGCGCCGGCATCGAGGCGGTGCCGCGCGGGCAACTCGAGGCGGCGCTGTCGCTGGGGATGAGCCGCCGGCAGGCGATGCTGCGCGTCGTCCTGCCGCAGGCGGCGCGCACGGTGCTGCCGCCGCTGGGCAACGACTTCGTGGCCATGATCAAGGACTCGGCGCTGGTCTCCGTGCTGGGAGTGCAGGACATCACCCAGCAGGCCAAGGTGTACTCGGCCTCCTCCTTCCGCTTCTTCGAGACCTACAACACCGTCGCCTTTCTCTACCTGGTGATGACCATCGGCCTGTCGATTCTGGTGCGCGCGCTGGAGCGGCGCCTGCGCCGCCACATCTCTACAGCACACCCCAATCGGTAAGTGCTTCTCGTGTCAAAGCCCCGTTGTTGACGAGGGTGCAAACGACTACCCATGCGGAGACCCCGAAGTGCTCGGCCGCGCACTCGATCTCATCCACGGCCGGTGATGCTGTCCCGATCACGCCCTTTAGCGTTTCATACGGACACAGAAACTCTTGGGCGAACGCCCGTTGGAATTGCTGCTTGCTCGTGCTGACGTTCGTTGCCGGCAAGAGCCGCTCTTCCGCGTGAGACGCAAGATGATCCGCGATCAGGCGGGCGAGAGCGAACCGTCGGCCCGCCGGCGAACGTACGTTCCATGCTATATGCATCCTCTCCGGATCATCATCGTCTCGAAACCCGGCTGACAAGGACCGAGCGCCGGTCGTCAGCGTATCGATCAGTGCCGATGCTTTGAATTCGAACAGCTCGCCGAGCGTCGCTGTTGGAACCGGTCCTTCCACGTTCCATGTGCTCCGCGCCATAGCAGCGGCCTTTCGTGCTCGCTCCCAAGGAAGATACGAGAACTGGCCCTCCTCTTCGATTCTGCGGCGCAAGGTCTCAGATGAAGATACGTGGACCTTCAGATCTCCGCATCGCGACCCGGCCGCGAGTGTTTCGATCTGCGAAAGCGTGTCGTTCTTGCACGCTGCCGCCATCTCGTGGACCGCGCCCTCGCCAAATCGCCTGGTCGCCTGTCGCAGGCTGCGCACGAGTTCCTGCGGAGCTTCATCGGGGTCAAACCCCATACAGGCTTCCAACTTCCGCAAACCGGACAGATCTCGATCACGGCGCTCGTTGATAACATCGCGCCATAGAACGCTCAGATCCGTCTCCGCTCTTACGGTGTCAGATAGCCGTGCGATAGTACCGCTTACGAACCGGTCAATACAGCGTTCGAAGTCCAGTATCGGAATGTTGACGCTGAAGTCGTTCAGATAGCGAATCGGCTGCGCCTCCGACTGTTCGGTCCTACACGAGCTGACGAGGACCGACTCCCAGTTGCTGCTGAACGACAGATCGGGCCAGACGTATCCGCCACCGGCTCCACCTATCTTGTGACTCATCCTCCAAGAAAGCCCGTCCGCCTTGGGTTCCCACAGTAGTCGCCACCAGTTGACGGCTAACCACTCAGCCAGATGAAGAGCGGACAACCGAGCGAATCGTCGAACCGTCTTTGCGATGCCGTCGTCCAACTCCGTCGCGCAGAAGTCGCCTGCGAAGACCGCAAGCTCAGCAAGCGTCGCGCGCTCCTCATCACTGCCGTATTCGCAAGGGAGCCACTCGTAGTCGATGCGAAGTGCCGCGCTCAAGAACCGCTCCATCGGAGTAGAACCGCATCGCGGAAGGGATCGGTCGAGGGCATGGGATAGCCATGGTAGGTGCCCAGTTCCTGATTCTCCAATTGAGCCTCAAGCGGGCAGCCACTCTCCGTAACCGACCAGATGTTCTGCGGAAACTGCCCCCGTGTCTGCACGCTGATCAAACCGCGCATCACGCCCTCCCGCAGAAGCCCCTGAGCGACTTCGCGGGTATAGATTCGTACTCCGTCACACAGGGTCTTGTCATGCCGAGGCTGTGCTGGGGGTGTAAGCTGAAAGTCGCCCGGGTCACGCTTATGGAGCGGACTGCCGCGATACTTCACCTTCTGTGCAAGACCTGTAAGTACCGATGGATCGGGGCACTCCTCTATCTTCCGCTTCATGTTGAAACGTGTTCGCGACTGAACCGGTTTCTTGGCCATGAGAACTGTGCTCTTCGATCAGTCGGATGTTAGTCACGACTGCCCATGGTGTCGAGTGACCGGTCTCGCTCAGATTCCGAACAGCTTGCCCGCCAGTCCCCGGCCGCTGATGCCGGCGAAGGCGACCAGGATCACCGCCGACACGATGGCGCCGGCCAGCATGGGCGCCCGCGTCCGGTAGGCGGCCGGCAGCTTGAAGTTCAGGTAGAGCGCGCCGAGCATCATGAGCGCGATCGACAGGTTGGCCAGCACGAACCCCGCGACCTGCGTGAGGATGTCGAACGGGATGTTGAGCCAGACGATCACGAAGGTGGTGACCAGCAGGTACGCGCTGACGTACCGCCGGATCCGTCCGTAGTCCCACTGCCGGTCGGGCCAGATCGCCTGGAAGAACTCCTGCAGGACGCGGGAGTAAATCTCCGGGAACGCCTGCAGCGTTCCCCACAGCGCGGCGACGATGCAGACGTAGTAGACCCAGATCAGCGATCCGTGAATGGCGCTCCAGACGTGGCGCTGCTCGGTGAGCAGGCTCCAGCCGGCGAACTGGCTCTGCAGCGGGTACAGCACGGCGGCGCCGGAGATCATGAACGCCCCCGTCACGATGAACAGGACGACGGCGCCCATGCCGACGTCCCACCGCAGCGGCGCGACGATCCTGCGCATGCGCGCCACCTGCTCCGGGTCGTCGGGCAGGTAGTCGATCCGGTCGCGCGTGAACGCGTGGCGGCGGATCGCCTCGATGTCCTGGTGTCCGGTCATGCCCCAGCCGTGGATGCCGACCCAGTTGGCGTACACGACGTAGCCCATCGCGGTGCCGCCCACGTACGCGAACGCCGTCGCCATGGTCAACAGCGGGTTCTGCACCGCATCGCGCGGCGCCCACGCCGGGAACTCCGGCAGCCGTCCGAAGCTCAGGCTGCCGATGAGCGCCTCGCGGAAGTCGGGACGCACCATCAGGGTGCCGGCGACGGTCCCGAGCACCAGGATGCTGCAGATGACCAGTTGCTGCTTCTCCAGCTTCTCGAAGGAGAGGCGCAGGCCGAACGCCAGCGCCAGGGCGATGAAGCCGCAGGTGATGAGGTTCCCGTACGTCAGCTCGGGGACGGCCGCCGGCAGCACGTCCTGGAGGAAGAAGTGAAACAGGTCGCCGACGGGCTTGGCGATCGGCACCCAGGCGAGCGGCGCGCCGATCATCTCCATCGCCCCGATCGCGAGCAGCAGCCAGCCGCGCGGGCCCGGCAGCCGCACCAGGCGGTGGCCGATGTGCTCGCCGCTGACCGCCGTGTAGCGACCGAGCAGGTAGGTGACGAAGATCCCCTTCACCACGCAGCTCAGCAGCACCAGCCACAACAGCCCGTAGCGCGCCCAGGCGCCCGCGCGCACGACAACTATGGTCTCGCCGGCGCCGATGCTCACCGACGCCACGATCGCCGCCGGCCCGAACACGGCCAGCAGCCCGATGATCTTCTTCAGCGACCACGGTTGCGCGAAGACGCCGCTCGGCGGCGGCACGTCGACCTTGTCGATCAGGATGCTCCGGGACGCCGGTCGTAGGAGATCCAGCCCCGCTCCGGGCCGGGCGGGCGCGTGCGCTCGTAGCGCTGGCGGATGCGGTTGAACTCGGCCGCGGAGCGCACGACCGACTCGGGGTCGCGGGCGCTCTGCACGACGAAGTCGGCCTCCGGGGGGTAACAGGCGATCTCGGCGTCCGGGCGGTCCCAGGTGAATTCCTGCGGCGCCTCGCCGACGTTGTTGGGCACGCCCGCGTGCTGGTAGCGCAGGTCCAGGCTCCAGCGCACCACGTCGGTGTGGTTGGGCGTCGAGCAGTGCGGGGTGACGTTGGTCAGCAGCAGGACGCCGCCGAGCGGCACCGGCACCGCGACCGGCGCTCCGGCCCGCGGCAGGTCCCCGTCATCGATCGCCAGATAGCCGTTGGGGCCCTCCGTGTAGTGCCGGACCACGCCCTGCCGGTGGGCGCGCGGCAGCACTTCCAGGCAGCCGTTGTCGACGGTGGCGTCCACCAGCGGGATCCAGCAGGTCACGATCAGGTCCCGGTCGCAGTGCGGGTTGAAGTAGCCGGAGTCCTGGTGCCACGGCACCACGCCGCGCGCCATGCCCGGGATCTTCGGGCGCACCCGGTAGACGGAGGAGGCGACGATCTCCGGCCCGATCAGGGACTCCACCACCTGCAGCAGGCGAGGATGCGTGATGACCGCGAACAGCGCCGGGCCGCTGTACCCGCCACCGCCCCGTCCGACGATCGGGCCCAGGATCTCGTCGGTCTCAGCGTAGATGCGCGACAGGCGCCGTTCGAACGGCTCCTCCTCGTAGAGCCGCGACAGCGTGCCGGCGGCCTGCAGCTCGACGGCCGTCTGGTGGATGACGTCCGTGAACTCGTCGCGCAACGGCTCCAGGTCGGCCGCGGCGAAGACGTCCGGCACCATCAGGTAACCCTCGCGCCGGAAGAACTCGACTTGATGCCCGGTAAGTGCGCTCATGCCCGTACCTCATACCTCCAACACCTGAAGCCCTTCGGCCCTGGCGGCCTGTGCAAGCCGCTCATCGAAAGCGGTGAAGGCGACGATGATGCCTTCGGCCTGCCGGCGCAGCTCCAGGGCGGCCGCCAAGTGGACGGCATCGAATCCGCGCAAGGCATGCGCGATCGCCAATTCGCCGGCAAGACTCTCATCAAGCTCGATGATGGCGAAGTCGAGCCATTGCTGCTTGAACGCGCCGGCAACCAGTTGAAAGCTCTCGGCGTCGAAATCGCCTTCACGGCGGCGGCGGGCCAAGGCAGCGAGCATCTCCGGAAACGCCACGCGAGACGTGGCAAACACGTCCGTCTGCTGCGCCCATCCATGTACCGCCTCACTATGCGTCTCCTGGACGTACAGCTTCACCAGACTACTGGTGTCGAGATAGAGAATCATCGACGATCGCTTATGATCGTCTCCGACACGGGGCGGCCCCGTACCGATACGCCCGTGATTCCCGCCGGCCTGCCTCCGTTCCAGTGCAGGGCACCACGGGCGGCCAAGGCCTGCACGACCCTGCGCGTGGCGTCAGTGCGCCGCACCCGGTCGGGAGCGTCGATCCGTGCCGCGTCGAACCCTCCCCAGCCTTCGGACTCCGCCTCTGACAGCAGTTCCCTGATCAGGCTCAGAGAGAGGAGTCGAGCCTGTCCCCTGGCGGGTTGCAGTCTCCCGTCCGGCTGCCGCCAAATGAACCGGTAGCCGTGGGAGCGAGACCCGTCGTCCTGGTTTACGTACACGCCCCATTGGAACACCAACCGCCACCCGGCGCCGGTTCGCTCGGGATCGTGCGCCGTCACTTCATGTTCGGCTTTGAATCGCACCAAATCGCTCCACCTCTTCGATCGGACATCGTATCAGCACATCAGGCGATGAGCGATACGCACATCAGCATCAAGGTGCCACCGCGCGGGCCGGGTCAGGTCGAGAAGGCCCTCAGCACGTTCTCGGTGATGCGGGAGACGTTGTTGTCGTAGCCGTTCCAGGAGAGGGCGCCCCGCCAGCAGATGGCGCCGGCCGAGAACACCGCTCCCCCGTTCGGGTACTCCAGGTAGGCCATGTCGGCGCGCACGAAGCGGTGCGGGGTGCCCGGGACTTGAGCATCATCCGGCCTGGCTCCGTCGCGGCCGGCCGTGAACCAGAGCCGCTCGTCGATCATGGGCTTGGCCAGATCGGTGTCGAAGCCGACCGACGATGCCAAGAGCAGCGTGCCGGGCGGGGAGCCGAGCTCGGCCTCCACCCGGTCGAACTCGTACCCGGCGGCGCCGTGCCGGACCTGCAGGTTGGGGAAGTCGCCGATCGGCTCGTCCTCACCCACCCCTGCGAAGATGAACGCGACGCGCGGATCGCGGCTGGCCGGCATCCGGCGGAACGGGACTCCGCGGCCGAACTCGGCGCCGGCGGTGCCGACGCCGACCAGCAGGTTGGGCGGCCGGCCCCGGTTGCGCCAGGTGCCGCCCGGCTCGCCCGTGGTGCTGTGGTAGCGCTCGGCCGGGTGCACCTCGAACGGCCAGCTCGTCCCCCAGCGCCGCACCTCCAGGACGTGCGAACGAGCCGGGTCGATGCTGGCCACGCCGTACAGGCCGTTGCCGGACAGGTACATGAAGCGGCCGCCGGCACCCAGGTAGGACGAAAGCGCGTCGAGCATCGGCCCGGTCCAGTACTCGTGATGGGAGCTGGAGATCACCACGCGATAGCCGTCCAGCAGCTCGGAGCCCTCGGCGTGCAGGTCGTGGTCGGTCAGGAAGTCTGCCTCGATTCCCTTGGCGTCCAGCCAGTCAACCAGGTAGAGGTCGGCCGGAAACCGTGGCGGCGTGGCCATGACGCGGTAGCGGAACGTGGGCCGCATGGTGAGGTTGGGCTTCAGCCAGGAGCCGTACATCACGCCGGAGCCGTCGGTGTGCAGGTCGTACGGTCCGTACAGCGTGTTGTCGTCGATGTAGCGGAACACGTCGCGGGACAGCGCGGAATCGGCGAACGGCGCGTTTGAGGACCAGGTGGCGATGGCGTCGTCCCGCCATGCCCCGGGGCCCAGGTCGGTGTAGTTGCTGTAGCACTGATAGGTGACCGTCGACATCAGCACCGCGATGCGCGAGGTGCGGCGGCCCCGCGGGGGGCGCACCACGAACGGCAGGTGCTCCTCGTGCTGACCGTCGGGCGTGGTCAGCCACGCCGCGTACACGCCGCTCGGCAGATCGTCCGGGACCTGCAGGGCGAAGTCCTCCACCCAGCCGGCATCCTCCAGGTCGTCGCGATGGAAGTGGATGGCGCCGTATCGGTCCGGGGCCAGCCGGAAGCACGTCTCATCGCCGCGGAAGTTGTGGCCGGTCACCGCGCGCGCCGGCAGGTTGACCACGCGTCCGTGCCGGCCGTGGCCGGACACGTCGCGCGCCAGGGCGGTGCCGACGTCGCGCGAGAAGTCCCACGCGCCGGCCAGCTCGCCGGCCTCGGCCAGTGGGGCGAGGTCGTCCGGGCTGTCGGCCCACGCCCGCAACCGCTCCGCGGTGAGCGTGCCCGCCAGCAGCCGGGGCCGATCGATGCGGCCGTCGAAGTGGTGGGCATGCCGGCCGGCCGTATCCCGCGCTCCGGCCAGCATCAGCGCGGCGCCCGGCGGCGGCAGGATGGAGGCCGCCGCGAGCGCCGCCTCGGCCGGCGGATCGTCGGGCCAGGGACGTAGCGGCCGGCGCCACGCGGTTCCCGATGCGGCCGTCCCGTCCTCCCGGACCCGCAGCGACAGGGCCAGCAGATACCACGTCCAGCGCCGCATCGGACCCAGCCGCGCGGCCACCCGTCCGGCGCCGACGACCTGCAGCTCGCCTTCGGCGGAGAGCGCCAGCGCCCATCCGGTGTCATCGAGCGGCGTGCCCTGGCCGGCGATCACCTGCGGCGCCCCGGCCGCGGGGTCGGTCGCCTGCACGAAAGCGCAGAAGCTCACCTTCCGGCTCAGATCGACGCCGTCGAGCGCCACGTCCACGTAGGAGCCGCTGCAGATCACCTCGCGCTTGCCCGGCCTGCGGCCGTCGATCGCGGACGGCACCAATCGCTGCTTGAAGCCCGGGCCGCTCGCGTTGGTGTCGCCGTGGATGAGCCGGACCAGACGCACGTCGTAGGCGGGCTGCTCGCAGCTCACCATGAACCGGATGCGCTCCCCGGGAGCGACGCCGGGCCGGTCGCTGTAGCCGACCAGCGTCATCGCCGCCGGGCGTCGCGCGCCGCTTCCGCCAGCGCGCGCAGGAAGCCCGCCGCGCTCTCGCGGTCGCGTGACGGGTGCACGGAGAGCCGGATGAAGGGCATGCCGCGCAGCTCGCCGTAGCCCTGTCCCCAGCCACCCGCGGCCATCCGACGATGAACGTCCGCCAAGTCGATGGTCGGCGACGTGAACGCGATCACGGACACGGCCGGCGGGGCCACCAGCCGGAGGTCCGCGATCCGGCCGATGCCGTCGGCCAGCATGCTCACGAGGTCGATCAGGTGGGCGGTCGACCGCCGGTAGCCGGCGCGTCCCAGGTGCTTCATCACCGCCCAGGCGCCGGCCGCGCGACTGCCTGGTTTCGTCGACGAGGTGGTGTGGATCAGCGTCGACTCGGTCGGGATGGCGTCGAACAGCGACGGGTCGCGGACCATGAAGAAGCCGGTCGAGATCGGCATCAGGCCCAGCTTGTGGCCGTCGGTCATCATCGACGTGACCCCCGGCAGCGCGAAGTCGAACGGCTCGACCGGGTGGCCGAGATCGCGCTTGAACGGCAGCATGAAGCCGCCGAACGCGGCGTCCACGTGCAGCCACAGACCCTTGCGCTGCGCGAGATCGGCGAACGCCTCCACCGGCTCCAGCGTGCCGAAGCCGCCCGCCGGGGCCGAGCAGACCAGCCCGACGGTGCGCGGCGTGATCGCCCGCTCGACGTCCTCGACGCGCGGCACGAAGCTCTGCCGGTCCACGTCGACCTCGGCCAGCTCGATCCCCATCAGCTCCGCACCCAACCGAAAGCTGAAGTGCATGGTGACCGGCGCCACGATCTGCGGCTGCGCCTGTCCGCCGTGCGCCCGCGCCAGCCGCATCGAGGCCAGGTTCGACTCCGTGCCGCCGCTGGTGATGAACCCCGCCCCCTCCGGCGCGCCGAGCAGCGACGCCATCATGCGCACCGCCTCGCGCTCGAGCGCCATCGTGCCGGGCTGCTGGTCGGCCGCCCACTCGACGAAGTACGTGCTGCGCATCAGCTCGTCGAGCTGGTGCGTGATCGGGTGTGGGATGCCCGAGTAGGAATTGCCGAAGTCCCGGTCGATGTCGTAGGGGTTGCGGCCGAGCCGCTCGCGGATGCCGCCGATCACCTCGCCCTCCCCGGCTCCGTAGTCCGGGAACGGCGTGACCGGAGCGGTGACGACCGGCGTCCTGCCGGCCGGCTTGTCGAACTCTGCGGTGACCATGGGCGGACGCTACACCCAACAGGCGGTGCGCAGGCCGTCCACCCGGTCGAACTCTCGCTGGTTGTTGGTCACCAGCGTCAACGCCTCGCTGCGGGCGTGGCCGGCGATGTGGAGGTCGTTGGGTCCGATCACCTGACCCCTGCGTTCGAGATCCGACTTGATCTCTCCATAGTGGTGGGCCGCCCTCTCGCCGTACTCCAGCACGCTCAGCCGTGAAACGAAGTTGTCCACCTGCCGCCGTGCCGTGGTTGGGTTCGCGCTCTTCTCCACTCCATGGAGCAACTCTGCCAATGTAATCGCGCTGAGAAGATCTCCCCCGCATGAGCGTTGAAGGAGTTCAACGCGGCCAGCGGCTTTCGGTTGATGACGTAGATCGACAGATCGGTGTCGAGCATGAATTGGATCACTGAAGGGGCTCACGCACCTGATGCGGTCCTTGATCGCCTCGTTCGATCAAGTCATCCGACGATGCCTCCCCTTCGAGGAAGAAGGTGTCCCATGTGCGGTCGACGGGAGACAGTATGAGGTCCGGACCGACCACGCGGACGTTGACCTTCTTGATCCCGGGAGGAAAACGCGTCTCTGCCGGAAGGCGAACCGCCTGGGTGCGATTGTTCTCGAACACTGAACCGGTTGCCATGGCGTGCTCCTCGTAGCTCTATACGACGAATATATAGCATGCGGACACTGGAACCGCACGTGTCGGCCTCAGTCATGGGCGTTCGCTATCGTATCGGGATGCGCGGTGGCAGTCCTTGTCCTGGCCAGCTCCTTGCGGATGTCGTGAGCGACTTCCTCAACCTCACGAGCCACGCGCGGCTTGAGTCCGATCTCCTGCTGCAGGGCCGTAATCAGCGGCAGCAGCCCATCCGCGGCCGACGAGCCTTCAATCGCTCCGAGAACCGGCGTCGGCCCGAGCTGAGCGCTCAAGACCAGTAGGGTACGAAGGGAGGATGCTGAGAGCTCCTCAGCCTCCGCCATGCAGCTCAGAATCGTCGACAAGTCGCGCTCGCTGGCCGGCACGTCACCAACCCGCTGACTCCTGGTTTCTGTGTAGAAGGCCGTCATGAAACCGATCAGGTGCTCGACGGCGTCAGAGGCGCCCCGCCGTCGGCGTCGGAGCAGGCAATAGATATTGTACAGCGGCTCCACCAGACAGTACCTCTTGCGGCGCGGGGTTCCGCCTTGTTCCGATACGAACCCGCGACCGATGAGGCGCTTCAGTTGGGCGCTGCAGATGCTCGAACCCAGCCGCGCCCGGTCGGCGATTTCTCGTGTGGTTGCCGGTTTCCACAGCTCTGCAAGGGCGACGCACACGCGCCGCTCCTGCGGCGGGAGCGCATCGAGATGGTTCCTGAAGTACTCCGTGTGCACGTCGATCAGGTCGAGCACGTCCTTCATGAGCTCATGGAGCGGGCGGCCCGCGCTGAACGCCGCCACGATCGAGATCAGCCGGGGAATGCCGCCGGTGAGGATTCGCAGAGACCGGATCTTCCCCGTCGCGGGAGGCTCGCCAGACACTTCATGCCAGAGAGCGCTGCACTCCGTCTCGTCGAGCGGACGCAGCTCGATCACCCGGAAGAAGTCATACAGGGCTCGATCCGGCCGGTCGATCTCGGGGAAACGGCTAGTCGCGGTTCCCAGCAGCATGATCCGCGGCTCGGTCTGAAGCGTCTTGCGCAGTCGCCACCCCGCCTCCGGGTCCAGCATGCCCGCAAACATCGCGTCGAGGCTCTCGGCCACGAGCAGCAGCCGCTTGCCTGCACCGTCGGCGAAGTCGAGCAAGGCTCCCAGGCAGCGCGCAGCCAGAAGCCGGTCGTCTTGAACCCCGCGCAGATCCTCGCAGGAGCGACCCAGATCCGCGGCCCTGTCCGGTTGCGGCGCCTGATCGGCCAGACGGGAAAGGCACTCCAGCCAGAACTCGCCGCACGTACTGACCCCGTAACTCTCCTCCGCGAACATGACAGGGAAGATCCTGGACGACAGTTCCGGGTTTCGGCGTGACTCGATCGCGACGCGGAGCATCAGGTTTGTCTTGCCGCTGCCGCGGGGACCGATCACCATCAGATGCTGATTGGAATTGCCGGTGTTCTCGCCCAGGGTCTCGACGATCGACTCGAACTCGCTGGTCCGTACGCAGAACGACGCCAACAGCTCGTCCTCGGTGAGAAAGCCGGGATTGTACTTCTTGGTGACCATCGGCTATGGCTCAGTCTTCGTGGGGCGAGACAGTCGACGTTGAGTGCCGACACTACCCAGCAGCATCATGGTCGATTCATCCCGTTTGCAACAGTATCGTTGCAAACGGATCTGTTGTCAAAATGCGCCCTGTCGGCCGTGAGATGGACTGCGGTCGCGCCGGCACGAACCCCGTCACCGCGGCGACTCTTTCCTCGTCCGCTATACTTCCGCCATGAGCCTCGACTTGGATCGAAGCCAGTGCAGCCGGCCGGGCGGGGATCCAAGACCGGCAGCGGACCAGATCGCCGACATGGCGGACAGCGGGCACTCCGTTTCGGCGTACTTTACGAACAAGGGTGCGTTGAAACCGCCTATATCGTCTCTGCGAAAAGCTTTGGATCAAACATCGTCTGGCCAAGAGCCAAATCCGGTAGGGCGAGCACGGGTATCGACGTGACGGAGCGGCCTCGGCTCACCACCGACCTGGAGCGCTGCAAGGCGGATCTGGAGCGGAGCGGCTACTGCCTGCTGGCGGACGCTCTGTCGCCCGCCGAGTTGCGCGAGGCGCAGGAGCGGCTGACCGCCCAGGCCGCAGCCGAGCGGGAGCGGGGCGTGGCCTACATGGACGGAACGCCCGACAAGAACTGGGGCGCGTTCGCGGACGCCGACGGCACGGTGCGTGAGGATCGCTTCACGCCCGCGGCCGGAGGCGTGAGCCAGCGCCTGTTCATGCTGCTCAACAAGGGCCGGATCTTCCGCGACATCGTGCTCATGGAGCACGCCCTGGAGCTGACCGGGCACGTGCTGGGCCAGCACTACCAGCTCTCCTGCAGCACGGCCAACATCATCGGCACGGGGGCCGCGCCCATGGAGCTGCACACCGACGCGTGGTGGATGCCGCCGCCGGTGCCCAGGGGCCGGTTCGGGCTGCCGGTGGGATCGATCACCCGTGCCGAGGCGGGCGAGGTGCGGGACGGCGCCGCCATGATCGCGCCGCCCGCGGCCCTGAACAGCATGTGGCTGCTGGTGGACTTCCACGACGACAACGGCGCCACGCGCGTGGTGCCCGGCAGCCACCTGAGCGGCCGGCAGCCGAAGCCGGACCTGTACCGGGAGGAGGACGTGGTGCCGATCGAGGCGCCGGCCGGCACGGCGATGTTCTTCGAGGGGCGGCTGTGGCACGGCTCCGGCACCAACCGCACCGGCGAGCCGCGCATGGGATTGCTCAACACCTACTGCGGCCCGCAGTTCCGGCCGCAGGAGAACTACACCCTGGGCCTGCTGCCGGAGGTCCTCGCCGAGGCCCCGCTCCGCCTCCAGGAGCTGGTCGGCTTCAAGGTGTGGAACGGCTACGGCCGCTTCGACGCGCCGGCCGTGGAGCTGATCTCGCAGGAGCAACTGGTCGGCGAGCTGCCCCCGAGTGACACGCCGGCACCGCCCGCCTAACCGCGCCTAACGCTCCAGGTAGTCGCGCGCCCAGCTCCCGCCGGCCGCGCCGCTGCCGGGAGACCGCCACAGCGCGTGCACGGCGTCACCGGCGCCATACTCCGCGAGGGAGGACAGCAGCATCTCGTGCAGCTCGGCCACCGTGCCGCGGTTCGCCCCGGCGACGTCCCGCTCGGCGCGCGGATCGGCCGCCAAATCGAAAAGCTGCGGCGCCCCGTTCGGGCCGACCGGCGCGTAGCCCCAGGTGCCGGCGCCCGGGAACGGCGTGCTGGCGCGCAGGAACGGCGTGCTGGCGCGGGCGGGAATCCGATCCGGAGTCTCGGCTGCCGGCCGGATGTGGGCGGCGGTGATCGCGTGGTCGCGCAGCGTGCCCGATCCGGCGAGCAATTCGGAGGCGAACGATCTGCCGTGCAGGGGCTCGGGAGGGGCGATCTCGACGCCGGCCAGCTCACACAGAGTGGGCAGCAGATCGAACGGCTGCGCCAGCAAGCCGAGCCGTCCTCCGGCCGGCACCGCACCCGCCTGGGCGCGGCCGGCGATCAGGCACAATTCGTCGCTCAACACCGGATAGAGCGGCCAGAACCGCCCGTCCTCGTCAACGTGGTTGCTCTTGCCACAGCAGTCGTGCTCGCCGATCGCCATGCCGTGATCGGCCATCACCACGACCAGCGAGTTGCGCCACAAGTCGAGGTCGTCGATCTTCGCAAGCACCCGTCCGATGTGGCGGTCGACCAGCTCCGCCTCGGCGGCGTAGTGGGCCCACAGGTTGCGCAACTCGGCGGCGGTGTAGCGGTCGGCAGGCCCGTAGTTGGGATGCAGCATCGGCGGCCCGTCGTAGTCGGGATCGTAGCGGCGCACCAGGGACTCGGGCGGGTCCCACGGCTCGTGCGGATCGAAGAGGTCGACCCACAGGAAGAACGGCCCGGCGCGGTAGTTGCGCTCCAGCCAGGCGGCGGTGGTCGCGGCGGTGCGGGCGCAGAAGGTGTCGGCCTCGGTGCGGATGGCGTTCGTCCACACGTGCAGGTCGACCAGCGTGCCGCCGAAGGTCTCCGGGAGACGGCGCGTCTTGGCGCGCGGCATCGCCCGGCCGACCGGGTCGTTCATGTGCAGCAGGGTGAGGTCCCCCTCCTGGCCGCGGTGCTGGTAGCTGCCGTGGAAGCCCACCTGAAGTCCGGCCTTGAACAGGTGAGGCGTGTCGCAGATGAGCTGCGTGAAGTAGCCCTGCTCGGCGAGCAGCGTGGCGATGTGGTTGGTGGTGCTGTGGCTGATCGGCTGCCAGCCGTAGTGCGGCCAGCCGGCGCGCCCGCTGGCGAAGTCGGTGCGGTGCGGGATGGTGGGGAAGCTGCCCATGGTGAGGCCCGTGAGCTCGGTGGCGCGCTCGGCGGCGAAGCGGTCGAGCGCCGGCGTCCGCACCGGCCGCGCGGCGCGGTTGGCGAGGTTGTCACGCCGGAACGTGTCGGTGATCAGGACGATGATGTTCGGGTGCTCGGATCCGGCCACGAGCGCGGAGTGTACGCCCCTCGGCCCCCGATGAGTAGCGCCGGCCCCGAGTCTACCGCGCGAGCTCCGAGCAGAGCTCAACGCCGGTCACGCTCGGGCACCAGAACTGCTCGATGTAGCTCACCGCGAGCTCGGTGGCGGCGGCGTGGCTGACGTACGGGGCGCGAGCCGGGTTGTACATGCAGTCGGTCAGGTCGCGAACCAAGTAGACCGACACCCCCCAGCGCATCATCTGCTTGATGGCAAAGCTGCGGTTCAGCACGCACATGTTGGTGTGCACGCCGGCGATCAGCACCGTGTCGATGCCGCGCTGCCGGTACAGCGCCAGCAACTCCAGGCCGTCATCGCCGATGGCGTCGCGCTCGCCGTCGATCCACACCCCGGCGTGCTGCCGCCGCCAGCAGCGGGTTCCTTCGGCAGCCGGATCGCCGGCCGTGTCTGAGGAGTCGCCGCCGTCGATCGGCAGCGGCGGGTCGGGGTGCGCGCGTTCGGCCGGCGCGGCTGCCGGCGGTGCATGCAGCACCCGCGCCCGCGCCGGGTGGTCGGCATAGAACGCCATCGTGCTGGAGGGTGCGTGCACGACCAGCATGCCGCGGTCGCGGGCCGCACGGGCGGTGCGGTCGATGCGCGGCACGAGCGGCTCCAGCCGTTCCTCGGCGCCGCGACACCAATGATGGTCCCACACGTCGCACAGCAGGAGCGCCGTGCTCTCCGGGCGCAGGTCGACCGGCCGCTCGACGATGCGCCAGTCGCGGTAGCCGCGCTCGTCGAGAGCCAACTCGCGCCTGCGGACGGTCACGCGCACCGGTTGGTCGCGATCGGCCCCGCGGCCGCCGTCGGCACGTGACACATCCAGAGTCTTCCCGGCTCTTGCGTCGGCGTTCTGCATGGCGCCACCATAGCGGAGGGACGCGCTGTGGCTCCCGGCCGGGGTCGGGCGCGTGCGAAGTCCACCACACCATGCCACCCAACATCCTGTGGATCTGCACCGACCAGCAGCGCTACGACACGATCGGCGCCGGCGGCAACCCGCACGTGCGAACGCCGCGGCTCGACCGCCTGTGGCGCGAGGGCACCGCCTGGACGCACGCGTTCTGCCAGAGCCCGATCTGCACGCCGAGCCGCGCCAGCTTCCTCACCGGCACCTACCCCAGCACCTGCCAGAACACCCGCAACGGCAACGCGCGCTACCGCGGGCGCTACCCGCTGGTCACCAGGCTGCTGGCCGGCGCCGGCTACGACTGCGGCCTGATCGGCAAGCTGCACCTGGCCGGCGCCTACGAGCGGCCCGAGCCGCGCGGCGACGACGGCTACCGCTACTGGCGCTGGAGCCATGCGCCGCGCGACGGCTGGCCGTCCGGTCACGCCTATGCCGACTGGGTGCGGGCCCGGGGCCATGACCTGGGCGATCTGATCAGGGACCCCGCGGGCGTCCCCGCGGAGCTGCACCAGACCACGTGGTCCGCGGAGGAGACGATCCGCTTCATGCGCGAGCGCCGCGGCGCCGACACGCCGTGGCTGGCCACGGTCAACATCTACGACCCGCACGAACCGTTCAATCCGCCGGCGGCGTACCGCGCGCGGTTTGACCCGCAGAAGATGCCCGGCCCGCTCTTTCGCCCGAGCGACCTGGAGCAGCAGCGCCGGCTGCGCGCCGTGGACTTCCAGGGCGAGGCGCGCGATCCGGCCGGAACGCTCGACATCGCCCATCCGGTCCTCCCCTACCATCCCGGCCGCGACTCGGAGGAGGAGGCAAGCGAGGCGGCCTTCGCGCGCGACGCGAAGACGCTGCAGGCCGCCTACTACGCGATGATCGAGCTCATCGACGACCAGGTGGGGCGCATGCTGGACGCGCTGGAGGAGTCCGGCCAGACGGAGGATACGCTGGTGATCTTCACCAGCGACCACGGCGAGACGCTCGGCGACCACGGCCTGATCCGCAAGGGCTGCCGCTTCTACGAGGGGCTGGTGCGCGTGCCGCTGATCCTGCGCTGGCCGGGCCGGATCGAGTCAGAACGGGTGCGCGACGAGCTGGTCGAGCTGACCGACCTGGCGCCCACGCTGCTGGCGGCTGCGGGGCAGCCGGTGCCGCCCTGGATGCAGGGGCGCTCCCTGCTGGACGGAAGCGCGGGCCGCCAGGCGGTGCGCAGCGAGTACTTCGATGCCATCGACGGCCCGGACGGCAGTTACGCGACCATGTACCGCACGCGGACGCACAAGCTGGTCGTCTATCACGGCCACGGGCTGGGCGAGCTCTACGACCTGGAAGCCGATCCGGGCGAGTTCGAGAACCTCTGGGACGAGCAGGGCGCGGCCGGCATCAAGTCCGAGCTGCTGCTGCGCAGCTTCGACGCCTCGATGCACGCCGCCGTCGACGTGGGCGAGGATCGCATCGGCCCGATGTAGGGAACGGTCAGTCGCACGCGGTCGCTACGGCGAGCGCCTCACACACCAGACGCATCTTGCGATCGTCCAGGGCGCCGACATAGCCGCGCAGATGCGACCGCCCGACGGTCTGTACATGGTCCAGGTTGACGGCCGACTCTCGCTTCAGACCCTCCTCATCGGCATCCAGCGCAGACAGCAACCGTTCATCGATGCTGACCTGTATACAGCTACCGGCCGCGCACCCGGGACGCGAAGATCCGCTCCACCCGGCCGGTCACCAGCATGAAGCCGATGAGCGCCAGCCACACCACGAACGCGGCGCCGGATACGCGGTGCACGACGATCACCGCGTGGACCCACACCAGTTGCATGGCGACGCCGACGACCGCCGAGCCGGGCGCGATGAAGCGCAGCATGCCGCCGACCCTCCACATCCGATGTGCGGCGGCGATCAGGGCGAGACCTGCCAGGCTGAACCCGGCCCTGCCGGCGATGCCGTGCAGGGTGTCCAGGACCGCCATCACCGGAGCGACCGCATCGGGCGCCGCGGCCTCCGACGGAGCCGGCGCCACCAGCGCCAGCACCACCGCGCACGTCCCTGACAGCCCGGTCAGGTGGCCGGAGCCGGCCAGCAGGAATGGTACGGCTCGCGTGCCTAGCCCAAGTTTAACGGGCTACGATTTATCTTGCTACAGGTGAATAAGTTATCCGATCTTAAATTCGCGAGTGGCACTACATTCCCTCCAAACTGGTCAACCGCATTTACGCGACCACCAGCTTCTTGACCCCGCCAGGTGAAGGATCAACGCCCAGGGCGTCATAGATGGCCCGCTGGTCCGGCTCAGCGTGCGTCGCCTTGCGCACGTGCAGCGTGCTCCGGTCGGCGCGCCGGAAGGTGCAGGTCACCCGTTGCTGGGCGCCGAGAATGCTGCGCAGCGTCTGCCATGAGGAGTGTTCGCCCTGCGCGCCCAGAAGCCGACGGATCACCTGCACCAACTGATAGGCCAGCACCGTGATGAACAGATGCCCGTTGGAGCGATCCTGCTTCTGGTGATAGATCGGCCGTAAGCCCAACTCCGACTTCAGAGAGCGAAACACCGCCTCCAGGTCGGTGAGCATGATGTAGGTGCGCCACATCGTCTCCGGCTCCCAGTCGGTCTGGTTGCTGCGCAGACAGTACACCCCCGGATGGGTCAGCTTGGAGCCGGCCACCGGGCGTTGTTCCCACGTGATCGCGGTGGCATTCTTGCCCTCCTTGTCGGCCACTACGTCGATCTGATAGTGCTGGCCCGCGCCGCTGCTCTTTGCTTTCAGGCGGCCGATCCGTTTCCAGATCGCCTCGATCTTCTTGTGGGTGCGCGGGCGTGACAGCCCCTCGTGCACCTCGGCCAGCCGCTTCTCGAAGCGCTCGGTGGCTTTCTTCAGCATCGCCTGCTCCTTGCCCTCACGCGCCGGCGAGTAGCAATACAGACGCACCTCCGAGCCATCCTCGCCCAGCACCTGCTGCACCTGGATGTGCTGCCGGTTCGCCGTCTGCAAGCTCACCGCCTGAGTCTCATCGAACCGCCGCGTGCGCTCGCGGCTCACCACCAGATAGCGGTAGCCATGCTCGCGCAGCCACTTCAGATTCTTCTCCGTCGCCGCCCCGCAGTCCATCACGATCAGCGCTCCCGCCGGCACCTCCAGGCGCCTCAGTGCCCCTTGCAGCACTTCTCCTTCAACGATATTGCCGGCCAGCACTTCCGAGCGGCGCACGAACCCGCTGCCGTCCACCACCAGCCCCAGGGTCAACAGCGGACAATCGTTGCGCTTCTCCTTCGAATGGCCGTGCTGCGCCAGCGGCTGAGCCGCTGCCACCCCCTCGAAGTAGGTGTTGCTGAGGTCGTATAACGTGACGGTCACCTCCAGCCCAAACAGGTCGGTGACCTGGTCGAACAGGTGGTTCTCGATCGGTTTGCGGGCAGCGTCGAGCAAATCGCTGGCCCGGTACAACTGCATCATGCTCATGCTCTCGAAGTCGACCTCCAGCAACTCGCCCAAGGCGCTGCGCGCCGTCAGCCAGCGGTAGGTGGCGCGCTCGGAGCCGGGGGCCGCCATGCGCCCGATGATGGAGCCCACCGCCGCCGCCCGTTGCGAACCGCTGAACCCCAATCGCTCCAGCAGCGGGATGAACTGCACCTGCTGCATGGCCCACAGGGCCAGATGTTCGACACCCACCGAGCGTGGCCGCAGCAGCTGCAGCGAGGCGACGTCGACGTTGTGGAAGTCTCGTTCGCCGCCCTCGCCGTCGGGCTGCTGCCGGCGATCTTGCGACAGCTCACCGTGGCGGGCCAGCACCTGCGCGGTGATCCGCTGTGCTTCCCGTTCGACGCGGGACGAATATCGGTGCTCAGCAGCGCATCCTGGCAGCTCAGCAACTGTTCGATCCGGCTGCACAGCAGGGGCCACTCGGCGTTCGGGACCTCGAAATGGCGGCCGAGATTGAGCAGGGTGCGCTGCCGGACGCGGGCGCCGTGGCGCTCGGAGCGCACGAGGCGATGGGTGAAGTAGCGTTCGCCGTTGGCGGTGGCGCGGGTCTGAGTGCGGCGCACGAACATGGTCGAGTTGAAGGTACGGGCGCGGCAATGAGGGGTCAATGGCGAAAATGACCATTATGGCACTACATTGGCCCATTCAGCTCGTTTTCAGGCAGAGCACCCCATAGATTCGCGGAAATCACTCAAAGTCAGCGAAATCGCCTGCGCTCGTGTTAAACTTGGGCTAGCCGCTCGCGCATGATCCAGGTCCGCAGCAGGTAGCGGGCGGCTGACGCCAGCGTGATGCCCGACAGCAGCCGCGCCGCGCCGCCGATCCCGTAGCTGCCCCGCGCGGCGCCGATGGCGGTGAGCGACTCCGCGAGCGTCGGCAGGTCGGCGCCCGCGGCCACCCGGCCGGCGACCGCCACCACGGTCGCGGCGGCCGTCAGCAGCAGCAACCACCCCGCTCTGCGCGCCGCGGGATGCGACCGTGGATCGATGCCCGTCTCCAAATTCTGTGTCCTCTCGCCTCTCGCGAGAGTATACATTAATTTTGATTAATCATGTTAAGGGCACTTGCCTGACGTCCGGCTCAGCCTATCCGTCTCCAGATCCTGCCCGCTCCGCCACGCCCGCCAGCATGCCGCGGAAGATCAGCAGGTGCGGCAGGTACAGCACGTACCAGTAGATCAGCCCGCCGAGCCCCGTCGGATCGAACACCGCGGTCTGCCGAATGCTCGCCCCGTGCGGGCAGGGCGTGACCTCGAACTGCAGCCAGGCGCGGCCGGGCAGCCGCATCTCCGCCTCCAGCGTCAGCACCCGTGGAGCGTCGCACGCGACCACCCGCCAACAGTCCAGCACGTCGCCGGGCCGAAGGTCCTGCGGGTCGCGCCGACCGCGCTTCATCCCCACGCCGCCGAGCATCCGGTCCCAGACGCCGCGCAGCCGCCAGAGCGCGTTCGCGAAGTACCAGCCGCGCGCCCCGCCGATGCGGCGGATCGGCGCGAACGCCCGCTCCGGCGAAGTTGCCACGGTGACCGCCCGCGAATCGACCAGACGGTTCCCGAAGCGTGTTCCGGTGCTGCGGCCTGGCGCGCCCGCCGAAGTCGAAAGCGCATCCGACCAGCTCGTGGCGACCAGTCGCGCGTCCTCGTCCGCCAGCGCCTGGCGGATCGCTTCCCGATAGCCGATCGGACTGACCGGGAAGACCTCCAGCGCGCCCCGATCCCGGACCACGCTTGGCATGGTGATGCTCTCGATCAGCTTGCGCCCGACGCGCGCGAAGATCGGCGTCACCAGTCCCAGCCACAGGCTTGAGAGTTGCGGCGTCAGGAACGGCACCGGCATGAAGAGCCGGCGCAGCCCGCGCTGCCGCGCGTACTCCTCCATGAGCCCACGGTAAGCGGTGACTTCGGCCCCGCCGATCTCGAACACCCGCGGCCCGTCGAGCGGGACATCCAGCGCCGCCACCAGGTAGGCGATCACGTCGGCGATCGCGATGGGTTGCGCCTGCACCGACACCCAGCGCGGCGTGACCATGACCGGCAATCGCTGCACCAGCGCCCGTATCAGCTCGAACGACAGGCTGCCGGCGCCGATGACGACGGAGGCCCGAAACTCGACTGTGGGAATGCCCGAGCCGCGCAGCACCTCGCCCACCCGCAGGCGGCTGCTCATGTGCGCGGACGCGCCGACGCCCGCCTGCCGCCCGAGCTCGTCGGGGTGCGCCAGACCGCCCAGGTAGACGATGCGGCTCACGCCCGCATCCTGCGCGGCGGCCACGAACGACCGCGCCGCGCGCTCCTCCTCCTGCTCGAAGTGCCCGCGCGACCCGAGCGAGTGCACGAGGTAGTAGGCGAGGTCCACCCCCGCCATCGCGCGGCGCATGCTGTCCGCATCCAGCACGTCGCCGGCCACCACCTCGGTGCCGGGACCGAAGCGGCCGCCGGTGAGCTCCGGCCGCCGCGTCACACAGCGTACGCGCCGGCCGGCGCCCTCCAGAGCCGCTACCAGCCGTCCGCCGACGTACCCGCTCGCCCCGGTTACCAGAACCGGCGCGGGTGGTCGCGTTCGGCTGGCCACCGGTGGCTACCCTTCCGAATCCGTCGGATCAACGTCATCGTCACCGTCAACGTGCTAGCGGCGACCGCCGCCGGCAAGGTCGTGCGCTGTCGGGCTATTGGCGGATGAAGTACTGCTCCGCCGCGGTCAGCCCGATGTAGCGTCCTACCAGAGAATCGAAGATCGACTCGTCCGGAACGTTGCGGAGGTGGTTCTTGACGATCAGCGTTTCCTTCACTCCGCCGACCATTCCCAGGACCCAGATGTTCTCCGCCTGCAGCTCCAGGATGCGATGGAACAACTCGTTCTTCTCCGCGGTGTCGGGCGTCTGCTTGATCTGGTCGTAGGCGCTCAACGCCTCCTTCATCGCCTCCGGCGGTTCCTGCCCCTCGGCGCCTCCGCTGTTGTACCAGACTCCCAGATCGGGTCCGAAGTCGCTGCCTGACGATGTCGGGATCAGGAAGATGGGGTTGCTCGGATACATCATGAAGCCCATCTCCCACACGTTGATCTGCGTCTCGTTGGCGTTGCGGCGCGCCCGATAGGCACTGCGCTCGGTGTGGTTTGCGGCGGCCTTGACGCCGATCGCGCCCCAGTACTCGATCACCAGCTCGATGGAGTCGATGGTGGCGGTCTTCTCACCCGGTGAGTCGATCAGCAGCGACAGGGTGCCGCCGTCAGGACGCAGGCGGAAGCCGTCGCCGTCACGTTGCGTCAGCCCGATCGCGTCGAGCAACTGATTGGCGCGCTCCGGGTCGTACTCGGCGTAGGCGGCGGCATACTCCGGCTTGAACAGCGGCGACAGCGCCACCACGGTCGCCTGCCGCGCCTGGCCCTGGCCGTCGAACACGAGCTGGTTGATCTCCTCGCGATCGATCGCCAGCGACAGCGCCTGGCGGAAGCGCAGATCCTGGAACAACTCGCGCAGCACCAAGTCGGGAGTCGACTGGTTGAAGAACAGCGCGGCGTCGGAGCCGATCCCGGTAGGCCACTCCAGGATGCGATAGTCGCCCCGCTCCTGGTTGTCGTAGAACAGCGTGAAGTTGGCGGGATTCAGGTAGCGCATCTGGAAGTCGAACTCGCCCGCCATGGTCTTCAGATTGAGCGTCTCGGCCGTGGTCGTGATGGCGATGGCCACCTCGTCGATGTAGGGGAGCTGATTGCCTGCCTGGTCCACCTTCCAGTAATAGGGATTGCGCTCGTACACCGTCAGCGTCGGCGAGTCCTCGAAGGAGGTCTTGACCGCCCATGCGTTCAGCACCGGGTAGTCGTGGTTCTGCGCCCGATACCAGTCGCGGTTGTTGCGGAAAAGCTGCGTCCAGTCCTCGAACCCGGCCTCCTTGGCCATCGCCTGCACCTTGTCGGCGTCGGTGAAATCGGCGTGGAACTGCTCCATGTAGTGTTTCGGCGCGAAGATGTTGCCCCGGGTGGTGGCGAAGTCGTTCAGCAGCAGGCCCGGCGGCGCGGCGAAGGTCCAACTCACCGTGGTGTCGTCGATCTTCTCGCCGACGGGCAGCTCGCCGGCCACCAGCAGCCAGCCCGGTTTGCCAGGCGAGAGGTCGTCGTTGCGCACGAAGTCGTCGAGCCAGAAGACGATGTCGTCGGCCGTGAACGGCTGGCCGTCGGACCACTTCATGCCTGCGCGGAGATACATCGTGATGGTGCGACCGTCTTCGGAGAACTCCCAGTCGCGGAACACGTTCGGAATGATCACGTCGGCCGCGCGGTTCCAGCGTGCCGCGAAGTCGTAGGTGGCGTAGCTGTACACGCCCAGTTGGCTCTGCGTCGGGATACCGAAGGTCCAGCGGCCGCCGTACTGGCCCACCTCCTCGACGGTCTGAATCACCATCGGCTCGGTGGGGAGCCGCTCCTGGACCGGGGGAAGCGCCCCCTCCTGAACCATCGCGGACAGCGTCGGGGCTTCGTGGTACTGCATCTGTGCCAAGAGGCCCGGTGCCGTCAGGACCAAGCCGAGCAGTACCGCGATGCACGATATGGGTTTCCGGTTCGTCATGGGATTCCTCCCCCGTACGAGAGGGCGAAGTGGACGTCCGGTTCTCCGCCTGCTCACGTGATTGTCTGCAAGCGCGCAGTTGAATCCGATAACCTTGCACGCGCGCCGAATACCGTCAAGGACAGCGGGCGGCAGGCAGGCGCACGGAACGTTCCTGCGTCCGGTGGACGGCGTGATGGGATCGTTGCACAGTTCCAGCCGCGCTCGCGGTTCGGCCGCGGCGCCGCGGCACACCCATGGGACGATTCATCGGCCAAAGACTGCTGCTCATGGTACCGACGCTCGTGCTCGTCTCGGTGGTGTCGTTCGTGATCATCCAGCTCCCGCCCGGTGACTACCTGAACACCTACGCCGCCACCCTGGAAGCCAGCGGCGACCTGGTCGACGCGGCCACGCTGGAGGCGCTGAAGGCGCAGTACGGACTGGACGATCCGTTCCACGTCCAGTATCTGAAGTGGGTTTCGGGGTTCGTGCGTGGCGATTTCGGCCACTCCTTCGAGCAGCGCCGTCCGGTGGGGGAGCTGATCGGCGACCGCCTGATGCTGACCGTCGTGATCTCGCTGGCGACGTTGCTGTTCACGTGGGTGGTGGCCATTCCCGTGGGCATCTACTCGGCGACCGCCCAGTACTCGCTGAGCGACTACGCGGTGACGTTCCTGGGGTTCGTCGGCCTGGCAACGCCCAACTTCCTGCTTGCGCTGATCCTGATGTTCGTCGGCTACCGCTACCTCGACATCAGCGTGGGCGGGTTGTTCTCCATGGAGTTCGTCGATGCGCCCTGGAGCCTGGCGCGCGTGCTCGACCTGGTGAGCCACCTGTGGATCCCGATCATCGTGGTGGGGACCGGGGGGACGGCGGGACTGATCCGCGTGATGCGCGCCAACCTGCTGGACGAGTTGCGCAAACAGTACGTGATCACCGCACGGTCGCGCGGCGTGGCGGAGACGCGACTGCTCTTCAAGTATCCGGTGCGCCTGGCACTGAACCCGATCGTGAGCAGCGTCGGCTGGCTGTTGCCGGAGCTGATTTCGGGCGCGGAGATCACCGCCGTGGTGCTGAGCCTGCCTACTACCGGGCCGTTGCTCCTGCGCGCCCTGCTCAGCCAGGACATGTACCTGGCCGGCACCTTCGTCATGTTCCTGGCCGCTCTGACGGTGATCGGCACGCTGGTCTCGGACGTCCTGCTCGCCATCATCGACCCGCGCATCAGGTTCGGCCGCCGTGGTGACTGAGGCGCGGGCCGATTCGGAGGCAGCGCGCACCGCCGCCGAGGAGCGTCTCTACCTTGCGTCGCAATGGCGGCTGATGTGGCTGCGCTTCCGCCGTCATCGGGTGGCGGTGGCGGCAACCGCCGTGGTGGCCTTCCTCTATTGCCTCGGCGCACTGTGCGAGTTCATCGCTCCGTATGGCCTGAACACCCGGCGCGTGGAGTTCGTCTATGCCCCGCCGCAGCGCCTGCACGTCGTGCATGAGGGCCGTCTGCAGGCGCCGTTCGTGTATCGGATGACGCGGGAGGTGGATCCCAAGTCGCGGCGCAAGACCTATACCGAGGACCGTACGACGCCCTACCCGGTCGAACTGTTCACCCGCGGCGAGAGCTATCACTTCTGGGGGCTGTTCGACACCGACCTGCACCTGTTCGGCGTCGCCGACGAGGCGACCTTCTTCGTGTTCGGGACGGACCGACTGGGGCGTGACCTGTTCTCCCGCATCGTCTACGGCGCCCGGATCTCGCTCTCGATCGGCCTGGTCGGCGTGGCTCTGAGCCTGATCATCGGGCTGATCCTGGGCGGGATCTCCGGGTACCTCGGGGGCGTGACCGACACGATCATCCAGCGTGCCATCGAGCTGCTGCGCTCGTTCCCGTCCATACCGCTGTGGATGGCGCTGAGCGCCGCGGTGCCGGCCGAGTGGCCGCCGTTGCAGGTCTACTTCGCGGTCACCATCATCCTGTCGGTGCTGGGCTGGACCGGGCTGGCGCGGGTGGTGCGCGGCAAGCTCCTCTCGCTGCGCGAGGAGGACTTCGTGACCGCCGCGGTGGTCGCCGGCGCCTCGGAAGCGGCGATCATCGGCCGCCACCTGTTGCCGTCGTTCATGAGTCACATCATCGTCACCATCACCTTGAGCATTCCGGGAATGGTGCTGGCGGAGACCGCGCTGAGCTTTCTGGGCATCGGCTTGCGGCCGCCGGTGACCAGTTGGGGGGTACTGCTGCACGAGGCCCAGAACATCAACGCCGTCGGACTCAATCCGTGGCTGCTGATCCCGGCGTTCTTCGTGATCGCCGCGGTGCTGGCGTTCAACTTCGTCGGCGACGGCCTGCGCGATGCGGCCGATCCGTACGCATAGGAAGCGTTACGAGTGAGGAAGAGACGATGACGCTGTCGGCCTGGAACCGGCGCCGGGGGCAGCTCCAGGAGGAGCTGTGGCGCATCCTGGGCCGGCCGCGGGCGACCGTGAAGCCGGCCGGCGAGGTGCGCGACCGCATCGAGTGGGACGGCGTCGCGGTCGAGAAACTGGTCTACGAGACCGAGCCCGGGCAGGCGGCTCCGGCGCTACTGTATCTGCCGACCGCGTGCCCGCCGCCGTTTCCGGCGATAGTGGTCTGCATGGGGCACGGGGAGAGCAAGACCACGCCCGGCCCGCTCCACGCGGGGCCGCTGTTCGCCCGCCTCGGCATCGCCTGCCTGTGCGCGGATCCGATCGGCGAGGAGGAGCGCAACCGCACCGGGCGCTGCGGCACCCGCGCGCACGACGCGGCGGACGTGTCCGCCAGCTCCCGCGGCGCCGGCCGCAAGGTGATCGGCAAGATGGTGTGGGACCTGATGATGGGACTGGGCTACCTGGCCACGCGCCGCGACGTCGACGCGCAGCGGCTCGGCTGCGCCGGGGTCTCGCTCGGCGGCACCGTGGCCGGCTACCTGCTGGCGCTGGACGAGCGGCTGAAGATGGCGATTCCCGCCGGCTGGTTCTTTCGGCCGGAAGACCGCACGATCGGCAAGGACTGCTCGCGCATCCCGGCGCAGGAGATGCAGCAGGTGATGAGCAACGGGGAGCTGCTGGGGCTGGCGGCCCCGCACTGCGCCGTGCTGGTGGCCAACGGCGACGCGGATACCGTGATCGACAAGCAGGGAAGCGGGATGGTGGCGGTGCGCGGCCTTGGCGCGAGCCTGGAGCAGGCGCAGGAGATCTACCGCCTGTACCCGGGAGCGGAGGGCCGCATCGCCACGCTGCTGGAGCCCGGCGGGGGGCATCGCCATTACTACCTGGGCAAGCCGGCGCTGCTATGGGCGCACACGCACCTGCAGGCGGCCGGCATCTCCGCGGCAGAGCTGACAGGGCTGACCGAGATGCTGTTCGGCGACTGGGCGGACCGTTGCGGGGTGGCGCTGGAGGCGCTGTACGGCACGCCGCTGCACTTCCGCGGGCTGCGCCTGCCCGATCTGCGGGTGCGGCCGTTGCCGGAAGAGCACCGGCGCTGCCTTGAGCCCGGTGAGGTGGGCATGGCGCGATTCACCCTCGAGGGGTGGCTGGACAGCGTGGTCCCCGGCGGGGCCGGTTGAAACAGGAGGAACGCAGGATGACCGAGACTGAGCACGGACTGGCGGACTACGATCCGCGGTGGGAGCGCGGGACGCGCGGCGGACGGGGCGACGTATTCGCGGACGCGGAGGTGCTGCTGGCCTCCGACTTCGAGGGCGCCAACGGCTGCAACTTTCGGGCGCTGGCGCCCGACCACTATGCAGTGGATCTCGAAAAGGAGCCGGGCACGCACCGCTTCGGCGGCCTGGGCTACTACGTGTGCGTGGGGGTGCGCAACGAGTTGCCGAGCCGGCGCCGCGTGCGGTTGCGCCTGAACGCCCCGTTCGAGGGCACCTGGGGAGAGCAGTCGGCCAGCTTCCAGGTGCGGCACGCCGGCGAGTGGAGCGAGATCCCGGCCGGCGACATCCACCGCGTGCCGGACCTGCCCGACTCCCTTGACCTTGACCTGACGCTGCCGCCGGGTGGCGAGGAGGGCGACGGCACGATCTTCCTGAGCAACTACCACTGGTGGCCCTACACCGAGATGCTGGACTGGCTGCAGACGGTCGAGTCCGGCACGGTGCGGCAAATCGGCACCAGCTTCCAGGGCCGCGCGGTGTACGCTGTCGAGTTCGGCGACCCCGGCAATCCCGCCATGGTGCACACCCAGACGCCGCAGCCGTCCGAGATGGGCAGCCTGGCCTGCCGGGCGCTGATCGACTTCCTGAGCTCGGGCAGCGCCGAGGCGGACGCCATCGTCGAGCGCTTCCACGTCTGCTTCATTCCCATGACCAACCCGGACGGGACGGTGCTCGGCTACGGGGTCAGCGACTCGCAGGGGCGGTTCCCGTACCTGGAGGGCAAGAAGGGCGCCGAGCATCTCCCGGAAGCCACGCCGGAGATCCGCAACGTCTGGAGCTACCTGGAGGAGAAGCGCCCCTGGCTGTTCTGGGAGTGGCACTCCAACCACTGGAAGCGGCGCCCGGGCCACATGCTGCTGCGCTACCGCCCGGAGTGCCTTGAGGACGCCGCATTGCGGGAGATCTGGTACGACATCGACGAGCGGCTGCTGGCGCTGCCCGATACCCACCACGGCAACTGGACCGGCCACGAGGAGGGCCTGTATCAGGCAAGCCTGGGCTTCCAGGCGGTGGTCCGGCTGAACGCCATTTCCTGCATGGTCAAGCAGCACGACAAGTTCCCCCTGGAGCAGAGCCGGCGCCACGCCATCGCCTGCCTGCAGGTGGCCGCGGACGCTTGGCGGCGGTGACTGGTGCCTGAGAACGTCGAGCAGTCCGATCGCTCGACCACGGTTCGCCGGCTGCTGTCAAAGGCCATTGGACAGTGGAAGCTGGAACACTACGTCCGGTTGTACGCGGACGGTAAGCTGACACTTGCGCGGGCGGCTCGGGATGCCGGGGTCTCCTTGTGGGAGATAGTCGATCGCGCCGGGGCGTCGGTCGCGCTCACTTCGCCGCGACGCTACGCTACCGCATGCGCGTGCTCGTCACCGGCGGCAGCGGCATCGTCGGCAGCTACCTGCGCCGTGCCCTCGCGCCGACGCGTCGGCTGACCTGTTTCAGCCGCACGGCGCCCGCCGAACCCTGGGACGCCTGGATCGGCGGCGACCTGATGGACGCCGACGGCCTGCGCCGCGCCTGCGCCGGTCAGGACGCGGTCATCCACTTGGCCGCGGTGCCCGGTCCCGGCAGAGCGGCTCCGGCCGAACTGCTCACGCTCAACGTCATCGGCACGGTCAACGTGCTGGAGGCGGCCGTCGCCTGCGGGGTCGGGCGGGTGGTACTCGCCTCCTCCGCCGCCGCCACCGGCTTCTCCTTCCAGACCCACGACATCGTCCCGCGCTACCTGCCGATCGACGAGGCCCATCCCGACGCGCCGCAGGACGAGTACGGGCTCAGCAAGCTGCTGGCCGAGGCCGCCTGCAAGCGCTACACCAACCGCCACGGCCTGCCCACGCTCTGCCTGCGGATCAACCACAACTGGTGCGTGGACACCGCCGGTGCCGATGTGGCGGTGCGCTGCGGCTGGGCCGGCCGCGCCGGCATGACCCGCGAGCGGCTCTGGGGCGAGCGCTACCGGCGCGCGCTCCGGGACCCGGACGGCGCGTGGCCGACGCCCGGACCGCCGCCGCCGCGCAACCTGCTGTGGGCGGTGACCGACCTGCGCGAAGCGGCGACCGCCTTCGGCCTGGCACTGGACGCCACCGGCCTCCGGCACGAGGTGTTCCTGATCGCCGGCGCCGACACCTGCAGCCTGATCCCGACGTCGGAGCTGCTGGACCGGCACTTCCCGGACGTCGAGCGGCGCGCGCCGCTGACCGGGTTCGACTCGCCCTTCAGCTCCGCCAAGGCGGCGGGGCTGCTGGGCTACCGGCCGCGCTCGGGGTGGCGCGGCAGCGACTTCGAAGCCTGGCTGCAGGCGCAACCGGAGGAGCCGAGCGCATGAGCGACGACGCAACGCCGCGCTGGACCGGCGGCGGCTGGGTGCTGCCGGGCGCGGCCGGCGACACGCCGGTCATCGACGCGCACTACCACATCTTCCCGCGGCTCGGATCGCAGCCGCAGGGCATCGCGCCCGCGCTGCGGCTGAAGTTCTGGCAGTACCACTCCCGCGAGTGGGTCGACTTCTGGCGCACGGACACCGGCGAGCACGTCACCGACCCCCTGCTGGAGTTCGGCTCCCACTCCATCGCCGACATGCCGGACGTGGGGTTTCACCTCACCGACCACGGGCAGGCGGAGATCAGTGTCGGCGGGGTCGGCTACCGGATGCAGATCTATCCGCCGAGCCTCACGAACAACGAGGCGACGCCCGAGCGGATGGTGGGCGAGATGGACCTGGCGGGCGTCGACGTCGGCGTCCTGCAGTCCGACCACGTCTACGGCGACCTGAACGAGTACTACGCCGAGGCGTCCGCCCGGTACCCCGGCCGCTTCATCGCGCTGGCGCAGATCTGGGAGCCGGAGGCCGACGACCCCGGCCGCCTGGCACGGCTCCGGGCCGGCTTCGACGAACTGGGGATGCGCGGCCTGTACTTCAGCGTGGAGCCGCTGTCGGTCATGCAGGTCGACCGATCGCTCAACGACCCCACCTTCGACGCCCTCTGGCGGCTGGTCGAGGAGCGGCTTCTGCCGGTGTTCTGGTTCCTGGACGACCGCGCGCTCGACCGCGTGGGCCTGTTCATGCGCCGGGTCGCCGAGCTGGACGAGTGGAGCCGGCGCCATCCGGCGGTGCCGTGCGTGATCACCCACGGCCTGGTGCCGGCGGCGATCATCCACCGGATCGGCGTGCCGGAGGAGCTGCTGCGCGTGCTCGACCGGCCGCAGGTGCACGCCGAGTTGCTGATGCCGGCCAAGTGGCCGGACTACCCGTACCCGGAAGGCCGGAAGCTGCTGCGCGAGCTGCGCGACCGCGCCGGCGCCGAGTCGCTGCTGTGGGGCTCAGACAGCCCGTATGGGATGACGCAGTGGTGCACCTACCGGCAGTCGCTCGACTTCATCCGCGTCCACTGCGACTTCCTGTCCGCCGACGAGAAGACGTCGATCCTGGGCGGCAACGCCGCCCGCCTGTTCGGCCTGGAACGCGCCGCCGGGCGGCGCTGAGCCGCCGTGCCCGATCGAGCAGGTCTCAGCCTCACCTCCACGGCGGTGTAACGCCTCTGCCCACGGTTTGATCCGCCCGTCCATGCCGATCACGATGGCCCGCTCGGTCACGCAGTCATCGGTCATGCAGTCATCGGTCACGCAGTCACACGTGGAATCCGCCCAGGATCCACCAGAGCTGAATGTAGTGGGGCGGCGAACCCAGGCAGAACCGCCGGCCCGTGCCGATGTCGCGGCAGCCGAAACACGAACCGTCGGCGTCGCGCATCGCGTCCATCCAGGCGGCCAGGTACCGGTAGTGGTCAGTGCCGGTATAGAACTCTTCGCCGGCGGCCAGATCGAACATCCGCATCGCCACCGCCAGGGCGCCGTTGGCGCGGATGTCCACGTGCTCTCCCAGCTCCTTGATGTGGCGGACGTCCCGGCGCTCGTGCTCGTACCGCCACGACTCGTCGGCCAGGAAGGCGTCGATCGCCGGGCCGATCGCGCCGCGCAGGTGCTCGGTGCCGGTTGCGGCCAGCAGCAGGTGCATGCGGACGGCGGTCACGAACGGGAAGTCGAGCGCCGCCCCGGGCACCAGCCCTTCGCGCACCCAATCGACGATCGGCCTGGCCGCCCGCCAGTACTCCGGGAACTCCTCCCGCCACAGGAAGCTGGCCAGCGCCACCCACTCCGGGGTCATGTGGTGCAGGGCCGCAGGATCCCCGAAGTAGGCGCCGGCCTGCATGCGATCGAACGACGTACGCACACTGGCGGCGAACCGGCGGTCGCCGGTGATGCGATGGTAGACGCCCAGGCAGTACAGGACGATCGGGTTGGTGTAGGTGGTGTCCGGCCGGGTCAGCTCGTCACGCCAGTCGATGGGCAGGCCGCGGTAGACGGGGAACTGGCACCAGCGCCCCACCGACCACAGCGCGCCGTCTACCCGCTCCGCCAGGATCCGCTCCAGCATCGCCTCGGCCACGTCCATGCAGCGCTGCCGGCCCAGCAAGTGACCGGCGATCGCCAAGGTGGCGGCCAACTCCGCCCGGTAGGCGGTGCTCTCTGCCCAGAGCGCTTCCGGCGGCACGTAGCGCCAATCGCGCACGCGACCGATCACGCGGTCGCAGACCGCCTCCGCCGCCTGCCGGCGCGTGGCGTCGATCCGCTCGGCTGTGCTCCCGTCGGCCGGCATGGCCCCACCATACCACCTGCCTCACTGCGTCATGGTTCGGATTCCCGGACCGGCATGGCAGGCACGCCACGTACCGTTATTTACAGATAGGGTTGCCGTCCCGGAAGCAAGGAGCCACGCACCATGAACGCCGACCCGAAAGACAAGGATCTGGACTACCTGTTCGACCTCAGAGGCTACCTGGTCCTCAAGGGTGCGATCGCCGGCGACGATCTCGCGGAGATGAATCGCTGGGTGGACGATCACTGGGCCCACGTGGAGCACCCGCCGGCGGACGCGGGCACCGGGGGCGGCGAACGGATGCGGCCTGACGGCTGGATCGGCCACGTCGAGCTGCACAGCTACGGGCCGGACGACGGCGTCAACTTCCAGAACATCGTGGAAGGCGGCGCGGTGTTCGAGCGTCTCATCGACCACCCGGCGTGGCTGCCCCTGGTCACCCGCTTCATCAATCCCATCAACGGACTCTCCATCCACGAGAACCTGCTCAACGTGCGCGGTCCGGGCGGCTTCCTCTACATCCACTCCGGCGGGCACACGCCCATCAGCTACATGACCTTTCGCCAGCACAACACCGGCGAGTGGATGGTCGGACAGATCAACGTGATGATGGCGCTGCACGACATCGGCCCCGGCGACGGTCCCACGGTGCTGGTTCCCGGCAGCCACAAGGTCACCGAGGTCCATCCCCGGCTGGAGGTCGACGGCGCCCCCATCGCCGCCGCCTCCCACGAGCGGGAAGCGGCCGGCACCGCGCTGGGCATGCAGGAGGTCTACCTGGAGGCCGGCGACGCCCTGCTGTTCACCGACGCGGTCACGCACGGCTCGGCGCGGCGCACCGCAGCCGGCTACCGCCGCACCGTGCTGTACCGGTACTCGCCGCGATTCGTGCGCACCCGCTTCAACTACGAGCCGTCGGCCGCCCTGTTGCGCCGCCTGCCCCCGGAACGGCGATCGATCCTGGAACCGGTTCCGCCACGCCGGCCTCCTCCATAGGGTCCGGTCCGCCGGGAACGCCGCGGAGCCCGCGCTTGCACCGCCTCCGCGGCCGTGCCACGATCATGGACGTTATGTCTACATCCACAGATTCGGATTCGACAGAAAGCTTCGCTCGTAGAGGGCCCCGCAGGCTCCTCATCGCCCTGATCGGCTTGGCCATGGTGGCGCCGGTCGCATTCGCCGACACGGAGGACTGCAACGGCATCGATCGCGAGATCGTGTTCGCCGGTCTGGACTGGAACAGCGCCCAGTTGCACAACTACATCGCCGGGACGATCCTGCAGGCCGGTTTCGGCTGCCAGTTCACGGACATCCCGGGATCGACCATTCCCATGGTGCAGGGGCTGGTCCGCGGTGACATCGACATCAACATGGAGATCTGGTTCAACAGCGCGCCCGACCTCTACCACGAATCGGTGGACTCCGGCGACGTCATCGACCTCGGGCTGAACATGAACGCGCTCGAGATGTCCTTCCTGGTGCCGCGCTACGTGATCGAGGGTGACGCCGACCGCGGCATCGAGGCGATGGCGCCCGACCTGAAGACGGTCGAGGACCTGAAGATGTATGCCGAGGTGTTCAAGGATCCCGAAGAGCCCAGCAAGGGCCGCTTCTACAACTGCATCATCGGCTGGCAGTGCGAGCTCATCAACAACGACAAGATGGTGACGTACGGCCTGGAGGATCACTTCACCAACTTCCGCCCCGGCGCCGGCCCGGCGCTGGCAGCCTCGCTGGCCGGATCGTACGAAAAGGGCGAGGCATGGCTCGGCTACTACTGGGGCCCCACCTGGGTGCTCGGCAGCTATGACATGGTCATGATCGAGGAGCCGGCCCATTCCGACGACTGCTGGGTCGACGGAAACCGCGGCTGTGCGTTCCCGCCGTCGATCGTCAACGTCGCCGTCAGCAAGGAGTTCGCCGACGCCGCGTCCGAGGGGATGATCGACTTCCTGACCCAGTACGCGGTGGATCAGATCCTGGTCAGCCAGATGCTGGCCTACATGCGGGACAACGACGTGGACGCCGCCGCCGCCGCCGCTTACTTCCTGGAGACCCAGACGGACCTGTGGACAGCGTGGGTATCCGATGACGTCGCCGGCCGCGTGCAGGCATCGCTCAACTAGGGAGGCCGACGGCTGTCGTCGGCACACGAAGTGAGTGACGTTGAACGGGGGTACCTGAGGTGCCCCCGTTCCTCTTTCTGAGCGTATGGACCGACGCGGCATCCGCGACACCGCCATGACGGCTCCCTGCTGATATGGGCACGTGGTTTCAAGAATGCGCCGTCAGCCTCGGCGGCATTCTTCAGACGTTTCCCGAGGGGTGCCAGATCCCGCTTCGGGAGTGGACGAACGCCGGCGTCAAGTTCGCGCTTTCCAGGTTCGGCACCATCTTCGATGTCGTCAGCGACCAGATCACGCTGGTGCTGCGCTACGTGGAGTTGTCGCTTCTCTGGGTGCCGTGGTGGCTGATCGTCGCCGCCATCGGACTGGTCGCGTGGCACGCGTCGCGACACGGGCTCATGACCATCGGCCTGGTCGCGTCCCTGTTCGTCATCGGCATGATGGATCTCTGGGACGACACCATGCGGACGCTGGCCCTGATGCTCGTCGCCACCTCGATCACGGTGCTGACCGGCATCCCGGTCGGCATACTCATGGCCACCAACCGGTGGGTACGCGCGGTCGTCAGCCCGATCCTGGACGCGATGCAGACCCTGCCCCCCTTCGTCTACCTGATTCCGGTGGTGTTCTTCCTCGGGCTGGGCAACGTTTCCGCGATCTTCGCCATCTGCGTGTACGCCGTGCCGCCGATGGTGCGGCTCACCAACCTGGGCATCCGCCTGGTGGACCGTTCCACCGTCGAGGCGGCGCGAGCGTTCGGGGCGACCCTCCGCCAGATTCTGTGGGGCGTGCGCATGCCGCTGGCGATGCCGGCCATCATGACCGGCGTCAACCAGTCGATCATGATGGCGCTGGCGATGGCCGTAATCGCCTCCATGATCGGCGCCCGCGGCCTGGGGGCCAACGTGCTGCGCGGGGTCAACAACGGCGACGTCGGGTTCGGGCTGGAGTCGGGTCTTGCCGTCCTGGCCCTGGCGGTGATCCTGGATCGCGTGACCGCGGCCTACGGCGCTCGTCTGGACCCGACGCAGGCGCTTAAGCCCTAGGCCGTATTGGAGAAACAGGACGATGGGACCTGAAAACGGCGCCGGCTCCGGGAACGGCATTGCCGACCCGAGCGACATCGAAGTTCACCACCTGTACAAGATCTTCGGCCAGCGCCCACACGAGGTGATGGAGCAGGTCGACGCGGGCGTGAGCAAGGAAGAGATCCTGGAAAGCACCGGCCACACGGTCGGGCTGGACGACGTGAGTCTGAGCATCAAGGGTGCGGAGACCTTCGTGGTGATGGGGCTGTCCGGCAGCGGCAAGTCCACCTTCGTGCGCTGCGTGAACCGGCTGATCGATCCGACCGCGGGCAGTGTGATGATCGACGGCGCCAACGTCGTGGAAATGGACACCGCGGAGATCACCGAGCTGCGGCGCACCAGGATGAGCATGGTGTTCCAGAGCTTCGGACTGCTCCCGCACCGGAACGTGGTCCAGAACGTGGCATACGGCCTGAGGGTTCAGGGCGTGCCCAAGGAGGAACGGCTGGAGCGCGCCGCCCGGTGGATCGAGGTCGTCGGGCTGCACGGCTACGAGCGCATGCGGCCGCGGCAGCTCTCGGGAGGCATGCAGCAGCGCGTCGGCTTGGCGCGGGCGCTCTGCACCGACCCGGAGATCCTGCTGATGGACGAACCGTTCAGCGCGCTGGACCCGCTGATCCGGCGTGACATGCAGGACGAGCTGATCCGCCTGCAGCGCGAACTGCGCAAGACGATCGTGTTCATCACCCACGACCTGGACGAGGCGCTGCGCCTCGGCGACCACGTCGCCATCCTCAAGGACGGAAGGGTGGTTCAGGTCGGCGCCCCCATCGAGATCATCACCAATCCGGCGGACGACTACGTGCAGGAATTCGTGCGCGACGTCAATCGCGCACGTGTGCTGACCGCCTGGGCGGCGATGGAACGCGTCACCCCGGTGGACGTGAACACCTCCCCCGGGCAGGCGCTGGCCGACACGAGGCACAACGGCCGGAGAGTCGTGTTCGTGACCGACCAGGGAAGCCGCTACCGCGGCTACGTCGATGTCGACGACGTGCCGGATGCCGCCCAGCGGGGAGATCCCGATCTCAGGCAGATCCTGCGCGACAATGCCCCGACGGCCCACGGCACCCAGTGCCTGGACGAGCTCCTGCAGGTAGCCGCCGACAGCCACCTGCCGATCGCCGTGATCGACGACGAACGCCGCTTCCTGGGAGAACTGACCCGCAAGCGAACCCTGTCCGCCATCGCCGGCGAGCGCGATCAGGAGCGCGCGCCGAGCGAATAGCGACGCCGCACAGGACCTGGGGCCGCACGGCGACGGACGCGTCCAGTACGTACCTCACGCGGGGTCGTAGCCGCGCAGCCGGCGCAGCAGCTCGACGGTGTCGACCGGACGCGATGCGGGTGCCCGCATCCGGCGTACCCTCTCGAGAAGCTCCCGTCGCCGCTCCTGAGCCTGGTACTCGATGAAGCGGCGTTCGAAGTCGTCGAGGGAACACATGGTCACGCCCAGGTGGCGGTGAGGTCGGCGACGCCAAAGCCGGCCGGCATGTCCACGAACGAGTGGTGCATGCGCTCGGCCTGGAAGCCTGGCATGAAGCCTTCCTCGTCGCCGTTCAGCCGCGCTTCCATGGGTGCGAAGCGCTGCCACAGGAGATCCGCCTCCTCGGCGGTGAACCGTTCGGCGAACCGCGGGCCCCAGTTCAGCGTGATCGGGTGCTGCGTGGCGCTTGCGGCCGCGACCCGCTCGGGGACGGTGGACCGCAGCTCCGGGCGCTGGCAGAGGCGGATGAACAGCGCCGCCTTGGTCAGGAATACCGTCTGCAGCAGTTTGCCCTTCTCCGCCACGCCGGGCCGCAGTGCGGCCAGCGCCCGGTCATAGGCGGCCGCGTCGCCGGCCAGCGCCGCGCGCAAGGCGGTCTCGGTACGGTCCTTCTTTCCGTCGCACGCGCGCCGCCAGCGCCGGAAGATCTCCTGCGCTGGTGGCTGCAGGTGCGCGGCGAACGGATCGTCCTCCCGGAGCGCGAAAGGCGAGAAGCCGCCGTGCACGGTGCGGCGCAGCCTGGCGCTGTAGTTGCTGCCCCAGTGCAGGATGGGCGTGATGTAGACCACGCCGTCGCCGGCACGCAGATGGGTCTGCACGGCCCCCGGAAGCGGGCGGCGGTCATCCTCCAGCAACAGCCGGTTCTCCTGGTCGGTGTTCACGCGGATGTGCGTGCCCGGCATGACCCACAGCACGTCGTCGTCGTAGAGCGGGATGTTCCATTGGATGTAGGCGGGGCCGTTCTCGACGATGTCGTCGATGTAGCCGCGCAGGGGTGCGGTGTCGATCGGGTGAATGTCGCGGTGCCAGTTGGCCGGGCCGCGGTCGCGCACCGGGCTGCACATCATCATCAGCTCGGTGGCGCCGGCGTCCTCGATGCCGAGCAGCCGGTTGGCCACCGCGCGCAGCCGGTCGCCGGTCCACACCTCGACCGCCGCCGCGCAGCTACCGTCGATCTGCGTGCCGAGCTCCCGCGAGAGCTGCAGGCGCGGCTGCGCGACGGTCTCCCACCTGCCGCCGGGCGGATCGTCGGGCCCACGTTCGTCGGCCCACACCGCCCGCTGGCGCTCCACCAGGATCTCGTAGGCGCGGCGCACCTCCGGAAGCCGTGCCGGCTCGACTACCTCCGGCACGACCAGGTATCCCTCGCGGAGAAACCGCTCGCGATCGATGTCCGCGGCGAGACGGTTACCCGCGGTTCCGTTTCCTGCAGCCATGGCTCGGCTCCTCCTCGGCCCGTGTCGGGTCGTCATGTTCGGGTCGGCTTCCACCAGCCGGAAGCGGCGATCGTGCTGGTCACGAACCACCGCTGCAACTGCTCCCGGAGTTGGTCCCGTACCAGCCGGTGGGCGGCGTCGGACCACAGGTCGTCGACCTCGTCGGGGTCGGCCTCCAGGTCGAAGAGCTGCCCCTCCCCCGTGCCCAGGTACTCGACCAGCTTGTAACGCTCGTCGCGCACCATCAGCAGGTGCCCGACCGCCCGCAGGATGAAGTCGGTGGCGTGCTCGGAGTACACGTGGCGCCGCCGCTCGGCGTCCGGGCAGTCCTGCAGGTGCGGCAGCAGCGACACGGCCTCCATTTTCGGGTGCGGCGCGACGCCGGCCAGCTCCAGCACCGTGGGGCCGATGTCGAACCACTGCGTCAGTGCGTCGCAGGTGCGCGCCCCGCCGAAGCGGCCGGGGCTCCACACCACCAGCGGCACCCGCACGGACGAGTCGTACATGTTCCATTTCTCCACCAAGCCGTGGTCGCCCAGGCAGTCGCCGTGATCGGACGTGAAGATCACCACCGCTTCGTCCAGGAACCCGCGCGCTTCCAGGCGCTCCAGGATGGCGCCTACCTGCTCGTCGATCATGGTCACGTTGGCCAGGTAGTACGCGCGCTGGCGGTGGCGCTGCTCGGCCGGCGCCAGCGGATCGAAGACGATGGAGTCGGCCATGCGCTCGGCCAGGCGGGCGCGCAACGCGTGCAGGGTCGACGGCTGCCGGTCGATCTCCGCCTGCGTGGCCGGAAGGATGGGAAGCTCGCGCTGCAGGTACGGCCGGGCGTAGCGCTCGATCGGGTCGTACGGCGGATGCGGGCCGGGAAAGCCGATCTGCAGGAACAGCGGCTCGTCGTCCATGTCCGGCGCCCGGTCGATCCAGCGGCGCGCCAGCCCACCCACGAACACGTCGGGATGGAGCTCCTCCGGAAGCCGCCACTCGTAGGCGCCCTGCCGCTCGTCCACGTCCGGCCACGCCTGATAGAACGGCCGCTCCGGCCGCTCCAATCCGTGCACGGCCAGCGCCTTGTCCCACTCGTCGTCGAACACGTGGCGGTCCCCGCTCCACAGCCGCTCGGCGCGGCGCCGCTGCTTGTTCTCCACCACGAACCGCTCGTGGAATCCATGCATCTCCTCGTAGGGCGTGGCGTGCATCTTGCCCACGTTGACGCAGCGGTAGCCGGCCGCTCGCAGGTCGCCGACCCAGGTCCGTGGCCACGGATCGTTGTTGCGCAGGGCGCCGGCGTTGTGCGGATAGAAGCCCGTGAACAGGCTGGCGCGCGACGGGCCGCAGGACGGCGCGGTCACGTGGCACCGCGAGAAGCTCACCCCCTCGCGTACCAGCCGGTCGACGTGCGGAGTGTCGACGTGGGGATACCCCAGCGCGCCGACCGTCTCGTAGCGCTGCTGATCGGTGATGATGAGGATGATGTTGGGGCGACGGGCTCCGTCGGTGGCCGGCATCGGCGACAGCATTGCCGGTACAGCCTCTTTCTTCCACCGCCCCAATACCCGTCGCCGCCGAGGACGGCGCGCGGCGATCGGCTCCGCGTATCGGCCCATCCCCACCTCTCGGCTCGGAGGCTGGCGGTCCTTGCCGCTCACGCGGCAAGTTCGCCAGACTCCGAGCCACACACATCATGGCAAAGAGACAATCAGCTCGAACGGCGATCTCGCCGACCCGCGCGGAGAACTATGCCGAGTGGTATCAGCAAGTGGTGCGCGCCGCCGACCTGGCGGAGCTGTCGCCGGTGCGCGGCTGCATGGTGATCAAGCCGTGGGGCTACGCGCTGTGGGAGAACATGCAGCGCGTGCTCGACGGCATGTTCAAGGACACGGGCCACACCAACGCCTACTTCCCGCTGTTCATCCCGCTGCGCTACCTGGAGCGCGAGGCCGAGCACATCGAGGGGTTTGCCAAGGAATGCGCGGTGGTGACCCACCACCGGCTGGAGCCCGGACCGGAGGGCGGGCTGGTGCCGGCCGGCGAGCTGGACGAGCCGTACGTGGTGCGGCCCACCAGCGAGACGATCATCGGCGAGATGTACGCCAAGTGGGTGCAGTCCTACCGGGACCTGCCGATCCTGATCAACCAGTGGGCGAACGTCGTGCGCTGGGAGCTGCGCCCTCGCCTGTTCCTGCGCACGGCCGAGTTCCTCTGGCAGGAAGGCCACACCGTGCACGCCACCGCCGCGGAGGCGGTCGAGGAGACCCTGCGCATGCTCGGCGTCTACGCGGACTTCGCCGAGCAGTACATGGCGATGCCGGTGCTGCGCGGCGAGAAAACCGCGGGCGAGCGCTTTCCCGGCGCGGTCAACACGTATGCCATCGAGGCGATGATGCAGGATCGCAAGGCGCTGCAGGCCGGCACCTCCCACTTCCTGGGGCAGAACTTCGCCAAGGCCTGCGACATCAGCTTCAGCGACCGCGAAGGCGCGCTCGTGCACGCCTGGACCACTTCGTGGGGCGTGTCCACGCGACTGGTCGGCGGCCTGATCATGACGCACGGCGACGACGACGGCGTGGTGCTGCCGCCGCGGCTGGCGCCGCAGCAGGTGGTGATCCTGCCGATTTACAAGGACGCCGCGCAGCGCAGCGCGGTACTGGGCGCCTGCGACGCGCTGAAGCGCGAGCTGACGGATGCGCGCTATGCCGATGAACCGCTGCGCGTGGAGATCGACGACCGTGACCTGCGCGGCGGCGAGAAGAACTGGCACCACGTCAAGCGCGGCGTGCCCATCCGCGTCGAGATCGGGCCGCGCGACCTCGAAGCCGGCGTGGTGTCGGTGGCGCGCCGCGATCAGCCGCCTCGCGAGCGGCAGTCGCTGCCGCGCGAGCGCTTCCCCGCCGAAGCGCCTGCGGTGCTCGGCCGGATCCAGGACGGGCTGCTCGCGCGCGCGTGCGCCTTCCGCGACGATCACACCGAGCGGGTCGAGGACCTGGAAGCGTTCAAGGAGTACTTCCGCGACGAGGAGCGCTCCGGCTTCGCGATCGCCCCCATGGCGGCCGAAGCAGAGGAGGATCCCGCGTTTCAGGAGCTGCTGAAGGGACTGAGGGTCACGCCGCGCTGCATCCTGGGCGCTGCGGGGACGGGCACGGCAGGGACGTCGGCCGACCGGGCGTGCGCCTTCACCGGCGCGCGCGACGCAGCCGACGCGGTGTTCGCCCGCGCGTACTGAGCCGCCGCCGCTGCACGCCACTCCAGCCGAGGGAAGGCAAGTCTCCCGGCGATGGTCGCCGAGAGCGCGCAGTCCAGACGGCCGACGTTCGTGAATTCCGCACTTCTCTACCGGCGAATGAAACACCGTGACACCGTGGGCACGTAATTGCAGGCGCGTCGTCGCCGTATGCAAATGTTACTTCACTTCATTAAGTCTGGTTCATTACTTCTATTAATCATGATTTACCTGTAGTTATCTCGAAACGAAGGTCGGAACTAGCACTTGACGCCGGGCGTTTGCGGACGATCATTGACGGCAGGTGAGCGTGCCGGCTTCCGGACCTCCGACTCCGGGCGCGCCACCGGAGCGAGGGAGGAAACGCGATGGCTGAAACGGTCACCATGACGGTCAACGGCCGTACATCAGAGCACCAGGTCGAGCCGCGGCGACTGCTCGTGCACCACCTGCGCGACGAGTTGCGCCTGACCGGCACGCACGTCGGTTGCGACACGTCGAGTTGCGGCGCGTGCACGGCGATCGTGGACGGCAAGGCCGTCAAGACCTGCACCATGCTGGCCGTGCAGGCCGACGGCGCCGACATCACCACGATCGAGGGACTCGCCGACAACGGCACCCTGCATCCGCTGCAGGAGGCGTTCCGGGAGGAGCACGGTCTGCAGTGCGGGTTCTGCACCCCGGGCATGATCATGACGGCGGTCGACCTGCTGGAGCGCAACGACAAGCCGAGCGAGGCGGAGATCCGCCACGCGCTGGAAGGCAACTACTGCCGGTGTACCGGCTATCACAACATCGTCAGAGCCGTGCAGCGCGCTGCCGGCACCTTGGCGTAGGAGGCGGTCATGGCTACGGCACAAATCGGCAAACCGGTCCGGCGCGTCGAGGACCAGAAGTTCATCACCGGCGCCGGCCGTTATACGGACGACATCCAGCTTCCCGGCATGACCTGGTGCGCGTTCGTGCGCAGCCCGCACGCGCATGCCGCGATCGAAAGCGTCGACACGGCGGCAGCCGCCGCGGCCCCGGGCGTGGTCGCGGTGCTCACCGGCGCGGACGTCGAGGGCGACGGCCTCGGCGGCCTGCCGTGCGCGTGGCAGGTCGACTTCAACACCGGCGAGCCCATGAACGAGCCGCCGCACCCGGTGCTGGCGTCCGACACGGTGCGCTACGTCGGCGACGGGGTCGCCTGTGTGATCGCCGAGACCGTTGAGCAGGCGCAGGACGCCGCCGAGCTGGTCGAGGTGAGCTACCGCGAGCTGCCGGCCGTGGCGTCGGTTCCGGAGGCGGTCGCCGAAGGGGCGACGCAGATCCACGCGGAGGCGAAGGGCAACCTCGCCTTCATCTGGGACCTTGGCGACCGCGAGGCTACGGACGCGGCCTGCGCGAACGCCGCCCACGTCACCACCCTGGAGTTCATCAACCAGCGGCTGATCCCCAACGCCATCGAGCCGCGGGCCACGCTGGCCGACTTCGACGCGGCGTCGGGCCGCTCCACGCTGTACACCTCGACCCAGAACCCGCACACGATCCGCGCGGTCATGGGCGGCGTGCTGGGGCTTCCCGAGCACAAGCTGCGCGTGGTCGGACCCGATGTCGGCGGCGGCTTCGGCAGCAAGATCTTCCACTACCCGGAAGAGGCCGCCGTCACCTGGGCCGCCCGCAGGATCGGCCGGCCGGTGAAGTGGACGGCCTCCCGTACCGAGAGCTTCATGACCGACGCCCACGGCCGCGACCACGTCACCACGGCCGACCTGGCGCTCGATGCCGACGGGAAGTTCCTGGGCTTGCGGGTGCGCACGCAGGCGAACATGGGCGCCTACCTGTCGCTGGTGGCATCGGCGATCCCGACCTACCTGTACGGTACGCTGCTGCAGGGCCAGTACACGACGCCGGCCGTCCACGTCGAGGTCACCGCGGCCTTCACCACCACCACCCCGGTGGACGCCTACCGCGGCGCCGGCCGGCCGGAGGCGACCTACCTGCTGGAGCGGCTGGTCGACACGGCCGCGCATGAGACCGGCACCGATCCGGCCGAGCTGCGCCGCCAGAACCTCATCCCGCCGTTCGACGGCGTGACGGAGCCCGGCTACGAGACGCAGGTCGCGATGGTCTACGACAGTGGCAACTACGAGGGCGCGCTGGATCGCGCGCTGGAAGTGTTCGACCTGCCTGCATTCCGGGCCAAGCAGGAGGCCGCACGGGCGGAAGGACGCCTGATCGGCGTCGGCTTCTCCAGTTACATCGAGGCGTGCGGCGTTGCGCCGTCCAAGGTGGCCGGCGCGCTGGGCGCGCGCGGCGGCTTCTACGAGAGCTCGACCGTGCGCGTACAGCCCTCCGGCAAGGTGACGGTGTTCACCGGCACCCACTCGCACGGACAGGGCCATGTCACCACCTTCGCGCAGGTCGTCGCCGACGAGCTGGGCGTCCCGATGGAGGACGTCGAGATCGTGCACGGCGACACCGACATGATCCCGATGGGCAACGGCACCGCCGGCTCGCGCAGCATCGCGGTGGGCGGCAGCGCCATCCACGTGGGCCTTGGCAAGATCAAGGAGAAGGGCGCGCAGATCGCCGCCCACCTGATCGAGGCGTCTCCGGAGGACCTGGAGTACGTGGACGGCGGCTGGAAGGTGCGCGGCACCGACCGCGGCATGAGTTTCCAGGAGGTGGCCGCACAGGCCTACACCGTGCACGACTACCCGGACGGCGTGGAGCCGGGGCTGGAGTTCACCTCGTTCTTCGACCCCGAGAACTTCACCTTCCCGTTCGGGACGCACATCGCCGTGGTCAAGATCGACGCCGACACCGGCCAGGTCCGCCTCAAGCGCTTCGTGGCCGTCGACGACGTCGGCCGCGTGATCAACCCGCTGATCGTCGACGGCCAGGTGCACGGCGGCATCACCCAGGGCGTCGGCCAGGCGCTGCTGGAGGGCGCCGCCTACGACGACGCCGGCCAGTTGCTCACCGGCTCCTACATGGATTACGCGATGCCGAGGGCCGACGACGTCCCGTCATACGAGGTGGACCGCACCGAGACGCGCTGTCCGATCAACCCGCTCGGCGTCAAGGGCGCCGGCGAGACCGGCACCATCGGCTCCACGCCGGCGGTCGTGAACGCCGCCGTCGACGCGCTCTGGCATCTGGGCGTGCGAGACCTGCAGATGCCGCTCACCCCGCAACGGGTCTGGCGCGCCATGCACGCAAATGGAGGTACCACGTGATTCCCGCCGCATTCGCATATCGACGCGCCGCATCCGTCGACGAAGCGCTGCAACTGCTGGGCGAGGCCGACGGCGACGCCCGGCTGCTCGCCGGCGGACACAGCCTGCTGCCCGCCATGAAGCTCCGGCTCGACCGGCCGGGCACCCTGATCGACATCAGCCGCATCGACGAGCTGTCCGCCATCAAGGAGAGCGGCGACGGCGTGTGCATCGGCGCCGCCGTGACCCACGAACACATCGCCGCCTGTGACGTGGTCGGCGCACGGGCGCCGCTGGCGGCCGCGGCCGCGGCCGTGATCGGCGACGTGCAGGTGCGCAACAAGGGCACCATCGGCGGCAGCGTCGCGCATGCCGATCCGGCGGCCGACTACCCGGCCGCGCTGCTGGCCTCCGACGCCGTAATCCACGTGCGAGGAGCAAGCGGCAGCCGGCAGATCGCCGCCGCCGACTTCTTCGTGGACCTGTACGCCACCGCGCTCGACGATGGCGAGATCGTCACCGCCGTCGAGGTCCCGGACCAGGGCGGCGCGAGCAGCAGCTACCAGAAGTTCCCGCACCCGGCCTCACGCTTCGCGGTGTGTGGCGCGGCCGTGTCGGTCTCCACCGACGGCGGACGCTGCACGAGCGCGCGCGTGGCGCTCAACGGAGTCGCAACCGCCGCGTTCCGGGACGCCGGCGTGGAGGCCGCCCTGCAGGGCGCGACCCTCGACGCCGCCACCATCGAGGCCGTTTCGGCCAAGGCGGCCGAGGGTCGCGAGTTGCTCTCCGACCTGTTCGCGGACGAGGACTACCGCCGCCACCTGGCCAAGGTGTTCGTGCGCCGCGCGCTGACCGCCGCGGCCGGTTAGAGCCTCTACACGTCGCGGCGGCGCCGCACGGTGCCGCCGCGACTTGCCGGCGGATGCCGGAATGGACTGATCCACGTGATGACGGCCGAGCAGCGTTACCTGTTCGACTTGCACGGCTACCTGCACGTGAGAAACGCGCTCTCCGCCGAGGAGTTGGTTGCGGCGCGGGCGGCGGCCGAGCGCTACGTCGCCACCCCGCCAGCGGAACTGCCGGAGGGATTCGGCGTCGACGGCAAGCGTTACCTGAACGGCTTCGCGTTCGACCGCGCGCTGGAGCGCCTGGCCCTGCATCCGTCGACCTGGCCCGTCGTCACCGAGCTGACGCGCGGGCGCCCGAGGCTGGCCAGCGGGACGCTGCAGGTCGACGACGCATCGAAAGGCGCGTCAGAGGCCATGCGGCTGCACTGCGCCCGCGACGACTTCGGCTGGGACGCGATCCGCTACGAGGTACGCGACGGCCGCATCTTCTGCGACCACACCGTGGTGTTCCCCTACCTGACCGACGTCCACCCGGGCGACGGCGGCCTGCTGGTGGTGCCCGGCTCCCACAAGTCGATGTTCGAGCGGCCGCCGGAGCTGTTCGACAACGGCACCATCGAAACCCTCGACGCGCTCCCGGAGGGCGTCGTGAACATCACGCCTCGGGCCGGCAACATGGTGGTGATGAACGAGCTGGTCACCCACGGCGTGCTGCCGTGGACCCCGCGCGGCCGCGAGCGCGTGCGCATGATCCTGGTCCTGCGCTACGTGCCGCAGTACCAGCGCAACCGCGACCTGCCGGAGGCCATCCAGCGCCGCCTCGCCCCGGACACGCTGGAGCTCACCCGGCACGCCGGTTACCAGGACGTGAAGGAGATCGTCCGCCGCGACATGGCGGCGAGCTGACTTAGCCCGCTGCCTCGGCGTGACTGGTCACCCAGTCGACGAACCTCCGGCGCATGATCGGCGAAAAGGCGTGCCCGACCTCCGGGTCCACGAAGTGCTCGGCCTGTCCGCCACCGGCGTTGATCAGCCGCACCGTCAGAGCGTTGGTGGCCGCCGGGCAGTCGGTGTCGAGACCGCCGTCGATGAACAGGACCGGCCGGTCGGTGAACCGGTCCGGGTGCGACTGAGTCGCGTATTCCGCGCACCAGTCGTCGCACCAGGTGCCCCGCTGCGCCTGCCGGCACCATTCGTCGGCCTGGAAGAAGCTGGAACGTCCCACCACCGACACCATCGAGACGTAGGCCTTGTTCTCGGCGAACACCATCTGCGCGATCAGCCCGCCCATCGACGTGCCGGTGACCTGCGGCTGGCGGGGCGAGCTGCAGGGCAGGGCCATGACCGCCTCCAGCAACCCCGTCGCCTCCTGACGGGTCTGGTCCATGGCCTGACACACGAATGCCCAGCCATTGAACTGGGCACGAAACCAGGCATCGGTCCTGCGCTCACCGTGCTCGTAGCAGTCGGGGGCCACGACCAGAAAGCCGGCCGACGCCAGTTGCACCAGTGACTGGTCCGGACTCTCGACCGTCCCCTTGCTGCCGGTCCACCCATGGTAGTGGACCACCACGGGAGCCGTGCGGAGGCGCGTGTCGCGCAGCACGATGCAGGGAATCTCCGCGATCTCCTGTCTCGCGATCTCGATCATCGCCTGGAAGACTGCCACAACCGCTACGAGGTGCGCGACCGCCGCATCTTCTGCGACCACACGCTGTGCCGGCTACCAGGACCTAAAGGAGATCGTCCGTTGCGACACCTCGACGACCTGAACTGAGCAGAGCCGCCCTCGTTCCCAGCCCGGCAATCCGCTGTTGCCTTGGAGGCTGTTCTACACCGATAGATAGGTGTCGAGATGAGCGACGCCAGCCCAGAAAGCACGACCGGTTCCGAGGCAATCGTGGGCGGCGCCGCCGCGGCGGCGGCGCACGTGGGGACGAGCCCCTACGCCACAGGTGGCGGCGGTGTCACATTCGAGAGGAAGGTGGCTGCCCAGTATCTCGCCCATCTGCTTGCGGGTGATGGCGCGAGCGAACTGGGAGACGGTCGCTCTGTCGTGAGCGTCGAGTTCCAGCGATCTCCGGATCATCCAGTCGACGATCTCGTCGTGAACGCGGCGTGCGCGGACGAATCCCTGCCATCGCTGGTGCTCGCACTCGCAGTCCGGCGCTCACCGAAACTCGTTCTGAGCGACGAGTCGACGCGGAAGCTCATCCGACAGTTCTTCCGTGCTGCGATCGATGCCCCAAAGGAGGAGCCGGAACACCGGTTGGGCCTCATTGTCTCGGGACCGCAGCCACACGCCCAGCAGCTAAAGAAGCTCGCCGACTTGGCTTCGGTCCAGATGGACGCATCAGGCTTCGCTAATCTCGTCCGTGCGCCCGGCAAGTTCGACGCTAAGGTTCGAGGTAGACTCGATCAGCTTGAGAAACTCGTGGGGCGGGCGCTGCAAGACCTAGGTGTAGCCGCGGCCGAGACCGTGCTCGTACAGCAGCGCACATGGGAGCTTCTCGCACGGCTCACCGTCTCAATGCCGCGACTCGAGTCTCCCGACGAGACGGATTGGACGGCCGTGGCAAACAGCCTCATCCCGGTAGCGCGGGGTTCCGATCCGATGGCAGCGGCGCGCCTTCGGGATCGGCTTGTCACACTCGCCAGCGAGTATTCACCGAAGTCGGCCCGCGTTGATCTCGAGCTGCTGCGCCGCGACACCCACGCGTTGCTCGACTCGACGAAACGTCGTCACCAGCGGGGCTGGCAAGCACTCGATCATCTTCATACCAGAGCCCTCTCGTCCGTACGCGACGAGATCACCTCGATCGACGGCGTTCGCCGCGCGCGCCTCGATCGCAACACTGAGTCCGAAGAATTGCTCTCTAAGGTGGCGAACGCTGCGGCGGTGGTTGTGAGCGGAGAGTCAGGCGTCGGCAAGAGCGCCCTTGCCGTGAGCAGTCTCACTGCTGCCAGGGAAACCGCCCCCGACGGCGTACAGGCGTTATGCATCAACCTGCGGCATGTCCCCAAGCTAACGGTTCAGTTCCAAGATACGCTAGGTTGCCCGTTTTCGACGCTTCTCGGTGAACTGAGCGCGCCACAACGCATGCTCATCGTGGACGCTGCGGACGCCGTGACCGAAGGCATGGAAGACGCGTTCCGCTACCTGGTCGACGCCGCTCAAGAGAGCGACGTGAAGGTAGTCGCCATCACCTCAGTCGACAGCCTGCAAGTAGTGAGAGACACGCTTGCCGATCGCTTCGGCTCACACGTTGCCGAGTTTGCCGTGGAGCCGTTGAGCGACGCTGACATAGGCACAATTGTCAAGACGTTCGCGGAGCTGAGTGTCCAGAATGCCAACCCGCGGTCGCGCGAACTCCTACGCCGGCTGGTCGTCATCGATTTGCTCGTCCGCGCCGGTGCCCGCGACGTCCCGCTGACCGATGCGGATGCGATGCAAGCAGTTTGGTCACGGCTCGTCCGTCGAAGTGAGATGTCTGACAGGGGCGCTCCGGATGCAAGGGAGTCGGTGCTTCTCAGTATGGCTGCCCTCGCGCTCAGCGACGCGGGGAAGCTTGAGGCCATCAGCGGGTTCGACCCCGGCGCCCTCGCCGGATTGCGCCGAGACGGGTTGCTGAGGACCTCGGTTGATGCTCGGTTCACGATCGGTCCCGAGTTTACTCATGACGAAGTTCGGCGCTACGCGGTCGCCAGCCTGCTGCTGTCGGATACAGATCCGGCTTCGAGAGTCATGCAAGCGGGATCTCCCCGCTGGTCCCTCTCGGCTGCACAACTCGCCTGTCAGGCGTCGTTGTCCGAGCCCGACGCCGCTGCTACTCCGTTGCAGGGCAGGTTCGCTGCGTTGCAGGCATCATTCGACGCGCTCGTCGATGCAGGACATGGTGTTCGTTGGGGAGACGTGCCCGGTGAAGCCCTGCTGGCACTCGCGGATCCCGGTCCCATGCTTCAGGACGCATGGCCCGGCCTGCTATCGGATGACGCCGCGGGTCTGCGACGGCTCGCCCGCCTGATCGATCAGCGGCACCGCGGCGACCACGGCATCGTCAACGTCATCGCCATCGAGCCGATAGTAGCGCTCCTGCTCGACGACCAAGCCCCGTGGCGATCCGGCGAGCACGCCGAGAACCTGCTGAGAAGTTGGCTGCACGCGCACGTCGTTGCTAACACTTGCGCGGGCCATCCATTGCGCATCCGGCTTCGCGAGCGTCTCGTAGATGCCGAAGCAGAAGGAGACCGCCGCCTCGCCGAGGAGCGGGAGGCCGTAGCCGCCAAGCGGGCCGCGCGCACTCCGGAGGAGATCGAAGAGGAACGCCGGTTCAGGGTTAGCCACAGCGAACCCTTCGCGGAGATCGGCTACGGCGGTCGGCGGCGCCGACAGCGACCGGAGGTTCCCCGTGAGATTACAGACAACATCGTGCTTGAGTTGCTCGCACTGTTGGGACCTGACCTTGGAGAACACGGTGAAGCCATCCTTCGTCGAGTCGCTCGAGACGCACCATCGTTGCTCGCTCCCGCTTTGGAGGAACCTCTAACCGGATACGCGCTCGCCAACCACCGCCGCGGGTTTCTGGCCGAGCTCACGGAAGCGTACTACCTCGACGACGAGACCGACGAGGATAGTTCTGATGACTATGGAATCCGCGAGCACGATGCACGAAGCCTCGGTGTCCCTCTCGCTGCATCGTACCGCGGCCCATTCATGGCGCTCTTTCGGACTGACCCTCTCAACGGCATAGCAGTGCTGAACCGCTTGCTCAATCATGCCGCGCGGATTCGTGCTCGCATACTGGCCCGTCTTGGCCGCTACGACCAACCACTGGAAAACGAAGCTGTTGGTCCGTACCAGACCGACCTCGAGATTAGCGGCGTGCGCCAATCTTACGTAGGAGATGACCACGTTTGGCGCTGGTACCGAGGAACCGGTGTCGGACCATACCCATGCATGAGCGCCTTGCAGGCGCTAGAGCGATTTTGCGATGAACTGATCGAGGGCGACGTTCCGCTCAGGACCGTGGTTTCCTTACTACTCGACGGCTGCGAGAGCCTAGCGATGCTTGGCCTTGTCGTCGGACTCCTCGTACGACACCTTGAAGAATCGGACCGGCTCCTGGACCCCTACCTCTCGGAACCACTCGCCTGGCGATACGAGTTCAGACGGGTCATAGACGAATCCAGCAGCCTCGCAGCTAGCTCCGAGGGACTCATCGCACCGGAGCGCCGGAACTGGTCGCTCCGCGAAGCAGCCGCGTTCATGGCATTGCGGGCCAACGGCCAACGTGTCACCGAACTCTGCACGCTCGGGCAGAAGCTCATTGAATACGCGCATCGCCACGTCGAGTCAGCCTCCCCCCATACCGGCGACCCGATTGATCAGCAGATCGTGCTGGCGCGTGCTTGGGCAAGCAGCCTCGATCGCGGCGCGTATCAGGCTCATGAGGCTCCGGACGGTCTGTACATCCAAGTCACGCCACCAGAGGACATCGTTCAAGCGCTGGAGCCCGGCACAGAGGATCTGGAACGGGCGCAACAGGCGAGTCGCTTGGTCGTTCGTTACTACTTCGAGTCCAAGAAGGAGGGTGCCTTACCCCTCACGACCGACGAATTGGCACGCGACATCGCCACCGTTCGTAATCTGCTTGAGAGTCCGCCGTCCACGGGCGTCCTCAATCCATGGGACACAGCCGCTTTGGTAGCAGCGGCGGCACTCGAAACATTTCTCCAGGATGGTGCCGATCTTTCAGACGACGCGCTGTCCTTCGCCGCGGAAACGATGTTCCGGATCGGCGAAAGCGAGCCTTCAGCGACGCCGCATGACTTCTCAGACATGTCTTTCGAGCAAGGCGCCGACCGCAGCGCCGCTCGGGCACTCCCGTTGCTGCTCCTTCCAGCGGCCGCTCGGCTTCGCGTCGTGGTCGACAACGCCGACGGGAGGACAACGTTCCAGCGAGCCGTTCGCGCAAGCATCAACCTGGTGCGGGTTCCGGAAAATATGACCGCCATTCTTCCGGAAATTCTGGCCGGTCGGAACCGGAGGACCCGCAGTGAACGACACGGAGAGAACAGCTAGCCAGAAGACGGCGAACGGGCATGGGGTGATGAGCACTCAAGTGGTAGAGGGGTCCATGATCACCCTCTTGAAACGCCACGAGATCCAGGTCCTGCTGAACGCCGGCCACACTCAGGCCGAGGTAGCGTCTCTGGCGAAGGTCGCCGAGCGCAGCGTGCGCCGGATCGCCGCCGAGGCGGCCGTGGAGCACGTGGACGATCGCCAGGAGCGAGTCGAGCGTCGCATCGGCCGACCACGGAAGGTGGACCGGTTCCGTCCGTTGGTCAAGCAACTGCTCAAGGAGACCGACGAGGATCGCTCGCCGCTGAAGTCGGTCGAGATCCTGCGCCGGGTGCGGCTGGACGGCTACGACGGCGGCAAGACGGCGCTCTACGAGCTGGTCGCCGAGCTGCGCCCGCGCCATATGCGCGTGATGATGCGCTTCGAGGGGCTGCCAGGGGAGTTCTCCCAGCACGACTTCGGCCAGGTGCGCCTGCGCTACCTGGACGGAACGCACTCGGTAGTCAGGTTCTTCGGCTCGCGGCTGAAGTGGTCGCGGTGGGCGGCGGTCGACCTGGTGGACGGCGAGGACTCCGAGACGCTGGTGCGCACGCTGGCCGAGCACTTGGTGCGGTTCGGCGGAGTGCCGCTGTGCGCGGTGTTCGACCGGCCCAAGACGGTGGCGCTGGAGTGGAACGACCGCGGCGAGGTCACCGAATGGAATCCCGTGTTCGCCTACGCGGCGCTGGAGTTGGGCTTCACAGCGGAGGTGTGCTGGCCGTACCGGGCCAACCAGAAGGGATCCATCGAGAATCTGGTCGGCTGGGTGAAAGGCTCGTTCTTCAAGCAGCGTCGGTTCCACGACCGCGGCGATCTGGTCGAGCAACTCCACCAGTGGCTGCACGAGACCAACCACCAGCGACCCAACCGTGCCACCGGAGAGATCCCAGAGCAGCGCCGCCAGCAGGAGCTCGAGCGGCTGCGGCCGCTGCGCACGCCGCCCGAGCGGCTGGCGCTACGCATCCCGATTCAGGTGGACGTGACCGGCGAGGTGTCCCACGACGGGCTGCGCTACTCGATGCCGCCGCAGGCGGCCGGGATGGCCGGCACCCTGTACCTGTACCGCGACGTGGTGCACATCGTGGCCGGCCGCCACGAAGCCGAACATCCCCGGCACGTGCCGAACGGGACCGTCTCGCGGTTGGCCGAGCACCGCACCGCGCACCTGGCGGCGATCTCCGGCGCGCGCGGGCGGCGCTACCTGAAGCGCCAGCAGTTGCTGGAGACCGGAGCGGCGGCGCTGTCGTTCCTGACCGAGCTCATCCACCGCAGCCCGAGGAGTTGGTACCGGAAGGTCGACATCCTGCACGAGCTGTTGCAGCACTGCGGGGCCAAGAACCTGGATCGCGCGTTCCAGGCGGCGGTGAACGCGCAGAGCTACACTTGCTCCTTCATCGCCGAGTGCCTCGGGGTGAAGTTGCCACTGCGTCCCGACGCCGGCGAGCACCAGGGAGGTGCCTCATGATGGCCGCGATCGCCACCGAGGACCGCCGGTGCCGGGGATACTGGGACACCACCCGCCTTCGGAAAACGTCTCAGAGCGTCGTTATGAGCGCGGTTGCTCGCCGACTCGCCCGGATTCAGTGCCGCAGGACCGGCGCAGCCGCTGATGGATGCCTCCTTGGGCCGTGGCGGGAGGAGCCACGATGAGCACCCACACCACCGCGTCGTTGCCGTTCGATGCGGCCACCGTCGAGTTCGATCCGCTGCTGCGCAGACTCAATCTGGCCAGCACCCGCCGCCACTGGCGCGAGCTGCTGCAGCGTGCCGAGACCCACGGCTGGTCATGCCGGGAGTTCCTGGGCGTGCTGGTCACCGAGGAGATCGCTCACCGCCAACACACGCGCGTGCAGCGCGCGGTCAGACAGGCGCGGTTCCCGTTCCTGAAGACGATCGAGGAGTTCGACTTCTCCTTGCAGTCCAGCCTGCGCCTGCCGCTGCTGGGCAGCTACCTGGCTCCGGAGCTGGTCACCGGTGGACTCAGTCTGATCCTGAAGGGCAAGAGCGGTCGCGGCAAAACCCATCTGGCCATCGCCATCGCCTACCGCGCCATCCAGCAGGGGTTCACCGCGCGCTTCGTGACCGCCGCTGCGCTCATCGAGGAGCTGTCTTCGGCGTCGCGGCAAGGGAAGCTGCAGGCGGTGCTCGCCGGCTACCTGCAGCCGCACGTTCTGATCGTCGATGAAGTCGGGTACCTGTCTTACGGTCCTGACGCGGCCAACGTGCTGTTCCATGTCGTCAACGAACGACACCTGCGTGGGCGCTCGATGCTGTTCACGACCAACAAGTCGCCGCTGACCGCCTGGGGCGCCGTGCTGCATGACGCCGATCTGGCCGAGGCGATCGTCGACCGCATTCTCGAACGCGGTAGACTGATGCTCCTCGATGGCCCGTCTTACCGCACCCAACACCTCGATCTCGACCTTGAAGGCGCCGAGCTCGCGCACGATGAACCGGCCAGAATTTCCGGAAAACACCGGCCAGAGTTTCCGGAACCCACACCTGGCACACTCTGTCGAGAACGAGGTCCGGCTCCACCTTGCGCGTAGCTTGGATCACTTGTGGACGACGCGGTGTTCGGAGGGCGGAGATTGTCATCACGAGGTGGCGTGGCGAATCGTCTGCGAAACGCTGCACGATTGCGTGGCGGGTGGCTGGGATCGCACCGGACGACGCAGCGTCCTCACGCTCAAAGAACCCCTCGCCCAAGCACTTGCCAGCATGGGCGGCCACTCGATCATAGCGTCTCGACTCGACGCGGCGATCCGAGCTTTAGCGCCTGCCGCGATGGCTAGAATATGCATCTCGACACGGGCGCGCGATCTGTTGATGGTTCTGCTCGCCGCTCAGCGGCGGGCGCTACTCGCCGACGACCGCGACTCCTTGGACTATCGAGGAATCCACGCTCTCGTGAGCGCACGCGTGCTACTGACCGTGGCCGAACATGGCGATGATGCAGTCATCTACGAGCACATCGACGCCTACGCCGACCACGCGGCTTTGCTCGGCAGTTCGCTACGCGCTCTGGCCGCGGCGGCCGAGGAAGCACCAAGCCGCGCGGCGACGGCGCGGCGGATCTGGCCCAACCTTGTTCGCCACGTACTTGCGCTGCATGGGTCCAGCTACACCCCGTTTGCGGGTGGGCTTGAGGGCGACATGGCGCTCGCTGCCCTCATGCCCAACGTTCAGGGCAAGGAGTCGCACTTATACCGAGAGACTCATGAAGACCCGACTGAATGGTGGGATCCGTTCGCGATGCAGTCCGAGGTCGAGTCGTGGCTGGTGGTCGCGGCGGGAAGAGCGCTTTGTCTCGACCAGTTCGTCCGCTTCCTCCGTGTCCTATCACCCACGGATCAGGTCCTGACGGGGCTGCCGTGGGTGTCGGCGCTTGTGCTAGCGGATCCATCCCACGCCGCCAGTTCCTTTGAGTTACCAGCCTGGCTGATAGAAATGCGTTTGGCTTCAGTCGATGCCGGCCTCTCGGCCACTTGGCAGGATGTCATTGATGCCCTGGTCGTCGCCGGAGTCAGGAGCCTCGCGCCCTTCTCCGAGTAACCGCCGAGAGCCGACACGCGAGGCGCAGGTTGTCGGGCGCCGGTGCCGAGGGATGCCAGATTGTCACGTTCGCGTCGCAGGCTTAGACTTGGCCGAGCAGTGGCCCATCAAACCGTACTGCCGGACGTCAGCCGGGAGCAGACCGGAGGGGAGATGCCGGACGCTCTACGATGCTTCCCCGTGCGCATCCAGCCGGTCGGCCTGTTTTCGGACGAGCAATTCTATGAGTTCTGCCGGCTCAACAGCGACCTCGACATCGAGCGTACCGCGGACGGAGACCTGCTGATCATGGCGCCGGCGTCCTTTCGGACCAGCCATCTCAACCTGCGCATCGCCGCCCAACTGGATCAATGGGCCGAGCGCGACGGAACCGGAATGGCAACCGAGTCCTCGGGCGGATTTGTCCTGCCCAATTCTGCGGTACGCGCGCCGGATGCGGCGTGGATTCGACGCGACCGTCTGACAACCGTGCCTGAGGAGCAGCAAGACCGCTTTCTCCCGCTGTGCCCGGATTTCGCGATCGAGCTGCGATCGCCGAGCGATACGCTTGACGCCGCGCAGGCCAAGATGCGCGAGTACCTCGAGAGTGGCCTGCGGCTCGGCTGGTTGATCGATCCGTTCGCACGCCGCGTGTACGTCTACCGTCCCGGCGCAGACGTCGACGTGCTGGAAGATCCCGCAGGCGTCGACGGCAGCCCGGTCCTGCCCGGCTTCCGTCTCGATCTCAGCCGTATCTGGTAGGGCCTCCGGAACCACCTCCACCGGCGGTCAGTCGTCGGCGTACAGGAGGGTCTTGATCGACCGCTTGGCGATCACGCCGTCGAACGCCTCCTGCCAGCGTGAGCGGCAGGCGGGTGGAGATCAGCGGGGACAGGTCGATCGCGCCCGACGCCAGGAAGGCCATCGTGCGCTCCCAGGTTCACCCGGATCGGCGCGCCGAGATGCCCACCTGCGTGTAGAAGCCCTGGCTCTACAGAAGAACGGCGCCGGCGCGGCAGTAGCACAGGTCCCGCACCACCACCACCGACACCGGCCTGTCCGTGGTCGCCGAGCTGGTCGAACAGGACTACCCGACCGGCGTCAAGATATCCGACGCCGAGTTCGCCTCCATCGCCCTGCAACTGCACCAGACCCAACCTCTGCGCAACTACACCATCTGTCCTCCGCTGTTGGTCACACCAAGAATCGGCTTTTTGTGTCGATCAATCCTCGTGGTCGGCAGCAGCGCGTCCTGCCGGCAGGCGGACGTACTCGCGCCCGGACGCCTCCTGTCTGGCTCGAATGTCCCTAAAGATCGCATCCACGTCGTAGTCGAATCGCGCGGCGTACGCCTGCCGGACGGCCCGGACTTCAGCGATGATCGGGTCCGGTAGTCTCGTCTTCATGGTCGTACTCCTCCATGAGTTCATTGGGCGTGCAGATAACCGGCGGCTCGCAGCCAGCCTTGCGGCACGCTCGCTCGATCCGCGACCGCACGGTGGCATTCGCGATGTGGCGCAGATTCCACGTCAACAGGTAGTCGACCCTGTTCGTGGCGGCAATGCCGACGTGCGCCGCATCCGCCGTGGCTTCGCGTGGAAACGCACCGAGTTCCAGCAGCCTACGAGTCAGGGCCGAAGAGTCCTCCGTCGTGTCAAGACGCGCGACCATCGTTCAGTCGTCGGGGTACAGGAGGGTCTTGATCGACCGCCTGGCGATCACGCCGTCGAACGCCTCCTGCCAGCGGGTGAGCGGCAGGCGCGTGGAGATCAGCGGGGCCAAGTCGACGGCTCCCGATGCCAGGAAGGCCATGGTGCGCTCCCAAGTCTGCCAAGTGTGGCAGATGGAGCCCTGCACCCGGAGCTGCTTGATCACCACCGCGTCCAGGTCGATCCGGATCGGCGCCCCGAAGATGCCGATCTGCGTGTAGGAGCCCTCGCTCTTGAGCAGCTCCAGGCACTGGGCGGCGCCACCGACCGCTCCCGAGCACTCCAGGGCGACGTCGGCGCCATAGCCGCCGGTCAGGTCGGCGACCACCGCCGCCGCGTCCTCGCGCTCCACGTCAAGCACGGCGTCGGCGCCCAGGCTGCGGGCGCAGTCGAGCCGTACGGCATCCGCGCCGGTGCCGAGCACCAGCACGCGCGCGCCGCGCACCTTGGCCAGCAGCAGCGCCATCAGCCCGATCGGGCCCGGGCCGGTCACTACGACCAGCTCGCCCGCCTTGATCTCCGTGAGCTCCACCACCGCCTGGTAGACGCAGGCCAGCGGCTCGCTCAGCGCGGCCACCGTGGAGTCGAGGCCGTCGGGCACCCGGAAGAGGATCCCCTGGCGGGCCGCGCAGTACCGGGCGAAGCCGCCGTCGATCCCGCTGCCCAGTCCCGCGCGGTCGATGCAGAAGAACGGCGCGCCGGAGCGGCAGTAGCGGCAGGTCCCGCACAGCCGGCCCGCGGTCGGGTTGATGGTGACGCGGTCGCCCACCGCGAAGCCGGTGACGCCGGTCCCCGTCTCGACGATCTCGCCGCACATCTCGTGGCCCATGACCACCGGCGGATGGATGACGTACTCGCTCTTCAGGATGTGGATGTCGGTGCCGCAGATGCCGGCGTTGTGGACCTGGATGACGACCTGATCGGGGCCGGCGGTGGGCTCCGGGACGTCCAGCAGCTCGACGTTTCCCGGCTCCCGGCGCGTCTTGACGACGGCTTTCATGCCGCCTCAGGCAGCTCCTTCAGCACCTCGCGCATGGCGCTCAGCGCGCGATCCAGGTCGTCGTCGGTGTGGGCGGTCGACAGGTAGATCTTCTCGTACGGGCTGACGAAGAAGCCTCGCCTGATCATGCCGACGCCGAAGCGGAACGCCCGCTCCTTGTCGGCGTAGAGCATGCTCTCGTAGTTGACGATCTCGTCCGCCTCGGTGAACAGCACCTGCAGCACCGGCCCGTCGCCGCCGACCAGCAGCGGGATCGAGAACTCGCGCCCCATCGAAACGACCTCGGCGCGGATGCGGGCGGCCATCGCGTCGAGCCGCTCGTAGGTGCCGGGCTCGGCCAGCACGTTCAGCGTGGCCAGGCCGGCCGCGGCCGAGAGCGGGTTGCCGTTGAAGGTCCCGGACACGAAGGTGCGCTGCGGGTCGTCGAGCGCCCGCCACGGATTGACGGTCTCCAGCACGTCGGCGCGGCCGCAGACCGCGGCGTTGGGGTGGCCGCCTGAGATCGTCTTGCCGTAGGCGGCCAGGTCCGGCACCACGCCGTAGCGCTCCTGCGCACCGCCCCAGGCGATGCGGAAGCCGGTCACCACCTCGTCGAAGATGAGGATGATGCCGTGCTTGGCGGTGAGCTCGCGCAGGGTCTCAAGGAACGGCGACTTCGGGCGGATACAGCGCTGTAGCGGCTCCACGCAGACCGCGGCCAGCTCGCCGGCGTGCCGCTCGATCAGCTCGCGCGCCATCTCAGGGTCGTTGAACGGCGACAGCAGCAGGTCGTCGGGCATCGCCTTCGGCAGGCCGGCGGCGTCCGGCGTGGCGCGCGGATACGCGCTGGGCGCAAGCGGCTTTGCGCCGTGCAGGGCGAAGTCGCTGACCCCGTGCCAGCCGCCCTCGAAGCGCAGCACACGCCTGCGGCCGGTGAAGGCGCGCGCCATGCGCACGGCGAAGGTCACGGCGTCGGAGCCGGTGGCCACGAAGCGGATCTTCTCCGCGCACGGCGAGGCATCGACGATGCGCTCGCCCAGCTCGATGACCTTCTGGTTGACGCCGAAGTAGGTGGTGCCGCGCTGCACTTGCTCGGTCACCGCCGCCACCACCGCCGGGTGGCAGTGGCCGAGGATCATCGGCCCGCTGCCGTTCAGGAAGTCGACGTACTCACGCCCATCGGCGTCGTAGAGCTTGCTGCCCTGCGCGCGCACGAACACCATGGAGGTATCGTCCGGCAGGTGGAACTCTCCCATCGTGCCGCCGACGAAGATGCGCCCGGCACGCTTCAGCAGATCCGCTTGAGACATGGCGGGACCGTAGCACGCCCGGCGGGCCGGATCGACGGTCAGCCCCGTTTCTCCCGCGCCTTCTCCTCGGCCCACAGCCGCTTGGCCTCCTCCACCGTGACCTGGGTGCCGTCGAACACGAAGGGCTTGCGGCGCCGCATCTTGGCGACCACGCCGTCCATGACCTCGTGCGCCGGGAAGGAGCCGCTGCGCTCGGCCAGCAGCATGCACACCACGACTGTGAACAGCAGGTCGCCGAGCTCCTCCTTGACGTTCTGCCGATCGCCGTTCGCGACGGCGGACAGGAGCTCGTCCGCTTCGCTCCGGATGTACTCCACGTACTCTTCCACGGTCCGCACCGTCGTCCAGGGGCAGCGGGCGATCACCTTGCGCGCCGCGTCCGTCAATGCTTCGAAGCTGTCGGTCACGACCGCCGGCCGTCGAGCAGGGCAGTAAAGAAGCACCGCCCCGACTTCGTGCCTGCACGGCGCATGGGCCTACCCTACCACCATCGGATCGACGCTGCACGGGTATTGCGATATTGTTGCGCAGCAGGAGGCGCCACGTCAGGCGTGCATCATCGACGATGTGCCCGTCCCTTGCGGGAGAGCCTAAAGTGAAACCGGAAGAGGCGCGCGAACGCAAGAGCCCGATCACCATACGCTTGGATGACGCCAGCCTCAAGCGGATCGACTGGTTGGTCGAAGCCGAGATATGCCTTGATAGGCCGTCCGCGGCAACGTTTCTGATCCTTGCGGCCATCAAAGAGAACGACGAGTTGTTCGGCAGGATTCGCGCTGGTCTTGATGATATCCGCAGGACCAAGGAGGCGTTGCGCGATTTCGGGATCGCAGGTAGTGAGGCCGAAAGAGAGATTCGCTCACGTCGGCACGAGATGGCCGAACTTGCGATAGCGGTGGCGCGACACGAGAAGGTACGCAATAGCACGATTCTGGCCAGCCAGCGGTTGTCCGAGCGTAAGCACTCCGCGACCGAGGTAGTCGGACGAGTCGAGGCTTACGTGAACGGGCTCGCGAACTCCCCCAAGGAGTTCCGCAAACGGGTGGAGGAGTCTCGCGTCAGAGCCGATCGGTTCAGAGACGACGTGAAGCGTCTAGAGCAGACGGCCGCGCACTCCACACGGCGCGGAAACAAGACCGGCACGGCCGGCGTATTGACGGGCGCCGTGGTCGCCGCACTCGGCCCATCGGTTGCGGTGGCGGTGGCTACGACGTTCGGCACGGCTTCCACGGGAACCGCGATCTCCGCGTTGTCCGGTGCGGCAGCGGCGAACGCCGCCCTCGCTTGGCTCGGCGGCGGCGCACTGGCAGCCGGCGGCGGAGGGATGGCCGCGGGGAGCGCTCTGTTGGCGCTCGCCGGCCCCGCCGGCCTGACGGTGGCCGGGCTCGCCTTGGTGGGTGCGGCCGTCTACAAGCATCGCCGGAACCGAAAGTGCGCGCAGGAAGCACACGAACGGCGAATCAAGGTAGAAGAGGAGACCTGCTTGCTCAGGGCAGCGGAGCGAGAGATCGACGGGCTTGAGCAAGAAACCGGCACGTGCTTAGAAGGATGCAGAGCCGATGTCGACTGGCTCATTGAACATTCCCCAAGCAACTACGTCATGTTTGGCGACCACCAGAAGACGCGGCTTGGGGTGCTCATCAACAACATCCAAACGCTGGGCGAACTGCTCGGCAAGGGAGTTACCCTTGCAGCGGCCAGATAGCGACCGTTCCACTTCGCACATCCCGACGCAAGCGGCAGCCACGTGGACCGCGGCCGATGCGTCCGCCCGCGAGAACGCCCTTGACGACGCCTTGGCGCGGCAGGATCAAGCGCTCCGCGACGCCATGCGAGAGATGCAGGCCGTCGAGAACTTCGTCGGCGCGCCCGAGCACATCCTCGGCAGCGACAGCACCAAACACGGCGAGATTGCCGAACAGGTCCACGTCGGGGTCCGCCGGGCATACGACGTGCTGCACCAGCGGGCGCCCACGGCGACGTTCGAAGGCGTGAATCGCCTCGCTCCCGTGGACTATGTCGATGGAGGGGACATCCAGTCGAAGTACTACGACAGCCTGCGCGACACCCTCGACGGGATCGCATCGCACGCTGAGCAGTACCAGGAGTTCACGGCCGCAGGCGGGCGCTACCACATGCCACGGGACCAGTTCGAGCAGCTCACTGAACACAGGCAACGCGGGACGATAGACGGTCTCTCGGAGCGCGGACTCGAAGGGGTACGAAGACGGGTCGAGTCGCTGCAGCGGGAAACGGGTCGCCCGGTGGACGACCTCATAGGCCCGGGCCAAGCGACATACGACGAGGTTCAGCCGGGACGTGTCCGCGAAACCCTGCAGGATCGAAGGAACGTGCTCGCAGAGCAACACGAAGATCTGCAGGGCGTGGCACGCCGCTCCTCTGGTCCGTCACTCGACGATGCGGCGCACGGCGCGGGCATCGGCGCGGCTTCAGGCGCCGGCGTGCGTTTCGCGCATGCGGTCCGCACCAAGATGAAAGCCGGCAAGAACCCGTTCCGGGGCGAGTTCTCCGGCGAGGACTGGCAGGATGTCGGGTTGGACGCGGCCGCAGGCGCCGGCGGCGGCTCAGTGGCGGGCGTCGCAGTCTACGGGCTGACCAACGCTACCGATTTGGCCGCACCATTCGCAGGGTCGCTCGTGAGCGGCCTACTGGGCATCGGGAACCTGCTCGGCCAACATCGAGCGGGGAAGATCGACGACTCACAGTTCGTCGATCTTGCGCTTGTGGTAGCCTCCGACTCGGCGATCGTCGGCCTGTCGGCGGCAGCCGGGCAAACCCTCATTCCCATTCCACTGCTCGGTGCCTTTCTCGGCAGCGTTGCCGGGAAGGTCGTCGCAACAGCGCTCCGGGACGTCCTCTCGAACACTGAAGCGCCGCTGGTGAAACGGATCGAGGCATGGGAGGCGCAGGCGAGCGCTTCGGTCTCCAAAGAGAGGGAGCTCCGCATTGCATTAGACGAGATCGATGCCCGGTTCGGACGGCTCACGGATCTGGCGCGCGTCGCGTTCGATGAGGGGGTAAACGTCGAGATGAGGTTGGCGGCGAGCGTCCGCATGGCGAAGGCCGTCGGCGTTCCGGGCGACCGGATCCAGTGCTCCAAAGCCGATACCGACAGGTTCATGTGCGAGTAGTCGCTCGACTGCGGCAGAAGCGCGCCCGCTTCTACCGCGCCTTCCCCTCCGTCAACAGCCGCTTGGCCTCCTCCACCGCGACCGGCGAGCCGTCGAACACGAACGGCTTGCGGTGCCGCATCTTGGCGACGACGTCTTCCATGACCTCGTGCGCCTGGGAGGAATCGCTCCGCTCGGCCAGCAGCAGCATGCACACCACGACGTTGAACAGCGGGTCTCCGAACTCCTCCTTGATGTTCTGCCGATCGCCGCTCGCGACGGCGAACAGGAGCTCGTCCGCTTCGCTCCGGATGTACTCGACGTACTCTTCCACGGTTCCTGATCAACCACGTAACGACGTGGTCGCTCGAAGTCACCTCCTGTACGAAGACCACCACGGCCTCCGTCAGTAGCTGCTCGAAGTAGCTTGCCGCCGCCAACAGCAGCGCCTTTCCGAGTTGCCGTCCGCCGTATCGCGCATCGAGATTTCCTGACTTCCGTCCAGAAAGGCAATGAGCTCGGCAAACTCCCTGTGCAGCACGTCGACAGCCGTCGGAGCACTCATCCGTCCGGCTACAGGGTTCCCACTATGGCCTCTGCTCTACCCAGACGCTTCTCGACGTTGGCCGTATTGGTCGTCCCTTCCAGAGCGGCTGTGGAGAATTCCATATCCGTCTCCAGATCGCGAATTCTCCCTGCGTCCAGCATGCCTTCGATCAGCCGGCTCTCGGCTATGGCTCTCTTTCCACATGCGGCAAACACCGCCTCATAGAGCGCGATGTTGAATCGATTGTTCTGCTTGTTCAAGAAGGCGTCGTCCGGCAGCCCAGCGCATGCGCGCAAAAAGGAACGGAACAGGCGCTCCAGATAGTCGTTCTTCTCAGCGCTGTTCTCTCTGCACTCTTGGGAGAATCGGTTGAGGAAACTGACCATGGATGACGCGTAATGAGTGCCGTCCATCAACATTGCGAACCCTCGAAGCAAAATCTCGATGTCCTTCATATGCAAGTCGGGAGTGTCAGACCTCAATAGCTTCCTCCACTCCTGACACTCCGCGTTGATCCTGTAGAGCATCTTGTAAAACTCGGAGTCGAACAAGCTCGTGCGGATCTCCTGGGGTCTCAGGTTCACACCGCCCGAGTTGAGGCGGTTGAACATCTCGAACATCGAGGAGTCGTTTTCGATGGGAGCGTTTTGCTTGACGATGACGTTGCGGATCGGACGCAGGTCCAGCCGAGGCCGATAGTCGCCGAGCGTTTCGTAGTTCAAACCTGAGAGCTTGTTTTCGCGATCCGGGACATCGCTGGTCAAGCGGAGGTCGAATGTCTGAAAGTAGTAATCGTCGTGCAGAACCCGATCCGGCATCCCGCCCTCTCGATCGCACATACGACGGATGTCGGACCGTCGTTCTATTCGAGGAAACCGTTTCTTGACAAAATAGTAGATCGACATCAAGCGTTGCTGACCATCGATCACCAGGAACTTGTTGCGTTCCTGTTCATAGAGAAAGAGCTGAGGAACCGGAAGGCCGAGGATCAGGGATTCGATGAGTCTGGACGCGCGGCCGATGTCCCACACGAAATTGCGTTGGAATCCAGGGATTCGGACCAATCCGGAATCGACGAAATTGCACAGCATCATCACGGTGAAGTCGTTCGGGGATGCCGTTATGTCGTATTCCTCGATCTGCAGCTCTTCGGTGTCGCCCGCGTAGTCGTCATACCACTCAGACCGGCCATTTTCCTCCATGTGATCTCCTTGCGACACGACTACCGTTGGGTCACGGTGATCGGCACTCCCTCGACGTGATAGCGGCGCTCGGCGGCGCTGTCGATGATCAGGTCGGTGACCAGCACGGTGTCCGGGCCGGCCGGGATCAGGTCCTGCATGCCGGCGTGACGGTGGCCTTCATCGGCCCGGTAGTGGAACACCTCATCGGTCCAGAGCGAGCCGGCGCCGTCCGGGCTGAACACGACGCTGCCGTCGGGGCGCGCCCGGAACAGGGCCAGCACACCGGAAGCGGTGCGCTGCAGGCGCGGATAGATCCCGGTGATCAGGCGGTCGCCGACGTGGATGCGCTGCGGATCGGTCCAGGTGCGGCCCCGGTCGGCGGACCACGTCATCAGCACCGGCTGATCCAGGAACTCCCGGCCGTGCGGATCGCGGGTGCCGTGGATGCCGGTGCGCATCACCGCGATCAGCTCGCCGTCCGGCAGGACCAGCAGGTCGCTCTCGTTCTGCCCCTCGCTGGTCAGATCGGGGCGATAGCTGACCGTGGACCGGTACCGCCAGCTCCGTCCGCCGTCGCTCGACTCGACCAGGATGACCCGCGTCTTGATCCACTCCGGGTCCAGCTCGAAGGCCACCGGCGAGTCCTCGCGGATCAGGTCGCCGTCCAGGTATCCGTACATGGTCAGCAACAGCCTGCCGTCGTCGAGCTCCACCAGGCCGCGCACCGGAAGGAAATGCCGGCCGAGCGGGACGTGCACGGAGGCGGTGATCTCCTCGACCGTGGCCCAGTCGTCGGTGGAGCGGCCCAGCACGATCCGGCCCCGGCCGGACAGCGGGTCGTCGAAGCGGCAAGGGCCGCCGCCCGAATCGGGGCCGAGCACGGCGAGCACCGTGCCGTCGCGGAGCTGGCACTTCGCCTCGCCGAGCTGCAGGCACGGCTGCCACGTCCGCCCGCCGTCGGCCGAGCGCTTGTCGTTGAGCACCCAGGTGCCGTCGCGGGTGGCCAGCATGTTCACGGCGTTGGTCGCGACCGGGCCCAGGTCGATGCGATCGCCGATCTGGATCTCCAGCGACGGGATGGCCGGACCTTCACCGCCGGCCGCCGTCAACGCGGCGCGCGGCTCGGTTGGCTCCGATCTGCTGCCGAGTGCGGCCTCGCCTCCATCGCACGCCAGACGGAAGCCGGTGCTCAGCAGGCGCATCAGGTTGGGCCCCTGGTTGAAGTTCCCCCACGCGTCGGCGCCGGTGAGGACCTGCGGCGAGTTGAACGCCGACCCCATCGCCATGAACCAAGCGCGGTCGGCGCAGTACTCCCAGACGTTGCCGTGCAGGTCGCCGAAGCCCCACGGGTTGGCCGGATAGGAACCGACCGGCAGCGGATGGCCGATGCGCGACAGCGCGAAGTTCATGCGGCGCACGTCCGGTTGTGGCCCCCACCAGAAGAGGGAGTCGGTGCCGGCGCGGTTGGCGAACTCGTATTCGTTGATGGTGGGCACGCGGTAGGTCCGGCCCTCGCGCTCGGACAGCCATGCGCAAAACGCGGCGATGTCGCCGTTGTCTACGCCGGTCACCGGCAGATCGTCGCCCGCGAACGCGGCCAGCTCCCAGGTGTTCCCCTCGTGCATGCGGCGGTGGATGTCCATCACCACGCCGCCCGGCTGCCGGTGGCCGGTCTCGGCGACGAAGCGCCGGTAGACGCCATTGGTGACCGGCAGCTCGGCCAGGTAGTACGGCTGGGAGAGGTCGGCAGCCTCGGGGACGCGCGGCCGGTTCAGTGCGAACGCGGCGTCCGGCCGCCCGTCGCGCGCCTGCTGCTCGCCGCGGCGGCGCATGCTGGGCACCCAGGCGTCGAACGCGTGCGGCTCCACCCGCAGCAGCCGCAGCCCCACCGAGTTGACGAAGCCGGCCGCCGGCGCAGGATCGCTCACGCCCGCCCCCCGCCCGAACCGGCACCCACCGCGCCGGGCGATTCCAGCCCGATGCGATGCACGTCGATCGGCCGGAAGCCCAGCGCGAACGCCGGCGACTCCGGCCGCAGCCGAAAATCTCCGTTCGCGTAGTCCACGAACAGCGGATCCGCGAACACGGAATGGCGGTCGAAGCCCAGCTCCCGCCATGCGTCGAACGATCCGGCCGGCACGCCGTTCACCACGGGTGTCTGCCCCGCGGCCGGGTGGTACAGGTTGTAGTCGCACTCGGCGAAGGCGGTCCGGGTCTGCTCGGTGGTGTTCAGCAGGGCGGCATCACTCGTCGTATAGAAGATGACGTTGCGCACGAAACGGTTGCCGGAGGCCCCCTCGCCCTTGGTCCAGCCGCCGCCGACCTGCAGGTCGGCTTGGCTGGCCAGCGCGTCCACGAAGACGTTGTTCTCGATCAGGATGTTCGTGGGGTTGCCCACCGGCAGCGACACGCCGCCGAGCACGGTGCCGGCGACGATGTTGCCGGAGACCAGGATGCTCATGCCGGTGTTGTCCGAGTAGATCCCCCAGTTGAAATAGGGAGCCCAGATCCTGCCGCCGGCCCTGGTGCCGCGCACGTAGTCCCGCTTCATCGGCGTGCCGTAGGCGGCGCAGCCGATCACGTCCCGGATCAGGTTGTTGCGGATCACCAGCCCCTTGCACAGGTCGGGGTCGTCATCGAGCACGAACCACGACTCGGACATGACCGCGGCGGTGTCCGCGCACTCCAGGCCCAGGCGCTCCATGCGGTTGTACTCGACGGTGATCCGCCCGAAGCCGTCCTTCATCATCACCGCCTTGTCGGAGGTGTCGTGGATGAGGTTGTGAGCGATCACGTTGTCAACGCTGTTCATGGCGAAGACCTGGATCGCGCCGCAGCGTTTCTTGATGGCGCCGTTGTGGTGGATGTGGTTGTTGCGGATCACGTTGCCGGTGAAGCGGGGGTACTCGCGGGTGCGTTCGGCCACGACCTCGCGGTCCATCCACGTGACGGTGTTCTGCTTCGAGTTGCTGGCGACCGACACGCCGCATGCGCCCGGGTAGGCGAACTCGTTGGAGGCGATGGTGTTGTGCGCGTTGGGTCCCTCCAGGTGGATGCCGTCGGCGCCGACGGCGCGGAAGGTGTTGTGCTCGATCCGGCAGCGCTCTGCGTGCTCCAGGTGGACGGTGCCGCCGCGCAGTCCGGGCGAGTGGAAGGTCTCCGCGTGCTGATGGTCGGGAAACGGCGAGCGGGTGTGCGCGAAGGTGAAGCCGCTGATCGTGATGTCGTGCACGGGATCCGCGGCGGTGCCGCGCAGCTCGAAGATGCGGTCGGTGATCGGAGCGACGACCGTGCCCTCGTCCACCGATCCGGGCGGCCAGAAGTAGACGGTACCGGCCTCGGCATCCAGGCACCACTGCCCGGGCCCGCGCAACTCCTCCAGCAGGTTCTCGACGATGAACCGGTTTCCCACCGTGAGCTCGTGCTTGCCGTGGTGGGCGAAGCGGGCCAGCGTGATGGCACCGGACTCGTCCGCCGACTCGATCGGGATGATGTCGTTCAGCCAGCACAGCCACGGATGGATGAAGACCTCGGCCTGCCGCGGCCTGGCCCACCGCCGCGGCGGCCGCTCCGGCCCGCAGCGGAACGTGCGCGGGTATCGCTCGCCTTCGCCCTTCGGCAGCACCTCGTCGATGAACGCCCAGCCGCCGTAACGCGGATCGGCCGAATCGCGCGCCGGCCAGCGAGCCCTGACCTGGCGCCGGTCGTCGTGGAAGAGCTGCCGGAACATCGTTCCGGGCGGCACCGCACACTGCAGGATCGCGCCACGGTACGGCTGCCAGCCGGTGAGCACGCGGCCGCCGCTCAACACGGGCCGCTCGCCCGGGAAGGCGCGATAGGTAACCGGATGCTCACGCGTGCCGGAATCTCCGGCGGCAAGCTTCAGCGGCTCGCTGAACCGATAGGTGCCGCCCAGCACCAGCACGTCGACCGGTCCTTCGATCCCTCCCCGTGCCCTGAGCGTCCTGATCTCGTCGCGCGCGCGGGTCAGGGTCGCGAACGGACCGCCGGTATCCGGCCCCCCGTGACCGGACGGCGCGGGAAGGGTGCCGGACCAGCGGTCGTCGCCGCGGCTCGATACGTAGATGCACCGGCCCGAGCGCGTGGTTCCCATCACTGCGGCAGCAACCCATCATCGCATGGCTCGGCCTCGGTACGGCGCCGGTACACGTACCGGTTCGCGATCACGAAGTTGGCGAAGCCGCCCAGTCCGACGCCCACGATCAGCGCTATCAGGTGATTGCGAGAGAAGGAGCCGACGAAGCTGGTCAGCACCGTATAGCTGCCGACGTTCACGGCGAGGCCGATCATGCTGCTCGCCACGAACTTCGTCCATTGCCGGATGTGCGGCTGCCGCAGGCGCTCCTCGAAGGTCAGCCCGCGATTGAGAAGCCAGTTCCAGGTGACCGCGGGCCAGAACGACAGGAACCGCGCCACGCGATGCTCGACGCCGATCGCCTGCAGGCCGAGGTAGACGGAGACGTCGATGACGAAGCCGCTGGTGCCTACCAGAGCGAAGCCCGCCAGCCGCGCAGCGGCGCCGTACCGGTGCAGGTAGAGACGGTACAGATGGCGCAGGTAGTTGACCTGCTGCCGCCAGTCCATCTTGCTGGAGCCCAGATCCCGGTCGACGAAGTCGATCGGCACCTCCGCGACCCGCAGCCGCCCGCGCACCACCAGCTCCAGCCCGATCTTGTAGCCGATTGGCTGCAGCCGCTGCAGGTCGGGCAACGCCCGGCGGTCGGTCGCGAAGAACCCGGACATGGGATCGCTGCACCGCACCAGCGGGAGCGCGAGCGCGGTCGCCACGCGCGAGTTCAGCCGGCGCCCCCGGCCCCAGGTGCGATCGACGCGGCCTCCCGGCACGTAGCGACTGCCGATCACCATGTCGCAGTCGCCGTCGAGGGCCATGAGCAGCGCCCCGATCCGTTCGGGCGGATGCGACAGATCAGCGTCCATGACCACCACCCGGTCGTAACGGGCAAGCCGCATTCCGTGCAACACAGCCAGGGAGAGGTCACGCGGCGCGTTGCGCCGCACCTCCATGCGCACCGGCAGGCGCCGTCCAAGCTCGGCGACGATCTCCTCGCTGCCATCGTGCGAGTCGTCGTCGACCAGGAGCAGCTCCCACCGAACGCCGGTCGGGGACAGGGCGTCGCGGATGCGTGCGACCAGGGTGGGGATGTTGGCCGCCTCGCGCAGCGTCGGCACGACGATGGACACGGGCGCCTTCCTCTTCGCGATCTGCTCGACCTCAGGCGTCGTGGAGATTCACTCGTGTGGTACTGCGCAGCATGAGGAGCATCAAATGATGACTACGGCGTGGGTTGTCGCGCAACCGCCCCCCCGGCGCGGGACTGATCACCCGCGGGCCGTGTGATCCTTGCCTTGGCGGCGGCGCAATTGCGCCCGGCTGGAGTTCGTCGGCCAGCCGGGCGCGCGGTGCTACCAGCTCACCGTCGACTGGACCGAGAGCACATGCTCGGGCTCGGCGTTGGCGGACTCGCGGCGGGCGGCCACCAGCTCGATCCGCAGGTCGGTGGCCGACCGGTCGCCAGCGTGAAAGGCGTAGCCCAGCCGGTATTCGCGTTCGCGCTCCGAGAGGCCGATGCCGGCCCATGGCGTTCCCACGCCTCCCATCAGGTCCAGTCCGTAGCCGAACCGGGCGTCGACGCGTCCGGTTCCGTTCGCGTCCATCGGATCTCTGTGCAGCCCGGCCGGAGTCCCGCGGCTCCGCAGGGCTGCCGCCCCGCGTTCCGTGCTCGCGCCGATCGACGGGCTCACCGTCAGCGCCGGTCCCAGCTCCGATCCCGGATCCGGGTCCCACGCCAGCCAGCCGCTCGCGCCCCACTCCGCCACGTCAGCGGTCTCGTGCAGCACCAGCGCCCGCCCCTTCAGCCCCAGCGACAGGCCCAGCCCCGGATGCCAGTAGCTCAGTCCGCCGCCGACGTCCATCCCGAAGCCGGTCTCCGCGTCGCCTCCGTCGCGTCTCACCCCAACCTCGACCGACGGCGTCAGCCGCGCGCCGCCACCCAGGTCCGCCTCGAAGGCCGCTTCCACCTCCAGCCGGATCCGGTCCACGTCGGCCGTCGTGGCCGCCATCCCCGGCGCTGCCTCGGACATCGCCCGCAGCAGCATCCCGTCCGCGTTCACGTCCAGCGAGAACCCGCCGGCTGCGGACGCCGGCACCACCGTGCCGCGCACGCCCGTGGCGCCCGCCAGCAGGTTGATGCGGGTCTCCAGCGGCTCCCCATCGGCCGGCTCCAGCCGCAGTCCACCGAGGCCGTAGCCGGCGGCCAGCCACAGCGACAGCCGCTCCGGCACCACCTCGAAGCCGACGTAGGGCCAGGCGCCGGTCAGCGAGCTGGTCACCGTGCCGCCGCCGGTCATCGGCTGCCCGTAGCTGCCCCTGCCCGAGCTGTGCGACAGCGCCAGCCCGGCCATCCAGGGACCGGTCGCGTAATCCGCGCCCAGCGTCCCGGTGGCGACCTCGCCGTCGACCGCGAGATCTCCGTCCCGGCCGGCAAGGTGCCCGTAGGCGCCTTGCCCCCAGACGGTCAACGCGGCGCCGCCGTCCTCGCTCGCCGCCGTCGCCACCTGGAACTCGCTGCCCGCAAGCAGCTCCTGCCGGCTCATGGTCCGCGCCTGCGGGTCCCGGGTGCCGTTGTCGATCCAGGCCGCCAGCGCGGCGATCCCCTGCTCGTCGGCAACGCGATCCGCGCCCGCGGCCGTCAGCTCATGACCCGCGACCGCCGCTCGGGTCGCCGGGGTGCGCGCGCTGCGCAGCCGCTGATCGACCGCGCCCAGCGTGTGCTCCCACGCCGTGCGTCCGAAGCGGCCCAGCCACGCCCTCGGCATCGGGTCGCTGTTGGCGATCGTGCCGGTCGCCTCCGCGTCCGCCAGCCCCGCGCCGGCGGCGTCGCTCAGGTGCACGGAGAACGTCTCTTCGCCCTCGTCATGCGCGTCGTCGAGCAGCGTCACCTCAACGGTGTGCTCCGTCTCTCCGGCCGCGAAGGTGAGCGTCCCCGAGGACGTCACGTAGTCCTGGCCCGCCGTGGCGGTTCCGTCGGCCGTCGACCAGTCCACGGTCACCGCCTCGCTCGCGGCGGCGCTGAGGTTTACCTGGAAGGAGATGGTCTCGTCCACGCCTTCGGTCGCGCGCGCGTCCTGCACCGCGATCGTCAGCGGCGCGGCGCCGGCTTGTGTTTCGGATGCGGTGGTGTCCTCGTCATCCGGGCAGGGCGTGGCTTCCAGCGTCTCGCTGTCGGCGATGCTCACGCACACCGACGCGAACTCGCCCACCCGGTAGCCGTCTCCCGGCTGCAGCGTGACCGTCAGCGGTCCGTGATCGGCGAGGTCGTCCCACAGATGCACCCGGTACTCCCGATATCCGCCGAGGCCGTGATCGACCGTGAACACTCCCGGCACGACTCCGAACTGCGAGCTGGCCGGCAGTACGGTGCCGCCCTTTCGCCAGCCGTATTCCAGACCGACCACGATCCCACTGGAGTACCCGTGCCACTGGTAGGAGTTGCGCAGCTCCGAAACCACGATGTGGATCAGCGCATGCCGGCCTTCGATGGCGGGATCGTCGGCGGCGCGCGCAAGCGTCACGACCGGCTCAATCCCCTCCTGGTGGATCCCGGTGCTTCCGTAGCCGGGCTCCGACCACGGGGAGAACGCGCGAGCCCCGCCGTCGCCGTGGACCCACCGGACTCGCGCCTCGTACCCGGTGTCCTGCTCCAGGAACAGGATCGGGACGTGCGCTGCAGAGCCGGCGGACAGCGGCTCCCCCCAGGATTCCGTGCCGCGCACCCGGAATTGCACTTCGTAGCCGCTCGGTGATGCGTCCTCGGGAGGCTGCCAGCTCACGATCAGGTTGCCCGCGGTGTCAGGCACCGCGGCCACCACCGGTGCGGAGGGCTCGTCCATGGACTGCGCCGCGACCAGGAGCTGCGCCTCGATGGTGTCCGCGCCGCCGGAGAACACCGCGTTTACGGGGTTGCTCAGGGTGACGGCGAAGGTGGGTTCGGGATCGCCGATCGCATCGGCGCCCACCGGCGCGGTGACCGTGGCGGCCGTCTCCCCGGCCGGGATGATGATGGTGCCGGCAGCCACGCAGCCGTCGCCCGGCACCGCGGCGCTGTCGCTGATGCACCAGTCCACGGTGACGTCGAGCCCGCTCGGCCCGTTGAGGCTCACCGTGAAGCCGACGCTGCCCGGCTCGCCGCCGGCGTCGACGTCGATGATGCTCACGAACGGATCCAAATCGTCGTCCCTGATCGTCACGGTCGCCCGGATGGAGCTTTGCCCGGGCGGCGTGATGCCGGGAATCGACTCGTAGAGCTCGTAGGTACCGCCGACGTTGACGTCCGCGAAGGAGTCGGGCTGCAGCTCCAGGGTCACGGTTCCGTCCTCGCGCCGCATGGCGTCATCGACGGTGGGAATCTCGACGGCGTACTCGTGCACGGTCAGATTGAAGGCATCCCGTTCCTTGTAGCCGGTATACTCGTCGGCAACAGAGGATCCGTCGCGGGTCACGTCATACCCGATCCGTGTCTTGACCGCCGGATCGCCCGGCTGGGCGTTATCGAACAGGCCCGGATGATCCCAGTGGCGGGTGATCACGAAGCGGACCGTCTCGCCCTCGCTCACCTGGTCCCGTACCGCGGCGACGGTGACCGTCGGGTTCGCGTTGCGCACGTTCAGGCGCAGCGCGTTCGGCGTGCCGACGGTGTAGCGCGGGCAGAAGCTGAAGTCGCGTTCGGAACAGGCGAAGTAGTGGAACAGGCCGCCATCGTCCTGCTGCACCCGGCCGTCGACCCAGCGGCTCTCGATGTCGCTGCTGGACAGCAGGACAGCGCGAATCTCGCCGCCCTCCGGTCCGGTATAGGACTGATCCTCCCTGACGAGAAAGTCGTGCTCCCGGTCGCATGGCGTGAACACGAAGCCGGATACGTTGTAGGACGGGATCGCGGGATGGTTGAAGTCGTGTGCGTGGTCGACCAGCGGGAGAAAGGAACGATGATGCGAGTAGTCGTATCCTCCCGAGCACCGGGTCGCGAAGCGAACCCTGTTGCCTTCCAGGATATCGCCTACCCAGGTGTCTTCTTCGAGCGTCAGTCCGGCCGGGGACACCGCATGGAAGGTCACCTCCGGAATGTCGTCGTCGCGTACGCGGACCGCCGCCGTGCCGGGGTAGCCGATGGTATAGCCGCGGGATCGGACGATCGTCACGCGGATTTCTCCGTCCCCCTCGTTGCGCCTGTCGGACACCGTCGGGAGGCGCAGGGTGCGGGTCGTCACTCCCGGCTGGAACGGGACCTCGATGTCCTCCAACCGCTCTGTGAGCGTGCCCATGATCTTCTGGTGCCCGGAGATGCGCATGCGGACCGGTTGGCACGGTCCGGGCACCCCGCGTCTGGTGATCGTGAAGACGGCATCCTCACCCTCGGTAACCGCGCGCTCCTCGGCGGCGACGATGAAGGACGGTGACCCGGGCAGGCGGATGGGCGGGGCAGGGCAGTTCGGCGACACGTTCGCCTGAGGGTAAGCGCCCACGCAGGTTATGAGTCCCGCGCTGACGACTGCGCTTATCCTGAGCGGCAGCGCGAGCGAAAGCCCGGCACGCTGCCGTCGATGATCGTCGGGTCCGTCTTGCATGGTAGCCATGCACAATCCGTACGGGCACTACATGGGTGACTTCCATGGGTCCCTTCGCAGATGGCACGGAACTGCGTGAAATACCGCGATAGTTCGCCAGCGCAGGGGTCGGGATCAGCCATGGACGAACCCCCGGACTCGCAGTTGGCAACCACGAACAGCCGATCTCCGCATGATAACGCGTTCTCCATTTCGCTACCCGTCACCCATGGGTCAACGGATACATCCAAGTCCACCGGCGGCGTTTCACAGAGGATTGCCGGAATTCCCAGACGTCACTCACGCTCTCGTGCACGCGCTTTCCTGATACCGAGTTCGCACTACACGCACCGATTTGCTGTTCAGGAACGGGCGTTCATATACTCCCGACAACGATGATTCGGCATGGATTGACGAACGACAGGAGCAAGGCCGTGGAAGATGAAATGAGCCCTTCGACACCGGAACAGACACCGGAACAGACACCGGAACAGAGTGGCTCCGGGACGCTCGCGACGTTCCTGGATGGCACCGACCGGCCGGACGCGATGCAATACGCGTACCGGGAAATGCTGACGCCCCGCATGATCCGGGTGGTGCTGGCCGCGCTCACCGCGGTCGTCGGCGTATTCACCATCATCGGCCCCCTCAGCACCTACGAGACGCTGCCCCCGTTCCGGCGACTGGAGTACTGGTCGCTGTGGTACTTCGTCGCGTGGCCCGTATGCTTTCTGGTAGCCGTGGTGACGCTGTATTGGCTGAGGGACCGAACGCCGCGCACCGCTTCGCTCGGTCTGGCGGGCGCCACCCTGATCGCGGCCGTGCCGGCGACGGGCATCGTGTGCACGATCGAGGACGTGATGCGACCGGAGTGCATGGCCGGTCTGTTGATGATGTACATCCGGGTTGTTGCCGTGACGATGCCCTTCACGCTGCTGCTCCACTTCATCGTCCTGCAGCGCGTCAAGCTGAACGGTGCGGCTCCGGCAGAAACGACCGGGCAGGACCGGCATCCGCGCGCAACCGGCAACGGTGAGCTCGTCCACCCCCGCATGGATGACGGCGTCCGGAACCCGTTGGCCGGCGACGCCGGAGCCGAGACGCCTGCCGCGTCCGGGTCGGGCCATCGGGTGGCGGAGCGCGTCTCGAACCCGATGGCGGGCAGCCCGGCGACACCCCTGACGCGGCCACGATCGGTGTTCGACCGGCTGCCGCGCAAGCTCGGCACCGACCTCATCTACCTCAAGGTCGAGGACCACTACGTCGAGGCGCACACCCCTGCCGGCTCCGGTCTCATCCTGATGAGATTCGCGGATGCGGTCGCCGAGCTCAGTGCCCACGGCCTGCAGGTGCACCGTTCGTACTGGGTCGCCAGGCGCTACATGAAGCGCGTGATGCCGAAGGACGGGCGCACGTTCCTGCGCCTGACCACCGGCCAGGACATTCCGGTGAGCCGCACCTATCTCCACGCCGTACGCGCCGCGCTCGGCGACGCCGCTTCCATGAGGCCTACCTGACGATGACCTGCTCCCCGGCGTCCAGGCCACGCACGATCTCCGCCTCGCTCGCCGTCACCAGCCCGACCTCGACGGCCCGTTCCTGCTTCTCGCCGCCGTGCAGCACGTACACGTAGTCGGCATCCAGGAAGCTGCGCACCAGGTTGCGCGGGATGACCACCACGTCCTCGCGGCGCTCCTCGGTCAGCGCCACCCGGACGGACTGGCCGATGGAGAGCTCCGGCCGCGGTTCGAGCATCCGGATGCGGATCCGGTCACGCGCCGCGGGTTCCTGCGTCAGGCGCGCCGGCGGCAGCGACGAGGGAGTTTCGATCACACGGCCTCGATGCCGGGTCCGTTCGGCGCCGACGGTCAGAACTACCACGACGCCGAGCTCGAAGCGATCGGCCTCGGCGCCGCGGTACTCGACGACCAGCTCGGCGGGGTCAGCCAGCCGCACCACCGTCACGAACGGATCGAGGTGATCGCCGGGTGCGGCCGGCAGCGTGTAGGTGACGATACCGTTCATGGGAGCACGCAGCTCGGTGCCGAGCAGGTCGCGGCGGGCGACCTCCAGGTGCAGCGCGGCCAGCTCCACGTCCAGGGCAGCCATCTCCGTCTGGATTCGGTCCGCGTCACTCGCCCGCGCCCGCTCGTTGCGGAGCTCCGCCTTGCGCAGCGCGATCTCCCGCTCCCGGAGCCGGACCCGCAGATCGTCGTTGCGCAACTCGGCCAGCAGGTCGCCTGCGCGCACCTGCTGGCCGAACTCCACGGCTATGCGGAGCAGCCTTCCGCCGCCACGCTCGAAGGCGACCGCGCTCTGCGTACGGTAGCTGACGTGCCCGGTCACCACCACGGTTTGCTCGATGGTGCTGCGCACCGCCGGCACCGTGTGGTAGCTGACCTCGACCGGGCGCACCAGCGGCGGCGCCAGCGGCTCCTCCTCGCGCGGGAACAGGCATCCGCCGAGCGCCGGAAGCACGGCCAGCCATGCCGCCGCCATCCGCACCCTCGCCGCGCCCGGCGCCATCACTCCTGTCCCAACCGTATGGCCTGGTGGATCCGCAGCCGCCCGATCAGGGCGCTCACGACCAGCGCGCCGGCGCTGAACGTCGCCGCCGCGATCGCACAGAGACGGATGAAGTCGCTTGTGAGGGCCACGACCCGAAGCGGAGGCACGCGCTCGGCGGCAGTGGCCACCACCTGCATCGTCGGCACGTAGATCCTGCCGGCCGCGGCGCCCAGCGCCATGCCCACGACCACCGCCGACAGCGCCATCAAGAGCTGCTCCCACGCGACCATCGCAACCACGCGGCGGCGCGACAGTCCGATCGAACGGATCACGCCCAACTCCGCCTGCCGGGAGCGGAGCGAGATCGCCGCGGCGATGACGAACGTGGCGGCCGCGATCCCGGTGATCAGCAGAAAGCCGACCGTGAGCGTGCCGTTGAGGCCGAGTGTCGCAGGCTCACGCCGCGCTGCACTCACCCGGGCGCCGGTGTCGGTGAGCGCGCTGATGCGCACGCCGGCGCGGTCGATGCCGTCCAGGATGGTGCGGTTGTCGATCCCCGGCGCACGCTCGGCCCACAGCTCATATGGTTCGATCTGCATCCTGGCATGCACGTACGCCAGGTTGGCGACCACGAGGTGGCCCCCGTGGGGGTCATACGCCGGCCAGAAGTCCACGAACGCGGCGGCATGGCCGGCGAGCGGCGCCTGGCCGGCCCAGTTCAGGCTGACCGGAGCGCCGATCTCGATGCCGTAGGCGCGCTGCAACGTGGTGGAGAGGAGCATTGCCCGCGGGTCGGCGGCCAACAGGTTGAGGTAGTGGTTGCGGTGCGCGGGCAGCAGGCCGGCCCGGAACCAGGCGACCTCCGCGAAGCCGTCCGGGGCCACGCCCATCAACTCGACCACCGTGCCACGGCCGCCGCCGATCACGGCGGTCACCCCGGGCCGCCGCAGGACGCCGGTGACCCCCCCGATGCCGTCGATCCCGGCGTAGCGTTGCAGGTCCGGCTCCACGTACCGGTACCCGGCGGGGCCGCCTGCGGCCGCAGCAGGCTGTCTGCGCCACAGCGGCTCGATGACGAGATCGGCTCCCTGGCGGTAGCGGATGCGGTCCTCGACGGAGGCGTTGACGGTGCGCGCGGTGATGCTGAAGAACGCCCCGAACGCGAACGCCAACGCCAGGAACAGCATCACGCCCATGCGCTCCCCACCGGCGCGGCCCAGGCGGGCCAGCGCTCCATACCACGCCGGGCTCCAGATGCGCCGGCCGGACATGAAGACGACGCGCGCCACGTACGGAAAGACCGCCACGAACAACAGCGCGACGCCCAGGGTGAACAGCACGGCGCCCGCGAACACCAGCGGATCGAGGGGGAGATCGGCGCCGGCGGCGCCGGTGCGCTCCAGGACGGCCCCGTGCGCCGACGCGCGCAGCAGGCCGTACAGCGCCACCGCGATCAGCGCCGCCCCCGCGCCCGCGGCCCGACCGCTCCGACCGGTCTCCAGCGTGCCGTCCGCGATGGCGCGCTCCTGGTGGCCGATGGCCACTTGAACGATGGTACGTCGCACGTGGCGGAGCGTGGAGCCGAGCATGGCCAGGAGGAACAGCAGTGCCCCCGCCGCTCCCGCGCCGCAGGCGCCCGCGGTGAGCGTCACCGGCAGCGCCTGGCGCTGCACGAAGGTCAGGAACCCTGCCGATGCGCCCAGCAGCCGGCTGAACAGCAGGCCGGCGGGCAGGCCGACGAGCAGCCCCGCCGCCGCCAGCAGCCCCGCCTCGACCAGCGTTCGCTTCGCGAGCTGCCGCGCGTGCGCCCCGCGGCTGGCCAGCGTGGCGAGCTCGATCCGCTCCGATTCCACCCGCGCGCGGGCGATCACGTGCGCGAACAGCAGCAGCACCGCCAGCACCGGCACCTGCAGGAACCAGAGCGTCAAGCGCAGCCCGTGCGCCCGCTCCCGATAGGCGGCGAGCGTGACCCGGAATGCCACCCGCCAGCGGATGCCCACACCCGCGGCGCGGCGGCTGTAGGCGTCGATCACGCGCTCCACACGCGGCAGGTCGCCCACGGTCAGGTGGTGATAGTCCATGGCGTAGTGCCACTGCGCCGCCTTCAGCCCCTCGGAGCCCGCGTGCAGCAGCTCCCGCCGGAAGCGTTCGTCGTCGACCAGGAAGCTGTCGTCGTAGAGGCGCAGCGGCAGGAACCAGAATGGATCGCGCTCATCGGCCACCGTGAACACGCCGACCACCGTGACCGCCAGCGGTCCCGTTCCAGCGGGTGACGGCCGATCCAGCTCGTACGTGGCGCCGAGACGCAGGTCGAGTTGCGCCACGGCGTGCTCGGTCACGATCGCCTCGTATGGCGCCTCGTATGGCGCCTCGGACAGAGCGGCGGAGCCGGCGCGGCCGAACAGGCGGCCGCGCGTGATGCGCACGTGGCCGGCGAGTCCGGTCAGGGCCTCCACCTTGATCAGCCGCCGCGCGTACGGACGCCCGCGGGGCTCGAAGAACACCGGACCGAGCGTGAGCTGCTCCGTGCGGGCCAGTACCGGCACTCCCAGGTCGCCTGCCAGCCGCTCGATCGCCGCGTCGACCGCCTGGTACCGGGCGAATCCATCGTCTCCGTGGGCTGGATGAAAGAAGTCGAGCTCCGCGTGGATTCGTCCGGGATACGTCGCCCCCGCGTGCTGCAGCCCCTCCAGATCGGCGCGCAGCAGCTTCTGCAGCACCCCGCGCGTGTAGATCGGCACGCTGCTCAGCGCGGCGACGCAGAGCACCGCCGCCAGCAGCAGCAGCGCGCTCAGCGACCGGTTGTGGTGCAGCCGTTTGAGGGCGAGGCGGAACATCCTCTCGGCCTGCCGACCGAACCCCGCTCCTGCAGCGGCTCAGATCATCGGGAACGCCTACTCGCCCAGCCGGAACGGCGGATAGCGGTCCGTCGTGAGCAGGAACGCGTAGGCGGTGACGCGGAGCCCCCAGCGCAGGAGCCCCTCCAGGAAGCGGAACATCCACATCGGCAGCGCGCCCGTGATCAGCACCGCGAACCAGCCGAGCACGGCCACCACGACGCTCGCCGCGCCCAGCACGCTGAGGACGATGTAGTGCGGGATGGCGAGGAACCACTTGAACAGCGGCAGCACGCGGTTGAGATCGTTCTTCGCGTCCGGATAATCGATGTCCACCGTCACCGCCTGCCGCTCGTCGGTGGACGGATAGTCGTCCCGCAGCAGGAGCAGGTAGGCGTTGATCCGGGTCGTGAAGCGCGCCACTTCCAGGTTCCAGTCGAACCACCAGCGCGGGTACTTCTGGCGAAACAGGATCATCAGTGCCGTGGCCAGGAACAGCCCGACCGCGCCCACCAACGCTTCGGTGCGCCCGAAATCCCAGCCGTGGTCCGCCTGGCCAAACTGGGAGGACCCGGTCACAAGGGCGCCGATGATCAGGATCGGTATGGCGAGAAGGATCCGCACGAATACCGAGAGCCGGTTCCTCGGCCCCTCCGGGCGGTCCACCGAGAGGCGCACCGGATACGCCGGGGCAGTGTTGTCAGCCACTTCGTCACCCTCCTGGGGCGATCGAGGAGAGTCCGGGTGTGCGACACCCCTCAACTCGACCGCAACGCCTGACGTTACCGTACGTTACTGCCCGGCGCCAGCGCTTCGCCCGGCTTTCCGGCCGTCAAGCCTTCTTGCGCACCGTTATCGGTAAAGCGCTGACATGGCAGATCCGCTCCTCGCCCTGCGTGGTGATCTCGTCCAGGTACACGGCCAGCAGCGTGTCCGGCCCGATCTTCGCCATGCCGTCCATGCTGCCGCCGCCCTTCTCCGTCCGGTACACGACCTCGTCCGTCCACACCGTGCCGGTACCGTCCGGGCAGAAGATGACGCTGCCGTCCGGGCGCGCGCGCAGCACCGCCAGCACCCCTTCGGAAGTGAGCACGGAGTGCGGCCAGATGCCGGTCACCAGCCGGTCGCCTACGTAGATGCGCGCCGGCTCGCTCCAGCTTCGCCCGTCGCAGCGCGACCAGGCGCACAGCAGCGGCTCGTCCAGGTGCTCGCGGCCGTGGCGGTCCCGGTAGCCGTGCAGCCCGGTGCGCATGGCCGCGAACAGGTCGCCTGACGGCAGCTCGATGATGGTGGTCTCGTTGGCGCCCTCGCGCCCCATCTCCGGATGGTTGCAGATCGTCGAGCGATACCGCCAACTGCGCCCGCGATCCTCCGACACGACGGCGATCACCCGCGTCTTGTAGGCGCCGTCCACGATCGGGAACATCGGGTTGTCCTCGCGCACCTGGTCGCCGTCCATCCAGCCGTACAGGCCCATCAGCAGCGTGCCGCCGTCCAGCTCGACCATGGCGGCGTCCGAGCCGAACTGAATCCCCAGCGGGATCTCGACCGGCGCGTCGAAGGTGCTGACCGTCTGCCAGTCGTCGGTCGAGACGGTGACCTTCATCGTCCCGAAGCCGCCGGACATGCCTTCGAAGTCCCAGCCCGAGGAGCGTGCGCCCGGACCCGTGCACTGGATGATCGTGCCGTCGCGGAGCTGCAGGGCGTTGAACGCCAGCCTCGTGCACGGCTCCCAGGTGGCCCCCCGGTCGTCGGAGCGCCGGTCGTTCATCAGCCAGCGGCCCGATCGGGTCACCAGGAACGACTGGATCTGGTTGACGGGGATGGTGCCGAAGTCCAGCTTGTCGCCGATCGTGATCGAAAGCTCGGGCAGATCCGGTCCGGCACCACCGGCCAGCACGATCGGACTCCCCTCCGCGCTCCCCGGCGCCGGCGCCTCACCGGCGTCGCAGCAGACGCGGAAGCCGATCTCCAGGGTGCGTCGGGTGATCGGCATGTGCGGCATGAAGGTGCCGCGCACGTCGACGTAGATGTCGGCGCCGGTGAGCGTGGCCGGGTAGTTCCAGGCTGCGCCCTTCTGCACGCCGCCGGGCCGGCCGATCTGCTCGCAGCACTCGGCCACGTTGCCGTGCTGGTCGTGGAACCCCCACGGGTTCGGCGGATAGAAGCCGACCGGCGTCGGATGGCCGATGCGCGACACCGCGTAGTTCATGAAGCGCGGATCGGGCCGGTCGCCCCACCAGAACAGGGTGTCGGTGCCGGCGCGGCAGGCGTACTCCCACTCGTAGACCTCGGGCAGGCGGTAGGTGCGTCCCTCGGCGGCCGACAGCCACGCGCAGAACGCGACCGCGTCCATGTAGTTGACGCCGGCAACCGGCTGCTCGTCGGCCGTGAAGCCGTCGCGATCCCAGGCCTCGACCCCCTCGCTGACCTGGATCACGCCGGAGAAGCCCTTGCCGGTCTTCACCCGGTCGATGTCGAACAGCTCGCCGCCCGGCGTGCGGTGGCCGGTCTCCTCCACGAAGCGGCGGTAGAGGGCGTTGGTTACCGGCACCTGCGCCAGGTGGAAGTCGCCGGGCAGCTCTACCCGGTGCGGCAGCGGCGGCCGTTCCAGGCCGCCGGACACCTCGACGGATACGGTGTCGGCGTCGGCGAAGGACGGAGTCCAGGCGTCGAACGCGGCAGCGCCGACGCGGATCATCTTCAGTCCGAGCGAGTTGACGAACTGCGGGGCCGGCTGCATGGGTACCTCCTCGACGGGCTGCGCACGTCCAGTGTCGCCTACAGGCTGAACGCCTTCACGCGGGTCAGCGTACAGGTGAACGCGGGAGCGTCCTCGTACTCCAGCGTCAGCTCCGAGCGAACCTGCTCGAAGCGTGCGGAGCCGGACCAGGAGTCGACCTCGAGCGTCAGCCGGTCTCCCTTCCGGTGATACGTCCCGCTGGACACGTTCCCCTCATTGGACACGGTGACCTTGTCGTCCCTGAACGTGAGGCTGATCTCCGCGGTGGCGTCGCCGTCCCGGGCGGCGCAGGACCCCGACCACGTGCCGATCAGCGGGTTGGAGCAGGCGGACAGGCCCAGCGACAGGCCGGCGATCGCCGGCAGCCACCGCGCCATCCACCGCGCCACGACGGGTCAGATTACCATCGGAAGGGAACGTGGTCATAATGCTCGCGATGAGGACTCGTCCGTGACCGGCTGGCGACAGCTCGACTCCCCGTGGTACGCGACCGAGGTCGTGCACTGCGCGCTCTGCGGGCAGGCGATCGCCGGCCGCGTCTGGGTGGTCGAGGCGCGCGGCCGGGAGCAGCGGTTCTGCAGCCCCGAATGCGAGCGCACCCACGCCACGTACTGGGTGCCCCGCTACGGGCGACGGACCGGGACTGCGCCCGGAGAACGGACGTAGGCGGAGACGGCGAGCGGCTCGATGGCGTATCGCATGGGCATCGATACCGGCGGCACCTTCACCGACCTGGTCGCCGTCGACCCGGCCGGCGGCGGCCGGCTGCACGTCGCCAAGGTGCCCTCGACGCCGGCGGCGCCGGGCCGCGCGGTGTTCGACGCGCTGGCCGGATCCGGCATCCCGGTCGAGGAGCTGTCGCTGCTGGTGCTGGGCACGACGATCGGCATCAACGCCGTGCTGGAGCGGCGCGGCGCCCGCGTGCTCTACCTGACCACGGACGGCTTCCAGGACGTGCCGTTCATCCAGCGCATCGACAAGAAGGACCCGTACGACCTGCAGTGGCAGAAGCCGGTGCCGTTCGTGGCGCGGCGCGACTGCATCGGTGTGCGCGAGCGGGTGGCGGCCGACGGCGCGGTGCTCACCGAGCTGACCGACGGCGACCTGGACCGCATCGCGGCGGCGATCGCGGAGCGGCTTGCCGAGCCTGCCGAATCGCCCGGGCGCGGGGTGGCGCTGGCGGTCAACCTGCTGTTCTCGTACGTGAACCCCGCGCACGAGCGGCGCCTGGCCGGGTTCCTCCGCCGTCGCTTTCCCGGCCTGCCGGTGACGGTCGCAGGCGCCATCGCGCCGATGTGGCGCGAGTACGAGCGCGGCAGCACCGCCATCCTGGACGCCTATCTCAGGCCGCGCATGTCCGGCTGGATCCGGGAGCTGGAGCAGGGTCTGGGCGAACGCCGCTTCGCCGGCGCCCTTACCATCATGAAGTCCAACGGCGGGCAGGTGGCCGCCGCCGCGGCCACGGAGCTGCCGGCGCATACCATGCTGTCCGGCCTGTCCGGGGGCGTGATCGGCGGGCGCTACTTCGGAGAGCAGGCCGGGCGCCGCGACCTGATCACCTTCGACATGGGCGGCACCAGCACCGACGTGGCCCTGGTCGTCGGCGGGCGGATCTCCTACACCACCGGCTACGAGGTCGAGTTCAGCCTGCCGGTGTCGGCGCCCAGCGTCGACCTGCGCACCGTCGGCGCCGGCGGCGGCTCGATCGCCTGGATCGACCCCGGCGGCATGCTGCGCGTGGGACCGCAGAGCGCCGGCGCGGCTCCCGGCCCGGTCTGCTACGGCCAGGGCGGTGAGCAGGTCACCGTCACCGATGCCAACCTCGTGCTCGGCCGCCTGGACCCCGGCTTCTTCCTGGGCGGCGAGATGCGCCTCGATGCCGCGGCCGCCCACCGCAGGATGGAGGAGCTGGGCGGCGCCCTGGGCATGAGCGCGGAACAGGCGGCGACGGCGATCATCGACCTGGTCAACGAGCAGATGGCCGACGCCATCCGCGTCCTGACCGTGGAGCGCGGCATCGATCCGCGCCGCTTCGCGCTGGTCGCCTTCGGCGGCGCCGGACCCCTGCACGGCGCGGCGGTGGCCGCGGCGCTGGGGATGGGCGAGGTGATCGTGCCTCCGCACCCGGGACTCACCTCCGCGTTCGGGGCGCTGGCCGCCGACGTGCGCGTGGACAAGCGCGCGACCCGCTTCCATCGATCCGACCTGGCCGACGCCGCCGAGATCGACGCCACCCTGACCCGCCTGCACCGCGAGGCGGTGGCGGAGGCGCGCGCGCAGGGATCCGGGGACGAGCCGGTCGTGCAGCGTTCGATCAGCATGCGCTACGCCGGCCAGAACTACGAGCAGGACGTGCCCGTCCCGCCGGGACCGGTCACCGCGGACTCCCTGCAGGCGCTGCTGGGCGCGTTCGGCGAGGCGCACCGCCGTTTCTACGGCCACCACTTTCCGGGCGAGGTGGTGGAGCTCATCCACTTCAACGTCACCGCGATCGGCGCCACCGCCACACCCGCCCTGCCCGAGCTGGCCCCCGGTCCGCCGCCCGAGCCGCGTGAGCGCCGAGCGGTGCGGATCGGCGCCGCCGCGCATCCCGGCTGCCCGGTCTACGGCCGCGACGCGCTGCCGGCCGGCTGCACGCTCACCGGCCCGCTGATCGTCGAGGAGCTGGACTCGACGACGCTGGTTCCGGCCGGCCACACCTTGTCGGTGCTCCCGGACGGCATCTTCCGCGTGGCGCTGCCGGAAGCCGAGGCAGCCCCGTCCACCGCCGGCGCCGCCGCCGCGCTCGATCCGGTCACCCTGGCCATCATCGACCACCGCCTGGCCAACATCACGCGCGAGATGGGCACCGCCATGATGCACGCGGCCTACTCGCCCATCTTCAGCGAGTCAAAAGACTTCTCGTGCGCCGTGTTCGACGCCGAAGCGGAGCTGGTCGGACAGGGCGAGTTCTGTCCCGCGCAGCTCGGCGCCATGACGCACACCGTCCGCTGGACGGTCCGCGAGATCGGCATCGAGAACTTCGCCCCCGGCGACGTGGTCATCCACAACGATCCGTACCGCGCCGGCTGCCACCTGCCCGAGCACCTGCTGCTGAAGCCCGTGTTCGACGGCGAGGAGCTCCGCCTGTTCGTGGCCGTGATCGGCCACGTCGCCGAGATCGGCGCCATGGTGGTGGGTTCCTTCGCAAGCAACGCCACCGAGGTGTTCCAGGAAGGGCTGCGCCTGCCTCCGGTCAAGCTCATGAGCCGCGGCGATCACAACCGCGACGTCTGGCGCATCGTCATGGCCAACCACCGCACGCCGCGCGCCACCTGGGGCGACTTCCACGCCATGCTCGGCGCCCTGAACGTGGGCGAGCGGCGCTGCCACGAGCTGTTCGGCCGCTACGGCGCCGCCACCGTGCTGGCGGCGACCCGGCAGCTCATCGCCTACTCGGAGCGCCTGATGCGCGCCGAAATCGCCGCCATCCCCGACGGCGAGTACGAAGCCGAGGAGGTCCTGGAGGACGACGGCATCACCGACGACCCGTACGTGATCCGCGTCACCGTCGTGGTCCGCGACGGCGGCGTCCTGGTGGACTTCACCCGCTCCGACGCGCAGGCGCGCGGCCCGATCAACGCCACCTTCGGCGTGACCGCATCGGCCACCTACAACGCCGTGCTGCAGGTCACCGGCACCCACATCCCGCGCAACGCCGGGTGCTACCGGCCGATCACGATCATCGCCCCGCCCGGCTCGATTGTGAACGTGCGCTACCCCGGCCCGTCGGTGGGCGGCAACACCGAGACCCAGCCCCGCATCGTCGGCGTGATCCTGCGTGCGCTGGCCGCGGCCGTCCCGGAGCGGACCATGGCCTCCGAGGGCGCCACCTCCTGCAACTTCCTGTTCGGAGGCGTCGACCCGGGCACCGGCGAGTACTACGCCCACTACCACTTCGAAGCGAGCGGCTGGGGCGGACGCGCCGCCACCGACGGCAACAGCGCCCAGAACCACATCCACGGCAACTGCCGCAACACGCCGGTGGAGATCTTCGAGACACTGTTCCCGTTCCGAGTGCTCTCCTACGGCCTGAACCGCGACTCCGGAGGCGCCGGGCGCGGGCGAGGCGGCCTCGGCACCCGCCGCGACCTGCTGGTGACCGGCGGGGAGGTCACGGTGAGCATGATGATGGACCACGTGAAGAGCGGCGCCCCGGGGCTGTTCGGCGGCGCCACCGGCGGCCTGAGCGGCGTGTGGGTACGCCGTGCCGGCGAGCGGGAGCACCTGACCTTTCCCGAGGCCTTCGGCGTCGTCAGCCCATCGAAGTTCGCGGACGTGGCGGTACGCGAGGGGGACCTGGTGCGCATCGACTCCGCCGGCGGCGGCGGGTACGGCGACCCGGCCGAGCGGGACGTCGAGCTGGTGCTCGCCGACGTGCTCGAAGGGTTCGTGTCGGCCGAAGCCGCGGCGCGGGAGTATGGCGTGAGGGTCCGCGCCGGACCGGACGGCACGCCGGTCGTGGATGAAGCCGAGACCGCGCGGCTGCGCGACCGGGAAGAGGCGGGCTGATGGCGGCATCCCCCGGAGCCGGACGGCTGGCCGGCCGGACCGCGCTGATCACCGGCGCCGGCAGCGGCATGGGACGGAGCGCCGCCGCGCTGTTCGCCTCCGAGGGCGCGTACGTGGCGGCCTGCGACCGCGACGCCGCGGCGGTCGACGCCACCGTGGCCGCCATCCGTGCCGCCGGCGGTTCGACGATCGGCGCCGTAGCCGACGTCACCCGCTCGGCGGAGGTGGAGGCCGCCGTGCAGTCGGCGGTTCGAGAGTTCGGGGCGCTGCACGTCCTGTACAACAACGCCGGCATCTGGCTCCCGGAAGACGGCCCGGCCCCGGACCTGGACGAGGCGGTCTGGGACCGCATCATCGCCGTCAACCTCAAGGGCGCCTTCCTGGGCTGCAAGTTCGCGATCCCCCACCTGGTCGAGGCGGGCGGCGGCTCGATCATCAACGTCTCCTCGATCTCGGCCCTGCGCGCCGGCAAGGACATCTACGACGCCTACGCGGCCAGCAAGGGAGGCGTCATCGCCCTCACCCGCAGCATCGCCAGCACCTGGGGGCCGCAGCGGGTACGCGCCAACGCCATCTGCCCCGGCTCCATCGACACGCCGATGACCCGCGGCTCGTACGAGGACCCGGCCGTGGCGCGCTTCTGGCGCGAGCGCACCGCGCTCGGCCGCGTGGGCACGCCGGACGAGGTGGCGCAGACCGCCCTGTGGCTGGCCTCGGACGAGTCGTCCTACGTGACCGCCGCCGTCATGGTCGTCGACGGCGGCTACATGACCAGGTAGGGCGGTGCGCCTGGAGGGAAAGACCGCGATCGTCACCGGCGGCGGCGTGGGCATCGGCCGCGGCATCAGCGAGCGGCTCGCCGAGGAAGGCGCCCGCGTGGTGATCGCCCAGCGGCGGCTCGCCAAGGCGCAGGAGGCGGCCGCCGCGATCGCCGGCAGCGGCGGACAGGCGCTGGCGGTGCGCAGCGACGTCACCGATCACGGTCAGGTCGATTCGCTCATGCGGTCGGCGCTCGACTGGACCGGCGGCCTGGACATCCTGGTCAACAACGCCGGCCGCTCCGGGATGGCCAAGTTCAGCTCCTTCATGGAGATGAGCGAGGACCTCTGGGACGAGGTCCTGGACGCCAACCTCAAGGGCGTCTTCCTGGCCAGCCAGGCGGCCGCGCGCCACATGATCGAGCGCGGCTCGGGCCGGATCATCCACATCTCATCCGTCATGGGCCTGATCGGCGAGGAGTTCGCCGCCGCCTACTGCGCCGCCAAGGCCGGCGTGATCGGGCTCACGAAGGTGATGGCCCTGGAGCTCGCCCGGCACGGCATCAACGTCAACTGCATCGCCCCCGGCTTCATCGAGACCGAAACCGTGCAACCCATCATCGACCTGATGAAGAGCCCGCGGAGCCCCTACACCTACACCCGCACCACGCCCCTCGGTCCCGGCACGCCCCGCGACGTCGGCGACGTAGCGGTCTTCCTGGCCTCCGACGAGGGCCGCTTCTTCACCGGCTCCACCCTCACCCCCGACGGCGGCCTCCTCGCCTATTGACGGTCCGTTACAGCACTATCGTGCCGTGAAGATCACCGTCGACCTGCCCGATGCGCTCTACCGGCGAGCAGAGATCCGCGCCGCTGAGCGCGGCACCACGCTGCGCGCACTGCTCGTGGAGTCGCTGCGGGTGCACCTGCTCGACCATGCGGCGTCCGAGCCGCAGCTTTCGCAACGCAACCGCATCCGCACCGACGAGCGCGGCTGGCCGATACTCCAACGGTCCGCCGGCGACACCCGAGTGATCACCGATGACTTCATCAACCAGCTCCGGGAAGAGGAAGGGGTGTAGCCGGTCGTCGCTGACCGGGATCACGCCGAAGCAGCTCACCGACGTTTTACCTGCTCGGTCTGGCGGTCAGTGAGGGCATCGACTTCGCCACGACGGACTCCCGGATTCACCAAGCAGACGGCCCTCACCGGCGGCAGCGCGTTCAACGTCAAGGCGCGCTCCCTGCGCCGGGAAACCCACCTGGACCAGCTCGCCGACAAGCTCCAGGAGAACCGGGTACGGCGCGTGGTCGAGCCGCTGCTGAGCGGCAGCAGCGAGGGCACGTTCACCGCCCGCGACCTGGAGTACGTCCGCGACCTCGGTCTGGTCTCCACCGACTCCCCACTCCGCATCGCCAATCCGATCTACGCCGAAGTCGTCCCGCGTGAGCTCACCTCCGCCGCGCAGGAAGGGCTGGTCCAGGACGCCGCCTGGTACGTCAGCGCCGAGGCAGCCTCGACATCGACAAGCTGCTCGCCGCCTTCCAGGCGTTCTTCCGCGAGCACTCCGAGCACTGGCTCGGACGCTTCGGCTACGCCGAAGCCGGGCTACAGCTCCTGTTGCAGGCGTTCCTGCAGCGGATCGTCAACGGCGGCGAACGCATCAAGCGCGAGCACGGCCGCGGCCGCACGGACGGCGGCCGCAGCATCACTGTCTGGGGCCTGCGACCCGCGTTGGCCGATCGCTTACTCGTCTGGCATCGATTCGGCTCGCGTGAAGTTCATGAACTTCCCTGATGAGATTCGACGGGCGCGACGCCGCTCGGAGATACCGAGTGCGGCTCGTGTGGCAACGTCGTCAAGTCCCTGATACGCCAGGAGAGAACGAATTGTTGAGAGGCTGATCGACTCTCTCCAGATCGGCCACGTAAAGCTGAAACTCCCATCGACATCACGACTCCCCCCGAGCACGTCCAGCCGACCGACTCCGCCGCGGCTTCGAGGGACCACGGTCAGAACGGACAAACCCACGGCAGCAAGCCGGTTTGCACCGTGTTGGGTCGTTTCCTTGGTCTTGGAGTCAGTGGGATCGGTAGCGCGTAGCGCGTAGCGCACATCTTCGTGTGGGTCCCATCGGAAAGAGTGGGTTGCGTCCGGACGTGTCCACGGAGCAAACAATGCCTCGCTCAAGCATTCCACCTCCGTGATTGCAGACTTCTTCCCGTTCACTCGTCGGATGGGTGGCGTCGCTTCCTGTGGAACCGAACTCAACCGCTCCAGAAAGTGCTGATGACCCTGACCAAACAGCAAACACAAGGGAGTGGGCTCGACTTCCGTTGCTCTGTTTCGCTCCCGGACGGCGGCGTCGCTGACCAAGGCGGCCCACAGGTCAGCGGTGTACCGGTCGGCTTGAGCGGCATCGGCCAGCCTATTCGTGGCTTCTTCCGGGGACAGCTTGAGGTCTCTGAATGGCTCGAAGTCATGCCGACGCACCAACTCCGTCAAGCCCGAAGCCACTGCGGCAGCCATATTCTCTTTGGTAATCGTATCCGACAGAGTCAACACCGGCCGTACGGGCGGCTTATCGACTGTCCAGCGAACCCGTGGCCGCCACCTGGCATGTACCTCCTCAAGCGTGCGTACAATACCAAGCAACGATAGGAAGGCGAGCAGATTGTCAGGCTCCAGCCCGTCCAGGCGATGCTCCGTGGTCTGATTCATGACCCGCGCTCCGCTTCGGACGCTCGGTGGTCGGCAAGGCGTAGAATTGCTTCCAGGCGCGCCAAACCCCAGATTCCGTAACGCTGCTTGAGTTCATGGAACACCGCCGTCCAGTCCAGACCGTTGTAGTCAAATGCCAGTGACCACGGCCCGTGGCCGGATCCGAGGCGCCAGGAGTCGACTCCAAGGCAACCGAGCAGTCCATTCCCCGCCTCGTCCTCTTGCGGATCAGCAAACCCGAAGAACGGCCTCCCCAGCCCGTGATGCGTCCCGATCAGCCACAGCACGAGCTCAGGGTCGCGTGCCTGCGCGAACCGTGGGTGTGCAAGAGCCACTCGGACCGACAAAGCTTCATGCCGCCATCCGCGCGGAAGACCCGACCTCGCCGACGCTCCCGGTGAAGAAGTCCTTCCGCTCTTGGCAAGTGGAGGCCCGTCAGGACGACTCCACCAGTCGCCTCCGGCCAACATGGTCTGAAACCGGAGGTCTGATTTTCCCGCGTCGTGCAGGAACGCGGCGAGACTGACGTCGGCTGCGGTCTTCGAGGGCAACCGAAGCGTCCGCGCAAACGACTCCGCGTGCGCTACGACGCTGTCGGTGTGGCACTGCAGCGCGACGGGCCGCGATGACGTATGAGAGAGCGTGTCGTCCTCGGTAGCCGCCGATTGATCCCTTGCAGCATCGTCCCGAAGACCGTGCGCCGCGACCAGAATGACGCCAGCGTCATGCTGGGCATATGGGAAATGACTCTCGATGCGGCTGCCCTTGACGCTCTTGCTGACTGCGGCATTCCTGAGCCGTTCCAGCTCCCTGCTCACGTCTCGAACGGCCCCGTTGTCCGACGGCTGGTCCTCGGGACTCGCTCCTAAATGTTTCGGGAGAGCATCAAGCAGCTCATCCAGTAACGCTGTGCCGTCGTTTGCTGCGAGCACCGCGGCAATGCTCCTCCAGGAGGCGTCGGCATCGGGTGCGACTACGTCGCGCGCGACCCGCACGGCAAACCTGCGGCCTCGGAACGGCCACGCCGCCACGTCGCCTACGTCTGCGACGTGATGCGTACTCGCGGGTGCCCAGCCGAACCCGTCGCAGCCGCCGTAGTCCGCGGGCACGACCAGCACGTCCCCGGGACGCAGTTCCGCATGGCTTACGAGAGCGGTCCGCGGATCTTGAGATCCGGCCCATCGGAACGCTCTCCGTCCTGGCCGAGTCGCCTCCACCTCTGGTGGCTCCGGTCGTTCCGGGACGTCCGCGACGTTCGCCAATCCGGCATCACGTTCCCCGCGCAGCCAGGCAGCCGCCGACCAGATCGGGACGTCGATCATCTCGGCCGCTCGCGGAGGAACCAGTTCAAGGATCGCCTTGAGAACGTCGCTGCCTTCCCCCATATCGGCATCGGTGATGTCGCTCCGCCACACAAGGGAGACCTCCGCCGGTGAGCGCTCCGTACCGTGCAGGAACAGGCCCACCTCCGGATCGCTAACCGGGGGTGGCGACGTCTGCGACCAGAGATCCAAGTACGCAGGCATCAGAGTCGGTGCCTGGGCTCGTGGAGCGGCGAGCTCGGCAAGGTCGACGTCGGCCTCCTTGAGTTGCCGGTCCAGCGCCTCCACGCCGAAATCCACGACGTTGTCTTTCGCCATGGCGTTCAGCGCGTCCCAGGTCTTGCGGATCCGGTCGCCATACACTGGGTCATCGGTCTTCTTGGCCAAGCTCTCGCTCGTCACCAGGATTGCGCCTTCCGCGGTGATGGGTCGGCCGGCGCGGTTCAACCGGCCGAAGCGTTGCCGCAGGGCATCGAATGAGGCAGCCTGCGTCACCAGTCCGTCGAGGTCGAGGTCAACCCCAACTTCCACGCACTGCGTAGCGACCAGCATCATTGGTTCGGCGTCCGCACGGCCGACCGCGCCGGTCCGAAAGGGGGCGAGTTTTTCTGCGATCTGGTCTCTGGTCACACTTCGCGAGCGTCCGATCATCAGCAGGCATTCGAAGCCGTGTTTTTCCCGCTCGCTCAGCTTCTGGAACACTTCCCGGGCAAGAGCGACCCGGTTGACTACAACGCCCACGGCGGGACACGACACGCCCGCACGTCGCAGGCCATCGGCCATCTCACACGCGGCGCGCGCAAACGCCTCGGCAGGATCGTTCCGAATCGGCTTCATCAGTCTGGCGCGCTTGGTGGCATGCAGGCGTGCCTTCAGGACGGGATCGGCTCGATCGCGAGTCCCCAGCGCGAAGGGCCGCTTACCGGGCACGCCCGGAGTGGCGGTCAGGACGACTGTCTTGATCCCGGCTCGGCCGATCTCGTGTACATCGCCCAAGGTCTTCCGGAAGGGCTCGGAAAGGTGGGCTTCGTCGAGCAGGATGAGGCTGTCCTCGCCGAGGAGCCCGGCATGGACGGGCTTCATGCGATCAGACACGCCGTACCCACGAAATAGCAATCGCGAACCCACTTGATCGACGGTGGAACAGAGGAGCGTTGGCTGGGTTGGTGTGCGCGCCCATTCCTGCTCCAGCGGCGCACCGCCGCGAAGCCGGGCGGCTACCAGCGGGGGGGCGCCAGGACCGGACAGCAGTTGAAGCCTCCGGGCTACCTCCTCGACCACGGTCCGTTCAGGCATAGCCGTGTCCGAAGGATCGGTGAGTACGCGTCCTATTGTCCGGGCGCGTTCGTACGCATCGTCCACGACCAGGCGACGGTCCACGACCAAGACGATCCGGAGCGCGGCGGCAGCGGGCGTATCCGCCCGCAAAGCCAGGTGGAAGACGGCCGCATCCAATGCCGCGGTCTTCCCCGCACCCGTCGGCAAGTCCAGAACGTCCGGCCAACGGTCCTCCCGATCCAATCGGTCGACAAGAGACTGTTGCCAGGGGAACGGCGGATGACCGTGAATCGCCTGGAAGAAAATGGCGAAGTCCATGGAGCTCAAGGTCATCGTCAAGCCCCGATTCGCCGAAAGAGCCCCAGCCCGGTAAATCGTCCGGCACCGATTAGTACGGGACCTGCGGTTTCGTCTCCGAAATCGATGACTGCATGGATCAGCGATCGGCTGGCTAGCGGTTCGGGGACCCGCCAACGCGTCCATGGCGGCCCGCCGGAAACCGGACGCGCCGGTGGCGATCCTTCAACCGCGGAGTGCTTGCCCGTCTGGATGTTTCCGGGATCAGGCCGAGGAAGACCAGCGTTGACGCACGAGTCCGCGATCAGTTCGCGGACTTCGGCATCGTCATGTCGTTTCAAGTGCCTGTCCAGGACCATCGGTGTGACGCTGGCCCACACCCGCGCGGGCTGCAGATATGGATCGGGATCGAGCGACCGCTTCGTCACGTCCCCTGCCGGCGCGAGCCGTAGCGGCCCGCGAAGTGGTGCGGCATTCAGCTCCACGACGCGCCGTTCCTCACCCGGATCGTACGGTGCCACCTCTTCGAACGCGGCACGGAAGCCGGCGATCGCATGCAACTCGGCATGCGAAGGGGGTACGAGCGCGAACCCGAACACCCGACCATCCGCATGAGCAAACCCTGCGAACGGCATGGGGACGATCGCAATGTGGGGAAGTCGGGTAGGCGTCCCGTCCGGCGTGTGCCCCGACACGATCTCCGGGATCGCATCCTCCTTGCCGGTGCCTCGGTAGCCACTCATCAGTGTCCGCCTCAAGACGCGGCTAACCAGCGCCGCAGCACGGATGTCGGGCACCACGCCATCAACGATCTCCAGCACCAGCCAACCCGACGCACGAGGCTCCGGCTCTCGCGCGGGAGTGCGCGGGACGGAGGCACCGGGCTGAATCATCGGCCGAGCCGGGTTCGCATCGTGAGCGCGCTGTAACTCCGCGAGACGCCCGGGATAGATCCGGCGCTGTGCAGTTACGGCTGGGTGGTTCACGGTCGACGATTCATCGCAACGGAACCGACAGCGCACCAAGCTCGCTGAGTGGCCGATATAGCCGACATCACCCGCCACCGCATCCAACGTCACCAGCAACTCGGGCTCCGGCTCAACAGTCCAGACCAGGGCCATAGTCGGATCTTCCAGGCACGCGACCGGAAACCGACGCGGCTGGCGTGGCCGCACGTCGGGCATGACCCGGAGATAAGTCTTCTCTGCACTGGAGGACCTCTGATCATTTGGGGGCACGAACACATCGGGGGCCGTGCGTGCCGTATGCTCCCCAGCATGGATCGTCGGCGCCGCTTGTGCTTCGAGCCACTCCAACGCCGATCGCTCGTCGTCTCGTTCGCCGCGCGCCGCCCAAGCGGAAACGAGCGCCGAAAAGACACGATCCGGCTGCGGAGGCCAGTCCGGCGCTCCACTCGCAGGTCCGCGTGCCGCTCGGCACACGCCAGCGAGGAACTCGATCTCGAGGATCAGGCTCACTCGGCTTCGTCGTCCCCGCCGGCGGCATCCAGCGCCAACTCACGGCTGCGCCGTACGATCTCGACCAACTTGGGCTGCGGCTTCAAGGTGAGTGGTTCAAACTGAAAGCCGGCTTCCTCTGCAGAGGCAAACGCCTCGCGATATAGACTCCGTGCTCCTGACCGATTCAACTCGAGTCGCTCCGTGGAACCATCGGCGCAGACGAGTTCCAAGGGAGCGCTTCCGTCACACACCAGGTCGCAACGTGATCTGAGCGCGTATCCGACCACATCCTGCTCAGCAAGGGCGACCAAACCAAGAGCGGCGAGCAAGGTCCGGGCCGCCGGGTCACGATCGCCACCCCCGAAGCGCAGCCGCCTGAGCCCGGCCATTGTCAGCACTGCTCGGTGTTCGGCATGGGCGCAGGTGACCCCTAACGGCTGGACAGATGGAGCGATGTTGCCGTGGTTGATCTCTGATGGCCGGACCTTCTTCGCGCCCTTACCGGCTTCTCTCTGATCGGGGCTCCAACCAGATGGGCTCTTGAACACGTCAACCTTGCGGAGAACGCCCAGCGGGTCGATACGACTCCCCGTACGGCGACCTCCGGTCTGGGGCTCCGTCCGTCCTGTGCGACGGTCCGCCAGCACCTCTTCGACCGGCGTGTCGATCCCCATGATCTCGGACACGAGCGCACGTGGGAACTTGGCACCCAGCCCGCCACCTTCTCCCTGGCTATGCCATGCGCCGAAGAGCAATGCCGACGGTGAGATTTCCAGTAGGGCGGTGGCATCCGCGGGAGTCGCGGCGGCGAGCCGCCGGCCCTGCTCGCTCTGCATGAAGGGGACACCGTCCAGCAGACTGTCGCGGAGTATTGCGTCGTACACTCGATGCGGCGCATCCAGGGACGTGATCTTCTCTAGTGGCTGGAGGCCCACATCGCGGAAGTCCACGGCCACGTAAGGCAGTGGAATCCCGTCTTCCTCCGTGGCGGCCGCCAACAGTGCCTCCTCAAGCCGGTTCGCTTGGCTCTGCACGCTGTCGATGAGCACGCACCAGACTTCCCGGCCGCCCATCCGTCGGCGCTCGAACACATGGCGCGGCGGATCGTCCCGCCGGTCGCCCGGATACGTGGGTGGGAAGATCTTGTCCCCCTCGCCGCCGGCAGGCTGCAAGCGACGGAGCCGCCGGATGGCGGCGTGTCCGCCGATCGCTTCTCTGATTTCTGATACTGGTATCACGATTCCCTCCAAGTGCAGGAAAGTGGATCTGGCCGGACTGTGAGAGGCAAGTGCACCTGCACTTGCTCGTCGGCCGTTGTCTGGACCTCTTCTGCGAATGATTCGCAGTCGACCCTTGTGGTAGACTCTGATCGCACGGACGGTGAACTTCCTATTGACCTGTGGATAAAAGAAATACGGCTGTACGTGGTTCGTCTGAGTGTTCCGCCCTCGTGCATCTGAAGTCCTCCTTCCCGATGTATATGCCTGCGGCGCTGCTCCAAGATATTGCCTGGCTACACCCTCGTCAAGGGGGCGGTGTGGGTTGGACCAACCCATTCATCGCCGCTACGCTGCTGATGGCGACCCGGGCGGCCGGGCGACGAGGAGCTCCGCCGAGGGCGTAGCGAATGAGGCCGAGGCCGGAGCCCCGGAAATGGCGCGCGCCGAGTCTCATGTTACCTGCGGCGCTGCTCCCTGCAATGAAGGCCCGCTCGGCTCCGTTTGCCGGATGAACATACAACGGTTGCTGCGGGACGGCGATCACTTGATTTGCAGCCCGGGGGCTCAGCCCCGCTTGATCCCGCCCCGACGGCGTAGCGTCGATCCATCCAGCGATGCCAGCGATGACCAGCGATGGCGATCCCTTGACCTCGATGCAAGCACTGGGTATGTGAACGCCGCTGGGAAGAAGCGTTCGACACATCGACGGGGAGTCAGACGGTAAGAATCGGTGGACACCGTCGAAGGCCGTTCCGCCCATCGGCGCGTCCAATCGGGGGCGACGGGCGCTGCCGCCGGCGGGCGAGGTAGCGGGCGACGATATAGACTTCAACTTCACGCGAACTCGGTCACACTGTCATCCGACACGCTGGCGCTGATTGCGGGGATGCCTCATCGAGTCCGACGGACGACTCTCCGTGATCCCGGTGGACCAAGAGCGCGGCAAGCGACCGCACGGCAAGGCCGTGGCCTACGATCCGGAGCGGATGCGCATCTGCACGCAGGGGTTGCTCCTGCGCGAGCACGGCTACCGCGGCGACGAAGGGGCGCTGTGTTTCGTCGCCAGATGCGAGCGCGCGCGTTCCGTTCGAACACGAACTGATCCGGTCCACCGAGGAGGCGATCGCGAGTCTGCGGAGCCTCGGGGAGAACGGGACGATTGCTCCACTGCTCAACTCAAGGACGGCCCCAAGGAATCCGTCCCGATCAGGAAGCACTGCCCCTCTACGTGAGTCCGACCCGCATGAGCCGCCAGCGGCGGGCCGAGCTCCTTACGCGACTCGGTCTGTCAGTAGATCATGATGAGGGTCATGTGGTACTGATTGATTTCGGCGTTGCCGACAATGTTGAACCGCATGTCACCAACCTCGGTAAGCGTTCCACATGATGCGACACCGGCGGCAGGCTGCTGGCGGAACCATGGCGTCACCATCAGGATGGGACACGTGGAGCCTGCCCCTGGTCGAGCACCGGCTGGAAAGAGTAGGCGACAGATCCGATGCACTCCCTGATCGAGCAACACCGCACCGAGATTCTGGCGATCGCAGCGCGGCACGGGATTCGGGACGTGCGCGTGTTCGGATCCATGGCGAGAGGCGACGCTGACGAAACCAGTGACCTCGACCTGCTGGTGTCGCTGCCTCCGCAGAGGACCGGCCTCAGCCTTGGCGCGCTGCTGATGGAGGTGCAGGACCTCTTACAACGACGCGTGGAAGTGGTCACCGAGAAGAGCCTCCATCCGGCCCTTCGCGAACGGATCATGCAGGAGGCGCAGCCGCTGTGAAACCGGACATGCATTCTGACCGGGTACTGCTGGCGCACATTCTGGAGTGTATCGAACGAATTCGTGAGTACACTGCCGGCGACCGCGCTTCCTTCTACGATTCCCGCCTGGTTCAGGACGCCGTAGTACGGAACCTGCAAACGCTGGCCGAATCGACACAGCGTCTGACCGATGCAATCAAGGCCACGGAGCAAGACGTTCCGTGGCAAGCCATAGCAGGATTTCGCAACGTGCTCGTGCATGCGTACCTGGGGATAGACCTCGATACGGTTTGGAGCGTTGTGGACCGCGACCTTCCGGTGTTGGCGGCGGCGGTCCGACGAATGGCCGGTTCCACGGAGACCACGGAGTAGAGTGGCCGGTCTCGAGCTCGGAGCGATCGTCGCTCACGGCGCGGTCGGCGGCGTGGGTCAACTCCGTCCTGACTTCGTCCCCTCAAGATTGCACACCGACGCAGCCGACATTGCATTGAAGGCAGCCTCACCGCCGAGGCCGCGGGGGTATCGCGGTGAACAAGGACCACGAACAGAACGGCGAGAAACAGCACGGGCCGGCCCTCGACACGCCCCTCGTGCCGGCGCGCATGGTCAACGAGTACCAGTACTGCCCGCGCCTCGCGTACCTGGAATGGGTCCAGGGCGAGTGGGCCGAGTCATCGGACACCGTTGAAGGCCGCCACGCCCACCGGCGCGTCAATCGGAACGGCGGGAAGCTGCCGCCGCCGGGCGAGGTAACGGGCGACGACAAGCTGCATGCGCGCTCGGTCACGCTGTCGTCCGACACGCTGGGGCTGATCGCGGGGACGGACCTCGTCGAGTCCGAGGACGGCGCCGTGATCCCCGTGGACTACAAGCGCGGCAAACGACCGCACGTCAAGGGCGGCGCCTACGATCCGGAGCGGGTCCAGCTCTGCGCGCAGGGGCTACTCCTGCGCGAGCACGGCTACCGGTGCGACGAGGGCGTGTTGTACTTCGTCGCCAGCCGGGAGCGCGTTCCGATCCCGTTCGACGATGGGCTGATCCGGACCACCGAGGAGGCGATCGCAGGTCTGCGGAGCCTTGCGGAGAACGGGACGATTCCTCCGCCGCTCAAGGACAGCCCGAAGTGTCCGCGCTGCTCGCTGGTCGGCATCTGCCTGCCGGACGAGATCAACCACCTGTCCAGGTCCTCGCCGGAGCCTCGCCCGATCGCCGTCCCGCACACGGAGGCGTTGCCCCTCTACGTGCAGGCGCACGGCGCCAAGGTCGCCAAGTCCGGGGAGACCCTGGTGGTGACCATCGATGACGAGAAGGTGGCCACTGCCCGCCTTCCCGAGACCTCGCAGGTGGTCCTCATGGGCAGCATCTACATCACCGCGCCATGCCTGCAGGAACTCATGTCGCGCGGCATTCCGGTCACGTGGTACAGCCACGGCGGCTGGTTCTACGGCCACACCGTCGGCAACGGACACAAGAACGTGGAGCTCCGTACCGCTCAGTACCGGGCGAGCTTCGACGAAGCCACCTGCCTGCGCTTCGCCAAGGGCTTGGTGAGCGCGAAGATCCGAAACTGCCGCACGCTGCTCCGGCGCAATTGGAAGCGTCCAGACGACAACCGAGACGTGATGATCGGGCTCAAGGAGGACATTCGCAGGGCCGACCGCGCGCAGTCGATGCCTGAGCTGCTCGGAGTCGAGGGCACGGCGGCTGCCCGGTACTTCGGAGCGTTCCCGGCGATGATCAGCCCGAACGACTCGGAGCCGGCGGCGTTCGACTTCAGGAAGCGAAACCGCCGCCCGCCCACGGATCCGGTCAACGCGCTGCTGTCCTTCGCGTACTCGCTGCTGGTCCGCGCCTGGACGGTGACGCTGACAGCCGTCGGGTTCGATGCCTTCCGCGGCCTGTACCACCAGCCACGCTACGGCCGGCCGGCGCTGGCACTCGACCTGATGGAGCCTTTTCGACCCATCGTCGCCGATTCCGTCGTGCTGCAGGCGATCAACAACGGAGAGATACGGCCGACCGACTTCAAGGCGGCCGCGGGGAGCGTCGCTCTCACGCCCGGCGGTCGGCGCAAGTTCATCGCCGCGTTCGAGCGCCGGATGGATCACGAGGTCGTGCACCCTGTGTTCGGCTACCGCGTGAGTTACCGTCGTCTCATGGAGATGCAGGCCCGCCTGCTCGGCCGCTTCCTGCTCGGCGAGATCCCCTCCTACCCGAACTTCCTGACGCGCTGACCCATGCCGGAGCATCTCTACATCGTCGCCTACGACATCTGCGACCCCAAGCGCTGGCGCAAGGTGTTCAAGGTCATGAACGGCTACGGGGCTTGGGTCCAGCTCTCGGTGTTCCAGTGCCGCATGAGCCGCCAACGGCGGGCCGAGCTCCTTGCGCGACTCGACGGCCTGATAGATCATGGCGAGGATCATGTGGTACTGATCGACCTCGGCGTTGCCGACAACGTTGAGCCACGTGTCGTCAGCCTCGGCAAGCCGTTCCACGTGATGCGACGCGAGCCGATGATCATCTGATTCCGTTCGCCGCTGCGGAGCGAGCGCTCCAGTGCCGCGCCCACGCCGGGGAGGGCTCGCAAGCAGCGAGCTCTTTGACATACGCCAAATTACGTGATAGCGTTGGCTCGAATGACGCGCTTGCTTCCCAACCACGACGGGCCGCTCCGGACCTCTCGCATTGCAGCCGGCAACCGCCTGTACAGCCTGGAGTTGGCTGCGGTACGATTCCGTCGGTGATATCCGACGGCCTCATTGAAGCCTCGGAGATCACTGGGGCTGGACCATCCCCGTAGAGAGATTCCGTCGGTGATATCCGACGGCCTCATTGAAGCGTACTCCTCACCGTCGACCCACTGCTCGCCGATCCACGAGATTCCGTCGGTGATATCCGACGGCCTCATTGAAGCCGCGCCGAGGAAGCGCCGCGCCGGCAGATTCTCATGTGATTCCGTCGGTGATATCCGACGGCCTCATTGAAGCGGCTTGTTCGATGTCCGGGTGCATCAGGAGATGCAACCGATTCCGTCGGTGATATCCGACGGCCTCATTGAAGCGAGGCGCCCACGGAGGCGTTCTGGCTGGCGCTCGGCGTCGATTCCGTCGGTGATATCCGACGGCCTCATTGAAGCCAGGGCGGGCAGCGCATCGTTCCAGGCCAGCGTGATTCCGTCGGTGATATCCGACGGCCTCATTGAAGCCCGCGTCCCCCACTCCGCTGGCGGCCTGGAGATCCGCGTGATTCCGTCGGTGATATCCGACGGCCTCATTGAAGCAGCGGGAGCAGGGGCAAGCACGCAACCTCGACCTCATCGATTCCGTCGGTGATATCCGACGGCCTCATTGAAGCGACATCCAACGCTACGTCGAAAGGCAAGCGTTGAGGCGCGATTCCGTCGGTGATATCCGACGGCCTCATTGAAGCGACCCGAACCCCATGAACGACCGGACGATCAACCGGGATTCCGTCGGTGATATCCGACGGCCTCATTGAAGCCGGGCGTACCGCCTCAGGCGCGCGCCGTCCTCAGATTCGATTCCGTCGGTGATATCCGACGGCCTCATTGAAGCACCTCGCAGCCGGCCATCGCTCTTGCCACCCTGGCGTGGATTCCGTCGGTGATATCCGACGGCCTCATTGAAGCGGTCCGACCGGCGCGCAGTTCTCCAGGGGTGCCGGTGACGATTCCGTCGGTGATATCCGACGGCCTCATTGAAGCGACATAGGCGCCCGCCCAAGGGCATCGACAAGATGAGGATTCCGTCGGTGATATCCGACGGCCTCATTGAAGCTCAAGCCGGTAGTCGCGGATGTCGCTGGCTAGAGGGATGAGATTCCGTCGGTGATATCCGACGGCCTCATTGAAGCACGATCACCGGCAAGGACGCGGACGGCAACGACACGAGCCGATTCCGTCGGTGATATCCGACGGCCTCATTGAAGCGGGGCGCATTCCGTGTCGGATACGGCTTGCGCTCGTCGATGATTCCGTCGGTGATATCCGACGGCCTCATTGAAGCCAAGAGCTCCAGATACATGGTGAGAGTGCGTCCCGGCGTGATTCCGTCGGCGATATCCGACGGCCTCATTGAAGCTGCAGCTCCGCGATCAAATCGGCCGCGGTCGTCTTCGTGATTCCGTCGGTGATATCCGACGGCCTCATTGAAGCACGTGTCCCGCCGACGTCGTCCGTGCGTGCTGGATCCCTTGATTCCGTCGGTGATATCCGACGGCCTCATTGAAGCTACGGTTCCTAGTGGTGCCACGATACCGGCCGGCCGCGAAGATTCCGTCGGTGATATCCGACGGCCTCATTGAAGCGCCATGCTGGCCGTACTTACCCTTCCGGCCGCTCATGCTGATTCCGTCGGTGATATCCGACGGCCTCATTGAAGCGCCATGCTGGCCGTACTTACCCTTCCGGCCGCTCATGCTGATTCCGTCGGTGATATCCGACGGCCTCATTGAAGCGGCATCTGGCCCACGCGCGACACCAGTGCCTGCGGCCTGATTCCGTCGGTGATATCCGACGGCCTCATTGAAGCTTTCTGAACTAGATTTCCTAGGCCTATAGAGTTGAGATTCCGTCGGTGATATCCGACGGCCTCATTGAAGCGCAGAAGACATCCGTGCTGCCGTATCTCTGCGCATCAGTGATTCCGTCGGTGATATCCGACGGCCTCATTGAAGCATACACTACTTCTTATTGACATACTCCATTGCTCAAGGGGATTCCGTCGGTGATATCCGACGGCCTCATTGAAGCATACACTACTTCTTATTGACATACTCCATTGCTCAAGGGGATTCCGTCGGTGATATCCGACGGCCTCATTGAAGCTAATCTAGTTCTGGCATACCCACCCGCGATCAGGGTCGATGATTCCGTCGGTGATATCCGACGGCCTCATTGAAGCGCCGTGCAGTACTGGTTCCCTTCGGTCATCGCCAAGATTCCGTCGGTGATATCCGACGGCCTCATTGAAGCTCCTGCATGGCCGCCGCCATGCTCAGAGTAGGGTCCATGCTCGCGGATTCCGTCGGTGATATCCGACGGCCTCATTGAAGCGTCAACCATGCGACACGCCATGCCGCTTCGCCGCGCGCGATTCCGTCGGTGATATCCGACGGCCTCATTGAAGCCACGGGCAGATCGACAACACCCCGGAGACGGCCCAGCGATTCCGTCGGTGATATCCGACGGCCTCATTGAAGCGGCGCGCTCAAGAGCGGCTTCGCGCTCTGGCTCAAGCAGATTCCGTCGGTGATATCCGACGGCCTCATTGAAGCGAGGACGCGCGAGCAGCCTACGTAGGCTGTACAAAGGGATTCCGTCGGTGATATCCGACGTCCTCATTGAAGCTGCTCCTTGAACAGCAGCATCACGTAGTCGCAGCGGGATTCCGTCGGTGATATCCGACGGCCTCATTGAAGCGCGATCCCCACGTCCAGAAACGTATCACTCACGCAATGATTCCGTCGGTGATATCCGACGGCCTCATTGAAGCCGCTCGCCTTCGCGTTTACCACCGGCAACACATCGTCCACCGATTCCGTCGGTGATATCCGACGGCCTCGTTGAACTGAGACAGGCGACCGCCCCGGCACTGAAGCCGGTGCAATCTTCCGGCCAGCCGGTCGTGATCACCCAGCGGGGACCTGCGGCGGCGTTGCTGCTGAGCGCAGACGCGTACGAGCGTAGCGAGCGAGCCTCGTGCTTCGGCTCCTGGCGCGCGGCGAAGAGGTGATCACAGCGGGGATCGGGGACGGCCTGGATGACCCACGGCAGGCGGATTCGATCCTTGCGCGTGAACCGCCGGCCTGACGCGGGCGGCGACGGGCGCTAAGATCGACGCCATGCCACGCGCGCTTGTTGCCACCGCCCCGCGAACGCCCGCCTTGGTCGAGTACCAGGAGCCGGAGCTCGGGCCCGGCCAGGTACGCCTGCGCAGCGTGCTGTCGGTCGTCAAGCACGGCACCGAGCTGCGCGGGTTCCGGGCCGACACCCGCGACGCGACCGTGCCGTTCGACCGTAAGCTGCGGCTGCACCTGCCCGGCGAGCGGCGCAACGCCTTCCCGCTTCCGCTCGGCCACCAAGTGGTGGCTCGCGTGGTGGAGGCCGGGCCGGGGACGGAGCGCTTCCGGGCGGGCGACCTGGTGTTCGGTCCGCTGCCGGTCCGGGAAACCCACACCGTTGCGGAGGAGATCCTGCAGGCGGTCCCCGCCGGCGCCGACCCGGCGGCGCTGGTGTGCTGGGACCCGGCGTCGGTGGCGCTGTGCGGCATCCACGACTCCGGCATCCGCGTCGGCGACCGCGTGCTGGTCACCGGCCTGGGCGCGATCGGGCTGATGGCCGCGCAGCTCGCCCGGCTGCAGGGCGCGGGCTGGGTGGCGTGCTCGGATCCGATCGCCAGGCGGCGCCATCTGGCGACCACGCACGGCGCGGACCACGTCATCGATCCCGCCGCCGAGGACGCGGGGCTGACCGTCAAGCGCCACACCGGCGGCCAGGGCGCCGACGTGAGCATCGAGGCCTCCGGCAGCTACGCCGCGCTGCACGACGCCCTGCGGGCGACCGCGTACGGCGGCACCGTCGCCTCCCTCGCCTACTACACCGGCACGGCCGAGGCGCTGCACCTGCAGGGCGAGTGGCACCGCAACCAGCTCACCCTGATCTCCAGCCGCAACGTCAACGACCCGCTGCGCGCCGACCCGCGCTGGGACAGCGAGCGGATGCACCGGCAGGTGATCGACCTGCTGGTCTCCGGGCGGTTGCGCGCCGACGGCGTGCTCGATCCGATCGTGCCGTTCGAGGAGAGCGCGGAGGCGTATCGCGAGATCGAGCGCAGTCCCGACGCCGGCATCAAGCTGGCCGTACGCCACCCGTAGCCGGCGGGCGGCCGCGGCTCACGCCGCAAGCACCGCTTCGAGATTGACGCGTTCCAGGAGCGCCGCGTCCTCGGGCCGCTCCAGGAACGGGGCCACGTCGCGGGCCAGGGCGGCGGCGTCCAGATCGGCGAGCCGCGTACGGAGCAGCGCGCGCCAGTCGGCAGCCCGATACCGGTCGGCGCCCTGCGTCTGATCCAGGGCATGCTGGAGGAGCGGCAGGTTCGGCTCGACCGGCGGCCGGCGCGACCGGTACCACACCAGGTCGAACCAGTCGCGTCCCTTCGGATAGCCGCGCGTGAGCAGCGCGTGCAGCTTGCCGGCCATCAGCGACGGAAGGTCGTAGTGGCGGATGACGAACGTGAAGTGCCGGGTGATGACGGTGCGCTGCATCGCCGCGCCCGCGGGCGGACGCGTGTCGATCTCGACCTTGATGGAGAGCTTCTGCTCCCGGTGACCGGATAACCCCGCTTCCGCCAAGAGGGACGCCGTGCGGATCCAGGCGACCTGCACCGGCGTTCGGTCGATCCATCGCACGGTACTGTCGAAGCCGGCCAGATCGAGGTCCCTCTTGAGCTTACGCAGCCAGCGTACGGGATCGTACCCGTCGGTCAGGACCTGCGAGAAGTCGAGGTCTTCGGAGAAGCGCGGCAGGTCCTCCAGAAAGCGCAGCGCCGTTCCACCGACGAACGCGATCGATCGAGCCGCTTCGCTCTCGTGCAGGGAGCGCATGATGAACGCCTGCAGGTACTCGCGGAGGGAGTTGAGCCTGCGCACCGGATCGTCGAAGCGCATCGCCGCCTCCAGAGCGCGATCCTTCACAGGTCCACCCCGTCGTCATCCGGCGCGTCGCAGCACTCCAGCCACACCTGCACGGCGCGCAGGATCCTGGGCTTCCCCATCCGCTGCGCGTACTCCCGGAGCCGGCGCCGGTCGATGCCTTCGCCCTGCTGAAACCGCATCTCCACCATCCGCGGGCGATCCCACTCGCCGCTGTTCAGGTGGAACAGGTCGAGCAGCGCCTTTTCCGGCGTCGCGATCACCACCTCGGCACCGGCGATCGAAACGGTCCGGTAGCCGAAGAAGAAGTCCCTCTTGATCGCGTGATAGACGAATGCCCCGAACCGATTGTCGAACCTGCGCGGCGTGCGCGTGGTGACGCTGGTGTACGAGGACACTGCCTCCGGGATCAGGCCGTGGAACCCGAGCGCCCAGAGCCCGCTGACGTACGAGGGGGAGTACAGGGCGTTGGCCAGGGAGGCCGGCGACACCGGCACCCGGCGATAGCGGTCGGCGAACGCGTACATGCCGCGGCGGAGCGGCACCAGCTTGCCGGCCCGGCTCCAGCGATGCATCTGGTTGACGAGGCTCCCGTGCGGCTCCTCCGTCAGTTGCGCGACCGTGGCCAGGTCGAAAAAGGGCAAGGATCGGAGAAGGTCGAGAGCCGCGTCCAGGCGCATGACGTTCGTTTCCGATACTACACCATATTGCCTATTTTCGACAACGATTTTGAGAGAACCGCGGTCAGACGTCGGCGAGGCGGCCGTCCAGCTCGATCAAGCCCTTCATGACCGCCCAGGCGTTCCAGAACCAGAGCGACTCGCCGGTCGGCCGCCGCCGCAGCACGCGGTCCGGCGACTCCGGACAGACCGGTCCGTCCGGCAATACCGCGGCACGCATCGCCCGGCCCGCCGCGCGCGCCTTGGCCAGGTACTCCCGTTCACCGCACGCCGCGTGCAGGTCGAGCAGCAGGCCGCACCAGTTCGCGGCGTGGCCGGTCACGGTGCGCTGGTAGAACGGCTTCTCGATCACCGCCGGCGTCACCGGCTCGGTGGCGACCACGCTCCGGTTGCCCCAGTGCAGCTCCCGCCCGTGGAGCACGAAGTGGTTCTCCACCCAGCGGCACACGGCGCGGGCGAGCCGCTCGTACGAAGGGTCCTCGTCGCGGTGCGCGACCAGGAAGCGCGCCGTCCACACCGCGTCCAGGTGGCTGACCGAGATGTAGCGTGGACGGTCGCCGGAGTCGTCCACGTAGTAGCCCTCCCAGCGCATCGTCGCCAGCGGATGGGCGAGGAGCCACTTCAGCCCGCGGCGGGCCGCGTCGCGCCAGGGCGCGCGCGGGTAGACGGCGTCCAGCATCCGGAACAGCCGCACCATCTCGATGGTCTGCGAGGTGTAGTCGGCCCCCGGGTCCGGCTCCCCTGACTCGGCCTGCACCCGCCACGGCCAACTGCCGTCGGAGCGCTGCGAGCGTTCCAGTGCCGCGCCGGCTGTGGTCGCCGCGTCCAGATACGCGTCGTCGCCGGTCCGCTGGTACGCCCACAGATAGGTGCGGGCAATGGTGGCGACGCCGGGCAGGGAGATCGCTCCTCCTTCGGCATGCCCCCCGATCGCGCCGCGCGTGAGGGTGGTGGCCGGCAGGCGGCCGTACGCCCACGCGGCGGGCGTGCGGTTCTCCAGGGTCCAGTCGATCATCCGCAGCGCCTCGCGCAGCGCGTCATCGGGGCCGACCGCCAGGCTGCGGGCGCGATCCCAGTCGTGGTACAGCAGCCACCCCTCCACCCCCACCTCGAACTGCGAGGGATAGGAGCTGCCGGAGACGGCGCCGAAGTCGTTCATGCTGGAGTGCCACAGGTGCACGGGCAAGACCGGCTGATGCGCATTCGGGCTTCGCACCGAGACCAGGTACCCGGCGATGCGGTCGACGCACGCGCGGATCTCCTCCCGCTCGGCCGCCGCGTCCGTGGCCGCCCCGCCGGCAGCGAACTCGCAGCCGCGCTTGAACACGATCTCCCGGCTTACGCCGATGCAGCGGCCGGCCGCATCCAGGGCCTGGATGCGCAGCGCGCACGGCCCCACGGCCACCCGGTCCCAGACCGGCGCCACGTCGAGGGCCGGCCCCGGCCCGTCGACCGTCTGGCAGCCGTTGCCGTGCGCGACCTGCAGCCGCCAGCCCGCCGCGGATCGTGCCTGTGCCGCATCGGCGATCGTCGGCGTCACCACGAACGGATCAAGGTGGCGGATCATCGCGCCGGTCACGGTGTCCCACTCGACCGTGCCCACGCGCGCCCCCGCCGCCAGGGTCATCTCCGGGAAGCGAAGGAGGCTGATCGGGTGGGCGTCCTTCACGAAGTTGTGCAGGAGGCTGCAGCCGATCTCCTTCCCGTCCGCGTCGAACGCGACGATGTCGTAGCGAATGATCCCGCTGGCGAGCCGATCCCACACCGGCGCCAGGTCGGCCTGCGCCTCGGGGGCTGCCACGACGATCGGCCGATCGCATCCCGGTCCGGCCAGCCTGACCTCGTAACGCTGCCGGACCGGCGCGGGCTCCGGCCCCCAGGCCGCGGTCTCGGCCCGCCAGCGCAGGACGAACGGCGCCGTGAAGGGCGGTCCGGCCTCCATCGGCCGCCAGGACTGCGGAAGACCGTCGTTCAGCGGAAACAGTTGCACGCGAAAGCGCGGCATGCGGATTCCGTTCATCGGCGCCTCCAGCCCGCCGCTTCGGCAGCGGCCCCGTGTCAGGGTAGCAGACCCGTACGATGGGTGGCGGCGATCGCGCGCGCCGTCCGATCCGGGACTCCGGCCTCTTCCGCGAAGGTGAGCCAACGCGACACCGCGTGCTGGACCTCTCGCAGGATCTCCTTGGCCCGGCCGCGCTTCATGGCCGCGTTCCGCGCACACGCGACGAAGTCCCCGACCTCGAAAGCGTCGCGCTTGCCGTTCAGGGTCATCTGATGCGTGCCGATCCAGCGTCCGGTGGGGTTGTAGCTGTAGGTGACGTCGAAAGCGGGAGAGAGCGACCAGCGCCCCGACCGATTCATCAGGAAGGCGATGTTCTTGACGTGATCGTCCTGATTGCGGGCGACGATGTTGAAGGCCATGCGCCGGAATTGCTCCTCCACGGCTTCCTTGGACAGTTCGAGCCGGTCGATCACGCGCAGCGCCTGCTCGTAGGAACAGGCGCCGGGCTGATTGAAGTCGTAGTGGGCGATCGCGCCCAGGGACTGCATGTGCAGCTTCCGCCCCGTGTCCGTGCGGTCGAAACGCCGGGTCATGAAGTGGTTGCGGCCGTTCTCGCGCAGGATCCGGCACTCGTTCATGTGCATCCCGGCTGCCCGTGCCATGGAGTGGTAGGCGTATTCGATCAGCCCATACCCCTGCGGGTCTTCCAGCTCCCGGTCCCGATTGCCGGCGACGCCGTCGAACTTGAGCAGCCAGTGCGAGAACCCCTCACCGGCGGAGATTTGCCCGGAACGGACCTCGTCGGTCCGTGGATTCCAGGCGATGATCGCCTTGGCTCGCGCGCCGCCCGCCGAGGTGCCGACCCGCAGAATGTCCTCGAGCACCTTCCTGCGGCGAGGCGTTTCGAATGAACCGGCAAGGTCTGCGCGCCGTGTGAGGATCTCGCTCGCCAGCTCGACCAATGCAGCCAGGTCGATCTCGGTGGCCGCTCCATGTGCCGGTCCGAGCGCGGGGACGAACTCGAGCGCTCCCATGCCGCGCGTGCCCATGTAGCAGAGCCGTTCGACGGAATTGAAGTCACCAGGACTGCGGCCCTGCCTGGCGAGCCACGCGTCGATGAGCGCGTTGCCGAACCGGTCGGGAAGTCGGCGAGCAGTCCCGGAAGACCGGCGAACGTCCGGCGCGGCAGGGCCGGGAACGAGTAGATCTCTTCGGAGAGCGGCATCGTGAGCGGCGCGATCTCGCGGCCGCTGGGGATGAAGGACGGATCGTACTCGAAATGGGCGAGGCCGAGATCGTCGTCCCAGCTTACCGCTGCGATCGTTCGGCCCCAAAGCGTCACTTCGGCCACGGTCATGCGTCATCCTCCCACCTCCATTCGGGAGACCGTTCCCCTAAGGCTGAGGAAGGGGATGAGGCTCGCTGCCGCACCCTGCCGCGCAATCTGGCCTGCTGGATGGGACTGACGGCCGGCTCGGGAATGAGGGCTTCGAGGTTCTCGAGCAGCTTGAGTGCCCGCAGGATCCTGAGGAGGTTCGCGGCCTGAGTGGAGTTGCCCTGCTCGATGCGCTGCACGGTCGGCGTCGAGACGCCCGCCTGAGCGGCCAGGGCTGCCTGGGTGAGGTTCCTGTTCAGCCGATGGCGGGCCATGCGACTGCCCAGCTCTCGTAGTGCCGCGCGATCTGAGGTATCACGTGAGATTTTCATAATGGTTCGTATTTGATGCCTAACGTCCCTATCGACCAATAACATATCATATTTGACTTATTACATCAACACAATCACAATACGCATTACATATCAATTATGATATCTTGCGTGGTTACTACCCGTCTTGAAAATCTTTTTTGATGTGTCGTAACAGATCTCAGATCAATGATGGAGAGAGCCGTCTCGTCGCCGCGTGCGCGGAGTTCGTGGCGGCCAGCCGCTGCCGGCACGCGCAACAACGACTTCATCCATGCCCCGCCACAGCGGATTCGCTTCTTCAGCCCGGAGGGCCTGCACCTGCGCCCGTTCGTGTACGGGCTGACCCAGACCCGCAAACTGGAGACGATGCGGCGGGAGTACGCCGTGGACCCGAGCCGTGAGCGTCACCTTGTCGGTACCGGGCATGATCCGGGGCGAGACCGCCTTGAGCTTCCTGGGCCTGCGCGCGCCGGTGGTAAGCTGGGGCGTGCTGTTGCAGGACGCGCAGAACTCTCGGGCCACGGCCATCCATCCCTGGCTGCTGTTTCCGGCGCTCGCGGTGATCATCACGGTGCTCATGTTCAACTTCCTCGGCGACGGGCTGCGCGACGCCGCCGACCCGTACAAGCGATGACGCGCCGCGCCGATCGCCGTCGGGGTGCCGCACGGGCCCTGGCCGCCGCCCTGCTGCTGGCAGCGGCGCCGGCGCCATTCGCGCCGGCGCAGAGCGGACCCGCACTGCCGCCGCCTCCGGCATCGAAGCCGCCCGCCCCCGCGCCGCTGCCTCCTTTTCCTTTGCCGCGGCCGGTGACGATGGCGGCGGTGCCCGGCGATGTCGACGCCCGCGCCTGCCTGGGCCGCTTCGTCGAGCACCTCCTGGAGCACACCACCTCCGCTGGCGGCGGACGTATCGGCTTCTACGCCAGCAACGGCGCCGGCGTGGGCGTGGGCGACCTGGACGGCGACGGCGACCTGGACATCGTGCTGGCCAACCTGGCCGGCCCCAATACCATCCACTGGAACGAGGGCGGCCTGCGTTTCCGCGTGGAGGTGCTGCCGGTGGGTGCGTCGCGAGCAGTGCATCTGATCGACGCCGACGGCGACGGCCGGCTGGACCTGTTCTTCACCCACTCGGTCGCGCCGCCGACCCTCTGGCTGAACGCCGGCGCCTCCGGTGGGACGGAGTTCGTGCGGGCCGACGCCGGTGTGCGGGAACCGCTGTATACCGCCGATTGGGCCGACTTCGACGCCGACGGCGACCTGGACCTGGCGGGCGCCACCTACGACGCCGAGCTGCACTCCGTGGCTCCGGGTGCGCCCGGCGGCGTCTTCGTGTACCGCAACGGCGGCGACCCGCGCGCGGCCGGCGGACTGTTGCGGCTCGACACCCGCCTCGCCACCCGCTCGCTGGCATTGGCGGTGCTGGCCAGCGACCTCGACGCGGACGGCCGCATCGACGTCGCGGTCGGCAACGACTTCTTCCTGCCCGACTACGAGTGGCTCTGGTCGGCCGACGGCTGGTACCCCGGCGGCCTGTTCGGGCGAATGGCGCACAACACCATGAGCCTGGACGCCGGCGACGTGGACAACGACGGCCACATGGACCTTCTGGCCACCGACATGAAGCCGTACGCGTCGGACGCGGAGTCCCGCAGCGCCTGGGAGCCGCTGCAGTTGCCGCCGGCGCCTGACCCCGCGCAGATCGACCGCAACGTGCTGCAGCTCGCCCGCGGCGGCGCCTATCACGAACGGGGGATCGAGTGGGGGATCGCCGCAAGCGGCTGGAGCTGGTCGTCGAAGTTCGGCGACCTGGACAACGACGGCTTCCTGGACGCCTACATCGTCAACGGCATGATCGCCGTGGAACTTTTCGAGCATCTGCCGGGCGACGAGCTCGTGGAGGAGAACCAGGCGTTCCGCAACGTGCAGGGCACCCGCTTCGCTCCCGCTCCGGAGTGGGGGTTGGGCGCGCGGGAGAGCGGCCGCGGCATGAGCATGGCCGACCTGGACGGCGACGGCGACCTGGACATCGTCATCAACAACCTGGCGACGCGGGCGCGGCTGTTCGAGAACCGGCTGTGCGGCGGCGGCCACTTGCAGATCGACCTGCGCTGGCCTGCCGCCGCCAACCGCTACGCGCTCGGCGCTCAGGTCTACCTGGACACGTCGACCGGCAGCTACCTGCGCACCGTGCGCGCGGCGAGCGGATATCTGTCCGGCGACGCACCACGCCTGCACTTCGGCGTCCCGCCGGGCAGCCGGCTGCTGGCGGCGCGCATCGTCTGGCCGGATGGAACGCCGTCATCGATACCGACTCCGCCCGTGAATCACCTGATCACCGTGACCCGGCACACCGGCCCGGACGGAGGCTGACCTCGGGCGAGGTCCGCTACTCGCGGAGGCGATTACCAGATCCTCTCGGAGTGGTTGATGTACACTTCGGCTGTCGGGCACCGGCATCCAAGAGGGTAAGACATGGCAACGCTGACGGTTGAAGGATTCGTCGAAAACGGCCGCATCCGGCTACGCGATACGGTGACGCTTCCGGAGCACACCAAAGTTTACGTCGTCATTCCGGATGTCGAGGCTGCGCCGATAGCTCGAACGTACAGTCCACGACTACGCCACCGCGAACAAGCCCGAGACTTCGCCAAACAGGTGACGGAGGTGGCGGATGTCGAGCTATGACGCTACCCGTTATAGCCCGCCGGCTCCCCTGGCTCTGGTCACACTGCGTCGCTTGCACGACAACGCGACGGTCACCGATGTGCCGTTGCTCTTGGATACCGGCGCTGATGTTACCCTCTTGCCCGTCCTATCTGTCGAGCGACTGGGCGCGCAGCAACTCCCGAACCAACGCTACGAACTCATGGGCTTCGACGGAAGTACCAGCACGGCTCCCGTCGTCATACTCGACGTACTCTTCCTGAGACGAGCATTCCGTGGCCGGTATCTGCTGATCGAGGAAGACCGAGGTGTAATGGGCCGAGACATTCTCAATCATCTGTCCTTGCTGTTGGACGGCCCTCAGCAACAGTGGCTGGAGCATGTGCACCAGCGGGCCTGACTCGGTCCTGAGCGCCCCGGATGCCGCGCTCCTTGACAGGCGTGCGGCGATGCCCAAGCGTATGTTGATACGGAGATGGCGTAGGCTCGCGGTCACGGTCGGCGACGTCGCTCTCCGCGGCCGGCTCACGGGCGAAACCTACTGCGTCACGTCCGAGGAGGGACTCGCATGTCCACACTACGCAAAGGACTCGTAGCGTCGCTGGCGTTCCTGTTCGTGGCCGCGGGGCTGTTCGGCAGCCCGCAGTCGGATGCCGCCATGGCGGAGGGACCGGTCGAGCTCACCATGCTGCTGCATGAGTGGCCGAAGGATCCCGTCAAGACCGAGTGGCCGATCTGGGAGGAGATCACGACGCGGGCGAACGTGATCATCGTGCCGCACATCGTGCCGCAGTCCGAGTGGCAGGAAAAGGTACAGGTGCTGTTGAACTCCGGAGACATCCCGGATCTCCTGCCGACCGTTCGCGCGCCGGACTCCTGGCGGTACGGCCAGGGAGGCGTGCTGCTCAACCTGAGCGAGCACGAGGACAAGCTCTCCAACTTCACCGCATTGGTCGAGAGATTCGGCTTCGGGGGCGAGGTGGACAACGTGCGCGACGTGCACGGCGACCTGTACGGCATTCCGGCCTTCTCGGAGGTTGCCTTCCAGGGACACGCCTGGATCGTGCGCATGGACCTGGTGGAGAAGCACGGCTTCACGTGGCCGCCGGCGGACCTGGACGCGCTCACCGACATGATGACGACCATCCAGGCAGCGGAGCCGGAGCTCAACTTCGGGTACTCGAACAAGCTCGGCATGGGATTGATGCTGACGCTCTGGGGGCCGCTGTTCGCGGTCATCGGCAACGACAACGACGGCATGATCTATGACTGGGAAGGCGACGCCTGGTACCACGAGCCCACCTCGGACAACTACCGGGCGCTCCTGACGCACCTCAACAGCCTGTACGAGGCCGGCCTGTTCGACCCGGAGATTCCCACCATCGAGGCGACGCAGTGGATGGAGAACGTGGCCAACGGCCAGTACTTCCTGGCCTCGGACTGGTCCGGCAACGCGAACCGCTACACCGAAGGCGGCAAGGCGAACTACGGCGAGAGCTTCAACATGATCCCGGTGCTTCCGCCGACCGGCCCCGCCGGGATGGTGCACAAGGCCAGGAACAGGATGAGCGATTCCCTCATGGTCACCCCGGCGCGCATCGCGGACGATGGCAAGCTGGATGCCGTGCTCGGCTTCATGAACTGGATCTTCAGCGAAGAGGGGATCACCCTGATGACGTGGGGGACCGAGGGCTACACCTACGAGGTGGTCGACGGCAAGACCCGCTTCACGGACGACTTCATCCTGCCGAGCGGCGACGTCAACATCGACAAGTTCTCCAAGGATACCGGGTACAACATGATCTACGGACTCTCCCGGTTCCAGCCGGTCGACAAGCTCCTGGCGTGGAATCTGGGATCAGGCGGCGCCCGGAAGGACTACTACGACGAGCTGTTCCAGCTCGACATCGTGCCGGCCCAGGATCCCGTGGTGAAGCTGTCGACCGATGACACCGAGGACGCAAACCTCATGATCGGCAGGCTCAAGGGCTACACCGACGAGATGATCTCCCAGTTCATCTACGGCCGGGCGTCGATCTCGGACGAGTGGGATGCCTACGTGGAGGAGGCCAGGAAGCTGGGACGCGACGAGCTGGTCGATCTCTACAACGCGGCGTGGCAAGAAGGGTAGGGCAACAAGGTAGGAGGTATCGCCGGTTCGGCTGAATCGGCGGACGATTCTCCTGAATCACGGACGCCCTATGAGTAAGCGGCCGGCACCGTCACCTCTGGCGGTTCCGGCCGCTCCTGCTCGATCATGATCCAGACTACGGAGCAGGACCGGAGACGAGGCCCCGCCCTGGCGCGGCAGGCCTTGGCGCGGCAGGGAAGCGGAATCCGCGCGCTGGGCACGGCGGTGTGGCGGGACCGCCTGCTCTATCTGCTGCTGGTCCTGCCGGTGGCGTTCTTCGTGGTCTTTCACTACGTCCCGATGTACGGGCTGAGCCTGGCCTTCCGGCAATGGGTGCCGGGGGGCCCCATGTTCGGCGCCCGCTGGCGCGGCCTGCACTACTTCGAGTCCTTCCTGACCGATCCGACGTTCTGGCGGGCGTTCAGGAACACCATCGCGCTGAGCGCGCTGAATCTCCTGATCGGCTTCCCCATTCCGATCGTGTTCGCGCTGCTGCTGGAGGAGGTGCGCAGCCTCCGTTTCAAGAGAGCGGTGCAGACGGTGTCCTACCTGCCGCGCTTCGTGTCGCTGGTGGTGGTGATCGGGCTGACCAAGGAGTTCCTCTCCCCCAACAACGGCCCGGTCGCGGCCCTGTTCACCTCCCTGGGGTGGGAGCCCGTCCACTTCCTTGCGGAGCCGGGATGGTTCCGTCCGATCTACATCGGCACCGAGATCTGGCAGTGGACGGGGTGGCAGGCCATCATCTACATCGCCGCGCTCGCCAACGTGAACGTCGAGCTGTACGAGTCGGCCGCCCTGGACGGCGCCGGCAGGTTCAAGCAGGCCCTGCACGTAAGCCTGCCGCAGATGATGCCCGCGATCGTGATCATCCTGGTCCTGCGCATCGGCCACATACTGGCCATCGGCTTCGAGAAGGTGCTGCTGCTGGACAACCCCCTCATTCGGGAGTCCTCGGAGATCATCCAGACCTACGTGTTCCGCATGGGCATCCTGGGCGGCCACTTCAGCTTCTCGACGGCGGTGGGATTCTTCGACGCCGTGGTCGGGCTGCTGATGGTGCTCACGGCGAACTGGTTCGCCAGGCGCTTCTCCGAGACGTCGCTCTGGTAGGGCAGGAGGCACGGTGATACTCGGCGGCGGCTCGGCCAGGACCTTTCGGGCGTTCAACACGGTGCTGCTGCTGGGCGTGCTGGTCGTCACGCTCTATCCGCTCTGGCACGTGCTGATGATCTCCTTCAGCGACCCGCTGGCGGTGATGGGCGGACAGGTGTCGCTGCTGCCGGTGGGCTTCGAGCTGGCGTCGTACGAGAGCATCGTCAGCGAGCCGCGATTCTGGAGCGGTTACGCGAGCACCCTCAGGTATACCGTCTCGGGCGTGCTCGTCAGCGTGATGATGACCACCGCCTGCGCCTATGCGCTCTCCAAGAGGCGCCTGAAGGGACGGACGATCCTGATGGTGCTGATCATCGTCACGATGTTCTTCAACGGCGGCCTGATACCGCGCTACCTGCTGGTGCGGGGACTGGGCCTGTTCGACACGCTGTGGGCGATCGTGCTGCCGATGGCGATCGTGCCGTTCAACATGATCCTCATGCGGGTGTTCTTCGAGCAGCTCCCGGGAAGCCTGGAGGACTCCGCCAAGATCGACGGCGCCAACGACATCCAGATCCTGATGCGCGTGTACGCGCCGCTCTCCAAGCCCATCGTCGCCACCATCGCCCTGTTCTACGCGGTCGACTACTGGAACCTCTGGTTTCCGGCCCTGATCTATCTCAACGACCCCAACCTGCACCCGGTCACGCTGTTCCTCAGGAACATCGTCGAGGGCGCGGAGCTCAAGCTCAAGAGCGGCCGGGTCGACCTGGACAGCCTGGACGTCTATCGCTATCAGGACGTGATACCGAGAACGTTGAAGTCCGCGACGATCATCCTGGTCGTCGTGCCGATCCTGCTGGTGTACCCCTTCGTACAGCGCTACTTCGTCAAGGGGATCATGCTCGGCTCGCTGAAGGGCGGCGCCCTGTAGCGTAGACTCACCCGCCCAGGCCGGCCTTCGCGGCGTGGCGCGGGTAGCGGGCCCAGGCGCAGGCCAGGTGCATGAGCAGCTCCCTGGTCAACGCCTCCCTGCGCTTCGCGTAGCGCTCGTCCGCGAACAGGTTGTGCCACTCGTGCGGATCGCGCTCAAGGTCGTACAGCTCCCCGCGCACGCGGTCGGTGTGGCTCATCGCCTGCGAAAGATCCTCCGCGAAGTACAGGATCAGCTTCCAGGTCTTCGTGCGCCACATGTAGGCGGGACCGCTTTGCACCGTCTCACCTCCCACGCCGTGATACTCGGCAAAGCCGCCCCTGCGGCAGGGCGGCTCCAGCAGGCTCCGGCCCGGCAACGTGCGATCGGGGGGCTCGCCGGTCACGTGAAGCAGCGTCGGCAGGACGTCGATCAGCTCGGCGCAGCGGTCGTCCACGCTGCCGCGCCGGTTCTCCGGGACGCCGGCGCCGGCGACGATCAGCGGCACGCGCACGCTGCCCTCGTACAGGCAGTACTTGCTGAACAGGTGCAGGCGGTCGCCGAGCATCTCGCCGTGGTCGGAGCAGAAGATGATGAAGGCGTCCTCCAGCTCCCCCGTCTCCCGCAGCCGACCGAGCACGCGGCCGAACATGGCGTCGACGTACGAGCACATCGCGTAGTAGCGCAGCGTCGTGCGCCTGCGCTCCCGCGGATCCATGTTCGTCCAGCGTTCTCTCAGGTCCATCCGGCCGCTGGTCGGCAGCGGAGCGTGCTCGTGCGGCATGCAGCGCCCGTAAACTCCTTCCTCCCAGGGCGGCAGCGGCCGATCCGGAATGTCGTCGAGCCGATAGAGGTCCTCGTAACCGGCAGGGACGTTGAACCCCGCGTGCGGCTGGTCGAAGGAGAGGTAGAGGAACAGCGGCCGCGCCGGATCGCGCTGCTCGTCCAGAAAGCGGAGCGCCTGCGCGCTGCCCCACCCTTCGCGATGCTCGCTCTCCGGAACCGCGCTGGTGCGGCCGATGTAGCCGGCCGCGTTCTCCCCTCCGTACCCATAGGGGGCGATCTCGCGCCTGAACCTGGCGAAGCCCTCGGGGTCGTCCTGGTCCTGGTGCAGCATGCCCGGCTCCGCGTGCACGGTGTGCCGGCTCTCGGTGTGGGTGCGGACCTCGAACCCGCGCCGCGAGGGCCGCGGTCCGCGGGCACCGGGTACCTCCGCGTACCAGTGGGTCTTGCCGAACCCGGCGGTCTGGTAGCCGAGCCGATGGAGCCGCTGCGGGATGACCGGCAACGGCAGGTCCTCGTCGGTGGGGATCATCTGCGCGTTGGCGCGGATGCCGCACTGCGAGCCGTAGAGGCCGGTCATCATCGAGTAGCGGCTCGGGATGCAGCACGGCACGTTGCACACCGCCTGGCCGTAGCGGATCCCCTGCGCCGCCAGCGCGTCGAGGTGCGGCGTCCTGACCGCCGGATTCACGCGGCCCAGCGCGTCCCAGCGGTGCTGGTCGGTCATGAGGAAGATGATGTTCGGACGCCTGGCGTTCGGCATGGGTGTCCCTCGGTCAGTCGGACCCGGCGATCCGGCGGACGATCTCATCGTCGGCGAGGACGCCCTGCTCGACTCTGAGGTGCTCCGGCCTGCCCAGCGCACGGTAGAGCCCGGACACCCTGCCGGCGGGAAACCGGTCCCCGGCGTTGTGGAGGCAGAGCCTCGCCGGAGCGGCCAGCGCCAGAGCGGTGTCCAGCCCCCCGGAGCGCCGGATGAGCGGGATGAATGCGTGCTCCATCCACTGGCGGTCGTCGTCCGGATCGAAGCCGTCGACGTCGGCGACGGTGGACCCGGTTCTCCCTGCCACGGCTCTGGCAAGCAGGCACCAGATGCCGGCGTCCTTGAAGCCCAGGATGTCCACGGCCTCCGTACCGGCGGCATGCCGCAGGTAGGCGAGCGCCGTCAGGATGTCCTGGACGCGCTCCATGGCGACGGTCCGGTTGTAGGTCTGAAAGAAGCGGCGCTCCTGCTCCCTGTTCAGCAGCTCGGCTCGGCCGCTGCTGTCTGGAGCTGCAAAGCACTCCACGACCAGCACCCTGCGACCCCGCTCGACGAGCTGCCGGACCAGCGGGACGCACGAGCCGCGGTCCAGGTCGATCAGTGCGTTCGAACCATCACCGTGGACCAGCAGGGCGGCGCCGGTCGGCGCCGTGCCGGCCGGCGTGGCCTCCACCGCCGCGACCCGGTCGCCGATCCGGTGCCGGGAAAGCTGCACGGCGTCCAGGGCGATTCCGTCGATGGAGACCGCCTCGATTCGGGCGACGGAGAGGTCGCCTGGGTGCGGCAGGGATGCCAGCAGCGCGTGCTCGTAGAGCGGGCCGAGCGCATCGCACCAGCTCCGAGCGCCTGCGGCATCCCGCGGGGACAGGTCATCGATCGTCCGCACCGCCTCCGACAGCAGGTCCTTGCGCAGGGTCTGGTCATCCATCTCCCCGTCCGGGCGATCGGTGCCATAGAAGACGAGCGTGTCGCGCATCCACCCTGTCGCGCGCCGCCGGGGCCGCTCCCGCAGGGACCGCGTGTCGTCCGCTCCGAGCAGCCACTTGCCGAACCACTCGTACACGGCCTGCCGGCTATCGCCGTTGTAGTTGTGGCCGGCGGCGACGTGTACGAAATCCACCTGCTCCGTCGCGCCGAACAGGCCATAGACCTCCCTGATCGGAGGAACGGCGAACGCCGGCGCTTCGCGGGTGAAGTCATCGGTCGCCGATGCCAGGAGCAGAGGGCGCGGCGCCGCCAGCGCGGCGATCTCGATGTTCGAGGTGTCGATCCGGAGATTCGGAGCGTTCTCGCAGATGCACCCGCCCTGCATGTTCGGGGACACCATGCACACCGGCGCCGCCGCCGCGACCCGATCGTCCACGGCCGTCAGGAGGAACGTCTGGGTGCCGCCGCCGGACGCTCCGGTGCAGCCGATGCGGTCGCCGTCGACCTCGGGGAGGCTCTGCAGGAAGTCGAGAGAGCGGATGCTGTTCCACAGTTGCACTCCCGGTGCGTTGATCCCCCAGAGCGCGTCGTCGGAATGGCTCCCCAGGAACATGGAACCGTCCGGCGCGCGCCGGGCGCGGAAGGCATGGTCGACCTGGCAACTGTCCAGGTATCCCACCATGTCGTATGAGAAGACGACGTAGCCCTGGCGCGCGAAGGTGGCGCACCGCGCCGGCACCGAACAGGCATCGGAGTCCTCGAGCCTGCCGTGCGTCCAGTGTCCGTGCGGGCAGAGCACGGCCGGGCGCGGCGGCCCCTCTTCCAGCGGCCGGTACAGGTTGCCGGTCACGAAGAAGCCGGGCCGGCTCTCGAAGTACACCTTCTCGGTGGAGTACCCGTCGTGCTCCACCCTGCCGAACACCCGTGCGTTCAGCGGCTGCCGGGCCGGCAGGGGCCACAGGCCGCAGCAGCAGAGGATCCGCCGGCGCAGATGGTCCGCTCTGTGCAGCCACTCGTCGCGGGTCGTACACGGCGAGAGCTCGAAGTGAGAGTGCTCGTCGAGCACCCTGCCGATACGCGCGTCATCGTGCGCGTTCCCTGCGGCCAGTCGCGTCAGCGGTGCGCCGTCTGCCATGGCTGATGTCCTCCTCGGTGACGGCTCCGCCGCCTCAGTCCCTGAGTGTGGTCTCGGAATCCAGATACGACCAGTCCGCGGGCGGCGTGCCGAAGTCCGGGATCTTCAGCAGCTCGCCGCCGCGCTTGGCCGACTCGTGCGCGACCAGGCCGGGAGCGTTGTAGCGGGCCGCCTGCCACACGTTGTTGGGCGGCAACTTCCCCGCGCACAACGCTTCGACGAAGTCGAGCACCAGGAACTGGTGCGAGCCGAAGTGGTCGTTCGGCAGCCCGACGAACTCTTGGGGAATGCGCTCGATCGGATGCGCCGCGGAAACTCTGAGGTGCCTTCTGCCCAGGTACTCCCTCGGCAGGTCGCCGAGGTTCTCCTCGTTGATCTCCACGCCGTCGTCATGAGCCATGAGCCGTGAGACGTCCTCATGACGCTTCTCCAGGTACTCCTTGCGGTGGTCGAAGACCCCGCCCACGGGGTTGTCGGCGACCTGCTCGAAGCGCGTCCAGACCGCGTCCCCGTCCGCCATCCCGCCGTCCACGCGCGTCTGCTGCTCGAACGCTCCACGCGTGCCGAGCAGCGTGACGCGGAGGGTTCCGTGGCCGATCCTCCGGAATTCGTTGATGCGTGCCGTACCGCCGTCGGAGGTCCGGAACAGGGCCGATTGGTTGCTGAACGCGTTGTTCCAGTGGCTCAGGTCCTCGTCGAAGATCCCGTCGGGGTGGCGGTCGACCTGGCCGAAGCAGCTCACCTCCGTCATCCGCCGGAACGTGATGCCGAGTATCTGCGAGGCGGAATGGGTGGGGTAGAACATGGGCGGCAGGCTGGCGAACGGTTTCCAGTCGTCATTGCTCAGCCAGAACGACCGGTAGAAGTGCGCCATGTCGTGGTAGTAGCCGCCCTCGCCGTAGACGAAGCCGCCGAAGTCGCCATCCGCGTAGCGGCGGCGGCAGAAGGCGCTGTGGGGGTGGTAGTAACCGGTTTCCCCGAGCATGTAGATGAGCCTGGTCGCCTCCACCGTGCGGACCACCGCCGCCAGCTCGTCCAGGGTGACCGCGACGGGCACCGCCGAGTAGACGTGCTTGCCGGCGCGCAAGGCCTGTACGACCTGCGGCGCGTGGGTCCAGCGCTGCGTGAACAGCGCGACGGCGTCGACGTCACTCCGGCAGAGCTCGTCGAGGGAGCTCACCGTCCTGGTGATCCCGTGCTGCTTCGCGACTTCGTGGAGCCGGGCCGTCCTCACGTCGGCCAGCACCACTTCATCCACGTCGGGATGGGCGGCGAACAGCGCTACGAACTTCCTCCCGAACTTGCTGACGCCGCAGATGCCGATCTTGAAGCCCACGCGCCCGCTCCTGTCCGCGGCGGGCCGTCTATGCGCCCACCTGCGGCGGCCAGGCCCAGTCGGCGAACCGGTCGCCGATCGACGCCTGCCCGGCGTCGCCTTCATGCAGCACGATGCGATAGCGGAAGGTCGCCGTCGCGCCGGCTTCCAGGGTCCAGTCTCCGCGCTCCTGATAGCTGGAGCGGAAGTCCGCAAGACCGAACGGGTTGGCGGACAGCAGGCCGTAGGCCCGTATGTGCCAGAAGGTCGGATAGTGCGGATTGCGCGGGTGGTCGAGCACGGCGATGCCCACGGTGCGCGGGACGCCCTGCGGATCGGCGAGCGTGCCGAAGTAGTCCACCCACGGGGCGCGCTGCCCCCAGCACTCGTCCTCGCCGATGCCGCCAACCCCGTTGACCATGGTGCCGCCGCGCGTCTCCTTGATCGCCTCCGGCACGCGCAGCGAGACGATCCCGCCCTCCTTGGTGTCGCCGAACAGCACCTCCCCGTGGCTGGCCCGGAACCCGACGGCGATGTCGATCATCCGCAGCCGCTGCGGGGTGTTCCAGAAGACGAGCGTGCGGTGCTCGTCGACGACGGGGTCGCCGGCGGCGCTCTCCCAGCGAAGCCGTTCGGCGATCCGGCCGAACACCGGACCGCTTTCGACCGAGTCGAGCGCCACCCGCACCTGGCGACCGTGGCCCTCCGACTCGCTCCAGAAGTCGACGCCGTTCATCAAGCCGTGCGCGACCCAGCAGGAGCGGTGATGGACGTGGTCGGTCTCCTCGTCTGCCACGCCGTCGGCGAGCGGCCACGCGCGGGTCATGGGGATGCCGTGCGGCCCGGAGATCGGGTGCAGCACGGGGCGCACGTCCCCCGGCGTGTATCGGTAGCTGCACCAGGGAGCGCCGCCCACCGATACGTCGAGGGCTGCGTCCCGCTCGTCGATGGCGACCCCGCCGGTCGCCGGCCGGCCGCTGCCGTCGAGCGTCAGCTCGCCCGCGGCATCCAGCTCGGTCACGATGCAGGCAACGCGGTCACCGGTCACTTGGCACGCGGGCGGCGCGGCGCCGTCCGGGGCGTCGAACCAGGTCGGGCACCAGGCGCGGCGATGCGGTCCGGCGCGCAGAATCAGATCACTCATGCGCACAGGATAGCCAACGAGCCAGTGCCTTGTCGGGGTCGGCGATCTCCGCCACCGATCGGTACCAGTAGTCCTCCCAGCCCACCTCCGGCAGGCTGGTGAACAGCATCAGGTTGAGCGGATAGGCCTCGCTGTCGGTGCAGCGCCGGAAGTCGTCGCGGAACAGGAACACCGGCTTCTGCCACGCGATCGCCAGCCCCAGCTCGATCATCACCCCCTCGTCCGGTGGGCAGCCGTTGACCACCGCGAACAGCCCGTCGGCCTCGCGCACGTCGCGCAGGTCGGCCTGCCCGATGCGGTAGGCCCAGCCGGCCGTGGTGCGGTCGATCTGGTTGTTGCGGGCGAACGGTTCCCACACGTCGGCGCCCGCGGCGGTCAGCGCGTCGACCAGGACCGCCAGCGGCCCGTCGCGCTGCTGCGCCGAGAACCCGTAGGGATTGGCCAGATAGAGGCTCTTGCGTTTCACGCAACGGACCTCATTCGTCGGCCAGCCGCTGCAGGCGCAGGACCTGCCGGCCGTGGTCGGACAGCGCGTCCCAGAGATCCCGCGGGAAGTGCCCCTCGGTGTACGTGTGCTGCCATGAGTTGAAGACCCAGGGACGGTTCATCGCCATGCACAGCTCGTCGCGCGGCCGGTCGGACCGGTTCGGGGTGCCGCGGTGCAGCACGCGGTTGTCGTGCACCCAGAGCGCCCCGCGCTTGAGGTTGAGCCGGCGCGAACGGAACGTGCCCCCGCCGTTCGGGCCGCGGCCGAGCAGGTCGTCCAGCTCCGCGGGCAGCTCCTCGTCGCCGACGTACTGCGAGCACGGGACCACCTCGAAGCTGCCGTTCTCCTCGCTCGTTTCGACCAGAGGGAACTTCACGCCGACCTGGTAGGTCGGTATGCGGATCCCCGCGAACGGCGAGCTCATGCCGTCGCGATGCCAGCCCTGGTAGTCGGTGCCGGGCAGCGGGATGTTGCTGTCGAAGTGCGGCCAGACGTAGTCCTTGCCCAGAACGGCTTCCAGAAACGCGACCAGAGCCGGGTGCTCGAAGATCTCCGGGTCCACGAACGGCCGGCGGAACGGCACGCGCACGTTGTACCGTCCCCATCCGCGACGCGGTTTGGGGCCCTGGCGCTCGATGTCGGCATCGCGGATCGGCGTCCACGCCTCCTGGATGCGGTCGAGCGTGGCCTGCGCGATCAGGCCGTCGAAGACCACGAACCCGTTGACCCGGAACTCCATCACCAAGCGGTCGACATCATAGCCGGCTATCGTGTTCATCTCGATCCTCCTCTCGATTCCTGGAACAGCGGCAGCTGCCCATCGTCGATCGGCCCCGGCCGGCGGCGCCGATACGCCTCGCTCGCTTCGCGCAGGGCATTCTCGATGTCCTCGACGAAGCCGGACAGACCGTTCTCCATCGTGCGGCCGAACAGCAGGCGCCGCTCCGCATGGGTCAGGACCAGCCGCCGCCGGGCACGGGTCATGCCGACGTAGAACAGCCGCCGTTCCTCCGCCTCGTCCGGATCGGCTTCCCGATGCGCGGGCCGATACGGCAGCAGCCCCTCTTCGCAGCCGACGACGAACACCACCGGGAACTCCAGCCCCTTGGCGGCATGCAGGCTCATCAGGGTCACCCGATCCGCGCGTTCATCATAGCGATCGGTCTCGCTCTGCAGCGCCGTCGCGGTCAGGAAGTCCCGCAGGCGGGTGCCGAAGGGATCGGCGGCGCGCTGCACGCGGGCGATCCGCTCCTGCTCGGCGGCGTCGTACTCCCTGCCCCGCAGCTCGGCCCCGGCCGCGGCCACGGCCCCTACGAGCTCCGCGACGGGCGCCGATCCGGACGTTCCCGTCGCCGACGAGATCCGGGACAGCACCTCGGCCACCGCCGCGTCGCCGGGCGCGCCATGGGCGTCGAGGGCGATCCGCGCCCGATGCGTGCGGCTGTCGGGCGAAAGCGTGAGCCACAGGAGCGACAGTACCGCCCGCACCGGCTGCTGCTCCGCCGTGGCGGCGCCGCCGGTGGTCTGATACGGGATGCCGGAACGGTCGAATGCCTCTTCCAGCAGCTTCGCCTGGGCGTTGAGCCGGTACAGCACGGCGAAGTCCCCGAACGCGCGGTGCTCGGCCGGGCCGTCGTCATCGACGCGGCCGGAGTCAAGCGAGAAGTAGCTGGTGCCGCCCACCATCCGCTCCACCTGGTGGACGACGAACTCGGCCTCCGCCCGGTCGGTCGGGGCGCGGTGCACGTCCACCTTCACCTGGCAGGCGTAGTCGGCGATCAGCGCCGTCGCCCGGCGATCGGGGTTGTGGGCGATGACCTGCGCGGCCGCGTCCAGGATCGCCTGCGGAGATCGGTAGTTGCGGGCCAGGTGGAGCTGCCGCGCGCCGGGAAAGTCACGGGCGTACGACAGGAAGTAGCGGTGATCCGCCCCGCGAAAGCCGTAGATCGCCTGGTCCGGATCGCCGATCACGCACAGATTCGCACCGCCCGCCACCAGCAGCCGCAGCAGCCGGTGCTGGGCGGCGTTCACGTCCTGGTACTCGTCCACCGAGATCCAGCGGAATCGCCGCTGCAGGGTCTCCAGAACGGCGGGATGGGCTTCCAGCAGCCGCACGGTGCGGTAGATCAGGTCATCGAAGTCCAGCGCCCCGGCCTCCGCGAGGGCGGCGTCATACCGGCCGCGAATCGCCGGCAGGTCCGGTGTACCGTCTGCGGCACGCCCGCCGGACGGGTCGACCGCCGGCTCCTCCGTCAAGAGGTTCTTGCCGCTCGAGATCTCCTCCAGCGCCCTGCGGACCTGCCCGGAAGACAGTTCGGGAACGCTCCGCTTCAGCAGCACGCGCCGGTCCTCTTCGTCGGCGATGACGAACGATCCGGGGATGCCGGCCGCCGCGCCGAACTCCCGGAGCACGGCGGCACCGAGCTGATGGAACGTGCCGACGGTGATCCCGAGCGGCCCGTCGTCCCCGAGCGGCCCGGCGAGCCGTTCGCGCATCTCCTCGGCAGCCTTGTTGGTGAAGGTGAGCGCCAGCACCGAGGCCGGCGGGACGCCCCGCGACTCGACCAGATACGCGATGCGTGCGGTCAGCGTGCGGGTCTTGCCGGTGCCCGGCCCGGCGACCACCGCCAGCGGGCCATCGGCGTGCATCACCGCTGTCCGCTGAGCGGGGTTGAGCCCGTCGAGCCAGCCGGCCGGCAGGTGGGGTGACGGTGCGCCCCGCGCGACGGAATCGCCGGCGGTCGGACCCGGAGCCGTCGCCTGCGCCTCGTCGAGCAGGGCATCGTGGGCTGGGACGGCTGGGGCGCCTGGGAGTTCGACGGGGGATGCCGCTGGTGGCGCCGGCGTCTCGTCGGCGAACATCCCGAGCTGGAACACCGACGCCCGGTCCGCCTCTCCGTCGAACAGGCTGATGACCCCGTACGCGCCGTCGTACCCGCTCTGCGCCCGCACCTCGCCGGCCCGCATGCGGCGGATGCCCTCCACCAGCAGCGCATCGCCGGCCGCCGCGATCTCCTCCAGCGGAAGGTCCTGCAGGATCCTCAGCTCCGGCCCCAGCCGCTTCAGCAGGCGGCGGTACTCCGTCTGCACGCGTTTGGAGTTGGGACCGGATCCCAGCATCTCGGAGAGCGCCTCCGGCAGGGGGATGAGACTGGCAAATGGTCCGGCGCCGTCGGGGCGCGCGCCGTGCGGGCGGTCGGCCAGCTCCTCCATCCGGTGGTAGACGCCGACCGTCACCGGCTTGCCGCAGGCCGAGCAGCGGCCCGCGTGGGCGATCGTGGTCTGAGGCTCCCAGGAGACCCCGCACTTGCGATGTCCGTCCAGGTGGTACTTGCCCTCCTCCGGAAAGAACTCGATGGTGCCGCGATAGCCGCCCGCCTCTCCGTCCACGAGCGCCCCGAACAGCGCGTCGTAGCTCAGATCGGTGTCGAACACCGTGGCCTCCCGCGACAGCTTCGGCGGCGAGTGGGCGTCGGAGCTGGAGATCAGCGTGTAGCCGTCCAGCCAGGAAACGCGCCAGTTCATGGGCGGATCGGAGGAGAGGCCGGTCTCGACCGCGAAGATGTGCGGCGTCAGGTCGGCGAAGCACTCCTCCACCGAATCGAAACCGGATCTGGAGCCCAGGATCGAGAACCACGGGGTCCAGATGTGGGCGGGAATCAGGTGGCAGGGTCCGTCGGTCGAGAGCACGATCTCCAGCAGGTCGCGGCTGTCCAGGCCCAGGATCGGCCGGCCGTCAGAGCGGATGTTGCCGATCTTCTCCAGCTCCGCCTGGAGGTTCGCGGTGGTCTCGAAGGAGGGGGAGAAGACGATGTTGTGCACCTTGCGGGTGCGGTCGTGCTTCTTGTAGATGTTGCTGATCTCGCCGCCGATCACGAATCGGACGGTCCCCCGACAGGAATCGGGCACCTCGTCCGCCACCGCGGACTCGAGCTCCGGTTTCAGCCGGAACAGCCCCTCCTCGGCCGGATCGAGCTTCTCCCGAACCTCGGCCAGCCAGCCGGGATGGGCGACGTCGCCGGTGGCGACCACCTGCACCCCCTTGAGCTGCGCCCACTTCCACAGGTGCTCCAGCGTCAGGTCCCTGCTGGTGGCGCGCGAATAATGGGAGTGCAGATGCAGGTCGGCGACCAGCTTCATGACGCGACCTTCATGAGGCGACGGAAGGGTGGATTACTTCCCGGGGAGGACTCGAACCCCCACAACAAGAACCAGAATCTTGGGTGCTACCAATTACACAACCGGGAACTGTGACACCGAAGCTATCAAGAGCCGGCCGGCCGGTCAACGTAGACCGCGGCCTCGTCCGGCAGCGGCGCGGCGCCGCCCCAGGTGATGAGGGTGGAGCCGGTCATCCTGCCGGCGGCGCTCCCCTGGTCCAGCGCGCGGAAGAGCGCGAGCAGCGCGCCCGCCAGGTCGTCGTCGATCGAGCAGAGCACGGTGTCGGCCAGTGGCCGGCTCTGCTCACCCCCGGCAAGCCCCCAGTTCGAGACGATGGCGCGCATCCCTTCTCCGCGCATCGCCCGCAGACCGTGCGGCGTGAACGGGCCGGCCGGGAGCAGCACCGTGGAGACGCCCTTGCCGGCGAGATCGTCCACGAACCGGAGAATCTCGCCTTCATCCCGCCTGGAAACCAGCCGGCGGTGATCGATCGAGGCGCGCCCGCCGCCCTCGGCGTAGCCTTCCCGAAACGCCGCGATCAGCCTCTCGTCCCGTCCCCACACGCTGATGACGCCGATCGTGCCATCCGGTTCGAGGATCGCGAGCAGCCGGCCCGCGTCCCGGTACCCGTCGCCGCGGGCGAAGCGGAGCTCGGTGAGGTTCGCCGGCAGCCCGGCCGATGCCGCGCCGCCGGCCGCCGCACCCGGCCGGGCTTCCTCCAGCGGGGCCTCCTCAAACCGGAACGCGACGAACTCCACCGCGGAGAACAGCGGCGCGATCTGGTGTATCTCCAGCGCCAGCAGCGGGCCGACCACCACCCCGCGATAGGAGTGCCTGTCGAGGATCTCCTCCAGCTCGCGGACGGGCGTCTCGTCGGCGCGCGCGCGGCGCACTTCGAAACGCCGGCCCACCTGGCTCCCCACCGGTGCCAGCCGGTCGGCGAGGGAGCTGCCGTCGAGCGCGCTCCAGACCGGTCCCTCCAGGAACACCAGATGCGGCGCCGTGCGGGCGCAGCCGGTCAGCGCAGCCGCCGCCGTCACCGTTGCCACCGCGACCACCGCCGCGCGGAGGCGGCCCTTCATGGGCTTCCGCGCATGGCCCGCAGCGCGATGCCCCCCGCTGCGGCCGCCGCGGCGGCCAGCACGGCGGCCGGAACACGGAAGCCGACCGCGTACAGATGCGACACCTCCCCCGCGAAGAGGACGGCCGCCACCGCGATCAGCACGGCCGCGATCGGGCGCTCCCTGCGCGTCCAGGCAAAGGCCAGGACGACGATCGTCGCCGCGCGCAGCGTCGGCATGATCAGAAGGTGCATCGGACTTGGGGGAAGGCGGCCCGCGGCCAGCTCGACGGCCGCGAAGAAGGCGATGAAGCCGGCCATCGAGGCGAGCACGGGCAGTGCGTCATCCCCCGTGCCGCCGCCGGCATGCCGATCGGCCGAGCTCGGGCCGCGCCGCGCCGCGAGCTCGGTCGACAGTTTCACCGCCAGTGCGGCAACCGCCGCCATCCCCACCGGCAACAGATACCCGGTCGTGGTGAGCCGCGCGAACAGCGCCGCGGGTGCGTAGGAGGAGCCGAACCAGCCGGCGACGATCCCGGCGCCCAGGAATCCCGGCAGCGCCAGCAGTCCCCCGATCAGGAACCGCCGCCACAGAACGATCGGGACGCAGGGCGACTGTTCACGAAGCAGCGCGCACGCCGCGTAGAACGTCAGCGGCGTCACGGTCAACAGGTACAGGCTCATCCCGGTCGGTTCATCCCGGTCGGTTCATCCCGGTCGGTTCATCCCGGTCGGTTCATTCCCACTCGATGGTGGCCGGTGGCTTGCTGGAGACGTCGTACACCACCCGTCCGACCTCCGGGACGGCGTTGGTGATGCGCGAAGCGATCTCCAGCAGGTCGTTGGCCGCCATGGGGTAGACATCGGCGGTCATCCCGTCCTCCGACGTTATGGCGCGGATCGCGAGCACCGATCCATAGCGGCGTACGTCGCCCGCGACTCCCACGGACTGGACCGGCAGCAGCACGCAGAACGCCTGCCAGATGGCATCGTAGAGGCCGCGCCGGTGCAGCTCCTCGATCAGGATACGGTCGGCGGCGCGCAACGTCCGGCACCGCTCCCTTGTCACCTCGCCAAGAATCCGCACCGACAGGCCCGGCCCCGGAAAGGGATGGCGGCCGACCACCCGCGCAGACAGGCCGAGCTTCCGCCCCAACCGGCGCACCTCGTCCTTGTACAGGTCCGCGAGCGGCTCCACCAGCACGCCGGAGCTGCGCCTGGCCTCGATCAGGGGAGACCGCACGTTGTGGTGCGACTTGATCACGTCCGCGCGCGAGCCCACCCCCTTCCCCGACTCGATCAGGTCGGTGTAGAGCGTTCCCTGCGCGAGGTAGGCGCCGGCGATGCCCAGCCGCTCGAGCTCGTCCACCGCGACGCGCACGAACTCGTCGCCGACCGCCGTGCGCTTGCGCTCCGGGTCGGTGACTCCGGACAGCGCCGCGAAGAACCGCCGCGATGCGTCCACGGCGTGGAGATTGGTGGCGCCCAGCGTGCGCAGGCTCGCCAGGACCTCCCCGGTTTCCGCGTCGCGCATGAGCCCGGTATCCACGTACAGCAGGTGTACCTGATCGGGTTCCAGGATACGCAGCAGCAGTGCCGCCACCACCGCCGAGTCGACCCCGCCGGAGATCAGCGTGACCACCGGCGCGGCGCCGACCTGCCGCCGCACGCGGCCGGCGGCCGCCTCCAGGAATCGATCCATGTTCCATTCGCGCCGTGCCCGGCACACTCCGGCGGCGAAATTCGAGAGGATGCGGGTTCCGAACTCGCAATGCGAGACCTCCGGATGGAACTGCAGTCCGTACGTCATCGCGCCGTCCTGCATCGCGCCGTCCTGCATCGCGGCGTCCTGCATCGCGGCGTCCTGCATCGCGGCGTCCTGCATCGCGGCGTCCTGCATCGCGGCAGGGTGGCCGTTCTCCGAAACCGCCAACGTCGTCATGCCGGCCGGCCGTTCGATGACGTCGCTGTGGCTCATCCACGACACGAAACCGTCCTCGACCCCGTCGAACAGCGGGCTGCGCTCGCGGATGTGAATGCGGGACCGCCCGTACTCTCGGGTGGCCCCGGCCGCGACCCGGCCGCCGCGGTCGGTGACCAGCCGCTGCAGCCCGTAGCAGATCCCCAGGATCGGTACGCCCGCCGCCTGCAGCGAGGGATCCGGCCGCGGCGCGGACGGTTCGTAGACCGAGTGGGGGGAGCCGGACAGCACGATGCCCTTGACGTCGCGCAGCAGGTCGCCTGCGAGCGGCTGGTCGCCGGGGACGATGATGCTGTACACGCCGGCGTCGCGGATCCGCCGACAGATGAGCTGGGCGGTCTGTCCGCCGAAGTCGAGGACGAGGATGGTGTCCATGGCCGGTCAGCCGGCCCGGGCGCCGAGCGCGCGTCGCAGCGCCGCCGCCCGTTCGCGATGCAGGGCCGCCACCGCCCGCGCCCGCTCAGCGGCCATCCCGCAGTAACGCCCGGGATCGCGCAGCAACTCCGCCGCGCTCGCCCCGTCGGCCCCCACCGCGACCCGTTCCAGCAGCGCCCAGCGGTCACGGTCGCGCTCCAGGGCGTCCGCGACGGTCCCTCCGGCGGATCGCGCCTCGGCCGCCGCCTGCCGGACCACCTGGTGAGCTTCGGCCACGCCGGCGCGCGCAAGCGCGACGTAGGCGGCCTCCGCCGCGACCGCGTCGCCGCCCGTGCCCACGGCGTCGGCCATGCGGCGCCGGTCGACGTGCAGCGAGCCGACGACGCGCAGCGTGCGGTTCACGGCGGCGGTGAATCCCGCCAGGTACTCACCGACGAAACGGGCCGACGCGGAATTGGTCAAGTCGCGCTGGTGCTCGGAGACCTGATCCAGGAAGAAGGTGCCCACCCGCGGCGAGAATGCCTTCCAGAGGCTCTTGACGTGCTCGCTGTTCCAGGGGTTGCGCTTCTGGGGCATGGTCGACGACCCCACCTGAGACGCGTCGAAGGACTCGGCCACCTCCGCGATCTCCGTTCGCTGCAGGTTGCGCAGGTCATCGGCCAGGTTGGCGAGCACTCCGAACGCCAGGTTGATCTCCAACAGCAGCCGGACGAGCGGCTCCGCCGGTACGATCTGGGTGGCGTGGGCCGCCGCCGTCAACCCCAGGTCGGCCAGCACGCGCCGCTCCAACTCCAGAGGATCGTCGACCAGCAGCGCGGTGGCATTGTAGGCGCCGACGGCGCCGGAAAGTTTCCCGGGAAGCTCGTCGGCAGCCTGCAGGATGCGAGGCAGCACGTCATCGAGGCGCGCCACGAACGAAGCGACGGCGAAGCCGAAGGTGATCGGCACCGCGTGCTGGCCGTGCGTTCGCCCCACCTGCAGCGTCGCTGCCTCCGTTTCCGCGAGATCGGCCAGGCAATCGGTGAGGTCGAGCAGCAACGGCACCACCACCGCGCGGACGGCTCCGCCGATGCGCAGCGCGGTCGCCGTGTCCTGGATGTCGAACGACGTGGCTCCCAGATGCACCAGGTGGCGGACCGACTCCGGGAGCCGCCGCTGCAGCACGTGCACCACGGCGCGCAGGTTGTGACGCGTGACCTGCTCCTCGGCGTGCACCTCCGCCGGGTCGACCGCGGCGGCGGTCGCGTCCAGCGCCTGCTGCAGCTCCTCACCGCTGCCCGGACCGGGCCGGACGGCATCCGGCACCATGCGGACGAGCTGCCGCAGCAGCGCGATCTCTACCCGCGCGTAAGAGCGCACGACCGCCTCCTCGCTCAGAAAGTCGGCCAGGCGGTCGAAGGGTTCCCGGTTCTCCAGGTAGTAGCGATGATCAAGCGGCGAGAGGTTCCGGAAGATGTTCCGGCTCTCGCCGCTGTCGGCTCTCATGCTTCACTGTGCCGGCGGTTCCGCCACCGTGTCAAAATGGGAAGGTGAACGGGAAGGCGACGGTGCGAGCCTGGCTGCTCGCCGGCGCTGCCGCGGCCGTGCTCGCCGGCTGCGGCGGCGCGGCGGACACGGACGCGGGCAGAGGCGCATCGGTCAGCGTCGCTACAGGCGCAGGCGGCCCGGACACCGGCGGCGCGAACCCGGGCGACTCCGCGCCGCCGCAGCCGACGCTCGGGTCCGGCCTCGAACGGCTCGCCCTCCTGACCGGGGCACTGGACGACGACCCCGGCCAGGAGCAGATCGCCGCGTTCCGCCGCACCGCTTCCGCCGACAGCCCGATCCGGGTCGGCGTGATCGACTACCAGGATGACGGGGTGAGCTGGCGCATGGTCTGGGAGGCGGATACCCAGGCCCTGGACCCAGACACCTTGCAGCTCACCCTCGTCGACCTGGTCGGTGATCCGACCCCGGAGATCGTGATCCGTGGCACGGCGGGATCGGACCGTCAGACGCTGGACGCCTATCAGCGCGTGCCGGCCTCCCAGGGCGCGGCAGGCTACCGGCCGATCGCCCGCATCGCCGTCCACGGCACCTTGATGATCGATGACTCCGCGGGCGGCCGGCATGCGGGCGGAGAGCAGGGGGGCGAGGACGGCGCTGCCGTGCCACTCGTGGCCTACGTGAATGCGCCGGAGTCGGAGAGCGGGCTCGACCTGCTGCGTCTGACCTATGGGTGGGATGCGGAGGGCGCGGGGTACGTGCTTCTTCGGACCGAACCGGTCGACGCGCCCGCCGATCCGGAAGCGCGGCTGCTCGCCCTGTACGCCGGCCCCGGCGTCGAACCGTACGAAGCATTCCTCGCCGGACCGTGGTATCGCGATGACCCGCCGGACACCTCCGACGCCGCTGTTCCCAGGGAGCTGATCGTCTTCGCGCCCGACCAGCGCCTGATCTCCATCTACGACGGCGCGGTTCTGGAGCAGCTCGAGTGGGTCGCATCCCACCGTCCACTACTCGCACGTCTGGACGTGTGGACCCGCAACGCGGCGATCGAAGTCATCGCCAGGACGTTGGCCATCGAGACGCACTCAGCCGCGGAGATCCTGGTCCAGGTCCGCGGCCACGACCCGTACGCCGTCAGCCGCCGCACCTATCGGCGGCTGACGCCGGCCGAGCAGGAGGCGCTGCTGCCCACCGGGGTCCCGGCCCCCGTCGCGGTGCTGAGCGGTCACTACCGGTCGTCCGGCGGGCTGTCGCTGGAATTCCTTGGCGACCGGTTCGTATGGATTGATGGCGAGCAGGTGCTCGAAGGCGGCTTCGCGCTTCGCGGCCGGCTTCTCTCCATGAAGATCGTCGGTCCGCGCGGGACCCATCAGGGCTATCTCAGCTTCCTGATCGATTACGCGGAGGAGTACTCGTCGGATCGGGTCGAGCGCTCGCTGCGGCTGACGCGAGTCGGGCCGACCCCTCCCCCCTCGCCCGCCGGCGGGGCGACGGTGCTCCACCTGCACCAGGTGCAGCCGGTCACGGACCGGAGCCGGCAAGATACGGAATGACGTCGCCGTCGTAGCCGATCGCCTGCACGCGTTTCAGCAGCAGCTCGGCCGCCTGACGGGTGGCCACGGCGCCGACGAGCACCTGCACCAGGTCGCCGTTCTGCCGCGTGCGTACGGGAAACTCCGCGTCGCGCAGTGCGTTCACCATGTGCCGTGCGTTGATCGGGTCTCTGAACGAGCCGAGCCGCAAGGTGAACTGCGGGCCGCCGCGGGCCGCAGGCGCGGCTACCGGAACCAGTCCCCCCGAAGGTCGCGCCGCCCCGGCCTCGGTACCCTGAGCGGTGGCTTCCCCTCCCGAGGCGGGCGACCGGCCACTCACCGCGTCGCTCGCTTCCGGCGAGAGCACATCCACCGCCGGCCGTACCGCCGGGAGCTCCGGCAGCGAGGACGACACCAACCCATCGGCCAGTCGCGCTGCCTCGAACAGCCCGACCGGCGACGGAAAGGGGCGGACCGTCCCACCTCCACCTTCAGGGTCCAGAAGATCGAGCGCCATCGCCAGCTCCGGCGACGAGCCGAGCGCGGCGAGGCGGCGCAGCCTGTCATCGAGCTCCTCGAATCTCCCCGAGTGGATGTCGAGACGAATCAGCGCCAAGTGAGCCGCCGGAGCGTACGGCCCGTCCGCGGACCGCTCCAGGGAGGCGGAGAACGCGTTGCGGGCATCGTCGTCCCGTCCGGCGGCGAGGTGAAGGCGCCCGAGCAGCAACACCGCGCCCGCAAAATCCGGGTGAGCGGCGTCGTCCACGAGTGGCTGCAGGGCCGACTGCGCGCGGTCCAGGTCGCCCAGCTCCAGCGCCACGCCCGCCATGGCGAGCCGATGCGCAGACGTCGCGGGTACCAGGTCGAACTCCAGCAGGACCTGCGCCTGTTGCAGACGCCCGCGCAACTGCGCGTCCCATGCCGCTTCCAGGTCGGCCGCCGACGCTCGTCCGACCCCCAGGGTCAGCGCAAGCACCGGGATGACGAGCCATCGCCCGCCTCCCGCTACCCCGCCGTTCGCCATCCTGTCCCCCTTGGGGAGGGCTTCAGGGATGGTGTCGGTGAGGCCCCCTCCGCTTCTATTGTCGGCTGCGGGGGGACGGCTCTACATCCGGGACTTCAGGCCGCGAACGAAGCGGTAGACCGACAGGCCGCCGTACGCGATCAGGCCGGCTCCCGCCAAGCCCAGGATGATACCCGGGAATCCGAAGGCTGCGGACAGGATGCCGAGCACGCCGGCGCCGGCGACCACGAGGCCGGGCCGCCGATCATCCCTGCTGGTCGCGAACGCCAGGCCGCCCGCGGTGACCAGGCCGGCGATGACGATCCCGACCACGCCGGGCAGCGCCAGCAGCACCAGCAGGCCGACGCCGCCGGCGACCGCCGTGAAGCCGGCCACGCCCTGCCTGGAAAGCGTCTCACGCGGGACGATGTCATTCATGAGCGCACCCTCATGCCCGCAAATATACTCAAGGGGCGCCGAGCCGGCGACCGGCCTGCCCGAGGACGTGTCCGGTCACTGGATGCGGTGCACGGCTCACGATATACTCCGGACCCAGTCTTGAAACGGTTCCTCGTCGCGACGGTCGCCATCGTGTTCGCCATCGGTCACGCCGTGGCTCAGGAAGAGTCACAACCGCCCCCCGGCGCCGACGCGCAGGGCGACCCCTACGTCCTGGGCGACCAGATGCTGGCGCTGGGCGCCAGCCTGGTGTTGCCGCTGTTCACCTATCTGCCGACCGACGAGGTCGCCGGCTCCCGTGTCACCGGCACCAACCTGACGCCGGGAGGCAAGCTGTCACTGAACTGGAACGCCTTCCTCGGGCCGCGCCTGACCGTTGGAGCCGAGGTCGGCGGCATGTTCGCGATCGACCGGCACGGGGAGCCGCTGCTGCTGGTTCCGGTCACCGGCCGCCTGGGCTACCAGTTCAGCTCGAACCTGTTCGGCCTGGGACAGTTCGACCTGCCGGTCTTCGTGAATGCCGGTGTCGGATTCATGAAGCTGGCTGACCTGTTCAGCGTCAACCTGATCCTCCGGCCGGGCGCGTCCCTCTTCTATCGTTACGATCGAAACTGGTCCTTCGGCGGCTCGGTCAGCGTCTGGCTGATGTTCGAACCGCTCTGGGGCGCGGCGAGCGCGGGGTCGGGTCCGGGATTGGCCACGTTCCTGGATATCTCCCCGCAGATCGTCTACCACTTCTGACAGGCGATGGCGGCGATGCGGAGTCGATCGAACGTGACGAGGATGACCGTGCGGCGCACGCTTGCCGGCGCGGCGGCCGCGGCGCTGTCGCTTGTCCTTTCGGGTTGTCAGGATCCTGTCACCGGTATCTTCCACCATCTGGCCCACCAGCAGCCTACCGTCGACCGGAACCTGGCCAACGACATCACCATCGGCGGCGTCGCGCGCTGGGGCGACCGCTATCTGGTCGCCGCCGGCAAGCTGTGGTCACGGGCGGTCGGGACCGACCAGAGTCCTCCCGGCGAGTGGACCTCGATGACCGTCACGTTCGACGGCCAGAGCACGTCCGCCGTGATGCTGCCGTTCGTCCGATGGCGACCCGACGCCGGCGAGCCGTCGCTGCTCGCCGGCGCCCTGTTCGTCGAAGAGGAGCGTTTCGCTCTGCTCCAGGCGGACGCCGGCCTGATCACGGCCAACTCGGTGGCCTGGGAAGCGGTCCCGGGCTCCGAGGTGAGCGGCCGTGAGGTGATCGGCCTGTTCACGCCCGATGACGATGAGTCGGTGTTGTTCGCGGTCATCGCCAAGTCGAGAGGAGAGAACCGTTCCTACCGGCTTCTGAGCGCCAGCCGCCGATCGTCCGGGGCACCCGAATTCGAGGTAGATCTTGACGACCTCAGCCATCCGGTCGAGGCGGTCGCCACCGACGGAGCCGGCACCTACTGGGCCGTCGCCGGCAGCGAGCTCTACACCGGAAGCCTCGGTAGCTTGGTGATATCCGACACGGCACCGTCGCCGGAGGGTTCCGAGACGTTCCGCAGCGTGGTCCACGACGGCACGGGCACCCTGGTGTTGACGGGCAGCACGGGGACGGTGTGGCGCTCCCGGGACGGAGGGGAGACCTGGCCGGATACGCACGAGATCAGGGCCGACGACCAGGCCGTGCCGTTGCGGGGCGCGGTCGCCGTCAGCAGCACGGCGCTGGTCGGCACCGACGACCATGGCTACTTTACGGCGTCGCTGGAGGGCGACCTCGCGGTGAGACGGCTGCCGCTCACCACCGAGGCCATCTACCACGCATCCATCCTGCGCCTGTGGGTGGACCCCGGGACTGACGGCGTCACGGTATTTGCGCTCACCGCCAGCGACGGCCTGTGGTCCGCTTCCGTGAAACGCGGTGAAGTGCCGGAACGCTGGGAGCTGGAGTAGCCGTCTCCCGCAACCCGGACCCGTGTCGTACGACACGGGTCGTACGCTCAACGATCCACGCGGACGGTCACCTCACGGCCATCACGCACCACGCGCACGTCGAACGAGCCCTGCTGCCTGGCGTTGATCAGGCGATAGAAGCCACGCAGGTCACGGACCTCCTCGTCGTCGATACGGACGATCACGTCCTGAGGCCGCAGACCGGACTCCATGGCGGCACTGCCGGAGCTTGCCGCGAGCACGAACACACCCGCGTCAGGCAACGCCGCCCGAGCCTGCTCCGTCAGAGCCTGCAGGGACTGGACACGCACGCCGGGCCAGACCGTTCCCGGCTGCGGCTCCTCCGACCCCGGCCACACCACGACGGCCCGCTCGATACCGTCGCGCATCAGCCGGAACCGCGCGGGCTGGCCCGGTTCCAGCGCCACGATGGCGCTGATCAGGTCGTCGCTGTCGGCGACCTCCTGACCGGCGACTGCCAGCACGACGTCCCCGGCGCGCAGACCCGCGCGCTGGGCCGGTTCCCCGTCATAGAGGTCGAAGAGCACGGCGCCGGAGCGCCCGGGCGTCAGATAGTCGACGATGTCCGGCCCGGCGAGCACGACGCCGAGCCATGCGTAGCTGACGCTTCCGTCCTCGATCAACTGGTCGATGACCGGCTTGGCGTTGTTGATCGGCAAGGCGAATCCGACCCCCGCCCAACGGCTGCCCTGCGCCTGGATCCAGGTGTTGATGCCTACCACGCGGCCGGTGATGTCCACCAGGGCTCCGCCGGAACTGCCCGGGTTCATGTTGGCGTCGGTCTGGATGAAGTCGCTGATATTGCCGACTTCGCCGCCGGAACGGCCGACCGCGCTGACAATGCCGAGCGTCAGCGTGGCGTCCAGACCGAACGGACTGCCGACGGCCAGCACCAGGTCGCCTGCCCGCAGGGTGTCGGAGTCGCCCAGAACGGCGAGCGGCAGCTCGTCCGGCGTCCGCACGGCCACCATCGCCAGGTCCATGCGCGTGTCGGCGCCCACGATCTCCCCCGGAAAGCTGCGCTCGTCGCTGAGCGTCACCACGATCCGCTCGGCGGACCTCACCACGTGGTAGTTGGTAACGATGAAGTGCCGGTCGCCGTCACGGCGCACCAGCACCCCTGATCCGACCCCGGGCACGGGCATGAGGTTCGGGCGGAGGTCCGCCCGGGACTGGCCGGCCGCCACGGTATCGAGCTTCACCACCGCCGGCGTGACCGTTTCGGCCACGTTGCGCACCGCCTGCTGCAGGTCGATCAACACCGCGGAGGTCACACCCGGTGCGCCCGCATCCGGCGCGGCGGCGGCGTCCTGCACGCCGAGGTTCGCAGCAGCCGCAAGCAGCAGGGCTGCACCCGGCAGACTCAACCGATTCCGCAGCCTGCGGAGGCGGCATCCGCCGATCACGGGTGCGAGGTCAGCACTTCGGCGCGGTCGGAGAGAATGGCCACCGTGTGCTCGAAGTGAGCGGCACGCTTGCGATCGGCGGTGACGACCGTCCAGCCGTCGTCGAGCACCTCCACTTTCCATGTGCCCTCGGTGATCATCGGTTCGATCGCCAGCACCATCCCGGGCTTGATGCGCGGGTTGCTGCCCGGGGACGGGTAGTTGGGCACCTGCGGATCCTCGTGCGGGGAGAAGCCGACGCCGTGTCCGCAGAACTGCCGCACGACGCCGTACCCCCGGGCACTCGCGTACCGGTAGACGGCATTGGCCACATCGCGCAGGCGGTTGCCCGGCACCGCCGCGGCGACCGCCTGCCGGAGGCACTCGCGCGTGACCTCCAACAGCGATTCGGTGCCCGGCGCAACGCTCCCGACCGGCAGCGTCAGCGCCGCGTCGCTGAAGCAGCCCGCCCGGTCCACGCCGCAGTCGATGCCGACGATGTCGCCCGCCGCCAGCCTCCGCCGGCCGGGGATGCCGTGGATCACCTCCTCGTTGATGGACACGCACAGCGTCGCCGGGTAGTCCAGGTAGCCCAGAAACGCGGGCCGGGCACCGTTCGCCTCGATGTGCGAACGGGCGACGTGGTCGAGCTCGGCCGTGGTGACTCCGGGCTCGATCCGTTCGGCGACCAGCCGCAGCGTCTCCGAGAGGATGCGCGCCGACTCGCGAATGCCCACCATGTCCGCTTCGCTCTTCAGCCGCGTCATCGCCGGCGCTTCCGCGTCCACGTCCGCCGCGCGGCGCGCCCGGCGCGCCCGGCCCGGCAGCCGCGGAGGCATGCCCGGCGCCGGCGAGGAACGGCGGCCGCGGCGCCCTCGTGCGGTCACGGCGCGTTCCGGGACGCGCTCATGCCACCCGCTTGCGCACGCCGTCCAGCACGCCGTTGACGAATCGGTAGGAGTCGTCGGTGCCGTACCCCTTGGCGATCTCCACCGCCTCGTTGATGACCACGGACGCCGGGACATCCCGCTGATGCAGCAGGCAGTACACGCTCATCCGCAGGATCGCAAGGTCGACGCGCGAGAGCCGTTCCAGGTCCCAGTGCTCGAGCTGCCGGTCGATACAGCCGTCCACGGCCGGCAGATTCTCGATACTGCCGGCGACCAGCAGCCTGGCGAATGCGCAGGTCTCCTCACTCAGGGCGTCGCGTTGCATGGCGTCCATCCACGACAGGTCCACCACGTCGGCGATCGCGCCCCCGCACAGGTCGTACCGGTACAGCGACTGCACCGCCAGCACGCGGGCGTTGCGGCGGCCGGTCGCATCGGCGGCTGTCAAGACGTCTCGGTGGGACAGGTGGCGTTCAGGTTGTCCGTGAAGATCTCGACGGCCGCCCGGTCCCGCAACTCCGCGATCACCTCCTGGACGACCTGCTGAGATGTTCTTGCCTGGCGATCGGTCGCGAGCAGCGCGGTGATCTGCCCGCGCACCGTCTGCGACGAGCGCGGCGTCACCCGGTCGTCCAGGGTGAGCAGGCGTGCGGGAATGCGGTCGGCGATCTTGAGGATGTGGAAGCCGACGGCGGACCGGACCACTTCGCTGGTTTCTCCGAGCTGCATGGCGAACACCGTTCTCAGGAACTCCGGGCCCAGTGTCTCCATTCCCCTGGCATCGTCCCGGCGGAGGTAGCGGTTGCCGAGCTCGCCGCCGTTGAAGCGCGAGTTGCCGTCGTCCGAGTACTTCACCACCAGGTCGTCGAACCCGGCGCCGTCACGCAGCTCCTGCAGCGCCTGGTCCGCGCGCTCCCGCGCCCGTGTCACGGCGTCCTCGTCCAGCCCCTGCGTTCTGAAGTGGACGTGCAGGACCAGCGCCATCTTCGGCTGTGCGAACAGCGGCACGTTCAGGTCGTAGTACTCGACGATCTCCGCCTCGGACGGGAGCAGGACCTCTTCCAGCCGGCCCGGGCGCATCTGCGCCGCCAGGCGCTCCGTGTTGATCAACACCGTGATCCGCTCCCGGTACTCCTCCGGCGTCAACCCGAATTGCCGCTGGATCTCCGCCGCCCACCCGTCATCGGTATACGGCGACTCCAGTCCAAGCTGCTGCTCCACCTGCCTGCGACGCTCGACCAGGATCTGGTCGACTTCCGCCTCCGTGGGGATCAGGCGCTGTTGGGCAGCCTCCTGCTCGATGAGGTGCTCGTCGATCAGCGCGTCGAGCACCGCCCGGCACTGGTCCAGATCCAGCGCATCGAGCCGACTCTGGCGCGCCACCATGCCGGCATGCGCCGTGAACTGAGGCGACGAGATGATCTCCGGCTTGTGCAGACGCACGGTCGCCACCGGCCTGGCGATCGACTGGGGCCAGGCGGCCACGGCGCTCATCATCGCGATGCCGGCCACGGCGATGGTCACGGCCCCGAGCACGCGTCCCCGCGCCGTCGGCGCGCCGGCGACGCCGCTCCGTTTGAACAGTTGCCTCATGCCTTCAGGATACTACTTCGGCTGCCTGTTGGGCCTGCATGACCGGTTCGTGCAGGCCGACCCGCGCCTTGAGCTTCTTCACGCCGGCCACTCCCTCGTCCAGGCGGAGCGCCCGCTCCAGGTAGCGGCGCGCCGCCTCCAGGTCCCCCACCTCGGAATAGATCTCCGCGATGCGCTTGCAGAAGAACGCCGACTCCCGGTCGGACAGGTCGAGGTCTATCAACTCCTCGATCCAGCGCACCGAGTCGGCCGCCGCCGCGGTCCCCGCCATCTTGACGCACGCCACCTCGCGCATGCGCTCGACCACCTCCGCGATGAAGTGGCGGAAGTAGGGGCGGTTCGCCTCCGCGTGGTACACGCGCAGGTAGTACTCGCATGCCTTGCCGTACGCGCCGTCACGCTCCAGCGCCTCCGCCAGCAGGTACGCACAGTCCATGAAGTCGTCATAGTCGAGCAACGCCGCCAGATCGGATTCGATGTGCCCTTCGAGCTCACCGAACGTGGCCAGCGCCTCCCGGTCGCGGGAACGCATCAGGTCGTACAGCACCAGCTTGGCCAAGCTTACCGGATCGGCGCGGGCGCGAAGGAACGACCGGTAGTCGAAGCGGCGCCGACGCAGCGCGCGACCGTAGAGCCGATCGTACTCGCTGCGCCGTGCCGCGTCCCCGAGCACGCGGTAGGCATCGAGCAGCCGGCGCATCCGCGACTCCGCCTGCTCCTCGGCGAGCACCGTGAGGTCGGGATGCAGCTCCTTGGCGCGCTGGCGAAAACAGCGCTTGATCCGCTCCTGTGAATCCTCCGGGTCGGCACCCAGGAGACGGTAGTAGTCCTCCAACCGTCACTCCGTGCTCAGGGTAGCCGCCGGCCGCCCGGCGGTCAAATTGAGCTGACGCCGTTCGGCGGGTACACTGAGCCACCGCGCATGTTCCCGTTCCTGATCAAGAAGGCGTTCTTCGACATGTGGGACAACCTGTTCCGCATCTTCGCCCTGAACCTGGGCTACGTGCTCATCATCAGCGGGACCGGTTTCCTGCTCAGCGCGGTGCCGCAGGCGCAGCTTGCCTACTTCGCGGTCCTGGTGATCGGCTCGGCCGCGCTCTCGGTGTTCACCATGGGCACCGCCGCGATCGTCAGCGAGCTTGCCGACTACAAGACCCCGGAGTGGAGGATCTTCCTGGACGCCATCCGCGCCCGCTGGCTGCCGGCCGTGCTGCTGGTGGTCATCAACGCGGCGGTCTTCCTGTTCCTGCTGGTGATCGCCGTGCCGGTCTACACCCAGTCGACCATCGGCCTGGTCGCGCTCGGACTGCTCGGCTGGGCGGCCGTGTTCTGGCTGCTGTCGCTGCAGGCGTTCTTCCCGCTCACCACGCGGATGGGCGATCCGTTCGGCAAGACGCTCCGCAAGTGCTTCACCCTGCTGTTCGACAACACCGGATTCACCGTCGGGCTCTTCATCGCGCTGAACGTGTCGGCTCCCTACCTGCTCGGCCTGTTCCTGCTGCTGTTCCTGGGCGCCCCGACCCGCCTGCTGGCGTTCGGATCGCCGATGCTGCTACTGCCGGGACCGGCCAGCGCGGTGCTGCTGCTGACGGTCGCCTTCAAGCTGCGCATGTACAAGTACGACTTCCTGGAGGAACGGCAGCAGGCCAGCGCCGATCAGACCAGCGCCGATCAGACTAGCGCCGATCAGACTAGCGCCGACCAGGAGGGGACGGATGAAGGACAGGTCGAGCAGGCAGGCGGCAAGCGCCGCCGGGTACGGATACCGTGGGACGCGTTGCTGGCGGAGGACCGCGAGCAGGTGGGCGTGCGCACACTCCGGGGGATGATCTTCCCCTGGAAGGAGTAGACGCTGATCGCCTTCAGCCGACCCGCAGGTGGGAGCCGATCGCCCGAGCCTCCTCCGGCGACTTCAGCACTCCGGAATTCTTCAGGTACATCCCCTCGTGCTCCATGGCCCGCATCAGCTTTATCAGGGCGCGGTTGGAGCCCAGAAACGACTTGGACACGAACGCGTAGCACCTCTTCCCCTGGATCAGCCCGGCGGACGCCAGGAAGGAGTCCACGCGGGCCGGTATCTTGCCGGTGATCGACAGCGACTCGGTCCCCACCAGGACATACTGGTGGGAGGTCAGCTTGGTATTGACGTCACGGCTGCCGTCGACCACCTCGACCTGATGGCCCTGCGACTCGAGGCCAGCACCCAAGGCCCGCGCCAACGCCAGCAGGCCCTTCCGGTTGCGGTCAGCGAAGAAGACTACCCCCACGCGCATGCCGGCAGTGTGCCGCACCGTGGCGCCGCTCGGCTACGCCCCCCGGGCGCAGGCCGCGGCCGCGTGCTCGCGCTCATCGCCGTGGCGGCGCTCGCCGCCGCCTGCAGGCAGGAGCCGACCGGGCTCGCGCCACACCACGTCGCCGTGCTGAGCGAGGACCAGGTGGCGGCGCCGCTGACGATCGCGACGGTGGACGACGAGCTGCACGTGCTGTTCGCGAGCCTGGACACGCTGACGCTGCAGCTCGCGCGGCTCGATCCCCGCCGCAACCGACTCACCCTGGAGACCATCGACGCAGTCGGCATCTACCCGTCCGACCTCGCCGCGTTCGGGGTGCACGCCTACGCCGTGCACGTCGGCCGGCAGCACGTGATCTACCTGGATCAGCAGCAGCCCGATGCGCTGATCCCGAAGTGGGTCCATCGGGACGCGGACGAGGACGGCTGGTGGGTGACCTCTCCGGTGTTCGAGGGCACGCCGCGCGCGCTGATGCCGCAGGAGTCGGGCGATCTGTTGCTGGTCACGGCAACCCCGCGCGGTCCATCGGTGGTCGAGCTGTCCGCGGATTCGGGCCCGGGCAGACACCGGCCGGAGGGGATGGCAGATCATCCGCGCCTCGTCTGGCCGGTCCCGTGCGCGGGCCGCGCGTCATTCGTCGCGCCTGCGGCCGGCGACTCGCTGGTCCGGCACCGCGGTGACGGATCGTCCCAGCCACTCCTTGACGGCGTCGGCGCGCACTTCGCCGCATGCGCGGACGGGATCGCGTACGTTCTGTGGCACCTGCCATCGTCGAGCGAGGTGCTGTTCGCTCCCGTGGCCGACGACGGTCTGGGCCCGACGACCGCCGTCACGCTGGCGATCGGCACCACGTCGCTGTATTTCGTCCCGCACCGGGATGGGTTCAGCTTTGTCATCGACGAGTTCGTGATCGATGACGTTGGCGGCGAGGAGCCTGGCGGACGCCACCGGATAGCCCTCATCCATCCTTCTGACGTCCATTCTTCTGGCGAACCGGGTCAGCAGGGCACGTACCGCAAGTCGGTATTGGTCGATCCAGCCAGCCCGCACGGCTTCTCGGCCGCCCATCTCGAGGAGCTCCTGGTCATCGTCGAGCGTCGGTCCGGCGAGCGCCACGAGGCTTCGGCCGGTTTGCAGGCCGCGATCTTCGCGCTCCCGTAGGAGCGATCAGGAGCGGGGCGGAGCTCCGGATGCGGACCGCCGATGATGGGTCTCGGCGGCATGCAGGCGCGCCTCCTGGTGCAGGAGGGCGTGCAGGGCTGCCTCGAACGCCACGCGGTCGCCGGCGCGCCCGCGCTCCATGTGCTCGCGGGCGGCGCGGCGCGCCTCGCGGGCGCGCTCCAGGTCGATCTCATGGCCGTGCTCGGCGCTGCCGGCCAGAACCACGACGTGGTCCGGCTGCACCTCGATGAAGCCGCCGCCGACCGCGATGAACTGCGGTTCCTGACCCGCGATCCTCACCTCCAGCGCCCCGGGCTTGAGCGCGGACATCAGCGGCGCGTGGTTCGGGAGGATGCCCAGTACGCCCGAGGCGCCGGGGGCGATGACCATCTCCACCTGCTCGTCGAACGCGTGGCGCTCGATGGTGATGACCTCCAGCCGCACCGACACCCTACGCCGCCCCCTCGGAGTCGGTCTGCGCCTGCTGCGACCGCTCGATCACCTCGTCGGCCGTGCCGGCCATGTAGAAGTGCTGCTCGGAGATGTGGTCCAGCTCGCCGTCCAGCAGGCGCTTGAAGCCGGCGACGGTGTCGGCCACCTGTACGTAGCGGCCCGGCTGCCCGGTGAACTGCTCGGCGACGAACATCGGCTGCGAGAAGAAGCGCTGGATCTTGCGCGCCCGCGCGACCATCAGCTTGTCGTCCTCCGGCAACTCGTCCACTCCCAGGATGGCGATGATGTCCTGCAGCTCGTTATAGCGCTGCAGGACCTGCTGCACCCCGCGCGCCACCTCGTAGTGCTCCTCGCCCACCACCTGCGGCTCCAGGGCACGGCTGGTCGACGCCAGCGGATCGACCGCCGGGTAGATGCCCATCTCCGCGATCGAGCGCTCCAGGGCGATGGTCGCATCGAGATGGGCGAAGGTGGCCACCGGCGCCGGGTCGGTGTAGTCGTCGGCCGGTACGTAGACCGCCTGCATGCTGGTGATCGATCCCCTGGTGGTGGAGGTGATGCGCTCCTGCAGCTCGCCCATCTCGGTGCCCAGGGTGGGCTGATAGCCGACCGCGCTCGGCATGCGGCCGAGCAACGCCGACACCTCCGCCCCGCTCATGACGAAGCGGAAGATGTTGTCGATGAACAGCAGCACGTCCCCCCCGCCGTCGCGGAAGTGCTCGGCCATCGTCAGCCCGGTCAGGGCCACGCGCAGGCGCACGCCGGGGGGCTCGTTCATCTGCCCGAACACCATCGCCAGCTTGTCGATGACGCCCGCCTCCTGCATCTCCTTGTAGAGCTGCGTACCCTCGCGGGTGCGCTCGCCGACCCCCGCGAACACCGAGTAGCCGCCGTGCTCGCGCGCCAGCGACGAGATCAGCTCCTGGATGATCACGGTCTTGCCCACCCCGGCGCCGCCGATCACGCCGATCTTGCCGCCGCGGGTGAACGGCGCGATGAGGTCGATCACCTTCATCCCGGTCTCGAAGATCACCCGCTCGGTCACCTGCTCGCTGAAGCCCGGCGGCGGCCGGTGGATGGGCAGCCGCTCCGCCTCCTCGACGGCGGCTCCGCCGTCGATCGGCCGGCCGAGCACGTTGAAAATCCGCCCCAGCACCGGCGGGCCCACCGGCGTGGTGATCGGGCCGCCGGTATCGGCGACCGCCTGGCCGCGGCGCACCCCGTCGGTGGCGTCCATCGCCACGCAGCGCACCTGGTCGTCCGAGAGGTGCTGTTGCACCTCCAGCACCAGCGGCTCTCCGCCGTTCTGCGCCGGTACCTGCAGCGCGTTGTGGATCTCCGGCAACTCGCCGGACCGAAACTCGACGTCGACGACCGCGCCCATGACCTGGGTGATGGTCCCCGCAGCGCCCTCTGCCATGCTCTCCTCCGCTCGGTTCTTCGTTACGACGCCGGCGCCTCGGCCGCTGCCAGAGCTTCCGCCCCGCCGACGATGTCCAGCATCTCGGTGGTGATCGCTTCCTGCCGCGCCTTGTTGTAGGACAGGGTCAGCTCTCCGACCAGATCATCGGCGTTCTGGGTGGCGTTGCGCATGGCCACCATGCGTGCCGAGTATTCGCTGGCCAGGCTCTCCAGGATCGCCTGGTAGAGTTGCAGCCGCGTGAAGCTCGGAACCACCGTGGCGACCAGCTCGTCGTAACCCTGCTCGTAGATGTAGGGGTTGGTCTGCTCCGGCGGTTCGCCGTGCAGGAATTCGGCGAGCACCCGGCTGCCCGGATCGCCGGCTCGAACCGGCAGCAGTGGGCGCACGACCGGCTCCTGATGCAGCACGTTGATGAAGTCGCTGTAGGCGACGTACACCCGGTCCACCTCCTGCGACAGGAACGCGCCGAGCGCCACCTCGGCGATCGGTGCCACGTCGGCCTCGGTGGGACGCGCCGGCAGGTCCACGAATTCGGCGAGCAGGTCGTAGCCGCCACGCAGCAGCAGCTCGCGGCCCTTGCGACCGACCGCGATGGTCTTGATGTCGAGCTCGCTGTCGTCCGCGAAGCGGGTCGCCACGCGCATGACGTTGGCGTTGTAGGCGCCCGCCAGACCGCGATCACCGGTGATCACGATCAGCGCCGCGGTCCTGCTGGTCGCCGGCTCGGTCAACAGCGGGTGCTGGGCGCCGCCCACCATCGCCGCCAGGTGCATGAGCACCTCCCACGCCTTGGCGGCGTAGGCGCGCGATGCCAGCGCCTGTTCCTGAGCGCGCCGCATGCGCGACGCCGCCACCATCTCCATGGCCCGCGTGACCTGGGAGATGTTGCGCACGCTGCGGATGCGGCGCCGGATCTCGCGGACCGATGCCACGGATCAGGTCCTGGCCGACGCCTGCCGGGCACTCTCCCGAAAGCGCCCGCCGAACTCTTCCAGCGCGGCCCGCAGCGCCTGACCCACGTCGTCGGTGATCTCCCGTCGGGTCGCGATCGTGGCGCGGATCTCCGGATGGGTGCTGCTCACGAAGTCGATCAGCTCGTGCGCATAGCGCTGGATGTCGGCGACGGGCACCTGCGCCGCGAAGCCCTCGGTCACGGCGTAGATGGCGATCACCTGCTCCTCCAGTGGCACCGGCTCGTACTGCGGCTGCTTGAGCAGCTCGGTCAGGCGCAGCCCCCGCTCCAACTGGTCGCGGGTGGTCGCGTCCAGGTCCGAGCCGAACTGCGCGAACGCCGCCAGCGACCGGAACTGCGCCAGCTCGAGCCGCATCCTTCCGGCGACCTTCTTCATCGCCTTCGTCTGTGCATCGCCGCCCACGCGTGAGACCGACAGTCCGGCGTTGACCGCCGGCCGCTGGCCGGCGTGGAACAGCTCGTTCTCCAGGTAGATCTGTCCGTCGGTGATGGAGATGACGTTGGTCGGCACGTAAGCGGACACGTCGCCGGCCAGCGTCTCGATGATCGGCAGCGCGGTCAGCGAGCCGCCGCCCCGCTCCTCCGACAGGCGCGCCGCGCGCTCCAGCAGCCGCGAGTGCAGGTAGAACACGTCGCCGGGGTAGGCCTCGCGGCCGGGCGGGCGGCGCAGCAGCAGCGACACCTGCCGGTACGCCCATGCGTGCTTGCTGAGATCGTCGTAGATCACCAGCGCGTCGCGCCCCTGCTCCATGAAGAACTCGCCGATCGCGCAGCCGGCATAGGGGGCGATGTATTGCAGCGGCGCCGGCTCGGACGCCGAGGCCGCCACCACCACGGTGTGCTCCAGCGCGCCGCGCTCGGCCAGCGATGCGACCACCTGCGCGATCTGTGCCTGGCGCTGGCCGATGGCGACGTAGATGCACAGCAGGTCGCCACCCCGCTGGTTGAGGATCGCGTCGATCGCGATCGCCGTCTTGCCGGTCTGACGGTCGCCGATGATCAGCTCGCGCTGGCCGCGGCCGATCGGGATCATGGCGTCGATCGCCTTGATGCCGGTCTGGACCGGCGTATCGACGTTGTCCCGCTCGATCACGCCGGGAGCGATGCGCTCCATCGGGAGGCGCTCGGCCAGGTGCAGGTCACCCTTGCCGTCGATGGGCGTGCCGACCGCGTCGACGACCCGGCCGATCAGGTCGTCGCCGACCGGCACCGATGCGATCTGCCCCGTGCTCTTGACCGTGTCGCCTTCCTCGATGTGGGCGTACGGACCCATGATCACCGCGCCGACCACGTCGCGCTCCAGGTTGAGGGCGATGCCGGGCACCCCTTGCGGGAACTCCAGGAGCTCGGTCGCCATGGCGCCGCTCAACCCGGAGATGCGGGCGATGCCGTCGCCGACGCTCATCACCGTGCCGACCTCGCGCCGCTCCAGCGGCGCCTCGAACCCTTCGATCTGGCGGCGAAGCTGCCGCGTTATGTCATCGACTCGTATCGCCATCGGCTTGTTCAATCCCCGTCCGTCAAATGGCACGTCGCAGCGTGCTGTCCAGCTCGCGCAGCCGCGCGGCGACGCTGCCGTCGATCACCTCGTCCCCGACGCGGATGAGCAGCCCGCCGATCAACTGCGGGTCGACCTCGTAGCGGATCTGCACGTCCGCCCCGTACCTGCTCCTGACCGAACCCTCGACCTGCTGCCGGGTCCCGGCATCCAGCTCGACGGCGCTGGTCACCGTCGCGAGCCGCGCCGACGGACCCGCCGTCGCCAGCCGTTCCAGGCCGGCGAGCACGCGCGGCAGCAGGGCCGCGTCGCCGTTGGCAAGCAGCGTGCCGAAGAAACGCCGCACGGCAGCCGGCGTCCCGGTGGGGATCATCTTCTCCATGCGCCGCTGGCGGTCGGCGAACGGTGCCGCCCGATCGTCCAGCGCGGCGCAGGCCGGCTCGTCGGCCTCCAGTGCCCGGCTCACCGCCCGCAACGCGTCGATCCACTCCTCCAGGGCGATGCCGAAGCAGGCGCTCGCGTACCGTTCGGCGAGCTCACCCGGATTCACTCATCCCCACCGATATCGTCGAGCACGCGGTCCACGAGCGCGCGATGGGCGGCCGGATCGACCGCCTGGGCGATCACCTTGCCGGCGATCAGCAACGCCAGCTCCCCCGCCTCGCGCCGCAGGGACTCGGTCACCTGCTCGCGCTCGCGCTCCGCTTCCTCGCGGGCGCGCGCCTTGATCTGTTCCGCCTCTTCGCGGGCGGCCTCAAGCACCTCGCCGCGCATGCGCTCGGTCGCATCGGCCGCCGCGCGGGCCTCCTGCTGCGCCGCGTCGCGCGCGGCGGCGAGCTCGCGCTCGAAGGCTGCGCGCTGGCCTTCGGCTTCCTTCCGGGCGCGTTCGGCCGCTTCCAGCCCGTCGGCGATCCTCTGCTGGCGGCGGGCCAGCATCGCCTTGACCGGCTTGAACAGGAAAAGCCTCAGCAGAACGACCAGGATGATGAAGTTGGCCGCATAGGCGGCAAGTCCTATCGGCGAGATTCCGAGCGCTTCCATCTCCTACGAATCCATCCTCAGGGCTGCTAAACCACGAACAGGATGATGAGCGTGATGACCAGGGCGTAGATCGCCACGGATTCCGCGAAGGCCATGCCCACCAGCATGTTGGTACGGATCATCCCCTGCGCTTCCGGGTTGCGTCCCAGCGACTGCAGGGCGCCGAGTGCGGTGAGCCCGATACCGATGCCGGGGCCGAGCGCGCCGATGCCGATGGCCAGTGCGGCGGCCAGCAACTTGAATGTCTCTTGAGTGAGCTCCATGGATGCGGAAGCTATCAGACACGGCCCCCGACGCCAAGCCGGGGGCGCCGCCGGCGACGCGAAGCTGCTGCTGCGATCAGTGCTCGTGCTCGCCCGCTGCGATCGAGAAGAACACCAGGGCCAGCAGGAAGAAGACGATCGCCTGGATCAGGCCCACGAAGATCTCAAGCCCAAAGAACACGACCACCAGGCCCAGGGGCACCAGGCTGGAGATCACGATCAGCACCACCTCGCCCGCGAACACGTTCCCGAACAGCCGGAAGGAGAAGGAGACGATCCGCGCCAGCTCGCTGATCCCCTCCAGCACGCCCACGAACAACTCGATCGCCCAGGCGGTGAAGCCCTTGCGGCGCAGGCCGCCCAGGGGCAGGAAGTTTGCCAGGTAGCGCGCGCCGTGCGTGCGCAGCCCGAACCACTGGGTCAGGATCACGGTGATCAGCGCCAGTGCCAGGGTCATGTTGAGGTCGGAGGAGGGAGCGCGCAGGAACGGGACGATCACTACCTGGTCGTCGTGCCCATCGTGGTGTTCTCCGGGGTGCAGAGGCGTCAGGTCGTCGAACTCTCCGCCGATGAGCAGCACGCTCGGGATACCGCCGAACCCCGTGGCACCGGGATCGGCGCCGCCCTTGTACGTCGAGTGGGCAGGCCCGATCGCCCCCAGAAACGGGGTGAGCAGGCTGAACATGTTGACGACGAGCAGGTAGAGGAAAATGGTGGCGACGATCGGGAAGAAGGTCTCTGCCCAGCGCTTGGGGGCGACATCCCTCACCAGGTTGTCGAGCCCCTCGATCAGCCCCTCCACCACGTTCTGCAGGCCGCCCGGCCGCTCCTTGAGGCGTCGCCCGAAGCAGAAGGCGAAGACCACCAGCGCCGCCGACAGCACGAACGAGGTCAGCACGGCATTGGTGAGGTGCTTGCCGAGCCCGATCGGCTCGGCCTTTACCTCGATTGCCGCCATGTCGTGCGGAAACACCACGAACCCGACGGCGACCACGGCGACCACCGCCAGGACGATCAGGAGCGCCTTCACTGGCCCGCTGCGCCCCCGCTGCCGGTGCCGCCCTGGGCGGCGTCCGCCTGACCGACGGTGCCGCCCGCACCCTCACCCTCGGAGGCGGCCGCCTGCCCGGCAGCGTCGCCGGACCCGCCGGCCGGCGGAGCATCGGTCACCTGCGGCGCGGACGCCGGCGGAGCCGGAGCGGGACGTACCCACCATTGGCCTTCCTCCGCCTGCAGGGTCTGCAGCCGAGCGCGTTCCAGGAAATCGTCCCGCTCGGGCGTGCGGTTCAGCCATGCCAGCGTGAACGCGGCGACCAGAAACACGGCCCCGAGGATCGACGTGAACTTCGTCAGCACGTTGCCGGTCCGGGAACCGAACGGCGAGGAGCTCTCCCCGCCACCGAACATGCCGCCGATGCCGCCGCCCTGATCGTCCTGGATGAGAACGATGAGCACCAGCAGCACCGCGGTGATGATGAAAACGACCAGTATTACTATTCCGGCGAGCGCCATTGCACATCCATTATAAGGGCACGACCGCCGCGAACGAAGCCGCCTCCAGCGACGCGCCACCGACCAGCAGGCCGTCGACGCCGTCCTGCGCAAGCAGCGCGGCGGCGTTGTCCGGTTTCACCGAGCCGCCGTACTGGATGATCAGCCCCGCCGCGGCCTCCGCTCCGGCTGCCGCGGCCACCGTCGCGCGAATATGGGCATGCATGACGCGGGCATCCTCCGGGGTGGCGGTGCGGCCGGTACCGATCGCCCAGACCGGCTCGTAGGCCACCTGCAGCGACACCCGGCCCAGGTCCACCCGCGGGACCACCGCACGCACCTGGCGCGCGACGACCTCCTTTGCGCGGCCGGCGTCACGCTCGTCGCCGGTCTCGCCGACGCACAGGGTGACCTCCAGGCCCGCCTCGCAGGCGCGCCGCACCTTCTCCAGCACCACGTCGTCGGTGTCGCCCAGGCCGTGCCGACGCTCCGAGTGGCCGACCATGACCAGCTCCACGCCTGCGTCGGCCAGCATCGCCGCCGCCACTTCGCCGGTCCAGGCCCCTTCGGTGGTGGCGGCCACGTCCTGCGCGGCCAGCAGCACGCCCGATCCGCGTATCGCGTCGCGCACGACGTCGAGCGCCGTGTACGGCGGCGCCACCGCCACGCGCACGCCGGCGCTGGGGAGGTTGCCGGTGTCGAGCTCCCGCACCACGGCGGCCGCCAGCTCCCGCGCGGATGCGCGCAGTTGGTTCATCTTCCAGTTGCCGGTGATCAGCACGCCGCGTTCGCCGGCCGCGGAACGGCCGGCGTCACCCATGGAGCGCCGCCACGCCCGGCAGGATACGGCCTTCGAGCAGTTCCAGCGACGCGCCGCCGCCGGTCGAGACGTGATCGATGCCGGCGTCGATGCCGAGCGCCTGCAGGGCGGCGACCGAGTCGCCGCCGCCGACCACGGTGTGCGCGGGACTGTCGACGACGGCCCGGGCGACCGCCAGCGTGCCGCGCCGAAACCGGTCGATCTCGGCAACGCCCATCGGACCGTTCCAGAGGACGGTCCCGGCCGTGGCGATCCGGTCACCGAACGCGCGCGCGGTCCGCGGGCCGATGTCCACTCCGGCCAGCCCGTCCGGAATGTCGCGGGTGCCGACCGGAACCGCGTCCCGTGCAGCCGCGGCCACGTCGATCGGCGGCGCGGCGGCCACATGATCGGCCGGCAGGAGCACCGGCACGCCCCGCGACGAAGCTGCGTCGAGGAGCTCTCGGGCGGTGCCGACCGCATCCTCCTCCATGAGCGAGGCGCCGACGTTCACACCCTGAGCGGCAAGAAAGGTGTAGGCCATGCCGCCACCGATCAGGATGGCGTCGACCCGCTCCAGGAGGTTGCGCAGGACTTCGATCTTGGAGGACACCTTGGCGCCGCCCACGGCCAGCACGAACGGGGTGTCGGGACAGGTCAGGAGGCTCCCCAGCTCCTCAACCTCGCGCTGCATCAGCAGTCCCGCACCCTTCGCATCGGCCTGCATGAGGTCCGGCACCCCGACGGTCGAGGCATGTGCGCGATGCGCGGCACCGAACGCGTCGTTGACGTAGACCTCTCCGAGCCGCGCCAGACGCATGGCGAAGCCGTCGTCGTTGGCTTCCTCGCCGGGATGGAAGCGGACGTTGTCGAGCATCAGGACCTCGCCCGCGCGGAGCCGGGCGGCCGCGCGCTCGACCCCCGGTCCCACGCAGTCGTCCGCCGCGCTCACGGCGCCCGGCAGCAGCTCGCCGAGGCGCTGTGCCACCGGCGCCATGCGCAGCCGCTCCTGGCGGGTGCCCGCCGGGCGGCCCAGGTGGCTCAACAGCACCAGCCGCGAGCCGTGCTGATCCAGCACGGTCCGGATGGTCGGCAGCGCCGCACGGATGCGCGCGTCGTCGGCGACCCGCCCGCCGGCCAGCGGGACGTTGAAGTCAACCCGCATCAGGACCAAACGCTCACGCAGGTCCAGGTCGTCCAGGCCGAGCATCCCCGATGCCGTGTGCGTACGGGCTGCCGCGCCGGCGCTCACGCGGAACGGTCCTGCTGCGCTTCGGCCCCCGGTTCCCTGCGCAGGACGATCTTCACCCGCGTGATGCGGCGGCCGTCCATCCCCTGGATCACGAAATCGGCGCCGCCGTAGCGCTTGGTTTCGTAGATGACCGGGATCTTCCCGAACAGGTCGAAGACGAAACCTCCGAGCGTGTTGAACTCTTCGGTCGGCAGCTCCAGCGTCAGCCCGAAGTCGTCGAGCTCGTCCAGACCCACCCGTGCGTCGCACAGGTAGACGCCGGCACCGAGCTTGAGGACCTCCTCGCTCTCATTGTCGAACTCGTCCTGAATGTCGCCGACGATCTCCTCGAGCACGTCCTCCATGCAGGCGATCCCGGAGGTTCCTCCGTACTCGTCCGTGACGATCGCCAGATGCACCCTGCGGCGCTGGAACTCGTGCAGCAACTCGTCGACGCGCTTGCTCTCGGGCACGAAGTAGGGCTTGCGCATCGCCTTGCCGGCATTTACGACCTTGTCGTCGTTCGCGGCAGTGCCGCCGTTCACGACCTTGTCGTCGTTCACGACCCTGTCGTCGTTCACATTCCGGCCATTGCCGCCGATCTGGCCCAGCAGGTCCTTCGCGTACAGCACGCCGATCACGTCGTCGACCGTCTTGTGATACACCGGCAGCCGGGAGTGGCCGCTGGTCGTGATGGTCTCCATCAGCTCCTCCGGCGTGGCATCCACCGGCACGAACACCACGTCCGGACGCGGCACCATGATGTCCTTGACGGTCGTCGAGGAGAGCTGCACCACGCCGTCGATCATCTCCCGTGCGTGCGGGCCGAGATCGTCGAGCCTCCGCTCCTCCTCCGAAGGCTTGCGGAGAAGCCGGTCCAGGATGCTCATGAGGCGGCGCAGGATGCCCATGGCAGAGACTCCAGGAGCCGGCGCTGCTCCCGCAACATCGGCTCGTCCGCGATGTCGCCGTCCCCGTGGTCCCGGCCCAGCAGGTGCAGGATCCCGTGCAACAGCAGCTCGCGGAGCTCGGTCGCCTCGGGGAGGTTGCGGCGCTGCGCCTGCCGGCGGGCGGTGTCGAGCGAGATCACCACGTCGCCCAAGACCGAGCCGGGGCCGACGGTCGAGTCCTGCTCGAAGGACAACACGTCGGTCGGCGCGTCGATTCCGCGGAAGCGGAGGTTCAGGTCGCGCATGAACCGGTCGTCGCACAGCAGCACCGACAGCTCCGCGGAGCTTCGGCCGAGCGCGTCCAGCGCGTCCGCGGCGAAACGGACCAGCGCTGCCCGGTCGCCGCCGGCGGGAGCGCGCACGCGGTCGGCCACGCCGATCTCCACGCGCCCGTTCGCGACCAGCCCGTTCGCGACCAGCCCGTTCGCGACCAGCAGGGCGCGCGGGTCGCCGGCGCTGCCAGAGGTGGCCGACCGGCCCGTACTCGGAGGTTGCTCGGGATCTTCCATCATCAAAGCGGCATCAGGACGGGCGGTCCGCATCGGCCGGCGCGGTTTCGTAGGCTTGCACGATCTTGCGCACCAGTGGATGGCGTACCACGTCTTCCCTGTCGAAGTAAATGAAACCAATTTCCCCGACGTGTGCCAAGAGCTCCGTGATCTGCAGCAATCCGCTGTCACGCCGGCGGGGCAGGTCGATCTGGGTGATGTCCCCGGTGATCACGATGCGCGAACCCTCGCCCATGCGCGTCAGGAACATCTTCATCTGCTCACGGGTGGTGTTCTGCGCCTCGTCGAGGATGACATAGGCGTCGGCCAGCGTGCGACCGCGCATGTAGGCCAGCGGCGCCACCTCGATGGTGCCGGCCTGCTCCATGCGGCGCAGCACGTCGGCGGGCAGCAACGCCTGCATGGCGTCGTACAGGGGGCGCAGGTACGGCTCGATCTTGTGCTCCAGGTCCCCCGGCAGGTAGCCCAGGCTCTCACCGGCCTCCACCACCGGCCGGGTGACGATCATCCGGCGAAACTGCCGGCTGCCCACCGCCCGCAGCGCGTCGGCCACCGCCAGGTAGGTCTTGCCGGTACCCGCGGGGCCGACCGCGATCACCAGGTCACGCTTGGCCATCAGCTCCAGGTAGCGCGCCTGGTTGGCGCCGCGCGGGGCCACCTGGCGCAGCCCCTTCGGGATCGACAGGTGCCGATCCGGTCCGGTTGCGACCGACGGTTCCTCGATGCGCCGGTAGATCGAGCGGATCACCTCCGGTCCCGGTTCGAGCCCCAGCCGTGCGCGGTCGCGCAACTCGCCGAGCAACGCCGCGAACGTCTTGCGTGTCGCCGAGTCGTCGGTGGCCAGCATGATCCGGTTGCCCTGCGAGTAGACCGGGCTGCTCAACAACTCCTCGAGAACCCGCAGATTCCTGTCGTTGGCTCCGCACACCTCACTCAGGACACCGGAATCGTCCAGGACGACCGCGAGCGGCTTCCCCATATCGCGACGGTCGCGATCGTAGTGTCAGCGCTCCTCGATGTCGATACCCTGGCGATCGATGCGGAAGCTCGAGTACAGCTCCGGGACCGGCAGCCAGCGAACTTCCACCGAGAGGGCCGGGGTCCAGACGATGCGCGGCTCTTCCCGGTCGGTGTCGGGATTGTACTCCACGTGCTGTTCCGGGCGGCCCTGGTAGGCCAGCGACAGGTTCCAGTCGCCCAACCGGTGCAACGCCTCGATGCGCAGCGACTCCAGCTTGAACGCCGAGGCGATCCGGTCTTCGGAGTTCAGCAGGTTGAACGACCGCGCCAAGTCCACGATCGGGTTGACCCACCGCTCGCCGGCCTGCTCGGCCGTGCCGGGCAGGTAGCGGTACAGGTGCCGATTGACCGAGCTCGACCTGAAGGAGAGGTCGAGGAACCGGTGAATCCGTACGCCCAGCCGCAGATCGAACGAGAACGAGTTGTCGCGTACGAACGCCTCCGGGTCGACGGCCAGTCGGGTCTGCACGCCGGCATCCAGCCGTATCCGGTTCCTCCAGAGCGCGATCGTCCCCGTGTCCAACCGGTACCCGACCGCCACCTGCGTCGGACGCAGATCCGGCCGGCCGTCGGGAAGAGGATCGCCGAAAGGATCGAGCGGCTCACGGACCGCCGCGGTCACCGTACCGGTCAACCCGAAGGCATTCGCCTGAGTGCCGAGACGCTCCAGGCGCTGGTGCTCGTCCAGGCGGAATGACTGGGTGACCGACGCGTTCGAGTCGAAGCGCACGGTTCCACGCCCATCCAACGGTGTGGGCTTGAGTTGCCCGGCGTCGGCTCCGTCCTCCTGCTCGGCGACGCCGCCGCGCAGCGTCATGGAGAACGGCCCGACGCCCGCTTCCAGGCGGCCGTCGGCGGCCAGCCGTCGTGGGGGCAGATCGACCCCTGCGCCCACGCGGGTGCGGATGCCGGTGACCGCGAACGCCGCGTCCGCGCCCGCTCGATGAGTGAGGACCCTGTCCCGGTCCCACGCGGGGCCACGCACCAGTGGATCGCCGGTGTCGAGATCCATGCGCACGTCATGCAGCAGGAGACCCACTCCGTACGTGAGGCTTGACCCCGACCACGCGGGCACGGACAGCAGCGGCCGCAGGCTGAGCGTGTTGTTCAGCCGCAGTCGAGCGCTGGTCCTGCTCAGGTCGGACCGCTCCAACTGCTCGGCGAGCTCCGGCTCGATGCCGTCTGCCTGCCCGGCATGCACCTGGTAACTTGCCGTCTCGACGAGCGCGCCGTTCAGAGCGACGACGCGGTCGAGTGCGGAGACGGAGTAGCTGACCTGCCCGGTAGCGCGCGTGTCGACGCGGGAGTGGAGGATGTCCAGATCGACCTGATCGCGCGTGGCGACCGGTTCGTCATCGAAGCGGTGATCGACCGACACGACCGGGCGCACCGAGTAGCCGACCTCGCCGGATAGCCCGCCGCCATCCGCTGCCCAGCGGAACAGCGAGCCCGATGCGACCGCCGCGGCCGCCGGCAGCGTCAGCGTCTCGGGATAGTAGAAACGGCGTGTGGGAGAAGCGGCCTGCAGCCGGTCGAGCGCCGACGGCACGCCGGCCGATGGCGGCTCGGTGCGGCTGCCCCAGAGCCAGCTCGCCGAGAGCGTGGGAAACGTCAGCGTCCGCAACGCCGGGCTGGCGAGCAGCGGATGCAGGGACAGATCGCCTCCGAGCCGCCACTCCAGCCGGTCGCGCGCGGGGGACGGGGTCAACGGACCCTGCGGCAGTCCCAGCAGTCCTCCGGTCGGCAGGTCGTGAGCCCGGCCAAGGAAGTCGGTGGTGAAGCCCGGATCGGAGAACAGCTCGAAGCTTCCCTGCACCGAGCCGAGCGCGCCGCGGTGCGAGACCTCCGTCTCCAGCCCGTAGCGCAGCGGCACCCGGGCGCCCAGGATCGTGGTCGTGTCCCAGTGCGAGACCAGCTCGCCGTCCGCACCCTGCAGGTACGGCGTGTAGCCGACGCCCGGCCGGGGGTCGAAGACCAGCGCCCGTGAAGCGGCGACGCCCCCGAACAGCGACACGCCGCCGAACCGCCCCTTGACCCCGGCGAATACGCCCAGACGGCTGTACAGGTCAGCCATCAACGCCAAGACGCCGGGATCCGCTTCCGCCGGTCCGGCGCCCGCACGGACCGGCAGCAGGAACAGCCCGCGGCGCTGATCCGTGTACGAAGCCTCGCGGGAGCTCCTCTGCAGGAACGACAAGGACTCGCCGTCGGGGGCCTTGCGCCCCACCAGGTAGGTGGTGGTCTGCAGGTAGGTGCCCTCGCGGCGGCGCTGCCCGATCGCCGGGTGGAAGAAGAGCCTGCCGCCCGGACGCAGAAAGTACGGCAGGTACAGCACGGGCACCTCGCCAACGTGCAGGAACGCGTTGCGAACCGCCCACTCCTCGGGGGCCAGGATCCATAGCCGCTCCGCTTCGATGCGGTAGTTGGGGCGGTCCGGATCCTCGGAAGAGGTGACGGCCGCCTCCTCCAGCACCACCGTATCGTCCTCACGCCGCGTGATCGCCTGCCCGGAGTAGGTAAAGGTCACCGGCCGGTCGGCTGCCGCCGAACCCGTCGCCGCCTGCTCGATCTGGCTCGACCCGCCGTAGAAGATCCCCTCCCATCGCTCCGTGTCGACCGACAGGCTCGTCCCGCGAAACACCTCCGTCCCGTCCTCGCTCTCCACGGTGTAGACCACCGATCCGGCCGCCGTGAGGCTGTGGCGTTCGCGGTGGTAGTCGACCCGGTCGGCAGTGATGGTGTGCCGGGCACCGGTGTCGGAGTCCACGGCGGCGATGACGACCTCGCCCTGCAGCACCAGGGAGGTCTCCCCGCGCTCGTCCGAGCGGTAGCGCGCGGAGCGAGCCGACCGCACCGTTATCCCATCACCCGATCCGGCCGCGGACTGCTCGTCAGGACGAGGAAGCCGGTAGTGATCCCGCAGCCGCTGCTGCCGCTCGGCCGGGTCACCGCCGTCCGGCAGACCGAGCTGACGCAGCCACGCGGCAAGCTCCGCCGCACTGGCCGTGTCGATGTCGATCGACAGGGTCTCGGCGAACAGCGGGTCATCACTGGTGGCCGGCGGGCTCTGGGCGACCACCGCCGTCGCGACGGCTACCGCAAGCAGGAACGCCAGCAGGACCGCCGGCAGGCGGCAAGCGCTCACAGCACCTCCCGCAGGTAGCGGCCGGTGTGGCTGGCCTCGTGTCCGGCCACGTGCTCCGGGGTCCCCGCCGCGACCAGGTCGCCGCCGTCGGTGCCGCCTTCCGGGCCAAGGTCGATCACGTGGTCGGCCTGCTTGATCACGTCGAGGTGATGCTCGATGACCACGACCGTATTGCCCTTGTCGACCAGCCGCTGCAACACGGCCAGGAGCTGCCGCACGTCGACGAAGTGGAGCCCGGTGGTCGGCTCGTCGAGCAGGTACACGGTGCGGCCGGTGTCGCGCCGCGAGAGCTCCAGGGACAGCTTCACGCGCTGCGCCTCGCCGCCGGAGAGGGTCAGCGCCGACTGGCCGAGCCGCAGGTACCCCAAGCCCACATCCTGCAGCGTGCCGAGCCGCCGCGCCACCTGCGGGACGTGCTTGAAGAACTCGGCCGCGTCGGAGACCGACATCCGCAGCACCTCGTCGATGTTGCGTCCCTTGTAGTGGATCGCAAGGGTCTCGCGGTTGTACCGGCGCCCTGCGCATACGTCGCAGGTCACGAACACGTCGGGAAGAAAGTGCATCTCGATCTTGATCTGGCCGTCGCCGGCGCAGTTCTCGCAGCGGCCGCCGGCGACGTTGAAGGAGAACCGGCCCGGCCGGTAGCCGAGCGCACGCGCTTCCGGCAGCGCGGCGAACAGTTCCCGAATCGGCGTGAAGAGCCCCACGTACGTGGCCGGATTGGACCGCGGCGTGCGGCCGATCGGCGCCTGGTCGATCTCGATGACCTTGTCGACCTGCTCACAGCCTTCGACTCCACCGAGTCCCGGTGGCAGCCGCCGGTCGGCCAGGGCCGCCCGCAGTGCGGGGCCCAGCAGGTCGGATACCAGCGTCGACTTGCCCGAACCGGACACGCCGGTCACCACCGTCAGCGTTCCCAGCGGCAGTCGCACGTCCAGGTCGCGCAGGTTGTTGGCGGCCGCGCGGCGCAGCGTCAGGCCACCGGTCGGCCGCCGCCGCTGCGGCGGCGTCGGGATCGCCTCCCGCCCCGCGAGGTAACGACCGGTCACGGACCGTTCGTGCTCCTGCACCGCGTGCGGCGCGCCGCACGCCACCACCCGGCCACCGTATTCGCCGGCGCCGGGGCCGAGATCGACCAGATAGTCGGCGCTGCGCAGCGTCTGCTCGTCGTGCTCCACCACCAGCAGGGTGTTGCCGCGATCGCGCAGCCGGAACAGCGTGCGCAGCAGGCGGTCGTTGTCCCGCTGGTGCAGGCCGATGGTCGGTTCGTCCAGCACGTAGAGCACCCCGACGAGCGCGGAGCCGATCTGCGTGGCCAGGCGAATGCGCTGCGCCTCGCCGCCCGACAGCGTGGAGGCGCGGCGGTCCAGGGTCAGGTACGCAAGTCCGACCGAGGCCATGAACTCCAGGCGGTCGCCGATCTCCTTGACGATCTGCCCTGCCACCCTGGCCCAATCGCCGCCGCTCTCCTCGGCCACGCGGCGCACGTACGCCATCGCTTCCTCCACCGACATGGCGGTGACCCGGTCGATGCTGCGGCCGGCCACCTCCACGGCCAGCGCTTCCCGGCGCAGCCGCCGGCCCCGGCATCCATGGCAGGGTTGCTCGCGCATGAAACCCTCCAGCCACCGCTTCACGTGGTCGGACTCGGTCTGCAGGTAACGGCGCTTGAGCTCAGGGATCACGCCGCGATAGGTGGTCGCGTAGCGGTAGCTGGCCTTGGTGGCGGTTCGGTGCTCGACCTGGATGCGGTCGCCGGCCCCGAACAGCACGGCGTCCAGGACGACGGACGGCAACTCGTCCAGCGGGGTGTCGAGCCGGAAACCCCAGTGCAGGGCGAGCGCCCGGAACAGCGACCGGGTCCACTTGGCCCGGGGATTGTGCGTGGCGATGCCGCCTTCGTCGAAGGACTTGCCGGGGTCGGGAACGATCAGGTCGCGGTCGAACTCGAGGCTGACCCCAAGCCCGGAGCAGTCCGGGCAGGCGCCGTGCGGGTTGTTGAACGAGAACAGCCGGGGCTCGAGCTCCGGGAACGGGGCGCCGCAGTCCGCGCACGAGCTGGTCTGCGAGAATCGCTGCTCCGCGGGGCCGGCGTCGCCGTCGCGCAGCACGATCATCCGCCCGGAGCCCACCTCCAACGCCGTCTCCACCGAGCCGGCCACCCGCTGGTGCAGGTCCGGCCGGCCGATCAGGCGGTCGACCACGATCTCGATCGTGTGCGCCGTGTTCCGGTCCAGCTCCGGGACATCGTCGAGCGAGTGGATGCGGCCGTCCACCCGCACGCGCACGAACCCCGCCTTCACCGCGTCTTCGAACACGGCTCGGTGCTGACCCTTGCGGCCGCTCACCACCGGCGCCAGCAGGATGATTCGCGAACCGGCCGGCACGGCGGCGATGGCGTCGACGATCTGGTCGGTCGACCGTTCGCTGATGGCCGCCCCGCACTCCGCGCAGTGCGGGCGGCCGATGCGGGCGAACAGCAGCCGCAAGTAATCGTAGATCTCGGTCACGGTGCCGACCGTGGACCGTGGATTGCGCTGCGCGGTGCGCTGCTCGATCGAGATCGCCGGCGAAAGACCGTCTATGAAGTCCACGTCCGGCTTGTCCAGCCGACCCAGGAACTGCCGGGCGTACGCCGACAGCGACTCGACATAGCGCCGCTGCCCCTCGGCAAACACGGTGTCGAACGCCAGTGACGACTTGCCCGAGCCGCTCGGCCCCGACACCACGATCAGCCGGTTGCGCGGCAGGTCCAGGTCGACCCCCTTCAGGTTGTGCTCGCGGGCCCCGCGGATGACGATGCGGTCGGTTCCCCGCCCAGCGCCATCCGTCCCGGTCCTCCCGTCGGCATCGGCGCCGTCAGCGACGGAGCCGGACGATCGTCTTGCCATGTCCACCCTCGTCGGCCGGGGCATCCTGACACTCGCTGACCACGGAGCTGTCGCGCAGGTACTCCCGTATCGCCTGGCGCAGCACGCCGTGGCCGTGCCCGTGCACGACCGAGAACTCCGCCATGCCCCGCATGACCGCCGCGTCCAGTTGCCGCTCGACCTGCTGAACGGCCTCCTGCGCGCGCATGCCGCGGACATGCAGCTCCAGCACCGGCTCCGCCCGGCTCACCAACTCGACGCGTGCGCTCGTGCCGCGAGACGGACGCGGATCGGTCGCCACCAGCTCGGCGGCGCGGAACTCGCCGCGGATGGTGTCGGTCTGCACCACGTAGCGGTCGGGGTACCGGTCAGGGCGGTGCCGGCGTACCACCCGGCCGGAAGCACCGGTAAGACGGATGAGCACGCTGCTGCCGGGCGCCAGCGGAGCACCGTCCGCCGCCGCGCCGTCTGCGGCGTCCAGCGCCGCCAGCGCATCCCGTTCTTCCTGCAGGCGCGTCTCGACCACCCGCGGTGCGGCGCGGGCAGCCGCGTCAGCCGTGGCCGCCACGAGGTTCTCCGGCTCGCCGGACGCGCCTCCGCCGCCCGCCTGCGCGGTCGCGCGTACCGATCGGATGGCGCGTTCCACGTCGCGGCGCGCCTCGGCCAGAAAGCGGCCAAGCTCGCCGGACGCCCGCCGGTGCTGCTCGCGCTCGCGCTGCGTGAGCGCCGCCCGGTCCTCGTCCAGCTCGGCCTCCCGCCGGGCAAGCACGGCCGCGCGCTCGCGCAGCTCGCGCTCCTCCCGCTCCTGCTCCCGCTGCCGGCGCGTCAGCGCGTTGATGATCCGCCCCTCCGTGGTGCGCCCGGCGTCCAGCAACTTCGCGGCGCGCTCGATCACGGCATCCGGCATCCGGTGACGGCGGGCGATGTCGAGCGCGTGGCTTTCGCCCGGCATCCCCTCGAGGATCCGATAGGTCGGCCGCAGCGTGCGCGAATCGAACTCCATCGAGGCGTTGGTGACCCCGCTCTCGGTGTAGGCGTACACCTTCAGCGCCCCGTGGTGTGTCGTGGCCATGGCCGTCACGCTCGTGGCCAGGAACCGGTCGAGCAGCGCACGTGACAGGGCGATACCTTCCTCCGGGTCGGTGCCGGTGCCCAGCTCGTCGATCAGCACCAGCGAACGCGCGGTGGCGTCCCGGACGATGGCGGCCAGATTCTCGACGTGCGCGGAGAAGGTCGAAAGGGATGCGGTGATCGACTGCTCGTCGCCGATGTCGGCGTAGATGCCGCGGTAGATCGGCAGGGTCGAGTCCGCACCGGCCGGGATCTCCATGCCCGCCTGGTTCATCAGGCAGAGCAGCCCCACCGTCTTCAGGCAGACGGTCTTGCCGCCGGTGTTGGGCCCGGTGATGACCAGGATGTGCGCCTCGGGCGGCATGCTCACGTCCAGCGGCACCGCCGCCGCGCCAAGCTCGGGATGGCGAGCTCCGTGCAACGCCAGCGGACCGACCGATGCGGCGGCGGCCGCGTGTGCCCGCGCGTAGCGCGCCCGTGCCTGCACGCAGTCGAAGCGCGCCGTGACCGCCGCAGCCCGCTCCAGGGACGGCCGCTCGCGCGCCACGGCACCGGTCAGCTCGCGGAGGACGCGGCGGACCTCGGCCGCGTACCGGTCGCGGGCGGCAACCACGGCATTGTTGGCCTCCACGTCGCGGAGCGGCTCGACGTAGAGCGTTGCGCCACTCGCCGACACCTCGTGCACGACGCCGGGCACGCGCGCGCGGTGAGTGGCCTTCAGCGGCACCACGGTGCGGCCGCCGCGCTGGGTCGGCACGGTGCCGTTGAAGCAGCCGCGCAGGGCGGAATCGGCCATCAGCTCTCCGGCCGCCGTCTCGATCTGCATCTGCAGCCGGCGCAGGTCGCGCTTCACCCGCGCCAGCTCCGGTATCGCGTGGTCCTGCACCGTTCCGTCGGCGCCCACCACCCGCCGCACCTCGGCGGCCAGCGACCGCAGCTCCGGCAGCTCCGCGTGCAGGGCGAACAGCGCGGGGCGCTCGACCGGATCGACGACCTCGGCAAGCGAGCCGCGGACCGATTCCGCCGAGCTCGCGAGCCGTCCGACGGCCGCCAGCTCGGCCGGATCGAGCGATGGCGCCCCGCGGCGCAGGCGGCCGAGCGGCACTGCGATCTCGGGCAGGTCCAGCTCCGGAGCGCGAAAGCCCGACTCCAGCAGGCGCCGCAGCTCCACCGCGGGCGCCCGTTCGGCCAGCACCGACTCCGAGTCGTCGTATACACGGCTGGCCAGCACCTGGCGCCGTCCTTCCTCTCCCGCGCAGTACTCGGCGACCCGCGCCAGCACGCCGGGCAGGCCGAGCAGCGCCGCGGCCCGCTCCCGGCCGGTCGCGAGCCCATCGTCCGGGGATGCCTGTCCGGTCATGAGTGCGCTCGCTGCCGCTCGCGGTCGAGCACTTCCCGCAGCAACCGCAGGTAGCTCTCGTAGCGGTCCGGATGGATCTGGCCCGCCTCCACTGCGGCGCGCACCGCGCATCCGGGCTCGCCGTCGCACAGGCAGGCGCTGTACTCGCAGCGCAGCAGCCAGCGCTGAAAGTCGCGAAAGCGGTGGCGGATGTCGCGCGCCTCGATGGCGCCCAACTCCAGCTCGCGAATGCCGGGACTGTCGATCAGTCGTCCCCCGTCGGCGAGCTCCAGCAGCTCGGCACTGATGGTCGTATGCACACCGCGGTCGAACTTGCGCGACACGGCGCCGGTACGCAACTCCAGGCTCGGATCCCAGGCGTTCAGCAGGCTGGACTTGCCCACCCCCGACTGACCGCATATCAGCGTCAACGCCGGACCGAGCGCCGCCCGCGCCTCCGCCACGCCCTCACCGGTGACGGCCGAGCACTCCAGGACGCGGTAGCCCACCCGTCTGAAGTCGGCGATACGTTCGGCCACCGTTGCGGGGATGCCGAGGTCGGCCTTGTTGAGAATGATCAGGGAGTCGACGCCGGCATGCTCGGCGGACACCAGCAGGCGATCGATGAAACGCGGACGGAACGGGGGCGAGCTCGGGGCGGTCACGCAGGCCACCTGGTCGACGTTGGCGGCAAGCACCTGCATCGCGCGGTGCTTGCGGCTCCATCGATCGATCTGGGTCGTGCGCTCCAGCCGGTTCAGGATCCATCCGGAGGACTCCTCGTACGGGTCGGGCTCGATCTCCAGGAAGTCGCCCACCGCGACCGGCGCGTGCACGCGCTCTTCGACCTGCAGCGTCTTTCCCTTGATCCGGCAGCGCATGAGCGTCCCGTCGACGCTCACGTCGTATACGCTGCCGGCGCTGCGCTGCACCTGTCCCGTGAGGATGCTCACCGCGCGACTGTCGCCCAACGGCCGTCAGGCGCGCAAGCGGAAGGGCCGTGATACGGTGACGGCGATGATCCAGGCGCCCCCCTGCGCCGTCCCCACCTGCCCGGCGCCGGCGCTCACCGGCGAGGACCGCTGCTACGCCCATGTCGCGGACGAGCAGGCGTACCAGCGGCGGGCGCGGCGGCGCTTCGCGGAACGGTCCGACCTGACCCACGTCGACCTGAGCGGGGTACGGGTGCGCGACCGGCGCATTCGCCAGCGGCGACTGGTAGGCACGCGCCTGGTCGGAGCCACGCTGGAGGACGTGTCCTTCGAACGGTGCCATCTGAGCCTGGTGTTCCTGCACGACGCCGTGCTGTCGAACTGCCGCTTCGTCGGCTGCCGCCTGGCGGCGGTGCTCCTGGCGGGCAGCCAGCTCAGCGACTGCCACTTCGACGACTGCGACGTGCAGCGCTGCAACTTCGTGGCAGCGACGATCTCCCGGACGCTCTTCGAAAGTTGCGACCTGACCTCGTCCCGTTTCATCGGCGGCACGCTGCGGCAGGTCACGATGGACGACTGCAACCTCTATCACGCGCACCTGGAGCTGGCGGACCTGGGGGATCTGGCGACGCCGGGTTCCAACCTGGCCGAAGCGCATCGCCGCTGAGCGCCCGGAAGTCGATGACCATCTCCACGCACTTCGCCGTCGGAGGCTTCGCCACCTGCTACCTGGTCGGGCCGGACGAGGGGGGATACAGCGTCCTCATCGATCCCGGCTATCTGAACGCTGCCCTTGTCGGCCACATCGAGCAGCGCGATCTGCCGCCGAGTGCGGTCTTGCTGACGCATACTCACTCCAGCCACTGCGCGGGCGCGGCCGCGATCCAGAAGGTATTCGGCGCCGAGATCTACGCCGCCGCTGCCGTCGCCGAGCTGCCCACGACCTTCGTCGCGGGCGGGCAGACGCTGCGCATCGGCGCGCTCACCTTCGAGGTGCTGTCGACGCCCGGCCACTCCGACGATTCGGTCTGCTATGCGCTTCCGCCCGTGATCTTTACCGGCGATACGCTGGCGGCCGGAGCCATCGGCAGCGCGGCGACGGCGAAAGGGCGGGCCGCGTTGCAGCGTTCCGTCGGCGAGCGGCTGCTCAGCCGCGCCGACCACGAGGTCGTGCTTCCCGGCCACGGGCCGCCGACCACGATCGGCATCGAGCGCCGGTTCAACGTCCACCTGCGGGACTGACGGTCCGCAGGCAGTCGACCACACCCGTCGCCGCCCGGAACCGCTCAGGGAGCGGAGCCCGGAACCGCCGGGGCTCGCCGGCGCCCGGCAGCCGCAGGCACAGCGAGGCGGAGTGCAGGAGCATCGACGGCGGCTCCGAGCGGCGTCCCCTCCCGTACACCAGGTCACCGGCCACGGGACAGCCGAGCGCCGCCAGGTGCACGCGCAACTGGTGGGTGCGGCCGGTCACCGGTGCCAGGAGCACCAGCGAGCGTCCATCGGCCAGGCCGCCGAGCAGCCGGTAGCGGGTGATCGCCGGCCTGCCTCGAGGCGCCACCGCGAAACGGGTCCGGTCGCGGTCGTCGCGGCCGATCGGCAGGTCCACGGTGCCGCCGGCCGCAGGCGGGCGGCCGTCGACCACCGCCAGATATCGCTTGCGTGCGCGCCTCCGGGCGAACTGGCCGGTCAGCGCCAGATGCGCGTGCGGAGACTTGGCGAAGACGATGACTCCCGAGGTCTCCTTGTCCAGCCGATGGACCACGCCCGGCCTCACCGGCTCGTCCGGGAAGGCATCACGCAGCCGGCGGCAGTGGCCGAGCACGCCGTTCAGGAGGGTGCCGGTGCGGTTGCCCGCCCCGGGGTGGGTCACCACGCCGGCCGGCTTGTCCAGGACGATAGCGTCGCCGTCCTCATGGAGGATCGACAGCTCCATCTCCTCCGGTACCGCCGTCAGCGGCTCCGGGTCGCGGTAGCTGACGGTCACGCGGTCGCCCGGGCACAGGCGCGTCCCCAGCTTCACGGGACGGCCGTTGACGGTGACCACGTCGACGCGTGCGCGCGCCTGACTGCGCGGAAACAGTCCCAGCCCGGTCGCCAGATAGCTGTCCAGCCGCGCGCCGGCGAAGCGCTCGTCCCCGACGACCGTCTCCGACGACCTCACGGGATCCGGCGGTCGGCCGGCGCGACCACGCGCAGGTCGGCGTCGATGAGCGCGATCGCTACCGACAACGCCGCCGCGCCGATAACGATCCCGAGCATCTCCGTCTCCGTAAGCGCCGGACCGCCGCCGATCGGCCGGAAAGGGAACGGACGCACCTCGGGCGCGAAACCGCGCGCGACGTAGCGCGTGTAGTCGTACAGCAGCCGGACGCCGAACAGCGTCAGCGGCAGGGAACCGATCGCCACCACCTCGGCGCGGCGCAGCGCGTGCGCCCAGTCCGGGAATTCGGAACGCTCGTACGGAACCGGCTCGAGCAGCGCCGCCGCCCGGTCTCCGCCGGCACCAGCGGATTCCTGGCCCCACGCTGCGCCGGCCACGGCTCCGATCAGCAGCACCGCCGTCACGCGGCTCATGATCGGCCGCCTCATGGCGTGGGCCGCGGCCCGAGCAGCGCCGTGCCGAGCCTGACCAGCGTCGCCCCCTCCTCGATCGCCAGCTCGAAGTCCTGCGACATGCCCATCGACAGCTCCCCGGCGCCGGCGTGGTCGCCGAGGAGGCGTTCGTGGACCGCCCGCAGCCGCGCGAACGACGCACGCACCACCGCTTCGTCGTCCGTGTGCGCGCCGATCGTCATGACGCCGCCCAGCGTCAGATGTGGACAGCCTGCGGCGATCTCTTCCGCTGCCGCGAGCAGGTCATCGGCAGCCCGAAAGCCGGCCTTGGTCGGCTCGCCGGAGGCGTTCAGCTCCAGCAGGATCGGCATCGTCCGGTCGAGCGTCGCGCAGCGTCGCTCCAGGGCGACGGCCGTGTGCACGGCGTCGATCGACTGCACCGCATCGAACAGCCGCGCCGCGTCCCTGGCCTTGTTGCGCTGCAGGTGACCGACCAAGTGCAACTCGTACGGCCGCGAGCACCCGTCATGTTTGGAGCGGTCGCCATGCTTGCCCGCCGCCTCCTGCACCCGGTTCTCGCCCAACAGATCCAGTCCGGCGGCGACGGCGGCCAGCGCGTGGTCCACGGGAAAACTCTTGGTCACCGCCATGACCCGGACCGAGTCGGCACGCCGGCCGGCGCGCGCGGCAGCCGCGTCCACGCGCGCCCGTACCGCGTCGTAGTTGTCGCGGATCCGCTGCACCCGCTCCCGCTCGGCCGCCGACGGGCCCGCGCCGGCCATGCGCGCCGTCAGCGTAGCCGGCTCTCGGCCGGCCGAATACGGCCTGCGACCGACGCCCGGGACGCGTGTCCCTGCTGCGCCGCCCCGGCGGACGGGCGGCCGCATGCCCCGAGGAACGAGCAAAAGTATCGATGGAACCGGTGGTCTCCGGTGAGTTCCGGATGGAACGAGGTCGCCAGCACGGCGCCCTGGCGCACGGCCACCGGACGCCCGTCGGGCAAGGTGGCGACCACCTGAACCGCGGAGCCGACCCGCTCCACCGCCGGAGCCCGGATGAAGATGCCGCAGAATGGCGGCGGGCCCAGTTCCCGGACATCCAGGGCCGCCTCGAAGCTGGCTACCTGGCGGCCGTACGCGTTGCGCCGAACGGAAATGTCCATCAGCCGCAGCGGCTCCGGGCGCGGATCCAGCACCTCCGCGGCAAGCACGATCATGCCGGCACAGGTACCCCACACCGGCATGCCGCCGGTCAGCCGGTCGGAGAGCGGCTCCGCCAGGTCGAACGTGTGCAGCAGGTTGATGATCGTCGTGCTCTCTCCGCCGGGGATGATCAGCGCGTCGACCGCTTCGAGATGCGCGGCGGTGCGCACCGGTGAGGCCGGCTGGCCGATGGCGGCGAGGGCATGGAGATGCTCACGGACGTCGCCCTGCAGCGCCAGGACGCCCACCGCCATGGGCTACCAGCCGCGTACGGCGAGCTGCTCCCCTTCCGGGATCGCCGCCATCTCCAGCCCGCGCATGGGCTCTCCCAGCCCGCGCGACACCGCGGCCAGGATGTCCGGATCGTCGTAGTTCGTCGTCGCCTTGACGATCGCCTCCGCCATCCGCTGCGGGTTCTCGGACTTGAAGATCCCGGAGCCCACGAACACGCCGTCGACGCCCAACTGCATCATCAGCGCCGCGTCCGCCGGCGTGGCGATGCCGCCGGCAGCGAAGTTGACCACCGGCAGCGACCCATCGGCGCGCAACCGCGCCACCAACTCGAACGGTGCCTGAATCTCCTTCGCGAATGCAGAAAGCTCGCTGTCGTTCAGGCCCTGCACCCGTCGCACCGCCTGCAGCACGGTGCGGGCGTGGCGCACCGCCTCGACCACGTTGCCGGTGCCGGCTTCTCCCTTGGTGCGGATCATGGCGGCCCCTTCGCGGATGCGTCGCAGCGCCTCACCCAGGTTCCGGCAGCCGCACACGAACGGCACCGTGAAGTCGTGCTTCCACACGTGGTTGTCCTCGTCGGCCGGAGTCAGGACCTCGGACTCGTCGATGTAGTCGATCTCCAGGGCCTGCAGGACCTGCGCTTCGACGAAGTGGCCGATACGGCACTTGGCCATGACCGGAATCGTGACGGCGCGCTTGATCTCCTCGATCTTGGTCGGATCCGCCATGCGCGCCACGCCACCGGCCTTGCGGATGTCGGCGGGCACCCGTTCGAGCGCCATCACCGAGACCGCGCCGGCGTCTTCGGCGATCCTGGCCTGATCGGCGGTGACCACGTCCATGATCACTCCACCCTTCAGCATCTGAGCCAGCCCGGTCTTGACCGTCCACGTACCGGTATCCTGCATCTCACCCGCCATAGCGAACTCCTCTCACCGGCCGGATCTCGCTCCGGCCCCTGGGAACGAGAGTATACGGCCAAGCATCCGCTCCGGCCTACTGCCGGTCACCGTCGCCGCGGCCCACGTCAGTCGAGAACGGCGTCCGGCCGGCGCTCGCTCGCCGGCAGCGGGCACGACTCCACGCGGCCGAACCACGCGCGGCGGCGGCTGGCGACGAACCGGTAGGCCGCCGCGCGCAGTGGACGGGGCAACAGCAGGGTGCTCCGGGCAAGGAGGGCGAACCGTCCTCCCATGAGCTGCAGCGTGCGTACCACGGCGTCGGCGGCCCGCAACGTCCGCGTCCCCTCCCAGAGCACGACCCACTCGTCCTGCGTCCGGTCCGCAGGAGTCAGCAGCCGGCGGGCGGTGACACCGGCGAGCGGCGCGACCCGCAGCCTGGCGGCCGCGTCGCCCTGCAGCACGATCCGCGAGAGGCGCCGGCAGAGTACGCAGTCGCCGTCGACGAACAGGATCGCGAATCCGTCCGCCGCGGTTCGCGCCTTCATGGCAGCCAGCGGGGCGTCGCGGCGCCCGCGATCACCGCCAGCTCCCGCCCGGCGAGATCGAACACGACCACCTCGGGCTCGGGGAACGCCACGTCCAGCCGTGAACGCTGCGCCGCCAGCAGCTCTCCGCCGGGTGCGAACACGATCTCCCGATACGTGAGTCCCGGCGCGGCGGCCAACGGCTCCGCCTCGAACTGCGGCCCGCCCGCGTCGGTTGCCAACCACACCTGCTCCCCTTCGCCGGCTGCCCGGATGAACGCGAAGCGATCGCCGCCCGGCGCCCACACCGGCGCTCGGTCGGCGTCCTGTTGGGGCTCGAGTGCCCGGCGCACCGTGAGGTCGGTCAGGTCGATCGTTATCAGAAGGTCCACGGCGCGGCCTGCTGCCCCCTCGCGCAGGTCGGATGTGAGGATCTGTCGCGCTCCGGGACGCCACGACCCCGGAGCCGCTGCCCGCGTCGGGATGAGCACCGTACGGCCGTCGGCCACGTTGACGACGCGCAAGCCCCCTTCCACGGGCGACACGAACGCCACCCACGCTCCGTCGTCCGACCAGCGCGGGTCGAAGCCGATCACTTCCTGTTCCATGAGCGGCCACTGGTTACCGGTGACAGGATCCAGCAGCCAGGGACGCGGCGGCAACGGCAGCCGGCGCCGGGAGAAGACGATGGTCGCCCCGTCGGGCGCCCATCGGGCCGCGCTGCACTCCGCCCCGCCGCAGCCCAGCAGTTCGCGCTGGCCGCCCGTCGAGTCGATCAGCCAGAGGTCCGCGGCGAACACGTCGGTGCCCAGCGTGACGACCAGCGAGCCGCCGTCCGGCGACTGGTGGAAGTCGCGCACCGGCCGCTCGAACGACGCCAGCGTCCGCTCGGCGCCGGCTTCCGGCGTGCCGCCTGCCGGCGGCTCTCCTTCGCCCGTGGCCACGACGCGGGCGGCGATCCGGGTCCGCTCCGCCGTTCCGTCGGCCACGTAGGCGACTCGCAGCGCCCCGGTGTCGAAGCTCCATTCGACCGGGCCGCGCAGACGGCGGCCGGACGCTGCCCGCACCGACCCGTCGAGCCGCACCGTGTAGCGCGTGCGAGCGGACAGCGTGCGGTCCGGATCGAAGCGTAGGGTGCGGTTGCCCCAGCGCAGCGACCCGTCGACGTGAGGCTCGATCGCCACGGCCGACGACCGCGCGGCCGGATCGATCGCCTCCGAGAACCGGACCTCGATCGTCGCCAGCGTGGAGACCTGCTCGGCCCCGCGCGCCGGCGTCAGGGAGACGACCCGCAGGCCGACGCGGTCGCCCGCGACGGACGCCGCCACCGCGACGACCGCGGCCACGCCGAGGGTGGCCAGCGCGTGCCGGTCCAGCGGCCGCATCAGTAGTAGAGATGCATCAGTAGTAGAGATAAGGCACCGGCGGCGGATCGATCCGGCTCACTTCCACGGCGGCCAGGACCGGAATCCGTTCGCCGTCGATCTCGTCCACGTTGAAGCGGCCCCGGACCGTCAGCCACTGGTCGTCCGGCACCAGCGCGAGCTCCCCGGCCTCGGCGACGATCCCGATCGCCATCGCGTCCGCCACGCAGCAGCTCAGCAAGAAACGGGTCAGTCGCACCTGGTTCGCGCGGAGCGTGGCATCGCGTGACACGAATCCCGTGATCCGCGCCTCCTGCCCGGCGAACCGGTCCGGGTCATCCGCAACGTGGAACTCCACCAGCCAGTCCAGCATCGATCGACCCAGCGCCTCCGAGGCGGCGCTCCGCGTTGCCCGCCCCGCCGTCGTCGACTGCAGGGCGGTCGGCGGGAGACTGGCCACGGCAACCTCCCGGTTGCCGAGTGCCGCCGACCCCAGGGGCTGCTCCGGCGCCAGCCCGAAGGCCACCGGAAGCGCGAGCACCGCCAGGGCGCTCCAGCTCACGCGCACGCCGTGCACGGGCCGGCCGGCATGGCGGGCACCGCGCCAGGCGGTTCCCGCCAGCGCCAGCGCCATCGCGCCGAGGCCGGCCACCGCAACCCAGGTGAGCCACGCATAGCGCTGGTTGATGTAGTAGACCAGCGTGCCGGACAGCAGGCGGTGCAGCAGGATCGCGACGATCCCGTACAGCACCACGGCCGCCAGCAGCCGCGGCCGGTCAAGCCCGCGCATGCTCACGCCCACGGAACCAGGTTGTGCACGATGAGTGCGGCCGCGAAGGTCAGGACCAGCGGCAGCACGACCAGGTAGACGACGGCCCGGGTGCGGAAGACGCTCAGGAACAGCAGCGTGCTCTTGACGTCCACCATCGGGCCGAACACCAGGAACGCCAGGATCGCCGCCGGCGCGAAGGTGCTGGTGAACGCCAGCGCAAGGAAGGCGTCGACGGAGGAGCACACCGAGAGCAGGTAGCCGAGCCCGAGCATGGTCGCCACCGACGCGGGACCGCCGCGGCCGATGTCCATGAGTACGGACTGCGGCATCAGGGTCTGCAGCAGGGCGGCCAGGCCGCAGCCGATGACCAGGTAGCGGCCCATGTCGAACAGGTCGGCCGATCCGTGCAGCAGCGCGTCGCGCGCGAAGGATCCGACGCTGCGCCGGCGCTCGTGCGCCGGCCGGTCACCAGGGGCGTGCTCATGCTCGTGATGGTGCGCGTCATGCTCGTGATGGTGCGCGTGGCCGCTCCCGGCGGTGCGGGCTTCGCCCTCCACGCGGTCGGCGGCCAGCAGGATGTCTGCGGGACGAGCCCGGCGAAACGCAGCGGCGACCGCTGTCGCGACCACCAGCGTGAGCGCCAGGCGGCCGATGAGCATCCAGCCGAACCCGAACGCCGTGGCCGTGCTGGCGATCACGACCGGATTGAGGACCGGCGCGCCGAGCAGGAAGGCGATCGCCACCGGCGGCGGGAGTCCCTTGCTCAGCAGCCGGCGCACGACCAGCACCACGCCGCACTCGCAGACCGGGAACACCATCCCCAGCGCGGCGCCGGCGAGCACGCCGGCGCCGGCCCGTCTGGGCACCCAGCGGGCAAGCGTCCGCGTGCTCACCGTCATCTCGATCACGCCGGACAGCAGCGCCCCGATCGCCACGAACGGCACCGCCTCGATGAAGATGCCGAGGAAGATGGTCGTGAACGCCTGCACCCGGTCGGACCACGTCACCGGATCGAACGCCTGCTCCGCGGTCGGCGTGCGCAGCGCTCGACCGGCGAGCGCCGCGCCCAGCACTACCGCCCCGACGCCGACCGCGAACAGAAACCAGCCTCGGAGCGAACGCCGTACCGCGGCCACCGGATGGGTGCTCATATCGTGATGGGCGGTGGCGGGCTCGAACCGCCGACCTCCTGGGTGTAAACCAAGCGCTCTTCCAACTGAGCCAACCGCCCTGCCGGCCGTTCCCGGCGGGCGCCATTGTGGTACGCCCGGCGTGTGGCGGTATAGTGGCAGCGGATGGCTGTCGTCGTGCGCCTCCTGATCGCCGCGGCAGCGGCAGTCGCCCTGGGTGTGGCGGCCGTGGTCGCGCTGGCGCTGCAGGAAGCACCCGCCGAGCCCGAGCGCTTCGTGCCGTTGCGCGCCCCCGCTCGCCCGCACTACGCCGGCCTCTCTCTGCGGGGAGTGGTAGCGCCCTGGCGCGTCGCCCTGCAGATCGGCCACCTGGAAACCGACCAGTACCCGCCCGAGCTGGAGCACCGGCGTACGGCCACCGGCGCCAGTGCCGGGGGCGTGGCGGAAGTCGACGTCAACCGGTCCGTGGCGCAGGCAGCCGCGGAGCTGCTGCGCGAGCACGGCATCGAAGTGGTGCTGCTGCCGGCCACCGTGCCCCCGGGGTTCGACGCCGACGCCTTCGTGGCGATCCACGCCGACGGCGGCGGCAGCTCCGGCTACAAGGTCGCGCCCCCGTGGCGGGCCTCCCCCGCATCCCGCCGTCTGAGCGCCCTGCTGCGGGAACACTACGGTTCGGTCACCGGGTTGAGGGAAGACCTGAACGGGGTGACGTACAACATGCGCGGCTACTACGCATTCGGCGGCCGGTATCGGCACGCCATCGCCCCGACCACGCCCGCGGCGATCATGGAGATGGGCTACCTGACCCACGCGGCAGACCGTGCGTTCCTGACCTCCCGTCCCGACGTGGCCGCGCGCGGCATCGCTGGCGGCGTGCTGGCGTTTCTTGACGAGCACGAGCCGATGGACCCGACCGCGGTCATCCCACCGGTCCCGACCGTACTCTGGCCTGCCCGCAGAACGGTGTCCCTGCATGCCGCACCGACCCGCGAGTCCACCGTACGGTCCTACCTGAGGCCGACCGATCTGCTGATGGCGATGGGGAAGGACGGTGACTGGTACGACGTTCGCGTCCGTGGCAGCTACCGCGACTTCGGCTGGATCCACGCCGACGACCTGAGCCTGGACGGCCGGCAATCGTGACCCGAGTAGGGCCGTGGTAATGGACCCCACCGTGACGAAGGAGTCCCGGCGACAGGAATCCCGGCGGCAGGAATCCCGGGTGCTGGAGTGCAGCGTGCTGGTTCTCAACAGCTCGTACACCGTTGTGCGCGTGATCAGCGCGCGGCGCGCCTTCGTGCTGCTGGTGCGGCGGGCCGCGGAGGTTGTCACCACCGACGGCGGCCACTACGAGTCCTTCGACTTCGCCCGGTGGACGGACCGGTCCGGGCTCCTCGCGGCGAGAGGCGACGGTCACCTGGACTGGGCCCACACGGCGACGCTGACGCTCGCGGTGCCGCGCGTCATCAGGCTGACCGACTACCACGGCTTCCCCCGTCAGGGAGTGGCCCTCACGCGGCGCAACGTGTACGCCCGCGACGGCAACACCTGCCAGTATTGCGGCAAGCGCCTGGCCGCGCGGGCGCTCACGATCGACCACGTGATCCCGCGCTGGCGCGGCGGCACGGAGTCCTGGTCGAACCTGGTGACCGCCTGCATGCCGTGCAACACGCGCAAGGGCGGAAGGACGCCTCGTTCCGCCGGCCTGCAGCTCATCCGCAAGCCCGTGGAGCCGCGCCGGAATCCGCTGATCCTGTTGCGGCTGCAGAGCCCGAAGTACGACTCCTGGCGTGTTTTCCTGAACGAGCCGGCCCTTCCGAACGAGCAGGCAGGGCGGCGCGTGCCGGCACTGGCCGCCGCGGAAAGGTGACCTGGCCGCTCGTGACCTTGGTCGCTCGTGACCTGGCCGCTCGTGACCTGGCCGCTCGTGACCTGGCCGCTCGTGCTCAGTAGGTGAACTGACCGACGCCGAACACCATGCCGGCGCTGGCCGGCACGAGCACGACCCGGTCGTCCCGCTTCAGCCTCCCTTCCGCCTCGGCCAGGACCATGGCAGCCGGAATGCTTGCGGACACCAGGTTGCCCAGCTTCGGGAACACGTCGCTGTACACCTTGCCGTTCCTGATCCCCGCAGCCCTGCCGGCGCGGAGGTAGGCGACGCTGGAGGCGGCGTGCGGGAAATAGATGTCCGGAGCGTTCAGATCTCCCACCGTGCGCCGGACCAGAGGCAGCAAGTACTCCTCCGCCCGCGCAAACAGCTCGTGCCCGTACGCCACGAACTTGTTCACGCCGTTGAGCGCGATCCGGTCGGACGGCTCCACGAAGTCCTCGTACCCGTCCAGCGGGATATTGCACAGACCGCACAGCTCGGGCACGGAGTGGTAGTCGAAACGCCACTCGGCGTCCGACGCGGTGACGATGGTGGCGGTTGCCGCCTCGCCGATGGTGTAGGTCGGGAACGTGTACTCGAGCTGATCGAGACCCCTCACCGCGAAGTTCTCGGGATACCCGTGCTCCTTGTAGTTGAACTCCCCGTTGATGATCATCGCGGTGCGGAGCGTGCCGGACCGCAGGAAGCGGTACGAGATCTCCAGCGCGCGCATCCAGCTCATGCAGGCGTCGGCGACGTCGAAGCACGAACAGGTGAGGCCCGTGGCCTGCGCGTAAAAGTAGGCGTTGGCGGGCTCCAGAAACCCCTTGCCCACCCCGCAGTAGATCAGCAGATCGATGTCGGCAGGCGCCATTGCGGCCTGCTCCAGCGCCTGCAGCATCGCTTCGGTGACCAGGTCGCTGGCCCTCTCGCCGCGCTGCACGTCCCGGACGTAGCGGGTCACCGATCCGGTGCGCTTCAGCAGGCCGCGCACCAGCCGCTGGTACTTGCGCAGCACCTTCGGGTCGACGCCGTTGCTGCACTGCTCGAGCAGCCCGACGATCTCGTCATTGGAGATCAGCCGCGAGGGGTGTCTGAGAGAAACCGACGCGATGCGCATGGACAGCAGGTGCACCGGCAGCGGCGATACGCTACCGTGAGGGCTCCGTAGCCTACCACGCCGGGGGCGTGTCGCAATAACCCGGCGGCGACCGGAGCGAGTTCCATGGAGTCCACCCCTTCACCGAACGCCGCACGCACGGGAACGGCGTTCGCCGAGCTCTACCGCACCGTGTGCCGCCTGCGCGCGCCGGACGGCTGTCCGTGGGACCGCGAGCAGACCCCGCGGTCGATGCGCACCATGCTCCTGGAAGAGGCGTTCGAGACGATCGCGGCGATCGATGCCGGCGACGACGACAACCTCCGGGAGGAGCTCGGCGACGTGGTGTTGATCGCGACGATGATCGCCCGGATGAAGGAACAGGAGGCCTCCTTCTCCGCGGCCGACGTGCTGACCGCCGTGGTCGACAAGCTGCGCCGCCGGCACCCGCACGTGTTCCCGCCCGCCGACGGTCGGCCGGACGGGGGCTATCCCACCGATGCCGACGGGGTGCTGCTCCAGTGGGAGCGCATCAAGCAGAGCGAACGGCGCGAACCAGAGCGCCGTTCCTCCGCGCTCGAGTCGGTCGGCTCTTCACCCAGTCCGCTCCGCCACGCGGTCGACCTGCAGTCCGCCGCCGCGGCCGTCGGGTTCGACTGGGACGACGCCCGTCCGGTGTACGCGAAGGTGGCCGAAGAACTGGCCGAGGTCGATGAGGCAGCCGTGCGCGAGCCGCAGCGCGCCGAAGAGGAACTGGGCGACCTGCTGTTCGCGGTGGTCAACCTGGCCCGTCACCTGCAAGTCGACCCGTTGCTGGCGCTGAACGGCGCGAACCGGCGATTTCGGAGGAGGTTTCAGGAGGTGGAATGGCGCGTGGGCGAAGCCGGCGCGACCCTGGCCGAGGTGCCGTTGGCGGAACTCGACCGCCACTGGGATGCGGTCAAGCGCGACGAGAAGCGCAACCCGCCGCCCGATCCCGGACGCAGCAACGCCAGCAGCATGCCGACCGCCAACAGCCCCGTCCACAGCGCGGAGCCCCCGTAGGAGACGAAGGTCAGCGGAATGCCGGTGATCGGCATGATGCCGCTCGCCACCCCTATGTTGACCAGCACGTGGGTGGCGAACATGCCGATGACGCCCGCGGCCATCGCCACGCCGAAGTCGTCACGGGCGCGCCGGCAGATGGCGATCGAGCGCAGCAGGACCACCGCGAACAGCCCCAGCACCAGCAGCGAGCCGCGAAACCCCCACTCCTCGGCCAGGATGGAGAAGATGAAGTCCGTGCTCTGCTGCGGCAGGTATCGGTAATGGCTCTGGGTTCCTTGCAGGTAACCCTTGCCGGTCGGGCCTCCGGACCCCACCGCCGTCATCGACTGGATGATGTTCCATCCTGCGCCGCGCAGATCCGCCCACGGATCGAGAAATGCCGCCAGCCGGAGGATCTGATACGGCTTCAGAACCGACCGCACGAGTGCCGACCCCGTCACCCCGCCCAGACCGATGGAGGCGAGGTACCCGACCCAGTACAGCCAGCGGCTGCGGCTGAGCCGGTAGCCGATGAACGCCAGACCCACGATCGCCAGCAGCGCCACGCCGGCAAGCCGCACGATACCGGGATCGAGCAGCGCCACGGCGACCGTTCGGAGGACGCCCTGAGGGCTCAGGTTCGGCAGCACCGCCATGCCGAAGGTGACGATCGTCGCGCCCAGAATGAACGCCAGGTGGCGAATCTCGGCTCCTGAGACCAGCGCCGCCACCAGGAAGATCGGGACGTAGACCATCGCCGTGCCCATGTCCGGCTGCAGCAGGACGAGCCCGACCGGCAGCAGCACGATCGCCAGGCCCAGCGCGAAGCGCGGCAGCTCCTTGATGCCGTTGCCGATGCCCGCCAGGTAGGACGCCAGGAACAGGATGGTGGTGAGCTTCGCGAACTCCGACGGCTGCACCCCGAAGTCGCCGACGCCGATCCAGGCGCGGGCGCCGTTCACCTCCCTGCCGAACAGCGCCGTGATCGCCAGCAGCACCAGCCCACCCGCGTACAGAGCGGGAGCCCCCGCCTGCAGCCAGCCCGGCCCCGCCGCGGCCACCAAGGCCAGGAGCGCGAACCCGGTCAGCGCCCACACGATCTGCTTGATCCACTCCCGCGACACCGACTCGCCGGTGGAGTCGACGCCGCTCGAATAGATGAACAGGACGCCGACCGCGACCAGCGCGGCGGTAGCGCCGAGCAGCGGCACCGCCCGCGCCCCGTCGCCGCCGGTCACCGTCGCGTACCGCCCCGGCGATCAACCAGCTTCGCCATCTCCGTCGGCCCCTTCTTCCCCTTCTTCCTCTTCTTCGTCCTCTTCGGCCGGCCGGGGCTCACCCAGCAGGTTGTACATGGGAGTATGGGACTGCAGGTCGCCTATCACGTCCTCGTAGTCCAGCCCCGCGAACATGCCGTGCAGCAGCACGTTGGTCGCCTTCGGCGCCCACCACTCCCAGTAGTCCGTGCCCTCCGCCATGACGACGACCACGTACTGCTCCTCCGCCGGCGCGTCGGCAGGCGCAAAGGCCGCGAACCAGGAGTGCTTGCGCTCCGGCCCCTCGGCATCCAGGGAGCGGGTCTGGGCCGTGCCCGTCTTGCCGCCCGCCTGCACCGCCGGCGTGGTGATCGCGAACTTCGGAGTTCCGTCCGTAACCGTGTAGCGCATCGCCTCGCGCACGAACGCGAACGTCTCCGGCTGTACATCCATCTCCAGCAGTGGTGTGCGCGCTGTCCTCCGGATCAGCGAACCGTCGGCGCCACTGCGCACTTCCTTCACCAGGTAAGGCTGGTAGACGACGCCGTCGTTGGCGATCGCAGCCACCACGTTGGCGATCTGCAGGGGCGTCGCGGTGATGGCGCCCTGGCCGATCGACATGTTGATGGTGTCGCCGCCCACCCACGGCTCGCCGTACTGGCGCTGCTTCCAGGCCGGGGTGGGCAGAAAGCCTGCCTGCTCGCGCGGCAACTCGATTCCGGTGGGGCTACCGAGTCCGAAGGCGCGCGCGTAGTGGACGAGGCGCTCGACGCCCAACTTGTGGCCTACCGTGTAGTAATAGATGTTGCAGGAGTCGGCCAGCGCGCTGCGCAGGTCGACGTCACCGTGGCTGTCGGGATAGACGTGGTCCTCCCACCTACCCCTGCCCAACCGGAATATCCCTGAGCAATGAATCGTCTGCTCCGGGGGGATCAGCCGCTCCTCGAGCACGGCGACGGACATGATCAGCTTGAACACCGATCCCGGCGGGTGGGCCGAGTGCACGGCCCGGTTGACGAACGGATAGGTCGGATCCTGCAGAGCCCGGCGCAGTTCCTGCGCCCCGTCGGCCCCGCGGAACAGGCCGGGGTCGAACCAGGGATAGGAGACCATCGCCACGATCTCTCCGGTGGTCGGCCGGAGCACGACCACCGAGCCGATGCGGCCGGCCAGAGCGTCCTCTGCCAGCCGCTGGATGCGCGCGTCGATGGTGAGCACCAGGTCGTTGCCGGGTACGGGCGGGCGGCCCTCGCGGGTGCCCAGGTCCCGCTGGAGCGCGTCCACGGTCCGGTAGCTCAGCCCCGGGGTCCCGCGCAGGCGCGCGTCATACCGCTGCTCCAGGCCGCTCTTGCCGATCGTGTCGCCCTGCCGGTAGCCCTCGTTGTACAGGACCTGGAGCTCTTCGACGCTGATCTCGCCCACGTAGCCGATCACGTGCGCCAGGGCGCCGAGGTCGCTGTAGTCGCGCACCGGCTCGTTGCGCCAGCTCACTCCCCGGAACCGGTGGATGTGCTCGCCGAGGTAGGCCACGGTGGGAAAGTCGGCGCCCGAGAGGACCTCGATCGGCTGGAACAGGTGACTCTCGTTCAGGGGCACCTGCCCTGTCAGGTACTCCGGGTCGACGTCGAGCGCCTCCGCGAGCGAAGTGAGCAAGGCGTCCAGGTCGTCCCGGTCGCCCGGCACCAGCGCGGGGGTGACGTCGATCGAGAACGCCGGCCGATTCGCGACCAGCGGCCGCGTATACGATCCGTCGTAGATCGCTCCGCGCTGCGCCGCCACCACGGTCTCGCGCTGGGCGAACTGCTTCGCCAGTTCCTCGAACTCGACGCCCTTGATCACCTGCAGGACGAACAGGTAGACCGCCAGGCCGCCCAGCACGCACAGCAGCGCGATGCGCAGCTTCGCAAGGCGGGAGACCGGGGCGGAATCGTCGCCCTGGGGCCCGTTCAACGTCGCAACCGGACGCGTTGCACCTGGTTCGACGCGCGCTCGCGCATGCCCGGCAGCAAGCTGAGCAAGACGTACATGGCGGGCGCGGCCACGGCGTTCAGTCCCGCTTCGATCAGGAAGCCGGTCAGGAACGCGGACGGTCCGAGCCCGTAGCGACTGGAGATCCAGGGTACGGCCAGCCCCACGGCCGCGAGCGAGAGGGCCTTGAGCACCGTGGCGGCGATCGCCACCGCGGCGGGCAGCAGCAGCCAGTCGACACTGATCAAGCCTTCCATACGGCCTATCACGTACCCTACCACCGTGCGGGTCATGGCGGTGAGCCCCAGCGGTGCCACGCTGATCGTGTCCGCCAGCAGGCCCGAGGCGAAGCCCGCGATCTGGCCGGGCATGCTGCCCCTGCGCATCGCCATCAGGGCGACGATCACCAGGGCAAGGTCCGGCTTGACGCCGGCGACCGTCACCCAGGACAGCAGCGTCGAACTCAGCAGGGAGGCGGCGACGGCGAGCACCGTGGTCGCCAGGATGACGCGGAGGTCACCCATCGACCGGCTCCGCGGTATCCAGCACCAGCACGTAGTCCAGGCGGCCGAACGCGACCAGCGGCTGGACGATCACTTCGATGGTCGACCGATCTTCACCGTCGCGGTGCTCGGTGACCCGGCCGATGTAGATGCCGCGCGGATACGGGCTGCGCATGCCCGAGGTGATCACCAGGTCGTCGGCCGCCAGGTTCTCCGCGGCGATTCGCGGCACATAGCGCATGACCAGCCGATTGCCCGCCGGATCACCTTCGATCAGCCCGTCGTGCTCGGTGCGCTGCAGGCGCGCGGCGACGTACGAGGAGGCATCCAGAATCGGCCGCACCATCGCCGTGACCGATGAGACATCTGCCACCCGACCGACCAGCGCCTGGATGCCGCCGGCGTCGGCGACCACCGTGGCATCGACGCGAACGCCGTGCCTGCGGCCGCGATTGATCGTCACCGTCTTGAACAGACTCCCCGGGTCGCGGCCGATCACCTCCGCCGGAATCACGGAGGGAGCGGCGGCACGGGGGAGGTCGAGCAGCGCGCGCAGGTTGCGGTTCTCGACCCTGAGCTGTACGTTGTCGCGTTGCTGCTGCTCCATCCTCAGCAGCTCGGCGCGCAGCTTCTGCACCTCCGCCCTGCTTCGACTGAGCTCTCCGATCGCGGCGACCGAGTCCACGACCCAGCGGACGCCGGAGCTGATGCCCGCCTGCACCAGCGACAGCAGCCCGAGGTGCCCGGGCGGGGGATTCAACCCCACCAGCAGCAGCGAGCTGATCAGCAGAACCGCGAATGTGACGCCCGAACGGCGGCGGCTGACGAAGGGGCGTACCTCGGTCACGGACGCGTACTCAGCTCAACTCCCCGGGGCCGTCACGATCCCTACCGGTACTGCCGGCGTTGGCTCATCCCGGTGGTCTCGAAGTACTTGCCGGCCCCGAGCGCAACGCACAGCAGGGGCTGCTCGGCCACGATCACCGGCACGCCGGTCTCCCGACCGATCAGGCGCGGCAATCCGCGCAGGAGCGAGCCGCCACCGGTCATGACGATGCCCCGCTCGACGATGTCGGAGGCCAGCTCCGCCGGCGTGCGTCCCAGCGCCCGCTTGATCTCCTCCAGGATCTGGCGCGTGGGCTCCTGCAGCGCTTCGCACACCTCGATCGAGTCCACCTCCAGCCGGCGCGGCAGGCCCGTAATGGCGTCGCGGCCCTTGATCTCCATGCGCACGATCTTCTGGTCCGGGTCCGCGTTGCCGATCTTGATCTTGATCTTCTCGGCCGTCTCCAGGCCGATCACCAGGTTGTGAACGGTCCGCACGTGCTTGATGATGGCTTCATCGAACTCGTCTCCGCCGATGCGGATGGCGTTCGACACGACCATGCCGCCAAGCGAGATGACCGACACTTCCGTGGTGCCTCCGCCGATGTCGCAGATCATGTGGCCGGCCGGCTCCATGATGGGCAGATCGGCGCCGACGGCTGCCGCGATCGACTCCTCGATCACGAACACCTCGCGCGCGCCGGCCTGCTCGGCGCTCTCCTGCACCGCCCGTTTCTCCACTTCGGTGGCCCCGGCGGGGATGCCGATCACCATGCGCGGTTTGACGAACCAGCGCCGCGGCGCCACCTGCATGATGAAGTGGCGGATCATCTGCTCGGTCATCTCGAAGTCGGCGATCACGCCGTCACGCAGCGGACGCACCGCCTCGATCGTGTGCGGGGTCTTCCACAGCATGCGCTTGGCCTCGGTGCCGACCGCGACCACCTGCTTGGACTCGTGGTCGATGGCGACCACGGACGGCTCGGTCAGCACGATGCCCTTGCCCTTGACGTGGACGAGGGTATTGCAGGTGCCCAGATCGATACCGATGTCTGAGGAGAAGTTATTGAACAAAGCCATCGGATAGAGTGTACCTCCGCGTCGTGGTGCCGAACACGCCCCACGAGTCTGTCGGATTGGCGCGCCCGCGGCAATCCGACAGGCTCCTAGCCCTAGCCCTAGCCCTAGCGCAAGCGTTCGATCGCGCGGCGGTGGTTCGGGTCCAGTTCCCGAGCTGCGCGCCACCGGGCAAGGGCCCGCTCGGAGTCGCCCTGCTGCGAGTAGATCTCACCCAGATAGAAGTGGGCATCGGCCGCCCGCTCGTCGCCCGCGATGATCGCCCGGTACTGCTCTTCGGCAAGCAGCAGTTCACCGAGCGCACGGTAGACAGCTCCCAGTTCGTACCGCGCCCGCTGCGCGATCGCCCGGTCGCCGGTCAGGTCGATCGCCTGGATGAGGTTCCGCCGCGCTCCCTGCACGTCGCCTTCATCCATCAGCATGGTGGCCATCTTCAGATGCAGCAGGTCGGACGGCCGGCGCGTCAGGGCATGACGGAAGTACTCCAGGCCGCGGGGATCGCCCAGCTCCGTGTACGCCAGCCCCAGATACTCGTAGGTGTCCGCCCCGTCGTAGCCGAGCGCAAGGGAGCCCTCCAGGTACCGCACGGCAAGGTCATAGTAGAAGTAACCCCGGTGATAGTAGGCCTTTCCGAGCGCGTACTGCGCGGCCGGTTCCGCCATGGCGATCCGCGAGTCCAGCAACGCCCGTCGCAGCGACACTATCGCGGCAGACAGGCGATCGGCGGAGGACACGCCGCTTGCGCCGCCGCCTCCCAACCGCGGGTCGGCCGGCGCCCGGTCGGCGATCGCCGCGTACAGTGACGCGACGCCGCGGATCAGGTTCGCCTCTGCGTCGAGCGGCCGTCCGGCCAGCGTCAGCTCCGCGGCATCGACCGCCTCCGCGTAGCGCCCGTCGGCGACCAGCACGCGCATGTTGACGTCACGGTCACGCCGGAGCCAGGCCGCGACCGCGCGGTCGGCCCGCAGCAGGACACCTGCGCCCACGGCGCCGGCGATGAGGAGCAACGCGAGTAGTGCGCGGCGCCGTCCCGCTGTCCGTTCCCTGCGGCTCCCTGCCGGCTGGTAACCCCATGTCGGCGCCGGGCCGTATCGCGGCGCCCCGGCAGAGGAAAGAGGAGGCGGGCCGATAAGCCGGGTTCTGTTCACTCCGACGCGTCCCGAACCGCTTGCGCGGCGCGGTCGCCATCGGGGCGGGCCATCATTCATCTGGCGCACGCGGCGGCGCCTCCCGGCACCGGCGCGGCACTCGAGCAGCCTACCCGCGGGCCCGAGGACTGCATCCCCGCAGGGAGCGCCCCCTTGTGGCGAGCAACCCGACCCGCTGCTTGGCTTTGCTCCGGGCGAGGTTTGCCATACCTCCGGCGTCGCCGCCGGAGTGGTGGGCTCTTACCCCACCGTTTCACCCTTGCCGGTCGCGCCGTGCCTCTCGGCACGGCTACCCGGCGGTCTGTTCTCTGCGGCACTGTCTGTCGCCCGCGCCGTGGCGCGGGCGCCCGGGGATTACCCGGCACCCTGCTCTTCGGAGCCCGGACTTTCCTCCACGCCCGTACCGGGCGCGGCGATGGCCGGCCCGCCTCCTGCCACCTTCACGGTACCCCATCATACCGGCCGTGGCCAGTGGGCGGCCACAAGCCCGCCCCGCGTGCAGCAATTCTCGGTGAGAGGCGGTAGCGGCTTGTAGGGCGGTCTGACGGTAGTGACCCGGCCCAAGTGGAGGCGAGCGAGCACTTTGGCAGGCGTGCCAGTGGCCACACGACCGGGTTTCAGAATCACAAGCGGTGCGGCGAGCCGTTGCGTGGCCGGTAGGAGTCACACCGGAGCTTGCGGGCGCAGGTTTCGCGACCGGTGGGCGGGCGTACGGCAGGCGCAGGCGGCGTTGCAGGCAACGGGTCGGGGGACTACGGAGACTGATACGGGGGTAGCGACTCGGGTGGCGAGTTCATCCGTACCAGCACCTGGTCCCAGGAGGTGAACAGGAACAGCCGGAACGCCGAGCGCACCTCGTCCCAGAACCCGCGCCGGGAACTGAAGAAGGTGCGCACCCGCTGATACAGCCCATCGACCAGATCGAAGATCTGGTGCATGAAGAACGCCAGCAGGTTGAGCACGAAGAACGCCTCCGACAGGTGCTGGCGGCCGTGGCCGAAGTTGTGCTCCAGGTGGTAACCGTGGTTCTTGAGGGTGTTGAACCCTTCATTCTCGATCTTCCAGCGCGCCCGCGCGGCACGGACCAGTCCGACGATGTTGGCGGTGTCGGGCACCAGGTCGGTGACCCAGGCGTTCTGATAGGTCACCTTGCCGTTCTTGACGATCCGGAACTGGATGAAGTTGACGTGCGGGGAGTCGGGATTGCCGTTCAGCGGTAGATCGGTGACCCATTCGTATTCGCGGCGTTCGCCGCGGTCTGAGGTAGCGTGACGGTTCAGCAGGTTGCCGCCGCGCAGGCCGGCGACGTCCTGATAGAGGCTGCGATGGTCACCGGGCTTGGCGACCAACAGGAACGACAAGCGCTTGGCGGTCAACTGCTCGACGAACGGCTGCTTGGAATAAAGGCTGTCGGCCACGATAATTGCCGCCATGCGGGGATAGTCGTCACGGAGCCGCTCCAGCATCCGGTAGCCGGCGTTCAGTTCGCAATCCTGCTTGCGGTACCGCCCGCCGTCGGCGTCACTGTTGCGGACGAACTCGGGGGCCAGCGGGAGCACTTCGCGCTTGTCGGGATGGACGATGGCGGCCTGCAGAATGTCATGGTGATAGCAGGTACCGCCGTCGCGCGAGGTGGTGCTCAGGCAGTGCTCGCAGTGCACGGACTCGGAGCTGAAATATCGTGAGCCGTCGAGGGTGATCAGATAGCGGGCACCGAACAGTTGGTAGTGCTGGAGCCACTTGGCGCGCTGCAGGCGAGCGATCCACTCGGCGAAGCACGGCAGGATGGGAGCATAGTCATGGCGGTCGAGCAGATCGCGGAACTGCGAGTCGGAGGGCAGTTGACCGACGCCGAAGGTGGCCGAGAGGTTGTTGGTCTGCACCTGCTGCTGGAAGCGGCGCTGGAACTGCAGCAGGGAGGGGTCTTGGACGTAGAACATCGCCAGAGCGCTCAGGTAACAGTCGCGCAGGGCGTAGCGGACTTTGCTTGGTTGGCGTGCGTCGAGGATACCGGTTACGTACTCGGCGATCGAGTCGACGAGGGAGCGGAAACGAAGTAGATTCGGACCTCTCCGCAGTCCCCTGGCCATGCGAACACAGCATGACGAGGACGGCGATAAATGTCTAGTCCCGTAACTCGTTCAACTGCAATGAGATACGTGACAGGTCATAGTCCGCACTCGCCGGAACCGTGTCAACATGTCGATTCTCACCCACTCGCCGAGAATTGCTGCCCCGCGTGGCAGGCGCTCAGGAGTCGGCCGACGCGTGGTCGTCCTGGACCTCTTCGGCGGCATCGTGACCGTCGTCGTCTTCGTCGCCGTCGTTGTCGTCGGTCACGTCGATGTCCAGGAACAACTCCTCCTCTTCCTCGATCTCCTCGTCTCCTTCCGCATCGGCGAAAAAGCCGGGCTCGTCATCGAAGACGTCGATCTCCACCTCCGACTCGTCGTCGGCTGGAGCGTCCTCGTAGAAGACGATGCGCCCGTGAGTGCAGAACAGCACGTCCTCCGCGCGACGGACCCGGTTGACGAAGTGAGCGGGCAGGGTCATGTAACACCCGGTGCAGACCTGCCCCAGCAGCGGGACGATCCCGTAGCCCTCGGTCGATCGGACGATCCGTTCGAACTTGAACAGCAACTCCGCATCCAGACCGGAGGCGATATCCTCCTCCTCACCCTGCAGCGCGGCCAGCCGCTGTTCCCGGTCGGCCAGCTCGACCTTGATGCGCGACTCCTCCTCCTGGACGACGCCTTCCTGCTGCTCGATCAGTTCCGCTTCGCGGGCCAGCTCCTCGGACACCTGGTCGAGCCGCTCTTCCTCTTCCTGCAGCGCTCGGCGGTAGTCCATCTCCCGCTCGGAGGCATCCCGGATCTGCTTGTCCAGCGCTTCGTACTCACGCTGCGTCCGGATCTGGTCCATCTGGCGCTCGTACTCCTCGCGGATGCGCTCCGAGTCCACCGCGTCCTGGCGCAACCCGTCGATCCGTTTCTTGGTCGACTCCTGCTCTTCGTTGCGCTCCAGATAGGTCCGCTTGAGCCGGTTGAGCAATTCGGTCTTGGTGGCGAGCGACCTGGGCAGTTCCTCGATCTGCGCTTCGATCTCGTGCTTCTTGTGCAGCACGTCCTGCAGCGCCCGCAGTTTGTCCAGAGCCTCCTGAACCGCCGACGTCCCGTGGTTCGTCCGCTCGATGGGTATGGATTCGCTACTCACACCGCCCTCCGGTCATGTACGGCCTCCGTCATGTTCGCCTCTGTCATGGGCGCCTCCGTCATGGGCGCCTGTCGCCTCATTCGTCAAGATAGTCCTTCAGCCGCATGCTGCGTTTCGGGTGGCGCAGCCGCCGGAGCGCCTTCGCCTCGATCTGGCGGATGCGCTCGCGGGTCACGTTGAAGTGCAGCCCCACCTCTTCCAGGGTGAGGGAGTACCCGTCCTCCAGGCCGAAACGCATGCGCAGGACCTCCTGCTCGCGTTCCGGAAGGGTGCTCAGGACCTGTTGGAGCTGCTCCTGCAGCAACCGGAACGCGCTGGTGGTGGACGGGTTCTCCACGTCCTTGTCCTCGATGAAGTCGCCCAGGATCGAGTCCTCCTCCTCGCCGATCGGCGTCTCCAGCGAGATGGGCTCGCGCGCGACCCCCTTGACCGCCTTGATGCGCGCCGCGGACCAGTGCAGCCGCTCGGCGACCTCCTCGTCGGTAGGCTCACGCCCCAGCTCCTGCATGAGCTGGCGCGACTCGCGGACCACCTTGTTGATCTGTTCGATCATGTGCACGGGCACGCGGATGGTCCGCGCCTGATCGGAGATCGAGCGGGTGATCGCCTGCCGAATCCACCACGTCGCGTACGTGGAGAATTTGTAGCCCTTGCGGTACTCGAACTTCTCCACCGCCTTGATCAGGCCGATGTTCCCCTCCTGCACGAGGTCGAAGAAATGCAGGCCGCGGTTGGTGTACTTCTTGGCGATGCTGACCACCAGCCGGAGATTGGCCTGGATGAGTCGGTCCTTGGCGCGCTTGAGCTGGTACTTTCCCTCTTCAAGCCGGCGGTGCATCGCCAGCACCTCGTCGGCACGGTGCTCGAACGCCACCTCGATCGCTCGTATGTCGGCCTGCCGGCGTTCGTACTCGGCCACCAGCGCGCGGATGTCGTCGGCCTGCATGCGGATCGCCGCTTCCAGCTTGGCCCGTTCCGCGGAGCGGGACAGCTTGCGCTTGACGGAGCGCAGTTCCCGGGGCGTGCTGATGCGCAGCCGGCGCTCGATCCGCTCGCTCCTTCGCTGCAGGGTACCGAGCTGCTGGGCGGCGTCCGCCAACCGGTTCGACAGCAGCACGATCTCGTCCTGGTGCAACTCCACCCGTGCCAGCGACGCCTGCAGTTGCGCGCGCAACTCGGCCAGACGTTCGTCCTCGAAGATGCGGCCGTCCTCGCCGGTCAGCGTCTCCTTGTAATCCATGTACGCCTTCAGCAGCGGGTACATTTCCTGCACGGCTTCCCGGTAGCAGGCGTTGAGCCTGCGCCTGTCGGCCATCAGTTCGGAAAGCTCCTTCTTGGTGAGGTTGAGCTCCCGGGGGTCCTTGGTCGAGCGTGCGCGCTCGGCGATGTGGTAGAACTCCGGCAGCGTGGCGCCACAGCTCTTGATCACCTGGTGGATGACGTTCTCCCCCATCTCCATCCGCTTGGACAGGATCACCTCCTGTTCGGCGGTGAGCAGGTTTTCCTTGCCGATCTCCCGCAGGTAGAGGCGGATCGGGTCGTCGACCGCGGTTTCGCGATCGGTGTTGTAGACCAGACGGCGCTTGGCGGCCGCGGCGGCCTGCCGCAGGTCGTCCTCCGTCACGTCGTCGCCGGCCTCCTCATCCTCCAGCGTGACGTCGTTCTGCTCCAGCAGGGCTGCGACCTCGTCGATGCGGTCCGAATTCACCAACTGATCGGGGAGGCGGTCGTTGACCTCCTCGTAGCTGATGGTCTTCTTCTGCCGGGCGTACTCGAGCAGCTGCACGACCGCGGGATCAGTCAACAGATCCGACATCCACCCTCACCTTCTTCAGTTTCTCCAGCTCCGAATCGAGGAAGATCTTCTCCTCGAGCAGTTCCCGGACCGCGGCGCCGGGCGGTTCGTCGCCACTGCGCTCGGCGCGGCGCATGCGCGCCTCGACATCACGGCGCCGGCGTTCCAGCGCGCGAGCCTTCAGCTTGCGAGCCCCGTCGTCCAGCACTTCGTCCGCGTTCACCGTAAACTCCCGCTGCGAGAGATTGCGTATGACCAGCGAGCGCAGCTCCTCGGTCTGCAGCATGCCGAGCAGCCCGTCCGGCGACTCGTCGCCCTGCCGTGCGCACTCGGCAAGCGCGACGAACAGTTCGTGCGCCATCGGATCCTGCAGGTCGTCGGATCGCAGACGTCGCTGCACGCGCTCGAACCGGTCCCGGTTGGCGGCGGCCGCCAGCATGTACGTCATCTCCAGCGAACGCCGGCCAACGCCACTCGGTGCGGCCGTCCGCGCCGCCGGGTCGGCACGCCGTCCCGTCCCGGCTGAAGCAAGCCGGCGGTAATCGCGCAGGATGCTGTCGTGACCGACCTCCAGCACGTCCGCAACGTCGTGCAGCAACGCCTCACGCTTCAACTCCGAGCGTACGTGGGTGAGATAAGGGAGCAACTCCCGGAATACCTGCTCCTTCGCGTCTGCCCGCCGCAGATCGAGCCCAGATGTAGCCAGTTTGAGAAGATACTCGAACGCCAATATAGGGGATGCGAGGGCGGTTTGCAACCGGTCGCCTGCATTCTGCTGGATATAATCGGCAGGGTCCAGGCCGGTCTGGAGCGGGACCACGGAAGTCGAGAGCTCGGCGTCCTCCAGCGTGGCGACGGCACGCCTGGTGGCGTTCGCTCCGGCCGCATCCGAGTCCATCACCAGGCGCACGTCCGTGGTGTAGCGCGCCAGCAGCCGAGCGTGATCGCCGCTCAGCGCGGTGCCGAGTGGTGCCACGGCCGCCTGCCCCGCCGCATCGAGGGCGATCACGTCCAGGTAGCCCTCCGCCACGTGCACGGCCCCGGCCTGCTTGATGCGTTCCCGTGCCTCTGCCAGGCCGTAGAGCAACTCGCCCTTGTGGTAGTAGGCGGTCTCCGGCGTGTTGAGGTACTTCGGTCCGTCGCCCATGGCGCGGCCGCCGAAGGCGACCACCTCGCCCCGCGGAGTGGAGATCGGGAACACGATGCGGTCGCGGAACAGCGCCAGCATTCCCCCGGCGGTGCTCGTGAACAGCCCGGAACGGGCCAGGAACTCATCGCCGTAGTGGTGGGAGCGCAGGAAGCGTAGCAGCCAGCCGCGGTCGCGCGGCGCAAAGCCCAACCGGTAGCGGTCCAGCGATTCGGCCGAGAACCCGCGGCCGGCCAGGTGCTCCCGGGCCGGCGCCGCCGCGGCGGTGTGGACCAGGATGTGGCGGAAACTGTCGGCCAGGCGCCGGTACAGCTCCAGGTAGCTCTGCCGCTCGCTGCCCTCCGAACCCGCGGTCTCCTCCACCTGCATGCCGGCACGCTCGGCGAGCAGCCGGAATGCCTCCGGGAAGCTGAGCTTCTCGAGCTCCATGACCAGGCCGAGCATCGAACCGCCCTTCTGGCAGCCGAAGCAGTAGAACAGGTTCCGCTCCGGGGTGACGGTGAAGGAGGGAGTCTTCTCGGAATGGAAGGGACACAGCCCGACGAACCGTCGCCCGCGGCGCTGCAGACGCAGGTAGTCGCCGGCCACGGCGTCGATCCTCAGTCGATCGTTCAGCTCCGCGATCTGGTGGGAGGGGATCACGGCCTCACCGGCGTCGCTGCAACGCGGGTGCCCCTCAGCCGGCGACGCCCTTCAGATAGAAGTACTTGGCGTCGTTGTGCTCGTCGAGCTCGCGGGAGAAGTGGTGCTCGCCGGTAACCGGATCCTTGAGCACGAAGTACCAGTAGTCGCTCTCCGCCGGGAAAAGTGCCGCCTGCAGTGCCACCATCCCGGGATTCGCGATCGGCCCCGGAGGGAGCCCGCGCCACTGGTAGGTGTTGTAGGCGGAATCGACCTCCAACTCCTCATGGGTGAGCACGCGCGGGTGCTCCCTGCCCTCCAGCTCCGTCAGCACGTACGCGACGGTGGCGCACGACTGCAGACCGGCGTTGGCAGCCAGGCGATTGACGAACACGGAAGCGATCAGCCCCGCCTCCTCGGGACGCTGGTACTCCCGCTCCACGATCGAGGCCAGAATGATCGTGTCGTGCAGCTCGCCGGGGTCGATGCTCGCGAAGTCCGGGTGCACCTCGGCGAGCCGGTGAAAGAAGTTGCCGACCATGCTGCGCACCACGCGGTCGGCCGGATAGTCGCGCGGGAACCGGTACGTGTCCGGAAACAGGTACCCTTCCATGCTTGCCGCACGGATGCCGAGCTCCTCGATCAGCGCCGGGTCGGCGATCGCCGCCGTGAACGCCGCCGCGGTGGTCACGCCCCGTTCCTCGAGCCGCGCGGCGATGCGGCGTACGGTCCATCCCTCCGGGAAGGTGACCGTGATCTCCTCCTCACGACCCTCCAGCAGCAACGCGAGCACCTCGCGGGCGCGCAACGACGGGGACAGCGAGTAGTGGCCGGCGCGTATCCGGCTGTCGGCGCCCTGCAGGTGGGCCAGAATCCGCAGCGCAAGCTCGGAACGCACCAGCCGCCGCTCCTCCAACCGGGCGGCCACCGCGCCGAACGGCTCGCCGGGGTGGACGGTGAAGGTGACCGCAGCCCCGGCTCCCGGCTCCTCGGGAGGGCCGCTCAGATACGATGCCGCCACCGCCGCACCGGCGCCGAAGACCACACACGCGACGGCCATCCCGATCGCGATGCGCTTCACGCGATACCCCACACTCCCAGCAGGAGCTAATGTAAACCCTTCACCGGCAGAAGCGAAAGAGGATGGCCCGTGACGGCGCCGCAGGCGCCGGGACTACCCGTTCCCGGGGCGGATCAGCGGTTCCTCGTGACGGCGCGCGAGCCAGTAGTCGATTTCGACCGCGTGGCGTACCGGCCCCTGGCCGATGCCGGGACACGATGCGGCAGCCTCCGACCACGCATCCGGGGATGCCAGGTTCGCATCCCAGAACGGGAAGCTCCGGCACTGCAGAGGTCGCGACTCGTACACCGTGCAGGCACCGTCCTCCCAGAGGCTGCAGTCGAAGTTGGCCTTCTCGGTCAGGCTCAGCCGCTCGAATCCGCCGATGTCCACGGTACGGCAGTAGCGGTCCGTGAACTCGGCAACGGTCAGGGCCTTCGCCCGCGCCAGCGCCTGCAGATCGCCCTGTGACAGAAAGACGTAACCCGGCTCGAGCCGGCAGCAACGCTGACACCGGGTGCATTCGAAGCGCAGTCCGCCGTCGGCGGTTGTCCGGTAGAACGGCTCAGCCACGGGAGTCAGCCACGGGAGTCAGTCACGGGCGATGGGGAGAGAAGGATTCGAACCTTCGAAGGCAATGCCAACAGATTTACAGTCTGCCCCCTTTGGCCACTCGGGAACCTCCCCGCTGTCGGAGCGCGGCATGCTCGCTCAGCCTGCCACCGCTGTCAATAGCCGCGGCGCTCGGACGGCGCCCCGTCAGCCACCTGTCGGGGTCGAACCGACGACCTCGAGATTACAAATCTCGCGCTCTACCGACTGAGCTAAGGTGGCGCTGCCCGTCTTCCCACGCGGCGTACCCACTATGGAGCGAAACGCGGCGCTGGGCCAGGAACGGAGCTCCAGGCCGTGGGTCATGGGCTCGCCGGCGGCAGGTCCGGGCGGAGTACCTGGGCGCCATCGAGGTACACCGGCACCGGCTTGCGGCTGCCGTCGCCGTGAAAGGTCAGCAGCAACCGTATGATGCGACCCGGTTGCCCCTCCACGGCGGCCTCCTGAACACAGAACAGCGGCACCTCCGCGAACCCGGCGTCGCGCGTGGCGGTCGCCGGGTTCGCCCGCGTCAGGTCCGGTGTCAGCGAGAAGATGATGCTGACGATGTCTTCGCGTGCCACGCCATTGCCGTCGGTCACGGACCGGAGGAGCCGCAGGCCGGCCGACCGAATCGCCTCGGCGTCGTTGGAACTCACCTGGATCGCGCCCCGTACCGCTACCATCACTACTTCAGAACCTCGGGCCACGCCTGCACCGACGTCGTCGACACACGGCCGATCGCCGTCTCACGCGATACAACGGTCACGATATGCGGCCACGTTATGCCGGCCACGATATACTGCCTGGCGTGAAGATCGCCATCACCCTGCTGACGATCCTCGCGTTGGCGGTCGCCGCATTCTTCGTCGGATGGGTGGAGTTGTCGCTGCCGCCCGGCGCCTACGGCGTGGCCTTCACCAAGTCGGGCGGATGGGACGAGGAAGCCATCGCCCCGGGCGGCATCACCTGGCGTTGGGAGCGGTTGATTCCGACCAACATGACCCTGCACCTGTTCGACCTGACCCCGCGGGAGGTGCAGCGGCGCGTGGCTGCGCTCCTGCCGTCGGCGGAAGTATACGCAGCCGAGATCGGCATCGATCCGGCAGCGCTCTCCTACGACCTCGGTGTCACCGTGCGGCTGCGGATTCGCGCGGAACACCTGGCCCCGCTGGCGGCAGCGGCGGCGGTGCGCCCGGACACGTTGCCGGCCTGGTACGGGCAGGCCACCGCCGCCGCTGCCGACGCTGCCGCCGGCGCGCTGCTGGCAGGCGATGCCGCCGCGTTGGTGGCGGACCCCCGAAGCCTGGAGGAAGGCGTCCGGCGCCTGCTGGCCGCACGGTTTCCCGAGATGGAGATCATCGACGTCGAGCTGGTCCCGTACTCCGTGCCGGACCCGGACCTGTACCGGCACGCGAAGACGGCGTTCGCCGAACGCGTCGACGCCCAGCAGCGGGCGCGCCTGGCGGTCGTCGCGGATCTGGCATTCATGCGCGAGCGCGCTGCGCAGCACGCCGAGCTGCTCGCCGTGCTGGGCAGCACGCTCGCGGAGTTTCCGGAGCTGGTGGACCTGATGATCCGCTCACCGGCAGACCTGCTCGGTCGGGTGCTGGGGATGGCACAGCCGGCCGGACCGTAGCCGGCGCCGGCCGCGGCCGGGCCCCGCGCCTACCCGGGTCGGCTGCCGACCTCGTACAAGGCGAACGACCGGATCATCAGCAGCGCCCCCTCCGCCATCGTCACGCGCATGGGCGAAGCGGTGATGACGTTGCTGACCCCGCCCTCCCCGGGGCGCCACCGCAGCCCGTCCAGAGGCCAGCGGAGACCAGCCGAGCGTTCGATCGTCGCGCCCGCCGACAGCGGCAGGAACGACACGGTCTGGCCCACGCAGCCGAAGTAGGCGGCCGTACCTCTAATCGCCTCCACGTGTTCATGGGCGGTGACCCAGCAGATCGTCAGCGTCTCCCGCTCGAACAGTCCGGCGATGAACAACAGGTGATCCAGCCGGCCGCCGCCGCCGCCCGCGATCACCACCCGATCGCAGCCGAGCTCCTGCAGCGCGTGCAGGCCGAGTTCGGTGTCGGTGTGCTCCTTGTCACGCGGGAAGCGGCGCACGCGTTCGGCGGGCAGCCGTTCCGCGCGCACCGAGTCCATGTCGCCGACGATCAGGTCCGGTTGGAGTCCCAGCGACAGCGCAAGATCGTAGCCGGAGTCGGCGGCGACGATCGGCCCCACGGTCTTGAGGAAAGGCTCCAGGCGGGCGCGCGATGGGCCGTACCCGCCGGTGAGAAGCAGCCCCGTCAGCGACATGCCGGCGTTCCCGAGCATACCGCCAGCGCCGCGCCGGGCGCCAGGACCGGGGGCAGCAGCTCTCCGGTCACGGCGCTTTCCGGTACCCTGAACGCGGCCTGCCGAGGAGATTGGAGGACGTGAGGAAGTCGCCCGGGATCGCGCTGCCGGCTGCGGTAGGGCGCTTCGCCCGCGTCCTGATCGACGCAGGACATGCCGCCTACCTGGTCGGCGGAGCCGTCCGAAGTCTCCTGCAGGACCGGCCGCCCGGTGACTGGGACATCGCCACCGACGCGACGCCCGATCGCGTGCAGGGCCTCTACCGCCGGACCATACCCACGGGCATCCGCCACGGCACGGTGACGGTCCTGTTCGGCCGCGAGCGGTTCGAGGTCACGACCTTCCGCACGGAGGCCGGCTACTCCGACGGGCGGCGGCCCGACTCGGTCCGCTTTGCCGGGACTATCGAGGAGGACCTGGCGCGGCGCGACTTCACCATCAATGCGATCGCCGTCGACATCGCTACCGGCGTCATGCACGATCCGCATGGCGGGCGCGACGATCTGGCAGCGCGGCGCCTCCGCACCGTCGGCAGCGCCCGGGAACGCTTCGCCGAGGACGGACTGCGTCCGTTTCGCGGCTGCCGGCTGGCCGCGGAGCTGACCCTTGCCGTCGACGGGCTTACCCTGCGCGCGATGCGGGACGCGCTGCCGACCGCTCGCAGGGTTGCGGTCGAGCGAGTCTGCGAGGAGTTGCGCCGCCTGCTGCTTGCGCAGACCCCGTCGGTCGGCCTGGGTCTGCTCGAACGGTCCGGACTCATGGAGCTGTGTCTTCCCGCGGCGATCGGCAGTGCGGCCGGTTCCGGCACCGACCGGGGGCCCCGGTACGCCCGCATCGATTCGGCGCCGAGCGACGCGCCGCTGCGGCTGGCGATGCTGCTGGCGCCCGAGCGAGCCGCGGATGTACCGGCCGCGTGCGAGCGCGCGCAGGCGGCGCTTACCCGCCTGCGCTATCCCCACGCGGTGACCCGGCGGGTGGTCACCGCGATCGGCAGCCTGGCGATCCCGATCACCGCGGGCAGCTCCGATGCCGACATCCGCCGCCTGTTGGCCGCCGTCGGCCGCGGCGCTGCGGCCGACGCGATAGCCGTACGCCGGGCGATCGCGAAGATCGACGCTCCGCTGGCCCGGCGCATACACCGCCAGGCGGCCTCGACGCAGGCGCTGACCATCGGCGAGCTGGCCGTCGACGGCGCCGTGCTGCAGCGCGAGCTCGGCCTGCGCCCCGGTCCGAAGATCGGACGGCTGCTGCACGCGCTGCTGCGCGAGGTCCTTGCAGACCCGGCCGCCAACCGCCGCGTCGGGCTGCTGGATGCCGCGCGGACGCTTCAGGACGAAGGGGCAGATCCCGCGGGGCCTGACTCGTCCACGGAAGCCTCCGCCTCGACGAGCTGCGAGTAGGCGATACGTGCGACTCGCTGTTCGGCCTGCTTCTTGCTCTTGCCCTCCGCCGGGCCGTACGGCCGCCCTGCGACCACCACGTTCATCGCGAACACCTGGTCGTGGTCGGGCCCACGCCGTTCGGTGACCCGGTACCTGGGAAAGGCGCGAAAGCGCTTCTGGGAGAGCTCCTGCAGCAGCGTCTTGTAGTCCTGGCGGTGGCGGCCGGCGATCACATTCTCGAGCTCTTCGGCGAATACCCGCTCGACGAACCGTTCGGCGGCCTGCAGGCCGGAGTCGAGGTAGCAGGCGCCGATGAGCGCTTCCAGCGCGTCGGCCAGCAGGGCACTCTTGCCCCGTCCGCCGGAGCGCTCCTCTCCACGGCCCAGGAGCAGGTAGCGGTCCACGGAGAGCTGCCGGGCGATCTGCGCCAGGCTCTCCTCGCTGACCACGACCGACTTCACGCGCGCCAGGTCCCCCTCCGGTTTTCCCTCCAGCCGGCGGTACAGCCACTGGCTGACCACCAGGCCCAGAACCGCGTCGCCCAGGAACTCCAGCCGCTCGTTGCTGGCCACGCGCGCTTCGGCGGTATAGGAACGGTGGCAGAGCGACAGGTTCAGCATGCGCTCATCGCGGAAACGGACGCCGATGCCGCGCTGCAGGGAACGCAGCTCGGACCGCCGTGCGGCCGACACCGATCGCAGGTCGGCACTCGATCCGGCACTCCGCGGCCGGGCGGCACGCCACTCCCCACGCAGGGCCTTGAAGCCGCCGCCAAGCGCCGGCACGAGCTTGCGGCCCATCAACCCGAGGCTGTCATCAACCTGGAGCAGGGGCATGCCGGTGAGAACGCCCCCCACCGGATCCACCGAGGGACACTCCCCCGCCGCGTGAAGCTACTTGATCTGTGACTCGATATAGGCCAGCGCGTCCTTGACGGTCTCGAACTCGTTCGCCTTCTCGTCGGGGATTGTGATGCCGAGCTCTTCCTCTATCGCGTAGACGAGCTCGTACGTGTCCAGACTGTCGGCACCGAGGTCCTGCCGGAACGAGGACTCGAGGGTGATCTTGTCCTCCTCGATCTCCAGCCGGTCCGCGATCAGCTTCTTCATCTTGTCGAAGAGTTCAGCATCCATGTTCGCATCGCCTCCAGGGAAGGGTTGGGGTCAGGCGATTTCCGCCGTTTCCAGCACCGGTTTTCCGCGATAGTGCCCGCACTTTGGGCACACCCGGTGCAGCAGGACCCGATTGCCGCAGGTGCCGCATTCGACGATAGACGGTGCCTTGACCCGCATGTTGACGGCGCGTCGGCGCCGGCTGCGGGCCTTGGAGGTCTTGCGTGCGGGAACAGCCATCTCAGTCCTGTGCCGGGAACCTATTGCTAACGCGGCACGGTTGTCAACGCCGCGCTGCCCCCTGCGGGCGCAACCCCGTCGGGAGAGTCCGGGTCAGGGGTTCGGCAGGCGGTGCACCTGATCGCTCCGCCATGGCGGCGGAGCGCTTTCCGACTCGTACGGGATGCGCTTGCGGATCCTGGTGCTGCGCCGTCCGCGTCCGGCGCGGACGACGGCGAACACGCCGCCCCCGACGTAGCAGACCTGCTCGCCGGGCTCGAGCTGTTCGCCTTCACGGATCGAGCGCAGCACGCACTCGAAGTGAGCCGGGTCCTCGGTGTCGGGGTGCACCAGCGCATGCACCAGATCCTCGACCGACTCCGAGCAGAGCGGACAACGCGACGCGGGCGGATTCACCGGCGAAGCTTGCGTGGTTCGCCGTCGGTCAGGAGCCTGGCCAGATAGCTGATGGCCCGCTCCAGGTAGCCTCGGTCCCGGATCTTGCTTCGCAACTCGGCGCGGCGCGCGGACATCCGGTACCCGCCCCGGGAGGCCAGCGGCGGCAGTCCCGCGGGCACGTGCCGAAGCCCGTTCCTGTCCCGTCCCGTGCGCTGCTGGCGACGCCGCATGGGCACACGGTACCAGACGATAGGAAACGCGCGGCTCATGGGGCGCCGACGCCTGCGGCTTGCCGGCTTCACAGGGATGTCCCGTCGGCGGCGAATGCCGACTCCAGGTGCAGCGGCGGCTGTCCCGTGCGCAACAGCAGGACGTCGAACCGCGGCCGGAGTTCCTGCAAGGTCGGGTTGCGGGCCAGAAACGCCGCCGCCGTGCGAGCGATGCGCAGCCGCTTGCGGTCGTTCACCACGGCCGCCAGATCGGAGGCGCCGAAGCTGCGCCATGCCTTGACCTCGACGAACACGACGCTGCTGCCGCGACATGCGACCAGGTCGATCTCTCCCACCCGCATGCGGACGTTGCGGTCGACGATGCGGTAGCCGCGCTCCCGGAGGTATGCGGCGGCCTGACGTTCACCGATTCTACCCTTCTGGACACTGCTCACCCGGTCCTGTCGATGTAGTCGGCGCGGCTCGGACGCCGTCCGGGCCGTGCCGTCCATCGGTCCTCCCGATGTCTGCATACAGTATCGTCAACATTGGAGCGCGGGTTTCGCGCTATCGCTTCAATCGACCCCGAAGGGGGCCGGCGGCGCAGACCCCGCCGCCGGATTGCGCCCGCCGGATTGCGCCCGCCGGATTGCGCCCGCCGGATTGCGCCCGCCGGATGCGCGGTGTCAGCGCCCCGGGATACGGCCTCTGTCGGACCTGACGCTGACGCGCCACCTCCGACTGGCTTCCTATCGCCGGCGGACCCGGCGCTCCGGTACCTTGGCGGCCTTGCCGACGCGCTCGCGCAGGTAGAAGAGCTTCGCACGTCGGACACGGCCCCGGCGCAACACCTCGACCTTGGCGATCTTGGGCGAATGCTGCGGGAACACCCGCTCCACGCCGACGCCGTAGGAGATCTTGCGGACCGTGAACGTCGAGCTGATGCCCGAGCCCTTGCGCGCGATGCAGGTTCCCTCGAACACCTGGGTCCGCTCGTTCTTCCCCTCGATGATCTTGAAGTGGATCCGTACCGTGTCGCCGATTCCGAAGTCCATCCCGTCAGACCGCGTCTGGCCGGCCTCGATCTCCCGTATCAGTTGCTGCATCGTTCGCTCCTTCGTAACAAGTCGGGACGCAGGCGGGCCGTTCGCTCGGCCGCCTGACGGCGGCGCCACTCCCTGATCCGTGCGTGGTCTCCGGACAGCAATACCGGCGGCACCGGCACGCCACGGAACACCGCAGGTCGAGTGTACTGAGGATACTCGAGAACGTCGCCCTCGAAGCTCTCTTCCTCGAGCGATTCCGCCTGGATCACCCCGGGGACCAGGCGCGCCACCGCCTCGATGACCACCATCGACGCGACTTCGCCGCCGATCAGCACGTAGTCTCCGATCGAGACCTCCTCGTCCACGAACAGGTCGACCGCCCGCTGGTCGATGCCCTCGTAGCGTCCGGCCAGCAGCAGGAGCTCCCGGCCCTCCGCGGCCCAACGGCGCGCAAGGTCGCGATCGAACGGCGCGCCGGCGGCGGTGAGACACACGGTGCGCGGCCTGGCCGCGCGCCGGATCAGCACCGACTCGATCGCGCGGCTGACCGGCTCCGGCTTCAACACCATCCCTGCGCCCCCTCCGTACGGACTGTCGTCGCACGTGTTGTGCTGGTCGTGGGCGTGGTCCCGGATGTCGACCGTCTCGATGTCGATCAGGCCGCGCTCGACGGCGCGGCCGACGATGGATGTCGCCACGAAAGGGGTCAACAGCTCCGGAAAGAGCGTCAGGACGGTGAACGTCACTCGACGGCCGCGTCGCTGGCGAGCTCGATGACGCCTGCGTCGACGTCGGCTGAGCTCACGTACTGTCGACGAAAGGGGATCAGCACGGTGCGGCCGTCGCCACGGACCGCCTCCAGCATGTCGCCGGCTCCAGCCTCCAGCACCGATCGCACCGTGCCGATCGTCCGGCCGTCCTGGTGGAGCTCACACCCCGTCAGATCGGCCAGATAGAATTCGTCGGGACCAAGCGGCGCCGCGTGGTGGCGTTCCACCCAGATCTCGAGCCCGCCCAGGGCGGCGGCGGCGTCACGGTCGTCCACGCCTCCGAGTTTCATCAGCAGCGTCGGCACGGACAGACGGAACGACTCCACCTCGTAGCGCCGCGGCGGCTGTCCGCGGCCCCGCAGCTCCACCTCCCGCATCGCCGGGAAGTGATCGATCTCGCCCGAGAGGCTCTCGAACCGGACGAATCCGTGCACGCCGTGCGCCCGCCGTATGCGGCCTACCGCGATCCGCCCCTCCTGCTGCGCGCCGCGCGCGGCTTCAGCGCTCCGAGCGCCCGCATCGCTGCGAGCGACCTGCCCGCTCATGGCTTCAGTCGATGATCTCGAGCACGACCCGCTTGCCGGTCTTGGTGCCGGCGGCGCTGAGAATGGTACGGATCGCCTTCGCGATCCGGCCCTGCTTGCCGATGACCTTGCCCAGGTCGCCGTCGGCCACCTTCAACTCCACGATGGTCGACTTCTCGCCTTCGACCACGGTGACCTCGACGCCGTCAGGCTCGTCTACCAGGGCGCGAGCGACGAACTCGACCAACTCCTTCTCCATCGTTCACCTCCACCGTCCATTCCTGGACCGTCCATGCCTGGACCGTTTCACTTCACGGACCTGTCACTCCTCGGATGCCGGGGCCGCCCCGTCTTCGATCGCCTCGCCACGAGACTCCTCGCCGGCCTGCCGGTTGAGGATGCGCCGCACGGTGGGCGATGGTCGAGCGCCCTTGCCCATCCACTCGCGCACGCGCGCCTCGTCGAGGCTTGCCTGCGTGCCTTCGGGCTCGGTCGGCTGATAGCGGCCAACCTCCTCGATCACCCTGCCGTCACGCGGCCGCCGAGAGTCCATCACGACGATTCGGTAGAACGGGCGGTTTCTCGTACCATGTCGCTTCAGCCGGATCGCTACGCTCATGTGTTCGCTCCTGTGTGGTATCGGCCGTCAGCGGCGGACGCGTCTGCCGCGAGTCTTGCGGGCGGGCTTGACCCCGCCACCGGCGCCGCCGCGCGCCATCTTCCGCATGGCCGCTGACATCTTCTCGAATTTCTTCAGGAAGCGGCTGACCGCCAGCACGGTCGTGCCGCTTCCGCGCGCTATCCTGCGCCGCCGTGACGGGCCCAGGATGCGGTAATTATCGCGCTCGGTCGGGGTCATTGACAAGATCATGGCCTCTTCCGTGCGCAGCACCTCCTCGTCGATCGCGCCCTCCGCCATCGCTGCGCTCGCGCCGGGGATCTTGTCGATCAGCGCATCCAGGTTGCCCATCTTGCGAAGGCCGCGGATCTGCTCCAGGTAGTCGGCCAGCGTCAGCGTGTTCGAACGCACGCGCCGCAGCGTCCGCTCCGCCTGTTGCTGATCGATCACCTGCTCGGCCTTCTCCACCAGGCTGACGACGTCGCCCATCCCGAGGATCTGCCCGGCGAAGCGTTCCGCGTGAAACGGCTCCAGATCCTCCAGCCGCTCCCCGGTGCCGATGAAGCACACCGGCTTGCCGGTGACCCCCTTCATCGACAGGGCCGCTCCGCCGCGCGCATCGGAGTCGGTCTTGGACAGGATGACGCCGGTGATGCCGATGCGCTCCTCGAAGCCGCCGGCAACCGTCGCCGCGGCCTGCCCGGTCATGGCGTCGGCGACCAGCAGGGTCCGGTCCGGCTCCAGCACCGACCGTACCTGCTCGAGCTCGCGCATCAGGTCTTCGTCCGCCTGGCTGCGGCCCGAGGTATCCACGATCACCACGTCGTGCCCGCCCTGCCGCGCGTGCCGGAGCCCCTCACGGGTCACCCGGGCGGCGCCATCCGCCCCGCGGAGGCCGGCAGCGGTGAAGACATCGACGCTGATGGTGCGCCCCAGCAGCTCCAACTGCTCGACAGCCGCCGGCCGCGCGCGATCGGCGGCGATCAGCAGCGGCCGGCGCCCGTCGGCGGCCAGGCGCCGTGCCAGCTTGGCCGCGGTGGTGGTCTTGCCCGAACCCTGCAGCCCCACCATGAGGATCTTCGCCGGCTGCTTCAGGTCGCGCAGATCGAGCCCGCTGTCGCCGCCGCCGAGCATGTCGGTGAGGCGCTGGTGCACGGTGCGCGTGAACTGGTCGGCGGCCGAGACCCCCGATACGCGCTGATCGCCGATCGCCTCTTCAACCGTCCGGTTGACGAAGCGGCGCACGACACGCACATTCACATCGGCTTCGAGCAGGGCGTTCCTGATCTCGTTGACGGCGTCGCGGACGTTGCGTTCGGTGAGCTGCTTGCGCGTCGTGACGTTGCGCAACACGTCGATCAGGCGGGAACTCAGGCTGGTGCGCATGCGCAGGGAGGCAATATATCGACCGCTTTTCTGAGCTGTCAATGAATCTCGGGACCGCGGCTGCGGCAGCCATGCTAAGGTAGCGCTCCGCTATGCGACCCCGGCTGTGGAATGCGCCGGCCACCATCGGCCCGGCATTGACGACGCCCGTCCTGGCGATGCCCGTCCTGGCGATGATCGCCGCGCTGTCGATCCTCGCTGCCTGTACCCGCGAGTCCGCGGACGACGCGGATTTCGCGCCCGTGCCGGATCCCGCCGAGCAGCGGGAACAGATCACCTCCCTGCAGATCCGCACCTTCGACGAGATGTGGACCCTGCTGCGCGACCATTACGTGTACGGCGACCTGCATGGAGTCCCCTGGAACGAGTTGCGCGAGCGTTACCGGCCGCTGATCGTGAACCTCCTTTCGCGCGAGGACTTCCCGGCGACGGTGCGGCAGATGCTGGACGAGCTGCCGCCGCTGGCCGCCCGCTGGGAGACGCGCGCGGAGCGCATCCAGGAAGAGCTCCAGGATCCTTCCGCCTATGAAGGGATCGGCGCCTACGTCGCCTACCGCGAGAACCCGGAGCCGCGCATCATCCTGCTGTCGGTGATGCCCGGATCTCCCGCCGACCGTTCCGGGCTGCGCCCCCACGAAGCGGTCACGGCGGTCAACGGCATTCCGGTGCGGCGCGAGGAGGGCCCGGATGCGGTCTCCCGCATCCGCGGACCGGCCGATCAGCCGGTGATCCTGCGCGTCAGCTCGGTCGACCGGGCGACCCGCGACGTCCAGGTGATCCGCGGCCGCGTGCAGCTCGCGGAGGTACTGAATCCGCTCAGGTACGGCCTGCTGGAGCCGGGACGCGTCGGCTACCTGCTGTTCCCGCGGGTCTCCTCCGACTCCCTGTTCCCCGAGACGGTCCGCAGCCTCGAGGCGCTCGGGGAAGCCGGGGACATCGGCGGCATCATACTCGACCTGCGCATAGCCAGCGGCCTGCGCTGGCCGCTGGTACCGCTGTTGTCGCTGTTCTCGGACGGCGACCATGGTGAGATCTACACCGCCGAGGGCTCGCAGCCCATATCCGTCGACGGAAACGACCTGAACGGATCGCAGGCGGTGCCGCTGGTGGTGCTGGTCGGACCGGACACCGAGGGGCTGCCCGAGGTGCTGGCCGCCGCCCTGCAGGCGCGCCGCCGCGCCACCGTGGTCGGCCTCCGGACGCCCGGCAACGTGGAGAGCTTCGTCGACTTCGTACTCCCGGACGGCTCACGACTGACCATCATGACCAGCGCCTACCAGTCGCCGGCCGGCCGAGAGGTCGGCATCGACGGCGTGCGGCCGGACGTGCCGGCAGCCCTGGACTGGGACCAGGTATCGGAGCAGACCGACCCGGTCCGCAACACGGCGCTCACCGTGCTGCAGCGCGGCGTCGGCTGAGCGGTGTCCCGATGAGGCGAAGGCCATTCGCTCGCGGCGCGCTCCTCCTGGCGGCCGTGATCGGCGCCGCGCTGATGGTCGATTGCCGCCTGCCCGATACCAGCGAGCAGAGCTCGCTGATGGGCGCACTGGAGCGCAAGTCCGGAAAGATCGCCTACATGGGCATCGACGCCAACATCTACGTGGCCAATCAGGCCGGCGGCGCCACGCAGGAGATCACCACCGACGCCGGCCAGTCGGAGAACGCCGCACGCATCTACCAGACCCCGATCTGGTCGCCGGACGGCAAGCGGGTGGCATTCGTGGGGATAGACTCCTTCCAGGGCCGCACGTCCGGCCGGGTGCTCACGGCCCGCGCCGACGGCAGCGACGCGCTGGCCATCTCCACCGGCGGGCGGCTGCCGGCAAATCTCTACTGGTCTCCCGACAGCCGCTCGCTCAGCTTCCTGACCGCCGGACCGGGTGGAGGGGGCTTCCTGCTGCTGAGCTGGCAGCCGGGCAGCGCCGCACCGGTGCAGACGCTCGACGCCGGCCGGCCGCTGTTCTGGGGCTGGGCGCCCGACAGCACGGGCGTGACCGTTCACGCCGGGTCGGTCCGCACCTCCGGCCGACGGGTGTCATTCCTGCAGGTCGGCGCCGCGGTGATCGAGAGCGGCCTGCCGCTGCAGCCGGGCGAGTTCCAGACCCCGGCCTGGTCACCCGACGGCTCGGGAGTCGTGCTGGGCACCATCGCCGACGGGGGCCAGACCGACCTCGTCATCGCCCACCCGGAGCACCGGGATCGTCGCGAGACGATCGCCACCGCGCGCGGCGCGGTCACCTTTCTCTGGTCTCCCGACGGCGCGTCGCTCGGCTACATCGCCCGCCGCCAGGAGGTCGAGGCGTTCGTCAGCCGGCTGCACCTGCGCGACGTCGCGACCGGTGCCGAGACGATGCTCGAGGAGGACGGGGTGTTCGCCTTCTTCTGGTCTCCGGACTCCAAGCGCGTCGCCTACTTCGTCCCGTCGGTCGTGTCGCAGAACGAAGGCAGCGACCAGTCCCTGGTGCTGACGCTGCGCGTCTATGACCGCGAGCGGCGCTCGTCGGCCGAGATCGAGACGTTCGTGCCCACGCCGCAGTTCGCGGCGGTGATCCGCGTCTTCGACCAGTACGGTCAGGCCGCGCGCATCTGGTCCCCGGACAGCCGCAACATCGTGTACTCCGCGCTCACCGATACCGGTCCGTCCATCATGGTGGCGCGCGCCGAGGGCAACCTGGTGCCGCGCAAGATGGCGCCGGGGCTGATAGGGTTCTGGTCATGGCAGTGACGAACCTGCGGCGGCCACGCCGCCGGTTGCAGGCGCTCCTGTTGCTCCCGCTGGCCGCCACCCTGCTGGCCTCCTGCTCGGTGCGGGGCGCGCAGATGTCGCAGAACTCCCTGCTCGAACGCTTCGAGCGCAAGTCCGGGCTGATCGCGTTCATCGGTCTCGACGGCAACATCGCGACGGCCGACCAGACCGGGGGCCGTCTCACGCTGCTCACCGATGACGCCGGCAGCCGCGAAGGCGTGCGCCGCTGGTACTCGTCGCCGACCTGGTCGGCACGGGGCCGCCGCCTCGCCTTCGTCCGCTTCGACCAGCAGACCGACGGCAGCCTGCAGGCGGCGATCCTCAACAGCGACTCAGGCTCCCGCAATCCGCAGGTAGTCTGGGAGAGCGCTTCGCTCGCGCCGGTGTACCTGTACTGGTCCCCGGACAGCCGATGGCTCAGCGTGCTGTCCCAGCGCACCGCGGAGGAAGGCATGGAGCTCGGTCTGGTGGACCCCGCCGGCAAGCTGAGCTACAAGCCGCTCGACACCGGCCTGCCGCTCTACTGGGCTTGGGACCCGGACAACCGTTTCATGCTGGCCCACGTCGGCGGCGGCACGACGTCGGGCGGCCGCCTCACGCTGCTGGACGTCCGCGGCGCAACCGGGAAGCGCAACTTCAACGTGCGTCCGGCCCGCTTCCAGTCGCCGCAGGTGTCTCCGGACGGCGAGCGCATGCTGTACGTGGACAGCGAGTCGGGATCTGCCCAGCTCGTGCTGAGGGACATCGAGGGTCCGGGCCTGGACGTGCTCAAGACCGTGTCCGGCAGCGCCTTCTTCAGCTTCTCCCGCGACGGGAGGCGCGTCGCGATCATGGAATCGTCAACGCCACAGCTCTCGGCCGACGGCACGCTGCGCGTGCTGGTGCCGGGCCGGCTGGAGCGATCGGTGGAGCTGGAGGAGCCAACGGTGATCGCCTTCTTCTGGGCTCCCAACAGCCGCCAGATCGCCTATCTGGTACCGGTGAGCGCGGCGGAGCTCCAGCAACTCGTGGTGGAGCCGGTGTTCGCCGCCGACCCCGAGCAGATCTATGTGCATCTGCGGGTGATGGATGCCCGCTCGGGAGAGTCCTGGAAGGTCGCCACCTTTCCGATCACCCGCGGCAGCCTGGGCGCCCTGCAGTTCTTCGATCAGTACACGCGCTCCGGGAGCATCTGGTCGCCGGACGGCAACTGGCTGGTGTTCTCCGCGGTGGCACGCGGCGGCTTCCCCGGCATCTTCCTGGGATCGGCTTCGGGCAACATCGAACCCCGTTTCGTGACCCGCGGCGACCTGGGAGCCTGGTCGATCCGATAGGCGCCCGGTCCGCCGTGGGCGTCGGGCCCTGTGCCCGCGTCTCCTTACCGGGCGGGCTCCGCGGGCGGCTCGGTGCCTCCGCCATCGGCCGGCGGCAGGGATTCGCCGGCGCCGGCGGGCCCGGCATGGCCGTTCGTGCCGTTGTGACCGTTCGGCCCGAGGAGATCCAGCACCTCCCCCGTATTGAGCTCGTTGCGCTCCAGCAGGGCGTCGGTAAGAGCCATCAACTCGTCCCGGTGATCGCGCAGCACCCGCTCCGTCCGATCCTCCAGATCCTGCCACAGGCGGTTGACTTCCGGCGGCGGCGCGCCCGCCGGAGCGCCCAGCCCGTCGGCCATGCTGGAAATCCATCCTGTCGGAGGACCGAAGTAGCCGAGTGAATACAGATGTCGGAAACGGTCTCGCGCCTGACGGTAGTCGCTGTAGGCGCCGGTCCACTCCTCGCCATACACGATCCGTACGGCGGCGTGTCCGCCCAACGCGACCATGATGTCGGCGACGATCCGGCGCAGCGGATACGAGTACTGCTCCACCTCGTCGAGCGGCAGCATGAAGCCGAGCGTCTGGCCGCGCGCCAGGATCGTCAGGTGGCCGATCCGTTTCTCCGGGAGCACGTAGTGGACGACCACGGCGTGTCCGGCCTCGTGCACGGCGATGGAACGGCGCTGTTCCGGATCCATCTCCTCGATCGGGTTCTCCATGCCCGCCAACTGGTGGATCAGCGCACGGTCGATGTCGCGCTGTGTGACCACGTTGCGGTGCTCGAACAGGGCGATGCGTACCGTGTCCTTGGTCAGCGCCGCCATCATCTGCGCCGGTGAGGCGCCGGGCGTGTTGGACACGATCGCCTCCACGTCGACCGAGTCGTCGTGGCGGATGGTCGACAGGTAGCCGTCGACGATGGCGCGGCGGCCGGAACGGTCCGGCAGTCCCACCTCGATCATCTGGTCGAAGCGGCCCGGCCGCGTCAACGCCGGGTCCAGCACGTCGGGGCGATTGGTGGAGCCCATGAACAGGACGTGCCAATTCCGCGCAGGCGGCTTCTTGCCGCGCAGTTGGTAGAGCTTGGCGACCATTCGCTCCTTCAGGGAACGCTGATCGACGCCGTCCATCTCGTAGAGCAGCCGCGTCAGAGCGCCGGTGCCCCCACCAAACATCCCGCCGCCGGCGAACGTACTGTTGTCTCCCTGGACGCCGCCACGCGACTGTCCGACCGCGTCGATCTCGTCGATGTAGGCGATGCAGGCGCCGTAGCGCCGGGCGTACTTGCGTGCCTTGCGGATAAACCAGATCATCTTCAGGACGTCCACGCCCACGAACATCGCCCGGAATCCCGAGCCTTCTATGGAGATGAACGCGACCCCGGCCTCGCCGGCCATGGCCTTGGCCAGCATGGTCTTGCCGGTGCCCGGTGGCCCGTACAGCAACAGGCCGTTGATGTAGCGGCCGCCCATCTGCACGAACTCCCTGCGGTCGGCCAGCAGGCCCAACCATTGCCGGACCAGCGCCTTCAGGTTGGGCTGACCCCAGTAGTCGTCGAACGTGATCGACTTGGGATCGGTGGGCCGGACCTTCTCCACCTTGGATCGGGCCATGAACCAGAAAATGGCGACGAACTGGATAATCGCGTAGAAGATCGCGAACAGGAGCTGCACCGCAAATTGCAGGATGGCGAGCACCGTGTTCTGGAATGTCGGATTGGTGAGGGAGAAATAGATGAACGCCGCGATCGGCAGGATCGCGTAGAACTTGCGCAACGCCATCAGCAGCTTGCGGCCGCGGCTCTGCTGCGCCTTGATGACATCGATGCGCTGCTTGACCAGGTCGGGGACGCTCACGCCCTGCCAGAACCGGTCGCGGGAGCGCTCCTGAGCGCCCCCTTCCTGCTCGCGCGCGTCCGACGATTCTTCCGGCTGGGGTTCGTTCCGTTCCTGATCACTCATGTGCTTTGCCTTCCGCCGCTCCGATGATAGGGCCGTCCGTTGCCGCTGGCAATTCGCCCCTCACCGGTAGACGCCGCGGATCGCGCGTTCCGTACGCGGTGCCGGGTCAGCGACTAAGCCGGTACCGGCTCGCGCTCGGTGCGCTCCGGCATGCGCAGGGTCACCAGCTTGGAGACGCCCGGCTCTTCCATCGTCACCCCGTACAGGTTCGCGGCGGCGGCGATGGTGCGCTTGTTGTGGGTGACGATCAGGAACTGCGAGTCGTGCGCGAACTCCTCCAGGAGCCCGACGAAGCGGCCGATGTTCTCGTCGTCCAGCGCGGCGTCCAGCTCGTCGAGCACGCAGAACGGTGACGGCTTGACCGAGTACATGGCGAACATCAGCGCCACCGCCGTCAGCGACCGCTCCCCTCCCGACAGCAGTCCGACGTTCTCCAGCTTGCGGCCGGGCGGCTGCGCCAGGATGTCGACGCCGGCCTCCAGCACGTCCTGGCCGCGGAGCCTCAGCTCGGCGCGCCCGCCGCCGAACAGCCGTCGGAAAATGTCCCGGAACGCGTCGGCGATGGCCTGGAAGGAACCCCCGAACCGCTGGGCCGACTCGCGCTGGATCTCTTCGGTCACCCGTTCCAGATCGGCGCGCGCCTGGCTCAGGTCCTCGAGCTGGTCGGTCAGGAACTGATAGCGCTCGGCCACCTCCTTGAACTCCTCCGGAGCGAGCAGGTTGACCTGTCCGAGACCGCGGATCCGTTCTCGCAGCCGGCCCAGGCGGTCGCGCAGCTCGCGCGGCGTGGCCTCGATCCTCTCCAGCCGCTCCTCGTGCTCCTCGAGACGTTGGGAGTGGGTCTGCGCGAAGGCGTGGCGGATGGCCTTGTCTTCCGCCTCCACCTCGGCGAGCTCCACCCGAACCCGCTCCAACGTCTCCTGCGCCTGCCGCAGCCGCGCCGAGCGCTGCTGAGCGGCCTGGTCGATCCGGTCCATCTCACGGCGATGCGCGGCGAGCTGCGCCGAGGCGCGGCCCAGCTCCTTCTGCAGCCGATCGTGCTCCCGGTCCAGGGACGCCTTCTCCCGCTCGCGATCGGAGGTGCTGGAAGCCAGCGCGCGGATCGCCTCCGCGGTCTGGTGTTCCTCCGAGGCCAGATCCGCGCGGATCTGGCGCTGCTCGTCGAGTTGCCGCTGCGCGGCCGCGAGCTGCCTGCGCAGCGCGGCAGCCTGCTCCTGCGCCCGCGCGGCGGCCACCTGGCTCTCCTGCACCGCGTCACGCAGCTCTCCCTGCCGTTCCGTGCGTTCGCGGTTGGTCCGCCGCAATTCCTCGGTCTGCTTGCGCAGCTCCGCGATCGCCCAGAAGGTCTCACCCATGTCTCGGTCGATCGCCCGCTTGTGGGTAACGATTCCCTCCGACGAGATCAGCTCGTCGAGCAGCGATCCGGTCGTCTCCCGATAGCGCGCGAACCGCCTTGTCAGCCCCTCGGCAGCCTCCACCAGGTCGCCGAGCCGCCGCCCGAGCTCTTCGCTGTCCATCTGTGCGGCCGAGACCGCCAGGCGGCCGAGCTCGTGGCGCAGCCGGGCGAGCGATTCCGCCACGTCGTTGCCGAGCGCCGCCGATGGCGTGGACTGCATCCCCTGTCCCAGCCGCTGATCGAGCTCGGTCACGATCTCGTCGGTGACCTTGCGAAGCTGGTCGCGCAGGCCGTCCAGGCGCTGCTCGTGCGATGCCGCCTGCGCGGCGGCGTCGGCGATGCGCCGCTCCGTCCCGGCGATCTGAGCGCCCACGGCCGCGGCAACCCCGCGATCCGCAGCCGCTTTCGACTCCGCGTCCGCGGCGAGCCGTTCCGCTTCGGTCAGCCCGGCACGGACGGTCTCCACCTCTACCTCCAGGGAGCGGATTCGCTCCGCGAGCGCCTGGTCGCGGTTGTGGTACGAGTGCATGCTGGCTTCCAGCTCGTCGACGCGCTCGCGGCCGAGCCTGATCTCGCTGCCCGCCCCGCTCATGGCCGTGGCGATCTCGTAGAGACGTTCCTGTGACGCCGCGCGCTCTCCCTCCAGGCGCTCGACCGCGGCCCGATGATTGCGCGCGCTGGTCGCCGCCGCGTCGATCTCGTTCTGGACCTCGTCCCGCTGCCGCGTCTCCCGGGACAGCCGCTTCTCGATGCGCTGCCGGCGGGCCCGCAGGGCGCGCAGGCGCAGCAACTCCAGGTCACGCTCGACGTCGAACGCCTGCGCGCGCAGGGAGCGGTAGCGCTCGGCCGCCTGCGACTGCACGCGCAGGGTCGCGTAGCGGCGCTGCACCTCGCGCCGGACGTTCTCTACCTGCGCCACGTTGGCGGCCGCCTGCCGCAACTCCCGCCCCGCTTCCACGGCACGAGTGCGGTAGGACAGGATGCCGGCCGCCTCCTCGAAGACCTCGCGGCGCTCCTCCGGCTTCTCCGAGAGGATCCGGTCGATCTTTCCCTGCTCCAACGATGCGTAGCCGGAGGTGGCCAGGCCGGTGTCGGCGAGCACCTCGCGCACGTCCCGCAGCCGGCTCTGCGCGTTGTTGACGAAATACTGACTCTCGCCGGAGCGATACAGGCGGCGCTTGACGCCCACCTCCGCGGAGTCGATCGGCAGCCGCCTGTCTTCGTTGGAGAATACCAGCGTCACCTCGGCGACGCTCATCGATCTCCGGGAACCGGCGCCGTCGAAGATCACGTCCTCCATGCGCTCGGCGCGCAGCGACCGGGGCGCCTGCTCGCCGAGCGCCCAACGGATGGCGTCCACGACGTTGCTCTTGCCGCAGCCGTTCGGCCCGACGAGCGCGGACACGCCGACGCCGAACTCCAGTACCGTGCGGTCGGCAAAGGACTTGAAGCCGAGGACTTCGACCCGCTTCAGGAGCTGCCCGCTCATGGTGTGAGCACAGCGCACGCGTTGTCGCCTTGCCTGGGCCGACGCTACCATCGCGGTCGATCACCGTCAAACCGGGAGGTCAAACCGGGAGGTCAAACCGGGAGGGGGGGGGAACGATCGTCTGCGGCATCGACGAGGCAGGCCGGGGGCCGCTGGCAGGACCGGTCACCGCGGCGGCGGTGATCCTTGGGGGGCCGTTCCCGGACGACCGCCTGGATGACTCCAAGGTCGTGGACCCGCGGGTCCGCGAGGAGCTGGCGCCGCTGATCCGCGGACGCGCCCGTGCGTGGGCCGTCGGCTGGGCGTGGCCTGAGGAGATCGACCGCATCAACATCCATCACGCGACGCTGCTGGCGATGCTGCGCGCCTGCCGCGGGCTGAACCTCGCGCCGGACCTGGTACTGGTCGACGGGCGCTTCACGCCGGCCTTGGGGGCCCGTTGCCGGGCCGAGATCGACGGCGACGCCCGCATCCCGGAGATCATGGCGGCATCGATCCTGGCCAAGACCGCCCGCGACCGCTGGATGGCCCGGTACGCCCGCATCGACGGCCGCTACGGCTTCGAGTCGCACTTCGGCTACGCCACGCGCCGCCACCGGGAGCGGCTGCGGCTGCACGGACCGTCGACGATCCACCGGCGCAGCTTCAAGCTGTGAGTCCGCGTTACTCGAGCTCGATCTGCACCAGTCCGTAGGCGCCGATCCAGGCCGGATCGAGCGTGATCGTCACCCGGCCGTCCCCGGCCTCTGTCGCCAGGGCGCGGGCCGCGGGCACGTCCGGATCGTGATACCGCGCCCGACGCACCGAGCGCCCCTCCAGCGCGGCCGCCATGCTCAGCGTGATGCGCACCGACCGGCCCCCGAACCGTGGAAACGGGATCGGGTCGTCGTGGCCGATGCTCGCCCCATCCGGCACCGCCAGGGTCTGCGCCGCGTTTACCAGGTGGATCACCAGGAAGTCGCCGCGCTCGCCGGTGAAGACCGTCGTCAACACGTCCGCGGGCAGGTGCTCGACCTCCAGTTCCGCCCCTCCTGAGAGGCCGGCAAGGAACGCGACCAACTCATCCCGCAGGCGCTCGTGCGCGGCCGACACCGGCTGCCACGGCAGGCGTGCCTGGCGGCCGCCGGCGGTCGGGCGGGCGATCCGCTCGACCGGCTCCAGCACGTAGTCGCCGGCAACCCGCACCAGCCGGCCGTCGCCGACGCTGGTGGTGACCGGCGGCGCGCCGTCCGGCACCCCCACGAAGGAGTCGATCCCCCAGAAGCGGCCGAGGGCGCAGGCGTCGCGTCCGGCGCCGCTCTCGTCCCTGCTGCCGGTGGCGCCGGTCCACACCAGCGTGCCGCCGGCACGGACGAACGCGCGCAGCGCCTCGAGCTCGGCGTCGCCCAGGAAGACCGCCTCGTTGAGGATCACCATGCGGTACCGCGGCAGCCTGGCGAGCTCCTCGCGCTGAAACAGGTCGAAAGGCAGGTTTCGCCGGTAGCACGCCTGCGCCCAGGCGATCAGTCCGGCAAGGCTCCGCTCTTCGGCGTGCTCGTACAGCTCGCGGGTGGCGCGCGAGTCGTAGAAGCCGACCGACGCCACCCGCTGCACCCGGCGCAGCAGCTCCGGGTGGGCGACCTCGAAGCGGCGCAGCCGCTTCTCGGCGTGCTCCAGGGACCGCCCCTCCGGCGTCGCCAGGTACAGGTGGCCCCAGCTCATGGCCAGCGCCCAGCAGAACTGCACGGTGTCGGGTCGGTCGGGGTAGAACATGCTCATCGGCGGGATGCCGCGCCAGCGGCCGACGGCGAGCCGGTGGGCCGCCTCGATCGCCCAGGCGCACCAGGAATAGCGGACGATCGTGGAGTAGTCGTTCTCCTTGAAGATCCAGTCGAGATCGGGGAGGTCCTCAAGCGTAACGCCGTGGGGGTCCCGGTGCAGCACCCGCTCGCTGTAGTTGGGCCGTAGCGGGCGGATGCCGAGTCCGGCGTAGTGGTCCTTGACCACCTGGTGAAAGGCCGTGGTGGAGGACGCCCGGAACCGCAGCCACGCGACGTAGGACGGATCGCCGTGGTCGCCGTGCCAGCGCTCCCATGCGGGCCCGGGCTCCGGAAGACCGTGACCGGTCTGCTCCCGGAACAGGGCGCGGCAGGTTGCGCAGGCGCAGGCATGGCCGGCGCCGAACCACTCGACGTCGTCGGTCATGATGCCGTCGATGCCGGTCGCGTACAGCGTCTCCAGGTAGGCCAGGTAGGCGCGCCGGTAGTGGGGATTGTTGAAGCAGAACGTCCAGCCCTGATAGTCGTAGCGGCCCGGGTAGGCCGAACGCGCCCACTTCCCGGTACGGCCATCGATCTGCCGCCAGCTCGACAGCCGCACGCCGTCGATGACCGGGTCGGCGTCGCAGTCCTCGCGCAGGTGGGGCCACGAGGCGATGCTCGACCCGCGCTTGCGGAGACGCTGCTCGACCTGCCGCTCGCCCGCCTCGTCGAGCGGGTTGTGGGTGAGATGGCTGGAGTGGTGCTCGGTCACGCGCATGCCGGCGGCGTGGCAGGCGGCCACGACGCGCGCCAGCGTGTCGGTCAGCAGCTCCCAGTGGCGGCGAAAGGACCAGCGGAAGTGGGTGGCGCTGAAGGTGATGACGTGGTTGATGCCGACCTCGGCGAACGCCTCCGCCTTGCGCGCCAGGTCGGCATCGGTGTCGTGAAAGACCTCCTGATCGTTGTACCAGAAGAAGGCGAAACGCGTGTCGTACGGGTCGAAGGGGGTGGCCAACGGCCGTCCGCGTGCCGCGCTCACGGGCCGTCCAGCTCCCAAGTGGTCGAAGTGGTCGCCGCCGCGTGGACGGTGCCGTCGGTGTGTTCCATGCTGGGCGGCCAGTCTGCCGGCAGCGAGCCGTCCGGGCAACACCAGCACGCGGGCTGAGGGGGCGACACGTGGCGGAACACATCCGGTTCGAAGAGGGACTGATCGGGGACGGATTCTCCTACGCGTTCGGGATCTCGACCGTGGACCTCACCGGCAACGGCTTCCCCGACATCGTGGCGATGGACACCGACGTCGGCCTGTACTGGTTCGAGAACGACGGCAGCGGGCGCTTCACCCGCCACGTCATCCACGAGCGCGCGGGCGAGTGGCTGGAGCGGCACGAGATCGCCGACATCGACGGCGACGGGCGCCCGGAGATCGTCAGCGTGGACAACAAGGGCGGCAGCCTGCTGTGGTTCTCCTTCGACGGCGATCCCCGCGAGCGCCGCTCGTGGACGCACCACTACATCACCGACGGCGGCTTCCCCGGCGCCTACGACCTGGCGGTCGCCGACCTGGACGGAGACGGGAACCTCGACGTGGCAGCGACCAACTGGCGGATCGGCAACGAGGTCGCCTGGTTCCAGAACCGGGGGGACCGGTGGGTCAAGCACACCATCGAGGAGGGCATTGGCGAGCCGCGCACCATCCTGGCCGTCGACTTCGACCGTGACGGCCGCATGGACCTGCTGGGCTCGGCGGTCGCCGGCAACCAGGTCGGCTGGTACGAGAATCCCGGCGATCCGGCGCGCAGACCGTGGACGAAGCACGTCATCGACACCTCACCCCAGCCCACGCACGGCGGCCCGGTGGACATGACCGGCGACGGTCACCTCGACGTCGTCATGGCCCTCGGCATGCGGCCGCTGGAGGGCGTCGGCGACGTGCCGCACCAGGTCGTCTGGTACGAGAACCCCGGCGATCCGCGGCAGGTGCCGTGGCGCAGGCACGTCATCGCCGAGTCCTTCCCGCAGGCGTTCGAGGCCGTCGCGGCGGATCTGGACGGCGACGGCCGGATCGAGGTGGTGGCCACGGGATGGGAGCATGCCGGCCGGGTGGCCCTCTTCAAGCACGGCGGCGACCCGCGCGGTCCATGGAGCATGCAGGTCCTGAAGGAGGGGTGGACCGCGGCCGACCAGGTGATCCTGGTCGATCTTGACCGCGACGGCCGGCTGGACATCATCGCCGCCGCCGAGCGCGGCAGCAACGAAGTCCGCTGGTGGCGCAACCTGGGCCCCGCCTGAGCCGGCTGTCCCCGTCCGTCAGACCGTAGCGAGCGCGGCGAGCAGCGCCTTCATGTAGCCGATCGAGAAGGCCAGCCCCTGGTACGCACGGGTCTGGTCGGCCGAAGCATCCGGATCGCCTTCCAGCGGGAAGATGTGGTCGGGGCTCAGGCAGCCGTCGAAGCCCACCCGGCGCAGCTCCAGCAGGATCTTGAACATGTTCATGTCCCCGTCGTCGAGCAACACCTCCTCGTAGGCGCTGGAGGTCATGAGGCTGCCGCGTATGTTGCGGAAGTGCACCATGAAGATCCGCCCCTTGCGCCCGTAGTTGTGGATCTCCTCCAGCACCAGCGGCAGCCCGCCAGCCTCCGCGCGCGTGCCGCAGCAGTAGAGATAGCCGACGTTGCGGCTGGGAAAGGCGTCGATCACCCGGTGGAACCCCAGCGTCCCCAGCGGAGCGTCCGCCAGCGGCAGATCGGCCGGGTGCACGCCGATGCGCATCTCGTACTCCTCGGCGATCGGAACCAGCCGCTCGAAGGCGCGGCAGAACTGCCCCCACCACGCGTCCAGCTCGGCGCGGTCGGGCGGATCGTCGTACCCGAAGTGGGGCCAGTAGGCCATGCGCGCGCGGCGCATCTCCTCCTCCGGGCGCTCGGGCGGGCGCCGGCCGGTCAGCCATACGCTCTTGCCCGAGCCGCGGTAGCCGCCGCGGTGCACGGACTCGTAGAACGTGACCAGGTGGTTGAAGTTGTTGCCCTCGAAGCGCTGGAAGACCAGCCGCAGGCCGGCATCGCCGTAGGCGCGCAGGGCGCGCTCGACGGCGTCCAGCTCCTTCCCGCAGCCCTCCTCGCCGCCCATGAAGGCGGCGCTCATGTCCGGCAGGAACACGCTGTTGACATCGAGACCGAACGACCGGATACGCCTCTTGAGGGCGGACAGCCCGTCCAGGGGCGGACAGCCCAGGTCGACGCAGTGGACCCCGAGCTGGACGATGCGCCGCAGGAAGCTGTCGGAGAGGTCCACCGACCCCATGGAGATGCGGATCATTGCAGCACGGCGCGCAGCCGGTCGGCGATGATCCGCTCCTCGCCGTCCTCGACGGTGTAGAAGAACACCCACAGCGTGGACTCGGTGGGCGACTGCACCAGCACCGAGGGCTCGCCGACGTACAGCTCCTCGGCGATCTGCCCCGCCGTCCTGCCGAGGGCCGCGGTATCCAGCTCGACGACCAGGAACGAGCCGTAGAAGCCGTGGGTGACCATGTGAGGGTCGAGCCGGACGTGTGGGAGACCGCGCAGCGCCTGCTCGACCACGCCCAGCCTGCGGTCGATGGCGGCGAAGCGGGCGGCGTGGTCGGTGGCGAACCAGCGCTCGACGGCGACCGTCAGGGCGATCACCTGCTGGCGGTCCAGTTTCATGGAGCGGCCGATCCCCATGGCGCCGGCCGGCATGGTGAAGCCCTGCGCGGCGACCGCCTCGATCAGGCCGCGGTCGCCGCACACGAAGCCGCTGGCGTTGGGGCCGCCGAAGTACTTGCCGCCGAAGATCACCAGGTCTCCGGCGGCGGCGATCCGGCGCATCAGGTCGAGGGGGTAGATGTCCGAGGCGGCGTCGGCGATCACGGGCACGCCGTGTCGCCTGCCGATGGCGTGCGCCTCCTCCAGCGGGACGATCTCGTCGGGGCCGGGCATCTCCGGGTACAGGCCGGTCTGGTCGCCCATCGGCGGCCAGGGGTACCAGATGGCCACGGTGTCGCCGGTGATGCCGGCCTCCAGCTCGCCGGCGTCGCAGCCGTCTTCCCGGCCCACCTCGACCAGACGCGCGCCAGCGGCGCGCAGGCAGCGGTCGTAGCTGTCGGAGTGCCGCTTCTGCACCACGATCTCGTTGCGCAGTCCTTCGGCGTCCGGCAGGCGGCGGATGGCAGCGGGGTCGGTGCCGGCGATGCAGGCGGCGGCGCTCAGGGTCACGCCGGCGGCGCCGCCGCAGGAAATGTAGGCGGCCTCGGTGCCCACCTGAGCGGCGATGGCGTCCCCGCAGGCGCGCAGGAGGTCGTTCATCCTGACGAAGCGGCCGCTCGCGGCCTCCATCGCTTCCCGCACGAAGTCGGGCGGACCCGACCCGCCGACCAGCGTGCCGGTGCCGACGGCATTGACCGCCGCGGGCACCCCCAGCTTCCGGTAGATGTCCTCGGCATTCATGCGTCGTCCTCCCTCTCCTACCCCACCACCGCGAGCGCGGCGAGCAATCCCTTCAGGTACCCGATCGAGAAGGCCAGCCCCTGGTACGCGCGGTTCTGGTCGGTCCTGGCATCCGGATCGCCTTCCAGCCGGAAGATGTGGTCGGGGCTCAGGCAGCCGTCGAAGCCCACCCGGTGCAACTCCAGCAGGATCTTGAACATGTTCATGTCCCCGTCATCCAGCAGCACCTCCTCGTAGGCGCTGGAGGTCATCAGGCTGCCGCGGATGTTGCGGAAGTGGATCATGAAGAGGCGGCCCTGCCGCCCGTAGTTGTGGATCTCCTCCAGCACCAGCGGCAGCCCGCCGGCCTCCGCGCGCGTGCCGCAGCAGTAGAGATAGCCGACGTTGCGGCTGGGAAACGCGTCGATCACCCGGTGGAACCCCAGCGTCCCCAGCGGAGCGTCCGCCAGCGGCAGGTCGGCCGGGTGCACGCCGATGCGCATCTCGTACTCCTCGGCGATCGGAACCAGCCGCTCGAAGGCGCGGCAGAACTGCCCCCACCACGCGTCCAGCTCGGAGCGGTCGGGCGGCTCGTCGTGGCCGAAGTGGGGCCAGTAGGCGATGCGCGCCTGGCGCAGCTCCTCTTCCGGCCGCTCGGGCGGGCGGCTGCCGGTCAGCCACACGCTCTTTCCTGAGCCGCGGTAGCCGCCGCGGTGCACGGACTCGTAGAACGTGACCAGGTGGTTGAAGTTGCTGCCTTCGAAGCGCTGAAAGGTGAGCCGGTAGCCGGCGTCACCGAAGGCGCGCAGGGTGCGCTCGACCGAGTCCAGCTCCTTCTCCGAGCCCTCCTCGCCGCGCATGAAGTCGGCGCTCATGTCCGGCAGGGAGATGCGGTTGACGTCCAGGCCGAACGACCGGATGCGCTTCTTGACGGCGGTCAACCGGTCGAGGGGCGGGCAGCCCAGGTCGATGCAGTCGACACCGAGCTGAATGGCGCGCCGCAGGGAGCTGTCCGAGAGGTCCCCGCCGCCGCTCGAGATCCTCATCATGGCGCGCCACAGCGTACAACATCAGGACGAGGCGCGTTGCAGCGTCAGACGTACGTATCAGATGACTGCTACGTGTGGTTCCCTTCGTCCCTGGTGTCTGACGGCTCTGCCGGCAATTCAGGCACGTCACGCCCGGCGCTGAGGTTCTCCTCCCGCCAGGCTTCCCACTGACGGCGCATCTCCTGCTGACCTTCCCGCTTCCCTTCCTGCTGACCTTCCTGTCGGGCTCGCTCCTTCGCGCGCTCGAGGAACACCTTCGTCGCTCCCATCATGAGACCCTCCATCGATATGAGAATCGTAGCCGCCGCGCCGGCGGACGCTATCCGCGACGCTGCCGCGAACACTGCTTCAGCGACCGTCCCGGTCGCGCTCAGCATTGCCATCACCATCACCACCACGATGACGACGCCGAAGACGAAGAGGTACACCGGCAGGCGTGCCGCAGACACGCTCCAGAGCGCCTCGCGACCCGCATCGTTCACCGCTCCGTCCCAACGGAGATCGTCGGCGCGATGCTCCCGATCAGTTCCAAGCCCATGGACATCTCTCCCGTCGTCCTCGGCTCCGTGCCGCGACTCTACCGCCCGGCCGACACGGTGTCAGCATCCGTGCGCGGCATCATCTGCGGGAGCCGAGCCGACTCGTTCCTGATGACACAACGACCGACGTGTTTTCCGTGCCGCTTTCCTCGCGCTCGGCGCGGCGGTCCTGCAGGCCCGGCCACGGGTCGGTACCATGGGCGTTCGCGAGCTGACGGAGGTTGGCGTGGAAACGGACGGGATCCGGCTGGAGCGACGGCAGCGACCGCTGCTGTTCTATGACGCGGGCGAGATCGCGACGATCCGGGAGCTGAGTCAGCAGGAGGGGACCTTCCAGCACCGTCGCTACCGGGCGATCGTGCGGGACACGGACGAGTGGCTGCGCCGGCCGCTTGCCATCCCCGACAAGAACGCCGAGGGCAAGTGGCTGGGGCTGTACATCTGCCCGGCCGACAGCACGGGGCTGATCTACGACCCCCACGAGCCGCACCGGCACACCTGCCCGAAGTGCGGGGAGGTCTACACCGGAGACGTCTACGACCAGACCTGGCGGGCCTATCAGCACGCGAAGATCGCCGGCGCGGTCGAAGACCTGGCGCTCCGGTACGCGGTCGGCGGTGAGGTGCGGTACGCGGAAGCCGCCGCGGCGATCCTTTGCGAGTACGCCGACCGCTACGACGCCTACCCGATCGAGCAGTTCTCGAAGGTCGGCTCGCAGACGCTGGAGGACGGCTTCTTCGCCTTGCACGTGGCGTCCGCCTACGATCTCATCCTCGACTCCGGGACGCTCGGCGGAGAACGCCGGCGCCACGTGGAGGAGGACCTGCTGCTGCCGACGGCGCGGCTGATCGCCTCGGTGGACGCCGACATCCACGAACCGCTGCCGTCGAACTGGCAGGCGCTGTGCACGGCCGCCATCGGCGTGCTCGGCTTCGCGCTACGCGACGAGGAGATCGTGGACTTCGCGATCAACGGCCCGCTGGGGTTCAACGCCCTCATGGAGCGCTCCGTGCGCTCGGACGGACTGTTCTGGGAAGGGTCGATCGGCTACGCCATCGGCACGATCGGCGACGTGCTGTGCCTGACGGAGGCGGCGTGGCACTCCGGGATCGACCTGTACCGCCACCCGCGGGTACGCGGGCTGTTCGCGGCGCCGGTGCGGCTCGGCTTCCCCGACGGCACCTACCCGGCGGTCGGCGACGACCACTTCGGCAGGTCCCTGACGGAGGTGTTCGGCACGCTGGCGGAGGTGTATTACACGCGCACGCGGGACGAGGACGTGCGGCCGCTGCTGGTCCCAGGGCGCGTGTCGGAAGGTGACGAACGCGCGCGCGGGCTGCGCCGCGGCTACGTGGCGCCGCTCTGGCTGACTCCCGTGTGGCAGCCCCAGACGTGTCCGCCGGTCCGGGAGAGCGTCAACTTTCCCGCCAGCGGCTACGCGATTCTGCGCGCCCGCGCACCGGGCCGCGACGTGGAGGAGGTGCAGTTCCTGCTGCAGTACGGGCCGCACGGCGGCGGGCACGGGCATCTGGACAAGCTGAACGTCGTGCTCTACGCCAACGGGCGGGTGCAGGCCCCGGACCTGGGCATCTGCAACTACAGCCTGCCCGAGTCGCACAACTGGTTCCGGCAGACGGTCAGCCACAACACCGTGGTGGTGGACCAGATGTCCCAGCATCGGATCGGCGGCGAGCTGGAGCGGTTCGAGGCCGGTCCGCGGGTGCAGGTGGCGGACGCATCGGCCCACGACTACCAGCACGGGGTGCGGATGCGACGGAGGGCCATTCTCGTCGACGGGGCGTTCGTCATCGACGTGTTCGGCGTGGGCGGCGCGGGGCCGAACCGGCAGCGCGGACGGCAGATCGACTGGGTGTACCGCAACTTCGGCGACCTGCGGGTGAGCGCGGAGCTCGTCAAGGACGACAAGGCGCTGGGGAAGGACAACGGCTATCAGCACATTCGGGACGTCCGCCGGGGGAGCCCGGATACGACCTGGACGGCGACCTTCGAGAGCGAGGGCCAGGGCGTGCGGCTGACGATGCTAGGCGAGACCGGGACCGAAGTGATCGCCGCGACGGCGCCGGGGACGACCCTGGACGAACGGCTGGACGTGCTCTTCGCGCGACGCCAGGCGCCCACGCCGCATGCGCGCACGCGCTACCTGACGGTGATCGAGCCGTTTCGCGGTCAGCCGGCGATCGGCAGCGTCCGGGAGCTGGCGGTGAGCACGGAGCACCGGGGACTGGAAAGCGAGGCGGCCGGGCTTGCCGTCGAGCGCGGCGGCAGCACGGTGTACATCACGGTCTCCTACGCGTGGAAGCCGGTGCCGACCCGTTACGGCGAGCTCGCGACCGACGGGGCGGTGGTCGTGCTCTGCGTGGGAGACGGTGGCGCGCTCGAGTACCTGTACGCGGTGGAGACGACGCGCATCGAGTGGGGAGGCTTGGCGCTGCGCGCCGATGCGCCTCTCACCTTCCACCTGGAGCGCGGCGACGGCGCCGAATACGTGCTTGCGAACCTGAGCGACCGTGACGGCACGCTCAGGATCGACGGGATCGGACGCGCCGAGTCCCCGCTGGCGGTGGCACCGCGGTGCCGCCTGCGCATCGTCCCCGGGTAGCCGGCGCCATGTTCGAGCTGGAGCCGGATCGCACCACGGGCGCCTTCGCCTTCGACACGGAGGTGATGGCCGGGCGCATCGACCCTGCGGGCGCGTACCACGGCGTCAGCAGCCTCTTCGACAAGCGCACGGGCCGCCAGCTCATCCACCCGGACTACTCGGCGCTCAACCTGTTCCGCCTGTTCGCGCAGCACCAGGCGATGGGGCAGCCGCGGTTCATGGGACGCTCGACGTCGGCCGCGGCCGGCGGGGTCGAGATCCGCTGGCCGCCCACCGCCGAGCACCAGGTCGAGCTGGTGGCGAGATATACCGTCCCGGAGGCGGACGCCATCGACCTGCGGGTCACGGCGCGCAGCGAGGGCACCTACGCTGGCTACGAGCTGTTCCTGCCCAGCTACTTCGACCCGGCGCTGCGTCCCCGCGTCTCCCTCAGAGGCAACCGCTACGGTCAGCCTGCGGGAGATCCGGACCTGGTGGTGCCCATGGTGAACGACGTCTATCGCGGCACGGTGCTGGTGTTCGCCCGCGACCCGCACGCCGCGCGGAGGTGCGTGGACGGACGCTGGAACCGCAGCGAGGGGGACGCGCCCACCGTGCAGATGTGCCCGGTGCGCTACTACGCCCACTGCCTAGCCTTCCTCACCGACCCCGGCAAGCGGCTGGCGGCGGCGCTGATGGCGCGGCCGCGGGACTGCTACGCCATCAGCGCCCGCTACTTCGCCGAGAACGCGGCCGACCGCATGGCCCCCTACAGCGCCTTCGACCTGTCCCTGTTCGGCAACGACCTGGTGCCTGGAGACGAGGTCAGCGCGGGAGTCCGGTTGGCGCTGCTGCCGATCGACGGCGACCTGTCGCGTCCGCTGCAGTACTACCGCGCGTTCGCCGAAGCGACGTCTGCGCGCCGGCCAGGGCAGGTGAGCTTGACAGAATGCTGAGAAAACTCTAGTTTCGCGTATTCTGAGGGTACGTTGTACCTACCGTAACAACTTTTCAAGGAGGTGCGTGATGCAGAAGTTTGCACGCACTGCGGCAGTCGCCTCGGCTCTTCTGCTGCTGCTTGCGCCCACGGTATTCGGCTCCGGGGTGGAGGACGCAGCAGCGGACGAGCGGATGGTGATCACATGGGCAGGACCGTACGGCCCTGTCGGCGAGATGGGTGAGACCGGCGAAGGAGATTCCTGGGCGACGATGATGTTCGAAGAACGCTTCAACGTCGACATCCAGGCGAACGGGATCGGCTCCAACGAAGGCGAGAAGGTGCAGATCATGCTCGCCTCCGGGGAGTTCCCTGACACCGGCGCCCTGTGGGGCCGCGGGATCGATCACTACAACGACGGCATCATCCGCCCCATTCCCATCGCGATGATCCGCGAGTTCATGCCCGCCTACACCCAGCGCATGGACTCCGAATATCCCGACGGCTGGCTGCGCGACCTCAACCCGGACAATCCCGAGGAAGAGGTGCTGGGCATTCAGGGCTTCTCCGCGCAGAACGTCAGCATGGGCTACTTCATCGCCTTCCGGACCGACTGGGCGGCCAAGGTGGGCGCGACCCTGTCGGACTACGAGAGCACGAAGTACTCCATCGACGAGTACGGAAGGGTGTACTACTGGCCTAACCCCGACGGCAGTGCCACCCTCGACTGGTTCGAGGACCTGCTGATCCGATTCCGCGACGGCGATCCCGACGGCAACGGCCAGAATGACACGATCCCCTTCGGCGGCGGCGGCGGACCCAGGTACGGCTGGCTGCATTCACCGATCGCCGGCGCGTTCCAGGCGCAGCTCGAGGGACGCCGCAACACGCTGGTGGACGGCAGGCTCTACACGGAAGAGATCAGCCCCAACTACCGCGAGTACCTCCAGCTCATGGCCAAGTGGTACGAGACGGGACTGCTCGACAAGGAGTTCCTGACCATCGACCGCGCCAAGGCGTGGGACAAGGTCCAGGCCGGGCTCACCGCATCGCAGAGCATTCACTACTGGTACTCGGGCCGCGAGGACCGGATGCACCTGCCGCCGAACAGCTTCGTGCCCGAAGAGGACCTGGGCAAGGCGGAGGTCCCGCTCTTTCAGCCGGTCGGTCCGGACGGGTATCGCGGCGGTGGCGCCTACAACCCCAGCCCCTGGTACAACATGAACCAGTACGTCAGCGCCGACGTGGACGACGAGAAGCTCAAGGTGATCCTGCAGATCGTCGACGCCGCCTATTACGGCACCGCCGAGGACTGGGTCCACCAACGCTTCGGCAAGGAGGGCGTGCACTTCGACTGGTCGGGCGAGCCGTGGAACTCGACCCCCGTTCGGCGGGCGGAAGAGGACATAGCACCGACCGCAGGCGAGCCGACCGTGGGTCCGTTCGTGAACTCCTATCCGCCCAGCGCCTCGGCGGACCGCATCGTCTTCAACAACGCTCCCATGATCACCACCTTCCTCACCGAGCACATCGTGTCGCCGGCAGGCATGGCGCGGACGCTCCTGCCGTACCGCTTCGACTCCAAGAGCGAGACCAACCTGGCCGAGCTGTATTCCGAGCACGGCGAGGTGCTCAGCACGCTGACGACCGAGTTCTCGGCCAAGGCGATCGTCGGCGAAGTCGACATCAACGACGACGCCGAATGGGACAGCTACGTCGCCGACTACCTCAAATTCGGTGGCGCCGAGATCCTCGACGAGTTGCTGAAGGCGCCGGTCTACGAGAAGTTCAGGAACGGCGTGACCGAGTACGCCGCCGGTCCGGACGAGATGTGGTGGTAGAGATCGGCTGACGAGAGCTCAGCCCACGCGCAGAACGAAGCGCGGTATACGGATGAGGGGATGCCCACCGGGCATCCCCTCTCTTTATGTCTGCCGCCCTTATGTCTGCCGCGAGGCGGTCAGCCCTTCAGCGACCCGATGAAGATGCCCTTGATGAAGTACTTCTGCAGGAACGGGTATAGCAGCACGATCGGGCCGATGGTGAGGATGGTCAAGGCGGCCTGAGCCGCCTCGGTCGGCAGGGCCGGCAGGTCCTCGACCGCCCTGAAGCGGTCCACTCCCAGCAGCGCCTCCTGGATCTGCTGGATCATGCGCCGCAGCAGGGTCTGCAGCACGATCTTGCGTTCGCTGCGGATGTAGATCAGGGCGTCGAACCACGCGTTCCAGTGACTGACCGCCGTCCACAGAGCCAGCGTCGCGATGATCGGCTTCGACAGCGGCACGATGATGCGAGCCAGGATCTCCGGATAGCCGGCGCCGTCCACCAGCGCCGCGTCCTCGTACGCGGGGTCGATGGTCATCAGGAAGTTTCGGGCGATGATGATGTAGAACCCATTGACGGCCAGCGGGAGGATCAGCGCCCAGCGGGTATCGATCAGACCGAGCCGGCGGATCAGCAGGTAGTTGGGGACGAGCCCGCCGGCAAAGAACAGCGTGATCAGCAGCACGATGGTGAGCACGTTGCGCCCCGGCAGGTTGCGCTTCGCAAGCGGGTAGGCAGCAAGCAGCGTCAAGGTGATGGCGACGGACGTCCCCAACACCACCCGGTAGATCGAGTTGTAGTAGGCGATTGCCGCGTTTCCGTACTGGGAGAAGGCGAACCGGTACGCGCCGGTGCTCCACTCGTTGATCCACAGCTTGAAGCCCAGCGTCGTGACCTCATCGACGGTCGAGAACGAGGTGATCAGCGTTACCCAGAACGGGTACACGATCGACAGGGCGAACAGGATCAGAAAGATGTACATGCAGCCGCGCGCCAGCCGGCTGCCGAACGACGGGTGCAGCGCGTGGAAGGCTCTACCGGATGCCATGTTCACCGGATGCCACGTTCACCAGATGCCATATTCGCTGAACCGTCTGATGATCATGTTGGTCGCGACCAGCAGGCAGACGCCGACCAGGCTCTTGAAGAGCCCTACGGCAGTGGCGTAGTCGTATTGCCTGTCGAGGATCCCCTTTCGATAGACGAAGGTGTCGATGATGTCGGCCACCTCCCACACGAGCGGGTTGTACAGGTTGAGGATCTGGTCGAATCCGGCCTCCATCAGGTGTCCGAGGCTCAGGATGAACAGCACGACGATGACCGGGATGAGTGACGGCACCGTGATCCGCACCGCCATCTGCAGTCGATTCGCTCCGTCTACGGTCGCCGACTCGTAGAGCTCGGGATTGATGCCGGCGATGGCTGCAAGGTAGACGACCGCCCCCCAGCCGACGCCCTGCCACATGGCGGTGACTACCAGCATCGGCCGGAACAGCGCCTGTGAGTAGAGGATGACCGGCGCCTCCATGCCCAGCAGCGTGTAGATGTAGCCGACGATGCCTCGCTGCGGAGAGAGCATCTCGATGATGATGCCGGACAGCACCACCCAGGACAAAAAGTGCGGCAGATAGGAGATCGACTGAACGGTCCGCTTGAAAGCGGCGCTCTGAACCTCATTGAGGATCAGAGCCAGAATGATGGGGGCCGGGAAGCCGAAGACGAGCTTCAGCACACTGATGATGACGGTGTTGCGAAAGAGCCGGGCAAAGTAGGGGTTGGCAAAGAGCTGGCGAAAGTGCTCGAAATTGTTCCAAGGGCTGCCCAACATGCCCTTGGCGTACCGGTAGTCAACGAATGCGATGGAGAGTCCGTAGATGGGGACGTAGCGAAAGATGATCAGGATCACCAGCGGCACGAGAAACAGCAGATAGAGAGCGTACATGCGCTTGGCTCGCCGCCACTTCTCGTTCCGCAGGGCGGACTCGTATGACTCCGCGATCCGAGCCGGCCGCGCGATCACCTCTGCACACTCCCCCGCGTCCTGCCAGGCGGAAACCGGCGTGAGCCGCCTCCGCTGCCACCAAGGAATTGCATGCTATCGGCGGCGGCGGCGGCGGTCAAGACGCCGGAAGCCGGAGCCGGGGCGGGAGCAGCCCGCGAGCCGTCAGTCCGGCCGCCACCTGGTGGCCGCGGCGTGGACGATGCCGTCCGCTTCGACGAAGTAGTAGGTGGTGAAGATGGTGCCGTCGGGCAGCTCCACCGACAGCGGATACCCCAGGTCGCCCGGGCAGTGCTGCCCGAGCGGGTTCCCCCACGCCGCCACGGCATCGTCGCGCAGCACGACCTCGTGCTCCAGGTCCCAGCTCCTGCCGCCGTCGCTCGACAGCACGGCCCGTATCCCCATGGGATCGCGGCGATAGCCGTAGCTGCACAGGATCCTGCCGTCGGACAGCTTCAGCAGGTGCGGCGGGTAGCCCCAGATCCCGGTCTTCATGGCACGCGACCAGGTCCGGCCGCCGTCGTGCGACCAGCTCTCCAGGAGATACCCCGTGGAATCGTCGCGACGTTGGGCGGTGGAGTCATCGCGAAGATGGGCGAGGACCGTCCCCGGGGCCGTTTCGACCACGGCGAACTCGTTGCCGAAGCCTCCCCCCGGGACCTCGGCCAGCTCGCACGTCCTCTCCCCGAGCACGCGGATCACGTAGGTGCCGTGGACGTCGCGGCGCTCGCCCTCGGATGGCGCCCTGACGGCGTCGATGATCTTGTCCTTTTCCCAGCCCAGATCGTAGGCCGGCACCAGGACGGTCCCGTCGGCCAGGTGGGCCGACCGTGCAAACGACAGCAGGCACACCGCCCCCGGCACCGTCCACTCCCGGCGCTGCCACGACCGTCCACGGTCGTCCGACCACTGCACGTACAGCCGGTTGCCGCCGACGATGAGGTCGTCGGTGGCGGGGTTCGGACCGTAGAAGACCGCCCGGCCCATCGCATGCGCCTTGGCGCGGTCTGAGGCCGGCCACACCTCCCAGCCGACCCCGCCGGCAGCCAGGTACCTGCCGCCGGGCATGACGGCCTCGAAGCGATCGTGACGCTCGCGGGTGGAGGATCCGGGCCAGTTCGAGGGAATGGACGGATCGTCGCTCTCCGACCACGTGTCACCGCGGTCGTCGGAGACCAGCGTGATGCGCTCCCCGAGCGCGTAGTGCTCGACCAGGCGGGAAGCCTGCACCACGACGGTGAGCCTGCCATCGGGGAGCAGTGCCGGCAGCGGCCAGCCCGTGTAGCGGCCCTCTTTCTTGTACACCACCACGTGTTTCATGCGGCCACCCCTCGGTCCGGCCGCCACGTGGTGGCCGCGGCATGGACGACTCCGTCCGCTTCGACGAAGTAATAGGTGGTGAAGATCGAGCCGTCGGGCAGCTCCACCGACAGCGGGTATCCCAGGTCGCCCGGGCATTGCTGCCCGAGCCGGTTTCCCCATTTCGCCACCGCGTCGTCGCGCAGCACGACCTCGTGCTCCAGGTCCCAGCTCCTGCCGCCGTCGCTCGACAGCACGGCCCGCACGCCCATCGGATCGCGCCGGTAGCCGTAGCTGCACAGGATCCGGCCGTCGGACAGCTTCAGCAGGTGCGGCGGGTAGCCCCAGATCTCGGTCCGCAGGGCGCGCGACCACGTACGACCGCCGTCGTGCGACCAGCTCTCCAGGAGATACCCCGTGGTGTCGTCGCGCAGGTGGGCCAGGACCGTCCCCGGCGCCGTCTCCACCAGGGCGAGCTCATTGCCGAAGCCACCCCCCGGGATCTCGGCCAGCTCGCACGTCTCTCCCCCGATCACGCGGATCGCGTAGGTGGCGTGGACGTCGCGGCGCGGGCCCTCGGTCGGCGCGTTGACGGTATCGATGAGCCGGTCCTTGTACCAGCCCAGGTCGTAGGCCGGCACCAGGATGGTCCCGTCGGCCAGAGGCGCCGAACGCGGAAACGACAGGAAGCGAACCGCCCCCGGAACCGCCCACTCGCGGCGCTGCCACGAGCGTCCGCGGTCGTCCGACCACTGCACGTACAGCCGATATCCGCCGACGACGAGGTCGTCGGTCGCGGGGTCGGGGCCGTCGAAGACCGCCAGTCCCATCTCGTCCGCCTTCGCGCGGTCCGAGGCCGGCCACACCTCCCAGCCGACGCCGCCGGCGGCCAGGTACCTGCCGCCGGGCATGACGGCTTCGAACCGATCGTGACGCTCGCGGGTGGAGGATCCGGGCCAGTTCGAAGGAATGGACGGATCGTCGCTCTCCGACCACGACTCACCGTGGTCGTCGGACACCAGCGTGATGCGCTCCCCCAGCGCGAAGTGCTCGACCAGGTGCGAAACCTGCACCACGACGGTGAGCCTGCCGTCGGGGAGTAGTGCCGGCAGCGGCCAGCCCGTGTAGAGGCCCTCTTTTTTGTACAGCACCGAGTGCTTCATCTCGCCTACCCTCCCGGTTGCCCGGACGTCTCGGGAGCCTATACTGGCGCGGCTCGGAGCCCGGCGCGAGGAGGACCCCTGTGAGCTCGGACGCTATCACGCTCTGGCCCTATCCCGACATCGAGTCCGCAGATCCGCTGCCCGCGGGCCGCACCGCCGAGCGGCTGCGCCAGGACGGCACGGAGGACGTGGCGCGGTCCGTGGAGGAGTGGAATCGGGACGAAGCCTACCGGCAGCGCATGGCCGCCTACCGCGGCTGCACCCTGGTCATGCGCTGGGATCGGGTTCCCGGCGCGTGCTGGGCGCTGAACATGCCCGAGGGCACGCTCACCTGCCAGTCCGAGCCCGAGCGGCGCATACCGGCGCGCGGCGGCATCCAGCCCTGGGACTTCACCTGGGAGAAACGCGGCGACCGCTCGTGCAGCATTCGCTACCGGAGTCCGGAGCCGGCCGCCAGCCTGGAGTGCCGGTTCGATGCCGGTCCCGACCGGGTGGACTACCGGCTGACGGTACGCATCGACGCAGGGCCGCCGTGGCCAGACGTCTACTGCCACGCCTGCTTCAACCACTGCTGGGCCTCAGGCTTCGGCAGGGAGGCATTCGTCCTGCACGGGGACCGGCTCACGCCGCTGCACGCGATCCCGAATCCGGGGCGGATCTGGATCCGCTCGGTGACGCTGGCCGAAGAGGAACGCGATGCCGAGCTCAAGCGCCAGGCCGTCGCCCGGCTGGGACGGGAGGCGCCGGATGAGAAGATCCCGCTGCACGGCGCGCAGGGGAAGTTCATCGCCACCGAGCGCGGCGGGGACGCCCCGCTCACCGTGGCGATCGGCTCACCCCATGCAACCGCGCTGAGCTGGTCCTACTGGCCGTGCACGGACATCGATCTGTCGTTCGGGACGGTGACGCCGTCGGCGCCGGCGACGATCTCGGGGACGATCCGCTTTCTCCGCGGTCGCCTTGCGGACGTGGTGGAGGAGTTGCGCGAGCCGGCGCTCACCACTCCCGAGAATCGGGCACCGTAATCCAGCGTCCGTCTTCGGCGATCGACTGCTGGCTGACCAAGCCGGGGACGGTCATGTCCATGGCCTCGTGGATGCCGATCCGCGGTGGCGTGCCGGTGCGGATCGCATTCACCCAGTCCAGGATCTCCAGGAGATCGCCGCCGCCGTGGCCGGCCGTGCGCGCCAGCTCGCCGTGGGCGCGCCACGCTTCCGGCAGGAACGACTCGGCCACGTCCTCCAGGTCGAGCCACGTGTTGGCGTCCGCTGAGCGCGACCGCAGCCAGATGCGGTCCCGTTCGCCGCGGGCGCGGGCGGATTCGTAGCACCCGTCGGTGCCCTGGAGCTGGAAGTTCATCATGGAGTGCGGCCGGTCCGAGAGCATGTCGACGCGGATCTTCACCAGTCCGCCCGAGCGCATGCGGCACAGCATCAGGCAGGAATCCTCGTTCTCGTACTCGTCGCCCCGCGGGTCGCGGTAGTGGTGGCCGCTGCCCGCACAGCACACGCTCACAACACGATCGCCCGGCATCCACTGCAGGATCGGCCCCAGGCTGTGCGTCCCGTAGGTCACGCCGTTGATTCCGGTCTGCCACCGCCGCCGCCACCGGGTGACCTCGTTCAGGCCCTTGAGCTCGTGCAGGTACTCGCCCTCGGCATAGTACGGGGTGCCGAACTCGCCCCTGCGCACCATCTCCTGCACGGTCATGTTGGGGCGGGTGTAGGTGACGTTCTCCCCCAGCATGTAGCTCGCCCGGCTGGCGCGGCACGCGTGCACCAGACGCCGGCACTCCGCGATCGAGACGGCCGCGGGAACCTCGCTCAGGACGTGCACGCCGCGCTCCAGCGCCGCGATCGCCTGCGTCGCGTGCAGGGGCATCGGCGTGCCGACGATGACCGCGTCCAGCTCCGAGCGCTCGATCATCTCGTCGAAGTCCAGGTATCCCTCGGACGCGCCGAGCTCGTGCCGCGCCCGCTCCAGACCGTCGGCGTCGATGTCGCACACCGCCGTGATCCGCACCGCTTCCAGCAACTCGAACGCGTGCCGGAGCCGGCCGCCGCGGCCGGCCGCGCCGACGATCCCGACGCTGACGGCTTCCAGCGCGCTCATCGGCCGTGCGCGTCGAGCTGGCGCATGATCTTCTCCCAGCGGCCCGGCATGTCGTCGCGCGTCATGTCCGGCGCGAAGCCCAGCGAGAGGTAGAGGGCGATCGCAGGAAGCCTGACGTCGTCGGTCGAAAGCGTCACCGACTCGTACCCGCGCCGCGCAAAGAACCCGAGCACCCCCAGGCACACCGCGCGGCCGAGCCCCCGCCCCCGGTGGTCGGGGTGACAGGCCACATAGTCCAATACACCGATGCAGCCCAGCTCCGTCCAGGAGGCAAAAGTGGAGGCGACAATCCGGGTGCTGCAGGCGACGACGCACGAGCCTTTGCTGCGCTCGGGCTCGGCCAGATAGTCGGCGACTCTCCCGACGGTCCACCCCTGGAAGCCGCTGGCGTCCAGCACGCCGGCGATGCCATCGCTGTCGCCCGCCCGGCACGGACGCAACTCATACCCCTCGCGCACCCGCGTGCCCGCGAGCCGCAGCAACCGCTCCCGGCGAACGGTCATGCTGAGCTGCTGGGGCGGGTACGCGGGTGCCGGAGCCTTACCGCTCATCTGTTCATCCGCATCGTATACTGACTGCGATGGCGGCGCCGGCGCAGCGTCTGTTCACTCCCGGAGACGGCGCCGCGCCACCGGCGCTCACGGGGCGCGAGCGGGAAGAGGCGCTCCTGCTGCAGTGTCTGGCGGACCTGCTCGGCGGCACGGCGCCACCGCACAACGTGGCGCTGATGGGGCCGCGCGGCAACGGCAAGACCGTACTGCTGAAGTGGTTCGAGCGCGCCTGCCGGCACGCCGGCCGGGTGGACATCGCCCGCTTGTCGCCCAGCCGAATCCGGACCGAGCAGGCGCTGGTCGACCTCCTGCTGCCGGCGTCTCCTCTCAAGAGAATGCTTCCCGTGAAGGTGGCCGGCGTCGGCGACGCCGAATGGGCGACGCACGCCCCGTCCCCGCAGAACCTGACGGAGCGGCTGATCGCCCGCTGCCGGACGAAGCCGCTGGTCGTCCTGCTCGACGAAGCGCACACGCTCGCACCGGACGTCGGTGAAATCCTGCTGAACGTGAGCCAGGAGGTTCGGGCGGAGGCACCGTTCCTGCTGGTGCTGGCCGGCACGCCCGGCCTGCCGGCGCATCTCGGCACCATGGACGCGTCCTTCTGGAGCCGCCTGAGCAAGGGACGCCTTGGCATCGGCCTGCTCGGCGACGCCGCCGCCCGCGCCGCCCTGGTCGAGCCGCTTGCGGCCCACGGCGTGGACATCGAAGCCGATACCCTGACCGCGGTCGTGGAGGAGAGCCAGCGCTACCCGTACTTCATCCAGGTCTGGGGCGAGGCTCTCTGGGACGAGCTCCTCGCCACCGGTGCCACCCGGCTGACCGCCGCGCACGCGGACGCGGCGCGGCCCAACGTGATCGCCCGCGTCACCGACTACTACCAGGACCGCTACCGGGAACTGGAGGCCGGCGCGCTGCTGCCTGCTGCCGTGGCGGTGGCGGGGCTGCTCCAGGCCGGCGCTGCAGCCACCGCTTCCGACCACGCCGTCGACGCTGCCCTGGCCGAAACCGGCGCCGACGCCGCCGAGCGGCTGGCAGCCCGTGAGGCGTTGAACCGATTGGGCTACATCTGGAGCCCGCCGGGCCAGCTTCCGCCGGTCGTCTGGATCGCCGGCATCCCGTCGCTGATGGCGCACGTGCTCGACCACGCCCCGCCTTGATTCTCACCGCACTGCTCTCGATACTGCTGCTCCTGGACGACTCGTAGTTACCCTTGGGAGGCACACCATGGCACTCATCCACTCGGAACGAGACAACGTGTGGGAGTTCGAGACGGAGGAGTTGCGCGGGTTCATCCAGCCCGAGGGCGAACGGCACGGCGTCAAGGAGGTGCTGCACAAGCCCACCGGCATCCAGGTCGTGCACCCGAAGTTCGATGTCTTCAACCTCTTCCTGCTGTTCTCGACCAACCACTGGATGGGTCAGGCGCGCTTGCTGGAGCGGTCGGTCCGCGCCGAGGGCGATGCCCTGGAGGTCCGATTCGAGCCGAACGAGGAGCACAAGGCCGAGCTGACGGCGACCTATCACGTCAAGGAGCCCAACATCATCGACTTGGCGGTCACCGTCCGCTCGCACTGGCCCTATCCCGCGTACGAGGTCTTCCTGTCGAGCTACTTCGACACGTCGATGGTGCCGCACGTCTTTGTGGCCGGCGGTCAATTCGCCGATCCGCCGGACCAGGACCAGTGGATCGCGCCGGTCCTGAGCGACGTGTTCGTCGGCACCGGGCTGGTGTTCGCGCGCGACCAGCACGCGGCCCGCCGCTCGACCGACGGCCGCTGGGACCGCATCTGGGGCACCTATCAATGGAACCCCCAGCGTTTCTATGCCCGGCCGCTGATGTGCCAGACCGATCCCGAGAGCCGCGTGGCCGCGGCCCTCATGTCACGCCCGGAAGACTGCTACGCGGTGATCTCCGGCTACGACACCCCCAACCTCGCCGACCACTTCAAGGACCAGAACCCGCTGTACCTGTCGCTGTTCGGCGAAGACATGGTGCCGGGTTCCGAGCGCACGGTGCGGGCACGCTTCCAGGTTACCGGGACCGACACCGCTCTCTCGCCGCTGGTGCCCCTGCACGACGCCTTCCTGGCCGAATCCGCGGCTGGAGCGTAGCGGGGTGCAGCGGCTGCGCATCGCCGTGGTCGGCGTCGGCACCTACGAGCACTCCCGGGCGCGCGGCTATCTGGCGGTTCTGACGCAGCTCGGCGACCGCTACGACCTGTGCGCCCTGTGCGACAGCGGAGCCGAGGCGCTGCGCACCGCCGGTGACCTCTTCGGCGTGGCGAAGCGCTACGACGACGTGACCGAGATGCTTCGGGCCGAGACGCCCGACGTGGTCTTCGTCCTGGTGCCGACCGACGGCCAGATCGTCGTGGCGCTGGCCGCCGTCGAGCACGGCTGTCACCTCATCACCGAGATCCCCTACGGCGACACCCTCGCCCACGGCGACTTCCTGAGCCGCGCGTGCCATGAGCGCAACCTGTGCTGGGAGATCGCCGAGAACGTCTGGCGCTGGCCGCGCGAACGGCTGAAGCGCCTGATCGTCGAGCAGGGGCTGCTGGGAACGCTCAACCACGCCCGGCTCTGGTACGCGTCGGGCAGCTATCACGGCTTCAACGGCGTGCGCAAGGCCCTGGGCCTCGATCCGCGGCGGGTCCTCGGGTACGCCCAGGAGCTGCAGGTCCCTCCCTACGCCACCTACGGCGGCGCGCGGCAGACCACGCGCTGGTGGGAGAGCGCGGTCGTCGAGCACGAAGGCGACGTGACCTGCCTCTACGAGATGCCGCCGTCCGGAGCGCGCGGCAGCCACTGGGACATCGAGGGCACCGCCGGCTACCTCTCCGGCAACGGGATGACGACCGACGAGCTGGTGCTCTACCGCGAGGGCAAGGCGGTCCGATACCCGTTCGTCGACGTTCACGAGCAGGCCGGGGACCGGCAGGTGCTCACTGCGGTCCGCGTGGACACCGACCCGCCGGTGGTCTGGGAGAACCCCTTCGCCGGCCATGGGATCGGCAGCGGGCTCTCCGCGCACGACGACGTCGCCAAGGCGGCGATCCTCACCAGCCTGCACCGGGCGGTCACCGAGGGTTGTCCCCCGGAGTACGGGGCGGCGGAGGCCCGCAAGGACCTGGAGGTGTGGATCGCCGCGCGGGAGAGCGGGCAGCAGGGGTCGCGCTGGATGGAGTTGCCGCTCGTTGAGCAGACCGAGCTGGAGCGGCGGCTGCACGAGCGGTACGTGGCCACCTACGGGGCCGACCCCACGACGGACGCGGCGCGCCTGCTCGACCGTTCCTTCGGGCGCGAAGGCGTGTTCTGGACGGTCGCCGGGTGGCTGTGATTCATTCGCGGTAACGAAATGGACGCGTGATTCGATCGCGCACAGGAGGTTCGAAATGGCAAGTCAGCTCCTCTCCGCGCACGGCTGCGGTCGCGCCACCGCGTACCCGCAGGAGAACAAGATCGTCACCCTCGACGACCGCGTGCACGTCGCCTGGCTCGACTCGGTCGCCGACGGGTTCCGCGTGCGGATCCGCACCCTCGACCGCGGCAGCGGGAGTTGGTCGGAAACCCACACCATCGGCGATGCGTACGACAACCACGGCGGCCCGTCGCTGGTGTGCGACAGCCAGGGGTACCTGCACGTCGCCTACTACCCGCACCACCACGCGATCAGGTACCGCCGTTCCGTCCGGCCCAACGACGCCTCGGAGTGGTCGGATGAGGAGCTGATCGGCGACGGCTACAGCTACCCGAAGCTCGCCGTCGGCCGCGACGACGAACTCCTGCTGAGCTGCCGGAGCAGCTTCCTGACGCGTGAACGCAGGCTCGGACACGAGAGGCCCTGGGATCTCCACCTGTTGCGCAAGAGCGCCGGCGGGTCCTGGAGCGAGCCGTTGGTGCTGGCGAGCTCACGCCATCCCAACTACGCCCACTTCGGCGACTCCTACGCCTGGGCACCGGACCGCGTGGGCCTGCACATGGCCATTCGCTTCCACGAGAAGTCGGACGCCGAGGCGTACGGCCGCATCCAGACCATCGGCTACCTCTTCAGCCCCGACGCCGGGCGGACCTGGCAGCGCTCGGACGGGACGCAGGTGGCACTGCCCGTGACGGCCGAGACCGTCGACGTGATCGCCACAGGCGGACTGGATTACGGGAGCGCCCTGCAGGCCGGCGCGTTGGCGGTGGCCCCGGACGGCACGCCGTGGCTGGTCCACAACGAGTGGTCCGGCGGCGTGGGCACCAACACCCTGTGCACGCCCGCCGGTGACGGGAACTGGCGCCGCATCGTCCTGAACGAGCAGGTAGAACTGGAGCCGGGGCGCTGCTTCGGACTGGCGCCGAGCGTCGTGTTCGACGCCTCGGGCCGGCTGGTCGGGGTCGCAACCACCGAAGACGCTGCAGACCAGGCTCCGTGGGGCCATCCGGCCAGCGAGGTCGTGCGCTTCGAGTCCACCGACGGCGGCGCCTCCTTCACCATGGAGCAGGTGAGCACGACCGATCCGGACACGGCCCACTGGTTCCCCCACATCGAGCGCCCCCTGGGGATCGTGCCGCCGCCGGCCTCCCCCGGCATCCTCTACCAGGAAGGCCCCGCGGGCGACGGCCTGATGGACGTCCTGACGAACCGGGTGATCTGGGTGCAGTGACGATACTTGCCGAGCACGCCCCCGCCCATCCCGCCTGCGGATAGTCCCGACTGTCGCTGGCTGGAGGATGTCGAGTCCGCTGGTGATGCCCCAACCGGTGTGCGGATTTGAAGCGCCCGCGCCGCCATGCGCGCTGATGGGGCATGAGCCCGAGCCGACCTCAAGACAAGCACTTCCGCAGCATGTTCGTCGACGCCACCAGCCGGCTCCGCGCCTTCGCGGCGTTCGACCCGATTCAATTCCGACTCGACCACCGCCCGCCACGCCCCCGGAGGAGGTGCGCGGCACGTTGCGGGGGAGGCTCACGCAGCTCATGATGATGGCCGTGTACCGCGCCGCGGGGGGCTGGCCCGCGCTGCAACGGGCGCTGCCGTTGCTGGCCGAGTTGGAGCGCCGCGGCGGGATGGAACAACTGGGCATGTTCGTGATCTACGTGCTGGCCACGCAGGACGAACCGATGCGCCCCAGGTTTGCCAAGGAGTTGCAACGGCACGTACCGGGACCGGGAGGAGACGCCATGAACTACGTCGAGGAGCTGATCAAGCAAGGCCGTCAGAAGGGGCGCCTGGAGGAAAGAGTGGGTACCATTGAGGACTTCCTTCGTGCCGGCGCATCGTGGTCGCTCATCGAATCGGCCACCGGCATGGACCCGGCCGCGCTACGCGCGCTCAAGCAGCGTATCGAATCTGCTTCCACCGCGACCGAATCGAATGAGACCTCTGCCAGGGGCGCCGAAGAAACCGAGTGAGTGAGTCACCTTCGCGCAGCCTCCCGTCGGCACGCACCCTCTCCGTGTACGGGTGCGGTCGCGCCACCGCGTACCCGCAGGAAAACAAGATCGTCACGCTCGGCGATGCCGTGCACGTCGCTTGGCTGGACTCGGTCGCCGACGGATTCCGCGTGCGGATCCGCACCCTCGACCGTGGCACCGGCACTTGGTCTGCGACCCACACCATCGGCGAGGCGTACGACAACCACGGCGGCCCGACACTGGTGTGCGACAGCCAAGGGTACCTGCACGTCGCGTACTACCCGCACCACCACGCGATCCGCTACCGCCGCTCCCTGCGCCCCGGCGACGCCTCGGCATGGACCGACGAGGAGCTGATCGGCGACGGCTACAGCTACCCGAAGCTCGCCGTGGGCGCCGACGACGAGCTCCTGCTGAGTTGCCGGCAGAGCTTCCTGACGCGCGAGCGCAGGCTCGGACACGAACGACCTTGGGAGTTGCACCTGCTGCGCAAGCGCCCCTGCGGATCCTGGAGTAAGCCGCTCGTCCTGGCTCGCTCCGGCTATCCCAACTACGCCCACTTCGGCGAGTCCTACGCCTGGGCTCCGGACCGCGTGGGCCTGCACACGACGATTCGCTTCCACGAGAAGTCGGACACGGAGGCATACGGCCGCATTCAGCGTGCGGCCCCATTGGGGTCATGTTGATCCGGGCCCCGTTTCGGGGCCCTTTTCCGCAGATTCGTGGACGGCCACTCTCCGATTCGAGTTACAGGCCGAGGCGGCGAATCTCCTTGGCCACGAACGGGAATAGGTACTCCACGAAGTGCAGCCTCCCATGCTGGCGGTACTGCTCGACATGCTGGTGGCGCGTCTCACACCAGTCGAGGTCATTCAGGCCCAGGCGATTGATGCTGGCCGCCACGCTCTGCTTCCGACGTTCGTCGAGGGTCGCGGCAGGGTGCACGCGGAACTCCACGATATCCATCACGAACCAGTCGTCGTCGATGCAGAACGGATCGAGCACGTGGCTTGCTTTTCCCTCATCGACTCCCGGAAGTGCCCCCAGCCCGCGAGAAAGGGATCAGAGTCGGAAAGAACCTCGATCAGTTCCCGGCCCACAGCATCCACCTCATCGAGCGATGGTTGGTCGCCGCTGAGCAGCTCCCGAGCTCGCAAGACAACCCGCTCCGCCTCGATGCTTCCACGGTCGGTGGCCAGGTCGAACGCGTCGCTCGTGAGCCAGTGGCCGACCGCACCCCGCCGTTCATATATCCCGCGCCGGAGCACGACCTCCGACTCGGTCTCCAGGTCAAAGTCGAACCAGGCGTCTTGCTCTTCATCGAACCAAGCCTCGGCAGAGGAAAGCACCAACGGGGAGTGTGTCGTGACCACCAATTGCACGGCTTCCGGAGTGCCCAGTTCTCGCATAGCGCCGGCCAGGGAACTCAGAATGGATCGTTGCCATCGCGGATGAAGATGGCTCTCTACTTCGTCTATCAGCAGCACGACGCTGTCGCACGGTTCTTCGCCGAGTTGTTCGGCGGCCAACCGGTGTTCGCGCCACGCCAACGTGAGCATGTAGGCCAACGCGACGACGCGGCGGACCCCGGCGGACGCGTGCAGAATGGGAATCGCTTCGGCGTAGCCCGTGCGTATGGTCGGGATGTCCCTGGGGTCGTCGATGGAGATGCGCGACAGACTTCCCGGTTCGACACGGATACCGGTCCCATCGGACGCGAGCGTTTCGATCACCGCCTTCATGGCGGCGTGACTGTCATTCTGCGCGCTGATCCAGGCAGCCCAGTCGATGATCAGCCCGTTGCAGATCGGCACGCGCCTGCCACTCTCCTGTATATACGCGCCGTTCCAAACCTCGTCCTGAGTAAAGACCTGCGCCGGGCGTCGCGGGGAGACGTCGGCGTCGCCGCGGCGCCTCCAGTAGTTCCGATGCGGGTCCCAGAACGAGAACGAACCGTCCGTGTGCGCGTAGATCACCAAGCCCGGCAGCAGCGGCCGTCCGGCAGGCCCCACCCACGCTTGATCCCTCGGTACGTACCGAGCCTCGTACTCCGCTGTGGTGCTCATTCCCCGCGCACGAAACCCGATAGTCGCGTCCTCGCCCGCCGTCGCGGGTCGAGCCGCATACCCGGCGTTCATGTGCGGGTTCACTTCCTGCGGCCACTTTCGCGTCAGCGCCCACCAGATCACATCCAGCATGAAGCTCTTGCCCAGTCCGTTGTCACCGGTAATGAGATTGAGCCTCGGAGCGAGCTCCATCTCCATCCGCGGCGCGGGACCGACGTTGCGGAGGCGCAGGCACTCAATCATGGCACCAGTCCAGATTAACAGATTGTGGGGATCGGGTGGCCAGCCTCAATCTGCGGAGCAACGGAGCCACCTCACGGCGAGGGGGTACGAATGGTCGTGCGCGCCGATGCCGGTGTGCCGGCGGCGTCGCGGCAAGTGACGCGTACCTCGTAGACTTCGCTGGGATCCAGGTCGCTCAACACTACCCGGTGATCGACGCGAGCCTCCGGGTTGACCGTGCGCAGCCATGCCCGAGCGCCGCGCCTGCGGTACTCCACGGAGGAGTCGGCCGGTGCCGAGGTCTTCCAGCGCAGCAGGACCGAGCGCGGCGGCGTCGCCGAGCGGCCGGCCCACACCGATTCCTTGCCGTCCGGCAGGTGCGCCCGAGCGAAAGGCACGCCCAGCGCCAGGCACAGCTCCAGCGGGTCCTCCGAGACCGTGATCGGGTGCATCCCGAGCGTGCCGGCCGCAGGTGCCTCCAGGGACAGGCGACCGCCGATCTCCTGGATCGGTACCGGGGTGCCGTTTACGGTCCCGCTGGTGGCCGAGCCCGGAGCCAGCGAGATGCGGCCCGAGCCGCGGCAGGAGACTTCCGCACGGTCCCCGATGAAGCGCACGCCGGCGGCGGCGATGCCCTTGTCCGTGGCGAGGATCTTCCGTCCGCGGTATGTCAGCCGCGTGCCGCCCGTCAGGCCGGCCTCCACCACCCGCCCGTGCTGCACGGAGACATACGCGGCTTCCCCGTCGGTGCGCACGCTCCCGCACGCGCGGGACCCCGATGACCGCGCCAGCACCACGATGTCCTCCCGCGTGCCGGCGGCCACGCGGCAGCCGACGGCTTCGTGGGTCGGCACCGGCGCGCCTCGCGCGGTGACCGGCAGCGCGTTGACCTCTGGCGGGTCCGTGCCCGCCGCAGCCGGGTACAGGACCACCGTGAACGCGACCGGACGTGCCGACCGCTGCACGAGCGTTACGTAAGGCCCGTCGCTGGTGCCGGCGGGTGTCGCGATCGGGCCGGTGTCCTGCTCCAGGGTCTGCCCGTCCTCCGGCAGGTACGCCGTGAACAGCCGCGCTCCCGCCCGCTCGTCGGTGGCGATCACACCGGCGTCGGCGTCGACCGCCAGCTCGGTCGGTTGAAAGTGGCCGTGCCAGCGGTACTCGTGCGTGCCGCCGTCGCCTTCGAGGATGTCGTGGATGATCCAGTAGCGCGGCTTGACCAGCAGCACCGCCCGGCGGTGCTCGACCCCGAACCGCTCGTAGGCGCGGCTGACCGCGGCGGTGTAGTCGAAGCCGGGCAGGCTCTCCCACGTCGCGAGTCGGCCGCCGTTTGAGAGGTACGCCTGGCTCTCCCCATCCACCATCACCGTGTTGGAGGAGCGGGTCTGCATGTCCCAGCTCCGGAACTCGGGCGCCTCATAGCCGTGGGTGGAGCCGCTGTTGGACAGGTACGCCCGGCCATGCGCCCAGACCGATACCGACAGCAGGTCGGGGTGGGTGTCGATCACGTCGGGTGAGCCGTTGTAGTTCATGATCAGGAAGAGGGCGTCGGCTTCCCAGCCGCTGCGCATCACCAGCCAGCCGGTGTGCGGCAGGACGCGCGACGTCCGCGCCGGCGGCTTGCCCGTACCGGTCTCGAACCACCCGAAGTCGCTCCGCTCCGGAAACAGGTCCGCCGCCTCGCCCAGCACCGGCACCATCGAGTCCTCGGGCAGGCCTCCCCACCGCTCTTCGTCGAAGCGCGACACGTAGCTGCGACCACCGCCGAACGCCGCGTGTCCCACCGGCGGGTACTGGCGTTGCGGCGTGAGCACGAACATCGCCCACTCGTACATCCGCTGCAGGGCATCCGGCCACTCCGGCGGGACTGGCTCGCCGGCCTCCCGCAGCGCTCGCCAGGCGACGGCATACTCCAGGATCCCGCTGAAGTGGTACTCGCTGCGCTCCCAGTAGCCGCCGTCGTCGAGCACGCAGTCGCGCATGTTCTGCGTGAACCGGTCGACAGCCCGCTCCTGCCAGCGCGCGGAGTCCCTGAACCCCGGCAGCGCGTGCGCGAGCTCCAGCAGTGCCACCATCATCGCCACTTCCCAGTTGTGGGCGATGTGCCGTTCGGACGCGGTGTACAGGAACTCCGCGTGCTCCAGCAGCAGCTTGAGGAACGTCACGCGGTCGGCGTCGTTCAGGACATCCGAACGGCCGATGGTCCGGTACAGGTCGAGGGCGATCGGCACCCGCCCCGCGGCCATGAGCGCCTGCCACGGCCCGTTGTAGCCGTACCAGGTCACCGGGCGCTGCGCCGGCGGCCGGGCGTCGGCGTAGAAAGCGCGCACGATGTCCATCGCCCCCCGTGCGTAGCGCTCCCGGCCGGTCGTGCGGTAGGCGGAGATGAGCGGATGCATCCAGAACCAGCGCACGAAGCGCGACTCCGCGCACGGGTAGTCCCAGGCGTGCCAGTCGATGCGCGGTCCGACGTCCAGCAGCTTGCCGACATAGGCGACCCGGCCGCGCAGGATGTCCTCCGCTCCCTGCACGTCGCCGGAGCGCGCGTCGTACCAGTCCGCGGGGAACCTCACGTCCCGTGCGTCGCTCAGGACGCAGGCATCCAGGTGCTCCGCCAGCGCACGCCGCAGGGCGACCCCTTCGCCCTGTGCCGCGGCGTCCCGTGCGGCCTGCAGGTGCGGCTGACCGGGACCCAGCCGGGCCGCGACCTCGGCGTCCGAAAGCTCGGGCCGGGTGGGCAGGAAGCGCAGCCGCAGCAGGCGTTCGCGGATCTCAGGGTCCATCGGCTTCACAGCCAGTGCGCGACCGGCCAGAGGGTCGCAGAACGCGAGAACGGCGCGTCCAGCAACGCCTCGGTCTCCTCGATCGGGTCGTGGCCGTACCGGCGCACGAACTCCGCCTCGATGCGCTGCTCCAGCTCCGTCGGGTCCCCCAAGGGCAGGCTCACCCACCGGTTGCCCAGCCGTGCACTCTCCCGGACGGCCAGGCAGATCTCCCAGTCCCGGAGGCCGTTCGCGGCGCCGTAGGGAGGCTTGCCCCCCTCGGTGATCGCCCGGTGAAGGCCGACCAGGATGCTCGCTTTCGCCACGTCGTCGGGATCGCCGATGCCATGGCGGATGAAGGGATTCTCCCACACCAGCGGCGAATCGAGCTCGACCCGCATGGAGTCGAGCACCCGCTCGCCGCCGGCCTCCCGGTACTGCTCGGCTATCTCCGCCGTACGACCGTCGCGATACAGCGTGACCCGCGTGCCGCTGATGTGGCCGCGGGTCCCCTCCACGTCCCACCCAACCGGGAACGCGTGGCGGGTCGACGGGAAAATGCGCGGCGGCTTCTCGAACAGGCACACCACCCCGTTTGCGAACTTCACGACCCCGTGGTCCCACTGCACGGTCGACTCGGGCTCTCCGCCGTAGGCGACGTACGGCTCGGTCTTCACCTCGCCGCAGTAGCCCAGCACCTCGGCGGCATCGGTCCCCAGCAAGGCGCGAATCCCGCTGAAGCCGTGGTACGGTCCGGTCAGGTAGCGCAGGCGAGCGTGGGTGAGCTCGCCCAGGAGGCCGGCGTCGATGACCATTCGCTTCATCCGCTCCACGGGCCACAGCCAGACCTGCTCGGCAGTCTCCCACAGCACGCCCGATCGCCGGCACGCGTCCTCGATGGCTGCCGCGTACCGCCTGGTCAGGGCGACGGGCACCTCGGTGATGACGTGGGCGCCGTGACGGGCCGCGGTGAGGGCCATCACGACATGGGAGTCCTTCGGCGCCAGGCTGAGCACCACGTCAGGCCGCCCGGCGGCGAACAGGTCCGCCGGACTCCGGAAGCGGGCCGGCAACGGGTATAGGGCAGCGATCTCGGCGAGCACCTCGGCGCTGCGGTCGCACACCGCCGCCAGCTCGAAGTGATCGGTCAGCCGGGCGATCGTCGCCAGGTAGTGGCGGGCTCGGGAGCCGGGACCGGCCCCCAGACCGATGACCGCGATGCGCAGCCTCTTCATGCGGCTAGGCTCTGCCCTGTCGGCGATCGCGGGCAGGCATCGCCCGCATCGCGGTTACGCTACGTCCAAGGTCTTCCGGTCCAGCCGGTACCACGACACGTCACCGTCATCAAGGATTCCGCGAATGCGAGAGCCGTGCTTCGATGGCCTTGAAGCGCTTGTTCGCCGTGGCGACGAAGTCGGCGAGTCTCTGCGGCAACTCCAGCAGTTCGCGTGTCAGCAGGCGAACGCGCAGCGCCTCCGCCCACTCCGGGTGTTCGTCCAACACGCGAACCAGATCCTGCATGGAGTTGATCGTCATCGCGGCAGCCATCAGAGAGGCAGGTAACATAACGCATCAGCCGTATGTCCGAAAATGAGCGACGAGCCTGCCGAGCCTGCCGCGATCGTGTAGCAGCGGGTCTTCGTGGAGCCGCGCCGGCGCGCCGTGTGGCATCCGGGGGGCCGGCTTCGTGATTCGCGTCGCGATCTACGGTGCCGGATCGTTCGCCAACTCGTGCCGGATCCCGAACCTGCGAGGCATCGACGGGGTCCGCATCGTGGCGGTGTGCGACGTCGACCGGCAGGCTCGCGAGGCGACCGCGCAGCGGTTCGCCATTCCCCGCGCATACGCCGACGCCGGCCGCATGCTGGAAGCGGAGAAGATCGACGTGCTGTATTCACTCGTGCGCGCGGCCGACCGCACCGACGTCGAAACGCGCGCCGCGGCGCAGGGCATCCACCTGTTCAGCGAGAAGCCGCAGGCGTTGTCGATGAAGATCGCCCGCGCCATTGACGCCGTCGTTCGCCGAGCGGGGGTGCTGAGCACGGTCGGCTTTCGCGAGCGCTATCGCCCGCTGTTCTGCGAGGCACGCCGGTTGCTCGCGGGGCGCAGGATCATCCACATCAACTTCCTCTCCGAGGGGACCACCGGCGCGCGCGACTCGGCGCGTCTCAGGATGGGCGCCAGCGGGTCCGGGGAGGAACGGGACAGCTTCGAGAGGACCGGCGGGAGCGGGCTGGGCTGGGGGGTGCACGCGCTCGACTGCGCCCGCTACATCAGCGGGTTGGACGTCGAGACGGCGCAGGCCTTCTACTACCATCCGGACGGGTACCGGCAGCCGCTGTCCTACTGCTACCACTTCCGCCTGACCGGCGGCGCGACGATGACGATGACCCTGGTGGACGGCATCGGGACGGCTCCCCCCGACAACTGGTTCACGGTCCTGTACGAGGGCGGCCACCTTGCCCTGCATGGCTACGACCGCATCGAGCGCGACGGCGTCACGGTCTTCCGCGGCGAGCCGTTCGACCCGTGGGCGGCGCAGGACCGCGCGTTCATCCACGCGGTACGGACCGCGGATCCGTCACTCGTTCTGAGCGACTACCACGACGGCCTGGCGACGCTGGCGCCGGTGCTGGCCGGCTGGGAGTCGGCGCGCCGGGGCGGGCAGTCCATCGACGTGGCCGCGTTCAGCGAGGAGGAGTGATGTCTACGGTTGGGCTTCTTCAAGCCGGCTGCCGCTCGTAGCGCTCGACCTCGATCTGATCCTCTCGCGCTTGCGCCTGCGCGACGTCGTAGGCCGCCTGCAACCGTATCCAGGTCTCCGTCGTCGAGCCGAAGGCCTTGGCCAGCCGAATCGCCATGTCGCCCGAGATCCGCGCACGGCCGTTGACCAGGTTCGAGAGCGCCTGACGGCTCACGCCCAATGCCTTCGCACCTTCCGTGACGCTGAGGCCGAGCGGCTCCAGGCACGACACGCGCACCGCCTTGCCGGGGTGCGGGGGGTTCTTCATCGGCGTCGTCGGACGCGTCCGTGCGGGCTGAAACGGATCAGGCAGCTCGGTCGACGGTCACGGTGAGGCGCTTTCCTAATCGGCGCAGGGCCCGGTCGATCGTGGCCGCCTTGGTGGCATGGTCGGGATTCAACATGCGCCGGACTTCGCTTTCGGCCACATCAAGGTCGCGGGCCAAGCGGCGTTGAGAAATGCCCGTCTCCCGAAACGCTTCGTACAGCGCTGCCTTCAGAGCTATCGGTACCGGGGGAACCACCAAGTGCTGCTGTTTGCCGGTGCATGATGGCTCGGGCAACCCCTTGCCCTCCCGCATCGTGGTGGCGATCAGTTCCCGCAGCAGATCCCTGGCTTCGCCGAGCGCCTCCTCCAGCGTGGCGCCATCCGTCGCGCCCCAACCGAAATCCGGGAACGAAACGACATAGCGACCGTCGTCGTCGCATTCGATTTCGGCGGGATAATTGTAGGTTTCAGACATGGACTGCCGCCCGTTCATGTCGCATCGTGCAAACCGCGACGCTGCCAGACAAGGATAGCCGCGTACATTTTTGAGCGCAACTGCCCGAAGGTCTTCCCGTGCACGGCCTGCATCAGTCGGCTCGGCGCCACCGATGGTGGTACGCTCGCAGGCAGATGCACCCGGCACAGCGTATTGCAAACCTCCTGAAGGCTTTACCCAAAGGCGAGGGATTCCACCCTCCCGGAACGAGAAGGTAGTGAGCGAGACATCGCTGTGGCGGGCATCCGCGTCGGATTGGCACGGAGGAACTCCGGACGGGGACACCGACGCGGTGCGCTGGGACCCCGCGGACGGCCCGCTCTCCCTGGCGTTTCCGGAGGCGGACTGGACGGCGTTTCGGTCGCTGCGCGTCGACCTGTCTTCACCCCGCCGCACCGCCGAGCGCATCCTGTTGGAGGTCCTGGATTCCAGCGGAGCCTGTCTGGGGTCGACCACCTTCTGCGTCGATTGGCTGGGCGACAACCCGATGCGGCTGTGGCTGGATAACATGGAGCCGCGCGGTCCGCGCGACCGCTGGGCGGCGGTGGCGAGCATCCGTCTGTCGCGCCGGAAGCCCGGCATGTGGCCGACGGAGATCATGGCAGGCGCCGTGGCCTGTTCCGCCGACGCTCCCCGGTGGGACGTCAACGAGAGCGACACCGTGATCGAGCTCGGCTGGCACGAACAGGGCGTCCGGCCGGACGAATGGAGCGTCGTGCCCGATTCCTCCGCGGTGCCGACCGGAACGGTCTTCTACCGTGCGCCGCAGCCGGGCACCGATCACCGGCCCGCCCGGGAGCTCCCGCGGGGACGTGCGGCCGAGCTCGCGAACGGCGGCCCCACGCCGTGGCTGGGCTTCGGGTTCCTGCAGGCAGACGAGCCGGGCCGCCTGACGCTGGAGCGCCGGTTCGACCTACCGGTCGGCGAGTACCGGGAGATCATGGCGAAGCTGCTGTGGGACCGCGACGCGGATCTTGAGGTCACCGCACTGGTGGATGACGGCCGCGAGGTCGCGATCGCCGGCGGCGAGCGGGGGCGTGAGGGATTCGGCCAGTGGATCACCTTCGGCGCGGAGTTGGCTGGCGCGCACATCCTGAGGTCGGTCCGGGTCGCGGTTGCCGAGCGCCCCGACCGGCGCGTCGAGGGGCGCGAGATCGGCGCGAACCTGTTCTGGATCCTGCTCCGCCGCCCGAGCCCGCTGGACGACATGCCCCTGCGGACGGTGACGGTGAGGCTCCAACACACCGAGATCTGGCCGCTCGATCTGAGCGCGACGGCGCAACGAGACGTGCGCGCCGTGCCGTTCGCGGAGCCTCCGGAGTCCGCCACGCCGGTCGGGGACCCGCTGGCCGACGGGCTGCCCTTCGGCTTCTTCATCCGGCGCGACGAGCTGGACGCCCTGCGGAGGCGAGCCCTCGGCCCCTTGGCACCCATCTTCAATGAGATACGGGCCGAGGCGGACCGCGGCATCGCCACGGAGCTGACGGACCGCAACTACTACGGCACGCTGTTCGGCGGCGGGATCGGCCATCCCAAGGGACTGCGCGGCGCGGGCATGCGGGTGTACGCGCCGGTGGTCGCCGCCACCCACCTGATCACCGGCGAGGCCAAGTACGCCGTCGCGGCCCGCCGCTGGATCCTGCGCGCGGCTCACAGCGACGACTGGCGCGCCGAGCACGGCGGCTGCCTGGACCGGCCGCAGGCCGGCGAGAGACTCCCCTACTGGGACAGCTTCATCGGCTGGCATCCGCGCGGCTTCGCGGGCTCGCTGAACCATCCCTTCTGGATCGCGGACGCCGCCCACGGCATCGTCGTCGCCTACGACATGCTGTACCACTGCTTCAGCCCGGACGAGCGCCGGACGGTCGAGGACTCCTTCGCCCGGCTCGGCATCTACCTGCTGGCCGACAAGCTGCGCGAGCAGCACGCGTTCTACAGCAGGATGAACCAGGGCGTCCTGTTCGCGATGCCGCTGTTGATGCAGACCGCCTTCCTGGTGAGGCGGGACCCGCGCTACGAGGAATTGTACCGGTTCGCCCTGGAGTTCGTGGAGGAGTTCGGCCGCACGCCGTGGAACGCCGAGGGCGTCTGCGGCGAGGGGCCCGGCTACGGCGTCGGCACTGTCGGCCTGTACGTCGAGGCGCTGTCGGTGCTGGCCGCCTGTCGCGGCCGGGAGATCGCGGAGGTGATTCCCGAGCCGCTTCCTCGCGTCCTGGGGTACCTCACGCACATGCGCTCCACCTGGGACGCGCCGGGACTGGACGGACGGCCTCACTTCCTGGGGATCAGCGACGGCAGCGAGGCCGAGTGGATCGGCCCGGACGTGCTGGCCTTCTTCGCCGGGCGGCTGCGCGATCCGGTGGCACGCTACTTCTGGGACGAGCGGTTCGCCGCTGATACGCCCCCCGCCAGTCTGCCCGCTCTGCTGCACCTGCAGGACGGGCCCTCGGCCGCGCCGGAGTTGCCGCCGGCGGCCGTCTGCCGCGATCAGCCGATGGCGTTTCTGCGCACGGGATGGCGCATCGGCGACAGCCTGGTGATGCTCAACAACATCCGCGAGATCACCGGTCACGGCCACCGGGACCGGCTCAGTGTGATCTTCGAGTACGGAGGCGAGCAGCTTCTCCTGGACCCGGGCATGATCGGCTACGCCGACCCCTCGGGCTCCCTCTACAAGGGGAGCGCCTGCCACAACACGATCACCTTCGGTGGCCGCGACCAGCGCGGCGGGCTGGTCGCCTACGACACCGCCATCACCGACTTCCTGAGCACCTCCGGCGACCGCTGTCCGGGAGATCCCGCCGGCGTCGACTGGGTCACGGCCGACGCGACGGCCGTGTACGAGGGCGCGCGGCGCGTGCGCCGCCACGTCGTGTTCCTGCGGCCCTGCGTGGTGCTGTTGCTCGACGACGTGGAGACGGAGCGGCCCGAAGCGGTGTGGCTGAACTTCACCCTCCTCGGGCCGCTACGGATGGAGGGAAGCCGGGCGGTGTCCGAGACGGGACGCAACCGGCTCGACCTGGCCACGGTCGCGGACCATGCGCTCTCCACCGAGACGTCCCTGTGGGGCACCCACTGGTCCACGGTGCCGTCATACCGGCTCGAACGCCGGCTCCCCGCGGCACGTCGCGCCGTGCTGGTGACCGCCCTCGCCGCGGCGTCGGTAGAGGGACCGCCGCCGGCCGTGGAGACCGCCGCGGGCCCCGGCTGGATCGGCACGCGGGTGGCTTGGGTGGACGGCGAAGGAGTCCCGCACGAAGAGCTGTGCCTGAGGCGGACCACGGACGGGGAAGACGACGCCGGCCGCGGTGCCTTCGGCGTCGTTACCGACGCGGAGGCCGCCGTCGTGCGCAGGACGGCGGACCGCGTGCGCGGCGCGATGGTGCTGGGCGGATCTCACCTTTCGGTCGAAGGGCGGGCCATCGCCCTGCCTGCCGAGCGCCCCGACACCGCCCTGCGGGGCGTCACAGGAGTGTCTTGATGCGGTATCGGAAGCTGGGCGGGACCGGGCTGCAGTGCTCGGAGATCGGGCTCGGCGCGGCGCAGATCGGCAACCGCGCGGTCCCGGAGAAGACCGCGGAGCGGGTGCTCCGCGCGGCGCTGGACATCGGCATCAACTTCATCGACACCGCCGCAATGTACGGAGAGAGCGAGATCAGGATCGGCCGCTACCTGCCGCGGGACGCCGACGTGATCGTCGCCACCAAGTGCGGCGACTACGAGGTGATGGAGGACGGAACACCGCGGATCGTCGTCGACTACTCGCCGGGCTGCATCCTGCGGATCGTCGACGAGAGCCGCCGGCGGCTCGGCAGGGACGTGCTGGACATCGTGCTGTTTCACGGTCTGCCGCGCGGTGAGTACGACGCCGCCGCGGCTTTCGAAACGCTGCTGGAGGCGAAGTCGCGCGGCTGGGCGCGGTTCGTCGGCGTCTCCGGGGACGGCCCGGCCGCCGCGGAGGAGGCGCGCCGGCGGCCGCTGGACGTGCAGGAACTGACCTACAACATCCTGTATCAGGAAGCCGGCCGGGATCTGCTGCCGGCGCTGCGCGAGCGCGGCATGGGAGTGATCGTCAAGCGTCCCATCGCCAACGCCGCCTACCTGAGCGCGGAGCGCCCGGCGACGGGTTTCGGGGAGAGCTGGGACCATGCACGGGCGTTGGGGCTGCGCGAGCTGGCCGGCGAGATCCCGCTGCTCGAGTTCGCGTTGCGCTTCACCCTGTCACGGGTCGACGTCAGCACCGCCATCGTCGGCACGACCGACCCCCGTCACCTGCAGGCGAACGCGCTCATCTCCGACGGCCGGCCGCTGCCGGCCGATACGCTGGCCCGGATCAGCGAAGCCTACGAAGCGCGACTGCGCCGTTGATCTCCGGAATCGCGCGACCAGCCGCGGCGGGTCTGCTCGCGTTCGCGGATGAAGCGAATCGCCTTGTCGAAGTTGGCCAGGAATCCGGCCATGTCCTCTTCGAAGACCATGATCGAGTGGCGCTCGAACTGGGCGTCGTCCCCGCGCTTCTTGCTCTCCACCACGTTCAGGTAGACGTCGCCCGCCCGGTTCTCCTTCACGTTGAAGAAGTACGTTCGATTGCCGACCGTCATTCGGCTGGAGAACAGCTCGCCTCGTTGACCCACGGCGCCAACGTAGCATGCCCGGCGCGATGTTGACAGCGGCACGTTGACAGCAGCGCGTTGACAGCAGCGCGTTGACAGCGGCACGGGGCGGCCCTACCGTGGACGGACGACGCGCCTGTCGTATAAAGGTCAATACCCAAGCCTTCCAAGCTTGAGATGGCGGTTCGATTCCGCTCAGGCGCTTCGCGCCGCGATGAGCCGCAGAACGGAGAACACTCCCTTCCAATGCCTGCGTTGCGGCGCCGACGTACAGCCATCCACCGACGGCAGCTATCGCAACCACTGCCCGTTCTGCCTGTACTCCCTGCACGTCGATCTGGAGCCGGGCGACCGCAGCAGCCGGTGCGGCGGTCTGATGAGACCGATCGGGCTGCGCCGCAGCGGACGGCGGCCACAGCTCGTGCACCGCTGCGGCCGCTGCGGCCGGGTCGACGTCAACCGCGTGGTCGAGGTTGGCCGCCAGCCCGACTCCGTCGACGTGCTCATCACCCTGCCCCCGGACGACGGGCCCGACGCCTGACATGAACGAACCCCTCCGCACGACGCCGAACCGCGTGTGCGCCTGGGAGTACGCATCGGATCGTGCTCCCGCCGATCCGGCCGAGGTCGAGCTGGACGTCCTGATCACCGAGCCGGGTGGCCGGGAACTGACGGTGCCGGCGTTCCACGCCGGCGAGGGCCGGTGGGGCGTGCGCTACGCTTCGCCGGTCGTTGGCCGGTACCGGTTCGTCACCCGCTGCCCGGACCCCGGCGACCCGGCCCTGCACGGCCGCACCGGCGTCATCGAGATCGAGCCCGCCGCGGATGAGGCCAACCCGCTCTACCGGCACGGGCCGCTGTGCCGCGTGGCGCCCGGAGCCCGGCACCTGCGGCACGCCGACGGGACGCCGTTCCTGTGGCTGGCAGACACGTGGTGGATGGGGCTGGTGCAGCGCCTGCGCTGGCCCGGGGACTTCCAGCGGCTGGCCGCCGACCGGGCCGGCAAGGGCTTCACGGTGGCGCTGCTGGTAGCCGGCCTCTACCCGGACATGCCGCCGTTCGATCCGCGCGGCGCCAACGAGGCCGGCTTCCCCTGGAACGAGGAGTTCACTCACCTCAATCCCACCTGGTTCGACGCCGCCGACCGGCGCATCGAGCACCTGGTCGAGCTGGGCATGGTGCCGGCCATCGTCGGCTCCTGGGGCTACTTCATGCGGTTCGCCGGCGCCGCGGCGTTGCGGCGGCACTGGCGAAACCTGATCGCCCGCTATGGCGCGTATCCGGTGGTGTGGTGCATCGCCGGTGAGGCGCTCATGCCGTTCTACACGTCGGAGCTGTGGAGCGACCTGCACCGCTCCCGGATGGCCCCTTCCGAACCGCCCTCGAAGCGGCTGCTCGAACACCAGCGCACGGCGCGCGCCGAGTGGACGGCCATCACCCGTTACGTTCGATCCGCGGATCCGTTCCGCCGCCCCGTTTCCATCCATCCCAGCTCCGGAAGCTGGTCGCTCGACCTGGTGGAGGACGCGTCGCTGGTCGATATCGACATGGCGCAGTGCGGCCTTCATGACGTGATCACGGCGGCGCGGGTCATGCAGGAGCTCGATACCCGCCTCGACGCCTCCCCCCGCCTGCCGCGGCTGCTCGGCGAAGGCTGCTACGAAGGCGAAGGCGGCTGGAACTGGGAGAACGTGCAGCGCCTGCTGTTCTGGGGAGCGATGCTCCGCGGGGCTGCCGGTCACACCTACGGCGCCAGCGGCATCTGGCAGGTGAACACCGGCGAGGAGCCGTTCGGCCACGACCCGCGGGTGTTCGGCGACGCGTTCGATGACGATCCGTGGGACGTGGCGATGGGGTTTCCCGGCTCCGCCCAGGTCGGGCTGGGCAAGCGGCTGCTGGAACGCTATCGATGGTGGAGCTTCCGGCCGCATGGCGAGTGGATCACCTGGGTCGGCGGGCACCACTACGAGCCGCTCGCGGCCACGCTCAAGCCCCTGGCGGCCGGTATCCCGGGCGAGGTGCGCGTGATCTTCGTCCCCACCCGCTGTATCGTCGCGGTCTGCGGGATCGAGCCGGGCTCCGGCTACCGGGCGGCGTGGTTCGACCCGCGCCGCGGCCACGAGCACGACGCCGGGACGGTCGCGCCGGATGGCGGAGGCCGCTGGCAGCCGCCGCGTCCGCCGATCATCCAGGACTGGGTGCTGGTGCTCGAGACGGCGGAGGCGAGGATGGAGCGATGACCGAAACGGACCTGCACGACCCCGAGTACCTGCGCGAGCCCCTGCCGACGGCGGCGGCGTGGGACGGAACCGAGCTGGCCGGGAACGACGACTGGGTGATCGCGTTGTCGCCCGCGCAGGCAGCGGAGCTGGCCGCGGCGGGAGCCGCCGCACGCCTGGCGACAGACGGAGACCTGCCGTTCGCGGTGACGCGCCGCGACTTCCCGCTGCCGACGTTGACCGGGCTCTGCGACGACATCGCCGGCCGCCTGGAAGGCGGGCGCGGCGTCGTGCTGCTGCGCGGCTTCCCTGTCACGGAGCACACCGACCGTGAGCTGGAGCTGCTGCTCTGGGGGCTGGGCAGCCACCTGGGCGCCGCCGAGCCGCAAGACCGCGACGGGTTGCTCCTGCACCGCGTGCAGGACACGGGCCGCGACATCGGCGACGGCGACGTCCGCTACTTCCAGACCAGCCGCGACCTGACCTTCCACAACGACGGCGCCGACGCCTTCATGCTGCTGTGCGTACGCACGGCCGCGCGCGGCGGACGCAGCCGCATCGTCTCCAGCGTCGCCGCCTTCAACCGCATCGTCCGCGAAGCTCCGGACCTGGCCCTGGTCCTGCAGCAGCCGTTCCACTTCGACCTGCGCGGCCAGCAGGACGATGGCGCCCCGGCGTTTCAGTCGGTGCCGGTCTTCTCCTTCCACCGGGAACGCCTCTGCACGCTCTACAAGCGCCAGTACATCGATACCGCGCAGCGCTTCGCGGAGGTCCCGCCGCTCACGGCCGAGCAGCGGGCGGCGCTCGACCTGATGGACGCGGTCTGCGACGAGCTGGCCCTCGAGTTCGCGATGCATCCCGGCGATGTGCTGGTCGCCAACAATTACGACGTCCTGCACGCCCGCTCGGCCTTCGCGGATGCAGGCGGCGACCCCGGCCGGCTGATGCTGCGCCTGTGGCTCAGCCTGCCGGGCGGCCGCCCGCTGCCGCCCGTGTTCGCGGCCACCCGCGAGTTTCGGCACAGCTACGCCCGCCACCGGGCATGGGAGGACGCCGCTCAGCAGCGGATCTGAGCCGCCATCATCGCCGCGACCGCTTGCGAGGTAATGAAGGAACGGTGGCGTGCCAACGGCCCGCGCGGCAGATCTGCGGCCCCGCTGATGTCCTGACACGTGATGTGGCCGGGAACCTGCAGGCCGGCGCAGCCAAGGCGCCCCAGGCGCGGGTAGCGGTTCATCATCACCGTACGTGCCGCGGGAAGGATCCCGTCGCTCGGGTCGTAGTAGACGACCGTCCGCTCCGCAAGACGGTGCATCTGGTCGAACCGGTAGCTCCGGCCGGCGTCGCCGCGGCTGGTCACGGTGACGCCACCGGAGCGGATCGACGCCTGCGGGACGTCGGCGCCGGCCAGCAGGCAGCTCCGGAACGGAGGCCGATCGTGCCCCTCCGCGACCGCCCGGGCGACCATGCCGGCCAGCAGGTGATGGCCGAACGACTGCACCAGCAGGTGCAGCCGGCCGGCGGCGGCGTCGCGCAGCGCCGCCAGCAGGTCGGTCCCCTGCGCGAAGAAAGCACGGCCGGCCGCGTACGCCTCGTCGTCTTCCGACCACGGCCAGCCCCGGTCCGGCCAGGACAGAAAGACGATCACCCCCACCGGCCCCCGCGGTCCGACGACGTAGCGGTCGTGGAGCCCGCGCAGCAGTCCCAGCCGCAGCCCCGGCAGCGACAGGCGGTGGCCGTGGATGAAGAACAGCACCTCGCGGTGATCGTCGCCCTGCCGCCTCAGGTCCGCGCGGACGGCCGCACACAGGGCGTCGACGTGCAGCGGCATTGGCCGGTGGTCACGGCGGTCCAGCGCCGCGAATGGGACCGCCGCGTGACGGATCGCGCCCGTCGGGTCCGGCCTGGGGTGCCACGCATCCATCCTGCCGTCCGGCCGAACGCGCCGGTTGGTGACGATATGGTGCGAGAGATCCGGAGGCCCCGGCGCGGGGCTCCTCAGACGGCGTTCACGCGGCGCCGGCGGCCAGGGCGTCCTGCCGCGGGTCCCAGCGGGCGGTCTCCAGGTGGTGCAGCAGCGCGGCCGTGGCGCGCGGCGTTGCGACGCGGCGCAGCGCCTGCACGGCGTAGCCGCGCACGTAGTGGTCCTCCTCGTCCAGCGCGCGCTCCAGTGCCGGCACGGCGCCGGCCGCCGCGGGCCCCAGGCGCGCCAGCGACAGCGCGGCGTTGCGCCGCACGACGGCGTCGGCGTCCTCCATGGCCGTGGTGAGCTCCCGGGCGGCACGGCCGGCGGCCGCCTCGCCGGCCGCGGTGCTGCCCTGGCCGGCGATCCCCAGCGCATCGGCGGCCAGCGCGCGCACGTCGGACGACTTGTCGCGGAGGCGCGCGCCGAGCGCCGGCACCGCGTCGCCGGCGGCCCGCCCCGCGTCGCCCAGCACGTCCACGGCGCGGGCGCGCACCACGTCTTCGTCATGTCCGGCAGCGGCCACCAGTCCGCCGACGCCGGCCCGGCCGAGTGGCCCGAACCCGTACGCGGCGCGCCGCCGCGCGACCGGATCGCGTCCGGTGAGCGCCGCCAGCAACGCGGGAGCACCCGCGGCACCGGCGACGCCGAGCCCGTAGGCCGCGGCAAGGCCGCGCCACTCGTCCGCGTGATCCAGGTCGCGCTCCAGGGCGCGCACGTCCGCCGCCGCGGCCTCCCCGTCACCGTTGGCGGCGGACTCGCCACGGAACCACCGCCAGTGATGGCGCCATACCGGCTGCCGGTCGCGGGGATTCTCGCCCTGGTCCTCCGGCCACGCCGCCTGCGTCGCGTTCCAGCTCGGCCGCACCGGCTCCTCCATGCGCGCGAACAGGAACTTGATCATCAGCCGCGTGTCCGCGCTCCGGTTGGCCAGGCCGCGGTGGAACAGGTCGTAGTGGACGATGGTGACCGTGCCGGCCGGCCCCTCCAGCGCCTGCTCGGCGTCCAGCCCCGCTCCCTCGGTCAGGTACTGCGAGCACGGCACCACCGCGCTCGGACCCATGTCGAGCGTCGTGTCCTGCGGGTAGTAGAAGGCCATCGCCCAGCGGCAGTGGTGGTGGCGGCGATTGCCGTCCACGGCGTAGCGGCTGTTGCCCAGACTGTCCTGGTGGATGGTCTGCGCGTCGCTGCCGGGCCGGTTGTCGTGCACGTGGCGGTGCAGGTGCAGGTAGTAGCCGGCGCCCAGGATGCTGGTGAGCGCCCCGGCGACGCGGGGATGGTCGAACACCCGCCGCAGCTCGGGAATGCGCGGCAGCGCGTTGTTGAGCGGCGAACGGATGCCGGCATCCTCGTAGCGGCGGATGTCCTTTAGGGCGCGCTCCCGGACCTGGCGGTGGAACGCCTCCGGCAGGTCGAGACGAAACGTCAGGTAGCCGCGGGTGATGAACTCCCGCATCTGCCGGTCGTCCAGCAGAACCGGCTCGGCCGTCAGGATCGGATCGGCCCCAGTACCCCGGTCCGGCAGGATCTGATCGAAAGGCATCGCTCCTCCCAGGCGCGGGCCGCCGTGCCGGCCCGAACGCCGCGACAGGGTACCGCATCCGGCTCCCGCGGGCTGCCCGTGATACGATCCACCTTGGGCCCATGGAAACCGTCATCGTACAGGCCGATTCCCTGCGCGGGCTGGTCACGCGCATCGCAGCCGCGGTCGGCACCGGATCGGAGGCCGCCGACACGCTGGCGACCCACCTGGTCGGCGCCGAGCTCGCCGGGGTGCAGACACACGGCATCTTCCACATCCCCAAGTACGTGGGGGAGATCGAGCGGGGCGAGCTGGTGCCCGGCGCCGAGCCGCGCGTGCTGGAGCGCTCGGCCGGCCGCCTGCTGGTGTCCGGCGAGCTCTGCTTCGGGCAGGTCGCGGCCGAGCACCTGATCCGCGAAGCGATCCCGCTGGCGCGCGAGGCGGGCATGGCGGTCGGCGGCCTGGTGCGCGCCAACCACATCGGCCGCCTGGGCCACTACGCCGAGCTGGCCGCGGCGGAGGGGCTGATCTCCCTGATCTGCGCCGGCGGCTTCGGAGTCACCGGCGCGCGCGCCGCCCCGTTCGGGGGCCGCGACCGGCTGCTGGACACCAATCCGTTCTGCATGGGCTTCCCCGCCGGCCAGGAGGCGCCGGTGGTCATCGACTTCGCCACCACCGCCCTGTCCGGGGTCAAGGTGGCCAACGCGCAGGCGCGCGGCGAGCGGCTGCCGCCGGCCAGCATCGTCGATTCCGAGGGGCGCCCCACGACCGATCCCGAGGACTTCTTCGCGGGCGGCGCCTACCGGCCCTTCGGCGGCGAGACCAGCGGCCACAAGGGCTTCGCGATCATGCTGGCGGTGGAGTTGCTCGGCCGGCTGTTCACCGGCGCCGACGCGCACGCGGTCCCGGACGAGGGCGTGCCGCTCATGCGCCACCAGGGCGCGACCTTCCTGCTGCTGCGTGCCGACCTGTTCCAGCCGCTGGCGGGGGTGCTGGACGGCAACGACGCGCTGCTCGCCGCGATCCGCGAGAGCGCCCCCGCCGCCGGCAACGATCGGGTGCTCTACCCCGGGCTCTCGGAGGCGCGCACGCGCGCCCACCGGCAGCGGCACGGCATCCCGATCGCGCGCGACATCTGGGACCGCTTCGCCGCCGCGGCGTCCGGACTCGGCATCGATGCCGGCGACACCGGAGTGGCATCCGACTCGGGATAGCGACTCGGGCTAGCGGCTCGGCGACCGCGTCCCGGCGGTGGAGGAATGATGGCCCACGACCTGGAGATGCAGCGCTACCTGTTCGACCTGACGGGGTTCCTGGTGATTCCCGATGTCCTCGGCCAGGCGGAGCTCGACGGATTGAACCGGCTCATCGACGCGCAGGCGTTGCCGCCGCCGCGCGAGGAGATCCGCTTCGGCCTGGCGCCCGGCAAGGCCCCGCCGTACGCGGGATTCCTGGAGTGGGGCACACCGTTCTGCGATCTGCTCGACCACCCGCGGATCATGCCGCTGCTGCAGCTCACGCTCGGCGACTGGTTCCACCTCGACCGCCTGTTCGGCATCAACATGGACGCCGGCATGGACTTCGGCCAGCTCCACGGCGGCAACGCGCCGTACTCGCCGGGCGAGTCCTACCACGTGCGCGACGGCACGATTCAGAACGACTTCACCGTCGTGTCGTGGAACCTGGTGGACACCGGCCCGGCGTCCGGCGGCTTCTGTTGCGTTCCGGGAAGCCACAAGAGCAACTTCGTCCGCCCCAATCCGACTTCCGCGACGACGCACGGACATTGGGAGATGATGGACGGTGACGACCTGGCGCCCGGCGTGGTGATACCCGAGGCGCCGGCCGGGTCGGTGGTGCTGTTCTCCGAGGCGCTGACCCACGGCACCGCGCCCTGGAAGGGCGCCCACCGGCGCCGCACCCTCATCTACAAGTACTGCCAGTCGCACATCGCGTGGTCGACGCGCCGCGTGCCGCCGCCCGCTTCGGTCGCCCTTACCCCGCGCCAGCAGATCCTGTTCCAGAAGCCGGCCAACCGCGGCGCGGCCACCTCCATGGTATGCTGAGCGCCCGCCCCCCAAAGGCGGAGGTGCCCGAGCGATGACGATCCAGAACGCCTTTCGGGTCGCGACCCTGGCGGCCTTTCTCCCTGTTGCCGCGGGCGTGTCGGCCGACGCCCCGTCATGGCTGCATGAAGCCATCCGCAAGGAGAATCCCGAAGAGCTCGGATACCGGGTCTTCGTGGAGCTGGACTGCCCGATCGGCCGGCGGGACGTCGAGCGGATCGTCGACGCGACGATGGCCCGCAACGAGCTGACGAGATCCCAGTTCGCGTTCGTGGAGACCCACCTGCAGGTCGCCCTGTCCTGTTTCCTGCAGGAGGACGAGCCTCCCATCTTCAGTCAGGAAGTACATTTCAGTCCGCCCCGCGATACCGAACGACCGGACTTGGTGTACGACTGGAACTTCGGCCGCTACGGAGTCGGCGGTCGCACGTTCATTCTGGAGAGCGTCACGCGCAGCATCGAGGACGCGATCGCGGAGTACGTGCTGGCGAACTTCGGTTAGCGCCCCAAGACCGTCGCCTGCGTCGACGTGCGATCGGCGATGACGAGTCCGCGGATTTCGGAGTCGGGGCCGTCGGCGGTCCGGCGCGGGCTGGTGTAGAAGGCGCAATAGACGGTGCCGTCGGGGAGCTTCACCATCGACGGGTAGGCGCAGTCGCTACTGTCGCCGGAGTACAGGCTGCCCAGCACCTGCCAGGTCGCTCCCTCGTCCCGGCTCACCGCACAGCCCATGCCGAACGCCTCCTCGGTTCGTTCGCGGTAGGCGCACAGGATGGCGCCGGACTCCAGCGCGAGCAGCGCCGGCGACTGGCCCGGCATCGGCGTGGGTTCCAGCTCGCTCCACGACAGCCCGTCGTCCGCCGACCATGAGCGGTACAGCCGCTTCGCGGCGTTGGCGCGCACCATCGCAAGCAGCCGGCCGTCGCCCAGCCGGAGCAGATCGGTCTCGCTCGGCCGCAGGGGCGAAAACGGATCTGGGGATACGAACGAGTATTCCCGCCACGAGCGGCCACCGTCGTCCGAACGTACGATCGCCAGGATCCGCTGCAGCTCGTCGGTGCGCTCGGCCGGCGTGCCGTAGAACGGGACGATCAGGGCGCCGCCGGCCAGCTCCTGGACCTTCCCGTAGCAGAACCCGCGGCCGGTAGCGCTGATGAAGGGCATCTCCAGCTTCGGACCGCACGGACCCCACGTCCGGCCGCCGTCGGCCGAACGGATGAAGGCGCCGCGCGCGAAGAAGGCCCCCTCTCCCGCTTCGCCGGCTTCATCCGCCCCGAGGTGCCGCGCGCGCGCGCAGTGCAGCAGCAGGCTGCCGTCGGCCAGGCGCGTCAGGCCGTGATGGGTAAAGACGTCCCACCCCGGCTCGGCGACCACCGGCCGCCGGAACGGCCAGGTCAGCCCGCCGTCCTCCGAGCGTGCCACCCAGACGACCCCGTCATCGGTCTTGTGGTGGTCGGGGCCGACCTTGTAGGCGACCACCAGGCCGCCGTCGTCCGTGCGCTCGACCGACGGCCACGCCCGGTGCGCCGCACCGGGGCCGGCGGCTACCGTCACCTCGCGGACGACCTCCATCGGCCCCATCACGCGCTTCCTGCGACCTCCGCCCGGTGGTAGATGCCGCTCACCCAGTCGTGGTGAAAGAAGTACAGTCCCCCCGATTCGCCTCCCACGATCAGGTCGGGGGTGCCGTCGCCGTCCCAGTCGAAGGCGGTCACGTGGCTCTCGTGCTGGGAGACCTTGACCGGCGTGCCCCGCTCGTCCCGGATCGGCCGCGGGTGGTCGAATTCGGGTTCCGCGTTGCTGCCGACGTTCTCCATCACGAAGGTGTACCAGCACGAGGAGGCGATCAGGTCCAGGGTGCCGGTTGCCGTCCAGTCGCAGGCGGCCAGCGTGACCGCCGGCTCCCTCCAGACGCCCGGCAGCCCCTGCGGAAACGGCACCCCCTCGGCGTCGGCGAGCGCCTGCCCGATGTCGACGTTCATGATCACCTCACCGTCGGCGAAGCGCAGCGGCACCGGCGGCTCCAGCACCCGCGCGCCGCCGGCGCCCGGCCCCTGCGCGAAGATGCAGACCCTGCCCTTGCTGTCGACGGCAACCAGCTCAAGGCGGCCGTCCCCGTCGAAGTCGGCGGCCGCCGGGCCCTTGCGAAAGCCGAACGGGTCGTGCAGCCCGCGGACCCCGAGCTGCAGCCATGCTTCGTAGCGATTCTCCGCCGGATCGTAGCCGCGCAGCCAGACGAGGCGGTTGCTGTTGTTGCCGACGATGATGTCCAGTCTGCCGTCCCCGTCCCAGTCGCAGACCAGCGGCTTGAGGTGTCCGCACGGGCCCTCGGAGTTCTGATCTCTCATGAGGCCCTCGCGATACACGCGTACCGGTACGCCGCCGGTGTCGGTGACCCGTTCGGGCTGCGCGTACGCCGGCGCGCCCCGTGTGCCGCGGTTCCGCACCAGGGTGAGGTAGCCGACCAGGTTGCCGCACACCAGGTCGAACGCACCGTCCCCGCGCACGTCGATCGGATGGCCCTTGACCATCCCGCAGTGCTTGACCTTGCAGCCCTCGCCGAGCAGCGGGCCCGAGTCGTGAAAGCTGTCCGGCTGCCACGGGTCGTCGCCGACTTGCCGGAAGTAGCGGAAGCCGTGATCGCTGTACCAGCTCGCGCGCAGGCACCCGCGAAACGCGTCGTCGTCGACGAAGCGAAAGCCGAACGCCATGTCGTCCCGGCTCCACGGCAGGGTACCGTCCAGCATGAGCTCGGGCTCCTCGGCCGAGCCGACGTTGCGCCACACCTCGATCCACGGTCCGTCGAACCGCTCCACGTGGCAGCACAGGAGTTCCTGCTTGCCGTCGCCGTCGACGTCGGCCACGTCGAAACTGAGCGCGCGCCCGTTGGTGAAGTTGCAGGTGCGCCAGTCGGAGATCCGATTGTCCGACCCGAAGATGCGCCCTCCCGAGATCGGAAACGGGCCGGATCGGAAACGCCAGTCGCCGCTTTCCGGGTCCCTGCCGGCGTTCAGCATCAGGAAGATCTGCTCGCGCTCGGAGTGGTGCCGCTTGTCCTTCATGCGCGATCCGATCACCAGCGACGGACGCCCGCTGCCGTCCCAGTCGACCGCCCGCACGTGCAGGTACCGGCCGACGCCGAAGCCCTCCGGGAACGGCACGCGGCCGGCCAGCTCCAGCTCCGGCAGGCCCGCGGCGTCCCGTGTCCCGAGGTTGCGGTACACCTTGATGCCGCCGCGGCGGCTGACGGTGATCAGGTCCGGCCGGCCGCTCCCGTACCAATCGAAGGTGTCGCAGCTTATGTAGTCCTCGCTGATGTAGCCGTGCCGCGGCTCCGAGAATCGCTCGACGTTCCCGTTGAGCTGCTGCTGGTCGACGCCGTCGGCCGACAGCCGCTGCGGCGGCGCGAAGCGCGGCTCGGCGTTGCTGCCGATGTTGCGCCAGAAGAACACCGCTCCCCACGGCATGCCGATCACGTTGCTGTGGTGGCAGGCGCACAGCACATCGACGCGGCCGTCGCCGTCCCAGTCCACGGCCATCGGAAACGGATGGCGGCCGGGAGCGTCGAGCGGCTGCCAGCGCGGTCCGTTGTAGGCGAGCTCCTCGCCCACTCCCACGATCGGCAGGTGCGGCGCCGCTGCCATGCTGCCGTCCTCGGCGCGAAGCGAGCACTCGATCGACCACGCGCTGCCGGCCGGCGCGGCGTCGACCGTCCACGCCACCCAGCCCCGGTTGGAGTGGTACAGCGTCTCCGCGAACTGCACCGGATACTCGCGCGTGCCGGCTGCCGTGCGCCGCTTGACGACGATGGTGTGCGGATCGACCAGGCGGCTCGCAGAGCGCTCGCCGAGGATCGGAGCGAAGTCGATCTCCATGCGCACCGGCGTCGGGAATCCCGCGCGGGAGTCGATCTCCACGTTGAGGTCGGCGCGCGCGGTCGTGTCGTTCATGAGTGCCTCCTGGAGGTTCTGCCGGCGACCTCGGCCCGGTGGTAGATGCCGGACACCCAGTCGTGATGAAAGAAGTACAGCCCACCCGATTCGCCCCCGACGATCAGATCGGGCGTGCCGTCGCCGTCCCAGTCATAGGCGGTCACGTGGCTCTCGTGCTGTGACACCTTCACCGGCGTGCCGCGCTCGTCGCGGATCGGCTGCGGGCGGTCGAACCGGGGCTCCGCGTTGCTGCCAAGGTTCTCGATCACGAAGGTGTGCCAGTTCGAGGAAGCGATCAGGTCCAGCGTACCGGTCCCGGTCCAGTCGCAGGCGGCCAGCGCCACGGCCGGCTCCCTCCAGACTCCGGGAAGGCCGCTGGGAAAGGGCACGCCCTCGGCGTCGGCCAGCGCCTTGCCGATGTCGCCGTTCATGATCACCTCGCCGCCGGCGAAGCGCAGCGGCACCGGCGGCTCCAGCAGCTCCGAACCGTTCGCGCCCGGTCCCTGCGCGAAGGTGCAGAGTCGCCCGTTGCTGTCGATCGCCACCAGCTCGAGCCGTCCGTCGCCGTCGAAGTCGGCGGCTGCCGGCCCCTTCCTGAAGCCGAACGGGTCGTGGAGCCCCCGCACCTTGAGCTGCAGCCACGCGTCGTAGCGATTCTCGGCCGGGTCGTAGCCGCGCAGCCAGACGATGCGGTTGCTGTTGTTGCCCACGATGATGTCCAGCCTGCCATCTCCGTCCCAATCGCACACCAGCGGCTTGAGCTGTCCACACAGCCCCTCGGAGTTGTCGTCTCCCATGAGACCCTCGCGATAGACCCGCACCGGCACGCGGCCGGCGTCGGTGACCCGCTCGGGCTCCGCGAACGCCGGCGCATGGCGCGTGCCGAGGTTGCGCACCAGGGTGACGTAGCCGGCAAGGTTGCCGCACACCAGGTCGAACGCCCCATCGCCGCGCGGGTCGATCGGATCGCCCTTGACCATGCCGACGTGCTTGACCTTGCAGCCCTCGCCGAGCAGCCGCCCGGTGTCCTGGAAGCTCTCCGGCTGCCACGGATCGGAGCCCACCTGCCGGAAGTAGTGCAAACCGTGATCGCTGTACCAGCTCGCGCGCAGGCAACCGCGGAACGCGGCGTTGTCCACGAAGCGAAACCCGAACGCCATGTCGTCCCGGCTCCATGGCAGCGAGCCGTCCAGCATGAGCCGCGGTTCTCCGGCGAGCCGGCGTTGCGCCACACCTCGATACGGGGTCCCAGCATCCGATCCGCGTGGCAGCACAGCAACTCCTGCATGCCATCGCCGTCGACATCGGCCACGTCGAAGCTGAGCGCGCGCCCGTTGGTGAAGTTGCACGTACGCCAGTCGGAGATGAGATTGTCCGACCCGAAGATGCGCCCTCCCGAGATCGGGAACGGACCTGACCGAAAGCTCCAGCCACCGGCCGCTGCATCGGCGCCGGCGTTCAGCATCAGGAAGATCTGCTCGCGCTGGGCATGGGCCCGCTTGTCGTTCACGCGCGATCCGATCACCAGCGACGGCCGGCCGCTCAGGTCCCAGTCGACCGCCCGCACGTGCAGGTAGCGCCCGACGGCAAAGCCGTCGGGGAACGGCACGCGGGCGGCCAGAACCAGCTCCGGCAGCCCTGCCGCATCCAGGGTCCCCAGGTTGCGGTACACCTTGATGCCGCCGTGGCGGCTGATGGTGATCAGGTCCGGCCGGCCGCTGCCGAACCAGTCGAAGGTGTCGCAGCTTATGTAGTCCTCGCTGATGAAGCCGCAGCGCGGCTCTGAGAATCGCTCGATGTTCCCGTTGAGCTGCTGCTGATCGATGCCGTCCGCCGACATTCGCAACGGCGGCGCGAAGCGCGGCTCGGCGTTGCTGCCGATGTTCCTCCAGAAGAACACCGCCCCCCACGGCATGTCGATCACGTTGCTGTGGTGGCACGCGCATATGACGTCGATGCGGCCGTCGCCGTCCCAATCCACGGCCATCGGGAACGAGTGCATGCCGGGGGAGTCGATCGGCTGCCAGCGCGATCCGTTGTAGCAGAGCTCCTCGCCCACCCCCACGATCGGCAGATGGGGAGCTTCGGCCATGCTGCCGTCCTCCGCACGGAGCGAGCACTCGATCGACCACGCGCAGCCGTCCGGCGCCTCGTCGACCATCCACGCCACCCAGCCCCGGTTGGACGTGTACAGCGTCTCTGCGAACTGCACCGGATAGTCGCGCGTGCCGCCGTTCGCCCGCCGCTTGACGACGATGGTGTGCGGATCGATCAGGAGGCTCGCAGAGCGCGTGCCGAGCAGGGGAGCGAAGTCGATCTGCATGCGCACCGGTGTCGGGAACCCGGCACGCGGGTCGATCTCTACCCTGAGGTCGGCGCGCAGTAGCGTGTCGTTGACGGCTGTATCCTCCGGCAAACGAGGGCGAATGGACGAGCGGGATGGACGAGGGGGAACAGCCCGCCGGCCATCCCCCTCGTATGCGCCCCGCCGCGGCGGCGGGGGATCGGCCCGCCTTACGGTCCGATCACCTTGTTGCCCATCTCCAGCTCGGGGACGATCGGCGCCTTCTTGAGCTCGGCGAGCAGTGCGGCGCCTCCCGAATCCATGAAACGCTCGACGTGCGCGTCCCACTCGCCGTCCAGGTCACCCTGGCCGGTGATGATCCGCCACATGAACTCCGAGTTCAGGGTTCCCATCGCGGTGCCGTATTGCAGGCGCACGTCCTGGTAGGCGGTCTCCTCGAACACGTCGTAGCGGTACGGCTTGTTGGCGACCCATGCCCACTTGCCCGTGGACAACTCGGCGTTCACGGCGGTCTGCTGCGGGTCGCCGGCGATCTCACTGAACCAATCCGGCACGTTGTAACGGAAGGCATAGATGCCGTCGGGATGCGGCGGCCGCTGCGTGCCGATACGCTGCGCGAACGAGTAGTACGGCTCGCCGGCCCACTCGAAGTGCTGGCCCTCGACTCCGTAGTGGACGAGGATGAACCCCTCGCGGGTCCAGTTGGTCCAGTCGGCGATCTCCAGGATCTTGGCGAGCTTCTCGTCGCTGACATCCTCGCGCACGCCGTACCCGCCGGAGACGACCCACAGCGGGTAGTCCCACGGCGCGCCGGCGAATCCGTCCGGACCGGTGAATCCCGGTACCACCACGACGTTCGCCTCCGGATCGCGCATCAGGATGTTCATCGGCGGCCGCGTCTCGTTGCCGAAGCCGACGCCGTCGGTCCAGATCCCCGAGCGCCCTTCGCCGATCAGGGCCCAGGCGTCGTTGTAGCCGAAGTCGGGGAGCTGCTGGGGGATCAGCTTGTCCGCGTACCACTTGGACAGGGTACGCAGTCCCTCCTTCCAGCGGTCGGAGGTGACGCCCAGCCTGGTCTCGCCGTCCTCGAAATACGTCCACCAGTACACCCAGCCGTCCACGCCGAAGGCGCCGGAGATCGGCCGTATGCCGCGGTGGGCGGCGGTGACGGCGTGCGCGACGGTGTCGTTCTTGCCGTTGCCGTCAGGGTCGCCGTCGCGAAAGGCGTACATGATCGTTTCCAGGTCATCGATGGTGATCTGCGCGTCGTAGAACTGGTAGCGCCCGTCGAACTGCGGATCCTTTCCGCTCGGCGTGTAGTCGATCAGCAGCGACTCATCGAACGGAATGCCCACGTTCTCGATCCAGTCGAGGCGGATCTTCGGCAGGTCGCTGACCCCCTGACCGTGGCCCTTGTAGGCGGCCAGCACGTACACCGCCTCGGCGTCGTCCGCGGGGTTGGCCATCAGCCAGATGGCCGGATGCCGGTCGTAGTGCTCGGTCATGTTCGGCGCGTGGTCGCGAATCATCTGCTTCGGTATCGACCGCATGAGGCCGTCCTGGTACAGCTTGTACGAATCCTGCCCGCGGATGAACTCGCCGACGTCCGGCAGCTCGCCGGTGGAGACCAGCAGATTCCGTTCGTCGGCATCGTTGAGGTCGACCTGCTTGAGCTTGAGGTCGACGCCGAAGCGCTCCTCGATCGCGGTCACCACCAGCGCGTCCTCGGGGACGCTGTAGGTCCACGATCCGATCCATTCGATCTCCATCGGCCCGGAGGCTTCCTCCTCCGCCGGCGCCGCGCCGGCGATCGTCGCACCGATCAGCAGCGCAGCGAACAGAAGGCCCGTCCCTCGTCGTCCGTATCTCATGTGTTCCTCCTCATGAGCTTCTCGTGGGTATGGCACCCACAGCGTGCGACAGCGCACCGCTGCCGCGATGGCGTTGTCCGGATTCATCTCATAGGCGCGGCCCTCCCTATTTGAGCGCCCCTATCATGATGCCCTTGACGAAATAGCGTTGAAAGAACGGATATACCAGGATGATCGGACCGATGGTGACCAGCACGGTGACCGCCTGCACGGATGCGGGAGGAAGCGTGATCTCCATCGGGATGTTCAACTCCTCGAACTCCTCGAAATTGCGCAGCAGGTTCATCATCTTGTGCAGCAGGAGCTGCAGCACCCGCTTGTTGCCGTCGCGGATGTAGATGAGCGCATCGAACCACGCGTTCCAGTGCATGACCGATGCCCACAGGGCTATGGTGGCGACGATCGGCTTGGCCAGCGGCATCACGATCCTGGTGAGGATGGTCAGGTAGCCGGCGCCGTCGACCAGCGCCGCCTCCTCCATCTCGTCGTCGATCGCCATCAGGAAGTTGCGGGCGATGATGACGTACCAGACGCTCAAAGCCTCCGGGAGGATGTACACTAGGCGCGTGTCGATCAGGCCCAGGCGGCGGATCAGCAGGTAGGTCGGGATCAGGCCGCCGGAGAAGAACATGGTGATCACGAAGTACAGCATGATCGGCGTGCGTCCGGGCAGGCGCACCTTTGCCAGCGGATACGCGGTGAGGAACGTGACGATCAGGATCGCTCCCGTGCCCAGCACCGTCCGAAAGACGGAGTTGTAGTAGGCCCTTCCTATGGACACCGACTGCGCTTCGAACACCCACCGGTAGGGCTCGATCGTCCAGGTCGCGTTCCAGAACTTGAGCCCGACGTGCTGGATTTCCATCGAATTGGAGAATGACGTCAGCACCAGGCTCCAGAACGGGTAGAAGAACAGGAAGCCGGCCACGAGCAGCAGGCCGTAGTTGCAGGCGTCGAATACGCGGCTGCCGGCGCCGCGCGTGTAGGTCTGCATCGGCTACCAGATCCCGTACTCGCTGAATCTGCGTATGACCAGGTTGGAGCTGATGAGCAGCACGATGCCGGCGACGTTCTTGAATAACCCGACCGCTGCCGTATAGCCGAACTGGGAGCCCAGGATTCCCCTGCGGTACACGTACGTATCGATGATGTCGGCCTTCTCGTACACGACCTCGTTGTAGAGATTGAATATCTGGTCGAACCCGACCTCCAGCAGCCTGCCGAGGCTCAGGATGAAGAGGATCACCATGACCGGCACCAGCCCCGGAATGGTGACGTGAACGGCCTGCTGCAGACGGTTGGCGCCGTCCATGGCGGCGTTCTCGTAGAGCCCGGCATCGATCGATGACAGCGCGGCCAGGTAGATGATCGACCCCCAGCCCACGCCCTGCCAGATGCCGGTGACGATCAGCACGAGCCGGAACGTGGGCGCGTGGGTCAAGAGATACACCGGCTCGGCGCCGAACAGCCCGAACAGCCACGGCATCACGCCGTAGGTGGGATTGAAGAGCTGCCGGACCAGCAATCCCAGCACCACCCAGGAGACGAAATGAGGCAGGTACGACACGGTCTGGATGGTCTTCTTGAACGCGGTGTTGCGGATCTCGTTCAGCAGCAGGGCGAACACGACCGGCGCCCCGAACGCGAAGACGAGCTGGTAGACGCGGATGATGATCGTGTTGCGCAGCACGCGGCCGAAGAACGGATCCTGGAAGAAGAGCTTGAAGTACGCGAAGTCGTTCCAGGGGCTGCCCAGGATCCCTTTCACGTAATGGTAGTCCGTGAACGCCATCAGCACGCCGTAGATCGGCAGATACTTGAAGACGAACGCCAGCGCGATGCCCGGCAGCAGCATGAGGTAGAGCATCCGCATGCGTTGCGCCCGGCTCCGGCGTTGGACGCGCAGGGAGTCCCGCAATTCGTTACTCCCGGAACGCGGACGAAAACGGTCGAGGACCGCGGGTCTGGTTGCCGACTGCGGGGGCGTCAGAGGTACCTCCCTGATGCGCGGATGGCGCACTCTACGGTAGTTCGAGCCGCCGTCCAGACGCGCACCGGCGCGTTCGCCGTTTACTCGCGCAGGCTGAGCTCGGCCAGATGGATCGCCGACGGGCCGCGCAGCGCGGCCCGATCGCCCGTGCCGGACGGGCCGGCATCTGCGTCGACAGGGCTGGAGTAGTAGGACAACAGGCCGCGGGTCGGGGCCAACTCGACGAACCCGGGGTACGAGTTGTCCCCGGCGCTGGGAAGCTCGGCCGCTTCCTGCAGCCGATCGTCGAGCAGCCAGTACAGCGCCGTCACCGCCCGGTCCGGGGCGATGTGCTTCCTGCCGCCGACCAGCACGCTGCGGCCCCAGCGAACGACCAGCGGGCCGCCGATGTTGCGGTCCAGATCGCGCCCGGTCCATGCGCGGTACGGCGCTCCGGCACGGCACACGCGGGCGGGCAACTCGGCGGCGCGATTGCGGACGATCGCGAGCAGCGAGCCGTCCGGCTCGAACAGGAACGCCGTCTCGCCGCCGTACTCCGCCTGCACGACGCCCGCCTCCGTCCACGCGAAGCCGTCGCGGCTTGTCAGCAGCGTGGCCTGCAGCAGGCGGAGCTCGTCCGCCTCGTTCCCGGGCACCGTGCGCCGCTTGCGGCGCCCGCACAGGTACGCCACGCCGTCGCGGCTCACCGCCCGCCAGACGTAGTAGCCGGAGGTGCCCCCCATGGCGCGCGGCCCGTTCCACGTCCGGCCATCGCCGGTCCATGCGCAGAAGCCCTGGTGCTGGTCGATGTCGTACGCCGCCGGCGCACCGGGGCCGACGCGCACCGCCCCGGAGATCACGAACAGGCGTTCGCCGAGCGCCAGGAAGTGCGGGTCGCGCACGTCGCGGTCCGGCACGGCGAACGAATGCACGCGTTCCCAGCTCACGGCGTCGCTGCTGGCCAGGACCACGACTCGCGACGTCGGGTAGATCATGTGCCCGTCCGGACAGCTCCGGAACGTCAGGTAGTAGCGGCCTCCGAAGGCGCAGAGATCGGTGAACGCGTTGTGCATGCCGTCGTCACAGACCACGCGCGCGGCATCGACGTGGATCCGGGGCCCCACTGGATTCGTGCCTGCCGTCATTACGCTGGGTAATAGCATACGCTTGGTCCATGGGTCATCGCATCCGCACGGCGCTCCACGCCGTCTCGTTCGAAGCGATGCTCGACGGCGAGGTCGCATTGGAAGAAACCTTCATCGGCGGCAAGGAACGCAACATGCACGCTCGCCAGCGCCGCCGCCGCATCACCAGGCGCGGCATGGTTGACAAGACCGCCGTGCTCGGCCTGTTGGAGCGTGGCGGCGTCGTCAAGACGAAAGGTCGTACAGACCCGTAAGAAGTCGACCTGCAGGCCGACTCGGATGACCTCAAGTCGTACGTCGGGCTTGAGGAGATCTACACGCACGGCGTTGTAAACCGCGCGGTCCCGTACGTGGACGGCAAGGTGCACACCAACAGCTTGGGGAACTTCTGGTCACGGAGGGAGGGCTACACCTTCTTGTCAACGCCAGCATCTTTGAGAATCCCGTTAGCGGTATGGCGTTTGACTATCTTACGGGGAACGGACACTTTCCTTCCGAGAGAGTTCTTCCACATTTCATGACTTCCAGAGGGTTGCTGGCTCTTCGGAAGACGTTCAAATCCATTTTCTCCAATCAATTCAACCACTGTTCTGTAGTAATTGTTCGCCATACGCCGCCTTCTTGTCATACTCCCATGCGCGCTCTGTCTCGTGGCACATTAGTTCCTCCTCACCGTGATTGGCAGCAATTAACTCGGGTACGAGTGCAATCATAATTTCCTGAAACTCGTCCAACGACGCGGCTTCGATGTGAAGTCCAACGATATTGCTCTCTGACCAGAATATCTGGTTCTCCTGGTCCCACTTGGCTTTCACCCAGAAGGACCGCTCTCTCTTCATGTCGTCACTCCTTCCGATTTGGGCTTTGCGCGCCGGTTCAGGACGCGCCTTTACTTGGTGCATAGGCTTCGGGGTCACCATATCCGCCTCTGCACAATCGTTGAGGATTGCCTCCAACGCCGACGCTTGAGCCCAGGTCACATTCCGGTCGCCGCTGGACACTGCACCGTCTGCAGCGGAGTCTGCGTGGTCGACGACCCACTGCCGCCGTGGCACTGGCGCTTGCACCCATCACTCGCGGTGCGGCACATATGCTCCAGAACGCCGCATGGAACCAGCATCGCGTAAATCACGACTGCTATGACACATACCGTTGTGACGCGGCCGGTGGTCTCGTATGACGACCTTCGGGAAACCCATCCTTGAGAGGCCCCGACGACGAGGCTGTTTCCGCTCAGAAGACACCAACAGCGACGCCCTGTCAACCACCCGCCCCCCCATCGTCAAGGCTGGCGTTGTTCAAGATCGAAACGCAGCGCGTGCGCAGCGCCGGGCGCGCCCTGGCGTCGGTGTCGGCCGCCGCGACATAAACGCCGATCTCCGCTCGCGCCACGTGATTGCGGTACAGCTTCCGGGCGATCGCGGAGGTCCTATCAATAGGTGTGTAAACGAGTCAGGCAGCAGCGTCCGGCTCCTGATGATCGTCGACTCGAACTCCGTCTCGGTATGCGGCTCCGTCCCACCTGTCTTGAAGTAGCTCCGGAGCATTCAGCTTCCGGAACTTTGTCTCGGGCACCAACAGCATCTTCCAGATCACCGCGGTGGCGTTCACGACCTTCTTGAATCGCTTCGCTGGGTCAGTCCGTAACCACAGCGCGGCGAACGGCGACTCGATCACGTTGGTCGTCCGCAGGTGCCGCCAGTGAGCTCGCGGATACCCGTAGTAGCTCACCATCGGCAAACGGATCGTCACTCAGTCCCAACACTCGGCGGCTGAATGACGGATCGTTGAATTCCTCCGGCCACCTCTCTTCGTCCCCTTTGATGCCTAGTCTTCGGCGGTCGGACTCCAGTTTCTCGAAGTCTATGCCCCCGCGCTGGTGATCGTAGCGGATGAGTTCGACGGCGGGCTCACCGTGCCTGGTAATGACGACTCTCTCGCCGTTCTCTGCGGCGGTCACGAGCTCGGAAAGGCGACGCGTCTCAGCTTCATGCAAGGCGCGTTCCATGCTGATGCTCCTCGTTGCTCATTATACGCAGTGCTGCCGTCGTCATCCCGGCGGCGTCCCCAGGTCCGGGATGTCGAGCAGCTCGCCGCCGCGGAGCGCGGACTCGTGGGCGACGATGCCGGGCACCGTGTAGGCCACGGCGTTCCACACGTGGTTGGGCGGCTGCGTGCCCTCGTGGCAGGAGCGGACGAAGTCGTCGACCAGGAACTGGTGGGCGCCGGCATGCCCGTTGGGCAGCCCGGCGAACTCGCGCGGCAGCCGTTCCACCGGGTGGATGGGCGCGGCGCCCAGGTGCGTGCCGTCGCGCGAGGTGACGGCCCCCATCTCGCCGCGGTCGCCATCGGCGGGCTCCGTGCGGCAGGTCAGCAGATCGGACACGTCCACCGCGTCGTCCTTGCCCTTGCCCAGGAACCGCTGCGAGCCCACGGCCTCCTCGAACGAGCCCTCCGTCCCGAACAGGCTCAACCGTACCGCTCCGGGGTGGCCGATGCGCCGGAACTCGTTCACCCGGCAGGAGCTGCCGTCGGACATCGCGAACAGCGCGACCTCGTTGCTGAAGGTGTTGCCGTACTCGTTGTTCGCCGCCTCGTACACGGCGTCGGAGTGGTGGTCGACGAATCCCTGGCAGGAGACGCGCGTCATGCGCGCACCGGTCACCGACATGATCTGGCTGGTGGAGTGGGTCGGGTAGTGCATGGGCGGCGATCCGGCGCTCCAGCGCCAGCGTTCCCCGCCTCGCCAGCGGGCCACCGCGTACAGCCCGTGGTCCCAGTCGTGGTAGTACTCGCACTCGGAGTAGACGATGCTGCCGAACGCCCCCTCGGCATGGCGCCGGCGGCAGTAGATGACCGCAGGGTAGTAGTAGCTGGTCTCCGCCATCATGTAGATGCGGCCGGTCTCCTCCACCGCCCGCACCAGCGCCCGGCACTCGTCGAGCGTCCGTCCCGCCGGCACCGCCGACCAGGCGTGCTTTCCTGCCCGCAGCGCCTGCACCGCCTGCGGGCCGTGCAGCCACGGCTGCGTGATGATGACCGCGGCATCGAAGTCCGAGGCGCACACCTCGTCCAGCGACGGGAACGACTCGGCGATCCCGTGGCGGGCCTTGTTGTCCTCGAGCTTCCTCGCATCCAGATCGCAGAGGGCGATCCGTTCGACCAGCGGGTGCGCCTTGAACAGCGGGATGAACCCCTGCGCGAACGCCCCCGTCCCGACCATCGCGACGCTGATTCCCATCAGTTTGCTCCCATTGCGCGGCTCAAGCAGCTACCAGCGCATGTTGATGTTCTTGACGCGGGTGTGGCTCAGCAACTCCTCGAACGACTCCTCCTTGCCGATCCCGCTCTGCTTCCAGCCGCCGTAGGGAGCGCCGAGGTAGCGGCCCGAGGAGTTGATCCACACGTAGCCCGCCTGCAACCGCTCGGCGGCGCGCATGGCGGCGCCGAAGTCGTCGGTCACCAGCGACGCCGTCAGCCCGTACATCACGCCGTTGGCGACTTCGATCATCTCGTCGAAGTCGGACCAGCTCATGATCGCCATCACCGGACCGAAGATCTCCTCGCTTCCGATGCGCATCTCGGGCCGCACGCGGTCGAACACGGTGGGCGCGATGAAGAAGCCCGCGGCGAGCTCCGGATCGGACGGCGGGCCGCCGCCGGTCAGCAGCTCGGCGCCCTGCTCACGGCCGGAGGCGACATACCCCAGCACCCGCTCGTACTGCGGCCGCGACACGATCGGCCCCATCTCGGCGTCGTCCAGCCACGGCAGGCCGATCGGTATGGCGGATGCGGCCTTGACCAGCTCGGCGCTCACGCGCTCGTGCAGCGAGCGGTGCACGAGCACTCGCGAGGTGGAGGAGCACGACTGCCCCTGGCGGTTCATGTTCATCGCCGCTACCGCCTGTGCCGCCGCCTTGGCCGGGTCGGCGTCGGGAAAGATGACGATCGGGTTCTTGCCGCCGAGCTCCAGGGTGACCTCCTTGAGGCCCTCGGCCGCCTCCCGGGCGACACGGCGTCCGGTCTCCACCGAGCCGACGAAGCCGACCCGCGCCACGTCCCGGTGGCGCACCATGGAGGATCCGGTACCGCCGTCTCCGGTCACGATGTTCACCACGCCGGCCGGGAAGATCTCCGCGCACAGCTCGCCCAGCTTCAGGCTCGACAGCGGCGCCTGCTCCGGTCCCTTGATCACCACGGTGTTGCCGGCGGCGAGCGCCGAGGCCGCCTTTTCGGCGCAGAAGCGGAATGGATGGTTGAAAGGGTTGATCCGGGCGACCACGCCGTACGGCTGGCGCAGGGTCAGGTTGAGGTGGCCCGGCTCGCGCGACATGGTCTGGCCCTTCATCTCGGTGACCAGCCCGGCGAAGTAGCGCAGCGCATCGGCCGTCCAGGTCATGTCCCCGCGCATGCCGGAGATGGCGTTGCCGCTGTCCACCGCGTCCATCAGCGCCAGGTAGTCGGCGTTGCGGTCGACGGCATCGGCCAGCAGGCGCAGGTACTCGGCGCGGCGCGTCACCGGCAGCGCCGCCCAGGCCGGAAACGCGGCCTTTGCGGCGGCCACCGCCCGGTCCACGTCGTGCTCGTCGGCCAGCGGCACCGTGCCCAGCACCTCGCCGTTGGCGGGATTGATGCTGGTGATGGTCCGCCCCGAGTGGGCGGCAACCCACTCGCCGCCGATGAACAGTCCCCGCGGCTCGAAGGCCAGGTCGGGCGCTTTCATCAGGGCACGATCCATCAGGGCACGATCGCGGCGCGCAGCACCGTGCGTTCCGACGCCTTGCGGAACGCCTCGTCGAGCTGATCGAGCCCGAACCTGGCGTCGACGATCCGCTTGAACGGAAACCGATCCCGATTGGCGACCACGAAGTCGAGCGCCTGAATCAGGTGCCGCGGGTGGTAGTTGTGGACGCCGCGCAGCGTGATCCAGTTCTTCACCAGCAGGTTGGCATCGATGGTGACGTCGGCGTGGGGGGTGACGATGCCGCCCAGGGTATAGCGGCCGCCGACGCGCAGCATCTGAAGTCCGGCCGGGATCACCGCGGCGTCTCCGCACACCTCGATCACCGCGTCGACGCCGTCCGGCGGCGCCAGCTCCCGGACCGCGGCCACCACGTCATGCGAGTCGCGGCCCGAGACATCGATCGCGGCATCCGCGCCGAACTGCCTGGCCGCCTCCAGGCGGTCGCCCACGGCGTCCAGGCCGATCACCCGCCGGGCGCCGCGCGTCTTGGCGACCGCGCACGCGTACAGCCCCAGCAGGCCCAGCCCCTGGACGGCCACGACGTCGCCCATCCCGATCCGCGTCGCCTCGGTGATCGCGACGACGGTGGCGACGCCGCAGTTGATCGGTGTCGCCTCTTCGTCGCTCAGGTCCTCCGGGAGCTTCAGGATGGCCGTGCCGGGCAGGACGTAGCAGTACTCGGCGAAGCCGCCCAGGAAGTGGGGGTCGTCGGCTACCAGGTCGTGGCCGTACTTCCTCACCCCCGGCGACTTCTGCGGCAGGTCGTGAACCTCCCGGTAGTAGGAGGGGCCGTGGTGGAAGTACTCGGTCCAGGTGATCCGGTCGCCGACCGCGACGGGATCGCCACGCAGGTCGGTCTCGATGTCCGCCCCGAGCTGATCGATGACGCCGATGATCTCGTGGCCGAGGATCCCCGGGCACGGGTTGGGACGATGCCCGTGATAGGAATGGATGTCGGAGCGGCAGATGGTCGACATGGAAACCCGTACCAGGACCTCGTCGCGGCGCGCGTCGCGCAGCGGATAGCGGCGGACGACGAACGGCGTGTTGGGAGCGTCGTAGACGGCGGCGCGGGCGGTGCGCGGTGCCACGAGCAAGCCCTCAGTCGGTGCCGTTGATGGCGTAGTCGAGGATCTGGTGGTTCATCAGTTGCTCCGACTGCGCCCGCGCGCGGTAGCCGGCGTTCAGCGGCCGGCTGACGATGAACGGCACGTCGCGCTCGGACAGTCCGCCGTGAGTGCGCAGCCGCTCGCCGTGCAGGTCGGCCAAGTCATGGTCGGCGCGCCCCATGCCGACACAGTAATCGGCCGTGGAGATCACCGCCACGTCTCCCTCCACGTCGGCGGGAAGATCGAACCGCTGCGCTGCATCCTGGCGTTCCAGCACCTCCTCGATCCCCTCCAGCGGGCGGATGAAGTCGGCCACGGCGTGCGGCTGCACGCCGCCGAAGCAGTAGACCCGGACGAAGCCGCCGAGCGATCCGTGATGGCCGACGAACGCGTCGGTGATCGGGCAGATCACCCTGGTGCGGTCCGCGCCGAAGCGCTCGTCCAGGAGATCCTGCAGGTAGACGATGTTGTAGCTCCCGTCCGCGGCGCACTTGTCCTTCATGCCGTGGTCGGCGGTCAGGGCGACGGTCGCGCCCAGCTCCTCCAGCCGCGCGAACCGTCGATCGAGCGCCGCGCAGAAGGCGAGCGCGGCGGGATGGTCGGGGGCGTACTTGTGCTGCACGTAGTCGGTCAGCGACAGGTACAGGAGCGCCGGCGGATCATCCTGCTCCAGGAACCGGATGCCGGCGTCGAGCACGAACAGCGACAGTTCCTCGGAGTACATGGCGGGGAGCGGCTGCCCGACGAAGCCCAGGGCGTCCGTGATGCCGTTCTCGGCGACCGTGCACCGGTCGGCGTGCTGGGAGGAGAAGCAGACGTTGCCGGCAGCGACGTCCAGGCCCTTGCCGAGCTGGGTGCGCAGCTTGTCCTTGGCGGTGACGACCACGGTCCCGGCGCCGGCCTTCGAGAGCACGTCGAACACCGTGCGCGCGCGCATCAGCTCCGGGCCGGTCATGACGACGGCCTGGCCGGTCGCTCGGTCGAGATAGAAGTTGCCGGAGATGCCGTGGACCTTGGGCGGCGCGCCGGTGGCGATGGAGATGTTGTTGGGACAGGTGAAGCTGGGGATGCCGCAGTGCGCGACTGCGCTGAAGCCGGCGCTCATGAAGCGGGAGACGGTGGGGATGCACCCTGCCGCCCGTGCCGCCTCGAAGTACTCCGGATCGCCGCCGTCCACACACACCACGACAACCGGAGCGTCGGGAATCCGGTACGTGACCCCGTTCAGTTCTACTCCCTCAACGGGCAAGGGCACACCGTTGCAGGGAGAGGTCCACTCGTCGACCATGATAAATGCCCCGCCCGCTGTCAATACTCCTCCGCAACTGCTTACCCGGGCCCTGGATGCAGCCCCACGTGCAGTACCGCGGGCTTGCTACAGCTCGAAGGGGTTGGTCCAGGCGCGGTAGCCGCGCTTGTCGGTAGCGGTGATGCGCGCGTATGGACCGCGCAAACCCGTGAGACTGAGTTCAGCGCAGGTGAAGTCGGACCCGGCCGCGACGCGATCGGCCCCCGCCCCGGCGCCGGAGATACACATCCTTCGCACCGGGGAAGTGCGTACGGTCAGCTTCTTGCCGTCGCGCGCCACTTCGATGTCGAGGATCTCTGGCCCTTGGCTGGCGTAGAAGCTGCCCGCGGTCAACGCCTCCAACAGCGCGGCAGGCTCCAAGTGACTGCTGCGCACCATCACCCAATTGCGCCCCACGTCCGGCCTCCCTGCTTGAAAGTGGGCATCGTCGGTTGCGATGGCGTGATAGAAGTGCCCTTGGCTCAGCAGCCGGTCGAGGTAGCCGACGCTGTCGCCCTTGCCGTTGGCTTCCTGGCAGGTCGTGTTGAATATTTCGATTGCGCTGGCCGCGGTCAGCGACTGTATGTCGCTATCGGTCAGGTCGTACCAGGCCGGGTGCGCCGCGGCGACGTACGCGCCCGCGTCACGCGCCCGGGCGGCGAGTTGCGCGCCAGTCTCGCGCGACCCGGTGGGCTCGAAGTCGAGCGGCAGCCCGACCGCCAGGATGTGCCAGTCGTCTCCGAGGCTGGTCTCCGGGGCGTGCAACTCGGCGCCGAGCACCGTCGTAAACCGGTCCGTGCGGAAGGGTGTCGTATCGGACACCGGGTAGCCGTATACCTCCCGGAAGTGGTCGGTCAGGCTGATGAAATCGTAGCCGCGGCGCCGATAAGAGGCGCACACCGCGCGCGCGCTGAGGGCGCCGTCGGAAGCGGTCGAATGGGTGTGGAGATTGCCGCGATAGAAACGGCCCGGCTTGTCGAACGGCTGGATACTCATGAACAGGCTCTACCACGTCTCCAGCGGCGCGTCCAGGTGCATCGGCTCGGCGAACAGCGGTCGGTGAACACCTGACCTTCGCGGATCTGCACTTCAGCGGTCATCGGTGGCTGGCTGTTGCTATCCAACTCGGACCGTCTCGCCACTGGTACCACGACCTCCGGGCGGCTGAGATTCGCCATCGCCGACCACGCTTTCTGTTGCGCAGTGACCTGGTGCAGTACATCGACGCCGCGGCGTTGCAGCTCCGAGCCGGTACCCCGGTCCAAGACCGGCCGCTCGCCGCCGGCTAACCGTTCGACAATGGTCATCTCCCCTCTTTGCTACCTCGACGCATCGGGGCCGCGGTCAGATCGCTGCGGTTCTCGCTGAGAGGTGTTTGCTTGGCGATAGGGTTCCACCGCGAGCCCCTCGACCCTCCGAAAGTGGGCCGTGTTGGCTGTTACCAACGGGAGACCGGCATCCAACGCCGTTGCGGCTATCAACACGTCGAAGTCGCCGATCATCTGGCCGTCGGCACGCAATCTCCGGCGCAGGCGGCTACCGCGGCGGGCTACGCTGTCGGTAACGGGTAGCCTCAGGTATGCCTCCAGTAGCCGTTCACCGGCGCCGGGATGCTCATAGCCCTCCAGGAATTCGAGGACCGACACAGTGGAGACTGCCAGCGCGGTATCGTGGTGCGAATGCAGAAATGTCATCGCCGGGCCAGGGGTCTCACTCGCCCATTCGCGTTGCAGGTCGATCAGAAAGTCGGTATCGACCAGCTTCATTCGCCGTCGCGCCACCGCGAAGCCGTGGTCGTCCGTGCAGCCGTGACACCCGTGTTCCAGTACTCGGCGGCCGTTCGGTCGGTCGGCTCCACCGCCAGGTTGTGCAGCAGGGCCAGGATCGTCCTCCCGGTTGAGTCACTCGGCCCGAACCGCGCCCGCCGGACGGTAGCCGAGAAGGACTCGCCTGGCCGCTTGGCGGCCTTCAGCTTGTCATAGGCGTCCAACTCAAGCGATATGGTCTTGGTAGCCATGCATGAAACCATGCACGAAGATCTGAAAGCAGGCAACTGGCTATCACTATCTCTGCTTCCCCTGCTTCCCCACGGTTCAGGGCGCCGGCGTCGGCCGGCTCGCAGATCCGCTGGTAGCGGAAGCTGCCGGCGAGCCGGATACGGTCGCTGCTGGTGTTGTCCACGCCCTGGTGGATCGTGAGGCTATGGAACCACCGGCCAGCCCGCCGGGCGGCGCGTCGCAGTCGCCGAACGGCACCCACGCGGTCCAGATGTCGGGCGCCCCGCGCACCGGGTGGAAGGCCCTGGTGCGGCGGCGTAGTGTAGTCGAGGTCCGCGGGAAAGATGGCGTGGACGATGTGGCGGGGATGCACCCACACCGGGCCGCCGAGCAGTTGCTCCAGCACACCTATCAGCTTGGGATGATGCGGCAGGGCATGAAACAAGCCCAGGGCGTCCGCGATGCCGTTCTCGGCGCCGGTGCAGCGGTCGGCGTGCTGGGAGGAGAAGCAGACGTTGCCGGCCGCGACGTCCAGGCCCTTGCCGAGCTGGGTGCGGAGCTTGTCCTTGGCGGTGACGACCGCGGTCCCGGCGCCGGCCTTCGAGAGCACGTCGAACACCGTGCGTGCGCGCATCAGTTCCGGGCCGGTCATGACGACGGCCTGGCCGATCGCGCGGTCGAGATAGAAGTTGCCGGAGATGCCGTGGACCTTGGGCGCCGCGCCGGTGGCGATGGAGATGTTGTTGGGACAGGTGAAGCTGGGGATGCCGCAGTGCGCGACTGCGCTGAAGCCGGCGCTCATGAAGCGGGAGACGGTGGGGATGCACCCGGCCGCCCGTGCCGCCTCGAAGTATTCCGGGTCGCCGCCGTCGACGCACACCACGGCAACCGGAGCGTCCGGAACCCGGTACGCGACTCCGTTGAGCTCCACCCCATCGGCTCCTCCCATCGGCTCCTCCCTTCACGTGGCATCCGGCTCCCGGTAGCCGGTCTCGGCCCAGACCTCCCGGGCGAATTGCCTGGCCGCATCCGAGGGCTCGATATGGCCCAGGATGCTCGACAGCGGCTGGCCCGGCCCCGCGCGCGCCGGGTCCGGCGACCAGTGATCGTCCTCGTACGCGTGCCGCTCTGACTCCTCGCGCAGGTTCGGCACGCTGACGGTCCGGGAGTCCTCCAGCGCCGAGCGCCAGGCCAGCACCCCGACCAGGCTCATCTCCACCCCGCGGTACACGTCCAGATAGGGCTGTGTGCCGGTGCGGATGGCGCGCGCGAACAGAAAGCTGGTGAAGAAGTCGCCGCCGCCGTGGCCGGCCCGCGTGGCCAGGTCGTGGTGCTCGGGAAAGTCCGGCGCGTAGACGGTCTCCACCGGCGCGCCGGCCGGCTTGTCGAACGGCTCCCGCCGCAGGCGCACGGCGGCGTGGTTCCCGTGGCGGCAGTTCTCCATCAGCCCGCCGGTGCCGTGGATGCGCACGAAGTTCTGGTGCCCGCGCAGCCCCCCGTGCAGGGACTTGACCACCGCGTCATTGTCCATGCGGCAGATGATGAGCCCGGCGGTGTCGCTGCGGCGCACGTGCATGGTCTGCGTCGGGTCGTCGGCCGAGTACGGCACGACGAAGCCGTTGACCTTCACCGGCCGCGTGTCGGTGATGTACATGACCGGCGCCAGCGAGTGCGTGCAGTAGTAGGTCGCCGGTATCCAGTTGCGCCAGTGGTCCATCCCGCAGCTTCGCGCCAGCTTGGTGCGCGCGCTGTCCGGGTGCACGTACTCGCCCTCCCCGTACAGGAAGGTGCCGACCGTGCCCTCGCGGTACAGCCTGCGCATCTCCTGGTTGTACGCCATGTAGGGATAGTTCTCGGCGAACAGGTAGATCCTGCCGGTCTCCTCCACCGCGCGGATGAGCGCTACCCCTTCGGCCGGCGTGTGGCAGGCCGCGCACTCGCTCATCACGTGGCGGCCCGAGCGCAGCGCGGCGATCGCGAACGGGGCGTGCTCGTGGAAGTGGTTGGCCAGCACGACGGCGTCCATGTCGTGGCCGAGAAAGCGCTCGTAGTCGGTGTAGGTCGTCACCGCGGTGCCGCGCGCCGCCAGGTCGCGGCGCTCCTGCTCCAGCCGCTCCTCCCACGTGTCGCACAGCGCCACCAGGCGCAGCCCGGTCGCCGCTTCCGACCCGCGCGCGAAGGTCCGGCCGCGGCCCACACCGACCACGCCCACGGTGATCGGCCGGCTCATGCCCGTGCCCCCGCGCTCACCGCACATGCCGGGCGTGCGGTCGAGGCCGATCGAGATACACGCGCATCCCGGATACCATCCGTCATAATCTACGACTCGCTGCGATCTGCGTTCCCGCCACTACTGAGCCCGCCAGACGTCACAGGACCGTCGATTGCCAGAGGTCTAGGGCCCGTATGAGACTTCGCTCGAGCCAAGGCATGAAACGCGGCTCGGCTTCCGCGAACGGTTCCTTGTAGTTGATCTGGAATACATCGTCCGAGACAGATTCTACGGAAGCGACTTGCCGTTCACCGACGCCTGTCGCGACACGCTGAAAGCAGATCGCAGAACAGGCAAGAACTCCCTGGAACTCTTGACCTATGCCATGAAACGCGATCAGCAGCTCGCTCTGGTCATGATCAGCGCTTCTCATCACCAAGCGCGTCCACGACCGATACGTCTCCATATTCGCGAAGTAGTCCAGCTTCTTTGCTGCTTCCACGATCTGCGATCGGAAGTAGTGACTCCTTTCACCATGATGTGCGGCATCGTCGACAACGAAGGTCGCACCGCTAAGCAGAGGCTCCATTTCTCGCCTCAATTCTGCCCGTACTTCCTCTAGCCGTTGCTTCGCAGACTCGGCGAGAAGACGTGCGATGGTTCGCACCTGCTCCCACTCCTGGTTAAGGGCGTCACGGCGTCGCAGCATTTGACGGCGCACCGCCTTGATCGCGTCCTCCGCTCGTACTGAGCTCATGACGTCACGGGCGATGCTCAACGCCTTGATGAACTCGCCTTTCTGCAGGTCGCCGAAATATTCTACGACAGGAGACAAATCGCCGGCGTCCGCCGCCTCAAGAGCACGGATGTACCGGTCTCGATCTCTATCCCGAACGACGAGCGGAAACCAGCCGGCTTTGACGAAGACCAGGGTGGAGAGCGCTCTGGCGATCCGGCCGTTTCCATCCTGAAACGGATGGATCTGCACGAATCGGTGGTGCAGCCAGGCGGCTTCCACTTCCGGCGGCGCGTTCTGGTGACCGAGGTGCAGGTCGATCAGCCGGTCCATTTCCGAGGCCACATGCTCCGGCGGACAGTACTGATGAACGCTTCCGTCGGGCCTGGTTGGATTATTGGGCAAGCGCTTGTAGTCGCCGCGAATCAGATCGACTTTCGCGATTGAGCCCAGAGCATCGACGGCTTCCACTGTCTTCTGGCTACGAGTGATAAGGGCATGCATTTCCTTGACATAGCTGGTGGACAGAGGACGTTCTCCTTTTACGAACCTGAAGATACCATCTACTACGGCTTGGTGATCGACGATCATGGAGGTAATCGACTCAGGGCTCTGGCTGTTCGAGTGGGAGATCAAAGCCGCATCTATTCCCCGTTCGATCAACAGTTGAGTTACGCCGCGATCGAGAACGTACAGGCGCTCGATCAAGCCGGTCTCGATGGCCCACTCTCGCTTCAATCTCTCGTTGAACTGAATGAAAGCGCCCTCTGTCTCCAGCGAATCACGCTGTTCCTTCCACACCTCCGCCAACTGTTTCAGCCCCCGCTGGGCAAGATCCGAAGGATGAGTCGTATAGTCGGTGATTCGCTCCCATGAGCCGCTCATAGCACCGGATTCTGGCACACCGAGACCGTTATTGCCATCGGCAGAGACATCTTCTCAGAGTTGATCGGCGGGCCGATAGCGACGGCTCCGTTCGTCTCTGCGCTGGCCGGTCAGCCGGATGCGGCGAGCCCGGTCGCCGCTTCCGACCCGCGCGAAGGCCTGCCGCGCCGCGCGTTCCATGCGCACGGTCAGGTGCGATCGGCCCACACCGAGATCCCGGACACCGCCGGGCTCACGTGCTCGCTCCACATCTCCACCCGTACCTGCAGGTAGCGGCGAAGGTCGACGCTCCGGTGTCGCCGCACGCGCCGCCATCCGCTCCAGCCGCCATCGGGCTGCGCATGCTCCCCGGACCGCAACCACACCTCGACCCCCGACTCGGCCCGGCCTTCGGCATACCCGACGGTGCCGAAACCGTTGCCGCAGTACCAGAGGCGGTAGACGCCGTCGGCCACCTGAATCTCCGGGTATTCGACCATCGCGTCATCCCACGCCGGCCCCGGCGACGGTCCGAGCACGGGGTCGGCCGGCGAGCGTTCCCACTCGATGCCATCCAGGCTCTCCGCGTAGCGTATCCGGTAGTCGGGTTTGGCAAAGCTGTACCACATCTGGAATACGCCCGCCTCATGGCGCACGAAACAACGCGAGGTGACGCTGCGCGGTGCGCCGTCGGCAAAGTCATCGCCGAGCACGGGGTTGCCCTCATGCTTGCGCCAGTGCACGCAGTCGGGCGAGGTGGCCAGGCACAGGTGGATGTTCTGGTGGCCGTCGGGATGGATGCGCGCAGCCGTGTACCACATCCACCACTCGTCTCCCACGCGAATGATCGAAGGGACGACCGCCGCCCCCTCATCCGGCGCGCCGGGGCCGCCGCGCTCCAGGATCGGATCCTCGCCGCAGCGCGCCCACGTGAGTCCGCCGTCCCGCGACTCGGCCAGCCCCAGCGCCCAGCTCGTGCCGGCGCCCGCGGCCCCCCAGCCGGTGTAGTACATCAGCCACCGTTCTTCGGTGAACGGCACCACCCGCGGCTGGTTGAGCAGATTCCCTTCCCAGTTGTCCGCCCGCGGGCGCAGCACCGGCGACGCCGGATGTTCCCGCCAGGTCACCGGGTCGCCGACCGGCGCCTCGGCGAAGCCGATCCCCTCGCCTTTCCGCCCTGCGTAGTACATGCGGTAGCGGCTGCCATCGGCCCCCGGGACGATCGACACGCCGTTGGTCCAGGTGTCCCACGGTCCCGAGTCGGCAGGTCCGTAGATCGGGTTGGCCCGATGCTTGACGAAGCGCTGCGGTGCCGTCCACTGCTCGATCCAGTCGAGCTGCACGCGCCCCGCCGGCGACCGGCACGGCGCCGACTCGAAGCGCCCGCGCTCGGCGTACCCCGCCCCGGAGCGCACCAGACGCAGGCGATCGCGCCCGTCGATCTCCAGATCGGTCCGCTTCCCCCGGCCGGGTTCGATCTGCATCGCTCGATCGTAGCCGCCGAGCGTCGAGCGCGTCGACGATCCCCCACCGGACCGGCGGCGAGCGCCACGGTCCCCGCCTGCCTGTCGCCTCACGGACACATCCACGCCCAGACGACGTGTCCGCCTACCCCTTTATCCCGGTCATCGTGATTCCCTGAATGAAAAACCTCTGTCCGATTATGAAGAGCACGAGAATCGGTATGATGCTCACCACACTACCCGCCATCAGCAGGTCCCAGCGAAATATCTCCCCACCACCGAACTCCGCGAAATAGCCGGTCAAACCTACGGTCAGCGTCATCTTCTCGCGACTGCCCAGGTAAATGACAGGCCTGATAAGCTCCTCCCACCGCCACATGAACGTGAGCACCGCCAGCGTGGCCAGTGCAGGTTTGGCCAATGGCAGAAATATCCGGCCGAAAATCGTGAAAGGACCCGCCCCGTCCATCGCCGCGGCATCCTCCAGCTCCTTCGGGACCGTAAGAAAGAATTGCCGAAGCAGAAACGTGCCGAACGGATTCCCGAAGAAATCAGGCAGGTACAGCGGAATATGGGTATTTATCACGCCCAAGGCCCTCATTACGAAGAATATCGGGATCAGCGTGACCTCGCCGGGCACCATCAACGTAGACAGCAGAAGAGCGAATATGAGATTCCTCCCCGGAAACTTCAGCCTGGCAAATGCGAACGCCGCGAGCGCACTGCTAAGAACCACACCTGCCGTCGACAGCAGACTGACCTTGAAACTATTGAAGACGAAGCGGCCAAAGGGCATGACGACGAATATATCTGTGTAGTTGCTCCACCTCCGGACGCGAGGGAACCACCTGGGCGGGAAGCTGAATATCTCCGCAACACTCTTCAGCGACGCGGACAGCATCCACAGGAACGGCAGCAGAAAGGTCAGACCGACCAATATCAACAGCAAGTAGAAGAACAGATTTCCGGCCGCCCTTCCGGCCAACTTGTTGCGGCGGTTCAACGCAAGCGAAGACATGAGATTATCGCGCCCTCATCCCTGCGCACCTAATAGTGCACCCAACTCTTTCTCAGCCGAAACTGAATCAGAGTGAAGAACATCACGATGACGAACAGCACGACACCGATCGCCGAGGCGTACCCCATGCGGAAGTCTTCGAAGGCACTCACGAAGACAAAGTAGCCCAATGTCGTCGTCGACCATCGCGGTCCACCTTCCGTCATGACGTATATTTGCGAAAAGACCTGAAGCGAATTGATCGTACTCACCACCGCCACGAAGAACGTCGTGGGCGATACCAGCGGCAGCGTAATGTGCAGAAACCTCCTCCACGATCCGGATCCGTCGATCTGTGCCGAATCATACAGATCCTTGGGGATATCCTGCAAACCGGCAAGGAATATCATCATTCCCACGCCCAACCCCTTCCATACACTCATGATCGACACCGCGGGCATGGCCCACGCGGGATCGGTCAACCAACCGGGCCCCGATACGCCGAACAGGGTTTTCAGGCCGTAGTTGATCAACCCGAATTCCTTGCCGTACATCATCGTCCACAGCAGAGAAATCGCCACTACCGAAGAGACCACGGGGAGGAAGTAGGCGGTTCTGAACGCGACAACGCCTTTCAGATCGCGATTGACCAGCAGTGCCAGGAGCAGGGAGAGTATCGTGTGAGCCGGCACGTAGAGTATGGCGAAGTATATGGTGTTCCACACCGCCTTGGGGAACAGCGGACTCGCGAACAGCCGCTGGAAATTTGCAAGGCCGGTCCATCTGGGCGGAGAGAGGACATCGTATTCCAGGAAGGAGAAACAAAGCGCCGCCACCATCGCGCCCAAGCTGAAGAAGACCAAGTAAAAGAGGGTGGGAAGGACAAATAGGTATGCAGCAAGGACACTCTTGCTGTTCCTCAAGAAAACGGCCTTTGAGGTGGTCTTCGATTCTGCCACATCCGTATCCCGTGCTATGCTCGCCTGCTCAGATTCAGGCGCCGTATGCATCGAAGTGGAAATGAGCACCCAGCGGGAATATTCCCGCTGGGTGTGCATCTTCGTGCGCCGACGCGAACGAAGAGTAGGAGGTCTATCTCGACAGCGCTTCGTTGATCGTGGCGGTGGCCTCCGCTGCCGCCTCCTCCGTGGTCACGTGTCCGCCTCTGTACGAGCTCAACATATCGCTGACGGCTCGTCGTATTTCCGGCAGCGTCCGTATACCCACATCCCAGTAGGGCGGACGCGCTCCATATACTTCGACGGTTTCCTGCACCACCCCGATATTGTGGGGCACCATGCCCTCCTGTCCTGAAGTCCAAACGTCAGCGAGGGCCCTGTTCCCGGTGAAATTGCCGCCAAGTATGAGGTTGTCGACGCTCAGATTGTTGTAGTACCATTTGAAGAATTCCCAGGCCTCTTCAGGGTGCTCGGTGTTCGCGGATATCGAATGAGCGGGGTCGCCGGCCAGGGTTATCTTTCGTCCTTCCGGTCCCTCCGGAAGCAGCGCAATGTCCCAGCGGAAATCCTCGATTTCCCTGAACCTCTGGATGTTGTACGCCGAATTCGGCCGCATGGCGACTTTTCCCGTGAAGAACAATTCGCCCAAACCGTCGGCCATCTCCGGCGTTGGCGCTACCCCATGCTTGTGGATCAGGTCGCCATCGAACTGCAGACCGGCCAATGACCCCGGAGAGAGAAGATTCGATTCGGAAAAATCCCCGGTGAGGACGGTACCTCCGAAAGATTGTATGAGAGCATGAATCCAATAGTGGCCCCCCGGCACGATTCCCCACTGGTCGGGGGTCCCATCGCCGTCTTCATCGACGGTAAGCTCCTTGGCAACCTCCAGCAGCTTGTCGTAGTCCCAGGTCGAGTCCGGGTAGGGCAATCCAGCGTCTTCAAAGATGTCCTTGTTGTACATGAGGACACCCGTTCCGACCATGGAGTACATACCATAGAAACCGTCCGCCCCTGCCACGAATCCGCGATTCCAGCTCTCCTCGAAGAAATCGTCCTTGTCGATGTCTCCTCTTTCGAGAAAGGGCGTCAGGTCAAGAAGGTGTCCATTAGCAACGAATGCGCCCTTGTAATCGGCCGCCATCTCCATGATGTCCGGCTCGTCACCAGACGCAAACAGTGTCTGGAGCTTTTGCCAATACGTCGCCCATGGAAACATCTCGAATTCGATCTCGATTCCGGGATGCGCCTCGTTGAAGGGTCCTACGATGTGATTCTCGTAGTTGTCTACGGACTGACTGATCCACGACGTCATTTTCAGAGTAACCGTTTCCGCCGCCGCTTCGGTCTCACCGGAGGCAAATCCAAGAACGGCCAAGTTCATCAAGGCCGCAAAGCACACAGGAAAGATGAGTGTGTTCAATCTTCTCGTATCTTTCATACCGTCTCCTTGTCGGGATTATCGCTGATTACCGGGATCCTCTGACTCTGGCAATCCGTGCACGTCAACACAGCAACCCGCTCCGAGCACGGATTCGGTTACGCAGACCAGGAATTCGGTATCACCGCGATCGTGTCTGGCCGGGGGGGGCTTGTCAAGGACCCGCTGCACGGCTGCACGCGCCACCACGCCGGGTGGCTGCTACGCACGTGGGGCAAGAGCGCGCGGAGTTGTTGACACCGGTTCGGGGCGCACCCACACTGTACCTCTCCGGATTCTCATGGCATGAGGCTGAGGTGAGCGCGCAGCCGACCACCACCGCGGCCAAGCGGGCCCTCACCGGGACAACGCGGTCGCTGGTTTCCAAGATCCGCCGCGACCGGGCATGGATCATCATGATGATCCTGCCGATGCTGTACTTCGCGCTGTTCCGCTATCTGCCGCTGTACGGCATGGTGATCGCGTTCAAGGACTACTCGGTCGGCCGCGGCATCTGGGGCAGCGAGTGGGTGGGGCTGAAGTGGTTCGTTCAGTTCTTCAACTCCTTCTATTTCTGGCGCCTGGTGCGCAACACCTTCCTCATCAGCTTCTACATGCTGCTGTTCGGCTTCCCCGTGCCGATCCTGTTCGCCCTGTGCCTGAACGAGGTGCGTGCGGTCGGCTTCCGCCGCACCGTACAGACGGTCAGCTACCTGCCCTACTTCATCTCGGTGGTGGTGGTGGTCGGCATCATGGTGAATTTCGTCTCCATCAACGGCGGCATCATCAACGTCATCATCGCCCGCCTGGGCGGCACGCCGGTCAACTTCATGAACGAGGTGGGCTGGTTCCGGCCGATGTACGTGCTCTCCGAGATCTGGCAGGACTTCGGCTTCGGCTCCATCATCTACCTGGCGGCGATCGCCGGCATCGACGAGGAGTTGTACGACGCCGCCGAGGTCGACGGCTGCTCGCGCTGGCAGCGCATCCGCTACGTCACCCTGCCGGGGATCAGCGCCACCATCATCATCCTGCTCATCCTGCGCTCCGGGCGCATGTTCACGGTCGGTTTCGAGAAGATACTGCTCATGTACTCCGGGCTGACCTACGAGGTGGCCGACGTCATATCGACCTACGTGTACCGGCGCGGCATCCTCTCCGGTGAATACAGCTTCGGAGCCGCCGTCGGCCTGTTCGACTCGGTCATCAACGTGGCGTTCCTGCTCCTGTTCAATCGCATCGCCCGCAAGCTGTCCGACACCTCGCTCTGGTGACCGGCGTAGCTCGATGACCGCGGCGACGTTCCGCAGGACCGCGGGCGACCGGGGGTTCGACCTTGTCGTCCACGCGATCGTGGTGGCCGCCTTCGTCGTGACGCTCTATCCGTTCCTGTACGTCATCAGCATGTCGTTGAGCGAGACCGGGGCGGTGCTGCGCGACGAGGTGTGGCTGTTCCCGAAGGGACTGGAGATCGACGCCTACCGGACGGTGCTCAGGGACGACCGCATCTGGCGCAGCTACTACAACACGATCTGGTATACGGCCGTGGGCACGCTGTTCAACCTGGTGTTCACGGTGATGGCCGCCTATCCGCTGTCCAAGCGGAAGTTCTTCGCGCGCAACTTCTTCATGGTCGCGATCGTCGTGACGTTCCTCTTCCAGGGAGGGATCATCCCGACGTTCATCATCGTCGCCAGGCTCGGCCTCTACGGCTCGCGTTGGGCGTTGGTGTTTCCGGCGTTGATATCCGTGTACTACCTGGTCATCTGCCGGACGTTCTTCCAGCAACTCCCCGAAGACCTGTTCGAGAGCGCCCGCCTGGAGGGGGCCGAAGAGTGGCGCATCGTGTGGAAGATCGTCCTGCCGCTGTCGCAACCGATCGTCGCCGTGCTGGCGCTGTTCTACGGCATCCAGCACTGGAACAGCTTCTTCCCGGCGCTCCTGTATCTGCCGGATGCCGACTTGCACCCGATCCAGATCTACCTGCGGCGGGTGGTCGTCATGTCGCGGCTGGAGACGCTGCTGCAGCATGCGGATACCGGCGACTTCGAGGAGGGCGTGCTGGCCATGCTCAAGGTCAAGTACGCGGTGATCGTCGTGGCCATCGCGCCGATCGTCACGCTGTACCCGTTCCTGCAGCGCTACTTCGTGAAGGGCGTCATGATCGGGGCACTCAAGGGATGACGGGCCGATACGCGCCGGGATGCGCGGGCCGATCGAAATTCGGATGAGGAGGTGAGCCTATCGCAGTGACCGCAGCCTGATCGTCAACCGACACGACCTGACAAGGAGTTATGCAATGAAACGCTCGAATCTCTGGATCACCGCGATCGCGGTGGTCGTCCTGATGGGGATCTTCGGGATCACCAACGGCTACTCGGCCCCGATGGCCGAGGGCGCGGCGGAGACACCCACGCTGACCGTCATGGTCAACTCCGGCGCGGCGGCCCACCACCGCCCGGCGAGCAACGACCTGCCGGCGTACCAGGCGCTGGAAGAGAAATCCGGCATCCACGTCGAGTGGAACGTCATCGAAACCTCCAACTACCGGGAGGTGCTGCGCGCCCGGCTGGCCGCCGGCATCGACCTGCCGGATGTGATCGACTTCCCAAGCGGCATCGGCGATGTGTACAACTACGCGCTCGATGGGCTGGTCATCCCGCTCAACGACCTGATCGCCGAGCATGCGCCCAACCTCAGCCGCTGGTTCGAGGAGTACCCGATTCACGAGGCGTCCATGACCAGCCCGGACGGCGAGATCTACGCGATCAACCACTTCGTGCTGCCGAACACGCTGTCGAAAAACCTCATGCACAACACGCTCTGGCTCGAAGCCGTGGGCATGGACACGCCCGAGACGACCGATGACTTCGTCGAGTTGCTGACCGCCTTCCGCGACAGTGACCCCAACGGCAACGGCGAGCGGGACGAGATCCCGCTGGTTCCGACCGGCAAGAGTGACATCAACATCATCGGCAACGCGTTCGGACTGCATCTGGCGATGTATCTCCCCTACACGGTTACCGACGGCGCCGTCTCCTGGGACTACGAGAGCCCCCGCTACCGGGAATACCTGGAGTACATGAACCTGCTCTACCGCGAGCAACTGCTCGACCAGGAGTACCTGACCGCCAACAGCGCCACGGCGCTGGAGAAGGTGGGCAACGACCGGGTCGGCACGGTGAGCTTCTGGAGCACCTGGGCGTTCGTCTTCAGCCGCTCCCATCCGCAGGGAACGCCGGACGGTGAGACGCCGATCTTCAACGTCCCGCCGCCGCTGATCGGGCCGCACGGCGACCAGTACTTCGAGCGGCGCATCCTGTCGGGAGGCAGAGGCCTGGTCATCACGCGGGACGCCAAGCGGCCCGACGTGGCCATGCGCTGGATCGACTTCGTGCGCAACAGCGAGGAGGCGATCACCATCCAGAACTGGGGCGTCGAGGGGATCACCTACCGCGTGGTCGACGGCAAGAAGGAGTTCATACCGATCGAGGAGGACGTAAGCCTGAACGAACGGTTGCTGCGGATCGGCTCAGGGCAGCCGCCCTATCCGCACCTGCAAGTCAAGCAGGCGTGGATCAACCGCTTCCCCGGCTGGATGTTCCCGCTCGACGAGAAGCTGCAGCACTACTACATCGAGCCGTTCCCGCCGATCGCCAGCACCAAGGAGGAGATCGATACCATCGACGAGGTGCGGGGCGACCTGGTCACCTACTACAACGAGATGAAGGACAAGTTCATCGTCGGCCAGGAGTCGATCGACGAGAAGTGGGACGAGTACCTGCAGACCGTCGCCCGCCTGGGCAGCGACCGGTTCGTGCAGGTCCAGCAGCAGAAGTACGACCGCTACCTGGACGTCGTCGGAGGCAACTGACCCTTCCTTCCCGCGCGGCGGCGCCATCGCCGGCGCCGCCGCGTTCCGTCCGAAGTCGCCGAGTGCTGCAGCCGGCGACCGCGGAGCCTGCGGCGCCGCCGGTCAGCCGGCGGCGCCCAGCCCGGTCAGGTCGATCGGGTTGCTCCACGCCTTGCGGCCGTGCGTGTCGAGCACTTCGACGCGCACCCAGTCGGCCTCCCGCAGCCCCAGCACGGCGTGCTCGAAGGGGTGCGCCGGATCGGTCGGACCGAGCGGGTAGTCGACGCCTGTCTGGCTGCAGATCGCCGTGACCCGCAGCGCCGGCGAGCAGCTCACCTCCAGGCGATAGGGCCGATTGGCCGGCTCCGACTGCGCGGACCGAGTGACCCGCAGCGAGCGGATCTCCGGCCCCGTCGTGCAGTACGATGTGCCCCGTTCGAGCGCGGCCACGATCGCCTGCGGCGAGCGGTCGGCCGCACGCACCATCGACCAGCCCTGGAACAGGTCGTCGCCGTGCGCGGGGTTGCCGTGGCAGTCGTCGTTGGCGATCGCCGGCAGCGGGTGGCCGGCGTGGTCCATCCAGTCGTCCCAGATGATGCCGGCCTCACCCCGGCCCATGCGCTGGCAGATCGTGTTGAACACCTCGATGCCGGCCAGCCCGGTCAGCGGCGTCACGTCGCGGCGGACGTTGATGCCGTTCCAATGCGGGTGCGCCAGCCACACCGAGCCGCCCTGCTCGCGCACCGCGTCGATGACGTGCTGCGGCGGCATGCGCCCGGCATCCACGTCGTCGGTCATGTTGTAGGCCAGCAGGTGGTACCCCTGTCCCCCGAACGGGTTGTCCGGATGGATCTCGGCGCCCTGGATCAGCGTCATCCCCTCCGGGACCGGGACGCCGCTCACGCGCGTGATGCGGTGGTGGTCGGACAGGCACAGGAAGTCGTAGCCGCGCTCCCGGTACTGGGCGACGCGGGGCCCGGGCTCCACGTGCCCGTCCGACTCGGTGGTGTGTGCGTGCAGGTTGCCCTTGAGCCAGACGCCCGATGCGTCCGGCCCGAACGGATCGATCAGGGACGGTGAAGACATGTTGTGCAACTCCTTTGCGGCCTCATTATCCTTTCCGCGGGCGACCGGTGCCAGACCGAATGCTGCACCACGCCACGGGAGGGGAAAATGGGCCTGTTCGACTTTCAGGTCGTGCTGCTGAACTTGCTGTACGCCGTCATCGGCGGCAGCGGAGCGATCCTGTTCATGTACCTGGGTTTCAAGGTGCTGGACCACGTCACGCGGTTCGACACCAACGAGCATCTCGCCAAGGGCAACACGGCAGTCGGCGTCGTGGTCGCCGGCATGTTCGTGGGCATCGGCGTCGCCGTCGGGCTGGTGATCGGCCTGGGGCTGAACTGAGGGTCACGATCGCATGCGCGCCATCCGGTTGCTGCAGGGAACCGCCGCGCTCGCCCTGGCGGGGTGTGCCGCGTTGCTGGTCTGGCACACTACGGTGCCGGGCGAAACGCCAGCCGCCACCGAGCCGGCCCCGGCTCCCGGCGAACCTCCGGCCGTCCAGACGCGCGGCCGGCTGCCGGTCGAGGACGATCAGTGGACGACGCGGTTCGACGACCACTTCCGCAAGTACTCGAAGCGGTTCTTCAGCGTCGCCTTCGACTGGCGCTGGTTCAAGGCGCAGGGCATCACCGAGTCGGGCCTGCGCGCCGACGCCACGAGTTGGGTCGGCGCCCGGGGGATCATGCAGATCATGCCGGCCACGTTCGAGGAGATCGCGGAGTTGTCGTCGCTGCCGATCAGCGACACCGAGGACCCGGCCCAGAACATCGCCGCCGGCGTGTTCTACGACCGTCGCCTGTACGACCTCTGGGACGACATCCCCGACCGCCGGCAGCGCCTGGCGTTCGCCTTCGCCAGCTACAACGGCGGGCGCAGCCGCACCCTGCGGGCCCAGGACCGCTGTCCGTCCGAGTGCGCGCACTGGCCGAACGTCCAGGCGTACGTGCCCGAGGAGACCCGCAACTACGTGATGAAGATCATGCGCCTGATGGCGGCGGACCTGTAGCTCCGCGCCGATGGGCGCACGCTTCGCGATGTCACGCGATCGCCTGGAATTCCTGTTCCTCAACGTCGGGCACTTCCTCGACCACCTCTTCATGCTGATCTTCGCGACGGTCGCGGCGGTACGGCTGGCCGATGAGTGGGGCATGAGCTACGCGGCGCTCATCCCGTACGCGACGCCCGGCTTCATCGCGTTCGGGGCCGGCGCGATCGCGGCCGGCTGGATCGCGGACAAGTGGAGCCGCGAAGGCATGATGGTCATCTTCTTCATCGGCATCGGGGCCAGCTCGATCCTCACGGCGCTGGCGGACACGCCCGTGGAGATCGCGCTCGGGTTGCTCGCGATCGGCGTATTCGCCGCCATCTACCACCCGGTCGGCGTCGCGATGGTCGTGCAGGGGAGACGGAAGACGGGCGTCCCGCTCGCGATCAACGGCGTGTCCGGCAACCTCGGCGTCGCCGCCGCCGCGCTGCTCGCCGGCTATCTCATCGACTCCGCGGGCTGGCGCAGCGGCTTCGTCCTGCCCGGTGCTGTTGCCATCGGCCTGGGAATCGCCTACGCGGTCTTCCTGCGGGCGGGACGGAGGAGCCGGGCCACCAGCCGCCCGAGCGGTGTGGCCGCCGGGCAGGATCGGGCAGGCGCATCGTCCATCGACCGCGCGACGTTCGTTCGCGTGCTCGCGATCATCGTGTTCACGACCGCGATCGGCGGTCTGATCTTCCAGAGCACGACGTTCTCACTTCCGAAGATCCTCGAAGAACGGATCGGCGAGCTCGCCGGATCCGCGACCGCAGTCGGCGGCTATGCGGCGCTGGTGTTCGCGATCGCAGCGCTCGCGCAACTCGTGGTCGGCTATCTGGTGGACCGCCACCCGGTGCGCACCGTGTTCGCCGTCGTCGCCGGCCTGCAGGCCGTGTTCTTCGCGGCCATGTACCGCCTCACGGGGGTTGCCGCCCTGATCGTTGCCGTCGCCTTCATGCTCGTCGTGTTCGGTCAGATCCCGATCAACGACGTCCTGGTCGGCAGGATCACCAGGCACGAGTGGCGCAGCCGCGTCTACTCTCTCAGGTACATCGTGACCTTCTCGGTCATGGCCACCACCCTGCCCGTCATCGCCGGGATTCACGCGGGCTGGGGCTTCGGTGCGCTGTTCCTGGTGATGGCGATCGCGGCGAGCGCCATCTTCGCCGCCGTCCTGATGCTGCCGCGCACCGCCGCGAACGCGTAGCGACCGGATCCCGGCGGTGCAGCGATCCCGCCCGGCGCGGTCATCTCCGGCTGACCCACGACCACTCGCTGTGCTGCACCCTGAATGCCGCCCGATCTCCGGTTGCTCCGATCACGTAGAACACGTCGTAGTCGAGATCGGCCGGACCACCGGTGCTGATGTCGACGAAGTGATCGCCGAAGTTGTCCCGCGTGAGCTCGATCGGTTCGCCATCCGCGGACACGATCCGACCTTCTCGAAATGCGACGGCGATCTTCGTGTCGTCGACCGACGCGTCATACGACACCTCGAGTGAAGGGCAGGGAGCGTCATCGTCGACGATGACGCCGAACCCGACGCTGCCCCGCACACCGACAATCAGGCTCGGAGCGATGAGGGCACCGCCGGGATTGGACAGCTCGACTTTGAATTCCTCGTTCCCTTCCATGGCGTCGTCCTCGATGGTCGCCACCGTGAGCGCTCCCCTGCTCTGACCCGCCTGGAAGGTGAGCGTGCCGCTCCCTGCCGTGTAGTCGTCACCCGCGGCCGCGCCGCCCCCCGCAACACCTTCCGCCTCGTCGGCAGTGAGGTCGGACGTCGCCCAGTCGACCGTCACCGTCCCGTTCGCGGTCGGGGACAAGATCACGTCGAAGACGAGCGGCTGGCCTTCGAGCTCGCCCGCAACCGGGTCCACCGACAGCATCGGCTCCCGGGAGTCCGGTGGATCGAATGGGCCCGGATCATGGAACGGCTCTTCCTGGCATGATGCGACGGAGGAGACTCTGAGCTCGGTCGAGCTGATGACGATCGAACCGCCAACACGCGAGGGATCGGACAGATCAGGCGTGAAGTCCCACGTACCCAAGACCAGGGCCGCAGGCCGTTCCCCCTCGCCATACTCGTACAGCGCAACCTCGGGATCGGTCGCTCCAAGACAGTCCAACAGGGCGGCGATCACCTCGCCCGCGAACGCGTCGCCAGCCGGGGCCGCCGTCGAGCACATCGTGTAGGCGGCCAGCTCCGCACCCTGCAATGCCTGACCGTCGCGCTCCACCCCCGTGACGCTCACCGTCACCGTGGCGCCGGAAACGGTCACGTCACCCGTGAACACCACCCACCTCGCAGGCTCGCTGCCAGGTGCGCCGCCAGATTCGCTGGCTGGTCGGGCCGAGTCCGCCCGAGCCGCCGCCACTCCCGGCCCCGGCTCCGTGAACGTCACCGCTGTGAACGAGTGCTCGGTGACCTGGAGATTGACGGCGGTCCGCCCGGCCGTCGCTCCGTAGCCTCCGACGAATCCGGCACCGGCTGCAGGGCGCGGGGCGGTCCCCGTACAGGCGATCGCCCCAAGTATCAGCGCGCCGCCGGCGAAAGCGACCCGAAGAGCGGCAGAGCGTGCCACACCTGCCCGTATGCGCATGACGCTGACCTCCTGACCCGGCTGGTCTCGGACCTACGCTACCCGGCCGGCGCCCGCCTTACCACCGGGCGCGGCGCTCGGGCAGCGGGTCCGCCGTGAATGCCATCCGGTCGGTCAGCCGGCAGAGCATGTCCAGCTCGACGTCCGCGTACGCCGGATCGAAGAACCGGCCGCCGGTCCCACGCCGTGGTACAAAGCAGCCATGTCCCTGCAACGCCACGTTCTGATCACCGGCATGAGCGGCCTGATCGGCGGACTGGTGGGCCGTTCGCTGTCGTCCCGCTGTACGCTGCGCGCCCTCAACCGCTCCCCGGTCGACGGGGTCGACACCGTCCGCGCCGACCTCAACGACCTCGACGCCATCCGCCCCGCGTTCGACGGTATCGACACCGTCGTGCACCTGGCCGCCTATCTCGGCGACGATCCGGCCGGCCAGCTTTCGACCAACATCACCGGCACCTACCACGTATTCGAGGCGGCTCGCGCCGCCGGCGTGCCCCGCGTCGTATTCGCCAGCTCGGGCGCCGTCGCCGCCGGCTACGAGGCGGACGAGCCGTACCGCGCCCTGGTCGAGGCGCGCTGGGATGACGTGCCGGCCCCCCGCCCGGCGGTCACCGCCGACCATCCGGTGCGCCCCAACGGCCTCTACGCCGCCACCAAGGTGTTCGGCGAGGCGCTGGCCCGCGACTACGCCGACTCGCACGCGCTGTCGATGATCTGCCTGCGGATCGGCCGCGTGCTGCCCGGCGACAAACCGCGGGACCCGCGCGAGGCGGCCGTCTACCTCAGCCACCGCGACGCCGTGCAGGCGATCGAGCGCTGCATCGACGCCCCCGACGACCTGCGCTTCGCGATCCTGTTCGCGGTCTCCGCCAACCGCGGCGGCTACCGCGACCTGGAGCACGCCCGCCGGCTCATCGGCTACGTCCCGCAGGACGGCGCCGACTGGCCTCCGTAGCCGCGACGCCCTACACGCAACCGGCGAAGCGCCGGCCGCGGATGGTCACGTGGTCGCCCGCCTCGCCCTCGAACCGGCAGCGGGCGCTGGCGTAGTGGGTGGCGTAGCCCCAGCGCGGCCGGTCGGTCAGATTGGGACGACTGGCGTGCAGGATCAGTCCGTGGTGGAAGCTGCAGCTCCCCGCCGCCAGCTCGACCGGCCGCGCCTCCGGCGGCTCCACACCGCCGACCGGCTCGTAGCGCCGCCACGTCTCCTGGTCGGTGACGCCGTCCAGGTGGCTGCCCGGAATCATCCACAGGCAGCCGTTGGCAATGGTCGCCTCGTCCAGGGCACACCAGCAGGTGACCATCCGGTCGGGCGGATCCAGATCGAAGCCCAGCGGCGTGTCCTGATGGAACTTCTGCCGTGACCCGACCCGCGGCGGCTTCATGAACAACTGGTCCTGCGCCAGCACGAGGTCGGGGCCGAGCAGCGACTCGATGACGTCGACGATCCGCGCGTCGCTCGCATGCGCCAGGAAGACCGGGTCCTCGAATGCCATGTGCGACATCTTGCGCAGCGAGGCGGCGTAGTCGTCGGCCCGCATCTCCCCCGCCTCCACGCGCGGCTCAACCTGCCGCTTGGCCTTGACCAGCGCCGGCCCGTCCGGCGCGGCCAGCTCGCCGATACGGCGGCGCACCGGCTCCAGGCTCTCGGTGTCGAACAGCCCGTCGACGATCAGGTAGCCGTCGCGGCGGAACCGCTCGACCTGCTCGGGGATCAGCCCGGCCACCGTCACGACTCCTCGACTACCGGGTTGGTGAGGGCGCCAATCGACTCGATCTCGATCGTCACGCTGTCGCCCGGCTGCAGGAAGCGCGGCGGCTTGCGGGCCGCGCCCACGCCGTGCGGGGTGCCGGTCATGATCACCGTGCCCGGCTCAAGCGTGGTGCTGCCGCTCAGGAAGGCGATCAGCTCCGGCACGTCGAAGATCATGTCCCGCGTCGTCCAGTCCTGCATGGTCTCGCCACTGACCACCGACTTGATAGCGAGCGCGTTCGGATCGGGGATGTCTTCCGGCGTCACCAGCGCCGGCCCCAGCGGACAGAAGGTGGCGAAGGTCTTGCCCCGGCACCACTGGCCCCCGCCCCACTGGAGCTGCCAGTCGCGGGCGCTGACGTCGTTGCCGCAGGTGTACCCCAGCACGTAGTCCAGCGCCTCCTCGCGCGGGACGTTCCGGCACGGCCGGCCGATCACGACGGCCAGCTCCGCCTCGTAGTCCACCTGGTCGCTGCGCAGCCGGCGCGGCAGCACGATGTCCCCTCCGGGATCCTGCGCGGCCGACGGCAGCTTCATGAACAGGATGGGCTGCTCTGGGACCTGCGCCCCCGACTCCTCCGCGTGCTTGCGGTAGTTCAGGCCGATGCACAGCACTCCGGTCGGCACCACCGGCGCCAGCAGGCTCGCCCCTTCGACCACCGGCCCGTCCGCGGCGTCCAGCGCGATCTCCCACGCCCTCCCCGCGGACGCCGCCGGCCCGTCATCGATTGTGACGATCGACCCGTCGGCCCGCTGCCGGCCGTACCCGACCGCCCCGTTGTGCTCGTAGCGTACGATTCTCATGACGAACACGATTGTACGATGCCTCGCCTGACCGAGGGAGACTGCCCCGCCCCTCCAAGCCCGAGCACCGATCTCATTGCGCGCTTGGATGCCAGCGCCGCGGTCAATACCGCCCTGGATGCGATTTGCACTACTGAGTATGATTTGAGGACTCGGTCTTTCATACGGAGGTGCCATGAGAATCTCGGAACGAGGCCAGATCACGATTCCCAAACCCCTTCGAGACCGGTTCGGGATGAATCACAACGTCGAGGTCGAGATCACTCCCACCGACCGAGGACTATTGATTCACAAGCGAACCACCGCGGAACACCCCGTTGAGCGGGTGTATGCCGTGCTTGGCAAGGCGGGGAATACGGACGACTACATCGAAGAGATCCGCGGACGGTGATTACCGCAGTCGACACCAGCGTGCTGTTGGACGTGTTTCTGGCCGACGAACGGCACGGTTCGACATCCAAGCAGCGGCTGCGCGAGGCATATGACGCCGGCGCGCTCATCGTTTGTGACGTCGTGTACGCGGAGCTCGCTCCCGCCTTTGACCACCGGGAAGCGCTCGATGACGCTCTGCGCGAAATCAACGTCACGCTCGCTGCGCTCGACGCCTCGATAGCGTGGGACGCCGGACGGCGCTGGTTGCGCTATCGCCACGCCGGCGGACCGCGCGAACGAATTCTTGCTGACTTCCTGATCGGCGCCCATGCACTCGCGGCGGCCGACCGGTTCCTGACCCGCGATCGTGGGTTCTATGGGACGTACTTTCCCGAACTCGAGGCGGCGTGATCGCCGAGTCGAAGAGTTCGAGGCGTAACTGACCGCCCCCTCAACTGGCCAGCCAGGCGGCGCGGCGCCGTTGGGCGGCTACGTACTGGTAGTCGTAGTCCGGGTCTTCCTCGACCGGGATGGCGTTGCCATGCGGCGGGTACCGCTCGATCGCCTCCTCGTCCAGGTCGACGCCGAGGCCGGGGCAGTCAGGCACCAGGATGTGGCCGTCCTCGATTACCGGATGTCCGGTCATGACCTCGTAGCGCTGCGGGACGTCGTTCACCAGGTACTCGTGGATGAGGTAGTTCGGCAGGGTCGCGAGCAGGTGGATGGCCGCCATCTCCGCCACCGGACCGAGCGAGCCCTGGTGCGGGGCGACCATCACCTGGTGCGCCTCCGCGATCGCGGCCAGCTTCTTCATCTGCCACAGCCCGCCGAAGCGGCCGGTGTCCGGCTGCGCGACGTCGATGATGCCACGCTCGATCAGCGGGCGGAGCGCGAACATGTCGGGATATGCCTCGCCTATCGCGATCGGCAGGTCGACCGCGCCCGCCACCCGCGCCAGGCCGTCGATGTCCAGGGCGGACACGGGATCCTCGTAGAACAGCAGGCCGTAGCGCTCCAGCCGCCGGCCCAGCGAGATCGCGTCGGCCGGCGTCTGCCACGGCCCGCCGCCGGCGTCGACCATCAGGTCGATCTCCTGACCGTACTCGCTACGCAGCCTCGCCACGCTGCTCACCGCGTCCCGCCAGCCGAAGAGCTTCATCGCGGTGAAGCCCCGGTCGACCAGTTCGCGCGCCCGCTCCTCGTCGAAGGCGTGGCCGTAGAGGCGGATGCGGTCGCGCATCTTGCCGCCCAAGAGGTTCCAGACCGGCGTGTCCAGCGCCTTGCCCTTCAGGTCCCAGAGCGCCAGCTCGATGCCGGTGATGGCGCCCGAGCCGACCACGCCGGTCATGCCGTGGCCCTGCGTGGAGGCGTACAGCTTCTGCCATATCCGCTCGATCAGGAACGGGTCCTCGCCGACGACCAGCGGCTTCAGATCCTCGATCGCGGTCTGCACGACCCGCGGCCAGCCCCAGCACTCGCCGACGCCGTAGAGCCCCGTGTCGGTATGGACCTTCACGAACAGCCAGTGACGCCAGCCGGCCTGATCGGGCGTGCCGCCGGAAACCAGGAACGTGCGGACGTCGGTGATGCGCATGGCCAGAACTCCACGGGGAGGCGGAGGCTCGCAGCCTAGGCGGATGCCCGGCTCCTGACAACCACGCAGCGTTGGGCAGCTTCTTGGAGGCGCGGTGCGCTGCCCTCGATGGCCTCTCTCGCCGACGACGACCGGAAGCGTCGACGCCGGTGGTAATGTGATGCGCGTCTTGCTTGACGGGTTTTGCCACAATGTGCTGTGATTCTGCATTCAAGTCTGTTTCTCCGCACATTGAGCGCTGAGACATCGAGGAACCTACAATGCTGTTGCGCTTCAGTGTCTCGAACCACCTTTCGATACGTGATTCTCAAGAACTGCTGTTTACGGCGTCGTCCTTGAAGGACCCATCGGACGGACTGATCGACTGCGCGGCCGCACCGAACGGATCGGTCGTGCCGGCAGTGGTAATCTACGGTGCCAATGCGTCGGGCAAGAGCAACCTACTCGAGGCCACAACGGCCATGAGGCACATGGTGCTCCGCTCGCACACCGATGGCGATCCGGGCGGGGGCGTGCCGCGCCGTGCCTTCAGACTCGACACCGATAGCTCCCGGAGACCGTCGCGTTTCGAAATCGACTTCGTTCTGAACGGTGTGCGCCACCACTACGGGTTCGAAGCCGATGACAGGGAGTTCCTGTCGGAGTGGCTCTACGCATTTCCCAAGTCGCACCGACGCAGCCTGTTCGTACGGGATCACGATGATTATCGATTTGGACGCGACTTGAAGGGTCAGAACAACGTCATCGCCGGCTTGACCAGACCCAACAGCCTCTACGTGTCGGCAGCCGCTCAGAACCGCCACGAGCAGCTCTCCGAAGTGTTTGGGTACTTTCTCTCGTTTCGTGGCTTCATGGGCGTAGGCGTTGCGGGTCCGGAGGCCTCCGCCTGGTTGGTCAATGAAGACGTGGACTCTCGGGTAATCGATTTTCTGGGAAAGATCGACACCGGAATTTGTGACTACAGGCGCAGGGAGAGGGAACTCCCGGAAGAGATGCGAGCGTTTCAGCGGGAACTGTTCGAACTGGTCAGGAAGCGATCGAGTGCGTCGATCGAATTCGATGCGGAAGGTGAGCAGGTAACCGTGGAACTGGGCCACCGAAGTCGGGAGGGGAAGCCGGTATACCTCGATCTCAACCTGGAGAGCGCCGGCACTCGGCGCCTGCTCTTGGTGCTCAGCCTGGTATATCGGGCGATTGACGAGGGAACGCCTCTGGCGATCGACGAACTCGACGCCAGCCTGCACACGCTGGCCGGTGCCGAGGTGCTGAAGTTGTTCTGCTCCCCCGAGACGAATCCCAAGGGAGCGCAGCTCATCGCGACAACCCACGACACCAACCTGATGGACGCCCCGGTACTAAGGCGCGACCAGCTTTGGTTCACTGCAAAGGACGCGGATGGAGCGACCCATCTCTATCCGCTGACCGACATCCGAACCCGCGGGAGCGACAATTTCGAGAGGGGGTACCTGCAGGGCCGCTACGGTGCAGTCCCCGAGACCGTCCGCATGTCTTAGTGGCACGGCATCACAGGCGTCGGGAACGCTCAGCGCCGAACCTGAAGCGCCGCCGGTCTCAGCGCGAGCCGAAGCGACGGTTCCTTCTGTACTGCGAGGGCAAGAACACGGAGCCGGCCTACTTCGAGGCGGTCAAGCGCGCCTGTGCAAGCACTCTGATCGCGGTCGAAGTCACGCCTAGCGTGGGAGTGCCTTATACCATCGCCGAGCGAGCCGTCCAGCGAGCCCGGGCTGAGGGACTCGTTCGAGGCAGCCGTGGAAGCAGAGACTCTTCGAAGAAAACGATCAAGTCGGGGCCGTGTTCGACCGTGACGAGCATCCCAGATTTGATGACGCGATAGCGCTGTGCGACCGTCACGGTGTTCTCGCTGGCCGTTCCAATCCATGCTTCGAGCTTTGGATGATCCTGCACGAACGGGACCACGACCGATTTGAGCATCGCGGCGAGATGCAAGCGATTCTTGAGAGACTGCGCCCGGAGTGCGATAAGGACGGTTGAAAGACTCCCGACTGCGACGAGTTAGTCTCCCGTGTGCAAGATGCCGAACGGCGCGCTGACGTTCCGCTGCGGCGACGCCGCGAATCCGGGGATCCCTACGGCAATCCGTCGACCACGGTTGGACATCTGACCCGCGAGATCCGCGAAGCCGAAAAAAAGGCGCGCGCCGGTAGCGATGAACGAGCGGACCACGGTGAGCGGGTTCGTCGGCAAGTAGCTCCTCAACGCCACCTACGTCACCTCCGGCGCCGACGGGCGCGCGATCGTTCACCTGCACGGCAGGCTCAGGACGACCGCCCGTTCGTCGTGCGCGAGTGCCGGGCCGCGCCCTACTTCTACATCGAGCACTCGGACCGGTTGCGCGCGGCCTCGGGCGCGCGGCCCGGTGCGGACCGAGCTCCGCACGCTGCACTGCGCCCGCGTCCGCCGCGCATTCTCCCGTGTTCCGGATGGCGCGGATCAATGATGTATCTTGCTGGTGTATCGTGCTGATGTTCACGAGGAACGGATGGATCGCATAACGGTGACGATTGACCAACAACTCATCGAAGAGGCACGCTAGGCGCTGTGCGCGTCCACGAAGCGAGAGACGATCGAGCTGGCCCTGCGGGAGGCGGTCAAGGCATCGCGGCGCGCCGCGGCGCTCGGCCGTGCGGGCCGGATGGATCTGGAGCTGGACCAGGAGGGACTCGCGGAGCTGCGCCGGCAGCCGTGATCCTGGTCGACAGCTCCGCCTGGATCGAGTATTGCCGCCGGGGCGGATCGAGGGAGGTCAGGGACGCGGTCTTCTCGGCGATTCTTGACATTGAGCTGCGCCACTACGGTTGCTCCATACGACCCGAACAACGGGCTATATTTCATCAGGTCATCGGCATCTGACACTCGTTCACACCGACATTCCTATTGGAGATGACATGAGAATCTCGAGACGAGGCCAGATCACGATTCCCAAACGCCTTCGAGACCAGTTCGGACTGAACCACGTCGAGATCGAAATAACTCCCACCGATCAGGGGTTACTGATTCGCAATCGAACGAACGCCGAGCATCCAGTTGAGCGCGTCTATGGAATATTATGGAAACAAGGGACGACGACGGCCACATACATAGAGGAGATCCGCGGCCGGTGATTATCGCGGTCGACACCAGCCCGCCGGCTGGACGTGTTTCTGGCTGACGAACGCCCCCTCAACGGTCGAGCCGCGGTGAGCCACTCAACGCGGGAGCACTCGTCGCTGTCACCTACTCGCCCGGCCAGCCAGGCGGCGCGGCGGCGATGGTCGGCAACGTAACAGTCGTCGTACACAGGATCTTCCTCGACCGGGAGTGCATTGCCTGCGGCGGATACCGCTCGGTTCCTAGCCGCCTACCGCAGCTTGCCGCTGATGAACACTTTGGCGCATTCGTAGTGCCAGTTGGTTCGCATAGTCGTATGAAAGCGCCGCACAAGGCAGCCCGGTGCATACGGATCTTCTTTCGAATTGTACCAAACGGTCCGAGGACCTCTGGCGTCACTCGACAGGGTGCAAAACAGGCTCACATAGTCCTTGCCGCCAAAGAACACAATAGCTTCCTGGCTCTTGGGAAGCATGTTCGAATCGTCATAGCAGTCCTTGCTGCGTCTGCGTTTGTACATTTCGCTATTCGCGCTGAACGTGATGTCGTAGGCGGGAGTCAAGAAGTCCGCCCTGACAAGACCCCAGCCCGCCGAGAGGATGAAGAGGCGATCCAGTCCGCAATGATGCGCCAACATTTCATACGTCTTGTTGTTGTAGAGTTGCCACGCCGGAAGAAGATGGAGGGGATTGTTCCCAGGATGTGCGTTGTACGTGAAGAGAACTTCCCGCCACGACTCACCGGTATCGGAGGCATCATCCGGCTGCGCGTATGAGTACGACTCGTCAGCCGGAGCGATCGCGGGATCTGCGACGAACATGACCTTCTGTCCGGTGGGCCCGCGAAGATGGCCAGCATCCGGCTTCTTTCCCGAGGCGCATTGAATGACGACGATCATGGGCGGCGCCCCATGCGCTTTATCAGACGTTCCAGCTCGTCAAGAAAATCGGGATCATGGACTTGGTCGACATGATTCGAGTTCCACAGGCCGGAAGCCCGGATCTTCTCCCTGTCGCAATGATGACCAAGCCATGAACGGGACGGGGGATCAAGAGGGTGCTTCTCATAATTGCTGAGGAGTGCTATCGCGTTCCTCTCGACATATGCACGCATGCTGTCGGGACCCGGCTCGTCATCTATGGCAAGCCAGAGGAAGGGCATGGATCCGATGACCTTGGTCACCTGCTTTTCGAGACCTTGTTCCCGATTCCTGATTTCGCGCGATGCCGTGCTGCCTCGACCCCACGACGGGAAGTCGCATCTCCCCTTCTTGATCAGGGAGGTTCCGACGACGAGCCTGAAGATGGACCCGCGATGATTGCCGACGCCAGATCGCGCCGGTCCTCTATGTTGAGACAGGCGGGACCAGAGCTGGGTGCCGGAGTCAGTCGCTATGGCATGTGTTCCTACTCTGACTACGCGCAAACCGCTACCGCTGTCGGTGCGGTACTCGCCCGGCTCCATGAAGAAGTACACGCCTCGAATCGGCCACTCCATGCGTCCCGTACAATCGGAGAGACGCCGTTCTCCACCCAGAGTCCGCTTCAGCAAAGCGAGGGAGTCGTAGAACCGCCTCAGGTGGTCGAGCCGAACGGCTCGATCTGCGCTTGGCCGAGGAGTCGCTTGAGATGGGCCGGTCTCAGGAACATCGTCGGACGCCTTGGCGGGCTCGGCGAGCCAGGCGGCGCGGCGCCGGTGGGCGGCGACGTACTGGTAATCGTAGTCCGGGTCCTCCTGGACCGGGATGGCGTTGCCCTGCGGGGGGTACCGCTCGATCGCCTCCTCGTCCAGGTCGACGCCGAGGCCGGGGCAGTCAGGCACCAGGATGTGGCCGTCCTCGATTACCGGTTGCCCGGTCATCACCTCGTAGCGCTGCGGGACGTCGTTCACCAGGTACTCGTGGATGAGGTAGTTCGGCAGGGTCGCGAGCAGGTGGATGGCCGCCATCTCCGCCACCGGGCCGAGCGAGCCCTGGTGCGGGGCGACCATCACCTGGTGCGCCTCCGCGATCGCGGCCAGCTTCTTCATCTGCCACAGCCCGCCGAAGCGGCCGGTGTCCGGCTGCGCGACGTCGATGATGCCACGCTCGATCAGCGGACGCAGCGCGAACAGGTCGGGATATGCCTCGCCGATCGCGATCGGCAGGTCGACCGCCTGCGCCACCCGCGCCAGGCCGTCGATGTCCACGGCGGAGACGGGATCCTCATAGAACAGCAGGCCATAGCGCTCAAGCCGCCGGCCCAGGGAGATCGCGTCGGCCGGCGTCTGCCAGGGGCCGCCTCCGGCGTCGACCATCAGGTCGATCTCCTGACCGTACTCGCTACGCAGCCTCGCCACGCTGCTCACCGCGTCCCGCCAGCCGAAGAGCTTCATCGCGGTGAAGCCGCGGTCGACCAGCTCGCGCGCCCGCGCCTCGTCGAAGGCGTGGCCGTAGAGGCGGATGCGGTCGCGCATCTTGCCGCCCAAGAGGTTCCAGACCGGCGTGTCCAGCGCCTTGCCCTTCAGGTCCCAGAGCGCCAGCTCGATGCCGGTGATGGCGCCCGAGCCGACCACGCCGGTCATGCCGTGGCCCTGCGTGGAGGCGTACAGCTTCTGCCATATCCGCTCGATCAGGAACGGGTCCTCGCCGACGACCAGCGGCTTCAGATCCTCGATCGCGGTCTGCACGACCCGCGGCCAGCCCCAGCACTCGCCGACGCCGTAGAGCCCCGTGTCGGTATGGACCTTCACGAACAGCCAGTGGCGCCAGCCGGCCCGCTCCGGCGTGCCTCCGGAAACCAGGAACGTGCGGACGTCGGTGATGCGCATGGCGAACCCAACTATAGGCAATGGGAGCCTGCAAGGACGCGAGCGCTCCAGCGGAGCGACCGAGTGAGAAATCGAGGATGATGGCACGGCGATGAACACGCAGGACCGAACGGGAACACGGTGAGCGGGTTCGTCGGCTACCTCCTCAACGCGACCTACGTCACCTCCGGCGCCGACGGGCGCGCAGTCGTCCATCTGTACGGCAGGCTCCAGGACGGCCGCCCGTTCCTCGTCCGCGACGGCCGCGCGGTCCCCTACTTCTATGTCGAGCACGCGGACCGGTTGCGCGCACACGCCGCAGGCGCCCGGCTCGTGCCGGCCGAGTTCCGGACACTGCACGGTGCCCGCGTCTGCCGCGTGGAGCTGGCTCACCCCCAGGAGGCTCCGCCGCTGCGTGAGCGGCTGCACCGCGCCGGCCTACCCACGTACGAGGCTGACGTCCGCTTCGCCTATCGCCACCTCATCAATCGAGGCATCCGCAGCGCCGTGCGCATCGACGGCGACCCCGCTCCCCTCGGCGGAGGCTTCCCCCGGACCGTGGTGTTCCACGAGCCGCGGCTGCAGGCGGCGGACTGGACCCCGGAGTTGAACACGCTCTCACTCGACATCGAGACAGATCCCAAGGGGCAGCAGCTCTACTCGGTGTCGCTCTGGGGATGCGGAGCGCGCGAGGTGCTGCTGTGGTGTCCGGACGAGGCCGCGCGCGCCGCGTGCCCGAGCGGCGCGACGCCGTGTGCGGACGAGGCGGAGCTGCTCACCCTCCTCTGCCGGCGGATCCGCGAGCTCGACCCCGACGTGCTGACCGGCTGGAGCATCATCGACTTCGACGTGCCGGTGCTGATCCGGCGGGCGGCCGCCGTCGGCGTGGCGCTGGAGCTCGGCCGCGCACCGGGCGAGCTCCGCCAGCGCGGCGGCGGGGAGCGCCGGTTCAGCGATTCAGTGTTCATCCCGGGCCGGACGGTGCTCGACGGCATCCGCCTGCTACGCGCCGTCGGGCTGCGCCTGCCGAACTACAGCCTGGAGACCGCCTCCCGCCATATCCTGGGCGAGGGCAAGACCTTCCACGCCGCCGATCACGCCGCCGAGATCGAGCGGACCTTCGCGCAGGATCCGGAGCGGTTCGTGCAGTACAACCTCACCGACGCCCGGCTCGCCTTCGACATTCTGGAGAAGCTCCGGCTGGTGCCGTTCACCGTGCAGCGCAGCCTGCTCACCGGCATGCCTCCCGACCGCGCCGGCTCCTCCATCGCCGCCTTCGACTTCCTGTACCTGTCGCGTCTGCGGGAGCGGGGCGTGGTGGCCCCCACCGTCGGGGTCACGCAACGGGAGAACGGTACCGAGACCGGGCAAGGGCAGCAGGGCGGGCACGTCCTGCCATCGCAACCGGGATTGCACCGGAACGTGATGGTGTTCGACTTCCGGAGCCTGTACCCCAGCATCATCCGCACCTTCCAGATCGATCCGCTGGGACTGATCCGGGAGCCGGTTCCCGACGGCCAGGAAGACGAGGTCATCCGCGCCCCCAACGGCGCCCGCTTCCGCCGGCAGCGCGGCATCCTCACCGAGCTGCTGGACGAGCTGTTCGAAAGCCGTGCGCAGGCAACGGAGGCGGGCGACGCGGTGGCCGGCAACGCCATCAAGCTGCTGATGAACTCCTTCTACGGCGTGCTGGGGACGCCGTCGTGCCGGTTTCACGACCACCGGCTGGCGAACGCGATCACGGGCTTCGGCCAGCACTTCCTGCTCTGGGCCAAGGAGTGGATGGAGCGGCGCGGCCTCACGGTGCTGTACGGCGATACTGACAGCCTGTTCGTCGCGGCGGATGAAGACGATGCGGCTGCGCAGGGCGAGCGGCTGGCAGAGGAACTGACCGAGGCCTTGGCCGGCTACATCGCCGAGACCTGGCGCGTGCGAAGCGCACTGAAGATGGAGTTCGAGACGCTGTTCGAGCGACTGTTCCTGCCTCCGCTTCGCTCCGGCGAGCGCGGCGCCACCAAGCGGTACGTGGGCATGTCCGGCGGCCGCCTGCATTTTACCGGCATGGAGGTCGTGCGCAGCGACTGGACGGAGCTGGCCCACGAGGTCCAGCGCGAGCTCTACAGCCGCCTGTTCGCCGGTGATCCGGTCGACGACTACCTGCGGCAGATGATCGACGAGGTGGCCGCCGGCCGGCGCGACCGGCAACTCGTCTACCGCAAGGCCCTCCGCAAGGAGGCGGGCGAGTACCGGGCACTACCCCCGCACGTGGTCGCCGCCCGCAAGCGGGGCGCGCCCGCGGCCGGGGAGCTGCGCGGCGTGATCGAGTACGTCATCACCATCGACGGACCGGAACCCACCGACCGGCAGGAGAGCCCCCTGCACTACGACCACTACATCGAACGCCAGATCCGCCCGGTCGCCGAGCCGGTGCTGCGCATCCTGCAGCGCGACTTCGACGAGATCCGCCGCAACCAGCGGCAGTTGGAACTGTTCCCCGAGTAGCCGGCGCATCCGACCAGACGCTCCAGCGGCCAGGCACGAACGGATCCCGGGGCGGGGGCTGGTCGACGTCGCTCGCCTTGCCCGCCCCGGGATCCGATCACGCTCGATGGAGGCCTTGCTCAGCTCTGCGGCTGGCAGTTTCCGCACTCCACCAGGGTTACGCGCCAGTGCACGTGGCCGTCGTGCTCACAACTCGCAAACCTGTAGAGGCACGGGCCGTTGGGGCCATCGATGCAGGCTTCAAAGTCCGACCATGGCGAACAGCCATCGTGAACGGGCACCGCATCGTATCCTCCGCTGTCGCCACGTGTTGCGCCTCGGCGGGCAGCGTCCACGAACTGCAGTATCTCGCTATCCGAAAGGCCCATGTCAGAGCTGCGCAGTCCGTCGATCAGCGTTCCGATGCTGCACTCGATCCACGCCTCTTCGGTTGCCGTCTCCGGCTCCGGCTCATGGTGAGCGAACGCCGCACCGGCACCGACGATCAGGGCCGGCACAACCACCGCGATAAACAGGATTCGTTTCATGTCTCGGCATCTCCTTGGGCATTCAGCCATCCGCTCCACGCATGTGCGGGGCGGGTCCAGAGGCGAAGGTTCTGCTCCATAGGCTGCCTCCCCGATCATCAGGTCGACCGTGCTGTAGCGGTCCATACGGCGAAGTTAGTGGCACGCCGAGCCATTCGACCGAAGCGATTTCGCCAAGAGCACGAGGAATTCGCGAGCGCGAGGACGAGTTCCCAAGCGGATACCAGACGGGGCCCCGAACGGTTACAGGCGTTCCTGAATGGCTGCTGGCGAGGGCAATTCCGCGGATCGATTTCGCCAGGAGCACGAGGAATTCGTGAGTTCGAAGACGAATTCGCGAACGAATGCCGAACGAGGCCCCGAACGGTTCAGGCGTTCCTGAATGGCGCTGACGAGGGCACTCCCGGCTCCTCAGGCGCACTTCCGGGACAGCGGTCCCGGGAAACCCTGCAATTCCGGGCCTCAGATCGAGCGGGGCCCTGCGCGAAGCGGTCAAGGCCTCGCGGCGCGCCGAGGCATTGAGCCGTGCAGGTCGGCTGGACCTGGAGCTGACTGCGCCACCAATCCGTGCAAAACGCGCTCGGACGCCGAAACCCAGGTGTTCACACACCCCAGGCAGAGCGGCCGAGTGAGTCAGGAGCTCTACTCGGTGTCCCTTTGGGGATGCGGGGCGCGGGAGGTGCTGCTGTGGTGTCCGGACGCGGCCGCGCGCGCCGCGTGCCCGAGCGGCGCGACGCCGTGCGCGGACGAGGCGGAGCTGCTCGCCCTCCTCTGCCGGCGAATCCGCGAGCTCGATCCCGACGTGCTGACCGGCTGGAGCATCATCGACTTCGACGTGTCGGTGCTGATCCGGCAAGCGGCCGCCGTCGGCGTGGCGCTGGAGCTGGGCCGCGCACCGGGCGAGCTCCGCCAGCGCGGCGACGGGGAGCGCCGTTTCAGCGATTCGGTGTTCGATGCAGCGGCGCAGGGCGAGCGGCTGGCGGAGGAACTGACCGAGGGGCTGGCCCGCTACATCGCCGAGACCTGGCGCGTGCGCAGCGCACTGCAGATGGAATTCGAGACGCTGTTCGAGCGGCTGTTCCTGCCTCCGCTTCGCTCCGGCGAGCGCGGCGCCACCAAGCGCTACGTGGGCCTGACCGGCGGCCGCCTGCACTTCACCGGCATGGAGGTGGTACGGAGCGACTGGACGGAGCTCGCCCACGAGGTCCAGCGCGAGCTCTACAGCCGCCTGTTCGACGGCGATCCGGTCGACGACTACCTGCGGCAGGTGATCCACGAGGTTTCCGCCGGCCAGCGCGACCGGCAGCTCGTCTACCGCAAGGCCCTCCGCAAGGAGGCGGGCGAGTACCCGGCCCTTCCGCTGCCTCGCGGCCCCGCTCCCCTCAACTCAACCGACCCGCGCACGGCTGCTGACCTCCTCAACCGCCACGTCCGTCGCGATCTTGCTGGTGGACACCTGATCACGGACGGCGCCCCGGCGCGACCGCGGGCGGGACTTGCCGATCCCAGCCTTGGGCCTTGGGATCTCGGTGGGCCACTCCTGGTCGTCGGGCCAGTGGTCGGAAAGGTATTGGAACGCCCGCGCCGCTCGCCGTATCGTTATGGTACGGCCTCTCTTCAGGCGGGCGATCGTCTCTCCGCTGCCGGTTGCAAGACGGGACACCGTCGACAACCGGCGCCGCGTACGCGCGGCGAAGATCGCGCACAGGCGCGAAAGCCATTCAGTCGTGTCATCCATGGCACATTGTGTGATTCGTAGCACGGCCCTCAGGTGCTGTCAACCGCGCGCTTGGCTTGGGCCGAGGTGTTCGCTATCGTGTTACATGTGACACGATCGGGGCTGGATCTCCTCCGCTCCGCGGTACGGCAACATGTCGAACGTGAGGGGCTGCGGCCACTCTCTGTGCGCACCGGCGTTCCCGTCGGGCAGCTTCGGAGCATCCTGCAGGGACGCGCCGCGCTGAGCACGACCCTGGAGCGTGTCTCGTCCGCCCTCGGTCTGGAGTTCTACATCGGACCGGCACGCACGCCGGGTGCAGCCCCTGCCCGGAGAGGCTACGAGGGCCGCACCGTCCGCGAGCGTCCCGCCCCCGGCGAGGAAGCCCCACCCGCGTGGGCGGCGAAGTTGCAGCGCGACCTGCGCGCCGGCCTTCGAGAGGACTTGGCGCAGGTGCTGCGCGAGCTCACGGGCCCCAAGGCCGATTCCATTCCGCCGAACCGGCCGGCAACCGAATCACCGGGCAGTGGCGAGTGAGAGACTGCCTCCCTTCGGCCTCACGGAACGTCAGCGCAAGACATCGTCTTCACCGGCCTCCCGGCCGCCTGAGGCTCTGCGACCAGCGACATCCTCCGCGACGCCGGTCCGAAGAAGCGGTAGCGCCGCCGGCGCTGCCGCGCGACGGAGTGGCGCGCGCGGCAAGGGTCCTCTCTGCCACGTCCTCTTAGCCATGAACCGTAGCTTCGAACGTGCGGAGACGTTCGTGACGTTGCTCGAAGCGTTTCCTCGCGTCGATGCGTAAGCTTGGCGCCGCGAACGGCGAACTTGATCACGTTCTCGCCGTTCGCAGGCGCCGCCAGTGAGCCTTCGTTTTGCCGTACATGGCTCACAATCCGCTCCCGGCTCTTGGCATGGCATCCGAGAAGGACGGGCAAGAGCCGGACCGCCGGCTACTGCTGAAGCGTCATTTCGCGCCCGTAGTCACCGTACTTCCGTTCCTCAACCTCTTCGTCCCACCGCGACACGGCGATCATGCGCTCGCCCGACTCGCTCGGCATGGGAGCATAGGCGAAGCGCAGGAATCTTGCCCCGTGCGTTCTGTCAGCGGGTACCGGCTCTTCACCGTCTTCCGTCCATGTCTCGGTGGCGTTCCTGAGGTTGATGAAGTTGTTGTCCAGGTCCACTTCCGACTGGGCAGTCAAGGTCCACGTGCCATCCGGATTCTGCTCCGACCAAGTGAACGTGCCGTCAGACGCCAACGTCATAGTCATGATGTCATACCAGTGGTCTTCGTCACTGTGCCACTCAAAAACCCAAGCGCCGTTCGGCGGACGGGCAAGCGAGGGGTCAGCAACGCGAGTCATCCGATCCGATCCCCTATCGTCGCCGCTTTCGTCCGCCCAGTGATTGATAAGCAAATCATCATCGCCGATCAGCAAATAGGGCTTCCGCAACTCTGTGAGGATATCGTCAGTATCGTCGCGATCGTCGTGATTATGGTACCAGATGCGGATGACTTCTTCATCGTTGATGTCCCAAGTCCCGCGATGATGCCATGTATGATCAAACGATCCGTCCATGAGAAAGTGCGAGCGAACGAGAATGAACCGAGTCTCCGTGAAGGTCAAGTAGTCAACGAAGGTGCCTACCGGGGCGTCGTCGTCCCACCACTCGTGTGTGTACTGCCACGTGCCAAGGATGCGCTCCCGGGTCGTCAGCGGCCTGGGGTTCACGACGATTTCAAACGTTACCGATTCCATGGTGCCACCGGTCGCGGAGTCCGTCGCCGTGTAGGTCATGGCGTACATTCCCGGCGTGTTAGGCGTCCCGCTGAGCATCCTGGTCGCCGCGTCGAACGTGAGCCCTGGTACGTCCGGCGAGAGCGAGTAGACGAGACCCTCCTTGCCTCCCATTGCCTCGGGCAACGTCCTCATCACTGGTGTGCCGACGACCATCGTCGGCATCGGGATCGTCAGCTTCTCTGCCGAGAACCTGACGTCCGGCGCAACCGGCGACGTGCAGCCGGTCAGTACTGCTCCGAGCGCAACCAAGGCGGTTGCAGTCGCTATCAATCTGTTGGTGTTTCGCATCGTCTCTCCTCCTTGTCGATGCTGTCCGGCTCGAATTCCGGACGAGTCACTTCGTCGTGGAGCTCTTTGGACCCGCGTACGCGGCGGAGATCGTGCGGAACCCCAACGAGTCACTCATTCGTATCATGCATGGCATGACGTGTGTGGTTTTCGTAGCACGAATCCCGGATACTGTCAACGACGCGTGCTGGTTTCTGCCCGAGTTCTTCGCTATCGTGTAACATGTGACACGATTGGGGCTGGATCATCTCCGCTCCGCGGTACGGCTCCATGTCGAGCGGGAGGGCCTGCGGCCACTCTCCGTCCGTACCGGAGTCCCCGTCGGGCAGCTCCGCAGCCTCCTGCAGGGGCGGGCCGCGCTGAGCACCACCCTGGAGCGCGTCTCGTCCGCGCTCGGTCTGGAGTTCTACATCGGGCCGCCGCGCAAGCCGGGTGCGGCCCGCCCTCGCAAGGGCTACGAGGGCAGTACGGTCCGCGAGCGTCCCCCTTCCGGCGAGGAATCAGCACCCGCGTGGGCGATGAAGCTGCAGCGCGAACTGCGCGACGGGCTTCGGGAGGAACTGGCTCAGGTGCTGCGCGAGCTCACGGATTCCAAGCCCGATTCCACTCCTCCGAAGCGGCCCGCCGCGGACTCACCTGGCCGTGCCGAGTGAGAGGGAACAACGACGATCGCCTGACGAAGCCTTGACCCCGAGGATCCGGTATCGCGCTAGTACCCCATCAAACTGTAGTTTGGGGGTGCGTGCTACGGGACTCGGCTTCAAGCGCGCTGTTCCAGCGCGCTGGAAGCCCGTGTAGCCACCTAATGTCACCCGTCGACATCAGTTTGATGGGGTACTAGTTGCCGCTCGTCACCGTCACCGCGGCTGTACCCCTGATTACGACCGCGTGGCGAGCCGTTACCGTGGCCGTCCCGGCTGCGACCGCCGTGACCGTGGCCGTGGCACCCGTTTCACCCCCGTCGTCCGCGCCCTCGACCGTCGCTACCGCCGAATCGGTCGTCGTCCAGTAGATCGTGCGTCCATCTATCGCGTTCCCGTTCGCGTCCTTGACCGTGGCGCTCAGCGTGGCGGTGTCGTCCGCCTCCAGGCTCACCGAATTCGGTGACACTTCCAGCGACGTCGCTTTCTGGTAGGCGGTCACCCGCAGCGTGGCCGTCTTTGCGTCACTCGAGGATATGTCCAATCTCACGCTCCCGGCCTTGTCCATCGCGAGTTTCAGACCGTCATCCACCTTTTCGATGGAGCAACACAACTTCCCGACGGGATAGCTGCTGATCCACCCGTATGACGCGTCGGTGTCCTCGTCGCCGTTCTCGTCCAGGATCCGGACGGTCACCGTCTCGGAGTCGCCCACCGCCGCGAACGTCAGCGTGCGGGGTGAAATGTCCACTCGCCGCTGCTGGGCCACGACCTTCACCTTCGCCGACGCAGAGCAGTTGTCGGTCGTGTCGGACTCGCCCGCCACCGCGTCCACGCACGCGCCGTAGTAGTACACGCCCACCGTAGCCGGTGCGGTCAGCGTAATCGACTCCGCGCTGCTCCCATACGCCGACAGCGCGTCCACCGCGTCCGTCCCCACCTCGGTGTCGGATGTCGTGATGGTCGAATCCGCCGACCGGTAGTAGCGTAGCGTCGTAGCCGCCGATGCTCCGCGGCTGCCGTTCGACACGGTCGCCGACACCGTGAACGTCTCTCCCGTCACCGGGTCACTCAAGTCTACCGTCGATTGCGACACCAGCAGGTCCGGTTTCCACGTCTGGACGTCCACCTGCACCGCCGACGAGCAGTTGTTCGTCGTATCGGACTCGTCCGTGACCGTGTCCACGCACGCCCCGTAGTAGTACGCGCCCACGGAAGACGGCGCCGTCAGCGAAATCGACTGGGCGCTGGTCGCCGAAGCGGCAACCGTCCCAATCGCATCGGTTCCCATCGACGTGTCGGAGGCAGTGATGGTCGCGTCCGTGGACTGGTAGTAACGCAGCGTCGTCGAGGGCGACTCCCCGTCACCCGTGTTGCTCACCGTCGCCGACAGGCTGAACGTCGCTCCCGGCTGCTGGGTCGCGTCGTTCACCGTCAGCGCCACCACCAAGTCGGGATATTGCGGCTCCGGTACCGTCACCTTCACCGAAGACGAGCAGTTGTTCGTCGTGTCCGACTCGCCCGCCACCGAGTCGACGCACGCTCCGAAGTGGTACGTCCCCGGCGTCGCAGGCGCCGTCAGCCCCACCGATCCTCCCGCGCTCCCGGACGCGCCAAGCCCCGTGATCGCGCTCGTCCCCACCTGGGTGTCCGCCGCCGTGATCGTCGCGTCCGTCGACCGGTAGTAGCGCAACGTCGTCGCCTCGGCAGCTCCATTGCCGCTGTTGCTCGCCGTCGCCGACAGCGTGACAGACCCCCCGGCCACCGGACTGCTGTCGCTCACGGAGGCCGATGTCACCAGCAGGTCGGGGTGTTGCGGCTCCGGCACCGTTACCGTCACCGACGCCGAGCAGTTGTTGGTCGTGTCCGACTCACCCGTCACCGCGTCCACGCATGCTCCGTAGTAGTACGTCCCCGGCGTCGCAGGCGCCCTCACCGCCACCGACTGGCCCGCGCTCCCGGACGCGCCAAGCCTCGCGATCGCCGCCGTCCCTACCGATGGGTCCGCCGTCGTGATCGTCGCGTCCGCCGAGCGGTAATAGCGCAGCGTCGTCGTCTCCGCCGCTCCGTCACCGTCGTTCCCGACCGTCGCCGACACCTTGAACTCTGCCCCGGCTGCGGGACCGCTGTCGCTCACCGAAGCCGACGTCACCACCAGGTCGGGATCCCCCTGCGGCGCGGTCACCGTGGTCCGCACCGTGACCTGCACCGATGGCGAGCAGTTGTTCGTCGTGTCCGCTTCGTCCGTCACCGCGTCCACGCACGCCCCGTAGTAGTGCGTCCCCGGCGTCGCAGGCGCCCTCACCGCCACCGACTGGCCCGCGCTCCCAGCACCGGCCAGTCCCGTGATCGCTTCGGTCTCGACCTCGGTGTCGGCTGTCGTGATCGTCGCGTCCGCCGAACGGTAGTAGCGCAGCGCCGTCGCCTCCGATGCTCCCCCGCCGGCGTTCCTGACCGTCGCCGAAAGCGTCAGGGGCGCACCGATGACCGGGCCGTTGTCGTTCACCGAAGCCGACGTTACCCGCAACTCCGGGCGCTGCGGCTCCGGCACCGTCACCTGCACCGATGGCGAGCAGTTGTTCGTCATGTCCGACTCGCCCGCCACCGCGTTCACGCACGCCCCGTAGAAATACGTACCGGGCGTCGAAGGCGCGGTCAGGTCCACCGACTTGCTCGCGCTCCCCGCACCGGCCAGCCCCGTGATCGCTTCCGTCCCGAGCTCGGTATCCGCCGTCGTGATCGTCGCGTCCGCCGAGCGGTAGTAGCGCAGCGTCGCCGCGTCGGCGACTCCGCCACCAGAGTTCCGCACCGCGGCCGACAGCGTGAACGTGGCGCCCGCGGCCGGAGCGCTGTCGCTCACCGTAGCCGGCAGCACCACCAGATCGGGATCCCCCTGCGACCCGGTTACCGCGGTCCGTACCGTGACCTGTACCGATGCCGAGCAGTTGTTCGTCGAATCGGACTCGTCCGTGACCGTGTCCACGCATGCCCGGTAGTAGTACGCGCCTACCGAAGACGGCGCCGTCAGCGAAATCGACTGGGCGCTGGTCGCCGAAGCGGCAACCGTCCCAACCGCATCGGTTCCCACCGACGTGTCGGAGGCAGTGATGGTCGCGTCCGTGGACTGGTAGTAGCGCAGCGTCGTCGCCTCCGCCGCAGCATCACCGGCGTTCCGGACCGTCGCTGCAAGCGTGAACGGCGCGCCGGCAACCGGACCGCTATCGCTCACCGCGAACGTCACCTGCAGATCCGGAGTGTTCCCCGCAGCAGCTTGCCCGCCGGACGGAGCCATGGCACTGCAGCTCGCGAGCGCTGTGCAGATGATCGCGGCCAGCCCTGCGGACGCCACGCCCTTCAATCCACGTCGTCGATCGGTCATTTCACACTCCTGTCCATGCGCTCGAAATCGAAGCCCCACACGGATCACGCCGTCGGAATCATACCCGGATGGTCCGCCCATGTATCGCTATAAGATAATCGGCACTCAAATTACAGTATGTATAGTGAATCCTCAAGCAAGGTAAGATCGGTCTCCTTGCCCACAACCGGTCGCATGACGGGACACCGTCGACAGCCGGCCCCGCGTAGGCGAGGCGCAGACCTGCACAGGCGCGAGAGTCATCCATCCGTGTCATTCATAGCACCGCACGTGTTATCAATATCACCCATGCCCAAGAACCGTCAACCACGCGAGCTGGTTCCTGTTCGAGTTCTTCGCTGTCGTGTTACATGTGACACGATCCGGAAGATCATCTCCGCTCCGCGGCGCACGCTGCGCACGCGAGATGAACGCTACGCGGGCTATGGGATAGACTGCGGCGGTCCGGTCCCGCGCCTCACGGCCGGCCGTGAGCGATTCCGATCGGGACCCCCGTGAACGAGGAGAACCCCATGTCAGACACAGCCCTCCTGGAGGAGCTCAGGAAGATCGACACGCCCACGGTAACCAACGTGGTGGCCACCTATCCCGGTAACGACCTGTGCCTGGAGCTGTACCACCCCTGGGAGGCGAGCTGGTACACCGACAACCGGCTGTCGTGCTGGTACCCGGAGCTGGGCCCGGTGGCCGGTTACGCGGTGACCTGCGTCTACGGCGTCACGGACCCGGGCTACTCGGCGCTGACCCTGATGGACGTGCTGGAAGCGACCGACCGGCTCGGCAAGCCGTCCATCTTCTGCTTCGAGCAGCGCTTTCCGCCGCACCTGGCCGACAAGGTGGGGCTGGCCGGCGGCAACATGACCTCCGCGCTGCGCGCCTGCGGAGCGGTCGGCGCCATCAGCAACGGCCCCTCGCGCGACATCCACGAGATCCGGCCCATGGGCTTCCAGTACCTGACCCGCGGCGTGTGCGCCGGCCACGGGCCGCAGGCGCTGCAGGCCGTGCAGGTGCCGGTGCGCCTGTCCGGCATGGACGTGGCGCCCGGCGAGATCGTCCACATGGACGAGAACGGCGCGGTGAAGTTCCCGGGCGACCGGCTCGAGGAGGTGGTCACCAACGCGAAGAAACTGCTGGAGCACGAGGAGGACCGCGTCGGCCGCCTGCTCGAGGCCCGCGGCTTCGATGAGGTGCGCGCCATCATGGGCACGCACCAGTACGCGAAGAAGTAGGTCTGTCTCAGCCGATCACCTCATCTTCCTCGCCCTGCACGCCATCCCTCGAATGCTTCCACAAACCTGCCATCTTCCGGCTTCAGTGACATCGCTTGCAGGTACGCATGCTCGACATCGCTATCCGGTTGGCCAAGCCAATCCACTACTCTCGCGAGCTCGAACCAGCACCAAGCCTCGCGCGTCCGATCGTCTGTCAACTGTATCGCTCTGCGAAGCAACTCCACCGCCTGCAGGTTGAGCCTCTTCCTGGTAAGCGCGTCTTCGTAGCCCACGGCACGAGCAAGAGCAAGTTTCGTCTGGGCGAACTCCTGTACCACCTTTGGGTCGTCCTTCGCACGGTCGTAGAGGTCCTCGAACATGCGATGCGCCTCATCGTAGCTCCTCGCTCGCTTGTGCAGGATCGCTGCATCGAGAAGATCACCGTATCCGCTCGTCGTCGGAACTCGGCTCAGCCACTTCCGTGCTTCGCCAGCCTGTCCCCTGTTCAGCAAGGCCGCCGCGTAGCGCAGGTAGGGTTGTGAGATCTCGGTTCGCGTATCCGTCGACTCGAAACGTTCCAGACAGGCCTCGGCGAGCTCCAGGTCGTCCGATGCAGCGGCGTACTCGATTATCTGTCCGGTGAGGGCGCCTGAGCCCGGCTGGTCTTCCGCGGCGCGCATCAGATGGTTGAGGCCCTCCTGACGCTTGCCGGTGGCCCACATCATGGCGCTCTCACGAAGTGCATGGATCACCCGATAGCGCGGATGAACCGGAAGGATGACCCGAAAATACGTACGCCCTTCGTCGAAATCGAAGCGGGGCTCCGGCGATCCACTTTCGCTCATGTGCCGGCGTATCTTCGGCACGCCCGTGCCTTTCGATTCGGCGAGTCGGAGGTCCTTCAGGAACTCACCTATGCGCCGGTTCCTCGCCGGCACTGCCGGGATCGATCCGCCATCGACAAAATGGTGCAACTCGACGCCGCGTACCGGCCCCGGGTAGCTGGTGATCTCGATCCGGTCCGGATACAGATAAACCTTCGTAGGTTCGACGTGTTCGTACGATCGGTGGTACACGGCGTTGACGACCGCCTCACGCATCGCCTCATAGGGATAGGTCACCATCCTGTCGACCTCCGCTCTACCGGGGATCTTCTCGAGGACGGTGCTGACCAATGACTCCAGGTAGCGCAGAGTCTGCCTGATCTGATGGTGGACCGGCCCCCGAATGACCGTCTCTTCCAAGAGGTTACCCCCCGCGTCATCCGCGAATTGCACCACTTCGATCCTAGCCCCGGGAAAGACCCGATCGGGATCGTCGATGAAGAACAGGAGCGTGACATTCCTTGGCGCCTCGTGGTCGTTCAGGGGAGACGTCAGTCTCATCCGCGGATAGACGGCCCGAGTAAACGGAATTGTGCGACCGATATCGCTACCGATGTCCCCGAGGAACTCCTGCACCAATCTGTCCGACACATCGTCAAGATGTAAGGATCGATTGATGCGATCATCGAATGGAATCTTCGCAGCTTGGTCGAAGAGCTGAGCGCGCAGCATGCCCGTCGCCTCGACGGTCTGCGATCCCTCCCTCACGTAGTAGGCTCGGTCCCCGGCTCTTGCCCTCGTCGGAGCCTCGTAAGGACGATTATCTCCGCCAGGCGCCCAGATCACCAGGATAGGTCGATCCTGGCAAACCTCCGGAAAGAGCAGTGGATGATACGTCGGATGAATCCGGTTGCATTGACCGATAATCTCTCTCTGAATCTCATCTACGTTGGCATTCTCCATGCCTCGCGGAGGAAGAACGGGATTGCCGCGATCGTCAGTCTCGACACCCAGAATCACGTATCCGCCATTCAGGTTCAGCAAGTCGTTCGCAAACGCACAGACAGTGCGGACTACTGACGACTGCGTCGCGGGGTTCCAGGCTGCCTTGAACTCTCTTCGGTTGTCTTCTACGGACCGGGCATGGATCAGGGCATCGAGATCGACCGGAAGACCACTCTCCATTGCTGGCGACTTGCGTTCGATCCTATCACTGCGAGTCGTATCGCCGCCCGCTCAGCCGCTCACCTCGTAGGAGCTGGCGGTGTAGGTCACCGACTGGCCCGGGTCCAGCGGCACCACGGCGGTGCCGGGGCTCAGGAACGCCACCTGCCGGGTCAGCTCGTCGATGTCCGCCGGCTGGCCGAGCTCCTGGCCGTAGTGGCAGGGGATGACGATGTCGGCCCGGATCAGGCTGGCGGCGCGGGCGCCCTCGCGCACGCCCATCGTGTACTTGCCGCCGACCGGCAGGATCGCCACCTGCGGGCCGTACATCTGGCTGATGAGCTGCATGTCGCTGAACAGGCAGGTGTCGCCGGCGTCGTAGACGGTCACGCCGTTGTCGTACGCCATCACGAAGCCGGCGGTCGCGCCGCCGGTGTGGTACAGCACCCCCTGCGGCAGCGGGTGCGGCAGCACGTGGTCGGACAGCGAGTGCGAGTGGTGCGCCTGGGTCATGGTGACCTCCACGTCGGCCACGGTCACCGAGCCGCCCGGGTTGAGCGGCAGCAGGGTGTCTTCGCGGAGGCCGACGACCTTGGCCACCTCGCACAGCTCGTAGTGGCTGATGAAGGCGGCGCCGGTGCTCTTGCAGATCTCGTAGCTGTCGCCGATGTGGTCGGCGTGGCCGTGCGTGGCCAGCACGACGTCGGCGGCGTCGACCTGGTCGCGACTCAGCGTGGTGGTGGGGTTGTCGTCCAGCCACGGGTCGAAGTAGCTGACCGTGCCCCGGTCCGACTCGAAGCGAAACGAAGCGTGGCCGATGTAGGTGATCGTGATGCGTCCCATGGGTTTCTCCTCTATGCCGGCACCGGCCGGCGCTCGATGTACTCCAGACTCTGATGCCGGAAGTAGGTGTCGTACAACTCCGCGTAGTGGCCGCCGGCCGCGGACAGCGACTCGTGGTCGCCCTCCTCGATGATCCGCCCGGCGCGCAGCACGACGATCCGGTCGGCGTGGCGGATCGTCGACAGGCGGTGCGCGATCACCACCGCGGTGCGGTCGCGCAGCACCTCGTCCAGCCCCTCCTGGATCAGCGCCTCGGTGAGCGGATCGACGCTGGCGGTGGCCTCGTCCAGGATGATCACCTCCGGGGCCTTGAGCAGCACCCGCGCCAGCACCACGAGCTGGCGCTGCCCCATGGACAGGCTGCGGCCGCGTTCGCTCACCGCGGTCGCCAGTCCGTCGTGCAGCCCGTTGACCCAGTCGCCGCCGCCGATTCGCCGGGCGGCGCGCTCCACCTCGTACTCGCCGGCATCCGGCCGCCCGTAGCGGATGTTGTCGGCCACCGTGCCGTTGAACAGGAACGGCACCTGCGTGACGAAGCCGAGATGGGACCGGAAGCTCGCCAGGTCGAGGCCGCGGATGTCCTTCCCGTCGATCAGGATCGAGCCTGCCTGGAACTCGTAGAAGCGGGCGATCAGCTTGGTGATGCTCGACTTTCCGGAGCCGGTGTGGCCGACCAGGGCCACCGTCTCACCCGCGTCGATGGACAGCGAGAAGCGCTCGAACACCGGCTCCCCCGCGTTGTAGGCGAAGTCGACGTCGCGGAGCTCGATCCGCCCGCGCACCGACGCCACCGGCTGCGAGCCGGTCTGACGCACCGACGGTTCGGCGTCGAGCAGCGCGAACACGCGCTCGCCGGCCGCCAGGCCGAGCTGGAGCTGGCTCCAGAACGAGGCGATGGAGGTGAGCGGGAACCACAGCAGCCCCACGCCCTGCAGGAACAGGTACCACTCGCCGATCGACAGGCCGGAATCCGCGACCCGCACCCCGCCCAGGTACGCCAGCACGCTGGTCGCCACGCCCGCGATCGCGAACAGCAGCGGGAAGATGCCGGAAAAGACCAGGCCGGCTCGCCAGTTCAGCCGGTACGAGGCGGCGTTCACGGCGGTGAAGCGATCGTAGATCAACTGCTCCTTGCGGAACGACTTGGCGACGGCGATGCCGCTCATGGTCTCGTGCACGTGGGCGGTGAGGTCGCCGAGCGCACGCCGCGACTGGGTGACCGTGCGGCGCGCGACGTGCCGGAAGCCGAGCGCGGCGCCCACGATCAGCGGCACCAGCAGCAGGGTCACGCCCGTCAGCAGCGCGTCGACCGTGAACAGGTACGCCAGCACCAGCACCACCAGCACCGTCTGGCTGACCAACTCCATGGTCAGCGACACCACCTCCGAGAACGCCTGCGAGTCGGACGCCACGCGGCTGACCACCTTGCCGGTCGGGTTGGTGTCGTAGAACGACAGGTCGTGGCCCATGAGCGCCGCGAACGCGTCGTTGCGCAGGCGTTCGACCACGCCGCCGATGGCGCGGGATCCGGAGGCGCGGCGGTGCGCGTTGAACAGCCAGCTCAGCGTGTTCAGGCCGACGATCGCAGCCGCCGTGCCGGCCAGCCATCCGAGCGCGACCGGAGCGCCGCCGGCCAGCTCCACGCCCACGCCGTCGATGGCGCGGGAGACCATGATCGGCAGGAGGGTGCCGCTCACCGCCGCGGCCAGGATCGACCCGCACACCGCGATGATCCGCCGGCGCTCGGGCCGGAAACGGACCAGGATGCGGCGCACCAGCTCGCGGTCGCTGTACGAGCGGTCGTACGCCTCGGCCTCGATGCCGTCCATCAGGAAGCCCATCAGCCGGGCTCCGGTGCGCCGTTCGGCGAAACGGGCGCGTCCCGTCCGACCAGCGGCGGCAGGTCGATGTCGTAGCGGCTGAAGATCCGCCGGTAGTGAGGGGAGCCGGCCAGCAGCGCCGCGTGCGTGCCGTTGGCGACCAGCCGCCCGCCGTCCAGCACCAGGATGCGGTCCGCCCACCGTATCTGCGACAGCCGGTGGGTGACGATCAGGGTCGTGCGCCCGCGCTGGATGCGGGTGAGCGCGCGCTGGATGTCGTCCTCGGTGGCGCTGTCGATGGCGCTGGTGGAGTCGTCCAGGATCAGGATGCGCGGGTCCTTCAGGAACGCGCGCGCCAGCGCCAGGCGTTGCCGCTGGCCCCCGGACAGGGTGACGCCCCGCTCGCCGATCACGGTGTCGTAGCCGTCCACGAACGAGGCGATGAACTCGTCGGCTGCCGCCGCGCGCGCGGCCGCTTCGATCTCCGCACGCGATGCGCCCGGGCGCGCGAAGGCGATGTTGTCGGCGATCGAGCGCGAGAACAGGAACACGTCCTGCTCGACGCTGGCGATCTGCGACCGCAGGCTGGTGAGGTTCCAGGCGCGCAGGTCGATGCCGTCGACGCGCACGCTGCCGTGCGCGGGGTCGTAGGTGCGGTTGACCAGCCGCGTCAGCGAGCTCTTGCCGGAGCCGGTCTGCCCGACGATGGCGACCGTCTCGCCGGCGGCGATGTCGACGTCGAGGCCGGTGAGCGCCGCTCCGGCTCCTTCATAGCCGAAGTCGACCCCGTGGAAGGAGATCGCGCCGTCGATCGGGACGCTGACGCCGCCGCGGTTCTCGTCGATGCCGGCGGACCCCTTCAGGACGCTCAGGATGCGCCGGGCGCCGGCGATGCCGCCCTGCAGCATCGAGAAGGAGAACGCGGAGACGAACGTCGGGATGCGCAGCGCGTGCATGAGCCCGACGAAGGCGATCAGCCCGTCCAGGCCGATCACGCCGCGCTGCAGCGCCAGCACGCCGTGCATCAGCGCCAACGCGGTCAGCGCGCCGTAGATCAGCATGGGGACGTAGAAGCCCTCGATCCGGTTGGAGCGGACGAACAGCTCCTTGAAGGCGCTCACCGTGCGCGCGAAGCGGCCACGCTCGAACGCCTCCCGCACCGACACCTTGACCACCTCGATACCGCTGATCGACTCCTCCAGCGCCGCGGTCAGCTCCCCCTGCGCCCGGCGCTGCTCGAACAGCACCGGCCCCAGCTTGCGGACGAACGCGCGCAGGGTGATCGCGAAGGAGACGGCGTACAGCACCGGCACCAGCAGCAGCTCGGCGTCCAGCAGCAGGATGTAGACGATCGGGGTGATGAAGCCCATCACCATGTCGCTGATGAAGAGTATCCCCGGGTGGACCATCATCGACAGCATCCGCGAGTCGTCGGTAGCGCGGGCGACCAAGTCGCCGATCCGCTGCCGGTCGTGGTAGGTCTGGCTCTTGCCGAGCAGGCTGCGGTAGAGCTCGTCGCGCGCGTCCCGCTCGACACGGTGGGCCAGGGTCAGCGTGCAGGCGTTGGCCGCCATGGACAGGCAGGCGTCGCCGATCAGGATCGCCAGCAGCCACAGGCATGCCGCCAGGAGCCCCGCCGCCGGCATTCCTGCCACCGGCTCGATGATCTGCGCGGCGACCCGTCCGACCATGATCGGCGCCAGGCCGTACGCCCACCACGCGCCCGAGTGCAGCACCACGGCGCCCGTGGTCAGCAGCGGATGGCGGCGCAGGTGGGACAGGATCCAGCGGGCTACCGAGCGCGTGTCGTACGGCCGCCGCTCGCGGCGCGACCGCACCTGCCCCTCCGTCCCACCGGGACGCCACTCGCTCGCCACGTCATCTCCCCCGTGCCGGCGCAACGCGCGGACCGTCGCCGGCCGGTTCGGCCGGCCGCCTCGTCAGCGGCGCAGACGCTGCCGGAAGTCCGCCTGGCTGGTGCAGGCAGCCGCCGCGGCGGCGATGACACGCACGGGCAGATCGGCGAACCCCGGCACGCCGGGAAAGTCCACGCCGACCGCGATGCCGCGCGCCATCAGCAGCTCGCGCGCCAGTTCCGCTCGCGCTTCCGCGCGCGCCTCCGCCCGCTGCGAACGCAGCAGTGGATCGTCGTCCGGGCCGGTGCCCTCCCGCTGGCCAAGCGCCCGGCCCACCCGTTCCAGCGCCGAGCTCGTCGCCGCCGAGAACGCCGGCTCGTTCAGCGCCGCGTGGATTTCCTCCGCCGTCCAGCCGGGGAACGCCCGGCTTGCCGCAGACTGTCGAAACGCACCGTTCTCCAAGAGGTGAATCGTCAGGCCTGACCGCCTCCCGCGTGGACGGCTCGCCGACGGCGCGTCCGGCACCTCCACCCACACCTCGGGGAATCCCCACCACTCGTACTGCGGCAGCTTGCGCCGTCGTACGTCGGTGGTGTGATCCACCTCCAGCACCACGTCCGGCAGGTCGTCCTCTCCGAGCATCATCGCCTTCGCCCCCGGCAGCCGGGCGCGTCCCGGATGCAGGTATACCGACTCGTCGGCCTGCATGATGACCTGCGGTTCGCCGCGCCGGTCGCGCTGCAGCAGGTCCATGTGTCCGAAGCACCGGATCGGAGCACCGCGCATCCGGGCGATCAGGGTCACCAGGCCGGTCAGACACCGCGCCGGCGACTCGTGGTACGGACTGACCGGCTCGCACACCCACGCGGTCTCGCTGACCGCGTCCCAATACTCGAAGCGCAGTTCGCAGTCATCCAATTCCTCGCGCGGCAACCGGACGGGCGTGCATCCGGGGAACTCGGCGGCGGTCGGCGCCTCCGGGCGCGGCGCCTTCGGGCATGGCGGCGCGACATCCACGGCGGGACGCAGCACAGGGGCGGGAGCGGCCACGGCCCGCACAATGTACGTGGGCCGGTGCCACGCATGCAAACGCTCCGGGGCACGACTCGCCGGCCGTGCCGCCGGAGGGGTATTATCGGTCCGGCGGGGAGGAGTTGACCATGCTGACACAGGGGCTGACACGGGAACTGACGCGCAAGCTGACGCGGGCTCAGATCGACGAGTATCACGAGCGCGGCTACATCGCGGTCGAAGGGGTCCTGCCGGACGAGCAGGTGGCCGAGCTGCAGGCCGTCACCGACGACTTCATCGAGCGCTCGCGCGAGGTCACCGAGCACACCGACGTGTTCGACCTGGAGCCGGATCACACCCCGGCAGAGCCCAAGCTGCGGCGTCTCAAGGAGCCGCACCTCGTGCACGAGGCATACGACCGCGCGATGCGCGACGAGGGCATCGTCGAGATGTCCAGCCAGCTCCTGGGGACCTGGGCGGTGCGCACGCACGGCTCCAAGCTCAACATGAAGTCGGGCGAGTTCGGCAGCCCCGTGCACTGGCACCAGGACTGGGCCTTCTATCCGCACACCAACGACGACGTGCTGGCGGTGGGCTTGGCCATAGACGACATGACGCGCGAGAACGGCTGCCTGCTGGCGATCCCGGGATCGCACCGCGGCCCGATCCTGGACCACAACCAGGACGGCGCCTTCGTGGGCGCGGTCACCGAGCACGACTTCGAGCCGGCCGACGCGGAAGCGATCGAGGTGCCTGCCGGCGGCGTCTCCATCCACCACGTGCGCACCCTGCACGGATCGCTGCCCAACGCCTCGCAGGCATCACGGCGCCTGCTGCTGCTCATGTACTGCGCGGGCGATGCCTACCCGATCTGGATCGCCGGCGGCCAGATGAGCTGGGACCAGTACCGGGCCACCTTCGTGCGCGGCGAAGCCTCCAACGAGGTGCGCATGACCTCGACCCCGGTGCGCCTGCCACAGCCGCCGCCGATCCGCTCGGGCTCGATCTACGAGACCCAGCGCGAGCTGAAGGCTTCAACCTTCAGGTAGCGGCCGTCAGGCCGGCGTGACGACCCCGGCCTGCAGCGCGGACTGCGCGGCCGCCAGGCGGGCGATCGGCACCCGGAACGGCGAGCAGGACACGTAGTTCATGCCGTGCCGCAGGCAGAAGTCGATCGAGGCGGGATCGCCGCCGTGCTCGCCGCAGATGCCGACCTTGAGCTCCGGCTTGACGCTGCGGCCGCGCTCGACACCGATCTCCACCAGCGCGCCGACGCCGTCGGCATCCATCACCTGGAACGGGTCCTGCTCCAGCACCCCCTCGGCGACGTACTCGGGGAGGAACACGCCCGCGTCATCGCGGCTGTAGCCGAACGTGAGCTGCGTCAGGTCGTTGGTCCCGAACGAGAAGAAGTCGGCGTGGCGGGCGATCCGCTCGGCGGTGAGCGCCGCGCGGGGAATCTCGATCATGGTGCCGACCTGGTAGGGAACGGGCGTTGCCGAGCGCGCCAGCACCGCCTGCGCGACCGCCTCCGCATGCTCGCGCAGCCGGCGCAGCTCTTCCTCGGTGCCGACCAGCGGGATCATGATCTCGGGAAGCACCTCGATGCCGTCGGCCGCCTCCGCACAGGCCGCCTCCATGATCGCCTGCACCTGCATGTCGTAGATCTCCGGATAGGTGATGCCGAGCCGGCAGCCGCGGTGGCCGAGCATCGGGTTCTGCTCGTGCAGGCTGTGGATGCGCGCCTGCAGGCGTTCGAGCGGCACGCCGGTCTTCTGCGCGAGCTGCTCCATGTCTTCCTGCGTCCGGGGCACGAACTCGTGCAGCGGCGGATCGAGCAGCCGCACGGTCACCGGAAAGCCCGACATGGCCCGGAAGATGCCGCGGAAGTCCTCGCGCTGCAGCGGCAGCAGCCGGTCGAGCGCCTGCTGCCGCGCCTCGGCGTCCTCCGCCACGATCATCTCCTGGAAGATCGCCAGCTTGCCCTCGTCGAAGAACATGTGCTCGGTGCGGCAGAGGCCGATGCCTTCCGCGCCGAACTCGCGGGCGGTCCGTGCGTCGCGCGGCAGATCGGCGTTGGTGCGCACCCCGAAGCCGCGCGGCTGGCCGGCGAGCTGCACGCGCGTGCGCACCTCGTCGGTCCAGGTGAGGAATTCCGCCAGCGGACCGAAGATCTCGGGCTCCGTGAGCGGCGCCTCACCCAGGAACACCTCGCCCGAGGAGCCGTCGATCGTCACCCAGTCGCCCTCGCCGAACCGCACCGAGCCGACGCTGGCGGTCTTGGCGGTGATGGCAAGCGCCTTGCAGCCGGCCACGCACGGGGTCCCCATGCCGCGGGCCACCACCGCGGCGTGCGAGGTCATGCCCCCGGTCGAGGTGAGGATGCCCTCCGCGGCGACCATGCCGCCGATGTCCTCCGGTGAGGTCTCGCGGCGCACCAGCAGCGTGCGCTCGCCGCGGGCCGTCCACTCCTCGGCATCGTCGGCGCTGAACACGACGCGCCCGGTGGCGGCGCCGGGGGACGCGTTGAGGCCGGTGGCGACAGCCTCGCCCAGCTCGCCGCGCCGCGCCGGATCGATTCCGGGGTGCAGGAGCTGGTCGATCTGCTGCGGCTCGACCCGCTCGATCGCCTCCTGGCGGGTGATCAGCCCTTCGCTCACCATGTCCACGGCGATCGTCACCGCCGCCGCGCCGGTGCGCTTCCCCGACCGGGTCTGCAGCAGGTAGAGGTCGCCGTGCTGGACCGTGAACTCCAGGTCCTGCATGTCCCGGTAGTGGCGTTCCAGGCCGGTGCGCACCTCTTCGAGCTGCCCGTACACGTCCGGATGGCGCCGGCGCAGCGCCGTCAGCGGCTCGGGCGTGCGGATGCCGGCCACCACGTCCTCGCCCTGCGCGTTCTGGAGATACTCGCCGTAGAACACGTTTTCTCCCGTCGACGGATCGCGGGTGAAGCACACGCCGGTCCCGGAGTCCGCGCCGGAGTTCCCGAACACCATCGACTGCACGTTGACGGCGGTGCCGAGCAGGCCCTTGATGTCGTTCAACCGGCGGTAGCGGATGGCGCGGCCGTTGTTCCATGACCCGAACACGGCGTCGACGGCGCCCCAGAGCTGGTCGAGCGGGACCTGCGGAAACGGCTCGCCGGTGTGCGTGGAGTAGATCTCCTTGTAGGCGGCGATCACCTCGTCGAGGTCGGACTCGTCCAGGTCGGTGTCCTCGGTCACTCCCTTGCGCTGCTTGGCCGCCTCCAGCGCGTGCTCGAACGCGCCGTGCGGGACCTCCCGCACGACGTCGCCGTACATCTGGATGAAGCGCCGATAGGCGTCCCGGGCGAAGCGGGGATTGCCCGATTGCTCGGCCAGGCCCTCGACCGCGACGTCGTTGAGACCCAGGTTGAGGACCGTGTCCATCATGCCCGGCATGGACTGCGCCGCCCCGGAGCGGACGCTCACCAGGAGCGGATCGCGGGAGCCGCCGAGCGTGCGGCCCATCAGGGTCTCCAGGCGCTGCAGGTGTGCGGCCACCTCTTCCCGGAGACCGTCCGGGTAGGTGCGGCGGTTCTCGTGGAACGCCGCGCACACCTCGGTGGAGAGCGTGAACCCCGGCGGCACCGGGATGCCCAGGCTGGTCATCTCCGCCAGGTTCGCGCCCTTGCCGCCGAGCAGCTCCTTCATGTCGGCCCGCCCCTCGGCGGACCCGTCTCCGAAAAAGTAGACGTACTTGCTGTTGTCCTGTGCCACGTGTGCCCCTTCCTGCGACCGGGTGTGCTTGCCCGTAGGAGAAAGCCCAATCCCGACAGTGTCAACGCCCCAGGGGCCGGCGCCTTCGGCGCCCGCCCCTGGCCCAGCCCCGCCTTTGGCGCGGACCGCACCGGTTCCCGGCGCGCTTCGCGCCGGATACGGGTTGTCCCGGCGCCTTCGGCGGCCGGCCGGGAGGCGCGCTCTGCCCGATGAGACAGAGAGCAGGTCGACAGATGTAATTATTTTGTTGGGGACGAGAAGCGGCGCCAGCGGCGCCGCTTCTCGTCGCTCAGGCTACGTAGGCTTCCAGGTGTTGGGCCCGCGACGGATGCCGGAGCTGGCGCAGCGCCTTCTTCTCGATCTGGCGGATGCGCTCCTTGGTCAGGTGATAGCGCAGCCCGATCTCCTTCAGGGAGAGCGGCCGGCGGCCTTCGAGGCCGAAGCGATGCTTGATGATGTCGGCCTCGCGGTTGGTCAACGAACGGAGCACCGTCGCGATGTCCTCGCGCAGCGACCGCATCAGGGCACTCTCATCCGGCGACTCGCCCTTCGCATCCTCCACGAACTCCGACCGGTTGGCCGACTCGGAGTCGGCGTACATCGGCGCGTCGAGAGAAACCAGCTCGCGCGAGATCGAGGTGAGCTCCTCGACCAGCTCCGGCTTGAGCTGCAGACGCTTGCCGATCTGCTCGGCCGTCCCCTCCGTGCCGGTCTCGCTCTGCACTTCCTTGCGCGCCCGGTCGATCTGGACCAGCTCGTTCGCGCGGTTCAGCGGCAGGCGAATCAGGCGGGACTGCTCGCACACCGCCTTCAGGATCGCCTGCTTGATCCACCACACGGCATACGAGATGAAGTGATACCCCTTGTCCACGTCGAACCGGTCGATCGCATGCAGGAGTCCGATGTTGCCTTCGCTGATCAGGTCCAGCAGCGGCAGGCCCTGATTCTGGTATCGCTTGGCGACGTTCACCACGAACCGAAGGTTGGCGCGCGCCAGCGCTTCCTTGGCGTCATTGTCGCCCGCCGCAACCTTGCGGGCCAGGTGCTCTTCCTCTTCTCTGGTGAGCAGCGGAATGCGATTGATCTCGCGCAGGTACCGCGCGAGAACGCTGTCATCGCTGGATGTCTCTCTTGCCATCTTCTTTACCTCGCAATCATAGGAGCAAGATCCGTGCCACGCTTGGAAAGCGTCCCTGACGAAGCTATCTATTTGCAGGCAAGGTCTTTGCAATCGAGATGGTCGACCGGCCCGACAGCCCCGTGGGTCACAATGACCCGCTTGTCCAAGGATCGGCGTCAGTTCGTGTCAGATTTACCCTGTACGGCGGGACGGCGGCATGACGATCCGGATCGGTCTTGACGCTCCCCGAGGGCGACCGTATATTCGCCAGCGATCACAATCACAACGCGCTCCGGCCCACGGCCGGCGCTACACCACTCATCAATACAGCGAGGAGCCCATGAAGATTCAGCCCATCGGTGACAGAATCCTGGTCAAGACTGTCGACGCGGAGACGCAGACCGCGGGCGGTATCTACATTCCGCAGACCGCCCAGGAAAAGACTCAGGAAGGGGTCGTGCTGGCGATCGGCGACGACGAAGAGATCAAGGTCAAGACGGACGACAAGATCATCTACGACAAGTACGCGGGGACCACGATCAAGGTGGAGGGCGAGGAACAGCTCATCATCAAGGCCGCCGACGTGCTCGCGGTCGTCAGCTAGCCCACGGATACCTCGCGCATTGCGCGCGAAGGCCCGCTCCTGTCGGGGAGCGGGCTTTTTCGTGTTGGCGGCCGTTGCCGTTGTCCCCTGGCCGGCACACCGATAGGATCGACCCCGCCGTGGATGCGTTTTTCTCCCGCGTCGAGCGGGTCATCAAGACGCTGCTCAAGCCTGACGCGGAGCGGGACCGGCGGCGGACGGACAGCTTCTACTCCGAGGCGTGGGAGGAGTTGGAGGAGTACCTGCGCACCGGCGCGGAGCGCCCCCGTCCGGCGGACGACCGCGGGGACGGCTCGGGAGGATCGTCCGGGCAGCGGCAACGGCCGCAGGCGGCCGCCCAGGACTATCGCAACCTGGAGCTTCCGCCCGGCACCGATTTCGCCACCGTCAAGCAGGCCTACCGGCGGCTGATGCGCACCTACCACCCCGACCGGTATGCGCACGACCCGGAGCGCCAACGGGTCGCCACCGAGATCTCCGCCAGGCTCAACGCCTCCTTCAACCGCATCCGCGAGGCTTCCGAGGCCTCGTAGCCGCCGTCCCGAGCCGTCCTACGGCTCGGATTCGATACCGTACTCGGCCAGCTTGCGGTGCAGGGTCTTGCGGCCGATGCCGAGCACCGCGGCCGCCTTGGTCTTGTTGCCCCGGTGGGCGGCGAGCGTGTAGCGGATCAGCTCGCGCTCGGCATCCTCCACGGTACTGCCGATCGGCAGCCGCACGTACGCATCGCCCCTCGGATGATCCGGCTGCCCCGGCACCAACCGAGCGGAGCTGCCGGGCGCCGGCCGCACGAACGCGGCGGCCGACTCCTCGCGGATGTGCGGTGGCAGGTCGGCTGCCGCGATCACCGATCCGCGAGTCATCACCACGGCGCTTTCGATGGCGTTGTGCAGCTCGCGGACGTTGCCGGGCCACTCGTAGTCCCAGAGCCGCTGGTTGGCGTCGGCATCGAAGCCGTCGATCTCCTTCCCGTTCTCGGTAGCCAGCGTCTTCAGCAGGGCGGCCGCCAGGATCGGGATGTCCTCGCGGCGTTCGCGCAGCGGCGGCACGCGGATGTTGACGACGTTCAGCCGGTAGAACAGGTCGTCCCGGAATCGGCCCGCCTTGGTTTCCGCCGTCAGGTCTCGGTTGGTGGCGGCGATGACGCGCACGTCCACCTCGATCGTCTGCTCGCCGCCGACGCGCTCGAACGCGCGGTCCTGCAGCACGCGCAGCAGCTTGATCTGTACGGCCGGGCTGATCTCGCCGATCTCGTCGAGGAAGATCGTGCCGGTGTGGGCCAGCTCGAAGCGCCCGCGCTTGCGCCCGACCGCGCCGGTGAAGGCGCCTTTCTCGTGGCCGAACAGCTCGCTCTCCAGCAGCGTCTCCGCCAGCGCCGCGCAGTGCACCTTGATCAGCGGCTGGTCGGCGCGCGGCGACAGGCGGTGGATCGCTTCGGACACCACCTCCTTGCCGACGCCGCTCTCGCCCGTGACCAGCACCGAGGCGCGGCTGGGCGCCACCTGCTCGACCATCTCGAACACCCGGTGCATTGCCGTGCTGTTGCCGAGCAGGCCGCGCGAGGCCTGCTGCCGCTCCAGCTCGCGGCGCAACGCGCGGTTGGACAGGGTCAGCTTGCGCTCGGCCAGCGCGCGCTCCACCAGCAGGGCCAGCCGCTCCAGGTTGACCGGCTTCTCCAGGAAGTCGTAGGCGCCGTCGCGCATCGCCTGCACGGCTACCTCCACGGTCGCGTGGCCGGTGAGGATGATCACCCGCACGGCCGGGTGGCGTTCGGCGACCTGCTTGAGAAGCTGATCGCCGGACAGGCGCGGCATGCGCAGATCGGCGATCACGAGGTCGATCTCCTCGCTGGCCAGCACGCTGAGCGCCTCCCTGCCGTCCGCCGCCGTCACCACCGCGTGACCGTCGAACTCCAGCGCTCTGCGCAGCCCTTCGCGGATGTTCCGCTCGTCGTCGACGACCAGGATCGTGGCACTCATTTCGCGACCGCCTGATACTCCACCATACGCCGGGCGCGGGGCGAGACCGGAATGCAGACCCGGAACGTCGTGCCGGCGCCCGGCCTGGAGGACACTTCGATGTCGCCGGCGTGCTCCTTGATGATCTTGTAGGTGAGCGTCAGGCCGAGCCCGGAACCGAACTCGCGCGTCGTGAAATACGGTTCGAAGATCTTGTCGGCGATGTCGTCGGGGATGCCGGTGCCGTTGTCCTGCACGGTGATGCGGATGCGCTCGCCGTCCAGCATCGTGCCCACGGTGAGCGTCCCGCCGGCCGGCATTGCCGCCTTGGCGTTCTTGACGATGTTCAGCAGCGCCTCGCGCAGCAGCCGCTCGTCGATATGGGCGGGCGGCAGCCGCGACGCCAGCTTCTCGACGACCTCGATGCCGCTCGCGCTCAGCTCCGGGCGGAGGAACGCCAGCAGCGGCTGCAGGACGTCGTTGACGTCCCCCTCGCGCAGCTCCGAGTTCATCGGCCGCACGGCGAACAGGAAGTCGACCACGATCTTGTTGAGGCGCTGAATCTCCTCGGTCATCGTGCTCAGGCTCTCGTCGATCTCCGCCGGCACCGTCTGGCCGCCAAGGGACCGCTGGATGAGCTGCAGGTGGATGCTCATGGAGGTGAGCGGATTGCGGATCTCATGCGCGACGCCGGCAGCCAGCGTCGTCATCGACGCCAGGCTCTCCGCCCGCCGAAGCCTCGCCTCCTCCGAGCGGCGCTCGGTGATGTCGTCCAGGTGCACGAGGCTGCCGTCGATGCGGCGGTCGCGAACCAGGGGCACGATGGTGATCTCCAGGGTCGCCGCATGCGCTCCCTCCAGCGTGAACTCGCCGTCCAGGACCCGGTCGGAGCCGATCAGCGTGTCGCGCAGGAACGCCGCCACCTGCTCGTCGTCGACCACCTGCCAGACCGCGCGGCCGGTCAGCTCGTCGCCGGCGAACGGCAGCATGCGCTCGGCCGCCTTGTTGATCAGGCGGATGGCGTGCGCCTCGTCGAGGACGATGATGCCGTCGGTCATGGCCTCCAGCACCATCGCCAGCAGGTCGTTCTCTGCCGACAGGCCGCGCAGCAGCGTCCCGGCCTGCATCGGGTCCAGGCGGTCGAGCCGCTCGATCGCCTTCTGGTAGAAGCGGCTCACCGGCGCCTCATCGGCGGCTCGCCGCCGTCGGCCATGCCGCGGGCGATGTCGGCGACGGTCGCCTCGGGGTTCATGTTCATGGTCTTGACCCTCCATGCCGCGTCATCGAGGAACCGGTACCAGCGTTCGATGCGCTGCACCTGGGCAGCCCGTGCGGGCGACCTGAGCAGGGCGCGCAGGTGTTCGGCGCACGACTGCAGGAACGCGAAGGTCTCCTCACGGTCGGCCGGCACGGCGACGCCGGCGTCATCCCAGGCGCCGCCGGCCAGGGCAGTATCGCAGAACCGCGCCGCCGCACGCTGCAGATCGGATGCGCCGTCCGCGGATGCGGATGCCGCTCCCCGGCCGGCGAGGTAGTCGGCCAGCGACGCGGCATCCGAGGCCGGGTCCCCGAACACCTCCCCGATCACGCGGCGCTGGTCGGCCGCGCCGCGCTCCGCGAACCGGTAGCGGGACAGCCGCGACAGCAGGGTCGGGATCAGCGCCTGCGGCGACGGCGCGGTGAAGATGAAGTGCGTGCGGCCCGGCGGCTCCTCCACCGTGCGCAGCAAGGCGTTGGAGGCCGGCTCCGGCAGCCACCGCCGCACCTCCACGATGATCACCTTGACGCCGGGCGTCGCCACCCGAGACCAGGTCTCGATCGCGCGCACGGCGTTCACGGACACCGCCTCCAGGTTCGCGGCGCGCGCCAGCTCGCCTGCCACCTCCGGCGCGCCGTCGGTGCGCAGCGTCTCCAGCCGCTCCTCCAGCTCCACGACACGCGGACGCAGCCGTCGCAGCCGGGGCTCGGAGCCTGTCCACAGCAGCTCGTCGAAGCGGCGGGTCAGCGTGCGCACCGAGCGCACGAACAGCTCCCGCGACGCGGGCGTGTCGGACCTGGCGAGCGCGGCCGACGCGGCGGCTATCCCGGCGGCGAAGTCGCGGCCTCCCAGCAGCAGCACGTGCGGGTCCTGACACGCCCGGTTGCTCCCGCACGACGGGCAGCGGCAGCCCGGCTCGCCGTCCAACCGGCAGTTCAGCACGCGGCCCAGCTCCAGCGCCGCGGTCAGCTTGCCGGCGGCCGGCGGCCCTTCGAACAGGACGGCCGGTGCCAGCGTCCCCTTCCGCACCGCGTCGCGCAGCCGGTCGGCCGTTGCGGCGTGGCCGATCAGGTCAGCGAACATCGGCGGCGCTCCCGGCCGAGGGCGGACCGATGCCGAGCGTCTGCTCGGCGAACTGGGCTGCCACGCTCGCCTCCAGCAAGCCGGCGGCCTCGGGGAACCACGGCTGGGCATGCATGCCGGCGATCGCCACGGCGCCGATCACCGCCCCTTCGGCGACGCCCAGCGCCAGGCCGAACAGGTGGTCGAGCTGCTGCAGGCGCAGGGTCCGGGAGATCCGGTGCACGACATACTCCACCAGCTTGAGTACCAGGTAGGTCCCCAGGAACAGGACCAGGAAGGCGACCACCTTGTTCCAGAACGATGAACTGCTGGTGGCGACGTCGACGTAGGCGCTGGCCGGCCCCACCAGGACGGCAGCCACGGCGACGCCGGCGACCACCGCGGCGACGCCGAACGCCTCCGCAACGAAGCCGCGGATCGCGGCGCGGATCGCCAGGATCAGGGTGACCACCATCAGGACCACGTCGAGGGTGCCGAGCCCTGCCAGGACGACGGCCAGCCGGTCCACGAAGACCGGGATCCGATTGAGCACCGTCTCCATGAACTCGGTCACTCCCGGCCCGTCTGCTCCAGCCCGGCCGCGCGCAGCGTGTGCCACACGACCTCGGCAGTCGCACTCGGACGATCCAGCGCGCGTATCGCGGCGGACATGCGGGCGCGGAGCCGATCGTCGGCCAGGCGGCGCGCGCAACGCAACAGCCCGGACCCGGTCTGCGCGCCGGGCTGCAGCACCAGGGCCGCACCGGCCGCGGCCAGCAAGCGGGCGTTGACGATCTGCTCGCCGCGGCTTGCCGTGCGCGGCAGCGGCACCAGCACCGCGGCCGTCCCGGTCGCCGCGAACTCCGCGAGCGAGGTCGCGCCGGCGCGGCTGACGACGGCGTCCGCCGCTGCCAGCAGATCGGGGAGCTCCTCATCGAAGTACGGCCGCGCGCGGTAGCCGGGCTCGTCCACGGCCTGCCCGCCGTCCCGGCCGCCGGTCTGGTGCACGACCATCCAGTCGCGGGCCAGCTCATCTCGCGCCTCGCCGACCATGCGGTTCAGCGTAGCGGCGCCCAGGCTGCCTCCCACTACCAGCATGATCCGCGTCCGCTCTCCCACTCCAAGATACCCACGCCCGCGCCACGGGTCGCCCGCGCGCATCGCCGCACGCACCGGCAGGCCGGTGAACCGGGCGCGCGCGGGCAGCGGCAGGGTGGCCGCCGACGACGGCCACGACAACAGCACCCGCTTCGCGACCAGCGAGATGATCCTGGTCGCCAGGCCGGCGGTGCTGTCGGACTCGTGGGTGACGACCGGGATGCCGAGCAGCGCCGCGGCCGCCGCCGGTGGCACGCTGGCGAAGCCGCCCTTGGCGAACAGCACGCGAGCGCGCTCGCGGCGCAGGATGCGCACCGCGCCAAGGACGCCGGCGCCGGTGCGGCCGAGATCGGTGAAGTTGCGCACCGACGCATACCGTCGCAACTTACCCGCGGGGAGCGCATGGAACTCGATGCCCGCCGCACGCACCAGCCGCGCCTCCAGGGCGCCGTGGGTGCCCAGCCAGAAGACACGCAGGCCGCGTGCGCGCAACATCCGTGCCACCTCCAGGCCCGGATTGACATGCCCGGCGGTGCCGCCGCCGGCCAGCGCTACCGTAGCGCCGTGCACCGGACACTCCCGTCCCGCCACGCGCTCCCGGCGCTGCTGGCGGCGGGGCTCTGCCTGCTGCTTCCGGTCGTCATCGGGGCCGACTCGGGCACGGCGTGCCTCCCGGCCGGCCGGATGGTCGCCGACGGCGGCCGGGCGTTCCCCGCCGTGCAGCGCGTGGATGGAACGCTCGCCTGCATGCCGGCGGACACCGTGCTCGGCCGGGAGGTGCACGAACGGTTCGCCACGCTCCTGCCCAGCCATGCGTTCGAGACCCGGGGCGAGCTGCCGGCCAACGGCGCCACGACCGCCGACCTGTACGATGCGCTGCATGCGATCAGCACCCTGCAGGGCATCCGGTACCTCTCGGTCCTGCACCGGAGCGAGCGGGTATTGTTCAAGACCGCGCATGCGATCGACACCCACGGCGCCGTCGTGGCCGACCCGGTCCCGGCTGCCGGCGGCCGGGGCGTCGCGTACGCGCTGGTCGACGACGCTTCCTTCGGCATGGCGCCATACCGGCTGGAGTACCGCACCGCGGACGACGCCATCCTGCTCATCGTCAGCAATCCGCTGCCGCTCAGCGTCATGCGGATTCGTCTGATCGACTCCGAGCGGCTGCTGATCGCGCTGCTGATCGCCCCCGCAGGTTCGTCCGGCACCGGGCAGGCCGCGGCGGACCACGATGTCGCTGCTGCCGAGTCGTGGACGGTGTATGGGCTGGTGGCCGCGCAGGCGCCGAACGTCCTCGAGCGCTTCGTGGAAGCATCGCTGCGCAGCCGCCTGGCCGCGCTGCAGGACTGGATCCTGGCCAGGGCAGGCACGGTCGCCCGGTCACCGCCCGGGACCGGGTCAGAGGCCGGCACCGGCTCAGAGGCCGGCGCCGGCGACGCCGGCACCGCGCAGGGCTAGCTGCGAGAGTCCGATCAGCGATCCGATCAGCGCGCCGAACAGGTTGATCCACTTCAGGTGGCGCGCGATGACGGCCAGCAGAATGCGCTCCACGTCACGCACCTCCAGCCCGTCGATCCGGTCGATCACCAGCCGCTCGACGTCCAGCGCGGCCACCATCGCCGGCACCTGCTCCACCAGCAACCGCTCGGCACGGGCGGCGACCGCGTCGTCCAGGGCGGCCTTGGCGTCCTGGTCGAGCGCCAGCAGCTCCGCGAAGGTCACGTCGCCGGAGTGGGCCAGCCGGTCGACGGCGCCTGCGATCTGCGCCGCGACCGACCGGGCGGTCCGTTCGTCGGAGAGGTAGCGCAGGAGCCGCTGCGAGACCTCGTCCACCGTATCGCTCGCCGAGACGCCCAGGTAACGGGCCGCGATCTCGGCGACCGGCGTCTCACCGTGCTCCTCCAGGAAACGCTGCAGCACGGCGTCGATCAGCGCGGTGACCGGTCCCGCGGCCACGGCCCCCCAGAGCTCGCCGATCCGCTGCTCTGCCGCATCCGGGAGCACTTCGGCCAGCGGCCGGTCGCGTGCGGATGACAGCCACTCGCGGAGCGCCTCCTGCATGTGCGCCACCACCTCCGGATCGTCGGCGGCGTGCTCCAGTTGACGCAGCGCGTCGTCGACGATCTCCGGCATGCGTTCGGCGAGCGTGCGGTCGTATTGCGCTGCCCCGATGAACAGCTTCTGCATCAGGTTGAGCCGATCCAGGATGTCGCGCAGCAGCAGCCTCCCGCGCGTCTCCAGCTCGCCGCGCATGGCGGGCCGCCGCACCCACCCGATCAGCTCGCGCATCAGCGCCGGCACGATCGCAGGCAGCATGGCGGCGACGCGCTCCGCCACGGCCGGCGACAGCAAGTCGCCCACCGTCGCCTGCGGCCGCTCGGCGGCGCCGGCGACCGCCCGGCCGATCTGACGCCCCACCTCCGGCCCGGCCAGCCGCGGGAGGAGGCGGCCGCTCACGAAGTCCGACAGCGTGAGATCATCCGCCACCTCGCTCAGACGACGGCTGCCGGCGCTCTCCACCGCACGCCCGATCAACCCCCGCAGCGCGTAGATGAACCCGCGCGAGCCGAACAACCGGTGCAGCAGCGCCGCCAGCCCGCGCTCGATCTGCGGCCGCGCACCCTGCACCGCCCCCGCCAGGTTCCGCACCGGCATGGCCAGCAGCTCGCCCGAGAGCGACGCAAGCTGCACGCGCAGGCGCGCGCTGAACTCCGGACGCTGCAGGTGGGCGCGGATCGAGTCCGGCGTGAGCAGCTCCCGTGAGACCACGGCGGCGATGCTGCGCGCGAGCTGGCCCCGCTGACGGGGGATCACGCCGGGTGTCAGAGGGACGGGGATGCCGAGGACGCGCTTGCGGGTCAGCGGTCGAAAGAGCATCCGGATGGCCACGTAGTTGGTCGCGTAGCCGATGGCCGCTCCCATGAGCGGCGGCACCGCCCAGACGCGCAGCCAGGCGGTGACCTCATCGAACGGGACGTTCAACGATCGGTTCCGGTCGAGTCCGTCTCCGCGTGGGCACTACCCTCGGTGAGGCCGGGCACCTCCGTGAGGAAGGCCCCGAACGTCCACCCGCGCAGGCCGTTGTGGTTGACCTGGTACCAGTAGTCGGTCTGCCCGTCGATCTCCATCGCATCGGGCGTCCGCGCGAGGACCTCCACGCGGGACCCCTCCGTCAGCGACAGCAGGATACGTCCGGTCTGGTCCGGCCGGTCCCGCAACCGCAGGCCGTCCACGGCGACCACCGCCCACCGGATGGACATCGCCAGCACCGGTGTCGGCGGCAGCACCAGCGCCGGTTCGATCTTCGGCGCCCCGCACGCTGCGAGCCCCAGTGGCAGAGCGATCACCAGCGCCGCGAGGCCGGCCACGCTCCTCCTCATCGTCGCGCCCCGCGGCGGCGGCGCGCGCCGGATCCGGCGCGCGCCGCGCCTGGCTGCTGCCCGGCCTCACCGCCGCCCTTGAGGCGCTCGATCTCGTCGCGCAGCACCGCCGCCCGTTCGAACTCCAGATCCTCGGCCAGCTTCAGCATCTCCTGCTCCAGCGCCCGGATCAGATCGTCCCGCTGCTCCGGAACCTCCACGTCGTACTCGCCCCGGCGGACCTCCAGGTCGTGCGCGGCGGCATCCCGCTTCTCCTCCGACTTGCGCACCAGGAGCTGCTGGATCTCCTTCCTGATGCTGGTCGGCGTGATGCCGTGGCGGCGGTTGTGCTCCATCTGGATCGCGCGGCGCCGCTCGGTCTCCGCGATCGCCTCCCGCATCGCCTCCGACTCGGCGTCGGCGTACATCAGCACGGTCCCGTTCACGTGGCGGGCGGCGCGGCCGATGATCTGGATCAGCGAGGTCGCGGAGCGCAGGAAGCCGATCTTGTCGGCATCCAGGATGGCGATCAGCGACACCTCGGGAAGATCCAGCCCCTCGCGCAGCAGGTTCACGCCGACCAGCACGTCGTACTCGCCGGCGCGCAGGTCGCGCAGCAGCTCGACGCGCTCCACGGTCTCCACCTCGGAATGGAGATAGCGCACGCGCAGCCCGATCTCCGCCAGGTAGGACGACAGGTCCTCCGACATGCGCTTGGTGAGGGTCGTGACCAGGCAGCGCTCGCCGGCGTCGACGCGCGCACGGATCTCCCCGTACAGGTCGTCGATCTGGCCCTCGCTCGGCCGGACGTGGATCTCCGGGTCGAGCAGCCCGGTGGGCCGGATGACCTGCTCGGCCACGCGGTCGGAGAGCTTCAGCTCCAGCGGCCCCGGCGTTGCGGAGACGAACAGCACGCGGCCGACCAACTCCTCCCACTCGTCGTAGGTCAGCGGGCGGTTGTCGAGCGCCGACGGCAGGCGAAAGCCGTGCTCGACCAGCGCCTGCTTGCGTGAGCGGTCCCCCTCGAACATGCCGCGGAGCTGCGGCAGGGTCGCGTGCGACTCGTCGACGATGGTCAGGAATCCCTCGGGCAGGAAGTCGATCAGGACGCCCGGGCGCTCGCCGGGCTCACGGCCGCTCAGGTGCCGGGAGTAGTTCTCGATGCCCGGGCAGTAGCCCATCTCCTGCAGCATCTCCAGGTCGTACTCGGTGCGGGTCGAAAGGCGCTGCGCCTCCACCATGCGGTCGGCGGCGCGCAGCTCGGCCAGCCGCTCCTGCAGCTCCGCGCGGATCTGCGCGGTGGCGGCGCGGATGCGCTCCTGCGGGGTGACGAAGTGCTTGGCCGGATAGATGGCGCAGTAGTCCAGCTCGCCGAGCGCCGTGCCGTTCAGCGGATCGATGCGGCGGATGCGCTCCACCTCGTCGCCGAAGAACTCGATGCGGACCGCCTGCTCGGAGTAGGAGGGGAAGATCTCCAGCACGTCGCCGCGCACCCGGAACGTGGCGCGGTCCAGCACGGCGTCGTTGCGCTCGTACTGCACGGCCACCAGACCGCGCAGCAGCTCGCGCAGATCGTAGGTGTCGCCCAGCCGGACCTCCAGACGCATCTCGCGGAAGTCGCGCGGGTTTCCCAGTCCGTAGATGCACGACACGGTGGCGACCACGATCGTGTCGCGCCGCTCGACCAGCGAGGTGGTGGCCGACAGGCGCATGCGCTCGATCTCCTCGTTGATCGACGCGTCCTTCTCGATGTAGAGGTCGCGGGACGCGACGTACGCCTCCGGCTGGTAGTAGTCGTAGTAGGAGACGAAGTACTCGACCGCGTTCTCGGGGAAGAAGTCCTTGAACTCGCGGAAGAGCTGCGCGGCCAGCGTCTTGTTGTGCGACAGGACCAGCGTCGGCCGCTGCAGCGCCTCCACGATCTTGGCCATCGTGAAGGTCTTGCCCGAGCCGGTGACCCCCTTCAGGGTGTGGAAGCGGCTGTCACCGGACAGACCGGCGACGATCGCCTGGGCCGCCTGCTGCTGATCGCCGGCCGGCTGGAACGGCGCGTGGGCGGCGAACCGGTTCACGGGGAGCGTTCGCTCAACGTGACCGACAGCTCACGCAGACGGCCGTCGCGCTCCACGACCACCGTCACCACCTGGCCCGGCTTGTTGTCCTCCAGCGCGGCCAGCAGCTCGCGATAGCCGCTGATCTGCTGGCCGTCCACCTCGACGATGATGTCGCCGCCGGCATAGAACACGCGTTGGCCCCAGTTTACGCGGGTGGTGCCGCCGCGCAGGCCGGCCCGCGCCGCCGGCGAGTCGGGCTCGACCACGTGTACCAGCAACCCGTCACTACGCGTCAGTTCCAGCGCCCGCGCCAGGCGCGCCGAGATCGGCACGCCGCGGATGTCGATCCAGCCGCGCCGCACGGTGCCGCTCTCCATGAGCTCGGGCAGCACGCGGCGCGCGGTGGCGACCGGCACGGCGAAGCCGATGCCGACCGAGGCGCCGGTAGGCGAGAAGATCATGGTGTTGATGCCGATCATGAGGCCGCCGGCGTCCAGCAGCGGCCCGCCGGAGTTGCCCGGGTTGATGGAGGCGTCGGTCTGGATCATCTGCTGGATGATGCGGCCGTCGTCCGCCTCCACCGGCCGGCCGAGTCCCGACACGATGCCGGTGGTCAGCGACCGGTCCTGGCCGAACGGGTTGCCGATGGCCAGCACCTTCTGGCCGACGCGCAGGTCGGTCGAGTCCCCGAACGGGATCACCGTCAGCGGCGTGCCGCCCGGCTCGAAACGGATCACCGCCAGGTCGTTCTCCGGATCGGCGCCGACGAGCGCCGCATCGTGCTCGCTGCCGTCCCAGAGCGTGACCGTCAGGCGCGTGGCGTTCCTGATCACGTGGTGGCTGGTCAGCACGTGGCCGTCGGCGTCGATGATCACGCCGGAGCCCGCGTCGGAGCGGGGAATGGGGCGGTAGCGAAAGAGCACGCTGCCTTCGGCCGAGACGTTGACCACCCCCTCGTTGAGGGCGTCGTAGATGGCGATGTTGTTGCGCTCGTCGGACGAGTAGTAGCGCCCGCCGCTGACGCCTTCCGTCCACTGCACCGGCTGCGCCGGAGCGGAAGCGGCCCACGGCTGCGGGACGCGCGGTTCCGCCGGCGCGCGCTGCGTGTGGCGGGCGATCAGCATGCCCAGCCCGAGCCCGGCGAACGTCAGCACGGCCGCGACCGCCGCCGCGCCCAGCAGGCGCCCGGCGCGCACGCCGGTAGCGCTCATGGTGACTCGGCCCCCGTGAGCTCGTCCCACACGGCGCGCCGCCTGGCGACCTCCTTGTAGTGGTCGGTCTGCGACACGCCCAGCGGATTGGTGAACGTCAGCATGTCGAGCGGCTGCTCCGACGCGGAGCGCCGGTTCCAGTCCCGCAGGCCGTTCATGGCCTCCGGGTCGTGGTTCCACGTCGGACCCGCGTTGGGACGCGTGCGGCTGAACAGGAACTTGATCATGTGCCGGCGCCGTCCCGAGCGGTTTGCGGCCGTGCCGTGCCACAGATCGTAGTGGGTAAGCGCGAAGGTGCCTGCCTTGACCACCAGCGGCACCTGGCCGCGGATGTTGGTGTAGGTGCGCATGCGGTCGGTGGGAGCGTTGCGGAAGTGGGTGCCGGGGACGATGATCGTCGGCCCCATGTCGGCGGCGACGTCGGCCGGATAGTAGAGCCCCAGGAACCGGTCCAGGCCGGCGCCCCGCCGGTTCTTGCCGTCCTGGTGCCAGTGCATGTACGCGGTGTCCGGCTCCTTGCAGTGCCAGTGGCGGTGCGCCATGACCTCGTAGTCCTCGCCCGCCAGGCTGGTCAGCGCGCCCTGCACCCGCCGGTGGTCCAGCACCTGGCGCAGCTCCGGGACCGCGTCGGTGATGGCGTCGCCCGGGTTGCCGTCCATGCCGTCCAGGGTCGCGGCGATCCGTTCGTTCACGCCGGCCGGCAGGTCGAGCTCCAGCAGGAGATGGCCGCGGATGATGAAGTCGACCACCGCCCGGTCGTCCAGGAGCGTGTCCGGCGGCGCCGCCGCGACCGTGCTCATTCGACCACCTCCATCTTCTGCAGCACGAACTCGTAGCCGACCATGTCCAGGTCGTCGTCGTCGAAGTCGGCCTGGTGCAGCGGGAACTGCACGATCTGCCAGCCGTCGCACACCGCGTCGTGCACGGACTCGTACGGACACGGCGGCGGGTCGACCGCAAGCTCGACCGAGAAGCCGGGCACCGGCTCGTAGATCGTGAAGCCCAGGATCGGCGACTGGATGTTGGGCGTCTGCGCGTGGATGTACATCAGGCGCTGCTTCGGCTGTGCCGGCCGGGCATGAGCACTCTGCCGCGTTCCCATCGCTGCCCCCTCCTGACCCCACAGATCATAGGTCCCGCGCCGCTGGCGGGACAAGCGGCGCACGGGGCCGCGTGCCGTCGACTCCGGCATGGACTGGACGGCAGCCGTTGCCGTACCGTGGCGGCATGGACTTCGCCGAGGAGCGCATCGCCCTGGCCTGCGCGTTCCGCTGGGCGGCCCGCTACGACCTGCACGAGTCGGTCGCCAACCACTTCAGCCTGGCGGTCGACGACGCCGGCACGAGGTTCCTGATGAACCCGCGCGGCCGCCACTTCTCGCGCATCATGGCAAGCGAGCTGCTGCTCCTCGACGCCGGCGATCCGAGCACCATGGAGCGCCCGGACGCGCCCGACCCGACCGCCTGGGCCCTGCACGGCAGCATCCACCGCAACGTGCCGGGCGCCCGCTGCGTCCTGCACGTGCACTCGAAGTACGCGACGGCGCTGGCTTGCCTGGACGACCCCACGCTGCCGCCGGTCGAGCAGAACGCCATGCGCTTCTGGAGGCGGGTGACGATCGACGACCAGTTCGACGGCATGGGCCTGGACGACGAGGCCGAGCGCGTCGGCCGCCTGGTCGGCGACAACCCCATCCTGCTCATGCGCCACCACGGCGTGATGGTCTTCGGCCCGACGGTCGCGCAGGCGTTCGACGACCTCTACTACTACGAGCGCGCCTGCTGCACGTACCTCATCGCCCTGCAGACCGGGAAAGAAGTGCGAGCCGTCGCCGACCAAGTCGCCGCCAAGACGGAGCTCCAGTGGCGGGACTACCCCGACCTGAGCGAGGACCACTTCCGGGAACTGGGCGCGATCCTCGACCGGGAAGACCCCTCGTATCGCTGCTGATCCGCCCGGCATGGTGCTGGAGGTCGCGATCCTGGACGTGAAGCCCGGCCTGGAGGCGGACTTCGAGGCGGCCTTCGCCGAGGCGCAGGCAATCATCGCCGGCATGGACGGCTACGTTTCCCACGAGCTCCGCACGTGTCTGGAGAAGCGAAGCCGCTACCTCCTGCTGGTGACGTGGCGAACCCTGGAGGACCACACCGTCGGGTTCCGCGGATCGGACCGCTACCAGGAGTGGCGCAGCCTGCTGCACCACTTCTACGACCCGTTCCCGGAGGTCGAGCACTACGAGCCGGTGTACGGCGCCCCGTGACCGGCGCCGGCATGTCCCGGGTCTTCGGCGACTACCACGTCCGCATCGATCCGTGGGAGGTCGACTACGGGGACCAGACGCCGCTGGAGTCCCTGAACGATCGGCCGTGCGAGCACGTCGATCACGAGGTCGAACTGCCCGATGGCGAGTGGGAGGCGATCGTGCCCCGTGCCCCGGGCTCGATTCGTGACCGGGTCGTGTTCATCGACGGTGTCCGCAGGCTCGACGCCCGACTACAGGTCCGGCAGGACGAGAGCCTGATCTTCGGCGGCTTCGGAAGCTACGCGGTCGGCGCCGCCGTCATGCGCGACTCGGCGGCCGACTTCGGCGAGATCCGCGTGTCTCGCACCGTGGTGCTCGGGGGCGGACGCCCCCTGCCGGCACCCGTGCAGGTTCACGACAACCTGGTGTACGAGGCGGAGAGCACCCCGAGGCCGGAGGTGGACGGGCCGTTGCGGCACATCCAGGACTCGATGCGGACCGCCGAGGCGGCGTTGGCCGCCGATCTCTCCGACGCCGAAACGCTGGTCATCGTGGACGGGCCCCTCAGCTTCGTGCCCGAGCGGCCGGAGCAGGCCGTGGGCTACATCAAGCGACTGCACGACCTCTACCTGCCGAGCCGTTTCCTGCCGCTCCTGGCGACCCTCCCGGCAGGCGCGAGGACGCCCCTGTTCGCGATCCGCGGCGACCGCTCCGGATTCGCCCGGTACTCCTGGTTCCAGCGCCTCGGCGACCCGGCGCATGGCGCCGTGGAACTGCACGGCCTGGTCCGCCTGGAGGTGGGAACGTCCGCCGGCGTCGACGCCGCCCGCGATCTGGCCGATGCCGCTACCGCCTGGCTGCCCGGAATCGCACCGCGACGGACCAGAGACCCGCGGTCGCCCCAGAATCTCCTGCCCATCGGGGCCCTCGAACAACAGCTCCGTGCCCGGCTCGGCGACGCGCGGCTGATACGGCGCTGGATCGAAGCCCTGGTCGCCAAGGAGGCCGCGCATGAGTGAGCGAAGCGAGCCTCACTCGAAGAGTGATCCGGCGCGCACCCCGCAGTTCCCGGTCGGCGTCGTGCTCGGCTCGGAGGACGCCGGTCCGCTCGAGTTCTGGGTCGGCGTCGAGGAAGGCCGCTTCCTGCAGCTCGACGACCTGGTCACGGTCGAAGCGGTCGTCGACGGAGAGCAGGTCAGCTTCTTCGGCATCGTCGACGTCGTGCGCAAGCGGTATGAAGGCGCGCAGTTCGACTCGGACGCGTTCCGGGCGTCGGAAGGCATCCTGCCGGTGGACGTCTCCTACGCCGCGCACGTGCAGGTCACCCGCATCGACCCGGAGGTGTTCGTCCCCCCGCATCCCGGCAGCGAGGTGCACATCGTCGGCGGCACGCAGTTCCAGCGCGCCCTGTTCATCGACCGGATGGAACGGAAGGTCGCCATCGGCGGCACGCGCGCCGGCGAAACGGTCTATGCCAACCTCGACTTCCTCGACGGCGAACGAGGCGCGCACGCCTCGATCAGCGGCATCTCCGGCGTGGCCACCAAGACCAGCTACGCCACGTTCCTCCTCTACTCCCTGTTTCACTCCGACGCCCTCGGCCGGGACGCCGCCAACGCCCGGGCAATCATCTTCAACGTCAAGGGCGAGGACCTGCTGTGGCTGGACAAGGAGAACGTCCACGTCGACCAGGAGGTGTCGGCGAGGTACCGCGCCCTGGGGCTCGGCGCCGGGCCGTTCGAGGACGTCGGCTTCTTCGCTCCGACCCGGCGCTACGGCGAGGTGCTCATCCCCGAGGTCGGCAGCCGCCACGAGGGCGTGCGGGCGTACGCGTGGACGCTCCGCGAGTTCGCCCGCAACCGCCTGCTGCGCTTCATCTTCGCCGAGGGCGACGACGCCCGCTCACAGCTCTCGTTCCTGATCTACCGGGTCGAACGCGTGCTGGAGCGCGCCGCCCGCAAGGGAGACCGGAACGATCCGGGAGTCACCGTGGACGAGGCGCACCTCGCCAGCTTCGACGACCTGCTCGAGCTGCTCGACACCGAGGTGCTGGACCACATGGCGCCGGCCGCCGCGTCCGGCACGCTGGACGCCTTCCGCCGGCGCCTGCACGCCGCCGCGCAGCACATGGGACACCTGGTCCGCGGCGACCGGGAGACGGCGCGCCATCGCATCGACTGGCAGGCGCACCAGGTCACGGTGGTGGACATCCATACGCTGCATCAGACGGCGCAGATGTTCGTGGTCGGCGTCCTGCTCAAGCGGATGCTGCAGGACAAGGAGCGGCAGGGCACGGCCCGCCCGCTCGTGTTCGTCGTGCTCGACGAGCTCAACAAGTACGCGCCGCGGTCGGGCTGGAGCCCGATTCAGGACGTCCTGCTCGACATCGCCGAGCGCGGCCGCTCGCTCGGCGTCTCCCTGTTCGGCGCCCAGCAGACCGCGAGCGAGGTCGAGCGCCGGGTGGTCGCCAACGCCGCGCTCAAGGTGGTCGGGCGCCTCGACGCCGCGGAAGCCGAACGGGGCGAGTACGGCTTCCTTACCCAGGTGGCGCGCAAGCGCGCCACGATGCTGTCACCGGGCACGATGATCGTCACCCAGCCGGAGCTGCCGACGCCGATCCTGCTGAACTTCCCGTTCCCCTCCTGGGCGACGCGGCAGAGCGAGGTGAAGGACGCCGGCGGGGACGAAGACCCGTTCCTGCGCGCGTAGGATCTCTCCCGTGAGGATCGTGCACACCAGCGACTGGCACGTCGGACGGCGCTGGAAGGGCATCCAGCGGCTGGACGAGATGGAGGCGATCCTCGATCACCTCGCCGGCTTCATCGAGCGGGAGTCGATCGACCTCGTCCTGCATTCGGGCGACGTGTTCGACAGCCGCAACCCGTCGGGCGAGTCGGAGCGGCTGGTCAACGAGTTCCTGGTCCGGGTCGGCCGTACCGGCGCCCGCACCGTCGTGATCGCCGGCAACCACGACGACCCGCAACGGTTCGACGCGCGGGCGCTGCTGGCCACGGGAGCCCACGTCCACATTCTCGGCCGCCCCCGGAGCGCGGACCACGGCGGGACGTTCATGCTCGAAGCCCGCGGCGGCGAGACGGCCGTGGTCGCGGCGTTGCCGTTCGCCTCGCCCGGGATGTGGGTGTCCGCGCTGGACCTCGCCGGGGACGAGGCGTCCGCGCGAACCCGCTACGCGCACCTGTTCCAGCGAGCCGTGGAGAACCTCTGCGCCGCGTACCGGGACGACGCCGTGAACCTGCTGGTGGCCCACACGCACCTGGAGGGAGCGGTCTTCGGCGAGTCGGAACGCCGCGTCCACCTGTCCGAGGACTGGGCGGCGACGCCGCAGACGCTGCCGCCGACCGCGACCTACATCGCGCTCGGCCACATCCACAAGCCGCAGAAGGTGGCGGGCACCCTGCCCGCCTGGTACGCCGGCTCGCCGCTGCAGCTCGACTTCGGCGAGGTCGGCCAGGAGAAGACATTCGCCGCCGTCGAAGCGGCGCCGCGCCGCCCGGCACGGGTCGAGCACGTGCCCTACGAAGGCGGAAGGCCGCTCCGGGACGTCGAGGGGACGCTGGACGAGCTGGAAGATCGTGCCAGCGCAGACCATGCCGGCGCGAACGGCGACGACTCCTGGCTGCGGGTCACGGTCAAGCTCGCCGAGAAGGATCCGGACATCAACCGCAAGGTGCGCGAGCTCCTGCCGAACGCGCTGGTCGTACGCGTCGACCTGCCCGAGTCCGAGGTACCGGACAGCGACCGGCCCGACGCCGGGGCGCCCGCGGCCGAGCTGTACGCGGCCTACCACCGCCGGGCGCACGAACGAGAGCCCGAGCCTGCGGTCCTCGACACGTTCCAGCACCTCCACGAGCGGGCCCGCGAGGACGCCTGACCGATGCGCCCGATCCAGCTCAGCGTCGAAGGTCTGACCTGCTTCAAGGAGAAGCAGGAGATCGACTTCTCCGGCCTGGACCTCTTCGCGATCTCCGGTCCCACCGGCGCGGGCAAGTCGACGCTGCTGGACGCCATCCTGTTCGCGCTGTACGGCGAGGTCCCGCGGGTCGGCAAGCAGGACCTCAAGGAGATGATCTCGGCGGCGCGGGAGCGCGTGAGCGTCCGCTTCGACTTCGCAGTCGGGGAGCGGCGATTCCGAGTCGCCCGCGCGCTGCGCCGCAAGGGCGCGGCTGCCGTCCGCCTGGAAGAGCACGACGGAACGGACTTCAACACCGTCCTCGCCGACCAGGTGCGCACGGCGTCCGCGGAAGTGACGCGCCTGCTCGGCCTGGACGTCGATGCGTTCACCCAGGCGGTGATCCTTCCGCAAGGCGAATTCGCGAAGTTCCTGAAGGCCGATCCGCGCAAACGCCGCGAGATGCTGCGCACGCTGCTGCGGCTCGACGTGTACGAGCGGATGCGGCAGACCGCACAGGACACGTCGACCCGGAAGAAGCACGAGCTCGATGCGCTGGAGCAGCGCCTCCGCGAGGAGTACGACGGCGTCTCCGAGGCGGTGCTGGCGGCCTTGCAGGGTGAGTTGCAGCAGGCGGAAGCGAGGCTCGCAGAGCGGCGCAAGGAGAGCGAAGTCGTCGAGTCCCGGCTGATCGAGATCCGGGATCGACACGCGAAGACGGTCGACCTTGTGAAGAGCGAGGCACGGCTGGCGGAGCTCCACGGCAGCGCACCACAGGTCGAAGAAGCGCGGCGGGAGTTGGAGGCGGCACGCCGGGCTGAAGCGTTGATTCCACCGATCGAGGAGGCCGACCGGGCCGCGCAGGCTGCCGACCACGCAAGGAGCGCGGCGATGGACGCCCGGCAAGCGAATGAAGCGGCCGCGCGCGTCCACGAGGAGCGTACGCGGGAGCTGGCACAGGCCCAGGAGCAGGCGGAGGAGATTCCCGCCCTGCGTGACCGCCTTGCCAACCTCGATCGGATACTCGGCCGCCTCCCGGAGCTCTCGAGACTCGAAGCCGAGGTTGCCAGGAGACGCACCCGGATCGAGGAGCTCGACCAGGAACTCGAACAGGGTAGCCGGCGCCTGGAGCAGTTCGCGGAGGAAATCGCACGACAGCATGCCTCCGCGGTGGCGGCCCGCGCCGAGCTCGACGTCATCGGTTACGACGCCGATCTCGACGCCGCACTCGACCGTGCCCGCGAGCCGGCGACGAGACTCACGATCGCCCGCGGACAGCTTCGGGATGCGAAGCCGGAACAGGAGCGGCGGCACAAGACGGTCGATGATCTGGCCGTTGAGCTCGAGCGGCTCACGGGCCAGGCGCGGGAGAGAGAGAACGCTCTGCTCGACGCAGAGCACAGCCTGACGGCCGCGGAGGAGTCACTGCACGCGGTCCATCGTCAGGACGCCGCCAACGATCTGCGCGGATCACTGGCGGCTGGAGCCCCGTGCCCGGTCTGTGCGCAACTCGTGGCCGATCCGCCGGCGGCCGACCTGCACCCTGATGTCGCAGCCGCCCGCGCGGACCGCGACGAGGCGAGTGCCACGCTCCGGCGAGTGCGCGACGACGCGCAGGACGCGATCACTGCACTGACAAGGGCGCAAGGCAGTCTCCGCGCCGCCCAAGAAGCACTGACCGAGGTGAACGGCACCACGGACAAGGCGCGTGCGGACATCCGCCGACTGGCAGCCGACATCCGGGATGCCATCGGCGGCCGCGTCCCGGTGGACGACGATGCCGTCGATGACTGGTTTCGGCAGCAGATCGAGACGACGGCGGCTGCCCGCAGCTCCTTCGAGGACGCGCAAGATCGTCTTGAGACGGCAGAGCTCCACTTGAGCGACCTGCGCCGAAGCGAGCAGACCACGCGCAGCGAGCTCGACCGGGTACGGAGCGATCTGCGCGACCGGGTTGCGGAAGTCACCGCGGATGAGGAGCGGCTCCGGGCCGTGCAAGCCGAGATCGCAGAGGTCACCCGGTCCACCGACCCCGGACAGGAACGGACGGACCTGTCCTCTCGCATCGATGTTCTGGAAACCGGACACAGGGAGGCCATGGCAGCGCAGGCGGAAGCCCGCCGCGAATTGGCGACGGCCCAGCAGGCCCGCGGGGACCGCGAGCGAGCCGCCGGTGAGGCTGACCGGGAAGCGGCGGCCCGGATCGAGCAGCGTGACCGACACGTCGCCCAGGCACGCTTCGACAGCGTGGGCGACGTTCGCAACGCCGTGCGGGACGATACGGCACAGGCCCGATTGAGCGACTCCGTCGCCGCCTACGCGCGCGATCTGCACGCCACCGAGCTGCGCGTCCGCGACCTGCAGAACGAACTGGGTGGCGAGCGGGTCTCGGACGAACAGCTCGATGATGCGAGTGCCAACGACCGGCGGATCAAGGGCGAAGTCGAGCAGCTCGTCACGATGAACGCGCACCTCGGTCAGCAGGTCGAGACGATGGCCGAGCGCCTTGCGCGGGCGCGGGCACTCCACGAGCAGTTGCAGGCCATGAGAGACGACCATCGCCTCTACAGCGGCTTGGCCACCGATCTCCGCAGCGACCGGTTCCAGGCGTACGTCCTGGAGGACAGCTTCACGAAGCTGGTGCAGAGGGCATCGGGCCGGCTGTTCACGTTGTCCGCCGAGCGCTACTCGCTGACGTTCCAGGAAGACCAGATCCTGGTCGTCGACCACGACAACGCCGACGAGACGCGGATCAGTGACACGCTGAGCGGCGGAGAGACCTTCCTCACCTCACTGTCCCTGGCCCTGGAGCTCAGCCAGCAGGTGCAGGATGCGGCCGGCGCCGTGAACCTCGACAGCCTGTTCATCGACGAGGGCTTCGGCACGCTCGACCCGGATACCCTTGCGACGGTCTCCGAGACCATCCAGAGCCTCCAGGTTGCCGGCCGCATGGTCGGCGTCATCACCCACATCCCGGAGCTCCGCTCCGAGTTCTCCCAGCAGATCCAGGTAACCAGGCTTCAAGGCTCCTCAACGGTCCGGGTCATACGCGATCTGTAATGGACGCGGGCTACCTCCTTGCCCTCCGCCCCCCTGGTTTCAGCGTTCTGCGCCGCGGCGCAGCGTCAGCCTCAAGTAGTCATCGGTCGCTTCGAACTCGGGGTCCATGCCGTTGCGGGCGCGCATCAGCGGCATGATCCTGTTGCGTACGCCCATGCCGCGCGCGTCGGCATAGTTGTAGTCGCGCAGCACCTCGGAGATGAGCAGATTGCGCGGTGCACGCTGGCCGGCGATCATCTTGGCGACCGTCATGCCGTTCTGCAGGGCGCCGGGGCTCACGATCTCTATCCGATCGACGTAACGGACGACCTCCACTTCCTCATAGCGCGTCCAGTCGCGATGGGTCAGCGCGTGGACGACGCCTTCGCGCAGCGCTTCGAGCGGGTAGTGCCAGCGCCGTTCCCGGCGCATCGACTCATCCACCGCGCCGGGCTCCTCGGAGACGAACGGGCGCATGGCGTCCGCGAGACGTTCGATGAGTCCCTTCTCGGCCAGTTCGCGCCCGCCTGGCAAGTCCCGCCAGAGGCCGGTGAGCGGCCCGTCGATCACCTGATCATCCAGTGCGTCGTACGCCTTTTCCCGCCCCTTGAAGCACATCCAGCGTACGCCAGCATGGCGTAGCAGGCGGCGCGGACGGTACCCAAACAGCAGCAGCCCGGCGATCGTGCACGCGGGCGGGCCGGCGTCGCGTTCCACCATGAAGCCCAGAGCGCACAGGCGTTCGTGCCACGCCGTTTCATCCTGCGGCGCGCCCGGTTCTCCCACGATCGTGGTGAGGTAGTCTGCCAGGCGTTCCCGACTGAGATGGGCAAGGCCGCTGCCCGAAACCGGCAGCATCTCCGTGTGCAGCAGACCGCCTGTGGCGAACAGCCGCGCCTGCTGCTCCCTCGTGGCCAGCCCCGAGGTGCTGCCGACGCGCACGTAGATGTCTTCGCGGCCGCGCTGCCGGACCACGTACGGCTTGACGGGACCCTGCGTGACCGTGACGACGGCGACGCGGCGATCGGGGGCGACCGGCACCTCTGCGTAGAACGGCAGCAACAGCGGATGGACCATATGGCCGAACACCGTGTCCATGACCCATCGCTCCAGGCCCGCGCGGCGAATCCCGGTAATCGTCCCGTCGTCCTCCACGCCCAGCAGCACGCGTCCTCCCTGGAAGTTGGCCAGCGCTGCCACCTCTCGCGCCAGTTGCTCGGGCCGCAGTTCGTCCCGCTTGAACTCGACGCCGGAGTTTTCCCCCGCATCGATCAGTTCCAGGAGCTCCTCTCGGGTCATCCGCGGTCCCCTCCAGTGAAGCGGCCTCCAACGACATCCCCGACCACGCCGGGAGGGTAGTCGCCCCCCCGAAGCCGGTCAAAACACGGCGCGTCCGGTGTACGATGGCGGCACCATGGCACGACCCGAACCGACCATCCTCAAGGATGGCTTGTACTTCCCGGAAGGGCCGCGCTGGCGGGGAGACAGGTTGTACTTCTCCGATGTCCTGGCCGGCACCGTCAACCGACTGGGCCTCGATGGGAACCTGGAGACGATCGCCGCGGTCGACGAGTTGCCGTCAGGGCTCGGCTGGCTGCCGGACGGCACCCTGCAGGTGGTTTCGCTGCAGGACGGCAGGCTGATCGCGTGCCGGGACGGGCGCACGGCCGCCGTCGCCGAGATGCGGCGGGTCACGGGGTACCCCTGCAACGACATGGTGATCGACCGCGCCGGCCGCGCCTACGTCGGCAGTGACGACACCGACTTCGACGAGGGGCGGCTGCCGATGCCCGGCAACATGCCGCGGCTCAGCAGCATCGTGCTCGTGGAGCCGCCGGCGCCCGGGGCCGCCTGGGATGCTCCGCGTGCGGCGCGCATCGTCGCCGACCGCGTCACCTTCCCCAACGGCATGGTGGTGACCCCCGACGGCGCCACCCTGATCGCGGCCGAGACGTTCGCCGGACGCCTGACCGCGTTCGACATCGAACCCGACGGTTCGCTCGTCAACCGGCGCGTATGGGCCGACCTCGGCGTGCCGCCCGACGGCATCACCCTCGACCGGGAAGGCTGCCTGTGGGTCGCCGTGCCGTACTACCGCTACGAAGAAACCGGCGGCTACCTGCGCATCGCCGAGGGCGGTGAGCTGCGCGACCGGATCGACGTGGCCGGCTACAGCGCCTTCGCCTGCACGCTTGGCGGACGTGACGGGGCCACGCTGTTCCTGTGCGAGTCGACGGTGCTGGGGCGGCCCCGCAGTCCCGGCGACGGTCGCATCCGCATGGTCGAGGTGGACGTCCCGGGTGTCGGCACGCCGTAGGGGATGATTGTCCCGACCTCGCGCCGTGCGGTGTTGATGGCGGACGGAGTTGCGGAATGAGGACAGCCTGACGCGGTTCAGCGCACGTGCGTCGCCGGCGCATCACCCTCTGGCACGAGCGTACGAGTCCGTTCATCCAGAACGCGGATCGCCCCCTGGATCACGTCGACCTCACGTTCCTCGAAATATGGCTCCCCGCACTGCCCGCAGATCCACGCGGGGACCGAATCGAAAACCACGTGATAGCCGTTTCGATCGATGTTGAACGGAGCTGTGGAGCGGCGCATTGCCCCTTGACAATGAATACAGTTCATAAAGTTCTCCTCGTGCGGCGGTCTTGCTCCCACTCGTCCCTCGAAGGAAGATACGCCGTGATGATGGCGAGATAGTCCGTCTTGGGTGAGCAGACTACATGGATGCTGCGGCTTCCGTTACCCTGTCCATAAAGCAGCAGGCGGTGTGCAGCAGCGCGTCTGACCTGGTCAAGGATCGCAGGCACAGACTGCTCGAATTCGGTCTTGGCTCTCGATCTGGCGAGCTACTACCTGAGGCGATATCATGAACGAACTGGCGATCTTGTAGCTCGTCTCGGGAGACGATGGCAAAGACGCCGGGAACGGCAGCCGTGGTTGCGAAGTTCTCGGCCCCAAGCTTCTTCGCGATGAGTTGGTCGAAGTGAATCGCTCGCCCCGCGCCGCGGACGTTTCAATCGGTTCCTCTCCTCATCCAACATGATAGCAACACCGAGCCTCGCTCAGACGACACTCCACGGAGTGGTCAACGGCTTTCAGCACGCGAACATGAAGGAGATGCGGTTCGGTGCGGCGGACGGGGCATGACGGCTGGCAGGAGGATCATGATGGCTGTGAACGTGAATGACGTGATCGCAGGGCTCGACCCCGAGCGGCGACGCAAGGTCGAGGAACGGGCGGCGGAGCTCATCGCCGAGGAGATGACCCTGCGCGAGCTTCGCAAGGCTCGACAGCTCACCCAAGTCAGTGTCGCGCGCCAGCTCGGCATCAGCCAGGACGGAGTCTCGCGGCTGGAGCAGCGCAGTGACCTCCTGCTCTCGACACTACGCAGGACGGTCGAGGCCATGGGCGGAAGCCTCGCGCTCATCGCCACGTTCCCCGATCGCCCGCCGGTTGAGCTGTCCGGCATCGCCGAGCGTGAGTCCCGCGATTGACGCCGGATACGGTCCGGACTATGGATCGTCCCCGGCAGCCGCGGCACGGCACCGGCACCCACCGGCACCACCGTCAACTCGACAGGGGGCGCGGGGTGGACTACGGTCGTCTCCCATGCTGACGCAGGAACAGGTCGAGGCGTATCGCGACGACGGTTATCTCCGCGTCTCCAACATCTTCACCGACGAGGAGTTGAAGGATCTGGAGCGGGAGATGGACTTCATCGTCGAGGAGTGGTGGGGAGAGGACAGCATCGGCTGGAAGGGGCCGTGGCGCGACCACTACCTGCCCGCGGGCGAGCAGGAGAAGACGCGCGCCGTGTTCATCGCCAACCCGCAGTTCTACTCGGCGGCCTGGGGACGGATCATCTTCCACCAGCGGCTGACCGAGTGCGTGCGCGCCCTGGTCGGCCCCGCCGTGCAGTGGCACGGCACGATCCTGCACGCCAAGCCGCCGGAGCGCGGCACGCCGTTTCCCATGCACCAGGACTACCCGTTCTATCCCCACGACGGGCCGGACTTCGTCGACTGCCTGCTGCACCTGGACGACTCGCCGGAGGCCTCCGGCTGCCTGCAGGTCGTTCCCGGGAGCCACAAGCAGGGACCGCTGGAGCACATCACCGGCGATCACACCCGGCCCTACCTGCCGCCCGAGCAGTACCATCCGGACAAGACGCCGTCGGTCGCGGTGCCGGCCAAGGCCGGAGACGTGATCTTCTTCAGCTACCTGACCATCCACTGGTCCGACATGAACCGCACGGACGGCTGGCGCCGCTCGGTGCGGATCGGCTTTCACGAGGCCGGCATGCGGCCGACCTTCGCGGAGCCGGCCGAGCCCTACAACAACTTCGTGGTCTCCGGCCTGAAGCGCCGCGGCAAGCAGGCGGGCCTGACCTACAAGGTGGTGGGCCAGGGACAGGAGCAGCACCTCAAGAAACAGCCGGCGCGCGCCTGAGCGCGGCGGCGCATCTGCCCGATCGGCCCCGCCGCGTGGTTGCCGCACCCTCACGCACGCGTCCCAACGTCGTCCTCTTCCTGGCCGACGACCTGGGCTACGGCGACCTGAGTTGCTACGGCAACGCCATCCTGCCGACGCCCCACATCGACCGGCTCGCCGCCGAGGGCGTGCGCTGCTCCCAGCACTACAGCGGCGCGCCCATCTGCGCGCCGGCGCGGGCCGCGCTGCTCACCGGGCGCTACCACCACCGCTGCGGCGCGCTCAGCGTGGAGTCGAACCGCGGCCTGGACCGCATCGCCCTGTGCGAGCGCACCATCGGCGACGCGTTCACGTCCGCCGGCTACCGCACCGGCTACGTGGGCAAGTGGCACAGCGGCCTGCACGACCCGAGCTACCACCCCAACCGGCGCGGCTTCGCGGAGTTCGCCGGCTTCCTGGGCGGCATCATGGACTACTGGAACTGGTTCCTGGACTACAACGGCAGCCCGCGCCGCGCCGACGGCCGCTATCAGACCGACGTGCTCACCGCCGAGGCTGTCGACTTCATCCGGCGCCATACGGCCCTTCCCGGCGCCGCCACCCGGCAGCCGTTCTTCCTGGTGGTTGCCTATCACGCCCCTCATTCGCCGCTGCAGGCACCCGTCGAGAGCTGCGCACCGTTCCTGAGGCGCGGCGGCCTGAACGACGCGGTGGCCACCCTGTACGGCATGGTGGCGCGCATGGATCAGGGCGTCGGCCAGATCCTCGATACGCTGGATGTCACCGGCTGTGCGGAAGACACCGTGGTGCTCGTGACCAGCGACAACGGCCCCTTTCTCGGCTCGGAGCGCCACCGCGGGCGGCGGTTCAGCATGGACCGCTACAACGGCCCGTTCCGCGGCCAGAAGCAGGACGTGCTGGAGGGCGGCATCCGCGTGCCGGCGATTGTCCGCTGGCCTGGCGGCCTGCCGGCCGGCGCCGCCTGCGACGAGATGATCCACTTCTGCGATTGGCTGCCGACGCTGGCCACCGCCGCAGGCGTCACCCCGGAAGGGCAGCCCCTGGATGGCAGCAATCAGCTCCCACGGCTACAAGGCACTGACTCCGCAGGCGCAGCGCCACGGTTCTGGCAGTTCAATCGCTACGAGCCCGTGCCGCACTGCAACCTGGCGATGCGCGACGGCCCCTGGAAGCTCTACTGGCCGCGCATCCCGGAGGCGATGGTCAAGCTGCAGGAGGACAACGTGGCGGTGCGCGACCTGATGTCGCGGGGACACCTCGACATGCCCGTGAGCAACCCCCCGGTCGAGCGCACGCTGTCCGCGCCGGCGGACCCGGAGCTGTACCACATCGCCGAAGACCCCTGCGAGTCGCGAAACCTGGCGGACGCCCGTCCCGACCGCGTCGCCCGCATGCGCGTCGCGGCGGAGAACTGGTTCGTACCCGTGGAGGCGGAGCGCCGCGCGATCGATCGCGCTTGAACGCCCCCGGTGGCCGATCTATCCTGCCCGCGGTCCCGGCTGGCAGGGCCCGCGCCCCGCGCCGCCACGGACACAACCCTGTCGAGGAGTGATCATGAAACGTACCGTAGCGAGTCGAGTGCTCGCGGCCCTGGCGCTGTCGATGCTCGCCGGAGGCACCGCCTTCGCACAGATGACGTACCAGGAGGCGCCGATGCTGGCCGCCATGGTGGAGGCCGGCGAGCTGCCGCCCGTGGCGGAGCGGCTGCCGTCCAATCCGCTGGTGGTCGAGCCGTTCGACTCGATCGGAACCTACAGCGCCGGCCCGATCCGGATGATGGACGTGTCCGACCGCATGTCGATCGGCCTGCGCGTGCGCCACACCGGCCTGTTCCGCTACAACCAGACCGCCAGCGCGTTCGAGGCTGACCTGGCCGAGAGCCATGCCTGGTCGAACGAGAACCGCACCCTCACCCTGAAGCTGCGCGAAGGGCTGCGCTGGTCGGACGGCGAGCCGTTCACGACCGCCGACATGCTGTTCAAGTGGGACCAGGACATCCTCAACGAAGAGCTCAGCACGCGCGGCATCGATGCGTTCTTCACCCTTGGCGGAGCCCCCGCCGTCTGGGAGGCACTGGACGACTACACCTTGAGCATCACCTGGGCCGCCCCCAACCCGGTCGCCATGGACCGCTTCGGGCGCACCCACTTCTCCGGCGACAACGTCCTGTTCCAGCCCGCGCACTACCTGAAGCGGTTCCACGCCGGCTTCAACGAGGACGCCGCCGCGCTGGCCTCCGAGCTGGGTTACGAGGACTGGGTCGCGATGTTCCGGGCGCACGGCACGCAGGGCTACACCCAGTCCGCGGTGATCATCGGCCGCCCCTACATGGACATGCACACGCCGGAGGTGGTGGAGAGCGATCGCGTGCTGCTGTTGCGCAACCCCTACTACCACCACGTCGACACGGCCGGCAACCAGCTCCCCTACGTCGACCGGCTGGAGGTCAGACACGTCGGTGACCTGGACCTCTACCACCTGAAGGCGTCGGCGGGCGAGGTGGACTTCGCCGCCTACTACGCCAACGCACCCAGCCTGCCCACCTACAAGGCGGGCGAGGCGCAGGGCGACTACCGGACGATCATCTCGCAGTCGCTGCGCACCGCGGAGCTGGTGCTGTTCATCAACCACAACATCGACGAACCGGTGCTCACCGACCTGTTCAACAACCGCGACTTCCGCGTCGCCCTGTCGGTGGCCCTGAACCGCGACCAGATGAACGAGATCGTGTTCTTCGGCATGGGCGACCCGCATCCGGCGACGCCGCTGAACACCATGGAGTTCTTCGACCCGGCCTGGTACAACGACAACCTGGCCTACGATCCGGACCGCGCCAACCAGCTCCTCGACTCCGTCGGGCTTTCCAAGCGCGACGCCGACGGCTTCCGCGTGCGCCCCGACGACGGCACGCGCCTCAGCCTGGTGATCGAGATCGGCGTCCTGGAGGGGCCGAAGCAGGCGATCTGCGAGTTGATCTCCAACGACTGGCGCCAAGTGGGCATCGACGGCGCCTGCAAGGTGATCGACGGCGCCCTGCTCCGCGAACGGCTGGACACCAACCAGACGGCGATCGCGGCATGGCACCTGGGCCGCACCACGCTGCTCGGGCGCGGCACGCCGGACGAGTTCGCCTTCGAGCGCTGCACGGCGAATAGCTGGGGCCGCCAGTGGTGCCTGTGGTTCGTCACCGGCGGCGAGATCGGCATCGAGCCTCCGGACGAGATCAAGGCGCTCAACGATCGCTGGCAGTCGTTCAAGCAGGCCGCCACCGGCACCCCCGAAGCGGTCGAGCGCGGCAAGGCGTATTACGAGTACTTCGCCAACGAGTTGCCGATCATTCCGACGGTCGGGCTGGCGCCGCATCCGGTGATCATCCACAACCGCATGAGGAACATTCCCTCCGAGAACATCTTCTGGGGCTCGGACACCAACTTCTACGCCCCGTACAAGCCGGAACAGTGGTACATCGCGGAGTAAGTCCGCACCGAACGTGACATACGGGAGAATGGGTGGCGTGCCCCGCCGCTCATTCTCCCTTTCCTTGTCCCGCACATGAACTACACTACCTACCTGCTGCGCCGCCTGCTCTACATGGCGGCGACCCTCGCGCTCATCAGCGTGGTGATCTACATCGTGATCCAGTTGCCGCCGGGCGACGCCGTGGACACGATCGTCGCGCAGCGGGAGGCGGAAGGCGACGTGGTCTCCGAGGCCGAGCAGGCGGCGCTACGCCACCAGTACGGCCTGGACCGTCCCATGGTGGTGCAGTACGCCGACTGGATGGTCAAGTTCCTGGGGGGCGAGATGGGGCGCTCGATCCGCGGCGTGCCGGTGAGCGACCTGATCACCGAGCGCCTGGGTGGCACCATCATGCTGTCGCTGATCAGCATCCTTCTCACCTACCTGGTGGCGATCCCGATCGGCATCTACAGCGCCACCCACCAGTACAGCCTGACCGATTACAGCCTGACCACCCTGGGTTTCATCGGGCTGGCGATGCCGAACTTCCTGCTGGGGCTGATCCTGCTGTACGTGTTCTACAAGCTCTTCGGACTCAGCATCGGCGGCTTCTTTTCGCCCGGTATGGAGGTGCAGCCGTGGAGCGTCGCCAAGCTGCTTGACCTGATCAGCCACCTGTGGATTCCGGTCATCGTGATCGCGACGGCGGCCATGGCGGGCACGATCCGGGTCATGCGCGGCACGCTACTGGACGAGCTGGGCAAGCAGTACGTGATCACGGCCCGCGCCAAGGGGGTCGCGGAGCCCCGCGTGATCTTCAAGTACCCGGTGCGGCTGGCGCTGAACCCGATGGTCAGCGGGGTAGGCAATGTCCTGCCGGAGCTGATCAGCGGCGAGACCATCGTCGCCATCGTGCTGGGCCTGCCGACGCTCGGCCCGCTGATTTACACCGCCGTGCGGGGCCAGGACATCAACCTGTCGGGGAGCGTGTTGATGGTGATCAGCGCTCTGGCCGTGATCGGCGTCCTGGTCTCGGACATCCTGCTGATGGTCGTGGACCCGCGCATCACCTACGAACGCAAGGGCTGACGTGGCGACCGATACCGTTGCCGTGAGTGGCGCCGGCCCGCAGGTCGCCACCGCCGAGGAGCGCTACTTCATCGCCTCGCAGCGGCAGTTGATGTGGCGCAAGTTCAAGAAGCACCGCATGGCGGTCATCGCCGGCGTCATTCTGCTGCTTGCGTATCTGGTGGCATTTACCTACGAGTTCTGCGCCCCCTACGGCTCGCTGACCCAGCACGAAGGATTCGTCCACGCGCCGCCGACGCGCGTCCGCGTGATCGATCCCGACGGACGCCTGCGCTCCCCCTTCGTCTACGGGCTTACCGGCAAGGTGAACATGGAGACCTTTCAGCGCGAGTTCGTGGAGGACCGGTCGGCAATCCACCCGGTGCGCTTCCTGGTACGCGGCGAGGCGTACCGACTCTGGGGCGTGGTCGACGCCGATCTGCACCTGTTCGACGCCGGGGAGGGTCGCGTGTTCCTGCTTGGCACCGACGAGTTGGGACGCGACGTGTTCTCGCGTGTCCTGGCCGGCAGCAGGGTCAGCTTGACCATCGGCCTAGTAGGCGTACTGATCAGCTTCGTGCTCGGCTGCCTGCTCGGCGGCATCTCCGGCTACTTCGGCGGTGTTCCCGACCTGGTCATCCAGCGCCTCATCGAGGTCTTCAACTCCATTCCCAGCGTCCCGCTGTGGATGGCGCTGAGCGCGGTCATCCCCGTGAACTGGCCGATCCTGCGCACCTACTTCGCCATCACCATCATCCTGTCGGTATTGGGCTGGACCGGCGTGGCGCGCGTGGTGCGCGGCAAGCTCCTGGAGCTGCGCGAGTACGAATTCGTGACCGCCGCCCGGCTGGCCGGCACGCGCGCCGGGAAGATCATCGCCGGCCACCTCCTGCCCGGCTTCCTGAGCTATCTGATCGTGAGCCTCACCCTGGCGGTCCCTCGCATGATCCTTGGCGAGACGGCACTGAGCTTCCTTGGCCTGGGGATCCAGCCGCCCGCGGTGAGCTGGGGGACGCTGCTGCAGGGGGCACAGAACGTCACCAGCATCGCCATCTATCCCTGGCTGCTGACGCCGGCGCTGTTCGTGATCGTGACGGTGCTGCTCTACAACTTCGTCGGCGACGGGGTGCGTGACGCCGCCGATCCCTACGCAATGACCGGTAAGGGGTAGTGTGTCACCAACATCCTCTTCCTCCTGGTAGCCCGGATCGGCTCAACATCGTACACTTGTCCATGACAACACACCCCACACCCCGGAGGCACGGATGAAGCGATGCAAGTGGGCAGGTCGGCTCCTCCGGCTCAAGACCAAGGCCGCTTGTTCCACGCCGACAAAGACGACACGCATCATGCTCAGAGCCCGCAAGGCATCCGCGTTTGACGCGTTCATGTTTGGTGCCGGCTCCATAGGCTCATCAATCTGGTATGGGCCGCCCACTCGTTCGCGCTTGGCACTGCATGAGACCGAGGACGATCCTTGGAAAGCCGTGGGCCACTTCATGAGCAGCGCGCTTATACAGACGGTGGAAGCCCACCCCTCGTTGCCAGTGCTCCCCGAAGACCTGTACGCACCGGTGAGCGCGCTTCATGGTACCGAGATTGAGCACTCCTCCGCCTGATTCCCAGGAGAACGCGCAACCCTACGACCCGCTAACAGATCCTCAACCGGGAGAGGTAACTGTAACCAAGGTTTCGGCCAGTTACAGCGGCCCTCTTCCGCACCCCGCAATTCTTCGAGGATATGAGGAGATCCTACCGGGGCTCACAGAGCGGATCGTACGCATGGCTGAGCGTCAGCAGCGCCACCAGCACTTCTTTGAGAAGTGGGGACTGTTCGCGGCTCTTTCCATCACGCTTGGCACACTCGGGGTCGCCGTGTATCTGATCGCCAAAGGCTATACACTAGGGGCACTGGCATCACTGCTCCTCCCCCTGGCAACCATCGTGGTGCCTCTCATAGTCAGGCGGGGGCGAAGAGGGAAGGAGAGCTGAGACCATGAGGCACCATAGCCGGTTGTCCCCCAAGGAGTCCAAGCGGGTCAAGGAGTGGATCGCCTCCCACCTGAGGGGTGCGAGATGTGAGTCCTGCCGTTCACCAAGTGCACGCTGGACTCAGGGGAGCAACATCGTTTACCTCCCCGACATTATCAACCACGACACCCACGGATACCCAGTAATTGTTCTTATATGCGACAATTGCGGCAACGTCAGGACGTTCTCCGCTGAGGCGATGGGGTTGATGAAGTCGGATGCTGACGAGAACTCGGACCCCTAACCTTCGGGAGCCGACGCAGTGGATCCACTACTCGGCTTCGATGGGTCTTTCGTAATCCGGATACCCGTCCTTTCCGGGAAGGTAGAACCTCCAGCCGGTCAGGCAGGGGTGAGTCGTGCAGGTTCTCCACCCGCATCAGTTCGACGTGGCTGTAGCGTTCCCTGAAGGGCGCCGTGCCGGCGGGCACCTGGGGATTGCACGCCCAGTGGGTGAACGGAACGAAGATCTGTCCGGCGGCGTTCCGATGCATTCCGCCGCAGCAGTCCATCGTACCAGCGCGAGCAGAACACCGGCGCAGCCTTGCGGCCCAGGCTGACCGACACTACGCTGCCGGCGATGAGTCCAGCACGCGTCGCCGTCATCGGCGCCGGCGGCAGAGGCCGGTCGCTCGGCAACCTGATCGCCAGCCGCCCGCGGTGGGCCGACATCGTGGCGGTCGCCGAGCCGCGCGACGACTACCGCGAAGACTTCGCGCACACCCACGACATCGAGGAGCGCCACCGCTACCGCGACTGGCGCGACCTGTTCGCCGCGTCGCTGCCCCTGGACGCGGTGGTGGTCACGACGATGGACCGCGACCACACCGAGCCGTCGCTCGCCGCCCTGGCCGCCGGGCACCACCTGCTCATGGAGAAGCCCATGGCACCGTCGCTGGAGGAGTGCGAGCGCATCGCGGCGGCAGCCGCCGACTCGCAGGCGATCACGGCGGTCTGCCATTCGATGCGCTACTCGCGCCCGTTCCGGATCCTCAAGGAGGTCGTGAGCTCCGGCCGCATCGGCACCGTGGTGACCGTCGACCATCTCGAACAGGTCCAGTGGTGGCACCAGGCGCACAGCTTCGTGCGCGGCAAGTGGGGAAACGAGGGGCGTTCGTCCTTCATGCTCCTGGCCAAGAGCTGCCACGACGTCGACTACCTGGCGTACCTGGTCGACCGGCCGTGCCGAGCGGTCAGCTCGTTCGGGTCGCTCAACTACTTTCGTGCCGAGCACGCCCCCGCCGGAAGCGGGGAGCGCTGCGTGGACTGCGACATCGAGCCCGAATGCGTCTACTCGGCGATCAAGCTCTACGCCGACACCGACCGCGAGGGCGGGCCGGTGAGCTGGCTGACCCTCGACCACAGCCGCCAGGCCCAACTGCAGGCCATCACCGACGGTCCGCACGGACGCTGCGTGTGGCGGTGCGACAACGACGTCGTCGACAACCAGATTGTCGCGATGGAATTCGACGGCGGCGTTACCGCCACGTTCACGATGACCGGTTTTACCGCCGTCGGCGGCCGGCGCACCCGCGTGCACGGCACCGAGGGGGTCGCGGAGTTCTCCGAGGACGGGATCGAAGTGCGGCGCTTGGGCGAGAGCGTCGTCGACCGGATCACCATCGAGCCCGAATCCGGCGGCCACGGTGGCGGAGATCGCCGGGTGGTGGACTCGTGGCTGCGGGCCATCCAGAGCGGCGACCGCTCTTCGGTCGTCACCGACGTGGCGGTGTCGCTCGACACCCACCGCATCGCGTTCGCCGCGGAGCGGTCTCGCCTGCAGCGTCGAGTGGTCGAGCTGGACTGAAAGGGATAACGGAGATGCAGAGACCGATTCGCCTGGGTCTGATCGGCTGCGGCGGCATCGTGCGCATCAGCCACGCACCGGGGTATCAGGCGATTCCCGACTTGGTGCGGGTGAGCGCGCTGGCCGATCCGGTCGGCGACAACCTGCTTCAGATGGGAGAGACGCTGGCCGTGCCGCCGGAGCGGCGCTACGCCGACCACCGGGAGATGCTGGAGCACGCCGAGCTGGACGCGGTCACCATCGCCACCCCGCACCACCTGCACGCCGGGCACGCGATGGACGCTGCGGCGGCAGGCGTGGCCGTGATCTCGGAGAAACCGATGGCCACCTCGATCGAACAGGCGCGGGAGGTGCTGGCGGCGGTCGAGCGCCACGGCGTGCCGTACGCGGTGGTGCACAACTTCCTGTTCGCGCAGGGCTCGGAGCGGGCGTGGGCGCTGCTCGCCGACGGGGCCACGGGCACGCCCTTCTTCGGGCGCGCCAAGTCGCTGTTCAACAAGACCGACGAGCGGGCCGACCCGAACCGGGAGTGGCGCGCCTCGCGGGCGGCCGGCGGCGGCGCCATCAACGACACCGCCTACCACGAGATCTACCTGCTGGAGACGCTGGTCGGCTCGCCCGTGCGCTACGTCGAGGCGCGGGTGGCGACCGCGCACTTCGCGTTCGACGTGGACGACCTGGCGCTGCTGCTCCTGGAGCACGAGAACGGCGCGCCGTCCACGGTGGCCACCTCCTGGTGCGTGCCCGGCGCCGACGGAGGCGAGAGCGCCAACCTGGCCGAGGTGCACGGCCCGGCCGGCGGGGTGCGCGTCATGCGCCGCGGGCGCGGGCTCTGGCAGTACGCGCGCAGCACCGCGCAATGGCAGGAGGTGGCTCTGCCGCAGCAGCCGACCTGGGCGGAGAGCGGCCACGCGCGCTACTTCGCCGCCACCTTCGACGCCCTGGCGCGCGGCGCGCCGCCGCCGATCGGCGGTGACAAGGCCCTGCACAACCTGCGCATCGTCGCCGCCGCCCGCCGCGCCACGGCCGAGCGGCGCGCCGTGGACCTGCACGCGACCGACGACTGACACCCATCACGGAGAGAGGACCCCATGAGACCGTACATCGACTGCCACAACCACATCGGCCGCACCCTGAACCGGCTGCCGCCGACCGGCCAGAGCACGGCCATGTGCCTGGCCCGCTTCGCGGAGACCGATGTCTACGCCTGCCTGTCGATGCCGACCGCCACCGGCGGCATGATCCTGCGCGGGCTGGAGGACATCCGCGACCAGAACCGGGTGATCGCCCGCGCGCGCCGCGACTTCCCCGAGCACGTGCCGCTGGGCCTGGCGCTGGTCGAGCCCTGCCTGGGCCAGGTGGCCGTGGACGAGGCCGAGTGGGCGATGAGCGAGCTGGGCCTGAACGGCATCGTCTCCCACCCGCCCGTGCGCGAGGCGTGCATCCCGTTCCTGGAGATGGCTGCAGCGCGCGGCGGGCTGTGCAATATTCACATGCACGACGCGCTGTTCGGGAAGATCGCGCGCATGTTCCCGTCTGCCACCTTCATCACCCACGCGAGCAGCCACGCCGCCGAGCACTTCGCCGGCATGGACAACGTCTGGTTCGAGATCGTCCAGTACCCGGACGAGCGCGGCAGCCACTGGGACTTCGCCAGGCTGGCGGACAAGGTAGGCCGCGAGCGCATCATCTTCGGCGCCGACCTCCCCTACTACGACTACCGCCTGCTGCAGCGGGTCATCGAGCAGGCGCCGATCGACGACGACCTCAAGGACCGCATCGCCTACCGCAACATCCTGGAGCTGATCCGCCAGTACAACCCGGAGTGGCAGCTCCCTGACGGCCCGCCGCAGGCCCCGCGCGTCTACCAGCCCGACGAGCTGTGGGCCGTGGATCCGGAGAAGCGCGACCGCCTGACCGTCTACGGTTGAGTCCGGCTGGCTACTCCAATAGAGCCTTGAGCAGGGCGTCGGGGGCGTCAGCGTAGAACTGCAGATTGATCTTCGTCGCCATGTCGTCGGACAGGTCAAACAATTGCCTTCGCGCGGAGACGGGAACCAGGACTGTCGCGGCTCCCTTCTCGACAGCGGCTTCGACGATTCCCACAGCGTTGGCGAGCGGTTCAACCGACCCACCGAGATTGAGAGCGCCGACGACGATCAAACCGCCCTTCAGGCTCTTCTCAAGCAAGGCGCCGCACAGTGCCAGGAGCGCCGGCAGCCCAAGAGACGTTCCCGAGCGGTCGTTGTCCATGGCGCGGAGCTGCACGGAAAACTCGTGGGCGCGCGGGTCGCGGTCGCCTACCAGCTCCCGTGCACGGGTGTACAGGTTCTGCTCGGCGTAGCGGGTGCTCTCACGGAACGCCTGAGGAACCGGGGCGTTCAGTATTCTGACGCCGTTGCCCGGGCCGGTGGTGACCTCGATGCGGTAGAGCGCAGGTCCGATGTCCGGTCCGCCCGGACCGATGCCCCACACTTGGCCCGGTGGCAATGGGTCCAGGTCGATGGCGTCGTCGCTGCCCAGCTCCGGCGTGGACACGAATCGCTCGATACCGTCTTCACCCATGGCGTAGCTGAAGTGGGTGTTCCGGAACTCGCTCTTGAACACGCGCTTCTGCTGCTCCTTCACCCGACGGCGCACTTCGAGGGCGTGGCGCACCAGCTCCTCCAGATCGTCGTCCGGCACTTCCATCTTGGGGTCTGGATACAGCAGCTTGAGCAGGCCGCTCACCGTCTTGTTGACCGCGGTGATGTCCCGTCCGCTGAGCGCTCCACCATAGTTCACCCGGCCCTGCAGCATCGGAACACGGCTGCCAACGCGCAGCCGGCTCCAGCACTCCGACAGGAAGTCGCTGACCAGTCCGAAGTGGTCGGTGAAGTGCTCCTGCGGGCTGAGCTTCGGGAAGTCCCATCCCGGCACGTAGGCATGGATGCGATCCATAAACGCCGTGTCGTCGCGCATGTCGGCCGACAGCGGACTGAACAGGTGGCCGACGCGTTGCTGCTGCTCGACGTCGACGTCGAGGTTGCCGACCATGGCGATGCCGCCCTCCGCGCGGATGCTCTCCTTGCCTCGTGAGAATTCACCGGACTCCATGTAGCCCTTCAGGATGTTCACGCCGTCCTTCTGGTCGAAGGAGACTCCGGAGATCTCATCGAAACACACCACGTCGTACTGGCACACGAGGCCGCGCTGGCCGTTGGCGTTGTTGACGAACATCTTTGCCACGGTTGCCCTGCCGCCCGAGATCAGGTGGGCGTAGGGGGAGATCTGTTGATACAAATGGCTCTTGCCGGTGCCGCGCGGTCCCAGCTCGACCAGGTTGTAGTTGCGTTCGACGAACGGCGCCATCCGGATCAGCGCGACCATCTGCGCCCGTTCGGAGAGCGCCGCCGGCTCCAGTCCGATGCTGCGCAGCAGGAGCCGTTTCCACTCCCCGCAGGTGAGCTCATTGCGGCCCCGCAGAAGCGTACCCAACACGTCGGCTTTCGAGAGCTGAATGGCGCGGAGCCCTTCAATGGCGAACGGGCGCCCGTTCTGTTCCTGCGCGATCGCGGGGTCATAGCTGAGGTTGACCTCGGCGTAGAAGCCGTCGGTCAACATGCGCTCGTGCTGCTTCACCAGGTCGTCGTCGATGCGGACGTCCCGTATCGCGAGGCTGGGGAGCTCGGCGATCAGCGAATCGGTCCTGGCGTCGAGCCTCGCCTTGACGATGTCGATCAGCTTGATGGAGCCTCGGTCTCTGGCCCGCGCCTTGAACAGCTCTTCCTGGCCGGTGCGGACGGCTCGATCAGCGAGTTGCCGTTCGACGATCGCCAGTCCGTCCTCGATCTCCCGCTCGTCGGTCGTCGCGCAGTAACGGCCGAGCAGAAACTCGACGACGTAGGTGGGAACCGGGTATTGGCGGCTGTACTTGCGAACCAGGTCCTTGCGGACCAGGTACCCGTCGAACGCTGTGGCCGCTCGCTGGTCCAACTCGTCCAGTTGCACACTCATTCCTCACCTCCGATGATCGTCGATTGCTTGGCGATGACCCGGTCCTCAGCGTCCAGCACGACGACGACCGCTGACGCACCTTCAAGGTCGTCGTCAGCCACGAGCAGGCTGGCCGCTCCGGCGTCGTCGACCGACCGTGACGTGCTGATGCTGCTCGCCGGGTCGCCCACTCGCTGACGCAGGTCGACGCGTAGCTGGCCCTCCGCGCCGTCGACCCGTACGCGGCAGCGTAGTCCGACCCACGCGACGTCCGTGATCTTCGCCTGCGCCGCGGCGGAACGCGTGCCGGCAGTGACCCGAACGCTCGGGATCAGGCTCTCCTGCAGGCTAACCCCTCCATGGGCGTACTCGTGGCCGGCCTCGAAGCAGGCGATGCCGGGTGCGACCGCGACCGGCGCCTGGAGGTTCCAGTGCCAACTGACGACCGGCGTCTGCACGGCGGATTCGCCGGCGATCGCAGCGCAGCGCGCCCAACGGCTCCTGGTGAGGTACTTGGGAAGCTCGACCTTCGGCAGTCCGCCGGGGAGCCACAGCCAGCCGTGATCGGTTACCACCCGCACTTCTCGCCAGCCGGCGGCGCAGAGAGATTCGACCCGTTCCAACAGCGAGTCGATCTGACTGTCGATCCCGCCGGCGAGGGCACCCTTCAACGAGTGACCGAGGCGGTCGATCTGTCCACTCTCGGTCCACGCGCGCCCGGCCGGGTCTCCGTCATCCGTCGCGCCGAGGTATGCGATGCCGGCGTCGGCCAGAAGCCTGTGGAATCGGTCGGGAGTCAGCGGGCGCAGCTCAGCCGCGGTCACGGGCCGGAAGTCGTCGCCCGGCGAGACTCCGGTGATCCCGGCCCTCACCGGCGAAACAGCCGGCTTCGCCGTTGCGGTGACCGTGGGGAGTCCCGACCACCGAGCAGCACACGTCGCCGACAACCCGCGAGCATGCAACCGTTCGATCAGGCGCTGGGCAAGATCGAAGCGGAGACCATCCGCGAACAGCATCACGGTTCCCGACTCGACCTTCGTTTCATACGTCGCCTCAGCGTCGCGGATGGCGCCCGGCTCGTTTGCCTCCAGCGACTGCAGATGAACGGCCGCCGCTTCCAACCAGGGCCGGTAAATCGCATCCAGGGCACGACTCACTGCCCGAGTGTCGGTCGCCGTTTTCACGGCGGCGATGCTGGACAGCGCCGCGGCATCGATTTCCCACGCGCCGTCCGCGTACGACCGCGCCATCTCCGCCGCGCTCCCCCCGCCGAGTTGCGTCGACGACCGCTCCGCGATCACCGCCAGGTGAGCGACGGCATGCGCCAGCGGTGCCTCGCCGAGCTTCGCCCACACCCAGTCTCGTCGCTCCGAGTGCCGGTGCTCCAGTTCGATGACCCTCGCACGCGCAGCAGGAGGCGCTTGGCCCCCAAGCTCGAGCAGAGCCCTGCGCAACTCGTCTTCGTCCGCTTCGTTTTCCTGGGGCCAGGAAGACCGTTCCACGAACAGCTCATCCGGCTTCGCGCGGCGCAGCAACTCCGGGATGCCCCTGTACAGTGCCGGCGACTCTACGAAGCGGGTCCAGATCGACCTCCATGCCCCTTCGCGGCGGCCGAGCCGCTCTGCCGCGGCAAGTTCCCCGTCCTTATCAGGATCGAAACCAAGATCGGCCTTGCACCGCGACCGGAACGCGCTCCAGCGTCCGGCCTCCCACTCGTCCTTCACGCCCGCAGCATCGTTCAGCCATACCAGGAGGTCCCGGTCCGGGTCGGAGGAAAACAGCCGGTCGAAATCCTCGGCTTCGATGCGCCGACCCGTGAGCGCGCGAACCGGTGTCGTCGCCAACTCCGTCAGCGCGCGCAGCATCGACTGTCGAGTATCCGCGTCGCGGGCGACATCAAGTCCAAGACCGCCGACCTTGGACACCAGGAACGCCTCAACCGTCCAGTCCCGTCCGCTCTTCTGCGTCCAGCAGACGCCACGAAACTGGAGTTCGACCAGCGGTTTCAGATGGTCCGGGCAGGTGTCCGCGGCGCCGAGTACCTGCCGGCTCACGGCGGGAAGGTAGATGGCCGGCGTTGCATCGTCGGGAATACGGGGATGCTCCAGGGTTCGTTCGATCATGCAACGAAGCCAGATTGCCGGCCCGGTACGAAGCTCGGGATCGAACTCGCCGAGCACCAGCAGTTGCGGCATGAGGCGGCGGAGGTGCGGAATGACCGATTGCCAGAGTGCGTTCGGATCGCTCCAGAGAACGGCAGCCGGAGGATCCGTATCGTTCGGGTTGTGTCGCGCCGCGGCTGCAAGGGATGCCGCCAGCGCCTCGACCACGGTGACGGCCGACCCATCGCCTACTTCGACCCGATTCGTCGGGTCGCCGACGTACTGCACACGCGTCACGACGAAACCTCCGCGCCCCGGCGCATGGTCAGCCGCAGGTGGTCCTCGTTCGCGTCGAACTCCGGCGCCACGCCGTTGCACTCGCGCAGCAGGGGGACGATCTTGTTGCGTACCCCCATGCCGCGCGCGTCCGCATAACCGTAATCTCGCATGACGTCGGAGATGAGCAGATTGCGGGGCGAACGCCGGCCCGCAATCATCTTCTGCACCGTCATGGAGTTCTGCAGCGCGCCGGGGCTCAGAATCTCCACTCGGTCGACGTACCGAGTCACCTCGATCTCTTCGTACCGGGTCCAGTCACGGTGGGTCACCGCATTGACGACCGCCTCGCGCACGGCTTCCAACGGAAAGTGCCAGCGCCGCTGCCGGCGCATGGACTCATCGACTTCCCCCGCTTCTTCGGAGATGAACGGCCGCATGGCGTCGGCAAGGCGTTCGATCAGACCCTTCTCGACGATCTCCCGTCCTCCGCCCGACAGTTCCCGCCAGAGGGCGACGAGCGGCCCGTCGATCACCTGATCGTCCAGCGCGTCATAAGCCTTGTCGTCGCCCTTGAAGGCCGTCCAGCGCACGCCGGCCTGCCGCAACAGCCGTCGTGGCCGGTACCCGAACAGCACCAGCCCGGCGATGGTGCACACCGCCCGTCGGCCCGAGTTCTCCACCATGAAACCCAGGTCGCACAGGCGTTCGCTCCACTCCGCATCCGCCGTGGGCAGGTCGGTCAAACCCAGGACTGTCGTGAGATAGTCCGCCAATCGTTCCCTGCTGAGATCGCGCAGTCCGCTGCCTGAGACCGGCAGTGACTCCACGTACAGCATTCCTCCGGCCGAGAACAGCCGCATCTGCTGCTCGCGCGAGGCAAGCTGCGACGTGCTGCCCATGCGCACGTACACCTGTTCCTGTCCCCGGTGACGCACCACGTAGGGCTTGGCGGTCCCCTCGGTGACGGTAACCACTGCCACGCGACCGCGTCCGTCGATGCGGATCTCCTCGTAGAACGGCTGGATCATCGGGTGGACGTAACGACCGAACACCGTATCCATCACCCAGTGTTCAAGGTCGTCGCGCCGAACGCCGGTGATCGTCCCATCGTCTTCGACCCCCAACAGCAGCCGCCCGCCCTGAAAGTTCGCCAGCGCCACGATCTCTTTCGCGATCTGCTCCGGCCGCAGATCGTCCCGCTTGAACTCCACTCCTGAGTTCTCGCCGTTGGCTATCAGTTCGAGGATCTCCGATCCGGTCATCACGCCGCTCCGGTCCTCTCAGGCGGTGCTGCATAGATCGTCAGCACCAGTTCCGCGTCGTCGATCAGCCGATACTGCGGCTCCCTCCCTGACAGGCGCATGCTGTTGTCCAGAATCACGCGAACGCCCTCGCCCCGTCTGTCCATGAACTGCGTGCGATCGGTCACGAGCCAGGACTCGCTCGGAGCCCGGCACTTGGCGAGCAGGCTGCACACTGCCTCGTTGCGAGTCGACTGCCGATAGCGGAGGCTGTCGATCGACATGGAGTTGGCGATGGCTCCGGGGGAGTAGATCTCAAGGCGATTCTGAAACAGCCGCAGTCGAATCTTGGACCCGTACACGGAGTAATCCCTGTGGGCGACCGCGTTCGTCACGGCCTCGAAGACCGCGGCCATGTCGTACTGGGGTCGATCGGCTCGGCCCATCGTCTTGAAGGCCGCGGTCGTCATGTTCCTGGCGACGAAGCGGCACGCCTCCAAGATCTGCCGGTCCAGCGGTCCCGACACGTCCGCGGCGTCGAGCTGATAGGGGGCTTCGTCCGAGCCGGCACGGATCTCGTCACCCCGGTAGGCGACCGCCTGCACGTAGGCGTTGGGAAGCCAGCGGCGGGGATCCTCGCTCCCCATCAGCACGCCGGCGACCGTCGGCCGCAGCGTTCCTTCTTCCGCCGAGCCCGCGAATCCCAGCTTGCGGAGAAAGGTGTCCCGATCATCATCGGAGCGTGGTGTCCGAAACCGCTCCGAGAGGTCGTGTGTCAGGTTCTCTATGCTTGCACCTTCCACAATCTGCTCATCGAACCCGATGAGCCTCGTCTGGCTGCGCTGCTGGAACGTCCGGGCGAGGTATTCAGTGGACATGGGCCGCTTGCAATCCGCCACCCGGTGGAGGAAGCCGCCGGCACTGCAGTGGACGAACAGGCTTCGGGGCATCTCGACCCTGATCACTGTCACTTCGTCCCCCGCGCCGATGGGCAGCCGCAGCCGATCCACGGCCAACGCCTCTAGAGGCGGATCGATCGAATTTGCGCACACTTCCTTGATGAAGTCGACTACCGCGTCCAGGCGCTCACACGGGATGCCAACCACATCCCGCGTCCTGCCTTCGACGCCGAACACGAACACGCCCCCGCGGCTGTTTGTAAGTGCCGCAAACTCATCCGCGAGGGTATCCGGGTCCGGACCAGAGACGCCGTTACCGGCGAAGTGCACGTTATCTAGTTCGCGAAACGTGCTCTCGCCGAGGCTAATCCTGTCGAGTAATTCCTTCGTGCTATCGAACATGCGTCGGCTCCGGCCCCGACCGCGGATAGCGACCTGCGCGCGCCACGCGGTCATCCTCCATCACGCGCCAGACTTCCTCGCGCGGCTGAATGCCCAGAACTTCTTCCCGGCCATCCGCCGCCATCCCAGTTGGCGCTCAACCAACGCGCGAGAATGCATAAGCATTCTTGATGTGCGTATTGAAGAACTGGCCCTTCGACGGTGCCTGCATAATCTCCTCATGCATTCCATCGGAAACTCCATAGTACTGGTACACACGACCGCTCCCAAACTCAATCTCCAGTGTCTGCGTACGGGCATCGTAGCCTATCGATACTACGGCCGACGACGCAACATGTTGCTTATCCACGACTAACTCCCCTTCTCCCCGCGGTATGTCTTTGACCGGAACTCGCTGTATCTCCAATTTCTCCGTAACCCGAATCGAACTTTGAGATCGCCACGAAGCCACCGCTCGATCATACCCCTCCACTCGCCTTGGCAGTCTCCATCTCCTACTCACCTCTGGATCACCGCTACGAGGCCGATGCTCCACCGCCGGAAGCGTGACACGACAACGCATCGGCAGCTTTGCCGCCTCGCCCGTGACGATCGCTTCCCCGGTGCGGAGAATCGGCAGCACGTCGAGCAGCCCAACAAGCCCATCCGGAAGCGCTCCCCGCACCCGTGCGCGGTCGTCCGGATTGGACAGCCGTAGCGCGAAGAACGTACCGCACTGTGACAGAACAGTCTCGTTCACCTCCGAAGGTCGCTGACTGACAACCATCGCACCCACACCATACTTCCGGCCCTCCTTGGCGATTCGCTGGACTATCCCGGAAGCCGTACCTTCTGATCGGTCTGCAAGGTACCGGTGCGCTTCTTCCATGACAATCAAGAGCGGACGTTCAATTCCACCCTCTGCCTTCTCCCGGCTCCAGAACAACGCTTCGTAGACGATTTTCAGTATGGATCCGACAAGGCGCTCAAGTACGTTGCTCGGAACCCCGGACAGATCAAGGATGGTAATCGGCTTGTGACCACCGAGCCAACCGCGCAGAAGTTCGTCTAGATCCCTCCCCGGCCTACCTTCAAGATTCGGCTCCCACGGTCCCGGTCGCAACAGGAACTCGTAGCGTCGATCAAGCAGTCGTGAACGCATCAAGTTCAGATGCCGCTGTATCCCAAGCGCGTGTTGATTGCGAAATGGGCCTGAAGAGCCCATGCCGTGCGGCTTGTACGTGGGTGGCGTCAGGGTATCGGCGTCTCCTGGATCCTGTCGCGTCGATTCATCGTGGTCCTTTCCTTCGAACGTCGAGATCTCGAAATCCATGAGATCATACCAAAGTCGCTTGAGACTGAACGGAAGTGGTGTGTCAACGGTAATCGATTCCAAATCGACACCCGGAAATTGTTGTTGTTCCTGGGCCGCGGCTTTGAGCGCGTAGATCTTGTCCGTGAATGCGGTCTCGTGGCTATCCTTCACACCACCGGTAAGAAAATCCAGGAGATCACCTGTGTCCAAAGCCCAGTATGGAATATATAGGCGCTCCTCGCCAGACTCCGGCTCAACGCCGAACACCTGTGAGACGTCCGACAGCGGTCCAGCGTACTCGCCATGCCCCGAATACTCTCCATGTACGTCCAGCAGCAATACGCGAGCGCTCGGATACTGATCACTTTCGTCGAGGTCCATGGTAACGGCTCTAAGGAGGCTGGCGATCGTAGTGGACTTTCCGGATCCAGTAGAACCGAGTACTGCGGAGTGTCGCGTCACCAACTCGTTGAGAGCGATCTTCGCCGCTATGCTCTCGGCACTGGACAGGGTCCCGATCGCCACATGTCCCTGTCCGCTTACGTCGTATATCCTCCGCAGATGTTCCTCGACCGCCAGATGTACGGCGTCCCCGATGTTCGGATACTGGCTAACACCGCGCTCGAATGTTCCGCCAACAATCTCACCGACCAACTCAATCCTCATCCAACGTCCGGTGTCAGTCATTGGATCGACGTTTTCGGGTGCGGCACTCGCGCCTACCTCCGACACGACCCCGAACAGGTCCTGGTAGCCCTGAGGAACGCGAACAAAGCTGCCAACCTGTCCGATCTTGTAGGTCTTCCCATCGATGATCGACAGACCCGACGCCACGGACTTTGTGAGATGAACATTGAGAGCGGCTCCGGTAACCGCCGCTATCGCACCAAGATACGTCGGATCTCGGCTGAGCATCGGCTGTTCAGGAACCATGTTACTACCGAGCATAGTCACCGCTGTGATCGTCCTCATCCGGCGTCGGAAACGCTAGTTGCTGCGCCTGTGTCAACGCCAGGAACCTTGCAAGCATCGCGAAATCACCAAGCAGAAATTCGCCCTGATCTTCGTTCGGAGTTGCACGCCAAAACGTGCGACGGATCTCCTGCCAGTCCTCGTTCGGCGAGTGTCCGGGGCGCCATTGCCCTTCAACGCCGCTGACGATCGCGCGATCCCGAGCGTACACGCTGAGGTTCGGCCGAGCCCGTGCGATCCGGGCTGCCGCCTTCTCGTCGTCGAGCACACCGAACTGAAACGCATAGATCGCGGTATGGGCGTTTGCGGCCAGCGCCTCATCCAGCACGGCGCAGACGTGAGAGTCGAGGAAGGAGAAACCCGTACAGAGCAGAAGCGTATCAGGCGTCAACAAGAATTGACGAAGCCTCTCGAATAGCGCGGAATACGGGAGCCTCGTCACCTGATCGTACTTGAGATGGTCAGGATAGATCAGTTCGGTCGCGTTTCTCTGGCCGGTTCTCACCACGATGTCATCGAAGACGGCCCAGCCGAGGGAACCATGGAGCTTCCACAGCCGCGACCAGCGGGCCGGAAGTTCGTCGGTAGATACGCTGGCAGCATCGAAGAACGGTCGGTATGAGCCGCTGAATCCATCGAAATAAGGAACTCGTGCTCGCTCAAACGCCTCCTCGACAAGCAGGTCGTAGTTCGACGTGAAAATCTCGACGGAGTGGAGCCGCTGCGTACCGGAAATCCAGGATACGACTTCCGTATAAGGGTTGGGACTGGACGGGAGCGATGCGCGAACATTATTGCCGATCTCCGTGCAGATCCGACGCGCCAGATGATCGTATGACTGCGCGTTCAAGCCGTGAACCGACGATGCTCCGATCGCCTGAGCAAGCCTCCGTATCTGGGTCAGTATCGTCTCGATGTTGACGAGACTACCAGCGGCTTCTATCTCCTTCATCAGAGTCTCGACCACCTTTCGGTCGTCATCGTCGAGGGCGCTGAGCACGGCGTCCGTGAGTCCCGCGACATCGGGAATCAGTGGATCTCCGTTGTCCGCAATCTGCTCTTGGTTGTCCACGCGAATGGCCGTCGGCGCGCCGGCTCCGATCAGTAGTCCTATACGCTTACGGCCTTGCGACAGGACTTGGCGCAAATCCCCCATATACCGATCGGGGTTGTGAATGGTCGGCTTAGTCAGCATGGGCCAAGTCGGCGTTCGGGATTGAGTATTGACCGGTCGGCAAGGCGAAGGGATCTGCCGCGGTCGCTGCCCGTCGCCGACGCTCGATCTTCGAGGCGATATCCAGATGTACGTCGTTCACGCGGTCTCCGGCGAACTCACCGTCCCGCCAGAACCAAGGGTACTCATCCAGCGGCCTGAGCTCGCGATCCTTGTCGTCGTCCCAGGCGTCTTCCTCCACCCAGGGCGGTTTGGACTTCCCCTCCAAGGTCAGCAGCTCCCTTCCTCGATCCTTGCGCCAGTGGACGTTCGGTTTGACACGGAGGATCCCCGCGCCCTTCTTGCCGCCGGCGACGTCGACGGCCATGAACGGGCGGATATTCATACGGGTGCCATCGTTGATGTCCGTTTCCCACCCGATCGGTTGCTGAACGAGAGGCTTCCATCGGACGAAGATGTCGAACGGCGGTTCGCCCGTAAGTATGCGTTCGAGAAGCCTTTGCAATTCTGCGGCCGCAGCGAGCCGATCCTCTGCTCCGGCTGCGCCGCGTTCCGTCCCGTCCCGCTGACGGGTGATCCAGTCGCCGAGGTAGCTATAGGTGAGGGACTCCAGGAGTTGGCTGCCGGCGCCATCGCCCGCGGCGAGTCTGTGGTAGTTGATCAGCGCGTGAAATCCGTCGCGACGGCCGTCCCAGACGTGCCATATGAATGGTCGGTCGTGGAACAGCTTGCAGTGCTGTTCGAAGAAGCGGCTACGCAGCCAGTCATCGAGCGTGCGGGAGCCGACCTCGGCGAGCAGTCTTGAGAGCACGCCGTCATCCCACGCGGCGCCGTATGACAGAGCCAGGAGGCTCAACAGCCGCTCCCCCGCGGAGGCTTCGCCCCTTACCGGGGAGATGCATACGATCCCGTCGTCGTCCGCCAAGCCGGTCAGCACCTCGCACCGCTGCGTCCACTCCCGCTGCTCGTCGGCCAGCTCCATCCCGCCGTCCTGTTCCGCAGGCCACCGGTATCCAAGCAAACGGGCAACGGCCACCTGCAGGACGGACGAGTCAGTACGCAGCGGCCCATGAGCCGTGCGTTTCCCCTTGCTGTCCCACACCACGGATCCGCAGGGATGGCCGTGGAAGATCGATTGGGTGGGATCATCGGAATAGGGACGCGGAAGGCCGTTGGGATACATCTCTTTCGCAATGCTCACCCAGTGGTCGAGGTCAAAAGGGACAGTGGTCAGAGTGCCCGCAGTGACGTTGAGTTTTTGGTCAATGGAACGGACTTGTTCGTGATAGTCGGCAGACTCCACGTAACACCAGACGGCCGGAATCAGATCAACGTCTCTCGGAACAATCGGACACACATTGTCGTCGAAAACCTCTCCTTCATAGAGGAAGGGTTCCAGTCGCTGCATCTTGTTGACCGCGACACCGCGGCGTCCGAACACGCGCTGTCCGCGTATCCAGCAACCGTTCTGTTCGTTCAACGCTTCGTCGTTCAGCGGCACCTTGCAGATCTGCGTCCTTCCGGACCATGCGTGGCTCTTCGGCGAATTGAGCCACTTCACATGCCGGGGACCCATGGCAGGGTACTCCCAGAACCAAGCCAGGAATCGCGGTCGATCGCCGGTAGTGCTCCCCTTCCCGTAGTCCGCGACTTCGGCCAGGAGCGTGCCGCTTGCGGGACGCTTCAACGAAATGACCATCTGCGGGCTCTCCAGGAATTCCCGCTGTGAGCACGTGGTGATCGTCGCGGACGACAGCGCGGGAGCTTTCTCACTCGCGCTTGCGAGTGCGGCGACATTCAGTCCGTGAATCGCGGAGACGCGTGCCGGCTTGCTGTGGCGAAGGGTCAGCAGGATTGCCTTGACGACCTCGCCGCTGATGGTCTCGAAGGCGCCGGGCCCGAGCCGCGCAAGCAATTGCCACGTTTGCGCCTTCAGGAGCTGCTCGCGGAGTTTCCGGTAGCTGGAGAGGAACAGCCAATTCTGCGGCAGCACGAGGCTGACGCTGCCGCCCTCCTCGCACAGCGACAGACAGCGCGCCAGGAATACCGTGGCCAGATCGTTCTTGGCCGCTCCGTAATGCCGTTGGCAGAAGGCGCTCAAGGATCCGTCCTGCTTGCGGCGGGCGAGATACGGGACGTTCGTGATGACCAAGTGATAGCGGCCGGCCAGCAGCTCGGCGGCCCGCGCCATCCCCTGCGCGGCCACGGCACGCTCCGTCTGTTCGTCGTCGGTCCGCTCCTGTTCCAGAACGGCGTCGAACAGCACGCGGACCGACTCGTAGTCGCCGCGGAACATGTCGGTCTTCAGCGCGCGCGGGTCGATGAGCGAACCGAGCACGGGCGCCTGCTGAAAGAGATCGTGCAGGGCGTCCAGACTGCCGCGAAGCGGTGCCGAAAGCAGCGTCTCTTCGACGCCGAACAGGTCGCGCTCAGGCGACATGCCGCCGACGGCGGCCGCCTGCTCCGCCAGCCCACTCCATTCGTCCCGAGTGGCGTTGGGTGCAAGCCCGGAGCAGGCCAGGTTCAGTTCGGGCAGGGCACGGTAGCCTCCGGCGCCGGGCCACCTCCAAGCGGTGAGTCCCAGCGCAAACGCGGCCAGCGCGACGCAGCGTGCGTCGATCTCCAGGCCGTACAGGTTGTTACGGAGCACCGCGTCGACGGCATCGCGCGCAGTTAGCCCCTCGCGCTCCATGCGCAGGGGAACCAGCATCGAAAGGGCGGCGACCAGAAAGTGGCCTGAGCCGCAGCAAGGATCAAGGATGCGGAGCTCTCCAAGGTGCTCAGGCCAAGCGTCGAACGCGCCAGCGGCGGGCCGCCATCCTGAGTGCTCGGTCGTGTCGTCACCTTGCACAAAACGCAGGTAGTCGAGCGGCATGCCGCAAAGCGCCGCCTTCCTCCTCAGTTCGGCCTCGCTCTCGGCTGCTTTCAGATCGGATGAGCTGAGACGCCGGGCCGCCCACCAAGCTCCAAGGGAGTTGTCGAGCAGGAACCGGACCATGTAGGGCTCGGTGAAGAGTTGCGTCACCGGGGGCAGTTGATCGGCGCCGATCTTCTGCTCCGAGTTGTTCACCTCCGCTTTCTTCCTGGACTGCCAGAACTGGTACACCCATCCTAGAGAGTCGGTCGCATCGAATACCGCGCTCGGCAGCTCCTCGACAAGCTGCTCCAACTTCAGCCGGTGCTCTCGGGCGAGTTGGACCTCGAGCGCCGGATGATCCGGGCGGAACACCTGAGGCAGCATGCGATGCGCGTAGCGCGACGCGAGCGTCCACCGGTCCAGCCCCTCCTCTTGAGCCAGCTCCTCGCACTCTTCCAGCGTGACCGCGACGCCGGTATTTGGCTCGATGAGAAGATCGTTTTCGGCGAGAAAACGAGCGAACAGCATGCCGTGCCAGTGCTCGTAGGCGCACTCGTGCACCAAGTGGTCGATCCCCTGCCGTCCCGTGTTCGCGTGGCGGCGATCTCCGACCTGTCGGCCGTGGGCGCGTAGGCGGTTGCGCAGCGCACGCTGCTCCGCACTCATGTGTCGATATGGTTCACGCTCATGCACGGCGAGCGACTCCAGCGCGGCGCGAGCGCCGGCCTCCGCTACGTCGCGCGCGCTGACGATGGCCCGCTCGAGCTGTTTGCGCAGACTTGGTGACAGGGCCTTCACGGCGAACTCACTCATCCGATCGCGATGGGACCTTGCCTGACCTGATTCAGCAGATCCCGGTTGGTCCTGTCGATCCAGGCAGCGACGTCCTCCGGCGTGCGCAAGGTGGCGCCCTCCAGCTTGACCTGGCGGATCTCTGGCTCGACCAGCTTGTCCGCGGCAGCACGGGCGTCGGCGAACAACTGCGGGAGCGCCAGCGTACGCGTGCGCCAACCGTCGAGGGAGACGCGCTCCAGGCTGTCCAGGAGCTCATTTTCGGTGCCCGTGGCTCCCATGGGAACCATCTCGACGTGGAGTCGCTGTAGGATGTCGTCGCGGTCCTTTGGCTCGATCCGCTGCCAGCTCTCCGTGCTTGCGAGGCGTCGAGACTCCTGATCGTATGTCTCGCCGTAGCGTTCGCGGGCACGCGCGAGCGCGGCACGGAGCGCATCCGCCAGTGTCGCGGCAAGCGGCGGAACCGGGTCAGATGGGTCCAGCAGGCGCCGGCCCTCGACGATGGCGACGGTCTGGCGCTCCACATCGGCCGCGCCCTCCAAGCCACCGGCATGGCGAAGAAGTGCCTGCAAGCGATGGAACGCCGACGCACGCTGCCCGATCAACTCCCGCGCCTTGGTCCAGGTTTCGAGATTGTCCGTCAACTCGTCGGAGTGGTCCAGAATTGACACGAGTTGTTCGTTGCCCACACGTGACTGCATCTCGGTGAGACGGCGGGTGTCCGGCGGTTCCGGCAGCGGCGGCTCGCCGCCCGCAGTGGCCGCAAGCTCCAAGAGCGTGGCCAGGAAGCGGCCGGCAGCCACAACCTCTTCATTGCGCTTGCAATCGATGCCGGCGGCCTGAAACAGACTGCGCGCCTGCAGGCGCTGGCGGGCGCTGACGGTGGCGCTTTCAACGCGGAAATCGGTGCTTGGCACCTTCGATTGGTCGAGTCCCCGTGGCGACAGCGCCACTCCGTTGGCGGTGGCACGCAGATGGCCGGTTTCAAACAGGCTGATGAGCGCGCCGTCGATAGCGTCACGGGGCCATCCGTACGGCGGGTCCGAGAAATGCGATCGCACGTCGCGCCCGCGTTTGCCGGCACCTACCCACGTAAGCACGGCCGCGCACACCGGATGCTCCTCCGTCTTGCCCCGGTGATCGACCGCCTCCAACGGATGTTCGGCTCCGCCGCGAGCACGATCGATCACTTGGCGCCAGCGGGGATCGTCGGCATCGTCGAATTGGTAGAACAGCCGAGCCAGCGACGCGTTCGCGGCTTCTTCGACCTTCTTGGGGAGGGCCGATTCCAGGCGCTCGTTGCCGCCTCCCTGGAACACCTTCGCACGGTCGATGATCTGGCCCACCAGCGCCCGCAGGTTGTTTTCCGCGTCCGCGCGCCGCGTGTCCATTCCCTTTCGCGCCTCCTTGCCTGGGTCAGTTGCCGGGACGCCCTTGTAGTCCAGAGTCTCGGTGGCGGCGTCGAGCGTGGCAATGAGCCGTAGCAGCGCATCGGCGCGCGACTTGGGGACAAAGACGTGGATCGTGGGACTATCCGGTCCCGCCGCACGCGCGTCGGCGAGCGCCGTGGACTCGTCCGTGCCCCATCCATCGCGGACCCAGAGCCGGATCTCGCGGTCGCCGCTCGGCGGCGCATCGGCGCCGAAGTCCAGGGCAAGCCTGCGCGGCTCCTTGCAGTCACCGTGGACGAGGCGCATCCGCCCTACCGCCGCCTGCACGGCGTCGCCCAGGAGTTGAGTCCGCTTGCTACCGATGCTGGCGAGGTCGGCAGCGATGCGATTCTGTCGGTTGCGGAACTCCGCTTCCCAATCGCTGCTCTCTCGCGTCTGCAAGCCGTATTCGTCGTCCAGCTTCATCAGGGTGCCCGCGGCTACCAACTCCTCCAGGAGCCTTGGCAGCCGGGCGCGCAACGCCGCGCCATCCTGCGCCAAGTCGCGCACCATCAGATCGGCCAACGCCTCCGTGGTCGCACGCAGACCAACGTCGACTCCGGCGTCACGTGGGAGCTTGCGGATTAGGAACACCAGGGCGCACAGCCGTGACTTGAGCGGACCGTCATCAGTGCCGTCCTTGCGCAGCGTGACGATCGTCTCGTAGATCTCTCGCAGCAGTACGCCGGACTGCAGCAGGTTGCCCTCCAGCTCGTCGAACAGGAAATCGGCGGCGACCACCGTTCCCAAGGGTTCGTCGGCGGTGCGCAGGATGGCGTCGTACACGATGCGGAGCTGGGTACGGAGCTGGCCGGCGGTGCCCTGGCGATCGACCGTCCGCAGTGTGTGCTCCCAGAAGCGGCGGCGCACCGGGAGGAGCGGGTAGTCATCCACCAGAATCGCCTTGTCTTCGGTCCGCGTGCAGATGGCCGTATCTCTCAGGTGCCGGTCCACTTCGCCGGAGGAAGCGTCCAGCGTCGCCCGGATCTCGTCGGTGCGATCCGGGCGCTTGGCCAGGACCACCCGTCGAATCACTGTCTCTACGTCGTTGTCCGAAAGCTCCAAGTTGACCGTAAACCGGCCCTGGAGACGCTGTAGTGCGGCCGTGCCGGTGAGCGCCGTCTGTCCCGTGCCTACGAATAGCACGCGGTCGGCGAACTGCTTGCTGCAGGTCTCCACCACCTCCTGAACGACATAGGAGCGTCGCGTGTCGTCGCCGATGTATTGCTGCACCTCGTCAAGCACGATCACCGTACTCGGCATTCGTCCGTCGGGAGCAAGGGCGTCCTGCACGGAAACGATGAAGTCGTCGGTCGTGACGTCCGCAGGCTTGGAAAACTGAGCGCGCAACGTTGCTCTGGCCTCGCGTTCGCTGGGCGCGAAGTGGGGGTCTACCGCCAGCAGCGCCCGAGCGATGAGCGGACTGACGTACAGGTCATTCAACTCACGTCGAAAGTCGCGGCCCTCGGCCTCGATCGCGTCACACACGCCGTCGTAGATACCGTTCTTCTTGAGCCACAGGCAAAAGCGCGCCTGAGGATAGATCTCGGGCAACCCTGCGGACTTGAACACGATTCCGAGCACCGCGAGACGCACGCTGTCCCCGGCGCCTGCGCCGAGGGTTCCTGCCGCGGCGCGCAGTCCATCGCCGCGCCTGCCCAGAGTCGAGACCTCGGTAAGCAGATCGCGGACATCGTCCGGCAGCCGCGCAAGGCCGCGCGCCGTCGCGCCATCTTCCGGGAACGTGTAGTCGGTCCACAGGAAGCGCAGCATCTTCGCCAGGTGCGATTTGCCGCTGCCGAAGAAGCCGCTGATCCACGCGGCCGGCTGCTCGGTTTGGCCCTGGTTGTTCACATAGGAGTCCAGGATGCGAACCAATCCGCTCCGGTACTGTCCCTCACAGACGAAGTGATCCAGCTCGAAGCGCAACGTCCGGCGCTCGTCTTCGGTTACGGCGTCGGTCATCGTGGCAACGCCGTTGTTTAGGAGTGCGATCTCGTCGGGGTCGCGCTGGTAGATCTCTCGATTCTTCATGCTGCTCCGTTATCCCTCGTCCTGCGAAGTGATGGGAACCGCGAGGTAGTTCCAGCCGTCACGTGCGTCCAGCAGCCGATAGTTGCTGTCCTCGTACTCGCCGGGAAAGAACACCGCGATGCGGCCTCTCACGTCCGACTCGATCGCCTTCATCAGTTCCGACACGCGGACGAACCCAAACAGCGATGCAACGCCGTACACGGCCGCAACCGATCCGTCGTCCGCATCCGGCCCCTGCAGCACCGCACGCACGCGACCGGCGACGTGCTCCAGGAACTCGTCCTCCAGCTTGAGCTCCAGATCCTCGGGAGACTCGAAGTAGCTGTCGCGGTAGCTCGTGCCCGCCATCCAGTCAGCGAATGCTCCGGTCAGGTCGCACGGCAGCCAGCGATGTCCCGCCTTCGTGGTGGCCAGCTCAAAGAGAGCCGTCCGTGCTCGCACACGACGCTCGTCGGTCTTGTCGTAGACGATGAAGATGGCGCGCTGGGCACCCGCCAAGTCCTTCTGCCACGGAAGTGCGATGTAACTCCCGTACCGCTCAGCCAGCTTGTCTAAGCGCCCCATGACTTGCTCCCCCAGCCTGGTCCCGCCAAGACTGCCGCGAAGGACACTTCGACGATCGAACCGGACTGCTTCAGATCAAGCAGTCCGAGGGCCTTTGCTGACACCGCCAGTTCCAGCAACTCTCCCGCGGCTGCGTCGAGGACCGAGCACCACGGTGTCTCGAACAGGAGGCGGCCACGACTCCCCGTCCCGAACCCGAGCAGCAGCGCGTACGCCGTGGCGGCCGGTGTTGCGCGCACGCGCTGCCTCGTCTTTCGGCTTCTGCCCCGCAGGTGACCGGACTGGGTCCACGATGACGAGGCATTGCGGACGACCTTGTCGAGCGTGTCCGGATTGAGGCGAGCACCAGCAACCATCGAAAGACCGCTAGTCATCGGCTGCCGGGCGAGTTCATGACCGAAAGGAGTGCTTAGCACCGCGGGCGCGCTGGCCCGCAGCAACGGGTCGCGAGCCAGAGCAAGCATCAGACCCAAGAGCGGGCGACTGTCTTCCTGATGCCCCCACAGGTCCCTGAGGACGCGGAACAGAACCAGCCGTCTGTCGAGACCATAGAGCTCCGTCAGTCGATGGAAGGAGAGCTTGCGAGTTGCCGCCGTCCGCTTGCCCAGACAGTTGTCGTCCAGTACCGCGCGCTGGTAGTCAGACCGCGAGGCGTCGAGGGGAGCCGCATCAAGCACGTCCGACAGCTCCTGGAGCATGATCGTCCGGCTCGTGTGTGTACCCCGTTCTCCACGACGGAAGCCCCAGGCGGCAGCTTCCTTCGCAGGGAGGTCATCAACGCCGCGCTCATAGTCCAGGTCCACGGTCGCGCGCATTTCAGGAAACGTATCAGCTCGGACATATTGCGTCAACTTCTGCCGGCTGGTTTGCCGGCAAGGCTCTTTGGGATTGGCTCCGGGTCGAGCACAGCCGCAACTCGCCGTCTGTTCCCAACCCGTCGCCTGCCGTTTTCCGTCTTCGAGGTCGATTCTGACCTCGCGCAGCCGCGGCGAGCGACAGCCGTAGCCATTCGAGCGTCGCGCGTGCTGCACGAATCTCGTCGAAGGGCACAGATTCCAAACCAGCAAGGTCAGCGCCCCCCTCGGCACAATAAAAGCGCCCCCCCTCCTGCGCAAACGGCGCCGAATCAGCGACTCCTCACCCCTCGGGCGAATCCCTCCGAGCTGACTTTCCCGAGGAAGAACCTCGTGTGAAGCACATGAATGTAACGACACATTGACGGCTGTCAACCGTCGCGATGGCGGGTAGTGGGTCAGTTCGGAATCGGCGGGGATGCGGGCTCGACCGACGGCCCGGCGGAGTCGCCCCACGGCGGTGCGGCGGGGACCGCCAGAGAGTTGGGCGTCGATAGCCCCATCCACGGGTGGTGCGAGCGGCCGGGCAGCGGCGGCATCGGCTCCATGACTGCTGCTCCCCGGTGTCGCCAAGTCGGCCGCGGCGGCTCGGCGTAGCCGGGCACCGCAGGCGGCACGTCGAGTTGCTCCGGCCCCGGCGGGTTCGGGTAGCGCGGCTCGACTGGCGCCGGCAGGGCCAGCTCCGAGTCTGGGAACGGCTCCGGTACGGTCGCGAATTGCGCCACGCTCGACGCTGCTAGCCATCAGTAGCAGGCCGATCGGGACGATGCGTCTCATGTGGGCCTTCTGCGCCTCTTGGCGCAGTAGATCAATTCAGCAGAGGTGGCAGGATCGCGACATCCGAGGGGAGCGGCTCTTCGGCCGAAAGGCGGCAGCGTTGCCTGATGTGTAGTTCGCACTCTTGCTCGCTCCCAGACCATTCCGCCATCCAGACCCTGACCAGTCCCCAACTCGAGTACGCTGATGCGAAGATCCGCGCAACCCACACGTCCCTGTAATTTGGCGGCGGAGGCAGATTGGAACCGATCCCGATCCGCAGTCCCTTCGGCGGCTTCGAGGATCGCTCGAACAGTTCGCTGACCTCGAACGATTGCTGCCTCCCATCATCAAGGACATGGATCAGCGTGTCGTCGAACCGCTCGCGGACGCGCCCGAGATCGCAGTAGACGGTCCCGATGAACTCGCTTTGACAAATGCGGCGGGCCTCCTGGATGTTCCTCGCGGGTCTCAGCGAGAAGTACCCCTGCTCGTCCTGGTAGATGTCGATTCTGTGTTCGTGCAACTTCGTTGCTCCTTCGCCCCTTACAGGCCGGGGCGACATCCGGTAGGATGGGCTCGTCCGAACTGCAGTCGGGCTCTTCTGTTTCGCCTCGTGGTTCATAGCACCCAGCGTTTATTTTTACCATACAGAGTTGCGCTCCACAAGCGTTTGCCCCACGGGCGTTTGCCGCTTGCGCGGTAGCGCTCGGGCTACTCTGCTACTCGGTTCAACGCACGCGGCCTATGCCGGGCCGCCTGCGGAATACGGCTGCATCAGGCAGGGGTAGCTCTACCCCGGTCGCAGGCTCCAATACGCGGGGCTCGCTTTTCGTGTGCGTTGAACCAACGGCCCGGCACCTTTGCGTCACGAACAGGAGGGAGCGATATGCAAGGGAACGGTTCACTTGACGCTGGCGGCCGTGGTCGTGCTGCTGGCGGGATGCGGGGACTTCCAGATCACCGATCACGCGGTGATGGAGGGAAGTAGGCCACCAGAGATGGTACAGATAAGGGAGCGTACGCTCCAGCACAGCGAGGTGATGGCAGTGGGGTCTTTCCAAATCCGCCCCTCGCGACGGTGCCCGACGGCCCCCGCGTCCCCACGCCGCCGATCAGCCACGCGACCCAACTGACTCGGCTTCCCGCCGAGTGACCAGCGCCGAGTGGCCGCCGGCCACGGCTCGGGTGGGGGCGAAGCTTACGCATAGCTCTTGAGGCGAGGCAACAACGCAGGCGCCGCTCTGCGAGAGCCCGTAATAACGCTGGACAGTTGACGGTAGCGGGACGGCTTCCGCATATTGCGAGGGGCCCCCTTAGCCGCATGGCTTCGGGCCCCTCAATGGAGAGGTGCGAGAGTGGTCTAATCGGACCGTTTTAAAACGGATGTATTCCTTCCAGGGGTACCGTGGGTTCGAATGCCACCCTCTCCGCATGCAATTCAATTTAAGGTCAATGCTCCTCGAATGTAAACACGGGAAGTGGCCTTCCTATAAAACCCTGTTTTCTGTAGAACTGTAGAAGATCTATGCTCTTGAACACCCCGACAAGCGTTTACCGGCCTTAGCCCTGCTCCGCTCCCAAGGCATGAATGCGAAAACCAGCGTCCTTGATCTCCTCCGCCTCTATCGTGTCGTACTCTCCAACACCTAGTATGTTCCGCAGCGCTGCCAATGCTTCTCCCTGGGTAGCATAAGGACCGCCACGAGCCTTCCAGACGTAGTAGGCGCGGTCTCCTCTGCTGACCACGACTTGCTCTTGAATGACGTACTGTGACTTACTCATGCTCATACCGTAGGGCGCATGCGGCCTCTGGGGCAACAGCTAAACGCTTGACAGGTAGCACTACTACCACCCGTCGAATCCAAGTTCCCTCTCTTCTCGCCAGTAGACGCCGGCTGGCTGGTACGGATCGAGCTTTCCTTCGATCCTCGCAACGCGCTCCCTTACCTCGCTCACCTCGGACCGCAGCGCGACCATCTCTTCGTTGAGGGTATTGACGCTGGTTGCCACGGATCCCAAGATGCTGCTCGCCGATAGGAGTTGGCCCACGATCTGCACGCTAGCGATAATCAAAGCCGCTACGATCGGGACGACGATAGGAATTGCGATCTTCCACCAACTCGTTTTCAGCGGCTTCCCAGGGGGAGCTATCTTCGCTGGCGCGGAACGCCGCCACAAACGCCACTTCATTTGTGAAGAAGGCTGCTGATCCTTTCAGCCACCACGTCGGCCATGGCGCATCCCCGGTACGTTGCCATTTCGACAACCAGTGCAGAAGGCTGATTATTGCCACAGAGGCCGAACAGCTTCATAACGTTGTCGATCGTCATGTCTTCGGCGCCTACGATATACGCGAACTTTCCGTATGATACTACTTCAATATTGCTTGATAGAGTCGCTGCCGCTGGCGGGACCTCAGGGCGCTTGCCCTCACACGCTATCAAGAAACACTTCATGTCATGCGTGTTCGTCGCCGCAACTCAGCTATCCGTTCGTCCAGATTAGATAGCTGATCGCGAAGCGATAGCGCTTCTTTAACGGTCTCCGCAACTTCTTTCGACGATGGCCAATCCTGCAATACGTCACCCGTGTCCTTTGGCGCAATCGCTATGGCGCCATCGAAACGAAGTATCCATGCATTCACATTGACCCGCATCATTCTCTGCGCTGCGGCCTGGATGATACGCCGCGTTGCCTCAAGGCTGTCGTACGCCGCCTTCAGGTTCTCATGCACCTCCAGTCTCTTGACAAGCATCTGGCCAAGCTCGCCATTATCAGCCGCTCCTCCCCCTTCGGTCGGACCTCTCCCTTCGATGGGCGTGTTCGTCCTGTCCATGTTTGGAATCCCTCTAAACAGAAAGGTGAGCGGCACAGCGAGAACCTGTCAAGCAGGTATCAGAACGGCACGCCCCCCCCTACGCTTGTAGGGGTATCAGGGACCTGATTCTCGCTCGTTCGTAACTCGTACACCGCAATGTAGATAGACGACATCGCCGCAGGCTCGCAGCATTGGCGCCACGATGGCGAGCCTGCCCGTCAACGTGCTGTGCTACGGGGACTGCCTCGACTGGATGGTCTATTCGCATTCCGATTCCCCCCAGCGCGCCGCTGCCGCCTTCTTGGCGATCTCGCTACGGCGCTCCGGCGTCATGGCTGCCGCTCGCGCGACGCCCCCGCGAGCGCGCCCCTCGGGCTCGGGCGGCTCGGGCTCGGGCGGCTCGCCATCCTCAAACGAGTCGTTCGGTCGCTGGCCTGTCGCCATCTCGACAACGATCCGGCCAAGCTCGGCCGGATCGCGCGGGCGCTCCGGCCGGCGCTTCGCAAAGCGCTTCGCCCCCCATGATGAATCCCTCCTGGACAGTCTATGGCGCACGGGTGCTCTGGGTAAAGCCGTCAGCGCGCAGAGTAGGTTGCGTTCTTTCCTGAACGCTCAAAAGACCCTCTACCGAGGTGATCGGGCACCAGCGGATACACTTCGTGCACGCCGGCGGCTGGCCGACTGTCCACTGTGCGATCGAGGTCGGATCGAACGGCCGGTTCATCTAGATGTCGATCGACGACCTGAACTGCACGATCGAGAGGGCGGCGGGTATCGCCACCCGCAGTCAGCGACGGGGGACGTGGCGAGTTGACGGCGCGGTGGGCGAAGGACACGTGAGCTTCTTCGACCAACGGACGCAGACCGTGCAAGTGGTCACCGTGGGAGGCCATCTGCGGGAAGTGCTCCCAGGGACGTACTACGTGGTGGGGATCCGGATTCAGCACATCGACCTGTGGCTCCCGCCGCCGCCGGGACCGGGCGAGCCGATCCCGGGCGGTCCGACGAACCCCGGTCAGCCGGCGCAGCCGACTCCCGAGCCGCTCGAACGGCCCGCTCAAATGCGTCATGGTGGTGCAGGCGATCTCAACTGACCCACTACCCGATGGCGATTTCGGCTCTGTGTGCCCCCGAACGAGCCGAATTCGGCCCGCCAACCGTCGGAGCCAGGACCGGAAGACCAACCCAGCGGCCGATGCACACCGCCGACCAGATGGTCGAGATGGCCCGCGGGTTACAGGAGAAGCGGCTGGTACCGCGAACTCACCGCCGAGGACCGGACGATCCCCACCGCCCGACGCGCGACGCGAGCCCTGACGGCTTGACGCGAGGAATCCGCCACACGCACCACGGAGGAGGAGCGCGGCGTGGCGAAGAAGTGATGGTGGTTGGGACTTTGGTCAGTCCCTGAAGTCGATCCTCACCTCGCTCAGCCGTGGCGAGCGACAGCCGTAGAGGGATGTAAAGGTCGCGCGGTACTGCACGAAGCGCGTCGAAGCCCACAGGTCGGGAATCGCTGCGCCCGGCCGCTCGAACATCGTGCCCTGGCCGCCCGGGCCCATCCACGGCGCCTGTTCCAGGAGCTCTTCACGCTCCGCGCACCGCACCTCGAACTGCAGCGCGGTCGTCTCCGGCACGTCGGCCTGCCAACTGATCCGGGAGGGTCTCCGGCGCCCGGCCTCGTGCGGCGGCGAGGTGTAGCGTTCGATCGGCGCACGCGTATAGGCATTCCCCGGCAGCCGCGCGTTCAGCCGGTGCGGGCCCATGCCGGGCAGCGGCGTCGTGCGGTCGTTCGAGAGTCCCTCCGGGCCGTTCCAGAAGATCTGAGAATCCACGACGTGTCCGACGTCGTTGCGATGGCAGGCCACGAACAGGTCGGTCCAGCCGTTGCGGTTGAGATCGATCGGCAGCGCCTCGAATCCCGCGTCGGCGTGCAGCTCGAGCGGGTGCTCCAGGTCGAAGCGGTCCCCCAGGTTCCAGAAGATCCGGATCGGCACGACGCGTGTCAGGTCGGTCGAGTAGGCGGGAACGATCAGGTCGAGCAGGCCGTTGTTGTTGAGGTCGGCGACCGATATATGCCCGGGCGAGAACCCTCCCTTGTAGTCCTGGGCGTGGTGCCAGCCGTAGCCGTCGGGGCCGCCGTAGAAGATCGTCAGCGTGTCGGGCTTGCGGTGATAGTGGCCGGAGCTCGACACCACAAGGTCCAGCCAGCCGTTGCCGTTGAGGTCGGCCGCGGTGTTGACGCCCCCCTTCCAGTCTTTCCACATCGGGATGCGTTGCGTGCGCCCGAGTGAATACCCGTCCGGTCCGCCCAGGTAGATCAGGATGTAGCCGCGCTTGTCGCCGACCATCACGTCCAGGTACCCGTTGCGGGTGAGGTCGGCCAGGTAGCCGGTGGCGCCGCAGAACGTCGGGAAGATGTCGCAGCGGTCGGCGCTGAAGCCTTCCGCCGAGCCCCAGAAGATGCGCGAGGAGTCGGCGAACGTTTCCGGCTTGTCGTCGTAGGTGTGACTGAGCGCCAGGATGTCCAGATAGCCGTCGCGGTTGAAGTCGGCGACCTGGACGCACGGCAGGAAGCACGGCAGGTCGTAATGCCGGTCCGGACTGAACCCGTCGGGGCCGCCGGGGAACACGCGCACGCCCGTCATCTTCCCGAAGACCAAGTCGTTCCACCCGTCGAGGTCGAGGTCGGCGATGGCGCAGTCGCCGCACTCGCCGCCCACCGGCAGCTCCTGGCGGCGGTGCACGCCGTAGTCGGCGCCCGGCCCGCCGAAGTAGATGTACGAGGGAAGCGTCGGGCTGGTCTTGGCGTGCCCGGTCATGGTGTTGCAGAACACGATCACCGGTTTGCCGTCGCCGTCGAGGTCGCCGGCGGTGACCCCCTCCGCCCCCATCGTGGCCACCCGGCTGCAGCGCTCGGGCGAGTAGCCGTCAGGTCCGTTCCAGAAGATCGCCGAGCGCGTGTTGAACGTCTCGTCTTCCTGGTACTTGCTGACGATCAGCTCCGGCCGGCCGTCGCCGTCCAGGTCCGCCGCGTGCACCCAGTGGGCGAACTTCAACGGCAGGAACTGCCTCACCTCGGTCAGATCGTCCGCGCCGCGGATCTCGATCCCGCGGATCGTGGCGACGATCAGCTCGTCGCGGCCGTCGCCGTCGACGTCCGCCGCCGTGGCGTAGAGCGCGCCGAGGTGGAACTCGCCGCTGAGCCCCTCCGTCTCGACCACCAGGCGGTTGTCCCTGCTGAACCGGCCGCAGTCGTTCCAGTAGATCAACACCTTGTTGTTGCCGCAGAACAGGATCTCCGGCCGGCCGTCGCCGTTGAAGTCGGCCAGAAAAACGTGCGTCGCGGTATCGGTCGGAAGCCCCTGCGGCGTCGGGTCGAAGCCGTCCGCCGTGCCCCGGTAGAGATAGGAGTCGATCCGGTACTCGAACTCGTGCCGGTAGTTGGCCACCACCAGGTCCACGTGACCGTCGCCGTTCAGGTCGGCCGCGGCCACCGACCGCGCGCCGATGCCGGTCAGCCCGTACTCTCTCCCCACGTCCTCGAAGCGCCGGTCCGGGCCCTGCAGGTAGACGTGCAGCGGGAGCGGACGGCCCGGGTTGTGGTGGTCGACCCACGCGGACGGGAAGACCAGGTCCAGGCGGCCGTCGCCGTCCACGTCGACTGCGGCCACGTCGTACGCGCCGACCGTCGGCAGGTCGGTCCGTTCGCCCGTGAGCCCGCCGGGCCCGCCCCAGTAGATGTGGCAGAGCAGCTCGCACGAGACGCCGTTGGTCGAGTTGACGACGATCAGGTCCTGGTAGCCGTCGCCGTCCAGGTCGACGATCCGGCACATGTCCCCGCTGTCGGTGGGCAACTCGCGCCGTTCCCAGTCGGAGCCGTCGCCGGGGCCGGGCTTGTAGATCCACGTCGGCCCGCGCTCGTTGTAGCCCTGGGCGTTCGGCAGCACGATGTCGACGTAGCCGTCGTTGTCGACGTCGGTGCGGTGGATGGTCTCGATGATCCCGTGCGCGTTGACGTACAGGTTGCTGCCGCCGTCCTCGAAGCTCCCCGCGGCGAACGCATCGAACCCTCGGTGCACCCAGGACGTTCCGCTCATGGTTCCCCGGTCTTTCCGCGCGACAGCCTACCCAACCGGGACCCGTTGCGCACCCGGTGCTTCTGCGTCATCGTCGGTCGGTTCTCATCCTGATCGTCGCGCAACCACGCAAGGAGGAAAGAGATGAGACTTCAGGTGCCAGGCTCCGAGTCGATCGTCAACGTAGGTACTCAAAAGCAGCTCTTCATCGATGACTACATCATCGAAACGACGCGCTGGGTCACGCCCCGCCAGACCGAGGCGGCGCGCTGGATTCAGCCTCCGGCCCACGCCCGTCCCGACCTGGACGGATGGAGCGAGGGCACGGACCGCATCCAGGGCGATGTCCCCGGCCACCTGTTGCGGGCGACCGCCTTCGTCCGGCGCACCATCCATCAGCCGCAGCGTTTCGCCGGCAATCCGATCATGAAACCGGAGTACCCATGGGAGGGGGAGTCCGCACCGTGGCCCGCCAACATCATGCGGGATGAGGAGGATGGGGTATGGAAGATGTGGTACAACGGCCTGACGGTCGTCGACGTTCCCGTACGGAGGCACTACTACCGCTTCCTGTATGCCACCTCCCGCGACGGCATCGACTGGGACCGGCCGACGCTCGGCCTGGTCAAGGACCCCGCGGGCAACGACACCAACATCATCTACCAGGGCAAGGGCCAGTACGTCCTCAAGGAGGCCGGGGCTGCTCCGTCGCGGCGCTACAAGATGGTGTACTCCACCGCCGACGGCGGGGTGCAGCACCCGATGGTCCAGTACTCGCCCGACGGCCTGCGCTGGGAGCCGGCGCCCGGTCCCTACGACCACAACCGCGGCGACGAGAACCTGGCGATCCTCCACGACCCGGTCAGTCACAAGTACGTGGGCTTCTGCCGCCCGGTCTATCCGCGTCCCATGCTCGTCCACCGCACCGAGCGCTCGATTCTGCGCATGCAGAGCAACGACCTGATTCACTGGTCCACGCCGACCCACATCATCGACCGGGACAGCCTCGACGACCTGGACATCGACTTCGAGGCGATGGCCCCGATGTTCTACGAGAACATGTACCTGGGCTTCCTCCGGGTCAGCCACACGGCGCCCAACTTCATGGAAAGCTGGCTGGCTCACAGCCGGGACGGCTTCCACTGGCAGCGCGTGCGGACGGCCGCATTCTTCGCACCCGGGCCGGCCGGAAGCTGGGATTCGAAGTCGATCACGGTGAGCCGGGCACCGGTGCGGGTCGGCGACGAGCTCCGGGTCTACTACACCGGCGTCGACACGCAGGAGAACACCGCGGTCGGGCTGGCGACGCTGCGCGTGGACGGTTTCGCTTCAATCGAGTCCCCGGCGAACGACCGGCACCCGAAGAACAACCCGCCGACCCTGACGACCAAGCCCCTGTTCTCCCCCGGGAACCGGCTGACCGTGAACGCGTACGCCGCCGGAGGCTCGCTCAGAGCCGAGCTGATCAGCGTCGACGGCCATGTCATTCCGGGATACTCGGCGGAGGACTGCGATCCGTTTAGCGGCGACAGCCTGTCCCACACGTTCACGTGGAACGGCAATCCCGACGTGGGCGGCTGCCTGCCCGCGCGGATCCGTTTCTACCTGGAGCAGGCGCGCCTGTACGCGCTGCAGCTACCGCGCGCTTAGGCCGTCCAGCGTCAGAATTGTGGAGCCGCCAGGGGCGGAGACCCGACGAACAACACTTGACCTTCCCACTCGCCTGCCATACTGAGCAGCGCCATGTCTTCAAGGTTCTCGAGGATCTCACCTATTGATTCGGTCGATGGAATCAGTACCAACCCGGGCATCGGCAGTCCGGCCTCCACGCGGGCGTCGGCGTAGGCGCGCATACTGGAAACGTCTCGCGTCACGACGATTCGCTCGTTGCTTGCGGCCCACTCAAGGATACTTCGATCGTCCTTTGCTGCCAGCCCAACGTCGTGGACACTCACGATGTCGACCGACGGCACCCGCCTTATGAGCGTTTCTACGACGTGTGATTCGACATTCTCGTCAGCCAGAAAACGTACCAACGTTACGCTGGGGAGCGGGCTCGTTTGCGCAGGCGATGTTGCCAATCGCTGGGCGAACGCCCTTTGGCTTCCATCTCCATACGTCGCTCCTCGTCGCGCTGAACCAGCTTCTTCAAATAGGCGTTCACTTCCGCCTTTCGACGTAGGCAGTAACCGATGACGGAGTACACGTCGCCAGTGGTCAACCGGAAGTCCTCAGCTATCTGTTCCGGCGTGCGCGAACGGTGCAGGAACGCTTCGACCACGGTTTTCAGTGTAACCCGCGTTCCGGCGACACGAGCCACGCCATCCTCGTCCAGCGTCAGGGGCGGTGGTTCCGGGGAAATATCCAGGTCCATGGACTTCTCTCCTGCTCCCTGGATACTACCACCGATCGCTGTTCGTGGAAACGGAGCGCATTGACTCATCCAGAATCCACTCGAACGCAAGCGCCGGGGCACACACGCTGCGGCTCAGCGAAAGGGCGACCGGGCCAGGACGCGTGCCCTGGCCGGCCGCCGCATGCGCGAAAGACCGAAGCCTGGGGAAACGAGCGCTAGCCGCCCTCCCCCATCATGAACGCCCTGACGTCGGTCGTGTTCTCGTACGCCACGATGATCTCGTCGTAGCCGGAGGCGCGCAGATCGGCAAGGTATGAGTCCCAGGTCTCGGCGATGTCCACCTTGCCCGTGATCGCCTCGACCATGTACGTCTGGGCGATGACGTGCTGCTCGGGCAGGTACTTTGCGAGCACTTCGCTGATGTCGGTCTCGTTGAAGATGTCGAACCGCCCGAAGATCGCCATCTGGTCCCGCTGGTTGTCCTCCAGGTACTCGTTGAAGCCCTTGTAGGTGGGTTTCCACCCCAGCCGCGAGCGATCCAGCATGCCCCACACCGCGTCGAACCCGGCCACGCCTTCCTTGTACGGGTCGTCGTACTCCTTGCCCGGGATCGCCGAGATCGCCGAGTTGAACGGTTCGCCCGCCCAGTCGAAGTGCCGTCCCGGCTCACCGAAGTAGGCGTAGACGCTCAGCTCGGGGTCGAGGTTGATGTCGTCGATCATCCACAGGATGCGCGCCAGCTTGTCGTCCTGTACGTGCGCGCCGACGAAGGTGAAGTAGGCGTTGGTGAAGTAGCTTCCCCGCGACACGCTGCCCCGGTACTGGCTCTTGCCGTTGGCCCCCACGGTGAACGGGGTCAACATCAGCTTCGCAGTCGGTGTCGACTCCAGCACGTTCATGGGAGCCCGTCCCATGAAGGACGCGTTGGACGGATCCGCGTACACGATTCCCGCGTCTTGGGCGCCGAACATGCCGGCGGCCCACTTCTGATGGCCGGTGAGGGTGCTCTGCCCGGTGATCGCGTCCGGGTCGATCGCTCCGGCATCGTACAGGTCCTTCATGAACTGCAGGTACGCCCTGAAGCCATCGGTCGCGTACCACATCTTGAGCTCGCCGTTCTCGTAGTGGTTGTAGTCGTCGCCGAACTTGCCGATCGTGCCGTGGGCGCCGAGCACCGAGTCGATCAGCAGGGTCGAGACCCCGAAGGTATCCTGCTCCCCGTTGCCGTCCGGATCGTTCTGCGCGAAGGCGACCATGATGTCCTTGAACTGATCCAGCGTGAACGGCTCCGTGGTGTAGTAGAGTCTGTCGGCCGTATTGACCAGCTCGCCGTTGGGCTCGATGCCGACCGCCTCCAGCCAGTCCAGGCGATACCAGTTGGAGTGGGCCGGAAAGTCCCGCTCCCGCAGCGCCCCGAAGCCGATGTAGGCGCCGGCATCGTCCGGCGCCACGTTGAAGCTCCAGCCGTTGTACTGATCGAATGCGATCGAGACCTTCGGCGCGTACTCCTCGATCATGTTCCGCGGAATCGAGCGGATCATGCCCTGCTCGTACGCACGGTTGTGATCCAGCCGCACGACGCCGGTGTCGGGCAGGTCGTTCGCCGCCGCCAGCAGATAGAACTTCTCCGCGTCCTTGTAGTTCATGAGGGAGGGCTCTATCAGGTCGACGTTGAAGCGCTCCTCCAGCATCTGGTGCAGGAAGCTTCCCTCCGGGAATCCCCGGTCGTGGGTTCGGCCCAGCCACGTGATCTGCATGACCTCCGGCTCGGCGGACTCCGGCTGTGAAGCCGCCGTTCCCGCCGCAAACACGCAGATCGACGACAGCGACGCCAGTGCGAGCACGGCGACCGCTCTTCTGAGCATGTGATTCATTCCGTTCTCTCTCTTTCCCTTGTATCGCGAGGCCCGGTGGCGCGCCCTTCCGGCGGCACCCCAGGTCTCTCATCGACATGAGTCCGCTCGACTCATCCCTTCAAGGACCCGATCATCACCCCCTTCACGAAGTATTTCTGCAGGAACGGGTACAGCAGGACGATGGGACCGATCGTGAGGATCATCGTTCCGGCCACGACGTTGGCGGTGTTGATCTCCGTCTCGGTCTGCGCCACGTAGTCGTTGAGCATCTGCTCGTCCTGGCGATGGTGCTCGATGAGTCGCTGCAGCAGGTACTGCAGCACGAGAAACCGGTTCCCGGTCAGGTAGATGCGGGCGTAGAACCACTCGTTCCAGTGAGCCACGGCAACCCACAGGGCCACCGTGGCCAGCAGCGGCATCGACAGCGGCACCATGATGCGGAACAGGATGTACGGGTAGCCGGCGCCGTCCACGAGCGCCGCCTCTTCCAGCTCTTCGAGATGCGCGGCCATCAGGTAGTTGCGCATGATGATCATGTAGAAGACGTTGAACATCTGCGGGAGCACGAGGACCCACAGGTTGTTGAGGAGCCCCAGCCCCCGGATCAACAGATACGTGGGGATCAGCCCGCCGCTGAAGAACATCGAGAACACGAAGTAGGCGGTGATCGCGGTGCGCCCTGGAAGGCGGCGTTTCGACAGCGGGTAGGCAGCGAACAGACACGTGATGCTGGTGAGATAGACGGCGACCACCGTCCGGAACAGGGTGTTCCGGTAGGCGATCAGGATCAGTCCCCGGTCGAAGATGTACCGGTAGGTATCGGTGGACCAGTGGGTGATCCACAGGCGGAATCCGATGCCCGATATCTCGCGAGGACCGGAGAACGAGAGGAGAAAGGCGTCCCAGAACGGATAGATGATCGTCGCTGAGAAGCACAGCATGAAGATGACGTTTGCCACGTCGAACGCCGCCTCGCCAACGCTTCGCCGTGCCATGCGCGCGCCTACCAGAGGCCATACTCGGTGTAGCGCCGGGCGAGGTAGTTGGCCGAGATCACCAGCACCAGGCCCACGACATTCCTGAAGAGTCCGACGGCGGCGGCGTAGTCGTACTTGAGCTCGACCAGCCCGACCCGGTACAGGTAGGTGTCGATGACGTCCGCGACGTCGTACACCAGCGGATTGTAGAGGTTGAAGACCTGGTCGAACCCGGCGTCGAGGATCTGTCCCATGCGCAGGATCAGGATGATGGTCATCAGCGGGTACAGGGCGGGCAGGCTGATGCGCAGGGCCTTCTGCAGGCGGCTGGCTCCATCCACCTCGGCAGCCTCGTACAGGCTCTGGTCGACCCCGGCCAGCACGGCCAGGTAGATGATCGCCGACCACCCCACGCCCTGCCAGACCGAGCTGGCCACCAGGATGGCCAGGAACCCCACCTTGTCCGTCAGCAGGCTGAGCGACTCGCCGGTCATGTTGGCGATCAGCACGCCGATCACACCCAGCGAGGGCGACAGCAACTGCTTGATGAGGCCGCCAAGCACTACCCAGGAAATGAAGTGCGGAAGGTAGGAGATCGACTGCATGGTCCGCTTGAAGGGCAGGCTCATGAGCTGGTCGATCAACAGCGCGAAGACGATGCTGGCGGTGAAACCGAAGGCGAGCTTCAGGAAGCTGATGATGAAGGTGTTGCGCATCACCCGGTGGAATCCCGGACTCGTGAACAGGAACTGGAAGTGCGCGAAATCGTTCCACGGGCTGCCGAACACCCCGTGCTTCATGTTGTAGTCCTTGAAGGCCACCAGCAGCCCGTACATGGGGGCGTAGTGGAAGATGGCCCAGTGCACGACCGGAACCGCGAGCAGCAGATAGAGGAAGCGCATGCGCACCATGCGGTCACGGGTCGCCTTGCTGATACCCGGAAGGAACCTGCGCGTGCCTGCGTCGGGATGGGACCGGTCGAGCTCCGCCATCAGCGCACCTCGACAGGAGCCGGCACTCCGGTCAACCGCGCCGCCGATCGTGCTCTCACTGCGCCTCCTTCCCGACCGCCCTGAGGTCTGGGAACGTCCGCCTGCAGCCCCGCCGAGGCGTCCCGGCCGGCAGGTCCCGCCGGCGACGCGCTCGAGCCGCTACAGCGTAGCCGGTGCCGTGAGGAGGATCAACGGCGAGAACGAGTCATGACGGAAGTCCGCCACGGAGCCGGAAGGAATACAGCCTGGCCTCCCGCAGGTAGAAACGCAGGCGCACCGTCTGCCCCGCGAGCTCCTGCAGGTCGGACCTGCGGCTCCACGAGATCGGCAGTTCGAACCCGTTCCCGGTCACCCCATGACACTCGCTGCAGGTGTAGCCGGGAATCTTCTCACCGCCGGCCGTGACCACTTCCGCCTTCAGCAGTCCGCGGCGCGCGTCCGCGTTGACGTGCAGCCGCCGGCCCTCGGCGACGAAGGGCTTGGTCATCAGGACGCCCAGCTCATCCCCGGCCGTGCGGGCGACCAGGCGCCCCCGCGGCAATCGCGCCACGCCGACGGCGTGCTTGGAGCTGGGGGAGGCTGGCGAGACGTTGTGGCAGCCGACGTGCCCGGTATAGTAGATGCGCAGCTCGTCCTCGAAGGGAATGAGCGGCACGTGGGCACCGGAGATCATGCCGCCGTCGAAGTCGCCGACGTAGCCCCGCTCCAGGAAGACCGGACGGTTCGCCAGCCGCTCCCAGCGGATCCCGTCGCGGCTGAACGCAAGGTGCAGGTCGAAGGTCTCCGGCTCGTCGGGCGTCCCCGGCAGGCGGCGAGTGCCCCACGAGTGGAAGACCTGCAACAGCCCGACGTAGAGCCCCTCGTAGCGCGTCACGTCCATGTTGTAGAGCCGCGGCGGGTCCAGCTCGTCGGGACGGATCACCACCTCGGGAAGCGACCAGTGCACGAAGTCATCGCTGACGCTGCGGGCGATCCTGCGGTTGCAGCCGATGTAGCGGCTCCGGCCCTGGGAGATGCGCAGCGAGCGCATGGGCGTGTAGGGAAACACCTTGAGGTGCCGGTGGACGTAATCCTCGGTCTCCGGGCGCATGACGTAGTCGGACTCGTCCGGAAACCGGGGCCTCGCGGTCCGGTCCTTGCACTCGAACTTGTCGTCGGTGTGGAAGTCGTCGATGGAGCCGTTGCGGTCGGGGAAGCCGAGCTCCTCGGGGTCGTACCTGATGTCCAGGGGCAGGACCGTCGGCCGGCAGAACAGCACGTACTTTCCCAGCCGCTCGTCGTACACGAAGGAGTTCCCGCCATCCCGTGAGTTGGGCACCACGGGACCGCCGGGATGGTCCGTCCAGCGGATGCCGTCCGGAGAGAACGCGGCGAAGACGCGGCCTCCCCTGTTGCTGCGCTTGGTCAGCATCTTGTACCGGCGTGACGGATCCGATTCGTGGCCGTCCTTCAGAACGAACCCGCAGCCCTCGGACTGGAACAGGTTGTTCGCCGTCGACCCCCGGTACTCGATCATGCCCAGGTCCGGACACTCCCAGCACAGCCCATCCTGCGACACCGCGTAGGCTCCGCGGTACATGTAGCTGTGCACGCTGTCCTGGTGGTACCCGGACGGAAAGGTGTCCGTGTTGGTGTCGACCAGGGTGTACCAGAGCTTGAAGAGGCGCTCCTCCTCGTCGTACATGACCGACTGACCGACCACGCTGCAATCCCCGACCGCGGGATGGGAGTCGATGATCGGATTGCCCAGGTACTTCATCGGCAGCTCGGGAGAGCGCCTGACGTTCCACGCGTCGTCCACCACGTAGTCGTCCAGCAACAACTGGGTGGAGCATCCGAGGGTCAGCGGTGGCGAGGTCTGCGTCTCGACCTGGATCATCGTGCGCCTCCCCCCGCGGACCTGGCCACGGGAACTCGCCGGCTATGGAGGCGTGCAGTCTATCCGGAACCTCGGGTATGGCCAATGTCGCGGATCGATCGAACATCCGCATGAACGGAGCAATCGGGGGGATAGCGCCTCAATACGGTCGCCTTCGGCTCCGCTATTGGCCCATCCCCACCTTCGGCGAGGTATGCCGGGCGCTCTCCAGCTCGAAACGGGAGAACACCGCGCGTCCCAGCTCACCCTTCGCCGAGTAAGCGCTCGCGAACACGCCGACATCCTGAGCGTCCGCGGCCGAGCTCACCTGAAACTCCCGTGCCGCGCGCCAGCTCGTTCCGTCGAGGCTGGTCCAGGCGGCGTAACGGTGTCCCGTACGCCGGATGCGAAACCAGATGGGGTACCGCACGGGAAAGTTGCCCTTCGTGTCCAGCACGCCGTCGCCGTCCAGATCGGCGCCCCAGTACGGAAGACCTCCATACTTCGGGCAGACGCAGAGCATCAGGTAGCCCAGGCTCACGGGCGTACGGGCGATGCGGTTCCTGACGATCAATCCGGCGGCTGCATAGGGCCCGCTCGGATCCTGGCTCTCCAGGAGTACGGACACGACGAAGTCGCCGCGCACCCGCGTGTAGGCGCTTGCGAATTCCGCGCCGGCGTCCCAGGCGGTGGTCAGTCCGCCACCCGCCGTCACCTCGATGCGTGGGCCGTAACGAGCGAAGCGAGCCGGCGTGTTGCTGAAGATCAGCCACGGCCACACCCGGCCGCCGATCCTGGCGTGCCCGGCCTCGTCACCGGGCGCGGCCGATAGCGCGACCTCACGCTCCTCACCCGAGTCGAGCCTGACGGTGCTGGAGCACCGCCGGACCCCGTCGATCTCGAGCGGCACCTCGACCGACCCGAGCTCCCCGCCGACGTTGCCCACCACGATGCTGAAGGTCCGCCGCCCGCCGCTCCCCGCAACCACCCGCACCGGCTCCAGGTACCGAAAACGCGCAGGAGTGGCGGCGACACGGGTGGTGGCCACGCAGTCGTCCACGCGGACCTCGCGGAGACCGCCCTGGTAGATGTGCCCGGTGCGGAATCGCACGGTCCGCGATTCGCCCTCACCGAGCCACAGCCATCGGCCGCCGGCGTGCAGGCCGTCAACGGTCGCGGTGGTCTTCACGAATCCGGCCCGGCCCTCATTCGAGAGCGCCACCGACAGGGGCAGCTCCCGGCCGGGATCGGCCGTCGGCGGCACGCGCAGGTCGGAGCACCGGCATGGCCCGCCGGCCGGCACGATCGCGCCGGCCGGCACCCCATCGTCCACGGCAACCGCGTCCGAGCCTCCCCCGCCGGCCAGTCCGGCCACGTCCACGGCGGCGCAGGACCCGCCCGCCACGCCCACCAGCGGCCCGGCAGCCGCCGCACGGCAACCGGCCAGGCGCACGTCCCGGGAGTCCCGGATCAGGACCGGCGGGCCCGCACCGGCGCCATCCACGTGCAGTCCCTCGACGGTCATGCGCCGGGACTCCTGAAACAGCAGACCCGCCCCCCTTCGTGCCTCCTGGCGGATGCGCACGTTCCGCAGACTCAGGCCATCCACGAACCGGCCGTGCATCCACGGTTCTTCGGCCGGAGGGTCCGCCAGCGTCACGTCGCGCAGCGTGATGTTCCGGATCGGCGCGTCCGCCAGACCGTGCACCCGCGAAGGCGCGCTCACCCCGGCGATCCGGATACGCTGGAATCGGAGACCATCGATGACGCACCGGCTGACGTCCATCGACGTCAGGTCCAGCAGACCGGCTACCCCATCCCCCCGGATGTCGTGCACGTGCACGCCCTCGATGGCGCGACGCGGCGTCTCGGGATACGTAGGACGCATCAGTTGCACGCAGAACAGCGCGCCGGTGTTCTCCAGCCGGCAGTCTGCTATCTCGATATTCCGGAAGACGCCGTGCGTCCCGGTACCGATCTTGAACGCCGGGTGGGTCGTGTTGCGGATGCACGCGCGCCGTATCGTGATGTCGCGAGACACGAATCCGCATTCGGGGCGCGTCGCGAACTCGTACCGGTGGCTGTCGTTCTTCAGACAGACCGGATCGTCCCCGCTGCCGTCTATCGTGACGTCCTCTATGAGCACGTCCTGGCAGCAACACGGATTCAGCCCGTCGGCGAAGCTGTCCAGGATCTGCACGCCGGCAACCGCGACGTGCCGGCAACCCCAGAAGGTGACCGCCCATCCCGGCGAGTCGACGACCCTGATCCCCTCGACGCGAAGGTTCCGGCAGTTCTCGAACATCAACGGAAGCGGCCCCCGATGCCCGCCCTCCAGGGCCAAGTTGCCGTCGATCGTGCCGCTGCCCAGGACATGGACGTCAGCGGCGCCGATCGCGTGAATGAACGCGAACCGCGAGCCGGTGTGATGCACGTAGCTGTCCGGCGCCGGCGCAGCGTAGTCCCGCATGTCGCGGCTGGCGACCAGGGAGGCACCGGCTTCCAGGTGCAGCGAGACGCCGCTTCGGAGCATCAGGCTGCCCGACAGGTACTGGCCGGCCGGAATGCGCACCTGACCGTTGCAGCGGCCGGCAGCGTCGATCGCCGCCTGGATCGCCGCGGTGTCGAGTCCCTGCCGGTTCCCGGCGGCGCCGAAGTCGCGTACGTTGCAGATGGTCATGAGCGGAATCCGAACCTGCCCGTCGATCGAAACGTGATGCTACGTTAGGCCGTCGAGAGGGATCATTGCCAACGGGAAGCGACGCGGCGTCCCCGGTCACCACGACCGTCATCGGCAGCCTGCCGCGGCCTGCCTGGCTGGTCCGGGACGACAACATCCGTCTCTGGCGACTGGCGGGCGAGGCTCTGCGCCAGGGGAAGGATGACGCGGCGCGGCTGGCGATCCGCGACCAGGAAACCGCCGGCATCGACGTGATCACCGACGGCGAGCAGCGACGGATGCACTACATCAGCCGGTTCGTCTCATCGCTGTCCGGGATCGACGCGAAGCGATCGAACTATGCCGACGTGGAGGAGGGGACGGTGAACAGAGCCTCTCCCGTCGTGACCGGTAACGTGAGCCGCAAGCACGCACACGCGCTGGAAGACCTGCGGTTCCTGAAGGCTCACACCGACCGGCGCGTGAAGATGACCATGCCCGGACCGATGACGGCGATGTACTGGCTCACCAACGGGCACTACGCCCGCGAGGCGGACCTGGGCATGGCGCTGGCGAGAGCGCTGCGCGAGGAGATGCTGGACCTGCAGGCGGCGGGATGCGACGTCATCCAGCTCGACGAACCGCAAGCGATCCAGCGCCCCGCCGCCTTTCGGGAATGGGGGCGTGCGGCCCTCGACCTCGCTTTCGAAGGGATCGACGCGACCACGTGCGTCCACTTCTGTTTCGGCTTTCCGCCGGTCAGCGACACTCCGACCGTGCGGGATCCGGAGACCGTCTCAGCCCTCGCCCGCATGCTGCCGGACATCGGTTCGTGCCGGGCTCGGCAATTCGCCTTCGAGTGCGCCGGCAGCCGCATCGACCCCGAGTTCTTCGCCGGACTTCCCGACGACAAGCAGGTCGTCTTCGGTCTCGTGGATGTCGGTTGCACCGCGGTCGAAGATCCCCGGCGTATCGCGGGAAGGATCAAACGCGCTGTCGGCGTCCTGGGTCGGGACCGGGTGTGGGCCGCGCCCGATTGCGGGCTGGTCTGGCTGCCGATCGACACGGCGAGGGAGAAGCTCCGTGCCCTGGTGGAGGGCGCCAAGCGGACCAGGCAGGTCATAGCGTGATCCAGCACAAGTCGCCGTCACCGTAGCGGCGGTGCTGGACCGCCTCCAGCAGGTGGTCGACGGTGACGCCGTCGGAGCGCTCCAGGTCGGCGATGGTACGCGTTACCCGCGCGATCGCGTGATAGGCGCGCGCGGACAGGCCGAGCTTGTCCACCGCTTCGCGCAGCGCGGCGCGGCCGGCGGCGTCGAGGCGGCAGTAGACCTCCACCGCGCCGGCCGGCAGCTCGGCGTTGCGCTCCCAGCCCATGCCGCGGTAGCGGTGCCGCTGGCGTGCGACCGCCTCCGCGACTCGGGACGCGATCTCCGTGCTTCCTTCCGACGCCGGGGCCTGCAGGTCCGCCGAGCGCGGCGGCGACACCGGCACGCGCACGTCGATCCGGTCCAGCAGCGCCCCGCCGAGCCGCCTCCAGTAGCGGTGCACGTCGGCCGGGGAGCACAGGCAGACGCCCGCCTCCCGGCCCAGGTTCCCGCACGGGCAGGGGTTGGCCGCGCAGATGAGCTGGAATCCGGCGGGATAGCGCACCGAGTAGCCGGCCCGCACGACCGTCACCTCCCGCGATTCCAGCGGCTCGCGCAAGGCCTGCAGCAGCGCCGTGCGAAATTCCGGCGTCTCGTCCAGGAACAGGACACCGCCGTGGGCCAGCGACGCCTCTCCCGGGCGCTGCATGCGGCCGCCGCCGATCAATCCTTCGAGCGATGCGCTGTGGTGCGGCATCCGGAACGGCGGCCTCGTGATCAACGACGCACCCGCTCCGAGGGTGCCGGCCACCGAGTGCACGCGGGTCACCTCCAGCGCCTCGGTGCCGGTCAGGGGCGGCAGGATCCCCGGCATGCGCCGCGCCGCCATGGTCTTGCCGCTGCCCGGCGGCCCGAACAGCAGCGCGTGATGGCGGCCCGCCGCGGCGATCTGCAGCGCCCGCTTCAGCCGGTCCTGGCCGCGCAGATCGGCGAAATCGCCGACCGACGCGTCCGCCGGTGCGCCGTCCGGAGCAGCGGCGTGCCGCTGCTCCGCAGCAGGCCACGTCTCCGGGCGCGCCTCGCGGAGCGTCCGGACCGCTTCGGTGAGCGAGTCGACGCCGACGATCGACCCGCGCCCCAGCGCCTGTGCCTCCGCCAGGTTGCTGCGCGGCACGACGAAGCGGTCGATGCCGCGCTCCAGCCCGGTGCTGACCGCGGCCAGCACGCCGTGCACGGGGCGGACATCGCCGCGCAGGGTCAGCTCGCCGAGCACCATGATCCCCACCTCATCGTCCCAGGGGACCTGGCCCGAGGCGGCGATCACGCCCAGCGCCAGTGGCAGGTCGAAGGCGGAGCCGGTCTTGGGGACCGCGGCCGGCGACAGGTTGATCAGGATGCGGTCGTCGGGAAACGACAGTCCGCTGTTGCGGATGGCGACGCGGATGCGGTCGCGGGCTTCGCGCACGGCACCGCCGGGAAGACCGACGATATCCACCACCGGCATCCCGCGCCGGATGTCCACCTCGGCGGTAACCAGAACGCCGTCCACGCCGATCGGGGCATGGCAGGCCACACGCGCCAACATCTGTCGCTCTCCTCCGGGTGCCGCGCCATGCGGCTCCCGTCATGGAAGAGAGCGTGTCGACGTTCGTGGCGCTTCAGCTCAGCGTCGTCCCCTGCGGCCGGCGGCGATCGTCTCCTGGACCAGCCGGTCGCAGGTCTCGTTGAGCTCGACGCCGGCGTGGCCGCGCACGCGCCGGAACGCGACCCGCAGGCCGCGTCCCTCCAGCGCCCGCTTCAGAGCCTGCAGTTCCTGCCAGAGCTCGCGGTTCTTGACCGGCGACCGCGCCTTGGTCCTCCAGCCGTTGGCCTCCCAGCGGGGGATCCACTGGGTGATGCCGCCCTCGACGTAGCGCGAATCGGTGACCACCGTCACGTCCCCGTCCGCCCGCTCCTGCGCCACCCTCAGCGCTTCGATCACCGCCTGCAACTCCATGCGGTTGTTCGTCGTGTCTGCCGAGTAGCCCGTGTCGCGCGCCTGCCCGTCCGCCGTCTCGGCCACGTAGGCCCAGGCGCCGGGACCGGGGTTGCCCACGCAGCCGCCGTCGGTGTGGACGGTCACGAGACCGCCGCCGGCAGCGTCACGACCGCGCACGTGCCTTCCGTACCCCGCTCCAGCACCAGCGAGCCTCCGTTGTGCTCGATGAGCGCGCGGCTGATGTAGAGGCCGAGCCCGTCGTGACCGGGCTTGGTGGAGTAGAACGGCTCGAACACGCGCGAGCGACCCGGTCCGAGAGGGCGGGCGCCGGAGTCCTGGACCTCGATCACGACTTCTCTCCCACGTTCACGGGCGCTCATGATAATCCGGGAACGAGCACGAACGCCCGCCTCCTCCGCGTTGACCAGCAACTCGGCCAGCGCCCGCGCCATCTCGGCGGGATCGCATGCCACCGCCAGCTCGCCCCCGTCGGTCAGCTCCGCCCTCAAGTGGCTGCGCCGCCCGGCACGCCGGTACGCGGCCGCAAACAGGTCGGAGACCTGCACGGCGACCACGGCACCGCCGGCCCTGGTACCGTCATCGAGCCTGCGCAGCGCAGCGAGCACGGTGAGCGCCTTTTCGCGAAATCCGCGAATGGTCTCGAGCGCGCCGCTCGGCAGCCGCAACGGAGCAGCGGCCGGCGACCGGGCCCCGTCGCGCTCGGCCTCCAACTCGGTCTCCAGAGCGTCCAGGACGCCCGCGGTCGCGGTCATGGAGCCGCCGAGCGAGCGGTGCAGCGCTCGCGTCAGCACGCGCAGATCGCGCACCCCGCGCGAGCCTTCCCCGCCGGCGCGCCCCGGCGCCTGCGCGGGCCCCGCGCCGCCCGTTCGATCGAACGTACGCACCAGCGCGGCATGGAGCACGAGCAAGGCCACGAACAGGGGGCTGAGCACCAGGAAGGAGGCGACCCGGTCGCTCAGGCCGTAGCTGGCCGCGATCTGTCGCTGCGGGTAGTCGCCCGCGACCGCGACGATGAGCAGCAGGAACGCGAGGACGATTGCCGTCGCCCAGAAACGGTTGATCCCGCGGCGCTGATCGACGCCGGGGATGTGCCGGGTACCGACCAGAAAGAACGCCGGCAGCGGCAGCAGCAAGAGATCGGCGATCGCGCCGGAGGGTACGGGGACGCCGCTTTCCGCGACACCGGCTGGAAGGCGCAGCAGCAGGTACGCGGGCAACGACACCAGCAAGCCGCCGAGCGTCCACAGGACGGGTTCCCGCGTGTGCGGTCTCCGTACGCGGGCGATCGCCCTGATCAGCAGGCACAGGGCGATCGCCAACGCGACCGCCGTACCGGCGTCCGACACCGTGCCCGCGAGCTCGTGGCGCGCCAGCCAGCCTGGATCGCCCCCGGCCGCGGCCCGGAACGAGGCGACACGGAACGACGCCGTCAACGTGGGAACTGCCAGCCCGGCCACGACGGTGGCGACCCGGAGGCGTCGCGACAGGCGGCTCTGCGGCATCGCCAGGACCGCCATGGCCAGGAGCCAGGGAGTAAGCGTTCCCGCCTGCGCCAGCAGGTGGCTGGGGACCGACTCGGAGGCGAAAGGGCGCACGGCAACCGTGACCGCATGCGTGAATGCCGCCAGCGACGCTATCCGGCATGCAGACCGGTAGGTTGCGCCGCCGAGCAGGACGTAGCCGGCTGCCAGCATTCCGGCCGACACCACCGGTATGAGCACGCGGTCGAGCGGGCGAACCGGGACGCCGGCGACCGTTCCGCCGAGGCGGACCACCGTCTCGCCACCGGCGATCAGGCGTACCAGGTAGAAGACGGCGACCGCCGCCGCCAGCGTCCCGATGACGACCAGCCGCTGCTGCCGGAGCCGTTCCCTGCGGGACACTTCGCTCAGTGCGACGGCTTTCACGATGGTGCGGCCGGAAGCCTGCTGCCCAAGCCGGCGGGACGCGCCGCCGCAGGACACATGTCGCGGCCGATTGGACCCGAGCTTGACATCGCGGCCCGAGTGCGCTTACCTCAGGCGCATGGCGGCGTAGCTCAGTTGGTAGAGCAAGCGGCTCATATCCGCTGGGTCAGGGGTTCGAGTCCCTTCGCCGCTACTTTCCCCGTTTCGAAAATCCCGAGTCCCCGAACATCCCAAGTACGGAAGGACATCCCAAGTACGGCCCCATTTTCCAGGTACGGAAGGCCCGGTTACGAACTTCCGCTTGGCAGCCCGTCGCGGCACGCGGCCGCCGGTAACGGGCATCGGCGTGGTCTCGGGTACCTGCCGTGACGCAGCCCGGTGACCGTGACAGGACCGAGCGCATCGCGGCAACGAATAGCAGGGGCAGGATTCGAACCTGCGACCTCCGGGTTATGAGCCCGACGAGCTGCCAACTGCTCTACCCTGCGTTTACTTGTCACGTGGATAATACCATGGCTGCCGGCTCCCCGTCAAGGAGGAGCCCGCGCTCGGATGACCGGCTCGTCCCGGTGCCGCCACGGGTACCGACCGGACGAGCGGATCGCTCTCCGGCCACGGCTGATGTGCTCAGCGCTTCTGTTGGGTCTGGATCTTGCGCAGCTTCTTCAGGCGCTTGCGTTCCATCGCCTTGCGCCGCTTGTTGCGCACGGTCGACGGCTTCTCGAAGTACTCGCGCCGTTTCCATTCGCGGACGATCCCTTCCTTCTCGACGATCCTCTTGAATCGCTTCAGCGCCTTCTCGAGTAGTTCCTCTTCACCGACTTGTACGAACGCTATGGCGCTACCTCCTTCGCGGGCCGCCGGCACAGCGCCGGGCAACTCCGCAGTCCTTCATGATAGCGCGAGACGCGGTCCTGTCAAACCCGGAATCACCTTCACCTTTCACCTTCACCTTTCACCTTCACCTTTCACCTTCACCTTTCACCTTCATCGTGGGCACAGGTCGAGTACGACCATTTGCAGCCGGCGTTCGCCGTCCGAGTAACCCGGCTCCAGCCGGTACACCACGTCGACGGTGTCGCCCGGGCCGAACTCGCCTGCCCGCGAACCGGCGCCCCAATACAGCGCCGGCCATCGATAGGCGCCGGCATCCAGCAACAGCTTGCAGTGCTCGGAGGCACGGCCGAACAGGCTCACCTCCGACACCTCGAGTCCGCGCGTCCGGAGCACCACCGGCCCGTTGCCGACTCCGGTCGGCTCGACCGCCGCGACGAGCCGGTCCAGCGCCGGCGTCAGCTCGCGGGCCGGAACCTCGGCATCCAGCACCCGCGCCGGCTCGCGCCTGCCGTGCGCGGTGCCGTGGCGCCTGTCGGACCAGCGCCGGCGCACATCGGTGAGGACGTCCGCCGGGGCCACAAAGCCTCCGGCGCTGCGGTGGCCGCCGCGCGAGGTGAGCAGGCCGTCCGTATCCGCCAGGAGCACGAGTGCGTTCGCACCGCTTTCGGGGCTGCGGATCGAGCCGGAGATGAAGCCGCCGTCGTAGGCGACGACCGCCACCGACCGGTCCAGGAAGCGGCTCAGCCGGTAGGCGAGCGGGCCGGTCAGTCCCCGCGCCAGATCCCGATCATCCACCACCAGACAGCGCGCCTCCGGGTATTGACCCGCGAGGTGGCGCGCCCGCGGCAGCAGCCGGTTCCAGGCAGCCGCGCTCTCTCTCCGGCGCCGCGCATCGAGCTCCTGCAGCCGATCCGACAGCTCCGCGCACTCCCTCCGCGCACGGCTCAACAGCAACTGCACGGCATGGTCGCCCTCGCCGTAGCGGGCGGCCGAGCCGATCACGGGGTTCAGGGTGCGGCTGACCTGATCGGCGCTCGGCACCGGCACGGACCGCCCGACCCGCAGCCACAGCTCCAGGAGCCCGGGGCGGTCCGACCGCGCCAGCGCGTCGAGGCCGAGAGCGGTGATGCGCCGGCTCTCGCCGGTGAGCGGCATCCTGTCGGCGAGCGTACTGAGCATGGCCAGATCGTACGGGAGCTGCGTGGCGGCCACGTCGTGCGCGCCGCGCGCTTTCGCGGCCTGCCGCACCGCTTCGGCGAGCTTCAGAGCGACCGCGCCGGCCGCCAGGCGCTCGGCTCCTGCCGCGCCCGAGAGCGCGGGATTGAGCACCCGTACCGTCTCCGGCAGGGAGTCGAGCGGGAGAGCGTCGATCGGCCGGTGATGATCGACCACGAGCACGTCGATGCCGCTCCGGGCCGCTTCCCGAGACTCCGCGGGTCCGATCGAGCAGTCCACGCAGACCACGAGCTCCGCACCCGCCGTGCGAGCCTCCCGAACGCCGCCGTCGGGAAGGCCGTGGCGTCCGCCCGGCGGAATTCGCCATCGCACCGGCGCGCCCGTCCGCCGCAGCAGTTCGACCATGATCGCCGTCGCGGCGATGCCGTCCACGTCCGGGTCGCCGTACACGAACACCGGCCTGCCCGCGCAGCGGCCGATGCGCTCCACCGCCGGCCGCATGCCGTCGATCCGGACCGGCGGCAGCGGGCCGCGTCCAAGAAACGCATCCACCTCGACCGGCTCGCTGATGCCGCGGCGCACGAGCACCGCCGCCAGCAGCGGATCAAGCTGGTGGCGGTCGGACAGCGCGCGGACCGTGGAGGGTTCCGCGCTCGGCAGCTTCCAGCCGCGGGCAGCGCGCCCGGTCACGCGCCGCCGCCCAGTTCGGCCGCCTGCAGCGGCTGGTACACCGCGCCCTTCGGCATCAGCACCGACTGGAAGAGCACCAGCGACCGGAACGTGCCGCGCGCCGGCGGCAGGCACAGTCGGCACAGGCGTTCCCCCGTCTGCCGCGGAACGCGGCGTACGCGCGCCAGTGTGACGTGGGCAAGGAACCCTCGGCCCTCGCGCACGCCGAGCCGCAGGCGGAGCGCGCATGCCAACGCGCGCAGCTCCTCGACGCCGTCCTCAACGCCGAGATGCACGACGCGCGGCCGTGCCGGGGACGGCAGCAGCCCCATCCCCGCCAAGGTCGCCGCCATCGGCGCCGCACGGCCGGCCACCTCCCGGCAGATGCCACTCAGCCGGCCCACCTCCTCGTCATCCACCTCGCCGACGAAATGCAGCGTCACGTGGAGATTGGCCGGGGCGATCAGACGCGCGTCCGGCAACGCCTCTCCGACCGCCGAGCACCACGCCGCCAGGCGGTCCTGTGCGCCGTGCGGCGCCGGCAGGCCGAAGAACACCCGCGCCATCACAGGACGCCGACGCCCGACTGCAGCGCCGTCAGCGGCGTATCGAGCGCCCGCTGGACCATGCGATACATGACGTTGGCCAGCCCGCGATCGTCCTGCAGACGCACCGCCGCGGCGCGGCCCGGGGTGAGCTGTTCGGTGTGGCTGAGGTAGGCGCGCGCGCCCGGACTGAACGCCGGATCGGCGGGGGCCGAACACGCCGCGCAGCGGATGTCGCCGTATCGCTCGGACAGATAGCCGGGCACTGACGGCGCCAGCGCCCGGTCGCACGCCGCGCAGACGTGCAGATCGGGTTGCAGGCCGGAGTGGCCGAGGTAGCGCCAGATGAACTGCACGGACAGGGCGCGCTGCGCGTCCTGGTCGGACCCATGCAGCGCCAGCAGGCAGCCGAGCAGCAGCGCGTACAGATCGGCGGGCTCAGCCGCGCCCGGCGACCGGAGAACGACCTCCGCCCACAGAGATGCCGCGAAGAACCGCGACACGCTCGCGCGAATGCCGCCGAAGTCGTCCCGGCACGTGACCTCCGTGATCTTGTACTGATCCTTGACCGGGTCGCGGTACAGGCGCAGGTCGGCGTGTATGAACAGCAGGGTGGCCACGCGCAGGCGGCTGGTCGTCTTGGCGGCGCCGTACGCCATCGCGCGCACCAGCCCGAACGACGGGCTGAGGAACGTCACCAGCCGGTTGATCTCTCCGACCGGCGTCGTACGCAGAAGCAGAGCCGGCGAGCTGAGGTGGCGGCGCGTCAGCGCGCGAGCACGAGCGATCCCGGCACCATAAGAGGTTGTCGCGGCTGCGACAAGCTCCTACCTTGCATGCATGCCGCCGATTCCGCCAGGGCAGGTCGTCCCCGCGGCACGCACGCTCCCCAACCGCCTCGTGGTGCTCCCCCTGACCGGGAAGCCGATCTTCCCCGGCATGCTGACGCCTCTGGTGGCATCGCCCGGCGCCCAGACCGCGACCGTCAGCGCCGCGCTGGAGCTCGGTGGGTTCCTCGGGCTGGTGCTGACGCGCGACCCGGATGACGAACAGCCGGGTCCGGACCGGCTCCACGAGGTGGGAACGGCCGCCAAGGTCGTCCGCAAGATCAACCTGCCCGACGGTGGGCTGAACGTGTTCATCTCCACCATCACCCGCTTCCGGATCGCCAAGGTCCTGGACGCCGGCCCGCCGCTGGTGGCCGCCGTTCAGCCCCTGGACGACACGAACCTCGACAGTGACGAGGTGCAGGCCCTGGCGCGGGCGCTGATCTCGGAGATGAAGCAGGTCTCCGAGGGCAACCCGCTGTTCTCTGAAGAGATGCGGCTGAACATGGTCAACATCGACCAGCCGGGAAAGGTCGCGGACTTCCTGGCGTCGATCCTGAACATCGACCGCCAGCAGCAGCAGCGCGTCCTGGAGGAGCTGGACGTGCGCGAACGGATGGAGCAGGTCCTGGTCTTCATCAAGAAGGAGCAGGAGCTGCTGAAGATCCAGAAGCGCATCCAGGGCGAGCTGGAAGAGAAGATCTCCAAGAGCCAGCGGCAGTATTTCCTGAAGGAGGAGCTGAAGGCGATCAAGGCCGAGCTCGGCATGGCGGTCGACGCCAAGAGCGACGAGTACCAGCGATTCAAGGAAGCCTTCGAATCGCTGCAGCTCGAAGGCGAGGTTGCCGAGCGGGTGTCGGACGAGCTGGAGAAATTCGCGCTCATGGACCCCAGCTCGGCCGAGTTCGTGGTCACGCGCAACTACCTGGAGACGATCGCCACGCTGCCGTGGGCGGATCCGGCGCCGGAAGAGATCGACCTGAAGCGGGCCGCCGCCGCGCTCGACGCCGACCATTACGGACTGGACGACGTCAAGGAGCGGATCCTCGAGTACCTGGCGGTGCGCACGCTCAACCCGACAAGCCGCGGCTCGATCCTGGGGCTGGTGGGTCCTCCGGGTGTCGGCAAGACGTCGATCGGCCGTTCCATCGCCGGCGCCCTGGGCCGCGAGTTCTTCCGCTTCTCCCTGGGCGGCATGCGTGACGAGGCGGAGATCAAGGGCCATCGCCGCACCTACGTCGGCGCCATGCCGGGCAAGATCATCCAGGGCCTGCGCATCGTGAAGACGCGCAACCCGGTATTCATGATCGACGAGATCGACAAGCTGGGCATGTCGTTCCAGGGCGATCCCTCCTCGGCGTTGCTGGAGGTGCTCGATCCCGAGCAGAACGCGGCGTTCCGCGACCACTATCTCGACCTGCCGTTCAACATCTCCGACGTGCTGTTCATCGCCACCGCGAACACCGAGGACACGATCCCTGCGCCGCTGCTGGACCGCATGGAGATGATCCGCCTCTCCGGCTACATCGACACCGAGAAGCTGGAGATCGCGCGCCGCTTCATCATCCCCAAGTCGCTCTCCCGCGCCGGGCTGGCCCCCGGCTCGGTGCGCTACCGGCGCGCCGCGCTGCTGAAGGTAGCCGACGGCTATGCCCGCGAGGCGGGCGTACGCAACTTCGAGAAGGCGCTGGACAAGATCCACCGCAAGATCGCCCGCACGGTGGTGGAGACGGACGCGGACAACGGAAGCTCGGCCAACGGCGCGCGCTTCGTGATCGACCGCGACCACGTCGGCGACTACCTCGGCAAGCCCCTGTTCCGGGACCACGACCGGCGGCGCTCCATGCGGGTGGGCACCGCCACGGGGTTGGCGTGGACGCCGCTCGGCGGAGCGGTGCTGACCGTCGAGGCGCTGGGCACCAGGGGCCGCGGCGACTTCAGACTGACCGGCCAACTGGGTGACGTGATGCAGGAGTCGGCGAGCATCGCCTATTCCTGGACCCGTCAGTCGGCGCGGCGGCTCGGCATCGATGACGCCTTCTTCGACGAGCAACGGATCCACGTGCACATCCCGGCCGGAGCCACCCCGAAGGACGGGCCGTCGGCCGGTATCACCATGGCGTCGGCGCTGCTGTCGCTGGCGTGCGGAACCCGGCTGGCCCGCTCGCTGGCCATGACCGGAGAACTGTCGCTCGTGGGCGACGTGTTGCCGATCGGCGGACTCAAGGAGAAGGTGATCGCTGCCCAACGCAACCGTATCCGTGACATCATCGTCCCGCGGGCGAACGAGGTGGACATCGCGGACATTCCCGAACGCGTACGGCGCGGCATCAGCTTCCATCCGGTCAGCACGATGGAAGAGGTCGTCGAGATCATCCTTTGACCGTCCGCCGCACAGGGTTCGGCCCCGGCAGCGGGGAGTGCGCACGCAGCGCGAGCCGGCACACCGGGATCGGCAGGGCGCTGGCGATGGCCGTGGCGGCCGCCGTCACGCTGTCCGCTTGTGCCGGACCGGAGGAACCCGCGCCGGTTCATGCGGCGTTCGCTGTCACGCTGCAGGAGCTTGCGGTCCTGATCGAGCCGCTCCCGGAATCGGTCCAGGAACGGATCCTTGCGGAGCCGGCGGTGTTCCTGGACCTGATGGCCAAGACGCTCGATCAGCCGGCCGACCTGCTGGTGCTGGTCGACAAGGAGCACGCGCTCGCCGAGGACTACCGGCCTGCCGACCTGGTCGATCTCGACGGCCGGGGCCTCACCGTCACGCGGCCGTCCATGACCCTGCGGGCCTTCGTCCTGCCCGACCTGGCCGCCATGACGGCGGCGGCGCGCCTGGCCGGCACCGACGTGACGGTCTCGTCCGCCTATCGCTCCTACGCCCGGCAGGACTTCCTGTTCGACTACAACGTGGAGCGGCTCGGGCTGGAGCAGGCGTCGACCCTGGTTGCGAGGCCCGGCCACTCCCAGCATCAGCTCGGAACGGCCATCGACTTCGGCAGCATCGACCTGGGTTACGGCGAAACGCACGAGGGACAGTGGGTGCTGGCCAACGCCTGGCGCTTCGGATTCTCGCTCTCCTATCCGCAGGGGCTGGAGGACGTCACCGGCTATCAGTACGAGCCGTGGCACTTCCGGTACGTGAGCCGCGCCGGCGCCGAGCTGGAGCGCCGCTTCTTCGGCATCCAGCAGCTATTCCTGTCCCACTACCGGCACCTGATGCCGGCCCTGCAGGCTGCCGTGGCAGCCGGCGTCACAGCGGGGGCTTGAGGCTGGAGCCTCGGGGACGAGCCAGCACCTCCGAGGGCAAATCGACCGAGCCCTGCCTGAGTAGCCGGCACGGCCGCGTGGAGGCGTCGACCACCGTCGACGCCACGGGTGAGCCGAGCTCGCCTCCGTCCACGATCAGGTCCACCGATGCACCGAAGGCAGCCACGATCTGGCTCACCCGAGACAGCGGGGGAAGCCCCGAACGATTGACGCTGGTCGAGTACAGCGGCGCGCCCACGCAGCGCGCCAGCCGGCACAGGAACGGATCGTCAGGCACGCGCACCCCGACGGTTCCGCCGCCGGCACGCGGCAGCACGATGGTCAGCGCTCCGGGCCAGTAGCGCAGCAGGCGTTCGGGAAGCTCGCCGGCCACCCCGCAACGCCACAGCCAGCTTCGGTCGGGAATCAGCACCAGGAGCGGCCGGTCCTCGGCCCGGCTCTTGGTCCGCCGGATGCGCGCCTCGGCCGCCGGAGCGGCCCCGATCAGTCCGTAGATCGTGTCACCGGGCAGGATTACCAACCCGCCGCGACGCAGCACGCGGCAGCAGATCGGCATGATCCTGCGGTGACGTGCGGGCAGCACGATCGCCGCGCGATCGTTCATCGCCCCGCGATCGTTCGCGGAACCTGAGCCGCACATAGAGCAGCCCTCCCACGGCCAGGCCGGCCAGAAGAAATGCCATGCGGGGCGCCTGCGGCGGATCGCTCCCCGTCACCACGGCGCCCGCCTCGTGGAACGTCGATCGTGCTGCCGCACCGTGCAGACGGATCACCCGTTCGCCGGGCGCATACAGGCCGAGATCCCGCGCGTACAGCCTGATCAGGTCGGGGCTGGTGGACAGCGCGTCGAACTCCTCCTGCAGGTGCTGGTTGATCTCCTTGAGCGTTTCCACGTTCCGCTGCAGCGCTTCCCGGTGCTCCTGCATGCGGTCCATTGCGACGGCGACGGTCACTAGGTTCAGCACGGTGTACACGAAGTAGGCGGTGACCGCGCACGACAGACCGCGAAGCATCCCCATCCCTACCGTTCTGTCCCCTACCCCTTTGATGGTCGGCACGGTCCGGGCCCGCGTTGAGGGAAGGAACGAGACCGGTTTCCGTTGACACCGCCGGCCGTGGCTGATTCATACTGGGCGAGGCCGTCGAGACGGCCCCGGCGACATTTCTGGATATGCCACACGCAGCCGACGGGGAGCGCGCCGGGCGCCGCGCCTCCGCACCCGCAGGAGCCACCCACGCCGGCAATGGCGTCTGGGTCAAGCGCTGGTCGCTGTCGGTGCCGGACGCCGGACCGCGCGGGACGGTCACCATGGGTCGCGATCTGCGGCCGGTCGAACCGGCTGAACCCGACCGGGAGCACGAAGTCGGTGTCCCGCACTCGATCGGCCCCGCGCCGACCGGGCGACCGCTTCCCTCCGGCGTCGAGCAGGAGCTGCGGGCGCTTCGCGCGGCCATGGCCGAGTTGCGGCGCGAAGTGCGGGAGTTGCGCACCGGCCGCGAAGAAGCGGACTGAGAGGGCCCTGCCGGTCCGGCGACACGCCCGGGATCCCGGCGCCCCAGGGAAGCGCGCTCGGGGATCACTCCCGGTACGGCAGGGTCAACTCCTGCAGATCGCGAGTCAGGAACGACTCGCCAAACTCCGCACGGGCCTCGCCGACCAGTTGCCGCAGATCGCGCTCGGTGTAGCGCGGGCTGTAGTGGATCAGTCCCATGCGCCCCACCCCGGCCGCGCGGGCGATGCGGCCCGCCTGCTGCGCGGTGAGGTGTTTCTTTTCGCCGGCGTCGGCGGCAAGGTCCGCGCAGAACATGCCCTCGCAGATCAGCAGGTCGGAGCCGGCCACGAACGGTGCCAGACCGGCAAACGCCGCCGTGTCGGTCACGAAGCTGAAGGTGCGTCCGGGACGCGGCGGCCCCACCACCGTTTCCGGCTCCACCACGGTGCCTTCCTCGAGCCGTACCGGTTCGCCACGCTGCAGCGTCGACCACAGCGGTCCGCGCGGAACGCCGGCGGCGATCGCCTGCTCGGGATGAAACTGGCCGGGCCGGGACTCCTCCACCAGCCGGTACCCCAGGCAGGGCTTGGTATGCCGGACGCGCAGCGAGTCGATCCGGTATCCGTCGCCTTCCATCACGGTGATGTCGTCGTAGAACTCGTGCACGATGATCTCGTAGTTGATGTGGATTTCCAGCACGCGCAGCGTCTGCTCGATGTACTGACGGATGCGCGGCGGGCCGTATACGTACAACGGTTCCGACCGGTCGACCTGCGATGACAGCGACAGCATGCCCGGCAGTCCGGTGACGTGGTCGGCGTGCGTGTGGGAGATGAAGATGCTGGTAATCTTCTTCCACTTCAGGTTGAGGCGGCGGAACGCGATCTGCGTCCCCTCGCCGCAGTCGAACAGCAGCAGGTCGCCTTCGCGGCGCACCAGCACGGAGGTCAGGCCACGGCCCGGCAACGGCATCATGCCACCGGTGCCCAGGACGAAAATATCGAGATTCATGCGGAGCTGGCAGTGAAGAGCGCAACCACCCGGGGCGGCGACCCGAAGAGTATAGGAGTCTGCCGGATTGCCGGGCAAGCAGGAGTCCGATGGTGACCGGATCGCCGCTCGTTCGCTCGCTCCGCCACAGCCGGATACTGGCGGCCATCCGCTCCTTCTTCGCCGACGCCGGCTACCTCGAGGTGAGCACGCCGCTCGCTTCGCCCACGCTGCTGCCGGAGCCGGCCATCGAGGTGTTCGCGACACGGCTCCATCACCCGGCAGCGGAACGCGGCCCGCACGGCGGCCTGCCGCTTTTCCTGAGCCCGTCTCCGGAACGCCACATGCGCCGGCTCATCGCGCTGGGGTCGGGGCCGATCTTCCAGCTCGCCCCCGCGTTCCGCAACGGCGCCGAGCTGGACCGCACGCACAGTCCGGAGTTCACGATGCTGGAGTGGTACTCGCCCGGCAGTGGCTATCTCGCCGAGGTGGACCGGCTGGAGCGGCTCGTGTCGTCGCTGCCGGCCGAGGCGCCGCTGCCGGTCCCGTTCGACCGCATCACCGTTCGCGACGCCGTCCTGCAAGCTGCGGGGATCGATCTCGACCACGTCGATGACCGGGACCGCTTCCGCCGCGCGTCCGACTCGGCGGGCGTGCGGACCGCCGGCGACGATACCTGGGAGCAGATATTCAACCGGATCTGGCTGACTGCGGTGGATCCCGGGCTGCCCGACGACCGCGGCACGGTCGTCTACGAGTATCCGCGCCGCGTGCCGACCTTCGCGCAGCCGATCACGGGCACCCCGTACTGCCGGCGATGGGAGCTGTACGCGCGCGGCTTGGAGGTCGCCAACTGCTTCCAGGAAGAGACCGATGCTGAGCGGCTGGCGCAGGTCATCGAGCGGGAAGCGGCACGGAAGCGGCGCACCGCCGTGATCCCACACCCGCCCGACCAGGCGATGGCGGAAGAGGTGCGCGGCGGCCCGGAGGTCTGCGCCGGCGTCGCGCTCGGCGTGGAGCGGCTGATCATGGCGCTCGACCGGCGGCGCGAGATCAGCCACGTGATCCCCTTTCCGCTGCACGATGCGATCCGGCTGTGATAGGGCGGTCCGGCTGTGATAGGGCGATCCGGCTGTGATAGGGCGGTCCGGCTGTGATAGGGTCCGGGCGGTTCAAGGGAAATGAAAGCAGGCGCTATCGACAAGGGATTGTACATGCTGTTTCGGGGGGACCCCTACCAGGTCACCGATCGCGAGTTCGTCAATCCCGGCAAGGGATCGGCGTTCGTCCGGCTGAAGCTCAAGCACGCACGCACCGGACAGGTGATCCGCGAAGTGATCAAGTCACATGAGACGGTCGAGGAAGCCGACGTGGAGGCGCGCGACGCTCAGTACCTGTACTCGGACGCCGATCACCTGGTGTTCATGGACACCGGTTCCTACGAACAGTTCAACGTTCCCGCTGCGAGCGTCGAAGAGAGCATCACGCGCTTCCTGAAGGAGGGCGAGTCCTACCAGGTCCTGATGTGGGGAGAGGACCCCCTCGCGGTGCAGCTTCCCCTGAAGATGAAGCTGGAGGTGACCGACGCGCCGCACGCCGAACGCGGCGACACCGCCACCGGCGCCACCAAGACGGCCACCACCGAGACCGGGCTGACGCTGCAGGTTCCGTTGTTCATCAAGACCGGCGACCGCGTCGTCGTCAACACCACCACCGGCGCGTACGTCGAGCGGGCCTGACCCAACCCATCACCGACGACCGCGCAGCTCCTGTCGAGCCCCCGGCGCAGGGAGCACCCTCGGCTGCCGCGTTGCGCGCGCACGGCCTCCTGCACAAGCGGGTCGTCCTGCCCTGGGCCGGTGGAGCCCTCCGCTTCTGGTTGTCGCAGTCGCTGTTCAGCGGAGACGACATCGATACCGGTACGCGCGCGCTCCTGGATGAGATCGCCGAACGTCTCCGCGACCTGCCGGTGCGGCGCGCGCTGGACCTGGGCTGCGGAAGCGGGGTCATCGGGGTGGCGCTGTCGCGTCTGTGGCCCTCCGCACACGTCGTCCTGAGCGACCGAGACGCGCTGGCCGTCACCGTCAGCGCTCTCAACGCACGGGAGAATGACGGGACCCGCGCCGCCGCGATCGCCTGCCTGGGGGTTCCTGCGGCCCGCGGCCGGTTCGACCTGATCGCGGCCAACCTGCCGGCCAAGGTGGGTGAGCCCGTGCTCCGTCTGCTGGTGCGCCAGGCCGCCGCCGCGACTCCGGGGGGCCATCTGGCCCTGGTCGTGATCCGGCCACGACAGGACCTGGTCGAGAGAGCCCTGCAGGGGCGCGCACGCATCCTGCACCGACGCGAGCTGCGGGCGCATACGGTGCTCGTGGCCGAGACGGCCATGGCCGCAGCCATGGACCCTCCGCCCGCCGAAGACGGGTTCTCCGCCTACCTGCGGGGCGACGCGGAGTTCCGCTACGGCGGGCACGCCGTGCGGCTGCAGACGGCGTGGGGACTGCCGGACTTCGACGCCGTCCCCTACTCCCTGCGCGCCGCCGAGCCCCTGGTGTGCGGCGATGACCTCGGTCCCCGTGTGCTGATCTGGAATCCCGGGCAGGGGCTCACCGCGCGCGGCCTGGCCGCTGCGGGACGCGGCAGTCCGGCGATCACCGTCGGCAGCCGCGATCTCCTGCAGATCGAGACCGCCCGCCACAACCTGCATCGAAGCGGCGTTGCCGCCGACGGCCTGCACGCGCCGTCGATCGACGGCGCCACCGGGACCGGTGCGCCCTACAGCGCGCGCTACAGCGCCGTGGTCGCCACGCACGCCGAGATCGACGGCCCCTGGTGGCGATGGATGCCCGAAGCCGTGGACGCGTTGCTGGCGCCCGATGGCCGGCTGCTGCTGATCGGGTCGAGCACTCCCGTCGACCGGGCGCTGCGCTCACTGAGCGAGCGGCACGCTTCGAGTGAGGGCGCCGCGATGAAGATGGCGAAACGGCAGGACCGGCGCCGGCGCGGCTACCGGGCCGTCCTTCTGCAACGCCGTGCGCCGTAACAGCGCTCCCCGGAATAGCGCCCCGAAACCGTCGCCTGCGGCTCCGCTTTCGGCCCATCCCCACCTTCCGCGTAGGAGTCTGTCGGCCTTCCCGCTGCCGCGGCAAATCCGACAGACTCCTAGCGCCCGCTCGGCCGCGTCCGTCAGCCTTGCGAGGCCCGCTGCTCCTTGCGCATGCGCTCCGTCCACGGGCTGTCCGGATAGCGTTCGTACAGCCGGTCCTGCAGACGGTTGGCTGCCCGTTCCGCGCCGTTGCTCCGCCACAGCCCCACGGCGTGATAGAGCGCCTCGGCGGCCACCTCGGCTTCCCCGGGGAACCGCAGCGCGACGTTCGCAAGCTCATCGGCGGCCGCCTCTTCGCCTTCGGTCTTCACCATGAGCTGCGCCAGGCGCAGGTGCGCCTCCGCCTGCCTGCCGCCGCCGGCCACCGCGACTTCGGAAACCTCACGGTACGCGCCGATCGCGCGCTGCGCATCGCCGGCCTGCGCGTAGTGCTCGGCAACCAGGAAGTGGCCGTCGTCACGTTCCGGCCCCGGGCTCAGGTCCGGGAGCGCCTCGTCCAGGATCGAGACGGCGTCGCCCGGCTGGTCCGACTGGATCAGCATCGCGTAGTCGTACATCACGCGCGCGCGTACGTCGGCGGGCAGGGTGTCCTCATCGGCGACTGCCGCAACCAGGTAGTAGCGTCTGGCCTTCGGCGCGCCGATCGCCTGGAAGCTGGCGCGCAGCCCCTCGAGCGCCCGCTCACGCAGGCCGGTGTCGTGCGCGGCCAGGAGCGTCTGCCAGTGCAGATCGGCGGCGTCCGCGTGGCGTCCGAGCGCCGCCGCGGCCGCGGCGGCGGACGACAGCGCCCGCCGTCCGGGCCCATCCTCTCCGGCGTCCGCAGCCACCTGCCGAAGGGCCTGCAGGCCGGCGTCCCCCTGACCGTGGGCGACCAGGTATTCCCCGTACCGCACTCCGGCCTCCGCCGCCATGAGCCCGCCCGGCGCCCGCTGGCGGAGTTTCGCAAGGGCGGCCCCCGCCTCATCGGTACGGCCGGCAAGGAGAGCGCCCTCCACCAGCATGTACAGGACCTCCTGCGCCAGGTCGACGCCGCCGGTCCCGGCCCGCGCCTGGCTGTCTTCCCGCGATTCGATGGTCGTCAGGGCGGTGGTGAGAAGATCCCACGCCTGATCGGGCCGGTCCATGCGCAGTTCGCTGAGGGCGGCGCGGTAGAACGCCGAGGGCACCTGCGCAGCCTCGGGAAACCGCTGGGTGAACGCCAGGTACGCGTCGCGCGCCGGATCGTATCGTCCGCCCTGGTAGTGGGCGGCGGCATACAGGTAGGAGGCTTCGACCGCCACGGTCTCGTCGGGTGCCTGCGCCGCCACCGACAGCGCGGCGTTCGCCTCGTCCGACCGCCGCAGGCGGTAGTACACGCGCCCCAGCGCCAGATGGCGATACGGCTCCCAGACGCCGCCGTCACCGTCCCGCAGGTAGACCAGTGCCTCTTCGTACTCGCCCGCGTTGTACAGCTCGGCTCCCAGGGCAAGGCGGGCACGCCCGTTGAGCTCCCCGTACGGACGGGCGTCCACGACCTCCCGGTAGAACTCGGCGGCGCGCCTGTGCTCGCCGCGCGCTCCGTAGATACGGCCGATGCGGTAGATCGCCTCCAGTGACTCGGGAGCCGAGCCGAGCTTCCGCAGGTCGGTCAGCAGACGGAGCGCACGGCTGTCCTCATCGACGGCGACGGCGGCATCGGCCACGCGCAGCAGCCCGTCCGTGGGACCGGCGGCGGCCAGCAGGGCGGTCGAGTCCGTCGCCTCCGCCACCAGCCACAGCCGTTCCCAGGCGTCGAGTGCCGCCTCGGTGTCCTGCAGCGCCTCCCGTGTCTGCGCCAGCACCTGCAGCGCCTCGGCGATGCGCGGGTGACTGGGAAACCGCTCCGTGAAGTCCTCCAGCGCCGCCGCGCCCGCTTCAAGAGCTCCGTCCTCGATCAGCAGGTAGGCCCGGTTGAGTACGGCGCCGGCCGCCAGGCCGGCGTCCGGTCCGCCACCGGCGCTCTGCAGCGACTCCAGTCCGGGATCCCGTTGACCGGTCTGCAGATAGGCAAGCGCCAGGTAGTAGTGGGCCCGTTGCGCGCCACCCGGGTCGAGACCGCCGTCCAACGCCGCGCTCAGCTCGGTCACCGCACCGGCCGGATCACCGAGCTGCAGCGCCGCCTCACCCTTCACCTGAAGCAGCCGGGCGGCGAGGTCGGCTGCCTGCTCTTCCCGCAGCGCCGCGTCGGCCCACTGAGCCGCCAACGCGAACTCCTCCACGCTCAGGTACAGGAAGGGAAGGCGCATCAGGGCCGCTCCCGCCAGTGGGCCTTCAGGGAACAGTTCCAGGTACCGGCTGAAGCGTTCCGCGGCTTCCATGGGCCGCCCGGCCAGCAGCGAGGCATCGGCCTGCGCGTACAGCGCCTGCGGCGCGCGCGCGCTGCCCGCGTGCGCCAGCACGATGCGCCCGAACGTCTCCGCCGCCTCCGCGTAGCGGCCTGCCTGATAGGCGAGCTGTCCCGCGCGGAACAGCGCGTCGGCCTGCTGCGGTGCCGGCAGTTCATCGACAACGGCCAGGTAGGCGCGTTCGGCATCCTCCGCGCGGCCATCCTGCTCCAGGGCCGTGGCGTGCAGCAGCAGGGTGCGCCAGCGGTAGTCCGCCGGGGCGTCGCCGCGCTCGAGTTGCATCTCGGCCCGCGCGACCGCCTCGGCCGCGCGCCCCTGAGCCAGCCGGATGGCCGCCTGCCAGTGGCCCAGGACCGCAACGTGCTCGGATTCGGGGTACAGGCGGGCGAACGACCCCAGCAGGTCGTACGAGTTCGCGTAGCGCCCCAGATGGTAGTGGGCGAGGGCGAGCAGGAAGCTGGCGTCGGCGCGCAGCTCCGAGTCCGGGTAGCGCTCGACCAGCGCCGTGAACGTGTCCGCGGCGTTGGAGAACAGACCGTCGGCGAACGCGTCGGCGCCCCGCTGGTAGAGGTCGTCCGCATCCTGAGCGGCTGCCGGCAGGGCCAGCGTCAGCAGCAGGGCCACCCACAGGGCGCGCGTGACCGCCGCGCCCCGTTCGAGAAACTCCGTCAACTCAGGTAGTGACGAGCTCTTTGGCCGGCTGCGCGGCGCGCCGCTTGCGGAACACCAGCCGATCGTCCTTGACGTCGACCGTCACGCCGCTGCCGGGAGGAAAGCGGCCGCGCAGGATCTCCAGCGACAGGGGGTCCTCCACCTCCTTCTGGATCAGGCGCCGCAGCGGCCGCGCCCCGTACTTCTCGTCGGAGCCGTTGTCGATCAGGTAGCCGCGCGCGCGCCGGCTTACCCGCAGGTCGATGCTCTGCTCGGCAAGCCGGTCGCCGACCTCCCCGAGGAGCCGGGTCAGGATCTTCTCCAGATGCTCGCGCTCCAGGGCGTGGAAGACCACCACCTCGTCGACCCGGTTCAGGAACTCGGGACGGAACAGCCGCTTCATCTCGGCCAGGGCCGAAGACTTGATGTCCGCGTAGCGCATCGCCTGCTTCTCGGTGCGGAAGCCGAGCGATCCGTCCTGGATGATCTCGCGCGCGCCCGCGTTCGAGGTCATGATCAGGATGGTGTTGCGGAACGACACCGTGTGGCCAAGATGGTCCTGGAGATGCCCCTCCTCCATCACCTGCAGGAGGATGTTGAACACGTCGGGGTGCGCCTTCTCGATCTCGTCGAGCAGGATGACGCTGTAGGGCCGGCGCCGCACCTTCTCGGTGAGCATGCCCCCTTCGTCGTAGCCGACGTAGCCCGGCGGTGCGCCCACCAGCCGTGACACGTTGTGCTTCTCCATGTAGTCGGACATGTCGACCAGGATCAGCGACTCCTCGTCCCCGAACATGAACTCAGCCAGGGTCTTGGCCAGCTCGGTCTTGCCCACCCCGGACGACCCGAGAAAGATGAAGGATCCCATCGGCCGCTTCGCGGACGACAGGCCGGTGCGCGACCGGCGGATCGCCGCGGCCACCACGCTGATGGCTTCTTCCTGTCCGACCATGCGCTCGTGCAGCTCGTTCTCGATCTCCAGCAAGCGCCGGGACTCCGACTGCGCGATGCGGGCCAGCGGCACCCCGGTGATCTCGGAGATCACCCGCTGGATGTCCTCCGGCTCCACCAGCCGCTGCTCGCCCTGGGTCGTCTGGGCCCATGCGCGCTCCTGTTTGTCGAGCTGCTGGCGCAGCAGGCCGACCTTGTCGCGCACCGCGGCAGCTTTCTCGTAGTTCTGGCTGTTGACCAGGTTGGTCTTCTCGATCATCAGCCGCTCGATCTCCTGGTCGAGCTTGACCAGCTCCTTCGGCCGGGCGCTGTTGTCGATACGGCTGCGCGATCCCGACTCGTCCAGCAGGTCGATCGCCTTGTCCGGCAGGTGGCGGTCGGAGATGTAGCGGGCAGAGAGCGCCGCCGCCGTTTCCAGCGCTTCGTAGGTGTAGACGACGCCGTGGAACTGAGCATAGCGGTCCTTTACGCCCTTGAGGATCTCCACCGTCTCTTCCACCGAAGGCTCGTCCACGAACACCGACTGGAAACGCCGCTCCAGCGCGGCGTCGCGCTCGATGTACTTGCGGTGTTCGGCCAGCGTGGTCGCGCCGATGCACTGCAACTCGCCACGCGACAGTGCGGGCTTGAGCATGTTGGAGGCGTCGATCGCCCCTTCGGCGCCGCCGGCGCCGATGATCGTGTGCAGCTCGTCGATGAACATGATGATGTTGCCGGCGGTGACGATCTCCTTCATCACCCGCTTCAGCCGTTCCTCGAATTCGCCCCGGTACTTGGTGCCGGCCACCAGGGACGCAAGGTCGAGCGTCAGCACGCGGCGGCCATGCAGGACATCCGGCGCCGTGCCGTTGACGACCTTCTGCGCCAGCCCTTCGACGATCGCGGTCTTGCCGACTCCCGGCTCGCCGATCAGGACCGGGTTGTTCTTGGTCCGTCGCGCCAGGATCTGGATCACCCGCTGGATCTCGCGGGCGCGGCCCACCACCGGATCCAGCTTGCCCTCGCGAGCCAGCGTGGTGAGGTCGCGGCTGAACTCGTCGAGGGTCGGCGTGGGCTTGCGGGTAGCCGTCTGCGTGCGCCGCTTCGGCGTCGAGGAGCTCTGCCGCGTTTCGCCGAGCCCGTTGATGCGGATGATCGCTTCGCGAAGCTGCTCGGGGGACACGTTGCGCTGCGCGAGGTAGCGGTATGTCGCGCCACCCTCGTCACGCGCGGCGGACAGGAGCAGGTGCTCGGTGCCGACGTAGACGTGGCCCATGTTCTTGGCTTCGTGCGTCGCGCCCTTCAGCACCGTCTGGGCACGCTCGGAGACCTCGATGTCGCCGAGGATGAGGCCGCCCTTCCCCTGCGTCAGGCTGCGCTCGATGTCCCTGCGCATCTCGTCGATGTTGACCTTGACCCGCTGCAGGGCCTTGACCGCGACCCCTTCGCCATCCTTGAGCAACGCCAGGATGATGTGCTCCGGCAGCAGCTTCTCAGCATGACACCGCTTCGCCTCTTCCTGGGCTCTGAACGAGATGACCTTCTGGGCGCGCTGCGTCAGGCCCTTCCACATCATGTCCTGCCTCCGTGATTCATCATTCGGGGGGAGCTTTGCGCATCGGTCGCGATGCACTGCCTGCAGCAAAGTATCGCAGAGGACGATCAGCCGATCAAATCGCCAACTCAGGGGAGCAGGTCAACCGGTGACGCCGGGACGCGCGTTCCCGGCTCGGAGCGCATCGCCCCCGTTGCGCTCCGAGTCAGAGGAGGGGATGGGCCGCGCGGCCGGCGCCCGCAGGGCGCGGGCCGTGGGGCTGCGTCAGCGCTGCCGGAGCGACTCGACCGGCCGCAGGCGCGCGGCGTGCAGCGCGGGACGCACCGCCGAGATCGCGGCGGCAACGGTCACCCCCGCAACGGCGGCCAGGAGCTGCCCGGGATCCGGGCGTACCGGAATCTGCTCCAGGTAGAAGGAGCGGTCGATCAGCCGGGCCGGTCCATTCGCCCCGGAAAGCATCTGCGCAGCCGCGTTGACGGCCCACTCGATCGCCGCCAGCAGCTCGTTGACGTTGACCGCTGCCGCCAGCCCCAGCGTCACCCCCGCCACGCCGCCCGCGGCGCCGGTGATCAGCCCCACCGTCAGGAACGCCATGCCGACCTGGTCGCCCGAACCGCCCATGGCACGCACGTAGGCCATCTCGGAGCTTCGCTCGATGAGCAGCATGCGCAGTGCGGAAGCCACGTTGATCGTCGCCACCAGCGCGATCACGGCCATGATCAGCGTCAGCCACACCTTGGTGGCCCGGAAGGACCGGTACGCGGAGCGTTGCAGCTCGAACCAGCCGATCAGCCGCGCCCCCTGGGGGAGGAGCCTTCCCAGTTCCTCCATCACCGTGTCGAGCTCTCCGAACGGGTCGCGGACCTTGACGCCCAGGAATCGGTAGCCGGTCGCGCCGAGCTCGGCCGCGGCCGTTGCGGCCATGAACGCAAACCTCCCGTCCAGGTGCTGATAGCCGGACCGGTATACGCCGGCGATCCGCACCGTGGCGATGCGGCGCGCACCCTGCACCCACAGCCCGACCGAGTCTCCGGTCGTCACGCCCAGCGTGTCGGCCAGCTCCCGCCCGATCACCGCGTGCATCCCCGACCTCAGGTCGAAGGATCCCTCCACGCTGAGGTAGCGCCGCAGCCCCGCATCCCGTTCCAGCAGGCCCGGGTCGACGAAGCGGACCTGCACGTCGGTGCGCAGTCCCTTGCTGAACAACAGCCCCAGGCCGCGTATCTCGACCTCGGCCAGCGTCACGCCCGGGACGGCCCGCACCGACGCCAGCGAACGGTCAAAGCCGGCGTCGCCGGCCGGTGGGATGATCCGGGCATGGTAGGTGTCCACTTCCAGGAAGCGCCCGGTGATGCCTTCGATCATGCCGTCCGCCACCACCAGCACGACGACCACGGGCACCAGGCTCAGGGCGATGCCGAGCGTGGTCCCGGCCAGTCCCGGCCCGCCGCGGGCGTGCCCGCGCCCGGCGATCATCGCACCCAGCCACGGCGCGGCCGGCAGCTTCATGGCGTGCCGGCGGCCGGCGCCGGCGATTCCGCCGCCCCCTCGACGAGTACGCCGTCGGTGAGCGTCAGCACGCGAGCGGCCCGCATGGCCAGCTCGGTGTCGTGCGTGACCAGCAGGCAGGCGGCGCCGTGATCGGCGACCAGGGCGAACAGCAGGTCGGCAACCGCGTCCGACGCCGCCCGGTCCAGGTTGCCGGTCGGCTCGTCGGCCAGGATCAGGGCCGGCCTCGCGGCCAGAGCCCGTGCCACCGCCACCCGTTGCTGCTCGCCTCCGGACAGCTCCGTGGGGTATCGGTGGCAGGCGTCGACGAGTCCGACGCGGTCCAGCATCTCGCGCGCCGCGGCAACCGCGGCCGCGGCCGGGCGGTTCTGCAGACGCGCCGGCATCGTCACGTTGTCGAGCACCGTGAAGTCGCGCAGCAGGTGGTGGAACTGAAAGATCATGCCCAGCTTGCGCCGCTGCAACGCCAGCTCGACCTCGTCCAGGACCGTGAGATCGATCCCGTCCAGCCGTACCGTGCCGGACGTGACGCGGTCCAGACCGCCGGCCACGTTGAGCAGCGTGCTCTTGCCGGAGCCGCTGACGCCGGTGACGGCCAGGGAGGCGCCGCGGGCGAGATCGAGATCGACTCCGCGCAGGACCAGCCCGTCCCCGGTGCCGCGCCCGTAGCGCTTGGTGACCCGGCGCATCGACAGGACCGGAGACGCGTTCACTCACGCGCCTCGCGGAGGATGCGCTCCGGGGTGATCCCGCGCAGCCAGCGCCCGGCCGCCAGCGTCGCGGTGAGCCCGGCGCCCAGGGCCACGGCGCAGGTGAGCACCGCCTCGTGAAGCAGGACGCGGTTGGGAACCCGCTCGATCTGAAACAGCGCCCCGGACGGCAGCGCGCGCGGCGCCGCGGGCGTCACCGCGAAGTGCCGTGCCATGGCCAGCAACGCGTTGGTTGCCGACTCGGTAACCCGGAGCAGCGCGGCCAGATTGTCCGCGATCGCCAGACCGACCGCCATGCCGCACGCCACGCCGATCACACCGCCCGCCGCCGCCTCCACGGCGTATGCCAGCCGGAGCATTGTCGGGGTCGCGCCCAGCGCCCGCAGCACGCCGATCTCCTGGCGGCGCTCCTGGACCCGGCGCCGCATGCCGTGAAACACGTTGAAGGCGACCACCACGAACACGAGCCCGATGAGCGTCGACATCAGCAGCTTCTCCGTGCGCAGCGCGCCGTAGAACGCCTGATTGAATTCCCGCCACGTCCGCACCTCGAAGTCCGCTTGGGGAAGCCTGCCGGTGAGCATGTCCTCCACCGCCGTACGCTCCGTGCGGTCCCGGAACCGGTTGACCAGCTTGATGCCGTACTCGAGCGGCACGCCCCCGCCGGCAATCAGCTCCGCGGTCGACAGCGACGTCACGCCCCAGTACCGGTCGAACTCGGTGAAACCACTCTCGAACGTGCCGGCGACGATCAGGGAAGCGACCCGGGCCGCCGGCCCCCCGCCGGATGCCGTACGGTCGATCAGGTACACCGCCACCGCGTCTCCGGCACCAACGCCGAGCCGCGCGGCCGCTCCCGCGCCAAGCGCAAGGGTGCCGAGCTCGAGCGCTTCCGGCCCAAGACCGAGCTGCTCGGCGAACGACGGCGCCCGGTCGGCGACGTCGGCCGGCACCGCACGAAGCGTCATCCCATGACGTACACCGCCGGCCGGCCGGCCGACCATCGCGGTGAGGTCCGCGAGCGGCGTGACCGTCCGCACGGTGGGCCGGCCTTCGATGTCCGCCAGGACGCGCGGGGCCAGAGGTTCGTGGCCGTCGCGGCTGAGACGCAGGTGGAACGAGCCGATCTCCACCAGGTCCTCGATGTAGCCGAGCTGCAGCCCGTTCATGATGCCGAGCACGCTGGTCAGCATCATCACGCCCGCGCCCATGCCGACCACGGCGAGCGCGAGCGAGGTGCGGCCGCGGCCCGGGCGTCCGCGCAGGTGGGCGCCCACCAGGGCAACCGCCAGCCTGACTTCGCCGGCGGTGGATGAGCGAACCGCCCCGCGCTCAGCCCCGCGCTCAGCCCTGCGCGCCGTCAACGCCATCGAACACCCGTTCCCGGATCACCTGGCCGTCCTTCACGACCTGCTCGCGAACCCGCGTGTCGCCCTGGAAGTGCACGCGCAGATAGGGGGCTCCGCGGCGGTAGTAGTCGGTCTGGCGGGTTGGCTGCCCATCGTCTGCCGGCCACTCGTGGACGGTGACCGACACGAGCTCATCGTTCTGCTCGTACCTGACGGTGCGCAGGCGGTCGTCCGGGGTGTCTCCCGAAGCGGACGCGGCCTGCGGGTCCACGACGTATTCGTATTCCCACCGCTCCTCGCCGGCGTCGGTCTCCCGCCGCGTGCCGACGATCCTCCCGGCGGCGTCGCGGTGGTGCCGGACCAGCTCGACCTGCCGGCCACCCACGGCGGTGATCGCCTCCAGGACCCGGCCCGCCTCGTCGAAACGGGAGGTCGTCCGGCGGTCCAGCGCCGGCTCGGTCCTGGTCTCGCCCACCAGCATCCCGTCGGGCGAGCGCTCCAGCTCGCGGACCGCATGCAGGACGTCGCCGCGCCACTCCTCGACCTCATAGCGAACGCCTGCGAGATAGCGCGACACCAGCCGGGTCGCCCCCGAGACGACGGCCTCCTCGACCAGCGTCCCGCCGGCGAACACGAAACGGACGCCCAGGCGATCCGCTCCCGGCTCGACACGGACGAAGTCGCGCAGTTGACCGGTGGCGGCCAGCTCGTAGGTGGCGGCATGCAGCACCGCCCCGTCGCTCCCGGTCACCTCCACGCGCACCATCCGCGGCTCGTACGCATAGGCGGTGCGGCTGACCAGCACGCCGCCGTCGTACGCGTTCACCTCCGTGAGCTTTCCGGTGCCGTCGAAGCTCCGCTCGGCGACCAGCTTCCCGTGTGCGTAGTCGGACTCCGCGATCAGGGTGCCGCCCGCATCCCGCAGCGTCACCCACCGCCGGATCCGGCGCCCCCCGTCCAGCAGGAGGCGCTCCTCGCCGGTCCCGTCGCCATCCTCCAGGGAACCGCGATGCACCAGGACGAACCGGTGTTCGGCGGAGGCCGACTCCGAGATCTCCTCCAAGGGTATGCCGATCTCGTTCGAGCGGTAGTAAACCTCCTGGCCGTGGGCGCTCTCCGCCGCGACGGAGACGGCCGCCGTGACCGCGAGCGCCGCCGCGAGCGCGGGCAGCGACCGGCGCATCACGCCCCGCGGCCGTCGCCGAGCAAGCCGGTGACGTAGGTTTCCGGCTCGAATCGGGACAGGTCTTCCATCCGCTCGCCGGTGCCGACGAAGGAGACGCCCAGCTCGAGTTCGTGGCAGATGTCGAGCACCACCCCGCCCTTCGCCGTGGCGTCCAGCTTGGACAGCAGGATCGAGTCCACCCCGGCGCCGTCGCGGAAGGTGCGTGCCTGATCGAAGGCATTGCGGCCGGTCGTGGCATCGACCACGAGCAGACGGTGCAGCGCGACGCGGCGTCGCTCGGCGATCCGCACCAGCTTGCGCAGCTCGGCCTCGAGTCCCGCGTTGGTATGCATGCGCCCGGAGGTATCGGCCAGCACGACGTCGACCGAACGGGCGGTCGCGCTGTCGATCGCGTCGAACAGCACCGCGCCGGCGTCGGCTCCGTGCCCTTGCGCGATCACCGGAATCCCCAGGCGCTGTCCGTGCATGCCGAGCTGCTCGACCGCCGCGGCGCGGAACGTGTCGGCGGCGGCGAACAACACGCGGCGGCCGTTCCGCTTGAACAGCGCACCAAGCTTCGCCAGGTTCGTGGTCTTGCCGACCCCGTTGACGCCGACGGCCATCACCACCGACATGCAGGCGGGATCGGGCTCCACGGCCGCCGTGCGGAGGCGCTCGAGCGCCCGCCGGCGGATGGTGGCAAGCGCTCGCTCGCCGCGGCCCCCCCGGCCGTCGAGGCCTTCGAGCAGCTCGTCCACCGTGCGCGGTCCGATGTCCGCCTCGAGCAGCGTGTCTTCGATCAGGTCCAGACGATCCGGCTGCGAGCCGAACAGCTCGCGAAGCCTCTTTCCCAGGCCGAACATCAGCCGGCCGGCCGGTCGGCCGTCTCCGTGTAGTCGATCATCACCCCGATGGTACGCACGAGCCGGTACACGGAGTAGCCCGCCGCCGCCGCCGCCCCAACCGTGACGCCGACCGTTGCCGGCTGCCAGGCGGTCGGCCCGCTGCCGCCGTGCCGGGCGACGTCGCGCGAGGCGAAGTCGGTGACCAGGACGCCGAGCAGCAGCGGCGGCAGCAGCGAAGCGGCGAACCAGCCCAGCTCCTCGTAGAACCGGTCGCGGCCGCCCGCCTGCTCCGCGGTGCCGTCGAAGCCGGCCGGCAGCAGGGGCACCGTGAGCGTCGCCGGCGTGGCGGGTCCGATGCGCGCCGCGGTGTCGGCGTGGCCGTCGAGCACCAGCGACACCGCGGCGTCCTCCGGCGGGCGCGGCAGCCGCAGCGGCGTCACCCCTGCATAGGCGGACGCCACGTAGACGGCGGCGCCCGTCGGCAGCGAGTCGAGCAGCACGGTGCCCAGGTCGCGCGGCACCAGCTCCACGGCGATACGCAGCTCCTGCCCCGGTGCCAGCTCCACCTGCCGGACCGAGCGATGATAGCCGGGCCGGGACACCGTCAGCGTGGCGCGGCGCGGCGCGGTGTAGCGCAGCAGCGTCGCGCCGATGCCGATCAGCGCCCCGTCGAGACGCACGCTGCTGTCCCCCGGCACCGGCTCGACCGCAAGCCGGGACCACGGCTGGCCCAGCAGCAGCGGCGCGAGCTCGTCGGCGACCGCATCGATCGCCCCCTGCAGCGAGTCGGCTTGCCCGGCTTCATAGTACGACCAGACGGTGCGCACCGACGCCGCGTCGAACGCGCGCAACTCCAGGACCAGGTGATCGGCGGCGCTGTCGACCGTTCCCCAGATCAGCAGGTCGATGTCCCGCGCGGCCGCGACATGGCGGGGCAGCACGCCGATGGGAGCGTCCGCCTCGACGAGCTCCACTCCGTCGATGCCGGCGAGCCGCTCGCGCAGCAAGCGCGGCAGAGTCTGGGCCAGATAGCGGTGCTCGTCGGCAAGCTCGCCGCCGGTGAGCGGGCTGAATCCCACCCGCCGCTGTGGCGGTGCGGATCCGTCGGCCACCGCCACCACAGCGGCCGACCCGCAGGCAGCCAGGAGCAGTGCCATCCGGCGCCAGGCACTCACGCGTGCCCTCAGGCGGTGGCGGCCATGCGCAGATACGACTCGATGAAAGGATCGATGCGTCCGTCCATCACCGCCTGCACGTTGCCGTTCTCATGCTTCGTGCGGTGGTCCTTGACCATCGTGTACGGATGGAAGACGTAGGAGCGGATCTGGTTGCCCCAGGAGATCTCCTTCTTGTCGTCCTGAATCGCTTCCAGCTTGCTCTGCCGCTCGGCCTCGAGGTGCTCGAACAGGCGCGAGCGCAGCACCTTCATGGCGGTCGCGCGGTTCTTGTGCTGGCTCCGCTCGTTCTGGCACTGCACGACGATGCCGGTCGACAGGTGGGTGATGCGCACCGCCGAGTCGGTCTTGTTGACATGCTGGCCACCGGCGCCCGACGCGCGGTAGGTGTCCACCCGGATCTCGTCGGGACGCACCTCCACGTCGGCCGCGTCGTCCAGCACGGGCGAGGCGAACACGGACGCGAAGGTGGTGTGGCGGCGCTTGTTGGCGTCGAAGGGCGAGATACGAACCAGCCGATGGATCCCCGTCTCGGCGCGCAGGCAGCCGTAGGAGTATTCCCCCGAGAGCTGGACCGTGGTGGACTTCAGGCCGCCTTCGGCCTCGGTCAGGTCGATGACCTCGGTGCCGAAGGAGCGCTCCTCCGCCCAGCGGAGGTACATGCGCAGCAGCATCGAGACCCAGTCGCACGCCTCGGTGCCGCCCGCACCGGCATGGATCGTCAGGAAACAGTCGGCGCGATCGTGCGGGCCGGCCAGCATCGACTGCAGGTCGAGCGCCCCGAAGCGACTCTGCAACTCGACCAGGCCCGTCTCGATCTCCTCCGACAGCTCCTCGGACCCCTCCTCCTCGGCGAGCTCACAGAGGGTCTCCAATTCGCCGGCAGCGTCGCGCACGGCCTTCCACGGGTCGATGCGACCCTTGAGCCGCTTCAACTCCGCCAGCGTCGCCTCCGCGGCAGCGCGGTCGTTCCACAGCTCGGGCGCCGCGGTCAACGCCTCCAGTTCGGCCAGCCGCCGCTCGGATTCATCCGGGTCAAAGACGCCCCCATGCAGCGCCGATGTCGGTGCACAGCACCGCAAGCCGTTGCCGCAGTTCGGAAAGCATCATGTGAATACCGCCGTCAGCCCGTGATGGTATCACGAGACCCGGCCGGCGCGAAGGCGCGAGAATGCGATCGATACCCGGCGCGTCCAGCGCATGCCCCCCGCCGAGCGCAACCGCCAGACGATCACCAGCCCGCAGTATTGATAGTCGCCGCCGACGCGCACGGGTGCATACACGCCTGCCTGGGCGTCCCCCGTGCGGATCGTCAGCCGTGCCCCGCCTCCGGGATCGTCGATCTCCACGTACGCCGTCGGGCCGAACGACACCGGCTGCCGCAGCGCGCGCTGCGCGCCCCGCGGCCCGTGCGCGAGCGCCGTGCTGCCGGCGGCGACCGCAAGGTTGATCTCCACGCCGAGCCATGCGTCCACGTCCTGCTCGGCGGCCAGGTCGTAGCGGACCTCCATCGAGCGGGCGCGGAACCGATAGGACTTGTGCAGGGTTGCCGGGACCGATGAGCCCGCGTCGACTCCCGGCACCGGGGCGGGTATGGAAACGCCGCGGCGCAGCAGGGTGAGACTGTCGCTGTCGACCGACTGCACCACGTACCGTTCGTCGGCGCGCCCGGGCGCGGAACGGAAGCCGCCCGTGTAGTCTGCGACCGTGGGCGCGGATGCCAGGAAGTGATCCAGAAACCCCCGCCTGAGGTACGGGTCGGCGCGTTCCGGCGCCTGGTCGTCGGTACGCGTGAACGTGTTCATGTAGTTCACCGAGCCCGGCAGGTAGTCCAGCTCGAACAGCATGCCGCCTACCGTATGCACGTAGGCGTTGTACTGCCGGCCGTGATACAGCAGTTCCGGGTGCCCGTCCATGTCGTAGTCGGTCCGTATGATCGACGGCAGAAAGGACGTCTGGTCGCGCGCCTGCACCTCCGCCTGCAGCAGGGATGCGTACACCGCATCACGCGTGCGACGGGTGTGGATCCCGCCGTCGGGCCGGCCCCAGTACGCGTGCGCGCACTGCCCCCGCCACAGGTCGTTCCGAGCAGCCCGGCGCCGCTCGCGGTCACCGCGGACCTGGGTCACGAGCAGATTCGCATGCACCATCTTCGCGTAGAGGAGGCGGCTGTCGGGCAGGTGTGACAGGTGCCGGCGGAACCCGCCGCGGTCACCTGCCGACATTCCGCCCGCGGGTGGGAACGAGTTCCCGCCGATGTCCATGCCGCATTCCAGATAGACGAAGCCACCGGTGCCGTGACGCCGCAGGTACGCGCGGGGTGTGGTCGGCACGATGCGCGTGTCCGTGCTGATCAGCTCCAGGAACCGCTCCAGCCACCGGTGGTCGCCCAGTGCCTCCGGCTCGTCGACGGCGACCACCACCCGGCTGCCCTCGGCGTCACCGGCGTCGCAGAGCGACGCGACGGCCTGCTCCGGGGAGCCGGCCTCGATGAGCCGCCCAAGGCGATGGTGAATGGGCATCAGCGACATCACCCTGCCCTCGTTCTCCGTGAGATGGGCACGGTGGATCTTGCCGCCCGTGACGCCGGCGGCCGCGACCTGCCGTCGATCCAGGAACGCGTACTCCATGCCGGCGCCCACCAGGGAGTGAGGCAGCGATGGCTCCCATACGCAGTCGGCAAGCCATACCCCTCGGGGCCGGGTGCCGAAGCGCACGCGGAGCCCGGTCGTCAGCTTCTCGATCTGTCCGACCCGATCGAGCGCGGGGATGATCGGCAACGCCGGCGTGTAGAAGCCTCCGCCCAGCGGCTCCATCTGGCGCCGCCTGACCATCTCCTTGAGCAGCATGATCAGCTCGGGGTGGCATCGATCGATCCATTCCAGCAGCTCGCCGCCCAGGTGGAACATCCAGCGGCACTGCGGGAACCGGTAGGCAAGCTGCGCGAGCGGCTTGTACCGGTCCTGATAGAACGATTCGTAGTCCGAGTCCGAGCAGCCGACCGGCCGCTGGCTGCACAGGCCCAGGACCAGGTTGACCGTGCCCGCCGGCCCGTTCACGCGCGTCCCGCCCGGGCGGTGAACGCCCACAGCGCGGCGCCCACCGAGATGCCGCCGGCCGCCAGCGCCAGCGTCAGCGTCAGCGCAGCGGTATGCCGGTACGTGCGTGCGGCATCGGCCAACCGCTGCCTGCGCACCGTGACGGCGCCCGCGTCGAGCAACAGCCGGCCGACCCCGCCCGCTTCGGAGACCGTCCGCTGCAGCCAACTCCGATCGTAGACCGAGATCACGCGCTCATCGCGCAGCAGGCGGCCCTGTTGGTCGACGACCCGAAACGACGACACCGCCAACCGCTCGCCCTCCGCCGGAAGCTGATAGGCGCGGCCGTACGGCAGTCCCTCCTGGAAGGCCACGTGCGCGACGTAGTCGGCGGCGTTGGGCAGACCTGCCGGGCCACCTGCCGACACGCCCAGCCCGGTCAGCGCGTCCCAGGTGATCCCATCCGGCGCGGACGCCGCGCTGCCCGCATCGGGGGCAGGAACCCGTACGGCCGGCGGCGTCCCCATGGTCGCGACCACGGTCGCCAGGGCGACCAGCGTTCCGGCGCTGACCGCCGCGGCAGCGCGCCGGCCGCGCGGCTCACCCCGGGACGGCAGCCCGCCGGCGTTCCAGCGGCCCCCCGCCACCGCGATCGAACCTGCCGTCGCAGCGCCGACCGCGAAGCCCGCCGGCGCTCCGCCCAGCAGCAGGCTTGCCACGCCGACCACCACGATCACGGCCGCAGCCCCGCCGGCAGCGCGCGTCGGCTCGGGGCCGGGCAGGCGCCTGAGCGCGGGAACGACCGCGGCCGCGGCGATCACCGCAGGCCCGCCGGCGTTGAGCGCCGCCACCGCCCATGGCACGACCATCCCCGCCATGGCGAGTCCCGACGCGGGACGGCCGGAGACGAAGCGCAGCGCCAATTCCGCCAGGGCGACGGCGGCGACCATGCCGGCCGCCAGCAGCCGCCTGCGGACGTCGAAGTCCAGGACCGCGAGCGCCGCCGCCGGCTCACGGAACGCCAGACGAAAGAGCAGGCCCGCCGGCGGCAGGTCGGTGCGCACATAGCTCAGGCTCCTCCGCTCCCCGGACGGCTCGTCGGTGACGAAGAACCCCGCGACGCCGCGCAGGAACGGATCGTAGCGTGGATCCACCGGGTCGAGTCGTTGCGTCAACCGATATGCCGGCACTTCCGCGAGTCCGTCGAAGACCGTGAACCGTACCGGCGCGGCATGGGTCAGCGATCCGGGGAACGCCCGCTCGAGCGGGCCGGAGAAGCGTCCGCCGAGCAGATAGTATCCGTCCCAGATCTGTGCGTGCGCCGAGAACAGCGGAACGGTCGCCGGCGCCGCGATGGAACCGACGAACAGACAGGCAATCAGGCCCCCGACCGTCGTCCGCCGGCGCGCACCGCGCCGGGCATGAACTCGACCCCGCCCGGCGGGCGCGACGCGCCGGGCCGCAGTCCCGTCGCGCGCAGCCGGTAGGCGCATCCGTCCACTATCGAACCGGGCCGGAGGAGTGTCAACGTGACCGGAGACACGGAGACACGGCAACCTGCGGTACGATCCGAGTGGCATGGGTCTACGGCCCGGGTGGCACTCGTGACGGGACAACGATGACAGGGCCTCGCACGAACTTCGAAGCGCAGCGCAACGACGCCGGCCGGCGCCTGGACCGCGTCCTGCGCCGCATGCTTCCGTCCACGCCGTTGAGCCTGCTGTATCGGCTGGTGCGGACCGGCGTGGTGCGCCTCAACGGCGCTCCCACCGTGCCGGGCGCCCGGGTTTCGCCCGGTGATCGGATCACGCTGCCGGCATCGCTTTCATGCACGCCCGCCGGGGCGGCACGGGGCGCGAGCGCGGCCACAGCCGCTCGGCCCGATCGGACGGCCCGGCTCGACCCGCGGATCCCACCGACGGTTCCCACCCTTCTGGAGAACGAGCAGGTGTTCGTGACCAGCAAGCCGGCCGGCGTCGCGATGGCGGGGCCCGTCTCCGAACGGCCGCTGCCGCTCAGCCACAGCCTGGAGCCCATCCTGGCGGAGCGGGTGCCGGAGTCCCTGTCGTTCCGCCCGGTCGCCGTGCACCGGCTGGATCGCATCTGCTCCGGGCTGCTCATCTACGCGAAGACGATCGACGCGGCGCGCGACCTGACGGCCGTGCTGCGCGAGAGCCGCGCCACCAAGGTCTACCTCGTGGTCGTGGAAGGCACGGTGCGCCGGCGGCGGCTTCTGCAGGCGCGCCTTCGCTACGACTCTGCGCGCCGCCGAGCGGTGATCGACCACGGAGCCGCGCTGCTGCATGCCTCCCTGCTCCCGGTCGGCACGGCGGCCGGCATGACGCTTGCGGCGGTGTCCACCCGCACCGGCCGGCGCCACCAGGTCAGGGCGCTGTGCGCGAGTGCCGGGATGCCCCTCGCGGGCGACCGGCGTTACGAATCGCGACGGCAGAGGCGGCCGTTCCTGCACGCGTGGCTGCTGTGTTCCGGCGACCCGTCCCTCCTGCGCTGTACCGGCGCACGGTGGTTGGAGGCGCCGCCGGACATCGCACGGCTCGCCCGGCACTCCGCCGAATGGAAACGGGCGGCAGGGCCCCTGCGCGCCGGCTATATTGATCACGCGGCAGATCCATGACATGGCTGAGAACCCTGGTGCATCACCTGACGTGGCGACTGCGCGGCGTGCGCGTCACCGCGCTCATCGGCCGCAGCGGCACGGGCAAGAGCTTCCGCGCCCAGCTCATCGCCACCCGCCACGGCATGGACCTCATCATCGATGACGGGCTCCTGATCCGGAACCAGAAGATCCTCGGCGGCCGGTCGGCAAAGGTCGCCAACAACGCTCTGGCCGCCGTGAAGACGGCGGTCTTTCACGACCCGCGCGCCGCCCAGGGGGCTCGGAGGCGGATCGCGGCCATGCGTCCGCGCCGCGTGCTGGTGCTGGGCACCTCGGCGAAGATGGTGCAGCTCATCACCCGCAGGCTCGGCTTGCCGGCGCCGCACAAGTATCTGCACATCGAGGAGATCGCCAGCCGCGCGGAGATCGATGCGGCGCGCGCGGCGCGCGAGTCCGAAGGCAAGCACATCATTCCGGTGCCGCCCGTCGAGGTACGCCGGGATTACGCACACATGGCGATCGATGCCATCAGAATCTTCTGGCAGCGGGGGGTGTTGCGGAACAAGGGGATGGTGTTCGAGAAGACCGAGGTGCTTGGCGAGAGCCGCGGAGCGGTCTCGGTTTCGGAGGCGGCACTGACGCAGATGGTCACCCACTGCCTGCACGAGCACGATCCCAGCCTGCGCCTTGCGCGCGTGATCGTCAGCAAGTCGACCGGAGCGTGGGCACTGGAGGTGATCGTCGACGTCCCGTCCGGTGTGGCGGCGGGACCGGGGCTGCACGATCTGCGCGAGCTCATCATGTCCAGCCTGCAGCGTTACGCCGGGCTGGTGCTGAGTCAGGTGGACGTTACCGTGGGCAGCCTCCTTCCGGATCCGGACGGCAAGCCGCGATGACGGGCAGGGGACGGCTACCGCCCGGGCGCAGTCCGCGATCGGGTTCGGCGCCGGCGGCGGGGCCTGGATTTCGGTTCGATCTGACCTCCGCCCAGGGACGCGACGATGGAACGGGCGTCCTCGTTGGTGATCGCGAGCGGCGCGAACGCCTCCTTCACGCCGCTCAACGTGGGTTCGGCGCCGGTTCCGTTCACCGTGACAGCCAGCGCCGCCATCGCCCGTTGGCGCGTTTCCTCTCCGGCCGGCGCGGTACGCTCGATACGCGCCAGCTCCACGATCAGGGGATCCTGACGGCGCGGACGCACGCAGCCGGCCACCGCGGGAAGCATGGCGGACAGCAAACCCAGCCGCGCGCAGTCCAGGACGATCGCCGAACCGTTGCCGGAGGCGAGCAACTTGCGCAGTTCCTCGCTCAACCGGCCGGTCGGGCACTCGCCGAGCAGCCCGGCGTGCCGCCGGATCAGCCGCCGGTACTGCTCGGGTAGGCGCACTTCCAGAAAGGCGGCGTACTTGATCGCCCGCAACATGCGCACGGGGTCGTCCACGAACGCCTGCTCGGGATCGCCGATGGTCCGCAGGCGGCCTGCGGTGAGATCCCGGAAGCCGCCCACATAGTCGATGATCTGCTGGCGCCGGGGACAGTAGTACAATCCGTTCACCGTGAAGTCCCTGCGAAGCGCGTCCTCGGCCATGGTGCCGTAGTGGTTGTCGCCATCCGCGCCCGGCCCCCCCGCGCCCGGCCCCCCCGAGCCCGGACCGCGGAAGGTCGACACCTCGACGATCCCCTGGCGGCCGGCGGGCACGTGCACGAGCTTGAACCGCCGGCCGATGATCCGCGCGCGGGAGAACAGCCGCGTGACCACGCGCGGACGGGCGCTGGTGGCGATGTCGAAGTCCTTCGGGGTGCGCCCGGTGACCAGATCGCGGATGGCGCCTCCGACGAAGTATGCCTCGTGGCCGGCGCGTTGCAGCCGGCCGACGACCGCCAATGCGTCGCGATCGAACTGCTCGCGGTCGATCCCGTGCTCGGCACGCATGTAGACGCGGGCGGTGACGGCGTGCTCGCCGTCGGCCGACGTCCGGTACCGCCTCAACACCGGAGGCAATCCTACCCCGTCACCGCGCGGAAAGCACACGCCGGATTCACCGGCCTTGCGTGCTTCCGGTCGCCTCGCGGCCGCTCCTGACGCCGATGCCGGACGCGATGGTGAACCTGCCGGTCTACCGGCACCGCGGGCGCATCCTGGCTGCGCTCGAATCGCACCGCGCGGTCGTTGTGGAGAGCCCGACCGGCTCCGGCAAGACCACGCAGATCCCTCGCCTGCTGTACGAGCACGGCTACGGCCGCACCGCGCGCATCGGCATCACCCAACCCAGGCGCATCGCCGCGGTCTCGGTGTGCCGGTACCTGCAGCGGCAGATGGCGGCCGCCGACGGCGTTCCGGAAGCCCTGGTCGCCTACAAGATGCGGTTCGAGGACACCACCACCGCCTCCTGCGCCATCAAGATCATGACCGACGGCATACTGCTGCAGGAGATCAAGCTGGACGCCGACCTGCGCGAGTACCAGGTGGTGGTGGTGGACGAGGCGCACGAGCGAAGCCTCAACATCGACTTCACGCTGGGCCTGCTCAAGCAGGTGCTGAAGCGGCGCGAAGACCTCCGCGTGGTGGTCTCCTCGGCCACCATCAACGCCGAAGTCTTTTCGGCCTACTTCGACGGCTGCCCCATCGTGCGGGTGGACTCGCGCACCTTCCCGGTCGACGTCCACTACCGCCCCATCCACCCCGAAAACGATCCGGAGGCGACCCGGGCCGCGATCGGCGACGTCATGACCGAGATCGACCGCACCGGCAACCCGGGCGACGTCCTGATATTCCTGAGCGGCGAGCGCGAGATCCGCGAGTGCATCGAGACCCTGAAGTCGCTGCGGCTCGGCCAGCCGCTTGCGCCGCTGCCGCTGTTCGCCAGACTGAGCGGCGACGAGCAGCAACGGGTGTTCGACGACTACCCGGGGCGCCGCAAGGTAGTGGCGGCGACCAACATCGCCGAGACCAGCCTGACCATCGACGGTATCGTCTGGGTCGTCGATCCCGGGCGGGCAAAGCTCAACGCCTACGACCCACGCACGTTCACGGCTTCGCTGACCGAGACGCCGATCTCCCGGGCCTCCTGCGACCAGCGCACGGGCCGCGCGGGACGGACGCGCCCCGGCGTGTGCTTCCGGCTGTACGACCGGCGGTCGTTCGAGGACCGTCCGCCGTTCACGGAAGAGGAGATCCTGCGGACCGACCTGACCGAGGTCGTGTTGCGCATGGCCGATCTGGGTATCGACGACTTCGAAGGCTTCGACTTCATCTCGCCACCGGGGCGGCGGCACATCCGCGCAGCCGTGGACTCGCTGCGCTGGCTCGGCGCCCTGGATGACGGCCGACGACTGACCGGAGTCGGCAAACAGATGGTCCTGTTTCCGATTCTGCCCCGGCTCGCGCGCGTCATCGTCGAGGCCATCCACCGCTACCCGACGGTCATCGAGGAAGCCATTACCGGCGCCGCGTTCCTCTCGACGCCGTCGCCGTTCCTGTACCCGATGGGGGAAGAGGACCAGGCGCGCAGCGCTCACCAGGGCTTTCATCACCGGCTCGGCGACTTTGCGGGCTTCCTGGACCTGCTGCGCCGGTTCGAGCGTGCCGGCGATCGCGAAGGCTTCTGCAAGCGCCACTTCCTGGACGATCGGGTGCTTGGCGAGGTTTCCAACATCAAGCGCCAGCTCGCCCAGATCGTCTCCGACATGGGTGTACCGCTTGCGGGAGGCGGTCCCCTGCACGACTACCTGTGCGCGATCTCGCGCGGACTGATCCAGTCCGTGTGCGTCAACACGGGCCGCGGCGTGTACCGGTCGCTGGCGGCCGAGAGGATCCACATCCACCCGGGGTCATCCATGTACCGGGAGGATGCGCGCTTCATCGTCGCCGGCGAGATCGTGCGCACTTCCCGCCTGTACGCCCGATCGGTCTCCCCGCTGCGCTCCGCGATGCTCGCGCGCATCGATCAGCGCCTGGCAGAGGCGCTGGTTCCGGAACCGCGGGCGCGGTCCGGCTCGCAGCGTGGCCGCGGCGACCGCGACGGAGTCCGCGCATCACGGGCGCGACGCGGCAGCGCTACCCTGCAGCTTGCGGGGGTGGTCCTGCCGCTGACGCCCGGCAAGGGATCGCGACGCTACGCGATTCTGGATTGGAGCGCGGTCCGCGACCGGCGGATGGAGCTGGCCTCCGCGAACCGGCGTGACCTGGGAGACGTGCGCGGCGTGATACGGGAGAGCGGCGGGGAGCTGATGCGCGGCGTGCCGCTCTCCGCCATTCTGCAGGCACTGCCCCACCTGCGCCTGGACGAAGGGGTGCTGCGCACCTGGCCGGAACGGCGGTTCGACCCGCACGCCGACCGGCCGGCGCTGCTCGCGGCTGCCGAGCTCGCCCTGCGCGTCGTCCCGCGAGGGGCAGGAAGCCGCCGACTGGGCTTCCTGTCCCTGGCCGCGGACGGCTCCGGCGGCTTCCGCCTGCAGCCGCGCCGCGGATGGCGCCATGCCCTGGAGGAGACGCTGGCCAGCCTGCAGTCGGTGGCCGGCGGCGCGCAGCCGCTGCAGGGGCGCCTGCGCGAGCTGTTGGAGCGGGCCTCCGAGCGGTAGGCCCGGCGCCGTCCGCGTTACGGGGCGGCCGAGGCCAGCACGCGCAGCACCTCGGCCCGTTCCACCGGGCGCACGAACGTATCGCCGACGCCGCGCTGCAGCACGAAGCGCAGTTGCCCGCCCCGGCGCTTCTTGTCCGCCGCCATCGCCTCCACCAGGTCCGCCGGTGGCGCCTCCGAACCCGCGCGCAGCCGAAAGCCGAGCGACCGGAGCAGCGCGAGCACCCGCTCCCGGTGCGCCGGCGGGGTCTCGCCGAGATGCACGCCGAGATCCATGGCGCGGGCGATCCCCCACGCCACCGCTTCTCCGTGGTTCCATGGGCCGAAACCCGTCACCGCCTCCAGGGCGTGTGCGAAGGTATGTCCCAGGTTGAGCACGTCGCGCAGGCCGGTGCGCTCGGTCGGGTCCGCGGCGACGATGCCACCCTTCACCTGCAGGCAGCGGCGCACTACCGCGCAGGCCGCGTCCGTGTCGCCCGTGACCGCCGCGAACCCGTCGCGTTCCAGCAGCTCCACCAGGCCCGGGTCGCCCAGCAGCGCGGTCTTGACTACCTCGGCCATTCCGGCCGCGAGCTGTCGCGCCGGGAGGCTCGCAAGCGCGCCGGGCCAGACGACCACCTCGGCCGCCGGATAAAAGGAGCCGATGAGGTTCTTCCGGCCCCCGTAGTCGATTCCGGTCTTTCCCCCCACGGCGGCATCGACCATGGCCACCAGGGTCGTCGGGATCAGGACCAGGCGCACGCCGCGCAGGTACACGGACGCGGCGAACGCGACGACGTCGCACAGTACGCCGCCGCCGAGCGCCGTGACGCCGGCGCCGCGATCGAGTCCCGCCCGGAACGCGGCGTCGATCACGCGCGCGACCGTGCCCCAGTCCTTGTCGGCCTCCTCCGCATCGATGCGCAGGGGCTCGGGCGATCCGGACGGGAGCAGTGGCGCGGTGTGGCGGTCGCAGACCAGCAGCGCGTTGTCCGGCGGCCCCACGTCGTCAGGGCACAAGGCCGGGACGAAACGGATCGTCGAGGGCGACGGCCCGAACCGGAAGACCAGGTCCGACGTATCGGCGTACGACGTGTCGGCGTTGCCACCGGACGCCGGTGGACGCTCCGTCATCGGCCGCGTGGTGACGCTGGTACCCCGTCAGGCCCGCGGCGCGGAGACCGGATCGACGAAGCGTGAGTCCTTCGTGACCACGAAGTACAACTGCGGGGTGTTGTCGTGAGAAGTGACGCCGAGCTTGCCGATCTCCGAACCGACCTGCACGAGGTCGCCGACCTCTACGAGCACCTGCTCGTTGTTGAGGTACGCGTAGACGTAACTGTCCTTGCGAACCAGGACGACATACCCGTAGCCGCGACTCGGTCCCGACCACGTCACCGTTCCCGAGGAGACCGACTGCACCGACTGCCCGCGAGCCCCGTGAATTGCCACGCCCCGCAACTTGCCGGTCAGCCTCTGCCGCTCCCCCGCGGTGGGCCACAGCATCGGCCCTTCCGGGTCCGCCGCGCCGTCGCTGACGCCCTGGAGGGTGAGCACGGTGCCGGTGGCCAGGTCGCGCGGATCTTCGATTTCGTTCAGGCGCATCAGCTCGCCAACGTCCAGATCGAAACGGTTCGCGATCGAGTACAGCGTGTCGCCCTTGACCATCGAGTAGGTGACGGGCATCGACGGAACGGACGCCTGTTGTGCGGACGAGGCGCCCCCGCCGCCGGGCAGCCTGAGACGCATACCCACCGGCACCCGTCGGGCGTCGGTTATGTCGTTGGCCGCCATCAGCGTCTGCACCGGGATGCCCAACTCGCGCGAGGCGCTGTACAGCGTGTCGCCCCGCTGCATGACGTAGTAGCGATCCTGGCCGTGCGCGCAGCCAACCGCCCACAAGCAGATCGACAGCAGTACCAACCCTCGGAGCACGACTCCCCTATCTTCGGCGGCTCGCCGCGGGAGGTTGAGCCTTCCGGGCTGGATTCCGGAACCGACACGGAGCGGCAGGCGCGCCACGGAGCACGGCGCGCGGGAATCGGGCTGGGGAGATTTGAACTCCCGACCTCTCGGTCCCGAACCGAGCGCGCTAGCCACTGCGCCACAGCCCGCAGTCGTGTTTCGGGAGCGACGGGACTTGAACCCGCGGCCTCCGGCTTGACAGGCCGGCGCGATAACCAGCTTCGCCACGCCCCCGGATGAGAGCCGGAGGGTGCGCCGCCGTTGGCGCGCTTGTCAAGGCCGGCGCGCCGGCCGGATGGCACACCCTGGTCCGTGCGATGACAGCGGCCCTGCGTTGACAGCGGCCGGCGGCGTGGCTACCTTCGTCGTCCATGGCGCGGGGCGGCAACCCGCTGGCCGTGGAGGCACGCAGGAACCGGTCTTACCTCCTCTACGGGCTCAGCATCGTGGTAATGGTCATCATCGGCGTGTCGATGATCGGTACGCTGGCCCCGTCCGGGGTCGGCTCGAGCGGGTCCACGATCGTGTTCGGGACCTACGACGGCCAGGAACTCTCGTACACCCCGACCAACTTCTTCGGAGCGGCGTACGATCGGTTCTACCAGCTCCGCACCGCGCAGGCGACGGAACAGACCGATCAGCGGCTCGTGATCAGCAACATTTGGCGCGACGCGTACAACGCCACCGTTCTGCACACCGCGCAGGTGCATATTGCGGAGGCCGGCGGCGTCCATGTTTCCCAGCAGCGCGTCGACGAGACATTCATCGAGTCGGTTGCACGCTACGACGACCTCGAGCGGATGCCGGTGACCACGCGCGAAGGCAACCTGGAACGACTGCACGAGTTGCTGCTCAGCCAGCGCTACCGGGATGATCTGACGCGCGGCCGCCTGACCGGTGAGAGCGAGATCGCCTTCTACGAGGAGATGATCCGCCACGAGCGGCGTTTCGAGTTCGTCAGCCTGAGCTACGGCGCCTACCCCGACGAGCAGGTCGCAGCATACGCCGCAGACAACGCGGGCGATTTCCGCCGCGTCGGCCTCAGCCGCATCCAGATCAGAGGCGAAGCCGAAGCCGCCGAGGAGATCCGGCAGCGCATCGTTTCCGGCACAGCCACGTTCGAGGACCAGGCGCGCGCCCATTCGCAGGACGGGTTCCGTGAATCCGGCGGCGACATGGGACTTCGCTATTTCTTCGACGTGAGCCGTGCCTTCGATGATCCGGAAACGGCCAACCAGGTGTTCGCCCTCGGCGAAGGTGAGGTGTCCCCCGTGCTCGCCGGACGCCCGGAAGACGTCTTCTACCTCTACCGTGCCGACAGCCGGGTCATCGAGCCCGACTTCTCGGACACGGCAACCCTCGCCACGGTCCGGGCCTTCCTGGTCACCTTCGAACGCGGCCGGGTGGAAGACTACCTGCTGGGGCAGGCCGACCGGTTCGCGGTGGCGGCGTCGCAGACCGACTTCCACACGGCCGCTACCGATCTCGAGCTGACCGTGCACGCGACCGAATGGTTTCCGATCAACTTCCGGAACAAGGTGTCTCTGCGCGAGGTCAGGGCCGCGGGCGACCTGCCGCTTCTGTCCGGGGCCGAGGAGTTCGAGGAGTTCTTCCAGCAGGGCTTCGCGCTGCAGCGGATCGGTGACGTATCGGCGCCCGTCCGCCTGACCGATCAGGTGATCGTGCTCAGCCTGCTCGACGAGCGCGAGCTGCCCCAGGAGCACCTGCGCAACGAGGTGCTCGGGGAGAGCATGTTCGGGTGGTTCGCCGAACGGGCGATCAACGACGACTTGGTGTGGTGGGTCAACAACAGCGGCCTGCTGGAGGACAACTTCGCGCAGGCGCTCGCGGTCGTCACGGGCGGCGGCTGACCTGCACAAAGCCCCGGGCCCGAGCAAGGGGGACTTGAGACTTACGCGTCGGCGCCGCGCAGCACCGCCACGAACGCGTCCTTGGGGATCTGTACGGCACCTACCGCCTTCATGCGTTTCTTGCCGGCCTTCTGCTTCTCCAGCAGCTTGCGCTTGCGCGTGACGTCACCCCCATACAGCTTCGCGGTCACGTCCTTGCGATAGGCGTTGATCGTCTCCCGGGCGATGATCTGACCGCCGATCGCTCCCTGCACGGGGATCTTGAACTGATGACGCGGGATCTCGTCGCGAAGCCTGCGGCACACCTCGCGCGCGCGACGGACCGCCGAACCGCGGTACACCAGTTGTGCCAGCGCGTCCACGGGCTGGCCGTTCAACAGGACGTCCAGCCGCACGATGTCCGTGTCACGGTAGTCGGCGACCTCGTAGTCGAATGACGCGTAGCCGCGCGTGACGGACTTCAGCCGGTCGTAGAAGTCGGTCACGATGTCCGCCAACGGCAGGTCGAAGTGGAGCTCCATGCGCGTCTCATCCAGGTAGTTGAGGGACTGCTGGATGCCGCGCCGTTCCAGACAGGTGGTGATCACCGCGCCGACGTACTCGGACGGCGTGATGATCGACGCGCGCACATACGGCTCCTGTGTCTGCTCGATGCTGCCCGGGTCCGGATATTCGCCCGGTGTATGCACGCTGAACTCCGACCCGTCCTGGAGCCGCATCCGATACTCGACCGACGGGGCGGTCAGGACCACGGCCAGCCCGAACTCCCGCTCCAGCCGCTCCTGCACTACCTCCAGGTGCAGCAGGCCGAGGAACCCGCAACGAAACCCGAAGCCGAGCGCCACCGACGACTCCTTGGCGAAGCTCAGGGTGGAATCATTGAGCTGAAGGCGCTCCAGCCCCGCGGCCAGCTCGTCATACTGGTCGGCGTCGATGGGGTAGATGGCCGCGAAGACCACCGGCTTTGCCTCCCGGAACCCGGGCAGGGGCGCCTGGCACGGACGCTCCGCCTCGGTGATGGTGTTGCCCACGCGCGCCTGCCCCACCGATCTGATTCCGGCTACCAGGTAACCGACCTCGCCCGCGTTCAGGACATCCGCCGGTCGCGGCTTGATCCCGAACAGCCCCAGCTCCTCCACCCGGTAGGTGGCATCGTCACCCGCCCAGAAGCGGATGCGCGCGTTCGGGACGATCCGACCGGATACCACGCGGAGGTGCACGACCACGCCGCGGTACGGGTCGTACGCGGAGTCGAACACCAGCGCCTGTAGCGGCGCCTGCGGGTCGCCGTCGGGCGGGGGAATGCGCGTGACGATCGCTTCCAGGAGCTGGTCGATCCCCTGGCCGGTCTTGGCGGACACGAGCACCGCGTCCTCCCCGTCGAGGCCGAGGTCCCGCTCTATCTGCCCACGGGTCCGGTCGACGTCCGCGGCCGCCAGGTCGACCTTGTTGATCACCGGGATCACTTCCAGGTCGTGCTCCAATGCGAGGTAGTAGTTGGCCAGGGTTTGCGCCTCCACGCCCTGCGTGGCATCCACCAGCAGCAGCGCGCCCTCGCAGGCGCTGACCACCCGCGACACCTCGTAGGTGAAGTCGACGTGTCCGGGGGTGTCGACCAGGTTCAGGAGATAGCGGGTGCCGTCGTGCTGGTACGGAAGCGAAATCGCTTGCGACTTGATCGTGATGCCGCGCTCACGCTCGATGTCCATGCTGTCGAGCAACCGGTCGTGGAACTCCCGGTCCGACACGACGTGCGCTCGCTGGATGAAGCGATCGGCCAGCGTCGACTTGCCGTGGTCGATGTGGGCGATGATGCAGAAGTTGCGAATCGGCTCGTGCACGGTCGGACTCCGTGAAAGTGACCCCCTCAGGCCGGCCGGCCTTCGGCCAGCGCGTCCCCGCCGGGCAGGTCGTCGCGCACGGGGAAACCGAGCAGGACCCGGATCTCGGCATCCTCGACCGTCTCTCTCTCCAGCAGCGCCGTGGCCAGCATCTGCAGCTGATCGTCGTGCCTCTCGAGAAGATCGGTCGCCTCCTGCAGCCGCGACGACATGATGGCGCCCACTTCCTGGTCGATGTGGCGGGCCGTTTCCTCCGAGTAGTCCTTGTGCCGGGCGATCTCCTTGCCGAGAAAGATGGGTTCTTCCTTCTGGCCGTACGAAACCGGACCCAACGTCTCGCTCATGCCCCACTCGCAGACCATGCGACGTGCCAGCTCCGTGGCCTGCTCGATGTCGTTCTGAGCTCCGGTGCTGGTCTCTCCGTAGCGCAGCTTCTCCGCCGCGTAGCCACCCATGGTGATGGTGATGCGGTCCAGCAGCCAGCCCTTGCCGCGCGTGTACATATCGTTCTCAGGCAGCGAGAAGGAAATGCCGAGGGCCCGTCCGTGCGGAACGATCGTGACCTTGTGCAACGGGTCGGCGTGTTCCAGATAGTAGTGAAGCAGCGCATGACCGGCTTCGTGGAAGGCGATCATCTTCCGCTCGGACGGCTGGATCACCTTGGATCGACGTGCCAGGCCCATCATGATCTTGTCGCGCGCCTCTTCCAGGTCGGCCATGCCAACCTGGTCCTTGCCGTTGCGGGCAGCCAGCAGCGCCGCCTCATTGACGATGTTCGCCAGGTCGGCGCCCGAGCAACCGGGAGTGGCGCGGGCGACCCGGTTCATGTCCACGTCGCCACCGAGGGGAATCTTGCTCGAATGGATCTTGAGAATCTCCTCCCGACCCTTGACGTCCGGCATGTCGACGACCACCTGGCGGTCGAATCGGCCCGGACGCAGCAACGCTGGATCCAGGACGTCGGGCCGGTTGGTCGCGGCGATGATGATCACGCCGTCCTTGGTGTCGAAGCCGTCCATCTCCACCAGCATCTGGTTGAGCGTCTGCTCGCGCTCGTCGTGGCCGCCGCCGTAGCCGGCGCCGCGCGTGCGGCCGACCGCGTCCAGCTCGTCGATGAACAGGATGCAAGGGGAGTGCTTGCGCCCCTGCTCGAACAGGTCGCGCACCCGGCTGGCGCCCACGCCGACGAACATCTCCACGAAGTCGGAACCGGACATGTGGAAGAACGGCACGTTCGCTTCACCGGCGATCGCTTTCGCCAGCAGGGTCTTGCCGGTTCCCGGCATCCCGACCAGCAGCACCCCCTTGGGTATCTTGGCGCCGATGCGCGAGAACTTGGCCGGATTGCTGAGGAACTCCACCACTTCCTCGAGCTCGTACTTGGCTTCTTCCTGGCCGGCGACGTCGGTGAAGCTGATCTTCTTGCTGGTGTCCAGGTAGCGCTTGGCGCGGCTCTTGCCGAAGGAGAAGGCGCGGTTGCCGGAGCCCTGCACCTGGCGAAACATGAACCAGATGAAGAAGATGCCGAGCACCCACGGCAGGAACTCGATGAAGATGCGGAAGGGCGAAACCGGCTTCGGCCCGCCTGTGACCCTCACCCCGCTGCTCTCCAGCCGGTTCAGAAGCTGCGGATCGTGATACGGGATGGTGGTCCTGAACTGTCTGTTGTCGTCCCGGTAAGTGCCAAGAATCTCGAACCCGTCGACGATCTTGACCTCCGCGACCTCCTTGCCGTCGACATAGGCCAGGAACACGGAGTAGGCGATCTCCTGCGCGAAACTGCGCTCGTTGTTGTAGACGACCAGCAGCACGAACAAGGCGATCAGCGCGAGCAGGGTGATCAGCGCGACCCGGTTGTTGAACGGAAGCTTGGGCAACCCCGGGTCCGGCTTCTTCGGCTCTTGCGAACGGTTACTCACGACTCCTCCTCCACGCGGCTGATCGCGATCACCGCGCCCGGGCCGCCGCCCTTGCCGTCGGCACCGTTCTCACTGTCAGCACAGCGTACGCTCCGCACGTCCTGATACCCGAACGCACCGCCGCAGACCGCCAGCACGCCACGATTATCGGCGATCACGGGAATCATCCACCGACGCGCTTCCGGCGCGCCCCACTCCCGCAGCAGGGCGGCGAGAGGCTTGACGCCGGAGTGCAGTCGGATCCTATCTCCGGGCCGGCACGACCGAACCAGGAGGGGTCCGTCAATCGAGCCCACCCGCACGCCGGGTATCGACACGGCGGAAGTCGACCCTGTGCCGGCAACCGTCCGTCCGCCAGCCACGGGTTCCGCTCTCCGGATTTCGACCTGCGTCTCCGGTATTCTATACGATCCGCTCCTTACGGCCTCCCAAAGATAGCCGGTTCCGGCGCCATGGACAACCGCGGCCGACATGACCAGATGGGTTGCCAGGCGCTCGATGACCACTCCATGGCCGGTCGCGCGCACCCGCGCCGCGTCGCGGATCGCCGCCTGCTGAATGGGAAGCAGGAATCGGCGGGGCAGGCGGCGCGGACCCGTGCCGCGCAGCAGAAGGTCGTACCCCTGGAAGAGCGCCTCCATCTGCAGCGCCCCCGGAGCGGTCCGGAATTCCTGCCACGGCAAGGCGATGCCGAGAGCGGTTCGCCTCCAGGGAAGTCGCTCCGCCGCCTGCGCCGCGACGAAAGCCTGAGTCTCCTCGGCCTGCCTCCCGACCTCGGCAAGACGCGTTGCGGCCCCCGGGAACCCGCGTTCGATGTCGCCCAGCAGGTCGCGCACCCGGTTGCGGGTGAAACGCGGGTCGCCGTTCTGCGAGTCCCGACGGAACGCCAGACCCACGGCATCCAACCACGCACGCAGATCGTCACGCCGCACCGCCCCGAGCGGACGGATGACACGGCCGCGCCGTGCCCGCATGCCGCCGAGGCCGGCCACGCCCGTTCCCTGCAGCGCCCGCATGAGCACGGTCTCCGCCCGGTCGTCGGCGGTGTGGCCCACCGCGATCCACTCGGCGCGGCACTCGTCGGCCAGACCCTCCAGAAAGCGATAGCGGGCGGCGCGGGCGGCCGCCTCCGGGCCTCCCCGAACGGACGCCTCCCCCGGGGTCGGGACGCCCACCCGCAGCGGCACCTGCAGCCGGCTCGACTCCGCACGTGCGTGTGCGATGTCCCCGTCGATATCGCAGCGGGGCCGCAGGCCATGGTCGAAGTACGCGGCGACCACGTCGATACCCAGCCGCGTGCGCAACCGGCACAACAGCGCCAGCAGCGCCGTGGAATCGGGACCCGTGGAGTATCCGGCGACCACGGTCTGGCCGTGCCCGACGCCAAGAGACCGCAGGGCGTCCCCGGCTTCGGCCGGGATCGCCTCAATCCGGTTCGTATGAGTTGACCGCATTCATCACCCGATCGATCGGTTCGTTCAACATGCGCGGTACATGCTCCGCGGCGAAGCGCTCGGCCGCCTCGATGCGCCTGCGATCGTCCGAGCCCGGCGCGCCCAGCACGTGGCCGATCACGTCGCCCCTGCCGTCAGGTCGGCCCACGCCGACCCACAACCGAGGAAACCCGTCGCCGCCGACAGCGGCGATGATCGACGCCAGTCCGTTGTGGCCGCCGGAGGATCCCGAGCGCTTCAAGCGCACCGCCCCTGCAGGCAGATCGATGGAGTCGCAGATGACAAGGGTCTCCGCCAGCGTGCATCCGCTGAACCGAAGAAGCGCGGCAAGCACGTCGCCGGAACGGTTCATCATGGTCAGCGGCTCCGCCAGGAAGACACTGCCGCCGTCGGACCCGACGCGCGCCACGGTGTAGCGGCCGATCCCCCGTCGCTTCATCCGCGCGCCGGCCGCATCCGCCAACGCCTCCACGATCCGAAACCCGACGTTGTGCCGCGTGTCCTTGTACCGGGGACCGGGATTGCCCAGACCGACGACCAGGAGCCGACCTTCGGACGCGCCCGGCCTATGCCCCGCCGGCCTATGCCCCGCCGGCCTATGCCTTGCCGGCCTATTCCTCTGCGTCGGGAACCTCGATGTCGTCTCCTGCCTCTTCGATCTCCTCCTCGTCGACCTCTTCTTCCTCCTCGGCCAAGCGGTGAGCGACGAGGCAGACCACCTGGTCAGCGGAGCTCAGGACGCGAACGCCTGCCGGCGTGTCGAGGTCGCGCACGTGTATCGAGTGCCCGCTGTCCAGCCCTTCGATGTCGATGTCGAGGCTTTCCGGCAAGTCGCGCGGCAGGCACTCGACGTGCAACTCCCGCAGCAGCGTCTCCAGGATGCCTCCTTCGCGTACTCCGACCGGGGTGCCCAGGAAGTGCAGCGGGACGTGGGTGCGCAGGGTCCGGCCGGCAACCACCTCGAGGAAGTCGATGTGCAAGAGCCTGTCGGTGATGCGGTCGGTCTGGTAGTCCTTGATGAGCACGTCCCGTTCGCCGTCACCGCTGGAAAGCGAGATGATGGTGCTCTCGGAAGCATGGAGGAACAGCCGCTGCACCTCCTTCGCGTCAAGGGAGATCGACTCTGCCTCGGCCGCGCCGTATACTACCGCCGGCACCCGCCCTTCACGGCGCAGCCGGCGCGACTCCCGCGTCCGGGTCTTCAATCTGGGCTCAGCCCGTAATGCCAATCTCTCCACGTATCTGCTCCATATGTATCATCTGGGACGGCAGGATTCGAACCTGCGAATGCCGGTACCAAAAACCGGTGGCTTACCGCTTGCCGACGTCCCATCGACACAGAATTATACGGACGGTGAACACGATTTGGAAACCGCTGCCTGGATCTCATCCCTCGCCGCGCCGCCCGGGGGGACGGCGTACGACCGGTTCCTGACGGATCCGGGGATGCCGCGAAGCCGGCAGCCACCGCCGACCCGCGTCCGGCGCTTCGCCGTGGACGACGACGAGCCGGCCGATTTCGATGAGCTCGACGACTTCGACGACGACGAGGAGATCGACGACGAAAGGATCGAGGATGAGGACGACCTCGACTACGACGAGGACGAGGACGAGGACTACGACGAGGACGCCTTCGCCGACACTGACGGCGCTTGGCGGACTCCTACTTCGACTGCCTAGGGTTCGGACGCGAACCGCCGTCGCGGAAGACAGCCGGACTCCGGAACCAGAGCCTCTCCAGCTCGTAGAACCGCCGCTGATCGTCGGTCATGAGATGGATCACGACGCTTCCCAGATCGACGAGTACCCACCCGCTGTCGTCCGGTGCACGGCGCAGGCTGTGCCCGGAGCGCTCGCGGCCGGCGTCACCCATCCGGCGCAACGCGTTGTCCAGGTGGCGAAGAACGCCGCGCAGATGAGCGTGACTCCGCGTCGTCGCGATCACGAAGTAGTCGGTCCAGCCACTCTGCCTGCTCACGTCGAGGACGACCGTCTCCTCGGCCTGGTGCTCGACGAGCAACTCGGCCAAGGCCAAGGCCGTTCCCAGGCTTCCGCTCGCGAGGTTGCCGTCTTCCTGTCGTGCCATGGCTACCGCGACTGACAGAAGCGCCCGTTGAAGTCGCGACCCAGGATCACCGTCACGTCCGCGGCAGCCGAAGACGCGGCGATGGCACGGTCCGCGGCGATGGCTCTGTCCGCGGCATGCGCCGCATCCGCATCGCACCGAATCAGTGCCGCAACCAGCCGCGCCTGCTCCGGATCGCCCCGTCGGCCGACGAACAGCGTGCGTTCGTAGTCCGGGTGGTCGGCGTTGTCCACCGCCACGACCCGGTAGCCGAAGCTCTCGAACACCGTCGCCGCCTGAGCCGCCAGGCCGCTCGTGCGGGTGCCGTTGAGCACCTCGACCGCGGGAGTCAGGTCCCGGTCGGCGGCGTCCAGCGGGACGGACAGGGCGGCGATGGTCTGCTTGACGGAATCCCGGAGGAGCGCGCCCTCTTCATACGGGAACAGCAGCGGGCGCCCGTCGACCGCCTGGACCCGGCCCAGAACCCGCAGCAAACTGACCCGATCGGTGTCCAGCTCGACCAGCGTTGCGAACAGCCGGTCGAAAGCGCGGCGATTCAGATCGGTGACGACCGCGTCATACAGCAACCGCTTCGCGGTGGGATCGGCCAGCACTGCGCGGCTGTCGGCTATGGACCGCAACAGGCCCTGCATCAGACGGTGCACCCGTTCGACCCGCTCGGCGGCAGGTTCCTCGGCGGGCCGGTACGCAAGATAGGCGCGCGCCATGTCGCCATCCAGCACCACGCTGCCTGACGGCAGCAGGACGCGGGGGTCGGCATCCAGGATCTGGATGGTGTCCGGGATCACGAGCTCGACGCCGCCGAGCACGTCCACCAACCCCCCGAGCCCCTGGTAGGACAGGTCGACGTGGAAGTCGACCTGCAGATCGAGGAGCTCACCAAGGCGCCCGGCCAGCGCAGCGTGGCCGTCCGGGCCGTACAGCGCCGCGATGGCGTCCATGCGTTGCGGGTCCGGAAGCACCACGCCGATCGACCCGGGAACGAACAGCAGCGCTGCCCGGCCTGTCCTCGCGTCGAGCATGAGCACCTCGAAGGAAGGCGACGGGTCGTCGATGGGCAGCATGAAGGTCACGACGATCCGACCCTGGGCATCGATCAGGTCGCTCACCGGGTCGCTGCGCAATCTCACGAAGCTCAGGACGAATGCACCGGTCGCGATGACCACGATGAGCCCGGTGATCACCCCGGTCACCGCCCGTCCCCTGCGTGGGCCGGCTACCCTCATGTCGCGCCATAGAGCCCGTGGGAGCGGATGTACTCGAGGACCGCGGGCGGCGTGAGATGATCGACCGGAAGGCTGGCGCGCAACCGTTCGCGGATGAGCCGGGAGGAGAGCGGCAGCCGCACGTTGCGGACGACCCGGTGCGGAAACGGCAGCGGCGCGCTGCCGTCGAGGCGTCGGCCCATGATCAGGTCGGCCTCACGGGCCAGCGTGGGCGCATCGCGCCAGGACCGGTAGTCGGCCGCCAGATCGTCACCGATGACGACGCCCAACCGGCCGCGCACCGCAGCGAGGAATCGTACCGTGTCTATGGTGTATGAAACCCCGCGACGGTCCAGTTCGCACGAGTCCACGGAGAAGGCATCGTGTCCGGCGACCGCCCGGCGCAGCATCGCCAGCCGGTGTGAGCCGGCGATCAACTCGTCGGCGCCCTTGTGAGGCGGAATGTGCGCAGGCACGAAGACCACCTGCCCGTACTCCAGCTCGGCGCAGACGGTTGCGGCGAGGTGGAGATGGCCGTTATGGACCGGATTGAAGGTCCCACCGAAGATCGCCGTCCTCACGGCACCCGGTCTGGCGCGGGATACGGGGCGGTCGGCAGCCATCCGCAGGAGCGCCGTTCAGCGGACGACGGGTTACTCGGCAGGGCCGCGGCAATTGGCAGCGCCGCGAGAGTCAACCCGGGCCGCGGGAACCGGCAGGGCCGCGGGAACCGGCAAGGCCGCCGGAAGCGCCAAGGCTGCCGGAAGCGACGGCATCGCCGGGATCGACACAGACGAACTTCCGGTTTCGGCGGCGGTAGTACCTGACCAGGCCGGATGTCCGCGCGAACAGCGTGTCGTCGCTGCCCCGGCCGACATTCGGACCGGGATGCAACCGCGTTCCGCGCTGACGCACGAGGATCGCGCCCGCGTGAACGCGTTCGCCACCGTAGTGCTTGACGCCAAGCCGGCGCCCGATCGAGTCGCGTCCGTTGCGCGAGCTTCCTCCACCCTTCTTGTGAGCCATGTTCCGTCTCTCCTCAGGAAGCCGCGACTTCCCCGGCTGCGCCCGCGACCACGTCCTCGATCACCAGCCGCGTGTAGTGCTGCCGATGGCCCCGCGTGCGCTGCGTGCGCTTGCGGCGGCGGTAGGTGGACACCTTGATCTTCTTGCCGCGCTCCTGGCCGGCCACCCGCGCGCGAACCCGCGCGTCGGTGACATACGGATCGCCGACCTGCACGTCCTGGCCGTCGGAAACCAGCAACACCGAGTCCAGCTCGAACGACTCCGCCTGCGCGGTCGGCAGTCGATCGACGACGATTTCAGCACCGGGGCTCACCCGGTACTGCTTTCCCTTGATCTCTACGAGCGCATACACGGGCCCAACGGTAGTACGCTGCAGGCGTCGCGGTCAAATCCGTGCAGCCGCATCCATGAGCCGCATCCATGAGCCGCGCGGAGGTTTGACCCGATGAGGGAGCCGTCGTTAGGCTCCGGATCCGTGCCGGAGTGGTGAAACGGTAGACACCGGGGACTTAAAATCCCCTGGTCCGCACGGACCGTACCGGTTCGAATCCGGTCTCCGGCAGTCGAATCCGGTCTCCGGCAGGGTTCGGCGACGGCCCGCGATCTCCGCCCGGCGCTTGCGTCGTCTCGCCACGCGCCGATGCAGATGGTATAGTCTGTTCGCCATGGTTACCGTTCGCCGGTTCGTGACCTCAACAGGACTCGTCGTTTGTCTGCTCGCGCTGGGTACGCCGGCTTTCTCGCTGCCGGCCGATCTGGCAGCTCTGTCCCCGGAAAAGAAGGCCGAGATGGCCGAATCGTACTACCTTGCAGGTCTGCAGTACGAGGAAGTCGGCAAGATCGAGCTGGCCGCCGGGATGCGCCGGCTCGCCTTCGAGCTGAATCCCGAGTTGAATCCCGAAGCCATCCAGGAGCCGCAACGCGAGAAGATCGACCTGCCTGACCGGCCGTCGGCCGATCCCGTCGACACGACCGGCTGGACATCGAGCTTGGTGGTATCGCAACTGCTGCGTCTCGCAAGCGCCTTCCTGGCCCACGACTCCGGCGCGATCGTGTCCATGCTGGACGGCTCGGTATACGTGGCGGGCTTGAACGTGACCCGCTCCCAGGCGCACACCGCACTGGACGCGCTTTTCGCGGAGCGATCGCTGGCCGGCATCTCTCTCAGCCAGATCTACGATGTCGACAACGTGATCGCTCACCGCTACGCGATCGGAACGGGGGTCCTCGCGGACGCCTTCGAGGTCGGCCTGGACGCTCGCATGGACCTGTCGGCCGATGTACCGTTCTGGGGCACGCAGCAGCGGTTCTTGCTGCGCCCCGTCGGAGACACGTGGCTGGTCTCGGCGATCCTGTTTTCCGACGAGCAGCGGGTCCCCGCAAACTGGTCTCCTGCGCCCCTCGAGTCAGCCGCGGAAGCCGAGGCGCGCATGCGCGCCTCGGCCGCCCGCAACAAGGCGCTGGCCGACCGGACCTCGGTCGGCACGGCGGTGATCGACGCGGCCGACCGGTTCCTGGAGAAGGACACCGCCGGCATGCTGGCAGCCATCGACCACGAATTACGACTTCCGGACGGCTCGGCACTGACGCGCGAGTCGTTGCGAACGATACTGGATGACTACTTCGGCCGATCTCCCTACCGCGCCCTGACCGCCGCCGACGTGATCACCGTGGGCACGGTCCAGGCGCTGGACGGAGACGACGGCAGCGCACGGTACCGGGTCGAAGTCAGCTTCGAGGCTCGGTATCAGGAGGCGTTTCCGTTGTTCCGTTCCGGTCAGAGTCTGGATCTCCGGGACGCTGACGGCCGCTGGGTGGTTTACGCCATTTCCTGAACGCTTCCACGTACCCGCAGTCGTCGGGCAGATGGCGCGAGAACAGCGCGTGGAAGATCGTCAGACGCTTGCAGTTCGAACAGGTGGACAGCCGTGATTCGTAGACCGTGCAGAGTTGGGTCGACACATCCAGAAACCGGCACGGTGAGTCGCGGTCGATGACCAGTTCGCCCTGGACCCGGTCGCGCCGATAGCAGCACTGCCCACACTGCGTACACAGATCGTCCCACTTGCGCTGCAGGTCGGCGAACATGGCGGGAAGCTTAGCGCGAACGAGCCTCGGGGGCGAGCTACCATGGCCGGCGTGTGGCTCCATCGCTACGTGCCGGCGGCCATATCCGCCATCGCCGTACCCCTGGCGCTCCCGAACGAGCTTGCGCCGCTTGGCAACCCCCTGCTCGGCCCGTTCGCCTTCGCGCCGCTGTTCCTGTCCGTCTACCGCTGCCGCTCCCTGGCGCAGGCAGCGGCCGCCACCGTCCTGTTCATGGTGGTCGCCACGCCGCTGTCGTACTACTGGCTGCTGTACTTCCATGAGTACGCGATCTGGACGCTGGGCGGCCCCGTGCTCGGGTACGCGCTGTTCGGGGCTCTGTTGGGACCGGTGCTCCGCGGCGTGGCCGTCGCCGCCGGCCCGTTGCGCCCGTATGCCGTCGCCGCCGCCTGGACGGTCTACGAGTACCTGAAGTCCGGCGGCTTCCTGGGCTTTCCCTGGGGCCTGGCCGCGTATCCGGTGAACACGATCAACCCACTGATCCAGTTCACGGCGCTGACCGGCGTGTGGGGACTGTCGCTGCTGATGGCGCTGGTCAACGCCGCCGTCGCCGAGGGCATGCAGCGCCCGTGGCGGAAGCAACCGGTACGGACCTACTTCATGGTCGCGGTGCTGGCGATCGGCGCGCTGGGCTACGGGTCCGCGCGGCTGGGCAGCGATGCAGCCCGCCAGTTGGCGACCGGTCCCACGACTCCGATCGAGGTGGCCCTGATTCAGCACAACCACGATCCATGGCCTGCGGTTAACCCCATTGATCGTCACCGAGCGATCAGCGACAGCCTCCTCACCCTGATGAGACTTACACGCCAGGTACTCGATGAGGGCGATCCCGACCTGATCGTCTGGAGCGAGACCGCCCTGGTCTACCAGCCGGTCGGCCACTCCGACGCCGAGATCTACGAGGCCCTCCCGAACGGCGATCCGCTGGCGCCCTTTCTGCGCGGACTGAATGCTCACTTGATCACCGGCGCCCCCTACGAAGTCGATCCCGCGGTGGGCCATAGCAACGCATCCTTCCTGATCGGCCCAGGGGCGGTGGGGATCGACCAGTACCGCAAGCAGCAGCTCGTGCCGTTCGCGGAAGCGGTGCCGTTCTCCGAGGTCGACTTCATCCGCCGGTTCTATCGTTCGGTGGTGGGAATCGGCTCCGGATGGGTCGCCGGCGAGCACCCGACCGTGTTCACGGTCGACACGCCCGACGGCCGCAGCGTGCGCCTGTCCACGCCGATCTGCTTCGAGGACGCGTTTCCGGCCCTGAACCGGCGCTTCGTGCGCGCGGGCGCGGAGTTGCTGGTCAACCTCACCAACGACTCCTGGTCGCGGACCGTGTCGTCGGAGACCCAGCACCTGGTGGCGGCGCGCTTCCGGTCGGTGGAGAACGCGCGTCCGCTGCTGCGCGCGACCAACGGCGGCATCACCGCAGCACTCGACGTGTACGGCCGGACGATTCCCGGATCGGTGCTGCCGCCGTTCACGGAGGACGCCGCTCTGGTCACGCTGCAATTGCCGAACACGCCCGTTGAGACGACGTATACCGCCTTTGGCGACTACTTGCCGGTGGCCCTGATCATTGCGTTGATCGTCCTGCTTGGCCGACATGCAGCCAGTAGCGGCCACCGTCGGCCACCACCGCGCACGGCACGCCGAACAGCCGCGACAGGTTGGCGTCGGTAAGCTGAATGGAAGGCGGCCCGGCGCCCACGCCGACGCCCGCCTTCATCAGCATCACCCCGTCGTAGGAGCCGTCGAGCTCCTCGATGCCGTGGGTGACGTAGACGACCGTTGCCGCGGATCGGTCGACGGCCGACCGCAGCGCGGCCAGGAACTCCTCGCGCGCCCGCGGGTCGAGGCCCGCGCACGGCTCGTCCAGCAGCACGAGCGCCGGACGCGCCGCGAACGCGCGTGCGATCAGCGTGCGCTGCCGCTCTCCGGTGGACAGCGTCACGAACCGGCGGTCGCGCAGCGGCCACATGCCGACCGCGCGCAACTCCTCCTGTGCCCGATCCGCTTCCGCTGCCGCGATACGGTCGTACACCACGAAGGTGCCGCGCATGCCCGCGACCACGGTTTCCTGCACCGTCTGGAAGCGGGGAATCCACTGCAGCAGGTCAGCGTGCACCCAGGCAATGGCGCGCCGCAAGGGTCCCAGGTCGACCCGTCCCACCCGATGGCCGAGCAGATCCACCGTGCCGGAGGAAGGATGCGCGCGGCCGGCCAGCAGCCTCAGCAACGTGCTCTTGCCGCAGCCGTTGGGCCCCAGCACCGCCCAGCGCTGTCCCGGCTCCGACGACCAGCTCAGGCCCTGCAGGATCGGCGTCGCGTCGATGCGCAGCGTGACGCGGTCGAGCGCGAACGCGGGAGCCACGCGGCGTGGTTCGGCCAATCCGCGCGAAACCGGGCCGCGAGCGATCAGTCGCCGACCGCGGAGGTGTTCATGGAGCGCAGGAAGGCGTCGTTGGTCTTGGCCTTGCGCATCTTCTCGATCAGCAGCTCGGCGATCTGCATCTCATCCATGGGGCCGAGCACCTTGCGCAGGACCCACAACTTGGCCAGCTCCTGGTCGCTCAGTAGCAGCTCTTCCTTGCGCGTGGCGGTCTGCTTGATGTTGATCGCCGGATAGATCCTGCGGTCGGCGATCTTGCGGTCAAGCCGCACCTCCATGTTGCCGGTTCCCTTGAACTCCTCGAAGATGACTTCGTCCATCCGGCTGCCGGTCTCTATCAGGCCGGTCGCGACGATCGTCAGGCTGCCGCCGTGCTCGACGTTCCGCGCCGCGCCGAAGAATCGCTTCGGCTTGTGCAGCGCGTTGGAGTCGACGCCGCCGGACAGGATCTTGCCCGAGGTCGGCACGGTCTGGTTGTAGGCGCGCGCCAGACGGGTGATCGAGTCCAGCAGGATCACCACGTCTCGCTTGTGCTCGACCAGACGCCGCGCCTTCTCGATCACCATCTCCGCCACTTGCACGTGCCGGGTGGCCTGTTCGTCGAACGTCGAGGAAACCACCTCGCCCCTGACATTGCGTTGCATGTCCGTGACCTCTTCGGGGCGCTCGTCGATGAGCAGCACGATGAGAAAAACCTCGGGGTGGTTCTCCGTGATGGCGTTGGCGACCCGCTGCAGCAGCACCGTCTTGCCGGCGCGCGGCGGCGACACGATCAACCCGCGCTGCCCCTTCCCGAGGGGGCAGAACAGGTTCATCATCCGCGTCTCCAGGTTGCCGTCGGCCGTCTCCAGGTTCAGGCGCTCGTCCGGATAAAGCGGAGTCAGGTGGTCGAACGGCACCCGGTTCTGCGCGACGACCGGCGGGTTGTCGTTGACCGTCTCCACGAGCAGCATCGCGAAGAACCGCTCTCCGTCCTTGGGCGGTCGGATCTGACCATGGACCGTATCTCCGGTCTTGAGGTTGAACCGCCGGATCTGCGATGGCGACACGTATATGTCCTCGGGCCCCGGCAGGTAGCTGTAGTTGGGCGATCGCAGAAAGCCGTATCCATCGGGGAGGATCTCCAGCACGCCGTGGGCATAGATCACGCCACCCTTGGCATGCGTGTGTTCCTTGAGGATGCCGAAAATGAGATCGGTCTTCTTCATCCCGACCAGGTTGTCGGGACTCAGCCCCATCGCGGCTGCCTGACTGCGAAGTTCCGGAAGGTCCTTTACGGCGAGATCGCTGATCAGGAGTTTCTCGCGCGGGGTTCCGTCGTCGGCGGGCCAACGCCCGGCCATGCCGTCGCCACCCGAAGCCTGCCCCTGCTTCTCGGCCGCCTGTTCGGCCTGTGCGACGGCGGCCTGCTGGGCCGCGGTCCCGTCGACCCCGTCGAAGCCATCCTTGACTTCGATCCTGAGCTTCTTTCGCGATCGTGAACGTCTGCTTGTGCTCTTTTCCGGCATGATGCTCCCCGGGGACTCCCCGTGGAATCGGTACGTCCGTTCCGTCCGGTACCTGCTGAATGGCGTTCTTGCTGGCCCCGTGCTTGGCGCTGGGAAGGAGTGAAGTGCTTGCGGAAAGTTACTCGCCGGGAGAATGCGGTGTCAAGTTCGCTCGACGTAACCGCATCGTCAATCCTCCGCGGGCGTCGCGGGCGCGTCGCGCTTCTCGGACGTGCCGCTCATCTCCAGTTCGCCTTCGAAAACGGCGCCGTCCGCGACGATAAGCCGCGCCGTCCCGACATCGCCGAACACGCGGGCGGTCGCCTTGATGTCGCCGCGCACGGTGCCGCCGATCACCGCGGACCCGACCTGGATCTTGGCGCTCACCTGCCCGTCCTCGCCGACCAGGAGCCGCCCGGCGGAGTGGATCTCTCCGTCGAAGGTGCCGTTGATCTGAAGGACGCTGTCGAACCGCAGCGATCCCTTCATGTGGGTCTCGGGCGACAGCGTGGTCGGCGGCGCGTCCGGGTTGGGCCGCTGCTCCGGCCTCTTGCGTCCGAGCACGATCAGGACCCCGTCACGCCCGCGGAGGCGATGCCGGCGAGCCGGCGATGGAGCTCGTCGAGGGAGAGATCTCCCGCCTTGAGCTCATCGCCCTGCCGTTGCAGGTCGCCGATTTCCTGCTCCAGAGCATCGAGCTTCGCGAGGATCGCGCGCGCGTCATCCCTGATCCTGTCGGCGAGTGTCTCCGCGGATGCGGCTCCCGGAGCGTCGACCATCCGCAACTGCTGCTCGAGGGGCTTGCGCACATGCTGGGAGAAGAATATCAGCGACTCGTTCAGGGACTCGATCACGCCGATCCGATGCTCGCGCCTGGTCACCTGCTCCTGCAGATGTCGACGGTGCAGTACCGCGCGCATGCGGGCCAGCACCTCGGTGAAGTTGAACGGCTTGGTGATGTAGTCGTCCACCCCCAGTTCCAGGCCCTGCACCTTGTCCTCGACGTCGTCGGCCGCCGAGAACATGATGATCGACACGTCCCGGTGCTCGGTGAGCTCGTCATCGTGCTTGATCCTCCGCGTGACCTCCCAACCGGTCATCCGCGGCATCATGTTGTCCAACAGGATCAGGGCAGGACGGAAGCTCCGCAGCTTTTCCAGCGCCTCCGCCCCGTCCGAGGCGGTATCCGTGGAGAAGCCGAGCTTCGACAGCATCAGGTCGAAGATCTCGACGTTCGTGGCTTCGTCGTCGACGATCAGGATCTTGTCACCGGTCACGGGATGATCATCATCCCGTCCGGCCCGTCCCTGTCAACGCGCCACCCGCGACCGGAGTAGAACGGCTCCGCCCACGGCGCCCGCGATCAGCAGGAACGCCGCGGCGGTCAGCGCAACACCAAGCCAGTCGCCGGCGCGCGAATACGGCGTGGTCGCAGCATCGAAGACCGGAACATCGCCGATCAGGGTGCCCTCGACGAAGGGCTCCAGCGTCGCGGTGATCCGCCCGGATGGCTCGACGATGGCGGTGATGCCGCTGTTTGCCGCGCGCACGACGCTCCTGCGGTTCTCGGTAGCGCGAAACACGGCCATCGCGAAGTGCTGCATCTCCGCGGGTACGGACTTCGACCAGTAGTCGTTGGTCATGTTGACGATCACCTGCGCGCCGCGGTTGACGAACTCGCGGTTCAGGTACCCGAACGTGTCCTCGAAGCAGATCGGCGTCGAGAAGCGCACCCCGCCGGCGTCGAACACCGTCCACTCCTCGCCCTGTTCCCAGAAATGGGTGTCGAAGTCCTCCAGCAGGTCACGAAGGAACCGGGGTCCCCAGTCCGGGTAGCGCTCGGTGAACGGCACCAGGTGCAGCTTGCGGTAGGTCTGGACGATCTGGCCCCCCTCGTAGAGCAGCGCCGCGTTGTAGTCGACTCGCATGAGCTCCCCGTTCTCGGGGGAAGGCTCTCTCTGTCCGTCGTCGTTGCCGACCACGAACGGCACGGTCTGCTCGTCCAGGAACGCCCGGAGCTGGCGGACCAGCTCGTACTTCCGGATCGACTCCTGGTCGCGCGCGCGGTAGCGGGTGTGCCAGTCGATGCCGGGCACGAACGACGTCTCGGACCAGATCACGGCATCGGGGTTGCGCGCCAATGCCTGCCGGCTCTGCCGCAGCAGGACGTGCAGGGAGCGTTCGTAGGCGAGGTATCCGCCCCGCCACGGATCGATGTTCTGCTGAACCAGCGCGACCCGCCACTGAGGACTGGCGCCGTAGTCGGTCGGCAGGGCCGCGCCGTAGACGACGGCACCCGCGAACAGCAGGGTCCAGACTGCCGGAACAGCCGGCCGCGCGCGCAGAGTCCGGCCCACGCGCCGCCACGCGCCCCGCAGCGGCCGAAGCGTTGCCACCACCTGGGCGACGTAGCTGTTGGCCAGCACCACCAGCAGCGACACGCCCCACACGCCCGCCACCGCGGCGGAGCGTACCAGCGGCCCGAACAGGTACTGCGTGTAGCCGATGACCCCGTACGAGTACCCCAGGAACCCCTGGGTCTTCAGGTATTCGTAGGCCACCCAGAGCACCGCCTGCCACAGGGGCGCATGGCGAGGGAAGCGATCGGTGACCAGCTTCAGCGCCGGAAACAGCGCCAGCATGTAGATCGCGTGAACGGCCGGCACGAACAGGAGGCCCAAGGCGTGAAATTTCGCCAGCCAGTAGTTGAACAGTGCGTAGCTGCCGAATCCGTAGAGAATGCCGTACAGGACCACCCGGCTCCAGGGCGTCCTGCCGATCACCCAGAACAGCGGCGCCAGCGCCACGAACGCGAGCGGATACCACCCCCAGGTGGACAGCGGATTGGGGAACGAGAGCGCGAACAGCGCCGCGGACAACGTCAACGCGGCGATCTCGGAGACGACCTGCCGCCACGCGCTGCCGGTGGAGCGGCGGGCCGCGCCGGCGGGGATGGCCGACCTTCTCAGATCGGCCATGGTGAGTGTGGAGGCGTCACACCCGGCTGGACCAGGCACGCTCCTTCAACTCGCGTCCCGGGCGGAACGAAGCGACTCCGTGGTTCTCCACCTCGACCCGTTCGCCGGTGCGCGGATTGCGCGCGACCCGGCCCTTGCGTGGTTTCAGCTCGAACGTCCCGAAACCACGCAACTCCACGGCGCGCTGGCCGATGATCCCGGCCTTCACCTGGTCGAAGAAGAGATCCAGGATGCGATGGATGTTCTTCTTGCTGACCGGCACCTCGGCGTAGATGCTTTCGATGATCTCCGCCTTGGTCAGTTTATCGGCCCTGTCCGTGCTTTCAGCCTTGTCCGTCCGCTCAACCGCCACCAGATTGCTCCTTGTGGCCCCGTACGTCTCTAGGTCGCCGCGAACTGCCGCCGCAGGCGGCCCGCAAGGCGACGCTTGTAACGCGCGGCCGTGCGACGGTGCACGACGCCCTTCGAAGCGGCCTTGTCCACGGCACGCACGGCATGGCCAAGCCGCTCGGCGGCTTCGGACTCTTCCCCATCGAGGGAATCGACGAAAGATCGAATCGCCGTACGCATGTGGCTGCGCACGGACCGGTTGCGCAACCGGCGCATCGTGTTCTGGCGCTGACGTTTGGCAGCGGAGAGTTTCGCGGGCATCGCCAGCCAACCTACCAGTGCGGCGAAGCGATCGTCAAGATGCAGGACCGATCTCGAATCGATGATGCCGCTTCTTGCCGGCGCGCACGATGAGCTGTCCGTCCGTCACGTCCGCCGCGGCTACCGCCCGGTCCATGTCACTCCACTGCCGTTCGTTGAGGTAGGCGCCGCCTTGCGCGATCAGCCGGCGGGCTTCCGAACGGCTGGAAGCGAGTCCGCCGCGCACCAGCAACTCGACCAGCGTGATGCCGCACCCCATCTCCGCCGCGTCCAGCGGCGAGCTTGGTATCGCGCCGCTGTCGCTTCCGCCGCCGGCGAACAGCGCGCGGCTGGCCTGGCGCGCGCGCTCGGCCTCTTCGGCGCCGTGCACGAGCGTGGTCAGCTCCATCGCCAGCCGCTCCTTGGCCGCGACCAGAGCCCGGTCGCGCAGGCTGCCCAGCTCCTCCACCTCGGCGTCCGGCAACAGCGTCAGCATCGCCAGCAGCTTGCCGACGTCCGCGTCGGGGACGTTGATCCAGTACTGGTAGAAGCGGTACGGCGCGACGCGCTCCGGGTCCAGGAACAGTGCGCCCGCCGCCGTCTTGCCCATCTTCTTGCCGTCCGCGGTCGTCACCAGCGGCCAGGTCAACGCGTGCGCCTCGGCCTTCTCCACGCGGCGGATCAGGTCGACGCCGGCCAGGATGTTCGCCCACTGGTCGTCGCCGCCGATCTGCAGCAGGCATCCGTGGCGGCGGTGCAGCACCAGGAAGTCGTACGCCTGCAGCAGCAGGTAGTTGAACTCCAGGAAGGAGAGGCCGGTCTCCAGGCGGCGGCGGTAGGCCTCGAAGCTGAGCATCCGGTTCACGGAGAAGCGGGGACCGATCTCGCGCAGGAAGTCCAGGTAGCCAAGCTCGGCCAGCCACGCGGCGTTGTCGACCACGATGGTACGGCGGAGATCGATGATGCGGCCCACCTGCCGCTGCATCAGCTCGGCGTTGCGGGCGACGGTCTCGACCGGCAGCAGCGGCCGCATGTCGTCCTTGTCGCTCGGATCACCCACGCGGGCGGTGGCGCCGCCGATCAGCAGTACCGGTTGGTGGCCGGCACGCTGCAGGTGCGCCATGGCAAGCAGACCGACCAGGTGGCCGGCGTGCAGGCTGGGCCCGGTGGGGTCGATGCCGAGATAGAAGGTGACCGGCTGGCGCTCCAGCAAACCTGAGAGCGCCGCGGCATCGGTCGTCTGCTTGATCAGGCCGCGCCGGGTCAGGGTGGCCAGCACGTCCATCAGGAGCCTGCCGTCCGCGAGTAGCCGGCCGTCAGCTCGGCAAGCTGCCCGCGCAGCGCGTCGCGATGGACGCGGATCTGGTCCATCGAGTCGCGCAGCCGCACGGTCACCGTCCCGTCGTCCCTGCTCTGGTGGTCGACCGTGACGCAGTACGGCGTGCCGATCTCGTCCTGGCGGCGGTAGCGCCTGCCGATGGCGCCGCCCTGGTCGTAGAAGATGTCATGGTCGGCGCGCAGGTCGGCGGCCACCGCGCGGGCCAGCTCGGCCAGCCCGTCCTTCTTGAACAGCGGGAACACCGCCACCGTGATCGGAGCGATCGCCGGGTGGAAGCGGAGCACCGTGCGCTTCTCCCCTTCCACCTCGTCCTCGTCATGGGCGTCGGCCAGCACCGCCAGCACGGTGCGGGTCAGCCCCACCGCGGTCTCGATCACGTACGGGACGAACCGCTCGCCCTGCGCGCCCCCGGAGCTGCCGTCGTCGAGGTAGGTCAGGTCCTTGCCCGACAGCTCGGAGTGCCTGCGCAGGTCGAAATCGGTGCGGTTGTGGATCCCTTCCAGCTCCTGCCACCCCATCGGAAAGTCGTACTCGATGTCCACGGCGACCTTGGCGTAGTGGGCGATCTCGTCCGGTCCGTGCGGGCGCAGCCGCAGCCGGGAAGGCTCGATGCCCAGGTCGGTGTAGTAGCCGAAGCGCGCCTCGCGCCAGTGCTCGAACCAGCGCTCGTCCTGGTCGGGATGCACGAAGAACTGCATCTCCATCTGCTCGAACTCGCAGGTGCGGAAGATGAAGCTCTTGGTGGTGATCTCGTTGCGGAACGCCTTGCCGACCTGGGCGATCCCGAACGGCACCTTGACGCGTCCCGACTGCACCACGTTCTTGAAGTTGACGTACGCGCCCTGCGCCGTCTCCGGGCGCAGGTAGACGTCGGCGCCGCCGTCCTCCACCGGTCCCAGCGTGGTCCGCATCATCATGTTGAACTGGCGCGCCTCGGTAAGCTCCGATCGCCCACACTGCGGGCAGCGGCCGGCCGGATCCTCGAGGTGATCGGCGCGAAAGCGCGCCTTGCAGTTGCGGCAGTCCACCAGCGGATCGTTGAAGGCGCTGGTGTGCCCGGAGGCCTCCCACACGCGCGGGTGCATGAGGATGGCGGCGTCCAGGCCGACGACCGGCATCTCGCCGCGTGTCATGGTCCGCCACCAGCGGTCGCGGAGGTTGTTCTTGAGCTGCACGCCGAGCGGTCCGTAGTCCCACGCGGAGGCAAGGCCGCCGTAGATGTCGCTCGACGGGTAGACGAACCCGCGGCGCTTGCAGAGCGATACCAGTTGGTCCAGTCCAGGTCGATCGATTGTCGTGCGCGTCATGCTTCCTTCCTGTTACGCGTCCCTGTTACGCGTCGGGCGCTTGCTCGGCCAGCTTGACGATGGCCGTCCGCAGCCGGTCCCGGCAGGTCTCCGCGCCCAGGATCCGCATGCTTCCGAACAGCGGCGGCGAGACCCGCGCGCCGGTGATCGCAACCCGCACCGGCATCATCAGGTCACCGAACTTGACGCCGAGCTCATCGGCAGCCGTGCGGAACGCCTGCTCGGCGGCCTCTTCGTCCGGGACGCACGCCGTGTCGACCAGGTCGAGCGACCGTTCCAGCACCCGCGCGGTCCGCGCGCCGTCGAGCCGTTTCGGCACCAGCGCGCCGCCATCGTAGTCCAGTTCGGCGGCGAACAGAAACCCCGCCATGGGTATCGTGTCGCCGAGCACGGTCAGCCGCTCCCGGACCAGGTCGGCGACCGGCTGCGCCACCCCTTGCGGGTCGGCCGCGCCGGCCTTGGCGAGCCACGGCGTCAGCCGCCCGGACAGCTCTTCGGGCGGCAGTGCGCGGATGTAGGTGCCGTTCATCCAGCGCAGCTTGTCGGCGTCGAAGACCGCAGGGGAGGCGTGCAGGCGCTCCAGGCTGAACGCGCGCTCCAGCTCCTGCATGCTGAACAGTTCCCGCTCCCCGTCCAGCGACCAGCCGAGCAGGGCCATGTAGTTCACCAGCGCCTCCGGCAGGTAGCCCTGGTCGCGGAACTCGGCGACGCTCATCGATCCGTGGCGCTTGCTCAGCTTCTTCCCGTCGGGTCCGTTGACGACCGGAAGGTGGGCGTAGAGCGGCGGCTCCCACCCGCACGCCTGGAAGATCAGCACGTGCAGCGGGGCAGAGGAGACCCACTCCTGAGCACGCAGGACGTGGCTGACGCGCATGTCGTGGTCGTCGGTGATGGCCGCAAGGTGGTAGGTGGGATAGCCGTCGGACTTCAGCAGCACCGGATCGGGATTGATGTCGCTGTTGCGGCGCTCGATCGGCCCCAGCAGGCGGTCCTCATAGCGGGTTGCGCCGTCCAGAGGCACCTTGAACCGGACGACCGACGGCTCGCCTCGCTCCTCGTGTTGCCGGCGCTCGTCCGCCGAAAGGTTCCGGCAGCGGCGGTCGTACCCGCCGCCGGACCCGCGCACCCGCTGCAGGCGCTCAGGGTCGCAATAGCAGCGATAGGCGCGGCCGGTCTCCACCAGCCGCGCGGCCACGGCGCGGTGGCGCTCGACGCGTGCCGACTGCACGTACGGGCCGTGGGGTCCGCCCACGGACGGCCCCTCGTCCCAGCGCAGTCCCAGCCAGCCGAGGGTGTCGTAGATGTCTTCCAGCGCGACCGGATCGAACCGCGCGCGATCGGTGTCCTCGATGCGCAGGATGAAGGTCCCGCCGGCCGAACGCGCCAGCAGGTAGGCGAACAGGGCGGTGCGAGCTCCACCGATGTGGTGCAGCCCCGTGGGCGAAGGGGCGTAACGGACGCGAAGTGACATTGGCTGCTTCCGGTGGACGGCACAGTAGGGTCGGCCCGGTACGGCGTCAAACGCCCCGGCCGCAACTCAACCGAACGGGCACCATAGGGGCGGCCCGCGACCGCGTCAAACGGCGCGCCGCGGTGGCAGGAGGGACACCGCTTGCACGGTGCTCCGGACGCCCCATAGACTCCCGGCGATGGCCGAACGATCACATCCACGGACCCTGATCGACCGCCTGTGGCCGCCGGCCGGGAGCGCCTCCGAGTCGGGCACATGGGGCGCCAACCTGTTCCGCGTCGCGTTCCTCGCACTGGTGGGCAGCGCGCTTGTCGCGGTTTCGTCGAAGGTCCAGATCCCGATGGTGCCGGTACCGATGACCCTGCAGACCCTGGTGATCCTGGTCATCGGCATGGCCGCCGGATGGCGCCTGGGCGGCCTCACGGTGCTGGTCTACCTTGCGGAAGGAGCCGTGGGGCTACCGGTCTTCGCCGGCACGCCGGAGAGAGGAATCGGCCTGACCTACATGCTCGGCACCACCGGCGGCTACCTGCTTGGCTTCCTGCTGGCAACGCTGGTGATCGGCCTGCTGGCCGAGGCCGGCTGGGACCGCAGCGTGCCGCTGGCGGCGGCGGCCATGCTGATCGGCAACGTCGTCATCTACGTCCCGGGACTGCTGTGGCTCGGGAGCGTCGCCGGCTGGGACAACCCGATCCTGCAGTGGGGGCTGACGCCATTCATCGTGGGCGACCTCGTGAAGCTGGCCATCGCGGCGCTGCTGCTGCCCGCCGCCTGGCGGCTGGTCCGGACGAGCTGAAGGAGCCGGTCCCCAGGATCGTCCGGCGGCTCATCGAGCCCGCGGAGGCAGCAGCGTCGATCGTCGACCTGGCCGCTCCGGCACCGTTGCGCGCCGTCCTGACCACCGCGGCCGCGGGAGACATGAGCGACCCGGCGGCGCAGCAGCGGCTGTGCCGGGAGCTCGGGGTCGCCCCGGAACGGCTTCGCCGCGTCGCGCAAAGGCACACGCGCCGCGTGGTGGTCGCCGACACCGCTGCTGCGGATACCGCGGCCGACGGCATGATCGCCGGCGGGGCCGAAGAGGTCCTGTGCGTGGCCGTCGCCGACTGCCTGCCCATCTTCCTGATCCCTCGCGACGGGCGGCTTCCGGCGCTGCTGCACTCCGGCTGGCGCGGCACCGGCATCGTCACCGCCGCGCTCGCCTGCCTGGACCGCCGCTTCGGCCGATCCGCCTGCGCGTATCACGCGATCATCGGTCCCGGCATCGGCCCGTGCTGCTATGACGTTCCCGCGGAGCGGGCACGACGCTTCCGCGAACGATTCGGCCCGGAGACGGCCGAGGCGTCAGGAGCGACAGGCCGCATAGACCTGCGCGCGGCCAACATGGCCCTGCTCGGTGATGCGGGAGTCGCCGGCATCACCGTCTACGACGCCTGCACGGCCTGCTCTCCGGCGCTCCACTCCTTTCGCGCCGAGCGGGCGGCCGGCCGCGACGGCAGCCGGCGGATGGCGGCGCTGCTGGGAAGGTTCGAGCGCTGACGGCAACGCCGCGCGGATGACAGCCGATCCACGTACCGCGACAATGGCGGCCGTGCGCACGTTCAACACCGCCGGTGTAGAGATGCCGCCCATCCGCAACGTGGGAATCATCTCGCACATCGATGCCGGCAAGACCACGACCACGGAGCGAATGCTCTTCTTCACGGGGCGCACGCACCGCATCGGCGAGGTCGACGACGGCGAGGCGACCACGGACTGGATGCCGCAGGAGCAGGAACGCGGCATCAGCATCACCTCGGCCGCCATCACCTGCTTCTGGGCCGACCACCAGATCAACCTCATCGACACCCCCGGACATGTCGACTTCACCGCCGAGGTGGAGCGTTCGCTGCGCGTGCTGGACGGCGCGGTGGCGATATTCTCGGCCGTGGAGGGGGTCGAGCCGCAGTCGGAGACGGTGTGGCACCAGGCGGACCGACACTCGGTCGCCCGCATCGCTTTCGTGAACAAGCTGGACCGCGCGGGCGCATCGTTCGACGCGGTGCTGCAGCAGATGCGCAGCCTGCTCTCCGCCGAGCCGGTGGCGCTGCAGGTGCCGTGGGGCGAAGACCGTGAGCTGCGCGGGATCGTCGATCTGATCACGATGGAGCGAATCTCCTGGAGCGACGACGGTACCGAGATGCGGCGCTTCGCGGCCGATCCGGCAGATCCCGACGTGGGCCCGCGCCGCGATCTGCTCGTCGACGCACTCGCCGACGGGTCGCACGAGATCGCCGAGCGTTACCTGGAAGGCCGCGAGCTGCCCGTGCCGCTGCTGCGCGAGGCGGTTCGCGCGGCGGTGGCTTCGGGCCGGTTCGTGCCCGTGCTCGCCGGCGCGGCGCGGCGCAACATCGGCATCCAGCCACTGCTGGATGCGATCGTCTGGTACCTGCCGGCACCGGACGAGCTTCCGGCTCTCCAGCTCCTCGATCGTGACGGGAGCGCCGCCGGCCTGCCATCGTTGGCCCGATCCTCGGCGGGGCCGCCGGTCGCGCTTGCCTTCAAGCTGCAGAATGACCGCGAATCCGGAGCCTTGAGCTACCTCCGGGTCTACTCGGGGACATTCCAGCGCGGCGATCGGCTCCTCAACCTCAGCCGGGGCCGCACCGAGCGGATCCAGCGCCTGCTGCGCATGCACGCAAACCGGCGCGAACAGATCGAGTCCGTGAGCGCCGGCGACATCGCCGTGGTGGTCGGATTGAAATTCGCCCGCACCGGAGACACCGTGACCCGCACGCAGCGCGGCAACCCGGCAGGGGCAGACGCACGGCCGGCCGGGCTGCTGGAACGCATGCGCTTCCCGCTGCCGGTGGTATCGGTCGCCGTGGAGCCGAACTCCGCCTCCGACGCGGCCGCGCTGCTCGCTGCCATCGAGGCGCTGCGACTGGAAGACCCGACGTTCGCGGTAGAGGATAACGATGAGACCGGGCAGCTGCTGGTCTCCGGCATGGGCGAGTTGCACCTCGAAGTGCTGATGCGACAGATCGCGGAGCGCACCGGCATCGCCGCCAACGTCGGCAAGCCGCAGGTCTCCTTTCGGGAGTCGGTCTCAGCCGCGGTCGGGCATCGCGAGGAGTTCGAGCGCGAGATCGGTGGCCGTGTCCACCACGCGGCCTTGAGCCTGCGCGTCGCGCCGCGCAGGCTGGGCGGCGAGTGCACGTTCGATCCCGGCACGGTCCCCGCCGCCGCGGGCCTTCCGGAGGAGCTGTGCGCGGCGATCGCACGCGGCATCGAGGCCGGCTTCTCCTCCGGTCCCGGATTCGGCTACCCGCTGGTCGATGTCGCGGTCGAGCTGACCGACTGCGTCTACGACCAGGAACGCGCCAGCGAGTTCGCGTTCGAAGCCGCCGCGGCGAGCGGCTTCGTGAGCTGCTGCCGCAAGGCGGCGCCGATCCTGCTTGAGCCGGTGATGAGCGTGGACGTCACCACGCCCAAGGATTTCGTCGGCGAGGTCCTCGGCGGCCTGCAGATGCGCGGCGGAGCCATCGACACGGTGGAGTCCGGCCATGCCGCCGAGCGGGTGAGCGCACGGGTGCCGCTGGGGGCCATGTTCGGTTACACCACCGACCTGCGCAGCGCCACCCAGGGCCGCGCGGCGTACACGATGACGTTCGCCCACTACGCGCCGGCGCGCGGAAACTGAGGCGCCGCGGGCACGCCGCTCACCGCCCGCATGCGCACGCCGCTTGACAGCCCAATACCGCCTGCATAGCGTCGCCGTTCAGAGTCCAGCCCGGAGTACCACCGTCATGAGCGTCCCTACAGACCGAATTCGCAACGTCGCCCTGGTCGGCCACAGCGGCACGGGAAAGACCACGCTGATGGATCAGATACTGGTCCACGGCGGCGTGGTTCCCAAGTTCGACCCCGGCAAGTCCGTCAGCGACTGCACCGAGGAGGAGATCGCCCGCAAGATCTCGATCTACAGCGCTTTTTCCCACATCGACTGGGACGGCCGCAAGGTCAATTTCGTCGACTCGCCGGGTTCCGGCGACTTCATCGGCGAGGTGGTGGCCGCACTCGGCGCCGCCGAGTGCGCGGTCGTCGTGGTCGGCGCCGACGTCGGCGTGCAGATCGAGACGGCGAAGCTGTGGCGCCGCCTGGAGCGGGACGGAACGCCCCGCATCATCTTCGTCAACGGCATGGACAAGGAGCACGCCGACTTCGACTCCGTGATGGAAAACCTGGGCCAGACGTTCAGCGGGACGTTCGCACCGCTGAGCGTCCCGATCGGAGCCGGCAACTCCTTCGAGGGCGTCGTGGACGTCGTCGGCCAGCGGGCGCTGCTGCGCTCGGGCAGCGGCGACGCTCCGGTCCCGGACGCGGTGAGCGATGCGGTCGAGGAGCGGCGGCAGGAATTGATGGAGGCCGCTGCGGAAGGCGATGACGACCTGATGGAGAAGTACCTGGAGGACGAGGTGCTGACCGACGAGGAGATCCTCCGGGGAGTGACGGCGGCGGTCGCTGCCGGTCAGGTGTTCCCGGTGCTGGCGGGCTCCGCCCTGCACGACGTGGGGATCACGCCGCTGCTGGACGCGATCGTGCGCACCGTGCCGTCACCGGCCGGCGCGACGGTGCAGGCCGACGGCACCGGCGAGATCACCCCCACCACGATCGATCCGTCCGGCTCGACCTCCGCGCTGGTGCTGAAGACCAGCGTCGATCAGTACGCCGGCCGGCTGTCGTTCGTGAAGGTCATCACCGGCGGCCTGCACAGCGACGATGATCTGATCTGCGCGCGCACCGGATCCAAGATCCGGGTGACCAAGCTGACCACGCGCCAGGGCGAGAAGCTCGAGGACGTGCAGGAGCTGTGCGCCGGTGACATCGGCGTGCTGAACAAGCTGACCGAAGTCGCCACCTGCGACACGCTGCACGCCCCGGATGCGCCGGTGAGCTATGTGCCGCTGGACTTCCCGCAGCCCGTGCACGCGCTCGCCCTGCGCACCGCGTCCAAGCAGGACGAAGACAAGCTCTCGGAGATCATCGGCAGGACGGCGGACTCCGATCCGACCTTTCGCGTCCGCTACGACGGCGAGACGCGCGAGACCGTGGTCGCGGCCATCGGGGAGTTGCACCTTGCGGTGGTCCTGGGCCGGATCCGCGACGGGCACAAGATAGAGGTGGAGACCTACCTGCCGCGGGTGGCCTATCGCGAGACGATCAACAAGCCGGCGGCAGCGGACTACCAGCACAAGAAGCAGACCGGCGGGCACGGCCAGTACGCCAAGGTCTCACTGGAGATCAAGCCGCTGCCGCGAGGCGAGAAGTTCCGGTTCGAGAACGGCATCGTGGGAGGTGCCATCTCGCGGGGGTATCTCCCGGGGGTCGAAAAGGGCGTGCTGGAAGCGCTGCAGTCCGGCGTCCTCGCCGGCTACCCGGTCGTGGACGTGGAGGCAAGGGTGGTGGACGGCAGGGAGCACTCGGTCGACTCCTCCGAGCTGGCCTTCAAGCTCGCTTCCCGGGAGGCTGCCAAGGAGGCGCTGGCACAGGCCAAGCCGGTCCTGCTGGAGCCGGTCGTCGACCTCGCCGTGCTGACCGAGGATCAGTACCTGGGCGATATCCTGTCCGACCTGAGTTCGCGGCGTGGGCGCGTGACCGGCCAGGAGCCGATCGGGTCGCTGCAGGAAATCCGCGCACAGGTACCGCAGGCCGAGATGCTGCGCTACTCCATCGACCTCAAGTCGATGACCTCCGGCACCGCGTCCTTCGAGATGACCTTCAGCCACTACTCGCCGATCTCCGGAAAGGTGGCCGAGGACGTGATCGCCCGCGCCAAGCAGTCGGACGGAGACTGACGGATCAGGGCGCGGGACGAGCTTGGCCCGTTCCGCTTGTCGCCCCTTCGGGGACAGTCTGATACGGGGATTTGGTACGGGGACGCTGCCGTCTACAGAAGACGCTGCCGTCTACAGAAACAGCACGCTTGCCAGCAGGAAGTGGATGACGCCGACGCCGATGCCGGCCAGCCCCAGCGGAGTCCGGTACGGCCTCAGCGTTTCGTCGATGCGGGCTATGCCGGTGGCGCCTGAATCCGACGACTCGGCGGCGGCGGCCTGATCCTGTTCGTCGCCGACCACTTGGTCGACACCGCCTCCCTGCTCGACACTGCCTTCCGGCAACCGCCGCTTCTGGAAGCGATCGATCATGAGCATGGCTCCCAGCAGCATGCCGGAAATTGCCGGCAGGAAGTCGCCGACGATGATCACCTCACCCGGGGCGCGCCAGAAGAGCTTCACGAACCCTATCACCAGGGCGATGGCGCCCAGGGTACCCTTGGCGCGGCTGCTTGCCGCGAATCGCCGTAGCGGCTCCAGAACAGGCACCCGGTCCACCAGGTAATCGGCCGCCAGGGTCGCGCCGGCGGCGATGGTGGTCAACACCGACAACAGGTAGATATGCACCCCGACAGGTTAAGCGCCCGCCTGCGGTCACGTCAACAACGAAACGCAGAGTCTACAAATGTGATGGCGGTCGGCCTGCGCTACCCGAAGCGTCCCGGCCGGCTACCACCCGCGACACCGACGCCGGCAGGTCCTCCGCCATGAACCAGCCTCGCTCGCGGTACCGCTCTCGGGCCGCCGCGGCGTGGATCAGCACCCCTGCGCAGGCTGCCTGATAGGGGCCGAGCCGACCGCCGGCCAGCAGGGCGCCGACCACGCCGGCCAGCACATCTCCGGAACCGCCGGTGGCCAGCCACGGCTGCATGCCGTCCACCACGCTCAGAGGGGGCTCGTTGCCTTCGCCAGGCGCGGCGCCGCCGCCCGGCGCGGCGATGTAGGTCACGTGCCCCTTCAGCACGACGGCCGCTCCGAAGAGGGCGGCCGCCTCGGCCGCGGCGGCGGCGGGATCCGCCAGCACCTCGGCGACGGCGGCATCGAGCAGGCGCGCCAGCTCTCCCGGATGGGGGGTCAGCACCCATTGGCCGGCGAGCGGCGCTGCGCCACCTCCCGCCCGCGCGAGCAGTGTGATCGCATCCGCATCCAGCACGCCGCGACACGGCAGGGCGAGCAGCCGCTGCAGCCACTCCGAGCGGGCCGGCCCGGTCCCCCACCCGGGACCGACCACAAGGCTGTCGAAACCGCGGGCGAGCTCGCTCGGGTCCGCGGCTTCCGACCACGCTGCGACCATCACCGAGGTAAGCGCGCCGGCCTGGACCGGGTACGTGTCGGCGTCGGCGTGCAGCGTCACCAGGCCCGCGCGGCTGCAGGCGGCGGCGGTCGCGGCGAGGCGAGCGGCGCCCGCCGTCCCGGCCGAGCCGGCCAGCACCGCCACGTGACCTCGAATCCCCTTGTGCGCGTCAGCCGGGACGGACGGGAGCATCTCCGTCAACGCTGCGGGGCCGAGCAGCCGAGCGGTCCCCACGGCGGGATCGGTGAGCGCTGCGGGAAAGCCGATCGGCACGACGATGATGCTCCCGCATGCGGGCCGGGCCGCCGGCAGGTAGAGCGCCCTCTTCGGAAGCTCCAGCGCCAGCGTCCAGTCGGCGCGGACGGCGGGCATGCCGGCCGTGAATCGGTCGCCCACCCCGCTCGGCGCATCAAGCGCGATGACGCGCGCCGGGCTGCGGTTGATCCGTTCGGCCAGCGCCGCCGCCGGCCCCCGCAACGTCCCGCGCTGTCCCGTGCCGGCCATTCCGTCGATCACCCATCCGCGGTCCAGCGATCCCTCCGCCGCGTCGAGCACGGAGATGCCAAGCGCCCGGCAGATGGCCAGGTTGGCCGCACACTGGCTTCCATCGGCAGGTTCGCCGTGGCTGAGAAGGACCGTCATGCTCCGGGCGCCGATGGCGTGAAGCTGACGAGCGATGACCAGCGCGTCCCCGCCGTTGTTGCCGCGTCCGGACACGATCGTGACCGGCTCCCCCGGCACCGGACGGCGCCAGACACACCGTTGCATCGCGTCCAGCGCCTTGAGACCGGCATTCTCCATCAGGATCGGCGACGGTATCCGGAAGCGCTCGGAGGCCTCGCGGTCGATCGCCGACATCTGCGCCGAGTCGACCAGGCGGTGTACACCCGGTTCGCCCTCCAGACGCAGCACGCCCGCGTCAGCGGCCATCAAAACCCTTGCATCAGGAGGTCGGTTCTCCACCAGAAGAAATCCACCCGCTCCGGCCCGATCCGGGCACCGTACAGTACGCCATCCGTCGCCACCTGCAGTTCCGAGAGCTGCAGGGCAGGATCTTGCAGAGATAGCTCGACCTGCGCCAGGGGCCGACCTTCGCCATCGGTGACGGTGAGTGAGGCGCGATGAGATCCCGCGCTGACGACCTCGGCGGCACCGCCGTGCGAGACGAAGAACAGCCGCCCGCGTGCGCCGCCCATCAGGCGGAACGGCGCATGCGGGGAGTGCGGCGCCGGGAACGCCCGGCGCGGTGCGTCTTCCCCGGTCACGCGCCAGATGTCGGCGTGCCCGCCGGGCAGCGCCACCGTCTCAACCAGCAGATGCGGCAGCCCGCGTCCGTCGGCCAGCACGGACTCGATCTCCACGGGCGGCGGGGCATCGTCCGCGCTTCGCAGATCGCCGGCCGACAACCGACGCCCGAACCGCAGGACCCCCTCGGCGTCGAACCAGAACGCCTGCCACGAGTCGGCGTCGCGGGTGACGACGAACAGCTCGTCGCGCTCGGTGACCAGCAGGCGCTGCACCCGTCCGAACGGCGTGCCGCTCACCCCCTCGCGACCCACGTAGCCCAGATCGGCGCCCGTACGGTCGAACCGGCGCACCACGTGGCTGCGGACGACTCCGTCCTCCTGCTGCCAGTCGTCCGGCACGAGCCGTTCCTGGACGTACATCGTCCCCTGCGAGTCGACCGCTATCCTTCCCAGCGGGCCCAGTGGCAGGCTGCGCGCGAGGCGGGTGGTTACGCCGTCCGCTTCCGGTTCTGCGAGCCCCACCGGCCTCGGGTTCGAGCGCGGGTCGTACAGCAGCAGCAGCAGGTCTCCGAACGACGAGAACCGCATCACCTTGCGCACCGGCGCGTTGACCACGTGGAACAGACCACCGCTCAGCGACAGCCAGACGCCCGCCTGCTCGTAACCGGGAACGACGTGTACCTGGTCTTCCAGCGGTCCCACCGACAGGTTGAACAGCTCCTGGCGCGTCACCAGCGATGTCCGTTCCGCGCAACCCGCCGCGACCAGCGCCACGGCCAGCGCCACGGCCAGCGCCACGGCCAGACGTGCCGCCGCACCGGCTCCGCGTACGCGCCCGCCAGGCGCCTTGACCGTGGCTTCCAACCGTCGATACACTCGCGACATGCGGGGTTTCCTGTCCCGCGTGCTCGGCTCAAAGTCCAACCGTGATCTGAAGGCCCTGGTTCCGCTCGTGAACCGGATCAACGAGCTGGAGTCGCGGATGGTCGCTCTCACCGAAACCGACTTCCCGGCGTGGACCGACAGGCTGCGGACGCGGCTCGAGTCGGGCGAAGCGCGCGACCAGATCCTGCCGGAGGCGTTCGCGCTGGCGCGTGAGGCTGCCCGCCGGCAACTCGGCGAGCGCATCTTCGACGTCCAGCTCATGGGGGGAATCATCCTGGACCGCGGCGCGATCGTCGAGATGAAGACCGGCGAGGGAAAGACCCTCGCCAGCGTCCCCGCCGCCTATCTCAACGCGCTCTCCGGCGCCGGCGTCCACGTCGTCACGGTCAACGACTACCTGGCCGAACGCGACGCCGAATGGATGGGCCGCGTGCACCGCTACCTGGGCCTGAGCGTCGGGGTCGTCCTGTCGCGCATGGAGATGCGCGAACGGACCGAGGCGTACGCGTGCGACATCACCTACGGCACCAACAACGAGTTGGGATTCGACTACCTGCGCGACAACATGCGCTGGGACTCCGACGCTCGCGTGCAGCGCGGTCACCGGTATTGCATCGTGGACGAGATCGACTCGATCCTGATCGACGAGGCACGGACCCCGCTGATCATCTCCGGGGCGGCCGAAGACGACACGGAGCGGTTCGCCCAGGTCGATCGGCTGGTGGGCGCGCTCCGCGAGTGCGCGAAGGATCCGCAGACCGACGACTATCCCGAGGAGCCGATCGGCCACTACAAGATCGACGAGAAGGGCAAGCGCATCTCGTTCACCGACGAAGGGATCGCCGCAGCCGAAGGCGTGCTGCGCGGCAAGCGCCTGATCCGGGGATCGCTGGTAGACGACGAGAACTTCGAGTTCATCCACTACCTCACCCAGGCGCTGCGCGCCCACCGGTTGTTCCAGCGGGACGTGGACTACGTGATCGAGGACGGCACCGTGCAGATCGTCGACGAGTTCACCGGCCGCATTCTGCATGGCCGGCGCTATTCGGACGGACTGCACCAGGCGATCGAGGCGAAGGAGCGCATCCAGATCCTCAAGCGCAACCGGACGCTGGCCTCCATCTCCTTTCAGAACTACTTCAAGCTCTACGACAAGCTGTCCGGCATGACCGGCACGGCCGATACCGAGGCGACGGAGTTCAGCAACATCTACGGCCTGGACGTGGTGGTCATACCCACCAACCGTCCGCTGATCCGGGCCGACCACGACGACGTGATCTTCCTCAACGAGCAGGACAAGATGGCCGCGATCTGCGATGAACTGGCTGCCTGTCAGAACGCGGGGCAGCCGGTGCTGGTCGGCACCGTCTCCATCGAGAAGTCCGAGCAGCTCTCGAAGCTGTTGCACGGTCGCGGGGTCCAGCACGAAGTGCTCAATGCCAAGGCGCACGCGCGGGAGGCGCTGATTATCGCGCAGGCGGGAGCCGAGCGTGGGGTGACGATCGCCACCAACATGGCCGGACGCGGCACCGACATCAAGCTCGGCGGCAATCCGGAGTATGCCGCCCGCCGTCGCCATGCCGCCGACAGCGGTAACGGAGCCGGTGACGCCGCCGGTGACGAGGAGCGGTTCAGAGCCATCTACGAGCGCGAGCTGGATGACTGGCGCCATCGCTACGACGCCGTCCGCGGCGCCGGCGGGCTGCACGTGCTCGGCACCGAGCGACACGAGTCGCGCCGTATCGACAACCAGCTCCGCGGCCGCTCCGGACGTCAGGGCGACCCCGGGTCCTCCCGTTTCTACATCTCGCTCGACGACGATCTGATGCGGCTGTTCGGCGAAAACCTGCGGAGCATGATGTCGAAGGTGGGCATGAAGGACGGAGAGCCCCTGGCCCATCCGTGGCTGAACAAGTCGATCGCCCGCGCGCAGAAGCGGGTCGAGGAGCGCAATTTCGAGCTGCGCAAGCATCTGTTGGACTTCGACAACGTGCTCAACGAGCAGCGCAAGTACATCTACGGAAAGCGCGACGAGATCATGGCCGATGGCGATCTGCTCGACCGGGTACGGGAGACGGCCGCGGTGGCGGTCGAGGAGCTGACCGGCGCCGCCGAGTACTCCGTGGCCGGGACGCTCTCCGCGTTGCGCTCCCGATTCGGATTCACCATGCCGGACGGGGAGTCGGCGCTTACCGATCTGCGCGGCAGCGAGTTGGGCGACCGGGTGATAGCCGCGATGGGCGCCCATCTCGCCGAAAAGGCGGATCTGGTCGGCCCGGCCAACTTCAATCTGTTCATCCGCTACGAGTATCTGCGTCTGATCGACGCCCGGTGGCAGGATCACCTCGAGAACCTCGACGCGCTGCGCGACGCGGTGTACCTGCGCACCTACAGCCAGAAGAACCCCTTGCTGGAGTACAAGCTCGAGGGCTTTCAGATCTTCGACGAGATGCTTGCCGGTATCCGGAACACCATCGCGGAGAAGATCTTCCGAGTCACGATCCGGACCGGGAACGGTACGGCGAGCGGCGGACGGCCGGCGCGCAGACTGCAGCCGCAAGGCATGGCGACCGTGCATCGCGAGCTGGGACAGTTCGCGGCGATGCGACAGGGCGACGCGGAAGGCACCTCGGCGACGCCCGCCCGGCGGGCGCCCAGCCGGCGGGCCACGCCGGTCGGATCGGCTGCTGCGGTCGCATCTCCCGCCAGCGCAGGGCCGGCACTGCCAGGGCCGTCCGGGCCGCAGGCGGAACGGAAGGTCGGACGCAACGAGCCTTGCTACTGCGGCAGCGGCAAGAAGTTCAAGTTCTGCCACGGACGCTGACCAGGTATCGTTCCGACCACTCGAGGCCCTGCACATTGACGGCATGCACATTCTGGTAACCAACGACGACGGTCCGGAGTCTCCGTTCGTGGCCCCGCTGGTCAAGGCCGCCGCCGCGCTAGGGTCGGTCACGGTGGTCCTGCCCGCCTCGGAGCGGAGCTGGACGGCGAAGGCGATGACCCGCTACGCCGACCTGCCGCTGGCACGCCATGACCACCGGGATCGAGCCGGTCACGCCGTAACCGGTTTCACCCTGGGAGGCGCGCCGGCCGACTGCGTCAACGCAGGCTGCTATCTGCTCAGTCCGCGCACGCCCGACCTGGTCCTGTCCGGCGTGAACGCCGGTGAGAACACCGGCGTCTCCTACGCGGCCTCATCCGGCACGATCGGCGCCTGCCTGGAGGCCAACATCGCGCTCATTCCGGCGGTCGCCCTGTCGCAGCAACTCACCCCGGCAGGATTCGGCCGCTGGGCCGCACGCGCACCGGCGGATCCGGGAACGGAGTTGGGAGATGCCGTCGCGCGGCTCGATCACCTGCTGCCTACACTGCTGGCCGACCTGCTGCCGCGGGTTCGTCCGCCCGGCGAACGCCGGACCGAATGTCCCGTCACCTGGAGCGTGAACTTCCCGGCGCGGCTGGCGGCCGAGTGGCGGCTGGTCCCGTGCGCGTTGGAGCGCGCGCGTTACGGCTCCTGCTTCGAGCGCCACGGAGACGTGCTGCGCCACGTGGGGGCTCCCGCCATCCGCGACCCCGACGAAGGGACCGACATCGACGTGCTCGCCCGGGGATCCGTCAGCCTGACCTGCATCGACCCGTGGGCCATGGGCCAAGCGACGCCCCTGGTCTGAGACCGCCCGCCCACACCCAACGAAACGGCGCCGGGACAGTCCGTATCCGGCGAGGAACGCATCGGGAACCGCTGCGTTCCGAGCCAAAGGAGGGGCTGGGCCACGAACAGCGCCGTTGCACGGCGCCGTTCGTGGGGCGCTACAGGCCGGGCACCTGGGAGGTCGGGTTGATCGGCTGCCGCCGGCTCCACAGCTCGAAGTGGAGATGGGGGCCGGTGGACTGGCCGGTCGAACCCACGCGGCCGATCGTGTTGCCGGTGGATACCAGTTCGCCAACGTGGACGTGCACGGAGGACAGGTGGGCGTACAGCGTCTGGTAGGAACGCGCTCCATGGTCGATCACGACGTACCGCCCCAGGACGCCGTCGCTTGCCACCCGCTCGACGCGGCCGTCCGCGGCCGCCTGCACCGGGGTTCCGTGCGGCGCGGCGATGTCGACGCCGCGGTGCATGCGCCACTTGCCGCTGAACGGATGCACGCGCATCCCGAACGGGGAGCTCACCCAGCCTCCGTACAGCGGCCGACCGAACCCCAGTCCCATCCTCAGCAGGCGCTCGAACCCGGAGTTCTGGGCGCCGGGGAAGAACAACTCACCGCTCACCGACTGGGCGTCGCCGGGATTGGCGGCCAGCACGTCGCTGCCGGCCAGCCCGTGGTCGCCGGCCACGGTCTCCAGATGATCCCTGCTCTCCACCTTCAGAAAGAGTCCGTCCTGGTTCGGAATCGTGAAGACTTCACCGATCTTGACGTTGTGGACGCCGGAACCCGCGTCGCGGTTGAGGCTGGACAGCGTGTCCAGCGTCAGTCCGAAACGCTTCTTGATGAGGGACAGGTTGTCGCCGGGTTGAGCGACGTAGCGCATGGTGGCGATGGGCAACGGCCACGCCGCCGAAGCTGCGCCGCCTGCGGGCAGGACCGCCGCGGGAACGACACGAGGCTGGTGGAGCACCTCGAACCATCGCTCCGGCAGGTGCAGGTAGTCGCGTTCCAGAGTGGCCTTCTTCGTCAGGTACCAGCCACCGGACTGCGCGGCGATAAGGATCACCGACAGGATCACGATGCCTACCGGCAGGATTCGATCTGCGCGCCCCTCCACGAGCAGGCCCGACACTAGTGCAGATAGCGACTCGGGTCAACAGGTTCGCCAGCCTTGAAGATCGCGAAGTGCAGGTGGCTGTCGTCGCCATCCTGCGCCGGTCCCATCGTGCCGATGACCTGGCTCTGGGCCACAACAGCACCTGCCGCCGCATGAGCCTGTGACAGGCGCGCGTACAGGGTCTGGTAGCCGTCGGCATGTACCAGCACCAGGTAGCGTCCGTAGGTGCCATTGACGCCAACGCGCCCGACCCGTCCCGCCATGGAGGCGGCCACGGGGGTACCTGCCGCGGACACGATGTCGATGCCGTCATGGAAGCGGCGAATGCCGGTGACCGGATCCGCGTGGTAACCGAAGCGCGTGACGACCCGGCCGGGCACGGGTTTCAGGAACAGCCTGCCGAGCACGGCATTTCGTGCGTCCATCGGCAGCGAAGCGCCCGGAATGAACAGTTTCTGCCCCACGCCGAGCCTGGACGGCACGTCGTTCCACTCCATCAAGTCCGTCAGGCGCACACCGTGCCGGGCGGCGATCTCGCTCAGCGTGTCACCCGATCGCACCGAGTAGGAGAGGCCGGAAGCGTTCGGGATCGACAGCTCCACGCCTTCCCGCAGTTCGTTCACGTCGCGGATGCCGTTGAAGCTGATCAAGGTGTCGAGGTCGATGCCGAAACGGTGCGCGATCTCCGAGAGGGAATCGTCAGCATGCACCAGATACGGGCGCAGCGACAGGTCGGCGATGCCGTCCCGCTCCCCGGAGCCCGCCGGGCGGGAGTCGGCCGGCGCCACCTCGCGGTGCACGAGGCTGTCGGCAGGCCCGGGCTCGGGCACCAGGAGCGGGCCGTGGGGCCGGGCAGCGGCGATCACCAGACCGGCGGGTATGGCCGCCGCGGCGATGGCCAGCGCCGCTTTCACGGTCACGTGGAACCTGCCGCGCAGGCGGCTGCGCAACCGGCCACGCAACCCCCGCCGCCACAGGGCGCGCAGGGATGGGTCGCGAGCGCGGTCGGCCGCGTCGGATACGCCGGCCGGGACGATCGTCAACTGCTCTGCCCGGCGGGGGCTGAAGTCGAAGATCTCATCGAACCGCGCCTGCCGCACACGGTGGCTGGGGGCGTTCTGCCTCTTCAACTCGCGAACGAACGCGGCACGGGCACGACCGGGTGCGGCGACTTTCTGGTGGTGGAGTGCACGTACCATCGTCCTCTGTATCGACAGATCCCGCGCCACCTATTACATTTTGCAGGGACCCGGACGGCACCGATGTTGGAAGCGCGCGAACGCTACCGCATGTGGACGGTGATCGTCGGCCTGGGCGTCGTTGCCGTGGCGATCGCGGCGCGGTTCGTCTGGCTCATGGCCGTCCAGCCGTTGCCGGATCCGCGTTCCGCGGTGCAGGTCGCCGATGTCGAGCGCGGCCCCATCCTGGATCGCAACGGGCGTCTGCTGGCGATCGCAACGCGCTTCGACTCGGTTGCGGTCTGGACCCCGGACGTCACCGACCCTGCGAGGACGGCGGCGACGCTGAGCGAAGTCCTGGACCTGGACCGGTCACGGCTGGAACAGCGCCTGCGCGGCCGGCCCCACTTCGCCTATCTCAAGCGCAAGATCACGCCGACCGAGTCGGCGCAACTGCGAGTGCATCTGCAGGCCGGCGAGCTGCGCGGCGTATCGCTGCAACCCGAGTTCGGGCGCACCTACCCGGAGCAGGAACTGGCCAGTCATGTGGTCGGCTTCGTGGGGGTCGACGACATCGGACTTGACGGGATCGAGAACACCTTCGATCACGTGCTTTCCCCGGCGGTCGTCCAGCCCGGAGAACATCTGGTGCGGGGTCACAAGGTCGTGCTCACCATCGACGTGAACGTGCAGTACGCGATGGAGCAGATCGCGGTGCGCGCGCGCACCGAGCACCGCGCCCGGTGGGTGACGATTCTGGTCATGGTGCCGCAGACCGGCGAGCTGCTGGCCTATGCCGCATCGCCGCGCTACGACCCGAACTCGATCGACACAAGCTCGGCGCAAACCCGCATCAACCGACCCGTCGCGGTGGCCTACGAGCCCGGCTCCGTGTTCAAGGTGTTCTCCATGGCTTCCCTGCTCGACGACGGAGCCGTGACTCTGACCGACACCTTCTACTGCGGCGGCCACTACACGCGCCGCACTCCCGGGGGCGGCACGATCCGGATCGCGGACCTGAAAACGCACGGCACGGTCACCGCCGCCGAGATCATCAGGTACTCGTGCAACGCGGGGGCCGGCTACGCTTCGGACCAGACCGACGACGGCAGATTCCACGCCTCGCTCAGCGCATTCGGGTTCGGCTCGACGGTCGACCTTCCCTTCTCCGGCGAGACCGCCGGCATCCTCCGCGATGTCGACCGGTGGTCGCTGCGCTCGAAGCCGACCCTGGCGATGGGTCAGGAAGTCGCGGTATCGGCGGTCCAGATCATGCGGGCCGCCAGCGCCATCGCCAACGACGGGATGATGATGCGGCCGCGGATCGTGCGGCGGGTGGTCGCCGCCGACGGCACCACCGTCAAGGACTTTTCGCCCGAACCGGTGAGACAGGTCGTGAAGCCGGCGGTCGCCCGCACCGTGCTCGCCATGATGGAAGGGGCGACCGAGCCCGGTGGCACGGCCGTGCTGGCGCGGGTTCCCGGCCTTCGGGTCTCCGGCAAGACCGGCACCGCGGAAGTCCTGGACGAGAGAACCGGCTCCTATTCCGACGATGCGGTGATCGCGTCGTTCCTGGCCATCGCGCCGACCGAGAGCCCGCAAGTGATCTTCTACGTCGCCATCCACAGTCCGCGCGGGCCGGCGACCTACGGCGGCCTGATCGCGGCTCCCTTGTTCGCGGAGGCTGCCGAGTTCCTCGTGCCGTACCTGTCGCTGTCGAGTGCCGATTCACCGCGCGTGCGGTACCACGGTGCCATCACGCGGCGGACACCGGCGGTTCCGGCGGTGCAGGCGGCGATCGGCGACTATCGGGGTCTGCCCAAGCGCAGCCTGGTGCCCCTGCTGAGCGACAGCCGCCTGCACGTGCGCCTGATCGGCAACGGCTACGTGCACTCGCAGAGTCCACCGCCGGGAACACCGATCAGCGACGGTCTGGAGGTGCGCCTCACACTGCGGTGAGGTCAGGCGTGCCCCCCGGGGACGGGGAGAGCCCTCCTGCACACCCCTGCGGTCAGATGCCGCGCTTGACGTTGGTGAGCTTGGTCCGCAGGCGCAGTCGGGCCTTGGTGTGAAGCTGCGACACGCGTGACTCGGTCACCTCCAGCACCTGCCCGATCTCCTTGAGGGTCAACTCCTCGTAGTAGTACAGCGCAAGGACCTGCTGCTCGTTCTCCGGCAGTTCCCTGATCGCTTCCACGATCACCCGCCGCATCTCTTCCTTTTCCGCGATGGTCGCGGGTCCGGACTCCGTCGGCGATTCGATGTTGTCCTCGATGGAAACGCGGTCCTCGTCCTCGCCGCCGTGCCAGACGTCGTTCAGCGACACGACCGCGGTGCCGGCGATCCGTACCAGAACACGCTGGAATTCCTGTACGCTGACCCCCATGGCGCCGGCGATCTCCTCGTCGGTCGCAGCCCGCCCCAAGCCTGCCTCCAGTTCGCGGACCGCGTCTTCCACTTCACGGGCCTTCTGACGCACCGACCGCGGCACCCAGTCGATCGCCCGCAACTCGTCGAAGATCGCGCCGCGAATGCGGGTAACCGCGTACGTCTTGAACTTGACGTGCTTGGTCGGATCGAACTTGCTGATGGCGTCGAACAACCCGAACATCCCGCACTGCACGAGGTCGTCGAAGTCGACGGCGCTCGGCATGCCGATCGCGACCCGTCCCGCCACGTACTTCACGAGCGGTGCGTACTGATGGACGAAGTATTCCCGGACGGACGGGTCCCGCTGCTTCCGGTAGTGCTTCCACAGGTCGTTTTCCGGCATCTCCTGCCAGCGCGGATTCGCCTTGATCACGGGAGCTGCACTCCCCGCGGGACGCCGCCGCGGCGCTTGGCCGCCTTCGTCATCGGTCTTCCAAGCCATTGAGCCTGTCGGCATATTAGCATGTATACATCAGAGCACGCCATCCCGCCAAGCGGTGCGGCTCCGGCGCGATGCGCCGACGCACGCGCAGGTCGGCCGTGAGCAGCAGGCAGAATGCGAGCCGGGGTGCGAGCCGGGGTGCGAACGCCGCCGCGGACTGCGGCCGATCGTCAATCAGTGTCCCCTCCCAGTGACGCCGAAACGAATCCAGAACCTAACCCGGGACGGGTGCGCCGTCAACGTGCGCCGGGGCGACGGCGTGTGCTACAGGATGAAGCGCGTCAGGTCACGGTCCTCGATGACTCCGGACAGCCGGTCGTCCACGTACTGGGCGGTCACCGTGATCTTCTGCCCCTTTGCGTCGGGTGCGTGGAACGACAACTCCTCGAGGATGTGCTCCAGAATCGTGTACAGCCTGCGCGCTCCGATGTTTTCGGTGCTGGAGTTCACCTCGTTCGCAACTTCGGAGATTCGCACGATCGCATCCGGAGTGAAGTCGAGCTCCACGCCCTCGGTGCCGAGCAACGCCGTGTATTGCTTGATCAGAGCGTTCTCCGGCTGCGTGAGGATCCGCTCGAAGTCCTCCCGGGACAGTTGCTGCAACTCGACGCGAATCGGGAAACGGCCCTGCAACTCCGGGATCAGATCCGACGGTTTGGACATGTGAAACGCGCCGGCGGCGATGAACAGCACGTGCGTGGTGTCAACCACGCCGTGTCGCGTATTGACCTTGCTGCCCTCGACGATCGGCAGGATGTCGCGCTGCACGCCCTCCCTCGAGACGTCCACGCCGTTGCGGCCCTCGCGCGAGGCGATCTTGTCCAGCTCGTCCAGGAAGATGATCCCCATCTCCTGGACGCGTTCGACCGCCAACTCCGAAACCCGGTCCATGTCCACCAGACGGTCGATCTCCTCGTTCAACAGCATCTGCCGCGCCCGCCTGATCGACGCCTTCTTCTTCTTGGTGGCCTTGCCGCCCAGCAGGTTGGAGAAGTTGCTGAAGTTGAGATCCATCTCCTCGACTCCCTGACCGGAGAGGATGGAAACGTTTGGCATCTGCTGGGCGCTGACGGAGATCTCCACCGGCCGATCGTCGAGGGCGCCCGCCCGAAGCTTCTCGCGCAGCTTGTCTGCGGTGCTGCTCCCGGCTTCGGAAGCGGCTGCATCGTCGGCGGGAGCGCCGCCCACCGGCCCCGGCAGCAGAAGCTCCAGCAGGTGGTCCTCGACCCGGCGTTCCGCCTCTTCCTGGACGCCGGCCTGCTCCTCCGCCTTGACCATTGCCACCGCCACGGAGGTCAGGTCACGGATCATGGACTCCACGTCGCGGCCGACGTAGCCAACCTCCGTGTACTTGGTGGCTTCCACCTTCAGAAACGGGGCGCCGCACAGCTTTGCCAGCCGTCGTGCGATTTCGGTCTTGCCGACGCCGGTCGGCCCGATCATGACGATGTTCTTGGGGGAGACCTCATCGCGCAGTTCGCTGGGAAGCTTGCGCCTGCGCATCCGGTTGCGCAGCGCGATGGCGACCGACCGCTTGGCCCTGTGCTGACCGACGATGTAGCGATCGAGCTGCTCGACGATCTGCGCCGGCGTCAACTGATCAAGGTCAATGGTCATCGACCCTCTCCTTGGGGGAATCGGCGTTGCGCGAATCGGCCTTGCGCGAATCGGCCTTGCGTGAAACCTCTTCGATGACGATCCGGTCGTTGGTATACACGCAGATGTCGGCGGCGATCGCCATCGCGCGCTGGGCTATCTCTCGAGCCGGGAGGTCCGAGGCGTCCAGGTAGGCACGGGCCGCCGCGGCGGCGTAGGCGCCTCCTGAACCGATCCCCACGACAGGGTGATCCGGCTCCAGCACGTCGCCGTTGCCGGTGATCAGAAACGTGGCATGCGCGTCCCCGGCCACCAGCAAGGCCTCCAGTCGCCGCAGAACCCGATCGGAACGCCACTCCTTTGCCAGTTCCACCGACGAACGCATCAGGTCCCCGCCATATTCCTTCACCTTCGCCTCGAAACGTTCGAACAGGGTGAAGGCGTCCGCCGTGCCGCCGGCGAAGCCGACAGCTATCCTGCCGCCCATCAGCGTTCGGACCTTGCGCGCGGTGCTCTTCACCACGGTCGCTTCCAGGGATACCTGACCGTCGGCCGCCATTGCCAGCGTGCCGTCGCGGCGGACGGCGACCACGGTGGTCGCGTGTGCCCACACGTCGCGTGCCTTCACGGCGCGGTTCCCGTGCGGGGCCGGCGTGCGTGCGGGTGGGCGACGGCATAGACGTCACGGAGACGGTCCACGCTGGTGTGCGTGTACACCTGGGTGGTGGACAGGCTGGCGTGGCCAAGCAGCTCCTGCACCGTGCGGATGTCGGCGCCGCCGTTGAGCAGGTGCGTGGCGAAGCTGTGCCTGAAGGTGTGCGGAGAGACCGGCTTGCCGACCTGGTGACGATAACGGCTTACCGCGAGGCGCATGCCGCGGTCGCTGAGGGCGCCGCCACGCCGGTTGAGAAAGACCGCGGCCAGCGAACGGGATTCGGGGTGCGCGGCGAACCGGTTGCGCAGGTAGATCTGCAGGGAACGGACCGCCGATTCCGTCAGGTAGACCATCCGCTGCTTGCCGCCCTTGCCGGTTACGCGGGCGGTACGGGCTTCGAGCTGGACGTCGTCGAGCCGCAGTGCCGCCACCTCCGCGACGCGGCACCCGGTCGCGTACAGGAACTCCATCAGCGCCGCGTCCCGCACGGCCGCGAGGCCGTCTCCCGACTCCGGCGGCACGGCCGCGGACTGCGGCACGGCCGCGGACTGCGGCACGGCCGCGGAGTCCAACACGGCCGCGGCCTCGTCCTCGAACAGGAAGACGGGCAGCCGCGTATCGGCGCGCAGGCCGCGCAGGCCCGCGGTCGGATCCGGAGTGTCGGCGTCATAGCGCCGCAGGAATCGATAGAATGAGCGTATCGCGCTCATCGCCCGGTTCACCGACCGTGGCCCCAGGCCTTCCCGCACGAGCGAAGCGATGTAGCGGCGTACGGCAGCGGTCTGGACCGAACGCGGATCCCCGGTGCCGGTTGCGCGTAGAAACCGCTCCACTTCCCGCCGGTACGCGGCGACGGTGGCGGGCGAACTGTGGCGGACGGCTCTGAGATACGCGACGAATGTGTCAACCATCGTCCCCCCCGTACCGGGGCGCGGCGCCCTCCAGCTCGGACCGCAGCGACTGCGAAAGCCTCTTTCCCACGCCCGCGGCACCCCTGACAGAGCCGGGTACGGGCGCACGCGCGCCGCCTGCGGTGTCGAGGACTGGAGCGCCGTCGGCCGCCAGTGCGTCGCTGCCGGCCGAACACTGCGCCTCACCCAGGCCGGCGGCATGCACCACCACCTCACGGCCCTGATCGAGGGCATGGTCGGCCGTGATCAGCGCTCCGGATTCCGCCGGCGCCTGGATCACGACGAGCGTGGTCGACAGGCCACTGATGATCCGGTTGCGACTCGGGAAGTGATGCCGGCGTGGCGGCGTGCCCAGCGGAAACTCGGACAGGAGAAGGCCGTCGGCGCCGATCAGGGCACGCGCCACCGATGCGCTCGAAGCCGGGTATATCGTGTCGACGCCGGTTCCCAGGACCGCCACCGTGCGGCCGCCGGCGGCCACGCAGCCCCGGTGAGCCTCCGTGTCGATGCCGCGCGCAAGCCCCGACACTACGGTCGCGCCCCGCCGTGCCGCCTGGAAACCCACCTCGAACGCCGCGCGCCGGCCCGCCCCCGACGGGCGACGGGTGCCGACGACCGACAGATGATCGGCGGACGCGAGAAACTCAGGATGATGCCCACGGTAGTACAGTAGGAACGGCGGATCGTGGATCGCCGTCAGCAGGGCAGGGTACCGCCCGCTACCGTACAAAATGCAGCCTCCGCCGAGCTGCGTCAAGCGCGATCGCTCCCGCTCCGCAGCTTCCACCAGCCTGCCCGGCTCCTCCGGGACCGAGCGGAGCCGGCGTGCCGACACCTCCCGCACCATGCCCGGAGTGAGTCGCGAGACCGCACGCACCTCCGGGGCGCGATCGAGCAGCCGCAGCTTCTCCGCCGCGTTCAGGCAGCCGATGCGATCGATCGCCAAGGCCGCGATGAGAAGATCGCGGTCCGACTCCCCACAGCGCCACTCATCTCTCGAAACCCGATCCCCGGCCAAACTCGCTTGCTTCCTTCGAACATACAAACGGCAGCAAATCCGTGGTGCTTTACGCTCCGGCGCTCCCCCGTGGATGGTGACGCCGGTGCGCGTCACGCAGATCGCTGGCGTCCACGTGGGTGTAGATCTGAGTGGTGGAGATATCGGCGTGGCCGAGCAGTTCCTGCACCGAACGAAGATCGGCGCCTCCGCCCAGCAGGTGGGTGGCGAACGAGTGACGCAGTGCGTGCAGCTTCCCGCCGACTCCCGCCCGCACGGCGGCGTCCTGGAACCGTTTCCACATGCCGGCGCGCGTGAGCCGGCGGCCGGAGCGGTTGACGAACAGCGCTGCCTCTCCGGCATGCCTGGCGAGCGCCGGCCGCCCGTCTTGCAGATAGCGCTGGATCCAGTCCAGCGCCGCGCCCATCAGCGGCACCAGACGCTGCCGTCCGCCCTTTCCGGACACGGTCACGAATCCCTGGTCCTGATGCAGGGAGGTCACTTGCAACGCCACGGCCTCGCTGACTCGCAGCCCGCAGGAGTAGATCATCTCGAACAGCGCCCGGTCGCGCAGCCCGGACGGCGTGGCCGTGTCCACGGCTGCCAGCACGCGATCCACGTCGGTAGGGCTGAGGACGGCAGGCAGCTTGCGTGTCGGCCGCGGCGGCTCGATCAGCGCGGCCGGATTGGCCGTCGCAATCCCTTCCGCCTGCAGGAACCGATACAGCGCCCGGAGCGCGCTGACCGACTTGGCCGTGGTGCGAGCGTCGATCCCACCCCGCTGGCGCTCGACCAGGTAGTCGATGATGTCGGCGGTGCGGGCGTGCGCGACGGCCATGCCGCGCTCGACGCAGAAGCACTCGAAGGTCCGACACTCCTGCCGGTACGTGGCCACGCTGGTCGCGGCCAGCGCGAGCTCCGCGCTCAGGTGCGCGCCGAAGTCAGCGTCAAGCTCGCTCAGGGTTCGGTCTGCCGGGACTCGGTGTGGGCCGAGCGCTGCTGTTCACGCAGCACCGCCGGGACGCTCAGGTCGTCGTCCCGCCCCCGGTGCCCCCCTCCGTTGCGATGGCCCCGGCCCCCGTTCAGGCTCATCCACTCCTCGTAGGAGAACACGTCGACTTCATCGTCGGACCTCTCCTGCGGCTGGGGCTGCTCGGCCTCCCGATTGAACCCGGTGGCTATCACGGTAACGCGCAACTCGTCGTTGAGGTCCGGGTTGGTCGCCATCCCCGCGATCACCAGCGCCTCGTCGGAGGCGGCGGTGATGATCTTGAGCACGTCCTCGTACTCGGTGAGACACAGGTCCTCGCCACCGGTCACGTTGACCAGGATCCCCTGGGCCCCGTCGATGCGGGCATGCTCCAGGAGCGGATTGTTGATGGCATTGGTCGCGGCGTCCACGGCGCGGTTCTCGCCGGTTCCCACGCCCACGCCCATCAGCGCATCACCCTTTTCCTTCATCACCGTGCGCACGTCGGCGAAGTCGATGTTGATTTCGCCCGGTTCGGTGATCAGGTCCGATATGCCCTGCACTCCCTGACGCAGCACGTCGTCGGCGAGATAGAAGGCCTCCTTCATGGAGGTCTTCTTCTCCACGATCCGCAGCAACTGCTGATTGGGAATGATGATCAGGGTGTCCACTTCCTTGCGAAGCCGCTCGATCCCGTCTTCGGCCAGCGTCATCTTGCGGGCGCCTTCGAACTCGAACGGCTTGGTCACGACGCCAACGGTCAGAATGTCAGCTTCCCGAGCCGTCCGTGCGATCACGGGAGCGGCGCCGGTACCGGTGCCTCCGCCCATGCCGGCGGTGATGAACACCATGTTGGCGTCGCGGAGCACCTCCTCAAGCCGTTGCTGATCCTCCAACGCCGCCTTCTCGCCGATTTCAGGATCGCCGCCGGCGCCCAGCCCCGCGGTCAGCCGCGAACCGATCGGCACCTTCAACTCCGATCGGCTCAACTCCAGCGCCTGCAGATCGGTGTTCACCGCCAGGAAGCGCACGTTGCGCAGTCCTGAGGCGATCATGCGGTTGACGGCATTGCTGCCGCCCCCTCCTACTCCAAGAACCTTGATCTCGGTGAGCGACCTCGGTTCCCCATCATGAATCTCAATCGTCATCGTCCCCTCCTTCGATGACCGAACGCATCATATAGCGTTCATATGAATTCGCGAAACCAGCGTTTCATGCGGTCCCAGACGCTGTCGTATCCGCTCTCGCTGGTATCCATGTCGAATTGCTCCGGGCGCCGCTTGCCGTGGCCGTACATCACCAGGCCGACACCCGTTGCGAACTGCGGGCTGCGGTACTCCTCCACCAGTCCGCCCATGGGCTTCGGATGTCCGATTCGCGCCGGCAACCCCAACACGTCGGTCGCCAGCTCCGCCGCACCGGGAAGCAACGCGCCGCCGCCGGTGAGCACGACGCCGCCGCTCAGCAGCTTGAGGTAGCCGGCACGGTCCAACTGATCCTTCACCATGCCGAACACCTCCGTCATGCGCGGGCGAATGATCTCCGTAAGGCGGCTGCGCTTGATGGGCCGCGACGGGCGGCCACCCACGCCCGGGATGCTGGCTTCGATCTCGTCGTCGTCCGGATCGGCGGGCCGATCGGCGGGATGGCAACTTCCCGCCTCGTGCTTGAGACGCTCGGCTACCTCCATGGGCGTCTTCAGCATGATGGAAATGTCGCTCGTGACCTGGTCGCCGCCGAGCGCGAGGACGTTGGTCAGATACGGCGCCCCGTCCAGATAGGCAAGGGTGTCAGTGGTGCCGCCGCCGATGTCGACCAGCAACACGCCCAGCTCCTGCTCGTCCCTGCTCAACACGGCAGCGGCGGCGGCCAGCGGCTCCAGAACGATGTCGTCGGCCTTGAAGCCGGCGCGGTTGATGCAGCGGATGATGTTCTGTGCCGAGGATACCGCACCGGTGATGATGTGGACCTCGGCCTCCAGCCGCACGCCCATCATCCCGATCGGGTCCCGTATGCCGTCCTGCTGGTCGACGGTGAACTCCTGCGGGATCACGTGCACGACCTCCCGGTCCATGGGTATGACGATCGCCTTGGCGGCATCGATCACGCGCTCCACGTCGTCACGCGTGATCTCGCGATCCCGTCCCGTCACGGCGACAACGCCCCGTGAGTTGATCCCCTCGATGTGGCCGCCGGCGATGCCCGCGAATGCGCCGGTGACTTCACGGCCGGACATCATCTCGGCAGCCTCGACGGCGTTCAGCAGCGAGCGCACGGTGGCGTCGATGTTGATGACGACGCCGCGGCGCAGTCCGCGCGACGGGGTGGTGCCGACGCCGATGATCTCCAGCCCGCCTTCGTGCCCGATCTGCGCGATGATCGCGCACACCTTGCTGGTCCCTATGTCCAAACCGACGATCAGGTCGTCCCGTGCCACGCTACCCCCTCACCCCGGTGCGTCCTTCGACCTGCGTGTACGGCGCGGCCACCTGCGACCGTGACGCGGACGGTTCGACGTAGACCGCCTCTCCGCCTCGCACGTCGATCTCGTGCGGAAGCGGAGACGTACCGTCCGCTGCAAGCACGTCGAGCGCCACGAAAGCATGCCTGATCACCTCGATGTCAAGGCGCGTCCCCAGCCGCACCGACACGGGAAAGATGCTGGGATAGAACGACAGGTCGAGCGCCCCCGCATCGGTCGTGGTCACCACCACCTCCGAAATCAGGCCGTACAGCCGTGAGTCGCCATCGCGGATGGCAGCCAGAGCTGCCACGGCCGGCAGCAGGTCCTCCGGCAACGTAATGCCGGGCCGTGGCAACTGGGCGAAGCGAAGCCCGGACACGATCGGCAGCTCCGGCGCCGCGCCGGGATCGACCTCCATGATGACCCCGCTCGCGTCGAACACCACCGGCACACTTCGGCCCTCGATCGTCGTCAGCGACATCGCCAGCGGCTGGCGCCGGATCACGCTGATCTCCAGCGTTCCGGGGATGCGGGTTCGCACCGATGCCGACCGGACCATCGGGTGGGCGGCGATCCGCTCGGCGACGGCCTGGGTGTCGACGTCGAAAATGTGATCGTCACCGTCGAGTCCCGCGATGCGCTTCAGCTCCACGGTCGAAACCGGGAACTCGCCGTACACGACGATCTTCCTGATCAGGAGCTGCGGGGCGATCAGACTGCTGAACAGGACCTGGGTCAGCAGTCCCACCACCACCACGCCGCCGACCAGCAACACGGCCAGCGCCGCCCTACGCACCGCGTACTCCCGCGGGGCGCACCCGGCCGGACAGTCCGGCACCGGCCGAGAGCGATCCGCCGGCCGCCCGCCGGCTGATGCCGCAGAGCACGCCCACCATCACCAAGGTCATCACCATCGCGGACCCTCCATGGGAGAACAGCGGCAACGGGATCCCGGTTGACGGCAGCAGGCCGGCGACCACCGCGATGTTGGCGAATGCCTGCACGGTGATGGACGTGGTGATCCCGCACGCCAGGTAGGCGTCGAAGCGGTTCTGAGCGAGGCCGGCGATCTGATAGCCGCGGGAGGCGAACGCCACGAACAGCGCCAGCACGATCGCCACGCCGATCAGCCCGGTCTCCTCGCCCACGACCGCGAACACGAAGTCCGAGTGAATCTCCGGAACATCGCCGAGCTTGCGGACGCCCTGCCCAAGGCCGAGCCCGGTCAACCCGCCGGACGTCAGCGCCTGGCGCGCCGCCAGCACCTGATAGCCGGACCCGGTCGGATCCGCCTCCGGATTGAAGAACGCAATCACCCGCTCGACACGATGCACGCGCGTGAAGATCATCATCGCCGCGAGCGGGACACCCACCAGCGCGAGGGCGACGAAGTACCGGAACTGCACGCGACCCACGAAGAAGATGATGCCGGTCACCAGCATCAGCAGCGCCGCGGTGGAGAAGTCATTCTGCAGGTAGATCAGCCCCGCGAAGACGCACACCACGATGACCGGCGGCAGCAGCGTGTTGACAGCGTCGGTTCTGGCTTCGTACTTGCGTGACAGCATCGACGCCAGGTAGAGGACGAGCGTGAACTTGACCAGCTCCGACGGCTCGTAGGAGACGCCGGCTACCACCAACCAGCGCCGCGCCCCCTGTATGGGTGTGCTGATTCCCGGGATCAGCGTCAGCGCCATCAGCAACGCCGAAAGCGCGAGCAACGGAATCGACAGGCGCCCCAGGACCTCGCCGTTCACCCGTGACACCACCACCGCCGCGATCGTCCCGAGCAGGATGAACAGTGCCTGGCGCCTGACGAAATACAGTGAGTCGCCGAATACCGTCTGCGCCCGGTAGTGCGAGGCCGACAGCAACACTCCCAGCCCGATTCCCGTGAGGGTGATCAGGATGACGATCAAGGTCAGGTCGGTGCGGCGGTGCCCCGCCGGCGCGTCGCCGTCAGCCATCACACCGACCAGGGGGATCCGTGGCATCGACGCCGAGCGCCGGGAGCAACCGTTCGATGCGGAAGGCTCGTGAGGCCTTCAGCAGCACCAGGTCTCCATCGCGAACGATGGCGCGCAGCCGGCCGTCCATCCCTTCGATGGTGTCCGTCCAGATCGCGCGGTCCGTTGCGTCGTCTCCACCGACTTCGCCGGCGAACGCGTCGCGGAGCGCGCGGGTGGCCGCGCCGAAACAGCACAGGACCTCGATTCCGGCGTCGATCAGCGGCCGGAGCAGGCCGCGGTGCGCTCGGGCACCGTAGCGGCCGAGCTCCAGCATCGGTCCCAGCACCACCAGCCGACGAGCGGGCGACCGTTCCTCGCCCAGCATGGCCAAGGCCGCCCGGACCGATTCCGGGTTGGCGTTGTAGCCGTCATCGATGACCGTGCAACGGCCCCGATGCACCGTCAGCCGACCGGGCGCCGGGCGTACGGCCTCGATCCCGGCGGCAACGGTTGCGGGATCGCATCCCAACTCCGTGGCCACCGCCAGCGCCGCGAACGCGTTGTCCAGATTGTGACGACCGGGTAGAGAGAAGCGGAATTGGAGCCCCTCCCAATGGATGGACCAGCCATCCAGCCCCAGATTCTCGCTTCGCTCGTACCCGATCGTCGAATTCGCTCCATACTTGATGACCCGTGCGCCAACCCCGGCGAGCAGCAGTTCGGCCGCCGGCTCCTGCTCGCGCAGGTACACACAACCGGTCGCAGGGACCGATCGCAGCAGCGCGCCCTTCTCGCGGGCGATGTCGCGGCGGCTGCCAAGCCGTCCGACGTGAGCGCTGCCGATATTGGTGACCAGCGCGTGGTCCGGGCGCGCCAGCGCGGCGTAGCGCTCCATCTCGCCGACGGAGTTGATGCCGACCTCGAACACGGCGAACCGCTCGTCGCCGGTCATCCGCAGCACCGACATGGGCAGGCCGATCTCGGCGTTGAACGACGCCTCCGACACGAGGCTGTGGCTGGCCCGGCGCAGTATCGAGCCCAGGATCTCCTTGGTCGTGGTCTTGCCGCTGCTGCCCGTGACGGCGATGCGAACCGCAGCGCCATGGGCCTCACCGTGACCGCGCGCCAGGTCGTACAGCGCGGTCAGCGGATCGTCGACCGCGATCAGCGTGCCGTGCTCTTCAGGCTCGATGTGACGGTCCTGGCGGACCAGCGCCGCCGTGGCCCCGCGCCGAAATGCGTCGTGCACGAACTCGTGACCGTCCGCATGCTGCCCCGGCAGGGCCACGAACAGGGAGCCTGCGCGAGCGAGCCGCGAGTCCGAGGTGACCTGATGCACCCGAGCGTCGGCGCACCCACGGACCCCGGCACCCAGCATGCCGGCGATCTCGTCCACGGTGTAGTTCATGGCGCCACCGTCCCCGGTCGCTGACCGCCCGCGGGGAGAGCCGGCTCGACGACCGTCACGTGCTCCGCGCTGATCGGAGCCAGCCCCAGCTCCTGCCCCGCGAGCTCCGCGATGCGCTGCGGCGAGCGGTAGATGGCGATCGACGCAAGCAGCCGCTTGTTCCGCTCCAGCCACGCGGTCTGCTCGTGCTCCAGGGTCCGCAGCTCCTCGGCCAGCAGATGCCGGTGGAGTCCGCTCCAGGTGGTCATCAGGACAGCCAGTGGGATCACCAGCGCCACGAAGATCGTGAGCAGCCGCTGGCGCCCGGACGTGGTGGTCATGGAAGCCGCTCCAGCACGCGCAGGCGAGCGCTGCGCGATGCGGGATTGGCCCGCACCTCGGAGTCGTTCGGGATCTCCGGCCGCCTGGTCAACGCGACCATGTGAGGATTGCCCGCCGGGTAGCGCTTGACGATGCCGTCGTCGATCGAGTGAAAGGCGATCACGGCGAGGCGGCCGCCCGGTCGCAGCGCCCGGGCGGCGGCGTCGAGCGAACGGCGCAACCTGCCGACCTCATCGTTGACGGTCACGCGCAGCGCCTGGAACACCTGGGTGGCCGGATGACGGCTGCCCCCACGCCACGGCGTGCGAGCCAGGATGGCGCGCACCAGATGATAGGTGGTCTCGATTCTCTGCCGTGAGCGTGCGTGCTCTATGGCCACGGCGTTCGCGCGCGCGTTCCGGGCACCGCCGTAGCGAGTGAGCAGGTCGCACAGCTCGTCCGCCGAACCGCCGTTCACGATGTCGGCGGCGGAGACGCCCCGGCGCGGATCGAAGCGCATGTCCAACGGCTCGTCACGCATGAACGAGAATCCACGCGCGCCACCCTCGATGTGAAACCGGCACATTCCCAGGTCCATGAGAATCAGATCCACCGTGGCCGGGGCCAACTCCCCCAGCGCCTCATCGGACCACGCATGCCGCAGGGCGAAGCGGCCGACATACGCGGCCAGCCGGTCGCGGCTTCGCGCCAACAGGGTTTCGTCGGCATCTGACCCGACCAGCGTGATGTCCGGATAGCGCGCGAGCATGGCCGTGGCGTGCCCGGCTTCGCCGAGCGTGACGTCCACGAACGTGCTGCCGGCGCGCGACGGCCGCAGGTAGTCGACCACCGCCTGCTGCAGCACCGGGACGTGTATCGGCCCTTCAGGGTCGTGCGGCCTGCCATGGTGGCCATTCAGAGCGTGATGCTGCCGCCGATCTCCTCGGCGGCCTCCTTGTACTGGTCGTCGGTCTCCACTTCGTATGCCCGATAGGTCTCTTCGTCCCACACCTCCACGTAACTGTTGATGCCGAGCACGATGCAGTCCTTGTGCAGTCCGGCGTAGTTGCGCAGAGTGGGCGGGATGGCGATCCGCCCACTCCGGTCGATCTCGATCTCCTGCGCGGGAGCGAGGAACCGGCGGCCCAGCATCCGATCCCTGGCCAGGAACAGCGACGAGGATCCGGTCAGCTTGGTGGACACCGCCGTCCACTCCTCCGGGGCAAACAGCCACAGGCAGCGGTCGATCGCACGCGTCAGGACGACCAGATTGCCCGCGATGGACCGGCGAATCGGCGCCGGCACCATCAACCGACCCTTCTCGTCCATCGCGTGTCGGTACTCGCCTGAAATCACGCCTCTATCTCCCGGAGCGCGGAAACCCGTTCCCGATGGACCTCCACAATCTCCCACTTTCTCCCACGAATTCCCTATATTAGGGAGCGCCCACCACATGTCAACTGCCGAACGGCCGATGGGCCGCTCCCGGCGTCTCGACGGACGTTCATCGCCTCCCAATGGTAAACATTTGTATGTCCATGGGCGGAAGGTCGGCGCCCGATTTGACACCGTCGAGGGAGCGCCGTTACCTTCGACGAGCGCGCCGACGCAGAATGCCCCGTGACCCTATATCGAGTACATTTCAGGTGGCGGAACAAAGAGGTGCAGTTGGTGGCGGAGAGCCTGGACCTCACCCATCCGTACTTCGTGTCGATCAAGGGCATCGTCTTCAAGGAAGGCGAAAAGCTGATCATCAACCCTTCCGAGGAGGAGATCAGGCGCACCTTCGGCGACGCCTCGCACCTGATGATTCCGTTCCAGACCGTCTCCCTGATCGAAGAGTTCGCAGCGGACTCGGGTTCGCGCATCCGCCCGTTCACGCTGGTGGAGGACTCCCCTGAGGAAGAGCTGGACGAGCGGTCGGGTGGCGACGGCGGAGAGCAGTCCCTGTAGCAGCACGGTCCTGTAGCAGCACCGGCCTGTAGCCGGACGGGTCAATCGCCCTGGCGGCGCGCCGTCTCCAGCAACCGCGCAGCGTGCTGCTGCGTGGCTCCCTCGCTGTGGTCGCCGGCAAGCATACGGGACAGCTCATCGACTCGTGCCGCGCCGTCGACGGCGTCGGCGGTGACCGAGCTGCGCCCCCCGGAAGTCGTCTTCTCGATCCTGAGGTGCCCGTCCGCGCGTGCTGCCACGGTCGCAAGGTGCGTGATGCACAACACCTGCTGGCGCTCCGCCAGCCAGCGCAGGCGCTCGCCGATCGCCACCCCGATCTGCCCGCCAACGCCGGCGTCGATTTCGTCGAACACCGCCGTCGACGTTCCGCGGGCGCGGGCCGGCACCGCGTTGAGCGCCAGCATGACCCGCGACAGCTCGCCCCCGGCGGCCACCGAGCGCAGGAGGGCGAAATCCTCACCGGGATTGGCCGCGAGCAGAAACTCCACGACATCCGCCCCCGTCGCGCCGATCCCGTCCGGACGCGGGGTCACGGATACCGCAAACCGGGCCTGCGGCATGCCGAGCTTGCGCAACTGCTCCTGCGCGGACCGCGCCAGATCCTGCGCCGCGCGCTCCCGGGCGGCGCTCAGAGCGGTAGCCGAGGCGCGCAGCGACCGGTCGAGCGCGTCCACCTGCTCGCCATGGCCGGAGATTTCCTCCCCGGCCGCCGCCAGACTGTCGAGCCGGCGCTGACAGTCGTCGGCGTGTGCCAGCGCAGCAGCTTCGCTGCCTCCATACTTGCGGATCACGGTGCGGATCGCCGCCAGCCGGTCCTCCACCGCAAGCAGCTCACCAGGGTCCACCGTCTCGCTCTCGGCCTTGCCGAGCGCGTCGGTGATGTCCTCCACCTCGTAGAGCGCCGTCTCCACCTGCTGCGCGAGCGCGTCGAAGCGGCCGTCGATGGCCGTCAGCTCGCCGAGCGCCTGCAGCGCGGCGCGCAGACCCGCGCCTGCGCCTCCCTGCGTCTCGGAGGTCGCCGCCCTTGCCGCGGCGAGGAGCCGCTGGATCTGTTCCACGTTTCGGAGCACACGCTGCCGATCCGACAACTCCTGTTCCTCGCCGTCGCGGAGCTCAGCTCCCGCAATCTCCGAAGCCGCATGCTGCAGGAGCTCGCGTTCCTGCTCGGAGCGGTCAAGATTGGACAGCATTCGGTCCAGACGCTGCTTCAACCCGGTGAGACGGCGCGTGTCGGCGGCGACGGAGGCCACCTGCTCTTCGACATCGGCGTACCGGTCCAGCAGCCGCCGCTGCTCCGCTGCCGACAGCAGAGCCTGATGCTGGTGCTGCCCGTGGATCGCCAGCAACATGCGTCCGAGCTCGGCGAAATCCGCCAGCGGGACCGGCGCCGACTGGACGAACGCCGTTCCGCGGCCGCCCCGACGAGCCACCCGCCGCATGAACAGGGATCCCTCGTCCAGCTCGATCGAGCGGGAGCGCAGCCACCGGTCGATCTCCACGCCATTCGGCGGATCGAACACCGCCGTCACCTCGCAGACGTCGGAGCCCGAACGGATCTCCTCGGCGGACATGCGGGCGCCCAGGGCGACTCCCAGGGCGCCGATGATGATCGACTTGCCCGATCCGGTCTCGCCGGTGATCGCGGTCAGCCCGGGGCCGAACGTGAGGTCGAGGGTGTCGATCAGGGCGTAGCCTCGAATGTGGAGTGCCTCAAGCACCCGGCTCCCCCGCCCAGTGCAGCTTGTGCCGAAGCACTTCGTAGAAGTTCCGCCGGTCCGACTGGATGATCAGCGCCGGGTGCTCGAAGTGCCTGAGCACCACTCGGTCGCCGGCTTGCAGCGGGAGCGGCTCCTGACCGTCGACGGTCAGCATCACTTCCGTGCGCTGCTGGTCCTCCACCGTGATCTCCACCACCTCGTCGGCCGGGACCACCAGCGGGCGATTGGAGAGCGTGAACGGGCAAACGGGATTGAGCACCAGCGCCTGCATCTCCGGATGCAGGATCGGACCGCCCGCGGCCATCGAGTAAGCGGTGGAACCGGTGGGCGTGGCAAGGATCACCCCGTCGGCGCGGTAGCGGCCGACCGAAGTGCCGGAAAACGCCACCTGCAGGCGGGTGATCTTTGGCGTGCCGCCGGTGGAGATGACGGCATCGTTGAGCCCCGGAAGACGCGCCACCTCCAGACCGGCCCGGATCACCGTGGCAACCACCATCAGACGGGGACTGACCGCCAGCCGCCCGCTGCGGTAGCGCTCGAACGCCTCCTTCCACTCCGCCTTGGCGATCTCGGTGATGAAGCCCAGCGTGCCGAGATTGACCGGCAGTATCGGGGTCTCCAGTTCCGCCACGATCCGCGCGCAGGTCAGCAGCGTGCCGTCGCCGCCGAGCGACAATGCGATGTCCGGCGGCGCGCCGCAGCGGGCGCGCGGATCGGCCTCGATCCGGTCCGTGTGCACGGAGTTGCGCCGCAGGTAGCCGTCAACTTCGTCCACGAACTCCGCATCGGGATTGCCGGGCTTGTGCACCAGAAGCGCTCGGGCCACCTCTTTCACGTCGCGAGCCACAGGTCGACGCCGGTGCCGGGGAACCACTACGGCAGTGTCGCCAGGATCTTGGCGATCACCTCGACCTGCCCGTCACCGAGCAGCGGGTACAGCGGAAACAGCACGCAGCGCCGTGCCAGCGAGTCGGCGGCCGGACACGCTCCGGCCGGGTGCACCTCGCCGGGAGCTCCGTCGGGCACGTCGACGGCCGCGCCGTTCGTCGCCCCCCCTCCGGCGACGATCGAACCTCCATAGGCCTGGCGGGTGTCGATGCGGGCGCGGGCAGCGTACCGCTGCACCTCACGAGCACCATCGGCGACGACCACCGGATAGGAGAACGGCACCTGCAGGTTCTCGTCCGCGCCGTGCGGAAGGCTCAGCGTGCGGTGGCGCGTACGGGTGATCGCCGCATGGTAGGCGTCGCGGATGGTGCGCCGCGTCTGCATGTCGCCGTCGTAACGCTTGAGCTGTGCGAGCGCCAGGGCGGCGTTGAGGTCTGCCAGCGGCTCGGCGCGATCCGCGGCCGCCTCCCGGGCGGACGCGAGCAAGGCATTCGTACGGCACAGCAGCAACGCACCTCCCGCCGCGGTCAGCAAGGCCGTTTCCGCCAGCGATACGACCACCAGATCCGCGCGAGGTCCCGGCGCCGCATCGCCATCGTATCCCCCCAGCGAGCAGGTTACGTCCTCGATCACCGGCAGATCCCAGGTGCCCACGCGCGTCAGGTCGGGGATGAATCCAAGCGTATGGTCCAGCAGAGCTGCCCGCGCCCCCCCGCGAGCCTCGTCCGCCGCGTCGAGGTCCATCACCCCGGACTCGGCGCTCACGTCCACCACCACCGGCACCAGGCCGCTCGCCTCCACGGCGCCTCGGTGTGCCAGCGGAGCCAGTGCCGAGCACAGCACGCGAGATCCGGCCGGCACATCGATGGTGGTCAGGGCACACGAGAGCGCCATTCGGTAGTCGGCCAGCGCGATGCCGCCGGCCATGCCCAGAGCGCGCGCCACCGAGGCCGCCAGCTCCCGCGCGCGGTCCCCGGGCCCGATCTCGTCGGTGACCAGACACCCGAGCACGCTGTCCATGCCGGCGCGCCGCACCGTCGGCCGGAACACGGGAACCCGGTTCACTCAGGACCCCCGTCCAGGCGCCGCCGCGGACGCCGAATCGGCGCGCAGCGGCACGAAACGGCAGTCCACGCCGTGGGTGGTCCGCGTCGCGGCGCCCGAGCGGCGGACGGTGGTCATCACCTGGTAGCCGTCGGTCTCACCGATCGGAATCAGAAGCACGCCACCGTCCGCGAGCTGCTCGACCAGCGGTTGCGGTACCGACGAGGACGCAGCGGCCACCAGGATACGATCGAACGGCGCCGCCTCCGGCCATCCCAGCCGGCCGTCGCCGATGCGAAACGCGACGTTGAAGAACCCCAGGTCAGCCAGGACCCGCCTGGCGGGAAACTGCAGCTCCGGGAGGATCTCCACCGACCACACCTGGCCGGCGAGTTCCGCCAGGATCGCCGTCTGATAGCCGCTGCCGGTCCCAACCTCCAGAACTCGCTCCCGCCCCGTGAGCTCGAGCATCGCGGTCATCAGGCCCACCATGAACGGCTGCGACATGGTCTGCCCGAAGCCGATCGGCACGGGATGATCCTCGTAGCAGCCGCCGCGCCCACTGGGCGTGACGAAGCGGTGGCGCGGGATCCACTTCATCGCGGCGATCACGCGCCGGTCCGTGATGCCGCGACTCTGCAACTGGCGGTGCACCATGCGGCAGGCATCCCGTTCCCCGGGGCCTGACCGGGTCAACCGCCGGCCGCGGTCACGCATCCGTCAGAGGACGGCTCCTTCCGTACGCCGTTCGTCCTTCATGTGCAGCTTCGACAGCTTGTACGCCTTCAGCAGTTGCTGAATGGCGTCATTTACCGCCTCGGTGCGGTCGTGATAGAAACCATCCTTCACCATGCGGTCGATCCCGGCCAACAGGTCGGACGAGGTCTCGACGTATGTTTTCGACACCGCGCACCCCCGGTCTTTCGCCCGCCCACGCCGGTAGCGAAGCTGCCGCCGACCGAGCGGGTCAGGTTGTCCTGGGCCTGGCTAGACTCGAACTAGCGACCTCACGCTTATCAGGCGTGCGCTCTAACCACCTGAGCTACAGGCCCCGTCTGTTCCTCACTCCATGATACCTCAGATCGGGGTGCCTGTGGGACCACCATCGGATCATAATCAGTTCCGGCACGACGCATGGACATCGCCCGCACCACCGCCAACGCGCTGACCCTGAGCAGAGCGTTCCTGGCCCCGGCGATCCTGATTTCGCTGGCCGTCGACTTCGATGGAGGGGCCGGCCTGGCGCTGATCCTCACGGGGGTCGCCGTGGTGACCGACTACCTCGACGGTGCGGTCGCGCGTCGCTTCGCCGTCGTCTCGAGGTTCGGCAAGGTCGCCGACGCCCTCACCGATGCGATGGTGTTCGTCGCGATCTTCGTGGGGCTGGGGGTTCGCGGGGTGCTCCCGCCGTGGCTGCCGGCCTTGATCGCGGCTCGCGAAGCGGCGATGCACGGACTCATCCGGCCCGCGCTGCTGCGCATGCGGATCGACGCCGGAGCGCGGCCGGTGGGCAAGCTCAAGACCGTGCTGCAGGCCGCGTCCGCGATCGTGGTGCTGCTGGTGCTGCTGATCGAGCCCGACTACGCACGCCAGGTGGCGGTGCCGCTGGTTGGCGTCGCGGCGGTCCTGTCGGTCGTGTCCCTGTACTGGTACGTCGATCCGATCGGGGCGCGCCGCGGTTGGGACGGACTTGCGTTCAGCATCATCGCGACGTGCCTGAGCCTGTGGCTGCTGCAGGTCTCGATCGTGGCGATCGCCGCCGATCTCGGCGTGGCGGCCGGTGTAATCCCGTACGCCCTGCTGCACACGGTCGTGGCCGGCGGGATGACCTTGCTGCTCCTGAGGCGCCGATGCGACTTCGCCCTGCTCGAAGGGCCGGTGCTGTCGAGGGTCAACCCCTCGAACGTGCTCACACTCGCACGACTGACCTCGATCCCCACCGTCGTGCTGCTCATCACGGCCGCGGCCGACCGGACCGCTCCGGTGTGGCCGGTGATCGCGCTGCTGTCGATCGTGCTGCTGACCGACCTGGCCGACGGCGCGCTGGCGCGGCGCAGGGGCCAGGTGACGCGCATCGGATCCTATCTGGACTCCTCCACCGACTACCTGCTGCTGGGTACGGCGGCGATCCTGTTGTTGATCTACGGTGTCGGCACACCGTGGGTGTTCGCGGTGCTGGTCGGGCGGCTCACCATCCAGTCCGCGGCGGTCTTGTGGATGGTTTCGACCGGGCGGCCGCTGCCGTCGGCAACGCGACTGGGAAAGGCATCGATCGCCGCCGGCATGGTGCTGCTGGCGGCGGAGCTGGCGGCAGCGCTCGGAGCACGGGCGATGCCTTCGGCCGGGACCCTGTTCGTGCTGCGCACCCTCCTGGAGTTGGGACTCGCCGGCGTGCTGGTAGCGTCGGCCGTGGAAAAGCTCGCCCTGCTCACCCGCACCGCCCGGAACACGAAACCCCGGGCATGAGCGAGCCGCAGTGGCGACAGGAGACGGTCGGGCGACGAGCGCCGGAGAGCTCTACTTGCCCTTGCGCTTCTTGTTGCGCCGTTTGCTGACGGGCTGCACCCGCGGGCCTGCGGGGGACGAAGCGGAGGGAGGCGCGCCGTCGCCTGCAGTGGCCGCCTCGCTCGCCCGTTCCGGTGGCGGACCTGACCCGTCCGGTGTCGGCTGCGTTGCGGTGGAAGCGGCGCGGCCGCCGGCTGCCGGACGTCGGCGGCGCTGCAGCAGCAGCACGATCGGCGACGCGATGTACATCGACGAGTAGGTGCCGACGATCACGCCGATGATCACGGCCAGGGCGAATGTCTGGATCGGCCCGGTCGCGAAGACGTAGATGGCGACCACGGCCAGCAGGGTCGTCAGGGAGGTGATGAGGGTGCGCGACAGGGATTGCGTGATGCTGGTGTCGATCACCCGGCGCAGGTCGGCGTCGCGCATCAGCGACACGTTCTCGCGAACGCGGTCGAAGATGACGATGGTGTCGTTCAGGGAGTAGCCGACGATGGTCAGCAGGGCCGCGATCGTGGCGGTGGAAACCTCGAGCTGGAAGGTTCCGAGAACCCCGATCATCAACAGCACGTCATGGGCGACGGCCACCAGCGCGGCTACCGAATACTCCGGGCGAAAGCGAAAGCCGACGTAGACCATGATCAGCAGCAACGCGACCACGACCAGCCAGACCGCCTGCTGGCTGAGGATCTGCGAGAACCGCCTGCCGACGAAGTCGGTGGATCGGACGATCAGGCTGTCATCCCCGAACTCGTCCCCGAGCAGAGCCCGCACCCGCTCCTGGACCGCCTGCAGCTCGGAGTCGTCGTCCGATGGTACCTCCACGCGTATCACGAACTGCTGGGTGGACGGTGCCCCGATGGTCTTGATCTCGAATTTCTCCAGGGAGGCGAGCGCGGCACGCACCGCCTCGATCGACAGCGGCGCCTCCCCTTCCGCCTCCGCATGCAGAACCAGGCGGCCGTCCTTCGGCCGCGGGCTCTCGGCGAGGAGATCGTCGGAGGCCAGCCCCGGCTCCAGCGCCGTCGCGGCCGACACGCCGGCGACCGCCGCGATCGCGTCGGCGATCTCAGCCAGCGTCGGGTAGTCGCCGAAAGCCAGAGTCGTCTGGCCAAGCACGTCGACGGTGCGCAGGACGATCCGGTCGGTCGCCTGCTGCACGACGACCTCCAGATCGGCTCCCTCCTGCAACTCCACGATCAGCGCCGGGCGCGCGATCTGGATCTGCTGCGACAGGCCACCTGCCAGGTCGACCGAGAGATTGAAGCCGCGCTGAACGGTCACCGCCAGTCCCGATCCGATGATCACGAGCGACAGGATCATCATGGGCAGCCGGTAGCGGGTGAACTCGATCGTCGAACGGATCACGCCGGCCTCCGCCGTGCGCCGGCCCAGCCGAGGCTCAGGCGGTCCACGCGCACCACCTCGATCATGAAGTCGAAGATCAGCCGCGACACCACGAGGGCCGTGAACATCGAGGACAGGATGCCGACGGACAAGGTTACCGCAAAGCCCTGGATCGGACCGCTGCCGATCTGTGACAGGACCACCGCGGCGATGAAGGTGGTGATGTTGGCGTCGAGCACCGCGCGGAATGCCTTGGCGAAGCCCGTGCGCACCGCGGCGGCAGCCGACTTGCCCGCGCGCAACTCCTCCTTGATGCGCTCGAAGATGATCACGTTGGCGTCCACCGCCATGCCCACCGTCAGGATCACGCCGGCGATGCTGGGCAGGGTGAGCGTGAAGCCCAGCACGGACAGGATCGACACGACGAAGAACAGGTTGAGCGCCAGCACCAGGTCGGCGATCAGTCCCGCGCCGTGGTAGTAGACCGCCATGAAGAGAAACACCAGCGCGGCCCCCACCGCTACTGCCCGCAGGCTGGCGCGGATGGCGTCTTCGCCCAGTCCGGCGCCGATCTGCTGCTGGCTGACGATATCGAGCGGCACCGGCAGAGAACCCGTACGCAGCACCAGCGCCAAGTCTTCGGCCTCGCCCTGGGTGAATCCGGTGACCCGCACCTGCTGGCGAATCGCCTGAGAGATCTGCGCACGAGCCTTGACGCGGTCGTCAAGCACCACCGCGAGGACCTCTCCCACGTTCTCCTGGGTGAGGTTGAAGAAGATGTCGCCGCCTTCCGGACTCAGGAAGAACAGCACCTCCGGCCGGCCGGTGAGGGGATCGCGGTCCACCCGCGAGTCGTTGATGTACTCCCCCGACAGCCCCTCCCGCTCCTTGATGACCGCGTAGCCGAGGAGCTGATCCACCCCATAGGTGTCCTTCTCATACACACCGCGCAGCACGGTGCCCGCCGGCAGCACGTTCGGATCACGAAGGCTGCCGTCCGCGGCGAGAAAGTTGCCCGGATTGGCACGCTGGTACTCGTCGAACGCGGTCTGACCCGCCGGATCCACCAGGTGAAAGCCCAATCGGCCCTTGCCGACGATGAAGTTGCGCATCCGTTCGGGATCCGGAGCGCCGGGCAATTCGACGACGATCCGGTCGTCGGCCTGCCGGTTGATCGACGGCTCGGTCAGTCCGAACTGGTCGACACGATTGAGGAGGATCTCGAGCGCGCGGTCCAGCGCGTCGCTCCTGTCGGCGTCGCTGAGGGGTCCCAGCTCGTTCGCCAACTCCGCGAAATCGGGCTCGATCAGCACGTACATGCCGCCCTGCAGGTCCAGACCGAGTTGCAGGCTGCGGGTCGTCAGCTCCTTGAGGTCCAGCAGGCGCTGCCGGTGGTCGGACTCCAACTCCGCCAGCAGCGTCGCCTGGCTCCCGAAGCCGTCCAGGAGCGCCTGCACCGTCCACGGAGATGGCACCGGTTGCCCTTCGAACCGGTACTGGTCCCGCGCCGGGCCGCGAAGGAAACGCAGATCCTCCGGTACCGACGTGCCGGGATCGGCAACGACGATCGTCAGAAGCCGCTGCAGGTCGGCGCCCGCCCGTTGCTGCGAAACGATGCGGATCTGCTCGCGCGACGAGGTGGCGAGTTGCCGCTCTTCTTCCGGGAGGAGCACGTGCCACCGGATGGTCGGCATCAGGAAGGCCACGGCGATCCCGACGAAAACCAGGATGATCCCGAGACGGAGTCGTTTGCTCATCAGATCAGCGTTACCGTGGGAGAGAGAGCCGGGAACGGTCCGGCGGTGCTACTTGGAATCGGTGCCGTCCGGTGACCGGACGGCCGCTTTGTCGAATTCGAGCTTCGTATCGTCGTCCACCTTCAGAGTCAGCGTACCGGATTCCTCGCGGATGGCGGTTATCACCCCGTGCATCCCGCCGATGGTAACCACCTTGTCCCCCTTCTTCAGGCCGTCCAGGTACACCTTGGTGTCCTTGCGCTTCTTGCTCTGCGGGCGCAGCACCAGGAAGTAGAAGATCAGAAAGATAGCGGCGAACGGCAGAATCAGCCCGATAATCGGGTCATTGGCTTGCATGCAGCGAGTTCCTTAGAGTTCCGTTGGTTTCCTAACGGCCGTGGGCGAGCCGGAAGTGATCGTCGGCTCGCCGACGCCCGAAGCTATCACGCCCGTGGCTCCGGCACAACCGCCGCGACAACCCGCCCATCCCGGATCCGCATGGTCATATGCGGTCATATGCGCTCGACGCCCGTCATGGAGGCGGGCACGCCGAACACGCCGAACCGGGCCCGGAGCTGGTCCACGCCGGCCACCGGAACGGCCGCCTGCGCGTTGTAGGCACTCAGCACGGCCTCCTGAGCTGCGGTGTCTCCATCGAACTCCGCAGCACACAGCGCCGCCTTGTACAGCCCGCGTTCGAGCAACCCGTCGCCGGACAGCCGCGCATGGCGCCGCCGCGCGGCGCGGTCGACGATGGCGACGCTGCCCCGATAGCCGATGGTGAACATGAAATCCGCCCGCGGGAACCCGCGAGGGCGTCGGTTGCGTGTCAGTAGCTTCATCAAGCGCATGAGACAGGCCTCACGTCCGCACAGCGCGGACGCGAGGCCTCGGAAGAACGATCGGCAGCCCCAGCGTTCTGACTAGTAACCCTGGTCTCCTAGTAGCCTTGGCCTCCTAGTAGCCCATGCCTCCCATGTCACCGCCCGGACCGCCCGGAGGTCCCGCCGGCGCCTCTTTCTTCTCCGGCAGATCGGTGATCGTGCACTCGGTGGTGAGCAGCAGGCCCGCGATGGACGCGGCGTTGGTGAGCGCCGAGCGGGTGACCTTCGCCGGATCGATGATCCCGGCGCCGGACATGTCGCGCCACTCCATGGTCTGCGCGTCGAAGCCGACGCCCGGCTCCTCGTGCTTGGCGCGCTCGACGACGATCGAGCCGTCCAGCCCGGCGTTCACGGCGATCTGGCGGATCGGCTCCTCCAGCGCCCGCTGAACGATCTTGAAACCAACGCGCTGCGCTTCGTTGAGCTCTTCCAGATCCCGTTCGCCCAGCTTGCCGCCCGCTTGCACGAGCGTGGAGCCGCCGCCCGGAATCACGCCCTCCTCGATGGCGGCGCGCGTGGCGGACAGGCCGTCCTCGACCCGGTGCTTCTTCTCCTTGAGCTCGACCTCGGTAGCGGCGCCGACGTTGACCACTGCGACGCCGCCGGCCAGCTTGGCCAGGCGCTCCTGCAGCTTCTCCTTGTCGTAGTCGGAGGTGGTCTCGTCGATCTGCACCTTGATCTGGGCGATGCGGTCGGTGATGTCGTGCTGCTTGCCGCCGCCCTCGATGACCGTGGTGTTCTCCTTCTCGACCTTGATGCTCTTGGCGGTGCCGAGCTGCTCGAGCTCGGTGTTCTCCAGCTTCAGACCCAGCTCCTCGGCAACGACCTGGCCGCCGGTGAGGATGGCGATGTCCTCGAGCATCGCCTTGCGGCGGTCGCCGAAGCCCGGTGCCTTCACCGCGCAGGCGTTGAGCGTGCCGCGCAGGTTGTTGACCACCAGGGTGGCCAGCGCCTCACCTTCGACGTCCTCGGCGATCAGCAGCAGCGGCCTGCCCGACTGCGCCAGCTTCTCCAGCAACGGAAGCAGGTCCTTCATGCTGGAGATCTTCTTGTCGTGGATCAGCACGTACGGGTTCTCCAGCACCGCCTCCTGGGTGTCGCGGTTGGTGACGAAGTACGGCGACAGGAAACCGCGGTCGAACTGCATGCCTTCCACCACTTCGAGGTTGGTCTCCATCGACTTGGATTCCTCGACCGTGATGACGCCGTCCTTGCCGACCTTCTCCATCGCGTTGGCGATCAGCTCGCCGACGGTCGGATCGTTGTTGGCGGAGATGGCGGCGACCTGCGCGATCTCCTCCTTCTCATTGATGTCCTTGGCGGAGGCCTTGATGTGGTCGACCGCCTGGTCGACGGCGACGGCAACGCCCCGCTTGATGTCCATCGGGTTGATGCCGGCCGCGACCGACTTGAGCCCTTCCTTGATCATCGAGTAGGCCAGGACGGTCGCCGTGGTGGTGCCGTCGCCGGCCACGTCGTCGGTCTTGGTGGCCGCTTCCTTGAGAAGCTGCGCCCCCATGTTCTCGAACGGGTCTTCGAGCTCGATCTCCTTGGCGATCGTGACCCCGTCGTTGGTCATCGTCGGAGCGCCGAATTTCTTGTCCAGAACGACGTTGCGCCCCTTCGGGCCCAGCGTCACCTTGACGGCGTTGGAGAGCTTCGTGACACCTGAGAGGAGCTCCTTGCGCGCCGATTCATCGAACTGCAGTTGCTTAGCCATAGATCACCCTTTTTTGAAGAGTTATGTGATTTGGGATAGTTGACGCCAAGATAACAACTCCGGCCGCCAGCGCCAACATCTGCGGTCAATTTTCTGCCCCGGGGCCCTCGAGCGCGGCTTCCAACGTGAGACGGCCGCTCAACACCTGCCTGACCGGGCCTGACCGGGAGCCCGTACGCAGCCGTAGCGCGCCGTTGCGGTCGACGCCGAGCAGCACTCCGGCGACGGCCTCGCCTGCCTGCTCGACCCGTGCGGGACCGCCGACCCCGGCGAGCCGTCCGCGCAGCCGGTCGAGCCAGTCTTCGGCATCCAGCAGGCGATGCATCGCCGCCAGCACGTCCCGCTCCAGCCGCGCGCGGTCGATGCTGCGGCCCAGGCACAGGGCCAGCGACGTGGCGTCTCCCGCTTCGGGCGGGAACGAGCGCTGGTTGCCGTTCACGCCAACGCCGATCAGCAGCCATCCGCGGGTGGCCGTACACAGAACGCCTGCCAGCTTGCGCGCGCCGATCAGCAGATCGTTCGGCCACTTGATGGACGGCGACAGGCCCCATGCAGCGGCCACCTCCGCCAGCGCGCATCCCACGCGGAGCGGGACCGTGGACGGTACCGCCGCCGTCCGGTCCTGACGGAGCATGAGCGTCAACAGAAGATTCGCCCCGGTCTCCGACGACCAGCGGCTCCCCGGATTGCGTCCGCGCCCGGCGCTCTGGCGCTCGGCGGTGATGGCGGTTCCGTGGGCCGGGGACGCAACGATCAGCCCGGCGGCCTCGTCCATCGTCGACGTGGTGACGTGCAGGCGATGTATCGGAGCGCCCCAGGGGCTGGTCGAGCGCGGCTCGCGAGCGCGTGGGGCGGTCACCTGGACCGGATTACATCGATACCATCAACTCCTGCGGCGAGCACAGGAGCTCCAGGAAGCGGGACACGAAGGTAGCGGCCGGCACGCCGTCAACCACGCGATGGTCGAACGCCAGCGATACCGGCAGGGCCACGCGAGCCTCGATCGCACCTCCGGCGACCACGTGCGGCGCCTGATGGATCCGCCCGATGCCGAGGATGGCCACCTGCGGCGGGAAGATCATCGGGGCAGCCCACAAGCCGCCGAACGATCCGAAGTTGGTCAGGGCGAAGGTGCCGCCACGCAGGTCGTCGGCCGCCAGGGATCGGTTGCGCGCCGCCGCCACGAGCTGCTTCATCTGCTCGTCGATGGCAAGGATCGTGCTGGAGTCGACGTTGCGGATCACCGGCAGCAGCACGCCGGCCTCCGTGTTGACCGCGAAGCCGATGTTGACCTCGCGGTACACGGTCACTTCCTGGGAAACCGCGTCGTAGGTTGCGTTCAGAACCGGAACGTCCCGTAGCGCGGTAGCGAGCGCCTTCATGAAGAAGGGCTGATAGCTGATGTGCGTCGTGCGGTTGCGATTGGCCTTCGCGCGCAGCTCGACCAGCTCGTCCACCTCGCCCAGATCGTGGACGAGCGCCGTGGGGATCCTGCGGCTGATCTCCATGTTGCGCGCGATGGTCTTGCGCAGGATGGTCAGCTCCACCCGTTGCCCGGCCGGCAGGTCCACCGGCTTGGTGAGCGGGTCGTCGGTCAGCGGGAAGCCGAACGCGTCCTTGTCGAGCGCCGGAGGCGCGGCCACCGGCATGGCCGCCCGGTCCTCCGAGGCGCGGTAGATGTCGTCCTTGCTGATGCGGCCGCCCTCGCCGGTTCCCTTCACGGAGCCGAGATCGACGTTCATGTCACGCGCAAGACGGCGAGCGGCCGGGGTCGCCAGGGCAGCCCCGGGCGCGCGGCGGCGCGGGAGCTCCGGCGGACGCTCCACCGAGGGCGGCGGCGAGGCGCCGTCACCCGCGGCGGCCGGCGGCGCCTCGTCGCTCGGGGGGAGCAGGTCGTCGCCGGCGTCGAGCCGGCCGACGATTGCTGCCCCCTCGGTCGGCCTCACTCCGTCGCCATCGCTGCCCTCGCCGGTCGCAGCCGGCTCGGCGCCGTTCTCCTCGCCGTCCACCTCCTCGCCGTCCACCTCGATATAGGCGAACGGGTCGCCTACCTTGATGATCTGGCCGGTCGTGGATCCGAAGCGCCGCAGCACCCCGGTCTTCGGCGACGGAATCTCCGCCACCACCTTGTCGGTCTCGACGATGGCGAGGATATCGCCCTCCTCCACCGCATCGCCCGGCTGCAGTTTCAACTCCAGGATCTTGCCTTCGTGCAGCCCTTCGCCGATGTCCGGGAACCTGAATTCGTACATCGCTCAACCGCCTCAATAACTCAGCAGCCGCCGTGCCGCGCCGACGATGTCGGGGACGCTGATCAGGTAGTGACGCTCGTGGCGGGGCAGCGGCACGACGATGTCGCTGCCGGTCAGCCGGGCCGGCGGCGCCTCGAGGTGCAGGAACGCCTGTTCGGCGACGGCCGCGATCAACTCCGCGCCGACGCCGTACGATCGCGGGCCCTCGTGCACGACCAGCAACCGGCCTGTCTTTCGCACCGACTCCACCACCGTCGCGAGGTCGGGCGGATAGATCGTGCGCAGGTCGATCACCTCCGCCGAAGCCTCGTCGCGGAGTTGCCGCACCGCGGCGATCGCCTCCTTCATCTGGGCTCCGTAGGAAACGATGGTCAGGTCGGTGCCGGCTGCCACCACCCGCGCGGTGCCCAGCGGGATGACGAAGTCGCCTTCGGGGATCTCCTGTCTGGGCGCCTGATAGACGCGTTTGGGTTCCATGAAGATCACGGGGTCGGGATCCCGAATCGCGGCGATCAACAGCCCCTTGGCGTCGTGAGGGGTGGACGGGATCACCACCTTGATGCCCGGAACATGCGCGAGGATGGCCTCCATGCTCTCGCTGTGGTGCTCCAGCGCGCGCACGCCGCCGCCGTACGGCATGCGGATCACGATGGGTGCGGTGAATGCGCCCTGCGTACGGGTCCGTATCCGCGACACGTGGTTGATGATCTGGTTGAACGCCGTCCAGATGAACCCGCTGAACTGAATCTCCACCACCGGGCGCAGCCCCGCCACCGCCATCCCCATCGCGCTGCCGACGGCAACGCTCTCGGCCAGCGGGGTGTCGAAGCAGCGGGTCGCACCGAATTCCTCCTGCAGGCCCGTGGTCGCACGAAACACGCCGCCGTTGGCGCCGATGTCCTCCCCGAAGGTGATCACCCGCTCGTCGAGGCGCATTTCGGTGCGCAGCCCGTCGTTGATCGAAGATACCAGGTTGACCGGTCTCACCGGCGTCCTCTCATCGGTCGCTGCGCAGTTCGCGGAGCCGCGCAAGCTGCTCCTGCAGTACCGGGGGAGTTTCCGCGAACGTGTGGCGGAAGCCGGCGTCCAGGTCGGGGTCGGGATGCGACTCCACCTCTTCGAAAGCCTGCCGGGCCCTGGTCCGTGCGTCGGCCACCAGTGCCCGCGTCTCTGATTCCGTCAGCAGTCCCCGTTCCATCAACAGCCGTTGCAGGCGTCTGACGGGATCGTGACGCTCCCACGTCCGTTCCTCCTCGCGGGTCCGGTACCGGGTCGGGTCGTCCGTGGTCGTGTGCGCCCCCACCCGGTAGGTGATTCCTTCGATCAGCGTCGGCCCGTCACCCGCCCGCGCGCGGTCCACCGCCTCGCGCACCACCTGGTAGACGGCGGTGATGTCGTTGCCGTCCACCTGCACGCCGGCGAAGCCGTAGCCTTCGGCCTTGGCCGCCAGCGACGGCGACGCGCACTGCATGTCACGCGGGGTCGAGAGCGCGTACTGGTTGTTCTGAACGTAGAATACCGTCGGCGTCTTCCACACCCCGGCGAAGGTGAGCGACTCGTGAAAGTCGCCCTGTGACGTGGCGCCGTCGCCGCAGTAGCACAGCACCGCGCGGTCACGTCCCAGGTGTCGCTCGGCAAAGGCGAGCCCGACCGCGTGCGGGAGCTGCGAGCCGATCGGGATGGCGACCGGCGCCAGGTGGTAGCGATCGATGTCCAGCCGGCTTCCGTCCTCGACCCCGTACCAGTACTGGAAATGGGTGGTGATCGGCAGGCCGCGCACCAACAGGGCGCCGAGCTCCCGGTAGGCGTGGACGATCCAGTCGTCGTCGCGCAGCGCCATGGCTCCGCCGACGCCGTTGGCCTCCTGGCCGACGGCAGGCGGATAGGGAAGCAGCCTGCCCTGCCGGGTAAGGCTGACCGCCCACTCGTCGATGGCGCGTGACTGGATCATCACCCGAAACGCGTACAGGAGCTGCTGGTCGGTCATGCCCGGGTCGTCGTGACACTCGGGCGCCAACGCCCCTTCCGGAGTCAGGCGCTGCACCATGGCTGCGTACAGAGTACCGCTCCGGGCGGGCACACGCAACCTGCGGCGCCCCGTGGACCCCGTGGAGCGAGCGACCAGCACGGGGCCGGGCCCGGGTCGGGTGCCGCACGCAGTCGAAGGAGCCGGCCGGACTTGCGCCGCACGCGGCCGGCTCGGCAGACTCGTCATGGTTGCGGATGGAGGGACAGACCACGCCCGCGCCCGCGGTCCTGCCGGCGTTGACGGCGCTCGGAATCGACGGTGCGGTCGCGCTCGCGGAGCGCATCGAGCGCTGCGCCGACGAGCCCACTGGAGAGTTGCGCTGGCAACGGATGGTCCGCGAGGTGCTGGCCGAGCCGCTGCCGCTCACCGATGTCCCCTTCGCCGTGCACCGGCTGTGCTTCGCGGCCGCGTACTCGGACCGCGACCCGGCACTGCCGCCGGCCCCGGCGTGGTTGCCGGAGATGGGGTCCGGCGACACCAACGTACGCAGGCTGGCGCGGCGCGTGGGCGTGGACGACGTCGCCGCCCTGCACCGCTGGTCGATCGAGCATCGCACCGAGTTCTGGGGGCTGATGTGTGAGCGACTGCGGATCGGCTTCCACGGCGATCCGGGGCCCGCCATGCGCGACGGCCGGTGGTTTCCCGAAGCGCGGCTGAACATCGCCGAGAACTGCCTCAAGCCGGGATCGGCCGGGGACCGGCTGGCGATCGTCTACCGCACGAGCGAGGACGGACCGCTGGACGGGATGAGCCGGGCCGATCTGGCGCGGCTGGCGTACGCCGTGGCCGGTCACTGCCGCGAGCGCGGGCTGCGACCGGGCACCCGTGTGGCGTTCTATCTGCCCATGACAGCGGAGGCGGTCGCCGCCTACCTGGGGGTGATCCTGGCCGGCTGCACGGCGGTTTCGATCGCCGACAGCTTCGCCGCGCCGCAGGTGGCGGTGCGGCTGCGCATCACCGATGCCTCGCTGGCGGTCGTCGCCACCCGCACCTACGAGCGATTCCTGGACGCTGCTCCCGACCTGGACGCCATCGTCATCGGCGAGCTCCCGCACGGGCACAGGCCACGCGCGGCGGACACCTCCTGGGATCGGGTTGCGTCCGCCGCCCCGGCCGCCGCCGTCGCCTGCGCGGCCGGAACCCATACGAACGTCCTGTTCTCCTCAGGCACGACCGGCGAGCCCAAGGCGATCCCGTGGACCCACCTGACCCCGATCAAGTGCGCGACGGACGCCGTGCTGCTGCATGACGTCCGGACTGACGACGTGCTGGCATGGCCGACCAGCCTGGGGTGGATGATGGGCCCGTGGCTGATCTACGCCGCGCTCCTCAACCAGGCGACGATCGCCCTGTACCATCCGGGCCCGAAGGGAGCGGACTTCGGCAGGTTCGTGAGGGACGCGGGCGTCACCATGCTCGGACTCGTGCCGACGCTGGTGCGCATCTGGCGCCGCTCCGGCTGCATGGAGGGAATCGACTGGAGCCGGATACGCCGCTTCAGTTCCACGGGCGAGTGCTCGGACCCCGAAGACCAGCTCTACCTGATGGCGCTCGCCGGCTACCGCCCGGTCATCGAGTACTGCGGAGGCACGGAGATCGGCGGCGGATATGTCTCGGCGACGATGGATCAGCCGGCGGCGCCGGCGACGTTCACGACTCCGGCGTTCGGGCTGGATCTGGCCATCCGCGACGAGCACGGGCGCCCGGCGACGAACGGCGAGCTGTTCCTGGTGCCGCCGTCGGTCGGCCTGTCCACGGAGCTGCTCAACGACGATCACCATGACGTGTACCTCGCCCATACGCCGACCGCCGACGGACGGCCGCTGCGCCGCCACGGCGATCACATGCAGCGGCTGCCGGGGGGCTACTACCGCGCCCTCGGCCGTGTCGACGACACGATGAACCTGTCGGGGATCAAGGTGTCCTGCGCGGAGATCGAGCGCGCCCTGTCGGGCGTGGACGGCATCAGCGAGTGCGCGGCCGTCGCGGTTGCGGACCGCCACGGCGGGCCCGATCGCCTGGTGATCTTCGCGGTAACGTCCCGAGCGCTGACGGACCCGCTCCCGTTCCTGCAGCACGCCCTTGCCGACCGGCTCAATCCCCTGTTCAAGATCTCCGAGCTCCGCCTGGTCGAAGCGCTGCCCCGGACCGCCTCCAACAAGGTGATGCGGCGGGAGTTGCGCTCGGCCTACGCCGCGGACCACTCCGCGGGTTCCAGGGCATCGACACACAGCCGCCCCGTGCGCACTATGATGTAGCACGCAACACGGCGCCGTACCCAAGTGGTAAGGGAGAGGTCTGCAAAACCTTTATGCACCGGTTCGATTCCGGTCGGCGCCTGATCGGTCGGTCACGGGGCTCGGAAGCGCTCCGTGACGGTGAGCCCCTCCCAGTTCGTCCGGAATTCGGCGGACGCACCTGCCACGTCGATGTGCGCGGTCTGCAGCCCGGGGACCTCTGGCCGCCGGAGGCGCCGCGCACGCGCGATCGGCTGCGGATCGGAGATCCCCTTGGCCAGCGCGATCCTGCGGCTGTCCAGCCTCCCGAACCACGGGTCGACCGCCGTGTCGTCCCCGGTCCAGGTCAGGAGAGCCGCACCGGCCTCCATCGCCGGGTCCACGGGCACCCAGCCGACGTCCTGCAGGTAGAACTCCGCCCAATAGTGCGGGATCGCCATCGCGTCGGCGTCGATCAGGTATCCCGCGACGGGGCGCGCGGGGATGCCCGCGGCGCGGGCCACGGCGCTGAACGTGAGCGCGTACTCGTACGGCGCGGCCCGGCGGTCGTCGATCGCCGTGATCACGACCTCCATGGGTGCCGTGCCGGCGGGCGCGACGCGCGCGCCGGCAGCAACGGCGGGCTGTAGCCGCGCGACCACGTACTGGAACGTCAGACGCGCCCGCCACAGCGGATTGACGTAGCCCCGCATGGCTCGCTGGGCGATCGCCGGCAGGCGCCCACCGGAGGGCACGATCGCGTCCCCGCCGGTGAATCGCCGATGGAACCTGCTGTCGGTGCGGTACGCGCGCACGGACGACGCATCGATGCTCGTTTCGATGGCGTAGCGGACCACCCGGTAGTCGCTTCGTACTTCGTGCCCGCCGCTGGAGAGCGGACCCCGGAGCGGGAACAGCCCCACGCCCGCGGAGTCACGACGGATCGGCCGCCTGTTGCCGGCAGGATCCGCCAGGTGGTGCTGCGCCGGCGTGGCCGGGACCGCAGGGATCCACAGATAGAGCTCGGCTCCGTCGGCCCCGCCCGCCGCCGCGAAGCTGACGGCGTAGGTCGCCGCGTATCCACGCGGGTCGAGAAAGCGAACGGTTCCCACATCGCTGCGGACTTCGAACTCCTGGGCGGCGCTCCGCGCGGTTGCGGTACGGACCGACACCTCCCCCGAGCGCGCGCCCGCCGGCACCCGCACGACGATCAGGCGATCGCTCCAGCGAACGTGGTCCAGGTCGACCGATGAGCTCTCGACCACCCGGTGCGGCGGCCCCTGCGCGCCGGGGTTCGCCGCGGCAGCCGCCTCACCGCCGGCCGCCGCCGTGAAGCGCACCGCGCCGGGCGAAGCGCCGAAGCCGGCGCCGCTGATGGTGATCTGCTCGCCGACCGCGCCGACGGCCGGGCTCACCGCCGTGACGATCGGCGGGCCCCCGGGCCGCGGGCCGCCGGCAACCGGTCTCGGAAGGTCGTCGCGGTGGGTCAGCAGGATCCCGCCGCTGGCTCCGGCCGGGGTTAGCACGCGCACGAGCCCGCTTGCGAACGAGGGGGGCACGACGACCACGACGCGCTCGTCCGACCAGGACCGGTACGCGCTCGTGCGCGGCTCTCCGCCGGCGAACGTCACGGCGCTGGTGCCGCGCGTGCGGCCGAAGAAGCGTCCCTGCAGGCTGACGACCCGGCCGGCGGCCGTCACCTGCGGGGCCAGCGCATGCAGCCGCGGCGACGGCGCCGCCACCCTGGAGAGGGCGAACGATGCCGCCGCCACCAGGACCAGGGCCGCCAGCGCGCGAGCGGCGCCCGTGCGCATCCGCGTGCGGAGCACCCGGTGCTCAGGAAACGGCGTTCTGCTGTTGCGGCGCCTCGTTCTCCTCGTAGAGATCCACCTGGACCGCCATCACGATCACCACCGCAACCGGTCCGTCCTCGGTGCCGCCCGCCGCGTCGTGGCCCTGTGGCGGATCGACAGGAAAGGCATCGGCCCGGAAGTGGAACCGTCTGGTGTTCCCTTGCAGCTGATCCTCGCCGCCGAGGGGGAACAACAGCACATGATCGCCGAGCGCCACCGGCATGGCGCGATACGCACTAGCCACCGGTGCCTGCCCGTAGGCGCCTGCCGAGTCGGCCTCCCAGATCTGGAGCTGTACGTGCAGCGTCAGCTCGGTCGCGGTGATCCACACCGGCGTGAACAACGCCTCCACCCTCAGCCGGTTCTCCTGTTCCAGGGTTGCGCCGACCGCCTGCCTCGGCTTGGTGGCGAGAGCCTGATCCAGCTTCATGATGATGTCGCCGTCCAGCTTGACCAGACTGAGCGCCAGGCGAACCTCGAGCGGCCGGGTGGCGAACTCCTCCAGCAAGGCGTCCGGCCCGGCTGACGCGGATCCGTTCCCGCCGGCGGGGTCGCTCTGCGCCACGAGCGGCGTGCCGCCGGCCGCGACGGCCATCAACAGGGAGCAGACCAGGGAGCGGAGCCCCCGGCCGCTACGGCTTGGCTGTCTCACGTTCGCGTTCAAGCATTTCGCCTTCATGCACGATGACGGGCGATCCGACAAACTGAAACCGCGCGGGTGGCAGGCTCACCTCCAGCGTCGCGGGGTCACCGAGCGAGGCCGCCGCAGACGGCTGCAACTCGATTTCGTGCAGGATCTTCGGAGCACCGAAGAGTCGGAACTCGCTGGTACTCGGCAGCGTCAGCTCCAGCACCGCGGCACGCTCGGGACCCGCGTACGGTACCACCGGTTCATCCGGCACGGCCGCCATCCGGCTCAGCGCGGCACGTCCCCACTCGTCCAGAGCCGGCGGACGGTCCCCGAGCGCCAGCGTGAACACGAAAGCGACGGCCAACGCGGCCGACGCGGCGGCGATCGGCAGCCGCAACGAACCACGACGGCGCGCCGAGGCTGCAGGCGCCTGCGCGTCGAGCCGTCTCCACACGCGGATCGCCGCCTCTTCCACGTCGGGCTCCTCGCACTCGAGCAACCGGTGCGACACGGACTGAAAGCGCCGCAGGCGCGTACGGCAGTGCTCGCATCCGGCGACATGGGCCTCGATGCGCTCGGAGCTGCCGGGCGGCAACTCGTGGTCGTGGAAGCTCGACAGGACAGGGTCGTCAGGACACATGGTCGTCAGGAAACATGGAGGCCGCTCGGATCGAGGATCTTGGCCAGGCGCTGGCGAGCGCGAAACACGCGCACCTTGACGTTGCTCTCCGTGAGGTGGAGCACACCGGCGATTTCACGGTAGCTCAAGCCTCCGTACTCGCGCATCACGAGCGGGGTCCGCAGGTTGACGGGCAGCTTGCCCAGCGCGTCCTGGACCGCGGCCTGGGTCTCGGAGCGCAGCACCTCGTCATCGGTCGTCTCTTCCCGGGTCCCCGGCGGAGCGCGCGTGACGTCGCGGTTGGCGCGAAGCTCGCGCTTCCTGCGCTTCTCGACGTTGAGGGACAGGTTGCGTACCACCCTGAGCAGCCAGTACTTGGTCTGGTCGAGGTCGGGCAGCGGAGCCGGCCGCCGCAGGTAGCGCATGAACGCTTCCTGGCAGACGTCTTCCGCCACTCCCTGGTCGAGGCAGATTCGGTAGGCAACCCGGTACAGGGTGGGAAACAGGGATCGGTAGATGTCGTCAAAATCGCGGCCCGCTACATCGTTAGACAACAACATCCAGGTCCCTTGGTTACAACTTCAGCAGGCCCTTTTCGTTCGAGCAGCGCCAGCGCACCCCGTCGGGCCGATCTTCCAGCACTACGCCGCGGGCGGCAAGCTCGTCGCGAATCCGATCCGCGGTGACGAAATCCCGCTGCGCGCGGGCGGCCGAGCGTCGCTCGACCAGGTCGCGCAGTTCCGGGGCGAGCTCCGTGCTGCGCGAGGCGGCCTCCTCGATGCCGATCGCCAGGATGCGGTCCATGCGCCGCAGCACGTCGAGCTTGGCCGCCGCGCCCACGCGCGGTTCCTTCACCAGGCCCCACAGCACGGCCAGACAGCGCGGCATGTGCAGGTCGTCGCGGGCGTGGCGGCGAAAGTCCAGCCAGGCACGCTCCGCCAGCTCCTCGGTGCCCGGCGGCTCGGCGCCGGCGGCGAGCTCCGCGCACTCCGCGACGCGGTCGAGCAGGCGCCGGCGGGCGGCGCGGGCGGCCTCCACTCCCTGCGTCGAGAAGGTGTGTTGATCCCGGTAGTGGGCGCCCAGGCAGAAGTACCGGTAGTCGAGCGGCTCGAACCCGCGCTCGACCAGCTCCGACACGGTGGCGATGTTGCCGCCCGACTTGGCCATGCGCGCGCCTTCGATCACCAGGAACTCGCCGTGGATCCAGTAGCGCACGCATGCTTCGCCGGTCGCTCCGTCGGACTGGGCGATCTCATTGGTGTGATGCACGGGAATGTGATCGACACCACCGCAATGGATGTCGAAGCGCTCACCCAGGTAGCGCAGAGACATCGCGCTGCACTCGATGTGCCATCCCGGGTAGCCCCGCCCCCAGGGCGAGTCCCAGAGCATCGCCTGGCGCTCGAACTTCGACTTGGTGAACCACAGACCGAAGTCGTGCGCTCCGCGCTTGCTGGCATCCACCTCGATGCGCGCGCCGGCCTGCAACTCGTCCAGGTCGAGCCGGGCCATCTGGCCGTACCCCGGGAACGTGGAGATGTCGTAGAAGACGTTGCCGGCGGCCTGGTAGGTGTGGCCGCGCTCCTCGAGCCGCTCGATCAGCGCGATCATGTCCGGTATGTGCTCGGTCGCCTTGCACACCACCGTCGGCCTGGTGATGTTCAGCGCCCGGCAGTCCCGGAAGAACTGATCGGTGTAGTGCTCGGCGATCTGCTCCACGGACAGGCCCCTGGCGCGAGCGCTCCTGATCATCTTGTCCTCGCCCTCGTCGCCGTCGTCGGTGAGATGGCCCACGTCGGTAATGTTCATGACGTGGCGGACCTCGTAGCCGCAGTCCTGCAGGGTGCGTCGCAGCACGTCCTCGAACAGGTAGGTGCGCAGGTTCCCCAGGTGCTGGTCGAGATAGACCGTCGGACCGCAGCAGTACATCCCGACCCGGCCCTCGACCAGGGGCACGAACGGCTCCACGGTCCCGGTCAGGGTGTTGTGCAGAGAAAGAGTGTCTTTGATTCGGGGATTTTACGCTCCGCCGCTGGCACCGGGCAATGGAAGCCCGCGCTCACCGGCCGAGCTCCAGGCCGAGCGCCCAGTCGCCGTCGTCCTCGAGCTCCAGGCGCGCTTCGTTCCCTGCTTCCCGGAGCACGCACTCCACCCGGGCGCTCCACTCTCCGGCCCAGCCAGCCGCCACCGTGAGCTGCAACGGAGGAGCAACGTGCAGCCGTGTTCCGATTTCGACGCGGGAGGTCGCGCGACCGCCCGCGACGCTCACCGATCCGGACAGCCAGCCGCTGTTTCCCCGATCGCGCGCCTCCGCCCGCCCGGAAACGCGCAGCCGATCCGACGAACGCGTCGTCCGATGGGAGACCTCCGCGCTGCCGGAGAACCCTGACGCGGTGCGCGCGCCAACGCCCAGCCGGGCGGACATCACCTGCTCCGGCGCCGAGTCGGCGCGCCACCGCGAGCGAAGCTCCAGCGACCGGCCGGCGTCGTCGGCGACACGCATGCGGAGCGCCGCCGTCGCCCCGGCGGCCCGTTTCGCGTCGCCCGTGAAGTAGCTCCGGCCGGCGAGCGCAAGCGATCCGTCCAGCGTGAGCCAGTCCGCGAACAGTCCCGCGCCGACCACTCCCGCTCCCGACAGCGGCAGCCCGTCCGCGGCCATGAGGATCGGCATGGCCGTCACCCGAAGCAGGGTCCCCGTTCCGCGAAGGCGAGCGACCGCGTGGATCATCCGCTCCACGGGCTCCGCGCGCACGGGATCGGCCGCGCCCCCGGGCTCGGTCGAGATCCGGCTGACCGCCACGGCCAGCTCGCCCTCCAGGCCCGAACCGTGCCGGACTCTTCCGCCGGCGCCGAACCGGTCCAGCGTCGCGGATCGTCGCATTACGTAGACGTAGGCCTCATCGCTCCGCAAGGCGGCGCCGAAGCGCCCCGAGGGCAGCCGTGCCGCCTCCAGGAACGCGCCTCCTGGCCGGGTCAGAGCCGAACTCCAGGGATACACGCCAAGGGGGGAGGTCATGACCAGCCGCGCCAGTCCGGCGAGCCGCAGCGGGCCCATGGTGAGCGATTCGGTGTCGACGCCGGCGACCGATCGTCCTGCGACCCGGTGGGTCCTGGCCATCAGGCGCAGCCCCTCAAGGCGCGTCTCGACAGCCGCGGACTCGACCGTCCCTCCCGTGCCGGTGAGGTCGACCTCCAGTTCCTGCGCCGGCACGGCGGTGGCGGTGCCGATGGCGATGGCGATGGACAGCGCGAACGAGGTACGGATGATGCAAGACGTCATGCCGACCCGATAGAGCAAGAACGGTGCCATCCGGAGGACGCCACCGTGGCGCCTTCCGTGCCGGGGATTTACATCTGCTTACAAAACTCGGTGGCGAGTCCAGGCGTGCCGTCTTCCGGCCGCCGGACGTAGCCTCGGGGGGCGCTGCGCGGTTTCATTGGGAACGCAACGTGGCACACGACCGCACGCGCATCTCGTCCGGGGCACCGAAGGGCGGGACGGCGCTGAACTGGCGCGAGATCGACCGGGTACTCGTCGAGCTCGAGCTGCCGGGCACCTTCATCCGGGACGTCGCGCAGACCGGCCCGGCGACGCTGCTGTTCGCGTTGCACCGGCCGGCCGACACGGCCCGTGGCATCGGCCCGAGCCGGTTCAACCTCCTGTGCCGTCTCGCGGGCGGGAGCCGGCTGCACCGCACGGCCGAGCCGTTTCCCGCCGGCCGGGCTCCCGTCCCCCGCTTCGCCGGCTTCCTGCGCGCTCACGTGCGCAACAGCCGCGTCGATTCGGCGCTGCAGCTCGGCACGGAGAGGATCGTCCGCATCCGCTGCGGGACCGGGGCGCGGCGGCGCGTCATCTGGCTCCGCCTGTGGAGCGGGGCTTCGAACTGCGTGGTCACCGATGAGCACGGCACCATCCTGGAGGCACTGTTCCGGCGCGCGCAGCGCGGCGAGACTGCCGGCAGCCGTTTCGCTGTGTCCGTCCAGGCCGGCGGCCGCGACCCGCAGCGCTACCGGTTGCGCCCTCTGGGGGGCGCAGGCGACTACAACGCACGCCTGGACGCGTACCACCGGGCGCGGGAGCGGATCGCACGGGCGCTGGTCGACGCGCACGCCGCGCGCATCCGGTTCGAGCGCGAACGCCGCCGGCGCGGCGGCCGCATCGCCGGCCTGCGAGCCGCCCTGGGACACGCCGCCGACTACGAGGCGATGCGTGCGGCCGGTCAGGCGATCCTGGCCAGCGCCCACCTCATCGACCGGGGGGCGATCCGGCTTCCGGCGACCGACGGCGGCGCGGACATCACGCTGAACCCGGCGTGGTCGCCGGCCGAGAACGCACGCCGCTACTTCCGCGAGTATCGCCGGCGGCGCGCGACGGTCGAGCGCCTGCGGACCGAGCTGGCATCGGCGTGCCGACAGTGGCAGGCATTTCGTCTGCTGGGCCCGTTCGCCGGCTCGGCCGATGCCGGGGCGCCGCCGACGCCGGCTTCCGGGCACTCGTCTCGAGCTCCGGCCAACGGCCCGGGGATCCGGTTCCTTTCAGCCGACTGGGTGCTGCGTGTCGGGCGGTCCGCGTCCGACAGCGACACCATTCTCCGACGTGTGGCCCGCGGCAACGACTACTGGTTCCATTGCCGCGACCATCCGGGCGCCCACGTGTTCCTCTCCGCCCGGCGAGGCAAGAGTCCGCCGCTGCCGGTGCTGCTCGATGCCGCCACGCTGGCCGTGTTCTTCAGCAAGGCGCGCCGGAACGGCCACGCGGACGTGCACTACACCCAGGTCAAGAACCTGCGGCGGGTGAAGGGCGCCGGGCCCGGAGCCGTCATCCCCATGCGCGAGAAGAACCTGTTCGTGAGGCTCGAGCGCGCACGGCTGCGGCGACTGCTCGGCCCCGCACGTTCCGGTGGCGAGCCCGGCGCGCAGCCGGCGGCCTCGGCACGCCGTCAGCCGCGCCATCCGCTATAGTAGCGGGCGACGTGGAACGGCCCGAACGGCTCGACCTGGACGGCGAGGCCCTCCTCGGCATTCCGGCGGGGTCGCGGCACAACCAGTACAGCCTTGCCCAGCTCGGCGCCGTCACGCAGTCCGACGGCTGGGTCGTCTCGGACTTCGCCGCCGGGCATCCGCCGACCATACAGGTCTGGCGCTTCGCGGGCTATCGGCACTACCGGGAACAGGTCTTCGTGGTCGGCCCGTGGGTCGACGGCGTCACCCTGGACGCAGCGCTTGCCGAGCCTCCGTCACCGGTGCGCAGCCACCGCCTGCACTCGCTCGCGGCGGCACTGAAAGCGCTCTCCGAGCGGGTGGACTTCAACGGGCCGCTGCAGGGAGACGCCGTGGTGTTCACCGACGACGACCGCGTGCTGTTCCTGCCGCCGGCCGTCATGGCCCGGCTGAACGGCGTCAAGTCGCCTGCCGCGCGCCTTACGCACGTCGAACGCTACCTGCATCCGCATCGCCAGGGTCCCGACCAGCTCGCGTTCGCACTGGGCGTCGCCGTCTACCGGGTTCTCTGCGGCCGCTACCCGTTCGACGGAGATTCCGAGGAGGAAGTGCATGACCGCGTGCGCGGTTTCCGCGTGGTCTCCCCGCGCACCTTCCAGCCTTCGGCGCCGGCCGAGCTGTGCGACGCCGTGGCGGCCTCCCTGGGCCAGGGAACCGACGCCGTGCCCACCCTTGCCTCGTGGGACCGGTTGCTCGGCGATGCTGCCGCCTCGGAGGCGCTGGCGGGGCTCGGCGATCCACCGCCGGACGCGCACCGCGCCGCGGAGACCGAGTCCGAGCAGGCCGAACGCCGCTTCGCGCGCAGCCGGTTCTTCAACCGCAACTGGCGCCGCCTGATCGGTTGGGGCGCCGGAGCGGCGGTCGCGCTGTCGATCCTGGTGCCGATCCTCTCGCGCGCGCTGGCTCCGCCGGTCACGCGCGGTCTGGAGCCGGCGGAAGTGGTCGAGCTGTTCTACGAATCCATCAACGCGATGGACACCGAGCCGATGGAGGACGCGGCCACCGACGATGCGGGCCGGGGCCTGATCAACGAAACGCTGCACATGTTCCTTGAGTCCCGCATGGCGCTCGCCAATCGCGGGGGCAGCCGAGTGGTGTCGGCGCCGGAGTGGGATGAGCTGGGCCGGATCGAGGGCCCGCCATTCCGGGTGTACGGTGTCACCGACCTGGAGATACACGCGGAACAGGGTCAGCCCCAGCCGATCTTCCGGGCCCACTACCACTTCTGGACGCCCAACCTCGAGGACATCGTCAGCGTGACCGATCCACCCGGCGCGCTCGTGACCGAGCGCCTGTGGCTGCGCTGGACCGGCAAGGACTGGGTGATCGAGCGGCTCGAGCCGCTCGACCGGGCGCCGATTCCCGCGTCGGCAGTCGGGGCGCAGGCCTCGGGCGCCGAGAGCCAGGGAAGGGCCGAGAGCCAGGGAGGGACTGACAACTGACCGCGGGGCGGCCGGCCGCCGAGCTGCGCGGGCTGCGCGCGACCGTCATGGGACTCGGCCTCAACGGCGGCGGCCTTGGGGCAGCCCGCTTCCTGCACGCGCGCGGCGCCCGCGTCACCGTCACCGATCTCAAGACGGCCGACGAGCTGCGCCCCGCAGTCGAAGCGCTGCCGGCCGGCGTGCGTGTGAGCCTGGGGAGCCATCGGATGAACGATTTCACCGGCTGCGACCTGGTGGTCAAGAACCCTGGCGTGCGCCCGGAATCGCCGTTCCTGGCGGCGGCCTGCGCCGCCGGAGCGGCGGTCGAGACCGAGCAGTCGCTGTTCCTGGCCCGGTGCCGTGCGCCGGTCCTGGCGGTCACCGGCAGCAAGGGGAAGTCGACCACCGCCGCCGCGCTTGCCGCGATCCTGGGCGAAGATGCGCCGGCAACGCGCCTGAGCGGCAACATCGGCGGCTCGCCGCTGGACTTCCTGGACGAGCTGACCGCCGACACGCCGGTGGTGCTCGAGCTGTCCTCCTGGCAGTTGGGCGACCTGCGGGGCCGCGGCGTGCTGGCACCGCCGGTGGCCGTGGTCACCAATCTGCTGCGCGACCACCAGAACCGGTACGGATCCATGGAAGAGTACCTGCAGGACAAGCTTGTCATCAGCGAGGGGCAGCCGCCGGACGGGGCGCTGGTGCTCAACGCCGACGATCCGTGGCACCGGCGCTTCGCCGAACGCGCCGCCGGCCGCGTCGTCCTGTTCTCCGCCCGGCAGCGGCCGGCGGGCGACGGCGCATGGCTGCAGGACGGCGCGGGCCGCATCTCGGTCGCAGGCCGGTCTGGCGTCGCGTTCGACACGGAGCGGGTCGCGCCCGCCGGCCGCGTCATCGGCGTCAACCTGCTGGCGGCGGCGGCGGCGGCCGCTTCGTTCGGCATCGAGCCGGCGACCATACGCCGGGGGCTCCGCGGATTCCACGGGCTGCCGCACCGCCTTGAGCCGGTCGGCGAGGTGGCGGGCGTCAGATTCGTGAACGATTCGGCGGCCACCATCCCGGAGGCAACCGTCGCGGCGCTGGCCAGCGTGACAGGTCCGGTCGTGCTGCTGGCCGGCGGTGCGGACAAGGCGCTCGACTTCACGGACCTGGCCGCCTCCGCGGACTCCGCGCTGCGCTGCGTGCTGCTCGCCGGCAGCGCCACGGCCAAACTCCACTCGGCGTTGCGCCGGGCCGGCGTGGCCTGCGACGGGCCATTCGACTCACTGGAGGACGCATTCGGCGCGGCGCTTGCGGCAGCCGCATCCGGAGCCGCATCCGGAGCTGCATCCGGAGCTGCATCCGGAGCTGCATCGGGCGCGACGGTGCTGCTCTCGCCGGCCTGCGCGTCATTCGGGATGTTCCGCAACGAATTCGACCGGGGCGACCGCTTCCGGGCGCTGGTGCGGCGGCACGCGGCCTCACGTTGATGCCGGCCGCCGGCGCCCGTATGTTTTCGGCGTGTACTCGATTCTGCTGATCGCGCACTCCTACCTGCGCTGGCCGTTGCTGGTGCTGCTCCTGCTGCTGCTGGTACGCGGCGCGTCCGGCTGGGCGCGCCGCGCGCCGTGGCGCCCGGTCGACACGGCGCTTCTGCAGGCGGCGACCCACCTGCTGTCCCTGCAGTTCCTGATCGGCCTGCTGCTGTACGTGGCGTTCAGCCCGCTGATTCGCGTGGCGCTGGAGGACCTCGGCGCCGCGATGCGGGACGCGCAGCTCCGCTACTTCCTGGTGGAGCACGCGCTGCTCATGGCGATCGCGGTCACGTACATGAGCATCGCCACCGGGCGGATCAAGCGTGCACCGGCAGAGCGGCGTTTCCGCCGAACGGCGGTCGCCGTGGTCGTCACGTTGCTTCTGGTCGGCGCCTCGATTCCCTGGCCGGGGCTGAGCGCCGGCCGGCCGCTGTTCCGGGTCGAGGGGCCTGCCGCTACCGGGTTCTTCTAGCCCGCGGGCCGTTCGAACCAGTGCGCGGTGGGCGCCGTCAACCCCCGGCGCCCGGCGTACGGCCGCGATGCAGGTACCAGGCGCGTGCCCGCTCCGCGGCTCGAAACGCGGCGTGGCGCGGCCGGTTGAGCACCGCGTCGTGGGCGGGTGCCCGGTGCACGATCTCCCCCCCGAACCCGGTCTTCATGCGATAGAGGCCGGCCATCGGCAGCGAGGGGTCGGCAGTGCGGGGAATGCCGAACAGGTCGTAGGTATGACAGCCGGCTTCCCTGGCCAGCCGCATCGCCGCCCATTGCAGGCCGTAGTTGGGCATCGCGTGCCGGTGGCGATCCGACGACGCGCCGTACAGATAGCGCGCGCGCCGGCCGAACAGCGACACGACGATGCCGGCCACGTCCTCACCGTCGTATGCGGCCATCAACAGCAGCAGCCGCGGGCCGCGGCCGCAGTAGCTGTCGGCGGTGCGGAACAGCTCGTGGAAGTAGCGCGGGCCGTGCCGGGTGATGCCCTGGCGGCGCGCCATGTCGCGATGCAGACGGTACCAGCCGTCGAGCCCCGCGGCGCCCGCTTCCCGGACCACGACGCCCCGGCGCTCGGCGAGGCGCACGTTGTATCGCGTCTTCGGCTTCATCGCGGCCAGCAGGTCGGCTTCGTCGCGCAACAGGTCGACGATCACGGTGCTCCGCGGCTGCACGGCGGGTGCCGCGCGCCGGCTGCCGGACCAGCGCTCCTCCGGCCACGGCGTATCGAAGCGCACGGCGAAGCTGGCCGGCGGCAGCAGCGGTCGAGCGGCACGGGCCAGACGATCGAGATAGGCGCCGCTCGCCCCTGAAGTCGGCTCGGCCCGCGGCCCGAGCGGGCAATACACGAAGGTACCGGCCGGCGTTCGGCGGCCGAGCAGCAGGAGCGTTCCGACGCCGGCAACGGCGACCGCCAGCGGACGCCAACCGAGCCGGGCACGAAAGGCTCCCCAGAAACCGCTCTGCAGCAACTCGTCTCCGGCCAGCGCGTCGAGCTCGACCCGCCGCGCACTGAGGCCGCGGTCCCGGCCGCCCCCGCTACCGCCGTCGTCCGCTCCTGACCCGCTCACCGGCACGAGCATGCACCGAAGAGGACCCGGCGCGCGCTCTCAGCGGCGCAACGCGCCGATCAGGCGGGTCGCCTCCTCCGCGGAGAGCTTGCCTTCCTTGAGCATGTCGAGCACGAGCCTGACCTCTTCCTCGGTGCCGGTGGCATCGGCCTGTGCCGGCCGCGGGCCGCCCTTGCGTGCCGGTCCGTCATGGTCGTGCGAGCGTCCGCCGCGCCACCGCGCTCCGCCGGGCCCGCGCCGGGACCCGGCGCCGCGGCGCCCGGGGCCGCCACCCGCGGCACCGAACGCCTCGTACACCTGCCGCGAGATCTCCTCTCCCAGCTTTCCGAACTTCAGGCCGTAGCCGCGCATTTCCTTGAGGAACTCCCACATCTCGTTCGGGATCTCGAAGGTGAAGTCCGGATCGTCCCACGCATGGTCGTCATCGTCGGTGAACGCCCGTTCTCCCGACCGCTGTTCCTTGCCGTCGAATTCGTCGAAGCCCACCAGCTCACACCTCCCCAGCGTGTGCACGAAGATCGAGAACGCTCCGGAGCCGAGCGCGACCTGCGCGAAGCCCGGCCCGGTGGTGACCACCGATGATCCGAGCCTGTTCACCAGCCGGCCGCGCGACTTGACCGTGGCCGTGAGGTCGGCGTCGGCCGGCAGCGCAAGCAGCACGCGGCCCGAGCCCGACATGATGGAGACCTTGCCGTCACCTGTCGGCCGCAACTGCAGGGCCATGCGGCCGCTGGCGTTGTGGAACTTGCCTCCGGTCAACTCGGCGTCGCTCACCGTGATCTTGCCGTTGGCCGCCGACACGTTCAACTGCCCGGCAATGCGCTCGGCGGTGATCGACCCGTTGGCGCAACGCACGTCCGCGGTCCCCGTGAGGTCCTGCAGGGTGACCGCCCCGTTCGCCGTGCGGACCCGCACCGTCCCATCCATGCCGGCGATCAGCACCGCGCCGCTGGCGCTGTCCGCGCTCAGCTCCCACGAACGCGCCGCCGGCAGCGACAGCTCGAGGGCGCCGCCCACCTCTTCGTCGTCATCGCGCCGCGGCTCCGCGATCTCCAACCGGCCGCCGTCGCGGGCGACCCGGATCGCATCCAGACCGTCACCCGCAAGGGTCCCGGAGTCGCCTTCGACCGCGCGCGCGGCTATCGCCCGCCGGCGCGTCGCGACGCGAACCTCCGCGACGCCATCCAGATCAAGCGTGATCCGATCCATCGTTCCCTCCCCCGGCGCTCGCTTCCTCAGCGTGCAGGCGCCGTATGACCTCGTCGAGCGACAGCTCCCCGTCGCGGAGGCGACGCAACAGGCGCAGGCGGCCCTGGTCACCTCCTTCCGCAACGCCGGCGCCGGGTCGTGCGCCCGATGCGTCGAGTGCGGCATTCACGGCCTTGAGGCGGGCCTTGACCGTCGGGTAGGACATGCCCAGCCGCCGCTCGACCTCCCGCAGGTTGCCCTCCACGTGCAGAAACAGGCGCACGAAGTGCAGCAGGTCGGCCGGCAGCGCGCACAGGTCGCACCGCGCGAAGCGGCCGCGGATGGTGACCCCGCACGAAGCGCACGCGTATTCGGCAACCTGCAGCCGCTGGTCACAGATCGGACACGGACCGAGCGGAGGTTGGACATCCGACGCCATGTCCCGAAGGTTACGCTCATACCTTCACATAGTCAATCTTGCCATGAACTTTTCTCAGGTGTTGCGACCATGCGCGGCGGGTTCGTCCGGGCCGGAGTTCTCCAGTTTGACCTTGGCGCGGCTCCGGGTATATCGTCGATGGCGTGTAAGGGGCCGGCCTTCGCGGCCAGTCCCGGTCCCCCTCAAGGGAGGAGTCCCATGTCCGAAAACGATTCATCCGCAGAGCGGCGCGCGCCGGGCAGCTTCAGTCCGCGCGCGGTCGGCCTCATGTTGGGCGCCGTGCTGCTGGTCATCATCGTGCTGTCCAGCTTCTACGTCGTGGACGCGCGCGAAAAAGGCATCCTGCTGCGCTTCGGCAAGTTTCTGGGCCGGGCCAGCGATCCCGGTCTGCACCTGAAGCTGCCGTTCGGGATCGACCGCGTCTACAACGTGGAGACGGAGGTGCTGCACAAGCTGGAGTTCGGCTTCCGCACCGAGGAGGCCGGCGTGCGCACGGTGTTCTCCACCCAGGAGTTCCCGGAGGAGTCGGTGATGCTGACCGGCGACCTCAACATCGTCGACATGAAGTGGTCGATCCAGTACCGCATCATCGAACCCGAGAAGTGGCTGTTCAACATCGTCGACGGCGAGACGACGATCAAGGACATCTCCCGGTCGGTGTTCAACCGGCTGGTGGGCGACCGCGCGATCCTGGACGTGATGGGCGACGAGCGATCGATCATCCAGTTGCGGGCGCAGGACGAGATGAACGCGCTGTTCGGCCTCGACGGCTACGACATAGGCGTGCGCGTGGACGCGGTGCAGTTGCAGAGCGTCGTGCCGCCGCGCGGCGCGGTGCAGAACGCCTTCGAGGACGTCAACAAGGCGATCCAGGACCGCAACCGCCTGATCAACGAGGGCAAGGAAGCGTACAACCAGACGATCCCGCGCGCGCACGGCGAGGCCCGCCGGCTCATCGCCGAGGCGGAAGGCTACATGGCCGAGCGCATCAACCGCGCGGAGGGTGACGTGGCGCGCTACGTGCACCTGTACGAGGAGTACAGCAAGAGCCCGGAGGTGACCCGCACCCGCCTCTACTACGAGATGTTCGAGGAGGTGTTCAAGGACGCCGAGGGCACCGACCTGATCGACAAGAACCTGACCAACTTCATCCCGCTCAAGCAGCTCGGACAGGAGCTCTCGCTCGGAGGGAACCAGTGAAGCGTTTCATCACGATCGTCGTGGTCGCAGGAGCGGCCCTGCTGATCTTCCTGATGCTCGGGCCGTTCTACGTGGTGCAGGAGGGCCAGCAGGCGATCATCCTGCAGTTCGGGCGCATCGTACGCTCCAAGACCGACGCCGGGCTGGCGCTGAAGGCGCCGCTGATCGACCAGGTCGTGCGCTATCCGAAGAAGATCATCTCCTGGGACGGCGAACCGACCCTGGTGCCCACGCAGGAACGGCAGTTCATCTACGTGGACACCACGGCGCGCTGGCGCATCGTCGATCCGAGCCTGTTCTACGAGTCGGTCCGGGATGAGCAGGGAGCGCAGACGCGGCTCGACGCGGTCATCGACTCCGCGGTGAAGGAGGTGATCTCCAACAACCGGCTCCAGGAGGCGGTGCGCAACTCCGACGTGATCAACGAGATCGTGCGGCGGGGCAGCGGCGACGCCCAGGACGCCAGCTCGATCCTGGGCGACACCTACACGGAGATCACGTACGCATCGATCGCAAAGGGGCGCGACGAGCTCTCCAACGAGATGCTGGTGCGCGCGAAGGAGGCGGAGGCCCTCTACGGCATCGAGCTGCTCGACGTGATCATCCGCCAGATCCGCTACTCGGACGACCTGACCGAGAGCGTCTACAGCCGCATGATCACCGAGCGGCAGCAGGTCGCGCAGGCATGGCGCTCCGACGGCGAGGGGCTCAAGGACGAGTGGCTCGGCAAGCGCGAAAAGGAGCGGCTGGAGATCATCTCGCAGGCGGAACGGACGGCCAAGGTGATCCGCGGTGAGGCCGACGCCGAGGCGGCCGCCATCTACGCGAACGCCTACAACGTCGACCCCGAGTTCTACGCCTTCTTCAAGGCGATCGAGGCGTACCGCGCGCTGTTGCCGAACTTTCAGAAGACGCTCTCCACCGACGCGGAGTTCTTCGACTACCTCTACGACCAGCGCTGATACGACCAGCGCTGATACGACCAGCGCTGATACGACCAGCGCTGATACGACCAGCGCTGACGGCCGAACGAACGGTCCGCTCGCGACCCCGGCCCGGGCCGGGGTCGCCGCGTGAAGCGCAAGCCGGGGCCCGATCGTGCCGATGACAATGTGGTGGGTCCCTTCATGCACGCATCCGCCCTTCCATCTCCCGCGAGCGGGCGCGCCGAGCGCTGCCGTTGCAGGGAATGAGCGATCTCCGTCCCGCGTCAGGACGCCGGGACCTGGCGGACCTGGCGGACCGCATCGGAACCGCATGCGGAGCCGCATGCGTCCGCGGGGAGGCGGCCGGCCCCATCCAGGCGATTCGCTATGATTCGCGCCAGGCAGGTCCCGGCGCGCTGTTCGTCGCCCGGCCCGGCAGCAAGGACGACGGCCACCGCTTCATCGCCGACGCCGTGCGCCGGGGGGCGCGAGCGGTGATCCACGAGCGCGATCTGCCGGGTTACGCCCCCGGCGTCTGCTACCTGCAGGTACCCGACGCGAGGACGGCGCTGGCGGCCGCCGGAGCTTGGCACGCCGGCGACCCGGCACGCGACCTGCTGCTCGTCGGCGTGACCGGCACGGACGGCAAGAGCTCCACGGCGTGGTTCACGAAGCTGCTCCTCGACCGGCTCGGCCTTCCGGCCGGACTGGTGTCGAGCGTCTATGTCGACGATGGCACCGGCGTGGCCGACACGCCGTGGCGGCTGTCGACACCCGAGGCTCCGGAACTGCATGGGTTGCTGGCCTCCATGGCGCGCCACGGCCGGCGCGCCGCGGTCATCGAAGCCACCTCGATCGCGCTGGCCGCCGGCAGGGTGCGCGGCCTTCCGCTTGCCGCCGCGGCGATCACCAACGTCACCCACGAGCACCTGGAGTTCCACGGTGACTGGGAGCGATACCGGGACGCCAAGGCCGCGCTGCTGGACATGATCCCGGATCGTCCGGACGGCTCCCGCGGCGTGGCGGTGCTCAACCGTGACGACGCGGCGTGGCAGGACCTGTACGCGCGATTCCCCGCGGCGCAGAGCTTCAGCACCGCTTCGCCAGCGCCCCACGGCGGCGGCGAGGCCGACTGCACCGCCACGGTTCTGGCAGCCGACGGCTCGGGCTTGGCGCTGGCCGTCCGGCTGCACGGCGTCCGCAGACAGTGTCGGGTGCACGTCGGCGACCCCGTGCAGGCTGGCAACATCGCGGCCGCACTGCTGTTGGCGTCCGCCGCCAGCGGAGCCGCCCCGGACCTCGTGCTCGACGCGCTGCCGGTCCTCAGCCCCCTTCCGGGACGCATGCAGCAGATCGCCAATGACCGCGGCTTCACGATGATCGTGGACCATGCCCACACGCCGGCAGCGTTTCAGCAGCTCTTCGCCGGGCTGCGGCTGTGCCGCGGCGCGGACCCTGCCGCCGACGGCCGCACGATCGTCGTGTTCGGCTCAGCCGGCGAAAAGGATCGCGAGAAGCGGGCCATGCAGGGCCGGATCGCCTCCGAGCACGCCGACATCGTGATCCTTACGGATGAGGACCCGCGCCGCGAGGATCCGCTGACGATCCTCGAGGACATCGCCCGCGGCTTCGTTCCCGGGACCCCGGCGCCCAGGCTCATCCCGGACCGGCGGGAGGCGATCGGTGCGGCCGTGGAGCTGGCGCGACCGGGCGACACCGTGTTGCTGCTCGGCAAGGGACACGAGCGCAGCGTGGAGTACGCCGATCACGTGCAGCCGTGGGACGAGGTCACCGAGGCGTACTCGGCTCTCCAGACACATGATTCTAAGATATCGGGCATGATAGCGACATGAATTCGTTCAGAGCGGCCGTGGCATGCGCTGCCATGTTTGTCGCGAGCGTGCCGGCCGTGGGGTTGCGTATCGCCGAGTGGTCGATCGACCCGCGCACGGAGTTGGATGAAGGCCGGTTGGTCGAACGGCTGCAGGAAGTCCTGTCCTCCGAGAAGATCGGTATCCCCCCGGATTTTCCGGCTCGCATCCGGGTCGACATCGACGTCGACGACAGCGCCGGAGGGCTGGACCTGATCGTTACCAGCTCCGACCTGGAAGCGAAGCGGGCGCTGACGTCCACCGTGCGCACGGCCGCCGCCATCAGGCTCGACACGGTCGTCGCCGCGCTGGTCGCCGACCTCGGGTACCTGCACGCGGCGCGCGCCGGCTTCCCGCCGCCGATCTACCTTCCGCCCGACATCACCGACGTGATCGACGGTGGAAGGATTGCCGCGATGCTTCGCACCGTCGATCGGGCTACCGGCGACTCGGAACCCGTGGTGGAGTCCGCGTTCGGGTACGAAGCGCAGATCCTGGACGTCGCCGCCCACGACGGCGGCGTAAGCGTGCTTCTGACCGGCGGGTCCGCCGAACTGGGGCCGCGCTTCGAGCTGATCGCGGCCACCCCTGCATCGTTGCTGCCGGGGTCACGCCCGCCCGGCGTCACGGCCCCACAGGAGATCGCCCGCACCAGGTGGACGGAGAGCATGCTCGCCTTCGACCTGAACCACGCGCGCATCGTGCGACGTCGCAACGGCGAAGACGACCCGGCCTTCGTCGACCTGCCGGGCGCCCGTCGACTGGACGCGGTACCGGACGGCGGTCTGGTCGCGCTCTACAGGCCCGTCGACGTTCCGGAAGATGAGCTGTCCGATCGTGTGGCATACCTGCGCCTTACCGAAGACGCCGTCGAGCAGCGCCCGGTCATCGAGCAGAACCTGGTAGAGGTCGCGGCAACGTTCATCCCCGCCATGGACGTCGACGACCGGCGGCGCATGGTGCTGTACGACCAGTTCGATCGCAGGGTCGTGATCGCCCGCCTGGATGGTCGCGAGATCGCCTCTATCCGCCCGCAGGTGGACCCGCGGATGCTCAAGTTCCCGCATTCGCTCGCGGTGCTTCCCGACGGAACGGTCCTTCTGGGAGGCTCGGAGATCATCTGGGCTTTCGACGAACTCGGGCGCCCGAGATGGCTGCTCACCGCTCCCCGCGGAGGCCAGGAGATCCTGCCGGCCCAGTTCGTGCTGGAACCGGCACCGGGCAAGGACGCGTTCTACCTGCTGGACTCACAGCGGGCGAGAGTCCTGCGTTTCGGCGGTCACGGCACGGTCGAAACTGACGATGCCGTCGGCGCCGCGGGGCCGACCGACATCGCCAGGCAGCTCGCCGAGCTCGCGCTTGCCGATGCGTTCTCCTCGGTCGAATGGGGCGACCTGCCGCAAGCCCACGATCGCGCCAGTCTGGCGGCGGCACTGTACGAATACACGCTCGGCATGGCGCCCGAGGACGAGGCGAGCCTTGCCGGACTGGAACGCGCGTTCGCGCTGCGCGGAGACGCGGAGACGGTAATCTTCCAGGAACCGTTCCTGGCCGTCAGCCCGGACCGGCTGCACTTCGCGGCCGCCGGGCTGCAGTCACCGGTGACCATCGCGGTGCAGGTCGAGAATCCCGGAGTGGTTGCCCGCACCGGTGTCAGCCTTCTTGCCGCCGGCGTACCGGTACCGGTCGGCCGCATCGAGCCCGGCGAGACGGTCGAGGTGTTGCTCGATCTTCCCGACAGCCTGCTGACCACGCAGGAGTGGCTGTCCCTCGACATCGGGGTGGTGATCTCCGCGGACGAACCGGACGGTGCGCCGCCCCGGAGGATGTTCCTGGCGCTGCCGCTCACGGTTTCCGCTCCTCCATGGGAACAAGTGGTAGCCGGAACGTCTTCGCCACCGGGCTGAATCCCTGTTGTGCGAACAGCCGCTCGAATTCCTGCTCCTGGTCGCACAACTCCACCTGCACTGAGGAATAGCCGGCTTCCGCCGCTTCGTGGATGAAGTGCGAGAGCAGCGACCGCCCGATCCCCAGCCCGCGGAACTCCGGGGCCACCGCTATCGCTCCGACGCAGACGGTATCCCGCCCTTCCGGTACGCCGCCGATGAAGCCGACGATCCCCGGACGGCTCCCGCGCACCACCACCAGCAGCGCATTCGGCTCGGCCGTGAGTGGCCGAGCCGCCTCGTGCAGCCTGACCACGTGCTCCAGGTCCGCGGCAACGGCACGGCCGAATGCGAACTCGCTGGCCACCAGGTCGTCGGTCTCTTCCGGCTCCGGCCCGAGTCGTTCCAGCCCGCGCGATCGCCGCTCGAGGTCGTACCATTCCGTCACGATCCTCCGCATCTCGGTCATCTTGAAGCGGTACCAGCGCTGCTCCACGTACGGGATGATCCGCAGTTCGTCCTTGAATGCGCGAAATATCCGCCCGCGCGAGTTCAGCGCGTTCCGCAGACGGTCACGATGGATCGGATTGCGCAGGGCTGCCACGAAACGCTCCATGAGGTGGAAACCGTCGATCGGGCGCCACGGAGGTATGGGGACGAACCGTTCCCCGAGGTGGGCACCGCGATCCTTCACCATCTCCGCGGTTTCCACGTCCACCGAGTAGTCGGCACCCTGGTCCTCCATCGCGAACACGATACGCTCCACGATCTCCGAAACGAGGTCGAACTTCACCGGCTCCCTGCCACCCATTACTATATCGCCAAAGACGAGCATGACTGAGCATGGAAATGGGCGATGGCAACGATAGAAATGGTCGCAGCACGCGAGATTCTGGATTCGCGCGGCAACCCCACCGTGGAGGTGGAGGTCGGACTGGAAGGCGGCGCGCGCGGACGCGCTGCAGTGCCGTCCGGGGCCTCCACCGGCGCGCACGAGGCGATCGAGCTGCGCGACGGTGGTGACCGCTACGGAGGCAAAGGGGTCCTCAAGGCGGTACAGAACGTCAACACTCGGATCGCTCCGAACCTGGTGGGCTACGACCCCATCAACCAGGTCGGGATCGACCGCGAGATGATCGATCTGGACGGGACCGCGAACAAGCGCGTGCTCGGAGCGAACGCGATCCTGGGGGTTTCGCTGGCGGTGGCCCGCGCAGCGGCCGCCGACCTGGACCTGCCGCTGTACCGGTATCTCGGCACGTTCCACTCGACCCTGCTGCCGGTGCCGATGGCCAACATCGTCAACGGCGGCGCGCACGCGGACAACAGCCTGGAGTTCCAGGAGTTCATGATCGTGCCGGTCGGCGCCCCCAGCCTGCGCGAGGCGGTGCGCATGGGCGCCGAGGTCTTCCACGCCCTCAAGCGGGTGCTCGGGGAACGCGGACTGTCAACCGCGGTCGGCGACGAAGGCGGCTTCGCACCCGATCTTCCCTCCGACGAATCCGCGCTCGGCTTGATCATGGAGAGCATCGAGGGTGCCGGCCTGCAACCGGGCGATGACGTGGCCATTGCGCTGGACCCCGCGACCTCGGAGCTGTACGACCCGGAGACCGGCCGCTACGCGTTCCGAAAGACGAACAGGCCGTCGATGACCTCCAAGGACCTCGCGGAGCTGTGGGTGGATTGGGTACGGCGCTATCCGATCGTCTCCATCGAGGACGGCATGGCCGAGGACGATTGGGAAGGATGGCAGTTGCTGACCGACGCGCTTGGCGGGCGGGTACAGCTCGTGGGCGACGATCTGTTCGTGACCAACGTCGAGCGCCTGGCGCGCGGCATTCACGAAGGGGTGGCCAACTCGATCCTGATCAAGGTGAACCAGATCGGCACGCTGACGGAGACGTACGAGGCGGTCGACATGGCCCGCCGGGCCGGCATGACCGCGGTGGTGTCGCACCGCTCGGGAGAGACCGAGGATGCCTTCATCGCCGACCTGTCCGTCGCGCTCGCGACGGGCCAGATCAAGACGGGCTCGTTCTCGCGCTCCGACCGGCTGGCAAAGTACAACCAACTGCTGCGCATCGAGGACGCGCTGGGCGATCAGGCCATCTACCCGGGGCGCGCGGCCTTTCCCGGGGCCTGAGCGGTAGAGGACGGGCGGCCGTCCGGATCCCTCGCCGGGCTACTGCCATCCGTCGTCCATCGCCACCGTCCGGCGCACCGCCGCCGCCGGGAATCCACGGGTCAGCAGCCGGCGGGCGATCGCGTCGCGGCTGTAGCCGCCGGCCCGCAGTGCCGCGGCGCTCGACCGGAGCAGCTCCCGTTCCACCGCGACGGGAAGCTCCTGGTCCACGACGGCTTCGGCCACCGAGTCGCGGACGCCGCGCTTGATCAACTCCGCCATCAGCCGGCGCCGTCCTTCGGCCTTGCGTCCGGTCCGGGCGGCCACCCAGACGCGGGCAAAGCGTTCGTCATCGAGGAGACCGGCACGGGTCAGCGAATCGATCACCGCCCCCGCAACGGATGCGTGTCCCCGCTGGTGCAGCTTCCGCCGCAACTCGAAGACGGAGTGCTCGCGGCGGGCGATCAACTCCTTTGCATACTCCAGGGCCGCGGCGGCTTGCCCGGTCAACGCCCCGACGCCACGCTCACGGAGGCTGGACGCCGCGTGAACCGCCAAGCGACGGGCCGGTCGCCCCGGGGCCTAACGCTTGGAGAACTGGAAGCGCTTGCGCGCCTTCGGACGGCCGTACTTCTTGCGCTCCACCATGCGTCGATCACGCGTGAGGAAGCCGTTGGCGCGCAGGCTCTCGTGGTTGCTGTCATCGTAGGCATCCAGGGCGCGAGCCAGACCGTGGCGGCTGGCGTCCGCCTGGCCCGCCGGCCCGCCGCCCGACACGTTGATGATGACGCTGAGCTTGCCCAGGTTGTCGGTGACGTCCAGCGGAGACGTCACGCGCTGTACCAGCTCCTCGGAGTTGAAGTAGTCGTCCAGGGACTTGCCGTTGACCGTGATCTGTCCGGCGGCGACGCGCTGCAGATCGGTCTCTCCGGCGCCGGCGCCGGCCACCGATCGGCGCAGGAAGATGCGTGCGACCGCGGTCTTGCGGCGCCCCGTGCCCAGGGCGAGATTGATGCTGTCCGTTTCTGCCATCAGCTCTGATCCCGTTCGATTGATTGCCGTTCGCGTGATTGAAGCTCGAGGGGTTGAGGGTGCTGGCCTTCATGGGGATGCTCGGAGCCGGCGTACACGCGTACGTTGCGGAACAATTCCCGACCCAGGCGGCCCTTGGGGAGCATGCCGCGTATGGCCTGCTCCACCGGAAACACCGGTTTGCGGTCGATGACGTGCTCGAACGTCTCGCTGCGCAACGCCCCGGGATACCCCGAATGACGGTAGTACCGCTTGTCGCTGCGCTTGTTCCCGGAAACGGCCACCCTGGCCGCGTTGATGACGACCACGCGGTCGCCCAGGTCCTGGTGAGGTGCGAAGTAGGGCCGGTGCTTGCCGCGCAGCACGCTGGCCACCCGTGCCGCCAGCCGGCCGAGCGGAGCGCCGTCCGCATCCGCGATGTACCATCGTCGCTCGACGTCGCGAGCGCGCACGAATACCGTTTTCATCGCTTTACGTGCCGCCTCCCTACGTCGATGAGCCGGCGGCTCCCTGGCCGCCGGACCCGGGAGAGCCGCCGGAGCCGGGGGCCTCGGCCGCTTCGGCCTCCTGCGCCTCGCGTTCTTCCTTCTTGGCTTCCATCTTGTCCTTGATATCCGCGAATCCGACAAACAGCGCGATCAGGCCGATGAGCAGGGCTGCCACGGGGATGCCACCTTTCAGGAAGGCCATGACGTCCGGCCACCACTGCATCGACCACGGCACCGGCAGTACCGAGTAGACCGCGAACAACAGGAGCACCAAGCCCACCAAAAGAGCAATCATCGTCGCCTCGCGCGCTGAGAGTCCCCTAAGGGTAGCGGTTCCCCGCGCGTCGAGCAACCGCCGGCTTCATGTCGCCACAGTGCGCCCCGCTCCTCATGCCGCGCCGAGACGGGGGCCACGGCTTTCTTGACCCGCTCCGGTCAACGACCGGACAATGGGTCTGCAAGCAACGGGTGCCCGGCGGGCGGCGCCGGGCCGAGGAGGAACCATGTCCGAACGGAGCGCAGTACGCGGCCGTGTTCAAACGGCAGCCCAAACCGGACTGCTGAGCAACGTCTACCTGTGGATGACCGGCGGGCTGGTCCTGAGCGGGGCCGTCGCCTGGTTCGTGGTCAGCCAGGAAATGCTGCTCAGCGCCCTCCTTCGCAACCCGATGCTGTACTTCGGACTCATCATCGGCGAGCTGGCGCTGGTCTGGATGCTGAGCGCCCGGATCATGACCATGGGCATCGGCGCCGCGTCCGGTGGTTTCATCGCCTTCGCGGCGCTCAACGGCGTCACGCTGTCGGTGATCGCGACCGTCTACACCCAGCAGGAGATCGCGCAGGCGTTCTTCATCGCGGCGGGGATGTTCGCGGGAATGAGCCTGTACGGCCACGTGACCAAGCGCGACCTGACGTCCATCGGCAGCTTCCTGAGCATGGGCCTGTTGGGGCTGGTGATCGCCATGGTCGTCAACCTCCTGGTCGGCAGCGGCATCCTCGACCTCCTGATCTCCATCGGCGGGGTGGCGCTGTTCCTCGGTCTGACCGCATACGACACGCAGGTGATCAAGCGCTGGCAGGCCGAGGCCGGATCCATGGACGAGACGACCTTCGTCCGCCTTTCGGTGCTCGGCGCGCTCAAGCTCTACCTGGACATGCTCAACCTGTTCCTGTTCCTCCTGCGGCTGGGACGGCGCTAGTCTGACGGACTCTCCGCGAACAACCGCATCAGCGCGGCCGCCTCGCCGGCCGAGACCTCGTCCGGCAGGATGCTCGGTCCCGGGTGGAATGGGGAGAGCAGGATCCCCGCACGCAGGAACCGGTCGAACACGGCGTCATAGACGGCCGCGTCGCACCGTGCCGCCAGGTACGGCCCCCGCCGCTCCCAGCCGGCGCATCCGTGCGGATCGGGCCACGCACGCTGCGCCCAGGCGGCACCACCGTACCGCGGCAGCCGGTCCAGTCCGGCCAGACCGGCTACCAGCAGCGGCGCCGGCTGCGGCGCCGGCGCGATCAGTGCCTCCAGCTCGTCGGCCGCCGTTCCCGCCGGCAGGCAGAGCGGCGCCGGCGCCTCCCCGATCGTGGACGGCAGGACCGGCACCACGGCCCGCCAACGTGGGGGAGGTGGCGTCGGCCCGGCGAGCGGCCGCCAGATGCCCGCCACACACGCTTCCGCCGGCCTCTCGTCGATCGCGGGATCGTGCACTTCCCCTGCCCCGACGCCGAGGTGCTGCAGCACCACGCGCACCTCGGCGTCACTTCCGGTCAGCAGCGGCTCGCACCCGGGAACGAGTTGCCGGAGGCGATTGCGCAGCCGGCGTTCGTAGACCGACGGTAGACCGCCGCTCACCCCCCGGGACAGGGCGTCCTTGATCCGCGCCAGCGCGCGATCGGGACGATGTCCCAGCAGAGCGCGGCCACCGCCCTGCCACAGATCAAGGAAGCGCCGGCCGCGATGGTCGTACAGGCGATAGCCGCGCGCCCGGCGGATCGGTCCCAGCCGCCCCAGCCGCGAGCGGACGGCCGGGTCGGGCGCGGTCACGATCGGATCCGTTCCAGGGCCGAGTAACGCACCGCGAACGAAGCCTCGTGCTCGGTGGCGAATCGCACGGTCACGAACCACGTGCCGGCACTGCTCCAGCGGCGGGTGACAACCCCGCTCCCGTAGTCCTCGTGATAGACCTCGGCCCCGGCCGGGAAGTCCTCGGCCTCCCCCTGCCCGGGACTCGCACCGTCGCGGGCCAGCAGCCGGTCGGGGATCTCCGAAAGGAACCGGCTCATCTGCTGATCGCGTCGCTGCCCGAACACGGTACGGCGGGCGCAGGTGGTGAGATGCAGGTGGCGCCGGGACCGCGTGACGCCGACGTAGAACAGGCGGCGTTCCTCCTCGAGGTCGGCCTGATCGGGGTCGCCGGTGCGGTCGGCCGGCAGCAGCGGAAACACCCCTTCCTCCAGGCCGGTGATCACGACCCGCTGGAACTCCAGCCCCTTGGTGTTGTGCATGGTGATCAGCGTGACGGGTCGGATCGCCCCGCGCTGCTCTTCGTCGCTCTCGCCGCCGGCGTCACGGAGCCCGGCCGCTTCCAGGAACCGCTGCAGCTCCCGGCGGCCGGAACCGAACGCCTCGGCGCTCGCCGCAAGCTGCTCCAGATTGCGCAGACGGCTGCCGCCGGACACCGCGTCCAGCCGTCCGTAGTGCTCGGCAAGGCCCGAGCGCTCCACGGCGGCAGCCACCAGTGACGCCACCGACTCGTGGTCGGCCATCGCGCAGAGCTCCCGGTGCAACTCGAGAAAGTCCGCGATCCCGGCACGCGCCCGGCCCGGCAGGGAACTCTGCACGGCCCGCGCCCGGTCGATGGCGGTCACGGTCGGCGGTCCGACGTCGAACAGGGTCTCGACCTGGGGACGCGCGGAGACATCCGTCGTCACCGCAAGGATGCGCTGGAGCGTCTTGGGGCCGACCGCGCGCCGGGGCGTGGTGACCGCGCGCCTGAATGCGACGGAGTCGGCCGGATTGACCGTCAGAGTCAGATAGGCGAGCGCGTCCTTCACCTCCTGGCGCTCGAAGAAGCCGATGGACCCGACCAGCCGATAGGGTATGCGCAGCCGCCGGAAGGCGGTCTCGAACGGCTGCGACTGGAAGTTCATCCGGTACAGAATCGCCGTCTCCAGATCGGGATCGCGGTCGACCAGCTCGCAGCACAGCCGGACCTCCGCCTCCTGATCGGGCAGCTCGTGCAGCCGCGGAACCGGCCCGGGCTCGTTCTCGGTCCACAGATTCTTGCCCAGACGGTCTCGATTGCCGGCCACCACGCAGTCCGCAACCCGCAGGATCTGCGGGGTGGAGCGGTAGTTCTGCTCCAGGCGGATGATCTCGGCTCCCTCGAAGTGGTCCGGGAACGACAGGAACGCCTGTACGTCGGCGCCTCTGAACCCATAGATCGACTGGTCATCGTCACCGACGGCACAGACGTAGGCATCGCCGCGCGCCAGCAGCCGCAGCAACTGAAACTGCGCGCGATTGGCGTCCTGATACTCGTCCACCAGCAGCGCGCGGAAGCGGCCGGCGATCTGATCCCCGGTCTCGTCCGACAACAGGTCGATCGCCCGCAGGATCAAGTCGCCGAAGTCCAGCGCGTTGCTGCGCTCCAGGTGCTCCTGATACCCCGCATACAGCTCGTTCAGCGGGATCACCGCCGGAGCGGCGAGCTGGTCGAGGTCGTCGCTCGGTCGCAGTCCATGATCCTTGGCACGCGCGATCAACTCTGCGGCCGCCTTGAGCTCGTCCGCGGCCCACCCACCGCCGGACGCGTCGCGCAGGACCGCGAGGGCGTCGGTGCCGTCAAGTATCGAGAAGCCCGGATCGATGCCGGCCCTGGATCCGTAGCGTCTCAGCAGCCAGTTGCAGAACGAGTGGAAGGTGCGGATGTTCGCTTCGGCCGCGGCCGGCAGCATCGCGGTCGCCCGGTCGCGCATCTCCTGGGCGGCCTTGTTGGTGAAGGTCACCGCCAGCATCGCCCACGGCGGGATACTGCGCCGCTGGGCCAGAAAGGCGATCTTGGTGGTGATCGCCCGCGTCTTGCCCGATCCGGCACCCGCCAGGATGAGCAGCGGGGAGCCCCAGTGCTCCACGGCGCGCCTCTGCGGCTCGTTCAAGACCTCCAGATGGCGTTCGATCAGCGTCATTCCGCCCGTGGTCTCCATGCCCGGCAATGTGCGGCCGACCAGCCTCAGGCGGGGCCGACCGGGATCGACACCAGCGCCTGCCTCCCTGCCGAGCCGAGCTGCAGGGTGAGCGTCACCCGGATCGGCTCGACGGTTCGGTCGACGTCGTTGAGCAGCATGCGCAGGTCGGTCCGGGAGTCTCCGTCCAGGTCGAGCAGCCGCTCTCCGCCGACCGCAAGCAGCACCTCGTTCTCACCGTACTCGATGACCAGGCCGTCATCGTAGCGGGCCAGCAGCACGTCGTGTCGACGATCTCCGATCGGCACCTGCAACACGGTGCCGATTGGCAGCACCCGGATCGTCAGGTCATCGGTCATCACCAGCCGATTGCCGGTCAGACCGGCCCGCTGGTCCGCGTTCCGTTCGGCCACGTTCCGGTCGCCCGGACCGGCCGGAGGGATCACCCAGCGCACCAGCGCGGCCACACCGGCGGCGAACACCAGCAGCGCCAGCGCCAGCAACACCACCAGCGCCGACCGTCTGCGGCCGGGCGTGACGTCGGCGGCCGCCGAGCTGGCGGCCTGCTGCACCCGATAGCGCTCGATCAGCGGCTCGGGATCTATCGCCAGGTAGTCGGAGTAGCTGCGGATGAATCCGGTGATGTAGGCATCACCCGGGAGGTCGGAGTAGTCCTCGGCCTCCAGCGCCTCCAGGAAGCTCTTGCTGATGTGGATGTCGCGCGTCGCCTGCTCGAGGGAGATTCCCTGTGCCGTACGGGCTTCGAGAAGAGGCGTGGGTTCCGCCGTTTCCTGGCCGTCCTCCGTCATGATGGGCTCAGTCAGCTTCGCCGAGCAGCAGATCGCGGTAGACGTTGGCGTCCGGCGGCGGCTCGTACCGGAACCGCGCGTCGGGTATCGATTGGTCGGTGCGTACCGCCCGGAACTCGACGGCCACCCGATCCCCGGAGCGATACTCGCCCACGATGCACCGCATCATCCTGTCGTCGCCGACCGCGACCTCGATGGTCTCGAACGCCTCTTCGGGGACGCGTCGTTCCAGGAGCAGCCTCACCACCTGTTGGCCGGATCCGTCGCCCAGCGGCACGGGATCCGGTCCCTCCTCGTAGGCGATCCCGTAGTTGGCGCGCAGGAAGCGCAGGCCCAGCACCGCCGCCGTAAGGTCTGAAGAAAGCGAATCCGCCGCAGGAGTCGCCGCGCGTGTGAGCCGTTGCTCGATGATGTAATCCAGCGTGGGCATGTAGATGGTGAGCATCTCCCCGTCCGAGACCAGCACCTGGCCGGCCGGCTTGGTGAAGTCGATCCGCAGCAGATCCGGTGACTTGAATGAGAGGGCTCCTTCCATTCGCGACAATTCCACCTCCCGTCTCTCGGAGCCGCACCCGGTGGCGCCGGCCTGCGTGCCGTCGTCCGCGACCCGCGCGATACGGCGGGTCGCGATCACGACATTCGCCTGGTAGTCCTCGATCGTCTTGTATCTGCGGGCGACGTCGTCGAAGAACGCCGTGGCGGTCACCAGCTCCTGCGCGGCCGTCACATCGGCCGCCATGAGCATCCCGACCATGAGCATCCCGACCAGGAGGATGCCGGCGCCGGACCGCCGAGGCCGACGCCGCTCGGGCGGCCGGCGGTCCGTTCGTCCGGGACTCTTGCGCCGCTGTGCGTCGCCCATGCCGCTGCGGGTTACGTCCGACGCTGCTGCAAGGCGTGGATCCTGTCTCGCAACTCCGCCGCCCGCTCGTAGGCTTCCTGCTCCACTGCCTCGTCCAACTGGGTGTTCAGCTTGTCCAGGACGGTCTGTGCAGGCATCTTGATCTGCTTCAGCGCAGTGCGCAGGTACTGAAGCGACCGCAACCGCTCGTAGTGGTAGGTGGGCGTGTCGACTTCCTCCAGCGCGCCGATGTCGTCGATCGCCTTCTGCAAGGTGCCGCGCGCGTCACCCGGACTCTCGGCGCCGAGTTGCAGCATGGCGCCCGCCATGGCGTTCATCCGAATCATGTACGGGCGGTACTGCAGAACCTCGTTCTGATCGTCCGCTTCCTCGACGTAACGCTCCACGAGATCGCAGATCTGCAGGTTGTGACGGGTGTCGCTCATGGTACGTTCGAAATCGCCCATCTGGAACAGGATCAGGTACCGGTAGTAGTAGAGGATGCCCTCGTTCTGCAGCCGAACGAAGTCGTCATGGTCGATCAGAAAATCGTCTTCGCCGGCGTCTTCCCTTGCATCGAGACGATCGAGCATCTCCGTCAGCACCGACTCCTTCCCGAACGGGCGCAGGCCGTCCGGCCGGCCGTCCAGCTCGTACTGCTCGATGCCGAGCGGCATCCGCACTTGCAGCACGCGACGCCCGTCGCGCGCCTTGATCACGCGGTACTGGTCGTCAGCATCGTACTGCCAGTCCGCGAGGATTTCCGTCAGGTCACGGTCCATCGGTATGTCGCCACCCCGCGCCGCAATGATAACGACATGCCGAGGCCGTGAGGCAACCCCGTGCGGACCGAGCCCGCGGGGCGGTGGTGTATCATCGTGGCGACGATGTCCGTTCACGTCATCGACCTCTCCGGGTCGCTCATCGAGCGTGGGTCGTGCGCCACCCCGTACCTCGCGAGCTTTCGCGCCGCCGTGATCGGCGCCCTGGACGCGTCTGCGGGCGACAAGGCGATCGTCGTGACCGGCGGCGGAGATCTGGCGCGCGACTACCAGACCGCTTATCGCCGGGTCGTGTCGGCCCCCTCCGACGACGCGCAGGATTGGATCGGCATCGCCGCCACACGTCTGCATGGCGAGCTGCTGCGCCATGCATTCGCGCCGGACTGCTGCGCGCCGGTGATCACCGACCCGACGGCCGTCAAGGACTTCCCCGGCCGGGTGATGATCGCAGCCGGGTGGAAACCGGGCTTCTCCACCGACTACGACGCCGTGCTGCTGGCACAGCGCTTCGCCGCCTCGACCGTCATCAAGATGTCCAACGTGGCGATGGTCTACTCGGGCGATCCCCGGAAGGACCCCGAAGCGCGCCCCCTCGAGCGCGTGACCTGGGGGGAGCTTGCACGGATGGGAGGCGGTGAGTGGCACCCGGGGAGCAGGTTGCCGTTCGACCCGGTGGCTACCCGCGCCGCGGGCCGGAACGGAATGACCGTGGTCTTCACCGGCAGCGACGCGGACAACCTGCGCGCAGTCCTGGACGGGAGACCGTACCGCGGCACCACGATCGCTGACCGATGACGGTGCGCCGCGCCGCACGCGTGGCCGGATCGCCGCGCACGCGCCGACCGACCGATTGACACGGGGTTCGGCGCGGTTACGATGGGGCCGGGACGCGCGTGCCGCAGGTGCGCGCCATCCGCTCACGTCACGCCGGCGTGATGAAATCGGTAGACATGCCAGACTCAAAATCTGGTGGGGGCGACCCCGTGTCGGTTCGAGTCCGACCGCCGGCATCGCGGCTCACACGGGAGCCGGTCACACGGTGAGCCGGACCAGCTCCAGGTCGTTGCTCGCCGGATCGTAGAGTCCGTAGGTGGCCGCCTTGCCCATGGCACTCAGGGTACCCGGGTTGGCGAGCAGCACGGACCGCCCGCCCGCTTCGATCCGCTCCACGTTGGCCACGTGGTCGTGCCCGTAGAACACCGCATGGTAGCCGCCGCCGGATGCGAGCGCCCGCGCCAGCCGCGGGTAGTGCTGCATGGCAACGGTGCGTCCGCCCACGGTGAGCTCGGCCAGCTCCGCACCGTGGAACCGGAAGTTCGCTCTCCCCGCCGTCCGCGTCGTCATCAGGTAGTGGTCGCCGTCGACGTTGCCGGCGACGAGATCCACCTGCCCGTCGAACCCGTCCAGCAGCCGCAGCAGGGTCAGCGGCGCGCACACGTCGCCGCAGTGCAGCAGGTGCGTGCAGCCGGCATCGGCCACGCTCCGGCAGAGAGCGTCCAGCGCGGGCCAGTTGTCGTGGGTGTCGGCGACGACCGCGATCCGCCCCTCTCCGGTTGGCATCGCGAGGCTCCGATCGTCAGCCGTCGTAGCGCTTCAACGCGACAACCGCGTTATGACCGCCGAAGCCGAACGCGTTGTTGATCGCGGCGCGCATGGGGGCCGACTGGCCGCGGTTCGGCACGTAGTCCAGGTCGCACTCGGGGTCCGGCGTCTCGTAGTTGATCGTCGCCGGGTAGTACTGCTCCTGCAGCCCCTTCGCCGTGGCGATCGCCTCCACGCCGCCGGCGGCGCCGAGCAGGTGCCCGATCATGGACTTGGTCGACGAGACCTTCATCCTGGCCGCGTGGTCGCCGAACACCTCCCTGATCGCCCGCGTCTCGGTCGAATCGTTGAGCTGCGTCGAGGTGCCGTGCGCGTTGACGTAGTCGAAGTCCTCAGGCTGCAGGCCGCTGCCCGCGATCGCCATCTTCATCGCGTTCACCGCGCCCTTGCCTTGCGGGTGGGGCGCGGTCAGGTGGTTGGCGTCGCAGGTGACGCCGTAGCCCACCACCTCGCAGTAGATCGGAGCGGAGCGAGCCTTGGCGTGCTCCAACTCCTCCAGGATGAGCGTTCCCGAACCTTCGCCCATGACGAAGCCGTCGCGGTCCTTGTCGAACGGCCGGCTGGCCCGCTTGGGATCGTCGTTGAACGACGAGGTGACCGCCTGCAGCACCGAGAACCCGGACAGGGCCAGCGGCGCGACGGCCGCCTCGGCGCCGCCGGTCACCATGATGTCGACCGTCCCGTCCTTGACCCATCGGTACGACTCGCCGATGGCGTCGTTGGCAGACGCGCAGGCCGACACGACCGTGTAGGAAGGGCCGTGCGCGTGGATCCTGATGGCGATGTGGCCGGCCGCGATATTGCTGATCATCTTCGGCACCAGCAACGGGTGCACGCCCTTGGGCCCGCGGTCGAACAGGCGCCTGAACTCGGAGTGCAGCGTGTGGATCCCGCCGAAGCCCACCCCAAGTATGCAGCCGGTCCGCTCAGGTTCCAGGCCTTCGGTCGCCAGCCCGGCGTCATCGAGCGCCTCGATCGCCGTCACCATCGCGAACATCGCGAAGCGGTCCAGGCGGCGCGCCTCGCGCTTGTCCAGGTATTTCGACGGGTCGAGGTCCGTGACCTCGCCGCCCACCCTCGAGGGATAGTCCGAGACGTCGAACGACGAGATGTGGTCGATGCCGCTCTCGCTGTTCTTGACCGCACGCCAGAACGTGTCGACGTCGTTTCCAAGGGGGGTGACGGCGCCGAGCCCCGTAACCACCACACGTCTGTCCATTGCCATCTCCTTCGTAGGGTTTGTGCAGCTTCGGCTACATCAGCAGCCCGCCGTCCACCTGCAGCACCTGTCCGGTGATGTAGGTGGAGCGGGCCGAGGCCAGGAACGCCACCATTTCGGCCACATCCTCGGGCGTTCCCGTGCGGCCGAGCGGAATCATGCCGGTAATGCTCTCCCGTATCCCGTCGCTGAGCGATGCGGTCATGCCGGTCTCGATGTATCCGGGGGCGACCACGTTGACCCGCACGCCGCGGCTCGCCACCTCGCGCGCGAGGCTCTTCGAAAAGCCGATGATGCCGGCCTTCGAGGCACAATAGTTGGTCTGGCCGGGGCTGCCGGTCAAGCCGACCACCGAAGAGATGTTGATGATCGATCCGGCGCGCCGCCGCGCCATGTCGCGGGCGACGAGCTTGCAGGTCAGGAAGGTCGCCGTGAGGTTGAGCGCCAGCACCGCGTCCCAGTCCTGCCGCGACATCCGGAACACCAGTCCGTCCCGCGTGATGCCGGCGTTGTTCACCAGGATCTGCACGCCCTGGTTCTCCGCAAGAATCCGTTCGATGCGGGCGTTCAGGGCCTCTTCGTCGGCCACGTCGGTAGCCAGCCACGTGTGGTCCCCCCGCTCGTCCAACTGCCCGGCGCCGGCGGCGGTCCGCGAGAGCGAATAGACCTTGGCGCCGTCCCGCAGCAGGGCGCTGCAGACCGCCGCTCCGATACCGCGCGAGCCGCCGGTCACCACCGCGACCGCGCCGTCCAGACTCATGGCCGGGCGCTCAAGATGCAGCCGCAGCGGCGGCTTCGATCGCCTCCAGAGTCCCTGCCGCCTCGCACCGAAACTCGCCGCGGAAACCCCGGAACAGCCCGGCGAGCACCTGTCCCGGCCCCACCTCCAGGTAGCGGTCGTAGCCGGCCGCCTGCAATGAGGCCACCTCGTCCGTCCAGCGCACGCTGGACACCACCTGCCGCACGCAGAGCTCGCGCGCCTCGCTTCCGGAGGTGACCTGCGCTCCGGTGACGTTGGCGTACACCGGCCGTACCGGATCGGCGAAGGGGACGTCGGCCAGCACCTCCGCCAGCCTGTCGGCCGCCTCCCGGATCAAGGGCGAGTGGAACGGACCCGACACCTTCAGGGTGATGAAGCGCCGCGCTCCCGCCGCCTTGCAGGCCGCTTCGGCGTCCCGGAGGCCGCCGGCCGTGCCGGCCAGCACCACCTGCCGCGGGCTGGAGTAGTTGGCGACGAAGATCGTTCCGTCCGGCAGATCGGCGATCGCCGCCTCCGCGCGCTCCGGCGCCAGCCCGATCACGGCGGCCATCCCCGAGCGGCCGTCGTCGGTATCGGAGGCTCGGCTTGCCGCCTCCATCGCGACGCCGCGCTCCCTGGCGATCGGGAAGATGTCGGCCGCGCCGATCACCCCGGCCAGGTGCAGCGCCGAGTACTCGCCAAGGCTGAAGCCGGCGAACCCGTCGCCTGTCACGCCATGCTCGCCGAGAACGATGGCCGCGGACAGATTGGCAAGCGTGACGGCGATCTGGGTGCGGTCGGTGGCGCGCAACTCCTCCTCGGTACCGTCGAACAGCAGGCGCCGCATGTCGGTGCCGGTAGCATCGGAGGCAATCTGGAACAGGTCCTTGACCTCCTGGCTGTGCTCCCAGAGATCACGGGCCATCCCCGGGTACTGGGCGCCCTGCGCCGGGAACAGGAAACACGTCCGCATCGGATGGTGCTCGTGTGCAGCATAGACCTGCAGGCCCACCAAGGTCAACGCGCCGGCCGACTCCCGCCCCGCTTGACCAGTTGACGATCGGGATTCTAAATTCGGCGGACAGTCGTCTTCGAAGGCGGAAAGCCTCCCACGCCGCTCCAAGGAGACCCGATGGGCGCAAGAATTGAGGGGATCGGCGCCTACACGCCGGCCCGACGCATGTCCAACGACGAGCTCGCCGAGTTCCTGGACACCTCCGACGAATGGATCCGATCCCACACCGGCATCGGCTATCGCCACATTGCCAGCGACGATGAAGCCGCGTCCGACCTCGGAGCGGAGGCGGCGAAGGTAGCGCTTGCGCGTTCCGGCGCGGAGCCCGAGTCCATCGACATGGTGCTGGTGGCCACCGCCTCCTCCGACTATGTCGGCTTCCCGTCCACGGCGTGCATCGTGCAGGACATGATCGGCGCCAGGAACGCCGCGGCGATGGACATCGGCGTCGGCTGCACGGGGTTCGTGTACGGACTGGAGACGGCCAAGGGGTTCATCGCCTCCGGCGCCGCCGAGCGCGTGCTGCTGATCGGCAGCGAGGTGCTGACCCGGATCGTCGACTGGACGGACCGCAGTACCTGCGTGCTGTTCGGGGACGGGGCGGGCGCCGCGGTGATCAGCCCCTCGGACAACGGCTGCGGGATCCTGGACTCGGTGCTCAAGGCGGACGGCTCGGGCGCCGCCTTCCTGGCCCGCGAGGTCGGCGGCACGAGGACGCCGTTCAAGCCGGGCCGCGACGCGGAGCGCGACCTGCTGATCAAGATGGAGGGGCAGTCCGTCTACAACTTCGCGGTGCCGGCCATCATCGAGGTGATCCGCGAGATCCTCGCGCGCAACCAACTCACCATCGACGACATCGCCTACATCGTCCCGCACCAGGCCAACCAGCGCATCATCGAGGCCGCCGCCAAGCGGTCGCGGATTCCGTACGAGAAGTTCTACCTCAACATCGAGGAGTACGCGAACACGTCCGCGGCCACCATCCCGATCGCGCTCAACGAGCTGTACGAGCACGACGAGGTGTCGCCCGGCGAGCTGCTCATCACCGTCGGCTTCGGCGCGGGCCTCACCTTCGGCGGCAACCTCCTGAAGTGGTGAGGCTCTCCTACCGGGTCGCGAATGCGCCCACGACGGAGAAGGTGAAGCCGTCGGTCACTCCCCACGTGCCGGCCGCCGCGTCGCCGAAGAACGTCACCCCCCACTTGCCGTCCCAGTCCGACTGCTCTTCGCCGTCGATCGCGAGCGCCGTGTCTCCTCTCGGCTCGCCGGTCGCGGCGGCCGCCTTGAGTACTATGGTGGGGGCGGCGCCGGGAGCGCCGCGTCCCAGCGGGTTCGTGACCCGTTCGCCGCTGGTGTCCAGGATCTCATCGACCATCCCGGTCACCGAGCCGCCGGCAACTTCCAGCGTGATCCGCGCGACGAAGAACTCCACCTCGCCCCTGGCATCCGCGTACACGCCCACCGTGGTGCCGCGATAGGTGTCGGCGGTGGCTGGCGATTCGCTCGCCGCCAGTCCATCGGCGAACGTGCCCCAGACGAAACCGTCTCCCGTGCGGTACATCCAGAGCCCGAACGCTGCGGGATCGGACGCGATGACGGTCGCCCGCGGCGGCGTTCCCGGCTGGAGCAAGATCCGGGAAGCGACGGCCGCCAACCCGGTTTCCTCTCGGTTCGTGTAGTAGCGCATGCCGCTCCCGCCATCGATCCCGCCAGGAATGAGGTGGGGCAACCGGCGGCCGGCGACCACCGGGGCGCTGCCGTCCCAGCTCACGCGGTCTGCCGTGATCCCTGCGACGGCTCTGCTGCCCTGCGTCACGCTTCCGTAGCGGGGCGCATGGCTGGCGGCGCTGCTCACCAGCCCCGCATCGGGGCTCCCGACGTCGGCGGATGCTTCCCCATCCGGTGGGGTGCCGAGGTCGTCGCATGCGGACAGGACGACCAGTATGGCCGCGCCGACGATACTCATCAGTCGTGCGTTCATGGCAGGCACCACCATCCTCTGTCCGCAGACATGACCGCGAGACCACCCACAGTATAACTGATCTGACCATCCCGGTCGATCTCAATACGGTATCATCAGCGTCGAAAACGGTGTCTATTTCGCATCTTCTCGGGCGCCTCCGACCCAATCCTCACGAAGACCGACATGGCAGGACATCGTCGGCCACCGTCGCCCCGACGCGCCGTCGTCCCGAATCAGGCGGCGCGGGTGAGCTTGTGCACGAGGTTCTCCACGCCCACCTCCGACACGTAGATGTCGCCGTGCCGGTCGACCCACACGCTGTGCGCTCCGTGCGAGCGGTCGGTGGGCTGCTCGGGCATCGGAATGTCGGCGAGCTCGTTTCCGTCCGGGTCCAGGATCACCAGGGTGCCGTCGGCCAGGTAGACGGTGCCGTCGCCGCCCACGAACAGTCCGCACGGACTTTGCTTGTTGCCCCATTCGGCGACCTGGCGCCCCGAGCGGTCCATGATGCAGATCCGGTTGTTCGGCTCGCGATCGGCGACCAGAACGTGGCCGCTGTAGTCGCAGACCACCGAGTGCGGCAGCGTGAACCGGCCCGGTCCTGCGCCGCGCCCGCCAAACGTCGCCAGCAGCTCGCCGGCGGCCGAGAAGCGGTGCAGGCACTCCTGGCCGTAGCCGTCGGCGACCCAGATCTCCCCGTCCGGCGCCACCACCGCACGCGTGGGCCGGTTGAACGGCATGCCGGCCGCTCCGGGAACGCCCGGGGTGCCCAGGGTCTGCAGCACTTGCCCGTCGGCGGTGCAGATGCGCACCGTGTGGTCGCCGCAGTCGGCGACCAGCACCCGGTCGTGCTCGTCGATCCACAGCTCGTGCGGCACGCTGAAGATATCCTCTCCCCACGTGGTGATCAGGTCGCCGTCGCGGTCATACACGACGATGGCCGGATCCGGCTCGCGGTCGATCACGTAGACGCGGTCGCGGCTGTCGACGGCTACGCCGGACGCGATCCCCAGCTCTCGTCCCTCGGGGCCGCCTCCCCAGCCGTCAACAAATCGGAATGCCTGTTCCATAGTTCACCTCCACGTTCAGCATGACGCCCCGAGCGCCGTAGCGTCCAGCGTACGGAACCATGCCGGCAGGCCTTCCGGGAGTTGACGATTGAGGCTACAATCCGCCGCGCGCGCCGTAGGTAACGGAAGGTCGCGCTACACCCGGCAGCTTGCCGAATTGAGAGAGATGCCATGACGACGAACCAGACCTGGTGGCCGAGTCAGTTGAGCCTGAAGGCTCTCCGTCAGAACTCTCCCGCATCGGACCCGATGGGCGGGGAGTTCAACTATGCCGAGGCGTTCAAGAACGTCGACGTCGACGAGTTGAAGCAGGACATCGAGAAGGCCATGACCACCTCGCAGGACTGGTGGCCGGCCGACTACGGCCACTATGGGCCGCTGTTCATCCGCATGACCTGGCACGCCGCGGGCACCTACCGCATCAGCGACGGGCGCGGCGGCGGCGGCTCCGGCTACCAGCGCTTCGCGCCCCTGAACAGTTGGCCGGACAACGGCAACCTGGACAAGGCGCGGCGGGTGCTGTGGCCGGTGAAGCAGAAGTACGGCCGCAACCTGTCGTGGGCCGACCTGATCATCTTCGCCGGCAACTGCGCCCTGGAATCGATGGGCTTCAAGACGTTCGGGTTCGCCTTCGGCCGCCCCGATGTCTGGGAGGCCGACGAGACCGACTGGGGGTCGGAGACCGAGTGGCTCGGCGACGAGCGCCACGACGCAGACGGCGAGCTGCAGGGACCGGTCGGCGCCGACCACATGGGCCTGATCTACGTGAACCCGGAGGGACCCGGCGGCAACCCCGACCCCGCGGCCGCCGCGCAGTACATCCGCAACACGTTCGCCCGCATGGCGATGAACGACGAGGAGACGGTCGCGCTCATCGCCGGCGGTCACACCTTCGGCAAGGCGCACGGCGCCGCCCCGGACGACCAGGTCGGCGCCGAACCCGAGGGCGCAGGCGTTGAGGAGCAGGGCTTCGGCTGGCGCAACGGCCGCGGCTCGGGCAAGGCCGGCGACACCGTCACCAGCGGCCTGGAAGGCGCGTGGACCAACGAACCCACCAAGTGGGACAACAACTTCATGGAGAACCTGCACGGCCACGAGTGGGAGCTCACGAAGAGCCCCGCCGGCAAGTCGCAGTACGCGCCCGTGAACGCGTCCGAGGCAGCGACCGTTCCGGACGCCCACGATCCGGCCAGGAAGCACGCGCCGATGATGCTCACCACCGACCTCTCGCTGCGCGAGGACCCGGCCTACGCGCCGATCTCGAAGCGCTTCCTGGAGAGTCCGGCCGACCTCGAAGACGCCTTCGCCAAGGCGTGGTTCAAGCTGCTCCATCGCGACATGGGACCGCGCAGCCGCTACCTCGGATCGCTGGTCCCGGAAGAGCCGCAGTTGTGGCAGGACCCCGTGCCCGAGGTCGACCACGAGTTGATCGGCGAGCAGGACATCGCGCACCTCAAGGCCGAGGTGCTCGCCTCGGGCGTGTCCGGTTCCCGGCTGGTCGCGACCGCCTGGGCGGCGGCGGCATCGTTCCGCGGCACCGACAAGCGCGGCGGCGCCAACGGGGCGCGCCTGCGCCTCGCACCTCAGAAGGACTGGGAAGTGAACGACCCGGCCGTGCTGGCGAAGGTGCTGCCGGTGCTGGAGGGGATCCAGGCGGAGTTCAACAACGCCCAGTCGGGCGGCAAGCGGGTCTCCCTCGCCGACCTGATCGTCCTGGCCGGCTGCGCGGCCGTCGAGCAGGCCGCACGCGACGCCGGGCACGACGTGCAGGTCCCCTTCGCGCCCGGACGCACGGACGCGTCGCAGGAGTGGACGGACGAGGAGTCGTTTGCCGTGCTGGAGCCCACCGCGGACGGGTTCCGCAACTACGTCAAGGCCGGCAACGGAACTTCGGCGGCGGAAGCGCTGGTTGAGCGCGCCTGCCTGCTGACGCTGACCGCGCCCGAGATGACGGCGCTGGTCGGCGGCATGCGCGTCCTGAACGCCAACACCGCGCAGTCCGCGCACGGCGTATTCACGGACCGGCCGGGAGCGCTGAGCAACGACTTCTTCGTGAACCTGCTCGACATGAGCACGCAGTGGCAGCCGTCCTCCGACGGCGTGTTCGAGGGCCGTGACGCGGCCGGCGGCGACGTCAAGTGGACGGCCACCGAGGCCGACCTGGTGTTCGGCTCGAACTCCGAGCTGCGCGCCCTCGCGGAAGTCTACGGCTGCGACGATGGGCACTCGGCGTTCGTGCGCGACTTCGTTGCCGCCTGGAACAAGGTGATGAACCTCGACCGCTACGACCTCGCATAGTCGCAGCCGGGTTCGCACACCGGTATCACGGTAGCGCTCACACCGTTTCCGCCATAGGGGGAGCCGGCTTCAAGCCAGCTCCCCCGCGGCCCCGCCCTGATTAGTTGATGTTCGCAGCGAAGAGGAAATACCGGGAAGATGGCCGCTGGCTCGAGGCGCTGCTAGGCGACGGGGGCGAAGCCCAACTGATCCGGGACCAACTGCCCCGGCCGTTCGCGGCATATGGACGAGTCTTTCCTCCGGTGGAGATCAGCCACTACACCACTCCGTTCGCTCAAGACCGGGGTCCCGCAGTGCACCGCTGGAGCGAACTGGCGGCGCTCTGCGGAGTGGACTTCTCCCCCGCTACGACGTGGCCGGATCTGGAACGAGCCATCTGCACAACGGGCGGTCGCGGTCTGCATGATGTGGGGCAGGCGGAGATCGCAAACACCGTGTGGGACTTGTCCGCCGCGTGGCGCACCGTCATCGGTGCGCCACTCAGCCGTTACGATCACTCCAACGTCGTGTTCTACGGCGTGTGGAACGGAAACGGCATTGTGGGTGGCCATCCGCGGGCGGTCCCATTGCATCGACCACGCCACTTCGATCTGCCGTTTCGCGGCTATTACGTGTGGTCGGGCGGCTACGAGCACTTCGGGACGTTCTGCGCGATGGAACGGCGCTCGCCGGCCTTAGACGGACCTCTCTCGGGCTGCCCACAGGACGTTGCGTGGCCCGAATCGCGCAATTGGTGCTATCTGACCGACACCGATTGGAGCTCCGTCCTGATCGGCGGTTCACGGCCGGCAATCGAGGATTTGGTGCGGGCGCCAGAGGTGGAGATCCTGGAGATCGACGGCAACATGCCGAGCAGCGTGCTCTGATCCGAACTGCCAGACGCTTTCTGCATCGGGCTTGGCTCTCGCTCACCAACGGAGCTTCCGCCGGCAGCGACACCTCTCCAAACATCAGCACTCCTCCTCGCCGCCGATCACCCGCACTACGCGTCCCAGCCGGGCTAGCTCTCTAGCTCTAGCTATCCGGCCAATACGAGCGGCAGGATGACCGTCACCAGCACGGTGCTGGCCCACAGCGCTTCCGGCGTACCCGTATCGCGTTGTCGGTCCGGTTGCCGTGCCGAGTCGTACCGGGAGACCAGGTGTTGGAGCAACAGCCCCAGGCCGATGCCGTAGAACAGGTGCCCGATCAGGGAGGCGTAGTTGGCCGAAGCCGCCGCCAGCGACCAATCGACAGGTTGGCGCAACAGTGCCGGGAACAGCGTCAGCGCCCCGAGCAGCCACCACAGCACGCCATACGATATTCCCCAGCTCATGCCCGCTCCGGGGCTGTATGCCTGGCGCTGAAACAGCAAACCGAAGCTGCTGCCGATGAGGATCGAGATGGCGAAGTGCACCAGAACGCCGACGAAGGGCGAGCGGGAACCGACCAGGCTGGCGACGCTGGGCAGTGCGCCGACGCCGTACATGACGAAGGTGAAGAGTGTGCCGCCCAGAATGCCGCCGGCCTGCCCGACCAGGAGGCCGCGGACGCTGCGTGTACCGGCACCTTCACGCGTGCGGCTGAGCGGATCCGAGTCCACGAACAGGATCATCCACAGCCGATTGACGATGGCATAGACCCAGCCGACGACGGCCCCATAGAGCAGATGCGCCACCAGCGACGAGAAGTTCGCCCGCGCCGCTTCCACGGTCCAATGAACCGGATTGCCGGTGAACAGCGGAAGCAGCGTCAGCGGGCCGAGAATCCACCAGAGCACGCCGTAACCCATGCCCCAGATGAGAGCGGAGCCGGCGCCGCCCATGTTGCGGTAGAACAGGAGCGCGAAGGTCATGGCGATGACCAAGCCGATGAGATAGTGCAGCAGGCCGCCCGCCGCGGGCGAGCTCATGCCCACCATACCCGCGACGACGGGAAAGAACCCAGCCGTCTCGATTCCCCACAGGAACACCCATGCGCCGAGCAGTCCGCCCACTCCGCCCACGACGAGCGCCTGCACGAGCGGCGGCACCAGGGCGGGAACCGTCAGCTCTGTCGGCGACGGCTTGGCGGCGGCGGGGATAAACGGGAGCAGGCGGCCGAGGCCGTACATCGCCAGGCCCAGCACCGCCCCGAAGCCGACCATGTGCGCCAGGAGCTCCGGAAAGCTGCCCTGTATCGCCGGCACCGTCCACTGCAGACCGCGTCCATCCACGAGCGGCAACAGCGTCAGCGGACCGGCCAGCCACCACAGAGTGCCGTACGCCTGTCCCCACATGAGGGCCGATCCGGCGGTTCGCACCCGCACGCCGAACCCGAGACCGAAGAGCAGCCCCAGGACGCCGCTTACCAGCAGGTGGACCGGCCAGCCGGTGGCAGGCGCTACCAGCAGTCCCGACACGCCGCCGCCCAGCACCCCGGCGATCGTCCCGGCCAGCAGGCGATTGCGCGTCATGACCGCACGTCCCGTTCCGGCTCCGTGTCGAAGCTCATGGTCTGCACGATGTCAGGCGGGAAGAACACGTCCAGAACCCAGTCCAGCAGGACGCGCAGCCGCTTCTCCAGGTTGGGGAGCTTCGACAGGTAGATGGCGCGCCACATGATCCATGCCAGGAATCCGGAGAAACGATGACCCAGCACTTCAGCCACCGCCAACTGGTGCCCCAGCGCGGCCAGGCTGCCCAGCGTCTTGAAGTCGAACGGTTGCAGCGGCTTGCCGCGGATCGCGGCCGCAACATTGCGGCCCAGCAGCTTCCCCTCGCGAAAGGCGTGCTGTGCCGTCGGCGGGTAGAAGGAGCCCGCGTCGTTGGGGATGGGGATCCGGGCGCAGTCGCCCGCCGCCCACAGGGCCGGGTTCTCGACTGATCGCAAGTCGGACGAGACAGGAATCTGACCCCGCCGCGTCAGCTCGACGCCGAGTGCATGCACGATCGGATTCGGCTGATTGCCTGCCGTCCACACCACGGTGTCGGCTGCAAGACTCTCGTCGCCGATGACGATCATCCCCGGCTCGGCTCCGGTGACCCTCGTGTTGGGGATGAACTCGACGCCTCGCGCGGCCATCTTCTCCTGCGCGAACCGCCCCAGGGACTCGCTCAATTCGGGCAATATGACGTCGCCGGGATGGACCAGTACAAACCGCACGTCGTCCGGCTCAATGTTGGGATAGTAGGGCAACATGCCCCGGCCGAAGTCGTTGATGCCGCCGATCAGCTCGACGCCGGCAAAGCCACCCCCGACGACCACGAACGTCAGCAGTTGACGCTTCTTCTCCGGGTCCCGTTCGAAGTCGGCCCGCTCGAACCTGTCGATGATTCGATTGCGGAGTCGGATGCTGTCCTGCAGCGACTTGAAGGTGAGCGTGTTGGCCTCGATGTCCCGGTTGCCGAAGAAGCCGGGGACGCATCCCGTCGTGATCAAAAGGTGGTCGAATGCCAGGCTGCGGTGCGGCGAACGGACGCCGGGACTCAGCTCGACACGACCTCGTGCCCAATCGACGCTCGCGACTTCGCCCTGTACCACGTGCACCCCTCGAAAGAAGGTGCGCAGCGGCGGACTGATGTGCTGCGGATTGACGGCGCTCGATGACACCTCCGACAGCATGGGCGTGTGCACGAGATAGTTGGTCTTGCTGACCAGCCATACGTCCACGCCGGGATCGTCGGCGAACGCCGTGTCGAGCGACTCGGCTGCGCTTACGCCCGCGTAGCCACCACCGACGATGACGACGTTCGTTCTGGCAGCCGGCTCCGCCGGGTGCGTTGCCGCCGGCGCCAGACGCAGGCGCTCGCACGCCAGGCCGTACAGGAACCCGGTCAGACTGCCGTGCAGCACGTAGGCGATCAGTTCCGGGACCATGCGGGCCGCCGTGTCCCCGTGCCACGCCGGGGCGCCCTCGTTGAGGATGGGGAAGAGGCTGAGGGCAAAGACCAACCACGTCACCACTCCCATCACGACACCGCCCATGACATTCTCCGGGTGACTCCCGTGCGTGGGACGGAACAGCAGCGCGTAGACGGCGCCGAGCGATGCGCCGGCCAGGAGCAGCCGCATCGTTCCGCCGGCGTCCCTGACGATCCCGCCAGGCGCCGCCGCGGTGGAGCCGAGCGTCAGTACCATCGCTTCCAGCACGGCAACGACGAGGCCGATCAGCAAGCCGGCGATGAGGCGGCGCGTCACTGCATTGCCCGCACTGCGGGAGCCGGTCCGGCCGGCGGGAGTTGACTCCAGGCGCGCAGCACCTCGGCCACGCTCCAGGCCTGCGCGACACAGCCGCCCGGGAGGTGGGGCGGGTCGCCGTCGAAAACTTCGCTGATGGATCCCAGGCCGGCGTCGGCCAGGTGATCTTTCATCGGGGCGAGGATCCTGCGGGTCGCCGCCGGATCCCGGTACACGCGGTAGTGGGCGGTGGCGAACGGCCCGAGCAACCAGCCCCACACGGTGCCCTGATGGTAGCCCGCGTCGCGCTCGGCCGGACCGCCGCCGTAGCGGCCGACGTAGGCCGGATCGGCCGGCGCCAGGCTGCGCAGACCGTACGACGTCCAGAGCCGGCGGGCGCAGGCGTCGACCACGGCCCTGGCCTGGGCGTCTGTCAACAGCGGGAACGGCAGGGACACCGCGAAGATCTGATTCGGCCTGAGCCGGAGGTCGGGCTCGCCCTCCGGGCCGTCGATCACGTCGTGGAGGTAGCCGCCGGCAGCGTGCCAGAATCGCCGGCGGAAGCTGTCGGCGGCCTGTTCGGCCGCGGCGCGGTAGCCGGCGCAGGCTTCCGCCGCGCCGAGGCGTTGGGCCAGGTCGGCCAGCACGCGCAGGGCGTTGTGCCACAGGGCGTTGACTTCGACCGGTTTGCCGATGCGCGGCGTGACCACCCAGTCGCCCACCCTGGCGTCCATCCAGGTGAGCTGCACCCCCGGCTCGCCGGCGTACAGCAGGCCGTCGTCCGCGTCGACGCGAATGGCGTGGCGCGTCCCGCGCCGGTGCCAGTCGACGATCTCCGCCAACGCGGGAAACAGCTCTTCGATGAGGGCAAGATCGCCGGTGTGCTGCAGGTACTGATGGACGGCATGGAAGTACCAGAGGGTGGCGTCCACCGTGTTGTACTCCGCCCCCGCGCCCGGATCGACTTCGTCGGGAAACCGGTTGGGAAGCATGCCCCGGTCGAGGTAGCGCCGGAAGGTGCGCAGAATGTCGGCGGCAACCGCGGCACGGCCGGTGGTCAGGGTCAGCCCCGGCAGGGCGATCATGGTGTCGCGCCCCCAGTCGCCGAACCAGGGATAGCCGGCGACGATCGTTCGGCCCGCCGCCGTTCCGGGCGGGTCGATCCCGTCCGGGAGCGAGCGCTGCACGATGAATTGGTCGGCGGCCAGCGCCAGGTGCCGGATCCACGCCGGTTCCTCGGCCGGCAGCGCCTGCAGCAGGCCGTCCTGCCGCGCGCGCTCCCGCGCCAGCGACTCCCGGCCGCCGTCTGCGGCGACATCCTCCAGTGAGCAGGACAACGTCACCGTCTCTCCCGGCCCGAGCGTGCAGGCGAACGATCCCGGCGAAAACAGGTCCTCGGCCGCGTCCAGGCCGCGCTCCGCCTCCATGCGGTGTCTGAATCCCCAGTACCAGTCCGGATGCGCGCGGAACGCCCCCCGGTCGGCGACGATCCGGCAGGGCTGAGCGCCGGCGCCTGCCCGCACCGCGACCCCGCCGGCGATCGGATCGGTCTCCACCTCTCCACCATCACGCGCTGGGCCACGCGTATGGCCGTGAAAATCGCGCCAGGTGACCAGCGGGGTGGCGGTCAGGGAGACGGGGCCGGTGGCACGCGCCAGCGTGAGGCTCAGCCGAACGGTGTTGTGCCCGTGGTCCATCCAGATGCGCTGCTGCAGACGCGCGTCGGCCAACGCCCAGGTCCAGACCGGTATCAGGTGGTCGAGATGGAACGATTCGATCCAGCGGTAGCCGTGCGGGTCGACGGTGCCGGCGCCGAACTCGTTGGTGAAGAGCGGATAGGAAGTTTCGTAGTAGCAGGCCAGGGTATCGATCTTGGCCACGGTGAGGATGCGCTGTTGCGGCGGCCTGAGCGCGGCCACGAGCAGGCCGTGATAGCGGCGCGTGTTGAGTCCGGCCACGGTCCCGGAGGCGAATCCGCCCAGGCCGTTGGTTACCAGCCACTCCTTGCGAACGGCGCTCTCGAAGCGGCCGCAGTCACTCCGGCCCAGCCTCACGGCCTGCGCCGGATCACCGGCGTGCCTGGCCGTGGAGCTCATGCACGCCCTCCCTCGCCGCCGATCACTCGCACCTCGCGTTCCAGGCGTATCTCGAACCGCTCCATCACCGCGTCCTCGACCGCCACCGCCGCCGCCAGGAGCTCGCTGCCGCTGGCGCCGCCGTGGTTGACTAGCACCAGGGCGTGCCGCTCGGCCACGCCGGCGCGCCCGAAGCGGCGGCCGCGCAGACCGCATGCCTCGATCAACTGCGCCGCCGGCACCTTGTAACCGCCGCCGGCTGCCACTCCGGCGAGCTGCGGGCAGCGCTCCCGGACCCGCTCGTACCGATCTGCCGGGAGCACCGGATTCTTGAAGAACGAGCCGGCGTTGGGCTCCGTTTCCGGATCGGGCAGCTTGCGCCGCCGCAGCCGGACGACCGCCCGGCTCACCTCGGCGACCGTGGGACCCGCAACCCCCATCTGCGCCAGCTCCTCGCGCACGCCGGCATACTCCAGGTTCAGCTCCGGCCGCGTGCGCAGGCGCAGCCGCACCTGCGTGATCAGCATCCGGTCGCGCAGGCCGTGCTTGAAGACGCTGTCCCGGTAACCGAACGCGCAGGCGGCGCCGTCCAAGGTGCGCGGCTCGCCGCCGTCCAGCGGCACCGCCTGAAGGTCGACGAACACGTCGGAGAGCTGCGCGCCGTAGGCGCCGATGTTCTGGATCGGCGCCGCGCCGACCGAGCCCGGAATCAGGCTGAGGTTCTCGATGCCGCCCCAGCCGCGCGCCACCGCGCAGCCCACCAGCCGGTGCCAGTCGTGACCGGCGGCGGCCGTCACGATCACCGACTCCGAGGCCTCCTGTACCGCAATGCCGCCCGAGCGCGGCATGATCACGACGCCCGGGTAGTCGCCGGCGAACAGGACGTTGCTGCCGCCGCCGAGCACCAAGCGCGGCAGGCGGTCGAAGCGCGGATCGCCGAGCAACTTGGCCAGCTCGCGCGCCACGCGGTCGGGCGGGCCGCCCCCGACCCGTACCAGGTAGCGCGCCGTGGCCGCCACGCGCAGCGTGTTGCGGCCGGTCAGCGGAGCGTCCGTCTCGACCCGCACCCTCCCCCCCCGCTTGCTCGCAGCGTTGCTGCCGGGAGTATCCTCGCCGCCCCTCGACGCGGTCAACCGGAGGCCGGCTCGCCGAGGCACCCCGGGTCCCCCGGGGTGCGCTGCCTTGTCAGCCAGCCCGCCAGCGGGTAGCCTGCAGGCCCTTGAGCAGCACTGCGGCGCCGTCGGCCGCCGTCGGACGAACCCGCTGGCAGAGACGCCTCGCCGAGCTGGACCGGGCCAAGTACCTCTTCCTGCTCATGGTGCCGGGGCTCGTCTTCTTCGTCATCTTCCGCTACGTCCCCATCTACGGCGTCACCCTTGCGTTCAAGGAGTTCGTCGCCGCCGACGGCATCCTGGGCAGCCCCTGGGCGGGACTGAAGTACTTCAACCGGCTGTTCACCTACCCGGGCGTTGGCCGGGTGTTCATGAACACCGTCGAGATCAGCCTGCTGCGCCTGATAATCGGGTTCCCGGCGCCGATCATCCTGGCCCTGATGCTCAACGAGCTGCGCGTGGGCGTGTTCAAGCGCACGGTGCAGACCATCTCGTACCTGCCCCACTTCCTGTCCTGGGTGGTCATCGCCGGGCTGGTTCGCCAGGTACTGTCGCCCTCCACCGGGCTGCTCGGTTACCTCTTCTCCCTGTTCGACGCCACGGCCCCGGTGCTGCTGGCGGATCAGCAGTGGTTCATCGCCATCCTGATCATCTCGGACGTGTGGCAGTCGATCGGCTGGGGCACCATCATCTACCTGGCCGCGATCGCCGGCGTCAATCCGGAGCTGTACGAGGTGGCCACTATCGACGGCGCCGGCCGCTTCCGCCTGATGTGGCACATTACCCTCCCCTCGATCGCCCCCGCCATCGTGATCCTGTTCATCCTGCGCGTCGGGCACCTGCTGGAAGCGGGGTTCGACCAGATCTTCAACCTCTACAACCCGGCCGTCTACGAGGTGGCCGACATCATCGACACCTACGTCTACCGGATGGGGCTGGAGGGCATTCAGTACAGCTTTGCCACCGCCGTCGGACTGGCCAAGAACGTGATCGGCTGCATCCTGCTGCTGATGGCCAACCGCATCAGCCGGTCGTTTTCGGACGCGACCCTATGGTAGCCCTGCGGAAGTCGCTGCTTCGCCGCAGCGCCGGGGACTGGGTATTCGACATCGTCAACGTCAGCCTGATCCTGGTGCTCTGCGCCACCATCGTCTACCCGTTCATGAACCAGATCACGCTGTCGGTGAGCAATCGCGTCGACGTGCAGGCAAAGGGGCTTCACCTGTTCCCGCACCTGGGCCGCATGACCATCGATTCGTACCAGCGCGTGCTGCTCGGCGGGTCGATCGTGCCGGCGTTCTTCTGGACCATCCTGCGTACCGTCCTGGGCACCTCGATCACCGTGACCGTGCTCATCATGATGGCGTACTCCCTGTCCAAGAAGTACCTGCCGTACCGGAACTTCTGGACCTTCCTGGTGGTGTTCACGATGTTCTTTTCCGGCGGGCTGGTGCCGAGTTTCCTGCTGATCCGGTCGCTGGGGATGATGAACACGATCTGGGCCCTGGTGTTGCCGTTTGTGGCCAACGCGTTCTCGCTGATCATCGCCCGCAACTTCATGATGTCGGTGTCCGAGGAGCTGGCCGAGAGCGCGCGCATCGACGGCGCCAACGACGTCACCATCCTGTTCCGGATCTACGTGCCGGTGTCGATGCCGATCATCGCCACCCTTTCGCTGTGGTCGATGGTCCAGCACTGGAACTCCTGGTTCGACGCGCTGATCTACATCCAGCGCCCCCCGATCCAGATCCTGCAGGCCATCCTGCGCCGCGTGCTGATCGACGCGTCGTTCACGGCGACCAGCATCGACGAGCAGATGCTGGCCATCGAGTTCCAGGAGTACACGCCGGAGTCGCTGCGCGCGGCCATCCTGATGGTGGTGACCATTCCCATCGTGCTGACCTATCCGTTCTTCCAGCGCTACTTCGTCAAGGGCATCATGATCGGCTCGCTGAAGGGCTAGCCGAGCCAACGCCTCGGGTATCGAGGCATCATTCCACTATCGTTCCTATTGGGAGGCACGATGAAACGGTTCTTTTCACTGACCGGAACGGCACTGCTGATTCTGGTCCTGTCAGCCGGCATGGCCGGCGCGACCGGCGAGGCCGAAGGGGGCTCAGCCGAGGGCCCGACGGTGATCAAGTGGTTCGGCACCCGCGGTGTGCCCGGTCCGGACGCGCCGATCCCGCCGATGCTCGAGGATCTGGTGAGCCAGAAGGTCGGCTTCGACGTCCAGTTCGAGATCTACGGCGCCGTGGACAACCACATGGAGATCATCCAGCTCAACCTGGCCGCCAACGATCTTCCCGACCTCTTCCACGTGTTCAACATCAACGAGGACTTCCTGCGCCAGGCGTCGGCGAAGTTCGAGCTGGCGGAGATGGAAGAGCACATGCCGGAGTCGTCCAAGTGGCTGCGCGGCCTCATGGGCCAGCTCGGGCTGAACGAAGAGGAGACCTGGGCCCGGTACCAGGACGCCAGCGACGGCCGCATGTGGGGCACCCCGCGCATCTGGGACACCGGCTGGATTCCGTCGGGCCAGATGTGGCGCAAGGACATCCTGGACGAGCTGGGATACGAGGTTCCCTCCACCATCGCCGAGGCCGACGAGGTGTTCGCCGCCTACAAGGCCGCGTACCCGGACAAGTTCGCGATGGGCGCGTCCGGCAAATCCCCGACGTGGCAGGCGTTCGACCAGGTGTTCAACGCGTACGGCATCGTCAGCGGCGGCCAGGGCGTGCGCGACGGCATGATCAAGCAGCACTTCACCTTCCCGGAGTACAAGGAAGCGCTGGCGACGCTCCGCGACTGGTTCGCCAAGGGCTACATCGACCCGGAGTTCATCACGCACAGCAACATCGACAAGTTCCAGGTCTTCTCGCAGGGCAACTACCTGACCACCGAGTGGATGGGACGTGGCAACTGGACGGCTGACGAGAACGCGCGCTTCATCGGGCCCCTGTTCCACAACGTGCCCGGCGCGGTCGTGGTGCCGGCCACCCACATCGCCAGGGACGAGGCCAGCAAGCCGATCCAGCGGGTGTGGAACCCGTTCCTGACCCAGCTCATCGTGTTCGGCAAGCACCTGGACGACAACCACGAGCACATCCACAAGATCATGCAGGTGGGCGACGTCATCTCCCAGGACCGGGAGGTCAAGCTGCTGTCCGGTTTCGGGATCGAGGGCGAGCACTACACGATTACGGAAGGCGAGCTGGCGCCCCAGCTGGTGCCGGCGGTCAACGCCCTGAGCACCGCCGACCGGACCGAGCAGTTCGGTTTCGGCTTCTACTGGCAGGGCACGTTCAGCACGTACGGCTGGGCTTCCAGCGCCGTCCAGGCCCTCATCGAGGAGCACGCGATCGATCCGAACGGGATCTACGGCGCCAACAACCTCGACCTGTGGTTCCCGGTCGTGGGCGGTCCCGTGCGCGACGAGAGCGGCGAGGACATCGGCGCCATGATGGCCGGTGACGCCAAGCTCGACTACTTCGTGATGACGGTGCAGATCCTCACCGGTGGGCGCCCGCTGGAGTACTACGACGAGTGGCTGGAGTACTACTACGCCAACGGCGGCCGCGAATGGGAGGAACACGCCACCCGGCTGTACCTCAAGTAGTCACGCAGTTCCAAATAGTCACGTAGTGTGCCTTCAGGCATCGGGTTGCCGGGCAGGCAACCCGATGCCGAAGGCTCTCGATCCCGATCAGCTACTCAGACGCTCCAGCACCTTGTACAGCGCCTGCGTGCCGCGGTCCTCCAGCCCTTCGGCCATCGCCGCCGTGTAGAACTGGTTGGCGAGCGAAAGGCCGGGCAGCGCCAGCCGCATGGCCTGCGCCTCGGCCAGGGCGATGCCCATGTCCTTGACGAAGTGCTTGATGTAGAAGCCGGGCTCGAAGTCGCCCTTGACGATGCGCGGGGCCAGGTTGTTGATGGCGAAGCAACTCGCCGCGCCCTTGCCGATCACGGCGATGATCTCATCGCGGTCCAGCCCCGCCTTGTGCCCGTACAGCAACGACTCGACCACGCCCACCATGGTGGAGGCGATCAGGATCTGGTTGCTCATCTTGGTGTGCTGTCCGGCTCCGGCCGATCCCATGTAGGCGATGTTCTCGCCCATGATCTCGAAGTACGGCATGGCGCGGTCGTAGTCGGCGCGGTCGCCGCCGACCATGATCGCCAGCGTGCCGGCACGCGCGCCCAGGTCCCCGCCGGACACCGGCGCGTCCAGGGATGCCACCCCGCGCTCTGCCGCCTGCTCGTGCAGCCGCTTGGCCAGCGCCGGCTCCGAGGTGGTCATGTCGATCACCATGCTGCCGCTCGCCGTCGCGGCAAGCACCCCGCCCGGGCCCAGGAACACCTCTTCCACGTCGCGCGGGTAGCCGACGATGCTGAACACCGCCTCGCTGCCGTCGGCCACGCCGGCCGGCGTGTCGCACCACACGGCGCCCGCATCGAGCAGGTCCCGCGCCTTGTCCTTCGAGCGGTTGTACACCGCCACCTCGTATCCGGCCTTGCGCAGGTGCAGGCACATCGAGCGCCCCATCACGCCGGTTCCGATCCATCCGATCTTTCCTGCCATTCGGTCTCCGTTCCCCCTTGTCGCGGTCAGTATACTAAGGCGGTGCAGTACCTTCAGACGACATTGGGCCAGACCGCATTCGGCCAGTCCGCCCGCATGCAACGGGTGCAGCCGCCGATCATCCCGCGCATCCACCGGCTCATCGCGGACAACCCGGGCACCATCTCGCTCGGGCAGGGCGTGGTCGGCTACCCGCCGCCGGCCGCCGTGCGGGAGGCGCTGGACCGCTTCCTGGCCGACCCGGCCAACCACAAGTACGCGTCCGTGTACGGCATTCCCGCGCTTCGCGAGCGCATCGCCGCCAAGCTTGCGCGTGAGAACGGGATCACCATCGGCGACGAGCACGAGCTGATGGTGTCGGCCGGCGGCAACATGGCGTTCGTGAACGCGCTGCTGGCCGTGTGCGACGAGGGGGACGAGGTGGTGCTGATGTCCCCGTACTACTTCAACCACGAGATGGCCGTGACCATGGCCGGCTGCCGGCCCGTGGTGGTCGCGACCGACAGCGACTTCCAACTCGACCTGGACGCCGTGGCCGACGCGATCACGGACCACACGCGCGCGGTCGTGACGATCTCCCCGAACAACCCGTCCGGCGCCGTCTATCCGGAGGCGGACCTGCGCGAGCTGAACCGCTTGTGCGCCGAGCGCGGCGTCTACCACGTCCACGACGAGGCGTACGAGTACTTCCTCTACGACGGCGCCGAGCACTTCTCGCCGGGGTCGCTGCCGGATGCCGGCGAGCACACGATCTCCCTGTTCTCGCTGTCCAAGGCGTACGGGTTCGCGAGCTGGCGGGTCGGCTACCTGCGCCTGCCCGCGCACCTGACCGACGCGGCGGCCAAGATCCAGGACACCATCGCCATCTGCCCGCCGATCGTCAGCCAGTTCGCGGCGTGCGCGGCGCTGGATGCCGGCGCCGACTACTGCCGCGGGCACCTCCCCGGGATCGCCAAGCGGCGATCGGCGGTCCTGCAGGCGCTCGGGGAGCTGGCGCCGCTGGTGGAGGTCCCCGCCACCCGCGGCGCGTTCTACGTGCTGGCGCGCGTGGCGACCGACGCCGACTCGGTGGAGGTCGCCTCGCGGCTGATCACCGAGCACGGCGTCGCGGCCGTACCTGGAGCGGCGTTCGGGCTGACCGACGGCTGCTTCCTGCGCATCGCCTACGCCGCGCCCGACGACGCCACGCTCGCGGAGGCGCTGGAGCGGCTCGCGGACGGCCTGCGGCGGATCGTATGACGCGCTACGAGGACGCCGGTTTCCTGACCGGGATCGACGTGCTGGACGCCGACGAGGTGGCCGCGGCGCGGCGGGCATTCGACGAGCTGGAGCGGTCGGTGCCGGCCGAGCAGCGCCAGATCGGCCTGCATGGCCGCCACCTCCGGGACGAGTTCGTGTGGCGGCTGGCCACCGACCCGCGCGTGCTGGACGTCATGCAGCAGGTGGTGGGGCCGGACGTGATGCTGCTCGGCACCCACTTCTTCAACAAGCAGCCCGTTCCGGACGCCGACTCGTTCGTCGCCTGGCACCAGGACGTCACCTACTGGGGCCTGGAACCGGCCGAGGCGCACAGCGCCTGGATCGCCATCGACGACAGCGACGCCGCCAACGGCTGCATGCGCGTGCTGCCGCGCTCCCACCGCGAGGGCGTCAAGGTGCACGGCACCGCGGAGCGGCAGGGCAACCTGCTGTCGATCAACCAGGAGATCCCGGACGACCAGCTCGACACGACCGGGGCCGTCGACCTGGAACTGCGCGCCGGCCAGATGTCCGTCCACCACGGCCGCCTCGTGCACGCCAGCAACCCCAACCGCTCCACGCGGCGGCGCTGCGGCCTGGTGGCGCGCTACATCTCGCCCGCGATCAGGCAGGTCACCCCGGACTCCTACGGCGGTCTGCACGAGCCGGTGCTGGTCAGCGGCCGGGACCGCCACCACCACTTTCCGGCCCGCGAAGCACCGTTCTGACCGACGTGGCGACCGCCGGCCCTTGAACGTTGAACGGCTTACGGACCCATCTGCGAATTGACAGCTTGCCGGGTATCAACCATGCTGCCTCACTACATTTCCGGGGTCCCTGCGTCCCATGGGGCCGAACCGACATCACACTGCGGGAGTATCCGATGGCAACCACAACCGAGCGGCTCAGGAGCTTGGTCGACGAACACCTGGACCTGGGCCGTGATCCCGATCTCAACGCCAAGTTCAGCGATTCCGGCGTGTCCTCCGTGGACGCAGTCGCCTTCATCAAGATCGTCAACCAGGAGTTCGACGTCACCGTGCCCCCGGAGAATTTCGGGAACATGCAGACTCTTGGCGACCTTGCCAGCTACCTGGATTCGCGTTCCGCGTAACACGCCAGGATCCCGGGCGTCGGGATCCTCTCACTGTCTCCGATGGGCCAGCACTGGTGGCGGACGACCCACCGTACCGGCGCTGCCACCATCGTCCACGTCGATCTGACCCCACACGCGGTCAGTGTGGAGCAGGCGGAGGTGGCCCTTGACCGCTCCGAGAAGAGGCGGCTGTCCCGTTATCGGCTCGCCCGCCCGCGGCACGAGTTCGCACTCTGCCGCGCGGCGTTGCGCGCCATGCTCTGCCGCCGGCTCGGCTGCCGCAACGATGATCTGGCCTTCGAGGCCTCGCCCCATGGCAAGCCGGCCGCCCTGGTGGCCGGCCGGCCGGCACCCGTCTGCTTCAACGTCAGCCACAGCGGCAACCATGGGCTGATAGCGCTGGCGGAACGGGGACGCATCGGCGTCGACGTGGAGGAACGGCGATCCCGGCCGGATCCCGACGGACCGATCCGCACCGTTTTCTGCCCCGCCGAGCAGACGGAGCTCGCGGCCGCGCGCGGGGCGCACAAGACCGACCTGTTCTTCACCCTCTGGACGATGAAGGAGGCGCTGATCAAGGCGCTCGGCACGGGGCTGTCGCTGGACACGGCCGGTTTCGAGATCCCTCCGTCCCTGCGCCACGGATCGCCCACGGGCGAGTTCCGCTTTCCCCACGACCCCGCCGTCGGCTGGCGGGTCGACAACCTGGGTACCGACGACTTCGCCGCCGCCGTCGCCCATGAGCTGGAACCGGTATCGGCATGACGTCGCAACCGGTCTGGGAGATCCCCGAACCGCTGTCGGTGTGCGAGGTCCGCTTCGACGACGACACGGTCACCACCCTGAGGAGGCACGGCAATCCGGCCGGCCCGCGGCTCGTGCTCAGCCACGGAAACGGCCTGGCGATCGATCTCTACTATCCGTTCTGGTCACTGCTCGCCCGTGACTTCGACCTGATCGTGTACGACCTGCGCAATCACGGCTGGAATGCCGTCGGCCCCCGCGAGCAGCACAACGTCCCGACCCTCATCAGCGACTACCGAGCCGTGCTGGTCGCGATCGACCGCCACTACGGACCCAAGGCGAAGATCGGGGTTTTCCACTCATTCTCCGCCCTGATCGCGCTGCTCTCGTCGTCGACGATCGAGCTTCTCCCGTCCGACCAGTGCAGCAAGGTGGTGGCTCAGGTGCTGTTCGATCCGGCCCTGTGCAAGCCGGGCGCCAGCCAGATCGAATTCGACACGGCGGCCGAGCGCGCCGCCGACATCACCCGGCGCCGGGGGTACCGCTTTGGGACACGGGAGGAGTTCGCGGACTTTCTGGGCTACCTGCCGGCGTTCACCAGGCTTGTCCCCGGCGTCCGCGAGCTGATGGCGCAGACCATCCTGCGCACCTCCGCCGACGGACAGGAGTACGAGCTGCGCTGCCCACGCGACTACGAGGCGCAGATCATCGACTTCATCCGCGGCTACTCCGGGTTGGTGGATCTGGAAGCCCTCCCCTGCCCGACCAAGGTGATCGGCGCCGATCCCACCCTGCCGTACGCCTACCTGCCGACCCTGGATCTGGGCGAGATGACGGCGGTCGACTATGACTTTCTGCCCGAGACCACGCACTTCCTGCTGCTGGAGAAGCCGGCGGAGTGCGTCGCGGTGGTACGCGAGTTCCTGGAGTACAACGGGCTGCTGTAGCGCGCCCCTACCGGCTCGAGTCGGCTTGGCGTGACGGGCCGGCGGCCGCCTGCACGCGGACGGTGACGAGATCGGTGTCATGGAACTGCTGGTGGCGGACCGAGGAGGCGAGGTGCCGCAGCAGCCGCAGCGATACCTCCTGCTCGAAGGCAGCCTCGCCCGTCTGCCCGCTCAGCATCGCGATTCGGTCCTGAACGTTCCCGCCGCCCGGACCGACGGCGAACTCCAGGACTGCGCCTCCCTGGTCGCGGTGCGCGACCAGGTGCAGGCGCCCCGAGCCGCGGCCCTTCCCGTCCTCCTCTTCCCGGCCCCCGTCTTCCCCGAGCAGCGTCAGCACCGTCTCCTCCCCGGCAGCGTAGAGACGGTCCGCCATCGCGGAGTCCCAACCGTTGCGGGAGGCGAACTCGCCGAGGAACTCCCTGAGCTGCGGCAACACCGAGCGTTCGAAGCGGGCCGCCCTGAAGCGGCTGCGGCGGGACTCGGTGAGCGCCAGGAACAGCGTCATCAGGATCGCCGAGTACCCGCCCGCGTTCATGCCGTTGCGCAACAGGCCGCCAGCGAAGTCCGCCAGCAAATCGGGGAACACCACGCCGAAGTGGCAGCTCACGCCGACCAGCAGGGCGATACCGACGATCATGCCCTTGCGGGGGTCGAGGCCGTCCTGCACCACGATCCGGAGACCCACCAGGAACAGCAGCGCCAGCAGCACGAGCAGGTAGCCGGCGAACACCGGGTCCGGGACCGCCAGCACCGTCGCGAGCGCCTTGGGCAGGAACACCAGCACGACGAAGGCGGCGCCGGCCACCACCCCGACCGCGCGGGCCGCGACGCCGGTCAGCTCGATCAGAGGGGCGCTGACCGAGTACGTGGTGTTCGGCAGGGTTCCGGCGAGCCCGGAGAGCAGGTTCCCCACGCCGTCCACGGTCACCGCACCCTGCACGCCGCGGAAGTCCACCGCCCGGCGGCCGCGCCACGACACGCGCTGCACGGCGACGGCGCTGCTCATGGTGCGCACGGCGGCGATCACGGCCACCAGCAGGAACGCCGGCAGCAGCGCCCAGAAGGTGGGGCCGAAGGTAAGATCGAAGCCCGGCCACCGCCCGCGCGGCAGGTCCAGCCACGCCGCGTCGGCGACGCGGCCGAAGTCGTAGAGGCCGAACGAGGCGCCGACTACGGTGCCGGCGCCCACGCCAATGACCGGTGCCCAGAGACGCCACGCCCCAGGCGCCTTCAGCGTGAGCCCGCCGATCACCACCACGGTCGCCAGCGCGCTCACCGGCGCGGCCGGCACCGGGCTTCCGGCGGGCACGTTGGACAGCAGGTCGCCGACGGCCGGGAGCACCGTGAGCGGGATCAGCATGATCACGGTGCCCGAAACCGTGGGGGTCAGGATTCGCTGGAACAGCGCCAGCCGCCAGGACAGTACCAGCGGGACGAGAGCGGTGATGACCACCAGCGTGGCCAGCAGCGCCGCGCCGCCTTCGGTCACCGCCGTGATGCTCACCGAGATGAAGGCGGCGGAGGCGCCCATCAGCAGCACGTGGCCGCCGCCGAACCGGCCAAGGCGGAACGCCTGCAGGATGGTGGTCAGACCCGACACCGCGACCGTGGCGAACACCGCCCAGGCGACGTACGCCTCGCCCTGTCCGGCGGCGCGCATCACGACCGTGGGAATCAGCATGATCGCCGCCAGGTTGAGGGCGGCGAGTTGCAGCCCGAGCCCGACCGCGAGCGCCGGCGGAGGCCGCTCGTCCGGCTGGTAGCGCACGCCGGAGCGGGCGTCCGCGCGCGTCGCGCTCATGCCGTGATCGACAAACGGCGACCGGCTAGACGGGAGCCCCGACGTCGGCCGGGTCGCGGCGCGAGCCGATCCAGTGCCGGCGGCGCTGGAACGGATACGTCGGCAGTGAGATCCGGCGGCGCGTCTCTCCCGCGAACAGCCCGGCGAAGGCGACCGGGAGTCCCGCCTCGTAGGCGGCCGCGACCGCTTCCACGAAACCGTTCGCCCCGACCACCTGGATTCCGGTGCCGTCCGCCGCGGTGCCCGGCGCCGCGGACGGGGCGATCTCGACGACTGCCTCGATCCCCAGGCGCGCGAGCGGACGCAGGCCGGAACGTGACGCATCCCGCGCCGGCGCACCCCACCAGGCCTCGCCGATCGTGCCTCCCGGCTCCACCAAGCGGCCCGTGGCACCGTCGATCAGCGGGAGCGACGGCGTCGCCGCCTCCGGCGCGTCCCCGGTTGCCGCCAGCGTCAACCCCGCTTGCAGGTCGAACGCGCCGGCAGCCCACGCCGCCGCGAGCTTCCCGGTCCCGTCCCCGAGCACGGCGTGCGGGCGGATCCCGGCGGCCGACCACAACGCGGTCAGCGCGCACTGCAGCGCATACACGGCCGGACGGACCCACGACGGGTCGTCGGGTTCGGCCGCCGTGTCCGTGCCCGGGAACAGCAGGTCCAGCAGGGAAGCGTCCCGCGCTTCACGAAGGACCACGTCGCACCGGTCGAGCACCGCCCGCGCCACCGGCTCGCTTTCGTACAGCCCGCGCGCGGACGCACGCGACGCGCCGGCCAGACCGGCGTACCCGAACGCCACCTTCGCCGCCTGCCGCGGCTCCCGTTCCGCTCCCGCGTCCGCGGCGGCCAGCGCCTGCAGCCTGTCACGCAGCTCACCGGCGTCGCGGAACACGATCGCCGCGCGGTGCGCGAAGTGACTGCGGCCGACGCCCGCCGTCCATGCCATGTCGGCGAGCAGCGGCCCGGCGTTGGCGGTTCCGGGCTCCTCCTCCCGCTCGTCGAGCCATGCCAGGTAGCGCGCGGCCAGCGCGCGCAGCGCGGCCGGCGACCGGCCCGAGAGCGGCAGCAGGCGCGTGCCGCGCGGCGCCGGCTCCCCTTCCGCCGGCTCCGCGTCCGCCAGCGTCCCGTCCGCCAGCGACTGCGGCAGATCGGCGGCCACGCGCCGTGCCGGCCCGGCGGGCCAACGCTCACCTGCGGTGCCTTCCGAGGCGGCCCCGGGGCCGCCGTACCCCTCCACCACCACATGGGCGTTGGCGCCCGAGATGCCGAGGGCGCTCACCGCCGCCCGCGGCGGCCGATCGGAATACCGCGGCCACTCGGTCAACTCCCTGGTCACTCGCACCGACAACCGTTCCCAGTCGAGATTGGGGTTCAGTTCACCGCAGTGGATCTGCGGCGGGATCACCCCCCGGTTCATCGCCAGCACCGCCCTGATCAGGCCGGCGATGCCGCCGGCGGGTTCCAGGTGGCCGATGTTGTTCTTGACCGAGCCGATCAGCAGCGGCCGCTCCGCCGGTCGTCCGCGGCCGTACACGGCAGCGGCGGCCTGCACCTCGATCGTGTCGCCCAGGTCCGATCCGGCGCCGTGCGCTTCCAGGTAGTCCACTTCCGCCGGCGTCACTCCGGCGCGCGCCAAGGCCTGCTCGATCACCCGCTCCTGCGCCGGACCGTTGGGAACCGTCGGGCCGGCGCTCGCCCCGTTCTGGTTGACCGCCGACCCGCGGATCACGCCCCAGACGCGGTCGCCGTCCGCCTCCGCCTCGCGTAGCCGCTTGAGTACCACGAGCCCGCAGCCTTCGCCGCGCACGAAGCCGTCCGCGCCGGCCGCGAAGGCGTTGCACTGCCCCCTGGGCGACAGCAACCCCAACTCCGCCATCTCGCGGGTGACTGCCGGTGACAGGATCGCGTGCACGCCGCCGACCAGGGCCAGATCCACCTCGCCCTGACGCAGGCCGGCCACGGCCTGATGCACCGCGACCAGCGCCGACGCGCAGTTGAGCTCGACCGGCATGGTCGGGCCCGCCAGCCCGAACTGGAAGGAGACGCGCCCCACGGTCATGCTGCCGGCGGTGCCCAGGTAGCTGATGCCGTCGCGGGCGGTCATCAGGTCGCGGTACTCGCTGGCGGCGATGCCCACGTAGACGCCGGCCAGGCTGCCGCGCAACCGCTCCGGATCGATCCCGGCGTCCTCCAGCGCCTGCCAGCTCGTCTCCAGCAGCATGCGCTGCCGCGGGTCCATCAGCCGCGCCTCGATCGGCCGGATCCCGAAGAAGCGCGCGTCGAAACGGTCGATCTCCGTCACGAAGCCGCCGCGCCCGAACGGCCCTTCGCCGATGGAAGAGCCGCCGGCCAACCCGTTGCCGGAACCCGCGTCCGGGCGTCCGTCGGTGACCGCATCCCGGCCCGCTTCGAGCTGCCGGACGAATGCCGCGATGTCCGCAGCGCCCGGGAAACGGCAGGCCATGCCGACGATCGCGATTCCCTCGTCCGTGGCCGGCACGACCTCCCGGGACTCCGTCACGGGCGGTGCCTCGAGAGCGGCCACCGGTGCCTCCCCGCCAGCCGCGCCGGGTTCGCCGCCGCCCAGCTCACCGGCCAGATGGCGCGCCAGCGCGGCGATGTCGGGGTAGTCGAACACCAGCGTGTTGGGCGCGGTGTAGGTCTCCGCGAACGCCCGGTTGAGCCGGTTGCGCAGCTCGACCGCCATCAGCGAGTCCATGCCGAGCTCAAAGAAGCCGACCGCGGGGGCCGGCGGCGACGCCAGCCTCAGGACCGCCTCAACCTCGCGCTGCAGGAATGCCACCAGCACTCCCTCGCGCTCGTCCGCCGGCGCCGACCGCAGGCGCGCCGGCAGATCGTCCGCTTCGGCGTCCGCGGCGCCCTCGGTCTCGACGGCCGTGGCAAGCAGGTCCTTCAGCAGCGGCGGCCGGCTCTCGACCGCCTCCGCGAACACCGGCCAGTCCATGGCCATCACCACCGCGGTCGCCGGATCCTGGCGCACCAGCCGGTCCAGCGCGCGCAGCCCCTGCTGCGGGGTGAACCAGCCGCCGCCGAACGCCGAGCGCTGCCGGGTGATGCGCTCACGCTGCTCCTCGGCCTCGCCGAGGCCGGACCACGCGCCCCAGGCGATTGCCTGGCCCGGCAGGCCGCGCGCCCGCCGGTGCGCGGCGAGCTGGTCCAGGAAGGCGTTGGCCGCGGCGTGGTTGGCCTGCCCGGCGTTGCCCATGGTGCCGACGATGCTCGAGAACAGCAGGAACAGGTCCAGCTCGCGGTGCTCGGTGGCGCGGTGCAGGTGCCATGCGCCCAGCATCTTCGGCCACAGCACCCGCTCGAACGTCTCCCAGCTCTGGTTGCCAAGGGCGGCGTCCGCCAGCACGCCGACGCTGTGGATGACGCCGCCGAGCGGCGGCAGATCGCGGTCGATGCGCGCCAGCATGGCGTCCACGGCGTCCGCGTCGGTGACGTCGGCAAGCTCCACCTGCATCCGCACGCCGCGCTCGCGCAGCGCCGCGATCGCCTCCGAGGCCGCGGGGTCGGGCTCGCGCCGCCCGTTGAGCACGATCGCCTCCGCCCCGCGGTCGGCCAGCCAGCCGGCCACGGCGCAGCCGATCCCGCCCATTCCGCCGGTCACCAGGTACGTCCGGTCCGCCCGCAGCCGGCCTCCCGCAAGCGGCGAGGCGGCCAGGACGATCTTGCCAAGGTGGCGCGCCGCGCGCATGCACTTCATCGCCGGCCCCGCCTCGGTCAGCGGCCACCTGCTGTACGTCAGCGGCCGCAGCTTGCCCGCCGCCACCCGCTCCATGACACGCCGGAGCGCATCGCCGGGCACCGCCGGGTCGTGCTCCTTGAGCACGTCCAGCTTCAGGATGGTATAGGCGACGTCGGGCCGCGCCGCCGCCATCTCCTGTTCGCTGTAGATGTCCACGCGGGCCAGCTCCACGAACCGGCCGCCGCGCGCCAGGCAGGACAGGCTGGCGTCGATGAACCCGTCCCCGGTCAGGCTGTTGAGCACCACGTCGACGCCGGCGCCGCCGGTGGCCTCCAGGATCTGGCGCCCGAACGCCGTGCTGCGGCTGTCGAACACGTGCTCGACGCCGAGCGAGCGCAGGTAGGTCTGCTTGGGGGCGCTGGCGGTGGCGAACACCTCCGCGCCCGCGGCCTGCGCCAACTGGATCGCCGCCAGTCCGACGCCGCCAGCGCCGGCGTGAACGAGCACCCGCTCGCCGGCTCTCAACTCCGACTCGTCGAACGACAGCAGCCCCGACACGAACGCGGTCGGCATGGTGGCGAGTTCCGTGACCGGAATCCCCGCCGGTGCACGGGTCACCATCTCCGCGCGCGTAACCACCTCCGAACCGAAGGTCCCGAACGCCAGTCCGACCACCAGGTCGCCGGGCTCGACGTGGGTGACCTCGGCGCCGGTCTCCAGCACCCGGCCGCACAGCTCGCCGCCGAGCAGGCCCTCATCGACCAGGCCGATCGCCCGGAACACGTCCCAGAAGTTGAGCCCGGCCGCCTCGACGGCCACCCGCACCTCGCGCGCCTGCAGGGTCCGCGCCGGCAGCGGGCCGATCCGCATCCCTTCCAGGACACCGGCCGGGTCGGGCTCCAGGAGCCAGGGTCCCTGCTCGGGAGCGGCCAGCCGCTCGGCGGCCGCGGCGCGGAGCAGGCGGGCGCCCTGGCGCAGGCCGCCGCGGTAAGCGACGTGCGTCTCCGCATCGGGATAGAGCAGTTCCTCCGCGAGGTCCGCCGGCGGCGCCGTCGGCTCGGGGTCGAGGTCGATCATGCGCGGCTGCAGGTGAACGGCTTCGCGAGCCATCACCTTGCCGAGGCCCCAGAGGGCGGCGCCGGCAAGCTGCCCGCCGCGCTCCTTCTCCAGCACCTGCGCGCCGCGTGTGACGAACCACACGCCCTTCGCCGGAGTCGCGCCGGCGTCCATCACGCCCTGCACCAGCGCCAGGGCGCTCGCCGCCGCGCGTCGGGTGTCTCCTGCCATCTGCGCCGTGGTCGCATCGGGCCCGTGACCGTCCAGCGCCGCGAGGTGCACGACCGCGGCCAGCGGCACGTCCGCCGGCAGTCCTTCCAGCAGCGCCTGCCACGCGTCGCGCCGCTCCATCTCCACGGTGGCCGCGACCACCCCGTCGCCGGCGGCCAAGCTGTCGTCATCCGCCGCATCGGTCGCCAGCATCACGCTCTGGTTGCGCGCGGCCAGCTCGCCTGCCAGTTGGGCCGCGACCCCGTTGCGGCCGCCTGCCAGCACCCATGCGCCGGGCTGCTCGGCCACCCTGGCCGGCCCCTGCGCCATGATCACGCCGCGGTCCGGCATCTCGCCGGCATCCGGCCGCGGAACGCCCAGCACCGCCGCATCGTCGAACCCCGCGTCGCCGAGCGCCTGCCGCCACACCGCCGGACTGGCCAGGGCGTGGTGCGGGCGGTAGTGATCGGCGAACCGCCACCAGCCGTCCAACTGCCCGAAGGTCAGGTCCAGCCAACCCTGGCCGCGCAGGTTCTCCAGCGCGACGAGCTGGCCCGACGGCGCCAGCAGCGTGCGGCAGTGGGCGAGCGTCTCCTGCAGGTAGCGGGTGGCGTGCAGGACGTTCGAGGCGATCACCAGGTCGTAGCCGTGCGCATCGAAGCCCTGCGCCACCGGATCGTTCTCGATGTCCAGCACCCGGTACTCGATCGCCGCCTCGCCGCCGCCGAGACGGCCCTCCGCCTCCGCGAAGAAGCCGGCCGAGATGTCGGTGTACGTGTATTCATAGCGTCCGTCGGGCAGCGCGGGGAGCACCGCGGCGGTGGCCGAACCGGTGCCGGCGCCCACCTCGATCACGCGCAGGCGCCGTCCCGCGGGCAGGGCGCGGAGCAGCGCCCGGATCGCGTCGCCGAGCATGCGGTTGGCGGCGCGCGCCACCGGCGCCTTGCGGTACAGGTCGGCCGCGCTCGGCTCGCCGCTCGAGAACAGCAGGGTCAGCGGATCGGCCTTCCCGCGCAGCACGTCGGCCAGCGCGCCGCCGCTGCGCCGGAACAGCCCGATCTCGTTCGAGCCGTGCCGGTAGCGGCCGGCCATGGCGGCCGCGAACTCCTCGGGATCGGCCGGCAGGTCCTCCGGCAGGGGAGCGCCGGAGCCGAGCGTGACGCGGAAGCCGTCCTCCTGCTCATCCAGCACGCCGGCCCGGACGAGCATCTCCAGCATGCGGCCGAACAGCCGCTCGTGCTCGGCGCCGACCTGCAGGCGCTGGCGCAGCGCGCCGGCGTCCACGCTCTCGCCCGCCGTGCGCTGCCAGCCGAGCTTGTCCAGGGTGATCAGCGCGTAGCAGCGCGCCAGCCGCTCCAGGTCGGCCAGCAGCGCGGCGCGGTCCTCGGCGCCGACGCCTTCGGCGGCCAGGTAGCCCGTGAACGGCTCCGAGCCGGCGGCGATGGCGGACGGAGCGGTGAGGAAGTCGGCGGCCGGCAGGCCGGGCGGCAGGGGGCGGTCACGCCACGCCACCTCGTACAGCAGGTCCTCCACGCCCTCCACCGCGGACAGCAGCGCCGCCCTGGTCGCGCGCTTGACCAGGTAGCCGCGGAGCTCCCCGATCAGGGCTCCGTTCCGGTCATGGATGCGCAGCTCGGCGCTCAGGACCTCCGGCGGCGCGGCGGCTGCCTCTTCGGCCGCCTCGTCGTCCGGCTGCCCGGCCATGCGTACGTGGCAGATCAGCCGGTCCGGCAGGCTCCCGGCCAGCCACAGCCGCTCCCACCCGAACGGCAGGTAGGTGGCGCGGCCGGCCGCGCCCTCCCGGCTGCGGGCCGCCGCCATCACCTGGAAGCAGCCGTCGAGCAGGAGCGGATGCACCTCCAGCCCGTTGCCGCCGAGCGCCGCGGGCAGGGTCACCTCGCCCACCGCCTCGCCAGGCCGTGCCCAGACCGCCTGCAGGGTCCGGAACGACGGACCGAGCTCGATGCCGACACCCGCCTTGGCGCGGTAGAAGGCGGTCACGTCCACCGCCGTCAGGCCGGCCTTCAGCGCTTCCGGGTCGACGTCGCGAGCGGCCCCCGGCGACTGCGCGCCGGCGCCGGAGGCGAGTTGCGCTTCCGCGTGCAGCGTCCATTCCTCTTCGCCCGCGCCCTTGCTGAGGATCTGCACCCGTCGCGCCGTTCCCTCGCCGGTCGCGTCGAGCAGCACCTGCACCCTGCGGCCCGCCGCGGCGTCGTTTCCGTCGTCCGCTTCGTCGTCCTGGAACAGCAGCGGATTGTGGAGTTGCATCTCCTCCACGACCGCCGCGCCGCCGATCTCGGCAACGGCCGCCGACGCCGCCATGGCACCGTACAGCGCGCCCGGCGCCAGCAGCCGGCCGAACACCCGGTGGTCGGCCAGCCACGCAGGATCGGCCGGCAGCACCTCGGTGTCGAACGCCACCTCGCCGCGCGCCGACTCGTGCCGCTCGCCCAGCAGCGGGTGGCCGGCGCCGGTACGCCGCCGCCGCGGCGCCGGGATCCAGTGCCGCTCGCGCTGAAACGGATAGCCCGGCAGCGAGATGCGGCGCCGCTCCTCGCCCGCGAACAGCGCCTCGAACCGCACCGGGAGCCCGGCCTCCCAGGCGCCGGCGACCGCGGCCGTGAAGGCGCTCTCCACCTCCTCGGGCGGCGTGTCGCGGGAGGGCCGCCGCAGGCTGGCCACGACCGCCGGCGGGCCGCCCGACGGCTTCCCACCCGGCCACGCCAGCACCGCCATCGGCCCCAGCACCGCGTGCGGGCCGACCTCCACCAGCGCGTCCACGCCGAGCCCGGCCAGCGTCTCCACGGCCAGGCGGAACTGCACCTTCTCGCGCGCGTGGCGGCGCCAGTAGGCGGCGTCCGGCACCGTCCCCGGCTCCAGCAGCCGGCCGGTCAGGTTGCTCACCACGGGAACCGCCGGCGCCGCAAACGCGACCCGCCCAAGCGCCGCCTCCAGGTCGTCCAGGGCCGGCTCCACCAGCGCGCTGTGGTAGGCGGGGCTGTTGCGCAGCAGCCGCACGCGGACCTGCTCCGCCTCGAACCGCGCAAGCAGCGCCGCCACGTCGGCCGCCGGGCCGCTGACCACCTGGTTCGAGCCGTTGTCGACGGCCACGCACAGCCCGATCCCGGCGGCGGACGCGTTGTGCTCCTGCACCGCGGCAGCCACCCGCTCCGCCGGCGCGAACGCCACCGCCATCGCCCCGGCCTCCGGCAGCGCGCCGATCAGCGCCCCGCGCGCCGCCGCGAAGCGCAGTCCGTCCTCCAGGCTGAACACGCCCGCGGTCTGCGCCGCCCCGATCTCGCCCAGGCTGTGACCGACCACCACCTCGGGCCGGATCCCCAGGCTCGCCCACAGCGCCGCCAGCGCGCACTCCAGCGCGTAGATCGCAGGCTGCTTCCACGCCGGCTCGTCAAGGTCGCCCGCCGCGCCGGGGCGGCCGAACATCACGTCCAGCAGGGAGGCGCCGCGCTCGGCGCGCAGCAGCGCGTCGCAGCGGTCCAGCACGGCGCGCACCACCGGCTCGCTCGCGTAGAGCGACTGTCCCATGCCCCTCCACTGGCTGGCCTGTCCCGTGAAGGCGAAGGCCACCGTCGGCTCCGTCTTCGCGCGCGTGGCCGGCGCGGCGTCCGCGTCCGGCTCGGCCAGAGCGCGCAGGCCCTCCCGCAGCGATGCCGCGTCGCGGAACACCACCCCGGCGCGGCAGGTGAAGTGGCTGCGCCCCGTTCCCGCCGTCCACGCCAGATCGGACAGCGGCGCATCGGCCGCGCCGGCTGCCCGCTCCAGGTCCGTGCCATGGGCGTCGAGCCAGCCCAGGTATCCGCGCGCCAGGTCGCGCAGCGCTTCGTCCGACTTTCCCGACAGCGGCAGGAAGCGGCTCGCCCGCGCGGCGAACTCACCGGCGGCCGGCGGCACCTCGGCGATCCGCTCGGGCAGCGTCACGGCGATCGGCCGCGTGGGTCCCGCCGCCCAATGCGCCTCGTCGACGCCGGCGCGCGCGCCGGCGTCGGCCCGGTATCCCTGCAGCACCACGTGCGCGTTGGTGCCCGACCACCCGAAGCCGCTCACCCCCGCCAGCGGCGGATGCCCGTCGCGCACCGGCCACGCGGTCGCCTCCGCGGTGACCCGCAGCGGCAGCCGCTCCCAGTCCATCTGCGGGCTCGGGTTGCGGAAGTGCAGGTGCGGCGGGATCACCCCCTGCTGCATCGCCAGCACCACCTTCATGACGCCGGCGACGCCCGCCGCCGACTCCAGGTGGCCGATGTTGGTCTTCACCGAGCCGATCAGCAGCGGCCGTTCGGGGGGCCGCCCGCGGCCGAATACCGCGCCGGTGGCGTTCGCCTCGATCGGGTCGCCCACTTCGGTGCCGGTGCCGTGCGCCTCCACGTAGTCCACGTCCACGGGCTCGAGGCCGGCCCGCTGCAGCGCCGCCTCGATCACCCGCTCCTGGGCAGGCCCGCTGGGCACGGTCAGGCCCGGGCTCGCGCCGTCCTGGTTCAGCGCCGTGGCGCGGACGACCGCCCAGATCCGGTCGCCGTCCGCCTCCGCCTCCGCCAGCCGCTTCAGCACCACGATGCCGCAGCCCTCGCCGCGCACGTAGCCGTTGGCGGCCGCGTCGAACGTCTTGCAGCGCCCGTCCGGCGACAGCATGCCGGCGTTGGCGCGCAACTCCAGCAGCCGCCCCGACAGGATCGTGTGCACGCCGCCGGCCAGTGCCAGGTCCGACTCGCCGCGCTGCAGGCCTGACACCGCCTGGTGCAGCGCCACCAGCGACGAGGAGCAGGCCGTGTCGACCGCCATCGCCGGCCCCTCCAACCCCAGCGCGAACGCGACCCGGCCGATGGCGGTATTGAAGGAGGTGCCGGTGACCGTGTAGAGGCTGGCGGCCGGCTCGGCCGTGTCGCTGGCCTCCATGATCAGGCTGCGGTACTCGTTGTTGCTGATCCCGGCGTACACCCCGGTGCGGCTGCCGGCAAGCCGTTGCGGGTCCAGTCCGGCGTCCTCCAGCGCGCGCCAGCTCGTCTCCAGCATCAGGCGCTGCTGCGGGTCGAGCATCTGCGCCTCGACCGGCGAGATGCGGAAGAACGGAGCGTCGAACAGCTCCAGGTCCTCGAGGTAGGCGCCGAACCGGCATGCCGGCCGCCGCTCCGCGGTATCGGGAAAGAGCTTGCCCACGCGCCCGACGCCGGAGCCCGGCTCTCCCTCGCTGATAAGATCCGCGCCCGCGGCGAGCCGGCGCCAGAACTCGGCGGGGGTGTCGGCGCCGGGAAACCGGCACGCCATTCCCACGACCGCGATCGGCTCCACGGCTCGGGTCATCTGGATCGAATCCTCGTTTCCATCCTCTTCCGGCGCGCCCGTACCGTCAAGAAGAACGACCGATCCGGTTCAGCGTTCCATCGCCGCCCGGAGCCACTCGCCGGCGATGCGGCCATGCCGCTGCAGCATCTCTTCGACGCCGGACGCGACCAGCACGCCGTCGGTCACCAGGGAGCGGCCGGCGACGACCGTGTGGCGAGGGTGCGCTGGCCCGCAGCGCAGCAGTGCTTCGACCGGATCGGACAGCGCACCGGCGAACGCGATGCCGCCGCCCTCCTCCGTCCCGGTGACCGGCCAGGCCACCACGTCGCCGGCGCGTCCCGGCGCCAGACAGCCGATGTCGTCGCGCCCCAGGCAGGCGGCGCCGCCCAGGGTCGCCATCTCCAGCGCCTCGCGCGCCTGCATCGCCCGCGCTCCGCCGCGCAGCCGCGCCAGCAGCAGCGCGCCGCGGGTCTCCAGCCACAGCGACGCGCAGTCCGCCGACGCGGAGCCGTCGCAACCGATGCCCACCGGCACGCCCGCGTCGCGCAGCTCCCGGACGGGGGCCATGCCGGCGCCGAGGATCTGGTTCGAGCTCGGACAGTGGGCGACGCCGGTGCCCCAGCGCCCCAGCCGCTCGATCTCGGCCTCGCTGGGGTGCACGCAGTGCGCGACCCAGGCGCGGTCCGATCCCCAGCCGACCCGCTCGAAGTGCTCGACCGGCCGGCAGCCGAAGGCCTCGCGGCAGTAGTCGTCCTCGCCGGCGTCCTCGGCCAGGTGGGTGTGCAGCCGCACGTCCAGGCGCTCGGCCAGCTCGGCGGTGCGCGCCATCAGTTCGGGCGTGACCGAGAACGGCGAGCAGGGCGCCAGGGCGATGCGCACCATGGCTCCCGGCGCCGGGTCGTGGTGGCGCGCCACCAGCCGTTCGCTGTCGGCCAGGATCTCGTCGTCCTCCTGCACCACGTCGTCCGGTGGCAGTCCGCCGTCCTTGAGCGACAGGCTCATCGACCCGCGGGTGGGATGGAAGCGGAAGCCCAACTCGCGCGCCGCCGCGATCTCGGCCCCGATCAGGTCGCCGGCGCCGCGCGGATGCAGGTACAGGTGGTCGGTGCTGGTGGTGCAGCCGCCCAGGGCCAGCTCGCCCAGCCCGATCCAGGCGGACACGCAGGCGGCTTCCTCGTCCAGGCGGCTCCACACCGGATACAGGGTGCGCAGCCAGTCGAACAGGCCCCCGGTCAGCGCCGGCGCGAACGCGCGGGTCAGGTTCTGGAAGAGGTGATGGTGGGTGTTGATCAACCCCGGCGTGACCAGGCAGCCGGCCGCGTCGATCACGCGCTCGGCCGGCGGTTCCCGGCCCGGACCGCCGACCGCGGTGACCATGCCGCCGTCGATCGCCACCCAGCCGCCGCGAATCTCGCGGCGGTCGGCATCCATCGTGACCACCATCTCGGCATCGCGCACGCACAGATCGACCCGCGCGTCCACCCGCCCGCCACGCATCGTGCTCTCCATGCGCGCCGCTACGGTTCCCCGCCCGCGGGACGTTGTCAAAGCGGCGGGCGGCGAACCGCGCGGGCGCAGCCAGGCTGCGCTACCATCGGGTCTGCCGCCTGCGGGGGCACAGGAGGATCGATGTGAAGGTCACGCAAGTCAGGAGCTTCCCGGTGCAGGACGACGGCGGGCGCCGCTACTTCATCGTCAGGATCGACACCGATGCCGGCATCCACGGCCTGGGCGAGGCGGGTATCCGCAACTGGGGCGGGTCGATCGCCCGCGCGGTCGACCACCTCGGCGAGCTGGTCGTCGGCGCCGACCCCTGGCAGACCGAGCGCCTGTGGCAGTTGATGTTCCGCGGCGGGTTCTTCCCGGCGGACAAGGTGTACGCCTGCGCGATCAGCGCGATCGACATCGCGCTGTGGGACATCAAGGGCAAGGCGGCCGGGCTGCCGGTCTACCGCCTGCTGGGCGGACCGGTGCGCGACAAGGTGGTGTGCTACCCCCACTCGCAGGGAAGGTCGACGCAGGCGCTGGTCGACAACGCCCGCCGGCAGGTGGACGAGGGCTGGCGCTTCGTACGCTGGGGACAGCCGGAGACCTCGGGCGTGTTCGAGGCGCCCCGCAGCGCCGTGCTCGACCCGCACAAGTCGGTGGCGATCGCCGTCGAGCAGATGCGCGCGGTGCGCGAGGCCGTGGGCCCTGCGATCGAGCTCTGCTTCGACGTGCACACCCGGCTCGACCCGCCGCACGTGATCCGCATGTGCAGGTGGCTGGAGGAGTTCCACCCGTTCTTCATCGAGGATCCGATCAGGTCCGAGAACCCGGCCACCTACCGCACCCTCGCGCGCCACGTCTCGCTGCCGATCGCGGCCGGCGAGCAGTGGGCGTCCAAGTGGCCGTTCCGGGAGGTGATCGAGGAGGAGCTGATCAGCTACGCGCGCATCGACCTGTGCATCGTCGGCGGCCTGACCGAGGCGCTCAAGATCACGCACTGGGCGGAGACCCACTACATCGACATCGCCCCGCACAATCCTTTGGGCCCGGTCAGTGCCGCCGCCTGCACGGCGCTCTGCATGGCCTCCACCAATGTCGGCGTCCTGGAGATGCCGCAACGCCCCGGCACCTTCTCCCAGGCGCTGTTCCCGCAGCAGATCGGCTGGCAGGACGGCTTCGCCTTCGCCCCCGACGCCCCCGGCCTCGGCGTGGAGATGGATCTCGACGTGGCGCAGGGCTCGCCGTTCGCCGCCACCGAGTGGCCGCCCCGCCTGTCCCGCGAGGACGGCGCGTTCACCAACTGGTAGCGCGGTCAGCGACGCATGGGAGAGGTCAACGAGTCTACAGCCGCACTCCGCACTTGGCAGCGATTGCCGTAGCCAGCCCCTCAAAGTCCCGGTAGCAATCCTGGACCGCGTAGGTGTGGGCGCCGAGGGCACCATCCGCTGCCTTGAGCTGGAACATCGGCTTGCGCGCTTCCTGCGCCATGGGCATCAGACTGCGGTAGTGCTTCAGCGTAGCCAGACAGTGTTCGTTCTCCGTCGATGGGTCGCTCGATGAACCATCGTCAAGGGCTTCGGTGCGGTAGACGCCCGGAATCCGGGAGATCCACTTCTGGTATGCCTGCACGGGACGCCCCACCCGGACGGCGTGCTGCATCACGATGTACCCGGCGGGATGGATTTCCGCCGCGGGAAGCGACAGGTCCGAGTCAGCAGGCCGGCGACTGATCCGGTCACCCCACTCACGGCGCCAGTCCCGGAGCGTAGGGCCTACGTTACGAAGTCCCTGCAGTGAGAACAGGTCAGGAGCAAGCGGGACGGCAACGAAGTTCGCTGCAATCAGGGCAGAACGGTTGATCGCACCGAGGTTGGGGCCGACATCGATCAACACCAGCTTGGCATCCCGCGCCTTCGTAGCGTGCAGAATCGCGCGATGGAACGCAGACTCGGTGCGAAACGCCGCTTCGTCGCCATCCAGGCAACCGGGCCATGCAGCCGATAGCCGCGCCTCGAATCGGGACAACCCCAGATCGCCAACCACCAAGCCGAGTTCCGCTGTGACGGCTTCCACGTGGGGCTCTTTGATATCCCCGAGCCCCCGAAGGATCGGCGAAATCGATCCAAGAATGCTCTGGGGATGATCTCCGTCGGGCCACAAGACCTCAAGCCGATCCTCATCCAGGAACATGGCCGTCAGGTTGGCCTGAGGATCGAGATCGGCCGCGACCACGGAAACGCCGAGATCGGCGAACATCCAAGCAAGGTGGTACACCAGAGTGGTCTTGCCGACGCCGCCCTTGTTGTTGAAAAAAGCGATCGTTATCATCGCTTCCTCCACATGGTCGCCAACACATGCGAGGGATCGAAGGTGAATTCGGCCTCGGGATTCCCATTACGGACCAGGGCCTCCTGCGCGCGGATCACGCCGCGACCGAACATGTTGACATAGCCGAGTGTCGCCATAGCTGAGGCGACAACCGGATTGCGGTAGTCGGTCTGACGAGGAAAGTTCTCGGGGGACGCCATGCCGTACAGCCCACCGGGATTCTGGATCTCGATGCGGTCGTCGAACCAATTGAGGCGAACCGGACCGTTGGACTCGTACGAGCGGTGCATGATCGCGTTCAACAGCAGCTCACGCACGGCAGCCGGTGGGTAATCGGTTTCTGCCCGCTCGCGAAATGCCGACTCGGCCACCGGATGCGATTGCGTTGGCAGCGACACAAATGCCTCAATCTCACGCAGGACCGTGAGTAGATCGCCACTGAATCGCCTCTCGGTTACTGGATCGGATGCCATGGTGTTCCCTGCCCAGCGGACAAAATGAACGTAGGAACCCGGAATCCAGCGCAGCGGGTCCTTCGCGAACAGCAGTATCCCCGCATTCGTCGGACAACCGGCCACCAGGTCATAGAACCGAAGAGATGCCATCTGTTCATCGCGGCTTCGTCGATTCTCTGCTAGAACGTCTCGATCCACCGCCGCGGGCAGGTAGTTCACCTGGAAGAGATCGGGGACCAGATCGTCCATCGTGCAACCACGACACGGCCGCGCGTCGAATTCCTTCTGATGGAAGGCTCGCCTTTCGGTGAGGATCCTCTCTTCCTGCTGGCTGGCGCGCCGACGAGATGGCCCGACGCGAATCCACACCCGACCCTTATATCGCACCGGGGGAAGATCGGATGGCATCACCTCTACCACAACCAGATCGCCGCCCGGCAGCGACTGCTTCTGAACGGTCAAGGCGGGAAGGGGTTCAAAATTTACATTGGAACGCAGTCCCGCAAGATTGAGGAGAATCCCATCGGTGACCTGAAGTCCGGCCACACTGCCCTTGTCGTCCACTCCCACCAAGAGATATCCAGGCTGTCGAGAATGGGGAAAGTCGTTGGCGAAGGCGCAGATCGCTTCGCCGAATTTGTCGGTCTTGTTTATGGAGGTGGTGCGCTCCACCCGATCGGACTCAAGGTTGGCGATCAAGGCTTTCAACTGGTCGGTTGTCAGCATCCTGGCTCCGTGACACCTCGCCGTCTAGTCACCACGCCACTGGCCCACCGGTCAACCCGAACCCTGAGCATCCATCTCGGTTGGAGTGCTTCTACCGGCCCCGCGGCGGCCCGTCCACGCGCACGGTCACGATCTCCGTGCCGTGGTACTGCTCGTGGCGCACCGACGAGGCGATGTGCCGCAGGAGCCGCAGGGACGTCTCGCGCTCATCCGGAACCTCGGCCGAACGCGGGTCGAGCAGCGCGATCCGGTCCTGCAGGTTCTCGTGCCCGCTGGAGGCGACGAACTCCAGCACCGCCCCTCCGTCCTGCTTGTGCGCGACCAACAGCAGCCGCCGACGTTCCGGCGGCTCGCCGTCCTCTTCTTCTCCGATCAGCGACAGCAGCGTCTCCTCGCCGGCGGCGTCGAGCCGCCCGGCCATCGCCGCGTCCCAGCCGTTGCGGGACGCGAACGCGCCCAGGAACTCCCTGATCTTCGGCAGGTCCGAGAGGTCGGTCTCCACCTCGATCCGGCGGCGGCGGGGCGCGGTCAGCTCCATGAACAGGGTCATGAGGATGGCCACCAGGCCGCCGGCCGTCATGCCGTTCTGCAGCAGTCCCCCGGCCACCTGCGAGAAGTACTCCGGGAACACCACGCCGCTCTGGAAGCCGACGCCGGCCCAGAACGAGATCCCGACCACCAGTCCCTTGCGGTAGTCGATGCCGTCCTGCACGACCATCTTCATCCCCGTGACGAACAGCATCGCCAGCAGCACGGCGATGTAGGCCGCGGCCACCGGCCCCGGAATCGCCAGCACCGCCGCCAGCGCCTTGGGCAGGAACGCCAGCCCAAGGAAGATCGCCCCGATCGCCACCCCGACGCTGCGCGCGCCGACCCCGGTGAGCTCCGTCACCGCGATGCTGGTCGAATAGGTCGTGTTCGGCACGGTGCCGGCCAGGCCTGACAGCAGGTTGCCCGCTCCGTCCGCGGACACCGCACCCTGCACCGCACGAAAGTCCACCGCCCGCGGCCGCCGCCAGGACACGCGCTGGATGGCGGCGCCGTCGCCGATCGTCTCGATCGCGCCGACCAGCGTCACGAACACGAATGCCGGCAGGAGCGCCCAGAAGACCGGCCCGAAGCTCAGGTCGAAGCCCGGCCAGCCGCTTGCCGGAACGCCGATCCATCCGGCGCCGGCCAACGAGGCCACGTCGTACAGGCCGAACAGTCCGGCGACCACCGAGCCGACGACCACGCCGATGACGGGTGCCCAGAGGCGGAGCGCTCCCGTCGCCTTCAGCGCGAGTCCGATGATGACCAGCACGGTCACCAGGGCGCTCAGCGGCGCGGCCACGGGAGCGGCGCTCTCCGGCACGTCCTTGAGCGTATCGAAGACGATGGGCATCACCGTGACCGCGATCAGCATGATCACCGTCCCCGCCACGGTGGGGGTCAGAATGCGTCGCAACAGCGAGAGCCGCGCGGCAAGCGTGAACTGAAACAGCGCCGAGATGACCACCAGGGTGGCCAGCATCGCCGGCCCTCCCTTGGCGAGCGCGGTGACCGACACGGCGATGAACGCTCCCGACGTGCCCATCAGCAGCACGTAGCCGGCCCCGATCCTGCCCACCCGGACCGCCTGCACCATGGTGGTGATGCCGCAGACCGCCACCGCCGCGAACACCGCCCACGTCAGGTATGCTTCGCTGCCGCCGGCGGCCCGGACCACGATGGCCGGCGTCAACACCACGCCGCCGACGCAGAGAACGGTCAGTTGCAGGCCCAGACCGAATGCAAGCAGTTTCGGCGGCTTGTCGTCCGGCTCGTAGCGAACGCTGCTGCGGTCTCCGGCTCTCTCGGTCTGCATGGGCTCTACCTCCCGGTTGCACCCGCGATGGTAACGGGTCAGAGCAGAATGGGCATTACCGTTGTAGCGTTCCGCAACACATGAAGCGAGGCAACAGATGAAGATCACGGAGATCAGGACGTACCTGATGAGCGCCGCCACGGGCAAGGATTCCTGGTCGCGGCGGAACTGGCTGTTCGTGAAGGTGCTCACCGACGAGGGGATCTACGGCGTCGGCGAGGCGAGCGGCTGGCCGCGCGTCGTCGAGACCGCGGTCCGCGACCTGAGCGCCATCCTCATCGGGGACGACCCGTTCCGGATCGAGCGCATCTGCCAGAAGATCATGACCGCGATGATGGGCCACGGCATGACCGGGGTCGTCGGCAGCGGCGCCATGACCGGCATCGAGATGGCGCTCTGGGACCTCAAGGGCAAGGCGCTGGGCGTGCCGGTCTACGAGCTGTTCGGCGGCAGGATCCGCGACGAGGTGCAGCTCTACGCCCATGCGGGAACGCCGGAGCGGAACGAGGAGCTGGTCGCGATGGGCTACGGCGCGCTCAAGACCGGCGGCACCGACGGACTGCCGGCCAAGGTCGCCGGCCTGCGCGATGCCCTGGGACCGGACATCGACCTCATGGTGGACGTGCACGGGCCGCCGTGGCTCACCACCCGCGACGCCATCGCCCTGGGCCAGCGGCTCGAGGAGTACGACCTCCTGTTCTACGAGGACCCGGTCGCGCCGGAGAACATCGAGGGCATCCGCCGCGTGGCGGAGTCGGTCAACATCCCGATCGGGGTCGGAGAGCGGCACTCCTACCTCTGGGGCGTCCGGCAGCTCCTGGAAGAGGAGATCGCCGACGTCATCCAGCCGGACACCGGACGCGCGGGCGGCCTGCTCCAGCTCAAGAAGATCGCGGCCCTGGCGGAAGCGCACTACGCGGTCATCGCACCGCATGACGGGTCGCTCGGGCCGGTCGCGGAGATGGGCGCCGCGCACGTGCTGGCGACCGTCCCGAACTTCCTCCTGCTCGAGCACCTGGCCCACGACGTGCCCGCCCGCTACGAGGTGATGGAACCGCAGCCGCGCATCGTCGACGGCAGCATCGTCCTCAGCGACGCGCCCGGACTCGGTGTGGACATCGTCGAGGAAGCCATCGCGAAGTACCCGTCGACCGGCAACGTGAGCACCCTCGCCGAGGAGGACGACCACCTCTACGTGGCACCCCGCCGCCGACGCGCACGGTTTCTCCAATAGTGACGGCGCCCTGACCCGAACAGTCCTGAATCAGGCCACTATCGATAGACGTCGCGGCGATGCCCTACGGCGAACACCGTTGAGGCTGCCGGTCAGTTTTCTGCATCCATGTGGGCGTGCATCTCCGGCAAGCGCAGCGATGGCTGTCAGGATTCGCCTTCTTAATCGGGAATCCAAAGCATCGAGATCGCGATGCGCCGAACGGGTTATCTCGACTCGGCGCGCCGCCACTTCTCTTCCAACTGCTCCACCACAACGTCGAGGGGCACGGGTTGGCTCGTCTCTGCGTGAGGTGGTCCCGAAAAACTGGACAGGTAGTTAAGGTGTAATCCTGGCCAAGAGGAGGGCCAACGAGATGGCGACGAAACGGCGCCGGTTCACAGCGGAGTTCAAAGCACGGGTGGCCATGGAGGCGCTGCGCGGCGACCGCCCGATCCAGGCGATCGCGGCCAAGCACGCCGTGCATCCGAACCAGGTCACAGGCTGGAAGCGCCAAGCCCGGGAGGGGCTGCAGGAGGTGTTCGCCAGCGGCACGAACCGCCGGGAGGCCGACCATGAGACGGTCATCCACGACCTGCACGCGAAGATCGGCGAGTTGACCGTGGAGCGCGATTTTTTGTCACGCGGGCTCGGGAGCTGACAGGAGACCAGCGACGGATGATGGTCGACCGCGATCACCCGAGCCTGAGCGTGAGCCGTCAGTGCCGGCTGCTGGCGCTGAGCCGCTCTGCGCTGTACTATCAGCCGGTCGGCGAGAGCCCAGAAACCCTGGCGCTGATGCGGCGCATCGACGAGCTGTACCTGAGCTATCCGTTCTACGGCAGCCGCCAGATGATGCGCCATCTGGCGCGCGAAGGAGTGACGGTCGGTCGGCACCGGGTGCGGCGGCTGATGCGGCTGCTGGGCCTGGAGGCGATCTACCGCAAGCCGCGCACCACCGTCGCGAACCCCGAGCACCGAGTGTATCCCTATCTGCTGAGGGGGCTTACGATCGAGCGGCCGAATCACGTGTGGTGTTCCGACATCACCTACATCCCGGTGCAGGGCGGGTTCCTGTACCTGGTGGCGATCATGGACTGGGCGAGCCGGCGGGTGCTGGGGTGGCGGCTGAGCAACACGATGGACACCGAGTTCTGCTTGGAGTCGTTGACCGAGGCCCTGGGGCAGCACGGCACGCCGGAGATCTTCAACACCGATCAGGGCAGCCAGTTCACCAGCACCACGTTCACGGCAGCGCTGGAGGACGCCGGCATCCGATGCTCGATGGACGGCCGTGGCCGGTGTCTGGACAACGCGTTCATCGAGCGGCTGTGGCGATCGCTGAAGTACGAGGCGGTGTACCTGCACGAGCTGGCCGACGGCTTCGCGGCGCAGCGGGTGATCGCCGATTGGATCGACTACTACAACGAAGTGCGCCCGCACTCGGCGCTGGCCGGCCGCACGCCGGCCGAAGCGTATCGAGACGGTGGAACGGAACTCGAAAAGGAGGTGGCATAGCGGACATGGACAGCAGGTGGCGCCGGAGGGCTGCGAGGGTATCCGAGGGCGGTGTGGTGCGCGAGTCGTGGAATATATCCACATTATCCACAGGATCGTTCACCCCCTCCCCCGCACCCCCACCCCCTTTTACCGCCGCCTGTTTCTCTCGAAGGAGGGGTAGGTTGACAACCAACGGGTTACACCTTAGCCTACCCCTTGAGCTGTCCAACGGACCGGGACCACCTCAGCGCTGAGCGATGACCGCAAGGTCTTGGAGGTCTTCCAACAGTTCTTCGTACTCTTCGATCGGCAGCATGACGGCTGTCCGATTGCCGTTCTCATCGACTACATAACTCCGTTTGGCTTCTGCCATGAGTTCCTCCTCAGGCTCACGTGCATGGCGTCGCGCGGCGCCCTAACCACAGTACAATGCTGGTCATCGCGGTTGTCAGGTTAGGTGAGCCAGCGTCCGAAGCCGGCCCCCCAGCGGTCGTGCCCGGCGCTCAGCGGCTTGGCGCACGAACCGTCGATGGCGGCGATCCACAGCTCGGGCGGTTCGGTGACCCGCGCCCGCGAGAAGACCACCGCATCGCCTGCCGCCGACCAGGAGGCGTGATAGTCCCACCGGCCCTCCTCGGCGGACGTGATCTCCTCCACGTCCCCGGAGTCGGGGTCCAGGGCGCAGAGCTGCGTGCCACCGCGGGCCAGCCCTGGTGCGTAGACCAACTCCTCGTGATCGGGCAGCGAGGCGTCGAAGCGGGCGTCCGCGTGCGAGTCCGGCAGCAGCCGGGTCCAGGTGATGCGATCTCGGCCCGGGATCCAGGTGGTCATGTTGGAGCCGCCGCCTCGGAAGCCGTCGGCGCCGTAGGAGGTGCCGAACCAGTGCGACTGGCCGGCAGTCAGCACCCGGTGGGACGTGCCGTCGGCATGGCCGATGCACAGGTCAGCGGCGAAGTGGGCGGGATCGGTCGCGGTGTGGCAGTCCAGATACGCGAGCCGGTCGCCCGCGGCCGACCACACCGGCGCGAAGTACAGGTGCCCCGTCCGCGCCGCCACCATGATTCGGTCGCCGCTGGCGATGTCGATCACCTCGATGCTGTAGGGATAGACCCTGGGGTGCCTGCTCGACTTGTCGCCGGTGACGTGACAGGCGATCCGCGTGTGGTCGGGGCTGATCTCGGCCCCGTAGTGGAAGCCCTGGCCCGGGTGCGTGAGCGCGCGGCAGGCGCTGCCGTCGACGTCCATGACATAGAGCTGCTGCGCGCCGTCGACCATGGCGCTGGCAAGCAGCCAGCAGCCGTCCGCGAATGACGCGCCGCAGGTGAAGAAGCGGCTCGGACGGTCGGCGACTTCCAGCGACTCGAGCCTGCCGCTCTCCAGTTCGTAGAACCAGAGGTTGACCTGCACGTCGCCCATCACCATCCGCGCCATCGTGGTGTCCTCGAAGCTGTGCAGGATGATCCGGCCGTCCGGCAGGGACGGCCCGAACTGCCAGCGCTGCTGGCGCGGCGCATCGAGGTCGAGGTACCGCTCGCCGCTGCCGTCCTCGGCCACGACGCCCAGGCGTCCGCCGGCGTGGAAGCCGATCAGGCGAGCCGGCATTGCCCGGTCCGTTCCGAGCCGAGGGTCTTCACGGGACCACCCTACTACGTCGATCCGGTGGCAGGTTGAACGAGCGACGGACCACCGCGGCCTGTTCACCCTCCACGCACGCGTGCAGAGTGTCCGCGATGCATGAAGCGATCGACCGCTCCCAGGCAGCCGCCCTCGACGAGATTGGCGCCGGCGACGCCGACATCGAGCGGGGCCTGCGCATCCACCGCGACGCCATCGTCTGCGATCCCGTGTCCGGCGGCGCCCGGCCGTGGACGGCTGCGATGAGCGCGCTCGCCCGCGAGCTCATCCGCGAAGGGACGGCCCCGCAGGACATGGAGCTGCAGCTTCAGGAGGTGGCCGACCGCGACGTCGTGCACGACGCCGGGGTCCGCTCCGAGTACCTGGAAGCGTGGCGCCGCTCCGGGGTCACGCTGGCCAACGACTACGGCCACATGTTCTGCTCCTGGCGGACCGAGGGCTACTCCGGGCTGGTCAACGACGCGATGATCACCTTGCGCTCGGTGGCGCGCACCACGGCCGTGCTCGACGCGCTGCGCGATCACCTGGTCAAGTTCCGGTGCGCCGACGACGTGGTGGCCGCCAAGCGGGAAGGCAAACACTGCATCATGTGGAGCACCGGCGGGCCGCCGCCCTGGATCGAGCACGACCTGGACAACCTGGAGGTCTATCACCGGCTCGGCTTCCGGCAGGCGCAGATCCTCTACTACACCAACCGGCTCGGCACGCAGTGCTATGACCGCCGCGACCACGGCCTCACCGACGCCGGCGTGGACTACGTGCGGCGGCTCAATCGGCTGGGCGTCGTCGTCGACCTGGCCCACTGCAGCCGCCGTGCCCACCTGGACGCCGCGGCTGCCTCCACGGCGCCCGTGATCGACAGCCACACCGGCTGCACGGCGGTCCGGGACCATCCCCGCAACCTGGACGACGAGACCATCCGCGCCATCGCCGGGACCGGCGGCGTCGTGTCGGTCCTCGGCGGCCCCGGCCGCCGCTTCCTGGCCGAGCCGCTCGGCGGGTTCGCCGACTGGCTCCGGCACGTCGAGCACGTCGCCGAGGTGACCGGCATCGGGCACGTCGGCGGACGCGGGTCCGACGTCTCCTACCGCGGCTCGATCCCGGACGACATCCGCCCGCACCTGTTCGCGGACGCCCCCGAGCCGATGGAGAGCCAGCTCGACGGCAGCTTCGCCTGGGTCGCCGCTCCGTACTTCACGGTGGCGCTGGCGACCCGCGGCTACACCGACGAGGAGATCGCCGCCATGATCGGCGGCAACTACCTGCGCGTGCTGAAGGAGGTGTGCGGATGATCCGGCTCTGCACGTTCGCCAGCGATATCACCCCGCCGGTCGGCCATCCGCTGTGCGCGGGCTGGTATCCGCCGGCGGCGGAGATCGGCGGTCGGCTGCAGGCCCTGGGCCTGATCCTCACCGCGGACGGCGAGTCTCCGGTCGTGCTCTGCGCGCTCGACTGGGCCGAGCTGAGCAACGGCGACTACGACCGCTGGCGCGGCGACCTGGCGCGGGCGGTGGGCACCCACCCCGACCGCGTGGCCGTGCACTGCACGCACGCGCACGACACGCCGTGGCCGGACCGCGACGCGCAGGACGTCCTGGACGCCCACGGCCGGCCGGACGTGATCATGGCCGGCGACTGGGCCGAGCGGGCGCGCGCGGCGGCCTCGGAAGCCGCGGAAGCCGCGACGGCCGAGCCGCGGCCCTGCACCCACTTCTCCACCGGCGAGGCGCGGGTGGACCGCATCGCCTCCAACCGGCGGCTGATCGGACGGGACGGCAAGCTGTGGGCGATGCGCTGGACCAAGACCAGCGATCCCGTGGTGCGCGCCGCGCCGGAGGGGACGATCGACTCGATGCTCAAGACCATCGGCTTCTGGAACGGGGACGAGCCGCTGGCCGTCGCCCACTACTACGCCACCCACCCCACCAGCCTGGACGGCACCGGCGTGGTGAACCCGGAGTTCGTGGGCCTGGCGCGCAACCGGCGCACCGCCGCGTCCGGGGTGCCTCACCTCTACTTCACCGGCTGCGCCGGCAACGTGGCCGCCGGCAAGTACAACGACGGCATCGCCGACAACTGCGAGCTGTTCGCCGGCCGCATCCACGACGCCATGATCGCCGCCGAACAGGCGGCGGAGCGCTATCCGCTCACGGAGCTGCGCTGGGTCGTGGAGCCGGTGCTGCTGCCGCCGCGGCCCGACCTGGACGAGGATGCGCTGCTCGCCCGCATCCGCACGCCGGGCGCAGTCGAGAGCAAGGAGCTCAGCAGGGCCGCCCTGATGCTCACCTACATGCGCCGCCACGCGCGCGCGATCCCGATCACCTGCCTCAACTTTGGCGCCGAAACGGCGATCCTGCACCTGCCGGGCGAGACCTTCATCGAGTACCAGATCCACGCCCATGCCGCGCGGCCCGACGCGTTCGTGGCCGTCGCCGGCTACGGCGACCTGGGACCGGGCTACATCACCCTGGCGCGGTCCTTCGCCGAGGGCGGCTACGAGCCGACCGACGCCTTCGTCTCCGGCGCCTCGGAGGCCATCCTGCGATCCGCGATCGACCGCGTGCTCCGCGAGTGAATGGCAGAGCCCATGACCCTGAGGGACGCGGATGTCGGCCGCATCGGAGAGTACGTCAAGCCGTGGCTGCGCGAACTGGTCGACGAGACGGTGCAACGCCAGGAACCGAGCGGCGACTGCACTCAGCTTCTCGAACGGATGGTCCGGGTCGAGGAAGAGCTGAAAGCGCAGCGCACACTGATGGACGAACGCTTCGGCTTCGTGGCGCGCCGCTTCGATGACATGTTCGACTACATGAGCACGCGTTTCGAGGACACCAATGCCCGCTTCAAGACGCTCACCTGGATGATCGGCGTCGGGTTCGTGGTCGTCACCTCGCTGACGACACTGTTCGCCCTGCTCTCCTGAGCTGAGCCGCGGCGAGCGGCGGCTTCATGCGGCCGGCTGCTGTTCATGGCAGATCAGGTTCTGTTCTTCCTGTGCGAGCGGTTCGTCGAGCAGCCCGCAATAGTGGGGTGCGCCGCCGGGGTGCCGGCGGGCGAAGTACCGGCAGTCACGGCACTGTCCGAACGGTTTGCGCTGCCGCTCATCGAGGCGCGCGGAGAGTATCGATTCGAGCCCTCGCGCGAGCGCCGTTCGTTGCGCGTCGGTCAGGTCCCGTGTCGCGGCCAACGTCTGGGCGAGGGGGTCACGCTCCAGCAGCGTGCGGCCGGCCGGACTGAGCGACAGGCGCCGGCTGCGGCGATCCCCGGGATCGACCTGCTTCGTCACCAGCCCCCTGGCCTCGAGCGCGTTCAGCGTCTGTGACACCGTACCCTTCGTGAGCCCCAGGTAGGCGGTCAACGCCGCGGGTGTCCTGGAGAAGCGATTGGCACGCCCCAGATAGCGCAGCACCTCCCATTGTACCGGCGCCAGCCCCGCGGCGTGCGCGTCGGTGCTCAGCAGGCGGCCGATGCGTTCGATCAGTGCCGCGATGTGCTCCGGGCCGTCGCGGGCCATGAACGCCTATAGTCGCGACTCGAAACCAGTCTTGCAATGCCGGCCGGAGGCGCCTTACACTGCTCGTGGTATCGACTCGATACCACATGGAGGTTCACATGAAACGCACACTCACCGGGTTGCTGATCGCCGGACTGTCGCTGCACGGCGCTCTTGCCCACGAGATCGAGAGCGAGGTCGACGCCGGCAGGCCCGCTGCCTTCGACATCGTCAAGGCCGGCGCCACCACCGACGGCCGCCTGATGACGTTCGTCATGGAGGTGGCCGGGCAGGCCGGCAGCAGCAAGCCGGTGCCGATCGGCCAGTTGGCCGGTGCCAAGGTCGAGTCCTACGTCTGGCCCACCAGCCTCGATCCGGCCGTGGTCGGCTTCGATGCCGGCTTGGGCATCCTGGCACTGGCGATCACCGCCCACCCCGACTTCGACGACACCCCCCTCTTCGACGAGGACCGCGACGGCGATCCCGCCAATGACGGCGCCGAGTGGCACTCGCACTGGGTGGTGCTGGTCCCGGACGACACCTGCGGCGCCGGCCTCAAGGTCCGTGACGTGTCGCCGGGCGTCGATCTGCTGCCGGACACCGCGCCGTACCTGCCGATCGCGCTCGACAGCCCGGGCATGAGCCCGCTCCTGAGCGGCGCGATGGCCAAGGTCACCGTCCCCGTCAGTGAGACCGAGAACGTGTCGTTCGATGCGGTGACGGCTGAGCTGCAGATCAACGAACAGGCCGAGGTTCCGCTGCTGTGCGTCACCGGCGTGCACGACATCGCCTCCGGCGACCTGTCGCTGCCGGGCCGGGTCACCGCCAGCCAATAGTACCCCATCAAACTGATGTCGACGGGTGACACTAGCTGGCTACACGGGCTCCAAGCGCGCTGGAACAGCGCGCACGAGGTCGAGTCCCGTAGCACGCACCCCCAAACTACAGTTTGATGGGGTACGAGACCGCGAGCCCGCGAGCTTGTCGGCACCCCGGCAAGCTCGTAGGCTCGGGCGATGACCGCGACCCAGAAGTACCTGTTCGACCTGCAGGGCTTCCTGGTGGTCGAGGACGTGCTCACCGACCAGGAATGCGAGACCGCCAAGCACAAGATCTCCGAGCGCATGCAGCCGCTCGACAAGACCCCGAACGGCTACGACGCCAACGGCACCTGGCACGCGGCCTGGGGACTCCTGGACGCCGGTGAGCCGTTCATCTCGCTGATCGATCACCCCAGGCTGACGGAGGTGCTCACCGAGATCATCGGCCCCAAGCTGCGCCTGGAGATCACCTACAGCTTCGTGCGCTCCAAGGGCTGCCCGCAGTTCGAGATGCACGGCGGCCACCGCGGCGGCCGGGTCAACTTCCGCTACCACGTGCAGGGCGACGGGATCTTCACCGGCCTCACCGTGGTGTCGTTCACGCTGCAGGACATCGCCGCCGCGGACGGCGGGTTCGCCTGCATCCCCGGCTCCCACAAGTGCGACTTCCCCGTCCCCGAGGACCACAAGCGGCTGTTCGCGGTCGACGGCCCGCTGGTCCGCAACATCGCAGCGCCCAAGGGGTCGGCGATCATCTTCACCGAGACGCTGGCGCACGGCGCCAACCGCTGGCAGGCCGACGAGCCGCGCTACGGACTGTTCTACAAGTACAACGACCGGGCGGCCAGCTATCACTACCAGCACTCGGACGGCCGCATCCCCAGCCCCGACACCATGGCGCAGCTCACTCCGGCCCAGCGCACGTTCTTCAACTCGCCGTGGGAGGCGTTCGGCCCCGAGGACAACTACCGCAACGAGCTGCCGGAAGCCTGACACCACGGGGCTCAGGAGGTCATGCCCATGAGACTCATAGACCGCACGATCGCCTATCCCGAGGGGCCGGAGGGTGCCGCCTACGAGCTCGCCGGCTACCTGACCGCCGACACGCTTGACATGATCCGCGTGCGGACGCTGGAGGTGCGCAGCGACATCTACGACCACTGCACGATCAGCTTCTCGGCCGACAACGGCCGGACCTGGTCCGAGTCTCAGCCCTATCCCGTGCGGCGGGAGACGCCGGAGGGCGTGTATCGGAAGTCCTTCGGCAACACCTTCGTCGATCCGGTCAGCGGACGTCTCCTGGTCACCGCCAGCCAGACGCTCCTGCCCACGGACCAGATGCTCGAAGCACTCACCCACTCCACCCTGACCTACCGCGTCTCCGAGGATGGCGGCCGGAGCTGGCTGTTCGACGAGCAGGTCGTCCAGCACGGCGACGCCTACTCCGCCGAGTACCCGATCGACGGCGTGTGGACGGGGAAAAACGTGGCTCATGTCGCCAACGAAATGGTTTTCTCCTCCGACGGCCGCCTCGTCCTGCCGCTGCAGCGCACCTGCCTGCAGGAGGACGAGACGCTGTTCTGCCCGCCCGGCGCGCTCTCCTACCACGACCTGATCATGTTGATCGGCGCCTGGCAGGACGACGGCCGCATCAGGTGGACCGCCGGGCAGCCGGTGACGTTGCCGCCGGAGATCTCCACTCGCGGGGTCACCGAGGGAGCGGTGGCGGAGATGCCCGACGGCCGCTTCCTCATGGTCATGCGCACGAGCAATGCCGGCAACCTGAAGCTGCCGGGGCACAAGTGGTACTGCGTCTCCCACGACGGGGGCGAAACCTGGGACACGCCGCGGCCGTGGGGCTACACCGACGGCAGCCTGTTCTTCTCACCCGCCAGCTACTCGACCATCGCCCGGCACTCCTCGGGAGGCTACTACTGGTTCGGCAACATCAGCCCGCACAACCCGGAGGGCAACCTGCCCCGCCACCCGTTGGTGGCCGGCTTGATCGACCCGGACAGTCTCCTGCTCAGACGCGATACCGTGATGGTCGTCGACACGCGCCGGGGCGACGAAGTGCCGCCGCTGCTGGGCAATTTCCAGGTATACGAGGAGCGCGGCACCGGCCATCTGATCGTGCGCTCGACCCGGCTATGGGTCGAGCAGCAGGGGGAGCGGCGCGCGTACCGCGGACACGCCTACCTCTACCGGATCGAACCGTGACCAGGAGCGATGCCATGGAGGCGCATCATGAGTGAAGACGAGCAGGGCACGTTGTGGATCGAACCGCGCTGCCGGCCGTTGCCCATCACCGACTACGGGAGCACGGACTTCCCCGAGCAGATGGTGGTGCTGGGCGACGATCGCCTGCTGCAGGTGACGGACAACGCCTGCCGCACCAGCGCCGACGACGGGATCACCTGGTCGGCACCGGTGCCCATGACCGACGGTTCCGAGCCCGGGGTACCGCAAAGAGGCGCCATGGTCCGCACCAGGAACGGCGACATCGTACTGACCTACGGCGACTCCACGACCTATCGGTGGGGCTGGAACGAGACCACCAATGAGCCCGATCCCGACGTGCGCTGCGACGTGTGGTCGATCCGCAGCCCGGACGAAGGCAGGACCTGGACCGACCGCCAGCCCATCTTCCTGGGCTTCTGCGGTGCGGTGACCGACATCATCGAGACGCGCGCGGGCAACCTGGTCACGCCGGTGCAGCACCTCTGGCGCGAGCCGGCCCGTCACGCCCAGTTCACGTGCGTCTCCACGGACGGAGGCCGGAGCTGGCGGCAGAGCAGCATCATCGACCTGGGCGGCCACGGCCATCACGACGGCGTCTGCGAGGGCACGGTGGCCGAGCTCTCCGACGGACGGCTGCTCATGCTGCTGCGCACCAATCTGGACCGCTTCTGGGAGGCCTGGTCCGACGACGGCGGCCTGTCGTGGCGGGAGATCCGGCCCAGCCCGATCGACGCCAGCAGCGCACCGGGCTACCTGCTCGGCCTGCAGAGCGGACGTCTCGCGCTGGCGTGGAATCGGCTCTACCCGCAGGGGGATGACAGCTACAGCCGTGTCGCGCTCCCGTACGCGGAGCGCCCGATGAGCCTGCACCGCGAGGAGCTGTCCCTGGCCTTTTCGGACGACGACGGCCGGTCGTGGTCGGAGCCGGTGGTCATCGGCCGCATGCGCGCGGACCGAACCACCTATCCGTACGGCCGGCTCTCCTACCCCTACCTGTGCGAGCGCCACCCCGGCGAGGTCTGGGTGGTCACGACCCACAACCGGCCCAAGCCGCCGGGAACTCCCCTGGCGGTGAGCGTACAGGAGCGGGACTTCGTTTCCGGGAGATGAGCGCCATGGCCTTGGAGGGGACCTTTTTCGATCTGTCGCGCTGCACGCCGCGTTCGGTGCTTTCGCCGGTGCCGCGCAAGGGGTTCTGGCGGACCGCGCCGTGGGAGGGCGCGCACCAGGACCAGCGCCTGTCGGGAACGATGCTGATCGTGGGTCAGGAGACCCGGCCGCGGCCGATCACGCTCGACCCGCAGCTCGACGGCCCGCACGAGCTCTCCCTGGGATTGGCCCAGTTCGGGGCGATGGGGCCGAGCTCGATCATGATCCGCCTGGACGACGACCCGGGCTGGGTCATCCTGCGCAACGATCCGTTTGACGACGCCGCGAACGCCCATCACACCCGCCAGTCCGTCCAGGACTGCCCCTTTCGCGTCGCCGACATGACGGGCCGGAAGGTCCAGCTCGCGCAGGTCGAGTGGGGTGATCGGCCGGAAGGCGCGATGCTCGCCTACCTGCGCGCGGTGCCGACCAGCCAGGCTCACCTGGAGCGCGTCCGCAGCCGCGGCGACAAGCGGTTGGTGGCGATGAACGACGGCCACGGGATCTTCTACATGGGCGTCGCGGAGCCGGAAGAGCTCTGGTACTTCATCCTGCCGTACCGCGACAGCGGCTACCGCTCGATGCTCTTCTGCATCTCGGGCGCCGACCATTGCAACTACCCCACCGAGGTCGGCTCGCTGGAGGGCGAGGGGCTCGACGACTTCCCGACCGCCGGCTACCGGCGCTACACGGAGAGCCTCGCGGGTCTGATGCGCCGCGGCATCGACCCGATTGCCACCGTGCGCGACATGTGCCGGTCCATCGGGCTGGAGTTCCATCTGTCGATCAGGATGGGCGCGTTCGCGATGGAGCCCCCCTACGACGGCGTGTTCATGTCGCGCTTCTACCGCCGGCATCCGGAGCTGCGCTGCGTCGACCACGACGGCCGTGCGATCTCGCGGCTCAGCTACGCCTTCCCGGAGGTGCAGCGCCACGTGCTGGCCATCGTCGACGAGCTCCTCGCCTACCGCCCGGACGGCATCAACTTCATCTTTCCGCGCGCGCAGCCGTTCGTCCTCTACGAGGAACCGTTCCTGCAGCGCTTTCGCTCCCTCCACGGCGCCGACCCGCGCGAGTTGCCGCAAGACGACCGGGACGTGCTCGGGCTGCGGGCGGCCATCATGAGCGAGTTCATGGCCGAGGTGCGCAGCCGGACGCGGAAGCAGGGCGCCGAGCTGTCCGCGCTGGTGCTGTCCGACCGCCGGTCCAACGAGCTGCACGGACTGGACGTGGTGCGCTGGGCCCGCGAGGGCCTGCTCGACGAGATTCACCCGACCGTGTGGGACTACCGCCGCTGGCGCGTCGTTCCGGAGGCCGACTACCTGGTCGAGCCGTGCCGCGCGGGCAACTGCCGGCTGATCGTCAACCTGCATCCGAACGAGATCGGCAACGAGGAGTTCCTGTCGACGGCGTACCGCTACCACCGGGAAGGCGTGGACGGCTTCTCCATCTGGGACGGCAACCCCACCCAGCCGGTGACGTGGCAACTCTACCGCGCCATCGCCCACGTCGATCAGCTCAGCGGAGCGGCGGCAGGGCCCCCGGCGGAGCCGGCGACCTTCCCGCTGACCCGGCTCGGCGACTTCGTCATGGATCGCTACAAGAGTAGCTGGAGTTATTAGCGCCCCGCGGGGTAGGCTTCCCGCACAGACTGCGTCGGTCGCCGTCATCGGGGCGATCAACTCTCGCCTTGATGACGGCTTCACGCCGCATGGAGGCCACATGACGAAGTACCGCACGAGAGCGCACGCCGGAATCGTCGCGATCGCACTGGGACTCACGCCGCTCATCGCCTACGGGGCTGCACAGGCCGACCAGGCCGCAGCCGCCGGGCCCCTGACGATCACCTGGCACTGGGAAGGCAACGACGACCGGGAAGACCTGGACACCTGGGGCATCGATCAGATCGAGGAGATGTTCGACGTCGACATCCAGGTTGACGGCATCAACTACTTCCAGGAGAAGGAACGGGTCGAGTTGATGCTGGCCAACGGACAGTTCCCGGACTTCGGCTATCTGTCAGGCAGTCACGCCAACACCTTCGAGATCCACCGCGAGGGCGTCACGCGCAGCATCCCGATGGCGATGATCCGCGAGCACGCACCCATGTACGCCAAGCTGCTCGACGACTCCGGCTACGGGTGGATGGTGAATGCCAATCCCGACAACGCCGACGAGGTGCTCTCGCTGATGGGAGCGGCGGAGAACGTCGCGCAAGCCCCGTTCAACGGCTTCGTCGTGTTCCGCCACGACTGGGCTTCGAAGGCGGGGCTGCCGATGCCGGGCTACGAGGACATCAAGGAGGTGATGGACCCGGTCGGCCTCACCTACTTCTACGACCACGACTTTTCCATCGCGGACATCGAGAACTTCCTCGTCGCCGCGCGCGACGACGACCTGGACGGCAACGGCAAGCAGGACACGATCCCGCTGGGCGCCAGCGAGAAGATCGACTGGAGCTTCGAGCCGTTCCTGAACATGTACGGCCTGACCTCCAAGCCGGACTACACTTGGGAGGTCGGCGGCGAGCTGCACTTCTACAACACGAATCCGCGGTACCGGGACTTCCTGACGCTGCTGGCCGGCTGGTATTCGGAAGGCCTCATCGACACCGAGTTCCCGACCCTCACCCGCAGGAAGAAGTGGGAGAAGGAGACGCTCGGCACGTACGCGATGTCCACGACCTACTGGAACTACAACGTGCCGGCCGGCGAGGGCATCGCCGCTCCGGGATCGTTCGCGAAGCTCGACGAGGACGTGGACGTCATCATGACCTGGCCGCCGGTCGGTCCGGGCGGCGTCGAGGAGCGCGGCATGGCACGCCACGTTCCGTTCGCGCTCGGCAGCTATCACGCCTACATCAACGCGGACGTGAGCGACGAGAAGCTGGAGCGCATCCTGCAGATCTACGACTGGATGATGATGACCGACGAAGGGTACGCCCTGAACGCGCGCGGCCAGGAAGGCGTGCACTTCGACTGGGAAGGAGAGCCGTGGAGCTCCAGGCTCACCTTCGACGCCGAGCGCGTAAAGGACGGACGGTTCTACACCTACCCGCCGATGTACACGATCGACCGGCTCAAGTTCCTGTACTACTCGATTCTCCACGACTGGGCGAAGGACAACGCGTACAGCGGCAAGGGCTACGGCATGCTCATCTATCCGGCTCGCTACGACCTGTTCAACGAGACCGGGTACAACGACAAGAAGGTCCAGTACGGTGATGCGCTCAACACGCTCCGCGACGAGTTCTATCTGCAGGCGGTCACCGGCAAGGTCGACGTCGACGCCGCGTGGGACGCGCACGTGGAGCGCTGGATGAGCATCGGCGGCGCGGAGCTGCTGGCAGAGCTCGCCAAGGCCCCGCGTGGACGGGAGCTGTTCGCCGGGCAACGCGTCTATTGATTCATCGGTCGGCCGAACGATCCTGCGAAGGGGAGCGGCGCAGGTGCCGCTCCCCTTCGTCAACACCTTCCCACCGTAGATCCGTGCCGTAGATGAGGTCCGCCAGCGCGCAGACCGCGAGCGCCGCCCTGCAGCGAACCGCGCTCGGGCGGCGCGAACGATGGCGCAGGGCCAAGCGGATGCGCCTCCTCTACCTTGCGCTGCTCCCCGGCGTGGCGCTCCTGTTCGTGTTCAACTATCTGCCGATCTACGGGATCATCGCCGCGTTCAAGGACTATCGCTTCAACCTGGGCTTCTTGGGGAGCGAGTGGAACGACTTCCATCACTTCAGGATCCTGTTCGGCCACCCCTTCTTCTGGCGGATCTTTCGCAACACCGTCATCATCAGCGTCCTGCGGATCGCCTTCGGATTCCCCGCTCCGATCATCCTGGCGCTCCTGATCAACGAGCTCGCCAACCGGAAGTTCAAACGCGTCGTGCAGTCGGTGAGCTACCTGCCGCACTTCTTCTCGTGGGTCGTCTTGGCCGGCATCCTGGTCGAGATACTCTCGCCCCAGCGCGGCATCGTGGGCTACCTCTTCGGGCTGGCCGGTCAGCCCGCACCGTTGCTGCTGACCGATCCCGGCCTGTTCCGGCCGATGCTGGTCGCGACCGGGATCTGGCAGGAGGTCGGCTGGGGATCGGTCATCTACCTGGCGGCGATGGCGGCCATCGACCCGGAGCTGCACGAGACCGGCCGGATCGACGGCGCCAACCGTCTGCAGCAGGCCGTGCACATCACGCTGCCGTCGCTCCTGCCGGTGGTCACGATCCTGTTCATCCTGCGGCTCGGCAACGTGCTGAACGCCGGCTTCGACCAGATCTTCAACCTGTACAGCCCGCTGGTGTACGAGGTGGCGGACATCATCGACACCTACGTCTATCGCCAGGGCATCATCGAGCGCCAATACGGGTTCACGACGGCGGTCGGGCTGTTCAAGAACGTGATCGGCGTCGCCCTGATCGTCGGCTCCAACAGCGTGATCAAGCGCTACAGCGAATACGGGCTCTGGTAGCGGATGGCCATAACCGGGAAGGCGCTGCTCGACTCCACGCTGGATGAAACGCAGCGACTCGTGCGCGCATCGGGCGCGCGCCCCTGGCTGCTGCGCCGAAAAACCGCCGGCGGGCTGGCGTTCGACGCGTGCAACGGCCTGTTCTTCATCGTCCTGACCCTGTCGTTCCTCTATCCGTTCTGGCACACCGTCATCCTCTCGTTCTCCGGCATCCTGGACGTCCGGACGCTGGGGCTGCACATCTGGCTTGGCAGGTGGCAGACCGGCGCGTACGAGTACATCCTCAGCGATCCGTCGACACTCGTCGGCTATGCCAACTCCATCTTCCGCGCCGTCGCCGGCACGACGCTGACCCTGGTGGTCACCTTCCTGACCGCCTATCCCCTGGCGAAACGCACCCTGCCCGGCCGCGGGCTGGTCACCGCCTACATCCTGGTGACCATGTTCTTCGCCGGCGGCCTGATTCCGACCTACCTGGTGATACGGAAAATCGGCCTGATCGACTCGCGCTGGGTACTGATCCTGCCGCTGCTCGCCAACGGCTTCTACATCATCATCATGCGCAACTACCTGATGACGGTGGACCCGGCCTTCGAGGAGTCCGCCTTCATGGACGGCGCCAACTACCTGCAGATCATGGCGCGCATCGTCGCCCCGCTCTGCAAGCCGGTGCTGGCCACGATCGCCCTGTGGACGATGGTGCTGCACTGGAATAGCTGGTTCGACGCCCTGATCTACGTTCGCGACGAATCCAAGATCGTCCTGCAGCTCCTGTTGCGCCGCCTGCTCCTTGCCGAGCAGGCCACGCTCGACCGCATCCGGGAGTTCGGGGGAGCGATCGACGCGGAAGATCGGCTCCCTTCCGAGGCGGTGAAGGCCGCCACCACGCTGATCACCATCGGCCCGATCATCCTGGTGTACCCGTTCCTGCAGCGGTACTTCATCAAGGGCATCTTCCTCGGCTCGCTGAAGGGCTGAGGAATGCGTGCATCACAGATCGCTCGTTCGCCGATCACCAACCGCTGGGGGGAGGCGCCGCTGCGCCTGGTGCCGCACGAGGAGCTCATCGTCTACCGCGGGAGCGCCGGGCACGCGTACAGCCACCATCCGCAGCTCACCTCGGTCGACGGACGCCTGGTCGCCAGTTGGTCCCACGGCATACGCAACGAGGACGATCCGGGGCAGGTGATGTGCCACGCCTGCTCCGACGACGCTGGCGTTACCTGGAGCGAGCCGCGTCCGGTGCTGCCGCGGCGGCCCGGCCGGTATGCGGACGTGGTCTTCACCGGGACGGGGCTACGGCCCCACGGCGGCAGGTTGATCGCCTACCTGGGCGTCTACGAATACAACGACACATGCCTGCGCGGCGGCGTCGAACGGCCCGGCGGCGGGAAGGCGACCATTCCCGCGGGCGAGCAGTGGACGCTGGACACCCATACCGAGGTGGCGGTCTCGGAGGACGGCGGTGGGACCTGGGGCGAGCCGGTGCGCGCCATCGAGCGGTTCATCCCCAACATGCCCCCCGCCGCCGTCGCCTCCGGTCGCCTGATCATGTCCGGCAACCTGCGGTACCCGTACAGCGACGATCCCGCGGGCGTCTCCGGCTGGCGCGACGCCGTGCTGCCGCGACTGCCGGACGGCTACGTCGACGACCCGGAAGGTTTTCACAAGGGCTGCCGCCACCGCGGCGATCCCCATGGATACTGCGAGGGCTCCTTCTTTCAGACCGCCGACGGGGTGATCCACATGATGCTGCGCGTCGCCGACCGGGAGGCGGGACGGCTGGCGGTCACCGAGAGCCGAGACGACGGCGTGACCTGGTCGGAGCCGGCCGTCACCGGCTACACCGACTCCTGCAGGCGCTTCCAGTTCGGGCGCCTGCCCGACGGCCGTTTCTTCGGCCTGTCATGTCCGCAGCCACGCAGCCGCCGCACGCCGATGGTGCTCGCCACCAGCGACGACGGCGTGGTGTTCGACCGCCACTACCTGCTCGGCGGCGAGGAGTCGGCCGGCTCGCGCCTGCCGGGCCGTCACAAGGGCGGCCGCTACGGCTACCCGGTGCTGCACCTGGACGGCGACCGCGCCTACACCATCCACTCCATCGAGAAGGAAGACGTGGCCGTGTGCCGGTTCCGCCTGCGCGACCTGATCTGACTTCATCCGCGACATCGACGACGCGTTCGATGCGCTGACTTGCATGTCGCGCTTCTGTGCCAGTCAGCCGATCCCGATGAGCTGATGAAGTCGAGCCCGCTGTTCGGGCCGTACATCGCGGCAGTAGTGACGCACCTCGAGGCTCGCGTTGATCGCTGCGGCGACCTGCTCGTACCCTTGATCGTCCGTGTGCAAAGAGCTGGTGGGGTAGTGGGTCGCGAACCAGCGACGGACTTCCGACCAGCGCCATAGTCGGTAGCGGGTGCGTGGGTCGGTGACGGGAGCGGGAAACCCTCCCGGGCCGCGTTCGTTCGTAACAAGCAGGCGTATGCTCTCCCGGCTACGACCCGTGTGCACTGCGATGTCGGCCATGGAGACAAGCTCGCCGCCGGCGAGCCGAATCACCTCGACGCCCGGGAGGCGTTCGACATCCGCGATCGCCGACAGGATAGCGGTCTCCGGATTCGGCCCATTCCGGTCGAAATCGAGGTACTGTATCCCGTCGGTACGACCGACCAGCGCATCATCGCAGCCCGCATCGAAAAGGGCGTCGACAGCCGTGTCACTCTGTAGATCAGGACCATCGACAATCAAAGTAAAGTGAAAGTAAGACATGCTTGAAACCCGTTATTCATTGAGATAAATGATGCGGACATCGTTCTATCGCACGACGAAGCTGCTTCGCGTGGTTGCCGGACCTACGTGGAGTCGACCAGATTGAAGCTTGGCATCCCGATCTACTGGCCTGGCAACAACGCATGTAACCCCAACGGTGCCCAGATGCGGTCGTCACCGTCCACCCGGCGGCTTCTGCATCGGCAAGTGCCTCCTCAACCTCCTTCTTTGGATGCCGCGCCCTTGCCATACCCGTCTGCGCGTGCCAAGTGCTGGCGCCAGCGCACTATGGATGGACGGTAGCCATGGGCGTGGTTTCGTGTCAACACTCTGTTGAAACCAAGCCTCAAGTGTGAGACGGGCGTGTCACCGGCGTGTGTCCGCGACTTGAAAGGCGACCGGGAACTTGCTGAGTCCCCGAGAAGCCGCATAGGCTCGGAGCTATGACCGGCGAGCCGGAGCTGTTCATCGAGACCCCCGACCGCGGCACCTCGGTGTTCGGCAGGGCCGACTACTGCGGCCCGGCCGGGACCGAAATGCTCTGCGAGTACCGGCACGAGGTCATCAGCGACATCGACGACGCGCGCTTCCGGCGCTGGAGCGGCGACAACGGACGGACGTGGAGCGATCCGGTCGAGCTGCCGGTCACGCAGCGCCGGAAGGACGGCACCATCGTCCGCCGCACCTCGTCGGCCTGCTTCGTCGACCCGGGATCGGGCCACCTTGTCTTCTCAGGCACGAAGTGGCTCCAGGAGAGCGACGACGCGTTTGACGCGCTGACCCGCGTGTCGCGCTTCTATGCCCTGAGCGCTGACGGCGGCCGGTCGGTCTTCCACGAGGCGCCGATCATCCAGCAGGGGGAGGGCTACGACCGCTGGCACCCGATCGACGGCGTGCACACCGGCCGCAACGCCTTCACCGGCTTCGGGACTCCCGTCGTCCGGGACGGCGGGCTGCTGCTGTTCCCGGTCAGCCGCACGGCGCTCGACGCCGACGGCCGCTACTTCAATCCGTACGGCTCCAGCTTTATCGAGACGGGCTGTCTGGCCGCGCGCTTCCGCGGGGACCGACTCGTGGCCGAGTCGGTCTCATGGATCATCCCCGACCCGGAGCGGACGACGCGCGGGATCTTCGAGCCCACGCTGGCCGCGCTCGACGGAGGCCGGCTGCTCATGGTGATGCGCGGCTCCAACGGCGGTCGCACGGAGCTGCCGGCCCACAAGTGGTTCTCGGTCTCGGAGGACGGCGGTCGCACCTGGAGCGCGGCCGAGCCGTGGAGCTACGATGACGGGGAGCGCTTCTTCTCGCCCAGCTCGATCTCCCACCTGGTCCCGCACTCGGACGGCCGGCTGTTCTGGTTCGGCAACATCTCGGAACGGAACGCTGACGGCAACAGCCCCCGCTACCCGCTCGTGATGGGACAGATAGACCGCGCCAGCGGCCTGCTGATCCGTGCCTCGCTCGCCGTGATCGTGGATCGTGCGCGGGATCAGGACGAGCAGGTGCAGTACTCGAATTTCCACGTGCACGAAGACCGGGAGACCCGCCAGCTCGTCCTGTACCTCAATCACTACCAGCCCAGCGGCCTGCCACGGGCAGGCGAGTTCCACACCGGCTTCACTGCCAACGTCTACCGCTACCGGATCGACGTGTAGCACTCTGCGCGGACGGTCGGCTCCTTGACCGCCGGAACGAGCGGGCCTACGATGGCCGGATCACTCGACCTTAGGAGGAACGCCCTATGCTCAAGCATGCGTTTCCCATGGTCATCGCGCTGCTCTGTGCCGGCGCCATGGCTTTCGCCACGGGGACCACGGAGGATGCTGCCGCAGGTGAACCATCCATGGCCAGGATCGAGTACGATCCTGAGTCACCCACCGGTGGGCTCACCGTCCCGTGGGTGAGCGAGACATACAGCTTCGACTGGGTCAAGGCGGGGCCATGGCCCAACGACGGCGTGTGGGAGGGCATCGTCCGCGAGACGCTCAATCTCGACGCGACGGTGACCAGCTTCCCATTCGCGGAAGCCGGGCAGAAGATCGAGTTGATGATCGCCTCCAACAGCCTGCCCGAGCTGCTGTTCAACTGGGGGGTCGACGTCAGCAAGCTCGACGAGCTGGGGATCGCCGGTCAGGTGCTCGCCTACACCGACTACCTGGACGTCATGCCCAATTTCCGCAACCACCTCGCCGAGGATCCGGGCCTCGTCGGGCTGGTGGCCGCACGCGACGGCAGGATCTACCGCTACATGTCCTGGGGCTCCTACGCGCCGACCGGTCTGTCAGGAGCCTCTCATCTGGTGCGGCAGGACGTCTTCGATTCCTATGGCATCGAGACGAAGTGGGACACCTACGATGACTTCCACGACACGCTGAGCGCCCTGAAGCAGGCCGAGCCCGACCTGTTTCCGTGGGGGACGCGGCGGTTCTCCAATATGTTCAGCGCCATGTCCAACGGCTTTGGCACCGGCTGGGGCGGACGATGGAACGCCATGTATTACGACGATCGAAGCGATAGCTGGAAGTATGCCATCCTCGACGCCGGCATGGAGCAGTTGGTCGCTTACCTGAGCAGGGCGTACGCGGAAGGCTTGCTCCACCCCGAGATCCCGACCATGAACAGTGACCGGTTCTTCGAGCATTGGGTGGACTCGACCTACCGGGGACTCGCGGTCAACACCGGCGACACGCCGACATGGGAAACCAGCACCTTTACACTCGGTGATGAGCCGGTCGAAGTACGCTACATAAAGCCGCCGATCGCCGCCGGTATCGACGGCGCCCGGCCGCTGTTCTATCGCTACCGCATCGGCGCGTGGAGTCCCAATCGAGGATTTCTCGTCACCAACAAGGCGAAGCAGCCCGAGGTCCTGTTCCAACTTCTGGACTACATGTTCAGTCCCGAAGGCAGCTGGTTCTTCACCTGGGGCGTCGAAGACGTGACCTACCGCTGGTACGAGCACCCCGAGCACGGGCGCATCCCGCTGCCGATCGGCACCGACCCCACCACTCTCACCATCGACATGGACTACTACGACGCGCTGGTGGCCGATCTGCAATGGGGCATCGGTTTCGGCGAGTGGGGTGCTTTCACGCTGTCCACTCCCGAGCGGGGACGCCCGCCGTACGGCTCGGCCGCGAAGGAAGAGTTGCAGCTACGGGCAGAGCCTGACTTCCGCTATCTGAACCCCCGCGTCATGCTCGACGCCGCTACTCAAGAAGACATCGCGGCGATTCGAGAGCAGCTTGACCGGCTGGTGGAGGAACAGGTGACCGCATTCGTGATCGGCCGGCGGCCGCTCGGCGAATGGAGCGAATTCGTACAGGAGGTCCGCGATACCGACGTCGACGTGCTGCTGGAAATGCAGAACGCGGCGTACCAGGAAACACAGAAGATCCTGTCGGGGAACTGACCCGGACCGATGGTGGCGCAAACGGAAGAGCCGTGCGCCTACCGATTGATACGAGGGGCGGGCCGATGACGACGAGGGGCGGGCTGCTGCCGGATCGTACGCCGCGGCCGGCCCCTCGCTTGCTGCGCAGCGACAGACGGCAGCGGCCGCGAGCCGCACGTGCGTGAAGCCGCCTCCGCCGTTCGCCGCCGATCGCGTGATCGTACGCTTGCCGCCGACACGCTCACCGGCGGGAGCGACCTTTGGAAGCGTGTGGTGCGTGACCGCTACCTGCTGCTCATGTTGCTTCCGTGCATCCTGTTCCTGCTGACGTTCAAGTACATCCCCATGTACGGCGCCATATTGGCGTTCCGCAGGTTCGACCTCCTCAACCCGTTCGGCGGCGAGTGGGTCGGCCTGCGCTACTTCGAGATGTTCTTCAGCTCCCGCAACGCGGGAGTGGTGATCCGCAACACCTTCATGATCAATGTCTGGAGCGTGGTGTTCGGCTTTCCGGCGCCCATCATCCTGGCGCTGCTGGTCAACGAGATCCGCGTCCGCTCGTTTCGGAAGACCTTCCAGGTCATCTCCTACATGCCGCACTTCATCTCGGTGGTGGTGATCGCGGCCATGATCCACCTGGCCACCTCGCCGGGCTCCGGCTTCATCAACCACATCCTGGCATCCCTGGGACTCGAACCGATCTACTTTCTCATCGAGCCCGCATGGTTCCGCCCGATCTACATCGGCTCCGGCATCTGGCAGGAGGTCGGCTGGGGCAGCATCATCTATATGGCTGCCATCGCCGGCGTAAGCCGGGAGCTGTACGAGGCGGCGGTGGTCGACGGCGCGGGCAGGCTGCGGCAGGCGTTGCACGTGACGCTGCCCGGAATAATGCCCGCCATCACCATATTGTTCATTCTCCGTATGGGCAGCATGTTGAGCGTCGGTGCGGAAAAGGTGTTGCTCCTGTACTCCCCCCTCACCTATGACAAGGCCGACGTGCTTGCCACCTATCTCTATCGGGTGGGACTCGTACACGCCAATTACAGCCTGGCTACCGCCATCGGGCTCGCAAATTCGGTGGTGTCCCTGCTACTGATCGCGTTCGTCAACTGGCTGGCGAAACGCTATACCGCGATCGGCATCTGGTGATGCGGTCGCTCAGCAAGGTCCGTCGCTAGATGCGCAGCATAGCCGGCCACCGCCTGTTCGACGCCTGCAACTACCTGCTCATGATCGCCCTGAGCATCACCTTCCTCTACCCGCTGCTCAACGTCGTGGCGACATCGGTGAGCAGCGGCATGCGCGTGGTCGCAGGCACGATCGGCGTGATCCCGGTTGACGTCGATCTCACCGCCTACCGGATAGCCATGCGCAATCCCATGCTGTTGCGAGGTTACGGCAACTCCATATTCTATGCGGGTGCCGGCACCGCAGCCAACCTGGTGTTGATCTCGCTGGCCGCCTACCCGCTGTCGAAGCGCCACCTGGTGTTCCGGGGGCCGATTTCCTTCTTCATCGCCTTTACGCTGCTGTTCTCGGGAGGGCTGATCCCCACGTTTCTGCTGGTCAAGTCGCTCGGACTGTACAACACGAGGACGTGGATCATCGCTACGCAGTTCTACCACGTGTTCTTCATCGTGATGCTGCGCACCTTCTATCAGCAGCTCCCGTCGAGCCTGGAGGACGCCGCCAAGATCGACGGCTACAACGACCTGCAGATCATGTACCGGATCTACATGCCGCTCTCCAAGCCGATCCTCGCGACGTTGGCGCTGTTCTCGATCGTCGCCTACTGGAACGACTACTTCAACGCCCTGGTGTATCTCCTGGACAGCGCCAAGCATCCGCTGCAGCTCGTGCTCCGCGATTACCTGATCCCCGGTGAGAGCGTCTACGCGACGAACGACATCTTCCGCCTGGAGCTCACCCGCGGCGACTTCAGCGAGATATCCCGACTCGAGATGGCGGCACAGTTGCGCAACACGGTGATCGTGCTCTCCACGGCCCCACTGGTAACGGTGATGCTCGCGGTGCAGCGATACTTCAGGCGAGGGGTCCTGATCGGCGCGCTGAAGGACTGATCCTTACCGGAACGCTACGTCTCCCGCGTGACCTCGCCCAGGGTGAACCGTGGGCGGGAAGGCAACTCCAGCGCGGCGTGCCGATAGAACGGGTACACGCTCCACTCCACTCCCGCCAGGATGTCCGGCGTGCCGTCCTCGTCCATGTCGCCCACCCACGGATGGGGGCCGTGGTTGGTGATGCGGATAGGCTCGCCGTACATCATGAACGGGCGCGGCGACGCGAACACGGGTCGCCCTTCATCGCCGACGTTGCGTAGCAGATAGATACTGGTTCCGGCCAGCGTGCCGTGGTGGGAGCCGGCTACCGCGTAGAGCAGGTCGATCAGGCCGTCGCCGTCCCAGTCGGCGGCGCGGAACGTTTCGCCCCAGTGGCGGCCGCGTTCGACGATGCTGTCATTGATGAGACGGCCGTCCTGAAGCCGCACGGGACCCGCCGATCGCAGCCTCAGCTCGCCGTCCGCCGCGCGGTACTGCACGTAGAGGGTCGCCTTGTTCTGCTGCCCGTGCTGGGTGATGACATCGGTGAGGCCGTCGCCGTTCCAGTCCGCGAAGGCTGCCCCGGTGCGCCAGAAGAATGGCCAGTCCAGCCAGGGATACGGTTGGTTGGGCGTCGTCTTGTCATCACTCAACCGTCCGTCCTCGGCGCGACGCGCTTCCGAGTCGGGGTAGCCGTCGACCTCCAGGAAACGGCGAGCGCCGAACAGCGGCTCTCCCGGTCGGCCCTCATTGCGGTGCCAGATGATCCGGTTGGTCTCGTTGGGAAGCATCAGGTCGGGAAGTCCGTCGCCGTCCCAGTCGACGAAGACCGGATAGGGGTACCCCATGTTGTGCCAGTTGTGGCTGTGCAACACCTCATCGCGCAGGATGCGGATCGGTTCCCCGCCGGCGTACAGGTATCGGGGCTCATCGAACACGGGCGCCTGCGAGGTTCCGCGGTTGATCAGGATGCGCGGCCAGCCGTAGCCGCCTCCGACCAGCAGGTCCCAGTCGCCGTCGCCGTCCCAGTCGGTGGCGTTCGGCCATGCCTGATCGCTCAGCGCCATCGGCGTCGAACGCGACTCGGCGCGCTTCCACAGCCGGAAGACCCCCTGCCCGCCGGAGTGGGACAGGTGCTCATAGAACAGCACCTCGGCGTAGTGGTCGGTCAGGACCAACAGACCGGTCCGTTCGCCCTGATCGGCGATCCCGAGCTTCCCCGGCTGGAACGGCGGCGGCTCCATGCGCAGCGGCTCGGGCGCACCGAATCGCGGGGGAACGCCACCGAGATTCGGGCTCCACACGGTGCGCAGATGCGACGGCTCGCTCTCCACCGCCGTGACGAGTCCGATGAGGTCGGGACGAGCGTCAGCGTTTACGTCGAAGAAGAGCGGATCCTGAATCTCCAGCGTAGCACCATCGTGACCGCGCACCCCATCCAGCCCCAGGTCGACGGCGCGGGCGGGCTGAAACGGCCAGCCGGCCGGATTGGTGTTCGCCAACAGGTGCGATCCGGCGACCACGTCCAGGAGGCCGTCGCCGGTCAGATCCACCGCCCTGACCGGTGTCCAGTCCGCGCCCTGCCTGGAGATCGTGCCCGCGGCCCGGTAGCGCGGCACGCCGCTCGGCTCGCGCCGGCCGCTGTCGAGGAAGAAGGCGATGGTGTCCCCACCCTTTTGCGAATAGACGATGTCCATCCGTCCGTCACCGTCGAAGTCGGCGAGGTCCACGGTCATGTAGATGTGGCTGAAGAACTCCGGCTCGCCACCGGCAGCCGGCTCGTACCGAAGCCGTACGAGCTCGGCGAATTCGAGCGCGTGCTCCGACCCGTGCCGCGGATACACGAACACGCCGTCCCACGGCCACCCCGGCCGGTGCGCATAGTTCCACGCACCCACCAGGTCGGCCCGACCGTCGCCGGTCAGGTCCACGAGGCGAGCCGGGTAGGCCAGCGGCACCGGCCTCAGTACGTCGGCGTGCGCGTGGTCCCACCGCAGCAGGTCGCCCACGCCGACCAGCGGAACGCCGGTCTGCGGCAGCAAGGGCGGCCGCCGCTCGACGGTCCGGAAGCAGATGCGGTAGTCGCGGTGAGACGGGTCGGTCACGACGAATTCCAGGCGCCCGCGGTCGCCGTACGCGAAGTGCTCGCCGCGGGCAAAGGGCACTCGTTCCCCCGATTCGTGGAGGAGCTCCAGGGAATTGGGGTCCAGCACCCCCGGCAGGCCGGCCGAGCCGATGATCGACGCAAAGTCGATCTCCGGATCCATCGGCACGTTGGCATACGGAAGGTCGTCGCTGATGTGCAGCGGCAGACAGTAGCGAGGTTCATCCTCGGCGACCGCGCTGCCGGACGGAGCAGGGAGCTCACCTCCGCCGGCCGCAGCACCGGCACGGACCGTCACCACCGGCACGGCGTCACCGCCGCGCCGGATCGCGAGACCGAACAGCAGCTCGGGCGGAGCGCCTGCGATCCGCCACACGACCGAGAAGGGCGCGAACACGAGGAGGCTGAGCAGGACCAGCGCTCCGGCGACGAAAGCTATCGCGTGATGACGGGTCACCTCGCCTCCTATCGTGCCCCATAGTACCCTGACAGCGTTGCGTGCCGCACGTGACACCCTGACGAAGCCACCTTCCATGCGCATTCGATCGGTCCCGTTCAAGGCTCCCCCGTCGGCCAAGGCGTTCATCAACCAGCGCGACGCCATCCTGCGGCACCTGAGCGCTCTCCTCGGCTGGCCGCCACTCGCGGCAGCGCCGCCACTGTCTCCGGTGGACTGCTATCGCAGCGACTGCGGCAGCTACGTCAGGCACAAGGTGCGCTACGGCAACGAAACCGATGACGTCGTGTGGGCGTGGTTGCTCGTTCCCAAGCGGCTGACGGACCCGGTCCCGGCCGTCATCTGCCTTCCCGGCAGCTTCATGACGCCCAACTGGGGCAGGGACGCGCCGGCCGGCCTGGCCGGGCCCGAGCACGCGGGAGACCCGGAAGCATACGGCGCCGATCTTGTCCGACGAGGGTACGCGGTGCTGTGCCCGGACCACCCGGCTGCCGGGGAACGAACCAGCCCCGGCCGGCGGTCGCACGATACGACGGACCTGGACCGGCGCTTCCCGGCATCGACCAGGGTAGGGCTGTCGGCGTGGGACGTGAGCCGAGCGGTGGACTTCCTGGAAACCCGCCGAGAGGTGGACCGCCACCGCATCGCGTCCATGGGGTGGTCCCAGGGAGGTCAGATGGCGGTCATCGGCGCGGCGCTCGAGCCGCGCATCACGGCCGTCGTCTCGGTCTGCGGCGTGGCGCCGTGGCGCGGACTGCCGGAACGGCACACCGCCAACCTGATCCAGCCGTACAACTACCCGCGTCTTGCCCCTTACGCGAAGGAAGGCCTCGCGCCGCTGGACATGGACCACGTGGCCGCCTGCGTGGCGCCCAGGCCGTTCCTGAACCTGAGCGCCCGAGAAGACGGCACCTTCCCCAACATCGCCGAGCAGCAGGCGGCGTTGCAGCAGATCGCAGCCCTGTATGCAACCCTCGGCCACGCCGACCGGTTTGCCACGGTGTGGGCGGACGGACCGCATGCCTATGGGACCGCCGCCGCTCGCGAAACCGAGGCTTGGCTGCACCGATGGCTGTGGATCGGCTCCGCGCCCGACGCCCGCATACGACGCACCGATCCGCCACGGCCAGCGACGGGTGTCTGACCATGCGAGTACGGCCCATCACGAGCCTTGAGCGGCTGCGCGATGCGGTCACCATGATCGAGACAGCGTTTCCGTGCTGGTCCGAACGAACTGGTCGGGACTTCGATTACTTCGCGCGCCGGTTCCCGTCCCACAGCTCCCTCTACTTCACCCTGGATGACGCGGCCGGCACGATCGGCGTCGCGCTCCCGACGGTGGACAAGGACGTGGTGGTGCTTGTTCATGATGCACCGGTGGGTCGGGCCTTCGGAGCAGCGCCTCGATCCTGACGGCTCGGTCATCTTCCGCAGACCGCGATACGTCGTGACGCACTATTCGCGCTTTCGGAAGCCCGCGCTCTCCGAGGTGCAGCAGGTGGATCCGCGTGCGGAGGCCATCGGCGCCGACTCCGCGCGGACGATCGTCTCCGTAACGACGCCGGGGTGCGGCCTCGTGGAGGCGTTCCAGGCACAACACCCCACGTTCGTCCAGCACCTTGCGCCGGTCCGCGCTCGCGTGCGGCTGGACGGTGACGCCGGCGACCTGGCACGGATCAGTTCGGCGGTCCACGAGACCCAACCGCTGGATAGAGGTCGTACGTTCGCGGTGCAGTGCCGCAAGGCGGAATGTACGATCGCCGGCCCGCATGGCAGGGCGCCGTATGGCGCGAGAGACGTGGAGGGGCGGGTTGTGGTTCCCACCTGGAGGGAACGGGACTCACCGTCGATCGCGATTGTCCTGACCAAGTCGTTTCCGTGCTTCTCTCGGGGCCACATGCCTTCGTGGGCGTGTCCAAGGTGGAGGAGAACCTCGCGGTGAACGCCGACGAACACCGGCGTCGGAGCACACGGTCGCGAGTCGTGTCCCGAGCGCAGCACAAGCTCGCCGAAGCGATCGACACGTTCCGGATCCCCGTCGGCCAGTCGACCCGGGTCCTGGACCTGGGCGCGGCACCCGGCGGCTGGACGGCCCTTCTCCTGAAGGCTGGAGCCACGGTGGTTGCCGTGGATCCGGGTGCCCTCTCACCGGCCGTCGCTGGCCACCCCCGCGTCTCCCACCTGATGCCGGGTCGAGGAAGTGTCCCTGACCGGCTCTCGGTTCGAGCTGATCGTGAACGACATGTCCGTCGATCCAACCGAGTCGGCCGCGCTGATGTGCCGGGCAGCGCGGAACCTGGAGTCGCGCGGCCACGCTGTGATGACCATCAAGCTGCCATCGCTCCGTGTGCACACGCATATCCGCGTTGCCACCATGATCCTGCAACGTGCGTACCATGTCGTGGACGTGCGGCACCTCTTCCACAACCGACAGGAAGTCACGGCACACCTGGTCCGCCGGGACACGATCACCGACGGGTGGCGGCGGCACCTCGTGACGAGACTCAGATGAGCGCGACGAAGCTGACGACCGCTCGACTGGAGCTTCACCCGCTGGATGCCGAACGGGACACCCCCGCTCTCCATGCCATCCGCTGTGACCGACGAGTCTGGTCCACCATGGGAGACTCGGAACCCCCTGCGGCCGACGTGATAGCCACGCGCTTGGCGGAAAACGGCGGATGGAGCTGGACCATCCGGGCGGCCGTCGATCAGCAGATCGTCGGCTCGGTGTCCCTGTTCCCGGGTGACGAGGTGTGGCGGTCGCTGAACTGGTACCTGCACGCCGAACACTGGGGCAACGGACTGGCGAGCGAGGCGGTCGCCGCGGTCGTCGATCACCTGCTCGGCACGGCCGGCTTCGCTTGGCTCGACGCCTGGATCGACCACACCAATCGCCGTTCGATCGGCGTCGCGCGCAACGCCGGGATGACCGAGCACGGCCGCATGGCCTACTACTCGGACGTGCAGGAGAGGATCGTCCACAACGTCGTGATGGCGCGCGCGGCAGGCGACCCGGAACGGGCGTTGCTCGGCCTGCGCCCGCAACTGGCGGTGCGGGACGTGGAGCACACGACGCGCCTTCTCGTCGACGGCCTGGGCATGCATGTGGACACACGGACACCCGGCACGTCACCGGATGAGAAGCGGGTAGCGATCTCCCCGTTCGCCGGGGCGCCGGCCATCGCGATTCGTCCAGCGTCCGCGGGCAAACCGATCCCGCCCGCCACGGTCGAGCTCGACGTGGGCGGCAAGGTGGACGAGCACGCAGCCAGATGCCAAGCGCTGGGCATGCGGGTCGGTCCGTCCACGAACGTGCATTGGTACCGCTGTTACGAAGTGGACATCGGCGACGGGCACCGCATCCGGCTGCGAGGCTCCAAGCATCCCGGGCTGCAGCCGTAAGAGCGCGGGACTCAGCGGTAGGTTATGAGTTCCGCGAACTCGCCGAGAATGATGGACGAGATGTACAGCTCCAGGTCAGGGGCAGCCGCCAGGAAACGGTGCGCCGGACCGTCCGCGCCGCTCTGTCGGCGCTCGCGCTGCAGGTCGATGAGAAACGTCGTGTCGAGCGCTACCCTTGCCGCCATGAGTCCTCGGGTCCCGGGTCTGCGAGCTGTGCTGCATCGAGGCGTACGAGATCGGCTTCCTGCATGACCGGCACACCGTCCAGTGCCGCGAGCATGGCCGCTGCCGTTCGTGGGGCAGGCGGCCACACGGCGCGTTTGATCACCTTCGAGAACGATTCGTCAGGCGTGAGCCGTGCGTTTCGCAACCGCTCGTACGCCTGCAGATCAATCGATATCGTCTTCGTCGCCATGCATGTATGTGTATTCGCATACCATGCCAAGCTCGACTCGCGCCCTGCTACCAGGAGAACGCGTCGCTCCAGAGCTCGGCAAGGAACGTGCGCCAGTGCAGGAGCCGGATGCCGTCGTCCGTACGCCGGTCCAGCTCGTCGAAGGAGACTGAGCCAAGGAATTTCCCCATGATCATAGACTCACACGCCTACACATTCGAGGCCGCAGACAGCCTGATGGGCTACGACAGCGTAGACGAGCATCTTCGATGGGTGCAGTCAGGACAGGCGAGGCACTATCAGCCGGCCTTCAGCCTCAGTGACAGGTCCCGGGGCTCATCTGAGTTCCTGGCTCCTGAAGAGTCAGATGTCCTGACTGGGCTGCCCGACGTCGACTTCCGTATCGACCACGCCGCCGGCAGAGTTGTATGGACTGTCGATGGTGAGGACTACACCAAGCACTACTACCCGCCGAACTTGCAGGGTTGCTCCTTCGGGCCAGACAGCCTCATCGGCGAGATGGACTACGCCGGCGTGGACATGGCGCTCCTGCACACGAACCCGATGCTTGGTCGCAGCAGCGCCTATCAGGCCGAGTGCATACGCAGGTTTCCCGGAAGGATCGTCTCAATGGCGCCCGTTGACGAATGGCGTATCCGCGACGATACCGATGCCGTCATCCGAGAGCTCGAGGACTCGATAACAAAGCACGAACTCCATGCAATCAAGTTCAACGCCGACGGATACAAGGTCAGTGCTCAGCCCTGGGACGACGGCTTCTATAGATCCTTCTGGGAGGCTGCAACGTCCCTCGGCGTGCCGATCTTCTTCTCATTGAGCACGGGGCCGGGAGCCAAGAGCTGGGAAGCCACCACTCAAGCCCGGGACGGCTACGCGAACGAGCTGAAGATTCTCATGAGATGGATGGAGCGCTACCCCGACAAGATCGTCAGCATAACCCACGGATTCCCGTACCGCTCCTTCATCGAAGGCGACCGGATCGTCCTACCCGACGCGGTCTACGAGCCCTTCCAGAACCCGAATCTCAGCATCGAAGTCTGTTTTCCCGTGAGAATAGGCGACATGTGGGACTTCCCATATCGAGAGGCAATACCGACCTTCCAGAGCATGGTGGAACACATCGGTGCCGACCGCCTGATGTGGGGAACCGACATACCCTTCCAGAACCGCCACTGTACCTACCGACAGTCGATAGACCACATCGTCAAGTACTGTGACTTCCTCAGCAAGGAGGAGATAGACCTGATAATGGGCGGGACCGCTGCCCGCGTCCTCGGCCTCTAATCGGGAGAATGTCGACGCCGCGGAGCAGCTACCAAGCAAAGGCGTCGCTCCACAGCTCTTCAAGGAACGTGCGCCAATGCAGGAGCCGAATGCCGTCGTCGGTGCGCCGGTCGAGCTCGTCGAAGGAGACGAGGAATGACGAGCGGGACTCCTCCTCTTCAGCCAGGGCGCGCAGACCTCGCAAATCGCGGTCGGACACCCGGCTGGATGCCTTCACCTCGATCGCTGCCGATGAGCCGACCAGGAAGTCCACCTCGAGTCCGCTCTGCGTGCGCCAGTAGGTCAGTTCGCTCCGTATGCGGCGGTAGGAGAGGTAGCTGCGAAGCTCCATGGCGATGAAGTGCTCGAACGCGATCCCGTACTCGCTGCTGTTCCGGTTCAGCGTGCGGATGCCGCGCAGGAAGTTGGCCACCCCCACGTCGAAGAAGTAGAACTTGGCGGTCGCCACGGCCTTGCGGCGCCGCGACCCGCGCCAGGGTTGCAGCAGGAACCCGATGAACGTGTCCGCGAGGATGTCGAAGTAGGAGCGCACCGAGGTGGCCGGTACCCCGGTGTCGCGCGACACGTTCGCGAAGTTGATCTGCTGGCCGTTGGAGACGGCGGCTATGTTCAGGAAGCGCGCGAAGTGCGTGAAGTTCTGGACCAGCGCCTCGCCCCGGATCTCTTCGGCGAGGTACGTGTTGACGTATGCGTCGAGCTCCTCCTCCGGGTACTCGGCGTCATAGACCTGCGGCAGCCCCGCCGTGCAGGAGGTAGCGGCCCAGGTCGATCTCCGGCACCTCCGCGCTCGTCAGCGGGAACAGGTTCGCCTGCCATGCGCGGCCGCCCAGGAGGTTCACCCCGCCCCGCTTGAGCTTGCGGCCGCTGGAGCCCGAGAGGACGAAGTGAATCCCCTTCGTCTCGATCAGGTCATGCACCTCGTCGAGGAGCGGCGGCAGCTGCTGGATCTCGTCGATGACGACGACCGGAGGGGCGGCCGTGGCGTCGACCCGGCCCTCTGCCACGATCTCGCGCAATCGAGAGGGATTCTCCGCCAGCGGCAGGTAGACGCTGCTGAGCAGAAGATTGACGATCGCATGCGGTTCGAACTGCTGGCGGAGCAACGTCGTCTTGCCGGTGCTGCGGGGACCGAACAGAAACAGCGACTTTCGTGCGGCGAGCTTCCTGACGTCCAGCGTTCGCGGGTACACGCGACCGGAGGATATCCGCGCCTGTCCTTGAAATCAACGTCCGCTCCGCTGATTTTCGATGAAATTCGTCGGATCGGCTGCGCATTTTCGCCGCGGCGTACGCCTGCCGATTCCGCGTCATCCTCACTCGATGGTCACGCACCAGGGACTCAGCCAAGCCTTGGCGCCGTCGATCTGGGTGATGCGCAGCCAGTAGCCGTGGCGGCCCGGTGGTGCGGCGCCGTCGCGGAAGGTCGCCGCGACGTCCACGCCGCTGCCCTCCACGCCGCTGCCCTCCACGCCGACGAGCAGACCGTCGGCGTCGCCGGTGGTGACCCGGCGCTGATCGACGAGGTGACCGGCGAAGGCAACGTGGCACGGCCGATCGCGTCGCGGGGACGCTCGCCTGGCTGTGGTCGGGTTCCGAGCGCGGTGCAAGGAGGCCGGCGTACGTTCGTCGACCGAGCAACAATCGCTTGACGCGCCGCCTCTCTCGGGAGGACTGTTTGTTCTGAGACGGATCTTGTTCTGAGACGGATTCACGAACCGCGGAAGTTACCTGTCCACGAACCGGCACAAAACTTCATGCTACGAGATACGTCCGAGTGATAGGCGTGCAACGGACGAAACTGATCGAGGTGGCGCTGCCACTCGATGCCATCAACCGCGCGGCTGCCAGGGAGAAGTCAATCCGCTACGGTCACCCCAGCACTCTGCATCTGTGGTGGGCGCGGCGCCCGCTAGCAGCCGCCCGGGCAGTGATCTTCGCACAGATGGTCGATGATCCGTCCCGCCGGCCGGAACTGTTTCCTACCGCGCAGGCGCAAGACCACGAGCGCCGGCGCCTGTTCGACATCATGAAGCAACTCGTAACGTGGGAGAACACTACCAACGAATCGATACTCACCGCGGCGCACGACGAGATTCACACGAGCTGGCGGCGGACGTGCGCTGATTATGCGGACCATCCCCATACCGCCGGCGGCACGCTGTCCCTGGAGGCACAACGGCTTGGGCTGGAGGCTTACGCCAGTGATCTGCACCCGGTGGCCGTGCTGATCAGCAAGTCGCTGATCGAGATTCCTCCCAAGTTTGCCGGCCGGCCACCCGTGAACCCGAAGGCACGCTTGCTCGCCCGCACCTGGACCTGGACCTGGACCTGGACAGCCGGATGTCCGTCTTTACGCGTTACGCCAAGGTGCTGGATGACGCGGGCAACCCGATTCTGGCGAGGGATGAGTTGGCAGGCATCAATCAGGTCATTACCGATCAGGAAAGAAAGCTCATGACGCGAATCGAGGATCTCGAACTGCGCAATTATCGTCTCTTCAGACACGCCAAATGGAGCGGTCTTCCAGCTTTCACGGTGGTCGTCGGGGCGAACGGATCCGGCAAATCGACGCTGTTCGATGCCTTTCTTTTTCTCAAGGAATGCCTGACCGAGAATGTTGCACAGGCGGTTGCCCGACGCGGCGGGCTCCGCGAGCTGGTGAGCCGTGGCGGGTCAGGACCCGTAGGAATTACCATCAAGTTTCGGGAGAGCGCCGGTCGTCTTGCGACCTACCTCCTGGAGATCGATGAACAGGACGGCCATCCGATCGTCGGTCGAGAAGTTCTCAGTGCGCGGAAACATTATCTTGACTTCTCGAGAGGCAGGGGCACGGCAATTACGGACGAGCCCCCAGCGGGGAAGGGCGGTGATGCGGAAGATCGTGAACGACTGGTGCTGGACGATCCGAGCACGTTGGCGATCAAGGGACTCGGTCAATTCAGAGGATTCGGGATCGTATCTGAGTTCCGCAACCTGCTGGAGCATTGGCACATCTCCGACTTTCAGATCAGCAACGCCCGGCGAAGCGGTGACGCCGGACTGTCGGAACATCTATCGACTCGTGGGGACGACGTGGCGCAAGCAGCCGCGTATCTATACGAACATCACCCAGATCGCTTCCAGCGCATACTCGATGTGATGCGCCAACGGGTGCCGGGCGTTACGCGCGTAGAAGCGAAAGCCACGGAAGACGGCCGGCTCGTGCTTCGTTTCCAGGACGGTAGCTTCCAGGATCCGTTCATCGCACGTTACGTGTCAGACGGAACGATCAAGATGTTCGCGTACCTTATCCTGCTGCACGACCCGAAACCGCACCCCGTACTGGCCGTGGAGGAGCCGGAGAATCAGCTCTATCCGCGATTGCTGAGCGAGCTCGTCGAGGAATTTCGGGACTACGCACGGCGCGGCGGGCAGGTCTTCGTGTCTACCCACTCGCCGGAATTCATCAACGGTGCGAAACTGGAAGAGATCTATTGGTTGGTGAAGGATCGCGGATTTGCGACCGTTCGGCGGGCCGCCGACAGTGATCTGCTGCGCCGGCTGCTGGCGGAAGGCGACCTTCCAGGAGCACTGTGGAAACAGGGCCTGTTCGAGGGCGCAGACCCACGTTGAACCGCATCGTCTTCCTGTTGGAAGAGTACTCGATGGCGGTCTTGCTGGAAGGCCTGCTACCGCGCCTGTACCCCGGCCTGCCGTTCCAATGCGTTTCCCACGAGGGAAAGAACGACTTGGAGAAGAGCATCCCACGCAAGCTGCGGGCGTGGCGGGAGCCCGGAGTGAGGTTCGTGATCATCTGTGACAACGACGGTGGCGACTGCCGCAGAGTGAAGAACTCATTGTACTCGTTGTGTCAGGCCGGCTCCCGTGACGACAGCCTGATCCGGATCGCATGTCAGGAGCTGGAGGCGTGGTACTTGGGGGCGTCCGAGGCGCTCGCCGACGCGTTCGGCACGGAATCACTCCGCGGACTGGGCCGCAAGGCCCGGTTTCGCGATCCGGATTCCGTGCTCCGGCCGTCCGAAACGATCCGGGAATTGGTCCCGGAGTTTCAGAAGGTGTCAGGTGCGCGGCGCGTGGCCCCACACCTCACCCGCGACGGAAATCGGTCCCGCAGCTACCAAGCACTCCTGGCCGGCGTCGACACTCTTGCCGCCGAGTTATAGGCGCACTCGGCGGGCGCGGGCCTGTGCGGACGCGGGCTCACGTTCACCGACACGCCGTTGCCGAAACCGCGCAGCTCCTGCTTGATGCTCTCGATCCGCTCGAATGCTTCCTGGATCTTGTCGAGCAGGTCGGCGCTGACCTTGATGCCTATGCGCCGGACCGTCTGCCTCGCCCCGACGGCGCTCGCGCTGCAGGTCGATGAGGAGCGTCGTGTCGAGCGCTACGCTGTCCGCCATCGATCCGCCGGCGCCGGGTCTGCGAGCTGTGCTGCATCGAGGCGGTCGGGATCGGCTTCCGGCATAACCGGCAGGATGGTCACGTACCAGGGACTCAGCCAAGCCTTGGCGCCGTCGATCTGGGTGACGCGCAGCCAGTAGGCCTGGCGGCCCGGTGGTGCGGCGCCGTCGCGGAAGGTCGTCGCGGCGTCCAGGCCGCTGCCGGTCGGGGCCATCTCCATCACCAGGCGGGTGTCGATGCCGGGGCCGGGAACGGTCTCGGGCTGCCGGCGGACCTCGCCGAGGATGGCGCGATGTTCGATCACGCCGCTCTGGAAGCTGAGCGTCGCGGTGTCCGGGCCCTCCACGTCGACGAGCAGGCCGTCGGCGTCGCCGGTGGTGACCGAGCGCCAGGTGATGCGGTCGCGGCCCATCTCCTCCAGTCCCTCGGCCGCCGAGTCGAAGGCCCAGCCCTCGGCAACGCCGAAACTGCCGCCGGCGATGGACAGCGATCCGTCCCAGCGCAGCATGCGCTGCCGATCGCGGTTGCGGGCGCCGGCCCAGCTCACCCGCACGCGGCCCTCGGCGCGCGGCAGCCGATCCGGGAAGGTGGCGATCAGCTCCGTGCCGCGGAAGCAGTCGATGCGCTCCACGGGTGCCGTGCCGGCCACGCTGACGCTGATCCGGGGTGCGGCGGCGGCGGCGAACGCGGCGCCGACGGGATGGCCGTCCGCGCTTGCTTCGACGTGGATGCGCGCTCCGGAGGTGCCGTAGCAACGGCGCGCGCGCAGCGCGGAGAGGATGCCTTCACGGCTCAGCTCGTCCGCGAGCACGCACGCCAGCCCGCCGTTGACGCCGAAGGTGCTGCGCCCCGGGTTGGCGGTGCCGGGGCGGCCCTTGTGGTCGTCGCTCCCGCAGACGAAGCCGACCTGATACTCGCGCTCCAGCGCCTCGCGCAGGAACCACTCGAACTCGCCCCACTCGGACAGCACCTCGATGACCGGCTCCAGCTCCGGATCGTGCCAGCGGAGGTCGGCGCGGCGGCCGCCCATGTGCGGGACGATCACCGGTCCGGCCGCGTGGCCGCGCAGCGCCGCATACAGGTCGCGCACGTGGGGAGCGTCGGCATCGGCGCCGTCGGCCCGCGGAGGGTCGCCCACCAGAACCCGGCTCGAGCGGTGCAGCGGGCCGTCGGCACCTGCGTAGTAGACGTTGCGGTCGCCGCCGGACGGCGTGTTGCCCGACCACTCCCAGCCCACGAACGCGACGTATCGGCCCCGTTCGTCGTGGCCGTTCGCCTGCCGCTTGATCTCGTCCCAGATCGCGTCGGTGATCTGCAGGTCGTTGCCCTGATGGCCGGCGAAGTCCGCGAAGGCGACGTCGCGGGCATAGGTGAAGTGGGCGGAGACGGGTCCGGTGCCGACCGTCTCGTTGCTCTGGCCGTGGAGGTCACCCCAGTACGGCTGTGGACCGCCCTGCGCGGCTCGGCAGACCAGCGGGTTGGCCGCGGCCGCCTCCAGGCCGTCCGCGCGCACGGTCACGCGATGGACGCCGGGTGCCGTGGCGCGCACGTTCTCGAAGCGGTGTGCGCCGCCGGCGCCGGGCTGGAAGGTGTACCGCTCGGGAAGCCCGTGGAGCCCATCCGGGTACAGCTCGATGCTGCCGATGAAGTCGCGGCACACGTTGCCCCAGCGGTCCTCCACCCGTACCCCGAGCCAGCCGGGCGAGCCCGGCCCGATGGCGGATGGACCGACCGCTGCCAGGCGGTGCGGCCGCCCGCCCGTCACCTGGACCACCGGTGACGGCACCACCGTGTACTGCCAGGCGCCCGCCCAGTCGACGGCCACCCGGAATTCGAACGTGTCGTTGATGAACGTCTGGGCGCGACTCCCCGGGCTGCCCCCGGAGGTGTCACCGAGCGTCAGCGTGACCGTGTCGCCCTGACGCAACCAGCCGTCGAACACGTCCACGGTCACGCAGCGGCGCCAGGGCCGGATGTAGCGCTGCCGCTCGTAAGCGGCGCGCAGCGCGGCGGCGCCGGTGGTCACGACGCTGGCGAAGTCGGCGGCGTCCGGCTGCGAGAACTGTGGCGTGCCCCAGTCGCTGGTGTCGCGCCACGCGAACTTGATCGAGCCGCCGTCGTCGATGCCGCGCTCGCCCGCGTGGTAGGTGATCCGCCACGTGCCGGTCGAGCCGGCCTCGATCGGACCGGAGGGCGCAATCTCCGCCCAGCCGTGCAGGTCGCGCGCGCTCACCGCCACCCCCGCTGGCCGCTGAGGCCTCGATCCGGCCGGTACTCGTACGCCGGTTCCGGCATGCCCACCAGGCGGCCGTCGCGCACCCACGCGCGATCCTCGCCGTAGAGCTCCCCGGCCATCAGCCCTTCCATCTCCCCGGCGACGTCGGCGGTTGCCGGCGAGCCGTACAGGTCGTGCAGTTCCTGCGGATCGCCCTCCACGTCGAAGAGCTGCAGGCGGTTGCCGGCGGGGTAGTAGATGAGCTTGTACCGCCCGCGGCGGAGCATCCGCATGGCCGCCGCCCCCTCGTGGTGCTCGCAGTACAGGTGGGTCCGCCGCGGCTCGCCGACCAGCGACTCCCCCTCGACCGTCGGCGGCACGTCGATGCCGCACAGGTCCAGCAGGGTCGGCATCACGTCGCGCAGCGCCGCCAGCCGCCCGTCGGTGCGGCGCGCGCCCACCCTCGCATCCCCGGCCGTGCCGACCAGGATCATCGGCACGTTGGCCGAGGATTCGTACATGGGCGGCTTGGCCCACAGGTGATGGTTGCCGAGCATGTCCCCGTGATCGGAGGTGAACATCAGGATCGTGTCGTCGAGCAGCCCGGCCTCGCGGAGCTGGCCGATGAGCAGGCGGATCTGGTGGTCGATGTACGTGCACTGCGCGTAGAAGCCCATGCGCGCCGCGCGGGTCTCGTCGCCGTCCAGACCGTCGTTGCGCCGGCCGCGGTGCAGCTTCAGCGCGTGGGGCAGCGCGTCGAAGTCGCGCGCCCAGTCGCCGACAACCGGATCGTCCACGCCGAAGTGCTCGTAATGGCGGAGATAGTCGGCCGGCGGCGTGATCGGCGGATGCGGCGGCGCGTACGAGCAGTACCAGAACGCCGGCCGCGTCGGGTCGCGGCGGCGGATCGTCTCGCACATCTGCCGGGTGGTCCAGAACGTCTGGTGGAACTGTTCGGGCAGATGCCAGGGGCGCACGGTGTAGCTGTTGTTGCCCATGGCATGGGTCAGCTCCTGGCCGCCGTAGCCGTGGTCGTGCAGGTAGCGCTCGTAGTCGTCGCTGCCGCCGCCCAGGTGGTGGCGGCCCTCCTCGTTGAGGATGACGTCGTCGAAGCCGATGCGGTCGCGCTGCGGATAGACGTGCAGCTTGCCGACCGCGTACGCCTGATACCCCGCGTCGCGGAAGGTCTGCGCCATGGTCGGCAGCGACGGGTCCATCGGCTCGTGCTCGCGGAAGGTGCGGTCGCCGTGGGTGCGCGCGCTGGTGCCGGTCATCAGCGCCCGCCGCGCCGGGATGCAGGTTGGGGTGGTGGTGTACGCCTGTGAGAACCGCACGCCGTTGCGGCAGAGCTGATCCAGCGTCGGCGTGAAGACGTGCTTGTGGCCGGCGGCACGCAGCAGCGGACCGGGCCAGTGATCGACGCAGATGAGAAGGACGTTCGGGGCGCTCATCCACGCATTCTATCCGGTTGCCGCAGGCATGATTCCTCTAGCCTGACTGCCACCTTTCACATTCAAGGAGACCCCCATGAGAACCGCACTGATCGCCTCCGGGCTCGTGCTGGTCGCGGCGTTCGCGCTTGCCAGCGGCGTCCAGATGGATGAGGACACGACGGGTCCGCAGATCGCCCCTGGACCGTTCGGCAAGTACGACCCGCCGATCGAGGTTTCCTTTGTCGGTGGACTGAACGAGAGCATGCTGACCACGGTCTTGCATGAAGGCAATACGCTCGAAGACAACATGTGGACCCGTGCCTTTCTCGACAGACTCGGCATACAGATCACCTACGACTGGATCGCGCGAAGCGACGAAGAGTTCAGTCAGAAGTGGAGCGTCAGCGTCGCCGCCGGTGACATCCCCGACATGATGGAGCTCCAGTTGATCGACCTCAAGCGCCTCTACGACGCCGGTGCCCTCGCTCCGCTGCAGGACGCCTACGATCAATACATATGACCCAAGCTCAAGGAGGAGAACCTGGACTTCGCCTCCAAGGAAGCCTGGTCGTCGGTCAGATTCGACGGCGAGCTGTACGCCATTCCCGAAGTGTGGGGGCGAGACGGCGGCGAAGCCAACGCGTTCACGTGGGTACGGAGCGACTGGCTTCAGAATCTCGGGCTCGACGTCCCGGTCACGTTCGATGATTTCATCGCCGTCGCCGAGGCGTTCACGAACCAGGATCCCGACCAGGACGGCGAAGACGACACCTACGGCATGGTGCTCCACCGCGACAATTGGGGCATGCCGGGCGGCCTGGAGCCGTTCTTCAACGCCCATCACGCCTATCCGAACATCTGGATCGACGACGGACAGGGCGGCATCGCATTCGGCTCCGTGCAGCCGGAGATGAAGGAAGCCCTGCACGCCCTGCACGATCTGTACGAGCGGGGGATCATCGACGCGGAGTTCGCCGTGCGCCCGGCCGACAAGGTGCCGGACGAGATCGCAGCCGAACGGGTCGGCATGATCAACGGCCCCTTCTGGATCTCGCTGTGGCCGCTGATGGACAGCATCAACGCCAATCCGGAGGCCGACTGGCTTCCGCTCATCCCCGCCACGGTCGACGGCACGGAGTTCCGGCCGTTCGGGAACATCGCGATCACCGGCCGCTACGCCGTTGGCAACGGCTATCCCAATCCGGAAGCGCTGATGAAGATGATGAATCTCTACCATCAGCTCGTCAACGAGGAAGCCGACGACTACGGTTTCATCAAGGACGGCGACAAGACCTGGGAGGTCTGGCGGTTCTCACCGATCAAGGCAGGCCAGAACCTCGGCGCCAAGGGCATCCAGATCGCGATCTCCGAAGCGCTGGAGACGGGCGTGGTGGATCCGGTGCTGGAGTCCGGAGAAGGAAAGCAGCAGTACGCCAACGTGCAGAACTACCTTGCCGGGGATCGGAGCAACTGGGCATGGTACCGGATCTTCGGACCCGGCGCCCCGGGCGAGATCACCTACGCCGGTCTCTATCACTACTGGGACAACGACCGGTTCGTGATAGACAGGTTCGCCGGCGCCCCTCCCGAGGCCATGGTCGAGAAGTGGGGCTCGCTGTCATCGTTGCAGAACGAGGTCATCATCAAGATCATCGTCGGCGACTACGAAGTCGACTATTTCGACGAGTTCGTCGACGACTGGCACAAGCTCGGCGGCACGGAGATCACGGCCGCCGTCAACGAGTGGTACAGCTCCGCGTCCAACTAGCCCACATCGGACCAGCAGCGCCGCGTACGCGGAAGCCCCCGAGCCGGGCCGGATGACGGATCTCCGCACGGGAGATCCGTCATCCACTTCCCGTAACCGATGACCTACCAGACCAGGCGGCAATTGCCACTCGACGTGATGGTGCTGCTGCCGCTGCTCGTCCTGATCGTCTTCTCCTACGTGCCGATGGCCGGGATCGTCATCGCCTTCCAGAAATTCATCCCCGCCAAGGGCCTGTTCGGCGACCAGAAGTGGATCGGCCTCGACAACTTCATCTATATCGCAAACCTCCCGCACGCCGCGCGCGCGTTCCGCAACTCCCTCATCATCGCGTCCCTGAAGATCGTCTTCGGCCTGGTCGTGCCGATCATCGTCGCCGTTCTGCTGAACGACATTCGTATCAAGGGGCTGCGGCGCACGATACAGACCGTCATCTACCTGCCCGACTTCCTGTCGTGGGTCATCCTGGCGGGCGTCCTCATCGACATCCTTTCGCCGTCCCGCGGATTCGTGAACCGGATGATCATCGCCACAGGCTTCAAGCCGATCTTCTTCCTGGCCGACCCAGGGTGGTTTCGCGTCATGATCGTCGTCTCCCACGTCTGGAAGGAGTTCGGGTTCGGGACGATCATCTACCTGGCGGCGATCACGACGATCGATCCCGGCTTCTACGAGGCCGCCGTCATGGACGGCGCTCGCCGGTTTCGGCAGATGTGGCACATCACCATTCCCGGCATGGCGATGGTCATCATCCTCATCGCCGCCCTCAGCCTGGGCAGCGTGTTGAACGCCGGCTTCGAGCAGATCCTCAACCTCTACAACCCGCTCGTGTACGAAACCGGCGACATCATCGACACCCTGGTCTATCGCACCGGCATCATCGAGGCTCAGTACGGGCCGGCGACCGCGGTCGGCCTCTTCCAGTCCGCCGTCGCGCTGATGCTCATCTCCGCGTCCTACTACCTGGCGTACCGGTTCGCGAACTATCGGATCTTCTGACCGTCCCATGAGTCGGGCACGATCGGGCAGAATCGAGGTCTTCGCGGTGGCGAACGGCTTGTTCCTGCTGGCGCTCGCGCTCCTCTGCATCCTGCCGTTCGTGCACATCCTGGCGATCTCGCTCAGCAAGAGCTATCTGGCTGCGGCCGGCCGGGTCAGTTTCCTTCCGGTCGGATTCACGCTCGCGTCGTACGAGGCCGTCATCGATCGGCGAGACTACTGGCAGGCGATGCTGGTGTCGGTGAAGCGCCTCGGCCTGGGCGTATCGGTGAACATGATCCTGACGGTGTTCGCGGCCTATCCGCTCTCCAAGGAAGCCAGACAGTTCCGGAGACGGACGTTCTACGTGTGGGTCATGTTCTTCACCATGCTGTTCACCGGTGGACTGATACCCACCTACATGGTCGTCCGTCAGCTCGGGTTGATCGACTCCATCTGGGCCCTGGTCCTGCCGGCCGGCGTTCCCGTCTGGAACGTCCTGATCCTGCTCAACTTCTTTCGCAGGCTGCCGGTGGAGCTGGAGGAATCGGCCGCGATGGACGGCGCCGGCCACTGGACGATCCTGTGGAAGATCTACGTTCCGACCTCGCTCGCCGCACTCGCCACGCTCGTGCTGTTCGCGGCGGTCACCCATTGGAACGCCTGGTTCGACGGCATGATCTACATGCGCTCGCTCGAAAAGTACCCGCTGCAGACGTTTCTCCGTTCGATCATCGCCGTCACGGACATGACCTCCCTGCGCGGCATGACGTTGGAGGAAGCTCGCGACTATGCGACGATCTCGGACAGGACCCTTCGCTCCGCGCAGATTCTGATCGGCGCGCTGCCCATCCTGCTCCTGTATCCGTTCCTGCAGCGATACTTCGTGAAGGGAATCGTGATCGGCAGCGTCAAGGGGTGATGACGGTTCGCGCGATTGGATCCGCCAGCCGTAGCCGGCTATGGTGCCACCCTGGCCGACGGCCCGTGGAAGTGGAGGAAACGTATGTACAGGATCGGACAGGAAGAGCTGGACAGGCTGGCCGAGGTATTCAGGAGCAAGCGCCTGTTTCGGTACATGGAAGATGCGGAGGGCGAGTGCCTGCGCTTCGAGAAGCGCTATGCCCGCCGATTGGGCGTCGCCCACTGTTTCATGACGGCCAGCGGCACCAACTCCCTGACCGCGGCGCTCATGGGCGCGGGAGTCGGGCCCGGCGACGAGGTGATCGTCCCTGCCTGCACGTACATGGCCACTCCCGGCTCGGTACTGGCCGCCGGGGCGATTCCGGTCATCGTCGACATCGACGAGAGCCTGGGATTGAGTCCGGCCGCGTTGCGGGATGCGATCGGACCCCGCACCCGTGCCGTGATGCCCGTGCACATGTGGGGTCTGGCGTGCGACATGAACTCGATCATGGAGATCGCCGGGGAAGCTGGCGTGCTGGTGATCGAGGACGCCTGCCAGGCAGTTGGCGGCGCCTACGAGGGACGGATGCTCGGGTCGATCGGCCACATCGGCGCGTTCAGCTTCAACCACTACAAGAACATGAGCTGCGGGGAGGGAGGCGCGGTCGTGACCGGCGACGACGCGTTCGCCGAGCGCATCGAGTGCGCGATCGATCCCTGCCGGTTCTACTGGGACGGCAGGAAGGACAGCTTCGCCGGGTACGTGGCCAACGGCGCGCGGGCGTCGGAGATCGAGGGCGCGATCATGAACGGGCAGCTCGACCGGATCGACGACATGGTCGGCGCGATGCGGGCTCAGAAGACCAGGATCGTCAGTGAGACGGAGCCGTCCGGCTTGTCGGCCAGCCCCAACAACAGTCCCGACTGGGAGTGCGGGACCCACGTCACCTACCTGCTCCCGTCAGCAGCGGCCGCCGATGCCCTTGCCGAAGCGGGCGGCGGCTGGGTCGCGCTCAAGACGGGCCGGCACGTGTACACGGAGTGGGATCCCGTCCTGCAGCACCGTGGCGCCCACCACCCGGCGCTGAACCCGTTCGAGCTGGAGCAGAACAAGGGCTGCCGCATGGATTATTCGAAGGAGATGTGCCGGCCATCGATCGACACTCTGGGCAGGACGGTGTGCGTCGAGACCCATCCCGACAACACGGACGCCGACGTGACGCAGATCGTCGGGCGGATCAACCATGCCGCGGCCTCCCTGGCGACCGGCGACGCGGCATGACGCCCGGCGAGGGCATGGAGTTCTTCGACTGCAACGCCTACGCGGGAGCAGGTCTGTTTCCGCCCCTCGAACCGGCCCTCGTCCCGGAGGCCCTACTGGATGAGATGGACCACTGCGGCGTCGACCGCGCGCTCGTCAACCACGACGGCGGGGACTTCTCCAACCCGCTCGAATCGAACGCCGAGATAGCGGCGTTCTGCCGGGCAAGCGAGCGCCTGCTGCCGGTCTGGAACATCCTGCCGCCGCACACGGAGATGCCGGTGGACGATCTGCTCACGGGGATGCGGGACCATGGCGTCGCGGCGCTACGGGCACGCCCGGACGCCCATCGCTATCTGCTCAACGAGGTCACGATGGGAACGGTGCTCGGCGAGCTGGCGGACCGGCGCATACCGCTGTTCGTGAACGTCGAGGAGGGGTGGCAGCTCCTGTACGACGTGCTCGACTCCTATCCCGACCTGGTGCTGATCGCAACCGACCACGGCTGCTGGGGCGACGACCGCTTCTTTCGGCCGCTGCTCGAACGCTACCGCCACTTCCACATCGACACCTCCCGCTACGAGCTCGACGGCGGGCTGGAGGACGTGGTGGCGACCTACGGCTCCCGGCGGCTGCTCTTCGGGAGCTCCTACCACCACGTCCTCATGGGAGGATCGTCGCTGCTCGTCCGGCATGCCGGGATAGGCGAGGACGACCGCGCCGCGATCGCATCCGGCAACCTGCAGGCGATCCTCGACGAGGTGCGGCTATGAAGCCCCGGTCCACTTCGCCCATCGTCGCGGAGTTCGTCGAAACGGGCCGGAGCGCAGATTGTCCCGTGATCGACACGCACGCCCACATGGGGCCGTACAGCAGAATCTACATGCCGCGGAACCGTGCCGAGGACATGCTCGCCACCATGGACCGCTGCGGCATACGCAAGACCTTCTTCGCCCATCACCGCGCCCTGCGTGACAGCGAGCTCGGCAACCGGGACGCGGAGGCGGCGATCCGGCGGTTCCCCGACCGCTTCGGCGGGTATTGGGCCGTCACTCCCCTGTACCCGGAGCGCGTGCGCAAGGAAGCGGCCGAGCTCGACCGGCATCCCGGATTCGCCGGATTCAAGATACTGGCGGCCTACTACCGGGTCGCCATCACGGATTCGCGATGCAAGCCGGTGTGGGAGCGGGCGCACGACGAGCAGCTCCCGGTGCTGGTCCATACCTGGGGGCATGACGGCTACGGCGATTGCCCGCACATCGAGAAGATCGCGCAGACCTACGGCCGGGCGACGATCATCATGGGCCACGCGCAGTACGGCGACTGGGACGGCGGCATCGAGTTGGCCCGGCGGTTCCCCAACGTGTACCTGGAGCTGTGCGCCGCCTACCACGTGAACGGAAGCGTCACCCGGATGGTGAACGCGGGTGTGCAGGACAAGATTCTCTATGGCGACGACCTGCCGTGGTTCAACCCCCACTACGGCATCGGCTGCGTGCTCTTCTCCCGGATTTCCGACGAGGCGCGCCACGCCATCCTGCACGAGAACGCGGAACGGATCTTCGAACGCTGGCTGTAGGCGTCTGCCTGTCGTCCGCCCCCTTGCGCAAGGGCAAGACAGACCCATAGGCTCAAGATCATGACCTCCACGCAGAAGTACCTGTTCGACCTGCAAGGCTACCTCCTCGTCGAGGACGTCCTCACCGACGAGCAGTGCGAGACGGCCAAGCGCAAGATCACCGAGCGCATGCAGCCGCTGGAGAAGACGCCCAACGGCTACGACGCCAACGGCACCTGGCACCGCTGCGCGGGGCTGGTCGAAGCGGGCGAGCCGTTCATCTCGCTGATCGACCACCCCAGGCTGGTGGAGGTGCTGACCGAGATCATCGGTCCCAAGCTGCGCCTGGAGAGCGCCTACAGCTTCGTGCGCTCCAAGGGCTGCCCGCAGTTCGAGATGCACGGCGGCCATCGCGGCGGACGGGTCAACTTTCGCTACAGCGTGCAGGGGGACCAGATCTTCACCGGGCTCACCGTGATCTCCTTCGCGCTGCAGGAGATCACGAGCGCGGACGGCGGCTTCGCCTGCATCCCGGGCTCCCACAAGTCCGACTTCCGCGTCCCCGACGAGGATCGCGAACGGCTCCACGCCGTCGACGGCCCGCTGGTGCAGAACATCCCGGCGCCCAAGGGGTCGGCGATCATCTTCACCGAGACGCTCGCCCACGGCGCCAACCGATGGCAGGCCGACGAGCCGCGCTACGGCCTGTTCTACAAGTACAACGACCGGGCGGCCACCTACCACTGGCAACGCGACCGCATCCCCGGCCCGGAGACGATGGCGAAACTGTCCGACGCGCAGCGCGCCTTTTTCAACACCGCCTGGGAGGCATTCGGACCGGAGGACAACTTCCGCAACGAGCTGCCCGAAGCGTGACCGTCAGGAGCGGATCATGACCTCCATCACCGCGACCACGCCGTACACGCAGCTCCCCGCCTGGGCGGTGCTGGAACGGCGGCTGTTCGACCTGCTCGACGCGGCCGTCGATCCGTTCCTGGACAAGTACACGGACGCCGACGGCACCCTGATCTGGCGCGACGCCGCGACCGAGGGCTACCCCAGCCGCGACGGCGCCGACGACTTCTACGAGAGCTTCGGCAACTGGCCGCTGTACTACCTGCTCGGCGGCGGCGACCGCCTGCTGCCGCTCAGCCACCGGCAGTGGGACGCCGTGACCCGGCAGCTCACCTCCTACGGCGTGCTCACGCGCGAGTACGAGCTGGGCTACGACCAGTTCCACCAGTCGGAGAGCTACATCTACTTCTATGCCCTGTGCCTGGCCGACCCCGGCAACGCGTTGCTGCGCGAGCGGGCGAAACGCTTCGCCGGGTTCTACCTCGGGTCGGACCCGGAGGCGCCCAACTACGACCGGGAGCGGCGCCTGATACGCGCGCCTCACAACGGCGCCGGCGGGCCTCGCTGGGGCACCAGTGACCACGCACCAGGCATGGGCTGGTCGCCCAGGATGGCCCGCTACGGCCTGCCGTACCACGACGTTCCGGGCATCACGTCGTACGACGACCTGCGCGATCCGGAGCTGGCGCGCCGTATGGGCGAGGTGATGGAAGAGCGCATGGGGCGCGGGGATGTAGCCGGCAACCTGTGCGCGACCAGCCTGGTCACCAACGCGTTCCTGCTCACCGGCGAGGAGCGCTGCCGCGAGTGGGTCATGGAGTACACCGACGCGTGGCTGGCCAGGGCGGAGGCGAACGGCGGGCTGCTGCCCGACAACGTCGGCCTGTCCGGCCAGGTAGGGGAGTACCTGGGCGGCAAGTGGTACGGCGGACTGTACGGTTGGACCTGGCCGCACGGCTACTACAACATCGGCTACGCGGCGGTCGACGCCGCGCTCAACGCCTTCCTGATCAGCGGCGAGTCGCGCTTCCTGGAGCTGCCGCGCCGGCAGTTCGACGCGGTCTGGGAGCAGGGCCGCGACCTGCCGTACGCCGAGCTGGAGATGAGCCTGCGGGAGTTCTTCGCCACGCAGCCGCCGGACGAGATCGAGTTCGTCGTTCCCTACCGGTACGGCGACCACGGCTGGTTCGATTTCCAGCCCATGTCGACGCGCGTGCCGGCCGCCCTCTGGAACGTGACCGAGGCGGACGAGGACTGGAATCGGCTGCTCGCCATCCGCGCGCGCTCCACCGCCGACTGGCGCCGGGTGGTGCCCATGCGCGGCAAGGAGGACGCCGATCACGAGCCCGCGTGGCTGGCCTACCTGTGCGGGGACAACCCCGGCTATCCCGAGGCGATCCTGGGGCAGGCCTACGCCCAGGCCAGCCGCCGCCTCGACCAGATCCGCCGCGACGACGCGGACATCACCACCGTGCACATCCACCACTGGCAGGACGCCAACCCGATCACCACGGAGGCGCTGGTGCAGCTCACCACCGGCTCGCCTCAGATCATCTACAACGGCGGACTCTTCAACTGCCGCCTGCGCTACTTCGACCCGCAGCGCCGCCGCCCGGGCCTGCCGGCCGACGTCGCCGCGCTGGTGACATCCGTCGACCGGGGAAGCCTGGACCTGCACCTGGTCAACACCAGCGGGCTCGCCGATCGCACCGTGATCCTGCAGGCGGGCGGCTTCGGCGAGCACCGCTTCCGGGAGGCGGCGTTCCCGGAACGCGTCAGCGACTATCCCGGCGCCATCGGCAACGGCCCGCCGCCGGAGATCCGCACCGCGCCGCGCGCGGTCGAGGCGGGCGGCCGCTACCTGCAGGTGGTGCTGCCGGCCGGCACCGAGCTGCGGCTGGCTCTGGCGATGGACCGCCACGCCGGCGCACCCGGCTACCATACCCCCTGGGACTGACCATCCGGTCACCCGCCAAGGAGGACTCATGTCAGAGCACGAGGAACGACGCGTCGGCCCGCAGCACATGCCGGACGGCCTGACGCTGCCCATCCACGGACCCGACTTTCCGCGCGCGGACCCGGCGCTCATCCAGGAGCTCAGCCGCGTCAGCGCCGCCACGGCCGCCGCCGGCCTGCACGGCATGGGCGTCCGGCAGAGCTTCATCCAGGGGCCGGTGCAACGGCTGCCCGGCACCAGTATCATCGGCACCGCCGTCACGCTGCAGTTCATGCCGCAACGCGAGGACATCGCCTCCGGCATCGGCCAGGAGCACGCGGAGAAGGTCAGCGCCTTGTGGCGGGTGCTCGACGAGATCCGGCCCGGCGACGTGCTGGTGGTGCAGGCGTACGGCGATCGCTACACCGGCTGCCTGGGCGAGATGCTGATCACCTACCTCAAGGGCCGCGGCGGCGTCGGCCTGGTGGTCGACGGCTGCATCCGCGACTTGCCGAAGGTGCGCAACATCGGGCTGCCGCTGTGGACGGTGGGGGCCACCCCGCACTACGCCTCGCAGGCGTCGCTGTTCCCTTGGGCGTACAACGTTCCGGTGGCGGTCAGCCGCGTTCTGGCCATGCCGGGCGACATCGTCATCGCCGACGACGACGGCGCCGTCATCGTCCCGCGCAAGATGGCCAGCGACCTGGCCGTGGGCACCACCGCCCACGAAGAGTGGGAGGAGTTCAGCCGCCTCCGCCTGGCCGAGGGCGGCTCGATCAGCACGTACTACCCGCTGAGCGAGGAAGGGCAGCGCGAGTACGAGCAGTGGAGGGCCGATCAAGATCGGGCCGAGCAGGAGAGCACCTGACGACCTGAACCATGCTTGACACCAGCGCCCTCATCGCCTCGATCCGGGCCGGCGAGGACACCGAGCTCGAGCTGAAGGAGGTGATCTTCCGAGGGAACCGGGTCGCGTTCGCACGCGATGAGTCCCGTTCGGGGGCACGGCTCGCCGAAGTGTTCGTGAGCATGGCGAACACGCAGGGCGGGATGGTGGTGATGGGGCTCCGCGACACCGACCGAACGCCCGTCGGCATCGATCCGGACAGGCGCGATCTCCTGGAGCAGTTCGTCATCAACGCGGCGACCGTTAACTGCATCCCCATGATCGTTCCGGCCCTGAATTGGGAGTACCTTCCCGGCGTCGACGGAGCGCCCGTGCTCTGCCTGATCGTCGGAATCCCGCCGTCGCAGTTCGACGTGCACCAGACCAGCGACGGGCGGTTCCTCCACCGGATCGGCAGCCACCGGCGGCTGATTCCCGCCGAACGGCTGGCCCGCATGCTGAGCGCCCGCCGCATGGCCAGCCCGATCGAGGAACGGCCCGTGTTTGGCAGCGCGCTCGTCGATCTCCACGATCTGAGGCTGGAGCGGTACTTCCGCGACCGGTTTGCGGACTGGTCGCGGCCGGACGACTGGGCTCACACGCTCGTGACGCACAAGCTCGCCGCCACCACCGATGCGGGCGTCATTCCCACCCACCTGGGAATCCTCCTGTTCGCCGAGCAACCGGAGCGGTACCTTCCCGGCGCGTACGTGGACGTGGCCGCATACCATCAGGACACGGCCGACGGCAACACCGTAGACAGCAGGCGCATCACGGGGCCGCTGCCCGAGCAGATCGGGCAGGTGCTCACCTACTTCCGGTCTTCCCCTCTGATCCCCACGGCATCCCGGAAGGACGGGGACGGCCGCCGCGATTATCCGAGCTACGCGCAGACGGCGCTTCAGGAAGCCGTCGTCAATGCCGTCGTTCACCGCGACTACGAGGCGCGCGGATCGCAGATCATCATCCGCCTGTTCCCGGAGCGCATCGAGTTCCAGAACCCCGGCGCCCTGTACAACACGCTGACCGTCGCGAATCTGTACGCGGGGTGCCAACCTGCCCGCCGCAACCAGTTCCTGGCCGGCTTCATGCGCGACTACCAGAGCCCGCTGACCGGCACCAGCTACATGGAGGCGCGCGGTGAGGGCTTTCTCAAGCTGGTCCGGGACTCGGAGCGCCTGTCCGGCCGCCGCCCCGTTCTGGAGCAGATCGGCGACGCGACCAGGCTCACGATCTTCGCCGCGGTGTACGGGGCATAGCGAGCGCCTTGCGTACCCGGGTCCAGGCTTCGCCTGTTGCTTGCCCGAGCAGACCGCCGGTGCCAGACTGCGCCATGGCTGAAGCGGTCGTCGCCACCGCTCCGGCGCCGGCCACGGAGCGCCGCGAGCCGGAAGCGCTGGAGTTTCCCGGCTGCCACCCGGTGCGCATCCCCCGCAATCAGATCGACGATGACGAGATCCGCATCGAGTACTGGGACGCCGACACCGAGATCGCCATGATCTGCGACCCGCCGGTCAGCTACTACCACGAACGGCCGGCATCGCGCCTCGCGTGGCTGGCCGACCGCATCGCCGCGGCGCGCGGCGCGCCGATCGAGGCGGGCGGCCACACCGACCTGCTGGTGCGCAACGCCCGCGGCGAGCGGCAACGCATCATGCAGGCCGACCAGATCCTGTTCCTGCGCCCCGCGCAGACCGCACCGGCCGGCAACGCGGTCGAGGTGAGCACGGACGCGTTGCCGGACGTGGTGCTGGAGGTGGACAACACCACGGACGTCCGGCGCAACAAGCTCAAGCTGTACGAGTCGTGGGGCTTTCCCGAGGTATGGGTCGAGGTGCCGGAGGAGCCCCAGCCGAGCCGCCCGGCGTCGCTGCGTCCCGGCTTGACGATCCACCTGCGGGAGGGCGGCGGCTTTCGCCCGGCGGCGGCGAGCCTGGCGTTTCCCGGCTGGACGGCGGACGAGATCCACGCGGCACTGAACGAGCCGGAGCTGTCCGCGCAGACCGCCGAGGTGCTGAATCGCGTGGGGCGGGCGCTGGGCGCAGCCGAGGGGACGGAGCCGGACGGCGACCCGTTCCTGCGCCACCACCGCCAAGAGGGCCGCGCCGAGGGCCGGGCAGCAGGACGCGTCGAGGGCCGGGCGGAGGCATTGCGCGCAAGCGCGCTCCAGGTGCTCGAGTCCCGCGGCATTGCCGTTTCGGCTTCCCTGTCCGAGCGGTTGGCAGCCATGAAAGGCGTATCGGAGCGGCTGGTGACTGCGGCGTTGGCATGTCGAGACGAGGAGGACTTCCTGCGACTGCTGTCGGCAACGTGATCGCGCCGGGTGTTCCGGCTCCGCTGCCGGCCGGCGGCGACCTGCGCACGGAGCTCACCCGGCACTTGGTCACGCGCGCCGTCGATCGCCTGAACCGCCGAGACGGCGAGCGCGAGCGGCTGCTCGCCGCTGGACGCTGGCAGGAGCTGGGCGAGGCGATCCGCAGCCACGTTCGCGCGGCGTTCGGCCCCATGCCGTTCGGGGACTCCGTGGCGCCGGTGGACGCGCGGCCGGTCAGCCAGTATGAGACCCGCCACTGCGGGATCCAGAACGTGCTGTTCGAGTCGTTCCCGGGCTGGGAGGTGAACGCCTCGGTCTTCGTACCGCACGGACCCGGGCCGTTTCCCGCGGTGGTTCTGCCGGTCGGCCACTCGGGCAAGCAGCACAATGCGTACCAGGTGCCCGCGCAGGCGTTCGCCAGCCTGGGCTTCCTGGCCGTGCTGTTCGATCCGCCGGGACAGGACTCCGAGAAACAACCCGGCAACGACCACTTCGCCGACGGGGTGCGCACCTACCTGACCGGCCACTCGTCGAACCGCTACTTCGTCCTGGACGCGCTACGCTGCATCGACTACCTGGCTACCCGCAGCGACGTGGATCTGAGCCGCGGCGTGGGCATGAGCGGCGTGAGCGGCGGCGGCCATACCACGCTGTTCGCGACCCTGTTCGACGACCGCATCGCCTGCCAGGGCCCGAGTTGCTGCCTGAACCGGATGGCCGACCACCCGGTCGGCGACCTGTACGCGCCGTGCCCGGAAGGCCTGTGGTGGAACCGCATCGGCTCAGGCGTCGACGAGGTGGACGTGCTGCTTGCCGGCATGCCGACCCCGACGCTGCTGATGGCCGGCCGGCATGACGAGGTCTTCCACATCGATTGGAGCCGCAGTCTGGCGGCTCTGTGCGGCGGCGCCTTCGAGGCAGCGGACCGCAGCGAGCGCTTCGCGTTCTTCGAAGACGATGCCGGCCACGACTACACCCTGGCGCAGGTGCGCCGCTTCGCCGCCTGGATGAACCGCTGGCTGCTCGGCGAGCCGGAGCGGCCGGTACCCGCGCTCGATCCGGCGGACTTCCCGATGCTCCCCTACGCGCACCTGCGCTGCCACCCCGCCCCGGTCGAGAACATGTACACGCTCAACGCCGCGCTCGCCCGCCGGCAGGCGGCGCGGCTACCCGAGCGCCTGGACGCCGCGGCGCTGGCCGAGGCGGTACGCGCGGTCACCGGAACCCCGGGTGGTCCCGCCCGCTGGTCGGAGGGGGAGCCCTTCCAGCTCTGGTCGCAGGACTACCGCGAAGCGCTCGCGGTCACCGCGGACGGGCTGTCGATGCCGATCAGCGTGCTGCGGCCCCGCCCGCCGGCGCGGTCCGGCGCCCTGGTCGTGTACGCCGACGATCGCGGGCGGCATGCGGCGCTGGAGCGAAACGGCCTGGCGGCGCGCCTGTCGGCCATGTTCGAACGGACGCCGGGCGCCGTGCTGCCGGAGCTGGTCGTGGCTGACCTGCCGGGCAGGGGAGAGTCGCGGCCGGCGCTGGCGCCGTTCGCGGCGGCCGGCTGGGGCGGCATGGACCGGATCCTGTCCTACCTGGCGTGCGCGATCGGCGACGGCCTCCTGGCCGTGCAGACCAAGGCGCTGGTGGAGCTGGTGCGCGCCGTGGCGCAGCAACGCACCGGCGCGCCGCTGGCGCTGGTAGGACGCGGCCTGGGCGGCGCCGCGGCGCTGCTGGCGGCGGCGCTGCTACGTGACCCGGCCGCCGCGGAGCCGGAAGCCGCACCGCTCAGCTTGGTCGCGGCCCTCGACTTTCCCGCCCGCTTCCTGGACCTGGCGACCGAGCCCGAGTACCGATGGCCGGCGGCCGCCTTCCTGCCCAACGCGCTCCGTCACCTGGACCTGCCCCTTGTCGCGCAGTCCCTGGTCGTGAATCACCTCCTGTTGGCCAATCCTCAGGACGCGATGCGCCATCCCCTGCCGGATACCGCCGCTTCGGAGATATTCGGTGACCTTCCGGCCGACGGCTGCCTGCTGCCCGAGAGCCACGACGCGGCGATCGAGGCTCATCTGTCTGCGACGCTCCGCGATACCAATCAGCAATCTGCTTGAAAACCAGTAGAATGTCATGTCTGTCACTGGCCGCTCGCTCATGGCGCACCCTCGACAGCCATCCGCGATCACTCGATCCCGAGCCGGGTCCTGACCTCCTCCATCGAGACTTCACGACGTGCTTCGACATCGGTGATCCCCTGAACCACCGCCCTCATGAAGTCCGCTTCGTCCGCGCAGGCGAGCGCGGCCGCCAGTAGCACGTCCTCGGCCGCCGCAGAGAACGCCGCCGCGTCGGCCGGGAACTCCGCCGAGACCTCGATACCCCGCGACAGCAGTATCTGGCGGACCATCTTCGCGCGGGCTTCCCGTGCCCCCTCGGTCCGGCCTTTCCGCACGCCCTCAATCAGCCCTTCCGCGCGGCCACGCTCGAACCCCGCTCGCCGTTGTGAGCGCAGCAGCGGGTCGTCGTCCGGTCCGGTTCCTTCCCGCGCGCCCAGCGCTCCACCGACCCGCTCCAGCACGGCGCTCGTCTGCGCCGAAGGCGCAGGCTCGTTCAGCGCCATGTGGATCTCTGCCGCCGTCCAGCCGGGAAACGCCCGGCTCGCCGCCGCCGCCCGGTAGCGGCCGTCTTCCAGCAGATGGATCGTCAGCCCCGGCCGCCGCGCCCGCGGGCGGCTCGGCGACGGCGCGTCCGGCACGTCGACCCACACCTCCGGGAACCCCCACGACTCGTACAGCGGCAGCTTGCCGCGGCGGGCATCGGTGGTGTGATCGACTTCCAGCACCACGTCGGGGAAGTCGTCTTCGCCCACCACCATGGCGGCGGCCGGCAGCTTGGCGCGGTCCGGATGCAGGTACAGGGACTCGTCGGCCTGCATGATGAGTTGCGGCTCGCCATGCTCGTCGCGAAGCAGCAGGTCCATCGAGCCGAGACATTCGATGCGCGAACCGCGCACTCTGGCTATCGACACCGTCAACTGCGGCAGCAGACGCGAAGGGCGTTCGTGGTAAGGGGTGACGGGCTCGCAGACCCAGGCGGTCTCGGTGGCCGCCTCCCAGTACTCCAGGCGCCGGTCGAAGTGTTCGAGCTCGGCGCGCGGAAGGTGGACCGGCGCGCAGCCGGGGAACTCCGGCGACTCGGTTCCCGGACGGGCCGTCACGCCGGCCACCGCCCGGCTGGACGGCTTGGCAGGCAGTATTTTGGTGGTGGCCATGTCACAGCGTAGGTCTCGGTCGCGTACGCAGGCAAGGCGACCGGCAAGATCAGACAGATAGGAATAGACTGGAGATGCCGACGTGATCTACCCCCTCTGCACGGCATGGCGCCCGGAGCGGGGCGAACTGTGCCTCCCGCTGGACGGCGAGCAGCTCCGTAGCGCCACGACCCTGGCGCTACCCGTGCGCAGCCCGCGCCAGACCGGGGCGCGCATCGCGCTGGAGTTGCTGGACGCGGAGCGGTCGGTCGTGGCCGAGACGACCTTCGCGCTCGACTGGCAGGGCGACAACGCCATCCAGCTCTGGCCCGACATGTTGGAGCCGCGTACCGGTGCGCCGAACCGTGAGCGGCTGGGCGCGGTCACCCACCTGCGGCTGCGGCAGCGCTCCGCGGGCTGGTGGCCGGCGGAGCTTGGCGTGGGTACTCCCGTCCTGAGCGACCGGCCGCCGGCGTGGCGGGTCAGCGAGAGCGACACCGTGATCGAGGCCGGCTGGCACCGAGTCGCCAGCCATCCGTTGCAATGGTCGCTTGCGAGCGATCCCGGTGGCCGGCCAGCGCTGCTCTACTCCCCGTACGGCGAGCAAACGTTCGACGCCGGGACCGGTCTCCACCACGCCGGCACGGCTCCCTGGCTCAAGTTCGGCTATCCGATGCAGGAGCGGCCGGCCAGCCTGACCGTGCGCCGCCGCTTCGATCTGGACATCACCGGGCAGCGCGAGATCCTGGCCAAGCTGGTCTGGGACCGCGACACGCTGCTGACGGTGACCGCCACCGTCGACGACGGCCGCACCATCTTCCTGTGCCGGGACCTTGAGCCGGACGAGCTCTGGCTCACCATCGGCGCGCAACTCGACGGCGCGCGGCGCCTGCAGCACGTCGACGTGCACATCGCGGAGGTCGCCGGCCGGCGCGTGCAGTCGCGCGAAGTCCTGGTCGGCCTGTTCTGGATCCTGCTGCGGCGTGACTCCGGGCTCGACCGGCAGCCGCTCAACCGGGTCGATGCCCGCCTGGTGCCGGCGCATGACAACCGCCCGGATGCCGTCCCCACCGCCCGGCGAACGATCCGCCAGGTCCCCTACCACGAGCCGGCCGAGTCGGCCACGCCGATCGGCGACCCGCTGCGCGACGGCCTGCCGTTCGGATTCCTGGTCGGCCGCGACGCCCTCCCCGCTTTGCGGGAACGGGTTGCCGCCGGCCCGGCCGCCGCCCTGTTCGCCCGCATCCGCGCGGAAGCGGACCGGGCGCTCGCCACCGACCGGGTGGACCGCAACTACTACGGCACGGCCTACGGTGGAGGCATCGGCCAGCCCAAGGGCGTGATGGGCGGCGGCATGCGCCTGTTCGCGCCCACGGTCGCCCTCGCCCACCTGCTCACCGGCCAGGCGCGCTACGCCGTAGCGGTCCGGCGCTGGCTGCTGCGCGCCGCCCACGCCATCGACTGGCGCGGCGACCACGGCGGCTGCGTGTCGCGCCCGAACATCGGCGACCGGCTCTGGTACTGGGACAGCTTCACCGGCTGGTGTCCGCGCGGCTTCGCCGGCTACATGAACCACCCCTTCATGGTCGCCGACGTCGCCTTCGGAGTGGTGGTGGCGTACGACATGGTCTACCACACGCTGGACGAGCGCGAACGCGCCGCGATCGAGGACGCCTTCGCGCGCCGCGGCGTCTATATGCTGGCCGACAAGCTGCAGCAACGCCGCGACTACTACGTGGCGATGAACCAGGGGATCCTGTTCGCCCTGCCGCTGCTGATGATGACCGCCTTCCTGCGCGGCCGCGACCCGGTCTACGAGCGGCTGTTCGCGTGGACTCAGCAGTTCCTGGCCGAGTTCGCGCGCCGCCCGTGGAACGAGGAAGGCGTGTGCGGCGAGGGGCCGGGGTACGGCGTCGGCACCCTGCTGGAGCTGGTGGAGGCGCAGCCGATCATCGCCGCCTGCACCGGGGCGAGCCTGGAGGAGACCTTCCCTGCTCCCGCCCGCAAGGCCATGCGCTACATCCAGCACGTGCGCTCCACCTGGGACAGCCCGGTGTGGGAGCATCGCCCGCATTTCCTGGGGCTCTCGGACGGCAGCGAGTACCACTGGGTGTCGGGCGAGGTCTGCGCGTTCTTCGCAGGCGCCCTGGGCGACCCGGTCGCCGGGCTGTTCTGGCAGGAGTCGTTCGCGGAATCCCCGCCCGAATCGCTGACCTGCCTGATCAATCTGCCCGGCGAGCCGGCCACGGCGGAGCCGATGCTTCCGCCCGCGCACGTCTACCGCGACCAGCCGATGGCGTTCTTCCGCACCGGCTGGCAGCCCGGCGACACGCTGCTCTGCCTGAACGCCCTCCGCCAGGCGACCGGCCACGGCCACAAGGACCGCGGCAGCATCATCTTCGAGTTCGGGAGCGAGGCGCTGGTGCCCGACCCGGGGATGATCGGCTACAGCGACCCCGCCTCCGACCAGTACCACGAGACGTTCTGCCACAGCACCGTCACCTTCGCGCAGCGCAGCCAGCTCGGCGGCACCGGATCGTTCCCGGTCCGGGTGATCGACTTCGCCTCCTCGTCCGGGCCTGACTGCCCAGGCGCCGAGGGAGGCATCGACTGGGCCATATTCGATCTGACGGCGGTGTACGGCGAGGCGCGCCGCGTGGTCCGCCACCTGCTGTTCCTGCGGCCCGACATCTGCGTTCTCTACGATGAGGTGGAGATCGAGTCAGCCCTGCCGGTAGAACGCAACTTCACCCTGCTCGGCGCTCCGGCCGTCGACGGCACGGCGGTGGTCGCCCGCACCGAGCGCAACGCCCTGCACCTGCTGGCCCTGGGCAGCGAGCCGCTGACCGCGACCTCCAGCGGCTGGGGGACTCACTGGCCGGAGATCCCCGCGCACCGCGTGGTGGTCGGCACCGCCGCCCCGACGACTCGCTTCCGCGGGCTGACCGTGCTGGCTGCGGCGGGCCTCGATCAGCCGCAGCCAGACCTCTCCGTGATCGGCGGACGCAACGATCTGCAGGCGGTCAGCATCGCCCGCGGAGAACGGCGCGACTTGGTGGTGTTCGGCGACGGCCCGCGGACCGGTACCGTAGACTGCGGCGAGTCCATGCTGGAGATCGCCGGGCCGGCCGCCGTGGTACGGCTGCGCGACGGCCGGCCGATCGGGTGTGCCGCGCGTGCCGCCTCGCATCTGGCCTGGAACGGCCGCACGCTCGCCGCCGCCGGCCCGGGAATCAAGGCGGTGCTGATCGAGTGAGCCGCCAAGGAGCGCACCGCACATGAAGATCATCGACGTCGAGGCGATGCACATCCGCATCGAGGACCCCAACATCGGCCTGTTCGACGGCTCCTACGACGACTGCGTGATCGTCGTGAGAACCGACGAAGGGCTCACCGGCATCGGCGAAGTCGAGTCGCTTCCGGCGGCGATCCAGGCCATCGTGCGCTCGCGCGCCGCGCACAACCACGCCCGCGGGCTGCGCGAGCTGCTGATCGGCCGGGATCCCGCCGACCCCGAAGGGCTCTGGCAACTCATGTACGACGCCACCGACTACGTCGGGCGCCGCGGCCTGATGATGCACGCGATCGGCGGCATCGACCTGGCGTTGTGGGACATCGCCGGGCAGGCGGCCGGCACGCCGGTCTCGGAACTGCTCGGGGGACGCCGCCGCGATCGTATCGAGGCGTACGGCACCATCTACCCCATGGCCCGAGAGGAAGAGGAAGTGCGCGCTCAAGTCGACGCGGCCCGCGGCATGAACCTGCGCAACTTCAAGTTCTCGGCGGATCCGTGGTGGATGGACGACCTGGATGCCACCGCTCGCCTGCTGCGGGCGGGCCGCGCCGAGGCCGGCCAGGCGGCCAAGCTGATCGTCGACGCCCAGATGGCCTACCGGACCGCGGCTGAGGGGCTGCGCCTGCTGCCGGTGCTGAAGGAGGTCGGCGTCTGGTTCCTGGAGGCGCCGCTGCCGCTGGACGACGTGGCCGGCCACGCGCGCATGGCCGGCCGCGGCGTGCCGCTCGGGGTGGGAGACCTGGGCCTCACCCACGTGGACGAGTTCATCGAGGCGATGGACCGCGGCAAGGCCGACATCTGCCAGCCCGACATCACCCAGGTGGGCGGCTTCACCCACATCAGGCGCATCGCCGCCGCGGCGGCCGAGCGCGGCAAGCGGGTGATCACCCACGGCTACAAGACCAACATCGAGATCGCCGCCAACCTGCACTTCCTGGCCAACCACCGCGACGCCGAGGTGCTGGAGTACTCGACCAGCTCCTCACCGCTGCGCTGGCGGACCACCAGGGAGCGCATCCCGATCGACGACGACGGCATGGTGGCGGTGCCAGCCGCTCCGGGACTGGGCGTGACCCTGGACTGGGAGTTCGTCGCCGCCCATCGGTACAACTGACTCGCCAGCGCACACGGCGGGCAGAACCGGCTTCAGCCGCCGCCGAGCCTTGTGATCACGGCCGGCCGGTGGATCGCAGCCTCGCTCCGGCTCCCGCTTCGTAGATCGGGACTCCCCATCGGTCGATGTGGGCCTTCAGCGGTTCGTAATCGATCTGCTCGTACGCGTGGACCTCGCACTCCTGGGGGATGGCGATTTCGTCGAGGTCAAGGGAGAGCCGGCCGAGCCGGCGCCGGTCTACGATCCCGCGAGTGGCCAGATCGATGTCGGATCGTTCGGTTGCTCTTCCGGTGGCCCGCGAGCCGAACAGGATCACCTGCTCCAGGTCAGGGTAGCGTCTGAACACGGTGGCGAGATCGCGCAGCGTTGCGGCAGGCAATTCGACTTCGTTCACGACTCACCCATTTCCCGCCCGGACGTGAGAGACGCGACCCGCTCCGCCTGCCAGGGCTTTCGCTCGCCGTAGTACGACTCCCGCGGCTTGATCGCGCCCGCCGCTGGTGTCACCTCGCGCAGCATGATCAGCAGGTCGCTGAACCCGTCTCCGGAGCGAAGCCGCCCCGGCCACCGGGCTCCCTCGGCGAAGCCGGCCGATTGAGCCAGGGCGCGCTGCTCGTCGTCCTCGGCAGCGACCGTCAGCGCCAACTGCCCGATGCCGAGCGCGGCGGCGCGCCCGGCGGCGGCGTCCAGCAGGTCGGCCGCACGGTCGAAGTGCGCGCGGGCGATGCGGAAACTCAACTCAGCCACGTGCTGCTCGCAGAAGGTGTCGAGCCGACGAAATGCGACCGCGCCCACCACGCGGGAGACGCTCGCCTCCAGGACCAGGAACGCGCCGTTGCCCTCTTCAATATCGCGCAGCACCCGAATGAAGTGACTCTCGTAGCGCGTGTCACGGAACGACTCCGACAGCGGATCCTTGAGCAGCCAGACCGGATCGGGGTGGTTGTACAGGACGCACAGCCGCGCCAGGTCGCCCCAGTGCGCGTCTCGAATGGTCGTGGCGCCTTCGGCGAACCACTCCCCGTCGAAGTCAGCGGAGCCGGGGGCCAGGTAGCGCATGCCGTCGCCGATGTGGTAACGGAACCCATGGCTCTCGTACATATGGCCGGCCACCGGGTTGGACGTGCACAGGTAGAGCGCCCGGCCTCCCTGCGCGGTGAAGTGCTCGACGAGCGCTCCCACCAGCGCCGAGCCGACGCCGCGGCGCCGGAAGCGCTCCTCGGTGGACACGAACTCCAGCGCGCCGACGTCGCGGGTGTCCGCCGGGGCGTAGTAGCACATGGTGCCTGCGATCTCGCCGTCGATGCGGCCGATGAAGTGCGCGGCGTGCATCCAGCGCTTCAGTCTGCCTTCCATCATGTCCTCGCGGATCAGTGGCCACCAGCAGAGCCGCTTCCAGTCGCGAGAGCGGTCGAACGGCGGCTCGGCGATCTCGATGGCCAGCGTGCTTCCGTCGCGCAGCGGCACTTCGCGGGCGGGCGAACGGTTCATGCCGATGAAGGTGCCAGGAATCTGCCGCCGGGGATATACTTCCGCTGCCGGGATCGCAGCGACCTGGAGACGTCGAACGAAAGATCATGCCAGGAAGCCTGACCGCCGAGCAGACCGACTCCTACCACCGCCAGGGCTACCTGGTGATGGAGCGCCTGCTCGGCGACGCCGACCTGCGGCCGGCCCGTGAAGCGATGTGCCGGAAGGTCGACGCGATCGCGGCCGAGCTCCTGGAACGCGGTCTGGTGGACGATCTGCGGCGCGACAGCCCGTTCGAGACCCGCCTCGCGGAGCTGTTCGACGGCAAGACCGACGAGGAGTTCCTGGAATACGGGCGAAGCTGGCGAGACCGCGATCCCGGCTACTTCGAGCTGATGGCCAACCCCCGGATCCTCGACGCGGTCGAGTCGCTCATCGGCAGCGAGATCTTCGCGAATCCCGTGTACAACACGCGGCCGAAGGTCCCGAAGGTCGCCGCCGGCGCCGTCCCGTGGCACCAGGACAAGTCGTACTGGCCCGGAGCCAGCTCCAACCCGGTGATCACCGTGTGGGTGCCGCTCGTCGATGCCGACCTGGAGAACGGATGCCTGCACATCATGCCGCGGACCCATCGGCAGCGGCTGCTGTCCTGGCATCGCGAGACGGTGACCGGCACCGGCTACCTGGAGACGGACGCCGAGCACCTCGCCGCCGAGCACACGCCGGTGCCGCTGCCGGTGAAGAAGGGAGACGCGATCCTGTTCAACGATCGCTGCATCCACTCATCGACGCCCAACCGCTCGAACCACGTGCGCTGGGCGATCGATCTGCGCTACCAGCCGACCGATCAGGACCCGATGCTGCACATGGGCGTCGGTTTCCTCGCCAGGAGCCGCAGGCACGCGGCGCGCGTGGCGACCCTTGAGGACTGGCTGTTGGAGCGGCCCGCCCGGCGTCTCCATTAAGTCCTCACCCACAACACCCAACAAGAGAGATTCCGCAGACGATGAAGATCCATGTACAGGGAGCCGAGCTTAGGGGCCGGTTCCAACTCCGCGACGCGACCGTCGACGCCCTGGCCGAACGCTACCGGTCGGCAAAGCGCGTCTACTTCACGGCGAGCTTCGAGCAGGAACGGCGCCATCGCGCCGACTGCTTCATGATCACCGCCGACGAGCAGCTCGACTGGATCCTCGAAGACACCGAGATCCTGGAGCGCAACCTCCACGTCGATCCGGCCCGTACCGACCTGCTGAGCCGCGCCCTGGCGGTTCTCGAAGAGGAGCGGCCGCTGCACGGGGAGCCATTCGCCGACGACGAGATCCAGCACCTGCGGGGGCTCAATCTCTCTACCCTCAGACCCGGCATGGTGATCGAAGGTGCTCCACCGGAGGAGGATCTGCATCGCCACGTCCGCAACCTGCATCGCGCGCTCGGCCGCCTCTTCTTCTACACGGCCGGCAAGACCGAGGCGCGCGTGTGGGACGTGAGCGGCGGCGCCGCCATCGCCGAAGCGGCCGGGCAGATCCACAGCGATCTGGAGCGCGGCTTCATCCGGGCCGAGGTGTTCAACGTGGACGAGCTCGACCGGTTTCGCACTCCCCAGGAGGCGAAGACCAAGGGCCTGCTGCGGGTGGTGGACCGCGGTTACCGCATCGCCACCGGCGACGTGATCGACGTGAAGTTCAACGTGTAGCGGCGTCAGATGATCTACCACATCGCGATACAGGCCGAATGGGACGCACAGGCCGACGGGCCGACGTACGTGCCCGCCCGGTACCGGAAGGACGGGTTCATTCACTGCTCCGAGCTGCAACAGCTCGAAAGAGTTGCCGACTACAATTTTCGAGGCAGAAGCGACCTGCTTCTATTGGAGATAGCGCCCACGAAGCTGGAACCAGAAACCCGCTACGAGCAGGGCGGCAGGGAGAAATACCCGCACATCTACGGCCCGATCAACAAGGACGCGATCAGCCGGACGGTAGCCGTTCCCTGCAATCCGGACGGCCTATTCGGAGGCGTGTTCGACGCGATATAGCTTGAAGGCCGCCGTCGCGGAACGAACACCCTTTCAATAGCCCCAATCCTCGTGCGCGAGCGGCAGGGCGTTGAGCTCGTCGCGGTATACGCACCACTGCGGCAGGTGCTGGTCCATCAGTGCGCGGAACTGATCGCTGTGGTGCCGCTCCAGGAGGTGGATCATTTCGTGCACCAAGACCTAAACCAGACATGAAGTCGGCTTCTTCGCCAGCTCCAGGTTGAGCCAGATGCGTCTGGCTTCGGCGTTGCAAGAGCCCCAGAGCCGCTCATATTCTGGCCGCGAATAACTGGAACGCCATGAGCCACATAGTCCTTGGATACGAGATTGGACCCGAATGGGCCACCAACGATCGCATTGCGCGTCGAGGAGGCGATGGCGGGACGTTCGAACTGTCCCACTGTTCCGGAATCACGGTTACCTCGGAGAGTTTGTAGCCAACGGGAACACGAGCGCGGGTGCAGTGCATATAGTGCCGAGGCGGCCACCCCTTGTGCCTTGCCCGCTATTCATCGTCTTCGTCGTTCCAATAGTTCAACTCTTTCTGGATAGTCTCCAGTTGGGCCGCGAGATCCTGTTTCGACGGCAGGTAGAGTTGATACTTCGAGGCGTAGATGTTGGCGCCCTCCGGCAGGGTCAGTTCGACTACGGCGTCGTTCTTGCTGCCGCAAAGGACGATTCCAACGGTCGGCAGTTCGGTGCTTGTTGTCGAAGGTGAACCGCTTCTGCCGTGCCTCGAACAGGAAGCCCTTGCCCAGCTCCAGCAGGAACTGTTGCAGCCGGTCGATGATGGCAGTCTCCAGGTCGCTTTCGGAGTACGCCGGCTTCTGCTCCAGGCCGAGAAACTCGAGCACGAGCGGGTTCTTGATCAGGTCGGCCGCCTTCTCGACCACATGCCCCTCACGGGCGAGGCGGGGGACATCGGCCTTGTCGCGGCTGAGCGCGAGCCGCTCGTACAGAGAGCTTGAGATCTGCCGCTCCAGCTCGCGAACGCTCCAGCCGTTGACCGTGGCCTCGATTTCGTAGAAACGCCGCGCCTCAGCGTTGTCGAGAGTCAGAAGGGTGACGTAGTGGGACCAGCCCAAGGTGAACCGGTCTGCGAGCAGGGCAATTACCTCTTCCAGGGAGGGCGATACGACGGGGAGCAGAGCCGCGGGTTGATCCGACACTGAGGGACGAGGTGCGGGGGCATCGTCAGCCGGCGTGTGGGAGACCAATTGTGCAGACGGCGTCTGCACAATTGGCGGCAGCTCGCCCCTCGCCACAGGGGAGCCCGAAGTTGGTCGGCGTGCGCGAAAGTGCTGGTCCGCAGGCATCGTCGGAGATTCCGCAGACGGCGTCTGCAAAATCTCGGCGTAGCGCCGGTAGAACTTGCGGGACAGGGCGAGGCTGCGGCTCGAGCATCCTCTGACGGTCAGCTTGTCGGCCAGTCTCCTGACAAGGGCCGCCCCGTATCTGGCTCGGTCGGCCCCGCTCTGCTCATACTCGACGATGTACCAGCCGAACAGCCAATTGCGTGTCACCAAGTACCGATCGACCGCATGTGCAGACGAGCGTTGCGTTTCCTGGTGGGCTCGCCGGCACAACCCCACGAGCTGCTCGAAATCGAGGGTCTCGCTCATAGTCGCATTCCCATCCGCTTGAGCTGTCCCTCGACTTTGGCGCTGAATGCTTCTACCTCCTGTTCCAGCGCCGGAAGGGGCCGCGCGTAGCGCTCTTCCAGCTCCTGAACGCGCCCGGCGAGTTGCTGGATCAGCCGTTGCACCTCATGGTCGATGGCGGTCCGGATGCCGGCGGACCACTTGTCCTCGACCACCCGCGGCCTTGAGCAGCAGCGAGCCGGAGCCGCAGGTCGGGTCGTAGAACTTCGATGAGCGCATCGCGATCGGCGGCGTACTTGTCGGAGACGTACTTCATGAACAGCAGCGTCACGACGTAGTCCTTGTACTGCGATGCGTCCATGCCGCCGCGCAACTCGTCGCAGCTCTGCCAGAGCGACGAATAGAGTTGGGACTTCTTGAGTGCCATGGATCAGTCCGCCATCATCTTCACATTCCGGACGCCGTGATCTCACATCGGCGCGCCACCTCGCGCGCGAGCGCCCGAAAGTCGCGGTAGCAGCCCCGCACGGCGTTCGCGTGGCCGCCGATGGCGCCGTCCGCCGGCTTCAGGGCGAACATCGGCTTGCGGGCCTCCTGTGCGAGAGGCATGAGGCTCCGAACGTGTCTCAGGATGGCAAGGCAATGAAGGTCCTCCTCCATGGGAGGGCAGGGTTGCTCGGTATCCCCGACGACGGACTCACGGTATGCGCGCGGAATGCGGTCAATCCAGCGTTCGTACGCTATGGCCGGACGGTTCAGCCGGACCGCATGCTGAAGCACCACGTAGCCGATCGGATGCATACCGCCACCCGGCAGTTCCAAATCGGTCAGGGGGTTGTGCTCCCGCCGCTCCGACCACTCCCGGCGCCACCGGCGCAGCGTCGGACCGAGATTGCGAAGCCCTTGCAGAGAGTACAGATCCGGCGCCAACGGCACTACGACATGGTCGGCGGCGACCAAAGCCGCTCGGTTGAGAGCGCCGACATTGGGACCGACATCCAGCAAGATCAGGTCGGCACCACCCTCATCCGCTACCATGCGCAGCACCCGCCAAATGGCTGAGAGCACGCGAAACGCTCGCGGCTTCTCGTCCAGGCATTCCGGCCAATTGCTATGCAGTTCGTCCTCGGCACCCGACAACAGCATGTCGCCGGCGACCAGTACCATGCCCGGCGCCGGCTGTACGACAAGCGGCTTCGTCACCTCGCCGGCTCCTTCCAGGAGAGGCCGCAGTGAAGAATAGATCGTGCCATCGGTGCGATCTACTGCCCACCGTTCTTCCAGCTCCTCGTCTTCCAGAAACATACTGGTGAGGTTCGCCTGCGGGTCGAGATCGGCCACGACGACGTCGTAGTCCAGGTTGGCGTACATCCAGGCGAGGTGATAAACGACGGATGTCGTCCCAACTCCTCTCTTGCTGTTGAATACGGCGATGCTCTTCACGCGGACCTCACGGTGACGCCGACCCGCGTCTGCTCGAATCGGAACTCAGGCTCCGGACTGCCGTTTGCAGCCAAGGCTTCGCGGGCGAGTGGCACGCCGAGTCCGAAGCGCTGCGCGAACCCGAGGTTGTACATGACTTCGGCCAACAGAGGATTGCGATAGTCGGTGTCGCCGGTGCCGAAGTTCTCGGGCGTGATCCTCCCGTACAGACCACCGGGGCTGGTAATCTCGACACGGTCGGCGAACCAGTGAATGCGGATCGGCGTGTTGGTTCCCTCGTAGCTGCGATGCATGACCGCGTTGTAGGCGAGTTGTCGCAAGGCGTCCATGGGATAGTCCGGCCGGCGCCGCTCGCGCGGCACTCCCGCGACCTGCGTGCGAACCGACAGGTTCAGTTCGAGCAGTTCGTCGAGCCGGCGAACCACGTCATCCAGCCGGCCGGTGAGCTGCTTCTGGTCCAGGATCGGGTCCGTGATCTCCGTCCCATGGATGCGCAGGAACTGGATATATGCCCCCGGCATGAATGATTGAGGGTCCCTGCCCAACGCCAGGATCGCGCCCCATGTCGGTTTTCCCGCCTGAGTCATACGCAGCGAGCGCAGTTGGTGCTCGGCGGATCTCTCATTTCGTTCCAGGACTTCGGGCGCGATGGCGTGCGGCAGATACTGGTTGCGCGCGAAGTCCAGATCGAGGTCTTCGACACCTGCGCCGCCGGCGGGCCGCATGTCGAACGGCAGATCGGCAGCGCGACGGCGCTCGCCGAGCAGACGCTCGTCCTCCACGGACCCTTCGCGAACGGACGGCCCGACCCGGATCCACACGCGACCACGGAACCGTACCGGAGTGTCCGCAGACGGCTCGACCGTCACCACAGCCACCGCGCAGCCCAGCACGACCCGCTTCTGCACCGTCATCGACGGCAACGGCAGAACGTCGCCTTCGCCACGAATGTTCGCCAGCCGTGTGAGCAACTCGTCATCGATCGACAGCGATGCGCAGGACCCGTCATCCCGCACCCCAACCAGCACCACGCCCGGCTTCCCGTTTCCCGGCAGGTCATTCGCGAACGCACAGACATTCCGGCGAATCTTCCGGCCGTCGGCGGCGGATTCCTTACGCTCCACCAAGTCGGATTCCAGGTCCGACATGAGCGCTTCGAGCTCCGCTTCGGAGTACGTCGCCATCAGGTCACGTGGCGAATGTTCGGGCCTATCTCGACAGTGGGGCCCATGCGGTCGAACGGGATCGCCTGCATTCCGGCCTCGTAGGCGAGCGATCCTGTCGCCAGCCTCAGGTCGTCGTTCGGCTCGTCGGCGAAGCCGGGATCGACGCCGATCAGGTTCCCGTCGTCCGGCAGCAGGTGCGGGTCGACGTCGCGCAGGGTGAGCAGCCAGCGTCCGCCGTAGCAGAGGTTGTTGACGACCACGTTGCCGGTGGGCTCGAAGCCCTCGCCTGCCTCGTACACGGCGTCCAGCTCGGCCAACTCCGGGTAACGCTCGGCGTAGGGCGGCTCGTGGTGGTTCACCTCCTCGAGCCGGGGGCGCATGGTGTCGTAGACCATTTCCCGCCACTGCTCGGTCAGGCACTGGCCGCGGCCGTCGAGCTGGATCGCCGGCTCGCAGTGCACGAACAGGTTGTTCTGCACCCGGTTGTCGCGGCCGCCGCCGATCAGCACGGCGCGGGTGCAGCGCAGGAAGACGTTGCCGTAGATGGTCGTGCCGCTGGCGCAGTCGTCCAGGTAGACCGCGCGCACACCGTGCCGGCCGTAGCCGAATATGCCCAGGTCGTGGAAGAAGTTGTGCCGGACCACGTTGCCCCGCTCGGTCCAGTCGCGGCCCATGTAGAAGGCGCCGGCGTCGCCGGTCTGGGTGCAGACGTGGTCGATCTCGTTGAGCTCCACGACATGGTCGTTGCCGTGCAGCAGCACCGCGGTGTGCGGCGCATCGTGCAGGTGGTTGTGCGCGACCCGGTGGCCGACGCCGTGGAGGTCGACCCCGGGCGTGTAGGTGAGCTGCAGGCGGCTGAAGTGGTTGATGTCGCAGTTCTCGACCACGTGGCCTGCGGGCGTCAGCGTGCGGCGGTCGCCGCCGGAGAGTTGCACGCCGCCGGCGCCGGTGTGATGGATCCGGCACCGCTCGATGCGGTGGCCGGAGCCCCCTCCCACCCTGATGCCGTACTCCCCAGTGTTGCGGACCTCGCAGCAGCAGACGGTGGCGTCCCGGCCGCCGCTGATGGCGATGCCGTCGCCCCGGCAGCACTCGACGGTGATGTCGCCGATCCGCACGTGCGAGGCGCCGCGGAGGGCGACCACCGGTTCCGACAGGATCGACACCGTGACCGCTGCCTCCTGCGGTGACGGATCGCCCGGCGGCCAGAAGTAAAGCAGGCCGGCCTGCCGGTCCAGGTACCACTCGCCCGGAGAGTCCAGCTCTTCCAGCACGTTCAGGAAGTAGAATCGCTGCCCGGTGGTGTAGCCGTAGGCGCCGGGCTGATCGGTGGTGACCAGCCGCGCGTCGAGGTCGATGGACTCGATGCGCTGGTAGGAGTCGGCCCAGTCGTAGGTCCAGTAGCCGTGCACCAGCGCCTCGGCCGGTTCGCGCCAGCCGCGGGGCCGGTCGCCGAAGTACTGAAAGCTGCGGTTGGGCTCGTCGCTGCTGGCGTCCCAGGGCACGTCGTCGGTGCCACTGCGGCCGAGCACGTCGACGCGGGCGATGTTCACGAACGAGTGGTCGGGCCAGCGCGCCAAGGTCATGCGCCGATCCTGGTGGAACACCTCCATGGCGGCCGGCCGCCGGCCCCGGCCGAAGCCCACCGGCTCGAGAGAACCGTAGTCGCTGATGCCCTGCGCGCGCAGGTCCGCCACCACAACGTGGCTGCGCGCAGCCGGCGACAGGCGCTGCCAAGCCGCCGCGGTAGCGCCGGCCGCGGCGATCGGACGGAACCCCGACACCGTGCGTCCGCCGATCAGCCGCACCTCCTCGCCCGGGAAGGCGCGGTAGACGACCGGCGCGTCTTCGCTGCCGCCGTCCTCGGCGCCGAGCTCGAACGCGGCTTCCCGTTGGTAGCTCCAGCCGCGCAGCCACACCGTCGCGCCGCCTGTCGCCCCGGCACGACGCCGCTCCCGCAGCGCGTCGCGCGCCGCCTCCAGGGTCGCGAACGGCCCGTCGCTGCCGTCCCCGGTCGGATCGGGATGACGGCCGCTCCAGGCGTCGTCACCGGCTGGCGATACGTACAGGTCGATGCTGCTCTCCGGCATTCCAGTGCTCCCCGCGATTCCGGTCAGTCTATCACCGTGCCCTGATGCACCAATTACAATCGGGAGACGTTCTCGTGAGCGGCGTGATAGATCGCGATGTGCTGGCGGCCGACATTCGTCGGCAGCTCGGGATTCGCGTGCAGTCCATCACTCCCTTCCGGGAGGGGGCGGAGTTAACCGTCTTTCGCGCGGTGATGGGTGCAGGGGTCAAGGTCGTGCTGAAGACAGCGCCGCGCGAGGACCTGGGCAACGCGAACGATCCTTCGTGTTCTGCGCGTGCCCTGCTTTCCCAGGAAGAGCATCTGAGCCGCTACGTCCGCTCGCGAGGGATCCCGGTTCCGGTCACGTACGGCTTGGTGACCGACGGCCCGTACCCGTGCCTGATCCAGGAGTTCGTCGAGCATGATGAGAGTTGCGCGGTGAGCGACGGTCACCTGGCTCCTCTGCTCAGCCGGATACACACGTGTACCGCGCCGCGAAACCTGGTTGCTCACGAGGGCCTGCCGTTCGTCTCCTGTATCGCACGCCGGATCGTGCGACGGGCTCACGAACTCGAAAAGGCGACCGGAGTGTCGCTCCCGGTCCCGGACACCGACTGCATCGAGAGCGTCCTCAAGCTCCGCAGCTACCGCCCGTCGCTTCTGCATATGGATATTCGTCCTCCCAACATCCTTGCGGCGGCGGGCTCGATTCGAGCCATCATCGATTGGTCCAACGCTCTGGTGGGAGACCCTGCCTTGGAGTTCGCGCGAATCGCTGAGTGGTGGCGGCCGTGGCGGCGTCTTCGCGTCGCGTACGAGAGCATCTGCGGACCGATGCGGACGCCGCGTATCGTCGACCTTCTCTATCGCCTCGACGCGGCTCTCGTCCTGGGGCTTCTGCATTCGACCGAGCAGCCCGACCCCAAGGACGCGACGGCAGCCATGCTCCGCGCGACAAAATTGGCGGACGCTGTACGCTCGGCCATGCCGCAGCGCTACCCGTAGTAGGCCAGGCGGTCGCCCTCGGCCGCCCACAGCTCGTCGAACATCTGCCGGATCTTGGGCAGCGGGACCACAGCGGCGGTCAGCGGATCGAGGGCGCAGGCGTGGAAGGCGGCTTCGCGGTCGCGCTCCAGCACCGCCTGGACGGCCAGCTCCTGCACGGCGATGTTGCTCATGTTCAGGGCCGCGCACTGCGCCGGCAACGGCCCCACGAAGGTGGGATGGACGCCCTCGGCGTCGGCCAGGCATGGCACCTCGACACAGCAGCGCTCCGGGAGATTGGTGATCGAGCCGAGGTTCATGACGTTGCCGTTGAAGGCGAACGGCCTCCCGGTCAGGCGCGCTTCGATGATCATCGAGGCGTACTCGTGCGAGGCGGCCAGCGGCGGCACGTCCCCGTCGCCGTCCTGCTCCCCGCCCGAGTCCTTCATCCAGTCGCGCACCAGCGTGTTCTCCATCGGGATCGGGGCGCGGCTGGCGACGCCGTAGTGGTCGCGCAACTCCGGGGTGCGGTTGAAGTAGGGCAGGTATTCGGAGTTGTGCGGCGTGCTCTCGGTCACGAAGTAGCCGAACTGGCGCATCATCTCGGCGCGTACGCGGTCGTCGGCGAACGCCTCGTGGGTGTCGAGGATGGCGCGCAGCCGGGGATACAGGTCCTCCCTGCCGTGACGCAGTCGGAGCACCCACGCCTGGTGGTTGATGCCTGCCACCAGGTAGCTCATCCGGTCGTAGTCCACCCCCACCGTCCCGGCCAGCTTCCGGGTGGTGCCCTGCACGCTGTGGCACAGGCCCACGTTCCGGATCGAGGAGCCGACCGAGTGCAGCCAGGTGAGCATGCACATGGGGTTGGTGTAGTTGAGCATGATCGCGTCGGGGCACAGCCGCTCCATGTCGCGGGCGAACTGCAGGTGCTCGGGCGCCGTGCGCAGGAAGCGGAACACCCCGCCCACGCCGACGGTGTCGGCCACCGTCTGCACGACCCCGTAGGAGAGCGGGATCTCCACCTCCGACCGGTAGGGCTCGCCCCAATACGCCGGGCCGCCGATGGAGACCGCCGTCACCACGCAGTCGGCGTCCGGCAGCAACGCCTCGCGGTCGGTAGCGGCCACCACGGTGCCAGTCAGTCCGTGTGCGTCGATCGCGCGCTGCACGTAGGCGCGCACCTGAGCGAGCCGCCCCTCGTGGATGTCGCACAGCGCGATGGTGGAGTCGGCGAGGCTCTCGCGCGCCAGGATGTCGATGGACAGCCGGCTGCCGAAGCCGCTGCCCGCGCCGATGATCACGATCTTGGCCATGGCGTTCACTATATGCTCCGGGCATGAAGATCGCCCACGTACGCCCGACCATCCTGAGCGTCGACCTGCCGGATGGCGAGGTGTTCGCCTACTCGCAGGCTTGGTTCCTGCGCCGCCGCGCCTTGGTGGTGGAGATCGAGACCGCCGACGGCACCGTCGGGTACGGTGAGGCGTTCGGGCCTCCCGCGACCAACGCGGCGCTGATCGACGAAGTGTACGCCCCGCTGCTGCTGGGGCGCGACGCCCTCGACCGCGAGACGCGGTGGCTGGAGCTCTACACCGCGATGCGCGACCACGGCCGCAAGGGGACGGCGCTGGAGGCGCTCAGCGCCGTGGACATCGCGCTGTGGGACCTGGCAGGGAAGCACTTCGGGGTGCCGTGCCACCGGTTGGCGGGGCGCAACTACCGCAGCCAGGTCGCCGCCTACGCCACCGGCTTCTATCGCAAGCGCGCCGCCGGCAGCCTGACCGGCCAGGCGCCGTTGCTGGTGGAAGAAGCGCTGCGCTACGTCGATGCGGGCTTCACCGCCCTGAAGCTCAAGATCGGCTTCGGCATCGATGACGACGTCACGGTCGTGAACGCCGTGCGCGACGCAGTGGGCCCGGACGTGCGGATCATGGTGGACGCCAATCACGCCTACGACCGGGCGGCGGCGCTGGAAGTGGCGCGGCGCATCCATCCGGCGGGCATCGACTGGTACGAGGAGCCCCTGATCCCCGAGGACCTGCGCGGCCTGGGACGATTCCGGCGGGAGTCGCCGATCCCCATATCCACCGGCGAGGCGGAGTTCGGGCGCTGGGGCTTCGCCGATCTGCTGCGCCACGAAGCCGCCGACATCGTGCAGCCCGACTGCTGTGCGGCCGGCGGCATCACGGAGACGCTGAAGATCGCCGACCTGGCCGACGCCGCCCACGTGCGCTGCATTCCCCACGTCTGGGGCACGGGAATCGCCGTCGCCGCCTCCCTGCAGGTGCTGGCCATGCTCGCCCCCTGCCCGCCGGCACTGGTGGCGCGCGAGCCCCTGCTGGAGCTGGACCGCACCTGGAACCCGTTTCGGGAGGAGCTCAACCTGACCCCGCCGGCCGTCGGCCCCGGCATGGTGTTCACCGTCCCCACGGCCCCGGGCATCGGCTTCGAGCCCGACCGCCGCGCGCTCGCACGGTACCGCGCGACCTCTTGACGCGGTACCGTCGGATCAGGACACCACGACGTCCACACCGCCGCCGCGCATGGCACCGCCGTGGCACGTCGTCGCGGTGATCCGCGCCACGCCGGTCGCGTTGGCCGTGACCTCGCCGCTGATGTCCGCGGCCGCCACGCGCGGCGTGCGGTTGCTCCAGAACACCTCCAGAGACGCGGGATCGAGGACGAATCCGCGTTCGCTGCGGACCGTCAGGTGGAACCGCACCGTTTCGCCGACGGAGAGACGCACGAACGGACGGCCGTCGTCGGCCGCCACGATCACCGCCGCGATCGGATCGTCCGGGTCGGCGAACGGATGGTCGGGCCGCAGGCCGATGGCGGCCAGGTCGATCGGCTCGATGCCGAGCTGCCACGCCGGCGAGTCGTGCCTCAGCCGGAAGTCGCCGTGCCGGGCATCCATGAAGCCAGGATCGGCCGTCAGCGACGCCCGGTCGTGGCCGGCCGGATGCGAGCGCCAGCCGTCCAGGTCGGTGACGCCCGGCACGCCGTCCACGAGATAGGAGCCGCCGGGGTCGAAGAACAGGTTGCGATCCGCGGCGGCGAAGCGGTCTGCCGACCAGTTCTGGAAGCTGTAGACCGCCGGTCCGCAGTCGGCGAAGACGTTGCGCGCAAGCGTCAGGTCACGGCACGGCTCGCCGGCCATCTCGAAGCTGCCGAAGCAGGCGTCGGAGCCGTTGTCGGCCACGATGTTGTCGCGGAAGACGTTGCCGATCCCCTTGGAGTAGATCGGGTGGCGCAGGAGCCCCAGCTCGCCGCGCGCCGCCGCGCGGCTGCGCTGCAGGCCGTGCACGAGGTTGCGCTCCACGGTCATGCGGTTCGAGGCGTCGTCCAGGTAGATCCCGAAGCCGAAAGAGAAGCGGATCTCGCTGTCGCGCACGCGGTTGTTGCGCACCACGTTGTTCAGCCCCGGTCCCCAGGATTCGAATACTCCAGTGTCCTGAGAATCGGTGTTGGCATGCGACAGGTCGTTGTACTCGACCACGTTGCCGCGCGAGTGGATGAACTCGTGGGCGTTCTGGCGGGTGACCGTCACGCCGTCGATGCGGCTGCCGATTATCGTGCCCGGCCGCGGGCCCTTGATGCTGACCGCGTAGCGTGGCGTGTCGTGCACGCGGTTGTGAGCCACGACGCACTCCCCGACGCCGGAGAGCTGTATGCCGGCGCCGGCGGCGCGGTGCGTCCGGGTCGTATCCCAGCCCGCGTGCGTAGTTCTCAGCCGGCCAGCGAACCTGCGTGCAGCGGACGCCATCCACGAGCAGGGAGCCGAAGCGCCGATCCCCGACCGAGGCCTGCCAGCGCCCGCGGCCGGCCGGCTGCCAATCCTCGACGAGGTGGGTGCCGTCGAGCACCGCGCGCCCGCCGCCGGGCCGTGAGCGGATGGTGAGCTTGTGACCGTCCTGACCACCGTCGTCCGGGCCGAGCTCGACCGGCCGCGCGAGGCGATGGACGGTGGGCTCGAGCTCGATGACCACGTCGTCGGTCCACGGCCGCGGCAGCTCCCGTACCGCCCGCAGGGCGTGCTCGATCGTGTCGAAACCCGAGTCACCGACATCGGGCGACACCGAGAAGCCGGTCATGGCCCCCAAGTGTAGGTGGAGGGCGCCGTCATCGGCTATGGTTTCCCGCCGATGCCCGAGCGCACCTCGCAGAGTCCCGCCCTGTACCGAACCGGCGGCGGCGGCCGCGTGTTCGACGTCGCCAACCACCTGTTCCTGATCCTGCTGTCGGTGTCCATCCTGCTGCCGTTCATGCGGCAGATCACCATCTCGCTCAGCACCGCGGACGAGGCGCTCAGGTTCGGCGCGCACATCCTCCCCAACTTCCAGAAGGTCACCCTGGCCTCATACGAGCGCATCTTCCAGACCGACGCGATCGGCCGCGCCTACTTCTGGACCCTCGCGCGCACCAGCATCGGCACCACCCTCACCCTGCTGGTGACCGGCATGATGGCCTACCCGCTGGCCAAGCGGTATCTGCCGCTGCGGCGCTTCTGGACGGTGTTTGTGGTGTTGACCTTCTTCTTCGCCGGCGGGCTGATCCCCACCTTCCTGCTGGTGCGCAGCCTGGGCCTGGTCAACACCATCTGGGCCCTGGTGCTGCCGGAGCTGGTATCGGCTTTCGCCCTGATCGTCATGCGCACCTACCTGATGACCCTGCCCGAGGACCTGGAGGAGAGCGCGCGCATCGATGGCGCCAGCGATCTGGTGGTGTTCTTCCGCATCGTCATGCCGATGGCCAAGCCGGTGTTCGCCGTGGTGGCGCTCTGGACCATCGTCGCGCATTGGAACGCGTGGTTCGACGCGCTGATCTACATCACCGATCCGCGCATCAAGGTGGTGCAGCAGATGCTGCGCCGCGTGCTGCTGGAGAGCGACTTCAGCTACGCCGGGCTCGGCACCACCGAGACCGCGGCGCAGATGATGGCGCAAGAGCGGCTGATGCGGGAGTACACGCCGGAGACGATCAAGGCAGCGATCCTGATGGTGTCGACGCTGCCGATCCTGCTCGCCTACCCCTTCATGCAGAGGTACTTCGTCAAGGGCGCCCTGATCGGGGCGCTGAAAGGGTAGACTCACGGAGGTTCCCCGCATGGCTCAACGATCCGACGCCGCGACCGCAGCCTCGACCGAGCTGCTCCAATATCGCAAGCCCAGCCTGGTCAAGGAGATGTACCGCCACCGGTACCTGATCCTGCTGATGCTGCCGGGAATCGCCTACTTCGTCGTCTTCCGCTACGTCCCGATCTACGGCGTGGTGCTGGCGTTCAAGGACTTCGACGTCTACCAGGGCATCCTGTTCAGCCCCTGGGTCGGCCTCAAGCACTTCCGCCGCCTGTTCGAGCAACACGACGTGGCGCGCGTGTTCTGGAACACGGTGGAGATCAGCGCGCTGCGCATCATCTTCGGCTTCCCGATGCCGATCATCCTGGCGCTGCTGCTGAACGAGATCTTCAACACCAAGTTCAAGCGGACGGTGCAGACCATCTCCTACCTGCCGCACTTCCTGTCCTGGGTGGTGGTGGCCGGCCTGATCACCGAGCTGCTGTCGCGACGCGGGATGTACGGTTTCATCGTGCGCCTGCTGGACCTGGAGCCTACCGTGCTCCTGACCAGCCAGACCTGGTTCATTCCGATCCTGATCATCAGCGCCATCTGGAAGGAGATCGGTTGGGGCACGATCATCTACTTGGCCACCATGTCGAGCATCAATCCGGAGCTGTACGAGGCGGCGGTGGTCGACGGCGCCAGCCGCTGGCGGCGCGCGCTCAGCATCACCCTGCCCGGCATCCTGCCGGTGACCGCGATCCTGCTGATCCTGAGCATGTCGCAGATCCTCAACGCCGGCTTCGATCAGATCTTCAACCTCTACAACGCCCTGGTGTATGAGATAGCCGACATCATCGACACCTACATCTACCGGGTCGGCCTGCAGGGCTTCGAGTTCGAGTTCGGCACCGCCGTGGGGCTGACCAAGAACGTGATCGCCCTCGTGCTGGTGCTGGCGGTCGACCGGATCGTGCGGCGCGTCACCGGCTACGGCCTCTGGTAGCCGACGATGGCGCTGCAGAAGTCGTTGGGCGAGAAGACCTTCGACACCGCCAACGCCATCCTGATGGTGCTGTTCTGCCTCACCGTCCTCTACCCGTTCATGCGTCAGATCACGCTGTCGCTGAGCACCGCCGAGGAGGCGATGAAGATCGGCCTCAAGGCATTCCCGAGGCCCGGGGCGATGAGCCTGGCCTCTTATGGCCGCCTGCTGCAGACCCCGGCGATCGGCAACGCCTATTTCTGGACCATCCTGCGCACCGCGGTGGGCACCAGCCTGACCGTATCGGTGACCATGATGATGGGCTACCCGCTGGCCAAGCGCTACCTGCCGCTGCGCACCTTCTGGACGATCTTCGTGCTGATCACGATGCTGTTCTCAGGCGGCCTCGTGCCGACCTTCCTGCTGGTACGCAGCCTGGGACTGGTGAACACGCTCTGGTCGCTGGTGCTGCCGATCCTGGTCGATCCCTTCACGCTGATCATCGCCCGCAACTACCTGATGGCGCTGCCGGAGGAGCTGGAGGAGAGCGCCCGCATCGACGGCGCCAACGACCTGACCATCTTCGCGCGCATCGTCGTGCCGCTGTCGATGCCGATCATCGCCACCGTGGCGCTGTGGACCATGGTGCTGCACTGGAACTCCTGGTTCGACGCGCTGCTCTACATCACCAGCCCCAAGATCAAGGTGCTGCAGATCCTGCTGCGCCGCGTGCTGCTGGAGAGCAACTTCGCCTATTCGGGGCTGGGAGCCGACGTGCAGGCGATCCAGCGCCAGGAGGAGCTGGTCCGGCGGTACACGCCGGAGACGATCAAGGCCGCCATCCTGATGGTGTCGACGGTGCCGATCCTGTGCACCTATCCGTTCATCCAGCGCTACTTCGCCAAGGGCATCATCCTGGGCTCGCTGAAAGGGTGAGGATAGGTGAGGATGCCAGCAATTCTCGGCGAGTGGGTGAGAATCGACATGTTGACACGGTTCCGGCGAGTGCGGACTATGACCTGTCCTGTATCTCATTGCAGTTGAACGAGTTACGGGACTAGACATTTATCGCCGTCCTCGTCATGCTGTGTTCGCATGGCCAGGGGACTGCGGAGAGGTCCGAATCTACTTCGTTTCCGCTCCCTCGTCGACTCGATCGCCGAGTACGTAACCGGTATCCTCGACGCACGCCAACCAAGCAAAGTCCGCTACGCCCTGCGCGACTGTTACCTGAGCGCTCTGGCGATGTTCTACGTCCAAGACCCCTCCCTGCTGCAATTCCAGCGCCGCTTCCAGCAGCAGGTGCAGACCAACAACCTCTCGGCCACCTTCGGCGTCGGTCAACTGCCCTCCGACTCGCAGTTCCGCGATCTGCTCGACCGCCATGACTATGCTCCCATCCTGCCGTGCTTCGCCGAGTGGATCGCTCGCCTGCAGCGCGCCAAGTGGCTCCAGCACTACCAACTGTTCGGTGCCCGCTATCTGATCACCCTCGACGGCTCACGATATTTCAGCTCCGAGTCCGTGCACTGCGAGCACTGCCTGAGCACCACCTCGCGCGACGGCGGTACCTGCTATCACCATGACATTCTGCAGGCCGCCATCGTCCATCCCGACAAGCGCGAAGTGCTCCCGCTGGCCCCCGAGTTCGTCCGCAACAGTGACGCCGACGGCGGGCGGTACCGCAAGCAGGATTGCGAACTGAACGCCGGCTACCGGATGCTGGAGCGGCTCCGTGACGACTATCCCCGCATGGCGGCAATTATCGTGGCCGACAGCCTTTATTCCAAGCAGCCGTTCGTCGAGCAGTTGACCGCCAAGCGCTTGTCGTTCCTGTTGGTCGCCAAGCCCGGTGACCATCGCAGCCTCTATCAGGACGTCGCCGGCCTGCGCGGCGGCAACCTGCTGAACCGTCACGCTACCTCAGACCGCGGCGAACGCCGCGAATACGAATGGGTCACCGATCTACCGCTGAACGGCAATCGCGACGCTCCGCACGTCAACTTCATCCAGTTCCGCATCGTCAAGAACGGCAAGGTGACCTATCAGAACGCCTGGGTCACCGACCTGGTGCCCGACACCGCCAACATCGTCGCACTGGTCCGTGCCGCGCGGGCGCGCTGGAAGATCGAGAATGAAGGGTTCAACACCCTCAAGAACCACGGTTACCACCTGGAGCACAACTTCGGCCACGGCCGCCAGCACCTGTCGGAGGCGTTCTTCGTGCTCAACCTGCTGGCGTTCTTCATGCACCAGATCTTCGATCTGGTCGATGGGCTGTATCAGCGGGTGCGCACCTTCTTCAGTTCCCGGCGCGGGTTCTGGGACGAGGTGCGCTCGGCGTTCCGGCTGTTCCTGTTCACCTCCTGGGACCAGGTGCTGGTACGGATGAACTCGCCACCCGAGTCGCTACCCCCGTATCAGTCTCCGTAGTCCCCCGACCCGTTGCCTGCAACGCCGCCTGCGCCTGCCGTACGCCCGCCCACCGGTCGCGAAACCTGCGCCCGCAAGCTCCGGTGTGCCTCCTACTGGCCACGCAACGGCTCGCCGCACCGCTTGTGATTCTGAAACCCGGTCGTGTGGCCACTGGCACGCCTGCCAAAGTGCTCGCTCGCCTCCACTTGGGCCGGGTCACTACCGTCAGACCGCCCTACAAGCCGCTACCGCCTCTCACCGAGAATTGCTGTGAGGATGCCGTCCCTCTGGATAGCAACGCCCGCGAGGTGTATCCTGCGTCGCTGTTACGCAGACTCTTCCAAGGAGAAAGAAACGATGAGGAAATCGCTGACCGTCATACTCAGCACACTGATGCTGCTCGGCAGCGCGGGCTTGGCGCTGGGCGCCGCCCAAGGCGAGGGAGCCGCAGGCGCACCGCTGGAGATCCGCTGGTTCGGCCTGCGCCAGATTCCGGAGGAGCGCACCGAGGTGTTCACCACGGTCGAGTCGTGGATCGAGCGCGACCTCGGCCGCAAGGTGACCATCCTGCCCGAAGGGGTGGATGCCGACGCCGAGGTGACCGAGAAGCTCAACCTGCTCTTGGCCTCGGGCGACATGCCGGACGTGTTCCCCGTGTGGTGGAACGAGGAGATCATGAAGCAGGGCACCGCCCGCTTCGAGCTGTCCGACGTGCAGGAGTACATGCCGGGCATCTACCAGGCGCTGGTGGACGTGATGAAGGTCGTCGGCCTCAACGAGCAAGGCACCTGGGATCGCTTCCACCGCGATGGCAAGCTGGTGCAGATCCCGAACGTCTGGTTCGGCGGCCAGTTCCCGCACGGCATCGCCTGGCGCATCGACGTGCTGGAGGGCCTGGGCTTCGACGACGCGCCGGGCACGTTCGAGGAGGTCGAGGCGGTCTTCGCGGCCTACAAGGCGGCGAATCCGAATGATTTTCCGTACTCCTGTCCGGCCAAGGGGCTGACCTGGCAGTGCTTCCCGCTGATCTTCGACGGCACCGGCTGGGCGCAGTGGCGCTGGAACCTCCGTGACGGCCAACTGGTGCACGGCTTCAACCAGCCGGAGATGAAACTGGGCTACGAGCTGGCGCACGACTGGTTCGAGAAGGGCTATATCGATCCGGAGTTCCCGACCATCGACTCGGCCACCAACGTCAACCTGTTCCGCAACGGCGAGACCATCGTCAAGGAGTGGATCGGCTACGGCTCCTGGGAGGACTCGCACGACCTGCCCGGCACCGAAGGCAACTGGATCCGCAAGGTGGTGCCGGAGGCGCGCATCAAGATGGGCGCGTTCCCGCGCTTCTTCGATGACGTGCGGCCGGCGCGTTACGTCTGGAACCCCTTCCACGGCGGCTCCTACGGCTTCGGCCGGCACCTGGAATCCCGCCCCGATGACCTGCACTTCATCATGCAGATCATGGACAAGATGAACACGGATGAGGCGTACAACACGCTCACCAACCTGGGCATCGAAGGCACGCACTGGGAGACCAACGAGTACGGTTTTCCGCAGCGCAAGGATGAGTTCCTCGGAACCGACGCCTCCAAGCAGATCGGCGCCGGCTACTTCTGGGGTGCTCTCTACAGCTACACGCCGCACCGGGCGAACTGGCAGAACCCGCTCCAAGCGAAAATGCTGGAAGACTTCCACAAGAGCCCGGACGGCATCTACTCCGACGCCAGCATCCGCCGGGTTCCCACCAACCGGTTCTTCCCGATCACGGACGAGAACGGCGATGACCTGTTGCGGAAGCTGGACGTCGGCGGCCAGATGAACGTGCTGTTCGTCGAGCTGATCACCGGTGCCAAGCCGATGTCGGCGTTCGACGACTGGATGGCGCGCTGGGAAGAGGGAGGCGACCTCCACGTCGTTCGGCAGCGCATGAACGAGATCAACCTCAAGTTCCAATAGCACTCCGAGGTCGATCCGACACTCAGGGCGCGGCCGTCATGGCCGCGCCCTTTCTGTCTTGAGGGCAGTGTCTGTTGGAGGGCAGTGTCTGTTTGGAGGAAGTGCGCTGCCTCGAGCGGAGCGCCCTCAAAGAGAGTTCAGGGCTCCTCCTCCCGGTCTTCGAGAATCTCCATCACCTCGGTGCGGATCCCGTCCGGCGCTTCGAAGAAGGCGATCTTGCGACGGCCCACGGCCGTGTCGATCTCCTGCGGCTCGATGAGGAAGCGCACCCCGGCCGCCCGCAGCATCGCCACGTGGGCTTCGTGGTCGTCCACCTCGTACACCACGTGCAGGAACCCGGGCGGCAGGTCCATGCCGTGTGCCTCCTCGTAGGGTGCGCGGTCGAAGATGAGCAGGCGAGTCTCCCCCATGCGGACGACGTTGTACCTGCAGCCGAACGCCACACCGCTCATCCGGAACTCGGCTCCCATGTGCTCGACGTAGAAGCGGGTGGTCGCCTCCACGTCCGGCGCCTTGACGGCGTAGTTCCACATCCCCCGTACCATGGTCCCTCCCCCGATGCCTATGAAAACACTGCGTCAGCGGATTCTGAAGTCCTCGTAGAAGGACCGGTACCGTTCGACGTCGACGATGTCGAAGAACTCGGCGTCGTCGATCATCTCGTCCTGGATGGCGTTCCAGTCGCGGGTCTCCGCCAGCTTCCGCATCGCCCGCAGCAGGCCCTTGCCCGCGGCGTAGATGCCGACCAGCGACCCGATCACCAGCGGATAGCCGGCGCGCTCGAAGCTGGAGATGGGCAGCGGCTCGGCGGTGGCGAAGATGCCGACCAGCGGCGCGTCGATCTCGCGCGCGAAGTAGTCGACCTCCTCGTCGGTGAGCGCCATCACGAAGATGGCATCGGCCCCCGCGTCGGCGTAGGCCCTGCTGCGCCGGACGACCTCCTCCATGCGGTTCTCGCCGTAGTACACCTCTCGCGGCACGGTGCCGATCACGTCCGACCGTACGATGATCTTGAAGTCGGGATCGGTCTTGGCGCGCGCGGCGGCCTCCACCTTGCCGCACATCTCGTCGGTGCTGATCAGCTCGTTCTGGGGAATGCCGGGCAGGAACGGGCACTTGGACGGCAGCGCCTCGTCGTCCAGGTGGATGCCGGCCGCGCCGGTGTCCTCGAAGTCGCGAACGGTGTCCATCACGCTGATCGCGTTGCCGTAGCCCTCCTCCGCGTCGACGATGACCGGAATGTCGACCGCCTTGACGATGTTGCGGGCGATGGCCAAGCGGTCGGTCTTGCTCATCAGAGCCAAGTCCGGCTTGCCGAGGGAGGCGGCCTCCGTGGCGTAGCTGCCCACGTACACGGCGTCGAACCCGGCCTTCTCGACGATCCGCGCCGAGAAGGCGTCGTAGGCGCCGATGGCGACCACGGTGGTGCCGCTCTCCATTCCCTTGCTGAGCTGTTCGGTCGGTGTCATCGGGCTGCCTCCTTGGTCGAGCCTATGAGTCTGCCGGATTTGCCGCGCGAGCGGCAGGTCCGACAGCCTCATGGGAGGTTGGGGATGGGGGCACAAGCGAGGCCGAAGGACTCGGTTGTGCCGGCGCTATCCTGCAGAAGTTGTCGCGGAGCTCGAACGCACCCTGCTCCTCCGCCTCGGACGTCACCTCGCTCAGGTCCACGTCCCGCCCCTCCTGCGCCGACAGCAGCGCCGCCGTCGCGTAGCGGTTCAGATCCCTGCCCTGCTCGCCCGTGCAGACCGGCGTGCCCCCGGCCGTGGCCACGCCGATGAAGTGCCGGGTGCAGGCGGCGAACGACGTCGACCAGTTGCGCTCCCGCGGCGACAGGTCGTCGAGGTACGTGGTCACCCGGCCGTCCACGAACACGGCGATGGGCGGAAAGGCGCTGCTGCTCGACATCCGGTTGCCCCTGAACAGCGGGCGGTCGCCCGCGCCCGCGCACTGGTGGATCCACATGACCCCGCGCTCCCCGCAGATCTCGACGAAGTCGTCGAGCCAGACGTCGCAGGGGATGGCCAGTCTGGTCGAGAAGTTGAAGTCGATCTGTGCGTATTTTCCAGGCTCCCCCGGTGCCGTCCGGAACTTCGCGCGAATGAAGGCGGGGGCATCGACCGGCGTATCCGGGTCGATCCAGGCGCCGACCCGATCGATCTCCCGGTCCATCAGCCAGCACGCGAGCGAGAACTTGTGCAGCCCGTCGTCGCCGACCAGGACGGAGGAGCGGCTCTGGCGTACGTCGACGGGAACCCAGAAGTGGGGCCACGGCGCGCCGTCGCGGACCCCGCCGATGGTGTGCACGCGAATCGAGGTTGGCGCGCCGATGACGCCGTCGTCGAGCAGCCGCTTCGCCTCGTGGTAGACCGGATAGAACACGTAGTTCTCGTACAGGCGCAGCACCGCGCCCGCGGCGCGGCACGCCTTGATCATCCGGTCGCACTGCGCGATGCCCGCGGCCATCGGCTTCTGCACGCTGATGAACGGCACGCCGGCGGCGGCGCACAGCAGCACGTGATCGTGGTGCCGGGTCTGCGGGGTGAGGACCTCCACCAGGTCGAGCTTCTCGCCGTCCAGCATGCGCTCGAGGCCGTCGTAGGCGCGCGCCGCCGGCAGCCCCCACCGTTCCAGCCAGCCGCGGGCGCGGGCGAGGTCCAGGTCGCACACGGCGACGATCTCGGCGTCGGCAGAGCCGCGGTAGCCCAGGACGTGCTCGTCGCTGATGAAGCCGGTGCCGGCCAGGCCGACCTTCAGCACGCGGCCGCTCCGGCCCGGATCCAGCTCCGCGCGGCCGGCGTCAGGCACGCGCAGCCGCCGGCGGTCACGGCGACGATGTCCTCCATCTTGATGTCGCCCACCTCCGGATGCTGAAACTCCGTCTCCATCGACATGACCATGCCTTCCCGCAGCACGTAGGACGGATCCCCGCGCACCACCGGCGGCTCGTGGGGCACCATCCCGCAGCCGTGCACGATGTGCCAGCCGTGCCCGGCGTACGCGGTCTCGGACAGCAGGAGCTGCCCTCGCTCGTTCAGCTCCCCGCACGTCATGCCGGGTCGGATCTCCGCCTGCAGCCGGTCGTTGACCGCGATGCAGTCCGCGATCATCTGCTCTGCCCGAGCCGAGGGATCGCCCATGCACGCCATGCGGCACAAGTCGGCGACGTAGTCCCCGCTGCTGCTGCCCGGATCGATGCGCAGCACCTCTCCGTCAGCCCAGGCGCGGTCGGACGGCCACTTGGTGGTCACGCCGTCACGGCCCATGCAGATGATCAGCCACTGCAGCTCCAGGTCGCGCAGGGCCATCTCCGACTGCAGCCGGCGCTCGATCAGGGCGGTGGTATCCCCCGCCCCGCTTGCCGCAAGCGTGGCCTGAACGGCTTCGACAGACCCGGCCGCGTTGCGGCGCAGGATCTCCACCTCGGCCGGCGTCTTGACGGCCCGCAGCTCACCCAGGAGGCCGGTGACGTCCACCAGCTCGGCGTCCGCGAGCTCGGCCTGCAGCCGCCGGTACGAGCTGGCCGGCAGGAACTCCAGCTCCACGCCAACGCGCCCCGCCGTCAGGCCGCGGCGGCGCAGGCACCGGAGCGCTCCCTCCGTGGCGGCTTGCGCGGACTGAAAGAACGGGCTGCGCCGCGGCTCGGTGAGGTGCTGATCCGGGATCCAGAGGTCGTGGGCGGCGAGGCCGGCCTCCTCGGTCAGGCCACCGACGAAGAACGCATCCTGCAGGCGGCCGCGGGGAATCCCCACGAAGGTGAGATACCGCTGAGCGGCCGCCCGCGCCATGCGCGCGTGGAACCAGTGGTAGTAGCCGCCGGTCAGGTACCGCGTGTTGTGGCGCGAGCTGGCCAGCAGCACGTCCACGTCGAACCGCTCCATGAGCGCGTCGAGCTTGCGCCCGTCGAAGGGAACACCGGCCGCTGGACTCACCCCCATGACGAACGCTCAGGCGACTAACGGCCGGGACAGTACGGTCACGCGTTTTCTGGACTTCCTGCGTTCGTAGCGCGAGCCTACCACTCCTCGCGACCTCCAGCGAGAACTCCCCTGCATGTCTACATCCAGCACTGCTACGCTTGCTAGCTGGTTGATCTTGGGGACGGCGACGATGTCGATCATGCTATCAAGGAGAATATCGAGGCGCTTATGCAGAGAGAGGCTGCGGGGACGTGACGACCATTCCTGTGCCCGATTATCCCGAAGTGCGCGTTGGAACCCTGAGATCGATCATCCGGCAGTCAGGGATACCTCGGTCCGAGTTCGAGTAGCGAGTCGGGACACCGACTCACTTCACAGCGATGGGCTGCGACGTATGCACCGGAACCTCGATGCGAGTCACGTACACCTCCGATCGAAGCCGCCTCATGATCTCGCTCTCCGATGCCGTCTCGAAGAAAAGCTCCAAGGCTTCCGCCAGGTTGGCACGCGCGTCCTGGACCGTGCTCCCCTGGCTGGCAACATCGACCTCGGGACATAGGGCGACGAAGCCGTCACCGTCGCGTTCGATGACCGCAGTCAACTCGGCGCGCGTGACGTGAGCAGGCACCGCTGGCGGCATGTGCGTATTGTCTCCGGAGACGAACGTCTGAGCAAGTCAGCGCACAGCCGGTAGCGCGCAGCCCCGGACGACGGGGGTGGGGGGACTGGTCGAGATCCATGGCGCCGCCGTAACTGATGGTGGCTGCAGCGGCGCGAATACGGTCAGCTCGCCCGCCTTGACGGTTGCGGCAGCGCTCGGCACGTTTCGGCGCGAAGTGAACGATGGTGCTACCTTGGTTATACTACTGCCATGAAGACGGCCATATCGCTTCCGGACAACCTGTTCAGGCAAGCAGACGAGATGGCTTCGGAGCTCGCCATCCCCCGCAGTCGGCTCGTCGCGATGGCGCTCGAGGAGTTCATCCGCAAGCACCGACAGCAGGACGTGACCGAGCGGCTGGACGCCGTGTACGGCAGCCTCCCGGAGCGAAGGATGGCGACCACCGACGCTGGTCTGGAGAGCCTGCGGGAGCTCACGGCAGATGACTCGTGGTGAGATCTGGTGGGCGGATCTCGGAGTTCCGTTCGGGAGCGAACCGGGATTCCGGCGTCCGGTTCTGGTTGTACAGGCGGACAGCTTCAACCAGAGCAGAATCGGCACCGTCCTGTGCGTGCCGTTCACCACGAATCTCACGCTCGCCGATGCGCCCGGCAACGTCCAGCTGGACACCGCCGAATCCGACCTGCGCAAGGAGTCAGTGGTCGTCGTATCCCAAGTGACCTGCCTTGACCGCATCAGGCTGGTAGAGAAGGCGGGAAGCATCGAGCCGGAGATTCTCCGGGAAGTGGAAGCCGGTGTCAGGCTGGTGCTCGCACTATAGCCTGAGGATCGCCGCGCGCTATCCCGGCCCGAGAACCTCTTCCATCATGACCGGGCGGCCATGGGAGACCGACAGTTCCGCGGCCTGGCCCATGGCCACGGCCATCAGTCCATCCCGTATGCCAACCCCCGGTGCCCCGCCGTCGCGAGCGGCGCGCTGGAACGCGAGGTGCTGAAAGTAGGTCGCTCCATGGTGAGCGCCGAGCCGCAGCGCCGCTTCGTCGACCTGCACGTCGATGGTCCGAATCCGGTCCTGATCGCGCCGCGCGTCAGGACGCCACGGAAGTTCGCGCTCCCCGACCCACACCACGCCTTCCGGCAGTCCTACCTCGACCTGCCCCGCCGTGCCGCTCACCACGATCTCGGTCTGATGGCGGGACTGCTCGGCGAACATGCACAGATCCAGGCTGGCTCGGGGGCCCGCCGCGAAATCGACGATGACATACGCGTTGTCCAGGATGTCCGGTTGCTCGCCTCCGTAGCGCTCGTCGAGATGGTTCACGTCGCGGCCGCCGGAACCCATCACGCGAATCGGCTCGTCCCTGAGGATGTACCGCATCAGGTCGAAGAAGTGACAGCACTTCTCGACCAGCGTTCCGCCCGTGTGCCGCGTAAACCGATTCCAGTTCCCGACTTTCGGCGAGAACGGGCGCCGGTGCTCCCTGATGGACACCATGCGTGGAGTCCCTGTGACCCCGCGCTCCATTTCGTCGATGAGCGTCGCCACCGGCGGGCTGTATCGCCCCGCCATGCCCACCCAGGTGACAGCCGGATACGGATCGAGTAGCCGCTCGAGCTGCCGGCAGTCCGCGGTGGTCGTGCACAGGGGTTTCTCCAGCAGCAAGTGTGGCGAGGTGGCGCCGGCGCGCTCGACGATGCGCTCCACTACTCCCCGGTGCGTGTGGTTGGGAGTTGCAACGACGATCACGTCGACCTCGACGTGGGCCATCAAGTCCTCGACCGAGCCAAACACGCGCGCATCCGGCGCCACTCGAAGGGCCTGGTCGATTGAGGCCTCGTGCGGGTCCGCGACCGCCACCACCTCACCGCCGGGAGTTGCCGTGATGTTCCGCAGATGCTCGCGGCCCATGTCGCCGACACCGACGACTGCATACCGAAGCGACTCGGTTACCTCGTTCCCCATCGGCCCGTTGCTCGAGTGTCGCACGAAGGATGGTCAACCACACACACGCCGGAGCGCGCTTCGGCGCCGAAGTTACGGCAGCAACTCCAGGTGGACGGTGACCTGGACGGTGCCGGATGTGCCGTCGAGCGACAGCACGATGCGGCGCTGCACGGCCCGGCCCGACAGCGGAAGCTCGTCCACGCGGATGCGCGCGGCCGGTGGCGCCTCGAGCCGTACCCGGCCGCGCCTGCCGGTGATCACGATCCGTTGCCCGTCGACCGTCACCGGCAGCGCGGTCTGCCAGTACCACTCGACGCCGGTGCCGGCGGCAAGCTCGTAGTCGTCCCGGATCGTGAGCACCGACGGCTCCGGCGACGACCAGCGGCGCCGCCAATGCCGGTACCAGCCGTCCCAGCCGGGGCTGAGATCCATCTCGGCGGCGAAGCGCCGGTCATCCCCTTCGGCTCGCGGCTTCACGTCGGCCGGGAGTGGACACTCGGGATGCGGACGCGCATCGGTGCCGGCGGGCACCAGCATGGAGTGCCGCTCGCAGTGCTTGAGAAGCCCGGCCAGCGGATCGGAGTAGTCTGTGGTGCCGGGGTCCAGGGCGAAGGTCTGACCCGCGAACTCCAGCACGAAGCTGCCCTTGTCCTCGTGGGTGTGGCCGGCACGCGCTCGATTGCCGATGACCAGCAGCTTGACCGTGTGGCCGTGCAGCGGGCGGTGGGAGGCGACGATGCCCATCTCCGGCAGCACGACCAGCGCCGGGGCCGGCGGGGCCTGGGCGGGGATCCGTTCCGCCTGCGCCATCGCCGGCAGCGAGGTGAGCGCGAAGCCGGGGCGACCTTCGGCGCTCCGGTAGGCGGTCACCCACCCGCTCTCCGGCCGCGCGGCGGCGAGCAGCGCCAGCCACTCGCTTTCCAGCACCGCGCGGGCGTCGCAGATCGGGATCACGTCGGTGTCCTGGTCCGTGGAGACCAGCGCCGCGGCCAGCGCGTCGCTGCGCGCCAGGGCGGCCGGCAGGTGGGCGTGCGGAGGCTCGCCGAGCGAACGGCTGTGGTGGGCCAGCGCGGTGAGCGCCCGCGCCATGGTGCCGGCGAAGTAGTTCGGCCCCTCCACGAATCCGCCGTCGCTCAGGATGATGTCCTCCAGGCTCTCCGACAGCTCCCGGTACGCCAGCTCCTGATAGGGGGCGACGCGGGGCCAGTCGCCGCGCAGCACGCCGTAGGCGGCCAGGCGGCCGGTGGAGAACAGGGCCAACTGGTTGCAGTGATGGATGTACTCGTGCCGCCAGGAGGAGAAGTTGACGGCGCCGATGCCGTCCTCCGCCAAGCGGCGCCTCAGCAGCGCGCGTCCCGTGTCGGTGAGCAGGTCGCCCGCAAGGTCGAGCGCGTGAGCAAGGTCCGAGCTGCACAGCCCCTGCAGAAAGGCGCGGCTCTCGAATGCGCTGCCGGGGAAGCGGGAGATGAAGCCCCAGTCCCAGACCGGCGTCAGCGCCGCCGCCAGCGCGAACTCGGCGCCGCGACGCAGCAGCTCCGCGTCCTCCAGTACCACCGCCGCCTGCAGCGCCGCGGCGGCCTTCCCGATGCAGCCCACGCCGTGCTCGCGCTCGCGCCCGTAGCGCGTGTCGGGCGCCGTCAGGATCACGTCGTTGACCAGGTCCGCCGGATCGGTTGCGAGCGCCTGAGCGGCCACGTCCGTGAACGGCGACCGCTCGCCGCAGGCGACCATGGCAGTGTGGAACCTGCGCGCCGCCGCCAGCTCGTCCGCGGTGATTACCACCTCCAGCGACGGCTGCATGCGCGGCCGCACGGAGGCGGACTGCAGCAGGTGCTCCATGGCCTCCGCGCGGTCGCGGTGCGCGGCCAGGTGTCGCGCAAGCAGTTCCCGGTTCTGCAGCCCGACCCAGTTGAGCCATCCCGCGCCCGCGCCGCCGTCCGGCGGCGCCGTGATCTCCAGTCGGACAGCCCGGATGTGGGCCGCCCCGTCCAGCTCCACGCCGTACTCCCGCTTGAGCGCCGGCGCCCGCTCGCGGCCATGGCGTTCGCCGGCATCGGTCTCGACCGAGACCGTCACCTCGGCTCCCTCGGACGCCACCAGGGAGAACAGCAGCCGGTCGTAGCCGCTGCAGTCCAAGTCCAGCGAGCGCTGCATGCGCAGGGCCGGGCCGGAACGCGGCGCCCGGGTCCAGGAGAACTCCACCCAGCACCAGAACTGGCGGACCTCCAGGCCGTGCCGGCGGTCGTCGGCGACCTGCCACTCGGACAAGCGACTGAGCTGTGGATCCCAGAACGGCTCGAACACCGCCTCGGCGACGTTGAAGGGAATAGCACGCATGACGGCGCCATACTCTCCGATCACGATGACCCGCGCCACCGCTCTGCGTTTGCCGTGCAGTACACGACCGAGATGTCACACTGGACGCCTGCGCCGGCAGCGTATAGCGGCAGCAGACATCAGGCGATCGTCGACCGACTCAACCGGCTCTTCGTTACCCGCCTGGGAGACAGCACGATCGTGCGGGTACAGGGACCCGTTCGCCTGGCGCGGATCACCGAGCCGCAGCCCGACCTCCAGCTCCTGGCGCCTCGGGACGATTTCTATGAGCCCGGGCATCCGTCGCAGCACGAGTCGCTGCTGGTGATTGAGGTGTCGGACACGTCGCTGCGCTTCGATCGCGACGAGAAGTCGGTGATCTACGCCCGCCGCAGCCTGTGCGAACTGTGGATCGTCGACCTGACGAACGAGCGCATCCTGGTAGTGCGAGAGCCGACGCAGGACGGATACCGGCAATCGGCAGCGGTAGCTCGCCGAGGGTCGCTATCTCCTCTGGCGTTTCCCGACCTCGTCGTGACCTCGGAGGAGATATTCGGCCCGCAGGCTCCACGATAGACGTCGCACGGGTGGCTTGGCACGGTGGCGATGAAGCCACGAGGCGCATCGCGGTGCATCAGGAGTCCTCGGCGACCTCGACCACGATGTGGTCGCCGTCGACCTTCACGGGATAGGTCTTCACCCGCACCGCGGGGTCGGTCAGGCAGCGGCCGTCGGTGATGTCGAAGGCCCAGTTGTGCCACGGACAGCGCAGGATCTCGCCGTCGCGCTCCACCGTGAGCGTGGCGCCGGCGCTCGACGGCGGCCGGTCGGCGACGGGCCGGCCGCTTACACGACCGGTGCACAGCGGCCCGAACTTGTGCGGGCAGATGTTGCGCAGCGCGTGGAAGCGGCCGTCCACGTTGAACACGCCGATGCCGGCGCGCCCGCGGAACGGCACGACGATCTTGCGTCCGCCCGCGGGGATCTCCGCGACCGTGCCCACGACCACCCGGCGCATGGCCGGCGCGCGGCTGCCGCTCACGGGGTGGGCAGGCGCAGCATTTGCAGCGCGTTGTCCGAGAAGATGCGGCGGCGCAGGTGCTCGGAAATGCCCGGCAGCGCCGTGACCGGGTCGTTCTGGTCGAAGTGCGGGAAGTCGCTGCAGAAGATGAGCGTCTCCTCGGCGTGCAGCATCTCCAGGGACTGCAGCAGGTGCTCGGGGACTTCAGGCTCGTGCATGGGCTGCGTGCCCACGCGGATGTGCTCGCGGAAGTACTCGCTCGGCAGCCGTTTCAGCCACGGCGTCTGATCGCCGATCGCCTTCCAGTCGAAGTCGAGCTGCCACATCAGCGAGACCGCCCACATCTGCTGCGTCTCGATGATCCCGAACGTGAGCGTCGGGAACTTCTCGAACACGCCCTCGACGATCAGCGATGCAGCCTGCGCCATGGCCACCGACTGGCGGGCCAGGCGGGTTTCCACGTAGTAGGTCGGGTACCCGACGGGAGTCGGCGTGTTGCCGCTCGCGCCGCCGCCTCCGATGTGGGCGATGACCGGCAGGCCGTGCTCGGCGCACGCCTCCCAGATGGGGTCGTAGCAGCGGTTCCCGAAGGGTCTGGGCGTGTTCAGCGGGACGTGCACGGCCACCGTGTCCGGGCGATGGGCCAGGCGCCGGATCTCGGCGACGGCCTGCGCGGGGTCGGTCGCCGCGACCAGGATGGCGTTCACGACGCGGTCGTCCTGCTCCAGCCAGTGCTCGATGGTGTAGTCGTTGAACGCCCTGCACAGCGCCGTCCCCCAGTCCGGGTCCGGTACGCCGCACGCCCCGTAGATGTCGGAAGGCGACCCGGTCAACAGCGCGACGTCGATGTTCCAGCGGTCCAGCAGCTCCCGCTGCGTGAACTCCAGGGTGAAGTTGAAGTCGCGGCGCTTGAGCTCCGGCTCCTTGAGGTCGGGCCGGGTGGTGCGAAACGGGACGTTGGGGTAGCCGGTCCCGCCGATGTGCATCCCCTGGTCGATGAGGTGCTCCTGGTGGATCTTCGACAGGTAGGGCAGGAGCTGCTCGGGGGTCTGGAAGCTGTGATGGACGTCGCAGTCGACGATCCGAAAGGAGGTTTGCTGCCGGGCGGTCCAGCCGGGCGCGGCGATCGGCGCGGCGCCCGTCCTGCTCGGCAGAACCCCGGTCGGGAAAGTCCTGGTCAGGCCGGTGTCGGATGGCATTGAGTGCCCTCCACCGCCACCGCCACCGCCACCGCGGGCTATACGGCCTCGGCGAGTGGAGGCACGTCCACGGATTCGAGCAGATCCTCGACCGCCGCATCCTCGGTCATGCCCTTGGCGGTGTGCTCTGACTTGAGCAGCAGCCGCTTGCGCAGCACGGACGGAGCCAGGTCGCGGACATCTTCCGGCGTCACGAAGTCCCGCCCGCGCACGGCGGCCAGGGCCTGGCCGCCCTTGAACATGGCCAGCGACCCGCGCGGCGACACGCCGATCATCAGGCGGTTGTCCTCCCGCGTCTTGTTGATGATCGCCAGGATGTAGCGCCGGATCGACGGATCGACGTGCACCTGCATCACCGCCTCCTGCATCTCCAGCAAAGTGTCGACGCCGGTGACCGGGACGATGCGCTCCAGGGGCGGCTCGATGACGCGCTGCATCGCGATCACGGACTTCTCCGCCTCCCGCGACGGATAGCCGATCCTGATCGACAGGAAGAAGCGGTCCTTCTGCACCTCCGGTAGCGGGAAGGTGTCCTCCGACTCCACCGGGCTCTCGGTGGCGATCAGCACGAACGGATTGGGCAGCGGCTGACTGCGTCCCTCGACCGAGACCTGGCCCTCGGCCATCGCCTCCAGCAGCGCCGACTGCGTGCGCGGCGTGGCGCGGTTGATCTCATCGACCAGCAGCATGTTGGTCATGATCGGTCCCTCGCGGAAGTCGAACTCCCCGGTCTGAGGGTTGAACACCGACACGCCGAGCACGTCGGCGGGGAGCAGGTCCGGCGTGCACTGGAGCTGCCGGAACTCGCCGCCGATGCTCTTGGCCACCGCGCGGCCGAGCACGGTCTTGCCGGTGCCGGGCACGTCCTCGATCAGCACGTGGCCGCGGCACAAGAGCGCGACCAGAACCCGTTCGACCGCGTCGGGCTTGCCGAAGAACGCCCCCTCCACCGAGCCGCGTAGCCGCTCGGCCCATGCTTTCACATCTGCCATCGAATCACTCCTCTCTGTCCGCCAAGAGCACGCCGTTCACGCCGTCGTCGAATCCTGCTGGCGTTGGCCGAGTCACCGTGCCAGCGGAGCCAGCGAGGCGTCCGGGGCGCCGGTCGTTGCCGGTTCCTGCATGCGTTGACGCGTCACCTCTTTGATGAGGTTGTAGTAGGTCTGCGACCGCTCCGCCGGCGGATCGGTAGCCGCGTAGGCGATCTGTTCGAAGATGGTGCCGATCTCCATCAGCGCGTTGGCGTTGGAGGTCGAGCGTTCAGCCACCAGCATCAGGTACTCCATCGGCCCCAGCCACTTCCGGTACGGAACGCCGCCGCGCTCGGCCCACTTGATCAGGCGCACGAACGCCTTGGACGCCTGTCCGATCGCGCGCTGGCGCTGCTTGTCGAGCTCCGCGTCGCGTGCGCGCGCCGCGGCCCGTGCGGCGCTGCGCTCGCGAGCGCGCTCGACCAGCGACTCGCCGAACCGGGCGAGCGAACGGCGCGAGCGGACGAACGCTTCGATCATGCGCCGCACCGAATCGGCGAACGACGCGAAGAAGCGGCCGACCGCGGCCGCCATCCGCGCGAGCGGCCGCGCCTGGCGCAACCGCTCCCGGTAGTCGCGCGACAGCAGCGGCCGCACCAGGAAGTAGAGCAACCCGATCAGGATCAGCGCGCCGATGGAGATCAGCAGGATCCGGACCAGCCTCTCCAGGAAGTCGTTCTCCTCGCGCTCGCCGCTCAGGTCGCCCAGGTCGGGTTCCCGAAAGTCCTCTTGAAAGGCCTCCGTGTCGCCGCCCTCGCGGACCTTGACCTTGACCTCGCGCTCCGGCAACCGCAGGCGCTCCTCCAGCCACTCCATGAAGGCGCCGATCGCCTCCGCGGGCAGCAGCGCCTCGCGGCCGGTGAGCGGCATCACCACCACCGCGGTCAGCAGCAGCGTCAGCACCGTGGCGCGCACGCGGCGGCGCTGCAGCGCCGGCGGCACCGGCAGCCCCTCGCCCAGATGCTGCTGCTCCTCCATGAAGCCGTTGACGATCGCCAGGAAGACCAGACCGAAGCCCACGTGGCCGACCGCCAACACCGTCCACCACGGGTCGATCGGATCGACCGCGATCAGCAGTATCAGAAAGGCGATCAGCGACAGCGACTGGAACCACAGGATGGCGCGGCGCAACGCGCGCATGCGGGCCGCAGAGGTGGTCGCCTCCTCGGAATAGTCCCGGAACGCCGTCTTGAGCTGATCGCCGTCCTGGTCCACCACGAGCGCCAGGAACGCCTCGCGCTCGCGCATGTTGCGATGCAGCCCGAAGGCGATGACCCAGTAGACGAAGGTGAGCGCCAGCGGGTACAGCACGTCTCCCTTGGCCGGGTTGATGTCGCCGCGCAGCAGGTGGCCCTGCGCCAGCATGAACAGCACCAGGGTGCCGATCAGGATCAGCAGCAGCTCGCGCAGGCGCGGCGCGATGCTTGAGGTCCCTTCCTCGGCCGCGCGGTTGGCCGACACCGCCTGGATCACGCCGACCAGCAGCAGCACCGCCCACAGGTAGCCGGGCAGCGGCAGCACCGCGTGCAGGACCATGGCCCGCACGAAGGTCTCCACCGACAGCAGCAGCAGGAACGGGATCGCGATCGACAGGAACGGGTGCAGGGTGTTCCGGTAGAAGCGCAGGCGGGCCGGATTCATCGCTGGATCAGCTCCGATCCGTAGCCGCGTACCGCGTGCGACCGGATGCCGGGCACCACCACGTCCTCCTCGCGGGTCTGGTGCGTGGAGACGACGAACACCTGCACGTCATGACCGCGGCGGCGCAACCCCACCAGGGAGTCGTTCTGAGCCTGCGTGGTCGGCGGAGTCACCACCATCACCTTGGCGCCCGTGGGAATCGGCACACCGGAGGCCAACACGTGGCCGGTGAAGTCGATCGGTTCCTTGCCGGCGGTGACGCGAGCCAGCATCTCCAGGATGCCGATGGCGTGGCCCACGCCCGCCCGCGCCGGCTCCGACGGCGGCCGGTCGCTGCCGCGGATCGAGCCGGTGGTGATGATGCCGACCTCCTGCTTGAGGCTGACGAAGAAGAACAGCAGGCTGCCGCCCACCTCGATGGCGCGTTCCATGAGGTGCTCCCGCTGCCCCATCGGATAATCCGCCTCCGTGAGATTCAGCACGATCATGACCGGGTAGTAGATGGAGGGCGTGTACTCGGTGGAGAACAGCTTCCCCATGCGCGCCGACACCTTCCAGTTGATCCGCTTCAGCTCGTCGCCGGCCACGTACTCGCGCACGGAACGGAACCGGGTCGTGTCCTCGTAGAGGCGGCTGGACACCGTGATGCTTCCGGAGGGCAGACCGTCCTTCTCGTGCATCTCGACCGGGAACACCGCCGGGTAGACCAGCACGGTTCCGGGTGTCGGCGACTGGTGGTCCCAACTGAAGAAGCCCATCGGATCGGCGCCGCGCAACCGCACCGGGCCCAGCGAGAACTCGCCGCGGTAGTGACTCTCCGCCTCGTAGGTCACCTGTTGGCGTCCGCCTGGCGGAAGGGCGATCATGAACGATCCGCCGCGCACCACGAAGCTGCCGTAGGTGTCGGCCACCGTCAGGTAGTGAACGGGGATCGGTCCGCGGTTGTGCAGTTCCAGGGTCACGCGAAAGCGCTGGAAACGCTGCGCGTGGATCAACGTCTCGCTGCGGGTCACCTGCACCAGCCGCGGGACCAGGTAAGCGTACAGCAGCGACAGGCCACGGACCACCAGCAGCGCCAGGACCGCGAAGCGGAACGGACGGAACGGCGCGAACAGGAACGTCCCCAGGAGCACGAGCGGGAACAGGAGGTCGACGAAGAAGCGGAGCCGTCCTCCGGGGTTGATCGCCACCGGTCAGCCGGCGGTAGCTTCCGAGACGGCGACCGGCTCCCTTGGCGTGGAGTCCAGCAGGCCGTCGATCACCAGGTCCTCGTCCAGTCCCTTGAGCTGGTGCTCGGACTTGACGCTGATCCGTTTCAGCAGCACGCCGGGAGCCAGATCGACGACGTCGTCGATGGTGGCGTCGGTGCGTCCGTTCATGGCCGCCACCGCCTGCGCGCCCTTGTACAGCGCCATCGACGCGCGTGGCGAGGCACCCAGGTTGAGTCGGTTGTCGCTGCGGGTCGCCTCCACCAAGGTCAGGATGTACTCCTGCACCTCGTCCGCCACCTCGACGTCCAGGAGCTGCTGCTGCAGCGACAGCACCGTCTCCAGGTCGGTGGCGGGCTTCAGGTCGGTGACCGGATGGGACAGCCGGCGCTGCGCCAGCATGATCTCCTCCTCCGCCTCCGGCGGCGGATAACCCATGCGCAACGTCAGGAAAAAGCGGTCCTTCTGCGCCTCCGGCAGGTTGAAGGTGCCCTCGAACTCGACCGGGTTCTCGGTCGCGATCATGAAGAACGGCTGCGGCAGCGGCGTGGTCTTGCCCTCCACGCTGATCTGCCCCTCCGCCATCGCCTCCAGCAGCGCGGACTGCGTGCGCGGCGTGGCGCGATTGACCTCATCCACCAGCAGGATGTTGGTCATGACCGGGCCTTCCTTGAAGTCGAAGTCCCCGGACTTGGGGTTGTAGACCGAGACGCCCAGAACGTCGGCCGGCAGCAGGTCGGGCGTGCATTGAATGCGCCTGAACTCACCCCCGAGCGCCAGCGACAGCGCCCGCGCAAGGATGGTCTTTCCCACGCCGGGCACGTCCTCCAGCAGCGCGTGGCCACGGCACAGCAGGGCGATCAGCAGCCGGCGGATCACCTGCTCCTTGCCAAGGATCACCTTGCCGACTTCGTCGACGATCGTCTGCGACCAACTGCGCACGTCCATAGCGGTCAAGTGTAGGCGGTCGAGCCTCTACCGACAACCTCCCGGCGCGGTTTGCGGGCAAGGTCGGACGGCGCCGATCGGGCCTCGCGACGCCTACCCGGCGAGAGGCGGAGCGGCGGGGGAGACCGGCCGGCCGGTTTCCGCACTCTCGTAGATCGCCAGGACGATGGCGACCGCCGCCGTGGCCGCACGGCCGTCGATGTCGGGCGCTCCGCCCGCACGGATGGCCGCCGTGACCTCTTCGTACTGCCGCCGATGGCCGGCGATGCCCACGCCGGCGGGGTCCGAGGCGCCGCCGCGGTCCGGATCGACGTCGGCGCGGCGCGCACGCAGCGCCTCGTCCTCGTGGGTTTCTTCCAAGAACTGCCACTCTCCGATCGTGTCCCCGACCAGCACCGCGCTGCCGGCCGTGCCGCCGATCTCGATGCGACGCTCGAATCCCGGATGGATGGCGGTCGACCCCACGATGGTGCCGAGGGCGCCGGACGCGAAGCGGACCGCCGCCACCGCCGTGTCCTCCACCTCCAGCCCGGCGTGGGCGCGGCGCGTGGTGAACGCCTGCACCGACTCGACCGGGCCGAGCAGCCACTGGAGCAGATCGATGGTGTGGATGGACTGGTTCATCAGCGCCCCGCCGCCGTCGAGCGCGCTGGTGCCGTGCCAGCTTTCCTGGTAGTAGCTGGCCGGCCGGATCCACTTGACGATGGCGTCGCCGACCACGACGTCGCCGAAGCGCCCCTGCTCCAGCGCCCGCTTGATCAGGAGCACGTCGGGCAGCGATCGCGACTGGAAGACGCCCGCGCAGATCACCCCGGCGGCGTCCGCCGCGTCGACGATGTGGCGGCAGCGCTCCAGGGTGACCTCCATCGGCTTCTCCACGAACAGATGCTTGCCGGCCGCGGCGGCGGCCAGCGCCGGATCCAGGTGTGCTCCCGAAGGCGTGCAGATGCTCACCGCGTCCAGGCCGGGATGCGCCAGGAAAGAGTCCAGGTCGCTAAACGCCGCGCAGCCGTGCTCCTCCGCGAACTGCCCGGCGCGCTCGGCATCGCGCGAGAGGCAAGCCACCAGCCGCGCGGAGGCGACCCCCGCCAGCGCCTGGGCGTGCATGCCGGCGATCAGACCGGTCCCGATGATCCCGAAGCCGACCGGCACGCTACGACCCGCTCAGGCGCCGGGCCGCCAGATCGCCGGTCCGCGCGACGACCCGGCCACCGACTGCAGCATGCCGGGGTCGTGTGCGCCGGGCGCCGGATCGAGCAGCGTCTCCAGGCGCCGGTCGCCGAGCAACGGCACGCGGTCCTTCTGCGCCTGCTGCTCCTCCGGATCCAGGTCGGCGACGATGACCCCCGGCGTGTCCTCGGCCGCGCGCGCCAGCACGTGGCCCTTGGGGCTGACGATGAGGCTGCGCCCGCAGGTGCGCAGCGAAGGATCGGGATTGATGATATCCGAGCCGGCGACGAACACGGAGTTGTCCAGCGCGCGTGACCGGACGGCAAGTTCCCACTCGTCTCCCGGCCCCAGCCAGGCGGTGGAGATCACGCACAGATCGGCGCCGGCCAGCGCGGCCGCGCGGCCGATCTCCGGGAACCGCGTGTCGTAGCAGATCCACGACGCGCAAGTGACGCCGGCCAGCTCGTAGGGATCGATCGAGGTGCCGGGCTGCGCCCAGTCCTCGGTCTTCCACAGGTGGATCTTGCGGTAGATCCCGGCGATGGCGCCGGTCGGGTCGAGGGCGAGCATGGTGTTGTAGCGAACGCCGTCGGTGAGCTCGGGCAGGCCGAAGACGATGGCGATGCCGTGCTCCCGGGCGACATCGCGCATACTCGCCACGCCGTCTCCGTCGAGCGGCTGGCAGTGGTCGAGGACGTCGGGAGCCGGCAGGTAGCCGGTGAGAGCCAACTCCGGAAACACGATGATCTCGGCACCGCGCGACCGGGCATCGCCCGACTGATCGCGCATGATTCCCACGTTGTCGGACAGGCTGCCGGCCCGGAACTGGCCGCAGGCGACTCGTATGGCGCGCATCGCTCCTTGTACCGGCGCAGGCAGGCGGTCGTCAACCGTCACCGCTCCCTCCACTCGCTCCCGCGGCGCTTCTTGCGGGGTCCCGCCGTCGGCTCCGTTCGCTCGGCTGACGCCAGGAGGAAGGATGTCCGACCGATTCCGGCTTGTCGTTGATGAATTCGGGTGGCACAAGCATGCTTAGCACGGGCGACCTCCCCAGTCCGATCAAGTATTTCAATCCTGAGATAAAGTCCGCATACACAGAATAGAGGATGTTGCGCGAAGAAAGCTGTGGGAAATGATCCCGGAAGAGCTGAGGGATTACTATCGTTCGGTCATTTCGTCGATGACGACGACTACGAGAACTGGCAAGTCGTAAAGGCCGCAGACAAGATCAGCGCCTACGCGAAGTGCCTGGAGGAACTCAAGGCCGGAAACCAGGAGTTTTCGCAAGCAAAGGCCGCCACCGAACAGGCTATCGAGAGATTCGAGCTTCCGGAGGTTGATTACTTCATGGAGACATTCGTCCAGAGCTTTTCGCTGGAGCTGGACGCGCTCAACTAGCGCTGCGCTAACGCTTCTCGAATGTCAAGACCTCAAACGCACCCTCACGCCTACTGCCGATCTCCCGGTGCCCGTCCGCTATACAGCCGCCGCGCAGCCATCGGCCCGATGGTCGTTCTCGCTATCAACACGGACACTCCGCGGCTCCTGCGGAGCGCCAACCGCTTGAGCGTCCCCATCGCGACAATGTGCTCGTCGATCACACCGACGTAGAACTCGCCACCGGTCGCCGGATATACTGCCTCGACGCTCTGCAGGTCGCGGTCCCACAGCCCGTTCCCAGGATGGGCGCGAATCTGACTCAAGGCCAAGTTGTGCAACTTCCACACGGCGCTGCGATCGGAGGATCGATACCGTTGACTCCAAAAGAGACACGCCATTAGCATCTGTCTTACTGACGGTACGGAGGGTTCGATGGCCGACCGATTCAAGCTGCTTCTGGAGGTTCACCTCATCCTGCTGGACGAAGGAGGCAGAGTTCTGCTCCTGCGTCGATGCAATACCGACTACGAGAACGGAAGCTACACACTGGTTGCCGGCAAGGTGGAGGCCGATGAGGAGGTCACCGCGGCCGCGATCCGCGAGGCGCGGGAGGAGGTCGGAGTCGAGATCCGGACCGAAGACGTCGAAGTGGTGGGCGCCATGCACCGCAAGGCCGACGACGGGTTCGTGTCCGTCGCTTTCTTCCTGGCAGCCCGCGCCTGGAGCGGTGAGATCGTCAACGCGGAACCGTGGTATCACGACGCCGTGGAGTGGCACTCCTTCGATGACTTGCCGCCGAACACAATCCCGTACGTGCGGCAAGCACTTGATAACTTCCCGCGAGGCGCATGCTACGACAGCTACGGATGGGACCGCTCGGGTCCGGTGAATCGAAGCCTCATGGCCGATCGATTCAAGCTGATCCCCGACGTCCACGTACTTCTGATCAACGACGATGAGGTCTTGATGATGCGGCGCCGCAACACCGGCTTCGAGGACGGTAGCTACAGCGTCATCGCCGGACACGTGGAGGCGGACGAGGAGGTCACGGCCGCCGCGATCCGGGAAGCGCGGGAGGAGGCGGGGATCGAGATTCCGCGGGATGACATGAACGTGGTGGGCGTGATGCACCGGCGGTCGAACGAGGAGCGCGTTTCGTTCTTCGTTGCCGCATCCGCCTGGACCGGCAGCATCGTGAACGCCGAACCGGACCTGTGCGACGACCTGTCGTGGCGCTCCCTCGATGACCTGCCCGGCAACACGATCCCCTACCTCAGACACGCACTTCGCAGCTACCGCGACGGCACGTTCTACAGCGGATTCGGATGGTAGGAGCGTGCCGCGTTCGACCGTTCAGGGAATGAACCGGTAGACCACCGCAAGCCGGGCAGCATCGGTGATGTTCGAGTCCGTATGATCGTAGATGTTGATGCGTCCGGTGCCGCAATCGCCGAACGCGCCGCAGGAGAGCACGCCCGTGATGCCCTGAAACCCGGTCATCGCTCCCATCGCCTCCCGGAGCGCAGCGCGGTCCAGGTGGAGCCTCCCGCCGCCCGCTACCGCCGCGGACTCGATGGCGGTGAGGAGCAGCGTCGCGGCGTCATAGGCGAACGCCCAATAGGGTGAGGGGGGAGACTCGCCGTAGGTCGCCTCGAAGGAGGCGAGCACCGCAGCGGCATCCTTGCCGGTCGCCGCGTTGACGCTCGAGCCGCGGGCCGTCTCCGGCCCGACGAAGTGGATCCCCTCGGATTGGGGCGAGCCAAGGAACTCCGACACGAGCATCGCGGCACCGGTGATGAGCGTCGCGTCCTGGAGGCCGTCGACCTCACGCACCTGCAACGCGAACGCCGAGCCTTCGCCGAGGAACAGCGGGAAGAAGACGCCGTCAGGTCCGGCGGCTGCAAACTCGACCAGCACCGCGGTCATGTCCGTGTCGCCCTTCTCGATGCCGGCTTCGGCGACGACCTGGCCGCCACGCGCGCGGAACGCATCGGCGAACGCACTGACCAGGGAGGTCGTATACGGATCGCCGTCGTGCACGGACGCCATGCGCCGCAGGCCGAGCTCTCCGTGGGCGAACTCGGCAACCGCGACGGCGCCATGAAGATCGTTGTTGGATATACGGAAATAGCCTGGGTGATAGTCGGAGCCGGGGCTTCCGTTCAGGTCGGACGTGAGCACCGGAGACGTGTTCGACGGCGACACCATCACCAGGCCGGCTGCGCCGATCACCGGTGACGCCGCCACCGCGGCGGCCGAACACGACGTGCCGATGACGCCGACCACCAGCGGGTCCGCGGCGATCCGCTCCGCCCCCTCGCGGCCGCCGTCGGGCGAGCACCTGCCATCCAGCGGATCTCCGAGCTCGATCGGATGGCCGTGGACGTCCTTGAAGTCTCCTACGGCCAACTCGATGCCGTAGTGCAGGGCAGCGCCCAGAGACGGCGCGCCGGTGAGCGACAGCAGCGAACGAATGTGGACCGCTTCTCCCTCACCGACCTCCACGGCGCCGAGCGGGCCGGTCTCCAACTCGGGGCTGGAATGGGCTGCCATTGCCACGAGGGCGCCGAAGACTATGCAGAACGCGGATTTCATGCCCGTTATCGTACTTCGCCCGGAGCAGGGCAGGAAGCCGAGCCCCCCCTGCGATCCGCAAGGATTGTACCCTGCGTTCTGGAATCTGGTATGATCGGCGTGTGGCGCGGGAGCCGGACTATCGGGAACGCTTCGCCCGTTTTGCGGTGCGCGCCGGCCTGTTGCGGTTCGGCCGGTTCACCACCAGGTCGGGACGTGCCTCGCCGTACTTCTTCAACACCGGCGCGTGCGCGGACGGTGCGGCCCTGAGCGAGCTGGGTGGCTACTACGCAGCCGCCATCGCCGACCGGTTTCCGGACGCGACGCTGCTGTTCGGTCCGGCCTACAAGGGCATCACCCTTGCGGCGGCCGCGGCCATGGCTCTCAGCCGCGATCGCGCGGAGCCGGTAGGCTTCTGCTTCGACCGCAAGGAGCGCAAGGAGCACGGCGAGGGCGGCACGCTGGTCGGCCGGCCCCCTTCCACGGGCGACCGGGTGGTGATCGTCGACGACGTGGTCACCGACGGCTCATCCAAGCGGTACGCGATCGAGCTCCTGCAACGCGAGGCGGGCCTTCGCCCCACGGGGCTGCTGGTAGCTGTCGACCGGCAGGAACGGGGAGCCGGTGACCGCAGCGCCCTGGAGGAGTTGTCCTGCGACTTCGACCTGCCCACGGCTGCCATCGCCACCATCGGCCAGATCGTCGACATCCTGTCGCGGCAGCCGGTCGACGGGCGCGCCGTGATCGACGCGGAGTTGCGCGGCCGTATCGACGCCTACCTTCGGCAGTACGCTCCTCGCTGAACGGGCGGCTCGTGCGCATTCGGCGGCGTCTGTCTCCCCTGCCACCCACGCGGCGCAACCGCCGCCGCATCGAGGCGCGGGTCAAGTGGCTGGGACTGCTGGTCCGCTACGGCTTCCGGCCCGTGGTGCGCACCACGTTCGGACCTCGCGAGCCGTTGCGCGAGCCGGCGCTGGTCGTTTCCAATCACTCCTCCCTCCTGGACCCGATGTTCCTGTCGCTGGCGGTGGGCCGCGCCGTCCACTTCCTGTCGACCGAGCTCGTGTTCTCCGGCGGCGCGATGGGATGGGTCAACCAGTTCTTCGGCGCGGTGCCGAAGCGCAAGTTCACCGCGGACCCCCGCGCGATCCTTCGCCTGCGCCGCTGGCGTGACCTGGGGGGCTCCATCGGGCTGTTCCCGGAAGGGGAACGAACCTGGGACGGCCGGCCGCTGCCGATCCTGCCCGGCGTGGAGAAACTGGTGAGGGCGATGGACCTTCCGGTCGTCACGGTCCGCGTGTACAACGGCTGGCGGCAGTCGCCGCGCTGGGCCACCACGCTTCGGCGAGGCCGCGTCCACGTCGAAGTCGATCCGCCGCGCCGCTTCACCGCCGGCGAATCCCTGGCGTCGATCCGCCGTTACATCGAGGACCGCATCAGCGTGGACGCCGAGGATGGGCCGAACTGGCCGGTGCGCGGGCGGCGGCTGGCCGCGGGGATCGGCAACGTGCTGTTCGCCTGTCCGTCCTGCCTCCGGCTGGACGCCATCGACGAACGCGGCGACATCGCGTCCTGCCGACACTGCGGCGCGGCATGGCGCGTGGATACCGAGTCACGGCTCCACCCCGCGAACGGCGGGCGGCCGCTGACGCTGCGCGCCGCCGCGGACAGCATCCGCGGCCGCTTTCCCGAGCCGTGGCTGCCGGCGCACGGACCGCTGCCGGCCGGCGCGCTGCTTGCGAGCGAGCCTATCCGGCTCTACGACGTCACCGATCCCGATCCGCTGCTGGTCGGCTGCGGCCCCGTGACCCTGACGGCGGAATCGCTCCGCGTCACGGGCATCACCCCGTGGTCGATCCCGATCGCGGAGATCCGCGCCGAGGCGGTCGACCTCAAGCGGCGTCTGAACTTCTCGTCCCGGCGCCGCGTGTTTGAGGTGGTGATGCCCAGCGAATCGGTGATCAAGTGGGAACTCTTTCTCCGCCACGTGCGGACGCGGAGCGCAGCCCCGGCGGGCGACCTCAGAGCTCGTCGGCGAAACGGTGGCGGATGAACCGCTCGTACAGCCCGGGCGCGAGCCTCGACAGCAGCAACGCCCCGCGGCCGGTCCCGGACAGCACCAGGAACCGCCTCCTCCGCAGCACGGCGGCCAGGATGCGTTCGGCCACGTAGTCGGGGCTGGCCGCCTTTCCCATCTCGATCCGCGGGCGCTCGGTACGATTGCCCGAGGCGTCGAGCGCGTTGGCGACGATGTTGGTATCGACGAAGCTGGGGCATACCATGAGCACGCTCACTCCGGTGCCGATCAGCTCCGCCCGCGCGGTCTCGAACATGCCGTGCAGGGCATACTTGGAAGCGCAGTACCCGGTGCGGCCGAGCAGCGGAGCAAATCCCGCGATACTGGAGGTGACGACGATCATGCCCTTCCGTCTCAGCAGCGAGGGCAGCGCGGCCTGCGCGCAGTAGAGCGAGCCGAACAGGTTGACCGCGATCACCCGCTCGTACACGACCGCCGCGGTGTCCCGAAACGCGCTCCGATGGCTCATGCCGGCGTTGTTGAACAGCAGGTCGACGCCACCGAAGCGGCTGCAGACCTCGGTCACGGCCGCGCCGACGTCCGCGCGGTCGGTGACGTCGCAGCGCCGCACCACGTGCTCCACGCCCGCCTCGGCGAGCGCGGCGGAGCGCTCCGCCAACCCCACCTCGTCGACGTCGAGCAGCGCCACGCGGCAACCGGCCGCTCCAAAGCGACGCGCCAGCGCGAAGCCGATACCACCCGCGCCGCCGGTGATCAACGCGACCTTGCCCTCGGGATTGAATCGCTCGGCCATGGACGCGCCCGTGAGTCTGTCGGATTGGCGCGCGAGCGGCAATCCCACAGACTCCGCAGCGGAAGGCAGAGATGGGCCAAAGACGGAGCCGTAGGCCGGCGAAGCCGGGAGCCACGTGTCGCGGAGGAGTCTGTCGGGATACGCCGCGTCAGCGGCGCATCCGACAGACTCCGTAGCGGAAGGTGGGGATGGGCCAAAGACGGAGCCGTAGGCGACGCCTTTGGGGCGAGGTCCTGGTCACGGGGGCCACCGGCTTCCTGGGTTGCAACCTGGTACCCGTGCTGGTCGAGTCCGGCTGGACGGTCCGCGCGCTGTGCCGGCGCGCCGCGGGTGCGTCGGAGCTCGCCGGGCTGGGCGCTCTGCCGGTGCACGGCGATCTGTTCGACGTCCACGCCTTGCGGACGGCGATGTCCGGCGTGCAGGCGGTCGTGCACGCAGCCGCCGACACCGCGGTGTGGCCGGCGCACAGCCGTTCGGGCTTCCGGGTCAACGTGGAAGGGACGCGCTCCGTTCTGCAGGCCGCGGGCGCCGAACGCGTGGACCGGATCGTGCACGTGGGCAGCGCAAACTCGTTCGGGCCCGCCCCGCACGGCGGACAGACCGACGAACACACGCCGTTCCGCGGCGGGCGCTACGGCCTGGGCTACATCGTCAGCAAGCAGCAGGCGCAACAGGTCGCGCTGCGCGCCGATCCGCCCGCGGTCGTGGTCAACCCCAGCAATTCTCGGCGAGTGGGTGAGAATCGACATGTTGACACGGTTCCGGCGAGTGCGGACTATGACCTGTCACGTATCTCATTGCAGTTGAACGAGTTACGGGACTAGACATTTATCGCCGTCCTCGTCATGCTGTGTTCGCATGGCCAGGGGACTGCGGAGAGGTCCGAATCTACTTCGTTTCCGCTCCCTCGTCGACTCGATCGCCGAGTACGTAACCGGTATCCTCGACGCACGCCAACCAAGCAAAGTCCGCTACGCCCTGCGCGACTGTTACCTGAGCGCTCTGGCGATGTTCTACGTCCAAGACCCCTCCCTGCTGCAATTCCAGCGCCGCTTCCAGCAGCAGGTGCAGACCAACAACCTCTCGGCCACCTTCGGCGTCGGTCAACTGCCCTCCGACTCGCAGTTCCGCGATCTGCTCGACCGCCATGACTATGCTCCCATCCTGCCGTGCTTCGCCGAGTGGATCGCTCGCCTGCAGCGCGCCAAGTGGCTCCAGCACTACCAACTGTTCGGTGCCCGCTATCTGATCACCCTCGACGGCTCACGATATTTCAGCTCCGAGTCCGTGCACTGCGAGCACTGCCTGAGCACCACCTCGCGCGACGGCGGTACCTGCTATCACCATGACATTCTGCAGGCCGCCATCGTCCATCCCGACAAGCGCGAAGTGCTCCCGCTGGCCCCCGAGTTCGTCCGCAACAGTGACGCCGACGGCGGGCGGTACCGCAAGCAGGATTGCGAACTGAACGCCGGCTACCGGATGCTGGAGCGGCTCCGTGACGACTATCCCCGCATGGCGGCAATTATCGTGGCCGACAGCCTTTATTCCAAGCAGCCGTTCGTCGAGCAGTTGACCGCCAAGCGCTTGTCGTTCCTGTTGGTCGCCAAGCCCGGTGACCATCGCAGCCTCTATCAGGACGTCGCCGGCCTGCGCGGCGGCAACCTGCTGAACCGTCACGCTACCTCAGACCGCGGCGAACGCCGCGAATACGAATGGGTCACCGATCTACCGCTGAACGGCAATCCCGACTCCCCGCACGTCAACTTCATCCAGTTCCGCATCGTCAAGAACGGCAAGGTGACCTATCAGAACGCCTGGGTCACCGACCTGGTGCCCGACACCGCCAACATCGTCGGACTGGTCCGTGCCGCGCGGGCGCGCTGGAAGATCGAGAATGAAGGGTTCAACACCCTCAAGAACCACGGTTACCACCTGGAGCACAACTTCGGCCACGGCCGCCAGCACCTGTCGGAGGCGTTCTTCGTGCTCAACCTGCTGGCGTTCTTCATGCACCAGATCTTCGATCTGGTCGATGGGCTGTATCAGCGGGTGCGCACCTTCTTCAGTTCCCGGCGCGGGTTCTGGGACGAGGTGCGCTCGGCGTTCCGGCTGTTCCTGTTCACCTCCTGGGACCAAGTGCTGGTACGGATGAACTCGCCACCCGAGTCGCTACCCCCGTATCAGTCTCCGTAGTCCCCCGACCCGTTGCCTGCAACGCCGCCTGCGCCTGCCGTACGCCCGCCCACCGGTCGCGAAACCTGCGCCCGCAAGCTCCGGTGTGCCTCCTACCGGCCACGCAACGGCTCGCCGCACCGCTTGTGATTCTGAAATCCGGTCGTGTGGCCACTGGCACGCCTGCCAAAGTGCTCGCTCGCCTCCACTTGGGCCGGGTCACTACCGTCAGACCGCCCTACAAGCCGCTACCGCCTCTCACCGAGAATTGCTGGGTCAACCCCACCTTTCTGTTCGGCGCAAACGACCGCGTTCCCGGACCCGGCCGCCTGATCCAGCAACTGGGCCGGTCGCCGGCGGTCTGTCCCTTTCCCGCCGGGCGGGGACGCAACGTCGCCGGCGTCGGCACGGTCTGCCGAGGCGTGGAGCGGGCGCTGCGGCATGGCGTCCCGGGAGAGTGCTACGTGCTGGGCGGCGTCAACCTCAGCTACCGGACGCTGTTCCAACTGATCTGCGGCGTGACCGCAAGCCGCACGCGACCGGTGCCGCTGCCGGGATGGGTCATTCGCGCGGCGGGGACGGCGGGATCGGCCGCGGGCCGCCTCACCGGCCGCGACCCGGGACTGAGCCTGCCGCTCGCCCGCGTCGCGTGCGAATCGTTCCACTACTCGTCGGCCAAGGCGGCGCGCGATCTGGGCTACCTGCCGGACGATGTTGCCGGCATCGAGCGGGCGATCCGCGCCTCGTTCGAGTGGTTCCGCCGGACCGGCCGCATCGCCCCGCGAGCGCGCGGCCGCCCTCCGAGCGACGCCGCGCGTGCGGTATTCTACGACTCGTCGTGACCCCCGACGCGATCCGGGCGCGCATCTTCCTGCACGGCGTGCTGGCGCAGATCCCGGCCCTGTGCGCCGGCGATGCCGAATCCCGCGAGCTCGTGCGCGGCTGGCGCACCAGCATCCAGTTCGCGCAGGCCGGCGGACCCGCCGCCCTGTTGCGCTTTCACGACGGCGCAGTGAGCTTCGAGCCGGTGCGCCGCACGGCTCCGGGGCTCAGCCTCTGGTTCCCGACCGATCGCGCGCTGGTTCGCGCGTTCACCGGCGACGGCGTGCCGATCCCGCTGTTCGGCGTCTGGCGGGTGGGCCTGCTGCGCGCTCTCCCGACGCTGACGAGCCGACTGAGCCACTACCTCGGCATGAGCGAGCCCGACGCAGAGGACGGGGATGGCACGGCCCTCACGCTCGCGTTGCGCATGCGGCTGGACGCGCTGGTACGCGCGGTCGCCGTGCTGGCAAGCGTGGACTCCAGGGCGCGCCGCACCCTGCAGGAGGCCCCCGACGGCACGATCGCGCTGCGCGCGCCCGGCATGGCGGACGTCGCCGCCCGCAAGCGCGGCGACCGGCTCACCATCGAGCACGAAGCCGACGCCGCCCCGAACCTCACGCTCAGCTTCGCGTCCGTGCCGTGCGGACACGACCTGCTGGCAGGCCGCCTGGAGCCGGCCGCCGCGATCGGCCTTGGCAGCATCGAGCTGCGTGGCCAGACCCTGCTTGCCGATGCCGTCTTCCAGGTGGTCGGCGACGTGCAGATGCTGCTGGCAGGATGATCCTGGCAGGATGATGCTGGCAGGATGATGGCCGTGCCGTTCCGCTTCACACGCAGCAGAGAGCTGCTGACCCGCGCCGTCGAGGTGATCCCGCGCGGCATCTACGGCACCAAGAGCCCGGCGCTGGTGGTGCCGGGCTCCTTTCCCTATTACGCCGAGAGCGGCGCAGGCTGCCGCTTCCGGGACGTCGACGGCAACGAGTACATCGACTTCCTGTGCGGCTTCGGCGGCAACCTGCTCGGCTACGGCGACCGCGCCGTCGACGACGCCGCCGCCGCAGCGATGCGGCGGGGCTTCGGCTTCAACACGCCCTGCCCGGAGATGGTGGAGCTGGCCGAGGAGCTGACCGCCCGCATCGCCGGCATGGACTGGGCGCTGTTCGGGGTCAACGGCTCGGACATGACCACGTACGCGCTGCAGACCGCGCGCGCCCATACCGGGCGCCGCAAGGTGCTGGCCGCCCACGGCGCCTACCACGGCGCCCATCCGTGGGCGGTGCCCGGCCATGCCGGCCTGCTCGAAGAGGATCTGGCCCATGTCCATCGCTTCCGCTGGAACGACCTGGACAGCGTCGCGGACCTGTTCGACCGCTACCCCGGGGACGTGGCGGCGGTGATGATCACGCCATACCACCACCCGGCCTTCGCAGACTCCGAACTTCCGGACGCCGGGTTCCTGGACGGCCTGTGCGCGCTCGCCCACGATCGCGGCGCGCTGCTGATCAGCGACGACATCCGCGTCGGCTTCCGCGCGCACCTGCGAGGCTCGCACGTGCGGTTCGGCTACCAGCCGGACCTGTGCTGCTATTCGAAGGCGATCGCCAACGGCTATCCGGTCGCGGCGTGCCTTGGCCGCGGCGTCGTGAAGGGCGCAGCCAGCCGCGTGTTCTGCACCGGCACCTTCTGGATGCACGCCTATCCGATGGCCGCCGCGCTGGCCTGTCTGCGGCGCATCGAGCAGGACGGCGTGATCGAGCGGGTCGCAGCCCTGGGCGAGCGGCTCACCGCCGGCCTGCACGCGGCCGCCGCCCGCCACGGCCAGCGCCTGGCCGTCACCGGCCTGCCGGCCATGCCGTTCGTCCGCTTCGCCAACGAGACCGACTTCCACCGCAGCCAGCTCTTCTGCGCGGAGGCGACCCGGCGGGGTGCGTACTTCCACCCTCACCACAACTGGTTCCTGAGCGCCGCCCACACCGAAGCCGACATAGACGAGAGCCTCCAGATCGCCGATCAGGCGATGCGCGCCGTGGCCGAGCGCTTCGGCGCCGCCTGACACCGCCGACCGCGAGCAGCGGCACGGTATAGTGCGCGCGTGATCCGCCGCTCTCGCGCCGCGCTGCTGGCAGCGCTGATCGGCCTGCCGCTGTGCGCAGGCGCCCAGACGCTGGTCGCCCCGAGCGCCCCGATCTACGCCCACCTGCACATCTGGGAACAGCGGGGGCTCATCGGCTGGCTGCCGCCGCTCCGCCCGCTGCCGGCGCCGATCGTGCGCAGCGCGCTGCATCAGGTGGCGGGCTCCGAACATGCGACCGACCGGAAGATCGCCGCGCGGCTGCTGGAACGCTACTTCGGACCGCTGCCGGTACAGGGCCGGGCACACGTGGCGCGCAGATCGAAGGCCCCTCTCACCGCGGGCGGAGGGCGCGCCGCCGACGCGGTGCCGGCGCAGCTCGCGGTCGAGCTCGGGGCAGGGCTGGAGCTGCCGGTCAGCCATCAGGTGGGCTTCGGCTTCGCCGCCCGCACGCTGGCCACCTCGGTCGTGCCCGAGCGCGTCGCGCCCGAGCTCACGAGCGACCCCTACGATCCGGGCGCGCCGGGCGACGGCACCACCATCCTGGGCGAGGAGTTCGACGTGCAGGTGGAGTTGGCCGGCAACGGCTACGTCGGCGCGAGCGACCTTGGAACCGGGCCGGACACCTGGTACGTGCAGGCCGGCTTCGGCCGGAGCTCCTTCGGGTATGGGGCGGACAGCCCGGTCGTCTCCGCCGCCGCGCCGCCGGCCGGATACCTGGCCGGGACCTACCGCGGGTCCTGGATCGCCTATTCGGCGATGTTCCTGGACCTGATCGCCACGTACGGGATCTGCAGCGAGGGGACGATCGAACGCGGCTTCTGCAGTGTCGAAGGCGAGCGCTATTCGCTGCGCGCCCGCGCCAGGCAGGACCACGGCTTCCATCCCAGCAAGTACCTGGTGGTGCAGTCATTGAGCTTCTATCCGGCCGCCTGGCTGGAATTGACCGCCCTGCAGTCGGTGATCTTCGGCGGCCGGCTGTCGCCCACCTATCTGCTGCCGGTGTTCCCCGCCCTGTATACGCAGATGCAGCTCGACGACTACGACAACGCCTTCGTCGGCGCCGCCGCGCGCGTGCGGCTGCCATACGGGGCGCAGGCGAGCGCGGTGATATACGTCGACGACGTCAATCTGACGAAGATCCGCCGCTTCGACTTCGACTCCGACCAGAACAAGATGGCCATCGACCTGGAGGCGAGCGTCGCCCCACCGCTGCCGGTCCTCACGGTGCTGGCCGCCCGCTACCGGATGGTTACGCCCTACATGTACGCGCACCATCCGTCGGCGCTCGATTACCTGCAGTACACCCACGACGGGCGCCACCTCGGCACCCTGCTGCACCCCAACTCCGACGAGGTTCTGGTCCGCGCCCGGACATTTCCGCTGGACTGGCTTGGCGTCGACCTGTCCCTCCGCCGGGTACGCCACGGCGGCCCGGCCGGCGGCTCGGTCTGGGACCACGGCCTGGTCGACGGCACTTTCGTGTTCACCGGGCCGTCGACGTTCCTGAAGCAGGACGTCCTGGAGCACCTCCTGCAGGCGCGAGCCGGCATCCAGGCGCAGGTCGAGCTGGAGCCCGTGGAGCTCGACGTCGCTCTGGCCTACACCTACCAGCAGGTGAGCAATCGCGGCCTGGTGGCGGGCACGGAGGAGCAAGCCCACCTGATCGAGGTGAGCGCCGCCGTGCGCTACTGATCAGCCCTGCGCGCGGATGCCGCCGACAATCTCGGCGAGCGGTGGGCTCACGTCCAGCGCCAGGGCGAGTTCGCGTGCTCGCGGGGACATCTTCGTCCACGTGCGTGAGAGCACGCGCCGCAGCACCTCGGCGTCGCGGCCCTGCGCGAACCCGGCGAGCTCGGACTCCAGGAACGACAGGCACGCCGCATCCTCCAGCATCTGCGTCTCCGAATCGCGCCCCAGTCCCTCCTTGCGGATCAGCGCAGCCACCCGTTCGGTCAGCGCGGCGGGGATGCCAAGCTCGTCGAGTAGCAGCGCCGCCTGCTCGCCATGGTGGCGGGCGCAGGCGCGCCGCCAGCGCAGGTAGCCGGAACGGCCCTCAGGGTAGCCCGCGCGCGGGATCTCCCAGCGCCGCAGGTGCTGGGCGCGAACCGCGATGGCGAGCGCCGGGGACGGGCGCGGTGTCAGGCGCTCCAGCCAGCGCGTCACGCGCCGCGCGTACTCGATCGCCCGGCCGGCGGGATCCTGCCGGTGAGCCGCGTCGATGCGGTCCAGGGCGCTCCGGATCAACTCGGGATCGACCACGTCCGGCGCCCCGCCGGGTACCGTCAGGCGGACATCGTGACCAGCTCGTCCCGCACGCCCTGCAGCACCTGACCGTAACGGTCGTCCACCACCAGGAGCTGCTGGCGCATCAGCCCCACGTACTCGGGGTCGTTCTGCGGGTTGATCTGCACCTGCTGGCCGGTCTTCTTGGACAGCTCCGCTTCTTTCTGCTGGCGGCGCGGCTCGTAGGCGCGGTCGACCTCCTGACGCATGCGGTTGCGCTCTCCCAGGTACTCCTGGAAGAACTGTTCGAGCTGGCCCAGCAGCATGCGCAACTTGCGGTCGTTGGTGCTGATCGCCCCGAATCCCTCGCCGGCGCGGCGGCTGCGCTTCAGCGCGAACTCGTCGGTCGGCAGCGTCAGGTTGCTGAGCAACGCGTCGCGTACACCGTCCCGGACCCAGCCGGCCTGCTTGCCGTCGAACGGCTCCAGCAACTCGTCCAGGCCGGTCTCCAGGTCGCCGAGATAGCGCGACACCAGTTTCTTGCCTTCGGTGGTGAACCGGCTCTGTTCGAGGTTCTCCTTGTCGGGGACGACATCCTTCGTCCGCTCCAGGGCGATCTCCCACGACGACTTGATCGTTCCCATGCCGCAACCTTTCTCCTTTGCGAACCGGCTCCCCGCGTTTCATCGGGCTGGGCGGACTTGAACCGCCGACCCCACGCCCCCCAGACGTGTACGCTACCAACTGCGCCACAGCCCGAAACGGAAGCGTCCACCGCGGACGCTTCGTACCTGAAGTGTAGCGCCGGCCGCACGCCCGAGTCCACGAGCACCGCGCCGTGCGCGCCGTGCAGCCGCAGGCGTCGCCGGCGGCGCGCGCTTCAGCCCCCTCCGGCCGTCTGCCCGTCCACCATCGCCGCGGTGCGGGTCGCCAAGCCGTAGAGCTGGATGAAGCCGCTGGCGTCCTGATGGTCGTAGGAGCCCGCGCTGAAAGACGCCAGCCCCTCGTCATAGAGCGAGTGCGGCGACCGGCGGCCGGCCACCGTGATGCCGCCCTTGTACAGGCTCAGCGTCACCGCGCCGGTGACCCGAGCGCAGACGCGCTGCATGAACGCGTCCAGCGACTCCCGCAGGGTCGAGAACCAGTGGCCGCTGTACACGGCGTCGGCGTAGGTCATGGCCAGCTTCTGCTTGCTGCGCAGGGCGTCCGCCTCCAGCGTGAGCATCTCCAGCTCGCGCAGCGCCGCGTACAGGATCGTGCCGCCCGGCGTCTCGTACACGCCGCGGCTCTTCATGCCGACCACCCGCGTCTCGACGATGTCCGCCCGGCCGATGCCGTTCGCGGCTCCCAGCTCGTTGAGCTTGAGCACCAGCTCCACCGCGCCGTGCCGGACGCCGTCCACGGCCACCGGGACGCCCCGTTCGAACTCGACCGTGACCTCCTGCTCGCGGTCGGGCGCCTCCGCCGGCGACACCGAGCGCTGGAACAGCGTCTCCTGCGGGCGCCGTCCGGCATCCTCCAGATCTCCGCCCTCGTGGCTGAGATGCCAGACGTTGTCGTCCCGCGAATAGATGTTGACCCGCGAGACGCCGGCCAGGTCGATGCCGCGGCTCTCCGCGTACTCGATGGCGTCCTCGCGCGAGCGGATGTCCCACAGACGCCACGGCGCGATGATCTTCAGATCAGGCGCCAGCGCCCGATAGGCCAGCTCGAACCGCACCTGGTCGTTGCCCTTGCCGGTACAGCCGTGGGAGACCGCGTCGGCCCCCACGGAGCGCGCCGCCTCGACCTGCACCCTGGCCTGCAACGGCCGCGCCGCCGAGGTGCCGAGGAGGTATTTGCCCTCGTACACCGCGCCGGCACGGAGCATCGGGAACAGGTACTCCTCGACGAACTCGCGGCGCACGTCGCGCAGGATCAGCTTGGTGGCGCCGGACGCCGCTGCCCGCTCCTCCAGCCCGGCCAGGTCGTCGGACTGCCCCACGTCCGCGCAGACGGCCACCACCTCCGCGCCCGGAAAGCGCTCCTTGAGCCAGGGGATGATGATCGAGGTGTCCAGCCCCCCCGAGTAGGCGAGCGCGATGCGCTTGACGTCTTGGCGCTTCACTTCGTTCGCTGCCATGTCGTGCTCCTCTCCCTACAGCCCGGACAGGGCCGTGTCCATGCAGCGCAGCCCCTCGGCGATCTCGTCGGCCGAGACCACCAGCGGCGGCGCGATGCGCATCACGTCGTCGCCCGAGCGGAGCACCAGCACCCCCGCGGAGCGCAACGCGGTCGACAGCGCCTGTATCCGGGGCTGCTCGCCTGCCGTTCCGGGGACGTGCACGCCGCGCAGCAGCCCGGCGCCCACCACCGGCCCCAGCCCGTGCGCCTCGCGCAGCGTCTCCAGCCCCCGCCGGAGCTGCTCGCCGCGCTCGCGGACGGCGGCCAGGAACGCCGGATCGGTGAGGATGTCGAACACGTGCGAGGCCAGCGCGCACGTCACCGGACCACCGCCGAAGGTGGTGCCGTGCTCGCCGAAGTGGAGCCGGTCGTTCACCGCGGCCGGCAGCAGCACCGCCGACAGCGGCAGGCCGCCGGCCAGCGGCTTGGCCAGCGTGATGATGTCCGGCTTCAGGCCGACGCTGTCGGAGGCCAACAGGTGACCACAGCGTCCCAGGCCGGTCTGCACCTCGTCCGCGATCACGATGAGGTCGTGCTCGCCGCGGCAGGCGTTGAGCGCCGCCGCGAACTCCGGCGTCATGACCTGCAGCCCGCCCTCGCCCTGCACCACCTCGACGATGACGCCGGCGAAGGTCCCGTCGAGCGTCTTGCGCAGCGCTTCCACGTCGTTGTAGGGCGCGACCTCGACACCGGGCAGCATGGGCCGGAACGGCTCCTGGTACTTGGGCGTCGCCGTGCAGGCCAGCGCGCCGTACGTGCGCCCGTGGAAGCCCCCGCTGAACGCCAGGATCTTGTGGCGCTCGGCGTTCTCCTCGCCGCGATGGGCGTACATGCGGGCGAACTTGAGCGCCGACTCGTTCGCCTCCGCGCCGCTGTTCATGTACTGCACCGCCGCGAAGCGATCGCCGGTCAGCTTGCCGGCGAGCTCCAGCGCCGGGCCGGTGGTGTACAGGTTGGAGACGTGCACGAGCTTGCGCATCTGCGCGGCGGCGACGTCCGCCAGGTCCTCTCGCCCGTAACCGAGCGCGTTCACGGCGATACCGGCGCCAAGGTCCAGGTAGCTCTTGCCCGCGGCGTCGGTGACCCGGCACCCGGAGCCGTGGTCCAACAGCAGCATCTCCGGCGAGAAGGCGTTGGGAAAGGGATGATCGGTGACGATCGCGTCCTTGATCTGCATGGTCAGGTTCTCCTTCGGTCGTTGACCCGGTTGGTCTTGCGATTCATTCAGTGCGACTCGGCCAGCGCGATTCGGCCAGTGCGATTCGGTCGGTTCAGCGCGACGGAGCTCCGTACCCGGCAGCCGAGATCACGGTGCCGCGCTCGCCGTCCAGCAACGCCCGTAGCGCTCCCGCCGCGCCATAGTCGCCGATGAGCACGCGGCCGACGCCCGCGGTGACCGCGGCGACGGACGACCTGATCTTCGGGATCATGCCGTCGGTGATGGTCCCGGCCTCGATCTCGGCATCCGCGCCCGCCGGGTCGAGGCGCCGCAGTACCGTCCCGTCCTTGAGCACGCCGTCGGTGTCGGAGATGAACAGCAGGGCGTCGGCGTCGAGCGCGGTCGCCACCCGGAAGGCGACGGTGTCCGCGTTGACGTTGATGCCGCCGCCGGCGCCGTCGTCGCAGACCGGGCTGACCACGGGCACGAACCCCGCGTCCGTCAGCGTGGCGAGCAGGCGGGTGTCGACGCCGTCGATGCGCCCGGTTCGGGTGCCCGGCGGAACGGCCGCCGGCTGGGCGGCCAGGGTCCGCCCGTCCGATCCGCAGATGCCGACGGCGCTCACGCCGGCGGCGCTCAGCGCGCGTACCAGCCGCTTGTTGGCGCTGCCGGCCAGCACCATGTCGACCACCTCCATCTCTTCCGCGGTGGTCAGCCGGATGCCCTCGTGGAAGCGCGGCTCGTGTCCCAGGCGGCGACTCATCGCGGTCACCTCGGCCCCGCCGCCGTGCACGACGATCACCCGCCATGCGCCGGCCAGCCCAACACCGGCCAGCGAGACCAGCTCCGCGGCGAACACGCCGCGCAACGCCGCTTCCTCCAGCGCCCGCCCGCCCAGCTTGATCACCGCCGTCCGCGCGGATGTGCCCGTCGCGGTCATGGCGTCCCGTGCACGGGCAGGCCGCGCTCCTCCGGCAGCCCCATGCGCAGGTTCATGGCCTGCACCGCCTGGCCTGCGGCTCCCTTGACCAGATTGTCGAGCGCGGCGAACAGCAGCACCGCGCCCCCGTCGACCCGCCACGCGATGTCGCAGCGATTCGATCCCCACACCGAGCCGGTCGCCGGCAGGCGGTCGTCCAGCAGCCGCACGAACGGCGCCCCGTCGTAGGCCGCTCGCAGCGCCGCGCCCACCGCTTCCGCGTCGGCGCCGGCCGCCGCGGGCGCGGTGATGGTGGCGGCGATGCCGCGCTTCATCGGCGCCGTGTGCGGCGTGAACCAGAGCGACGCACCGGGGCGCACCGCCTCCATCTCCTGCACCATCTCCGGCACGTGGCGGTGGCTGGTGCCGGGGTTGTAGGCCGCCGCGGTCTCGCTGCGGTCGCAGAACGTCCAGGCAACGTCCGCCTTGCGGCCGGCGCCGGACAGCCCGGTGACCGCGCAGGCGACGATCGGGTCGCTCACCAGGCCGGCCGCCAGCACCGGCAACAGAGGCAGCAGCACGGCCGTCGGAAAGCACCCGGGACTGGCGATCAGATCGGCCGACCGAAGCCGTTCCCGATAGCGCTCCGGAAGGCCGTAGACCGCATCACGGAGCAGATCCGGGCGCGCCGGCGGCTGGCCGTAGGCGGCGGCGAACCGCTCGGGATCGGCGATGCGGAAGTCCGCCGACAGATCCACCACCACCGCGCGGCCAAGAAACGGCTCCAGGGTTCGCGCGGACGACAGGTGCGGCAGCGCCGCGAACACCACGTCGACGCCGGCCGCAGCCGCCTCGTCGACCGAAGCCAGCACGCCGCCGGCAACCGCCGACAACCCGCGCGGCGACAGCTCCGGCACCGCCTCCGCTACCGGCGCACCCGCCCGGGAGCCTGAGGAAAGGATCAGGGCCTGCACGTCCGGATGCTCGGCCAACAGGCGCGCCAGCGTCGCCCCGGCATAGCCGGTCGCGCCCAGGACTGCCGCCTTCATGCGGACAGCCCCGCCACGCCCGGCACCGCCGCCGTCAGGCCGCGCAGGCACCGTTCGCGGTCGACCCCCTCCCGCAGCACCGCCAGCACGGTGTCGTCGCCGGCGATCGTTCCCGCCAGCTCGTCGATCGGCAAGTTGTCCAGGGCGCGGGCCACGCTGGAAGCGTGGCCCGGCAGGGTGCGCACGATCAGAAGGTTGCTGGAGAAGATCAGTTCCACCAGTCCGTTCTTGATGTCGTTCACCAACCCCGTATGGGACCCAGCCATGGGCTCCGCCTCGGCGAAGCCATAGCGATAGCCATGCTCGCCGTCCGGCACGCGTGCTACCCGGAGGTCGCGCAGATCGCGCGACAGGGTCGACTGGGTCACGGTGAAGCCGTCGCGCGCCAACGCCGCCAGCAGCTCTTCCTGCTGGGTGGTCACGCCCCGGCTGATGATCCTGCGGATCGCCGCCAACCTGAGTGTTCGATCGGGCATGGCATATTCATGCACATTATTGCATGTCCTGTCAACATGACCCGTCAACGATGAATCGGATAGCGTCACGTCATGCCGTTCGATCCCTACCGGCGGGCCAACCCGTCCGTGCTCGACATCGCTCCGTACGTCCCCGGCAAGTCCCTGGAAGAGGCGAGGGAAGAGTCCGGCCGGGACCACGTGATCAAGCTGGCCTCCAACGAGAATCCGCTCGGCGCATCGCCGGCCGCGGTCGCCGCCATCCGCGACGCGCTCGACCTCTCCCACCGCTACGTGGAGTCGAGCACACGGCAGGTGCGCGAGCGGCTCGCCACCCTCCTGGACCTGACCCCCGAGCACCTGATCGCCGGCAACGGATCGGACGCGCTGCTGCTTGCCGCTGCGATGGCCTTTCTCCACGCGGGCGACGAGGTGATCGTTCCGGAGGTCACCTTCAGCATGTACGAAATCGTCGCCCGGACCATGGGCGCGCGCGTCGTGCGGTCGACCATGGACGGCATGGCGATCGACGTGAACGCGATCCTGGAGAAGGTTACCGCCGCGACCAAGGCGGTCTTCCTCTGCAATCCCAACAACCCCACCGGGACGCTGATCGACGAGCGGCGCTTCGCCGAGCTCCTGGCCGCGCTGCCGGATGACGTGCTGCTCATTCACGACGAGGCGTACGCGGATTTCGCCGACCCGGCCTTGCGGCCCGACACGGTGGGGCGGGTGCGCGACGGCGTGTCCAACCTGGTGGTCACCCGCACCTTCTCCAAGAGCCACGGCCTGGCGGGCGTTCGCTTCGGCTTCGCCTGCGGCGATCCGCGCGTGATCGACCTCATGCACCGGGTGCGCCCGCCGTTCGACCTGTCGGTGACCGCGCAGGCCGCCGGCCTGGCAGCGGCGGATGACCGGGAGTTCCTGCGGCGGACGCTTCAGGTCAACCGCGACGGCAAGGAGCAGCTCACCGCCGGATTCGACGCCCTTGGTCTGCCCTTCGTGCCCACGCACACCAACTTCATCATGGTCCGGCTCGGCGAACGGGCCTCCACGGTGGCCGACGCCCTCCTGCAGCGCGGGCTGGTGGTGCGCTGCTGGACGCGACCGGCGGCGCTGGCCGACTGGCTGCGCATCACCATCGGCACCGGGCCGGAGAACCGGTCGCTGCTGGCCGGGCTGGCCGATGTGCTTGCACCCCGCGGGCCGTAGCGGGCGGGGCGCTCTCATCCGCGCCTCCTGTATCCCGGGCCTGTTCTGCCTGTGCCTGCTGGCGGCCTGCCTGCTGGCGGCCTGCGAGGTGGCGGCTCCCGAGACGCACGAGCTGTTCTGGAAGCGCGTGGTGTTCGAGGACCTGCGCCACGGGCGCACCTACGAAACGCTGACCCTGTTCGCCCGGGTCAGCGACGCCGACGGCCTGGACGACCTGGACGCGCTGTACGTGATGAACGACCAGGCGCAGCTCTTCTGGAGGCTGACGCCCGAAGACTGGGTGGTCGATCGATCCGAGTCCGGCACCTGGATCGGGTCGACGGCGCTGGCGATGCCCGAGGACGAGCCGTTGCCGGCCGGCGTCTACCGCGTGATCGTTCAGGACATCGCCGGTCAGACCGCGGAGGACAGCTTCCGGATCGCCGGCGGCACCGGGCCCGAGGCCCGGAGGCAGGCAGAAGCGATCGAGGTCACGATCGATGCGAACGAGCTGGCCGTCGCCGGCCCCTTCGCGTCGTACGAGGTGTGGCTGTACGGCAGCGCGGGGTCTCGCCTGGCGGCGGCGGCGTTCGCCGAGCGCATCGACCTGGAATCCGCGCTCCCGGAAGGCATCCTTGCCGACGAGCTGCTGCTGTACGTGTACGCAGAACCGCCTGACGACGGAAGCGGCTACCTCAGCGGACCGTACGCGTGGAAACGCAACTGAAGGGTTGCCCGAGTTCCCCGAACAGGATGCCGCCGAACAGAATCGAACTGTTGACACAGGGATTTTCAGTCCCTTGCTCTACCAACTGAGCTACAGCGGCTCCGGAGCGTGTTCTACCATCTGCGCAGAGCGCAGACAATACCCGCTCCGACGCCGCCGGCTGTGGCCATTCCGCTGACGCCGCCATTCCGACAGACTCGTCGGCAGCCATGCCCGCTCACGTCTCCCATCTGCTGTTCGCCGAGGAAGCCTTGCGGCGTCTCGGCGCGGAAGGCGATGCGCTGCTGTGCGCGGCCGGCAACGCGCTGCGCCTGGGTGCGCAGGGACCGGACCTGTTCTTCCACGCCCTGCGAACCCGGCCGCAGGGGTTCCGCTTCGGGCCGCTGATGCACCGCGCCCGCTTCGGCAGCTTGGTGGCCGCCTTCCTGCGCCACGCCCCTCCGGGGGCGGAGACCGCCGCGTTCGCCGCGGGAATGGCCACCCACGCCGCCCTCGACCGCTCCTGGCACCCGTACGTGGTCTACCACGCCGGCTGGTTCGTGCCGGGAAATCCGGCGACGCATCGCCTGCGACGCTGTCACGCCTTTCTGGAACGCATCCTGGACGTCCTGCTGGCCGAACGGCTCCGCGGCGACGTGCGTGCGGTCGACGTCTTCTCCGATATCCGTCTGGGCGAGGAGCTCCCGTCCGCCCTGCGTATCGGGCTGGTCGCCGCCATCGCCGAGGTGTACCCGCGCGCCCACGACCCGGCCACAGATCACGCGCGCGTCGGCAACGCCTACCGCGACGCCCTGCGCTTCTTCGCGATGACCGACCCGCGCAACCCCGGCTTCCGCCGTCGCGCGATGGAGATGGAACGGCGCGAGCAGGGAGGCCGCCGACGCCTGGCGGTCTTCCATCCGGTAGGGATCGACCGCGGCGTCGACTGGGCCAACGAGTCACACCGGCGCTGGTGCCACCCGTGCGATCCCGCCGACGTATCGACAGAGAGCATCTTCGATCTGTTCGAGCAGGCGCTTCGGGAGGTCCAGCCCATGTTGCGTGCGGTGCTGGACGCCGCTCCGGAACGCGTCGACGACGCCTCCGTGGCGCTGGCGGTGGGTGACCACGGACTGAACCTGACCCGGGGAGGCACGCGGTGCGCGCCGTCGGTCTGCGACCCGCTGCCGGTCGCCGATCTTCTGGACGCGCAGTATCGGGAGCCGTAGCGCCGCCGGTTACCGGCACCATCGCCTCACGGCGTCTGTCGATCTGCCGATGACGCGGCAATCCGGCGGACGTCGAACGCAGTGACGTTGCGCGCGTCGCGGCTGAACTCGACGCCGATCAGGTGGATCGGCACGCCGAGGTGGAGGTACTTGTCCGCGTACCCGCGTTGGCGAAGCTGCGCCAGCGCCGTCCCGGACGGCGCCATCTCCACCACCTTGAACTCGAACAGATGCACCTGCGCGGCGCAGCGCACCACCAGGTCCGCCCGGCCGCGGCTGCTCGAATCCTCAACGGTCACGTCCAGACCCGCCGCCGCCAGATGAGAATAGAACACGCTCGCGTAGTACCCCTCGTAGCGTGCGATGTCGTTGCGCGAGTGCCATTCGTACGGGATGGCGGAGAACAACGCCCGGAACGCTGCTTCCAGGCCCGCGAAGTCGTTCGCCTCCAGCAACCGCCGCGTTCGGTAGGCGGGAACCGCTCGCAGCGCGGGCGCAGGCGCCAGGGCGCGCAGCAGGCTCCGATTCAGACTCTGGCGGACCTCCCGATTCGGATAACCCAGCCGATACAGGCGCTCGCCGCCGTGATCTTCCACCCCCCGGATCGTCAGATAGCCGGTCTGAAACAACAGCGCCTCGGGTGCCATGTCCCCCACGTCGAAGGTGCTCAGCAGCTCACGGTCCGCGAGCAGCCCGTCCAGATCCGGCGAAGTCATGCCGCGGCTCACCATCGTGTCGATCAGAAACGCCGGCGACCCGGTTTCGAACCAGTAGGCGGCGAACTCGCGGGTGCGCAGCAGCAGCAGGACATCGAACGGGTTGTACACCCGCTCGTCGCCGCGCCAGCTATACCCGTTGTACCAGTCGCGAACGGCCTCCCGGTCCAGTCCCTGCAACTCGGGCGCGAACACCGCGTCGAGGTCCGCCTCCGTGTAGCCGCAGATGGTCGAGCAGCCGGGGTCCAGCGTGAGGTCGGTGAGGTTGTTGAGCACCGAGAACAGGTTGACCTTGCTGAACCTGCTTACGCCCGTGAGGAGCGCGAACCGCACGTGCGCGTCACTGTCCTTGATGGCGCCGTACAGCCCGCGCAGATAGTCGCGGTTGGTCCGGGCCGTCTCCGGCGTGTCCAGGACGTCGAGGATCGGCTTGTCGTACTCGTCCACCAGGACTACCACGCGCCGGCCGGTGTGGTCGTGCAGCATCTCGAGCAGATGACTGAAGCGCGCGGGCGCGGTGTCGTAGCGCACCCCGACGCCGGCGCGGGTGCCGAGGCGATCCAGTTGCGCCATCGTCTCCTCGTGCAGGTTCCCCGCACGCGTGAAGTCTCCGCTGCCGAAGCTCAGCCGCACCACCGGATGGCGGTCGGACCAGGGCCAGTGTGCGTGGATGGCCAAGCCGCGGAACAACGGCTCGTTGCCTTCGAACAGCTCCTTGAGCGTGTCCACCAGCAGGCTCTTGCCGAAACGCCGCGGACGCGACAGGAAGTAATGCGTGCCCTCGCTCACCAGCTTCCAGACGTGGGCCGTCTTGTCCACGTAGTAGTAGCCGTCCTCCCGGATCGTGCGGAACGTCTGGATGCCGATGGGCAGCTTGCGCTTCATGGAATCGATCCCGACTTGCCACCGCCAGCATAGCACCGAGGCTCCCGGTCGCCCTTTGACCGTGCCGACGGCCGCGATTACCGTAGATCACGCTGTGACCACGCCGCCGCCCGCGCACGCCACGCCCGCTCCCGCCGCGACGCGCGCGCCGACGCCCGGCGAGCTTGCCCATCGAGCCAAGGACGAAGCGCGGGACGTCGGCTACGAGCGCGCCGCACACTTCCTGCTGCTGATGGACCCGGACGCCGCGGCGGCGGTGCTGCGCGCCCTCGATGCACGGGAAGTGACCGGGATCTGCAGCGTGATCGCTCGTCTGGACACGGTGAGCCCGCGCGACGCGCGCCGCGTGGTGGAGGAGTACGGCATCCCCTCCTCCTCCGTCCGCTCCACGGCGACGGGGGGACGGGCGGCTGCGCGCCGGCTGCTCAGCGCCGCCTTCGACGCCGGGCAGGCCGAGCGGCTGCTCCGCCGCATCGAGGGCGAGCCGGCATGACGGGCGACGCGCCGCCGCGCGTGGCGATCCGGGACGCCGGCGCCCACGACGGCGGCGCCGTCGAGCTGGCCGGCTGGCTGTACAACGCGCGCTCCAAGGGGCGAATCCTGTTCTTGCAGCTCCGCGACGGCACCGGGCGCATGCAGGCCACCGCCATCGACGGCGAGACGGAGCACGACTCCTTCGCCCGCGCCGCCGGGCTCCCCATGGAGTCCAGCGTGATCGCGCGCGGCACGGTGCGGGCCGAGCCGCGCGCCCCCGGCGGCTATGAACTGCGGTTGGACGCGCTCCAGGTGGTTCAGGCACCGACGGCCGAGTACCCGATCGCGAAGAAGGCGCACGGCATCGACTTCCTGCTGGCGCATCGCCACCTATGGCTGCGCTCGCGCCGGCAGGAAGCACTGATGCGGCTGCGAAGCGAGCTGCGGATCGCCATGCACGACTTCTTCCACCGGCGGGACTTCGTGCTGGTGGACACGCCGATCCTCACCGGCGCCGTAGGTGAGAACGCGTCGTCGCTGTTCACCCTGCCCTACTACGACCTGGGCGAGGCTCACCTGGCGCAGACCGGCCAGCTCTACCTGGAGGCTGCCTGCCAGTCGCTCGGCAAGGTGTACAATTTCGGCCCGACGTTCCGTGCCGAGAAGTCCAAGACGCGCCGCCACCTCAGCGAGTTCTGGATGCTGGAGGCCGAGGTCGCCTTCGCGGACAGCGACGCGAACATGCAGCTCCAGGAGGACCTGGTGCTCGCCGTGGTCGAGCGCGTCCTGACGCGTTGCGAAGGCGAGCTCGCCACGCTGGAGCGCGACACCGCGCCGCTCGCGCGGCTGGCCCCGCCGTTTCCGCGCATCGATTACGCGGAAGCGGTGCGCATCGCGCAAGCTGCCGGCGCCGACATCCAACTCGGCCAGGACCTGGGCGCGGACGAGGAGACGGCGGTCAGCCAGAGCTTCGACCGCCCCGTGTTCGTCACCGATTACCCGCGCGCCGCCAAGGCCTTCTACATGAAGGGCCACCCCACCGACCCGGACAGGGTGCTCTGCTCCGACCTGCTGGCGCCGGAAGCCTATGGCGAGATCGCCGGCGGCTCGCAGCGGGAGGACGACCTGGACGCGCTGGTCGCCGCGATCCAGGCGCACGGGCTGCCCCTCGACGCCTACGAGTGGTACCTGGACCTGCGCCGCTTCGGCTCGGTGCCGCACTCCGGGTTCGGCATCGGCCTGGAGCGCACCCTCGCCTGGATCGCCGGCATCCCCCACGTGCGCGAGGCGATCGCGTTTCCCCGAACCTTGCAACGGTTGTACCCTTAGATCAGGCGCGCTGCATGAGCTACTCGCGGGGCACCGCCTACCTGCTGTGGGCGCTGTGCCTGTTCGGGGTCTCCGGGATCCATCGCTTCTACCTGGGACGGATCGGCACCGGCATCCTGTGGCTGTGCACCTGGGGACTGTTCGGTATCGGCAACATCATCGACCTGTTCACCATCCCCACCATGGTCGACGCGGAGACCGCGCGCCGCATCGGTGGGCCGGCGCCGACCCGCCTGCCGCCCGAAGCCGGCCCGTCGACCGGTCCCATCGAACCGATCGAGACCGTCATCCTGCGCGCGGCCAGGGCGCACGGCGGGGTCGTCACTCCGACGGAGATCGCCGTGGATGGCGACTACAGTCTGGACGAGTCGAAGGCGTGCCTCGACGACCTGGTCTCCCGGGGGCACGCCGAACTGCGGGTGCGCCGGAGCGGCGGCATGGTCTACGTGTTCCCGGACCTGCTCACCCCCGAAGCGGAGGGTCTGGTCGAACCGCTCACCTGAGCCGCGGGGGTTTGACACCACGGCCGGCGCCTGAACACATTTCGTCATGCCAACGTCCGCCATACGAGAGTCCGCCATGAAAGCCCAGGAGCTTCGCGATCTCTACCTGGGCTACTTCGAGTCCAAGGGCCACGCGCGCATCCCCAACCACTCGCTGGTCCCCGAGAACGACCCCACGGCGCTGTTCGTGATGGCGGGCGTGCACCCGCTGGTCCCCTACGTGCTGGGCGCCCCGCACCCGTCCGGCCGGCGGCTGGTCAACGTGCAGAAGTGCATCCGCACGATCGACATCGACCTGGTCGGCGACCTGTCGCACCTGACGCTGATCGAGATGCTCGGCAACTGGTCGCTCGGCGACTACTTCAAGCAGGGCGCGATCGAGCTGAGCCACGAGTTCCTCACCGACAGCCGCTGGCTGGGTTTCCCCGTCGAGCACCTGCACGTGACCTGCTTCGCAGGCAACGACACGGTCCCGCGCGACGAGGAGGCGGCTTCCGCCTGGCGGGCGCTGGGCATCCCCGAGGATCACATCCACTTCCTCGAGGAAGACAACTGGTGGGGGCCGGCCGGCCAGACCGGACCCTGCGGCCCGACCACGGAGATGTACATCGATCTCCATCCCGACGCCGGCGACGACGGACGCACCCCGGGCAACGGCGACCGCCACCTGGAGATCTGGAACGACGTGTTCATGCAGTACGACAAGACAAGCGAGGGCCGCTTCGTCCCGCTGCAGCAGCACTGCGTGGACACGGGCATGGGCGTGGAGCGAACCGCCGCCGTTCTGCAGGGCGCGGCCAGCGTGTACGACATCGACGCCATGGCCCCGATCGTCGCCACCGCCGCAGGGCAGGCCGGCGTTACCTACGGGGAGGATGCCGAGCGCGACCGGTCCATCCGCATCGTGGTCGATCACGTACGAGCCGCGGTGTTCATGCTCGGCGACGAGGCCGCCATCACCCCCTCCAACCTGGGTCAGGGCTACGTCCTGCGCCGGCTCATCCGGCGGGCGATCCGCCATGGGCGCAAGCTGGAGATCCCCGGCGAGATGCTGCGCGCCGCCGCGGAGAGCGTGATCGACCACTACGGCGCCGCCTATCCGCAGCTTGCCGAGCACGGCGGTGCGATCCTGAGCGAGCTGTCGCAGGAGGAAGGGCGCTTCTCCGCCGCTCTGGCCAAGGGCGAGGCGGAGTTGCAGAAGGTGCTGCCGCGTTTGCTTGCGCGCGACGACAGGGTGATCCCGGGAGATGTCGCGTTCCGCCTCTACGACACCTACGGATTCCCGCTGGAGATCACCGAGGAGTTGGCCCGCGAGCATGGGCTGACGGTGGACGGCGCCGGGTTCGACCGGCGGTACGCCGAGCACCAGAAGCGGTCCAAGGCCGGCGCCGACAAGACCTTCAAGGGCGGCCTTGCCGACGCCAGCGATGCGGTGCAGCGCCTGCACACCGCCACGCACCTGCTGCACCAGGCGCTGCGCGACGAGCTGGGCGAGCACGTGCAGCAGAAGGGCAGCAACATCACCGCCGAACGGCTGCGCTTCGACTTCTCGCACGGCAAGCCGATGTCTCCGGAGGAGGTCGAGCGCGTTCAGGCCACCGTCAACAACCGCATCGTCGAGGATCTGCCGATCAGCATGCAGGTGATGAAGCTGCAGGCCGCTCTGGACGGCGGCGCCATCGCACTGTTCGGGGAGAAGTACCAGGAGGACGTGAAGGTCTACTCGATCGGCGACTATTCCCAAGAGGTGTGCGGCGGTCCGCACGCGAGCCGCACCGGGGAGCTCGGAGCGTTCCGGATCGTCAAGGAGCAGTCGTCATCGGGCGGCGTGCGGCGCATCCGCGCGGTGTTGGAGCCCGCCCCCCAGACCTAGACGACCCGGCCCTTGGTGGAGCGCGGCTCCCGCCCCGCAGCCGTCCGGAACGCCTGACCCAGGGCGCGGCCCAGCGCCTTGCACAGCGCTTCGGCCATGTGGTGGGAGTTGTCGCCGTAGCGGACCGCGGCGTGGACGTTGATGCGCGCCCGGCCGGCCAGGGCCGTGAAGAATTCGCGCAACAGCCACACGTCGAAGTCACCCGCGCGTTCCTGAGGAAACGCGGCGTCGAACCGGCAGTGGGAGCGGCCGCCCGCGTCGACGGTCACTTCCGCCAGGGCATCGTCCATCGGTACCACCGCATGCCCGAAGCGGGTGAGCGGTGGGCCCTGATCCATCGCCCGGAACAGGCATTCGCCCAGCACGATGCCCACGTCCTCCACGACGTGGTGGGCATCCACCTGCAGGTCTCCGGTGGCCGTGACCTGCAGTCCCAGACCGCCGTGAAACCCCATCGCGTGCAGCATGTGGTCGAAGAACGGCACCCCCGTGGACACTTCGACCACGGGGACGCTTCCGGTATCCGTGGAGTCCAGGTCCAGGCGCACCGCGACCTCGGTCTCGCTGGTGTTGCGCTCGAAGGAATACTGCCGGCCGGCCATCGGGATCAGCGCGCTGCCAACCGGCTGACCAGCCGGTCGACGGCGCGAAACCGCAACTTATAGTAGGCGGGATTGGCGATCAAGTAGACCGCGGTCGGCTCCATCCGCTCTATCACCTCCAGCCCCTGGGCGGCCAGCGTTGCCCCGGTCTCGACGATGTCCACGATGCAGGGAGCCAGCCCCAGCACCGGCGCCAGCTCGACCGATCCGGTCAACCGGATGATCTGCGTGGGTATCCCCTGGCGGCTGAAGTAGCCGCGGGCGAACCGAGGATAGGAAGTGGCGATCGTCAGCCCGCTGACATCTTCCAGGACCCGTTCCAGCGTGGTGCCGCGCGCGGCGGCAAGGCAGAACATGCCGCCGCGAAAGTCGAACCGGTGCAGGCGCAGGAAACGGCCGTCCGCCTCGCCGATCACGTCGCTTCCGCAGATCCCCAGGCCGGCGATACCGTGGTCGACATAGATCGGCAGATCGTGATTGCGCACCAGGATCGCCCGCATCCGTCCGCTCCTGTCGTGTGCCATCAGCTCGCGCGGGCGGAACTCCAGCTCGTGGCCCACCGCGGCGAAACGCTCCAGTATCGCCGCCAGCAGCCGGTCGGTCTTCGGCAGGGCGATGCTCAGGACGGATTCGCCGTTGTCGTCCGGCATGGGCCTACTGGATCGCCGCGCGTCCGCGCGCGCGCAACGCCTCGGCCTGCTTGTAGGTAGCCGTGAACGGGCTGCCGCTCAGGTCCACCGGCTCATCGGCGGCGATCTCGACGTGGCGCGCGTGACGCTCGACGCGTCCGAGCAGCAGCGCGAACCCCGTGGATGGACATTCGCCCCCGAATCGCCCGAGCAGACCGTCGTAGCGACCACCGACCGCGATCGGGCCGCCCGCGCCGGCCACGTACGCCGACATGACGATCCCGGAGTAGTAGGACTGAGTGCCGAGCTCGGAGAGATCAAGCGTGACCGGGGGCACGTCCAGCATGCAGAGCGCATCTGCCACCGCCACCAGGTGCGCGACCGCCTCGCGGGCGGCGACGGGAAGACGGTTCCCCAGCTCGGCGACCCGATCCTCGAGCTCACGGACCCCGCCGATCATGGCGAACAGCTCGACGAGCGCGTCCGCATGTGCCACGCCGGCGGCGGACGAACGCTCCCGTACCACGTCCCACTCCCGGTCTCGGATCGCTCGGCGAAGCTCGATGAGCTCGGCGCCGGGAGCCTCCGCATAGCAGCCGTCGAATACGGCGCGCGACCCCACGTGCAGGGCCGCGTTCTCGACGCCGGCGTGCTCCAACGCGCGCAGGCACAGCGCGATGATCTCCGTGTCGGCGTCCGTCCCGGAGCGGCCGATCAGCTCGGCGCCCACCTGATACGACTCGTTGTGGGAGATGCTCTCGGCATCCTCGTGGCGGACGACCGAATCCGCGTAGCACAGCCGCAGCGGCAACTCGGCGCGGCGCAGCGTGCGTGCGGCCAGCCGCGCCGCGAACAGGGTGACGTCCGAGCGCACCAGCAGCAGCTCCCCGTCGCGATCGATCAGCCGGTAGACCCGCTCCAGCATCTCCGGGTCCAGCACGGGACGGAACGCCTCGAAGTAGTCGAACACCGGCGTCTCCACGAGCCGGTATCCCCACAGGGCGAACAGATCGAGCAGCCGCTCGCGCAGCCGGCGACGGGCCGTGGCCCGTCCGAACGACAGTCCCCCGCCCGCACGCGGCGCCTGCAGGTAGGCGCTCATGCCATCGGCGTGGGAAAGGAGCTGGTATCGAGTCCGGTTCTCACCAGTGGTCGTAGGAAACGATCTGCTGGAGCCGCTTGCGGGGCTGCGGCGGCGTCTGTTCCGCCGCGTAGCCCAACACGAGCAGCAGCACCACCCGCATGCGATGCGGGACGCTCAGCAGGTCCTTGACCTCCTGTTCGTCGAACGTCGTGATGAAACAGCTCCCCAGTCCTTCCTCCTCGGCCTGAAGCGCCATGAACGTGGTGGCCACCGCCAGGTCGATCGGGTGCGAGTACTGCCCGTTGGGCATCAGGTAGTCGATGTTCGTCGTACACGCCGCGATCACCGCGGGGGCCGTGCCGACGTTCTGCTCGCGGAACGCCGCCGCCGCGATCTTGTCGCGCAGGTCGGACTTGCGTATGACGATGAAGCGCCATTCCTGCCGGTTCTTCGCCGAAGGCGCCAGACGACCGGCTTCTATGATCTGGTCGAGCTTGGCGGTGTCGACAGATCGACCATCGAAGCGCAGACAGCTCCGCCGTTGCGCGATCACCGGCAGCAGCGCCATACCGATACACCATAGCCGCCGCCATCCAGCATTGCAAATCCGTACCTGGCCGTTGCTTGCGCCGAGTCCGCGCGTGGGTGCGGCACGCTCTCGGGGGCCGTCAGCCCCTCACCTGGGCGATCCAGCCGTCCATGTCGTTGGTGGTCCGGAGTTTCCCAAGCATCAGGTCGGCTTCCGGACGCGACGCAATCGGCCCGATCCGCACCCGGTGCATGGTCACTCCGTCGGCGTCGTGGGCTGTGATGCTCCCCGCGTAGCCCAGGTCGCCCAGCAGCTTGCGCAGGTCGTCGGCTCGTGATCGGGAGGAGAACGAGCCGACCTGGATCCAGTACTGGAAGTCGCTGGCTGCACGTGGTGCCGGTGCCGGTGCCGGCGCGGGTGCCGACGCCGGAGACGCTGCCGGGACCGGAATGTTCGACACGGAAGCCGGCGACGGTTTCACCGCTGCCGGGGTCACAACGGCCGGAGTGGTCGTCGTCTGCGACGTGCGAGCCTCGCCTGCCGTCGGAAGTTCGGTGGATGCCTGCGCCTGAACATCGCCCACCACCAGGGTTACCTGCCTGGGGGCGTCCGTCGTCTCCTCCAGCCCCGGGGTCTCCTGCTCGCTTCGCACGTACTCGAACGGATCGAACGCAGACGCGTCGGAGTCGGCCGTCGCGACCTCGGTCGCCTCCGCGCCTCGTGGCCGGAGGAAGTAGAGCCCTCCCGCCAGGACGATGATGACCAGAAGACTGACCGCCACGACCGCCCAGAGAATCCGTTGTGTATCAGCCGCTTGCCTTTCCATTGCGCCTCCTCCATGGTCCGCGGCGCTAGAAGATCAACTCCATCTGGCGCCGGAGCATCCCTCGCGTCGCTACGTTGTAGATGGTGCGCCGCGAGACACTACGTGTATCGACGCCCTCAACGGAACGCTTGAGCCGCCGGCCGCGTTGCACCCACATGGCCCCGCACACGGTAGCCCTCGGTTTCCGGTCCACCACCAGCGCGCGGTACAGGCGAAGCAGCACCGGCGCGTGCACCCACAGCACCAGGTCGCACAGCTTGTCGAGCCCCATGGGATACAACAGCGCCGCGTCGATGACGATTTCGCTCGGTCCGGTCTCCACCAGGTTCCTTACACTGCTCACCATCACGGGATGGACGATCGCGTCCAGGCGGCGTCTGGCATCCGCGCTCCCGAACACCAGTGGTCCCAGGCGCCGACGATCGATCCTGCCATCGCGATCCAGCACGCCCCGGCCGAATGCATCGACGATGCGGTCCCGTTCCGTGTCCAGCGCACGGTGTCCCAGCAGGTCGACGTCGATCACCCGCCAGCCGGCGTCCGCAAGCAGTCCCGCCGCGACGCTCTTGCCGGAGCCGAGCTTGCCGGCGACCCCTACCACCATCGCCAGGGACCGGTCCCCTCAGCGGCCGTTCGCCGCGCTCCGGGTCCGCTCCGGGCCGGGCTTTGCGCTGTCGGGAAACGCGCTGCCGGTGAACAGGCGGAACTGCTCGTACGCCTGCTCGGCCAGCATCCGGCTGCCGTCGATGACCGCGCATCCCGCGCCACGTGCTCGCCGGAGCATCGGCGTCAGCCCCTCGCCGTAGACCAGGTCGTAGACCAGCTCATGTCCACGAAAGGAGTACGCCGCCAGCGGATCGCCCGGATTGTCGGGCAGCCCCACGCTCGTGGTCTGGACGATCAACTCGCTGTACGCCGGGACCTGCGCGAGCCCCGCGGCGTCCAGCGCGCCTGCCCTCCCACCGCAGTCCCGCGCCAGGGACCGCGCGCGCTGCTCGGTCCGATTGAGTAACAGCAAGTCGGTGCCGAGCGAGCGCAGCGCGAAGGCGACTGCCCGCGCCGCGCCGCCGGCTCCGATCACGGTCGCGCGCAGGGGAACGATCGACCCTTCGCGGAGAGGCGCGAGAAAGCCATGTACATCGGTGTTCTCGCCGCGCCACCCGGTCCGGGTTCGCACCAGCGTGTTGCACGCGCCCACCCGCTGCACCATCGGCCCGGCTTCCGACATGCGGGCCGCCTGGCCCTTGTGCGGGATGGTGACCGAACAGCCGTCGAGCGGCAGGAGCCGCGCCAGGCGGTCCAGCTCCCCCAGGTCATCCAGCTCGATCGGCACATAGACGCCATCGACCCCTGCCGCGGCGAGCGCCGGGTTGTGGATCTGCGGCGAACGCGAGTGTGACAGCGGGGTGCCGACCACGCCCAACACGCGCGTGCCCGCGTGGATCGATCGAAACCGGTAGAGCTCGACCATGGTATCAGGGTCGAGATGGCCGGGCGCCGCCGAGCGACCGGAACGCGAACAGAACGTCAGGAAGTTGCCCAGGTGGGCCGCCAGGATCCGGGTGGGGAGCCCGAACCGTCCCATGCCCAGCAGGATGCGTTCAGGAGCGCCCGGGGACGGGGCTCCCAGCCGTCGCGCACACGCGAACAGGTCGACCATCTCGCTGCCGGTGCGGGGCGTCACGGCCGCCTTGGCGATCTCTCTCCCCGTGCGGGGGAGATCGCGTATCACCCGTTCGATCCGGGAGGGAACGCCGGCGGTGTCGTGCAGGGACCGGATCACCCGGGTGCCGGCAGGTACCGCCTCATCGAACGAGCGATCCACGTCGGACTCCAGGTCCACGTAACGGTACGCGCCGGCCGCCTCGCCGATCAGCCGGCGGCGTGATCGCTCGTCCGCGTGGAACTTCCCTCCTTCCGCGGTCCGCCGGATGGTGAGGATGGCCGGCATCGCGACCATGTCCGGGAACCTGGAGAGCCGGGCCAACTCCCCGTCGTCCAGGAAGTCGGCCCGCAACTCGACCACGTCGATACGCGCCGCGTTGGCGCGCGCAAGCTTGGCAGCGCGCGCCAACGTGGGCTCTGTCAGTGCCAGGCAGAGCCGGGCCGCGCCGCTTGGCATGGCCGCGCCACCTGACACGGCCGCTCCGCCTGGCACGGCCGCCCCGCCGTGCCTCAGATCGCCGGGATGATCAACTGCCAGCCCGGATAGATCAGGTCGGGGTTCTGGATCAGGTCACGGTTGCGCCGCCAGATCCTCGGCCACAGGAACGGATCGTCGTACCACTGCGGGTACTCCGCGATGCGCCACAGGCTCTCGCGTCGTTCCGGAATCAACCGCACGGTATGGATGCCGAGCACCACGTAGAACTTGTAGCGCTCCAGGTAGCGCCGCGCGTCTTCGAAGAGGCTGATGGACTGTCCGTACTTCTCGTCGTCGAACTCCACCACTCCTTCCGTCCAGAGCCCCTGCGCCTTTTGCAGGTCGTTCTGGCCGTCGCGGTCGATTCCGTCGAGGAGCGCGTCGCGTTGGCTGCCGCCGGCGCGGAGCTGGTCCAGTACGTCCTGGCCGTTCCACGTTTGCGGCCTGATCACGTCGCCCGTGTCGGTTACCACGTGCAGCCTCGACGCTTCCTCGATCTCCTCCATCACCGCCTTCATCAGCGCTGCGGCCCGTTCCATCAGGTCCATGTAGGCATCGTCGGCCACCGCCATCAGTCTGCGGCAAACGTCTACCGCGGCACCGAACGCCTCTTCGGCATCCTCCAGCCGGTAGCTCTGCATGGCTTCCAGACCGGTCAGGTAGAGCGCGTTGAGCTGCTCGTGCAGCGACTGCAGCTCCGCAAGCCTGGATTCGGTCCAGGTGCTCGTGTCGAGATTCCGCACGGCCGCAAGACAGCGCTCCGTCTCGGCACGCGCGCCGTACAGCAACTCCAGCCGATCGAGCAGCGAGTCGCGCAACGCGAGCATGTCGTCCGCGGTTGCCAGCGCCAGCTCGTACGCCCCGAACAGATCGCCGGATTCGAACAGCTCCTCGACGCGCTGCACGGCGTCGACCATCTCCTGGAAGGACACCGGCACCCAGAGATCCGCCTGAATCTCCCGCAACTCCTCGAGGCGCTCCGCCAGCAGCTTGCGCAGCCGCTCCGCGGTCAGCCGCACCGCATTCTCGAACGCCTCGGTCGCCCTCGCTTCGGCCACCGCCAACGCCACGTACGATCCGACCGGATCGGATGTGCGAATCCGTTCGGCAAGGGCCAGCGTCTCGCGCGCGGCGTCCATGTTCTGCGGATCGTAGAAGTCGGCATCGACCTCTTCGGCGCGCGCGATGAGCACGCGCACTCGGTCGAAGTCTGCGTCCGTCGGGCCGTTGATGACCGACGGTCCGGCCGCGCCGGCCGGCGACGCCAGTACCGCCACCGCGGGCACCGACCAGTCCATGGACGGATGCGGCGGCGTCATCGGCGGAACGGTTCCGGCGCGATCACGCACCGCGTCCGCTCCGTCGGCGCTCGCCGGCGCTCCGGGCTCGACAAGGGCAGCCATCGGTACCGATGCCAGCAACTCCGGGTGAGGCGGTCGAGGCGGCTCGATCTGTGCACCGAGCTGCGGTGCCCCGCCGGTGCCAGCTCCAAGCGGCACGCCCGTCTCGCCCGGTACGCCTAGTGCCACGGCGCCCACCGCCGGATGACCCGGACGCGGCGGCACCGCAAACGCAACCTGTACCGGCCCGTCCTCACCGGCGCCTGCCGGCACGCCAATCTCGCCCGGTACGCCTAGCGCCACGGCGCCCACCACCGGGTGATCCGGACGCGCCGCCACCATCGACGCAGCCTGCTCGGGCGTCCCGTCGGCTCCAACGCCCAGCGGCGTCTCAGGCACCCCTGTCTCGCCCAGCGGCGCCACCGCCAGCATCACCGGATGTTCCGGACGCGCCGGCACCATCGACGCAGCCTGCTCAGCCGTCCCGTCGGCTCCAACGCCCAGCGGCGTCTCAGGCACCCCTGTCTCGCCCAGCGGCGCCACCGCCAGCATCACCGGATGATCCGGACGCGCCGGCACCATCGACGCAGCCTGCTCAGCCGTCCCGTCGGCTCCAACGCCCAGCGGCGTCTCAGGCACCCCTGTCTCGCCCAGCGGCGCCACCGCCAGCATCACCGGATGTTCCGGACGCGCCGGCACCATCGACGCAGCCTGCTCAGCCGTCCCGTCGGCTCCAACGCCCAGCGGCGTCTCAGGCACTCCTGTCTCGCCAATCGGCGCCACCGCCAGCATCACCGGATGTTCCGGACGCGCCGGCACCATCGACGCAGCCTGCTCAGCCGTCCCGTCGGCTCCAACGCCCAGCGGCGTCCCAGGCACTCCTGTCTCGCCAATCGGCGCCACCGCCAGCATCACCGGATGTTCCGGACGCGCCGGCACCATCGACGCAGCCTGCTCAGCCGTCCCGTCGGCTCCAACGCCCAGCGGCGTCCCAGGCACTCCTGTCTCGCCAATCGGCGCCACCGCCAGCATCACCGGATGTTCCGGACGCGCCGGCACCATCGACGCAGCCTGCTCAGCCGTCCCGTCGGCTCCAACGCCCAGCGGCGTCCCAGGCACTCCTGTCTCGCCAATCGGCGCCACCGCCAGCATCACCGGATGTTCCGGACGCGCCGGCACCATCGACGCAGCCTGCTCAGCCGTCCCGTCGGCTCCAACGCCCAGCGGCGTCCCAGGCACTCCTGTCTCGCCAATCGGCGCCACCGCCAGCATCACCGGATGTTCCGGACGCGCCGGCACCATCGACGCAGCCTGCTCAGCCGTCCCGTCGGCTCCAACGCCCAGCGGCGTCTCAGGCACTCCTGTCTCGCCAATCGGCGCCACCGCCAGCATCACCGGATGTTCCGGACGCGCCGGCACCATCGACGCAGCCTGCTCAGCCGTCCCGTCGGCTCCAACGCCCAGCGGCGTCCCAGGCACTCCTGTCTCGCCAATCGGTACCGCGGCCAGTACCGCCGGATGCGGCGGCCGTGACGGTTGCGTGCGCGCGGCGAGCGCTGACGTTCCGCCCGGGCCGACCAAACCGGCGTCGGGAGCGGGCTCGCCCGGCTGCCCAAGGGCCACGGCAGCGACCTCCGGCAGAACCGGCGGTGGCGGTTCTGCCGCGGCAATCGCCGTCGCCGACGGCGCCTCGACATCGACGTTGCCGAGATCGGAAATCGAATCGATTGCGGCGGGCGGCGTATAGCAGACCGTGAGCACCAGCGGTACTACGGCAGCGATCGCGAGGCGGTACCACCTGGTGACCGGGTGCATGGTCATGACTTCGCCCTTACCTTACCTTTTCCTGTTTCCTGATCAGCTAGACAGTGACCGCGGCCTGAGTGAGAGACGCTTCGGTCTCCATGTCGAAGTAGTGAACGCGGTCCATGTTCGGAGTCAGGGCGATTTCCGTTCCGACCCGGACGTCGACGTCCGGCCCCACCTTGGCGATGAGCTGATTCGATTCCACCGTCACGTAGACGTGTGTCTCGGCGCCGAGCGGCTCGACGACGTCGACCGCCGCCGCCAGAGTGCTGCCGCGCGTGTCGTCCGCGTAGGTGAGGTCCTCCGGCCGGATTCCCAGCAGGACGTCGCGGCCGACGTGGGACCGCAGGCGGTCCTGATGCGCGGGGGCGACGTCAAGCTCGAAGCCCGCGTCTCCCACGACCAGCCCTCCGCCCGATTCCTTCAGGCCGACCTTCATGATGTTCATGGGCGGGGACCCGATGAACCCGGCGACGAACCGGTTCACCGGCGTGTTGTACAGCGCCAGCGGCGTGCCGATCTGCTGAATCACGCCGTCGCGCATGACCACGATGCGGTCGCCCATGGTCATCGCCTCCACCTGATCGTGGGTTACGTAGACCATGGTCGCCTGCAGGCGGGTATGCAGCGATGCGAGCTCCGCACGCATCTGCACCCGCAGCTTCGCGTCCAGGTTTGAGAGCGGCTCGTCGAACAGGAACACCTTCGGCTTGCGGACGATCGCGCGGCCGACCGCCACGCGTTGCCGCTGGCCGCCGGACAGCGCCTTGGGCTTGCGGTCAAGCAGTTCCTCGATGTCCAGGATCTGCGCAGCATCACGCACCCGGGTTTCGATCTCGCTCCTGGGGTACTTTCTGATCTTCAGTCCGAAGGCCATGTTCTCGTACACCGACATGTGCGGGTAGAGCGCGTAGTTCTGGAACACCATGGCGATGTCGCGATCCTTGGGGGCGACGTCGTTCATGCGCCTGCCGTCGATGGAAAGCTCACCGTCGGTGATCTCCTCGAGGCCGGCGATGCAGCGCAAGGTGGTCGTCTTGCCGCATCCCGACGGACCGACCAGTACCAGGAATTCCTTGTCTCCGACGCTGATGTTGGCGTTGTCGACCGCCTTCACCCCGCCCTCGTAGATCTTGGACAGGTTCTGGAGTTCAACGGTGGCCATACTGTCTTCTCCTGGCCGCGCATGGAAACCCATGCCACGGCTGATTATGTTATTGCCGCTCAGACTACCGGCCGTTCTTGCCCGTGTCAACGAGCCCGGCCGAGTTTCCCCGGATCGCCTGCACCGCCCCGGGCGCGCGCCGAGCCCGCCACGCGGACACCGCATCCGCTAGCGCCGGTTGGTCGAAACCCCGGGTTTCGGCCCACAGCCACGGCAGCACCACCGCCTCGCGCAGCCGTTCCCAATCGGCGCCGAGCGCCGCCGGCGCGTGCAGCTCCGCCGCGCGCGGGACGCGCCCGAGCAGGACCGGGTAACGCGTGACCAGATCGTACCTGGCGACCTCCGCCAGGGCCGGCAGTCCGTCGGCGATGCCGAATCCCGTGAGATGCTCGCCCCGGCTGAACTCGAGCAGCGCCGACTGCGTGCCCGGCGCGAACAGCCACATCAGGAACGCCTGTGCACCGCGCGCATTGGACGCGCCCGCGCGGATCACGGCGTACGTGAGGTCGTCGCCCGCCCGCAGCCCCTCGTCGCTTCCCAGCCAGCGGAAGGAGAGCAGGTCGCGCCGCTCGACGGGAGTGTCCAGGAGCCGTTGCAGGTCGGTCAGGAGAAAGTCGACCCGTCCGTCCAGCAGCATCTGCACGCTCGGCAACGCCCCGGGCGGGCCGCCGCCGGCAGTGGCGGAGGATCGATCGCCCGGCGCGGCTTCGATCACCCGCCGCGCCTGATCGACAGCCCGGTCGACCGCACCCTGCTGCAGGATTATCCGGCCGTCCGGCAGCCGCCGGAAGTCGGCCCCGTAGAGCACCGCCGCCTGGTAGATCAGCTCTGCGCTCCAGCTGAGCGATGCGGCACCGAGCGCCGCCAGCTCGTCGGGCGTGGCCGCGAAGAGTGGAACATCGTCTTCGCCGGCCCGGACGACGATCACGGGAACGCGAAACGACAGGGGCAGAGCGCGGAGCACGCCATCGGCTCGGCCCGACTCCAGCAGGCTGGGAAAGAACGACGCCCCACTCAGGCGGCCGGATCGAAACAGGCCGTCCAGGGGCCGGAGCTCCTCCGCCAGATCGCGGCCCGCAAGGCCGGGACCGATCAGCACGTCGGCGTCGCTGCCGCCGCGCGCCAGCGATTCGGCCGGTGCGTCGACGAAGCGGGTGACGACGCGGTACCGGTCCTGCGAGAGGTTGTAGCGCTCCGCGTAGGCGGCGACGTCGGCGTTGGCGGTGTCGACGTGCACGAGCGTCCCGGACCAGCCCGTACAGGCGCCGAGGAAGCATGCGAGCGCAGGGGCGAGCAGCGCCCGCGCAGCGGGCGAGGGGATCAACGGCTCGCCGCCGCGACACCTCCAGCCGGTTCCGCCTGGACCGCACACCGGTCGGCGGCGGCGTAGATCTCGGCATACAGCTCGGACAGATCCGCGGTATCGACGCCCGCGAACGCCACGCGCAGGTGGTCGGCGTCGACCGAGATCGTGCCGATGCCACGTTCGTACAGGAGGTAGCGCCGTACCTCTTCGGCGGTCCCTCCCGGCAGGTGGAAGCACATGAAGTAGCCGGAGTTGAACGGCAGCGGCCGGATCGCCGCGCTCGACCGCTTGCCGACCTCGCGGACCGTGGTCAGATAGCGCCGCCGCAACTCTTCCTGGTTGGCGTCGCGCTGCCGGGAGTGCTCGGGGTGGTCCAGGGCGGCCAGCACCAGGTGCTGCGCCATCCGGTTGGCGCTGGACACCGTGGAGCGGATGGCCGCCATCGCCTTCTGCTCGAACGCCCGGTGGTGCTCGTCGCCCAGGCCGGCGGCGCCGACGGTGACGAAGCCGATCCGGAAGCCCCAGACGTACTCTTCCTTGGTCGGTCCGTCGATCTTGATCGCCAGCAGGTTCGGATGCAGGTTCGCGAGGCGGGCGAACAGCGACTCCTTGAGCGTCTCCTCTTCGTAGAACAGACCGTGGTAGGCGTCGTCGATCAGCACCACGAGCTGGAGGCCGCGCTCGGCCGCCTCGGCGAGGATCGCGGTCAGCCGTTCCGCTTCCGCCCGGTTGGGGGAGTAGCCGGTCGGGTTGTGCGGGAAGTTGAACATCGCCACGACCTTGGCCCCCGCCTGATGTTGGGCGAGAGCCCGTTGCACGGCGTCCACGTCCATGGCGTCCCCGGCGAAGAACGGGTAGCCCTCGACGCGGGCCCCGCGCCGTTCGCCCATGATCAGCCGGTAGTTGCCCCAGACCAGGTCCGGAAGCAGCACCGGATCATCGGCATCCACGAACAGGTCGGACGCCATGCCGATCCCGGCGGTAAGGCCCGCCGTCACGACCGGCCGCGACACCGCCGATCTCAGCGAAGGGTTCTTGGCCCGCAACTCCTCCCCCCAGCGATCCCGGAGGGCGGGTATCCCGGCGGTAGGCGCATACGCGAACGCCTCATCCGCGGTCAGGCCGGGCAGGCGTTCGGCGATCGCCGGCAGGTGCATCGGCTCGCCGCCGCTGGCGGCAAGACCCACCGTCGCGTTGAAGCGGTCGGCGTGCTCGGACGCTTCGGCCGACTGGGCGACCACCCCCTTGGGAAAGTACAGGCGAGTGCCCAGCCGGGACAGCGAGCGGCCGATCACGGTGGGCTCAAGGACCCGGTTGAGCTCGGCGGCCAGCGGGTGGGGCGCGGCTGTGTCGGACACGCGACGGAGGATACGGCCCACCCACGGCGGGGTCAACGACTCCGCCAAGGCCCGCCGATCGCAACTGTCCTCTTTACCGGAGCCGGTACATACTGCCCAGTCGTGGCTTGCAGGGACGCACACCTCCGACCTCACAGGCGTCCGGTTGTCCATCGGCGGCGGCATCACACCCGATCGGTTCAGCATCGTCGCGCAGCTCGCCCGGGCACGCTGGCCTGCCCAGTTGACAGCACAGCGGATGCTCGGAATAATAGACGCGACTATCGGACCTCTCCGCTGCTGACTACAGCGGAGGACGCTCGCCACGTCGTGGCGGGCGTTTTTTTGCCCGGCGCTGCCCGGCCATCCTCGGACAGGGCGCCGTCGTGTGATGCAGTGCGTGCAACGCGATGACCGATCCCGCTGTCGGGCTACGCGACGACACCCCTGCCGGGGTGCGTGGCGACGTCCGCGAGCTGACCCTGCTGTTCCAGATCAGTCGGATCCTCGACGAGAGCCTGGATCTGCGCGAGGTGCTCGGTCCGGTGCTCGAGGTGCTGCGCAGCCGGCTCGGCGTGCGCATCGGCGTGCTGGGCCTGCTCAACCGCGAGACCGGCGAGATCTCGATCGAGGCCGCGCTCGGTCTGTCCGAACTGCAGCGCGAGCGCGGCCGCTACCGGATCGGCGAGGGCATCATCGGCCGCGTCATCCAGAACGGGCAGCCGGTCTCTGTCCCCGACGTGGCAGCCGAGCCGCTGTTCCTCAACCGTACCGGCGCCCTCGATACCGGCCGCGGGGCCGGGGAGTCATTCACCTGCGTGCCGATCAAGCTCGGCAACCAGGTGGTCGGTGCGCTGGCCACCGGCCGTCTGGCGGACCCGGACGCCTCCGAGGACATCGTCAGGCTGCTGTCGATCGTGGCGTCGATGATCGCGCAGGCGGTCAAGCTGCGGCAGACCGCGGAAGAGCAGCGCCAGCGGCTGGCGGCCGAGAACGACCGCCTTCGCGGCGAGCTCCAGTCGCGGTTCCGGCCGGCCAACATCGTCGGCAACTCGGAGGCGATGCGTACCGTCTACCGCCTCATCGAGCAGGTCGCCGGCAGCGAGGCGACCGTCCTCATACGTGGGGAGACCGGCACCGGCAAGGATCTCGTGGCCCATGCCATCCACTACAACAGCCCCCGCGCGGAGCGGCCGTTCGTGAAGGTCAACGTCGCGGCGCTGCCTGACTCCGTGATCGAGAGCGAGCTGTTCGGCCACGAGCGCGGCGCGTTCACGGGCGCTGTCGCCTCGCGGAAGGGCCGGTTCGAGATCGCGCACGGCGGCACAATCTTCCTTGACGAGATCGGTGACCTTGCGCCGCACGTCCAGGTGAAGCTGCTGCGGGTCCTGCAGGAGCGTGAGTTCGAGCGCGTCGGCGGGATTGCCACGCTGCGCAGCGACGTGCGCCTGATCGCCGCGACGAATCGCAACCTGGAGGAGCTCCTCGACCAGGAGCTGTTCCGCGCCGACCTGTACTACCGCCTCGCGGTATTCCCCGTCCACATCCCGCCGCTGCGCGAGCGCAGGAGCGATGTCATGCAGCTTGCCGACCACTTCGTAGAACGCTACGAGATGCGCCGCATCTCGACGCCGGCGATCGACATGCTGATGAGCTACCACTGGCCCGGCAACGTGCGCGAGCTGGAGAACTGCATCGAGCGCGCCGCGCTGCTGTCGAGCGACCAGGTGATCCACGGGCACCATCTTCCGCCGAGCCTGCAGACCGCCGACGCCACCGGTACCGGCCCCCGCGGAACGCTGAAGTCGATGGTCGCGCGGGTCGAGCGCGAGCTGATCGAGGAGGCGCTGAAGTGGGCGCGCGGGAACCTTTCGGCAGCCGGCCGCCGGCTCGGGACCACGGAGCGCATCATGGGTCTGCGGGTCCGCAGGTACGGCATCGATCCCCATCGGTTCAGGTCCTGAATCCGAGCGGCAGCCGGTACCCGTTCGCTCCGATCAGTTCCCACAATACGGTAGGAAAACTCATTCTTTCCTACCATTAGGTCAGAAACGGACGAATGAACTACGCCTCTGTGGGCTGTAGGAGCCGACAGGTCTCGTGCGCCGATGTTGGCACGTTCCTTGCTTTGTAATGCACATGAAACTACCGCACCCACCCAAGCGCCGTGTCCTGGTGCTCCTGGGCCTGGGGGTCGCGCTCGCCGCCTTCGCGGACGCCGACTCCAACGCCCTGGCGATCGACACGGTATGGACGCTGCTCGCGGCCGTCCTGGTCTTCCTGATGCAGGCCGGCTTCGCGATGCTCGAAACGGGCCTCACCAGGGCCAAGAACGCCGCCAACATCCTGATGAAGAACCTCATGGACTTCTCGATCGGCATGCTTTCGTTCTGGGCCGTCGGCTACGCCCTCATGTTCGGCGCCAGCAAGGCCGGCCTGTTCGGCGGCAGCGACTTCTTCCTGGCCAACTTCACCTCGGCCGGCACCGGGAACGCTTCCGACTTCGCCTTCTGGCTGTTCCAGGCGATGTTCGCAGCCACCGCTGCGACGATCGTCTCCGGCTCCATGGCCGAACGGACCCGCTTTCCCGCCTACATGGTGTACAGCGTGTTCGTGACCGCGCTGATCTATCCGATCGTCGGCCACTGGACGTGGGGCGGTGGCTGGCTGGCCAACCTGGGCCCCGGCTTCGCCGACTTCGCCGGCTCCACCGTCGTCCACTCCACGGGCGGCTGGCTGGGCCTGATCGGCGCCATGGTCATCGGCCCCCGGGTCGGCAAGTACGTCAGGAACGGCGCGGGCCTGACCGCGCGCGCCATCCCCGGCCACAGCCTGCCGCTCGCGTCGCTGGGGGTCTTCATCCTCTGGTTCGGCTGGTTCGGCTTCAACGCCGGCAGCACGGTGGCCGGAACCGACCTGAGCATCGCCCTGATCGCCCTCAACACCAACCTGGCCGCCGCCGCCGGCGCGGTGGGCGCCCTGTTTACCGCATGGATCTGGTTCCGCAAGCCCGATCCCACCTTCGCCCTCAACGGCGCGATCGCCGGACTGGTGTCGATCACCGCCGGCTGCGCGTTCGTCGCGCCGGCCATGGCCGTTCTGATCGGCCTGCTGGGCGGCGTGCTGGTCGTGCTCTCGGTCGAGCTGCTGGACAAGGTGTGCAAGATCGACGATCCGATCGGCGCGGTGTCCGCGCACGGCGTCTGCGGCGCCTGGGGCACGCTGGCGGTCGGTCTGTTCGCGAACGAGGCGGTCGGCGGCGTCTCCGGCCTGTTCTTCGGCGGTGGCCTGGCCCAGCTCGGCGTGCAGTTCGTGGGCGTCGTGGCGGTGTTCGCCTGGACCATGGCGGCCGGCTTCGTGCTGTTCGCGGTGATCAAGGCGGTCATGGGATTGCGCGTCAGCCGCGAGGAGGAGCTGCGCGGCCTGGACATCGGCGAGCACGGGGCCGAGGCGTACTCGGGCTTCCAGATCTTCTCGTCCCAATAGGGATAGGCCAACAAGGAGGCGAAACGTGAAACTGATTATCGCGTACATACAGCCCCACAAGCTGGGCGACGTGAAGCAGGAGCTCTACAAGGAAGAGGTCTTCAAGATGTCGGTGACCAACGCGCTCGGCTGCGGCCAGCAGCGCGGCTACACGGAGACCTACCGAGGCGTCGAGACCGAGGTGAACCTGCTCAAGAAGGTGCGCCTGGAGGTGGCGGTCAACGAAGGATTCGTCCACCGCACCACCGACGCCATCATCCGCGGCGCCCGCACGGACTCGATCGGAGACGGCAAGATCTTCGTCCTGGACCTGCCGGAGTGCATCCGCATCCGCTCCGGCGAGCGCGGAGAGGCGGCGATAGGGTAGCGCGGACCGTCGTTCCGACCGAACCGAGGGCACCGCGACGGCCGGTGCCCTCGGTTTTCGTCAGGCTTCCTGCCTCAGGCTTCCAACCAACCGCGATAGGCGGCATGGACGCGCTCGGTGACCGTGGCGAGCGTCTCGACCAGCGTGCGCTCGGTGGCCTCCGCGCCCAGCAGGCGCCGGGCCAGCGCGATCAACGCCGGCCCGTCGGCGGGGATGGCATGCACCTGGCGATCATCCAGCACCTGCAGGAGGTGCTCGGTGCGGCGCAGCAGCGCATAGTCCTCCGCCAGCACCCGTGCGCGATCGTCGCCGAGCAGACCCGACTCTGCCAGACGCTCGATGCCGGTGGGAGTATGCCCGGTCAGCACGTGCGGATGCTCGCGCGCGTTGCTGAGCTGCAGCCCCTGCACCAGGAACTCGACGTCGCGAATCCCGCCGCGGCCGTTCTTGACGTCCAGGCCCCGCCGCAGCCGGCCCGCACTCGCCGCCGCCGTCGAAGCGGCGGTGTGCGCGTCCCGCATCCGGGCGACCGTCGCCGACACCTCGGCGTGGCCGAACCCGCGGCGGATGGCCGGCTGCAGGCGTTCCAGCAACCGTTCCCCGAACGCGATGTCGCCGGCGACGGCACGGCAGCGCAGCAGCGCCTGGGTCTCCCACAGTCCGGCGTGCCGCTCGTAGTAGTCGACGAAGGCCGCCGAGCTGGTGACCAGCTCCCCGGAACCGCCGTATGGCCGCAGCCGGAGATCCACCCGGTAGGCGTACTGCTCACCGGTGTGCGCGCTCAGATCCTGCCGCAGCCGGGTAGTGAGCGCCGCGGCGCGCTCCCGCAGGCCGGCCCTGCGCGCGTCGTACACCGTCGCCAGATCGATGTCGGAGCTGTAGTTGAGCTCACGCCCCCCCAGCTTGCCGAACGCCAGGATCGCCACGCCATCGCCGAGCTCCCCGTACAGATCGGCGCCGATACGCTCCAGCGCGACAATCACCACCGCGTCGGCGGCCGTTGCCAACTCGGCGGTCGTCACCGCGATCGGAGCGCCGAGATAGAAGTCGCGGGCAGCGATGCGCAGCAGCTCCCGGCGCCGGAACAGCCGGATGGCGCTCAGCCAGCGTTCGTGGTCGACCGCCTCCGACGACAGCGCCCGCAGGTCGCCCAGCATCGCCTGCAGCGAACGCGGCCCGTGCAGCCGGCGCTCGTCGGCGATCCAGTCCAGGAACTCCGGGTTCCGCACCAGGGTATCGACCAGGAACTGGCTGGTCGCGAACATCGACAGCAGCAGGCCCAACCGCACCGGTTGCTCCAGCATGCGCGCCAGGTGCGCTCGTGGGTCGGGCTGCACCGCCACGAATCGCTCCCAGTTGTTGAGCGCCATGTCCGGATCGGCGCTGCGGGCAAGATCGTCGAGCGCCAGCACCATCAGGCGCGCCAGGGTGCGGCGCTGCTCGCCGTCCCCGGGCCCGGCCGCATCGCCCACCCCCGACCGATGGGCGATGCCGACGATGTTGCGCATCGCGCGCCCCGAGTCGCGGAAGCCGGCGCGGCGCAGGAACGCCAACTCTACGTCCGTCGCGACCCGGCCCGATCCCACGGCTGCGGTTCCGACCGCTACGGTTCCGACCGCTGCGGTTCCGACCGCGAGCACCAGATCCGCCGGCCCGACCGCGTCGGCGCCCCAGGGGACGGACTCGTGACCGAAACGGCGATCCACGAACGCCCGAACTGCCGCGGTGTGCACCTCGAAGTCGGTACGGAGCTGCGCCGCCTCGCCCAGACCGCCGTGACCGCCGTAGCCGATGCGCCGCGCCAGGTGCGCGTATTCCACGCTGTCGGTGGCCGGCAACAGCAGGTCCCGCGCCGAGCCGCGCAGCATGCGCAGGCCGTTGATCAGGCGCCGCAGGAAGTCGTAGGAGGCGGCCAGCACCTGCGCTTCCGCGTGCTCGATCACCTCCAGCCTGCGGAGCTCATCCAGCGCTGCGTGCACGCTCGGGGTTCGCAGGGCAGGTGTGTCAGAGCCGTGCACGACCTGCAGGGTCTGCACCGTGTACTCGACGTCCACCAGCGCCCCGGGGCTGAACTTGGCGTTGGCGACGCCGCCCGGGCACTTCTCGCGCACCTGCCGCGCGCGCAGGTCTGCGAGGGACGCCATGTCGAGCGATCCGCGCGTGTACAGCATGCTGTCCCGCAGCCGTTCGACCCGCGCGCCCAGCGCCCCGTCGCCGGCCACCGCGCGCAGCCTGACGAGCGCCAGGCGCTCGTAGGACAGCGCCGCCCCGTCGACATCGTAGTAGGAGGCGAACGTCTCCAGGCTGCAGGCGAGCGGTCCGGACTCGCCGTAGGGTCGCAGGCGGGTGTCCACGTCGAATATCCCCTCGCGCTTGGCCGCGATCAGCTCTTCGGTGTCGCGCACCAGCCGGTGATAGAACTCGCGGTTCGGCAGCTTGTCGGGACCGGTGGTGCTCCCCTGATCGCCGTACACGAACAGCAGCTCGATGTCGGATGCGTAGCCGAGCGCACGGCCGCCGAACTTGCCGAGCGCGAGGACGGCGTAGCGCGACTCCAGGCCCGCGAACGTGCACGGCCTGCCATGGCGCCGGCACAAGTCGTCGAACGCGATGGAAGCCGCCGCGGCCACGACCGCCTCGGCAAGCTCGGTGAGGCGGTCGCTCAGCTCGCGAAAGCCGAAGCCGTCGGTCAGCAGGTGATCGAGGTCGAGCAGGAACACCTCCCGGTCCTTGAAGTCGTTCAGCGCACGCTTCCTCGCCGCGATATCCGTCGATGTCCGCGCCACCGCGTCGGCCAGCCGCGCCGCGCACGTGCCGGACCGTTCGGAGTACCCGGTGGCGCCGGCGTCGCGCAGCCGCGGCAGCAGCGTCTCGTACTGCACCCGTACGAAGTCCTCCCAGAGGTAGTCACTGGCGCCCAGCAGGCGCGCCAGGCCGCGGAGCACCGCGGAGTCGCTCAGCAGCTCCGCCCAGCCACTTCGCGTCGGGCGTTGCAGCAGCTCGCCCGCCAGGTGGCCGAAACGCCCCAGCGCCGCGAACGGGTCCGGGGCACGACCAAGGAAGTGCGTGAACTGCTTGGTCAGCAGCGCCGCCAGCTCGATGCGCGCCAGGTCGTCCGCCGCCGCCAGGGTGGTGCCGGCGGCGGCGGACACGACGAACTCATCGGCGATGCGCCCGGCCTCCGTGGTGATCACTACCTGGTCGATGACCACGTTCAGCGTCGACAGCGCGGTTGCGAAGGAATAGAGGAAGAACGGCGTGTCCTGCGAGGCGATCGCCAGCCTGGCGCGCCCCGACTGGCCGCCCTTGCCGGGCAGCACTTCCGCGTCCACTTCGACCGGGTAGAGAAGCGGCTCCTGGTGCGTGTCGGCGGCTACCGCGCGCGCCACCAGCTCGTCCACGTGCTGCTTGGCGGCGTCGCGACCGTCCCGCTCCAGCAACGCAAGGACCGAACGCAGCTCCGCGGCCGCCTGCTCCGCGAACCGCGCGGCGCTCGCGGGCGGCACGTGACCGATGAAGCGATCGACCATGCGTGCGCGCAGCGCACCGCGGGCTGCCACAGGGTCGGCGGATCGTGCCTGGGGAGCGCGCCGCGGATCGACGCGGCGCCGCCGGCGCGGCGTGCGGCGGGCAGCCGGGTTTTGCTCCGCGCCGGCATGCCGCGGGTCGCGCGCGTAGGTGAAGGCGTGGCCCTGCTCGATGCTGAACCCGAGGGAGCCGAGCACGCCTGTGATCAGCGCGAACTCGTCCCGGTAGTCGAATGCGACAACCGTGCAGGAAAACCGTTCGAAGGCGGTGGCTTCCACGGAGACGTTGGCAGGCATGTCCGGCCCAAGATGGCGGGCGGCCCGCGCATGCCGAACGAGCTCGGGCTCGGTGAACGTGCTCAGGTACCGTTCACCGAGCCGCGTCAGATGCTCGTCTACGAACTCGGCGTCGATCTCCGGGCAGCGGACGATGACCCGCCGGCGCAGTGCCAGCGGGGCACCGCCCGTGCCATGACGCTTCGTTTCCTCAGGTTTCGTAACGCGTCAAGTATTCCCGACTGTCCTCAAAATGTCGCAGGCGTCAGATGTCGTAGTAGAGCGCGAACTCCCACGGGTGCGGACGCAGGTCCATCTCCTGGACCTCGTTCTCCATCTTGTAGTCGATCCACGTCTCGATCACGTCCTCGGTGAAGACGTCGCCCTTGGTCAGGAACTCGTGGTCGTCGGCCAGCGCGCCCAGCGCGTCGCGCAGCGATCCGGGCGTGGTCGGCACCTTGGCCAGCTCCTCCGGCGGCAGATCGTACAGGTCGCGGTCCAGTGGCTCTCCGGGATCGGCCTTGGTCAGGATGCCGTCGACGGCGGCCATCAGGAGCGCCGCGAACGCCGTGTACGGATTGCACGACGGGTCGGGACACCGGAACTCCGCGCGCTTCGCTTTCGGCGAGTTGGAGTACATCGGGATGCGCACCGCGGCGCTGCGGTTGCGGCGCGAGTAGGCCAGGTTGACCGGCGCCTCGAACCCGGGGACCAGCCGCTTGTAGCTGTTGGTCGACGGGTTGGTGAACGCCAGCAGCGCCGGCGCGTGGCGAAGGATGCCGCCGATGGCGTTCAGGGCCATCTCCGACAGGCCCGCGTAGCCGTCGCCTGCGAACAGGTTCTCCCCGGCGTTCCAGATCGACAGGTGCGTGTGCATGCCGGTGCCGTTGTCGTTGAACAGCGGCTTGGGCATGAAGGTGGCCGTCTTGTTGTAGCGCCGCGCGGTGTTCTTGACGACGTACTTGTACTTCATCATCCGGTCGGCCATCTCCACCATGGGGGCGAAGCGCATGTCGATCTCGCCCTGTCCGCCGGTGGCCACCTCGTGGTGCTGGGCTTCGACCGGCACGCCGATCTCCTCCATGATCAGCATCATCTCGGTGCGCAGGTCCTGCTGCGAATCGGTCGGCGGCACCGGAAAGTAGCCCTCCTTGTAGCGGGGCTTGTAGCCCAGGTTGGGCTGCTCGTCCCGGCCGGCGTTCCAGCGTCCCTCCTCGGAGTCGATGTAGTAGAACCCGGAATGCTCGTTCTGATCGAAGCGGATGTCGTCGAAGACGAAGAACTCCGCCTCCGGCCCGAAGAACGCGGTGTCGCCGAGTCCGGTGGACGCCAGATAGGAAACCGCCTTGCGGGCGATGTGGCGCGGGTCGCGGGTATAGTCCTCACCCGTGATCGGGTCGCGGATGTCGCAGATGAGTACCAGCGTCTTGCGAGCCATGAACGGATCGATGAAGCCGGTCGCGGGATCCGGCACGATCAGCATGTCCGACTCGTTGATCGACTGCCAGCCGCGAATGCTGGATCCATCGAATCCCAAGCCGCTCTCGAAGTCGTCGACGTCCAGCGAGCGCGCCGGAACCGAAAAGTGTTGCCAGATGCCCGGGAAGTCGATGAACCGCAGGTCGACGACCTCCACGTTTTCGTCCTGAATGAGCTCCAGTGTGTCTGAAGCCGTTTTGAGTTCCTTCATGAACCCTCCTCTCCGCCGCTTTATATACAGGAATCGTGCCAGCGGGCAAAGAACCCCTCACAGCCCAGGGCATCCTACGCTGCGGTAGGCCACGTGACCGGATATCTACAAAAATGTAGGAACGCTTCCGGGATCCATCCCGTTCGTGCTACGGTTCTTCCAACCATGAACCAGAACGACACTCCCACCCGGACCCTGGCCATCGTGAAGCCGGACGCCGTCGCGGCCGGCCACACCGGCGCCATCGTGCAGATGATCGAACAGGGCGGGTTCACGATTCTCGCCTTGCGCATGACCCGTCTGTCGACCCCGCAGGCGCGCGCGTTCTACGCCGTGCATGCCGAACGCCCCTTCTACGACAGCCTGGTGGAGTTCATGACCTCCGGGACGGTCGTCGTGGCCGCGCTGGAACGCAGCGACGCGGTCGCCGCATGGCGGGCATTGATGGGCGCCACCAACCCCGCGGAGGCGGAGGCGGGCACGGTCCGGGCCCGGTTCGGCAGTTCGATCGAGCGTAACTCCACGCACGGATCGGATTCGCCGGAGAACGGCGCGGCCGAGGTCGGCTTCTTCTTCTCGGCAGCCGATCTGCTCTGATGTCCACCTCCTGATGGCGCCGCTCCGATGACACCGGCCGCCGGACCGGCCGCACGCCGCCTGGCGCGCCAGCGCGGACTGGATCTGCAGCGCGTGCACGGCAGCGGTCATCGCGGCCGCATCACCGTCGAGGACGTCGCGCAGGATCTCCCCGCGCGGGCCGCGGCCTCGCCGGTCACGGCGCGGGCCGACCTGAGTGACCTGCTCGACCGGCTGCCGGCGCTCGCCTCACTGAGTGGGCGGCACGCGCCGCTGACGCCGCTGTTGATCAAGGCGGCGGCCGTGGCCCTGCGCGTCAGTCCCGACCTGGCGCCGCTTTCCGTCTCGAAGGGCGCGGAACGGTGGGCACTCGACCACGGGGCCGCGGCAGGCAGCCTTGGCGTCGCCCCGCTGGCGCGAGCCATGCCGCAGCTCGCCGCGCCGCCTGCGCGCGGCGCCGGCCGACGCGGTGCGTCGCTGCGGCTGGACGGTCCCGTGCGCGGCGCTGCCTACCATGACGGCGCCGTCTGCGCCCGGTCGTACCTGCATGTCACGGTGGAGTGCCATGCAGACGCCGAGCCGTTCGTCCGCGCGCTGGTGGCGTTACTCGAAACCCCGGACCTGGTGTTCGCGGCGTGATCAGTCAGCTTGTGCGAGCTAGTAGGCGGCCGCTTCGTGGCGGGGACGAGCCAGCGTGTAGCGCAGCAATGAGGCAAGGTGCTCGGTCGCCGTTCCGGGCTCGAACCCGTCCAGCTCGGCACGCGCCTCGTCGGCGGTCCGCCGCGCCCGGCCGGGCAGCGCCGCGCGGTCCCCGTAGACCGCGTCGCCGTCCAGATAGTCGTCGATGAGCTGGAAGACCATGCCGAAGGCGCGGCCGAAGCGGGCGTAAGCGGCCGCCCGGTCCGCGCCCACGCCGGCGGCCAGGGCGCCGCCGTAGCAGCAGCCGGACATCAATCCGGCCGTCTTCGAGTCGATGACGTCGTGATAGAGCCGCTCGCGCACCGGCAGCTCGCCGCGCAGCGCCCCCTGCTGCACGATCTCGCCGAGGCACATGTCGCGGGTGATCGCACAGAACCGCTCGAACAACGCCACCCGCACCGCGTCCGCGACCGGCAACCTGGCGAGGATGGTAAAGAACTGCGCATACAGGACATCGCCGATCAGCACCGCCATCTGCGTCCCGAACCGCTTGTGCACGGCCACCTGTTCGCGCCGTACGTCGGTCTGATCGATGATGTCGTCGTGGATGAGTGAGGCCGAGTGCAGGAGCTCGGTCGCCGCCGCGAGCTGGATCACCGCCGGGCATGCGGAAGCCGAACCGGCGGATCTCGCCGCCAGCAGCACCAGCACCGGCCGCAGCAGCTTGCCCCGAACGGAACGAAGCTGCTCGATCAGCGCCCGCAGCCGCTCGTACTGACCGGCGAGCTCCTGGCGGCCGGCGGTGACCGAGCGGATCTGCCGGTCCAGCTCGGCCCCGGTCGCGTCCAGGTCCGCGCGCAACGCGGCGTAGATTCGCGTGAGGATCATGGTGTCGGTCGTGCCGCCGTCCGGGCGGCACGATCGTCTCCTGCCACTAGAACTCGTCGAAACGGATCATCTCCGGCTCGACGCCCAGGTCGTCCAGCATCGTGCGTACCGCGCCCAGCATCAGCGGCGGTCCACACAGGTAGTACTCGATGTCCTCCGGGGCTTCGTGGCTCTCCAGATAGTGCTCCTGGACCACTTGGTGGATGAAGCCGACCGGCCCGTCCCAGTTGTCCTCCGGCAGCGGCTCCGACAGGGCGATGTGGAAGCTGAAGTTCGGGAACTCCTTCTCGATCTTGCGGAAGTGATCCTCGTAGAAGATCTCGCGCCGCGAGCGGGCACCGTACCAATAGCTGACCTTGCGGCCGGTCTTGAGCGTATGGAACAGGTGGAAGATATGCGAGCGCAACGGTGCCATGCCGGCGCCGCCGCCGATGTAGCACATCTCCCGGTCGGTCTCCTGCATGAAGAACTCGCCGTACGGCCCGGAGATGGTGACCGTGTCGCCGACCTTGCGGCTGTAGACGTAGCTTGAGGCCAAACCCGGCATCACCTCCTCGAACGCCCGCTTCTCCCGGTTCACGGGCGGCGTGGCGATGCGGATGTTCAGCATGACGATGTTGCCCTCCGCCGGGTGGTTGGCCATCGAGTACGCCCTCGCCACCGGCTCCACGCCCTTGGTGTGCAGGTCCAGGACCCCCAGGCGCGTCCACTCCTCCAGGTACTCCTCCTCGATGCCGAAGTCCTTGAAGTCGGCCTCGAACGGCGGCACCTCGATCTGGATGTAGCCGCCGGACTCGAAGTTCAGGTTCTCGCCCTCGGGCAGCCTCAGCGTGAACTCGCGGATGTAGGTGGCGACGCTCTCGTTGGTGATCACCTCGCAGTCCCATTTGTTGATGGAGAACACCTCGTCCGGGACCACGATCTCCATGTCCTCGCGGACCTTCACCTGGCACGAGAGCCGCCAGTCCTCCTTGGACTCGCGGTAGTTGATGTGCGACTGCTCGGTCGGCAGGATGTCGCCCCCGCCGGCAGTCACCTGGCACTTGCACACGCCGCAGGTGCCGCCGCCGCCGCACGCCGACGGCAACATGACGCCGGCGTTCGACAGCGTCGACAGCAGCGTGTCGCCCGCGTCCGATTCGATCGCCTTCTCGGGATCGCCGTTGATGGTGATCTTGACCTTCCCTTTCGGCTTCAGGCGAGTCTCCGCCGCCAACAGCGCCAAGGTCAGCGCGACGATGACGACGGGGAAAACGATGACGCTGCCGATCACGACTGCCACGGCGGTTCCTCCTCTCCGGGTGTGCCTGTCGAGTGTGCCTTGCCGAGCGTTCCGCTACAGCGTGATGCCGGCGAAGCTCATGAACGCGATCGACATCAGTCCGGTCAACAACATGGTCATGCCCAGCCCGCGCAGGGCCGGGGGTACGTTGGAGTAGCGGATCTTCTCCCGGATCGCCGCCATGGCGACGATCGCCAGCATCCAGCCGATGCCGGACCCCAGGCCGAACACGGTCGACTCCAGGAACGTGTAGTTGCGCTCCACCAGGAACAGCGATCCGCCCAGGATGGAGCAGTTGACGGCGATCAGCGGCAGGTAGATGCCGAGCGCCGTGTACAGGGCGGTCGAGGTCTTCTCGATCACCATCTCCACGAGCTGCACCATGACCGCGATCACCGCGATGAACGCGACGAAGTTCAGGAAGCTGAGGTCGACGTCGGCCATCTGCGGGTTGACCCAGCCCAGGGCGCCGTCGGAGAGCAGGTACTCGTGCACGGCCCAGTTGATCGGCGCGGTGATGCCGAGCACGAAGATGACCGCGAAGCCCAGCCCAACCGCGGTCTTCACCTGCTTGGAGACGGCCAGGAACGAGCACATGCCCAGGAAGAAGGCCAGCAGGATGTTCTCGATGAAGATGGCCCGGACGGCCAGGTTGATCAGCGCCATGGCCTACCCCTCCTCCTGAGCGCCCTTGGCGATCAGGCGCTGCACCCAGATGAGCAGCCCGAGCAGGAAGAACGCTCCCGGCGGCAGCGCCATCAGGCCGTTGTTGACGAACCCGGAGTCGTACAGCGCCTGCGGCACCACCTGCACGCCGTAGATGTTGCCGGCGCCGAGCAGCTCGCGGAAAAAGCCGACGATGACGATCACCGCCGCATAGCCCAGGCCGTTGCCCAGCCCGTCCAGGAGCGACGGCCACGGCTTGTGGGCCATCGCGAACGCCTCCAGGCGGCCCAGGATGATGCAGTTGGTGATGATCAGGCCGACGAACACCGAAAGCTGCCTCGACACGTCGTAGGCGTACGCCTTCAGCACCTGGTCCACCAGGATCACCAGCGACGCGATCACGGTCATCTCCACGACGATGCGCACGTTGTGCGGAATGAGCTTGCGCAGCACGGAGATGATCACGTTGGACATGACGATCACGAATGTGACCGAGATACCCATCACCACCGACGGTTTCACCTGGGTGGTCACCGCCAGGGCGGAGCAGATGCCGAGCACCTGCGTCGCGATCGGGTTGTCGTCGATCAGCGGGTCGCGAAACGCCTTGCGGTTGCTTGCGGAGAACAGCGGTTCGCGTTCTGCAGTGCGTGCCCCTTGGGCGACGGCTGCGTCAGCCATGGGTCCCTCCTGTCATGTCGAGCTCCTCATCCTCCCGCACGTCATCCTCCCGCACGAATCCGATCGAAGAAAGGTTCGTACAAGGCCACCTTCGTTTCAAGCAGGTTGCTGACCCCGCGGCCGGTGATGGTCGCCCCGCTGATGCCGTCCACGTAGTAGTTGCGGTCGCCCGGATCCGAAATCCGGTTCTCCACGGTTCCCTTGACGACGCGGATCGTGCGCAACTCACCCGCGTCGTAGATCTTCTTGCCGACGAAGTTGTCCTGGAACCACGCCTGCTCGATCTCGGCGCCCAGGCCGGGGGTCTCGCCGTGCGCGTAGAAGGTCATGCCGCGCACCGTCTCCAGGTCGGCCTCCAGGGCCAGGTAGCCGTACAGCGTGGACCACAGCCCCTTGCCGAACACCGGGATCGCGTACACGGTCTTGCCGTCGGCGTCCGTTGCGATGAACACCGGGTATCGGTGCTGGCCGGTGTCCGGGTTCTGCAGCACCACCTCCAGGTCGAGGGACTCGCCGGACACCCCATCGACCACCATTCCGTCCGGGTCGACCGCAAAGCTCTGCACAGACTGCTGGTACATGGCGTCGATCTCGTCCAGCTCCATCTCCCGGTCACGGTCCAGCACGCCGACCGCCATCAGGATGTTGCGCTTGACGTTCACTTCCTCGTTGAACTGCTGGCGTTCGCGCAGGGCGCTGGCCGCCAGCGCCAGCAGCAGGCCGAAGACGGCGGTGATGATCAGGATGAAGCCGATGCTGTAGGGCTTACTGTGCTGCACGTGCCAGCCTCCGCCTCATGTTGGCCTTGACCACGTAGTGGTCGATGAGCGGTGCGAACATGTTCATGAACAGTATCGCCAGCATCACGCCCTCGGGGTAGGCCGGGTTGACGGTCCGCACCAGGATCGAGAGCGCGCCGACGATGGCGCCGTAGATCCACTTGCCGGTGTTGGTGGCGGCGGCCGATACCGGGTCGGTCGCCATGTAGACCAGGCCGAACGCGAAGCCGCCCATCACCAGGTGGTAGTGGGGAGGCAGCGCCGCGAAGCTCGCGGGGCTCGGGGCCACCAGGTTGAGCAGCAGCGCCATGGCGATCCCGCCCAGCAGCATGGAGAGCATCACGCGCCAGCTTCCGACGCCGGCGGCGGCCAGCAGCACGCCTCCCAGGAGGATGGCGAGGGCGGAGGTCTCGCCGATGCTGCCGGGGATGGAGCCGACGAACATGTTCCACCACGTGAAGCCGGCGGCGGTGAGCTCGGCCAGCACGTCGCCGGTCTCCAGAGCGCCTTCGGCGATCACGGCCAGCGGCGTCGCCGCGGTGTGGCCGTCCACGGCCACCCACACCAGGTCGCCGGAGATCTGCACGGGATAGGCGAAGAACAGGAACGCGCGGATCACCAGCGCCGGGTTGAAGATGTTCATGCCGGTGCCGCCGAAGATCTCCTTGCCGATCACCACTCCGAACGAGGTGGCGATGGCGAGCTGCCACAGCGGGATGGTCGGCGGCACGATCAGCGGCACCAGCAGGCCGGTGACCAGGAAGCCTTCGCTCACCTCGTGCTTGCGCACGACCGCGAACAGCGCCTCCCACGCGCCGCCCACCACGTAGGTGACCGCCAGGATCGGCAGCATCTTCAGCAGGCCGATCCCGAACGCCCGGCCGATCGGAACCGCCCCCGGATCGGTGCCCAGGGCCACCAGGTTCTGAAAGCCGATGTTGTACATCCCGTACAGCAGCGCCGGGATCAGGGCGATGATGACCGTGGCCATCATCCGCCGCACATCGATGCCGTCGCGGATGTGCACCCCGCCCTGCGTGCGCGTCGGCAGGGAGAAGTTCATGGACTTCATCATGTCGAACACGTAGTACAGCCGGTGGAACTTGCCGCCCTCCTCGAAGTGCGGCTCCACCTTGTGAATCAGCTTGTCGATCACGCTCACCGCGCCGTTCTCATGTGCCCCGCCCTCATGTTCCGGGCCCTGGCCGTCCGGTCGCTTCATGTCAACGTCTCACCCATCATGCTTCGCCCATCATGTTTCGCCCATCATGCTTCGCGCTGAATCAGGTCGAGCCCGCGCCGCAGGATCTCTTGCCAGCGGATCTTGGACGGGCAGATGTACTCGCACAGGGCGACGTCCTCCTCGGCCAGCTCGTAGATGCCGAGCCCCTCCATCTCCGGGATGTCGTCGGCCAGGATGCTCTTCATCAGGAATTCCGGATAGACGTCCATCGGCAGCACCTCGCGGTAGATGCCGGTGGCGATGAAGGCGCGCTCGCCGCCGTGCAGCTCGGTGGTGGCGGCGAACCCGTCGCGGCCGGCGAACAGCGCCGGCACCCATGCCGACGGAAAGGTCCGGGAGCGGCTGGCGGTGGTGAGCCGGGGCATCGCCCATCCCATCAGCTTGTGGCCATCGTGCTCGGGCAGCACGGTCACGGAGGTGTCCATGAAGCTCAAAAATCCGTCCGGGCCGACCGGACCGCCGGTGAGCGGGTTGCCCGAGATGTAGCGCGCCTCGTGGTCGGCGCGGCCGCCGGTGACCGCCTGGACCGGGGCGCCGAGCACCGTGCGCACGTGCGTATGGCGGGGCGCCGCGGTGCCGGTGGAGGCCACGACGATGTCCGGAACCAGGCGCCCCTCCTCGAACAGGCGGCCGATCAGGATCACCCCCTGCAGCGGGCAGACCCAGACCGCGTCGGTGCGGTTGGCGATCGGGGCGATGTGGTGGATGTGCACGCCCGCGTTTCCGGCCGGATGCGGGCCGCGGAACTCGTGGCGTTCCAGGCGGTCGACGTTCTCCACCTCCGGCAGCTCCAGCGTACCGTCGGTGCAGAGGTGGAGATGTCCTTCGGTGAGACGCGACAGCGCCTGCAGCCCGGTGCGGAACGCGTCCTCCGCGCCGCGCAGCAGCACCGCGCAGTCGGCGGCAAGCGGCGCCGTGCCCATGGCCGGCACGAAGATGTCGCGCGGGGTGACCGTCGGGTCGGGAGCCACCGCCAGCGGACGCTGGGTGACGGCGGCCAGCAGGCCGCTGCGCTTGAGGGCGTCGAGCACCTGGCCGCGGTCGGCCGATGCCAGGGCCGGCGGGTCGAGCGCCAGCGCGTCCTGGCGGCCGTCCGATGAGACCACGACCTTCTGGATGGCGCGGCGCGCGCCGCGCTCCACCTCCGCGACCGTGCCGGAGACCGGCGAGGTGAACAGGAAGTCCTGGTGCTGCTTGTCGTGGAACAGGGGAGAGCCCACCTTGACCGCATCACCGGGCTGCACGTCGGGCCGGGCGATGATGCCGCGAAAGTCGGGCGGCTTGATGGCGACGGCGGCCGGCAGCGGCGCGTCGATAACCGCGTTGTCGGGCCGGCCCGCTAGACGTATGTCGTGTCCGCGTTTGATTACTCGGTTCACCGGATGTACTCGTCGGCGCGCGCGGCAGTCCCCCGCGTGTGCAGGTGGGCGGTGTTGCCCAATCGTACCTGTTGTGAGCGGGGATACAACGCCGTAGACGCCGCACGGACATTAAGAAACCCGGTTGCCGGTTGTCAAGGAGTCCGATGGGCCGGCCGCGCAAGCAGATCTTTGACCGGGAGCGGGGGCCGCTCGTAGGTTTCAGAAGAACCCCATGCGGTACGACAAGCTGACCTCGAAGGCGCAGGAGGCGCTGCGGAGCGCCGACTCGATCGCCCATCGCCACGACCACGGCACGATCGAGATGGAACACCTGCTCGCGGCCCTGCTGCGGCAGGCCGACGGCGTCATCCCGCCGCTGATCGAGCGGCTCGGAGTCGACGGCGCCGAGCTGCAGGCGGGCGTGGAACGGCTCCTCTCCGACCGCCCGCGCGTGTACGGCGACGCCGGCACCGCGCAGGTCGGACGCGATCTGGCGGTCGCCCTGCGGCGCGCCGAGCGCGAGGCCGAACAGCTCCACGACGAATACATCAGCACCGAGCACCTGTTCCTTGCGCTGCTGGAGGCCGACGGTCCGGTGGCGGGCCTGCTGCGCGACGCGCGCGTCAGCCGTGACGCGGTGCTGGCCGCGCTGAAGGAGATCCGCGGCGGCGCCCGCGTCACCGACCAGGACCCGGAGGGCAAGTACAACGCGCTGGAGCGCTACTGCCGCGACCTGACCGAGCTGGCCCGCCAGCAGAAGCTGGACCCGGTGATCGGCCGCGACGAGGAGATCCGCCGGGTCATGCAGGTGCTGGCGCGGCGCACCAAGAACAACCCCGTGCTGATCGGCGATCCGGGCGTGGGCAAGACCGCCATCGTCGAGGGGCTGGCGCGGCGCGTGGTCGAAGGCGACGTGCCGGAATCGCTGCGCGACCGGCGCGTGCTGACGCTGGACCTGGGCGCCCTGGTGGCCGGAGCCAAGTTCCGCGGCGAGTTCGAGGAGCGGCTCAAGGCGGTGATCCAGGAGGTGACCGGCTCCGAAGGGTGCATCATCCTGTTCATCGACGAGCTGCACACCCTGGTCGGCGCCGGCAGCGCGGAGGGGGCGATGGACGCCTCCAACCTGCTCAAGCCGGCCCTGGCGCGCGGCGAGTTGCGCGCCATCGGCGCCACCACGCTGGACGAGTACCGCAAGCACGTCGAGAAGGACGCCGCCCTGGAGCGCCGCTTCCAGCCGGTGATGACCGCCGAGCCGTCGGTGGAATCGACCATCGCCATCCTGCGCGGCCTCAAGGAGCGCTACGAGGTCCATCACGGCGTGCGCATCCGCGACGAGGCGATCGTCGCCGCGGCCACCCTGTCCAACCGGTACATCACGGCGCGCTTCCTGCCCGACAAGGCGATCGACCTGGTGGATGAGGCGGCCAGCCGCCTGAAGATGGAGATCGAGAGCCAGCCCACGGAGCTGGACCGGCTGGAGCGCCGGCTGCTGCAGCTCTCGATCGAGCGGCAGGCCCTGGCCAAGGAGGACGACCCCGCCTCCCAAGAACGCCTCACCGAGCTGGAGCAGGAGCTGGCCGAGGTGCAGGGCGAGCGCGACGCCATGCAGCTCCGCTGGGAGAACGAGAAGCGGCAGATCGACGAGGTGCGCGAGATCAAGGAGCAGCTCGAGCGGATGCGCATGGAGCAGGAAGAGCGCGTGCGCCGCGGCGACCTGGCGGCGGCGGCGGAGATCCGCCACGGGGCGATGCCGGCCCTGCAGCGCCGCCTGGACCAGCAGGCGGCGGAGCTGGCTGCGGACGACGAGGACCCGGAGAGCGGAGGCGCGGCGCGCCTGCTGCGCGAGGAGGTGTCCGAGGAAGACATCGCCGCCGTCGTCTCGCAGTGGACGGGCATCCCGATCTCCAAGATGCTGGAGAGCGAGCGCCGGCGGCTGCTGGAGCTGGAGCGCATCCTCGGCGACCGGGTGGTCGGCCAGGACGACGCGATCGCGGCGGTCGCCGACGCCATCCGCCGCAACAAGAGCGGACTGGCCGACCCGGAACAGCCGCTCGGGACCTTCATCTTCCTGGGCCCCACCGGCGTGGGCAAGACGGAGCTGGCCAAGGCGCTGGCCGCCTGGCTGTTCGACGACGAGCGCGCGCTGACCCGCATCGACATGAGCGAGTACATGGAGAAGCACGCCGTGTCGCGGCTGATCGGCGCGCCGCCGGGCTACGTGGGGTACGAGGAAGGCGGTCAGCTCACCGAGGCCGTGCGCCGCCGGCCCTATTCGGTGGTGCTGTTCGACGAGCTGGAGAAGGCGCACCCGGCCGTGTTCAACGCGCTGCTGCAGCTCCTCGACGACGGCCGCCTGACCGACGGCCAGGGCCGCGTGGTCGACTTCCGCAATGCCATCGTCATCATGACCAGCAACGTCGGCAGCGACCAGATCCAGAGCGCCCGAGACCTGGAGGACGTGCGCGAGCAGATCGGCGCGCTGATGCGGGCCACGTTCCGTCCCGAGTTCCTGAATCGGGTCGACGAGACGATCCTGTTCCACCGGCTCGAGCGGCGGCACATCGAGCGTATCGTCCGCATCCAGCTCGATCAGATCGCGGAGCGGTTGCGCGGCCGGCGCATCGAGCTGTCGGTGACCGCGGCCGCCTGCGACTACCTGGCCGAACGCGGGTTCGATCCCCAGTTCGGGGCGCGTCCGCTCAAGCGTACGCTCACCGGCCTGGTGCAGAATCCGCTGGCGCGCAGGCTGATCGCCGGCGAGGTGGCCGACGGCTCGACCGTGATGGTCGACCTGTTGGACGGCGAGCTGGTCTTCGCCACCGCCGGGATCGGCGCGCCTGCGGTACCCGCGGGCGCGTCATAGCATTCGAGCTCCTCCGCGAGGCGTCTGCCGGATCGGCGCGTCAGCGCCACATCGCGCAGACGCGGAAGCGCAAGGCGACGATTCCTTGGGGCGCTACCTGGCGCCCCTCTTGCGAGCGGGCGTGAGGGCGCTCACGCCGCGGTACCCCAGCAACAGCACCCCGATCACGGCGTAGACCAGGAACTGAAACGCCACCTGCTTGAGCTGCAGGGCGTAGTGGACGACCCCGGCGATGAGCGCCAGGTACGCCAGCCGGTGCAGGACGGTCCAGTTCTTGCCGAGCCTGCGGATCCAGCCGGTGGTGGAAGTCACCGCCAGCGGCGCCATGGCGGCGAATGCCGTCACTCCGACGATGATGTAGCTGGCCCCGACGACCTCCAGAATCAGGAACTCCAAGCTCAGCCCCAGGTTGATCCCGAAGTAGACCAGCAGGTGCAAGGTGGCATAGGTGAACGCCAGCAGGCCGAGTGGCCGCCGGTAGGTGGCAAGCCAGTTCCAGCCCGTGATGCCGCGCAGCGGCGTTACCGCAAGGGACGCCAGCAGGAAGCGGATCGCCCAGTTGCCGCTGCGCAGTATCACCTCCTCGACCACCACGGGGCTGGTCGCGAACGAGCCGCGGGACCAGCCCTGCGCCATGTTGACCAGCGGCAGCAGCGCCGCCGCGTACAGCGCCGGCTTGACCAGCCGCGCGCGCTCGGTCGGGCGCGCCTCCCAGAACTGCCGGAACGGATTCACCGCTTCAGCCCGCTACCCCGGTCACCAGCAGAGCCGTCAGTAGTTGCGGCGCAGGTCCAGATCTTCGTACAGGTGAGCGACATGGTCGCCGTAGCCGTTGAACAGCTCGGTGCGGCGCCGCCCGTTCTCGCCGATGCGGGTCTCGGTCGCCTGGCTGTAGGGAACGGGACTCACACGCGGATTCACGTTGGAGTACCAGCCATAGTACCGCGGATTGGCCTGGTTCCAGGTAGCCTTGGGCTGCTGCTCGGTCAGCTCGATCGAGACGATCGACTTGATGCTCTTGAAGCCGTACTTCCACGGGACCAGCAGGCGCAGCGGCGCGCCGTTGGGGTTGGCCAGCTCCTGCCCGTACATGCCGACGGCCATCATGGTCAGCTCGTTCATCGCCTCGTCCATCCGCAGCGCCTCCTCGTACGGCCACGGCAGGTACGCGTTGGTCTTGTGCGCCGGGAACTGCTCCTTGGAGTAGAGGGTGACGAAGTGCACGAACTTCGCCTTGGAGGTCGGCTCGGCGGCGCTGATCAGCTCCGAAAGAGGAAACCCGACCCACGGGATCACCATCGACCACGCCTCCACGCAGCGCAGCCGGTAGATCCGTTCCTGGAGCGAGAAGCGCCCGATCAGGTCGTCGATGTCCATCGTGATCGGCTTTCCGACTTCTCCCGAAACCGTCACCGCCCACGGACGCGGCTTGAAGTCCTTCGAGTTCTGTCCCGGCTCCCACTTCTGCTTTCCGAACTCCCAGAAGTTGTTGTACGTGGTCGCCTCGGTGAAGGTGTTCTGCTTCTCGTCGGTGCTGTACGGACTGGACGCCGCGTTCGCGTAGACGGAGGCGTCCAGCGACCACGACAGGGCGGGCGCTCCGAGCACCAGGGCGGTTCCTGCCGCCGCGCCCCCGGCGCGCGCCAGGAACTGGCGCCGGTTCAGGTAGGCGTCGCGATCGGTGATCTCCGACGGGACGATGTCGGCATTCAGCCGGCTAGCGAGCGATCGCTTGATCATGGGATCCTTCCTCCCCGGGGACTGGCTCCCCGGTGCCTTGACAGTTTATCCAGACGCTCGTGCGGTCCGGATAGTGCTCCCGCTTCCAGATGGGCAAGCGGTCCTTCATCTCGTCGATCACGTACCGGCAGGCCGCGAAGGCCGCGTCGCGGTGCGCGGCGCTCACCCCCACCCACACCGCCAGGTCGCCGATGGCAAGCTCCCCGTGGCGGTGCACGCAACGGGCACGCAGAATGTCGAAGCGCTCGTGCGCCTCGCCGATCACCCGTTCACCCTCGCGGAGGGCGAGCTCGGGATACACTTGGTAGTCGAGTCCGGCCACGGCCATGCCGTCGTCGTGATCCCGCACCCATCCCTCGAAGGCCGCGAAGCCGCCGGCGCGCGGGTCGGACAGGTGGCTCCGCTCGGCCGCCGGGTCGATCGGCAGCTCGGTCAGCGCGAAACGGTCCTGCATCATCCGCCCGCCACCGGGGGGATGAACACCACCAGGTCGCCGTCGCGCAGCGGATGGCTCCACGGGACGAAGTCGCCGTTGCAGGCCACCCGCAGCCGCTCGGCGGACAGGCTGAAGGAGAAGCGGGCGCGCAGCTCCGCGTAGAGCTCCGCGGCGGTGGCGGCGCCGGTCGTGAGCGAATCCTCCTCCCGGCCCCGTTCCTCGCGCAGGATGGCGAAGTAGCGGACGGCGACCGTCACGGCCGGCTCTCTGCCGGCCGGCGCATGGTCGGGCGCGGTGCGTTCAAGCGCCGCCGGCATGACCACGATCCGGCACGCGGTAGTCACCGCTCCTGCCGCCCGACTTGCTCAGCAGTCTCACATCCTTGATGACGATGCCACGGCTGATCGCCTTACACATGTCGTAGACGGTCAGCGCCGCCACGCTGGCACCGGTGAGCGCTTCCATCTCCACACCGGTCTTGTGGGTGACGACCGTCCGGCACTCGATCGACAGGTCGCCGCCTGGCGTCTGGCCGATGTCGATCGTGCAGTCCTCCAGGCCGATCGGATGGCACAGCGGGATCAACTCCGCCGTTCGCTTGGCGGCCATGATCCCGGCGATGCGCGCGGTGTGGAACACCGGCCCCTTGGCAGTGACGATGTCGACCCCGGATCCGGCGTGGTCGGCGCCGTTCCCACCGGCCCCGGTCAGCCGCTCGCGCACGGCGGGGGGCAGCGACACCAGCGCCCGCGCCGTCGCCGTGCGGGTGGTCGCGCCCTTGGCGGAGACGTCCACCATGCGCGGATGCCCGGCGGCGTCGAGATGCGTGAAGCCGGCCCCGCCGGCCGGGTCAGCCGCCGACATGGTGCATCTCGACCTTGGCATGCTCGGCCGCTTCCGGTTCGGCGCCCTCGGCCGGCCGGCCGGTGCCGCCGCTGTTCCTTCCCTCCATGAACGCCTGGATCCGTTTGCGGTCCTCGGAGTAGCGGTCGTCACGCCGCGCCCAGGTCTCGCGCAGGACCCTGGTGACCTCCGCGTCGCCGGCTCCGCTCCGGAGCAGCGGCAGGAGCGGCACGCCCTTCCAGGCGAACAGGCAGGTGTACAGCGTGCCGTCGACCGCCAGCCGCGCCCGCGTGCAGTCGCCGCAGAACGGCTCGGACACGCTGGAGATGAAGCCGATCTCGCCCGCGCCGTCGGCGTAGCGGTAGCGCCGCGCCACCTCGCCCGCGTACGCGGGTTCCAGCGGCTCCAGCGGGTGCACGGCGTGGATATCCGCGACGACGCGCCGGGACGGCACCACCTGCTCGGCCGACCAGCCGTTGCGGTTGCCCACGTCCATGTACTCGATGAAGCGGACCGTGACGCCGGTGCCGCGGAAGCGCTCCACCAGGTCGAGCAGCCCGTCGTCGTTGACGCCGCGCAGCACCACGACGTTGATCTTGATCGGCCCCAGGCCGGCTGCCGCGGCGGCGTCGAGCCCGCGCAGCACAGGCTCCAGCGGCTGGTCCAGTCCGTTGAGGTGCTCGAACACGTGCGGGTCGAGCGAGTCCAGGCTGACGGTCACCCGGTCCAGCCCGGCGTCGGCCAGCGCCTGCGCATGCCGTTCGAGCAGAAAGCCGTTGGTGGTGAGCGCGATGTCGTCGATGCCGCGTGCGCGCAGCAGCGCCAGGGCGGCGATCAGCTCCGTCAGTTTTCGGCGCAGCAGCGGCTCGCCGCCGGTGATGCGCAGCTTGCGGACGCCCAGGTCCGCGAACAGACCGGCCAGCCGGACCGTTTCGTCGTCGGTGAGCTGATCGGCGGTCGGGACGAACCGGTAGTCGTCACCGAACTCCTCCTTGGGCATGCAGTACGGGCAGCGGAAGTTGCAGCGGTCGGTAACCGACACGCGCAGGTCGTGCAGGGCGCGCCCGAAGCGGTCGGCGCCCATCTCACCCGGCACGGGCACCCCAGCGGTACAGCGGCGCCACGTGCCCGGCCGCGAATCGGTCCGGCTCCGCCGCGAGCTCCACGAAGCCGTCCGAGGCCATGAGCCGCAGATAGTCCCCGGAGCTGCCGGTGGGACGCGGCGCGGCGGCAATCCTGCCCCCGGAGCAGTCCAGGGCGACCGGCAGGTAATAGGTGAGCGGCATCGGGAAGCGGACCTCTTCGGTCAGGGTCGCAGCCTCCGGCGGCGGCGGCGGGGCTTCCATCAACCGGGAAAGGAACGGCAAGACGTAGCGCCGAAGGCAGACCGCGACCGACACCGGGTTGCCCGGCAGCCCGAAGGCGGCCCTCGGAACGCCGTCGACGGAGCCGGTGCCGAACCAGAGCGGCTTGCCCGGGCGCTGGTCGAGGCGGTGGAAGCGCTCCTGCATGCCGGCGGCGGCGAGCACCCGCGGCATGTTGTCGGTCACCCCCATGGAAACCGCGCCCGTAGTGATCAACACGTCGTGGTCGGCCAGCAACCGCCGGGCGCGTGCGCCGAGCAGCTCCTCGTCGTCGGGCAGGTGCTCGCTGCCCGCGCGGAAGCCCGCCCCCTGCAGGATCGCCTCGGCGGCGTAGCGGTTGCTCTGCCGGATCTGGTGCGGCTCCACCGGGGCGTCGACGGCCACCACCTCGTCCCCGGTGGTCAGAATGGCGATGCGGGGAAGCCGCGAGACGTTGACCCGCGATGCGCCGACCGAGGCGATCACCGCCGCCTCGCGCTCGCCGATGCGGGCGCCTGGCTCCATCACCACGTCCCCTGCGCGTCCGTCGCTGGCGGTGCGGTGCACGTTGTGCCACGGCGGAGCCTCCACGCCGGCTGCGACCTCGGCCGTGCCGGAACCGAAGGTGACGTCCTCCGAGCGGATCACCGCGTCGGCGCCGCGCGGCAGCACCGCGCCGGTCATGATGCGCACGCAGCCGCGGTCGGCGGACAGGGTGACCGGCGGCTGTCCGGCGACCGCCTCGGTCTCCACCGCGAACCGGCGGCGGCCGGCGGCCAGCGCCGAGGAGCGCACGGCGATGCCGTCCATGGTCGCCCGGTCGTACGGCGGCAGGTCCCGGTCGGAGCGCAGCGGTGACCGCAGGATGCGGCCGTACGACTCGGGCAACGGCACGGGTTCGGCCGGCAGCGACCATGCTCCATCCGCGAGGATGCGATCCGCCTCTGCGACGCAAATCATAGGGTCATCAGACAGTAGTGGCGCGCGGATGCGCGGTCAAACATTCGCGCGTTGACCCGCCATCCCGGATGGACCAAGGTTAGCCGCCGTGCCGCCGAACGCCGATCTGGTCCGCGCTCTGGAGGACGCCATCGCCCGCGTCTTCGTCGGCAAGAGCCGCGAGGTGCGCTTCATGCTGGTCGGCTTCATCTCCGGCCTGCACGTGCTGATCGAGGACGTGCCGGGGGTCGGCAAGACCACGCTGGCGCGGGTCATGGCGGCCAGCGCGGGGGTGGACTTCGCGCGCATCCAGTTCACGCCCGACCTGCTCCCCGGGGACATCACCGGCATGACCGTGTGGGACAGCGACCAGCGCACGTTCGTGTTCAAGCACGGCGCGATCATGCACCAGTTCATCCTCGCCGATGAGATCAACCGCGCCTCGCCGCGCACCCAGTCCAGCCTGCTGGAGGCCATGCAGGAAGGCTCGGTTACCGTGGAAGGGGTGACCCATCCGCTGCCGCAGCCGTTCTTCGTGATCGCCACCCAGAACCCGGTCACCTTCGTCGGCGTGTTCCACCTGCCGGAGGGCGAGCTGGACCGCTTCGGCATCTCCTTCTCACTCGGCTATCCGACCGATCGGGCGGAGAGGGAGATCCTGGACCGCTTCCAGAGCGCCGACCCGCTGGCGGATCTGCAGCCGGTGGCCGGCGCCGAGGAGATCGTGGCGCTGCGCGGCGCCGTCCGTCAGGTGCAGGTCGACGATTCGATCAAGGACTACGTGATCGCGCTGGCGGCCCGCACCCGCGACAACCCGCTGCTGAAGCTGGGCGCCAGCCCCAGGTGCTCCCAGCACGTGCTGCTGGCCGCGCAGGCATATGCGCTCGCGGACGGGCGCGAATTCGTGCTCCCGGAAGACGTCCGTACGATGCTGCCGGTGGTGGTTCCGCACCGGCTGGTGCTGTCCGCCGAGGCGCGCATCGAGAACCTCGACGCCGCAACGGTTCTGCATCGCGTCGTGGACTCGGTACCGGTACCGACCGGCGTCCGCTAGCGCCCCGGACGCCCTGCCATGAGTGACAAGCCGACCGACCCCGGCGACGTCGACCCCAACCCCGTCGACCCCAACCCCGTCGACCCCAACCCCGTCGACCCCAACCCCGTCGACCCCAACCCCGTCGACCCCAACCTCGTCGACCCCAACCCGATCAACAAGGCGTACGAGAACCTGGCCTTCCTGCGCAGCCGGGACGCCCGCATCCTGCGCATCCTCTCCGAGTACCTGGAGCCGCAGGCGCGCCTGCGCCGGCGGCGCATCCGCAACGCCATCGTGTTCTTCGGTTCGAGCCGGACGCTGCCCCTGGAGGAGGCCAAGGAGCGCTACGGCGCGGCCGCTTCCGGCCGGCAGTCCGGCGTGTCCAAGGCGGAGATGCGCTACGCCCAGCGCCAGATCCGGCTGGCCGCATACTACGAGGATGCACGCGAACTGGCACGCAGGCTCACCACGTGGGCCAGGGAAACCGGTCACGACAACGATCTGGTCGTCTGTTCCGGCGGCGGTCCCGGCATGATGGAGGCCGCCAACCGCGGCGCCGCCGAAGCGGGCGGCCAGAGCGTCGGGCTGGCCATCAGCCTGCCGCACGAACCGGAGCCCAATCCCTACATCACCCCGGGCCTCGCCGTGGAGTTCCACTACTTCTTCATGCGCAAGTTCTGGTTCATGTACCTGGCGCGGGCGCTGGTGGTGTTCCCCGGCGGCTACGGCACCATGGACGAGATGTTCGAGGTGTTGACCCTGCTGCAGACCCGCAAGGTGCAGCGGCCCGTGCAGGTGATCGTCTACGGCCGCGAGTACTGGGACGACGTGGTCAACTTCAAGAAGCTGGTGGAGTGGGGAGCCATCGCCGCCGCCGACCTGGAGCTCGTCCACATGGTCGACGACGTGGAGGAGGCGTTCGCGCTCCTCACGCGGACGATTCAGTCGTCCCGCGGCCGCAGGCGAGCCTGAACGCGCTCCGATCCGCTCCCGGTCGCCGGCGTTGACCCCCGATCGCCTACGCCATAGGTTGTGCCAGCAAGCCACGATGGGACAGACCGAAAACGGCGTGCAACTGGAAACCACGGTCGACCTGCCGACGCGCTTCGGCAAGTTCCGGCTTGCCGCGTTCAGCACCGGCGACGACCGGCAGGAGCACCTGGCGATCATCCACGGCGAGGTCGCCGAAGCGGAGGACTGTCCCGTGCGCGTCCACTCCGAGTGCCTGACCGGCGAGGTGTTCGGCTCGCAGCGGTGCGACTGCCGCGAGCAGCTTGACGCCGCGCTGTGCCACATCGCCGCGCAGCCCTGCGGTGCGGTGATCTACCTGCGCCAGGAGGGCCGCGGCATCGGCCTGATCAACAAGCTGCACGCCTACCGTCTGCAGGACGAGGGCATGGACACGATCGAGGCGAACCAGCACCTGGGGCTTCCCGTGGACGCCCGCGACTATCGGATCGCCGCCCGCATCCTGGATCTGCTGAAGGTGCGCTCGACCGCCCTGATGACCAACAACCTGCGCAAGATCGACGGGCTGCGCGCGGAGGGGATCACGGTGACCGACCGCATCCCGCTGGTCGCCTCCGGCAACCCCTTCAACCAGGACTACCTGGAGACCAAGCGCACCAAGATGGGCCACCTGCTGTAGGAGTCTGCCGGCCTTGCCGCGTAAGCGGGAAGGCCCGACAGATTCCTACAGCGCCAAGTGGGTTTGGGGCGGTAGGACTCATCGCATCACCGTCTTTCCCGAGCGGACGGTTATCCTACGAGAGCGCGGCGACCTGCGCGGCCAGCGTCTCCGGATCGGTGGTCGGGCGATCGCAGACGAACCCCTTGCAGACATAGGCGGTGGGCTCGCCGGCGGCGGCCATCGACGCGAGCTCCGGTACGCGATCGGCCAGCGGCGAGTCGGCAGATGCCCACAGAACCACCGCGCGCGGCAGGAACGCACCTCCGACCACTCGCCGCAGCGCCCGCAGGCGCGGATCGTCGGACGCCCCGGCCAGCACCACCTGCGCGGGCTCGGCCACGGCCAGGTCGACCGAGACGGCGAGCTCCGGCACCGCTGCCGGCGCCCGCTCGACCGCTCCGGCGCCCAGGCGCGCCGCCGCCCGGGCGGCATCGGCCAGGTCGGCGCGGCCCAGCATGCGTCCCAGCCGGGTCAAGGCGCGGATCGCCAGCGACAGGCCGCTGGGCTCCGCCCCGTCGGACAGCTCGCGGCTGCGGAACAGCAGGTCGCCGGCCGCTCCATCGGTGTCATAGAAGCCGCCGTCGGCGGCGCTGAAACGGGTTCGCAGAGCGTCGGCCAGCGCCTCGGCCGCGAGCAGGTAGCGCGCCTGGCCGCCGGCCTGGTAGAGGTCGATCAGGCCGTCGGCCAGCGCCGCGTAGTCGGCCAGGGAGCCGTCGAACCGCGCTTCGCCCTCGCGATAACGGCGCAGCAGCCGGCCGGCCTCACCGTCCCGGGCCGCCGCACCGTCCCGGACGGCCGTACCGTCCCGGCCGTCCCACATGGCAGCCAGCACCAAGTCGGCCGCCCGCGCGGCGGCCTGCACGTAGTCCTCGCGGCCGACGGCAGCTCCCAGCAGCGACAGCGCGCCGATCGCCAGCCCGTTCCAGCCGGCGATCACCTTGTCGTCGAGCAGCGGCCGCGGCCGGCGCGCGCGCAGCTCGAAGAGCACCTGCCGGCAGCGCGCCAGATCCTCCTCCAGGCGGGGCAGGCGCCGGGCCGCGTGCGCATCGCGTTTCGCCGAGCGATAGAGCACGTTGCCCGTGCCCAGCTCGCCGTGCGGGTCGCTCAGCGTGTTGCCGCGACGCTCCAGACCGTAGACGTAGATGAACTGATCGGCCGACGGCTCCGCGTCGAGCGCGGCGCGCGCCTCGTCGTAGTCCCACAGGTAGAAGGCGCCCTCGCGGCTGTGCTCCGGATCGTCGGCAGAGACGGCGCTGTCGGCGTCCTCCGCGGAGCAGAACGCCCCGTCGGCCGTGGTCAGGTCGCGCAGCAGGTAGTCGGCGGTGTGGCGGGCGGTCGCGGCGTAGCGCTCGGCGCCGGTCGCCTGGAACGCCTCGACGTAGGCGCGCATGAGCTGCCCCTGGTCGTAGAGCATCTTCTCGAAGTGCGGTACGCGCCAGTGGCGGTCCACGGAGTAGCGGTGGAAGCCGCCGCCCAGGTGATCGTACATGCCGCCGGCCGCCATGGCGTCCAGCGTGTGCAGCGCCATGTCGCGGTGCCGCCGGCCCTCCGCGCCGTCCGCGTCGGGGTGGCGCAGCAGCAGCGACACCACCGACGGCCGCGGGAACTTGGGCGCCGGCCCGAAGCCGCCCTCCTGGGCGTCGTAGCCGGCCGCCGCACCGGCCGCTGCCGCCGCCAGGTCGACCGCGCCCGGGTCCGACGCCTGCGGTGCGCCCTCCAGGTAGCCGCGGATGCTGTCCACCACCGAGCCGGCCGCCCGCTCCAGCTCGGAGCGCCGCTCGCGCCACATCTGCGCCAGCCGGCGCAGCACGTCCAGGAAGCCGGGCCGGCCGTAGGCGCCGCGCGGCGGGAAGTAGGTACCGCCGAACACGGGGCGCCGGTCGGGCGTCAGGAACACCGTCATCGGCCAGCCGCCCGAGCCGCTGGTCGCCTGCACCACCGCCATGTAGATGCGGTCGATGTCGGGGCGCTCCTCGCGGTCGAGCTTGATGGAGACGAAGTTCCCGTTCAGGAACGCCGCCACCGCCTCGTCCTCGAACGACTCGTGCGCCATCACGTGACACCAGTGGCAGGTGGCGTAGCCCACCGACAGGAACACCAGCCGGTCCTCGCGCCGCGCCCGCTCGAAGGCGGCATCGCCCCACGGGTACCACGCGACCGGGTTGTAGGCGTGCTGAAGGAGGTAGGGGCTCTTCTCCTCGATCAGGCGGTTGGGCGTATGGCCGGCCTGCCGGTGCCGCTCCAGCAGCGCTCGCGTCCGGTCCTCCTGCCGCTGCTCCACGCCGCGCATGCTACCGTCCCGGAGAAACGGGCACCACCGGGAGCCATACCTCGACCATGCGCTTCTTCAACACCACCGGCCCGGTCCGTAGCGACAAGCACTACTGCGTGCCGCCGCTCAGCCGACTGGATCTGGACGACGTGCTCGGCTTGGTTCGGGACGAGCAGTACTTCGTCCTGCACGCGCCGCGCCAGACAGGCAAGACCTCGGCACTGCTGGCGCTGCGGGACCTGCTCAACAGCGGCACCGCCGGGACGTACCGGTGCGTGTACGCCAACGTCGAAGTCGCCCAGGCGGCGCGCGAGGACAAGGAAGAGGCGTTGCGCGCCATCCTCGACGAACTGGCATCGCGGGCGCTTGCGACCTTGGGCGACGGGTTTCTGGACGAGCGGTGGCCCGCGATCCTGGCGAAGTCAGGTCCCAACGGTGCCCTCCGCGCTGCGCTGACCGGCTGGGCCGAGGCCGACGCGAAACCCCTGGTCCTGCTGCTCGACGAGATCGATACCCTGGTCGGCGACACGCTGCTGTCGGTGCTGCGCCAGTTGCGGGCCGGCTACGACCGGCGCCCGGACGGCTTTCCGCAGAGCGTGGTCCTGTGCGGGCTGCGCGACGTGGCCGACTACCGCATCGACTCTCCTTCCGGCAAGCCGGCCCTTACCGGTGGCAGTCCGTTCAACATCAAGGCCAAGTCGCTCCGGCTCGGCGACTTCTCGCGCGGCGAGACGCTGGCGTTGCTGGCGCAGCACACGGACGAGACCGGACAGGCGTTCACGCCCGACGCCCTGGATACGGTCTGGACGCACACCCAAGGCCAGCCGTGGCTGGTGAACGCACTGGCAGCCGAGACCTGTTTTGCCACGGCGGCCGGGAGAGACCGGGCGCGCCGGGTCGTCGCTGCCGATATTCTGGAGGCCCGCGAGCGGCTCATCCAGCGTCGAGCGACCCACCTGGACTATCTGACAGACAGGTTGGAGGAAGACCGCGTGCGGCGCGTCGTCGAGCCGATCCTGAGTGGCATCGCCGAGAGCGGCCACTCCGCCCGCGACCTTGAGTACGTTCGCGACCTCGGCTTGGTCGCTGTGGATGCGCCGCTACGCATGGCAAATCCCATCTATGCGGAGGTCGTGCCGCGCGAGTTGACCTGGGCCGCACAGGAGGGTCTGGTCCAGGATCCGGCGTGGTACGTCGATCCGGACGGAGATCTGAACGTCGTCGCGCTGCTCGAATCGTTCCAGCACTTCTTCCGCGAGCACTCCGAGCACTGGGTAGAGCGTTTTCGTTACCGGGAAGCCGGTCCCCAGCTTCTGCTGCAGGCATACCTGCAACGGATCGTCAATAGCGGCGGCCGCATCGAACCTGAATACGGCCTGGGGCGTGGACGCACCGACTTGTTGGTTATCTGGCCGCATGGCGACCGCGTACGCCGGTTCGTGATCGAGTGCAGGTGCTGCACCCGCGAAGGAGCCTGGAGAGCACCATCGACGAAGGAGTCGAGCAGACCGCCGGCTACGTGGACCGCTGCGCGGCGGAAGCGGGCCACCTGGTGCTCTTCGATCGCTACGAGGGCCGGAGTTGGGACGACAAGGTGTTCCACCACCACCGCTCGTCCGCAGACGGCCGCAATATCCATGTGTGGGGAATGTGACGTGATGTCGGACCGCGAGGCTCGCGAGCGGAACCGAGAGGTGGAAGAGCTACTGGAGAGCGTCCTGGTCGACGCCTACGGCGACGGGGAGCAGCTCTGGGCTCTGCGGCAGGCGTTCGAGGATAACCTCGATCTGCCCGGCGACGCATTCGTCATCGGCGAACCGGTCTCGATCGTCGCGTTCGACTTCGACGGCAACGAGCGGCGCGGGTTGACCGCGAAGTGTCGCCGCGATGACGGATCCGAGCACGTGGTCTCTGCGGCAGACGTGGTATTCCCCGGCGACTCGCCCGCTGCCCTTCACGTGGCGGCGTACCGCAGATGGCTCGGGTTGCCACCGTTCCCGGCCGCTGCCGGGCAGCGGCGCACGCACGAGGCCGGCCAGCAAGACCTGGATCTTGGCGGCGACACGGTGGATCTCGTCGTGCTCGTCACTCGGTCTCACACCTCTGCGACTGGAAAGCTTCGGTCAGTGGGACCCCGCGAATGAATATTGGGGCGAGGAGGACGAGCCGGTTCCCGCTTGGGCCTTGAAGTTCATCGCCGGCGGGTGTCGCCCGCTGTACGAAATGGAGCTGGTGTTGCCCGGCGAAGATCCCGACGCCGACTGGGACCCAATCATCGAGTCGGATGAGATCCGCGATGCCGGCGACGGCACCGCGGCGCGGAACATCCTCATGGATCTCTGTCAGTCCGATCTGCGCTGCCTCCACGGCAACGGCCTGTGCCTGTGGCGTTTGAACCGCCGGGATGAGGCTGCCGCCCTGTTCCGGCGCTTGCTCTGGCTGAACCCCGCTGACAACCAGGGCATCCGGTTTCTCGCTCATCGACTTGAGGACGGCGAGAACTGGCAGCCCTGAAACCTGGAGACCGGTCAGTCCCCGTAGCGCTGGCGCAGGAGCGGAGACAGGCGCAGGATCCACTGCGCCCGCTCGAACTCGTCCAGCCACTCGTCGATCTCGACCGCCAGCTCCTCGGCCGCCGGCGGCACCAGGCCCACCTCGCAGGTCGGCCCCAGCTCGCGCTGCGCCTTCTTGCGGTAGGTGCTGAGCATGCGGTCGCCGATGCGCGCCAGCTCGTAGAAGTCCTCCGACAAGAGGACCACCACCGGCACTTTCAGTGCGCCGTTGATGCGCAACTCCTCGGCCAGCCGGTCCTCGACGCGCTCGACGAAGCGCAGGTCGACTCCTGCCGAGGCAGCGGCGATGGCCTCCAGGATCGGCCCCTGGCGCACGCAGTCGCCGCACCAGATGCCGCTCAGGCAGAGCACGGGCATGGTCCGGACGAACGTCTCGGCGCGCTGCCGCTGGTCGTCGCCCAGGGCGATGCGCCCGGCCATCGCCTCCCACTTCGCGCGGTGCGTTTCCTTCCCGTCGGCGAGGTACGGACCCATCGGCTTGGCCGCCTCGAACTGCGATCGCCAGAACTCCTGGCGCGTGTCGCTATACTTGCCCATCGTCATCCTCCGTTGCGGTAATCTGCAGGCCCACCTGCGCGAGTTGTTCGGCGTCGACCGGCGAGGGTGAGCCGTCCATCAGCGACGCCATCGCCGTGTTCTTGGGAAAGGCGATCACCTCGCGGATCGTGGGCTGGCCGGCCATCAGCATCACCAACCGGTCCAGCCCGAAAGCGACGCCGCCGTGCGGCGGCGGCCCGTAGCGGAACGCGTCGAGCATGAAGCCGAAGCGGCGGCGGGCTTCATCCCGGTCGATACCGATCAGCGCGAACACCCGTTCCTGCAGGGCGCGGTCGTGGATCCGGATCGAGCCCGAGCCCAGCTCGACGCCGTCGAGCACCAGGTCGTAGAGCTTGCCGTGCACGGACCCCGGATCGGTCTCCAGGAGCTCCAGATCCTGCTCCTGCGGCATCGAGAACGGGTGGTGGCTCGGGTCCCAGCGCTGCTCGTCGTCGTTCCACTCGAACAGCGGGAAGTCGGTGATCCAGCAGAATCGGTGGCCGTCGAGCTGCAGTTCCGCGCCGAGCGCCGTCCGCACCGCGCCGAGGGACTGGCAGGCGGTCTGCCGTCTGTCCGCGACGAACAGCGCCACGTCGCCCGGAGAGGCATCCAGCGCCTCGATCGCCTGCGGAGCCATGGAGCCCAGGAAGCGGGCGATGCCGCCGTCCAGGCCGTCCGCCGTGACACGCGTCCAGGCCAGCCCCTTGGCTCCCCGCGCCTTCGCGTGCTGCTCCAGCGCGTCGATGCGGGCGCGCGACAGGCCGTCGCCGGACACGGTCAGCGCCTTGACCACACCGCCGCCGTCCAGCACCGAGCGGAACACCTTGAAGTCCGTCTTGCCGGCGACTCCGCCGAAGTCGACGAGCGGCAGCTCGAAGCGCAGGTCGGGATTCTCTGAGCCGTAGCGGTCCATCGCCTCCTGGTGAGTGATACGCGGGAACGGGATGTCCAGCGTCTGATCCAGGCAGCACGCGAACACGCGCGCCAGCATGCTCTCCACCGCGTCGAACACGTCGTCGGGTTCCACGAAGCTGGCTTCGATGTCGATCTGCGTGAACTCCGGCTGGCGGTCGCCGCGCGTGTCCTCGTCCCGGTAGCAGCGCGCGATCTGGAAGTAGCGGTCCAGTCCGCTCACCATCAGGAGCTGCTTGAAGATCTGCGGCGACTGAGGCAACGCGTAGAACCGTCCCGGCGAGACCCGTGACGGCACGACGAAGTCCCGCGCCCCTTCCGGGGTGGAGCGCACCATGGTGGGTGTCTCGATCTCAAGGAAGCCCTGATCGGTGAGCGCCGCGCGCACCTCGGCGGTGGCGGCGCTGCGCAGGACCAGGTTGCGCTGCATGACGCCGGAGCGCAGGTCCAGGTAGCGGTAGGTCTGGCGCAGCTCCTCGCGCGCGTCGACCGTGTCGCCGATCGCGAACGGCAGCGGGTCGCAGGCCGACAGCACCTCGATCCGCGCCGCGGCCAGCTCGATCTCGCCCGTGGCCTGGCCGGCGTTGGCCATCTCGGCGGGGCGCAGGCGCACCGTTCCGGCCACCGCGACGCAGTACTCGTCGCGCAGCCCGGCCGCGGCGTCGTGCGCCTCCTGCGGGGAGGACTCGTCCACCACCACCTGCGTCACGCCGTAACGGTCGCGCAGGTTGAGGAAGCGGATGCCGCCGTGGTCGCGCCAGGATGCGACCCAGCCGCCCAGCACCACCTGCGCCCCGGCGTCGGCGGCCCGCAACTCGCCGCACGTCTTGGTTCGTTTCAGTCCCATGTGGATCGGGACCGTACCACGAGGCGGGTGTGGGTCTCAGGCGAGGTCCTGGGCCAACAGAAAGCTCAGGTCGCCTCGTTTCGCCTGGGTGGCAAGCCAGTTCGCTCCCTCGGCTGTGAGAAGCAGAGGCAAGATCCGTGGCAGGAGGCTGTCACCGGCAAGCAGCCAACGGACACGCGCGGGCGGCATGCGCCCGAGTGTGGCCAGAATCCAGTCGTCGGGCGTCGTGTGTGCCGCGGCTGTAAGCGCCGTGATCACCCCGTCAGAACCGATCGCCGCCAGAGCTGCCGAAGCCGCAGCCCGCCCCCGGTCTCCGCCAGAAGCAAGTGTGTTCACCAGGCGCTTGATGGTGGCAGGGGGCGTATGGTCATCGAAGCCAGCGATTGCATGTAAAGCGACATCGTCGTCCGGGTCGTCAATGAAGCCGAGGAGGTCGTCATATCGTTGGATGCCGCTCTTGCCGAGCCCCCAGACCGCAGCCTGCCGCAGCTCATCGCCCCGAAAGCGCTCGGCGCCGGCGATCCGCGTGAGATGTTCGCGCGCGAACGGCGTGTCGCCCAGCTCAGCAAGGATGAATACGGCTTCCATTCTGAGATCGGGTCGATCGTCGGTACTCCAGATGAACTCCGACAACCACTCCTCGCCTTGACCGGAGCCGAGCGACGCGGCGACGCCCGCAGCCTCAAGGACTACTCGGTCATCGCCCCCATCGTCGATTACGTATTCCAGCAAGGCGGTGCGTCGCGCTCCCAGGTCATGACGATGTGCCAAGGCTCTGACCGCAGCGTAACGATCCACATCGCTGGCGGAACCGAGGGAGGGAATCGGGTCGTAGTTCCTGTTCAAGGGAGAGGACAGGTCGGCAAGGGACGGGGGCACACCCGCGATTATCGCGGCGCGCGCCTTGAACGTGTCGCGCGCACGAAAGTAGGGGTTCCTCCCCTTCAGCAGGTACGTCTGCCGCCGTTCCGGCCGCCTTCGATCACCTCGCATCTGCACGACGATTCTGTCCGTGCTGACCGCGAGAACCGTCCCGTCGCGAGAGGGAACCGTCGCCGGCCACGTACGATCTCGCTCCGCACCTTCCGAGGCGGATTTCGGAGGACCGAGAGTGGAGAATCTGACCGAACTGCGCAGTGCTGCAACTGTCAGAAACACCGGCTCGTCGACGGTAACCGGGCGTGCATCATGAAACGAGCAAGCGACGAACGCGATGAGGTCGCGATCGCGCAACCCCGCGTCCCACGCCCGATCCGGATTGGACGGCGTATCACTCATCCGGATTCTGAGATCCGTCTTCGCGCGCACCTCTACTCGCAAACCGGTCTTGACGCACAGGAGATCCGGAAGGCGCAGCCGCTTTATTTTCGTCGACCAGATCTTGTTCGATCCGCAATAGCGCTCAAGCTCGATGGGTTCGAACCCCGCTCGGCGAAGAGTCTCCATCGTCCGGTGAACACCTGCGGCACCCATGCTCAGAAAACGGAGGAAACTCGCGTCGGCCTTGAAGGGCATCAGCGCTCAGCGTGGCCGACCTGCAGCAGGTGCGCCGGTTCGACACCCAGTGCATGTGCGAGTGAGAAGATGTTCTCTACCGAGACGTTTCGCTTGCCCCGTTCCACGGAGCTGATGTAGGTGCGATGGAGATTGGAACGCGCGGCCAGCTCCTCCTGGGATAGCCCGGCAGAGGTGCGGAGCCGCCTGAGGTTGACTGCGAGTATGTGCTTCGGGTCGCGAATCGCTCAACACCCCCTCGAGTGGTTGCGAGCGACCATACGCAGCCTGTAAACTATGAGTCTACAGACTATGCGTCAACACTTTGCGCTCGAAGGAAGCACGGGAGGCGCCCGGCTCCCACGCATGGGGAGCCTCTCGGCAACCATTGTGGCGCCACGAACCGATCCGGTCTACAACTGCCACACGTACCTCACGAAGGTGCCGATCGGCGCAATCCGACCGTTCATCGAGGCCTTCACCGAACCCGGTGAGGTTGTAGCCGACTTCTTCGCCGGCTCCGGGATGACCGGGCTTGCGGCACAGCAACTCAATCGTCGAGCGCGACTCAGCGACATATCGGTGCTCGGACATCACATCGCACATGGGTACCTGACCGATCTCCCTGAAGAGACGCTTCGGGGCGCAGCCACCCAAGCCATTCAGCAGGCACGCGCCGCCACAGCACCGCTCTACGAGACGAGGCGTGATACCGACAACAACCTGGTGGAGCTCATTCGTACCGTGTGGTCGTTCTGCTACCGCTGTCCTCGTTGTGATGTCGAGATAACGTACTTTGAGGAACTGAATGAAGAGGGAAAGTCGCCCCGGAGCTGCCCGGGCTGCGGAGCTGGTTTTTCCCGCCGTTCCTGGCGTCGCAGCGACGATGTACCGGTCCAAGTGGTGGTTCGGGGCGAGAATGGGCGTCAGGTCGAACAGCCCGTATCGGGCCTTGACTGGCGCAACATCGCGAATGCGCACAGCGACCCACGTCTCGAGGAGGTCCCGTCGCTGCCGATCGAGCCGCATAGAGAGATGTATGGCCGATCCGGATTGGGAAAGTCAGGCATGACCGACACGGCGATGTTCTTTTCGCCTCGCAACGCGATCGTCCTGCTGGAGCTCTGGAAGGCGATCGCAGACGTGTCTGATAGCGCGATTCGACAGAAACTCAGGTTCGCGTTTACGGCTATTCTTCCGCGAGCATCGAAGAGGTATCAGTGGAGCCCGATGCGCCCACTGAATGCACAGAATCAGACCTATTACATTGCGCCGGTCTACTATGAGTGGAACGTGTTCGATCTGTTCGTCAGAAAATTGAACGCGGTGATCCGAGCCGATGGAGTGCTGTTCGGGCGCCAACCAATGCTCACCGGGCTTTCATCGAAAGACGTTACCTATCACATCACGTCCGCGGACCGCCTCTCCCACCTCGACGAAGCGTCGATCGACTACGTGTTCATCGATCCTCCGTTTGGCAGCAACATCTTCTACAGCGACATGAACCTGTTTCAGGAAGCTTGGCTGGGGAGGATGACGGACCAATCGTCCGAAGCGGTAGTCCATACCACGGGAAGGCAGAAAAACGGTGCCGCGGAACGCTATGCGAACCTGCTCCGCGCCTCGTTCGAGGAAGCGCGGAGGATTCTGAAACCGGGACGGTACATGTCCGTGGTATTTGGGAACAGCAGCGGGCGAATCTGGGGGCTCGTCCAGAGAGCACTACGGGATGCCGGCTTCAAGCCGTCACCCGTTCACGTAGCGGTCCTTGACAAGGGACAGCGATCTGTCAAGGGACTCAACTCCGGTTCAGAGGGTGTCGTCACCATAGACCTCGTCCTGACGGTCCAGAAGCCCGATCTTGGCGAACCGGCCATGAGTGCGGTGTTTGCAATCGGTGATACCGCGGCACTGATCCGTGAGGCCATCGAGGACCTGTCCGACTCGAAAGACTCGAGTCCCAGCTATATCTACGCCAACATTCTCAGAACGGCCATCCAACGAGGTTTGGTCTTGGACGATCTGCATCTGGGCGACGTGCTTGTCGCCCTCCGCAACGCGGGCTTCTCGGTGAGCCCACGCACCGGACTGATCGGTCGTGTTGAACGAGAGAGCTGAGCGAAGACCGCCATCACCCCGACGACATTCTCCGACCGCCCTCTGCAGGTTCACGCCGGCGCGAACGAATCCTCCAGGTCGCCGCGATCGCCACCAGTGCCGCCATGGCGAGGCCGCCGGGCGCCAGGGCCGGAGCCACGCCCCGCAGGGCACTCCACAGGATCTCCCCGGTCGGTGCGGCGAGGTGGATCTCCCGCTCGAAGGCCGCGTTGCCGGCGACGTGCTGGTACATGCCCAGCGCCGCGCCGGCGATCACCGCCGACATCACCAGACGCAGCAGGACCGCCGTCAGAGCAGCCGGCCTCAGGGCGAACAGGCCGATGCTGAGGATCGCCACCGCCGACAGCGTGAAGGGGGTGATCTGCCACGGCAGGCCCCAGTGCTCCATCAGCAGCAGCTCGGCGATCATGCCGGCGAAGCCGGCCGCGGCGATGCCGAGCAGGACCGCCCGCAGCCGCGGTTCGATCACTCGTCGAATCCCGTGAGCATGGCTCCCGCCCGCTCGATGTCCGCGTCACTCAGCTCGACCGAAACCGCGAGTCGTTCCAGAAACGCAGCGGCGCTCGCGTAGGGCCTGGCCTCGATCAGCGCTGCGGCGATCGCCTCGTCGACTCCGGTGAGCTGCATGAGCGTCTCCGCATCGGCGCTGTTGGGATCGATCGGCACGTAGACATACTGCTCGTAAGCCGCGACCTGCTCGTCGCTGACGTACTTGCCGATCTCGCGGCGGAACTGCCTGATGCTCACATACGGCCGGTACTCCCTGAACTCGCGCACCATGCGGATCCCGACCCCGGGAATCGTGCGGAACTCGTCGCCCGATGCGCTGTTCAGGTCGAGCGGGACGAATTCGGCGTCCGGAGTCTGCTGACCTTCCTGAGCTTGGCAGCCAGCGGCCACGACACCGAGCATCGCGACTACCGCTATCGTCCTCCAAGCGCCGACCCTGGCGGTGCGCGTACCGACCGGATCTGTCGTCCTTGCCGTTCGTCCATCCTGAAGCTTCATGTCTTCCCCCCTGCATCACCATCGGGCGACGGTGTTCGATACCGAGAGTGTCCGTGTCGCAGGTAAACCAGGGGGCAACGGAGAGAGAACCCGCTGTAACGGCCGCCGCGGCTCCCCCGCGGTGTACGATCACGGCAGGATCGAGGCCCCGGTCCGTGGGCTTGCCGCTTTCGGGACCGGAACCTCGCTGTGCGTAAGGCGGGGGGCTTCAGGTAGTGCTACCTGTGGCTCCCTCCGTCTGCAGCGCGCACGATCACTCCTCCGGGAAGTACAGGCGCCACATGTAGCCGGCGATGTTGAAGCCCGGCAGAAGGGAACGGAACGTCCCAGACAACACTCAGCGGGCGGCGATCGGCGCCCAGCGGCGTCCCTGCTCACCGCGGTAGACGGCGCGCGGCCGCAGCAGGACGTTCGAGTCGCGCTGCTCGACGGCGTGGGCGAGCCAGCCGGCCACCCGCGCAACCGCGAACGTGGTCGTGAACAGCTCCCGGTCCAGCCCGACGGCCGAGAGCAGCAGCGCCGTGTAGAACTCCACGTTGGTCTGCAGGTGGGCCTGGGGCCGGTGCTCGGCCAGCACCTGCAGCGCCGCGCCCTCGACGGCGCGCGCCTTCCGGTAGAGCGCCCGCGCCTGCCGATGACCGTCGATCCCGGTGTCGATCAGCGTCTCCAGTGCCGCGGCCAGGACATCGGCGCGCGGATCGCGGGTGCGGTAGACGCCGTGACCGAAGCCCATCAGGCGCTCGCCGCGCGCCAGCACGGAGCGCAGATGGTCGGCGGCGTGCCCGATGTCCTCGATCTCCTCGATCATGTCGAGGGCCGGGCCGGGTGCGCCGCCGTGGCGGGGACCCTTGAGCGCGGCGAGCGCGGCCAGGGCACACGACAGCAGGTCGCTGTGCACGGAGGCCGCCACGCGCGCCGCGAACGTCGATGCGTTGAGGCCGTGCTCCATCACGGTGATCAGGTAGGTCTCGAGCGCCCGTGTCGCGGCCGGATGGGGGGTGCGGCCGAGCGCCAGCCGGAGATACGCCTCCACGTGCGAGCACTCCTTCGGCGGCGCCGCCGGCAGGACCCCGGCGCGCAGCCCGGCGTACAGACCGGCGGCCGTCAGCAGGCCGGCGACGATCTCCACGGGCTGCAGATCGCGGTCCGCACGGCGCAGCGCCGCGGCCAGCGTCATCAGCGCGTCCATCGGTGCAATGCCGCCGGCGGCGGCCCGGCGCGCGAGATCCTCGACCGCCGGGGGCACTTCCCGCGCGGCGGCGAGCCCGCGCGAGAAGCCGGCGAGCTCCGCGGCCGACGGCAGGCGGCGCTCGAGCAGCAGGAAGGCCGCCTCCTCGAACGAGCAGTGCGGCGCGATGTCCTCGATCGCGTATCCGCACACGGTGAGGCGCCCGGCCTCGCCGTCGATGTGCGAAAGGGTCGTGGCGGCTACCTCGACGCCGCGCAGTCCGTCTGTTCCCGTGCTGGCCATGGCTGCACGGTTGCTCTCCCAGCAAGGCTCTGTCAAGATTGATCAATAAATCAATATGTGAGTGACCCTGTATCCGCCGACTCGGCCTTTCTGACGGCCGCCGAGGCCGCGGCCACGCTCGGAGTCAAGCCGCAGACGCTCTACGCCTACGTGAGCCGCGGCTGGATCAGGTCCGAGCCGGTGGCCGGCGGGCGCCGGCGCCGCTACCTGCGCGCCGACGTGCAGAGGCTCAGGCGGCGCGTGGAGGTGCGCTCGAATCCGGCCGCGGCCGCCCACCATGCGTTCACCCGTAGCGAAGGGTCGATCCTGGACTCGTCGCTGACGCTGATCACGGAGGAGGAACTCTACTATCGCGGACTGCCGGCCACCTCGCTGGCCGCCACGGCCACCTTCGAGCAGGTGACCGCCCTGCTCTGGAGCGGCGATCTTGACCCCCCGGCCACGGCACCGGACGCGTCCCCGCCCGCGGTGTCCGTCGAGTGGCTGCGCTCGGACGGCCGCCTGCTGGAGCCGTGGTTCGCGTTCCAGTCGGTGCTGCCGCGCCTGGCGGCCACGGACCCGGCCGCCGAGGACCTGCGGCCCGCGGCGGTCAGGCGCACCGGGGCACGCATCCTGCGCGCGGAGCTGGCATGCGTGGCCGGAGGCAGCGATCTGGTCGAGTCGGCGCCGCCATCCACCGGACGTGCCGCCCAGGCGTTGGCGTCGGCCTGGGGCGCCGCCGACCGGGAGCGGGCCGCCGCGCTGATCGAGCCGGCGCTGATCCTGCTCGCCGACCACGAGCTCAACGTCTCCACCCTGGCTGCCCGCGTCGCCGCCTCCGGCCGCGCCAGCCCGTACCACGCGGTGCTGGCCGGACTGGCCGCCGTGCACGGCACGCTGCACGGGCAGGCCAGCACGCTGGTCGCCGAGCTGCTGCGCGCGGTGGGGCGTCCCGAGCGCGCGCGGGGGGTGGTCGAAGAGTACCTGCGCTCGCGCCGCCCGCTGCACGGCTTCGGCCACCGGGTCTACCGGACGCGCGATCCGCGCGCCGTGGCGCTGCTTGCACACCTGCACGCGGCGGCGCCCGGACACCCGGCGCTGGACTTGGCGGATGCGCTGGACGGTGCCGTGCGCGCCCTCCTGGTCGACTCGCCCATGAACGTCGACATGGCGCTGGCCGTGCTGGCCGCCGTGCTCGGCCTGCCCGCCGGCGCGTCGGAGACGCTGTTCATCGTCGCCCGCACCGCCGGCTGGCTCGCGCATGCGCTGGAGCAGTATCGGGAGGGCAGCCTGATGCGGCCTCGCGCCCGCTACGTCGGGCCGGACCCGGAGGAGCGCGAAGGCGACGGCCGCGAGTTGTGATGCACAGTAGGCGCATGGCCGCGACGGAACGAGACGCAGCGCAGATCCCGGATCGCGCCGAAGGGTTTCGGGTGGGTCACGCCCGGCACGCCGCCGCGCCGACCGGCTGCACCGTCACACTCTGCCCGGAAGGCACCGTCGCCGGCGTGGACGTGCGCGGCCCGGCCCCCGGCTCGCGGGAGACGGCGCTGCTGGCCGTCGACAAGCCGATCGCGCGCCTGGACGGCTTGCTGTTCACGGGCGGCAGCGCCTTCGGGCTGGCCGCCGCCGACGGCGTGATGCGCTATCTGGCCGAGCGCGGCGTCGGCCACCCCACGCCGGTCAGGCCGATCCCGATCGTCGCCGCCAGCGTGATCTACGACCTGGGACTCGCCGGCGGCTCCGTCCATCCGGACGCGGAGCTGGGGTATGCGGCGTGTCGCGCGGCACGCCCGCTGCCGTTGCCGCCGGCGGCCCAAGGAAACGCCGGCGCCGGAGTCGGCGCAACCGTCGGCAAGTGGGGCGGCCGCGCCTCGATGATGAAGGGCGGCGCCGGCTATGCCGAGCGCGACGCCGCGGGCGCCCTGGTGGCCGCCCTGGCGGTCGTGAACGCGGTCGGTGACGTGCTCGAACAAGACGGGCGGGTGTTGGCCGGCGCACGCGCCGGCGACGGCTGGCTCGCCGACCGCGCGCCCGAGCGCTGGCTGCCGCAGTCGGCCCGGTCCCCGGTCGCGGGGACCAATACGACGCTGGTGGCGGTGCTCACCGAAGCGGCCATGACCAAGCCGGAGGCCGGGCGCCTGGCCCAGCGAGCCCACGACGGCATCGCCCGCGCCGTGCTGCCGGCCCACACGACCTACGACGGCGACACCGCCTACGCCCTGGCGTCCGGCTGCCGGACGGCCCCATTCGACCTAGTCGCGGCGCTGGCGGTCGAATGCGTGAGCGCTGCCATCCGCAACGCGGTCCGTCACGCCGAGCCCACCGCCAGGGCATGAGACGTCAATAACATCGCGGACCACGACAAAACAGACGTCTATTTCGTCATCCAGTGAGGCCAGAAACGTCGCGATTTCCTGCTCGAATCGCCGAGCGACGCCATCCAGCCTCTCGCTGAGCCGGGCGAGCCGGTCTCCCTTGAGCTCGAAGCCGTAGGGGTTGCGGAACACGTACCGGAACGAGAGGTATTCGTCCAGTTCCGCGGCGATCTCCTCGCCGATGACTCGAGGCCTGACGCCGGGCACCGCCACGGTCATGCGGAACAGCAACTCCTTGTGCCTCCGCACGCAACGCCGCGCAGTTCGCAAGCTCGCGGCGGATCGCCGTCGTCACCTCATCGAGCGGGTCGTCACGCCTCATGGAACACCACGCCGGTCGCTCTGATCTCGGTCGCGGCGCCGGTGCCGGTGTCGCTCGACGATGCGCTGCCGGTAGGTCTGCCGAAGCATGACAACGCTCTGCTTACTGCACCGGCTGAGCGGACCCGCAGAACGGCGCTACCCGAGCGACGCCTGCAGGGTGATCTCGGGGCCGGCCAGCGCGCGGGAGACCGGACAGCCGCTCTTGGTCGCCTCCGCGATCTCCTGGAACTTCGCGGCGTCGATGCCCGGTACCTCGGCCTCGCACACCAGCGCGATCGTGGTGATGGTGGGGCCGCCGTCGGTCATCTCCAGGGAGACGTCGGCGGTGGTGCTGACGCGGGTCGGGGTGTGGCCGGCCTCGGCCAGGCCGTGCGACAGCGCCATGGAGTAACAGCCGGCGTGCGCCGCCGCCAGGAGCTCCTCCGGGTTGCTGCCCGCGCCTTCCTCGAACCGTGAGCTGAACGTGAACGGCTGCTCGAAGCGGCCGCCGATCGACATCGTGCCGCTGCCGCCCTTGAGATCGCCCTTCCATTCCGCTTGTGCCTTTCGAACTCCCATCGTGTCCTCCTGTATCTTCCGTCACCGCACGCTGCGGCGCCGGTTCTTTACGTAGTCGGCAAAGATATATTCGCCCAGTTCGCCGGGCGCCGCGTAGTAGGCGCGCCCGCGGTTGATCTGCGAAAGCTCCTCGACGAACTCCACCAGGTACGGGTCCTCGGTCACCATGAAGGTGGTGATGACGATCCCGTAGCGCTTGCACTCGGCCGCCTCGTCCAGCGTCTGGTTGACGATCTTGGGGTCGAGCCCGAAGGAGTTCTTGTAGATCCGTCCGTCCTCGAAGATGGCCGACGGCTTGCCGTCGGTGATCATGAAGACCTGCTTGTTGGCGTGCCGCTCGGCGCGCAGCACCGACTGCGCGAGCTGCAGCCCGGCCTTGGTGTTGGTGTGGTACGGCCCCACCCGCAGGTAGGGGATGCTGCCCACGTCGATCAGCTTGGCGTCGTCGCCGAAGTAGGCGACGTGCAGGCTGTCGCGCGGGTACTGCGTCATGATCAGCTCGGACAGCGCCAGCGCCACCTGCTTGGCCGGGGTGATGCGGTCCTCGCCGTAGAGGATCATGCTGTGGCTGATGTCGATCAGCAGCACGGTCGCGCACGACGACTGGTGCTCGCTCTCGTACACCTCGAAGTCCTGCTCCTGCAGGATGATGTCGTCCAGCCCGCCGCGCTTGACGGCGTTGCTGATGGTGCCCAGCGCGTCGATCTGGGTGATCGGATCGCCGGCGCGGTAGCCGCGCGTCTCGGTGGTGCGCTCGCCGCCCTCGCCGGTGTGCGGCACGCGGTGCTGGCCGAAGCCGCCCTTGGCCAGGTTGCGGAAGACCAGCGCCAGCGATTCCTTGCGGATGCGCTGCTCGCCGCGCGCGGTCAGGCTGAAACCGCCCTCCCCGTCGCGCTCGATCAGGTTCTCGTCCTCCAGCCGGTCCCGGAACTCCTCCAGGTCGACATCCGCGTCGATCATGCCGCGCTCCTGCAGGTAGCGCATCCACTGCAGCACCCGGTCGACGTCGCCGGACGCCTGCAGCAGCAGGAAGTTGAACAGGCTGAGCAGGTCCTCGAAGGCCGCCACCGCGGCGGCCAGCGAGTCGTCCCACTTCAGGTAGCGCCAGTCCATCGGTCCCGTCTCAGGCGGTGTCGTCGTCCGTCATCTGGTCGAACATCGCCTTGAGCATGTCCCGATAGGAGGTCGAGCTCTGCAGGTCGCGCTTGGAGAGCATGGAGTGCTGGTGCAGACCCTCCAGCACCAGCTCCATCCCCAGCCCCAACTCCTCGGGCTCGTCGATCTGGAAGCGCTCGGCTGCCATGTCGCGCAGCCCCGCCACCCGCCCGAAGCGGCGGATGTACTCGTCGGTGGCCAGGTCGTCCGAGGTGTCCACGGTCTGCCCCTCCGCGAACCAGCTCACGATGGGCTGATAGACGGAGTCCGTCTCGTCCGCTTCCGGCCGCTCCGCACGCTCTTCCTGCCCCGATCGCCCGGCGCGCCGCTGACCACCGCCATCGCCGCCATCGCGCGAGCGCACGTCCGGCGTCGGCAGGTAGCGGCGGAAGGTGCGCTTGACCGCCTGGCCGATGATCTTGCGGGCGACCAGCACCGGGCCCTCCTGCTCGCCTTCGTAGACCAGCTCCATCTTGCCGGTCATGGCCGTCAGCGCGGTGTGCAGATCGGTCAGGCGGGGGTAGATCACCGGCTCGCCCAGGTGGGCGGCGCGCCGCTCCATGTTGCTGAGCACGTTTTCCAGCAGCGCGATCGGCATGCGCGCCGACACGCCGGACTTCTGGTCCACGAACTCGCTCTTGCGCGCCTCGAAGGTGACCTCCTCGACCAGCTCCTTGAAGTAGCGCGGCACGCGCAGCTCGTAGTCGCCGTCGCGGTCCGTCCACGCCTCCTGAGCGGTGATCGCCATGGCGTGCTCCATGCGGTCCGGGTAGTGGGTGATGATCTGCGAGTCGATGCGGTCCTTGAGCGGCGTGATGATGTTGCCGCGGTTCGTGTAGTCCTCGGGATTGGCGGAGAAGACGAGCTGGATGTCCAGCGGTATGCGGACCGGGAAGCCGCGGATCTGGATGTCCTCCTCCTCCAGCACGTTGAGCAGCGCCACCTGGATGCGCGGCGCCAGGTCGGGCAGCTCGTTGATGGCGAAGATGCCGCGGTTGGTGCGCGGGACGATGCCGTAGTGGACGACGCCCTCGTCGGCGTAGGAGAGCCGCTTGGTGGCCGCCTTGATCGGGTCGATGTCGCCGACCAGGTCTGCGACCGTCACGTCGGGGGTGGCGAGCTTCTCGTGGTAGCGCTCGTCGCGGTGCATCCAGTCGACGGGCAGGTCGTCGCCGAGCTCCCGCACGCGCTGCCGGGAAGCGGCCAGGATCGGCTCGAAGGGGCTCTCGTTGAGGTCGCTGCCGGCGATCACCGGCGCGTACTCGTCCAGGAAGCCGGCCAGCGCGCGCAGGATGCGCGACTTCGCCTGGCCGCGCAGGCCGAGCAGGATGAAGTCGTGCCGCGACAGGATCGCGTTGACGATCCCCGGCAGCACGGTCTTGTCGTAGCCGATGATGCCCGGAAACAGCGGCTCGTCCGCGCGCATGCGGGCGAGCACGTTGGCGCGCAGCTCCTCCTTGACCGTGCGCGGACGGTAGCCGGATGCCTTGAGCTGGCCGAACGTCGATGGCAGGGATGTCGACGGAGGGGATGAGGTGCCGGTCACGGTGCTCACCATAGGCGACGGACGCCGTACCGGTCGAACGGTTGCTCGATCGAAACCAGGGCGATGTCGAGGGTCAGCGCCTGCGCGATCAGCATGCGGTCGAACGGATCACGGACCGGACCCGGCAGGCGCCCGGCGCGCTCGCCGTCGGCCACGGTGATCGCGAGTGGCCGAAACCCCTGGTCAAGGAGACAGCCGCTGACATCCTCAGCCAGGGCTGCCGCACCGGGAAGGCGCCCGAGGCGGTACTTGGTCGCGATCTCCCAGGCCGATCCCGCGCTGACCAGCACGTCGTTGGCATCGTCGGCGATCGCGCCGCGCGCCACCTTGGACAGTCGGTCGCTACCGGCAAGCCACCACAGCAGGGCGTGAGTGTCCAGCAGTATGCGCATGGCTCACGATTCCCAGCGGGCCAGTTCGTGCTCCGGAAGGGGTTCGTAGAAGCTGTCATCGACGACGATCTGATCCTTCAGAGCCCCGAATCGGCGCGTGCCGCGCCGGCCCGTGAACGTGACCAGCCGCGCGACCGGATCGCCGTTGCGGGCGATCACTACCTCCTCGCCCGCTTCCGCGCGCGCCAGAAGGCGCGATAGCTGTGTCTTTGCCTGGTGGACGTTCACGACTACCTGAGACTCGATCATGTTAGCTAACGATGTGGCTAACCAATGAGGATGTCAACGGTACGAGCTCGGCCCCCGCTGCCGCAGACGCGCTACCGCGATTCCGAGCTCAGCCCGGTCCGCCCAGGTCCTCCAGCACCTTGGACAGGATGCCGCCGGCGGCCAGGTATTCGATCTCCAGGGCGGTGTCGATGCGGGCGGTGACGGTGAACCGGGTCACCGCTCCCTCGTCGGAGGTTGCGGTAACCGTCACCTGCTGACCGGGCGCAAGGCCTCCGGACAGGCCGCTCAGGTCGAACCGCTCGCGGCCGGACAGGCCCAGTCCCGCGGCGGACGCGCCCGGCGGGAACTCCAGTGGCAGAATCCCCATGCCGACCAGGTTGGAGCGGTGGATGCGCTCGTAGCTTTGCGCGATCACCGCCCGCACGCCGAGCAGCGCCGGCCCCTTGGCGGCCCAGTCGCGGCTGGAGCCGGAGCCGTATTCCTGGCCGGCCAGCACGATGAGCGGCACGCCCTCGTCACGGTAGCGGACCGCCGCGTCGAACACGGACATTCGCTCGCCGGACGGCCGGTGCTCGGTCACGCCGCCCTCCGTGCCGGCCACCAACTGGTTCTTGATGCGGATGTTCGCGAACGTGCCACGCATCATCACCTCGTGGTTGCCGCGGCGCGCGCCGTACTGGTTGAAGTCGGCGCGCGCGACCCCGTGCCCGATCAGGTAGCGGCCGGCGGGGCTGTCGGCGGCGATGGCGCCGGCCGGTGAGATGTGGTCGGTGGTGATCGAGTCACCGAGCACCAGCAGCGCGCGGGCGCCGTCGATGTCCTCGACCGGCCGTGCCTCGCGGCCGAAGTCCGCGAAGAACGGCGGTTCGTGGATGTACGTCGAGTCCGCCTCCCACGCGTACCGCGTGCCGCCGGAGCCCTGGATCGCGCTCCACGCGGGGTTGCCGGAAAAGACGTCGCGGTAGCGGTCCGCGAACTGCTCGGCGCTGACCGAATCGGCGACTGCCTGGGCGATCTCGGCGTTGGTGGGCCAGATGTCATGCAGGTAGACAGGGGCCCCGCCGTCGCCGCGGCCGATCGGCTCGCTGGTCAGGTCGATGTCGACGGTGCCGGCCAGGGCGTAGGCGACCACCAGCGGCGGCGATGCCAGGTAGTTGGCGCGCACGGTCGCGTGCACGCGGCCCTCGAAATTGCGGTTGCCGGAGAGCACGGCGGCTGCCACCAGGTCGGCCGACTCCACGGCCGCGGTCACCGACTCCGGCAGCGGTCCGGAGTTGCCGATGCAGGTGGTGCAGCCGTAGCCGACCACGTCGAAGCCCAGCTCGGCCAGCGGCGCGAGCAGGCCGGCGGACCCCAGGTAGTCGGTGACCACGCGCGAGCCGGGCGCCAGGCTGGTCTTCACGTAGGGCGGAACGTGCAGCCCGCGTTGCCGTGCGTTGCGCGCCAGCAGGCCGGCGCCGATCATGACGCTCGGGTTGGAGGTGTTCGTGCACGAGGTGATGGCGGCGATCACCACCGCGCCGTGGCGCAGGTCCGCCCGGTCGCCGTTGCTGCCGACCCGGGCGGCTGCCTGGCGTGCCGCCTCGTCGAGCCCGTAGCCGCGCTCGGCGACCGGAGCCGCCAGAGACTCGGCGAAACGGCGCTTCATCTGGCCGAGCGGCACCCGGTCCTGCGGCCGCTTGGGACCGGCCAGGACCGCCTGCACCGAGCCCAGGTCCAGCTCCAGGGTGGCGCTGTAGCGGGGATCCTGCGCGTCGTCGCCGCGGAACAGCCCTTGCGCGCGGCAGTACGCGGCGACCCGCTCCACCTCGTCGTCGCCGCGCCCGGTCAGACGCAGGTAGCGCAGCGTCTCGGAGTCCACCGGGAAGAATCCCACCGTCGCCCCGTACTCCGGCGCCATGTTGGCGATGGTGGCCCGGTCCGTCAGCGCCAGGCCCGCCAGGCCGGAGCCGAAGAACTCGACGAAGCTGCCGACCACGCCGTGGGAGCGCAGCATCTGCGTGACCGTCAGCGTCAGGTCGGTCGCGGTGACCCCTTCCGAGAGCCGTCCGGTCAGGCGCATGCCGACCACGTCGGGGAGCACCAGGTCGGACGGCTGGCCGAGCATCGCCGCCTCCGCTTCGATGCCGCCCACGCCCCAGCCCAGCACGCCCAGACCGTTGATCATCGTGGTATGCGAGTCGGTACCGACCACGGTATCCGGATAGACCACCGGCGGCGTGCCGCCCGCCGCATCGTCGCGCATCACGACCGACGCCAGGTGCTCGAGGTTGACCTGGTGGACGATGCCGGTCGCCGGCGGCACGACCCGGAAGTTCGCGAACGCCTGCTGCCCCCAGTGCAGGAAGCGGTAGCGCTCGGCGTTGCGCTCGAACTCGATCTCGGCGTTGCGCGCGAGTGCGTCCGCGGAGCCGAAGCGGTCCACCTGCACGGAATGGTCGATCACCAGGTCGACCGGGATCGACGGATTGACCCGCTGCGGGTCGCCGCCGGCGCGCGCCAGCGCATCGCGCATCGCCGCCAGATCGAGCACCGCGGGCACGCCGGTGAAGTCCTGCATGACCACGCGCGCGGGCATGAACGGCACGCTCGGCCGTTCCCGGTCCTGCGGCTGCCAGCCGGCGACCGCCTCGACGTGCTCGCGCGTGACCGCCGGCCCGCCGCCGGAGCCGCCGGCTGCGCTATGGCGCAGCACCGACTCCAGCAGGATGCGGATCGAGTACGGCAGTTCCGCCAGCCGTGTCAGTCCCGCGTCCTGCAGGGCTCCCAGCCGGTAGTAGCGCAGCCGCTCCGCGCCCGCGCGCAGTTCATCCAATGCGTGGAAATGGTCGCTCATTCGTTTCAGCCTCCATGGGTCGAGCGCTCGGGGTCGTTCGGGCCGCGCAGCGCGGCGTGCAGCACCTCTGCGGGGTGCAGGGCACGGCGTCCGGTGCCGTGCATGATCTGGTGCCGGCAGCTCGTGCCGGCGGCGACCACCGTGCCGCCGCCGTCGAGCGAGCGCACCGCCGGCAGCAGGCGCCGCTCGGCCATCGTCATCGACACGTCGTAGTGCTCGGCCTCGTAGCCGAAGGAGCCGGCCATGCCGCAGCAGCCGGAGTCCACCTCGGTCACCTTCGCGCCGGTGAGCCCCAGCGTGCTCTTGCTGGGCCCGGTGCCGATCAGCGCCTTCTGGTGACAGTGGCCGTGCAGCAGCAACCCTCCGTCGAGGCCGTTCACGCCGTTCAGATCGAGGTCGAGATCGAGCTCGCCGTCCGCGTGCGCCCGCGCGACCAGCTCCTCGAAGGTCTTCACGTGCTCGGCCACCAGCGCGGCGTCCTCGTCGCCGGGCAACAGCGACTGGTACTCGTCGCGGATGGCCGACACGCAGCTCGGCTCCAGGCCGACGATCGGCACGCCGGCACGAGCCAGAGGCGCCAGGCGGGCGACGGCGGCGCGGGCGGCCTGCCGGGCGTGCCGCACCAGGCCCTTGGAGAGCATCGGCCGCCCGCAGCAGCCATACTCGGGCACGGTCACCGCGAAGCCGGCCCGTTCCAGCACCTCGGTGGCGGCGCGCGCCACCTCCGGCGTGTTGAAGCTGTTGAAGGTGTCCGGGAACAGCGCCACCGGCCGGCCCTCGCCCCGTCCCGGGCGCTGCGACGGTGCACGGTCAAGCCCGCGACGGCGCGCCCAGGCGGGGAAGGGAGCGCCGCTGAACGCAGGCAGGGTGCGCCGGGCGCTGATGCCGGCGAACCGCTCGAGGAGGCGCCTGACCGGCGCCGGCGCCACCAGCCGGTTGACCGCGCCGGCGAGCGGCCCTGCCAGCAGCCGGCTGGCGCGGCCGATGTCCGCGAACAGCCGCGAGCGCAGCGGCAGCCGGTGCCGGTCGTAGTAGGTGGCCAGGAACTCGATCTTGATCTTGGCCATGTCGACCGACGACGGACACTCGGCCTTGCATGCCTTGCACTCGATGCACAGGTCCATCACCTCGAACATGCGCTCCGAGGTCAGCTCGTCGTGCGGGAGCGTGCCGGACAGCGCGGCCCGCAGCGCGTTGGCCCGCCCGCGCGTGGAGTGCTCCTCCTCGCGGGTGGCCATGAAGCTCGGGCACATGGTGCCCTCGGTGCGCTTGCGGCAGATGCCGGCGCCGTTGCACATCTCCACGGCGCGCGTGAAGCCGTGGTCGCCACGGAAGGACAGGTGCTCGCGGTGCGGCTGCGCGCGGTACTCCTGGCCGTAGCGCAGCGACTCGGTCATCGCCGGCGCGTCCACCACGTTGCCGGGGTTGAGGATGCCGTGCGAATCGAAGGTGCCCTTTACCTGCTGGTAGAGCCGGTACAGGTCGGGTCCGAAGAAGCTCTCGTTCTGCCAGCTCCGCGCGCGGCCGTCGCCGTGCTCGCTGGACAGGCTGCCGCCGAAGCGGCCGAGCAGCTCCAGCGCGAAGCTGGAGATGAGCGGCAGCTTGTCCACCTCCGCGGCGAGCTTGGCGTTGATCAGCGGACGGATGTGGATACAGCCGGCCGAGGCGTGCGCGTAGTAGGCGACGCGGGTGCCGATGTCGTTGCAGAACCGCTCGATGGCGGTCACGTACTCGGCCAGGTGCTCGACCGGCACGGCCGCGTCCTCGATGAACGGGATCGGCTTGTAGTCGCCCTTGATGCTCATCATCAGGCCCAGCCCGACCTTGCGCACCGTCCACACGTCGGTCTGCAGCGCGGGGTCGAGCGCCGGCACCACGGTGGCGCGCACCCCATGGCGGCGCAGGTGGCCGCCCAGCGCGTCGATGCGCTGCCTCAACTCCCGCGGGTTGTCACCGGAGTACTCGGTGATCAGCACGCAGTTCGGGGTGCCCGAGATGAAGCCGTTCATCAGCCGCGCGTACTGCGGCACCTCGCGGGCCAGCGTCAGGCCGAAGTTGTCGAGCAGCTCCACCGCCGACGGGTCGGTCTCCAGGATGGTCTCTACCGATGAGAGCGCTCTGAACAGGTCATCGAAGTGCACGACGGCCAGCGCCGTGTGAGCGGGCACCGGCACCAGGTTGAGGGTCAGCTCGGTCATCACCGCCAGCGTCCCCTCGGAGCCGCACACCAGCTTGGCCAGGTTGAAGTGCGGGTCCTGTGGGTAGGTGAAGCTGGCACCGTCCACGAACCGGTCCAGGTTGTAGCCGCCGCAGCGCCGCCAGTGCGCGGGGGTCCCTGCCAGGATCGCCTCTCGGCCGCCGGCGGCGATGGCCTCCACGCCGCGATAGACCGCGCCTTCCAGGCCCGGCCTGGCCTGGTGGGCGGCCAGCCCGTCGGCGTCGAGCGGCCCGAACCGGCAGCGGGTGCCGTCGGCGAGGATCGCCTGCATGCCGAGCACGTGGTCGGCGGTCATGCCGTACCGGATCGAGTGGGAGCCGGTGGAGTTGTTGCCGACGATGCCGCCCATCGCCGCCCGGTTGCTGGAAGCCGGGTCGGGCCCGAACTGCAGCCCGTGCGGGCGCAGGTAGCCGTTGAGCGCGTCCAGCACGATGCCGGGCTGCAGGCGGATCCAGCGCTCCTCCGTGTCGAGCTCCACCACCCGGTCCAGGAACCGCGACGTGTCGATGACCAGCGCCTCGTTGACCGCCTGGCCGGCCAGGCTGCTGCCTGCCGCGCGCGGCAGGATCGGCACCTTGTGGCGGGCGGCCGCTTCCACGGCGGCGTGCACGTCCTCCTCGTCGCGCGCGATCAGCACGCCGTGCGGCATCACCTGGTAGATGCTGGCGTCGGTGCTGTACAGGATGCGCGTATACGTGTCGGTGCGCAACTCGCCTCGCACCCGGCCGGTCAGCTCCGCCAGGAAGTCGGCGACCCCCTGTACCGTCTCCCGCGGCGGCGGTGACGCCGCCGGCCGCACGGCAACCGCCGCCTCAGCCATCGAATCCCTCCGCAAGCGCGCCCAGAGCGGCCAGGTCGACGTTGCCGCCGGTCAGCACCACGCCCACGCGGGAGCCCGCGAAGCGCTCCCGGTAGCGCAGCAGCGCGGCGATCACGACGCCGGCCGAGGGCTCGATCAGCAGTTTCGTTCGGGTGATGAAGGCGAGCGTCGCGGCCACGATCTCCCGATCGCTCACCAGCAGGATCTCGCTCACGCCGTCGCGGACCAGCGGGAAGGTGATGTCTCCCAGGCTGGTGCGCAGCCCTTCGGCGACCGTGTGGGGAGGCCGTTCCGGCTGCCGAACGCCGGTGCGCAGCGACTGGAAGGCGTCATCGGCCAGCTCCGGCTCGGCCGCGTACACCACGGGCCGACCGGCGGCCCCGACACCGGCTTCTCCGCCGGCGGCCAGCACGGTCCCGGAGGTGAGGCCGCCGCCGCCGACCGGCACCAGCAGCGCGTCCAGCGGCCCCGCCTGCTGCATCAGCTCCAGGGCCACGGTGCCCTGTCCGGCCACCACGTCGGCGTCGTCGTACGGATGGATCACGTGCGCGCCGTCGGCGTCGGCGATCCGCTGCGTGGTCCCTTCCCGCTCGGCCAGCGTCGGACCGCTCTCCACCGTGCGGGCGCCGTAGCCCTGCACGGCGCGCCTCTTGATCTCCGTCGTGCCGCGCGGCATCACCACGGTCGCCGGAATGCCGCGCAGCCCGGCGGCGAACCCCACCGCCTGGCCGTGGTTGCCCGAGGAGTGAGTCGCAACGCCGGCCGCCGCCCGCTCGTCGGTCAGCCCGAACACGGCGTTGCAGGCGCCGCGGCTCTTGAACGCTCCCACCTTCTGCAGGTTCTCGCACTTGAAGAAGAGGCTCGCTCCCACGGCGCGATCGAAATACCGGCTGGTGAACACCGGGGTGGCGTGCACGTGCGTGCGAATGCGCGCGGCCGCCTCGCGCACGTCCGCGATGGTCGGCAGGGTGGCTACGTCCATCCGTCTGGGTCCATCCGTCCGGAACTCCTACGCCCCCTTCGGTCGGAAGGCGGTGATCTCGGCCGGGTCGCACTCCAGGCGCGGCCCGTCAAGAAGATCGATGCAGTAGGGGATCGCCGGAAAGACCGCCTCCAGGCACTGCTCGATGGCACGCGGACGGCCTGGCAGGTTCAGGATGAGGGCACCGCCGCGAACCCCCGCGGTCTGGCGCGACAGAATCGCCGTCGGCACGTAGCGCAGCGACACCTGCCGCATCAGCTCCCCGAAGCCGGGCAGCATCTTCTGGCACACCGCCTCGGTCGCCTCCGGCGTGACGTCGCGGAGAGCCGGGCCGGTGCCGCCGGTGGTGACGATCAGGCAGCAGCCGTCGTCATCGGCCATCCGGCACATTGCGTCCTGAAGCTGGTCCTGCTCGTCCGGGAGGACCTGGTAGACCGGCTCGAACGGGGTCGTCAGGTAGCGCTCCAGCAGGGCGACCACCGCCTTGCCGGGCGTGTCCTCGTACACGCCGGCGCTGGCCCGGTCCGATACGTTGATGATGCCGATGCGGGTCGTCATGCGTCCCCCGCAGAGTACCGCAAATTCGCCCGGCCGGGGCTACAGGCCGTCACGGCGGCCACTCGCCGCTGAGCCGCATCGGTCTCAGCCCCGGTTTGCCAAGCGCGCCATCCGCCGAGGACAATGAAGACGATGGGGGACCTGCTTGCAGCACGGCCGCTCTCCGGCGCGCTGGGGGCCGAGATCACCGGCGTGGACCTGAGCCGGCCGCTCGGCACGGCCGCGGCGGCGGCGATCCGGCAGGCACTCCTGGACCACCTCGTGATCTTCTTCGCCGCGCAGGAGCTGACTCCGAAGTCGCTGCTCGCGTTCGCCCGGTGCCTGGGCGAGCCACTCGCCTACCCGCAGCTGCAGGGCCTGCCGGAGGAGCCGCTGGTGACCGCGGTCACCAAGCTGGAGCACGAGCGGGTCGCCTTCGGCGGCGTGTGGCACACCGACACCAGCTACCTGGAGCGTCCGCCGATGGGCAGCCTCCTGTACGCGGTGGAGCTGCCGCCGTGGGGAGGCGACACCTTGTTCGCCAACCAGTACCTGGCCTACGAACGGCTCTCGGGGGGACTGCAACGGACCCTCGCCGGGCTGACCGCCATCTGCACCTCCGCCAAGCCGGCGGTGGCCGCGACCCGGGAGGAGCGGCTGCGGGAGCAGGGCGCGCAGGCGTTGGTGCTCACCAGCGAGCATCCGGTCGTGCGCACCCACCCGGAGACCGGCCGCAAGGCGCTGTACGTGAACCGCGGGCACACCTCTCACTTCAAGGGCTGGAGCGAAACGGAGAGCCGGCCCCTGCTGGAGTACCTGTTTCAGCACCAGGTGCAGCCGGAGCTCACCTGCCGCTACCGCTGGCGGCCCGGCTCCCTGGCGGTCTGGGACAACCGCTGCACCCAGCACCTGCCGATCAACGACTACCACGGCTTCCGGCGCGTGATGCACCGCGTGACGCTTTCAGGCGACCGGCCGTCCTGATCCCGGCGCAGGGCGTTCGCCGAGCGCCTTGCGAAGGGTCCTCGGCGCCTACTTCCCTCACCGGCCGCTATTGGGCATACTTCCCGGCATGTCACGAAGATGTGCGCTGACCGGCAAGGGGCCGCTCAGCGGCAACAACGTATCGCACGCGCACAACAAGACGCGGCGCGTGCAGCGGCCCAATATCCAGGAGAAGCGGCTGTACGTGCCGGAGTTGGGCCGGACCGTGCGTCTCAAGCTGTCAACGCGGGCGCTGCGCACGGTGAACAGGAAGGGTCTGATGCAATTTCTCAAGGACGAGGGCCTGACGCTCAAGGACGTGGCGCGGCCGGTGAGCGGCCGATGAAGCCCGACATCCATCCCGAATACCGGCCGGTCGTCTTCAAGGACGCGGCCAGCGACTTCCAGTTCCTGACCCGCTCCACCGTCAAGTCCAAGGAGACGGTGACCTGGGAGGACGGCAACGAGTACCCCCTGGTGACCCTGGAAATTTCCAGCGCGTCCCATCCGTTCTTCACCGGAAAGCAGAAACTCGTCGACACCGCCGGCCGGATCGAACGGTTCCGCCGCAGGTACGGCCTTCCCGAGGAAAGCTGACCCAAGAACCGGAGTCGAAGACGACGATTTTTGGGGCGCTCGGCGTTCCCACGATCATCAACGCGGCGGGGCCGGCGACCCGCTTGGGTGGCGGCCGCGCCGACCCGGAGGTGGCAGCCGCCGTGGCGGAGGCGATGGGCCAGTGCGTGGCCATCGAGACGCTGCAGGAGCGCGCCAGCCAGATCATCGCCGAGCACACCGGCGCCGAAGCCGGCCTGGTCACCAGCGGCGCGGCCGCTGCGCTGCTGCTCGCCGCCGCGGCCTGCCTGACCGGCCTCGATCCCGACCGCATGAGGCGGCTGCCGCACGTGGCGGGACGCAACCGCATACTGATCCCGCGCAGTCACCGCAACCTCTACGACCACGCCTTGCGCACCGCCGGCGCCGAGCTGGTGGAGGTCGGCATCGCCGATCGGTTCTCCGGGGCCGGCGTCCGCGACACGGAGGCGTGGGAGCTGGGGGCCGCCATCGACGACCGCACCGCCGCCATCGCCTACGTCGCCCAGTCCTACTCGCAGCCGCCCCTGGAGCAGGTGATCGCCCAGGCGCACGCGCGCGGCGTGCCGGTGATCGTCGATGCCGCGGGCAGGCTGCCGCCGCAGTCCAACCTGCGCGCATTCGTCGACGCCGGCGCCGACCTGGTGTGCTTCTCCGGCGGCAAGGCGATCGGCGGACCGCAGGGGACGGGCATCCTGTGCGGCCGCCGCCGGCTGGTCGGCGCCGCGGCGCTGCAGCTCTTCGACCAGGACGTCATGCCGGAACTGTGGCGGCCGCCGTCGTGGATCGCAGGCGAGCCGCCGATCGCGGGCGCCCCGCATCACGGCATCGGCCGCCCCTGCAAGGTCGGCAAGGAGCAGATCGCCGGCCTGCTGGTCGCCTTGCAGCGATTCGCTTCCGTCCCCGACCGCGAGCGCATTGCCGGCTGGCGGCGCCTGTCCGACCGGCTCGTCGAGTTGCTGAACGGCGCTCCGTGCCAGGTCCGCCTCGACGACAGCCGCGACGGAACCCCGATCGTGGAAGTGCGTCCGGACCGGGGTGACGCCCTGGCGCTCACGGCCGCCCTGCAGGACGGCGACCCGCCCATCCACGTCAACGCAGGCGGCGTGCGCGAAGGTCTGCTGCGCTTGAATCCGACCTGCCTGTCGGACCCCGAGGTGGAGGCGATCGGCGACCGTCTGCGCGCGTTGCTGTAGCGACCGCGCGTTCCGCTCCTACGCGGTCACCTCCCACCTTGGACGGCCGGTGCGCAGGAAGTGGCCGATGGTGACGATCGAGTCCTCCCAGAACTGACGGATCATCGCGCTGCCGGAGCCGGCGGTGTGGGGAGTGAGCACCACCTGCTCCATGCCGATCAACGGGCTGTCGGGCGGCAGCGGCTCCGGGTCGAACACGTCGAGCGCGGCGCCGGCGATCCGACCCGACTCCAGCGCCGCGATCAGCGCCTCCTGATCGACGACCTTGCCCCGCGACGTGTTGATCAGGATCGCGTGCGGCTGCATGGCCTGTAGCTCGCGCGCGCCGATCAGCGCCGTGGTGCTCGCCATCAGCGGGACGTGGAGCGACACGAAGTCGCTGGTGGGAAGCAGCTCGTCCAACCCGACCGGCCGGGCGCCGCCGGCACGGATCTCCCGGTCGCTCCTGCCCGGGTCGGTCGCCAGCAGCCGCAGCCCGAACGGCGCCGCGCGGGTGGCGACCGCGGCCCCGATATGGCCGAAGCCGATCAGGCCCAGGGTCATGCCGGCCAGCGCGGGGCCCGCCGACGGGTCACTCTGGGAGAAGCGCCCGCGGCGGATGTGACGGTCCTTGAGGACGATGAGCCGATGCTGCGCGATCAGCAGGCCGATCGTGTGGTCGGCCACAACGTCCCGGGTCGCCTCCGGCGTGTTGCCGACCGCGATGCCGCGCCCGCGCGCCGAGGCGACCGGAATGTTGTCGGTACCGCTGCCGCTGCGCAGGATCAGTCGGCACTCCGGCAGCTCGCCGAGCAGATCCTCCGTGACCAGCCTCCCCCCGCCGAATACCCAGACCACCGTCGCGTCCCGGGCGGTCTCGGCGACCTCCGCGCCGCTGGTGCAGTCGCGATGGCGCAACTCACCGCCGGCCGCGTCGATCCGCTCGGCCAGGCCGGCGGGAACGGCGAAATCGTCGCGGGAAACCAGCGCTACCAGAGGACTCATGCGCTCATGGTACCATCCGCCCCTTATGGCGGCCGGCGTGAGCACATCCCTCCTCGTGGCCGTCGTGGTCCAGGTCGGGTGCCAGATCTTCAAGATAGCCGCGTACTCGGCACGCACGCGCACCTTCGCGTGGCAGCGGATGTTCGCCGCCGGGGGTATGCCGTCATCGCACACCGCCTTCGTCGCGACTCTCACTACCGCCATCGGCCTGCGCGCCGGCGTGGCGTCCGACCTGTTCGCGATCGCCTGCGCGTTCAGCGTGATTATCATCTTCGATGCCATCCGCGTGCGCGGCGCGATCCAGATCAACTCGGAGGCGCTACGCCAGATGATCGCGCCGATGCCGGAGGCGAACCGGCCGGTGACCTCGCACGACGTCGGCCACTCCATCCCCGAGGTGGGTGTCGGCCTGTTGATCGGCATCGGTTCCGCGCTCTTCGCCCGCGCGTTGCATCTCCTGTAGCCGCTCGAGACACCGGCGCCCGGTCAGCGGCCCGGTATGCTGATGTGCGCCTCTCCCTACTCGGCCGCCGCTGGTGTCGAGGGCGAACACCAGCGTGTCCTCTCCCTACCGCCAGTCGACCTCGGTGCGGTACTCTCTTCCGGGCTCGCCTCGTGGCCGGAGTCCTGCCGCCAGACGACGGCCCGCCCGTTGAGCCAGACCTTCACCGGCCGGTCGGGGCCGGCAAGGCTGAAGTACTCGACCCAATCGGAGCCTTCGGTAATCCACGTCGTCTGCGGGTTGACCGTCGCCTCCGGTGGTGACGCAAGAGAGCCTATGAGGCGGGCCACGAACCGCGCTGCCACCGGCGACAGCGTGTCGATCCGGGCCTTCATCGCCTCGAGATCCTTGTGGTATTGCTCAGCTCAGGGGTCATGTGGCCGCTGGATCTGCCGCCGCAAATAGGTTGGGCGTCCCGGCACCGATCCTGCGCTCGATCAGGTTCACGTAGGCGGGATTCAACTCCACACCGACCCATCTCCTGCCGAGGTCCCGGGCGGCGATCAGCGTCGTACCGGAACCGGCGTACGGATCCAACACCACGTCGTCGGGCCGGCTGGTGATCGCTACGCATCTTCGCGCCAGCTTCATCGGCATCATCGCCGGGTGATCATCCGTCGCGCCGTTGCGCTTCTGGGGTTCAGTCGGTATGTCCCACACCGTCCGCAGCCGGCGTCCTCTCGGGCCGTGCACGGCGTCGATGTCGTAATGGTAGTCCTGACTCTTGGAGAGCAGGAACACGGTCTCGTGCGCTTTCGTCGGCCGGTCCCGCACCGATTCCGGGTGGGCGTTCGGTTTGTGCCAGATGACTTCCGACCGGAGCCACCAGCCCGCGTCCTGCAGCGCGAACGCCAGGCGCCAGGGGACGCCGATCAGGTCCTTCGGCTTGAGTCCCTCCGGCGTCACCGGCCGGACGGCCATCGCCCGCGCCCGATTCTTGCGGTCCGGTGCTCGATACCGCCGGTTGCCGGAGGTGTATGCGTCGCCGACGTTCAGCCATACGGTTCCGTCGTCGGTAAGCACGCGACGGACCTTGTCGAACGCCTCCACGATGCTTGCGACGTAGTCCGCGAGGACGTCGTCGCGACCGATCTGCCGATCGACCTCGTAGTCCCGTAGCGACCAGTACGGCGGCGAGGTCACCACCGTCCGCACGCACCGTTCGGGCAGTAGCTCCAGGGCATCACTTGAGCTCCTGCACATGAGGACCGATGTGTCCAACGACGTGACGGGGACTCGATCGTGCGCGTCGATCCGCAGGTAGCCCTTGGACTCTCCCGTACCGTTTACCCGGACGGCTGCTGGCGCGATCATGTGGCTGGGGCTCATGCCACTATAACGCACGACCGGCCGCATCGCTTCGCGAGGGCTCAAACGGAGCCCGCAGGCGAGCTATGATCGGCGAGCGATGAGAACCCCCGCACGCGCGCTGTGCGCGGAGCTGGACGGTGCCGGCGACCCGGAGCGCGCGCGGCACCTGCAGCGGTTCTTCCGCACGGGACCGGGGGAGTACGGAGAGGGCGACCGGTTCCTGGGGCTGCGCGTGCCGGAGGTGCGGGCGATCGCCCGCCGCCATCGCGAGCTCTCGCTGCCCGACCTCGCGGACGCGCTGGCCAGCCCCTGGCACGAGCACCGGCAGGCGGCGCTGTTCGTCCTGGCCGACCGCTACCGGCGCGCCGAACCGGCGGAGCGGGAGGCGATCGCCGCCTTCTACCTCGACCACCTGGACGCCGTGAACAGTTGGGACTTGGTGGACGGTTCCGCGCCGCACATCCTGGGCGCCCATCTGCTGGAGTGGGACCGCGCCGTACTCTACGAGCTGGCGGGTTCCGGCCACCTGTGGCGGCAGCGCGTGGCGGTGCTCGCCACCTTCGCCTTTATCCGCGCCGGCCAGTTCCGGGACACGCTACGGCTGGCCGAGTTGCTGCGCGACCATCCGCACGACCTGATCCACAAGGCCGTCGGCTGGATGCTGCGCGAGATCGGCAAGCGTGACCGCGGCGCCGAGGAGCGATTCCTGGATCGCCACGCCGCCCACATGCCGCGCACGATGCTCCGCTACGCGATCGAGAAGTTCGAGCCGGAGCGGCGCCGCAGCTACCTGCAGCGCCGCTCGTAATCGCCCGCCGAAGCTACCCCTTCGCGATCAGGCGGTCTATGCGCTCGCGGTCGAAGCCGACGACGATGGTGCCGTTGTAGTCGAGCACCGGCACGCCCTGCTGCCGGGAGCGGTGCGCGATCTCGGCCGCCTTGCGCTCGTCGCGGCTGATGTCGTACTCCGTGAACTTCACCTGCCGCTCGCGCAGGTAGCGCTTGAGCTGCGTGCAGTAGCCGCAGCTCGGCGTCGTGTACATGCGTACCGCCATCGCGTGCCCCTTACAGGTGGAAGACGCACATCTTGGTCTCGGTCATCTCCTCGACCGCGTATTTCGGCCCTTCCTTGCCCATGCCGGAGTCCTTCAGGCCGCCGTACGGCATCAGATCGGCCCGCCACTGGGTGCCCCAGTTGACGTGGATGTTGCCGGACTCGACCTGGCGGACGTACTGCATGGCCCAGTTCACGTTCTCGGTGAAGATGGCGGCGCTCAGGCCGTAGTTGGTGTCGTTGGCCAGCGCGATCGCCTGGTCGATGTCGTCCACCTTCGTGACGCCCACCACCGGGCCGAACACCTCGTCGCAGGAGATGCGCATCTCGGGCCTGACGCCCTCCACCACGGTCGGCTGCATGATCTGGCCGTCGAGGTCGCCGCCGGCGACCAGCGTGGCGCCGCCGGTGAGCGCCTCGTCGACCCAGCCGTGCACGCGCTCGGCGTCGGACTGGCGGATCATCGGCCCCATCCTGCTGTCGGCGTGCAGCGGGTTGCCGGTGTTGATCGACTCCGTCTCCGCCTTGAAGGCATCCACGAAGTCGCCGTAGATGTCCGCGTGCGCCAGCACGCGCTGCGTGGAGATGCAGACCTGCCCGGCGTTGGAGTAGCCGGACATGGCGGCAGCCTTGGCCACCTTCTCCGGATCGGCGTCGGGCATCACCACGAACGGCGCGTTGGAGCCGAGCTCCATGGTCACCTTCTTCAGGCCGGCGACCTTGCAGATGTGCTCGCCCACGTCGCGGCTGCCGGTGAAGGTGATCTTGCGCACGCGCGGGTCCTCGCACAGCGCGTCGCCGATCTCGCCTCCCGAACCGGTCAGGCACTGCACGGCCTCCGGCGGGGCGCCGGCGTCCACCAGCAGCTCGACGATCTTCAGGCCCGACAGCGGCGTGTCGGTCGCCGGCTTGAGGATGACGGCGTTGCCGGCCGCGAAGGCGGGGCCGGCCTTGTGGCAGACCAGGTGCAGCGGGAAGTTGAAGGGGCTGATGCCGACCACGACCCCACACGGCACGCGCAGGGTGAAGCCGAGCTTGTCGCGCACGCCCGGCGCGCCGTCCAGCGGCAGCACCTCGCCGCCCAGGCGCTTGGCCTCCTCCGCGGACAGGGCGATGATCTCGGTGGCGCGCGCCACCTCGATGTCGGCCTCCGAGACCGGCTTGCCCTCCTCCATGGTGATGATCTTCGACAGCTCGGCGGCGCGCTCGACCATCAGCTCCGAGGCGCGATGCAGGATCTCGTAGCGCTCGTAGCCGGTCATGGCCGCCACCTGCCCGGCGGCCTTCTGCGCGGTCGCCAGCGCGGTCTGCACGTCGTCGATGGTCGCGCGCGGCACCGTGTCCACGACCGATCCGTCGAACGGGTTCAATACGTCGATCGTCTCGGCGGCCTCCACCCAGGCGCCGCCCACATGCATTTTCATTCGATTACCTCCGAATGTGCTTACGAAATGTTCGCCGGGCGGCTGCTCACTGCGATGGATCTCCCGGTGGCGAGCCGCCCGTGTCGTCGGCCGTCACGAACGCCGAACGGCCGGCGTCGACCAGATCGGCGAGCGTGAAGCTCGGAACCTCCACATAGTACTCCGAATCGGAGCTCTTCACGACGTAGTCGTAGTCGTCGTCCCCGCCGGCCAGGATCAGGAGCTCCAGGGTCCGTGCCTCCCCGTCCCCGTCCGGGCTCAGAGCGAGCCGCACGACCGCCGCGCGCTCGGCCAGCCCGTAGTCGCCGGGCGGCTCGGTCCCGAGCGGCCGGCGCATCCGCAGCGTGCTCACCCGGTCCACGAAGGCGGTCACGCGATCCTGGTCCAGGACCTCGCCGGCACCCGGCACGGGCGAGGTCCACCCCCCGTCCGACCGCTCGAAGCGGAACCGGCCTGCCGCGTTCACCAGCTCGAAGGCGGCGACCCGATCGGATTCGACGCGCAGGTAGACCGGATCGACCCAGTCTGCCCGGTCGGCGGCCACCTGCCACGGGGCCACGCCGTCGACCGTCCACACCTCGTCCTCTCCGTCCACGCGCACGTGCCCGGCGCCGGTGCCGGCGGTGGTGCCGATGTACAACAGGTAGCGTTCCGGGCCGGCGTCGATGCGCACGCGGCGCTCGAAGCCGCCCGGCGCCACGCGCAGCTCCAGCCGGCCGGCCTCGGTGCGCGCCACCAGCCGGTCTCGCCAGGCGGCTGCCAGCCGGTCCAGCAGGTCGGCGATGCGGGTGCCGTCGGCCGGGTAGCCGCCGGCGTCGCTCAGCACCCACCCGTCCCCTTCGCGTGCCATCACGACGTGTCCGTCCGCGCCATCCTCGATCTCGACACCGGTCACCGCGTCGGCCTGCAGGCCGGCCAGCAGCGGCTCCGGCACCTGCTCGCGGCCCGGCAGCCGCGTGAGCAACAGGATCGCCGCCTGCGCCAGCAGCACCGCCGCAAGCACGGCCAGACCGCGCTCGCGACGCAGCGCCGCGATCACGGACCGCCCTCCCCGCCCGCGGGTGCCGGTTCATCCGGGTCCCCTTCGCGGGCAGCCGGACCGTACAGCGGCCGCTCGCCGCGCCGGCGCATCCACCACACCGCGCCCACCGCGCCGAGCAGCAGCGCCACGACCACGTAGTTGATCACCTCCCAGGCGCGCCGGGCCGAGTCATCGATCGGCTCAAGCAGCCGCGTCACCGCTCCCTCGGAACGGATGCCCAGCAGGTCCAGGTCCTCCACGGCCCAGTCCACGGCGTTCTGCAGCACCTGCAGACTGTTCAGGTAGCGCTCCCCGTGCAGGCTCGCCGACAGGCTCATGATCGTGTCGTTGAGGAACTCGCCCGAGCCGAACACCACCAGGCGGGTATCTTCCGGCGAGGCCTCGATCGTCGAGCGCCGGGCGGCAGCGTCGCCGTCCGCCGGCGGCGGACCCGATTCCGCGAACGCGCTCCCGAAGCGCCCGGTAACCGCCACCGCGAGCGGCCACTCCTGGCGGTCTTCGCCTTGCGCGAAGCCCGCGTCGGGATAGCGTGCGAAGTCCGGCTGCGCGGCCGGCTCCCCGGTGGTCCAGGCCTCCGCCGTCGAGTGCAGCAGCACCTCCACCTGCCGGCCGGCGGCCAGAGCGCCGTCCACGGCCAGCGGCGACGCCCAGTTGAGGGTCACCGCCTCCAGGGATGACGTGATCGGATGGGTGCGCGCCATGCCGTCGCGGCGCACGTCGACGAAGTACGGGTAGTCGATCGGGCGGATCTGCAGGATCGAGCCGCTCCGTATGGTGGTGGGAAACGACTCGTTCTGCGGGTCCATGACCACGCGGGGAGCGACGCTCACGCCGTACGCATCGAGCAGCGCCGCCATCCCCTCGCCGGCGCGGTTCAGCGAGATGCCCTCGGTGAGCGGGTCGGCGGCGGCGCGGTGGCTGCCCGCGGCCACCAGCAGCGCGCCGCCGCGCATCAGGTACTGGTCGACGGCGAACCGCTCCCGGTCGCTCAGCGCCTGCGGCGCCACGACCAGCAGCGCGTCGACCTGCGCCGGCACCTCGCCCCTGCTCAGATCGACGCGCTGCACCGCGTAGTCCTCGGAGAGCTGCTGCTGCAGGAGCTGCCAGGACGCGAATGGCTGCTGAGGCCTCCCGAAGGCATCCTGCATGGGACCCGATGGCGGCAGGCGCACGCCGACGGTACGCAGGAATCCCGGAGCGACCCGCTTCAGCGCCGCCTCGACCGCGGCGGTGACCGACGCCGCGCGGTACTCGTCCTCCGGCCGGACGATGAACGTCTGGCCGGCCGACTCCAGGATCAGGTCGAAGTAGTAGGTCTCCGTCGAGAACAGCGACGCCGCGATCGGCTGCAGGCCGTAGCGGTCTGCCAGCCCCTGGCGGCCCTCGGACCCTTCCGGGCCGGGGTCGATCTCCCGGAACACCAGCGCGCCGCCGGACCGCTCGGCCAGCGCAGCCGCCGCATCCGCCACCACGGCCCGCGGCTCGTCCAGATCCGCCGGCAGCGTGTCCGCCGTCACGTACAGCGCCAGCTCCACGGGATCGCGAAGCGCCGCGAACAGCGAGTCGACGCTCCGGAACCCGGACGACGCCTTCTTGATGGCGCGGGTCAGGTCGTACTCGAAGTTGCGCAGGCGCACCTCGGTCATGCCGTCGCGGCCGCGGTCGATGCGGATCAGGTCCTGGAACCCCAGCACCTCGTACTGGTCGCCGTAGCTGACCACCACGTCGAAGTAGGAGTTGACGATCCCCTGCTCGAAGCGGTCCTCGACCTGGAACGGCGTGGGCCGGATGTTGTAGGCCTGCACGGCCTCCTCGGCTTCCGGGTCACCGCCCGGGTCGATCACCTCGGCGGTGACCGCACCGCGGCCGGCGATGCGGTACTCCTCCAGCAGGTCGCCGATCTGCGGAGCCAGCGGCGCGAGCAGGGGATGGGTGCGCTCGCTCAGGTACGCGCGGACCGTGAGCGGCTCGGACAGCCCTTCCAGCAGCGACACCGTCGCCGGCGACAGCGAGTAGGCACGTTCGGCGGTGAGGTCGACGCGCAGGCGCGCGAACGGGCCCAGCCACACGTTGAGCAGGATCAGGTTGGCGGCAGCCAGCGCGGCGGCCGCCAGCGCGCGCCGGCGGTAGCGGGACGTGACGGCCCCGCGGCTCCATCGCTTGGCGTCCAGCGCCAGTACGTTGGCGGCCAGGAATCCGGCGGTGAGCGTCAGGTAGTAGACCAGGTCGCGGAGGTCCAGGACGCCGCGTTCGATGGAGGCGAAGCGGCTGCCGGTGCCGATCTGCCGCAGCAGGTTGCCGGCCGCTCCCGCGAAGTCGGTGACTCCCGGCGTACCGACCAGGTAGAGCGCGCCGCCGACCACGGCGGTGGAGATGAAGGCGACGACCTGGTTGGCGGTGCGCGACGACAGGAACAGGGCGAGCGCGGCGTAGGCGCCGGCCATCAGCAGCGATGCCAGGTAGCCGCCGATCACCGGCCCCGGGTCCAGGTTGCCGAGCAGCGCGACGGTCAGCGGCAACGGCAGGGTCAACAGCAGCGCCGTGGCCACCAGCACCTCGATCGCCAGGAACTTGCCCATCACCAGCGCGATCGGCCGCACCGGCAGCGTGAGCAGGATCTCCAGCGTCCCGGAGCGCTGCTCCTCGCTCCACTGGCGCATGCCCAGCGCCGCCACCAGCAGCATCACCAGCAGCGGCATCGCGGCGAACAGCGGCCGCACGTCGGCGATGCCGCGCGCGAAGAACGCCTCCACCCAGAAGAACATGAACAGCGTCGCCGCCAGGAATGCACCCACGGCGATGAAGGCCAGCGGCGAGCTGAAGTAGCTCAGCACCTCCTTGCGCGCGACCGACAGGGTAGGCGTCACTCTGCGAGTGAGGGTCGCTTCGCTCACTCTTCGAGTGAGGTTCGCTTCGCTCACTCGCCCGCCTCCACGCCGGCGCCGGCGGCCAGCGCGTTGAACACCGTCTCCAGCGTCCGCCGTTCCTGGCGCAGCTCGCTCACCGGCCAGCCGCCGGCTGCGGCCGCGTCGAACACGTTGCGGCCGAGCGTGTCCACCGCTTCCTCGGCGGTGATCCGGTAGTGAAGGCCGCGGTCATCGCGCTCCTGTTCCACCGCACCGACCCCGGGTAGCCCCAGCAGCCGCTCGCGCGCCTCCGGCGCCTCACCGGCCAGGGTGAGGAGGACCGAGGTTCCGGCTGCGAGCGTCTCCAGGTCGGCGTCGGCGCGGATGCGGCCCTGCATGATGATCACCGCGCGGTCGCAGAGCGCCTCCACCTCACTCAGGATGTGGGTGGAGAACAGCACCGTGCTGTGCCGGGCCAGATCCCGGATGAGCCGGCGGATCTGCACGATCTGCGTCGGGTCGAGGCCCACGCTCGGCTCGTCGAGGATCAGCAGCTTCGGCTGGTGGAGGATCGACTGCGCCAGCCCGACCCGCTGCCGGTAGCCCTTGCTGAGCTCCCCGATCGGCCGGGTCATCTGGTCGGCCAGCCCCGTCTCCGCGAGCGCCGTCATGATGCGCGTCCGCCCCTCGTCCGGGGACAGCCGCCGCAGCTCGGCGATGTGGCGCAGGTACGACTGCACGGTCAGCTCCGGATAGAGCGGCGCGTTCTCGGGCAGGTAGCCGATCCGCTCCTGCACCGCCAGGGTGTCGGTGAGCACGTCCAGGCCGTCGACGGTGACCGTGCCGTGGTCGGGTTGCAGGTAGCCGGTCAGGATCTTCAGGACCGTGGTCTTGCCGGCGCCGTTGGGGCCGAGCAAGCCGACGATCTCCCCGGCCGCGATGGAGAAGCGCACGTCGTCGAGCGCGCGCACCGACCCGTACGACTTGCCCAGTCCCGTGACCTCGACCATGAAATCGCCAGGAAAGATATTGACGCGGAGGCCTAGTCGGCTACTTGCCGCCGGCCGATCCAGAGCCATGGCGACGCGACCCTCTGTTGAGGATCGGCGATCCGCATCATGATAATAGGTACATGAGAAACGCGGCGAACCCCGACAACGGGGCTCTCCCGGACCTTGGGGAGCAGACTCAGCGGTTCCGGGTCAAGCCGCATGCGCTCGCCATCCACCCACGCTTCCGCCGGATGAGCATGAATCAACTCTACGATCAGGTCGAAGCCCAGCAAATCGCTTGCCGCGGGCTCACCGCTACGTCCACCCCTAGTACCCTCCCAACGTCGCGTCGCCCCTCGTCGACACCAAGCCCCGCTAGCGAGCACCCATGACGACGCGGCGTTACCAATTTCGCATTTCCGGACTAAAGGAACAACAAGGACACATCAAAGCGGCTGCTCTCCAGCGTGTGCTGTCGGCCATTCTAACAACAGCCGAACGCACCACACGCTTACTCACTACCGGTTCCGGGAGCGCGAGAGGCCCTAGGCCCGGCTGGCTAGATGCCACCCTTGACTTCACCGTAACTGATTTGAAGCCCGGATCTACCATCTTCGGCATCGACGCTCCGCAGCTCCGAGACACCGCCTGTGACCAATTCGCCCAAACGGTCCTGTGGGGCACGGCCGCCGCTCGAAGACACAGCGCTCGATCTCGCGGCGCAGGCGATTAACGAGCTCCAGTTACCAGACCCCGCCGGAGACTATTTCGACAGCTCTGTACCGGATGCTATTCTCAAGTTCAGGACAGCGGCCGGAGTCGCGGGTGTTCGATATGACATGATCCCGCAAGGGCCTGCCCACGGAAGATTCTCACTTGATGAAACTACATGTCTGTCTGTCGAAGACCGTCTCAAGAATATCCCGACACCACGGTCTTTTGTTGTGAGCGGCAGACTCGACGAGATCAAGCACGGAAGCGGGCGCTTTCGTCTCCTCGTAAACCGAACATCAGCGCTATATGGACGGGTTGACACAACGGTATTGAACGTAGAGACGTTGCGCCCCTTGTGGGGCAAGCCCACCACGATCGAAGGCATGGTGCATTTCAAGGTCAACGGCCAGCCTCGATTGATCGAGGCACATCGTATTGCTGGCAGACTCGAGGGGTCGAATATTTTCGAGGAAATACCGTCCATTGATGTTTCCCCTTCCCTGTTTCATAGCAAGCATAGGCAGACCGGGACGTTTGATCCCCTTGATCTTGGGGGTACTTGGCCCGGCGAAGAATCTATCGACGACCTGCTCGCCCAACTCGACTGAACTGAATCTCGTGACTCAATTTCTCTTGGATACGAATCTCTTGCTTGGGTTCACGCGTACCGCCCCTTGGGCTATCGGCGCTAGGGAGGAGTTCGATCTTGGATCTCCCGAAACAATAGTATTCACGTCCGTAATCTGTAGAGGCGAGATGCTTGCACTCGCCGAGAAAAACGGATGGGGAGACAGAAAACGAACACGCCTCGAAGATGTTCTCGATCGCATCCCGACAGCTACCGCTCACGCGAGCGGCGCCACCCTTCTTTCGACAGATACGGACTTCCGCCACCTACACGGTATATGGTTTCGATTCATCGAAGTTTCCCAAGGAGGTCCTCCCTAGAGAATGATCATGGTTGACCATCCGCTCCAACCTGAGTTCACCCCCGTCTGCCGATGCTGACTCCACCGGAGCTCCCAGAGTCTACCCTTGGACGGGTCAAGATCATGGAAGACATCATTATGGCCGCGGCAACAGGAGGGGACCGCGAGGATGACACCTATATGTTCTTACGCCGGGAGTTGATGAGCGATCACGAGATCAAGAGCATGATTCCGGATTTTGTTCGCACCTACCGAAGCCTCGACGCGTTCTGGCCGTTTATCAAGAATGAGGCGTCTACCTACGCCGGCAGTTGATTCGCACGGCGTTCAACCCCCTTGTTGACTACCTGGAAGATGCCAACCGTACACCCGGAGATGTTGTCACCATCGATGCGATAGAGCTGCTTGACGTAGAGCACATCTGCGCCTTATGGGCGAAAGCAGTTGCGCGCAGGGAGAGCGACCCAGCCGGTGCTATAACCCTTTCGCGGACTCTGTTGGAAGCTGTGACGAAACACATCCTCGACGATCTCTCGATTGATTACAACGACAAGGAAGACTTGCCGAAACTATACTCTAAGGTTGCGAGCGCATTGACTCTCGCCCCGAGCCAACATTCACAAGAGCCGATCAAGCAAATTCTCGGCGGCATCATGAACCTCGTGAACGGAATCGGAACACTGCGAAATCGCCTGTCTGATTCTCACGGCCGGGGAGGGAGATTGCCTGTTCGTCCGTCACAACGGCACGCGAGCCTTGCAGTGAACGCTGCTGGTGCGGTTGCATCTTTTCTAGTAGAAACGCACCACGCGAAACAGAAATAGACTATGTTTAGGCCGCCCTTACGTCAGCGGACCTTGGCGCCGATTACGATGGCGGAGGCCAGCAGGACCAGGTTCTTGACGATGTACTGACCTTCCAGGGTCAGCACGAACGGCGCCGCCACGAACACCGCTTCCGGGTTCAGCACGATCGGCGACATCGCCCCCAGCATCTGCGCGTACATCAGCGCCACCGTCACGCGCAGCAGGCGCCCGGTGAGGTAGCCGGTGCCGATCGCCATCTCCCAACAGCCCAGGAACGGCAGGAACAGCCCTGGCGGCAGGAACGGATAGGTCGACACGATCAGGCCGGCCGCGGGGCTGGCGCCGGGGAAGAGCTTCAGCGCCCCGAACCAGATGAACACCACCCCGATCGTCACGCGCAGCAGGCGCACGCCGTGGCGGTCCATCCAGGCGATCAGGCGCTGATCGACCGGTTGCAGCCGAGGGGGAACCGGCAGCCGCGTGGCCATCGCCTCCAAGGTAGCGACGGCGGCGCGGCTCAGGCCAACAGGTCCGCGATCGTGCCCACGGCGCGGTCGGGCCGAACCGTTCCGTCGCCCGTCGCGCCGGTCGCCGCGTGGTCTCGCGCCCACACCGCGTGGATGCCCACCGCCTGCGCGCCGGCGATGTCCCAGGGCAGGTCGTCGCCAACCATCCACGCCTCCGCGGCGCTCACGCCCAGCCGCTCCAGCGCCAGCCGGAAGATGCGCGGGTCGGGCTTGCCGAAGCCCACCTCGCCTTCCACCAGAACCGCGTCGAAACGGGTGTCCACGGCGTGCCGGTCGATCTTGGCGCGCTGGTCGGCGGCGCTGCCGTTGGTGACCAGCGCCAGCCGCACGCCGCGGCGGCGCAACTCGCCGACGGTCTCCAGGGCGCCGGGGATCGGCTCCAGGACGTGAAGGCGTTCTGCCACGGAGCGGATGCCCAAGGCCTCCGCGTCGACGGGTACCGTGCACCGCAGTAGCTCCACGGCACGCTCGACGATGCGGGCACGCGCGCCGGCCTGGTCCAGGCGAGCGCGGGCGCGGCGCTCCTCGTCCGACCAGAACCAGGTGGAGGCCTCGGACATGGCCTGGCTCACCTGGGCCAGGGGCAACCCGACATCGGCGGCGAGCTGCCGGCCGATGACCTCCATCGCCCGGCGGCCGGCCTCGGTGGAGGCCAGCAGGGTGTCGTCCAGGTCGATCAGCATGGCGCGGGGAAGTGGGGACATGGGTGCGGGTGGAGCCGGATGGGTGCGGGCAGCGTCACCGTAGCACGGGGCACGGTCTCTCGGCCCGCTTGCGCGGCCCTCCCGGCGGACTCATCGCCGGCAGACCGAGGCCGTCGGCCTCCGTCTGCCCCCAGCCCCAACCTCGACCATGACTCCGACGCTCGGCCCGCTTGCGCGGCCCTCCCGGCGGACTCATCGCCGGCAGACCGAGGCCGTCGGCCTCCGTCTGCCCCCAGCCCCAACCTCGACCATGACTCCGACGCTCGGCCCGCTTGCGCGGCCCTCCCGGCGGACTCATAGTCCCGTCCATGGGCCTGAATACCGATCCCACCTTCTCCGTGCTCATCACCGGCGGCACGATCGTCGACGGCACCGGCGCTCCCGCCTATCGGGCGGACGTCGGCCTGCAGGGCGACGCGATCACGGCCATCGGCGGCCTCGGCTCCGCCACCGCGGACACCACCGTCGACGCCACCGGGCTCACGGTCACCCCCGGGTTCATCGACGTGCACGTGCACTCGGAGCTGGCGCTGCTGGCCGGCCACGACAGCCTGGTGGGCGCCCGGCAGGGGATCACCACCAACCTGCTGCACCCGGACGGATTCGGCTGGGCGCCGCTCGACTCACCGGCGTGCGAGGAGCTGTTCGCCTACACCGCCACCCTCTACGGCGGCTCGGAGCTGGAGGCGCGCTGGCCGACCATCGACTCCTACCTGGACCGCTTCGCCGGCACGACGCCGCTGAACGTCTTCCCGCAGGTCCCGCACTGCGCCGTGCGCCTGCGGGCGATGGGATGGGAGGCCCGCCACGCGACCCTGGACGAGCTGCAGGCGATGGAGAACGGCACCCGCGAGTGGATGGAAGCCGGCGCCGGCGCGCTCTGCCTGGGGCTGGACTACCAGCCGAGCGCCAACGCCAGCTTCGAAGAACTGGTGCGCCTGTGCCGGGTCACCGCCGAGCACGGCGGCATCTACGCCGCCCACCAGCGCTACTCCCACTTGGGCCGCCCCGTCGCATGGCGGGAGACGATCGAGCTGGCCAAGGCTTCGGGCTGTCCCGTGCACGTCAGCCACGAACGCGTGGACGAAGAATCGGGCGCGGCGCTGGAGCAGGTGGAACGCGAGGGCGTCGATCTGTCCTTCGAGTCCTATCTCTACCCGGCCGGCATGACCCACCTGGAGATGGCGCTGCCCATCCACCTGCACCCCGGCGGCTGGCCGGCCATGGCCGAGCGGCTGCGCCGGCCCGGCGTGCGCGACCTGGCGGTGGTGTGGCTGGCCAAGTACCTGGGACGCGGCGACCAGATCGTCGGCTACAGCCGCTCCGGACGCCACGTCGGCGAGCGCACGGCCGACCTCGCTGCGGCGGCCGGCAAGCCGATCGGCGAGTTCGCCTTCGACCTCGTCATGGAGGAGGAGGGAGCCGCGACCATGGTGTTCCCCTGGCAGACGCCGGTGGAGGAGCACGAGCGGGTGATCGCCGCGACCGCCGTGCATCCGCGCATGATGGTCGCCAGTGACGGCGTCTACGACGTCCCGCACCCGCACCCGCGCAGCTTCGGATGCTTCGCCCGCGTGCTGGGCGAGTTCGTCCGCGACCGCGGCCTGCTGAGCCTGCCGGAGGCGGTCTACAAGATGTCAGGCTTCCCGGCCGAGCGCTTCCGCGTCCCCGACCGGGGCGTGGTCCGGGTGGGCGCCGCGGCCGACCTGGCGGTGTTCGACGCCGAAACGGTAGCGGCCCGCTCAACCTGGGAGGAGCCGCGCCAGGAAGCGGTCGGCATGCGCTGGGTGCTGGTCAACGGCCGCCCGATCATCGCCGACGGCACCCCCACCGGCGCCCTCCCCGGTCGCGTGCTGGCGCGCACGTAGCCTGCGGCCGCGGATCGTCGCCTCAGTCGTCGGGTGTGCGAATTGCGCAGAGACAGCCGGGCGCGCGGGACAAGCGTCGGTCCAGGGTGATCAGGTCGACCGCCAGCGACTCCGCGAGTGCGACGTACCAGCCATCGTATACGGTCACGTTCTCACGGAGCTGCCACGCGCGTGCCGCGAGCGCCCGGTAGTCGAACAGCTCCACGTCCAGCTCCAACAGGTCGGCGTGTGCCAGCGACGCGGTGTCCGCGGAGATCTCTCCGCCGAGGGCGGCGCGTCTCAGGATGTTGGCCGCCTCGGCCGGCATCAGATGCGGCGCCGCGGCCGATCCGGTGGCAAGCTGCCGCCGCGCCCAGCGACCGTCGGCGCCCTTGTCCACCAGCACCGCCACCGCGGCACTGGCGTCGAGAACCAGCGTCATCGCCGATCGGCATCCCGGTGCCGGAGGATGCTGGCGGCCGAGAGCGTGCTGCCAGTGCGCTCGACGCGCTCGGCGATCCTGCGCAGCACCACTTCGGGGTCCGGGCGCTCCGCCAGCTCGACAAGCTTCAGGCGCAGATACGCCTGCAAGGACCGTCCGCTGGCGGCTGCCCGGGCGCTGAGCTCATCGCATGCCTCGCCGGGGACATCGCGAATGGTAATCGATCGTGTCATTGCATCAATATGATGCGTTTTGCAGCATATTGCAAGCGCCGCGGGTCATGGGGAGACCTCGCCTCCCGCGGGCTCGTTGTACCGCCGAGCCAGATCGGCCTACCGTCCTGCCATGGCTGGTCCGACGCTTACCGCATCCGACTCGATCACGCGCGAGTACGTCGCGCTCCATCCCCGCTCCGCCGAGCTGTACCGGGACGCGCTCGACGTGTTCCCGGGAGGCGCCACCCACGAGGTGCGCCGCCTGCTGCCCTTCCCGGTCTTCATGACCCGCGCCGACGGCGCCCTGAAGTGGGACGTCGACGGCCGCGAGTACGTCGACTACGCGATGGGCCACGGCGCGCTGCTGCTCGGCCACGGCCACCCTGAGGTGGTGGCCGCCGCCGCCGCCCAGCTCCCCAACGGCACCCAGCTCGGCGCCAACACCGAGCAGGAGATCGCCTGGGCACGCGCGGTGCGGGCGCTGATGCCGTCGGTCGAGCGCATCCGCTTCCACAGCTCCGGCACCGAGGCGTCGATGATGGCGATCCGCATCGCCCGCGCCTGCACGGGACGCGACCGCATCGTCACCTTCGCCGACCACTTCCACGGCTGGCACGACTACGTCGCCGGCGGCTCCGGCCGCTACCCGGCGACCGGCATCCCGGACGCGACCCGCTCCACGGTCACGGTACTGCCGGAGGCCGACCCGGACGCGGTCGACGGCACGCTGGCCGCGGGCGACGTGGCCGCGGTGATGCTGGAGCCCACGGGCGGCGCCATGGGCTACTACGGCGTGCACCCGGACCTCCTGGGCCAACTGCGCGAGATCACCGCGCGGCGTGACGTGCTGCTCATCTTCGACGAAGTCGTCACCGGCTTCCGCGTCTCCCGGGGCGGCGCGCAAGAGCGCTACGGCGTCCGTCCCGACCTGACCACGCTGGCCAAGATCCTGGCCGGCGGCCTGCCCGGCGGCGCGGTCGGCGGGCGCACGGACCTGCTCAACATCCTGTCCTTCCCGCCGGACGTCGACGCCCGCCGGCGCATCGGCCACCCCGGCACCTTCAACGCCAACCCCTTGAGCGCCGCCGCCGGCACGCGCTGCCTGGAGCTCATCGCCGACGGCGCCGCCAACGACGCCGCCGAGCGGGCCGCGCGCCGCCTGCGGCAGGGCATCGACGGCGCGATCGCCGCCGCCGGCGTGACCTGTTTCTGCCACCAGCGCGCCTCGACGGTCTGGCTGGTCTTCGGCACCACCCACGACGGCGACCCCGAGCTGTGCACGGCGCCGCGCGAGGCGGTCGCCGAGGGGCGCGCGCCGCGCTACAGCGAGCCGTTCAAGCGGGCGCTGCTCAACCGCGGCGTCGACGCGCTCGGCGGCGCGTTCATCGTCAGCGCCGTCCACACCGACGCGCAGATCGACCACACCGCCGCGGCGGTGGAGGATGCCCTCAGGCAGATGAAGGCGGACGAGGTCCTCCGCTGAGCCGCGAAGGCTCGCAGTCCGCTCCCGGCGGCGCGGTCCCCGGCGGTCAAGCCGTTCCCGGCTCCGCCACCCTGCGCGGGCTGATGCTGCCGGTGTTCCTGCCGGTGCTGCTGGAGTCGGCCGGCGTCGCCGCGATCTTTCCGTTCATTCCGCTGCTGGCGGTCGAGTTGGGCGCGGGGGTCGCCGGCGCCGGCGCCATGTTTGCCCTTCACGGCCTTGGCGGCATGGTCATCGCCGTGCCGATCGGCCTGGCCTGCGCCCGCTTCGGCGAGAAGCGGCTCCAGGCATCCGCGGGCGTGGCGCTCGCGGGCTGCTGCGCAGGCGCCGCCCTGATCGAAGCCGCGCCGGCGTTCGGGGCGCTGCTGCTGGGCATCGGCGGCTGCCACGGCGCGTGGATGCTGGCCCGCCTGGCATGGATGAGCCGCGCCGCCTCGCCGCAACTGCGGGGCCGGGCACTCGCCACCACCGGCGGCGTCACCCGCATCGGCAGCCTGATCGGACCGATCGCCGGCGGCTTCATCGGCGACCGGTTCGGCCTGCAGGCGGTCTTCGTGGTGCCGATCGTGCTGGCGCTCGTCGCGTCCGCGCTGATGATGCGCCTGATGCCATCCTTCCCACCCCAGGGGCTCTCCTCCGCGGCCGGCAGGAGAGGCGGCGCCATCGCCGACCTCTGGCAGGAGCTGCGCAGCGGCCGGCGCATCCTGACCACGGCCGGCGCGGCCATGGTCGCGCTCTCCGTGCTGCGCGCCTCCAGGCGGGTCATCGTGCCGCTGTGGGGCGCCCACATCGGGCTCAACGTGGTGGAGATCGGCCTGGTGGCAGGGCTGACCGCCGGCATGGAGATCGTGATGTTCCTGCCGGCCGGGTTCGTCATGGACCGCTTCGGCCGCCGTTTCGCCTCCGCCCCCGCAACGCTGCTGCTTGCCGTGGGGCTGGCGGCCACGCCCCTGACCGGGTCGTTCGCGGCGCTGCTGGCCGTCGGCATGATCGGCGCCATCGGCAACGGCCTGGGCAGCGGCATCAACATGACCTACGGGGCCGACCTGGCGCCGCCCGGCCGTTCCGGGCAGTTCCTCGGCCTCTGGCGGCTGATCAGCGACATCGGCAGCGTGCTGGGGCCGACCGTCGCCGGCGTGGCAGCGGCCGCGCTCGGCCTGGCCGGCAGCGCGCTGGCGGTCGGCGTCCTGGGCCTGGCCGGCAGCGTGGGGTTCGCCCTCCTCCCCGAGCCGGCCGAGCAGCGCCGCCGTGCCGACGCAGCCGGCGGGGACGGCTGACCGCCGAGGCGGGACGCCAACCCACGTGTGTTGACAGGCACCATACATGCGTCCATGGTCGTATGGCTAACGACGACAAGTTGGTATTGATTAACTTGAATGGAATATACCTATGAAGACGACGATCAATCTGGACGATGAGCTCGTGCAGCGTGCCATGGCCATCCACGCCGGAAAGACCAAGACCGCGATACTGGAGATGGGCTTGCGGGAGCTGATCAACGCCCATGCGCGCCGAAGCCTGAGTGAGGCGTTCGGTTCTCAGCCAGACCTGAAGGCCGTGCCCCGCAGGCGGCCGGAACGCGACGACCTGTGAGTGTCCTGATCGATACCGGTGTGTGGCTGAGGTTCTTTCGCGGCGAGCGGCAGGGCCTCGTGGCACGACCGTGGATCGCAAGCGGCGAAGCCATGGTGCACCCGTTCGTCTTCGGTGAGTTGCTCCTGGGCGGTCTCTCCACCGAGAACGATACGCTGATGCACTCGCTGGTATGGTGCGACGTCGCCACACCAGGCGAGATCTGTGACTTCATTCGGCGCAGCGGCCTTCCCGGCAAGGGGGTGGGCTGGGTCGATTCAGCCTTGTTGGTGACGGCTCGCGATGCGGATGCCCCGCTCGCCACCTACGACTCCAGACTCGCCCGCTGCGCGCGGCAACTGGGCATCGCCATTCCCGTGGAGCACCCATGAGACCGCGCGTGGCGATCGTCGCCTACACCCAGGAGACCAGCACCTTCACGGCGCAGCGGACGACCCTCGACACCTTCCGGGCGTACGGGCTGACGGAGGGGCCCGCGGCCCTGGAGAACCGCTCCAACCACGAGATAGGCGGCTTCCTGCACGAGCTCGAAGCGGCCGGTTTCGACTGGGAGCCGTGCCCGGTCATCCACGCCACGGCCGGCGCGCACGGCCCGCTCACGCCCGACACCCGCGCCTGGTTCGAGGAGCGCATCGTCGCCGGCATCCGCGCCGCGGCCCCGCTCGACGCCGTCTACCTGGCTCTGCACGGCGCCGCCGTGGCCCTGGACGAGCCCGACGTCGAGGGGCGCCTGCAGGAGCTGGTCCGCGACATCGTCGGCCCGGACACGCCGATCGTGCTGTCGCTCGACCACCACGCCAACCTCACGCAGCGCATGGTCGACGGCTGCGACGCGCTGGTCGCGCACCGCACGCAGCCGCACGCCATGCGCGACACCGGGCGGCTCGCCGCCCGCCTGCTCATGCCCATCCTGCGCGGCGAGCTGAGGCCCGCGATCGCGTGGCGGAAGATCCCGCTCATCACCCACCAGGAGCAGTTCCTGACCGCGGCCGGCCCGATGAAGACCTGGTTCGACCGCGCGCGGACCATGGAGCGCCTGCCCGGCGTCGCCTCCGCCTCCACCTTTCCCATGCAGCCGTGGATGGACATCCCCGAGGGCGGCTGGGCGTGCGCGGTCGTCACCGACGGCGACCGCGAGCTGGCCGAGCGGCTGGCCGCCGAGTTGGCGGACCTGGCCTGGGAGCTGCGCGACGCGTTCCTGAAGCAGGACAGCATCAGCCCGGCGGAGGCGGTGGCGCAGGCGATCGCCGCCGACCGCGGCCTGGTCGTGCTGTCCGACACGGGCGACAGCGTCTGGGGCGGCGCCCCCGGCGACAGCACGACGCTGCTGGCCGAGCTGCTCCGGCAGCGGCCGTCGCAGATGACCCTGGTGCCGATCGTCGATCCGGCCATGGCCCAGCAAGCCGCCCAAGCCGGTGCCGGCGGGTCGGTGCGCGGACCGATCGGACGCCGGCTGGATCCCCACTTCGGGTCGCCGGTGGAGATCGACGCGGAGGTAGTGGCCGTGGGCGGCGGCCTCATCGAGGTTCCCGTGCAGGCGATCGCCTCCTTCGACATGGGCACCGCCTGCCTGCTCCGTAGCGGCTCCGTGCACGTCGTCGTCAGCGAGCGCACCGGCATCGGCGGCAACCACCCGGCGGTGTACGAGCACGTCGGCGTCGAAGTGGGGGACGCGAAGATCGTCGTGGTGAAGACGGCGAGCAACTGGCACTACTACCGCCCGTGGATCTCGCAGGTGATCCGCGCGGACACCCCCGGCGCCACCCAGTCGGGGCTGCGCGACCTCGACTGGCAGCGCCTCCCTCGGCCGATCTACCCGCTCGACCCTCTGCCGAGCTGGTCGGGCTCGCCGGCGTGAGCACGGGGCCGGTCGTGCAGTCGCGCGTGTTCGGAGGCACTCTCCGCTGGGTCGGCGAGCATACGTTCCCGCGATCGTTGCGCGTGTGATATGGTGCGTCACACAGGGCAGTGGACTTCGCGCACAAAGGGCTGCGAGCGCTGTTCGAGTTGCACGACGCGCGACGGTTGAACAATGACCATGTTGCAAGAATCGAGCGCATATTGTCCGACTTGGACGCGGCGGAATCAGCCCATGACATGAACCATCCCAGCTATCGGCTCCATCCGCTGAAGGGAGACCGACGCGGCCTATGGAGCGTCCGCGTATCAGGCAATTGGCGGATCGTGTTCCGCTTCGTAGATCGTGAAGCGGTAGACGTGGACTTGATCGACTATCACTGAAGAGACGAACCGAATGACCCACCGGGAGATGCCTTTGACGCATCCGGGCGCAAGTATCCGGGACAGCATAGAGGCGATGGGATGGACGGTGACCGAGTGTGCGCGGCGCTTGGGGACACCACGTGAGAATCTGTCGCGGCTGTTGAACGGGCGCATCGGCGTATCACCAGCGATGGCCTTGGCGTTGGAACGCATCGGCTGGAGCAACGCCAAGTTCTGGATGCGCCGCCAAGCCTACTTCGACCTTGATCAAGAGCGGCGCCGGCAAGCTGCATAGCCATCTCACTCGACGTGACGATCGACGATCTGATTTGAGCACCATCCCGGGGCAGTCCGTGCAGTCGCGCGTGTTCGGAGGCACCCTCCGCTGGGTCGGCGAGCACTGGGTGTGTGGCCTGCAGGGCGAGGAGGAAGGCGAGACCGCCCGCGTAAGCCTCTACCACACGCATGCGAGCCCTGAAGGCGAGGGGGTGGTCGCCTACGTGTCGATCCGAGGCGAGGCCGCCCCGCCCGTGCTGGGCGTGTTCACCGACAATCGCGCTCTTGCCGCCTGGGTGCACGACGCCTGGGGCGGGGGCCGCGGCGGGCCGTTCGGTCAGGATCCGCCCGTCCTCGACGCGCGCCTCGCCCGCGGCGGCCACTCCGACGACGAGCGCTCCTGGACCATCCAGAGCCCCGACCTGGACCTGCAGGTTCGCTGGCGTACGTTCGAGACGCCGGTCGTCTCCTACCGCGGCGACGACCCGGAGGTGTACGCGCAGCGCTCCCTGTTCAACGTGCTGCTGTTCGCCCGCGATGCCGAGGTCCACGCCAACGGCGCCCGCGTCCCCGGCGCCCCCTACGCGGACGGCCGCTGGCGGCCGGTCATCGGCGGCGGCGACCGCAGTTCCTGCGTGGTCGCCCTCGCGGAGACCTTCATCACGCCTTCATAGCCAAGGGCCTGCAGCCATGGACGACCCCGGACACATGACGCCCGACGAGTTCCGGCGCTGCGGCGCCGAGATGATCGAGCGCATCGCCCGCTACCTGGAGGAGGTCGAGCACTATCCCGTCCTCTCACGCGCGGCGCCCGGATCGGTCCGCGCGCGCCTGACGCGCACCGCGCCCGAGCGCGGCGAGCCTTTCGCGGACGTCCTGCGCGATGTGGACGACATCATCATGCCCGGCATCACGCACTGGCAGTCGCCGAGCTTCTTCGCCTACTTCCCGGCCAACGCCTCCGGCCCGGCGATCCTGGGCGACCTGCTCTCCTCCGGCCTCGGCGTGCAGGGCATGCTTTGGGCGACCAGCCCCGCCTGCACGGAGCTGGAGGCGCACGTGCTCGACTGGCTGGTCGACCTGCTGGGGCTCCCTGATCGGTTCCGGTCGAGCACGGCCGGCGGCGGCGTCATCCAGGACAGCGCGTCGAGCAGCACGCTCACCGCCCTGCTCGCGGCGCGCGAGCGCGCCAGCGGCGGCGCCGTCAACGAACACGGCGCCGGCCACAGTTCACCGCGCCAGCGGCTGACCGTCTACACCTCCCGCCACGCCCACTCCTCGATCGAGAAGGCGGTGAAGATTGCCGGCCTGGGGCGCGACAACCTGCGCCTGGTCGACACCGACGGCCGCCACGCCATGCGCGTCGACGCGCTGCAGGCGGCCATCGCCGCGGACCGGGACGCCGGCGCCGTCCCCGCGATGGTCTGCGCCACGGTCGGCACCACCTCGTCCGGGGCCGTGGACCCTGTGCGCGCCGTCGGCGCCCTCTGCCGCCGCGAGCGGGTCTGGCTGCACGTCGATGCCGCCCACGCGGGCAGCGCCACCATCTGCCCCGAGCACCGCGGCCTCATCGACGGGCTCGAGCACGCCGACAGCTACACCTTCAACCCGCACAAGTGGCTGCTCACCAACTTCGACTGCAGCGCCTTCTGGGTCGCCGACCGCGCCGTGCTGATCGACGCGCTGAGCGTCCTCCCCGAGTACCTGCGCAATCAGGCGACCGAATCCGGCCAGGTCATCGACTACCGCGACTGGCACGTGCCGCTCGGCCGCCGCTTCCGCGCCCTCAAGCTCTGGTTCGTCATCCGCCACTACGGCGCGGAGGGTCTGCGCGCCCACGTCCGCGCGAGCATCGCCCACGCCGAGTGGTTCGCCGCGCAGGTGGAGCGGAGCGACGAGTTCGAGCTGGCCGCGCCGCTGTCCGTCGGGCTCGTCTGCTTCCGCCACGGCGCGGGCGATGCGTTCAACGAATCCCTGATGAACCGGCTCAACGAATCGGGCGCCCTCTACCTGACACATACAATGCTCGACGATCGGTTCGTGCTTCGCCTCGCGGTCGGCTCTCCCGCGACCCGCCACGAGCACGTCGAGGCGGCCTGGACGCGCGTCATGGCAACGGCACGGGAGCTCTCGGCCGAGACGTCCACTCCGTAGACCGCGGCGACGGGGATGTCGCCGCTACCGGGTACCGAGTCTCATAGCAGGCATGCTATAGTCCCTCCTCGCCCATGGCGTGGTGCGTGGAAACCCGGACTCCGCGTCGGGAGATCGAGGTGGCGCTGCAACGCGCCGGGGAGGTACCGCGATGAGCACGCTTGCGGAACTGCATGAGAAGTGGAGCCGGGAAGCGGACTATCGCGAGGCGCATGAGCGGCTAGTAGCCTAGCCTACTGCTCCAGTCCTCATCACTGCAGGCCTCTCGGCTTCCACCGGGTGGCCTGCTTTGCGTGAGAAGGCTCTCGGCGCCACCGCCGGGCCGTCATTCCATCTACCAACGCACGGCGAACTGCACGGAGATCGCGTGCTCGGGCTCGGCGCCGGTGGGCTCACGGCGGGTGGCCGTCAGCTCGATGCGCAGGTCGGATGCCGACGGTCCGCCCAGGCGGAAGACGTGGCCCAGGCGGTACTCGCGGGCGCCCTCCGAGAACCGGATGCCGGCCCACGGCGCCGCGACGCCTCCGGCCAGCGGCACGCCATAGGCGAACCGGGCGTCGACCCGTCCGGCCGCGGTCGCGCCCGCAGCGCCGTCCAGCCCGGCCAGCGTCTGCCGGCTCCAGAGAGTCGCCGCGCCGCCGTGCGCGGACGCGCCGATCGACGGGGCCACCGTCAGCGCCGGTCCCAGGTCCGAAGCGGGATTCGGGTCCCACGACAGCGAGCCGCCGGCGCCCCACTCGACCAGGTCCGCGGTCTCGTGCACCACCAGCGCGCGCCCGCTCAGCCCCAGCGAAAGGCCAAGCCCCGGATGCGCGAAGCGCAGGCCGCCGCCCATGTCCACGCCGAAGCCGGTCTCCGCGGCTCCGCCGTCACGCCGCACGCCGACCTCGACCGACGGTGTCAGCCACGCGCCACCGCCCAGGGCCACCTCGTATGACCCTTCCAGCCCCAGGCGCACCCGGTTCACGTCGGCCGTGGCGGCTGCCAGGCCGGGCGTCGCCTCCGAGGTCGCCCGCAGTAGCAGCCCGTCCGCGGTCAGGTTCAGCGAGAAGCCGCCGGCCGCCGGCGCCGGCACCACCGTGCCGCGCACGCCGGCGCCGCCCGCCAGCAGGTCGATGGGGCTTTCCAACGCCTTGGCGCCGTCGGGAGTCACCCGCTGGCTGCCGATGCCGTAGCCGCCAGCCACCCACAGCGCCAGCCGCTCCCGCACCAACTCGACGCCAACGTAGGGATACGCTCCCGTCAGCGAGCTGGTCACTTCGCCACCAGTCGTCATCGGCTGCGCGTAGCTGCCCCAGCCGGAGCTGTGCGACAGCGCCAGCCCGGCCAGCCACGGGCCGGTCGCGTAGTCCACCCCCAGAGTCGCGCCGGCCACCTCGCCGTCCACCGACAGGTCCCCGTCGCGGCCCTCGAAGCGGCCGTAGGCGCCCTGCCCCCAGAGGGTCAGCCCGCCGCCGGCCTCGTCTGCCGACGCCGCCACCTGGAATGCGCTTCCCGCCAGCAACTCCGGCACGCTCACCGTCCGCTGCGGCTCCTCGCTGCCGTCGATCCACGCCGCCAGCGCCGCGAGCTGCCGCGCGTCATCGGCGCCGGGATCCGCGGTCGCGGCCCGCATCTCCCGGCCCGCGACCGCCGCCCGCGTCGCCTCGTTGCCGGCGCTGCCCAGCCGGCGCTGCACCGCGTCCAGCGTGTGCTCCCACGCCGTGCGCCCGAACCGCGCCAGCCACGCCCGCGGCATCCGGTCCTCGTTCACGATGGTCCCCACGGCCTCGCGGTCGGCGATGACCGCTCCCTGCGCGTTCGAGAGCCGGAACCGGAACGTCTCCTCGCCCTCGTCGTGCGCGTCGTCCAGCACCGGCACCGCCACCGTCTTCGCAGACTCGCCCGCGGCGAAGGTGAGCGTCCCCGACGTGGCCGTGTAGTCCTCGCCGGCCGTCGCCGTGCCGTCGGCAGTCGCGTAGTCCACCGTCACCGTGCCCGACGCGGCGCGGCTGAGCGTAACCGCGAACTCGACCGCCGGGTCCACGCCCTCGGTGGCGCTAGCGTCCGCCACCGACAGCAGCGCCGGACCCCGTACCGTGGCGCTCACCCTCTCCGAGAGCTTCCGGCCGTCCTTCGTGCAGATCGCCGCCGCCGCCGAACAGTCCGCCGTCGCGGGCAGGCTGATCTCCATGTCCTCGTACGAAGTGGGACGCACCCGGACCGTCACGCTGCGGTTCTGCCCTGGCACCGTCCGCTTCGCATCGACCAGCCGGCCGTCCGTCACCTGGAGCGCGCCGGCCTTGAACGCCGTCAGCTTCAGATCCTCGAACTCCTCGCTGAAGCGGATCGCGAACGCGAACAGCTTCCGGCCGTCATGCTCCTCCGGCACGCCGTGGAACGACGCCGTCAACGGCCGGGGCGCCACCGCGGCGGTGGCCGCGCTCACCAGCGTCTCCGCGTTGCCTTCGTCGTCGGTGAACGACACCCGCACCTTCATCGTGCGCCCCTGCTCCGCCTCGGTGAGCGTGTAGCTCGCGCCGGTCGCCCCGGCGATGTCGGCATCCGCCGCGCCGTCGCTCGACACCCACTGCCAGGCGAACGTCGCCCCCGTCCGCCCGTCCGCATCGGCGATGTCCGCCGCCGACGCCGTCAGCGTCGCGCCCACCTGCGCCGTCCCGGCGATCGCCGGCGCGCCCGTGGCCGGGACGTTCGCCGCCGGCGCCGGCGCCAGACGCCAGTCGACCTTGTGCGCCGGGTCGTGGTCCAGGCCGTCATGCCCGAGCTGGGCGTCCGTGCCCTCCGACGCCGAGCGGATCGCGCCGCCGTTCGCCTCCAGCGTGTCCGCGAGCACCGCGATGCCCTGCGTGGACAGGTTCGGCTGCACGACTTCGTAGGCGAAGGTCAGGCTCGCCGTGCCGCTCCCGCCCTCGTGGGCCGCCCGTTTCGTGCCCCAGTGCGCCGGGTCCATGTCGATCGCGAGCCGCGGCGTGCCGCCGGCCGTGTCGACCTCGACCGGCTCGCTGAAGGTCACCCGCACGCGGATCGTCTCGCCGAGCGCGTAGGTGTCGTCGTTCCCTGAGTCCGAGACCACCTCGAGCCCGGTCACCGCCGGAGGCCCGGAGTTCCCGACCGGCACCGCCACCCCGGAGAAGTCCGCGATCTGTTCGCCCTCGGTGTCCCACAGGCCGGGTTCGCCCACCGGCCGTTCGTAGCGCGCCTCGACCGTCTCGCCGGGGGCCAGCGCGCGGTCCAGCGTGAGGGCCACGCCGGCGGCGTCGGCGGTGTACGCAGCGCCCGTGACCGACGGAGCGGACGCGCCCGCCAGCCGGAACGCAGACGCCTGCAGCGCCCTGCCCGTGTCCAGCGTGCGCCGGAACTTCAGCGCCACGCTCTTGCCCTGTCCGCCGCTGTTGATCGACACCCCCTGTGAGTTCGTGCATTCGGTCTTCCGCTTGTTGGCCACCACTTGGTGCGAGATCGCGGCCGCCGCCTGGCCGTCGATGCCCTGGACGTTGGGCCCGCCGGTCTTCTGGGCGTAGCTCACCGTCGGCTCCGGGTCGCAGGGGTACACCGGGGCGTCCAGCCGCAGCACGATCTTCTTGTTCCTCACCGCGACCGCGGCGGTGTTGCGGGGGTATTCATCCCGGTCGGTCTCGCCGGAGGCCAGCTGATAGTGAAGCGTGTACCTGTCCGCACCCGGCACCTTGGCCGGATCGAGGGGCAGGTCGTAGGTCAGCGTCAGGCTCGCGCCGTCCACGGTCGGCGCGTCCGTCCCCGACGTCTGCAGCACCGGCGTGGCGGCCGTCGCGGCCGTTATCGCATGAGAAAACCCCGCCGCGGCGTTGCCCGCCAGGTCGAGGATCGTGCCGCTCCCGCTCCCGTAGCCCAAGCTGACGACCGTGCCGCCGGCGAGCAGCCGGCTCAGCGTCAGCGTGACGGCGTCGCCCTCGACGGCGATCGACGAGATGGTCGCGAGGCTGCCGCCTACCAACAACGGGAAGTCCGCGGCCACTGGCACGGAGCTCGTGTCCAGCGGCTCGTCGAAGTAGATGACCACCTTGGACGTGGCCGGGCTGCTCGACGTCTGCATGGCCTCGCCGCCGGCGAACGCCGGGGGGATGCCGTCAAGCACCGTCTCGACCCGGAAGCGCTCGAACGCAAGCACGTCGTTGCCCGCCGGGGTGTTCTGGAGCGGGTTGGAGGCCGGAGGCGTGTAGGACACCCGCACCAAGTCGTCCGCGCCCACCGGATCCTCGTCCGCGTCGAGCTGGACCGTGACCGTCGCCCCCGAGACGGTCGCCGTTCCCGTTCCCGGGATCGATCGCCTGTCGCCGTCCAGATCTTTCGTCTCGACCAGGAAGGCGCTCCCCGCCGGCGTGCTGGTCTCGTCCAGGTCCCCGTCGAAGACCAGCTGCAGCGTCCTCGCCCTCACGGACGCGCCCGACGGCGCGGGCCCGGCCGTGCCTGGCGTGTTGTTGGTCACCGCCAGGTCGACGAACGCCGGCGCCATCTTGTCGTTGGTGTCCTCCAGCGGCCCCTCGTAGTTGTTCAGCTTGTAGGACAGCGTGACCGTGTCGCCGGCGCGGGCCGGGTCGCCGAGCGTCAGCACGAGCTTCGTGTTGTCGCCGGCGGCGAACGCTACCGTGGAGGGGTGCTGGTAGGCGTTCCGGTGCCCGCCGCTGAGTTCCGTGCCGTACACGGAGAAGTAGAGCGGCAGCTTGCTCGTGTCCACCGACGTGTCGAGCGCCCTGTTGTAGGTCACCTCCAGCGTGGCGCCGTTCACGGTTGCGCCCGTGGGGCGCGGCCCCGTGTCGGCCGTCGTCTTGGCCCCGTCGACCTTCGCCAACGAGTCGCCCGAGGTCGCCAGGCCGGTCCTCGTCAATCCCGCCGCGACGCCGTTTTCCGCGCTCTTGATGGTCGCGCCGCCCGGCAGGAACACCACCGTCTTGTTCGACCCGGACGTCTCCACCCACACGCCGGTCGTATCCGTATCGGAGGCCGCGACCGTGTACGCGAAGCGCAGCGTCCTGCCACCGTGGAGCTCGCCTTCCATATTCATCTGCTTCCTGTTGTCGGCCAGCGTGGCGCTGTCCCCCAGTTGCAGGCGCAGCCGCGGCGTGCCGGTGACCGAGACCGGCACGCTGTACTCGACGTCGACGAGAATCTTGTCGCCTCGCACGAAGGTGTCCCGCGTGCCGTCGCTGTCCGCGTCGTAGGTCGGCGCCGAGACGATCCGCACCAGATCGATCGTCGCTCGCGACGCGTTGTTGTTGGTCACCGCCTGGCTGCTGAGGGCATCCGCATCGTTTTCTTCCAGGTCCCGGATGGGGTTCGTGCCCTTCGTGTAGGTCACCGTCACCGTCTGGCCGAAGACCTGCGTGCCCAAGGTCAGCGTCACCGCGCTGCCGGACACCGAGACCTCCGAGGGTGTCTGGTCCGTGCCCGCCACCGAGACCGTGAAGTCGGTCGTTGCCGGCGTGGAGTTCGCATCCAGGGCCTCGTTGTAGTTGAGCCTCAGCTTGTCCCCGTTCACCACAGCGCTGTCCAGGGTCGGTGCGGTCGTGTCCACCTTGTGGCCCGACTGGGCCGCCAGCGCCACGTGCGTCAGCGTGGCGTTATTGCCAGCCGCGTCCTTGATCGTGCCGCTGTTCAGCGTCAGCTTGTTCGCCGCCACGGCAATGCCGTCGCTGTCCGCGTCGCCGGACGCCACCGTGTACGAGAACGTCAGCTCGGCCGAGCCGCTGCCGCTGGCGTAGTCCGCCTGGCGGTTGTTCGCGCCCACCGCGATCTCAAGCTGCGGCGTCCCGGTCACCGTGACGTTCTCATTGAACGTCACCTTCACCGAGATCGTGTCGCCGACGGCGTAGGTGCTGTCCGAGCCGGGGTCGGAAGTCACCGACGGCGCCCCCGAGACCGTCGGCACGACACCGTCCACCTTGTGGCCCGACTGCGCCGCCAGCGCCACGTGCGTCAGCGTGGCGTCGTTGTCCGTCGCGTCCTTGATCGTGCCGCTGTTGAGCGTCAGTTTGTTCGCCGCGACCGAAATGCCGTCGCTGTCCGCGTCGCCGGCCACGACCGTGTACGAGAACGTCAGCTCGGCCGAGCCGCTGCCGCTGGCGTAGTCCGCCTGGCGGTTGTTCGCGCCCACCGCGATCTCAAGCTGCGGCGTTCCGTCCGTGGTGTCCACCGTGACGTTCTCGTCGAAGGTCACCTTCACCGAGATCGTGTCGCCGATGGCGTAGGTGTTGTCGGAGCCGGGATCGGAAGTCACCGACGGCGCCCCCGAGACCGTCGGCGCCGTGTCGATGGTCACCGCCTGATTGCTGAAGTCGGCCGCCTCGTTGCCGACGGCGTCCACCACCTTGTTGTTCGTGCCCGTTGCCGGCTTGGTGTAGGTCACCTTCACGCCGGTGTCGGTGGCCACCACCGCCGCGGCGAGCGTCAGCGTGACCGTGTCGCTGCTGATCGACGGCGTCCCGCTCAGGCTGACCGTGGACTCCGTGCCGCCCTGCGGCGTCTTCTTCACCGTAAAGGCCGTGTTCGCCAGATTCGCCGCCGCGCCCAGCGTCTCGCTGAACGTGATCTCGAGCGACGTGCCGGCGACCGTGGCACCCGACACCGTCGGCACGACGCCGTCCACCTTGTGGCCCGACTGCGCCGTCAGCGCCGCATGCGTCAGCGTGGCGTCGTTGTCCGCCGCGTCCTTGATCGTGCCGCTGTTGAGCGTCAGCTTGTTCGCCGCGACCGAAATGCCGTCGCTGTCCGAGTCGCCGGACGCCACCGTGTACGAGAACGTCAGCTCGGTCGAGCTGCTGCCGCTGGCGTAGTCCGCCTGGCGGTTGTTCGCGCCCACCGCGATCTCAAGCTGCGGCGTTCCGTCCGTGGTGTCCACCGTGACGTTCTCGTCGAAGGTCACCTTCACCGAGATCGTGTCGCCGATGGCGTAGGTGCTGTCCGACCCGGCGTCGGAAGTCACCGACGGCGCCCCTGAGACCGTCGGCGCCGTGTCGATGGTGACCGCCTGGTCGGCGAAGCCGGCCGCCTCGTTGCCGACGGCGTCCATCAGCTTGTTGTTCGTGCCCGTTGTCGGCTTGGTGTAGGTCACCTTCACGCCGGTGTCGGTGGCCACCACCGCCGCGGCGAGCGTCAGCGTGACCGTGTCGCCGCTGATCGACGGCGCCGTCGAGCTCAGGTTCACCGTGGACTCCGAGCCGCCCTGCGGCGTCTTCTTCACCGTAAAGGCCGAGTTCGCAAGGCTCGACGCCGCACCCAGCGTCTCGCTGAACTTGATCTTGAGCGAAGTGTCTTTCACCGTCGCGCTCGAAACCGTCGGCACGACGCCGTCCACCTTGTGGCCCGACTGCGCCGTCAGCGCCGCATGCGTCAGCGTGGCGTCGTTGTCCGCCGCGTCCTTGATCGTGCCGCTGTTGAGCGTCAGCTTGTTCGCCGCCACGGCAATGCCGTCGCTGTCCGCGTCGCCGGACGCCACCGTGTACGAGAACGTCAGCTCGGCCGAGCCGCTGCCGCCGGCGTAGTTCGCCTGGCGGTTGTTCGTGCCCACCGCGATCTCAAGCTGCGGCGTTCCGTCCGTGGTGTCCACCGTGACGTTCTCATCGAAGGTCACCTTCACCGAAATGGCGTCGCCGACGGCGTAGGTGCTGTCGGATCCGGGATCGGAAGTCACCGACGGCGCCCCCGAGACCGTCGGCACGACACCGTCCACCTTGTGGCCCGACTGGGCCGCCAGCGCCACGTGCGTCAGCGTGGCGTCGTTGCCAGCCGCGTCCTTGATCGTGCCGCTGTTCAGCGTCAGCTTGTTCGCCGCCACGGCAATGCCGTCGCTGTCCGCGTCGCCGGACGCCACCGTGTACGAGAACGTCAGCTCGGTCGAGCCGCTGCCGCTGGCGTAGTTCGCCTGGCGGTTGTTCGTGCCCACCGCGATCTCAAGCTGTGGCGTTCCGTCCGTGGTGTCCACCGTGACGTTCTCGTCGAAGGTCACCTTCACCGAAGTGGCGTCGCCGATGGCGTAGGTGTTGTCGGAGCCGGGATCGGAGGTCACCGACGGCGCCCCCGAGACCGTCGGCGCGGTCGTGTCCACCTTGTGGCCCGACTGGGCCGCCAGCGCCACGTGCGTCAGCGTGGCGTTATTGCCAGCCGCGTCCTTGATCGTGCCGCTGTTCAGCGTCAGCTTGTTCGCCGCCACGGCAATGCCGTCGCTGTCCGCGTCGCCGGACGCCACCGTGTACGAGAACGTCAGCTCGGTCGAGCCGCTGCCGCTGGCGTAGTCCGCCTGGCGGTTGTTCGCGCCCACCGCGATCTCAAGCTGCGGCGTCCCGGTCACCGTGACGTTCTCATTGAAGGTCACCTTCACCGAGATCGTGTCGCCGACGGCGTAGGTGCTGTCCGACCCGGCGTCGGAAGTCACCGACGGCGCCCCCGAGACCGTCGGCACGACACCGTCCACCTTGTGGCCCGACTGCGCCGCCAGCGCCACGTGCGTCAGCGTGGCGTCGTTGTCCGTCGCGTCCTTGATCGTGCCGCTGTTGAGCGTCAGTTTGTTCGCCGCGACCGAAATGCCGTCGCTGTCCGCGTCGCCGGCCACGACCGTGTACGAGAACGTCAGCTCGGCCGAGCCGCTGCCGCTGGCGTAGTTCGCCTGGCGGTTGTTCGTGCCCACCGCGATCTCAAGCTGCGGCGTTCCGGTCACCGTGACGTTCTCGTCGAAGGTCACCTTCACCGAGATCGTGTCGCCGATGGCGTAGGTGCTGTCCGACCCGGCGTCGGAAGTCACCGACGGCGCCCCTGAGACCGTCGGCGCCGTGTCGATGGTCACCGCCTGATTGCTGAAGCCGGTCGCCTCGTTGCCAACGGCGTCCACCACCTTGTTGTTCGTGCCCGTTGTCGGCTTGGTGTAGGTCACCTTCACGCCGGTGTCGGTGGCCACCACCGCCGCGGCGAGCGTCAGCGTGACCGTGTCGCCGCTGATCGACGGCGTCCCGCTCAGGCTGACCGTGGACTCCGTGCCGCCCTGCGGCGTCTTCTTCACCGTAAAGGCCGAGTTCGCCAGATTCGCCGCCGCGCCCAGCGTCTCGCTGAACGTGATCTTGAGCGACGTCCCGTTCACCGTCGCGCTCGAAACCGTCGGCACGACACCGTCCACCTTGTGGCCCGACTGCGCCGTCAGCGCCGCATGCGTCAGCGTGGCGTCGTTGTCCGCCGCGTCCTTGATCGTGCCGCTGTTGAGCGTCAGCTTGTTCGCCGCCACGGCAATGCCGTCGCTGTCCGCGTCGCCGGACGCCACCGTGTACGAGAACGTCAGCTCGGTCGAGCCGCTGCCGCTGGCGTAGTTCGCCTGGCGGTTGTTCGTGCCCACCGCGATCTCAAGCTGTGGCGTTCCGTCCGTGGTGTCCACCGTGACGTTCTCGTCGAAGGTCACCTTCACCGAAATGGCGTCGCCGATGGCGTAGGTGTTGTCGGAGCCGGGGTCGGAAGTCACCGACGGCGCCCCCGAGACCGTCGGCACGACGCCGTCCACCTTGTGGGTTGACTGGGCCGCCAGCGCCGCGTGCGTCAGCGTGGCGTTATTGCCCGCCGCGTCCTTGATCGTGCCGCTGTTCAGCGTCAGCTTGTTCGCCGCCACGGCAATGCCGTCGCTGTCCGCGTCGCCGGCCACGACCGTGTACGAGAACGTCAGCTCGGTCGAGCCGCTGCCGCTGGCGTAGTTCGCCTGGCGGTTGTTCGTGCCCACCGCGATCTCAAGCTGCGGCGTTCCGGTCACCGTGACGTTCTCGTCGAAGGTCACCTTCACCGAGATCGTGTCGCCGATGGCGTAGGTGCTGTCCGACCCGGCGTCGGAAGTCACCGACGGCGCCCCCGAGACCGTCGGCACGACACCGTCCACCTTGTGGCCCGACTGGGCCGCCAGCGCCACGTGCGTCAGCGTGGCGTCGTTGCCAGCCGCGTCCTTGATCGTGCCGCTGTTCAGCGTCAGCTTGTTCGCCGCCACGGCAATGCCGTCGCTGTCCGCGTCGCCGGACGCCACCGTGTACGAGAACGTCAGCTCGGTCGAGCCGCTGCCGCTGGCGTAGTTCGCCTGGCGGTTGTTCGTGCCCACCGCGATCTCAAGCTGTGGCGTTCCGTCCGTGGTGTCCACCGTGACGTTCTCGTCGAAGGTCACCTTCACCGAAATGGCGTCGCCGATGGCGTAGGTGTTGTCGGATCCGGGATCGGAGGTCACCGACGGCGCCCCCGAGACCGTCGGCACGACACCGTCCACCTTGTGGCCCGACTGCGCCGCCAGCGCCACGTGCGTCAGCGTGGCGTCGTTGTCCGTCGCGTCCTTGATCGTGCCGCTGTTGAGCGTCAGTTTGTTCGCCGCGACCGAAATGCCGTCGCTGTCCGCGTCGCCGGCCACGACCGTGTACGAGAACGTCAGCTCGGCCGAGCCGCTGCCGCTGGCGTAGTCCGCCTGGCGGTTGTTCGCGCCCACCGCGATCTCAAGCTGCGGCGTTCCGTCCGTGGTGTCCACCGTGACGTTCTCGTCGAAGGTCACCTTCACCGAGATCGTGTCGCCGATGGCGTAGGTGTTGTCGGAGCCGGGATCGGAAGTCACCGACGGCGCCCCCGAGACCGTCGGCGCCGTGTCGATGGTGACCGCCTGGTCGGCGAAGCCGGCCGCCTCGTTGCCGACGGCGTCCATCAGCTTGTTGTTCGTGCCCGTTGTCGGCTTGGTGTAGGTCACCTTCACGCCGGTGTCGGTGGCCACCACCGCCGCGGCGAGCGTCAGCGTCACCGTGTCGCCGCTGATCGACGGCGTCCCGCTCAGGCTGACCGTGGACTCCGTGCCGCCCTGCGGCGTCTTCTTCACCGTAAAGGCCGAGTTCGCCAGATTCGCCGCCGCGCCCAGCGTCTCGCTGAACGTGATCTTGAGCGACGTGCCGGCGACCGTGGCGCCCGAGACCGTCGGCACGACGCCGTCCACCTTGTGGCCCGACTGCGCCGCCAGCGCCGCATGCGTCAGGGTGGCGTTATTGTCCTCCGCGTCCTTGATCGTGCCGCTGTTCAGCGCCAGCTTGTTCGCCGCCACGGCAATGCCGTCGCTGTCCGCGTCGCCGGCCACGACCGTGTACGAGAACGTCAGCTCGGTCGAGCCGCTGCCGCTGGCGTAGTTCGCCTGGCGGTTGTTCGCGCCCACCGCGATCTCAAGCTGCGGCGTTCCGGTCACCGTGACGTTCTCATCGAAGGTCACCTTCACCGAAATGGCGTCGCCGATGGCGTAGGTGCTGTCCGAGCCGGGATCGGAAGTCACCGACGGCGCCCCCGAGACCGTCGGCGCCGTGTCGATGGTCACCGCCTGATTGCTGAAGCCGTCCGCCTCGTTGCCGACGGCGTCTATCAGCTTGTTGTTCGTGCCCGTTGTCGGCTTGGTGTAGGTCACCTTCACGCCGGTGTCGGTGGCCACCACCGCCGCGGCGAGCGTCAGCGTGACCGTGTCGCCGCTGATCGACGGCGCCGTCGAGCTCAGGTTCACCGTGGACTCCGAGCCGCCCTGCGGCGTCTTCTTCACCGTAAAGGCCGAGTTCGCAAGGCTCGACGCCGCACCCAGCGTCTCGCTGAACTTGATCTCGAGCGAAGTGTCTTTCACCGTCGCGCTCGAAACCGTCGGCACGACGCCGTCCACCTTGTGGCCCGACTGCGCCGTCAGCGCCGCATGCGTCAGCGTGGCGTCGTTGTCCGCCGCGTCCTTGATCGTGCCGCTGTTGAGCGTCAGCTTGTTCGCCGCCACGGCAATGCCGTCGCTGTCCGCGTCGCCGGACGCCACCGTGTACGAGAACGTCAGCTCGGTCGAGCCGCTGCCGCTGGCGTAGTCCGTCTGGCGGTTGTTCGCGCCCACCGCGATCTCAAGCTGCGGCGTTCCGTCCGTGGTGTCCACCGTGACGTTCTCATCGAAGGTCACCTTCACCGAAATGGCGTCGCCGACGGCGTAGGTGTTGTCGGAGCCGGGGTCGGAAGTCACCGACGGCGCGCTCGAAACCGTCGGCACGACGCCGTCCACCTTGTGGGTTGACTGGGCCGCCAGCGCCGCGTGCGTCAGCGTGGCGTTATTGCCCGCCGCGTCCTTGATCGTGCCGCTGTTCAGCGTCAGCTTGTTCGCCGCCACGGCAATGCCGTCGCTGTCCGCGTCGCCGGCCACGACCGTGTACGAGAACGTCAGCTCGGTCGAGCCGCTGCCGCTGGCGTAGTTCGCCTGGCGGTTGTTCGTGCCCACCGCGATCTCAAGCTGCGGCGTTCCGTCCGTGGTGTCCACCGTGACGTTCTCATCGAAGGTCACCTTCACCGAGATCGTGTCGCCGACGGCGTAGGTGCTGTCGGATCCGGGATCGGAAGTCACCGACGGCGCCCCCGAGACCGTCGGCACGACACCGTCCACCTTGTGGCCCGACTGGGCCGCCAGCGCCACGTGCGTCAGCGTGGCGTCGTTGTCCGTCGCGTCCTTGATCGTGCCGCTGTTGAGCGTCAGTTTGTTCGCCGCGACCGAAATGCCGTCGCTGTCCGCGTCGCCGGCCACGACCGTGTACGAGAACGTCAGCTCGGTCGAGCCGCTGCCGCTGGCGTAGTTCGCCTGGCGGTTGTTCGTGCCCACCGCGATCTCAAGCTGTGGCGTTCCGTCCGTGGTGTCCACCGTGACGTTCTCGTCGAAGGTCACCTTCACCGAAATGGCGTCGCCGATGGCGTAGGTGCTGTCCGACCCGGCGTCGGAAGTCACCGACGGCGCCCCCGAGACCGTCGGCACGACACCGTCCACCTTGTGGGTTGACTGGGCCGCCAGCGCCGCATGCGTCAGCGTGGCGGTATTGCCAGTCGCGTCCTTGATCGTGCCGCTGTTCAGCGTCAGCTTGTTCGCCGCGACCGAAATGCCGTCGCTGTCCGCGTCGCCGGCCACGACCGTGTACGAGAACGTCAGCTCGGTCGAGCCGCTGCCGCTGGCGTAGTTCGCCTGGCGGTTGTTCGTGCCCACCGCGATCTCAAGCTGCGGCGTTCCGTCCGTGGTGTCCACCGTGACGTTTTCATCGAAGGTCACCTTCACCGAAATGGCGTCGCCGATGGCGTAGGTGCTGTCCGACCCGGGGTCGGAAGTCACCGACGGCGCGCTCGAAACCGTCGGCACGACGCCGTCCACCTTGTGGGTTGACTGGGCCGCCAGCGCCGCATGCGTCAGCGTGGCGGTATTGCCAGTCGCGTCCTTGATCGTGCCGCTGTTCAGCGTCAGCTTGTTCGCCGCGACCGAAATGCCGTCGCTGTCCGCGTCGCCGGCCACGACCGTGTACGAGAACGTCAGCTCGGTCGAGCCGCTGCCGCTGGCGTAGTTCGCCTGGCGGTTGTTCGCGCCCACCGCGATCTCAAGCTGCGGCGTTCCGTCCGTGGTGTCCACCGTGACGTTCTCGTCGAAGGTCACCTTCACCGAGATCGTGTCGCCGATGGCGTAGGTGCTGTCCGAGCCGGGATCGGAAGTCACCGACGGCGCCCCCGAGACCGTCGGCGCCGTGTCGATGGTCACCGCCTGGTCGGCGAAGCCGGCCGCCTCGTTGCCGACGGCGTCCATCAGCTTGTTGTTCGTGCCCGATGCCGGCTTGGTGTAGGTCACCTTCACGCCGGTGTCGGTGGCCACCACCGCCGCGGCGAGCGTCAGCGTGACCGTGTCGCTGCTGATCGACGGCGTCCCGCTCAGGCTGACCGTGGACTCCGTGCCGCCCTGCGGCGTCTTCTTCACCGTAAAGGCCGAGTTCGCCAGATTCGCCGCGGCGCCCAGCGTCTCGCTGAACGTGATCTTGAGCGACGTCCCGTTCACCGTCGCGCTCGAAACCGTCGGCACGACGCCGTCCACCTTGTGGCCCGACTGCGCCGTCAGCGCCGCATGCGTCAGCGTGGCGTCGTTGTCCGCCGCGTCCTTGATCGTGCCGCTGTTGAGCGTCAGCTTGTTCGCCGCCACGGCGATGCCGTCGCTGTCCGAGTCGCCGGACGCCACCGCGTAGGAGAACGTCAGCTCGGTCGAGCCGCTGCCGCTGGCGTAGTCCGCCTGGCGGTTGTTCGCGCCCACCGCGATCTCAAGCTGCGGCGTTCCGGTCACCGTGACGTTCTCGTCGAAGGTCACCTTCACCGAGATCGTGTCGCCGATGGCGTATGTGTTGTCGGATCCGGGATCGGAAGTCACCGACGGCGCCCCCGAGACCGTCGGCGCCGTGTCGATGGTGACCGCCTGGTCGGCGAAGTCGGCCGCCTCGTTGCCGACGGCGTCCATCAGCTTGTTGTTCGTGCCCGTTGTCGGCTTGGTGTAGGTCACCTTCACGCCGGTGTCGGTGGCCACCACCGCCGCGGCGAGCGTCAGCGTGACCGTGTCGCCGCTGATCGACGGCGTCCCGCTCAGGCTGACCGTGGACTCCGTGCCGCCCTGCGGCGTCTTCTTCACCGTAAAGGCCGAGTTCGCCAGATTCGCCGCGGCGCCCAGCGTCTCGCTGAACGTGATCTTGAGCGACGTCCCGTTCACCGTCGCGCTCGAAACCGTCGGCACGACGCCGTCCACCTTGTGGCCCGACTGCGCCGTCAGCGCCGCATGCGTCAGCGTGGCGTCGTTGTCCGCCGCGTCCTTGATCGTGCCGCTGTTGAGCGTCAGCTTGTTCGCCGCCACGGCGATGCCGTCGCTGTCCGAGTCGCCGGACGCCACCGCGTAGGAGAACGTCAGCTCGGTCGAGCCGCTGCCGCTGGCGTAGTCCGCCTGGCGGTTGTTCGCGCCCACCGCGATCTCAAGCTGCGGCGTTCCGGTCACCGTGACGTTCTCGTCGAAGGTCACCTTCACCGAGATCGTGTCGCCGATGGCGTAGGTGTTGTCGGATCCGGGATCGGAAGTCACCGACGGCGCCCCTGAGACCGTCGGCGCCGTGTCGATGGTCACCGCCTGGTCGGCGAAGTCGGCCGCCTCGTTGCCGACGGCGTCCATCAGCTTGTTGTTCGTGCCCGTTGTCGGCTTGGTGTAGGTCACCTTCACGCCGGTGTCGGTGGCCACCACCGCCGCGGCGAGCGTCAGCGTGACCGTGTCGCCGCTGATCGACGGCGTCCCGCTCAGGCTGACCGTGGACTCCGTGCCGCCCTGCGGCGTCTTCTTCACCGTAAAGGCCGAGTTCGCCAGATTCGCCGCCGCGCCCAGCGTCTCGCTGAACTCGATCTCGAGCGAAGTGTCTTTCACCGTCGCGCTCGAAACCGTCGGCACGACGCCGTCCACCTTGTGGCCCGACTGCGCCGTCAGCGCCGCATGCGTCAGGGTGGCGTTATTGTCCTCCGCGTCCTTGATCGTGCCGCTGTTCAGCGTCAGCTTGTTCGCCGCGACCGAAATGCCGTCGCTGTCCGCGTCGCCGGACGCCACCGTGTAGGAGAACGTCAGCTCGGTCGAGCCGCTGCCGCTGGCGTAGTCCGCCTGGCGGTTGTTCGCGCCCACCGCGATCTCAAGCTGCGGCGTTCCGTCCGTGGTGTCCACCGTGACGTTCTCGTCGAAGGTCACCTTCACCGAGATCGTGTCGCCGATGGCGTAGGTGCTGTCCGAGCCGGGATCGGAAGTCACCGACGGCGCCCCCGAGACCGTCGGCGCCGTGTCGATGGTCACCGCCTGATTGCTGAAGCCGGCCGCCTCGTTGCCGACGGCGTCCACCACCTTGTTGTTCGTGCCCGATGCCGGCTTGGTGTAGGTCACCTTCACGCCGGTGTCGGTGGCCACCACCGCCGCGGCGAGCGTCAGCGTGACCGTGTCGCCGCTGATCGACGGCGTCCCGCTCAGGCTGACCGTGGACTCCGTGCCGCCCTGCGGCGTCTTCTTCACCGTAAAGGCCGAGTTCGCCAGATTCGCCGCGGCGCCCAGCGTCTCGCTGAACGTGATCTTGAGCGACGTCCCGTTCACCGTCGCGCTCGAAACCGTCGGCACGACACCGTCCACCTTGTGGCCCGACTGCGCCGTCAGCGCCGCATGCGTCAGCGTGGCGTCGTTGTCCGCCGCGTCCTTGATCGTGCCGCTGTTGAGCGTCAGCTTGTTCGCCGCCACGGCAATGCCGTCGCTGTCCGCGTCGCCGGCCACGACCGTGTACGAGAACGTCAGCTCGGCCGAGCCGCTGCCGCTGGCGTAGTCCGCCTGGCGGTTGTTCGCGCCCACCGCGATCTCAAGCTGCGGCGTTCCGTCCGTGGTGTCCACCGTGACGTTCTCGTCGAAGGTCACCTTCACCGAGATCGTGTCGCCGATGGCGTAGGTGCTGTCCGACCCGGGATCGGAGGTCACCGACGGCGCCCCCGAGACCGTCGGCGCCGTGTCGATGGTCACCGCCCGGTCGATGAAGTCGGCCGCCTCGTTGCCAACGGCGTCCACCACCTTGTTGTTCGTGCCCGTTGTCGGCTTGGTGTAGGTCACCTTCACGCCGGTGTCGGTGGCCACCACCGCCGCGGCGAGCGTCAGCGTGACCGTGTCGCCGCTGATCGACGGCGCCGTCGAGCTCAGGTTCACCGTGGACTCCGAGCCGCCCTGCGGCGTCTTCTTCACCGTAAAGGCCGAGTTCGCCAGATTCGCCGCCGCGCCCAGCGTCTCGTTGAACGTGATCTCGAGCGACGTGCCGGCGACCGTGGCGCCCGAGACCGTCGGCACGACGCCGTCCACCTTGTGGCCCGACTGGGCCGCCAGCGCCGCATGCGTCAGCGTGGCGTCGTTGTCCGCCGCGTCCTTGATCGTGCCGCTGTTGAGCGTCAGCTTGTTCGCCGCCACGGCAATGCCGTCGCTGTCCGAGTCGCCGGACGCCACCGTGTACGAGAACGTCAGCTCGGTCGAGCCGCTGCCGCTGGCGTAGTTCGCCTGGCGGTTGTTCGCGCCCACCGCGATCTCAAGCTGCGGCGTTCCGTCCGTGGTGTCCACCGTGACGTTCTCGTCGAAGGTCACCTTCACCGAGATCGTGTCGCCGATGGCGTAGGTGCTGTCCGAGCCGGGATCGGAAGTCACCGACGGCGCCCCCGAGACCGTCGGCGCCGTGTCGATGGTCACCGCCCGGTCGGTGAAGTCGGCCGCCTCGTTGCCAACGGCGTCCACCACCTTGTTGTTCGTGCCCGTTGTCGGCTTGGTGTAGGTCACCTTCACGCCGGTGTCGGTGGCCACCACCGCCGCGGCGAGCGTCAGCGTGACCGTGTCGCCGCTGATCGACGGCGCCGTCGAGCTCAGGTTCACCGTGGACTCCGAGCCGCCCTGCGGCGTCTTCTTCACCGTAAAGGCCGAGTTCGCCAGATTCGCCGCCGCGCCCAGCGTCTCGTTGAACGTGATCTCGAGCGACGTGCCGGCGACCGTGGCGCCCGAGACCGTCGGCACGACACCGTCCACCTTGTGGCCCGACTGGGCCGCCAGCGCCACGTGCGTCAGCGTCGCGTCGTTGTCCGTCGCGTCCTTGATCGTGCCGCTGTTGAGCGTCAGTTTGTTCGCCGCGACCGAAATGCCGTCGCTGTCCGAGTCGCCGGCCACGACCGTGTACGAGAACGTCAGCTCGGTCGAGCCGCTGCCGCTGGCGTAGTTCGCCTGGCGGTTGTTCGTGCCCACCGCGATCTCAAGCTGCGGCGTTCCGGTCACCGTGACGTTCTCATCGAAGGTCACCTTCACCGAGATGGCGTCGCCGATGGCGTAGGTGCTGTCCGAGCCGGGATCGGAGGTCACCGACGGCGCCCCCGAGACCGTCGGCGCCGTGTCGATGGTCACCGCCTGATTGCTGAAGCCGGTCGCCTCGTTGCCAACGGCGTCCACCAGCTTGTTGTTCGTGCCCGATGCCGGCTTGGTGTAGGTCACCTTCACGCCGGTGTCGGTGGCCACCACCGCCGCGGCGAGCGTCAGCGTGACCGTGTCGCTGCTGATCGACGGCGTCCCGCTCAGGCTGACCGTGGACTCCGTGCCGCCCTGCGGCGTCTTCTTCACCGTAAAGGCCGAGTTCGCCAGATTCGCCGCCGCGCCCAGCGTCTCGCTGAACTCGATCTCGAGCGAAGTGTCTTTCACCGTCGCGCTCGAAACCGTCGGCACGACGCCGTCCACCTTGTGGCCCGACTGCGCCGTCAGCGCCGCATGCGTCAGGGTGGCGTTATTGTCCTCCGCGTCCTTGATCGTGCCGCTGTTGAGCGTCAGCTTGTTCGCCGCCACGGCAATGCCGTCGCTGTCCGAGTCGCCGGCCACGACCGTGTACGAGAACGTCAGCTCGGTCGAGCCGCTGCCGCTGGCGTAGTCCGCCTGGCGGTTGTTCGTGCCCACCGCGATCTCAAGCTGCGGCGTTCCGTCCGTGGTGTCCACCGTGACGTTCTCGTCGAAGGTCACCTTCACCGAGATCGTGTCGCCGATGGCGTAGGTGCTGTCCGACCCGGCGTCGGAAGTCACCGACGGCGCCCCCGAGACCGTCGGCGCCGTGTCGATGGTCACCGCCTGATTGCTGAAGCCGTCCGCCTCGTTGCCAACGGCGTCCACCACCTTGTTGTTCGTGCCCGTTGTCGGCTTGGTGTAGGTCACCTTCACGCCGGTGTCGGTGGCCACCACCGCCGCGGCGAGCGTCAGCGTGACCGTGTCGCCGCTGATCGACGGCGCCGTCGAGCTCAGGTTCACCGTGGACTCCGAGCCGCCCTGCGGCGTCTTCTTCACCGTAAAGGCCGAGTTCGCCAGATTCGCCGCCGCGCCCAGCGTCTCGTTGAACGTGATCTCGAGCGACGTGCCGGCGACCGTGGCGCCCGAGACCGTCGGCACGACGCCGTCCACCTTGTGGCCCGACTGGGCCGTCAGCGCCGCATGCGTCAGCGTGGCGTCGTTGTCCGCCGCGTCCTTGATCGTGCCGCTGTTGAGCGTCAGCTTGTTCGCCGCCACGGCAATGCCGTCGCTGTCCGCGTCGCCGGCCACGACCGTGTACGAGAACGTCAGCTCGGTCGAGCCGCTGCCGCTGGCGTAGTTCGCCTGGCGGTTGTTCGTGCCCACCGCGATCTCAAGCTGCGGCGTTCCGTCCGTGGTGTCCACCGTGACGTTCTCATCGAAGGTCACCTTCACCGAAATGGCGTCGCCGATGGCGTAGGTGCTGTCCGACCCGGGGTCGGAAGTCACCGACGGCGCGCTCGAAACCGTCGGCACGACGCCGTCCACCTTGTGGGTTGACTGGGCCGCCAGCGCCGCATGCGTCAGCGTGGCGGTATTGCCCGCCGCGTCCTTGATCGTGCCGCTGTTCAGCGTCAGCTTGTTCGCCGCCACGGCAATGCCGTCGCTGTCCGCGTCGCCGGACGCCACCGTGTACGAGAACGTCAGCTCGGTCGAGCCGCTGCCGCTGGCGTAGTCCGCCTGGCGGTTGTTCGTGCCCACCGCGATCTCAAGCTGCGGCGTTCCGTCCGTGGTGTCCACCGTGACGTTCTCGTCGAAGGTCACCTTCACCGAGATCGTGTCGCCGATGGCGTAGGTGCTGTCGGATCCGGGATCGGAGGTCACCGACGGCGCCCCCGAGACCGTCGGCACGACACCGTCCACCTTGTGGGTTGACTGGGCCGCCAGCGCCGCATGCGTCAGCGTGGCGTTATTGCCAGCCGCGTCCTTGATCGTGCCGCTGTTCAGCGTCAGCTTGTTCGCCGCCACGGCAATGCCGTCGCTGTCCGCGTCGCCGGCCACGACCGTGTACGAGAACGTCAGCTCGGTCGAGCCGCTGCCGCTGGCGTAGTCCGCCTGGCGGTTGTTCGCGCCCACCGCGATCTCAAGCTGCGGCGTTCCGTCCGTGGTGTCCACCGTGACGTTCTCGTCGAAGGTCACCTTCACCGAGATCGTGTCGCCGACGGCGTAGGTGCTGTCCGAGCCGGGGTCGGAAGTCACCGACGGCGCCCCCGAGACCGTCGGCACGACACCGTCCACCTTGTGGCCCGACTGGGCCGCCAGCGCCACGTGCGTCAGCGTCGCGTCGTTGTCCGTCGCGTCCTTGATCGTGCCGCTGTTCAGCGTCAGCTTGTTCGCCGCGACCGAAATGCCGTCGCTGTCCGCGTCGCCGGCCACGACCGTGTACGAGAACGTCAGCTCGGTCGAGCCGCTGCCGCTGGCGTAGTTCGCCTGGCGGTTGTTCGCGCCCACCGCGATCTCAAGCTGCGGCGTTCCGTCCGTGGTGTCCACCGTGACGTTCTCGTCGAAGGTCACCTTCACCGAGATCGTGTCGCCGATGGCGTAGGTGCTGTCCGACCCGGCGTCGGAGGTCACCGACGGCGCCCCCGAGACCGTCGGCGCCGTGTCGATGGTCACCGCCCGGTCGGTGAAGCCGGCCGCCTCGTTGCCAACGGCGTCCACCACCTTGTTGTTCGTGCCCGATGCCGGCTTGGTGTAGGTCACCTTCACGCCGGTGTCGGTGGCCACCACCGCCGCGGCGAGCGTCAGCGTGACCGTGTCGCTGCTGATCGACGGCGTCCCGCTCAGGCTGACCGTGGACTCCGTGCCGCCCTGCGGCGTCTTCTTCACCGTAAAGGCCGTGTTCGCCAGATTCGTCGCCGCGCCCAGCGTCTCGCTGAACTCGATCTCGAGCGAAGTGTCTTTCACCGTCGCGCTCGAAACCGTCGGCACGACGCCGTCCACCTTGTGGCCCGACTGCGCCGCCAGCGCCGCATGCGTCAGGGTGGCGTTATTGTCCTCCGCGTCCTTGATCGTGCCGCTGTTCAGCGTCAGCTTGTTCGCCGCCACGGCAATGCCGTCGCTGTCCGAGTCGCCGGACGCCACCGTGTAGGAGAACGTCAGCTCGGTCGAGCCGCTGCCGCTGGCGTAGTTCGCCTGGCGGTTGTTCGCGCCCACCGCGATCTCAAGCTGCGGCGTTCCGTCCGTGGTGTCCACCGTGACGTTCTCGTCGAAGGTCACCTTCACCGAGATCGTGTCGCCGATGGCGTAGGTGCTGTCCGAGCCGGGATCGGAGGTCACCGACGGCGCCCCCGAGACCGTCGGCGCCGTGTCGATGGTCACCGCCTGGTCGGCGAAACCGGCCGCCTCGTTGCCCACGGCGTCCACCACCTTGTTGTTCGTGCCCGTTGCCGGCTTGGTGTAGGTCACCTTCACGCCGGTGTCGGTGGCCACCACCGCCGCGGCGAGCGTCAGCGTCACCGTGGCGCCGTCAATCGACGGCGCCGTAGTGCTCAGCACGACATTGGACTCCGTGCCCCCCGACGTCTTCTTCACCGTGAACGCCGAGTTCGCAAGGCTCGACGCCGCACCCAGCGACTCGCTGAACGTGATCACGAGCGACGTGCCGATGACCGCCGCGCTCGACACCGTCGGCAGCACTCCGTCCACCTTGTGGCTCGTGCTCGCCGGCACCGCGTCATGGGTCAGCGTCGCATCGACCGTCGTCGACCCGTGCTTGCGGATCGTCACCCTCGCCGACAGACTCAGCGCGTTCGCATCGAACCCGAGCCCCGACGCCGACGCGTCCCCCGACGCTACCGTGTAGGTGAAGTCCAGCGTCGTCAGGTTCGTCATGTCGTTCGGCGCGTCGAACGTCATCGCCTTCGTCGTGCTCGAATCGAGCCGCAGCGTCAGCACCGGGCCCGCTCTGCCCCTCACGTCCACCGCCGCGTCGAACGTCACCCGCGCACGCACCGTGTCGCCCAGCTTGTAGGTGTCGTTCTGGCCCGCCGTGGGGGTGCCCACGAACGCAACGCTCGACACCGCGGGCGCCGTCGCGTTCGTCACCGCCTGGTCGGTAAAGTCCGCCGCGGCGTTGCCCGCCGCGTCCTTCAGCGTGTTGTCCGTGCCCGTGGTCGGTTTGGCGTAGCTCACCTTCACGTCGGTGTCGGTGGCGGTCACCCCCGCCGCAAGGGTCAGCGTCACCTTGGCGCCGTTGATCAAGGGCGCCGTCGTGCCGAGACTCACCGTCGACTCCGTGCCCCCCGAGGTCTTCTTCACCGTGAACGCGGAGTTCGCAAGGCTCGACGCCGCACCCAGCGACTCGCTGAACGTCACCACGAGCGACGTGCCGATGACCGCCGCGCTCGACACCGTCGGCAATACCCCGTCAATTTTGTGGCTCGCACTCGCCGGCACCGCGTCATGGGTCAGCGTCGCATCGACCGTCGTCGACCCGTGCCTGCGGATCGTCACCCCCGCCGGCAGACTCAGCGCGTTCGCATCGAACCCGACCCCAGACGCCGACGCGTCCCCCGACGCTACCGTGTACGTGAAGTCCAGCGTCGTCAGGTTCGTCTTGTCGTTCGGCGCGTCGAACGTCATCGCCTTCGTCGTGCTCGAATCGAGCCGCAGCGTCAGCACCGGACTCCCGGTGCCCCCGACGTCCACCGCCGCGTCGAACGTCACCCGCGCACGCGCCGTGTCGCCCAGCTTGTAGGCGTCGTTCTGATCCGCCGCCGGCGCGCCCACGAACGCCACGCTACTCACCACCGGCTCCGCCCTGTTCGTGGTGCCGCTGCCCGACGCCGACCAGCCGCCGGTGCCCTCGGCGTTGGTCGCCCGCACCTGCACCCGGAACGCGCTGCCCGAGTCCAACCCCGCGATCGTCGCCGTGAGGGCCGTGCCCTGGTGGTCGTGGCCGCCGGTCTCCCCGGGCTCGATCCAGTCGGCCGCGTCGTCCGGGTCCGCGCTGCCCTTGAAGTAGCGCACGTCGTAGTCGGTGAGCGCCGGCCCGGTATTCGTGGGCGCGCTCCAGCTCGCCGTCACGCTGGTCGTGGACGCGCCCGTCACCGTGGGCGTCGCCGGCGCCTCGGGCGGCTCGTTCACGTCGATCACGCTGATCGTCACGCCGTGCGTCACACTCACCGGGCCGTCGGTCACCGTCACCGTCGCCGCGTAGCTCGGCGTGGACTCGTGGTCCAGCGCGTCGTCCGCCGTCACCGTGACGACACCGCTCGAACTGATGTCGAATGCCGCGTCCGAGGTGCTGTCCAGCGAGTAACTCAGCGTGTCGCCGTCCGGGTCCGTCGCCGCCACCGTGCCCACCATCGTGCCGGCGGCGCTGTTCTCCGCTATCTCCAGTGAGCTCGGCGGCGACGAGAAGGATGGCGCGTTGTTGATCGCGACCGTGAGCGTGAAGCTCAGGCTCGCCGTGTCCGTCCGGGATCCGGAGCTCGCCGTTTCCGCGTCGGCGTCTTCGGCAGTGAGGGTGACCGTGAAGTCCCCGCTGGCCGTCGGCGTTCCCGAAATCTCCCGCGTCGTCTCGTCGAACGCCAGACCCGCCGGCAGACCGGTCACGGCATAGGCGTAGGGACGCTCGAACGGCGACGTCGTGTAGTTATTCTGATACCAATTATCTAGGGGTATCACGTCGCCGCCGCTCGCCGCGGGCAACACCAAGGATTCCATCGCCTGGTTCAGGGCGAGCTTCCGGTCCGGTACCGTTTCATCGAATTGCGGCGTGCTCGTGCTGGCGAAGGACAACACGTCAAATATGACATGCGTGCCGACCCAGGCACCGTGCGGATCGGCCGCGGTCATCTCTACTCTCAGGCTCCGGTTCCCGCGCGCCGATGTGCCCCGAAAGAAGAGGTTCCCCTCGGCCGTGCCGCTCGGGAGGGCGCCGTCGAGGCCGTCCACGGTGAGGGTCTCGACATGAATCTCGCCGTCCTCGACCACACGTGCCCTGATCGTCAGGCTCTCGTTGTCCTGGTCGTCGAACATGGGCGCTTTGGCGGTGAATCCGCCGCTGCTACTGCAGCTCCCTCGCCCGATCAACGGGAAAGCGCGGACAAGCGTGCCACTCGGCGCGCTCTGCGTGCTGAACGGGTCGCTGCCGGTCTTCACTACGCAACCGTTGTTGCCGAGCTTCAACAGTCTCGGCGCGTTGTTGGTGGCCGGCGCCATGCTCGTCGTGGCGCTGCCCGAGGCGGACCACGGACTCTCGCCGTCGCCCACCGCGCGCACCTGCACCCGATACCCGGTGTTCGCAAAGAGCCCGGCGAGCATCGCCGAGGTGGCCGTGCCGGTGTGGGTGTGGCCGTCCAGCTCACCCTCCTCGATCCAGTCCGCCTCGTCCTCCGGGTCCGCGTTGCCCGCCCAGTAGCGCAGGTCGTAGTCCGTGATCGCCTTCGCACCCGTGACCGAAGGCGCCGTCCAGCTCACCGACAGGCTCGCAGACGACGCCGCGCTCACGCTCGGCGCAGCCGGCGCGTCCGGCGGCTCCGGCACGTTCGTCACCGCGATCGTGAGCGCGTGCGTGGCGTCGATCGTGGTGTCCGGGGCGCCGTGGGCGTCCTTGCCGTCGTGCACCGACACCGTCACCGAATAGGACGGCGTGCTCTCGTGGTTCAGCGCGTTGGCCGCGGTCACGGAAATGACGCCGCTGCCGTCGATGTCGAAGACCGCGTCCGAGGTGGGGTCCAGCGAGTAGGTCAGCGTGTCGCCGTCCGCGTCCGTCGCCGCCACCGTGCCCACCGCCGCACCCGCGACGTTGTTCTCCGCTATCTCCAGCGAGCTCGGCGGCGACGTGAAGGTCGGCGCCGCGCTGCTGACGATGGTCACCGCCCGGTCGGTGAAGCTCGCCGCGTCGTTACCCTTCCCATCCTGGATGGGCTTGGTATCGGCCGCGTAGCTCACCGTCACCGTCTGCCCGGCGCTCACCGCCGCGTCCAGCGTCAGCGTCACCTTGGTGCCGCTGACGACCACTGGTTTGTTTGCCGCCAGCGCCACGGCGCTCCAGGCGACCTTTACCGTGAAGTCGTCCGCGGCGGGTACCGAGCTCGTGTCCAGCGCCTCGTCGTAGGTGAGCGTCAGCTTCGCACCGCTCACCGCCGCGCTCAACAGCGTCGGCGGCCTGGTGTCCGCAACCGTGAGCGTGAAACTCAGGCTCGCCGTGTCCGTCTGGGATCCAGAGCTCGTCGTTTCCCCGTCGGCGTCTTCGGCGGTGTAGGTGACCGTGAAGTCCCCGGTCGCCGTCGGCGTTCCCGAAATTGTCCGCGTCGCCTCGTCGAACGCCAGACCCGCCGGCAACCCGGTCACGGCATAGGCGTAGGGACGCTCGAACGGGGAGGTCGTGTAGTTGCTCTGATACCAACTGTCCGTGGGTATCACGTCCCCGCCGGTCGCCACGGGCAGTACCAGGGAGTCCATCGCCCGGTTCGGGATGACGTTCCGGTTCGACACCGTTTCGTCGAATTGCGGCGCGCTCGTGCCGGTGAAGGGTTCCACCTCGAATATGACATGCGTGCCGACCCAGACACCATGCGGATCGGCCGCCGTCACGTCGACCCGCAGACTCCGTTTCTCCCGCGGCGATGAGCCCAAAAAGGAGACGACGCCCGCGGGTGCGCCGCTCGGGAGGGCGCCGTCGGGTACCCACACGCTGAGGGTGCCCACATGGATCTCGTCATCCTCGACCGCACGTGCCCTGATCGTCAGGCTCTCGTCGTCCTGATCGTCGAACATGGGCGCTGCAGGGAAATGACCCTTGCAGTCCCCACGCCCCATCAACGGTGAAGCGTGGACGGTGCTGCCACTCGGCGCGCCTAGCGTCTTGAACGGGTCGCTGCCGGTCTTCACTACGCAATCGCCGGTACCGAGCTTCAGCAGTCTCGGCGCGTTGTTGGTGGCCGGCGCCATGCTCGTCGTGGCGCTGCCCGAGGCGGACCACGGACTCTCGCCGTCGCCCGCCGCGCGCACCTGCACCCGATACGCGGTGTTCGCAAAGAGCCCGGCGATCGTCGCCGTGGTCGTCGTGCCGGTGTGGGTGTGGCCGTCGTCCTCCCCTTCCTCGATCCAGTCCGCCTCGTCCGCCGGGTCCGTGCTGCCCGCCCAGTAGCGCAAGTCGTAGTCCGTGATCGCCGGCTTGCCGGTCACGTCCGGCGCCGTCCAGCTCACCGACAGGCTCGCAGACGACGCGGCGCTCACGCTCGGCGCGCCCGGCACGTCCGGCGGCTCCAGCACGTTCGTCACCGCGATCGTCAGTGCGTGCGTGGCGTCGACCGTGGTGTCCGGGACGCCGTGGGCGCTCTTGCCATCGCGCACCGACACCGTCACCGAATAGGACGGTGTGCTCTCGTAGTTCAGCGCGCCTGCCGAGGTCACGGTGATGGCGCCGGTGCCGTCGATGTCGAAGACCGCATCCGAGGTGGCGTCCAGCGAGTAGGTCAGTGTGTCGCCGTCCGCGTCCGTCGCCGCCACCGTGCCCACCGCCGCACCCGCGAGGTTGTTCTCATCCGCCGACAGAGTCGCCGGCGTCGCCGGCGGGAAGCTCGGCGCCCGGTTCAGGATGCCCACCGTCCGGTCGGTGAGATTCGCCGCGTCGTTGCCCGCCGCGTCCTGGATCGGCTTGGTGCCGGCCGTGTAGCTCACCGTCACCGTTTGCCCGACGCTGACCGCCGCGTCCAGCGTCAGCGTCACCGTCTTGCCGCTGACCACCACCGGATCGCTGGCCGCCAGCGCCACCGCGTTCCCGTCCACCTTCACCGTGAAGTCGCCCGCGTCCGGCACCGAGCCGCTGTCCAGCGCCTCGCGGTAGGTCAGCAGCAGCGTCGCCCCGCCCACTCCCGCCGCGTTCAGGGCCGGGCGCACCCCGTCGATCTTGGACCAGTATACATTTTGCCACTGCTGAGCGAGGTTGAGCTGCGAGTTCTGCGCCGCGTTGCCCAGGGCGTCCGCGATCGTGCCGCCTTTCAACTCCGCGTTGAAGATATAGAATCCGTCAGAGTCGGCATCGCCCTCCGCCACCGTGTAGCGGAACACCAGCGTCCCGCTGCCGCTGCCCGAGTCGTACACCGCGTTCCTGGGTTGAGCGCCCCCTAAATTGTTGCCCACATAGAAGATGAGTGCCGGACCGGCCACCGGATTGCCGGCCGTGGTCACCGTCGCCGGCTCGTCGAACGTCACCTCGAACACGATGACGTCGTCGATGACGTACGTGTCGTCCGTCCCCGGATCCGAAGTTATCTGCACCGGGTTGGAGCCGGTCATGTACCGGGGCGGCAACCCGTCCACCTTGTGGTTCGAGTCGTGATCGACCTTGGCGAAGGCCAGATTCGCGTTCACCGTCGTCGACCCGGCCGCGCGGATCGTCGCGCCCGCCGGCAGGCTCAGCTTGTTGGCGTAGAACGCGATCCCCTGCGTCGACAGGTTCCCCGACACCACCGTGTAGGTGAACTCCAGCGTCGTCGTGTTCGTCGTTGCCTTCGACGAGTCGAAAGTCATCTCCTTCTCGCCGAAGTCCGGATCGAACTGCAGCTTCAGCAGCGGGCTGCCCACCACGTCCACCGCCACGTCGAACGTCACCCGCGCCCGCACCTTGTCGCCCGGCTTGTACGTGTCGTTCTGATCCGTCTTCGGCGCGCCCACGAACGCCACGCTGCTCACCGCCGGCGCCGTCACCGTAAGCGTGAAACTCAGGCTCGCCGTGTCCGTCAGGGACCCGGAGCTCGCCGTCTGGCCGTCGGCGTCCTCGGCGGTATAGGTGACCGTGAAGTCCCCGGTCGCCGTCGGCGTTCCCGAAATTGTCCGCGTCGCCTCGTCGAACGCCAGACCCGCCGGCAGCCCGGTCACGGCATAGGCGTAGGGACGCTTGAATGGCGAGGCCGTATATTCCGAGTACGAGACCCCCGTGGGGATCACGTCGCCGCCGCTCGCCGCGGGCAGCACCAAGACATCCATCGCCTGGTTCAGGGCGAGGCTCCGGTTCGCCACCGATTCGTCGAATTGCGGCGCGCTCGTGCCGGCGAAGGTGTTCACCTCGAATACGACATGCGTGGCGACCCAGGTACCGTGCGGATCGGCCGCGGTCATGTCTACCCGCAGACTCCGTTTCTCCCGCGTCGATGAGCCCAAAAAGGAGACGACGCCCCCGGGCGCGCCGCTCGGGAGGGCGCCGTCGGGGACCGACACACTGAAGGTGCTCACATGGATCTCGTCGTCCTCGACCGCACGTGCCCTGATCGTCAGGCTCTCGTCGTCCTGATCGTCGAACATGGGCGCTTCAGGGGGATGGCCCGCGCAGTCCCCACGCCCGATCAACGGTTTGGCGTGGACGAAGTTTCCACTCGGCGCGTTTAGCGTCTTGAACGGGTCGCTGCCGGTCTTCACTACGCAAGCGCCGGTACCGAGCTTCAGCAGTCTCGGCGCGTTGTTGGTGGCCGGCGCCATGCTCGTCGTGGCGCTGCCCGAGGCGGACCACGGACTCTCGCCGTCGCCGGCCGCGCGCACCTGCACCCGATACGCGGTGTTCGCAAAGAGCCCGGCGATCGTCGCCGAGGTCGCCGTGCCGGTGTGGGTGTGGCCGTCCAGCTCACCCTCCTCGATCCAGTCCGCCTCGTCCCTCCGGGTCCGCGCTGCCCTCCCAGTAGCGCAGGTCGTAGTCCGTGATCGCCGGCTTGCCGGTCACGTCCGGCGCCGTCCAGCTCACCGACAGGCTCGCAGACGACGCCGCGGTCACGCTCGGCGCAGCCGGCGCGTCCGGCGGCTCCGGCACGTTGGTCACGTCGATTGTTACGGTGTGCGCCGCCGACGCGCTGCCGTCGCTCGCGGTTACCGTCGCCGGGTAGCTTGTCGTGCCGCTCTCGAAGTCGAGCGTGGCGCCGCTCTGCACCGTGATGACACCGCTGTCGTCGATATCGAACACGGCGTCCGAGGTGGTGTCCAGCGAGTAGCTCAGCGTATCGCCGTCCGGGTCCGTCGCCGCCACCGCGCCCACCTCCGTGCCGCCGGCGCTGTTCTCCGCCACCTCCAGCGTCTCCGGCGCCGTCGCCGGGAAAAACGGCGTGGTGTTGCTGGTGCCGGAGTTCTTGGTGCGGACATGGCGGTAAGCGGACTCCGCTCTCGCCCCGGACAGATCGTAAGCGATCTTCACCCAGTAGTCGGTATTCGCCGTCAGCGCGGCGCCCGTGTGACCGACACCGGCCTTGTCTATCGTCCGGGACTCTCCCGCGGTCGGAGCAAGGTGGAACATCCAGGCCAATCCGTATCGACTGGCGCCAGTCGGGGAACAAAGCTGGAGATAGATCGTTCCGCTGACGGGAATCGGATCGACGAAAGTCACCGTGATCGAGCTGTCGGTGGAGGTAACCGACGAGAACCACGTGTAATCGGGGATATTCGGCAACGGATCGGTGCAACCCGGCGGCCGCGCCGGTCCCGTCTCCGGAGCCTTGCTCGTCGTGGCGGTGCCCGACGTCGACCAGGGACTTTCGCCGTCGCCTTCGGCGCGCACCTGCACCCGGTAGGCGTCATACGGCATCAGCCCCGTGATCGTGGCCATGGTCGCCGTGCCCGGGTCCGGCGGCCCGCCGGTTTCGCCTTCCTCGATCCAGTCCGCCTCATTGTCCGGATCTGCGGCGCCCACGTGGTAGCGCAGGTCGTAGTCCGCGATCGACGTCGCCGTGCCCAGGCTGGACGGCGCGCTCCAACTCACGTTCAGGCTGGTCGACCCGGCGACGCTCACCGCCGGCGGCCCCGGCCTGCCCGGCGCCGTGTGGATGGTCACCGCCTGATTGCTGAAGCCGGCTGCCTCATTGCCGACGGCGTCTATCAGCTTGTTGTTCGTGCCCGATGCCGGCTTGGTGTAGGTCACCTTCACGCCGGTGTCGGTGGCCACCACCGCCGCGGCGAGCGTCAGCGTGACCGTGTCGCCGCTGATCGACGGCGTCCCGCTCAGGCTGACCGTGGACTCCGTGCCGCCCTGCGGCGTCTTCTTCACCGTAAAGGCCGAATTCGCCAGATTCGCCGCGGCGCCCAGCGTCTCGCTGAACGTGATCACGAGCGAAGTGTCTGTAGCCGTCGCGCCCGAAACCGTCGGCGCGACGCCGTCCACCTTGTGGCCCGACTGGGCGGCCAGCGCCACGTGCGTCAGCGTGGCGTTATTGCCAGTCGCGTCCTTGATCGTGCCGCTGTTGAGCGTCAGCTTGTTCGCCGCGACCGAAACGCCGTCGCTGTCCGCGTCGCCGGCCACGACCGTGTACGAGAACGTCAGCTCGGTCGAGCCGCTGCCGCTGGCGTAGTTCGCCTGGCGGTTGTTCGCGCCCACCGCGATCTCAAGCTGCGGCGTTCCGGTCACCGTGACGTTCTCGTCGAAGGTCACCTTCACCGAGATGGCGTCGCCGATGGCGTAGGTGCTGTCCGAGCCGGGATCGGAGGTCACCGACGGCGCCCCCGAGACCGTCGGCGCCGTGTCGATGGTCACCGCCTGATTGCTGAAGCCGTCCGCCTCGTTGCCGACGGCGTCTATCAGCTTGTTGTTCGTGCCCGATGCCGGCTTGGTGTAGGTCACCTTCACGCCGGTGTCGGTGGCCACCACCGCCGCGGCGAGCGTCAGCGTGACCGTGTCGCTGCTGATCGACGGCGTCCCGCTCAGGCTGACCGTGGACTCCGTGCCGCCCTGCGGCGTCTTCTTCACCGTAAAGGCCGAGTTCGCCAGATTCGCCGCCGCGCCCAGCGTCTCGCTGAACGTGATCACGAGCGAAGTGTCTTTCACCGTCGCGCCCGAGACCGTGGGCGACGTGGTGTCGGCGGCCGTCTTGCCACTGCCACTCGGCGACCAGCCGCCGCTGCCCTCGGCGTTGGTCGCCTTCACCTGCACGTTGTAGGTCGTGTTCGCGGTCAGGCTTGAAATCGTCGTGCTGGTGCCCGTGCCGGTGAATCTGTGGCTGATCCACGTGGTCTCGCCCGAGGCCTGGTACTGCACGTCGTAGTCCGTGATCGCCGGCTTGCCGGCCGTGTCGGGGGCGATCCAGCTCACGTCCAGGCTGGTGCTCGAGCCCGAGGTGGCCGCCACGGTCGGCGCGGTCGGCGCCGCCGGCGGCTCGTTCGCGTCGGTCACGCTGATCGTAACGATGATGCTGTCGTCTATGGTCGCGGTCTGCTCCGTGTCGCCGTTGGAGTCCTCGCCGTCGGTCACCTCCGCGAACATCGAGTAGCTGGACTTGGCTTCGTGGTCCAGCGTGACCCCGGTCGCGACCTTGATGTTGCCCGAGGCGTCGATGGTGAACGAGTTGTGGTCGCTGCCGGCGCTGAGCAGCGAGTAGGTCAGCGTGTCGCCGTCCGCGTCCGTCGCCGCGACCGTGCCCACCGCAGCCGCGTCCGCGTTGTTCTCCGCGATCGACAGCGTCTTCGCGGCGCCGTCGTCGAAGCTCGGCGCCGAAGCGGCCTTGGTCTTGATGGCGATCCACTCGGAAGTGAGTTTACCGGCAGTGTGAACTCGCGCCCAGTACTGCGTCTCCTTGTCCAGTCCGGTGAAGGTGTATGTCTTCGGGCCGATATTACCGCTGTTCTGGTGGATTGAGGATGAACCCGTCTTGCAGAGATCGAACCTGTGTTGGACGGAAGTGGAGCTGGGGACCGTGATCGTGACGCTGCTGGAGGTCGAGGAGGTATTGATCGCGATCCCGGACCAGAAGCCGTCGGTACGGTTCGTACAGGGCGCGGTGTCGTCGTCGTTCACCGTTACGCTGGCGGAGCTGGTCATTCCCACGGTGTAGCCGGTGCCGGCAGCCACCGTGACCATCACGGAGCCGTTCGGCTCGCCGGTCGTGTCGGCCTGCGTCGGAACGTTATAGGTGGCGCTGGTGGTGGTCGCGCTGATCGTGACCGTCTTCGAACCTTCGTTCCCGGACGTCACGTAATCGCCGTTCGAGGACTCCGAAACCGTCAGGTTCACCGTCAGGTCGGCGGGCGGCGCGCTGTCCGCCGTAACCGTGAACTCCGCATCCGTGCCCTCGGTCACCGCGTCGCCACCCGAGATCGTGATGGTCGGGAGGGTGACGATCGTGCCGTTGATGCGAATCTTATTGGCTCGGATTTCAGGCGTCCATCCCCCGGTCGACGAAGCCGATCTGGTCAGACCAACGTCCGCAAGGCTCCAGCCCGCGGCCTTGTCCGAGTCTTCGCCGGTGGCGGAGGTCTTCCGAACGTTTCCGCTCCCTTCGAACACCAGGAAGTACGTCGTGCTGGCCGAAAGCGTGGTGTTGGCGGGCGCGGTGAAGGTGTTCGTGCCGACGGCGATGGAGTCCGGTGGGTTCAGGGTGGCGACTTCCGTGCCCGCGGCCGTAGAAGACAGTCCCGTCATAAGCTTCATCGTTGGACTGCCGGTTTTGTGCAAATCCAGGTCCACGCTGGTCAGGATGTAGCCGCCCACGTTCGCGCCGGTCGTGAACCCCTGTGCCACATCGCTGTGGTTAAGACCCGTGTGGTCAACCAGGGTTTGACCGAGATTGCTCACCAGCGTGTCGGCCTGCGCCTGCGGCGCGCCGGCCAGCAGCGTCACGAGAGTCACCGCCCATGCGGCGAACAAAAGGGTGATCCTGGCTGGAATGCTCATCTTGAGCTTTCTTCGTGTGCGGCCCGCGCCCGCGTCGCGCCGAGTCCGGCCGCGAACACCGCCTGGGCGGGCCAGCCGGCGCCTGGGTCCGCGCCGTCCGGCAAGGGCGTCCACAGCCGCAGCCGCCCCGCGATTTCCGTAGCGCCCGGCCCGTGGGCCGATGCGCGCCAATCGCCGCGGAACGTGTCCGCTTGGTCTTCGTCCGGGCGGCAGCCCTCGACCAGCGGCCCGGCGCCGCTGACGGCCCGGCCGGGGCCGGGAGCGCCGGCGAGCGCCTCGGTAACTGCGACCCGCACGCGCAGGGCGCGCCGGGGCCAGGGCACGGCGCGGGCTTCCGGCTTCTCCAGGGCGACCAGTTCGAACTCGTAGTCGCCGTATTCGGGCAGGCCCGCCACGGTACGCGAGCGCGCTTCCGCCGGGGCCGGCGCCGGACCGCAGGGCACGACGCCGGAGACGCCGAGTTCAAGATGCGCGGGCGTGCGGTATACGCAGGAGAAGCCCGAGATGACATCGGCGCGGGATTCGTCGACGGCCCAGGCAAGCGTGACGCCGCTGGAGGCGGCCCGGGCCTCGAGCGCGATCAGCAGGCGCGGCGACTCCTGGGCCGCGGCCGGGGCGGCGAGCAGGGCCGGGCGGCAAAGACCGCAGAGGAGCTTGTGCGCCGCGGCGGCGAGACGCGCGGTGACATCGAAGAAACAGAAACGGGAAAGGACGCCGCTCATGGCGTCAGCCGCGCGGGAGCGCCACACCGCCGCGATACCCGCCACTCATAACCAGGCAGGCAGGCAGGCCACCGCCCAGTATTGCCGAACGACCGTGGAATTGAGATTGCATGGGGTACCGTCCGCGTATGTGATATTCATGACACTCACGGAAAGTACAGTATAACAGAATTTCAACAATATGTGCGTATCGATATTGGACTTTTTACTATTGGTTCCGTAACTATCAGGATCCGACCGCCGGTCTGCGAAGCGCGTCCCGTGCCGGATTCCCGGAGCAGGGGCCGTCAGGCGGCGCCGGGAGTCCGGCGCCGCAAGCCATGACCCGGAGGGGGCCCAGCTCCGCGCCCGGCGCCGCGACCCCGCCCGTCAGCGCCGGCCCCGGTCTCATCGGGCTCCTGGGAGAAGCTCCCGGGACCGCGCGCGCCCACGCGCGCTGCGGCATCGACGCGACCGCCCGCCCCGAGGGAACGCACCGGAAGGTCGTCGCTTGCGGCTTCGCCACGGAACAGGACCGGCCGCGGCAGCGCCCCGAAGGACCGCGGCGCGAAGCGCTCACCGGCAGTCCCGGGCCGCGCCCTCGGGCACGCCGGCACGGGACGATCGGAGGCCGTAGCGGTCCGGGATCCGGGGAGGAACACCCTTTTGACCAAGGCCGGAGACCGGGGCCAGGAGGTCGAGGCGCTGCGCGAGCGGATCGCCACGCTCACCGCGGCCATCCTGCGCATCAGCGCGAGCCTCGACCTCGACACCGTGCTGCGCGATCTGCCCGCACCGATGCGGTTGTCGGACATGCGCTCCTACGTTGCCGGGCTCGGCTTCTCCACCGACGGGGTGATCATCGACACGTTCCAGGGTGCGCCGATGCGCCATCGCGGCGTGCAGGTCGGCAACTTCTTCCTCGGCGAGAAGGAGACCGGTGTCGTGCTCTCGGTTCCGGACGGGCGTACCGTCAGCGTGCTCCTCAACGCGACCCCGATCCACGCCAACGACGGCGCGGTCCTCTCGGTGGTGGCCACCATGCAGGACCTGGCGCCGCTACAGGAGCTGGAACGCCTGCGCGCCGAGTTCCTGGGTCTCGTGAGCCACGAGCTGCGCACGCCCCTCACGTCCATCATGGGCTCGACGGTGGCCCTGCTGGACCGGACGGCGGAACTCGACCCGGCCGAGATGCACGAGTTCCTGCGCATCATCCAGGAGCAGGCCGGGCACATGCGCGACCTGATCGGCGACCTGCTCGACGCGGGCCGCATCGAGGCGGGCACGCTGTCGGTCGCGCCCGAGCCCTCGGAGGTGGCCGACCTGGTGGACCGGTCGCGGAACACGTTCCTGTCCGGCGGCGGGCGGCACACCGGCCAGGGCGCGCGGTTCACCTTTACGCTGCCGGTGGCCGAGCAGACCCGCAACGTGGAGCCGCCGGCTGTCTCCGGCCCGCACAGCCCGCACGCGTCCCCGGAGACTCGCAATCCAATCCGCATCCTGGTGGTGGACGACGACCCCCAGACGCTGCGCTACGTGCGCGACGCGCTTGCGGCTTCCGGATACACGCCGCTGGTGACTGGAGGCCATGAGAACCTGTCGCACATCATCCGGACCGAACAGCCGCAACTGGTGCTGCTCGACCTGATGCTGCCCGGGACCGACGGGATCGAGCTGATGAAGAGTGTGCCCGAACTCGGCGATCTGCCGGTGGTGTTCATTTCCGGCTACGGCCGCGACGAAACCATCGCGCGCGCCCTTGAGAGCGGCGCAGCCGACTACATCGTCAAGCCATTCTCAGCCACCGAGCTTACCGCATACCCGGCATCACGCACTGGCAGTCGCCGAACTTCTTCGCCTACTTCCCGGCCAACGCCTCCGGCCCGGCGATCCTCGGCGACCTGCTCTCCGCCGGCCTCGGCGTGCAGGGCGTCTACCGGACGATCAGGCCAACGGGTCCGCTCGACAGCCCGGCGGAGATCGACGGCCCGCGCTGGAGGCCCTCATCTACCAGGAGCTGCACGCCGCCGCGGAGGTCTGCGGTCCCGCTCTGCACGGTCGTGCCGTTGAGCTAATCTCCGTATCCAGTGGAGCGCTTTCATGGCACTTGCCGAAGATCTTGACGCGATCCGTCGAGGGGTGGTGCTTTGACGCGAGCTGCTGCCAGGGAGTATGATGTTGGGGTTCCCGATCAATCGGGCTTGTAAGACTACCTTCCTGTTGGCGGGTAGCGGATCCTCGGTTGGTGACAAGCTGACCGGGGGTCCCGTTCAGGGGCCTCTGCCACTTCTTGGCAGAGCCCCTTTGTCGTTAGGCCGCGGCCGTCGACGGGATCGGCGGTCATTCGCTCCCGGTCGGGTTCAGCCCGCGAGCTCGCCGCCGACGGCGCGTCCCCGGTCGCCCGCTCGTTCATCACCGTCGGCACGGACGTGGACTGGATAGCGTCCGTTCGCTTTCGTATCGGAAGCGGAGAGCCCCTTGAGGGTACGTGGAGAGGGCGAGCGCAGGTTGCATGCCTGGAACCGACCCTTCCGCCGACATTCCAGAGTACCAGTATCTACCGTTGGCTATTCGGCGCGTTCTTCGACGCAGTTGGAGACCGGCGCGCCCATATTCCTTGAGATAGACGGCGTGAGGTAAAGGGTGGAGTTGAGCAGCGGCGCACGACGGCGGAAGAGCTTGCCGAGTACCGAGACCGGTGCGGCGAGGACTGATGCGCACCTTCATCCAGATCGGCGGCGCCGTCTGCTTCGCCGTGGTGATCCTGGAGGCCCGGCGCGGATGGCCGCGGCCGTGCTCCTCCTTTGAAGGCTTGCACCGTGTCGAATCGACAGGTATCATCAAGAGCCTTACCGACCCCACCAGCGATTGAGTTGAGGACTCTGCTACCTCTCTTCGATGCTGACCTTCCATCCAAAGCCAGGCACCCTGCTGATATGCGACTTCGATACAGGCTTCAAGGCCCCGGAGATGGTCAAGAAGCGCCCGGTTGTGGTCATTTCGCCCCGCCGGCGGAGATCCTCGGCCCAGCTCTACACCGTCGTGCCTTTGAGTACCACCGCTCCGAATCCAGTGGAGAGACGCGATCCGTCGAGGGGTGATCGAAGCTCTGAAGCTATGACGCGAACTACTGCCCAGGGAGCATGATGTTGGCGTTCCCGATCACTCGGGCTTGTAAGAGAGTGTGAGAGTCAGCACCAACTGCTATCGCCAACAGAATCTTCATCGTTCTCCTCCCATCACGGCGGTTGATCTCAGATGAATCGTCCTACAACGAGGAGCCAACCGGGAATGTTTTGGAGGTGATCTTTGTGAAAACGGAAAGAGGCAGGCTCACCCGGTCTTCACCAGTCGAGCCAAACGCCGCATGACCGCCCATCCGAAGTTCTTCCTGTTCGACGCGGGCGTCTACCGGGCGATCAGGCCAACGGGTCCGCTCGACAGCCCGGGGGAGATCGACGGCCCCTCGCTGGAGACGCTCGTCTACCAGGAGCTGCGCGCCGCCATCGCCTACCGCTCGCTCAAGCTGGATCTCTTCTTCTGGCGCACCGCGTCTGGCACGGAAGTGGACTTCGTCGCCGGCGGCGACGGGCTGATCGCGATCGAGGTCAAGCGCACCCGCACCATCCGGCGCGCCGACCTCCACGCCCCTCAAGCAGTTCCGAATCGACTACCCATGGCACGGTGCGTGCTTCTGTTCGGCGGCGACCGCCGAGAACACCGTGACGGCATCGAGTTCCTCCGCCTGCCCGAGGCCCTGGCCGACTCCACGCTGATCCTGGGATAGTCGTGGAGTTGCCGTCGATCCGCGAGTACGAGGAGGTAGGCGCCGTGTTGATGGAGAAGATCGATCGCTGGGAAGCGGAAATCCTGGAACGGGGTGTCGAACAGGGCATCGAACGGCAGAGGGCGTTGCTGCACCGTTTGGCGGAACACCGGTTCGGTTCGGCGGCGGCCGAGCGGCTGTCGGCGGTGCTCGCTGGCGTGACGGACGCCGATCGCCTTGCCGAAGCGGGGGAGTGGATCGTGGACTGCGCCACGACTGCCGACTTCCTGGCCCGCGTGAGCCGCGCGGACTCGTAGCCCCGGCCGAGCATCCTTACGCCAGGGATCTTGCCGCCCCGCCCCACATGGAGCGGCTGAAGCCGCTGGCCGAGAGTCACGAGCGCGCCTCCGGTCCCGAGGACCGCACGCCGCCCCCGAACGTGCGCGGCCGGAAGTCCTCGTGGTTCGTGATGCTCGTGCTGCTGCCCGTCGCCCGAATCACGAACAGCCGCTGGCATTCCGCGTACGCATCGGCGGACTCGTCAGCTTGCAGGTGGGCGACCGCCCCGTAGAAGGCTCGCCCCGCATACTCTCGCATCAGCTCGTCGACGTGCCGGGAGTACCGCGACGGGATCGACCGCCGGCCCTTGGCCGAGGCACTGACCGACCTCCGGCTGATTCTGGGATAGTGGGACAAGAGACACCCGAACGGACGCCACCGCATGATGGCACCGTCAATCGACTGGAGGCGCATGCTGTCTTGAAACGCCGAGCTTGGGGAAAAATCGATACCGCAAGCGGGAACTACACAAACTACCACCCGCTCCCTCATCACTCAATGGACGTTGCTGCGGTGTTTCTGCGGATGCTGGAAATCCCGGTAATTCGAGATCGCCTGAAGACCGCAGCCGACAGGCCTGTGTCGTCGGTGACCCGCCAGCGACTGGCTGTGCTCGTGTTCCTGCACGACATCGGCAAGCTCCATCCCGGATTCCAGGCAAAGGGCTGGCCTCCGGGACTTTGGACGCGTCCTCTGTTCGGACATGTCGACAAAGGATGCGAGTTCTTCGAACTGGCCTTCAGATGGCCTGACCATCCATTTCACGCGACAGTCGCGAAGATCGTCAGCTGGGGAGAAGCGGCCGGACCACTGCTGGATGCGGTCCTCGCGCACCATGGAAAGCCAGTCGCGGAGACGGGTGATCCGTCGCGCGCCTCTTGGAGCGTGGAATCTCACTATGACTGGCGCGATCAGGCAGGTGTCATGGATGATGCCCTTCGCCGTTGGTTCGGCGACGCACTCGGTTCGGAAGCGGAGCCGCTCCCCGACGAACCCCCACTTCACCATCTGGTAGCCGGATTGGTGGCTCTGGCCGACTGGATCGCTTCGGACCGCCAGTTCTTCCCGTTCACCGCCCCGTTCGACTCCAGCTACGACGCGACAGCCCACGACCACGCCCGAGACGCGTTGGCCGCCATCGGATTCGACCCTGGCGACCTGCTTGGCCGTCCGGCACCGGGCTTCTCGCAGATGGCCGGACATCCAGTACCGCGCCCCGTACAGGCCGCTGTCGCGGCCGTCAGGGATGACGCTCGCCTGATGGTCCTCGAAGCTGAGACAGGGTCGGGCAAGACGGAGGCTGCGCTGTGGCGATTCATGCTGCTGTTTGCGGCCGGATCTGTGTCGGGAATGTACTTCGCGGTGCCCACGCGAGCTGCCGCGCGCCAGTTGCACCGGCGGATCAACTCCGCGCTGCGTCGCGCATACGGAGCCGATGCTCCCCAGGCGGTGCTGGCCATTCCCGGGATGGTACGCGCGGGAGAGGTTACCGGCCGCGCGCTGCCAGACTGGCGCGTCCTGTGGGAGGATCAGCCCGGTCCGGTTCCCGCGCGATGGGCAGCGGAGCACGCAACCCGCTTCCTCGCGGCGACGGTCGCGGTCGGAACGGTGGATCAGGCGATGCTCGCAGCACTTCAGGTGAAACATGCGCATTTGCGCGGGAGCGCCCTGTGCCGAAACCTGCTCGTGATCGACGAGGTGCACGCCTCGGACGCGTACATGACCGCAGTGATCGATCGGTTGCTGAGCGGACACCTCGCCGCCGGCGGGTACGCGTTGCTGATGTCAGCCACCCTTGGCGCCCGAGCGCGCGCTCGGTGGCTTGATGAGCGCGCAGTGCCGAAGCTGGAAGACGCGACGCGCGCACCCTACCCCGCAGTGTGGGTCAGAGGAGACCCGCGACCGAGCGGCAGTGCGGGAGCCGACGGCGTGAGGAAGACGGTTCACATCGCGACCATTCCGACGATGGCACCCGGTTGCACGGCCGAGTACGCCATCGCGGAAGCACGCCGGGGGGCTCGCGTCCTCGTAATACGGAATACCGTCGGTGTCGCGATCTCTACGTGGGAGGAGGTGCGTGCGGCCGGCGGCGAGGCGCTGCTCATGAGGGCAGCCGGCCGCGCGTCCCTCCATCACAGCCGCTTTGCGGTGGAGGACCGCAAGCTACTCGATGACGCCGTGGAGTCTGCGCTGTGCATCGATCCAGGGCGTACGCGCGAAGGATGCATCGTCATCGGCACGCAGACGCTGGAGCAGTCTCTCGACATCGACGCCGATCTGCTGATCACCGATCTGTGCCCGATCGACGTTCTGTTACAACGCATCGGCCGAGTGCACCGTCATCGTATGCCGCGCCCCAGCGGATTCGAGCACGCGCGCGTGGTCGTGCTGCTTCCCGCCGAGGGACTCGACCCTCTTACCGCCCCGGCCTTCGAGAATGGGCTCGGGGCGTGGGACGGTCCTTGCGGAATTGGCGGCATCTACCAGGACCTTGCCGTCTTGGAGTTGACCCAACGCATGGTCGCTGCACATCGCGTATGGGAGATACCGGCAATGAACCGATTTCTGGTGGAGGAAGCAACTCACCCCGACCTTGTAGCGGCAGTCCTTGCAGAGAAGGGAGAAGACTGGGAGAGCTACGATCGCAAGGTAGGCGGCGCCCGGGCAGCAGAGGAGCAATTTGCTGCAATGAACGTACTTGACCGCTCCAAACGCTTTGACGCGCTACGGTTTCCCAGTGCGGACGAGCGCATCATGACGCGCTTGGGGGAGGAAGGCTCCGTGCTCCAGCTCGAGCCAGCGCCGATGGGGCCGTTCGGGGTTGCCGTTACGCGCATCACGCTGCCGGCACATTGGTCCTACGGTATCACTACGGACCACGAGATCAGAATCGAGCGGGATGGATCGGAGATCTCCTTCATCGTCGCAGACAAGACATTCCTCTACCGCCGAACCGGGCTCGCCAAGGGATCTTGACCTCGCAACTGCCTCTTGGTAGATTCAATCGTGTCGTTGGTAGGAAATGCTGCACAGAAATACTTAGAATCTTCATTCAAGAGGCGTCTGCGATGAAACTCACAATGATGGCACTCATAACGGGCGCTCGCGGCGTCCGCGGTCTCTTTCTCGCACTCGAATGGCTTACGGTCGATGTTGGTTCAGTTGGTTCCCGGAGATCTCATCCGGATACACCTCGTGTGGTCGGTAGGAACACTCTCCCGCACGACGATTCCCCATCGCTCATGGGGCGTAGCAGCGGATCGGATCACTAAGGTGAACCTTCTCACTGATCCGATCCTCACACTTGCCGGGGGCGAACGCGTGTCCCTTCCAGATCTGTTCGCAGCTCTGGCGAGCCGGCGGGCGCGCGGGTTCCCGGCATTGCGCGCCCATCAGCGTCCTGCGTGGCACATGTTCCTAGTGCAGCTCGCGGCCTTGGCGCTGTGGCACGCGAAGCGCGCTGCGCGGCGCCCGAGCGAGGTCCCTGCCGATCCAGCCTCCTGGGCGGCTGCGCTGCGTGCGCTCACCGCGAACCATCCTGACGATGCGCCGTGGCGGCTCGTGGTTGACGACGACGTGAAGCCCGCGTTCCTGCAGCCTCCGGCACCACCCGGACTGAAGTGGACAACGGTGCACACGCCTGATGAGTTGGACGTGCTCATCACGTCTCGTAATCACGATCTGAAGCAGACGATAGCCTACCAGGCCGCGGCAGAAGATTGGGTCTTCGCGCTGGTCTCCCTGCAAACCAGCGAGGGTTACAGCGGCAGGGACAACCATGGTATCGCACGCATGAACGGGGGGTCGTCGAGCCGCCCGCTGCTCGGACTCGCTCCGGCGGTGGCAGATAACGACACCGCCATCGATCCGGCGGCGTGGTGGATCCGCGATGTCCTCCTCCTGCTTGAGCTGCGCGCCGCGAACCACGATCGCACGGTCGGTACTCCCGATGGCCACGCGCTACTGTGGTGCCTCGAATGGCCGGAGCGCCAGCAACTCGATCTGCGCAACCTGGACCCGTGGTTCATCGAGGTATGCCGGAGAATCAGGCTGCACTGCGGCGACGTCATTCGCGCGCGGCGCAGCACATCGAAAGCGACGCGCATCGATGCGAAACACTTCAAAGGAGTGGTTGGCGATCCATGGGCGCCGGTCCACCAGACGGAAAAGAAGAGCCTCACGCTGAGCGGCGGGGACTTCGACTATCGCCGACTCTGCTCGCTGCTGTTCTCGGGCGACTGGGAGGTGCCTCCTCTCGCAACGAAGAACCCGACTGACTCCGAGCAGTTAGTGCTCGTGGCGGAGGCGCTGGCACGCGGCAATGCCAAGACGGAAGGCTTCAAGTCCCGCGTGCTGCCCATTCCTGGAAGAGTAGCGCGGCGCATGTTCTCATCACCCACGGTGGCAACGCTGTCCCAGGTCCAAATGCAGGAGATTGAGGGCTTCGATATTGCGCTCCGAAGATCCCTCGCCCTGGTCGCCGCGCGCGGTGACCGGGAGCTGTTGAACAGAGGCCATTACGCCTGTACCAAGCCCGCGCGTGCCCGCTTCAATCAGGAAGTGGACCGACTGTTCTTCCCTAGCCTCTGGCGGCGTGTGGAGGCTGCCGCTGACCCGAGTGCTGCCGAGGCGGCGAAGACCGATTTCCTGAAGAAGCTGCAACACGCAGCGCAAGCCGAATTTGATGCCGCGCTGCCTGCGATCCCGTGTACGGCGATTCATCGCCCCCGCGCCGAAGCGCGGGCGCGGCGGCGCTTCCGCAACGCGTTGTGGCGGTCGTATCCCGAGCTGTTCACGGTGGAAGACAACGATGCGGCCGCATAGTTCATCGGTCGTGGATACGGCCATCGCGGTGGCACGGTGGACGCAACACCTCGCGCCAGGATCATTGGCCGAACTCAGGCGCTTGTCCGAGAGCGGCGCCCCTGCATTCTGGCGTTTGGCCTCGCAGCACCCCGCTACCATCGGTGGTGCGAGGCAGACCCGGTGGATGGTCATCGTGCGCATGATCGCGATTCTTACGCCGAAGGGCGATCCGACGAACCGCTTGCCCTTGCACGATTGGGACCGAAGGCTTGGCGAAGTCCTTTGCGACGGGGGCGACGCCTCCCGGGAGTGGAAGGGGCCTCCCACCTTCAGCGAGCGCCGCCTCACGCAGCTCATCGCGGCACGCGGGACGCAGCGCGCGGCACTGCTGGAGCGTGCCGTGCGAGCACTCGCCCGCACCCGACCACCGGACGTCGGATTCAATGTCACCGATCTCGCCTGGGCGGTACTCAAAGAGGATGACGCAGCGCTGCTTGCGGCGCCGTACTACCGCCGTCTCGATCGTGCCGAATGGATCGCGAATCAGACTGGAAACCCACCACAAGGAGCTACTGATGCCTGAACCCCGCTTCCTGCAGATTCACACGCTCAGCGGATACACCGCTGCACTTCTGAACCGCGACGACAGCGGCCTCGCAAAGCGTCTTCCATACGGTGATGCGTTCCGAACGCGTATTTCCTCACAGTGCCTCAAGCGGCACTGGCGGTGCGCCCAGGACCCCCATGCACTGCATGGGATCGACGGAGCGGTCGAGGCATTTCGATCCCGTGACCTCGTGACTCAGCGGGTCATGGGTCCGTTGCGCGAACGGTTTGCTAACGAGGTTGTCGCCGCGCTGGAGCCGGAGATTCAGATGGCGGTATATGGCGACAAGGGAACATCCAAGGCGGGTCGCCAAACACTGCTGTTTGGCGACCCGGAGATCGCATGGATCGCAGCCGAGGCGTCTCGGCTCGCCGATCAAGCCGGCGGCAGTCCGGACGCGGCGTCTACTGCCGCCAAGAAATGGAGGGGCGAGTTTCGCGCAAACATCAGAGCCATGCGCGAGAACTCGACCCTTCCCGCGGGTCTCGTCTCCGCGCTGTTCGGCCGCATGGTGACCTCGGACCCGGACGCCAATGTCACCGCACCGGTGCACGTAGCCCACGCCTTTACCGTGCACCGAGAGGAGCCGGAGATCGACTACTTCACGGCGGTGGACGACTTGGCCGAAGATGAGCCGGGCGCCGACACGATTCAGGACACCGAGCTTACCTCCGGCTTGTTCTATGGATACGTCGTGGTCGACCTTCCGGGGCTTGTCGACAACCTCGGCGCGAACGTTTCCTTAGCCGGCGCGGTGCTGCACAACTTTATCTATCTGATCGCCGAGGTCTCGCCCGGGGCCAAACTGGGCTCGACTGCTCCGTACGGCCGAGCCTCATTCATGCTGTTGGAGGCCGGCGACCGCCAGCCCCGCAGTTTGGCTGATGCCTTCCGCACGCCGTGCGAACCCTACGTCGATCCCGCCGTGGCAGCGCTGTGCGGGCATCTCTCCGCTCTGGACCGCATCTACGCCACCGGTGAAGAGAGACGCCACCTGTGTGTGGAAGACGTCAGCGTGCCCGAGTCACAACCTGGCTCGTTGGCCGACCTTGCGACTTGGGTGCAGAGTCTTCCGGGCGCAATTGCCTCGTGAGCCATCGCTGGCTCGTCCTGCGCCTTGAGGCGCCCCTGATGTCGTTTGGCGGCGTGGCGATCGATCAGGTCGGCCCCGTACTCGACTTTCCGGCGGCGTCGATGTTGACCGGGCTGATCGGCAATGCGCTCGGCTGGCACTGGTCGCAGACCGCAGCACATCAATCGCTGCAGGATCGGCTCACGTACGCCGCGCGTCGCCTGCGTGACGGAACCCGGCTCACCGACACGCAGAACGCCCAGCTTGCCAAGACCGACAAGGGCTGGACTACGCGAGGAGAGCCGGAAGGCCGCGGCGGTGCAAGCTTCAGTGCGCCCCATCGCCGCCTTCGCGAATATCACGCCGATTCGTCCGTGCGTCTCGTACTGCGTCTTGAACCTGCGGGAAGCACCCCGGACCTTGATCAGATTGCAGCTGCCCTGGATCGTCCTGCACGGCCGCTGTTCATCGGTCGCAAGCCGTGCCTTCCCTCCGCGCCATTACTAGCGGCCGGCGCAGCACGATGGGTGACCGCGGATAACGCCTACGCGGCGCTGTGCGCAGTGCCCGAGACGGACGGAGTGCGAGCCCTGTGGCCCGAGAACGAGGGGCCAAGCATCGGCGAGGCGGTAGACCGTATTGCCGAATGGACCGATCTGCGGGTGTGGCGAACCGGCCTCCATGGTGGATCACGCAGAGTGGTGGAAGGCCGCGTGACGCTGGCCGCGCCGTGAAACGATGAGCGCGCTCTATCTGATTCGCGTACCTCTTACCCTCAGTGCGCTGGCTCGCTGGGCAGGAGAGCGGGGCTGGCTCCCCGGCCGCGCGGTGGCATTCGACGAAGGTCGCGCACTGCACCATCTGGTGGACGAGGCGTTCGGTCCGGGCGTGCTGCGCCCGTTTCGGCTGCTGGTACCGCCACGGTCCGGCGCCGGAAACCTGTATTCCTACAGCAGCCAGGACCACGAGGAACTGCGGTATGCGTTGCGGCACTTCGCGATGCCGGACCACCTCTCGGTCCTGAACGAGCAGCGACTGGCAAGTAAGGCGATGCCCCGTGATTGGAGCGTCCGGCAGCGACTCGGTTTCGATGTCCGTGTACGCCCTGTGCGCCGCCTCCACAAAGACTTGGTGACGCCTCGGGGACGGTTCCGAAAGGGCTCAGAACTGGACGCCTTCCTTTCAGAAGCGCTCCATCGCTATCCAGAGAATCGCGAGGGTATGGCTGAAGGCAAGCGATCACGCGAGGAAGTGTATCTCGATTGGCTGGCTGAGCGTTTGGCGCATGCCGCCGAGATCGATCGTCACGCCACCCGCATGATGGGGTTCCATCGCACCCGAGTGGCTCGGGGCAAACGCCCACACGAAGGCCCTGACGCCACCATCCACGGGACGCTCACCGTAACCGAGCCGGACGCCTTCGGCCGTCTGTTGTCACGCGGCGTCGGCCGGCACCGCGCGTTCGGCTACGGCATGCTCCTGTTGCGCCCGCCACACCGCTCAGCACCGGTCCAATAGACACCCGCTGCGATGCTCAAAGGACGGCTCGGCCTCGAAAGCGCGCGCGTCCCTCACAGCGACCGACACGGCCTCATGTGGCTGGGTCGGGGAAACGTCTACGTCGAGTCGGGAACCCTGCGCTTCGTGACGGCAGGCTACGGTGACTTGGGTCCGGGCGACTACGCGATCCCGTTTCAGATGGTGTCCTGTCTTCTCCTTCAGCCCGGGACCACCGTGAGCCATGACGCGCTGCGCATCCTGGCGCGCCACAGCACGACCGTGATCTGTGTCGGCGAGGACGGCGTGCGGTTCTACGCCAGTCTGCCGGCCGGCCCCGCGGCCTCGGCTCGCGCTCGCCGGCAGATACTGGCTTGGTGCGATCCGGAGAAGCGGATCTCGATCGTGCGCAAGATGTATGCCCTCCGCCTGGGCGAGTTCCTGCCGTCGACCGACATCAACGCGTTGCGAGGCATGGAAGGCGCCCGGATGAAGGTCATCTACCAGCGCTTGGCCGAGAAGCACGGCGTCCTCTGGCAAGGACGCCGCTACGACCGCAACGACCCGGAGTCGGCGGATGTCGCCAACCAGGCGATCAACCATGCCTCCAGCGCCGTGGAGGGAGCGGCTTTGACCGCGGTCGCCGCCACGGGGACCCTCTCGGAGCTTGGATTCATCCATGAGGACTCGAGCAACGCATTCGCCCTGGACATATCCGACCTGTTTCGCGACTCCGTGTTGCTGCCGATCGCATTCAGAGCGACCAGCGCGATTCTCCGGAACCGCGAAGGACCGGTCGAGAGAATCGTCCGACGCTTCGCGGCGCAGACGTTCCGACAGGAGAAGCTGATCACCAACATGATCGATCGCATCAAGTTCCTGATCGACAGCGACGACGCAGATGACGATAGTCGTAACGCGTAACTCCCCAGGACGTTTCCGCGGTTTCCTGGCATCGTGCATGTGCGAGATCGCACCGGGCGTGTACACGGCGCCTCGTATGACAGTAGCCGTGCGGGAGCGGATCTGGAATGTCCTCACCGAGTGGTACACGCCGGACCCGGAGCACGCGATCCTGATGACATGGCCACAGTCATCGCTGCCGGGAGGACAGGAAGTCCGCGTGCTAGGGAGTCCTCAACAAGACGTATGGCGTCACGACGGCGTCTACGTGGCGAGGAGGGAGTTGGATGAGAAAACGCTCGCGCGCCTTCCCGACGGCGGCGGCAAAGACGTGGGCCCATCACCTGATGCAGCGTGACGACTGGCTGGTATTCGACGCCGAAACCACCGGCCTGGGTCTTGAAGCTGAAGTCGTAGAGACGGCGATCATCGGGAGCCGAGGCGATATCCTCCTTGACACCTTGGTCCGCCCGCGCACGCCTCCGGAGCCGCAGGCATCCAAAGTGCACGGCCTGGACGCCCAGGCGCTCCGCGATCAGCCTCGATTCGGGCAAATCTATGAAGGGCTCACGGAACTTCTGAATCGGCGGACCGTAGTCGCGTACCACGCCGAGTTCGACCGACAGGTCCTGGCTCAAACGTGCCGGATCTCCGGACTGCCTCAGATCGACTGCGCCTGGGAGTGTGCCATGCTGCGATACGAGCAGTGGCGCGGGTTTCGAGCCTCGCTCGCCACAGTCTGTGAGGTCGAGTCCATCGTCGCGAGCGGCCCTCGCCATAGAGCATTGCCGGACGCCCGGCTGGTATGGAACCTGATTCGCCGCATGGCCGGCGTATCAGCGTAGTAGCCCACGATCTTTGACATACAGGACTCGACTGGGTCAGAATGACGCAGAGGTTTCCCCGCCCACGCGGGGATGGACCCGAGTCCGTCAGCATCGCGGCGACCCCCACGCAGGTTTCCCCGCCCACGCGGGGATGGACCTGCGGCCGAGCACGCCAACACCTACGAGAACACGGTTTCCCCGCCCACGCGGGGATGGACCCCCCGAGCGTATGAGGAGCGGGCGCCGGGCCGCGGTTTCCCCGCCCACGCGGGGATGGACCCGCATCGACTTGGCGCTGAACGCGGCCAGCGGGGGTTTCCCCGCCCACGCGGGGATGGACCCTACCGGCACCCCCAGGTGGACGCCCGGCCCACGGTTTCCCCGCCCACGCGGGGATGGACCGCATCCGGCCACCTGCTTCCCAAGCCCGGACGGGGTTTCCCCGCCCACGCGGGGATGGACCCGAGGTTGTGCGAGCTCACGGTCGACCCGTACGGGTTTCCCCGCCCACGCGGGGATGGACCCGCTTGCGTGCTGGTATCGAACGGCCCGTTGGGGGTTTCCCCGCCCACGCGGGGATGGACCCTTGATCGGCACGCCGTCGAGCGTGTATCCGACGGTTTCCCCGCCCACGCGGGGATGGACCCTCCGCCGCGCCGGGCAAGTCCAGCCCTTGGCGGTTTCCCCGCCCACGCGGGGATGGACCGCGTCATGGCGATCGGGGTCCCGGCGTAGCGGAGGTTTCCCCGCCCACGCGGGGATGGACCGCGTCATGGCGATCGGGGTCCCGGCGTAGCGGAGGTTTCCCCGCCCACGCGGGGATGGACCTCAAGCGGTTCATCGAAGAGGGAATCCGAGCGGGGTTTCCCCGCCCACGCGGGGATGGACCCGCGGCGTTCGCGCCGAGTTCCCCCACTGGTGGGGTTTCCCCGCCCACGCGGGGATGGACCCGGATGAACGAAGTAGGGGCCGCAACGGCGGCGGGTTTCCCCGCCCACGCGGGGATGGACCGTCTTCGGCGATCTCCGTGATTCGATTCGCGTAGGTTTCCCCGCCCACGCGGGGATGGACCCTCGCAGCTTGCGTGGGCGGTGCGGCTGCATCTGGTTTCCCCGCCCACGCGGGGATGGACCTGATTACGACAACCGGAGGTCCGATTCTCTGGAGGTTTCCCCGCCCACGCGGGGATGGACCCCGACGGACGAAGCGGCGGCGCTCGATCCGTCGGGTTTCCCCGCCCACGCGGGGATGGACCCCGCTTCGCGTGGTGGCGGGACGGCCGGATGGTGGTTTCCCCGCCCACGCGGGGATGGACCCCCTTGGCTCAGCTCCTGCGCGCCTTGGCGCAGGGTTTCCCCGCCCACGCGGGGATGGACCCGCAGACGACGACGCGCATCGTCAGGAGCGCCTGGTTTCCCCGCCCACGCGGGGATGGACCCTTGATGCGCAGCCGTCCCACATGGAGAGACCCGGTTTCCCCGCCCACGCGGGGATGGACCTCGTCTGCCTCGACACGCCGACCGCATCGGCCGGGTTTCCCCGCCCACGCGGGGATGGACCCGTGTGTGTAGTAGACGCGCGCGCCGGCCGTTCGGTTTCCCCGCCCACGCGGGGATGGACCCGTTGGCGCTACGTGGGCGTGGCCAGCAGCGGAGGTTTCCCCGCCCACGCGGGGATGGACCCTCCACGGTGCCACGGGACGGATACGGTTGGCGGGTTTCCCCGCCCACGCGGGGATGGACCCACCGGCGGCTCGAACGCGGTCTTCGTCCGCAGGGTTTCCCCGCCCACGCGGGGATGGACCTTTCCGATGTTGATAAGTGCCGTGGTGAAATCAGGTTTCCCCGCCCACGCGGGGATGGACCGTACCGACACGCCGGGAATGCCGGGGGCGAAGCGGTTTCCCCGCCCACGCGGGGATGGACCCGCACCGGCGACGATGGCCCGGAGACGGCCCGCGGTTTCCCCGCCCACGCGGGGATGGACCTTCCTGGGGGTCCTCACGGCTGCTGGACGCGGCGGTTTCCCCGCCCACGCGGGGATGGACCCCAGACCGCCACGGACTCGGTAACGATTCGGATGGTTTCCCCGCCCACGCGGGGATGGACCCATGCCCCCCGAGGCCCAGTGGTACATCGACGGGGTTTCCCCGCCCACGCGGGGATGGACCGTTGGTGGATGAGGTGGAAGCGTTCTACATCATGGTTTCCCCGCCCACGCGGGGATGGACCCCCGCTCGGGCGCCTGCACACGCGCCCAGGTCAGGTTTCCCCGCCCACGCGGGGATGGACCCTTCGGTGCCCATACCATGCCCATTGCTTTTTGGGTTTCCCCGCCCACGCGGGGATGGACCCGACTGGGCGTCCAACGTGACGTACTTTTCGATGGTTTCCCCGCCCACGCGGGGATGGACCGCTCGTGGTCTGGCGTTATCAATGGCGATCGAAAAACTGTGCATTCGTGTCAATCGAAAATTGCACACTTCGGCCGGCGTGGCGCGGCGGGCCGTCCTGACCTCGGCATGGCGCTCGGATTAGGGTTCTGGGGTGGGGCGTCAGGAGCGGAGCGACCAGAGCCCGCCCCAAGGATGATTGACGATGTGCCCGGCGGCGTCGCGGAGAAGGCCGCCAGGGCAGGCCGCCTATCGACCCGAATTCGAGACCTTCGCCAAGCCGGCGTGAAAGAGGCGCTTCGCGAGCGACTCGATCCGGTCGCGCCACGCGAGCCGGTCGAGCCAGGCCGCCGGTGCGTTGGCAGCGCCCCACAGGGCGCCGGCGAACTGGCCGGTGACGGCTCCCACGGTGTCGGCGTCATCGCCGAGATTGGCGGCCAGGATCAGGGCATCGGCAACCGAGTCCGTCCTGCCCACGCACCAGAGTGCCGCTTCGAGCGTGTGTACGACGTAGCCGGACGAGGAGATCGCGTCGCGCTCCTTGATCCGCCACGAACCGGCGGCCACCTCGGCGATCCGCGTATCGCGTTCCCACCCGCGGGTCCTGAGCACAGACTGCTTGGGCTGGCCGGCGATCGCTTCCGCCAGGAGCGTGGCGAACAGCGCGCACGCCTCGACCGCCTGCACGGCTCCGTGCGTGGTACGGCTCTGCAATCGGGCGGCCTCCACCGCCTTCTCGGGGTCGCGCCACCACCGGATCGCCACCGGCGACAAGCGCATGAGCGATCCGTTGCCCGCGATGCCGGGGTCGGTGCTGCCGCTCAGCGGGTCGCCGGTCGCGCGGAATGACCGGAGTGCGGCCTCCGTCGTCTCGCCGATGTCGAAGCAGGTCCCCGTGACCGAATTATGGCCGTGTTCGTGCCATCTACAGAACCGCTCCATGAGGTCGCGCGGGTCGAGGCCGCCGCGCTCGAGGAGTGAGTCGGCAAGGCAGAGGGCCATGCTGGTGTCGTCCGTCCACTGACCGGGGGCGAGCGCGAATGGGCCGCCCCCTACCAGGTCGGTGACGCGCGGCAGGGTGTCGCGCCGGGAGAACTCAAGCGACGTGCCGAGAGCATCGCCAAGAGCCAGGCCGATCAGCGCACCCTTGGCGCGGTCCAGCGGCCGGTCAGATGCCATGTGCGCTCATTGCCGCCAGTATGGAGAGTCGGTCAGCCGCACACACCGCCGTTCGATCGCGGTAGACTGGGCGCGATGCCTGAAGCCTTGCCGCTGGTAGCCCAGCCGGACCTGCCGAGTCAGGTCAACGCCGTCGAACACGACGGGTACGTGTACCTCCCCGGAATGCTCGACGGCGACCAGGTCGCCGAGCTGCGCGCGCACATGGGGCGCCTGGAGCCGCTCGCCGAGAGCTACGATCGCGTGTCCGAGGACGGCTTCCTCAACCGGGCGATCAACAACGCGTTCAACCGCGACCCCCACTTCGTGCAGTTCCTGGACTACCCCGGCGTGATCGAGATCGCCGAGGCGGTGCTCGGCCCGGACTGCCACGTCATCGCCATGACCTCCTGGCTGACCGGGCCGGGGCGGCCGGACCAGCCGCTGCACGCCGACTTCCAGGCGCTCACGCTGCCCGAGGACGTGATGGCCGACCCGCGCGTGCGCATACCGGTCTACATCGCCACCGCCCACTTCTACCTGGACGACCTGGACGAGGAGATCGGCCCGACCCGCTTCATCCCCGGCAGCCACCGCGCCGGCCGCCGGCCCGAGGGCGCGGAGTCCTGGCAGGGGCGCGAGGAGCAGAGCATCCTCTGCAACGCGGGGGACGTGGTGATCTTTCGGAGCGAGGTGTGGCACCGCGGCAGCGCCAACCACAGCGACCGCGTGCGCCATCTGCTGCAGGTCAGCTACGGGCAGCGCGCCATCGCGCAGCGCTTTCCGCCCTATCTGAACCGGTTGCGGTTCGACCCGGACATCCTGGCGATGGCCAGCGAGCGCCAGCGGCGCCTGATGGGGGAGCATCCACAAGGGAGCTACGATTGAGTTTCACACTGGGAGTCGTCACCGACGAGATCGATGCTGATCCCGCGGTGGCCCTGCCGGCGGCGCGCGAGATGGGGCTGACCCACCTGGAGTTCAACAAGGTCGGCGAGAAGGGCGTGCACGAGCTGTCCGCGGCGGACGTCGCCGAGCTCGGGCGCATGGTCGCCGGCGAGGGGCTGGAGGTCGTCGCGGTGGACCCGCCCGCGTTCAAGGCGATCGAGCTGGACGGGGTGCCGCTGGCGGAGGTGACCGGCCACCCGGCGGTGGTCGAGCACCTGGAGCAGATCCGGCGGAGCTGCGAGGTGGCAGGCGAGCTGGGCGCCGGCATCGTGCGCCTGTTCTCGTTCCGGCGCGGTTACATGACCGGCGCCGGCAACCCGTCCCCGCGGGAGCCGCGCGGCGGCGCCATCCCGGAGGGCCTGCTGCCCAAGATCGTCGCCGGCCTGCGCGCGGCGGCGGCCATCGCCGAGGAGCACCGGGTGACCCTGGGGCTGGAGAACGTGCGCTCCTGCTGGGGAAACAGCGGCCACAACGCGGCGCGCATCCTGGCCGCGGTCGATCACCCGCGCCTGCGCGCCATCTGGGACCCGGGCAACGACTTCGTCTCCGGCGGCGTCCCCTACCCGGACGGCTACCGGGCCATCCTCCCCTACCTCCTGCACGTGCACGTCAAGGACGCCGCGGTCGTGGACGACGCCACCGGCCTGACGAGCTGGGCGCCGATCGGCAGCGGCTCCGTGAACTACGCCGGGCAGGTCGAGGCCCTGCGCCGTGACGGCTACTCAGGCGTCGTCAGCGTGGAGACCCACTGGCGCAAGGAAGGCGCCTCCCGCCTCGAATCCACCCGCGAGACCCTGGCCGGCCTGCGCGCCTTCCTGTAGACGAAGCCCTATATGCCCAGGTCGAGGTAGGTGTTGGCGATCTTGGTCAGGGCGACCACGTAGGCGGCGGTGCGGAAGTCGTCGATCCCGCCGTTCTGGTGGAAGGTCTGGCTGATCTCGTCGTAGGCCTGCCGCATGGTGTCGTCCAGCCCTGAACGGACCAGCGCCAGCTCGTCGGCGCCGGAGATCAGCTCCGCGCGCAGGGACGCGTCGGCCGAGCGGCCGGTCATCACTTCCAGGGCGCTGACGATGCGCTCGCCGCGCCCCTCGTCCAGCCGGCGGTCCATGCGGCCGAAGCGGATGTGGGACAGGTTCTTGATCCACTCGAAGTAGGAGACCGTCACGCCGCCCGCGTTCACGAACAGGTCGGGCAGCACCGGGATGCCGCGCTGCCGCAGGATCTCGTCGCCGCCGTAGGTGACCGGGCCGTTGGCCGCTTCCACCACCAGCTTCGCCTGCACGGCGGAGGCGTTGCCGCGGTGGATCTGGCCCTCGATCGCGGCCGGGATCAGCAGGTCGCAGGGAGTGGCCAGAAACGCGTCCGCGTCCAGGTCCGCCTGGCCGCCCGGGTATCCCTCGACGCCGCCGTTCTCATCCAGGTGGGCGCGCAGCCCGGCCACGTCGATGCCGCCGTCGTCGAGGACCGTCCCCTCGCGCGTCATCACGCCGACGATCAGCGCGCCGTCCTCCTGGGACAGGTATCTGGCCAGGTGGTAGCCGACGTTGCCGAGCCCCTGCACGACGATCCGCTTGCCCTCCAGATCGCCTTCCAGGCCGGCGAGCGCCAGGTCCTCCGGACGGCGGAAGAGCTCGCGCACCGCGAACTGCACCCCGCGCCCGGTCGCCTCGGTCCGGCCGGGAATGCCGCCGATGGTGAGCGGCTTCCCGGTGACGCAGGCCAGCGCGTTGATCTCCTCCGGGTGCATGATCCGGTAGATGTCGGCGATCCAGCCCATCTCGCGCGCGCCGGTGCCCATGTCCGGCGCCGGCACGTTGCCGCCGGGGCTGAGATAGCCGCGTGAGATGAGCTCGCGCGCGAAGCGGCGGGTGATGAGCTCCAGCTCGCGCTCCGAGTACTCGCCCGGCTCGAGGTTCACGCCGCCCTTCGAGCCGCCGAACGGAACGTCGACCAGCGCGCACTTGTAGGTCATCAGCGCGGCCAGCGCCTCCACCTCGTCCTGGTCGACGCAGCAGGCATAGCGGATGCCGCCCTTGGCAGGAAGCAGGTGGGAGCTGTGGGTGGCGCGCCAGCCCTGGAAGATGTGCAGCACGCCGTCGTCGAGCCGCACCGGGAAGTGGAGCTGCAGTACCGAGTCGCACGCCTTGATCTGCTCAGGCAGGCCGGCCGGCAGGTCCAAATGGCGCAGCGCCCGGTCGACGGTCAGCGACAGCCCTTCGTTGAAGGTCGGTTCTGCGGCGACGGGCCGCGTGTCCACGGTACTCATCGCATGGTCAACGTACTGCCGCCGGCCGCGGGAGAGAAGCCGTCAGGCTTCCTACCAGACCGCCTCCGGATAATGGGTGTGGATCGTGTCGTCTTTGGTCAGCAGCGGCGCCCCGTCGAGCGCAGCCTGCGCGGTGATGAGTCTGTCGAATGGATCGCGGGTCCATTTCATGCCGGCCGCCTTCCGTGCCACGGCTGCAAACGGCTTGTTGCAGACACCGACCTGGATGGTGTGATGCAGGTAGTCGTAGACCTCGCCCGCCCTGGCTTTGGTCCTGCCGGTCTCGAACAGGTACTCCAGTTCGAGAAGCACCATCGGCGAGACCAGGAGATCGCTGCTCTCGATCAGTTGCCGCGCCAGGCGCGAAATGCGCTGCTCATCCTTCTGGTAGAGCCAGACGACCACGTGCGTATCAAGGTACATCGCCGCCGCGCCACTCGTCGGACCAGTCGATGTGCACGAGCTCGTCCGGATCACCGACGACGACCTGATGCGCGGTCAGCCGGTCCCACTTCGATCCGGGCTCTTCGGCCACGATTCGCAGCAGGCAGCCCCTGCGCTCGACTTCCACCGGGACGCCGGTGTCTACCACCGAGTCGAGGATGTTGTAGAGGTTCTGCCGGAGTCTGGTTGCGCTGATTGCGGGCATGCCGGCGAGGATAGCCCGATGACGTACGTGTGACAAGATAGTCACGTACGTTTAGCAATCTTACAAGAAATCGATAAGATCCCTAATCTCCCCATAATTGAAGAGGACGAGAGCAGCGATGAGCACCAAGGGCAGGGTCGCCGGCAAGGCGGCAATCGTTACCGGCGCCGCTTCCGGGATCGGCCGCGCCACCGCGCGGGTTCTGGCACGTGAGGGCGCCTCGGTCTGCATAGCCGACGTCGACGAGGCCGGGGGCCGGCAGGTCGCCGGCGAGATCGAGTCCGCAGGCGGCCGGGCGATCTTCGTCCGCACCGACGTCGGCGAAAGCGCAGACGTGATCGGGATGTTCGCGCGCACCGAAAAGGCATTCGGGCGGGTCGACATCGTCCACAACAACGCCATCCGGGTGCGCGACGGCGTGGCGACCGAGCTGGACGAAGCGGACTGGGACGACACCCTGAACGTCGGCCTGAAGGCGATCTTCCTGGCCGCCAAGTACGGGATCCCGGTCATGCGCAGGACCGGCGGCGGCGTGATCGTCAACACCGGGTCCGTGCACTCGCTGGTGAGCCTGCCGGCGTGCACGGCCTACGACGCGGCCAAGGCCGGGGTCCTGGGCCTTACGCGGACGCTGGCCATCGACTACGGGCCGGACATCCGCGTCTGCGCGGTGCTGCCCGGCGCGATCCTGACGCCGGCATGGGAAGGGGCGCCGCCCGATCAGGAGGTCCGTTATGCGCAGATGGTGCCGGCCAAGCGCCTGGGCACGCCAGAGGACGTGGCCAGCGCGGTGCTGTTCCTGGCCTCGGACGAGGCGTCCTTCATCACCGGAACCGCACTGACCGTGGACGGCGGGATGCTCGCGCGCACCGAGTAGCTCAGCGGCCGCCGCGCCGACGGCCGGCTTGACCGGCGGGCCGGCCGGGTCGAATATCGGCTGCCATGGCTAAGATCTATCGCGCCGCGCTGTTGGGGTGCGGCAACCGCGGCCGAAACGCCTCGCGCGCGTACCGCTACCACCCGCGCACCGACGTGGTCGGGCTCTGCGACCTGGACCGCGAGCGGCTGGACACGCTGGGCGACGACCTCGGCGTCGACGCCCGCTTCGACGACATCGAGAAGATGCTGGAAGCCGTCGAGCCGGACATCGTCATCGTGCCGGTGCAGACCGACCTGCACTTCCCGCTGGCCATGCGCGTGCTGGCCGCCCGCGCCTGCCACCTGGACGTCGAGAAGCCGATGACGGTCGACCTGGCGCAGGCCGACGCGTTGCTGGCGCGCGCCGAGGAGCGCGGCACCCGGATCGCCGTCCACCACCAGGGCAGCTCGCTGCGCTCGCTCAGGGCCGCCAAGCAGGCGCTGGACGCCGGGCACATCGGCGTGCCGCTGCACGTCACCTCCAATGGCAAGGGTTACTACGGCGGCTACGAGCTGATGAACATGGGCACACACATGCTCAGCGGGCTGCTGTCGGTGACCGGGCCGTGCCGGCGGGTGACCGCCACGCTGCTCACGGACGGCCGGCCGATCACGCCCGAGGACGTGGTGCAGTCGCCGTCCGGGATGGGCACCATCGCCGGCCAGCAGATCACGGCCACGCTGGAGTTCGACCGGATGCTGACCGGCACGCTGCACCAGCACATGTTCCCGGGCATCGAGCGCGAGGCGCTGGGCTTCGAGATCGCCGGCACCGAGGGGCGCCTGCGCTGGCACTACGACGGCGCCTGGATCCTGCCGGTGCCGTGGGCCGTCCCTGGCCGCGCCGAGTGGGAGCCGCTTGCCGAGCAACAGCCGCCGGAGCCGCTCCCGGACGGGGTGAACGACGGCGAGTACTGGTACGTGGACGACTACGTCAACGCGCTCGACGCCGGCGGCAGCCCTCCCAGCGACGGGCGCCGCGGGCGCCACATCATCGAGATCATCCTGGCCATCTTCGAGTCCGGCGCGTACCGGCGGCCGGTCACGCTGCCGCAGGCCGAGCGCGACCACCCGCTGCTGCGCCTGCGCCACGAGGCCGGCCTGGGCGATCCCGATCCGGCCCCGCGGCCGTACCGGGAGTGGCTGGCGGTGCAGGCCGCCAAGCACGGCTGGACGGTGGAACGAACGGGGGCGCTGCCATGATCCTGGACCGGTTGGACAACGCCGACACCTACGCGGCCGTCGACGGGCTTGCCGATGCGTTCGCGTTCCTGCGCCGCGGCGGCTTCGACGAGCTGGCCAGCGGCCGCCACGAGGTCGGCGGCGAGCGCATGTACGTGATGGTCAACCGCTACACCACGAAGGCGCCGTCGGAGCTGCCGTACGAGGCGCACCGCGCCTGGCTGGACGTGCACTACATCGTCTCCGGCCGGGAGACCCTGTACTGGGAGGACACCGCCGCGCTGCCGCCCGGCGAAGGCTACCAGGCCGACGGCGACGCGGAGCTGTTCCGCCACGACGGCGGCATGCCCGTGGTCCTGGAACCGGGCATGTTCGTGGTGCTCTACCCGCAGGACGCGCACAAGCCGGGCTGCGTCGCCGGCTCCGCCGTGCCGGCCGTCAAGGTGGTCGTGAAGCTCAGGCTCTGACGGTTGCCGGCCGGCGCCACGGCCTGCCAGCGCCCGGTGGCCGTGAGGGACAGCGGCGCGGACATTTCACGTGCTAAAATTTCCCCCGGAGCGGGATTGCCGGTGAAGAGCGGCCGCGGGTACGAGCACAGCCATCCATGGATCAGCTTTACCGTGGACCTGCGTCCGGCGGCCCCGCGCGTATGGTCTCTGCTCGGACAAGCGGTTGCCGGGTGCCGGCAGGTCGCGGAAGCGGCGCTGCCACCGCTGCAAGCCGCCGAGATGTACCGGCTCTACCTCTCGCGGGGCGCCCGCGCCACCACCGCCATCGAGGGCAACACGCTCAGCGAGGCGCAGGTCAGGGCACGGCTCGACGGGCAACTCGACCTGCCCCTGTCGCAGGCGTACCTGGGCCGCGAGGTGGGCAATATTCTTGACGCCTGCGAGCGGATCTGGAAGCAGATCCACGGCGGCGACGCGCCGCGGTTGTCACCCGATCTGGTTGCCGACTACAACCGTCGGGTCCTTGCCGGGCTGGAGGAGCATCTTGCCGAAGGGGTGGTCGCCGGGGAGATCCCGCGCCATCGGGTCGCCGTCGCCGGCTACCAGGGTGCTCCGCGGAGCGATTGCCTCCATCTGCTCGCCCGAATGTGCGAATGGCTGGAGCATGAGCCGGCGGGTTCGCCATTCACCCATGCTCCGGACAACCGCATCGCGGTCGGGCTGTTGCAGGCGATCCTGGCGCATCTGTACCTCGCGTGGATTCACCCTTTCGGCGACGGCAACGGCCGCACCGCCCGGCTGGTGGAGTTCATGCTGCTGGCCCGTTCGGGCGTACCGGCTCCCACCGCCCATCTGCCGAGCAACCACTACAACCAGACCCGCGCCGAGTACTACCGGCAACTCGACCGCTCCAGCCGCGCCAACGCCGGCCGCGGAGATCCGCTCGAGTTCCTGTGCTACGCGCTGCAGGGCTTCGTGGACGGGGTGCGCGAACAGTGCGATTACGTCGGCCGCATTCAACTCGCCATCGCCTGGGAGCACCTGGTCTACGACACGTTCCACGACGAACCGCCCACGGGCGCCAACGCCCGGCGCAGGATGCTGGTCCTGGCCCTCGGCGCCGCGGAGCACCCGGTACCGACGTCAGCGATCGTCGAGCTCACACCGGCACTCACACGGGCCTACGCCGTCAAGACCGCCAAGACCCTGACCCGCGACCTCAACTGGCTCCTTGATCGCGACCTCGTACGCCGCAGCGCCCAAGGCTACCGGGCGCGCGTTGAACGGATGCACAGCTTCCAGCCCGCCACCGCCCTTCCGTAACACGGGACGAACGAGCGGACGGATCGGCGCGGCGCCGGCTACCGCATGGACGGCCCCGACCGCCGCTGAGGGCCGCCGCGCTTCAGCGCCTGCGCCCCGAGCGCTTGCCGCCGCCGGACAAGTGGCGGACCAGCCAGTACGTCAAGTAGGCAAGCAGCACCACCGGGCCGGCGGCCGCGCCGATGAACAGGCCGGTGATCGGGGAGCCATAGACGGTGAGCTCGCGCACGCCGTCGTACTCCTCGATCTCCGCCAGACTCAAGAAGCCGCCGGCGAAGACGCCGAGCAGGGCGACCGGAATGACCAGCACGTACGCGGCGTGCAGCGCGGTCCGGACGGGTCGGGTCATGGCTCTGCCTCACGGCCATGATACCGCCGGTGGACCGGCATTGTCACCGGTAGCGGGCCAGTTTGAGAATCGGGCGCCTGATCGTGCCGGTACAGCCTCGGGGCCGCGACGGCCGGCTCACTGACCGGGCACGATCAGATCCGCCAACCGAGAATACCTCATACCTTGTGAATATTGATATTGTCATTGATTTTATGAAGGGATGGTCCTATCATGTCGTATCAAAGGCATGCCTTCGATCAACGACTGCCGCGCGTGGAGTCACCCCCGAGACGCTACGGCGCGGGTTCCGCCCGCTTTCAGCACCCGTTAAGCCGCGGTTAATGCCCGGCACGCTATGCTCTCGACGGGAAAACCGGAACGGTGCAGGGCAAGGTGCTGGTCGTGGAAGATGATCGCGCCATCAGCGATCTGCTGCGCATGTACCTGGAGAAGGAAGGCGTCGAGGTCACGGTGAAGGACTCGGCCGAGGGAGCGCTGCCGGCCATCGAGCAGGACGAGTTCGACCTGCTGCTGCTGGACGTGAATCTTCCCGGCAGGGACGGATTCGAGCTGCTGGCCGACCTGCGCCGCCGCCATGACCTGCCGGTGCTGGTCCTGACCGCCCGCGACGCCGAAGAGGACAGCATCTTCGCCTTCGGCGTCGGCGCCGACGATTACGTCACCAAGCCGTTCTCCCCCAAGGTGCTGACGGCGCGCGTGCGCGCCCACCTGCGCCGCCGGCGTGCGTCGGCGGAGGCGGCCGAGCCGGGCCTGCGCTATGGGCCTCTGGCCATCGACCCCGACGGGTACGCCGCAACGCTGGACGGACAGCCCCTCACCCTGGCGCGCCGGGAGTTCGAGCTGCTGGCGACGCTGGCCGCCTCGCCCGGGCAGGTGTTCACCGCCGAGCAGATCTACGACCGCGTGTGGGGCAACCGTTTCGGCGACCTGTCGACGGTCACCGTGCACGTGCAGCGCATCCGCAAGAAGCTCGGCGACGACGGTGCCCGCTGGGTGCAGACCGTGCGCGGCGTCGGCTACCGGTTCAACCCCGCCCCGGAGGACTCCTCGTGAGGCTGCGCACCCAGTTCCTGCTGCTGGTCGCGGCGGTTGCCCTGTCGCCGGTGCTGGTCGCCGCCATCTACGCCGGTGCCAGCGCCATACTGCGCCAGCGCACGGACGTCGCACAGCGCGACTTCCCGCCGGCCATGCGCGCAATACGCGACGACCTGCCGCGGGTGCTGGCCGGCGAGCAGGACACCATCGACCTGCCGGAAGGGGTCATGCTGACCGTGCTGGACACCGAGAACCTGGTGCTGTTCTCCACCGGCAGCGAGCATGGTCCCGGCACCGCGGTGGACCCGCGCGAGTTGCTGCACGCCTCCCGCGAGGGCGGCGACACCCGCACCATGCTCGAACCCCTGTTCCAGGACGGCAGGTTGGCCGGCACCTTCCTGTTGAGCATGCCGGTGCGGGCGATTCCCGCGCTGGCGCGGCCCGGCTGGATGGGCTGGATGCTGCGCTACGGGCTGGCCCTCTTGCTGCCGCTGACACTGATCGCCGCCGCCGTGGCGTGGATCGTCGCGGCCAGGGTCAACCGGTCGGTCACCCGCCTGCAGCGCGCCACCGACAGGATCGCCGGCGGCGACCTGGACTTCGAGATGAACGCGCGCGGATGCTGTCTGGAACTGGAGTCGCTGGCGCGGTCGTTCGACGCCATGCGCGGCGCCCTCAAGGACGAGACCGAGCGCCGCTCGCGGCTGCTGGCGGCGGTGTCGCACGACGTGAAGACGCCGCTCACCGCGATCAAGGGCTACCTTGAGGCGATCGCCGACGGCCTGGCCGAGGACCGCGAGACGCGCGACCGCTACCTGGGGATCATCGCCGAGAAGGCCGACCTGCTGGGCGTGCGCGTCTCGGAGCTGATCGAGTACGTGCGGCTGTCGTCCAGCCAATGGAACATAGAGCCCGTGCCGACCGCGCTGGCCGCCTTCCATCGCGAGATCTGCGCCGGCATCGCCGGCGACGCCGAGGTGCTGAAGCGCCGCCTGCTGCAGGATCTGCGCATTCCCGAGCGGTTGACCGCCCCCATGGACGGCGCGCTGCTGTCGCGCGCGTACGAGAACATCGTGGACAACGCCCTGCGCTTCACGCCGGAAGGCGGCACCGTGACCGTGTCGGCGTCGCTCGCCGGAAACGGCGACCTCCAGGCGCGCATCACCGACTCCGGCCCCGGCATCGCCGCGGAGGACCTTCCGCATCTGTTCGATCCCTTCTACCGCGGCACCGGCACCTCCGCCGGCTTCGGGCTGGGACTGTCGATCGCCCGCAGCATCACCGACGCGCACGGTTTCAGCCTCGACGTGGACGGCATGGCTTCGCCCGGAACGACGTTCGTGATCAGGATCCCCGCGCGGCTGATTTCGGCCGGCGCGGAGCATCACCGTATAATGCGCATGGAGGTGATCCCTACCGATGTGCAGCACGCTGCGGCGCGCCCGGAGCGCGCCACGGCTTCGAAGGATCTGCGCGCCGCACCATCGGCGGCCGATCTCGCCTCGACCCCCTCCGCGGGCCGCCGGTAAGGCCTCCGCGGATGACCCTTGTTGGAGGAATTCCATGAAGACTCGCACCCTGCTACCGGCTCTCGTCGCCCTGCTGGCAACGCTCGCGCTGCCCGCGGCCGCGGACGACGCGCTATCCATCACCGGAATGCTGGCCACCGCCGAAACGGCCAACCCGGCGCTGCAGTCGGCGGCGCTGACGCTGGAGAACGCCCGCGTCAGCTACGACCGCTCCATCGCCTCCTCGGACGCACGCCTGGACCAGATCAAGGCCGAGCTGCAGTGGGAACGCGGACAGCTCACCTTCCGTCAGGCAACCGTGCGCGAGCTGCTGTCACTGGCGGAGGCATACGTCCGACTGCAGCAGGCCAATGAGAACCTGAGCATGCTGGAAGAGCGCCTGCGCCTGGCGCAGCTCGACCTGCAGCAGGCGGCCGAGCGCGTCGAGATCGGCGCCGCCAGCCCCGTCACCGAGCTGCAGGCCCGCGTGGCGGCGCTTAACGCGGAGCTGAACCTGGCAGGCGCGCGCAACACGCGCCAGTTCACCACCCTGCCCGATCTGGCGAAGGCCACCGGCATCGACATGGCCATGCTGGACGCGGCGACGCTCACCTCGCAGCCGCCCGCGCCGGCCGATCTGGGCATGCTGGAGTCCTTGCTGGCGACGACCGCTGAGCGCGTCGAGCACGACTTCGCAGCACGGCAGCTCGATATCGACGAGCTGGACCTGAAGTTGAAGTCCATGCAGAGCACCTCCCCCCTGGACCTGCAGACCGCCACCAACACCGTGGCCAGCAGCCAGGCCACCGTGGTGAGCACCGCCTCCGACCTGCAGCTCGCCACCGCCGGCGCCTACGCCAGCGCGCAGCAGGCGCTCGGGACCGTCACCCTGCGCGAGCTGCAACTGGAGCTGCAGGCGGAGAACACCCGGCGCACCCAGGAGCAGTTCGACGCCGGCCTGCTCACCGAATCCCAGCTCGCCTCCTCGCAGGCCGACCTGACAGGCGCGCAGGACACGCTGCGCGCTGCCCAGTGGGCCGCCTACTTCGCGTGGATCCGCCTGCACGACGCCGCCGGCACCGACGTGCTGGCGGTCTGGGAGGGCCGGTGAGCCGACGGGTCTGGCTGCCGGCGCTCGCGGCGCTCGCCGTCGCGGCCGCTCCGGCAGCCGCTCAGGACGGGCTCGGCCTGATCGCGGCGGTTCAGGCCGCGCTCGCCTCGCACCCGTCGGTGATACAGGAGCGGGCCGCCCTGGAGTCGGCGGCGCTCTCGCTGCGCATGGCGGAGATCGACCACGACAACGTGACCGTATCGTTGCGCGCCACCCCCTTCACCGGCGGCGTCAGCCTGTCCCCATGGGAGGACGGCCCCTTCGGCGACGTGGTCGACACCTTCGACGCCGACGCCAGCGGCACGCTGTCGGCACAGGTGGACCTCCCCTGGGGGATGAGCATCGCAGGCTCCTATACCGCCGGCGTCGAGCTGGACGATCTGGACAGCCGCGGTACCAACGACGAGGAACGGTTCACGGACGCGCAGCGCCTGACGATCACGCAGGACCTGCTGCCGGCCGGCAAGCTGTCGCCGTCCGCCATCACCCTGGCCGGCCGCCGTGACGACCTGCGCCTGGCCCGGCTGCGCCTTGCGAGCACGCAGAGCGACGTGGCGCAGCAGGTCGCCCAGACCTTCGTGGGCCTGACCGGGCGTGCGGCGGCGCTGGCCGTGGCCGAGGAGCGCCTGGCCATCGCCGAACGCGAGCTGGCCAACACGCGGTCGCTCGTGGAGCAGCAGGCGGCCGACCGTATCGCGTTGCTGAGCGCCCGGATCACGGCGATCGAACGGCGCAACGCGGTCGCCGACACGCGCGCGTCGCTGGCGCTCGATGTCGCGGCGTTCTTCTCCGACCTCGATCTCCCGGAGGCGCCGCTGGTCGCTCCGGAGGTCGACGCCGACGCCCTGCGCCGAGCGGCGCACGACCTGGTGGAGGCGTCCGCGGGGATGGCCGACCCCGACAGCGCACTGGCGGTGCTGGAAGCGCGGGCGCGCCTCGACGCGGCGCGGCTGCAGTTGGACCAGGCAAGGCGCGGCTCGCTGCCGTCGCTGTCCCTGAGCCTGGACTACACCAAGGGCTCGGGCGCGCCGGGGCTGGGCGGCCTGAGCCTCTCCCTGACCGGCAGCTACACGCTGTACGACGGCGGCAAGCAAGCCATCGCGGTGCAACAGGCGGAGGCGCAGGCGGACTCCGCTCAGCGGGCGCTGGTGTCCGCGCAGAGCACGGCGGCGGCGGGTCTGCAGCGGGCGCGGCTCGATCTGCAGCGCGCCATCGCGGACGAGGAGCTGGCCGCGCTGCGCTGGGAACGCGCCCGCCTGCAGGCCGACCAGGCGGCCCGCCGGCACGCCGCCGGGGCACTCAGCGACACCGAGCTTGCCGATGCGGCGCTGCCGCTGCAGGAGGCCGAGGACGCCGCCCACGCGGCCGTCTACGTACTGGGCGGCGCCTACCTGGCGCTGGCGATCGACCTGTCGGTCGACCTGCAGGAGGCGCTGGCCGCGGTCACCGGGTAATATCCCCAGCGTGATGCAACGGCTACCGGACCACGTCTTCGCAGGACTGGCAGCGCACGACACGCCGACCGTCTTCAACGCCATGGTCACGCGTTTCGGCCTGCCGAACGAGGAGTACACCGACCACACGATCCGCTGCCTGCTCCCCGAGCTGGGCAGCGTGATCGGCTACGCCGCCACCTTGGAGGTGACCACCAACGACCCCGATTCGCCGGCGGCGAGCTGGCGTGACCATTACCGCCACCTGGAGGAGACCGACGGGCCGCACGTGGTGGTCATGCGCGACGTCGACAGCCGCCCGGGGCGCGGCGCGTCGTTCGGCGACGTGATGGCGGTCATGCACAAGCGGCTCGGCGTCGCCGGGGTGGTCGTCGACGGCACCATTCGCGACCTGGACGGGATCCGCGACGTGGGCCTGCCCATGTTCGCGTGGGGGGTCGTGCCCGGCCACGGCGTGTTCTGTCCCGTTCGTGTCGGCGCGCCGATCACGGTCGGCCAGCTCCGCATCCGCCCGGGTGACCTGGTCATGGCCGACAGCAACGGCTGCCTGCGGGTGCCCGTGGACCGCGCCGAGGAGACGCTCGCCGCCGTACAGTCCGTGATCGACCTGGAAGACGGCAAACGCCGCTTCGCCGAAAGCGCGGAGTTCACCGCGGCGGAGGCGGCCCGGCGCTTCGGGTGGAAGTAGCGATGGCCGGCCATCCGCCGCTCATCGCCAGCGCCAGGGCAGCGCCGCTGTCGGCCGAGGACGTGGCGGGCTACGAACGGGACGGCTACCTGCTGGGACTCCCGGTGCTGGACGACGCATCGGTGCGGACGGTGCAGACCCGCTTCCGCGAGCTGCTGGCCAAGCTGCCGGCCGGCACCGACATCAACCGCGTCAACTGCTGGCACAAGGCCAACCGCTGGGTGTACGAGCTGTCGCGGCTCGGGCCCATCCTCGACTACGTGCAGGGCGTGCTGGGCGGCGACTTCTACTGCTGGGGCGCGCAGTTCTTCTGCAAGCTGCCGGCGGAAGGCGAGGTCGCCTCGGCCGACAATCGGCGGCAGACGGTGCCGTGGCACCAGGACGGCCAGTACTGGCCGCTTGCGCCGCGGCAAGCGGCCACGGTGTGGCTGGCGGTGTTCGACACCGACTCCGGCAACGGCGCCATGCAGGTGGTGGCCGGCAGCCATCGCGACGGCGCGTTCGAGCACCGCACCAGCGATCGGGCCGACTACGCGCTGGCGCAGGAGATTCCGGGCGAACGCATCGATGACGACCGCGTGGTCAGCATGGACCTGCGCGCCGGCCAGATGTCCCTGCACGACATCGGGCTCGTGCACGGATCGACCACCAGCCGCGACGGACGCCCGCGCGTGGGTCTCACCTTCCGCTACAGCCCCACGCACGTGCACGCCGATCTTGCCGAGTGGCCGTTCTTCGAAGCCTATCCCGTGCGCGGCGGCGCCCCGTCCCGCAACCCGGTCGGCAAGATCCCGTCAGGCGACGCCGTGCCGACCGGCATGTTCCAGCGCTCGGAGGAGTTCGCCTGAGGCCGCACCCTCCGGGGTCAGGCGGCGCCGGCAGGCGTGCCCTGCTACGTGCCGCTGAAACCGATCTCGCGATGGGTGCCGTCGCAGAACGGCTTGTTGCTCGACGCCCCGCAGCGGCAGAGCGCCATCTTGTCCGAGGCGCCTTCGACCGGGTTGCCGCGCGCGTCCAGGAGCGGCACCGGTCCGCTGACCAGGTAGGGTCCGTTGTCGCTGATCGTGATCTTGATATCCGCCATCTCCATGCTCCGCGCACAGCATGAACGGTCGGTGCCATGGGCTCAAGGGAACGGGCTCAGGAAGAGCCGCGCTCGAGGAGTCCGACGTCCTGGGGCGCACGGGCGCGGTAAGATGGCCTGATGTTGGACAATCACCACAGGTAGAATCACTCTAGAGGAATGCAACACATGACGCAGATCACTCGCAGGCTCGCACTGACGGGCCTCATCGTCGCCGCGCTTGTCGCGATTGGCGCGGTGGCCTTCGCCCAGGAATCGGCCCAGGAATCGGCCCAGGAGTCGGCCGAGGAGCCGGTCGTCCCGTGGCTGGGCGTCGAGCTCACCGACATCCGCACCGGCGACACGTTCACGCTCGCGCAGTTCGCGGACAAGCCGATCCTGCTGGAGACCTTCGCGGTCTGGTGCCCGACCTGCACCAGCCAGCAGCGGCAGCTCGCCGCCTTGCACGAGGAGGTCGGCGACGCGGTGATCTCCGTCACCCTCAACACCGACCCCAACGAGACGCAGAGCCAGGTCGTCCGCCACCTGGATCGCCACGGTTTCGACTGGCTGTTCGCGGTCTCCCCCGTGGACCTGTCGCGGTCGCTGCGCGACGAGTTCGGCGTGGCGGTGCTCAACCCGCCGTCGGCGCCGGTGATCCTGATCTGCCCCGGACAGACCGAGCGCACGCTGCTGCAGAAGCGCGGCGTCAAGCGCCCGGACTTCCTGCAGGAACAGATCGCGGCCTGCCCGGCAGTCGACGAGGGCGGGTCCGCTTCCGCCTGAACCGTGCGGTCCCGGCATGCTCGGTAACCTGGCCACCAGCTTTCTGCTGGGGCTGGCCACGCCGCTGACGGCAGCCTGCGTGCTGCCGCTCTACCCGGGCTTCATCGCCTTCCTGGCCGGCCAGCGGGAAGGCGCCCGGCGCGCGCCGCTGGCCCTGGGGCTGGCGGTGGTGGCGGGCGTCACCGCCGCCATGATCGGCATCGGGCTGGTCTTCTCCACGCTGCTGGAGCTGTCTCTCACCGGCGTCACTGCGATCGCGTCGCCGATCGCCTTCGCGGTGCTGGCCGTCATCGGCGTGCTGCTGATCCTGAACGTCGACTTCAGCCGCCTGCTGCCGGTGGTGCGCACGCCCACCGCCAGCAACCCGGTGCTGGCCGCGTTCGGCTACGGCGCCTTCTTCGGCTTCATCGTGCTGCCGTGCAACCCCGGCTTCATCGGCGCCTTCTTCTCCAAGCAGCTCGCCGTGTCGGTGGGCGACTTCGGCGTGAACATGCTGAACTTCGTGATCTTCGCGGTCGGCATCGGCACGCCGCTGCTGGTCCTGGCGCTGGCATCCGGGGCGTTCAGCCGGACGATCGTCCGCTTCCTGGGCCGCTACAAGGGCATCATCAACCGCGTCGCCGGCGCGGCGATGCTTGCGATCGCCGGCTACTACCTGATCAGCGTGTTCGCGGTCTTCGGCTGACGCGCCGCCGTCAGCGCGGCACGCGGGCGCTGACCGAGCTCATCACCACGACGCCGCGCACGATGATCCCGTTGCCGGACACGGGCTCCGTCGAGACGCTCCGGTGCACCGACGTGTCCGCCATGATCGTGTTCACGTCCATCTGCACCGGCATGCCGGGCGGCACCTTGAAGCTGACCTCGCTCATCATGGTGCGCAGCTCGACCACGACCGGGCGGTCGCCGGGCCGCACGTCGGTAAAGTCCAGGTTGACCGACCCCATCAACGCGAATACCTCCACCGCATCGGCACGCAGCCAGTCGCCGCGCTGGATGCGGGAGCTCATCACCGTCACGAGCTGCTGTTTCTCTTCCGGGAGGCTCGGCGGCACGGCGCTCCGGCCCAGATCGCTCACCAGCGCGGCCAGGTCGGCCGCCCGCTGCGCATCCGCGGCCGCGGTGACGCGCCGCTCGTACTCGGCCAGCTCGATCTCGCCACGGGCGAAGCGGTCCTTCAGCACGTCGATCACCGCCTGGCGGCGCGGCTCCAGGCCGGCGTCTTCCGGCATCGCCTGCGGCAGCTTCATCCCCGATTCATACCATGCCGCGATGCGGGAAGCGATCGTCGCCCGGCGCCGTTCGCGTACTGGGCAGCCGGCCCGCGTCCCTCTACCATGCCGCCCCATGACATCCGAATCACCCCTGCGGATCGGGCTGGTCGGCTGCGGCGGCATCGCCCGCCGGCACGCCCAGTCCCTGGTCGCCGCCGATGGTGCCGAGCTGGTCGCCGTGTGCGACGTGAGCACGGACATCATGGACGGCTTCATCGCCGAGCACATCCCGGACGCGCCGCGCCCGGCCCTGTTCACCGATCAGGAGTCGCTGTACGCCGAAGCCCGCCTGGACGGGGTGGTCATCGCCACGCCGCACAGCATGCACTGCGAGCACGCCTCGCGCGCGCTGGCCGCCGGCTGCCACGTGCTGGTGGAAAAGCCGATGGTCACCACGGTTGCCGACGCCTACGCGCTGCGCGACCGGGCGGAAGCGGCCGGCAAGCTGCTGCTGATCGGTTACAACACGCCGTGCACCCCGACCTTCCAGCGGCTGCGCTCCATCGTGCGCAGCGAGCGGTTGGGGAAGCTGGAGCTGGTCACCGGCTACCTGACACAGCCGTGGCTGAAGCTCACCTCCAGCGGGCGTCCCTGGAAGCGCGACCCGGTGCTGGCCGGCGGCGGGCAGGCATACGACTCCGGCGCCCACCTGCTGAACAGCCTGATCTGGACCCTGGAGTCGAGCCCCACCGAGGTCTACGCCATGGTCGACTTCATGGGAATGCCCGTGGACATCAACTCCGCCCTGGTCGCGCGATTCGAGAGCGGCGTGCTGGCCACCATCGTCATCTCCGGCAACTGCCCGGCGTCCGCCTCCGGCATGGAGTTCATCTTCGCCGGCGGTCGCGTGGCGATCGACGGCTGGTCGGGGAGCTGGCTGCGCGCCTACGACGGCGACGGCGAGATCGGCGAGCTGAGCTGCACGGGTGAGGCAACGCCCACGGCGCTCAACTTCGTGGCGGCGATCCGGGGAGAGGAGGAGCCGGCCACCGGCCCCACCGACGGTGTGCGCCAGAGCGAGCTGATGGACGCGCTCTACGAGTCGGCGCGCACCGGCCGTCCGGTCGCACCGACGGGGAACGGCGGCAATGGCTGATTCCCATGCGGCGGACCCGGTAGCCGTGGCGAAGGACCTGGTCGCCGTCGACTCGGTGAGCCGCGTGAGCAGCGCCCCGGTATGCGACGTCGTCGAGGACTTCATGCAGCGCCACGGCTTCGAGATCGAGCGCCTGACCTATCGCGACGACGACGGCGTGCGCAAGGACAGCGTGATCGGCAAGAAGGGGAGCGGCGCCGGCGGGCTGGCGTTCTACTCGCACGTGGACACCGTCCCGGGCGACGGCTGGTCGGCCGATCCGCACAGCCCCGTGGTGCGCGACGACCGGCTGATCGGCCTGGGGAGCTGCGACATGAAGGGACCGCTGGCGGCCACGCTGTGCGCGACCGCGGCGCTGCGGGACGACCAGCTCGACCGCGCGGTGTACGTGGCGGCCACGGCGGACGAGGAGATCTCCGGCCGCGGCGCACGGCAGATCGACCAGGAGTCGGCGCTCTACAACGCCGAGCTGCCGCGCTGCGGGGTCATCGCCGAGCCGACCCGCATGGTGCCGGTGTACGCGCACAAGGGCGGCGCGCGCGTGATGGTCACCGCGCACGGACGCGCCGCGCACACCTCCACCGGCCGCGGCGTGTCGGCCAACCTGCTGATGGCGCCCTTCCTGGCCGAGCTGCCGGGACTGGCGGAGACCTTCCGCACCGACGAGAGCTTCTGGAACCGCGACTTCGACCCGCCGACCAACGGCTTCAACGTCGTCTACACCGACTTCGGCACGCGTCCCAACGTCAGCGCCCCCAAGGCGGTCTGCACCGTGTCCTTCCGGCCGGCCCCCGGCGACCGCACGCAGGACGTGCTCGACATGGTGTCGGAACGCGCCCGCGCGCACGGCCTGGAGGTGGAAGCGCACGCCGGCACGCCGTTCCAGGTCGACCCGGACTCGGAGGTGGTGCGCACCGCGCTGGCCGCCACGGGTGCCGAGCGAGCGCGCACCGTGCCCTACGGGACCGACGCGCACGCCTTCAAGCAGCGCGTGCAGCTCGTGGTGATGGGACCGGGCGACATCGCCCAAGCCCACACCGACGGGGAGTGGATCGAGGTGGCGCAGCTCCACCGCGCCGTCGACGTCTACCGCGGCATGGTGAAGGCGGTCTGCGAGGCGTAAGCCCCATGATCGATCTCTATGCGGAGCAGCGAGCCCGACGCTCGCCGAGGCCGGTATGCGGGCAGGTTTCCATCACCGCCCGACTGTTCCCGGCGGCTCACCCTCCGGTGGTTCGTCGTCTCTGCGCACCGAGGCAAAGACGACACGCGCCCGGCCCACGACGAAGCGCGCATCGGCCAACGCCCGATCGGCTTCCTCGACCCCATACTCTTCGGTCGGGATGAGATCGACTTCGCCGTAGAACGAGAACTCGCGTTCCTTTCGCAGCCAGCGAGACGCTTCCGCGATTCGATCGGCGTCCGGCTGAACCGCGCCCGGCAGGCGATCGCGGTACTCCAGAACGAGCGGGCCGACGTCGTGAATCTTCGGCGGCTCCACTCCCAGCACCCGCAGCACGCCCTTGAGCGCGAGCTCGACCACTTCCTGCGCCTCGCGAACCACGTCGGAATAGGCTTGCTCGCGGAGGAGCAGCTCCAAGACCTTGAGCCGTGTGGCCGCCTTCTCCAGGTAGCTGGCTCCCAGCGAGACGCTGGTCACAGCTCGAAGACCTCGCCGGGGCGGTAGTCGGGCTTCAGGTCCCAATGCCACGACCCATCGCGATGGATGCGGCGAGCGCCGAGGCGTCGCAGCCGGCCGGCGAATCCATCCAGATGGCTCCGGAAGAACCCGTCCCGGTCGTGGAGCAGGCGCAGGTCGTCGATCATGTCCAGAAACAGCAGACTTCCGGCAGCAGCCTCCGCCGGCGTCTTGATGACCGGCGAGATCGTCGTGTGACAACCGCGACGTGCGACGGTGGCAAGAACATCGCTGATGGCCACTTCCACCGCGTCGAAATCGCGGGTCCGGCGCCCGCGCCCGCGCGGCAGCCCGTTCGCAATGATCAGGGTGTCGACATCGGACCAGGGGCCGGGCGTGCCGCGGCCGACGGACCCGAACACCCCGACGGTCACCAACCGGTCGTCGTAGTGCCGGATGCACGCACGGCGCAGTGACGCAACGACCTCCGCAAAGCAGTCAGCGAGCATCTACGCTCACGGATGCTACCCCGGATGCATCTCCATGCGCCGATCCGGCAGCAGCATCACGTCAGCCTGCCGCGACCCAACAGCGGCCAGACCGCTTCCACCACGCCGCCGCGCGTGGCGTAGATGGTGTCATGCAGGAAGACGGTGGTGTCCGAGTAGCCGGCGATGAACTCCAGCCGGTCGCCGACGCCGGGCTCCGCCGACGGGTCCGCCAGGGTCAGCGAGCCGTGCTCGGCGGAGAACTTGGCGTCCGTCACCTCGATGCCCTGCACCTGCGGCGTGGTCGGCTCCACGCTCATGGTCTTGCGGCCGGCATCGCAGATGACCCGCCGCTCGGTCGGCCGGCTGGTGACCGTGGCGGCGATCCGCAGCGCGCAGTCGTGGTCGACCCCGAACCGCTGGCGGTACATGGCGTCGCCGAGCACGCCGCCACCGGCCTGGATCTCGGTCACGCCCGGCTGGCGGGCCGTGATCCAGTAGCTGCCGGTGCCGCCGCAGCTCACGATGTCGATGGGCAACCCGGCCGCGCGGCAGCGGTCGGCGCTTTCGGTCAGCAGTCCCACCGCGGCTTGAATCGCCTGGCGCTTCGCCTCGATCGGCTCGATGCCGAGGGTGTGGCCCTCCCACGCCATCAGCCCGGCCAGCTTCACGCCCGGCGTGCCGGCGGCGACGCGCGCCATGCGCACCGCCTCCTCCCCGGGGGCGACGCCGGCCCGGTCCATGCCGACATTCAGCTCGACCACCACCCGCACCTCGCTGCCGGCGGCGGTGGCAGCTTCACCGATCTGCCGTATGCCGACCTCGGAGTCGACGGCGACGACCACGTCGGCGCCGCCCCGGCACAGGTGCGCGAGGCGCCGCGTCTTGGCCGGTCCGACCACCTGGTTGGCAACCAGTATGTCCCTGATGCCGGCCGAGGCCATCACCTCGGCCTCGCCCAGCTTTGCGCAGGTCACGCCGAGCGCGCCGCGGGCGATCAGCTTGTGCGCCAGCGCCGGCGTCTTCAGCCCCTTGGTGTGAGGGCGCCAGCCGATGCCGGCATCGTCGATCACGACGCGGGCAATGCGCTCGATGTTGCGGTCCAGCAGGTCCAGGTCGACCAGGAGCGCCGGGGTGTCCAGCTCGGTGACGGGCAGTCCGATCGGGGTCGTTGCGGTCATGGGTCCATCGGCCTCAGGAGAGCCAGGTCGTGAGCTCGGCGGCCGGCTGCCGCTTCGAGGTGGGCACCCGGTCCGCGAAGCCGGCGTACAGCAGGCCGACCACCTGTTCCCGCTCGGGGTCCACGCCAAGCACCGACAGCGCCTCCGCGTCCTCGATCAGGCCGCTGGTGCTCCACTGCATGCCGATGCCGTCCTCCCACGCCGCCAGCATGATGTTCTGGACCGCGCAGCAGGTGGCCGCGTAGTCCTCGCGGTCGAGCATCGGATCGCCCGACACGGCGCAGGTCACCGCCATCACGGTGGGCTTGCTCATGAGCTTCTTGATCGCCTTGCGGCCGATCTCGGCGAGCGCCTCCGGCGCGATGTCGACCGGCACGTCGTCCTGCTTGATGCGCGCGTAGACGTCGCTGAGCCGGCGCTTGCAGGCAGGCCCCACGACGATGAATCGCCACGGTTCGGTCAGCTTGTGGTTGGGTGCCCAGACGGCCGCCTGCAGCGCGCGCTCGATCCGTTCGCGCGGCACGGCCGTCGGCTGGAAATCGAAGATCGAACGCCGCTCGGCGATGGTTTCGAGTACCGACATGGGAACCGGAATGCTACCGGCACGGTTTCGCGGGGTCAATCACGGACGCACTGCACCACCGGCGGCCGGCCGCTACAGTGAGCGCTCGTAGATGCGGTAGGTCTTGTGCCGGCGCGCACCCATGTTCTCGAGGGTGTTGCGCATGTTGACGTTGTCTTCCAGGACCCAGGAGAACTCGCCGCCCAGCAACCCCCGGCCGACGCCGCGCACCCAGGTTTCGTAGTAAAAAATGGCGTCCAGCCCCACGTTGCGGAAGCGTGGCCGCACCCCGGTGGTGTACACCCGCAGCAGGTTGATGCGGCGCCGGTCGCGCAGCAGCTTCAGGTACCCGAACGGGAACAGGCGGCCGTTGAGGTTGCGGAACGCCTGGTTCCAGTCGGGCAGCGCCAGGGAGAATCCGGCCGGCTCGCCGTGCACGAACGCGAACAGCGCCAGCTCGGGATCGACCAGCCGCTTGAGGTCGCGAGCGATGCGGTCAAGCTCCGCCTCCGTCTTGGGCACGAATCCCCAGTTCTGGCCCGACGCTTCGTTGTGGATCAGCTTCACCAGGTCGAGGTCCTCGCGGATCCGGCGCACGTCCCCCGCGCGGACGCTCACCCCGTTGCGCTTGCGCACCAGGGCCGCCACGCGCGCGATCTTGGGCGGGATCTCCGATTCCGAGGAGTGCATGTAGTAGGCGTACAGGTCGCGCGCCTTGGCCAGCCCGGCCCCTTCCAGCAGGGCCGGGTAGTTCGGCGGGTTGTATGCCATCAGGATGGCCGGGGGGCTGCCGAAGCCGTCCACCAGGATGCCGAGCGAGTCACTGGTGGAGGGGTTGAACGGGCCGCGCATGAGGGTCATGCCCCGGCCGCGCAGCCAGTCCGCCGCTGCCTGCAGCAACTCCGCGGCCACCTCCACGTCGTCGGTGCATTCGAAGAAGCCGAAGAATCCGGCCGCCTCGCCGTGGTACTCGTTGTGCCGCTCGTCGACGATCGCGGCGACGCGGCCTGCCATGCGGCCGTCCCGGAACGCCACGAACGGCTGGATGGACGCGTGCTCGAAGAACGGGTTGGCCGCCGGGTTCAGGCGCCGGCGCTCACGCTGGAGCAGCGGCGGCACCCAGTGCGGATCGTCCCGGTAGATCGTCCACGGGAACCGGACGAATGCACGCATGTCGGCGCGCCGCGCCGGGCGGACCGACAGGCCGTGCACTGCGGCTGCTTGGGCCATCACACGCAAGTATACGGCCATGGCCGTTTCCGGCGGTGGAAGCGGACTCCCCACCCTGGCCGTGCGCCGGCGCGGGAAGGCGGGGGTGGGCCGAAAGCGGAGCCGTAGGCGACGGTTTCGGGGCGCTAGCTGCTTTCGCCGCCGGCGTCCTCACCTTCCGGGTACAGGTCCTTCTTCACCTCTTCCCACTTCTTCTTGTTGCTGACGCCGACGAAGTAGACGATGACGCCGACGATCACGCCGATCACCCCCAAGAAGGTGATCCTCAGCACGCCAGCCACGCCCAGCACGAACATCACCAGGCCGACGGCGCCGATGATCACGCCGATGATCCGCTGGTCGAGGTCCTGTAGTTTCTTGTCCTTGTCCGCCATGTTCCTTTGCTCCTTCCCTGTGGTTTGCCTCAAGAGGTCTCGTCGAGGTTGCGCTCCGGCATGAACCCCGAGTTGAGAAAGCCCCCGTCGATCGGTATCGCCGCCCCGTTGATGTAGGCCGAGCCCGCGCCGCACAGGAAGACCACCAGGTCGGCGATCTCCTCCGGCAGCACCTCGCGGGGAATCGGCATCCGGTTCCGGCGGGTTCGCTTCAACTCTGGGTCACGTGAATACACCATATCGGTCATCGGTGTCTTGGCCACGCCCGGGCAGACGGCGTTGACGTTGATCCGATGCTCCGCCCACTCCACGGACAACACCTGCGCGAGGCTCACCAGGCCCGCCTTGGAGGGGCTGTAGGCACCGCGCTGCGGGATCGGCGCCCACGCCGCGACGGACGAGAGCAGCACGATGCGGCCCCCTTCCCCCTGCGCCACCAGGCGCCGGCCCACCGCCTGACAGAAGACGAACGCGCCGGTCAGATGGGTGTCGAGCTGGCTGCGCCAGTCCTCCAGGCTCAGCTCCAGGGCCGGCCCCTTGATGTTGTTGCCGGCGCAGTGCACGAGAAAGTCGACGCGGCCGAAGCGCTCGACCGTGGCCGCCACGCATTCCGCGGCCGAGGCGGGATCGACCACGTCGATCTGCACGCCGATCGCGTGCTGCCGATCGCACTCGGCGGCCGTCTCCGCGGCCCGGTCGGCCGCCAGGTCGGCGACCGTCACGCGTGCGCCCTGCTCCGCGAAGTGCCGGCACACGGTCCGGCCGATGCCGCCGGCGCCGCCGGTGACGACCGCCACGCGGCCGTCCAGCCCGTCGCTCACGCGTCGCCCGGATCTCGCGGCTGCGCCCAGGCTCCCAGCGCGTTGTAGCCGCCGTCAACGCAGACGTACTCGCCGGTCATGAACGACGCGCCGGATCCGGCCAGGAACACCACGACCGAGGCGATCTCCTCGGGCTGCCCGGTGCGGCCCAGCGGGTGGGACAGCCCCCAGTCCTGCACGGTCTGCTCCAGGTCGCCCTCCTGCATGGCCGCCGCGGCGCGCAGCAGCGGCGTGTCGATGCTGCCGGGGCAGACGGCCAGCACGCGGATGTTCTCGCGCGCGTAGTCGATCGCGAGCTGGCGGGTCAGCGACAGGGCCGCGCCCTTGCTGGCGGCGTACGCCGGGACCAGCGGCGCCGACTGCAGGCCCTGCACGCTGGCGATGTTGATGATCGCCCCGCCGCCGCGGCGGCGCATGTGCGGGATGGCGTACTTGGCGGTAAGGAAGTAGCTCTTCACGTTGACCGCCATGATCAGGTCCCACATCTCCTCGGTCGTGTCCTCCGCCGTCTGGTAGGACGCGGGAGGCTGGATGCCGACGTTGTTGCACAACACGTCGACGGTCCCGAAGGCGGCGACCGCCTCGTCCACCGTGGCGCGGCAGCCGTCGTGGGTAGCCAGATCGGCCTGCAGGAAGACGGCGGTGCCGCCGGCCGCGGTGATCCCGTCGACCCGCGCCGCGCCGGCGCCGGCGTCGCGGTCGACCACCAGCACCCTGGCGCCGGCCGCGGCCGCCGCGTCGGAGATGGCGCCGCCGATTCCGAGCGCACCGCCGGTGACCACGAACGACCTGTCTGCGAGCGTCAAGGAAGCGTCCTGCATGGCAAGCCGCCACTGTATCACCGCCACCGGCAATGAGTCAGCGGCAATGAGTCAGCGGCAATGAGTCAGCGTAGCCGGCGTGATACATTCAACCCGATGACCCGGTCCTTCACGGTCGGTCAACGGGCGCGGGCGCTCGGCTTCTACGCCGCCACCCTGGTCATCGCCTACCTTGCGGCCGCCTACCTGGGCGGGTTCTTCGTCGCGCTGGCGATCACGCTGCTGCTGGTGCCGCTGTTCTCCTTCGTCGCGCTGCACGTGGCCGCCTCGTCCCTGGCCTTCGGTCAGAAGTTCTCCAGCGCCCATCCGGTCAAGGGCGAGGAGATGGTCTACTCGTTCCGGCTGGAGAACCGCTCGGTGATCCCGATCTCGCAGCTCCACGTGGAGTTCAAGGTGGTGCGCCCGCTCGGAGAGACCGTGCTCCCCGACCTGTCGATGTACCTGGGCGGCAGCGCCGTGATCGACCGCGACTACACGATCCGGCTCCCCTACCGGGGCATCTACACGATCGGCATGCGGCGGGTCACCCTGCGCGACCCGTTGCGCCTGTTCACGACGCGGCCCGCGGTGAGCTTCCGGGATTTCCAGGTCTATCCCCGGGTGCTGAAGATCGCCCGCCTTGCGGCCGGCGACGAGGCGCACCCGCACGCGGGCCGGCGCGAGTCGACGGTCGGCGAGCCCGACTACGCCATGTTCACCCAGCTCCGCGAGGCGCGCCACGGGGAACCTGCCCGCCACATCGCCTGGCGGAAGTTCGCGGCCATCGGCAAGCCGTTCGTGCGCCAGTACCAGGCCAGCTCGGAGCCGGCGGTGACGATCTACGTCGACCTGCGCATGCCGGCCGCGGACGCCGGCGACGCGCCGGTTTTGGCGGTCGAGGACGTGACGGTCGAGGCGCTGCTGGCGGTGGTCCGCCACTTCCTGTCGACGGGCGTGCCGACGGCGGTGCGCGCGGCCGTCCGGCAGGGCGTGTACGCCTTCTCCGGCCAGCACCTGGACGAGTTCGATCGGCTGTACGAGGAGAACTTCCAGCTCGCGTTCGGCGACAGCGTGTCGCCGGCACGGCTGTTCTGGGCCGACTGGGAGGCGCGCGCCGACGACGCGGAGGCGGTCATGTTCCTGACCCACCACCTGGATCCGGAGCTGTTCACGATCATCGAGGCGTCGGTGAGCTCCAAGCAGGTGACCGGCGTGATCTTCAACGGCACCGGCCGCAACCCGCGCGCGCTGCACGATGCCGAGCAGTACTTCAACACGGTGCGCAACCGCGGCGGGCGCGTGATGCTGCTGCGGGGCACGGACACGATCGAGGAGGACTTGAGTGGTGGAGATCTCCGCACGACTGCGCCGCTGGCTCTCGGCCGTTCGGCCTGACCATTGGCGTGCCGCGGCGGCGGCCGCGACCGCGCTGGCGCTGCCGCTGGCCGTCTGGTGGCTGTTGCGCGCAAACCTGTCCATCGCGCTGCTGCTCGGCCTCACCGGTTCGGTGGTGGCCCTGCAGATCGCCGCGGCGTTCGTCCCGGCGCGTGCCGCCAGGCCGTTGCGCTGGACGGCCGCCGGCGCCTCCGCGCTGTTCGGGGCATCGATCCTGGTCGGCATCCTCATCACGCCGTTCTCCTCGTACCGGCTCTGGTTCTCGGAGGTGTACGCCGGCGAACAGCAGGGAGCGGTGTCCAACCTGTTCGCGCTGATCGCCGGCTGGGCGTTCTCGTCCGCGTCCGGGGTCGTGCTGTCGAGCGGCTTTGGACTGGCGGCAGCCGTCCTGGCAGTGCTGGGCGTGGGCTTGGCGGCGCTGATCGTCCAGTCGACGCTGCTCAACCTGCTCACCCTGACGGCGGTCGTGCTGGCCCTGGTCGTGCTTGCCAGCCGCGGCGTCGAGCGCACCGGCGGCTCCGTGGCGTTCGCGGCCGCGATCGTGCTGCTGGCCGCCGGGGTGGGTCTGCTGTTTCCGCGCGCGGCCGGCGGCAACTACTTCGTCGACCTGGTGCTGCACCCGCGCATGCGCGGGGCGATCTCGGCCACCTTTCCGCAGTTCCCGCTCCTGTACTCCATCCCCGGGTTCGGCACCCAGCACGAGGAGCGCCGCCTGGGCGGCACGCCGGTGCTGTCGCCGCTGCCGCTGCTGCGCGTCTACTCGCCGCAGGGGCGGACGATCTACCTGCGCACCGAGGTGTTCGACCACTACGACGGCACCACCTGGGCGTTCACGCGGGAGGAGCCGGCGAACGCCGGCGACACGGCGCGCTTCATCAACTTTCCGCCGCCCATCGAAGGCAGCGACTTGGACGTGCAGGTCGAGCTGATCGCCGACGCGTACGACCGGCTGCCGCACACCGTCGACACGGTCGACTTCGGCGTCACCCCGTACGCGCCGCAGCTCGCCGTCGCGGACTACGCCCGCGGCTTCTTCCCGACCGAGCCGATCCTGCGCGGCATGTCGCTCACGCTGCGGCGCGATCCGCTCACCCGCTTTCTCGCACCGCCGACCGACAACCGCTACCTGCAGGTGCCGTCCAGCCTGCCCGCGGAGGTCCGGGCGCTGGCGCACGAGGTGACCGAGGGAGCCGGGAGCACCACCGAGCGGCTGCGCAGCATCGAGCGCTTCCTCAAGTCGAGCGCCGTCTACTCGCTGACACCCCCGGCGCCGCCCCGCGGCGAGGACTTCATCGGTCACTTCCTTCTGGGCGACCGGGAGGGATACTGCGTCCACTTCGCTACCGCCTTCACCATGTTCGCCCGCCTCCACGGCATCCACGCCCGGTACGTGTCCGGCTACCTCGTCCACTTCCCGGTGACCTCGCTCGACGCCATCGTGACCGGTCTCGACGAGCTGGAGGACCCGGACCTCGACGCCGCGGAGCTGATCACCACGGAAGCGGTGGTCACCGGCCTGGCGGCCCACACCTGGACGGAGGTCTGGCTCGGCGAGCATGGCTGGACCACCTGGGAAGCGACCCCGGCGGTCAATCCCGGCTTCGTCCCCAGCCTGGGCCACGCGGAGGCCGAGGAGGTGCCGACCGTGGACGAAGAGATGGACCTTGACTCGGCCACGGCGCGGCAGCTTTCGGCCATGCTGGGCCAGGAGATCCGGGCCGATCGCCGCCCGCTGAACACCCGGCCGATGCTGGCCGTCGCCGCGGCGCTGCTCCTTGCCGCCATCGCCTGGGTCGCCGTGCGCGTGGTCCTGTCCACCCGCGCATCGCTGCGCGCCAGCCCGATCGGCCGCGTCGCGCAGCGCTACATGAAGCTCGGCGCGCGCGCCGGCATCCCGGTGCCGGAGACGACCGGCTGGCTGTCGTGGGAGCGGTCGTTCGGCGCCCGGCTGCCGGACGCGACGAACTCGCTCCGCGAGTTCGTCGCCCTGTTCGTGCGCGTCGCCTACGCCAGCTACCGGCCCTCGACCGCCGAGGTCGCGGGCGCCTCGCGCGGGGCCACCGTGGTCAGGCGAAGCTGGCGCCGCAGCCGGCTGCGCGCGCTGCGTCCCGGCGGGCGGGCCAGACGCGGTACCATGGACGGGACATGAACACGGTGCGCTGGGGAGTCCTGGGAACCGCCCAGATCGCGGCCAACGTCTTCATCCCGGCGCTGCGCGCGGTGCGCGGCGCCGAGTTGGCGGCCGTCGCCAGCCGTGACGCGAAACGCGCGCAGGCGTTCGCCGCCGCCCACGGGGCACAGCGGGCGTTCGGCTCATACGGAGAGCTGCTGGAATCGGGCGGCGTCGACGCGCTGTACGTGCCGCTGCCCAACACCGAGCACGAGCGCTGGACGCTGGCGGCGGCCGAGCGGGGCATTCCCGTGTTCTGCGAGAAGCCGCTCACCGACGCCAGCGACAGCGCCGCGCGCCTGGCGGCGCGCTGCCGGGAGCTGGGCATCCCGCTGGTGGAGGCGTTCGTCTTCCGCTACCACCCGCAGACCCGCGTGCTCCGCGACCTGATCGCGGCCGGCCGCATCGGCACCGTCAGCCAGGTTACCGGCCACATGAGCTTCTTCTTCGACCGGTCCGAGCGCGCCGGCGACATCCGCATGGACCCCGCGCTCGGCGGCGGCGGACTGCTCGACGTGGTGTGCTACCCGATCGCCTACATCCGCCACCTGCTGGACGCCGAGCCGCTCACCGTGCAGGCGGCCGTCCGCTACGACGACCGTTTCGGCGTCGACGGCGCCTCCAGCCTGCTGCTGGAGCTTCCCGGAGCCGTGCACGCGGTCGCGATGGGAGGGTTCGACGATCACCGCCACCGCGGCGTCACGATCACCGGCAGCGCCGGAACCATCCACGTGCCGGAGCCCTATCACCCGCAGGAGGTGAGCACGATCCACCTCGCCTGCGGCGACCGCCGCGAGGTGATCACGCTGGACAACGGCGGCCCGGCGTTCGCGCCCGCGATCGCCCATTTCCAGGACCGCCTGTCGGCGCCGGAAGCCGAGCCGCTGACCGCCGACTTCGCCGCCGGCACGCTTCGCGTGATCGAGGCCGCGCACGAATCGGCGCGCACCGGATCGCGCATCAGCCTGGCGCCGTCATAGTCGGACCGACGCCGGCCGAGCGCGTCGGCGGACCGCCCTACGCGAGCAGGGCGAACACCGTAGTCAGCGACGTGATGACCACGAATCCCACGCCGATCATCCACGTGAGCGTGTTGAAGCGCTTGTCCACGGTTTCGAACCGCTGCGCCATGAACCCGAAGCGCTCGTCCATCAACTCTCGCTGCGCCCTGAGCTCTTCCTCGACCCGCACCATGCGCTCCATTAGCGCGACGTCCACCCCAGCGGTCTCCGGCCGCGGAACCATCCGGTCCACCAGTTCCCGGAGCCACGGCTTGACGTGGTCCCCGATGCGGCCGATGTCCTCGTCCCTCAGCATCACCGGCTCTCCCACCAGTGCCTCCCACTATAGCTCATGGCCAATGAGCGACCCGACGGCGACCGCGCTTCAATCGGTCGGCGGCGGCAATCGCGGCAGCCTGCCCGGACGCGCGGCCCATGACAGCAGCACCACCGTTGCCGCGCCGGCCGCGGCGGCGATCGCCAGGGGCACCAGCTCGACACCCAGGGTCGCGGCCTCGCGCAGCGGCACGGCCTGTCCATCCCGGAAGAACGGCAGGAGCGCCCGCACCGATCCCAGCATCAGCCCGGTGAGGACCGCCAGGGTCAGCGACCGGTGGCGCGCGAGCAGCCATGAGATGAGCCGCGTCACGGTCGCCAGCCCCAGCACGACGCCGATCCCGAACACCGCCAGCGGCAGGATGGAGTCGCCGATCTCGCCGGCGGTGAGGCCGCGCACGCGTTCGATCACGTAGCCGTAGGATCCGAGCGCGAGCAGCACGAACGAACCGCTCACCCCCGGAAGCACCAGCACGGCCACCGCCAGCGCCCCGCAGACCAGCAGGAACGGGAGCGTGGGCGTGGGCGTGCCGGCCTCCGCCGCGCGCAAGCCGGTGGCCAGGAAGCTCGCGGCCGCCGCGCACAGGATCACGGCTACCTCGGCCGGGCCGCGCCGCTCCATCAGCCGCCACGGCGTGGCCACCGATGCCAGCACCAGGCCGCAGAAGAACGCGTAGGTCGGCCCCGGCGCGGCGCTCAGCAACGCCGTGGCCAGGTGGCTGCCCGCCAGCACCGCCGCCGCCATGCCGATCAGCAGCAGCGCCAGGAACGGGAACGGCGGGGTGACGCCACGGCCGACAGCACGGCCGCCGCCCGGCAGCAGCCGCCGCAGCCCGCGTCCGATCCACGCGAACGTGCCGTCGACGGCGTTGATCAGCTCTCCGTAGATGCCCAGCACCAGCGCTATGGTGCCGCCGCTCACGCCGGGAACGAGCTCGACGATTCCCATCGCCATGCCACGGATCAGGGTGAGGGACGCCCACGCGACGCCGCGCGGACGGGGAGTTTCCTCGCCTGCCTTCCCTGCGTTGCCGCTGCCCATGGCGTGGGTAGTCTACTGTTTCCCAGCGTGCGAACGGCCGTTGTCTACCACACCGGCGCGCTGGGCGATCTGATCGTCTCCGTGCCCGCGATCGAGTACTGGGCCCGTGACCGCGGCGTCGAACGGCCGGTGCTGCTCGGCCGCGGCCATCCCGGCGAGCTGCTGCAGGCCGCCGGGGTCGTGGACGATCGCTGGGATGCCGGCGCGGCGTGGCTCGCCCCCGCCTATCGGGGCGCTCGGCCTGCCCTGCCGGCGCCGGTCGACGCGGCACTGGCGTTCACGGCGCCGGGCGGGCCCGTCGAGCGAGCGCTGGCTGCGGCGGTGTCCGGTCCGGTCAGCGTGGTGCGTCCGGTGCCGGAGCGGCGGGAGCCCATCGTCCGGCACCACCTGCGGGCGGTCGGCGCCGGCCCGGCGGCCGACCGCGCCCCCGCGCTCGCGCTTGCCGCGGAGCCGCGTCACGGCGCTCGGGTCGCGATCGCGCCCGGCTCCGGCAGCGCTCGCAAGAACTGGCCGCTGGACCGATTCGCCGCCGTCGCGGATGCCGTGCGCCCGGACGAGAGGGTAACGTGGCTGCTCGGCCCGGCCGAGGAGGAGTTGCGCCCGCCGGCCGCCGAGGGCGACCTGATCGTGCGCGGCCGGCCGATCGCGCGCACGGCGCAGGCGATCTCCTCCTGCAGGTTGCTGCTGGGCAACGACTCCGGCCTGGCTCACCTGGCCGCCGCGCTGTCGGTACCGGTCGTGGCGCTGTTCGCCGTCAGCGACGCCGCGGTGTGGGCGCCGGCCGCGTCCGGCAGCCCGGTGCTGGTGGTCACGCCGTCGTCGGTCGTCGCCGGCGAAGGCTGCGCAGCCCTGCCGGCGCCGCCGGCCGGTGCCTCGATGGCCGACATCGCCGTCGATCCGGTGCTCAGCGCGTGCCGCCGCCTTCTCCGGTGATCCGCTCGACGATGGCGCTGGTGGAGGTGCCGGCAAGCACCGGCGACAGCGCCACGACCCCGCCGGCCGCGCACACCTCGGCGCCGCCGGCCACCCGATCGGCGGTGTACGTGCCGCCCTTGACCAGCACGTCGGGGCGCACCAGATCGATCAGACGCCGCGGATCGGGTTCGTCGAAGGTGATGACCGCGTCCACGCAGCGCAGCGCCGCCAGCAGCTCGGCGCGCGCGAACTGGCCGATCACGGGCCGGCCGGCCGGCCGCAGTCCCCTCGCGGAAGAGTCGCTGTTGAGGCCGACCACCAGCGCCCCGCCGAGGCCGCGCGCATGCTCGAGCGACCGCAGGTGACCGGCGTGCAGCAGGTCGAACACGCCGTTGGTGAACACCAGCCGGCCGCGGGAGCGGAGCCGCTCCACGGTGGCCGCCGCGGCGCGCCAGGACGAAAAGGTGGGCCGCTCGTCCCAGACGGCACGCACGTGGTTCAGCGCAGCGGTGATCGACCCGCACACGGCAACGTGGAACCCGGCGTCAGCCTCGCGAGCGGCGCCCAGCGCGACCACGAAGCCCCGCTCGTGGCCGTCGATCAGCCACGAGGCGTGCAGGTCCAGTCCGTCGCGCTCGTGCTCGCGGCGCAGCACGAACTCCGTGTCCAGCGCGCGCTCCACGCAACGCCTGCGGACCTCCGGCTCGCCGCCCGCGACCGCCAGTGCGCGGCCGGTGACCACCAGCGCGCGCTGCTCGGCTTTCCCCGGTCCCGCTGCGGGTATACTCATGTGTCCATGCTCCGCACCGCGGCCGAGCGCACCGCCGCCGACCGCTTCTGGCTGACGATCATCGCCATCTTCAGCGTGGCCGCCGTGGCGGCCGTCACGTTCGTCGTGACCGGCGAACGCACGGCTTCGCGGCTCGACGTGTCGGCGCTGCCCGCCGTGAACACGGTCTGGAACGCGATCGCCGCCGTCCTGCTGGTGGCGGCGTTCATCGCCATCCGGCGCGGCGCGGTCGGTGCCCATCGGGCGCTGGTACTGGCGGCGTTCGCGGCCTCGACGCTGTTTCTCACCGGGTACCTGATCTATCACGGAGCGAGCGGCGGCGCGAAGCCTTACGAGGGATCGGCGCCGTGGCTGTACTACCCCGTCCTGGTGACCCACATCATCCTCGCGGTGACGATCGTACCGCTCGCGCTCGTGACGCTGCGCCGCGGCTGGACCCGTCACCCCGGCCACCGGCCCCTGGCCCGCGTGACCCTCCCCATCTGGTTGTACGTGTCGGTCACCGGCGTGCTGATCTACGCGCTCCTGTACGCTCCGGGCGCGTAGGCACGGCGCGATCCGGACCATCGGGATGATCGGATGACCGAACGCGAGCGCCTGCTCGGCCACCTGACCGCCCTGGAGCGGGACGGCCGGTCCGGGGCCGTGGCCACCGTCGTGCAGGTCGGCGGGTCGAGCTACCGCCGCGCCGGCGCGCGCATGCTGTTCGGCGCCGACGGGCAGCGGGTGGGGATGCTGTCGGGAGGATGCTTCGACCTGGAAGACCGGGCCCGGCGGACGATGGGCAGCGGCCGAACCTCCGTGCACCGTTTCGACACCACCGGCCCCGCGGACGTGCTGATGGGCTCGGGCAGCGGCTGCCAGGGCGTGGTCGACATTCTGCTCGCGCCGGTCGACGACGGGCGACGCCCGTCGCTGCGCGCGTGCCTGGAGCCCTCGGTGCGTGGCCAGCCATCCGTGCTGGCCACGGTGGTGGATGCGGCCGACGACTGCCCGGCCCGTCTGGGCGCGCGCCTGCTGGTGAGCGCAGACGGCCCTGCGCGCGGCTCCCTGGGCGACGCCGGCCTGGAGGAGGCCGTCGAGCGGGACGTGCGGTCGCTGCTGGGCTCCGAGCGGGTCGACGTGAACCGGTACCCCGTGGGCGAGCACTTCGTGCAGGTCATGATCGAGGGGCTGACGCCGGAACGGCGGCTGGCGGTGTTCGGCGCCGGCGACGACGCCGTTCCCCTGGCCGAGATCGCCGCGCAGGTCGGCCTGCACGTGACGCTGGTGGACCACCGTCCGGCGTATGCCGACCCGGAGCGCCATCCAGCCGCCGGCGAGGTGCTGCACGTCGCCGGCGCGGCCGAGGCGGTTCGCCGCGTCGCACCGGGAGCGCGCACCGCGTGCGTCTCGGTGACCCACGACTACCTGCGCGACGCGGCCATCCTGCGCGAGCTGCGGACCACGCCGGCCGGCTACGTGGGAGTGGTCGGCCCCCGCTCCCGCGCGGAGCGGCTCATCGCCGACTCGGGCTGGGACGCGGCCGATCGCGGCCGGCTCTACTGCCCGGCCGGCCTGGACGTGGGCGCGCAGACGCCCGAAGAGATCGCCCTCTCGGTGATCGCCGAGATCCTGGGCGTGCTGGCAGCGCGCACGGCCGGCCACCTGCGCGACCGCGCCGGCCCGATCCACGACCGGTCGCCGTGAGTTCGGAGGCATCGGTCGCCGCGGTGGTGCTGGCGGCTGGCGGCTCGACCCGGCTCGGCCGCCCCAAGCAGTTGGTGCCGATCGACGGCGAGCCCCTGGTCCGTCGTGCCGCACGGGCGGCGCTCGACGCCGGCTGCCGGCCGGTGATGGTTGTGCTCGGCGCCGATCAGGAGGCGGTCGGCGCGGCGGTCGCCGACCTGCCGGTCCTGCCCGTGAGCAACCCGCGCTGGGCCGACGGCGTGGGCGGCTCGATCGCGTGCGGAGTACGCGCGGCCGCGGCCCACGGACCGGCCGGCTGCATCGTGCTCCCCTGCGACCAGCCGCGGCTGGCGGCCGCCGTGCTGGCGGTGCTGATCGAGCGCTTTCGCCGCGGGCAAGCCCAGGCGGTCGCGTGCGCCTACGGTGGTACCGTCGGCGCGCCGGTCCTGTTCGCGCCGGCGCTGTTCGACCGGCTTGCTGCACTCACCGGTGACAGCGGCGCAAAACGCGTGCTGCGCGGCTGCGCACCGCTCGAGGTCGTGGAGTTTCCGGGCGGTGAGCTCGACATCGACACGGACGCCGACCTGCGCCGCGCCACCTCCCCGGCCTGACCGGCACTTCCGGCGCCGCTCACCGGTCCCGGTGGCAGGCCGCGAATTGGGCGGACACGTCGGGCAGCGGCTCCGACACCAGGGTCCACGACGACAGGTCGGGATCCGCCGGCTGCTCGGGGCCCGCCAGTTGCGTGCGCAGGTCCGTCAGCATCTCGTGCATGACCCGCGCCGTCTCCGCCGTGACCAGACCGGTCAGGCCGAACGGCGGGCGCGGATCGCTCACCGCTTCCTGGAGGATCGCGATCAAGCCGGCGGTGCCGGCCGGGGTGATCGTCCACCGCGAGCGCAGGCAGAGCACGCGGGTCCCCTGCAGATCCGTGGTCAGGTCGTCGGCGCCGACGATGTCCAGCACCACGCCGCCGCCGTCGAGCCGCCACCACGACCGGCGGCTGACCACGACCCGGTGACTCAAGCCCGCACCGGTGACCTCGTGCAGGGTCGAGCGGTGCGCGGGGCCGGCCCCGGTGTCGCGCTCGCCATCCTCCTGCAGCAGCAGGACGGCCCCGCCGACCGTTCCGGCGGCCGTGGTGCGGCTGACGACCAGCCGGTAGCCGGTGTGCTCGATCGGGCAGGACTCGACCGTCACGGCGTCCCCGCCCACCTCCGGCGTGCACTCCTCGTTCGCCAGGGCCGGGAGAGCGAGCAGCGCAGCCGCAAGTACCGCTCCTGTCACGCGTCTCATCACCATCCGGAACCGATGATATCGCGGAACGTTGCATGATGACCCGGCTTGTCGGTCCGTCAGGGCATGGGTACCTTGCCGAGTGATGGCTGCCGCGTCCGCTCTGACGATCCCGCTGGCGCCGGGACCGCCGATCGTCGGCAACGTCGTGCCGATGCTCACGGCGATGGGCAGGTTCCTCACCACCCAGTACCAGCGGCTGGGGCCGGTGTTCCGGGTGCCGATCCTCAACCATCGCCCACTGGTGCTGGCCGGTCCCGACGCGAACGCGCTGATGAAGCAGCAGGGCCACCGCCTGTTCGCGTCCGGGGCGATCATGCAGGACATCCACCAGGTGCTCGGCGGCGACAACCCGACGCTCATCGAGCTGGACGGCCCCGATCACCGCACCATGCGCGCCGGCCTCAAGGACGGCTACTCGGGCAGGACCCTGTACGCCCAGATGGGGAAGCTGGTCCACAGCCAGCTCCACCTGCTGCAGGGCTGGCCGCGCGGGGTCCCCATTCCCGCGTTCGCCCACATCAAGCGCCTGGTCTCGTCGCTGCTGGGATACATGGCGACCAACCAGGAACCGGATGAGGTCATGGACGACCTGATCTACTTCTTCCGGGCGCTGGTTCAGATCCACATCAGCAAGGTGCGGCCCGGTTTCATGAGGTATCTCCCGCGCTACGTCTCATCCAGGCGCTCGGTGCTGGCGATGATGCGCCGCATCTGGGACGACCATCACGTGCGCGACTACCTGGAGCAGGACGGCGACTTCGTCGACCTGGTACGCAAGTTCCACGCCCAGCATCCGCGGCTCATGAACGAACGGGACGCCGTGGCCGCCCTCATCGGTCCGTTCATCGCGGGCATGGACACCGCGGCCAGCGCCACCTCCTTTCTGCTGTACCACATCCTGCGCGAACCGGAACTGCACCGCGCCGTCGTGGCCGAGGCGGACTTGGCGTTCGCCAACGGCGTTCCCGATCGCGACTCGCTGCGCCAGATGATCCAGACGCGGCGGGCGGCCATGGAGATCCTGCGCCTGCATCCCCCGGCGCCCATCCTTCCTCGTACGTCCATAGCCGCCTTCCCGTTCCAGGGCTATGAGATCCCCAAGGACGAGTACTGCATGATCGCCAACACGGTGACCCACCACCTGCCCGAGTTCTTCCCCGACCCGGAACGCTTCGACGTCGGCCGCTACGCCCCGGAGCGCAAGGAGCACATGCAGCCCAACGCGTACTGCCCGTACGGCCTGGGTCCGCACACCTGCCTGGGGGCGTCCACGGCCGACCTCCTGTACCTGATCGTGTCGGCCGTGTTGCTCCGCCACTTCCACGTGGAGATGCAGCCACCGGACCAGGAGCTGAACGTCGTCATGAATCCGCTGCCGAGCCCGGACGACCGGTTCCGGATCACGATCACCGGCGAGCGCCATCCGCCGCCGCGGCCGCGTGAGCGCCAGCCGGCCTGATGACCGGCCGCCCCGCCGTTCAGCCTCCCTCGTAGCAGCTCTCGAAGCTCTCGGACAGATCCGGCAACGGCGCCTCCAGCAGCGGCCACGACGCCAGGTCCGGCCCGCCCGCGTCGTCGGTGCCCGCGAGCCGCTGCCGCAGATCGACGACCGTGGCATGACGGCGTTGCACCGTCGCCTGCGTGGCGCGGCGCTTCATCCCCAGCGGCGGGCGCGAATCGCTCACGAACTGCTGCAGGATGTCGACCGCTCCCTCGGTGTCTGCGCTCGTGATCGTCCATCGCGACCGCAGACAGAGGAAGCGGGTTCCCTCAAGGTCGGTGGCCAGGTCGTCGTCGCCCACCACGTCGAGCACCACTCCGCCGTCGCCCAGGCGCCACCAGGATCGCCGAGTGACGGACACGCGCAGCCGGAAGCCCTCTCCGGTGGCCAGGTGCAGCACCGAGCGGTGCGCGGGCGCGCCCCCCGCGCCGCGCTCTTCGTCCGTGAGCAGCAGGCCGACGACCGCGCCGACCGTTCCGGCCGCGGTCGTGCGGCTCTGCACCACGCTGTAGCCGGTTCTCCCGACCGGACAGGTCTCGACCGTCACCTCGTCCTGGTCCAGTTCGGGCTTGCACTCCGCGGCGGCCAGTACCGGCACCGCCAGCAAAGCCGCCACCACGATCGGTCCCACCGAGCCTCTGGTTGTCATGCTCCCCGCTCCGCCCGCCGTAACGCGGGTTCTCGGCCGATCATACCGCGGATCGGTTCCGTGAGGACCGCTCACACCATCGCTCGACCTTGACGCGGCGCCGCGCGCGCCTTGGTATACTTCCGCGCATGGCCAAGATCTACCCTCCCGAGCAGAGCCGCTTCCCGATCGACCGGGCGCACATCCGGTCGATCGACGAGTACCGCAACCGCTACCGGCGCTCCATCGCGGACCCGGAGAGCTTCTGGGCGGAGGTAGCCGATCGCATCACCTGGATCCGCCGCTGGGACAACATCCGCCAGTACGACTTCGTCAACGCCAACATCCGCTGGTTCGAGGGCGCCACCCTCAACGCCTGCTACAACTGCCTCGACCGCCATGTCGAGGCCGGGCACGGCGACCAGACGGCGATCATCTGGGAAGGCAACGACCCGGGCGACGACCGGCGCTACACCTTTGACGAGCTGCTGGCCGAGGTGTGCCGCTTCGCCAACGTGCTCAAGGCAAACGGCATCGGCAAGGGCGACCGCGTCTGCATCTACCTGCAGATGGTCCCGGAGCTGGCGATCGCGATGCTGGCCTGCGCGCGCATCGGCGCCGTGCACTCCATCGTGTTCGGCGCCTTTTCGGCCGAATCGCTGCGCGACCGCATCAACGACTCGCAGTGCAAGGCGCTGGTCACGCAGGACACCGCGCTGCGCGGCCCGCGCAGCGGCCTGCCGATGAAGGCCAACGCCGACGCGGCCGTCGCCGAGACGCCGTCGATCGAGCGCGTGTTCGTGGTGCGCCGCACCGGCGACGAGGTGCCGATGGTGGCCGGCCGGGACGTGTGGTGGCACGAGGAGATGGCCGGCGCCGCCGCCGAGTGCGCGCCCGAGGAGATGGGCGCCGAGGACCCGCTGTTCATCCTCTATACGTCAGGTTCCACCGGCAAGCCCAAGGGGGTGCTGCACACCACCGGCGGCTACCTGGTCTACACCTCGTTCACGCACCAGATGGTCTTCGACTACCACCCGGGCGACATCTACTGGTGCACGGCCGACATCGGCTGGATCACCGGCCATTCCTACATCATCTACGGCCCGCTCTCCAACCGGGCGACCACGATCATGTTCGAGGGCGTGCCCAACCACCCGGACAACGGCCGCTTCTGGCAGGTGTGCGAGAAGCACGGGGTCAAGCAGTTCTACACCGCGCCGACCGCCCTGCGCGCCCTGATGAAGGAAGGCAATACCTGGGTGGAGAAGTACGACCGGTCATCGGTCCAGCTCCTCGGCACGGTCGGCGAGCCGATCAAGGAGCCGGAGTGGCGCTGGTACCACGACGTGGTGGGCGAGGGACGCTGTCCGATCGTCGACACCTGGTGGCAGACCGAGACCGGCGGCATCCTGATCACGCCGCTGCCTGCGGTAACGCCGCTCAAGGCGGGCTCCGCGACGCTCCCGTTCTTCGGCATCGAGCCGGTGCTGCTCGACCAGGAGGGCAAGGAAGTCGAGGGCAACCCCGCAACCGGGGCGCTCTGCATCCGCACGGCGTGGCCGGGCATCATGCGCACCGTCTACGGCGACCACGAACGGTTCCGGCAGACCTACTTCGACACCTTCCCCGGCTACTACATGACCGGCGACGGCGCCCGCCGCGACGAGGACGGCTACTACTGGATCACCGGCCGCATCGACGACGTGCTCAACGTCTCCGGCCACCGCATCGGCACGGCCGAGGTGGAGGGCGCGATCGGCCAGCACGAGGCGGTCGCGGAGGCAGCCGTGGTCGGCTACCCGCACGACATCAAGGGCCAGGGCATCTACGCCTACGTGACGCTGATGAGCGGCGAGGAGCCCTCGGAGGACGTCGAGAAGGGGATCGTCCGCGAGGTGCGCGCCCACATCGGCCCGCACGCCTCGCCCGACAAGATCCAGTTCGCGCCGTCGCTGCCCAAGACCCGCTCCGGCAAGATCATGCGCCGCATTCTGCGCAAGATCGCCGAGGGCGAAACCTCGCCGGCCGCGCTCGGCGACACCTCCACCCTGGCCGAGCCGGGCGTGGTCGACGACCTGGTCGCCGGCTGCAAGTAGCCGGCCGGAGCTTCCGGAGCGGCATGTAAGGGAGACCGGCGTACAGGTCGATGCTCTTGGGCTTCCGGTGCCCTGCGCTCAAGCGGATTCGACATCGAAGGCGGCGATGGAGCGCTGCTCGGCGCTGATCTCCACGCCGATCATGTGCACGGCGCGGCCCGCAGCCTGGTGCTTGTCGGCGTAACTTCGTTCCTTCAATTGTGCCAGCGCCGCGCCGGCTTCGGCGCGCTCAGCGACCTTGAACTCGAACAGCCACGCCGTGCCGGGTGAGACCACCGCCATGTCCAGACGGCCGCGGCTGGTGGCGTCCTCCACCGACACGCCGTCCAGCGACGCCTGGAAGAAGGCGTAGAACACGCTCGCCCAGTAGCCTTCGTAGCGGGCGATGTCGTTGCGCCGGTGCCAGTCGTGCGGGATGCCGGCCAACACCGCCCGGAACAGCGCTTCCAGGCCCGCCCAGTCGCGCGCGGCCAGGAGTCGTCGCAGGGTGTCGCCCGCGCCGGCGCTGGCCGCGTGCCGCCAGTGCGGCGCCAGCGCGTCCAGCAGGCTCTCATTCAGGCCGCGCCGTACCTCCCGGTTCGGGTAGCCCAGCCGATACTGACGGTAGCCGTCGGCATCCTGCTCGTCGACGATGGTCAGGTAGCCGGTCTGAAACAGCAGCGCCTCCGGCGCGATCGCCTCCACGTCGAACGACGACAGCAACGCGGCTCGGGCGTAGACCCGTTCCAGGTCCGGGGCGGCGAAACCGCGCCGGATCAGCGTGTCGATCAGAAAGCGCGGCGTGGCCGTCTCGAACCAGTGCGCTTCGAATTCGCGCGTGGCGAACAGATTCAGGATGGCATAGGGGTTGTAGACGCGCTCGCCGCCGCGCCAGTGGTAGCCGTTGTACCAGGCGCGGATGGCGTCCCGGTCCAGACCGGGCAGCTCCGGCGCGAACACCGCGTCCAGGTCCGCCTCGGTATAGCCGCAGACCGCGGCGTAGGCGGGGTTCAGGGTCAGGTCGATGAGGTTGTTCAGGTCGGAGAACAGGCTGACCTTGCCGAACTTGCTCACCCCCGTGATGAAGGTCAGCTCGACGTGTGCGTCGGCGAACTTGATGGTCCCGAGCAGCCCACGCAGACGGCGCCGGTTGAGCGTGGCGGTCTCCAGGTCGTCGATCGCGTCCAGGATCGGCTTGTCGTACTCGTCTACCAGCACGACCACACGCCGCCCGGTGCGGTGGTGCATCTCGCGCAGCACCTCGAGGAAGCGCCCTCGCGGCGTGTCGTAGCCGGATTCCATCCCGTGCTCGCGCTCGATGATGTCGAACTGCTGCATCAGATTCCGATGCAGCTCGTCCGCGTCGGCGAAGTCGCCGCTGCTGAAGTCCAGCCTCACCACCGGGTGGCGCCTGGACCAGTCCCAACCGTCGTGGACGGCCAAGCCGCGGAACAGCTCCTCGTTTCCTTCGTACAGCTCCTTGACGGTGTCCACGAACAGGCTCTTGCCGAAGCGCCGCGGCCGCGACAGGAAGTAGTGCTTGCCGGCGTCGTTTTCGAGCCGGTGTGCCCAAGTGGTCTTGTCGACGTAGTAGTAGCCTTCCTCGCGGATCTCGCGGAAGGTCTGGATGCCGACCGGCAACCTGCGCTGGTCCACGGTGTCAGCATACATCGCGCATGTTGCCCGCGTGCTCGTATCGTCTTCGGGATCTACGTTCGCCGAATTCCTGCCGGAGTGGTCAGAGCCGGCCGAGAATCTCCGTTACCCGGATAGGCCGGCCGGCCGAGGCGGCCAGGCGGTAGCGCTCGCGCGGCTCGCCCAGCCGCTCGAGCGCGTGGTCGCCGGCGCCCCAGAGCGACTCGAGCAGCCGCTCCACCTCCGGGCGCAGCGCCCGGTCGGTGTCGTCGGTATTCGGCGCGATCGCCCGGTCGTTGACGCTCACCTGGATGCGGCCGGCGTCGAAGCGCAGGTCGCCTGCGAGCGCGGGGTCCTCCTCCAGCAGCCGGCAGGCATGCAGCGCCGCCCGTGCCACCTGTTGCAGCCGTTCCTGGGGCGTCCCCTCCACCGCCGTGCGCCGGTCGTAGAGCAGACCCAGGAACCCGTCCCCCTGGTCCAGGCCGTAGATCGACTCGTGCGCGACCAGGATCACGCCGGGCCCGTCGGGCACGTGACGGTAGTCGGCGACGTCGATGGCCAGCTCATCGGTGAGGACGGCGTCCTGGATCCAGCGATGGAACACGGGGATGACGCGGGTGAGATCGAAGCCGCCAGCGTCGGTCGCGGCTACCTTGAGGTTGACGTGCTGCAGTGAGGTGATGTCCATGTCCGTGTACGGCGGCGGTCAGGCCGGCTGCTTCTCCCGTTCGGATGCCATGCGCTGATAGCAGGCGTGCGTTGCCTCCACGAACAGGGAGGCTTCCTCGGCGAGCTGCCGGACGCCCTCGGTATCGTAGTCTTCGGGCGAACGGCCCTGCGCGCGCAGCAGGTAGGCACCGAACTTGCCGCGGGCGTAGGGGTCGAAAAACAGCTCCGTGTCGTACAGCTCGCGGCGAAACGCGTCGACGGCGTCGTCCTCGCCGCCGGCGAAGCTGCCCAGCCTGTAGCGCAGCAGCGCCTCGGCCCCGTGCACCATCGCCAGGTAGGCGGCGCGCGCCCCCTTGGCCAGGTGGCCGGCCTCCAGGTGAAGTTGCGCCTCGAACGCTTCCCGCTCGATCGCCGCCAACTGGAAATCGACCGGCGCCACCACCTCGCCCGCGCACTCGCCGACGCCGTGGTCGCCCATCGTGAACACCCGCGGGTCGCCCCAGTCGCTGTAGAAGGCGGCGTCCTCCTCGTAGGTCGGCACGGTGGTCAGCTCGTCGAGCATCTTGCGGCAGGCCGCCTTGCCGATGCGCCGGATGAAGTCCTGGAAGGACTCGCCCGCCTCGTGGTCGGCCAGGTAGCGGCCGGTGATCAGGTCGACCGCCTCCGGGATGTTGCGCGACGGCACCGCCCCGATCGCCAGGCCGTAGGAGCCGGCGTTGTTCGTCCACTGGCCGCCCAGCACGACCTGGAAGTGCGGGACGGTGTAGTCGTTGCGCTTGCGGCTCACGCCGTAGAAGCCCAGGTCGGCGACGTGGTGCTGGCCGCAGGAGTTGAAGCAGCCCGACACCTTGATGCGCAGGCCGCGGATCACCTCGTCCAGCTCCATCGATCGGCGGAGCAGGCGCTCGCGGATCTCGCCGGCCAGCCCGCGCGATGATGCGATGCCCAGCTTGCAGGTGTCGGTGCCCGGGCACGCGGTGATGTCCACGATGGTGCCGGCGCCGGAAGCGTGCAGATCGACCTCGGAAAGCTCGCGGTAGAGCTCCGGCAGGTCCGCTTCGCTCACCCAGCGCAGGACCATGTTCTGCTCGACGGTGGTGCGCACCGTCTCCCTGACGTAGGTGCGGGAGATGTCGGCCAGCTTGCGGAGCTGCCGGGCGGTGATGTCGCCCAGCGGCAGGGTGATGGTGACCGTGGCGTAGCCCGGCTGCCGCTGCGAGTACACGTTCGAGTCCCGCCATGCGGCGAAGCCGGCCGGCGGCTGCACGCCGTTGGTCGGGCCGCCCGCCTTCAGCGGCCGTTCCTCGAACCGTTTCGCCTCTTCGATGTACTGGAGCCAGCGCGGATCGTCGGGCAGCTCGGCCCGCTCTTCCAGCACCAGGCGCCGGAACTCGTCGATGCCGAGCTTCTTGATCAGGAACTTGATGCGCGCCGCGGCGCGATTTTTCTTCTCGCCAAGGCGGGCATAGACACGGGAGATCGCCTGCGACAGCGGCAGCAACTCTTCCGGCGGCACGAAACCGTCGAACAGCTTGGCCTGGAAGGGCACGCTGCCCAGCCCGCCGCCGACGTAGAGCTCGAAGCCGCGCTCGACCGTGCCGTCGTCGCGGGTGCGCTCCACGGCGATGGCGCCCATGTCGTGCAGCATCACCAGCCCGCACGGCTGGGCCTTGCAGCCGGAGAAGGCGATCTTGAACTTCCGCCCGAAGTCCTGCACGTCGGGGTGGCCCAGCAGGAACTGCGCGCAGGCGTTCGCGTAGGGGGTGACGTCGAAGACCTCGTCGTGGCAGACGCCGGCGATCGGGCAGGCGGTGACGTTGCGCACCGAGTTGCCGCACGCCTCGCGGGTGGTGATGCCCACCGCCGCCAGGCGCCGCATCAGCGCCGGCGTGTCGTCCACGTGGATGAAGTGGAGCTGGAAGTCCTGCCGCGTGGTGACGTGGGCGATGCCGTCCGAGTACTCCTCGGCCAAGTCGGCCATGACCTCCAACTGGCGGGCGTTCATCCCGCCGTACGGGATCTTGATGCGCTGCATGCCGGGGGCGTCCCACGCCGTGTCCGGTCCCTTGGTCAACTCACCCGACGGATAGTCGAGCGTGCGCTCGGTCCGCCCGTCGTAACGGTGGCCGTTGTCGTAGCGCTGCCCGTAGACGCCGCGGCGCAGCCGGGTCTCGGCGAATACCCGCTCTTCGATCCGGTTCTGCTTGCGGAGCGCGATCTCGCTCTCGAAGACGTCGATCTCTGCGGCCATGTCAGCCGGCACCCGGTCGGCCAGGGCCGCTCGCCATCGGTCGTTGCTCGCCTTCAACCTGTCATCCCCTGTCCGCGATTCCATCTTGCCGCGGACGTGCGCCCGGTCGGCGCCCGGCTTCACGCAGGCACCGTAGAGGCCAGAACATACCCGCCGGCCGTGCGGCGGTCAACGCGCCGCGCCGCGTGTCAGCCGCTGAAGACGCGCGTCTGCGGCCGGAAGGCCGCCCAGGAGAACCAGAAATGGTTCACCCCCACGACCGGCACCAGTTGCGTGTCGGCAAGCTCGCCCTCCACCGCCCGGCCCAGGTGGTTCCACACCGATCCGGTGGCCGTGTCGACGATGCTGCCGTCGCGCAGCTCGAACTCCAGCACCCGGTCCCCGACCTGGCGGGAGAAGGGCACCGCGGCGCCCACGTCGCGGCCGGAGGCGATCACCGAGTGGTCGAGGGCCGACGCCGTCCCCGCCGCCCACAGCACCGCGACGGGCGTGCCGCCAACCTGGTCGTTCACCACGCCGCGCTCCTGCAGCAGTGCGTAGGGATAGGCGACCGCCTCGTCATCCAGCTCGATGGTCAGCACTCGCTCCATCGCCGGAAGGTCGGACGGCGTGGACGGACCGCGGTACAGGAACGGGCGGTTCCCTTCCCCGTCATAGCCCCCGTAGGGATTGATGCCGTACTGGCGCCCGTGGCCGGTGTCTCTGGACACGACGTCGGCGTCGGGAAAGGAGGCCTTGAAGTCCTCCCAGCTCACCATGGCAAGCGGGACGAAGCGCAGCCGGCTGCCGGCATACTCGCCGGCGATCCCCTCGCCCGTGGCCTGCTGCCACCACGTCTCGGTCTGCCGGTCGTACATGATCAGGTTGCTGTAATACAGCCGCCCGGTGGTGCCGAAGTCCAGCACGTGGTCGTCGAACCGGCGGTCGAAGGCGATGGCGGTGTTGCAGAGCGGGCAGAAGGTGACCGTCACCGGCAGATCGCCGAGCTGGTCGTTGACGATCTCGTGCCAGGTCAGGATCTGGATGGGATAGGCGCGCACCCGCCCGTCGGCCTCGATCACGGCGACCGGCTCCAGGGGCTCCAGCCAGGCATCGGCGTCGGCGACCGACACGTACTGCGGGTTGTCGACCGCGGGGATGCCGTCCTTGGGCGGACCGCCGGACAGGATCTCCGAATAGGGCACCGTGTGCCGGCTGAAGTCGGTACGGAACTGCCTGGTCGCGCCCGACGGCGGCGACTCCTCGGCAAGCAGCTCGACGCTGCCGGCATCCACCGGCGCCGCGGAGGTTTCCGCACGCGGGCCGGCGATCGAGACCCCGGCGACGGCCAGGATCGCGGCGAGTACGATGGCGAACGCGACGCGCGTACAAGGGGACTGAAACTTCAACATCGCCGTCTGGATCGCGCGGAGCCGGTGGTTCTTACGGCGCGACGCGGGCGGACGCGGGCGGAGGCTTTCACGTGCCGGAATTCGCGCCCGGGGCAACAGCTTTCACCGATCCCTGCCGACAATGAACATCGGGAGGGCGAAACATGTTGCCGAGCTCACGACCGAGCACGCAGGGAGCCGTCGTTGACCGTGCGAGCCGCGCTTCCGGCGCCCGTTGTGCCATCTACGCAAGTCATGGTATGGTGGCACCTTACCCTGGGGAGGGGAGTGCGATGAACGGGACGTACCGGATCGTGGGCGGTCACCGGCTGAGCGGGACGGTCCTGCCGATCCAGAACAAGAATTCTCTGATGGCGGCATTGCCGGTCGCGGTGATGTGCAATCGTCCCGTGCGCTTTCGCGACCTTGCGGCAACCAGCGACGTGGAGACGTTCCTTTCCATCTACCGCCACTGGGGCGCCGACGTGGATACGGACGGCCAGGACGTCACCATCGACTGCCGCCCTGTCTCATCGTATCGGGTCGATGCCGACCTGGGCTCCCGGTTTCGCGCGCCGGTGCTGTTCGTCGGGCCGTTGCTGGCCCGCTTCGGCGTGGCCGAGCTGCCGATGCCGGGCGGTTGCCGCCTCGGCCAGCGCGCACTGGAGACCCACATTGCCGCGTTTCGGGCGCTCGGCGTCACCGTCGAGGAAGTGGACGGTTACCTGCGGTTCACCGCACCGCGCGGCGACCGGCCCCGGCCCACCGTCTGGCTGCCGGAGGCCAGCGTCACCGCTACCGAGAACGTCGCCATGTACGCCGCGGGCACCGGCACGAACGTGGAGATCGTCGACGCCGCGTGTGAGCCGCATGTGCGGGACCTGCTCGACCTGCTGTGCGACCTGGGCGCGCAGATCGAGGGCATCAACACCAACCGGGTGACCGTGACCGCCGGCATCGACGGCAAGACGGAGACCGTCGACTTCCGGCCGTCCCCGGACCACGTGGACATTTCCGGCTTCATCGTCGCGGCCGGCATGACCGCCGGCCGGATCCGCATCCGCGGCGCCAATCTGCCCGACATCATGACCGGGCTCGTCGACTGGTTCGAGCGGTTCGGGCTCACCATCACCCGCGACGGCGCCGACCTGATCGCCGACGGGACCGACGAGCTGTTCCTGAACGCGGAGCTGCTGCCGTCGGCCGCTCCCGGACTGCCGAAGCTGGCGGTGCGGCCGTGGCCGGGTTTCCCAACCGACGTCCTGCCGGTGATGGTCTCCCTGGCGTGCAAGATGAACGGGCGCATCCTGTTCCAGAACTGGATGTACGAGCACGGGCTGAACTTCGTCCATCAGCTCAACCAGCTCGGCGCCGACATCGAGCTGCTCGACTCGCAGCGGGTCGTGGTGCCGGAACCGCCGACCCTGTTTCACGGCGGAGAGGTCACCCCGCCCGAAGTGATCCAGTCCGTCAAGGCGCTGTTCCTGGCCGCGCTGGCCGATCCGGCCGAGACCGTCATCCACGGCACCGACATCCTGCGCCGCCGCTACCCGGACGTGATCACGGTGTACCGCTCACTGGGCGCACAGATCGAGCACGTGCACGCGCCGAACGGGCACAACGGAAACGGCTCCCTCGGAGGAGTCGGCCTTCCGACGGGGGCCGAGCTGTCGACCGGAGCCGAGCTGTCGACCGGAGCCGAGCTGTCGACCGACGTCGGAGCCGCAAGCCTCTGACCGTGTGACGCGGGGGCGTTCCGCGTCGCGGCGCAGGGCTGGTCAGCCGAGCAGGGCTGGTCAGCCGAGCAGGGCTGGTCAGCCGAGCAGGGCCGGTCAGCCGGCCGTCACCGCCGGTCGCCGCGCAACGCGTGCATGAGACCACGCATGTAACCGACGGCAAACAGCCGGCCGGTCATGGTGTAGCCCGGGGCCTCGCTGCCATCGCCCTCCATGAGCGGCACGTGATCCGGTCGCATGGCGCCGGTGTAGCCGGCGTCCAGGAAGGCGCGCATGATCGCCGCCATGTCGACGTCTCCGTCATCGTGGAACTGCTCGGTGAACCGCTGAGCGGTACCCCGCAGGTTGCGGAAGTGGGCGAAGTTCACGCGCCCCTGTCCGGTGAACCGCGCGATCTCACGCGGGACGTCGACGCCCATCTCCGAGAAGCACCCCTGGCACAACGTCATCCCGTTGACCTCGCTGGGGACCAGGTCCAGCGCCCGCTGGAAGTTCCCCGGGCTGATCATGATCCGCCCGACACCGCGCACCGGCGGATCGTCCGGATGGAGCGCCAGCTTGACTCCCGCGTCCTCGGCGACCGGCACGATCGCGCGCAGGAAGTACTCGAGCGTCTCCCACAGCCGGTCCTCCCGGACCGTGACCTTCGAGGGCGGCTTGCTCTGCATGGCGGCGTGGTCGTAGCCGGTGGCAAGCCCGCCGCCCCGCACGGGGACGGCGAGGTCGGTTCTTTCTTCTGTTTCTCTTGCCGGCCTCGTCCCGAGCGTCAGTCTCGGGGTGGCACGACTGGGGCACAATTCTACCCGCGCGCTCGTTCGCGTCAAGCCGCAGGGCCCCGCGCCGGCGGCGTCAACCGCGGATTTCGCGCTCGGCGGCGGCCAGCTCCTCGGCGCCGTCGAGCACCGCGATCTCCATGTGGAACTCGCGCACCTCGCCCGGCTCGATGTGCTGGAGATAGCCGTTCGCGCGGTTCCAGGCGCGGCCGAGCGGGCTGCAGTTGCCGGGCTCGATGCCGGTGACGTAGGTGCGCGTCGCGAAGTGCTGCCACTGCGTCAGCAGCGGCACCTCGGCCTTCGGGAAGCGGAACCGGAGCCCCAGCCCCAGCCGCTCGTTGACCAGAGCCGCGGCCACCATGCCGGCGTCGTCCGCAACCGGCCGGTGCACGTACACCACATCGCCCCCACCCGGCTGTGGCGGCGGGGCCACCGCGTACCGGTCGGGCCCGACCTCGACATCGTCCTGCCACCTCGTCGTGCGCTCGCTGTTCACCACCAGCCGGGCGCCTTCGTCCAGGAGCGGGAACCCCGGGTTCATGTGGTACAGCATCATCAGCGGTGAGCGTTCGGCGGACAGGTTCTCCACCCGGTCGTGGACGCGGATGCTGCGCTCGCCCAGCGTGGTCGACACCGTGCGCGACAGGTCCAGGCAGGTGCCGAACACCACCGCCTCGCGGATCGTGCCCGAGGCCTCCATAACGTAGTCGTCGCCCTGCCAACGGCCGCCGGCGCGCACCTGCTTGGCCGGAAGGAACGACAGGCGGCCGTGCAGGCCGAGCTCCTCGTTCTCCTCCTCCGGGTCCACCTCCGGGTGGCCGACGAAGGACATGCCGCAGGTGGTCAGCAGCCCGCCGAAGAAGCCGCGCATCCAGCCGTAGCCCGCCGGTTCGTAGAATGCCGGCCCCACGTCGCCGGTGTTGCCGCGAAAGCAGAGCGACATCCCCCGGTAGAAGGCGGAGGCGATGTCCAGGGCGCGGCCCGGCAGCAGCGAAAAGGAGAGTCCGGAGGCGTTGGTGACCTCGATCAGGCCCGCTCCGCGCTCGTTGCCCTCGACCAGCTCAGCGCGCCGCACGCCCGCCACCTGGCTCATGTCGCCGACCCGATCGAGGAGCTCGTCGCGCGTGAAAGTCCGTCCAAACAGGTCTGCCATGGCAACCGTGACGATAGCACGGCTCGACGCAGAGGCCCTCGCGGCAGTATTAACTTGATGGTGGAAGACTACGCGAACGATACGACGAACGGCGGCGCGGTGATCGGCGACGCGCGGATGGAGGCTCTCCGGTTTCCGATCGGGAGGTTTGAGACGGATCCGCAGCCCACCCGCGCCAAGCACAAGGGCTGGATCGACCAGATCGGCCGGGTTCCCGGCGAGTTGCGCGCCCTGGTGCAGGATCTGTCGGAGCGCCAGCTCGACACCCCCTACCGGCCGGACGGCTGGACCGTGCGACAAGTCGTCCACCATCTGGCCGACAGCCACCTAAACGCCTACGTGCGCACCAAGCTGGCCCTGACCGAGGAGGAGCCGACCATCAAGCCCTACGACGAGGCCGCCTGGGCGGAGCTGCCGGATGGCTCGGCGGCGCCGATCGAATCGTCCATGAGCCTGCTGGAGGCGCTGCACGCCCGCTGGGTGGCGGCGCTGCGCGCCATCGACGAGGCAGCGTTCAAGCGCACCCTGATTCACCCGGAGCAGGGACTGATCACCGTCAGCTGGATCGTGCAGAGCTACTCGTGGCACGGCCGGCATCACATCGCCCACGTCAATGTGCTGCGCGACAAGATGGGATGGTGGTAAGGGTAACCGTCCTGATCCGATTGGCCCCGATCTGAAGCCGGCCCGGTGCGGGTCCACCTGGTCGACGGCACCTTCGAGCTGTTCCGCGCCTACCACGGCGCGCCGCCCCTGCGCGCCCCTTCGGGACAGGAGGTGGGCGCGGTCGCGGGGTTGCTGCGGTCGCTGGCCGCCCTGCTGCGGCAGCGCGAGGTGACCCACGTCGCCTGCGCGTTCGACCACGTCATCGAGTCGTTTCGCAACCGATTGTTCCCCCCGTACAAGTCGAGCGCCGGCGTCCCCGAGGAGTTGCTGGCACAGTTCACTCAGGCCGAGGAGGCCACGCTGGCGCTCGGCATCGTCACGTGGCCGATGGTCGAGCACGAGGCCGACGACGCCCTGGCCACCGCCGCGCTGCGCTACGCCGCGCTGCCGGCGGTCGAACAGGTGGTGATCTGCTCTCCGGACAAGGACCTGGCGCAGGTGGTGGACGGCGACCGGATCGTCACCTTCGACCGCATCCGGCGCACCGGCCGCGACGAGGCCGGCGTGCGCGAGCGATTCGGGGTGCCGCCCGCCTCCGTCCCCGACTTCCTGGCGCTGGTCGGTGACGGCGCGGACGGGCTGCCGGGGGTCCCGCGCTGGGGCGCCCGCTCGGCGGCCGCGGTGCTGGCCCGCTACGGCACCATCGATGCGATCCCTGAGGACTCGAACGAGTGGTCCGTGCGGCCGCGCGGCGCCGAGGCGCTGGCGCGAAACCTCAACGCGGAGCGCGACCGGGCGCTGCTGTACAAGCGCCTCGCCACCCTGGTGACCGACGTGCCGATCGCCGAGGCCGTCGGCGACCTGCGGTGGCAGGGGGCATCGCGCACGCGGCTGGAGCGCCTGTGCGCCACGCTGGGTATGGGCGAGGACGAGGTGCGGCCGCCTGGCTGGTCGTAGCTTGTCGGTGATGCGGTAAACGCCTACTTTGTCGCCGCGATGAGCGCCCCGACCACGACCTACCGCACGGCACGGAACCCCGCGCACATCGTGATTCCGGGTGACCATCCGCCGCACATCGCCGACTCCCCGCAACTCTCCCGGCTCGACGGGCACGGGGTCACCGTCTTCACCGACCTGCCCGGCGGACTGGACGAGCAGGTGGAGCGCGCGCAGGACGCCGACGTCATCCTCAACTCCCGCGCCCAGGTCTCCTGGAAGGAAGACGCGCTCCGCCGGCTGCCGAAGCTGGCGCTGATCGCGACCTGCTCGATCGGCGTCGACAACATCGACCTGGACGTGGCGCGGGAGCTCGGCATCCTGGTCTGCAACCTCCCCGGCCGCACCGCCCCGATCGTCGCCGAGCACGCCGTGGCGCTGCTGATGGCCGTGGCCAAGCGCGCCGCCTTCTTCACCGAATCGATGCGCGCGGGCCGCTGGGAGCGGATGGACAACTTCTACCTGGGCGGCAAGACCCTGGGGGTGATCGGCGCCGGCGACATCGGCGGCGCCGTGGCGCGCCTGGGACGCGCGCTCGGCATGGAGGTGGCGGCCTGGACCCCGCATCCGTCGCCGCAACGGGCGGAGCGGCTGGGGGTGCGCTTCCTGGAGCTGGACGAGCTGCTGGCAACCGCCCACGCGGTGAGCATCCACGTCAAGCTCACCGACACCACCCGCGGCCTGATCGGCGCGCGCGAGCTGGCGCTGATGCGGCCCGGCGCGCTGCTGGTCAACACCGCGCGCGGTCCGGTCGTCGATGCGGCGGCGCTCAAGGCCGCCCTGGACTCCGGCCACCTGGGCGGGGCCGGTCTGGACGTGTTCGCGGAGGAGCCGCTGCCGGCCGACGACCCGCTGCTGACCTGCGAGCAGGTGGTGCTCACGCCGCACTGCGCGGATACCACCCCCGAGGGGGTCGACCTGCTGAACGGCGGCGCGGTCGACAACATCCTGACGTTCCTGCGCGGCGAGCCGCGCAACGTCGTCAGCTAACTCCGCTGAGCGCGCGACCGTCCCCGGCGGCCGGCCTCGGCCGCGACATCTGGTGGGTGCTCGGCGCCGACCTGATGATCTCGACCACCGTGTTCGGGGTGCAGAGCGCGGTGATGAACCTGTTCCTGCTGCGCCTGGGCTACGACGTCACCGCGGTCGGCCGTCTGCACGCGATCAGCGTGGTGATGTACGCCGCCTGCGCGGTGGTGGTGAGCGCCGGCGGCCTGCCGTTCCGGATGCGCCCGCGGGCGGCGATGATGCTGGGGGCGGTGTTCGGACAGGCGAGCAACCTGCTGGTGCCGCTCGCCCTGTTCATTCCGGCGGCGGGGCGCACCCCGTTCGTCCTGTGCGTTCTGCTGCTGCGCTCGCTGGGACTGGGCCTGTACATGGTGGCGCTGCAGCCGTACCTGATGGCCGCCTCGACCCCCAGCACCCACGCCCGCGCCTATGCCGCGTGGGCGGCGTCGGGCATGGCCGGCGGCCTGGTCGGCAGCCTGGGCGGCGGCTTCCTGTCGGCCGCCTCGGCCGACCTGCTGCGGCTCACCCAGCAGCATGCCGAGCCATTCGCCCTGACGCTGGTGCTGGTGGGGGCGGCCACGATGCCGGCGGCGCTCCTGATCTCGCGCGCGGCCGACGTCGGCCCGCAGCCGGCCCCGCGCACCGGGCAGCCGGCTCCTCCGTCGAACGAGCGGGCGCCGCTGCTGGCGATCGCGGTGATGTTCCTGATGATGTTCCTGCGCGTGACGCCCGGAGCGATCATGTACACCTACGGTAGCGTGTTCCTGGACCAGGTGCAGGGCGCCACCTCGCAGGCGATCGGCACCGCGTGGTCGGCCTCCATGGCGCTCGCCATCCCGCTGGTACTGGCGTCCGCGGAGCTGATCCGCAGGTTCGGCGCCGACCGCACGCTGTACGTCTCCATGGCGGCGGTGGCGCTGGTGATGCTGCCGATCGCCGTGTTCGACTCGCGGCCAGGCGCGCTCGTCACCCTGGTCGGCTTCAACGGCATCACCCACATCGCCCGCACCGCCATCCTGCTCACCGCCATGAGCAGCGTGTCCGGACGCTGGCGGACCAGAATGGCGGGCGCGACGGAGACGGCGGCGGCGCTGTCGTTCATCGCGGTCGGCTTCGGCGGCGGCCCCGTGATCGCCGCCTGGGGCTACGATCCGGTGTTCGTCGCCGGCTGCGCCGCCTGCGTGCTGGCGATCGTCCTCTACCGGCTCTACCGCCGCAGGTCCCCGGCGCCGGCGCAGTAGCGCAGGGCCGTCGCCGCGTACACACGCGCCACGCGGGTCAGCTCTTCCACCGGGACCCGCTCGTCGACGGTGTGCGCGCCGGTGGCGCGCGGCCCGTGCGTGATGGCCGGGATCCCGGCCAGGTCGCTGAAGCTGTTGCCGTCGTCGGCGAAGCGCTTGGGGCCGCGCGGCAGAGGCGCGCCGAGCTCCGCGGCCACCGCGCGATCGAAGGCATCCACCACCGGGTGGCCGCAGTCCAGCTCGAAGCCGCCGCGGACGAGCTGGAACCGGCAGTCCACCTGGATCCCCGGCGGCGTATGCCGGGCCAGGCGCTCGCGCAGCCGCCGTTCGGCCGCTTCCGGCCGGGTGCCGGGCAGCCAGCGCTGCGTCCCCTCAAGGGTGAGCTCGACCGGCGACTGGTTGAACATCTGCCCGCCCGCGACCGTGCCGATGAACACGCTGGCGCGGCCGGCCACGCCTGCGCCTTCGGCCCCGAGCTCGCCGGCCAGCTCCTTCAGGCCCAGCGTCAGCCCGGCGCCGGCGGCGATCACGTCGGGCTGCTCCGCGCCGCCCAGGACCTCGTGCATGGGCTCGCCGGCGCGCCGGACCGTGACGGCGATCACCGCGTTGCCGCGCCCGGAAACCGGCAGCGCCGCGCCCTCGTACTCGGGCAGCATCACCGCGTCGCCGGCGACGCCCGCCGCGATCATGGCGTCGAGCTGCTCGCCGTAGCCCCACGGCGCCTCGTGCAGGTCGTGCGCGGTCAACAGCAGGCCGCCCGCCGGCAGGCCGCCGGCGTCGCGCACCGCGCGCAGCGCCTCCACCGCCGCGGCGATCCCGGCCTTCATGTCGGCCGCGCCGCTGCCGGCCAGCACGCCGCCCGCCAGCCGCGGCGGCCGGTACGGCAGGTGGACGGTGTCCAGGTGACCGTCGAACTGCAGGGTCGGTCCGGGCCGCGCGCCGGCCAGCCGCGTGATCACGGCCGGGGCATCCGGATGGCCCGCGGCGATCCGCTCCACCTCGAACCGGTCAGCCGCCAACAGCTCGGCCAGCCGGTCGGCCGCCGCTCCGGCCTGTCCCGTGGGGCTGGGGAGCTCCATCAGCGCGGTCGCCGTTGCCGTCAGGCGGTCCCGGTCAACCGCGTCGCGGGCGTCCACGGTCATGACGCGGCGTTCCCGGCGCAGTTGGCCAGCTCTTCGAGCTGGACGGCCGACTTCACGCCCGTCACGACCGATACCACCCCCTCCCGGTCGAGCAGCCAGCGGACCGCGTAGCAGGCCGGCGCGATGCCCGCGGCGTCCGCCTCTTCGTCGAACGGTCGCAGCCGGTCGTGAGGGATCTCCGCCGCGTCGATCCAGGCCGACTCCGCGGCGCGGCTGCCGGCCGGCGGCGTCCGGCCCGGACGGTACTTGCCGCTCAGCAGGCCGCCCGCCAGCGGCCGGTACGGGGTGACCCCGATGCCCGCCCGCCGGCACGCCGGCAGGTAGCCGGACTCCACGTCCCGTTCCAGCCAGTTGTAGCAGGGCTGCGCCACCACCGGCGGAGGCGCCACGCCGCCGCGGCACAGGTCGAGCATGGCTTCGATCTGTGCCGCGTCGAAGTTGGAGAAGCCCCAGTGCCGGACCTTGCCGGCGCGCACCAGCCGGTCGACGGCGCCGAGCGTGTCCTCGAGCGGCGTGTCCGGGTCGGCAATGTGCAGCAGGTAGTAGTCCACGTAGTCGGTGCGCAGGCGCCGCAGGCTGGCGTCGATCTGCTGCTCGACGTGGTCCGGCCCCAGGCCGGTCCCCGCGTAGTCGCCGCCGGCCGGATGGCCGCCGTCCTGCCCGCTGCCGACCGGGTTGCCCACCTTGGTGGTGACGTACGCCCGGTCGCGCCGGCCGCGCAGCGCCTCGCCCAGGATCGTCTCGGCGACCCCGCCGGGCGACCCCAGGAAGCGGTCGTAGCCCTCGTAGATGTCGGCGGTGTCGAACAGGTTGACGCCCAGATCGAGCGCGGCGTGCACCAGGTGGATGGACTCCTGCCGCGGCACCGGCCGCCCGAACAGCATGGTCCCCAGCGTGATGACCGAAACCCCGTCCGGCATGCCGGTCAGCTCTCGTCGCTCCATGATCGCTCCTCTCTGCTTCAGCAGTGGTCCAGCTCCCAGAGCGGCAGCCGGTACGGGAACAGTGCCGCTGCCAGGCCGGTGTCGTCGAGCAGCGGCGGCGGCTCGTCGCCGGGATGGTGGCCGAACAGCACCTGTGCGAGCTGCCGGCGGCCGAGCATCTGCGCCGCGGCGGGAGCTGCCTGCTCGACGGAAGCCTCGCCGCCCGCCAGCCGCACGCGGACCGCCTGGCCGTCCTCCCGGCAGCCCAGCGTGAGCGCCCCTTCGACACCGGACGCCGCGGCCTGCCGCAGGTACCCGCCGATCGCCTGCAGGAAACGCGGCAGGCTGAAGAGCCGCATCATCTGCAAGCCGACGCCCGCGGCCTCTTCCAGCGTGATGCGCCGCCCCGCTCCGCGGCCGGCGATCACGGCGGACAGGGTCGAGGGGACCCCGTCGGGCCGGGCCGGAGGCGGCACCACCTGCACGGGCGCTCCGTCCGTGCGGCTGCCGAGCACGTGGTGCAGCAGGTGCTCCACCGCCACCGGATCGCCTGTCGCCTCGATGATGCCCGGCTTGTTGGTGCCGGCGCCCAGCACCAGGTAGCCGCGCAGGCGACCGGCGCCGGTCCGAACGCCGGCATCATCGGCCCGGTACACGGTGATCTTGGGAAGCCGGAACAGCGCGCGTGCCTGCTGCTCGTCGCGCTCCAGCCGCCACGGCTCGGCCCGATGCAGCGCCAGCAGCTCGGCCATGCCCTGCTCGTCGTCGCCCTGCGTACGGACCGCCAGCGGGGCCGAACGGAACCGGTCGCGATCCGTCGCGCTGAGCACGAATGCCTCGCCCTGCGAGGCGACCGCCTCCCAGCCCGAATGGCGATAGAACGGGAACGTGGCCCGCTCCGTCCACAGGGCCGAGGCCACGCAGCCGTGCCCGGCGATGACGCGATGCGCGTCGCGCAGGCAGCGTGTTGCGTACCCGCGGCGGCGGTGGTCCGGATGGGTGGCCGTCGGCGCGATCATGGCCACGCCGAACCGGTCCGGACCGGCCGCGGCGATGCGCGGCGCGGCCGGCACGTGGGCGACGATCCGGCCGTCGACCGCCAGCACGCGCGACCGCTCGGCATGCCGCGGCGTGAACACCAGCGGGTAGTCGGTCGCGATGTGCTGGTCGGAGCCGGCGCGAAAGATTGTGTCGATCAGCTCGACCACCTGCGGCAGCTCCTCGGGCCGACAGGCGCGCGGGCCGTCGACGCGGCCGCTCATGCGCGCATCAGTTGGCGCGGCCCTGCCCAAGACGGACCAGGCGCGACTCGATCAGCCCGAAGAAGCGGTGGCCGCCCCCGGCGGAGACGAAACGCCAGCCCAGGTGGGTCCCGCACCGCCGGCACAGGGCGATCCTCCACGCGTACCCGGCGAACCACGTGAAGCGGTCGGTCTGCTCGCCCACCGTGCGGCACCCGTCAGCAGGGGCAAAGCAGGCGATCGCGTAGTGGACACGCTGCGGGTTGAAGAAGTCGTGCCGGTGCGCCCCCGCGACGTTGATGCGCGCGCGGTCGCCGGTCACCTCCTCACCGCACGAGACGCACAGGAGCGCCTCCGACGCCCAGTCGTGCGCGTCGAGCTTAGACAGGCGGAGCGATCGCGATCGGGATTCAGACACGGCGAGCCAAGTGCGCTGCGTAGCAAATCACAGCCTCCACCGCATCGCGTGCCACCGACCGGTACCTTACGGAGATTTCCTCCGCGCTCAGCTCCGCCGCCAAGTTGTCAAGAACGGTCGTCACCAGAACACGCGCGCCCGTGACGCAAGCGCGTCCATGACAGACCTGCGGATCGACGGTTATGTGCTCTCTCCAATTCATCGGAATGATACGCGCTCCGACGATACGCTTGGGGGTAACCCCATCTCGTTCAAGAATCGCGAACGCTGTTTGGGCCAGCAAAAATAGGACGCCGCATGGGTCAATGTGAGGCTGGCTTGTGCGCGGGTGATCGCTACGAAGCACTCTCTGCGTTCCTCTTCGATCGCGCGACTATCCGTGCCTTTTCGTCTTGCATGATAGGACGGCAACTGATCTTCTACCAAGCCCACCAAGTACACGTGTTTGAATTCCTTCCCCTTGGCCAAGTGAATCGTCAGGCAATGGATCGCCTCCCGCTTCGGCGGGGTCACCTTTGGTCGAAGGTCCATCTCATGCAGAAACCGACTCAGCGTCGGAACAGCGTCGACATGTCCGCGCACCTCATGACTCAGGTTGCTCCAGACTTGCATCTCCTCTTCTACGTCATCGGAGTCATCGTGTCTTCCGTTCACGCCGCTCGGCTGCTCACGCTGACGGCACCATCGAAACACCGTGTCCACAAACTCAATGTAGCCGAGCCTCTCCACGAGTTGATTGCGGAGCGCTTCCACCAGCAGAGCCCCATCTCCCGGAGTCCTAGGGTCTGCTTCCGCAACCTCCAGGAAGCCCCGCAACAGCGCACCGCCATGTGGTTCTCCCTCTGCCTCCGCATCCTCCACCCGAACCTGGATTGCCGTCAGATCGAAGAACGCCTTGCACATGGTACGCATCTGCACGATGTCCTGCGGAGCGACCGCAAGCCGCAAGGCCGACTGGACGAATCGGAGCGGCGGTGAATGGAAATCGTGCCTGCGTTTGACCACGTAAGCGACGAGATTCGCTGTCCTCAACGCCTCCGCTGCCGATTGAACGAGCTTGGCGTTGCGCGCCAGCACTACACACTCGGCCGGGCGGAGTGATCGACACCGAATGTCGTCGGCGACCCATGCCATCTCTTCCAGGTGATTGCCAAAGTCCATCACCCGAATCGTCTTCGCGCCGCTCACCGGGACAGCCGATCTCAGCGGCTCCTTGCCGGGAGACCGCTCCAGGTTGAACCGAATGAGGTTGTTCGCCAGTCTTACGACTTCGGGAGGACACCGGTAACTGTCCGGAAGCTGGATGACCTGCATCCCGTAATCCCGTCGAAGTTCCTGGAGACGCGCAGGACTGGCGCCGTTCCACTGGAAGATAATCTGATCGTCGTCGGCGACGACGAAGAGGTTTGCGTTGTCTCGCGGACAGAGATGGCGGAGAATCCGATCCTGGCACCTATTGGTGTCCTGGTACTCGTCGACGCATATGTACTGGTAGACGATGCGGTAGTGCCTTGCGATTCGCGGCCGCTCCCGAAACAGACGCAAGCAACAGATCAGCAGGGCGCCGTAGTCGAGCCGGTTGCTGCGAACCAACGCGTCCAGGTACCCCGCATAGACGGGACCCATCCACTCTTTCGGAGAGCCGGAGAATGGCAAGGGCTCATCCGCTCTTCCCGCGTGGCCTTCGCGATACAGATGGTCGATCATGCGGATCACATTGTCATCCGGGACATCCGGTGCGGCCGCAGCACTGTAGTTCCTGACTTCCTTTTGGAGCACTCGCAGACGGTCGTCCTCGCGGGCCAGGATTTCGAAATCCGGGCGCAACCCGAGGTGACTCCCGTGTTGCCGCAGCACCTCGGCGCAGAACGAGTGAAACGTCGTAAGGCGAGCGCGGCCTCTCGCCTGACCGAGGAGACCCTCCAGGCGGCTGCGCATCTCGTCCGCCGCCTTTGTCGTGAACGTGAGTCCCAGCACCCGGAACCGAGCCTCGGGGCTCTCCCGAATCAAACGCGCCACGCGCATGGTAAGCACGAACGTCTTGCCCGACCCCGGACCGGCCAGGACCAATAGCGGGCCTTCGTCCCAATGCACGGCCCGGTTCTGACTCTCGTTCAGTTTCTCCATGCCGTGACCGTCACCCTGTAGCCAGTTCCATGGCCTTCTTGAGGATGCGCCGGAGTTCTTGTGGGACCGCCGAGCCTTCCTTCATTCTCCACACTGCTTCCGCTGCGATAGCCGGCTTACTGTAGCGACGCGGCAGAGCGTTGAGCACTTGTCTCCAGTAGTCACGCGAACCATGCGGCGCGCTCGGCGGGCCTTTCTGCGGCGACACGTACGCCTCATAGAGATCTCCGAAGCCGCTTTCGCAGAGAAACAGCTCTACGTTCTCGTAAGGGAGGATCAGCAGGTCCGCCTCCGCCGCATGCCGGATTTGCGCCCGCGCCGCGTTCCGATACTTCCTTGCGCCGCTGTCGTCGTCGATGACGCCATACCACGGAATGCCCAACTGGTTCGCAACCTTGCCGAACATCCCGACGTCGCTCTGCCCGAACTGCACGATACGAACGCCCGATCGCTCCAGGTCGATGTCCAGTGCGTCGGCCACTCCCGCGAACAGAACGGTCTCCGTCTCACCTTCGACCAGCAGCCAGCATCTCGCGAACAACAGCTCACCTCGTCCCCGCCGCACGTGGAAGTCGAATTTTCTCATCTCATTCGGGTTCAGCGTGTCGGCCTGGATACCGTGAACGTCAATGCCGCTTCCGCGACGAACGAAGCGCCGCACCGACAGCGGGTCGACGCTGGCTAGCAGCTCCCCGCTGTGGCTGGACACGAGTTTCTGCCCCGGCAGGTCTTCAACGACATGCATCAGAGATCGAACGGCAGACGGATGCAGATGGGCCTCCGGCTCTTCCAAGGCGGTAATCGGCTGCGCGATGCGGTCGACATCTGACAGCCGGCTTCGTAGAAACGCTCCGAACAGCAGCAGCACTGCCAAGCTCTGCGTGCCCTCGCCCTGCCGGTCCACGGGGATTCTGGCGCCAGACGGCGAAGCGAGACTGACTTGGGTGCGCGACAGAAGCGAGAACAGCTTGGTAGGCAAAGCATCTATACCAACGGCGTCGCCGGCCCCGAAGTCGATGACCCTCTTTGCGTCCTCGAGCCTCGAACGCACTTCGTTCAGCGGCTGATGCGCGGCGATAAGCCGGTCGTTCAGTTCGGAGAAGGCCTGCTCCAGGTCTTCTCGATCACCTTCCGGAATGCTTGCCTCCGATAGGAAGTTGCGCCAGTAGCGTCCTCGAGGCGCGAAATGAGTGGTAGTATCCCGCAGGGCAGACAGGTAGAAGACGGGCGCCAGTCGCTGCAGCGAGCTGAGTTGGGCAGGGCTCGCCGCTGGTCCGGTGAGAGGATTCCCCTGAGCATCCAGGAACGACCAATCGCTCGTGAAGTCGTTGCTATCCCTGTCGAAACCGGATGTCAGGCGAAACGTGACGACGTAGCGCTCGTCGTCTCTCAACACGGCGACGTTGCCCAGCTCCCGGACGATGTCCTCATGCCACGAATCGGCTCAGGCTCTTCGAAGAACAGTTCGATCACGATGGGGTGCGCGCCGGCGGGAGTCGCTTCGTCGTCCTGCAGGTGGTAGTCATATTCGTGGAATACGCGACTACTGCGCGCTCGAAGCTGGCTCAAACAGATGCGAACAGCGTCGAGGAACGCAGTCTTGCCAGTGTTGTTCTCGCCGACGAGTACTGTCGTCTCCGCGAGGTCGACACTGAGGTCCTTGATGCAGCGAAAGTTGCGAACCCGTACTCGGGTCAATAGCACGCTGGATCCTCACTACGTGCTTGTAAAAAACGACTTGAAGCGAAAGAGCGACCGTTCACGATCGGACCGCCGGATTTGTGTTGGGCAGTGAGGTGAGCACCTCCACCAACTCCACTCACGACCTTGAGCAGCTTCTCGAAGTCGAGTTCCGATTGGTTGTGGAAGCGCTGGTCCGCCATTCTGTTGAGCCGGCTGTCCAAGGCGTCGCCGGCGAGTTTTTCCTTTCGGTACCGGTACTCAGCCAAGACCTCGCCCTTGGTAGACGCCAGCACGCAGTCGAAGCGGCGTTGGACGGTCATCGGCAGCATGACACGTTCGTACTGCGGCGGGCGATAGGGACCGTGCAGGAGGTCCGCGATCTGCCAGATCAGGTTGGCGAAATAGGAGTGGTCAGGCACCGGTCGTTCGTTGACGATCGTGGAAAGGCGGCTCGACATCAAGACCGGGATGGGGTAGACCGGGAAGCATGGCTGACGCGGCCGATCACGTCCACGGAACGGAGACGCGCTTCTGCGCCGCGTGCGCCGCTCCGCTGGCTTCGCGCCTGATCGACGGCCGGCAGCGGCCGGTCTGCGAGCGGTGCGGCGCGGTGGTGTACTTCGACCCCAAGGTTGCGGCCGGCGCCATCGTCGTGCACGAGGGCCGCATCGCGCTGATCAAGCGGGCGATCAGCCCGGCGCGCGGCAAGTGGACGTTCCCCGGCGGCTACGTGGACCGGGGCGAGCCGGTCGACAGCGCCGCGGTGCGCGAGACCTGGGAAGAGACCGGACTGCGCGTGCGCCTCGAAGGGCTGCACGGCGTGTTCTCCTACCCCGACGTGACCGTGGTGCTGATCGTCTATACCGCGGCGGTCACGGGCGGCACCCTCACGGCCGGCGACGAGTGCGACGAGGCGGTCTGGACCGACCCGGCCGCCATCCCGTGGGAGGAGCTGGCCTTTCCCAGCACCGTCGACGCGTTGCGCGCGTGGATCGAGCGGGAAGGCCGGTGAGAGACGTTCTGGAACGCATCTACCGCGCCGGCCTGGACCCGGTGCGGCCGCACCGGCTGATCCGCTCCGGCGTGACGGTCAGCGGCCGGACGCTGCGGGTCGCCGGCTGGGACGGCCAGGTCGACCTGGACACCGTCCGGCGCATCGTCGTCATCGGCGCCGGCAAGGCGTCGGCCAGCATGGCGCTGACGCTGGAGGACCTGCTGGGCGATCGGATCGCCGGAGGCACCATCGCCACCAAGGCCGGCCACGGCGAGCCGCTGAAGCGCATCGACGTCATCGAGTCCGGCCATCCGGTGCCGGACGAGGAGAGCCAACGGGCCGCCCGCGCGATCGCCCGCCACTGCCGCGACGCCGACGCCGGCACGCTGGTGATCGGCCTGATCTCCGGCGGCGGGTCGGCGCTGCTGGCCGCTCCCCTGGAGACCGGCGGCGGTCTGCCCGGCCTGGACCTGGATGACAAGAAGCGGGTGACGGAGTTGCTCCTGGCCTGCGGGGCGACCATCCAGGAGATGAACTGCGTGCGCAAGCACCTGTCGCAGGTGAAGGGGGGCCGGCTGGCGGCGCTTATCCACCCCGCCCGCTCGCTCAACCTGATTCTGTCCGACGTGACAGGCGACCGCCTGGACACCATCGCCTCCGGGCTGACCGCGGCCGACGCCACCACCTATGCGGGCGCGCTGGCGATCACCGACCGCTACGGCGTGACCGAGGCGCTGCCGGCGGCGGCGCGCCGGGTGCTGGAGGCCGGCCGCGACGGCCGCCTGCCGGAGACGCCCAAGCCGGGCGCCGCGGAGCTGGCCGGCGTCCACAACATCCTGCTGGGAAACAACTTGGCCGCGCTCGGCGCGGCGCGCTCGGAAGCGCAGGCGCTGGGCTGGCCGACGCTGGCGCTGTCCTCGCAGATCGTCGGCGAGGCGCGCGAGGTGGCCAAGGTCTACCTGGCGATCGGCTCGGACGTCGCCCGCCATGGGGTCGCGGTCTCCTCCCCCTGCTGCGTGATCGGCGGCGGCGAGACGACGGTCACGCTGCGCGGCGACGGCGCGGGCGGCCGCAGCCAGGAGATGGCGCTGGCCTTTCTGACCGAGTCGGCCGACCACCCGGAGCGCGGCCGGCTGCACTTCCTGGCCGCCTCCACCGACGGCACGGACGGCCCGACCGACGCCACGGGTGCGTTCGCCGACCCGGCGGTGTATGATGCGACCCGACGTCTGGGACTGAGTCCCCGTCAGTACCTGGATCGCAACGACTCGTATACCTTCTTCGACCGCGCCGGCGGCTTGCTGCGTACCGGGCCGACGCGTACGAACGTCGGCGATTTGCAGGTGCTGTTGATCACTCAATGACGAAAGGACGAGCATGAACGAACCGTGGGCCCGCTATCCGGACGGGCTTTCGATCACCAAGGAAGCATTCGAGCGGCTGGCGGTCGCGGCGCCGAACGGCGTGCTGGACGTGTTCGCCTCCGACCAGCACGGCTCCTACCTGAGGCTGCTGAATTCGTTCCTGGCCAACACTCAGGACCCGCGCGCCGCCGAGGACGACGACGTGCGGCGCACGGCGCACGAGTTCGCCGCGGCGCTCGGCGGCACCGCCAGCGCGGCGCTGTTCAACCGGCTGGCCTACACCTCGGCCGGCTTTCGCGAGAAGCTGGGCGGCACCTACCTGATCGGCCGCCTGGAGTCCTCCGCCGGGCAGACCATGGACGGCGGCGCGGGCAAGCTGTCGGTGCTGGAGATGCCGCCTGAAGAGGCGGCCGAGCACCTGGACGGCTTCAAGACGCTGGTCAACCTCGACCCCGACCACCCGGAGAGCTGGAAGCGCAACCGCGACTGGCTGACCGACGTGGACGAGCGCTGCCGGAACCTCGGCAAGCCGCTGTTGTCGGAGACGCTGCTGCTGGAGAGGCCGGGTGAGGACCGCGCCGCGTTCGCCGCGCGCCTGCCCGAGGCGCTGGTGCAGATCGCCGAGGAGTTCGGCTCATTCGGCGCCTTCTACAAGACCCAGATCCCGCTGCTCTGGGTCGAGGACGGGGCCGGCAACGTGCAGCCCGCCTCCAGTGCGGAGGTGGTGCGCGGGACCTGCCGGCGGATCGCCGAGGTGTGCCCGCGGCCGCTGTTCCTGCTGAGCGCGGCGGTGGACTTCTCCCAGTACGCGGCCCAGTACGCGCTGGTCGCCGACCTGGTGGCGGCGCCGATGTGCGGGCGCGCCTACTTCAAGGAGGCGTTCACCGCCCCCGAGGCCACGAGCTGGGACGGGCTGGTGGCCGCCTTCCGGCGCATCGCGCTGCCGCGCGTGCGGCAGATGCGGGAGCTGGCCACGGCGCGCAGCCGTCCGTGGTGGCACGCGTTCGACTCGATCGCGGACGAGGGGCGCCGGCTGATCGGCACCGGGCCGCGCAGCCTTTCGGGCGTCGCCGCCGACTTCGGCTACTGAGCCCGCGGCCGCCTCAGCGGTCTATCGTCACGGTGAAGGTACGCGAGCGGCCCGACCCGGGCCGCAATACGGTGAGCTCGGCCGAATCGGCCTCGCGCAGCGCGAGGTAGAAGTCCTTCACCTCGGCGACCTTGGCGCCGTCGATCTCGATGATCACGTCTCCCGGCCGGAGACCGGCGGCCCACGCGGCCGACGTCCTCGACACGGCCTCCACGCCCACGCCCTGACCCGGCGGTTCGTCGACCACGAAGATCCCCGGCCAGTCGCTTCCCGTGTCATCCCCGGACTCCGGACGCTCGCCCAGCCGTACCGTGATCTCCTGCTCCGCGCCGTCGCGCACCACGGTGAGCGTCAGCCGGGTGCCGGGGCCGGCACCGCCGATGTTGCGCATGACCTCGCCGGTGCCGGTGACCGCCTGACCATCCACGCCGATGATGACGTCGCCGGCCAGAAACCCTGCGCGCTCGGCGGGAGACCGCGAGTACACGCTGGTGACCAGCGCACCGTCGCTCCACTGGCCCACGTCGCCTGCAGGCTGCAGTTGGACGCCGAGATACCCATAGCGCACGCCGCCTTCGCGCAGTTGGTCGGCGACGACCAGCGCGGTGTTGATCGGCAACGCGAAGCCGAGCCCCACGCTGGTGCCGAACCTGTTGGAAGCGATCCAGGTATTGAGGGCGACGACCGAGCCGTCCAGGGCCACCAGCGCGCCCCCGGAATTGCCCGGGTTGATCGATGCGTCGGTCTGGATGTACTCCGCCCACGGGGTCTGGCGCTGCTCGCGGCCGAGGCCGCTGATGATCCCGGAGGTCACCGTGGACTGGAAGCCGAAGGGGCTGCCCACCGCCAGCACCTGGTCGCCGACCTGCACGGCGTCCGAATCTCCCATGATCGCCACGGCCAGCGGCTCCCGTGAGGCGAACCGCAGCACCGCGACGTCGCGGTTGCGGTCGGCTCCGACCAGGCGCACGCCTTGGGAGATCTCGGTCCCGTCGTGCAGGGTGACCCTGATGCCGTCCGTGTTCTGGATCACGTGGGCATTGGTGAGCACGAAGTAGGTGTTGCCGGTGCGGTCGTAGATCACTCCGGAGCCGGTGCCGCTCGGCTGCTCGAACGAGGAACCGAACCGTTGCCTGGTCTGCGTGGTGTCGATCTGCACCACGGTGGGTACCGACGTGCCGGCCACGTCGCGAAACACCTGCTGCAGGGCCAGCGCGGCATCCATCGGATCGAACGGCTGGTCGGCGACCAGTCTGAACGAAGCGTCTCCCGAAGTGTGGGCCAGCGGCAGGGGTGCCGCATCGCCGGCGGCCTCCCCTTCTTCCCCGACCGCGCAGGCCGCGATGAGCCCGCTCAGAGCTGCGAGCAGCGCGGCCTGACGCAGAAAACGGGTAAGAGTTGCTTGGATGTTCATCGTCATGTCATGCGACCTTCTGCCATGTGGGTGACTAGATGATCGTCAGGCTCCGGTTACGGGGGAAAGAACAGAACGTTAAGGCTTCGTAACATCGAGCTCCGGCACCCGCTCCACGCGGCCACCGCGCGCCGACGCGAGCGCGGCTTGCACGGTGGCGGCGATCCGCCAGCCGTCCACCTCGTCGCAGACGGTGCGTCCGCCGGTGTCGATGGCGCGCGCCAGGTCGTCCAGCAGGAAGCGGGCGTCCTCGGCGGCGACCCGCCGGTGCGGGAACGCGGACGGCGCGGCGCCGCGGCGATAGACCGCCACCTCCGGCCGCGGCTCGGCGATCACGGCGCTGCCGTGGCTGCCGGTCAGGCGCAGCGCGATCTCTCCCAGGTCGGGGTGGCTGGCCCGTCCGATACGGCCCAGGCTGACCGAGGCGAGCACGCCGCCGTGCATCCGCAGGCTCAGCGACGCCAGGTCCTCTATGCCGTGGTCGTGGTGGCGCTGGTGGAAGTGGCTGGTGGCGCGCGCGAACACCGTGGCCACCGGCGACCGCGCCAGGTGGGCGAGGTAGGCGAGCGGATAGATCCCTTCGACCGAGAGCTCGCCGAGCGCCTCCCAGCCGGGATCGGGCGCAGCCGGCCGCCCCGCGCCGATGCGCGGGCCGGCGTCCTTGGCGAAGTAGAAGTCGACGTGAACGGCCCGCAGCGTTCCCAGCGCGCCGCGGTCCAGCAGCTCGCGCGCCTGACGGATCGCCGGGGCGCCGTTGCGGTTCCACAGCAGGAAGCGCGTGCCGGCGCGCTGGACCGCCCGCACGATGCGGGTGCAGTCCTCCAGGGTGTGGGCCATCGGCTTGTCCTGGATCACGTGCAGCCCGGCCGCACAGGCGATCTCGGTCAGCTCCGCGTGTCGGGAGGTCGCGGGGCTCACGCACGCCGCCTGCGGCCGGTAGCGGGAGATCGCCGCGTCGATGTCGTCCTCGAACGGAACCTGCAGCTCCGCAGCCAGCCGGCGTGCCCGCGCCAGCGACCAGCCGGGCGCGGTCGCCGCGTCGGCCACCGCCACCAGCCGGAAGCGGGCATGGCCGCCGGCCGCGGCGCGCGCGAAGTAGCAGTGGCGGGCGCCTCCCAGGGCGATGACCGGAATCACGGCGCCGCCACCGGGACCGCCGCGCCGGTGCGGCGCGACGCAGCGATCGCCTCGGTCACCCTGCTCACCGCATGCTCGTGATCCGCGCCGCTGTGTGCCCCGCCGGCGAAGGCGCGCAACATGCCGAGCTCCGCGTCGCCGCGCAGCGGCACGCCCTGCAGCCCGCGCCCGTCGTAGAGGAGCTGGACGTTGCGGTGGTCGTCGGCATACGCGGCGCCGTCCGCACCGATCACGGTGAGCGACTCGTACGGCTCGCCGGGACAGGTGGCCAGGTCGAGCAGCGCCATGCCGCCGCCGGCGAAGCCCAGGTGGACCAGCAGGCACGCTTCGTCGCCCATGGCATGGGCCAGCTCCGCTCCGCCTCCGGCGATCCGCAGCACGGTGTCGACGGGATCGCGCACGGCGGCGTCCACGTCCCTGTCTCCCGGTTCGCCCACGCGCCAGGCGTGCAGCCGGATCAGCCCGGTCCGGCCCAGCTCGCCGGCCTCCGCCGCGGCGCAGACCGCGGCCACCTCCGGGCGCCACCGCTGCCGGTAGGCCAGCAGGAGCCGGCCCGCGCCCACGCCCGCGTCGTGCACCAGCGCATCGTGCGCGTCGGCCTCGGCTGCCAACGGCGCGGCGGCCAGCACCGCCATCCCGGCGCGCAGGTAGCCGCTCACCCGCTCCGCCCGGCGCTCGAGCGGGCCGCCGAGCACAACGCCGTCGACCCGCGCCGGATCGGTCGCGTGCGGCCGATCGACCAGCTCCACCGTCCCCTGCGCCGCGGCGCGGCGCGGCGCGTCCGGCGGCTCGCCGTCGAGGAAGGCGATGCGGAACGGGCGGTCTGCGCTCATCGCGGATCGCGGACGGCGGTATCCGCGATGCCCGGTCCCCCGCCCGGCAGCGCCGCCAGTTCCAGCTCGATCAGCCGCCGCGTCGCCGCCTCGCCATACAGGCGGCAGTGCTCCAGCAGACGGGCGAGCTGCACGCGGTCCTCCAGGTGGCGCAGCACCGGATACGAGCGGCGCAACGCCGGAAACAGCCGATTGGCGTTCAGCCGCAGACTGGGAGCGCGGGTGCCGGTGCGGTGGTCTCCGCCGGCGGGCGCCAGCCGCCGGTACTCCCGGTCGAGCTCGGCAGCGAAGCCGCCGCCGGCGCAGCGCCGCACCACCTCCGACTGGATCAGATCGCGCATGCGGTCCAGGTTGGTGCCGGATCGCACGTCCACGCCGATGCCCAGCGTCACCAGCGGCACGCCGTCCGCGGTGAAGCCTGACAGCGTATCGGTCTGGATGCCCGGCTCGATCGGCAGCGGCGTGGACCGAGGGTGCACGCGCAGCGACTGCAGGCGCTCGATGCGCTGCTCCAGGGTGGCGATCGAAGCCTGCAGGCCGGCGTCTCCCGGGCTCGAGTCGAGCGCATCCCGGTACGCCGGCAGCACCTCCTCCGCAAGGTAGTGGACGGCCTGCGGCAGCGGCACGGTCATGCGCGGCGCTCGCCGGACCTCCTCCTCGCCTTCCTCCAGGCCGTAGGGCGGCTCCGCCTGGTTCTCCGACGCCAGCGCCGGCAGCAGCATGTTGACCAGGGAGCGCAGCGGCTCCGGCAGCTTCTCGGTCCGGAACAGGGGACGATAGGTGTCGTCGCGGTGCGCGTGCTTGCTGACCGCCGACGCCACGATGCGCGCCAGCTTGCGGCAGCGTTCGGCGTCGGCGACGCGGTCCTCGAGGAGGACTCCGCCGCCGGCCACCAGGAAGCGCTCGAGCTGCTCCTGCGCCGCGTCGTACGCGTCCGAGCCGCGGATCAGCTCGGACTGGTCGTCGGACAGCGACAGCCCGCGCAGGTCGTCCAGCGCCTGCAGCGCCGCCAGCGCCTTGGCGCGGGCCAGCTCCGCGTCGCGCCCGTCCTCGACCGCGAGGGTGGCCAGATTCAGGCGCACCGTGGCGAGCTCGAGCACGGTCCGGTAGTCGCGCAGACCGGCGAACCGCTGGTCGTCGAAGCGCACCTCGGCATCGAGACGCTCCTCGATCTCGGCCAGCCGGTCCAGCTCGCGGCGGTAGCTGTCGGGAACGCGCTGAAGATCGGACGCCATCTGATCCTGCCGGTCCGATTCTGCGGCGGCCGGACACGCGGCGTCCACATCGATCCGGTGTTCCGCTATGCTGGCCGGCATGAGCAAAGCGTTCATTGCGTCAGCATCGATTGCCGTTCTGCTGCTCTGTGCGGCGTGCGCCATGGGAGACATGGAGACCGGGGTCCGTTACCGGGTGACATTCAGCGCCACCTGGAGCGCGGAGACCCATCCGACCAAATTCCCGAGCAATCCCCACTTCTCCGGCCTGGTGGGAGCGACGCATCACGGCGACGTGCGCATCTGGGAGACAGGCGAGGTCGCCTCCGACGGTATCGAGCTGATGGCGGAGACCGGCGGACAACGCGAACTGCTGCATGAGATCGAGCATCTCATCGAGGACGGAGACGCGCACGGCGAGCTGTCCGGGGACGTGCTGCGGCCTTCCCCGTCGATGGTCAGCCTGGTGTTCGACGCCGTATCCACACACCCGTTCGTGACGCTGGTCAGCATGCTGGCGCCCAGCCCCGACTGGTTCGTCGGCGTGTCGGCGCTGCCGCTGATGGAGGACGGAGCTTGGCTGGAGCGGGTGGAGGTGCAACTCCGCCTCTACGACGCCGGCACCGACGATGGAACGGTCTATGTCGCCTCCGACGCCGACACCGATCCGGCGGAGCCCATCACCCGACTCACCGAGAGCGAGGCCGGATTCACCGACGGCGAACCCCTCGTGGGGACCTTCGTCTTCGAGCTGCTCTGAACGAGCCTGGAATGAGCGTCCTGGAACGGATACGGGCGATGCTGGACGAGGCCGGGGTCGAGTACCGCCACGTCCACCACGAGCCGGTGCGTACCTCCGAGCAGGCGGCACAGGTGCGCGGCGAGCCGCTGTCGATCGGCGGCAAGGCGCTGGTGGTCAAGATCGGCGACGGGTTCCGGCTGTTCGTGCTGAGCGCGTCGTTGCGGCTGGACTCGACCGCCGTGCGCGCCCGGCTCGGCACGCGCCGCATCCGCTTCGCCAGCGCGCCGGAACTGTTGGAGCTCACCGGGCTGGTTCCCGGCAGCGTACCACCGTTCGGAGAACCGATCCTGCCGTTGCCGCTGAACGTGGACCCGTCTGTGCTGGCCAACGACCGCATCGCCTTCAACGCCGGGGCGCTGACCGATTCGATCATCATGCCGACCGCCGACTACCGCGCCCTGGCCGGTGGCGAGGTCTTCCCGTTCGCGGAGGCCGCCTGATGCGCGCCGTGGCATTCACCGCGCTGCTTGCATCTCTGGTTGCGCCCGCCGCCGTCGCCGAGCCGGCCGTGGTCGCGGAGCGCGTCGTCTCCGAGCAGGCCACGTTCCGCGTGATGCGCGTCGCCGCCGGCCTGGCCAATCCCTGGTCGATCGCCTTCCTGCCGGACGGCGGCGCGCTGGTCAGCGAGCGGCCGGGCGCGCTGCTGCGCCTGGATGTCGAGACCGGCGCCGTGCGGAACCTGGACGGCGTGCCGCGGGTCGCCGCGGTCGGCCAGGGCGGCCTGCTGGACGTGGAGTTGCATCCCCGGTTCGCGGACAACCGCCTCGTCTATCTCTCCTACGCCGCCGGACGAAGCGGAAGCTACGCGACCAGCATCGCCCGCGGACGCCTCACCGACTCCGGGCTGGAAGACGTCGAGGTGCTGTTCACGATGAACCGTCCGTCGGGTGCCCGCCTGCATTTCGGCTCGCGCCTGTCGTTCGGCGCCGACGGCATGCTGTACGCGACCTTCGGCGAGCGGGGCGAGCGGCACCGCGCGCAGGATCCGGCCGACCACGCCGGCACCATCATCCGCCTGCGCGACGACGGCTCGGTGCCGGACGACAACCCGTTTGTCTCCGGCGGCGGCGCCCCGGAGGTGTATTCCTTCGGACACCGCAACGCCCAGGGGCTGGCCGTCCACCCGGCGACCGGCCGTCTCTGGTCGCACGAGCACGGGCCGCAGGGCGGCGACGAGATCAACGTGATCGAGGCCGGCGTGAACTACGGCTGGCCGGTCATCACCTACGGCAGGGAGTACCGCAGCGGCGCGCCGATCGGGACCGGCACGGCGGCGCCGGGCATGGCGCAACCCGTGCTGCACTGGACCCCTTCGATCGCCCCGTCCGGCATGACCTTCTATGACGGCGACCGGTTCCCCGGCTGGCGCGGCGACCTGTTCGCCGGGGCCCTGGCCGGCCAGCACCTGCGCCGCGTGCAGCTTGACGGAGAGCGGGCGGTCGCCGAGGAGGTGCTGCTGCAACGCCGCGTGGGGCGCGTCCGCGACGTCAAGCAGGGACCGGACGGGATGCTGTGGCTGCTGGAGGACGCGCGTAGCGCCTCGATCTACCGTTTGGAGCCTGTACCATGACGAACTATCGAGCGGCCCTGATCGGCTGCGGGCGCATCGGCGCCTTCATCGACAACGAGGTCGCGGACCCGTACCCCTACTCGCACGCCGCGGCGTACGAGGCGTGCGAGCGCACCACCCTGGTGGCCCTGGCCGATCAGCGCGCCGACGTGATGGCCCGCGCCGGCGAGCGCTACGGCGTGCCGGCCGCGCACCGGTACACGGACTACCGGGAGATGCTCGCCGCCTGCCGGCCCGACATCGTCAGCGTGGCCACTCAGCCCGAGCAGCGCGCGGAGATCGTCATCCACGCCGCCGGGCACGGCGCACGCGCCATCTACGCGGAGAAGGCGATGGCGGCCTCGCTGGCGGAGGCCGACGCGATGGTGCAGGCGGTGGAGGGCAACGGCGTCGCCTTCAACATGGGCAGCAACCGGCGCTGGCACCCCGGCTTCCGGGTCCTGCGATCGCTGATCGCCGAGGAGCGCTACGGCGCGCTGCGCTCGCTCACCGTCCACTGCGGCCACGGGATCTTCAACATGGGCAGTCACGCGATCGACCTGGTGCTGATGCTGAACGGCGACGCGCCGGTGAGCTGGGTGCAGTTCCACTTGTCGGAGGGAGCGGACCAAATCGAGGGCGACACGCTGCGCGCCGATCCCGGCGGCGGCGGCCGCCTGCAGTTCGCCGACGGCGTGCCGGCGTTCCTGCTCGACAGCGGCCGCCCATTCGAAGCCGAGGTCGTGTGCGAGCGCGGCATCGTCACCACCGTCGGCAGCGAGTGGCAGGTGCGCGAAGAGAGCGGCGCCGACCTGCGCGGCCGGCCGGTGCTGGGGCCCGGCACCTACCCGCCGTTCGAGCCCGGCAGCCCCGCCGTCCACCTGGTCATGGACCTGGTGCAGGCGCTGGACACCGGCGCACCGACCCGCGGCGGGGTACGCATCGCGCAGCGGAACACCGAGCTGATCTTCGCCTGCCTGCAGTCCCACCTGCGCGACGGAGCCCGCACGCCACTGCCGCTGGCGGGCAGCGAGCTGCGCCTGCAGCGCGAGGTAACCCCCCGCGAGCCGAGATACCATCCGCGGTAGCCTTTCCGTGCCGTGAGGGAACCGTCACGTGCCTGAGCTGGGCTTCCTCAAGGATCTGGTCATCGTGCTCGGGGCCGCCGTGGTGGTGGTGGCGCTGTTGCGCCGCATCGGCGTCCCGTCGATCGCCGGATTCATCCTGACCGGCGTGCTGGCCGGGCCGACCGGACTGGGCCTGGTGGACGACACCCACCAGGTCGAGCTGCTGGCCGAGGTCGGCGTCGTGCTGCTGCTGTTCGGCATCGGCCTGGAGTTGGCGGTCGACCGCCTTCGCCGCCTGTGGAAGGCGGTGCTCCTGGGTGGCGGCATACAGGTGGCTGTGACGCTGGCGTGCGCGGCCGCCCTGGCCAGGGTGTTCGGGCTGGGGCCGGGTACGGCGGTGTTCCTGGGATGCGTGATCGCCGTCTCCAGCACGGCCGTGGTCCTGCGCGCGCTCTCCGCGCGCGGCGAGCTGGACGCCCCGCACGGCCGCCTGGCCGTGGGCATCCTGGTGTTCCAGGACCTGTGCGTGGTGCCGATGATCCTGGCCGTGCCCCTGCTGGCCGGAGGCGACAGCTCCCCGCGGGAGATCCTGCTGACGGTCGGCACGGCCGTCGCGGTCCTGGCCGGCGTGCTGGTGGCGGCCAGCTTCCTGGTGCCGCGGCTGCTGGCGTTCGTCGCCAAGACGCGGGAGCGCGAACTCTTCATTCTGACCGTCTTCCTGGTGTGCTTCGGCACGACCTGGGCGCTGTCCCTGGCCGGCATCTCCCTGGCGCTCGGGGCGTTCCTGGCCGGACTGATCGTCGCCGGCAGCGAATTCCGTCACCAGGCGATGGCCGACCTGATCCCGGCCCGCGACATCCTGGCCAGCCTGTTCTTCGTCTCGGTCGGCATGCTGCTGGACGTCTCCGGCATGGCCGGGGAGCTCCTGACGACGGCCGGGCTGCTCGGCGCGATCCTGGTCGGCAAGTTCGCGATCATCCTGGCGACTGCCCTCATCCTGAGGCTTCCCCTGCGCGTCGGGATCCTGTCGGCGGCGGCGCTGTGCCAGGTCGGGGAGTTCTCGTTCGTGCTGTTGAACGTGGCGGCGGGCACGGACCTGCTGGGCACCTCGCTGTCCCAGCACCTGATGATGGCGATCATCCTGTCCATGCTGCTCACCCCGCTGGTCATCGCCTTCGGTCCCCACCTGGCCGGCGGCGCGGCGCGCATCCCGTGGCTGAACCGGCTCCTGCGCGCGGAGCCTCCCGGCATCGAGGCGGACGAGCCGCACTCGGACCACGTGATCGTCGCCGGCTACGGACTTGCCGGGCGCGAGGTGTGCCGTGCCGTCCGGGACGCCGGCTTCGACTACCTGGCCATCGACGCGAACCCGGACAACGTGCGCGCGGCGCGGGCCATCGGCGACCGGGCCGTGCTCGGCGACGTGACGCAGCGGGAGGTGCTGGACGAGCTCGGCTGCACGGACGCGCGGCTTGTGGTGCTGACCGTCAACGACGCCCGCGCCACCGAGCTCGCGGTCCGGCGGATCCGGGCGATCGCTCCCGACGTCGCCATCATCGCGCGCGCCCCGTATGAGCTGGACCGGGCATCGCTGCACCACGCCGGCGCGACCGTGATCGTCACCGCGGAAGCGACGGCCAGCGCCTCGATCGTCAGCCGCTCCCTGGCCGCGCTCGGATCGGCAGCTCCGCCGCAATAGCCTGCGTCCATAAGATCGCCCTGGCAGATCTGATCAACTGAATTGTTGTCAACAAGAGTGTTGATACAGGCAGGTCTATGGTTGGTCTCACGGCCGTCTTCGGACGTTGACGGATACGCGCGGGTGAATTATCAGACGCGCTGCGTGTACGGATGCGCCCCTTACGCGTGTCTCCTATGATGGTCGGTCATGAGCTGGAGAGTGACCGACCGGATGACCATCTACCACGAAGAGGGCTTCTACGCGCTCTCGCCCACCGTGAACCGGACCCCCAACGGCGACCTGCTGATGACCTTCCAGCGCGCCACCCACATCGGCATGGCCAATCACCACCATCCGCTGTTCAACGTGCAGGCGTGCCGTTCCAGCGACGAGGGACGGACCTGGACCGACGCGTACCTGGTGACCATCGACCCGCTGGGCGGGGTGATGGACCGCGGCTGCCACACGCTGCCGGACGGCAGCATCTTCCTGCACTGCTCGTGCACGGAGCTGGTGCCGGCCGAGGGGTCGGAGGCGCACGGCCTGGACTGGACCGTGCGCTACGGGATGCCGTTCTGGGTCCGGTCCACCGACGACGGCTACACCTGGACCAACCCGGTCCGGTTCCCGCCGCTCCCGGACGCCATCAACGGCCATCCGGCCCAGCACACCGGCGTGAGCCGCAGCGGGCTGCTGGTGATGCCTGACGGACGCCTGTTCCTGCCGAGCAAGGCCACCGACGTCACCGACGAGTTCCGCTACCACGGGATGCTGCGGATCTCCCACGACATGGGCGAGACCTGGGAATACGGGGGCCGTATCTGCGAGGACGAGGTCGCTCACTTCAGCGAACCGACCATCCACCGCACCCCGTCCGGCCGTATCCTGGTGCTGTACCGGTGCCACACGGGGGCACTGGGGCCGGAGATCGTCCGCCAGCAGGGTCTGACCGGGCCGCACGTCAACGACCCCAGCTTCGAGGGGCGCGTGCTGGTGCTGGTCTACTCGGATGACGACGGGCGCACGTGGTCCAAGTGGCGGCCGACGATGGTCCACGGCAGCCCCGGGCACATGCTCGGGCTGCGCGACGGCCGCATCTTCCTGACCGTCGGCACGCGCTGGGCCGGTCAGCGCGGCTGCTCGGCGCGCATCCTGGATCCCGAGGGTGAAAACATCGACACCGCGCCGGAGATCATCATCCGCGACGACGCGATCAGCCCGGACTGCGGCTACCCCTACTCGGTGGAGCTCGACGACGGCCGCGTGCTGGTCGTCTACTGGCACCACTTCGACGACGACCTGCGCGGCATCGAGGGCGCGATCCTCGAAGAGATGTAGTCGGGTGCCGGGATGCTGACGATCGAAAGCACGGAGACCATCCATTCCGACGGCAGGCACAACGCCTTCACCAGCATGGCGCGGTGGCGCGGCCGGTACTACGTGGCGTTCCGGTCCGCCGGCACCCACGCGGCGACGTGGGAGGACGGCTGGGGAGACGTGCCGGCCACGTACGGCCGGATCATGCTGCTGGAGTCGGCCGACCTCCGGACGTGGACGCCGTCGGTGATCCTGGACAGCGAGTACGACGACCGTGATCCGAAGCTGCTCGCCACCGAAGACCGGCTCTACGTCTTCAGCACCACCATCATCGGACCGGCGCGGCTCACGATGCCGCAGGAGACCTACCTGTCGTTCACCGAGGACGGGCGGACGTGGTGCCGCCCCGTGTCCGCCTATCGCTACAACTACGGGTACTGGAAGCCGCAGACCCACGAAGGCGTCCACTACGTGGCGGCCGACGTCGACGTCACGCCGCCGAACGTCGAGCAGCTCGACCAGCAGGTCGAGCTGCTGTCGTCACTCGACGGCCAGCTCTGGCAGCCGGTGTCGGTCATCGTCCGCAGCTCGCACTGTACGGAGACGGAGCTGCTGTTTCTCGCCGACGGCTCGCTGCTCGCCTTTACCCGCCCCCACTACGTGTCGATCGCGCGGCCGCCCTACACGACCTGGTCCGTCGCGGGGGCGGTCCCGGCCGATCGGGCACGGCAGCATCCACCCGGACTCTCCGGCCCCGCCGCCGTCCAGGTCGGCGACACGCTGGTCTTCTCGTGCCGGACGAGCAGCAGGCACCACCCCGACGACCAACCGGGGCACAGCCGAACCGGGCTGTTCACGGTCGACCCATCCGACTGGTCGCTGACGTGGCATGCCAACCTGCAGACCGACTGGGGCGGCGATCAGTCCTACGCCGGCATGCTCGCGCTCGACGATCGCACCCTGGTGATGTGCTACTACGATGGGGAGCCCTACGAGCCCGGAGTCCCCAAGCGCAGCGACATCAAGCTCGCCACGGTCTCGGTCGGATAACCGAGCCCTTCGCCTACGGCCGGTCCGTCGCCGGTCTTTGAAGGGCGACGGACACGCCGGGAAAGCGCTCGTCGAGCGTGTAGATCGTCGCATCCGCGGTCCGTGCCGCCGCCCAGATGAGCGCATCCGCGAACGACACGCGACCGGAAGGCCGACACAGGCGAAGCGCTTCCAGTACGTGTTCCTTGGGCAACCGAAAGGTAGCGATGTTCGCCTTTCGGAGCAGGGCGATCAGGTGATCGGCCACGGTCTCCCGGGGCACGCCATAGACCGAGTCAAGCACGTATGCGGTCTCCACCAGCGCGACGTCGCTGATCAGGAGATCGGCTTCAGCGTCGATCACCTTCGCACTCGCGTCGGCCAGGTCCGGGGGGTCACCGGTGAGGTACCGGACGAGCATCGACGTATCCAGCAGGGCACTCACGGGACCGATCGGCGCGCAGCATCGCTCCAACCGCGCTCCCGCGCCTCCTGCCAGTCGTCGCCCGGAGGGATCCGGGCCTTGATGTAGGGCGCCAGGCATCCCTTGAGTGATTCGCGATGGTCGGGCGGAAGGAAATAGAGCTCGACATGGTCGTCGACGAGGCGTTGGATGGAGATCCATCCGGGTGCGAGGCCGAGCGAGTCCCTGATCGGCTTCGCTATCACCACTTGCCCCTTGGTTCCTACGACGTGCGTGCTCGTTCTACGCATACGAGTCAGTATGAATCAACGCCGTCCGTAATACCAAGCGCCTGATTGGTATGGCCGCGTCAGCGCGCGTTCCCTATGATGAGCAGTCATGAGCTGGAGAGTGACCGACCGGATGACCATCTACCGGGAGGAGGGCTTCTACGCGCTCTCGCCCTGCGTGAACCGGACCCCCAACGGCGATCTGCTGATGACCTTCCAGCGCGCCCCCCACGTCAGCCTGGCCAACCACAAGCATCCGCTGTTCAACGTGCAGGCGTGCCGGTCCAGTGACGAGGGGCGAACCTGGAGCGACGCGTACCTGGTGACCATCGACCCGCTGGGCGGGGTGATGGACCGGAGCTGCCACACGCTGCCGGACGGCAGCATCTTCCTGCACTCCTCGTGCTCGGAGCTGGTGCCGGCCGAAGGGTCGCAGGCGCACGGCCTGGACTGGACCGTTCGCTTCGGGATGCCGTTCTGGGTGCGGTCCACCGACGACGGCCATACCTGGACCAAACCGGTCAGGTTCCCGCCGCTCCCGGACGCCATCAACGGCCATCCGTCCGAGCATACCGGCGTGAGCCGCAGCGGGCTGCTGGCGATGCCGGACGGACGTCTGTTCCTGCCGAGCAAGGCCACGGACATCAGCCACGAGTTCCGCTACTTCGGCATGCTGCGGATCTCCCATGACATGGGCGAGACCTGGGAGTATGGGGGCCGGATCTGCGACGACCCGGTCGCCCACTTCAGCGAGCCGACCATCCACCGCACCCCCTCCGGCCGCATCCTGGTGCTGTATCGGTGCCACGCGAACGCCCTGGGCCCGGAGATCGTCCGCCGGCAGGGCTTCACCGGGCCTCATGTCACCGACCCCCGCTTCGAGGACCGCCTGCTGGTGCTGGTGTACTCCGATGACGACGGGCGCACGTGGTCGAAGTGGCGACCGACGATGATCCACGGCAGTCCCGGGCACATGCTCGGGCTCCGCGACGGCCGCATCTTCCTCACCGTCGGCACGCGCTGGCCCGGCCAGCGGGGGTGCTCGGCGCGCATCCTGGATCCCGAGGGCGAGAACATCGACACCGCACCGGAGATCGTCATCCGCGACGATGCGATCAGCCCGGACTGCGGCTATCCCTGGTCGGTGGAGCTCGACGACGGCCGCGTGCTGGTCACCTACTGGCACCACTTCGACGACGACCTGCGCGGCATCGAGGGCGCGATCCTCGAAGAGGCGTAGATTCGTTCAGGGGCGCTCCCCGCGAGCCTCCAGGATGTCGGCGATCCGGCGCCGCGCGATCGCAAGCGACCTCATATCCCCAAGCCGTTCGAAAACAGGGACCTGCTCTTCGGTGTAGATGCGCAGCGCCTCGTCCACGTCTCCCCGAGCCACGAGAATGTCGGCGATCTGACCACGGGCAATCGCAAGCGACCTCACATCCCCAAGCCGCTCGAGTACAGGGATCTGCTCTTCGGTGTGGATGCGCAGCGCCTCATCCACCTCTCCCCGAGCCACGAGAATGTCGGCGATCTGACCCCAGCTGATCGCAAGCGACCTCACGTCCCCCAGGCGTTCATAGACCGGGATCTCTTCTTCGGTGCGGATGCTCAGCGCCTCGTCAATCTCTCCCCGAGACTGCAAAATGTCGGCGATCTTGCCCTTCGCAATCGCCAGCGACCTCACATCCCCAAGCCGCTCAAAGACCGGGAGTGCCTCTTCGGTCCGGATGCGCAGCGCCTCGTCAACCTCTCCCCGAGCCACGAGAATGTCGGCGATCTGACCCCAGCTGATCGCAAGCGACCTCACGTCCCCCAGGCGTTCATAGACCGGGATCTCTTCTTCGGTGCGGATGCTCAGCGCCTCGTCAATCTCTCCCCGAGACTGCAAAATGTCGGCGATCTTGCCCTTCGCAATCGCCAGCGACCTCACATCCCCAAGCCGCTCAAAGACCGGGAGTGCCTCTTCGGTCCGGATGCGCAGTGCCTCGTCAACCTCTCCCCGAGACTGCAAAATGTCGGCGATACCGTCACGGGCAATCGCAAGCAACCTCACGTCCCCCAAGCGCTCGTAGACTGGGATCTCCTCTTCGGTCCGGATGCGCAGCGCCTCATCCACCTCTCCCCGAGACTGCAAAATGTCGGCGATCTTGCCCTTCGCAATCGCCAGCGACCTCACATCCCCAAGCCGCTCAAAGACCGGGAGTGCCTCTTCGGTCCGGATGCGCAGCGCCTCGTCCAGCTCCCCGCGCGCCTGCAGGACGTCCGCGATCCGTCCCTGCGTGATCGCGAGCGAACGCTCATCCCCAAGGTGCCTGAATACAGGCACCTGCTGCTCGACAAAGATGCGCAACGCCTCCTCAGGATCCCCCTGAGTGTCGAGGATATCTGCGATTCGCCCCTTGGTGACTGCATACGAACGCGAATCACAAAGACCCTCATAGACCGGCAGCTCTTCTCTCTCTCGAATGCTTATCGCCCGCTCTAGTCCACCGCGCAGCTCATGAACATCCGCGATCTTACCCCACGCGATAGCCCGGCGCCTCGGATCGTCCATGCGCGACAGTGCCGCCAGAGCCCCGGAGTACGCCTCCTCCGCCGCGCTCAGTTCGCCAAGGTCAATCTGCAAGTCGCCCAACTCCAGCAGCAGGTCCACATCTACAGGGCGCAGCTGGGAAGGGTCTTGAGTGTGACGCTTTAGCTCCTCCAACCGTTTACGGCGGTCTGGTGCGTCCGTCGGCCCGCCGTCAGTGCGAGATCGATACACCTCGCGAGGACGCGTGGCCCCCGGCAGGGAGAAATCGAAAACACCGGAACGCCACGCCCAGAGATCCGCGGCACGCGTTGCCAGCGCGTGTATATCGCGCGACAGAATCCAGACGAAGACGGGACGTGCGCACCGCGCAGCCAGCGCTTCGCGTCGATGGTTGAGCCGCTTCAACAGATCGTCGATACCTTCCGGCCAAAGCTCCAAGCCGCTGAGTTGCGCCGGACCGTTTGGAGATTCCACGCTTAGCAGACGGAATAGCTCCTCGGTGCCCATTCGCGTGTCGCGAACGACATTCACCCGTACCCGTGCTCCCAACAACGTTTCCAGAAAACTGGAAGCCTGCTCCCGATACGCGCTGTCGGAGAACGTCAGGAAGCACAACGCGAACGACCGCCTGCCTTCGATCAGCTTCCGAAGCCGAAGGACGCTCCCCGAATGTTCCGAGAGAAGCGGCCAGTATGGACTCTCTTCACGTGCCAACATCGCTCTCGGCCGCCCGCAGAGCTGCCTTGTATGCTTTCGTTGTCCGGATCACGGGATGACTGCGCCAGTACAAGTCATTGTACTCCAGCAGTGCCAAGTTGTAGAGCAGGTCGCGCACCCGCTCGGATCCCGATGGCAACGAGCGGCCCAGGTCTACCGATGCGAGAAGCGCATAATCTTCAGGACTGAGTATGCGTCGATAGTCACTGGCCAGTTCGCGCACTGCACGTCGAGCGGATTCTCCATCGAAACGGTCGTGTTCGGCGTGCTTGAAGGCATTTAGAAGAAGACGCAAGAGATCACGTGGGTGACCGCCGCTATGCTTGATCAGATAGTCGGCCACGCCGCTGTCAAACAGGTCAGAAGCGGCCCGCAAATGCAGCATGTCGCGCATCGCTTCATGGCCTGCTGCACTTGGCGAGTCGTCATCGATCGTCACTTTGATCATGGGCAAACGGAAGATATCAGAGAAATTCTGGCCTATGGCGCTGCCCTCGTACGCCAAGCTGACGGGCGCACAATATATGAAGAGTCCGCGCACCTGCTGGAGCTGGTGTACGTCGGCAACAAAGAGCGCTTGCGCATCATCGCCGCTCAAACGATCGGTGCCATCGATCACGAACAGAATACGACAACCCCTGCTTGCGCTTCGAATGGAATCCTCCGCTGCATCGATCAGACGGTTGAATGCGTCGGAGAAGTCCGTAAAGTGGTTTTGCAGCGTGCGTCGGAGTTCATCCTTGTAAGTGGAGTTTGTCTTGAAGGTCGTACTGATCGCGGCGAACACTTTCGCGAGCAAGGGAAGACCCACGGCACCTTGTGCGCCCATCTTGGCATCCGCTGCGAAGGTCCTGGTCTGTTCATGCCTCTCTACGCGTTCCGTGAACCAATCGTCGAGGCTCCGCAAGTACACTGCATCGATGCTGATGCCGTCCGCGACAAGCTTCTCCACGAGCTTGCCGGCAAGATGCAACAGGACATCCTGGTATTTCAGGTTGTTGACGTCGAGCTCGTCGGTGGCGTCCGCGATCACGACATAGTAGAGGTTGGGATCATGAAGGTCATGCGATATGCGCCTCAATTCGGTGCTCTTCCCGCAACCCCGGTGGCCGCAGAAGAGGTAGTAGCGTTGGTCCGGAGCCGCAAGTCTACGCTTGGACGGATGCACTCCCAGCGCTCTGCGGAGTCTACTCAGGCTGTACTCGCCACGGGCAGCCTCGGTGTCCACCCATCGGGGGTCCTGTTCGCCGTTCAGGTGCTCGTCGAGCCGCAGTCTTCTGTTGACCTCCCAGATGTCGTTCGGCACCGTATATGGGCACACCCTGCCCCTCCATGACGTTGGTTGTTTATTGTGCATGGTTGCCAGCACTCGGCCGGCACGTCAATGAAGGTCCAGAATAGCGGACCATGTTCAGTGTAAAGCTGCCGGGAGGATGCGGACGCGAGCACGACAGCCTTCTCCGGCGGCATGCTGATGCGGTGAGCGCCGCTCAGAGGGACACCGACGCCAAGTAGATGTCGCTGGGGCCGTGGGTGAGCCGATCGTCCGAATCGGGATACTCGTGTCCTGAGTAGTAGGCGATCAGGACTTCGTTCCCGCCGACCGCATACAGGCCGGAATAGCCCGTGTCGCGGCCGCTCGGCAGATAGAGGCCGAGCTCCAGCGCCCCGTCCCGGTACTCGAACAGCGCGGTCCTGGGCTTGCCGCTCTCGTCCGCGGCCCTGCCGGCGATGACCACGCGGTCGCCTACCCGCGCCGGGGCAGCTCCCTGCAGCGCGTGCGGGACGATCGTGCGCTCCCACTCGACGTAGGGCGGCGGCGCCGTCGCCAGCACCGCGCGCGGCAGCTTGGTACGCACCACGGCCAGCAGACGCCCGTCGGGCAGGTGGCAGAGCGCCGTCTCGCTGGGGATGCGCGAGTACTCCTGCGAGCCGCGCACCACCTCGGAGACCCAGTGCCAGCGCTCGCCGTCGGTGGAGGTCAACAGGTCGACCGTGCCGCTCATGCCCTCCGGCACGTGACCGCAGTCGTCGCAGGTGAGGTAGTAGCGGCCGTCCAGCTCGATCGGCGTCCAGAAGTCGTGGTTGGCCACGAAACAGCGTCGCGGCTCCGTCCACGTCCGCAGGTCCCGCGTCTCCGCGACCACCTCGCGCGAGGGGAAGCTGGCGAAGTCGTCTCCCTCCCAGTCGCCCTGCACCCCGTAGATCAGCATCCGGTCGCCGAGCGGCAGGAGCTGCGGATCGAAGCTGGTGGCCGCCATGGCGACGCAGGTGTCCCAGGTCTCCAGGTCGGCGGAGGAGATGACGCGCAACTGGCCGTCGAGCGCGCCGTGATGGTGGGCGTCGACGAAGCAGATGTGGTACTCGCCGCGCCAGCGGACGAAGTTGCCGACGCACAGGTTGTGCCGGCCGTTCGAGAACACGGTCCTGACCCAGTTCAGCTTCATGCCGGAATGCCCCTTACGCCGCGAACAGATCCTGCGAATAGCGGTAGGCGAGGCAGCACGTGCCCCACTCCGGGTGGTCGAGGTCGAGCAGCGAGTACGCGGTGGTGACCACCAGCCCGTCGCCGTAGCAGACCGTGCTCGGGTAGCCGCAGTCCCAACTGAACGCGCGGTCGGAGATCACGTACTCCGTCTCCAGGTCGAAGTGCTCGCCGCCGTCGCGGCTGACGATGGCGCGCACGCCGAACGGATAGGAACGATAGCCGTAGGTGATCAGCACGATGCCGTTGGCCAGCCGCACGACGCTGCCGGGTGACGGTTTCTGCGGCTTGCCGTTGACCATCCTCCAGTGCCCGCTCCTGCCCAGGTTGGCCAGGCGCTCAGGCGGCGTGCCGGTGCTCAGGCAGCCCTCCTCCCAGCGCGGCCAAGTCCTGCCGCCGTCGTCGGACCAGGCGATCCGGTTCGGCTGGTGGTTGTGGCGCACGTAGGCGACCCAGCGGTCTTCGGTCAGCGGCAGGAAGCCGGTCTCGCTCCAGCCGCTGCGGATCTCGGTCGGCTCCTCCCAGGTGAGCCCGCCGTCCTGTGACCGGTACAGGAAGTTCACCCGCTCGTGGGCTGAGGGGTCGGCCTCGTGGATCTCGTCGCTCTGGTGGCCACGCGCCATGAACACCAGCGTGCCGTCGGCCAGCCGCACCATCTGCCCGTGCGGGCGCACGAAGATGCCCCGTCCCGGCATGTCGATCAGCGTCGGCTCCGACCAGGTGGCGCCGCCGTCCGTGGAGCGCACCACCTCCAGGTGCTCCTCGCGGCGGGCGCGCGGGTCGGGATCGTCCTGCCGCGATGCCTCCACCTCCCCGAACAGGATGCCGTAGACCACCACCAAGGTGCCGTCGGCCGCCTGTCCCAGGGAGTGGTCGCGATAGTCGAGCTGATCGTCCGGCTCGCCGCGCGCCACGACCCGGTAGTCGGACCAGGTCGCGCCGCGGTCCTCCGAGAAGGAGATGCTGACCTCGCTGCCGGTACCGATGTGCGGCGCGCCGGTGCGCGTCAGGCAGGCAAGGCCCTCGTCGTCCATCTTCAGCAGCACGGGGATCATGCCGCCGCCGCGGGAGAACGGCGGCACCGGGTGGGTGACCGATCCGTAGGAGGCGCGCTCCGGGTCGTCCCGGCACTCCGGGTACATCAGGAAATACGACTCCACGGCATCGGGATGATCCTCCCGCCCGCACAGCCACCGGTGGCCGGTGGCGACGACCGGGGTGGACTCGATCCGGTCCACCAGCGACACCTCGCGCAAATCGGCCATCCGCTGCCTCCTTCGCAGAGCGGCCAGCGTCCTACGATTGCCGCCGAGAAGCAAGAGGGCTACGGTGGTCGCCACCATGCCGGTCATCTATGTCAGCGACCCGTCCAGCATCGCCACCCGCTACCTGCCCGATCCGGCCACCGAGGAGTCCCTGCGCGAGTGGGTCGACGACGTGGCCGCGGCCGGCATCGACCTGCTCATCCAGGAGGCATACACCCAGGGGTGGACGACCTACTGGCGCACCGACGGCTTCGACTACGACGCCAGACCCCAGCACCGCCGGTTCCTGCCGCTGCTCGACGGCGGCCGGCAGCCCTTGGGCATCCTGCTGGACCAGTGCCGCAGGCGCGGCATCCGGTGCGGCGCCGGAATCCGCATGAACGACAACCACGGCGCCGTCTCCACCGCCCAGGGCGTGGGCGCCGGCGGCGGCTTCATCGTCGACAACCCGCACCTGCAACTCCAGGAAGCACCGCCCGGCGTGCTCTACGCGGAGTCCACCCCACTCGACTTCAGCCACGAGGAGGTGCGCGCATACCTCCTGAGCGCGATCACGCGCTTGGTGGACACCTTCGACGTGGACGGCATCGAGATCTGCTACCGCGACCATCGCTACTTCCCGCCGGGCACCGGCCGCGACCGTGCGGACCGGATGACCGAGCTGGTCGCCGCCATCCGCTCGATGCTCGATGCCGCGGGCAAGCGCCGGGGGACGGCCGAGCGGCTGTTCCTGGGCGCGCACGTGTTCGCCACCATCGACGAGTGCGCGGACCTGGGCCTGGACGTGCCGGCCTGGGTGCAGGACGGGCTGGTCGACTACGTCAGCCCGGCGGACTGCATGTACGCCGAGTACAACCTGCCCTACGACGAGTGGGCGGCCGTGACGGCGGACACCGCTTGCCGGCTTTATCCGTCGATCATGCCGTGGACGGGCATCATCGCCCGGCGCCGCTCCGGCCAGCAGCCCTTCGACCAGGACCAGCAGCGGGCGCTCGCGCACACCATGTACGCGCAGGGAGCCGACGGCGTGTCGCTGTACAACCACTTCGAGATCATGCACGGCGGCGGCGGAGCGCACGCGCCGTTCTATCCGCTGGCCCTGCACGACACCCGCCACGTCCGCTCGGACGATCGCGCCCTCGACGGGCGCAGGCACTACGTGTTCGACGCCACCTGGGGCGGCTTCAGCGGCTTCGGTGACGACCGCACCTCCACCGGAGCGGTCAAGGTCCAGCGCGCAGTCATCGAGCGGCCGGCCGGCGCAGCGGAGTACACCTTCCGCCTCTACGAGGACTTCGGCGAGATCGCCGCCGCCCAGCTCCTGTTCCGCGCCTATCACCAGTCGCTGGCCGACAGCCTTGCGATCACCCTGAACGGGCAGGCGGTCCCGGCTCGCGGACTCAAGCGCCGCGACGACGAGATCCGCACCGACCTCCGTCCCGACGACACCGAGTACGACTTTGCCCGCGGCGCGATGACCCGCGAGACCCGCCCCTGCGTGACCTACTGGTTCCCGCTCACCGCCGACCTGTGCGTGCGCGGGGAGAACCGGATCGGCCTCGCCCTCACCGCGAGCGACCCCGAAGCGGCCGAGAGCATCGTCGTCGAAGAGGTCGAGGTCTTCGTCGTGCCCGCGATCGAGCATGAGCTCCCCGCCGATTGAGGTCCGGAACCTCCACAAGCAGTACAAGCAGGGCACGTGGGCCAACCGCGACATCACCCTGTCCGCGGTCCAGGGAGAAATCCTTGGCGTCGTGGGACCCAATGGCGCCGGCAAGACCACGCTGGTCCGCCAGGTCACGACGGAGCTGCTCCCCACGTCCGGGGACGTGCGCGTGTTCGGCGTCGACGCGGTCGCGCGGCCGCTCGAGGTGAAGGGCCTGATAGGGGTCATGCCTCAGGAGGCAACGCTCTACGGGGGGCTCAGCGTGCGCCACCAGTTTCGGATCTTCGGCAAGCTCCGCGGCTTGCCGGCCCGGCTCGCGCGCCGCCGGCGTGACGAGCTGATCGCCGATCTCGGCCTGGAGGAACACGGACGCAAGAGCACGGGTGCGCTGTCCGGAGGACTGCGGAGGCGCGTCCTGCTCGGGATCGCCGTGATCGCCGACCCGCCGCTGTTGATCCTGGACGAACCCAGCGTCGGACTCGACCCCGAAGCGCGCCACGGTCTGTGGGATCTGCTCCGGCGCTACCGGCACGAAGGCAAGACCGTCCTCTTGACCACCCACTACATGGAGGAGGCGGAGGAGCTCTGCGACCGCGTCGCCATCATCCAGGACGGTTCCCTGCTGGCGCTCGACACGGTCGGTAACCTGCATGCCGCGCACGGTCACCGGTACAAGATCACGTTCACCACCACCGCGGGCACGCGGAGCCTCCACGGCAATGACGACCGGCATCTCGTGGAACGGGTGCAGGCGATGGGCATCGATCAGTACAGCCTGACACGCACCACCCTGGAGGACATCTATCTCGGGCTGACCGGCGGAGGACCGGAGTCAGCCGCGAAAGAGGATGGGGATGATGAGCACCATACGTCCGACTGAAGACCGGTGTCGCACCGGCGGGCTCCTCAAGTTGCTGCTCGACGCCGTCAGCATCTTCGAGATCAACGCCATTCCCTACCTCCGGCATTGGTACGTCACGGTGCTGCTGGCCGGGGCGTTCCCCCTGCCGTGGTTCTTCGTGACCCGCACCATCGCCCCGGACGACCCGCAGGTCCTGCTCAGGCTGCTGGCCGGAACGATGGTGTTCGGCGTCGCCTTCTCCGTCGGCATGTTCGTGGGGCAGAATCTCAACGGACAGCGCTTCCTTGGCAACCTCAAGCTCCTCATCGCCATGCCGGTGTCGAAGGGCGCATTCGTGCTCGGATCCCTGATGTATGCGTCGCTGTCGGGCATCGTGACGCTCGCCGTGCTCCTCGGTTTCGGAGCGGCGATCGACGTGGGATGGGATCTCACGTGGGGCCTGCTTCCGTCGCTCCTGCTGGCTGCCCTGACGATGGCGGGCCTGACGTTGTTGGTGATCAGCTTCGCGCCCAACGCGCAGGTAGGCAATCTCGCGACCGGCCTGTTGTCGCTCCTCCTGGCGGCATTCTCTCCCGTGTACTACACCATGGAGCAGGCGCCGCCCGTGCTGAAGCAGCTCGGCTACGTCTCGCCGCTCCGCTATGCGGCGGACGGCATCACCAAGTCCCTCTCCGGGAATGCCGACGTCTGGTTCGAGCTGGCCGTCCTAGCCGGCTTCACCGTGGTCATGATGACGCTGGGGACGTGGCGGCTCCCCTGGAGGGAGAAGTGATCCTGAGGGCGACGCCTACGGCGGGCGCTGCGTGAACGGGCGGCCGTAGCGCACCGCCGGCCGCCGCCAGCGTGTCACGGTACATCACTTCGAGATCATGCACGGCGGCGGCGGAGCGCATGCTCCGTTCTATCCGCTGTGCCTGCACGACACCCACCACGTCGTTCGGACAGACGCGCCCTCAGTAGGCGCAGGCACTACGTCTCTAACGCCACCTGGGGCGGCTTCAGCGACGACCGCACCTCCAAGGAGCGGTCAAGGACAGCGCGCGGCCATCAAGCGGCCTGCCGGCGAAGCAGTGTACACCTGTCGCCTCTACAAGGACTTCGACGATGTTGCCCCGCCAGCTCCTCCGCTCCTGTCCTGACGTCGTCGGACAGCCTCGCGATCCCCTGAACCGTTTCAGACGCTCCCGGCTAGGGCATCAGACGCCGCGACGACGAGGCCCCCACCGACCTCCCGCCGGACGACCCGCCACGTTCCCCCCTTCCTCCGATGTCGTCTTCGCTCTGCGAGCGAGGCACGAAACGCTGAGGCTACCAGGCTGTAGCCAGCCTCAGCCATCGCTCGGCGTCCGATCACGGCCCTACGGTGCTCGATGGACATCCCATTCCGGCCGGGTCTAGTTGACAACCAACAACAATACAATTCATGGTACGCTCATTGCGCTCCAACAGACCAGGAACCAAATAGTCTACACTCGCGCCTCCGATTGATGAACCAAGCTCCGCCACGGACTACATCTGCCCTACTGTTACGATACCTGGCGCCGCAGCGCGCGTTGCTGGCGCTCCTTCTCCTTCTCGTATTTGCACGAATCACGACAACGCTCCTTCAACCGATGATCATGCAGCGATTCATCGATAGCGCCCTGACGGACGCTGACCTACCGCACCTTCTCCGATTGGCGCTCTGGCTGATGGTGACGGGATTGGCCGCGTCGGCAACGAGCGTGTTTTCCGTAAACCCGGAGGCACCGACGACGAGGGAGCACGTTTGTGATGCATTATGTCGGCGGGGCGTTCCTGCGCGAAACGGCAACCTCTATGACATGCAGTATAGGCTCGACATGTTTCATCAAGCGAAGCCGCGTTTCCTGGATCACTTTCCTCATCCAGACTACAATACGTGTCTGTGCCCGGTGGCCGAGGCGACAGACGACAGGATGATACGGATTGAGATGTTGGAGATATTCGACGACAGGCAGGTAGAGGCGGTGAAGGCAGTCGTTTGTTCGCTGGATCAGTGATACGACGAGGAAGGTGGAGACGGAAATCTGTGGGTCATGGGGAGCTCGCGAACGTTGACGGTTGGGAGTCCGCGCCGCACAGGGATAACTGGCGGATTATCAAAAGAAACCGCGTGAGTCGCCTATGATATCGGATCTGCCGAAGCGAAGGTTACTTGCTGCGTATATCGGTGGAAGATCGGATATAGAGATGCGGGAGCAGAACGGATTGTCGACGCGCCTTCAGCTTGAGATTGCTGTGGAGGGGCGATCGGTGTTGGTGGAAGGAGACGAGTCGGTGATTACATGGATCGAAAGCTACATTGGTGGCTGGTGGACGGCACAGTTGACGATGAATAGTGGCCGACGTCGTTTAGTCGGGATGGTGGGGGACGCTCGGCAACTGCGTGCGCCCGCGGATAATGAGCAGGAACGCGTGGAGACTTACTTCGGAACGATGGCTGAGGCATGGAGGAAGGACGGGGCGGTGTTCGTCGTCGTGGATGGGGGGGAGATTGGGTATTGCTGGGAAGCAGGTTCGCAGGAACTCGTCGTAATAGGAGAGGATCCCACGGCGGTTGCGATCGACCTTAATCGCATGGCCCGGGCGGCGTTGACGGCGGAACTCGAAGAGGATGGTTGGGTGATGGTACACGCGGCGTGCGTGGTCGACGGTGACGCTGGTGCGGTCGTCGTGGGTCCAAAAGGCAGTGGTAAATCGACAACAGCTCTGGGGCTTGCTGCTGGATATGGCTTCGGCTTGCTTGGGAATGATCGGTGCTTCGCCAGAGTCGAGGGCGGACGCATAAGGTGCATAGCGTGGCCAGGGTCGGTAGCCGTGGGACTTGGGCTCCTCAATACGCTGGGGTGGACCGAAATTCTTGCGAGGGGCTTGCGTGAGGGCACTCGTAACCATCCGGCGCAAAGGGCCGAGGTGGTGCGGCAGATTCTGCGAGGCGATTCTCGAGCTCTGTTCGAACGGCGGAAAGAACTCAAGTACGAAATCCTGCCGAGCCAGTTTGGCGAGTTGTTCGGGATTCAGCTCGTGCGAGAGGGGTACGTAACTCGACTTGTGCTGCCACGCTTTGAGCACGATCCTGCACCGGTGTGTGCAGAAGAGGTAGTGAGGAACAGCACCCTGACGAGCGTAGGGGATGGCTATCCAAACTTTCTTGGGGTCAGTTTCTTGAACTCGAAGCTGTCGGCGAGCGCCGTCACAGGGGTCATCGAGGCTTTGTGCGGCCTGGAGGTCGAAAAACCTGTCTTTTCCAAAAGGCGTGATCGCAACCAATCGACTCTCGAGCAGTTGGCGGATAAGGTGCGGGGAGCGAATGTACGATGAGAAGGTGGTACACAAAATGGGATAGCGCCCGCAGGAGGGCCGAGGGAACGATCCGTATTGTAGTCAGACCGACCGAGGAGGTAAGCGCGAGGGCGTGGCTGGCAGGACCGCACCTGACGACGTGCACCGGCGGGATCCCGTTGGCGAAGCGCGAGAACTCCAACGGCGGCTGTCGGCGACGGGCAAGCGACCGTCGAAGCACCGGTCTCCGGGAGTTGTATATGTTGATAGGAGTTCCGCTGCGGGCAATGGCCGTTCAAGAGTCGCCTCTCGAAGGTCGCTGCGACGGACTGGGCGCCGTCGGTGCATGCAGCTGGGCGTGCGTGCGTCCAGGGCAATTGCCGAATACCGAAGAACGGTTACACTGAGCCGGTTATGCCACTCGTTCCGATGCGCGTTTTGCTCGATCATGCCGCCGAAAACGACTACGGCTTGGCTGCATTCAATGTCAACAACATGGAACAGATTCAGGCGATAATGGCTGCGGCTATGTCGACGGAGTCGCCGGTAGTCATCCAAGCGTCACGTGGCGCGCGTAGTTACACACAGGATGGGTACCTGCGCCATCTGATGTTGGCCGCAGTGGAACTGAATCCTCAGATTCCCATCGCTATGCACCTGGATCATGGCAACAGTCCCGGCACCTGTCAGAGCGCGATCGCGCAAGGGTTCACGTCGGTGATGATGGATGGATCCCTTGCTGAGGATGGCAAGTCCACTACCGATCATGCGTACAACGTCCGCGTGACGCGCGAGGTGGTATCGATGGCCCACCCTCGGGGGGTCACGGTGGAGGGGGAGATTGGGGTCCTCGGGGCACTGGAGCTCGGTATGGGCGACCAGGAGGATGGCCACGGTGCCGAAGGAACTCTAACGCGCAGTCAGCTTCTGACCGATCCGAACGAGGCGGAGCAGTTTGTAGCGGAGACCGGATTGGATGCTCTCGCGGTGGCTATCGGTACAAGCCACGGTGCCTATAAGTTCTCGCACAAACCAGACGGCGAGCTGCTGGATATGACCCGTATTGAGGAAATCCATCGGCGGCTGCCCAACACGCATCTTGTGATGCACGGTTCGTCCACAGTTCCGCAAGAGCTGCAGGACTTGCTCAATAGGTTCGGTGGCGCCATCCGACAGACTTGGGGCGTGCCACTAGTGGAGATCCAACGTGGCATCCAGCATGGCGTGCGCAAGATCAATGTCGATACTGACAACCGGCTGGCCATGACTGGGGCCATCCGTAGAGTGCTGCACGAGGACGCCGCGTGCTTCGATCCTCGCGAATACCTCAGAGCCGCCCGCGCAGCGATGAAGGACGTATGCGCTGACCGCATGATTTCCTTCGGCCAAGCGGGCAACGCCAGCCGGATACCACTCGTGACTTTGGAGCAAATGGCGCAGGGCTACGGTGTGCGATCAAGTCACAGGGTGACATAGATCAATCCCTGAATAAGCGATAGATCTTGAGGGGTTGAAAAAATCCTCCTAAGTGCTGTAATGGGAAGCAGCTAAACAAACCCATACCGGCACCAAGGAGGATGCAATCAGATGCAGAAACAACGATACCATAGCGACGGCTCGTGTCAAGGCCGGTTCTCCAACCCGCGCGTGGCCGTCCAGGAGCACCGCGGCGCATCGCTGCTGAACTGCTCAGGCATCCTCATCATACGGCAGCTCATCGAGCGGCTCGGGATCGCGCGGGCGATCAACGCCGGACTGCGCGTGCTGCGGCGTCACAAGCCGTATGCCGAGTCGGATCACATCCTCACGTTGATCTACAACCTGCTGAGCGGCGGGGAAACGCTCAACGACATCAACCGGCTGGCAGACGATCCGGCGCTGCTACGGGTGCTGGGCACCGAGCAGGTTCCGCATGCGACGACCGTCGGCGACTTTCTGGCACGCTTCAGGCACGAGAAGGATGAGGCGAAGGGCCAGGAGCCGCGCCGGCTGCGCAAGCTGCGGCAGGTGATCGAGACGATCCAACAGGCTTCCTTTGCGTTGCTGCCGCGGCGCAGGCGCACGGTGGCGACCCTGGACTGGGACTCCTCGAATCATGAGGTGTATGGCGAGCAGAAGGAAGGAGCGGACTTCGCCCATGACAAGAAGTGGTGCTACAACGTGCTGTACGCGACGTTGGCGGAGACCGGCGACGTGCTCTATCAGGGGCTGCGGGAAGGGTGCACCTACACGAGTGCAGGCAACCACGGAAGTACTGCCGGGGACGATCGAACGGGTCAGCAGGTACTTTCGCAGCGTGCGCATGCGCGCCGACTCAGGCTTCTACGATCAGGAGATCGTCAAGATCTGCGCGGAGCGCGAGGTGGAGTTCTTCATCGTAGCCGAGCAGCGGCGGAATCTGCTGAAGGCCGTGCACGCGATTCCCGACAGCCGTGGACGGGCATCATCGCCCGGCGCCGCTCCGGCCAGCAGCCCTTCGATCAGGACCCAGCAACGGGCGCTGGCACACACCATGTACGCGCAGGGGGCCGACGGGGTGTCGTTGTACAACCACTTCGAGGTCATGCACGGCGGCGGCGGAGCGCATGCTCCGTTCTATCCGCTCTCCCTGCACGACACCCACCACATCCGTTCGGACGAACGCGCCCTCGGCGGGCGCAGGCACTACGTGTTCGACGCCACCTGGGGCGGCTTCAGCGGCTTCGGCGAGGACTGCACCTCGACCGGAGCGGTCAAGGTGCAGCGCGCCGTCATCGAGCGGCCGGCCGGCGAAGCGGAGTACACCTTTCGCCTGTACGAGGATTTCGACGGTATTGCCGCCGCGCAGCTCCTGTTCCGCGCGTATCACCTGACGCTGTCGGACAGCCTCGCGATCACTCTGAACGGACAGCCGGTCCCTGCCAGGGGACTCAAGCGCCGCGACGACGAATTTCGCACCGACCTCCGTCCGGACGACACCCCGCACGACTTCGCCCGCGGCGCGATGACCCGCGAGTCCCGTCCCTGCGTGACGTACTGGTTCCCGCTCACCGCCGAGCTGTGCCTGCGCGGGGAGAACCGACTCGGCCTTACGCTCACCGCGAGCGACCCCGAAGCGGCCGACAGCATCGTCGTCGAAGAGGTCGAGGTCTTCGTCGTGCCTTCGATCGAGCATGAGCTCCCCGCCGGTTGAGGTCCGCAGTCTCAACAAACAGTACAAGGGAGGCACGTGGGCCAACCGTGACCTCACCCTCTCCGCCACCCGCGGAGAGATCCTCGGAATCGTCGGACCCAACGGCGCCGGCAAGACCACGCTGGTCCGCCAAGTCACCACGGAGCTGCTCCCCACGTCAGGTGAGGTGCGCGTGTTCGGCGTCGACGCGGTCACGCGGCCGCTCGAGGTGAAGGGCCTGATAGGAGTCATGCCGCAGGAGGCAACGCTCTACGGGGGGCTCAGCGTGCGCCACCAGTTTCGGATCTTCGGCAAGCTCCGCGGCCTGCCGGCCCGGCCCGCGCGACGCCGGCGCGACGAGCTGATCGCCGATCTCGGCCTGGAGGAACACGGACGCAAGAGCACGGGTGCGCTGTCCGGAGGACTGCGGAGGCGCGTCCTGCTCGGGATCGCCGTGATCGCCGACCCGCCGCTGTTGATCCTGGACGAACCCAGCGTCGGACTCGACCCCGAAGCGCGCCACGGTCTGTGGGATCTGCTCCGGCGCTACCGGCACGAAGGCAAGACCGTCCTCTTGACCACCCACTACATGGAGGAGGCGGAGGAGCTCTGCGACCGCGTCGCCATCATCCAGGACGGTTCCCTGCTGGCGCTCGACACGGTCGGTAACCTGCATGCCGCGCACGGTCACCGGTACAAGATCACGTTCACCACCACCGCGGGCACGCGGAGCCTCCACGGCAATGACGACCGGCATCTCGTGGAACGGGTGCAGGCGATGGGCATCGATCAGTACAGCCTGACACGCACCACCCTGGAGGACATCTATCTCGGGCTGACCGGCGGAGGACCGGAGTCAGCCGCCGAAGAGGATGAGGATGATGAGCACCCTGCGTCCGACTGAAGATCGGTGTCGCACCGGCGGGTTCCTCAAGTTGCTGCTCGACGCCGTCAGCATCTTCGAGATCAACGCCATTCCCTACCTCCGGCATTGGTACGTCACGGTGCTGCTGGCCGGGGCGTTCCCCCTGCCGTGGTTCTTCGTGACCCGCACCATCGCCCCGGACGACCCGCAGGTCCTGCTCAGGCTGCTGGCCGGAACGATGGTGTTCGGCGTCGCCTTCTCCGTCGGCATGTTCGTGGGGCAGAATCTCAACGGACAGCGCTTCCTTGGCAACCTCAAGCTCCTCATCGCCATGCCGGTGTCGAAGGGCGCATTCGTGCTCGGATCCCTGATGTATGCGTCGCTGTCGGGCATCGTGACGCTCGCCGTGCTCCTCGGTTTCGGAGCGGCGATCGACGTGGGATGGGATCTCACGTGGGGCCTGCTTCCGTCGCTCCTGCTGGCTGCCCTGACGATGGCGGGCCTGACGTTGTTGGTGATCAGCTTCGCGCCCAACGCGCAGGTAGGCAATCTCGCGACCGGCCTGTTGTCGCTCCTCCTGGCGGCATTCTCCCCCGTGTACTACACCGTGGAGCAGGCACCACCCGTGCTGAAGCAGCTCGGCTATGTCTCGCCACTCCGCTATGCGGCGGACGGCATCACCAAGTCCCTCTCCGGGGATGGCGACGTCTGGTTCGAGCTGGCCGTGCTGGCCGGCTTCACCGTGGTCATGATGTTCCTCGGGATATGGCGGCTGCCCTGGCGGGAGAAGTGATGCCCGAGGCCGGCGGCGGGCTGAACCGGGACCCGCGACGGTTCGCGAGCGAGGGGTACTGCGCCTTTCCGCGGGTCTTCGACGATGCAGGGGTGGCGGCCAACCGCCGCCTGCTCGACGAGGCAACCGAGGCGGGGACGCTCGATCGGCCAAGCTCACTCGGCGAGCCGCACGCCGGAGACGACCGCTGGCTGGACGTCTGCCGTTACCCGCCGCTGCTCGACGCCGTCCAGGCGGTGCTCGGCCCGAACCTGATCCTGGTGTTCTCGAGCGTGTTCATCAAACCGCCACACGGGTCCGAGCGGGTTTCGTGGCACCAGGACAACACCTACTGGCCGAGCGTGCACGGCACCGACGTGGCGACGGTGTGGCTGGCGTTCGACGACGCGGACGCGGCCAACTCCGCGATGCAGGTGATTCCCGGCTCGCACGCCGGCTACCGGGAGTACGCGACCGTCGCCTCGGGCAGCGACGACATGCTCTCCCGGCAGGTGGTCGTCACCGAGGCGATGGAACGCTCGGCCGTCACCCTGGAGATGCCGGCCGGCGCGCTGTCCATTCACGACTCGTTCCTGCTGCACGGCAGCGGCGCCAACCGCACGTCCCGACGCCGGGCCGGCTACACCATCCGCTTCTGCAGCACCGACAGCGCCTGGGTCGACGTGAAGACGCATCCCATACCCGTGTACCTGGTGCGCGGCGCATCCGGCGCACGCGGCGGGCGCTACGTGGACGCGCGGCCGTAGCGCACAGGCGGTCGCCGCCGGTTTCAGCGCCGGCCGGCTCCCCCGCCAGTGACCTGCCAGATCGTGTGGGTTGCCGGCCGGTGCTCGTGCCGGTCGTAGTGCATGACCCGCGGCGCACCCGGACCGGGTCCGACCGGCACCGGGTTTTCGATCACGAAGTCCGCGTAGCCGTCCGTGCGGGTCTCGTACGCCAGGAACGCCAGCGACAGGTAATCCGCCCACACCTCCCGGCGCTCGCCGAGATCCGGGAACAGGACCGGGCCGGTATCGAACTGGTACACGTCCGGGCGGTAGCGGATGTTGATCGTCTTGATCGGGTACTCCAGCTCCGCGCTCAGCCCGGTGCCGCTGTCGGCGAGCACGGTTCTGCCGATGATGGGCCGGCCGGCGCTCGACGCCTCGGCGACGGCCCGGAAGTCGATCAGCCGCTCGACACCCCGCGCGGCGACGATGTACGCGCGCAGGTCGCCGAAGGCCGGCATGCACGGGTAGTAGCGCCGGTATCCGGCGTCGCCGGCCAGCAGCCCACGACGAAAGATCAGCAGCTCGCTGCCGCATGCCACCGGCAGGAAGTCGTAGTTGGGCCGTTTGAACAGATCCCCCGGTCCGGTCGCGTCGAACGTGTTCTCCGCCTTGCAGGCCGCGCACTGATAGATGGTACGGGTCTGGCTGGTGTGAGCGTCGTGCAGCCGTACGAGCGACTCCACCTGCAGCCGCACGTCGTTCTGCTCGATGGGCGCAGGGGAATCCGCGGTGCTGCTGCCGTTGCCGATGAGATAGGAGCGCCCGAAGTCGACGAAGGGCACTTCCGCGCCGCTGGTCATGTCACGTGCTCGCGCGCATCCAGGTCACGTGATCGGCGCTCAGGCATGAAGTATCTCGACGTCATATGCATCGAACGCGGCGTCGGCGGTGACCAGCTTGAGCGATTCCAGTTGCGCCACCGCGACGAGCAGCCGGTCGAACGGATCGCGATGATGATCCGGCAGCTCTGCCACGCGGCAGGCGTGATGGTGCTCGACCGGCAGCGATTCGATCCCGTCACGGACCAATCGAGGCGGGATGAACACCGCCGGTGCCTCGGGAAGCGGCAGCTTGCCGAGGTGGTACTTGATCGCAATCTCCCAGGAGCTCACCGCCGACAATATGAGCGTGGTCTCCGGATCCGCAAGCACCTCCCTCGCAACGCGTGTGATCCGGTCGGGATTCACCACGCTCCAGAGCCAGATGTGAGTATCCAGCAGTACCCTCATCGCTCGAAGCTCTCGATGACGTCCTCGGGAAGCGGCGCATCGAAGTCGTCGGGAACCTCGAACAGACCGCGGTCGCGCCCCAGCCTGCGCCGTGGCTTGGCCGCCGTGTACCGGGTAAGTCGCGCAACCGGCGTGCCTGCGCGCGAGATGATGACCTCCTCACCACGGGCAACCTCGGCGAGCAGCCGTGAGAGATGCGTCTTTGCCTGGTGAATGTTGACGGTGGTCACGGGTTCTCTCCTTGTCCGACTAAGTCTACCACCTTTATAGACTAAGTCAAGAGCCTCCGATTGGGTGCTCGGGTCAGGCGACCCGGATTTTGACCGATCGATCGAATCTGCGTAGGTTTCGGGCGAGTTGCCGACAGCTCACTCCTTCCCGGTCGGCCGCCACCCACGCAATGCCGGATCTCATTCACGCCACCGGGCTGGTCAAGCGCTACGGCAAGGTCACCGCCCTGGCAGGTCTCGACCTCGCCGTGTCGGAGGGCACGGTGCTCGGCGTGCTCGGCCCCAACGGAGCGGGCAAGACCACCGCCGTGTCCATTCTGGCCACCCTGATCTCTCCGGATGCCGGCAGCGCCCTGGTTGCCGGCGCCGACGTGGTGCGGGCTCCGCGCGACGTGCGCCGCAAGATCGGGCTGTCCGGACAGTTCGCGGCGGTGGACGAGCACCTGACCGGGTTCGAGAACCTGGACATGATCGGCCGGCTCTATCACCTCGGCCGTCGCCGCGCGCGCAGCCGCGCCACCGAGCTGCTGGAGCAGTTCGACCTGGTCGAGGCCGGCGGCCGCCCGGTCAAGACCTACTCCGGCGGCATGCGGCGCCGCCTCGACCTGGCCGGCGCGCTGGTGGCCGACCCGCCGGTACTGTTCCTGGACGAGCCCACCACCGGCCTGGACCCGCACAGCCGCAGGCAGCTCTGGGAGGTGATCCGCCGCATGGTGGGCTCAGGCACCACGGTGCTGCTCACCACCCAGTACATGGAGGAGGCGGACCAGCTCGCCGACCGCGTGCTGGTCATCGATCACGGCAGGGCGATCGCCGAAGGTACGCCCGACGAGCTGAAGCGGCTGGTCGGCGCGGAGCGGATCGAGGTGACGCTGGCCGCCGGGGCGGCGGTGAGTCACGCCCGCGAGGTGCTGGACCGCTTTGCGGTCGGAGAGCAACAGGTGGACGAACGAGCGCGCACGGTGGTGACGCCGATCGCCGGCGGTGGCGCGGACGCACTGATGCAGGCGCTGCGCGCGCTGGACCAGGGGCAGGTCGCCGTCGAGGACGTCGGGTTGCGCCGGCCGACGCTGGATGACGTGTTCCTCACCCTGACCGGCCACGCTGCCGAACCCACGGAACCGGAGGAGGAAGCCACGTGAGCGCCATGCTGAATGCGGTGAGCGACGCCGCCACGATCGCCAAGCGCAACGTCATCAAGATCAAGCGCGTGCCCGAGGTGCTGGTGTTCGTGCTGCTGTCGCCGATCATGTTCGTGCTGTTGTTCGCGTACGTCTTCGGAGAATCGATCAACATTCCCGGCGGCTCCTACCGCGAGTTTCTGATCGCCGGCATCTTCGCCCAGACGGTCGTGTTCGGTTCGATCTTCACCGGCGCCGGCCTGGCCGAGGACATCCAGAAGGGGATCATGAACCGCTTCCGCTCGCTGCCGATGTCGCGCAGCGCGCTGCTGGTGGGCCGCACGATGAGCGACGTGGTGTACAACGTGGCGTCGCTGGCGATCATGGCCCTGACCGGGCTCGTGGTCGGATGGCGGATCGACACCGGCGTGCTGCCGGCGATCGGGGGATTCGCCCTGCTGCTGCTGTTCGCCTACGCCTTCTCCTGGGTCATGGCCCTCGTCGGCCTGATGGTGCCGAGCGTGGAGGTGATCAACAACGCGTCGTTCATGGTGACCATGCCGCTCACCTTCGTGGCCAACACCTTCGTGCCCGCCGAGAACCTGCCCCCGGTGCTGCGCACCTTCGCCTTGTGGAACCCGGTCTCCGCGGTCACCCAGGCGACCCGGGAGCTGTTCGGGAACATTCCCCCGGGTACGCCCGATCCGACCGCGTGGCCATTGCAGCATCCGGTGCTCTACACCCTGATCTGGGCGGCGGCCATCATCGCCGTGTTCGCCCCGCTGGCCGTGCACCGGTACCGCACCATCCAGCGCGCCTGAGGCGCCTGCGCAACATCGGTTCTCGTCTTGTCCCGCTTCGGTGATCTGGGCGACGGCAGGACAGCCGCCGCCTTCATCTACACGGTCGAGCGCCTATGAGGGGCACCGGCTCCTGCGGCTGCTCGGAACACGCGATTGCCTGACAGGTCGCCGCCATGGACAGGAAGATCAACGCCAGCGAACTCAATCCTCAGCCTGCTATTGGGCATGATGATTCTGGACATGGCCGAGTCACTGCGGCCCGGCCGCGTGCTGCAACCGGCCCGGTCGTGCGTGCCTGGCTGCGCGGGGCGGTTTCGATGGCCTCGCGCGGGCACGGATCACAAGCCACGGCGCGGCGGCGGGCGTAAAGACGAAAGCCCCGCTACTTGCTCTTTCATGCACTGGACGATGTCCAGCGTGCGCGCCAGCGTTCACACCCATTGGATCGGAAACTCGTTCTTCTTGCCGTGACCGCCGCTAGGCAAGCGACCTATCTTTCCGTTCCAGTGGATCTGGATCCGATGGTCGGTCAGGTGCTCTTTCCAATCAGGAGCGCAGACATCCAGCGCTCTTCGCACCTCGCGGATTGTGACGACTGCCAATCAGGCAGCGTGAGCCAGATTCGATGCTGTGGCAGGCCGAGCAGCTTTTGACGTACTTGTTGAGGCTCTCGTCTCAATCGCCTCGACAGACGGGCTCCATCCTTCCGAGCTGCGAAGGCCATCGCTTGGCACGGTGACGCCTCCAGCGCGAACCTTCTGCACGCCGCGCCTCCATGCCGACAGGGCGCATGCGTCGCCTGGATAGGTAGCAAAGTCATTGAGGGCCGACTTGAACTCGTCAAAGCTGGTCGCCTCCCTGGCGATGTCCTCCAGGCAGCCCGCCATGAACGTCTTGACGTTCTCGTAAGCCTCCTGGAGGGACGCGCCCTCACTCGCCACCGCATACGGGTATACGCCATCAATCCAGAAGCTCTCATCGTCCGCGAGGGTCGCGACCAAGGCTCCGTCAATCGTGACACTTGCCGCAAAGCGTGGCCCGCGGACGTCGAACGTGTGAACGAAGAGCAACGGCCACTCTTCGCCGGGGGGATCCCACAGGTCGAATGCCTCGCAATCGCTCGGCTGATTCATGAGCTGTGGCTGATTCACGATGTGGATTACCGTAGCGACCCCGCTATAGCAGCGTCAAGGCAGTCACCCGCCGTCGCGGAGTCATAGCCCGGCGCGCCGACGGGCGATTTTCGGAATCCGATGCGTAAAGTTCAAGTCTCTGCAACCAATTACGAGCCTTAGCGGACCCGGCGGTACGCTCCGCATCCGCTCGAACCGTCCGACTGGCCCATATCCGGGGTGAGCGTTAGCTCTAAGGTCAGCCCACGACGGCGATGCAGGAGATCTCGACCAAGAGGCCCTTGGCCAGCCGGGCGACGCCGACGGTGGCGCGCGCCGGCAGACGGTCGTCGCCGAAGTACTCGCGGTACACGGCGTTCATCTCGGCGTAGTCGCGATCGAGGTCGTCCAGGTAGATGTTGACCATCGTCACGTCGTCGAGCGTCGCGCCGGCGAGGGCGAGGACCTCCTTGACGTACTCCAGAGCCTGACGCGTCTGTGGCCCAACACCTCCCGGTATCGGGTCGTCGTTGGCATCCCAGCCGAGCTGGCCGGACACGAACACCATGTTGCCCTTGCGCGTGCCGCGGCTGTAGGGCCTGCCGGGTGCTTCGCCCAGTATCTCGCGCATCGTTTCACCTCCTGTCGTGCTGTTGCTCCCTACACCTTGACGTAGCGTCGCAGGCAGGGGCAGTCGAGCGGGATGTCCCCGTCCTTGCCGCCGGCCGACCAGTTCACCTCGCCCACGTAGATGGTTCGGTTCGAGTCCAGCCAGATGGCGTGGGGGGCGTAGAAGTCGGCAGGCGAGCAGGGATCGAGCCCGCCGCCCCAGCGCGCGAGCAGCTCGCCGTCGGGCGCGTACACGGCGACCCTGCCGCCGATGGCGTTCGGCTCCGGGGTCATCCACGGGAACAGCCCGCAGCGCGCCCCCTCCTCGGCGACGAAGACGGTGTCGTCGTCGCAGATGAACAGGTCGGTCGGCCGCACGACGTCCCGCCACTCCTCCAGGAAGCCGCCGTCGGCGTCGAAGAGCTGGAGGCGGCTGTTCTCCCGGTCGGCGACGAACACGCGGCCCCTGCTGTCCACGTCGATCCCGTGCGGCAGGTTGAACTCGCCCGGCCCGGAACCGGGGGCACCCCAGGAGAACAGGTAGTCGCCCGTGGACGAAAAACAGTGCACGCGCGCGTTGCCGTAGCCGTCGGTGACGTACAGGCGGTCGCCGCCGGCCGCGACCAGGTTGGTCGGCAGGTTGAACGGCCCGGCCACCTGAGAGATGGTGCGGTAGTCCATCCCGACCACGCCCGTGTCGGATGGGCGCCCGCTGACCCCCATCGTCATCACCCGTTCTCCTGCCAGCGTGTACTCGGTGACCGTGTGGTCCTTGTCGTCGGTCAGAAACAGGCGGTCGGCGGCGGTGATGTAGATGCCGTGCGCCCGCTCGATCGTGCCCTCCCCCCACGAGCCCAGGAAGCTGCCGTCGCGGTCGAACACGATGACCGGGTGCTCACCGCGGTTGAAGACGTAGACGTTGTCCTGCGAGTCGGCGGCGACGCCGGCGACCTCGACGTAGCTCCAGCCGGCCGGGAGCGCGCCCCAGTCCGGGTCGGGCCGGTAGCGGTGATCGCCCGCGCCGACCGGATCGCTCACGTGGCTGTGGATGTCGATCACCAGCCGGTCTCCTCCTTGCGCTCCAGGAACAGCTTCTCCACGTGCCGGATGTCGTGCTCGGCCCGCTCCCGCCTGAGCTGCGCCAGGTGCGGCTTCCCGGCAAGCTGCTCCAGGTTCCAGTCGCGCACCAGCTCGCCGCTCTGCACCCGCCGCAGCATGGCGCGCATCCTGTCGCGCAGGTCCTCGTCCAGGATCCTGGGATTCTGTGTCAGTCCGAGGTAGACCGCGGTCGGCGATCCCGAGGTGTCCCCGACGCGCCCCCGGGTGATCGCCTCGACCTCGAACTGCATCTCGTAGAAGGTCTCCGAGAACGCCTTCTCCGCCGAGAAACCCGCCTCGACCAGCACCTCGTAGGCCATCAGCATCAGCGGCCGGATCAGGCTGAGCCCGGCGGTCTCGGCGAACAGGTTCACCGCCACCTCCTCGCCGAAGCTGCACTCGACGCAGCCGAAGCGCAGCCAGCCCATGCCCAGCGCCAGCGCCATGACGATGTCGCGGGCGTTGCCGGAGGCGTCCTGGTGGACGCCGAACGAGCCGTAGGTCCCCTTGCCGTCGACGTAGCGGCGGCGGGCGATCTCGCCCAGGCAGGCGGGCACGCACAGCACCACGTCCACGAACGGCGGCGGCTCGATCAGGCCGAAGTGCACGGCGTACCCGGAGGCGAAGTCGAGCACCTGGCCCTCGCGCAAGTTGGGCGCGATGTCGTCCAGGTAGATCTGGCGCTGCAACTCGTCGGGCAGCAGGACGAGGAGGACGTCGGCGCGCCGGACCGCATCGGCGATGCTCATCACCTCGAAGCTGTCGTTGCGCGCGGTCTCAGCGTAGCGGTCCTCGACGTTGCCGACGATGACGTCCAGCCCGGAGTCGCGCAGGTTCTGCGCCTGCGCGTGGCCCTGGCTGCCATACCCCAGGGACGCGATCAGCTTGCCCTTCAGGTGTTCGAGATCGGCGTCCTTCTCCAGGTAGAACGTGTCACGCCTGGCCTTCGGCTGCTGCATTCCTCGACTCCTCGCGCGGTGGTTCGGAAGCCGCCAGCTTACACCCCCGGCCCCGGCGGTCAACGCGGCCGATCCCGGTCAGGCGGGCGTCGGCGCCCCGTCTTGCAGCAACCGCTCGTGCTGCAATTCCCGCCACAGGTCGGCCGGGATCGAGACGGTCAACATGCGGGCGTTGTCCGCCACCTCCTCGGGAGTCGAAGCACCGGGAATCACCGCCGCGACAGCCGGGTGAGCGAGCAGGAACTGCAACGCCGCCGCGCGCATCGGCACACCATGCCGTGTGCATACGGCAGCGATGCGCGACACGGTCGAGCGCACCTCGGCGCTCGGCGCGCGGTAGTCGTAGGTCGCCGCCGCGCCGGCGGCCAGGATGCCGGAAGCATAGGGCGCACCCTTGATAATGCCGATGCCGCGGTCGAGGCACCAGGCAAGCTCGTCGTCCAACGGGCGCTGATCCACCAGCGAGTAGGGCATGGCCAGCAGGTAGTAGTCGACCTCGAACCGCTCCGCGAACCGGCTGATGCTGCCGACATCGTTGACGCCCGCGCCGACCGCGCGAATCTCCCCGGCGGCCTGCAGCTCGGCAAGCGCCCGGCGGCCACCGCCGTTCTCCAGTTGGTCGAGGAGGCGATCGGCAACCTCCGGAGACTCGTGCTCGCTGTAGTCCAGGTCATGAATCGTCAACAGGTCCACGCGCGTGACGCCCAGCCGCTGCAGGCTGTCCTCGTAGGCGCGCATGACGCCGCCGTAGGTGAAGTCCCACCGGATGCGGAACGGCAGGCCGCCGGGCCACTCGGTGGTATCCGGTGCGTCCGGCGGCCGCGGGCGCCGCAGCAGCTTGCCCACCTTGGTGGCAAGCACCAGATCCGCCCGGTCGCAGCCGCTGAGGATGCGATCGCGGAGCTGAGCGCCGATTCGATGCTCGCTCTGGCCGTTCCCGTACGACGGCGCGGTGTCGAACAAGCGGATTCCCGCGTCGAATGCCGCGGCGAGCGTCTCCTGTGCCTGCGCTTCGGTCAGCGCCCGGCTGATCCCGCCGATCGTGGCCCCGCCGAAGCCCAGGACGGTGACCTCGACATCGGTCTCACCGAGCCGTCGAGTGCTCGCAGGGTTCACCGGCATATCGGCAAAGAGTACGACATGAGGCGATGCGTCCATAACGGCGCCACCGAGCATGGAGACGCCATCGCCCACTCCGATCGTTCAACCGGCTCGCGCTTCGAGGGTCGGTATCCCGGAGACATCCACCGTGCGCTCTGCGAGCGCCAGATCGTGAATGCGTTGCAGATTCGCCCAGAAGCCGGCGCCGTTGCCGAACAGCTTGCCGAAACGAACCGCCATCTCGGCGGTGACCGGCTGCTTCTCATTGAGTATGTCGTAGAGCGTCTGCCGAGATATGCCCAGCGCATCGGCCACGGCCGTCTTGCTCATGGAAAGCGCGGGAAGGATGTCCTCGCGTAGAATCTCCCCGGGATGTACCGGGTCTATGGAAGGGTGTCTCTCGATCATCGGTGATAGTCCTCTATATCCACATCCGCCGCACCGTCGTCATTCCATCCGAAGGTAACGCGGAAGTTGCCCGTCAGGCGAACGGCGTAGCGACCGGCCCATTCACCTTTCAGGCGATGGAAGTACGATCCGGGATAGTTCATTTGCCCGGGCCGATCGGCGGCTTCGAGCGCCGAGAGAATTCGGCGCACCTTGCTTCTCCACTCGGCATTCAAGCCCTTCGTCTGGCCTCTGGCCCAGTAGTTGCGGAGCCCCTTGTGCCGAATGCTCCCGATCACGGCCACAAGGTGGAGGGCCGCAGCGGATCTGTCAAGCCGCGCCTTACACGCGGCTCCGTGGGCTCCAACGGCCAAGGATGCACCGCCGTCGCGGGCGGTCAACGCCACCGATCTGCTATGATCCGCCTACAGGGCACCCCGCGCGCCGGTGATCCCAGCCACAGGAGACCGTCATGCTCACCCGGATCGAAGTAGATGGCTTCAAGAATCTGGTCGATTTCTCCCTCGATCTCGGCCCCTATACGTGTATCGCGGGAGTCAACGGAGTAGGCAAGTCCAACATTTTCGACGCTATCCGGTTTCTGTCACTGCTGACCGACCACACCATCAATCAATCCGCGCTGCTGATTCGCAGTTCGGAACAAGATACCGGTGAAATCTCAGATCTGTTTTTCTCCGCAAACGGCAACACGGCGAACCGCATCCGATTCGCGGCCGAGATGATCGTAGACAGGCGAGTTGTGGACGACTTTGGTCGCCCAGGAATCCCTTCATCGACTTTCCTGCGGTACGAGGTTGCGTTCCGACACGATCCACCATCCCAATCCGCCGGGCCTCTCGGCGGTCTTGTTCTGGAGCGCGAAGACCTTCGACACATCCCCTCCGGACTCGCCGCCGAAAAGTTGCGCTTTCCTCATATCAAACAGAAGTTTCGGAACAGCGTTATTTACAACAAGCGGCGAGGCTCAGGGTACATCTCCACGATCGGTGACGGAGCGGCCGATCCCGCTACCATCGTCATTCATCAAGATGGCGGTTCCTCCGGACGCGCGCGCCCGGCGGCCCCTGCCGAACGTGCCCCCCGAACGATCATCGGCACCGAGAATACCGCAGCGACGCCCACGATCCTGGCAGCTCGTCGAGAAATGCAGCGCTGGAGAATACTGGCCCTGGAGCCCTCGGCCATGCGACGGCCTGACAAGTTCACCGATGAACCGGGCATCACCCCCGACGGAGGGCACATCCCAGCCACCCTGCACCATCTGGCAAGTCAGGCTTTCACCACCGAGACTTCGGTAGACCCGGAGGATGACATCCTGAGCAGGATCGCGAGTACGCTTTCGGCCCTCGTCCCGGTACACACGGTCCGCGCGGTCCGAGACGACGTGCGGCAGCTCTTTTCCCTGGAGCTCGAAGAACCCGACGGAGTACGTTTGCGGGCCAACTCCATTTCCGACGGTACCCTTCGATTCCTGGCCTTGACCGCTATCGCGGAGGCCGCCGACGCCGGGGTGTATTGCATGGAGGAGCCGGAGAACGGGATCCATCCCGAGAGGCTGGCGGCCATGAATCGGCTGCTGCACGACATCGCGGTCGACGCCGACGAACCCGTGGCCGAGGACAACCCCTTACGGCAAGTCGTTGTCGCGACCCACTCACCCTATTTCGTGCAACTGCAGAGCCCGCAGGAAATAGTTCTGGCAAAAAACACCGCCGTCAAGTCGGCTGCCGGACGAGCGGTCCGGCCGCTAAAATGCTACCCCCTACAAGGGTCTTGGCGGGATACTACCGGCCCAGAAGATGATTCAAGTACGTCAACTGGTGTCGGTAAGGTCGAACTGCAATCCTATCTGATTCCGCCAGAAGATGCTCAGCTCAGATTCCCCGCGGAATTCTGGCCTGAGGAGTTCTGGCAGAATACATGAGAGTGCGGTTTCTTCTGATCTGCGAAGGCTCACCCGACGCAGCGTTGGTCTCTCACATTCAGGCACTGCTCATCGAGTATGGTGCATCGGAAGCCGATGGAGCAGCCTCGTTTCGCGGACGTCTTGTGAGAGACAAAGTACGTCTCTGGCTACAGTACTATGGCAGCGTGAACTTGCTATTCGTTCACCGCGACGCCGATAGAGCAGACCCTGATACGAGATACGGCGAGATCAGACAGGGCGTATCGGCTGCCGGATACGAGGAGCGATGGATCGGCGTAGTGCCGGTGCGCATGATGGAGGCATGGCTGCTCGCGGACGAAGCCGCGATACGTAGAGTCGCAGGTCGTCCACGGGGCACCGAGCCGCTTGATTTGCCCGCACCTGATGAGTTGGAGAGTATGCCGGACCCCAAAGAGACCTTGCGAGAGGTCCTGATGAAGGCGGGAGCACCTCGCGGAGTGCGACGACGGAAGAGGTTCAAGGCCGATTTTGGCAATCTTCGAAAGCAGCTTGCAGAGAACCTTCGTTCGGGCGGTTTGTTAGAGCAGGTGCCTGCCTGGGCAAAGTTTCGCGATGATGTTGCCTCGGCCATGGCAGCTATGATCGATCGCTGATTGATCTCAAGGCCCGATCACCGGGCGGGCGGTGATGCTGAGGGGTCGCCGGAACCGGACCGTCACCGGGCCGACCAAGCCGCCGCCCTGCTGCTCCCTGGGAGCGTGGGAGGACGGGGGGAAGCCGACGCTGAAGTGGTTGGCCAGCGTGTTGTATACCTCGACGGTGAGGTCGTTGTCACCGATGCGGGCCTGCTCGGTAATCGCCAGCCGGTACGGCGGTCGCATTGCGACCCCGATCCGCTCGCCGTTGAGGGTGACCTCCGCCGTGGTGTGCACCAGACCGAGATCCAGCTCGATCTCGGTGTCGAGGTGCTGCCGTTCCAGCCGGAAGCTGGTGAGGTACTTCGCCCCGCCCGAGTAGCTGCCGAGGGCCAGCGCGCTCCAGTCGGCCAGCTCGACCGCCGCCGGATCGCAGGTGAACGCCACCGGCTCGGGCATCGCCGCGCCGGCATAGCGTCCGGGGTGCTGCCGGAGCCGCACCGCCACCTGTGCGACGGCGTTCACCGGCTTGGCCAGCATCACCCGTCCGGCGTCGATGGCGACGGCCGCGCCGTCGACCCATACCTGCGCGCCGGCGGCCTGCACCGGTAGGTGCATCTCTCTGGTGCCGGGAGGAGCCGCGAAGCGGAGCCAGCCGACAGGCGGGTGCTGCGCTGCGTGGACGTCCCACACCAGCTCGCCGCCCGGCTGGAACCACGGCAGCGACGGCAGCGGATGGCCCCCGGTGGCTGGCACGGCCTCCCCCGGATTCAGGAATGCGGCGTACATGCGAATCGGGCGCTCGCCCACGTGGGCGAGCTTGAGCAGCAGCTCGTTCGGCCCGGCAGCCAGGCTCACGGTCGCCCGGCGGCGTTCGCCGGGGCCGGTCGCCAGCGCGAGCGCCGTGCCGCCCAGCCGCACGCCGACGGCCGCGCCGTCGACGCCGCCGATGAGCAGGTCCCACTCGCCCGCCGCGGGCGCGACGACCCGGGCCAGCAGGTAGCGCACGTGTCCGCCGCCGGCTTCCACGCTCGGCGGGAAGACGATGTACTCCTCCGGGACGCCCTCGAAGCTGCGGCGGTCGGGATCGCCGGGCGTCGAGTGCCGGTGGCCGTAGCGCGGCGAGAAGGCGAACGGCTGCCAGTGATGGGTCCGGCCATCGACGACATGGTCGGCGTCCAGCCGCACGGCGCCGTTGTCGACCTCCGCCGGTTCCGAGCCGGGCCGGAACGGTCCCAGGCTGTACGCGAAGGGGCCCTCCGAGTAGAGGTAGTCCTGCCAGTGGCTGTCATCGAGTCCGGCGGTGTGCCAGCCCAGGTCGGCTCCGGCCGTGCCCTGCTCTTCGCGGTACCGGAAGCGGCGCGCCTCGGGCCCGATGAGCCGGCCGGTGGCAGGCACGCGGAAGTCCCCCCACCGGTTGTCGAGCGTCGGGATCAGGGTCAGCCGCCACGGCCCGCCGACCGTCAGCGGCGCCGGCGGCGCCTCGACCTTCACCGCGCCACGAAACCCGGCCGGGGCGACCCCACCCGCGACCGCCACGTGCTTCCGCCCCCCGGAGTCCGCCAACCCTTCGACGACCGCGTCGCGTCCGGCGCCGTCGAGCCGAACCAGCTCGTCGAGGTTGTCATCGACCACCCGCAGCGACGTGCCCGTCGGTGAGCCCGCCGCATCGTCCCCGGAGTCGAACACGACGATGAGGCCGGCGTAGCGCTCCATGTCGAGCCTCACGGCGGTGCCGCTCCGCGCCGGACGCCACCGCAGCAGCGGGCGGGTCGACCCGGTTGCCGCGTCCCAGAGCGCAGGATCCCCTCCGCAGCGGAACGTCACCTCCACCTCGCGGCGCTCGTTGCTCTGGTTGAACAGGAAGTAGACGTCGGTCCGCCGACCCGCCGCCAGCGTGCGCCGATGGGTGTGGTACACGTCGGCGGCGCTGCAACGGACATCCAGATCGACCGAGCGCTCGATCATGGCGGCGACGCGCGGCCCCTCGTTGTACGGCGTGCCGTGCATTTGCATCACCGGCAGGTAAATCGCGCTGCCGCCACGCTCGTTGCCGTTCACGTGCACGCTGTCGAGCGCCTGGCTGTAGAGCGGAAGCTGATCCATGGCGCGCTTGCCGGCGGCGTGGGCGTACGGCCGGTCCGGAGCCACCTGGAAGATCGCCTGTACCAGCTCGCGCACCCGCGGGTCGCCGCGGCCGCGCTCCTGCGATGCGGTCGGCAGGCGCCGGTAGCCGATCACCGTCCCGCCGGCGTCGTAGAAGCGCTTCAGGACTTCCAGCGTCCGGGTCTTGATGGTCGTCATCGGCGGCACCACCACGCAGCGGAACTCGATGCCGGCGATGACGAGCACGCCGTCGCCGATCTCCGCACCGTTCAGCGAGTGATCGTCGACGAAGTCGAAGTCGATGCCGTTCCGGTAGAGGTGCTGCGCCAGGGCGAAGCACTCGTTGCCCGCCTCGTACGCAGGGCTGGTGAAGTGCTCGCCGCGCAGCCAGTGCGCGTGCACGGTCGTGAGCGGATAGAGCAGCGCCACGTCGGCGCAGTGGGTGCCCTGGCTCATGACCGCGCCGAGCCGGGAGACGTGCCGGACGAACGCGGGCCAGTGCCGGGCGTAGGGCTGCCGGAAGTAGATCAGCGGCGGTTCCCACTCGTACCAGCCGCCCATGCTGCCGTAGAGCCCGCCGTGGCCGTTGTAGAGGTTGAGGCCGTAGGCGAAGTTCTCGTGGGTCCAGGCGAGGTTTTGGTCCTGGGTCATGCCCCAGCCCGAGCGCCAGTAGGCGCATACCGCCGACCGATCGCGCCGGTAGATGTGCTCGATGGAGCTGGACATCTTGGCGTCGATCAGGCAGCGGTTGCCGGGCTCGGCGCCGAGCGGGTCCTCGTTGCCGGTGATGTGGAAGTGGCGGAGGTAGCGGAAGTAGTCGACGTAGTGCCAGGTCTGGCCAAGAACGCTCTGCCGGCCCCAGGTGGCGATGGTCGCGAAGCGCAGGCCGCGCTCTTCGTGCCAGCGGCTGAAGGGCCGGTAGAAGTGCTCCTCCAGCAGGACGGCCATCGCCTCGTAGTAATCGCAGCGGATCTTGTCGGTGCGGGGGCCGATGTCCCGAAACAGCGCCGCGAGCTCGGGCAGCGGATCGTAGCCGTGGTCGGCCCTGATGCGATCCGCCAGTGCCTGCGAGAAGATGATGTTCCCGCGCAGGACCCACAGCTCGTCGTGCAGGAACACGTCCAGCGTCTCGCCGAACAGCTCGCCGAGCTCCCGCTCGTGCACCTCCGAGTAGAGCTCCAGCCAGCGCGCGGCGACGGCGGGATTCAGGTAGTCGAGGTCGTGGCGCTCGGTGGTGACGACGATGACGCGCCACGTGCCGCCCGGCGCGTTCCAGGTCAGCGTGCCTCCCGTGAGGCGGTCGGTGAGGTCGATGCGGCTGTCCCCGTCCAGGCGGTCGCCGGCGCCTGCCGCGACGCGGTAGGCCGCCGCGCTGACGACGGACTCGGGACCGGGGACGGCCATCTCGAGGGCAGGTCCGCCGCCGGCCACCGCCGCCTCGTGGCAGACCAAGCGCCGGCCGACCAGCTCGGGCCGCGTCCGGCCCTCCTCGCGCAGGCGTTCCTGCCAGTAGCCGCGGCCGGTCCAGTCGGAGAACCCCGCCTTCATGCCGAGCCGGCGATGCTCGGCCACCGAGTGGTTGAAGACCTCCCGCCACTCGTCGCTCCAGTAAGGCGGGTCGGTGGCAAGGGGTTCGCTGCCGACGAAGCGGGGGTAGTACCACGTCCCGCTCACCCCGGCGGCCTTCATCTGCTCGAGCTGCCAGGTGATCCGCTCCCTGGTCAGGGTGCCGGTTTCCCAGAACCAGGTCGCGAAGTCGCCGTACTCGGCCGGCGGATCCCGGAACAGCGCCAGGAGATCGGCCTTCGAGCGGTCCGGCGTGCTCACGCAGGGTTCCCCTTCGCGGACAGCTCCGCATAAAGCTCCGGCCGGCGTACCCGCTGCTCGTTCCAGTGGACGGCGCGCGCCTCGCGCATCGCGGCCAGGTCCAGCTCGGCACGGAGGATCGATTCCCCTGCTCCGGCCTCGGCGACCGTTCCCCCTTTCCAGTCGAATATGGCGCTGTGCCCGCCGCGCGCGTGACCCTGGGCGCGATTGGCGACGACGACGGCCGCGCAGTTGCTGGCCGCGTGGTAGGCCGCCGAACCGCGCTTCACGCCGGGGCGGTTGGTGAGCCACAGGATGATCTCCGCCCCCCTGACGGCGAGGATCCGCGGCACCTCCGGGTAGTCGCCGTCCTTGCAGATCATGATGCCGACCCTGGCGAACGGCGTATCGAACACGGGGATGTCGTCGCCCGGCACCAGTACGTCCACCTCCCGTGCGATCGACGGGTCGTAGTGGGCGAGTGAGAGATGCGTCTTCCGGGACGTGCCGGCCAGCGCACCCGTGGAGTCGATGAGCACCACCGTGTTGTGCAGTCCGCGCGGCGATCGCTCGATCAGACCGGCGGCAACGAACACCCCGCAGCGCGCGGCCGCCTTCGCCAGGATCTCGAACTGCTCACCAGGCACGGGGCTGGCCAGCGGCGTGAAGTCGGCGCCGCAGTAGTCGGAGACCGCGACCTCCGGGAACGCGACGAGCCCCGCTCCCCGCGCTGCCGCGTCCTCGATGAGCTTCACCATGCGGCCAAGGTTCGCGTCGACGTGGCCCGGCAACCCGTCGAACTGCACGCTGGCGACGGTGACGCTGCTCATCGTTCGCGGCGGCTCCGCGGCCGCCTCAGCCCAGGCTGACCTGGGCGATGTAGATGTTCGCCTTCCCTTCGTGTGACGAGTAGTAGCTGATCCACAGCCGATCCTCGTGCCAGACCATGCCGGGGTAGGAGTTGTCGCCGCCGCTCGGCAGCACCAGCGCCACGTCGAAGGCATCGCGGCTCATGCGCGCCAGGGCGGTTACGGGCGCGCCCGAGGCATCGCTGCAGCGGGCGCCGGCCCAGAGATCGCCGCTCGGGACGCGGATGAAGTTGGGGCCGCCCAGGCTCTGCGGCAGGTGCGCGAACGACCACTCGGTGTAGGGCGGCCGGCTGCTGCCGATCCAGTCGGGCCGGATCAGCGCCATCATCTCGCCGTCGGGCATGATGCGCAGGGTGGTCTCGCTGACCGTCCAGCTTCCGTCCGGCGGACGCAACTCCGTCACCCACTGCCACTCCAGGCCGTCACGGGTCGTGTACAGGAAGCCGCGGCGCGGGTTGTCCGCTTCCCCGAGCTTCGAGACGGAGTAGCCGACCCCGTCGTGCCACGTCACGCGCCACAGCCAGTGGTCCTCGGCGAGCACGCGGGCGGGCGCGCTCCACGTGATGCCGTCCTCGGAAAAGCACACACGGGGGGAACGGCTGAGATACGTTGTTCCCCTGAATACCGTACCGCCGGCCAGCAGCAGCATCCTCCCGTCGGGCATGACCGACAGCTTGGGATCGCGCAGATCGATCCCTTCCTCCACGACCTCGGCGGCGCTGGTCCACGCTTCGCCGTCGTCGGACACCAGAACCCGGAGCGTGCCGATGCTCTTGCCGTGATCCGTGGCCTCCCGGAACGTGCACCACCAGCGGCCGCGGTGGCGCAGCAGGTCGGTGAAGGCGCTGTGCGGCGCCCGGTCCCAGATCCGGGCGACGGAGACGAGATGCGGTTCGCTAGCCACTTCGATCCTCCTTTGTTTCGGAAGCGGACTGCCCGCCGGCATCCGCACTCGCCCACGGCGGCTTGGTGATCGTCCGCCCCTGCAACTGCAGCTCTTCGGCGCGTATGCACGCGCTCATCTGTCCCATGGCAACCTCCTCGAGTTGTGGCACGTCCTGACGGCAGGCGTCGACCGCGTACCGACACCGGGTATGGAACGCGCAGCCGGCGGGCGGGTTGGCCGCGCTGGGCACGTCGCCCTCCAGGACGATGCGCTCGTCGGTATCGTCCGGATCCGGGGCCGGGAACGCCGAAAGCAGCGCCTCCGTGTACGGGTGCCGGGGACTGCGGAACACCGCGTCCGAGGCTCCGGTCTCTACGATGCGCCCCAGGTACATCACGGCAACGCGGTCGCTGATGTAGCGGACCACGCTCAGATCATGGGCGATGAACAGGTAGCTCAGGCCGAACCGCCGCTGCAGCTCGATCATCAGATTGAGGATCTGCGCCTGCACCGACACGTCGAGGGCGGACACCGGCTCGTCGGCGACGACCAGTTGCGGCTTGAGCGCCAGCGCCCGGGCAAGGCTGATCCGCTGCCGCTGACCGCCGGAGAACTCGTGCGGGAACCGGTCCGCATACGCCGGCCGGAGGCCCACCGCTTCCATGAGAGGCTCCACCTCCGCGCGCAGCGCCGGACCGCGGATGCCTTCCTGCACCTCCAGCGGCTCGCCGACGATCTCGATCACGCGCAGGTAGGGATTGAGCGAGGAATACGGATCCTGGAACACGACCTGCACGTGGCGGCGGAACGCCTTCAGCTCCCGGCGGCTCAGGGCGTGCACGTCGATGCGCTCCCCGTCGGAGTGAAAGATCACCGTGCCGCCGGACGGCCTGGCAAGCCCCGCGGCCACCCTGCCGGCCGTGGTCTTGCCGCAGCCGCTCTCGCCCACCAGCCCGAGCGTCTCTCCCTTGCGAACGGAGAAGTTCACGCCGTCCACGGCCCTGACCTGTCCGACGGTGCGCCGCAGCAACCCCTTCTCGATCGGGAAGTGCTTCCGCAGGTTCTCGACGGTCAGCAGCTCGGGCGGATGGGGCACGCCTACTCCTCGCTCTTTCCCTCGTGGAGCCAGCACGCAACCGTGTGATCCCGTCCGACCTCGAACTCCGGCGGCTTCTGCGCACACCGGTCGCTGGCGTGATCGCAGCGCGGTGCGAAGGGGCAGCCGGCGCTGTGCGTCAGCGGATGCGGCACCGAGCCCTGGATGACCGCCAGCCGCTGCTTCGGTTCCTCGACCATGGAGGGGATCGAGCGAAACAGCGCCTGCGTGTAAGGATGCCGCGGATCGTGGAACAGGTCCCGGACCCGCGCGCGTTCCATCACCTGCCCCAGGTACATCACCATCACGTCGTCGGCCATCTTCGCGATCACCCCCAGGTCGTGGGTGATGAACAGGATGGCCATGTGGAACTGCTCCTGCAGCCGCTTCAGCAGCGCCAGGATCTGCGCCTCGATGGTGACGTCGAGGGCGGTGGTCGGCTCGTCGGCGATCAGGAGCTTCGGCCTGCAGACCAGGGCCATCGCGATCATGACCCGCTGCCGCATGCCGCCCGAGAGCTGGTGCGGGTAGGTGTTCATGCGCTGCTCCGGATCGGGCATGCCCACGGCGCGCAGCATCTCCACCGCCGTGGAGGTCACCTCGTCGGCGCCCATGCCGGTGTGCTCCTGCAGGGCCTCCTTGATCTGGAAGCCGATGGTGTAGACGGGGGTCAGGGCCCGCATCGGCTCCTGAAAGATCATGGACACGTCGCGGCCGCGGATGGCACGGATCCGTCTGCCGCGCTGCGGCAGCTTGGCCAGATCGACCGAGCCCCCGTCCGTCGCAAGCATCATGGAGCCGCTCTCCAGCTTGCCGGGGGGGCTCTTGACCAGCCGCAGCACGCTCAGCGCCGTAACGCTCTTGCCGCAACCGCTCTCACCGACCACCCCCAGCGTCTGGTTGGGCGCTACGCTGAAGCTCACGCCGTCCACCGCCCGCACGACGCCGTCGTCCGTGTGGAAGTACGTCCGGAGGTCGCTCACCCGGAGCAGCGCCTCGCTCATGTGTCAGGGCTCACGTGGCGGGGCTCATGTGGCGAACGGATCGGCGGCGTCGCGGACGCCGTCGCCGAGGAAGTTGAAGGCGAGCACGATGACGATGATGTAGATCGCCGGCAGCCCGAGCCAGGGCTGATGCAGCAGCGCCTGCACGCTCTGCGCCCCCTGCAGCAGGATGCCCCAGCTCGTCATGGGCGGGGTGACGCCGACGCCGAGGAAGCTGAGACTGCTCTCCGCCAGGATCAGCTCCGGCACCGACAGCGTCGCCACGACGATGATGTGGCTCAGCGAGCCCGGCAGCAGGTGCTTGGTGATGATCCGCCACGTGCCGGCGCCGACCCCCTCGGCCGCCAGGACGTACTCCTCGTTGCGATACGCCAGCACCTTGCCGCGCACGACCCGCGCCAGGCCGCCCCAGCCGATGAGCGATATCGCCACGACGATTCCCATGTACACCCATCCGGAAGGCCAGGTGGCGGGAATGGCGGCAGAGAACGCCAGCCACAGCGGCACCCTGGGAAACGAGATCAGCACCTCGATGAACCGCTGCAGTGCGTGGTCGATCATCCTTCCGAAGTAGCCGGAGGCGATGCCGAGGATGGTGCCGATGATGATCGTCACCAGGGTGCCGACCAGCGGTACGCTCAGGCTCACCTGCGATCCGATCAGGATCCGGGACAGCAGGTCCCGGCCCAGCGTGTCGGTCCCGAACAGGAAGATCGAGCCGCCCTCTTCGACCCCGAACAGGTGGCGCTGCATCGGGATGATGCCGAGCCAGCGGTACGGCTCTCCCTGCACGAAGAACTTCACGTAGTACTTGGTGTCCTCCTGCTCCTGGTAGGTGAGCGCGAACGTCTCCAGATCCAGCTCCTGCTTGAGCGCGTACGTGTACGGCCTGCTCAGGCGCCCATCCTCGTCGAAGAAGTGGACCCGCTGCGGCGGGGCGAAGCGCAGCTTGGTGAATTTTTGGTCGTGGTGATAGGGGCTCAGGAACGCCGCGAACAGCGCCATCAGGTAGAACAGCGCGACCACCACCGCGCTCGCGACCGCCAGCCGGTTCTTGCGGAACCTCCTCCAGGCAAGCTGCCGGGGCGTTCGCAGCGCCGTCTCCAGGGCGGCGCTGTCTTCCAGCCCGACCGCGCGGGCGGCAGCCGCCGGCCGCGTGGGATCATCCGCACGCGGTGATGTCGGTCGCTGGTCGCTGCTCACGACAGGCCCCTGTCAGTCATAGCGGATCCGCGGGTCGAGCCACGCCAGCGCGATGTCTGCGATGAGGTTGCCCAGCAGCAGGAAGATCCCGAAGAACTGCAGAATGCTCCCCGCCAGGTACACGTCCTCCTGCAGGAGCGCCCTGAACAGCAACGGGCCGGCGGTGGGCAGGTTCAGCACGATCGAGGTGATCGTCTCTCCCGACAGCATGGCCGGCAGCGACAGGCCGAGGGCGCTGATGAACGGGTTGAACGCGATGCGGACGCTGTGACGCCTGATGACCACCGGCTCGGCCATGCCCTTGGAACGGGCGGTGGTCACGTGCGGCTGCTCCAGCACCTCCAGCAGGTTGCCGCGCATGATGCGAATCGTGCTGGCGGTGCCGGCGGTGCCGATGACGATGATCGGAATCCACAGGTTCTTCGCCAGGTCCCACAGCTTAGCGAGGCTCCACGGAGCATCCTCGTATTCGGCGGACAGCAGGCGGCCCACCGGGAGGTCGAGCACGAACAGCGCGAACACCATCAGGACCAGGGCCAGGAAGAAGTTCGGGATCGACAGGCCGATGAAGCCCGCGAAGGTCGCGCCGTGGTCGCCCAGGCTGTTCTTGTGCGTGGCGGAGTAGATGCCGATCGGAATGCCGATGGCCCAGGTGAACAGCAGCGTAATGAGCGACAGGCCGAAACTGATCAGGAGCCGGTCCTCCAGCATCTCCCGCACCGGCAGAAACGTCTCCAGCGACAGGCCGAAGTCGCCGCGCATGAAGTTGCCGATCCAGAACAGGTATTGCTGCCATTGCGGCTGGTCCAGACCGAAGCGCGCCCTGATGTTCTGCGCAAGCTCCTCGGCCGCCTGAGCGTTGATCACCCGTGCGTCGGTGCCGGCGGCGAGCGCGATCAGGTTCGACGCGTAGTCCCCGGGCGGCAACTGGATGGTGATGAAGACCACGATCGAGATCAGGAAGAACGACACGATCATGGTCAGCACCCGGCGGATGATGAACGTCGTCATGAGGGATCAAATGGGGCGAATCAAATGGGGCGAATCAAAAAGGGACTGACGGGAAAACCCGCCAGTCCCTGAGGTAAGCCTCTTGCGATCCTACTTGAAGTAGAACTGATCCAGATGCGCGGACATGATGCCCTTCAGCTTCACGCCCGTCTCCGGCATGTTGCCGATCTTGTTGCTGCGCAGCACCGGAATCGGAACCTCGGCGATGTGGGCGATCTGAAACAGCACGTCCTCGCCCATCATGACGTAGAAGTCCTTGACCAGCTCCACGAACCGCTGCGCGTCGAGCTCGGAGGTCAACTCCTGCTCCAGCTCCCAGATGTCCTGGTACTCCTGCGGCGGATCCACCAGGCCGTGCCCGCACATGTGCGAGAGCGGACTGAACTGGCGGCCCAGGAAGGTGTGCGGCAGGTACGGCTCGAATGACGGGCCGACCCACATGATCGCCTCACCATCGCCGCCGCAGCGTGCGGCCCAGGCCGAGCCGGCAAGGACGTCCATGGTGGCGTCGATGCCGATCTCGCGCCAGTAGCCGACGATCAGCTCGGAGGGAGAAATCGTGTCCGGCACGCCGGAGTGCACGTCCAGCACCATCGTCACGTCGCCGCCTTCCGGATACTCCAGCATGCCGTCGCCGTTGCTGTCCGTGAGCCCGAGCCCCTCAAGCAGGCTGCGCGCCCGCTCGGGATCGTACTCCGCGTACGTGTCCATCCGCGCGTCGTAGAAGACGGAGTTCGGCGAGACGACCGTGCCCGCTGTCGCACCCAGCCCGAAGAACAGGGTGTCGTTCATCTCGTCGCGGTTCAGAGCCAGCGACAGCGCCCGGCGGAAGTCGATCTCGCGGATGTACTTGGCCAGATTCTCGTTCGTCGGCTCGACGATGAGGTTGACCCAGCCCTGACGGGAGCCGCCCGTCCACATGTCGATGGTGTAGTCACCGCGTGACTGGCCTTCGCGCAGCACCTGCAGGTCGGAAAGCGCGATGAGTCCCTGCTGCGCGTCCACCTCGCCCTGCACCATGGCCAGGATCGCCGCCTCCTTGTTCGCCACCGAGCGCCGCTCGATGCGATCGATGTAGGGGAGCTGGTTTCCCGCCGTGTCGACCACGGGATAGTAGGGATTCCTCACCGCGACCAGCTTGGTGGCCGGGTCATAGCTCTCCAGCACCCACGGGCCGAGCCACGGCTGCTGGGGGTGCTCCTCACGGTTCATTCGGCGATGCAGGTCCTCGTAGCTTCGCTCGGAGTTCGCCTCCGGGTGGTAGTCCTCGAGCCAATGCTTGGCGTGCGTGCTCTCGGCCAGGATCCACATGTGCATGAGCGGATGCGGCACCGGCGACGTGAAGCGCACCGTCCGCTCGCTGATCGCCTCCACCTGGACCACGTCCTCGCCGATCTGCGCGAACCACCGCGGGATCTGGTTCACCTCCGGATGGATGTGGACCATGTTGTAGACCCAGGCGATGTCCTCGGCGGTGAACGGCTCGCCGTCCGACCAGCGCGCGTTCTCACGGATCGTCCCTTCGAACACCGTGAAATCGTCGTTGATCGTGAAGCTCTCGAAGTAGAACGGACTCAGCGTGTTCGCGCCCAGGTGCATGCCGTCGACGACCCACTGATGAACGTCGAACGGGATGTCGAAGGCGATGCCGCCGCCCTCCGTGTTGTAGCCGGCCAGGTTGAGCCAGCCGATGCTGGGCTTGCCCTGATCGACGCCGCGCAGCGTGCCGCCGTAGGTGCCGATCTCGTTCAGGACCTCGCGCACGAACGGGTTGTTCGATACGCGCTCCTCCACCGGGGGCAGCTCTCCGTTGGCTACCATCTCCGCCAGCATCGGCGCTTCCTGATACTGGGCCACGCCGTGTGTGGCGGCAAGGAGCATCAGCCCCGTTGCGAGCGTTGCGAGCGACCAGAGTCTTCGTGTCACCACCGTTGTTTCTCCTTGGTGCGCGACCGCGGTTCCGCCCGGCGGTCGCGGCGATCCTCAAGCGGCGCGCGAATCGCGCCGATAATGAATGGTTGCCTCCGCCGTCGAGCGTGTCAACCAGCGACACCGCGCGTGGACACTAGAATCTGACCTCGCGGCCCTCCTCCTCGGTGTCGATCTCGGCGAGGAAGATGTCGGCGGGGCCGGTCATGCGCAACGACCTGTCGTCCAACTCCGGCAGGAAGGCCGACCTGTTCGTGTCTGCCGGCACCACCCCGCCGAGGTAGGCATGCTGCGAGTAGTAGCTCATCGCCAGCGTGCGGGGTCCCGTGGCGATCAGGCCCGGATAGGCCGCGTCGCCCTCGCTTGCCAGTGCGAGAAACGGCTCCACCTTCCCCTTCTCCAGCACGAATATCGCGGTGTTGCCCGCCGGTGTCGGCTGAATCTTCCACGGCGTATCCGTGCTTCTCCTGCCGGCCACGTACAACATTCCCCGACATTCGCAGATCCTCGGACAGTGGATCCTCGTCTTCAGATCCACCCAGTCCCACTGTCGATAGGGTGGCCTGGACCAGTAGAAGATCGAGTCGTCCGGATCGCGGTTCGTCCGCGACACGCACCAGAGCTCGCCGTCCGGGCGAAAGATGAAGTCCGTTTCGCTGATGGAGTTGCAGGGCTTGTGCGTCACCGTGCGCGGATCGAATCCTGGATCGGACGGGTCCACGACATCGTCCTCCGCGAGAGGGATGCGGCTCACCGTCTCCCAGCTCAGGCAGTCGGAGCTGGTCAGAAGCTCTCCGCCCTTCTCGGCCGAGTAGAAGGCGCCTCGATACTGCCTGATGCTCCACAGCCAATAGTTCGACGTGTGGATCTGCACCGGGGTCGTCCAGCTCACGCCGTTTTCGCTCGAGGAGAGGCAGGTGTGCCCGACCTGCCGGAGCTCGCCATGCACGGCACTGAACCGGCAGGAAAAGAAATACACGGAGAGCTTGTCGTCGGTGGCAAGGAGCTTGGGATCACGATCGTCCAATCCTGAATCGATGATCGTGACAAGGTGCCACCGCTTCAGGTCGAGCGACCGCATGACGACGATCGTTCCCTCCGGAGAGGCGTGGGCGGCGTTGCGCGAGTACACCAGCCAGTAGCAATCCCGCCAGAAACAGAGATCGGTGCCCATGTTGTGCCAGCCGTCTCTGACTACCGTCCTCTGCCAGTCAATGTGCGGCATGCGATCCTCCGTCACAGCTCATGATGTGCGAACGCGGGGAATGACATGGACCTCCACCTCCTCGACGACCGCGGCTTCCCGCGCCGCGGGGTCGCTGCGCTCGAGGCGCAGATCCAGGCTGTTCTCGCCGCGCACGGTCAGATCGGCGGTGAGCGGGAACCAGTACGTCACGAAAGGGCGTGTGTCGGCGCGGCTCGCTTCAGCGTCGGGGCCCGGCGGCACCTCGCTCGGCCGCAGGTCGATGCGCACCTCGTCGTCACGGCGCCGCAGTCCGCGTGCGGGGACCGCGCGCCCGTTCAGGCTCACGGAAAGCGTGTCGGCAAGCGACAGGTGGTACGCGCGGAACAGCAGCATGGCCGCCGCCACGCCGTCCAGGTCCTCGTACAGCCGGAACCGGTAGGCCGCGGCGCCGTCCGGGCGTCGCAGCACCGCCCGCTGCGCCTTGACCTTGCCGCTCGAGGCGCGGTCGGGCCCAAACCCGCCCAGGCCGCCCAAGGTGGGGTCGAACACGTAGTGGCGGCGACCCCGCAGCGCCGCCTCCGGCGTGCGTACGTCGTGCATGTCGTGCAGCGCAAGGGGGTAGAAGGGCGCGTGGGCGCCGGCTCCGCGGGACGTCCAGTCGCCTTCGTCGCCGCCCGACCAGGTCATGACCAGGAAGTGGTTGTACAGGGAGATCCCGTCGGCGCCCTGCGCGTACATGCTGGTGGCCAGGGCGCGGCGCTGGTCCTGGGTGATCGGCTGCTGGCCCATGCGCCTGCGCGCCCGGTGGCTGGCCCAGTTCATCAGCGCCGGGTAGAGCCGGCACGGTCCCCCTTCGGTCAGCTCCCGCCATTCGGCGTAGGGGATGTTGGCCTCCGCGTACATGGTGTCCTGCGGCGCCACGTGGTCCACCAGCCCGTCGCCCACCCAGGTGGGAAGATCGAGGCCCATCACGTGGCACTCGTCGACGGTGGATGGCACGCGGCATCCCAACAGCAGCCGCTTCCCGGCTCCGCTGCGGTCGAGCAGCGCGCGCACCTGCCGCACCAGCTCGGTCATCAGGTGCTCCCGCTCGGGGCCGCTGCCCGGCGGGAAGTAGCGGTTGTCGCGGAAGCAGAGCTCGACGCCGTCCACGGCGAACGTCTCCAGGAAGCGCGTGATCACGCCGAGCACGTAGGCGCGCACCTCCGCAAAGCTGAAGTCCAGCGGCTCGCTCAGGCGGTACGTCGGGCCCGGCGGGGCGTCCCGCAGCCGGAACTGCGGGTTGTCGACGATGAAGGCGGCGCCGGCGCCCACACCCTGCCGCACCGAGTCGGTGTGGTTGTCGTTCATCCGGAACCCGCCCATCACCTCCATGCCGCGCGCCCGGCACTGGCTGAGCAGAACCGCGAACGGCTGCGTGCCCTGATCCAGCAACGGCAGGAAGCGGCGGTGCTGCAGCCGGGCGTCGTAGTCGAAGCCGTCGCTGCGCCAGTAGGTGGTCCAGCCCTGCGTGTACACCTCCTGGATGAACAGGTCCGGGCCGGCCGCGGCGACGTCGTCGATCCAGTCGCGCAGGTGCGCCTCGGTGACCGGATCGGGAAGGTAGCGGCTGGCGATCAGCGACGGATCGCTGACGTAGAGCAGCCGCCGCCCGCCGCGGGGCGCGGGGCGCCGTTGCGCGGACCTGTCCGGGGTCAGGAGTACGGATCCGCGGCGTCGCGCACGCCGTCGCCGAAGAAGTTGAACGCCAGCACGGTGACGACGATGAAGATGCCGGGCAGGACGAGCCAGCGATGCTGGATGAGCACCTCGATCTTCTGCGCGTCCTGCAGCAGCACCCCCCAGCTCGTCAGCGGCGGCGTGATGCCCACGCCCAGGAAGCTCAGCGCGCTCTCTCCCAGGATCACACCGGGGATGGAGAGGCTGGAGACCACGATCAGGTGGCTCAGCGTGCCCGGCACCAAGTGTCGGAAGATGATGCGGCCCAGGCCGGCGCCCGACATCTGCGCGGCGGCCACGAAGTCCTCGCCGCGATATTGCAGCACCTTGCCGCGCACCACCCGCGCCAGCCCGCCCCAGTCGATGATCGACAGGATGACGACGATGAGCAGGTAGCGGTACCCGGAGGGCATGCTCAGCGGCATGGCGGCGGCCAGCGCCAGCCACAGCGGCAGCGACGGCAGCGCGATCAGCACCTCGATGAAGCGTTGGATGTAGTGGTCCACGCGCCCGGCGAAATAGCCGGAGATCATGCCCATGACGGAGCCGATCAGGATGGTCAGGAAGGTGCCGACGAACGGCACCGACAGGCTCACCTGCGAGCCGCGCAGGACGCGCGAGTAGAGGTCGCGGCCCAGCGAATCGGTGCCCCAGAAATTCCAGCGCGCGCCTTCGCCGACGCTCATGAGCCGCACGCTGCCCGGGATGATCCACAGGATCCGGTACGGCTCGCCGCGCCGGAAGAACAGGATCGGGAAGCGCTGCTCGCGATCCTCCGTGTAGGTGATCCTGAGCGTTTCGCGGTCGCGCGCCTTGAGCAGGTTGTAGACGTACGGGCGCGTGAGGCGGCCGCTGTCATGGTCGCGGAAGTAGATGCGCTGCGGCGGCGCGAACAGGTGCTTGGAGGACTGCTCGCTGTAGTTCATGGTGCTGAGGAACGGGGCCAGCACCGCCGTCACCAGCAGGATCGCGATCACGATGCCGGCAGTGCGCGCCAGCTTGTTCCTGCGGAACCGGCGCCAGATGAGCTGGCCGACGGTCCGTCCGGTGAGGTGCTGGGGAGCGTCCGCGACGACCGCGCTTTCAGTTGCCATGCGTCACTCGTAGCGGATGCGCGGATCGAACCAGGCCAGGGCGATGTCCGCCAGGAGGTTGCCGATCAGCAGAAACACGGCCAGCACCATGAGGATGCTGCCCGACAGATAGATGTCCTCGCTGCGCAGCGCCGCGTACAGCAGCGGTCCGGCGGTGGGGATGTTCATGACGATGGAGACGATCGTCTCCCCCGAAATCAGGGTGGGCAGCCACAGTCCCAGGCCCGTGATCACCGGGTTGATGGCGATGCGCACCGCATGCTTGACCGTCACGGTACGCTCCGGCAGTCCCTTGGCGCGCAGCGCGGTGATGTAGGGCTCGCCGATCACGTCCAGCAGGTTGCCGCGCACGACGCGAATGATGCCCGCGGTACCCGCGGTGCCGATCACGATCACGGCGATCCACACGTGCTTGAGAAAATCCACCAGCTTGGCCCAGCCCCACGGCGCGTTCTGGAGATGCGGCGAGAACAGGCCGCCGACCGGAAAGTCGAGCACGAGCAGCGCGAACACCATCAGGATCAGCGCCAGAAAGAAGTTGGGAATCGACAGTCCGATGAAGCCGGCGAAGGTGGCGATGTGATCGGAGATCTTGTTCTTGTGCAACGCCGAGTAGATGCCGATCGGCAGGCCGACGGCGTACACGAACAGCAATGACAGCAGGGCGATCGCCATGCTGTACGGCACGCGCTTCCACAGCACCTCGTTGACCTCGGTGTCGTAGGCGAACGACTCGCCCATGTCGCCGCGCAGGAAGTTGGCGAACCAGGTGACGTACTTCACCAGGTAGGGCTGGTCGAGCTGATAGCGCAGGGTGAGCTCCTCCACCATCTGCTTGTACTGCTCGGTGGCGAAGGTGCCGCCCCGGTCCTGGTAGAATTCCAGCACGAAGCGCTCCGCCCAGTTGCTCGGCGGCAACTGGATGACCGCGAACACCAGGAAGGAGACGATCAGGAACGTCGGGATCATGCCGAGCAGGCGCCGCACGACGAACGTGGTCACCGCTCTTCACTCTCCATGACAAGGAGAGCCGGTGGAACGGATGCTCCACCGACTCTCACGCTCAGCAACGCGCTGCGGCTATCCGCCGACGCGCGGGTAGCTGCAGTCCGAATGGGCAAACCACTGGTCGGTCTTGGCCGTCATCATGAACTTCTGGAACACGCGCACGTCGGGCACGTTGCCCATGCACTTGTGCCGGATCACCTGCTGCGGCCGCTCGGTGACGAATGCCGGCCAGCTCAATGACTCCGTGGCGATGTGGTTGAAGAACGCCTTGGCCGCCGCCTGCTGCTCCTCCACCGTGGTCGCGGAGGCATACGCCAGCTCCAGCTCGAACGCCTCGTCGTAGCTCTCGGGCTGCTCGATGGGATCGCCCCAGGAATAGCTGATGCGGTTGTGCCAGATGCCCAGATAGTGGAACGGCGAATAGTCGGGCACGCCCGTGCTGACCTGCAGGGCGATCTCCCCGGCGCGCATCTTGGAGGCGATGGTGGACCAGTCGGCGGCCACCAGCGTGGTGGAGATGCCCAGCTTCGTCCACTCGTCGATCAGCGCCTCGACCGTCTCCACGTTGAGCAGGCCGTTGGTCGCGCCCGGCACGAAGATATGCACGTCGGAGCCGTCCTCGTACTCCAGCATGCCGTCGCCGTCGCTGTCCGTGATGCCGATCTCCGCGAAAAGCTTCCACGCCGCCTCCCTGTCCGGTCCCAGGTACGTGTCCTGCACCGGGTCGTAGAGGGCATGGTCGCGCGGGATGCCGGTCACCGACGGGACCGCCAGTCCGGCGAACAGCTTCTCGTTGATCTCCTCTCGGTCGATGCCGATCGACAGCGCCTGGCGGAACTGGTTGTGCAGCCCGGCGGCCTGGAAGTTCGGGTCCTGGGTGCCGGGTGCGGCGCCCTTGAGCTGCTGGCCGGTGGGATAGCGCCACGATATCTGCGAGGTCTGCCGCGAGCCCTTCCAGATCAGGGTGTCGTAATTGCCGCGGGACTCGTTGTCCTTCAGCACCGCGTGCTTGTTGAGGTCACCGCAGTCGGCGGCGCAGATGTCCACCTCGCCCTGGATCACGGACAGGTAGCGCGCCTCGTTGTCCGTCACCCTGGCCACGCGCACGTAGTCGAAGTAGGGAAGCTGGTTGCCCTCTGCGTCCACCACCGGGTAGTAGGCGTTGCGCTCCCACAGCGTGCCCGTGCTCTCATCGGTCTCGACGGGAATCCAGGCCTGCAGCGACGGAATGTCCAGCGTGGTGTTGCGGGAGCGGGCGGCGCGGAAGTCCTCCCAGGTCTTGCCGTCGGCGAAGTCCGGGTGGTGCTGCTCCAGGTAGTGCACGGGCTGCGGGTACCCTTCGAAGGTCTCCCGGAGCTGGCCGGCCCATGGGCCCGCCGGCGAGTGGAACCGCACCGTCAGGTCGTCCACCTTGGTGACCTCGAAGCGCTCGCCCTTGTAGCTGCTCTGCAGGTTGGTCATGCGCGCCGAGTAGCCGGGATTGGTGTACATGTTCTCGAACGGCCAGATGATATCCTCGGCGGTCAACGGATGGCCGTCGGACCACTTGGCACCGTCACGGATCTTCACCTCCATGGTGGCGCCGTCATCGAGCCACGTGTAGTACTCGGCGTACTTGGGCTCGAATCCCGCGATCGGGCCGCCCATGGCCACGTGCTCTTCCAGCGACATCGGTACCTGGAACAGGCCGGGCATCTCACCCTGCGTGAAGAAGGTGCCGTAGCCCCACTGGTGCTGCGAGACGACGCGCATGGTGCCCGAGTACTCGCCGATCTCTTCCTCTACCTGGCGGACGAAGGGATTCGACGGCAGCCGCTCTTCCACCGGTGGCAGCTCACCGGCTTCGACTCGCGCGGCGAGCAAGGGCGACTCCTGGTATTGCGCGAACACGGTCGGTACCCCCAGCAGCAGCAGCGCCGCGATGATGGGGGCGAACACGATTCTTTGTGCCATCGTTACCTCTCCTCTCTCTTGTGGTAGGGTTTGACCCTTGAGTTGAGACCTTAAGGCGGTGTTGTGTCAAGCTCGGGCCCAGGGCGTTCGGAGCGATCAGGGCGTTCGGAGCGTTATGGACCGTGAGTGAGCGAACCGAATCTCACTCGAAGAGTGAACGGACGGCTGCCGCGGCGGCGGATGATGCGCTGCTGCGGGTCGACGACCTGGCGGTCCGGTTCGAGCGCGACGAAGCGGAGGTGCGCGCCGTCAACGGGGTCAGCTTCGCCATCGGCCGCCGGGAAGTGCTGGGCGTGGTCGGTGAAAGCGGCTGCGGCAAATCGGTCACCGGGTTCTCGATCATGGGCTTGGTGCCGAGCCAGGGCGGCCGCGTTTCCGGCGGCTCCATCACCTTCCGGCGCGACGGCGGCCAGACGGTCGAGCTGACCGCGCTGGCCCCTGCCGGCGAGGAGATACGCAGCATCCGCGGCCGGGAGATCGGCATGATCTTCCAGGAGCCGATGCGCACCCTCAGCCCGGTGTACAGCATCGGGGAGCTGATCGGCGAGGGCGTGCGCGCCCACCTGGGGGTGAACCGGAAGCAGAGCCGCGAACAGGCCGTCGACCTGCTCCGGCGCGTTCAGATCGCCGACCCGGAGGAGCGCGTCGACTCCTTTCCCCACCAGCTCTCGGGCGGCATGCGCCAGCGGGTGATGATCGCCATCGCCCTGTCCTGCAACCCGGCGCTGCTGATCGCCGACGAGCCGACCACCGCCCTGGACGTCACCATCGAGGGCCAGATCATCGCGCTGCTCCAGGAGCTGCAGAGCGAGTCGCAGATGTCGATGATGTTCATCACCCACGACCTGGGGGTCATCGCGGAGGTGGCGGACCGGGTGATGGTCATGTACCTGGGCCGCTCGGTGGAGCAGGCGAGCGTGGAGGCGCTGTTCGCGGAGCCGCTGCATCCCTACACGCAGGCGCTGATGCGTTCCAACCCCGCGCTGGCGCCGGCGCCGAAGACCCGGCTGGAGGTGATCCGCGGCACCGTTCCCGACGCCACCGTGGAGCTCGCCGGCTGTCCGTTCGCGCCGCGCTGCGAGCACGCCATGGAGCGCTGCGGGCGCGAGGAGCCGCCGCTGTTCGAGCCGCAGGGCGACCATTACTCGGAGTGCTGGTTGCACGGAGAGCTGCACGGAGACCTGAGTGGAGAGCGGCATGGATGACGCGCTGGTGCGGATCCAGGGCGTCCGAAAGCACTTTCCGATTCAGCGCGGCATCCTGCGCCACACCGTGGGCTGGATCAAGGCCGTGGACGGCGTCGACCTGGAACTCGGGCGCGGTGAGACCCTGGGCATCGTCGGCGAGTCGGGCTCCGGCAAGACGACGATCGCACGCGTCGTCGCGGGCCTGATCGACGCCACCGCCGGCAACGTGCTGTTCGCCGGCGGCGGTCAGGTCGTTGACATCACGACTCTGGACGCCAAGGGCAAGAAGACCGCCCGGCGCCACATGCAGATGATCTTCCAGGACCCCTACAGCTCCCTCAACCCGCGCATGCCGGTGCTGGAGATCGTCGGCGAGCCGCTCATCGCCCATCGTCAGGCGAGCGGGGCGGCGTTGAAGGAGCGGGTGGCGGCGCTGCTGGAGTCGGTGGGCCTGCAATCAGGCCACATGAACGTCTATCCGCACGAGCTGTCGGGCGGGCAGCGTCAGCGCATCGGCCTGGCGCGGGCGCTGGCGCTCGGGCCGGAACTGATTATCTGCGACGAGCCGGTGTCGGCGCTCGACGTGTCGGTGCAGGCGCAGATCCTCAACCTGCTGCTGCAGATGCAGCAGAGCCGCGGCCTCAGCTACCTGTTCATCGCGCACAGCCTGAGCGTGGTGGGCTGGATGAGCGACCGGATCGCGGTGATGTACCTGGGGCGCGTCGTCGAGATCGCCGGCGGCATGGAGCTGTATCGGCGTCCGCTGCACCCCTATACCGAGGCCCTGCTGTGGAACTACCCGGTTCCCGATCCGGCCGTCTCCCGCCGCCGCCAGGTGCTGGTGGGGGAGATTCCCAGTCCCGCCAACCCGCCGTCCGGCTGCCCGTTCCACACCCGCTGTCCGCACGCCGAGGAGCGCTGCCGGACGGAGGTGCCGCAGCTCGAGGAGGTCGCTCCCGGGCACTGGAGCGCGTGCCTGCGCTGGCAGGAGGTCGAGCTGCGCGGCCGGCCGATCTGGCAGTCCGAAAAGGGCCAGGCCGAGAAAGGGCAGGCCGAGGAGACCCCGTGACACCGACCTATCGCGCCGCCGTGATCGGCTGCGGGCGCATGGGCGCCTTCATCGACAACGAGAGCGCCTCACCCCTCGCTTGGTCGCACGCGGCCGGCTACGTGGCCTGTCCGCGCACCGAGCTGGCGGCGCTGGCCGACCAGCGCGCCGACGTGCTGGACCGCGCCGGCGAGCGCTACGCGGTGCCGCCTGCGCGCCGCTACCGGGACTACCGCGAGATGCTTGCGCGCGAACGGCCCGAGATCGTGAGCGTGGCCACGCAACCGGAGCAGCGCGCCGAGCTTGTCATATACGCCGCCGAGCACGGCGCGCGCGCGATCTACGCCGAGAAGCCGATGGCCGCGTCGCTCGCGCAGGCGGACGCCATGGTGGCGGCTGCCGAGCGCCATGGCGTCGCCTTCAACATGGGCACCAACCGCCGCTGGGAGGCGCCGTACGACGTCATGAAGGAGCTCATCCACGGCGGCCGCTACGGCCGGCTGCTGTCGATGACCATCCACCAGGGGCACGGCCTGTTCAACATGGGCAGCCACGTCTTCGACCTGTTCCAGTGGCTGAACGACGACCGGCCGGTCGAGTGGGTGCAGTTCCACCTGACCAGGGGCGGCGACGACCTGGACGGCGGCCTGCTGGACGGCGACCCGAACGGCGGCGGGCGCCTGCAGTTCGCCAACGGCGTCACGGCGTTCGCCTCCGACTCCGGCCGGCCGTTCGAGGTCGAGGTGGCGTGCGAACAGGCGGTGATCGGCTCCCTGGGCCTGGACGGCGAGTTCCTGCTGCGCGAGTCCGGCGGGGTGAACCACCGCGGGAACCCCGTGCTGCGTCCCGGCACCTTCCCGCCCTTCACCCGCGACAGCTCCACCGTCAACCTGATCACGGACCTCGCGCACGCGCTGGACACGGGAAAACCGCCGCGCGGCGGGGTGCGCGTGGCGCGCGCCAACACGGAGCTGATCTTCGCCTGCATCGAGTCGCACCGCCGCGGCGGCGCCCGCGTGCCCCTGCCGCTGGAGGGCTGCGACCTGCGCCTGGAGCGCCACTTCGCTCCGCGTCAGCCGCGCTTCGAGCGGTAGAGCGGCATGCCCGCGCAGGAGCGCTCGCTGACCGGGGCGGTCGAGCGCTTCCCGGTCGTGACCACCGGCGCGCGCTGGCCGTGCGTGCGCGAGGAGTTGGGGCCGGAGCCCTACTTCCGAACCTTCCCCGAGTGCCGCAGCGACCCGCGGCGCAACGACTACGGCAGCGTCACGGAATGGCCGCCGCCGTTCTCGCGCGGCGGCGGGTTCTTCCCGGTGCTGCTGCTGCTCGACGACGGCCGACTGTGCTGCGCCCTGCGCACCGGCGCGCCGCACGCGGGCAGCGGCTCCGAGATCAGCATCACCTTCTCCGCCGACCGGGGCGCGACCTGGTCCCCGTGCCGCGTGGCGGTGCAGAGCGATCCGGAACGCTGCGTCGACCGCCGCAATCCGGCGTTGGGACAGAGCGCGGCGGGCGAGCTGGTGATGGCCTACGGGGCCGTTCTCGGGTACGACGCGGCCGGCCGGCGCACCATCTCCGAGAATCACGACCACACGGTGCAGCCCTGGATGGAGGTGGTCCGCTCGAGCGACGGCGGCCTCACCTGGTCGCGGCCGTCCCGCATCGCACCGCCGGCCGGGACCCTGCTGCAGCCGCACGGGCAGATGCGCCGGCTGGCCGATGGCGGCCTGGTGTTCAACGCCCGCGGCTCCTACACGGCCGAAGTGTACCGCCGCGACCCGCGGGCCGCGCAGCGCGTCAGCTTCCTGTTCCACTCCGCCGACGGCGGCGCGACCTGGCGCCGGCACGGCTTCCTGGGCGACGGCTCCTCGGAGACCGGCTTCCTGCCGCTCGACGAGCGGCACTGGGTCGGGATGGTGCGCCACAACGACCGCCCCAACCGCATCGGCTACTCCGCCGACGGCGGCGTCACCTGGACCCGCTGGCAGGAGACGGCCGCTGCCGTCGAGCGCAGCGCGGAGGGAGAGCGGGACGACAGCTTCGGCGCCGGCGACGTGCGGACCGTGGACACCCGTTCCCAGAAGCCGGCACCCGGCAGCGTCTGCAGGCTTCCCGCCGGCAACGTGCTGATCACCTACGGCTACCGCGCCTACCCGTTCGGAGTCCGCGCCGTGGTCAGCCGCGACGGCGGCGCCGGCTTCGAGGTGGCGTGCGAGTACGTCCTCTCCGACAGCGCATGGTGCCACGACTGCGGCTACCCCAGCACGGTCTGCTTCGACGACGGCACGATCGTTACGGTCGACTATTCGCTGCTCGACCTCGATCGCCCTGAGTGGGGCACCTGCGCGATCGCCTACCGCTACGACCAGGAGCTGTTCGAGCCCGATTCCGGCCGCTGATGCCCCGCACGACGCGCGGGAACCAGCAGGAGCACGGTCCCCGCGGCCAACTCCCCAACCGCCAGGGCCAGCCGCGGAACGCTCCAGGCGGCCGTTCCCCGCGCCACGGCGAACGCCACGTGCGCTGCGCCGAACGCCAGCAGGGTCACGCCGGCCGCACCCAGCACCCCGCGGACGAGCCGCCGCTCGGAGATGGCATCGGCGAACCGGTGCTGCGACACCAGCATCGCCATCAGCACCGCCAGGCCGGCGATGATCATGAACGCCTTGTCGATCACCGGCACCGCGTAGGGATAGACCGCCAGCCGTTCCAGCCACGCGAACAGCGCCCCCCGCCAGGTCATGGCCGCCAGCAGTCCGCACCCGCCGAGCACCAGTGACAGCGCGAGTCCCGCCACCTCGGCCCACAGCGGCGACGGCTGGCCACTTCGCGCGTCGCCCTCACGCACGGCTCAGCGGTCCTGGCGGCGGATCTCGTCGTGCAGCGGCAGGCCGCAGGCGTCCGCGATGGCCCGCGCCGCCTCCACGAGCCGGTGGCCGTCGGGCCCCTTGACCAGGTCGATGCGCCGTACCCGCCCCCGGTCCTCCAGCAGCGACAGGTGCACGGCGCTGCGACGCAGGTCGAACCGCATGAGCCGCACCGGCAGCGGCCGCCGCCCCTCTTCGGAGGACAGCGTGATCAGGACGCCGCCCAGCCGCAGCGACCGCACCCCGGCCAGCGGCCAGTACCTGGAGTGGAACGCCGGCCCCACGCCGACACGATGCTCCACCCGTCCCCGCTCCACGTTCCAGCGCCAGCGCTCGTGATAGAGCGCGCCAAGCACCATGACGGCGGCCATGCCCAGCGGCACCGCGTTGCGGGCGCCGAGGACGGCGACGCCGCCGGGGGTCGTCAGCGCGGTGATGGCGAAAAGCGCCGCGCCGGTCACGCCCAGGAACCACCGGTAGCCCGATGCCAGCTCCAGGTCGAGCATCGGTCCGCGCTGGCGCAGGCGGAGACGTGGCTGCACCGGGGTGCATTCCCGCCGGCCGGGCGTTACCCGGACTCCGCCAGGATCGAGCCCTCGATGCCGCGGACCCCGTCGGCGTGGGTGTAGTAGTAGACCACCAGGACGCGGCCGTCGCGGAGCTCGAGCGCCCACGGATAGCCGCAGTCGCTGTCGGCCGCGTCGCTGCGGACCTGGATGTCCGGGGCGTCGTCCAGATCGCCGCCCTCGGGCTCCAGCACCCGCGCCAGACACCCGCGCTGGCCTTCCCAGCGGGTGCCGACGGTGGCCAGGATGCGCCCGTCTCGCAGCCCCAGCAGGTGCCCGGGACACCCCTTCATGGAGGTGAAGCGCCACGGCGACCAGGAGGCTCCGTCGTCGTCGGAGGTCACCAGCGCCAGCCGGCACTGGGTGTCGTGGGGCTCGCGTGGATGGCAGCGCAGGAGGACCAGGAGGCGGCCCGCCGGCGTGCGGTGTATTGCCGGCTCGCTGAAGTGGGCGACCGCATCGACGGCGATGCGGCCGCCGTACTCCCAGGTCTCCCCGTTGTCGAGCGAGGTGCGCATCATCCCGAAGAACGGCTGGCCGCCGTCGGGCTGCTCGGTGGCCTTGCTGGGCAGCAGGATGCGGCCGCCGGGAAGCTCGACGAGCTGGCTGCGCGACACCCCGGAGTGCTCGGCGGGATGGCCCCAGATCCCTTCCGGCAGCCGCGGGAAGCGCACCGGCTCGCTCCAGGTGCGGCCGTCGTCCCGCGAGCGGATCCAGAACGGGATGCCCGGCCGTGAGGACCACGCGGTGTGAGCGGGCGTGGTCGGCCCCTCCGGCACCAGCTCCGCCGCCGAGGCGTGCAGGAAGATGCTGCCGTCGCGCAGCGTGTGCGTGCCGAAGTCGACCACCCCGCCGAGCGGATCGCAGGTGACGAGCTCCGCCGGGCCCCAGGTCGCGCCCTCGTCGCCCGACCGGCACGCGCGCACGTCGAACAGGGGATGGCCGTGGTGGGCGTGGCCCAGGTCCGGCGAGCGGTGGAACAGGGCCAGCAGATCCCCGGCCGGCGTGCGGATGACGTTTGGATGCGCCGCATACCAATCTGCGTGCCGATAGATCGTGACGTGCTCGACCACTTTCCAGGCCATGGCCGGCAGTGTAGCCCAGAACCACGGGCCTCACCGGCCGGAGAGAAGCGGGACGTCAGGCCGGGATGACCGTCACCTCCACCTCGTCGATCAACAGCTCGGCCGGCGGGCCGGCCGGCGCCGTGACGGTGAGCCGATTGTCGCCGATGACCGTCGATCCGGGATCCAGGTCGAACATGCAGCTCGTGTAGGCGGGCAGCGGCCGCCCGTACGAGACGGCGCGCCCGTCGGGGTGCCAGATGCGGCGCAGGCGCGGAGCGGTGATCGGAACGTCGTTCAGCGCCACCGCCAGGGGATCGGCGGGAGTCAACCCCGCGACGCGGAAGTGGAGCCGCGCGTGGCCCGCGGCGGCGACGTCCTCGTAGAGGCGGAACGCGTAGGTGCCGCATGCTTCCCCGGCGCCGCGCTGCAGCAGAACCGCGGGATTCCGCCGCGCCCCGGCGGAGGCGCTCCCCGCCGGCTGGTATCCCTGGAACCCGCCCCACATGGAGCGGAACAGGTAGTGGCGGGGGCCGCGCGCGACGCGTTCCAGGTCGGCCAGCTCCCGCAGGTACGCCAGCGCCGTCGGATACATGGTCTCCGACCCGTTGTCGCGCCCGGTCGAGCGGAAGCCGTCCCAGTGCATCTGGTAGTTGTAGATGGAGATGCCGTCGGCGCCCTGCCGCCGCAGGGTGTGCACCAGCGCGCGGTAGTTGTCGAGGCTCAGCGGCAGCCCGGTTCGGTCGCGGTGGGAGCAGAAGGGGAGCACGCCGGGATAAAAGCGACAGGAGGAGCCGGCGGTGAGCGAGTCGAACTCCTCGTACGCCGGATTGAAGTCCGAGTACATCGAATCCATCGGCGCCACGTAGTCCACCAGTCCGGCGGCGATCCAGGCCGGCACGTCCAGGCCCACGTCATGGCACTCGGCGACCGTCTGCGGCACTCGCACACCGAGCTGCAGCCGCCGTCCACGGCCGGCGCCGCGCCGATCCAGCAGCGCCCGCACCCGTTCGATGAGGGCGGTCATGAGCGGCTGCCGGGCGCGGCCGATGCTGCGGTCGCCGCGCGGCGCCGGGAAGTAGAGGCCCTCGCGAAACGTCAGCTCCAGGCCGTCCACGTCGAAGCGGTCGACCACCTCCTCCATGACCCCGTACAGGTAGTCGCGGACGCCGTCGAAGGTGAAATCCATCCGGTTGCCGGGCACGAAGGCGGACCCGTCCGGCATCTCGGTGAGCTTCCATTCCGGATGCGTGTGCAGGAACATGCCGCCCTGGTCGGGCGCGCCGTGGCTGTCGTTCATCCGGAAGCCGGCCATGAAACCCATCCCGAGCTCCCGCGCCCGCTCCAGCAGCACCTGCAGCGGCATGACTCCCTGATCCATCAGGGGAATGAAGCGCCGGTGCTGCGGACGGGCGTCGTACTCGAACCGCTCGGAGCGGAAGAACATGGTCCAGGCCGCGTTGTAGACCTCCTGGATCAGCGTGTCGGCGCCGCTCAGCGCAATGTTGTCCACCACGCTTCGCAGCTCCTCCACGGTGGTGGGCTGGGTGGTGATCAGCGGTCGCGGGTGTCCCGGGTCGAAGTCGTAGTTGGTCATGCTCGATGGATCGCTGACGTAGATCAGCCGCCAATCCGTTCCGTCTCCGCTCTTTCCCATGGGACCCACTGTGACCGAACCGATGCGATCCTTCGACCCGGTCAGACCAACGGCACGGTGCGCCCGCTGCGGGCCGACTCGTACGCGGCGGCGGCGATCGCCACGGCGTCCCGCGCCTGCGCGGTCGGCACCGGCGACGGCCTTCCCGCGAGCAGGCAGTCGACAAACGCGTTCGGCGGCAGCGTCGCGCGCGAGGCCGGCAACTCCGCCTCCGGGAACTCCCAGGAGCCGGTCGCGCTCCGGAAGACCTGCAGCGGCGGCCCCGGCACCTGGTTGCGGCTGGTGGCCACGTCCGTGCCGGTCGCCAGGATCGTGCCGCCGTCGCCGTAGATCTCGATCGTGGAGCCGCCGGCGACCTCCGTCCAGCCGGTCTGCAGGCTGCCGGTGCAGCCGTCTCCCAGGTCCAGCAGCAGGTGGGCGGTGTCCTCCACCGCCAGGCCCGGCGTGCCGGCGGCCGTCCGGGCGGTGACGGCTCGCGGCATCCCGAACATCCACAGGAACCAGAGGAGGGCGTGGGCGCCCTCGTCCATGAGCGCCCCGCCGCCGGCGAGCGCCGGATCGGTCATCCAGCCCAGCACGCCCTCCCGGTCGGCGGCGTCGATGGCGAAGTGGTGGCTGTGCCGGCGGCGCACCGTGTGCACGCGGCCGATCGCGCCGCCGTCGAGCAGCCGCCGCACCTCCAGGTGCAGCGCATCGAAGCGCAGGTTGTAGGCCTGCATGAAGATCGCATCGCTGGCGTTCGCGGCGGCCAGGATGCGGTCGGCGTCGGCCACGGTCGCCGCCATCGGCTTCTGCAGGAGCACGTGCTTGCCGGCGGCCAGGGCCGGCACGGCTTGATCCGCGTGATGAGCGTTTTCGGAGCAGACCGATACGGCGTCAACGTCGCTCCTCGCCAGGAGCTCCGCCAGGCTCCGATGCGCTGTCAGTCCCAGTCGGGCCGCTTCCCGGTCGGCACGGTCGGCGTCCGCGTCCCACACCGCCACCACCCGCGCCTCCTCGCGCACCGAGAACGCATCGGCCCATGGCCGCTGATGCGGATGCGCGAAGCTCACCAGGCCGATCCCGATCTGCGCGGTCGCTGCCATTCACACCACCTCCGTGACCCCGCATTCTGGCACGCTTGGCAGTCACAACGGGCCGACCCCGGCGAAGCCCCGCCGACACTCGCTATGGTGAGGTGTCGTGACCGAGCGTCTCCGCGTCTATGAGCTCCTCCTGGAACAGCACGGGCCACAGGGCTGGTGGCCGGGCGAGTCGCCGTTCGAGACGATGGTCGGCGCCGTCCTCGTCCAGCGCACAGCCTGGGCCAACGCCGCACGCGCGATCGATTCCCTGCGGCGCACCGGCATGCTGGTGCCCGAGCGCATGCGCGCGGAACCCGTCGGGTCGCTGGCCGAGCACATCCGCGCCAGCGGGTTCTTTCGCACCAAGGCGCGCAAGCTGCACGCACTCTGCGCCTACCTCGAACGCTACGGCGACGATGTCGCCCCCATGCGCACTGCCGGCGCCCCGCGGCTCCGCTCCGAGCTGCTGGCCGTGCACGGCATCGGTCCGGAGACCGCCGACGCGATCATCCTGTACGCCGTGGGCCTACCCACCTTCGTGGTCGACGCGTACGCCCGGCGCATCTTCTCCCGGCTCGGGGAACCGTCGGCAGAGCGGAGCTACGACCGGTTCCAGCGGTGGCTCATCGAGGCTCTCCCGGCCGACGCCCAGTTGCTGGGCGAGTACCACGCCCTGCTCGTCCGGCATGGCCGCGAGGTGTGTGTCGCGCATCGGCCGCGCTGTGGCGCGTGCTGTCTGCGCCAGCGATGCGCACACGCCAGCCTCGCGTAGCCGCCTTCGATCGCCCGCCCTCAACCCTTGATCGACCCGATCATGATCCCCTTGACGAAGTATCTCTGCAGGAACGGATATACCAGAATTATCGGAATGATGGTCACCGCCATCGCCGTAGCCTTTACCGACTCCAGCGTAGGCCTATAGCCCATGATGTTGCCAAACGCCGGATTCTGCAATGCCAGTTCCTTCGCGGCGTCCACGTCTCTGATTATCTGCACCAACTTGAATTGGAGCGTAGCGAGCTCGCTGCCTCCGAAGATCATCGAATCAAACCAGCTGTTCCACTGCCAAACCGCATTGAACAGGATTATCGCGGCGATCACCGCCTTCGACACTGGCAAGACTATCACGAAAAAAATCCGCAGGTCATTTGCCCCATCCATCTTGGCGGATTCCTCGATCTCAGCCGAAAGACCCTTGAAGAACGTCATCATCACGATCGCGTTGAAAGCATTGAAGAGAAGCGGAACGATGTACACCAGGAAATTCCGGTACAAACCGATGCTCCTGATCAACAAGAAAAACGGTATCAGACCTCCGTTGATATACATGGTTATGAGCATGTAGGTGAGAATGGCCTTCCTGCCAACGAGATACTTCTTTGACACGCCGTACGCGAAGCATGCGGTGAAGAACACGCTTGTCAAGGCTCCTATCACCGTCCTTGCCACCGAAATATAGAACGCTCGGAACAACGACGGATCCTTGAAGAAGAAGACGAAATTGTCCAGCGTAACGACCCTCGGGAAAAAGAACAGCCGGCCACGAAGTGCGTCCACAGGGTCATTCAACGACAATACCAGTACGAGGTAGCAGGGATACACACAAATGACAGCCAGGACGCCGAGCACACCGATGTTGAGGTAGTCAAACGTCGTACTCTTATCGAGGGCCTTCCTCTGACCCTCTCTACGCTCCGTTCCCACTGCCGAGCTAGAAAATGCTTTCACCGGTATACCACCTCGAAAACCTGTTTGCCGAGAATAGCAGAATAAATGCCACCAGTGACTGAAATAGTCCGACCGCGGTCGAATAGGAAAACCTGGCCTTCTGTAATCCCATCTTGTACGTATACGTCTCCAGTATTTCCGCCACGTCCAGGACGAGGATATTCTGCATCAGAAACAGCTGCTCGAAGTTCTGCGTCATCATCCTGCTGATTGCAAGAATCAGCAAGATTATCACCGTGGGCTTTATGCCGGGAATCGTGATGTACCAAGCCCTCTGGAATCGCGATGCGCCGTCCATGTATGCCGCTTCATAAAGGGTCGGGCTGATCGTCGAGATGGCCGCAAGATATATGATCGAGCTGAAGCCGAAGAATTTCCAGACGTCGCTTAGCACCACGATCGAAAAGAAGGAAAGCCTGTCGGCGAGAAATGCGTACGGCTCGCTGACCACGTTCAGCGAGGTCAACACGTAATTGATCACGCCCGATTCGGAGAAGAACGTTATCAGAAACGCCGCCACGAACGCCCACGAGAGAAAATGGGGCATGTACGTGAGCGTCTGAACGCCCTTCTTGAACAGCTTCATCCCCTTCAGCTCGTTCAACATGAGCGCGAACACGATCGGGACAGGAAAGCCGATCACCAGTTTCGCCGCGCTTATCAGAAACGTGTTTCTCAGCGCGTTGTAAAAGAGCCTGTCCGTGAACAAATCCTGAAAATGGTCGAATCCGCTCCACGGACTCCCCCAGATGCCGATTCCAACGTTGTAGTCCTTGAATGCTATGATCACCCCGTATATCGGCATGTAGGCAAAAATGAACAACCATACTACTGCCGGCATGACCAGCAGCAGCAGGTATTTCTGCTCGTTGACCCTCTTCAGCAGTCTGTTCCTGCCGATGACCGTAGTCGTGGAATGTGGGTCTGTCGCCACGCTACGCACCCGAGGTTCGACCCGGGCGTCCCGCTTCCGGATTCGCCTCCAACTCAGCCGCTGCGCCGTTCGCGTATGCGCGAGAACCGCTGACGCTCACCAGTTGACCTCCAGAAGCAGCTCCCCCGGAAAATCGTCGATGACAATCGTCTCACTGCCGGGGTCATACGTGCCGGCGCTGACTTCCCTGGCCTTCACGCCGTTGGGGTGGGGCACGTGTACGGTCACCCTGTCCGGCAACGAGCGCTTCAGGTCGCTGATCCGTACTGCCACCGTGACCATCCCGTCATCACCGTCCGACTTCACGTGAAGGTCAATGTTCCCGAAGTAGCTCTTCATGCCACTCACCTCTATTGACTTCCCGTGCGTGAGCCACTTGCGCGGCACCCCCGGCATGATCGACAGGTGATCGCCGTCTTCGAGATACAGCATCCACCTGCTTCGCATCAGGAACCACGCCTCCTCGTGCGTCTTGTGGGGACTCACCTGGTAGTAGTGCTCCCAAAACGTATAGGTTTCTCTGTCAGCAAGACCGGAGACGTTGTTGTAGTACTCCTTCAAGAATGCATTTCTTTCTCCTCTTCTCAAATGTGCGTATGGATGGGGGCTGTAGTACGGCTGGCTGAACATCACGTTCCTCTGGAACAACAGCTCGACGGAACCGTTGACGATAAAGTCCCCGTACAACTCGTTGGGATCGACCACCTCCTGCAAGAGCAGATACATCGGCCCCGTGTGTCCGTCTCTCGCGGTAAACGTCCCGTGAGTGAAGCTCGAACCCCCCTCGGCATACAGGGCTACGGGGCCACGGTTTTCGGCCCACGGAGGTGCCGCCGGGCACCAGCGTCCATTCCCCAACGGTATGACCGGGGACTCTCTCAAGTTCTTCTCCAAAGCCGCTCTGATGTTCTTCAGCAGCCTTGTCGCCCCCGCTTTGATCTCTTCCGATCGCTCCTTGTCCAAATCCGCCAAGACCTCCGCTGACCGGATCAGCCCGAGGTACGCGTAGCCGTTCAACATGTATGAATGGTAAGGATCCTCCGGGTCTGCAACCTTGCCATCGATCATTCCATAGTAGCCCTCGACTCGGTATTCCTCCTTCTCATTGCGCTCGATCCATCTGAAAATGTACCCACAAGCTCTGAGGATTCGGTCTCTGATCGATTTGATCCAGTCGATATCCTTCGTGTACCTGTAATGCTCGCCAATATTCCAAAGCACAGCCCCGGTTTCCAGCATGTAACTACCAAAGTTCTGCATGAATCCATCGTCGTGCTGCTTTTCGATGAAGTACATTATCGCTCTTCTGGCAAGGTCGTGGTCGCCGACCGAATCCAGGTATTGAATAATGGGCGAGCTCTCCGAACCGATGGGACTGTAGACCCCTACGACCGGAGCTACCGCGGCATCCGGTTCGTTGCCATAGCAGACAAGGTCCAAATGCAGCTTGCCGGCGCGCATCATCTCGTCAATTCTCTTTTCCGGCACCCTCAACGACGCCACGCGATCCAACTTGCGCATCCAGAAGACCTTGCACGCGTCGTAATGTCGGCGATAGTCTTGCCCGGCCAGCGCAGCCGCCCTCTCTGTGGATACCGGCCGGTGCGGGATCTTGAACAGATACTCGATGCTCTCGCCTGGCGCCAGCAGCACTGCCATTTCCCGCTGCGGCACGGGCTTGCCGTTCAGCGTCGCTACCAGGTAAACCCGTTCATCGCCAAAGGACCCATAGCCCTTCGTCTTGTCGTAGGACGAGTTGAGCCTGGATTTGCCCGGGTTGACGTAGACATTCGCCTCTGGAATACGCACCCACGAATACTTCGGCGCGTCGGCGGTATTGGTCGCGTTGATCTTGATATATATGACGGTTTCTTCGTCCTTGAAGATCTCCCGATCATGAATCTTCTCCATGTCCGCCCGCTGGTCGGCCGTCAACATGCTCGCCTCCGAGTAATGATCGGCGACCAGTATGTTGGTGCCCTGGACCCGGTCTTCGCTCAATACGTCCTTTTCAAGCGTCACGAACATTTTCGATGCATATATGACGTCTTCATCGGCGTGCGTCGTATCCAGGATGGGCAGTACTCCGTCCTCGAGCCTGCGCTCCAGGCCCTGGATACAGCCTAGTCCTCTGCCCGCGAAGTAGTTATATACTATCCCATCTTCTCCGAGCTCTGGAACCGTGACATCTCGCTTGTGAAATCTCGGCTTGATCCAGTCCCAGGGATCTGTTGTGCCTGAAGTCAGTCGCGTGCCGATCTCGAATACTCGTATGTCACGGCTGATGCCGAGCCAGGTCACGCACTTCAGCTCCCTGGTGTCCGCGGCCGCGCTAGCGAAGGATTCCTCCTCAGCGCATGCATATTCTTCGAGTTTCGAGCGCCCGTTCCTGGAGTCTATATCCTGCACGATCTCCTTGAAACTGCGCTTGTCGCCCGCGTCTGTGACTATCGTCTTGTACTCGGGCACGTAAACCGGGTATTCCTTGCTTACGTCTCTCAAGAAGAAGCTGAAGCCATCATCGACCGTGTTGAGGGTCACGATGGTCGCAAAGGCGCCGGGCTCCAGGAAATGCTTGCCGATCGACACCTTCAATCTGCATTCGAAATCCGCGGCAAGGGCAAAGGTTCGTGCTTCCTGATCTATATCGCCGGTACAGTTCTCGCATTCTATTGCGGAAATCCGGCCGTGCGCTATCTGAAGCGTGCCTGTCGACTCGCGGTCGTCTCTTATAATGGCGATAGTTCTCATTTGGCTGCCTGCCTTTCGACCCGGACGAATGTCGTATGGATGGTACATGGACAGGGACTGGTGTCAATAGCGCTGTTGGATCCCGCGTCGATCCGGCCGCGACGCAGGTGAGTTGGCCAGATCGATTCGCTGACCTATCGACGGTGAAGAGGGCAGAGCGCTGTCGGGTTGAGGGCGTGGTGGGATTTCGGCGTCCGTGCGCCACGGCACCCGTCGGCGCAGGGCGCCGTAGGGCACGCTGACACTGCCGGTAGCGTCGAGTCTGATGAAGGGCGGGCCGGCGCTACGCGCTCGGTGCGCAGCCGCGTCCGACCGGTGCGGGCAACGGTGGCCGGCGCCGCTCGCGTTCCGCCCTCCCAGCGTCGGAGGCCACTGCGCGCCCTTCCATGCGGAGAGCCAGTCGCCTACTCGCGCCGCACTCTACAGGGCGCCGCCTTCTTTGTTTGCACAGCTCTTGATGGTAGCTCACAAAAAAGACCTTCAGGCCCCACGGTGTCGGGCGCCTGAAGGTCTTTCGTCCGGGTGCGACTGTCTTCGGCCGAGCCGCGTGCTATACGGCCGAAAGACAGATGCGCATCGTCAACTGACTAGCTGCCGAGCTGCACCAATTGTCTCCCATGTTCCGCAGTCAAGGCAGCTTCCACCTCACGGGCGCCCAGACGATCGATCTCCTCCAACGCCGCGTTGTAGATATCCATGAGCTCGTTCGCGGAATCGGCAACCACCATCCTGGATGCGGCGACGGCCATCGCCTCTTCCACCTGGGTGTGCTTGATGTCGACTTCGCTTCCAGGCAACCACGAACTCGCCAATTCCGCGAATCCGAGATCCCACGCATCGACCACGAAAGGCGTGAGTCTTTGCTCCATCGTTGCCCTGTGTTCCGGTGACGCTCCAAGATAGTCATCCACATACAGCGTCCAGTAGTAGGTATCGCAGAACGGCACCCATCTACAGAGGACTCCGTACTTGGAGGCATAATCGACAAAGCTGGCGTTCAGCTCATCCTGTGCTGATTGCTTCATCACTTTGCTGCCATCGACCCAGTCCCACGTCTCACCCTCAGCGCCCAGGATCAACGTGGTTTGCCCCTCCTCGGTGAGTGCCCATTGGAGGAACCTGACGGCTCTGTCGGGCCGTTCGGCGTTCTTGGTTATCACCAACCCGTTGTAACCCTTGTTTCTGATCGTCGGTTTCGTAAAATCGACGCCTTGTTTCACGATCGGCCCGATGTCGGTGTACGTCCTGTTATCGTTGCCGTCGTTTTGCCTGATGGTCGTATTGACCGTGTTATCGACGTTGAAGATGGCACCGACGGTACTCACATAGCCGGCCGAGTAGAGTCTTTCCTCGGATTGCTGCGTCTGCTCGGTGAATTGGCCCTTCGTGATCAAGCCATCCCGGTACAGGCTATTCAACCATTGCAGGAACTCCAGATACTTGGGATCTCTGAACAGCAGCTGCACCTCGTCGCCCTGAGGGTAATATCCGGAAACATGCATACCGAAAGTACCTCGGAACATGTTGTTGCCGGCCCTGCCGAAGAGCAGGTCGGAAACGCTGCCTCCGAAGTCGATCGACAGGGCATCCGGATAGTTTGCGTGAGCAAATCTGAGATAGTCATCGTAGTCGCCAAGGGTCGTAATGTCGTCCTTGCCGTACGCTTCCAGGATGTCTCGCCTGGTAAACATGATGCCTTCTCCACTCGTGAAAGGCACGTTTATCTGCTCGAAGGCTTCCGTCACTTCGGCATAGTACATAAACCCTGCCCAGTACCACATCTCGCCGTCGCCGGCAGTATGGTACGTGTGATATGCGGGCGGCACCAGATCCCACGTCTTGGGAGCGTATTCATCGATCAGGTCGGAGATCGCGTGTACCATGCCGGCGTCGATGATTTGCTGGAGCAGCGGACTTGTGTAATTGCCGAAAGCCAGCATTTCGGGCAGGTCGCCCGATGCGATCATCGGTGCCAATACTTCGTCTTCCTCACCCTCCAGTACTTCCATATCGAGCGTAACACCGGTCTGTTGAGTGATGAATTGAGAGACCAAACCATCATCCCAGCGGACTGCTGGCCTGCAACCGCCCCATGTGTTTTGCCAGAACTGGATCGTGATCGGCGATGTATCTGCCATATAGTCCCACTCGAAATCCGCTGTTGCCACAATCGCGGTAGGTGCCGAGGAATCGCTTTCCTCGCCGGTACCAGTGGCGAATGCAGAGAATCCCAAGAGCCCAACCAACAGTAGAAGAGGTATCTTTTTCATCGTTGCTCCTTTTCGTGTTTCCGACAAGACAATTGTCAGCGCGCTACGGTGCCACATCATTGCCCGATTGTCAAGCTATCTCCGCGAATGCACCGGGACGGGCGGGGGCGCGGCAGGTTGCGGCCCGCTCAGCGGGATTTGGGAGTTTGGGCGTGTCGGCAGGCATCGCGATGCAGAAGCCGGGTTGGCCAACACGTGGGCGAGGGTCAATGGGCGGGTCGACGGTGATGGCCACCAAGCCCGGCTCGCCCGGGGGAGTCCGGGAACGACAAGGACCTTTTCCACGGCGTTTCGTTAGACTGTCTGGCAACAATGGAACCCACGCAAATCGGCGCGACCGTCGACTACGAGAAGCCCGGCAGGCAGCTCGGTCATCTCGCAGTTCCCTACTCGCACAACCTCGGCGGCTGGGCGAACCTGCAGGTCCCGGTAGCGGTGCTCGCCGCCGGTGAGGGCCCGACGGTCCTGCTCATGGCGGGAAACCACGGCGACGAGTATCCGGGGCAGGTCGCGATCCTGAAGCTCTGTCGGGAGCTGCCGCTCGAGAGTGTCCGGGGCCGGCTCATCATGATCCCGGCGCTCAGCGTGCCCGCGTCGAAGGCCGGCGCACGCCTCTCACCTCTGGACGGGAAGAACTTCAACCGCTGCTTCCCCGGCGATCCGACCGGCTCCGTTGCGGAGATGCTGGCGCACTACTTGACTACCCACCTCTTCCCCGTGGCGGACGTCGTCATCGACCTGCACACCGGTGGGCGCAGCTTCGACTTCTATCCGTGCGCTCACATGCACTTGGTGCCGGACCGTGATCAACGCCGAGAGATGGTGGCCGCGGCGGAGGCGTTCAACACGGACTTTGCCTTGCTCTACACCGACATCGCCGGAGCCGGTCTGCTGCCCGTCGAGGCAGAGCGCCAGGGCAAGGTCGTCGTCACGACCGAGATGGGCGGCGGCGAGCCCGTCCCGGCGAAGGTGCACCGACTGACCCAGGAAGGTCTGCGCAACGTGCTGGTCCACCTCGGCGTCGTGGCAGGCGAGAGGCGCTCGCGAGCCGAACTCGGCCTGCCGCCGACGCGCTGGGTACAGGCACTCGACCGCCAGGACTACCGCTTCGCGCCCGAGTCGGGGATCTACGAGAGCGTCGTCGATCTGGGGAGCAGCGTGGCGGCCGGGGAGAAGGTCGGTCAGGTCCACTTCCTCGAGCGCCCGGACCGGGAGCCGGCTGCCGTCGTCGCGCTGACGGCGGGCGTTCTCCTCGGCAGCCGCGGCCCCTCCCTCGTCGGCCAGGGCGACTGCGTGGCCTGCATCGCCCACGACGTCGATCCGAGCATTCTCGAGTGATGGTCCGTTCCAAGGAGCGTGGTTCAGGAACCTCTACAGCCCATGCCCTGCGGCACGAGTACGGGAGTTTCATCCGCACCACGCCGGAAGCGCTGTGGGACGCCATCACCCAGCGGCGAGCAAACCCGCCGATACTTCCACGGGACGCGCATCGAGTCGGAATGGCGAGTCGGGGCTGCCGTGATCTACTACAGCAGTCACGACGGTCACATCGCTGTGGATGGAATGGTGCGGCACCTCGAGCGGCCGCGCCGGCTCTCCTACACGTGGAACGTTCGCTACGACCCCGAGCGCGCGGGAGAGGCGCCCTCGCAGGTCACGTGGGAGATCGAACCTCTCGGAGAGACCTGCAGGCTCATGCTGACGCACGCCTTCAGCGAACCGAGCAAGACCTTCCGAGAGGTCAAGTCGGGCTGGAACGCGATCCTGTCCTCGCTGAAATCCCTGCTTGAGACCGGAGAGCCTCTGCCGACCCCTGAGCAGTGAGCAGGTCACGCTCTGGTGAGGACGCGGAGACCCTCCAGCTCCGCCGCCAACGCGAGCCTCCCGTCCAGACAGATAAACGAAAGCGTGCCTGGAACCTGCTCGTGCACCAACAGCGCCGCGCCGAGCTGACCCGCATCGGCCGCCCGCAACGGGTGCCGCGCCAACAGCCCGCCGGCACGGCTCCGAACAGCCAGCACGTCTGTCACCTCGTCCCACGTGGCAGCGAGGGTATCCAACCGTTCGAGGACCGCGCCGCGTTGTGGCCGCGTCAACAAGCCTTCGCGGGTACGGCGCTCCAGGGCACTGACGATCTCGGTGCGGGTCCAGACCCAGGTGACGACCCGGTCGTCCTCGGAGAGCCATGTCCGCACCAGATCACTGTCGGGCTCCGCGACGATCAGTGGGACCAGTGCCGATGCATCCCAGAATCTCACAGGCGGTCGCTGCGCTCATCGGCCAACGCCGGTGAGAGAGTCGCCGGCAGAACCAGCGGCGCCTCGTCCAGAATCGACGCCGCGCCTCCCGAGCCCGGGCGCAGGAGGCCGGCACTGATCAACCGCTCCCGAAGTGCCCCCTCGTCGCTTGCCGCCGGAGGAACCAGCCGGGCGACCGGCGTACCTCGATCGAGAACCTGGACCTCTCCGCCGCGGCGCACCTCGCGAAGGTAGCGAGAGAGATTCGCCTTCAAACCGGAAACCGACACCGTCGTCATCATGACCATAATGGTCTATCTGTCCAGACCGACCAAGTCCCCAGGCGCCGACCGCATCAAGACGGTATCATCCGACGCCTGAGGAAGCAGATGCCAGCATTCGACATGAGACCCGTGGACGTGCCGCAGGAGATTCTGGATGGACTGAAGTCGATCCCGACCGTGACCGTGTACGCCGCGGTCTGCAACTTCGGCTCCCCGCTGAACGTCTGCGAGGGACTGGTCAAGTTGACACCCGGCCGGCAGCGGTCGCCGCGCGGGCGCGCACGCTCAGGTTCCTCCCCGTGCGGCCCGACCTGGCGAGCGAGAGAACCGGCGGCGAGGATGAATTGGAGTTCCTGGCGATGGGACGGTGCGGACCGGGCGACGTCCTGGTGGCGGACATCATGGGCTCACGCAAGGACGTGGTGGCGGGCGACGTGAAGCTGCTCCAGCTCGCCATGAACCGCGCGGACGGCGTGGTGATCGACGGCGCCATCCGCGACCTGGACGTGATCATCGACGAGGACTACGGGCTGACCGTGTACGCCACGCAGCGCAGCTTCCACGGCAGCGTGGAGGCGACCCCGGCCGAGGAGAATGGGCAGATCCAGTGCGGCGGCGCGCTGGTGCGGCCGGGTGACGTCATGGTCGGCGACAACGACGGCGTCCCGGTGGTGCCGTCGTGGATGGCCGAGGCGGTGATGGAGTGGGCGATCGAGCACGAGGAGGCCGAGAACTACGTCAAGCGGAAGATTCGCTCCGAAGGTGTGTGCCCGGGCCGCCACTACCCGCCGCGCCCCGAGGTATTCGAGGAACTGCGCCGCGCCAAGGGCCGGTAGCGGACAGCGACGGCTCAAAGCAACCGTGCCCGGCAGGCGCCCGAACGCAGCCTGCGCACCGCGCCGTTCGTCGGCCGAAATCAGGGAAAATCACGACGATCTGCTGGTCACGGAATGGAAGCCCCGTGCGTCCGTCTTATTCGCGCACAAGTAGAGAAGGAGTCGTCCGCCGATCTGCAGTATGTAGCCGGCATATGGCGATGGGACCGTGCGGCCCTGTCACCTACCTATCGGCATACAGAGCCCAGATGAAGCGAACTCCCAACCGATGCACGGTCATCCGGTAATTCGGTCTCTCCTCCGGCGCGCGAACACCATCCGGCGTCCTGATTATCGTCCCGGTCTCGGCGAAGTCCAATTGCAACGTCAGCTCGTAGAATGCTTCCACGGCCACGCCTCTACCCATTCCTTTACCCACGGTCAGCTGCGGCCGTACATACCATCCTAACCGATAACTGTTCAAGTAGTCCGTGTCCCTGGAAAAGTGCGTGTCCCGATCGTCGACTAGCGCCAACCCGGACACGTCTCCGCCCACCCTCCCATACCATCCGTGCCCCGCGTGACCCAGCTGTGCATGCATCCCGCCGAAGAAGACCTGATGCAGAACTATGTAACGAACGAAATGCCTATCGTCCTCGAACCTCCCCCTCCGATTCTGATACTCATACTCTCCGCCGCGGGCGTTCCAGGGGTGGAGATTGCCCTGATACCCCACGCGGGCAACCCATTCGACGATCAGTTCACCGACGGCGCCCCCCCAACAATAACACGTCCACCGCGCCATTCCAGCCTATGCCCTCGAACTCTCCTGCGCTAACCGACTGGTGTGTGACCTCATCACTCGACCCATCCAGGTAATCCAGGTTCACAAGCTGCCCCGACCTCGTCTGCGCTACGTACCACATTCCCGCACTTGCGCCGATTCTTCGCCACGGACGGTAGCCGATTTCAATACCCACGAACCCTGTATGCCCGGTCCATTCAAGATGACTCAGGTAACGCGACGCATTGTGTGACCGTGCCTCCACAATCTCATGGGTCTGCGCCGAATACAGACCGTAACCTATACCTACCAATGGACCGGGCCGCCCCAACCAACTCAAACCCTCCGCACCGCTCGAATCGCCAAAACCCATCCCCGCTACCATCGGTAAGAGAGCCATCACCATTCGGCGCCATCCGTCCACTTGACCCGCCGCCACAAACAACCACCGCCTCTCCCTCGTTCCGACCCTCGAGAGCTCGCGTCTAACTCCTAACCCCAAGCTGACTGAACGCTGCATTTCCCCCGATCAAACCGAAACCAGCGCTTCCGAGCCCATAGGCGCTGCCGGGCTCCCACCTACGATAGCATCCTCCGGAGTTGGGACGAACGTGATAACCACTCGGCCGAGATCCAAGTCCTCCTGATCCCTTTCAAGATAGAACGGCCGATGCGGACTCTTGACGAAGAGCCTGTCCTTCGATCCATCGCGACGTTCATAAACACAGAACGTGTCGTCGTCCACGGTGTACCGATCAGGCCCACAACTGAACGATCTATATACATACCTGATGTAGGGACTATCGGCGCCCATCTCATAGAATTCTATCAGCGAGAAATTCCTAACTAGGACATTGTCCGCTGCGGAATCCTTCCCCCCTAGCAACGTCCGTCCGAATACACGCATCTCAGCGCCCTCCAGAACGAATGCGCGACAATTGTTGAGGCAAGCAACTCGTACCCTCACCCGATCTGCCGTTTCGTTGACAACCTCAACCGAGAACATTGTACCTGGGTCTGTCACCACCGGGCCTTGACACGATGCCAACAACCCAACACCAAGCACGCTCAGCAACCGGATACGACGCATACGATCTCTCACTCCTCTACGGGGGCGACGAAAGAGACGGATGTGGACGATATGGTGGGCTCGCATTGGGGCTGATACTATAGAGACTCTTGATCGTGTAGATGTCCCAAGGACTAAAATAGGTGGATCCATTCATCGCGCCCCATCGGTCCAGATTATAGTCGTAAACGTCCCACACATCGCCAGTATTTTTCGCGGTGATCGTGGCTCCCGGGAGCGATGGATAATGCATTATAGATTGATAGTCGTAGTGAGTGCCGTAGTTTGTTGAGTTAGAGTAGCAGTTCTGCCACCACAATACCCAATAACAATTCGTGCGAGGTATTGCACCATAGTTTACTTGGTCTTGCTGGATCTCGCGTCCCGATAGGGTGATGTAATTCCCTCTATCGTAACGCTGGTGTGCGTGCAGCAACCCAACGACATGGCCCATCTCGTGATAGAAAAGCGATTCATTCTCCTGCTGCAGTTCCCTGCTATTCAACGTCATATACGACCACGCGACTTTGCCGACCGAGGCGTGGCCAGGAACGCTGCCATACGACTTGTAGATCTTCAGGTAGTTGCTAACTCCCAGCCAATGCGCCGCAGCAACACCCGTACTGTAACGGATCTCACGAAACCTCATTCCTGTTGCGTTCTCCATTCTTCCTATCAATTTCCTCATCCACGCCGCTTCGTCTGCTAAGAGGTTGGGCTCGAAATAGTAAGTGACTCGGGCGCTCGGCCAGAAATGCCTTCTGCAAAGTGAGGCTAGAAATCTTCCGTAACAATCATAGTTATTGCCGGCTGCGAAGCCGCGGTCTGCTTGGGAGGCAGAGGACTGTAAGAGCAGCAGGAATTCGTGCGAAGTAAAGAGTCTATGACCGAAGTCGATGACGCCGTCCTTTGACATGATGGTATACGGCTTGGGGAACCGTCCGCGACCAAGGGCTACGGCCACTTCCAGGCGTGGCTGAAAAGGAGGGGCTTCCGGCCGACTCCGAGCTGCCGGGCGAGTATCACGCGCTGCTGGTCCGCCACGGCCGCACGGTGTGTGAGGCCCGGCAGCCGCGCGGCGACGGCTGCTTGCTACGCCCGCATTGTACGTTCGCCGCGAACCCCGAGATCGCCGGCACAGGAGGAACTCATGCCGGAAACTGATGCGAACGCCCTGCGGCACGAGTACGAGATCTACATCCGCACCACGCCCGACGCCCTGTGGGACGCCATCACCAGCGGCGAGCAGACTCGCCGTTACTTCCACGGCACCCGCATCGAGTCGGAGTGGCGGGTCGGGGCCACCGCCATCTACCACAGCAGTCGCGCCGGCCGCATCGCCGTCGAAGGCGAGGTGCGGCACGTCGAGCGGCCGCGCCGGCGCGCTCCTACACCTGGAATGTGCGCTACGACCCCGAGCGCGCGGGAGCAGCGCCTTCGCTAGTCACATGGTAGATCGAACCTCTCCGAGAGACGTGCAGGTTCAGCGAACCGTGCAAGACCTTCCGTGAGGTCAAGTCGGGCTGGAACGCGATCCTGTCCTCGCTGAAATTTCCGCTGGAGGGCCGGAAAGCCGCTGTCGATCCCCTGAGCAGTGAACAGGTCACGCTCTGGTGAGGACGCGGAGTCCCTCCAGCTCCGCCGCAAATGCGAGCCTCCCGTCCAGACAGACGAACGAAAGCGGGCCGGGGACCTTGTCCGGCTCCGAGACGATCAGCGGCAAGACCAATCAAGTCTGAAATCGATCCCGACCGTCACCATACGCTTGCGCCGCAACTTCGGCTGCCCGCCGAAGTGATTCATCGACGAGGACGCGCCGGCCGCGCCGCGGGCGCCCTGTCCGCCGATCGCGCAGCTTGGATAGCACTCGATCCGGCGTTGCGTGAGTCGCGTGACATTTCCTGGCCGCCGGTTCATTTCCGACGATCCATGCGCACAATTCGACCATGGCCACCGTGGCGGCAGGCCGGCTTCTGCTGGCCTTCGCCGCCGTCTCGGCTATCCCCGGGTCGGCGGCGTTGGCGACCGCCGACCCCGCTCCGGTGTCCAGGGTGTGGCTGGGGCGCTTCGGCCGCGAAGTCGCCGCCGGGCTCCCGGTCTCCGGCGGCGCGTTCACGGCGGCGGGTGGATACGGGAAGGGCGGAACGCTCGCGCTGTGGGGCCACGGGACGTCCTCCCGGTTCGCCGGCGGCGGGGACGACCTCGCGCTCAATGGGAGCGTGCTCACGGGGACCCTTGGGGCAGAGCGGCCGGACGGCCCCTGGCTGGCCGGACTCGCGCTGTCGCGCAGCGCGGCCGAGGGCGCCTGGCGCCGCGGCGGCCAGACCGGTCGCGTCGAGACTTCGGTGACCGGGGTCTACCCGTTTACCGGGTACCGGATCGCCGGCCGCGTCGCGGTCTGGTGCGCGGGCGGATACGGAATCGGCGGACTGGAACTCACCCCGGACGCCGGCGACAGACTGCGGACCGACGTCGCGCTGCTGATGGCCGCGGCCGGAGCCCGCGCCGACCTCGTCCAGCGTGGCGCGGCGACGGGGCCTGCCCTGTCGGTCGAGGCGTCCGGGCTGTATGCCACCACCACGTCAGCGGCCGCGAGCGGGGCGCCCGCGGCGGAGGCCGACATACACCGGATACGGCTGGCGCTCGAAGGCTCGTGGGGGATCGGATTCGGCGGAAGCACGGTGTTCACGCCCACCCTGCAGATGGGAGCACACCGGGACGGCGGGGATGCCGAGACGGGACTCGGCGCCGACATCGTGGGCCGCCTCGCTGTCGCGAACGCCTCCGGCACGCTCGCCGTCGCGCTCTCGGGGCGGATGTCGCTCTGGCACGAAGCGAGTCATCTCCGCGACGGAGGCGTGTCGGCGTCGCTGCTCCTGACCACGAGCTGGTAGCTCCTTCCGTCGAGCGCTCGATCGGGGCGAAACCGCCACCGGGCGCGTTTGACCCGCCGGCAGCCCCTCCTTCACCCTTCGCCGGATCGTCCATCCGCCCGCGTGAGAGAGTGAAGATGCCAGCGTTCGACATGAAGCCCGTTGAGGTGCCGCAGGAAGTCCTGGACGGACTGAAGTCGATCCCGACCGTGACCGTGTACGCCGGGGTCTGCAACTACGGCTCCCCGCTGAACGTCTGCGAGGGACTGGCCAAGCTGACGCCCGGCCGGCAGCGCTTCGCGGCCCGGGCGCGGACCCTCAGATTCCTCCCCGTGCGCCCCGACCTTGCGAGCGAGAGAACCGGCGGCGAGGACGACCTGGAGTACGTCGCGATGGGACGGTGCGGGCCCGGCGATGTGCTGGTGGCGGACATCATGGGCTCACGTCAGGACGTGGTGGCCGGCGACGTGAAGCTGCTGCAGCTCTCCATGAACGGCGCGGACGGCGTGGTGATCGACGGCGCCATCCGCGACCTCGACGTGATCGTCGACGAGGACTACGGGCTGACCGTGTACGCCACGCAGCGCAGCTTCCACGGCAGCGTGGCGGCGACCCCTGCCGAGGAGAACGGGCAGATCCAGTGCGGCGGTGCGCTGGTGCGGCCGGGCGACGTGATGGTAGGCGACAACGACGGCGTCCTGGTGGTGCCGTCGTGGATGGCCGAGGCGGTCCTGGAGTGGGCGCTCGAGCACGAGGATGCCGAGAACCACGTCAAGCGGAAGATCCGCGCGGAAGGGGTGTGCCCGGGCCGCCATTACCCGCCGAGCCCGGAGGTATTCGAGGAGCTGCGCCGCCTGAAGAGGCAGTAGCTCCGGCGACGCCCGCGCGTCGGCGCCGGTCACACGCTCCCGGGATCGCCCTTTCGCTGTTCCCGCTGACTCGGAACGGGATTCACGACTGCCGGGAGCAGTTCGCGTGTCGCGAATGCTATCCACATCAGCCGTTCGTGACTCGCGTGGATTTGCACGAAAGGCGATTCCCGGCAGGCGGGTGTCGTGCATAGCATTGTCCGACGCAGCCGCCGCGCACACGGGGAGGAATGACAGTGAAATCGCGTGCCGACGACACTTCGGGCCTTGCGCCTCCGAACCTCGACGATCCGAGCGGTGTGGTGCTTGCCTCCGGACGCTGCGCGCAGCCGTCGTGGATAAGCGACCGCTTGCCTCACTACTACGCGGAATGCGTCCCGAGGAGAGCCGGGTTGCCGAGCGTCCGCGTTGCGGAACATGCGGGCCGCCACATCCGGATCACGACAACGCATTCCATAGAGATCGATGGCCGTCCCGTCCGTCTGCACATGCACGTCGGCAACGATGGCCTGTTCCGCTGCAACGCGACACCGTACGCCGACTACGCGTCGGCCATGGATCTCGTGCGCACTCTCATCGATCGCTTTCCCCGGGCGTTCGACGGCTCAGCACGCGAACACCCTTCGTGATCCGTCGGAACGTCCTCCTGGAACCGAAGGCCGCGACTGCCTTCATCACGGGCGTCTGGCGTCTCAAGGATCCGGAGCTGTTCCCATGGTCCGGGCGAGACGGGCTATCCATCTATGACTTCTTCGTGTTCTGGCATGAGCAGGCGCTGACGCTGTCGACACCGCCCGGACAGCGCGAGCGCAATGCGGCCCACTCGGGACCGGCATTCCTTCCATGGCATCGATACATGCTCGTTCGCTTCGAGTCATTCCTTCGCCAGGCGCTCGATGACGACGACGTTCGAATACCCTATTGGGACTGGGCTGCCGGCGCCGCACTGGACGATCCGACCGAGTCGAGACTGTGGCAGGCCGAGCTGATGGGCCAGTTCGAGGGCTCGGCATGGACCGTCCGGCTTGAGTCGGATCCCCGGGATGGTATGCAGCGTGTCGCCGGGCGCAGCCTCAGCCGGGCACTCGGAGCGCAACTCAGCCTGCCCTCGCGGTCGGAAGTGCGTGCCGTCGTCAACCTTGAAAACTCCTACGACTCGCCACCCTACGACGAATCTGCGTCAGGGGCCCGCAACCGGATCGAACTGCTGCACAACCGCGTACACATGTGGGTCGGTGGAGACATGACGTTCGCAACGTCGCCGAACGATCCAACCTTCTACCTGCACCATGCCAACGTCGATCGCATCTGGTCTGCCTGGAGCCGCGCCCACCCGGACGCCGGCTACCGGCCACGGGAGATGGAGGATGACGAACTGCTGTTTCATCGGATCGATGACCCACTGCACACGTATTTCGAGGAGAGCGTTACGCCTCGGATGATGCTCGACCATGCCGCCGCGTACGAGTACGACACGCTGAACGACCTCATCGTCGAGTAGTCCGCTGCGCCGCGCCAAGGGCCTATGGAGGACACGGTTGCTCGTCGGCGGAAATCAGGGAGGGATCACGACGATCTGCTGGTCACGGAACGGAACCTCTGTGACCGGTCCACGACGGACCTCGTCGCGAATGTCCAGCGGAGACCGGGGTAGCGCTGAACTGCCCGGCAGCGTATAGGACTCCGCCTGAGTGTAGTCCACGCTGTAGCCAAGATCGGCAAGCGCGGCAATCGTTACCTTGCTGAATTTCTCGCTGGTCGAGACGGTGGAGGTCATCAGTTCGCTGCCGAACACCGATTCGCGCCAGTGGCCATCCAACGATCCGGAACCGTAGCTCTGCGTATCGTTCTCCACCGGCACTTTGCCGCCGGTGTAGGAGTCCGCGATCTCGTTGAAGGCGCTCACGGCAGCAGTGCCGGAGAAGTGTGTGTCGGGCAGCGTCTTCGACTCAGGGTTGTTCCGCAGGTAGTCGCGCGAGGAATTGACCAATGAGTCATACCACCTTTTGAGGGTGCCGAATCCCAACGCGTGCCCGATTTCGTGGAGCGCCAAGATGCGGAGATTGCCCGAGCTCAACCGGTTTATGTCGGCGGAATCGAACGTCACTACGCTGGTATACGGCAGACCGTTCGTGTCCGTACGAATGGTGCAGGTACCGGCGCTGGCCCATACACCTCCCGCTCCGTCGATTGATTCCACACGGATGTCGATGAGCAGATCGTCTACGAACGACCCGAAGTCGTGGGTATTGCCTTTCAGGCACATGTTCGATACGGCTATGACTCTTGCGTCCGGGCCCTCGGTGATCACGCTTTCCCACGTATCGGCCGCGGCGCGGATGGTGGCCTTCTGGCTGGCGCTCGGTTTCGTGGTCGTGGAGTACATCAGGTCGATGTCGAACGTCGTGTCCTTGGGATCGTTCGCATCGCGTAGCCAGATCGCGAGATCGTAGCGGGGCGTACCGTTGCGGGCCCGAACGCGGACGTAGACCGTCGTGGAGGTGCTCTCGGCAGAGCTTTCCGTTTCGGTGGTGATGGACGCACCAAAGGCGATATTCTCCGGTTGCGTCGAGGCATCGAGCACCGCGCTCACCGTTTCGCCGGGATTGGCGACAACCCGGAAGTAGTCGACATCCCCCTCCGTCTCCAAGTGCCCGGCGATCGGCTCCTGGGCAGTGGTCACGGTTGCCGGCACGACCGTGGTCGCGGTGTCCTTCGTGTCGCCATGGTCGTCGTTGGGGTCGACCTCCACCGCCACCGAGCTCGAACAGTTGTTCGTCGTGTCAGATTCGCCGATCACCGCGTCCACGCATGCCCCGTAGTAGTACGTCCCCGCGGTGTCCGGCGCGGTCAGATCCACCGACTGGCTGCTGGTGTCGGCAGCGGCAAGCCCCACCACGGCGTCCGTGCCCACCTGCGTGTCGGTGGTTGCGATCGTCGCGTCCGTCGACCGATAGTAGCGTAGCGTCGTCGCGGCGGCGGCGGCCCCTCCATCGTTTTCCACCGACGCTGACAACGTGACCGCGCCGCCAGCCGCAGGAGTGCTATCGTCCACCGACGGCGATCGCACAACCAAGTCCGGCTTCGGCTGCGGCACGGTCACCGTCACCGTCACTGGCGTCGAGCAGTTGTTCGTCGTGTCGGACTCATCGGTCACCGCGTCCACGCACGCACCGTAGTAGTACGTCCCAGCCGTCGCCGGCGCCGTCAGGGAGATGGACTTCGCGCTGCTCCCCGACGCCGCCAGCGTCCCGATGGCGTCCGTCCCCACCTGCGTGTCCGATGTCGTGATCGTGGCGTCATTCGATCGGTAGTAGCGCAGCGTCGTCGCCTCCGACCTTCCATCGCCGGCATTGCTCACCGTCGCCGACAGCGTGATCGTCGCTCCCGTCTCCGGACTCGTGTCGTCCGCCGTCGGCGTTCCCACCGCCAGGTCCGGGTACTTCGGCGCCTCCACGTCCACCTTCACCGACGCCGAGCAGTTGTTGCCCGTATCCGACTCGTCCGTTACCGCGTCCACACACGCGCCGTAGTAGTACGCCCCAGCCGTCGCCGGTGCCGTCAGCGAGACCGACTTCGCACTGCTTCCGCCGGCGCCAAGGCCCGTGATCGCGATCGCGCCCGCGGCAACCTGCGTGTCGGAGGTCGTGATCGTGGCATCGGTCGATCGATAGAAACGCAGCGTCGTCCCCGCCGAGGCTCCATCGCCGTCGTTCGTTACCGTCGCGGACAGCGTGAAGCCCGTGCCCGTAATCGGACGGCTGTCGCTGACGGTGACCGATGGCATCGCCAGGTCAGGTTGTCCGTGAGGCGTCATCACTGTTGCCTGCACTTCGACCGGCACGGACGTCGAGCAGTTGTTCGTCGCGTTCGATTCGCCCGCGACCGCATACACGCACGCCCCGTAGTAGTACGTCCCTTGCGTCGACGGCGCCGTCAGCTCCACCGACTGGCTGCGGCTTCCCGAGGCGATAGCCGGGCCACCGCGTACCGACCTCGGTATCGGACGTCGTGATGGTGGCCTCCCCCGAACGGTAGTAGCGTCGTCGCCGCCACCGCGGCTGCCCCCCAGCCTTCTTCACCGTGACCGACAGCGTGAACTCCGTGCCGGCGACCGGACGCTGTCGCTCACCGACGGAGACGTGACCACGAGATCGTACTGCCCTTGCCCCCCCGGATGACTGCCGCGCTCCGGCGCTTGCTCCATGCCTGCCGTGCCTTTCAAGTTGAGTCGACCGTCGCCCCTTGACAACGACGTGTGTCTCTCCTTCGGCGCCCAGGTTCCAGACACTGCACCAACGCCAACCATCGCCGCTGACCTTCCTGTGAGCCACATCCATTATCAGACCTCTGGGAGATAGTAGTCCACGAGAAACCTCATTAGGAGCTCCCCTCGGAGCGCCATGCGCTCGATGTCCTCCCTCCGCATGGAGGCGAGGTTAGTCGGATACTCCCGAACCTCTTCACGCCGCGGCATCCCAGCCGGGACCCAAGGCAACGATTCGTCTCGCTGCCCGAGATAGCACAACGCAAAGCCATCAATTTTCCCGGCTCCCGCGAGCTCATGTAGCCGCTTGCGTGTGCTATCCTGCACCTTACGGAAAACAGTGAGGAACGACCGGGTCATGCGGCTAGGCCAGTACATCGGGTAGCTATCATCGTCGAATACACCGGTACTAGCGTCGCAGCAAATTACGAAATCAGGGTCAAATACATTGGTGCTGATCGAGGGTATCCTGCCAGGCTCCATTGCGCTTACGCCGAGGTTCTCGAAGACTCCACCGTCGGCGAGCAAGACGTGCGTCCGGCCTTTGGCGCTTGGACTCTTTCTGAACCGATACCTGCGCTCAAGCGCGGGTAACCAAACCGGATAGGCTGCCGAAGCCGCTACGGCGTCGGCAACGAAGGCGTCTTCTTTAGAGATTGTCCCAAACCGCCAGCAGCCGCTTTGCCTACTCCCAAATCGAAACGCCGTCCCCGTACGAAGTTCCGTGGCGTTGATGACTGTATCAAGCCGATTCCTGGCGATTTCGTGCATCCGAGCGTCTCCGACCAGAGACTTGGCAACCACGTTGCGGAGGGCTTCCGTCCGACTGAACGTACGGCACCGCCGCGGTGGGTTGCGCGCCGTCACGCCCGCCTGTATGGGGGGGCGTACGAGGCGAAGCAGAGTGCGCCATAGCAACGATACTCCGGATGCGACGTGATTCTGAAGAGACTTCCAGATGGAGATCGGACGGATCATCGCGCGGAAGATGTCGCGCTGGAGTCCTCGGCGTAGAAGCTCAACAACACGGCCGTCAAAGGTCGCGAAGGAGTCGCGAGAGTAGGCGTACATCGCGGAGATGATCGAGCCCCCCGATACGCTCGACAACACCTGCACCCGACCAAGTAGATCAAGGTCGTGCAGAGCGCGAAGGCAGCCAAGATGGAATGCGATAGCGCGGGAACCACCGCCCGAAAGGGCGATTCCGACGTTCCGATCTTTCTCCGACCCTATCCCGAGGCGCACTGTTGCCGAGACTCTTGGATGAACGACAGTACGATTGTCGCCAGCGAGTCTCGCTCTGAAGGCGTGTGCGCCAAGGCTCGGCTCATCTGCGCTACCGGATAGGATTAGGACAAGGAAAGTGCGACGGCTGCGGGAGTCGGCGAAGATCTGTGCCACAGCACTGAGATCCATATGGCTCGGATACGGCGCCGAGGTAGGGTGCGTGTGCCAACTGCCGACGCACTCTACAGAGCCGCGGAACCTGCAGTGCCTATGCTTGGCCGCCTCTTCAATGCCCTCGGTGCCGCAGGTGAAGTGATCCTCAGCCGCGTCGCTATCCGGGGGCGGGCCTTCCACGTCTGTTACCCAGAGCACCCCCGCCGCTTCGTTCAACTCGCCAAAGACGAGGCCACCGGTCTCAATCGTTGGGCCGGCCGTCCGCACGGAGCGCCTGGCCCATCCACGCATCTCTCGCTCCGCATGGAGACATACCCTGACAGAGTAGCCCCGCCCCTCGTCACTCAGGACTTGGTCAGGGAGCCACTTGAAAGCGCATACCGTCCCCAAACTCCCAGCCAGCCAACCTGCTCCGGTATGACTGTCACGAGGCTCACCGACGGCACTGGCGACGGCGTTCAGCATGCGGGCGGAGAGTCCGGCAAGGTCAGCGTTGGATCCGATGAACGTTGGCTCCGAACAGCCCGGCTCTGGCTGGAAGCTCTCACTTGATGTGGCCGTTGGCCAGAACGCTTCAAGTGGCTCTGACAGGCTCGGACTTCGACATGCTTCCAACTTTAGCCTTCGAACGAGGTCCAGCGTGCCACCCGCGTGGTCCGGCATGGAAAGAGTAGCAAGGCCCGTGGCTGCTTGGCGGTCGATAGCGATGGAAGCAATAGCTGGGCGTGATGCGACGGCCCGAAGTTCCCGCTCAAGGGCCGTCCGAACCGCCAATGAAGCTGTACAATCAATTACCAGATCCACGTTCGGGACTGCACTTGAACCCGTAATCCGCACGATGAGGTCTTCCTTTAACACGACCGTGCTGAGGTCGGGCTCGATACGCTTGAGGCGATCGGCGAGTGCATGGGCCTTAGGTCTCCCGATATCCGCGTCTTCGAAGCCCTGCCGTACAAGGAGCCCAGGCGCAACAGTCCCGTCGTCAACAAGCTCGACCATTAGAGCCCCGGCGCGAACCACGGATTCCGCTACATGGGTGCCTACGGCGCCGCAACCCCAGATGGCCACACTCCTTCCGCGAAACCACGCCATCGGAGACGTTTGGTCTCTCCGTCTAGTGACCTCGGGCCGCATCTCGCTGACTTTGCACCAACCGACCTTCGCAGAAACCGACCATGCGACGACTGATTGTACCGCGTTCCTCCACTCGGCCGTGTCACCGACCAGCACCGCCGTGTTCAACTGACGCAGCTTGTTTGCGTCGTCAGCGGAAATCTCCCACACCGCCAGATGCTGAAGTGCCCGTCCGCCAGGTTCGACCCGGCGCATTGGGGTCCCGACAACAACCGTCAGCGGTTCCCCAGCGTCGCTTTGTCGCGCCTGCGACGCAAGATGGAAAATGAATCGACCATAATCGATTCCGTGAGACTCCAACTCCTGCAATAGACCATGAACGGTGCTTGGAAACTCGAAAGGAAGGGCTTTGTGAAGGAGAATCGAAGGTGCACACGCTATTGGTCTGTCCTGACCGTGCTCCTGCCAGCCTATGATCTCGGTGCGATTGCACCGTTCTCGTAGCTCAGCCAGTCCAAACCATGGTGACCCGTCGACCAAAGGAGTATCTGCGACAGGCACGACGAGACGTTCGACCGTAGTATACGCGACCGGAGGATGGAGCGGCGCGTCGTCTGGATCAAGGATATTTCGCGCGGCGTCGCGGATCCACGCGTCGAGCCGCCTGATGAGGCCGTGCATACCGTCTTCCGGGCGCCAGTCAGTAGTACTTCTGTACAAGCAGATCCACCGTCGCCATTGCACGTGAGGGAATCCGGCAAAGCGGTCGTGAGGTGTGACCACCCTCGGGTAGTCAAACGGGAACGTAGGCGGAACACACACCAGAAAACGCTCCCGAGCTCTCACGCGCAGCCCCGCTTCCCCGCACTCCACGCCGTCAAACCGGATGCTCACTCCATAGCGGCACCAGCCACCCGACCCCATCCTACTATCATGTATCTGAAACGTGCCCTCAGATGCGCCCGCGATGTCCCGCAGTTGTTCGTCCGCGAGCCCGAGGGCACTAGTCATCAGCCCCGGCCGTACGTATAGGCGCCGCTGGGCGGTTCGGTCGATCCTCGTGCGTCGTCCGCGGCCTGCGACGCTGACATCGAAGCTGTCGCGACCCCAGTGACAACAACCGACCCGTCTTTGAGTTCGGCGACAATCGGATCATCTTGGTCCATCGTACAGAGGAAGGAATCGGTAATGGTCTCGTATTGGGTCTTGGCCTTCGCGTGCGGTGGGTTGTCTCCAGGCTTGTTAGATGAAGGCACCGTATTCGAACTCGACACTACACGATTGGGATCCAGTGACGCTTCATCCATCTCATCGACGATGTGCGTCTTGAGCTCCTCTTCTTCTTCGCCATCATCCTTCCAGTACATGGCCGCCTTGGAGCAATGATGCGGTGCGAGCAGAACATTCCAGGCGAGGTCGTCAGCATCACTGACCTTGAAGATGCGCCTGATGATGGGGTAGGAGAGGTCCCCAAGCAGCAGGGCGCGGATTCTCTTGTCCCCCTCGGACAGAGTAACCTGCATGCCCAGGCTTGTGTCGTTGCGTTCGCCAGCGTCATCGTCCTTGAAAGGGGCGTGCACAAATGCTCGGAACTCCTCGGACACATCCTTCTCGTCGATGACGGTGAGTCCGTTCCCAGGGATGGTCAAGCGGTCTTCGGGGAAGTGCTGGAACTCGTCCTCCAGTAACTCGGAATAACCGAAGACGCGCACCCGGTTTCCAGCGCCGGGATCGCCGTTGACGCTAATCGTCTCCTTCACACGGCGCTCTGCCTCCTTCTTGAACTCTTCCGCGTCGTCGCAAAGGTCCTTCTTGAATTCGCGGAAGACTCTTGGCGTGAACCAGAGCTCGCCAATGTCGACTTCATCGAGGAGTTTCACAAAACCCCGGCAATGGTCCTGATCGGGATGAGTAAGGGCGAACGCAGCGAGATACGGGCGCCCATCGACTGTCGGCAGACTCTCGACGAGCTCATCCACGACGCTCCAACCAGGATCGTCATCGTCCTCGGACTTCTCACGTTGGTTGAGGTCAACCTGCAGATAGGTCTGCGAGTCAACCACGATTGTCGTACTGTCCCCGTTTCCGACGGGCCAGAAAACCAGCCCGCGGGCTGGGAGATCAAACGCCATATATCGCTCCTTATTGAGTATCGATGGCTGGTCGCTGTCCGCTCGGAACAACGTTGTGGTCGGAGGAGACTGTACTACATAGATCGAGGAACGGCCACTCGTGGGAGGCCATCACCGGGCGTGACTCGGGGGTGCCCGCCTAGGAAATCAAGGTCCTCGCGCGCTGAACGATCGAGAGAGCGGTTCGGAGGTAGCTGAACGCCTGTTTGAGACAACCGATCGTCGTACGTGGCGTACGTGGAGGACTCATTCCCTGATTCAACGTTAGTCCGCGATCGTCAGACGATCGCTGGAGAAACCGTCAGTCAGGGGAAAGGCTCTTACCTGAGAGACAGGTATTCGCGCAGCTTGCCGGCGTATTGGGCCAGGACGCCTTCCGCTTCGTGCTCGGTGCCGCGGCCGTGGATGATCTCCACCGACGCGTAGCCTGAGAAGCCGGCGTCCGCCAGCAGGCGCAGCGGCGGCTCGTGGTCGTACATGCCCTCGCCCAGCGCCGCGACCCGCGAGCGGCCGTCCGGGCCGTAGTCGTAGTCGTGGACGTGCAGGTGCCGGGTCAACGCCGACAGGTTCCCGAACGTCACCTCCGGCCGCTCCAGGACCCGCATGGGGTGCAGCAGGTCCCAGAGCACCGCGCAGCGCTCGTGGCCGACCCGCTCCACCACCGCCCGCACCGGGGCCGACGCGCTCCAGAAGTCGTGCGTCTCCATCAGCACGGTCACCGAGCGGGCCTCGGCCTCGTCCATCACCGCCCGGTAGCCGTCGGCCACGTAGTCGACGATCGGCAGCAGGTCGCCGGGAGCATGCGCCCCCCCAAAGGTCCTCAGGCAGGGGGCGCCAAGGTCCCCGGCCAGCTCGATGTAGCGGCGCAGATCGTCGACCTGCCCCGCGCGCTCGGCGGCATCGGGCGTCGCCATCTTCACGCCGGTGGCCAGGCAGCAGAACTCCAGCCCCTCGCCGGCCAGCCGGTCACGAGCGGCGCGCCGCTCGGCCGGCGTCATCGAAGCCTCTATTCCCGCGGCGTGATCCCACTCCACGCGGGGCTCCAGCCCGCGGTAGCCGTGGCGCTTCATCGCCGACACGATCTCGTCGAGCGTCCAGTCCGGGCAGACGCTGGTCATGGTTGCCAGATGTATCACGGCGGCATCTTAGCGGTGTGGCAGGGGGGTGTTGACACCGCCTCATGTAGCGCGGCACTCTGACCGATAGCACTACATATGGCAGAAGGAAAGACGGAGACCCCGGATGCGCTGCCCGTCGTGTGACTCGCAGGACGGCCGCGTCATCGAATCCCGCCCGCTCGATGACGGGCGCGCGATCCGGCGGCGGCGGAGTTGCCGGGCGTGCGCGCATCGCTTCACCACCTACGAGCACGTGGAACGGAGCGCGCCGACGGTGGTCAAGGCGAACGGCAACCGCGAAGCGTTCGAGCGCGACAAGGTGATGGCCGGGCTGCAGAAGGCGTGCGCCAAGCGGCCGGTGTCCGCGGCGCGGCTGACCCGCCTCGTCGACGACCTGGAGGCGCGGCTGCGCGCATCGGGCCCGCAGGTCAGCTCGCGGCTGATCGGGGAGCTGTTGGCCGAGCAGCTCCGGCACCTGGACGAGGTCGCCTACGTCCGCTTCGCGTCCGTGTACGGGCGCTTCACCGACACCGGGGCGTTCCGGACCGAGATCGACCGGATGGAGGGACGCACGGAGGAACCAGCTTCCGTTTGAACTGAGCGAAATGGCTAACGACTTGGACGGCGGACAACCGCCGCTTACCCCCACCGCGGGCCGGGAGCTCTCCGAGCTGGGCGAGAAGATCTTCCTGGACCGCTACGCGCTGAAGGACGCGAGCAAGGCGACGCTCGCCGCCGGCGACCTGGTGGTGGTCTGCACCGACACCGCCACCGGCCAGCGCGAGGTGGGCACGGTACGCACGGTCACCGACGACGACATGGCGGTCCGCCTTCGCGACGGCACCGAGCTGACGTGCTCGCCGGACGCCGTGGACAAGCCGCTGGAGACTTCGCCCGAGCAGATGGTGGCACGCGTGGCGCGCGGCATCGCCGCCGTGGAGCCGGACGGACAGCGGGCGGCCTGGGAGCAACGCTTCCGCTGGCTGCTGTCCGACTGGCGCTTCGTGCCCGGCGGACGCATCCTCACCGCCGCGGGCACCGACCAGCAACTCACCTACTACAACTGCTACGTCGTCCCGTCGCCGCGCGATTCCCGCCACGGCATCGTCGACACGCTGTCGCAGATGATGGAGATCATGTCCCGCGGCGGCGGCGTGGGCATCAACATCTCCAGCCTGCGCCCGCGCCATGCCTACGTGCGCGGCGTCAACGGCCGCTCCAGCGGAGCGGTCTCCTGGGGCGCGCTGTACAGCTTCGTCACCGGACTGATCGAGCAGGGCGGCAGCCGGCGCGGCGCCCTGATGCTGATCTGCGACGTCTGGCACCCCGACGTCCTGGAGTTCATCGGCGCCAAGCGCGAGATGGGCAAGATCACCAACGCCAACATCAGCGTCGGCGTCACCGACGCGTTCATGGAAGCGGTGCGCGCGGACGGCGAGTGGCAGCTCGCCTTTCCCGACATCGACGACCCCGAATACGAGGAGGTGTGGAACGGCGACCTCGACGCCTGGAAGGCGCGCGGCAAGCGCACCATCGTTCATCGCACGGTCCGCGCACGGCACGTCTGGGAGGCGCTGATCGAATCAGCGTGGGCCAGCGCGGAACCGGGGCTGTGGTTCAGGGACCGGGCCAACGCGATGAGCAACTCCGGCTACTACGCGCCGCTGGTCTGCACCAACCCGTGCGGGGAGCAGCCGCTGCCGGAGTGGTCGGTCTGCAACCTGGGTGCGATCAACCTGGGCCGCTTCGCGCGCGACGGCGGGGTCGGTGAAGAGGGGGTGGCCTGGGACGAGCTGGCGACCGCCGTGCGCTACGCGGTGCGCTTCCTGGACGACGTGGTCGACGCGACCCCGTACTTCTTCGCCGAGAACGAGGACCGGCAGCGCCGCGAGCGCCGCATCGGGCTGGGCACGATGGGTCTGGCGGAGCTGCTGATCCGGCTCGGCCTGCGCTACGGCAGCGAGGAGAGCCTGTCATTCCTGGACCGGCTCTATCGCACCATCGCCGTGGAGGCCTACCACGCCACCGCCGAGCTCGCCGCCGAGAAGGGCAGCTTTCCGGCCTTCGAAGCGGACGGCTACCTGGACTCGGGATTCATGCGGTCGATGCCGGAGGAGGTCCGCGCCTCCATCCGTACCTGCGGCGCGCGCAACGTCACGCTGCTCACGCAGGCTCCCACCGGCACGACCGGCACCATGGTCGACACCAGCACCGGCATCGAGCCCTATTTCTCGTGGAGCTTCTTCCGCAAGGGCCGGCTGGGCATCCACGAGGAACGCGCCGCGGTGGCGGCCGAGTGGGAACGCGACCATCCCGGGCAGCCGCTGCCCGGCCATTTCGTCACGGCGATGGAGCTGACCCCGGAGCAGCACGTGCGCGTCATGGCGACCATCCAGCGGTGGGTGGACTCCTCCATCTCCAAGACCTGCAACGTGCCGGCCGACTACACCGTGGCGCAGACCCGCGAGCTGTACGAGCTGATGTACGATCTGGGCTGCAAGGGCGGCACCATCTACCGCGACCGCTCGCGGGACGAGCAGGTGCTCAACCTGGAGAACCCGGCAGGCGCAGCGGCGGATGCGGCGCCCGCGTCTCCTCCCGGCGACGGCGCCCAGGTGCGGCCGCTGCCGCAGAAGCGATTCGGCGCCACCGTCAGCCGCCGCACCCCGGTCGGTACCGCGCACATCACCATGAACGACGACGAGGACGGCAACCCGCTGGAGGTGTTCGTCGAGATCGGCCGCGGCGGCAGCGAGCTGAAGGCGATGGCGGAGGCGATGGGGCGGCTGATGTCGGTGCTGCTGCGCATGGTCTCCGCGCTCTCCCCCAGGGAGCGGGTGGCGCAGATCGTCGACCAGTTGCGCGGCATCGGCGGCTCGCGGTCGACCGGTTACGGCAGCCGCAAGGTGCGCTCCCTTCCCGACGCGGTGGCGCAGGTGTTGGCCGAGCACTATCGTTCCAGGGACGAGGCGCCGGCCGGCGACGCCTCTGACGATCGGCCGGAGGCGGAGCGGCCGCCGGCGGACCTCTGCCCGGAGTGCGGAGAGGCGACCCTCCTGCACGCGGAGGGCTGCCAGACCTGCAGCAACTGCGGCCACTCCGAGTGCTGATGCGGTGCTGACCGCCACCGTCGTCGCCGCGGCGCTGGTCCTTTGCCTGGCCGGCGTGCGGCTGGTGTTCGCCGGCGAGATCCGCGCCGCTCGCGAGCGCGATCCGGCGGCGACCGGCAGCCTGTCGATCATCCTTACCTACGCCGGTTTCCACGCGCTGGTCATGCATCGCATCGCCCACGTCCTGTGGCGGCTGCATCTGCCGATCGTGCCGCGAGCGCTGTCCGCCGTCGCGCGCTTTTTCACCGGCATCGAGATCCACCCGGGAGCGGACATCGGGCCGGGGCTGTTCATCGACCACGGCATGGGGGTGGTCATCGGCGAGACCTCCGTCATCGGCCGCGACGTGACCTTGTTCCAGGGGGTGACCCTGGGCGGGACCGGCAGCCGGCAGGGCAAGCGCCATCCCACCCTGGGCGACAACGTCGTCGTCGGCGCCGGTGCCAAGATCTTGGGCAACACCACCATCGGCGCCAACGTCACCGTCGGCGCCAACGCCGTGGTGGTGCGGGACGTGCCCGCGGATGCCACCGTGGTCGGCGTGCCCGGCCGGATCGCGCGCCGCCGTGGTGTCCGCGTGGAGGAGGGCGCCAACCTTGAGCACACCGCGCTGCCCGATCCGCTGCAACTGTCGCTGGAGCGCCTGCAGGGCGAGATCGAGCAGCTCAACGCCCAGATCGCCCGTTACCGCGAGGGCACCGAGCACTCAGGGTAGGGCTGCTCCCCAGGCTGCTGCCGATTGCCGCCTGGACATCGGCGGAACATGTCCATGGTCACGACCATGGTAAGGTCAGGGTAACGAGTGAGGATAGTCGGCATGCATACGGGCAAGGAAGAGGCGGCAGGCGAACCCCGCACCATCAAAGCCTCCGAGTTCAAGGCGAAGTGTCTTCAGCTCATGGATCAGGTCGCCGATAGCGGCGATGAGATCGTCATAACCAAGAACGGACTCCCGATCTCGCGACTGGTTCCGTATCGGACGAAGCCGCAGAGCCTCTTCGGCATAGATCGAGGCCGCATCGAGATACTCGGCGACATCATCGAGCCCCTCGATGCGCGTTGGGAAGCCGACACCGGCAAGGCGGCGCGGGATGGCGGCACGTGATACTCCTCGACACACACGTCCTGCTGTGGCTCAGACTGGGCGACGCACGCTTGGGAACCGGAGCGCGGATCGAGATCGACCGGGCGTGGCAGGTCGGGCAGGTTGGCGTCTCGGCGATTTCGTTCTGGGAGGTAGCGATGCTCAAGGACAAGGGCCGGATCAGGTTCCCGGAGGATGTCGCCCTGTGGCGCCGGGAGCAGTTGAAGCAGGGTATGGTCGAGATCGCCGTCGATGGAGAAATCGGGATCCGTGCGGTCGGTCTTGCCGATTTCCATGCCGATCCTGCCGACCGGCTCATCGTCGCCACCGCGCTGCAAGGTCACAGGTTGGTGACGGCGGACCAGCGGATACTGGACTGGCTCGGCGAAGTTGGCCGGGTGGATGCAAAGCGGTAGCAGGCGGCCGGAGGATCCCGCGGCCAGGATGCTCGATCCTCCTGTTCGAAGGCGGTCACGATGATCCATGATTCGGTGCTCGATCTGATCGGCGGAACACCGATGGTGCGCCTGACCCGGCTGCCATCCGCCGGATCCGCCGAGGTGGTGGCCAAGCTCGAGGTCCGCAACCCGGCAGGCAGCGTCAAGGACCGGATCGCGCTGGCGATGGTGAGGGCGGCCGAGGAGCGCGGCATGCTCGACCCCGAGTCGACCATCGTGGAGCCGACCAGCGGCAACACCGGCATCGGCCTGGCGCTGGTGGCCGCGGCGCGCGGCTACCGGATCATCCTGGTGATGCCGGACGACGCGTCCGAGGAGCGGCGCGCCCTGCTGCGCCACCTGGGCGCGGAAGTCGTGCTGACCCCGGCGCGCGACCTGATGAGAGGAGCCATCGACCGCGCCGCCGCGATCGTCGCCGAAAACCCCAACTGCTTCATGCCCGAGCAGTTTCGGAACCCGGCAAACCCGGAGGCGCACCGCCGCACCACGGTCGGGGAGATCCTGGCCGACTGCGACGGCAGCCTGGACGCCTTCGTGGTGGGCGTGGGTACGGGCGGCACCCTCACCGGGGTCGGCGAGGTGCTCAAGCAGCGGCTCCCGGACGTGCAGGTGGTCGCCGTCGAGCCGGAGCGCTCGCCCGCGCTGAGCGGCGGGCGCCGGCCGGAACCGCATGCGATTCAGGGGATCGGCGCCGGGTTCGTGCCGGAGATCGTCAACCGGTCGGTGATCGACCGCGTGCTCTGCTGCAGCGACGACGACGCGTTCCGGACCGCCAGGGATCTGGCCCGCAGGGAAGGGCTGCTGGTCGGCATCTCGGCCGGCGCGGCCGCCTGGGGTGCGCTTGCCGTCGCCCGCGAACTCGGCGCCGGCAAACGCGTGGTCACCGTCATGCCGGACGGCTGGGAGCGCTACCTGAGCATGGACCAGCCGTCCGGCGCGCTGGGCGGCACCGACTTCCTGATCTGAGCTCCCGGATGGGTCCCCGATGAGCGCCGCCTACGGTCCGGGACTGGCGATCGCCGCCGCCGTCGCCGTCGCCGCGCAGTTCGTCCACGCCCTGCCGTTCGCGCCGTTCACCATCGGCGACCGCCACCCGATCGAGCCGATGCTGATCGCCATCGTGATCGGCGCGCTGGTGCGCAACCTGATCGGGCTGCCGCGGGCCGCTCGTGACGGGGTGCGCTTCGCCGTGCACGGCGTCCTGCCCGCGGCGATCGTCCTGCTCGGCGTGCGGCTCGACTTCCGCCTGCTGCTGGACGCCACGGTGCGGGGACTGGCGATCAACGTGATCTGCGTGGCCGTGGCGCTCTTGGGGACGGTGTGGCTTGCGCTGCGGCTGGGCGCGTCGCGCAAGCTCGGCCTGCTGGTCGGCGTCGGCACGGCGATCTGCGGCGGTACCGCCATCGCGGTCACCGCGCCGGTCGTGGAAGCGAACGAGAGCGAGACCGCGTTCTCGATCGCCGCGATCAACCTGCTCGGGCTGCTGTGGATGATCGTCTTTCCCGCGGCGGGCGCGCTGCTCGGGCTGACCCAGGGCGAGTTCGGCGTGTGGGCCGGCAGCAGCATCCACGCGACCGCGCAGGTGGTGGCGGCCGGCTTCGCCTACGGAACCGAGGCGGCGGAGATCGCCGTCGTGGTCAAGCTCGTGCGCGTCCTGCTGCTGGCCCCGTGCGTGGTGCTGATCGGCCTGTGGTACGGGCGCATGCAGCGCCGCGGCCGGCAGCCGTACGTCGACAAGCCGTTCCGGGTTACCACCCTGGTGCCGCCGTTCATCCTGGGCTTCGTAGCCGTGGCCGTGCTGCAGAGCCTGGACCTGCTGCCCTCCGTCACGCTCCATCTTCAGGACAGCGTCGCCTGGGGCGCCGGCGACGTGACCCTCTCCGCGGAGCGGCTGCTGACGATCGTCGCCGGCTTCCTGGCCAGCGTGGCGATGGCCGGGGTGGGGCTGGGCGTCCACGTCACCGGACTGCTGCACATCGGCGGCCGGCCGCTTGCGATCGGCCTGCTGGCCGCCGCGCTGCTCGCCCTGCTCAGCCTGGCCCTGGTCAAGGCGATCCTGTAGCGCCGATGCCGATCGGGCGAAGATGGGCCCATGACTGACGCACGCGCTGACCTGGCGACCGCGGACCCTGGGACCCTGAACCGGGAGGAGATCTTCCGCCACCTGCCCGCCAACCGGGTGGGGGAGGCGGACCGCCGCTACCTGCACGAGGTGCTGGCCGACGGCTTCGGCAACAAGGAATCGGCGGACATTACCGCCCGCTTCGAGCGCGCCTTCGCCGAGCGCTTCGGCGTGCCGTACGCGATCTCCTGCAACTCCGGCTCCGGCACCCTGCTGGCCTGCCTGCTGGCGGCCGGCGTGGGCCCGGGGGACGAGGTGATCGTGCCGACGGTGACCATGGCGGCGACGGCGTTCGTCGTGCTGCAGTGCGGGGCGGTGCCGGTGTTCGCCGACTGCGATCCGGACACCTTCACGATCGACCCCGCCGACGTGCGGCACAAGGTGACCGGGCTCACCCGCGCCGTGATCCCGGTCAGCCTGTTCGGCCTTCCGGCCGACTTCGACGCCATCGGCGCGATCGCCCGCGAGCATGGCCTGGCGGTGATCGAGGACGACGCGCAGTGCTATCTGGCGTACTACCGCGGGCGGATGGTCGGCACCATCGGCGATGCCGCCAGCTTCAGCCTGCAGGGGTCCAAGCACATCACCAGCGGCGGTGACGGCGGCATGGTGATCACGGCCGACGAGGAACTGGCCACCGGCGTGCGCAAGGCGGCGATACAGGGCTACAGCGCGCTGGGCGCCGCCGCCGGCTCCACGATGATTCCCCGCGACGTCCGCCAGGACTGGGCGTTCGAGCGTCACCCCCACATGGGCTACAACTTCCGCATGTCGGCGATGCAGTCGGCGCTCGGCCTGGGCCAGCTCGAGCGGCTGGAGCACCTGGTGGCGGCGCGCCGCATCATCGCCCACGGGTACGAGCAGGTGATCCGCGCGGAGGGCTGCCGGTGGCTGATCCCCCCGGCGGTTCCGGAAGGTTCCACGCACAGCTACTGGTGCTATACCTGCAAGCTGGACGAGGAGTTGCTGGGAGTGGACTGGCGCACGTTCCGCCGCACCTTCATCGAGCACGGCGGCGACGGCCTGTACGGGCTGTGGGTCCCGGTGCACCTGGAACCGGTGTTCCGCGACCTGTCGTTCTACGGGGCTCCCGAGCGGTCGCCCCACCACGACCCGCGCTACCGGGGAACCGTCAAGGCGTACCGCGCCGGCGACTGTCCCGTCGCCGAGCGCCTCCGCCGCTCGGCGTGCCTGTTCAAGACCGGCAGCCAGAAGCTGGCCAAGGTGGACAGCCAGCTCGAAGCGCTGCAGCGGACGATCCGTCACTACGGGTAGTCCAGGCAGCGGAGATCATCGGCGGTGGAGCCGGCGGACCGTGTCGATGGTGTCGGCCTGCTCGGCCTTCTTGTCCTCCCGGTAGCGGCGCAGGCGGGCGAAGCGCAACGCCATTCCGCCGGGGTAGCGCCGGCTGGTCTGAATGCCGTCGACTGCGATCTCCACGACCAGCTCAGGACGCACGTGGACGACGTGGCCCTCGCGCCGCGTCGCAAGCTGCTGCAGCCGCTCGGTCTGCCAGCGCAGGACCTCGTCGGTCATGCCCTTGAAGGTCTTGCCCAGCATGACGAAGCCGCCGGCCGGGTCGCGCGCTCCCAGGTGCAGGTTGCTCAGGTAGCCGGCGCGGCGTCCGGAGCCCCATTCGACGGCCAGCACCACCAGGTCGAGCGTCAGCGCCGGTTTGACCTTGATCCAGGCATGACCCCGCCGGCCCGCCTCGTAGATGCCGTCCGCCGCCTTGACCACGACTCCCTCGTGCCCGGCCTGCAAGGTCTCGTCGACGAACCGCTGCGCCTCCTCCGGGTCTTCGGTCCGGACCGCATCGACCAGCAACGCCGCGGGGCAGATGCGCGTAAGCGCCTGCCGCCGTTCCGACCACGGCTCGCCGGTCAGATCCCGGCCGTCCAGGAACAGGCAGTCGAACAGGAAGATGGAGGGCCGGCCGGCCGCGCTCATGGTCTCCTGGAAGGGACGCGGCCGCCCCCCGGAGCCCAGCGCGATCGCCTCGCCATCGACCACCGCCGACCGGGTGGAGAGCCGCCGCGCCGCCGCAACCGCCGCCGGCACGCCTGACGTGACGTCGCGCAGGCTGCGCGTGAAGACCCGCACCGCGTCCCCGTCCCGGTGGATCTGCACCCGCATGCCGTCCAGCTTGGCCTCCACGGCGGCGTCACCGGTGCGCTCCAGCGCCTCCGCCACCGTCGGCGCCGACTGCGCCAGCATCGGCTCCACCGGCTGGAACACCTGAAGCTGGAACGCCTGCAGGCCTTCGCCGCCGTCGCGCAGGGCCGCCTCGGCGACCGCCGGCAGGTCGCCCGACACCATGAGCGCGCGGCGCACCCGGTCGAGCGGCGCCTCCGCTGCCGCGGCCACGGCGTCCACCAGCAGGCCGTCCAGGGCGCCCTGCCGCACCTCGCCGATCAGCAGCCGCAGCAGGTAGTCGCGCTCGTCCGCGGACGCCCGGCCGAACAGCGGCCGCAGCCTGTCCGCCCGGCGGGGTCGCTGCCGCTGGAAGTCAGCCAGGGCGCGGTCCACCTCGCCCACCGTGAGCGATGCCTCCGCGGCACCGGGCACTTCCCGCAGCCGGCCGGCCGTGGCGTGCCCGACGCCCAGCCGGCCCTGCCTCACCCGCCCGGCCAGGAAGCACACGCCGGCGGCCAGCGCGTCCGGCTCCGCGTCATCGGCAAGCGCCCGCAGGCACTCGGCCAGCGCCTCGACCTTGATGCTCCGGCTGCGCGTGGCGCCCACCTGATCCGACACCGCGGCCAACTCGGCGAACAGCACCAGCCGATGGTAGCCGATCAGCGTGTACCATAGCCGCATGCCGGTGCGGGGAAGCACGCCGACGAGCGGGCCGGAGTTCCGGGTCTGGGCCGCGTGCTGCTCTCACGTCGGCACCGACCTGCGCGTGGCGGGGCGGCAGAGTCTGGCCGATGCGATCCGCCATTCCGAGGACGGGGGCGCGGAGGGCGGCCCGCCGTTCGCGTGGGACATCTGCCTGCACCTGGGCGATCTCTCCGGCAGCCAGACTCCTCCCGATGACGAAGAGGGCGCCGAGGTGGTGCGACAGTTCCGGGCCGCGCGCCGCCACCGGCGTGAGGACTTCTACAACATCATCGGCAACCACGACGCCTCCGGCCCGGACGAGGAGTGCCAGTGGTGGTTCCGCACGTGGGTGGACCCCGAGGGGCGCAACACGGCGACCTCCGGCGTCGACGCGCGCAGGCGGCCGTTCGCGATCGACGGCACCTGGGAGCGCTACTCCTTCCGCGCAGGCAACGTGCTGTTCCTGCTCATGAGCGACCGCAACGACGGCGGCCCGCCGGTGGGGCGCGCGGCGCGCGGCGGCTACCCCGCGGGCGCGGTTACCGACGAGACCTTCCGGTGGTGGCGGCAGATGGTCGAAGACAACCAGGACTGCATCATCGTCAGCGCCCACCACCACATGCTGAGAGAGACCACGGTGGCCAGCGGCCCCTGGGAGGGATTCGCGCGCGCGCCGGACGGCAGCGCGCGCAACTATCACGGCTACTTCGCCGACGGCGCGCCGCAGGGCGCGTCATACCTGTACTTCGTCGGCGGCCGCCCGGACGCACAGGAGTTCGAGCGCTACCTGGCCGGGCACCCCGGCTGCATCGACCTGTGGCTCGGCGGCCATACCCATACCAACCCGGACGACACCCGCGGCGGGCGTTCGCACGTGGAGCGCAAGTGGGGGGTGACCTTCGTCAACGTCGCGGCCCTGGCACGGCATCACGCCGCCCACACCACGGTGCCGATGAGCCGCCACCTCACGTTCGTGCCCGGCCGCGCCGAGGTACTGATCCGCTGCTACCTGCACACCTCCGACCACGCGCCGCAGGGCTGGTACGAGCGCGCGCAGCGCATCGCCCCGCTGCGGCACCCCTTCCGGCGGTAGCACGGACTTCCTTGATCGCCGAGGATAGCGATGATGAACGACGCCATGAACCTGGGTCGACACAAGCACCTGATGCTCGACGACTCGATCATCGACTCGTCGCAGGGCGTGGTGCTGCGGTCCAACCCCGCGCGCGCCACCGGCGAGGTGCTGCTGCACCCCGACAACGGGACGGAGGTGTACGCATACAGCTCGGTGCGCTCCGAAGGCGGCCGGGTTCGCCTCTGGTACGACGCCCGCTCCCGGTTCGCGACCTGCTACGCCGAATCGGACGACGGGATTCACTTCACGACGCCCGAGCTCAACCTTCTTGGCCCCGACCTGCCGGCCAACGCGGTCATGGCCATGCACCGCCTGCAGGGCTGCTGCGTCTGGATCGACCCGCAGGCGCCGCCCGAGCGGCGCTACAAGAGCCAGGCCAAGTGCGGTCCGCACCCCGACCGGCCGCATACGCTGGAGTTCTTCGCCTCGCCCGACGGCCTCCGTTGGGAGCACCTGCACGGCATCCGCATCGAGGACTGCGACACCCAGAACGTCGTTTTCCGGGACGAGTCCTACGGCCGGTACGTCATGTATACGCGGCTCTGGGTGCGGGACGACGACCCGAACCGCAACCACCGCAAGGTGCGCCGGCTGGAGTCCGACGACCTCGTGCACTGGGACTCCGAGAGCGTGGTCTGGGAAGCGGACGCGGCCGACTTGGCGACCTACCGCACCTCGACCGGCATGCCGCCGGTCGACTACTACGGGGCGGCCGTCTACAAGTATCCGGACGCGGACGACCTGTACCTCTGCCTTGCCGAAGCCTTCTGGCACTTCAAGGACCGCCCGGAGCACGAGCGCTGGGGCTTCTCTCCCGATCCGGCGACGCTGAACCGGACCGTGGAACGCCTGGCGCCGTCGACCATGGACGTGTACCTGGGCTACAGCCGCGACGGCAAGGCATTCCGCCGGCCGACCGATCGGCGGCCGTTCCTGTCGCTCGGCCCTGACGGCCGGTTCGACTCCAGGCGGGTGTGGGCCCTGCCGGACCCCGTGCGCATGGGCGACGAGCTGTGGATCTACTACGCCGGCGGCAACCGCGACCACGACCACTTCGTGGATCCGGCGGCCGGCCGCCGCCTGACGGGCCTGGGACGCGCGGTGCTGCGCCTGGACGGATTCGTCGCCGCCGAGGCGGGATTCCAGGGAGGCGATCTGGTCACGCGGCCGCTGACCTTCGACGGCGACCGGCTGCTTGCGAACCTGCAGGCCTCGGGAGGGGGCAGCCTGCAGGTCGAGGTCCTGGACGCGGACGGCCGCGCGCTCGACGGCTATGTCTCCGGCCCCCTGACCGGCGACTCGGTGGCGATGGAGTGGCGGCCGCAGCAGGGATTGCGTCGGCTCGCCGGCCGCCCGGTCCGACTGCGCCTGCGCCTGCGGGCGTGCAGTCTCTACGCGTTCCAGTTCGCCGACTGAGGCGAGCGTTTCACGCGCCCGCGGCACCCTGCCGCGTCGAAGGAACACCTCCATGACACAGAGCGTCGGGACGGGTGTCGCCCGGAGCGGCGATGAGACCATCGAGTACCGGATCCGCCGCAGCGCACGGCGTACCAGGACGATCCTGATCTCCGTCGACCGGGACGGGGTCCTGGTGGCCGCGCCGCTCGACACGCCTGACCACGAGTTGCGCGAGTTGGTCGTCAGGCGCGCGCCGTGGATTCTGAAGAAGCTCCATGCGCTCGCCGACGCCCCGGCTCCGCTCCGGTTCGTCAGCGGTGAGACCCTCCCCTATCTCGGCCGGAGCCTCTCACTGTCATGCGACCACGACGGGCCAGGCGCGCCGGAGGCGCGGTTGGAGGATCAGCGGTTGCGGATTGCCGTCCCCGCCGGGCTTGCCGGCCAGGAACGGAGCGCGGCGGTCCGCGAGGCCGTGGTCGCCTGGTATCGGGGTCGCGCCGACGAATGCCTCCCGGCCGCCGTCGAAGACTGGTGGAGCCGCCTGGGAGACGGGCCTCCGCCTCCGGTGCTGGTGCGCGATCAGCGCAGGCGCTGGGGAAGCTGCGGCTCGGACGGCGTGATCCGTCTCAACTGGCGCCTGGTGATGCTGGAGGCCGGGCTGATCGACTACGTCGTCGTGCACGAGCTCTCGCACCTGCGGATCCGCAACCACTCGCCGTCCTTCTGGAACCACGTCGCGCGATCGATCCCGGACGTCAGGGACCGGCATCGCCGTCTCAAGGAGATCGCCTTGCGGCTCCCCCTGTAGCGCCCGGTCTTTCCTCCCTTTGACCGTCCGATCGCGACACGGCTATCTTCGTCCGGGTTCCGACCATGAACGACGATCCGCTCAGAGAGGTCGACTCCGAGCTGGCGGCGGAGCTCGACGCGCTGCCGCCCTTCCGCGTCCTCATGCACAACGACGACTACACGACCATGGACTTCGTCGTCTCCGTGCTTGAACGGATCTTCTTCAGGACGCCTTCGGAAGCGACCGCGATCATGCTGCAGATCCATCGGCGCGGCGTCGGCGTCTGCGGCCAGTACCCGGAGCAGATCGCGGAGTCCAAGGCGAACGCCGTGCACCGCATGGCGCGCGAACGCGGTTTTCCGCTGCGCTGCTCGGTGGAGCAGACATGAGCCTGCTCTCGCGGGACGTCGAGTTCACGCTGCAGGCTGCCTTCCGCGAGGCGGAGAGCCGCCGCCACCAGTTCGTGACGTGCGAGCACCTGCTGTTCGCGCTGCTGCACGGCGAGGTTGCCGCGGCGATCGTCAGCGGCTGCGGCGGCGACGTCCCGGCGATCGTCCGCCAACTTGAACGCCACTTCGCCGACTCGCTGGAGTCGGTTCCCGACCAGGCCCCCTACGAAATCGACCTCACCGACGCCCTGCACCGCGTGATCGACCAGGTGCAGATTCACGCCCAGTCGGCCGAGAAGCGGACCGCCGGCGCGGGCGACGTGCTGGCGGCGCTGATGCTGGAGGAGCGGTCGCACGCCGCCTGGTTCCTGCGGCAGCAAGGCATCACGCGCCTGGACGTGGTGGAGTACATCTCCCACCGGCAGGAGGAGCCGGCGGAACCGTCACAGGGGCCGGCCGGCACGCCACGAGCGTCAACCGGCACGGCAGGCCGCACCCGTGAGCCCAAGGCGCTCGCACGCTATGCGACCGATCTGAACCGACGCGCCAGCCGGGGAGAGATCGACCCTCTGATCGGCCGGACCGAGGAGCTGGCGCGCGTACAGCAGATCCTGGGCCGCCGCTACAAGAACAACCCGATCCTGGTCGGAGACGCCGGCGTGGGCAAGACCGCGATCGCCGAGGGTCTGGCCCGCATGATCGAACAGGGCGAGGTGCCGCCCGCCTTCGCCGACCTGCGCATCTTCGCGCTGGACATGGGCGCGCTGCTGGCGGGAACGAAGTTCCGCGGCGATTTCGAAGCCCGCCTGAAAGCGGTCATGGCCGAACTGGAGACGATTGACCACGCGGTTCTGTTCATCGACGAGATCCACACCATCGTCGGCGCCGGCGCTACCTCCGGCGGCTCCATGGACGCCTCCAACATCCTCAAGCCGCGCTTGGCAGCCGGCGGATTGCGCTGCATCGGCGCCACTACCCACGACGAGTACCGTCGTTCCATCGAGAAGGACCATGCGCTGTCGCGCCGCTTCCAGAAGGTGGTCATCGACGAACCGTCCCGCGAGGAGACGACCACCATCCTGCGCGGGCTGGCGCCCGGCTACGAGCGCTTCCATGGCGTCCGCTACAGCGCGCAGGCGTTGCGGGCGGCGGTCGAGCTCTCCGACCTGCACATCGCCGACCGCCGCCTGCCGGACAAGGCGATCGACGTGCTGGACGAGGCCGGCTCCGCGGCCAAGCACCGCGGCCAGGAGGGCTCCCGCACGCGCACGATCGACCGCCGTGACATCCAGCGCGTGATCGCCCGCATGACCAAGCGGCCCCTGGAGTCGCTCTCCGGCGCGACCCGCGAGCAGCCGGCGCGGGTGGAGGCAGCCCTGCGCGCCGGCGTATTCGGCCAGGACGCCGCGATCGACCAGGTGATGCGCGCGGTCAAGCGGGACATCGCCGGCATGCGCGAGCCCGAGCATCCGATCGGGTCGTTCCTGTTCGTCGGGCCGAGCGGAGTGGGCAAGACCGAGCTGGCGCGCCGCCTGGCAGCGGCGCTCGGCGTGCCGCTGCACCGCTTCGACATGAGCGAGTACATGGAGAAGCACACGGCGTCGCGGCTGATCGGGGCGCCGCCCGGCTACGTCGGGCACGAATCCGGCGGCCTGCTCACCGACGCGGTGATCAAGGCCCCGCACAGCGTGATCCTGCTCGACGAGGTGGAGAAGGCGCACCCCGACATCTTCGACCTGCTGCTGCAGATCATGGACTACGCGGCGCTCACCGACGGCGAAGGCCGCAGCGCGCACTTCCAGCACACCGTGCTGCTGATGACCTCCAACGCGGGCTCGCGCGAGATGGCCGAGCCGTCGGTCGGCTTCTCCACCGGCGGGGACGGCGGTCCGCGTCCGCCCGCCGCGGCCGAGGGTGAAAAGGCGGTGAAACGGCTGTTCCGTCCCGAGTTCATCAACCGGCTGGACGCCATCGTGACCTTCGATCCGCTCGGGCCGGAGGTGGTGGAGCGGATCGTCGACCGCCTGCTGGCCGAGCTGTCCGCGCGGCTGCGGGCGCGGCGCGTGACGGTCGCGCTGACCGCGGCGGCGCGCAACTCGCTGGCCGAGCGCGGCTACGACCCGGCGGCCGGCGCCCGTCCCCTGACGCGCCTGTTCCAGAGCGAAGTGGAGGACCCGCTGACAGAGGACCTGCTCGCCGGGCGGCTGCCCGCCGGCACCGCGGTGTCGGTCGGGGTGGACGCCGCGGGCGAGCTGACCGTTACAGTTCTCCCTCGATCCCGATAAGCAGCCGCTTGCGCCACACGCCGCTGGTGAAGCCTCCCAGGCTGCCGCCCGCGGCGACCGCGCGGTGGCAGGGGATGATCAGCGGCACCGGGTTGGCGCCGCAGGCACCGCCGACCGCACGCGCCGCGCCGGGCTTTCCGAGGCGGGCGGCGATCTGTCCGTAGGTGGCGGTGGTGCCGTAGGGGATGGCCCGCAACTGCTCCCAGACCGCCTGCTGGAACGGCGTGCCGGCCGCGCGACAGGGCAGCCGGAACGTCGTGAGCTCGCCGGCCAGATAGAGCAGGATCTCGCGCTCGATGTCGCTCATGGGCTCGTCGGCGTGCCGGCCGTTGGTCCCCGCCCCGCCTGCCGGCTCGTCGCTGAAGGTGAGCCGGCAGACGGCGCCGTCGTCGTCGACCGTGACGACGATCGTCCCGAACACCGGCGAGTCGATCAGGAGCTGCCGCGCCATGTTTCAGGCTACCTCGATCCGGTGCACGGTCGGAATGGCGTTGATGTTCTTGATCACCGCGGCTCGGTCCGTGCCGGGCTCCACCTCCACCGTGAACATCCCGCGCCGGGTCGCCTCCTCGCCCTCCTCGAGCTTGCCCGCGATCAGATGGCCTCCGATCTTGCGCAGTCCGCTCTCGATCTCCGAGAACAGGTGAGCGCTCTCACCGGCGACGATGCGGAAGTTGAAGGTCTCCTTCGGCGAGGTGGACTCCCAGGCGACGTCGATGCGGCGCTCCTCCAGGTCGCGGATCGCCAGCAGGTCGCGGCAGTCGGTACGGTGCACGGTGATCCCCTTGCCGCGCGACACGTAGCCGACGATCGGATCGCCGGAGGCCGGCGAGCAGCAACGGCCGAAGTTGATCATCAGGTCGTCGAAGCCGCCGGCACGCACGGCCATCTTGTCCGGGTCCAGGATCTGCGTGTCGGCGGTGCGGGTGCGACGCCGGGCAGGGGCCGGCTTGCTGCCCGCCGCCTCCTCAGCGGCCGATTTCTTCGCCACGATGGCCCGGTCCAGGATCAGGTCGGGATCGTTCTGGGTCAGCCATTGCCGGATCTTGGTACGCGCCCGCGAGGTCCGTGCCAACTGCAGCCACCGCAGGTTGGGCCGCGCGTTCGAAGCGGTGAGGATTTCCACCACCTGCGTGTTGCGCAGCTCCGAGCCGAGCGGGACGATCGCGCCGTCCGCCTTGGCACCGCGGCAGCGGTGTCCGACTTCGGTGTGGATGTGGTAGGCGAAGTCGATCGGGGTGGCGCCGCGCGGCAGCTCGATGACGTCTCCGCGCGGTGTGAACACGTAGATGGAGTCGCTCAGGATCTCGCGCTTGAGCTGCTCGAAGAACACCGGCGTCTGCGGATCAGGGGTAACCGGCGCGTCGCCGGGGGCGTCCCACTCGCGCAGCTTGGCGATGATCGACGGCTCGGCGCTGCGGCGCTGGCGCTGCTTGTACACCCAGTGCGCGGCCACGCCGTTGTCGGCGGTGCGGTCCATCTCGCGGGTGCGGATCTGCACGTCCACCACGCGGCCCTCAGGTCCCATTACCGTGGTGTGCAGGCTCTGGTACCCGTTGGACTTGGGCATGGCGATGTAGTCCTTGAAACGGCCCTCCATCGGCGGCCACAGGCTGTGGATCAGGCCGAGCACCTCGTAGCACTGCCCCTTGTTGGCGCACAGCACCCGCATCCCGAACAGGTCGTGAATCTCGTCGATCGCCTTGCCCCGGTCCCGCTGCTTGCGATAGATGGAGTAGAAGTGCTTGGCGCGGCTCTGCACCTCCAGGTCCAGGCCGCTTGCGGCCGCCCGCTCGACCAGCCGGTCACGGATCCGCAGCAGGTATTCGTGGCGGTCGTCACGCCGCTGGGTCACGAACTGGCGGAGTTGCTCGTAGACGGCGGGCTGCAGCACGCGCAGCGCCTCGTCCTCCAACTGCGACTTGATGCGGTACATGCCCAGCCGGCCGGCCAGCGGGCTGTAGATCTCCAGGCACTCCTCGGCGATGCGCTTGCGCCGTTCCTGGTCCAGGAACTCCAGCGTGCGCATGTTGTGCAGCTTGTCGGCCAGCTTGATGATGATGACGCGCACGTCGCGGGTCATCGCCAGCAGGATCTTGAGGATCGTCTCCGCCTTCTGCACGGTGCGGCTCTGGCCGCGGAGCTGCGAGATCTTGGTGACGCCCTGCACCAGCTCGGCGACCTCCGGTCCGAAGCCGTCGCGCAACTCGCGCTCGCTGACACGGGTATCCTCGATCGCGTCGTGCAGCAGGCCGGCGCACACGGCGTCGGCGTCCATCTGCGTCTCGATCAGGATGCGCCCGACGCTGAGCGGGTGGACGAGGTAGGGCTCGCCGCTGGCGCGCCGTTGCCCATCGTGCGCCGCGGCGGCCAGCTCGACGGCCGCGCGGATGCGGTGCGCCTCATCCGGCTGGTAGCGGACCAGCTCCCCCGGGGCAAGGGTCAGCGAGTCGGCATGCGCCTCCGGGACGCTCATCTCCGGCGGGCACCCACCACCCGGGGCCGGCCGGCCAAGTCGCGATGCACGGCCGGCTCCGCGAAGCCGGCGGCCGTCAGCGCCGCCTGGAGCCGCTCGACATGCTCGGGAGCAGTCTCCAGAAGCAGGTAACCGCCCGCGCGCAGCCGGCCGGCCGCCTGACCGATCAACCGCAGCGTCACCTCGGCGCCGCGCACACCGCCGCGCAGCGCCCCCATCGGCTCCGGCCAGCCGCTCCCGGCCATCCGCGCGCAGGCAGCCGCGTCAAGGTACGGCGGGTTGGCGACGATCATGTCCAGCGGCCCCGGCACCCGGGCCAGCAGGTCCGACACCCGCGCGTGCAGGCATTCCCGGCCGAGCAGCCGCCGCTGATTGATCCGGCACACCTGCAGGCAGGCGGCGTCGACATCCGACACCGACACGGCCAGATCCGGCCGCGCCGCCTTGAGCGCGATGGCGATGCAGCCCGAGCCCGTGCCCACGTCGTGCACCCGCCGCACCGACGGGTCGGCAGCCACGGCCGCCAGCGCCGCTTCGACCAGGCACTCGGTGTCGGGGCGCGGGATCAGCACGCGCCGGTCCACGCTGAAGACGTGGCCGTAGAACTCCTTGGCACCGCGGATGTAGGCCACCGGCACTGCGTTGCGCCGCAACTCGAGAGCCCTGCGGAAGCTGGCCATGCCGCGGGCGCCGACCGGATCGCCCATCCGCGCGAACAGGCGCTCCTTGCTCACGCCCAGCGCGTCCGCCAGCAGCACCGCCGCCTCCAGCGTCGGCGTGTCGGTAGGCGCGCCGGCCAGCTCGGCGACGCCCGAGCGGAACGCGGCGGCGACCGTCATGCCAGCACCTCGCGCAACGCGGCCTCCCGCGCGTGGGCACGCAGCGCGTCGATCACCTCGTCCAGCTCGCCCAGCAGCACCTGTTCAAGCCGGTAGAGGGTCAGGTTGATGCGATGGTCGGTAACGCGGTTCTGCGGCACGTTGTAGGTGCGGATGCGCTCCGAGCGGTCGCCGGAGCCGATCTGGGAGCGGCGGTGCTCGGCGCGCTCGGCCGCCCGCTTGGCTTCCTCGGCCTCGTACAGGCGCGCCCGCAGCACCCGGTAGGCCTTGGAGCGGTTCTTGTGCTGGGACTTCTCGTCCTGGCACGTGACCACCAGGCCGGTCGGCACGTGCGTCAGGCGCACCGCGGAGTCGGTGGTGTTGACGCTCTGCCCGCCCGGGCCCGACGACCGGTACACGTCGACGCGGACGTCCTCCGCGCGGATCTCCACCTCCGTCTCCGGCACCTCCGGGAGCACCGCAACGGTCACCGCCGAGGTGTGGATGCGTCCCTGCGACTCGGTCGCCGGTACGCGCTGCACGCGGTGCACGCCGCTCTCCCAGCGCAGGTGGTCGAACACGTCGGTGCCGGCGACCGAGAACGACAGCTCGCGGAAACCGCCGATCTCGGTCGGGCTGGAGGAGATCATCTCCACCTTCCAGCGCCTGGCGTCCGCATAGCGGCTGTACATCCGGTACAGGTCGGCGGTGAACAGCGTCGCCTCGCCGCCGCCGGTGCCGGCACGGATCTCCATGATGATGTTGCGCGACGCGTTGGGGTCACGCGGCACCAGCAACTCCCGCGCCCGTTCCACCGACTCGGCCAGGCTCTGCTTGAGCTCGCGGACTTCTTCGTCCGCGAGCTCCCGCATCGCGTCGTCGTCCTCGGCGGCGGCCATCTCGTCCGCCTCCTCGATCTGAACGGCCAGACTGCGGATCCGATCGCGCTCGCGCACCACGGCCGCCAGTTGCGTGTACTCCTGCATCAGCTCGCGATAGGCGCGCTGGTCCCTGGCCTGGGCCGGATCCGCGGCCAGCGCCTCCAGCGCGCCATAGCGCGAGGACGCTTCGTCCAAGCGCGCGCTCAGCGTCGGATCGACGATACTCATGGCGTTGTCAGCGGACGGTACCCGACATTTCCGCCCCGAGGTAGGGGGCGTGATAAGGTGACGGCATGACGGATGAGCAGCGATACCTCTTCGATCTCAACGGTTACCTGACCGTGCGGGGAGCTCTGCCGGCCGACCTGGTCCGGGCGCTGAACGCCGAGCTGGACCTGATCACCGCGATGAGCATGGCGGAAGCGGACGCGGCCGGGGCGATCCGCCAGACGCGCGGCGACCGCGACCCGTACGGGAACCTGGAGTACACCTGCCACCTGCTGCCGTATGGGGGGATCTTCGAGTCGCTCATCGACGTGCCGGCCACGGTGCCGCTGGTCGAGGAGATGATCGGCGGGCCGACGCGCCTGGACGCCATGCACTTCATGTCCAGGACCTCCGGACGCGGCAGCGTCCTCCATCACGGCTACGCCGAGCTGCTCGCCTACAGCGAGTACGCGCTCAACCACGACCGCTTCGAGTGCGCGAGCGTCAAGATCGGCTACGCCCTCACCGACGTGGGTCCGGAAAACGGACCCTTCGTCGTGATGCCGGGCAGCCACAAGGGCAACTTCGCCGTTCCCGGACACCTGCGGCTGCCCGACGCCGCCGACCCGCTGGTCGAGCCGATCACCGTGCAGGCAGGCGACGCGGTCCTGTTCTCGGAGGACCTCACCCACGGGGCGCTGGTGAACCGCAGCGACCGGGTGCGCCGCACGATCTTCATCTCCTACGCGCCGGCGTTCCACTCCGCCTGGAACGAGCAGACGGAGACCGCGCCCGGCTTCGAGGGGCGAGCCACACCACGCCAGCTCGCACTGGTGCGCGGCCCCGCCCCGTACGGCGCCGCGACCACCTACAGCGAGGAGCCGGTACCCGTCCCGTGAACGGCGACGAGCCGTGGCGGAAGGTGTCGCAGCGCGCAGGCGGGATCGACGCCGCTCCCGGCGAACCTGCCGAGCCCGAGGCGCCCGCGGCTCCCCCCGCGCCGGCTGCCGAGCCCGCTTCGCCCCGGCGCCGCACCGCAAGCAACGCTTCGATGCACCAGTCCGGCACCGGCCAGCGGCTGCTCACCGAGGTCGAGCGCTTCCGCTTCGACATCGCCGGCTACCTGCCGCTCGGCACGCTGCTCGACGCGGCCGAGCTGGCCGAGGCGCGCGCGGCCATCGCCGACCCCGGCGCGCTGCCAGCCGGCGTCACCGCGGCCGGCAACGGACTGGAGCTGGAGCTGCGCAACATCGTCGAGCTCGGCGGCACGCCGGGCGAGGTGTTCGCGCGCCCGGACCTGCACGCACGCATGGTGGAGCTGGTCTGGGGCGAGCAGGTGCGGCTGATCTCCTCACGCGCGCTGGTGCGCCGGGCCGGCGTCAGCGGCCGCGTCACGCAGGGAGGCCGCGCCGACCCGCGCCGCTTCGGCCGCTACCGGGCGTTCGTGGAGGGCGAGTTCCGCTGCCTGCTGGTGTCGGTCCTGATCGCCCTGGACGACACGTCCGCCGGCGACGGCGCCTGCGGCGTGATCCCGGCCAGCCACAAGGCCAACTTCGCCCATCCCTACGCGGACCGGATCGCCGAGGACCTGCCGGTGCTGCGGCCGCTGCCGCTCGCCGCCGGCGAGGCGATGCTGTACACGGAGGGGCTGTCGCACGCGCTCACCGCGCCGCGGGCGGAGAGCAAACGCTGGCTGCTCTACCAGTATGGGCCGTCCTACCTGCTGGACTGGCCGGACTGCACCCCCTCGGCGGCGGTACGCGAACAGGCGTCGTCGGACCCGCTCAAGGCGACGCTGCTGCGCGAGCCCTACTACCACTGATCCGGCCCGGCACGCGATGCGTCTGGGCCTGTTCCTGATCATGCCGGCGCCGGCCGGATCGGCGCCCGGCAGCGTGGTCGAGCGCGCGCTGGCCGACGGAGCGCGCGCGGAGGCGCTGGGGTTCGACTCGATCTGGGTCACCGAGCACCACGGCTCCGACTACGGCTGGTGCTCCGCGCCGTCGGTGATGGCCGGCGCGCTCGCCGTGCGCACCCGCCGCGTCGACATCGGCTATGCCGTGAACGTCACCCCACTGCACCACCCGGTACGGCTGGCCGAGGAGATCGCTACCGTCGACCAGCTCTCCGGCGGGCGCGTGATCGCCGGCTTCGGACCCGGCTACTCGCCGGTCGAGTACGCGCCGTTCGACGCCGACTTCGACGACCGCCACCGGCTGCATGACGAGGGGATCCGTCGCGTCCTCGAGCACTGGCGCACCACCGGCGGGATCAGGCCGGTGCAGGCCCAGCCCCGCATGGCCGTCACCGCCGGATCGCCGGATGCGGCGGCCTGGGCCGGCCGCCGGGGACACGACCTGCTGGCCCTGAGCGCCGGGAAGCAGCTCCGGGAGCTGATCCGCGCCTACCGCGAAGCGGCGCCCGCGACAGGGCGGATCGGCGTGCTGCGTCTGATCGCGGTCACGCCCGACGGCGATCCGGACCGTGAGGTGCTCGCTGCCACGCGCTGGACCCTCACCCGCCGCAACCGGCTGGTCGGGCTGCCCGAGCCTGATGACGCCCAGGTAGCCGCGTACCTCGCGGAGCGCGCGATCGTCGGCACCCCGCACACGCTCGACACGGCCGTGGCCGAGCTTGCCGCCGGCGGCGTGGACGAGCTGATCTGCTGGTGCCGCTGGGGAACCCTCGGTGACCGAACGGCACGATCGGCGCTGGCGCACTTGACTGAGAATCGAAATTCCATTAAGTAAGGCTCAGCGTCCCCGGATCATCTGGACGCCAGGGAGATGTCATGAAAGGCAGTCCCGACGCTCAGAATTCGAGCGCCAATCCCAACACACAAGGAACTTACCCATGGTTCGCAAGCTCCTCATCGCCGCACTGGCGACCTTCGTGCTTTCGCACGTCGCTCTCGCCGCCGAGTTCAAGGTCGACACGGCCCATACCAACGTCGGTTTTCGCGTGTCGCACCTGGTCGTCTCCAAGACCACCGGCTCGTTCAACGACTTCGACGCCACGTTCACGTACGACGCGGAGAACATGGGCGCGTTCTCACTGGAGGCCACGATCCAGGTGGCCAGCATCGACACCAACAATGACCGGCGCGACAACCACCTCCGCAGCGCCGACTTCTTCGATGTCGAGAGTCACCCGACGATGACCTTTACCAGCACCAGTGTGATGATGGGCGAGGACGGCCCCGTGCTGGTCGGTGACCTGACGATCCGCGGCGTCACCCAGCAGATCGAGCTGCCGATCACGATCGTCGGTCCCGCGCAGGGTCCCGGCGGCGCGGTCGTCGTCGGCGTATCAGGCCGCACCACCATCAATCGTCACGACTTCGGCGTGTCATGGGACAACCGGATGGACAACGGCGGCGTCATCGTCGGCGAAGAGGTCCAGATCGAGATCGACGCCGAGTTCATCCAGCAGTAGTACGTTCCGGGAGATTCTCTCCACGGACTTGAGGGCTCCGGGTCCGGCCTCGCTGATCGGCCGCCACCCGGAGCCCACCCTGCGGAGGACGGAGACGTGAGCTTCGCCCCGCGCTTCTCCATCACCAACGCGATCGCGTCATCGCTCACCCGGATCGAACGAGCACGCGGCTTCCTGGAAGCCGCCACGCTGTCGGAGCAATGGGTCGCGTCGAGCGCTCGCCATCTACACGCCTCCGCCGGCCCCCGACGTCCCGGCTCTGATGCGCGACCTGATCGCCTGGGTGAACGATCCACGCGACGTCCATCCGGTCATCGTCAGCGCGATCGCCCAGTTCCAACTGGTGCATATCCATCCGTTCCTCGACGGCAACGGGCGCACGTCGCGGCTCGTGTCGATGCTCTGCCTCTATCGAGCCGGATACGACTTCAAGCGACTCTTCTCGATCAGCGAGTACTACGACCGGGACCGGGAGTCGTTCTACCGCGCCCTACAGGACGTGCGGAGGGCGAACATGGACATGACCGGTTGGATCGAGTTCTTCACCGAAGGGCTCGCGACGCAGCTCGCCGAGGTCAAGCGACGAGGCGAGCAGGCGATCCGGCGGGACTTGCTCGTCGGGCAGCACGGTCTGACCGCTCGCCAAGCGCTGGTCCTCGGGCACGTGCTCGACCACGGTCGGATCACGATCGGCGAACTGGAAGGGCTGTGCCCGGATACGCCTCGCCGGACGCTGCAGCGCGACCTCAAGGCCCTGGCCGACCAGGGCCTCCTGGTGCGGTCAGGAAGCACGAACCGCCAGGAGTACCGTCCGCGCGAGGGAAGTGCGTGATCTTGCGCCACTCTTGCGCCACATCTTGCGCCACTCTTGCCCCAGTTCAGGCGCGGCCCTCGGCGACCCACTTCTTGATCAGCTCGTCGACGTACGCCTCCGACTGTTCGGTGACGCGGGCGCGGCCGGCGTAGTAGACCAGTCCCAGGGCGCGCCGCGACCGATCGCTCGGGTTGGGGTCGGCGCGGTGGACGATCATGCAGTGGTGGATGACCAGGTCGCCGGGCGAGGCGATGATGGCGTGCTCGGCGGCCAGATCCGCGTCGCCGTAGTCGGTGACGCCGCGTGAGAATCCCATCACGTTGGACATCGCGTGCGGGCGGTAGCCGCGCAGGTGGGAGCCCGGCAGGTAGCGGATGCAGCCGTTCTCTTCGTCCACCTCGTCCAGCGCGATCCAGAACGTCAGCGCCTCGCTCGGCTCCAGCTTGAAGTAGAAGCCGTCCTGGTGCGGCGGCGTCACCTTGCCCACGCGCGGCGGCTTGGCGAACCACTGCAGCTCCTTCGGCACCGCCGCGTCGTCGAGCAGATCGGCGGCCAGCCCCGCGAGCCGCTCGCTCTCGTAGAGGTCCTGCAGGTGCTGGTCGTACCGGCCGAAGTACTGCAGGCGCATGATGGTCTCCCGGTCGCCGGGAACCTCGTAGAACGCGGTGCCCTCGTCCAGCTCCGGCAGCCGCTCGATGAGGGCGTCGATGTGGGCGTTGATGTCGGCCACCTCGGCCTGGTTCATGAAGCCGCGCGCCACCGCATAGCCGTCGCGGCGATAGTCGGCCTTGAGGGCGGCCTGCTCCGCGGCGGTCACGCGGCTACCCAGTGCTGGAACAGCGGCTGCACGGCGGCGGGCAGTCCCTCGAAGACGTCACGGGGCACCGGCGGCACCTCGTTCTCGGTCAGCTCGGGGTTGGCGTCCAGGATGCGCCGGCGGTCGGGCGACCCCGGGCGCAACACCTCCAGGTTCAGCCACCACGGGGCGTAGCGCACCGCCAGACCGACGCGCGGCTCCGTCGATCGATTGGCGCCGGCCGCGTGCCAGAGCCTGCTGTCGCACACCACCACCGAGCCGGGCCGGCCGGTCACGCACACCTCGGTCGGGTACGGCTCGAACCGCGGCACATCGACGCCGCCGGAGGGGTTGTCACTGGATCGATGGCTGCCTGAGACGATGAGCGTGCCGCCGTTCTCCTCCGTGAACTCGGTGAGCATCCACAAGGTGGTCAAGTGGCACACCGCGTCCGGATAGGGCGCGGGGATGTGACCGGCATTCTGCTGATTGAACGGCCAGTCCGCGTGCCACTGGGAACGCTTGTTCCCCGGGTAGTTGACGATGCTGGAGTTGAACGAGATGCGCAGGTCGGACCCGAGCAGCGACTCGGCCAGTCCGAGCAGGCGCGGCTCGGCCAGGTAGGGCGCGAAGGACTGGTCGTAGACGATCATCCCGGACACCGCGCCGATGTTTGACGGAGCGTTCTTGCGGGTGTGCTTGTACTTGTCGACCGTGCGCAGCACGCTGTCGTGGACGGCGCCGATCTCGGCCGGCGGGATCACGTCCTCGATCACGCACCAGCCGTCCACGTACATGCGCTGCCGCATCTGTTCGAGTGTCATGGGCGTATCACGGTAACAGCGATCGGCGGTCCTACCAACCCACCGGCGCTCGCGTACCGAACGGATCGTTGTGCAAACTGTTCCACCGGCGTAACATGGAGCCCGCAATGCAGGGCGACCCCAAGGCCGAGGTGCGCGCATTCGTCGAACGGTGGCGAGTCGCCGGCGCACGGCTTGCGGAGTTGCGGCGGGAGGAACTGCGCAGTGTCGAGGTGGCCGCTGTCATCGAGTCGCTGACCGGCGCCTTTGAAGCCACGCTGGACGGCCCGATGCGAACCTCCTCAGGGCTCATCGAGCAGCAGGCGATCTTCTCCAGGATACGGCATGCGCGATCTGTTTCGTCTGGCGGATGAGGTACAGTCGTTCTGCCGCGAACGTGGCTGGAAGTTCTGTTTCATCGGCGGTCTGGCACTCCAGCGCTGGGGCGAACCCCGCCTCACCGGCGACGTCGACCTGACGATCCTCACGGGATTCGGCGACGAAGCTGCGTACATCGACGCGCTCTGCGAGAGGTACGTAGGACGCATCCCGGACACCGCCGAGTTCGCCCGGCGAAACCGGGTCCTCCTGCTTCAATCCGAGCGCGGCATCCCGATCGACATCTCCCTCGGGGGGCTGCCATTCGAGGAACGGGTCGTCGAACGCGCCTCCTCGTACCGCTTTCTGGCTGACGTCCGTCTGCACACCTGCTCGGCGGAGGACCTCGTCGTTCTCAAGGCCTTCGCGGATCGCTCGCGCGACTGGGCGGACATCGAAGGCATCCTGATTCGCACGGGTTCGCGGCTCGATTGGCGCACGGTCGAGGCCGAGCTCCAGCCGCTCTGTGAAGCGAAGGAAGCGCCGCACATTCTCACGCGGCTGGCCGCTCTGCGCTCCCCGTGCTGAGGACGCCACGGCCCAGGTGGCCGGCGATGGTGCAGAAGACCAGGTAGTAGCGCCCGCCGATGCCGTAGACCTGCGGCACCTCCATCTCCTCCGGCATGCGGTCGTGCTCGAGCGGTGGCAGGATCGTCCAGCGCCGCATGTCCCTGCTCTCGGCCACGCCGACGGTACCGCCGAACGTGTGACCCTCGCGCGCGTACATGGTTGCGTCCCCTACTGCGTGGCGGCTTGGCGCTCGCGGTCGCGGGCGGCTTGCAGGAACTCCTGGACCTTGACCGGCTGCCCGGTGCGGCTGCTCTCGATGGCCGCGAAGATCAGCGCCACCGACTGCAGGTTGGCTTCCACGTTGGTCGCCATCGGCGCACCGCCGTCCAGCCAGTCCAGGAACTGCTCCAGCAGCCAGGTGTCCTTCCAGTACCGCTGCTCCAGCAGGGGGATCTCCTGGCCGTGCCCCTCGCGGCTCTGGTGCTTCGGGGCGTACGGGAAGCGCTCGATGCGGCGGTGATCCATGATCAGCGTCTCGTGCTCGCACTCGGCGCGGACGTACTCGCGCGTCCAGCCGTTGAAGCCGCAGGCGTTGGTCTTCGCGCCCTCGTAGATGGCGCGCGTGCCGTTCTCGAAGGTCATCATCACGTGGCCCTGCGAGCCGCCGCCGTACTCGCCCCAGGGCGGGTTCCAGGTCTGCGCGTAGAGGGTGTCGCACTTCGAACCGATCAGGTCGGCGAGGATGTCCAGGTGGTGCACCGATCCCTCGATCATCAGCGTCTCCTGCATGGTGTGGCGGAAGTGCGCGCCCCAGTCGCCGAAGTTGCGCAGGCCGCAGGTGAAGCGGCACACCAGGTAGTCGATGGCGCCGGACCGGCCCGAGCGCAGCTCGTTGCGGAGCGTGGTCTTGTCCTGGTCGAAGCGGTGGCTCATGGTCACGCCCATCTTCTTCCCGGCGCGCCGCACCTTGTCGGCGATGCGTACCGACGCTGCCAGGCTGTCGGCGATCGGCTTCTCCGAGATGACGTGCATGTCATGCGCCAGCGCGGCGTCCACTACCGATTCGTGGAAGGCCGGCGGCACCACCACCGTGCAGATGTCGGCGGGATTCTCGGCGCAGGCGCGCTCCAGGTCGGTATAGCACCGTTCGGCCGGCAGCCCGAGATGGGTCTGGGCGTTGTGGTGCACGTCCGGGTTGACGTCCACCGCCGCCACCACCTCCAGACGGCCGTCGGCCACGTGCGCCGGCAGAAACTGGGAGCACCAGGGGACACCGCGCCCGCCGGTGCCCACCTGAATCAAGCGATACGTGTCAGGCATGTCGGGTCACGACGCTAGTGACGTCCGGTACCCCTGTCAATTCGGCAGTCCGGCGACGTGATCCTCATCCCGTGGCAGTGCAACGACCAACTCACCTCTGCTACCATGCGCGGTGGCGCGCCACACCGAACGGATAGCGATGCGCCATACGTTCTTCCTGGAGGTGCCTCCATGAGCTCCTCTCCGGTTACGGAGGGAATCGTCGACGGCGAGGAACCCGTTGACGACCTCGATGAGACGCTTGACGTAACTCCGTACGTCTACTCGATCACCGCCTACGGAGCGGACTACCCGGTCGACTCTCTCGTGAAGCGAATCGACTCCGGCGACATCGTGGTTCCTCGCTTCAGTTGGGAACCGGACGACGGATCTGAGATCGTAGGCTTTCAGCGTGAATACGTATGGCCGCGGCCGAAGTCCGATCGGTTTATAGAGTCCCTTCTTCTTGGGCTACCGGTGCCCGGCATCTTTCTGGTACGGGAGCCGTCCGGTCGTTTGCTGGTCCTTGACGGACATCAGCGCCTGCACACGCTCAAGGCGTTCTATGCAGGGGTGATCCATGGTCAAGAGTACCGGTTGACTGCGGTAGAGGAACGCTTTCGGGACAAGCGATATCGGGATCTCGACGTGGAGGACCGCCGTCGACTGGATGACAGCATCATCCACGCGACCGTGATCCGGCAAGACGAGCCATCGGAGGATCAGAGTAGCGTCTACATGATCTTCGAAAGACTCAACACCGGCGGCGTGAATCTCCAGCCGCAGGAAATCAGGGTCGCACTCTACCACGGCGAATTGGTTCGCGTACTCAGGGAGCTCAACGACCACCCCGCCTGGCGACGTCTCTATGGCAAGCGCTCTCGGCGCCTCAAGGACATGGAGATGATTCTCCGGTTCTTTGCCTTCCACTACCATGCTGACTCGTACAGTAGTCCGATGAAGGAGTTCCTGAACCACTACATGGCGCGCAACAAGGACTTGGCTCGTCAGCATGAGGACGAGCTGGTGCGGATTTTTTCCGACACCGTGACGGTTCTTGATGAAACCGTTGGCGCTCAAGCCTTTCGCCCCGTCAGGGCTGTGAACGCGGCGGTCGTGGACTCCGTGATGACAGGGCTTGCTCGCCGCATCAAAGAGGGGCCGATCAGCCACTCATCACAAGTGGCCCAGGAATACGCCCGTTTGATGAAGAACGGAGATTACAGAGGTGCGATCGAGACCGGTACCTCGCAAGAGTCCAACGTCGCAACACGCCTTGAGTTGGCGACAACAGCTTTCGCAAACGTGAAATGACGGGGCGGGCGGAGGTTGATAGACAGCGTCAACAACTCGATACCACGTTCTCCCGTGCAAGTGGTCTCGATGCTGACGCCGAGCTTCTCTCTGACTTCGCCCGCTATCTCTGCGTCCTGGTTTCCGGATTCGTGGAACAGGCAACGATCGAATTACTGATCGAGTCGGGCTGATGTTTCTGGTGGTCTTGGGATCAGCGTTGGCTCAGCTCGATGCACTGGCGTAGCGCCGTAGTCCCGCCCGGAACAACAGGTTCGTCGCGAACAGGCCTCCGATCGCGAAGGCGCTGGCAGCCGACAGCATCGGCAGCGAGATCCCGTCCAGCAGGATCTGAGCCGGTACCGTCGTGAGCACTCCCACCGGCACGATCCACGTCAGCATCAGCTTCAGCCATCCCGGATAGAGGGCAGCCGGGAATCGGGCCAATTGCACGACCGGCCGCAACAGCCACGTAAACAGGAAGTCCGCCTTCCAGAACATCAGGCTGGCCAGCGACGTCGTCAGGGAATAGAGGATCGCCGCGCTCACGATCACCGCGTAGACGAAGATCACGATCTGCCAGGCAGAGAGATCACTCCCCGGCGACGCCAGCGCACGCGCCACGACGGCAGCACCGATGAGCACTTCCAACGCCGCGAGGGGCGTCCAGCGCGAAACGCTCACCAGCAACTGGGCACTGCGCGGCCGTAACAGGTGGAAGTCCAGCACGCCGCTCACGATGGCGCCGTCGTATCCCGACAGCGCGCTGATGCTGGGACCGAAGACGATGTTGTGCAGGCCGGTGACGATGAAGAACACGCCGAGCACGACCCCCGCGCTCGCTTCCGTCCAGCCGTTGATCGTGCCCGCGTTGCCGAAGATCACGGTCAGGCTCAGCACGCCGGTCGCGAACCGAACGCCGGCGCCCAACAGCTCGATCCAGAACTGGGTGCGGTACGCGATCATCGACCGGACCGAATGCCCTGCAAGGCAGGACAGAAGACCCAGCATGGCCTCAGCCTCCTACGGCGGCATGGCGCCGCACGCCCAACCGCCAGAACGAGTACGTCAGCCCACCGGCCACGGTCAGCCACGCGATCTGCAGGATCAGCCCCCGTGTCAGCGTGCCCTCGTGCACCCTGCCCAGCAGGACCTCGATCGGGAATCCCAGCATGTACCGGAACGGCAGCCACTCCGCGACGGTCCGCAGCCCACCGGGCAGCAGATCCGTGGGAGCGATCTGTCCCGCGAGCACGAACACCAGCGCGTCCTGCATCAGGACGAGGGCGTCGGACCTGGTGCTCCAGAACGCCGTCAGCGCCAGCCAGTAGCCCCACAGGAACCGCAGAGCCCAGGCGGCGAGCAACGTGATCACGAACAGGAACGGATCTCCCGGCAGCCGGACATCGGCCGGCGACAGGACGAGCAGCAGCAGACCGGCGGCCGGAATCGCGAACGACAGGAAGACCACCTTGCCGGCGATCTCGGCGGCGGCGGAGTCGACGATCGGCGCGATCGGCCGGAGCAGGATGGTGTTCATGGTGCCGTCCCGGATCCGATCCCCGACCGTCCAGTTGGTCTGCGCGAAGGTGAGCTGATTGACCACGATCAGCACCAGGTAGTAGGTGACGAAGTCACCCCGCGCATAGCCGCCGATCGCACCGAACGCGGCGGCATTCGACCAGACGAACAGGAATATCAGGGGCTGAGTCATCCACCCGAACGCCAGCAGGAAGAAGAACCCCTTGTATTGAAACCAGGCAGCCCAGGTGTGGGCGATGAGCGCCAGTGCCGCCTTCACGGGCGCTCACCCCGGCCGTACACGCGGTCGAGCACGTCCTCGATCGGTGGGTCCTCGACCTTCAGGTCGGTCGGCCGCAATCGTTCGATGAGCGCGCCGGTAACCCGAGCCACCGATTCGCGTTCGACGCGCAGAGTCAGCTCCTGGCCGGTCGATCGCAGCACCCGCGTCGCCGGCAGCCGCGGCCACGCTGCCTGCGGCGTCTGCGTGGTGACGGTCAGCAGCTTGAACGGGGCGACCCGCGCGCTCAGCTCGTCGAGCGTACCGTCGAAAACCAGGCTGCCCTCGCTGACGAGAACCACTCGCCGGCAGAGCGCCTGCACGTCGGCCATGTAGTGGCTGGTGAGCAGCACCGTGACTCCGTCGGCGTTCCGTGCCGCGATGAACTCCCGCAGCCTGCGCTGCATGGTGACGTCCAGACCCAGCGTCGGCTCGTCCAGGAACACCAGCCGAGGGCGATGCAGGAACGCCGCGATCAGCTCGCACTTCATGCGCTCCCCCAGGGACAGCGTCCGCACCGGCTTCGCGAGCAGCGCCCCGGCATCGAGCAGGTCGATGAGCTCGGCGCTGGTCCTGCGAAACGCGTCGCGCGGCACCCGGTAGATCTCCCGCAGCACCTCGAACGAGTCACGCGCGGGGATGTCCCACGTCAGTTGACTCTTGTTGCCCAGCACCATCGAAATCTGCCGCAGGTACTCCCTGCGCCGCTGCCATGGCGTGTGCCCCAGAACCGACACCTCGCCCGCGGTCGGGAACAGAAGACCCGCAAGGATCTTGAGCGTCGTGGTCTTGCCGGCCCCGTTGGGGCCGAGAAGGCCGAGCATCTCACCGTCGCCGACGCTGAAGGACAGATCCCGGATCGCCTCGACCACATCGTGGGATCGACGCACCAAGCTGCCGAGTGCCGCGGACATGCCGGAGCCGCGTACCGGTACACGAAAGCGCTTGCTCAGCGCTCGTACGTCGATCGCACGCACCTCTTCCACCTCACTCGCCGATCAGTGTCGACGTTGGGGGGCCAGTGGAGGGTTGCTAATTCGGTTTGGACGCCAGCTCCCGGATCGCACTCAGCAGTCGCTCGGCCCGCACCCCGGCCTCCGGGAGGGAGCTGAGCCAGCGGTCGGTAGCGGAGTAGACAGTCTCGTCGCCGCGAGGTGCGTCGATCACGTTCGAAGGGACCTCCCGGCCGCCGCGGTCCAGGTGGGTCATCATTCTCAGGATCGACATGGCGCTGTAGCGGGCACGCAGCAGCGTTCGGATCACCCTGAGCCGGTCAATATCCGCACTCGTGTACCTGCGATAGCCGTTTCCCGGATCCCTGCGCACCGCGATCAGGCCGTTGCGCTCCCAATCGCGCAGCGCCGTGGTGCTCGCGCCGACGCGCTCGGCGGCCGCCGAGATCGCCATGCCGCGCTCTTCTCCGCCGCTCGCCCGCCCGGCTGCCCACCGGTCGAGCGCTTCGGCCCCTCGGAGCGCCCTCCGCTCCTCCGCTACGACGAGCGACCCGAACCGCCCGGCCAGCTCCCGGGCGGTTTCGAGATCATCCAGCGCGGCGTGCCGAGCCGCTTCCACCGCCAGGGTCTTCGGCACCACGTACGGACCTCCGACTGCCAGGCGAGCGATGCGCATCTGCGCGAGATCCCGCTCCGAGAACGAACGATAGCCGTTCGCCGTTCGCGATATCGGCGCCAGCAATCCGATCCGCTCGTACAAGCGGACGGTATTGGGATGAACGCCTGCCGCCCGAGCGACCTGGGACGTCGTGTACCGGCGCTCGGCGCGGGTGGCCGGCGCCACTTCCCTCCCCGGTGCCTACGGGCGCAGGACTACCCGGCCTTCGATGCGGCCCTCGGTGAGCTCGGTGAGGACGTCGTTGACGTCGCTGAGGGGCCGCTCGGCGATCGGCGGGGGCTCGATCCGGCCGGCTCGGCGCAGGTCGATGAGCTCGGCGAGGTCCTGCGGGGTTCCCACGTGCGAGCCGCGCAGGTTCAGCAGCTTGTAGATAATGTTGGGCATCGGCATGTCCAGCGCACCACCGTACAGGCCGACGACCACGTGCGTGCAGCCGCGGCGCAGCGTGTCGATCGCGAACATCGTGGTCTGCGGCATGCCGACGTAGTCGACCGACGCGGCCACGCCGCCGGTCTGCTCCTTCAGCCGCGCGGCGGCATCGGGGTCGCCGTTGTCGATCGTCTGCGCCGCGCCGAGCCGTTCGGCCAGCTCCCGCTTGGCCGGATCGGTGTCGGCCACGACGACGGTCGCCTCGGTCATGGCCGGCACGACGCGCAGGCCGCTGGTGCCCAGGCCGCCGGCCCCGACCAGCAGCAGGGTGTCGTCGCGCGTGAGGCCGCCGACGGCCCGCTTCAGCGCCGCGTAGGAGGTGATTCCCGCGCATGCGTAGGTGGCGGCCGCCGCCTCCTCCACCCCGTCGTAGGGCAGCAGGTAGCGGGGATGCGGGACCAGCATGTAGTCGCTGTAGCCGCCGTCCACGCGGGCGCCCAGGTAGCGGCCGCCCTCGCAGAAGATGTCCTCCTCCCGCAGGCAGGCGGCGCAACTCCGGCAGCCCACCCACGGCCAGCACACGCGCTTGTCGCCGACCGACACGCCGGTGGCGTCGGGGCCCAGGGCCGCCACCTCGCCGACCGGCTCGTGGCCGAGCGTCAGCGGCAGCTTGACGCCGACGTTCTCCAGCCGCCGCTGCTGACCGTGGCCCATGTCGAAGTAGCCCGCGCGGATGTGCAGGTCGCTGTGACAGACGCCGCAGGAGGTCACGCGCAACAGCACCTCGGTCCCGGTCGGCTCCGGCGTCTCGTAGTCGTTCCTGGCGAGCGGCGCTCCCCACTCGACGATCTGGTAGCTGGTCATGGCTCTCCTCCTGCGCCCGTGGCGCTCCGATCGTCGCCCGAACCGGCGCTGCCCGTCACCCTTGCCGTGTCAGCGGCTCGCCGTCCGCGACGCCGCGGAACCACTCCAGGCCGACCCGCGGAGCGCGGCCGTCGACGTTCGGCGCCCCGCGTCCCGCGCGCACGTCGCCGCGGTCGACGATGCGGCTGTCGACGCTCACCCGCGTCCGGCCCGTGCGGTTGGGACGGCTGGCGTGCAGGTGCGCCCCGGAGAAGCACAGCAGGTCGCCTGGCTCGATGAGGATCGGGACCGCCGAAGCGTCATCGAGCGGTACCTTGCACTCGGGCAGGAGCGGGTAGCGTCCGGGCGACTCGCGCAGCCGTTCCAGGTCCCACTCGGCGCTGGTGTTCGGCACGGCGCAGCCGAACAAATCGGGCCAGATCACCATGGTGGCGCCCGCCTCGACCGGGAAGACCGGCGCCCACAGGTTGATCTGGGCCATGACGTTGGAGCCCCAGGTGTCGCGGTGCGCAGGCAGATCCCGCACGCGCCGGCCGCGGTGCGTGTCGCCGCTGGGCTGCAGGCGCAGGATGAGGCGGTCGGAACAGGTGGAGCCGGGGTCGAGGCCCACCGCCTCGATCACCGCCCGGAACGCCGCGCGCACCTCGCCGTCGCGCATGAAGGAGCGCCGGAGGTCCCCCGCTCTGGCCAGGAACTCCGCGCGGTCGAGCGACGCCTGCGCCGTCGGCGGGGCATGCGGCGCGAACGCCTCGCACGCCATCGCCCGCGCCCGCTCCGCCAAGGCGGCCATCGCCAGTATCCGCCTGAACACCACGATCTCGCCGCGGAAGACCCTCTCGCGGTCCAGAGGCGGCTCGCCGTCCGCGGTCCCCTCACTCACGATCCAATCGACGTGCTGCCGCGCCGACCCCCGAGACCCACGCCGCCGGTACGGCGGATGCCGCCATCCCTACTCGGCGCCGAGCCAATCGAAGACCCAGCACGACTCCCAGCCGCAACTCCCCCGAATCCGTTAGCCCCGATCAGTTCGCGCACCACGTTTACGGACCATCGTCACCCCGAATCCGGTCGTCCGTCGATTGCGCCTCCTGCAGCCGGTCAAGAACCTCTTCGTTACCAGCCCCACGACTCCCAGCGGCCTGCTCCAGCTCGTGCGACCGATCGGCAACTACCCGAAGGCGAAGATACCTCTCGGTCCTCGGCGCATCCCCTACGACCGCGAAAGCCGATCCACCATCCGGTCGACCAACTTCCTCGCCGCCACCTGGTTTGCCGAACAGTCGTAGATCAAATCGAAGATCTCCCTGTAGCTCGCTCGCCTTTGCATGGGAACGTTATCAAGGACCTCTTCCTCTGCCTTCGTCGCATACACACCCACCTCCTCCTCAATTTTTCGCAGTTGACTTCTAAGAGTGCAACGGTCCTCATCCCGGAAGAGCTCAAACTGCGCAACCTCCCGCATCTCAGCCAAAAGTGACCCGATTTCTCCCCTGATGCCTCCGGCGTATTGTTGCGACACCGCTCCCTGCATTAGCACGGCCAGTTTCTCATCGACCTTATCGGCCCCGAGTTCGAACGTCCGGAGGCGGTTGCGCTTTTGCGAAGATACCCGGCACTCCCGCGCGACCTCAGTTCCAATCGGTCGCAAATGCGCAACAATGTTATCCAGATGGACATTGTCCTCAAACTCATCTCGACGACCGTTCGGCACAACCCGCGAATCCAGAACGTGCACCTCGCCGATCGCCCATGAGCAAAAGCGCTCTTCAGGGAAAACGCCCTGAAACAGTCGGTCCTGGCCAACCTGCATGTTGCCTACGCGCGCCCGCAGCCCGCGAACGCCCTCCGAAGCCGGGATCGCACCCTGATAGCCATGGTGGACAAACCAACCGATACCGGCGACGTCCCCTTCCATGCTCTCGATCTCGAACGATTTGAGATTCCTTACCGATGCCTTCTTCGTATTCGAATATGACACCACATCGCGATACGGACGATACACCGGCGTTTGAGCACCATTGATGTGGATATTATAACAATCCCCGGCACGCCCGTACGGCGCGAGTATTTCTTGAATCTCTTCCCTGAACGCAAATCCCGGGGAAAACGGGCACGGACACACTTGCGATATGAACCTCTCGATTTCTATTTCGTTGAGCAGAATGTCGTTGGCGATCCGCCGCGGCACAGCCAGTTCAACTTCGAAAAAACGCCCCGGAAAACCATCCGGAGCGAGACGCCGGAAGCTCACCGCCTCCTTAACGATCGTGCGCAGATCAGTATTCACGTCTGCCGAAGCCAACATCCGCTTCACCACGCGACCGTCCCATCGCGCCTCCATGATTTGCGTATCTCCCTCGGCCCGCGACCGGAAGACCAGCTGTTGCACATAACCAAGAGCCGCGAGCCTGCCAACGCCTCGAAATCCCCGCGCGTCCGTTCCGCGCTTCTCGCTCGCTCCAAAAGCCAGCATACGTCCCAAGAACTCCGCGTTGCCAAGTCCCCGGCCGTTATCCCGGATCACAACCCTCCGATCAATTTGATCGAGACTGATCTCAATCACTCCCACATCTACCGACGAAAGCAAGCCCCCTGCCACCGCTTCATCGATAGCATCGACCGCATTCTGTGTATACTCACGGAAGACCGACAGCGGATTAACATACATAGAGCTGCTAAGTAACTCCAGGATGTCCTTCCCGACGACAATATCGGCCACTTCTTGCACGTTGTCACCACTTCTCTCTGTTTGAGTAGTCGCCCCCTCCGTTCCGAATAATTCACGCATAGACACGCACGATGTGCTTGATCTCCTGCGTTCCTTTTGACGGACTCGGCTGCACGTCTTCATCTGTGAGTACCGCATCTTCAACGCGCTCATCCTCTGGCACGAGAAAGGCGCTCATGTCTCTATCCCGCCGCTGCTTTTGCGCTTCCCAAATCGCCGACTCATCGGCCTTCGATATCGGCACGAAGTACCTCGCTGCATCGCGAAGCTTACCACCGGCAAGCTCCCTCACGTCCAGCGCATATCGCGCCCTATGGCGACTGCACAAAAATTCAAGCAGTTCCTTCCGTTCATGTTCCGACAGCGCTCCAAACGCCGCTCCGAACGATTCGAACTCACCTCGCCCGCCGAACTCTTCGTACCAAGACCGATTGAATATGTAGTGATGGGGCCGAAACAATATGTCCTCGAATTCATCGTACGTATCTCCAAACGCCTTCCTAAAGAATTGCGGAGCCCCGCTCACAATCCCATGCGTAGCTTGTAGGATCACCTGCATGGAGCGAAGGTAATACGGATTCCACCTCGGCCCCACATGCCCTCGGTCTTGCCGTGTCACGGGCTGATAGCGCATCGGGAACGAAAAAATGCGAATGCTCAACTCTTCGTTGAGCTCCACGTTGAGGCGCATCCGCTCAAACAGATCGCGCGGATTGTCCATAAAGTTGTAGAGCATATAGTTCGAAAGCTCTGTGATTCCTGCATCCGCTGCGTACCGGATAGCCTGCGCATAGGGCCTCTTGACGCCCAAGTGGTCGAAGGCGATGCGTAGCGGCTTAATCGCTATACGGGCGAGGCGCTTCAAATATACCGGATCCTTGCACAAAATACGAGCATCAACCCCTTGGTTAAAGTCCACGCGTCGCTGTAGCTCATAACGGCCCCGTTTTAGCGTAGCGCCGCGCTCAAATCCCAAATCGATTATCTCCGCGATGATCTCCTTGAACCTTGCAGACGCCACTACGTTGTTGTCCATCAGGATCAGATCGCGCTTCTCCCCATAGAGTCTATTTACACCCTTAATGATCGCTGACAACGAGTCTGTGTCACGCTGCATACCCTCTAAGGTCGGGACGCCGCAAAACGCGCATTTTCGCACGCACCCTCGCGAGGCGTACGTGAAGTAGGCGTCCGACACCGGGTATTCGTATTCAATGTGATCAAGAATGCTGTAATCCGGAACCAGGTCTTCGATGGGCTTGCCGTTTACATCATCAGCGTAAAGCTCATCTTCGAACGGGTCCAGCTGGAGCGACGTTGCTGGTGCCCCCCCAAGAAGCCCCTTGATGAACCGAACACCACGCCACTTCGGCTCCGATATGTATTTGTCGTGCATCAGTGATGCAGCGATGCCTCCCACGAAAACCCGATGTGCCTGACCCCGTACCAAGTCAAGGGCGTAGTCGATGTTGCGGGCCGTCCGCTCCCACTCGAAGGAGAACAGGGTGGTGATGTAAATGCGGTCCCAAACGACATCGTACGCGGAACGGTCCTCTCCCTTCACGAAGCGCACATGATCCTTCTTTCCGTTGGGGCCGTGATACTGGGCGATCTTCATTAGCCCCAAAGGCGGGTACTTGTTGCGGTACCCGGGTTCCAAAAGGAGAATCTGCTTATTGGCCATGGCGCCCGATGCCGCGTTCTGAACGGCACCTATACAGCCTGTGGACGTCGGTTCGACCGTAGAGCCCGCTCACACGCTCACCCTCGCTTGACGCGGGCCTAAGCCTGCGCCACTCCCGCGGGCACGCGGACGTACTTGTGAACCTTGTCGAAGATTGCGGTCACAAACGAGACTTGGTCATTACTCAGGACGCCGCGCTCGGGATGGCTCGTGATGTTGCGAATTTCGTTGAGGTCCTTAATCCACTTGGTGCTCGCCTTCCTATTGTCCTTGTCTTTGGAGTCGAGGGAAATCGCTCCCTTGAAGAGATCCCAGTTGGCTTCGCAGATAGGGATGTAATTGATCAAATAAAGGTGCGACTCTTCGTCTCCATCACGGTTCTCCGCCTCCCACTTCGTAGTACACTCCTGTCGAATGTTCAATGGAATGCCCCTCGTCCACCACGCCTTGTCTTGTGTTCCATAGCGGCTCTTCAAGGTCTCGATTACATAGTGGGACAGGCGCCCTTGAATTCTCCTGACCTTGGCGGCCGCCTCTTCCGTGCCGGCTACATTGCGAGAGTCGAGGTAATCCTGAAGATCTGGCGGCGTAAACGCCGGGAGCTTTTCGTGGATGTGCGCCTCCATGCCGAGAGCTTGCTGATGAACCGCTGTCAGTGATGAGCCGGTTCGCCGAAGAACTCGGACGTCGACGGGGGCCGCGGACGTAAACCAATCCACGAGTACCTGAAGATATGGCTCGAGCGCGGACATCGTGTCGTGAGCGTCTAGCTGGCAAATGTCCCTTCCCTCATGTCGGCGAATCTCGTCAGCAATGTCGCAGATAACCTGAAACAGTGCTCTCAAGCCGTTGTTTGTGCACAGATAGCCGTCAGGTCCGTCGCCAAGGTTCCAGTGGTCGGGTAGCTGATCCTCGAACATCCGAAGACAGTCCTTTAGAACTGAGAGGCCCTTCTTCAGATTTGCGCCATAGGCGTAGTTCTCCACTGTAGAGAGTGGCCCGGGGACTATAGCACCCGGTTTGTGTGATCCCAGCAATTTGGAGACCCGAAGTCCGTCCCGGATGGACGTTTGTGTAAGGCAGCGGAAGTGCGTCTTCTTGGTGCCCGCCACCAGGATGCGATCGTAGAGCGGTGAGGTCTTGTCACTGTTCAGCCGTGATGCAATACGAGAGAGGAGCGCTTTGAAGGCGTCTTCAGGATCGTCGGATTCCCAGTGAAGGCTCCCATAAAGTTCGACAACCAGGTCTGTGCTGACCTTGACCTGTTCGCTGTTGATATCGATGAAGAGATTCATCTCCTTGTCCGCCGGCAGATTCTCGTAAGCCAATACGGGAATCATGGATGAGTCCTGGTTGAATCCCTCCATATTTCGCGCGTAGGCATAACCGTAGAGCCTATGCTGCCCGTCAATGATCCATGCCGATGCGTAGTTCGACGGAAGGCTTAGCTTGCCTAAGGTGGTGCCGTTCTCGAACCGTTCGGTGACATCGAACCTTAGCCCTGACCTTCGAGTGGTTCTTAGGTTCACGACTATATTCGTAGGGAGTTTGCCGCCGCGATTAATGAATTCAGCAATCTTCTTGAGACGTGGCGGCTTGAGCAGTCGCTGGTATGTTTCGAGATTCTCGATGTCGCGGCTAGCCTTGTGCCCGACATACGCGATCTTTAGCAGTTCATCCGGCGGCATTAGGAAGGTGTAGAAGGTGTCGCCGCCCATCTTACCGCGTGTCGCCACGACGTCGTTAGCAAGGCCGTCGATCTTCTGACCGCTGAACAAGTGGGCCAAGAGCTGGTAGCGAGCCGCCTGCTTGAGGTGCTTTACCAGTGCGGCATAATACTCGATCTCGTTGTCGGTGATCACTGCGATTTTCGCGAGTCGGCATTTCTCGAGGTCAGCAGCAGTCCAATCGATGTTCCGTGTAGCGATGACGTACTTGACCTTCAGTTTGGTGTCTTGGCCATAGAGTTTTCGTATCAACTGGACAGTGCGTCCGCGGATTGCCCTGATCTTGTCGATCAGGATTGACAGGTTCTTCCTCCCGGGTTTCTCGCGCTGTGTGCACTCGACCATGACCACGGTCTCATCGTCCTTGGCGTAAACGTCGATCTGGCGGGGCTTCAAGCCGGCGTCCACCGGGATCGTGAACTGGCGGCCCTTGCTCATCTCGTTGAAGCCCATTTGAGCAAGTATGGTCCAGATTTCGTCTTCCAAGCGCTCGTCAAGTGGCTTTAGCTTTGCCATGCGCGTCGATTTCGCGTTCTCTTTCGCTACACTCCAACCATCGGTCTCTTCGAGTTCGACTTTCTGAGCGATTAGTTCTCTGTTAGAGGCGGAAACCGTCTTATAGATGTGTGGCTTTCTCCGGCGTCTGAGCTCAGCTCCGATTTCATCGCCTGAGACGAGAGGGCCTATGTGCTGGTCGGTCATGCGCGCAGTCACCTAGTGGTCGGCCTCAGAGGGGTTCTGTGCCAGTTCGGCTCGCGAATCGTAGGGTGGCGTGAATCGACTGTCAACGTTCCGTTCTGTGCTCGTTCATAGATGGGACGCAGAGAGGCTTCGTCGCGGGGTGGTTGATGAGGGTGGTAGACTGGGCATGTCGGCGAGGGGCCGATAGTTGGGGCTCGGCTATCTTGCCCTGGGCCGGCAGTTGCGGACGTTTCGATCGGCGAGGTGCAAGGGATCAACCTTACCGCTGCCCTACTATGCACGCAGGTCGTCAGGGCGCTTCGGTCCTGGAGCAGGTTCCGCCGCGGGGAGCTATATCGTGGCGTCCTCGCCGCGGGCGCGCGCGATCTCACGCGCGCTCGGATTGACCGACGGGCGGAAGGGCACCTCGCACACCCGCGCGCGGTCGGGCTTTCCCGGCTCGCTGGCGTACTCGTCCGGCAGCCACACCGTCAGCTCGGTGCCGATGGCCGTCCGGTCCACCGGCACCCACCCCATCCCGATGTTGGAACCCAGCTCCGGCGCATACCACGGCGAGGTCAGGTAGCCGATCGGATCGCCCGCGTCGGCGTCGGACACCAGCCAGAAGTCGGGCGCGTAGTCGTCGATCGGCTTGCCGCCCATGGTCATGCCGGCCATCGTCATCTTGAACGGTGGCGTGCCGGCCTCGATCTGCTCGCGGACGCGCTCCAGCGCCGCCTTGCCGATGTAGTCGGCCTTCTTCTTGCGCGGCACCTGGTAGGCCAGATCGCACTGGAACGGCAGCGTCTCGTGGTCGATGTCCTGGCCCCAGGACATGATGCCTGCCTGGATGCGGCGCTGGTGGCCGGGCGCGATGACCATGAGCCGGTGCGCCTTGCCCGCCTCCAGCACCGCGTTCCAGAGCTTCTCGGCGTGCAGCGTGGCGTCGCGCAGGTAGATCTCGTAGCCCTTCTCGCCCGAGAAGCCGGATTGCGAGATCACCACGTCGCAGCCGGCGATTCCCGCCTCCATGATCCCGTAGTAGGGAATGTCGCGGATGCCCTCGCCCACCAGGTCGGCCATCAGCGCCTCCGACTTCGGGCCCTGGATCTGCACCGGGCAGACGTCGATCTCGTCGATCTCGACGTCCATGCGCATGCCGACGTTGACCCCCTGCAGCCAGTACAGCAGGTCGGAGTCGGCGAGCGAGAACCAGAACTCGTCCTCCGACAGGCGCAGCAGCACCGGGTCGTTGAGGATGCCGCCCCGTTCGTTGCAGAGGATGACGTACTTGGCGTGCAAGGGCTTGATGCGCTTCGCGTTGCGGGTGATGACGTAGTCCGTGAACCGCTCCGCGTCCGGTCCCTTGACGCGGATCTGCCGCTCGACCGCGACGTTCCACAGCGTGACGTGATGGGTCAGCGCCTCGTGCTCGGCCGCCGCGCCGCCGTCCTCCGGCCGCACGTAGCCGCGCGGGTGGTAGACGCGGTTGTACACCGTGGCGCGCCAGCAGCCTGACGCGTGGGACAGGTGCCAGTAGGGCGACTTGCGCACGCGGGTGGAGATGAGCAGCTCGGTCGGGGTGCGGCCGCTCTGGCGCAGGTTGATCGGGACGATGCGGTCGGACTGGTCGACGCTCTGCGGTTGCGTGGTCATGTGTGCTCCCTCGGCGCCAGGCTGAACGGCTCGCGCGCGAACACCCGGCACACCATCGGCTCGAAGAGTTCCAGCGGCAGCGACTCGTAGTCGGGGTCGAATGCGCACTGGTCCCAGCGGTGACAGAAGTCCACGGCATCCTGGTACCAGGGATGGTCGCGGTACTCATCGCGCGCGTTGCGGTCCCAGCCGCGGAAGTGGCCGTAGTAGACGAGCTGGAAGAGGCCGTGATGGCGCACGATCCAGTACGTGCGCTCGGTCACGTAGGGGCGCAGGATCAGGGCGGACAGCTCGCCGTGGCTGTGCGGGGCCAGCGGGTCGTCGATGTCGTGCAGCAGCGCCGCCACCACCATCTCCTCCTCCGCGCCGTCGCGGTACGCTCGGGTGGCGGTCTGCAGCGAGTGCTCCAGCCGGTCGACCTGGTAGCCGGCCAGCGATCCGGACAGCGCGCGGAGCTGGCCCAGCACCCGGTCGGCGGTGCCGGCGGCGAACTCGTCCTCGAAGCGCGCGAGCAGCTCGTAGTCCTCGCGGGTGCCGTCCGCCATGTGGGTGAAGCTCACCGTGGGGGCGTCCGGCGGCGTCGTCGTGTGCATGCCTGTAACTCTCCCGTTGCGCATGGTGTATGCCGGACCAATACGCGGGTCAACAGCCTTGGCGCCGCGCGTTAACTTTTTTTCAAAAAACCCTTGACACTGGCCGAAACGGTATCCCTTGATACGCGGTAGCGTTCGCGTGCCCGGGTTCCGGGCCGGTCATCACCGATTGAGGGTCCGCCATGTATCACTCGATCAGCAGTGTCGCCGAGAACGGCGACGGCTTGGCCACGGTCTGGCAGGATGGTGCACGGACCGATCTCCCCTACCTGTGGTTGCGCGACAACTGCGGGTGCAGCGAGTGCCGGGTCGAGCAGACCACGGAGAAGCGGTTCCACCTCTTCCGGGTCGCCGTGGACCTGCGGCCACGGCAGGTCACCGTCGAGCACGCCGGATGCGAGGACGAGGCGGTCGCCATCGCGTGGCCGGACGGACACCGTACGCGCTACCGGTCGAGCGAGATCCACGGCCTCATCGGCCAGCCTCGCACCGACCTGCGCTACTGGGACGCCAGCTTCCGTCCGCGACCGTTCGACTTTCGGCAATTCCTCGACCACGACCGCACCGCCGCGGACCTGATCGAGAACTTCCTCGAGACCGGCGCGTGCCTGCTGGTCGACGCCCCCACCGAGCCCGACTCCTCGGAGCAGCTCGCCGCCCGTCTGGGTCCCATCCGCGAGGTGGTGTTCGACCGCATCCACAACGTCGTGGTCGATCCGGCGGGCTACAGCGTCGCGCACACGAAGCTGGCGCTCGCCCCGCACAACGACTTCACCAGCTACAACTGGCCGCCGAGCGTGCAGCTTCTGCACATGCTCGTGAACGAGTGCGATGGCGGCGCCTCCTCCATCGTGGACGCGTTCGGCGTGGTGGACGGGATGCGCCGCGATCACCCGGGCAAGTTCGACGCGCTCTGCGCGGTGCCGGTGCCGTTCCGCCTGTTCAGCGACGATGAAGAGAGCTACGCGGTCAATCCCGTGGTCGACCTGGACGCCGGCGGCAACGTCCGGCTGGTGCGCTTCAACACGCAGCAGATGCAGCCCATTCCGCTGTCCGAGCCGCGGCTCGGCGACTTCTACGCCGCCTACCACGAGCTGTCGACGCGCATGAACGACCCGGGCGTCCGGGCTTCCTGCCGCCTGGAAGCCGGCCACATCCTGCTGATGGCCAGCCACCGCGTCCTGCACGGCCGCACGGCGCTCCGCTCCACCGGCATGCGCCACCTGCAGGACGCCTACTTCGAGCACGACAACGTGCGCAACCAGCTCCGGCTACTCCGCCGCACCGGCCGCATCTGAGCGTGCCGCGCGGTCCAGGCCGCCGGGAGCTGATTCAGGGCCGCGTCGTCAGATCAGCCGAGACGGCGCAGTGGTCCGGGTGGTCATCGTGCCGAGGCCACTCACGGGTCGACTCCGGGACCAGCAAGGCTGCGGCGGCAGCGTCGAGCACGATGTGGTCGATGAACTCCTCGTAGTTCGGATCGCACTGGAATTCGAGGTCCGCGGTCAGGAGATCGAGCGGAGACGATTCCGGCGACAGCGCTCTCCAGGCCCAGTCGTCGCTGACGGCGAAGCGGCGGTTGAAGTCTCCAAGGATGCCGAAAGCGACTCCCTCGTCCTCCCGGCGGTCGGCCCAGGCCCTGACTTCGAAAATCTGATCCCTCAGCGTGGCGCAGGTCTCGACTCGGTTCGCGTCCGAGTCTTGCTCGGCCGACCAGCATCCCGACTTGAGATGCACGGAGAGAAGTCGCAGTTGGCGGTCGCCGAGGGTGACGGTGATGTCCGTACCCCAGCGCAACGTCGGAGCACGACGGCCGAGGGAGTCCAGGTCTTCGTTGCGCCGGTAGGCGATCTCCTTGCGGATGGCGAAACCGGTCGCCTGATGCTCGAGGTACTGTCCGGGCAGCCCCCAACATTCGCGGGCGGCACCTGATGGCTCGGGACGGGTGGACATTTCCAAGTGCCAGTGTGCTGCAGGGAACACCCGCAACGCTGCGGCCGTGTTCTCCACTTCCTGGAAGGCCACGACGTCCGGATTGATCTCCCGGATACGGTCGGCGATGGCGTCGTAGTCTGTCTGATCCCTGGGCACGCAGCCCGCGGCATTGGTGTCGTTCAGATGCTCCAGGTTCCAGGTGGCGATACGCAGGTGCGGAGCCTCGGGCGAGTCCGGAACTCCCGGTGCCCGGCAGCCACCGAGCAGCAACGGCACGCCGATCAGGGCGAGCAGCGCGGCACCAGCGGCCTTCCGGTACCTGCTGCGGTCCGGGTGCGCGACATCAATCACGGCTTCCTCCAAACGCATCGCGACAAGGATCCACTTGATCACTGCTGATCGCTCAGCATTTGCCCATGTCGTAACGGCAATTGCCGATGCCGTCAAACCGCGGTTCACGCCTTCATGCGGGTGTCGGCGGGTCGAACAGGGCCAGGCCCGGGGCGACGGTCACCGGGAACGGCTCGTTCATGTACAGCACCTGCAGGCGGGTGCCGGCGTCCGCGTGCTCGGGCAGTCCGGTGGCGGTGGCAATCGAGGACGCAGCGGCGTGATCGGAGCGACGCCGTGGAGGATCGCCTGGTACAGGGCGATCTCGCGCAGCAGAAGGTGGGGTTGAGGGATGCTGCCTGAACAGCAAGTCATGTTGCGGCAAGCCACGACGTGACGAATGTACTTCGCGGCGCGCACGTCAGGGATGGGCGGGAGCCAAGTCCCACGCGTCCAGCCGGCGCACCGTGGCCGCGCCACCGCGGGCCAGCAGCCGAACCTGGACGGCATCGTCGCGGGTCGGGTAGATGCGCTGGGTCACGCACTGGCGGCCGTTGGCGTACACCTCCAGCAGCGAGCGGTCCAGGAACAGGCGCAGCTTCAGGGGCTCGCCGGCGGCCAGGCGGAACGGCCCCTCCTGCGCCGTGACCGTGCGTTCGCTCGCAGGCAGGGTGGCCATCAGCGCACGGCCGTTATTGCTGGTCCGGTAGCGGTGGTAGACGATCTGGCGGTCCAGCGACGAACGGCTCACGTCGATCCGGATCACCCCGGTGCGCGCGTCGTACACGACGGGCGTCTGTTCCTCGCCGTCGGGCGAGCAGCGCACCGCGACGCCCACCTCGGCCGCCTGTTGCGGGTCGATCTCCAGCGTCAGCTCACACGTGTCACCGGCGATACCGGGCACCACCGTGTCGGCGCCGTCGGCCAAGGCGAGCTGCTGCCGGCGGCAGTGGCGGCAGCGCAACCGCTCCACTTCGGGAGCGGGCTCGATGGTCAGGGTGCCGCCGGCGGCCAGCCCCAGGATGCGCGGCAGCGTCATCACCCCCGACCAGCCGGCTGCGCGTTCGCGCTCCTCCCCCCGGATCTCGCGCACCCAGTCGAAGAAAATGCGCCGCCCGGTGTCATCCAGCAGCGTGCGCGGGCCGCCCAACTGGCCGCCTTCCCAGCTCATGCGGCCGTGGACGCGGGGATGGAACCGCTCGCCGCCCAGCTCGCCCAGGTAGTACTGGGTGGCCTGCAGGTGGCTGCAGAACAACAGCATGTGGCGGTCGCCTATCGGGAAGAAGTCGGGGACCGCGCAGTCCTCGTCCTCCTCCGTCCACTCGCGGCGTGACCGGTAGAAGGTGTCGACGAACCGCCAGCGGCGCAGATCCTGCGACTCGAACAGGAACGCGGCGTCGCCTTCGCCGTTCGGATGGCGCCGGTTGACCGCCGCGTAGTAGGTGTCGCCGTCCAGCCACGCGCACGGGTCGTGGACCTCGTAGCGTCCGAAGTCGGCGTCGCCGGAGCGCGGCTGCGGGATCACGGGGTTGTCGGGATGCCTGGTCCAGCGGATCAGCAGGTCGTCCCGGCTCTGGGCGATGCACACGCCGTCCGGGTTGCCGAAGTAGATGAGGGTCGGCACGCCCTCCTTGCTGACCAGGGCGCCGCCGCTGAAGCAGCCGACGCGGTCCGGTCCGTGCGGATCCGGCTCAAGCGCCACCGGGTGGTGCACCCAGTGCACGAGGTCGACGCTGGAGGCGTGTCCCCACTGGATGCGGTGCCAGTACGCGCCGTGCGGGTTGAACTGGTAGAAGACGTGGTAGCGGCCGCGCCAGAACAGGGCGCCGTTGATGTCGTTCATCCATGCCGCCGGCGGCATGAAGTGATAGCAGGGCCGATGGCGGTCGCCGGCCAGGTGATCCTGCAGCGCGGCGGCCTGCGCGATCTGCGCCTCGGTGCGCTCGATGGACGTGTGTGCCACCGGTCAGTGCCGCCGGAGCGGCCGGGCACTCATGCCTTCATGCGGGTGTCCGCCGGGTCGAACAGGGCCAGGCCGGGGGCGACGGTCACGGGGAAGGGCTCGTTCATGTACAGCACCTGCAGGCGGGTGCCGGCCTCCGCGTGCTCGGGCGGCAGGTAGGCGAACAGCAAGTACGTGCCCACCGACGGCCCCATGCCGGCCGAGGTCACGCGCGACTCGCGGCCGTGCGCGTCGGCGATCCGCTGTCCGTCCGGGGTCAGGATCGGTTCGTTGCCGCCGGTGGGGAAGCGGTCGATGCCGGCCGCGCCGGTGTGGTCGTCCATGGTCAGCGCGCACATCCGGGCCAGCGGACCGTCGGCGCGCGCCTGCAGGTAGGCCTGCTTGCCGATGAAGTCGTCGCGCTTCACACGCGGGCGGGCCAGGCCGGCCTCCACCGGCGAGTACTCGGCGGTGAGGTCGGAGCCCATCAGCAGGTAGCCCTTCTCCATGCGGCCGGTGGTGCCGTAGACGCCGATGCCGACCGGACGCGCGTCGAGCGGGCGGCCCGCTTCCCACAGCGCATCCCACAGGCGCACGCCGTGCTGCATGGCCGTGGTGATCTCGAAGCCCCCCTCGCCCACGTAGGAGATGCGCAGCATGGTCACCGGCACGCCGTCGATGATCGTCTCCCGCAGCGTCCCGTAGGGGAACTCCTCCTGCGAGAGGCCGGCGTCGGTGATGCCGCCGAGCAGCGCGCACGCGTCCGGCCCCCACGCGCCGATCGTGCACAGCGCCGAGGACCGGTTCTCGAACTGCACCGAGCCGTCGTCCGGCAGGTGGCGGCGGAACCACACCTCGTCGCGGGCGCCGTCGAAGGCGCCGGTGACCACCCGGAAGCGGTCGGCGGCCAGCCGCTGGATGGTGAGGTCGGCGCGGATGCCGCCGTCCGGCGTGAGCAACGGGGTGTAGATCGAGCTTCCCACGGGCCGGTCGCACTTGTTGACCGTCAGCCGCTCCAGGTAGGGCACCACGCCGGGGCCGGTGAGGTCGAAGAGCTGGAACGCGCTCAGGTCGACGATGCCGGCCTTCTCGCGCATGTGCAGGTGCTCGGCGTTGACGATCGGCGACCACCAGCGGCGGTCCCACTCGTGCGGGCGGTCGGGGACGCCATAGCGCTCCACGAGGTCGGCGTTCGAGGCGTACCACTGCGGGCGCTCCCAGCCGCGCGCGTCGTACAGCTCGGCGCCCAGCGCCGCGGTGCGGTCGTGGAACGGCGCGCGGTTCATGCCGCGCTCGGACGCCCACTGCTCGCGCGGATGCACGATGCCGTAGGTCTTGTTGAAGTGCTCGTCGGCGCGCGCGCGGATGTGACGCTCGGTGCGCTCGTGGGAGTAGAAGCGGGTGATGTCGGAGCCGTGCGGGTCGCACAGGCGCGGGTAGCCGTGGGTCATCCACTCGGCGATCAGGCGCGCGGTGCCCGGCCCCTCCTTGATCCACACCGCCGCCGCCGACCAGAGCCCCTCGATCTCCGCGGTCTCGCCCAGCACCTGCTGCGCGTCGGGGGTCAGGGAGAGCAGCCCGTTCACGCCGTACTGCATCTCGGAGCCGGCCAGCAGCTCGCCCATGATCTCGCGCGCATGGCCGAGCTGCGGGGCGAAGTCGTCGCCCGTGAACGGCATCTCGGTCGGCGAGCGTTCCGCCTCTGCCAGGGAGGGGATGTCGTCCGGGCGCACCAGGATCGGGCGATGGGCGTAGGAGCCGACCTCCATCGCCTCGTGGCTCTGCCGCTCGTACATGAACACGTCCATGTCGCGCACGATCGGGTAGCCGATCTCATTGCCGGTCTTCTTCATCAGGTCGATCGGACCCATGTCGGCCATCTGGTGCACGGCGGGCGTGAGCGGGATGCTGGCGCCGGCCATGGCCGCCACACGCGGGCTCCATACGCCACAGGCGACCACCACCTGCTCCACCGCGATCGCGCCGCGGCCGGTCACCACCGTGCGGATGCGCGGCCGGCCGAACGGGCGATGCTCGACCTCCAGTCCCGTCACCTCGGTGTTGTCCAGAACGGTCAGCACGCCTTTCGCCAAGGCTCGTTCGCGCACGATGGTGCCGGCCTTGACCGAGTCCACCACCGACACGGCCGGCATCCAGAAGCCGCCCTTGATCACGGCGCCGTTTACGTACGGGATGCGCGCGACCACCTCGTCCGGCGTCAGCATCTCCGCCTCGATGCCCCAGGAGCGCGCCGAGGTCATGCGCCGGCGCAGCTCCTCCATTCGCTCGTCGGTGCGCGCCACCTCGACGCCGCCGCAGGTGGTGTTGACGCCCAGCTCCTCGTACTGGCGCTGGCTCTCCAGCGTCAGCATGGCGATCTCGCGGCCGTGGTCGGTCGGGAAGATGAAGTTGGACGCGTGGCCGGTGGAGCCGCCCGGGTCGGGCAGCGGCCCCTTGTCGATCAGGACCAGGTCCTCCCAGCCCAGCTCCGCGAGGTGGGCGACCAGGCAGTTGCCGACGATGCCGGCGCCGATCACGGCGACCCGGGCTCGCTCCGGTACGGGTTGCGCGTTCGTTACCATAGGCTCACTCACGACTGCCCATGCTGAGAGCTTGCGGTTGCGGGGTCAAGATTCGCCGGGCGGCGCTGGTGGATCCGACGGATCGACAAGGTACTACGTCGCCGGTCCCGCGGCCGGATGGCAATCAAGGCCCCGGCAGCGGCCCCACGTGACCTTCGAGCCATGCGCGCAACTCGGTGAAGCGAAAAGTGTTGGCCTCGAACAGACCCATGAAGTGACCGTAGGCGGCGCGGCTGTCGCAGTCGATGAAGTGGCCGTTCAGGCCGAGAAACGCATCCGTGGCGCCGACCGCGGTCCGCTTGTTGCCGTCGACGAACGGGTGGTTCATGGCGAGGCTCTCAAGCATGGCGGCTGCCTCGTCAAGCAGGCCCTCGTAGTAGCCCATCTGCGGACGCATGACGGCTGACTCCAGCGCACCCCAGTCGCGGACGCCCGGCGAGCCGCCGAACTGAGTGAGCAGATCGTCATGTATGGCGACCACTTCCTCGATTGTGGGGAAGCTGCGGGTCACCGGGCCAGCAGCTTGTACAGCAGCCGATTGCGCTCCAGGCTCGCCCGGTAGTGGGCCATCACCTCAGGGCGGACCCGATGCTGCGCCCTGGCTTCGATGTAGCTGGCCATGGCGTCTTCCAGCACGGCCTGAAAGTGGCGACCATCGCTGCGGGCGATCTCGCGCAGCGAAGCCAGCAACTCCGGCTTCGCCTGGCTGGAGAACTTTGTCCGTTGCCCGGCCTGCACCGCCATCCTTCACACTCCTTGGCTCATGAGCATACTCCCAAAGGAAAGTGCGTCAAGAAGTGTCGTGACAGAAGCGGGTGGCCACGGATGAGGACCGGCTCATACAGGAACCGGCGGAAAATCGCCGGGCGTACACCGCTCGAGAGCGTGGATTGAACCCGGCTGTGGTATTGCCAACATCCGATGCCCAGCGCGATTGCTGACGGAGCGTGAATTGAGCGGATTGGTCGAGTTGCTGCTGTGGACGGCGCTGGCCGGCGCCTGCATACCGGTGGGCGCCGGCTTTGGCGCGATCAGGCATCTCGGGCCGCGCTGGCTGGAGGAGGAATTCCGGCACTTCGTGATCGCCTTCGGCGGCGGGGTGCTGGTCGGCGCCGTGGCCCTGGTGCTGGTCCCGGAAGGGGCCGCCCGCCTGCCGCATCCGGTGCTCGCCACGGCGCTGTTGCTGGCCGGCGGCGCGGCGTTCATGATCGTGGACCGCGTTCAGGCGAAGCGGCACCGCTCGGCGCCGCAGTTCATCGCCATGGGGGCCGACTTTCTGCCGGAGTCGCTGGCGCTCGGCGGCATGTTCGCGGCCGGCGCCGACGGCGCCGTCGTGCTGGCGCTGCTGATCGGACTGCAGAACCTTCCCGAGGGGTTCAACGCGTGGCGGGAGCTGTCCGGGAACGTCCGCGCCGGGGTCGCGCTGCGCCGCATGCTGCTGCTCGCGCTGATGGGGCCGGTGTGCGGGGTGGTGGGTTGGTTCTGGCTGGCCGATCAGGACGCGATTCTGGGCGCGATCATGCTGTTCGCCGCGGGCGGCATCCTGTACCTGACGTTCCAGGACATCGCGCCGCAGGCGCGGCTTGAGCGCCACTGGTCGCCGCCGCTCGGTGCCGTCCTGGGATTCGCCCTGGCCTTGGTCGGCGAACTGTTGCTGAGCTGATGGACCATCCCCACACATGATCCGATCCACGGACCTGTGCATGCGCCAACACAGACTCGATCAATTCCCGGGCGGCTCTCGGCGACCGTGACACCGCCGCCAAAGGCCTGAAACGCCCTCTGGTACGCGGCTACCTTCACCGGCGGAAAGTCCCCGAACACTGATTCCGCCGGCCTCATTGACAGATTCAGCGGGCGCGCCTCGTCTATCAGGAGATCCGACTTCCGAGGCGACGTGGGGGAGCCCGGCGTCACGGTCACCGGCTTTGCTTTGTAGCGGCGCGTAACGCCGCGCGCTACAGTCATCCGGTGAAGATCAGGCACAAGGGGCTACGGGACCTGCACGAACGGGATGACGCAGCCCGTCTCCCTGCCAGTCTGGTGCCGCGGCTTCGGCGGATACTGTTCCGGTTGCAAGAGGCAACGCATCCCAGAAGTGCCGACGCCCCCGGCTTTCGGCTGCATCCATTGAAGGGGGACCGGGCGGGCCAATGGAGCGTCCGGGTGTCCGCCAACTGGCGAGTGGTGTTCAGTTTCGTGGACGGCGAAGCCGTGGGCGTAGACCTGGTCGACTATCACTGACTGCAAGGAGCGGAGGCTGATGAACAAGAACGAGAGCGAACGCGTACGGCCCATGCTGAACCCGCCGCACGTGGGGGAGTTGGTCCGTGAGAGCATGGACGACACGGGCTGGAACGTCACCGAAACGGCGGCCCGCCTGGGGTGTGAGCGCGGATCGCTGTCGCGCCTGCTGAACGGCAGGGCGGGTGTGTCCGCGAACATGGCTCTGGCGCTGGAGGAGATCGGCTGGGGGACCGCCGACCATTGGATGCGGATGCAGGCGAGCTATGAACTGGCGCAGGCTCGTCGCGAGCGAGCCACCGGGGAGCGTCTGACGGCGGGGACAACCCGCGTGAGCTGACCTGTGGACCCGGGTGGTCTACCGGGCCAGCGTTCGATCTCGCGGTGGTCGTGTTACGTGCGCTCCGCGAGGGGGGTGACGGACAGCCGCGCGCACAGCTCGTCGAGCGAGCTGATCACGCCGGCGTCCAGCGGGATGCCGTTCGCCTGCCGGTCGGCCATGGAGCGCTGCTCCGGCTCGCCCGGCAGCAGGATCTCCGTCACGCCGTCCCGTTTCCGCGAGGAGCGCAGGTACTCGAAGTAGCGTGCCTGCGCCGCCTCCATCGAGCTGCGGTCCGTGATCGTCGCCGGATCGAACGCCTGCAGCAGGAAGTGGTTGTGCAGGATCGGCCCCATCATGCCGGGCATACCCCCGTTGAGGACGCTGCCGAGCAGGTCGACGATGACCGACAGCCCGTAGCCCTTGTGCGCGACGCTTCCGCCGAGCGGCAGCAGCGTGCCGCCGGCGTACAGGTCCTCCGGATCGGTGCTCGGCTCCCCGTCCTTGTCCAGGATCCAGCCCGGCGGCAGCGCCTTGCCGGCGGTGCGGGCCAGCTTCACCTTGCCTTCGGCGACCACGCTGGTGGTCATGTCGACCAGGATCGGCTCGCCGCCGGTGGGGACGGCGATGGCGATCGGATTGGTGGAAAGCCGCCGCTCGGTGCCGCCCCACGGGGCGATGAAGGCCGAGCCTTCGGCGCCGCAGAAGATCTGCGCGATCAATCCCTGCTCGGCCAGCATCGCCGGGTAGGCGCCGGCCCGGCCGACGTGGAAGGCGTTGCGCACGCCGACCGCGGCCATGCCGGTACGGTCCGCCTTGGCCGCGGCGATCTGCGTGGCGAGCTCCGCGACCGCGTGGCCCCAGGCGTTGTGACCGTCGATCACGGCGGTCGACGGCGTCTCGCGCTCCACGGTCGGGCGCGCCGCGGGGTCGATGTGGCCCCGGTCCAGGAAGTCCGTGTACTGCGGCAGCCGGAACACGCCGTGCGAGTCGTGGCCGACCAGGTTTGCCAGCACGAGGTGGCGGGCGACGATCTCGGCGTGCTCGGGGTAGCCGCCCAGGGCGCGGATGACGTCGGCGGCGAAGGTGCGCAGCGTGTCGGCGTCGTAGCGCACGGCTCCGTTCGATCCTTCGGATTGAGGGCTCATGGTCACTCCTCCAGGCGGTCGGGTTCGACGGGTTGCGCGAGCCGCGGCGCCGCGCGGGTGATCGCGAAGCCGAACAGGCTGCCGCAGATGCCGCCGGCGATGTGGGCGAACTGCGAGATCGAGTCCTGGCTGACGGCGGCGAACACCTCGCGCGTCAGGTACATCAGGACCACGAGGACGAAGGTGAGCGGGATCTCCCCGGAGCGGATGTTCGTGAACGAGCTCAGCAGGATCATCATGAAGACGATGCCGCTGGCCCCCATCAGCCCGGTGGACAGGAACAGCACGTTCAGGCCGCCCGTCGCCAGCGCCGTGATCGCCATCATCCCCAGCAGCGGCCAGGAGCCGTACTTCTCCTCCAGGATCGGCCCGATCAGGAGGATCAGCGCGAAGTTGGCGAGCAGGTGTCCCCAGTCCGCATGCCCGAGCACGTGCGTGACCAACCTCAGGTAGCCGAGCGGCGCCGAGCCGGCCAGGCTGCCGGGAATGGCGAAGTTCCTCTCCGCGAACTGCGAGCCCGCGATCTGGTCGATCACCATCACGACCGCGGCGGCGACCGCGTAGCTCAGCACCACCGGCGCGTTGTATCGGATCTTCATCCTTGCCTTCCTTCGATGACGGCGCGCACCTCCTCCAGCGTGGCCGCCACGATGCCGGCGTCGCGCCCTTCCAGGCGCAGGCGCAACAGCGGCTCCGTGTTGCTCGGGCGAATGGTAAACCAGACGTGGTCGTACGCCACCGAGAGCCCGTCCAGGGTGTCGAGCTCCGCGTCGCGGTAGCGATGACGGATGCGTTCCATCGCCGCCAGCGCCTGCTCGCGGTCTCCGACCGGCAGGTTGATCTCCGCCGACTGCGCGAAGCGGCCGCGCAACGGCGCGGCCAGCACCGACAGCGGCTGCCCGCCGCGCGCCAGGAGCGCCGCCATCATCACGATCGCGTACAGCGCCGACTCGGTGAAGAACGATCCGGACACGCGGAAGTACAGGTGTCCGGAGGTCTCGCAGCCGAACACGGCGTCCGCTTCCACCATCGCGTCGTACAGGTGGGTGTAGCCGACCGCCGCGCGCACCGCGCGGCCGCCGGCGGCGGCGATCTCCTCGGCGAACACGCGCGAGGCGATCAGGTCGTGGACGACCGCGGCTCCCGGATGGCGCCTCAGCATCTCCCGGGCCAGCAGGGCGCCGCTGAAGGGGGCGGCCACCACCTCGCCGCGCTCGTCGACGAACATCACCCGGTCGCCGTCGCCGTCGAGGATCGCCCCGAATGCCGCGTCGCCGGCACGCACCGCGGGCGCGATGTCGCACAGGCTGGCCTCCTCCAGCGGATTCGGCGGGTGCACAGGGAACCTGCCGTCCGGATCGCCGTTGAGCACCGTCACGAAGCCGTCCAGCCGGTCGGATACCGCCCGTGTCAGGGCGCCGGCCGAGCCGTTGGACACGTCCACCACGACCGGTGCCAGCGGTGCCCCCTCGGCGGCCGTGGCCACCAGGTCCACGTACCCGTCCGCCGACGGTCCCGGTTCCGGTCGCATTCGGGCGGCGCCGGCCGCCTCGTCTTCGACCTCGGCCAGCAACGCCTCCACGCGGGAGAGTCCCTTGGCGTAGCTCACCGAGCCGCCGGACCCGTCGAAGACCTTGAAGCCGTGGTACTGCGGCGGGTTGTGCGAGGCGGTCGCCATCACGCCGGCGTCGCAGCCGGCCTCGATCTGCAGGAAATGGAGCGCCGGCGTGGTGGTGAGGCCGACGCTCGCCACACGCCGCCCTTCGGCGGAGAGCCCGCGCGCCAAGGCATTACTGAGCGCCGGCGAGTGAGTGCGCGCGTCGTGGCCGAGCAGGTAACGCTCGGCGTCCAGGTGCCGCGCCAGGGCGCGGCCGATGCGGTAGGCCAGCGGCTCGTCGATCCCGGCGCCGTACACCGAGCGAATGTCGTAGGCGTGGAAGGGTTCATTCATGGCGTCTTTCGGGATGGCGCGCCAGCGCCACATCCGCTAGACACCATAACGGACGGTGGGGATGGGCCAAAAGCGCAGCCGGCGGCGACGGTCTTGGGGGCGCATCGTGCGGAATCTGCTCGCCAGACCTCAATCGCCAAACCCTATTCGAGCGAGAGCGAGCCGGTAAGCTCGCTCTCCCGTTCCCGGTTGCGGGCCAGCGAGCGCTTCAGCGCGCGCATGGCCTCGGCATCGCGCCATGTGTCCTCGCGCGCGAGATCGGCCTCGATCCGCATTCGTTGCTCTTCCAGCTCTTCCAGTTCCTCCAGCACGCGATCCTCCCGCGCCGCCTGCGACCGGTCGCCCGCGCCCGCTCTCGGCCGGCCTCCCCGGCCCGACCGGCGGGGGGCAGCCCGAGCCGGCGCCGCGTCGTCCTCGCTGCCGCGTTTCCACTCGTAGTAGGAGAAGTCGCCGGGATACAGGCGGGCGCCGCCGTGGTCCACCTCCAGGACGCCGGTGACCAGCCGGCGCAGGAAGGCGCGGTCGTGCGAGACCACGATCAGCGTGCCCCGGTACTGCTCCAGGGCGCGCGCCAGCGCTTCGGTGGAGACGATGTCCAGGTGGTTGGTGGGCTCGTCGAGCAGCAGCATGTTGATCGGCTGCAGCAGCAGCCGCGCCAGCGCCACGCGCACGCGCTCGCCGCCGGACAGCACGCCCACCGGCTTGTCGACGTCATCCGCGTTGAACAGGAAGGCGCCCAACAGGTCGCGGACCTTCTGCTGCTGGTCGGCTGCCGCCGAGGCCTGCACGGTCTCCAGCACCGTGAGTCCGGGATCGAGCTGCCGCTCCTGGTCCTGCGCGAAGTAGGCCTGGCGCAGGCCCACCGCCCGCCTGATCGAGCCGGCGCTCGGCTCCTCCGCGCCGGCCAGGGCCCGCATCAACGTGGACTTGCCCGCACCGTTCTTGCCCACCACGGCCAGCCGGTCGTTGCGCTCCACCTCCAGGTCGACTCCCGCGTACACCTGCAGGTCGCCATATCGCCTGGCCAGCCCGGCGCAGGTCAGCGGCACCCTGCCGCTGCGCGGCGGATCGGGCAGCGACAGCTTGATGGCCGGCGCCTGCACGGGCCGCTCGCGGCGCGGCAGCTTCTCCAGGTAGCGGATCCTGCTCTGCACCAGCCGCGCCTTGGAGGCGGTGGCACGAAAGCGGCGGATGAACGCCTCGATCCGTTCGATCTCTTCCTGCTGCAACTCGTACGCCTTGGCGTCGGCGCGGACCTGCTCGGCCCGCGCCCGCTCGAAGTCGGAGTAGCCGCCCGCATAGGAGCGCAGCCGGCCATCGCGGATCTCCAGCACGCTCTGGCAGCAGCGGTCCAGGAACTCCCGGTCGTGGGCGACCACCATGAAGCCGCCGTCGCCCCGCGCCAGGAAGCCCTCCAGCCATTCGCGCGCCGGCAGGTCCAGGTAGTTGGTGGGCTCGTCGAGGAGCAACAGGTCGGCGCGGCTCAGCAGCACCCGTCCCAGCGCGACCCGCATCTCCCAGCCGCCGGACAGCTCGCTGACCGGCCGGTCGCGGTCCGACTCCTCGAAACCCAGGCCGCGCATGACGACGCCGATCTCGCGGTCGCGTTCGTGGTAGCCGCCGCGCTCCAGCCGTTCGAGGAGCTCCCCGTACGCGGTGAGCACCTCCTCGCCGGCATCTCCGTCGGCCATGCGCGCCTCCAGCGCCGCGGCCTCGGCCGCCACCGCGTGCAGGTCGGTGAAGGCCCGCTCCAGCTCCTGGACAACCGTCCGTCCCGACCTTGCCGCGGCGTCGCCGGACCCGGACTGGGGCAGGTAGCACACGCGCGCGCCGCGCTGCAGGCGCACGCTGCCGGCGTCCGGGGCAAGCTCGCCGGCGGCCACGCGCAGCAGCGTGCTCTTGCCGCTGCCGTTGGGACCGGCCAGCGCGACACGGTCTCCCCGGGCCAGCGTGGTGCTGGCGCCGGCGAGCACGGTCTGCGCGCCGTAGGCCAAGCTGACCCCTTCCAGAGTGACGGCAGCCACGCTCAGCTCGCGAAACGGAAGTAGATCACCAGCGGCGGGGCCGCCGTATCCAGCACCAGGAGCTGCTCTTCGTCGACGCCGCCCGCCAGGACCATGCGGATCCCCTCTTCATCACGCGCATAGACGAAGTCGGCCGAGGCCCGCGGGCCGCCTTCGCCGCCGCGATCGAACGCCATGGTGAGCGCGCCGGAGTACTCGTCGCGGAGCGGACGCGACAGGTGCAGCCGCAGAGTGATGGTTCCGGTGCCCACCGCGTCGGCCGGGATGACGCCCGGAACCAGCCGCTCGAAGCCGCTCCAGCGGAACCGGCGCTCCGGCTCCAGCAGCACCTCGCCGTAGGCGCTCGACCGCAGCGCCGGTCCGCTCTCTCGCAGTGATTCGTAGATCCTGTCCCGGCGCTTCCGCTCGCCAGCGATCAGGTCTGCCACGTCGGCGTCGAGTGCGACGAACCTCTGCGTCTGCAGCCGGCCTTCGTGCTGGAAAGAGACCGTGATGCTTCTCTCGGTTTCCGAGACGATCCGCACGCCGCTGCCGTGCAGGACGAAGACCTCCTCGCCGATGCGGTCGATCCGGTCGTATGCGAACGCCAGGTCCAGCTCGGGCAGGCGCATGCGCGCCATCCCACCGGCACCCTGCGGCAGGACGGTCTCTCCCGCTGACGGGATGGTCTGGCCACCCGGCTCGATCGTGAAGCCGTACGCGTCGTTCATGCGCGTGAGGTCGATCCGCCGGCGGATCAGCATGTCGGCGTAGTACCGCGGGCGCCACGCGACGCCGGTGATGCGGTCCAACTGCACCTCTGCGCCGAGTAGCCGGTCGGCCTCCGCCTGCGGGTCCTCTCCGGTTTCGAACAGCGGCAGGAACTCCCCGAAGGTGTACCCCTGCGTGCCGTCGGCGGTGAGGACCTCGTACCAGAAGTTGGTGTAGTCGCCGACCGTCACCGGACCTTCTTCGCGGCCGATGATCTTGACCGCTTCGCCCTCGCGCAGGCGGTAGAGCCGAGCCGCGCCGACGCCGGCCGCCTCCCGGATCGGCAGGCCGTTCCGCGCGGCGTAGCCGAAGGTGTCGACCAAGCCGCGGTAGGAGGCGGCGAACGCTTCGGCCTGCTGCCGGTCGGCAAACAGCCTCACCCGCCAGCGGGCAAGCTCGTGGACGGTCTCCGCATCCGTGTAGTGGTAGACGTCCTGGATGTCCGACTCGCCACTGATGGACAGCACCGATCCGTCGATGCCCCTTTGCGCTGCCCAGAGCACCACGCCCCAGCCCACGCGCCGTTCCCCGCACGCCGTCAGAAGCGCCACGATCGCCGGCAGGAGGGCGATCAGGGCGATCGGGCGCCCCGTCCGGGTACGCCTTGCGGCCACCCTCGACGGCGCGGACCCAGCCATCAGGCGCTCGACAGGGTACCGCCGGCCTGCACGATGAGGGTCTCGCCCGGCTTGATGATGTCGTCCGGCGACCGGCCGTTGCTGGCCGCCAGCGCCTCCACGGTCACCCCGTGGGTGCGCGCGATATCCCACAGCGAGTCGCCGTGCTCGACGACGTGCACGGCCCCCGATCCCGCCTGCGCCAACCATGGAGGCGCGGCACCCGGCGACTCCACCTCCGGGACCGAACCCGGCAGCGGGACGATCACGGTCAGCCCCGGCCGCAGCCGCCGCGGGTTCACGCCCGGATTCCCACGGAGGATCCGTTCGACGCTGCTGCCGTAGCGGAGCGCCAGGTCCCAGAAGGTCTCACCCTGCCGAACCCGGTGTTCGACCGACGTGCCCGACACGGGAGTGCCCACCACCGGTGTGGTGGCCACCGGAGCGGCGCCCAGGAGCGGGACAACCGCGGTCTGTCCCGGCCGCAGCCGCTCCGGGTGCAGCCCGGGATTCTCGCCGACGATCAGATCGACGCTGCTGCCGTAGCGCTTGGCGATCGCCCAGAAGGTCTCTCCGGCGCGGATCACGTGCTCGGTGAAGTCGAACAACTGCGTGCGCTCCTCCAGGAGGGCCCGCACGCGCTCGGCGTGCTCGGCCGGAACCTTCAGCCAGTATCCGTTCAGGTCCGCGGCGCGGGTGTCGCCCGATGCGATCACCGCCGGCGCGACGCGGGCGTCGTTCGGGGTGAACACCGAACCGAGCTCGGCGTTGGCGGTCCGCAACAGTTCCAGGTCCATGCCCGTGTGCGCGGCCACCTTGCGCAGGTCGGCCCGGCCGCCGGCCCCAACGCGAACCCAGGTGATCGGCTCGAGCTCCGCCAGACCGTAGCGCTCGGGCTCCGAGAAGACGCGAACCGCCGCCAGGAAACGGGGCACGAACTCCGCCGTCTGCTGCGGCAACGCGCCCGACCGGCGCAACTCCCAGAAGTCGCGGGTGCCGGCGCGGTCGATCGCGCGCTGCACCCCACCCGGTCCCGCGTTGTACGCGGCGATCGCCAGCAGCCAGTCGCCGAAGCGTTCGCGGTTCGTTGCCAGGGTATCCAGCGCGACCTCGGTCGCCTTCCAGAAGTCGCGCCGCTCGTCGAGCCCGCCATCCATCCGCAACGGATAGCCGCTCGCCCCAAGGCGCGTGATCTGCCAGATGCCGACCGCGCCGCTCGGCGAAACCGCCTCGGGCAGGTAGCCCGACTCGATCACCGGAAGCAGCCGCAGCTCCTGCGGCAGCCCGCGCCGCTCGAGCGCAGCGCCGATGTGATCGGCGTAGATCCACGACCGCTCCCAGACGCCGTGCAGCCATCCCCGCCAAGTCCGCTTGGTGAACTGCTTGATGTAGTGCTCGACGCGCGCGTGGTCGCACGCCTGCCAGTCGCTCCGGCACTCCTGGGCCGCGAGCGGCACGATGCCTATGGTGATGAGCACGGCGATCGCCACGAGCGTGCGCACGCCGCCTCCCGTTGCTGCGATGGTCATCCTTTCCTCTATGCGTCCCGGCCTCTGCCGGTCGGACACGGGGCGGGCGGCGCGAGAACCTACAACTTCTCGCCAAAGTAAATGCCGGCCCACTCCCAAGTGCCGTCGACGCGCGGATCGACGCCATAGTCGACCCGTCGGAAGTATAGATACCAGGTAGTGACCCGCGCCGTCCATCCCACCGTGCGCAGGAAGGCTTCCCGGTCGTTGGAATCGGGGTGCAGCTCGGCATCGGCGTAGACACGCCGCATCGGGAACGCCTCCAACCTGAAGCGTCGGGTGAGCGTCGCGTCGCTCCCCCAGGAGGTCGCGAAGAAGTTGACGTGGGCCTGCAGACGGCGCAGCGCGCGTACGTCCCGGCTGGCGATGGCCGCCCGCGCCTCCGCCACCAGCGTTGCCAGGTCGTCGCGTATCCATGACTTGTCGGAGCGATGGAAGCGGATCAGCTCGGTCACCCGCCGGTAGGCATGGGGCTCGCCGGGGATCTCGGTCGGAGGGGCGCGGAGGAACCTGCCGTACGCCTCCAGGCCTTGCTCCCAGTCGCCCCTCCCGGCGTACGCAGCGGCGAGCCGGTAGAGGCTCAGGCCGAGGTCGATACGCTCGGGAAACCTCTCGACCAGCTCCCGGTAGTACTCGACGTGGCGGACGGCATCGTCGAGCTCAACCAGGCGCTCCAGGCAGTGGCGGTGCAGCGATCGCCCGCGCACTTCCAGATCGGGGAGCTTGCGCAGCGCCCGCCGGCAGTAATGCACGGCCATCGGCGCCTGCCCGGCCTCCAGATAGGAGTCCGCGACGGTCACCAGGTGGGCGGCGTTGTACGGGTCCTGGGGATGCTGCCCGGCGTACAGGGTCAGAAAGGTCCGCTCGCGTCCTCCTTCGCCGCCGCGCCGCAGGGTGCGGGCGATCTCCGCAACCAGCGCGTACCGCCGGTCGGCGGTCCCGGGGCCGGAGTCGGTCCGCTCCAGTTCGCCGCGGAGCTGCTGGAGGTCGGCATTCAGAGACCGGTCCGGCACCCACAGCAGTTCGTGGCGCGCGCAGCCGCCGAGCACGACGACGACCGCCAGCGCGGCCGCCTGTCCGAGCGCGGCGCGGCACGCCGGAGAGCGGCGGCAGGCGCGCCCCGCGTTCAGTCGGTGACGTGGCATGGGCGATCCGCCGTTCACCGATCCGGCCTCGGGGGACAGTGCATCCGGTGATAGTGCCTCCAGTGATAGTGCATCCGGTGATAGTGCATCCGGTGATAGTGCTGCCGGTGATAGTGCTGCCGGTGATATACTGTGCCTCCTGATGGGCGAAAAGATCACCATGACCGCGAGCGGCTTGCAGGTCCCTGACGAGCCGATCATTCCCTACATCGAAGGCGACGGCACCGGCCCCGACATCTGGGCCGCCGCCGTGCGCGTATTGGACGGCGCCGTCGCCACGGCCTATGGCGGCCGGCGACGCATCGAGTGGCTGGAGGTCCTGGCGGGGGAGAAAGCCTACGAGCGAACCGGGAGCTGGCTGCCCGAGGCCACGGAGGGTGCATTCCGCGAGTACCTGGTCGGCATCAAGGGTCCGCTGACCACTCCGGTCGGGACCGGCATTCGCAGCCTCAACGTCGCGCTGCGGCAGAAGCTCGACCTGTACGTCTGCCTGCGACCGGTCAAGTACTTTCCCGGCGTGCCGTCGCCGGTACGCTCGCCCGCGGACGTCGACATGGTCGTCTTCCGGGAGAACACCGAAGACGTGTACGCCGGCTTCGAGGTGAGCTCCGGAACCCCGGAGGCGCAGCGCATCATCGACTTCGTGCGCGACGAGCTCGGCTGGGAGATCCGGCCGGATTCCGGCATCGGCCTCAAGCCGATCAGCAGGACCGGCACCGCCCGCCTGGTGGAGGCGGCGATCCGCTACGCCCTGCAGCACGAACGCCGTAGCGTCACGCTGGTCCACAAGGGCAACATCCAGAAGTTCACCGAGGGGGCGTTTCGCGGGTGGGGCTATGAGGTGGCCGCGGAGCGCTTTCCCGGTCGGACGATCGCCTGGGACGACCTGCCGGCCGACGGCACGGTGCCCGACGGCAAGGTCCTCATCAAGGATGCGATCGCGGACATCTTCCTGCAGCAGATCCTGACCCGGCCGCGCGAGTTCGACGTCATCGCCACCATGAACCTGAACGGCGACTACATCTCCGACGCGCTCGCCGCGCAGGTGGGCGGTATCGGCATCGCGCCGGGAGCCAACATCAACTACCACACCGGGCACGCGATCTTCGAGGCGACGCACGGCACTGCGCCCAAGTACGCCGGCAAGAACGTCGTCAACCCCAGCTCGGTGATCCTGTCCGGCGTGCTGATGCTGGAGCACCTTGGCTGGACCGAAGCGGCCGCCGCGATCGACCGTGCGCTGACAGAGACCATCGCCGCCGGGCGCGTCACCTACGACTTCGCGCGGCTCACCACCGGCGCCACCGAGCTCTCGACCAGCGCCTTCGCCGACGACATCGTCGCGCGGCTGGAGGCCGCGTGATGCGTGCCCGGGCACGCACCGGCCGCGTCCTGCGTCCGCTTGCCATCCCGCTGGCGGCGGTCGCCGCACTGCTGCTGGGTTGCCAGACCCCCATGCCCGACACCTCCGAGCAGATGAGCCCGGCCGAGTACTTCCAGGCCGCCCGCGGCGCCATCGGGGTTCGCAACCATCAGGCAGCGATGGACTACTACCGGGCCTACCTGGAGCGGTTCCCGGCCGCCGTCCACCCCGACGAGCGGGAGCGCAATCTGTGGGCGGAGTACGAGATCGCCTTCCTGCACCACAAGCTCGACGACGACCAGACCGCCATCGAGCTGCTCGGCCTGCTGGTCGCCAGGTACGACGCTGAAGGAGGCGAGGACCTGCCGCCGGCCCCCGGCCGCCTGGCGAGGCGGGTCATCGAGGAGCTGCAGGCCACCGAAGGATAGCGCGCCGGCAAAAGCGCTGCCGCCGCCCCGGGCATGTCTGGGGTGATGGCAACCCCAACGATCGTCCTCCGGCGGCTCGCCGCGGCAGCGGGCCTGGCCGGCCTCTCCTTCCTCGTCGGCGCCTGCGGCAAGGTGCCCGCCCTGCGCACCGTCATCGAGCCGGACCTGATTCCGCCCCTGCTGCGCGCGGTCGAGGTGCCGGATCGGCGCTCGATCGCCATTTCCTTCAGCGAACCCGCGGTTCTGGAGGGCGGTTCGCTGGTCATCGAACCGCCCCTCGGCCTGGAGGATGTCGCCTACGACGGAGCCCGCATGCTGCTGTCGGTCGCCGAGCAGACCGCGGGCGCCGAGTACCAGCTCAAGGCGGTAGTGACCGATGAGCGTGGCAACGGCCTGGGGATGACCGCCCGCTTCCATGGCCACAACGGCGACGTGCCGCCCCTGCTCATCACCGAGCTGACCACGCGCGGCACCCGTACGCGGCCCGACCGGATCGAGCTGGTGGCCCTGTCGGCCGGCGACCTGGGCGGGGTGACCCTGTACGACGGAACGCCGGGCAACTACCGGCACCGGCTGGTGTTCCCGTCCATCGCAGTGGAGCCGGGCGACTTCCTCGTCGTCCACTGCGTCAGCACCGGTGACCCGGCGGAGGTGGACGAGACGGCGTCGATGACGGAGTCGGCCCATCCGCAGGCGTCGGAGGATGCCTGGGACCTGTGGCTGCCCTCCGGCGAGGGACTGTCCGGCAACAACGGCGTCGTGTCGCTCTACGCACGGCCGGACGGCGGCCTGATGGATGGCGTGATCTACAGCGACCGCACCTCCGAGTCGGACGAACGCTACCGCGGGTTCGGCACCCGCAGAGTGATGGAGCGCGTCGATGAGCTGGTGGCGGCCGGCGGCTGGCACGTCGCCGGCGAGCTGGCGCGGCCCGAGGACGCGGTCGACTCGAACGACACCACCTCGACCCGCTCGATCGCGCGCGGCAGCGACCACGCCGATACCGACTCCCGCGCGGACTGGCACATCACCCCGACCCGCGGGGCGACGTTCGGCGGCCCCAACACCGACGAGGTGTTCAGCCGCGAGTGAGCGAGAGCTGTTCGTCCGCGCGCTAGACGACCGCCTTGAACATGCCCTCGATCTTGCCCTTGGGGACCGCGCCGACCTGCTGGTCGACCACCGATCCGTCCTTGAACAGCAGCAGGGTGGGAATGCTGACCACGTTGAACTTCATCGCCAGGTCGCCGGCGTCGTCGACGTTGACCTTGCCGACCTTGACCCGGCCCTCGTAGTCGGAGGCCAGTTGCTCGACCGCGGGCGCGATCATCTTGCACGGGCCGCACCAGTCGGCCCAGAAATCGACCAGCACGGGGGTGTCCGACTGGAGAACCTCCGCATCGAAGTTGTCGCTGGTAATCGTCACTTCCTGTCCCATTCGGTTATCCCCCTTGGAACTCGTTGTCCAGAAAGTTAGGGCGAAGCGGCGGGCCGATCAAGGCGGCGGGCCGATCAAACTGACAGTCCGGCCATCAGGTCGCGCACCGTCCGGTACGGATCGGCGCCGTCCGGTGCCTCGAGCAGGGCGCGGATGAAGGCGGAGCCGACGATCACGGTATCCACGAGCGGCGCGAGCGCCTCGACCTGCGCCCGCTCCGAGATCCCGAAGCCGGCCATCACCGACACGCCGAGCCCCTTCGCCTCCTGCAGGAACCGGACGCTGTCCTCGCTGATGTGCGTGTAGCCGCCGGTGACGCCCTTGCGCAGCGCCGTGTACAGGGAGCGGGTGTGCGAGGTCTCCACCACCGTGCGCAGCCGCTCCACCCGCGCGGTCACCGGCACCACGGGCACCACCTCCAGCCCCAGCTCGTGCCCGGCCGTGTACAGGCCCTCGTCGTAGTCGGGCGGCAGGTCGGGGACGATCACGCCGCGCGCGCCCGCGTCCCGGCAGCGCGCCAGGAACGGTTCGATGCCCGGCCGGAACGCAAGATTAGCGTACACCATCACGAAGATCTGCGGCGCGTCGGGGCGGTTCGCAAGACTGCCGACCAGCCGGAAGCCGTCATCGACGGCGAACCCGGCCGCCAGCGCGTCCGCGCACGCGCGCTGGATCCAGGGACCGTCCGCCGTCGGGTCGCTGAAGGGGAACTGCACCTCCAGCAGCCCGGCGCCGCCGTCGATCATCGCCTCGCCGACGCGCAGCGAGGTGTCCCAGTCCGGAAATGCGGCCACCAGGTGGGCCATGAAGGCCGGTGTGTCAGCCACGTCCGATCTCCTGCGCTTCGCGCTTCAGGAACTCCGCCCAGCGGTCCGGCTGCAGCGCTCCGGCCAGGATGAACAGGTCCTTGTCGCCCCGGCCGGAGACGTTGACCACGACGCTGGCGTCGTCCGGGAGCGAGCGGGCCACCTTGACCGCCGCCGCACCCGCGTGGGCCGACTCCAGCGCGAAGATGACCCCTTCGCTGCGCGCGAACAGCCGCACCGCGTCGAGCGCCTCGTCGTCGGAGGCGGTCGTGAACTCCACCCGGCCGCTGGTGCCCAGGTGGGCGAGCTGTGGGCCGACGCCCGGATAGTCGAGTCCGGCCGAGATCGAGTGCGTCTCCGCCACCTGGCCGTCGCCGTCGGTGAGGAACAGCGACTTGTAGCCGTGCACGATGCCGGGTACGCCGCTGCCGGACATGCGCGCCGCGTGGTCGCCCAGGCCGGGACCGCGCCCGCCGGCCTCCACCCCGATCAGGCGCGGGGAGGACGCCTCCAGATGGGGAGCGAAGAAGCCGAGCGCATTCGATCCGCCTCCCACGCAGGCGATCAGCGCCGTCGGCTGCACGCCGAGCTGCCGGCACTGGTCGGCCACCTCGCGGCCCACCACGGACTGGAACTCGCGCACCATGTCCGGGTAGGGCGACGGGCCCATGACCGAGCCGATCACGTAGTGGGTCCGGTCGAACGTGTCCGACCAGTCGCGCAGCGCCTCGTTGATCGCGTCCTTGAGCGTCCGCGACCCCGAGCCGACGGGCACCACCTCCGCGCCGAACAGCTCCATCCAGAACACGTTGGGACGCTGGCGGCGCACGTCCACCTCGCCCATGTAGACCCGGCACTCCAGCCCCAGCTTGGCGGCCACCGCGGCGGTAGCCACGCCGTGCTGCCCGGCGCCGGTCTCGGCGATCACGCGCGGCTTGCCCATGCGCTTGGCCAGCAGGCACTGGCCGATGACGTTGTTCACCTTGTGGGCGCCGGTATTGGCCAGCCCCTCCAGCTTCAGGTAGATCGACGCGCCGCCGATCTCCGCTGATGCGTTCACGGCCGGCGAGAGCGGCGTCGGCCGCCCCGCGAACTGCCGCCCGAAGCGGTCCAGCTCAGCAAGGAACACGGGGTCGACGATCGCCGCCGTGAACGCCGCCTGCAGCTCGTCGAGCGGGGTGCGCAGCACCTCGGCGGCATAGCGGCCTCCGAACTGGCCGAAATAGTCGTTGTACGCCTTCATTTCAGACTCCTCATGCAGCGGCTCCGACCGACGTCCGGATCGCGGCGAAAAACGCGCGCAGCTTGGCCGGGTCCGTGCGTCCCGGTGACGACTCCAGTCCGCTGGCCACGTCGACCAGCTCCGGCCCGTGTCGCTCGATCACGCCGCGCACGTTGTCGGGGTTGAGGCCGCCGGCCAGCCAGAGCGGGCCGTGGCGGGCGGCCTCGTCGACCACCTCGGCGCCGACGCGCCGGCCGGACGCCGGTGCGTCCACCAGCACCCGCGGGCAGCGGTAGTCGCCGATCCCCTCCAGGTCGGCCCGGCCCCGCACGCGAATCGCCTTGTAATAGGGCTGCACCAGGTCCGCGCAGCGATCGGCGGGCTCGGAACCGTGAAGCTGCACGGCATCCAGATGGCCGTCGCGCCGCAACTCCGCCGCGACCTCAGCGTCGTCCACCGTGATTCCCACCTTGAGCGCGCCGACGTCGCCGAGCTGCGCGATCGTCTCCGGCGCCACGCGCCGTGGCGACTCGGGGACCAGGTTGAGACCCAGCAGATCGGCGCCGGCATCCGCCGCGCGGAGCGCGTCGTCGCTGCTCGTGATGCCGCAGATCTTCACCAGCGGACGGGTCGGCTCCTCCGAGCCGATCGCGTGAAGCGGTGCGCGCGCGTAGAGCCGGCCCCAGAAATCGGGCAGCGCCGCTCCCGCAAAGCCGGCCACCAGCTCCCCGGCGAGCTCCGGCCGCCGCACCACGCCTTCACCGACCAGCACGCCGGCGAATCCGGCGGCACGCGCCGGCCCGGCCTGCTCGGCGTAGAAGATGCCGGACTCGAACACCAGCCGCGCCGGCCAGTCGATCGCCGGCCGCAGCCGCAATGGGTGAAGGAGGTCGGTGCTGAAGGTGGTCAGGTCGCGCGCGTTGATGCCGACCAGCGACGGGCGCAGGGCGCGCACCTCGTCCACGTCGGCGGGATCGTGCACCTCCACGAGCGCCGCCATGCCGAGCCGCTCGGCCGCCTGCAGCATCGAGGCCAGCCGCTGCCGGTCGATCATGCCCGCGATCAGCAGCACCGCGTCGGCGCCGGCGCGGTGAGAGACCTCCACGTCCCGCTCGTCGAGCAGGAAGTCCTTGCGCAGCACGGCGAGGTGCGGGAAACGCTCCTTGATCCGCATCAGGTCGTCGAGCGAGCCGCCGAAATGATCGGGCTCGGTGAGCACCGACACGTGGCGGATGCCGGAGCCCGCGTACCGACCCGCCTGCGCGACCACGTCCAGGTCGGCGTCGATCGCGCCCCGGGAAGGTGAACGCTTCTTGATCTCGCAGATCACCAGCGGCTCCGCGGCGAACGGGGCGGCGGGTGCCTGCCGTTCAGCGGGCACGGCCGCGCCCAGGGCCGGCCCTTCCACCGCGACCCGCTCCCGGCGGCCGGCGACGATGCGGTCGCGAATGGTCACGTGGATCCATCTCCGCCGGCGGCGTCGCGCTCGGCCAGCGTCGTCGCCAGCGAAGTGATTTCATCGACCTTGCGCGCCACCGCTCCGGAGGCCAGCGCGTCGAGTGCGGTCCGCGTGCCGGCGCGGATGTCGTCGGCCAGCCCGCACACGTGCAGCGCGGCGCCGGCGTTGACCGCGATCGCGTCGCGCAGCGCCGGCCGTCCACCGCCGCCCATCAACTCGCGCGCGTCGGCGACATTCTCTTCCGGCGTGCCGCCCGCGACCGCGCCGATCTCGTGGCGGCCGACGCCCAGCTCTTCCGGCGTCAGCCGGAGCTCGGTCGCCTCGCCCGACTCGTCGACGAGCACCGCGCCGGTGGCGCCGGTCACCGAGATCTCGTCGCCGCCGTCGTCACCGTGCACGGTCATCACCCGCCGCACGCCCAGCAGCCGCGCCGCTTCCGCCACCACCCGGCAGAGCGCGCCGTCGTAGACGCCGATCACCTGGTAGGCGGCCCCGGCGGGATTGGCCAGCGGCCCCAGCAGGTTCATCACGGTCTTGATGCCCAGCTCCTGCCGCACCGGCGCGGCGTGGCGCATGGAGCCGTGATAGGTGGGTGCGAACAGGAACGCGAAGCCGGTCGCGCTCAGCAGCTCGGCGGTGGCCGCCGGGCCGAGGTCGGAGCGGACGCCCAGCGCCGCGTAGAAGTCGGCGCTGCCGCTCTTGCGGGTGAACGAGCGGTTGCCGTGCTTGGCCACCCGGGCCCCGCCCGTGCAGGCCACCAGCGCCGCCATCGACGAGATGTTGAAGCTGCCGATGCCGGCCCCTCCGGTTCCGCAGGTGTCCAGGAAATCGCCCGAGACCTCCAGCGGGGTCTTCTTGCGCCGCAGGACCGACACGCAGCCGGCGATTTCCGCCGCGGTGTAGCCCTTGGCGTTCAGCGCGACCAGGAAGCCGGCGATCTGCGCCGAGTTGAGGTTGCCGTCGGTCAGCTCCTCCATGAACGCGGCGGCCTGCTCCTGGGTCAGGTCGGTGCCGGCCGCCACCGTGTTCAGCAGCCCCGGCACGTCCAGCGGTTCGCGCTTGTAGTTCAGAAAGTTCGCCAACAGTCTCCTCCCGGAAGCGGACGCGATCGATTCCGGATGAAACTGCACGCCCTCCACGACGTACCGTTCATGCCGGATGCCCATTATCTCACCGTCCGCCGAGCGGGCGGTGACCTCGAACCCTCCCGGCACCGTCTCCGGGTCGATCACCAGCGAATGATAGCGGGTGAAGACGGCCGGCGACGGGATCCCGCGGAACACGCCGCGTCCGTCCGAGAGGATCGCGTCGGTCTTGCCGTGCACGATCGCCTTGGCCTGGATGATACTCCCTCCGAAGGCGGCACCGATCGCCTGGTGTCCCAGGCAGACCCCCAGGATCGGGATCTCGCCGGCGAACCGGCGGATCGCCTCCACGCTCACGCCGGCGTCCTCCGGCCGGCCCGGGCCGGGCGAGATGATGATCCCCGCGGGCGCCAGCGCCGCGATCCCGTCCGCGTCGATCCGGTCGTTGCGGAACACCCGGATCTCCTCGTCGGTGATCTCCGACAGGTACTGGAACAGGTTGTAGGTAAACGAGTCGTAGTTGTCGATCAGGACGTACATCAGAGCCTCACTCCCAGCGCCCTGACGAGCGCTCCCAGTTTCTCGCCGGTCTCCTCCAGCTCCCGCTCCGGCGACGAGTCGAAGACCACCCCGGCGCCGGCCTGCAGCACCATCACCCCGTCCTTCTTCAGGCCGCAGCGGATGGCGATGCACGTGTCCAGGGAGCCGTCCGGCTCGACGTAGCCGACGACGCCCGCGTAGAAGCTGCGCGGCGCGGCCTCCAGGCGGTCGATCACCTCCATGGCGCGGATCTTCGGCGCGCCCGACACGGTGCCGGCCGGAAAGGTGGCGCGCAGCGCGTCGATGCCGTCCCGGTCCGGAAAGAGGTTTCCCTCGACCTGGGAAACGATGTGCATGACGTGCGAGTAGAGCTCGATGACGTTGAGCTCGGTCACCTCGACCGAGCCCGGGACACACACCCTGCCCAGGTCGTTGCGGCCCAGGTCGACCAGCATGAGGTGCTCGGCCAGCTCCTTCTCGTCACCGAGCAGCTCCGCCGCAAGCGTCGCGTCCTCTGCCCGGTCCGCCCCGCGCCGCCGCGTGCCGGCGATCGGTCGCAGGATGGCGCGACCCTGCCGGCAGCGCACGTGCACCTCCGGCGAGGCTCCGAACAGCTCGAAGCCGTCGTAGCGCAGGTAGAACATGTAGGGCGAGGGGTTGGTGTGGCGCAGGTTGCGGTACGCCTCCAGCGCCGGCAGGTCGGTACGTACCGCCAGCCGGCGCGACAGCACGCCCTGCAGGAGGTTGCCGGCGATGATCTCCTCCCGGACCTCCCTGACCCCGTCCATGAAACGGGGAGGGTCCCCCTCGTCCACCACCTCGGCCTCGCCACGGTGCCGGGAAGGCGACATGAAGTTGAAGTCCATGTCGTCGATGCGAGCCATCGCCGAGTCGATGGCCGCGTCCAGGTCGATCTCGTACCCGTCGTAGTTGATGCCGAGCAGGGTCACCGAGTCGACGTAGTGGTCGAACACGGCGAACAGGTGGCCGAACAGGAAGGCGGCGTGCGGCAGGCCCAGCACGTCGGGGCGCTCCTGCAGCCGCACGGTGTCGAAGCGCGAGGCGTACTCGTAGCTCAGGAAGCCGATGCCGCCGGCCGGGAAGGGAAACTCGAACGCGGAGCCCTGATGCTCGGCCGCGAACGCGCGCAGCACGTCAAGGATGTCGCGCTCGGGATCCGGCAGGCGCGTCTCCGTCCCGTCCCGGACCAGCAGCACGCCGGCGTCCGTTTCGCGGACGCAGAACGCCTCGCGCACCAGCAGGATGGAGTAGCGCTCGCGGCCCTTCATGAAGGAAGCGGACTCCAGCAGCACGCGCGCGTCCAGCTTCCTGGCCAGCGTCACCGGCGTGAAGCGCTCGGCCGAGATCGTCTTCGTCGCTGTCTTCTGCAAACCCTGCCTCCCTGAACAGACAATCCGCGAACAAACAAAAAGCCGCAGGACCCGGCGTGATCACCGGAACCTGCGGCTTCAGCACGTGCCGCCATGCGGCCTCAGTGCGTGGTTCCGGTTACACCACCGGCCACCACCAAGCGCGCACGTTGCGCGTCAAATCGATCGTCGAGATGTCGTTGCGATCGGTCATTTCCTCGGGACCCTATCCGCTCGAATGGACGGCGTCAACCGCTTGAGGCAACGCGGCAGTGATGACGTCGATGCCGGAAGCGATCGCCGCATACCATGACGGGTGTTCGGTCTCGAGTCGTTGCAGTTCCGATTCGGTATAGGGAAACAGGTCGATGCCGACCGGGAATCCGAATGGCAGGTAGTCGCCGATCCGGTCACGGACTGGCCGGCTCGACCCCGAGATCACCACGCACACGTCGACATCGCTGCTTGGGGCGGGAGCACCGTCGACCCGCGAGCCGAACCAGATGATCCGCCGTACCTCGGGTCGCTGAGCGATGTGACGAGCCCAGCGACGGACAGCCGCTTCAACGGTCGCCTGGTTGTTCGATTTGACTACGAGCGAAGCTGATGATCGTTTCGGCACAGCGAATGGCATCCTCGGAGTCCTTCTTCGTATAGAAATCGACCGGCGCGCCGGTGTCGAAGCCGTTCGGATAGCGGGTGGGAATGTAATGCTTGTCGAGGCTCTTGGCGGAGGTGATCAGTTCTTCGCCGGCATGCTCTGCGGTTGTCACCAGACCAAGGAGAGCCGTAACCGTGTGCCCCCAGGCATCCTCACCGCGGCTCAGGAGCACCGCCTTGAGTGACTTCTCCGCAGCTTGTTGTGAGGCGAAACACGCCCACTCGTGCGTACCCTGGTCGCGCGCGTTACCGGCATGGTGGAGATCCGCGTCCGCCTGCCGAAGCCAGTCTCCGTGACGTGCGGCCATGACGACCCACTGTAGCAGAGCTGCTGCGGACTGCGGAGATGGCCTCTCGCTCCGCCCGCATCCGTTCGAACGTGCGGCGCGAGCGTGCTAACCTGTGTCTTGTCAACAGGATGCCTCGACCGAACGTCGTCTACATCGACTGCCACGACTTGGGGGACTGGCTCGGCTGCTACGGCCGGCCCGATCTGGAAACCCCCCACCTCGACGGGCTGGCCGCCGCCGGCGCGCGCTTCGGGATGCACATCGCGACGGCGCCGATCTGCATCCCGAGCCGCTCGTCCATGTACACGGGATCGCTCCCGCACGAGGTGGGTGTCATCGGCCAGGAGCCGCTCGCCCCGGGGACGATCTGCATGGCGGCGCGGTTCCGCCGCGCCGGGTACCGGACCGTGCTGTGCGGCCGGCTGATGGTTCCGAACGACCCGCACTGGGTGGGGTTCGAGCGGCAGATCGCGACCGTCCCGGAAGAGCAGGCGGCCGCGGCGGCGGCGTTCATCGAGGGGCAGCGTGGCGAGGACGCGCCGTTCCTGCTGCAGGTGTCCTTCACGCAGTGCCATCGCCCGTTCGGGGCGGCGTTCGACCCGGAGGTGCCGGACCGGATCGCCGTGCCCCCGTACCTTCCCGACACCGGCGCCACACGCCGCGACCTGGCCACCCTGGCGTGGCAGATCCGCGACCTGGACGCCCGGATCGGCCGCATCCTGGCCGCCGTCGACCGTGCCGGCCTCCGCGAGCGCACCCTGGTCGTGTTCACGACCGAGCACGGCCCGGCCGTGGCCCGCGCCAAGCACACCATCTACGACTCCGGTCTGCGCACGGCGCTGTTGATGCGGCTGCCGGGCGTGATAGCGCCGGGCAGGACCGTCGACGAGCTGTCGAGCAACGTCGACCTGCTGCCCACGCTGGCCGATCTCTGCGGGGTGGCGCAGCCGCAGGGGATCCAGGGAATGAGCTGGGCGGCGCAGCTCGGGCCCGACGAGCCGGCCGCGCCGTTGCGCCGCTGGGCATTCAGCCAGCTCAACTGGGGCAGGCGCAGCGGCCGCTGGTACTACACCCCGGCCCGCTCCATCCGAAGCTCCCGCTACAAGCTGATCCGCAGCTACCGCCGCGTCCCCATCTTCGTCGACAACGGCTGGCTCGCGCGTTTCGCCGGCGACCGGGAGACGGTGGAGCGCTGGTACGGCTCTCCGCTGCCGGACACCCAGCTCTTCGACCTGGCCGAGGATCCGTTCGAGTTGCGCGACCTGGCCGGCGATCCGGCGCTGGCCGACGTGGAGGCGCAACTGCGGGAACGCCTGGACCAGCACTTGCGCGCCACCGGCGACCCCGTGCTCCGCGGGCCGGTCGCCAACCGCGCGGGCGAGCCGGACGTCTGCCAGTGGCAGGAGCAACCGGACGGGAGCTTCAGCCTGGCGCCCGACGATCCCATGGACACGGACGAGACGTCGTTCACCTGATCCGGCGTCCGCCGTCCGGTCAACGGCCGGCGGACGCCGCCTGCTCGCGTGCGCGGTTGGTGGCGTCCTGCCACTCCTCCCAGGTGGGCGTGGGGCCCTCGCTCAACACCGTCAGCGACTCGCGGCCGGAGGCTCGAAAGCGGTCGTGCAGCGCCTCAAGCGCGTCCCGCGGCCGGCCGGTCAGCGCGACAGGCTCGGCGTGATAGCGGAAGTCCACACTCCAGCGCGATGCGTCGGTCCGGTTCATCTTGCTGGCATGGAAGGTGAGGTTGGTCAGGAACAGGACATCACCCACCCGCATCTCCACCGGGGTGGGGGTGCCGCGCCGCTCGACGTCCTCGGTGGCGCGCACGTTCAGATCCTCGCCGCGCGCCGCGTCGATGAGGCCCCAGCGGTGGCTGCCGGGAAGCACCCACACGCAGCCGTTCTCCACGTTCGCGTCCACCAGCGGCACCCAGACGGTGACGATGTGCGCCTCTTCGGTGGAGCCCACCCGCTTTCCGCGCGACGGCTCGTTGTAATAGTGGCTGTCCTGGTGCCACGGGAAGGAGGTGATCTCCGCCTCCGGCAGCTTGGTGCGGATGTTCAGCGCGCCGAGTTGCACCACCTCCGGGCCAAGCATCTCGCCCAGCACCCGCAGGATGGCCGGATTCCGGTACAGCTCGTAGAAGACCCGATCGAATGTGCTCCCGATCCAGCTCCGCGGCGAGGCGTCCATCTCCCGGCATATGGCCGCGAACCGGCGCTCGAACGGCTGCTCGGCGTGCAGCGAGCGGATCTTCCCTTCGGCCAGCATCCGGCGGGCGTAGGCGTCCACCTCGGCCGACAGGAACGCGCGCACCGGGTCCAGATCGGCGGCCGGCAGGATGCCGCGCCCTACCGCGTAGCCGTCCCGCTGGTAGGTGGCGAGGAACGATTCGTCCGTCCTCGAAGTGGTCACCGTGGTCGCCATGGCGATCGACAGCCTACGGGGCGCTCTCACACGGGTCAACGCCGACATGCCGGCGCGACCCGCGGCGCACACGTTGACGCATGGTTTCGTTTATTCTATCGTTCGCAAGAGGGTCATGCCACATCGATCCACTCATGCGAGCAGTGGAGACCACCATGGATGATGCCGGCCATCGTCTGACCGACGCCCAACTGCAGCGGTTCCTCGTCGACGGCTACCTGGTCCTGCGCCCGAACCTGCCCGACGGGTTCCACCGCCGCGTGTACGAGCGGATCGCCGCGGTGATGGAACAGAACGGCAATCCCTACAACAACCTCCTGCCGGAGGTGCCCGAGCTGGGGAAGGTGTTCTGCCATCCGGAAGTGACCGGCGCTCTGGCCAGCATCCTCGGCGACGGCTACTACCTGCATCTGCACCGTCGCTGCCACGACCGGACAGCCGGCACCAAGGCGCAGGACATGCATCAGGACAGCCTGCACAACAGCCGGTACGCGGTGGATGGCACCCGCCGCCACCATCACGTGCGCTGGGCCATGGCGCTCTACTATCCGCAGGATACGGACGAGTTGATGGGCCCCACCGCGGTCGTGCCGCGCAGCCAGTACCTCAACCAGCCGCAGCGGGATGCCGATGAGATTGCGCTCGCCGGCCCGGCCGGCACCGTCGTCCTCGTCCACTACGACCTCTGGCACCGCGCCACCGCATACGTGAGCGGCGACCAGGTGCGCTACATGGTGAAGTTCCTGTTCACCCGCATGGCGGACCCGCGGCGGCCAAGCTGGCGGCACGACGCGGCCGGCGGTGCGCCGCGCTGGCCGAGCCCCGGAGCGGAACGGGCCTCCGGCGGTGTGCGGCCTGCGCTTCCGAGGGTCTGGGCGCATCAGTGGCGCTGGCATCTCGGCGCGGCCGCGATCGGCACGCCGGTGGCCGCGAGCGGCAGCCTGGGGCGCCTGGCCGATCGACTCCGGACGGAGGATGAACCGTCCGCGCTGGAGGCGGCCCATGCGCTGGGCGCCGGTGGCGCCGCGGCAGCCGTTCCCCTCGCGGAGGCGCTGCGCAGCGGCGACGAGCGGCTGCGGCGCAACGCCGCGTACGGCTTCGCGCCGCTTGGCGCCGCCGCCGTTCCTGCGCTCCGCGACCTGTTGACGGATGGAGATGGCGCGGTGCGCGCTCGCGCCGCCGACGCCCTGGGCGACATGGGCCCGCCGGCGCACGCCGCCGGGACGGCTCTCATCTCGGCTCTGCGCGACGACGCGGAGACGGTGCGCGCGCACGCCGCCGACGCCCTCGGCATCATCCACGGCGGCGCCGAGCGGGCAGCGCCCGCGGCGGCCGCGCTGGCCGACGCAGTACAGGATGACAACGAAGTGGTGCGCCGCAACGCGGCGCTGTCCCTGGCGCGCGTCGGCGCCGGCGCCGGGGAGGCCGCCGACCGGGCCGCCGCCGCGCTCGCCGCCGCGCTCGCCGACCAGAGCCACTACGTGCGCGGCTATGCGGTTCTCGGGCTGCGGCGGTTGGATACGCCGGCCGCCCGCCGCGATCTGTTGGCGCACCTGGAGTCCGCACGCTGGGACCCGGCGCGCGGCCGCTGAATCGGCGAGTGGCGCAGACTCCTCAGAGTCCTCCCTCGCGATCTGTTGACGCCGGGTTCCGTTTCCATCATCGTTCGCAACTTGAGCAGACCGTTGCGCTCATCCCCTGCCGCCGACGGCGTCCTGCCAGCGGCAGACCTACCTGAGGAGGAGGCCCCCTGATGCGTACCTTGATTTTTCGCGCCGCGCTCGCCGCATCGATGCTGACCCTGGCAACCACGCCGCTGTTCGCCAATCAGTGCGATGCCTACAGCGAGGCGCCCGAGCTGGCTGCCATGGTGGCGGCCGGAACCTTGCCGCCCGTCGAAGACCGATTGCCGCTCAACCCGCTGGTCGTGGAACCCGCCGAGCAGATCGGCGTCTACGGGGGCGAGATGATCGACTCGTACGGAGGCCAGCGCATCGGCGAGATGCGTCACTACGGTTACGAGCCACTCGTCCGCTGGTCGGTGGACGGCTCGGAGGTCGTCCCCAACGTGGCCGAGAGCTGGGACATCAGCGAGGACGCAACCACCTACACCTTCAAGCTTCGCGAGGGCATGAAGTGGTCCGACGGCATGCCGCTCACTTCCGCGGACATCCTCTTCTGGTGGGAGCGCATCGAGACCAATACCGCGATCAACTCGTCGGGGCCGCGCGGTCTCTTCGTCGTCGACGGCGAACACGCCACGGTGGAAGCGATCGACGACTACACGGTTCGCTTCTCATGGTCCAAGCCCAACGGCGTCTTCCTTCTGGACCTGGCATCCCCCTATGGCCAACGCGTCGTGCAGTTCGCCAAGCACCATGCCGAGCAGTTCGATCTCGAAAGTAACCCCGACGGCGTCGCCGAGATGATGGCTGACGCCAACGCCGAAGACTACGGGTCCTGGTGGAAGTCGACGGTCGGCACCTACGGCCAGAATGCCGAGTACTTCAACCCGCGACCGCACGTTCACGCTCACCTGCCGTCCGCGCCGGTAGAGAGCCAGGAGCGCTTCACCTTCGAGCGAAACCCCTACTACTTCAAGGTGGACACCGCGTGCAACCAGCTTCCCTATATCGATCGCCGCACCTGGGTCCTGACCACCGATCCCGAGGTTCAGCTCGCCAAGTCGCTGTCCGGCGAGATCGACATCTCCCGTGTCAACATCTCCACCCCGAACAACCGAGGGGTGTTCTTCGAGAATCAGGAGCTGGGTGACTACCGCCTGATCAACGCGGCGAGCGCCGACATGAACGTGGCGTTTTTCATGTTCCCGATGAATCACCCGGACCGCATCAAGGCGGAGGTCTACCAGGACAAGAACTTCCGCATCGGTCTCAGTCACGCGATCAATCGCGAAGAGCTGATCGACCTGGTGTTTCTCGGTCAGGGCGAGCCGTTCCAGGTGGCGCCGCGCCCCGGATCGCCCTACTACGACGACGAGTTGGCCAAGCAGTACACGGAGTACGACCCAGCGCTGGCCAGCAGCTTTCTCGACATGGTCCTGCCCGACAAGGACGCGGACGGCTTCCGTCTGCGCGGGGATGGCGAACGCTTCCAGGTGATCGTGTCGGTCAATCAGCAGTTCAAGGCCGACTGGGTCGACATGATGCTGTTGATCGAACGTTACTGGGAGGCGGTGGGCGTCGATACGATCGTCGACGTGGTATCCGACGAGTTGCACAACGCGCGCCGCTCCGAGCCCGACTTCGACATCGCCCTGTGGCTGGCCGAGAACGGTGCCGGCAAGCTGCCGTTGATCAGTCCCACGGTGTTCATGGGCGGGCCCGGCCACCTGGGCAACTGGTCGGCGTGGGAACGCTGGTACGCCGAGCAACGCGGCCAACTCGTGCTGTTCGGCAGCAACATCGCGCTCGACGTGCCGCCCGAGGAGCCGCCCGAGAACGTGCAACGGATGTTTGCGCTTGCCGAACAGCTCCCCACGACCGCGGGGGCCGCACAGGACGCCCTCATGGTGGAGTTCCTGGACGTCGTCAAGGACGTGTTCCCGACGATCGGCATCAACCTGCCGGCGGGCAACTTCCGTGCCGTACGCAACCGCCTGCGCAACGTGCCGGAGACGTTGATCGAGGGCTGGCTCTACCCCGGCATCTCTCCCGCCAATTTCTCGACGTTCTACATTGATCCGACGCGGTAAGCGCCGGCCGGGAAGAACACACTCGACCGGTGGGGGCCGGCAGAGCATCGCATTCGGCGCTCTGCGGGCCCCCGCTACCCTGACCTCCACAGCGAGCCGCCCGCTCACCGACGCCGAGTAGTCCGTGCTGCCCTTCATCGGCCGCCGCGTGTTGATGGTGATTCCGGCCCTGATAGGGATCTCCGTCGTGGCGTTCGTCATCATCGCGTTGCCCCCGGGCGACTTCGTGGACCGCCTGGTCCTGGAAGCGATGAAGCAGGGCGACCAGCTCACCGACGCCGAGATCACGGCTCTGCGTGCCGTCTACCACCTCGACCGGTCGTTGCTGGAGCAGTACGTCAGATGGGCAGGCAACATCCTGATCCGCGGCGACCTCGGCACCTCGTTCCAGTGGGACATGCCGGTGGCCGATCTGATCGGTCAGCGCCTGGGACTCACCGCGCTGCTGTCGACCGCCACCCTCGTCTTCATCTGGACGGTAGCGATCCCGGTCGGCATCTACTCGGCGGTGCGCAAGTACTCCCTCGGCGACTACGTCGCGACGTTCTTCGGCTTCATCGGCTTGGCGATACCCAACTTCCTGCTGGCGCTGGTCCTGCTGTACGTGTCGTTCAGATACTTCGGGCAGAGCGTGGGAGGGCTCTTCTCCCCCGAGTTCGTCAACGCCCCCTGGTCGTTGGCCAAGGTCCTGGACCTGATCAGCCACCTGTGGATTCCGATGATCGTTCTCGGTACGGCCGGCACGGCCAGCGTCATCCGCATCGTCCGCGCGAACCTTCTCGACGAGCTGCACGCTCCCTACTATCTGGCGGCCCGCGCCAAGGGCCTGCTGCCGGGCCGGGCGCTGCTCAAGTACCCGGTACGCCATGCGATGAATCCGTTCGTGAGCGGCCTCAATGAGATCTTCGTCACGATCGTGTCCGGCGAGACCATCGTCGCCGTCGTGCTTGGGCTGCAGACCACCGGTCCGCTTCTGCTCAATGCGCTCAAGGGACAGGACATGTTCCTGGCGGCGACGCTCATCATGTTTCTGAGCTTTCTTGCGGTCATGGGCACGCTGTTTTCCGACATCATGCTGGCGTGGCTCGATCCGCGCATCCGCAAGCAGATCCAGCGTGGAGAGGCTCTGTAACGCCATGGTCGTGGAGAGTGCAGGCCAGTGGAGGCTGATCTGGCGCCGATTCCGCCGCCACCGGCTGGGGATGGTAGGAGGGGGCGTGGCACTTCTGTTCTATCTGGTGGCCGCGTTCCCGGAATTCCTGGCCCCGCACGACGCGGAAAGCTATTCGGCGCGTCATCCCTACGCCCCGCCGCAGGCCGTCCGGCTGTTTCAGCACAGGCCCGACGGAAGCCGCGCCCTGCGGCCCCACGTGGTCGGGACCACCAGCACGATCGACTACGAGTCCGGGCGACGGAACTATGCAGAAAACCCGGATGACCTCATCGACCTCCGCCTCTTCGTGCAGGGCCATCAGTACCGGCTGCTCGGCATCCTTCCGGCGAGCGTCCACCTGATCGGTCCCGTCGATCCCGACAAGCGGGTCTACTTCCTGGGGGCGGACCGACTGGGCCGTGACGTTCTCAGCCGCGCGATTCACGCAACCAGAGTCTCGATGACGATCGGTCTGCTGGGCGTGGCTTTCTCGCTCGTGATAGGGGTGGCACTGGGCGGTATCTCCGGGTTCTTCGGCGGCTGGACCGACGCGATGATCCAGCGCCTCATCGAGTTCCTGCAGTCGCTGCCGTCGATCCCCCTGTGGATCGGGCTCGCGGCCGCCATCCCTCCGACCACGCCGCCGGTCCGCTCCTACTTCCTCATCACCATCATCCTGTCGGTCATCGGCTGGACCGGGCTGGCGCGGGTCGTGCGCGGCAGGTTCCTCGCGCTGAAGAACGAGGACTTCGTGCGCGCCGCCCGGCTCGACGGCTGTGGCGTCGGCCGCATCCTCCTGCGACACATGGTGCCCAGCTTCCTGAGCCACATCATCGCGGTCGTCACCCTGGCGATCCCTGGCATGATCGTGGCGGAGACGTCCCTCAGCTTCCTGGGCATCGGCTTGCGCCAGCCGGTCGTGAGCTGGGGCGTGCTGCTGCAGGAGGCGCAGAACATTCGCTCGATCGCGGCGGCACCGTGGCTGTTCACCCCGAGTGTCGCCGTCGTGGCAGCGGTGTTGGCACTGAACTTCCTCGGCGACGGGTTGCGCGATGCGGCAGATCCCTACCGCGCCTGACACGCTGCTGCGCATACGCGACCTGGCGGTCGCGTTCGGCGGCGACTCGGGGAGGCAGCGGGCGCTGGACGGCATGAGCGTCGACATCGGCCGGGGAGAGACGGTGTGCCTGGTGGGGGAGTCCGGGTGCGGCAAGACCGTCACCGCCAAGACGATATTGCGCGTGCTCGGCCAGAACGCGTTCATCGAAGCCGGCATGATCGACTACCGTCGCGCCGACGGAAGCCGCCTCGACCTGGCGGCGCTGCCGGAACGCGACCGCCGCCTGCGGTCGATTCGCGGCAACGAGATTTCCATGATCTACCAGGAACCGATGAGCGCCATGTCGTCGATGTACACCGTCGGCAATCAGATAGCGGAAGTCCTGATGCGCCATCGACGCTGCAGCCGGGCGCAGGCGCGGCGCGCCGCCATCGCCACGATGGGAAGCGTCGGCATACCCGAGCCGGAACGCCGCTTCGATGCCTACACGTTCGAGCTTTCCGGCGGCCTGCGGCAGCGGGCCATGATCTCCCAGGCGCTGGTGTGTGAGCCTCGGCTGCTCATCGCGGATGAACCGACCACGGCGCTGGACGTCACCACGCAGGCCGTGATCCTCGACCTCCTGCGCGACCTGCAGCGAAAGCGCGGGATGTCGATGCTCTTCATCACCCACGACCTCGGCGTGGTCGCCGAGATCGCCGACCGGGTGGCGATCCTCTACCTTGGGCGGGTCGCCGAGCACGGCCCCGTCGAGCCGGTACTCGCCGACCCCCAGCATCCCTACACCGCCGGATTGCTGGCTTCCGTTCCAAGTCTCACGCTCACCGCCGGCGGTTCCCTGCCGGCCATCCCGGGGACCGTGCCGAACCTCGAGGAGCGTCCGGCCGGGTGCCCGTTCGTGACTCGCTGCGCGCAGGCGATGGAAACGCTGTGTGCCTCCACACCTCCGGCCGCCACGGACCTGGGCGGCGGCCGCTACGCGAGTTGCCATCTGCACGCCGACGGAATCCCCGTCACGCGCACCCTCGCCGGGTCGACGCCGCCGGCATCGCCGCACAGCGTGGATCGCTCGACGCCGCCCCTGCTCTCGGTGCGGGAGCTTTCGACGCACTTCCCGATCCGCACCGGCATGCTGAACCGGACCGTGCGCACGGTACGGGCGGTCAACGAGGTGAGCTTCGATCTCTGGCCGGGCGAGACGATGGGACTGGTGGGCGAGTCCGGCTGCGGAAAGACCACGCTGGCACACACGGTGGTCGGCCTTACCCCTCCGACCGCAGGCACGATCCGCTACGGGGATCAGGACCTGGCTGCGGGGGCGCGCGGGCAGCGCGCGCGCTGGTCGGAAGTCCGGCTCGTCTTTCAGGATCCGTTCGGTTCGTTGAATCCGCGCATGACCGCCTTCGACATCGTTGCGGAGGTGCTGCGCGTGGCCGGGCATGACCGATCGGTCATCGAGGCCCGCGTGCGCCAGGCGTTTGCCCAGGCCGGGTTACCCGACTCGTTCCTGAAGCGCTACCCGCACGCGTTCTCGGGCGGCCAGCGGCAACGCATCGGCATCGCACGTGCGCTGGCGTCGCGACCGCGGCTGATCGTCGCCGACGAACCGGTATCGGCGTTGGACGTTTCGGTTCAGGCGCAGATTCTGAACCTTCTGCGGGACCTCCAGGCTTCGCTCGACCTGACCTACCTGCTGATCTCGCACGACCTTGGCGTGGTGGCCAATCTCAGCGATCGGGTCGCGGTGATGTACGCGGGCAAGATCGTCGAGCTGGCGCCGGCGAGAGCGTTGTTCGAGGCGCCTCAGCACCCGTACACGGAAGCCCTGTTGAGTGCGGTCCTGTCACCGGACCCCCGCCGGCGAAGTACCGAACGCATCCGGCTGCGCGGGACGGTTCCCGACCTCACCCGCCTGCCGGACGGCTGCGCCTTCGCCGGCCGCTGCCCGTACGCGACCGATCGGTGCGAAAGCGAGCTGCCGGCCCTGGCGGACGCGGGTCGGGACCGGTACGTGTCGTGCCATCACGCGGATCGGTTGGCGTTGCGCGGCACGGAGGCTGAGTGATCACCCGCCTGACCCTCGGCACGACCGCCGACATCTCAGTGCAGATACCGTCACAGGTGTCCGATCCCTACCGCTACGTGCCGTTTCACGTTCCGGCAGGAACCACGCGCCTGGATGTCACCTGCGAAACGGAGTGCCGTGGCCGGGCGTGCATCGACCTTGGTCTTTTCGATCCGAGCGCCACGGCGTTCCCGACGCGCAGCGGATTCCGAGGCTGGAGCGGCAGCGCACGCAACCGCTTCCACGTAGCCACCGACAGCAGCACGCCGGGCTACGTGGCAGGCGCGGTTCCCGGCGGTACCTGGCGCATCATCCTGGGCTGCTACGTCATACCCGACGGCGGCGCCACCGTACGGCTCACGGTACGGGCAAGTGAACGGAGCGAACCTCACTCGAAGAGCGACGGCGCCCGCGCCACCCGCGGGCCGCCCGAGCAGCCCGACCCTGTCCGACGCGGGGCGGGTTGGTACCGCGGGGATCTGCACGCCCACACGTTCCATAGCGATGCCGAGGGCAGCCCGCAGGTTCTGCACCGCCTGGCCTCCGCGCTCGGTCTGGACTACCTGGCCGTCACCGATCACAACACGGTCACGGCGTGGGACTACTTCACCGCCGCGAGCTCCCCGGAGCTGGTGTTCGTTCCGGGCATCGAGATCACCACGTACCGGGGCCACGCAAACGTACTGGGCGTGCGCGACTGGATCGACTTTCGCATCCGGACGGAGGACGACCTGACACAGCTCGCTGCGGAGGTCCGGGGGCGCAACGCGTTGCTGTCGGTGAACCACGACAAGCCGCCGATGCGCTGGACCCTTCCGGAACCGGACATGGCGTGCATGGAGGTCTGGCAGCGCCACTGGTGGACGGGTAATGAGGCTTCCCTGGCCCGATACGACGCACGCATTCGCCAGGGCCGGCGGATCACCTTGATCGGCGGCAGCGACTACCACACCCCGGCCCGGCCGACTGCCGGGAGCCCGTTCGGTCTGGGGTGCCCCACCACCGTCGTATGGCTGGAAGAGTTGAGCATCGCCGCCCTCATCGCCGGACTCGCCCGAGGCCGCGTCTATGTCACCGAGAGTCCCCGCGGACCGCACCTGGAGATCCGCGCGCACGGCGTCCCGATGGGCGGGGTGGTACGGGCCACGAACCGTCTTGTCGTCGACGTGGACGTGCGCGGCGCTGCGGGAGACATCCTCCTGCTGGTCGGACCCGACGGGCCGGTTGCCGAAACCGTCATCGACGCAACGCACCTTGCGCTGGAGGTTCCCGGTGCGCGCGGGTTCGTCCGTGCGGAGATCATCGCCGCGGCAAGCGCAGCGCGCCTCGAGGCTGCGCATCAACATTGGTGTAACGCGCACGAGCCGCCGCCCGCGATCGAGCGCGGATCGGCGTCACCGCAGCGGCTGGTACGCGCGCTGTCCAATCCCATCTACCTGAGCTGACGATGAGCGAGATCACTCCGACAGCGACAGAACACGCCGCCGGGCGTTTCGAAGCCGCGGCCGTTCAGCATGCGATCGCCGCCCTTCGCAACGACGGATTCCTGGTGATCAACGACATCGTCGAACACGATCACCTCGACCGGCTGCGAGAACGCATGACCGGCGACCTCGACACCATCCGCGCGCTGCCGGCGGTGCCGCACAACTTCGTGTGGGGCAACATCCAGCAGAACCCGCCACCGGATGCGGGCCTGGTGTTTCGCGACGTCGTGGCCAACCCGTTCATCTGCCAGGTGACCCGCGAGCTGCTGGGGCCCGGCGCGTTCAACGACTACCTGAGCGGAAATACCAACGTCCCCGGAAGCGGGCTGCAGCCCGTGCACGTCGACGACGGGCAACTCTGGCCGGACCTGCAGATGGCACATCCGCCGGCGCGGCTTGTCGTGAACGTGGCGCTCGGCGATACGACGGAGGAGAACGGCGCGATCGAACTGTGGGCGGGTACGCACCTCGACCCGCGCATGGTGATCGGCAAGGACACGAAGGTGCCGAAGGAACTGGTGGCCGCACGACGAGCGGTTCGTGGCCCGGTTCAGGGTTCCACAAGCAAGGGGTCGATGTTGATTCGGGACATGCGGCTCTGGCACCGTGGCACCCCCAACCGCAGCGCTGGGACCCGCTTCATGATCGCCATGATCCACAGCGTGGCGTGGTATCGGCGCACCCGCCGCTTCGAACTGGAGGAGGCGTGCGCGCCGTTGTTCGCGGGCTGCCCCATCGAGAACGCGATTCCCCTGGTGGCGAATCCAGGAAATCACCTGACCGGCAACGATCCGTACGACTATGCAGGGCCGGACTGAGCGCACGTTCCGCGGCACACTGTCGGCTGCGGACGTCAAGCGCCACATCCCTCACGCGTTCCACGTCCCCGAGGGGGCTACCCGCGTGGAGGCGACGCTCAGCTTCGACCCCGCGATGGTGTCCGGTCAGCGCAACATGATCTGTCTCTCCCTCTACGATCCCCGCACCTTTCGAGGCGCCCGCCACCGTCACGGCAACCGACACGCGGCCGTGATACGCCACGACTCGGCGACTCCAGGCTTCCTGCCGGGACCTCTTCCTGCCGGTGACTGGGTGGTGCAACTGGAGACCCACATGGTGATGGCAGGGGTAGCGTGCACGTACCGGATCGCGGTCGCCATCGACCATGGCGCGGGACCGCCGGCCGCGGCCGACACGCCGCCGGCGCCGCGTTTCGACCAGGTGGCGGACCACCGCTCCGGGTGGTATCTGGGTGACCTGCATGCGCATACGGTCCATTCCGACGGTGCCTGGGGGGTGGTCGACCTGGTGGCCGCGGCGCGTGCCCGCGGTCTCGATTTCGTCACGCTGACCGATCACAACACGACCGGCGGCCTGGCGGAAATGGCCCGTTGCGGCGGACCCGGATTGCTGACCATGGGCGGGCAGGAACTGACGACCTACTGGGGGCACGCCCTGTGCCTGGGAAGCCGCTCCTGGCAGGACTGGCGCGGGCTCACGCGGGAGGGACCGGAGATGGCCGCCCTCGCAGAAGCGATCTACGCTGACGGCGGACTCTACGTCATCGCCCATCCCAGGACGGCGGGCGACCCTCACTGCACCGGCTGCCGCTGGCTCTATACATGGATGATGCCGGGCACCGCCAAGCTGGTGGAGGTGTGGAACGGGGACTGGTTCGGGCGTGGAGACGATCTGCGCGACCGCAACGAAGCGGCCCTGCGCCTCTGGTACGGGTGGCTCAACCGCGGGCACCGTCTGGTCGCCACTGCCGGCACGGACGTACACGGTCCCGATCGCCAGTATCGCAGCCCGGACGCCGGGTTCAACGCGGTCCATGCAGACCGGCTCTCCGAGTCGGCCATCCTGCAGGGCGTGGCAGCCGGTCATGTCTACCTCACCGCCGGGCCGAGTCTCCGCTTTGCAGCGCACCATCAGTCGGGCGCTCGCGGCATGATGGGCGACTCCCTGCCGGCTCCCGGCGGTTCGGCATCGGTGTCGCTCGCCGCGAGTTGGGACCGGGTCCCCGAGTCTGCCAGCCTGCGGCTGATCGCAGGTGGCCAGGCGCGGGACACGCTCTCCATCCCGGCTTCCGGGACACGGGAGTGGACGGTCAGCGCGGCGTCCGCCGATGCGGACTGGTATGTCGTGGAGGTGCGTGGCCGCAATGGTGCCATGCTCGCGTTGTCGAATCCGATCTTCCTCGATCGTTAGCTGCCGGTTGACGTATGTCCGGTCGAGAGAAGGCGGCGAGACAGTCCGCGATCCTCACGATGCTGCGCACGGAAGGGACGATGCGCGTCGGCGCCCTGGCGCAGCACTTCGGGATCTCGCAACAGTCCATACGCAAGGATCTCAACACCCTCGCACGGTCCGGGCTTGTCCGGAGAGTACATGGAGCGGTCGTGATCGGTGGCGGAGAGGAGTATTCCTGGTACTCACAGCGCCGTCTCATCGCGCAGCGCGAGAAGCGCGCGATCGGCGTCGCGGTGGCCCGCTTCATCCCCAACCACTCCACGGTATTCATCAAGAGCGGCACCACGACCGAGATAGCGGCCCACGCGCTGTCGGACCACGTGGGGCTGACGGTGATTCTGGACAACGTCGCCACCGCCGACATCGTCCGGCACTATCCCGGCTGCGAGGTGCTGATCGTCGGCGGCTACGTGCGCAGGGCCGAAGGCGCCGTCGTCGGTGAAACGGTCGCGGACTTCATCCGGCAGTTTCGCGTGAGCCACGCGGTGGTCAGCGCCGCCGCGATCGGACCGGACGGCGAGCTTCTCGGCTACCGGCTCAGCGAAGCGCCGATCGTCCGAGCGGTCATCGAGACGGCGCGGCAGGTGATCGTTCCCGTCGACTCCTCGAAGTTCGGACAGACCGCTCCGGTCCTGTTGGGTCGGCTTCCCGAGGTCCACCTGCTGGTCACCGACCGCATCCCCGATCCGAGGATCGCCGAACTGTGCTCTCGTGAAGGCGTACGCTGTCTCGAAACGGACGGCGATGCGGAGGGCGCCATGCGATGAAGCCGTGCCGTAGCCGCCCCGTCCCCTACCAGACGGTCCGCATCTCCTGCACGCAGCTTGTGAGCGCCGGCATCGGATTGTCGACCTCGCCCTCGTACTCCAGGATCAGCGGGCCGTCGAAGCCGATCTCGTCCAGGGCGGATGCCAGCGCCGGCATGTCCAGGTTGCCGGTGCCGACCACCACGTCGATGGGTTCGCGCCCCTCGCGGTAGACGAAGTCCTTGACGTGCACGCCGTACAGACGGTCGCCGGCCAGCCGCGCCAGCCCGACCGGGTCGGCGCGGGCGTCGATGGCCCAGGCGGTGTCGAGCATCACGCCGATCTCCGGTCCCGTGGACCGCAGCAGCAGCTCCAGCATGGCCTCCGACCCCAGCCAGTGGCCGCCGCCGTGGTTGTGCAGCGCCAGCCGCAACCCCGACTCGCCCGCCACGCGCTCGGCGGTGCGGAATGCCTCGGGTGAGAACGCCGGCCGGAAGTCGGCGCTGACCAGGTCGACGCCCAGCCGCCGGGGGAGCTCCAGGCTCGCGCGCATCGCGTCGGCGTCACCGGACAGGGTGGTCACCCCGGTGCTGACGATGCCGATGCCGGCCTCCAGGAACACGTCGGGGTCGCCGGCGTGGAGCTCGACGTGCGCCAGCCCCAGGTCGGCGACCTTCTGCGCCACCACGCGGGAGTCGGTATAGCCGCGCAGGCAGTAGGTCTGGATCGCAAGATCACGGCGTGCGGAATGGCTCATAGTCTGCGAGTCTACCCGAGCGATGGCCTCCGATCGAAGCGACGCGCCCGTGCTGGACGGCTTCGACCGCGCGCAGCCGCTGGCCGGTGGGGGCCATGCGGGCAAGCGACGACCGCCGAGCTTCGACCAGACGCAACCTCTGGCGGCGCGCATGCGCCCGCGCACCCTGGACGAGGTGGCCGGCCAGCAGCACATCATCGGACCGGGGCGGCTGCTGCGCCGCGCGATCGAGGCCGACCAGCTCTCCTCGATCATCCTCTACGGCCCCCCGGGAACCGGCAAGACCACGCTGGCGCGGGTCATCGCCAACACCACCCGCGCGCATTTCATCGCCATCAACGCCGTGCTGGCAGGGGTCAAGGACCTGCGCGAGGCGATCAAGGAGGCCGGCCAGCACGCCGACCGGTACGGCCGCCGCACCATCCTGTTCGTGGACGAGGTGCACCGCTGGAACAAGGCGCAGCAGGACGCGCTGCTGCCGTGGGTGGAAGCGGGCACGGTGATCCTGATCGGCGCCACCACCGAAAACCCCTACTTCGAGGTCATCAAGCCGCTGGTGAGCCGCAGCCGCATCTTCCAGCTCCTGGCGCTGGAAGCCGGGGACCTGCACACGCTCGCTCAGCGCGCCCTGGAGGACGCCGAGCGCGGCTACGGCCGCCTGCAGGTCGACCTGCGGCCCGATGCGCTGGAGCACCTGGTGGACGTCGCCTCGGGCGACGCCCGCAGCCTGCTCAACGCCCTGGAGCTGGCGGTGGAGACCACCGACCCGGCCGGCGGGCCGATCGTCATCGACCTGGCGGTGGCCGAAGAGTCGATCCAGCGGCGTGCGGTGCTGTACGACAAGGACGGAGACGCCCACTACGACACCATCAGCGCCTTCATCAAGAGCGTGCGCGGCTCCGACCCCGACGCCGCGCTGTACTGGCTGGCGCGCATGGTCTACGCTGGCGAGGACCCGCGCTTCCTGTTCCGGCGCATGCTGATCCTGGCCGCCGAGGACGTGGGACTGGCCGATCCGCGGGCGGTCGGCGTGATCGCCGGCTGCGCGCAGGCGTTCGACTACGTGGGTATGCCGGAGGGCCGTTTCCACCTGGCGGAGGCCACCCTCTACCTGGCGACCGCACCCAAGAGCAACTCGGCCATGGGCTTCTTCGACGCCCTCAACGCCGTCGGCAGCGAGGCGCCGGGCGACGTGCCGACCCACCTCCGCGACGCCAGCCGCGACGCCGAGGGGTTCGGCCACGGCGCCGGCTACGCCTATCCGCACGCGTTCCGCGACCACTGGGTGGCGCAGCGCTACCTGCCGGGCGCGCTGGCCGGCCGCGTGTTCTACCAGCCCTCGGAGATGGGATACGAGGGAGACCTTGCGCTGCAGGTGGCGCGCCGCCGCGAGGAGCAGCTCGCCGCCATGCTCGACGACGACGGGCCGGTCGAGGGGCTCACCTCGGCCGGCGCACGGGTGGCCGACGAGCGCGAACGCTGGCTCGCCCGCATCGCCGGCGGCCGGTCCACGGCGCTGGCTTCGATCCGCGACCGCGTGTTGGACGGCGCGCGGATACGGCGCCACCACGTCGTGCTGGACCTGGCGATGGGCACGGGACTGCTGACCTGGGAGCTGCTGCGCCGCGCGCCGGAGGGTGGCGTCTATGCGCTGTCGCCGTCCGCCGACCACCTGACGATGGCGCGGCAGATGGTCGAGGCCGTGCCGGAAGACGAGCGCCCCGTGCTGCTCGCCGGCGGCCTCCCGCGGCTGGGCGAGCTGCTGGCGGAGACCGGGGATGGGGAGGTGCGTTTCGATGCCGCGGTCGGCCGGAGCGTGCTGGCCCGGCTCGACGACCAGGAGGCCGCGCTGCGCAGGTTGTGCGCGGCGATGGCTCCCGAGGGCAGGCTCTCACTCGGCGAGACCGACGGCGCGTCGTTCCCGGCGCTGACGGAGCTGTTCCCGCTGCCGGCGGCCCGCCGCGAACTGGCCGAACGGGTGGACCAAGTGCAGCAGGACGTCGCGAGCGCCGCTTCGCTCACGCCCGAACGACTGCAGGCGATGCTGGAGGCGGCCGGCTTCGCGGAGGTCGAGGTCGAGGAGGAGCCCCTCCGCACCGACATCCAGGTCAGCCAGGCATGGACCGACCGGCTGCTCGGCACCGACGACCGGACGGGACCGCTGGCGCAGGCCCTGCGGGAGGGGCTGTCCGCGGAAGACTTGACCGCGTTGCGCGCCGCCGCCGCCGCTGCGGTCGGCCGCACCGTCGCGTGGCGGCGGCCGGTGATCTACGCGCGCGCCACCGCCTCGAACAGCTCGTCGTAGGCGTCGATCACCCGCGGCCAAGGGTGGCGCGGATCAGTCAGCCCGCCATCTGCCGATTGCCTACGAATAAAAAAGCATATAAATTTCTGACAGTAGAACGAGAGAGACTAACAGAGGCAACCCAGTGAAGCGAACGACCGACCAGATCATGGCGAGGGTCTCCGAACACGATGGATCAGCCTGGCTGTGCACGCCGAAGGACTTCCTGGACGTTGCAAGCCGTCAAGCCGTCGACCAAGCCCTGTCGCGCCTCGTGAAGGCCGGCCGGCTGCGCCGGGTCGGCCACGGACTCTACCACCTGCCGAGGATCAGCGGTGTGCTGAAGCGACCCGCGCCCGTCGAACTGGATTCCGCCATCAAGGCGATCGCACGGCGGGACGGCGTTCGGATCATGCCCGACGGACTGGTAGCCGCGAATCAGCTCGGCCTGACCAACGCCGTACCCGCCAAGCCCAGCTACGTGACCGATGGCCCCACCCGGACGCTCAAGATCGATGGTCGAACGGTCCTCTTCCGCCATGCAAGCCCGGGCGTCATGCAGTGGGCGGGACGTCCTTCGGCACCGGTGGCTCAAGCTCTGAGGTGGCTTGGCCGTGACGCGGCGCAGGATGTTCAGGTCGTTTCGACTCTGAGACGTGTTCTGCCTGAACATGTGAAACGCGACCTGCTCCACAACAGCCGAGGTCTCCCTGGCTGGGCGCTGCCGTTGGCTCGGCGCATCACGACCGACCAAGCCGCTGCTGCATGAATGGAGCGTTCACGTCCTTCCTCTCCCTCCCGGAGCAGGACAGGCAGGACGTATTCGCTGCGGCAGCCGTCCGCCTCGACACGTTGCCCAGCTACGTGGAGAAAGACTTCTGGGTCTGCCTGGTCCTCGATCTGCTCTTCAACAGGCTCGCCGACCGGCATCCCAAGCTGCTTTTCAACGGCGGAACGTCCCTATCCAAAGGCGTTCGGACTCATCCAACGGTTCTCCGAGGACATCGATCTCGTCGTCAACCGGGGCGACCTGGGCTTTGCGAACGAGCGTGACCCGACAGCTCCCGGCAACCTCTCGAACAAGAAGCGACAGAGCCTCTTCAACGACCTCATGCGCGCGTGCAGCGCCTACGTTCTCGGCGACCTGAAGATCCACCCTTGGGGAACATCGATCTTCTGCACGCGGTCCGTGACCACAACCTCATCGCGTTCCGGCAGGCGTGGAAGCGGTTTGATCAGGCAGTACCCGGATCGGTCAGACTGGTTCCGCAGCCTGAACTGCGCGCCGTTATTGAACGGGACTACCGAGCCATGCAGGGCATGATCCTGGGCGACGTGCCGGAGTTCGAGTGGGTCATCGACCAGCTTCAGCGCGCCCAGGCCACGATCAACTGAGCTCGTGATCGAGCAAGAGGCTCGGCAGACCGAAGGCGGCCGGTGATCTACGCGCGCGCGACCGCCTCGAACAGCTCGTCGTAGGCGTCGATCACGCATGGCCACGCGTGGGGCGCGGCGATCCGCCGCCACCGGTCGCGCTCGGTCCCCGGAGACTGCAGCTCCTGCACGAGCCGTTCGACCAGGTCGTTCGGATCGTCGTACAGGCAGCGGCCGTGCAACTCCTGCGGGATCAGCTCCGGATAGACCAGCCGGCGCGGCAGCAGCGGCACGCAGCCGGCGTGGATGGCCTCCATGACCGCGATCCCGAAGTTCTCCTGGACCGCTGTGGAGACCACCACGCTGCCGCGGGCGAGCTGGCGCAAGTACTCCGGCCGCGGCGGGAACCCGTCGAAGACGATGCGGTCGGCCAGCGCTGCGCGTGCGTGCACCAGCGCATCCGGCTCCGGGATCAGGCGCTCGCCCAACAGCGCCACCCCGAACGACACGCCGCGGCGCGCCAGCTCCGCAAGGACATCGACGAAGGTTTGGGGATCCTTGTCGAACTCCCAGCGGTGGTTCCAGATCACCACCGGCCGCCCATCCGGCGGGTCTGCCGCCCCGGTGTCCTTGAACCGGCAGCCCGGGTAGAGCACGCTCGATCGCCGATCGAGCGCCGCCAGCGGCACCTCCGGCCGCGCTTCCTCGTCCGGGAGCTGCTCGATCACCTCCGGCAGCCGCGTGCGAAACGCCGCACGGTGGAACTCCGAGTTGAACACCACGTGGTCGGCCACGGCGACGTTCGTGACGTCCCTCCAGAGCAGCTCCGCCCCCGCCGATCCGCCCGGCGGCACGGGATAGGAGACCTGGCTCTCGTGCAGGTACAGCAGCACCGGCGGCGTCCGCGCCCCCCACACCGCTCGCACCTGCGCAAGGTCCAGCAGACCGGTCGCGACCACCAGGTCGTAGCGCTCCGGATGCGCCACCCGCTGCGCCAGCGTCAGCCCCGCCGCCCGCAACCGCCATTTCCACAACCGCGCCGGCAGGCACCGCACGTCGATCGTATGTCGCGAGTGCTCCCGCAACCCCGCGACGAACTCCCGGTGTGAGCCCCCGTCAAACGGCTCCAGGAACGCGACGTGCACGTGTCATCCTACCCTCTGCCATGCCTCCACGCCGCCCACTTGACGAACGACGCCACAACACCCGCCTGCCGACGTGCGATGATCCTTGAGGAATGGAACGGCAATCGAACATGAAGGATCCAGCCCATCGTATCTTTCCGAAGAAGGCATGAACGTCGTACGGCGGATCGTGGCACGTATCGGCAAGGAAGGAATGACGGGAATCGCGATGTCGTCGCCGGATCGACGCGTCACGATCACTCCGCGTGCCTCCGACAACTTCAACCAGCTGCTTCCGACGAAGGATGAATCGCGCGGCTCGGCCGAGGGGACCCTCGAAACCGTATCCATTCATCGTGGTTCGCGGTTCATGATCTATCACAGCAGGACCAAGAACGCGATCCGCAGCGACATTCCACCAGACTCGAAGCTTCTGGACCAGGCCAAGGAGGCGCTCGGAAGTCGAGTGCTGGTTGCCGGGCTGGTGCACACGAACGCACGCGGTGAACCGATTCGAATCTCCGCGGAAACTCTGCGGATCTTGAGTGAGGCGCCTGCACTGCCGAGCATCGCCTCGCTCGGCGGGAAATATCCCGACCTTACCGGCGACCTTACCACGGAGGAGTACGTCAGGAGTCTTCGTGACCGCTGAACAGTACAGGTATCCGCGGGACCTGCGACATCCTCCTATCCTGGGACGACGCACTCAACGCCGTCAGTCATCCTCATATGAGATGCGCGGAGCCAAGAATGCTGGGGCAGCTCAATCTTGATGTGGAGAGAGATAGCGAATAACAGGAGTTCTCGCGCCGAGATGCCGGGATCAATCTCCTCCATGTCTCTCATTTGACTCGAGGCGTCGTCTTGCAGCCTCGACGAACTCGATGTCGCTCTTCAGCCACGGCGGCATCCTCTCGTGAGCCAGGATCTCTATCGCGGTCATCCAGCGGATGTCGGCCACCTCGTCCGGGGCCGTGATCGCCGGCTCGCCGGTCGCGTAAGCGCCAAGGAAGAGGACATCCACGACTGGCGTGCCGTCGGCCATGGTGAAGTTGGCACTGCGTACATACTTCAACTCGGGCGCGACGGTGACGCCGGTCTCTTCTCTGACCTCGCGCCGGACGGCGGCTTCCAGAACGCTGTCGGGGCCGTCGACGGTCTCGACCTTGCCGCCGGGGAACGCCAGAACCCCCGGGGCCTGCTTCACACCGTCGCCTCGGACGATCATCAGGTAGCACCCGGCCCGACTCACCGCGCACTGCGTGTTTACCACAAACCGCGCGCTCCCACTTGCGCTCATGTCGTCACGTCAAGTCGGGCGAGCCAGCACTCGTTGGGCGATGGGCGTTCGCGAGACGATGTCGGCTTGGCGAAGTCCATCATGCTGCGGGCAGGCGGAAGCATATCCGCCACGGTAGGTTGATTCGCATGCTATCGTACCGGGCTCGGACGCCGGCGTCGCGGAGGTCAGCTACGAGGCCGCGGCTATTCTTCACGGTATCCCAGACCCCATATGCGCAAAAGGTCAAGGGATCCTTGCTGGAAGGACTGCCGATAGTCGATCAACTGGAAGCTATGTAGCGTCCACGAGAGGTTCTCATAGTCACAAGATAAATGGACAATGGGTACGATACTGTTTGCGAGACGCTTCTGCTGGAGAGCGAAAACCAACTCCCTCTTTACCCACACAGACTCGACAGCGCTCGGGGAAAGAACGAGCACAAACCAGTCACAGCGGCGAAGTGCTGCCCCTATTTCGTCATGCCACTGCTGAGATCCAACGATGTCGGTTCGACTGTACCACACGGGAAGTCCATGACGACGCATCATGCCCGCCAAGTTCTCGACGAACTCTCGATCACGGTCCGAGTGAGAGAGGAATATCTCTTGGGGCACCGTGAAACCGTTGTAGTGCGTTACCGTCAACGACTGTCGTCAGGCGACCTGCTGAAGAGTCCGTGCGATTGCCTTGATGCCCTCGTCTTCATTGGCGTGTTCGGTCAGCTTGATCGTTTTCAGGTTCCAGAGGATCCATGGAACGTCTTCGTTCTTCAGCTCGTCCGGATCTCCGACCACGACGGGTATCAGACGGTCGCGAAAGCGTACTTCTCCCAGGGCATATTCGATCTCCGAGCGCACCCAATTCGAACGCATGGAGCGGGGTGTCAACAGGACCACCATCGCCTGTGACTCCCGCAATGCCTGATCCACCTTGGCGGCCCAGTTGTCTCCGGGCATGATCTCGCGGGTGGCTTCCCACACCTCCAGACCGGCCTGGTGCAGGATGTCGGCAACCCTCCGGGCGATTGCTTCATCCGTATGTGCGTAGCTCATAAAGACTTTCATGGCGCTACACGCCTCCGCGCGCTGTTCGTGGCAAACATACCGTGACCAGGACACTGCCGGCAACATTCGGTACCTGCGGTCCGAGCTGGCGGCAACGGCAGATGCAGGATGCTCCGGTGCGGTAGGGTAGCACCACCGTGCTACGCGTCGGCATCGTCGGGCTGCCCAACGCCGGCAAGTCCACCCTCTTCAACGCCCTCACCGGCAGCAGGAAGGCGGACGTCGCCGCCTACCCGTTCTGCACGATCGAGCCCAACGTCGGCGTGATCGAAGTGCGCGACGAGCGGCTCGACGAGGTCAGGCGCCTGTTCGAGTCGCCGCGCGCGGTGCCGAGCGCGATCGAGTTCGTGGACATCGCCGGCCTGGTGGCCGGCGCCAGCACCGGCGAGGGGCTCGGCAACCGGTTCCTGGGCCACATCCGGGAGGTCGACGCGATCGCGCACGTCGTGCGCTGCTTCGAGCGCGAAGGCGTCCCGCGCGCGGAGGGCTCGGTGGACCCGGTCGCCGACGCGCAGACGGTGGAGACCGAGCTTGCGCTGGCCGACCTTGGCACGATCGAGCGGCGGCGCGAGCGCACGGTCCGCCACGCCCACGCCGGCGAGAAGGACGCACAGGACGAGCTGTCGCGGCTGGAGCGCTTTCGCGCCGCGCTGGATGCCGGAATCCCGGCACGCGCCATGGAACCCGAGCCGGGCGATCACGAGCTGTTGGGCGAGCTGTTCCTGCTCACCGGCAAGCCGGTCATCTACGTGGTCAACACCGGGGAGGAACTCATCGGCGCCGACGACAAGCGCGTCGCCGCCGTGCGGGCGCATGCCGCCGGTCAGGCCGGCGGCGGGGCCGACGCGATGGCGATCTGCGCCGATCTGGAGGCGGAGGTCGGCGACCTGGAGCCGGACGAGGCGGCCGAGTTCCTCACCGATGCCGGTATCGCCGAGCGCGGCATCGACCGGCTGGTACGCCACGCCTACCGCCTCCTCGGGCTGATCACGTTCTTCACCGCGAACGAGACCGAGGCGCACGCCTGGGCGATCCCGGACGGCACCGGCGCGGCGCGGGCCGCCGGCAGCGTGCACAGCGACATGGAGCAGGGCTTCATCCGCGCCGAGGTGATCGGCTACGAGGACCTCTCCGCCTGCGGCGGCATGGCGCAGGCACGCGATCGGGGCCTGCTACGCGTCGAGGGTCGTGACTACCCGGTGCGCGACGGCGACACCATCCTGTTCCGCTTTCGGTAGGCGTCAGCAGCGATCGTCTGCTGCTGCTGCGGAACGTCCTCGACCTGACAGCATGCGCGCAGCGCATGGAGCCTGGGTCACGCAGCGGTGGAGCGTCGCGACACACGTTCCGCGATGCTTCTGCCTGCGGTGATTTCGGCTTGGCGCAGTTCATAAGTCTTCTGGAGATTGAGCCAAAGCTGCGGCGTAGTTCCGAAGTAACGCGCCAGCCGAAGCGCGGTATCGGCGGTGATGCCCCGTTGCCCGTTCAGGATGGCCGTAATGCGGTTCGACGGCACGTCCAGGGCCCTTGCCAGAGCGCTCGCCGAAAGCTCGATCTCCGTGAGCTCGTCGCGCAGAATCTCTCCAGGATGTACCGGCCTCATGCCGTTTCGTGCTCTCATCCACGCCCCCAAGTCAGTGGTAGTCGACGATCTCGACGTCGTATGGTCCATCATCTTCCCAGCGGAAGCATATCCGCCACTGTTGGTTGATCCGTATGCTGTGGCAGCCAATCCGGTCACCCGATAGTGATTCCAAGCGATTGCTTTGGAGACCCGCAAGGTCCTGAAGCGTCTCCGCGTCATCCAGCACGGTCAGACGACGGGTCGCCTGTTCGCCGAACTGGTGAAATCGCGCGATCCGATAACCTTCGAAGAAGCGGCGTGTGTGTCGGTCCTTGAAACTGCGGATCAACCCTCTGATCCAATTCAAGACAATGTACGCGATACGTAACGCGTTGGGCAACTACCTTTTCCGGCCGGGTTGGGGCTCCCCGCGTTAGCCCCGAGAAGGGTCTCCCAGTCACCGAGCTACGCGTCGGCATCGTCGGGCTGCCCAACGCCGGCAAGTCCACCCTCTTCAACGCCCTCACCGGCAGCAGGAAGGCGGACGTCGCCGCCTACCCGTTCTGCACGATCGAGCCCAACGTCGGCGTGATCGAGGTGCGCGACGAGCGGCTCGAAGAGGTCAGGCGCCTGTTCGACTCGCCCCGCGCGGTGCCGAGCGCGATCGAGTTCGTGGACATCGCAGGACTGGTGGCCGGCGCCAGCACCGGCGAGGGGCTGGGCAACCGGTTCCGGCATCGCCGAGCGCGGCATCGACCGGCTTGTACGCCACGCCTACCGCCTCCTCGGGCTGATCACGTTCTTCACCGCGAACGAGACCGAGGCGCACGCCTGGGCGATCCCGGACGGCACCGCCGCGGCGCGGGCCGCCGGCAGCGTGCACAGCGACATGGAGCAGGGCTTCATCCGCGCCGAGGTGGTCGGCTACGAGGACCTCTCCGCCTGCGGCGGCATGGCGCAGGCACGCGATCGGGGCCTGCTACGCGTCAAGGGTCGTGACTACCCGGTGCGCGACGGCGACACCATCCTGTTCCGGTTCCGCTAACAGCGGTCGGCGCCGAACAGCTCGCGCAGGTACGCGGCCCCCAGGCGCACCTGCTCCACGTGGTCCGGCTGCTGGCCCTCGTACACGATCGACAGGCAGCCGTTGTAGCTCGCGTTCCTGATGATCGAGACGATCCGCTCGTAATCCAGCCACTCCTCGCGGCCGCTCTCGATCCGGTAGAACTTCGTGCGGATGCAGGTGGCGTACGGCACGGTCTGCTCCATGTACCCGTAGAAGTCGTGCGCCGGATCGGTCACCCCCACCGGCTGCGATCCGGGCGATCCCACCCACTGCCCGGTGTCCACGAGGAAGTTGAAGTTCTCGCGGTCCACGTCCTGGCGGATGCGCAGCATGTCGTCCCCGGTGACCGGATGGTTCTGCAGGCCGACGGAGACGCCGCGCCCGGCGCCGTAGTCGGCCACCTCCCGGTAGCCGGCGATCATGGCCGGCCAGGCGGGCTCGCCGTCGCCGTTCTTCTCCGGGACGGTCGCGCAGAACATGCGGATGAGCGGTGCGCCGAGGAAGGCCGCCAGGTCGATCACGCCCTTCGCGTTCTCGGCGTGCGCCTTCCGCTCCTCGGCGGTGCCGTGGAACAGCCCGCTGACGCCGATGTAGGCGATCGGCATGCCGTACTTCAGACAGAGCAGCCTGATCGACGCGAGATACCCGGGTTCCCGGGACGCGAACGCCGACTCGTGGAAGTCGATGCTGTCCAGGCGCAGCTCGTAGCAGGTCCTGATGAAGTCCTCGACGCCCATGTCCCGCATGCTCAGTGAGTTGCAGCCGATCTTGATCATCCGTTCCGTCCTTTTCGACCGCTGTCGGTCGCGTCCAGCGTAGCACGGTCCCGCTTGGTGACGAGATCGCGCACTCACCGGATTGCACGCTACTCACCGAGCCGCTGTGTCTCGAACAGCTCTCGGAAGAACCCGTCGCGCTTGATGAGCTCGCGCGGGGCCCCTTCCTGCGACAGGCGCCCCTCGCCGTCGAGCACGAGGACGGTGTCGGCCTCCATCACGGTCGCCAGCCGGTGCGCGATGACGATGGTCGTCCGCCCGCGCGACAGCTCACGCAGTGACCTGAGAACGATCTGCTCGGTGACGGAGTCAATGGACCCGGTTCCTTCGTCGATCAGCATCACGGGTGCGGGGCGAAAGAACAGCCGTGCCAGGGCCACGCGCTGGCGCTCGCCTCCGGACAGCGTGTGCCCATCCTCGCCGAGCACCGTGTCGTAGCCGCGCCGCAGCCCCTGCACCACGCCGTGCAGGCCGGCCTGCTTCGATGCGCTCACGACGGCGACCTCGTTGCCGCGGACCGGCAACGGGTAGCAGATATTGTAGGCCACGGAGCGGTTCCAGAGGAATACCGGCTGCGATACCACCGCGAAATTGCGGCGCAGGGACGCCAGAGATACGTCACGTACGTCGGTGCCCCCGATGGTGATCGTGCCGCTGTCCGGTACGCGGATGCGGAGCATCAGCTCGAAGATCGTCGTCTTGCCGCCGCCGCTCGGCCCGACCAGACCGATGAAGCGCCCGGCAGGGAAGGTCGCGGTGAACCCGCGGAGCGCCTGGCCCTCTCCATACGAGAAGGTGACGACCCGAAAGGCGATGTCCCCGCTGAGACCCGGCTCCGGAGCCGTGGGCGAGTCCACCTCGAGCGGCGCCGCGAACAGGGTGTCGAGCCGTTGGAACGAGTTGCGGATGGTGTGCGTGCCCACGTACGTCTGGAGTACGCCCCGCAGCGCGCCATAGGCACGAGGCACGTATGCCATGAAGGCGATCATCGCTCCCAGCGTCAGGGTCCCGTCGATGATGCGCACCGCACCGTAGGCCAGCATGCCGCCGATGACCACGTTGCTCACCACGTCGTTGGGGAACGTCAGCAGCATGTCGTGCAGAGGACTCGCCCTCGTCCTCAGGTGCAGAAATCTGCTCAACCACCCCCGCCACTGCGCCTCGTGCACCGCCTCGCCGCCCAGCATCCGGACCGTTTCAATTCCGCGGAACGTCTCCGTCAGAAGCTGCTCCCCCCGCGCCTGATGCCGATTCAAGAGCTTGTCGAGCACCCTCGATCGCCCGGTCAGCCTGGCCGTGATCAGGTACGTGATCGGCAGTGCGATCAGCGCGGCCGCCGCAAGCCGCGCGTCGACGACCACCATCAGCACCACGGTCGCCGCCAGCGTGATCGCGTACTGCACGAACGGAAGCAGCTCCTGGCCGACATATTTCTCGCCGATCCTTCCGGTCTCTCGCGTGATGCGAAACATCAGGTCGCCGGGCGTCCTGCTTTCGAGGAATCCCATCCGCGCCCGCAACAGATGGGGCACCACGGCTTCGCGCAGACTGGCGCTCACCCGGAACGCGATCAGCGTCCGCAGGTATTGAGTCGCGTAGGTGATGCCGATCGACACGATCGGTGCCACCACGATCCCGGCGACCACGGCCGCAATGAGCCCGTAGTCCGCCTCGGGGACGGCGGTATCGAACAGCAGTCGATACAGCAGCGGCTGTGCGGCGTTTATGCCGGACACCACGAACATGGATGCGATCGCCGCCGCGACGATCCATCGCATCGACCAGAACGCCTGCCGGAAGATCGCCCACGTGACGCTCCGGCGGGCGCCCTTCCCCCGCCTCGCTCCCGCTCTTCGACTTGGCCCCCTGCCTTCGGACATCCGTTCAGCTCACCTCCTAATGCCTGCCTCTGCGGTATCCGCGGCTCCTGCCGCGCCGCCGGCATGGCCGCGTCGGGCGGCGCCGTGTATGCTGCCGGCGACACGTCCCATGATTATCGACAGCCATCTGCACGTCTGGAGCGACGACCCGCAGCGCTACCCGTGGGCGGCGGACGGGCCGTCGCAGGCCGGCAGCGTCGAGCTGCTGCTGGCCACCATGGAGCGGCACGGCGTCGACAAGGCGTGCATCGTCCAGTCCATCCACTACCTGTTCGACAACCGCTACGTGGCCGACTGCCTGGCCCGGTATCCCGGCCGGTTCTCAGGCATAGCGGTGATGGACCGCAACGCCCCCGACGCGGTCGAGCGGCTGGAGCGGCTGGTCACCGAGGACGGCTTCGAGGGTCTGCGCATGCACCTGTCCCGCGCCGACGATCCGGCCGAGTGGGCCGCTCCCTCGCAGGACCCGATCTGGCGCAAGGCCGAGGATCTGGGCGCCTGCTTCCTGAGCTTCGGCCCGGCGGACAAGCAGCCGGCCGTCGAGCCCATCATCGCCCGCCATCCCGGCGTCAACGTCGTCCTCGATCACCTGGGCGGCGCCCTGTTCGAGAGGCAACCACCCGAGCCGCTGCTCCGCAACGTCCTCGATCTGGCGAAGTATCCCAACGTCTACGTGAAGTTCACGCCCCAGGCCGCGCGGGCGACCCGCCCCTACCCGTTCACCGACCAGCACGCGGTCTACCAGCGGATCTACGACGCCTTCGGCCCGCGGCGCCTGATGTGGGGCACGGACTTCCCGCACATCTTCGCCGACATCGGCTACGGGCGGGGCCTGGAGCTGTTCCGCGACCACATGGCGTTCCTCACCGAGGAGGACAAGCGCTGGCTGTTCGCGGAGACCGCCAAGAGCATCTGGAAGTTCGGCGCCGAAACCTGCTGAGCGTCCGGCGCATCGAGCGCGATCAGTCTTCCTTGCGTGCCCGGAGCCGTCCAGCCGCCTCGCGCGCGGTGACGATCGGGATGCCGTGCACACTGCCAACCGCAAGCATGTCACCCCGGTCACCGGACACGATCAGATCGGCGTCGCCCGCGATCGCGGTGGCGAGTATCGGTTTGTCGTCGGGATCCGGACGGGCTTAGGCCACCGCTTCGTCGGCAAGGCTCTGAACCGCCTCGGCCGACAGGTGCCTGTTGCGCTCCCAGATCGATTCGACGGTCTCCCAGAAGATCGCCTGCCGCACCGCGCGATCGACGAACCTCGACAGGTCGCCCTTCTTGCCGCCGGTCCGCGCCAGGTAGCTCCGCACGCGACGGTTCGTGTCGTCCGAGATGACGAGATTCCATCGAGTCATCAGTGGCCCCGTTCGGTGTTTATGTGTCTATGCATCATCTCTTGGAGTGGATCGCGATGCAAGCGGGCTCAGACAAGGAGCTGGCCGCGTTCGACGACATCCGCACCCACGCCGACCTCCTCGATCTCACGACGAGAGAGCTCGGTTCGGCTCGCCGCGGCTGCATCCTGATCGACGAGGTACAGGAAATCGAGAACTGGTCGCGCGCGCTGCGCAGCCTGGCGGCGGAGAAGCGGTTCGACATCTACTGCACCGGCAGCAACGCCCAGATGCTGTCCGGCGACATCGCCACCCTCCTGGCCGGCCGCGCCATCGAAGTGCCGGTGCGCGGCCTGTCATACGGAGAGTTCCTCGCATTCCATCGTCTCGAAGAGAGCGACGAGTCGCTACGCCGCTACCTGCGCTATGGAGGGCTCCCCCACTTGGTCGATCTGGAGCTGACGGACCGGGTCGTCTACGAGTATCTCGGCAACCTCTACCACGTCATCCTGTTCAAGGACGTCGTCGCCCGGTACCGCATCCGCAACATCGACTGCCTGGAACGGCTGGTGCGGTTCGTGGCAGACAGCGTCGGCAGCGTGGTCACCGCCAAGCGGATCAGCGACTACCTGAAGTCGCAACGCGTCCGCATCTCGCCCAACGCCGTGCTGGAGTACCCGGCTCACCTGTGCCACGCGTGCTTCCTGGCCAAGGTGCACCGGGCGGACGTGGTCGAGTTCCTGTCGACCGAGTGGTGACGCGCTACCGGGGTCGGTGGGAGCGATTGTAGCGCTCGACCATCCGGACGGACGCGGCGTTGGCCTCCGTGTCCTGCGCGGCGCCGGCGCCGTGGTAGGTGAACCCCAGATTGCGGCGGTGCGAGCCGGTCAGGTTGGGGCCGGTGCGGTGGATGACGTTGGTGTGGTGCACCAGCACGTCGCCCGCCTCCACGGTCGCCGCCACTTCCGGGAAGCGGGCCGTGTCCGGCGGGTCCACCAGCCCGCGGCTGGCGCCGAGCACCCCGGACGGTTCGTGCGGGAGAATGGGAAGCGCGTGGGAGCCGCGCAGGAGGGAGATCGGACCGCTGTCCTGGCCCTGCGCGTCCAGCGCCAGCGTGGCGGCCAGCGAGCGCGGCGGGTGGTAGAACTGGTAGGCGTTGTCCTGATGGTACGGGAAGCGGTAGGTCGCGTGCGGCGGTTTGTCGATGTACTGGATGCCGTCAGCCACCGGTTCGTCCTCCAGCAGGGGACGAACGACGTCCAGCAGCAGCGGGGAGCCGAGCAGATCGCGCAGCAACTCCGACTGCTCCTCGATGCGGAACAGGCAGCGCACCGGGGATCCCGGCGCTTCGGCGTCGAAGTAGACCTGAACGTGCTCACCGGCAACGGCAGCCTCCGCCACGACGCGCTCCAGCTCGCCTGCCACCTCGGCCAGCAATGCCGCGTCGAACAAGCCGCGCGCGATGGCGAAGCCGTCGCGCCGGTATCGGTCCCTCAGTTCCGCGATATCGCCGGCCATGTACCCTCCCCCTATCCTTTCAGGCGCCCCTGCGGCGCGAATACCCGCCCGAGTGCGTCAAGCCTGGCGTGCAACTCGTCGGGCAGCGGACCTGCGGTCGCACAGCGGACGTTCTCTTCGAGCTGCTCGATGGACGCCGCGCCGGGGATGACGGAGGCGAACCTGGGGTCCCGCAGGAGAAAGCGAATCGCCAGCTCGGCGAGGCTCAAGCCGGTCTCGGCCTGGATGGCGTACAGGCGTTCGAAGCGGGAGCGCAGATCCTCGTCCATCCAGTCGGGCGGGTCGCGGAGCCACTCGGGGTTCGGCTGGGCCAGCAGTCCCTGCTGCAGCGGCGCGCCGAGCACGATTCCAACGTCGAGGTCCGCGGCGACCGGAAACAGGTCACGCGGCGCGTTGCGCCACAGCAGGCTGTACTGAAAGGCGGTCAGCACCACGTCGATCGGCGTTTCCATCTCGCGCAGGACCCTTGCCAGCAGGTGGGCATTGTTGCCCGAGATACCCAGGAAGCGCGTCATGCGCTGGTCCTTCACCCACCGCAGGAACGCCGCGACCGGCGCTCCGTCGAAGTCGTACTCCGCCTCCGGCTCCAGGAACTGAGCCGTGCGGGGGACGCTCATGTCCGTCCAGTACGGCGCCCAGTCCGCTTCGTGGATGTACAGGATGTCGACCGCATCACGCCGCAGATGGCGCAGCGTCTGCTCGAACTGGCGCTTGAACGCATCGAGGGACCGGTAGGGGCCGGTCTGCCAGTCCCAGCGCCCGCACTTGGCGCCGAGCAGGTAGGGCGCCGTGACGTCCTGCAGCGCCTCGCCCAGCACCTGCTGCGAATCGCCGTAGAGAGGAGCCGTGTCGAGGTAGTTGACCCCCAGCTCCAGCGCTCGCTGCACGACGCGCACCCCTTCGCCGGGCGCGGTCACGGCCGTTCTCACGAACACGCCCCCGAGCCCCAGCTCGGTCACCTGCAGACCCGTTCGGCCCAGGCGGCGCCCGGCGATGGGCGTGGTCACAGACCCAGACCGCTCCGGATGAACGCGCAGCTTGCGCGCACGGATTCGATCCTGGTCCTGTCACCCATCGGTCCGTTCTGCTCCACCGTGACCCAGCCGCAATACCCGTTGCGCTTCAGGATGTCGAAGACGGCGGCGTAGTCGCAGCGGCCGGCACCGACCTCGGTACGCAGGTCGTGCTCCTCGGACCAGTCCTTGAACTCGAGGAAGTCGATGCGCTCCCAGTTGCGCTCCAGGAACAGCGCCGCCCGCTGCTCCACCGGGTGGCCGGCGAAGTCCTTGGTGGCGTGCCCGACGTCGAGGAAGCCGAAGAACGTCGCCGGATCGGTGCGCGCCAGCAGCGCCTCGGTCTCCTCCAGCGTCTCGCCCGTGTGATGCGTGTGATTGTGATAGCAGGCACGCACGCCGTACTGCAGGGCGACCTCGCCCATGGCATCGAGCAGCTCGGCGATCTGGTCCATGTCGGCGCCGCGCTGCGCAAGCCCGCCGATGGTGACCAGGTGAGGTGCGCCGAGGCGCTGCATGGCCTCGCACACCCTGCGCAGGCGATCGAAGTCTCGATCGATGACGTAATCCACGCTTGCAAGCTGGAGGCCGGTCTCCTCGACGAGCCGGTCGAAGTACGGGGTGCCGGCCAGTCCCAGCAGCAGCTCGTCGAACACCGCGAAGCCGTCATAGCCGGCCCGAGCGATCTCGCTCATCCACGCCCGCGTCCGCTCGGCGCCATCAGGCTCCGCGAGGTGGGCGGCCTTCGGCCCCCACAGCAGGCTCATGCAGGCGAGTTTCACGTTCACGTCACTCGACCGTCTTGAGTCGTCCGTCGACCACCGGGGCGACCGAGCCGCGGGCGGCGATGTAGTCGATCACCTGGCTGGCCATCAGCGTCCCGGCGTAGGCGTCGACCACTCGAACCTTGTCCTCGAACACGTCATAGCCGTCGCCGCCGTTGCCGAGGTAGTCGTTGGTCGCCAGCGTGAAGGTGGCGTCCGGATCGAGCGCGGCGCCGTCGCGGCGCACCTCGACCACCCGCTGGCCGGCCGGCTTGCCGGGGTCGTAGCGCACGCTGAGCCCGGAGACGTGCGGGAAGCGGCCCGCCCCCTCCTCGATCATGCCGAGTCCGTTCTCCAGCGCCGCGACGATGTCGCGCCCGGTCACCTGCAGCACGACCGTGACGTTGCCGAACGGCAACTCGCTCAGGATGTCGCGCCGCGTCAGCGTCGTCCCGGGCTCGTACACCTTGTTGGCCCGGATCCCGCCGCCGTTGGTCAGGGCGGCGTCCGCGCCGGTCGCCGCACGCATGGCATCGGCAATCAGGTTGCCGATCGCGGCTTCCGTGCCGCGCACCGTGCCGCGGCGGCTGTCCAGCTCGGTCGACGTGGTGCCGATCTGCACGTCGAGCTCCTCGGAGAGCTGGTCCAGGTAGACCTGAGCCGCCGCGGCCAGCTCCGGGTCCGGCTCCACGCGGGCCGTGTTGATGATCCTGAAGGCCGGGCTCCACACGAATCGCATGCTGCCGCGGCTCTCGACCTCGTCCAGCGCCAGGTCGATGACCGTGACCCAGTCGGCCTGCTCGCTCGATTCGGCGAACAGCACGTCCCCGCGGTAGTCCAGGCGCAGCAGGTGATCGTCGCCGGAGAGCAGCAGGTCGACCGCTCCCTGCTCGATCAGCGCCTGGTCCTCGCTGACATCGGTGTGCGCCAGCGCGATGACCAGGTTGGCGCCCGCCTCGCGCAGGGCGGCGGCCTGCTCGGCGGCCACCGCTTCGACATCGCGGAAGGTCACCCCGCCCGGGCTGGACTTGACCGCGGTGCCGAGGGTGGTGAGGCCGAAGATGCCGACCTTGAAGCGCCCGGCGTCGACCAGTATCGATGCCTGCGCTCCGTCGATGACCTCGCCGTCGGTGTCGATGCTGTTGGCGCCCAGGATCGGGAAGTTCGCCTCCGCGAACCGCTGCTTTGCGACGTCCGGTCCGAAGTCGTACTCGTGATTGCCGATCGCCATCGCGGTCAGGTCGAGCCGGTTCAGCAGCTCGATCATGTGGGCACCCTGGTCGAAGCCCGACATCAGGGATGGCGAGATCGTGTCCCCGGCGAAGGTGACCAGCACGTTGTCGCGGCTGGCCCGCTCGGCGTTGATGACCGCGGCGAGGCGGGCGATCCCGCCCTGTCCCCCGCTCGCTTCCATCCGATCCAGGTCGTTGAAGTGAACGATGGTCAGCTCGACCGGCTCGGCGAAGCCGATGCCGGCGATCGAGATGAGTGCCGCCAGCGCCAGCGCGGCCACCACACGAGGTGTCGAATGCAGTCTGATACTCATAGGTGCGTCCTCCATGGACATGGTTTGCGGGGGCGATAAGACGGTCTCGACTCGCCGAGTAGATAGCGTCTTGCTACGAGAAATCCGAGAGCGATCGGCAGCGAGGCATCACGCAGGCCGCGCGCGCCGTCACGCCGAGCCCCGATCCACCCAGCGCTGCGGGCGCCCGGTCGCGATCGATTCGAGGATGCGCTCCACCAGCAGCGCCGTGCGGATTCCCTCCGCCGGCCCCACCGGCGTCCCGGTGCCGTCGCGGATGGCGGCGACCAGCGGGGCGAAGCGGGCGGCCGGTGCCGGGCGCAGGGTCTCCGAGTCGTCCTCGCCGGTCTCAGGGTCCCGGCGGGTAATCGTCGCCGCCCTGAAGTGCTCGTGCAGCACCGCCGAGGACGAGCCGTCGAAGAACTCGAAGAACCACTTGCCGGTCAGCTCGTTCTGGCCCGCATCGGCCATCAGGAACGTGGCCGCGCCGCCGTCGGCGAAGCGCAGCGTCGCCGCGATCGTGTCCAGCAGGCCGGTGCCGCGCAGCTCTTCCGGGTGGCGCACCGCGCCGCCGGTGGCGTAGACCTCGACCGGGTGGTCGCGATGCATCCAGCACAGCAGGTCCAGGGCGTGCACGCCCACGTCGTACACGGTCCCGCCGCCCTGCGTCGGGTGCCAGCGCCATCGATTCAGGTCGGCCGGCGCCATCGTGCACTGCCCGTGGCTGACCATGATCGGGCCCAGTCGATCGCGGATGGCGCGCGCCGCACCGGAGAAGCGGATCGAGTGGTTGAGCATCAGGCGCCGGTCCGCTGCCGCCCGCGCCGCCTCGATCCGCACGCAGTCGGCCGAGGTCATGGCCATCGGCTTCTCCAGGAACAGGTGCTTGCCGGCCTGCAGCGCCGCGATCGCCAGGTCGGCGTGCGAGTCGTGCGCGGTGGCGATGGAGACCACGTCGATCTCCGGGTCGGAGAAGACCCGCACGGGATCGGTCGTGTGCCATGCGCCGTCGTGCTCGCCGGCCACGGCCGCCGCGGCCGCGGGTTCGATGTCACAAAAGCCGCGCACCGCGATGTCCGCATCGGCCGCCGCGCCGCGCGCGTGCTCCCTGCCGGCGGAGCCGCATCCGATCAGTGCCCAGCCAAGCTGCCTTGAGTCGTTGCCCACGTCGCCCCCTCTACGAGAACTGGAATGCGAACAGCTTGGCCGCCCGCATCGTGATCTTCAACCGCACCGGCCGCCCGGCGAGCGCATGCACGTCCCGATTGCCGTTCCAGCTCACGGTGTGGGCGACGTCGTTGACCATCACGCGGTCGCACTCGCCTGCCGAGAACCCGGGCAGCGGGCGGCCGTCGGCGCCCTGCAGCTCGACCCGCGCTTCGCCCATGGCGGCGACGTCGACGTTCAGCGTCAGCTCCCGGCCGCTGAAGACCACCGGCGGCGTGGTCAGCGTGCCGCCCGTGTAGTCCGCATCGGCGGACACGAACCCGTCCAGCCGCTGGCGGGCGACGTTGATGAAGCCGCGGCCCTGGTTGCCCGGGTCCGAGCGTTGCTCCAGGTCGAGCGTGCGAAAGCCGCCGTGCGTCCATGGGCCGGCGCCGTAGTACTGGTACAGGTAGTTGCCGTCGCGGAAGTGGAACTCGCTGGTGTGGGTCTGCCCGCAGTCGGGATCGCCGGCCACGCCGCGCGGCAGGTAGGGGCGGCGGTCGTACCGCATCCAGTGGATGCCGTCCCGGCTGGCTGCGAACTGGCTGTCGTTGAGCCCGTCGTTGCGCACCGGCGACTCGCCTTCCCGGAAGTGCTGGTAGGTCATCGGGAACATGAAGCAGGCGTCGGCCGCGTACGGGTAGCGGTAGAGCCCGTGCGTGTAGATGTCGGAGTCGGACGGGTCGTGCTCGTCCGCGGCGAACACGGTGCGGATCTCCTCCTCCGGCCACGGGGACAGCAAGTCGTCCACCTCGACCCGGCCGACCGCGCGCAGCGGGCGCAGCAGCTTCGGCGCCACCACCGGCGGATTGCTGTCGATCGGCTCCACGAACGGGAACATGGGCCGATTGTCCTCCTCCACCATCACCCGCAGGTAGACGACGTAGCGGTTCAGGCGAGGTTCCCACCACGCCATCTTCTGCGTATCCGCGGCCAGCATGCTCACCTGCCGGGACGGCCGGTCCCAGGAGAGGCCGTCGGCCGAGGTGGTGACCGCGATGCCCGGCCCGGTCCAGTGGATGAGCTTGAAGCGCTCGGATTCCGGGCCGTTCGGGTCCAGGAAGACGTAGGCGAGCTTGAAGTCCTGGCCGACGATGTTGTTTCGCGTCGAGCCGTCGAACTCGAACAGGCCCAGCTCCGGCTTCTCCCACTCCAGGCCATCGTGCGACTCGGCGTAGCAGAGGCGGTAGCGGCCCTGGGCAGGCAGGCTCTCGCGCGGGGTGCCAGCCGGAACGACGTAGCCGGTCAGGTGGCCGAGGGGCGCCGTCTCTCCCTCGATGCGGGTAGGCCGCGGGTCGCGCTCGGCGCCGTAGTACCACATCTTGTAGGTGCCGCCGTCGTCGACGATGCTGTACCAGCCCAGCGCGAAGCGGTCCCACGGGCGGTCGGCCCGCAGCACGGCGCCCTCGCGCTTGACCGGCGGATTGACGACCAGGCTCACGTGCTCGGACGACTCGATGAACCGGTGGTCGATGAAAAGCTGCTTGTCGCTGCCGATCTCTTGCATGGCGGGACCCGTACCTCCGGACGCCCGCAGAGCGTACCACGCGGCCGATCCGACAGGCGGCTAGTTCACCTGCAGCAGCACCAGCGCGGCGGCAGCCACGCCGACGCCCAGCCCGCGGAGGCCACGCGGCCGCTCGCGCAGGACCAGGGCCGCCATCAACGCGGTGCCGATGACGCCGCCGGCGCCCGTCACCGCGAACACCAGGAAGCCGGGCAGCCGGTCGAGCGCCCGCAGCAGCACGAACACCTGCACGGCGTTGGCCACGCCCAGGATCACGCCGGCGGCCAGGTCGCGAGCTGTGGGGATACGGCGGCGCGTGATCAGCAGCACCAGGGAGCCGGCGGCGGTCACCGCGAAGCCGGCCGCCAGGAACAACGGTTTGTCCCCCGGCTGCGCCACGTGATTGAAGGTCTCCTGGGAGGAGAACGCACCCCCCGCGACCAGGAAGAACACCAGCGGGATCGCCCAGCCGACTTCCCGTCCCGGTGATCCCGAATTCCGCCGCGGCGCGTTCATCAGGAACACGGCGCCCACGCTCACGGCGATCCCCAGCCACTGCACCGCGCCGGGCCGCTCGCCCCACAGCGCCACCGCCAGCGCGATCGGGACCAGCACCGCCAGGCGTGAAAGCGCCGTGGTGACGGTGGCGCCGCGCAGGTCGAGGGTGCGCAGCAGCAGGAAGAACGCCACGAAGTAGCTCAGCCCCAGGGCGGCTCCCGTGAGCAGCGCCGGGGAACCCGCCCGCAGGCTGGACATCGAGCCTTCGCCAACGCCGGATGCGACCAGCAGCGTGACGATCCCGCACGCGAACGCCACCAGGTAGTTGACGGCGCCGACCGACAGCACGTCGTAGCGACGGTGGAGTTGCACCCAGCGCACGCCCACCGCGAACAGCGCCGCAAGGAAGATCTGCGCGACGAGGTCGATCAAGCGAACCGGCTCAGCGTCTGTGCGACGAGCGAACGGTCAGCCTGTCAGCCGCCCCACGACTCGCGGAAGAAGCGCAGCGCGTTGCCGTGCAGGACCGCCTCGGCGTCCTCCCGGCCGTATCCGGCAGTGCGCAGGACCTCCCCGAAGCCGCCGACGTCGGCGATCGTGTCGACGTCCGTCGGCGTGAGCTCCGCCCCGAAGCCGCCGTCCATGTCGGTGCCGATGGCGATGTTCGCGATCGTGCCGCCGGCCAGATCGGCGATGCGCTCCACGTGCGGCAGCAGGCCGTCCATCGCGTACTTGGGCTCCCAGCCGGACTCGTGCATCCGGCGCCGATTCTCCCAGTCGATCTCGGGATGGATGAACGACTGGCAGAACACCAGCCCGATGATGCCGCCGCGGCGCACCAGCTCCCTGATCATGTCGTCGTGCAGGTGGCGCTGCCCCGGCACCAGCCCGCGGCAGGTGCAGTGCGAGGCCATCACCGGACCGTCCCAGAGCTCGAACGACTCCCACACCGCCTGGTCGGCCATGTGGGTGATGTCCAGGATCATGCCGGCCGCCCGCATGGCGCGGTAGAGATCGGCGGCGGGCGGCTTGAGGCCGCCCTCGGTGCCGGTCCCGTGGATATAGGTGTTGTCGCCGAAGTGGGCCGGGCCGACTACGCGCAGGCCGGCGTCCCACCAGAAGGCGACGTCGTCCGGGTCCTCGATCGGGTCGGCGCTCTCCATCGAGAGCAGGTGGTAGATGGGAGCCGCGGCCGCGGCCTCGTCGGTCGGATCGCGCCAGGTGGCGAGCGCCTCGTCCAGGTCGGCGACGCCCAGGACGGGTTTGAACAGCCCCCGCTTGTGCAGGGTCCGGTAGTAGGCCAGGTGTCCGCGGCCGACCGCCATGGCCTGTTCCTGCGTGCGCATGCCGTCGCGCATGTGGCCTTCGCGCGACTGGATGCGCGACATGATGGTGGAGAGCACCAGCCCGACCCGGCCCCGGCGGAGCTCGGGAACGGTCACGGTGCAGATGCCGGTGTTGATCTCGGGCGAGACCTGCGGCGGCTCGGCGTCCTCCAGCGCGCGCATGGCGGCTACGTCGAGCGTCAGGTCGCGGTTCCAGAACAGCGCGTCCCACGCCAGGTCCAGGTGCAGGTCGATGACGAACGGTCGGTGCATGGGTGCCTCTCTTTGGTCAGGAACCGGCCAGGCTCCACCGGGTGGCGTTGATGCACACCTTCTCGCCGGGCCGGTCCACCTGATAGTAGACCGTGAGCACCTCGCCGGGGGAAACCTCCGCGCTCGCCGGGTAGCCCAGGTCCGTGCCGGCGCCGTCGTCGCGCAGCACGACCTCGGTGTCCATGCGCCAGGTTCGGCCCTCGTCCTCCGACAGGCAGGCGCGCTGGCCGAACGGCGGGGTCCGCCGCCCGTAGGTGCACAGCAGCCGACCGTCCGCCAGGCGGAGCAGGTGTCCGGGCTGATTGTGGCCGTCCATCCCGGTCGGCTCCGGCGGCGACCAAGTGCGCCCGCGGTCGGCCGAGCGGCAGGAGTGGATTCCGGCCGCGCCGTTGTCGGTGCGGAGGATGCACAGCAGCTCGCCGCCGGCCAGCTCGGCCACGTGCGGCTCGGTGAACCGGTGGTGCTCGCCGGGATAGTCGTCCAGATACAGGACGGTGCCTGTGACCTGCCACGACCTCGCCTCGTCGGTGGACGTGGCCAGCAGCACCGCGCCGCGGCCGTCCGGCTCGGCGGTGCCGACATACAGCAGCTCGCCGCCGGCCGCCTGCACCGGTCCGTGCGGGGCCGAGACGATGCTCGGCACCGGCGCCTCCCAGGTGCGCCCGCCGTCGGTCGAGCGCCGCGTCCAGCTCCCCAGCCAGGTGCTGCGGGTCTCTTCCGGGATCTTGCTGCAGTGCCGGGCCCACGCTTCGACCTGCGCCGGCGTCCCCAGACCGAGCTCCAGAAACAGGTCGAAGTGGTCCCAGGTCGCGCCGGTGAACCAGCTCATCACCAGCGCGCCCGAGGCCAGCTCGATGATGCCCGCGTCGCGGTCGTCGAGCGGGGTGTTGTTGATGATCGCAGGCGTCGTCCAGGTTTCGCCGCCGTCACCGCTCCTGATCAGGAGCGTCTTGCCGTACGGGCAGACGTGCTCCTCGCGATCCCCGGAGAAGACCACCAGGACTTCCCGGCTCGCGCAGGTCACGACCGTTGGCCACGCCAGGTAGTCACCCGCCACCTTGCAGATCGGCCTGCTCCAGAGAGTCTCAGCCATCGCCCAGGCTCCACCGCGTAGCGTTGATGCTCACCTTCTCGCCCGGGCGATCCACCTGGTAGTAGACCGTGAGCAGCTCGCCGGGGGACAGCTCGGCGCTCGCCGGGTAGCCCAGGTCCGTGTTGGGGCCGTCGTCGCGCAGGACGATCTCGGCGTCCAGCCGCCAGGAGCGGCCCTCGTCCTCCGACAGGCAGGCGCGCTGGCCGAACGGGGTGCTGCGGCGCCCGTAGGTACAGAGCAGCCGGCCGTCCGCCAGGCGGATCAGGTGTCCGGGCTGATCGAAGCCGATCATCCCGGTCGGCTCCGGCGGCGACCAGGTGCGCCCGCCGTCGCCCGAGCGGCAGGAGTGGATCCCGGCCGCGCCGTTGTCGGTGCGGAGGATGACCAGCAGCTCCCCGCCGGCCAGTTCGGCCACGTGCGGCTCGTGGAACTGCTGGTGCTCGCCGGGATAATCGTCCTGACGTAGCACCGTGCCCGCGACCTGCCACGACCGTGCCTCGTCAGTGGACGTGGCCAGCAACACCGCGGCCCGGCCGTCCACCACGGCGGTGCCGGCATACAGCAGCTCTCCGCCGGCCGCCTGCACCGGTCCATGCGGGGCGGAGACGATGCTCGACACGGGCGGCTCCCAGGTGCGCCCGCCGTCGGTCGAGCGCCGCGTCCAGCTCCCCAGCCAAGCGCGCCGGGTCTCTTCCGATAGCTTGCTGCAGTGCCGGGCCCACGCGTCGATCTGCGCCGGCTCCCAGCGGTCGAGGGCCCGGAACGCGTCGAAATGCTCCCAGGTCGCGTAGGTGAACCAGCTCATCACCAGGGTGCCCGATGCCAGCTCGATGATGCCCGCGTCGCGGTCGTCGAGCGGCGTGCTGTTGACGATCGCCGGCTGCGTCCAGATCTCCCCGCCGTCGCCGCTCCTGATCAGCAGCGTCTTGCCGTACGGGCAGACGTGCTCCTCGCGGTCGCCGGAGAAGACCACCAGCACCTCCCCGCTCGCGCAGGTCACGATCGTCGGCCACGCCAGGTAGTCGCCCGCCACCTTGCAGATCGGCCTGCTCCAGAGAATCTCAGCCATATGGTCTCCCCGGTCCGCTGGACGGGCATCAGCTCCCGTGCCTCCCGGTTGTCGGCTCAAAACCGTATCATGGCGGTTCCAAATGTGAGGTGGCGGGATGAGTGATCTGGAGACGGAACGGATGGAGGGATGGCTCGTATCGGTCATCCGCTTTCCCCTGACCAGAATCGTACTGGCCCTCGCGGCACTCGTGGCCGCATCCTTCCTGTGGGCACGCGTGTTGTCTGCGCTGCACCACCTGATCCTTGGCCGGGCAGCGGAGACCCAGTGGCTGTACCAGATCACCCTGGTCGTGATCTATCACTTCATATACATCGGGTTCGTACGCCTCGTGGAGCGCCGCCCTGCCCGCGAGCTGTCAAGGGGCGGCGCGGTTGGCGAGCTGGGCAAGGGGATGCTGTTGGGCGCAGGGTTCCTCGCGGCTGTCGTCGGGCTGGTCGCTGCGTTCGGGTTCTACCAGGTCGTGACAGTTCATCGCTGGACGGCCGTGCTGGCGCCGCTGGCCATCGCCGTGATGTCCGGGTACACGGAGGAGATCATGTTTCGCGGCGTCCTCCTCCGGATCGCGGAGGAGTCACTGGGAACGTGGCTTGCCCTCCTTCTCTCCTCGCTGCTCTTCGGGGTCGTCCATGTGAGCAACCCGGGCGCGACCGTCGTCAGCACGCTGGCGATCGTCCTGGAGGCGGGTGTGCTGCTCGGGGCCGTCTACGTCCTCACGCGGCGGCTGTGGATGGCGATCGGCACGCACTTCGCGTGGAACTTCATGCAGGCAGGCATCTTCGGGGTGAACGTCTCCGGAAATGACGTGGGCGGACTGCTCGAGTCGCAGTTGAGCGGCCCCGACCTCATCTCCGGCGGCAGCTTCGGCGTGGAAGCTTCCATCTTCGCGATCGTCATCGGGCTCGCGCTCGGCGCCGTCTTTCTGGCGCTGGCACACCGGAGGGGCCACTTTGCGAAGCCCTTCTGGAGCTAATGGTCAGAACGGCAGGGCGAGTGCCCCGGTCACGAAGCGCATGAAGGGGGTGGCGTGGGTCCACAGCGCCTCGAGGCGGGCAGGGAAGTCGTCCGCGGTCACTGATTCCGGGTCCAGCTCGGCGCTGACGTAGAAGTCCTTGCGCTTCAGGTCGTCGATCAGGGGGTGGCCGGCGTCGTAGCCCCGCGGCGGACGCTTCAGGGAGCTGCCGCGGATGGCCAGGCCGCCCGCTTCAGCCGCATCCTTGGCGTCTCGCCAGCCGGCCTGATCGCCGTCGATGGCGGCACGAATCTGTTGCGCCTGCGCGCTCGCCGGCATCCAGAGGCCGCAGGCCGCGAAGCACTCCGACGGCTCCAGGTTCAGGTAGTACCCGGGAGCGTGCGCGTCCTTGCCGCGCTCGTGGCGGAAGTGGATGCCGGCGGCGGTCTTGTACGGCGACTTGTCCTTGGAGAAGCGCACGTCGCGATAGATGCGGAAGAGCGATCCGCCGACCGGGCGGGCATCGGCGACGTAGTGGGCGCTCAGGCGGGCGAGCCGCTCGTCGAAGCCGCCGATGAAGGACAGCAGCGGCGCCTTCACCTGCTCCTCGTAGCGGGCCTTGTTGGCCTGAAACCACTCCCGGTCGTTGTTGTCCTTCAGCTCTGCCAGGAAGGTGAACAGTTCGTCGGGGATTGCCATGGCCTCACTCGGCCGTCTTCACGGGCTCGCAGCGAGCCCTACGAAGTCGCCAACGTGGGACAATGGACGCTCCACGGCGGATTGCCAGAACTCCGGCTGCCCCAGGTCGACGCCCAGGTGGCGCCGGGCGAGCTCCTCGCAGGTCATGACGCCGGTGTCGGCAAGCAGTCGCCGGTAGTCGCCCGCGAACTCCCGCCCCGCCTCGGCAGCCCGCGCGGCCAGACCGCTCGCCAGCAGATACCCGACCACGTACGGGAAGTTGTAGAAGGGCACGTCGGTGAAGTAGAAGTGCATCTTCGATGCCCAGAACAGGGGGTGGTAGCCGTCCGGCGCCAGGGCATCGCAGAACGCGCGGCGCTGAGCGTCGACCATCAGCTCGTCGAGCTCCGCCGCCGTCAGCGGACCGGACGCCCGCTGCCGGTAGAAGTCGATCTCGAACAGGAAGCGCGACCGCAGGTTCATGAGCATGGTGGCCGCCTCCTCCAGCACCCGGTCGAGCAGCCGCAGGCGCACGGCGGCGTCCGTCGTCTCGTCCAGGGCCGCCGAGATCAGCAGGCCCTCGCAGAAGGTGCTGGCGGTCTCCGCCAGGGTCATCGGGTAGGAGGTGGCGTAGTAGGAGCGCTCGCGCAGCAGCCACGAGTGGTGGGCGTGGCCGAGCTCGTGGGCGAGCGTGGTCGCACCGCCGAAGGTCCCGCCGTAGGTCATGAAGATGCGCGTCTGGCGGCTCAGCGGCAGCGTCGTGCAGAAGCCTCCGGCCGCCTTGCCCTCGCGGTCGGCCGCCTCGATCCAGCGGCCGTCGTAGGCGCGCCGGGCGAACGACCGCAGCTCGGGATCGTGCGCCTCGAAGCAATCCAGGATGCGCGTCGCTGCCCCGTCGAAGGAGAGCTCGTCCTCGGCGGCTCCCACCGGCGCCTGCACGTCGTACCAACTGAGCGCGTCGGCGCCGATCAGGCGGGCTTTCGCCTGCAGGTAGGGAACCAGGCGAGCCGCCCCGTCAGCCACCGCCTGCCACATGGCGTCCAGCGACCGCGCCTCCATCCGGTTCAGGTAGAGCGGCTCGTCGAGCACGGAGTCCCAGCCGCGGTGGCGGTACCAGGTGAGGCGGAAGCCGGCCTGACTGTTGAGCGCGCCGGCCGCCAGATCCGCCACCGGGCGCCACGCCCCCTCCAGCGCCTGGAACGCGGCCTTGCGGTCGGCGCGCTCAGGCTCCTCCAGGCGGGCGGCGAGCTGTCCCATGGAGAGCCGGCGCGACTCGCCGTCCACCTCCACCTCGGCCCGCAGGGAACCGGCAAGCGTCGTGTACTGGCGGTCCCAGGCGTGGTAGCCGTCGGCCGCCAGCTCCTCCACCAGCCCCTCGATCGGGGCGTCCAGCTTGCGCCGCGCCAGGTCGCGCTCCCGGCTGAGCAGGAACGCCACCGGGCGGAGCTCGGCGCTCTCCGTCAGCGTCCGCCAGCGCTCGTCCGCGAGCCGGGCCGTGAAGGCCGACAGCACGGCGCCGAGCGCCTTGAGCGACGCCGCCAGCGCGTCGACCCGTCCGACCCACTGCACCGCCCCCGCATCGGCCGTGTTCTGGGCGCGCAGGCACTCAGCGAAGGAGAACGCCTGGTCCAGCCGTTCCTCGGCGGCCTGCGCGTCGAGCAGCACGGTCCGCACCGCGGCGTCGGTCGCGGTCTCGTCGAGCCCGCGGACGCGCTCGCCTACCCCGGCCACGTCCCGCTCCAGGGCGGCGACGAACTCCCGAAACTCGGCCGACGCACTGCCGCCGGCGAAGATCGACTCCAGATCCCACGTATCCGCTACCGTCATGTCGCGCACTGTACCGCAGCGCGTCACATGCCCCACACGTCGATCGGCACCGACTGCGAGCGGCGCCTGTAGTGGAACACCTTCTCGTCCCAGCTCCGGCTCTCCCGCCGGTCGATCACGACCAGGTGCCCGGCATCCGCTGCGCAGCCGTCCAGGTAGCGCGCCGTCTGTTCCACGCCTTCGTCGACGACGCTGGCCAGGCCGTCGTGCTCCCGCACCACCTTGCACTCCACGACGACCTCCTGCACCCGGTCCGCCAGCGGCCAGACGATCAGCAGGTCCACTCGGCCGCGCCCCAGGGCGTACTCACGCTCGATGCGCCCGCCGCCGTTCACGACGCGCTGCAGATACGCCTGCAACAGGAGTTGCGGCCACGCCTCGGCGTAGGCGAAGCGGTCCTGCCAGTGCTCGGAGTGGCGGCGGAAGAAGGCCTGGAACTCCTCCATCAGCAGCCCCGCGTCCAGGCTGCCGTCCGTTCGCACGTACCGCGGAGGCGACAGATCCAGCGTCTCCTGCGCCACCCACGCGAGCTCGCGCGGCAGCACCTCGGCGTAGATCGGGTTGGCCACCCGCAACGGCGCATCGCCGGCCACCAGCCCCAGGTCGCGCGCGTACGCGACATCGCGGTCCGTGAACGCGTGCCCGTGCGTGCCGCTCAGCATCGGCTCGATCACCCGCCGCACGCGGTCCTCGCGCAGCTTGTCGGCCAGATAGTCCAGGTGCGTCACCCGGTTGACGATGAGGTCCTCGCGCACCGCGGCGACGTCGTCCGCGGTTACCGTGCGCGAGCGGTCGTCTCGCAACGCCCGATTCTTGAAGCACGTCCCGTGCGCCAGCGCGTTCACCAGCCACGGCTGGCCGCGGGTCTGCGTCCACACCGCCTCCAGCGCCTCCGGGGCGAACGCCTGGCCGGTCTCCTCGGTGTGCTGGCGCAGCAGCGTCATCGTCTCCTCGCGCGAGAAGTCACCCAGCCGCAGCGACTCGGCGGCGATGTTGAACGGGCTGCCCGCGGCGCCCATGCGGTAGTCGCGCACGTCGCGCATGCCGCACAGGACCACGCTGTGCGGAAAGCGCTGGGGGCGGTTGGGGTAGCCGGCGCGGAGCTGCTGCAGTACCGACAGCAGCGAATCGCCCGTCAGCGTGTCGATCTCGTCGATCAGCAGCACCAGCGGCTGCGGCGCCGCCTGCGCCCACCGCGACAGGGCCGCGCCCAACGCCAGATCCGGCCCGAACCTGGCGAGGATGTCCGGCCACGCGTCCTCCAGAAACGCGTCGCCCACCGCCGCCTGCGCCGCCTCCCCCAAGGTGGCCAGCACCACGCGCATCGCCCGCTCCACGTCGTCGCGGGCGGTGCGGGCGGTCTCCACCGTGGCGTACACGCACCGGTAGCCGCGCTCGTTCAGGACGTCCGCCAGCGCCAGCAGCGCGGACGTCTTGCCCGTCTGTCGCGGCGCATGCAGCACGAAGTACTTCTTGTCGCGCACCAAGCCGAGGACTTCGTCCAGACCGATCCTCGACAGCGGCGCGATCAGGTAGTGATCGGTCGCGTTGACGGGACCGGCGGTGTTGAACGAACGCATGGTTTCGATCCTCGCTTGCGGCGGTCACGGGCTCTCGCCGCCGCCTGCACACCATTGTGCCACAGGCAACGCGGGGCCTTTGCAGTCCGCGCGCGCAGGCTCGTCTACCCCTCGCAGGCGCCCGACGAAAAGGGCGGCCACCCCACCGGGGAGCGGCCGCCCATGCGCTTCGGTGCCGTGAACGTCAGTTCACGATCGCGTCAGTACTGCGGAAGCATGTCCGCCAGATGTGCCGCGCCACCGCGGATGTCCGAGACCAGCGGCGCCTTGTTGAGTTCGTCGAGCACCTCGCGCCCGCCGATGCTCATCCACTCGTCGACGTAGCGCTGCCAGTCGGCGTCGATGTCGACGTCGGTGGTGATGTAGCGCCACCACGTCTCCTGCTTGAGCGTGGACAGCCCGTCGCCGAACTCCGCCCAGAGCGGCAGGTAGTCGGTCTGGGTGAAGATGTCCTCCCGGTGGTCCGGCGTCGAGATCTCCTGGATGTACGGGTTCTGCTTCATGAACGAATCCCAGGTCAGGCCCTCGGTCAGGTCGTTCCGGTCCTTGTTCGTGACGCAGAAGCGGAAGCCGTCGTGCCAGTGGTAGGCGTTGTAGTAGAAGAAGCCGTAGTGCTGGCCGTAGCCTGACACGCCTTCCTTGGGCGTCATCCAACTGCTGAGGCAGTCGTACGGCGTGCCTTCGGCGCCGTCCTTGCCGTTCCAGTCGAAGAACAGGCCGGGCGGACCCCACTGGCCATGGATGATGCCCTGCGGATCGTAGTTGAGATAGTCGAAGATCTGCAGGATGCGCGCCAGCTCCTCGTCGGTGACGTCGTGCTTGATGCTGTAGCCCATGCCCGGGTTCATCGGCGTGGCGCGTCCGTCGAACGGACACCGCGCGATGCCCGTCGGACCGATCATCGGCAGCGTCGTCACCAGCTTGGCCTCCGGCACGTTGGCGACGACACGCCCGCAGTGCCCGCCGGGATCGCCGTAGCGGGAGCTGGTGCCGCAGCTCTGCCCGCGTGACCACATGCCGGTCAGGCCGTTCTGCCAGCGCTGCTCCCACTCGGCCCGGCTGACCGCCGGAAGGTTCTGATCCAGATACCCAAGCTGGAACCAGCGCTGCAACACCTTCAGTGCCTCGCGGCTCTGCGAGTAGGTGTCCTCGCGCACCGTCAGGTCCTGCTCGGGATCGTAGTAGTTCTCCACGGAGTTGACCCCGAACGCGTCGAAGACCATCCCCATGCCCATGAAGAACACGATGTCCTGAGCCTCGGAGCCCTCGCCGGCGCCGAGGGTGCCGAAGGGAATCTCGTCCTGCTGACCGTTGCCGTTGAAGTCGGCCGCGCGGAAGCCGGCCATGATCGATTCCACCTCGTCCCAGTCGAAGTGGCCGAACCACATGTAGAAGGTATCCGGCATGCCGGCCGGGTCGCCTTCTCGGGGCGCGCCCTCGTCGTGCATCAGGCCGTTCAAATCGCCCAGCTTCGGCGCCTTGCCGTCCAGACCCGCCGGGTCCATGCCGATCTCGCGCAGCCAGTCCAGCCGCCACGTCGCCAGCCGGTCACAGCCCTGCTGGTAGTGCTCGGCGCGCGGCAGGTTCATGTATTCGTCGGTGCTGCCGGGCGCCAGGCTCACCCCCCACGCCACGGGACCCTCGTTGTCTATGAACTCGCTGTACTGCGGGGCGTAGCGCTCGATCATGTCGCGCGGGATGGTGCGAAAGGCACCCTTGTTGAACCACGCCACCATGTCGATGAATGCCCAGAGCACGTCGGGATGTTCGCCGGCGGCGAGCATGGTGTTGAGGGCGTCCTGACGGCCGCCGTGCATGATCGTGTTGGTGATGTCCACGTTGAACAGGTCCTCGATGTGGACCTTCACCCAGTTGTCGTCGGTGATCTCCGTGCCGGAGTAGCCGCCCCAGACGAGCTCGAGCGTGTCTTCATTGCTGAACGACAGCCGATCCACCTCGTCCTGGCCTTCCCCGATCGCCGTGCCCGCCGCAAGCAGCAAGCCGCAGCCGATCAGGGCCAGCATTCGCTTCGTGTTCATGTCCGTCTCCTTCTTGGGAGTTGGTTGCGACGAGGGCCCGCGGCCCTCCCTCATGTTGATGCGCCGATGGTAGCGCAGTTGCACGCCCGATTCATCCCTTCAGCGAGCCCAGCATCACGCCCTTGACGAAGAAGCGCTGCAGGAAGGGGTAGACGAGGATGATCGGGCCGATGGTCAGAACGATGGTGGCCGCCTGCACCGCCTCGGCGGCGAACATCTCCACGTCGACGCCCGCCTGGCGCATCATCTCCTGGTACTCGATGAACCAGTCGCTGCGGAGATCCGTCAACATCCGGAAGACCAGCATCTGCAGCACGAGCAGGCGGGGGTGCGGGGCGTAGATCAGCGCGTCGAACCAGGAGTTCCAGTGCTGGACGGCCGAGAACAGGCCGACCACCGCGATCACGGGCTTGGCCAGCGGCGCGATGATGCGCACGAGCACCGTCCAGTACGTGGCGCCGTCGATCACCGCCGAGTCCTCCATCGCCTGGTCGATGGTCATCAGGTAGTTGCGGGCCAGCACGATCCAGAAGACGTTGATCGCCGGCACCATGATCAGCACGGCGCGGGTGTTGAACAGCCCCAGGCCGCGGATCAAGAGGAACAGCGGGATGATCCCGCCCGAGAAGAACAGGGTCAGGGTGTAGACGAGGGTCAGCGACTTGCGCCACGGCAGCGTCGGCTTGGAGAGAGCGTAGGCGGCGGTGAAGGTGACCAGCAGGGTCGTAAGCACGCCGAACACGACCCTGAAGATCGTGTTGAAGTAGGCCGGCGCGACGTCATGCTCGTCGAATACGTAGTTCCACGCCTCGGTGTCGATCTCGCCCGGCCACACGTGGAACCCCATGCGTTGGACCGCGTGGATCGGGGCGAAGGACTGGGTGAAGATGGTCCAGAACGGATAGATGAAGGTCAGCGACAGCAGCACGAAGAACGCGTAGTTGGCGATGTCGAAACTCACGCCTGACGCCGTCTTGCCGCCCCGCACCGCCATCGCGCTCAACTCCCCCGCATCGATCCGCGCCGCCGTCCCACCGGATTGAGCCTCACCACAGGGCGTAGTCGCCGTAGTCGGCGGAGCGGCGAATGATCGCGTTGACGATGAGCAGAATGATCAGTCCGGCGACGTTCTGGAACATGCCGATCGCGGTGGTGTAGCCGAAGCGGGCGGCCTGGATGCCGGCGCGGTAGATGAGCGTCTCGAACACGTCGGCGACCGCGAACACGTTGGGGTTGTACAGGTTGAAGATCTGCTCCCAGGACTCCTGCATCAGCGCGGCCACCTGCAGCAGGAACAGGATGAAGATCATCGGCACCAGCGACGGCAGGCTGATGCTGAACGCCTGCCGCAGCCGGCCGGCCCCATCGAGCTGGGCGCTCTCGTAGAGCTGCGGGTCGATCCCGGACAGCGCCGCAAGGTAGATGATCGAGCCCCAGCCAACGCTCTGCCAGATGCCGGTGAGCACCAGGAGGCCGCGGAAGGTGGGCGCGTACGTGAGCAGATGGACCGGCTCCACGCCGATCACACCGAAGAACCAGAACACCGGGCCGTAGGTATTGAGGATCTGCGAGACGATGCCGCCCAGGAGCACCCAGGAGATGAAGTGCGGGAAGTAGCTGACGCTCTGCACCGCCCGCTTGACGGGGGTGAACCGGATCTCGTTGAGCAGCAGCGCGAAAACGATGGGCGTCGGGAACTGGAAGACGATGCGCAGGAAGCTCAGGTAGACGGTGTTGACCAGCACGCGCGTGAAGAACGGATCGCGCGCCAGCCGCTTGAAGTAGGCGAAGTTGTTCCACTCGCTGCCGAGCAGCCCGTCGCGGACGTTGAAGTCCGTGAAGGCGATCGCCATCCCGTAGATCGGCACGTACTTGAACACGAACAGAAAGGCGAAGGAGATCAGGAGCAGCAGGTAGAGCGGCCGCATGCGCAGCATCCGCGTGCGCTGTTGGCGGCGCAGCAACTCGCGCTGCGCATCGGCGGCAGACGCAACCGGGTCAGTCGCCACGGAACCTGCGAAGCTCCTTCACGAAGGGCCAACCGTACCGCACGGGTTCCCGACGGGCAACGGCAGCGCAGGCTGAGCAGTCGTCAGCCGGGGACTCGGAGCGGGTTCCGCCAACGCAGCCCAGGAAAGCGGCTGAAGTCCGAGTCGTTCGAGTGGACCTCTGCCTGATACTCCATGGCGACTGCGCCGATGTGTGCGTCGGTCACCAGGTTGGCCCCCACGCCGGCGGCAGCCAGATTGCTCGCGAAGTGGGTGAGATGGTCCGCGCCCGGATTGACCGGCGAGACGTGGCGGAAACGGAACCACGACGCGAGATGCTCGACCGCCTCCTCGGGCGACGCAGGGCGTGCGAGCACCGCTGGACTGGTCATCAGCCGTACGAAGCCGATCGAGACCACCCACGGAACGCCGACTCGCTCGGTGCCGTTCACCAGGCCTTCCCACCAGCGCCTGGCGGATGCGTGCCAGGGTGCCTGGTCATTGTGGGCGTAGATCAACAGGTTGAGATCGGGAACGATCATCCGCGCCGCGTCCCGGCGAAGTCCTCGGCCTCGAGCTGGTCGTTGAGCTGGTTCAGCTTCATCGGATCGACGCCGGGAGCGAGTCCGCTGTGGTTCGGGACGATCCGGTAGGTCTCCCGAGTCTCCCGCATGGCGGGGGACATCCCGCGGCGCAACGCGTCGTTCACGACCTGCTTGAACGGCACGCGGTGAAGCCGGGCCTGCTCCTTCAGGGAATCGGCGAGGTCGTCATCTATCGTCAGCGTCGTCCTCATGACGACATCATGATGCTGCCGAAGATTGATGTCCAGATGCTCGGTCGTTCCCGGCGTCTCGACTTTGCGACGAGCCGGCGAGCGCCTCGATGGCGTCTGCCGCCCAGCGCGGGTTGTCCAGCATCGCCGTGCCCACCGCCACCAGGTCGGCCTTGCCGTCGCGGACCACCCGGTCGGCGAATGCCGGCGTACGGATCGCCCCCGGGACGATCACCGGCACGGTGACGGCCGCGCGCACGCAGGCGGCGATGTCGACGTGGTAGCCCTCGGAGGTTCCGTCCCAGTCCTGCGCCTGCGGGCCGTGCACGCCGCCGGAGATGTGGATGGAGTCGACGCCGGCTTCGATCAACGCCCGGGCGGCGGCAACGGCGGCGGCCGCGTCCAGGCCGCCGGGCTTGTAGTCCAGCGCGCCCAGGCGAAACTGGACCCAGTAGTCCGGCCCCACCGCGGCGCGCACCGCCCGCACCACCGCGCACGGCAGGGCCAAGCGGCGCTCGGCGTCACCGCCGTAGCCGTCGTCGCGGCGGTTGACCAGCGGCGACAGGAACTGGCTGAGCAGGTAGCCGTGCGCGCCGTGGATCTCCACGAGGTCGTAGCCGGCCCGCACGCCGCGGCGCGCGGCCTGCGCGAAGCCGCGCGGGTACTCCTCGATCTCGGCGACCGTGGCGGCGCGGCACTCCTCCTGGCCGCGCGGCACCACACCGGCGGAGGCGCTGACCGGCTGGTGGCCGCTGCAGGCACTCGGCACCTTGCCTCCGCCGTGGTTGAGTTGCACGCCGGTCACGGCTCCGGTCGCCCGGATCCGCTCGCAGAGACGGGCGTGGCCGGCGATCAGCGCGTCGTCGTGGATGCCGAGCTGGTCGTCGCTGGTGCGGCCGCCGGCCACGACGTAGCAGTGCTCGACCATCGCCAGGCCGACGCCGGCGGCGGCGCGCGGCACGTAGCGGTCCAGGTGCTCCTGCGTCACCGATCCGTCCGGTGGCGACAGGTGGCTGGCCATCGGCGGCATCACGATCCGGTTGCGCAGCGTGCGGCCCCTGATCGTGATCGGCGCCAACAGACCGGGCGCGGCGGTGCGGACCATGCCGGCCTACTGTGCGGGCCGGCGTGCGCCGCTGTACAGAGACGGCGACTCCGCGCGCCACGTGTCCGAGGACCGCGATCGCGGATGACGTACTTCGACCGTGCCGGAACAGCACGGACGGCCAATCGAGGCTGGTTTACCGAGTGTGTGCCAGGAGCGTGCGGAGCCGCCCGGCCGTCTCGATGCGGTCCAGCCGGCTCGCCGCCACGTCGAGCGTCAGACGCTCCCACGCGTCCGCATCGAGCGCCTCGCTTGGCAGCAGGCCGTTCTCGCTGAGAAAGACCAGGCACGTGGCGAGCGCCGCCCGCTTGTTGCCGTCCACGAAGGGATGATTCCGGCACAGGTAAAACAGGTACGAGGCTGCCACCTCGATCGGGTCCTCGATCAGCGGCTGACCCATCATCGTGGCTTGCGGCGCTGCCACCGCTGACTCCAGCAGCGCTTCGTCCCGGATCCCCGCCATTCCGCCATGAGCAGCCAACACGGTCCGGTGTATCACCTTCACGGCCGCGACGGTCGGATGAGCGAGGGGCGCGCTCACGAAAGCCGCTGAAACAGGTCCTGGTTCTTCCCGATGAGGCGCTCGGCGGCCTTGCCGGCCCGCTCGGCGTCGATGAGCGGGCGCACCGGCGTCAGCATGATCGAACCGCCGTCGTGCACGGTAACCACGACCTCATCGCCCACCTTGAGGTGAGCCATGTCCATCAGAGCGACGTCGAAGATGATGCCCTGGGAGTTGCCGATCTTGCGAACGGTTCTCGTCATATCGTAAAACTAAGTTTTACTTCTTCGGTCGTCAACCCGCCGCCGTCGACAATAGTATCTTCCGATCCATGCCGGTCGCGGTTCCGCCGTCCGCGCGCCGCACGCGACGACGCCGCCGCCTGCTGCGCATCGCGCTGCTGCTGCTGGCGTTCAACCTGGTGATCCCACCGTACGTGCGTCCGGTACCGGGTTCGGTCACGTCCCGCTTCTTCCTGCGAGTCCGGCCGGAGACCGCGAACCCGCTGGCCCTGGAAGTCCACAAGGGCATCGATTTCCGCGCGCCGATCGGCAGTCCGGTGCGCGCGGCCAAGAGCGGCATCGTCGACACGGTGGGCACCAGCCTCACGCTCGGCACCTACATCATCATCCGCCACTGGCTGGGGTTCTCGACCCTGTACGCCCATCTCGAATCCGCGCGCACGCGCCCCGGCCGGCCGGTCGTCAAATGGGCGCGCATCGGGTCGGCCGGTAAGAGCGGGCGGGCCACCGGTCCCCACGTACACTTCGAGGTGCGCTGGCTCGGTCGGCGGCTGCCGCCAGGTCCCTTTCTGGCCATCGACAGCGCCCGCCGTGCCATCTGGCGGCTCGTTCGACCCGGTTAGCCGGTCGACGTGCGCGTTTCGTTCACGGCGGTCAGGAACCACATGGTTGCGCGAGCAGCCCGCGGGAGGCGCGCGGCCGTCTCGATGCGCTCCATCCGGCTGGCCGCCACGTCGAGCGTCAGGGGCTCCCACGCGTTTGCATCGAGGGCTTCGTTCACATGAAGGCGGTCCGCCGAGAGAGGCAGGTCATCTTTCAGGATGACTGATCGCCAAGCTCGGACTCGTTTGACAGCACTCCTCACGTGTGTTTGTCTTGCCGTTCAGTCAACGTCGCCGGGCAAAGGCGGCCGCATCACCAGCGCCCGGTCGGGAGGAAACCATGAGGCGCTTGGCAACCGTTGCCGTCACCGCAGTCGTGATCGGCCTGTTCGCCGCTAGCCCGGTACTGTCCGAAACTTCGCCCGCCGGAGAGGTCGTTCCCATCATTACGCCGGAACCTCCGCTCTTGACCTATTCGGAGGCACCGGAGTTGGCCGAACTCGTGAAGCGAGGTGACCTCCCGCCGGTTGCTGAGCGGCTGCCTCCGGACCCGCCGGTCGTGCAACCGCTCGAAGAGCTGGGGAGTTACGGCGGCACCATTCGATTCATCGAGATGTACTACACCGACTTCGGCAGCAGCACGCGCTTCATGAGCGAGAATCTGTTCAGCCTGACGGCGCCCACGGGACAGCACAGGTATCCCAATCTGGCGAAGTCCCTCGAGATCGGCGATGATCTTCAAACGTTTACGATCACGTTGCGAGAAGGCGTCAAGTGGTCGGACGGTCATGAGCTGACCACCGAGGACATCGTCTTTGGGTGGGAAGACATGCTACTCTATTCCCCCGATCCGGATGTCGATCCGGACACGCTTGCACCGTCGATCACGAACGTGGGCGGCAAGCCCTTCATCCTGGAGGCGATCGACGATTACACGCTCGTCATACGTACCGCCGCCCCTTTCGCCGACATGCCTGCCGTGTTGACTCACGTATTCTCCGAGCCGCGGCCGCGCCCCGCGCACTACCTGAGGCAGTTCCACCCCAAGTACGCCGGCGAAGGCAAGGACGCGACCGAGATGTGGCAGGAGTTCCAGGAGGTTCACTCGGTTCTGACCAACCCTGACCTGCCAACCTACGGTCCGTGGATTACCGACGAGGTCAGGGAAGGGGACGCGCTGACCATGCGGCGCAATCCCTATTACTGGAAAGTGGACACTCAGGGGCGACAGCTCCCATACGCAGATCGCGTGCGGATGTCCTACATCAAGGACGGCGAGGTGCAGAAGCTGCAGTTGTCGGCGGGCGCGTTCGACTTCACGCAGTGGCCGCCGACCGATGCCGTTCTGTTCCAGCAACAGCGGGCAGGGAATTACGAGATGCCGCCCCGCAACTCGTACTACTTCGGAATACGGATCAACATTCCCTGGGTTTCCAAGTCCCACGATGATCCCAACGAGCGCAAGCTGGCGGAACTGCTCAAGGACGAGCGCTTCCTGCGGGCCATGCAACTCGCTATCGACAACAGACAGATGACGACCGCGTACGTATCTCCGGAGCTTTTCGACTTCATCGGCGGCACCGTCGGCCATCCCAATTTCCACCGCGACAGTGTGGCAGGGTCGCAGCTCAGCGACCCGCGGGTCGCGGCGTTGTGGGAGTTCCTCGAAGAGTGGCAACACTACGACTTGGACGAAGCAAAGCGGCTGCTGGACGAACTCGGTCTGCGGATCGGCGACGATGGATTCCGGCATTATCCCGACGGAGGCCGGATCGAGATCACGATGGGAACCTGGAGCGACTGGCAGCCGGTCGGTGAAGTCGGTCAGATGGCTGCCGTTCAACTGGAGAACGATCTCAAGATCAAGTTCTTCGTGCAGACGAAGACCTGGAGTGAGGGCGTGCAGCCGTGGTACGTGCAGGGGGACATTCCGGTGCTGATGGTGGGCATCGATCAGGAGTATTGGGCGACCAACATCTTCAACACCCGCACGATGTTCCAGATCCCGGCCATCGACTGGATCAAGTCCGACGGCGCGCAGGGCGTCGAACCATACGATGCCCTCAAGGAGCCATTGCGCGAGCTCGTCTCCTTGGAGACCCAGTCGCGGTCTACGCCGGACCCGGAACGGAAACTCGATCTGGCGATCCAGGCGGCCGACATACTCATCCGCAATCACATAGGATACCCGTGGCTGATGGGATACCAGGCGAACACCGTCTACACGCACAACCGAATCGTGAACATGCCGGCCGGCTATCCGGGCACCGGCTCGCCACGATTCATGCGCTTGGAGCAGTGGTCCATTGGCGAGTGAATGTTGGGCGGCGGGCGAGACCTGTCGGTTTGACGGTCTCGCCGTCTCCCTCTCCCGGCCCGTACTGGTAGCCAGGAGCTCGAGCTGGCTGTGGTTCCCGACGGTATCGCGGCTCGCCAACGGAGAGTACATCGCCAAGATGTACGCTACAGGGGACATGGCGATGTACTCGTTCTCGGGGCTGGTTTCCTGGTCCGCGGATGGGGGTCTGTCCTGGAGCGAGCCGGACGGCGTCACCTACTTCGGACCGTCCAGCCTCAACACGCCGGACGGAGACCACGTGATCCTGCCGTTCGACCTGCGCCCTCTCTCGGACGGTAGTCACGGCGCCCCGCACAATGTCATCCCCCGCGCCGAGCGCGCGGTCAGGTACCGGGCACGGAAGGTCAAGATCGCCGGCTTCCCACGCCCGGCGGGACTCAAGAGCACGGAGATAGGCTCCAGTGCCTTCGCCTTCGACGGACAGGTGATCGCGTCCCTGGACGGAGCCTACCTGACTACGTTGTACGGCAAGTTCGCCGGAGACAGCCGCGAATCCACCGTACTCGCCGACTCCCGGAACGGCCTGGAGTGGCGCATCAAGTCCGTGATCGCCTCCGCAGACTACGACGTAGCCGGCGCCGACGGACCCTCGGAGACCGCACTGTGTCGCTTGCGCGACGGCCGGTTATTCTCGGTCTTCCGGCTCAAAGCGAGGCGCCCCTATGCGAAAGTCTGGAGCGAGGACGACGGCCGCACCTGGACCACGCCCGTCCTGATGGAAGGGATGGGGTCGGTCCAACCGCGCATGCACGTGATGGAAAACGGCGCGCTGGTGCTTGTGGGCGGCCGTCCCGGTATTCACCTCTGGGTGGACCGCCACGGACTGGGTGAGCGCTGGGAACACGTTGACGTGACCGAGCTTCACAACAGGCTGGTTCCGGCCGAACCGATAGCGCGCCCCAATCAGACGTCGGCCTACACGGACGTCGCAGAGATCGACGGGGAGAACCTGCTGTACCTGTACGACCGCATACCCTACGGCTGGGACCCGGTCCCCGAAGAGAGCACGGACACCAACTCGGTGTGGGCGATGAAGCTGACGATCGCATCGTAGCGCAGACGCGCCGGAGATGATCCGCATCCGCCCGTAGCACTATGGCCACCTACCTTCTCCGGCGCGTCATCAGTACCGCGCCGACGCTCGTTCTCATTTCGGTACTCGTCTTCCTGGCGATCGAGATCACGCCGGGGACGTATGTCGACATTTTGGTCGCTCAGCAGATACGCGACACCGGCAGCGCCACGCTGACTCCCGGCCAGGTCCAACTCCTCGAGAAGCAGTACGGAATAGGCCGGCCCATCTATGTGCGATGGTGGAAGTGGTTCAGCCGCTTCGTGCGCGGCGACATGGGACGTTCATACGCCTATGGTCATCGCCCTGTGGCCAAGCTCATCGGCGAACGCCTCGCCCTCACGATGGTCATCGCGTTCTCCAGCCTTGCCTTCTCCTATCTGGTTGCGTTCCCGATCGGTATCTACTCGGCAGTACGCCAGTACACCTTCGGCGACCACTTCTTCACCGCGCTGAGTTTCCTGGGCCTGAGTGTTCCCAATTTCCTGCTCGCCCTGCTGCTCATGATCACCGGCTTCTTCGTCTTCGGGCAGATTCCGGGCGGGCTCTTCTCGCCGGAGTACGCGGAGGCGCCATGGACCCTTGCCAAGGTGCTGGACCTCCTGTCTCGTCTCTGGATACCTGTCTTCGTGCTCGGCACCGCTGGAATGGCAGGCACCATGAGGGTCCTGCGCGGGAACCTGCTCGACCAGCTACGCCGCCCTTACGTAGAAACGGCGCGCGCCAAGGGCCTGCGAGAGACCGTGCTCGTGATCAAGTACCCCGTGAGACTCGCCCTGAATCCGTTCATCACCAGTCTTGGGCTCGCCTTTCCCGGCATCGTCGGCGGCGAGCTCATCGTCTCCATCGTGCTCAACCTCCCGACGACCGGCCCCCTGCTCTTCGACGCGGTCATGAATCACGACGCGTTTCTTGCCGGAGCGATGGTGATGCTCCTCTCCAGCGTCCTGGTACTCGGCAATCTCCTCTCGGATCTCGCTCTCGCTGGAGTCGATCCCAGGATCCGGTACGACTGAGCGAATGAAGTCTGCCCGCCGCGCCGGTGCGGAGCATCGCCCGCTGGACGCTGAGCCGGATTCTCGCAGAGCAGCGGATGCCGACGACACGGCAGCGATGATCCGCCCACGCAGCATCGGCTCCATCATGTCGCTCAAGTTCGGGAGCAATCGGCTCGCCGTGACCGCCATGTGGTGCTTGATAGCCCTCTATTTCTTCACATTGCTGAGCGAGTTCTTCGCCCCGTACACGCTGCTGGAAACCGCGAAGGGCCTCGAGAACCACCCACCAACCCCTCTCTCCTTCATTGATGGCCAAGGTCGCTTCCACCTGCGACCGTTCGTCAATGGCTACACCCGCACCGTCGACCGTGAGAACTATCGAATCCGCTGGGAACGTAACACAGCAGAGGTCTATCCGATCCGGCTGCTGGTGCGCGGGCAGCAGGAGTATCGCCTGCTGGGCATCCTCCCGGTGCGCGGAAGAACCCATTTCTTCGGTGTCGAGGAAGGGCATGTCTTCCTGTTCGGTACGGACAAGTGGGGTCGAGACGTCTTCTCCCGTGTCCTGTATGGCGGAAGAATCTCCTTGACCATAGGCTGGGCAGGGGTGCTGATCAGCCTCTTTCTGGGGGTGGTCATCGGTACCGTATCCGGATATTTCTCCGGAGTCGTTGACCACATCGTGCAACGGGTCATCGAAGTGCTGATGTCGGTACCGTCGCTCCCGCTTTGGTTGTTGCTGTCGGCCGCCTTACCCAAGGAGTGGACGCCGATTCAGATCTATTTCGGCCTCGTCGTGATTCTGTCGTTCTTGGGGTGGACGAGCCTTGCGCGCGTGGTGCGCGGCATGATCCTCTCCCACCGGAACTCTCAGTACGTCTTGGCGGCACGAAACGTCGGCGCTCGGCCTCTGCGGATAATGGCGTTCCACCTGATTCCGAACATCAGCAGCTATCTGCTCGTCAATCTGACGCTTGCCATCCCGGGCATGATCATCGCCGAGACGAGCCTGAGCTTTCTGGGGTTGGGGATCCGCCCGCCGATGACGAGCTGGGGGGCGATGTTGCGAGAGGCGCAGAACCTCAACAACGTGATCAACAATCCATGGTACCTGTTTCCGGCATTGTTCGTGATCGTTGCGATTCTCGCGTTCAACTTCGTAGGGGACGGCTTACGGGACGCCGCCGATCCTTTCAGCCATCGCTGATGCGGCGGCGTCGATGGTGGTACGAACCTGAGACCACTGACGGAATCGACCCTGCCCAGAGGATTGTCCAGAGCCCGAGTGGCATCACAACACGAACGGAGGCAGTGTGGGTCAGGGAAGTGAACAAGACACGACGCGCGGAGTACGACTTCTCAAGCGGCGTTCGTGGCAAGCATTTCGAGGCGTACCGCAGGGGCACGAACGTAGTTCTTCTGGAACCTGACGTGGCGGAGATTTTCAAAGACTCCGCCACGGTCAACTCCGTGCTGAGAGCGCTGGCCAAAATCGCCCGGGCGCATGCTTCAACGCCGGCAACGAACCGCTGATCTTGATTTCGGGCACGCGCCGGTCATGCCTATTGGCCCACGTAGACGCCCTGCTCGGCCATGATCGCCAGAAGGTTGCCGGCGGGGTCGCGGAAAAACGCCATGCGCAGCTCGTAGCCATCCGCGGAGTGGACGACCTGCGGCTCGCCGTCGAACTCGACGCCGCGGCCCGCGAGCTCGGCATAGCGAAGATCGATGTCGGGAACCTTGAAATAGAGCGTGCACCCCGCCGGCGCACCGGGGTTTGCGGACAGCATGACGCGCACTCCGTCGCAGTCGAAGAACGCCAGTCGGGGGCCCGCCTGGGCGATGAACGGAATGTCCAGCGTGTCGCGATAGAACGCGACGGCGGCGTCGATGTCGCTCACGTTCAACGCGACTTGGGAGATGTGCCACGTAGCTGCGTTCCGTCGTTCTGTCATCCAGGATCGTAGCACGCGCATCCAAGGCGCACCGTGCCTGTCGTTGCTTTCGAGGGTAACGGCGTTACGGTGTTCGCGGCGAGTCCGTTTCGGCGCCGGGCTTGGGAAAGAACTGGTCGATCGTGGCGCTTTCGTTGATCATGATCCGATAGCCGGTCCCGTCACTGCCACTGTGGGAAAGGCCGAGCTACTACAGACACAGGCGGCAGGGACCGCCGCCACCGTCGTGCGCAGGAAGCGTACCGGTCCGACGATTTGCGCGCCGAACATCCACCGGTGTATACCTCTCCGATGATCACCGTCAGCGAACCGATGGCGCCGCCGCGCTGGGCGTTGCTGGAGCGGCACCTGATCGACTCCATCGCCGAGGCGTGCCGGGTCTTCTACGACCGTTACTTCGACGAGCAGGGCTACCTGGAGTGCGTGCCGCGCTGGGGCGGGCTGGACGGCGCCGACGACGCGGCGGAGAACGTCGCCGCCTTTCCCGATCTCTACGCCGTCGGCGGGCCGCGCGACGTGTACGACCTGTACCGGCACGGCATCGAGGGCCACATCCGGCAGTACACGGAGGCCAAGACGACCGTCACCGATCTGGGCCGCGACGGCATGTACTACAAGGAGTACCCGACCTGCTTCGACCCGTTGCACAACGGCGAGGGGTACCACTGCCTGTTCCAGCAGGGGCTGTGCGAGCCGTGGGACCCCGTCTACCGCAAGCGCATGAAGCGCTTCGCCGGATTCTACCTGCCGGGCGACCCGGACGAGCCGCCGGAGCCCAACTACGACCCCGAGCACCGCATCATCCGCAGCACCATGACCGGCAGCCGCGGCCCGCTGCTGCGCACGGCGACCGCCGCCGACTGGTGCGGCGACCCCTTCGAGATCCCGGGCCGGTTCCACCCCGGCCGCGGCCACCGCGACTACGACGACTACGTCATCCACTACGAACAGCACTATCCGGACGTCGTCGGCGACGGGCCGATGAACCTGGCGCTGAACGTCTGGGCGCTGCACGCCTACATGCTCGACGGCGAATCGAAGTACCGCGACTGGCTGCTGGAGTACGCCGACGGGTGGCTCGAGCGCACACGCGCCAACGACAACATCGTGCCGGCCAATGTCGGCCTGGACGGCACCCTCGGCGGCTCCTACGGCGGCCGCTGGTGGCGAGGAGTCTTCGGCTGGGCGCACACCTGCGAGCGGCCCTACTTCCGCCACAACTGCGCGTTCCCCGATCGCGTGACCTACGGCTGGGCCAACGCGCTCTACCTGACCGGCGACCGCGCCTACGTCGAGGTGTGGCGCGACGTGATCGACGCGGTGAACTCGCATGCCAGGCAGGACCGCGGCCTGACCCTCTATCCGCGCATGCGCGGCGATGACGGCTGGTACGCGTTCGAACCGACGCCGTGGAACCGCGGCGCGCTGGAGCTGTTCTACTGGACGCTCGACCCGCGCGACCGCGAGCGTGTCAGCGACCACCCGTGGATCGCCTTCCTGGACGGCGGCAATCCGGAGTTCCCGGTCCAGCGCCTGGAGTGGGCGCTGGCCACGGTCCGCGAGCGGATCGCCCGCGTGCGCGCCGACACTTCGACGCGGGACACGCGCCTGTCCGAGGACCCCAACGGTCTCAACCCTGCGGAGATGGTCTGGCCGCTGGTGCAGCTCATGCTCGGCGGACTGCCGACCCGCCACATCGGCGTGCCGTGGCACACCCGCGTGCGCTACTTCGACCCGGAACGCGGGCGCGCCGGCATCCCCGAGCAGGTGGCGTCGCTGGTGACCGGGTTCGCGCCGGGAGAAGATGGCGCCGACACGGTCGAGGTAACTTTGGTCAACCTGGACACGGTGCGGCCGCGCACCCTGGTGCTGCAGGCCGGCGCCTACGGCGAGAGCCGCATCCGCTCCGTCACCGCCGGCGGCACGCGCACATCGGTGGACGACCGCACGACCGTCGTGCACCTGCGCCCCGGCACCGGCGCGCAACTCACGCTGGCGATCGAGCGCTACGTCGAGCAGCCGACGCTTGCATTCCCTGCGTCTGCGTCGGCCTCACCGCCGGGCTTGGGGTAGAACTGGTCGATCAGAATCGCATTCCCATCCGGATCGTGGAAGACGATGTGGGCCGGACCGGTGCCCGCCGGATCCGTGTCCGTCGTCATCTCGATACCGTTCGCACGCAGGGACTCTCGTATCTCCCTGACATCCGTGAAGTCCGTGAGTTGCGACCCGTCCTGCACCAGCCCGGGGTTGAAGGTAAGGATGTTGCCTTCGAACATCCCCTGGAACAGGCCGATCGTGGCGCCCCCGTTGACCATGATCAGGTAGCCGCTGCCGTCGCCGCCGGTGCGGCGGAAGCCGAGCTTCTCATAGAACGCCTTCGCGGTTCGCAGATCCTTCACCGCCAGACTCACCGAAAACGCACCGATCTCCATCGCTCTGAGGTCTCCTCTCCGCTACCGTGATCGCCGATCGTACAACACGCCCGCATCCCGGTGTCCCTGTTGTCACGCCGGGGCGCGGGCGCACCTCTTGACGATCAGTCCTTGCGATCATAACATTTGTGATCTCAACTATCTCATGGATCACCGTTGCGACGATTCCGCCGATCCGACCGTCGCCACGTTCCGGCGCCTGCTGCGCACCACCCTGTCCATGAAGCGGGCGATCGGCGCGCTGTTCGCCGATGCCGGACTGACCGGAGCGCAGTTCCACACCCTGGTGCGGATCCCCGACGAAGGCATCCCGCTGACCCGGCTGGCCGCCCGGTCATGGGCCGACCCGGGCAACGCTTCCGGGGTGGTGGACCGCCTGGAACGCGACGGACTGGTCGAGCGCCGGGCGGCGCCTCACGATCGGCGCGTGGTGCTGGTGCACGCGACGCCGGCCGGCCGCTCCGTGGTCAGCCGGCTGTGGCCGGAGTACGTAAGCGGGATCCACCGCATCATGGAGCCCCTGAACGCGGAGGAACAGGCACATCTGAACGAGTTGCTGGAACGACTGGCCGGTCGGGAGGATGAGGTTGTCGAGTCGATCACCGCAGCAGCCGGGTAATCGCGGCCCCCGGAGCCGCGGCAGCCATCCCGGATCTGGGCGCCCCGGCGACGGTCGCGCGGGCATGGGCCAAGCCAAGCCCGGCGCACAGAGCCGGGGGGGCGGCCCGCCTCCGTGGAGCGGTCCCGGCGGGCGCGGCCCTGGCGGACCCGGTGGCCCGGGATTCCGCGGTGGGCGGCCCGGGCGCCCCGCGATGCGCGCCCTGCTGCGCAGTCTGCGTTACATGCGCCCGTACCGCGGGCGCGTCCTGGTCAGCCTGGCCTGCCTGCTGGCCGGCTCCGCCGGCAACCTGGCCGTGCCGCGCATCACCCAGCAGGTCATCGACTCGGGCATCCTGGTCGGACGCATGCAGGCCATCCTGGTGGGCGCGCTGCTGATCGTCGCGGTCACGGCGCTGCGCTCGCTATTCACCTACGTGCAGGGCGCGCTGGCCGCGCGCGTGTCGCAGGGCGTCGCCTACGACCTGCGCAACAGGCTCTACGACCACATCCAGAGCCTCTCGTTCAGCTACCACGACCGCGCGCAGACCGGGCAGCTCCTCACCCGCGCCACCAGCGACGTGGACATGGTGCGCACCTTCATCAGCACCGGCGTGATCCAGATCATCACCACGATGGTGCTGCTGATCGGCAGCTTCGCGCTGCTGTTCGCGACCAACTGGCGGCTTGCTCTGCACGTGATCCCGCTGATGGTCGTGGTGTTCGCGCTCTTCACCTACATGGCGAAGGTGGGCCGGCCTCGGTTCCGCGCCGTCCAGGAGAAGATCGCGGCGCTCAACACCCGCCTGGAGCAGAACATCGTCGGCGTCCGCACGGTCAAGGCGTTCACCGGCGCGCGGCGCGAGCAGGAGCGGTTCGAGACCGAGAGCCGCGGCCTCTACGACCAGATGATGCAGGTGGCGCGCCTGTTCTCGCTGGCCATCCCGCTGGTGTTCGCGATGGCCAACATCGGCACCGTGGTGGTCACCTGGGGCGGCGGCATCCAGATCCTGGCGGAGCGCCTGACCATCGGCGAGCTGGTGGCGTTCCAGGGCTACCTGATCGTCGCCATGTTCCCGATCACGATGCTGGGGATGATCATGATGTCGATCTCCCAGGCGGCCGCCAGCGCCGAGCGGATCTTCGAGATCCTGGACGCCCAGTCGGAGGTGAAGGAGAAGCCCGGGGCCGCCACGCTGGCGCCCCTGCGCGAAGGGCTGGCGTTCGAGCGGGTGTCGTTCAGCTACTTCGGGGTCGGCGCGCCGGTGCTGCGCGAGGTGAGCTTCCGCACCGGAGCCGCCGAGACCCTGGCCATCGTCGGCGCGACCGGGTCCGGCAAGAGCACGATCATCAACCTGATCCCGCGCTTCTATGACGTCACCGCCGGCCGCATCACCATCGACGGCGCCGACATCCGCGGCGTCACGCTGGAGTCGCTGCGGCGGCAGATCGGCATCGTGCTGGAGGAGACCACCCTGTTCGGCGGCACCATCCGTGAGAACATCGCCTACGGCCGGCCGGACGCCACCGACGCCGACGTGGAGGCGGCCGCCCGCGCCGCGGAGGCGCACCCGTTCATCGCGGAGTTCCCCGACGGCTACGACTCGCACGTCGGCGAGCGCGGCGTGACCCTGTCGGGCGGGCAGAAACAGCGGGTGGCGATCGCCCGCGCGCTCTTGATCGAGCCGCGCATCCTGATCCTGGACGACAGCACCAGCAGCGTCGACTACGAGACCGAGCGGCGCATCCGCGCCGCCCTGGACGAGCTCAGACAGGACCGGCTGTCCTTCGTCATCGCCAGCCGCATGAACACGGTGCTGGCCGCCGACCGCGTGTTGCTGCTGCATGAAGGAACGGTGGCCGGGCTGGACGAGCACGAACGGCTGCTGCACGAGAATGCGCTCTACGCGGAGGTCTTCTACGGCGAGCTCTCCGCGCAGCAGGCCGAGTCGGAGCCGGCCGAGATCGGGGAGGCGCGATCGTGAGCGATTCCTCAAGTCACCGGCAGCAGCCCGCGGCGAACCGGATGCGCATGGGCATGATGCCGTTCGGCACCGGCGAAGAGCGGCAGGCCGAGAAGGTCGGGCAGACGCTGCTGAGGTTGCTCCGCTACCTGGGCGACATGCGCCTGACGCTGTTCCTGGTGGTGGTGACCGCGGCGGCGTCCGCGGGCGCGCAGGCGCTGGGGCCGCTGTTCATCGCGCGGGCGGTCGACGGTCTGAAGGCGTTCGTCGACGGACAGTCGGAAGCGCCGGAGGCGGCGCGGGTGCTGGTGATCGCCATGCTGCTGGTGCTGGCGTGCTACATCGCCGGCTGGCTGACCGGCGCCGTCAGCCGCATCGCCCTGGCGGCGGCGGGGCAGCGGCTGCTGCTGCGGATACGCAGCCAGATCATGGCCAAGGTGCATGCGCTGTCCCTCGGCTACTTCGACCACCACCAGGCGGGCGACCTGGTGTCGCGGCTGTCCAACGATACCGACGTGATCAACCGCGCGGTGGGCATGAGCCTGTCGCGGCTGGCCTCCAGCGTCCTGCTGCTGGTCGCGATCCTGATCGGGATGTTTGCCCTCAACTGGCGGCTCGCCCTCACCAGCCTCGCGCTGCTGCCCCTGATGTATCTGTCGACGGCGGTGTTCTCCCGCCGTGCCCGCATCGCCTTCCGCAAGACCCGCAAGACCATCAGCGGCGTCAGCTCCGAGCTGGAGCAGAACATCTCCGGCGCCCGCGTGGCGCAGGCGTTCAATCGTCAGGGCTGGAACTCGTCGAGTTTCCGGCAGCTCAACCGCGCCAACCGCGACGCCAACGTCGGCGCGGAGTCGCTGACCGCCGCGTTCGCGCCGACCATGGACATCATCAGCGCGGTCGGCATCGCCGTGGTGCTGGCCTACGGCGGCGTGCTGGCGAGCAGGGAGCTGGTCAGCATCGGCGTGATAGTCGCCTTCCTGCAGTACGTCCGCCGCTTCTTCGAGCCGGTGCAGTCCATCTCCATGATGTGGGCGCAGGTGCAGTCGGCGATCGCCGGCGCCGAGCGCATCTTCGAGCTTCTGGACGAGGAGCCGCGGGTGCGCGACGGCGACGACGCCGGGCCGCTGGCGGTCACCGCCGGCCGCGTCGAGCTGTCCGGGGTGAGCTTCGCCTACGAGCCTGAGACCCCGGTGCTGCAGGGCGTGGACCTGGTCGCCGAGCCGGGTCAGACCGTGGCGCTGGTCGGCCCGACCGGGGCCGGCAAGACGACCATCATCAGCCTGCTGGAACGCTTCTACGACGTGCAGGCAGGCGCGGTGACCATCGACGGCCAGGACGTCCGCGCCGTGACCCAGGAAAGCCTGCGGCAGAGCATCGGCATCGTCCTGCAGGACACCTTCCTGTTCGCGGACACCATCGGCCACAACATCCGCTACGGCCGGCCGGATGCCGACGACGCCGCGGTCGAGGCGGCGGCGCGCCGTGCGCGTGCGCACGAGTTCATCTCCCGGCTCCCCGACGGCTACGACACCGTGCTGCAGGAAGGGGCCGTCAACCTGAGCCGCGGCCAGCGCCAGTTGCTGGCCATCGCCCGCGCCCTGCTCAAGGACCCGCGCATCCTGGTGCTGGACGAGGCCACCTCCAACGTCGACACCCGCACCGAGCTGCTGATCCAGGAGGCCCTGGGCGAGCTCCTGAAGGGGCGCACCAGCTTCGTCATCGCCCACCGCCTGAGCACGGTGCGGCGCGCCGACGTGATCTACGTGATCGATGCGGGCCGCGTCGCCGAGCGCGGCACCCACGACGAGTTGATCGACGCGAACGGCACCTACGCGCGCATCTACAGCAGCCAGTTCGAGCACGCGGACGCCAGCGCCGCGGGCGCCCCCTCCGGCTGAGCGGAGCGGCCGGCCGCTCTCTGCTACCCTTGCGGCCAGCAGGCCCGCAGGTCTCAGGAGGAACGCCCGCATGCTCACCCGAACCCCGCCGACCGCCGCCGTGACCATCGCCACTCCCACCGCGCCCCCGCACTGGGCGCTCCTGGAACGCGAGCTGATGCGCGCGATCGAGGCGGCGATCCCGCCGTTCTTCGACCGCTACTTCGACGAGCGCGGCTACCTCAAGTGCTTCGCGCGCTGGGGGGCGCTGGACGGCCCCGACGACGCCGCCGAGAACGTGACCAACTGGACGGATTTCTACGCGCTGGGCGGCTCCGAGCGGGTGCTGGCGCTGTACCGCCGCGGCATCGAGGGCCACATCCGGCAGTACACGGAGGCCAAGACGACCGTCACCAAGCTCGGCGCCGACGGCATGTACTACAAGGAGTTCCCGACCGCCTTCGACTGGGTGCACAACGGCGAGGGCTACCACTGCCTGTTCCAGGAGGGGCTGTGCGAGCCGTGGAACCTCACCTGGCGGCAGCGCATCTGCCGCTTCGCGGGCTTCTACCTGCCGGGCGACCCCGACGAGCCGGCCGAGCCCAACTACGATCCCGAGCACCGCATCATCCGCAGCGTCCTGAACGGCAGCCGAGGGCCGGTGCTGGGCAGGGCGGAGCCGGTCGACTGGGCCGGCGACCCGTTCGAGATCGAGGGGCGCTTCAAGCCGGGGCGCGGCCACCGCGACTTCGACGACTACCTGTTCCACTTCGAAAGCTACCGCGACGTGGAGGGCGACATCCCCTTGAACCTGGCCGCCACCGCCATGGCCTTCTACGCCTACGCGGCCACCGGGGACCCCAGGTACAAGGAATGGATCGAGGAGTACTCGGACGCCTGGATCGAGCGCACGCACGCGAACGACGGCCTGATCCCGGGGAACGTCGGGCTGGACGGGAAGGTCGGCGGCGGCCTGCACGGCGGCGCCTGGTGGCGCGGCGTGTACGGCTGGGGCCACACCGGCGGCTTCTACGGCCTGGACGAGCACGGCAAGCCGATCCCCCACCACCGCCCCAACTTCCAGCACCGCACGCCGTACGCGTTCGGCAACGCCCTGCTGGTGTCAGGCGACCGCAAGTACGTGGACGTCTGGCGCACGGTCATGGAGTCGGTCAACAGGCACGGCAAGACCGAGGACGGCGTGACCCTCTATCCGCGCATGTACAACGAGGACGGCTGGTACGACTTCCAGCCGGAGCCGTTCGACCGCGGAGCACTGGAGGTCTACGTCTGGTCTCAGGACCGCGAGCGCGACCACGCGCTGGTGGCCGCCGACCCCTGGGTGCGGTTCCTGGACGGCACGAACGACGGCTATCCGGTGGAGAAGCTGCTGGCCGACCTGGAGCAGGTCCGCCAGAAGGTGGCCAAGCGCGAGCAGGACACCCGCCCGGCCGACATGCTGCTCTCCGAGGATCCGAACGGCATCAATCCGGCCGAGGTGTGGGGCCTGGTGCAGCTCATGCTGGGCGGCCTTCCCACCCGTCACGTGGGCGTCCCGTGGCACTGCGCGGTGCGCTACTTCGACGCCGAACGCCGGCGCGCCGGCCTCCCGCCCGGCGTCGCATCGCTGGTCGACCACATGAGCGCAGACGAGGTGGGCGTGCAACTCGTCAACCTGGACCCCGTGCACGCGAAGAACCTGGTGCTGCAGTCGGGCGCCTTCGCCGAGCACACGATCGACAGCGTCGCCATCGACGGCGAGCGCACCGAGGTCGGCAACAGCGCCATGCACGTGCGCCTGGAGCCGGGCGCCGGCGCGCGGTTGCTGCTCCGCGTCCAGCGATTCGTCAATCAGCCGACCGTAGCCTTCCCCTGGCCGACGTGATCTCCCCCGTGAGTTACGAAGGGGCGTGCCCGGAGGACGAACCTCTGTTCACATTTGCCAGTCCGCCGCTTACCGAAGTTGTCTTCGGGATCCAGTTCAAGCCCGTGACCCGATTCACCGTCGCTCATTTCGGCCAGCTCTGGGAGCCCTTCAATTGAGGTGGTTAGCCGCGAGGGCGGCAGCAATCTGGCGCGATTTTGGGAGTTCTTCCAGACTCACGGTGTCGGACTGGATCGACGATGCGCGCATCTACTCGCCCGAGGATGAACCTTACTTGGCGACTCAGTGGAAGGTTTTCTCGCAAGCCTCAACCAACCCACGTCTGAGGAACTGGAGCAGGTACTGGATTGGGACTTCGCGATCGAAGCTGAACCAAAGCGGCCTAAAGGAACGATTACGGTCACACTGCAGTTCGCAGGCCGCGACAAGCCACTTCCGGAAGAGGATCCGTGGGCGACCTGAACGCACGTTGTCGATGATCGCTGCTGAACAACAATACCCTTGGTACTCCCTCGCGGAAGGAGATGACCTGGAGCAAGGTGACATCCTGGAGTCATGTCGGGTCTTTTCGCCTCCCGCCGACCTTGCCGACGATAGCCGAGCAGAACATGCGACGTTCGGACACACAGAGCGCGACGTCATCGTAATGTCGCAAAGCTGTGACTTGGTCAAGGCCGAAACAAGCTCACTGAGGTCCTTCTCTGTGCTCTGTGGCGAAGGTCGGAGTGTACCGAGGGCCATCTCTCGACTCCGCGAGGATGGGAAGACGCCCGCCGAGGTAATCTCCCGGCATACCACGTCCTTTCCGAGTGCAATCTGCCCACGGCTAACACCTCTCCCAAGCATTCGCTCGCTACTTCATGAGGGTTGGCTTGCCAGGTGGACATCCCACCGTTCAAGTGAGGGTCGGGAAACGACCGGTGCACTCTCGTGGGCGTATACACCGCATCACCCATCCGGGCCGATCAGCGCGTCGACGTACTCATGGTAGGCGTAGGCGCGCCCGCGGCGCTTGCCGCTGATCTCGCCCAGCACGCCCAGGCTCTCCAGCAGCTCGATCGCCTTGCGGGCCGGCGGGGCTGTCAGGCGTAGCAGGCCGGCTGCCCGGGGAACGGTGACGACCGGGTTGGAGGGCAGGTGTTCGACAACCGCCTTGCCGATCCGGAGGTGCTGCAGGCGCGCCTTCCCGGTTGCGCGGTCGTGCCGGCTGGTCCAGAGTGACCCGGCACCCATGCGTGCTGGGAGGGAAACAGTATGGGCAATCAGGGAGTGGTACGTGCGCTGGCGGCAGGCTTATTGGGGCTGGCGATGCTCGTGGGCTGCTCGACGACGACCACCACGACGGCAGAGCTGACCTACCTGCACTCGCCGGTACGGGTCGATCCGGCCGGCACTTCCACGTTCAGGGCGGGAGCCTCGGCGATCTACGAAGTGGACCGGGGCCAGACCCGGCTTGGCCTGTGCGGAGTGGGCGGATACGAGTGGTGGGATGACGCCGGCGGGACCGGCTCGGACGCGCTGATTCCGAACAACCTGCTCCAGGGCTCGTACTGCTACAAGATGGACATCGGCTAGCCGGGTTGGCACCCGGCCGCTACCGATTCGGCGGCGCGGTGCAGATCAGCACCTCCAGCGTCTCGTCGCCGCTGTTCTCGATGCCGTGCTCGCACCACGGCGGCAGGTGGATGAAGGTGCCGGCCGCCACCTCGCGCTCTTCTCCGTTCAGGGTCATCACGCCGCGCCCGCGCAGGATCACGTAGCACTCCTCGGGGAGGTGGCCGCGCGGCTCCATCTTCGCGTGCGGGGGCAGGTAGAACATCACCAGCCCCATCGCCTGCGACGGCGCGCGCGGGTTGGACGGGTGCACGACCCGCACGCCGACGCCGTCACAGCCCGGGTAGCGGACCGGCGCGCCGTCGCGGGGCGTCACCACGTTGGCCGCCGGCGGCACGTCCGGCTTCGTCCCGTGCGGGTCTCCCCCATACCCCTTGAACGCCTCGACCTTCGCCATCTTCTTCAACCTCCGTGCGACGCCACGAGTGTGCCAGAGTACGCTGGTCCGATGATGATGAACGCCGCGGGCCCCGACGGCGCGATCCGCCGGCTGCTCGACGCCTACCGTGCCGGCGGCACCACGGTCCAGGACGAGCTCGCCCGCGCATTCGCGCGCATCGCGGCCGTCGACCGTGCCGGCGCGAAGCTCAACACGGTGCTGCGCGTCGACCCCGACGCGCAGTGGACGGCCCGGCGGCTCGATGCCGAGCGGCGCGCCGGCGCCGCCGTCGGCCCCCTGCACGGGGTGCCGGTGCTGCTCAAGGACAACGTCGACACCGGCGGCCCCGGCGGCGGCTCGATGGCCACCAGCGCCGGCGCGCTGGCCCTGGCCGACTCCTTCGCGCCGGCCGACGCGCCCCTGGTGCAGCGCCTGCGCGCGGCCGGGGCGTTGATCGTCGGCAAGACCAACATGACCGAGCTTGCCAACTACCTGTCGACCGGCATGCCCGGCGGCTACAGCTCGCTCGGCGGACAGGTTCTCAACCCCCATCACCCCGCGCTGCCGGTGTCCACCTCCAGCTCTGGATCGGCGGCCGCCGTGGCCGCCGGCCTGTGCCCGGTGGCGATCGGCACCGAAACCGCGGGCTCGATCCTGGTGCCCGCCTTCGCCAACGGCATCGTCGGCATCAAGCCGACCGTCGGATTGGTGTCCCGGACCGGCATCGTGCCGATCTCCTTCAGCCAGGACACCGCCGGGCCGTTCGCGCGCAGCGTGGAGGACGCCGCCCGCGTGCTCGCCGTGATCGCCGGCCCGGACCCCGAGGACGCGGCCACGCACGGCGCGCCGGCCTTCGACTTCCGTCCGCACCTGCGGCGTGATGGCTTGCGCGGCGCCCGCATCGGCATCCCGCGGGCCGGGTTCTGGGACGAGCAGGGCTCAGGGTGGCAGGACACGCTGGAGCAGGTCCGCGCCGCACTCGTCGAGGGCGGCGCCGAGGTGGTCGATCCGGCCGACATCGCCACCCGAGACGGGATTGCGTGGTCGCCGGTGCTGCTATACGAGTTCAAGGCGGCCATGAACGCCTACCTGCGCCGGCTCGGCCCGGGCGCCCCGTGCCGGACGCTCGCCGACCTGATCGCCTTCAACGCCGCCCATGCCGACCGCGCGCTCCGCTACGGGCAGGTGTGGCTGCTGCGTGCCGAGCATGAAACCTCCGGCCGCATGGACGAGGCGGAATACCTCAACGCCCGCGCGGAGGACCTGCGCCTGTGCCGGACCGAAGGGATCGACGCCACCCTGGAGCGGGACGGACTGGACGCCATTGTGTTCCCGAACGGCTCGGGCTCGTCGGTTGCGGCCCGCGCCGGTTACCCGTCGGTGGCGGTGCCGCTCGGATTCGTGCCGGCCGCCCCCGGCAGCCCCGCGCCGATCGAGCCGCGCGGGGTCATGTTCACCGGCACGGCCTTCAGCGAGCCCACCCTGGTGCGCATCGCCCACGCCTTCGAGCTTCTCACCCGCGGCCGCATCAGCCCGCCGGCGACCGACGCCCGCTCCTGACCGCGATGACGGCCCCTTAAGGAGAAAGGGCCGCCCCTAAGGGCGGCCCCGTGGTTAGGCCGTGTGAAACCTCACACGGCCGCGAAAATTGTCCATCGCTCAACTACCTCCTTCTTACCAGAGTTTCGTTGGCACGGGCGTCTGGACGATGCCCTGCCCGGATGGGGCCCCATCCGAGCCGCCTGGCCCGGGCGGTCGCCAACGGCACCATACCCGAACCGACTCGCTCCCATGTCTACCGGATGAACGCCGCACCTGTCAATCGCCTGGACCGCCGATCGCGGGCGCCACTACCTTGAAGGTGGAGGCGCATCATGACCGACCCCGATGACCGCGGTCGCCCGACGCCGGCCGGCAGCAACGGCCAGTGGCGTTTCTGGCAGCCCCCGAAGTCCGACGGCGGTCCGCAGGAGGAGCCGCCCCTCATCAAGCCGCCGAGCCGCGGCCAGTTCCGCTTCTCGCTGTGGTACATCGTCATCGCCGCCGCGCTCCTGCTCCTGTTCAACTCGCTGTTCTCCAGCCAGCAGGGCGCGTCGATGGTGGAATACAGCACGTTCAAGGCGCTCGTCAGCGACGGGCAGATCAAGCGCGTGCGCATCACCGAGGACCAGTACATCGGCTACAACGTCACCGAACAGGAATTGACGCGCCTGCAGGACTTGGGTGCCGCGAGCCCCTCGAACATTCAGGAGTGGCGCGCCGTGCGGGTCGACGACCCCGGGTTCGTGGAACTGCTCGACCAGCAGGGCGTCCAGTACTACGCCGTACCGCAGGGCAACCGGCCGCTGCTGGGGCTGGTGCTGCAATGGGTGATCCCGCTCGGGCTGATGTTCCTGGTGTGGCGCTTCATGTTCAAGCGGCTCGGATCGATGGGCTCCAACGTGATGGCCTTCGGGAAGTCCCGCGCCCAGGTGGTGGCCGAGGGAGAGACCGGCGTGCGCTTCGCGGACGTCGCCGGCGCGGACGAGGCCAAGGCCGAGCTGGAGGAGGTGGTCGACTTTCTCCAGAACCCGGATCGCTACGTCGAGATCGGCGGCAAGATCCCCAAGGGCGTGCTGCTGGTCGGGGCGCCGGGCACCGGCAAGACGCTGCTGGCGCGGGCGGTGGCGGGCGAGGCCGAGGTCACCTTCTTCCGCCTCAACGGCGCCGACTTCGTGGAGATGTTCGTCGGCGTGGGCGCCGCGCGCGTACGCGACCTTTTCAAGCAGGCGCGCGAGAAGTCGCCCTGCATCATCTTCATCGACGAGCTGGACGCCATCGGCAAGAGCCGCGGCGTGGCCATCGCCGGCGGCAACGACGAGCGCGAGCAGACCCTCAACCAGCTCCTGGTGGAGATGGACGGCTTCGACGTGCGCTCCGGGGTGATCATCCTGGGCGCCACCAACCGGCCGGAGGTGCTGGACGCCGCGCTGCTGCGTCCCGGGCGCTTCGACCGCCAAGTGCTGGTGGACAAGCCCGACCTGTCAGGCCGCGAGGCGATCCTGAAGATCCACAGCGCGGAGGTGAAGCTGGCGCCGGAGGTCGACCTGCTGGAAGTGGCGCGCGCCACGCCCGGCTTCGCCGGCGCCGACCTGGCCAACATCGTCAACGAGGCGGCGCTGCTGGCGGTGCGCGCGCGCCGCAAGACGGTCGCCCAGAGCGACTTCAGCGAAGCGATCGACAAGGTCGTCGCCGGGTTGGAGAAGCGCAGCCGGGTGCTCAACCCCAAGGAGAAGCGGATCGTCGCCTACCACGAGGCCGGGCACGCGCTGGTCGCCTGCCACACGCCGGACGCCGATCCGGTGCGCAAGATCTCGATCGTGCCGCGCGGCATTGGCGCGCTCGGCTACACCATGCAGACCCCGGCCGAAGACCGCTTCCTGCTCACCGAGAGCGACATCCTGGGCCGGATCGACGTGCTGCTCGGCGGGCGCGGGGCCGAGGAGGTCGTGTTCGCCGAGATCTCCACCGGCGCCGCCAACGACCTGGACCGGGCGACCGACATGGCCAAGCGGATGGTCACCGACTACGGCATGAGCGCGAAGTTCGCCAACGTACGCCTGCCCTACCGCCAGGAGAGCCCACTGCTCGGCCAGGCTGGCCACGTGGTCAACCGCGAATACTCCGAGTCCACGCAGCAGTACATCGACGAGGAGACCGCCCGCATCATCTCCGAGCGCTACCAGACGGTGCTGAACCTGCTGCGCGAGCAGCGCCCGGCGCTCGAGGCCGTCGCCGCCCGCCTGCTGGAAACCGAGGTGGTGGAGGCCGCCGAGTTCGCGGAGCTGGTGGGCTCGGCCGCCCGCAACGGCACCGGCTCCGCCTGAGCGTCAGGCAACTCCGTCAATCCGGAACCGGCGCGTCGGCGCGGATCAGCTCGCGGTCGCGCAGCTCGTCCCAGAACGCTGACGGGATCTCCACCCGCACCAGCTCCAGGTTGTCCAGCACGCGCTCCGGCCGGCGCGTGCCCGGCACGATGCAGGCGACCGCGGGGTGGGCCATCGCGAACTGGCTGGCGGCGGCACGCAGGTCGACCGCGTGCCTGGCCGCAGCCTCTTCCAGGCCCCGCACCTTGGCGACGATCTCTGGCGGCGCCTCCATGTAGTCGTAGCGCGCGCCGTCGGGGCCGCCCTGCGAGCCGGTCGCCAGGATGCCGCTGTTGTACGTCCCGCCGGCGATGATGCTGATGTCCTTCTCCAGGCACAGCGGCAGCAGCTCGTCCAGCGCCCCCTGCTCCAGGATCGTGTAGCGGCCGGCCAGCAGGAAGCAGTCGAAGTCGCCGGCGCGCGCCAGGCGCGAGAGCATCTCGCTCTGGTTCATGCCGGCGCCGACCGCGCCGATCACGCCCTGCGAGCGCAGCCGGTCCAGCACCGGGTAGGCGCCGTCCATCACTTCCGCGAAGTGCTCGTCCTCGTCCGGATCATGGAGGTGCACGACGTCCAGGCGGTCGATGCCCAGCCGCGTCAGGCTGTTCTCCAGCGACCGCTCGACCCAGTCGGCGCTGTAGTCGTTGTGACACTCGACCATCCAGGCGCCGGGGCTGTCCCAGTACTCGGAGAATCCGCTGGGCCCCGGCACGTGCTCGAACCGCCAGCCGACCTTGGTCGCCAGCACGTAGCTGTCGCGCGGCACGCCGCGCAGCGCGGCGCCGACCCGCCGCTCGCTGGTGCCCGCCCCGTACAGCGCGGCGGTATCCACGAAGTTGATGCCGGCCTCCAGGGCGGTGCGCACGACCTGCGTCGCCTGCTCGTCGGGAATGTTGCTGTAGAGGCCGCCGATCGGCGCGCAGCCCAGGCTCACCCTGGTCACCTCCAGGTCCGTCGTTCCAAGCCGTACGCGCTGCAGCGGATCCATTCGCTCCTCCTCGTCGTTCTCGCTCAGATTGCTGCCAGGAAGCCGAGATGTCCAGGTTCGCCCATCACCGCATCTACTCCTTTCCTACAGCCAACGTAACGATCTCACCCCCCACCTCGAAGGCAAGTCGGCAACCGCGGCCCAACTCCGATAGCAGACGCACCTTCCCCTCCGATATCTCGATGTGCTCGGAGCGTGCCTCCACCAAGTTTGACGGAATAGCCTCCGCCTCCAGGATCCATGGACGCAACCCTCGAAGACCGGGCCAATACCAGAATCTGCATCTGGCGACAGGCTCCTCCGGATGATACCGAGGGTGCACCGCGACACGTGCCATTCCGAATGCGCCACGCGCGGGGAGGGGCAACTGGGCTACCATGCCGTGCTTCGAGCCCACTCTCATCCGTACCGGAAAACTCTCGCCGATCCCGGGGTGCTCGACGCTCACCTCCAGCAGGTCCACGTTGTACTCGCAGTCCCGCAGGAACAGGTGCCGCGGATTCGCAACCAGCAGCCCCCGATCGTTCCTCGCGACAGGGCGACCATCGATCACCATGCGCGGCCTTCGATCCCGACCCCCGGCGAGCCGCTTCCTCGGGGCGCTCTTGTTCGACATTGCTTACCTCTTGCTCTGCTCGGCCAGGTCAGTACCCGTAGTCCGCCCTGAGCGTCGACTCGTCCCGCCAGCGCTCGCTCTCGCGCTCCAGGCGCTTGGTGCGAACCGCCAGGCCGGAGCAGTGCCGCGCCAGGGTCTCGAAGACCCGGTGCGCGACCAGCCGATGGCCGAGGTCGTTGGCGTGCACGCCGTCGTCGTGGACCATCCACGGCGATCCGCCGTAGGCGTGCAGGACGTCGCAGAACAGGCAGCCGGTCTCGCGCGCGACCTGTTCCGTGACCAGGTTGAAGCACTCGAACACCTGCAGGTCCGCGTGGTCGAAGTGGGCGTGGCCGCGGAACGCGGTCATGAAGTAGGGCCCGAGCAGGACAAGGAGCGGGTCGCAGCCGTGCCTGAGCGCGGCGATCAGTGACCGCAGCTCGGCGCGGAACAGCTCCGCCGGCGTGCCGCCGCGCGCGTCGTTGAGCCCGTAGGAGACCACCAGCAGGTCGGGCGCGTGGGCAGTCACGTGCTTGCCGATCCGCTCGCTGGCGGCCGGCTTGCCGGAGTGGGGATAGACGGGGACCCGGTCGGAGATCACGTTGGCGCCGATGCCGGCGTTGATCAGCGTCACCGGCTCGTCCTGGAAGTCGCTGATCAACGCGGCCAGGACGGAGGCCCAGCAGCGCTCCCTGACGGAGCTCCAGCCGCCGGCGGTGGTGCTCTCCCCCAGCGTCACCAGCACGCGAAACGGCTCGGCATGCCGGTCGGACGGTGCAGGTGTCACGGCGTCTGCGCTCCGGCGGTCTCCAGGTAGACGGCGTACAGGGACTGGCTGGCGGTCATGAACAGGCGGTTCTTCTTCACCCCGCCGAAGCAGAGATTGGCGCACGGTTCCGGCAGGTGGATGCGGCCGATCAGATCGCCCTCCGGAGAGAAGCAGTGCACGCCGTCGTAGCCGGGGCCGGCCCAGCCCGCGGCTGCCCACAGGTTGCCGTGGATGTCGGTCCTGACTCCGTCGGAGCTGCCGGGCTGCATGTCGGCGAACACCCGCTGCCGTCGCGGCCGCTCGCCCTCCATGTCGTAGACGTAGATCACGCGCGGACAGCCGGGGTGATGCGAAACGCCGGTCTCCACCACGTACAGGCGCGTGTGGTCGGGCGAGAAGCACAGGCCGTTTGGCATCACCATGTCGTCCACCGCCACCGTCGCGCGTCCGCTCGCGGAATCGAGGCGGTAGACGCGGGCCGGCAGCTCGTGGTCGGCCCAGTGGCCCTCGTACTGGAAGAGCGTCCCGTAGCCGGGATCGGTGAACCAGATCGACCCGTCCGGATGGGTGCAGAGGTCGTTGGGCGCGTTCAGCGGCTTGCCGTCGAAGCGGTCCATCAGCACGGTGACCGTGCCGTCGTGCTCGGTGCGGGTCACGCGGCGGGTGTCGTGCTCGCAGGACAGCAGCCGGCCCTGCGCGTCGCGGTAGTGCCCGTTCGTGTTGTTGGACGGGCGGCGGAACTCGCTCATGCCTCCGGCGGCCGCGTCGTGGCGCAGGATCCGGTTGTTGGGGATGTCGCTGAACAGCAGGCAGCCGTGGTCCCCGAACCAGACCGGCCCCTCGGCCCAGCGCGCGCCGGTGAAGAGGCGCTCGACGGCGGCGTTGTTGAGCTTCATGGCGGCGAAGCGGGGATCGAGCACCTCGACCGCCGGGTCCGGATACGGGCCCGGCATGCTCCAATCGCGGCCGGCGATGGGTGATTCGGTGGCAGCCATGGCGCTCAGTCCGGCTGGACCACGCCGATGGTCAGCAGGATGTTGGCGTAGATCCGCTGCTCGGCCGTGGCAATGGTCAGCGCTACGTCGGGGCCGCGCCCGGCCTGGTAGAACGCGAACCGCTCGATCTCCTCAAGCCCTTCCGTGAAGCCGGCTTCGGCCAGGATGGCGCCGAACGCTGACCAGATCGGCGGCGGCTCGGCCAGCGCGTACGGGCCCTCCCTGAGGGTCTGCATCACCGCGGCCGCCTCGATCGGCACCGCCGATGCCACGGCTTCGAGCACCTGGGTTGCGGAGACGATGCCGGGCGACAGGTTCAGGCTGACCAGCTCCGCGTTGGGGCCGAGGGTGGTGCCGGCCGGGTAGTTGCCGTCGGCGATCAGGATCTGCGAGCCGTGGCCGGCGCGGCCGAGCGCGCGCAGGATGTCGGGATGGATCAGGGAGGTCTTCAGCACGTATCAGCTCCGGTGCCCGCCTGGTAGCGGCGGACGATGTCGATGATCAGGCTCACGTCGTGGCGGGCGTCGGCCAGCGGCGTGCGGTTGGGGACGCCGTCGACCACGCTCGCGTGAAAGTGGCGCAGCTCGCGGGCGAAGGCGCTCTCCCAGTCGACGGCCGGCTCGCTGCGGTAGGCCCTGCCCGTCTCGTCGACGCCCTGCACCGTCAGCGTGCACGGGATGCCGCGCGCGAATCCGGTCGGATAGGAGAGCAGGACGCGCTCCGCGTCGCCGTAGATCTCCAGGGTCTCGTAGAAGTCCCACAGGTCGGGCAGGTCGACCCAGGTGGCGACGCAGCGGGCGCCGTTCGGGAACCCCAGCGTGCAGGTGACGGCGCGGCCTTCGCGCCAGATCTCGACGCTGATCACCGAACTCGGCCGGCCGACCATCACGCGCAGCGTGTACAGGTCGTGGATCATGCTGCCGGTCAGCAGGCCGAAGGCACGCTCCAGCTCCTCGTCCACCTCGCCGATCGCCTGCCCAAAGGCGGCGCGGCGCGCCTCCGTGGCCGCCTCCAGGCTGCCGGGCGGATGGTCGTCGAAACGTTCCAGGTCGAATTGCTGAAGATGCAGCCGGTTGTCGGGATGCAGGTGATTGATCTGCACGAAGCGGATGTCGTCGATGCCCCGCACCGCCTGCTGGGCCAGCTCGAAGCCGGGCTCGTAGACCTTCACGTAGGCCGCCTGCGCCACCAGCCCCGAGCCGTGGGCGGCGATCATGGCGTCCATCTCCTGCAGGGAGAAGCAGACCGGCTTCTCGATGAACAGGTGCTTGCCGGCCTGCAGGGTGGCGACGGCCGCCTCCGTCTTGGGATCGGTGTGGCACAGCACCACCACGTCCACGTCGCTGTCGAGCACGCGCCGGTAGTCGGTGACGTGCTCGGGCACGTGGAAGCGGCGCGCGGCGGCAGCGGCGGCCGAGGGGGACACGTCGCACACCACGGACACCTCGAACTGCTCGTGCAGCGCGGTGAGGTTGGGCAGGTGGTGGATCTGGGCGATCGCCCCGCAGCCCACCACGCCGACCCGCAGGCGCCTCATCCGTTCGTGCCGGCCGGCGGATCGGCGGTGCGCGCGGCGAACGTGTTCCACGTGTCGCCGAGCGCCATGGCGCGGCTCAGCACGTCGGACACCGCGTTCCACATCCGTTCGCGCGCCGCCTCGGCGGCCTGCCCGTCCCCGGCCTCCAGCGCCTGCACGCAGCGGCCGGCTTCCTTTCGCTGGACGGCGCCGGCGGAGGCAGCCGATTCCGCGAGCGCCGCGGCCGCCGCCGCGTGGCGCTCGGCCAGCTCCGCCGTCGGGGTGTCGCGGTCCGCCGGCTCGTCGTAACTGCCGGCCGGCATGAACCGTGGCGGTTTCTTGGTGCCGTCGTCGTTCCAGAAGGTATGCGTCGGCTGGATGTGCGGAGTGACCGACAGGAACATGATCACCTCCTCGTCGCCGACGTTGCGCACGCTGTGGTACTGGTCGGTAAGGGCGATGCAGAACTCGCCCGGGCCGAGGGTGGCGCGCTCCCCGTCGACCTCGAACTCCGCCCGTCCCTGCAGGATCAGGAAGATCTCGTGCCCCAGGTCGTGGGTGTGGCCGCCGGCGGCCTGCCCAACCTCCATCTTCATGAACCGGCAACGAATCTGCGGTGTCACCAGCACGTTGGCGATGTCGGTGTGAAAATCATAGACCTTCAGGCTCATACGGCCCATCCTGCGCCAGAAGGAGCCGTTCAACAACACGAGATCGCGGCCCGGACGCGGGCCTGATACGCTTGCGGGCATGGACAAGACGAAGGCGAAGGCCGCCGCCGGAGCCGCCGGAAGGGGCGACCTGAGTGCAGTCCGGGCGGCGGTCACCGCCGACGCGGAGCTCGCCGGCTACTGGCAAGTGCTGATGAACGCCTGCTATGGCGGTCATGCCGAGGTGGTCGCGTTCCTGATCGGGCAGGGGGCGGACGTCAACGTGCTGGCGCCCACCGCGCACCGCTACCGGCCGCTGCACCGCACGGTGGAGTTCAAGAAGACCGCTCCGAAGACGGCCGGCCACGCCGAGACGGTGCGATTGCTGCTGGAGCACGGCGCCGACCCGATGCTGCGCGGCAGCTACTACCTGGTGGACGCGGTGACCGTCGCCGCCATGGGCTGCACGGAGTACGTGCCGGTGCTGCTGGAGCGCGTGGCGGGCGATCTCGACCTCTACACCGCGTGCGCCATCGCCGACCACGACCGGGCCGCCCGCATCCTGGCGGACTCCCCGGAGGCGGCGACGCAGGCCGACGCCGACTCGCGCGACGGCTCCTGGCTGCCGCTGCACTACTGCGCCCGCTGCAAGGCGGGCAGCGACGAGGACCGTCTGACCACCGCGTCACTGCTGCTGGAGCACGGCGCCGATCCCGGCACGGCACTGGATCAGGCCTGCTGGGCCGACAACGGCGCGATCGCCGACCTGCTGCTGGAACGGGGCGCCCGCCTGAGCGACGACGACACGCCGAACCACCTGGCGTGCGACGGCCAGTTCGACGTCCTGGAGTCGCTGCTCCGCCATGACGCCATCGACATGAACGGCACGCGCGGCACCGCCCATCACGGCGGCTACAACCCGCTGGGCTGCGCGGTCAACATGCGCAGCCTGCAGGGCGTCACCTGGTTCCTGGACCACGGCTGCGATCCGAACCAGGTGATGAGCAAGACCGACGAAACCGCCCTGCACGTCGCGGTCAACTCCGGCGCCGGAGTGCCCCTGGTGCGCCTGCTGGTGGAGCGCAGCGTGGACGTCGGCCGGCAAGACAGCGCCGGTCAGACGGCGCTCGACGTTGCCCGCGCCAAGAAACGAACCAAGCTGGTCGATTATCTAGCGGTGCAGTGAGCTCCCCTTCACCAAGGAAGAGAGGATACCACCGCGCCGTTGTCCCGAACCTGACGGTGGTTCAATGTAGGTATCGACTGCGCCCGTGGCCGGGATAGAATTGTGACGAAGTCCGTCGAGGACCTGATCGGTCCCCTCAACGAGATAGAGCGCAAGTACGCCCCGCCGCAGTTGTGGGTCGCAGGCGATCCTTCGATCTTCTCTGAAGGCCGGATCGTTTCGATCGTGGGATCGCGTCATCCCTCTCCGGAGGGAGTCCGTCGAACCCGTCGACTCGTGGCTGAGCTGGTCAGACGGAAGATCGCAGTCCTGAGCGGCTTGGCTCTGGGCGTCGACACCGTGGCCCACGAAACGGCCATGCAGTGTGGCGGCCGTACGATCGCGGTGCTGGGCACGCCCCTGGAACAAGCGACACCTCGGAGCAATGCGCGGCTTCAAGAGACCATCATCAGCGACCATGTGGTGGTATCCCAGTTCGCTCCGGGAACCGTCGTTCAGAAGTGGTTCTTCACATCCCGCAACCGAACCATGGCGCTGCTGGCGCCGGCAACCGTCATCATCGAGGCTCGCGAGGGCAGCGGCACGCAGCACCAAGGGTGGGAGGCCATTCGCCTCGGCCGTCCGCTCTATTTTCTCAAGTCCGCAGTGGACGCTACAAATGTTAAATGGATCCACGAGCAGCTCAAGTACGGCGCCGAGATTCTCGGTGACGACAACGTCGTAGACGTGATAGATGCCATTCCCACGCGAGTTCCCATTCCGACGCAAGAGCTTGAAGCGGTGGTACCTTTCTAACCATACCCTTCGCGTCATTGCTGATCTACTCGCCGTACGGGGACCCGCGACATCGAGAGACAGTCCCGCGACATGGTCTGCTATCCAATCAAGCAAGGAGCCCGACACGTCCTCGAACATGCCGCGCGACGCGCTGAAGAATACCGGCATGTGTTCTCTAGATACTTTCGATCAAGGCACGGTCATGGTTCCCGTGCCCGGTCACGCTCCTCGAAGACATCAGTATCTCTGGCCGGCGAAGGCAATCGCCGAGGCGATGATCAAGAGACAACTGTCTGATCGAATCGTACCGATGTTGCACCGTCCAAGTCGTCACTGGGAACTGGACGAGACCGGACAGCCCACGACCCGGTCCTCGATGAGCGTCGCCGGGTCGCGCTCATCACGCCCATTCCCGCCCCGCGGAAGGGGCGCGGCCAGCGCCAACTCGTGTTCGACAAGCAGGCGCAGGAGCTTGAGACCGACGGGCAGCAATACGACCCGACGCCCCACTGGCGCCGCCACTCCACGGCCGGCATCCGGCCGTTCTTCTGCCAGGTCGAGGCGGTGGAGACCGCGATCTGGCTCACCGAGGTCGCGCCCAGATCGACCACCTTGACAGTGGCCTCTTCGGTCGCCTTCTCGCGGAGGAGTCGCTGCACAGTTCGGGGTCGCCTTGAACGACAGAGAAGATGGCTTCCGACTGCACGGACGCTGGGTCGCGCACTTGTTGGTGCTCACTGTTGAGGCTCTGGAAACCCCCAGGACTCACTCGATCAGTTTTCTCTCCTGGACATGATGGAAGATCACGCCGAAGCGCACCCAGATCGACTACTCTCTGTCCGTAACTACCTCGTTACTTCTGACTACGGCAGTCAGCTCGGGCACAACAGTCACCTGGCAGCGACCGTGGAGGAACTATTTGGAAGAGCGTCGGAGGACGTTTTCGGCAAATGACAGCGGCCCACAGATGCATTGTCACAATTGGCGTAGCCGGACGCTCGTTCGTGCGGCGGCTTCCGCCCACGGGGGATCCGCGACACGGACACGTCATTCCGCTGACTTGAGGCGGGCCAGGGCGAGCGCGTATACTCGGGAACGGAGGCTGGGATGGCAGGAACGATACGGTAACAAGAGCATCTCGTCGGGGGATGCTCCTCGCTCGGTCACTTGGGAGAACGCCTCCGTGCTTGCCGTATCGAATCTCACTGTCGGTCGCGGCTTTCGCGACCTGCTTACCGACATCTCCTTTTCCGTGGGCGCAGGGGAGAGAGTCGCCGTCCTGGGCCCGAACGGCTCCGGAAAGTCCACGCTCATGGAGTGCATGGCGGGGGGCCTGACGCCGCGATCCGGGAGCGTGACCAGGAATCCGCCGGCGCTTGCGGTCGGGTATCTCCAGCAGAGCCACGATGCTGTCGACCGCGCCGCGACGGTCGGCGAGTTCCTGGAGTCGGACCTGGCGCTGGAGGAGCAACTGGCCGCGACCGCGGCACGCTTGGCGGCTTCGCCGGCCGACCCACAGGCGGAGGCCGCCTACACCGCGGCGCTGGAGCGGTTGAGCGCCACCCAGGCAGCCGCCGGTACGCCGGCGTTGGCGGATTGGAGCCTGGCAGACCTGGATCCGGCCATGCCCGTGCGCGAGCTCAGCGGAGGGCAGCGGCAGAAGCTGGCGCTCGCCAGGCTGCTCGCGGAGCGGCCCGATTTCCTGCTCCTGGACGAGCCCACCAACCACCTCGACGCCGGGGCGTTGGACCGGCTGGCGGAGGTCCTGCTGCGCTTTCGCGGCGGGGTGCTCCTGGTCTCCCACGACCGGGCGTTTCTCGACCAGGTTGCCACCGGGATACTGGCGATCGACCCCGCGTCCGGCACGCTTACGCGGTACGCCGGCAACTACAGCGCCCATGCGCAGCAGCGTTCACGCGAGCGGGAACGCCAACGCGCTCTCTTTCGCACCGAGCAGGCGGTGATGGCACGGATGCGCCAGGACATCGTCCGCACCCGGGAACAGGCACGGCAGGTCGAGAGGAGCACCACGCCGCGTGCGCCGAACGTGCGCCGCCTGGCGAAGAAAGTGGCCAGAAAGGCAGGTTCACGGGAGAAGAAGCTGGAACGGTATCGCAACGACCCGGCCCGGGCGCAGCGCCCCACCGACGGCTGGCGCGTCAAGGTGGAGTTCGGCGAGGCGGCCGGCGGCAACCGCGCCCTGGCGCTCGAACGGCTCGCGATCGGCTACGGCGGCCGTCCGCCGCTGCTGGAGGAGGTCACGGTGGATCTGGGCAGGCGCGAGCGGGTCGCCCTGCAGGGCCCGAACGGCAGCGGCAAGACCACCCTGCTGCGGACGCTTGCCGGAGACCTGCAGCCGGCCGCGGGGAGGCTCCGCACGTCGGCGGCCGCGGTGATCGGCTACTTGGCCCAGGAGCAGGAAACGCTCGATCCTTGCTCGACCGCGCTCGCGACGATTCGCGCCGAGTGCGCTACGTCGGAGACCGACGCCCGTTCGTTCCTGCACTTCTTCCTCTTCTCCGGCGACGATCCGCTGCGGCCCATCGCGGAGTTGAGCTTCGGAGAGCGCGCGCGACTGTCGCTGGCGCTCCTGGTCGCCCGCGGCGCGACCGTACTCCTGCTCGATGAGCCCCTGAACCACCTCGACCTGGACTCCCGGGAGCGGTTCGAGACCGCGCTCGGTGGGTTCAGCGGTGCCGTGGTCGTGGCCTCGCATGACCGCTACTTCGTGAAGCGCTTCGCATCCACCGTCTGGGAACTCCGGCCCGCGGGCTCCGGGCGCCATACGCTCGTCGTAGCGCCCTGACGGCGAGTCCCGCGTCACTCCAGCTTGCGTTTCAGGAAGAGAGCGACTTCGCCCGCCTTGACGTCGTCGTTGCTGTAGTAGGACAGGTCGATTCCGCCGACCTCGAAGCCCACGCTTCGATAGAAGTCGATCGCCGGAACGTTGGTGGTCTGCGTCTCACAGACGAGGACTCGGATACCCTCCTCGCTGGCGTGCAGGGCGACACGATCCATCAGTCGGCGGCCCAGGCCCTGGCGCCGGTACGGACTCGCGATCCCGAATTCCCGGATCCACAGGCTCCGGTTCCAGCCTACGGTCTCGGCGATCGCGACGCCGACGGTGCTTTCGCCGTCGTAGGCGGCAAATGACATGCCTTGGCCGACGACATCGTCGTAGCGGCGGAAGTCCTCTTCCGAGACCGTCCAGCGCTTCTCGAACGGCTCGCTCAATTCCTGCCGGTCCAGGGTGAAGCAGAACGCACGGGAGATCTCCGCCTTGCGGACTCGATACCTGGCCGTCGACACGTATCCGTCCGCTACCTGGAGATCCTCGCGTCGCAGGTTCAGGAGGTTCCTAATTTCGACCATCCGCCACTTAGAGGACGCTGGGATCGCGCCGCCACAGCTTCAACGGTTGTGGTCCCGGCTGGCGTCGAGCACGTCGTCGCCGCGGTCGATCCCCTCGCCGGATCGAACGCGCGCAGCCATTCTGCGGCGGAGATCCGCTTTGCGATCCGTCGAGGCGTCGCCGGCCGCCGCGTCGTTGTCCGGGTCGGCGAAGAGGTACTCCAGTGCCTGGCGGTAGCGGTCGGCGTCATCGCTTCCGGCCGCTTCGCGCAGGTGGATCATGGGCCGGCGCACCAGGCGCCGGGCGATGTTGTGAGCCAGCGTCTGCACGACCCGGCGCTGCCGGGCGTCGAGCTCCGGCAGACGCCGCCATGCGCGCTCCAGCTCGTCGTCGCGCGTCGCCGCCGCCAGTTCGCCGAGCAGACGCAAGGCAGGCGCGACCCCGTGCTCGCGGAGCCATACCAGGAAGTGCGCCAACTCCTGGTCGATGATCGCCTCGGCGCTCGGCACCTCCGCGGCGCGGGCCGCGTGGCCGGCGCGAGTGGCCTCCTCCAGGTCGGCGAAGTCGTAGCAGTGGACGCCGGCTGCGCCGCACGCTCCCGGCCGGACGTTCTGCGGGAGCGCCAGGTCGACCACGTGCAGCGGACGGCCGGCGCGCGCGGCCGCGACTCCGCTCAGCATGGGGGCGTCGATGAACGGCTCCGGCGCCGCGGTGGCGGCGATGGCGACGTCCGCCTCCCGGAGCGTTTCAGCGGCGCGGCTCCAGGGGACGGCACGGCCGCCGTGGGTGGCGGCCAGGCGCTCGGCCCGCGCCGTCGTGCGGTTGACGACGGTCAGCGAGCCGATGCCCACCGCGTGCAGGCGCTCGCACGCGCGCCGCGCCATGGTGCCGGCGCCGAACACCACCGCCCGCGCCTTGTCCGTCGACTCCAGGCGCGCGGCGACCAGGTCGACGGCCGCCGACGCCAGCGAGGTGGCATGGCGGGCGATGCCGGTCTCCGTGCGCACGCGCTTGCCGGCGTGGATCGCCGCGCCGAACAGCGCGTTCAGCACCGGTCCGGCGCTGCCGGACTCCGTCGCGTGCGCGAGGGTTGCGGCCACCTGGCGCTGGACGTCGGTCTCGCCCACGAGCATGGAGTCCAGACCGGCGGCCACCCGCATCAGGTGCCGGGCGGCGGAGCCGTCGCGCACCGCGGTGAGCGCGGACCGGGCCGCCGGGGGGAGGTGCTCGCGCAGCACCCCCAGCAGCCACTCCGCGTGCGCCGGATGGCTGTACACCTCGCAACGGTGGCAGGTCGACAGGACCGCCCACTCGGGGCGCGGGCCGTCGACTCCCCGCATCGCCGTCTCCAGCCGGGCCGTCAGGGTTGCGGCTGCCGCTGCCGCATCGCCGGCAACCGGCTGGGTCAGGGGCCGGTAGTCGAGCAGCCATGCGTGGATCATCGCGCCAGCGCCCGCACCGCGTCCGGGAGGGGCACCGCCGTGCCGGTGGCGGCGCTGACGGCGGCATGCACGACGCGTGCCGCCGCGACCTGGCGCCCGGCCGCATCGACGAAGCCGGCGCCGACTCGCAGCGAGCGGTCGCCCGCCTGGAACGCCAGGCGAACCTCCAGCACGTCGCCGGCGCGGACCGGTGCGGTGTAGTCGGCTTCGGTGTGCACAACCGGCAGGCGGAAGCCGCCGTCGCGCAGCAGCTCGCCCAGCGGCAGCCCGCCGGCCGCCAGCGCCTCCTCCAGCGCCTCCTGCACCAGCTCGAACAGCCGGCCGTAGAACAGCACCCCGGCGGCGTCGGTGTGGTGCAGCCGCACGGTCACCCTGTGGCGGGTCATCTCCATCCACCGATCATGTCACGTTCACGCCGCGTTCATGTCGCGTTCGTTGACCGTTCGTTTCAATAACCCTACCCTTGCGTACTGCCGTACCGACGGTCACCCGCCTTGATTGACCCGCCATGAGTGAGTGGAATGACGGCGCAACACCCGACGCCGTGCGCGACGCCAGCGCCGGCATCCGCCGCATCATCGACAACGTCCGCTCCATCATCTCCATCGGTGAAGGCAAGATCGAGCACCTGCTGGCAGCCAAGCTGGCCGGCGGACACGTCATCCTGGCCGACTCGCACGGCGTGGGGAAGACCTCCCTCGCCAAAGCGCTGGCCGCCTCCATCCGCTGGCACACCACGGGGATTTCCGACCACGGCGTCGACATCGACCACTTCAGCCGCATCCAGTGCACGGTCGACCTGCTGCCGCAGGATATCCTGGGCTTCAACCGCTACGACATCGCCAGCGGCGCCTTCACCTTCACGCGCGGCCCGCTGTTCGCGCACTTCGTGCTCTGTGACGAGATCAACCTCCTGACCCCAAAGACGCAGGGCAGCTTCCTGCAGGCGATGGAGGAGCAAGCGGTCACGGTGGAAGGCACCACCTACGGCCTGCCCGACCCGTTCTTCATCATCGCGACGATGAACCTCAAGGGCGCGCACCTCTTTCCGCTGCCGATACCGCAGCTCGACCGCTTCATGGTGCAGCTCTCCATGGGCTACCCGTCGAGCACGGACGAGGAGCGCATCGTCCGCCAGCACGGGCGCGAGGACGCGTGGGACCAGCTCGAGGCGGTGGTGTCGTGCGACGAGCTGATCTCCTGGCAACGGCTGGTCGACCGCATCTTCATCCACGACGAACTGATCGCCTACCTGGTCGAGTGCGTCCGGCTCACGCGCCAGCACCCGGCGGTCGAGACCGGGGCCAGCCCCCGCACCGGCGTCAAGCTGTCGCGGCTGGCACGCGCCCTGGCCCTGGTGCGCGGCCAGGAGTTCGTGACCATCGACCTGGCCAAGGAGGTGCTGGTACCGGGCGTCAGCCACCGGCTGCTCCTGGAGGACGCCACCGGCGACGCGCGCGCCGTGATCGATGAGGTGCGATCGACCGTCCGGGTCGACCGGTTGCCCGTCCGCGCCGGCTGATGGCCAGCGCCCCTGCCGCGCGCCCCGCTTCCGCACGCCCCGGACCGTTCTCCGCGCACGACGCGCCGCACCGCCGCTCCCCGACGCTCCGCGACCGGCTGATCGCCTCCCGCCTCCTGCGCCGTGGGCCGGCGCCGCCGAGCCCGGGATGGACCACGTTGCGCGCGGCGCTGCGCTACTACCCCTTCACCCTGATCGGCACCGCACTGCTGGCCGCCGCCGGCTACCTGGCGGGCAGCGCGTTCGCAACCGACAACGGCTACGAGTTCGTCCTCGCCGGCGCCGCCGTCCTGGTGCTGGCGGTGCTGGCCGCCGACGGCCGCCTGCAGGCGCGCCGCATGGCCGCCGTGAATCTTGCATGGGACAGCGGCCGGCCGCTCTCGGCCCGTACCGCGGGCGTCCTGGACCTCAAGGCGGCGGGCGCCGGACGGCCGCACTACTTCTACCGACTGCACGCTCGGGTCTCCGGCCGCCTGCGCGCCGGCACCGGCGCCGCCGTGCACGTGCGAGCGGAAGTCTCCTCGGCGTCGGAGGAGCTGCCCCTGCACCTGGAGCTGCCGGTCTGTGGCGAGCTTGCGCTGCGAGCGCGGCTGGCCGTACGCGACGTGTTCGGCCTTACCCGCAGCCACCTGCCGGGACGCGACGAGCGGCGGGTGCTGGCGGTGCGCCCGGCGCCGCTGGCCATGCGTTCGGCGCCGCGCATCGACGCGGCCGTGGGCGACGACACCACGCAGCGGCGGCGCGCGTCCGACGAAGAGCGCTACTACATGCGTGAATACGAGCCCGGCGACCGGCTCAAGGACATCAACTGGAAGGCATCCAGCCGTGCCGGCGAGCTGATCACGCGCATCTCCCCCGTGAGCCAGCAGCAGACGCGGCTGCTGCACGTGGAGCTCCGCCACTTCCGGCCGCCGGGGCGGGAGACGCTGGACTCGGTGTTCCACCTCAACTACCTGAAGAGCTGGCTGCTGGCGTTCCTGCGCGCGGTCAAGACCGAGCACGAGGACTTCACCTTCCGCGTCATCACCGGTGAAGGCGAGCACGAGGTGGACACCGACGACGACATCGACGAGCTGGCCCGCGACCTCTCCTTCATCACCTACACCCCGGCGCCCGAGCACCCGAGCGGCGTGCAGCCGCACGAGCTGTTCATCTTCACCACCGCGTTCGACGCCGGCCTGGCCCGGCACGTCGCTCACCTCGGCGACACCACCGTGCACCTGTATCGCACCGTGTCCGCCGTTCTGCCGCGAAAGGCATCGCCGGACACCGAGGGCGCCGACCGCATCCGGCTGCCGCTGCTGCGGCCGTCCGGAAGCACTCGGACCGGGGCGCCGTTCCTGCCCGGCGCGTGGGCGCTGCGCCGTGAGCGCCTCATGCTGGGCCCTTCCGTCAGAGGCCCGAACGTCCACGTCGAGGATGAGCCGCTGGAGGTCTGCCTGTCATGACGTTGCTGTTCTCCACCCGCCTGCTGGTCTACCTGGTCGCGATCGCGATCCCGATCGTGCACCCGGCGGTGACCATCTCCTACGACCGGGTCGGCTGGGTGACGTGGTTCGCGCTGGTGCCGCTGGAGATGGCCCTGGCCGCCTTCCTGAAGCCCCCGCGGCTGCGGCTCTCGTACTGGCTGTCGGCGGCGGTCGGACTCGCCGCGCTGGCGGCCGTCGCGGGTCCCGGCCTGGACACCACGGGCCTGACCGTGCTCGGCGTGGGGCTCGCCGCGTTCGTGCTCACCGCCGTGGTCTTCCACGGCCGCGAGCACGGGCACCTGGTCGCCGCGGCGGAACTGCTGTTCGTCGGATACGTCCTCCTGAGGCTGCTGCGATTCTCGCGCGCGTCCGACGTGATCGCCGAGGAGAGCACGCAGATCACCACGGTGCTGGTGGTGATGATCACCTGCGGTTTCCTGCTGCACGCCCTGGCGCTCTACCTGGCCGCCTTTCCCGAGTCCGGCGGACGCAACCGGCGGCGGGAGCTGGCCACGTTCCTTGCGGCGGCGCTGCCGGTCGGCATCGTCCTGGGCGTGCTGCTGCCGCCCGACTTCGTGGCCAACCGAATCGCCTTCAACGAACTGAACGAGATCGCCCGTCCCGAGCCGCAGCCGATCGGTGCGGACAGCTCCGGACCGCCGGGAGGCAACCTGCGTCCGATCGATCCCCGGCAGGGGGAGGAGCCGCAGAGCGGCGGTCAGGGCAGCGCCGGCCAACAGGGAGAACAGGGGGGACAGGGCGAGGGTCAGACCGAGGCCGAGAGCCAGCAGCGCCTGGAAGGCATCCCGGCGGAGCGCTGGAACGACTCGGCCGCCGGCTCCGGCGAGGGTTCGTCGGGCGGCGGACAGGGTCAGCAGGGAGAGCAGGGCGAACAGGGCGCGCAAGGGGAGGAAGGCGGCGGCCAGGGCCAGGACTCCGGCGAGGAAGGCGATGGCGAGGGCGAAGAGGGCGACGGCGACGGTGAAGGCCGGCAGTACGCCCGCATGGTGATCGCCAGCGCCACCGATCCGGTGTATGCGGCCGACGGCTACTTCGCCGATCTCCATCCCGAAGGGGGCTTCTCCTACAGCCTCGACGAGCCGCTCAACGATCTCGTGAACCAGCGGCTGCTGACCACCTGGGTCGACGTGCTGCGGCTGCCGGACCGCCGGCGAGAGGAGCGCGAGTACTACTTCCTGTCCTCGATCTCCGATCGCGTCATGCCGTACCGGCCGTTTGCGATCGAGCCGACCGTCCAGAACCGGCTCTATCACCCGTTCGACCTCTCCTACCGCACGGTGTCGCGCGTCAGCGCGACCGGGCCGGACCAGTGGCGCCGGCTCGACGACCTCTCCCCGCTGGAGCGGAATACCCTGGAGCCCTACCTGGAGGTACCGCTCAGCGGCGAAACGCTGGCACGGTTCGAGCAGTACGCCGCCGAGGTCACCGCCGGCGCCGCCGGCTACTACGACCGGATCGACGCGATCCTGCGCTCCTTCGACACCTGCCAGTACGAGATCGGCTTCACCGACGACGTATCGGTCGACCACCTGGAGCTGTTCCTCTTCGAGACCCGCTCCGGGGACTGCACGGAGTTCTCCAACACGAGCGCCGTCCTGGGACGCATCGCCGGCATTCCCACCCGCGTGGTCACCGGCTGGCTCGGCACCGAGAGCCTGCAGACCGACGTGCATCAGCGCGGCCTGCAGAGCCTGCGCGAGGTCATCGAGCCGTTGCGGGAGTTCCCGCTCGACGAGCTCTTCCTGATCACCACCGCGCACCGCCACTCCTGGACGCAGTTCTACCTGCCCGATTACGGCTGGGTGGACTTCGAGACCACCCAATACGCGATCCCGCCGCCGCCCGAGCTGAGCGCGGCGGGCCAGGACATCGTCATCCCGATCATCCAGATCGAGGATCGCTTCGACCGCGACTTCCGCTTTCCGTGGCTGCTCGTGGCGCGCCTGGCCGGCGCGCTGGCCATCGGCGGCGTTTGCGGCGCGTATGCGTGGCGCTACGGCCGCGAAGGGCTGCTGGCCCTGGCCGCCCGCAGTCCCACCCGCCACGGGCTGCGGGCGCGGGCGTCGCTGCTGTACATGCGGCTGGCCGCCGACGGCTATGCGGTCAAGCCACCGGTGGAGACCGCCCGCGAATACGCGGAGCGGTATCCCGAGCTGCAGGGCTTCGCCGAGCGCTACACGGCGTTTCGCTACCGGCCCGATCCTCCGGACGCGGCCGCCGCCGAAGATCTGCGCGCCGCCGCCATCGCCGCGGCAGGGCGGATGCGCCGCCGCGGCATCCTGGCCGCCGTGAAGCGCTGGTTCAGCCTGCGGGGACTCTCCTGCTGAGCCGGGACCGCGCGGCCGCGGTCATCGCGGCGGCCGTCGCCGCAACCGCGTCGCTCCTACTGACCGCCTGCAGCGCGGGCGACTGGCTGGAGTTCCGCGGGCGCCAGGGCCGCGGCGTCGCCTCCACCACGGTCGCTCCGCCGCTGGCGCTCAAGTGGCAGTTGCCGCTGCAGGTGGGCGAGAAAGCGACCTCCTTCAATCCGCCGATCGTCTATGACGGCACGATCTACTTCGGCGCCGACGACGGCAACTTCTACGCCCTGGACGCGGAGTCGGGCTACATGCGCTGGATCTTCAAGGCGCGCGCACCGAACAACTCGGTCCCGTACGCGGATGAGGACAACGTCTATTTCGGGTCCAACGACGGCCGCGTGTACGCGGTGTCGCGCGCCGACGGCCGGGAGGTGTGGTCGTTCCAGACCGAGTCCACCGTGCAGTCGCTGATCCTGCGCTACGAGGACCTGATCATCTTCACCAGCGACCGGGGCTCGTCGTACTTCCTGGACCCGGACGGCACCGAGGTGCACCGGCTCCCCAATCCGATCTGGTCCTACCACACGTTCCAGGTGTACGAGGGGGTGATCTACTGGGCGCCGGCGCCGCCGGAGCGCGGCGTGAGCTTCGGCGCGTACGACATCGAGCGGCGTTCGTACCTGTGGTTCGTCGACGGCCACGACCCGTACGTCAACTGGTACTCGTTTCCGGCCCTGCGCGGCCAGAACATGTACTACGCCACCGGCGGCGCGGCGGTGCTCAACTACCTGGCCCTGGACCGCACCACCGGCCGCGAGCTCTGGCGCAAGACGGAGGAGCCCTACTACGGCGAGGACTCCCCCTACAATCCGGCCCTCCTGTTCTGGGACAACATCAAGCTGCTGGACTACATGGCGCCGGCGCTGTGGCGCAACCTGGTGATCTACACCAGCGGCGACCGGGTGGTGCGCGCGTTCGACGCCGGCAGCGGCCGGGAGGCGTGGCGGGTGACGCTGGAGCAGCCCACCTCCAGCGCCCCGACCGTGGCCGGCACCCGCGTCTACTTCGGCGTCCGCGGCGATCCGCGGACCGGAAGCCCGCCCCGGCTGATCTGCCTGTCGGCGCGCAACGGCCGGCTGCTGTGGGAGATGGACCTTGACGGGGCGGTGCTGAGCGCCCCGGTGGCGTCCCGCGACCTCTTGATCTTCGGCACGGACGAGAACTACTTCTACGTGCTGCAGGAGGTGCTGTAGCGCCTCCCGCGCGGGCTGCCGCCACGGTCTGCCGATAGGGTAAGTGTGGAGCACGCACCCACCATCGGCGAGTTGCGCGAACGGTCGCTGCACGCGGAGCTGAAGTCCTGGTATGCCCTGCCCCGCGACCGGGTCGAGGTGCCGATGGACGGCTACGTGATCGATCTGGTGCGCCCCCCCGGCACCCTGATCGAGATCCAGACCCGCGGCTTCGCGAAGCTCAAGCGCAAGCTGACCAGCCTGGTGGACGGCAACCGCGTGCGCCTGGTCTTCCCGATCGCGCAGCGCAAGTGGATCGTCACCACCGACGAGCGCGGACGAGTCCTGCGCCGCCGGCTGTCGCCGAAGCGGGGCGCCTACCGCGACCTGTTCGCGGAGCTGATCCGGATCCCGCACCTGATGGGCGATCCCAACTTCACGCTGGAAGTGCTGCTGGTGGACGTTGAGGAGCTGCGCTGCGCCGACGGCCGCGGAAGCTGGCGCCGCCGCGGCATCAGCGTGCTGGACACGCGCCTGCTGGAGGTCGTCGGCAGCCGCCGCTTCCGCACGCCGGCCGATCTGGCGCGGCTGCTGCCGCCGCGTCTGCCAGAGCCGTTCACCAATGGTTCGCTGGCTACCGCCGCCGGCATCTCCCCGGCCGCCGCGGGCGAGATGACCTACGCCCTCCGGCACATGGGCGCCCTCTCCGTCGTCGGAAAAAGCAGCCGCGCCTATCTGTTCGCCCGCACGTTACCTGTCGCCGGCGCCGCATCCCCCTACGGCGCGGATTCTCCGGCGATGGCGATCAGTTGTGAACGGATCCCGTCCGAGAGCCGATAGCCGGCCTCTCTCAGAGCGTCCAGGGCATCGGACACCGAGTCGATCGAACCCCGTTCCCTTGCCGCGATGAGGACTCGTCCCGTGCCGATCACCGCGACACCGCGGTACCGTGCAGTGGCGCGTCCGCGGCGCTCGTCGATCAACAGCGGACACTGCAGGTGCTGAGCGAGGCGGACGGCCATGGATTCACCTGCCCCAAGCCCCGGGATCGTGCGGCACTCCGGGGTCGTCATGGACCGTAGCCAGGTGCCCTTGCGTACGGGCGCGGCAAGTGGCGCTACGCCAGGACGCGGTTCATGCAGGCGAAGCTCGCCGAACACGACCTCGGGAGCTATCACCGAGCCGAACAGTTCCGGCAGCAGCGACAGCCGGTCGATCCGCGACAGCGCGATCAGCGGACCGGCATCGGACACGATCTGCGAGATCAAATCTGGATGCTGAGCTCGTCCGTCAACTCCTCGGGAGGGTAATCGACGGCGACCGAGCCGGCCTCCGCCATCAGGTCCATGAACACATCCTGCGTGACGCCCGCAAGCTTCGCGGCTTTCGCCAGGGTGATGAGTCCTTGCTCGAAGAGAGTGAGTGCCAGATCCTTGTCGAGACCCAGATCGACCAGACGGGTTCCGAATGGCACGGCCACAACGGCAGGTTTGCCCCGTTTGGTGATGACCGATACCTGGCCGGCCTCCGCTTCACGCACCAGCTCGCTCGAGCGCAGCCTGAGATCACGTACCGAGAACACCTCAAGTTTCCGAACCATCGCATCCCCTCATCTGTTGTCGCGACAAAACGTAGCACATTTTCCCTGAAGCGTTGCAGCAACCGATAGACCACGCCGGCTCGCTTGTGGCCCCCTTGCCGAGACCCTATCCTGCCGCCCGTGAAACCGAGATTCCGGAACCTTCCGTTCGCCGTGATCGCCGCGCTCGGACTGCTGGCCGCCGGCTGCACCGGCATGGCTCCCGACACCGATCCGCCGTCGGCCGCCAGGATCTACTGGACGGACGCGGGGACGAACACGATCGGCCGCGCCCAACTGGACGGCTCCGGCGCCGAAGATCTGCCCCATGGCCTGGTCGAGCCGTACGGCATCGCGCTGGCGGTCGCCGACGGCAAGATGTACTGGGCCGACTGGGAGGTGGGCATCCAGCGTGCCAACCTGGACGGCACGGGGGTCGAGACCCTGGTACGCACCGCGCGGCCGAACGGGATCGCCCTGGACGTGGGTCGCGGCAAGATGTACTGGACCGACTACGCCGCGAACAAGATCCGGCGCGCCGACCTGGACGGCTCCGGGATCGAAGACGTGGTCGTCACGTCGTTGGACAACCCATACGGAATCGCCCTCGATGTCGCCGCCGGCAAGATCTACTGGACGGACGCCGGCACGGAGAAGATCCAGCGCGCCAACCTGGACGGTTCGGACGTGGAGGATGTCGTGATCGCGGGACTGCTCAGTCCCCGCGGTATCGCCCTCGACGCCGCCGCCGGCAAGCTGTACTGGGCGGACCGGCTCACGGACAAGATCCAGCGCGCCAATCTCGACGGCTCCGGTGTGGAGGACCTGGTCACGACGACAGGGGGCTCCCGGCGCGACGGGATCGCACTCGATCTCGCAGCCGGCAAGATCTACTGGACGGACCAGGAACTGGGCAAGATCCAGCGCGCCAACCTCGACGGCTCCGAAATCGAGGATGTTCTCACCAACGGCGTGCAAGCCCCCTACGAGATCGCGCTCGACGTCGCGGCCGGCAGGATGTACTGGACCGACATCTTGACCGGGATCCAGCGCGCCAACCTGGACGGGACCGGCGTGGAACCCCTCGTCGGCATGGGACTGGCGGACCCGCGCGGAATAGCTCTGGACATCACCGCCGGCAGGATCTATGCGGTCGACCACTACCCCACCGGCGCAGGGGCGAACGAAATCCGCCGGTTCGACCTGGACGGCACCGGCGGCGAAGTCCTCAGGGTCAGGGGCATGTCCGGCGCCCACGACATCGCGCTGGATGTCGCCGGCGGCAAGATGTACTGGACGGAATCGGCGACCACCTCTTCGGCGGACAGCATCCAGCGCGCCGACCTGGACGGATCGAACGTGGAGACCCTGGTCACCGGCCTGGTCTACCCGCGCGGGATCGCCCTGGACGTCACCGCCGGCAAGATGTACTGGACCGACCCGGGCACGGGAATGATCCAGCGCGCCAACCTGGACGGCACGGGCGTCGAAGACCTGGTGACGACCGGCCTTTCGGATCCGCAGGGGATCGCCGTGGATCCCGTCGGCGGCAAGATGTACTGGACGGACCGCAGGACCGACCGCATCCAGCGCGCCAACCTCGACGGCTCCGACGTCGAGGACCTGGTCACCGGCGGCTTGTTGAATCCGCAGGGAATCGCCCTGGACGTCACCGACCGGAAGATGTACTGGACGGACTGGGGAACGGATACGATCCGGCGCGCCAACCTCGACGGCACCGGCATCGAAGACCTGGTGACCACCGGTCTCGTGGATCCCTGGGGAATCGCCCTCTACCTGCCCTGACCGCTGCGCAGCCGCAGCATGCGGTTGCCGCCGCGCATGTGCTCGTAGGGGACCGGTTCGACGGCGGCATCGACGCCGTCCGAGCGCATCGCCTCGACCGCGCCCGGCACGTGCGGCGAGGGCGCGCCGCCGACCTGCAACAGCGGAAAGACGCGGACCTCGGCGGCGACGCGCAGCATCTCGCGCAGGGCGTCGAGGTGAAAGGCCAGGTCGAACTGCTCGCTGTACAGGAACAGGAAGTGAGACGACAGCCCCAGGTCGAAGGAGCGGTCGGCAAACGGCAGCTCGGGCAGCGATGCGTCGACGTACCGCCCCTGGTCCATGCCTGACGGATAGTCGCGGATGAACCGGCGCATCGCGCCCATGCGCCGCCGCCCCAGCTCCTCGATCGACGGCACGTGCGTCCACACGAAGTCCTCCGGGTTGCGGCGCACCTGGTCCATTACCACCTCGAAGGTCTCCTCCACCCGGCGCTCGATCACCGCTCCGGAGAAGGCGTACATCGGATCGACGGAGACCACGTCCCCGCCCAGCGCGGTCAGCTCCGCGTTGAAGCTGGCAGGCCCGTCGCCGCAGCCCACGATGCGCCGCCGCAGGTCCGCCGCCGACAGGGCGAACATGGCCTGGTACTCAGCGAACGTCCGTCCCCACGGGATGACGTGTTCAAGCGCGAACGGCATCGATCTCCCCTACTAAGTCCCCCCATCACTTCAAGTGGTTCCGCCCGTCTCGCTCACGACCCCTTTCACAAACAGAATCACACTGCAACCATCCGACCGTTCCGAAATCGTCGTCGAGCGCCGTTTTGGGCTTCCTCAAGAAGGTGCCTGGCGAGTTCCACTCCCCGCAGCTTGTCGATGTCCGAGTTGCTGATATCGTACGACTTCGCCGGCTCTATGCACGTCTGACATCCTTTGCGGCACTCGCAACTCTCGGCGATCTCGATCCCCTTAGCCAGTGCCTTCACCCAAACCTCGAACAGCTTCTTCGCCACCCCGATGCCTCCCGAGTAGTTCTCGTAGTAGAAGGTCATCGGCGCGTCACCCATCCGAGAGTAGGTGCTCGTATCGAATCGATCCGCTGGAATCACGAACATTGCTCCTATCCGCATCAGATGTTCGAGCGCGCCGACCGCACCATCGGCCTTCCCGCTTTGAGGAACGTTCATCCAGAGTGCATGCAAGTTATTCTGATATTCGGCGGCCGCGGCGCCGCCGCCTCCAATCACTTCGTCCGTTCTACTGTCCACCTGCCTGTAGCCGGTGAAGTTCGTTACGACGTTCACCGACCCGTAGTAGATCTCGAAATCCCCGAACATTAATCCGTCGAATATGTTGTCCGTGTAGACCGTAGTGAAGAATTTCCCTTCCGTTCTCAGATACGGTTTCGTGTCAACCAAGACCACCGCATCCTCTTCGTGCGACCGCACTAGATAGCGTCGACCGAAGAACGTAAATACTGCTCCTATGTATGCTTCTCTGAACTTGCGAACGCCCGAGATATGCCCCGCCTCCTCGTCCCGGATCTTGAGCTGAAAACGTTGCCCTAGGTCGCCACGCATGTTCAGATTCGGGTGAGGCCGGTAGTTCTTGGGTGGCTTCGCCCCCTCCTCTCGAGCTGCGTCGTAGAAGGCTTTGCCAAGCACGTTTTCATCCGCGGCGTGCAGTTCGCCGTCGGTCTCACATGCGAGCATGGCAAGATGATTGTCGATCAGTTCCTCGTTCTCGGGATCAACCACGATTTCGTCAAACGGCTTCGTCAAAAAAGCCCTCATGTTGCCGACAAAGAAGCGATCAATGGGATCGTTCATCGCATAAAACAAGACAAGTGCGTCCTTCTCCCAACCGCGGCCAGCGCGCCCGATCTGCTGCCATGCCGACATGACGCTGGGAGGGAAGCCGGCAAGAATTACGGTATCAAGACCGCCGATATCCAACCCAAGCTCCAATGCATTCGTCGTGAATACGACTCGAACATCGCCTGCCTTGATTCTATGCTGGATGTCCTGCCTGTCCGCACTCTTGAGATCCGCGTGGAAAACGGTCACCGCCTCCGGGTCAAGCTGTCGGTCTTTGGCTTTGCGCCGGCATTCGCCGAAGGCTTCCTCGAGAAAACGCTTGGTCGGACAGAACACCAACGTCTGCAGGCCTTCGGCGAGAGCCGCCAAGGCAGCTTGTTCAACACGTAATCGCAGAATCTCACGGTAGCGATAGTCTGGAATATCGGGTTTGACAAACATGAAGTGCCGGCGTGGCCGCAAAGCTTCCCTAGCGGAGACCACCTCGACTTCGCGCCCTGTAAGGTTGCGCGCGTGCTCGGCTGGATTGGCACATGTCGCAGTGCAAAGAAAGACCCTCGGGTTAGCGCCGATGCGGCTGAGATGAAGAAAAAACCGGCGCAGTAACAAGGCCATGTTCCCCCCGAAGAACCCACGATACTCGTGCATCTCGTCAATCACGACGTAACGCAATTTACTGAGAAACCCACTCCACTGATCACGCCAGGCGAGAAACGACATGTTCAAGTACTCGGGGTTGGTGAGCAGAATATGCGGTGGCTTCTTTCGAAGGAAGCCTCGGTGAGAGACTGACGTGTCCCCATCGTAAGTATCGACAGAGAGGGGATCACAGAGTCGTTTGATTTCCGCGAGTTGGTCGAACGCCAGCGCTTTCATCGGATATATCATCAACGCATGTCCCGGTTCACGCACCAGCGAATGGCGGATGGGCGCACTGAAGGCTACAGTCTTGCCGCTCGCCGTCGGTGCCTCAAGAACGACGTCCGCTCCGTCAAGCGAGCGGTTGATGGCATCAGCTTGATGCTGATAGAGGCGGGTGATGCCTTGTGCCGACAGTAACTCCACCACACTCCGTCGTTTCGTCGACGAGGACGATGACACGGTGAAGCGAAGACGGGTCGGCCATGCTTGCGCAAACCGAGCTTCGATGCGCTCTATGGTGTCGGTTACGATCTCATCTCTGTCACGCAAGGCATCGAACTCTCGGAGCCTCGTCTTAAAGCTTGATAGATCCATCGTTTCTCCCGCAGCGACGGCACTCAATCTTGTATCACAGATTGTGAACACGGGCTACCGACGGGGGAGCCCGAACGCCCGGTAGCGGTAGGGAGTCGTGACCGTTGCCGGGCGGTGTTTCTCATCATCTCTGAGGAGTGTTCAACTCAAGACAGCGGGACGATTACACGACGAAGTTGACCAGCTTGCCGGGGACGTGGATCACGCGGCGCGGCTCCCGGCCGTCCAGGGTGTGGGCCACGTTGTCCTCGGTCGCTGCCAGGCGCTGCGCCTCGTCCTGTTCGATGCCGGCGGGCACGTCGACTCGTCCCCGGACCTTGCCGTTGACCTGCACTACCAGCGTGACCGTCTCTTCGGCTGCCAGCGCCGCGTCGGCCTCAGGCCACGGCTGCAGGTGGATGCTGTACGGCTGGTCCAGCAGCTCCCACAGCTCCTCGGCCATGTGCGGAGTTGCCGGCGCCATCAGCGTGAGCAGGGTGAGCACGGACTCGCGATAGGCGGCAGTGCCGCCGGCCTCTTCCTCGGCCGCAAGCAGGGCGTTGGTGAGCTGCATCAACCCCGAGACCACGGTGTTGAACTCGAACGCCTCCAGGTCGTGCGTGACGCTCTGGATCGTCTGGTGCGTGGCGCGCAGCAACGCGCGCTCGCCGTCGGACGCCGCGCCGGCCGACCCGTCCGCGCCGCCGCGCTCGCGCAGCCGGTGCGCCAGGTCCCACACGCGGTGCAGCCAGCGCACGACACCGTGGATGTTGGTGTCGTTCCACGGGCCGCCCTCCGACCAGCGGTAGCCGAACATCAGGAAGGCGCGCACCGCGTCGGCGCCGTAGCGGTCCACCTGTTCGTCCGGGTCGACCACGTTGCCGCGCGACTTGCTCATGCGCTGGCCGTCGGCCCCCAGGATCTGCCCCTGGTTGTAGAGCAGCGCCATCGGCTCGTCGCCGGAGCCGATGCCGAGGTCCCGGCACGCCTTGTGGAAGAAGCGCGTGTAGATCAGGTGCATGGTGGCGTGCTCGACGCCGCCGGTGTAGGTGTCCACCGGCATCCAGTAGCGGTACTCCTCGTCGTCGAACGGGCCGTCCGCGCAGTCCGGGCTCAGGTAGCGCAGGTGGTACCAGGAGGAGCACATGAAGGTGTCCATGGTGTCGGTCTCGCGCTCGGCCGCGCCGCCGCAGCTCGGGCACGCGGTGTGCCGCCAGGTGGGATGGAACTTGAGCGGGCTCTCCCCGGTCGGCCGCCACTCGATGTCTTCCGGCAGCTCCACCGGCAACTCTTCCTCCGGCACGGGCACGGCTCCGCAGCTCGGGCAGTGCACGACCGGGATCGGGCAGCCCCAGTAGCGCTGCCGGGAGATCAGCCAGTCGCGCAGCCGGTAATTGACGTCGGCGTGGCCGAGGTTCCGCTCCACCAGCCAGCGGATGGTGCGCGGAATGGCCTGCTCGGTCGGGGTCCCGGTCAGGGGGCCGGAATCGATCATCGACCCCTTGGCGATCACCGCTTCGCTCATGGTCGCGCCGTCCAGCGGCTCGATGTCCGGCGGCTGGATCACCGGCCGCACGGTCAGGCCGAACGCGCGCGCGAAGTCGAAGTCGCGCCCGTCATGCGCCGGCACCGCCATGATCGCGCCGGTGCCGTAGGTCATCAGCACGTAGTCGGCGATCCAGATGGGTACCCGCTCGTCGTTGACCGGGTTCACGGCGTAGGAGCCGCTGAACACGCCGCTCTTCTCGCGGCCCGCCGCCTCGCGCTCGATGTCGGTCTGGCGCGCGGCTTCGGCCACGTACGCCTCCACCTCGGCCTCCTGCTCGGCCGTGGTGAGCTTGGCAACCAGGGGATGCTCGGGCGCCAGCACCATGAACGTCGCCCCCCACAGGGTATCCGGCCGCGTGGTGAAGACCTCCAGGGAATCGCCCTGCTCGGTCCGGAACACCACGTGCGCGCCCTCGGAGCGGCCGATCCAGTTGGTCTGCAGCGCCTTGACGCGCTCCGGCCAGTCCAGCCCGTCGAAACGCAGCAGCTCCTCGGCGTACCGGGTGATGCGGAAGAACCACTGCTCCAGGTCGCGCTTGGTCACCGGCGTGTCGCAGCGCTCGCAGACCCGCTCCGTGCCGACCACCTGCTCGCGCGCCAGCGTGGTATTGCAGTTGGGGCAGAAGTCCACCGCCGCGCGATTGCGGTAGGCCAGGTCGCCGGCCAGCAGCTTGAGGAAGTACCACTGCGTCCAGCGGTAGTACTCGGGATCGGACGAGGTCGCCTCGCGCTCCCAGTCCCACATCGCCCCCATGGTGCGAAGCTGCGCGCGCATCCGGTCGATGTTGGCGTACGTCCACTCCTTGGGGTGGATGTTGCGGGCGATGGCGGCGTTCTCCGCCGGCAGGCCGAAGGAGTCGAACCCCATCGGCAGCATGACGTTGAATCCCTTCATGCGCAGGTAGCGCGCGCGCGCGTCCGACGGCGTCATCGTGTACCAGTGGCCGATGTGCAGGTCCCCCGACGGGTACGGAAGCATGGTCAGGAAGTAGTGCTTGGGGCGGCTTCGATCGATGCGGGCGCGGTGCAGCCCGTCCCGCTCCCAGCGCTCCTGCCACTTGGGCTCGATGGCCGCGGGGGCATAGGCCCGGTGGTCGGTGCCGATCTCGCGTGCTGCGTTACTCATCTGAACGGCTGATGATAGCACTTCGCATGCCGGTCGCGCTTCGACTCGCGGCAGCACGCTTCACAAGCGCACGGGCGTTGCGTACGTATCGAAAACTCGCTATCGTACGTATATGAGCCGAGTGAAACTGACCCTGAGCGCTGAGGAGGATCTGGTCGCTCTGGCGAAGCGCGTGGCGAAGTCGCGTCGGATGAGCGTTTCAGCGCTGTTCGCCCACGTGATACGCGCGCTCGATAGGGAGACAGCGGACGATCGGAGCGATCTTGGCCCGATCACCAGGCAGGCGAGCGGGCTGGTGACGCAGCGATCACACCGATCCGACCGGGAGTTGATCGAAGAGGCCCTGGAGGAGAAGTACCTGCACGGTGCCTCCCGTGGAGCATAACCATTCTGCGGCTTTTCCTGGACACGAACGTGCTCCTCGACGTGTTGATGCGTCGGGAGCCCTTCTACGGATCCTCGGCCCGTGTGTGGACACTCGCGGAGACCGGCACTCATCACGGCTTCGTCTCCGCCGTCAGCTTCATCAACGTGTATTACCTGCTGCGAAAGCACGGCGGCGACGACCGGGCTCATGAGTCCCTCCACCTGATCCGATCGGTGTTCCGCCCGGTCGAGGTGGACACTCCGCTCCTGGATGAAGCGTTGGCCGTGAGCGGCGGCGACTTCGAAGACACCGTGCAACTTCGCTCCGCACTTCGATGCGGCGCCGACTACCTCGTCACACGAGATCGCGACGGCTTTCAGTCGGCTCCGGTGTCGATCGTGACCGCAGACGAGCTGCTGGCCGTGCTGGCGGTGGATCGCGCTTGACCTTCGGATCCGCCGCCGGCGAGCCACCCCGACGGACTTCCCGACCAGCCGGGATACCCGATCACCACTGGGACGACTGGCGATGGCAACTCCGCAACCGGATCACGTCCGCCGGCGACCTGGAGCGGTACGTCGACGTGACCGAAGACGAGCGGGCCGGCATCGACTCCGCGGGCGCCCGGTACCGGTGGGCCATCACCCCGTACTACGCGTCGCTCATGCACCGCGACGACCCGGAGTGCCCGCTGCGCCGGCAGCAGGTTCCGGCGGTGCAGGAGCTCACCGACGACCTTGGCGCCGAGGATCCGCTGCTGGAGCAGGAGCACTCGCCCGTGGACGCGGTCGTGCACGTGTACCCGGACCGGGTCGCCTTCAAGATCACCAACGTCTGCCCCACCTACTGCCGCTACTGCTTTCGGGAGTACTTCGTCGGCAACACCGAGGAGCACCACACGCGTGCCAAGGTGCAGGCCGGCATCGACTACATCGCGCGCACCCCGGCGATCCGCGACGTGCTGGTGACCGGCGGCGACCCGTTGCTGTTCTCGGACGAGCGCCTGGAGGACGTGCTGGGGCGGCTGCGCGCCATCGAGCACGTGCAGATCATCCGCACCGGGTCGCGCACGCCGTGCACGCTGCCGCAGCGAATCACGCCGGAGCTGTGCGAGATGCTCGGCCGTCATCACCCGCTCTGGCTGAACACCCACTTCAACCACCCGGACGAGATCACGCCGGAGGCCGCGGCCGCCTGCGACCGCCTGCTGCGGGCCGGGATTCCGCTCGGCAACCAGACCGTGCTGCTGAAGGGCGTGAACGACGACCCGCAGGTGATGCTGGAGCTCGTCCACCGGCTGCTGGCGATCCGCGTGCGGCCCTACTACATCTTCCAGTGCCACCCCGTGGCGGGAACCGCGCACCTGCGCACGCCGATCGAGACCGGCCTGGCGATCGTGCAGGCGCTGCGCGGCCACACCACCGGCTTCGGCGTGCCCACCTACATGCTCGATACGCCACACGGCAAGGTGCCGCTGGCGCCTCAGTACCTGCTGGGCCGGTCGGGAGACGAGGTGGTGGTGCGCACCTGGGACGGCAGGATCTGGCGGGAGCCGAATCCGCTCGACGGCCCGCGGCCGGCCGGCGTGATTCTGCCTGACCTGAGCGTTCGTCAGTCGGCGGAGTCAGGCTGCGTGTGATCGAACCGGATCGCGCTCAGCCCCGGTGGCAAGTGACGTTCGCGCTCCTTCACCACCGCCTCGACGGCCGTGACCGTGTCCTCGCCAAGGAGGATCTCATCGAGATGCGCGAGAAGATGCGAGGCGGTGTATCGCTCGTCACGCAGCGTGCGCTTGATCATCCGGCTGAACGATTCGCCCGGCCGTTTGCGGGCCGCCAGAAGCTCATACGCCTCCAGATCGATGGTGATCGTCTTGACAGCCATGCACTCAGCATGGACCTGCCGGAACCCGAACACCAGCGCATCAAGGCGTGCGGGAAGCCGCGCCAGCGTGTATCGTTCGCGGATGGTACCCGAAACCGGTATCGACCCCGACTGCGCAACGCTGGCAGCGCACGGGATCCAGCTCCCCCGTGCGCTGCACCGCATCGTCCGGCGCGTGCTGATCCCGCCTGCCGCGCTTCAGGAGCGGGTCCGCGAGATGGCGCGGCTGCTGGCCGAGCACTACCCCCCGGAATCCGAAGTGGTGGTCACGCCGGTGCTCACCGGCGCGTTCATGTTCGCCGCCGACCTGGGCCGCGCACTGGCGCAGGAGAGCACGCTGGACGTGCACTTCGCGCTGACCAAAGCCGGCAGCTACGGCGCCGCGATGGGAGTGGACGGCTCCGGCGTGCGGACCGTCATCATCGACCTGCAGCCGTCGGACGTCGCCGGCCGCTCGATGCTGCTGGTGGACGACATCCTGGACCACGGCTTCACCCTGGCGGCGCTGCGCGATCGCCTGTCCGCATGGGGGGTGCGCAACGTGCAGGTGTGCGTGCTGCTGAACAAACAGCTCGAAGATCCGGAGCCGCAGATCCTGGCGCAACGCGCCAAGGCAGCCCCCGACCTGGTCGGGTTCGAAATACCGGACGTGTGGGTCGCCGGCTACGGCCTGGATGCGGCCGGCTCGCTGCGGCACCTGCCCTGCATCGTCTCCGTGGACAAGGACACCTGAGAGACGTCGGCGCCGCGGCCGGCTCAGCCGCTGCCGGATTTCGCGCTGCCGGCAAACCGGGCGACCAGCGCGTCCGTATCGCCGGCCGGCAGATGCTCCTGCCGGCGCTGGACCAAGTCCTTGACCAGCACGGTGCCCGCCGCTGCCTCATCCGGACCGATGATCAGCGCGAACCGGGCGCCGACCCGGTCGGCGTGCCTGAGCTGCCGGTCCAGGCGCTGTCCCGGTTCCAGGGCCAGCTCGACGGCCACGCCGCGGCGGCGAAGGCGATCGGCGATGCCCGCCGACGCGTGCTGCTGATCGGCCCCGAACACGGTAACGAGCGCGTCAGGGCCTGACTGCACCGGCTCCGGCACCCGGTCGAGCTCGCGCAGCAGCTCCAGCAGCGCCATGTCGCCCACCGCCATGCCGACCCCCGGCACGCGCTGCTTGCCGCCCACCTGCTGGGTCAGGTCGTCGTAGCGGCCGCCGCCGAAGATGGCGCGCCGCAATCCGCCGGCCGCCCACGCCTCGAAGACGGTGCTGGTGTAGTACTCGAAGCCGCGCGCGATGCTTCGGTCCAGCGTCACGTAGGAATCGTGGCCGGTGACCCGGAGTTGCTCGACGATGGTCGCCAGACGCTCGGGCGGCTCGGCCACCGGCGCCTGCACGAAGGCCACCACCTCCCGGGCCTGGGCGTCGCTCAGGCCGATCTCCACCATCTGTCCACAGGCTCGATCGGCGCCGACCTTGTCCAGCCGATCGATCACCGGAAACACGCCGCGCACCAACTCCGCCGGGACACCGAAGGCGCCCGTCAGGTCGGCCTCCAGCGCGGCGCGGTCGTTGATCTTGATCTGCACGTCGGACGCCGCAAGCCCCAGCGACGCGAACAGCCCGCAGGCCACCTGGATCACCTCGGCGTCGGCATGCGCGCTCTCGCTGCCGAGCAGGTCGACGTTCCACTGGAAGAACGCCCGGCCGCGGCCACGCTGCGGCCGCTCGTAGCGGTAGAACTGGCCCCACGACTGCCAGCGCGCCGGCAGCGGGATCTCCTGCTCGCGAGCAGCGATCATGCGCGCCAGGGTCGGCGTCAGCTCGGGGCGCAACAGCAGCGCCTTGCCGTCCCGGTCCTGGATGCGAAAGGTCTGCTGGGTGACGATCTCCTCGCTGCTCTTGCCGAGGTAGAGGTCCAGGTACTCGATCGCCGGCCCCTCGTACTCCTGGTACCCGTAGGCGTGGCCGGCGGCCAGCATGATCTCCCGCAGCGCGACCTGCAGCGCCCACCCGTCGGGATAGAAGTCCTGGGTCCCCTTCACGCGCGCTACCGGTGCCATGGTCGTTACCAGTAGATGATACGCGTGAACGCGCTGCGATCGCGAGGCGGCAGCGCATCCACCCGCGGGATCAGGTAGCGGTTGTCGTCCACGTCGATCAGCAGCTTGCCGTCGCGGCCGAAGCTCACCGCCCGGTCGTTGCTCCAGCGCATCAGGAAGCTCGCCGGGCCCTTGTCGGTGTCGACCCGCAGCGACACGTAGCCGCCGTCCCAGCCGATCCGCCGGATGCGGCTGATCGTGTGGAAGAAGTAGCGGCGCTGCAGCGCCGCCCGCACCAGCTCGGCCTGATCGTCGGGAAAGTCGCCAAGCCGGCGCACGATACCGATCTCCAGGTCGTCGCCGGTGCGCCGGCTCTGGATGATGGCGATGAACTCGTCGCGGCGCTCGACCGGGAAGCAGTATGCGGCATACACGCCACCGTAGACCCAGATGCCGGTGATCTCCAGGTGCAGCGCCGCGAAGTTGCCGGGATAGAAGCGGCACATCGACGGGTCCAGGTAGCGCAGCCGCACGGTGTCCGGTCCCTCTCCCCGCTTTTCGCGCAGGTCCGCATCGGTCAGCGTCCGTTCGCGGCTCATCGGCCCGGCTCCATCGATTCGACCGTCGCATCACGCGCCAGATCGGTCTGGATCTTGACCAGGCGGTAGTAGATGCCCCGCCGGCGCACCAGCTCCTCATGCGTGCCTTCTTCGCGCAGACGACCGCCGTCCAGCACGACGATCCGGTCGCAGTTCTTCAGCGTGCTCAGGCGGTGGGCGATCGCGATCGTGGTGCGCCCCTCGGTCACGCGCTCCAGCGCGTCCTTGATCAGGTGCTCGGACTCGGTGTCGACGCTGCTGGTGGCCTCGTCCAGGATCAGCAGCCTGGGGTCGTAGAGCAGGGCGCGCGCGATCGACACCCGCTGCCGCTGCCCGCCGGAGAGGCCGGAGCCGCGCTCGCCGATGTAGGTGTCGTAGCCGAGCGGCTTCTGCATGATGAACTCGTGCGCGTTGGCGGCCTTGGCCGCCTCGACCACGTCATCGAAGCTGACCTCCGGGTTGCCGTAGGTCAGGTTCTCGTAGATGGTCCCGCGGAACAGGAACGACTCCTGCAGCACGACGCCGACGAAACGGCGCAGCTCCGGCAGTGCCAGGTTGCGCACGTCGACGCCGTTGATGGACACCGCGCCGGCGCTGACGTCGTAGAAGCGGGCGATCAGGTTGATGAGCGTGGTCTTGCCGGAGCCGCTCTTGCCGACCACCCCCAGGTGCTCGCCCGGCCGCACCTCGAAGCTCAGGTCGTTGATCACCCGTTCGTTGCGTTCGTAGGAGAACTCGACCTGGTCGAACCGCACGGACGCCGCGGACTGTGCCGGGACCGGCCGGGTATCCTTCGACTCCAGGATCAGCGGCTGCGTGTCCAGGATCTCGAACGCGCGCTGCGCCGCCGACAGGAAGCTGGTCAGCCAGTTGGCCATGCGGGTGAGCTGCCGCAGGGGCACGTAGAACATGGTCAGGTAGTTGAGGAACGCCATCAGCGTGCCCAGCGTCATCACGTCGTTCAACACGCGGCGGCCGCCGATGAACCAGACCAGGATGCCGCCGAGCTGGAACAGCACCGCCATGCTCGGCTGGAACGACGCGGTCATGTACTCCACGCGCCGGAAGCTGTCGCGCAGGTAGCCGGAGGTGCGGTGAAAGCGGGAGATCTCGCGCTGCTCCTGCCCGAACGCCTTGACCACGCGCACGCCGTTGAGGATGGAGTTGAGCGCGCCGTTGAGCTTGCTGCGCGCGTCCCAGATCCGGTAGTAGCGGGGGTAGATGCGCCGCCAGAAGAAGGCGGCGGCGGCGACCACGAACGGCGCCGGCACCAGGGTGATCAGCGCCAGTTGCCAGTTCAGGCTGAACAGCAGCAGCCCCACGGCGACGACCTTGATGAGCTGCGCCACGAAGCCGCTGGTGGCCTGCACGACCAGCCCCTTGAGCTGCTCGGTGTCCTGCACGACGCGGCTCATGAGCTGCCCGGTGCTGTAGCGGTCGTAGTAGGAGACCGAAAGCCGCATCAGGTGGCGGAACAGCTTCGAGCGCAGGTCGTAGGTGACCTGTGTGCCGATGGCGCTGCTCAGCCGCAACTGGATCGACTGCACGATCCCGTCGACGAGGTAGGCGCCGAGCAGCAGGGCGACCATACGCACCAGCAGCGCGATCGCCTCCGCCTCCGGCAGCACCGGGTTGCCCGCCTGTCCCGGCGCAAGCACGCGGTCGGTGATGGCCTTGATGAGCTGCGGCGGCAGCAGCTCGACGCCGATGGAGACCAGCACCAGCCCCATCATCAGCGCGGCGCGGCCGGCGTACGGGCGCATGAGCAGCAGCACGCGGCCGAGCAGGCTGCCCGGGCTCAGGCACCGCCGGCACGCCTCACCCGGCGCCTCCAGCCTGATGCCGCAGGTCGGGCAGAGGTCGGGCTCCTCCCGGTCCTCCTCGCCGACCACCAGCGGATCGCCCGCCACCCACGCCTGCAGCTTGGCCGCCACCCGCTGGAACAGCGGCGCCGAACGGTTCGAGTACGCCAGGATCTCGACCGCCGCGTCCTCGATCACCGCCTCCAGGAAACCGCCGCCGACGCCGGGGCGGGTGCCGATGTCATGGATGTCCTCGCGGGCCACGGTGACGCGGACGGCGGTGCCGCCGTTGGCCGGAGCGCCGATGGTGGTGAGCCGATCACCCTCCACGACGAGGTAGACCGCTTCGTAGGAGCCGGCCAGGTTGAGATCGGTCCGCGCCACGAGCAGGGCGGCGCGCGGATCGACACCCTCCGCACGCGCGAGCCGCTCGAGCTCGGACGGCAACCGGCGCTGCATCGGGTGGGCGTCGGTGGCTTGGTGTTCCACGAGAAAACAGATTCTAGAGCAGCGGCGGGATGCGGGCGAGCCTCACGGACCCGCAGCGTCAGGAGCTACCTTCGATCCGTCGCGCCGTCGCGGTCAAGCCCGCTCGGAGCGCCGCCGGCGGCGGTCCTTCCGGCTCCGTGCCTGACGTTCGGCAACCGGCGCCTCCTGCGGCGCGCTGATCTGCGGGGTCGAATGCTGCGCCTGCGGTTCCTGGGGCGAGGCTTTCCCCCCCGGCTGCTTGTGCTTCCTCCTGCGCCGGCGGTGAGGACCGATGGTAAACGGCAACATGGTCAGCGCGCCGGCGATGAAGGCCAGCAACAGCGCCATGAAGACCGGCACCTCGTCCAGCTTCCCGAAGAGGTACGAGAACGACGTTCGGTGCTCCATGTTGGCGGCGAACAACACCACCACCAGGACGAGCACGACCAGGAACAGGAGCATCCGCCATGGCACGGCGCTACTCCGCACCTGCCGGCCGCCGGCCCTTGATCAGGAAGTAACCGGCGGCGAGCGCGATGACCAGCGCGGCGATCCCCAGCAGGCTCATCGCCGACGTGTTGGCCAGGTCGAGAATGATGATCTTGCGGGAGACGGCGATCAGGGCGATCAGGATCACGAATTCGACGTGCACGTGCGCGTCGGTCAGGAACAGTTGCACCGACTCGACCAGCTCCACCCCGATCAGGACCAGCAGCACGAAGCCGAACAGGTTCAGGAGCTGATCGACCGACAGCTCGGAGAGCGGGGTGCCGAACAGCTCCACCGCCAGCAGCCACCCGAGCCGCACGATCATCACGGCCAGCACCACCACCAGCATCACCAGCACCACCGCCACGATGATGCGCTGCACGTTGGCCACGTGTGGCGGCAACCGCTGCGCCCAGTGCCGCGGCACCGGACCCTGCTCGGACGTCACGGCCGAAGTATGCCACAGACACCCCGCCGGCTCGCCGCGCACCCGGCCGCGGCGTATGATCCGGCCCGATGCCGATCGATGTGCTTGCGGTCTGCGCGCACCCCGATGACGCCGAGCTGACCTGCGCCGGGCTGCTGCTGCGCGCCCAGGCGGGCGGCGCCTCGATCGGGGTGTGCGACCTCACCCGCGGCGAGGCGGGCACGCGCGGCACCGCCGCCGAGCGCGATGCCGAAGCCGCCGCCGCAACGGCGGTCCTGGGCCTGGACGAGCGGGTCAACCTGGAGCTCCCGGACGGCGCGGTGACCTGCACGCTTGAGAACCGGGTTCGCCTGGTCGAGGTGGTCCGCGATCTCCGGCCCCGCATGCTGCTCGCCCCGTACTGGGAGGACCACCATCCCGACCACAGCAACGCCAGCCTGCTGGCCAAGGAGGCATGGTGGTTCGCCGGGGTCGCCAAGCACCCGGGCCGCGGCGCCCCGCACCGCCCGGAGGCGATGCTGCACTACATGAGCCGCTACCAGTTCCGGCCGTCGCTGGTGGTGGACATCAGCGGCCACTGGGAACGGAAGCGGCAGGCCGCCGCCTGCTACCGGTCCCAGCTCCACGATCCGGGCCGCGACGAGCCGGAGACGGCCATCTCCTCCCCCGGCTACCTGGAGGCATGGGAGGGGCGCCACCGCTACTACGGCTCTCTGATCGGCGTCGAATACGGCGAGCCGTACCTGATGCGCGGGCCGGTCCCGGTCGGCGATCCGCTGACGCTCGTCTTCGGCCGCCGGGCGATGCTCTGAGCCGACGGGGGCGTCCCGGCGGCCTCACAGCGCGGTGAGCGCCGCTCCCGCCGCCGCGCCGAACAGCACCACCAGCCACGGCGGGAGCTTCCACCACGCCAGCATCGCGAACGCCGCCAGTCCCAGCGCCAGGTCCGGCGGCGTGCGGATGGCCGTGATCCATACCGGGTCGTACAGCGCGGCGAGCAACAGGCCCACGACCGCCGCTCCCACCCCGGCGATCGCCGCACGCAGGGGAGCGATCGACCGCAGCCGCTCCCAGAACGGCAGGATGCCTGCCACCAGCAGGAACGACGGCAGGAAGATCGCCGCGAGGGCGAACAGCCCGCCGCTCCAGCCGCCGACCGGACCGTCCATCACCGTCCCCAGGTAGGCGGAGAACGTGAACAGCGGCCCGGGCACGGCCTGCGCCGCGCCGTAGCCGGCGATGAACTGCTCGCCAGTCACCCAACCTGGCGGCACCACTTCGGCCTGCAGCAGCGGCAGGACCACGTGACCGCCGCCGAACACCAGTGATCCGGATCGAAAGAACGCATCGAAGACGTCGAGGGGCTCGCTGCTCACGAACTGCCGGACCACCGGCAGGCCGGCCAGCAGGAGGACGAAGAGCGCCAGGCTGGCGAGGGCAGCCGCCGGTCTACCCCGTGCGTTCGGCGCGCCTGCGCCGGCCGGCCCGACCACGCCCTGCAGCAGCAGCCGGCCGACCACCGCGGCGACGGCGATGACCAGCACCTGCGCCAGCGGCGTGCGCCACAGCAGCATTGCGATCGCCGCCGCGACCGCGATCGTCGCGCGGCGCGCGTCCGGCGCAAGGGTGCGCGCCATCCCGAGGAGGGCGAACGCCACCACCGCCGCGGCGACCACCTTGAGGCCGCGCAGCCACCCCTGCGCGACCAGGCGGTCGAACGCCGCGACGCCGTAGCCGAACAGGACCAGCGCCGACGCCGACGGCGCCGTGAATCCCAGCCATGCCGCGATGCCGCCGGGGAGGCCCGCGCGGCGCATGCCGACGGCGATCCCGACCTGGCTGCTTGCCGGTCCCGGCAGAAGCTGGCAGAGCGCCACCAGGTCGGCATAGGCGGCATCGTCAAGCCAGCGGCGCCGCGTGACGTACTCGTCACGGAAGTAGCCGATGTGCGCGACCGGCCCCCCGAACGAGGTGAGGCCAAGCCTGAGCGCGACCAGCAGCACCTCCAGCGCCCGCGCCACGGCCATCGCGGCGCAGGATAGCACCGCGACCACCACCGGGTGGCGACCTCGACGACCACCGGGTGTTTGACACCGGCGTCGGCCGGTCGTTAGCCTCTGCGGCCAAAGAGAGAACTTCGGGGCATGGTGCGGCGCCCGTGCGGGCGCCAATTCCAGACCGACGGTGATAGCCCGTGAGTTCGCGCTCGCAAGAGCGGGAGCAGGAACCGGTGGAATTCCGGTGCCGACGGTACAGTCCGGATGGGAGAAGTTCGACCGGGCAGAGACCCGCGTGCGTCCTGCGCGCGAGCCGTGTCCCGGTGCGCTTCTACGGCGACGAGTGCCCCTCGAAAGAGACAGGCGATATGCATGACCACGAGGGGCTGATGCGCCGGGTGCTGGAACTGGCCTGCCACGGACAGTGGCGAAGTTCGCCCAACCCCCTGACCGGCGCGCTGGTCGTCCGCGACGGACGGATCATCGGCGAAGGCCACCTCCACGAACGCGGCGACCATGCCGAGGCAGTCGCGCTGGACCGTGCCGCGGCCGCCGGAGGTGCCGAGGGGACCACGCTCTACACCAACCTGGAGCCCTGCTGCTGGACGGGCGTGGGCAAGCACACGCCGCCGTGCGCGCAGCGGATCATCCGCGAGGGGGTGCGCCGCGTGGTGATCGCCACCGCCGACCCGCACCCCAAGGTCGACGGCGCAGGGGTACGCATGTTGCGGGAGGCAGGGATCGAAGTGATCGAGCGGGTGCTGGAGAACGAAGCCGCGCGCCTGAACGCCGTGCACTTCAAGTTCCATCGCACCGGCCTGCCGTTCGTGACGCTCAAGGTCGCGCAGTCGATCGACGGACGCATCGCCACCGCCAGCGGCGACTCGCGCTGGATCTCCGACCGCGACGCGCGGGTGATGACACACGAGTTGCGCGCCGGTCACGACGCGATCATGGTCGGCGCCGGCACCGCGCTGGCCGACGATCCGGAGCTCACCGTCCGGCTCCGTCCGCTGCTGCGCGACCGCCAGCCGCTGCCGGTGGTCATCGACTCGACGCTGCGCCTTACGCCCGCGGCCCGCATGATGGCCGGCGAACGCGATCCGCTGGTGCTCACCACCGACCGGCACGACCGGCGCGCGCGCGCAGCCCTGGAACGCGCCGGCGCGCGCGTGGCGGTGGTCGGAAGCACCGCGGACGGACGGGTGGCGCTGGACCGCGCGCTCGCCGCCCTGGCCGGCGCGGGCGTCACCTCGGTGCTGGTCGAGGGCGGGGCGGCGCTCCACACCGAACTGATCCGGCAGGGACTGTTCGACAAGCTGGTCGTGGTGGTGGCGCCTATCGTCATCGGCTCGGGAATCGAGGCGGTGGGCGACCTGCGGAACGCTCGCCTGGCCGACGCCCTGCGCCTGGAGCACGTCAGCCACCGGCAGATCAACGATCAGGTGATCGTCACCGGGTACCGGTCCGTGGCCGCGACGCTCGGCCACGCCGGCGGCGGACCGCTCCCGCGCACGGACTCGCAGGAGGCCGGATGTTCAGCGGTATCGTAGAGGAAGTGGGCGTCGTCACCGCCCTCGCCCGCCCCGCCCCTGACGCGGCGCGCATGACCATCGGCGCCCGCACCGTGCTGGCCGGCACCGAGGTCGGCGCGTCGATCGCCGTGGACGGCGTCTGCCAGACGGTGGTGGCCATCGACGGCCGCACGCTGACCATCGACAGCGTGGGAGCGACCCTGCGCAAGACCACGCTGGGGTCCTTCGCGGCCGGGCGGCGCGTCAACCTGGAGCGTCCGCTGGCTTACGGCAGCCGGGTGGACGGCCACCTGGTGCAGGGGCACGTCAACGACACCGGCACCGTCACCCGGTGGGAGAAGCTCGGCGCGGCGCTCTGGCTGGAGGTCCGCCTGCCGCGGCCGCTGCTGCCGTACGTCGTGCTGGAAGGCTCGATCGCAATCGACGGGGTCAGCCTCACGGTCGCCGGCCTGGAGGACGACCGCGCCGGTTTCTCGATCATCCCCCACACCGCGCGCGCTACCGCCCTGACCGACCGTCGTGTGGGCGATCCGGTCAACGTCGAGGTCGACATGATCGCCAAGTACGTGGAGCGGCTTGCCGGCCCTCACGCTGCCGGTGCCGCCGCCGGAACGGCGGATCCCGCCGCCGACGCCGATGAGCCGGCACCCATGGCCGGCGTGGACGAGGCTGCAGAGGCGATCGCCCGCGGCGAGATGGTGCTGATGATCGACGACGTCGACCGCGAGAATGAAGGCGACCTGGTGGCGGCCGCATCCCTGGTCACCCCGCGGATCGCGACCTGCATGCTGCGCCAGGCCAGCGGCCTGCTGTGCGCGGCGATCACCACCGAGCGAGCCGAGCAGCTCGAGCTTCCGCCCATGGCGCAGGTGAACACCGCGCTGCACGGCACGCGCTTCACCGTCTCCATCGACGCCGTGCGCGGCACCACCACGGGAGAGTCCGCCCACGATCGCGCCGCGACGTTGCGGGCGCTCGCCGACCCGCTGGCGTGCCCCGCCGACTTCGCACGGCCCGGCCACGTTTTTCCGCTGGTCGCCGATCCGGGCGGTGTGGCCGCACGCGCCGGCCACACCGAGGCGGCGGTGGAGCTGGCCACGCGCGCCGGACTGCCCGCGGCCGCCGCCATCTGCCCGGTACTTGACGACGACGGCGGCATGGCGCGCCGCGCCGGACTGTCGCTCCTTGCGCGCCGCCTGAAGGTGCCGGTGCTGCACGTGGCCCAGCTCGCCTCATGAAAACCGCCGCGCCCGCTCCGCCGGCGGTGCTGGACGGCACCGGACGCCGCTTCGCCATCGCCGCCAGCCGCTACAACCACGAGGTCACCGGGCGGCTGGTGGACGGTGCAACCGAGGCCCTCACGGAACACGGGGTTGCCGGGGAGGACGTGCAGGTGGCATGGGTCCCCGGCTCGTTCGAGCTGCCGCTCGCGGCTCAGCGGCTGGCGCAGGCAGGGAACGTGAGCGGCGTCATCTGCGTGGGCTGCATCATCAAGGGCGAAACCAATCACGACGAGGTCGTGGCCCACGCGGTCGCCGCCGGGATCACGCAGGTCGCGCTCCACACCGGCGTGCCGGTCCTCCTTGGAGTGGTAAGCGCCAACGATCAGGGGCAGGCCCTGGCACGCGCCGGCGGCTTCGAGAACCGCGGGCGGCAGGCGGCGCTGGCTGCCCTGGAGATGGCGGGCGGAGGCGAAGAGTGAACGGAGTGAACCCCACTCGAAGAGTGAACCCGTTCGATCTCAGCGGCCGCACCGCGGTGGTGACCGGCGCCAGCCGCGGCCTGGGCAGCTACATGAGCAAGGCGCTGGCCCGCGCCGGGGCGTCGCTGGTGATCTCCGCGCGCGACTCCCGCGGCTGCGCCGACACCATCGAGGAGCTTCATGCGCTCGGCGGCACGGCGCGCGCCTACTCGCTCGACGTCCGTTCCGAGTCCAGCGTGCGCGAGTTCGGACGGGCGGTGACCGAGGACGTCGGCGCCGTGGACATCGTGGTCAACAACGCCGGCTGCAACGTGCGCAAGCCGTTCCTGGACACCACCTGGGACGACTGGGACACCGTCCTGGAGACCAACCTGCGCAGCGGCTTCTTCGTCACCCAGGCCTTCGCGCCGGGGATGATCGAGCGCGGCTACGGCCGCGTGATCAACATCGGCTCGGTCACCAGCGTGTTCGGCTTCGGCGCCGTCGTCCCCTACGTCGCCAGCCGCGGCGGCGTGCTGCAGATGTCGCGGGCGCTCGCCGACGCGCTCGGCCCGCACGGCATCACCGTGAACTGCCTGGCCCCCGGCTGGTTCCGCACGGCCCAGACCGAGGTGCTGTTTCAGGACGCCGAGTGGCGCGACTACATCGTCGATCGCATCCCGCTGAAGCGGCTGGGCACCCCCACCGATCTGGACGGCGCGGTGGTCTTCCTCGCCTCGGAGGCATCCGAGTACGTCACCGGCCAGATCCTGCTGGTCGACGGCGGCATGACCACCGGCGCCGCCCGCGCCGCCACCCCGAAGCCGTGAGCGCCTATTCAAGCACCGTCGAGAACTACGTCAAGGCGATCTACCTGCGTCATCGCGAGCGCCCCGGCGAATTTCTCCCGATGGGCAGGATCGCCGAGGCGATGGACGTGTCGCCCGGAACCGCCACCTCCATGATGAAGACCCTGGCCGGCCTGGGACTGATCGACTACTCACCGCGCAACGGCAGCCGTCTGACCCGGCCGGGCGAGTCGCTGGCGCTCGACGTGCTGCGCCGTCACCGGCTGGTGGAGCTGTTCCTGGTGGAGGTGCTCGGCCTGGACTGGTCGGAGGTCCATCGCGAGGCCGACAACCTCGAGCACGCCATATCCGACGTGGTCCTGACCCGCATCGACGCGCTGCTCAACCACCCCACCGTCGACCCGCACGGCGACCCGATTCCCACCCGGCGCGGCCAGATAGACCAGACCGTCTTCGGCAGCCTCATGGAGCAGTCGGAGGAAGCCGAGCTGCGCGTCGAGCGCGTGACCGACCAGGATCCGGAGTTTCTGCAGTTCGTGCACCGCAGCGGGCTGCAACCGGGTAGCCGCGTCAGGGTCGAGTCGATCGATCAGGCCGCCGACGCGGTGACGCTCCACACCGGCCACGGCACCGTGACCATCGGCACACAGGCCGCATCCAAGATCCTGGCGCGGCCGCTCGACTCCGGACCCCTGGCCCGGCAGCCGGCCTGACCGCCGGGCGCCGGCGGGCTCAGTCGCCGCGCATGCGCACGCTGGCGGCGTGCGCGTCCAGACCCTCCGCCTCGGCCAGCACGGCGATGTCGTCGATCGCCTGCCGGGCCATGCCGTTCGGGTACTCCTCCAGGCTGGCTCGGCGCAGGAACGTGTAGACGCTGCAGCCTGAGGAAAACCGCGCCGTGGAGCCGGTCGGAAGACAGTGGCTCGGCCCGGCGTAGTAGTCGCCGCTCGCCACCGGCACGCCGCCCAGGAAGTAGGCGCCGGCGTTGTGCACGCGGTCGAGCACGGCATGCGGATCGGCGACCGCCAGCACGGCATGCTCGGGGGCGATGCGACTCATGATCGCGCACGCCTCCCCGCCGTCCGCGGCCAGCACGAAGGCGGTGAACTCGCGCAGCCCACGCTCGATGGCCTCCTGCCGGCCGCGCTCGTGGATCTGACGCTCCAGGGCGGAACGGACGCGTTCCAGGACCCCGGCGTGTGCGGAGACCACGAACGCAGCGCCGGGATCGTGCTCGAGCTGGGCCAGGACATCCGCCGCGACCCAGGCCGGGTCGGCCGACTGGTCGGCCAGGATGGCGATCTCGCTCGGGCCGTAGAGGCCGTCGATCCCGACAGTGCCGAAAAGCTGCCGCTTCGCTTCCTGTACGTAGACGCTGCCGGGCCCGGCGATGAGGTCCACGGCGGCGACCGTCTCGGTCCCGCAGGCCAGGGCGGCCACGGCGTGGCTCCCGCCGATGCAGTACACCTCGTCGATGCCCAGCAACTGCGCGGCGGCCAGCACGCTGTCGTCGATGCCGCGCTTCGCGGCGCCCCGGTCGGAGTCGGGCGGCGGCGTGGCCAGGCAGATGCGCTCGACGCCGGCCACCTGCGCCGGCACGGCCAGCATGATCAGCGTCGACGGATAGGCGGCCCGCCCGCCGGGGACCAGCAGGCCCGCCGAGCCCACCGGCTCCACGCGAAGGCCCAGCCGCGCCCCGTCGATCTCGGCCGCCGGCGGCGGGGCGGGCGCGATGTGCTCCTGGTAGCGCCGCACGTGGTCGATCGCGCGCTCCATGGCGGCGCGCAACTCCGGCGCGATGCGATCCGCCGCGGCCCGCAGTGCGCGGGGCGGCACGCGCAGCATCGATGCGTCGAACCCCGGATCGCTGAACCGGCGCATGTGCGCCACCAGGGCGGCGTCTCCCTCGCGGCGCACGTCGGCGATGAATCCCGCCACCGCCTCGCTCAGCTCCCGGTCGCCTCCCACCGCCCCGGCGAGCCCCTCCAGAAGCGTCTCCAGCTCACGCCGGTCGTTCGGATCGGCGTAGACGAGCGCGCGTAACTCCATCACGGCAGGCAGGATAGCACGCGGTCGGACGTCAGATGCCGGCGGCAGGCAACGCCCGGCGCGTTTCCTCCGGCAGCTCCACGGGCGCAAACATCGACGTGGGATAGAGATAGCCGTCCGGCTCCGATCGGTCTACGTCGATCACCCTCAGCAACTTGTGGCTCAGCGCACGGGCATCCGGCAGCCTGCGGTACACCCTCCCCACCATCAAACTCGCGTCGTTCCCCAGTTGCTGATGCAGATCACGTATGGGTTCATGCGATGCACGTCTCGATCGTCAGATCGCCGGCGGCCAATCACCGTCTCGCAGAATCCCATTCGCAGAGGCGATCTGGTTGCGCGCGAACTGCCGCTTCCGAGGATTCCAGTCATACGTTGCGCTGATTACATCATCTTCTGCTGCTGATCCGGTTTCACCGATCACCCAGTGCACCGTGGCCAGCAGCTCCAGACCGAACGGTGACTCGAAGCCCTTCACCAGTTCGGCGACGCGGTCGAAGCGGCTGCGTGTATCGGGATGAGCCTTGAGAAACTCTTCAGCCGCCGCAATCGCCCCTGGCATCAGAAGCAGCGGTTGGTTCGCGCGATCGCCACCAGTTCCGCTTCCGCTGATGTAGTGACCTTCAAGTTCGCGCAATACGTGGCGCAAGTTCTCTGCGTACGGTCCGTATGGGGCCTTCACGTAGCGCAGACGAAGCGGTTCTCCAGCTATTTGCATGAAGTACATCAGTTTATGCACCTCAAGGAGAGTCACGAACGGTTCGCCCAGACCCGTCAGATAGCGATGCATCAAACCGATCAATGCTGCGCGTCCCGGAGTCATCGCCGGAGGCTTCTCTTCCGGGTCCGGAACCGGTGGAGAATATCCACCTGGCTCGAACACTTCTGTCTCGACGTCCGGCAGCGCGGAGAAAGCGACGTGTATGAGCCGCTTCACCTGTTGCCAATCGAGCCCGCCAAGCCCGCACCCGAGCGGCGGCAGCGCGATAGAGCGGATTTCACGCTGCTCGACCTCGACGACGAGCGCTGCGAGCCCCGCTCGGATGTCCTCGAGTCGGCTGTTTCCGCGCCAATGGCGCTTGGTAGGGAAGTTGACGATGTAGCTCGGGATCAACTCGCCTGTTTCGAACACGAACATGCGGCCGGGTTGGACCTCGCCCCAGTCACAGGCTTCCTTGTACGCCTTGAAGTTCTCCGGAAACCTACGTTTGAACTCGAGCGCAACACCGCGGCCCATGACGCCGACGCTGTTGACGCTGTTGACCAGCGCCTCGGTGTTGGCCTTCAGGAGGTCTCCTGCCACATACTCGATCATCACGCAGCCGTTCCCCAATAGTACCAATCGCGCCGTACTTCGACACGGCCGCTCCACGACTCGGAAACGATCCGCGCGACCCGTTGTGCAACGCGCATGCAACGGACGCCAACTCGCTCGATCAGTGACCAGGGAACATGGCGGTACACGAGAAATTCCGCTTGCTTGGCCGCTTTGTACTTGCCGGACCACTGCCGCGCCTTCACGGCGTCCCAATTCACGTCACCAAGAGTATCAAGCCGGCACCGAAACTCCGCATGGCTCTCGGCTGCATTGGAGAGGCTGAACGTCCAGAGATGCTCCTGCCGCTCGGCCCATGCAACCAGCCTGTGCAAGTCGACTTCGAGGTGAACGATCGGCGTCTGACCCCCGCGGTACGTCAGGCTCGGATGGTTGCTCTGGCCAATAACATAGAGCATCACGGAGCGAGGGCAAAAGTAGAAAGGCACGTATTCGCCGACGCAGGTGCCCTGATGGCATGGCACCGGCAGTCTCTTCCGCCGAGCCACTACTTCGGACATGCCGATTCTCCTTGGCACTTGATCTCCAGCGGCCTCGCTGTCGGCAAGCAGGGCGCCGCCAGCGATGATGGAAGCCAGATTCGCGCCATGCGTGATGTGGTAGAGCTTCGGGCGGGCGGGAACCTCCGTCACAGACAGCCAAGGTTATCACGCACGCGCCGGTTGACCCCTGCGAGCCGCTCCCGTACGGTCGGTCAGCCCCCGGGCGCACCGCATGGAGTTCCAACGATACTTCTCTCGAGCCGACGCGGTGCGGACGCTGCCGCTTGTCAAGCGGATCGTCGCCGACATCCTGGACACCGGCCGCAGCCTGCGGGAGTACCTGGAGGACACCGCGCCGCGGCGCGCCCGTGCGGCGGCGGCGGCCGGCTCGACACGTGGCGATCAGCGCCGCGCCACGGAGCGCCTGTTCGCGGAGGACCCGACCATCCAGGAGCATCGCGCCGCCCTGCTGGAGTACTTCGCGGAGTTGGAGTCGATTGGCTGCCTCTACAAGGACTCGAACTTCGAGATGGGGCTGGTCGACTTTCCGGCGGTCATCGACGACGAGCAGGTGTTCCTGTGCTGGCGCAGTGACGAGCCCGAGCTCGCCTTCTACCACCACATCGACGCAGGCTACGCCGGCCGGCAGCCTCTGCCGCCCGACTGGACGGGAGAGGCCTGATCCGCTCCTACCCGCGCGCCGCGCGGATCAGGGACAGCGCGTCGGCGACGCGGGCGGCGATCCGGTCGTAGTTGGCCTGCCGGCGGTCCTCGTCGGGAAAGAGGGCGCTGCCGATCCCCACCGCGCAGGCGCCGGCCCCGAGCCAGGCGCCGATGCTCTCGGCGGACACCGCTACGCCGCCGGTCGGCATGATGCTCGTCCACGGCATCGGCCCGCGGATCGCGCTCACGAACTCAGGACCGCCGACCGAGCCGGGGAACACCTTGACGATCTCCGCGCCCAGCTCCTCGGCGCGGCTGATCTCGCCGGGGGTCATGCAGCCGGGAAGATAGGGGATCTTGCGCCGGTTGCAGAGTCGGGCGGTGGCCGCGTCCAGTGACGGGCTGACCAGGAACCGGGCCCCTGCCGCGATGTAATGCGCGGCCGTGGGGGCGTCCATGATCGAACCGGCGCCGACCCAGACGTCGGACTCCTGCAGGCGCTCGACGACGGCCGCAAACGCCTGCAGCGCGCCGGGACCGCGGTTGGTCAGCTCCACGACCCGCGCGCCGCCCTCGACGCAGGCCACGGCGAGGCGGCCGGCCACCTCGGGATCAGGCTCGTAGTACAGCGGCACCAGGCCGGTCTCGTGGATGGCCGCGTAGCAGCGCAGGCGATCGCCCATGGCCATGTCAGGACCCGATCCCGAAGTAGCGCCGGGCGTTGCCGTAGCAGACGTCGGCGACGATGCCGCCGAGCAGCTCGAAGTCGGCCGGCAGCAGCCCGCGCTCGATCTCGTCGCCCAGGATCCCGCACAGCAGGCGGCGGAAATAGTCGTGCCGGGGGTAGGACAGAAAGCTGCGCGAGTCGGTCACCATGCCCACGAAACAGCTCAGCAGGCCGCTGTTCGACAGCGCTTCCATCTGCCGCGTCATGCCGTCGATCTGATCGTTGAACCACCAGGCGGTCCCGAACTGCATGCGGCCACGCACGCCGCCACCCTGGAAGTTGCCGATCATGGCGGCGAACAGGTCGTTCTGCGCCGGATCCAGGTTGTACAGGATCGTCCTGGCGAGCTTGCCGGCCTGCTCCAGCCGGTCGAAGAACCGCGCCATCGACCGCGCCGACGGCGGGTCGCCGATCGAGTCGTAGCCGGAATCGCGGCCCAGCGCCTCGAAGCCGCGCCGGTTGGTGTTGCGTAGCGCCCCCAGGTGGAACTGCTGCACCCAGCCGGCATCCGCGTCCATGCACGCCATCTCGTAGAGGACCGCCGAGCGGTACTTCCGCGTCGCATCCGGGTCGGCCGCTCGCCCCTGCACGGCGGCGCGGAACGTACCCTCGACCTCTCGGGCCGTGTACGGCTCCGCGTCCAGCACCTCCAGCCCGTGATCGGACAACCGGCAGCCGGCGGCGTGGAAGTCCGCGTGCCGCTCCGCCAGCGCAGCAAGCATCGCCTCGTAGTCCGTGATCTCCCTGCCCACCCGCTCTCCAAGGCCGGCCAGCCAGCCGTTCAGCCGCTCCGGGTCGTCGACCGCCAGGGCGTGGTCGGCCCGAAAGCCGGGCACCACCGTGCACGGCGCGCCCGCCTGACGGATGCGCTCGTGGTGCTCCAGGCTGTCGGCCGGGTCGTCGGTGGTGCAGACCACGCGCACGTTCATCATGCGCAGCAGCCCGTGCGTGCGCAGCTCCGGCTGCCGCAGCCGCTCGTTGCACGCGTGATAGATCGCCTCGGCCGTCCGGGGCGAGAGCAGCTCGTCCACCTCGAACGGCCGGCGCAGCTCCATGCACGTCCAGTGAAAGAGGGGGTTGCGCACCGTGTACGGCACCGCCTCCGCCCACGCCGCGAACTTCTCGTAGTCGCCGGCATCGCCGGTGATCAGCCGCTCGTCGATCCCGAGGGCGCGCATCGCCCGCCACTTGTAGTGGTCGCCGCCCAGCCAGATCTCCGTGATGGTGGAGAAGTCGCGGTTGTCGGCGATCTCCTGCACCGGCAGGTGGCAGTGGTAGTCGAAGATCGGCTGGTCGGCCGCGTACTCGCGATACAGGCGGCGCGCCGATTCGTTCGGCAGCAGAAACTCGGGGCCCAGGAACGGTTCAGCCATAGGTGTGCTCCAATACTGTGACATCGATGGGCCGGTCGCCCAGAGTGAGGTCGCGCGGCAACGAGCCGGACGGCCGGTAGCCGGCGGCCAGGAACCGCTCCCGACCGTCCGCATCGGGTTCCGCGACAAAGGCGACGGCGCGGGCGGCACCCTGGCGGCGCCCGTCCTCGGTCAGCGCGGCCAGCAACTCGCCTGCATGCCCCGCGTATGCGTCGTGGGTGACCAGGTCGACCACCACGGTGGCGTTCCGCAGCGGCGCCGGTCCCGGAGCGGCGGTGCCGAACCCAAGGACGCGGCTGGCGCCCGCGCCGGCGAGCACCCGCATCACGCCTCCGCGGCTCTGCGTGTCGTAGTAGACGGTGGTGAACGCCGACACGCAGCGCGCGGGCGGGACCGCCGCGGCGCTGCCGATGCCGCGCTGGTAGTCCAGCACCCGCGTCGACAGCGGCTGCGCGACCAACGCCGCCACGCCAGGCAGGTCGCCCCAGCAGGCCGCCCGGACCGACACCGGCTGACCTGGCGCGTACAGCGTCCGCTCGTAGGCCTCGAATCCGGGCGCCGGGCGGCGCATGATCCCCCCATTGCGCACAAAGCCGATCCGGTCGTACACCGCCCGTTGCCCCACGCGGCCGCCGTTGCCCAGGAAACAGAGGCGGCAGCCGGCGTCGAAGGCCAGTTGAACCACCGCCTCGGTGAGCGCCGCGGCGATGCCGCGCCGCCGGTGCTCGGCGAAGGTGGTGACGTTCTCCACCACCGCGATTTCCGGCTCTTCCACCGGATAAGACACGGTGGCGGTCCCGACATCGACCTCCCCGCAGCGGCCGATCGCGGTCACCGACGTGAGCGTCTCGGTGTAGGCGCCGCGCAGCGACGGAAGCAAGTCGACGTCGGTGCGCTCCCACTCGGCTCCCAGCAGGTCGGCAACGCGGAGCTGGTCGGCGGGCGCCACCGGCCGGCGCAGGAGCTCGACGCTGAGGTGTGCGCCGTCGGCGAGTTGCAGGGTCGCCGACGGCCCGGTCGCGGACATGGACGCCAAGGATAGCCCCTTGCTCCTCCGCTCGCCATTCGCCTATAGCATGTGAGCATGGCCGGGATCGAGGTCGAGCGCTTCGCCAACACCGATCCGGGCGCTCGCGCCAAGCTCCGCGCCTTCGTCGACTTCCACCGGAGCCACTACCGCGGCGACCCGCGGTACATCCCGCTGCTGGACTACGAGTACCTGGGCTTCCGCATGCTGGGCATCGTCGGCTACTTCGAGCCGCGCTCCCTGTTCCTCCAGCACGCGGCCATCGCCTTCTTCATGGCCTACGACGGCCGCCGGGAGCCGGTCGGGCGGTGCATCGCCTTCGTCAACGACGACCACAACGCCCACTGGAACGAGAAGACCGGCTTCTTCGGCTTCTTCGAGTCCGTCGACGACCAGGAGGTGACCGACCGCCTGCTGCGGGCGGCCGGCGACTGGCTGCGCGAGCGCGGCATGCAGACGATGCGCGGACCCCAGAACCTGCCGGTCAATCAGGCGACACCCGGCGTGCTGACCGAGGGGCTCGACTCCCGCCCGGTCATCTACTACCACTACAACAAGCCCTGCTACCTGGATCTGTTGACCGCCGCGGGCCTGCGCCCGGTCAAGCGGGTGCGCTCCTGGGAGGTGCCCGTGGACGTGCCCATGGAGGCGAAGCTGCAGCGGGTCGCCGAGATCGTCCAGAAGCGCGGCGGCGTGGTGTTCGAGACCTGGGCCGAGCGGCCGCTCGCGGAGCGCAAGCGCGAGATGCTGGACATCTACAACGACGCCTGGAACGACAACTGGGGGTTTGTCCCGTATCGGGCCGAGGAGTTCTTCAAGGTGATCGACGACGAGCAGCTCATCGTCGACCGCGGCCAGTTCTCGATCGCCTACTGCCGGGGCGAGCCCGCCGCGTTTTTCGGCGCGGTGCCCAACATCCTCGACTGCCTGCGTCCGTCCCGGCTGTTCCCGCGCTTCGAGCTGTGGCGGGCGGCGCGCATGCTGCTCACCAAGGGCAGCATCACGGGGATGCGGTTCGGTTACCTGGGCGTGAAGAAGAAGTTCCGCAACCGGGGGCTGGAGGGCCTGCTGCTGTGGAAGCAGAAGATCTACACCCAGCGGCACGGCTACGAGTACTGCGACGTCGGCTACGTGCTGGAGGACAACGCCCCGGTGCTGACGATGCTCGACATGATGAACGCCGTCCCGTCGAAGACCTACACGATCCTGGAGATGCCGCTGTAGACCCCGGCGACTCTCAGGTCTGCTGAAACCAGTCGTCGTCCAGCAGTTCGAAGCGGCGGTGCAGCTCGGCGGTAAGCTCCTCGGACAGGCCCAGCCCCTTCTCCACCAGGGCGATGTTTGCGCGCATGTGGGCGGGGTTGCGGGTGCCGACGATGGCGGTGTCGATCTCCGGCCGGTCCAGGGTGAAGGCCAGCGACAGCTCGATGCGGTCCGTGGGGCCGGCGGGCAGGTCGCCCTGCTCCATGACCCTCCGGCCCCGTCCGAAGTAGGTGTCGGCATAGGCGAGGGGGCTCTCCGCCGCGCCGAAGCTGCCGTTGGCGATCGGCCGCTTGGCGATCACGCCCATGCCGGCCGCCCGCGCGGCCTGCAACAGGCCGCTGGTGCGGGCGCGCTGCTCGACCACGTTGTAGCTGGTCTGCAGCGTCTGGAAGCTGCCGCTCCGTACGGCCCACATCGCCGCCTCGTTGTCGCCGGAGTAGCCGATGTAGCGGGTCTTGCCGGCGCGCTGCGCCTGCTCCATCGCTTGCAGCGCCTCGCCCCGCTCCAGCACCTTCCGCGAACAGGAGTGGAGCTGCAGCAGGTCAAGGTGATCGGTCTTCAGCCGGCGCAGGCTCTGCTCGACGCTGGCCGTGATGGTCGCGGCCGTCCACTCGCCGGCGTTCGCGTCGCCGGCCTCATGGCCGCACTTCGACGCCAGCACGAACGAGTCGCGCCGGCCGGACACCGCCTTCCCGACCTTCTGTTCGCTGTCGCCGTAACAGGCCGCGGTGTCCAGGAAGGTAATGCCGCGGTCGAGCGCCGCGTTCAGCAGGGCCGCCGCGCCGGCATCCGAGTCGAGCGTGCTGATCTCGAACAGCCCGGCCCCCAGCCGGGTCACCTCCAGATCGGTCGGGCCGAGCCTGCGCGTCTCCATGTCACACCTCCCCGACCCACACCTCTCCGAACAGCCGCAGCCAGTTGCCGCCCAGCACCTTGGCGATGTCCGCGGGCGCATAGCCGCGCGCGGCCAGGGCCGTGGCCAGGTTGGGCATCTCGCGCGGGGTCTCCAGGCCCTTCGGGTACATCTGCATCGCCGTGTAGTCGACGTCGGGCTTCGCGAACGTCGACGGGAACTTCGTCCCCTGTTGCGAGGAGATGAAGCGCCAGAACTCGTGCGGCTGGTCCTGCGTGTAGTCGGACCCGAAGCCCACGTGGTCGACGCCGGCGCGCTCCACCAGGTCGTCGATCGCCTCCACCATGTCGTCCAGGGTCGACGCCTCGCCCGAGCGCAGGAAGCTCGTGATCGCCGTGGCGCCGATCACGCCGCCGCGCGCCGCGCAGGCGCGCACCGCCTCGTCGGTCTTGTTGCGCGGCACGTCGTAGTAGCCCTTGCAGTTGGCGTGCGTGATCGCCACCGGCCGCTCCGAGTGCTCGATCACGTCCAGGGTCGTGCGCGGCCCCACGTGCGACAGGTCGGCCAGGATCCCCAGCCGGTTCATCTCCCGCACCGCGTCGCGCCCGAAGTTGGTCAGACCGGCGTCGTGCGCCTCGTAGCAGCCGGCTCCCAGCAGGTTCTGCTCGTGGTAGGTGACCTGGATGACGCGCACCCCCAGGTCCGCGAACAGCTCCAGCCGGCGCAGGTCGTTCTCGATCGGCGTGGCGTTCTGGAAGCTCAGGATGATGCCGACCCTGCCCTCCGCCTTGGCGGCGTGGATGTCGGCGACCGAGCGCACCGGCCGGATCTGCGACGAGCGCGCGCGGAAGCGCTCGTACCAGGCGGCCACCGCGTCGGCGGTCTCCACGAACCCCTCCCACGTGGCCACCGTCGCGCTGGTGGCGGTCAGGCCGCCGGCATGGAGGTCGGCGAACACATTGTCGCTGTGCCAGTTGCTGATGTTGAGCGAGTCGATGATGATCGACCGACGATACAGATCCGCGATGGCGTCGGCAGGCATGCCGTACGGTAGCACGACTCCGGGCTCGAACGAGACCGCGCCGATGTAGGATGGCTTCACGGGACATGCGCAAGTTCAACACGGAGGGCCCGGTCATTCCGGCCCGCCATTACTGCATCCCGCCGCTGGAGCGGCTGAATCTCGACGAGATCCTCGAGCTGATCCGGGACATGCGGTACTTCGTGCTGCACGCCCCCCGGCAGACCGGCAAGACCTCGGCCCTGCTGGCGCTGCGCGACCTGCTCAACAGCGCCGAAGGCGACTTCCGATGCGTATACGTGAACGTCGAGGCCGCCCAGGCCGTGCGGGAAGATGTGGGCCGCGCCATGCGTGTCATCCTCGGTGGCTTGGCCTCCCGCGCTCGTACGCTGGGAGACGGGTTCCTGTACGAGACCTGGAGCGACATATTGGCGACGTTCGGCGATGGCGCCCTTGCGGAGGCGCTGACCCGCTGGTGCCAGGCTGACCCCAAGCCGCTTGTGCTGTTGATCGATGAGATCGACTCCCTGATCGGCGACACCTTGATATCGGTGCTGCGCCAGTTGCGGTCGGGTTACGACCAGCGTCCAGAGAGCTTCCCGCACAGCATCGTGTTGTGCGGCGTGCGTGATGTCCGCGACTACCGCATCCGGTCCAGCTCCGAGAACGCCACGATCACCGGCGGCAGCGCGTTCAACGTCCGGGCCGAGTCGATGCGCCTCGGCGACTTCAGGGAGGCCGACGTGCATGCGCTGCTCGCGCAGCACACCGCCGAGACCGCGCAGTCGTTCACGCCGGAGGCGCTAGCCACCGTGTGGCGACAGACGCGCGGCCAGCCGTGGCTGGTCAACGCCCTCTGTCGCAAGGCGTGCTTCGACTTCGAGACGGGTCGCGACCGCTCGCGCGCGATCGCCGACGACGACCTCCTGGACGCGCAGGAGGAACTCATCCTGAAGCGGGTGACGCATCTCGATCAGCTCGCCGACAAGCTCCAGGAAGAGCGCGTGCGGCGCGTGATCGAGCCGTTGCTGAGCGGCGCCGCCGCGCATGGGTTCAAGGCGCCTGATCTTGAATACGTCCGCGACCTGGGGCTGATCGCCCGCGACGACCCGCCCCACATGGCCAATCCGATCTACGCCGAGGTCGTACCGCGCGAGCTGACCTACGCGGCGCAGGCAGGTCTGCTGCACGAAGCCGCCTGGTACGTGGACGCCGACGGCAGCCTGAACGTGGACAAGCTGCTCGCCGGCTTCCAGGCGTTCTTCCGCGAGCACTCCGAGCACTGGCAGGCGCGCTTCGAGTACGCCGAGGCCGGCCCGCAGCTCCTGCTGCAGGCGTTCCTGCAGCGCATCGTCAACGGCGGCGGGCGCATCGAGCGGGAGTACGGCCTGGGACGCGGGCGCACCGATCTCCTGATCATCTGGCCGCACGGAGGCGGGACGGCGCCGCACGCCGCCGCCAAGTACGTGATCGAATGCAAGGTGCTGCACGGCAGCCTGGAGCGGACCGTCCGCGAAGGACTGGAGCAGACCGCGGGTTACCTGGACCGCTGCGCCGCGCAGGCCGGCCACCTGGTGATCTTCGACCGCGGCGCAGGCAAGCGCTGGGAGGACAGGATCTTCCGCCGCGAGGAACCGGCCGACGGCGGCCGCCGGATCACCGTGTGGGGGATGTGACTCAACCCTGGCGGAGCCGCAGGCGACGGTTTCGGGGCGCTAGTTCCGCGGGAAGTGGCCGTTCCCGCGCAGGATCCGGCGGCGCTCGCGGTCGTCGCGCTGCGCCAGCATGCGCTCCTTCAGGGCCTCCTCGGCGTCGAGCAGCCGCTGCTCGGCGCTGGTGAGCTCCAGCAGGCTCTGCTTCTTCGCCAGCGGCAGGTCGCTGTAGTAGGAGATGTAGTAGGAGACGATCTCGGTCGAGACCTGTTCCAGCTCCGCCACCGGCAGGTGCCCGGGTGTCGACTCGTAGAGGTCCTGGAAGAGGTGCAGGCAGCGGGACTTGAGCTCCCCGCTCTCGGCGGCCGGATCGTCGGTGAAGAAGCTCACGGTGCCTTGCAGAAACGCCCGGTCACGTCGCAGCCGGCCGATCCGAAAGCGTCGCCGGCCGATCGTCAGGATGTCCAAGCGGCCGTCGTCGTAGCGGCTGATCTCCTTGGCCACGCGGGCGGAACAACCTACGTCGGCCACGGTGTTCTCGGTGGCGCACAGCACGCCGAACTCGCCGTTGGCGGCGATCACCTCGCCGATCATCTCCTTGTAGCGCTCCTCGAAGATGTGCAGCGGCAGGGCGGTGTCGGGGAACAGCACGACCTTGAGCGGGAACAGCGGCAGGAGTTGCTCAGCCATCGCCCGGCTCCCGCCGTCCGTCCCGGCAGCGGAGGGCCATCTCGGTCGCGAAGTAGGTCAGGACGAGGTCGGCGCCGGCCCGCTTGATGGCGGTGATCGACTCCACCATCGCCTGATCGCCGTCGATGCAGCCGGCGGCGGCCGCGGACTTGATCATCGCGTACTCACCCGAGACCTGGTAGGCGGCCACCGGGACGTCCACGGCGCTGCGCACCGCGGCGACCACGTCCAGGTAGGGCATGGCCGGCTTGACCATGACGATGTCCGCGCCCTCCGCCACGTCCAGGCGCACCTCGCGCAGGGCGTCGCGGCCGTTGGCCGGATCGACCTGATAGGTCTTCTTGTCGCCGGCGCGCGGGGCGGAGTCCAGCGCCTCCCGGAACGGACCGTAGAAGCAGGAGGCGTACTTGGCCGAGTAGGCCAGGATCCCGACCCCGGTGTGGCCGGCCCGATCCAGCGCGTCGCGGATGTAGCCGATCCGTCCGTCCATCATGTCGGACGGCGCCACCAGGTCGGCGCCCGCTTGCGCGTGGCACAGCGCCATGTCGGCCAGGATCGGCAGGGTCCGGTCGTTGTCGATGCTGCCGTCGATCACCAGCCCGTCGTGGCCGTCGCTGGAGTACGGGTCCATCGCCACGTCGGTGATCACCAGCAACTCCGGATGCGCGTCCTTGAGGGCGCGCACCGCCTGCGGCACCAGGCCCTCCGGGTTCATCGCCTCGATCGCCCGCGGGTCCTTCCGTTCGTCCGGCACGGCCGGGAACAGCGCCACCGCCGGGACGCCGGCGGCGAATGCCTCGCCCGCTTCCGCGAGCAGGGTGTCGACCGACAGACGATGGCGGCCCGGCATCGCCTCGATCGGGTCGCGGATACCGGCACCCTCGACCACGAACAGCGGCAGCACAAGGTCGGCCGGCCGCACTGCCGTCTGCCGCACCAGACGGCGGATGCCCTCGTTCCGCCGGTTGCGGCGCGGCCGGCTCGTGAGCGTCAGGGACCCCACCGGCTCAACCTACCGTCGGCGCGCGGCGCAGGCAAGGAGTCCGCCGAGCCGGCACCGCAGGCGCGCTCGGTCACGATGCTTCCCGTGCGTTTGATAGGATGCTCGCATGTCCGCGTCCGCTGCGGCGTCCGGCGATCTCGCGCGATTCCCCGCGATCCCCTACGGGCTCGCCTACTTCAGGGGCATTCGCCGGGAAGGCTGCCTGTACGTCGACAAGACGCGCTTCCTGCGCTCGCTGGAGCAGGAGCGGTTCGTGTTCTTCATCCGCCCGCGGCGCTTCGGCAAGACCTGCTGGCTGTCGATGATGGAGAGCTACTATGACCGCAATCAGGCCGACGACTTCGCGGAGCTGTTCGGCGGTACGGACATCGGCCGCGACCCCACGCCGAACCGCAGCCGTTACGTCGTGCTTCGCTTCAACTTCTCCGCCTTCAACGACGCCGTGGAGACACTGGAGCGGGAGTTCGAGGAGTACTGCGCCATGCAGATGCTGGATGCGCTGGAGCGCAATCCGGATCTGTTCCCGGGTCCGGCGCTGGAACGCATCCGGTCGCCGTCGAGCGTCAACGGACGGCTCAACGCGCTGTTTCTGCACGCCGGCAGGCATGACATCCCGCTCTACGTGCTGATCGACGAGTACGACAACTTCGCGAATACGATCCTGGCGCACAGCGGGCCGGACGCCTACCACGCGCTCACGCACGGCGGCGGCTTCTTTCGCAACTTCTTCGCCACGCTCAAGGCGGGCACCGAAAACGGCAGCGTGGAGCGGCTGTTCGTCACCGGCGTCTCGCCGATCACCATGGACGACGTGACCAGCGGCTTCAACATCGGCGCCAACCTGAGCCTCCGGCCCGAGTTCAACGAAATGCTCGGCTTCACCGAGGACGAGGTCCGGCGCATGCTGGACACGTACCGGAACCTGGACGTGTTCGACCAGGACGTGGAGACGGCGATGGGCACGATGCGCGAGTGGTACGACGGCTACCGGTTCGCGCAAGCCGCCGAGCACGTCGTCTACAACACCGACATGGTGCTCTATTACCTCAAGCACTCGGTGCCCAACAGACCGGGGCCGGACAATCTGATCGACGACAACGTGCGCATCGACTACGGCAAGCTGCGCCACCTGCTGCTCACCGGGCGCCGGTTGAACGGCAACTTCGACCTGCTGCGCCACGTGATCGCCGAAGGGCAGGCGGACAGCACGATCGCAACGAGCTTTCCGCAGGAACGGCTCGACCAACGCGAGAACTTCGTGTCGCTGATGCACTACTTCGGCCTGCTGAGCATCCGCGGAGCGGCCGCCGGCGTGCCGCGGCTCGGCATTCCGAACCAGACGGTGCGGCGGCTGATGTACGGCTACCTGCGCGAAGCCTACCGGGACGTGGGCGTGTTCTCGCTGGACCTGGTGGAGTTCGACCGGCTCACGCGGCGGATGGCGCTGGCGGGAGACTGGCGGCCGGCGTTCGAGCGGCTGGGCACGGCAGTGGCGGAGCAGACCGGCGTACGCGACTACCTGCACGGCGAGAAGGTGGTGCAGGGCTTTCTGGCGGCCTACCTGAGCGCGTCCGGCTACTTCGTGTTCCATTCCGAGATGGAGCTGGCGAAGGGCTACGCGGACATGGTGCTGGCGCCCCTCTCGGCGCGCTATCCGGGCATGCGAAACGGCTTCGTGATCGAGCTCAAGTACGTGCGCCGCGACGCGGCGGAAGCGGAGGTGCCCGCGAACGCGGCCGAGGCGGTTGCGCAGTTGCGCCGCTATCTGACCGACGGTCGGCTGGCGCGCCGGTACCCGGACGCGGTGTTCAGAGGCGTGGCGCTGGTATTCCGAGGCTGGGAGCTGGCGCACGCCGAGGAGGTGACGATCTAACCGCCGCCCGCCCGGCGCCGCGCCGCGCGCACCGCGGCCGGCTCGGAGTCCCCGGCGGTCTCCCGCGAGAAGATGCGCAGGGATCGATCGGCCAGCGGCAACTCCACCCGGACGCCGCCGCGCCGGTGAGACTCGCGCATGGCCATGGCGATCTCCAGCGCGTGCAGGGCGTCGGCGCCCGAGCAGTTGGGCTCCTTGCCGGTCTCGATGCAGGCGAGCAGGTCGCGCACGGTGCGCGTGTTGGGGCTCTCGACCGACGGCGGCGGCGGGAAGATCAGCCGCGCCGGCTCCTCGCCGCGGCCCTCCAGGGTGGAGGCGTGCAGCTTGTGGAACGTGACCTCCTGGGCGTCGGCCAAGGCGTGCAGCCGCCCGCGCGTCCCCGTAAGCTCGAACTGCCACTCGGCCGCTCCGCACGGCAGCATGCGCACCAACCCCTGCGCGCCGTTGTCGTAGTGCAGGTAGCCGTTGCCCGGCAGGTCGTCGTCGCCGGCCGCGTTCTCGTCCGATTCCATGTGGCCGAAGGCCCACCGCACTCTCGCGCCGACCAGCCGGTTGGTGAGGGCCAGCAGGTGGCTCCCGTTGTGCGAGATGTACGCGAAGCCCTGGCTGACGATCTGCAGCAGGTCGCCGAGCTCGCCGGCGTCCACCAGCTCGCGCATGCGATCGTAGGGGGCCGACCAGTTGCGGGAGCAGCCCACCGCCAGGACGATGCCAGCCTCCCGGCAGGCGGCCACCATCCGGTCACCCTCTTCCAGCGAGAGGGCCAGCGGCTTCTCCGCCCAGATCGCCTTGAGGCCGCGCGCGGCACCGATGTCCACGACGTCGAGCAGCACGCGGGCGCGGGGCCGGGCCGACGTGCAGATGCTCACCAGGTCGGGGCGCTCGCGCTCCATCATCTCACGGTAGTCGGCGTAGAGCGTCTCCACTCCCCACTTGGCACGGTAGGCGTCTCGCTGACCCTCGTGCGGGTCGGCGCCGGCCGCGACCTCGATGCCGACCGCCCGGTAGCACGGGGTATGGGCGGTCGGGTTCAGGTGGTGCGCCCACTTCCCGCGCTCGTCGTCGATGGTGCTCCCCATCCGACCCAGTCCGATCACCACGGCTCGGCAGCGTCCGTTCATGGTCTCACCTCCGTCCACGATCCGGAACCACCTTACCGCGCCCGCAGCCGGTCGTCGCCTCCATCGATTACGACCGGCCAGCCGGCTCGACCGCGTCGCCGGTGTCGTTTGCTGTACGAGGTTGACATTCGGTAGCGCGCGGACCACGCTTGCTTTCACCCGGAGTGAGTGCATGAGCACGACCACGTCGATCCGCGACCTCGCCCCGGAAGATGCTGCCGAGCAGATCTTCACCGCCCACCGGCACGAGCGTGAGTGGCTGGATCTGTTCACCGCGAGCCTGGACCGCCGACGCGCCGCGGAGTCCTTCGCACGCACGATCGAAGTGTGGGACATGAACCAGGCGGAGGCGGCGCGCCTGTTCGGGGTGAGCCGGCAGGCGATCGGCAAGTGGCTGCGCCGCGGCGTGCCCGCAGACCGCGCGGGAGCAGTCGCCGACTTGGCCGCTGCGACGGACCTGCTCGTCCACTACCTCACGCGCGACCGGATCCCGGCCGTCGTGCGCAGGTCGATCCCGGCGCTGCGCGGGATCTCGCTCATGGATCTGCTGGCGGGGGGCGACACGCAATCGCTGCTGGCCGCATGCCGGGACATGTTCCGGTTCGAGCGCGCACACGCCTGACCGTGGAGTTGCGGCGCGAGGCGTTGCCTGACGCCCACGAGTGGTGGCGGGTCGCCGATCCGGCCTTGGCCGATCCACTCGATCCCGGATTCGCCAAGCGACACTGCGGACGATGGAACCCGCCGGACAGCTATCCGGCGCTCTACCTCAACCAGGATCTGGCAACGGCGCGAGCGAATCTCCGTGCGTTCATCGCCGCTTGGCCCTATGAGCCGGAAGACCTCCGAGACGATACCGGTCCGGTGCTGGTCGGCTGCTTCCTGCCCCGCGGCCAGATCGTGTGTGATGTCTGCTCCCATGCCGGCGTTCGAGCAGCGGGTCTGCCCGACACCTACCCGCTCGAACACGACGGCTCGTTGGTGCCGCACGCTCGCTGCCAGCCGATCGGCGCACGGGTGAGAGCCGAGCGGCTACGCGGTGTTCGCGCCCGCTCGGCGCGGACGCCTGACGGTAACGGCCGCGAGCTGGCTTGGTTTCCGGCCTCCGTGCGCAGCGTAGCCCGCCGCAGAGAGACGCTCGCTCTTACCGCCTGGTTCCGGGAGTAGCGGATGTCAAGCAATCGATGCCGGGCCGGGCAGTGGAGCGTCGCCGGCGTCCTGGCGTCGCAGGAAGTGGTGTCGGTCATCACCCACAAGCTCGACGGCACGGTGCTGTGGGAGTGGGGCGAGCCGCAGGCAGGGGTGGCCCGCCTGGGGTACGACGTGTCCTGCCAGATCCACGACGGGGACGGCGACGGAAGCCTGGAGGTGATCGTCGACCCGGAGGACGCGGCCGACTGCCTCACCTTCGTGAACCTGTCCGGCGGCGAGCGCGCGACCGACGTGCTGATGAGACCCGCTACGAGCAGATCTTGAAGATCAGCCGTGCCGGCTCCTCGCCGCGGCCCTCCAGACTGGACTGATGAAGCTTGTGGAACGTGACCTCCTGGGCGTCGGCCAGGGCGTGCAGCCGCCCGCGCGTGCCCGCAAGCTCGAACTGCCATTCGGCAGCGAGCGCACCGAAAAAAGGTCGAGAAATCGTGCCGGAGGGTCTTGACGGCAATGTGCGCCTGCGAGGTGGCACGCCAGCGCACGTACAGGCCCCTTCCGGCCTCCCGGAAGCTCGCACCCCCGTTCGGCCGCGCCGCACCCCCTTCAGCGCGCGCTGCGCGCCGATCAGATGCTCGTCCCGGACTGGGCAGAAAGGTCTATTTAAAAACTGGTGCTATATTTACTCCATGGATACCGCCACTCTTGACGGCCCCGGCCTCCCCGCCATCACCTCCACCGTCGGCGCGCTCTCCGACCGCGAGCTGCTGAGTCAGACCGGCACCCTGGTCCGCCACGAACGCCACCTGCAGGGTGCCGTGATCGACCACCTGTCCGAGATCGAGGCCCGCCGGCTGTACCTGCAACGGGGCTGCTCCAGCCTGTTCGACTATACGGTGCGCGAGCTCGGATACAGCGAAGCTGCCGCCGGGCGGCGCATTGGCGCCGTGCGGCTGTGCGCCGACCAGCCGGATGCGCGCGAGCGGCTGCGCGACGGTTCGCTGACGCTGAGCGCCGCCGCCGAGCTGCAGTGGGCGTTCGACCGGCAGCGGCGGCACGGGGCGATCTACGGCACCGCGTCGAGCGCGACCGCGAGCTCGGCGGCGGGGAACGCTCCGGCGACGGGGAAGCCGCCGGCGGATTCCGCGCCGGCCGCGGCGCCGAGCGCCTCCGACTCCGAGCCGCCGCTGGTCCTCGATGCGGCAGGAAGGCAGAAACTCGTCGAGGAGGCGACCGGCAAGAGCACACGGCAGGTCCGCCGCATGCTGGCCGACCTGGACCCGGAGCTCGCGGTACCGGCCGACCGGATGCGCCCGCTCGGCGATGGCCGCTACGAGTTGAAGGCGGTCATCGACGCCGACTGCCAGCAGGGGCTGGAGCAGCTCCGCGGGCTCCTCTCCCACGTGGACCCGCGCATGACGATCGGACAGCTCGTGGGCCGCATCGTGCAGGAGGCGCTCGACCGCCACGACCCGAGCCGGCCGCCGCGCCGGGCGCGCACCGGCATCCGGCCGGCGGCCCGTGACTCCAAGCCCGCTCCGGCAGCGGAGGACCACACCGCATCGGAACCGGGTCACGCGGTGACGACGCAGGACGCGGCGCTGCCCGCCGCCGCTACTCCGGCGCCGGCGCAGACGGCGCGGTCGACGCCGAGCTCCGCGCCTGCGCCGAACCGGCACGGAGCGACGGACCGCCGAGCCGCTGCCGGACGGAAACCGAACGGCGCCGCCACTCCGGCGGCGAAGCCGCGCGCTTCGGGCCGCGCGATTCCGGCGGCGGTGCGACGACAGGTCTGGCAACGGGACGGCGGCTGCTGCAGCTACGTCGATCGACAGACGGGACGCCGCTGCAACTCGCGACACATGATCGAGATGGACCACATCTTGCCATATGCGCTGGGCGGCAGCGCCGATCCCGAGAACCTGAGGCTTGTCTGCGGAGTCCATCACCGTCATCGGCACGCGCCGCATGGCTCGCGGCGCACTCCTGACGGATGAGCCCTGCAGCCGCCCGGGTCACCCCTCCCGTGGTCTTGCCCACACGAAACCCGGAAGACCCCGGCGAAGATGCCAGCCTCCGGCAGGCGGCTACCATCCGGTCACCCTCTACCACCGAGATGGCCAGCGGCTTCTCCGCCCAGATCGCCTTAAGGCCGCGCGCGGCGCCGATCTCCACGACGTCGAGCAGCACGCGGGCGCGGGGCCGGACCGACGTGCAGATGCTCACCGGGTCTGGGCGCTCGCGCTCCACCACGATCGGCCGGCCCGTTCGACAGCACCTTCGTGCCTCCTACGTACTCGCCACGTCCAGGACCGTCCCTCAGACGCGGAAATACACCTAATGAACACACATTATCAGCACATCGACATGATATGGTCACTCACGTGTAGTAGTCTCCTTCGGGCTCACTGATCCCTGATGCGGATCTACTGGGGAGATGACGGTCTTGAAACACTACAGTCCAGGTTCACAGTCCAGGTTCCGAGGACCGGCGCAACGGCCCTTGTGGCAGTGCCGGTTCTCTCCGGTTCTTTCCAAAGTGGCGGCCATGATCGCCACCATCGTCATTGTGGCCGCGGCAGCGGCGCTTGTCGGTTGCGAAGAGCCGCTCATGCCCGACGACCCGCCGGTCGGGGATGCTCCGGGGATGAAGGCCGATCCGCCGGACCAGAACGATCCGCCGGCACAGCCGGAGCAACCCGATCAGGACGAGCCCGCCGACGAGTCGGGCTTCGGCATCGACGACCCCTACGACGCTGTCCAAGACGGCGCGCGCCTGACGATGCAATACGATCGGGCGGCACGGGCGTTCCGGGGCAGGGTGGAGAACACCACCACCGGATTCCGGATGACGGTGCGGGTCGAGGTTCTGTCGGCCGGGACCGCGCTCGGGCAGACCGACTCGATTGACTTGACGCCGGGGACGGCGCAGGACGTGCTGCTGCGCGTCACCGTCACCGAGGATGTCCGTTGGGAGCCGCGCCTGGTTGTGGAGCGGGAAGCTGTCCCGAACAGCCCGGGCACGCCGACCCCGCAGCAGCCTACTACTACGCCACAGCCGCCGCCCGCGCAGCAGGGGCCGATCGACTGTGACGCCGTCAGCAGCGAAGCGCAGGTGGACGCAGGACCCTGTCCAGACCAATGGTACCTGAAACACGATTACGTGAATGCCAAGGATCCATACGTGAAGCTCGACCCCAACGTGGCGACCTTCGAGCCTGATCCGACGGTAATCACCAACGGTGACACCGACTTCGACTGCCCGTGCTGGTACACCAGCAATGGGACGCACACAGGGGCGGACGGCACCAAGTACACGACGCATTCTTGGAGACAGTGGATGATGAAAAAGGACCTCTTAGTGAATCCGGCTAAGTGCCCGATGAATAGGGCTAACAACGAGTGCCCACTTGGGGCTGAAATAGCGAAGAAACTAACGAGCAGTAGAACCATCTACAAGCTGATGACAGTAGTGCCGTAGCACCTGGAAGTCGGAGCTGCCGCTAGCGATCGCCCGGTGCGATCATGCGGTAGCCGACCCCGCGCTCGTTGAAGATGTAGCTCGGGCGTGCCGCGTCATCACCCAGCTTGGCGCGCAGCTTCTTTACGAACGTGCGCACCGGTTCCGAGCTGTCGGTCACCCGTTCTCCCCAGACCTGGAGAAGCAGTGAGTCGTAGGTCAATACCCGTCCCGCGTTGACCGAGAGCACGCGCAACAGCTCGTACTCGGTCACGGTCAGCCGCACCGTGCGTCCGCCGACGGTCACGCGGCGCCGCTCGTAGTCGATGGCCAGGTCGGCTGCCAGGAAGGGGGAGGACGTGGTCCGCGTGCGCAGGGCCGCCCGGACTCGCGCCGTCAACTCCGTCGCCGAGAACGGCTTGACGATGTAGTCGGCGGCACCGGCTTCCAAGGCCCTGGCGATCGTCTCGTCCCGTCCGTAGCCGGAAATGAAGATGACCGGAAGATCGGCCAGCGCGGGGACGGACTCCATCAACGCGATGCCGTCGATATTCGGGAACACCAGGTCGAGCAATACCAACCGGGGCTTTCTGGTGCTGATGAGGTGCGGCAACTCGCGCGGATCACCGGTCACCGACGTGGCGAAGCCGGCACTGACGAGCGCCTGCCGGACAAGGCGCAGAGTCAGCGGGTCGTCGTCCACGACGAGTATTCCCGTACGCTCCCCATCACGGGGCGAGTCCGGCCGGCGCGCGGAGGCGCCGCCGCCGGCGTCCTCGACCACCGGCAGCGTGAAGGCTATCCGCGTCCCCTGACCCGGCCCCAGGCTCTCGGCGCGGATGCGGCCACCGTGGGCCTCCACCAGCCCCCTGCAGATGGCCAGACCGAGGCCGAGTCCGCTGGCTTCCGTTTCGCCGCCGGCGGCGTGCTTCCGGAACAGATGCGGCAACCGGTCGGGCGCCACGCCCAGGCCTTCGTCCGACACCGAGATCGCCAGCTCGGCTCCTTCGTGAAGCGCCGTGACCCGAATGGGCGAGGATTGCGGGGAGTGGCGGGCCGCGTAGGAGAACAGGTTGTTCAGGACCTGCACGATGCGCTGCTCGTCAGCCATCACCCGCGGCAGGTCCGGCGGCAGGTCGATCTCAAGGACGTGCCGGAAGCCGCGACCAAGGAACGTCCGCCTGGCATGGTCCACCAGCGTGGACACGTCCGCGCGTTCGGGTGCCACCGGCAGCGTGCCGGTTTCGATACGTCCGGCATCGAGCAGGTCTCGTGTGAGGACGTCCATGTCATCGGCCTGCTGTTCGATGATTCGGAAGAACTGCCGCACCTCGTGCGGGTCCACGACCCGCGAGTTGTCCAGCGCGGTGGCGGCCAGGCCCTTGATGGAGCTCAACGGCGCCCGCAATTCGTGGCTCACCGTCTCCAGGAACGCCTGAGCCCGCTGCCGATCACGGTCGGTGCGTGCGGTGGCGATCGCCATCCCCGCCTGCGCGGCGAACAGCACCAGGATCTCTTCGTCCTCCCTGGTGAACTCCTCCCCGCCTTCCTTCCCGGCGACCGCGAGAGTGCCCGTCCGCTCATTTCGATGGCAGATCGCCAATCCCAGGAAGGTGTCCGCGGTGATCAAGTCCGTGGAAAGGCCGATCGAACGTACGCAGCTTCGCAGGTCGCGCAGCCTCACCGGGGAGGGAAGGCTCCGCAGATGCTCGAAAAGCCGCATACCGTCGGGCCGCGTGATCATCGGGCCCTGCTCGTCCGGCGTGAGGCCGGAGGTGACGCAGTCCTCGACCTGCCCTGCATCGTCGAAGGACGTGATCACGGCGTAACGCGCGCCCGTCAACGCACGGGCGTTCTCTGCGATCCGGTGCAGGACGGTTTCGGCAGCGGGGCTCGCGCTCATGCGCAGCATCGCCTCGCTCAGGCTCGACATGCGGTGCCGCAGTGCCTGGTTCTCTCTGCCGAGCTCCTGCCTGCTCTTCATGCAACCCGCACCCGGCGCGTCGTTCCCATCTCGGCATGGCCCTCGAACCGTAATTTCCGCATATCCGCCACCATCGTACCAAGACACTCGATCGTGAGTGGGCACTGACCGGGGCGCTGGAGGTACTCCGGGGTTTGTGTACCGGTTGTCGGAGCGTTAGCCTTGCCTGACGGTCGCGCCGGCGGAGCAGCACGCCGGCCGTTCCAGGAGCAGGCCATGAGACCCAAGTACTTCGACGTCCTGACCTACGGCAAGGACTACTCCGAGGTGCCCAGGATCGCGCCCTGGCGCACCATCCGGGTGGACCCGGCGCGGGCCGGGCAGTGGATCGTCGCCGGCGACCTGGACGGCGACGGCGAGCCGGAGCTGGTGAGCGCGCGCAACAACCCGCACCGCCCGTCGCAGGAGGTGGTGTCGGTCATCACCCACAAGCTCGACGGCACGGTGCTGTGGGAGTGGGGTGAGCCGCAGGCCGGGGTGGCCCGCCTGGGATACGACGTGGCCTGCCAGGTCCACGACTGGGACGGCGACGGCAGCCCGGAGGTGATCGTCGTCGGCGCTCGCGAGATCGTGGAGCTCGACGGCGCCACGGGAGCCGAGAAGCGCCGCCTGCCGGTCCCGGAGGACGCCGCCGACTGTCTCACCTTCGTGAACCTGTCCGGCGGCGAGCGCGCGACCGAGGTGCTGATCAAGACCCGCTACGAGCAGATCTGGGCCCTGGACTCCGAGGGGCGCGAGCTGTGGAACGCGCGCCATCCGGCCGGACGGCTGACCGCCCACCAGGTGTTCCCGGTGGACCTGGACGGCGACGGCCGCGACGAGCTGATCGTCGGCTACGCCATGCTGAACCCGGACGGCTCGATGCGCTGGGAGATGGAGGCGGCCCGCGAGCTGCCGCTGGGCATCGGCTGCCACCTGGACTGCGCGCGGGTGCTGCGCCGGGGCGAAACGGCAGCGGACTGGCGCTTCGTGGTGACCTGCTGCGCCAACGAGCGGATGGCGTCGGTCGACGGCACCGGCCGCACGGTGTGGGTCCGTGACAACCGCCACTACGAGTCGGTCGACGTGTGCTCGATCTATCCCGAGCTGCCGGGACCGCAGATCGTCGTGGACGTCGCCAAGCACGAGGAGGTGGTGGCTCCCATCCACGTGCTCGACGAGGACGGCGTGCTGCTCGGCAAGCTGTTCACCTGGAACTCGCGCTTCCACTTCCCGATCGACTGGGACGGGTCCGGCCGCGACCTGTTCGTGGTGGGCGGCGAGCACGCCCTGTTCGACGGGCGCGGCGACAAGGTCGCGATCTTCGACACCCCGGGCGTCGACAATCCGAGCGGCCTGATCTGCGGGCGCGGCGACCTGACCGGCAACGGCGTTCCCGACGTGCTGTTCTCGGCCGGCCACGGCAGCACCATCTTCCTGTACCGCAACGAGCACGGGGCCATGTCGGCGCCCGGGCTGCCCGAGATCACGGAGGTGAACTATACGCTCTACTGAGCCCGGCGCCGCCTCTCGCGTGACGCTGGAAGCCACCCGGACCGCCGCGCCGCCGGACTGGGCGCTGCGCCAGCGCCGGCTGATCGAGGTGATGGAGCAGGCCGCTCCCGTGTACCAGGAGCGCTACACCCGGGCCGACGGCAGCTTCGTCTGGAGACCGCGCTGGCCGGGGATGGACGGCTCCGACGACGGCTACGAGAGCTATCACAACTGGCCACTGCTCCACGTGCTCGGCGGCGCCGCCGACCTGCACGAGCGCAGCCGCTTCCTGTGGGAGGCGGTGACCCGCCAGTTCACGGGCTACGGCCAGATCCATCGCGAGTTCGACGCCTACTACGACTGGATGCACCACGGCGAGTCGTCCCTGTACCTGTACTACTTCGGACTCGCCGACCCGCTGCGCCAGCCGGACCGCGCGCGGGCGCTGCGCTTCGCCGGCATGTACCTGGGAACCGACCCGGAGGCCGCCAACTGGGACGCCGAGCGGCGCATGATCCGCTCGCCGATCACCGGCAGCCGCGGACCGCGCTTCGAGAACACGTTCGAGGACTGGGAGGCGGTACGCTGGGTGCTGGCCGACTACCCGGTGCCGTTCGACGACCTGGAGGTGCCCACCCGCGACGCCGAGTGGGAGCCAGGCGAGGTGGTGGCCAAGGCCGACTGGAACGACGACGCCGTGTTCGCCGTGATCCTGGAAGCGCTGAACCGGCGCCAGATGCGCTGCGACGTGCCGCTCAACCTGACCTGCACCAGCCTGATCACGCACGCGTTCCTGCTCACCGGAGAGGAGCGCTACCGGCGCTGGGTGCTGGACTACCTGGAGGCATGGGCGGACCGCATCGCCGCCAACGGCGGGCTGTGCCCGGACAACGTCGGCCCCGGCGGCGCGGTCGGCGAGACCATGGACGGCAAGTGGTGGGGCGGGTACTACGGCTGGGCGTGGCCGCACGGCAGCCGCACCATCATCGAGCCGCTGTTGATCGCGGCGATGAACGCGCTGCTGCTGACCGGCGACGCCGGCTACCTGGAGATCCCGCGCGGCCAGCTCGCCCGCCTGATCGAGCTGGGGCGCAGCGAGGGCGGCCGGCTGCTGGTGCCGCACCGGCACACGGACGCCGGCTGGACCTCATGGCGGCCGCTTGCGCCGCACACCGTCGGCCAGCTCTGGTACCTGTCACAGGCGCAGGCCGACCGCGAGATGATCGACTCGCTGCCGGAGAGCCGTGGCGAGTGGACGGCGCTGGTTTCCGGCCGCGGCAAGGGGGACGACGTCCACTTCGGCCCCTGGTTCTGCTACCTGCACGGGCGCCTGCCCGACTACCCGCGACGCCTGCTGGACGTGCAGTACCGGGAGGTGGTGCGGCGCATGGACCTGCTGCGCGCCGACGACGGCGACCCGGAGGAGTGGGACGTGCACCACTGGCAGGACATCAACCCCGTGCACACGGAGGCCTTGCTGCAGCAGACCTGCGGCGGCCCGCAGGTGATCTACCACGGCGGCCTGCTGCACGTGCGGCTACGCTACTTCGACGCCGACGCCGGGCGCCCGGGACTGCCTCCGGAGGTAGCTGCGCTGGTGCCGTCGCTCGACGCCGACGGCACCACCCTGGAGCTGGTCAACCTCGGCGCCGTGCACACGCGCCGTGCGCTGCTGCAGGCGGGCGCCTTCGGCGAGCACCGCTTCACCATCGTGCGCGATCTCGACTCCGGGAGTACGGCCGCCGTCGGCGACCGCCACCTGGAGGTGGTGCTGCCGCCGGGACGCGCGTTGCGCCTGCGGCTGGACATGCAGCGCTTCCGCCACGCCCCGAGCTACCGGCAGCCGGTCTAGCGCGAAGTTCCGTAGCCTGAATCTCATAACTTCAAATACAGATGTAGGTTACGGGGGCCTCTCGTGCTGATCTGCTTCCTTTCGTGCCCATGTAATGGAGACACATAGCGTCTGCGATATGCGGCTTGATAGCTGGACACGAGGACATGAAGTCATTTGTTGTGTGTTTCACTGCATCTCAATCAAGTAGTTATCGCCGCCCGCGTTACCGAAGCGCAGTCCAAGCTGGCCACCGCCTGTGCGCTCTCACCCCCAGCGCGGTGTCCACTCGAGGCGAGACGTTGGGGAGGTCGACGAGAACGAGCTCTACGGACCGATGGACTGGCTGGTGGGTCGCCAGCAAGCGCCCGATCAGATCCTGCATGCGCAGCGAACTCCAGCGCCCCGGAGCCGCGCCCCAGCCGCCCCGTTCGTCGTACCTCGTGGTACGACAGGACGTGGCGGTTTATCGGTGACTCGCTCATTCCTGCCGTGCGGATCGTTACACGCCGACCAAGGCCGCCAGCGGAACGGTCGGCCCCAGGAATGCTGACACCGAAATCCCACGGTGCGGCCTGGTCCAAACGGGCTGTCCGGGTCTCGCCTTCACCGCTTGCTTGTCCAGCCACTGTTGACCCCTTTCCCCGATCACCGCGTAGCGGACCTCGACGTCCGACAGAGCGTCGCCTTCAAAGTGGATACTGCACAGCGAGCGCAGGTATTCCAGAAACGGTAAAGACCGGCGCAATTGCTCGCGCGGTTTGTGCTCCTCATCAAGGTTCTTCTTCAACTCGATGAATGCAGCTCTGTAGGAGGCTCCCTTGTCAACGACGATGAGGTAATCACAGCGCTGATCCCAGGGACCTGCCTCCAACCCGGAAAGGCGCCCGAGCCTGTCGACGCGGATCGTCGTCGCCCGATGCGTAATCCCCGTTACTTCGACCGACATGTTCGCACGGCGTTCGCGCAGAGTTACGCGACTCGATGCGACAGGTCTCATCCGATCGGCCCGAAGGATCGCCTCCAGTTGATCGTTCAGACTGGAGCTCAGGAGTTCACGCTCCGTCGGTCTCGAAGACCAGTGATGAGATCTCGTTGGTCACACGATTGATGTCGTCTATCGTGCGTTCGAAGTTCGGCATCTCCATGCCGTACCGGTCCACGTTGCAGGAAGTCAAACTGCCCTTCTCAGCCACATAGGCACGAATCCGTCCCGGATCGAGAGCATCTTCAGGATCGTACTTCAGTCTCTTGAGCACGTCCTGCTTGCCGTCGAAGTCGCTGCTGAGCATGATCAGGTTGTTGAGTTCCTTCACGAGGTAGTCGCTGTGCGTAGTGATCAGGACCTTCAGCCCCGCATGTACGCACCGGACCAGCAAGCGGGCCATCAGAATCTGGTTGTTGGTATCGAGATGACTCTCCGGCTCATCGATAATCAAGAAATGGTTAGGACCGGCAACGTGCTGCAGAAAGAAGTAGAGATCAGACAGCCCACGCGCCGAGGAGGAAGCCAAGTGCAGCGGGATGCTGAATCGCCGAGCACCACGAGCGGTCGAAGTGAGAGCAATGCCGTCACCGGAGCTCTTGTAGTATGCGCTCGTTAGCCGCCTCAGTTCAGCCGGTAGTTGGTGCTCCGAGAGCTCACTCTTTGCGCCTCGGAGATCAGGAATACTCCGTGTGTAATCGATGTTGTCCTTCACGGGCAATGCATAGCGACTGGTCGTCCTCTCTATCAGAAGGAACGGATCCGAATCGTTCGGTTTGGTCTGTTCATTTATCTTCTGCAGGAAATCAACCAAACTGTTCTTTGTGAAGTCGAGCTCCCGATAGAAAAGAGAGATCCCGAATCGCTCTGACGTTAAAACGAGCGGCTCAAGATCAAGTTCTGGAAACAGAAACCTGACGTACATGCTCCTCAGAATAGATCTGGTTCGATGCACATTAATGGATTGTCCTTCAGGTACGTCGACGGACATGACTATTCGGTCGTTCCGTAAGCTCACTCGAAAGCGCTCTCCGGATGACAATTGAATATCCACTGGCTCCAGATTCTCTTGCAATCCCGATGTCACTTCGACCGAAGCGCCTTCGAAATCACCTTGTCGAGCACTGAATACCTGAGACATTCCAGACTCTGCGAACAAGCGGGCAGCGGCCATAGCTAAAGTCGATCTGTGCTGTTCGAACTGGTCACGACTGACGGGTTTCTCCGCATGACCATCAACTAAGGTTGCTGAGATGATCGATGTGATGTCCACCGGTTGCTCTGCTCGACGGGTGTCGGAGTTCGTCGTCGACCAACGCTTCAAGTGCTTGAGGAAGCCGTAGAGGGCGTAGGCGAGGTAGGTTTTTCCGGTGTTGTTGCGGCCGGCGATGATGGTGAGGTCGCCCAGTTCGAGGTCGGCCTCCTTGATGGGGCCGAGGTTCTTGAAACGAAACTTCATGGTGTCGCCTGAGGAAGGGTACCGCGACCCGCCCGTACGCCGCTACCCGGATCCTGGCGCGGGGGTTGGTTGATTGCGGAGGGTGACCTCGAAGTAGTCTTCGGTGGCGTCGAATGCGGGGTCGGTGCGGTTGTGGACGCGGGTCAGGGGATCACCTTGCGGCGGATTCCCATGCCGCGGTGCTCCATGAAGTCGTAGTCGCGCAGGATGTTGACGATGTTGGAGTTCCGCGGCACGCGCAGGCCCTCGGTGGCCTTCTCTACTTTAGCGCCGTTGGGCAGGGAACCGGGGCTGTGCACTTCGAGGCGGTCGGCGAATACGGTGAGCTGCACGTCGGTCTGACGCGTCCAGTCGCGGTGCGCACAGGCGTTCACCAGCAACTCGCGGATCACCTGGGGTGGTAGTCCCAGTGCCGGCGCGCTGCATCCCCTCCGGACGCTCGCGGCTGATGTGCGGTTGCAGGTTGCTGAGTACCCGGTTGGGCAGGGATTGTTCGATGAACTGCCTTCCCCCGCGGCGGTTCTTCAGCCCGAAAGAGGGAAGGTCGAGCACCTCGTCCAGGTTGGCGTCGTAGTCCATGTCGGCGCCGGGGAACCCCAGCAGCCGTGTCCCGGCCTGCGGCATGCGGCGCCGCGGCTCGCGCGCGAACAGCACGATTCCGGCATGGGAGCAGTTGCACGCCTCCGGGCGCCACTGGTCGGCGGCCAGCAACTCACGGTTCAGCAGGGTGCGCTGCCATTCCCGCACCGCGTCCTCACCCAGCACGGCCAGGAAGTACTCTTCCAGCCAGCGCATGTCGAGGTCGGCCAACGAGCTGCTGTGCACCGGCATCTTCTCGACCGAGACCAGGCCGCCGGACTGAAACAGCCGCGCCGTCTGCTCGCGCCCGCGCGCTGCACGGTGTCGCCGACGCGGAGGTAGTAGTCGGTCCGGTCCTGAGCGGCGCACCGCATACGGTTTCGCGCTGCCGGCCGGCACGGTGACGATCTGCCTCTCGTCCAGCACGAACTCATCGTAGTCGGGCACGATCTGGGGATCGATATAGCGCCCGATCACCGTGTCCATCAGCCAAGCCTGCAAGGTTGCGCCGGGTCACGCCCGATACGGTGCCGTCATCCTCCACGCCGATCACGATCATGCCGCCATTTAGGTTGGCGAACGCGGCGATCTCCCGGGCCAGGGCTCGGGGCGCACGGTCCGGTCGTCGCGCTTGAACCCGGTCTTGGCGTTCTCGCCGCCGGCGATGACGGTGCGTGGATCCAAGGGCACCCCGCAACTTCCCCGCCTCAGGCCATGGCAATGAGGACGCCAAGGACGAAGCGGGGCGCGTCCGCGGCGCCGCCGCCATCGACGGCGAACGAACTCGCCAGCAGCGCCTCGCGCAGCCCCAACACCTGCGACTGGCCGCGGTTGCCGACCTCGGCGCCGCCGCCCAGCGGCAGCTCCTGGCCGCCCACCGTCACCCGCGTGCCGCCGCCGGCCAGCCGCTCCGCGATCGCGTCCACCGCCGCGCCCGCCACCGTGCGCCCGAAGCGCGCCACCCAGGCGCGCTGCAGCGCGTCGTCGTTGCTGATCGTGCCGGTCGCCGTGCCGTCCTTCAGGTACTCGCGCGAGGGCTCCGACAGCACCAGCGTGAACGTCTCGTCGCCCTCGTTGCCCCCGTCGTCGAGCACCGGCACCGACACCCGCTCGAGGTTTGGATGCCCGAGAACGTCAACGTCCCCGACACCGCCGTGTAGTCCTCGATCTTGTACGCGACGGTGAGCGCGGTGAGCGGGAACCGGTCCAGCGTCACCGTGAATACCGTCGCCGTGTCCACACCCTCCGTTGCGCTCGCATCCGTGCCCGGGAGACCCGCACGATGATGTCGTTCATGGTCCGCCACTGCGTGACCACCGACTCGCTGAACCCGACCTGGACCACGAACTGCGCCGTCCCGTCGTGCTCCACCGGAAAGTGCGAGATCGCGCCCACGAGCGGCGCCACCACCGCCTCCTCCTCGGGACCCGGCATCGTCACCGCCAAGCCCGTCTCCAGCCTGCGGCCGTCCGCCGTGCAGATGTCGTGGTCCGCGCCGCATTCGGGATCGGGTTCAGGGTGAGCGTCACCTCGCCCTCGCCCGCGGGCTTGACCCGGACCCGCCAGCGCTGGCTCTGGCGCGGAACCGTGCGGCTCGCGTTCACGATCTCACCGCCGGTCACGGTGATCGTGTGCTCCTTGAGCGTCCGGAAGCTGAAGTCGTGCAGCGCATCGCTGAACGCGATCTCCACGTCGCACTCGCTCGCCCGCTCGGGCTTGGTCTCCGCCGAGACCGTCAGCGGGTTGGTCGGGGGCTCGGCGAACTGCGCGTCCTGCGCGTTGCCGTCCGCTACCTCGGACCTGTTCACCACCTCGCGGTCGGTGCACGATGCGGCGTCATTGCCGGCACCGTCCTGCAGCGCCCGGACGTCGTTGCCCGAGGTCGGGTCGCGGTAGCTCAGCGTCACCGTGGCGCCCTGCCGGACGCGCTCGGCGAGCACCAGCGCCACCGCGTTCCAGCTGTGAAACGGGCGCCGACGCCGCCGCCGGTTTTCAGGCCGGCGCGCCGCTTTCCTACCGCGAGCACGGCAAGGCCTACCGCGAGCACGGCAAGGCGAGCTGGCGCAACTGGGGCACAGCCGCGACGGAAAGTCGGGCACACCGCAGATCGTGTTCGGACTGCTGCGCGCCCAGGAGGGCTGGGCACGCTGACGGCGAACACGATGCGAGTCGCCGACTGCGGCAGCACATCCACGCTGCACACGCAGCCGACGCGGGTTCAGCAGCGCTGTTTCGAGTTGCTTGGGATCACGCCCCGCATGTAGCCATGCAGAGGAACCTGCACAATCAAGAAACTACCCTGACCACAAGGACTTCAGACCACTTCGCTCCTGGAACTTCGGTCTAGCGGCCGGCTGCCGGGCCTGCCGGGGGATCCGGTGTGTCGAACCGGGGACGCCCGCATGGCGGGCGCCCCCAGGTTATGCGGGGGCCGGCTACCCGTTCAAGAACCACTGCGCCGGCTGCGACACCTTGAACCAGCTCAGGTCGTCGGAGAAGATCGCGGTCTCCAGCACGTTCTCGAGACGGTTGCTGACGATCACCGGCGCCACCGGCCACGCCACCGTGCCGATCACCGGCAGATTGTCCGAGAAGAACTGCCAGACCTCGGCGCGATAGCGCCGATACTCCTCGTCGCTCACCGCCTCCAGCGAGTTGATGTACGACTCGTAGTAGGCCTTGACGTCGTCCGGCGGCTCCTCGCCGGCCGGCGGCTCGGGACCGATCCTGCCGCCCTGGTCCCAGGTGTTCCACTGGAACCACTCGCCCCACTTCTGCCCCCACACGCTGGAGGTGATGTCGAACGGCGTGGAGTTGGGGATGTAGGAGCGCAGCTCCAGCATGCGGTCGATGCGCGACACGCGCACGTCGAAGTCGTTGGCCTGGATCCGCTGGCTGATCAGCTCGCCGGACACGGTCCTCAGGTCGACCCGGACGCCCACCGCTTCCCAGTAGTCGCGGATCAGCTCCGCGGAGTCGCTGTTGGTCTCGTCCACGTCCATGTTGATCTGCAGAACCTCGCCGTCAACCATCGTCCGGTAGCCGTCGTCGTTCGTTCCGAGGCCCATCTCGTCGAGCAGCGCGCGGGCGCGGTCGGGGTCGTGCTCGGCGAAGTTCGTCGCCCACGCCGGATCGTAGAACGACGCGCCGTAGTGGATGGTGGCCTGCTGCGGCACCCCCATGCCCAGGAACAGGAACTCGTTCATCTCCTCGCGGTTCAGCGCCACGGACATGGCCTGGCGGAACCTGACGTCGCCGAACACGGCCCGCTTGGCCGGGTCGTCGTGGTTCTGGTTGAAGGTCAGGCCGGGGTCCGCCGCGTAGATGCGCTGCCAGTTGCGCAGCTCGTAGTCGCCCTGCTGCTCGCCTCTCTTGTAGAGCTGCATCTCCGACTGCTTGAGCAGCCGGCCGGCCACGTCGGACTTGCCCTGCAGGGCATCGAGAATCGTCACCTGCTGATCGCTGACGATGTTGACCACCACGCGATCGATGTACGGGAGCTGATTACCGGCCGTGTCCACGACGTGGTAGTACGGATTCCTGACGAACGTCTTCTTGAGTTGCACGTCGGTCTCCATGACCCACGTGCCGAGGGTGGGGACGTTCTTCAGCGCGTCCACGTTCGGGAACACGTTCAGTTCCTTCGAATGGGCGTCGACCCAGTTTTCGTGACCGAGCTCCTTGGCCAGCTCGTCGGCCTTGGGGTTGTGGTCGATGTGGAACTGTTTTGCGAAGTGGCTGGGCATCATGAAGAAGCTGGGCAGGGTGTACCAGTGGTTGATCATCGACAGCACCGGGCGATAGGGAATGGCCATCTTGATGCGGAACGCGTAGTCGTCGATCTTCTCGAAGGTCGCCAGCTCGCCGCCGATGGTCCACACGAAGCGCACCCAGTGGTTGATCTCATCGTTGAGCATCACGTCGTTGTAGAAGTACATGACGTCGTCCGCGGTCAGCGGCGCGCCGTCCGACCACTTCATGCCTTCGCGCAGGTAGATGGTCAGCTCGGTGCCGTCCTCGGAGAGCTCGTAGCCCTTGGCGATGTCGGGAATGACCGCGGAGCAGCTCGGGTCGGTGGTGAACAGGTAGGCGAGCCGGACGTGGCCCAGGTCCGACCAGCCACCGGTGTTGGAGGCGCTGATGGTGCCGCCGTAGGTGCCGATCTCGCCAAGCGGCTCAAGCACCAGCGGGTCGTCGGGCAGCCGCTCGGTCACCGGCGGCAGATCGCCTGATGCCACCAGCGCCGCGAGCATCGGCGCCTCGTTGAAGCTGGTGATCCCGAGTTGAGACGCGGTGCGCGCTTCCAGCCAGGTCGTCGGGATGGCGGTCGCATACGCAACGGAGACGAGGCACAGACCGAGTGCCAACAGCGCTCTCTTCATGAGTTCCTCCTGAACGGCGACGGGTATCGGTTGTCGATTTAATCCGCCCGCGAGTGTAGCCGGCCCCCGGCCGGCCGTCAATGCGCCCCGCCATCCGCGCGAGCTTCCGGGTCGCGGGGGTGATGAGCGGATGACACGCCGCCGCGCAATCGCTATGATCTTTGCATCGCGCTCCGCGGCCGGGCGCTGGCAGAATGTTTCAGTATACGTTACGACGAGTTCTCTTGATGATCGTCACATTGTGGATCATATCGATCATCAGCTTCGTCGTGATTCAGCTTCCACCGGGCGACTATCTGACCACGCTCGCCATCAATCTTGAGGAAAGCGGCTATCCGGTCGAGGAGGCGATGCTGGAGCGCTACCGCATCAGGTTCGGGCTCGACAAGACGCTGTTCGAGCAGTACCTGATCTGGATAACCAACTTCATGCAGGGCGACATGGGGTACTCCTTCGAGTGGAGAGCCAACGTCAATACCCTCATATGGGAGCGGCTGCTGCTCACCATTGCGCTGAGCACGTCGTCGCTGATTCTGACCTGGATGATCTCACTTCCGATCGGCGTCTACTCCGCGCTCCGGCAGCATTCCTTCGGTGACTACACGTTCACCATTCTCGGCCTGGCCGGCGTTTCGGTGCCGAGCTTCATGCTCGCGCTGGTGCTGATGTACGTCGCGTGGAACACGTTCGGACTGGACGTCGGCGGGCTCTTCTCGCCCGCGTACGAAGATGCCCCCTGGAGCTTCGGGAAGGCCCTGGACCTGCTCAAGCACGTCTGGCTGCCGGGCTTCATCATCGCCATCTCCGGTACCGCCGGTCTGATCCGCACCTTGCGGGCCAACCTGCTGGACGAGCTCAAGAAGCCGTATATGATCACCGCCCGTTCGAAGGGAGTCTCCTACCGCAAGGTGGTCATGAAATACCCGATGCGGATCGCGCTCAACCCCTTCATCAGCTCGTTCGCCTACATCCTGCCGGGCCTGATCTCGTTCTCGGCGATCATCTCCGTGGTGATGAACATGCCCACCACCGGCCCGCTGCTGCTGCAGGCGCTGCTGACCCAGGACATGTACCTGGCCGGGAGCTTCATCATGCTGCTCAGCGCGCTGACCGTGATCGGCACGTTCTTCTCCGACCTGCTGCTGGCGGCGATCGATCCAAGGGTACGGTTCTTCTAAGGTGGCGGCAGCGATCGAGGCAGGCGGCGGCAGGCGTGTCGAGGACGGCCAGGAGCTCGACGACCTGTACACGTCGTCACAGTGGAAACTGATCGTCATCCGCTTTCGCAAGCACAAGCCGGCCGTGGTGTCCCTGTTCGTCCTGGCGGTGTTCTACCTGCTCGCACTGCTGGCGCCGTTCTTCGCCGTGCACGATCCCAACGAGAAGAACGCCGACTACCGGGAGGCGCCTCCGCAGGGAATCCACTTCGTCGACCACGCCGGCAGGTTCTCGCCGATCCCGGTTGTCTATCCCTTCCGCAAGGCCATGAACCCGGAAACCTTCGAGGTCGAGTTCAGCAACATCATCGAAGAAGAGACCAGGCTGGTGCTGTTCGCGAAGGGATTCGAGTACCGGCTCTTCGGGCTCACGCTGGACCGTCATTTCTTCGGACCGGAACGTGCCGGCGTACCCTTTCACCTGCTGGGTTGCGACCGTCTGGGCCGCGATCTCTACAGCCGCATCCTGTACGGCAGCAGGATCTCGCTCTCCATCGGATTGTTCGGCGTGGCCATCAGCTTCTTTCTGGGGATCCTGATCGGTGGCATCGCCGGGTACCTGGGAGGCGTCGTCGACAACATCGTGCAGCGCGCCATCGAGATTCTGCTGTCGATTCCGCAGCTTCCGCTGTGGATGGCGTTGAGCGCGGCGCTGCCGCGGGACTGGTCGCAGTTGCAGAACTACCTGCTGATAACGATCATCCTGTCGATCATCGGCTGGACGGGACTGGCGCGCATCGTGCGCGGCAGGTTCCTGAGCCTGCGCACGGAGGACTTCGTCACCGCCGCGGAGCTCATGGGCCGCAACAACCTGCAGATCGTGTTCATCCACATGCTGCCCTCGTTCTACAGCTACATCATCGCTTCGCTCACGCTGTCGATACCGGGGATGATCCTTGGCGAGACCGCACTCAGCTTCCTCGGCCTCGGCCTGCAGGCGCCGACCATCAGTTGGGGCGTGCTGCTGCGGGACGCGCAGAACGTGTATGCCATCGCCATCACGCCGTGGATCCTGCTGCCGTGCGTGTGCGTGATTCTGGTGGTGCTGGCGTTCAACCTGCTCGGCGACGGAATCCGCGACGCCGCCGATCCCTACGGCAGCCGGTAGGCTGCGCTGATGGAGCCGCACCACATCCTGGAAGTGGACGACCTCACGGTCGAGTTCCACGGCGACGAAGGGATCGCCAAGGCGGTCAACGGCGTCTCCTTTGCGGTCCGGGAGGGACAGTCGGTCGGCCTGGTCGGCGAGAGCGGCTGCGGCAAGTCGGTGTCGGCGTACTCGATCCTGCGCCTGCTGGCGGACACCGCGCGCATCACCAGGGGCGGGATCAGCTACCGGGAGCGCGACGGCGCGGTGACCGACCTGACCACGCTGGACCCCGACGGCGAGCACATCCGCAGGATCCGAGGTGCCGAGATCTCGATGATCTTCCAGGAGCCGATGACCGCCTTCAGCCCCGTGCACACCATCGACAACCAGATCTCGGAGCTGCTGATGCTGCACACCGGCATCGGCAAGGAGGAGGCCAGGGCCAGGACCATCGAGCTGCTGCGCCGCACCGGCATCCCGGACCCCGAGCAGCGGGTGGACGACTACACCTTTCAGTTGAGCGGCGGCATGCGGCAGCGCGCCATGATCGCCCTGGGGATCGCCTGCGGGCCGCGCATCCTGATCGCGGACGAGCCGACCACGGCTCTCGACGTGACCATCCAGGCGCAGGTGCTGAAGATGATCCAGGAGATGCAGCGGGAGATGGGGCTGTCGCTGATCCTGATCACCCACGACCTGGCCGTCATCTCCAAGATGGTCGAGCACGTCTACGTCATGTACCTGGGCAAGGTGGTGGAAGACGCTCCGGTGCGGGAGTTGTTCCGCAATCCGCGCCACCCCTACACCCGCAACCTGATGAAGTCGGTGCCGCGCATGAGCCGGCAGGGAGAGCGGCTGCACACCATCGAAGGAGCCGTGCCCACGACCTACCTGCTGCCGGCGGGATGTCCCTTCCACCCGCGGTGCGAGGAGATGATCGCCGGCACCTGCGAGGTGACGCAGCCGCCCGCGGTGAAGATCGGCGACGGCCACGTCGCCACCTGCCACAACATCCCGGTGCCGCCGCCGTGAGCGAAACCCTGCTGCAGGTCCGCAACCTGAAGAAGTACTTTCCGGTGGAACGCGGCTTTCTGCGGCGGGGGGACGACTTCATCCGGGCGGTTGACGACATATCGTTCGACGTGGTGCGCGGCACCATCCTGGGACTCATCGGCGAGAGCGGCTGCGGCAAGACCACCACCGTGAAGACGATCATGCGCGCCATTCCACCCACCTCCGGCAGCATCGAGTACACCACGCAGGACAACCGCCCGGTGGACCTGGCGCAGTTGACCAGGAAGGAGCTGAAACCCCTGCGGCAGGAGATCCAGATGATCTTCCAGGATCCGTTCAGCTCGCTGAATCCGCGCATGACCGCGCTCGACATCGTCGCCGAGCCGCTCAAGGTCCTGAAGTGGCGGAAGCCGGACTACCGCCGCAGGGTGGAGGATCTGATGGACCTGGTCGGGCTCGATCCGCGCTTCCTGTCGCGCTATCCGCACGCGTTCTCCGGCGGCCAGCGGCAGCGGCTGGGCATCGCGCGGGCGCTCGCCTCATCACCCTCGCTGCTGTTCGCGGACGAGCCGGTGTCGGCCCTCGACGTCTCCGTGCAGGCCCAGATCCTCAACCTGCTGCTCGACATCCAGACGCAGATGGAGTTGACGGTGGTGATCATCGCCCACGACCTGGGCGTGGTGCGCTACATCTGCAGGGAAGTCGCGATCATGTACCTGGGCAAGATCGTCGAGCAGGGGGACACCAGGGAGATCTACACCCACCCCCGGCATCCCTATACCGCCGGCCTGCTGGCGGCCAGCCCGGACACCGACCCCGACACCCCCTGGGCGGAGGATCTGCTCTCGGGCGACGTGCCGAGCCCGATCGGCGAACGCCCGGGATGCGTGTTCGCCTCACGCTGCGCGCACGCCGTGGAGCGCTGCAGCCGCGAGGTTCCCGAGCTGGCGCGGGTCTCCGGCGCCGGACGCACGGTCGCCTGCTGGCGCGCCGACGAGCTCCACCTGCGCGGAATCTGAGCGCGGCTCGCGCCTCAGAAGTCGAGTGCCGGGAGGTAGCCGCTGGGCTGCAGCGCGTTGGGACGCCAGCGCGGCGCCACTACCGGCACGTTGGCGCCGGCTCCCCAGATCTGCCAGCTCGACTCGTTCACCACCAGCAGGCAGCCGCACCCGTAGCGCGGCAGATCCAGCACCGTGAGGTGGCGCACGCGCCCGCAGCGCTCCGGGAACGGCCGTACCAGGCGGCCGGTGAGGGGATCGAGGATGCCGCCGCGATTCACCGCGAGATCGCTGCCGGTGGCGCCCCACGGCAGCGGGCGGCAGCCCGCCTCGACCGACATCTCCACCCAGCGGCTGATCAGCTCGAGCCGGTGGTCGAGCAGCACGGCGATGCCGGGCTCCCGCCACTGGGTGATGGCCAGAATCTGCGGTCGCGGTTGACCGGGCAGAAAGCGCCCCAGCGCGTACTGCTGCACGTGCCCCCACTTGAGCTGCGTGCGGATGGCGCCGGTACGCGGCTCGATCTCCATCAGCCCCTCCTCGCCGGCGGCGACGTAAAGGCGCGGCTCCGCGTTCAGGGCGAACAGCCCGATGGCGTCCGAATGGTCGGGCAGGTCGAGCGACCACACGGTGTCTCCGGCAGGAGAGAGCAGCGTCCGGCTGGCGAACAGGTAGTCCGGCTCCCCGGCCCGGAGCTGCACGGGCAGCGGAAAGTGGCCGGTGTTCAGGGCGCGGTGCCACTGCAGATCGAGGCGGCGGTCGTACAGCCAGATGTTCCAGTAGCGGTCCTTGACGTAGAAGCCGGGAGGCTGTCCCACCTCGGTGAGGACGGGGCAGATGGCATCCCCGAGCATGCGCTCGTGCGGGTAGTCGGCGTCCTCCCGGTAGGGATTGGCGGGAGGCGAGGCCACCGTGGCACGGTGCTCGCCGGTCACCGCGTCGTGCACGTGGATACCGAAGTCGGCGGTGAACACCACCTCGCGCCGGCTGTCGTCGTCGATGTCGAAGGCGCACAGCGGCAGGTCGCCTCCCTGGCTCAGCGGGTACTCGAACGGTCCGAGCCGCCACCGGTGGCCGTGGACCAGGTGCTGGCAGTGGACCTCGGTGCCGTGATCGTCGTCGGCCAGCAGCTCCGGCAGCCCGTCGCCGTCCAGGTCCTGAAACACCACGCGGCTGCGGCACAGCGCATCGTCCAGGGCGCCCTCGGCCAGCAGCTCCATGTCCGGAGCTTCCGGCAGCGGCAGCTCGGTGTGCCGGACCCGGTAGCCCGAGACCTGAACCGGTCCATAGGTCGATTCGCCGCTGCACACCAAGGCGGCTCGGCCGTACGCGTAGCGGCCGTCGACGACGCGTACGGCCGGTCCGTCCAGCAGGCCCGCCTGCAACGCGCTGCCGGTGACCCGGATCAGCATCCGGTACTCCGGAAGCGGAGCCGGCAGCGGCACCTGCGCCAGCACCTGGTGCCGGTCGCCCGAGCGCAGCACCAGCCGCATTCCATGGCCGTCCTCCACGGTCAGCGCGTAGTAGTGGCGGGCGTCCTGGTAGCGGAACGCAACGCCGGTCGGCCCGTCATGGCCGCCGCTGCAGCGCGCTCTCAGCTCGTAGTCCGTCCAGCCCCAGTCGCCGAAGGCCAGGGTCGGGATCGGCGGAACCTGGATCGTCACGAACGGGTCGAAGGCGCCGGACTCGTCCAGCATCCGCTGCTTGCGGCTCTCCCGCTCGCGCGCGCAACTGCGGACCTGGCGCACTCGGCTGCCCTCGATGATCCAGTTGGGAGCGTCCCAGTTGGACAGCAGCGACTCCTCGCGCACGGCAGCTCGCGAGAAGGTGTCGTCCGAGAGGCGCACGGCCAATTCCTCGGTGCGCATCCGGTCGAAGCGAAGCTCGAAGTCGAAGCGCTCGGTGTCCAGTCCTGTGAAATTCATGCGTCGGTCTCCCCTGCTGTCGTCAGACTCTGCGTGTCGGCATCCTTGATGGGGTTCCACACCCGGACGAAGCCGAACCCGTGGAAGTCGCGGACGTTCGCGGTCGCAAGCTCGGTCACCCCGTGATGGCGCAGCGTCAAGGCCAGCCGTGCATCGATGATCCTGCGCCGCGCGAAGTCGGTTGCTTTGGCTCGCTCCCAGACCTCCGCCATGACGGGAGCATGCTCGACCAGTCGCCACCGCGGGTTGTTGCGGTAGGCCGAGCAGACCTCGACCGCGTCCTCCGCCACGAGCGGGCGGGACACGATCGCCGCGCTCCTCAGGACCAGGTACAGCTCGACCAGCACCAACTCGCAGATGACGACGTCGCGTTCCCGGCATGCGGACAGAAACGCGCGTGCCCGCCGGTGCTCGTCGCAGCCGGCGTTCTGCGCATACACCAGCAGGTTGGTGTCGATCGACAGCACCGGGTCAGCGCTCCGACGCCGGCTCGTTCACCAACAGCCGCCAATCCTGGGGAGACGCCTTGAATGCGCCGAGGTTGCTGGCCGGCGGAGGAGCCCAGATCCGGTCGCTGCCGACCGCCGGATAGGCCCGCGTGATGTACTCCACACCCCGCCGAACCACCTCCGCCAGCGACATCTCGCGCTCGCGAGCGACCCGCTTGACCTCTTCGTAGAGCGCATCGGGAAGCTGAATCTGGGTACGTACCATGCCATCGAAATATCATGCTTAAATTTCGATGTCAACGCTTCTCGATCATTCCGGTCGTGCAGACGCCGCCCGGGTCGACCTGGCTGGGCGCGTTTCGTGCCATCCTTCCCCGCACGTGAACCTGGCGGTGTTCGCCTCGGGCCGGGGCAGCAATCTGGACGTCCTGGCGCAGCGGGTTGCCGACGGCCGCCTGCCGGCGCGAATCTCCCTGGTGGTGAGCAACAACAGCGTCAGTGGCGCACTGGCCATCGCGAGCCGCCACGGTATCCCGACGGCGCATCTCTCCGCAGCGACGCACCCTGAAGCGGACGCCTACCGGGACGCGATGCTCGCACTCCTCGACTCCCACGGGGTTGACCTGATCGTGCTGGCCGGCTTCATGAAGCTCGTCCCCGCAGAGGTGGTCGCATGCTACCCACGGCGCATCGTCAACGTTCATCCGGCGCCGCTGCCGGAATTCGGCGGCCGGGGCATGTACGGCCTGGCCCCGCACCGCGCGGTGCTGGCGGCCGGCCTGCGGGAGAGCGCGGTCTGCGTGCACCACGTCACCGCCGAATACGACCAGGGTCCGCTCATCGCCTCGCGCCCGGTACCGATCCGTCCGAACGATACGCCGGAGTCATTGCAGCGGCGGGCGGCCGCGGTGGAGCACGACCTGTACTGGCGCGTGATCGCCGCGCTGCTCGCCTGCGGGGGCGCCGCGTGAAGGGGCGCGGAGCCGCCGCGAACCCGCCGAACCGCTTCGAGCGGATCGAGTACGTCCCCGACCCGGACGCCCCACCGGGCCGGCCGGCCACCGAGCTCCTGCGCGACCGCTCGCGCTCCGTCATCGCCACCAACCTGAGCCCTGACATCGGCTTCGACGCCTCCGTCAACCCCTACCGCGGCTGCGCGCACGGCTGCGCGTACTGCTACGCGCGGCCCACGCACGAGTACCTTGGCTTCTCCGCCGGGCTCGACTTCGAGACCCGCATCGTGGTCAAGGAGGACGCGCCCGAGCTGCTGGCCGCAGAGCTCGCCCGTCCGCGCTGGCGCCCGCAGCCGCTGGCGCTCTCCGGGGTGACCGATCCGTACCAGCCGGTGGAGCGCCGACTCGGCATCACGCGCCGCTGCCTGCAGGTGCTGGCCGAGTTCCGCAACCCCGTGACCGTGGTCACCAAGAACCGGCTGGTGGCCCGCGACGCCGACCTGCTGGCGGACCTCGCCGCCGGCGGCGCCGCCGCGGTGTTCCTGTCGATCCCGACCATCGACGCCTCCCTGAGCAACGCCCTGGAACCGCGCACCAGCACCCCCGCCCGGCGGCTGCAGGCGATGGAGGCACTGGCCGCGGCCGGCGTGCCGGTGGGAGTCCTGACGGCGCCGGTGATCCCAGGCCTCACCGATCACGAGATACCGGCCATCCTCGACGCCGCGGGAGCCGCCGGCGCGTCGTTCGCCGGCTACGTCATGCTGCGGCTGCCGCTGGCCGTGGCGCCGCTGTTCGAGGACTGGCTCGAACGGCACCGGCCCGACCGGAAAGGCAAGGTGTTGTCCCGCATCCGCCAGGTCCGCGGCGGCAAGCCCGGCGACGGCCGGCTCAACGATGCCGGCTTCGGCTCCCGCATGCGGGGCTCGGGGCCGTTCGCGGACCTGGTCGCCACCATGTTCGCGCGCTCGTGCGCGCACGCCGGCGTCGCCGACCGCGCCCCCGAGCTCGACGCCGGCTCGTTCCGCGTCCCGAACCGCTACCGGGCGGGCGCGGACCAGCTCACGTTGTGGCCCTGACCGCCGCCTCGATCAGTTCGTCCGGGATGTCGTCGAACGACGAGTAGTTCATGGAGTACAGCCGCGCGTACAGGCCGTTCAGGGCCATCAGCTCGGCGTGCGTGCCGCGCTCCACGATGCGGCCCTCCTGCAGGACCAGGATGCGGTCGGCGCCGCGGATGGTGGCCAGCCGGTGCGCGATCACCAGGCCGGTCCGTCCTTCGAGCAGCCTGGCGAGCGCCTTCTGGATCAGCATCTCCGTGTAGCTGTCGATGTTGGCGGTCGCCTCGTCCAGCACGAGGACCTTGGTGTCGGCCACCACGGCGCGCGCGAAGCTGATGAGCTGCCGTTGTCCGAGCGACAGGTTGCCGCCGCGCTGCTCGATCTCGGTCCGGTAGCCGTCCGGCAGGCGCATGATGAAACCGTGCGCGCCGACGGTGCGGGCGGCCTGCTCGACCGCCTCAAGCGGCACGTGCGGCTTGTGGTAGCGGATGTTCTCCTCGATCGTGCCCGAGAACAGGAACGGCTCCTGTAGCACCATGCCGATGTGGCGGCCGAGCGAGTCCTGCGACACGTCGCGCACGTCGTGGCCGCCCACCAGCACCTGCCCGTCCCATACCTCGTAGAAGCGGTGCGCCAGCGCCGTGATGCTGGTCTTGCCGGAGCCGGTCGGCCCGACCAGGGCCACGGTCTCTCCGGGACGGGCGGCGAAGCTGATGTCGCTCAGCACCGGCTGATCCGGGACGTAGCCGAAGGTGACGCCGCGGAACTCGACCGAGCCGTCGCAGTCGTCGAGATCGATCGCACCGGGCCGGTCCCTGATCTCGACCGGCACGTCCATCACCTCGAAGATCCGCTGCCCGGCCGCCATGGCCCGCTGCATGATGCTGAGCTGCATCGTCACCGAGCGGATCGGCTGGAAGAACCGTTGAATGTAGATCAGAAAGGCGATCAGCACGCCCAAGTCGAGGCTCCGGTCGAGGACCATCGACCCGCCCACGACCACGACGATCCCGGTCGCCATTCCGGTGAGGGTGTCGACGATCGGGATGATCATCTGCGCGATCATGACCGCCCGCGACTGCGCGACCAGGTTGTCGTGCGCCTTGTCGTGGTACAGATTCAGGTTGACCAGCTCCCGGCCGGCCTCCTGCACCGTGCGCACGCCGCTGATCGCCTCGGCCATGGCGCCGTTGGCGATGGACGATGCCTCCCGCGCGCGCAAGAACGTGCGCCGGGCGTGCGGCAGCCACACCATGCGGACGATGATCAGCGTCGGCACCACGGCCAGGGCCAGCAGCCCGAGCATCCAGTCCATGGCCACCAGCACCGTCATGATGCCGACGAGCAGCACCATGTCGCCGACCGCGAACACCGACGACTCCAGGAACTCCTGCAGCGCGTACACGTCGCCCTGCAGACGCGACATCAGCCGGCCGGTCTCGGTGCGGTCCATGAAGGACAGCGACACCCGCTGCAGGTGGCGGTACATGGCGCGGCGCAGGTCGAACAGCACGCGCTCGCCGGCGCGCGCCACCACGCCTTCCTGCAGCACGTTGGCGACGAAGTTGACCAGGATGATGCCGACGAAGACGGCGACCGTGGCCCGCAGCAGCGTCAGAGCAGCGTCACCGGCGCCCGCCACGTTGGCGAACGTGTTGCTCACGATCAGCGGGATCGCGAGCTGCGTTGCGGTGAACACCAGCACCGCCGCGAGGCCGAACAGCAGCCGCCGCCGGTAGGGGACCACGAACTCCATGAGCCGGCTCACGATCTTGCCGTCGAAGGTCGCGCCGAACATCACCTCCTCGCGGTTGGACTGCGTCCCCACCGACGCGAGGTGGGGCCGTCTCTCGGCACGCGCTTCTTTCCGGGCGTTAGCGGCCACGCACCACCTCCCCGGCACGCGCCGCGCCGCCGGCGATGCTGTCGGCGATCCGGTCCAGCGACTCCGACGGGTTCGCCTGGAGTTGATACAGCGCGCGGTACCGGCCGCCCTGCTCCATCAGCTCGGCGTGGGTACCGCGCTCGACGATGGAGCCGGCGTCCACGAACAGGATCTCGTCCGCGTGCATCAGCGAGCTCAGCCGGTGCGAGACGATGATCGTCCCGGTGCGCTCGGTCAGCTTGCGCAGCGCCGTGCGAATGCGCCGCTCGGTCCCCGCGTCGATCGCCGCCGTCGAGTCATCGAAGGCGATGATCGCCGGCCTGACCATGATGCTTCTGGCGATCGACAACCGCTGCCGCTGCCCTCCGGAGAGCGACACGCCGCGCTCGCCGACCAGCGTCCGGTACTCCTCGGGCAGTCCCAGCACCCAGTCGTGAAGCTGCGCGGACGAGCTGGCGTGGGTGATCTGCTCACGCTGAGCCCAGGGGTCGGCGTACGCGACGTTGCTCTCCACGCTGGCGGTGAACAGGAAGTTGTCCTGCTGGATCACCCCCACGGCCGAGCGCAGCGACTGCAGGGTCACCGAGCGGATGTCCTGATCGTCGATGGTGATGCGGCCGGCGTCGACGTCGTAGTAGCGGGCGGCCAACAGGGCAATGGTCGACTTTCCCGACCCCGGCGGCCCGACGATACCGAGCGTGCGGCCGGGTCCGACCTCGAAACTGATGTCGTCCAGCACCGTGTCACCGCCACCGCCGTACGAGAAGCTCACCGACTCGAAGCGCAGCACTCCTTCGCGAATCTCGAGGTCGTGCGCGTCCGGCCGGTCCCTGATGTCCGGTTCCAGGTCCAGTATCTCGAACAGCCGACCGCCGGACGTCGATGCCCGCGACAGCGCGCTCACCACCATGCCGAGCTGGCGGATCGGCATCTGCAGGATCAGCATGAACACCAGGAATTCGGTGACGTCGCCGACGGTGAGGTGCCCGGCCAGGACGCGGGTGCCGCCGACCCAGAGCATCAGCGCCATCGCCGAGTAGTAGGCCAGCGTCATGAGGCTCACGTCGCGCACGCGGATGTTGATGGTGCGGTCCGTATAGCGCTTGGCCTGCTCGGAGACGGTGTCGAACTTGCCCATCTCGTGCTCGTGCGCGGCGAAGGCGCGTACGACGCGGATGCCGCCCAGGTTCTCCTCCATCACCTTGGTGAGCCTCGCCAGGCACTGCTGCAGGCGCAGCCACGCCACCCGCAGCCGCATGCGCGCCACCGTCGCCCGCCACGCGACTACCGGGGCGAAGCTCAGCGCCGCCAGAGTGAGCACCGGATCGGTGCTCACCAGCAGCCAGGTGCCCCAGCCGAGCAGCACCAGCAGCCAGACCGCCTTGATCATCCCGCGGTTGAACGAGTTGGCGACCGACTCGATGTCGAGCATGCCGCGCGTGATCAGCTCACCGGTGTGCACGCGGTCGTGGAACCCATAGCTGAGCCGCTGGACCTTGTCGTAGTAGTCCATCCGCAACCGGTAGCCGACGCTCTGGCCGACGATCTCCGCCTGCTGGGTGTGCACCATCATCATCAGGCCGCGCACCACGCTGGCACCCAGGATCAGTGCGGCGAGCTGCAGGATCTGCCGCTTCGCGGCGCCCGCGTCGGTGGCCTGGGAGAGGATCACGTTCACGGTGTCCACCACGTCGCCGACGTACTGCGGCAGCAGCAGTTGGAATACGGCCGCGGCGACGGTGGCGGTCACGGCGACCGCCAGCCGCACCGGATGGGCCAGCGCCATGCGGAGCACGCGCAGCACCGGGCCGAACCCGGCCCAGGTCGTCGTGCGATCCGCCGGCCGGATCACCGTTCCTGCGGTACTCACAGGATGCCTGGATGCAGCCGGCACGCCGCTCCGGCGAGCTGAGCAGTCCAGCGCGAACCTTCGTCCAAGGAGCATCGTAACGTCACTCGACCTATCGGGGGTGACTGCACTCGTCTATTGCGCAGGAAGCTCTCGATTGTTTTCTCCACTGCCGGAGTTCGTTTTGCAGGTCTCGCATGACGAGGCAACGATGTGATGTATGCTTCGGCGGTTCTGCTACAGATACGGCTGATGTCACTCCCGTTGGGTAGTGACACTCCGCCTTGCTGAAACGCAGTCAGTACCGCGACCGGCCGCTCGCAAAGAAGATGATCCCACATTTCCGAGGAGTCTGCCCCGCTCGAACCATGATGGGGCACCTTTACGATGTCCGACATCGGATGACCAAACTCGCTCTGTAGATCGGCAATCCGCAACCATCCTCTCTTCCGGTCCTTGAATCTCAGTACGTCTCCTCCAAGAAGCACCGAGGCGCCATCGAATTGAACCAGGAGTGCGATTGACAAGTGGTTCGGTGTCAGTGCCGGAACAGCGGTCTTCGACTTCATCGGTCGAGGCATCTGTTCCGCAAGGCGTATCAATGCCAACTTGATCGCCTCGTCGGACGGCGACAACGCCCATAGCTGGCAACCGCAGCTCCTTAGCAGGAGTCTGTTTTCTGTAGCCCCTCTCGCCACAGTTCCCCGCTCCTCTACGAGGGCGAGGGTCTCACCTATTTCCCGGATCCCCGTTTGCAGCATCATAGCGCCCCCCGCGTACGCCGCCACCAGCGCCTGGAACTCCTTTCTGCGGAAAGCGGCAGGGCACACAAAGTCAGCTCGGCAACAGCTCCTAACGACCTGCGCGATCCCGCGGATATGGTCGTCATGCCAGTGCGTGACGACGACTCTCGTCACGGAGCTCTCAGCGTCCACGTCGATCTGCTTCAGGTAGCTCAGCGCCGCCGCATCGCCAGCGTGATCCACGCACGAGTCCACGACGATCCACTCGCCGTGACCATAGTGAATTATCACGCACTCCCCGTAGCCGGGGCCGAGGACCGTCAGCTCGAATTCATTCGGCTTGGGCGCTACTACCTCCAACGGATCGAATTCGCCCGTTCCTCTGCAGCCTTCCCCGCGGCAGCAAGCTCTGCGTCCGTCCACACGGGAAGGCGTCGAAACCGTAGAATCGCCTTTCGGCTGCGTTGCCCACCATCACTGGTAGCGTATCCTACGTGAAGCAGGAACACGGCTCCCACCTGGACGAGCTGTTTCTCATCATCGCTCACTTCGTCGAAGCTAACGTCCGCCTCTTCGTCGGGCATGTCGTCCATCAGATCCTTGAGCCTCACCGCGAATTCATCTCTTCCGACGGCCGTTACGACTCCCTCCCAAGCCTGGAGCGTCCGAAACGAAGTCCCGCGATCCCGCAGTCGGGTTGGAGGTCGAATATAGGGGACCGGAGGTAAGAACCTGTCTTGCGAATCTCCGCTCAGCGTGGAGCGCTCACCACTCACATTAGAGTCATCAACGATTGGTGGATGAGGTCTAACGACATGAAGTGTTGGTTCCATCTCGTTCTCATCAAGCGACATGCTTGGCAGCGACATGCTTGGCACTGCACTCGCGGTGCTGACCGTAAACTCCTTAGTCATTCCTCAATAGCCCCTTGACCACAGCCTTTGACTCCTCGAACTTTCCACCCCACTCTTCGCTCAGAACTCGGAGCATGGCACGGCATCCCGACTCGCTGTCGTCCATGTCATAGTGATTGTTTATTTCCATAAAGATTCCGTCTTCTATACGTAAGGATGGCTCCACCTTGACTCGTTGGTAACCCTTAGGATCTGACTGTCGTTGCCTCTCCATCGTCAAACTACGCATCTGAGGTCGATCAAGAAACTCTGACCAACGCTCGCTCGGTGCAAGGGTTGCGGCGAGATACTCCCACTGCGACGCATCGCCTAAGCGGCAGTGATAACTGTAGTTTATGCCTAGCATCTTGATCGGCGTATGGGCAAGCGTGGAGAAGGTCGATAGCACTAGGTCATAGAGAGGGCGATAGTAGGGTTCATGAGCCGTGCCGGCGAGGAAGCGATCCGGCAACACCTGTACGCTCAGCCAATCGTCGACATCGAATAGAGCGGCTTGAGCGCTGATCACCTGGACACTCGCGGCCTCTGCCTCACGGCGGTTGATGAAACCCTCCGCAGCGAACCAGGCCGGCTGGAAGATCGCCGGGTTGAGATCTCCAACTGCGACGATTGTGTGGTTCTGTAGCTCAATCTCATGCTTCATGGAGGACGCCCTCCCATACTATGACGGTGAGGCTGCGCATTCCAAGCTCGACTCTTGGGCCGTCCCTACCAGGTGTCGGCCATGCGCTGCAGCAGCGGCGCGACGTCGACGTCGAACGCGTCCAGCGGCGCCCGTGTCGGGTCGCCGACCGACACGAACGGATTGTGCGCGACGACGCCGCTCTCGATCCAGCCCACGGCGACGTAGCTGTGCCACACGCCCTGCCGCACGATCGCGTCGAACAGCGCTGACAGCCGGTCGCCGAAGTTGCACAGGTAGAAGGAGCAGATCAGCGGCCGGCCGGGGTAGACCGAGCAGCGCCGATCCCGCAGCCAGTGACAGAAGCCGTCATCGCCCTGCCGCGGCACGATGGGCTCGCCGGTGTTCCACTCGTAGAGCAGCGTCGCCTCCGCCGGTGAGGCGTCGAACTGCCGGGCCAGGTCGGCGATGCGGGCCGCGCGCTCGTCCGGGTCCGGGGGATCCGGCAGCTCCAGGTGGTCGCGAAGCAGCCGCTCGCGGGTGAGTCCGAGCGCTCGCTCCAGCCGCGGCAGGTCCGCGCCCAGCACCGGCACACGATCGCGGCAGCAGAGCCCGCAGCCCGCGCAGCCGGCCGTAGCCAGGCCGGGACGGAGCCGCATCCGCTCCAGCGCGGCGATCAGATCGCCGACCGTCGACGGCTCGGCGTAGCCGGCAAGCTCGATCTCGTCCCCCTGCAGGACCAATTGCACCGAGCCGTCCGTGCCGTCCATCGCGTTCCCGCGGCTACGGTAGTCGAGACGCCCCCGCTCGGCCTACCCTCGCCCCATGACCACGACCGGAGCGATGACCGCGCGCAGGCTCCAGGCGTTCTTCGCGCACGTCGCCGCCCTGAAGCGAATGCCGCGCAGAGGCTGGGTGCAGCGGGGCGTCCCCGATCCCGAGTCGGTGGCCGCGCACTCCTTCGGCGTGGCGGCGCTGGCCGCGGTGACCGCTTCCGCGGCCGGTGCGGATCCGGCGCGGGCGGCCCTCGTCGCGGTGATCCATGACCTGGCCGAAGCGCTCACCGGGGACGTGACGCCCGCCGACGGCGTGCCCGCCGGGGAGAAGCGGCGGCGGGAGATGGAGGCGGCGCGGCGGATTCTGGCGGACGTCGACCCCGACGGGACGCTGATGGCCGCGTGGCTGGACTACGCCGAGCGGCGCACGCCGGAAGGCCGGCTGGTCAAGGACCTGGACAAGATCGATATGGCGCTGCAGGCGGATGCCTACGCGCGCGAGGGGACCCCGGCCGCCGCCACGCTGCGCGGCTCGGCCGAGCGGGCGATCCACGCCGCGGAGGTACGCAACCTGCTGCCGCCGGCGGAGCGGGCGACATGAGCCCGCCACCCGTGATCCGCTGGGGGATCATCGGCTGCGGTGACGTCTGCGAGGTCAAGAGCGGACCGGGGTTCCGCAAGGCGAGCGGCTCCAGCCTGGTGGCGGTGATGCGGCGCGACGGGGATGCCGCACGCGACTACGCGCGCCGGCACGGCGTACCGCGGGCGTACGACGACGCGGCCGAGCTGATCGCCGACGCGGAGGTGGACGCGGTCTACGTGGCCACGCCGCCGTCGTCGCATCACGACTACGCCCTGCAGGCGCTGGCAGCGGGCAAGCCCGTGTACGTGGAGAAGCCGATGGCATGCTCCCACGAGCAATGCCTGGCCATGAATGCCGCGGCCGAGGCAGCCGGGCTGCCGCTGTTCGTCGCCTACTACCGCCGGATGCTGCCGCGCTTCGTGGCGGTGCGGGACGCGCTGCTCGGCGGGAGCATCGGCACCCCGCTGACGGTGACCGCGCACTACGTCAGCCCTCCGGATCCCTCGCTCGGATCGGGTCCGCTGCCATGGCGGTACCGGCCGGAGATCGCCGGCGGCGGGCTGTTCGCTGACATGGGCTCGCACGTGCTGGACCTGCTGGACTACCTGCTCGGGCCGATCGAGGAGGTGCGCGGCTTCGCCGTGAACCAACTCGGTGTCTATGAGGCGGAGGACGCGGTGGCGTTCGCCATGCGCTTCCGCGACGGCGTGGTCGGTACGGCGCGCTTCGCCTTCACCGCGCAGGAGGAGGTCGACCTGGTCGAGATCGCCGGCAGCCGCGGCGTGTTGCGCTACTCGACGTTCGGGGCCGTGCCGTTCGAGATCACCACCTCCGGCGGCACCGCGCGCACCGACATCTCCCATCCCGAGCACGTGCAGCAACCGCTGATCCAGTCCATCGTGGACGAGTTGCGCGGCTTCGGAAGTTGTCCGAGCACCGGCAGGAGCGCGGCGCGCACCGGCCGGGTGATGGATCGGGTGCTCGAGGAGTACCGGAGCGGCTGACGCTCGCGGTCGCCGGACACGAGAACGCCGGACACGAAAAGGCGCGCCCGCCGGAAGCACGGGCCAGTACAACTGGGCCCCGTCTTCGGCGTGCGCGCGATCGGTATGAGGGTCTAACACGGATCGGGAAACCGATGCCCCTCCGGCCTGTCGGCCGTCCGGAGCATCGTCTCCCGATCTATGCGCTCAGCTCGGCTGTCCTATCTCTTTCCGATTCGGACCTTCCGGCCTTCCTACATCTCCTGGCTGTCCGGATGGTCGACCATCCAGTTCCCGTCGGCGTCCTGCGACGCGACGAAGTGCCAGTCCCTGCCGTCTTCGTCCGTGGTGTAGAAGGTGCCTCCCGTGGCCATGCCGTTCTCGTACATGCCCTCGTAGCGGGAACCGGTGGCCCAGGTGTAGGTGCCTTCGCCGTTCGGCGCGCCGGCCATGAATCCGCCCTCGTACATGTCACCGCTGGACCACGTCATCATGCCGGAACCTTCGATGCTGTTCGCCATGAAGTCGCCTTCGTAGCTGGTGCCGTCGGTCCACATCAGCATGCCCGTGCCCTCGATCGTCTCGGTCACGAAAATGCCGCTGTAGGTCAGGCCGTCGGGCCAGGTCAGCGTCCCGTAGCCGTTGATGCGCCCGGCGGTGAAGTTGCCTTCATACGTCGCGCCGCTCGGCCAGGTCATCATGCCGGTACCGGCCATCTCACCAGCCTGGAACGGCCCTTCGTAGACGGCGCCCGAAGGCCACGTCAGCCGGCCCTCACCGTGCGGCAGACCGGAGTCGAATGCACCGGCATACATCGTCCCGTCGGCCCAGGTGTAGGTGCCCTGGCCGTGGACCCTGCCTTCCTCGAACTCGCCCTCGTAGGTCGAGCCGTCGTCGTACGTGAAGCTGCCGGTCTTGGCCCAGGCAGCCGTCGCGCCGACGAGTGCGATAGTCAGAAGAGCTGCTAGAACTTTCATGACGCAAACAATCGCAGATTCTGAAAGTTGTGGCAACCCGTCATGCTACGATTTCCGTCGATGGACAAGGAGGCTCCGATGCTGACCCACGAACGGCTGGAAACCGGCTGGACCACGACCGAGGAAGACCGGACGGCGGCAGCCGAGCTGGCCTCCCGAATCCCGCTGCGCGTTTTCGACGCGCACATGCATCTCTATGACGTCGAACACTTTCCACGAGTGAGCCCCATGCTCGGGTGGGGCCCGGCGCAAGTCGGCCTGGACGAGTGGCGCGAGCTGGTCGGCGCTCAGCTCGGCGGACCCGAACGGATGGCGGGCGCCCTGGTCCTGCCCTTTCCGGCCCCGGAACTGCCGGTCGGTCCAAAAAACGAATTCGTCGCGGCGCAGACCGCGGGTCATCCCACGGCCATCCGCGCATATCTGGTGGCGGCTGACACGACGCAGGCCGAGGTGGAGTCCGACCTCGATGGCGAGGGGATCGGCGGCTTCAAGTGCTACCACTGCTACAGCGCCCGACAGGATACGCAGCAATCCTGCATCGACGAGTTCCTGCCCGAGTGGACCTGGCAGGTGGCCGACGAGCGCGGCTGGTTCATCATGCTGCACATCGTGCGTGATCCGGCGCTGGACGACCCGGAGAACCAGCGCCAGATCCGGGACAAGTGCGAGCGCTTCCCGAACGCGCAACTCATCCTGGCGCATGCGGCGCGCGGCTTCCACGGCCCCAACACCACCAGGTCGATCGCCTCGCTGCGCGGGCTTGCGAACGTCTGGTTCGACACCTCCGCGATCTGCGAGGCGGAGCCCATGGTCGCCATCCTGGACGAGTTCGGCCCACGACGGCTCCTGTACGGCTCCGACTTCCCGATCTCGCACCAGCGCGGGCGCTCGATCACGCTCGGCAGCGGCTTCGCCTGGGTCGCCACCGACCAGCTCGAGTGGAACGACCGCGCGTTCTTCGGGCGGCCGATCCAGGTCGGCCTGGAGGAGGTGCGCGCCATCCTCCACGCGGCCGACCGGTTCGGACTGAACGAAGCGGACCTGCAGGACGTGTTCTGCGACAACGCGGAGCGCCTGCTGGGCCTCCGGGCGGTCGACCCCGAGATGGGTCAGAAGAGCTACGAGCGGGCGCTCACGATCATCCCGCGCGGCAACCACCTGCTCAGCAAGAACCCGGACCGCATGGCGCCAGGGCAGTGGCCGCCCTACTTCCGCGAGGCGCGCGGCTGCGAGGTGTGGGACGAGGCGGGGCGCCACTTCTTCGACTGCTCCTCGCACGGTATCGGCGCGACCATCCTGGGGTTCCGCGACCCGGACGTCACCCGCGCGGTGATCCGGCGGGTCAGCCTGGGAAGCTGCTCGACCCTCAATCCGCGCGAGGAGCTGGAGCTGGCCGACCTGCTGTGCGGCCTGCATCCCTGGGCGGAGCGGGTGCGGCTGGCGCGCACCGGCGGCGAGACGATGACGGTGGCCGTGCGCATCGCCCGCGCCACCACCGACCGCTCGGTCGTGGCGATCAGCGGCTATCACGGCTGGCACGACTGGTACCTGGCGGCCAACCTGGGAGAGAGCGACGCCCTGCGCGGCCACCTGATGCCGGGGCTGGAGCCGCTCGGCGTGCCGCGCGAGCTGCGCGGCACGGCGCAGGTCTTCGAGTGGGGCGACCTGGAAAGGTTCGACCGCATCATCGCCGAGCACGGCGACCGGCTGGCGGCCGTGGTCATGGAGCCGTGCCGCGGGAAGGATCCCGATCCCGGCTACCTGGAGCACATCCGCGCCGAGGCGCATCGTGTGGGAGCGCTGCTGATCTTCGACGAGACCTCCATCGGCTTCCGCCTGGCGCGCGCCGGGGCGCACGCCCGGTTCGGCGTGAACCCGGACCTGGCCACGTTCGGCAAGAGCCTGGGCAACGGCCACGCCATCGGCGCCGTTATCGGCACCGCGGCCGCCATGGATGGCGCCGAGCACTCGTTCATCTCCTCCAGCTACTGGACCGAGGGCGTGGGGCCGGCGGCTGCGGTGGCCGCGGTCACGAAGATGACGCAACAGCTCGACGTGCCGGCGCTGGTGGCCGCGGTGGGCGAGCGGGTCAAGGCCTCCTGGCGCCGGCAGGCCGATGCCGCCGGGGTGCCGATGGTGGTCAGCGACAGCTATCCGTGCATCGCGAGCGCGACCTTCGACCACGAGCAGGCGCGCGAGCTCAGCACGCTCTATACCCACCTGATGCTGGAGCGCGGCTTCCTGGCGCCGCCGACGATCTATTGCTCGGTGGCGCACACGGAGGAGGTGCTCGACCGGTACGAAGGGGCGATGGCGCCGGTCATGGCAGAGCTCGCCGACGCGATCCGCTCCGGAGACATCGCCGACCGGCTGCGCGGCCCGCTGCCGGTGGAGGGCTTCAGGCGCCTGGTCCGCTGAGGCCCCACGGACGAACGACGCGACGTGAATGACAGCAGCTACGTAGACCTCATCGACAGGCTGCGCGGTCTGCCGGCGGAAACGGAGTGGCTGGAGTTCAAACGCAATCGCTGTGCGCCTCAGGAACTTGGGGAGTACCTGGCCGCGCTGGCGAATTCTGCCTGCGTGGTCGGCAAGCCGACGGGCTACATCCTGTTCGGCATCGACGATGACACCCACAACGTTGTCGGCACGGCGTTCGATCCGTATACGGCCAAGGGGCGCGGCAATCAGGACCTGCTGCCGTGGCTCGGCGCGGGACTGCATCCCAACGCGGGGTTTGAGCCGCGCGTCGTCGAGCATCCGGACGGCCGCGTCGTCGTGTTCGAGGTAGGTCCCACACGGGATCAACCCGTCAGCTTCTACGGCACGGCCTACGTTCGCGTCGGCGCCAGCAAGACCGAGCTCAGCAGGTATCCTGAGAAAGCACGCGCGATCTGGACGCGTGGCAGTGACTGGTCGGCCGAGCTGTGTGAGCGGGCTGGGCTTGACGACCTTGACCCCGCGGCGTTGGTCAAGGCGCGCGAGCAGTTCGTGGTCAAGCACCCGGCGCAGGCCGAGGAGGTCGAAGCGTGGGACGACGCGACGTTCCTCAACAAGGCGCGGGTGCTGAGGCAGGGCGCGGTGACGAACACCGCTCTGCTGCTGTTGGGCCGGCCGGAATCGTCGACCCTGCTCGCGCCAGCTGTTGCCAAAATCTCCTGGGTGCTCAAGGACGACCGTAATCGCGAGTTGGACTACGCGCACATCGGCCCCCCGTTCCTGGTATCCGGGGACCACCTGCTCGGGCGCGTGCGGAATCTGACCGTGCGGACGCTTCCGAGTGGGACCCTGTTCCCGCAGGAAATCACCCAGTACGACACGTGGGTGATCCGTGAGGCGCTCCACAATGGCATCGCCCACCAGGACTATGCTCTGCGCGGGCGTGTCGTGGTCGTCGAGTTCCCCGACCGCATCCTGATGACCAACGTCGGCGACTTCCTGCCCGGTGACGTTGAGACGGTCATCCGGCAGGACGCCCCCCAAGCTATCTACCGCAACCCGTTCCTGACCGACGCAATGGTCGAGCTGAACCTGATCGACACTCAGGGAGGCGGTATCAAGCGCATGTTCGAAACGCAGAGGACCCGTTCGATGCCGCTACCGGATTATGATCTGACTGACACGAGCCGCGTGGCCGTAACCATCCACGGACGCATCCTTGACGAGCATTACACGAGGCTGCTGATGGAACGGTCCGACCTGGACCTCGATCAGGTCATGCTCCTGGACCGGGTGCAGAAGCGGCAACGCATCGACCGGGACGGACATCACCGCCTGAAGACGGCCGGTTTGGTGGAGGGCCGCTACCCGAACCTGACGGTCGCCGAGTCCGTGGCCGGAGCGAATGGCAACGCCGGCCGCCACATCCGGGAACGCGGGTTCGACAATCAGTACTACGTGGACGTGATCTACGCTCACGTGCGCAAGCATGGCCCGGTCGACCGCCGGAGTATCGATCGAGCCCTGACGCCGAAGCTTCCGGCTCGGCTAACGGACGGACAGAAGCGGGCGAAGGTCAGTAATCTCTTGCAGTACTTGCGTATCTCCGGGAAGGTCGTGAACCAGGGAACCCGCTCGCGGCCCGCATGGGTGGTCAGCGGACTGGCACCCGTGGATGGACCTCCATAAATTGAATGAAGCATCAGACGCTTTTCTTAGAAAAGGAATCGTCACCGGCTACCACCTCAATTCATTCTATAACAAGGCATTGTTTCTTTATTTGAACATCGGTCTATCGCAGCGGTTTCAATACTCCAAGCGGAGGTTCGACGGTCGGCGCGCCCTTGAGATCAGGGTCAGGTTCGCTGTCGCCGTGCCAGCGGCAGACTGAGCGGAGACCGATCAGCTACCCGCCTGCCCGGTCCTGAACCTCGGCGATGCGGTAACTGGTGCGCTTGCTGCCGCCGGGGTTGCGGATCAGGAGGCGTCGCGCGAGCAGGTCGTTGATGTCGCGTTGCGCCGTGGCGATGGAGCACTTCCCCAGAGTCGCCCACTTCTTCGCCGTCAGTTTGCCGACGAAGCGGCGCATGACCCGATCGAGCACGGCCTTCTGCCGAGCGGAGAACGGCTCATGCGCATGGCGCCGCCAGAACGCCGCTCTGGCGAGGACGGCGCCGTGTTCGGTTTCGGCCTCGCCGATCGCACTGCCGAAGCAAGCGACGAACCACGCCAGCCACTCGGTGATGTCCATCGTCCCGCGTTGCGTCGTCTCCAGCGTCCGGTAATAACGCGATCGCTCCCGCCGGATCTGCGCCGACACGCTGTAGAATCGCCGGCCCGTTCCTTCCATCTGCGCCAGAGCCAGATCGGCGATGGCGCGGGCGATGCGGCCGTTGCCGTCATCGAACGGGTGGATGGTGACGAACCACAGGTGCGCGACGGCGCTGCGCAGCAAGCCGTCGATCGAGGGACGGCCGTCCCTCGATCGACGGGCGTTGAACCATGAGAGAAACCGATCCATCTCGACCGCGACGCGCTCGGCCGGAGGCGCTTCATAGTGGATGCGCTGCCGGCCCATGGAGCCGGAAACCACACGCATCGGCCCCTCCCGGTCGGTCCGCCAATCGGCGATCGTGATCTTGCGGACGCCGGAGTAGCCGGTCGGAAACAGCGCCGCGTGCCATCCTCGCAGACGTTCCGCGCTCAGTAGCCGGTCGTGATGCCGGGTGGCGTCGAGCACCATTTCGACCACCCCGTCAGCGGTGCGGTCGGCGACCGGCACACCACCGACCGACACGCCGAGACGCCGGGCGACTGACGACCGCACGCTGGCAGCGTCCAGCGTCTCCCCCTCGATCTCCGAGGTCTTCACGACCTCCTCGGTCGTCGCGTGCAGCTCCGATTCGACCTGGAGGTCGAAGCCGAGTTGGCTCATCGTGCCCAGCAGCCGTCCCTGACGGGCTCTGGCGTCGGCCAGTGGCGTCAGCAACGCATCGGCGTCCCAGCGAAACGCCGGCCAGTCGGCCCGCTCCCAGAGATACAACGACATTCTCCGCGATAAGTGAGGAGAATATGCGTGAATTGTCCGCATCGACAAGACTGCGGCCCGGGAGGCTGGCCTGACACAGCCTGCGTCGAGTGACGGTTTCGCGCCCGCTGGCGCGTGACGGTACAGTGGCGCCATGAAGATCACCGGCGTCACGCTGACCTCGTTCTCCTACGGCGACCCGGAGCCCGGACTCTGGAACGGGATCATCGGCTATCCGCCGCGCCCGCGGCGCAAGGGATTCTCGCGGCTCACCATCACCACCGACGACGGCGCCGTCGGCATGGCGCCGGGGCCGGGGCCGAACCGCGCGCTCATCGAGCAGTTGGCCGCGGTGGTGACGGGGCAGGATCCGCTGGCGGCCGACGCGCTCTGGCAGCGCATGTACCAGGGGAACTGGCGCAAACCGGTCGCCAAGGGAGAGCACATCCGCGCGATGTCGGCGATCGACAACGCCCTCTGGGACCTGCGCGGAAAGGTGACCGGCCAGCCCGCGTGGAAGCTGCTCGGCGGCGCGCAGCGCGAGCTTCCCGCCTACGCGGCCGGCGGCTACTACCAGGAAGGCAAGGGGCTGGCCGAGCTGGCGGCCGAGGCCGCGCACGCCGTGGAACTGGGCTTCCGCGCGGTGAAGATGAAGATCGGCTGGTCGGGCGTGACGCTGCGCGAGGACGCGGAGCGGGTGCGCGCCGTGCGCGAGGCGATCGGCCCGGACGTCGATCTCATGATCGACGCGAACAACGCCTGGGACTTCGCCACCGCGCTGCGCTTCGCACGCCTGGTCGAACGCTGCGACCCCTACTGGTTCGAGGAGCCCGTGCACGCCGACGACGTGCAGGGCAGCGCGGCGCTGGCCCGCGCACAGCCGATCCCGATCGCCAGCGGCGAGAACGAGTTCACCCGCTGGGGCTTCCGCGACCTGATCGACGCGCGCGCCGCGCACTACATCCAGGCCGATCCGAACGTCTGCGGCGGGCTCACCGAGTGGGTGAAGATCGCCGCCTACGCCGGCACCCACCACCTGCCGATGGCCCCGCACGGCGATGCGCACCTGGGCGCGGTCGCGGTGGCGGCGGTGACGAACGGGCACACCGTGGAGATGGGGCCGGCGCTGCTGTCCGACGAGCTGATCGCGCCGCCGGAGTTCCGCGACGGCAAGATCGTGATGTCCGGTCGGCCCGGCCTCGGCATCGAGTGGAACGAAGAGTTGATCGACCGCTTGGCGCGTCGTGGCTGATCCACGATGCCACTACCCCACTGTCCCGGCAAGTATGGCAGCCGGGCGATCATCACGGCCCGCCAGGCGATCGAGGCTGGCCGGCAGGGCGCTCCCCCGGATTGTCCGCCTGACCTGATCCTCGTCTATCAGAAAAACCTGTGGCGAGAGTTGAACGCCGCCGCAGTGCGCAAGGAGACCGGCGATCGCGCGCCGTTCATCGTCCTGGATCGCGGCGACGCTCCGGTGGCCGTGGCCGGCGGCTTCGGAGTCGGAGCGCCGGCGGCGGTGGTCTGTTTGGAGATGTGTGTCGCGCTGGGTGCGCGGCGCGTGGTGCTGGTGGGGTACGCCGGCGCGCTGCAGCCCCGCCTCGACCCCGGAGACGTGTTGCTGTGCGATCGCGCGGTCCGGGACGAGGGTACCTCCTACCACTACCTGCCGGCGGGGGCAGAAGCGCGGGCCCATCCCGAGTTGCTGGATGCCTGCCGGCGAGCGCTGGCAGCCTCTGAGATCGACGCCGTGACCGGTACGTGCTGGACCACAGACGCGCCGTTCCGCGAGACGGAGGCCGAGGTGCGGGAGATGCAGGCCGCGGGTGTGCTGGCGGTGGAGATGGAGCTGGCTGCCGTGTACGCCGCGGCGCAGGTGCGCGGCGTGGCCGCTGCCGGGCTGTGCGTGGCAAGCGATTCGCTGAGCGAGCTCGAGTGGCACCCGCACTTTCGCGATCCGCATGTGCAGCAGCGGCTGCGAGCCGTGTTCGACGTCACGGCGGACATGCTGGCGCGGTCGCGCGGCGACGCCTTGCCGGACGCACGGCACGTCGGACAGACTCCATGATGCAGCCGGCATGGCACCACCACCCGACCTGATCGGCGACCGCGCGTTCTCCTCGCCGCCGATCTACGTCTCGGACCTGGACCGCTGCACCCCGGCCGACGCCCTGAGCACGGAGTCACGGCGCGGCGTCTGGCGCACCCTGTCCTACGAGACGCCCGAGTTCAGCGGCACCATGCTCATGGCCAACCCGGAGACGGGAGCGCCCGATATCACCTGCCCGCTCGACGTGCGCGGCCCGCACGCCATCTCGATCGGCATCCACCCCAGCGACATCGCGCAGATCGACTGGCACAACTCCACCGGCGACGTCGTGTGGCTGCGGGCCAGGCTTACCGGCGATCAGTCCTTCTCCATCCTCGAATGGGACCCAGGCGGACACCTCAAGCGCCGCCGCCTTGAGGAGATCTTCTGGAAGGTCGCCGACCTGACCGACCAGGAGATCACCTTCTCCCAGTACCGGCTGCGCGCGGGCACCGGCGACCATCCGGAGCTGGGCGACCATGCCCCGGCGCGGATCGCCTACGTCAAGCTGGTGCCGCTCACCGAGGAAGAAGCGGCGCTGGTGCGCGCCGACCGCGGCGACCGGTCGCACAAGCGGCTTCAAGGCCACACGGACATCAGCAACGTGCTGCGCGCCGGCACGATCGACGCGATCCGGGAGGAACTCGAGTCGTATCGCGACAGTGACTTCGACCGGATACATTGGGAGCTCGGCTCCGGCGACCTGATGAACTATCCCTCAAGGATCGGACGGACCCTGGACCAGATCGACCCGCCCGACTACGGGCGCAAGTGGGACCGCTATGCCCACGAGGGCTGGAACCGCCTGGTGGCCGCCGGCATTGACCCGTTCGGGGAGGCGGTCGGCTACGCGCACGGCATGGGCCTGGGCTTCCACGCCGCCTACCGGCTGGCCGGGTGGACCTATCCGCCGCCGCTGCTCGACTACGCCTTCGCCGACGGACTCTACGACCGCCACCCGGAGTGGCGCTGCAAGGACCGCGATGGCCGCGATCAGGCACGCCTCTCCTACGCGTTCCCGGAGGTGCAGGAGTACTGCATCGCCGTGCTGCGCGAGGTGGTGCGCGCCTATCCCGTCGACGGCATCACGCTGCTCTACAACCGCCGCCCGCCGTACCTGGACTACGAGCCCCCGCTGACCGAGGGGTTCACGGCGTCGACCGGACGCGATCCGTTCCGGTTGCCGGCCGACGATCCCGAGTGGCTGCGCTACCGCGCCGACGTGCTGACCGGATTCATGCGGCGGGTGCGTCATGCCATGACCGCCGAAGGCACCATCCGGGGGGCGCCGATCGAGATCTCCGCCTGCATCCTGGGCTCCATCGAGGACAACCTGTTCTTCGGCATCGACGTGGCCGCCTGGGCGCGCGAAGGACTGGTGGACACGGCGATGCCGTACAGCAGCGCCCCGTACGCGCTGCCGGTGCCCACCGACACCTGGAGTGGCCCCGAGCAGGTGCGCCCGTTCGCGGATGCGGTGGCCGGCACCCCCTGCCGGCTGGCGATGAACATCATGCCGCGCTTCATGCCGCCGGAGGAATTCCGCCGCATGGCCAGGATGCTCTACGACGCCGGCAGCGAGCACCTGTTCTTCTGGGACAGCTACCAGCGCGACCATCACCGCGGGTACTGGAACGCCCTGCGCCGCCTGGGCCACCGCGACGAGATCGACCGCTGGCACGCGGCCGGCGAGCCGTCGCTGGGGACGCCGCTCACCGAGCGGGAGCTCAAGGAGCGGTGCGCGGCGCTCCACGACGTGCGGCCGGAGGTCCTGGAGCAGGGCCGGGCGATCCAGCCGCTCCTGAGCCTGGCCGGCTGGAACATGCACGGCGTGGCGCCCGGTTGAGCGGACATCCGGTCAGCTCCCCCATCGGCGTCGCCGTGGTCGGCGCCGGCTACATGGGCGCCATTCACGCCCGCACCTACGCCGCCGAGCCGCGCGCACGTCTGGTCGGCGTGTTCGATGCCCGCACCGACACGGCGCAGTCCGTCGCTGACGAGGTCGGCGCCACCGCGTTCGCGAGCCTGGACGAGCTCCTGGAACGGCGCGACGTGGAGGCGGTCAGCATCTGCACTCCCGATGCCGGCCACGTGCAGCCCACGCTGGCCGCGCTGGCGGCCGGCAAGCACGTGCTGCTGGAGAAGCCGATCGCGACCACGATGGCGGACGCCGACCGCATCGTCGCCGCCGCCGAGAGGGCGGCCGGGCAGCTCATGGTCGCGCAGATCGTCCGCTTCGATCCGCGCTACGTGCGCGTGAAACGGATGCTCGACGACGGCGCGCTGGGCGATCCGATCAGCCTGCACGCGCGCCGCATCACCTCCAGCGCGTCGCAGGACACCCTGCGCGGCCGCGTGTCCGTACAACTCTTCCTGGGCATCCACGACTACGACGTGATCCGCTGGCTGACCGGGTGCGAGTTCGTGCGGGTGCACACCGAAGCGCGCAGCGGCCTGCTGGCTTCGCAGGGGTACGCGGTGGAGGACGTCGCCTTCACGGTGGGCCGTCTCCACGGCGGCGCCGTGGCGTGCGTGGAGAGCGGCTGGGTGCTGCCGCGGGAGATCCCCCGCGGCGGTGACATCAAGCTGGAGGTGATCGGCACCCGCGGCACGGCGCGCGTCGACCTGGTCGAGCAGGGCCTGGCGGTGTGCCGGACGGGGGAACGCTACGAGCGGCCCAGCTTCGGCCACGCCATCGGCGAGGAGATCGAGGACTTCCTGGAGGGCATCGCCGCCGGGCGGCAGCCCAGCGTCACCGCCGCGGAGGGACGCGCGTCCCTGCAGGTCGCGCTGGCCGCCATCCGTTCGGCCGAGCTCGGCATCCCGGTACGGCCGGCTGCGCAGTGACCGCCGAGGGCTGTCGCCCGCCGATCATCGATGGCTGCTTGCTCCGTGGACCTCATGGGTCGCGATAGGGTCTTCCGCCGTATCCACCAAGCGTTCCCGGCGTATCTCCTCCCACAGGGAGCGCAACACATCCGTCCCTCGGGCCCGCGCTTCTCGCCTGCGGGAACCAGAAGGCCGGCGTTCACCATGGCGGCCAGGTCACGGGTCGCGGACGCCGCGGTGATCTCCTCTCCGGTCGAGCTCGCAACGGTCTTCAGGTAGAGCGGGCGCCGCAGCCTCCAGCCGCAGCAGGCATCGCAGAGGGCGCCCACCACTCGGTCGGGGAGTCGATGGGACGCCGCGACCTGTTCGCAGCGGTCCAAGAGCGCTTCGGTGTTCCTGCCCAGATGTTCCTCGATGCGTGCGAATTCGGGCTGAGCGCTCCATACGTATCAGAGATAACGACATGACATGTCGATTATTTATCGACAAGGAAGGCATCGTGGCGGTCGGCCCGGTACGACCGGCTATGATACGGCGATGATTACCGACGGCATCCGGGAGTTCATGGAACGCGACTGGCGAGCGGTGCGCACCGCAAAGGACGACTATTGGGCTGAGCGCGTCGCGCGCCTCGGGCCGCTGGAAGGGTTGCGCGTCGCTGACGAGTTGCGCAGGCAAGCGCTTCTGCAGAGTTCCCACTGGCCCGATGCCGCGGATCGAGATCGAGATCTTCTCGCGCACGTCCGCCTGGCCGAGTTGTTCACCCGTGCCGATTCCGCCAGTCGCGCTTGAGCTCCTGGCAGCGCTGTCGAGGGTGATCTCTCATTGGGGACGCTGGTACGTCTTCGGTGCACAGGCGGTCATCGCCTACGGGGTACCCCGCTTGAGCGCCGACGTCGACGTGACCCTCAAGCTTGAACCCGACGACCCACAGGGTTTCGTCGGGGACATGAAGACGGCCGGATTCGTGCTGCGCGTCCAGGACCCGGAGTTCATCCGCCGCACCCGCGTCATGCCGTTCATCCACAGCGCCACCCGGATGCCGCTTGACGTCGTACTGGCCGGGTCAGGACTCGAGGATGAGTTTCTCGATCGGGCACGGATGCTGGACATCGGCGGCACCTCGGTGCCGGTGATCGACACCCAGGACCTCATCGTCGCCAAGATCCTCGCGAGCCGCCCGCAGGATCTCACCGACGCGCGGAATCTCTGGCGCATTCACTCCAACGATCTGGATGAGCAGCGCATCCGCGAAACGCTCCGCCTGCTGGAGGAAGCCTTGGCGCAGAGCGACCTGCTGCCCGTGTTCGACTCAATAGCGCGAAACGACCCGGCGAACTCGTGAAATGGTCTTCAGTCGACCTTGTCGTAGTTGGCGACGCCGATCAGGTTGGTGCCGATCGTCAGCACCTCGCTGTCCCGGGAGAAGCGCACGGTCAGGTCGGGGTAGTCGATGCGCGGCGGTCCCCAGGCGTCCCGGGCTTCGTCGATCGGGTCCAGGCGCAGCGAGCGCCGCAGGTCGATCGGATCCCCGACGCTGGTCTCCTTGTCCGAGCGCCGCACGGTGACGTTGCTGATCGCCAGTTGTGACGGGTTCAGACCGCCGCGCTTGATGAACTCGTAGTCACCGCGCATCTCGTGCACGCGCCGCCACTCGTTCGCTTCGGCGAAGAAATAGTCGGTCGTCAGGATGAAGGTGTCCTCGTCGAACTCCCACCGGGCACGGATCTTCGGAATGTGCTCGAGCGTCCGTGACTGGCGTTCCCCCTCCCAGATGCCGACCACCTGCCGGCCGGCACGGTACTCGTAGAACTTGCTGACGACCTTGCCGCGCAGCGAGTACGCGGCCACCAGCAGGATGATCGCGACGATGACGCCCAGGACGGTGAAGTACCGAACGGCGCCGGTCTTGAACTCTTTCCAGCCCATCGACAGCCTCCGTCAGGGGCTCCACTGTAGTCCCGCGTTTCCTCGCAGGACAAGCGCCTCAGCGGCCTGGCGGCCCGGCTCCCCGGCCCCGCGGTCCCCGGTTGGCCCAGAGCGTGACGCGGCCGAGCCGGTCGTAGGGGCCGAACATGTGCAGCCCGCCGGCGACGATGTCCGGGCGGCCGTCACCGTCCAGGTCGGCGACGTCGGCGGCGACCAGGTGGGTCGGGACACCCGCGATCCCGTGGGCGATGAATTGCTGTGTCCCGTCGTTTTCAAGCCAGATCAGGCTCCGGCGCGAGGGATCGGTCCAGTCGCTCACCAGGCTGGTGGCCACGATGTCGAGGTCGCCGTCGCCGTCCAGGTCGGCCGGAATCGGGCTGAACGCGCCGTAGTAGCGCACCAGGTCGTGGCGGACGAATCCGCGCCGCCCGCGGTTCTCCAGCCACTGGACGCCGTGGTACGGGCGCAACATGGTCGTCGACCGCGCCCCGGGAACGTCGAACGCGTCGCCGTTGCTGTAGAGCAGGTCCAGGTCTCCGTCGCCGTCCAGGTCGGCCGGCGCGATCCCGGACGAGCCGAACAGCGGTGTCGGCGCGCGGTACAGCGTCCGCTTCACGAAGGTTCCGTCGCCGCGGCCCAGGAAGGCGTCGATGCGCTCGCTGGCCTGCGAGACGAGCGCGACGATGTCGAGATGGCCGTCGCCGTCGATGTCGACCACCGGCACGTGGCTGGCGCCGGCGACCTCCTCCAGCTCGCGGTAGACGAAGTCTCCCGCCGCCTGCTGCTCCAGCCAGCCGATCGAACCGGCGGCCACGTGACCGAAGGCCGCCACCGCCAGGTCCTGGTCGCCGTCCTCGTCCAGGTCTCCGGCCCGCACGTCGGCCACCCGGCCCACGTCACGCAGCAGCACCCGCTGCCCGTAGCCGCCGGCGCCGCGCTCCAGCAGCACCACGCTCCCCACCAGCCCGTCCGTGGGCGGCAGACTGCCAAGGGACGCCACGGCAAGATCCAGGTCTCCGTCACCGTCGGCGTCGAGGACCTCCACCCGCGCCGGAGCCGCGACGTCGGCGAGCACCCTCTCGCTCCAGGCATCGCCGGTCCGCGACAGGACGGAGACGCTGTTGCGCCGGGCATCGCTCACCACGATCTCGATCGAGCCGTCGCCGTCCACGTCGACGGTCCGCACCGCGGTGATCAGCGGCGGCGTGTCCTCGGGCGGGGCGACGGCCTCGGAAGCGAACGACAGAGGCGAATCGGCTGGGTCCGGGGGAAGCATCGGGAGCGCGTCGGGCGCCCGGGTGCGAAAGTACTTCCACACCTCCAGGTACTGGTCGTCGGTGAGCTCGAGCGCCGCCCGTTCGGCCATGATCGCCCGCATGCGCGCCAGCGAGCGCAGCCAGTCGGCGCGAGCGAGCTCGGCCGGATCGGGGGGGCCGTGGCAGCCGGTGCAGCTCGAGACGACTACCTCGGGAACGTCGGGGAGTGCCTGCCATGCCTCCTGTTCGGGATCCTCGGCTTCCCGCGCGAGCGCCACGGCGACCGCGATCGCCGCGGCAGCGACGACCGCCGCGATCAGGACCATCGCCGCGCGCGGCCCGGAAGGCGGCGTCAGGCGGGCACTCTCCTGATCGTCAGCAGCGCGCCGGCGGGCGGATCGTCGATCGTCGACACGGTGCCGTCGGGCCAGCGCACTTCCAGCGCATGGAGCACGGCATCGGCCGGCACGCCGAAGTGGACCCGTTGCGGGTCGCCGAACAGGTACCCGCTCGCGGACCGGACATCGCGGCGCTGGACGCCGTCGCCGGTGCGCAACCGCACCACCGCGCCGATGGCGCGCGTGTTGGCGCCGCTCTGGCGCAGCTCCACCTGCACCGCGGAGCCGCGGCACATCCGGTTCTCGAAGAGCTGCGCGGGCGTGGCGAGGTTGTTGACGACGATGTCGAGGTCGCCGTCGAGGTCCAGGTCGGCCACTCCCATGCCGCGTCCGCTGCGCTCCGAGCCGAGCTCCCACTCCGGGGCCGGCGCGAAGCGGCCCTCACCGATGTTGCGATACGCTTGGTTCTCCTCGATCAGCTCGCCGTCCGGCAGATACGGGAACTGCTCGCTGCCGGCCATGCCGTTGACCACGTAGAGATCGAGCTTGCCGTCGTGATCGAGATCGCCGAACTTGGCCGACCAGCTCCACCCGCTGGCGGCGACCCCGGCGGTGCGCGCGCTGTTGCGGTACCTTCCGTCCTCCTCCCGCGACAGGAGCACGTTGGCGATCACCTGCTGATCGGCCCGCTCGCCCGGCACCTCGGCCATCTTCATCATCACGGTCAGGTAGTGGCGGGCCAGCTCGACCGAGTACGGGCTCATGTCGGCCGCGAACAGCTCCACCTCGCCGTCCGCGTCCACGTCGCCGGCGTCCAGGCTCATCGTGTTGCGGCTGATCGCCCGGAACGGCATCGCCTCCGCCCAGCCGCCGTCGGTCCGCAGCCAGACCTGGTCGATCAACGCGAAGTCGTTGCCGACGTGGATGTCAAGGCGGCCGTCGCCGTCCAGGTCGACCAGCAGGAGCGCCAGGGCCTCCGCCCGGTCGGCAAGCCGCGTGGTTCGCAGGCCGTTGCCTGCGCGCTCGTGGTAGAAGACGCCTCCCGCGCCGTGGCCGACGCCCAGGTTCTTCACCAGCTCGGCGTCATAAGTCGCCGTCACCAGGTCCAGGTCGCCGTCGCCGTCCAGGTCCCCCCACGCCATCGTGTAGGCGGTCTCGGCCGGAGCGGGTTCGAACAGGCGATCGAACTCGCCGTCGAGCGTCTCGCGCCGCCACAGCTCCGGCGGGCGGTTGCCGCGGGTGAAGGCGATGTCGAGCAGGCCGTCTCCGTCGGCATCGACCACGGTCACCGCGCGCGTGTGCCGGATCGGCACGATCTGGCGGCGGAAGCGAAGACCGCCCTCGTTCCACAGCAGGGAAACCGGCCCGGCCAGGTTGGTGAGCACCAGGTCCAGGTCCCCGTCGCCGTCCAGGTCGCCGGCAGCGACGCCGGCGCCGTTGCTGTCGAACAACTCGATCGGAAGTCCGGTCGGCAGCGTCCGGTGGTCCAGGTCGTGCGCCCGGAACGCCGCTTCGCACCCCGACCGCGGCAGGAATGGCCGGACCTCGACGCTGACGTCGGCCGGTGCTCCATCGGCATGAGCCGCGGAGCAGACGGCGATCCAGGCGAGCACCGCGACGCCACGACGTCCCCTCTCGCTCCAGTACCTGGATGTCATGTCCGAAAAGAAGACGGCCAGACCGAAGCGGTGCTTCAGCCTGGCCGTCGGCCTCGCGCTCAGGGAGCGAAGCTCAGAGCGTGATACCCGCCTGGTCCAGGTACCGGTTCATGGCGGTGTTGTAGATCTCCTCCAACCGGTCGGCGCCCAGGCGCTCGATGCGGCTGATGAAGCGGTCCCAGTCACTGTCCATGTTGTTCTGACCATTGATGAAGCGGGCGATCTGCTCGTCCACGTAGGTGTGGAGCTGCTGCTCCAACTGCGCCTTCTCATCCAGCTCGTCCGGGTCGAAGCCGAAGCTCGGTGCCGGCGGCACGTCCCAGGTACCGGCCTCGCGCCACTCGTCCCAGATCTGGAGGGTCACGGCGCGGGCCGCCTTGGCGCCGTCCGGATCGGCGGGATCCCAGTAGTAGTTGGTCCAGTCCATGCCCCAGGTGTCGGACGGGCCGCCCTGCAGCATGATCTGCGGGCCCTCGCCGATCATCTCGCCGCGCGTCTTGGAACGATCCGGGTCGTTCTCCTCGCACTCCACCTTCGGGTAGGCGCCGCTCCAGCACAGCGTCCAGCGCCGGTGCCAGTCGTTGCCGGGGGTGTCGTCATACTCCCACGCGTAGCCCTCCGGGCCGTAACTGTTCAGCGTGGCGCCCTCGTCGCTGTACATGAAGTCCAGGAGCTCCACCGCCTTGGCGACGTTGTCGCCGCGTGCGGACAGCAGCGCCTTGGGACCGGCGATGCCGCGCTGGCGGATCCAGACGTCCTCGCCGTTCACCTGGGGCGCGACCACGGGATAGGAGGAGAAGCCGCAGAACGCGTCGCCGCCGGTGCCCTGCGTGCAGAACCGCTCGGCCTGCGTCGGCTCGATGCTCGATCCCCAGGTGCCCCACCAGAACATGGTCTTGCCCTCGTCCCAGTCCAGGCGCCGCTGGTCCTTCTCCGCCATCGTCAGGTAGTCGGGGTGCAGGATGCCGGCTTCGTGCATGGCGCGCAGGAACTCGGTGGCGCGCTTGAAGCGCGGGTTCAGCGGCCCGAAGCGCCAGACGTTGTCCGGCTCCATCTGCATGGCCGTGTCGGCCGCGAACTCGTCCTTGTACATGACGCGCGGAAGCTGGCCGCTGTTGCGGATGCCGCGGTCGCCGCGCGTGTGCATGCCGGTGGTCGGACCGCCGAACATCGCGTCCCAGTGCGGCTTCATGGCCAGGATCGCCTCCTGGACCTGGTCGATGTCCGTGAACTGGTCCGGCACGCCCGTGTCGTAGCCGGCCGCCTCCATCAGGTCGCTGCGCAGCACGAACCCGGGTACCCGCGGCGCCAGGAACCGCGTGTCCAGCCCGTTCGCCAGGTACACGTGGCCGTCCGGCGCGAAGCGCTGGTAGTTGTCCACGTCCCACGCGGTGAATACGCGGTCCAGGTTGGGCATGTTGCCCGCCTCGCGCTCGGCGTCCAGGGCGACGAACAGGCCTTGCGGCCCGTAGATGTTCGGGTCGTCCCCCATGCTGCTGAAGTACTGCATGACGTCCGGAAAATCCAGCGACGCCAGGGTCGTGCTCCACCAGGTGGACATGTCGCCCTGCTCGACGTGCATCGGCTCGATGGTCGTGCCGGTCGCCTCGCCGAGCCACTTCATGACCAGGGTCTCCGACGTGGCGTTCTTGTTGAACTCGTAGAACCCGGACCAGGTGATGACCGGACTCTGGGCCGACACCGTGCCGGCGGCGGCCACCAGCAGCACGATTGCCAAGGTGCTCAGACGGGATAGCGAATGCCTCATGCAACGCCTCCTTACCTCTTGAGATTGGCCGCGCGCCGCGCGCGCGGCTCGTCCGCCCAGTATGCGCCCCGCGGTGGGACGGCGCAACGCAATCTCAGCCCTTGACCGAGCCGAGCGTGATCCCCTTCACGAAGTAACGCTGCGCGAAGGGGTATACGAACAGGATCGGGACCACCGTGATCAGCGTGAACGCCATCTGCGTGGCCTTCAGGTAGCCGCCCTGCCACACTTCCTGCGCCGCGTTGTACTGTCCCTCGACCTCGTACGCGGTGAGTTGCTCCGGCCCCGCGTCCGGGCTGCCGACACTGGAGCCGCCGAAGCCGCCGACCACTGCCACCTCCCGCAGGAACAAGGTAAGCGGGTACTGCTTCCGGTCGCTGAGGTAGATCAGCGCGCTGAAGAACGAGTTCCACATGGCCACGGCGGCGAACAGCCCGATCGTCGCCAGCATCGGCTTGATCAACGGCAGCACGATCCTGAAGAACACCAGGAAATCGCCGCCGCCGTCGACGTACACCGACTCCAGCAACTCCTCGCTGACATTGGTGTGGATGTAGACGCGGAACAGGATCACGTAGTAGGCGCTGACCGCCCCCGGCAACACGATCGCCCAGAGCGAATTCAGCATGCCGAGCTCCCTGATCCACAGGAAGTTCGGGATCAGCCCGCCGCTGAAGAACATCGACACCAGCAGCGCGGCGCCGATGAAGCCGCGGAACGCCAGCCTGCGCTGCGCGAGCGCGAAGCCGGCCATCCCGCACAGGATGACCGTCAGCACCGTGTTCAGCACGGTGTAGAGGATGGAGTTGTAGTAGGCGCGGCCGATGAACGGGTTGTACTGGAACAGGTAGGTATAGATGTCGAGGCTGAAGTCGACCGGAATGAGGGTCACCTTGCCGAAGCCGACGGCGAAGAAGTCGCTGGTCGAGATCGCGGCCATGTACACGAACGGGTAGAGCGCCGACACGGCGATCGCGAAGATCAGGATGACGTTGCCGACGTCGAACAGCCGCGACCCGATCGACTGGCCATGCACGCGGGTCATCGCTACCAGAGCCCCTGCCCGCGTACCCTGCGGACGATCCGGTGCGTGGCGTAGACGATCGAGAAGGAGACGATGGAGTTGAGCAGACCCACGGCGGTCGCGTATCCGTACTGGCCGTTCTGGATGCCGCGGCGATACACGTACGTCTGGATGATGTCCGACGTCTCGTAGGTGGCCGGGTTCTGGATCAGCAGCGCCTTCTCGAAGCCGACGTCTATCAGCGTCCGGGTGTTCAGGATCAGCAGCACCAGGATCGTCGGAAGTATTGAGGGCAGCGTCACGCGCCAGATCTTCTGGAAGCGTCCGGCTCCGTCGATGTCGGCCGACTCGTACAGCTCCGGGTTGATGCCGGTCATCGCCGCCAGATACAGGATCGATCCCCAGCCCAGGTTCTGCCAGATGCCGGAGATCACGTACATCGGCCGGAACGCCCGCGGGTCGGCCAGGATGACGGGCGCTTCTCCGGTGATGTCGGCAATCATCCGCGTGACCATGCCTTCGAAATTGACGAACTGGAACATCAGGCCGACGATCACCACCTGGGACACGAAGTGCGGAAGGTAGGTGAACGACTGCATCCAGCTCTTGAACTTGGCGTTCGCCAGCTCGTTGAGCAGAATCGCGAAGATGATCGGCGCCGGAAAGCCGTAGACGAGCTGCTGGAATCCGAGCAGCACGGTGTTGCGGAGCAGCCGCAGGGTGTTGGGGTCGGTGAGAAAGTCCTCGAAGTACCGGAACCCCACCCAGTTGGCGCCGAAGAAGCCTTCGAGCGGGCTGAACCGCCGAAAGGCGAACGTGAGGCCCCAGATCGGTATGTAGTGGAAGACCACCAGCCACACCAGGGCGATCGCGATCATGATGTGCCGCGCGGGAAAGCGGCGGATCACGTCGATGTTCCCGGCGAAACGGGACCCGAGCGTGCGCGGTTCTGCCCTGCGCTCTCGCAGCGACGACTCGACCTGGGTGTCGGCCGTTACGCCGGCGGGAGCGGTGGAAACGTCAGACACTGTCCACGCCTGCGCCCACGCTTGGACTTGCAGCCTCGGATCCGGCACGAATCGTCCCGGTCGCGACGATGGAGAGGTCAGCCATTCGCTCCATCCTTGGCGGCTGGCGCAAGCCTCGAAAGGATGGCGTGAGCCTGCCACTGCCCCTGTGAGGTGTCAACATGCAGGCGCGGGCGGTCACCGCGGAACGCTTGACGACGATACACAGACTCTACACACTCCGCGCATGCCCACCAAGACCGTCTCCGTGACGATCGAGGCTTACGACAAGCTCCGGCGCGCCCGCAGATACCCGAGTGAGTCTTTCACGCAGGTGATCCTGCGGGCGACGTGGCCGGAGGACACGATCACGGCGGCGGAGCTCCTCAGCCGGCTCGATCGCATCCCGGAGCCGTTCACGGCCGATGGGCTCGATGCAATCGAGCGAGCCAAGGCGGAACAGCGCGAGCCCGAGGACAAGTGGACCGGTCGCTGATCGTCGAAACGACCTTCCTGGTCGATCTGGAGCGCGAGCGCTCGAAGCGGCGGGCGGGCGCCACGAAGGACTTCCTCGAGCGTCACGGCCGCTGTCGCCTGTTCATCACCGGCGTCATCGCCGGCGAGCTCGCCGCGGGCGTCTCGCTCGGCAAGCGCGAGGAGTGGGAGGAGTTCATCAGGCCCTTCCGCATACTTCCGCTCACCCGGGGCGTGAGTTGGGAATACGGAGTCACGTATCGGTACCTGCAGCAGCAGGGCCGGCTGATAGGCGGCAACGACCTGTGGATCGGCGCTGCCGGGCTGGCCTACGGGATGCCGGTGGTCACGCGCAACCCCGAGCACTTCCGGCGCATACCTCGGCTCGAGGTGATCTCCTACTGACCGGTCAGGTCGGCTTCGAATACCGCCCACAGCTCCTGCAGCCCTTCCACCTCCCGGCCTGCCGGCAAAGGCGTAACGTGGTGCCGGACGCGGGTCGTGTAGCTGCCGCCGGCCGCGAAGGCGAGCGAGCCCGGCCCGGTGACGTAGTCCATCGCCGGCCCGCCGGCGCCCATGCACACCGCCGCGGTGGTCTGTGGCTCGAACAGGATGATGTGCCGCTCCCCGCCCGGCGCCGGGTGTGATACCAGCGCCGGGTGCGTCCAGGACCCGCCGACGCGGCCGTCACCGCGCGGGCAGTGCGGGACCCTGCCGAGCTCCAGCAGGGGGCTCTCCGGCGCGACGATCAGCCGGTCGATGTGGTAGCCGCCGATGTCCAGGAAGTTGACGAGTACGCCCGAGGCATCCCAGAACCGGCAGCCGATCGCGGCCTCCCGCGTGGGTCTGCGGCCGGACGGACGGTTGAGGCTGGTGTAGCAGGCGAAGAACTGCCCGTACTCGGCGAGCTCCGCCCCGGTCTCGTTGGTGACCGTGATCGCGCAGTCGTACGTCAGCCGTGGCGGCTCCTGCACGGTCGCGACGCTCCACTCGTGGCGGGTGCGCACGCCGTCGCACCGGTACTCGCTCCACACCCGCGCCACGCCGTCGCGTTCGTGGCCGCCGCATGCCGCCGGCACCATGCGCGGCCGCATCTCCGTCGATCCTGCGTAGCCCGCCCACCACTGCCACTCGCGGCAGTCCCAGGTCGGGGTGTCAGGCTCGACCGCATCGGTGCCGTCGGCCAGCACGAAGCGGGAGACGCCCAGGTGGCGCTTGCCGGCACCGTCGATGACCATCTCGGCTCGATGCGTGCCGGCGCCGTCGCAGACGCCGATGTGGAAGCGTTGGATCATGGTGCGCTCAGATGCCATCGGCCGCGAACGGGTTTCTCACCTCGACGCCGCTGTAGAACTGGCCGGGGTTGAGATTCTCCGAATACACCATCGAGCAACTTGCCCGGCCCGCCGCGGCCAGGATGAGCGAGTCCCGGAACGAGATCTGCCACAGTACGACACCTTCCATGGCCCGGTTGATGTCGTCGAGCGTGATCACCACCAGCTCGAACGGCCGGAACGTCGCCACGATCCCCTTTGCGCGCATCGGCTCGATCGAGAGCTTCCTGGTAGCCGACACGAAGAACTCCTGCACCACCTGCGTCGAGATCACGCCGCTGCCATCCTGTGCGCTGCGGCGCAGCAACGCTCGCGCGGCGCGCCTCTTGCGCGGCTCATCGTGGTCGCTGGCGTAGACGAGCACGTTGGTATCGAAGAAGGATTTAGGCATCGTAGAGGTCGTTGCGGCTCCACTTCCTTCCGCGCGAGCGGCCCTTGGCTTCGTCCATGGCGCGGAAGGTTTCCGAAATCCAGTCGGCCTCCTGGATCACCCGCCGTCTCAACAGATCGCGGATGAGCGCGTTGAACGACATCCCGTGGCGGCGGGCGTACTCGCGCCCTTGCTCGATGAGCTGATCGTCCATGGCCAGTGTCACGTTACGCATGTTCTTACACTTCAATGTGCCACGGGATGTGTGTGTCAAGGCGTGATCCCGTCGTGGGGCACGTCCGGCCTCGACGATCCGCATGGCGGGAAGTACCTTCGGTCTCGATGAAAACCAGATTGTTCCGCACTCGCCGGGGCCCCCGGATTGCGGCCGCCACCGCCGCGCTCGCGGCCCTGGTTACGCTGCTTCCTGCCGCGTGGGCACAGGACCCGCAGACCGAGATCCCGTTCGACCCGGAGGTGCGCCGCGGCACGCTGGGCAACGGGATGACCTACTACATCAAGGTCAACCCGGAGCCGCCCGACCGCATCCAACTCCGGCTCGGGGTCAAGGCCGGCTCCGTGCTGGAACAGGAGTCCGAGCGCGGCCTGGCCCATTACCTGGAGCACATGGCCTTCAACGGCACCGCTTCCTTCGCCGGCAACGAGATCATCGACTACCTGGAGTCGATCGGCTCCGCCTTCGGGCCCGACCTCAACGCCTACACCAGCTTCGATGAGACCGTGTACCTGCTGGAGGTCCCGACCGACCCCGAGGTGGTCGCGACCGCCTTCGACATCTTCAGCGAGTGGGCGTACGCGATGACCCTGGACCCGGATGAGGTGGAACGCGAACGCGGCGTGGTGCTCGAGGAATGGCGGCTCGGCCGGGGCGCAGGCCAGCGCATCCGCGACCGGCAGTACCCGGTGCTGTTCGGCGACTCCCGGTACTCGGTGCGGCTGCCGATCGGCCTGCAGGAGGTCATCGAGACGGCATCCGCGGACGACTTGCGCGGCTTCTACGAGCGCTGGTACCGGCCTGATCTCATGGCGTTCGTCGCGGTGGGCGATCTGGACCCGGACGAGATCGAAGCCCTGATCCGCGAGCACTTCGCGCCCCCGCCGGAGGGTGCGGCCGAATTCCCGCGCGCCCACCGCCCCGATCCGCCGACCGACCGGACGCAGTTTCCCGTTCCTCCGCACGCGGACCTGAGGGTGAACGTGGCGACCGATCCGGAAGAGAACCTCACCGCGCTGTGGATCTACCACAAGGTGCCGGCGCAGGTCGGCCACGACCGCGCCGCCTACCGGCGCCTGCTGGTCGATCGCCTGTTCTCCGGCATGCTCAACGCCCGGCTGTACGAGCGCGGCCGGGAGGCCGATCCGCCGTTCCTCGCCGCCGGCAGCGGCAGGTCCCTGCTGGTGGGCGATGCGGCGACGCTGTACATGGCCGCCTACCTGGACAAGGACCGCATCCCGCGCGGGCTGGACACGCTGCTGGAGGAAATGCAGCGCGTCGCCCAGCACGGGTTCACCGCCACCGAGCTGGAGCGCGAGAAGGCCAACATGCTGCGCGCCATCGAGAGCGCCTGGCACGAGAGGGACCAGCGTCCGTCGCAGCGGCTGGCGGAGGAGTACCTGCGCCACTTCCTGGACGGCGAGCCGGTGCCGGGCGTCGTCGCGGAGTACGCCCTGCAGCAGGAGATGCTGCCGGAGATCACCGTCGAGGAAGTGAACGGGATCGCCGGGCCGTGGCACGGGCTCCACAACGCGGTGGTGCTGCTGTCGGGTCCGGACGGCATCCCGGCGGGGGCCGAGACCGAAGCCGAGCTGATCGCCAAGGTCACCGGCGCCCCGTCTCTGCAGGTCGCGCCCTACGACGACCAGGCCAGCGACGCGCCGCTGCTGGCAGAGATCCCGGAGCCGGGCGTCATCGTCGCCGAGGAGTCCCTCGACGCGGTCGACGCCGTGCGCTGGACCCTCTCCAACGGCGTCACCGTCATCGCCATGCACACGGACTTCCGGGACGACGAGGTGCTGCTGTCCGCGACCAGCCCCGGCGGCACGTCGCTGGTGGATGACGCCGACTACGTCGCCGCCCTCACCGCCGACTCCCTGGTGAGCGGCTCCGGCGTCGGCGAGCATGACGTGGTCGCGCTGGAGAAGCTGCTGGCCGGCAACACCGCCTCGCTGTCGCCCTACATCGGCGGGCTGTTCGAGGGATTCACGGGCAACTCCTCGCCGGACGACCTGGAGACGCTGTTTCAGCTCGTCACCCTGTACGCGACCGCCCCTCGCCTGGACCAGGACTACTACGAGAGCTATTCGTCCAACCTGAGAAGCCAGGCCGAAACCCGGCTGTCGCAACCGGACGCGGTGTTCTCCGACACCTACCGCAGCGCGATCAGCCAGGACCACTTCCGCACCAGGCCGTTCACGCTGGAGCTGCTGGAGGACCTCAGCCTGGAGCGCTCCACCGCCATCTATCACGACCGGTTCAGCGATCTCGGCGACTTCACCTTCATCGTCGTCGGCGCCTTCGACTGGGACGCGCTGCGCTCGCTGACCGCCACCTACCTGGCGTCGCTGCCGACGGCCGGCCGGGTCGAGACCTGGCGCGACGTGGGCATCGATCCGCCGCCCGCGATAGAGGAACGCATCGTCCGGCAGGGGATCGACGAGCGCTCGATCACCCGCGTCGCCTTCGCCGGCGACATGGAGTGGAGCCGGGAGGCGTCGCTGGAGCTGCAGGCCCTCGGCGAGATGCTGCAGATCCGCCTGCGCGAACGGGTCCGTGAGGAACTGGGGGGCACCTATTCGATCGGCATCGGCGCCTCGGCTTCGGACCTGCCCGACCCCGAGTACCAGGTCACGGTCTGGTTCTCCAGCGATCCGGAGCGCGCCGACGAGCTGTTCGAGGAGGTGCTGATCGGCGTGGACTGGGCGCGTGACGGCGCCGAGCAGATGTACCTGAACACGGCCAAGGAGATCCTGCGCTCCAACCGCGAGGAGCAGCTCCGGCGCAACGGCTTCTGGCTGGGTCAGATCCGGGGCGCCGTGCAGCGCGGCGAGCCGTTCGAGGAGATCGCCGGATTCGACGAGCGCCTGGAGGCGCTCACGCTGGAGCAGGTGACCGAGGCGGCTCGCCGCTACCTCAGCCGCGACCGCTACGTGCGCGTCGTGCTGCTGCCGGAAGAGTCGGAGAGCGGTTCGGAGTAACCGCTCCCGGCGTCCCCGGCGCTCAGGTCCACCGCCGGCAGCCGAGCCTCGCACACCTCGCCGCCGGCGAGGCTGAGCGCGTAGCCGCCCGCGGCGGACCGCGCCGTCACCACGCGGCGCAGCCCCGTGCCGGCGTAGTGGGCGGCCGCGTCGTTGTCCAGGGCGATGCCGGGGACGATCTCTCCGGCGACCAGCATCGCGTGCAGGGTCGGCCGGCGTTCCGGCTCCGCGTCGTAGTGCGGGCAGCAGCTTCCCGGCAGGAAGCCCAGGCAGTCGAGCGGCCGCAGCCGGTCGGCCCAGGAGTCGGTGCTGCCCTGCTCGAACCAGCAGATCGCCCCGGCGCTCACCCCCGACAGCACGATCCCGGCCTGCCACGCCTCGCGCAGGATCTCGTGCAGACCCCACTCGCGCCAGACACCGAGCAGGCTCCGGGTGTTGCCCCCGCCCACGAAGATCACGTCCTGCGCGAAGGCCCACTCGCGCAGGTCGGGCGTGCGGGTGAACAGGGACAGGTGCGACGGCCGGCAATCCAGGCGGCCGCAGGCGGTGTAGAAGCGGATCAGGTAAGAGTCGGCGTCGCCGGTGGCGGTGGGGATGAAGCCGATCGACGGTCGTTCGGGCGTCGCCTGAGCCAGGATGTAGCGCTCGACGAGCAGGTCTCCCGGGCCGAACCCGCCGCCGCCGAGCGCGATGATGTGGTTCCGGGCCGACAGGGGCTCAGCGCCGGCAAAACCGAGACCTCGGGTCTCGCTTTTGCCCCCATCCCCAACCTCTCCTCGACTCTGTCGGCCATGCCGCTTGCGCGGCACGTCCGACAGACTCTCAGTCGACGTGGAAGACCTCCTCGGCCGCGGCCCACCACTCGCCTTCGGCGCGGTCCGGCAACGGCTCCTGGCAGGGGTCGGTGATCTTCCACCACTCCTGCGTCCTGGGGTCGGCCGCCATCGCCGCCATGTCGGCCGCGAAGTCGCTGCCCACGTACTCGAAGTAGGCGAACAGGTAGTGCTTGCCGTCCGGCAGGCGGCGCAGGAAGATCGAGTAGTTGCGCATGTTGCAGCGATGGATCCGGTCCAGCACGTCCGGCCACACGTCGGCGTGCAGCCGGTTGTACTCCTCGATCTTCTCCTCCCGCAGTCCGATCACCAGTCCGTAGCGTTTCATGTGTCTCCTCCTGCGCCTCCGCTCGAGCGCTGCCGCGCGAGTCGCGCCCCGCCGGTCAGCGCCTGCAGCTTGGCACGGGCGATGTGCCGGGGGCAGTGGTTGAAGCCGCAGTCCGGTACGGCGACGATGCGCGCGGCATCCACGTGGCGCGCCGCCTGCTCCAGGGCGGCGGCCACCTCCTCGGCGTCCTCCACGAAGTAGGACTTCACGTCGACCACGCCGACGCCGACATCCATCGGCTCCGGCACCCGGGCCAGCAGCTCGAGCTGCGCCTGCTCGCGGTTGGCGAACTCGAAGTTGAGCTGGTCGCAGCGCGCCCGCGCGAGCGCCGGAAACAGGTAGCGGTAGTCGCGCCGGTCGCGCGAGCGGCCCCTGAAGTTGCCGAAGCACAGGTGCACCCCTACCCGCGCCCGTACGCCGTCACGGGTGGCGTTGAGCACGTCGACCAGCTCGGAGCCCGCGGCATGGCTGGTGGCGTAGCGCGGCTCGTCGATCTGCAGATACGTGGCACCGGCCGCGACCAGCGCGCGCATCTCGGCGTTGACGATGTCGATCATGTCGGCCAGCACCGCATCGCGGCCGATCCCGCCGTCGGGCAGCAGCAGCGGCAGCGACAGCGTCACCGGCCCCGGCACGCACACCTTGAACGGCCGCGCCGTGTGGCGGCTCAGGTAGGCGACCTCCTCGACGATGCCCAGACCCTCCGCGGCGCGCACGGCCCCTTCGACCCGGTAGCGGGGATTCTGGTCGTAGCCGGCGGCGCCGAGCCGGCGTGCGGGGCGAAGCTGCATCAGGCCCGTGAGGCGGCCGTAGAAGCCCTGGATGAAGTCACGGCGGCGCATCTCGCCGTCGGTCACCACGTCCACCCCGGCGCGCTCCTGGTCGAACAGCGCCACGTTGACCGCGTCGTCGAGCGCCTCGCCGATGTCGGCCTCTCCCAGGTCGCCGGCCGACGCCGCGCGCTCCTCCAGGGCGATCAGCCAGCCCGGCAGCGCGTAGCTGCCGATCAGCTCGGTCGGGTACAGCGGGCGGTCGGCCACCGTCTGCCCGTCAGCCGGCCGCCGACCGTATGGCGTCGACGTTGCGCCGCGCGATCTCTCCGAGCATACCGTTCAGCTCGCCGCAGATGATCATCCGCGCGCCCATCTCGATCCAGCGCGCCGCGCTCTTGCCGTCGGGGACCACCGTCCCGCACGGTTTGCCCACGCGCGCGCAGCCCTCGATGGCCCTGCGGATCACCGCCTCGTGCGGTCCGCCCGGGCGGTAGAAGTCGGCCAGGGCGATGCCGTGCGACATGGCCAGGTCGTACGGCCCGACCAGGCAGGCGGTGACCCACGGCCGATCGAACACCGACGGGTCGTCCACCGCTCGCGGCGTCTCGATCATGGGGATGAGGGCGAGCTGGGCCTCGAACTCCGCCCAGGTCTCGCGGCGAACGTCGCTCACGTGGCGGTTGCCGGGGCCGCCGGGGCCGCGCTCGCCGACCGGCGGCAGGAAGGCAGCGCGGCGGATCGTGTCGACCTGCTCGGGGGTGTCGACCATGGGAAGGATGGCGCCCAGCGAGCCGTAGTCGAGCGCCAGGCGCACGTGCTCGTACGTGCAGAAGGTGCGCATGATCACCGGGAAGCCGGCCAGGCGGCCGATCCGGCAGATGGCGGCGAGGCAGTCCGGCGGATACTCGCCGTGCTCGGCGTCAAGCATCAGGAAGTCGTAGCCGGCGTTCTGCAGCACCTCGATGTGCGATTCGTGGGTGTTGTCGGTGGCGAGCGCCCCGATCGGCACCTCGCCCGCCGCAAGCTTGCGTACCACGGCGTTCTGTGTCACAGGCATGCCCAAGACCATACCCCACGGCCGGCCGGCACGCTTCAGAGGATGCCGATGACTTCCAGCACCCCGGAGACCCGTACCGCCATCACCACCACGGCGACGACCAGGATCGTCCGGATCCAGCGCTCGCCGCCGGCCACCGAGAACCGGGTGCCGATCCAGGCGCCCGCGGCGTTGCCGGCCGCCAGCGTCAGGCCCGGTCCCCACTCGACCTTGCCGTTGAGCAGGAACACCGTCAGTGCCGACACCGTGAAGATCAGGATCACCGCGACCTTGACCGCGTTGATGCGCACCAGGTCGTAACCGGTCAGGAAGATCAGGGAGCTCATGATCAGGAAGCCCACCCCCGCCTGGATGAAGCCCCCGTACACGCCGATGGCGAAGAAGATCGCCATCAGCAGGATGCGGCGCGAGCCGGCCGGCGGCTCCGCCGCGCCCTGTCCCGCAGCCGGCTTGGGCTTGAAGAAGATCGACACCAGCACCAGCACCATGACCCCGGCCAGCACCGCGTTGAACACGGCGTCCGGGACGTCCACGGCGATGCGCGAACCGACCACCGCGCCGGCCAGCGCCGGCAGGCCGAGCTGCAGGGCGAGCGCCGGCTCGAAGTGGCCCTTGCTGCGAAAGCCGGCCACGGCGGTGATGTTCTGCAGCATGATCGCCACGCGCACCGTGCCGTTGGCGACGCTGGAGGGCATGCCCAGGAAGATCAGCACCGGCATGGTGAGGGCGCTGCCGCCGCCGGCCACCGTGTTCAGGAAGCCGCCGGCGACGCCGACCACCAGCACCAGCGCGAGCTCGGGTAGCTCCACGGAGATTACCGAAACGGATCGTGGGCGCGGACGCTGTTGATCAGATCAGCCACGCGTATACAGATCCTCGCGCGTCCAATCTCGCGGCTGCCGTGGCTGCCCGTGCTCGCGGCGGCGCTGTCGCTCCGTCGCCGCGTCGAACAGCCGCAACCGCTCGTCGACCGACAAACCGCATTCCGCGTACTGATTGAATGGCGCCATGCGGTTGGCGTCGCCTGCCGGTTGCCGTTCGATCTTCATCCCCGCGCCGCCCTACGCCGGCTCGACCGGGACCACCCGTCCGGCGGCCAGGCTGCGGCTGACGGCGTCGGTGAACTCCATGTACTGCAGGCCGATGGTGAACGGGGTGAGCACGATCTCCTCCTCGCCGCGGATGGCGCCGACGAACTCGTCCTCCACCCGCCAGGATTGCGCTTCCTCGGGGAGCACCTCCACCTCCGCCAGCGCGTCGTCGCCGCGGCGTCCGGCCGAAACCGTATCGCTCTCGCTGTCGAAGCGGATCGTGCCGTCCGAGCCGCACAGGTAAATCTCCGAACCGCCTGTGAGCCCCATCACCGCCGACACCTGCAGGTGGAGCTGCGCGCCGCAGTGCAGCTCCGCCGTGACGTCGACGTGCTCGGGCACCAGCGCCTCGCGCAGCACGCCCGACGCATCGCGCCGGCGCGTCACGAACGTCCGGCCCATCGCCGACAGGCGGCGGGCCGTCCCCACCCAGCGCATCATCGCCTCGTACCAGATGCCCATGCTCATGATGTTGAGGCCCGACAGGTCGGTGTCCTGGCGCCAGTGCAGCGGCGCGTCGCGGTCCAGGAAGCCGGTGGAGACGCGCGCGTCGACGACCAGCAGCTCACCCAGCACTCCCTCGGCCATCAGCCGCTGAATGGTGCGGTCCACCCGCACCGTCATCGGCGACGGCACGATCTGCGCCACCAGGTCCGGATGCGCCCGCGATGCGGCGAGCATCCTGCGCGCCTCGGCCGCGTCGCGCGCCATGCGCGCCTCGCACAGCACGTGCTTGCCGGCGTTCAGCGCGGCCACGGTCACCTGCTCGTGCAGATAGGGCCAGGTGCCGATCACCACCGCGTCGACGTCGGACTCGACCACCGACCGCCAGGACGTCAGTACGTGCGGGATGCCGAACTCCGCGGCCACCCGTGCGCCCGAAGCCTGCGACCGGTTGCAGACGCTCACCACCTCTACCCCGTCGATCGCCTGCAGGCGCGGGATGTGCAGGTGGCGCGTGTTGGCGCCGGCGCCCACGACGCCGACCCTGATCCGTGTGCTCATTGATTCAGTCCTCCTTGGGAGTGTTCCCTTGCTCGGCGACCTCAGACGTGCGGTCAGACATGACAGATGGGCCGTGACCTACTCGCTACCATCCTTCAGCTCGTCGCCGGGCTCCGGCGGTCGGTCCGGGGCGTTGTCGAGCAGGCTCAACAGCCCGCCCGGCTTCGCACCGGCGGCGCGATCCTTGAGAAACCCCTCGGCCGACTCGACCGCGCCGATCTTCTGGGCCACGGCGGCGACGATCCACTGGTTGAGCGAAACCCCATCCTGTTCCGCAAGGCGCATGGCGCTCGCCTTCAGCGACTCGGGCAGATGAAGCGGATACCGATACCGGGTCGACACGCTCACGTCCTCAACCTCGTCACGATTCTAACCCACGAGCAGTTGCCGGCTCAGGTCCCAGACGATGGTGGCGATGCCCAGGAGCAGGACGGCGGCGAACAGGCGGCGGATGCGCTGCCCCTTGAACCGCCTGGCCAGTCTTACGCCGACCTGCACGCCGAGCACCGACCCCGCGGTGAGCACCAGCACCAGCACCAGCTCGACGTGCCCCTGCCCACCGTGACGGAACGCCCCGTAGCCGGAGGCCAGCACCACTTGCAGGGCGCTGGTTCCGATTGCGACGTGGGTCGGCACGCCCAGGACGTAGATCAGGAGCGGGAAGTTGATGAACCCGCCGCCCACGCCCATCAGCCCCGTGAGGATTCCGACGCCGAAGCCCATGGCCAGCGGCACCCATACCGAGATGTCGGCCAGATCGGAGCGCGGCAACGCGATCACCGGGCGCAGCCGTATCCGGCGCAGCGCCCGCGCCACGGGCGTGTCCACGCCGTCGCCACGCCCCGAGCGGGTCTCGCGCCAGATCATCCCGGCGACCGACCCCAGCAGCACCACGAACAGCCCGCCGAGCACCAGGTCGAGCAACGTGATGCCGCCGCCGGTGACGCGCACCTCGCCGATCGACTCCAGCGCGTTCTGGATGCGCAGACCCACTTCCGCCCCCGCAATCGCGCCGGCGCCGAGCACCAGCCCCAGGCGCAGATCCACGTTGCCGGACCGCCGGTGTCGATACGCGGACACCGTGCCGGTCAGAAAGATCTGCACCAGGTCGGTGCCGACCGCGACCGGATACGGCACCCCGAACAGCGCCTTGAGAGCCGGCGTAAGCAGGAACCCGCCGCCCACGCCGAACAGGCCGGTGAGCACACCCACCGAGAAGCCGAGCAGCACCGCACCCGGCAGCCACACCTCCACCTGGGCCAGCGGCAGGAACAGTGTCAGCATCGCGCGCGCACCCGGTACGTCGGCGCAGGCTACGCGCCGCAGATCTTGGTGCGGACCGCCAGTTCGAGGTCATGGAGCGTCTGCAGGTTCGCGGCATCGGTGGCAGCCGCTGCAGTACGTGAGGCGGCGGCGACCAGCAGCCGCATGTGGTTCACGTCCTCGGCGTACTGCGCGCAGCGGCGCTCGTAGGTCGCGCGGGTCTTGGTGCAGATCAAGGTGTGCGGACTGCCCGTGCGCTCGGTCTTGCAGTCGATGTCCAGCTTCCGCATTCTGATCATCGACGCGACGTGCGCGCGCAGCTTCTCCCGCATTCTGAACCGCACCGTTGTCGCCGTCGGATCGGCGCAGAACGCCCGCAGCCGTGCGCAGTGCTCGCAATCACACGGGATCCGGGCCTTGATTACCCAGTCGCGAGACTCCTCCGGCGGCGCCGCGCTGCGCGCCAGCAGGAAGCTCGCGGCATGACGCCACAGGGTCGCGAACCCGGCCGGCTCGATCGCGTCACCGATCGCATCGCGCAGTTGCGCCAACTCCGCCAGCGCCTGCGGCAGGACGCGACCCGGGGGCGCTGCCGGCGGATGCTGCACGAGCACCGCGGCTGCCGCAGCAGCATCTGTGGCCGGCGCGCAGTACCAGACGAGTGCGAACAGGGAGCGAATCGCCTGCGCGCTCAGTGAGAACCGGGCATGTCCGCCGTAGGCCTCGATGTTCACGGCCTCCGGCAACGACCGGCAGGCGGCGCGAGCCGCGGCGGCCAGTGCGGGGCGCCGGAGCCGGTCCAGGTCGGCGGGTGAATCGTGACGCGGGCACAAATGCCGGAGCAGGTCGAGAACCGCCTCCGGGGCATACTGCAGATTCGCCGCCGTGAACCCCGGCAGCCAAGCGTGCAGGGTAGCCGGGGAGATCGCCGCCGCCGTCGCCAGCAACTCGTCGTTTTCTGCGCCGCTGTAATGCGGCGTGGCAACCTCGCACAGGAAGCGCCTGGTCGTGGTCTCGTCCCCGAACCGGCGCAGCAGGCGCAGCGCGTCCTGACACGTCCTCTGCACGCCGTTGTCCTCGTCAGAACGACGAAAGAACCGAGCGGAATCCGGAGCCGGCCACGCGTCGATGAGCTGAGCGGCGAGCCCGGCAAGGCGCGGTCGCGAACCGGTATCGTCTTCGCACCGCGCCAGGTCGCCCGCAAACCACGCGACCGCGCGTTCGACTCCGCCGCCGGCGAGCGTCCCCACCGTCCGCTCCCGCGGCCACAGCACCAGAGCCGCGCGGCGATAGCTCCGCGACACCTGTACGCCTTCGTTCCCGGTCGCAGTGTAGTCGTCGTCATCCGGCACCGCACCATCCAGCGCCCCGGCCGGAAGCAGTTCCCCCGGCAGCAGCGGCAGCTCGCCGTAGTCGGGCCGCGCGCCGTCGGAGGCGACCAAGCCGAGGATCTGGCGGGTAGATACGATCTCGTCCTCCGCCAAGTCTTCCCAATCGTCGCGCGGTTCGTTCCAGTCGGATAAGTCACCGAGGTCGTCGAGGGTGGCCCACTCGTAGATGCTGAGGATGGCCGCGTACAGCACGTGATCCGCCCGTTGCGCCGCCCGCACGAGGACACGGCCGACCGCGGCGTCGGCGTTCTTCAACACGTCGAACGACAGGCCCGCTTCGCTGTACCGGTGCTCCAGTAGCCAGACCAGCTTGTCGGCGGCGGTCGACGTCGCTTCCCACCGCTTGAGCTCGGCGGCGATCTGCTCCTCCTGCGAGCCGTAGTCCGGGGCGGCGCGGAGCACCGCGGCGGCGGCCCCTTGCACGACCAGATGGTAGACGAGAACGATACGGTAGCCGGCGGTCACGGGCCGGATTTCGTGGACGCAGTCCGCGTAGAACGCGGCGAAAGCGAGTTCCGACGGCTCCTCGGTGCGCAGGTCGACCACCGTCTTTCGCTCCCGGTGGCGGACGACCAGCTCGCCGCCGGCACCTGCGACCGGAAGCGACACCACCAGCGTGGCCACCATGCCGTCGACCTTCTCGGTGTCCCGGTGCGGGGCGAAGAACCCGCCCGGCTCGTACACCAGCAGCTTGTACAGGTGCGCGAACGTGTGCTCGGGCGGACAGCCGAGTCCCGTCGCGGCGCGTGTGACTACCTGAGCCAGCGTGTCGTGCCATGCGCCGCCGGTGATGCGCACCCGCGCCACGTCGATCTGCCCGCAGGCGCGGACGGAACGGTCCAGCAGCGTCTGCTCGCCCCTGCCGTAGGGCGCCGGCTCCGCCGCCGCGGCCAGCGAGCCCGCTTGCCCCTCGGTGATCGGAAAGGAGAGCGAGTGCGCCCCTTCGACATCCACGCGCGGCATCGGCGCCAGCAGCCGGTCCTGCATGCAGTAGTCTCCCGGCCGGTCGATCGTCCGCAGCAGCACTTCCAGCGGCTCCTTCCGCTCGTCGTAGACAACGTTTACACTCGCCACTTCCCCTCTCCTTCAGCTCGCGCAACCGCAACTACGCCGACAAAGCCGCGTCGGATTGCCAAGCTGCGTCGGGCGAATTGATGAATCGACTGGCTGCTACCGGTCCAAACGTTACCCACTGCGGGATACACGCGCCAGCGGAGCCGACGCTGAGCAGCGATGTGCTGAGGCTGGAGCTATTCGTGAATGGGGAGGGCCTCGTTGGCAGGATTGGAGCGGCGATCACTTTCAGAAGGCGACCGGCGCCACCGCCACCCAGTAGTAGACCAGGTAGGCCCCCGCTCCCAGCAGGAACAGCACGCCGACGTGGTTGGCGAACGGCATCACCGCCCGAAGCCTCTGCGCCAGCGTGTCACGCAACAGGGCGGCCGCGACGGTGATCACGGTGATCACCGCCCCCATGCCCAGCGCGTAGCTGACGAACTGGGCGAGGCTGACCAGCCAGCCGTCCGCGGTCAGCGCCGTCGACACCACCAGCAGGAAGATCGGCAGCGCGCAGCTCAGCGACGCGATGGAGTAGGTCATCCCGAACAGCAACGCGTTCAGCGTGTTGCGCTTCGGCGTCACGTGCACGCGGCTGGCCGCGGCGATGCCGATCTTGCGGCCGGAGATCAGCAGCCACAGCGCCAGCACCACCATGCCCGCTCCCACCGCCGTGGCGGCATAGGGCAGCACCGGACCCAGCGCCTGCCCGGCCAGGCCCACCAGCACGCCCAGCGGAGCCACCACCACGACGAATCCCACGGTGGTGGCCGCGGCGATGCGGAGCGCTCCCAGCGTGCGGCGCAGCCATGACGCGGCGCCGTAGCCGCTCTCCTGCGTGCCGAGCTGCAGCGACAGGTAGGTGGGCAGCATGATGAAGCCGCAGGGATTGACGCAGGCGACGATGCCGGCACCGAAGGCGGTGCCGAGCCGTACCGAGCGGGCCAGCTCGGTCGCGGCGTTCTCGGCGCCGGCCTGCACGCGCGTGAGCAGATAGACCAGGGCGACCACCGCGGCGGCCGGCACCACGTAGTACCAGAGGACGTGCCGCCACCCGCCGGTCGCGGGCGGGTCCATGGTCCGGGCGGTGGCCATGCGCTTACTTCTCCGCGTCGATCAGGGCGCCGGCCAGTTCCTCCAGCTTCTCCTTGGTCAGCAAGCCGGTCCAGGTGTGAGCGATCTGCCCCGCGGAGTTGATGAAGTAGGTGGCCGGAAGACCCAGCAGCTCGTATTCGGCCTGGACGTGCTCGTCCGCGGTGGTTACCGCCGGGTAGGTGATCTTCAGCGTGTGCAACAAGGACACTGCGTGCTCGGGCAGGCCGAGCCCGGCCAGCGCGCCGATGTCGACGCCCAGCATCAGCACCTGCTTGCGATGCTTGTCGTAGTACTCCTGGAATTCCGGCATCTCGACCTGGCACGGCGGGCACTGAGCCGCCCAGAAGTTGAGGATGATCGGCTTGCCCAGGGCGACCACGTCGCTCAGGCGCAGCTCCCGGCCGCCGAGCTCCTTCTCGCCCTGGTAGGCCTCGAAATAGAAATCCGGCGCTATCGGCAGATCCGCCTGAACCGTGCCGGTTCCGTCGCCGTCGCCGCCCCGCCCGCCGCATCCGGCAAGCAGCAGGCCGGCCGCCAAGGCCGCCAGCAGGACATGAACGCCTCGTCGTGACCGCTCCATCGCTTCCTCCTCAGTCGACGCCGGCAGCGGGCATCCCCTTACCCGGCGACCCCATCACCCCACGGAGCCGACAGGCCGAGTGAACGCAGCTTGACCTCCGCCTCTGCCCGCTCGCGATTGCGGGCCAGCCGGCCGGGCTGACCCTTGCGCTCCGTCAGCCACCCGGCCGAGCGCGCGGTCGCGATGGCCGCGCCGGCGTCCCCGGCCGTGAGAGCGGCGACCAGATCGGTCTCGATCCGGCTCAGGCTGGTCGTGTGCAGGCGGTAGTCGCAGAACGCCTCCCACGCCAGCGGGCACCAGCGGGCGACCACCTCCGCGCCGATCACCTGCGCGTAGTGGCGGATCTCGAGTTGCGCGTGGTCATCCATGCGCAGCGACAGGAAGTGCAGCAGATTGTGCAGGTCGATCTTCCAGTACGCCTCGGTGTAGGTCGACAGCGGCAGGTCCTTGCGCGCCTGCTCGCGCGCCACGCCCGCATCGAGGCGTTCCTGGTAGACGTACCGCGCCCGTGTCTGCAACTCCGCCTCCGCGGCGCTCAGCCGCTCGCCGGCCGCGCGGTCCAGCGGATCGCCCGATCCCTGCCGGTTGCCGGACGCCTGCGTCCGCCACTCCGCGGGGGAGGTGGCCTGCGCGGCGTCGATCGCGATCGAGTAGCGGGTCGAGATCTCGTTGACGGAGGCGGTGCGGTGTCGGATCCACTGCCGCCAGGCGTCCATCGGCACGCGCACGTGCAGCTTCAGCTCGCACATCTCGAACGGCGTTGTGTGGCGGTGGCGCATCAGGTAGCGGATCAGCCCGCGGTCGTCGCTCACCCGGCGCGTGCCCTCCCCGTAGGAGACGCGCGCCGCCTGCACGATCGCGGCGTCGTTGCCAAGGTAGTCGACGACGCGCACGAAGCCGTCGTCCAGGACGTCCAGCCGGCGGCCCAGGATCTCGTCCAGCGCGGCGACGTGCGGCCGCGTCAGCGCGTGCTCGGCGGGCTCCCGGTCACCGCCTTCGGTCTCCAGGAAGCGGGCCGCGCGCTCTACCACCCGGCCCGCCTCCGGGAAGGTGAACAGCTCGCACACCGCCGGGAACGGCAGCCAGCGGTAATCGGCGATCTCCTCGGCCTGCAGCCGGACCTCGCCGGCGCCGGCGTCGGCCAGGAAGTAGTACACGACCTTGTCGTCGCCGGAGGGCAGGCGGTAGCGCACCTCCTCGCGGAATCCCGGCAGGAAACTCAGGCCCTTGAGGCCCACCTCCTCGGCGATCTCTCGCCGCGCCGCTTCGGCGATGCTCTCGCCGGCCTCGACGTGGCCCTTGACCAGCCCCCAGTAGCCGCGCTGCGTCCGCGACTCCACGGCCAGGAAGTGCAGCGCGCCGTCGACCCTGCGGAAGAGGGCCGCGCCGCTCGAAGTCACCTGCGCCATCGCCGGCGGCGATTCCACTTCACCGCTCCTGCACCGACAGGACGACCTTGCCGACGTTCCCGAAGCGTTCCACCAGCGCGTGGGCCTCGCCGGCCTGCCGGATCGGCAGCGTGCGGTCGATGACCGGCTCCAGCCGCCCTTCCTCGAACAGCGGCAGGAACCGCCGCGCGAATCCCGCCGTGATCGCCGCCTTCTCCTCGTCCGAGCGGCCGCGCAGCACCGAGCCGATGATCCGGATCCTCCGCCGCATCAGTGCGGCCAGGTCGACCGTCGCCTGCGCGCCGCCCAGCGTCGCCAACAGGACCAGGCGCCCGCGGGTCGCGAGCACCCGCAGGTTGCGCTCCAGGTAACCGGCGCCGACGATGTCCAGCACCACGTCCACGCCGCCCCACGCCTGCTCGATCTCCGCGGCGAAGTCCTGCCGGGTGTGGTCGATCGCGAGCTCGGCGCCCAGCCGCCGGCAGACCGAGAGCTTGCGCTCGTCGCGCGCGGTGACCGCCACCCGCGCGCCCGCGCAGGCGGCGAGCTGGATGGCCGCGGTGCCGACCCCGCTGGCGCCGCCGTGGATGAGCACCGATTCGCCCGCCCGCAGCTCCGCTTCCTGGAACAGGTTCACGTACGCGGTGAGGAACGCTTCCGGCACCGCCGCCGCCTGGGTCAGCGACAGCCGTTCCGGCACCCGCATCAGGCTGCCGGCAGGCACGGGGCAGCGCTCGGCGTAGGCGCCGCCGGCGACGATCGCGCAGACCCGGTCGCCGGCGGACCACGCCGTGACGCCCTGGCCGAGCGCTCCGATCCGTCCGGCGATCTCCAGGCCCAGGATGTCCGACGCCCCGGACGGCGGAGGATAGCGGCCGGCCCGCTGCATCAGGTCGGCGCGGTTGATCGCGGTGGCGGCCACCTCGACCAGGACCTGACCGGCCGGCGGCGCTGCCGGGTCGGCGACCTCCTCCCAGCGCAGGGAGCGTTCGGGAGGGCGGCCGACGACGATCGCGTGCACGGTCAGCCCCGCAGGTTGGCGATGGCCGTGCGAGTCCCGCCGGGAGAGGCGAAACGGGCGATCACGCTCACCAGCAGGGGGCCGGCCAGCGCCTCCCTGAAGCGCTCGCAGGTTGCCTCCGGATCGGCGTCGAAACGCACGCACAGGGGCTCGCCGGCGAACGGCTCCGGATCGCCGGGTCCTCCGGCGTAAGTGGTGACGCAGCGCCCGCTGCCCGGCGGCAGCGCGTCGCAGGCGAAGACGCTGCGCTCGGTCACGGCCCGGCCGTCCTCGGTGCGCTCGCGCACGACGCCCAGGCGGCAGGCGGCGGGCGCGCCGGCCTCGACCACGCCGGTGATGCGCGGCGTGGCCAGCTCGTCAGGCTCGGCGGTCCACGCCTGGAGCGCCCGCTCCAGCGTGTGGCCGGCGCACAGGACGTCCAGGACCGGCCGGGTCTGCTCCCCGTTGCTCACCACGTGCGTCCCGCCACGGCTCATGAGCAGGGGATAGACCACCAGGGCCGGATCGTCACCGCGGCCGGCGTCGACGAACTCCGTCCGCACCGTGCCGTCGGCCGACTCCGCCAGCCGCCGGTTGCGGCTGCGCTCGCTGCGGCCGGTGATCCAGTAAACGATCACCGCGCTCGCTCCGTCCGGCGACCGCCCCAGGGCCAACCCGCGCCCCCGGTAGGTGCCGTCGGCCAGCCGCGCCAGGCCGTCCACGTCCGGCGTGCTCAGGCGGGAAGCGCGGCACGGATGCGCCCCGCCTCGGCCGCCAGCACCTCGTCGCCCGGGTTCGGACCGACGTTCGCGAAGTCCATGTCGTGCATGCCGTCGATCGGGCTCACGTGCACGTGCACGTGCGGGACCTCCAGACCGGCGATCAGCAGCCCGACCTTGGCAGGCCGGTAGGCCGCCTGCTGCGCGCGGGCGATGGTGCGCGCCACCCGCATCAGCGCGTTCATGGTCCGGTCGTCCAGATCGATCCAGTGATCGACCTCGTCCCGCGGGACGACCAGCGTATGCCCGGGGCGCAGGGGGTTGATCGAAAGGAACGCCACACACCGCTCGTCCTGCCAGACGAAGTGTGCCGGCAGCTCGCCGGCGATGATCCGGGTGAAGACGCTTGCCATGACGAAGCGCAGTGTAACCCGTACCACGGTCGCGCTATGCTCGCCCGCACGTGGACCACGCCCGCACCCTCAACGTCCTCCTGTTCATCATCGTCGTCATCGCCGTCGGCGTGGCGCTGAAGCTCATGCAGCCGGTGCTCACGCTGTTCCTGGTGGCGCTGATGCTGGCCTACCTGATCGATCCGGTGATGGTGGTGATGGACGAGCGCCTGAAGCTGCCGCTGTGGGCGGCGCTGCCGCTGACCGCCATCCTGTCGCTGGCCGTGCTGTCGGGCATCGGCGTGATCGTCATCCGCAGCCTGGTGGAGTTCACGCGGGACTTCGACGACTTCATGCCGGACATCGACCAGACCCTGCAGAACGCCATGGACTTCGTCGCGAGCAGACTCGGGATGGAGCTCTCCTTCGATCCCCTGGACGAGCTGCGCGGCCTGCTGCTGTCGTCCTTCAACCAGGTGGCGACCGCGGCGCAGTCGGTGCTGCGCGGCGTCAGCTCGTTCCTGCTGGTGTTCTTCTTCGCGCTGCTGTTCCTGTCGGCCAAGCACCGCATGACGCGGAGCTTCGCGGACGCGTTTTCGCATCCGCAGAGCTCGATGCCGGCCATCCTGGGTCAGATCGACCGCTCGCTGCGCCGGTTCATCGGCGTCAAGACCCTGATCAGCCTGTCGGTCGGCACCGCCACGAGCCTGATCCTGCTGGCCTTCGGGGTGCGCTTCGCCGTGGTGTGGGGACTGCTCACCTTCCTTCTCAACTTCATCCCCAGCGTCGGATCGCTCGTCTCCATCGCCGCCGTGGCGCTGTTCTCCTTCGCGCAGTTCGGGGGCGGCCTGACGCCGATCGCCGTGATCGCATCCGTGGCCGCGGCGCAGATCCTCACCGGCAGCATCCTGGAGCCCAAGCTGCTGGGCGACGCGTTGAACCTGTCGCTGCTGGTGGTGTTCCTCTTCCTGTTCTTCTGGGGATGGCTGTGGGGTCCGATCGGCGCCCTGCTGGCGGTGCCGATGACCGCGGCGCTGCGCATCGTGCTGGCCAACATCCCGGCGACGGAGTCATTCACCCGGCTCATGGAGGGCCGGCGGCGCGAGTCGTCCTGAGGTGGCCGACGTGGCTGCCGGCGGCCGGGGCGATGCACTGCAGGTCGACGATCTGTGGGTCCGCCGCGGCGCCCGCGACGTGCTGCGGGGCGTCAGCCTGGAGGTCGCCGGCGGCGGAGGGCTGCTGATCACGGGCGCCAACGGAGCCGGCAAGACCACGCTGCTGCGGGCGATCCTGGGATTCCTGGCGCCGCGCCGCGGGAGGGTCACCTTCGGCGAGCAGCCGGTGCGGGCTCCGGCAGCCGGCTACGTGCCGCAGGAGTCGCCTGCCGGCGACCTGCCGATCACCGCCGCCGAGGTGGTGGAGATCGGCACGGTGGCGCGGCGCCTGGACGCCGCCGAGCGCGTCCGGGTCGTGGCCGCCGCCATGGATGACGCGGAGTGCGGGCACCTGCGCCGGCGCCGTTACGGGGAGCTGTCGGGCGGCGAACGGCAGCGCGTGTCCGTGGCGCGCTGCCTGGCGCAGGACGCGCGGCTGCTGCTCCTGGACGAGCCGACCTCGGCCCTGGACGCCCAGGCGCGCGCCGGCCTGATCGAGCTGTTGGAGCGGCTGCGCCAGCGGCTGGGGCTGGCGATCCTGATGGTCAGTCACGATCCCGAGGCTCGCTCGCGCGTCCCGTGGCCGGTGGGCGAGCTGCGCGGCGGGCGGGTGCGGGCTTGAGCACCCTTGTCGAAGCGCTCGCCGTGGCGCCGATCGCGCGCGGGCTGGCCGCCGTGCTGATCGCCGGCGCGGCGCTGCCCCTGGCCGGGGTGCTGGTGCTGCGGCTGGAGCTCGTGACCCTGCGCTTCACCCTCATGCACGGCGCGCTGCTGGGAGCGGCGGTGGCGCTGGCCGTCGGTCTGGACCCACTGCTGCTGGGTCTGGCCGTCGCCCTGCTGCTGGTGGTTACGCACGTGCCGATCGCGAAGGCGGCGGGCCTCCGGCTGGGCTACGTGGCGGCCTTCCTGATGGTGATCACCATCGGCGCCGCGGCGGCGGTGATCTACCGCGCCGCGGTGCCGGCGCCCGACGTGTTCGCGGTGCTGTGGGGCGACCCCTTCGCGCTCACCCGCACCGACCTGATCGCCGTCGCGGCGTTCGGGGCGGCGCTGATCGCGTTCGTGGCGCTGGCCCATCGCCGGATCGCGGCGCTCCTGTTCGACCAGGAGGTGGCGGCTGCGAGCGGCGTGGCCGTGCGGCGGGTGCGCGCGGCGGTCCTGCTTGCGGTAGGCTGCGCCGTGGCGTTCGCGATGAAGCTGATCGGCGCGCTGCTGCTCGACGCCATCCTGCTGTTGCCGGCGATTCTGGCGCTGGCCGTGGCGCGCAGCGTGCGCGGCCTGTTCCTGCTGGCCGGGGCGGCCGGCCTGGCCGTGGCGGCGGCGGGGTTCGCGGTGGCGCTCCTGGTCGACCTGCCGGCCAGCGCCGGGGTGACGCTGGCGGCAGCCCTGCTGCTGCCGGTGGTGATCGTCGCCCGCCGAAGGAGACACGCGTGAGCGCGCACGCGCGGCCGCCGGCGCGGGGCTTGCGGTACCTGCTGCTCGCGGTCTGGATCTCCTGCACCACGGTCGCCGGCGCAGACGGTGCGACGGTCGTGGCGTCCACGGAGTGGACGGCCGCCTTCGCGCGCGCGGCCGGCATCACGGAAGTGACGGTGCTGGCGCCGGCCGCATCGCGTCATCCGTCCGAGTACCAGTTGCGCCCCTCGGACCTGCGCGCCGTCGCCGCCGCGGACGCGCTGGTCTTCGCCGGCTACGAGGCGATGGCCGCCCGCCTGCGGGAACTGACCCGGCAGGACGCGACCGTCCTGCGCATCGACACCGACTACTCGCTGGCCACGCTCCGCCGGTCGCTCGAGGCGCTGCACGCGGCCGGCGGGACGCCGGCGTCCTCGGCGGACAGCCTGCGTGCGATCGCCGAGGAGTACGCCGCATGGCGCTCCGAGCTGGCGGCGCGCGGTCTGGCCGGAGCGCCGGCGCTGGTCCACCGCTTCCAGGAGCCGCTGGCGCGCGAGCTGGGCTTCGACGTGGTCGCGACATTCGGACCGCTGCCACCGCAGGCGGCCGCACTCACGTCCCTGGCCGACGCCGACGTGGCGCTGATCATCGACAACCACCACAACGAGGTTTCCGCGCCGCTTGCGGAGATGCACGCTCCGGCGCCCGTGGCGGCGTTCCTGAACTTCCCCGGCGCCGCGGCCACCGCGACCCTGCTGGACGTGGTCCGCCACAACCGCCGGCTGCTCGCGGTCGCGCTGGACGGATGACCGCCGGCCAATCCGCTATGCCCGCTCCGTGATCCGGAAGGCGTACAGGCTCGCCTCGCTCAGATGGAACTTCAGCCGGATCGCCCGGCCGCGCAGGGCGGACAGGCCGCCGCCGTTCCATCGCACCGGGTGCGCGAGCGCATCGCCCGAGAACGCCGCGCACTCACTCCGGCCGAACCCCTCGACTACCTCGCCACGCTCCGCGAGGACCTCGACCTGGATCCGTCCGTTGGCGGCGCTGGCGTTGATCTCCAGGCCGTCCCCCTCGCATGCGAACGCCCGCGTCACCAGCGCCCCCTCGCTCGGCCGCACCGGCGTGCGCGCGATGAAGCGGTCGCGCTTGAGCGTCGCCAGCCCCACCGCGCTCTCCTGCGCCCCCGTGTCGTTGTGCAGGACGTTGTGGCCGGTGTAGTAGAACCACAGCTCGTCGCCGACGGTCACGGGCGGCAGCGGAAACAGCATCCCGCGGTCGAACTCCCGCGCCTGGCCGTGCTCGATGCCGCACTCCATGAAGGTCTGCCGCGTCGGCAGCCGGTCCCAGCGCTTCCCGTCGCGGCTGAAGGCAAGCTGCGAGTCGATGGTCATGGAGGTGTCCGAGTAGTACATCTGCAGCAGCCCGAAGTAGAGCCCCTCGTACGGAAAGACCGGCATGCCGTACACCTCGACCGGGTCCAGCTCGTCCGGGGTGACCACCGTCTGTGGATAGCTCCAGCGGAGCAGGTCCGGGCTCTCCGCGCGCGCCACCCGCCGCTTCCAGCGTCCCGCGTACACGGGCGGCCGCATGTACAGGACGTAGCGCTGCAGGCGCTCGTCCCAGAACACGGTGTTCATGGTATCGGACTCGCCGTCGATCACGGGGTTGTCCGCGTGCGGCGTCCAGTGGACGCCGTCCGGTGAGTACGCGATGCAGGCTCCCGCACGCAGCTCGCCCGCTCTGTGCTGCGCGATCAGCTTCTCCGGCGCCCTGACCCCGAAGATGTCGGTGTAGAGAAGCTTGTAACGCCGCGCCGGATCGGGTTCGTGGTCCTCTTTCAGCACGGTGCCGCAGGTGGCCCACCACTCGCCGGTCAGGACCACGTTGTTGGCGGTCGATCCCTCGTACTCGAACGACCCGACGTTCGGCTTCTCCCACACGATGCCGTCGCGTGAGGTCGCGTAGCCGATCCAGTAGGTGTAGGTGCAGTCCTCCGGGCTGTTCCAGTGGACGAAGTGCGACGAGTTGTACCAGAGCTTGAACAGCCCCTCGTCGCGGTCGTACATCACGGAGTTGCCGTGCAGCCCCTTGTTGCTCTGTCCCGGCTGCCGGCTGTGCTCCCACGGCTGGTCGGCGCGGAGTACCGGGTTGGCGTGGTGCTTGGCCGGCCTGGTGACCACCCGCTTCAGGTTCCACGTATCCTCGACCACGAAATCGTCGACCAGGAGCTGCTTGCGCGTACCGATGTCCATGGACGGGCACTGTAGGAACCGGCCGAGCTGCCGGCAAGCTCGGCCGTCAGCCGCTGCTGCATCGGTCCCGGAGTCGCGGCGATCTGGAAGTGACACTACGAGCCGGAAGCGGGCCCCGAACTGTGAATATACGAAAAACCGATGCTATAATTACGATATAATTATAGACATGGGGGTGCTCCTTGGGTGAGACTCCCTGTGTCAGGCCTATCAATTTGAATCGCCGATCATCAGGAACGGAACGCTGCCTGCCTCGCTACGCCCCTATCGACCGGACCTCGCACCCGCGCCGTCCTGCAGGATCTCGATGCGGTTGCCGAACGGGTCGTCGGTGAAGAAGCGGCTGCACCCGGGCAGCGCCGAGTCCCAGCGCACTGCGTATCCCGCCTCCCGCAGCCGTTCCGCAACCGCGGCCGCATCCGGGGCGCGAAACGCGGGATGCGCCTTCTTCGCGGGGGAGAAGTCTTCGACGGTCCCAAGATGGAGTTGCTGGTCGCCCACCGCGTACCAGACACCCCCGCGCGCGGCCAGAGGGGCCGGCTTGGGGATCTCCGGCAGCCCCAGGGCCGCTCCGTAGAAGGCGCGGGCGGCCTCCTCGCGGCCCGCGGGCATCGCTACCTGCACGTGGTCGAGCAGCACGGCGGCCATGATCCCACGTCGGCTGTTCCTGATGAAACCGTTCCATCGCCGCCCCCCGTTGCCGGCGGCGCACCTCCTGGTGGCTCTGGCCCTGATCGCTGCGGGCTGCCAGATGCGCCAGATCGAGTCAGCCGGACCGCGTGAACCCGCTCCCGAGCAGACGCCCGGCAGCCAGCCGGAGAGTCAGCCCGGGGCCGAGCCGCCTGACCCGCCGCGAGAGAAGGAGCCGCCGGGTGCGCTGCCGCAACAGCAGCTCCCCGACCTGGCGATCGCGTCGGTCGGGGCCGGGGAGAAGGACGGCACGCTCAGCTTCACCGTGAGCCTGAGCGCTGCGAGCGGCGCGCCGGTGAGCGTGGCGTTCGGCACGGAAGACGGCACGGCGACGGCCGGGGCCGACTATCAGCCCGCGCGGGGCCGGCTCACGTTCGCCGCCGCGTCGGTCGCGGCACGGATGATCGAGGTGACCGTAGTCGACGACGACGTGGCGGAGCCGGCGGAGACCCTCACCGTTCGCCTGAGCGAGCCGCGGGGCGCGACACTGCGGGTCGCCGCGGCGACCGGGACGATCATCGACGACGAGCAGCGCGCGCTGCTGGTGGAGCCTCGGGAGCTGAACGTGCCCGAAGGAGGAACGGGGAGCTATCGCGTGCGACTGGGCTCCAGGCCGACCGGCCCGGTGACGGCGCGAATACCGGAGCCGGCGGAACTCTCGGTGGACCCGACGGAGCTTCGGTTCACCCCGGCGGACTGGTCCATCTCACAGCAGGTGCAGGTCACTGCCGCGCGGGACCAGGACGGTGAGGCGGACCCGCCCGTGAAGCTCGTGCACCAGGCGAGCGGCGGGGACTACCAGGGCACGACGGCATCGGTGCGGGTCACGGTCGTGGAGGCCGATGCGGCGACGCTGGCGGTGACGGGGGGCCGGACCCCTGAGGGTGACGGGCCGATGCGGTTCGAGGTGACGTTGAGCGCTGCCGTCAGCCGGGAGGTGACCGTGGACCATGAGACGGCGGCGGCCGGCGACACGGCCACGTCGGGCGTGGACTACGTCTCCGAGCGCGGGACCCTGCGGTTTCCGGCCGGTTCGAACGCGCCGCAGCGGATCGAGGTGACGCTGCACGACGATACGCGCGACGAGCCGGACGAGCGGATCACCCTCACGTTGGGCAACGCGAGCGGCGCGCCCCTTGCCGGCGGCGGCGACACGGCGACGGCGATGGGGACCATCGAGGATGACGATGACCCGCCCGTCGCAGGGATCGGAGACGACAGCGTGACCGAGGGCGTCGCGGCCGGCGAGCTGGAGTTCGCGGTTCTGCTTGACCGGGCGAGCGACCGAACGGTCACGGTCGGCTACGCGACGGCCGACGTCACGGCGACCGCCGGGACGGACTACACGCGGGTGAGCGGGACCCTGACGTTCGATCCGGGTGCAACGACGCGGACCGTGACAGTGCCGGTCAGGGACGACGCCCTTCCCGAGCCCGACGAGGAGTTGACGGTCACGCTGAGCGCGGCCGTGAACGCGACGCTGGCCGGCGCCACGGCCATCGGCACCATCACCGACGACGACGATGCGCCGGACGACGACCACGGCAACACGCGAGCGACCGCGACCTCCATCTCCCAGGGCTCTCCCATCGCCGGCCGGCTCGAGAGCGCAGCCGACGTGGACTACTTCAAGGTCACCGTGAACTCCACCAGCAGCCTGTTCGTGGCCACGGATCCGGGGAAGGTCGGGGACGCCGGATACCCGCGGGGATCCGTGGTGCGATTCGAAGCGTCGAACTACCTATCGCCGAACAACGACAGCCTCGACGCGGTGAACGTCGAGCTCAACGCGGATGAGACCGCGGAAGTCTACGCCCGCGTGTCCGGTTCACTCGCGACCCGCTACGACGTCGCGGTCTGGGTGCTCGAACGGACCGAGTCGGATACGTCGTTCGACATCGAGCTGCGCTATCTCGGCACGGAACCGACCGCCACGCAGAGGAACACGATCCGCGGCGCCGCCGACGTGTGGGAACGTGCCATCACCGGGGATCTGCCCCGCCGGATAATCATCAACTCGACCTGGGAGTGTGAGGACCGCGATCCATCCGCCTTCGGAGACTATCTCGACGACCTCCGCATCGACATCAGGCTGCGGCGCATCGACGGAGCCGGCGGAGCCATCGCCTCGGCCGGACTCTGTGTGAGGCGGACCGGCGGCTTGCCGGTCATCGGTGACGTGACGCTCGACACGTCCGATCTGGAGAGCCTCGGCACCGCCGGTCTCGGTCGGGTTGCCGTCCACGAGATGGCTCACGTGCTGGGATTCGGCCCCTTCTCGGGGTGGCGTGCCCGACTGAAGAACCCTGCTCTCGGTTACGTCCCCGGTCCCGGGCAGCCGGCGCTGGCCGACACCCACTTCACCGGGCCGGCGGCGATCACGGCATTCGATGAGGCCGGCGGGACTTCCCATACCGGCGCCAAGGTGCCCGTGGAGAACGACACGGGGAGGTACGGCCTGGGAAGTCTGGACGTACACTGGCGTGAGGCGGTCTTCGCCAACGAGGTGATGACCGCCTCGATCTCGATCGACTCCGGAGAGAGCCAGCCGCTCAGCAAGGTGACCATCGCGGCGCTGGCCGATCTCGGCTACAGCGTGGATTATACCGTGGCCGATGCCTACACGCTTCCCAGCCAGTCGCAGTCGGCGTCGGATGCCGCGCGTAGCGCCGTGGACAAGATCCACCTCGGTGACGACATCCGGCGCGGACCGATCCACGTGGCGGAGTTCCCCGACCAGCAGATTCCCCTCATCGCCCCGTGATGTGCGTTCGTGACCGGTCGGCCGGCGAGCGAGCCATGGGGTCGGTGATCCGCGCTCCAGGCGGCGCGTCCACGCTGCCGGCGAGCAGCGGGTCGCGAGTTGCTTCCATCCAGCGATCGAGCCGGCCGCGCAGTTCGGCGGCGACCGGCCGCAGATCGGGGCGGGCGACGACGTCATGCTGCTCGTCGGGATCGAACGCCAGGTCGTAGAGCACTTCGCGCTGGCGCGGTAGAGCGTCCCATCCGCGGGAGAGCAGATCCTCCTTGCTCGGGCCGTCGTCGGCGTTGCTCAGCACCACCCGCTCGTAGTCGTCATAGCGGCGGATGTACTTGTAGCGCGCGGTGCGCACGCAGCGCGCCGGCTCGTACGCCGCGTGGTAGTTGATCTCGGCGTGGATCGCGGCGTGCAGTGCGTCGACCTCGCCGCGGACCAGCGGCTGCAGCGGCCGGCCCTGGACGAACTCCGGGACGTCGATCCTGGCGGCGGCGTAGGCCGTCGGCGCCAGGTCGATCAGGCTCACCAGGGCGTCGATCACCCGTCCGCCCCGGAACCCGCCGGGGCCGCGGGCGACCAGGAAGACGCCGATTCCGTGGTCGGTGAGGTTGCACATGTTGCGCGGGAACTGCAGCCCGTGATCGGAGAAGCAGAGCACCAGCGTATCGTCCGCCAGGCCGGCGTCATCCAGCGCCCGCAGCACGCGAGCGAACGCGTCGTCCATCACGCGGGCGGCCGCCTTGAAGTCCGCGGTGTCGCGGCGCGTCGCCGGCGTGTCCGGCAGCGGTGCCGGGGGCTGGCAGTAGCGTTCGTCCTCTGCCGGGTACTGCACCGGGTCGGCGCGCGGGAACGGCCGATGCGTCTCGTTCAGGCCGATCGAGATGAAGAACGGCTTGCGGTGCCTGCGGCGGATGAACGCCGCGGCCGCATCGGCAGCGTCGGCCGGCTCGGTCGCCGGGTAGTTCGTGTCGTGGTCGCAGACCACCTCGTCGTAGCCCACCACGGCGAGATCCGGCGCGGTGTGCTCGACGCCCGACAGGACGGTGTGGTAGCCGGTCCGCTTCATCCCCTGCACGACGTGTCGGGAGTAGTCGGGCATGGAGAACCCGCGATGGGCAAGGCCGAGCTGGCCGCAGGAGTGGGGGTACATGCCGGTGAGGAAGCTCGCCCGGCTGGGCGAGCACGTGGGTGCGGCGGCGAACGCCTGCCGGAACAGCACCCCCTGCCCGGCCAGCCGCTGCAGGTGCGGCGTCGGCACCGCATGCCCGTACGGCTGCACGAAGCGGCCGGTGTTGTGCGAGTGCAGGAAGACGATGTTGGTCCGGTTCATGGCGTGGTTGTCGGCTGACACCGGGAACAGTAGGCTAGGTGGCACATGAAGTACCGCGTCGTCCTGATCGAGTCTGAAGAAGGGTACGCGGTGAGTTGTCCCGCGCTGAGGGGATGCCACTCGCAGGGAACCACGCTCGAAGAGGCGCTTGCGAACATCAAGGAAGCGATCCGCGAATGGCTGGCAGTAGAGGAACAGCAACGCACACAGCTCAACGTCATCGAGACTGAAGTCGTGGTCTGATGCCCCGCATCGCGGGAGTTGCCGAGGTGAGGCGTGGCGAGACGGTGCTGATCATGCACCGCGGCCAGCCGATAGCCAAGATCACGAGCTACGACCCGGCGGAACTGACGGACGACCAGGCGATGGCGGAACTCGTGCGCACCGGGCTGGCCGATCCGCCGGAGGCACCGCTCGACGTCGACCGCTTTCTGGCGACGCCCCGGTCTCGTCTTGCAGACGGTCTCAGCGTCAGCGAGCTGGCGCATTCTGTCGCGCATCGCGCTTCGAGTGTTCCTATGGAACGTGTTTACGCTACACCCTCATGAGCCCGGCAACCCCTTTAGTAATCGATTGCACGATAGGTTTGAGCGGAAGGCCGGCGAACAGATGCTTGCGAATGCGATCGACCTCGTGCGACCGCGCCGGCTGGTTGCCATCGGCAACGACGCGGCGCGGGTGGTCTCCAACATGTGCGCAGCGTGTGAAATAGTGCACGTACGACACCCGAGTTACGGAGGCCAAGCTGACTTTGTGTCGCAGATGTCCAAATTGCACGATCTAAACCGGCCGGTCTAAACCCAGAATAGGCGATAAGGTGGCGGCCCGGCGCACCTTGAACCCGCTACGGTTGCCCCTTTGGACGCCACTCTCGGCCTCCGTTGCGATACTCGCCCAGCAACTCCGTTTTCTTGGTGTCCACAGAAACTACCGGTTGCCGCAGGCGCTGAAAGGCTACTGCTTGGCGACGAACGGCGAGCATTCCCCCGAAGTACACGAAATCGGGTCAACTCCAGACCTGAGACGGACGACACATGAGGAATGGAGCACGGGGATGGTGACCTCCTCAGGCCGCCCTGCGTTTCCTTGGATCTCGAGGTCGGCAGGGACGACAGGATTCATGCCCTCGGGGCAGTGCGGGCGGATACCGGCCGCAGTCTGACGCATTCGGGCGGCGGTCTGACTGCCTTGCTTTCGAGGCTGGACGACTTCGCCGAGGGCGCATCCTTCCTGCTGGGACACAACCTGATCGCCTTCGACCTGCCTCACCTGGCGGCGGCGAAACCGGGCCTCCGGCTGCTGAAACTCCCGGCCGTCGACACGCTGCGTCTCAGCCCGCTCGCCTTCCCCCGCAACCCCTATCACAGTCTCGTCAAGCACTATCAGGACGGCGGTCTGAAGCGCGGCCGGGTGAACGATCCCGAGCTCGACTCCCGCATTGCGCTGAAGCTCTATGGCGACCAGTGCGAGGCGCTGGCGAAGGCCGCACCGGACCTGCTCGCCGCATGGCACTGGCTGTGCACCCCCGAGCCCGGGGGCGTTGACGGCGCCCTGGACCGGCTCTTCTGCCAGCTTCGAGGGCGGGACCGGCCAACGCAGGCGGAGGCTGAGGCGGCGATCGCACGGCGGCTGGGGAACGCCGCCTGCGCGACCTGGGCACGCGATGTCGTTGCGGATGTAGACCAGCTTGGCTGGCCGCTGGCCTATGCCCTGGCATGGCTTTCCGTGGCCGGCGGTAACTCGGTGATGCCGCCGTGGGTCCGCCACCAGTTTCCGCAAGCGGGGCGACTGGTGCGCCGCCTCAGGGACACCGCGTGCGCCGATCCGGCCTGCGGCTGGTGCCGGGAGCGCCATGACGCGGGCAGGGAGCTGAAACGCTGGTTCGGTCATGACGGCTTTCGTCCCGAACCGGCGGATGCCCACGGCGGGTCGATGCAGCAGGCCGTCGTCGAGGAGGCGATGGCGGCAAGACATGTTCTGGGCATCTTGCCCACCGGGACGGGGAAGTCGCTCTGCTACCAGATCCCCGCACTGTCGCGCTACGACAAGACCGGTGCGCTGACGGTCGTGATTTCGCCCCTGGTCGCGCTGATGGCGGACCAGGTGGCTGGGCTGGAGCGGCGCGGCATCGGCTGCTGCGTGACCGTCAACGGGCTGTTGTCGATGCCGGAGCGGGGCGACGCCCTGGACCGGACCCGGCTGGGAGATGCCGGCATCCTGCTGATCTCGCCGGAGCAGTTGCGCTCGCGCTCCCTGCGGCGGGTTCTGGACCAGCGCGAGATCGGCGCCTGGGTGCTGGACGAGGCGCACTGCCTGTCGCGCTGGGGCCACGACTTCCGGCCCGACTACCGCTATGTGGGGCGTTTCATCCGCGAGAAAGCAGGTGACGGACCGGTGCCTCCGGTCCTGTGCCTGACCGCGACCGCCAAACCCGACGTCGTCGGCGACATCGCCCGGCACTTTCGGGACGAGCTCGACATCGAACTGGCCGTGTTCGACGGCGGCGCCGAACGCGCCAATCTCGCCTTCGAGGTGATCCCGACCACGGGAGGAGAGAAGTTCTCGGACATCCTGCAGGTCCTGACGTCCCATCTGCCGCCCGACGCACAGGGCGGCGCGATCGTCTACTGCGCGACGCGGCAGCGGAGCGAGGACATCGCGGAGTACCTTCAGGTGAAGGGGGTCGCCGCGGACCGTTTCCACGCGGGCCTGCCTCCGGAGACGAAGAAGGACGTGCAGCGGCGCTTCATCGCCGGCGAGTTGCGCGCGATCGCGGCCACCAACGCCTTCGGGATGGGGATCGACAAGCCGGACGTGCGGCTGGTCGTCCACGCCGACATACCGGGCTCGCTGGAGAATTACCTGCAGGAAGCCGGCCGCGCCGGACGCGACCGCGATCCGGCGCGCTGCGTTCTTCTCTATGCGGCGGACGATGTCGAGCACCAGTTCGGCATGTCGGCGCGCTCCCGTCTCACCCGCGAGGAGATCCACGGGATCCTGAGGGCGCTGCGCAATCTCGACCGGAAGAAGCGCTTCGGCGGAGACGTGGTGGCGACCGCCGGCGAGATCCTCGGGGAGGACGAGGAGAAGGTATTCGAACGCGACTCCGCGACCGACGACACCCGGGTACGCACCGCCGTCGCCTGGCTGGAGGAGTCGCAACTCCTGACCCGCGAGGAGAACGTCGTGCAGGTGTTCCCGTCCTCACTCCGGGTGAATACGGTCGACGAGGCCGAACGGCATCTCGCCAACACAAGGATCGCGGCTGCGTATCGCAGGCACCTTCTGCTGATCGCGGAAACTCTGATCGGCGCGGACGCCGACGAGGGGGTGAGCACGGACGAGCTGATGGAGATCTCGGGCCTGAGTCCGGAGCGCGTGCGCGGCGCCCTGTACGACCTGGAGCGGTTCGGCATCGCCAACAACGACACGGCGCTGACTGCGTTCGTCCACGCCGGCGTGGAGCGTTCGTCGCGGAAACGCCTCCAGGAGGCGGCTGCATTGGAGACCGCTCTCATCGAACACATGCAGGAGGCCGCTCCCGACCTGGGAAGGGGAGACAGTTCGTCACTCCATCTGCGTATCGCCGCCCAGGTGCTGCGGGATCGGGGTCTGGCCGATCCGCTGCCGGAACGGTTGTTCCGCATCGTTCGGGGCATCGCCTTCGACGGGCGCGGCGAGGAAGACGGCGCCGCGGGCAGCCTCACGGTCCGCAAGCGGGACGCGGAGACCGCACGCGTCACGCTGCATCGCGAATGGAGCACGCTGCGAAAGATCGCAGGCATACGCCGCGAGGCGGCCGGCCGGCTGCTCGAACATCTGCTCGACTGCCTGCCGCCCGGGACCCGCGGCACCGATCTCCTGGCCGAGACCACGCTCGGAAAACTCCTGCAGGCGATCGAGTCCGACCTGGTGCTGAAGAGCACGGTGAGGAACCCGGCCAAACTGCTGGACCGGGCCCTGCTCTGGCTCCACGAGCTGGAGGTGATCCGCCTCAACAGGGGACTGGCGGTGTTCCGCCCGGCGATGAAGGTCCGGCTGGAGCAGCGGGACCGGCGGCGCGGGTTCTCCAGCCCGGACTTCGAGCCCCTCGCGCTTCACTACAAGGGCCAGGTGCTGCAGATCCACGTCATGGTGGAGTTCGCCGAGCGCGGCCTCGCGGCCATGAGCGAGGCGTTACGCTTGGCGATGGACTACTTCGCACTCACGGAGGAGGAGTTTCTTGCCCGCTGGCTGCCTGGCCGGGACCGGGAGATCGGCCGGCAGACGACGCCCGCGTCCTGGCGCGCCATCGTCGAGAGCCTGCGGAACCCGCTCCAGCAGGGCATCGTGGCCGACGAGCGGGAACGGACCAACGTGCTGGTCCTCGCAGGCCCCGGCTCGGGCAAGACCCGCGTGCTGGTGCACCGCATCGCGTGGCTGGTCCGCGTCAGACGGGAGAACGCCCGGGGCATCCTGGCGCTGGCATACAACCGTCACGCGGCCGTCGACATCCGCCGCCGGCTGGCGGAGATGATCGGCGACGACGCGCGCGGCGTGACGGTGCTCACGTGCCACGCGCTTGCCATGCGCCTGGCGGGAGCGAGCTTCACCGGCCGGTCGGAGCGCCCCGACGACGAGACGTTCAGGGACGTGATGCGCCGTGCCGTCGCGCTGCTCCGCGGCCAGGAGCTGTCGCCCGAGGAGGCGGACGAGCGCCGCGAGCGCCTGCTCGCGGGCTTCCGGTGGATTCTCGTCGACGAGTACCAGGATGTCGGTCGAGAGCAGTACGAGCTGATATCGGCGCTGGCCGGCCGGACGCTGGAAGACGAGGCGGGCAAGCTCACCCTGTTCGCCGTCGGCGACGACGACCAGAACATCTATGCTTTCAACGGAGCGTCGGTGGAGTTCATCCGGCGCTTCGAGGCCGACTACGGGCCGAAGCCCACCTACCTGACCGCCAACTACCGTTCGACAACCCATGTAGTGGCGGCGGCCAATGCCGTGATCGAGCCTGCGCGGAACCGCATGAAGGCGGGGCATCCCATCCGTGTCGACCGCGCGCGCGAGAAGAATCCGCCGGGCGGGGCGTGGGCGGCGCTGGACCCGGTTTCGCGCGGGCGGGTCCAGATTCTGCCGGCCGGAGGCGATCCGGTCGGCCAGGCGCGGGCCGTCATGGCGGAGCTGCTGCGTCTCTCCGAGCTGGCGCACGAATGGGACTGGTCGCGGTGCGCGGTCATCGCGCGCGAGTGGGAGTACCTGGTTCCGGCACGGGCGTTCTGCGAAGCGCATGACGTCCCGGTACAGGTGGCGAACGAGGAGATCCCGAATTTCTGGCGCCTGCGGGAAACTCGAGCGTTCGTCGAGTGGCTGCGCGCGTGCAAAACGCGGACTGTCGCCGCCGCGTCCCTGCGCGCGTGGGCCGACGCGAGGCCCTCCGATCCCTGGCACGACCTGCTGCGGCAGGCGGTGCAGGAACATGCGCTGGAAACCGGCGGCGGAGAAACACCGGTGGACCAATTCATCGAGTGGCTGGCCGAGTGGGGCCGGGACATACGCCGCCGCCAGCGGGGACTGCTGCTGCTCACCGCTCATCGCGCCAAGGGGCTGGAGTTCGATCACGTGGCGGTCCTGGACGGCGGCTGGGACCGCGTGGGCCGCGACGAGGATCCCGACGCGCCGCGTCGGCTGTACTACGTGGCGATGACGCGGGCGCGGCAGACGCTGACGCTGGCGAGGCTCGACGGCTCCCGGAGCTTCCTTGCCGAACTGGCTGACCATCCCGCCACGATCCGTCGCGAGGCTGCCGAGCTTCCCCCGTGCCCGGAGGCGGTGGAGTATCGCCATGTCCGGCCCACCCTCCAGGAGGTCGATCTGGGGTTCGCCGGGCGGCGCCGTGCCGGAGATCCCGTACACGGCGCCATCACGGCGCTGTCGATCGGCGATCCGCTGGACGTGCGGGTCCGGGAGGACGGGCGCTGGACGCTGCTGGACCGGGCCGGCCGAGCCGTGGGACGCCTCGCCACGTCGTTCAGGCCGCCATCCGGGTCACGGTGCCGGTCGGCGGCAACGTTCGCGGTCGTGGGCTGGAGCCGGGAGGCCTCGGACCCGGACTACCACGACGCCATGAGATGCGATGCCTGGGAGGTGGTCATGCCCGAGCTGGTGTTCGAGCCGGACAGGTGAGCGGACCTCCGCTACCGAAGGTGCCGGCCGGCTACTACGGCTGACCGCTCGAAGAATGCCTTGGAGGCCAATGCAGCTTGCTTCTCTCGCGCACCAGTAAGTCCGCAACATTGTACCGTACCCAGCGCGATATAAGCTCGCGGTCATAGCCACCATCTCCACGCACACCCTCCGGGCATGTCCTCTCAAACGCGTCGAGAATATCCTTGCCTACGGTGATAAGCAATCTGTCCTTATCTACCGCCGGCTTGACGGTGTGGATGATAAGATAGCTCGGGGTCGCAAAGTCAATATATCTCTGCTCTGCTTGCCACTTGCGGTACTTGTCTCTGATGCGAATGAACAGGAATGGTGCGCTAAATGATATAGACCAACCAGCTAATCCCATGATCCAGCGCCACGGACCTTCCTCTACCGTCTGTATCCAGTCCGCCCAGGCCAATATATTAGCCGGCACTCCGCTTAGACCCACGACAAGCAGAACGGCCCCCAGGGCGGACCACGCTCCAAGAAGGATGCGTTTGACAATGAGTCTTGCTTTATGTCCAATGCGAACCATGATCTCTACTCAGAGCGTCCTTTTATCTTCGGGGCAAGCGCTCCTAATGCAAGAAACAAAACGGCCTTAAGAACATCTATGATCGCCAACGAGTCTGGCTTTAGCAAGCCGAATCCGACTATTGCCAGCAAAGCGATCAGTATTACCGCCCCGTGTATGTTGTTAGCCGCGTTTACGGCACCGCCAAACAGCTTGCCTAGCTTGCCGAGTTGGTCTTCGGATGCCTTCTCCTGAAGGTCGTTGAGCGCCGCAGCGAGCCTGTCGTCGTCTTCCTTCAGGGCGAATATGTCAGGCTTCTCTGCCTCTTCCGTCTCGGGCCTTTCTGACTCTTGCATTGTACTCATCGCGAATATGTTGCAGAGGGATTTTCCTGCGACGCTCCCCAGGCACATAGTTGCGCGCCCATGCCCCGCTATCCCAATGCGTGATAGCCACTAGTTGGCTGCCAGTCTTAGACGCGAGAGCGTCATACGTCTCTTCTAGGGCACTCTTCTCCGTGCTTTTGGGGAGAGAGTCGCCAGAACACCGGATACGTCCGACAGGATCGGAACCATACCTCTTAACATGATGATAGAGGGTTGGATGGACAGGCCCCAGCTCCCACGCCTCAAAGTCCCCATTCACCAAGGGCCTTTCATGGGTTCCTTCGTGAACCATGTGAGCAAGATAGAGGATTTTCTGCAACTCCAGATTGGTCCGCGTCCAGTCTGCCCTATCGGCAATAAAGTGTGCAGCCCGAAGCACGTCTACAGACATGGCATGCCCTCCTGCCTTCGGCCCTAGTGGAGACGGCCAAAATAACGCTTGACGTCTTATGAGTCAACCCCCCAAGCTGACCGACATGGCAGCAGGGTTGCTCTTCTTCATGGGCTTGCTGGTGTGGGCGTTGTGGTCTCGCCTGCGAGCGGGCAAGCTGGTCCGCGGGGCGCAGCGAGCCTGTGGCGAGCGGCCGGTGCGGTACCGGTCGAGTGGCGTGGGGCGGGTGGCTCTCAAGGGCTACCGCGCCTATGGCGACGTGCGAGCGCTGGCGCGCGGGGGACCGGGAGCGGACAAGCCGGCGGGTGCTTCGGCGGTCGGCGTTCAGGGTACTGAGGCTGCTGTGACGTGACCAAGAGCGTACCGGCCGCGCTCGCCTGTACCCTCGTGCTTGCGTGCTCGCAGATGGTCGCCCCGGTGGCGGGCGCGGCGCTCAGGGAGGCGGCATGCTCCGGCGGGGAGGCGAGCGCCGACCCTTGGCATGTCACGAACCTATACGACTGCGAAGCGGATACGCTCTACGTGCCGTACCACTTATGGACCGGCATGCCTTGGGACGGCAGCAAGAGCGGTGCGTGCATGCACGAGGCCGATACCGAGTTCCGGGTGAACGGCGGGAGCCGTACGCGGATCACGGGCCCTGTGTCGTGGCGCAACCCGGCGACCGGTACCACGGCGGCGGTATGGGTGCGGGCCAAGGCGGACGGCTCGAAGGTGCAGCACTTCACATGCCACGCCGCAGGGATCGGGCGGGTGCTCGACCGGAGGGCCGGCCGCGCTGATCGGCACTGGGCGACTGGGCGGTGCAAGTTCCCTGCGGGGTACGGGTGGAAGCTCGGCGAGCGGCGCGAGTGCGACGGCACGGCCATCGAGATTACCGAGGTTGGGCTGGACAGCGACGGCACGCTCGCTCATCTGACGTTCAAGTGGTGGACCGGGAGCACGCTGGATCATGTCTACCGATACGAGCCGGAGCGCGGCATGACGCGCGCATGGCCGCAGTAGCCAGCACGGCCGCAGTACCAACTCCGACAAGCGTTCACCCGTTGACGCTGCCGGAGCGGCGCAGTAGAGCATCTCTCTCTTCCCTCAGGGCGTCCGCGCGATCTACTCCCGTGTTGTGGGACACGAACTGCGCTATGCCCATCGCGAATATAGAGACATTATGTTCCCAAGGAGCGCCTGATATGGCAAGCAGAGACATCTCATCATCAGACGGGAACCACGACCTACTCCTGGGCGCCCCCTGACGGCCGTTTTCGCAGTGAAGTTAAGACCGCTGCTTGGCCTTGATTGCGGTAGCCGTCCCGTGGTAAGGCTATCAAGGAGGCGGCTCGCGAACCGAGTATACCACCACCTGGCCGCGAAATCACCCACCGCTTCTGAGACAAGCGCCGTCGAATGCATCGAAAGACCAGCGAGGATGATTCTGCCGCTCTCTTGAGTGAGCTGTTCCGGCCGAGACCAGCCGGCAAGACCATAGAGGACGAGGATCGCGAGTGGCGCGAGTGGCTCATCAAGATGGACCCCGCCAACGCCTCGCGCCAGTGCGCCGCGTGGTTATCGCGAATCCGTTGCCCTCCATAGCCGCAAGGCTATGGGAGCATAACTTAGGGAAGACTTACAAGGTTTGTCGGGCTTGGATTGTGCCGAAATCCACCCCTGCACACCTTCCCAATAACCTCTCACCCAGCCAGCTAAACACCCGCAAGGTAATATGAATTACGGAGGCTTTCTGTGCGGATCAAGAAGACGACGGTGAGTCGCAAAGGTCGCCAATTAACTCAGTACGATCTAGTTCAATCTGTATGGCGGAACGGCTCTGTCAAGCAGGTGCACCTTCTTCATCTTGGGGACCCATTACCCGCACGAGGACCCAGCGGCACGGCGGAAAATCTGTCGCCATGCAGAATCAATAATCAGGGAAAAGCGTACCTGTTCCCGCCGGATGACGTGCCGCCGGAGATCGTAGCCGAGGCGGAGAGTATTGCGCGGCGGCTGGGTCACTTACGGCAAGACCGTCGAAACGTCTTGAAAACGCAGTGTTAGTTATTCGGATTACCGCACCCGAGGAAGGGCCGCTTCAGACCGCCTTCAAGATACTCACAGGCATCTCTCCGTTGGTTGCAATTGCGATCGCGGTACTGTCCATCGTACAGGTTCAGAAACTGAATGCGTGCAACGTAACCAGGGACGAGCGAAAGGACCTAATTTTGACCCTCCATCGCACCTCACCGTTCTTTGACAGGTCGTACATAGAGGGTCCGCCGAGGTTGCCGGCCGCCGGCGGCCTGTCACTTGACGTACCATCCCTGCGAGACCGTGTGCAAGCCGGTATGGTCAACATCATTGGAGCCTACAAAGAGCTTACGACAAGCACGATTACTTGGGACGAAGATAGCTTTACTCTGTTGTATGACTTGCGCCACAGGCTGCCGTTCTTACTTGAGGCACAATCTAATACGCTCACCAGCGGCGACTACTTAGAATATCTTAGTACAATAAATTCCGCGTTGACGAACGCCGAGTATCACTTGCGCTCAGTACAAGCAACCCTTGATGGGCGCATTGAGCGCCATTGTAGAGTTTCTGTTTCTCTTTGAGGCTCTTCCGGGTTTCGTGTGGAATGAGGGAGCCGGAGGTCGCGGCGTGAGGGCAGGCACGGCTACGCTGGAGCCATGCATGACAAGGACCTGTACGCGAGGATCCTGAACATCAAGGCGCCGTGGCGCGTTGCGGAGGTGGAGCTCAACGAGCAGGCGGAGGAAGTGGTCGTGAGCGTGGAGCACGACGGCGGGCCGCTGGCCTGCCCGCAGTGCGGACAGCCGGCGCGGCCCTACGACACTCTACGACACTCGCCGTCGTCGGTGGCGCCATCTGAATACCTGCGAGTACCGCACGATCCTGGTTGCGCAGAGCGCAGATACCACGGGTGCTGTGTGAGCGCCACAAGGTCAAGCAGGTGGGCGCCGTGGGCTGAGAACCGCTCGCGGTTCACGAGGCGGTTCGAGGCGCAGGTAATCGACTGGCTGCAGGAGGCGAGCACGGCAGCGGTGGCCGTTCAGATGGGGCCGAACTGGGACGAGGTGGACGGCATCATGCAGCGCGCCGTGCAGCGCGGGTTGGAACGCCGCGAAGTGCAGGTTCCCGAGCGCATCGGCGCGGACGAGACGTCGTTTCAGAAGCGCCCCGAGTACGTGACGGTGATCAACGATCTGGACGGCCATGTGCTGCACGTGGCCGACGGGCGCGGCAAGAGGTCTTTGGAGGCGTTCTACAGACAGTTCGAGGATGAACAGTTAGCACGCATCCAGACGGTGGCCATGGACATGTGGGAGCCCTACATCAGCGTGACCACCCAGTGCGTGGCCGACGCGCAGGAGAAGATCGCGTTCGACAAGTTCCACGTTGCCGGACACCTCGGGGACGCTGTCGACCGGGTACGGCGAGCCGAGCACCGCCGACTGGCAGGCGCCGACGATCAGCGGCTGAAAGGCAGCCGCTACGCGGTGTGCTCGACGCCCGACAGGACGGTGTGGTAGCCGGCCCGCTTCATCCCCTGCACGAGGTGTCGGGAGTAGTCGGGCATGCCGAACCCGCGATGCGCCAAGCCGAGCTGGCCGCACGAGTGGGGATACATCCCGGTGAGGAAGCTTGCCCGGCTCGGCGAGCAGGTGGGCGCGGCGGCGAACGCCTGCCGGAACAGCACCCCCTGCCCCGCCAGCCGCTGCAGGTGCGGCGTCGGCACCGCGTGCCCGTACGGCTGCACGAAGCGGCCGGTGTTGTGCGAGTGCAGAAAGACGATGTTGGCCCGGTTCATGAACGTTCCCGATGTGGCACCTACATTGCCACGACACCGATAGCCAACTCGTGCGCAGCGGGCTGGCCGATCCTCCGGAGGCACCGCTTGACGCCGACCGCTTTCTGGCGCCCCGACCTCGTCTTGCAGACGGTCTCAGCGGCAGCGAGCTTGTCGCGAAGGAACGAGAGGAAGGCCGCTGACGGTCGGTGTATAGTCGGAACATGCCCGGCGGCGACCGCGCGGAGCTGATAGATCCGTTCACGCGGAGCGCCGCCGACGGCTACGCGTGGCTCAAGGGCAACCTGCACTCGCATACGACCTGCTCGGACGGCCGCCTGTCACCGCAACAGCGCGCCGACGCCTACGCGGCCCACGGCTACGACTTCCTGGCGATCACCGATCACTACCGCATCACCAGCCTCTCCAGCATCACCCCTGCCCACGGTCTGGTCCTGATCCAGGGCGTAGAGCTGCATCCCGACAACCCGTTCGGCGGCCAGATGCACCATTTCGTCGGCCTGCATGTCAGCGACGACATCGATGCCGCGAAGCTCGCGCCGCAACACGTGATCGACGCGGTTCGCGAGCAGGGCGGCTCGGTGTGGCTGGCCCACCCGTACTGGAGTTCGGTCTGCATTCCTCGTGACACGCTGCCGTTGCGCGGCCTGGCCGGCATCGAGGTCTTCAACGCGGCGTGCGGGCTGCAGGGCAAGGCGGAGTCGGCGGTGCATTGGGACGAGTGGATGGTGCACGCCGACCGGCTCATTCCGGCCTTGGCGAACGACGACTCCCACTTCCGCGACGAGGATCGTCGTGACACGTACGAAGCATGGACGATGGTGTGCGCGCGCGAGCGGTCAGCGGCGGCGATCGTCGATGCGCTGGTGAGCGGCGCCTCCTACGGGACCACCGGGCCGGTCATCCACGACATCCAGTTGCGACGGGAGCGATCGGCGAGCGGGCGCCGAATCGCGGCTACCGTGACGTGCTCGGAGGCAAAGCGGATCGATGCGATCAGCGATCTGGGTGGAGCGTCCTATCGCGAGCCGGATGCGACCTTCGAGCAGGCGACGTTCCCGTTGAAGATCGACGCCCGCTGGGTGCGGTTCGAAGTGATCGCGCCCGACGGCAGCAAGGCTTGGTCCAATCCGTTCGATCTGACCGCGCGCTGAGGGCATGATGGCAGTCAGAGAGACGCCGCGCCGATGGCCGTTCCTGGACTGGTCACAGGTGCAACCCGGCTACCAGCACATGCCGCGCTCGCCGAAGTACGGCAACGTGCCGTACGGGATCGCAATCCGATCGCAGCCCGCGCACCGGTCCGTCCCCTGGCTCCGTGCCGACAGGCCGTGGGAAGAGCTAGCGCTCGGCAAGTCGCAGTCGCTCATCTACGAGAACGGAACCTACCGGCTGTGGTATGAGGCGGCCGCCAGCGACTACAACTGGCGTTCTTCGGACCTGACCGACTACAGCCACCGGCTGTGCTACGCCGAATCGAGCGACGGCGTGAGCTGGCACAAGCCGGACCTCGGCCTGGCGGAGTTTCGCGGCGATCGGAACACGAACATCGTCTTCGACAGGACGCACAACGGCGGCCGCGCCTGCCTGGGCGGAACGGTGTTCGTCGACCCGGTCGCACCCGCCGCCGAGCGCTACAAGCACATCTTCCTGGGCGCCGAGCCACGCACGTGGCAGATGCAGGGCGCGGTGTCGGCGGATGGGCTGCAGTGGACTCCGATCGCCGAGCCGCTCATCGACGGGTTCATGAGCGACACCCAGACCACCGCACACTACGACCCGGTACGACGCCGCTACGTCGGCTACTTCCGGACGTGGATGGAAAGCGACGTCCCCAGCTCATCGTTTCGCTCACGCCAGTCCCGAAGGTCGATCTCCCGTGCCGAAACCGCCGACTTCCGGAGCTGGCCCCATCCCGAGACGACGGCGTACCTGGGCGTGGCTCACCATCCGTCCCACGATCTGTACACCAATGCCCACGCCCTCTATCCCGGACGGGACGATCTTCACCTGTTCTTCCCGGCCCAGTTCAGCCGCGAGAAGGACACGCTGCAGGTCCACCTGGCCACGAGCCGGGACGGTGTGCGGCTGGAGTACTTCGGCGACCGGCCGGTGGTACCGATCGAAGCGGACGGCGCCGGAGACGAGAAGCGCGTCTATGCGGGGGTGGGCATCGTGCCGCTCGGCACGGACACCGTGGCCGTGCCCTGCAGCCGCTGGCACCACACCCACAACGAAGATACCGCCGAGGGATTCCGGGAGGAGTACCAGGGCGAGTACTTCTGGGCGACCTGGAGCACCGACCGCTTCGCGGCGGTGGAGGCCGACGAACGCGGCTTCTTTGCGACCCCGGTGTTCGACGACCCGCTGGCCGCGCTATCCGTCAACGCAACGACCTATCCGGCGGGGGAGATACGGGTCCAGCTCACCGATGAGACGGGGGTGCCCATCGAGGGGTATGCGTTCGCCCAGTGCGACCCGGTGCGGGGTGACGAGATCCGGCATCCGGTAACCTGGCGAGGCCGCCCCGAGATCTCGGTGCATCCCGAGAGACCGCTGGTGATCCAGTTCCGGATTACGCGGGCGAAGCTCTACGCCCTGTATACGGCTTGACTTGTGTACGCCGGACCGACCTGTACCTTTAGTGGTACAAGTTGCCAGTTTGGTGGTAGACTCCCGGTGAGAACGACAATCTGGAGGGCGATGTGAGAACGGTTTCGTTCACAGAAGCCAGGAATGGCCTGAAGTCGATACTCGACGGAGTCGCAGGCGATGCGGACGTCGCCATCATCACGCGCCGTGATGCCGAGGACGCGGTGGTCATGTCGCTCGACTACTACAACAGTCTGATGGAAACCGTGCACCTGCTGAAGTCGCCCGCGAACGCAGCTCACCTCGCCGAGTCGATCGAGCAATACAGGGCCGGCAACGTGCTCGAACGAGAGACAATCGACCCGTAGCGATGCAGCGCACGTTGGCATGGACCAACGCGGCCTGGGCCGACTACCTTCGGTGGCAGGGTCAGGACAGGAAGACGCTGCGGCGGATCAACCGGCTGATCGCCGACACCATGCGCTCTCCGTTCGAGGGATTGGGCAAACCGGAGGCGCTGAAAGAGAACCTGACCGGGTTCTGGGCACGACGCATCGACCAGGCACACCGCTTGGTCTACGCAGTCGAAGACACCCGCGTCACCGTTGTCTCCTGTCGTTACCACTACGAGCGGTAGTGCCATGATCATGGCTGTCCTGCGCCGGCTCCGGCTGATGGTGGTCACCCTGGCAGCGATCTCCGTCCTGTCGTTCCTGATCATCCAGGCCCCGCCGGGCAACTACCTGGATACCTACATCACGCAGTTGCGCATGCAGGGCGACGCCGTCGACGATGCCAGGATCGAAGCGCTGGAGGCCCGTTACGGTCTGGAGCGGCCGATGCACGTTCAGTACCTGAAGTGGATCTGGGGCGTGCTGCGCGGCGACCTGGGGCGCTCGATGGCGCACAACATGGAAGTGAACAAGCTGCTCGCGCAGCGGCTGCCCGCCAGCCTGGCGATCTCCACCCTGTCGCTGATCCTGGTCTACCTGCTCGGCCTGCCGATCGGGATCTACTCGGCCATCCGGCAGTACTCGCCCGGCGACTACGCATTCACGTTCATCGGCTTCATGGGGCTGGCGATTCCCAACTTCCTGTTCGCGCTGATCCTGCTGTGGCTCACCTTCGAGGTCACCGGCAACGCTGCCATCGGGTTATTTTCGGCCGAGTACGCCAACGCGCCCTGGAGCTTCGCCAAGCTCATCGACCTGCTGAAACACCTGTGGATGCCGGCCCTGATCGTCGGCACCGGCGGCACCGCCGGCCTGATCCGCGTGGTGCGCGCCAGCCTGCTCGACGAGTTGCGCAAGCTCTACGTCACGGTCGCCCGCGCCAAGGGCGTGGCCGAGCGGCCGCTCCTGTTCCGCTATCCGGTGCGCATCGCGCTCAATCCCGTGATCTCAACGATCGGCTGGACCCTGCCGGCGCTGGTGTCCGGGGAGCTGCTGGTATCGCTGGTCATGGGCCTGCCCACGGTGGCGCCGCTGTTCGTGCAGGCGCTGATCAACCAGGACATGTTCCTGGCCGGCAGCGTCGTGATGGTGCTGAGCAGCCTGACGGTGCTCGGCACTCTCATCTCCGACATCCTGCTGGTGGCCATCGATCCGCGCATCCGGGAGGCGGTCTGAGGTGGGCGGGCCCGGCAGCGTCAGCGCACGGGCGCCCACACGCGCCCGGCACGACCCGGCCGAGCGCGAGCAGGTCTCATCGCAGTGGCGGCTGATCCGCATCCGCTTCCTGCGCCACAAGGTGGCGGTCGCGGCACTGGTGCTGCTCGGTATCTTCTACCTGGGCGTGCTGTTCGCGGAGTTCGTGGCGCCCCACGATCCCCGACAGCGCAGCCCGGAGCAGCAGTACTCGCCGCCGCAGCGGATCCGAGTGTTCCACGAGGGCCGCCTGACCGCCCCGTTCGTGTACGGGCTGTCGTCCGAGCTGGACATGGAGACGTTCCGCTACGTGTACGAGGTGGACCGGGAAGCCCGGCAGCCGCTGGCGCTGTTCGTGCGCGGTGACCCGTACGAGCTGTGGGGACTGTTTCCGTCCGACCTGCACCTGTTCGGGGTCACGGACGGCGGCCGGGCGTACCTGTTCGGCACCGACAACCTGGGGCGCGACCTGATGTCGCGGGTGATCCACGGCGGTCGGATCTCCCTGTCGATCGGGCTGGTCGGCATCGCCATCAGCTTCCTGCTCGGCGTCATCCTGGGAGGAATCTCCGGCTACTTCGGGGGTACGGTGGACGTGGCCATCCAGCGGCTGGTGGAGTTCCTGCGCTCCATCCCCGACCTGCCGCTGTGGATGGCGCTGAGCGTGGCGCTGCCCCGCTACTGGTCGACCGAGCGGGTCTACTTCGGCATCGTCCTCATCCTCTCGCTGGTGGGCTGGACCTCCATCGCGCGGGTGGTGCGCGGCAAGTTCATGGCCGTGCGGGAGGAGGAGTTCGTCACCGCGGCCGTCGTCGCGGGCGCGGGCACGGGGCGCATCCTGTTCCGCCACCTGCTGCCCTCCTTCGCCAGCTACATGATCGCCGCCCTGACGCTGTCGGTGCCGGGGATGATCCTGGGAGAGACCGCCTTGAGCTTCATCGGCCTGGGCCTGCAGACCCCGGCGATTAGCTGGGGCGTGCTGCTGCAGGAGTCGCAACGCATCCACGTGCTGGCCGGATCGCCCTGGCTGCTGATTCCGGGCGGGTTCGTGATCGTCACGGTGCTGGCGTTCAACTTCCTCGGAGACGGGCTGCGCGACGCGGCCGATCCGTACACCTCGACCTAAGTAAAAGGGAGGAGGGATCGTCCCTCCTCCCTGCTTTCGCTACGGATCCGCGTTCTATGACTTGAAGTAGAACTGCGCCGGCACCTCGTGGATGTGCTCGGCGATGATCGGATCGGGGATGTTCCCCAGCTTGAGGCTGGCGATTCCGTAGTAGTCCTGCCTCGGAGGGCGCACGGCGCCGATCATGTACAGCCCTTCCTCCAACAGCGAGAAGATCTCCATGGTGATGGCGATGCGTTCCGCCTCGTCCGCGCTGGAGATCGCCCGCTCGCGCAGCGCCGCGATCTGCTTCAGCTCATCCGGGGGCTCCATGCCCTCCGCGCCGTCCGTATTCAGCCAGGCGGCCCACTCCCTGCCGGGCGTGAACCATGTGCCGACCGGTACGACCTCGCCCCGGATCAGCGGATTCATCGGCCGGCCGGCCAGCCCGAACGGGAACATGATCAGGTCGAAGTCGTTGGTGTTGTAGATGCCGCCGAACGAGTCCCAGCTTCCGGCGCGGGCGACGGTCTCGATACCGATATCACCCCAGTAGCCGCTGTACAGGTCCGCGATCTCGGCGGTAAGGCCGGACGGCATCGCGTAGATCTGCATGCGCAGGCGCTCGCCGTCGGAGCGCAGGCGGTAGCCGTCGCCGTCCCGCTCGTCCAGACCCAGCTCGTCCAGGATGGCGTTCGCCTGGTCCGGGTCGTGCTCCAGGTAGATCTTGAACAGGTTCTCGCCGTAGTACGGCGGGCCGGCCTCCACGGTCGGCTGCGACGCAACGCCCAGCCCCTTGTAGAAGGTCTGGTTGATCTCGTCGCGGTCGATGGCGTGTGACAGCGCGATGCGGAACCGCTTGTCGCTTTGCAGGTCCCGGAGCACCTCGTCCTGGTGAGCGAAGTTGAAAATGATCAGGCCCTGCTCGCCCCCCGGCCACCAGTACTGGATGCGGCCATAGCCGGCGCTGTCGGCGTTCTCGTTGACCACCTGCAGGTTGGCGATGCCGCCCCACGGGCCGGGCGCCTGCAGGTCGGACTCGCCGGCCAGGATCTTCAGCAACTCGGCCTCACCCGGCGGAACGCCCTGCGAGTGGATGGCGTCGATGTAGGGAAGCTGGTTGCCGGCCGTATCGACCTTCCAGTAGTAGGGGTTGCGGTTCATCACCAGCACCTGGTCGGTCTTCTCGTTCTCGAGCTTCCAGGGGCCGATCACCGGCGTCTTGGGGCTGTGCTGCGGGTTGTAGATCTCCGTGAACTGGTCGGTCCAGGTCTCGAAGCCGTTCTCCTTCATCGACGCCTCGACCTTGTCCATCGACGTGTGACCCGGGTGGAACTGCTTCAGGAACTCTGAGTGCGCGTAGTTGGCGGGCCGCCAGCGCGCCATGAACTCCACGAACATGCCGGCCTGCACGTCCCAGGAGATCTGCACCGCGGTGTCGCTGACCTTGGTCATCGTCCCCGCTTTGCCGCCGAACCGCATCTGCGAAGGCGGCGTGGGGAAGAGCTCCTCGTTGAGGCCGATCTCGTTCCAGTAGAACAGGAAGTCGTCGGCGACGAACGGCTTGCCGTCGCTCCACTTCATCCCCTCACGCAGGTGCAGGGTGATGGTCATGCCGTCCGCGCTCCACTCCCAGCCCGCCAGGGCATTCGGGAAGATCGAGCTCATGTCCGGCGAGTACGCGGTGGCGTACTCCCACACCCAGTGGTCGCCGTTGATTATGGTGCCTTCCGGGCGCAGCTCGCGCAGCACGCCGCCGTACTGGCCGATCTCGTCCACCGGCTCGACCACCAGCGGGTTGCTCGGCAGCCGTTCCGCCAGCGGCGGCAGGTCGCCGGCCGCCACCATGCCGGCCAGCATGGGCGCCTCGCTGAACGAGGTGATGGCTCCGTGCATGCCTTGCCATTCGTCGAGCTGGTACACCTCCGAGTTGGTGTCCATCATCTGCGCCGTCGCCAGCGACGGCACGATCAGCAGCGCCAGGGCCACCGCGATCGGTGCGACGCGGCGCAACGGGTCGATTCGCATCCGCATAGGTACGTCCTCCTTGTCGGTTGAACCGGTTTGAGCCGGTTGGATCGAACGGCTCCGAGTCTACGCCGCCCCGTTGGGGGTGCCAAGGATGGACGCCCTCAGGACCAGACGAAGACCTCCGGATCGTCCTCCGAGTAGCCGACGAACACCGCCAGCACGACCCGCGGCAAGGTGCCCTCCAGCGCCGGCACCTCGTGCACCAGGCGGGTGTTGAAGAAGTAGAGGTCGCCCGGCTGCAGGTCCACCCGGTAGTGCTCGACGGCGTTCGCCACGGCGTAGGCGGCGAACCCGTCGGCCTGCAGGCACGGCTCCAGCTCCGGCGTCCACAGGCAGCGGTGCAGGATCGACTGCGCGATCCGGCCGCCGGAGCGGTTCCCCCCGGAGCGGCTGTTCTGCATGCACAGCACGCCCGCGAACTGATGCGCGAAGCGGCTCACGGCGTAGTCCAGCCGCCGCTCGTGCGCGCCGGCGTGGTCGACGTGCGGCTGGTAGCGGTGCCCGGCGTAGTGGATGCGGAAGATCGCCGGCCCGTAGAAACGCCCGTTCGGCTCATACGCCGTCGTGACGCGCTTGCCCACCGCCAGCTCCGCCAGCCGGTCATAGAGCAGCTTCACCGGCGACGGACAGTCTCTGAACAGGGTGGCGAACAGCTCCCGGGTCTCCTGCGCATGGGCCAGGAACCCCTCCCTGTCGGCGGCGCGGTTGCTCAGGCTGGTGCCGATGTCCACCCGGCGCGGCTGCACGCTGTCCGCGTCCAGCAGGTTCGAGTCCATCAGCCCGCGCGCCACGAAGCGGTCAATCAGCGCGGCGCAACGCTCGGCAGGATAGGCTCCGCGCAGGACAATGGCGGGGACCTCCGCCCGCGCCAGCGACGCCAGCGGATCGGCGTGCGCCGCCAGCACGCTCCCCACGTCCGCTTCCGCCGCCGCCCAGCGCATGCGCCATCGTACCGTCCCGGCGGCGCGACCCCAAGCTGCGGATCGGACGCAGAGGCAGCGTCCGGCGGACTACGCCACCGCGTCGCAGTACGCCAACTCCCAGCCGTGGAACACCACCGCCAGCGCCGTGAACCGCACGCCCGGAAACTGGCGCGCCAGCCGTTCGTCCGCCAGGTAGCGCTGCAATTGCGCAGTCACATCGCTGACCGCCGCCGCCACGCCCGCCTGGTCCGCCGGCTCGCTTCGCGCCAGGTACGTCAGCTCGATCAGATAGCCCACCCGAAGATGCGGGTAACGCGCCAGCAGCGGCTCCAGGCGCGCAAGTAGCCAGCCTCACCGCTGCGGGCTTCACACTCTATGCCCCTTCCTCGTTCCCGACTACACCATCGTCACTGCAACCGGTACTCCTTCACCCCGCCATTGGGCGTGCAACGCAATAGCCCCCGGCGCTCCGGCGTGTCGACTCGTCGGGTTCATCTCCAATCTGACTAGTGGACCGTACCATCTGATTTCGTACTATAATCGGAGGTATGGGAGAAGGGATAGTCTTGACGGAGACCGAGCTTCGCGAGCTCACTGACCGTGTCAGAAGTCGCACCGGTCGAGCCGAAGATGCGCGCCGCGCCCGCGTCATTCTGCTGCTCGCTGAAGGACTCACGTGGGACGTGGTGTGCGAACGAACGGAGTGTAGCCGTGGCTTCGTGGCGATGTGGGCACGTCGCTTTCGCGCCGAACGATTGGCCGGACTGTACAGCCGGCACCGTGGTCAGAAGCCGTTTCGCTGCACACCGAGCGTGGAGGCAAAGATCCTCAACGCCACGCGCAAGCCGCCGACTGATGGGTCCACGCACTGGAGCACCCGCCGCTTGGCGGCAAAGCTGGGAGTGTCGCACATGATGGTGGCGCGGGTGTGGAGCAAGCACCGGCTGCAGCCACACCGGTTGGAGCGCTACATGAGCTCCAACGATCCGGACTTTGAGCGGAAGGCGGCCGACATCATCGGGCTGTACCTGAACCCGCCGGCGCACGCGGCGGTGTTCTGCGTGGACGAGAAGACGGCCATCCAGGCGCTCGATCGCAACGATCCGGTGCTGCCGTTGTCGCCGGGGCGGGCCGAACGGCACGGGTTCGAGTACTACCGGCACGGCACGCTCGCGCTGTTCGCGGCCTTCAATACGAAGACCGGCGAGGTGATCGGCAAGACTGCGGCGCGGCACACCTCGGAGCAGTTCGTGGCGTTTCTGTGCGACATCGTGGCGCATCAGCCGACCGGCCAGGAGATCCACGTGATCGCCGACAACCTTTCGGCGCACAAGACGAAGCGAGTGCAGGAGTTTCTCATCGAGCATCCGACGGTTCGGCTGCACTTCACGCCGACCTACTCATCGTGGCTGAACCAGGTAGAGCTGTGGTTTGCGAAGATCTCGCGGGACGTGATCACGCGCGGAGTGTTCAGTTCGGTCGCTGATCTGAAGAGCAAGCTGATGCGCTACATCCGCGAATACAACAAGAATCCTCGCGTGGTGAAGTGGCATTACGTCGATCCATCACGCCACATCGGTGCATGAATGCTCGTTACAGTCCACTAGAGGGGCTCGTAAGGCATAAGCATTCCGTTATTGCCAGTCGCGGCAGAGGTTATCGCACATTTACGCAACTCCTTTCTGCAGGGCGTGTGTCGGCAGTCACTGCAATACCATTCGGTATGTTCCGGCTCGTAGATCAAGACGGCGTCACAGCGCACGCATTTAGGCTCTGGGCTGATCTCTACTGAAGTGCCGGTGTCGTTAGTCGGCCGCAGCACCAGCATTGCGCTACCCTTCTCCTTTATCGTATCACCCGGCGCAAGCCGTATAGGGCCCGTCTCGTCCTGGAAAGAATTGCGATATGCTTCACCGTGGTATACTTTTGTGTTTGGCACAGACTATGCGATGCCAACCGTAGCCGCGACTCCGTCCAGAAGCAGTTGCAGCTCGTCCGCCACGTGTCCGTTGGTCCAGATCACGTCGTCGTAGTGAGCGCTGAAACCGGTGCCGGCGAGGAAGAAGGTGATCTGCTCCGGATCCCAGGGAGCCGGACCGTACAACCCGATCGCATAGACGGAATCGGCCAGGTTGGCGTCGGCGATCGTGTCCGACCAGTCCAGCGTCTTCCCGGTCTCGCCTTGCGGGCCGGCCGGTCCGCGCGCACACGCTGCCAGCACTACAGTGGCGATGTCCGCCACCCGCAAGGCGGTCCGAGATGAATTCTGTGACATGGCGATCTATCTTGAACTCCGATGAACGCCATGTCCATAGTGACGGACGCCCTCAGGACCAGACGAAGACCTCCGGATCGTCCTCCGAGTAGCCGACGAACACCGCCAACACGACGCGCGGCGAGGTGCCCTCCAGTTTCACGGTCTGGTTAGGGACCGCCAGCCGGGGCATGCCGTGCACGACCTCGCGGATGCTCAGCAGCCCGAAGTAGTGCAGCAGCGACAGGAAGTTCTGCCGGTCGGTGAGCCGCTGCAGCGGAAAGCTCGGCTGGATGCGCGGCAGGTCCTTCTTCCCCTCGCCGATGAGCTCCTGCAGCAGGTCGAAGTTGCCGTTGAGCTGCCGCCCCACCACCAGCAGGTGGCGCAGCTTGCCGTAGTCGATGCGCACGTTGGTGTCGATCAGGTACCTCGGCACGCGCCGGTTGGGGATCGAGTGCTTCAGGTAGTAGAGCACCATGTCGGTGTTGTGGAGGTCGGTGTCGGCGTCCTCGGAGAACCGGTAGCCGTCATACCACTCGCCCATCAGTGCCATGGCTTCGTCCACGTCCTGGTCGAAGACGCCGTGGTCACGGTAGGTCTCCACCAGGCGCCGCACTTCCGCCTCGGTGAAGCCGACCATCTCGTTGAAGTCGGGTTCCAGGCTGATGTTGGTGCCGATGTTGAAGCCACTGGTCACGTCGTCCATGGTGACCGGCGACACGCCGGTGATGAACAGGCGGTCGATGCCGCCGCCGCTGCGCGCCGTGCCGCCCTTGAGGGTGGCGAAGAAGTTGCGGTAGAAGCCGCCGCCGTGGGTGAAGTCCTCGTACGCCTCCGCGCCGTGGTGCGCCAGCACGGTGTTGGCGAAGTTGTCGTACTCGTCGATCAGCACGTACAGCGGAATGTCGTGGCTGCTTGCGTAACGAAACAGCTCGGCGAGCTTCGTGGCGATGGACGGCGGCGATACAATGCGCTGGAGCGCCGCCTCGGGGAACAGGTCGGGATACCGTTCCAGCGCCCCCCGCAGCTCGATGAGGCAGCAGGTTTCGAATTCCCGCTCCAGGGTTTCGAGCTTGTCGTTGACCATCGAGAAGTCGAAGCGCAGCACGACGTAGCCGCTGCCGTTCTTCGGGCGGATCCCACCCGATGTCGGTGCCGGCGAAGGTGGCGTTGAATTCGTGGCCCCACCAGCGGTCGCAATAGTTCTCCAGCAGCGACACCCACAGCGACTTGCCGAATCGTCGCGGGCGGATCAGGAAGGCATAGCGCTCCTGCTCCAGCCGCCGCAGGAAGCGCGTCTTGTCGACGTACAGCCACTGGCGCAGACGGATGCGCCTGAAGTCCGACTCGCCGTAGGGAATGCGCGGGTGCGCCGGAACCTCGTCCACTGCCCGAACCCTTCAGTGTCACTCTATGGTGTCCGGGACGGGGAATCCACGGTTGTGGGGCGTGAGCCGGCGGTGCGACGGCACGCGCGCTGATGGTAGATTGAGCGGCAACCATGAGTTCACTGCACCCGTACCATCCGCCCTCCGCCCGCTGCCGCGCCGGCGTCGCCCGCCGCGACGTGACGCCGCCGGTCGGCATCCAGAGCCGCTCCTTCGGCGCCGCCCTGCACGAGACTGCCGAGGGCGTCCACCGGCCCTTCACCGCCACCGCTCTGGCCCTGGCCGAGCTGGAGGGAGACGGCTCCCCGATGGTCCTGCTGACCGTCGACATCGGCTGGCTGGAGAAGGATGAGATGGCCGAGTTCCTGGACGGCGTGCGCGAACCACTCGGCCTGAGCGAGGGCCGGCTGCTCATCGCCTTCTCCCACACCCACGCCGGAGCCAACCTGTCGAGCTCCATGCGCGACCACCCCGGCGGCGACAAGATTCGCCCCTACTTCGAGCGCCTGATCCGCCTCTGCGCCGAGGCTGGCGCCGAGGCCATCGCCAACCTCGTACCCGCATCGCTCACCTTCGGCTCCGGCACCTGCGACCTCGCCCAGAACCGCGACGCGTGGGACGAGGACTCACAGCAGTTCGTCACCGGCTTCAACCCCGACGGCGAAGCCGACGACACGGTCCTGGTCGCCCGCGTCAGCGCCGACGACGGCAGTGCGCTGGCGACGCTGGTCAACTACGGATGCCACCCGACCACGCTGGGCCCGACCAACCGGCTGCTTTCCCCCGACTACATCGGCGCGATGCGCGAAGTGATGGAAGACTCCTTCGGCGCCCCCTGCCTGTTCCTGCTCAGCCCCTGCGGCGACACCGGCCCCCGCGAAGGATTCGTCGGCGACACCGCCGTCGCCGACTCCAACGGCCGCCGCCTGGGCTTCGCCGCCGCCGCCGCCGTCGAGTCCCTGCTGCCCGCGGGGACGCAGCTCGAGTACGACGGCCCCATCATCTCCGGCGCCACCCTCGGCGCATGGAAGCGAACGAAGCTCGATCCGCCCGCCGACGACCGGTCATTCGTGCTGCGCAGTCGCACCTTGCGCATCGAACTGCCGATCAAGCCGCATGAATCACCCGACGCCCTCAAGGCTGCGCACGACCAAGCCACCCGCGACCTCGAAGCCGCGCAGGCATCCGGCGACCCCATCGCCATCCGCGACGCCACCGCCATCCGCGAGCGCGCCCGGCGCCGCCTCCTCCGCGGCCCGACCCTCCCCGACGGCGGGACCATCCCCATCGACCTGCACCTCTGGCAGATCGGCGACGCTTTCCTCCTGACCGTACCCGCCGAGCCTTACTCCATGCTCCAGCGCCAATTGCGCGCCCGCTTTCCCGATGTCCCGATCCTGATCTCCGTGGTCACCAACGGCACCCTCGCCTACCTCCTGCCCCGCGACCTCTACGGCAAGCACCTCTACCAGGACTGGGTCTCCTTCCCAGGCCCAGGCGGTCTGGAACTCATCGATGAGACCGTTTCTGCATCTCTCTCCCGCTGGTCCAAGGCCCTCTAGCACTCATTTCACAAACCCGTTCCCGCCGATTGCCGCTGCTACACCGTTGTTTCGTGGCCTCCTGCCCTTCTCATCCCCTCATTCGCGCACGCTAACGCCCCTTTCCCGCCTCACGAATACGACTCACGTCGATTCCTCCCACCACTCAGGAACCTTCCCTTCACTCGCGAAGCCAGCCCTTGATTCTAACCGTCCAATCACTCCACGGTCATATATACCGCTCCCGACACCTCTATGTGCAGACCACATCTCATTGCCCTCGCGCTTGTTTGCGCGCCCCTCCATACCTATTCGCACCCCGACCACATCCCTGACCTTCCGACTTGCGCCGACCGAGCCGCGGACCATCTCTCCGCCCAATTCGCCAACTCATTTGTAAACGACCCGCTCGACGACCTACCCGACCTCATCGCCAGATGCCTGCACCTCCACGCCAAACATACAGAGCTAAGTTCGCCTGATTCCGAGGATGACCGCTGCCTCGCTGTTTTTCCGAAGAAACAGCTCTCCCGCCTGCGATCGTCAACTCCCTCTCATCAGCGAATCCGTGCGATACTATGGCGCTACCTCCAGTGCGTCTCCAATGCTCCGTTTCAAGCATATACTGAACCCGACACCACAAGCCCCTCTACCGCCAGCCGCTCTGGTGACTCCACCTCAACCCAGACCCGTTTGTCGTTCGGCTCTATCGCTTCCTCTTCCGGCAGGATCTACACTCCCAAGCCAGCTCCTGCGACGATGATGTGCCTACCGCCAATTCCCGGTGGAGACAGCCCTCCATGTGTCCGTGTCGTCCCCTTCCCCAACAGCTTCCCTACCGACGAGCTAACGCTCATCATCATCGTTGAAGAAACCCCCTATTGGCCGCCAATCTCGGACGATTGGACTACCAGACACTTGCCTGACTCATACTTTGACGACCCATACCCGCGGCTCGGAGAATTCTATATTCAGGACGTTACCTCACAATTCCGCCCCGGCATTGACCTCTGGCAGGGACGTAGTGAGCCCCTCAATCAAAACGGATAGACCTCGGAGCTCCTGCATCGGGACCGGCAAATCGCAGACGAGCGTCGTCCTCTCCAGGAACCTTCGGTGCACTCCCCGTCGCTATCAATGTCGCTCGATAGCCCCTCTCTCGACACCCCCCGCCTCTCTTTCCAAGTGATGAGGAATCTGCTTCAGTCTCTTTGGGCCCAGGCTCAAGGAGTACCTCTCGCCATCCCCGATATGGTCTTTGCGTTTCTGTCCGTTGCCCTGGTCTCTCTCTTGATCGTCGGATTGGCAAGCGGCGCCCGCCTTCTGGCTTCCCTCACTTCGGACTCCAGAGGTCGATCAGAGCGCCCTCCGACCACCGACAGCCGGCGGAAACGCCTGAAGTGGAGAAAGTATGCCCTGCCCATACTCTCGGTTTCAGTAGTTGGATCGGTCGCCGGATACATAGGAGGATTGAGCCGCATCGGAGTTGCGGGTGAGATCGTTGCAGCGTCGCTTTCTTTGATCGGGGGACTCTCGGTGTATCTCTTGGGCGCGAGGCGCCGCATTCAGCCGGTGGTCCCGACGGCGACGATCGTGTTTTCGCTTACTCTTCTCGGAGGCTTTGCGTCCGGTGCTGCCGCGCGCGAACCTGGCGAGAGCATTCGGGCGCTTGAAGAGGCATGTCTGACGATGTTTACGGATCCGCGCACCACTCAGGAGAGACTTGACCTGCTAGGGGCGGACTATCGGAACATGTGTAGCGCCGCAATGGATAACCTCATTCAGCGTGCTTTTGACGTGACGACCCCGGCGCACGATGGTGGTGGAAACACCAATTCGGCCGGTCTTCAGGCGATGAACTCAGCCCGCTCGGTGACGTCCAGCACGGGGGGCAGTTGACGATCCAATCTCCTCCGGGCCACCGCGACCCCCGCCGGCTCGGGACATAGAGAGGGAATTGATTCGGAGGCAACCTCATGCACGTTCGATGGTCAGCCGCCGCCGCTGTGGCTATCCTGGTCGCTTTCGGGATGCAGCCACTCTATCAATCAATCGCACCCCGAGTCACGAGGACTTCGGCGTCCGACGCGTTCCGTTTCTGCTCATCCGACGGGACTCACGGCCCCCACTCAAGGGCGCTACCCCATAGGCCCGTTCAGTTCTTCTCGACACTGATCATCAGGCCGGCCACTCACGCTTCCCAACCGCCGTTCATGCGCTTTTCATCCTTTCGTCGCCCGTTTCCCCGCCGTCCGCGCGCGCATCCCTTGCCACTCGACACCGCACGATGTTTCGTGAGGCGTCCTCATGAGAGTCTTGTCGCCCGACACCACGCAATCGTCCCCAGCGGCGCGGTCGCGTAGACGCCGCGATCGCCGCATCCCGTTTCAGGGTGCTCCACGACAGTCCAGGACGCCGCTGTGAAGCTTGTCTTCGCCGGCTTCGTTCTGGCCGCCTTGACCACGGCCTGTGCCTCCGTCCCGCCCGAGTTTGGCACCTCGATGCAGCGAGAGGCAGAAGGGATAGCGTTTCTCCACACCCGACACCAGGAGAGCGTACGTCACCTTGCAGACATCTGGTACGAGGAGCGCTTGGCGCGGCTCGACGACATACGGACCGCGGAGCTCACCAAAGTCACCATCGAGCTGCCCGACCCCAACGGGGGCGATCCTCTCCCGGTGGTTGCGTTAGACGCGCTAAATGAGATCGAGAAACGATACACGACGGCGGTCGCCAATGCCGACCAGGTGCGGCTTGATCTGCTGTCCGGCTATTCCGATACGGATAACTGGCAACGCCTCGTCAAGATGCACTCAGCGAATCAGCGCATGGCGGACTCGCTGCTGGAGCTCGATAGCGCCCAACGTACATTCTATTCGGAGATCGTAGGGGACAACATCCCCTTTCCGAAGGACTTCATCAATGAGAACGTCACGGCAGCCCTTAGTCCGCCCTGAGGTAGGGCTCAAAGACCCAACCGCAAGGAGCATGTGTCATGGCCAAGACACCCCAGGAAAAGTACGCTCAGGCTTTCCGAGCCCTTTTGAGGGCCAAGAGAGACGTCATTCAGGACACCTCCAATCCGTTCAGCCTCAAGATGCCTACGAACGAGGGACTGCCGGAGGAGACGTTCATCACCGATGAGGAACTTGACGCACTTGAACAGACGATCGGTGCGGCAGCCGACGACAACCACCGATTCGCCAGACTCTGGAATATGGGTACGGACATCGTGATCAGGGGCAAGTCTCTACTGTAGTGGCTGCTCAGATGCGGAACTCCGCCGCGACAGAAGTGTTGGTTCGCAGGTCGTTCCCGTAGATGTCCATGAACCCCTGGAAGAACGCACGGGTGGAGTCGGGAAGCTCGGCCATCAGCGGCGAGGAAGGGATCCACGGCTGGTCGGAGAAGTAGTCGAACAGGTGCTCGCGGTCCGAGGTGTAGGTCAGCATGAAGGTGCGGCGGCGCTTGTCGGCATGGTAGCGGCCGCGGTGCAGGCCGAGGGCCTCGAAGGCGACGGCGTCGCCGGGGCGCTGGTGGACGCGGACGGCGCCCGGCATGTCGTTGGCGCGGCTGTTGGCCTGCCCGTCGGCCAGGCGGATGCGGTACTCCTCTTCGGTGTCCCAGCGCAGATGTGAGCCGGGGACGTACTCGACGTCGGAGGTCTCCACCAGGGCGATTTGGAGCTGGATGCCGTCGGGCTTGCTGCGGGTGGCGACGACGCTGCGCTGTTCCTCCTCGTCGGGTTTCAGGAACTGGACGTCGCGGTGCCACGAGCCGTCCTCGTGCGCGGTCCGGGGCTCGAACCAGAGGGTGGTGGCGCGGAACACCGGCTCGCCGTCCAGCAGCTCGCGGGCGAAGGCGAGGATGCGCTCGTCGGCGATCAGGTTCATGAGCGTGACGAACTCACCTGGGTGGTCGCGGAAGTACCCGGGATGATTCAGGTGGCGCATGTTGTGGCGGTCGGGATCGCCGGGCTTGCCGTCCTCGGCGCTCGCCGTCAGCCACTGCCGGCGGACGCGCTCGGTGATCCGCAGCACCTCGTCGACCTCGCCGGCGGACAGCAGCGAGCGGTACAGGCAGTAGCCTTCTTCCGTCCACTGATCGCGCAGGGATCGGAGCGCGGTCTGCGTCACCGCGGTGCGCCGTCCATCAGCGCGTCGAACTCCCCATCCGACAGGAGGTTGTCGTCGCGGTCGAGCTGGTAGGCGATCGCGTAGGCGGCGCGGTTGACGCCGCTCAGGTTGGGCTCGCCGCGGTGCCAGACGTAGTTGGTGAAGAAGTAGGCGTCGCCCGGTCCGCCGGAGATCAGGTCCTCCTGCGAGTCGTCCACCAGGTCCAGGGCGATCCGCTTGCGTTGGTAGGTCTTGCCGTCGCGGCCGTGCTGGGGGACCTGGTCCCAGTACTGCTCGTGAAACTGGATCCGCCAGCGGGCGTGCGTGCCGGGCAGGAAGCCCAGCGCGATGGCGTCCGGCGCCACCTCATCCAGGGCGATCCAGCAGTTCAGGCACACCTTCGGCCGCAGCTTCCAGTAGAACGAGTCCTGGTGGTAGAAGCTGCGCCCGGCCTTGAACACGGACGGCTTGAAGATCGTCTGGTCGGTGTAGCGCTTCACCGGTCCTGCCAGCAGCGCCTCCATGGCGCCCACCAGCTTGGGATTGCCGGTGAAGTCGTCGAAGACCGCCTCGATCCTGGACGGAAGCTGCAGGGAGCCTGAGCGGTAATTGCCGCCGGGGGTGTCCCGGTCCTCCGGATCCCAGGTCTGCAGGTGCCGGTGCGGCCACCCGTAGTCGTGGTAGCCGTTCCAGAGCTCCTCCATCCGCGCGCGGACCGGACCGGTCTCCGCTTCGTCGAACAGGCCGCGGACGACGCAGTAGCCGTCCCGATCGAGCTGCTGCTTGTGTTCTTCGGTGACCATTCAGGCCCTCCTTGGGCGAGTCCCTTCCGAGTATATACCCGCCGCGGGCCTGCCTGGCCCCCGCTGACTCTCCGTCCGTCGATGGCGGCCCATCCTCAGCCGTGCATCATGCATCCTGGCCCCCGACAGGCCGATGCGCACGAGATGTCCAGACCGTGGCCCCGCATCCCTTACCGCGAAGCCGACTTCCGCCGCATCCGCCTCAACCGCTGGCTGTACGTAGACAAGACCCGCTTCGTACGCCCCCTTGAGGACGAGCGCTACGTCTTCTTCATCCGCCCTCGCCGCTTCGGCAAGACCTGCTGGCTGTCGCTCCTGGAGAACTACTACGACCGGCGCTGGGCGCGCGAGTTCGACACCGTCTTCGTCGGCACCGACCTCGGCCGCGAGCCCACGGCGGAGCGCCATCGCTACGTCGTCCTGCGCTTCGCCACGCTGAAGGCCGGGACCGAGCGCAGCGGCGGCGGACTGGAGCGGCTGTTCATCACCGGCGTCTCGCCCGTGACCATGGACGACGTAACCAGCGGCTTCAACATCGGCACCAACCTCAGCCTGGAGCCGGCGTTCAACGAGATGCTCGGCTTCACCTCGGCGGAGGTCCGCCGCCTCGTCGAGCGGTACCGGGACCACGGCGCGTTCAGCCAGGACATCGACACCGCGCTGGGCATCATGCGCGAGTGGTACGACGGCTACCGCTTCGCCGAGGAGGCCGAGACCGACCTCTATAACACCGACATGGTGCTCTACTACCTGCAGAAGTCCCTGCCGAACCGGCGGGTACCTACCTATCTCATCGACACCAACGTGCGCATCGACTACGGCAAGCTCCGGCACCTGCTGGTGGTCAATCGCCGCAGCGCCGAGGGCTCCGCGCGCCTGAACGGCAACTTCGACCTGCTGCGCAGCATCATCGGCACCGAGTCCGCCGACGCCGGCATTAAGCCGAGCTTCCCCCTCAAGCGGCTCATCAAGCGGGAGAACTTCCTCTCTCTGCTGCACTTCTTCGGCCTGTTGAGCATCCGCGAGACGGTGGAAGGCGTTCCCCGGCTGGCGATTCCAAACCAGACCGTGAAGCGGCTGATGTACGAGTACCTGCGCGAGGCGTACGAGGACGCCGGGGCGTTCGACGTCAACCTGTACGAGTTCGGGCAGCGGATGATGCGGATGGCCAACCAGGGCGAGTGGCGGCCGGTGTTCGCGTTCCTGGCCGAGGCGATCGCCGCGCAGACCGCCATCCGCGACTACATCGCCGGGGAGAAGGTGCTGGAGCCCCGTGCCGGGGCTTTAGGGTTCCTGGCTGCCTACCTGTGAGCGTGACGGACTACTACGTGTTCCGCAGCGAGGCGGTGGCGCCGGCGTAGCGTGCGCTATCCCGACGGCGCTCCGTCGGTCAGCTCCGCGAACTCGGCGTCCGTCAGCCGGTTGTCGTCGCGGTCGAGCTGGTAGGCGATCGCGTACGCGGCGCGGTTGACCTCGCCCAGGTTGGGCTCGCCGCGGTGCCAGATGTAGTTGTCGAAGAAGAACGCGTCGCCGGGCTCGCCGGGAATCAGCGCCTCCGAGGAGTCGTCGACGACCTCCAGCGGTATCCGCCGGCGCTGATACGTGCTGCCGTCGCGGCCGTGCTTGGGCACCTGGTCCCAGTACGCCTCGTGGAACTGGACCCGCCAGCGGCGGTGCGAGCCGGGCAGGAAGCCCAGCGCCATGATCCCGCGGTCGACCCGATCGAGGGCGACCCAGCAGTTCAGGCACACCTGCGGCCGCAGCTTCCAGTAGAAGCAGTCCTGGTGGTAGAAGCTGCGCCCGGCCTTGAACACCGCCGGCTTGAAGATCGTCTGGTCGGTGTAGTGGCGGACCGGGCCGCCGAGCAGCGTCTCCATCGCGCCGATCAGCTTCGGGCTATCCGCGAAACCGGCGAACACGGACTCGATGTCCGCAGGCCGCTGCAGGGAGCCGGAGCGGTAGTTGCCGCCGGGCGTGTCGCGGTCCTCCGGATCCCACGTCTGCAGATGCGGGTTCGGCCACCCGTAGTCGTGGCGTCCTTCGTACATCGCTTCGATCCGTGCGCGGACCGGGCGCGTATCCTCCTCGGAATACAGCCCGCGGACGACGCAATAGCCGTCCCGCTCGAGCTGCGTCACGTGCTCGGCGGAGGCCGGTGATTCGGTGCCGATCGCCATCACCTGCCTCCGTATCCCATCTCGTCCCAGAGCTCCCGGGCACGCGCCTTCGCCGCCGGCGCCGGCGCGCGGGTCGCCACGATGCTGGGCGGCGCATCCGGGGGCTCGGCGCCGCCCGGCCACGGCGACCAGGTATCGTCCTGGTACCTCTTGCGCTGCTCTTCGTCGGCGAAGTCGGGCACCTCTACCGGTTGGCCGTTCTGCAGGGCGCTCCGCCACGCCAGGATGCCGACCGAGCTCATCGCCACGCCCCGGTAGACGTCCAGGAACGGCCGCTCACCCGACCGGATCGCCTGCGCGAAGTGGTAGTTGGTCCAGAAGTCGCCGCCGCCGTGGCCGGCCCGCTCGGCAAGCTCGGCGTGCTCGGGCCAATCGGGCAGGTACGAGCGCTCCAGCGGCTGCTCCGGCCAGCGGTTCCACTCCTCGTGCCAGACACGAACCTCGCCCGGGCCGAAGTAGCCCGGGCCACGCGCGATCTCCATGGCCCCGAGCGTGCCGTGCACGCGGTACCAGTTGCTGTGTCCCGGCAGGATCAGACCGAAGATCCGGAACACGGAGCCGTCGTCCATCCGGCACAGGATCACCGAGCCGGGATCGCTGCGGCGCAGGCTGAGTTCGTCGACCTCCGGCGCGGCGATGGAGAGCGCGTTGACCATCGTCGGCATCGAACCGGTGATGTACACCAGCGGCGCCAGCGCGTGCGTGCAGTAGTAGGTGGACGGCAGCCAGTTGCGCCAGTGGTGCTCGCCCGGCGCCAGGCTCAGGCGCGCGTCGGGCGCCATGGGGTGGTTGTACTCGCCCTCGGCGTAGGTGACCCGGCCGATCTCGCCGGTCCGGTAGAGCCGGCGCATCTCCTGGCTGAAGACAGTGTAGCAGTAGTTCTCGGCCAGCATGTAGACGCAGCCCGAGCGCTCCATCGCCCGGCAGAGCGCCACGCCCTGGGCGATCGTGCCGTTGGACGACGTCTCACTGAGGACGTGCTTGCCGGCGTCCAGGGCCTTGACCGCGAACGGCCCGTGCTCGTGGAAGTAGTTGGCCAGGATCACCGCATCCAGGTCGTGCTCCAGGAACGCGTCGTAGTCGGTGAAGGTGGCGACCCCGTAGGTCCGCCCTGCGGCCTGCAGCCGCTCCTCCCACACGTCGCAGATGGCGACCAGCTTCATTCCCACCGCGTCCGTCGCGCCCTTGATGAAGCTCTCGCCGCGGCGGACTCCGACGACGCCGACACGTATCTCACCCTCGTGCATGGACACCTCCTCGTTGCGCGTCCACAGCATAGCCGATACCGGTCTGGCCGAAGCCGTTGCCGGTGTACCAGCAGCGCAGCCCGCCGTCGTGAGGGACCACCGCCGCGTACGAGCGCTGGTGATCGTCGAAGCTGCCGGCTGCGCCGACGCCAAGTTCTCCGTCGGGTCCGGAGGCCGTCCAGTTCCAGTTCAGGCCGTCGCTGCTGACCAGGCTCCGCACCCGGTAGGCCGTGCCGAAGGTGTTGACCCACATGGTCCAGTCGCCGCCGCTGCGCAGCACGAACGGCTTGGAGGCGATGTACTCGAACGGTTCGGTGTCGAACCCGCGGGGACTGACCATCAGGCCGTCCAGCGGCTTGCGCCAGCGGATGCCGTCGGCCGACTCGGCGTAGCCCACGCCGATGTGCGGGATGACGTCGCCATGGCCGGTCCGCACTCCCGCCGGCCTGGGCGAGTAGTCTCCCAGGGCGGTGTAGTACATGCGGAAGACGCCGCCGTGGGCCACGACACACACGCTGCCGGTACCCTCGTGGTCCCACGGCCGGTCCAGCGGCAATACCGGCGACTCCCCGGCGTGGCGCCACGTGCGTCCGTGGTCGTCGCTGAGGGCCAGACCGGTGGTGTTGGCCAGCTTGCCGTCGGCTCTCGGCACGCCCCACGCCCCGTAGTACATCAGCCACGGGCCGTCGTCGCGCGGCACGACGAACGGAAAGCTCGGCCCGACGGCGTTGTAGTCGGTGCCGGCCTGGCGCTCCAGCACCGTTCCCGCGAAGCGCCATCGATCCGGAGCGTGCACCGGAGCGAACGCCAGACAGATGCGTTGGAAGCCGTCCGCGCCGGTGCCCCAGTAGTACATGTGGTAGTCGTCGCCGAAGCGCAGCACGTGCGGACTCGAGGCACGACGGGCATCGGCATCTCCGCCCAACCCGGGCGCCAGGATCGGATCGGTGCACGGGACGCGCCAGGACACCGACGGCGGCGCGGGGACGCTCACCGGCTACCCCAAGCCGTCGGCCCGCTTGGCTCAACCGAACTGGAGGCCCATGACCCTGTCTTCTCGCATTTCGATATGCGATATACTAAGGTCCCTTGATTCGGAGCTTCCGCTGCAAGGACACGCAGCGATTGGCGACCGGCTATCGGACGCGGCGCTTCGCTGCCTTCGAGCGAGTCGCCCAGCGAAAGCTGGCGCAGTTGGACGCCGCGGCGACGTTGGAGTTCCTGCGAGCGCCACCCGGCAATCGCTTGGAGGAGCTCAAGGGTGACCGTGAAGGTCAACACAGCATCCGCATCAACGACCAATGGCGACTCTGCTTCCGCTTTGAGGATGGCAACGCATACGATGCAGAGATCGTCGACTACCACTGAAGGAGGCAAGGCATGACAGCACTGGAACCCGTTCACCCCGGTGAGATCCTGAAGCACGACTTCATGGAGCCGTTGGAGCTGTCCGCCACGTCGTTGGCGAGGGCCATCGGCGTAACCCCGGCGCGAGTCAACGAAATCGTGCGGCACCGGCGCGGCATCACGGCCGAGACCGCGCTTCGGCTCGCCAAGTACTTCAATACCGATGCGCAGAGTTGGATGAACCTGCAGACTCGATACGAGCTCGCGCTCGCCGAACGGACTGCGCGCGCCGCCTTGCAGGCCATCCGCCCGCGCAAAGTGGCGTAACCCAAGCGCGCTGCCAAGACGGCCCACGGCCCCATCATCGAGCAGGCGGGCTGCATGCCCGCCTGCTCGTGCAGTCGATCGATCCGTGTCGGTTTCCGGCTCCCTAGTTGCCGGTCAGCTCTCCGTAGCGCTCGTACTGCTGCTGGCGCACGGCTATGACCTCCGCGGCGCCCAGCCTGTTCAAGCCGTCGACGAACTCGTCGAACTTGCTCAGCGGCTCCTGGCCGGTCACGAACTTGTCGAACCACTCCGTCTTGTAGGTGTTCAGATCCGTCAGGAGGCGGTTCAGGGTCTCCTGCTCGTCGAGCGTCGGCCGCACCTGCGGGAAGGACGGCGCCTTGTAGTACCCCTGATAGGCGGTGTTGTTTTCCAGCGCCCACTTCGGGAAGCGATAGTCCCACGCAAAGTCCCACTGCAGGTGGGCGTACGGCGGCTGGCTGCCGCCTACCTCCAGCAGCCCGTCGTTGAACGGCTTGTCGTCGGTGCCGATGGTCTGAATCTCGCCATCAACCATATTGTAGGTCTCGCCCAGGATGCCGAAGTTCTGCAGCATCAGGGCTTCCTCGCTGTTGCGGATGAAGTCGATCCAGTGCATGGCCACTTCCGGCTGCTTGGCATCCTTCGTGATCCCCATCTGGTCGCCGCCGAAAATCTCGCGCTTGACGAAGAACTTGTCACCGTACGGCCCTTCGATCGGCGGACCGTTCACGAAGATCGGGACCGAACCGTCGGGCTTGCCGGCCGGATGAGCCTGGCTATAGACCCCGGTGAACGTAGTCCAACAGGTGATCAGCCCGACCCGATCGTTGGTGACCTTCTCCAGGGTCTCCGTCCAACTGTCGGTGGCATACGCCTTGTCGAGCAGCCCCTCCGTGTAGAGCTCGTTCAACCAGGTGAGGTACTCCTTCATGCGCGGGCTCTGGAAGATCCAGTAGACCTGCTCGTCGTCGTCGACCAGGTACTCGGAGACGATGGAGTACTCGAATCCGTAGAGGTTGCCCAGAATCCGCAGGTAGCCGCGCCCCGCGGCAGGCACGATAGGAATCTCGTCCTGCTCGCCGTTGCCGTTCGGATCGGCGTCGCGGAACAGCCGCACCGCCGTCATCATGTCGGCTTGGGTCTCCGGCAGGTCCGAGATGCCTACCGCGTCGAGCCACACCCGGTTCCACAGCGGCCCCTGCGACAGGTAGTGGGGCAGCACGTAGTTGCCCACGCCGTAGATGTTCCCGTCGGGGCTGGTGTCCAGGATCTTGTAGATGCCGTTGCTGCCGGTGTTCCACCACTTGTTGATGTTGGGCGCGTACTCTTCCAGGAGATCGTTGAGCGGTATGATCAGCCCGTCGCGGCCGTGCTGGCCGATGTCGCCCAGCAGCGACATGTTGATCACGTCCGGCAGATTCACGGCGGCCGCCAGCCGCGCGCGCATCACTTCCGCGTAGTTGGCAACCTGGATGTTCTCCCACTCGATGTGCACCCCGCTGAGCCGCTCAAGCTCCTGGTAGACCGGCAGCTCGTTGTTGGCCGGTTCCAAGAGAGCGGCCCATCCGGTATGGGTGGCCACGGTCAGCGTCGGCAATTCGTCCGGCGCCGCCCCTTCCTCGGTTCCCGCTCCGAAGGCACCGGCGGCAGCCATGGTCAGCACCGTGCCCAGGAAGACAATTCTCGATAGCGTCATTTCAGTTCCCCTCGTTCCTCTTGCGTCGTTCGGTGGTTATCGATTGGTCCACCAACCAACCCTTCTGCCATCGTATCGACCACATCTACCCTTTCAGGGCTCCTATCAACACTCCCTTGACGAAATACTTCTGCAGAAACGGATACAGCAGCAGGATCGGCAACATCGCCACGATCATCACCGCGAACTTGATCTGCACCATCGCCATGACGCCCCGACCAGCCTCGCCGGTCTCGAACTGCTGTACCGCCTCCGGCGACGCCTGGATCAACACCCGGCGCAGGTAGATCTGGATCGGCTGCAGGTCGGCTTTCGGCAGGTAGAGCAGGGCAGGGAAGAAGCTGTTCCAGTGGGCGATCCCGTAGAACAGCACCAGCACGGCGACGATCGGCTTGGACAGCGGCAGCACGATCTTCCAGACGATGCGCCACTCGCCCGCGCCCTCGATCCGGGCGGACTCGAACAGATCCTCCGGAAGAGTCTGAAAGAACGTGCGGCAGATGATCAGGTTGAAGGTGGCGATCAGCGTCGGGATCACGATCGCCCAGCGGGTGCCGTAGAGCCCTACCTTGACCACCAGCACGAACAGCGGGATAAGGCCACCGGAAAAGAACATCGTGAACACGATCAGGAACATCAGCACGCCGCGCGCCGAGAAGTTGCGCTTGGACAGCGGGTAGGCGGCCATCACCGTGAACACCAGGTTCAGCGCCGTGCCCACGCCGGTATACCAGATGGTGTTGTAGTAGCTGCGGATCACGACGGGATCGCTGAGCACGGTCCGGTAGGCGGCCAGGCTGAACCCCTTCGGCAGCAGAAAGACCTCTCGCCTGGCGACTGCCACCGGATCGCTGATCGACATGCTGAGCACGAACAGGAACGGATAGAGGGTGACGACGAAGGCGATCGCCACGCCCGCGTAGACGATGGTATCGACCACCACGTCCTCGAACGTCAGCGCCCTCCTGATGCCGACCCGCCCCGAACTCACCACAGCGACGTATCCGTAAAGCGGCGCGCCAGCCGATTGAAGGCTACCAGCAAGCCCAGGTTGACCACGTTCTTGAACAATCCCACCGCCGCGCCGAAACTGTATTCGCCGCTGACGATCCCGCGGCGGTAGACGTAGGTGTCGATCACGTCGGCCACCTCGTAGGTGGCAGGCGTATACATGAGCAGGTTCTTCTCCCAGTTGACCGACATCGCGTGGCCGAGGTTCAGGATGAGCAGGATGATGATCGTGGGAGCCATGCCGGGGATGGTGACGAAACGGATCCGCTGCAGCCGCGACGCGCCGTCGACCTCCGCCGCGTCGTAGAGCTCCTGGCTGACGCCGGCTATCGCGGCCAGGTAGATGATCGAGCTGAAGCCAAACCACTGCCAGACGTGAGAGCCGATATACAGCGGGCGGAACCAGCTCTGCTGGCCCATGAAGTTGACGGCTTCGCCGCCCAGCGACTTGATGATGATGTTGACGATGCCGTTGTTGGGCGACAGGAAGGTGACCAGCATGCCGACGACGATCACCAGGGAAACGAAGTACGGCAGGTAGCTCACCGTCTGCGCGATGCGCTTGAACGGCAGCACCTTTATTTCGTTCAGCATCAAGGCGAAGATGATCGGCACCGGAAAGCCGAAGACGATCGTGTAGAAGCTGATCAGCAGGGTGTTGCGCATCAGCCGCGAGAAGTAGAACGACTCGAAGAACTGGATGAACCACTTGAGGCCTACCCAGTCGCTGCCGAAGACGCCCTTGGCGATCCGGTAGTCCTTGAAAGCAACGATGATGCCGGCCATCGGCAGATAGTGGAAGACGAGGTAGTAGGCCAGCGGCAGGACCATCATGGCGTACCAAGCGCGTTCGAGCTTGAACCGCCTCCACCACGCCGCCCACGGGGTTCGCCTGGTCAGGGTGGAAGCCGTGGACACGGCATTCCGCATGGGAAAGCTCACTCTGCTGCCCCGGCCAAATGTTGTCAACGCGGACGCGGCGGACGCGGCGGACGTGCGGTGCTATCTATTTTATCTGTCAAGCGTTACCGGTCTTGCTGGTCCTCATCAGGAGGCGGTTCCGGCCGTCCTCGTAGCGGTAGCTGACCTCGTCCACCATCTCGCGGACCAGGTAGACGCCCAGGCCGCCGACCGGGCGGTCGTCCAGGGACGCGTCCGGATCGGGGACCGGCGCGTCCTGCAGGGGATCGAAGCGCGGGCCGTCGTCGACGATCTCGACGGTTACGGTGTCCGCTTCGCAGACGACGACGACCTCCAGCTCGCTCGCACCGGCCGAGCGGCCGTGGGTCATCACGTTGAGAGTCATCTCCTCGAGCACGAGGTTCATGCGGAACAGGAAATCCGGGGGCCACCGCTCACGCTCCCCCAGTTCCTCGACGGCATCCGTGATGTCCGAAAGCCGTTCAGGATCGGCTTCAAGCTTCAGATGCAGGTCGGCGCTCACGCCCGGAGCCTCTCCCGTTCGCGCCTCCGTCGCCGGGGCATCATGCGCCGCTCTCGCCCCCGCGCGGCGGTTCCGTGCGGCCGGTAGTCGCCCCCACGGAACCCATCGATGTCAGGCGCTCACCGCCTGGGTGGCTTCCTCCCTGGAGGCGTGCACCTGGATGATGCGGTCGAACCCGCTGATCTCGAACACTTCCTTGATCGACGGCGAGAGCGCGCAGATCGCGAACTTGGCCTGTTGCCGCTGAAGCTTCCTGGCGAGCAGCAGCGTCGCCCGCAGCCCGGAACTGCTGATGTAGGTAAGCTTGCCCATGTCCAGGACCACCGCGGAATCGCCGTCGCCGACCACCTCCTCGAACCGGTCCTGAAACTCCTGGGAATTGCTGCCGTCGATGCGGCCGTCGACGGCGACGATCAATGCGCTGCCGTCACGCTCACTGCTGATTTGCACTCATCCTTCTCCAGTCATGCGGCGTCTGCCGCGCCGCGTCGTAGCTTCCGATGATAGCCGACAATCACCGTTCGGGTCGACCGGCCGCTCATGCGTCGAGCCGTTTGCGCAGCGTGAGCCGATTGCGCTCGCCCACGCGCATGTAGGACACCTCGTCCACCAGCGAACGGCCCGTCAGCCCCGCTCCCAGGCTTGCCGCCTCCTCCGGTTCGCCCAGTCCGCCGCCGCGGTCCGCGGACTCCTCAAGCGGATCGTAGGCTCCCCCGTCGTCCTCCACCGTGACCTCCGCGACGCCGCCGTCGAGCGTGGCGGACACGGCGATCTCGTACTCGCTGACCGCCGACAGCCGCTCGTCGATCGCGTCGATCACGACCTCCTCGAGCGCCTGCCGGAGTTCCTCGGCGCCGGAGCCGATGCCGGCGCCTTCCGCGAACGTCCGCATCTCCTCGGCGATGCGGGGCAGGTCCGCCCGGTTGTTGCGCAGCGAGAAGCGTCGGACCGCGATCTCGTCCTCGACCGTCTCGCGGCCGAGCACGACCATGGTGATGTCGTCGAACTGGGACGCCTCGCCGGCGAACTCCTCGATCGACCGGAGCATCATCTCCAGCGTGTCGCCGGTCCCGCGGCCGGCGCTTTCCCGAAGGCTCTCTTCCATGCGCTCGTAGCCGTACTCCTCCTCGGTCACGTCGGCCGACTCGGGGATGCCGTCGGTATACACGAACAGCTTGCCGCCGGGCGGCACGCTCACCGCCGCTTCCTCGTAGGTGAGCCCGTCGAACATGGCCAGGGCGACGCCGCCGGTCAGCGGGATCCGTTCCACGCCGTCGTCCGTCACCAGAGCCGGCGAGTTGTGGCCGCCGTTGGCGTAGACGAAGCTGCCGTCGCGAACGTCGTACACGCCGTAGAAGACCGTTACGAACATGTCCCCGGCGGTGGCCTCGACCAGGGTGTCGTTGACCATCCGCAGGCACTCGCCGGGGCCATACTCCACCTGCCGGGCGGTGGCGCGGATGACCGTGCGCGTGACCGCCATGAACATCGACGCCGGCACGCCCTTGCCGGCGACGTCGCCGACGACGACCCCGATGCGGTTCTCGTCCAGCCGGAAGAAGTCATAGAAGTCGCCGCCGACCTCCTTGGCGGGATGCATGGCGGCCTGGATCTTGACTCCCGGCGCCTCGAAGCGTTCGCCGGGGAGGAAGGAGCGCTGCACGCGGCTGGCGATCTGCAGGTCGCGCTGCAGGGCCATGTACGCGGTCCTGGTGCGCAACGCCTCCTGCAACTGGGCCACCAGGGTCGTCAGCCGCTGTTGCTGGCGGCCGACCCGGCTGGTCATCTTCCGGAAGGCCAGTCCGATCATCTGCAACTCGCTGCCGCTGTCGTTGTCTCCGTTCGTGTCCACCTCCGCGCTACCGGCCGGAGCCTGGACCTCGGCAAGGTCGTTGAGGATGTCGCGCCGCTCCTCCTCGTTCAGGGTGTCGGCAAGGCGTGTCATCTCGCCCTGGATGAAGCGCTCCTGCTGCCGCCGGCGCAACAGCGCCCGGCGGCGATGCCTGCGCAGGGCCAGCGTCTGCGTGCGGAACGTGTTCACGGCACGGGCGATGCGCGCCACCTCGTCGTCCGACTCCTCCTCGCTGACCGCCACGGTAGCCTGCGTGTCGCCGCGGGACAGCGCGTCCAGCACGACCACGCCCTCGGTCAGGCGGGAAAGGGCGCCGCGCAGGTAGAGCGTGAGCCCGACCAGCGATGCGAGCACGAATCCCGCTCCCGCCAGGGCGGTGATCAGGCTGACCCGCCGCTGGTCAGCGTAGACGGCGCTCACGTCCTGCACCGTGACCACCCTCGCGACCAGGTTGCCGAGCTCGGCTTCGAGTGGAAACGCGGCGTGCGAGAACACTTGGTCGCCTGAGCGGACCGGCTCGGACGTGCTTCCGGGCAGCCATCCCGTCTCGCGGATGCGCTCCCAGATCTCCGGATCGGTCCCCACCAGCAGTCGGCCGCGCCGGTTCACGATCAGCGCCTCCGCCCCGGTGTCCTCCCTCAGCTCCGTCAGCGCCTCCAGGATGTCGGTCGCCAGGATGGCGACCGCCAGCGTCGCGCCATCCTCGTCGTACAGGGGGACGCCGACCGACAGCGTCACGTTGCGCCCGGCGTCGATCGCCACGCCGCCGCCGGTCCATTCCCGCTCGATCATCTGCGTGAGCGCCTCGTCGCTGGCAGCCGCGGCCGGCTCGAACGCCGGCTGCGAGGAGTACAGCACCTCCTTGGTCGGCGAAACCAGGTCAAGGCGGGTCACGTCGCCGGTGCGCCGCAGCGTGACGACCGGCGCCTGCGCTACCCGGGAGATCTCTCCCCGGTCCCCGCCGGCCAGGGCGTCGAGCAGTGCCCGGTTCTCCGCGACGATCGGCGCGCGCTCGCGCATGCGCTGCACGCCGGTTTCGACGATCTTGCTCCAGAGGGCGCGGCTGCCGGTCATGGCGGTCCGGTCGAGCTGGTCGCGCAGCGCCTGCTCGCGCTGGCTCCCGGCGAGCACCAGGCCGGCCACCATCACCGCCATGAACACGACGACGATGACCCCGATCCGCGCCTTGAGGCCCATCGGACCTACTCCACCACCTGCGCCACGCGCAGCAGGCCCAGCGGGGGATAGATCCCCAGTTCCAGCGCGACCGACATGCGGATCACCAGCGCGAAGCGGGCCAACGGCGCTACCGGGATGTCCTCCGGGCGCTCGCCGCCGACCAGTATCCGCTCGGCCTGAGCGCCGGCCAGCTTGCCGACCAGGTAGTAGCGGCTCACGAAGCCGAGCATCGCCTGCGAACCCTCGAAGCTGGCCTCGGTGCCGGCGAAGACGGGGATGCCCCGCGCGACCGCCGCCTCCGTGATGCGGGCGTCGTTGCGGGTCACGAAGGAATCGGGACCCATGTACAGGAACTCCACTCCGTCGTCCGCCAGCCCGCCGACGACCTCGGTCAGCCGCTCGGGGTCGGGCGTGCCGTCGGCGTCGAGCGGTACCGGTGCCTCCAGCAGCTCGATGCCGCGCTCCCCCGCCTCTCCGCGAAGCTCCTCGATGTTGATCAACGAGTTGCGCTCCAGGGAGTTGTAGACCACGCCCAGGCGCTCGACGGAGCGGTACTGCAGCAGGGCGTCGAGCTGCTTGCTCACCGGCGGCAGAAACGCCGTGCCGGTGACCGGGCGGCCGGTCGACTCGAAGCTCTCGACGATGTTGGCCTCGATCGGGTAGGCCACGATCGAGAACACGCCGGGTATCCCCTGCACGTGCGCCGTGGGGTCCGCGGCGTCGCGAGCGCCCAGGATGCCGAGCGTCGTCGAGGTGCCGAAGGTGTGCACCAGGTCCGGCTGGGCGGCGCGTATCTCGGCGACGATCCCCGGGATGTTGCTCCGGTCCTGCTCCAGGTTGCGCAGCGTGTAGCGCACCGGTATGCCGCGCTCCCGCATGTGGGCCCGGAAGCCGTGCTCGACGTCGGTCTCGCCGCGCCACACCACCAGGAACACGTGGAACGGGTCTTCCTGGGTCCGAGCGCCGGCCGGCGTCTGGGCAGCCGCCGCATCGGCCAGCCCGACGATCATGGCTGCCGCAAGCAGGCAGGAGGCCGCGCGCCCTCTCACGCGGCCTCCCCCGCCGGCGTGCCGGCACGACTCATCGCGACGTAGACCGCCGTGCAGACCAGCACCAGGACACCGACGGCGAGCATCGCCTGCCCATACGCCGTGGCGGCCGCCACCGCCCCCACCAGCACCGCTCCTCCCGCGGTGCCGATCCGCTCCAGGGTGCGGAACATGCCGACGATCCCGCCCGGGCTGATTCCCACCTCGCCGCTGGCTTCCTGCGCGATCTCCTGAATCACGGCGAGCTGAGGCACGGTCACGATCGCGAACCCGCTTCCCATCAGGGCCACCGACGCGAGCACCAGCCCGGTCGCGTCCGCCAGCACCGGCAGCGCACACCCTACGGCCAGGATGCAGTTGCCGGCGATCATCAGCAGCCGTGGCCGCCTGAGCCGGTCCGCGGCTCGAGCCACCAGCGGCGTGACCGCGACGCAGGCGATGCCGTACACCATCATCACCCGGCCGATGTTCGACTGGACGTTTCCGAGGGACTCCAGGTAGAGCGGCACGAGGTAGAAGAACAGGCCGCCGAGCACGAACTTGCTCGGCAACGCCGTGAATACCGTCACCGCCATGAACGGGCGGTGCGCAAGCAGTCGGAGCCAGCCGCGCACGCCGCCTTTCCCGCGGCTCACGCGGCGGACGCCGCTCGGATCGATGGTCACGAGCGCCGCCGCGGCAGCGATCGCCGCGAGCGCCGCGGCGACCAGCAGGGTGTTCTGGTAGCCCAGGCGACCCGCCAGCATCCCGCCGATCGCCGGGCCGCAGACGAAGGCCGCGAACACGGCCCCGAGAAAGCCCGACATGCCCACGGCCCGGTTCGAACGTTCGGAGTGCTGGGCGACGTAGGCGTGGGCGGAGATGAAGATGATGCCGTAGCCCAGACCGGAGAGCGTCCACCACAGCAGTCCCTCGACGATCGTGGTAGCAAACGCAGTGCCCACGTGTCCCGCAACGGACGGGACGATGCCGGCGATGAACATTCCGCGCGGAGCGATGCGGTCGGTCAGCGATCCGATCATCGGGGTCGCGATAAGCACCATGGTCATGAACGCCGTGATCGGCAGGCCGATCGCCACTTCGCGGCTCAGGCCGGCGATGGGCTGGTAAATGTCGTTGAAGAACAGCGGCAGGAACGGGCGCGAGATCTCCTGCGCCAGCATGAACAGGAAGAACGGAATCCGCACGTCCATGGGCGAGCGGGGGACGAGCGTGTTCTCCGAGCCGGGCATCGCGAAGTGGAAGCGCGCCCTGATGCCGTCGAGCACGTCCCGGATGCGCTTCTGGACGCCGCGATCGAGCTGCACCTCGTGCGCGTCCTCGGCCTCCTCCACCAGATCCGCGAACGCGGTGTTGATGCGGTGCAGCGCGGTGTTGATGAGCTGTCCGAAGCGGCCCACCTCGTCCCGGTGGCGGACGCCGAAGCGGTTGCCGAAGTCGCCCCTGGCGCTGAGCTCCAGCAGGCGATCCACCAGGCGAATCGGCCCCGAGACCCTGACCACCACCAGGGCCACCAGCAACTCGATCCCTATCAGCAGGGTGACCAGGAGCACGGTGCCGATGTCCAGGCGCAGCGCCGCCAGCTCGGACCGCACCGTCCCCTCCTGCACCTGCACCCGCAGGGACGCCACCTGCGTCCCGTCCTCGAGCCTGATCGGCAGTTCCACCAGCTCCCCGCCGGCGACGGCGTCGCGGGTCGACTCCGCCGCGATGCCCCGTGCATAGAGCTCGGCGCCGTTCGGACCCAGGACGGCCACGTAGGTGAAGTCCTCGTTGTCGGCGAGCACCCCGTCCAGAAACTCGTCCATCTTCACCAGCGAGCCGAGCGGGATGCCCAGCGACACGGCATAGCCGATCTGCTCAGCCACCAGCTCGCCTGCGACTTCCGCCTTGCGCCGGACCTCGGGGAGCAGGGTGTCCTCGAAGGTACGGGCCAGCAGCAACGACAGAACCCCTTGGGAGAGAATCAGCAGCAGCGCCGTCAGGCCGGCGAGCCGCAGGACCACGCTGCGGTAGACGCCCCGCTCGGACCGTTCCTGGGACCGGTCCGGCGCGCTGCCGCTCCGGACCCGCGCGGTAGCCGTACTCATCGCGCCCTGCCGGCGCCGACCTGCTGGCCGGCCTCCCGCGCGATCCGGCGAATCTCCTCGGCGCCGTCGGAGACCGCCCGGCGGGCCTCCTCCGTCGTTTCGGCGAAGCGCACGGCGTACGGATCGGGGTCCGTCCCGGCATCGATCTCGATCCCCGGATCGATGGGCGCCTGCATCGCCTGCAGGCGCTGCCGCAACGGCCGGGTCACGAACACCGACAGGACGGCGCCGAGCAGCACGAACCCGACCACGACCGCCGCGCACAGACCGGCGATCCGCAGCGCCATGTCCTGCACGTTCCCGTCGAACTCCGTGCGTGAGAAACGCAGCGCGAGCGATCCGACCGCCTGCCCCAGGCTGTTCTCCACGCGCAGGCCGACCACGTGGGCGTCCGGCTCCAGCCGCGACCACACCGCCTCGCCCGCGTCCCACGCGGCTACCCACTCCTCGGACACCAGGTCGCCGCGCAGGCTCTCATCCGTGCCGTACAGGACGATCCCGTTCTCGTCGAACATCTCGATCGACAGCACCTGGTCGTGCTGCTGCCTGCTGTCCAGCAGGTCCCCGTCCACGCCCGGCAGTGCGTTCAGGGCCAGTCCCAGCGACAGCGACGCCTCGATGTTGTGACCGATGTCCTGCAGCACCAGCGCATGCCGGTCGCGCAGCAGGCCGGCAAGGTATTTCCGGTATTCGTAGTGATTCAGCAGGCCCGTCAGGGTAACGGCGGAAGCCAGGATGAAGCAGATGCTCGCCGCGACGCGCGGACGCAGGCTGAAGCGAACCGCTGGCGATTGCGGTTGCCCCACCGCGGCGATCCTCTCCATCGGTAATACGGTGCCCGGCCCCCCGCGCCGTGTCAATCTGAGGCCGGCCGCCGGGTCGGAACGCCGAATCCGGCAACCATTGACTCCAGGGCGAAAAAAGAGGCCTACCTGCCCCAGCAAATCACTACAGGAGGCAGGTGGGCCATGAAGAGTCAGGAACTTGTAACGAGTGCCGAGCGGATCGATCGTCAAGGAGCGCTCAGCGCGGGTGAACAAAGGCCAGATCGGCCTGCAGGACGCTGAGCAGGAGATCCTGCAGTTCGTGAACTGGATCGGCGATCTGATGGCCCAAGAGGTGGTCGAAGGCGTCGCAGAGCCCACGCGGGCGAATCGGATCATCGTGGATGGACGGCACCACAAGCCCGCAAATATGACCACAGCCGGGAGTAACGGGACGCGAGAGCTTGTCGTTCGCGTTGTCCACCACGTCAGCCACGGCCGTCACCGTCTGCTCCGTCACAACGGTGGGGCATAGCCTCGCGTCCAACCTTCCCGCGTGAGGCGATAGCGATGGGCGATGGTAGCCCCTTGCCGGACCACCATCTCCTGAGCCATCCTCTCGCCCGTTGCGACACGGCTTTCTCATGCTTCTGACTGTCGCTCGGTTCGCATCCTGATCATGGCGCTACCCTTCGCATTCCCGCGTCTTACAGCATCTCCCGATCGCTGCAGCAGGGTCTTCCGTGTCGTGCGCTGCGCATGTCGCTCGACCCTGCCGAGCAGGCAGCCGCCATGGCACGAGCCGACTCCATAGAGGAGCACCGTAGCGTGGGCGCAGAACCTCACCCAAGGAAGCACCGCCTCCGACGGTTGTGGCTGCCGCCAAGAGCGCTCGACGAGTTCATCGAGCGCCGGACGGTCGGCTTCATCGAGCTGTTCTATGACCTTGTGTACGTTGCGCTCATCGCTGCAGCCGCGCACAACCTCGCCGACCACGTGAGCTGGAGCGCCGTTGCCGAGTTCGCACTGATGTTCAGCCTGATCTGGATCGCATGGCTGAACGGGACGGCCTACCAGGACCTTCACGGCCGTGAGGACATTCGGAGCCGGACGTACATCTTCGTCCAGATGTTGCTGGTTGCCTTGCTCGCGGTGTACGCCAGCGACGGCGCGGCCGGACGTAACGGATTCTCGATCCTGTACGGCGTGTTCCTGTGCCTCCTGGCTTGGCTCTGGCACAGCGTCCCCACCCGAGACGGCGGACGGTATCGAAGGACCTTGCGCCCTTACCTCGCGAGCCTTCTGCTCACCGCGGCGGCGATGGTCGGATCGGCGTTCGCGCCGACCGCCATGCAAGTGCCGATCTGGATGGCCGTCGTGTTCGTGTGGCTGGGTACGAGCTTGCACGTCACACGAGCCACGGTCGACGGGTTCGACCAACCGGCCGTCGCGGAGTCGTTCGTCGAGCGCTTCGGGCTGTTCACGATCATCGTGCTGGGTGAGGTCGTGATCGGAGTCGTCCACGGCCTGTCGGCGTCCGCTCGCGGCGTTCGCACGCTGACGACCGGCCTTCTGTCTCTGGGAATCGGGTTCGGATTGTGGTGGGTCTACTTCGATCTGGTAGGCCGACGAAGGCCCCGGAAGGGCCGGGACGGCTTGCCCATCTGGATATTCCTGCATCTCCCGCTGACCATGGCGATCGCCACGGCAGGCGCTGCTATGACCGGTGTGATCGAGCACGCGGAGGACTCCCATGCGCCTGCAATCACCACATGGGTTCTCGCCGGCTCGGTCGGCATCGCGTTGGCGACGCTGGCGGCCATGGTGCGCACTCTGGAGTATTGGGTTCAGCACCGGCCGGTTTACCTGCCCGCCTCCATCGCCATGGTCTCGCTGGCGGCGGGTTCGGCAGGCCTCGGGCTGTTGCGCCCGTCGCCGACGGAACTCGTGTTGACCCTGCTGGCGTTTCTATCGCTCGTGTGGTGCGTCTATGTCTTTCGCTGGGTCACCCTTCGTCGCGAATGACTGAACGGTCGGCGAGGCGCTCATCGAACGGCTCGGGCGAATGCAACCGGCTCGCGAGCCTGCAACGCCTGCGCCTCGTGCTCGACGCGCTGCCGGACGAACCGCTGATCTGATGCAGACGCTGGAAGCCGAGCGCGGCAACAGCCACGACGACTATCCGGTGCGGCCCATGTGGAACTCCCTGATCGCCTCCTTCGTGTTCGACGCTGCCGACCTGGTGCAGGAGGTACTGCCGGACTTCGGGCAGGCGCTGGGGATCGACGGCAGGAACTGCACTCGCAGGCCAACGGGCGCGCGGGCGCATCAAAGCCGGCCAGCGCGAACACCTGCGCAGCCTGACCAAGGCAGCCTGACACGAGCGCCGAGGGCGCCGCCGACACAACAGCGCCGCACCGGTACCTCGCCGGCAGTGGTGCGCCCTGCACTTCTCATCAGCGGCCCCACAGATCGGCCGTCCCACGACCATGCCAGAGCCCGTTCACGCCCCTACTGGTGATCTCCTGGTCCCGTGCCGTCTCCAACCGAGTTCAGGCGTCCACCCATGGCACCAACCCTTCCGTCGCCCCCCTTGGCCCGACAGAAAACCCCTACAGCGCAAATTCCTCCCACTTGCCCCCCCCCCCCCCCAACATAATAGACTCTACCATCGGGGTCCTTGACTCCGTGGCGAGAGGAGAGCATGCGCCTCAGCACAGCCCGAAAGAAGCCGAAAGGGTCGTTCCTGTTCGCCTTGGCGCTGATTCTGCTTGGCGTGCCGCATGCCACCGCACAGACCACTCCCTCGGTGACCCTCTCCGTTCCTTCCGACGCCGGATTCGCCGAGGGCGAGGGCAACACCACCGTCACCGTCACCGCGACGCTCTCCGCGGCGCGCGGCGACGCGACCGTGATCGACCTGTCCCTCGGCGGCAGCGCCAAGACGACGGACTACACTGTGGTGCAACTCCCGGACATCACCGTCGCAGCCGGAGCGACGGTGAGCACGGCAAATTTGATACTCCGTCCGGTGGACGACGGCTTCTTCGAAGGACCCGAAACGGTCCGCATCGGCGGTACCGCGACCGGCATAACCGTGACGGGGGTGGACGTCGGTCTCAAGGACAACGACAAGGCCCCGAGCCTGAATCTGTCGGCTCGTTGGCCCGGGCAGTTAAGTGAAGGCAGCAGCGCCACCATCCGCATGACTGTCTCGCTCGTGGGCGGCGGAACCTTCGAGGAAGAGGAGAGTATCGTGCTCTCGCCGGTCTATGATACTCTGTCATCAGAAGACATCGACTACGGCACAAATTCTCCGCCTTGGCAGTTGACACTCCCGGCCGGTGCGACATCCGCAATCATGAATCTGTCGTTCACCGTGGTGGACGACGACGATCCCGAGGCTATTGAGACAGCCGCTCTGCTTGCAAGCGTGACGGTCAGAGGCACGACTTTTACGGACCGGGACTCTCCGGTCTTCTGGGTGGTCCCCTCTGATCAGCCCTTATCGATACGAATCAGTTGCAATACAGCAGCTTATCAAAACTATGTTGGTGACACATTGGGGTGTGTCCCGACCATATTTAACGGCCCTACATCGAGAGCATATACTGTCACAATGACGTTCGGCGCCGACCTGATGACTCCAAACCCGGTCGTGATAACGGTCCCTAGCGGCAGCAGCGGAGTGCTTACCAGTGCGAAGGTGAATGTTGTTCCGAGGGCCGGATCCGCAGGGAAATAAATCTATCCGACCGTGACAATATCTCCGAATGACATGGACGAAATTGTGCATGATTCTCTCATTGTAGTGCTTCCTCATGCCGATGCCAACTTCCAAATTAGCCATTACAGTATTCAACTCAGTACAGGAGTATTCATCGTCGGACAATCTGCCATGTTTATTCATTTCTCACATCCAAGACCGATGGAACTTGTCGGTACGTTGAGGATGGAGTTGGGACTCGACAGCGGCATCGTATCGGCGTCTTGCGACAGGAGGCGTCCATACTGCACCTACATTGTAAAATCGGGAGACTATGATTTCGACGGAGAGATCGTGGTACCGGCGGGCGCGGTCAAGTTCACCGGCTGGCGAGACATACGGGACCCCACGGTCACGGGGACGGTCGCCAGTCCCTTGCCGGCGACGAGCCGGACTTACTCCATAGGCGACATGGTCATCTACGGCGGCTCTCACGCGATCGATTTGCGCGTGTCGCCCCAGTCCCTCCAGGAGGGCGTGGGCGAAACGGGGCTGACGATCATCGCTCAGAACCGCTCTGCAAGTCCGAGCAACAGCGACATCGTCATCCCGCTGAAGCTCACCGACGTCTCGACGAACTCTGCGGACTACACGGTCAGCGGACCCCTCAGCGTCACCATCCCGGCGGGGCAACTCGAGGGCAGTACGACCGCGGTCCGCCTCACCCCGGTGAACGACGTGCGCCGGGAGAGCGACGTGGAGCTGTTGCGCATCGAGGCCAACTCGGGTTCGAAGATGACGCCCTTCGTCCGCGGGGCTAATCTGCGCATCCTCGACGCCGCCGGCATCGTCCTGTCGGTGTCGCCGACGGCGATCACCGAGAACGGTGGTGCGCGGCAGGTGACGGTTACGGGCACCTGGGGCGACGCCGCGGACAGCATTCTCGCGACGGACACGGTGGTCACGCTCGCCTGGGCCGGTACCGCGGGCGCCGGCGACTACGCGCGTAGCGGCGGCGCTTCCGTGACGATTCCGGCCAACGCGAGATCAGGCAGCGCGACGGTTACGATCACGCCCACCGACGACAGGTTGCTCGAAGGTGACGAGTCCATCGAGATTCTCGGATCGGCGCCCGGCCGCTCGGTCACTGCAGCGGAGATTACGCTGAGGGATGACGAAACAGTGCCTGCGGTGTCCCTGGCCGTGGACACGGACTCCATTTCGGAGGGTGGCGGCGCCCGGACGGTGACGGTCACCGCGACGCTGGACCCGGAAGTGGCGATGGCCAACGACGTGACGACAGTGACCCTTACGCTGAGCGGAACTGCGGAGCAAGGGACAGATTACACACGGACCTGGTCCCCGGCGACGCCCACTATCTCGATTCCGGTCAACGCGACCGAGGGATCGAATTCGGTGAGCTTGACGCTGACGCCGAACGACGACCGGACGGATGAAGGCGACGAGACGATCGTGGTGCAAGGCACGGCTACGACCAGAGCGCGAAGCTTGGTGGTGGAAGTCGCAACGGTCACGCTGGAGGACGACGACGAACTGGGCGTGAACCTGTTGCCCAAGTCCGTGACCGTGACGGAGGGGGAGGACGCTACCTACGAGGTGTGGCTGGGGTCGCAGCCCACGGACGAGGTCACGGTCTCGCTGGCGAGTACGGATGCGACGGTCGCGAAGACGAACCCGGTGGAGTTGACGTTTCCAACGAGTGCTTACAGCACGCGACAAACGGTCACGGTGAGCAGCGTCGACGACTTCGTTGCCAACGTCGACGGCAAACGGAGCGTGGAGATCCTGCACATAGCGGGCGGTGGGGGATACGACAGCGTCGACGCGGTGTCCTTGCCGGTGACGGTGGAGGACAACGAAGGCGATCCTTCTCTAGTGGTCGACCCGACGGCGGTGACGATCGAGGAGGCGGACGACCCTGCGACGCAGAACATCTCCGAGCACCAGGGGACGTACACGGTGAAGCTGGCCACGGAGCCGAGCGCGGACGTGACGGTGGCGGTCACGGGGCAGGCCAGCACGGACGTGAGCGTGGACACGGCGTCGCTGACGTTCACGGTGGCGAAGTGGAACGAAGCGCAGACGGTGACGGTGACGGCCGCCGAGGACGACGACGCGTCGAACGACGAGGTGACGCTGAAGCACACGGCGAGCGGTGGCGACTACGGGTCGGTGGAGCTGGACGTCGTGGTGACGGTGAGCGACGACGACTCACCCGGCCTGGTGGTCGACCCTGCGGCGGTGACGGTCGCAGAGGCGGACGACCCTGCGACGCAGAACATCTCCGAGCACCAGGGGACGTACACGGTGAAGCTGGCCACGGAGCCGAGCGCGGACGTGACGGTGGCGATCACGGGGCAAGCCAGCACGGACGTGAGCGTGGACGCGGCGACGCTGACGTTCACGGTAGCGAAGTGGAACGATGCGCAGACGGTGACGGTGACGGCGTCGCAGGACGACGACGCGTCGAACGACGAAGTGACGCTGAAGCACACGGCCTCCGGCGGCGACTACGGGTCGGTGGTGCTGGACGTCGGAGTGACGGTGGAAGACGACGACACCGTGGGGCTGGTGGTCGATCCTGCGGCGGTGACGGTCGCAGAGGCGGACGACCCTGCGACGCAGAACATCTCCGAGCACCAGGGGACGTACACGGTGAAGCTGGCGACCGAGCCGAGCGCGGACGTGACGGTAGCGATCACGGGGCAGGCCAGCACGGACGTGAGCGTGGACACGGAGTCGCTGACGTTCACGGTGGCGAAGTGGAACGATGCGCAGACGGTGACGGTGACGGCGTCGCAGGACGACGACGCGTCGAACGACCTGGTGACGCTGAAGCACACGGCCTCCGGCGGCGACTACGGGTCGGTGGTGCTGGACGTCGGAGTGACGGTGGAAGACGACGACACCGCGGGGCTGGTGGTCGATCCTGCGGCGGTGACGATCGGGGAAGCGGACGACCCGGAAACCCCTGCGAAGGAGCACCAGGGGACGTACACGGTGACGCTGGCGACCGAGCCGAGCGCGGACGTGACGGTGACGGTCACGGGGCAAGCCAGCACGGACGTGAGCGTGGACGCGGCGACGCTGACGTTCACGGTGGCGAAGTGGAACGATGCGCAGACGGTGACGGTGACGGCCGCCGAGGACGACGACGCCTCGAACGACGAGGTGACGCTGAAGCACACGGCCTCGGGTGGAGACTATGGGTCGGTGGTGCTGGACGTCGTGGTGACGGTGGAAGACGACGACACCGTGGGGCTGGTGGTCGATCCTGCGGCGGTGACGATCGGGGAAGCGGACGACCCGGAAACCCCGGCGAAGGAGCACCAGGGGACGTACACGGTGAAGCTGGCGACCGAGCCGAGCGCGGACGTGACGGTGGCGGTCACGGGGCAGGCCAGCACGGACGTGAGCGTGGACGCGGCGACGCTGACGTTCACGGTGGCGAAGTGGAACGATGCGCAGACGGTGACGGTGACGGCGTCGCAGGACGACGACGCGTCGAACGACCTGGTGACGCTGAAGCACACGGCCTCCGGCGGCGACTACGGGTCGGTGGAGCTGGACGTCGTGGTGACGGTGGAAGACGACGACACCGTGGGGCTGGTGGTCGATCCTGCGGCGGTGACGATCGGGGAAGCGGACGACCCGGAAACCCCGGCGAAGGAGCACCAGGGGACGTACACGGTGACGCTGGCGACCGAGCCGAGCGCGGACGTGACGGTGGCGATCACGGGGCAAGCCAGCACGGACGTGAGCGTGGACGCGGCGACGCTGACGTTCACGGTGGCGAAGTGGAACGATGCGCAGACGGTGACGGTGACGGCCGCCGAGGACGACGACGCCTCGAACGACGAGGTGACGCTGAAGCACACGGCCTCGGGTGGAGACTACGGGTCGGTGGTGCTGGACGTCGTGGTGACGGTGGAAGACGACGACACCGTGGGGCTGGTGGTCGATCCTGCGGCGGTGACGGTCGCGGAGGCGGACGACCCGAATACCCCGGCGAAGGAGCACCAGGGGACGTACACGGTGAGGCTGGCCACCGAGCCGAGTGCGGACGTGACGGTGGCGGTCGCGGGGCAAGCCAGCACGGACGTGAGCGTGGACGCGGCGACGCTGACGTTCACGGTGGCGAAGTGGAACGATGCGCAGACGGTGACGGTGACGGCGTCGCAGGACGACGACGCGTCGAACGACCTGGTGACGCTGAAGCACACGGCCTCGGGCGGAGACTACGGGTCGGTGGTGCTGGACGTCGTGGTGACGGTGGAAGACGACGACACCGCGGGGCTGGTGGTCGATCCTGCGGCGGTGACGGTGGGCGAGGGCGCGGATGCGACGTACACGGTGAAGCTGGCCACGGAGCCGAGCGCGGACGTGACGGTGGCGGTCACGGGACAGGCCAGCACGGACGTGAGCGTGGACACGGCGTCGCTGACGTTTACGGTGGCGAAGTGGAACGATGCGCAGACGGTGACGGTGACGGCCGCCGAGGACGACGACGCGTCGAATGACGAGGTGACGCTGAAGCACACGGCCTCGGGCGGAGACTACGGATCGGTGGAGCTGGACGTCGGAGTGACGGTGACCGACGACGACTCACCCGGCTTGGTAGTGGCTCCTGCGGCGGTGACGGTGGGCGAGGGCGCGGATGCGACGTACACGGTGAAGCTGGCGACCGAGCCGAGTGCGGACGTGACGGTGGCGGTCGCGGGGCACGCCGGCAGTGACCTGACGCTGGACACGGAGTCGCTGACGTTCACGGTGGGGAAGTGGAACGATGCGCAGACGGTGACGGTGACGGCGTCGCAGGACGACGACGCGTCGAACGACCTGGTGACGCTGAAGCACACGGCGAGCGGTGGCGACTACGGGTCGGTGGAGCTGGACGTCGTGGTGACGGTGAGCGACGACGACTCACCCGGTCTGGTGGTCGACCCTGCGGCGGTGACGGTCGCAGAGGCGGACGACCCTGCGACGCAGAACATCTCCGAGCACCAGGGGACGTACACGGTGAAGCTGGCGACCGAGCCGAGCGCGGACGTGACGGTGGCGATCACGGGGCAAGCCAGCACGGACGTGAGCGTGGACGCGGCGACGCTGACGTTCACGGTAGCGAAGTGGAACGATGCGCAGACGGTGACGGTGACGGCGTCGCAGGACGACGACGCGTCGAACGACGAAGTGACGCTGAAGCACACGGCCTCCGGCGGCGACTACGGGTCGGTGGTGCTGGACGTCGGAGTGACGGTGGAAGACGACGACACCGTGGGGCTGGTGGTCGATCCTGCGGCGGTGACGATCGGGGAAGCGGACGACCCGGAAACTCCGGCGAAGGAGCACCAGGGGACGTACACGGTGACGCTGGCGACCGAGCCGAGCGCGGACGTGACGGTGGCGATCACGGGGCAAGCCAGCACGGACGTGAGCGTGGACGCGGCGACGCTGACGTTCACGGTGGCGAAGTGGAACGATGCGCAGACGGTGACGGTGACGGCCGCCGAGGACGACGACGCCTCGAACGACGAGGTGACGCTGAAGCACACGGCGAGCGGTGGCGACTACGGATCGGTGGTGCTGGACGTCGGAGTGACGGTGGAAGACGACGACACCGTGGGGTTGGTGGCGCCGGCAGCGGTGACGGTGGGCGAGGGCGCGGATGCGACGTACACGGTGAAGCTGGCGACCGAGCCGAGCGCGGACGTGACGGTGGCGGTCACGGGACAGGCCAGCACGGACGTGAGCGTGGACACGGCGTCGCTGACGTTCACGGTGGCGAAGTGGAACGATGCGCAGACGGTGACAGTGACGGCCGCCGAGGACGACGACGCGTCGAATGACGAGGTGACGCTGAAGCACACGGCCTCCGGCGGCGACTACGGGAGTGTGACGGCAGACGTCGTGGTTACGGTGGAAGACGACGACGAGACGCCGACGGGGATCACGCTGAGTGCGGTGCCCGAGAGCGTGACCGAGAACGGCGGAGCGCAGACGATCGCGGTGACGGCGACGGTGACAGGAGGGAGGTACACGGAGGCGAAGACGGTGACGGTGAGCGTAAGCGATGGCACGGCCGAATCGCCTGCGGACTACGCGGCGGTAGCGGACTTCGACATCACGATCGGAGCGGGAGCGGGGAGCGCGAGTGGCAGCTTCACGCTGACGCCGGTGGACGACGCGGTGGATGAAGGGGACGAGACCATCGCCGTCACGGGCGACTCTGGGGCACTGACGATCACCCCGGAGACGATCACGATTACGGACGACGACGAGGCGCCGACGGGGATCACGCTGAGGGCAGTGCCTGAGAGCGTGACCGAGAACGGCGGGGCGCAGACGATCGCGGTGACGGCGACGGTGAACGGAGCGGCACGGTACGCGTCGGCGCAGACGGTGACGGTGAGCGTGAGCGATGGCACGGCCGAATCGCCTGCGGACTACGCGGCGGTGGCAGACTTCGACATCACGATCGGAGCGGGAGCAGCGAGCGCGACCGGCAGCTTCACGCTGACGCCGGTGGACGACGCAGTGGACGAACAGGCCGAAACCATCGCCGTCACGGGCGACTCTGGGGCACTGACGATCACCTCGGACACCATCACGATCACGGACAACGACACGGTGGGCTTGGTGGTGAGGCCGTCGTCGCTGACGATTGGGGAAGGGGCGAGCGAGACCTACACGGTGGCGCTGGCGACCGAGCCGAGCGCGACGGTGACGGTGACGATCGGCGGGACCTCGGGCACGGACCTGAGTGTGGACGACGCGAGTCTCGAGTTCACGGCATCTGCTTGGGGCACCGCGCAGACGGTGACGGTGAGCGCGGGCGAGGACGCCGACGCCGCGAATGACACCGCGACGCTGACGCACGCGGCGTCCGGCGGCGGCTACGGATCGGTGACGGCGAACGTTGCGGTGACGGTGATCGACGACGACGAGGTGTCGACTGCGGTCAGCCTGAGTCTCGACCCGACGGAAGTCTCAGAAGGAGCCGAACCGACGGGGGTGACGGTGACCGCGGCGCTGAACGCCGCGACGCTGCCGACGGACGTCGTCCTGGAAGTGACGGTGGCTGCCGGCACTGCGAACGCCGAGGACTTCGCTGCGGTGGCGCCGTTCGCGCTCACGATCGGCTCGGGGGCGACCAGCGGCACGGCGGCCTTCACGTTCACGCCGGTGGACGACGCGTTCGACGAGCCGGACGAGACCGTGACGGTGAGCGGACGCATCACCGTGCCGCCGGAGTCGACGCTGACGGTGGCGCCGGCGGTCCTGACGATCCTCGACGACGACGAGACGCCAACGATCAGCGTCGCCGACGCGAGCGCGGTCGAGAGCGCCGGAGAGATCGTGTTCCCGGTGACGCTGAGCGGGGCCAGCTCACGGACGATTACGGTGAGCTACCGGACCGCCGACGGCACCGCGGAGGCGGGCGACGACTACGAGGCAGGCGACGGGGAGTTGAGCTTCGCGCCCGGCGAGACCGCACGGAGCGTGACGATCGCGGTGATCGACGACGCGCTGGACGAGGCGGACGAGACGTTCCTGGTGCAGCTTGGCGAAGCCGAGAACGCCACCGTGGCCGACGGCGAAGCGACCGGCACGATCACCGACGAGGACCAGACGCCGTTGATCACCATAGCGGATGCGAGCGTGGTGGAGAGCAGCGGCGAGATTGGCTTTCTGGTGACGCTGGATGGTCCTAGCGGGCGGCCGATCAGCGTGGTGTGCAGGAGTGCGGACGGCACGGCGATAGCCGGCGAAGACTACACGGAAGAGGTTGGCGTGCTGAGGTTCGAGCCGGGCGAGACGCAGAAGACGATCTCCATGGAAGTGTTGGACGACGCGGTGGACGAGGACACCGAGCAGTTTCTGCTGAACCTGAGCGAGCCCGTGAACGTACGGCTGGCGGCCGAGGTGGTGAGCGCGGTAGGGACGATTCAGGACGACGACGCGGCGGTGACGGTGGCGTGGCTGGCGCGCTTCGGACGCACGGTGACCCAGCAGGTGCTGGAGGCGGTCGGGGAGCGGACGCAAGGCGGACCGCCGCTCGGCAGCCAGGTATCGTTGGCCGGCCACCGGGTGAGTGCGGACGCGCTCGTCGTCGGAGGCGACGAAGAAGGAACCGAGTCGGACGTGCTGTCGGGGCGGAGCGGGGACTACCGGATTCTGAGCGGGCAGGAGTTCCTGGCGGCGAGTTCGTTCCTGGTGGCGATGGATCCGGGGGCAGTCGATCAGGCGGGCGGCGTGACCGAAGAGGCAGATGAGGGCGTGCGGTGGACGGTATGGGGTCGTGGGGCGGCGAGCGGCTTCGAGGGGCTGGACGAGGACGGGCGGCTGTCGGTCGACGGCAGCGTGTTGACGGGGCTGGCTGGAGTGGATGCGGACCTTGGCGGCTGGCTGGGCGGTCTGGCGGTGGGGCGCAGCGACGGCAACGGTGGCTACGGGTGGGCTGGGGACGCCGATCGGCCGGCGCGCGAGGGTGATCTGGAGGCGGAGTTGACGAGCGTGTATCCGTACGTGCGGGTGCCGGTCGCTGATTGGCTGTCGGTCTGGGGGGTGTTCGGCTACGGAGTCGGGGAGTTGCGACAGGTCGAGGAAGTGCGCTTGGAGGAGCAGACGGCGATCGGGATGCTGCTCGGGGCGTTTGGGGGGCGCGGAGAGCTGCTGACGGCCGAGGCTGGGGGCGGCCTGGAGCTGGCGGTGAAGGCTGACGGATATCTGCTGAGGATGACATCGGAGTCGACGCCGGTGCTGCCGATGGTGGAAGCGGACGTGATGCGGTTGCGGCTGACGGCGGAGGGCTCGGGGCAGGTGCGCATCGGGTCCGGTCTGGTGGTGAGGCCTTCGGTGGAGGTCGGCGTGCGTCATGACGGCGGCGACGTGGAGAACGGGACCGGCGTGGAGCTTGGCGGCGGACTGAGCCTGACGGACCTGGGGGTCGGGCTGGCGCTGACCGGAAGTGCGCGGGTGCTGGTGACGCACGAGGACCGCGGATACCGGGAGTGGGGTGCGGCAGGGTCGCTGAGTTTCGATCCCGGCGCGCCGGGGCGCGGGCTTGCGGTGAAGGTGGACTCCTCCTATGGGGCGGCCGCCGCCGGCGGGGTGGAGCAACTCTGGTCGCAGGGCTCCGCCGATCTGGCCGGTGCGGCCTCTCCGGTTGGCCGCGTCGGGGCGGAGGTGGGCTACGGCGTGGCGGAGAACGACTGGAGCGTGCGCCCGTACGCGGGCGTCGAGTTCGCCGGAGACGCGCCCGAGTGGCGGGTGGGCACCCGGTTCGGTCTCGGAGCACAAGACGTCACCGTCGAGGGCAGCGGCACCACCGGCTCCTCTGCCGTAGCCGACTCCAACCTCACCATTGAGTACTCCCTGCGCTGGTAGATGCGCGTACAAGTCCCAGGGAGCCTGCGCGCTCGGCCTGCCATGCCTCCACCTCCGCCGGGCTGACGTCCTGCCGGTGCCAGAGCGCCCAGTTCAGGCAGGCGACCAAGTCGTCCGGATGCTCGACGCCGATCCCCAGCCGCACCAGCCGGTCCACGCCGATGCGCCGGACTTCCTCCTCGGCCGTGAAGTACTCGGACACCGAGCGATGGTGGTTCAGCTTGGTGGCCAGCCCGTCGAAGCTCAGCGCGTAGCGCAGCACTCCGCACATCGCCAGCACGTCGCAGAAGTGGCGGGTCTCGGCCTCGTCGGCACCGCGCAGCCGGAAGCTGACGATCGAGCCCGGCTCGGTGTAGTGCTTGGCGATCACCGCGGCGTCCGGGTGGCCGGGGGCGGTGGGATGAAACACCGCCTCCACCAGCGGATGGGCGGCCAGGAACCCGCTCACCGCCCGCGCGGTGGCGCAGCGCTGCCGGAAGCGCGCCTCGGCCCGGTCCAGGCCCTCCAGGATCGCCGTGGCACGCCGCCAGTCGGCGATGCCGCCGCGCATCGCCTGCAGGTCCATCACGCCGTTGAGCAGGCGGATGTCGTCGGAGGCCAGGTAGCCCCACATGTCGCGGTCCTGTCCGGCCAGCGCCTTGGTGCCGGACACCACCGTCACGTCCACGCCGTCCCAGCGCAGCGCCGGTTTCGCCAGGCCCCACGGGCTGGCGATGGTGCTGTCGAGCGCCACTACCAGCCGCGAGCCGCCGGCCGCGCGCACCTCGCTCACGGCCCGCGCCAGCGCCTCCGGGTCGACCGCCCGCATCAGCGGGTTGGTGTAGGTCTCCACGAACAGCAGCCGCGTCTCCGGCCGCAGCGCGGCAGCCAGCCCCGCGTGGCTCAGGTCGTCCACCAGGGTCAGCTCGCCGCCGAGCAGCGTGGTCAGCCGGCTCAGGTACGCCTTGCTCTTGTTGTAGACGCCGCGCGCGCACGCCACGTGGTCGCCGGGCTCGAGCAGCGCGTCGAACAGCAGCGCGCACGCCTGCATGCCGGTGTCGGTGAGCACCGCCGCCTCGGCCCCCTCCAGCTCGCGGACCCACGACAGCAGCCGCCGCGAGACCGTGGTGCCGTAGCGCCCGTAGATCTGCGGCTGCTCCGACCAGCACGCGGAGCCCAGGAACATCAGCTCCTGCTTGCGTTCCTGCCAGCGGACCATGGGGCCGCTGCCGAGCAGGTCGAGCTGGATCGTCTCCCCGTCGGGATGCAGATACGGCACCCCGGCGCGGCGCGTCGCAGCGTCGATGCCCTCGTGCAGCCCGCGGGTGGCGGCATCCATCGCGGACCGTTGCGGCCGAGCGGGCGGCGTACCCGCCGGATCGAGGTAGGCGCCGATCACCTCCGGGTCATGAGGCCTGGACGAGGTCACACGCCTCCGGCGGCATCCAGTGCGCGTCCTGATCCGCCCACTTGACGTTGCAGCCGAGCGGGTTGGTCAGCTCGACCGCGACGGCGCTGCCCGCCAGCACCGCGTCGGCCGCATCGCGCAACTCGTGCGTGCTCGCGTTGGCGGCGTCGCGGGGATCGTCGTCCATGCGGCCGGTGTAGCGCAGCCTGCGGTCTGCGTCGAACAGGTAGTAGTGCGGCGTGCGCAGCGCGCCGTAGGCAAGGGCGACGCTCTGATCCTCGTCGCGGGCGTAGACGAATTGGAAATCCTTCTCCGCGGCGCGGGTGACCATGTGCTCGAACGAGTCGTCGGGATGGTTGTCGGTCTCGTTCGAGTTGATCGAGATCATGGCGACGCCGCGCGGCGCATAGTCGGCGGCGAAGGCGTTCATGCGGTCCTCGCTGCCGATCACGAACGGGCAGTGGTTGCACGAAAAGACGACCACCAGCGCCGTGCTGCCGGCGAAGTCCTCCAGGGTGTATGTCCTGCCGTCGACGGCGGGCAGGGAGAAGTCCGGCGCCCGGTCGCCTATTTCGAGAGTGAAAGCCATCGGTTCCTCCTTGGGTCTGATGTAACGGTTTGAGTATTCCCCGGCAGGGACGCCGCTTCAACCGGCCCGGCGGCGCCTTGGAGCAGATCCGTCAGCGTGAGATCGCCCAGCGCGCTCCGGCGGACGCTCGTTGACAAGATCCGGCCGCGTACTCGTCTATCGACCCGACGATGAATCGCAAACCGAGATCGACAACACCGTCGAGCACAGAGAGGCTGTATCTCCCCCGACGTACGCGAAATCGGGTCAACTCCAGACCTGAGACGGACGACACATGAGGAATGGAGCACGGGGATGGTGACCTCCTCAGGCCGCCCTGCGTTTCCTTGGATCTCGAGGTCGGCAGGGACGACAGGATTCATGCCCTCGCGGCAGTGCGGGCAGATACCGGCCGCAGTCTGACGCACTCGGGCGGCGGTCTGGCCGCCGTGCTTTCGAGGCTGGACGACTTCGCCGAGGGCGCGTCCTTCCTGCTGGGACACAACCTGATCGCCTTCGACCTGCCTCACCTGGCGGCGGCGAAGCCGGCCCTCCGGCTTCTGAAACTCCCGGCCGTCGACACGCTGCGTCTCAGCCCGCTCGCCTTCCCCCGCAACCCCTATCACGGTCTCGTCAAGCACTATCAGGACGGCGCTCTGAAGCGCGGCCGGGTGAACGATCCCGAGCTCGACTCCCGCATTGCGCTGAAGCTCTATGGCGACCAGTGCGAGGCGCTGGCGAAGGCCGCACCGGACCTGCTCGCCGCATGGCACTGGGCTGTGCACCCCCGAGCCCGGGGGCGTGGACGGCGCCCTGGACCGGCTCTTCTGCCAGCTTCGAGGGCGGGACCGGCCAACGCAGGCGGAGGCTGGGGCGGCGATCGGACGGCGGCTGAAGAACGCCGCCTGCGCGACGTGGGCACGCGATGTCGTTGCGGATGTGGACCAGCTCGGCTGGCCGCTGGCCTATGCCTTGGCATGGCTTTCCGTGGCCGGCGGCAACTCGGTGATGCCGCCGTGGGTCCGCCACCAGTTTCCGCAAGCGGGGCGACTGGTGCGCCGCCTCAGGGACACCGCGTGCGCCGATCCGGCCTGCGGATGGTGCCGGGAGCGCCATGACGCGGGCAGGGAGCTGAAACGCTGGTTCGGTCATGACGGCTTTCGTCCCGAACCGGCGGATGCCCACGGCGGGTCGATGCAGCAGGCCGTCGTCGAGGAGGCAATGGCGGGAAAACATGTTCTGGGCATCTTGCCCACCGGGACGGGGAAGTCGCTCTGCTACCAGATCCCCGCTCTGTCGCGCTACGACAAGACCGGTGCGCTGACGGTCGTGATTTCTCCCCTGGTCGCGCTGATGGCGGACCAGGTGGCTGGGCTGGAGCGGCGCGGCATCGGCTGCTGCGTGACCGTCAACGGGCTGCTGTCGATGCCGGAGCGGGGCGACGCCCTGGACCGGACCCGGCTGGGAGATGCCGGCATCCTGCTGATCTCGCCGGAGCAGTTGCGCTCGCGCTCCCTGCGGCGGGTTCTGGACCAGCGCGAGATCGGCGCCTGGGTGCTGGACGAAGCGCACTGCCTGTCGCGCTGGGGCCACGACTTCCGGCCCGACTACCGCTATGTGGGGCGTTTCATCCGCGAGAAAGCAGGTGACGGACCGATACCTCCGGTCCTGTGCCTGACCGCGACCGCCAAACCCGACGTCATCGGGGACATCGCCCGGCACTTTCGGGACGAACTCGACATCGAACTGGCCGTGTTCGACGGCGGCGCCGAACGCGCCAATCTCGCCTTCGAGGTGATCCCGACCACGGGAGGAGAGAAGTTCTCGGACATCCTGCAGGTCCTGACGGCCCATCTGCCGCCCGACGCGCCGGGCGGTGCGATCGTCTACTGCGCGACGCGGCAGCAGAGCGAGGACGTCGCGGAGTACCTTCAGGTGAAGGGGGTCGCCGCGGACCGTTTCCACGCGGGCCTGCCTCCGGAGACGAAGAAGGAGGTGCAGCGGCGCTTCATCGCCGGCGAGTTGCGCGCGGTCGCGGCCACCAACGCCTTCGGGATGGGGATCGACAAGCCGGACGTGCGGCTGGTCGTCCACGCCGACATACCGGGCTCGCTGGAGCATTACCTGCAGGAAGCCGGCCGCGCCGGGCGCGACCGCGATCCGGCGCGCTGCGTTCTTCTCTATGCGGCGGACGATGTCGAGCACCGAACGGCGGCTCGCCAACGCAAGGATCGCGGCTGCGTATCGCAGGGGGATTATATACATTACTTGGCCGATTCGTCGTAATTGCTGTCCCTTTCTGTGGTTTTCGGCTTCTTCGGTTTTCGCAGCGCGAGAGCCAAGAGACGCGGAGTCGCGCCCCTGAACCGAGGGTCAATGGGCAGCTTCACGCGGCGCCGCTTCCGCCTCACTTGTGCGGTTCCCACAGAGCTTCCGCTTGCGCGAGTTCCCGGCGTGCGACTTATAGTTGTCGATGTCTTCCTGAAGCTCCTCGTGCGTTGGCCACGAGGCGAGAGTGCGGTCATGACCAATGAGTATCCACTTGTCGTTGACGCCGATGGTATCGAGGCTCAGTCCCTGCGGGATTCGGCTCAACAACCTGGCCACCCTGGTCTGCCAGCACGCCAGGCTGCGCTTTCTTATCTTTGAGGTTCCTGTAGGCGGCGGCCAGTTCCAGGTCCTTGTCGTCTTCGCTCACGATCTGGCTCCCGATGACAGCCCGTTGTCGGCGATGAGTTCGTGGTACTTCAGCCGGTGGCCGGCGAGCATGAGCGTCACGGCCGCCATCTGGGCGAGTGTGTCGCGCTTGCGCATGTTGTGCCGGCCGTCGTGTATCATGCTGGCCCCATGAGCACACCGCGATCCGACAGGGCGGTCTCGATGGACGGGCTCGCCGAGCGCTGTTTCCAACGCGCCGCGAACAGACAGATGCCGCGGCGCACTACCCGCGACCGTGGCAACGACACGAGGAGATTGCCCGCCGGCTGCTTTCTGACTTCTTCGCTAATTGCGCTGGTTCTGATTGTCGTGTTCGCCGCCATCGGCAAGCTCGGGTGGGGGTTCGTACTGAGCATCTGCCTTGGGATCTTGATCTACGGGCTGCGGAGGGATACCGCACTTGCTCGCCTCGGAGCCACTGTAGTGCAGCTCTGGAAGATCCAGGCGTTGGTGAAGCAAGGTGTTGCAGCCTACGCACGGGGCGATCCGTGGGCCGTAGCACGGGTGCACGAGTACGCCGTTGAGGAGTTCCGCAATCGGGTGGCAGAGCACCGAGAGCGGACGCTAGGGGAAAGCTCGGACTGGGGCCGCGCCCGCGCCTCGCTGATGGCGGCCGCAAGCGATGCGCAGCGGTCGGCGGCCTACTGGCGCGCCCGCCTGCGACAGGAATCTAGCAACGAGTTCGCCAAGTCCCAGAAGGAAGTGTCCGACCTGCTGCAGACCAAGCTCGATACGGCGTTCGAGAAGCTGGAAACCCGCTCTGTCGCCCTGCGCAGGTTCTACAACGAATGCGACGCCCGGATTGCTGCCATGGATCGCCGCAACCGCGACTTTGAGGAGTCTCGTCGCCTGCAGGAATTGACGGGCCGGGCCAACATGGCCATTGAGAACGCCGAGCGAGCCATCTACGCCAGCGCGACCGAGTTCGTGGCGGAGGCGCGGGCGTTCGCCGATGCGCTGGGAGGCGTCGCCAGCGTGAGCATCACGTCTCTCGCGGGGGAGGCTCCGGTGGACGACATCGGCTACTTCGCCGACCGCATCATCGAGGACTCCGACCGGGACCGCGAGGTGATCGCAGATCTTGAGCGCCGACTCTCGCCATGAGCAACGACGTTCCGATACCGCCTGAGCGGAATCCGCTACTGCGTCGGCGGGCTGTTCGTGGAGCAGTCGCGTGACCGTCCCCGCATCGACGCCGCCCACGGAAACCAGCGCATGAGCGAGCCGGGGCCCGGCCTGCTCACCGAGGACGAGCGGCAGGAGATCGACCGCCACCTGCAGCGAGATCCGAACGCCTGTTCGCGGACTACCGCCGCGTGCCGGCACTGGCGGCGATGTCGCCGACGCTGGCGGCCATGTTTCTCGTCGAGCAGGCGGGGGTGGCGACGGTTCCGGGCGACAACTTCTACGCCAACGGACGGGAGGGAGACCGCTACCTGCGATTCGCCTTCTGCCGCTCGCTGCAGACACTGGAGGGAGGAATCGAACGGCTTCGTGCAGGCCTACGCTACTAGCGAGCACGGTTGTGGATCGGTGAATCGACAAACGGGTTCACGATGGTCAGATTCTCGATCGTCTGGCCGTGCTGCAGATCCTCGCTGAGCAATCGGGTGCAGGACGCTTCAAGCGCCGCGGCGATGATCAGCGCGTCGTAGAAGCCATACTGGTAGCGGGCTTGAATGTCCAGCCCGCGCCGGCACAGCTCCGCACTTGGCGCGACCGACCACAGCGGGAGCAGTACGGCACTCAGAAACCGTCGCGCGTGGTCTGCGCTCACCGGCGTAGCGAGCTTGCGGGTGATGACGTTGAGCGTCTCCTGGACCACTTGGTAACTGACAATCCAACTCTGAGTCAGGGACAATCGGACGATCCCACGGGCTCGACTTCGCTTGACCGCATCGGTCTCGTCGAACAGATAGACGAAGACGTTCGTGTCGACGAAATTCACTGCTCGTTCAGCTCGTCGCGGCTGAAGGTGCGGCCACCCGTGCGGACGTAGCTGCCGAGTTTGTCGCGCCACACCGCCGCCAGCCGCCGCCGTCTCGGCCGTAGTCAGCTCAGTCGTCGAGCACGATCCAGTCCGACACCGGATCCATGCGCCCGGTGGGCCGCGACGGATATCACGCCGAGATAGCGAGTGTGGCCGCGCCCCTCCTGGTCGGATCGTCGCTGTGCCGCGATCTCGCTGACCCGCAGTAGCGCATCGGAGCCGACCATGATAAGTGCCGGATCCCGCCTCGCGACGCGCACCCTGTCGGGTAGAGCGCTGGCGCGCGCACCCGTAGGTGAAGGGTTTCCGGCCCCGCCCTTTCGGTAGCGAGGTGGGTTCACAGTTTCACCATAGGCCACGGTTCCAGCGCTCTCCCTGAGATTCCGTACATCGGGTTTTCCCACGGTACGGCTCGAAGCTCAGGCGCCCATCCAGCTCACGGCGGCCCTTCCCGGTCCGATCGTGTCCGCGCTCAGCCTGATCCCCGGCTGCGTCGGTGCAATCCCCGGTTTGACCGTCGCTTCGAGAAAGCCGCTACCATGTCACCGTTTCCCCGGCTCCGGTCCGGGCGATGCACTGCCACTCACTCCTCCTGAGCCCTGAGGCCCTCGCTCCAGCCGCGTTCTGTTGTCGCTGCCAGCATCGCTTGCCGGCCTCATCCGCCAGCGTGCTGCTCTCCGTTCCACTTCCCGCCACCGACGGTTATAGGTTCGGTCCTCGGCATTCCAGGATCATCCTGCCTGAGCCGCACGCCTTCCGGGCTTTCACTGCTGAACTATCCAGAATTGCCGCCTTCAACTTCCGCCGGGAGCCTGTTGCGTGCACTTCCCAGTCTCTTCCGCACCAGCACTGGCCATCGGGTAAAGGCAAGAAACCCTTGGCACTCCGTGATCCAGCAACCAATTTCGCGCTGGGTGAGATTTCGACGGTTCGTCCGTTCGCTCTCGCTACGGCCCTTCTGGTTGTTAGCCTCCTTGGTTGGTCGGTCGGGCTCACGCCCTCCCCTGAGTACGTTTACTTCCGGGCTTTCAGCCGTCAGGGTCGCCCCTGTCGGCTGCCGGATATGACTATGGCGCCATACTGGGATTTGCGCCAGCGGGACTTTCACCCGCAAGTTCAGCAGCTAGCCTCGCTGCACTGCCTTCGACTCACCGTTCCCCCTGCCGGGCCGGTAGAGGACTTGGCATGCTCGGCGCACGCCGCACCTCCTGGCGAGAGCCCTGGTAGAGGCTGCGATGGTCACCGGGCTTGGCGACCAGCAGGAACGACAAGCGCTTGGCGGTCAACTGCTCGACGAACGGCTGCTTGGAGTAAAGGTGGTGGTTCTCGACGAACGTCTTGCCTTTGAAATGGAGTGACGGCATGGCGGTCGGCGTGCCCAAGCACGCCAGGAGATACGTCAGTCTACGAGACGCCGGGGCGGGAGTCCAGCGCAAGTACCACGCACGAACTGCACAGAGCCCTGTCCCACCTCGCAGACGGTGCCACCGTCGGGGCGCGAAGCGGCTACGTCATACTCCCGTGTTATCGTGGAAGCGACGGAGGAAGCTTCGGGATGCCGGCAGGGGTTGATCTGTGCGTTCGTCGACCGGCTGAGCCGCGAGCGTATGGGCCGCTGAGCGTCGCTGCTCGGGAGCGCTGAACCGGCGATGAAGGGTCCGACCGTATCGTCGGATCGGGAAGAAGCGGCGGCGATCAGAGACCGACTGACGGCGCTGCATGCCGAACGGGCGGCTCTTGAGGCGAGGCTCGCAGAGCTCGGCACGGACGCGACCGACCACATTCCGTCGCTCGACGTGGCGCCGGTCGCCGCGTCGTCGTCGCCGGGCGAGAAGATCTCCCTGTTCCGGTCGCTCTTCCGAGGCCGCGAGGACGTATTCCCGAAGCGATGGACCAACTCCCGAACGGGCAGGTCGGGCTATGCTCCAGCCTGCGCCAACGAGTGGGCGCCCCGCATCTGCAACAAGCCCCGGATCAAGTGCCGGGAGTGCTCCCACCGCGCCTTCATACCGGTGACCGATGAGGTCATCGGCCGGCATCTCCGCGGCAGGGATACGGACGGCACGGACTTCACCATGGGCGTCTATCCCCTGCTGGCCGACGAGACCTGTCGGTTCGTGGCCATCGACTTCGACAAGCACACGTGGCGCCGGGACGCCGCCGTTTTCCTTGCGACCTGCACGACCAGCGGAGTTCCGGCCGCGCTGGAACGGTCGCGGTCAGGCCGGGGCGGGCACGTGTGGATCTTCTTCACCGATCCGGTTCCGGCGTTATCGGCTCGGCGTCTCGGCGCCTGGCTCCTCACCGAGTCGATGGAACGGAACCCGGACATCGGATTCGAGTCCTACGACCGCCTGTTTCCCAGTCAGGACACCATGCCGGCCGGCGGGTTCGGAAACCTCATCGCGCTGCCGCTCCAACACGCGCCGCGCCAGTCGGGCAACAGCGTGTTCCTGGACGACGACTTCCAGCCGCATGCCGACCAGTGGCAGTACCTGTCCTCGGTCGGGCGCATGACGCCGGCCGAGGTCGGCGTCATGACCGAGGAAGCGGGCCGGCGCGGCCGCATACTCGGCGTACGACTGCCGGAGGTGGACGAGGACGAGGCGCCGTGGCTGGCGCCGCCGTCGCGGAGAAAGCCGGACATTCCCATCACCGACCTGTTGCCGCGGACGGTCGACGTCGTGCTGGGCGATCAGGTGTATGTCGACCGGGACGGTCTCCCAGCCTCCCTGGTCAACCGGCTCGTACGCCTGGCTGCCTTTCAGAATCCCGAGTTCTACAGCAACCAGGCGATGCGCCTGCCTACCTTCGGCACTCCCCGCGTCATCGGCTGCGCCGAACTGCTGTCGCACCACGTAGCCCTGCCGCGTGGATGCGTCGATGAGGTCGAACGGCTGCTCGTTTCGCTCGGCATCGAGGTCCGGCGGCGGGACGAACGCAATGCCGGGCGCCCGGTCGAAACGACCTTCGAGGGCGAGCTCACCCGCGAGCAGCAGGCGTCCGCGGAAGCACTGCTCCCGCATGATACCGGCGTGCTGGCGGCGACCACCGCCTTCGGCAAGACGGTGGTGGCGGCCTCCATGATCGCCGCCCGAGCGACCAACACCCTGGTGCTGGTGCATCGCCGGCAACTCCTCGACCAGTGGGTCGCCCGGCTGGGCAGCTTTCTCGCTCTCCCGCCCGACCGGATCGGCCGGATCGGCGGCGGCAAGCGCGCACCGACCGGTGTGGTGGACGTCGCCGTCATACAGAGCCTCGTCGGCAGAGGCGAGCGCAGGGGCGAGGTCGACGACATCGTCGCCGACTACGGACATCTCGTGGTCGATGAGTGCCATCACCTGTCGGCGGTCAGCTTCGAGGCGGTCGCGCGCCGCTGCAAGGCGCGGTACGTCCTGGGCTTGTCCGCCACAGTGACGCGAAAGGACGGGCATCATCCCATCATCTTCATACAGTGCGGACCGGTCCGGTTCCGGGTCGATCCCCGCCGGCAGGCCGCCAAGCGGCCGTTCAGCCATCGGGTGGCGCTCCGCATGACCGGCTTCACGCTGCCCGAGGAACTGGACTCCGAGCGACCTCCCATCCAGAGGATCTACGGGGCGCTGGCCGAGGACGAAGAACGCAACCGGTTGATCGTCGACGACGTGCTGAACGCGGTGGCGGACGAACGATCGCCTATCGTTCTGACAGAACGCACCGCTCACGCGTTGCTGCTGGCCGAGCGGCTGTCGCCCCATGCGCGCAACGTGCTGGTGCTGCGCGGCGGCATGGGCCAGAAGGCCAGAAGGGAGCTGGTGAACCAGCTCGAAGCGATCGGCGACGTTCAGGAACGGGTGCTCGTCGCCACCGGCCGCTACGTCGGCGAAGGATTCGACGACGCCCGGCTGGACACGCTCTTCCTGACCATGCCGATCTCGTGGCGGGGGACGCTCGCCCAGTACGCCGGCCGCCTGCACCGCCTCCATCCCGCCAAGCGCGAGGTGATCGTCTACGACTACGTGGACGGCGGCGTACCGATGCTCGCCCGCATGAGCGCCAAGCGGATCAAGGGGTTCGAGAGTCTCGGGTACTCGGTCGCCGAACCGTCGTGATGCTGTGCGATATCACCCGCGCCCGACGTGGCGGCGCACCGTCAACGCGTACCCTCCGTATTGCCCGGTCGCGAACCACCAGCGCGGGTACTTCCGGCGAAACAGAATCATCAGGGTCGTGGCGAGATGCAGCCCGAGCCCCATCAACAGCAGTTCCAACTCCGCGAACGTCCAGTAGGGATCGAGCTGTCCGAGCGGAATGCTCCCGTCGATCAGCATGACGATGGATAGAATCGGCAGGGCGAGGATGATCCTCAGGAATACCGTGAGCCGGTTCCTGGGTCCCTCGGGGTAGTCGATCGCAACCGCACCGGGTAGGTCCAATCCGCTGCGAGTAGGCTCTAGTATCGACCAGGTTGGACAGGAGGCATGGCCGGCCTCAGAACGGGTTGTCGAGCCGCGCTACCGTTCTCGGCGGCAGTTCGATATCAATTTCGAGGTCGCCGTTCTCCTCGACAAACCGCTCCCTCGACCCCCAAATGTTCGACCTCGGGGCGTCGTTCGGCCCCGCCGGATGCATCTGAGCCGACGCAGCCTTTCGCCCGCCGGCCGCGGCGGGCTCTCCGTCCTCGCACTCAAGCCTGCCTGAGGCGCTGCCGATAGTGGAGTCGAGCCTTGGGGTTGTCGGGCGGGGACCCCCGACGGTCCCTTTGGCCGCGGGTCCAGGCTCGGCTCCGACGCAGAGATCACGTCCTTCGTCGTAGGATGGCCCCGGCGGGAGGACGCTCTTGGGAGGACGGCGCTTGACCTTTCCTTTCCCTGGGGATTGTGGCCCTCCCGCCGGGGCGCTTTGTTCTCTTGCCCAGTGCTTGCCCATGCAGCATCGTCGTCTCGACCAAGTGCGTCGTCAAGCGGATACGACGCCGACGCCGTCCTGCGGCCAGACCAGCACCGGCCGCCGCGCGGCGGTCGCCTCGTCCAGCCGGCCTATCGGCGTCGTGTGCGGGGCGGTGCGCACCAGCTCCGGCGTCTCGGCCGCCTCCGCCAGGATCGCGCGCATGGCCGCGACGAACTGGTCCAGGGTGGCCTTCGACTCAGTCTCGGTGGGCTCCACCATCAGCGCCTCGGGCACGATGAGCGGAAAGTAGATGGTCGGCGGGTGGATGCCGTAGTCGATCAGGCGCTTGGCGATGTCCAGGGCGCGCACCCCGTGCTCCTGCGCCTGGCGGCGCGCGCTGAAGACGACCTCGTGCTTGCACATCCGCGGATAGGGAATCTCAAGCACGTCAGCCAGCGCGGTTCGTACGTAGTTGGCGGCCACCACCGCCAGCCGGCTCATCGAAGCCAGCCCGTCGCCGCCCAGCGAGCGCAGATAGGCGTAGCCGCGGACGGCGTTGTTGACGTTGCCGTAGAAGGCGCGCACGCGGCCGATCGAGTCGGGCCGGTCGTAGTCGTGGAAGTACCTGTCCTCTGCGCGGCTCACCACCGGAACCGGCAGGAAACGCGCCAGCTCCTCCGTCACGGCGGTGGCGCCCGCCCCCGGTCCGCCGCCGCCGTGCGGGACGCTGAAGGTCTTGTGCAGGTTGAAGTGCAGGATGTCGGTGCCCAGGTCGCCGGGCTTCGCCACGCCGACCATGGCGTTCATGTTGGCGCCGTCCATGTAGACCAGGCCGCCGGCGTCGTGCACGGCGGCGGCGATGTCCGTGATGCGCTCCACGAACAGCCCCAGCGTGTTCGGGTTGGTGATCATCAGCCCGGCCACGCTGTCGTCCAGAGCATCCTGCACCGCGGCGAAGTCGAGGTTGCCGTCGGCCCCGGTGGGCACGGTGCGCGACCGGTAGCCGGCCATGGCGGCGGTCGCAGGGTTGGTGCCGTGCGCGGAGTCGGGCACCAGCATCGTGGTCCGCTGCGAGCCTGCCGCCCCTTCCCCACGGGCATGGTGCCAGGCGCGGATGATGAGCGCTCCGGTCAGCTCGCCGTGCGCGCCGGCCGACGGCTGCAGGGAGACGCCGGGGAGCCCTGCGATCTCGCCCAGCCACTCCTGCAGCTCCCAGAGCAGCCGCAGCGCGCCCTGCACGGTCGCCTCGTCCTGGTAGGGGTGGATCTGCGCCAGCCCCGGCAGGTCGGCGATGCGGTCGTTGATCTTGGGGTTGTACTTCATGGTGCAGGAGCCGAGCGGATAGAAGCCCTGGTCGACCGAGAAGTTGCGCCGCGAGGAGTTGGTGAAGTGGCGGACCACCTCCGGCTCGGACAGCTCCGGCAGCGGCAGCTCGGCGCGGCGCAACTCCTCCGGCAACTCCTCGGCGCGCGGCACGTCAAGCGGCGGGAGTTGCACGCCGGTGCGGCCCGCGACCGAGCGCTCGAACAGCAGCGGCTGCTCCGGCAGCAGGGCAGCCCCCGACACGGCATCGGCGCTCATGCGACCACCTCCGCTACCCCGGCCACCAGCCGGTCGATGTCGGCACGGCTGCTCAACTCGGTCGCGGTCAGCAGCCAGCAGCCGTCCAGGCCCAGGTCGAAGCGGCCAAGGTCGAGCCCGCCGACGATGCCGTGGTCGGCCCAGAGCCGCCGGTTCAGCTCGGCCGGCGCCACCGGCGTGCGCACCGCCACCTCGCGGAAGAACCGCCCGGAGAAGCGGGCCTCGACTCCCGGAACGCGGGCCAGCTCCGTGGCCAGGTAGTGGGAGCGGTGATAGCACTGTCCGGCGACCTCGCGGAGCCCTGCCGGCCCGAGCGCCGCCAGGTAGATGGCCACGGCGGTGGCGATCAGCGCCTCGTTCGTGCAGATGTTGCTGGTCGCCTTCTCGCGCCGGATGTCCTGCTCGCGCGGCTTGAGGGTCAGCACGAAACCGCGCCGGCCGCGCTCGTCGCGGGCGATGCCCGCCAGGCGGCCCGGCATCTGCCGGACGTTGCGCATCGAGGTGGCCAGCAGGCCCACGTACGGGCCGCCGTAGAACAGCGGTATGCCGAGCGGCTGTCCCTCCGCGGTGGCGATGTCGGCGCCCAGCTCGCCGGGCGGGCGCAGCACCGCCTGCGCGACCGGGTCCGCTGACACCACCGCCAGCGCGCCGGCCGCGTGCGCACGCTCGCACAGTTCCGCGACCGGCTCGATCACGCCCAGAAAGTTCGGGTAGGCAAGCAGCAGGGCGGCGATGTCGTCGCCGAGCGCCCGTTCCACCTCGCCGGGATCGGTGCGTCCCGACGCGCGGTCGAACGGGATGGTTACGATGCGGAGTCCCAGGCCGGACAGGTAGGTGGCAAGCACCTCGCGGTACTCGGGATGCACGGCCTCGCTGACCGCGATCGTCTCCCGCCCGCGACGCAGCCGCGCGGCCATGAGCGCCGCCTCCGCCAGCGCCGTCGAGCCGTCGTACATCGACGCGTTGGCGACCTCCATGCCGAGCAGCCGGGCGACCATCGTCTGGAACTCGAAGATGGTCTGCAGCGTCCCCTGGCTCACTTCCGGCTGGTAGGGCGTGTAGGCGGTGTACAGCTCGCTGCGGAACAGCAGGTGCGGGATCACCGCCGGCGTGTAGTGGTGGTAGGCGCCGGCGCCCAGAAAGCAGCTATGCCGGTCGAGCGCGCTGTTGCGGTCGGACAGGTCGCGAAACGCGGCGGCGACCTCCGGCTCGCTCAACCCGTCGGGCAGGTCGAGCCGGGGAAACCGATGGGCATGCGGGACGTCCGTGAACAGCTCCTCGACCGAGGAGACCCCGATCGCCTGGAGCATCTCGGCGATCTCGGCGCCGGTGTGGGGAGCGTACTGCACGGCGGTATCAGGCCGACGCGACGAGCTGGGCGTAGGCCTCCGCGTCCATGAGCTGCGGCTCCTCCGCGTCCGGCCGGACGGGGCGGACCGTGATGATCCAGCCGTCGCCGTACGGCGACTCGTTGACGAGCTGCGGCGCCGACTCCAGGGCGTCGTTGACGGCCACCACTTCGCCCGACAGGGGGGAGTACAGGTCGCTGGCCGCCTTCACGCTCTCGATCACGCCGAACGGGCTGCCCTGCGTGAGCTCGGCACCGACCTCGGGAAGCTCCACGTAGACCACGTCACCCAACTCGTGCTGGGCGTGGTCGGTGATGCCGATTACGACACGATCGCCGTCCGGCCGGGTCCATTCGTGCTCGGCGGTATACCGCAGATCCTTGGGGAGTTCCATATTAGTGCTGTCCTTTGTTATGTTAGCTCTGACGCGGGGCCGGTCTACCTCACGCCCATTCCGTTGCTTTGGGTGCAGCTCCCGGCCGGAAAGCAGCAGATATGACTATCCTCGAACGTGATGCCGGCTAGCCGAATCCTCAACTGTACGGTCCCTCGTAGGTCATGTACCACACGCTATGCATCCGGCCAACCACTCTCCCTCACTCTTTCTCGACAACAACGCTCCCAACGTCGCCCCAGCACCTACAGAGAGACTCTTGCACTGCTCGAATACCGTGACGTCGCCCGGGACGCCAAAGTGGATCGTCAGGATAATACACTACCTGTACTCCCGCCTTTACCTGTCCCAGTATCGGACTCAGGAAATACAGCCAGTCGCCATTCACCGTATAATTGTCGAGTTGGTCGATAGTTTTATTTGTCCCATCCGGCAGACCCACAGCGTTGAACGCATAAGCCTCGAATTTTCGATGGTACGAGTTTGGGTGTTCGTGCTGATCCGTAGCTACGAACTGAGCTACTGCCCCTCCCAGGGAATGCCCTACTACCGCGAAAGCATCGCTGCTCACGTCATCTGATCGACTAATGGAGCTTACCACACGCGCTACTACGGGAAACACGCAGGAATCGCCTCTCATTCCGCTGTAAGATGCATGTAGCTGTTTAGCCACCCGTGCCAAGTTCAGATCAGTGCCACGTATAAGAACGACGTTCTCACTGTGACCGGACACTGCAGAATCGTTGCTTTCGACAACACGCGTTACGTTCGCGACCTCCACCTCTTCCTTAATCAATCCACGTAAAATATTCGGCAAAACGATGCGCACGTCAGGCACGATGAAGAACACGCTTTGGGAAACGGGGCCATTATCGTAGCCTATTGTCACGTCGCTCTGGACTAGCAATAAACGCACGGCTATCTCTGGCATTACCTTTTCACGTCGGCAGGAAATATAGTATTGTCCACCGTCGGTCGTATCTGAGTAAATTACCCCTGGGTAACCATCGAAGAGCCTGACAAACTGGTGCTTCGAAAGCAAGGCGCTAACCGGATTCACCGTAACGCTATGATAGTCTACGTGGGGCGGGTCGATACGATACTCTCCTTCTTCTTTACAAGACGCGCCCGGCGCGGCCGTGTGGCGGAATGACCAGTGCTCAATAAACGCGTATTCGAGCATCCTGGAAAGGAGAGCACGACTCTCGGACTCATTCATTGCATGCTCGCACGGAATCGCCATCGCATTGGTGGCTACGGAAAGAGCTAACGCTGTGAAGATCAGCTTCGTTTGCTTGTTCATGGGAACCTCCTAGGCCGGACAACCAACTCCCTGTCAACACAAGGTTGCGTCAGGGGGCGTCAGGGGACCTCGACGATACGTCTCTGAACTAAGGGCACCGTACCAGACTGCCGCCGCCTGCGGCGAGGAGACTCAGTTTACCTTACGCTTGTAGAAGGGCCGTTCGACGACCGCGGCGGCCACCGGGCGGCCCCGTATGGTCACCGCCAGTTCGGCGCCCACGGCCGCGTGCTCGCGCGCGACCAGTCCCATCGCCACGCTGCGCTCCAGCCACGGCGCGTAGCCGCCGCTGGTCACGGTTCCGGCCGGCTCACCGCCGGCGGTCGTGATCGCGAACCCCGCTCGCGCGATCGCGCGTCCGTCGAGCTGCAGGCAGGCCAGACGCCGCGCCACGCCCGCGGCTCGCTGGGCGGCGATGGCGGACGCGCCGACGTAGGCGTCGCCCTTCGACACGAACCGGCCGAGCCCGGCTTCCAGCGGCGACACCTCGCGCGTGAGCTCGTGCCCGTACAGCGGGAACGACGCCTCCAGGCGCAGCGTGTCGCGCGCCCCGAGCCCGGCCGGCCGCAGGCCGGCGGAGGCGCCCGCATGCAGCAGCGCCGTCCACAGCGACTCCGTGCGCTCGGCGGCGGCGAACAGCTCGAACCCGTCCTCGCCGGTGTAGCCGGTGCGTGCCACCAGCGCCGCCTCGCCGGCAACCTCGGTCTCCCGGCAGCGATAGATGCCGATGGCGGCAAGGTCGTCCGCGGCCACGCCCTGCAGGATCGCCTCCGCCCGCGGCCCCTGGATCGCGATCAGCCCGAACTCCGCGCTCCGGTCGCGCAGGTCGACGCCGCTCATGCCGGCAGCGACCGCGCGCGCGTGCCCGACGACGACGCCGGTGTTGGAAGCGTTGACCACGATGCGGTACCGCTCCTCCCGCAGGCGGTAGACGATCACGTCGTCGATGACCCTGCCCGCCTCGTCGAGGATCAGCGAGTAGCGCGCCCCGCCGACCGCCAGCCGCTCGACGTGCAGGCAGGCCAGCCGTGCGACACAGGCGGCGGCTCCGGGTCCCGCCACGTCGATCTCGCCCATGTGGCTGACGTCGAACAGGCCGGCCGCCGTGCGCACCGCGCGGTGCTCGGCGACGATCCCCGCGTACTGCACCGGCATGCTCCAGCCCGCGAACGGCACCATGCGCGCGCCGAGCCGCTCGTGGGCGGCGTGCAGCGGCGTACGAAGCAGCGTCGGCATCGTACAGGAACGATAGCAGCCCCCGGTCAGCTCCTCCAAACAGCGCGCAGACAGCGCGCACGGTTACCGGCTCGCGGTGGATCGATGGTACGTTGTCGGTCGACATGGAGGCGCCGCAGCACCGCGTATTCACACCCGGCGACGGCGCCACTCCGCCGGCACTCACCGGGCGTGGGCGAGAAGAGGCGGTGCTGACGCAGTGCCTGGCGGACCTGCTCGGCGGCAAGGCTCCACCGCACAACGTCGTCCTCGTCGGGCCGCGCGGCACCGGCAAAACCGTACTGCTCAACTGGTTCGAGCGCGCTTGCCGCGACCCAACGGCGGGCGTGGACGTGGTCACCCTGACTCCCGACGACGTCCCGACCCGTGACGGTCTGGTCGATGTCCTGGCGCCGCCGTCGAGGCTGGCGAAGCTGTTGCCCCGGAAGGTGGGCGTCGCGGCCGTCGGTTCGGTCGAATGGGCGCCGCCGCCTGGGAGCACACGGAACCTGCGGGAGGAACTGACCGCCCGGTGCCGCGGGAAGCCGCTTGCGGTGCTGCTCGACGAAGCGCACACGCTCGACCTCGTGGTGGGCAGAACGCTGCTCAACGCCAGTCAGAAGGTGCGAGCGGAGGCTCCCTTCTTGTTGGTGATGGCCGGTACGCCGGGCCTGCCGGCGCATCTCGGCGCCATGGACGCGTCCTTCTGGAGTCGCCTGGGAGCGGGACGCCTGGGCATCGGTCTGCTGAGCGCCGCCGCCGCCGACGCCGCCCTGGTCGAGCCGCTGGCGGCCCACGGCGTGAGCATCGATCCGGGCGCCCTCGACGCGGTCGTCGAGCACAGCCAGCGCTATCCGTACTTCATCCAGCTCTGGGGCGATGCCCTGTGGCAGCAGCGCTTGGCCACCGGCGCGACCCGGCTGACTGCCGCTCACGCGGACGCCGCGCGCCCCGACGTCGCGGTCCGTATGACGGACTACTACCAGGACCGGTATTACGAGCTGGACCAATCGGGTTGGTTGGCCGCCGCCGAGCAGGTGGCAGCCCGGCTTCAACGCATGCCCGCCCTGACCTACGCCGAGTTGAAGTCCGCCATCGCCGACGGCCTCGCCCCGAGCTCGGACCATGAGCACGTGCAGGCGGCCCTGGCCACCCTGCAGCGTCTGGGCTTTGTCTGGTGCCCGCCGGGGCAACCGTCGCCTGTTCGGTACGAGGCCGGCATCCCCTCGCTGATGACCCACGTGCTCGACCAGTCTCCGGCGACTCCCGAGCCCACGAATCGCTGAGCCGAAGGTCGGCGCTCGTTTCGCTTACAGCAAAGCCAGAAAGCCGCCGTCCACGTACAGCACGTGGCCGTTGACGAAGCTGGAGGCGTCCGAGGCCAGAAACACGGCCGGTCCCACCAGCTCCGTCGTGTCTCCCCAGCGGCCGGCCGGCGTGCGCTCCCGCAGCCAGGCGTTGAACGCCGGATCGTCGGCGAGCGGCTGGGTCATCTCGGTGACGAAGTAGCCGGGGCCGATGCCGTTGGCCTGCACCCCGTGCGGCCCCCACTCCACCGCCATCGCCCGCGTCAGCATCTGCAGTCCGCCCTTGGCGGCCCCGTACGCGGCGGTGCCGAGCCGGGCGCGCTCGCTGATCAGCGAGCAGGTGTTGATGATCTTGCCGCGGCCGCGCTCGCACATGCCGCGCGCCACCCGCCGGCCGACCAGGAAGGGCGCCGTGAGATCGGTGTCGATCACCTCCTGCCAGGCGGCCGAGTCCAGCTCGACCATCGGCGCGCGCCGCGTCATGCCGGCGTTGTTGACCAGGATGTCGATCGGCCCGATGGACCGCTCGACGGCGCCGATCGCATCGTCCCCCGCCTGCTCGTCGCGGGTGTCGAAGGCGCAGGCGTCCGCCTCGATCCCGTCCGCGCGCAGCGCTTCGATCATCTGCGCGACCCGGTCGAGCCGGCGGCCGTTGACCAGCACGTGGGCGCCCGCCTCGCCCAGGCCGCGCGCCAGCGCGGCGCCGATGCCGGAGGTCGAGCCGGTGACCAGGGCGAGCCTGCCGTCGAGTCGAAAGTCGTTCGCCGTCATGGCGCGCATGGTAGCGGTGGCGCCGGGATTGATACACCGCCGCGCGCCTGTCCCTATACTCCCGCTCCATGACGGCGTGGACGCGGGTGGCAGTGGTGCTGGCCCTCTCTTTGCTGGCGGCGCCGGGAGCCACAGGCGAGGAGGCCGGCCGGCCGATCGTCTACGACGTCACGGTGGCGCGCCTGGAGCACTACCGGGACGCGGATCTGCAGCAGATGATCCCGGCTACGGTGACGCGCCACGTGGACGGCGACACCTTCGAGGTTGCGATCGCCGACCCGCCACGCGGCATGCGCGCCGTCGAGCGCGTGCGCCTGATGGGAATCGACACCCCCGAGCGGGATGAACCGCTGTTCGCCGAAGCGCGCGCGCACGTGGAGCGGAGGGCGGGCGCCGGGCCGGTGTACCTGGCGTTCGACTTCCGGCGGCGCGACCAGTTCGACCGGCTGCTGGCCTTCGTCTACCTGCCGGACGGCACGCTGCTGAACGCCGAGCTGATCGAGACCGGGCTCGCCGTCGTCTATCGCCGCGACGACCTGATGTACTTCCTGCCCCAGTTCGAGGATCTGGAGCGGGAAGCCCGGTCGCGTGAGCTCGGCGTGTGGCGGGGCAAGGCCCGCGCCGGCGTGATCATCGTCGACATCCGCAACCAGAGCCGCGCCGAGCACGTGCTCCTCCGCAACGACGGGAACGCGTCGGTGGACATCTCCGGCTGGCAGGTCCTCGACGATGACGGCGACGGCTTGATGATTCCCTCGCGCGTGGTGCTGGCTCCCGGAGACACGCTGGCCGTGGGCAGCGGTACCGGCTGCGTGGAGACCCATCACCCCTGCCGGCAGCTCTCGACCAAGAACATCTGGAGCAACAGTGGCGACGTTGCCGAGTTGCGCGACGGCCGCGGCTCGGTCGCTCACTCGTACCGCTACTGACCCTGGACGGCTACTGCGCTGTGTGTTACGGCCTCCCCTACGTACACTCCTCATCCACCCCGAGACGGAGCACTGAGTGAATATACCATGGGTACGGAACGCCTTCAGATGGTCGACCGTCGGCTCATCGCCGATAACGGCAGATACCGATGACGATTCAACCGCACCGGCCGAAAGTACCAAGTGACAGTCGCTTGCGCGAAACCTCACTTCTTGTATCGAGTTATCGTCCTTCACCGATCCGCGAGAAACGCGTATATTCCCACGGATCACATGAAAGACGCTCCGATCTGAGCAGACGTGAACACTCTTGATCTGTTGATTTCCGGATCGTAGCAACCAGCAGATAGCGGTTCACCGTCGCGCCGCCGCAGCCGGTTCCGTACGTTATCGTGACAATAACACTCTCGCCCGATCGCACATGCGTACGTGGCGAGCGCCGAATTCGTCCTTGAGGCGACTGTCTCTCACATGGCCCCATGGAGGTGCGGCCAAGTCCTTCTTCCTCCGCCGTCAGTCTCTTACCGGTGATCCCGTCACAGGTTTCCGGGCCGTCTCATGACCTCCGCACGACGCAATAACGCTCAGGTGAGAACGGAACTTCTATTCAAGTTCAAATGACATGCTCGGTGGATCGCAGCACCCGCCGGTGGCGGCGACCGTCGATCTCGACGGCAGGCAGATCCACGTCAAGACCCTGCAACGTCCCGGACAGCACCTCGCGCTCGGCGGCCACGAAGCGCTCATTGCACCGCACGCTCGAAGCGCTCGAAGTCCTGCTCCGGGCGCCCCCGCTCGCTGAGCACCCGCAGGTCGTCGGTCAGCTTGGCGACGAACGCGCGTCCTCGCCCGCCAGCGCCTCGACGCGCAAGATTACACGCTCCGGCAGCTTCGCTACGATCGCTGCCGAACCAGGCATGGAACTCGCCCACCGATCTTGGGTAGTGCGTGCCGGCCCGAGGCTGGTCCATCGTCGCCATCGCACCACAGTAGAACATCAACTCCGGTAAGATGGATATCCCAGAAGGCAGCTAATGCTCCAGGTCAACTACCGTACCACCGTATGCGCATCCCCAGTCCAATCGACAATACCCGGATCGTCCTGTCGAGCCACACGACACCGCGCATAGCCTTGCCGTACGTATTTCGTCCGGGACACCGCTAACGACCGCCGCGGCCGTAAATGCATCGGGCCGTCTACGCGCTCTTACGAACTGGTGTCTGCGGCCTCCTCCGAACAACAACAACTCCACCCTGTATATACGACATACGACAGTATACAGCTGCGACGCTCCGACCGGGAGGATTGCCGTCATCCTGCTTCTCCATGGCCGCGTGAAATCTCGGTGTAGATCCCGGCCACCATCCTTTATCAACGTGACGCTATATACATTCTCCGGGTCGCTAACATGGAGCGCCGCAGCAGTAAACGCTCGGCCCCGACTCTCGGCGTATACGCCAATCCGGTCTGCTTCAGCTTCGGCGAATGCCCTTACGTCCAGCTCGTAAAGCTGTAGATCAAGCTCGTGAACCTCGGCGTCCAAAACTCGTGTTCCTCCGTCAAAGCAAATATTAGAGAGCAACACTTCGTGCGAACGCCGACACGGTCAACGGCTGACTCCCGAGCCCAAAGAGTCCCGACGGGATGGCGTCTGCAGTCAGGCGCAACTTGCGATTCGTGAACACCGACCTGACCTAGCGCTCCAGGTCCATGACCGTACCACCATATTGCCGCCTCCGGTCCAGATGCCAATAACCAGACTCCCCCGTAGAGTCATACGCGACTGCCATGAGTGTGGCTGTCCGTACGTCATCCGGAGCGCCGCTAGCCATCAATGCAGCGGCGAAAGCATCCGGTCGCCTTGGCGCCCCGATCGACTCCCTTCTGAGATCGCCCGGATCACTGAATAATGACATCTCCACACTGTACGCACGACACAGACGGCATTCGTTGCGATACAGGTTCGCTTCTCCGTACGGCGGAACTAGCGTCTGATTCTCCCGGGGCGCAAACGCGAAATCTCGCTGCAGGTCACGACCACCGTCTCTCAGCAGAGTCAGGCTGCACACGTTCTCAGGATCGGAGGCGTGAAGTGCCGCCGCCGTGAAAGCTCGGCCTCTATTCTCGGCGTACACTACGATTAATTCCATTGGCACTTCACCAAACGGCTGCGCTGCCAACTCGTAAAGACGCATGTATTTCAAAACTACCTCCGATACCGACGTGGAAAGACGATCCGGCTCAACACTGAGGTGGTCCCGATCCTTTTGCACAGCTCAAGGCGTAGGCTAAGGTGTAACCAATTGGTTGTCAACCCGGCCCTCTTTCGTGAGAAACAGGCGGTTGTAAGTGGAGGTGGGAGTCCGGGGGAGGGCTTGATCGAGCCTGGACACTGTGGATAAGTTCCACGACTCGTGCACTACGTCGCCGCGGACGCCCGCTTAGCCCGCTCGCGCCACCTGATGCTCACGTCGGCTATGCCACCTCCTTTTCGAGTTCCGGCCCACGCTCTCCGTGCGCCTTGGCCGGCGTGCGGCCAGCGAGCGCCGAGTGCGGGCGTACCATCGGCCAGCTCGCGCAGGTTACACCGCCTCGTACTCAGCGACCGCCACAGCCGTTCGATGAACGCGTTGTCCAGACACCGACCGCGGCCGTCCATCGAACACCGGATGCCGGCGTCCTTCAACGCTGCCGTGAACGCGATGCTGGTGAACTGACTGCCCTGATCGGTGTTGAAGATCTGCGGCGTACCGTAGCGCTCCAGCGCCTCGTTCAACGCCTCCAGGCAGAACTCGGTGTCCATGGTGTTGCTCAGCCGCCACGCCAGCACCCGCCGCGTGGCCCAGTCCATGACCGCCACCAGGTACAGGAACCCGCCCTGCACCCGGATGTAGGTGATGTCGGCACACCACGCTCGGTTCGCCCGTTCGATCTCAAGACCTCGGAGCAGATACGGGATAGACGCGGTGCTCGGGGTTCGCCACGGTGGTCCGCGGCTTGCGGTAAGATCGCCTCCAGGCCCAGCAGCTTCATCAGCCGGCGCACCCGGCGCCGACCGACCGCCACTCCCTCCCGCGCCAGATGGCGCACCCCATCTGGCGGCTGCCGTAGAACGGCTAGTGCAGATACAGCTCAACACTCCCATGGCCTGACCCGGCATCGCATCCGCTCGCACTCTTCAGCCGACATGAGCGCACCGCCCATATGTGGACAACTGACAAGTTCCTCTTCTTCCTCTTCTTCCTCTTCCTCTTCACCAGAGCCCGGCACAGATGACGCCGCGCACCTCTGGGCTCTTCTCTCCTCTGACGCCAGGGCAGCTCGCACGTCGGAGTCGCAGCTCGGAGTCCTCTGGTTCGTCATGCTGTGCCCCACTCGCTGGTGCCATATATAGCGGAACAGCTCGCGACAGTGGTATATTTTGTGCCCCAACTCGACTTGTGCCGCCCTTTGCGAATCCACGATGCCTTGAGTTTTCACCAATACGTCCGAGTCTACCAACCGAGGCTTCTGGTGCCCTTTGCGCCATCCCGGGTGACCGGGCTTGGTATCCGCCCCACCCGTACGATATCGGTTCGCTTCCAGAACAGACTGTAGGCTGTCATGGTAGCCCTCAGCGCTGGCTTTGCCCACGTACCACGCAGTGCCAGCGTCGTTCATCATTTCGTATACTGCGTAAGTCCGGACAGCCTCCAGCCCTTCTGACGCTCCGGATGCGATACTGATTGAGCCGCCGAAGACATTCGACGGATTCGGGAACAGATACCCTATCTCGGCAGACGCCTGCGAATACACGGGTGGAGTAGTATTGCTTCCATCCCATTTGTACGAATAGATCTTGAATCGATTATACGCATCAGACAAACCCTTAATCGTGCACGAACTTCCGGAGCAGAACTGACCACGTCCACCGTTCTTACCCACGTAGTAGCCCCAAGCTCCTGACACGCTATTCCAGGATAGCGTTACGCGTTCAACTCCGCTGGATGTGACTCGTAGCCCCGAGGGAGTAGCAGGCAAGATCGAGGTACTGGGGAGGGCATACGCATACGCGGCGGACGGCGCGGAGTACGTGGCCGGAGTAACTTGTTGCCCATTCCAGTGAAAGGATCGTACGCGGAAGCTATAGGTTACGCCGTTTGATAGGTCGATCCGACAGTTTGTAGCATAGCAGAATTTTGCTGAGTTCTGAGCGCCTCCCGAGTACGAGATGTAGTATCCGTAAACCCCGAGGACCGCATTCCAACGTAGCTTAAGCCAGCCATGGCCGTAGGCAGAGATGCGGAGTCCCGTAGGTGTAGCAGGGAGGTTCGACGAAGCTATCTGCAGAGTCCTTTTGTTGCTGTCGATGCTTGGCGAGTAAGGGTTGGATTCGCCATGGTGGTTCATCGACTCTATCGGCGACTTCGCAGAAGCGTCGCCGGGATGACGTAGGAAAGGGAGTCTTCGATTCAGCGGCGCCCGTCGCTGTTCCTATCGTGGACGTGACATTGTCGCACGCGAACAGAACGACGGTGGCCACCAATGTAATCAGCGCTGTCAAGAGGGCGATTGGCTTCATTTGTTGGTTCCTCTTAGTTGTTGGTTCGGTGATTCGGTAGAAGTTCAAACTGCCCGACGTCACATGCGTCTTGCACAGGATTGGGCGGACAAATGGGCACGCTCGCGCTATCTCATAGGCTTAGACCTCCATTCAGAGGCCGCCAGCGGTGACTGCCGCCTGGCCGCCCGAGGACAGGTTCGAGGCCCATTGGGACGTCGGTACTGGGCCGAAAGGCCAACCGGCGTTCCGCGCGTGCGGGCAAGTGGGACTGCGTGTAGCTCGGCCGGGCACTCAGAGGTTAAGGCCCCTTCTGCCATCAGGGGTGTCATTACGCTCCTGAGACTGAATCCGGCAGTCGAAAACGGGGAGGGATACTGCTGATCCCGTTCAACACAGACGAGTTGCGGGTAGTGTCGCACTTTGAGACACTACGGAGTTGCGTGTTAACTGCCGTTATAGTCAATGAATTGGATAACCGCTGGGGGAAAAATGTCGCACAACAATCCGAACGGAATCGTCGATCGGCTCCCTGAAATGGACGTTCCGACCACGACCGCCGCCTTGGTCAGCCGGGACCGCCTTTCTGAGGAGCTCGCGGCCGCCAGGTCGGAGAACACCCGTCGGCAATACGCCGGCGGCTGGACAGCGTTCGCGGCATGGACATCGGCACGGGGCCACGTGACAAGGCCAGCCGCCCCGGAAGTAATTACCGAGTACCTCGTCTACCTCGCCGACCGGGACGCGTCCGCATCGACGATCAGAGCTGCCCGAGCGGCCATCGGCGCAGCTCATCGGGATGCGGCCCTGGACGATCCCTGCGCGGATGAGGGCGTGCGGCGCAGCCTCAAGGGACTGGTGCGGCAAGCCGCAGGCCGAGGACGTGGTCAGGCACAGCCACTCAGTGTTGAGGATGTCGAGAGGATTCTCGCCACGGCCTCGATTCCAAGGCGCACCGGGCGTGGGATCGAGTCGGCCGATGTCGCCGAGCGGCGAGGCGCCGTCGACCGTGCGATCGCCGGCTTGTTGTTTCAGGGCGCCCTTCGACGGAGTGAAGCCGCCACGCTCACGTGGGCCGACGTGGAGCGCTGCGCCGATCGTAGGGGATTGCTGATACGGGTCCGACGCTCGAAGACAAACCAGGAAGCGGAGCGCGCAGACGTGCGCTACCTGAAAAACGGCGCAGCGGACGCGGTCTGGGCGCTTCGGCCGCCGGCTCCCCGCGATGATCAGCCGGTGCTGGGCGGCCTCAACGGGGCCAGCATCGCGCGCCGGCTCGCCGCGGCAGCGAAAGCGGCCAACATAGATGGACGCATCACCGGCCACTCCGGCCGAGTTGAGCTGGCCTGCGAGTTGACCACCCGCGGTGCTTCCACCACGGAGATTGTGCTTGCCGGCGGTTGGAAAACGGCACGCATGGTGGCGCACTACGCCGCGTGCGCCACCGCACAGCAGGGCGCCGTCGCCAAGTATCTGTAGCTACTGTGAGCTGCGTTGTGTGGGGTTGTGGGTGCGCTACGCTTGACTGACGGAGGTGACGCTGCAGTTCACAGAGCAACGCTAGCAACTGGCTTGGCGTATGGCGTATTGGCGTATTCCATAGTTTCGTGTTTGGGTCGGGCGGTTCTCGTCGCAAACCGGACGATGCCGATTTGACCGCCGCGCGGGCCGAATCTACCTTCGGCCGGTGAGCACCGCGGACCCGCCGCCCGAGCGCCGCGCGCTCAGCCCGGCGCAGCGGAGCGCCGCGCAGCGCACCTTCCACGTCTTCACGCTGTTCAACGTCTGCTCGTTCCAGTGCCTGTCGGGCAACCTGATCACGCTGTTCGGACTCCGGGTCGGGCTGGGGAGCGTGATGATCGGCGTGCTGTTCGCCGTCATCCCGCTGTCCCAGTTCATGCCGATCATCGGCCGGCTGTTGGTCAACCGGCTCGGCTACGTGCGCTCCATGGGCCTGTTCCAGAGCGCCCGCTACGTCATGGCGGCGCCGCTGCTCCTGGTGGCGCTGTTCGCGGGCACGGGCCAGACCACCGCCGCGGTGGCGCTGCTGTTCATCGGCGTGCTGGGCTTCAACCTGGCGCGCGGTGCCGGCATGGCCGGCATGCAGCCGGTCATCGGCCACCTGACCACGCCGCAGGACCGCGGCCTGTTCATGTCGCGGATGCAGCTCATCATCCACGCCGTGATCGTGGTGACCGGCCTGCTGATGGGCCTGGTCCTGGACCGGGAGTCGCCGCTGGCGGTGTTCACGGTCATCCTGGCGGTGGGCGTGGCGACCGGCGTCATCGCCGCCTTCTACGTGTTCCGCCTGCCGGAGCCGCCGCGCGAGGAACGCTCCGGCCCGCTCCTGCGGGCGGCCGTCGAGGCGCTGCGCGGCGCCACCATGCGCCGCTTCCTGCTCCTGATCCTGGCGGTGTTCGCCGGATCCTTCATGGTCAGTCCGTTCTTCATCGTGTTCCTGCGGCAGGTCTACGGCATGGGCGACAACTCGATCATGCTGGTGACGGTGGTCGGCTCCGTCGGCGCCATCTGCATGGCCCTGCTCAGCGGCCTGATGACCGACCGGATCGGCGCGCAGCCGCTGCTGGTGCTGTCGGCCGCCGCCATCGCGGTGGTGATGCTGCCGCTGGTGGTGGCGCCACCCCTGCCCGCCACGGCGGCATGGATCTACGGCGCGGCGGCGTTCTTCGTCTTCATGCTGGGAACCAGCGGGCTGCAGAGCGCCTCCACCGTCTATTTCCTGTCGATCAGCAAGGCGTCCGAGCGGCTCAACCTGGGCATCCTGTACATGCTCGCCACCGGGCTGGGCGGCACGCTGGGCTCGCTGGCCGGAGGCGCGCTGCTGGACGTCCTGGGGGGCGCGCTGGGGGTGACCGGCTCGTTCCGGGCCTATTTCGCGATTGTGACGGTGCTGTTCGCGGCGATCGTCGTCGGCATGGGCGGACTGGAGCGGCTCGGCGCCTACCGCGCGCGCGACGTGCTGTCGATGATGTTCTCCATCCGCGACCTGCGCGCGCTGGGGCTGCTCAACCGGCTGCAGCGGGTGCGCAGCCCGTTCGAGGAGGAGCATCTCATCCAGGAGCTCGGCTCGGCGCGCTCGCGGGTGACCGCCCGCGACCTGGTGCGCAAGCTGTCCTCGCCGCGGTTCGCGGTGCGTGCGGAGGCGCTGACGGCGCTCAGCGCCGCCGACACTCGCGAGGACCTGGCCCCGGCGCTGATCAACGAGCTGCGCAACCACGACTTCACCACCGCCTACCTTGCCGCGAACGTGGCCGGCCAGAAGGGCGTCACGGAGGCGATCCCGGCCCTGCGGGAGAGCCTGGACTCCCGCGACTTCTTCCTGGCCGGCAAGGCGATGGTGGCCCTTGGGCGGCTCGGCGACCGGCCGAGCGTGGGGCGGATCGAGCAGCTCCTGGCCGACACCGAGAACCCTCGCCTGATCATCCATGCGGCCACCGCCCTGGAGCTGTTCGGCAGCGCGACCTCGGTCCCGGTGCTCGTCGCCAAGCTGAGCCGCCGCTTCGCGCCCTACGTGCGCGACGAGCTGATCCTGGCGATCGCCGCGATCCTGGGCGCGGGCAGCTTCCTGTATCCCCACTACCGGAGCTTCCTGGACTCCGCCGACGCCGGCCTGGACAGCCTGCGCGACGAGTTGACTCAGAATCGACGGTCGCGGACGCCGCGCGAACCGTTGAATAAGATGCTGGACCTGATGGGCGAAGATCATGCGCGCTTCGCGAAGGCCGCCCGTTCACTGCTTGCCACGCTGTCCGGCGCTGCGCTCGACGCCCGCGCGGCCGAGCAAGTCGCGGCCGGCCTGGCAGACCGCGAGATCCTGAGCCTGGACCGCTACCGCTTCCTGGTCGCGGCGGTCGTCACCTGGGCGGCCGTGCAGGGTCCGCCCCCGGCATCCGGACGGGGATCGGCATGAGCGGCGGCCCATGAGCGAATCCGCTCCCGACTCGACGGCTCCGCCGGCATCGCGCGCCGCGCGCGTCGAGGACGGCGCGGTGATCGTCGCGCTCGTGCTGCTGGCGATCATCCCGACCGCGCAGGTGATCGTCCGCCTGCTGTTCGATGCCGCGCTGACGGCGGCTGCCGGCTACGTCAGGCACCTGGTGGTCTGGGCCGCCTGCCTGACCGGCATCGTCGCCACCCGCGAGCGGCAGCACCTGTCGCTGAGCGCCGGCCTGCCGAAGCTGCCGGCCCCGTACGACCGCTGGGCGGCGATCGCCGCCACGACCATCACCGTGGCGGTCACCACCGGCATCGCCGTCAGCGCGGCGTCGCTGACGCTGGTGGCCTTCGGCGCCTACGAGCGGGTCGGAGTGTTCCCGAAGCGGGCGGTGCTGGCGATCCTGCCGATCGGCTTCGGGCTCATGGCGCTGCGCATGGTGCTGGGCGCCGCCCGGCCGCAGGAGGAAGGCCGTCCGGGACGGACGGGGACCGCGGCAGGCGTGCTCGGCGTCGCGCTCGGCGTGATTCTGTCGACGCAACCGCTTGTCAACCTGGTCGTCAGCGTTTCCTGGGAGATCGGCTCGGGAGTGGGGGCGCTGGAGGCGCCGCTCTTCGACCTGGCCGACACCGTGAACGGCGCGATGAGGTCGTTGCGGCTGCCCCTGCTGATCCTCTTGATCGTCTCGGCCGCGGCGGGAGTGCCGATCTTCGCCGTCCTGGGCGGCATCGCCCTGTTGATGTTCGCCTCCAACGGCGTGCTGGAGACCGTCCCCGACGAGGCGTACGTGATGCTCATCGGCGTGCACGTGCCGGCGCTGCCGCTGTTCGCGCTGTCCGGCTTCCTGCTCTCGGAGAGCGGCGCGGGACAGCGCCTGGTCAGGCTGTGCACGGCGGTGTTCTCCCGCTACCGCGGCGGCCTGATCATCGCCGCGACGCTGATCTGCGCCTACTTCACCACCTTCACGGGCGCCTCCGGCGTGACCATCCTGGCGGTCGGGGGCCTGCTGGCGGCGCTGCTGGCGGAGAACGGGTTTCGCAAGGATCTGTCCACCGGCCTGCTGACGGCCTCCGGCAGCATCGGCCTGCTGTTTCCGCCCAGCCTGCCCATCATCATGTACGGCGTCGTCAGCGGGAACAACATCAAGGCGATGTTCGCCGGCGGCGTCGGACCCGGCATCCTCCTGGTGTTCGCCCTGATCGCCTTCACGCTGGTGCGCGCCCGCATGGCGCGGCGCTCCACCCGCGCTCCGGTGCCAACCGACGTACCGCCCGCGTCCGGCGGTCCGGGCGCCCCGGTGCCTCTACGGGAGGTCGGACGGGCGCTGCGCCACGCCGGCTGGGAGGTGGCGCTGCCGGTGATCATCCTGGGCCTGCTGTTCGGCGGCCTCACCAACCTGGTGGAGACGGCCGCGATCGCCGTGGTCTACCTGCTGGTCGTGCAGATGCTGATCCACCGCGACCTGTCCTTCCGCGACCTGCCGCGGCTGTTCGCCAAGGCCGCGCCCATCATCGGCGGCATCCTGGTCATCCTGGGAGTAGCGAAGGCGCTGTCGTTCGCGATCGTGGACGCGCAGGTGCCGCAGGCGCTGGTGCAGTGGTTCTCCGACCACGTGCGCTCGCCCTACGTGTTCCTGATCCTGCTCAACCTGGCGCTGCTCGTCGCCGGCTGCCTGATGGACATCTTCTCCGCGATCGTCGTGCTGGTGCCGCTGCTGACCCCGATCGCGGAGTCCTACGATATCGATCCGGTCCATCTGGGAATCATCTTCCTGGCCAACCTGGAGCTCGGCTACCTGACCCCGCCCGTCGGCCTGAACCTGTTCCTGGCCTCCTACCGGTTCGAGATTCCGCTCGCGAAGCTGTACCGCACCACCCTGCCGTTCCTGGCGATCCTGCTGGTGTCGGTGCTTGTGATCACCTACGTGCCTCCCCTCACCACGACCCTGGTCAGCCTGCTGGGCCTGTCCGGCGGCTCAGTGAATTGACGCTCCCTGCACCGCACGCGACCATGCTCCCTATTATGGAACACGCAGTCTTGTCGGGAAGCGGCGAGCGGCGCGGCAGCCGGCGATGGCTCCCGGCCGCGCGCCGTGCGTGCGCGTGTCTGGCGCTGCTGGCGTTGACGGCGGCGGGCGCCGCGGCGCAGAACCTGAAGTTCGCCAGCCTGGCGCCCAAGGACACGCTGTGGGACAAGGCGCTGCAGCAGATCGGCGCCGAGTGGCACCGGCTCTCCGGCGGCGACATCGAGGTGACCGTCTTCCCCGGCGGCGTGGCCGGCGACGAGACCGACATGCTCCGCAAGATGCGTACCGGCCAGTTGAACGCCGCCGCCATCTCCGCGATCGGCTTGGCCAGCGTGTATCCCGGCGTGCTGGCGCTCGGCATGCCCTTCCTGTTCGAGAACGAGGAGGAGGTGGCGTTTGCCACGGAGCGGCTCCGCCCGCTGATCGAGGAGGAGTTCGAGCGCCGCGGCTTCAAGATACTGATGTGGACCGCGGCCGGCTGGGTGTACTTCTTCACCCGCGAGCCCACTCTCACCCCCGCCGACCTGCAGCGGCAGAAGCTGAATGTGCCGGATGCCGATCCGGGGGTGGTGTCGGCGTGGCAGGACGCGGGCTTCCGGATCGCCGAGGTGCCGGCCACGGAGTTGATGCTGGGACTTCAGACCGGGCTGGTCGACGCGGTGCTGAACACCCCGTTGATCGTCGCGCCCATGCAATGGTTCGGCGTCGCCACGCACATGAACGCGCTGGAGATCGCCCCGTTCTACGGCGCGATGCTGATCTCCACGCGCACGTGGAGGCGGTTTCCCGAGGAGCTTCGGGCGCAGTTCCTTGAAGTCGTGCAGGAAATCGGCACGGAGGCGACTGCGGAAGTGCTCGAGGCCGAGCGCATTGCCGTCGAGCTCATGCGCCGCTTCGGCCTGACCATCCACCAGCCGACGGCAGAACAGGCGGCCGAGTGGCGGGTGCTGCAGCAGGGCTTCGAACCGATGGTGGGGCCGGTCGTGGACGAGCGCGCCTTCAACATCGTGGTCGAGGCCCTGGCCGAGTACCGCGCCGGCCGCTCCGCTTCACCGTAGCCGGTAGGCCCGCACCGTCCGCTCGATCCCTTCGCGGTAGCCGGTCGCCGGCGCGAAGCCAAGCACCGCCCGCGCGCGGGCGATGGAGAAATGATAGTCGTGCGCGGTCTGCGCCACCCGGTAGACGGTCAGCGGCGGCTCGCCGGCCGCCGGCACGGCGCGATACAGGCACTCGAACATCCGGGCCGCCGGCAGCGCAACCCGCGCCGGCACCGGCCAGCGCGGCGGCTGCCGCCCCAGCAGTGCCGCCGCGTGACCGAGGAGTTGCCGCCAGCGCACGCACTCGCCCCCGGTCACCAGCAGCACCTCGCCGGCCGCCGCTTCGGTCTCCAGCGCCAGCTCGAATGAACGCGAGACGTCGTCGACGTACACCGGGCACGTCAGGTGGCGGCCGCCGTCGGTGAAGGCGGGCAGCCCGCGCTCGACCGCGCGCAGAATGCGGTAGAAGCTGGTGGTGTCGTCGGGACCGTAGACGTTGCCAAGACGCAGCACCACGGCATCGGGCATGAGGGCCTGCACGCTCCGTTCGGCGGCCAGCTTGCTCTCCTGGTAGGGGTTCACCGGCGGATAGAACGGGCCCTGCTCGGTGGTGTCCAGATGCGGGCCGAAGCCGTGCACGGCGGCCGAGCTGGCGTGCACGAACCGGCGGCAGCCGGCCGCCCATGCCGCCCGGCACAGGCGCGCCGTGAGCTCCTGGTTGTGGATCCGGAAGTGGTCTTCCGTCCCCCAGTCGCTGACCGCCCCCGCGCAGTGCACGACGGCCGCCGCCCCCTGCAGCGCCGCGCGCGCGCCGGCATCCCCGCTCAAGTCGTGACGCTGCAGGCAGACGCCGGCCTCCGCCAGCCGGCGCATCCGCTCCTCCGGACCGCCGCGGAACCAGATGCCGCGCACCCGGCGTCCGGAAGCCGCCAGGTGGATGGCGAACGCGGAGCCGACGAACCCGGACGCGCCGGTCACGACCGTGTCCACGTCGGGTTCCCGACCCATGCGTCCAGCGTGGCCGTCATGCGCCCGTGGGCGTCAAGAGATGCGTCGCCGGCGGTCGGCACGCCGGACCGGCGACTTGACGCGGTGCCGGCTCGTCATGCATCGAGTAGCCGCGATGAACACCGTCGGCTCGCCGCCCGTACCTCCTGTCGCGATCACCCGGGAGCAGATCGACCGCTACCACGAAGAGGGACACCTGGTCCTGGAGCGCGCGATCGACGACGACACGCTGCAGATGCTGCGCGAGGAGTGCTCGTACTTCATGGGGTACATGGACGCGGTGATGGACGCGGAGGGGCTCGATCGGAAGGGGATCCACCAGCGCGGCAACCGCTACTTCGTCAGCAACCGCTACCACCTGAGCCCGCGGCTGTGGCGCTTCGTGTACGGCGAGGTGATGGCGGGCGTGTGCCGGGCCGCGCTCGGCCCGGACGTCTACCTGTTCAACGAGCAGTGGGTGGTCAAGGCGGCCGAGACCGGCGGCGCGTTCGCCTGGCACCAGGACTCCGGCTACGTCAAGAACCGCGACCGGCAGACCACCCACCGGCCCTACCTGTCCTGCTGGTGCGCCCTGGACGACGTCGACGAGTCCAACGGGACGGTCTACGTCCTCCCCCACTCGCGGGGCGGCACCAGGGCGATGATCATGGATCACGTCCGCGACGCGGCGGAACAGGATCTGATCGGTTACCACGGCGACGATCCGGGGGTCCCGATGATCGTCCCGGCAGGCTCGGTGGTGGCGTTCACGAGCTACAATTTCCACCGCTCCGGGCCGAACACCACCGGCCGCGCGCGGCGCGTCTACCTCACCCAGTACAGCGCCGAGCCGATCCTGGACGCGGACGGCGGCCTGTGGTCGCAGGCGGTTCCGTTCGTCCGGGACGGCGCGGTGGTGTACGACCACGCCGCCGACCTTGCCGAGCGCCAGGCGCCCGCGTAGCGGGCGGGAGCGGTCGGCGCGGCACCGTCAGGGCCCGGTCATGATCGCCACGTCCAGGGCGATGCCGGCCGCGGCGTGGATGAGGAGCCCCGGCAGGATCGACCCGGTACGGATCGCCAGCAGCCCCAGCGCCAGGCCGAACGGGAAGGCGGCGGCCAGCTCCACGGGCGGGTGGCCGATGTGCAGCAGCGTGGACGCCAGCGCCTGCGGGGTGGCGGCCAGCAGCACGCCGGTCGCCCCCGCGGCGCGGCGCGGCGCCAGCGGGAACAGCAGCGCGCCGCGGAAGGTCAGCTCCCACGGCAGGTAGTAGCAGCACAGGTACGCCGCGGCGTGCGCGGCGACGCCGAGCGGGGAGCGCGCCAGCTCCAGCGAGTCGGGCCGTCCGAACGGGTAGAAGGCGGCGAGCTGCGGGTTGCGGCGGGACAGCCAGCCGACCACCGCGGCGACCCCGCACGCGACCAGCACCACGGCCGGACGGATGCGCTTCGCCCGGCGCACGCCGATTTCGTGCAGGCGGCCACCGCCCAGGCGCAGGACCGCGGCCGGCCCCAGCCCGAGCAGAACCAGCGCGGCGGCGAAGCGCACGGCGTAGTCCGCGAACGGCGACGGTTCGCCGCCCGAAAGCAGCCGGGCCAGGGGCGCGACTCCCGGCGGGGTCACCGCCAGCGCGTACAGGGTCAGCCCGACAGCCGCCGCGACCACGACGCCGGCCGGCTCGGGCCGCCGCGACCAGCCGATCATCGCGGCCAGCCGATCATCGCTTCCCGCCCACGGCCGCGATCACGGCCGCGGCGACCTGGCCGGCACCGGTCGGGCGCGGCGCGCGGGCCAGTGCGCGCCGGGCCGACTCCAGCCCGCCGTCGATCAGCGCGCGCCGCAGCGCCGCCGCGAACGCGCGGGCCGACGGCGCGTACCAGCCGTAGCCGTTGCGGACGATGAAGGTGCGGCTGTGCCGCTCGTTCGGGGCGCCGACCTGGGTGATCAGGAACGGCCGGCGGGATGCGGTCACCTCCAGCGTGAACAGGGTCCCGCACTTGCCGGCGGCCAGGTCGGCGGCCGCCAGCAGTACCTCCACATCGTCCCGGAACGGCAGCGGAACGACCCGGCGGCCGGTGAAGCGCGCCGCGAGCCGATCCCTGAGAGCCGCGTTGCGCCCGGTGGCCACCAGCACCACCGCGTCCGGCACCGCGCGCGTGCAGGCGTGCACGAACCCCTCGGCGTCGCCGATGCCGGCGCCGCCCAGGCCGTAGAAGACCACCGGCCGGCGCTGGTCCAGGCGCAGGCGCCGCCGTGCCTCGGCGCGGTCCGGCGGGGCAAGGAAGCGTCCGTGCGTGATCGGCGCCACCCGTTCGATGCGCGCCGGTGCCACCCCCGACTCGCGCACCGCGGCCGCCGCCGCGTCGCCCATCGCGAAGTAGCGGTCGGCGTGGCAGGCCAGCAGGCCATGGGCCCCGCCCAGCTCCGTGAACACGTAGAGCAGCGGCGGCCGGTGCCGGGCGTACCGGCGGGCGTGGGCGAAGATGTGGGCGGTGCCCCAGTGGGTGGCCAGCACCGCCGACGGCCGGCGGCTGTCGAGCAGATCCCGCGCCCGCGGAACCGCCTGCGACACCGCGGAGCGGTTGACCAGCCGGGTCAGCGCCGGCAGCGCCGCACCGCCGGCGAAGGCAAGCTGGCCGGCGCGCCGATGACGCAGGATCCAGTCCCAGGAGGAGACGAAGAAGCGCTCCGTGCGCGGTCCGCCGAGCTGCGCCGCATCGACGAGCTCCGCGCCGCGTCCCCGCTCTTCCAGCGCCGCCGCCACCGCGCGGGCGGCCGATACGTGCCCGGCGCCGGCCGCGAAGTACGGGAGGAGGACCGGCCCGGCCGAGCCGGGTTGCGTCATGTTCCGTCGCCCGAGCCCCGGTAGAGGGAGGCGATCCGGTCGCCGATCAGGTCCCAGTCGAACCGCCGCGCCTGCGCCCGGGCGGCGCGGCCGGCCGCCTGCAGGTCCATGTCGCGCACGCGCCGCATCGCCTCCGGCAGCGCGCCGGGATCGTCCGGTTCGTAGAGCACGCCCATGCTGCCGTCGATCAGGTCGGCCATGCAGCCGCGGCGCGGCAGCACCAGCGGCAGCCCGAAGCCGAGCGCCTGGATGGCGCTGCCGGAGGTCATCACCTCCCGGAACGGCAGCACGGCCACGTCGGCGGCGTTGAGGTAGTACTGGAAGTCCTCCTCCGCGAAGAAGGCGGAGGTTTCGATCCGGATCGACGGGTCGCCGCCGGCGGCCGCGGTCAGCCGCTCCAGCAGCCCCGGCGCGCGCGCGTTCGTCTTCATCATCAGCATCAGCAGGTCCCGCGGCCGCGCGATCTGCCGGAAGGCGGCGATCAGCTCCTCCAGCCCCTTGTAGCCGCGCATGTTGCCGAAGAACACGTACACGAACCGGTCCTCGCCGATGCCGAGCCGGGTGCGCGCCTGCGGGCGCTCGACCTGGTCCGGGAAGATATCCATGTAGTGGCCGTGCGGGACCACGTGCACGGTGCGGACCCCGTAGCGCCGGGTGAGCTGCTCCGCGCCGTAACGGCAGTGGGCGATCACCACGTCCGCCTCGCGCGCCACCAGCAGGTTGACCAGCCGGTCCAGCTCGGGATGCGGACGCTCGTGCGGGAACAGGTTGTGCAGGGTCCAGACGACGCGGTAGCCGATCCGCTTGGCGCGGATCAGCGTCTCCGCGAAGCGAGCGTACTCGCCCAGCGCCCCTTCCGGCGTGCCCTGGGTGTAGAACCGGTCCAGCCAGTTCAGGTGCAGCACCGAGTACTCCGGCCGCGACCGCTCCAGCCAGTCGGCGCCGAAGGCGTAGTCGCCGGGTTCCAGGTGGATGTCGTGGCGGCGCAGCGACCGCGCCAACAGCGCGCCGTACTGATTGGAGCGGGTACCGAACCGCAGGTCGTTGCCGGCCTCCCAGAAGAAGTACGCACGCATGCTCATCCCCCTACCCGGCTCGCCAGCCGGCGCCGTCGGCCTCCGCGAGCCGCCAGCGGCGCTCGGCCCCCGCGCGGCGGATCACCAGCGTGGCGGTGTCCGGCTCCAGCTCCACGCGGCTGGGCTCCTCGCCGGCGCGGCCGGCCTCGATCACGGTGACGAAGTCGACGGCCCGCGCCCGGCGGGTGCGCACCAGCAGGTCGGTGCGCTCCGAGGCCGGGTTGAACGGGGCATCCGCGATCTCGACCGATCCGCCGGCCTCGTGCGGGAGGTGCAGGGCCACCCAGCCGGCGGCGGTGTGCCAGAGCGCCGAAGCCGCGCCGGCAACCGTGCCGCCCACCCGGACCGTCACGTGCGGCAGGTCGGCGCCCGCACCCATGCCCGCCTCAGCGGCCGCCTCAGCGGCCTCGGTCCCGCGCACCCAGGCCAAGGTGCCGCGCACCCGGAACAGCCACTGCACCACGTGCACGGCCGGCGAGCGGACGGTGAACAGATCCAGGACGTACCGCCCGGTCGACGCCACGGCGCGGAACATGGCGGTCCCGGCGTAGACGGCGTCCGCCTCGGCGTCGCCGCTGCCACCCGCGAACCGCACCCGCGCCAGCACCTGGTCCGGGACGCCGGGCGAATGCTCGAACCCGGCACGCTCCGCGCGCGCCGGTGGCTGCGACCGGCGGTCGAGGATCGCCGTGTTGTGGCTGAACGACTGCCGATACCAGGAACGGTGCAGCGGCACCCCGTAGCCGGGCGAGCCCAGGTCAGGCGACACCGCCTCGCCAGCCGCGTAGAGGGAGAGGGCCAGCTTGTCCGGATGGCCGTGGCCGCCGCCCGTCGGGCCGTGCTTGAGCAGCGCTACCGGCGCGCCGGGCGAACCGGGATCGCGCCGCCCCCGCAGCACCGTCAGGCCGATGGCCGGCAGGCTGACGCTCCCGGTCCCGTCCTCGCCGGCAGGCTCCACCTCCTCCGGGCCGTACAGCAGCGCCTCCATCGAGTCGCGCGGCTGGTTGGGGTAATTCTCCGCCAACACCGCATGGAAGGCGGAGTCGCCGAACCAGCCGGCCGCCACCTCGTACAGCGCGCGCGCCGGCGGCACCCCGTGGCAGAGGTCGCCGCGCAGCGACGAGAAGAACCAGCAGTCGTTGGTGGCCGGCAGCCGCCCGTCCGGCATCCGGATCGCCAGCGGCGCTGCGTACATGCCGCGCAGCTCCGGGGCCCTCGCGCACTCCGGGCGCGCCGATGCCACGACCGCCGCCAGCGTGGTCAGCGCGTGCGCGGCGTAGAAGTGGTAGCTCGACGAGCACTCCCACCACAGGCCGTCCGCGAGCCCGTCGCGCAGCAGCCGCCGGAACCCGAAGGCGCCGTCGATCGCCTCGTCCACCAGGTCGTCATCGCCCACGGCCATGCCGACCGCGGCCAGCGCCGCGTGGTGCCAGCACTCGATGTTGTGGACTTCGTGAAACCGCTGAGCGCGGATGTGGCCGGCCGCCGCGCGCAGCAGGCCGCCCTCGATCAGGTCCCGGTCGCGCGGCGGCAGCCGCTCGCGCAGCAGGTCGTAGGCACGCGCCAGCGGCACGATGATGTTCGCCTCGTCCAGCGACTGGTAGGTGGCCTTGCCGCGGCCGCCGCCGCGCGACGTGTGCGTCCCAAGCGGGTACCCGGGGTAGCGCCGCGCATAGCCGGTGAGCACCGCGGCTGCCCGGTCGGCGGCGCGCGCATCGCCGTCCAGCCGCCACAGCAGCGCAGCCTGCAGCGCGCCGTGCGCGAGCAGGTGGTTGGCGCCGAAGCGCCATGCCTCGTCGTACGGCGACCCGCGCCACACGCGCCCGTCGACCGGACAGGCGTGCGCGCGCGGGGTGCGCGGGTCGAAGCGCAACTCGACCGCGTGGTCGGGACAGAAGTAGTTGTGATAGAGCCCGGCCGGCTCGTCGGGCGGCTCCAGGTCGACGGCGAGCAGGGCGCCGGACCGCCGGCGCAGTCCCTCGCGCGCGTCGGCGAACCGGTCTGAGCGCCAGCGCGCCTCCGCCCGCTCCAGGAGCCCCTCCGGGATCAGCCGCACGGTGCAACCCGAGAGTCGCCCATAGAGACGACGGGCGACCTGATGCTCACGGCGGCCATGAGTACCGGCTGGTACGGACCGTTGAGTCGGCGAGCAGAGTGATTTCGACTACGGTGTTGATGGGATCGTCGCCCGCTACCTGTTTCAGGGCCTGTCTGAACAGCAACTTCTGGGCCTCTATCTTCATCAGACCCGGAGCGACGTTGATGCAAATGAGACCAGCGTGCACCTCTTGCTGCCCTGTCAGACGCTTGAAGTCCGCTGCGTTGTTGGTCACGAGTACCCAGTCGTCTTCTACGGCGTGCTGCACGATCACCCGGTCGCTCTTGGACTGTAGCCCGATCCATGTGACATGCATGGAGTGGAAGCCCTCCTCCCGCGCGATTGCGGCGAGTTCCGGACTCAGACATTCGTCGATCAGGAATTTCACGACTCCTGCGTCAGTTCGTCGAACGGCTTCTCCTCGGAAGCGTACGGTTGCGCCTTCCTCCAGGGTGGTTCATGGCTCGCGATAGCGAGCGGGTGCGCTTCGGCATACGCGCAGGCCGCGCGAACAAGCTCCTCGGTCAGCGATGGGTAGGCGTCCAGAATTGCGGCGACGGAGTCCCCGTTGGCTACCATGTCGGCGATGTCGTGAGCAGGTATGCGTGTCCCTGCGATGCACGGTGTCCCCGACAGTACCTCCGGGTCTATCACCACCTGAGGCTGCTCTTTGTTTGGTCGCTCATTCTTCAGGAGACCGAGTTTCATCAATCGAATCCGAATTGCACTCGGTTGGCGTTGAAGCTCGCCAGCGATACGACGCGTTTCTGTACCCGAGTTGAACATCTCGGTCAGTTGCGAATCTTCTTCCGGCGTCCACCTCTCATATGCACGTGGATGCGACTTTCGCACTTCCGACAGCTTCTCGCGGGAATCGGAACTCTCGCGTGCATCTAGCTTCAGCGCTTCGTCAGCAGCATTGAAGATGTCCAGATAAGTCAACCTCTCGTTGAAATGCAATATCTGCTCGTAGCTGTGGCCTCCTGCGATCATCTCGAGGATAGTTCGTGACTTTGTGCCAAGGCGGTGTTGACTATTGTTCATCTTTCGTGGCAATCGTCTTGTGTACGGTAGCAAATCGGATGCTCCGCCGTCAATACTCGCTCTTTCGTGCATCCGCACTTCCAACCGGAACATCTAATCCCCGTCGATCTTGGTCTCAGCTCAACGGAGTCATCGCCGCAGGCAATACTGACCCTAAACACCGTGGCCGCTCCACTCAGGACGCCGTGCTCATGCCGGCCGGGTGCTGCGGTACCAGTCCACGCAGGCGCGCAGATGCCCGTCCACGTCGCGGTCCGGGCGATAGCCCAGCACGCGCCGGGCGCGGTCGCACCGATAGTGGAAATCCTTCGCCGCGCGGATGACGCGGTAGCGGGTGATCAGCGGCGGACGGCGCAGCCGCGCCATCTTCCCGAGCAGCTCGACCGCCTCGGCAGCCGGCCGGGCCAGTGCGTAGGGCACGCTGCGCACACTCGGGCTCACCCCCAGCGCGCGGGCGCAGCGGACGGTGAGCTGCCTCCAGCTCATGCTCACGTCGTCGGTCAGTATGAAGATGCCCGGGGCGCGCCGTTCCAGCGCCAGCACCGCCGCCCGCGCCAGGTTCTCCACGTACAGCGGGGTCAGCAGGGCACGTCCGCCGCCGACCAGCGCCCACGTTCCGGCGTCGATCCGCTGCAGCATCGGCAGCGTCCAGCGGCGGTCGCCGGGTCCGTACACGGCGCTGGGCCGCAGGATCGTCAATCGCACGCCGCGGCGGGCGGCGTGCAGGCCGGCGGCGCGCTCGGCGGCGCGCTTGGACCGCGAGTAGGGCGAGGACGCCCGCGCGCCGCGGCTGTCCTCGTCCAGGTCACGGCGGCCGTAGCCGCCGGCGTTGGCGGTCGACAGGTGCACGACGTGACCGGCACCGGCGCGCGCCGCGGCCTCCACGACGTTGACGGCGCCGGCGACGTTGTCGCGCTCGAAGTCGGCGCGGCGGCCCCAGTCGCTGGCACGCGCCGCGCAGTGGACGACGGCCCGGCAGCCGGCGAACGCCGCCGCAAGGCCGGGACCGTCATGCAGAGGGGCCTGCGCCAGCGCCACCCTCGAACCCAGCGCGCGCAGCGCGCGCGTATCGCTGCGCGCCCGCACCGTGCAGATCAGCTCCTCGCCGGCGTCGGCGAGCGCGGCGGCGCAGGCGTGGCCGACGAACCCCGTAGCCCCGGTGACCGCCGTCACGGCACCGACCATATCCCACGGCGGCGACCCGTGACGTTGCGCCTCGAAGAGTGTTCGGTCAACATGCGTGGCCGGAGCGACAACGACACGAGGAAGACTGGGCATGAGCGATATAGACGGGCGCTGGGACCTTGAGATCGAGACCGTCCGCGGCAGGCAGAGAGCCGCGACGCTGGACCTTTCGACGGAAGGCGAGACGGTGGCCGGCGCGCTGATCGGCGAACGGATGACCCTAGAGTTCGACAACGGCAGGCGCAAGGGCAACGCCGTGCGGTGGAAGTCGGAAGTATCCATTCCCATGTTCTCCGGCAAGCGCACGGTGACCTGCACCTTCACGGTCGACGGCAACACCATCAGCGGCACGATCGACGGCCCCAAGCAGAGACTGGCGACGTGCAAGGGTTCGCGCTCCGAGTAGCGTTCGCGTTCCGAGTAGCGTCTCCGAGTACGTGACGTGGCCCAGGGGTCGGGCCGGGTAAGCGCATGAGCACCGTCGCCAAGGATCGGCGGGTGCCGTTCTTCACCAGGATCGCGTACGGCATCGGCGAGTCCGCCGAGGGCATGAAGCGCAATGCGACCTCGCTGTTCGTGCTGTTCTACTACAATCAGGTGCTGGGTCTGCCGGGCACGCTTGCCGGCGCTGCGCTGTTCATCGCCCTGCTGGTCGACGGGTTCACGGACCCGCTGATCGGTACGTGGTCCGATCATTGCCGGTCGAAGCTCGGACGGCGCCATCCCTTCATGTTCGCGGCGGCGCTGCCGGTGGGGCTGAGCTTCATCGGCCTGTTCGCGCCGCCGTCCGCACTGGGTGAGGTCGGCCTGTTCCTCTGGCTGACCGCCTTTGCCGTGCTCACGCGGTTCGCCCTGACGCTCTACAACGTTCCGCACTTGGCCCTGGGCACGGAGATCACGGAGAGCTCGGAGGAGCGCACCAGGCTCATCCTGCTGCGCCAGCTCTTTTCCTATCTGGGAACGACCTTCGCGATCGTGGTCGGCTTCGGCTGGTTCTTTTCCGACGCGCGCGGCGGCCGGCTCCTTGCAGAGAACTACCCGAGCTTCGCGGTCGCGCTCGGCGTGGCGATGACGGTGGCGATCCTGGTGGCGGCCACCGGAACGCGGTCGGAGATCCGGCACGTGAACGCCGCACCGCCTCGCCAGCGGGGGTTCGTGGCGCAGCTCGTCCGCGACGTCCGCGAGAGCGCGCGCAACAAGCCGTTCGTGTGGCTCGCCGCCGGAACGACGGCGCTGTTCCTCTCGGCAGGGGTGCACAGGACGCTGAGCCTCTATCTCCTGGAGTACTTCTGGGCGCTCCGCAGCGGACAGATGGTCGTCGTCCAGCTTGCGACGCTGGTGGGACTCCTCGCCGGCATCGTCGCGCTCCGTGCCGTCCTGTTCCGCACGAGCAAGCGGTTCACGCTGCTGCTCGGCACGGCGGGGGCCGTATCGTTCCAGGTCCTGCCGGTCCTGCTGCGCCTGGTCGACCTGTTTCCTGCGAACGGCACGTCCGCGCTGGTGTGGGCGCTGATCGTGACGGAGGTCATCCAGGGCGCTTTCACCGCCTTCGCACTGGTCGCGTACTTCTCGATGATGACCGACGTCACCGACGCGCACGAGCTCGACACCGGCCACCGACGCGAAGGCGTCCTGTTCGGGGTCATCTCCTTCGCCGTCAAGGCGTCCGCTGCGCTCGCCCAGATCGTCGCCGGAGTCGGGCTGGACATGATCGACTGGCCGCGCGGCGCCGACGTCACGGTGAGCGTCGTGCCGGCCGAGACCATCCTCCACCTGGGAATCTTCTACGGTCCCGTGCTGCTGGTGTTCTCTGCCGCCGGCATCTGGTGCTACCTGCACTATCGGCTCGACGCCAAGCGCCGCGCCGAGATCATGCGCGAGCTCTACGCCCGCCGCCGCGCCGCCGCTGCCGGTGAGCCCGCTTGAGCGGTGGTCTCGAATCGAAGACGACGATTCGCGCGGAGGGCTAAGCCCGGGCTCCGAGGTCGGCGATCCTCACCGTCTCGATCTCATCGAAGGTTGAGAAGTCGTCGGCGTTCTCGGTAACCAGAGTGCGGATGCCGTGAGTCGCCATCGTCGCCGCGACGTTGGCGTCGTGGATCCGCTTGCCGCGCAGCCCATGGTCGAGGGCCAGATCGCGCAGGCGCCTGGCCACCGCCTCGGTTTCGTCGTACGAGTGGAGATGGCGGAGGAACTGATGCAGATTCGCGATCGCGTCCGCGACCGCCAGACCGAGACCGTTCATCTCCACGGGTCGCGTCGCCACCACCAGGTACTCGCGCAGAATCTGCCCGCTCGCCGCCAGGTGCCGTCCCCGCGCGCCGGACTCGACGATCAGACGGCACGCGTCCCGGTGCTGGGGGCGCGATTCGTCGGTGGCCGACAGCAGCACGTTGGTATCGACGAACAGGACCTCACCGACCATCGGCGCCATAGATCTCGTCGCGGCGCCACGAACCCGTGTAGCCGGTCTTCGCCGTCACCAGCTTGAGCTCGTCCGCGGTGCCCGCGGGCGGCGCCATCCTGGCCGCCCGCTCCAGAATGACGCGCAGTTCGCCCTGCAGGGACCGGTGATGGCTGCGCGCCAGCCGCTTCAAGGCGTTGATGGTCTCCGGCGCAACCTGCGTGATGTGGACCGCATTCATACCTGTATCTTATTGATATATGTCCGGGCCGCAATCACTCGAGTGCCGGACCGCGTCCCCCGGCTGTCGAGAGATGGCCTTTCCCGACCAGAAGCGGTACGTCGGGCTGCATCGCGACGGCGGCACATGGACTGGAGGCCGACGTACCGCTGAAGGCATTCGTCGAGCGTAACGTCACGCGCTGATCGCGATTCTGCCGGCGCCCGCGAAGACGGCCTCGATCCGGAAGCGGTTCGGAATGCCGGCTATGCGCGTCCGGGCACGATCCTGCATATTTCAGAACGACAGGTACCGGGCCCGGCCCGGCGCTCTGACGAAACGGAGATGACCACGAAGAGCATGGAAGACGCGGTCGCGATCGTCGGCTACAGCCACCGGATGCCCGGCGGCATCGTCTCCGACGACGATTTCTGGCGGTTGCTCAGCGAGCGCGAGATCGTGCGCGAGCCGATCGTCGACCGCTACGAGCGCGGCTTCCGGCCGATCGGCGAGTTCTCCGGCCCGGGCCGGTTCGCCAGCGCATACGAGGGGCTGATCTGCGACGGGCGGGAGAAGCTGTTCGACCGCAGCCTGTTCGGCATGTCGCACAACGAGATGCTGACCGCCGATCCGCACGTGCGCATGCTGTTGACCTGTACGTGGGAGACCTGCGAGCGCGCAGGCTGGGACCTGCACGCGCTGCGCAACAGCCGCACCGGCGTGTTCGTCGGCGCGCAGGTGCCGGCCACCTCCAACTGGCGGGCGCCGCTCGGTGCAAACGAGTTCTCCATCGCCAGCATCAGCCTGGCCATGCTGGCCAACCGCATCTCCTACCACTTCAACCTGATGGGGCCGTCGCTGGCGTGCTGCTCGGCCTGCTCGGCCAGCCTGACCGCGCTGCACGAAGCGATGAACGCGTTGCGCTCCGGTGACTGCGAACAGGCATTCGTCGGGTCGGCCAGCTACCTGGGATCGTCCCGGCAGAGCGCCGGCTTCAACGCCCTGGGAGTGATCAGTCCCGAAGGCAAGTGCCACTCCTTCGACGCCGACGCCAACGGCTACCTGCGCTCCGAAGGGGCGTTCGTGTTCGCGATCAAGCCGCTGGCCGCCGCGGAGCGCGACGGCGATCCCATCCACGCGGTGGTGGAGGCGACCGCCGTCAACGCGGCCGGCGCCGCCGACGGCAGCGTCGGCCTGGCGCAGGGGCGCTACATCACCGCCCCGACCCGCCACGCACAGATGGAGCTGATGCGGGAGGCGAGCGCCCGCGCCGGCCGCGCGCCGCGGGAGTTCGACTACGTCGAGGCGCACGCCACCGGCACGGTGGTCGGCGACCGCATCGAGGGCAACGCCATCGGCGAGGCGCTCGGCGGCGGCGAGCGGGTAGCGCCGCTGCGGGTGGCCGGCGTCAAGAGCAACGTCGGCCACATGGAAGCCGCGGCGTTCACCTGCGCCCTGCTCAAGGTGGTGCTGATGATGCAGCGGCGCACCTTCGCGCCGGTGTCGAAGAACCACCTGGTGCCGAACCCGGAGATCGACTTCGACGCGCACGGCATGCAGGTGCAGACCGAGTGCGAGCCGTTCCCGGACCACCCGGTGGTGGTCGGCATCAACTCGTTCGGCTTCGGCGGCTCCAACGGCCACTGCGTGGTGCGCGAGTACCGCCCCGAGCGGCCGCGCGTCTGGTCCGTGCCGCTGGCCCCGCAGGCCGGCTATCTGGTCCCGCTGTCGGCACGCACGAGCGGCGCCCTGGCCGAAAGCGCGCGCGGGCTGCGGCAGGCGCTCGACGGGCAGGTACTCGACGGGCAGGTACTCGACGGGCAGGCCTCGGACCTGTACACGCTGGCCGGCAACCTGAGCCGCCGGCGCACCCACTTCGCTGCGCGCGCGGCGTTCGCCGTGCACGACGTGGAGCAGCTCGGGGGGGCGCTCGACGCCTTCGCGGAGAACCCGGAGCCTGCCGCCACCGTGGAGGAAGGACGGCGCCGCCTGCTGATGGTGTTCACCGGACAGGGCACGCAGTGGGCCGGCTGCGGGCGCGACCTGTACGACGCGCACCCGGTGTTCCGGCGCGCGGTGGATGCCATCGAGGAGCACTGGCGCGAGCACGCCGACCACTCGTTGCGGGCGGCCGCCTTCGCGGCGCCGCAGGCGGAGCTCAACGAGTGCCGGCTGGCGCAGCCGGTGACCTTCATGCTGCAGTGCGCGCTGGTCGACCTGTTCAAGACCTGGGGCGTCTACCCCGACTGCGTGCTCGGCCACAGCTCCGGCGAAGTGGCCGCCGCCTACGCCTCGGGCGCGCTGTCGCTGGCCGAGGCGACGCGCCTGGTCTACCACCGCGCCACCCTGCAGCAGCGCACCGCCGGCTCCGGCCGGATGTTGCCGATCGGCCTCGACCTGGCGGGCGTGGAGCGGCTGCTCGACGAGCTGAAGGTGCCATTCCAGCCACGGAACGGCGTCGCGCCGCCGGTGGAGATCGCCTGCGAGAACGCGCCGGCCAGCACCGTGATCTGCGGCACGGAAGAGGCGCTGCGGCCGGTGATGGAGGAGCTGGAACGGCGCAACCTGCAGCACCGCCTGCTGCCGGGCAACATCGCCTTCCACTCCGCGGCCATGGATCCGCTGCGGGAGGACGCGTTCGCGGCGCTCGCCTTCCTCGACGACTGCGCGTTCGACGCCGCGGTGCCGTTCGTGTCCTCGGTGACCGGCGAGCACACCGAGCGGCTGGACAACGCCTACTGGTGGACGAACATCCGCCGGCGGGTGCGCTTCGCCGCCGCCCTGGAGACCGCCGTGCGCGACTTCCGGCCCGACGTCGTGCTGGAGCTCGCACCGCACAGCGCCCTGCAGTCCTCGATCGTCCAGTGCTTGGAGGGCAACGATTCGCGGGCGGTCAGCATCCCCACGCTGCGGCGCGACACCGACGTCTGCCTGGGCTTCCACGAGGCGCTTGGCGCACTGTTCCGCGCCGGGGTGGAGCTGGACTTCGCCGCGCAGTACCCGCGCCCGGAGCCGATCGCCCACCTGCTGCCGGGCTATCCGCGCGACGAGCAGACCACGGCCGACGAGATGAGCGACGACGAGATGTTCCTGCACGCCGGCGAGTACGCGCACGGCCCGCTGGTCGGCCACCGGGTGCCGTGCGACCACCTGCTGTTCGAGGCGCGGATGTCCGAGCGCGACTTTCCGTGGCTGGCCGAGCACCGCGTGCACCACGCCTCGATCATGCCGGCAGCCGGTTACATCGAGTTGCTCCTGCAGGCGTTCGGGGGCGCGCCGCTGCACGTGGAGTCGCTGGAGTTCCTGCAGCCGTGCCCGATCCCGAAGACGCCGGTGCGGCTGCAGACCGAGCTGTTCCCGGTGACCGGCGCGCCCGACCGGTACACCTTCACCATCTCGTCGCGCTCCTACGACGTGGACGCCAACAGCGAGCTGCATTCGCGCGGCACGCTGCGCCTGGTGAGCGCCGACCACCCGGTCAACGTGCCGCGGCGCCTGGCCGACGTCGACACCTCCAACTTCGAGCCCTACTACTACGTGGGCGAGAGCGACTTCTACGAACGCATCGACGCCAGCCTGGGAGAGACCTTCCAATACGGCCCGTACTTCCGGAACATCCAGCGCGTCCTGTGGGAGGACACCACCGCAAACTACCTGTTCGACGTGGAGATGGACGAGCAGCTCTGGACCGACGGCCGCGAGGAGGGCTACGTGGCCAACCCCGCGCTGCTCGACGGGGGCTTGCAGATCTTTCTCTACCACCTGCTGCGCGCCACCGACATCTTCGCCATGCCCCGCCGCGCCGTCGGCGTGACTTTCCTGCGGCCGCCGAGCGGGCCGCGCCTGACCTGCTACGTGAAGAAGGACCCGGACTGGGCCGACATCAACGAGCAAGGCCAGTTCACCGAGCGGCGCGGCGAGCGCTCCGGGGGCAGCATCCGCTTCTACGACGGCGACACCGGCGACCTGGTGCTGTGCATCGACGCCTACGTGTCGTTCAACTCCAACCCGAGCTGGAACGACCGGCCGCACAGCAAGCACGCCGTCCGTTGGCAGCCCGGCTTCGTCCCGGAGGCCGGCGCCCTCCTGTCGCGCCTGCCGGAGGGCCGGATCGAGCCGGCGGCGCTGATCGCCGCGCTGGAGCAGCCGGGCGGCGAGGGCGTCGCGTACGCCTGTCACGTGATCGAGGTGGCCGGTGCCCGCGCCCCGGAGCAGACCCTCCTGGAGCGCTGTCTCGATTACCTGGGCAGCGCCGGGGCGCAGACCGAATACTGGCTGCTCGGCGCCGACGACGAGCAGGTGCGCGCCCACTACGACGCGTTCCACAACCGCGACGCCGCCCTGCGCTTCGCCGCACTGGACCCGGCCGCGGAGCAGCCGCCGGAGCTGGACACCGGCCTGTTGCGGCCGCACGCCGCCGAGATCCTGCTGCTCCACGACGAAGCCGCCGGGTTCGGGCCGGAGCAGTGGCACCTGCTGCGCCGCCTGGCGGTGCCCGGCGGCCTGGCGCTGGTCTGCCACGACGAGGGCGCGGCGGTCGCGCCGGACGGCTGGACTGCGGTGCGCGCCACCCGGCGCTCGACCCTGCTGCAGGCGCCGCTCTCCGTTGCGGCCTCTCCCGAGCCGCGACAGCTCGCCGCCCCGCGCTGGGTGATCGGCGAGCCGGGCAGCCTGGCCGGCGAGTGGCTGGCCCGGATCGACACGGCGGACGCGGCCTCCATCCCCTGGGCCGAACTGGCTGACGACCGCGTCGCCGAGCTCGCCGACTGGCCGCACGCGGCCGACGTGCAGGCGATCGACTTCCTCTGTGGCGACAACCCGGACGACCCCACCGGTGAGAAGCTGGCCGCGCGCCTGGTCGCCTTCGTCAAGGCGCTGATCCCCTACCGGGTGGCGCAGGCGCAGGGCACGTGCCGCCTGACCGTGGTGACGCGGCGCGCCGTCCTGGAGGTGGCCGAGCCGCGTGCCGGCGCGGCCTGGGGAGCGCTGCGCGCCATCTCCCAGGAAGTCGCGGCCGAGGCGGGCACGGCCGCGCTGATCGACTTCCGGCTGGTGGACCTGGACGCGGCCGGGGACCTGCAGACCCTGGCCTGGCTCGGCGCGTGCGACCTGCGCGAACGCGAGCTGGCCGTACGCGGCAACCGCATCTGGGTGCCGCGCCTGGTCAGCCTCCGCGAACGCGCTCCGCGCGTCCCGGAGGGCCAGGACGCCGCCTGGCGGCTGTCCCTGGACAATCCGGGGCAGATCGGCGGCCTGCAGATGAAGACGTACGAGCCGGCGCCCCCGGGACCGCACGACGTCGAGATCGAGGTGTCCGCGGCGGCGCTCAACTTCCGCGACGTGATGGTGACGCTCGGACTGCTGCCGTCGAGCTCGTTCGAGCGCTCGGCGCTGGGCCGCACCGTCGGCCTGGAGGCCAGCGGCATCGTGCGCCGCGCCGGCGATGCCGTGCGCACCTGTGCTGTCGGCGACGCGGTGGTGTTCACCCAGGGCGGGTGCATCGCCAATCGCGCCGTGGTCAAGGACTACCTGGTATTCCGCAAGCCGGGTGCGCTGAGCATGGAGCAGGGCGCCTCCGTGCTGTCGGTCTACGTCACCGCCTACTACTCGCTGATCCACCTGGCCAGGCTGCGCAAGGGCCAGCGGGTGCTCATCCACTCCGCCATGGGCGGCGTCGGCCAGGCGGCGATCGCCCTTGCCAAACACGCCGGCGCGGAGATCTACGCCACCGCCGGAAGCGAGGGCAAGCGCGAGCAGCTCCGTGCGCTGGGCGTGCGGGCGGCGTTCGACTCGCACAGCCTGGACTGGTACGACGAGTTGCTGGCGGCCACCGGCGGAGAAGGGATCGACGTGGTGCTCAACTCCCTGGCCGGCCGCCACATCGCTCTCTGCCTGGAGGCGCTGCGGCCCGGCGGCTGGCACTGCGAGATCGGCAAGGTGGACATCTACGCCGACAGCGCGCTCGGCCTGTCGGTGTTCCGCAAGAACCTGCGCTTCGCGGCCATCGACGTCGACCGGCTGATGAACGACGACCCGTACCTGACGCGCGAGCTGTCGCAGGAGTGCCTGGACCTGCTGGAGCGGGGCGAGGTGCCGCCCCTGCCGATCACGGCCTTTCCCTACCGCGACTACGAGGAGGCGCTGCGCCTGATGACCACCGGCCGGCACACCGGCAAGCTGGTCCTGCAGGCCCCGGCCGCCGGCGACGACCGGCTTCCGGTCGCCGATCTGCGCCCCTACCTCGACCCGGGGGCGACCTACCTGGTCACCGGCGCGTTCGGAGGCTTCGGCCGGCTGCTGCTGCCCTACCTGGCGACCGCCGGCGCGCGCCACATCACGCTGCTGGACCGCGATCCGCAGCGCCGCCGCAGCGCCGACTGGCTGCGCAAGACCAGCGCCCTGTGGTACCTCCCGGAAGACATCGAGATCGACATCGTCCCGGGCGACGTCGCCCGGGAAGCGGACGTACGGCGCTGCATCGCCGGACTGAAGCGCCCGCTGAAGGGTGTGTTCCACCTGGCCGGCACCCTCGACGACTGCCTGCTGGCCGACCTTACGCCCGAGTCGCTGGCCACCGTGTTCGCGCCCAAGGCGCGCGGCGCCCTCAACCTGCACCGTGCCACCGCCGGCCGCGACCTCGACCACTTCGTGCTGTTCTCGTCGATCGCCTCGACGCTCGGCAACCCGGGCCAGGTCAACTACAGCGCCGCCAACGGCTTCCTGGACGGCCTGGCCGCCCTGCGCCGCCGCCAGGGCCTGCCGGCGCTGAGCTACAACCTGGCCGCGGTCGCCGAGGCCGGAATGGCCGCGCGCAACCTGCACGTGCTGCGCATGAGCCGGGCCGGCGGCGTGCCGCCGGTCAGCGCCGACTTCGCCATCACCAACCTCGACTACGCCATGCGCGCGATGCGGGACGGCGACCACCTGGTCACCGCCCTGTTCTCACGCCCGCCGGGGACGGTCGACGCGCCCGACTACCTGCGCACCGGGCGGGTGCTCAGCAACCAGGACGCGTTCGCGGTCGACACCGGCGGCCAGCTCACGCTGGACGCGGTGGTCGCGCAGCTCGCCGCCAAGGTGGCCGAGCTCTGCGGCCACGACGAGGGCAGTCCGGAGGAGCCGCTGTCCAGCTTCGGCCTGACCTCCATCTCGGTCGCGGAGCTCGGCGCGTTCATCCGCATGCAATTCAACTACCAGGTCAGCGCCCTTGAGCTGATGACCACCGCCACCTGCCTGTCGCTCGCCGCAGCGATCATGACCGGCGACCAGGGCGGCGACGCCGAAACCGACGACGGCGAGGCTGCGGGAGCCGAGCGCGAGGTCGCCGAGCCTCCCCCCGCCCGCCGCGTGCCCTCCGTCTTCGCCAGCGCGCCCTCCGACCATTTCCGCAACGGTGTCGCCGTGCCCGCAGGCTCCTTGACCCAACCTTCATGATGGAAGCATCGTCTGACCAACGCCCATTACGAAGAGGTAGTGCCAAATGAGTGCCCGCGCCGATTTAGCTCTTTATAATTCCCACGGTCGGCTGACCGCCATCGTAGAAACCAAGAGCAAGACGAATACGTCAAGCAGGTGGGCTGCAATGACGCGACGGAACATGCTCGCCCACTGGAACATTGACGGCGTCGACTTCTTTCTGTTGGTAACACCTGACCGTCTGTACATGTGGAAGGATGCGGGGACAAGGCTTGGCCCTGTCCCGCCGACTCACAAAGCCGACACGAAAGCGGAATTCGCACCTTATTTCGAGGGTGCTGGCGTGAGTCCTAAGGGCATTACTGGTCAGGCGTTTGAGCTGGTCGTCGGGGCTTGGCTGGGAGACGTGATGCGATCGGCGCGAAGGGCGGACGAGAGTACGGATGCGCTACGCATACTCGTCGAGTCTGGACTTGACACCGCGGTCCAGGACGGACGCATCGAGTACGAAGCGGTAGTGTGAACGTCTATGTCGAGTCGAATTTCGTATTGGAACTTGCCCTTCAGCAGGAGCAATCGACGAGTTGCGAGAGTATCCTGAGTCTTTGCGAAACAGGCCGGGCGTGCCTCGTGGTGCCTGCCTTCTGTCTGGCCGAACCTCATGAGACCCTCACGAGACGTCATAAGCAACGCAGAGGAACGAAAGCAGACCTGGATAAGGAACTCCAACAGCTTGCTCGAACCGCAACCAACACCCCTCAACTGCGCGGATTTGACAGCATCACCGACCTGCTTATTAGCAGCGCCGAGCAGGAGAGCCGCAACCTGAGCAAGATATCGGCCAGGCTGCTGAGTGCCGCCGAATTGATTCCACTCGACGCGTCGGTGTTGGGGAACGCCAGTCGATATCAGAGCACGCACAGTCTCTCTCCGCAGGACTCTATCGTGTACGCATCTATCGTCTCGCATCTGCGTGGATGTCACCAACGGAAGAGCCACTTCATTTCCAGAGACTCGGACTTTGATGACCAGAGTGTCGTAACCGAGCTTCGCGGTTTTCGTTGCGTGCTAGTGCACGACTTCGCCCTTGGTCTTCAGTTCCTCAAGCGTGACCTGAGTTCCACACGGGGCCAAATCTAACCCGTCGTGCCGCCCGCAGCGACCGCAGCCGAGAGGAGAGTAGCGCCGCTGGCCGGCGCGCTTCCGCCGCAGTGTCAGCGCGACCTTGACGGCTTGCGGGCGTTCGTCCGCGGCGCCGTCGGCGACGGCAACCTGGCGCCGGCCGTGCCGGTGACCGACGTGCGGGAGGTGCTGTTGACCGGGGCGACCGGGTTCGTGGGCCGGTTCGTGCTGCGCGACCTGTTGTGCATGGACGGCGACCTGGTCGTGCATTGCCTGGTGCGGGCCACCGATGGCGAGCACGGACTCAACCGCCTCCGCGCCGCCCTGGAGGAGGCGGAGATCTGGGACGAGGCGTTCGCCGCCCGCATCCGCGTCGTGGAAGGAGACCTGTGCGAGGCGCGCTTCGGTCTCGGCCAGGCCGACTTCGACGACCTGGCCCGGCGCATCGACGCGGTCCACCACTTCGCCGCCGAAGTGAGCCTCTCCACCTCCTATCTCGCCATCCGCAGGACCAACGCGTTCAGCATGCGCAACGTGCTGGAGCTGTGCCTGCGCACCCGCCGCAAGCACCTGTTCCACGCCTCGACCATGGGGGTGTTCCCGCAGTACTTCTGCGACTTCGCCAACGAGTTCGCCGGCCGCGGCATCGGGCATCAAGGACAGCCGGACCTCGCCGAAATGAAACGCATGTTCCCGCTCTCCCTCGGCGGGTACTCGTGGAGCAAGCTGGTCGCCGAGCAGAGCGTGCTGTTCGCGCGCCAGGCCGGCCTGCCGGCCGCGGTCTTTCGATTGCCCCTGACCAGCCGCTCCACGACCGGCTATACCCAGCCGAGCGACACCTCCGTGCGGGTGTACGCCGCGGTTGCCGACGTGCAGATGATGCCGAGCGGCTTCTCGTTCCAGCGGCAGAACCACACGGTCGACACCCTGAGCCGGATCTGCACGGCGATCGCGTCCAACCCCGGGCGGCAGTTCACCCTGTATCACTGCTGCAACACGAATCCCGTTCCGCACGACCTGGAGCTGGCCGACTTCGGTCTCTATCTGCGCGAGGTCCCGTACGACACCTTCAAGCGCGCCTGCCAGGCGCGCGGCGAGGACTCACCGCTGCACGGCTACTGGGCGCTGTTCGAGAAGTTCGCGCCCTACTGGTTCAGTTCGAGCAAGTCGCTGTCCAATCTTCCCGTCAGCGACCGCGCCCTGCGCGAGGATTGCCCGTTTCCGATCGAGTGGCCGGGAATCCTGACCATGTTCCGGCGCACCAACGACTGGATCAGGGAGCATCGCGAGCAGTGGCCGTTTTCGCTGCCGCAGCCTCGCATCGACTACGATCGCCTGCTGACACGGGCCGAGCGCTACGCGGAACGCTTCGGGGCCCCGTTCGCCGAGACCTATCCCGACTGGATTCGCGACGGGCTTGCCCACCTCGTGGAGGCTCTGCGGGCGCCGGAGGCCCGCCTGTTGCAGGCAAAGCGTGCGGTCGTCGTCTCCGACCTGAGCGCCAGCTTGCGCAACAACGCGGCGCTCACCGGCGAGCGAGTGCGGCATCCGGAGATCGAACGCGAGGAGATCCTGCAACCGGTGTTCATCGTTGGCATCAACCGCACCGGGACCGCGTTCCTGCACCGTCTGTTGGCGCGCGATCCGCGCTTCTGGACCCTGCACAGTTACGAGCTGGCGGAACCGGTGGTGCCGGACGGCGGCTATGCCAGGGCCTGGACCGACGCCGACATCCGGCGTGCGCGGCTGCTGGACGTGTTCGTGGCCGCGGGCTTCTTCGAGTCGTTCGCGGGCGCGCATGACATCGCCGTCGATGAGCCCGAGGAGGATCTCCCCCTGCTGCGGCACACCTTCCGCTCCTGGTCCAACACCAACATCTACCAGGTGCCCGAATATGGACGCTGGCTCACAACGGCCGGCTCGCAGCCCGCCTATGGATATCACCGCCGCGCCATGCAGCACTTCACCTGGCAGCGGCACATGCAGCAACCCGGGCAGGAGGCGCAGTGGCTGTTGAAGGCGCCGGTCCATCTCATGGAGATGGAGGCGCTGCTGGGCGCTTACCCGGACGCATGCTTCATCCAGACCCACCGCGAGCCGCGGGAGTTCATGGGATCGTGGGTGAGCCTGATCGAGCAGCTCCGCACTCGCACCACCGAGCCCACTTCGCGGCGGGATCTCGGAGCAGAGCAGCTTGCCGACATGAGCACCATGCTGGATCGGGCGGTGGATTTCCGGAAAACTCATCCCGAGTTGCAGCAGCGCTGGTGCGACGTGAGCTACGCCGACCTGGTCGACGACCCGTGGGCAACGGTGCGCGCCATCTACGAGCACTTCGGCTGGCCGCTCACGCCCGAGGCCGTCGCCGCGATGCAGGAGTGGCAGGAACGGCAGGCGGCGCGGCGCCGTCAGGAGATCCGGCACAGCTACGACCTGGCCGATTTCGACGTCACCCCTGACGCCGTGGACGCCGCGTTCGCCCGCTACCGGGAGTTCATCGCCGGCCGCGGCATCCGCACCTGACACCGGGCGCCGGCGGCCCTCCGGCCTACGAGTCCGCGATCACGCCCGTCGCGCGCAGCAGGGTTTCCTGTACCAGCAGCTCGTGCGACACCGGCCGGTCACGCGGCTGCCTCCCCTCGATGGTCGCCAGGAACGCGTCGAGCTCCAGCTCGTAGGTCCTCTGCCGGCTCTCCCCGTCCACGCTCACGACCTGCTCGCCCTGCCGGTAGCCGTCCCCGGCTTCGGCAAGGCAGAGCCGGATCCGCAGGCCGGGCTCGAAGGGCTCGACGATGATGGCGCTGCCCCGGCTGCCGTACACCTCGAAACGGCGCGCCGCCGGCTGCGTCTCCAGCGCCGCGATATCGATGAAGGCAAGAGCGTTCTCGAACTCGAACACCCCGAGCGTGTTGTCCTGAAACCCCGCTGCCGACCCCGCGTCGCTCCGCAGGAACGCCGTCACCTTCACCGGACGCCCCAGGATCCAGACGACCTGGTCGAGCATGTGCCCGCCCAGATCGAAGAAGACGCCGCCCCGGTGCGCGCCCGCGATCCGGGCGCGCCCGGCGTCATCTATGTGCGTGGACATGTGGGCGCGCACGGCGAACACATCGCCCAGCAAGCCCGACTTCGCCCACCCGGCGACCGCTCTGAAGGAAGAGTGATAGCGAAGCATGTAGCCCATCTGGATGAGCAGACCCTTCTCCTCGGCGGTCGCCACGACCTGCTGCCACTGCGCCCAGTCGTCGCCCGCGGGCTTGTCGTACCAGACGTGCTTGCCGGCGGCGACGATCTCCCCGGTCTGATCGAGACTCTCCGCGTTGTGCCCCTCGGAGGCGATCGCCACGATGCTCTCGTCTTCCAGCATCTCGCTCCTGTCGTCATACCAGTGAACGCCCGCGAAGGCGCCGTCCGACCCTTCGAGCTCGGCGCGCCGCCGTGGGTCGGGTTCGAAGACCCCGGCGACCTCGACATCGCCGTTCACCTGCATCGCCTGCAGCTTTCCGGACGCGTGCCCGTGCCTGGTTCCGTATTGAGCCATGCGAATCTTCGCCACCGTTCCCTCCAATTCCGGCTGGTGTGCCGCAACGCGCTACGGTACCACGCCGGCGTCGCGCAGGATCTGCTCCACGCACTCCGCCACGCCCGCGCGGTCGGTGTCGACTATGCTGTCCGCCGGATCGGGCGGCTCGTACGCCGCGGCCTCCCATGCGCGCCGGTACACGCCCTTGAAGTCCCGCTGCCGGGCCACGTCCGGCGGGCACCGCAGCCACACCAGCACCAGCCCGGGCAGGGCGCGCGCCGGCTCCCGGATCCGCTTCGTCGGCGACACCATCGCCACGACCACGTCGATGTCGCCCGCCAGGCGCGCCGCGAGCGCGGCGACCCGGCGCACGTTCTCCAGCCGGTCGGCCGCGGAGAAGCCGAGCCCGCGGCTCAGCTCGCCGCGGCGCACCACGTCGCCGTCGATCAGGCACGCCACGCGGCCGAGCTCGCCCAGGCGCTCCACCAGCGCCCGGCCGACGGTCGTCTTGCCGCTGCAGGGCATGCCGGTGAGCCAGAATACCGCCATCCGCTATCCGCCGACGCAACCATCCACGACCGCGCCCCGATCATCAAGGCTCGGCGCCGAGCCCTGACACCATGTCGCGGGTTACGGTACTTCCCGTTCCGGTATACTGACAGCTCGGCTGCCGAGCCGCGAAGGAGATGACGTATGGGAGACTCGGACGACCGCATCCCGGTCGAGCGCGACAACGTCGAAGTGGTGCTGACCGTCTTCAAGACGCTGCGCGGGGCGTTCAATCCCGACCTCGCGGCGCTTCAGGCGAACGCACCGGGCATCGCCGCATTCGCCGAGCGCCTGGACCTGGGCATCGAGCGGATACAGGAGCTGCTGGACAGCGGCGGCGAACCCCTCTCCGTGAAGCGCGAGAACGTCGAGATGATGCTGGATCGGATCCGGAAGTTCCGCTTCAACTTCAACCCGGACAGCGCCGCCCTCAAGGAGAACACCCCGGGCATCGCCGCGTTCGCCGAGCGCCTGGAGAGCGCGGCCGAGCGGCTGGAAAACGCCCTGAAGTAGGTTGCCCCGGACCCCGATCAGCCCCGGCGCATGACCGTGATGGTCACGACCTCCGCCTTCCGGTACTTCTGGTGCCGGATGGACGACGCGTAGTGGCGCAACAGGCGCAGGGAGGTTTCCTCGCCCGCCGTTGACGCGTCGGGTTCGCCGAGCGTAGCGATCTCGTCTTCCAGGTTGCCGCTTCCGAAGGCGGCGACGAACTCCAGCTCCCCCGACTCGCGGCCGACGCGCGCCGACACGCGCAGGCGCTGGCTCCGCTCCGAGGCGAATTCGGGGTCGTCGGCGAACGGATCCTCGTCTTCCTTGAGCGAGAGGATCACCTCCTCGCAGGCCGCGCGCAGCGGCGTCATGTCGGCCTCGCTCCAGCCGCGCCGCGAAGCCAGCTCGACCACGAACCGGTCCACGGCGGGAATCGCATCGGTGTTGAGCTCCATCACCCGCCGCTTCCACTGGCCGGGAGGATCCAGGATCAGCGACAGGATGATCGCCATGATGCCGCCGGCGGTCATGCCGTTGCCCAGCAGCACGCCCAGCCGGCCGCCCGCCTGGCCGAGCAGCTCCGGGAACAGCCATCCGTTCTGGAACCCCACTCCCACCCAGAACGAGATCCCGACGATCGCGCTCTTGCGGTAGTCCAGCCCGGATGCCACCACCAGCTTGATCCCCAGCGTGAACAGGACGGCCGCCAGCGCCAGGGTGAAGGCGCCGGCGACGGCGTTGGGGATGGCCAGCAGCAGCGACACGATCTTCGGAAAGAAGGCAAGCGCCAGGAACAGCGCTCCGACGAACACCCCGACGCGGCGTGCCGCCACGCCGGTGATCTCGGCGATGCCGACGCTGGTCGAGTAGGTCGTGGTCGGCAGCGTACCGGCGAGCCCGGCGAGCAGGTTGCCGACGCCGTCGGTGGCCACCGCGTTCTGCACCAGCGTGTAGTCGGTGGCGCGCGGCCGGCGCCAGGAGACCTTCTGGATGGCGATGGCATCACCGACCGTCTCGACGGCGCCGGCAAGGGACAGGAACATGAACGACGGCAGCAGCCAGAAGTGGCGCCCGAGTGCCGAGAAGTCCAGTCCCGGCCACGCCGAGAATCGCGGCAGCCCGATCCAGTCGGCGTCCATGACCCGCTGCAGGTCATAGGTGCCGAACACGGCGCCGACCACGCAGCCTGCGAGCACGCCGAGCACCGGCGCCCACACCCGCGCCACCCCGCGGGTACGCAGGGTCAGGACCATGATCGCCGCCAGCGTCACGCCGGCCGTCAGCGGCGCGGCCGCCGGCGGCGTCCCGGCGGGCTCCTGGCCGAACAGGTCGAAGATGACCGGCGCCAGGGTGACCGGGATCAGCATGATGATCGTGCTCGACACGGTCGGCGTGAGGAGGCGCCGCGCCACTCTCAACAGCGGCAGGGCGGAGATCAGCACGAGCGTCGCCAGCAGCGTCGGGCCGCCCTCGGACAAGGCGGTGATGGAGACGGCGATGTACGCCGCGGCGGGTCCCATCAGCAGCAGGTGGCCGGAGCCGAGCCGGCGGCGGCGCGTGGTTTGCAGCATCGTCGTGAGGCCGCTCACGATCAGGCCGGCGAACACGGCCCATGACAGGTACGAGTCTTCCAGACCGGCGCTGCGCACCACGATCAGGACCGTCACGATCATGCTGGCCAGCGACAGCGCGGCGTGCTGGAAGGCCAGACCCAGGGCGAGTGCCGGCCGCAGCCGCTCGTCCGGCTCGTAGCGGACTTCCTGCTCGGCGGCGCGCTCCTGCATCATGGCGGTCACCCGGTCACGGCGAGCGCCGGCGGGACGCCAGCGGCTGCAGGGTCAATCCTTGCACGGTGATCGAGAAGATCACCACCACGTAGGTCATCGTCAGGATCAGCTCTCGCTCCGGGCCGGCCGGCAGCGACAGGGCGAGCGCCACCGAGATGCCGCCGCGCAGCCCGGCCCAGGTGGCGACCAGCCCACCGGAACGCCGCATCAGCCGCATCGTCCCGCCCACGGCGAGCAGCCGCGATCCGGTCACCGCGACGATCGCCACCGCCCCGGCCGCCAGCGCGGCCGGGTTCAGGTCGAGCACCAGCAGCTCCAGCCCGATCAGGACGAACAGCACGGCGTTGAGCACCTCGTCCAGCAGCTCCCAGAAGGAATCGAGGTGCTCGCGGGTCTTTTCCGACATGCCCAGGCGGCGTCCGCGGTTGCCGATGAGCAGGCCCATCACGACCACGGCCAGCGGTCCGGACACGTGCAGCAGCCCCGCCAGCGCGAAGCCGCCGGCGACCAGCGCCAGCGTGATCAGCACCTCGACCTGGTAGCTGTCGATGGTTCGCAGCGCCAGGTAGCCCAGCCAGCCCAGGACCAGGCCCAGCGCCGCCCCGCCCAGGGCCTCCTCGGCCAGGAAGAGCGCCAGCTCGCCGGCTTGCAGTTGCACGGAGCCGGCCGCCAGCCCCGCCAGGGTCGCGAACACCACCACCGCGAATCCGTCGTTGAACAGCGACTCGCCGGCGATCAGGGCGCGCAGCCCGGCGCCGACGCCGCTGAGGCGCAGGATGGCCAGCACCGCCACCGGATCGGTGGGCGCCACGATCGCCCCGAACACCAGGCACCAGGCGAAGCCCAGCGGCACGCCCAGGAGGATCGCGCTGGCGTACGCCGCCAGCGCCACCAGGGCGGTGGAGACGATCACGCCCAGCGTCGCGAACAGCCCCACCTCCAACCAGCGGTCCAGCAGGTCGCCCAGGTCGACGTGCAGGGCGCCGGCGAACAGCAGGAAGCTGAGCATGCCGCCCAGCAGGGTCTCCTCCAGGGCGGCGGCCGCCACCAGCTCGCGGGCGCGCTCGGCGATCTGCAGCACGCCCAGCGACCCCAGCACCAGCACCACCACCGAGATCGCCAGCGCGATCAGCATCACGCCGATCGTGGTCGGCAGGCCGATCAGACGTTCGTTGAGGTAGGCGAGCAGGGCGGTGATCGCCAGCAGCGAGGCGGTGATGGCAAACAGCTCCATGGGACGTTCGGGATTCTATGCGGGCCGGCGGGATTCGGCACGGGGTCGGACGCCGCTGCGCCCGTGGCATCGCCCGCGTGCACGATTTCGGTTGTATGATCGGCAGCGCACCATGGCCTGTTACCGGACCGCCATAGTCGCGTGCGGGATGATCGCCCGCGTCCATGCCCGCGCTTGGCTGGGCGTTCCCGGCCGGCCGACCGGCATCGGGGCCATCGCGGACAGCAATCCGGACGCGCTGCGGGAGTTCGGGGAGTTCTTCGACGTGGCCGCCGAGCACCGCTACGCCGACTACCGCGAGATGCTGGACGCCGAGCGCCCGGACTTCGTCGACGTCTGCTCCTGGCACGCCCAGCACGCCGAGATGGTGATCGCCGCCGCGGCCCGGCGGCCGCGGGCGATCATCTGCCAGAAGCCGATGGCCGTGGACCTGGGCGAGGCGGACCGCATGCTCACCGCCTGCGAGCGCAACGGCGTCAAGCTGGCGATCGCCTACCAGCGCCCGCACCACGCGGCGTGGCTGCGCGCGCGGGAGCTGATCCGCGCAGGCGTCATCGGCCGCGTCGCGCAGGTGACCGTGGAGTCGGGCGGCAACCTCCTCAACGTCAACTCGCACAACATCCGCCTGGCGCTGTTCCTGATGGACGAGCCGGCGGTCCAGTGGGTGCTGGGCGCGGTCGAGCGCACCACCGACCGGGTGGAGCGCGGCCTGCCGGCCGAGGATGCCTGCCTGGGGATCGCCGGCTGCGACAACGGCGCGACCATCCTCATCCACAGCAGCGACGGGCCGCAGACGCTGCGCGTGACCGGCACCGACGGCATCATGGAGCTGGGCACCGAGACGCCCCCGCCGGCCGAGCTCCCCTCGGACGCCCCCATGTACATGCCGGAGGGCCCGACGTCCCGCTACAACCGCGAGATCGGGACGGCGCGCTACCTCGGCGCCGCCGGCGGCGGCTGGCAGACGGTCGAGGCGCCGTGGCACGACCCGTGGGCGCACCAGTGCCGGGAGACCATCGACTGGGTCGAGGGCCGGATCGAGCGGCCGATCTCGGCCGCCGACCGTGGCCGCGCCGTGCAGGAAGTGATGATGGCGCTGTTCGAGTCGGCTCGGAAGCGGCAGCGGGTCCACCTGCCGCTGAGGACGAGGGTCAATCCGCTCAGCCTGATGGTCGACTCGGGCGAGCTGCCGGTCGAGTGGCCGGGCCGCTACGAGAGCCGCTCCGGGATCGTTCGGGGCGAGGCGATGGCGTGGGCCGACCTGTGACGATCCGCGATAAGAGGACGGCAGGTCCCGGCCGGGGCTGAAGCACGGCGGCGCCGGCGAGCGCTCATGCCGGCATGGAATACCTACACTTCATGCGCGGCCGGATGGCCGCCTTCGCAACACTCCTGACCGCGGCATCCCTGACCGGATGCATGGACTTCATGGAGGCGGCATCGCCGCGGAGCGCATCGGGCTCCGGGAGCGCGGACGCCGCCGCGCCGGACGACAGCGGATCGGACGCTCCGCGGCCGCCGGCCCCGAAGCTGGTGATCAACGAAGTCGACTACGACCAGGCCGGCGCCGATGACGCCGAGTTCGTGGAGATCGTCAATCCGAACCCTGCCGCCGTGGATCTGGCCGACTACCGGGTGGAGCTGATCAACGGCTCCAACGGGCGCCGTTACGGCTCCTACGCAGCCAGCGGCCGCCTGGCAGCCGGCGGATACTTCGTGATCGGCGATCCGGCGGTCATCGCCGCCGTGCCCGCCGGCACCGTCACGGCGCCGCTCAAAAGCGGCGGCCTGCAGAACGGCCCGGACGCCGTTCGCATCGTGGAGGCCGCCACCGGCCGCGTGCTGGACGGCCTCCACTACGAGGAAGCGATCCCGGACGCCGGCGAAGGCAGGCCGGCGCCGGAGGACGCCACCGGCTCACCGACATCGATCGGCAGATGCCCGGACGGCTTCGACAGCGACGACAACGGCGCCGACTTTGCGGCTGCGACGCCGACACCGGGCGCCGCCAACGACTGCGCCGGCCTGATCTCCGGCTGAACTGGTCTCCGGCTGAAGCGCCCCGGACGGACATCAAAGACTCCATGATACACGATACTCGTGTATCATGGAGAGATGTCAGTGGCATGATCCAGTCGTTCGGCGACGAAGCCACGGTCGACTTGTTCCGCGAGCTTGATACGCGCTACGCCAGAAGGCTTCCGCGCGACGTCTGGCGCGCGGCTCAACGAAAGCTGAAGGCACTCGATGTGGCGGCTCGGCTCGACGACCTGCGAGTTCCCGCCGGCAACCGACTGGAGCGGCTGAAGGGCGAACGGTCGGAGCAGCACAGCATACGGATCAACGATCGGTATCGGGTGACATTCAGATGGGAGGATGGCAGTGCCCACGACGTCAGAATCGAAGACTATCACTAGAGATCCGGATTGGCTCGGGCCGGCGGTGCCTCCTGGGGAAATGCTGCTGGAGGAGTTCATCAAGCCCCTCGGGATTCGTCAGGCCGACGCAGCCAGGGACCTTGGGATTTCGCTGAATCGTCTCAATGAAGTCGTGCGCGGCAAACGCCGCATCACCGCAGACACCGCGCTGCGCCTGTCGCGGCTGTGGAGCACCTCTCCACAGTTCTGGATGCGGCTCCAGGCTGATTGGGACTTGCACCAGGCGATGGAGAAGGCGGCGTCCTGAAGCGCCGCGGACGCCGCGACGGTATCTCGGGCATGAGACACCTTCATTCATCGCGCAGCGTCGTTGCCGTGCTGGCAACGATGCTGGTCGCCGCATCCCTGACCGGATGCATGGAATTCCTGGACCTGGCGGCCCCGGCTGCCACGGAAGCGGCGGTGGCGCAGCCGCCGCCGGGCGATGGCCCGCCGACCGAGCCACCGCCGCGCTCGGCCACGACATCAGTGACAGTGCGGGTAGCCGGGCCGCTGACCATCGCCTCGGCGAAGGGCGGACACGACGACATCGCCTCGGTGACCGTCAGCGTGGCCGGCAACGACGCCGAAGGAACCCGCCAGGACCCGCTGGCCACGGCCACGCTCACGCGCTCGCCGGCCGGCGTCTGGACCGGAACCCTGTCCGGGCTCACCATGGGCACGCCACTGACCTTCACGGCGAAAGCACTGAACGGCGACGGCACGGAGATCTTCAGCGGCACCCACACCGCTACGCTCAACGACGTTGGCGCGCAGATCACGATCCGGTTGCACGCGGTCGACGACAACCAGCCGAACCGCGTCCCGAAGGTCACCGGCATCAGCATCAGCAACGTCTCCACCGGCGTTCCGGCCGACGTGAGCATCACCGTGAAGGGGACGGGCTCGGAGGAGCTCGCCTACGAGTTCAGCGGCGGTACCTTCGATCCGCCGTCGGGAACCGTCACCCTCAAAGCCGGCACGGGGACCATCAACGGCACTTACCGGCCGCCGGAGATCGTCGGCTGGTACACCGTGCAGGTCGTTCTGCGCAACACTCAGGGCAATCGGGTCGAGGTGAACTTCCAGATCAGGGTACAGACCTCGGGCTTGGCGGCGCGGCTGGGACCGGTCGTGCGCGGCATCTCCGGCAAGCGCACGCCCGCGGGCATCCGCTGGACGGCCGCTGTCTCCGCTGCCGGCGACGGCACCGGGCTGACCTATGCCTGGGCCTTCACCAAGAGCGACAAGAGCGCCGGAACGTTCACGGACGCGGCAGCGAATCCGACGATCATGACCGGCTATGAGCAGACGACCGCCGGCACCCTGTCCGTTACCGTGACCGACGCGGCCGGCCTGAAGACCAGCGCCAGCCTTGCGGTTACCGCCAACATGTTCCCCGCTCTCCCGCTCATGCCGCAGGCAGCAACGCTGCTGGTCAACGAGATCGACTACGACCAGGCTGGCGGCAGCGACACCACCGAGTTCATCGAGATCCTGAACCCCGGAAAGGCCACGGTCGATCTTGCCGACTACCGCTTCGAACTGGTGGACGGCGCCGACGACGAGCCGTATCAGTCCGTGGACGGCAGCGGGCAGCTCCCCGCCGGCGGCTTCCTGGTGCTGGCGAAGCAGGCGGTGCTCGACACTCCGAAATTTCTGCCCGACGGAACGCTCACGCTCGCCCTGACCGGGAACAGCGTCACGAACGGGCCGGACGGCGTGCGCATCGTGCGGCAGGCGGACAGCCGCGTGGTGGATGCCGTCCACTACGAGGGCGTCGTTCCCGGCGCCGGCGAAGGCTCGCCGGCGCCGCAGGATCCCGACACCGATGCCACCTCGATCGGCAGGTGTCCGGCCGGCTTCGACAGCGACGACAACGGCCTGGACTTCCGCACGATGACGGCGACGCCCGGCGCCGCCAACACCTGCTCGTAGTAGTTTTTCTCGCGAACCGTTACCCCGCGCGCGGCGCCATCCACATGGCGCCGCGCGCGGGTCGTGGCGGTCAGACCACCTTGTCACGCCCGATGGGTTCGAAGTCGAATACGGTCGCGCGGTGGCTCCTCAGGGTGCCCAAGAACGTGCGCATATCGTGTAGCGTATGCCGATCACATGAAGACCGGCATTACCCACGGCCACGTGCAGGCACACGGCCGATGACCGCCCGCGTCGGTCCGCTGCGGTTCACGGCCGCGCCGGTACACGCCGGTACGGAACCCGCCGGAGCGCTGTTGGACGAACTGTTGCGCACCGGCAGCATCGACCTGCCCCTTCCCGAACTGACGGCCGCCCTCCTGAGCAACGAACGGCACATCCTTGCCGCCACGGTGGTCCACCGCGGGCGTCGCGCCGGATTGGTAGTGCTCGTTGCCGCATGCGCCAGATGCGCCGCCAGCGCGTGGAACACCATGATGGCAGTCGCGCCCGCCCCTATGCGGGAGCGACTTCGCAGGGAGCCTCCGCCCGGCGCGCCCTGGTGCGCCGCACTGCTGGACACCCGCCTGCTGCGTACGCCCGCCGACCTCTGGTCCCACGTCGAACGCCTCGCCGTCGCCTGGCAGCATGCCGCCGCCGTGCTGGGAGCGGCCGGTCCGATGACCGCGGCCGACCGCCCGGCCGCATGCGCAGACGACCCACGGGACTGCGCCGGCCCTCGACTATGACCGGACCAGCACCGTCGCAGAGTACGGCTGTGGAGCCGTGATAGGATAGGATGTGCTGCGCCGGGGTAGAGACCAGCGGCCCCGGCTCGGTCGTTACATTCCGAATCTTCCAGCACGGAGGTGACGCCCCGTGGCTCCCGTCAAGATCATCGGGCGCAGGTGCCCGAGTTGCGCCCACCGCCGTGCCGAGGTGGTAAGCCAGGATCCGGTCGTGCTGCGCTGCTGCCGTTGCGGACACGAGTACCGGCCGGATCAGCCGCGAGCCCGGCGCTCTATTCCGTTGCCGAGACAATTCCGGCACGAAGCGGCAAGGCGGCCTCGGTCGCCAGAGGCAAGAAAGTCAAGGTCGTCAACACCCATGGGCAGCAGGTCGTGGACACCTGGGCCTTCGCGCAGCGGGACCTGCGCGAGTTCATGTCGATGGAGCACACCCGCGCCACCTTGACGAAGATGCGCCCGAAGGTCGGCGACGCACTGTACAGCAACCGCCGCCGGCCGATCCTGACGCTTGTCGAAGACACGTCGCCCGGCGTTACACGACACACTGATGGCGGCCTGCGACAGCTATCGCTACGGGCTGCTCGGCTGCACGGAGTATCACGACAACTGCACGGACAATCTGGCGGCCGCCTTATACGAGATCGGCCTGACGCCGCCGGAAACACCTTCACCACCGAATCTCTTCATGAACATCCCCTGGAACCGGGGCGGCGGCCTTGCCTTCGCCGCCCCGGTTCCAGAAAGGCGACTTTGTCGTGCTCGAAGCCAATCTGGACCTCATCGTCGCCTTCTCTGCCTGCCCGCAGGACATCCTGCCGATCAACGGCGAAGCGCGGGAACCGACGGAAGCGCATTTTCAGATTCTCGACTGATCCGCTCCGGTCGACATTACCAGCGAAGGGGACATTGAGTGAGCCATGAGCCCATACTGCAGGCACCGATCTTGGCGTCTACCCGGCCCCCGGCTGAGACCGCACGACGGTTGTCGTTGTTCAACGAGCGAGACTTGGCCGAGATCAGCAGGCCTGAGTTCCCCGGGCGAGTCGGACTGTGAAACCGTGCTTCACTCCTGCAACGCCACAGAAATCTTCTGAATGACCCGCGGGTCCTCGAACATCGAACCGTGGCCGCCCCCTACGGGGATCACCCGCGCCCCTCGGAAAGCCAAGAAGTCGACTTCCTTCGCAGTCAGGCGTCCGACGGCCATGTCCTCGGTACCGTACACATACACGACGCGTCGCAGGTCCGTCTCGGCAAGCCGTTCCGTATAGCGGTCGTACCCGGTGGCTGCTGCAATGCGCGTCTCAATGTGATCGCGGTCGGTTAATTCCGGGTGCGGCGGAGGCGGCGCCGGCGTCACCGCATCCGGGAAGTACCAGGAACTGCCTCGGAGGAACGCATTGACAACCACCATCGGCATGTCGAGCCGGCCCGCCATGATCAGATACCGATCGGCGCCATCAGGACCGTGACGCCACAGATAGCGGGGTATGAGGAAGGCGCCGTAGGAGTGTCCGATGACCACTACGCGCTTGCCCTGCGCCCGGAAGTGTTCGATCGTCCGATGCAGTATCTCCACGCTCACGTCGACTTCGGCCTGCAGGTCCGCAAGGGAAAGGTCCCGGTAGCGCGCGGCCAAGTCGTGATTGAGCGTAAGGGTCTGGTGCGCCATGGCGAGCTCTATATCCTCTTTTCCTCGATAAATACCGAGCTCGTCGTACACGGAACCGGCAGCGTCGAGCTCGTGTATGGGCCCCCCTTGTTCGTAGATCCACACCGTGTCCGACGCAGGGTCTCCCGCGGTCTCGAACAGCTCGGTGACGTCATCCGGAAGCTCCGTTGCCTGGTACGTCGGCGTCGGGACGAATACTTCACAGCCGACGGCAAGGGCGACCGCAATCAACATCGCAGCAGCCTGCCAATACGCAGCCCGCAGATACGGAGTGCGTGGGTCTCTTTGAACGGACCTCATGGGCGACAAGATCCTACCAGCGCACGGAATACTGGATGGTGAGGTTGGAGTCGGCTACGGCAGCGGAGCCGGTGCCCTCGACGGTGACGTCTTGTGCTCCGAGACCGAACCGGGTGCCCACCCGCCACTCGGGCGAGTCGCCGGCGATCTCGACGCCTGCGTAGGGACGCACGCTCCAGTCGTTTTCCGCCACGCCGTAGCCCACCTCCGCCCCGACGCGGCCAACCGGCACGGCCGCACCGGTCAGATCGGCGGCGCCCTGCGACCAGAGTTGCTCCACCCCGCCGGCGGCGGCCGCCCCATAGGAGGAGTCCACCTTCACCGCAAGCCCGCGCCCCGGCGCGCCGGGATCGAAACTCAGCGACCCCGCCGCACCCCACTCCCGGTACCCGCGATCCTCGTGCGTCACCAGCACCCGCGCGTTCCCGGTCAGCGCCAGCCCGACCCTCAGGTCCGTCAGACTCAGTCCGCCGCCCAGCTCCAGTCCGGTTCCGTTCTCCACGTCGCCGCCGTCATGCCGCACTCCGACCTCCACCGAAGGCCTCACCACCAGACCGGACCCGATCCGCACCTGCCCCGAACCCTCCGCCGTCAGCCGCAGCCGCATCACGTCCGCTTCCACCGTCGGCAGCACCGGCGTCGACTCCGAGGTCATCCTCAGCAGATATCCGTCCGCCTTCACCGCCAGCCCCAGCCCGCCCCCAGCCTCGGCCGTCAGCAGCTCTCCGCGCCCCCCAAGCGCCCCGAGCAGCATCCCGATCTGCGTCTGCTCCTCCAACCGCACTTCCTCGACCTGTCGCAACTCCCCGACTCCGTAGCCGAACACTCCCCAGACTGAGAGCCAATCAGCGACCGGCACCCGCACGTACGGGTACACGCTCGTCAGCTCCGCCTCCAGATCACCCTCGCGCGCCGGCCGATCGGCGTCCCCAGCCCACCCGTAGCCGCCGGTGCCGTCGCTGCGCCCCACCGCCAGACCGCCCAGCCAGCCGCCAAGGTCCGCATCCACTCCAGCCAGCCCCGTCAACACGCTGCCGTCAATCGACAGCCGCCCGTCCTCGTCCAGCCCCTCGAAGCCGCTCGCCGCCCCACGACCCCATACCGTCCACCGCACGCCCTCTGCTGCCTCTTCGGTCACGCCGCCCGCCTGATCGACTGCCCCAGGATCCATCGCCACCAGGAACGAACTCGCCGCCAGGAACTCCCCGCCGCTCATGATCCGGTAGTCCCCGCTCCGCCCCGACAGCACGTCCGACTCGGCTTGTTCTTCGTCGCCTCCGACGACCAGCGCGTCCGCACTCACCCGGTGCCCGGCCAACGACACTTGGCTGCCGAGCGCCGATCCGCCTTGCGTCCGCTCCCCGACCGCCTCCAGCACCTGTTGCGTCACCGTGCGCCCGAAGCGCGCCAGCCACGCAACCGTCACCGCCGCGTCGTCATCCTTGATGGTCCCCACCGCGCTTACCACCTCGGCCGCCAGCCGCACGTTCACGGGCTCGCTCAGGTTCAGCAGAAACTGCTCGTCGCCCTCGTCCAACACGTCGTCGATCAACTCCATCCGAATCGTCTTCTGCGTCTCGCCCGGCTCGAACGTCAGGACCCCGAGCTCCTCCACGTAGTCATCGCCCGCTGTCGCCGTCCCGTCCGCACTCCTGCACACCACGCTGATCGGCCGCCCGCTCGGGCCATCCAGCGTCACCACGAACCCGATCCCCTCGCTGCTCTCCACCTCGCTCGCGTCCTCTATCGTGATCAACGGTGTCTGGTCCTCGTCGGTGATCGTGCCGGTCGCTTCGCCGTCAGCCACCGTGGCGTGCTCGGGTTCGCCAAGCTGCACCAGGAACGTCTCGTCCGCCTCGTCCAGCGCGTCGTCGATCACCGCGATCGTCACGCTCCGTTCGGTCTCACCGGGCGCGAAGCTCAACTCCCCGTCGCCCGCCTCGTAGTCGGCGCCCGCCTCCGCCGTGCCGTCGGCGGTCCGGTAGCTCACCGTAATCGTCCGTGCACTGACCCCGCTCAGCGTCACCGGAAACACGATCTCGCCGGCGCTCTCGACCGCGCTCGCGTCGGCGATGCTGATCGCCGGCGTCTCGTCATCGTCCAGGATCGTCAGCACCGCCGGCGTCACCGTCAGCGTCGACTCCGGCACGCGTCCACTTACCGTCACGGTCTCGTCCGGCTCGTCGATCACGTCGTCCACCGGCGTGAACGTGAAGGCCGCCGTAGCGCCGGTCTCCCCAGCGCCGATCGTCAGCGCGAACGGCGTCACCGCAGCGAAGTCCTCGGCGCCTGCGCTGCCGGCAGCCACCGTCACCTCCACGATCACGTCCGTCGGCAACGTCGCGGCGTTCAGCGCCGCGGTCACCGTCACCCCCGTCGGCTCGGCTCCTTCTGAGACTTCCGTCGGGTCAAGCGTCAGGTCGACTGCGGTCGACAGTTCGTCGTCGTCGATCACCGTCACCGCAACGTCCGCCGTCACCGATCCGTAGCCGCCGCCGGACGCCGTGTGCCTCAGCGTCGCGGTGTCATTCGCGGTGTCGGCGTCCTCGCCCGCCGACACCGTCACCCTCTGCGCGGTGCCCCAGGACGACGGCGTGAACTCCAGACTCGCGTCGTCCACACTCAGGTCCGTGCCCGTCGTCCCGCCGATCGCCACCGTCACCGTCCCCGTCGGCTCCGTCGCCAGCGCCACCGTGTAGCTCGCGCTCGCTCCTTCCCCGACCGTCAGCGACGACGGCCTCACCACCAAGCCCACCGTGTCGTTGTCCGTGATCGTGATGGTGTCCGAGGTGATCGTCAGTGACCCCGAGACGCCCGTGACGGCGATCGTCTCGTCCCCTTCGTCCACCGTGTCGTCCACCGGCGTCAGCGTGAAGCTGCCACTCGCGCTCCCCGCTCCCGCTCCGATCGTGATGTCGAAGTTCGCTACCGCCGCGTAGTCCACAGGCGATTCGGCCGTGCCATCGCTCACTCTCACCGTCACCGTCTTCGCCTCCGTGTACCTCCCTCCTGTCACCGTCGCCGTCACCGTGATCGTCTGCGCTCCGCCGTTCTCGGTCACGCTGTCAGGCACCGCACTCAGTGTGATTCCCGTCGGCGCCTCGTCGTTGTCCGTAATCGTGATCGTCTCCGGGGTGATCGTCAGTGCCCCGGAGACGCCCGTGACGGCGATGGTCTCGTCCCCTTCATCCACCGCGTCGTCCACCGGCGTCAGCGTGAAGCTGCCACTCGCGCTCCCCGCTCCCGCTCCGATCGTGATGTCGAAGTCCGCTACCGCCGCGTAGTCCGCAGGCGATTCGGCCGTGCCATCGCTCACGCTCACCGTCACCGTCTTCGCCTCCGTGTACCTCCCTCCTGTCACCGTCGCCGTCACCGCGATCGTCTGCGCTCCGCCGTTCTCGGTCACGCTGTCAGGCACCGCACTCAGCTTGATCCCCGTCGGCCTCTCGTCGTCGTCTTCCACCGTCACCACGACGTCCGCCGACACACTCCCGTAGTCCCCGCCAGAGGCCGTGTGCTTCAGCGTCACCTCGTCGTTCGCAGCGTCGTCGTCCTCAGCAGCCGTCACCGTCACCGTCTGCGCCTCGTTCCACTTCTCAACCGTGAACGTCAACGACTCCTTGTCCAGCGTCAGGTCACTGCCGGCGTGCCCCGCGATCGCCACCGTCACGTCCGCGCTCGGCTCCGTGGCCAGCTTCACCGTGTACGTCCCCTGGTGCTCCTTCGCAGGGGTTTCCGGGTCGTCCGCCTCCGCGACCGTCACCGCCGCAGGAGCCACCACCAGACCAGGTGAGTCGTCGTCGCTCACCGTCACCACGACGTCCAGCACCACCGATCCGTAGTCCCCGCCACTCGCCGTGTGCTTCAGCGTCACCTCGTCGTTCGACGCGTCAGCGTCCTCGGCAGCCATCACCGTCACCGTCTGCGCCTCGTTCCACTTCTCAACCGTGAACGTCAGCGACGCTTCGTCCAGCGTCAGGTCACTGCCGGCGTGCCCCGCGACCGCCACCGTCACGTCCGCGCTCGGCTCGGTCGCCAGCGCCACCGTGTAGCTCGCGCTCGCCCCTTCCCCGACCGTCACCGCAGACGGCTTCACTACCAAGCCCACCGTGTCGTTGTCCGTGATCGTGATGGTGTCCGAGATGATCGTCAGTGACCCCGAGACGCCCGTGACGGCGATCGTCTCGTCCCCCTCGTCCACCGTGTCGTCCACCGGCGTCAGCGTGATGCTGCCACTCGCGCTCCCCACTCCCGCTCCGATCGTGATGTCGAAGTCCGCTACCGCCGCGTAGTCCGCAGGCGATTCGGCCGTGCCGCCGCCCACGTTCACCGTCACCGTCTGCGCCGTCGCGTACCGTGTCGCTCCGTTCACCGTCGCCGTCACCGTGATCGTCTGCGCTCCGCCGTTCTCGGTCACGCTGTCAGGCACCGCACTCAGCGTGATTCCCGTCGGCGCCTCGTCGTCGTCCGTAATCGTGATCGTCTCCGGGGTGATCGTCAGTGCCCCGGAGACGCCCGTGACGGCGATGGTCTCGTCCCCTTCATCCACCGCGTCGTCCACCGGCGTCAGCGTGAAGCTGCCACTCGCGCTCCCCGCTCCCGCTCCGATCGTGATGTCGAAGTCCGCTACCGCCGCGTAGTCCGCAGGCGATTCGGCCGTGCCATCGCTCACGCTCACCGTCACCGTCTGCGCCTCCGTGTACCTCCCTCCTGTCACCGCCGCCGTCACTGTGATCGTCTGCGCTCCGCCGTTCTCGGTCACGCTGTCAGGCACCGCACTCAGTGTGATCCCCGTCGGCGCCTCGTCGTCGTCCTCCACCGTCACCACGACGTCCGCCGTCACACTCCCGTAGTCCCCGCCGCTCGCCGTGTGCTTCAGCGTCACCTCGTCGTTCGACGCGTCAGCGTCCTCGGCAGCAGTCACCGTCACCGTCTGCGCGGTGCCCCAAGCAGACGCCGTGAACGTCAACGACGCATCGTCCACGCTCACGTCCGTGCCCGCCTGTCCCGTGATCGCCACCGTCACGTCCGCACTCGGCTCCGTGGCCAGCTTCACCGTGTACGTCCCCTGGTGCTCCTTCGCCGGGGTTGCCGTATCGTCCGCCTCCGCGACCGTCACCGCCGCAGGATCGACCACCAGCCCCACGGTGTCGTCGTCTTCCACCGTCACTCCGACGTCCCGCACCACCGACCCGTAGTCGCCACCGCTCGCCGTGTGCTTCAGCGTCACCAGATCGTTCGACGCGTCAGCGTCCTCGGCAGCCGTCACCGTCACCGTCTGCGCCTCGTTCCACTTCGCCACCGTGAACGTCAGCGACTCTTTATCCAGCGTCAGGTCACTGCCGGCGTGCCCCGCGACCGCCACCGTCACGTCCGCGCTCGGCTCGCTCGCCAGCTTCACCGTGTACGTCCCCTGGTGCTCGGAGTTGTTCTGCGTCGCAGGGTCGTCCGCCTCCGCGACCGTCACCGCCACAGGATCGACCACCAGCCCCACGGTGTCGTCGTCGCTCACCGTCACCACGACGTCCAGCACCACCGACCCGTAGTCGCCACCGCTCGCCGTGTGCTTCAGCGTCACCAGATCGTTCGACGCGTCAGCGTCCTCGGCAGCCGTCACCGTCACCGTCTGCGCCTCGTTCCACTTCGCCACCGTGAACGTCAGCGACTCTTTATCCAGCGTCAGGTCACTGCCGGCGTGCCCCGCGACCGCCACCGTCACGTCCGCGCTCGGCTCGCTCGCCAGCTTCACCGTGTACGTCCCCTGGTGCTCGGAGATGTTCTGCGTCGCAGGGTCGTCCGCCTCCGCGACCGTCACCGCCGCAGGAGCCACCACCAGACCGGGTGAGTCGTCGTCGCTCACCGTCACCACGACGTCCAGCTCCACCGACCCGTAGTCTCCGCCCGATGCCGTGTGCTTCAGCGTCACCTCGTCGTTCGACGCGTCAGCATCCTCGGCAGCCGTCACCGTCACCGTCTGCGCTTCACTCCACTTCTCAACCGTGAACGTCAGCGACGCCTCGTCCACGCTCACGTCCGTGTCCGCCTGCCCCGTGATCACCACCGTCACGTCCGCACTCGGCTCGGTGGCCAGCTTCACCGTGTACGTCCCCTGGTGCTCGGAGATGTTCTGCGTCGCAGGGTCGTCCGCCTCCGCGACCGTCACCGCCGCAGGAGCCACCACCAGACCGGGTGAGTCGTCGTCGCTCACCGTCACCACGACGTCCAGCTCCACCGACCCGTAGTCTCCGCCCGATGCCGTGTGCTTCAGCGTCACCTCGTCGTTCGACGCGTCAGCATCCTCGGCAGCCGTCACCGTCACCGTCTGCGCCTCGTTCCACTTCTCAACCGTGAACGTCAGCGACGCCTCGTCCACGCTCACGTCCGTGTCCGCCTGCCCCGTGACCGCCACCGTCACGTCCGCGCTCGGCTCCGTGGCCAGCTTCACCGTGTACGTCCCCTGGTGTTCCTTCGCAGGGGTTTCCGGGTCGTCCGACTCCGCGACCGTCACCGCCGCAGGAGCCACCACCAGGCCGGGTGAGTCGTCGTCGCTCACCGTCACTCCGACGTCCAGCACCACCGTCCCGTAGTCTCCGCCACTCGCCGTGTGCTTCAGCGTCACCTCGTCGTTCGACGCGTCAGCATCCTCGGCAGCCGTCACCGTCACCGTCTGCGCTTCGTTCCACTTCGCCACCGTGAACGTCAGCGACGCCTCGTCCACGCTCACGTCCGTGTCCGCCTGCCCCGTGACCGCCACCGTCACGTCCGCACTCGGCTCCGTGGCCAGCGCCACCGTGTACATCCCCTGGTGCTCCTTCGCAGGGGTTTCCGGGTCGTCCGCCTCCGCGACCGTCACCGCCGCAGGAGCCACCACCAGACCGGGTGAGTCGTCGTCGCTCACCGTCACCACGACGTCCAGCACCACCGTCCCGTAGTCGCCACCGCTGGCCGTGTGCTTCAGCGTCACCTCGTCGTTCGACGCGTCAGCGTCCTCACCGGCCGTCACCGTCACCGTTTGCGCTTCGCTCCACTTCGCCACCGTGAACGTCAGCGACTCCGTGTCCAGCGTCAGGTCACTGCCGGCGTGCCCCGCGACCGCCACCGTCACGTCCGCGCTCGGCTCGGTCGCCAGCGCCACCGTGTACGTCCCCTGGTGCTCGGCGATGCTCTGCGTCGCAGGGTCGTCCGCCTCCGCGACCGTCAACGCCGCAGGATCCACCACCAGCCCCACGGTGTCGTCGTCTTCCACCGTCACCACGACGTCCAGCACCACCGACCCGTAGTCGCCACCGCTGGCCGTGTGCTTCAGCGTCACTTCGTCGTTCGACGCGTCGTCATCCTCGGCAGCCGTCACCGTCACCGTCTGCGCTTCGTTCCACTTCGCCACCGTGAACGTCAGCGACGCATCGTCCACGCTCACGTCCGTGCCGGCTTGCCCCGTGATCGCCACCGTCACGTCCGCGCTCGGCTCCGTGGCCAGCTTCACCGTGTACGTCCCCTGGTGCTCCTTCGCAGGGGTTGCCGTATCGTCCGCCTCCGCGACCGTCACCGCCGCAGGAGCCACCACCAAGTCCACGGTGTCGTCGTCTTCCACCGTCACTCCGACGTCCAGCACCACCGACCCGTAGTCGCCACCGCTGGCCGTGTGCTTCAGCGTCACTTCGTCGTTCGACGCGTCAGCGTCCTCGGCGGCCGTCACCGTCACCGTCTGCGCCTCGTTCCATTTCGCCACCGTGAACGTCAGCGTCGCCTCGTCCACGCTCACGTCCGTGTCCGCTTGCCCCGCGACCGCCACCGTCACGTCCGCGCTCGGCTCCGTGGCCAGCTTCACCGTGTACGTCGCATCCGCGCCCTCGCCCACCGTCACCGCCGCAGGAGCGACCACCAGCCCCGCGCTGTCGTCGTCGCTCACCGTCACCACGACGTCCAGCACCACCGACCCATAGTCGCCACCACTCGCCGTGTGCTTCAGCGTCACCTCGTCGTTCGACGCGTCGTCGTCCTGCGACGCCGTCACCGTCACCGTCTGCGCCTCGTTCCACTTCTCAACCGTGAACGTCAGCGACGCATCGTCCACGCTCACGTCCGTGTCCGCCTGCCCCGTGATCACCACCGTCACGTCCGCGCTCGGCTCGGTGGCCAGCTTCACCGTGTACGTCCCCTGGTGCTCGGAGATGTTCTGCGTCGCAGGGTCGTCCGCCTCCGCGACCGTCACCGCCGCAGGAGCCACCACCAGACCGGGTGAGTCGTCGTCGCTCACCGTCACCACGACGTCCAGCTCCACCGACCCGTAGTCTCCGCCCGATGCCGTGTGCTTCAGCGTCACCTCGTCGTTCGACGCGTCAGCATCCTCGGCAGCCGTCACCGTCACCGTCTGCGCCTCGTTCCACTTCTCAACCGTGAACGTCAGCGACGCCTCGTCCACGCTCACGTCCGTGTCCGCCTGCCCCGTGACCGCCACCGTCACGTCCGCGCTCGGCTCCGTGGCCAGCTTCACCGTGTACGTCCCCTGGTGTTCCTTCGCAGGGGTTTCCGGGTCGTCCGCCTCCGCGACCGTCACCGCCGCAGGAGCCACCACCAGGCCGGGTGAGTCGTCGTCGCTCACCGTCACCACGACGTCCAGCTCCACCGACCCGTAGTCTCCGCCCGATGCCGTGTGCTTCAGCGTCACCTCGTCGTTCGACGCGTCAGCATCCTCGGCAGCCGTCACCGTCACCGTCTGCGCTTCGCTCCACTTCGCCACCGTGAACGTCAACGACGCCTCGTCCACGCTCACGTCCGTGCTGGCCTGCCCCGTGATCACCACCGTCACGTCCGCGCTCGGCTCCGTGGCCAGCTTCACCGTGTACGTCCCCTGGTGCTCGGAGATGTTCTGCGTCGCAGGGTCGTCCGCCTCCGCGACCGTCAACGCCGTCGGGTCGATCACCAAGCCCACGGTGTCGTCGTCCTCCACCGTCACCACGACGTCCAGCACCACCGACCCGTAGTCGCCACCGCTCGCCGTGTGCTTCAGCGTCACCAGGTCGTTCGACGCGTCGTCATCCTCGGCAGCCGTCACCGTCACCGTCTGCGCCTCGCTCCACTTCGCCACCGTGAACGTCAACGACTCCGTGTCCAGCGTCAGGTCACTGCCGGCGTGCCCCGCGACCGCCACCGTCACGTCCGCGCTCGGCTCGCTCGCCAGCGCCACCGTGTACGTCCCCTGGTGCTCGGCAGTCTCCGTCGTCTTCGGGTCGTCCGCTTCCGCGACCGTCAACGCCGCAGGATCGACCACCAGCCCCACGGTGTCGTCGTCTTCCACCGTCACTCCGACGTCCAGCACCACCGACCCGTAGTCCCCGCCCCTGGCCGTGTGCTTCAGCGTTACCTCGTCGTTCGACGCGTCAGCGTCCTCACCGGCCGTCACCGTCACCGTCTGCGCTTCGCTCCACTTCTCAACCGTGAACGTCAACGACGCCTCGTCCACGCTCACGTCCGTGCTGGCCTGCCCCGTGACCGCCACCGTCACGTCCGCACTCGGCTCCGTGGCCAGCGCCACCGTGTACATCCCCTGGTGTTCCTTCGCAGGGGTTTCCGGGTCGTCCGCCTCCGCGACCGTCACCGCCGCAGGAGCCACCACCAGGCCGGGTGAGTCGTCGTCGCTCACCGTCACCACGACGTCCAGCTCCACCGACCCGTAGTCTCCGCCCGATGCCGTGTGCTTCAGCGTCACCTCGTCGTTCGACGCGTCGTCATCCTCGGCAGCCGTCACCGTCACCGTCTGCGCTTCGCTCCACTTCTCAACCGTGAACGTCAACGACGCCTCGTCCACGCTCACGTCCGTGCTGGCCTGCCCCGTGATCGCCACCGTCACGTCCGCGCTCGGCTCGCTCGCCAGCTTCACCGTGTACGTCCCCTGGTGCTCGGAGTTGTTCTGCGTCGCAGGGTCGTCCGCCTCCGCGACCGTCACCGCCACAGGATCGACCACCAGCCCCACGGTGTCGTCGTCGCTCACCGTCACCACGACGTCCAGCACCACCGACCCGTAGTCGCCACCGCTCGCCGTGTGCTTCAGCGTCACCAGATCGTTCGACGCGTCAGCGTCCTCGGCAGCCGTCACCGTCACCGTCTGCGCCTCGTTCCACTTCGCCACCGTGAACGTCAGCGACTCTTTATCCAGCGTCAGGTCACTGCCGGCGTGCCCCGCGACCGCCACCGTCACGTCCGCGCTCGGCTCCGTGGCCAGCTTCACCGTGTACGTCCCTTGGTGTTCCTTCGCAGGGGTTCCCGGGTCGTCCGACTCCGCGACCGTCACCGCCGCAGGAGCCACCACCAGGCCGGGTGAGTCGTCGTCGCTCACCGTCACTCCGACGTCCAGCACCACCGTCCCGTAGTCTCCGCCACTCGCCGTGTGCTTCAGCGTCACCTCGTCGTTCGACGCGTCAGCATCCTCGGCAGCCGTCACCGTCACCGTCTGCGCTTCGTTCCACTTCGCCACCGTGAACGTCAGCGACGCCTCGTCCACGCTCACGTCCGTGTCCGCCTGCCCCGTGACCGCCACCGTCACGTCCGCACTCGGCTCCGTGGCCAGCGCCACCGTGTACATCCCCTGGTGCTCCTTCGCAGGGGTTTCCGGGTCGTCCGCCTCCGCGACCGTCACCGCCGCAGGAGCCACCACCAGACCGGGTGAGTCGTCGTCGCTCACCGTCACCACGACGTCCAGCACCACCGTCCCGTAGTCGCCACCGCTGGCCGTGTGCTTCAGCGTCACCTCGTCGTTCGACGCGTCAGCGTCCTCACCGGCCGTCACCGTCACCGTTTGCGCTTCGCTCCACTTCGCCACCGTGAACGTCAGCGACTCCGTGTCCAGCGTCAGGTCACTGCCGGCGTGCCCCGCGACCGCCACCGTCACGTCCGCGCTCGGCTCGGTCGCCAGCGCCACCGTGTACGTCCCCTGGTGCTCCTTCGCAGGGGTGGCCGGGTCGTCCGCCTCCGCGACCGTCACCGCCGCAGGGTCGATCACCAGGCCCGCGGTGTCGTCGTCTTCCACCGTCACCACGACGTCCAGCACCACCGTCCCGTAGTCGCCACCGCTGGCCGTGTGCTTCAGCGTCACCAAGTCGTTCGCAGCGTCGTCATCCTCGGCAGCCGTCACCGTCACCGTCTGCGCTTCGTTCCACTTCGCCACCGTGAACGTCAACGACGCCTCGTCCACGCTCACGTCCGTGCTGGCCTGCCCCGTGATCGCCACCGTCACGTCCGCGCTCGGCTCCGTGGCCAGCTTCACCGTGTACGTCCCCTGGTGCTCGGAGATGTTCTGCGTCGCAGGGTCGTCCGCCTCCGCGACCGTCACCGCCGCAGGAGCCACCACCAGGCCGGGTGAGTCGTCGTCTTCCACCGTCACCACGACGTCCAGCTCCACCGACCCGTAGTCCCCGCCGGACGCCGTGTGCTTCAGCGTCACCAAGTCGTTCGCAGCGTCGTCATCCTCGGCAGCCGTCACCGTCACCGTCTGCGCTTCGTTCCACTTCGCCACCGTGAACGTCAGCGACGCCTCGTCCACGCTCACGTCCGTGTCCGCCTGCCCCGTGATCACCACCGTCACGTCCGCGCTCGGCTCCGTGGCCAGCTTCACCGTGTACGTCCCCTGGTGCTCGGAGATGTTCTGCGTCGCAGGGTCGTCCGCCTCCGCGACCGTCACCGCCGCAGGAGCCACCACCAGACCGGGTGAGTCGTCGTCGCTCACCGTCACCACGACGTCCAGCTCCACCGACCCGTAGTCTCCGCCCGATGCCGTGTGCTTCAGCGTCACCTCGTCGTTCGACGCGTCAGCATCCTCGGCAGCCGTCACCGTCACCGTCTGCGCTTCACTCCACTTCTCAACCGTGAACGTCAACGACGCCTCGTCCACGCTCACGTCCGTGCTGGCCTGCCCCGTGATCGCCACCGTCACGTCCGCGCTCGGCTCCGTGGCCAGCTTCACCGTGTACGTCCCCTGGTGTTCCTTCGCAGGGGTTCCCGGGTCGTCCGCTTCCGCGACCGTCAACGCCGCAGGATTGACCACCAGCCCCACGGTGTCGTCGTCCTCCACCGTCACTCCGACGTCCAGCTCCACCGACCCGTAGTCGCCACCGCTGGCCGTGTGCTTCAGCGTCACCTCGTCGTTCGACGCGTCAGCGTCCTCACCGGCCGTCACCGTCACCGTCTGCGCTTCGCTCCACTTCTCAACCGTGAACGTCAACGACGCCTCGTCCACGCTCACGTCCGTGCCGGCTTGCCCCGTGATCGCCACCGTCACGTCCGCGCTCGGCTCCGTGGCCAGCTTCACCGTGTACGTCCCCTGGTGCTCGGCAGTCTCCGTCGTCTTCGGGTCGTCCGCTTCCGCGACCGTCAACGCCGCAGGATCGACCACCAGCCCCACGGTGTCGTCGTCTTCCACCGTCACTCCGACGTCCAGCACCACCGACCCGTAGTCCCCGCCCCTGGCCGTGTGCTTCAGCGTCACCTCGTCGTTCGACGCGTCAGCGTCCTCACCGGCCGTCACCGTCACCGTCTGCGCTTCGCTCCACTTCTCAACCGTGAACGTCAACGACGCCTCGTCCACGCTCACGTCCGTGCTGGCCTGCCCCGTGACCGCCACCGTCACGTCCGCACTCGGCTCCGTGGCCAGCGCCACCGTGTACATCCCCTGGTGTTCCTTCGCAGGGGTTTCCGGGTCGTCCGCCTCCGCGATCGTCACCGCCGCAGGAGCCACCACCAGGCCGGGTGAGTCGTCGTCGCTCACCGTCACCACGACGTCCAGCTCCACCGACCCGTAGTCTCCGCCCGATGCCGTGTGCTTCAGCGTCACCTCGTCGTTCGACGCGTCGTCATCCTCGGCAGCCGTCACCGTCACCGTCTGCGCTTCGCTCCACTTCTCAACCGTGAACGTCAACGACGCCTCGTCCACGCTCACGTCCGTGCTGGCCTGCCCCGTGATCGCCACCGTCACGTCCGCGCTCGGCTCGGTGGCCAGCTTCACCGTGTACGTCCCCTGGTGCTCGGAGATGTTCTGCGTCGCAGGGTCGTCCGCCTCCGCGACCGTCACCGCCGCAGGGTCGACCACCAGCCCCACGGTGTCGTCGTCTTCCACCGTCACCACGACGTCCAGCACCACCGTCCCGTAGTCGCCACCGCTGGCCGTGTGCTTCAGCGTCACTTCGTCGTTCGACGCGTCGTCATCCTCGGCAGCCGTCACCGTCACCGTCTGCGCTTCGTTCCACTTCGCCACCGTGAACGTCAGCGACGCCTCGTCCACGCTCACGTCCGTGTCCGCCTGCCCCGTGATCACCACCGTCACGTCCGCGCTCGGCTCGGTGGCCAGCTTCACCGTGTACGTCCCCTGGTGCTCGGAGATGTTCTGCGTCGCAGGGTCGTCCGCCTCCGCGACCGTCACCGCCGCAGGAGCCACCACCAGACCGGGTGAGTCGTCGTCGCTCACCGTCACCACGACGTCCAGCTCCACCGACCCGTAGTCTCCGCCCGATGCCGTGTGCTTCAGCGTCACCTCGTCGTTCGACGCGTCAGCATCCTCGGCAGCCGTCACCGTCACCGTCTGCGCCTCGTTCCACTTCTCAACCGTGAACGTCAGCGTCGCCGCGTCCACGCTCACGTCCGTGTCCGCCTGCCCCGTGATCGCCACCGTCACGTCCGCGCTCGGCTCGGCCGCCAGCGCCACCGTGTACGTCCCCTGGTGCTCGGAGATGTTCTGCGTCGCAGGGTCGTCCGCCTCCGCGACCGTCACCGCCGCAGGAGCCACCACCAGGCCAGGTGAGTCGTCGTCGCTCACCGTCACCACGACGTCCAGCTCCACCGATCCGTAGTCCCCGCCCGAGGCCGTGTGCTTCAGCGTCACTTCGTCGTTCGACGCGTCAGCATCCTCGGCAGCCGTCACCGTCACCGTCTGCGCCTCGTTCCACTTCTCAACCGTGAACGTCAACGACGCCTCGTCCACGCTCACGTCCGTGCTGGCTTGCCCCGTGATCGCCACCGTCACGTCCGCACTCGGCTCGGTCGCCAGCTTCACCGTGTACGTCTCTTTGTGCTCTTCCCCGTCCGTCTTCGGGTCGTCCGCCTCCGCGACCGTCACCGCCGCAGGAGCCACCACCAGGCCGGCTGAGTCGTCGTCTTCCACCGTCACCACGACGTCCAGCACCACCGATCCGTAGTCCCCGCCGGACGCCGTGTGCTTCAGCGTCACCTCGTCGTTCGACGCGTCGTCATCCTCGGCAGCCGTCACCGTCACCGTCTGCGCCTCGTTCCACTTCTCAACCGTGAACGTCAGCGACGCATCGTCCACGCTCACGTCCGTGCTGGCCTGCCCCGTGATCGCCACCGTCACGTCCGCGCTCGGCTCGGCCGCCAGCGCCACCGTGTACGTCCCCTGGTGTTCCTTCGCAGGGGTTTCCGGGTCGTCCGCTTCCGCGACCGTCACCGCCGTCGGGTCGATCACCAGCCCCGCGGTGTCGTCGTCGATGATCCTGATCTCTTCCCCGACTACCGTTACGCCCGTGAGCGTTCCCGTCACGCTCAGGCTCTCGACGCTCTCGATGATCGAGTCGTCCGTCGGTGTGAGGGTGAACGTTGTCTTCCCACTAGCGGCCCCGGCCGGGATCGTGATATCGAATTCGCTGACCAACCCGTAGTCGGTTCCCTCGACAGCACTGTCGCCTACCTTGCCCACAGCCACCGTTACGGTCTTCGCATCGTCAAAACGCGACACCCCCTGAATCCCGGCAACCACCGTCACATTTGTGGCGCCCGCGCCCTCGGCGATCACGTCCCTTAACGATCCGCCGGTATCCACGTACAACAACACCCTGTCCGGATTGCGATCGTCGTCCATCACCCCAACCGCCAACGCCGGCGCCGTCTCCTCCTCGTAGTCGGTATCATCGGCACCTACCGCGTGCTTGATTTGCGCGGTGCGCACCCCTTCGGGGTTAACCACGCTGTCGTCCACCCCGGTCACCGTGACCGTCTGCGCCCTGTTCCACCTTGCTCGCGCGAAGGTCAATCGCGTCGGGCTCACCACCACCGTCGATGGGTGGCTGTTCGCGACATCTATGGTCACCGGACCCGTCGGCTGGGTGCCCAACACCACCGAGTACATAGCTTTGTTCGTTTGTTCATCTTCATCTTCCACCGTCGGATCGGGCGCCTCCATCACCACCAGCCGGGACGCTGAGACCTTAACATTGCGTACGTCGTCGTCCTTGATAATCAGCGCCACCGGCGACGGGGCAGCGACCCCGTTGCCGCCGGACACTTTCGCCTCAACCACCACGACCGTGTCCTCCGTATCGGTCGCATTCTCCACCGCATCGATTGTCACCGTCCCCGTACTTTTCAGCGCCCCCGCCCCGATCGTCAGCTTCCGGTCCGTGCTCAGCGAAAAGTTCCCGAACCCGAGCGAGTCGGTTGCCTCCGCCGAAACCTGCAGCGTGACCGCTTCGCTCGATTCCGCGGCCAGCTTCGCCGTCACGGTACTCGTGTTCTCGGTGCCACTCTCGTTGATCGTCGACGGCGTCAGCACCAGCGTCACCTCCGGCAAGGCCTCGTCGTCCTCGATCGTCACCTGCGCGCTACTCACGTCAATCCCATCCGCGGTCCCGGTCACGCTCAGCTTCTCGTCTCCCTCCGAGACCGCATCGTCGGTAGGCGTAAGCGTGAACGTCTTGCTCCCGCTCGCCTTCTCGCCCGGAATCCGTATCTCGAAGTTCGCCACCGCCCCGTAGTCAGCGCCTGCCGTGGCCGTGTCCCCGCTCGCTCCCACCGCTACGGCCACCACCACAGGCTTCGCGAACCGGATTGTCCCCGCCAGCGTCGCCGTCACCTTGATGGCGGTACCGCCTGCGCTCTCCCCCACGCTTCCGGGACTTGCGCTCAGGTCGATCCGCGGCGCGTCTTGCTTGAGCCCTCCTGTGGTCGAACCGGTGACATCGGTGATCGTGATCGTGTCGCCGGTTACCTTCACCCCGCTCAGCGCCCCGTCCACGCTGAGCGATTCACTGCCTTCGACCAGATCGTCCTCCTTCGGTGTGAGCGTGAACGTCGCCCGGTAGTGCCCTGCCGGAAGGTTGTGAACCCCGAAGGGGTCGCGGGTGGGCCAGAACACGATCGGGAAGCTCTTCACCTGCAGGTAGTCGCTCCCCGACTTCGCTCCGTCACCAGCCTTGCCTACCGTCACGACTACGGTCTTTTTTTCGGAAAACCGCGCCGTTCCCCCGAGCCTCGCCATCACCGACACCTCCGTTGCCCCGGCGTCCTCCTTCACGCTGTCCTGATAGCCGTCGGCGTTGGCGTCCGTGTCCACCCACAGCGTGACATTCGGCACGTCGTCGTCCGTAATCGTCCCCACCGCCTCGCCGTGCGTCGGCGACACGGGCACCGAAACGCTTGAGCTTGAGGAAGTCTTGATCAACGAAACTCTGAACGTCTCAGCAGGCTCCGCGACGACATCATGGGTCGTCTGTACCTCGATGGTGGCAACGGTCTCGCCGGCAGCGAACGTCACGGTCGAGTCCGAGACGGCGGTGTAGTCAGTCCCGCTCGCCGGGTTGCTCCCTTCGGCGTCATCCTTGGTCCGCCACGACACGGTCACCGGGCTTCCAGCCGCCTTCGTCAGCCACACCCTGAACGCGGCCTTGCCCGCTTCGACCACGGTGGCGTCATCGACACGGACATGGGCCGATTCGTCGTCAATAATCTTGGCCTTCGCCCCGTGCTTATAGTAATTTATGTTCGAACTGGTCGGAGGATGATACCGAACCGCGAAGTCCTCGATTCCCTCGGCTTCCGTGTCCTGGAGGGTCTGCACGTCGATCGTGCCAGTGGTCTTGCCGGGACCAATTGTAAGTCGCTCCGCCGAGTCTTTGCTGACGCTAACATAATCCTTGCCCGGCCACGCGCTATATAATACAATAAAGCCGGTACCCAATGGTGGCGCAGTGTACCAATCAATCTTCACTCCCTGGTAATGCGCGTTGGTGAGAGTCACCGGGAACCTCGCGACCTCGCCCTCCGTCACGACCGTGTCCCCGATCGTGATCCCGGGAAAGGGGTCGTCATTCTTGATCGTGGCGGTCGCCGTGACAGGCTTCCCAAGCACCGCGTTGGTGGCGCCGGTCAAGGTCAAGCGCACCCGTTCATCCGGCTCGAACATGGTATCATGTATCACCGAGATGATGACTAACGCTTGCTGCTCATTCGCCGGAAAATGATCTGTGGTGAAACTATCACCGTAATCAACCCCTGCGGTGGCTTCGACATCTTCGACCTTATACGAGAACGATACCCGCTTGCTGCTATGCCGATCGAGGCCAATTCCAAATGCCAGTGATGTAGTATATTTCCCACCACTTCCCTCGAAAGTATTAACCACGCTGGTGATCGAAATCTTCGGCTCGTCATCGTCGTCCGTGACGGTAATCTCGTCTCCGGTCACCGCCAGCGTCCCCGAGGTCCCGGTCACCGAGATGGTCTCATCCTCCTCGTCCACGTTGTCGTTCGTCGGCGCCAGAGTGAACGTCACGGCGGCGCTCGCCTTACCCGCCCTGATCGTCACCTTCCGGTCCGCCACCGACGCGTAGTCCGTGCCCTCCACTGCGGTGTCGCCCGCGTTGCCCACCGCCACAGCAACCGTCTTGTCCTCTCCGTAGGTCGTCGCGCCGGTCACTGCCGCGGTCACCGTCACTGTCGTCGGTGACGCGTTCTCCTTGACGCTGTCCGGGCTCGCCGTCAGTGTGATTCCACTCGGCGCTGCGTCGTCATCCGTCACCGTCAGCCCTACCCGGACCGGCGGCGGATTGACGCGACCTGAATCTCGAGAATACAAGATCTGCAGGGCAATCTGCGTCACGCGTTTGTTGCCGGGGTTGTCGACCGCATCGTCCACGGCGCGGACGGTGATCGTCTGCGGCCGCTTCCAGCCCTCGCCGATGAAAAACAAGAAGTGCGGATGCTCGGGAGACACGATGGTCGCGACGGTGTCGTCGACGACTACCGGCCGCACAATCATCACAGACTCCCTCGGGCGGGCTGCGAACCTCACCGTGAGTGTCGCCTCATTTTCCTTCACCGGGGTTTTCGGATCGTCGGCTTCCGCCACGAGGACGTTCGTCGGCTTCACGATGAAGTTCTCCGAGGAGTCCATGATGGTCACCTTGGCGCTAGCTATTTCTTGCGGTGAACCACCCCGGACCTCCAACAATCCCACGTGAAGGACCTCCGAGTCCTCACGAACGTTGTCTTCCTTGGTCCGTACCGTCAGGGTCGCCGTCGTCTCGCTTGCCGCCACCGTGATGTCTGCCGCCGAGGTTCTCGGCACTGCGGCGTAATCGCTGGTGTCCGGCTGCTTCCCTGCCAGCGGCTTCGTATACCACTGATAGTTCCGGTCAACCGGCCACACCTTGCTCAGAGTCACCGTAAGAACGGCGTCATCGCCCTCGTGCACCGAGGAGCTTGCGGGGCTCAGTGTCGCTGTCGGCTGATCCTGATCATCGGCGATGACGATGGTCACCAGATTGTCCTCGGTCGCCGGATCCCCATCGTCGCTCGGGGAGACGGCGCCCACGACGTCGGTACCCAAGCCGGCAGCGCCCAGATCGCCCAGTCTTGCCTCCACCCGCTCCGGCGTCAGGTCATCGTCGTTCAGAGCGGCGTTGTGGGTGAGGCGCACGGACGCCGACGTTGCCGACGGGCCTCGAAAGATCAGTTTCGGGCTCGCGGTCGTTGCGTCCTCAAGCGAAACGCCTTTCGTTGCTGCCGCCAGCGCGATGCTCTTGAACACGCTCCGGGCGCCGGTGAGCTGCGCCCCGGTGTTCGAGCTGAGCGCGAGCGGCACGTCGATTCGCTCCCCGGAAGCCAATAGCCGCGAGATCGACACCCGCAGTGTCCCCGTGCCCGCCTTGCCCTCGACCCACCCGATGCGATCGGAGTGCAACGTAACCAGCACCCGATTCGCGGGCGGATCCGGCGGGTCGTTGTCGTTGTCGTTGATCCTGATGATGACGCCATTGGAGTTAGGGTCCGGTATCGCGCCGCCGCCGATGTGAGTCAACCTCTGCCGGGCGAAATCCGCCGTGCTTCCGAGCTCCACAGCCATCAGCTCGTCGCCCTCGTCTTCATCGTCATCCACCGCCGACGCGATCAACGTTGCAGACTGTGACCCCATGAAGAAACTCAGCGTCCCCTCGTAGTACTCGCGCCTCCAGCCGCCCCCGTCCCGCGACAGCACCTGGTGGAACGGCCCCAGGACGACGTTCGGGCCTGAGGTGTCCCTCACGTCAACGTCCTTCAAGGTCACGTTTCCGCTGATCCGAATCGGTACTTCGATCCGATCCGACGAGCCGTACAGTTTCCGTGAGAGGCTTACCGTGAACAATGCCTCGCGCCGCTCGCGGGCCGCGCCGCCCTCCTGTATTGCGCCGCTGTCGTCGCGCCTCAGCGTCACGACCGTCGGGTCATCGTCGCGGATGATCAGCCACGCCGTCTCCTTCCTCCCGCCGACGCTGGAACCCGGATGTACCACGGGAGCGCGCACGTCGCCGGTCCCATTTTGCACGTGAACCCTGAACACGCGGTCGCGGTCGTCGACATCGTTCTGCACGGTGTGAACGGGGTTCGCCATAACCGTATCCTGTCCGGCAGGAATCTGGACGACGGTACACTGTGGACTCGTGGCGGATCTTGGTGAGCCCAGCTCATGGTCCGTCCCCAGGACGCCGGGTACCAAGCGCACGCTATCGGCAACAAAAAGCCTGTGGAGGACCAGACTGTCGCTCGGGCACACCTCGATACTGCCGCCGGAATGGTCCGGGTCGGAGACGCTAAGCTGAATCGCCGGGGGCGAGCTGCGATCAGCGCCTTCGGAGAACTCGTATCGCTGCTGCGCAAATGCTACGGTGCCGGGAGGCGCAACTTCGAACACCGGCGAGATCCCATAGAACGGCCTGTTGACCCAATGGCCATGCCGGCTTAAGTTGCACGGCCAGTCGTCCGTCGAAAGCGGGCTGTGCCGCCGGTTGTTGAGGAAACCGCAACCGACCCAAGAGCGGGTCTCTTTCTTGAGACCGAGAAATCCGGTCCTCCTCGTATCCTCTCGCCCACCGAGCGGATAAGAGGTGCCTTGCCTGGAGCCAAAGAGATCGAGCCAGCTTCTCCCCAAGTCAACGGATGAGATTCCCGTATAGTAACCCAGCGCGCCAGGCGTCGTCCGGACTCCGGACTCATATCGGGGTCTTCAGGAATTCGTGTGGAGAGAGCCGGTCACCGGGTGACGCCGGCGGGATAGAGATCAAGGCCGCCGAGATGAAAGTAGATGGCGTTGCGGAATCGCTTGCGGTTGCGGAACCCGCGGGCTGAGTACTTGACCTTCTGAATGCCGGCGTTGATCGACTCGGCCCGCGCGTTGGTGACCTTGGTCACGACGGCGGTCACGATCCCCTCCAGGTGGCGCTTGATCATCCGCGCCACCTTCTTGACCGGCTCCAGTCGGCAGCGGATCGCCGAGCGGTACCACGCCTCCCATGCCTTGCGCGCCCCGTCGCGGGTGCGGTACTCCCAAAGCGTCATCGCATGTTCCTTGTAGCCCCACGCGCGGGCAGTCTGCAGCGCGCTTGAGCGCAGCTCGGCGAATTGCTCCCAGCGCTCCTCATCCATGTTCTCGGGGTTGGTCAGCCACCGATAGCGGCTGCCCTTCAGCCGCTGATCATCCTCGGCGGCCAGCCGACGGTGCTCGGCGCGCCGCACCCGGTCAACGGCGTCTCCCAAGTGTCCGGCAACGTGGAACTTGTCGAAGGCGATCTTCTTCTGCGCCTCCACCACGTACTGGGTGCTCACGCTGATGTACGGTTCCCACATGTCCATGGCGACCGTCTGGATACGCGCTAACTGCTCGCCGTCAAACTGGTTGTAGAACTCCGCCAACGCCTTCTTGCCGCGCCCGTCGGCCACGTGCAGCACATGACCGTCCAGATCGTTGACCACCGTCACGTACTCATGGCGTTTCTGGAACGACGTCTCGTCCACGCCGATGCGCTGCGGCGCCTGCACCTCGCGACGCTCCAACCCGCGCTGCACCGCGCGCTGCATGATGCCGTCCACTTCGTCCCAGCTCAGCCCCATCTGCTGCGCCACCGCCGAGATGGCCGCCTCCTGCAGCCAGTCGATCACCAGCGCCTCGAACAGCGCCGTGAACCGCGAGCGGCCCTCGCTCCAGGGCACCGCGATCTGCTTGACCTGGTGATGCTCGCACTGCACCCGCGGCACCTCGGCCGCCACGATCGTGCGGTACTGGCAGGTGTCCAGATGCCGCCAGCGCCGCTGACGGGTGTCGTAACGCCGCGCCGGCTGGCTGCACTCCGGGCAGCCCAGCGATTCGCCGTCGTGCTCCACGTGCACGACCACCTCGCCCTGCTGAAGGTTCAGCTCCACCTCAGCAACTCGCCAGGGCGTCTCGATGCCCAGAATCCTCGCGTACAGGTCCTTGTCACGCATGGCTCCAGCGTAGCCTTGCTGCCTCAGGCGCCGCGACCTCCGGCCCCCTCATCCACACGAAACCCGGAAGACCCTCATATCGAGGAGCATGCTCGTTTTGCCAGGAACCGTCGAAGAAGTCATCATAGTCGTCGGCGACCTTGCCGCCTGCCATCCAGTAAATCTTAGCGTCGACGCCCGATTGCCCCATTGCGGTGTTTTCGTAGACAGGAACGTCGGCCGTGCCGCCCACCACCTTGAAAAGGTGAGCGTATTTCCTGATATCATGGATGTCATAGTGGCCTTTGCGCCGCACGAGGTCCTGAATGAGGCCGTTATAGTGGTCGATGTCCGTGTGCCAGGCCGGGTAAGACTCTGAGGTCACGAAGAGCAGCCGAAAGCGGTCGCCTTCGCCCACGCCCGACCCCAGCATGATGCGCGGCCATTCGGCGTCGACTCGGACGACCGACGGGGTTGTCTGCGCCACGGCCGGCATCGCCATCATCAAGGTCCACGCCAGTACGAACCCCGCCCGGAACAACGACCGCGCCTGCAGCCGCCGCTCCGGTGAGCGACGAGCCGCTGCCTCGGCCCCACCGGTTGTCATCACGGTCGTACCCTATCGATGGCGGCTGCCCGTCTCATCAGCCACGCGCCGAAATCGGACTTCACGAACGCCGACCCAAGAGACGCTGAACTTCACCCGACACGCAGGCCCTGGACCCAGGCCACATGGCCTTCCGGGTGTACGGATGGTTGGAGAGCAGGTTCAACGGGGACGACGAGGACGTAGGCTCATGGAACTGCGCCACAGCCGGCAGCGCCGGGGGCAGGATGAGGGCCGCGACGAACACGCGCTGGTGAGGCGGCCTGCATGGACGCGACGCTGACCGGCCCGGCGGACGGTGACGACGACGTGCAGCCATCAGGACTCGTAACTACCTTGACAACATCGATCTCGTCTACTAGGTTCGGCGCAAAGTGGATACGTGTACGCCAACTGCGCCAACTGCGCCAACTGCGCCAACTGCGCCAACTGCGTGAACTGCGTGAACTGCGTGAACTGCCCCCAAGGGGAGAGGGACACCGGCTGCCGCCGGGTTGACCGGCGGGTGGAGTGAGCATGAGAGCCGCCCGGCGCGGTTTGTGGGTGGATGCGTATCGCGAGTTTCTGAGACCTCGAACGATAGCGGTCGAGTCCGTGTTCGTCGCCCTGTTCGTGGTAGCGCTGACAATCCTGGGCCCACTGGGCACGAGCGCTACCATGCCGGCGCTTCGACGCATGCAATACTTTGGTTCGGCGGCTGTCCTGATGTTCCCGCTCTGCTACGGTATGGCCGCGTCGGTCCTCTACCTCGCGCGCTCCGCGTCGATGCTCACCATCGTGCCGTCCATTGCCGCATCGACGCTGGTGCAGGGCTTGGGGGCCACGGCGGCCGTGCATACCATGGACTCGGTCATGCGACCCGTCGATGAGCACCAAGCCCTCGAGACGATCTTCCTGACCGTCACCTCCGTGCTCATCTTGTGCACCCTCTTCGTCCACTACGTCGTGTTTCAGCGAGTGTCGGCCAACGTATCGCACGCCGGCGACGAGCGCTCGACGGAAGCCGCCGGAAACGGAAGCGAGACCGACGCGGCGCGCGTGAGTGACGCGAAACGCGTGAGTCCGGGCGGGTTGGACGAGCCGCCGAGTCGCGGGCAGCGCGAGATCGCGCTGGAATCGGCCACACAGCCTGCGCGGCTTACGACGACCCCTGATCCGGACCGACTCTACCGAAGGCTGTCGTCCACGGTGGGCCGCGACATCGTGTACCTCAAGATGGATGACCACTACGTCGACGTCCACACGACCGAAGGCACGTGCCTGGTGCACATGCGGTTCGCCGACGCCGTATTGGAGCTCGGCCCCCTCGGCCTGCAGACGCACCGCTCCTACTGGGTCGCCAGGCGCCACCTCATCCGGGAGGAGGAGCAGAACGGCCGTACGACGGTGCAGGTCACCGGCGACCACCTGGTGCCGGTCAGCCGGCCCTACGTTCCTGCGGTACGCGAAGCCCTGCACGCCACGCATCAGCCGACGGTATAGGACTGCTTGGCCCTCTTCGCAGGCGGACCCTGACCGAACGTGCGGCGGAGGAAGAACTCGTAGGTTCCGTCGCCGAACCACTTGCGGAGGCCGCCGCGCGCCCGCGAACGTGTCCCCCCAGGGGGGGGCATAAGCGCTAACTTGGTCGCCGGACCCAGCCAAGACAGCTTTCCTGCGCGTTGTGCGACATACCGCACGCGCAACACCGCGACCGTCTTACGCGCAAGAGGCGCAAAAAGAGCGGATGTCCTACGCGACGACGGGCGGATCTCCTACACGCGCGATGGCGGATGTCCTGTGGCGTGCCCGTCCGGGTGCGCTACGGTGGCGTCCATGAGACAGGACCCGGCCTTCAAGGACATCTTCGCCTACGGCTTCATGGTCGAGGAACTGATGCGCTGGTTCGTCGGCGACCTGCACGGCGGGCGCGAACTGGTCGACGCGCTGGACTTCTCGCTCCTGCTGCGCGTACAGGAGCAGTCCACCACGGGCCGTGCCGGCGACAAGCGCAGCTACGCCAACGACATCGTCTGGCGGGTACCGTTCCGCGGCCGCGGGGCGGACGGCGGGGACCGCGCCTGGCTGCATCTGGTGCTGATGATCGAGGTGCAGGGCGAAGTGGACCACCTGATGGCGCTGCGGGTGCGCAACTACGTGGACAACCACCACATGGAGCTATGGCGCGGCCGGCGGTTCGGGGCGGTGGACCGCTTGGCGCCGGTGCTGCCGATCGTCATCTACACGGGGCCGTCGCGCTGGACTGCGGCGCTGTGGGTGATCGACCTGGTGACGCCGGGAGCGTCGGACGGCGTGGCAGCGGACGTGTCGTCGCGGGCGAGCCGCCTGTTCTCCGGCGACGGCTACCTCGCGGTTGACACGATGGCGCTGCCGGCGGACGATCTGCGGCGCGACAACGCGGCGGCGTTGCTCGCGGGGCTGTGCAACCCGACGCTGGAGCACGTGCCGGCGCAGGCGGCGGCGTTGCGGGCGCGGCTGGACGCTCCGGAGTTGAGGCCGTTGCTGGAGACCGTGCTGGCGTGGGTGCAGCATGTGGCGGAGCGCGACCTGGGCTTTGATCTGGGGATTGACGACATGGCGGAAGTGGACAGATTGCACGAGTCCGGCGAGCTTGAGGAGTTCTTCGCGACGCGCCGTCGGGCCTACCAGGACCGGTACCGTGCCGAGGGTGTGGCGCGAGGCATTGAGCAAGGCATCGAGCAAGGCATCGAGCAAGGCATCGAGCAAGGCATCGAGCAAGGCATCGAACAGGGGCTTGCCGCCGAGCGGGAGTTGCTGCGCCGGCAGGCGGCGCGCAAGTTCGGCGCGGGGACGGCCGGGTGGCTGGCGGGCTTGCTCGCCGGGGTCGGCGACGCCGACCAGCTTGCGCAGGCGGGGGACTGGATCATCGACTGCGCCACAAGCGAGGAGCTGATCGCGCGTTTTGGTAACGGCTCGCCACGCGGTTCCTGACAACGCGCGCCGATCAAGTTAGCGCTTATAGGGGGGAGCGGCTGACTCACGCGCGGACGTGCGACGAACCGCCCTGGAAGCTGCTGCCGGTGGTGCTCGGCCTGGGGTTCACGGCGCGTGTGGTGGTGGCGCTGGTCGGCGACTTCGTACTGCACCCGGACGAGATCATGCAGTACCTGGAGCCCGCGCACCGCTTGGCGTTCGGTAACGGGGTGATCTATTGGGAGTTCTTCTACGGCGCGCGTTCATGGCTGATACCGGGAGCGGTGGCCGGGGTCCTGAAACTGTTCGCCGCGGTCGACCTGGGCCAGCCGTGGTGGTACGTGGACGGCGTCAAGCTGGTGTTCTGCGCCCTTTCGCTGGCGATTCCGGCCGGCATGTACGCGTTCGCCCGCCGCCACTTCGACGAAGCGTCCGCACGGGTAGCGCTGCTGACTGCGGTGTTCTGGTACGAGCTGATCGCCTTCGCGCACAAGCCGCTGACCGAATTCGTGGCCGCGTCCCCCCTGGTCGGCCTGCTGGCGCTGTGCGTGCATCCCGAGCCGGATCGCCCGCGGGTCTGCTGGCAGGCGGCCTCCTTCGCGGTCCTGACGGCGGCCGTTCGGCTCCAGTACGCGCCGGTCGCGCTGGTGCTGCTGGCGATCGTGTTTCTGCGCACGCGGCTGAAGCTGCTGCTCGTGACGGCCGCGGTCGCCGCGCTTGCCGCCGTCGGCGTGTTCGACGCGCTGGCATGGGACGGCGGTCTGTTCCACTCCTACGTCACCAACGTGCGCTTCAACCTCATACTGGGCGGGATGCGCGCCGGCGAGAGTCCGCCGTACCAGTTTCTGTGGTGGCTCCTCCTGGCTGGCGGAGGCTTGAGCGTGCTGGTCCTGGGCGGCGCGCTGAGCTCGCCAAGGCGTTACGGGTTGCTGCTGGGACTGATCGGCGTGGTGTTGCTGTCCCACTCACTGCAGTCGCACAAGGAGTACCGCTTCGTGTTTGCCGTGATACCCCTGTGGCTGCTGCTTGGAGCCGACATCACCGTCCGGCTGCAGCGATGGATCTCCGGAAGGCGCGCGGAGCGTCCGGACGCGGCACGCTGGACGCTCGGATCGGCGGCCGTCCTGTTCGCTCTGGTGTCGCTGGCCGGGGTGCTGAATGCGCTGCCGGCGCAGGGTCGGGTGTACCAGGCCTGGTCGCGGGAGTCCGGGTTCACGGGATTCGTTCGCGGCCAGGATCCGATCTTTGCCGCCTACCGCCACTTGGCCACCGCGCCCGGCGTCACTGCGGTGTGGCAGGCCGACCGGCCTTACTTCAACCTGCCGGGTTACTACTACCTGCACCGCTCGATACCGTTCTACGACGCGTTCACCGGGCCGCTGGTCATCCGGGACTTGGCGACGGTTGGCGCCTCCGTCAGCCACCTGGTGTCCGCCGACCGAGGGCTTGCGGTTCCAGGCTATTCGCTGGAGCGGGACTTCGGCGGCGTGCGGATCCTGCGCCGGGAGGCGGCCGAGCCGATGGTCCGCCAGTGGGAGGGCCACGCCCCGATCATCGTCGACGACCTGATACTGGGGATCATGCGCCGGGTGGACGCGAACGCTCCGACGCCGCCGGCCAACGCAGGCATCCGCTTCGCGGAGCCACGGTGAGCGCACCCGACCGGCCCGCCGTATCCGGAGCCGTGTCCATCGTCGTGCCGACGCTGCGCGAGGCGGCCAACATTCCCACCCTGGTCGAGCGCATCCGCGACGCCCTGTCCCCGACCGGCGTTCGGTGGGAGCTGCTCCTGGTCGACGACGACTCGCACGATGGCAGCGAGGAGATCGTCGCCGAGGTCGGACGGCGCCTGCCGGTGCGCATGGAGGTGCGGCGCAACGCGCCGCGTGACCTCTCCCTGGCCGTGCTGCACGGAATGCGGCTTGCCCGTTACGACCGGGTGGTGGTCATGGACGCCGATCTGTCGCATCCGCCCGAACGGATCGGGGCGCTGCTCGCGACCCTCGAAGGCGACTGCGACATGGTGATCGGCAGCCGCTACGCGCCGGGAGGCCGCGTCGATCGCACGTGGGGCTGGAGGCGCCGGCTGAACTCGCGCGTGGCGACCGCGCTCGCGCTCCCGCTGGTGCGGTGCAGCGATCCCATGTCCGGGTTCTTCGCGACCGACCGCCGGGCGTTGCCCAACCTGCAGCGGCTGCAGCCAATCGGCTACAAGATCGGGCTGGAGCTGGTGGTGCGCGGGCGGCTGCGGGTCGCGGAGGTGCCGATCGACTTCGTCGACCGGGATCTGGGCTCCAGCAAGATGGACTGGCGGCAGCAGGTCAACTACCTGCGCCATCTGTACCGTCTCTACCTGCACCGGTACGGCGCCGCTGCGCGGCTGGCGGGCTTCGCCCTGGTAGGCGCCAGCGGCTTCGTCATCGACGTCGCCGTCTACCTCAGCCTGCAGGCGATCGGCGTCGAGCATCGGGTGGCGCGGTTCCTGTCGTTCTGGCCCGCGGTCACCTGGAACTGGGTTCTCAATCGCGGGCTGACCTTCGAGGAGCGCCTGCGGCAGCCGCACATCCGGCAATGGACGAAGTTCGTGGCGAGCAGCCTGATCGGCCTCACCGTCAACGTCGGCAGTTATACGGTGCTGACCACCTTTGTGGACCTGTTCGATCGCCACCGCGTGCCGGCGATGGCGTGCGGCGTCGCCCTCGGCGGTATCACCAACTTCCTGGTCGCCAACCGGTACGTCTACCGGCGCCGCACGGAGGCATAGTGGCCGCACGAACGAGGAAGAAGGCGGATCGACCGCCGGTTATCGCAGGTCTGACCGACCAGGTGCGCACCGCGCCGCACGCGGCGCTCGCTGTGGTGGTGCTTGCGGTGGCCGCCTACCTGTGCCTGGCAAACCTGGACTACGCCGCGCTGTGGCACGACGAGGCGCCGAGCGCGCTGATCGGCCGGAACCTGCTGCAGCGGGGCGACATCACCGGCTGGGACGGCCGCAACCTGGTGGGCGGCACCAACGGACGCACGCTGAACGGCGACCTGCGCGACGTGCTGCCGCCGCTGACCTATGCGTTCAACGCGGCCGGAGTGGCGGTGTTCGGGTTCAACGAGACCGGCGCGCGCATCGCGCCGGCGCTGCTCGGGATCCTGTCCCTGGTGCTCCTGTATCTCCTGCTGCGCCAGCACCTGGGGAGCCACCCCCGGCTGATCCTGTTCAGCCTTCTGTTGGCGGCCTGGTCACCGCAACTGCTGTTGTACTTCCGCCAGTCCCGCTACTACGCGTTCATGGCGTGCGGCCTGATCGCCGCGTTCTTCCTCTACGAGCGCTGGTGGCGGACCGGCGGTGTCCTGCGCCTGGCGGCGCTGTCGGTGGTCGCGGCGCTCGCCTTCTTCAACCACTACGCGGGCGGCGCGGCGACCATGCTGGCACTGGCCGTCTGGCACGTGCTGTTCCGCGCTCGCGACACCACTCCGCGGCAGTGGCTGGCGCTGGCCGCCGGCGGGATGGTCGTGGTGGCGCTCGGCGCGTCGTATCTCGCCTGGATCGGAGTGATCGGCGGCGAGCGCAGCGGATTTGCCGCCTATACGGGCGTCGCAGGACTCCCGGAGTACCAGGGGACGATACCGCCGATCCTGCTGCGGCTCGGGATCTACGCCCGCGACCTGTTCGCCGCCGACTGGGTTTCGTGGCCAGTGGCGCTGTGGTTCACCGCGATGCTCGCGCTCCCGCTCATCCGAAGCCGACGCCGCGCGCGACGGACTGCGAACCGCAGTCATGGCCACCGGCGGCCTCCTGCGAGAGACGTGCGGAACCTGCCGGTGTCCGCGGCCGGGCGGGTCGTGCTCATGGGTGCGCTGTTCGCGCTCTTCTCGGCGGCGCTGTCGGCGCAGCCGGTATGGGCGGTCCCTTTCGCCGACCTGCGTTACTACATGGGGGCCCTGCCGCTGCTGCTGGCGATGAAGGGGCTGTTCGTCGAGTGGGCCTGGCGTACGTCGCGATTGGCCGGCGGCGCCGCGCTGGCGGTACTGCTGTTCTCGAGCGCGGGGACGTGGCCGTTCAACATGGCCATGGTGTTCACGGGCGAGCGCACGCTGGGGTTGCACCTGTTTCAGTTCGTACGTGAAATCCACCGCCCGTACCGCGACTCCATACGGGTGGTGTCCGATTACTTGCTGGCCCATGCCGAGCAGGACGACCTGGTGTACGTGCCCGGCTTCGCCGACCGGGAGGCGCTGGCGTTCGCCACGGGCCACCGCGTACTGTTCTGTTGCGTGCTGGACGAGGATTCGCCCCTCCCCAGGGAGACGGTCGCCGCGCTGGGACCCCATCTGGCCGCCGGGAGGATCGTTCCCGATTGGATCGTCATCTTCGGAACGCCCGAGCCCGACTACTGGCGGCGCGTGACGGCGCACTATGCGGTGGCCGCGCAACCGGATGTCTGGTACTACCCGACGCAGCGCCCCGAGATCAACCTGCACGCCTTCGCGCCGTTGCCGGCGGGGCAGTACGGCGTGCACGTGCTGCGCCGGACCCCGAGCGATACGTTGCCCGCGTCAGGCGAAGAAGCCGCACCATAGGCGGCGATGGCAGGACGCAGGAAAGGGCAGCCGGGGGTGGTGCGGCTGTCGAAGGCCGTCTCTCCCCGCGACGGTCTTGTCGCCCTGGCGCTCGGTGTGCTGGTGGCGGTCAGCTACGTTCCCGCGCTTTCGGGCGGCTTCGTCTGGGACGACGTGATCTTCTCCGAGGAGCCGGTCATCCACGCCGTCTCCGGCCTCAAGAGCATCTGGTTCTCGCCGGCCGACATCAGGAACGAGGGCCACTACTGGCCGCTGGTCTATTCCACCTTCTGGCTGGAGCACAAGCTCTGGGGCCTGGCGCCGGCCGGCTACCACGCCGTCAACATCGCCCTGCACCTCGCCAACTGCCTGCTGCTGTGGCGGCTCCTCGAACGCCTGCGCGTGCCCGGCGCCGCCGTCATCGCCGCGGTGTTCGCCGTGCACCCCGTGCACGTGGAGTCGGTCGCCTGGATCATCGAGCGCAAGGACGTGCTGTCGGCGCTCTTCTACCTGGGCGCCGTGCTGGTCTGGATGCGCTTCGTCGAGCAGCCGCGGCCGGCGCGCTACGCGCTGGCGCTCGGGCTGTTCACCGCCGGCCTGCTGTCCAAGTCGGTGGTGGTGACGCTGCCGGCGGCGCTGCTGATCCTGCACTGGTGGCAGCAGGGACGGGTGAGAAGCATCGACCTGTTGCGCCTTGCGCCGTTCGTGGCCGTGGCCGTGGGGATCACCGCGGGCGACCTGTCGTTCTACACGTCGCGGGAACCGCTGGAGCTGGGCTACACGCTGGCCGAGCGGGCGCTGATCGCATCGAGGGCGTTGTGGTTCTACGCCGGCAAGCTGCTGTGGCCGGCGAAGCTGGCAGTGATCTATCCGCTGTGGGAGATCGACGCCGGTGACCTGCTGGCGTGGGCGTACCTGGTGGCCGCGGCGGCGCTGGCGGCCGCGTTGTGGCTGGCGCGGCGGCGGATCGGGCGGGGGCCGCTGGCGGGGATGCTGTACTTCGCGGTGACGCTGGGTCCGGCGCTGGGGTTCGTGGACTACGGCTACCTGCAATTCTCGTTCGTGGCCGACCGCTTCCAGTACCTGGCGGGGATCGGCGTGCTGGCCGTGCTGATCGGTGGGGCGGCGCATGGTGCGGCGAAGCTGCCGGCCGCGTACCGGCGTGGCGCGCTGGCGCTGGCGGCGGCCGTGGTGGCGGTGCTGGGCGTGCTGACGTGGCGGCAGGCGGGGGTCTACCGGGACGAGATCACGCTGTTCAGTCACGTCGTCGCGCACAACCCGGGGGCGCGCGACGCGCATCTCAACCTGGGCAGCGCCCTGTTCGAGGCGGAGCGCTACGACGAAGGCCTTGCAGCGACCCGCATCGCCGTGGAGCAACGGCCGGACTCCGCCGGGGCGCTGGCCAACCTCGGCCGCGCGCTGATCCACTTCAAGCGGCTGCAAGAGGCCGAAGAGCACCTGCGCCGCGCCGTTCGGATCGATCCTCACAGCACGACGGCGCATCAGAATCTGGCCGAGGCGCTGCGCAAGCAGGAGCGCTTCGCCGAAGCGGTGGAGTCGTATCGAACGGTGCTTGCGATCGACGAGAGCTTCGCCCTTGCCTATGCCGGCATGGGTATGGCTCTATTCGGAGAGCGGCGCTACGCGGAGGCTCTCGGCGCGCTCGCCACGGCGCTGTCGCTCCAGCCGGAGCTCCCCAACGCGGTCATGTTGTACGTGCACATGGGCCGCTCCGCTCGGGAGCTGAGTCGGCTCGACGAGGCGGCGGCCCACTTCGAGCGCGGCGCCGAGATCGACCCATACGACGTCGAACCGCTGCTGGAGCTCGCCGACGTGCGCGTCCGGCAGGGCCGGTCGGAGGAAGCCGAACGCATTCTGGAGGACGTCCGGGAGACGAGGCCGGACGACCCGGTTTCGCTCCACAACCTCGCCGAAGCGTTCCGAACCCAGGGACGGCATGAAGAGGCGATCGCGAGCTACCGCGCGGCGCTCCGGGCCGACGCCGACTTTGCGCCGTCTTACGCCGGGCTGGGAATCACGTTGTTTCAGGCGGATCGCTACGAGGAAGCGATCGAGGCGCTGCAGCAGGCCCTGAAGCTGCAGCCCGACCTGCCGATCGGGGGTTCCTCGGTGCGCGTCTTCCTGGGCCGCGCGGCGCAGGCGTTGGGCCGGCCTGACGCGGCGGACCATTTCGCCCGGGCGGTTCGTGACGACCCGAGTGACTACGAAGCTCTCGATCATCTGGCCAACGCCCGCTTCGGCCGGCAGCGATACGAGGAGGCGCTCGCCCTGTACCGGACCATGATCGAGCTGGACCCGGGCAACGCGACGAGCCATTCCAACCTCGGGGCCACGTTGTTCCACCTGGGGCGGCTGGAAGAGGCGCTGGTCAGCATCGAACGCGCGCTCGCCCTCGACCCCGACCTGGAAGCCGCCCGGATCGGGTTGCAGGCGGTGCGCGACGCGCAGGAGCGGCGACAGCGCTAGCAGAGGCTCCGCGTGGTAGCACGCGCGCGTGACTATCGACGACTTGATGGAGCCGGCATGCAGAAGAGGCGCCGGCACGGCACAATGACGGGGCCATGCGCATCTACATCAGCCGCCAATTGCAGAACCCGGAGTTCTCCTCCGACGCCCGCCGGGCGGGAGTCGCCCGCCTTGGCGAGTTCGCCGACGTCCAGGAGTTGCCCGCCCCACTGACCCCCGCCGACGCACCCGGCGTGGTCGCCGTCATCGCCGACGGCACCTTCTTTCCCGACGACTTCTACGGCGCCGCCGCCGATCTGCGGGTCGTGGCACGCTGGGGCGTGGGGTTCGATCAGGTCAACGTCGCGGGCGCCACCCGCCACGGGGTGTTGATCACCGTCACCCCCGTGCACATGGACACGGTGGCCGAGTACACGATCGCGCAGTGGATGGCCACCATGAAGCGCACCTACACCTTCAACCGGATGGCCCACGCCGGCGACTGGCGAGTGATCCGCTGCCACGACGTGCAGGGCTCCTGCCTGGGCCTGTACGGATTCGGGCGCATCGGCCAGGAGGTGGCCAAACGGGCCGTCCCGCTCCTGGGCGAGCGCGGCCGGTTGCTGGTGTACGACATCCGCGGCGACGTCGCCGAGCTGGCCGCCCGCTTCGGCGCTGAGGCGGTGGCGGAGCCGGAGGAGCTGTTCCGGCGCTGTGACACCGTGTGCGTGCACGTCTCCGGCGCCGATCCGGTCGTCGGCTACGAGCAGCTCGCCCTCATGCAGCCGCATGCGTCGGTGATCAATCCGTCGCGCGGGACGCTGGTTGACGATTCCGGGGCGCATCGCGCCGTCGAGGAGGGAAAGATCTTCTACTACGTGGTCGATGACCCCGTGGACGGTCCGCGCGCCATCCACCGGGACCACCCGCGCATCATCGCCACCAACCACTCGGGCGGCATCACCGTGGAGTCCTCCGCGCGCCTGGATGCCAAGACCTTCGAGCAGGTGACCGACGCCGTGCACGGGCGGCAACCCGACCACGTGCTCAACCCGGAGGCGCTCGGCCACCCCCGCGTGCGCGGGTGGCTTCGGGAGCGCCGCTGAGGCCGGCCGCTACTCCGCCGGCCCGGACGTTGTCGGTGACGGAGGCAGGCAAGCATACGTCGGACTTCGCCATCCGGCATGCCGCAACTCAGTCAGTCGAGGCGGTAGCCACGTCCGCGTACGGTGGCGATCAGCCGCGTGGCCGGAGGCCGGGAGCTGTCGCTCCGATCCGCCACCGCCACCAAGTGGCGCCGCAGGGCGGTGACATGCATGTCCACGGCGCGGCTGCGCCGGCTGGGCGGGCGCCCCCAGATGGCGTAGAACAGGGCGTCGCGGGTCACGACGGCGCCGCGGTTCGCCACCAGCATGCGCAGGATCTCCGCTTCCTGCGCGCCCAGGCTGACCGTGCCATCCGGCCCTGTCAGCTCTCGCCCCGACAGACGCAGCGTGCCGCCGTCCCCGAACACGGTCGCCGCCGTCGCAGCGTCGATGGTGCGAAGGACCCGCAGCTCCAGCTCTTCCGGCGTCCATGGGTCGCGCAGGTAATCGGCACAGCCGGCCAGGAACAGACTCGGCAGTTGGCTGTCCGGACCGTAGGCGATCAGCGGCCAAGCCGGCTGGATCGGTCCGGAGAGCAGGAGGTCGGCGACCTCCGCCGGCATGACCACTGCCGAATAACGGGGCTCGCGCGGGGGCGGAGGCTCCGTGACGACGTCCAGAGCGAAGCCCCTGATACGCCGGCAATAGGCGTCCACACGCGCACCGAGCGCGCCGGACACCGTGATCAGGCAGACGCGCGGCCGCTCAACAGACACCTTGGCACCGTCCACACGTGATCTCACGGTGACAAGACCGTACGGCGGGATGGACGATTCCGCTATCCCGTGCGCGGGTGGCTCCGGGAGCGCCACTGAGGCCGGCCGCTACTCCGCCGGGACGGCGGCGGGCAGATAGATCCGGTTGTCGTAGACCGCCGCCACCCCGGGATCGGCCTGGAGCCGCGCCCTGACTTGCTCGCGGTCCTCACCGTCGTCCAGCCCGACAAGGGCGTAGCCGCCCGCCGGTCCGTCGCGCAAGCGCACGACCAAGCTGCGCGAATCGACGCTGCCCGTCGCCCGCGCGCTGCCCACGGCTCCGCCTGTACGGGCGGAAGGTCTTTCTGTCCGAGCGGAACGGCTTTGCGGATAGGCGCCGAACAGGGCGAACGCGTCCAGCATTCCCGGGCCGAACCGGTCGTCCCTGCCCGGCGACCCGAGGTCGACTGCCGAAGCGCCGAGAAGCGCGCGCGCATCGTTCAGGTTGAGCGAGGGGGCGATGCCGGCCAGCAGCGCCAGGACGCCGCTCACGTGGGCCGCCGCCAGCGAGGTTCCCTGGTCCTGGATGACGGCCCAGTGCGCCGGCCCGAGCCGCCCGCCTGCCCCCAGGGTCAGGATCTCCCCCCGGTGGTCGCCGCCGGGGGCGACGACGTCGATCTCGGGTCCGAAGTTGGACGTGGCCGCAAGCCGTCCGTGCGTGCCGACGGACCCCACCGCCAGGGTGTAGGCGGAGTTCGCCGGGGCGCGGACGGACGAGCCATGGTTGCCGGCCGCAGCCACCACAATCGCGCCGGTTGCCGTGACGCGGCGCAGAGCGTCCTCCAGGACTCCATCGGGGGGACCGGGCAGGGAGTCGGCAAAGCTGAGATTGATGATCCTGGCTGGCCGATGCGGACGGACTCCCGAGTCGTTGTCCAGTCCGGCAGCGTACAAAAGGCCCTGAGCGACGTCGTAGCTCGTGGCGCCCTCCTGGGCCACGACACGAACCGGCATGATCTTCACGCGTGAGCGGCCCCACGGCCACCCCATGCCGGCCAAACCCGTGCCGTTGTCGGTGTGCGCACCGATGACGCCGGCGATCGCCGTCCCGTGCCAGGGGCCTCCCGTCGCAGGATCGGCAGCGTCGGGGTCGATGCCGTCGCCGTCATCGGCGGCGCCGGGGTCGCGAATGAAGTCGTAGCCGGCGTCCACGTCGAGGTTGCGCAGCAGGTCCGGGTGCGGGACGTAACCGGTGTCCAGCACCGCGACCACCACGGTCCCAGGCTCGCGCAGGGCGCCCGCGGCCAGCGCCTGCCACACCTCCGGCAGCCGGATCTGGCGCAGCGGCCACTGGCCGTCGTCCGGACCGCCGCCGCACCGGAGCGGGTCGGTTCCGGCGGGGTAGCACGGGTCGTCAGGCACCACTGGCGGCCCCGGCAGCGCTGCCACGCGCGCCTCGGCGGACGCCTGCACGGAGGCACCGGCTGCGCCCCCGGTCCGCACCCGGACGGTCAGGGTATGGCGGCCCGGCGTGAGCGGACCCGACGGCCGAAAGGACCGTGCCGATGAGGCCAGACGCCGATACGGCGCGCCGTCGAGCGATACCTCCACGGCGACGACACCGGCCCTGGTGTCCACCGTCCATACCCACAGGGGCGGGTTGGCATGCTCGCCGAGCAACACGGAACGATGCACCGACACCCGCACAGCGGCCGGCTCCGCGCACGACGCGAGCAACGCGGTCATGGCCGCCACGACGAACAGAGCCGGTATCCGAGACGCCATTGAGGCCAAGACTACCGCACGAACTCACTTTCGTGGGCTCTGCGTCGCGGCGTACCATTGCGGCGGTATCGTGAGCCGACCACCGAGCGCCCGCCGCCGGGCGCGCCGCATCCGGGACGCGATTCCGCCGGCGGACCGCGCGCGGCTGAGCGTGCAGGTGTGCGACCGCGCGCGGCGCCTGCTGGCGGCCGCCGGCGCCGACACCGTCATGGTCTACGTGAGCTTCCGCAGCGAGGTGGAGACCAACCGGCTGATCGTCGAGCTGCGCCGCACCCACCGGGTGGCCGCGCCGCGGGTCGTGGCGGCCGGGACTATGGACGCGATGCTCCTGGGCGGCCAGCTCGTGCGCAGCCGCCTGGGCATCCTGGAGCCGCCGGCGACTGGCGAGATGGTAGAGCCGGAGTCGATCGACGCGGTGCTGGTGCCGGGGCTCGCATTCGACTCCGAAGGCTACCGTCTGGGCTACGGCGGCGGTTACTACGACCGGTTCCTGGCCCGCTACGCGCGGGCACTCCGCATCGGCCTGGCCTTCGAGGCGCAAATGGTCGAATCGGTGCGGCCGCATATCCGCGACCAGCCGCTGGACCACATCGTCACCGAGCGGCGGGTGGTCGACGCGGGACGCCGGTGAGCGATCTGCTGCGCGACGGACTGCTGGTCGGCATCGGCGGGTTCTTCGGCGCCGTGGCCAGATTCCTGGTGACCGGCTGGCTGCAGGCCCGCGACGACTCGTTTCCCTACGGCACCCTGGCGGTCAACGCCGCCGGCTCCCTGGCGCTCGCCTTTCTGGCCACCATGCTGTCGCAGCGGGCCGGGCCCGGCAGCGCGTTCCGGCTGATCGCCATGGTCGGCTTCCTCGGCGCCTTCACCACCTTTTCGGCCTTCAGCTACGAGTCGGCGCTGCTGTGGAGCAGCGGCCGGTGGCCGGCCCTGGCGGCCAACATCGTCCTGAACGTCGGCACCTGCCTGATGGCGACGGCGCTTGGCATCCTTGCAGCTCGTCTACTCCACGCCAACGGATAGGAGTGCCGTGCAACGGCGTACGCGCGCTCCTTTCCGGGGCTTCAGGCCCGCAGGAGCCGCACCACTTCGCCGAAGGTGCCCTTCTTGCCGGTGAGCAGGATGCCCAGGCGGAACACCTTCGCGGCGGCCCACACGGCGGCCACCGTCACCAGCACCACGCCGGCAACCCCGGCCGCGACCTGTAGCGCTCCGGGGTCGCCGACCAGCACGCGCATGAACATCACCACCGGGGCGGTCGCCGGGATCAGCGACAGCGTGACCGCCAGCGGACCGTCGGAGCTGATCAGCACCGACGGCATCACCACCATCGGCACCACCAGCACGACCATCACCGGCAACAGGAGCTGCGAGAAGTTCTGCTCATCGGCCGCGATGGCGGCCGCCATCGCGAACGCGGCGGAGTAGAGCAGGAACCCCAGGGTGAAGAACGCCAGCAGCGTCAGCAGGGTGCCGGGCTGCACGATCGGCGGCACCGACACGCCCAGGGCCGGCCCGAGCACCTCGATCGCCAGCAGGGCGATGAGCATCCACGCCAGGTACTGCAGTACGCTGGCCAGCGCCTTGGCCAGGACCTTGCCGGCCAGCAACGCGAACGGATGCAGCGAGGAGAGCATGATCTCCGCGGTCTTGCCGGTCTTCTCGGTGAGCACCGCACGCCCGAGGGCCTGCCCGTACAGCATGAGCATCAGGTAGAGCAGGCCGACGAACGCCGTCATGACCAGAAACGACTCCTCCAGGTCCTGCTCGACCGCACCTTCATCGTCCAGCACCAGCGCCTGCATCCGCGGGCGGCGCGTCAGGCTGGTGACCCGTTCGGCGTCCAGTCCCACTCGCTCGAGCCTCCGCTGCACGACCGCGCGCCCGATCACGCCTTCGAGCAGCGCGTGCAGGGCCACGTCGACCGCGTCGTCGCCGAAGTAGCGCGCATCCTCCGAGCCGAGCACGTCGGCCGGGAGCACCACGTAGCCGTCCAGGTCGCCGTCGCGCACGCGGTCGGCCAGCGGCTCCGCCTCGCCTGCCTCCTCGACGACGATGCCGAGGGGAGCGAGCTCGGCCCGGATCGGCGGCAGCAGCGCACCCGCGCCCACGAACGCCAGCCTCCGTCCCGCAAGCGCGGAGACGTCCTCGGCCGCGCTGCGGGCCAGCAGATTCGGCAGGGCGAACAGGGCGACGATGATGAACGGCCCGGTGAGGGTGGTGATCACGAAGGCCTTGGTGTTGGCCGTCATGAGCAACTCCTTGCGCGCGACCAGCCACAGCTTGCTCACCGGTACGGCCGCGCTATTGCCCCTGCGGCGCCAGCTCGCCGATCGAGGCTTCCAGCTTCACGCGATCGTCCGCGGGGAGCCGCACCTGGTCCCGACTCGCCACGGCGGGATGCGCGGTCGGCGGCAGCAGGCGGAAGTCGGGGACGTTGTCGCGCAGCCCGGCGTGCATGGGCTTGCCGCACAGGGTAGGCCAGCCAGTTGCCCACGAACAGGTAACCGGTGAGCACGATCGCCAGCCACCAGGCGCCGGTCACGGCGGAGACGGCGATCACCGCGGCGTGGCATGAGCCCCCGCAGCACGGCCGGGTCGATCGGGCAGCGATACCACTTGACGCGGAAGTTCCTGCGGACCTCGGCCAGCGGCGGGAAGTCGAAGCGCGCGGTCGCGGTGCTCATGCGCGAGATTATAGAGCCTTCAGGATCAGACTGACGCGACGCTCCCTGAGGCCGCCGGAAGCAGGTCGAGCGAGCGTTCCATGCCCAGCTCCTCGCTCGAGCGGAAGTTGCTGCACACGCAGATCGTCACGTCCCGCTCCGGATCGCCCAACACCACCGCGCCGTAGCCGTTCATGTCGCCGTGGTGGCCGAAGGCGACCACCTTCGTACCGTCCACGTAGAGCTCGACGCCGACCCCGTAGCCGTTCGACGGCCCGGGCGAGCACTCCTCCGACTTCCGGGTCGCCAGCCGCAACATCTTCCGCCGCGCCGCAGCGCTCAGCAGCACGTCCCCGGCACCGGGGCCGAGCGCCGCGCCGAACGCCGCGATCTCGCTCGGCGTGGAGTACAGGCCGCCGCTCGGCACGCGGAATCCGCGCCCGGCGTGCTGGCGCTCCGAGTCGCGGGTGCTGATCGAGCCGTCGACCAGCCGCTCGTAGCCGGTCGCCAGGCGCGCGCGGTCCGCCGGCGGCCGGAAGCCGGTCGCGGTCAGGCCGAGCGGCTTGCAGATCTCCGCGTCCACCAGCTCCGGGTACGGCATCCCGCCCGCGCGCCGCACCGCCAGGCCCAGGATCGCCGCGCCGACGTTGGAGTAGTCGAAGCAGGCGCCGGGCGGATGGGCGAAGCGGGTGGCAGGAATGGCGCCCAGCAGCGTCCTCTCCCACTCGTCCACGGCGCCGGCGAGCAGCCGCGGGATGCGCGGCTCGCGCGCCAGGCCGCTGGTGTGGGTGGCCAGGTCGCGCAGCGTGATGGCGCGCGGCTGCGCCCCGTAGCCGACCGTGGTCGCGATCTCCGGCACCAGCCGGGCGACCGGCTCGTCCAGGTCCAGCACGCCGCGTTCGGCCAGGCGCAGCGCCACGCTCACCGCCACCGTCTTGCTGATCGAGCCCACCCGGTAGACGGTGGCGGCATCGGCGCGCCGGCCCCGCTCGCGGTCCGCCCAGCCGGCCGCGTGGGTCCAGACCGTGCGGCCCTCGTGCCGGACGGCCGCGCTCAGGCTGCCGGTGCCGTCCGCGGCGGCCGCCGCGTCCAGCGCGCCGGCCAGCTCCCGCCAGCGTGGGTGGTCGTTCAACTCAATCGCAGTTGGATGACCTTGCGCACACGCCGCCGGCCTCCAGCAGCAGCGCGATGATGTCCGGATGGCGGGCGCGATCCAGCGGCGTCCGGCCGAATCTGTCCGTCGGATTGACTTCTGCGCCCGCCTCCAGCAGCGCGGCCACGATGGCGGGATAGTCGCCGTCCGCGGCGCTGTGCAGCGGCGTGCGGCCCAGGAGATTGCGGGCTTCCAGGTCCGCGCCGGCCTCCAGCAGGGCGACGATGATGGCGGGATTGTGGTGGAGCGCGGCCGCGTGGTGCAGCGGCGTGCCGCCGCCGATCCGGTGGCGGGCGTCCAGGTCGGCGCCGGCCATCACCAAAGCGGTGATGATGGCCGGATTCTGGGTGGAGCCGGCCGCGGTGAGCAGCGGCGTGGCGCCCAGGTCGTTGCTGGCTTCCACATCGGCGCCGGCCTCCACCAGGGCGGTGATGATGGCGGGACTCTGGTTGTTGTAGGCCGCGGCATGCAGCGCGGTGCCGCCGCCTTCGCTGAGCCGGGCATCCAGATCCGCACCGGCTGCCGCCAGCGCCGGAATGATGGCCGGATTCTGATTGTACGTGGCTGCGCTGTGCAGTGCCGTGGCGCCGTTTTCGTTCCGTGTCTCGAGCGCTGCGCCGGCGTCCGCCAAGGCGGTGATGATGGCCGGATGATCGCTGTGCCAGGCTGCCAGGTGCAGCGCCGTGTTGCTGTCCGCGCTGGTGCGCGCGTCGAGGTCGGCGCCGGCCTCCACGAGCGCGGTGACGATGGCAGGGCTGTCGTTGTAGCGGGCCGCCCAGTGCAGGGGCGTCACGCCGTTGTCGTGGCGGGCATCCAGGTCGGCGCCGGCGTCCACCAGCGCGGCGATGACGGCCGGATGATCGCTGTACCGGGCCGCGGTGTGCAGCGGGGTGCCGCCGATCCGCTGCCGGGCGTCGAGGCTGGCGCCGGCCTCGGCCAGCGCCGTGATGACCTCTGCGCTGGCGCTGTAGCGGGCTGCCCAGTGCAGGGGCGTGGCGCCCGCCTTCTGGCGCGCGTCGGGGTCGGCGCCGGCGTCCAGCAGCGCCGTGACGGCCCCGGCGTCGGGGGCGTACCGGGCCGCCCAGTGCAGGGCGGTGTTCCCTTCCGGGTCGCGCGCGGTGACGTCCGCGCCCTGCCGCAGGCAGGAAGTGACCCGTGCCGTGTCCGCCCAGGCGAAGAACTCCTGCGTGTGCAGTTGGTCGCAGCCGGCGACGGGGGTCAGGCTGCAGCCGGACGCCACCAGCGCGGCGGCCAGCAGCGCGGCCGGAAGCGCCCGCAAGCGTGTTCCGGCCCTGCCCATGCCGGCCCTGCTCATCATTTCGGTACTCATCATTCCAAGAATACCATCACGCCTCGACCCGCACCTGCTGCCGTCATTCCGGCATCGGCCGACGACAGCCGACCGGCTCCGACCAGCTCTCTGGCCCGGCCACCGGCTACTCGGCATCGGACGTGTGCGACTCGTCCTGTCGCTCTCGCTCCGCGATGGTGTTCACCAGCCGCGTACAGAGGCGATGAGCTTCCGTCCGCGTTCGTGGTTGCTCACGCGGCCGCCGTCACAGGGTGACGACCTCGCCGGGGCGCAGATCGGGCTTGAGGTCCCAGTACCAGGAGCCGTCGTCCAGCTCGATACGGCGGGAGCCCAGTTCCTCAAGCCTCGCTCGGAGGCGCGCCAGCTTGCGGCCGAGCACGCCGCGTGGATCGAACAGGAGGATCCCGTGGTGCGTCATGTCGAGCATCAGCCACGGCGTGTCGACCAGCTCCTCCTCCGAGCGATAGACCGCGACCGGGACGGTCGGCACCCCGCGCGCCGTCAGCTCGCGCGCCAGCCGTTGATTGCGCAGCCGTAGCTTCGCGTGGAGGAACGCCTCGGACACGGTCTCGCGGTCGCCGCGGTGCACGACGAACAGGTCGATGTCGCTCCAGCGGTGCGCCTCGCCCCGCGCCACCGAGCCGTACAGAACGACCGCGGTCAGCCGGTCGCCGATCTCGGCGCGCACCTCTGCCATCAGGGCGTCGGTCAGCGGCCTGACGTCCGCATAGCCAAACGAGGATTCGCCCCGCCCGTCTGCAGCCGTCACGGAGCCCCGGCTCCTACCCGTCCGAGAGCGCCGGCACCACCTCGGTGGCCAGCAGCTCCACGCAGCGCCACCAGCGCTCGTCGTTGTCGGAGTCCTGGGAGAGCATCAGCAGCGTGCCGAAGCCGCCGGTGACGTCGATGATCTCGCGCAGGCGCTGCACGACCGTGTCGACGCTGCCGATGATGCACAGGTTCGAAAGCACGTACGGGACGTCGATGTCGTCGTCGGTCATGCCCGGGTCGAGCTTCATCGCCTCCTGCACCATGCCGGCCTTGAGGATCTTGATCAGGTACTCGTACGAACGGGCGTAGGCGCCGTCGGCGCGGGCGAACTCCCAGGCGTCGGCGTCGGTATCGGCCACCATGATGCTGCGCGACACCCGCCACTCGGCGCGGTCCGGCTCCGGGCGGCCGGCCTTGGCCGCGCCCGCGCAGTAGACCTCCCACTGCCGCTTGAGCACCTCCGGGGTGACCATGTTGGCGCTGATCGGGATGTAGCCGCGCTCGCCGGCGGTGAACGCGCCGCGCGACTCCGCCTTGATGATGCTGGTCGCGATCGGCGGGTGCGGCTTCTGGTACGGCTTGAGGATGTTGCCCATGTCGAAGTCCGGGCGCGGGTTCTGGACCTTGATCTCCCAGAACTCGTCCTTGAGCTCGAACGGCGCCTCGGACTCCCACAGCTTCAGGACCATGTCCATGCCGCGTATGGTCATCAGCCCGACCTCGGCCGGGTCCAGGCCGAACAGCTCGTAGTCGCACGGCACGCCGCCTTGGCCGAAGCCGACCAGGAAGCGGCCGCGCGCCAGGTGGTCGAGGTAGGCCAGCCGGGTGGCGATGTTTGCCGGATGGTGCAGGGGCATGATCGTCACGCCGGTGCCCAGCTTGATGTTCGAGGTGCGCGGCAGCGCGTTGGCGATGAAGACGTCGTTGGAGGGGATGGGCTCCCAGTCGAGGGTGTGGTGCTGCCCGATCCACGCCTCCTCGTAGCCGAGCCGGTCGCAGCGCACCACCAGCTCCAGGTCTTCCTCGTAACCTTCGGTGCGGTCACGCTCCGGCGGGTGCAGCGGCATCATGAACATTCCGAGTTTCATCTGGTCGAGCTCCTTGCAGTTCGCCGGCACGGTGACCGGGTTGTAAGCTGCCGCCGATGATAGCAAAGCGTCCGCTCCGGCACCGGTACCGGCCCACCCACTACTACCGCACCCTCGGCACCCACGAGCCCGTGGTGTCGATCGGCGACGGCGACACCGTCGTGACCTCAACCGTCGACGCGCACGGCCACGACGCCGCCGGTGAGCAGGTGACTCCGCGCGGCAACCCGCAGACCGGCCCCTTCCACGTCGACGGCGCCGAGCCCGGCGACGCGCTGGCCGTGACCCTGCACGCCGTCACGCCCAACCGCGCCGACGGCTACACCACCTCGCCCGTGGACGCGCAGGTGCTCGAGCCCGGCTTCGCCGCCGGAACGAAGCGGCTGGTCGACTGGCGGCTGGACCTGGAGCGCGGCACCGCCACGCCGGCCGACGTGCCGGGCCTGGAGACGCTGGCGCTGCCGCTGCGGCCCATGATCGGCTGCTTCGGGGTGGCCCCCGAGCGGGGGCAGGCCATCTCCACGGCCACCTCCGGCGCGCACGGCGGCAACATGGACTATGCCGGCTTCGTGGACGGCGTCACCGTCTGGTTCCCGGTGTCCGTGCCGGGAGCGCTGTTCTTCCTGGGCGACGTGCACGCCGTGCAGGGCGACGGCGAGATCACCGGCAACGGCGTCGAGGTGTCGGCCGACGTCACCTTCTCCGTGCGCGTGCTGTCCGGGCGCGCCATCGCCTGGCCGCGCGCGGTGAGCGCCGAGCACCTGATGACCGTCGGCTGCGGCCGGCCGCTCGACCAATGCGTGCAGTACGCGACCGGCGAGATGCTGCGCTGGCTGGGCGAGCTGGGCCTGCCGGAGACGGCCGCGCACACCCTGCTGGGCCAGGCGGTCGAGTACGACCTTGGCAACATCTACGACCCCGCCTACGTGATGGTGTGCAAGATCCGCACGGACACCCTGCGCGCGATCGGCCTCTCCCCGGAGGGACCGTAACGGGTCCTTCTCCTGGCTTCTCCAGACTAGATCGCTTGGGGATACGGGCGGTGCCCGCCCTGAGGACTCTCCTCACTGACATCGACCCACAGGTGACGCCTCCCGGTGATTGGCAGTTCGTCGCTCTCCCCATCTCGCGTTCGTCGCACGATCATCGTGATCAGATCCTGCAGCACGTGGCTATCCATCCTGGCATGGCCGTAGTGGCTCGTCTGTACTCCTTCAATGGCACCTTCGTCCATCGAAGCACCGATGTCACCAATGTAGGTGGCCAGTCGCGGGCCGATGTCGAATCCGAAATCGCTGGCAAGAGTCACCCCTCGAACGACGGTAAGTTCCGGAAACGGGCTGTCTTCGCCGTTGAGCTCGATGGCCTTGTTGAGACTCCCTTCGAAGAATTGATCGTTTCCCGAGAAGAGCGCTCGCCGCCTTCCTTCGTGTGGCCACACGTCCACGGTTACCGCTTCCAGACTAAACATCGTTTGTCATCGGCAGCGCCGCAAAACAGCCGGTCCGGCTCCGTGATCGTGTTTGAAGGCCCACGTCTCGCCAATCGGCCATACGTCGAATTGCCAGGGGCCGTGCTGCAGCCGCAATCCACCAAAGCGAGTTCGCCGTGCCAGGATGTGACCAAATCGTTCTTCGAGTTGCTATAGAGTAGCTCCGGAGACGACGATGTCTATGTCCCGAGGTCGTCCAGGCCTTCCTTGAGAGACTCGTGATACGAGGAGAGACCGAAGCGTCCCCCCGAACAGTACAGCAGGCAGTCTCGACTGTCGAAGGGAGTGGACCACGTCGAGGATAGGCTTCTTCCACACACAACCGTTCCGACGAAAGAGCAATCGAACCTCCTGCACCAACCTCCGCTTGAGATCTGAAACGGTAAGGCTACCGTCCATTGAACAGGTCCGAATGGAGATTCGTTGCGAACGAGTCCGTCATGCCGCAGATGTAGTCAGTAACCAACTGAATTCTGTGGTAATGCTCTGGAAGACTCGTCCTGGTCAAGGCGTCCTGGAGTACACGTCGATAGTTTCGGGAAACAAGCGTGTTAATCTTGCCCGCAAACGTCGACGTCTTCGGATCTCGTGTCGGCGACATGACCTGAGCTCCCTCCCAGAAGACACTCATGAGGTCTGCTATTATGTTCCGACCCATCAATTCCAAAAGCAAAATCGAGCGCGTCCCATAGACGTGGCCCTTACAGATCGACCGCAAGCCCGATGCGAGGTCCTTGGCATCGAAGTCAGGGTCGTCGAACAGGGCAAGAGGGTATCTGCCGTCAATGATCTCCTTATATCTGGTTTGGAACACGTTGGATGCAGCTCTAACCATGACGCTGATAGCCGCGGTCCGAAATGCTGACGCCCAAGTGTCGTCGTCCAAGTTTGTAGGTGCCTTCGAGCGGCCGGCTCTCAGAATATTGTACTGGTGCATGAAAGCAGCGTTCACGGAAGGAGTTCGAGGCTGCAATTGTTCCTCAACCTGCTTCCAGGAGAGCACGCCCTTCTTCACTGCATCCTCGACATCAGCAGGTAAATATACTATGTCGTCCGCAGCTTCGACAAGAAAAGAGATCGGATTACGTGCCCCTCCGGTGCCTGTTTTCTTTCGTATTTCTTCAACTATGGCGTTCTCGGAAGCAAAGTATCCAGGCTTTTTCAAGGCCTGATCAGTATCGTTATCATCAGCTCGGTCGGACGGTGCTACGTACTTCATCAAGGCTGACAATGTGCCGTACGTGAGGTTGAGTCCATTATCGTCTGCGACTGTTTGTAGCTTCGCAACGAGTCGCACGGACTGGGCGTTGCCGTCGAATTTCTTGAAGTCCTGGGTCTGCTGTTCGTTCAAAGTTGATAGTAACGTCGATCGTTCCGGTCTGTCGAACCAGTCCCTGATGGCCATCTCTCCGGCATGGCCAAAGGGTGGATTGCCCAAATCATGAATGAGGCCGCAGGTTGCGGCGATAGCCTGGATCCGGCGGTCCATATCGCCGCAGATCTTCTTCTTTTCCATCATCCACTTGGTGGTTCGGGCGGCGAGGCCGCGGGCGACGCTGGAAACCTCGAGAGAGTGCGTGAGGCGAGTGCGCACTGCATCGTGCGGATCCAGGGGGAAGACCTGGGCCTTGTCGTACAGGCGTTTTACCGGCGGCGAGAAGACGGCGCGGTCAAAATCGCGGTCGAACTCGGTGCGGGGGTCATCGGGGTCGGTGGATGTCGTTGGGCGAGGTCGATCGTCGTTGAGCAGACAGCACCAGTCCACGCGATCATGATACCCGAGAATCGGGGTGTGGCGTAGATGGCGTGCAGTGTTGTGCACCGCGGGGTCAAGCGGGGTCTGCTGCATCGGAGCGGATATGCCGTAGGTTAGGACTTCTGCCTACCACGCAAGACGCGGAGTATGAGCGCCTATTTGTGCTGACAAACATAATGTCGACGCGCATAATACTACGATGGAGTTCCTTGACCGCGCCGGCGAGCTGCGGCGCCTCGACAATGCGCTGCGCCGATCCGGGGCGTTCGCGGTCATCTGGGGCCGGCGCCGCGTAGGCAAATCACGGCTGCTCCTGGAGTGGTCGCGGCGCCGCGGCGGCCTGTACACGGTCGCGGACGAGTCGGCGCCCGCCGTGCAGCGGCGCTACCTGGCTGCGGCGGTCGCGGAGCGGTTCGGGGGGTTCGCCGACGTCGAGTATCCGGACTGGCGGTCGTTCTTCGCCCGCCTTGCCGACGCCGCCGCGCAGGCGAAATGGGCTGGACCGTTCATTCTCGACGAACTTCCCTACCTGGTCGCCGCCGATCCGTCGGTGGCCGGCGTCCTCCGGAACTGGCTGGACGACCAGGGCAGGCGGCCGTGCCTGGTGGTCAGCGGCTCCAGCCGGCACATGATGCACGGCGCGGTGCTCGACGCCGACGCGCCACTGTACGGCCGGGCGGTGGAGGCGTTCGCCGTGCGCCCGTTGCGGCCCGGCTACCTTGCCGACGTGTTCACCGCGCAGCCGGCCCGCGCCCTGGTGTGTGCCTATGCGCTCTGGGGCGGCCTGCCCCGCTACTGGGAGCTCGCCGAGCCGTACGGCGCCGATCTCGCCGCCGCCGTCGACGAGTTGGTCCTCGATCCTTCAGGCCCCCTGCACGAGGAGCCCGATCGCCTGCTGCGGGCCGAGACCCCGCCGGCCACCGCGCTGCGGCCGCTGCTGGACGCCATCGGCGCGGGTGCCCACCGCATCAGCGAGATCGCGGGCCGCCTCGGCAAGCCGGCCTCCAGCCTGTCGCGGCAGCTTGCCGCCCTGGTCGAGATGGACCTCGTGCGCCGGGAGATCCCGTTCGGGAGCAGCCCCGCATCCGGCAAGCGCAGCCTCTACCGGATCGACGACCCGTTCCTGCGCCTGTGGTTCGCGGTGGTCGCCCCGCACCGCGCCGCCTTGGCCGAAGCCCCGCGCGACACCCGGCTGCACTACTGGGGCAGGCACCAGGCCGCCCTGGAGGCGTACGCCTGGGAGGAACTCTGCCGCATGGCGGTGCCGGAACTGCACCGCAGCGACACGCCCCTGGCACGCCTGGGACCCTGGGAGCCCGCGCGGCGCTACTGGCGCGGCAATGCCCCGGAGCTGGACGTCGTGGCGCGCTCCGTCGACGGCCGGCGGCTGCTGGTCGGTGAGGCGAAGTGGTCCGCCCGATCCGGCCCCGTACCGCGCGCAGGTCCGCTCCCCGACGCAAGCACGGTCCCCGGAGCGTCCGGCAGGGAGGTCGTCGGCGTCCGGTTCGTGCCCGAGGCGTCGGTCGGTAGCGATCCGTCCACGGGCGTGTACCTGGTGGACGCGCGCGACGTGATGGCCGTCCTGCGCCGGCCCGCCGCTTAAGGGACCCCCGACTCGTCGAAGACGGCGGTCAGGTCGACGGTGGGCCGGCCGGACTCAGCGGCGATCACCCGCGCCGCCGGCGGCTGCGCGCGGTAGGCGTCGAGACGGTCGCCGATGCGGTCGCCGAAGGCGCTCACGCCCTGCTTCTCCATGAGCAGGCCGACCGGGATGCGGTCCCCCCACTCCAGCGCCTTGGTCGAGAACGCCGCCACCTTGGCGCGGAACCCGTCGGCGTCCACGCCGGCCGGGATGCGGCCATCGTAGTCCGTCGCCTCCACGTCGTAGATGCGCGAATCGCCGGTCTCCGTCCCCTCGCCTCCGAACCACGCCTTGTCGTGCAGGTCGTTGTAGGTCGGGCACGGCTGCACGATGTCCAGGAACGACAGGCCGGGGTGCTCGACCGCGCGGGTGATCATCCGCACCAGGTGGCGGACATCGTACGAGTATCCCCGCCCGATCCACGTGAAGCCGCTGGCGAATGCCAGCGACGGGCCGTTGACGCTCTCCTGGATGTTCGGCTCCGGCAGGCTCTTGGTCTGCAGGCCGAGCTGCAGCGTGGGCGCGGCCTGGCCCTGCGTGAGGCCGTACACCTCGTTGTTGAAAAGCAGGTAGGTCAGGTCGACGTTGCGCCGGCCGGCGTTGACGAAGTGGCCGGCGCCGATGCCGAGCCCGTCGCCGTCGCCGCCGACGATGATCACGGTCAGCTCCGGATTGGCCAGCTTGATGCCGGTCGCGAACGGCAGCGGCCGTCCGTGCAGGGTGTGCACGCCGTAGCAGTTCACGTAGTACTGCGCCTTGCCCGAGCAGCCGATGCCGCCGACCAGCACCACCTCGTGCGGGCGGCGGCCCATGCCGGCCAGCGCCTGCTGCAGCGCCCCCAGGATGCCGAAGTCGCCGCAGCCCGGGCACCAGTCGTTGGCGTAATCGACCCGGAACTGCTTGAGTGCCTGCCTGCGGTCCAGGGTTGCTGTTGCCATGTCCTCTTGCTACTCCCAGGGATTGCGCACGACGGTCCGAGCGCCGGCCCCGCCGGCGGCGATGCGGCGCAGCGGCGCCTGCAGCTCGGCGGCCGTGAACGGCCGTCCGTTGTACTTGACGATCTGGTGGGCCGGCCGCACGCCGGTCTCCGCGCCGAGCAGGCGGGCGAACTGCCCGGACTGGTTGAGCTCCGCCGTCACCACCGGGCCCGCGGCCCCGTCTCCGGCCAGGAGTTCCTGCAGCTCGGCGGCCGGGAAGGGCCAGAGCATGCGCACCTGCACCAGGCGCACGGCGATCCCCTCGCGCGCGAGCGCGTCGATCGCCTCCAGCACCGCGCCCTTGGTCGAGCCCCAGCCGGCGACGGTGACCTGAGCGTCGCCGCGCCGTACACGGCCAGCTTCTCTTCCGGTGCGAACTCCTGCGCGGCCAGCTCCAGCTTGCGCTCGCGCTTCTCCATCTGCTGCTCGCGCACCACCGGGTCCTCGGTGACGCGGCCTTCCTCGGTGTGCTCGCCGCCGGTCACCCAGTGCATGCCGCCCGGCTGGCCGAGCACCGGCCGCGGCGAGATGCCGTCGTCGGTGACCGAGAAGCGCGGGAACGAGCCCTGCTCCGGGGCGCGGCCGTTCGGGTCGTAGCGCCGGCCGCGGTCGATCGACAGCGCGGCCGGGTCGAAGCGGGCCAAGGTCTGCGTGGTGCTGGACAGCGCCTTGTCCATCAAGTGGATGACCGGGAGCTGGTAGCGCTCGGCGTAGTTGAACGCCTGCGCGGCGTCCGCGAACCCCTCAGCCAGGTCGGAGGAGGCCATCACGATGCGCGGGAACTCGCCGTGCCCGGCGTGCAGGGCGCTCAGCAGGTCGCCCTGCTCGGTCCGCGTGGGGAGGCCGGTCGACGGCCCGCCGCGCTGCCAGAGCGTGACCACCAGCGGCACCTCGTTGATGCCGGCCCAGCCCAGCCCCTCGGTCATCAGCGAGAAGCCGGGACCGGAGGTCGCGGTGGAGGCGCGCACGCCGGTGAGCGCCGCGCCGGCCGCCATGGTGATGGCCGCGATCTCGTCCTCGGTCTGCACCACGATCACGGCCTGGTCCACGCCGTTCTCGCCGCCGATGCGCTGATGGCGCTCCAGGAAGGTGTTCTCCGCCGTGGCGGGGCTGATCGGGTAGTAGGTCTGGAAGGCGAGGCCTGCGGCCATCTTGCCCATGGCCACCGCTTCGCTGCCGTTCACGTAGATGCGGCCGTCGTCGGCGGCGCCGGGCCGCAGCCTGAGGTGGAACGAGCGGTCCTCGAACCGCACCAGCGCGTAGCGGTAGGCCTGATCGATGGCGTGTACGTTGAGCTCCACGATGGGCTTGCGACCGCGGAACACGCGGTCCAGCGCGCGCACCAGGTAGGAGCGGTCCAGCCCCATGGCCGCGCAGCAGACCGCCACCGACACGGTGTTGCGGGTGCGGTCGGCGCGCGCCTGCGGGATGCCCATCTCCTCCGCCAGGGCGCCGGTCACCGCGCCGAAGTCCACCGGCAGCGCGTGCACGCCGCGCTCGGCCGCCAGCTCCAGCAGCCCGTCGGTGCCGTGCGGCAGGCCGCGCTCTTCCAGCAGCGCGGTCAGGTCTTCGGCCACCCGCTCGTCCAGCATGCTCAGCCGGCTCAGGGGCACGTCGGCGTCGCGCTCCGAGTGCAGCAGCCAGCCGCCGTCGGCCACCGTCATCACGTTCCGGGCCAGCGTCTCCGCGTCGAACGACGCCATGAAGTCCACCTCGCTCCGGTGGCAGGTGAGGGGATGGTCGGCCACGCGCACGTCGTAGTACGAGTGGCGGCCCATGATGTTGGAGTAGTATTCGCGGTGGCCGAACACGTGCAGGCCGGCCGCCGCGCAGGAGCGGGCGAAGAAGCGGGCCGCGGTATCGACCCCGCTTCCTTGCGGCCCGCCGATCCGCCACGCCAGGTCAGTTATCAGTTCCATGCCTGTTCAGGTCGATAGTCAGATTTTCGTGCGAGCGGGGAGGGTGTCTGCGACTCGCGCGACGCAGAGCGACCGCGCACGCATCCCGGAAGCTTACGCTAAGGTATTGCCCGATTTGACGTACTGTCAATTGGCGGGGCCGTCCGGCCGGCTCCGGCCGGAATGAAGATCGCCGTTCTGGCCGACGTGCACGGCAACCTGCAGGCCCTGCGCGCGGTCACCGACCACGTCGACCGCTGGCGGCCCGACGCGGTGCTGGTGGCCGGCGACGTCGTCAACCGCGGCCCGCGCTCGCCCGAGTGCTGGGACCTGGTCGCCGAGCGCAGCGCGCGCGACGGCTGGATCGTCATCCGCGGCAACCACGAGGAGTACGTGATGCAGCGCGGCTCTGCGGACGCCGCCCGCCCGCCCCCGGACTACGACGTGTTCGCGGCGGTCGACTGGTGCCGCCGCTCGCTGGGCGCACGCTTCGACGAGCTCCCGGGCATGCCGACCGAGGCCAGCCTGGAGAGCCCTGCAGGCGAGGTCTTCATGACGCACGGGACCGTGCTCGGCTCCCGCGACGGGATCTACCCGCAGACCACCGACGGCGAGCTCGAGACCAAGGTGCGCCTGCAGAGCGCGGTGTTCGCGGTCGGGCACACCCACCGGCCGCTGACCCGCCGCTACCGCGGCTGCCTGGTGGTCAACGCCGGCGCGATCGGCATGCCGTTCGACGGCGACCCGCGCGCCGCCTACGCGCGCCTGGAGCTGACCGGCTCCACGCGGCGGGCGCGCATCGTCCGGCTGGACTACGACCGCGCCGCCGCCGAGCGCGACTTCGCCCTGAGCGGCTTCCTGGACGGTTGCGGCCCCATCGGCCGCATGATCCTCAACGAGTTCCGCACCGCCCGCGGCCGGCTGGCCGCATGGACCCGCGATTTCCAGGATCGGATCCTGGCGCGCGAGCTGACCGTGGAGGACGCGGCGAGGATCTTCCTGGCCGGCATCCGCGGGTGAGGCGGCGCCGGCGCGCCACGTCCGGCCGATTCCTACCGTGACTCTGCCAGTTGGTCGGCCAGGTCCTTGCGGATTTCGTCGTCGCTCAGGCCGGCCCTGCGGTCGAAGGCGATGATGCGGGCGATCAGCAGGTCGCGATGCGGGTCTCTGACGTAGCCTTCCGGCAACAGTCCGGCTTCCCGCGCGTTCTCGATCGTCCACTCGACCCGCGCCGGCGTCGGCAGGAACAGCCGGAGGACCGCCTGCGGCGCGCGCACCACCAGCACCCACAACCCGGCGGCCGCCGCCCCGGCCAGCGGCGCTGCCGCGGCGTGCGCGATCCGCTCGAAGGTGGACGCCATCGCCTGCCAGCCCACCCCGGCGCTGATCGCCTGGGCCATGGTGACGCTGCAGCCGATCGTGACGGCGATGATGCGGTTGGCGGTGCTGAGGCGGGAGGTCATCGGCGGCGTGGCAACCGGTTCCGGCCGGCTGCCGCCGCATCGTAACCGCCCGAGGCGGCTGCCGTCAGGCCGCCGGCGGCGGGAAGGCGGTCGTGGAGCCGAAGACCGCTGCTCAAGCCGCCTCCCGAAGCAGCCGGAGGACGGGGTGCTCGCCCGGGAGACCACGGGACAATTCGGAGAAGCTGACCTCGGGATGGCGCACGTGCACCCGGTTGACGGCGTTCACCCCCTATCGGGCCGGGGCATGCGGTAGCCACGCGGCGCACGTTGCGGACATAGGCAGGTTCGCTCGCGCTGTCGCCGAGCTTGCGCGGCAGGCTTCCGACGAGGGTTCTGAGCGCGTTCCTCGCGTCGCGGCCATCTTGCTTGCCGAAGACTTTGCGCAGCAGGGCCTCGTAGGCCACGACCTTGGCCGCGTTGAGAGAGAGCAAGCGCAGGAGTTCGTACTCGCTGGCAGTGAGCTCCACCGCCCGGCCGGCCACGCTCACCCGGCGCTCGTCGTAGTGGATGGCGAGATCGCCCAGGACGAAGGGTTCGGGATCGGCGCGGCGGCGCAGCGCGATAGAGACCACCACCGGCATCGATGGGACCGCTACCATCGCTGGAGTGTTGCAGCCTCCAGCGACACGTTTTCGGGCTTTCTTGGCGGCATAACGTGGAACGGGACGCGTTTCGTCGCGGTCGGAAGCGATGCCGACGATAGGTCCCGAATCGTTCACAGCACCGATGGGGATCGCTGGACGCAGGCGGTTCCGCCGTTATTGGGGACGCTCCACTCGGTCGTCTGGTCGTCTGGGGCGACGCGCGTTTCGTTGCGATCGGATCGGGTCTGCTCGGAGGATCGCAGATCGTGCACAGCCGCGACGGGACCCGGTGGACGGAGGCGAGTGAGGCGTCTCTCCTTGCGCGGCCTTCCGACATTGCCTGGAGCGGCACCCGCTACGTGACGGTCGGAGTAGGCCCGATCGGACATAGTCCCGATGGCGATCGCTGGACACTGGCGAGCGACGGCGGCCAAGGCTATCTCAATGGAGTCGGGTGGAGCGGCACGCGTCTTGTAGCAGTCAGCGGCGCCACCATCCTCCACAGCCCGGACGGGGATCGCTGGGTGACCGCGAACGAAAGCGCTACATCGGTCGACCTCCATGGCGTCGCCGGGAACGGGACGCACTTCGTGGCGGTGGGGGACAACGGCACCGTCGTCGTCAGCCCTTAGCCTAGCTTAGGTCAGGTCGCTGCCGTGTGCCTGGTGGTAGGATGCGCGGTTGCGAGTGAGGCCGGCCGGGTGGCGGTGACCGACCAGGACCGGCGCGATGCGGATCAGAGGGCATGGGAGTGGGAGGTGCGCCGGCGGCACCAGGTCGAGGCGTTCCTGGTTGTTCCGAGACCTGATCGGCAGCGAGCGCACCGCGAAAAAAGTCGAGAAATCCTGCCTCAGGGTCTTGACGGCAATGTGCGCCTGCGAGGTGGTACGCCAGCGCACGTACAGGCCCCTTCCGGACTCCCGGAAGCTCGCACACCCGTTCAGCCACGGCGCACCCCCTTCAGCGCGCTCTGCGCGCCGATCAGATGCCCGTCCCGGACCGGGAGGGAAGGTCTATCTGGAAATCATGACTATATTTACTCCATGAATACCGCCACTCTCGACGCGTCCGCCAGCGCCGCCGTCACCTCCACCGTCGGCGCGCTCTCCGACCGCGAGTTGCTGCGTCATACCAGCACCTTGGTGCGCCACGAACGCCATCTGCAAGGTGCCGTCATCGACCACATGGCCGAGATCGAGGGCCGCCGCCTGTATCTGCAGCGCGGCTGCTCCAGCCTGTTCGACTACGCGGTGCGCGAGCTTGGCTACAGCGAGGCTGCCGCCGGGCGGCGCATTGGCGCCGTACGGCTGTGCGCCGACCAGCCGGATGCGCGCGAGCGGCTGCGCGACGGGTCGCTGACGCTGAGTGCCGCCGCGGAGCTGCAGTGGGCGTTCGACCGGCAGCGGCGGCGCGGGCCCATCTCCGCGATCGCCTCGAGCGCGCCGGCGGGCTCAGCAGCAGCAGCGGACTCAGCGCCGGCCGGGGCCGTGGCGCTGGACGATCCGGCGGCGAATTCCGCGCCGGCCGCGGCGCCGAGCGCTTCCGACCCCGAGCCGCCGCTGGTGCTCGATGCGGCAGGAAGGCAGAAACTCGTCGAGGAGGCGACCGGCAAGAGCACCCGGGAGGTCCGCCGGATGCTGGCCGACCTGGACCCGGAACTGGCGGCGCCGGCCGACCGGGTGCGCCCGCTCGGCGACGGCCGCTACGAGCTGAAGGCGGTCATCGACGCCGACTGCCACCAGGGGCTGGAGCAGCTCCGCGGGCTGCTCTCCCACGTGGACCCGCGCATGACGATCGGGCAGCTCGTCGGCCGCATCGTGCAGGAGGCGCTCGACCGCCACGACCCGAGCCGGCCGCCACGCCGCGCGCGCACCGGCAACCGGCCGGCGGCCGATGACTCCAAGCCCGCTGCGGCAGCGAAGGACCACGCCGCACCGGAACCCGGTCACGCGGTGGCGGTGCAGGACGCGGCGCTGCCCGCCGCCGCTACGCCGACGCCGGAGCGGCCGGCGCCACCGGAACCGAGCTCCGCGCCCGCGCCGAACCGGCAGGCCGCGACCGGGCGCCGGGCCGCGGCCGGGAGCAAGCCGGCCGGCGCCGCCACTTCGGCGAAGCCGCGCGCTTCGGGCCGCGCCATTCCGGCGGCGGTGAAACGACAGGTGTGGCAGCGGGACGGCGGTCGCTGCAGCTACGTCGATCCAGAGACTGGACGCCGATGCAACTCAAGACACCTGATAGAGATAGACCACCTCCTGCCGTATGCGCTTGGCGGCGGCGCCGATCCCGAAAACCTCAGGCTCGTCTGCCGAGTCCACCACCGCCATCGGCACGCTCCGCATGGCTTGCGGCGCACTCCGAGAGGGGAAGCTTCAGAAGCGTGAACACCCGTTCGATCTCCTGGTCTGCCGTCACAGGTGTGTCGAGATGCTGTCTTTCCGTGACATCGAGCGTGGTCAGACGGCCGGGGTAAGATGAGCCCGATGTCCTGGGGCACACGGACGATCGCGAGCGCGGAGCCCCCGCGCGGAGCGGGCTGAGCGATGGCGCTGCGCGCCGCCCTCGTCGGGATCGGCGGCTACGGCCGGACGCTGCTGGAGGTGCTTGCGGCCGCGCAGGCCGAGCAGCGCTGCGCGCTCACCGCGGCGGTGGTGCGCACGCCCGGACGCTATCCGGAGTCCGAGCGGCTGCTCGGCGAGCTGGGCGCGCGGGCCTACCCGACCCTGGAGGAGCTGCTGGCCGCCGAGGCGGGCCGGCTGGAGCTGGTCGTGGTGGCCGGCGGCATCCCCTGCCACGCCACCGCGTCCATCGCGGCGCTGGAGGCCGGCTGCCACGTGCTCTGCGAGAAACCGGCGGCCGGCACCCTGGCCCAGGCGCGGCGCATGCAACAGGCGGCGGAGCGCAGCGGCCTGATCCTGGCCGTCGGCTACCAGGGCATGTTCGGCCCGTCCGTCGGCCGGCTCAAGACGCTCTGCACCACCGGCGAGCTTGGTGCGCTCACACGCGCGCGGGCGCTGATCACCGCGCCGCGCGGCGCACGTTACTACCGGCGCCGCGACTGGGGCGGCCGGCGCGGCGGCGCGGCGGTGCTGGATTCGCCGATCCAGAACGCCTGCGCCCACCACCTGCAGCACATGCTGTACGTCGCGGGCGCGGGCGAACGCCGGTCGGCCACCCCCGCCGCCGTCACGGCCGAGCACTACCGCGCCGCCCGCGACGCCTGGGCCGACACCCAGTACCTGCGGGTCGAAACGCGTGAAGGGGCGGTCATCGGCATGCTGGCCGCGCACGCCTGCTTGGACTCCATCGACCTCCGCGCGGAATACCGCTTCGAGCGCGGGTCGGCCACCTCCGCCGGCGGCCGCGTGGTGATCGAGTGGGCAGGAAACCGTGAGGAGGTGGCCGACCCGCCGGACGCGGCCTCGCTGCCGCTGCGCGCCGTGCTGGCGGCGATCAGGAGCGGCGAGCCGCCCGCCTGCACGATCGGCAACGCCCTGCAGCACACCGCCTGCATCGAGGCGGGCTTCGCCGCCGCCCCGCCCGCAGAGGTCCCGGCCGGCTGCGTGCTCACCGCCACCCCTCCGCCGTCCCTGCCGGCGGACGCCGCCGGCACGGTCACCGCGATCCGCGGCATCGAGCCGACCGTGCTGGCCGCGCACGCCGCGGCGACCGGCTACGCCGGCGTCGAAGCCCCCTGGGCGCTCCCTCCCGGCCGCGTCAGCCTGCGCGAAGACCTGACGGCCATCCGCCAACCTCAACCGCGTGCTGACGGTGCCGCTCCGTCGTCCTCGCGGTCCGTCATGTAGGCCCGCACGGCGGCGCGGAACGACTTGCTCACCGGCACCCGGTGGCCGCCGGTGAGATGCAGCACGACACGGTGACCTTCGCTCTGCAGCCGCACGACGTGGCGGTATGCCGCCCAGAAGGACCGATGCGTCTGCATCCCCTGGCCGTCCAGGGCTCGTGCCACGTCCGACAGGCGCATCAGCACGACGGCCGTGCCGCCGGTCGTGAAGACCTCCACGTAGTGGCCGGAGACATGGACGTACACGATGTCACGCCCGATCTCTTCGGGCAGCCGGAGCTGCGGAACCGGACTCCCGCCGTCAGGCGGTTCCGCGCCCGGGCCCTCCGGAGCGGTGCCATCGGGGGCGGACTCCACAGCAGCCGCCTCCCCGGCGCCCCCTGCGCCGGAAGGGGGGCCGCCGGAATCCCCCTCGACGGCGCCGGTGCGCTGAACGGTTCGGCCGATTCGCAGGTAGAGCACGTAGAACGCAAGAGCCGTTCCGACAGCGGCGATCAACACGGCGAAGGAATAGACCCCGGCGAAGCTGGCCCTTGGCGGAGCGCCCCCGTGAAACAGCCCGTAGAGAATCATGGACAGTGCCGAGCCTGATACCGCGACGAGCGCGCACATCAGGGCAAGCGCCGGCAGGACGTACGGCAGCCTGCGGTTGCGCATCACGTACAGGACGAAGAACCCGGCCGCGAAGAGGACGGGCACCCCGATGACGGTGACGAGACCGAAGTAGGCCAGTCTCCCTGCGAGCGTCAGGGTGCGCAGGGTCTCCATCGGGCCGAGCGTGGCCACGATCGCCAGCAAGCCGAAGGAGATGCCGGCGACCACCCATCCCATGGCGGCGTCGCGAGCTCTCGATACGCGAATCGCATCGGTGCCGGCATCCTGCGCTCTCCGTCGTCGCTCATGATCAGCCGCTCGCACGTTTCCCCGGGAGCCCGTGGACCGCCCGGGACGAACCGCTCACCGTTCAGGAAGCCGATGCCTTCCGTTCAGGAAATCGAGCGATGCAGTCCGGTGAGCCCGGCAAGGAGGGTCCCGAATTCCGGCAAATGAGAACGATTACTCCAATCCATCGACATGCGTCAATCGACCCGGAGGCATTCGCAGACCGGTGCGCAAGGCACCGGTTTGAACGTGTCTCGCGAGTCCGGCCGGCGCCCGAGCCGGACGAAGAGAAGCCGAAGCGCGTTGGTTCAGATCGCTGTCGATCCCCTGGACGGGCGCGGATGAACGGCCGTTCAGGCAGGGTCGCGACCGTATGGGAAGAGGGTACGACCGTTCGGGAAAAAGTGTTTCTGTATAGGAAAATGCGCCCCATCGGGGGTTGCTGGTCCCGCACCGCGGTGGCAGCCTGCCCGCGGTAGGTCCGGAGTCGTGCCGCGAGAGTACCGGGACCCCGGCGGGATTCTCTGAAGGACCTGCGTATGCCCTCGTGTGAGAGAGAGCGCCATACCCCTCGGGTCCGGAACTGACTCGCCGGGGTCCCAATTCGCACGTGGCGCGAACAGCGAGTGGCCGGGGCCTCCGAGCAGGGCGACCAGGCGGCGGCAGCCGACGAACCGACGGGAGAAATGGGATGACGAGATATCTGATCGCAGCGATTGCGCTGGCGCTGATCGGCTGCAAGGCGGCCGTCGCGCCAGTCATACCGGAGGACCTCGCGGCCCCGCCGGAGGTAGTTGAACCGCAGCCCGAGCCCGAACCGGAGCGGGTGGTGGTGAGCCTGCACGTCGACCGCCCGGACGAACCGGAGGCGGCGCCGACCCTGCGACAGGCGAGCGGGGACGATGCCGGCTCGGGCGGCATCCACTCCAGCGTCACCACCGTGCAGGAGGGCGAGTCGTTCCGGCTGATGGTGCGCTTCACCGGCACCGTGCCGGTCGCCGGAACCTGCACGATCACGCTGGCCGACAGCGGCGGGCACACCATGGCGGACGCCACGGCCACGGCCAACGGCTTCGACGCCAGCACCGGCCTGATCGCCACCGCCGACGACGACCCGGTGACGACGGACCGCACCATCGCGGCAACGCTCGCGAGCTGCGACCTGGGCGACGTGGCGTACACCATCGGAGAGACCGACTCGGTCACGATCTCGGTTCGCGATCACGACCCGCAGACCGGCACCCAGACGGTGCCGGGTGGCGTACCGGTCGGCATCGCGCCGCCCGAGCCGGAGCCGGACGAGGAGCCGGCGTGGGTGAAGGGCAGCTACACCGCCACGATGGGCTCGCTGTCCGCGGCGTGGGAGACCTACGAATGGCACGGCCGGACGTACACCACCGTGGCCATCCGCGGCGCCGTGAACGTCAGCCCGTCGCTGCCGGAGCTTCCGGTGGAATCACAGGGGGCCACGCCGAACACGCATACCGGCAGCTACACCGTGCAGACCGGCTGGACGTTCATCGAGCCGGACGGGACCAAGACGTACAAGTACAGTCGCGATCAGATGCGGAGCGGGAGCAGCTTCACCCTCTCCGTCGACGAGCACTTCCCGGACGGAGCGGAGCTGCGGGTGTCGCTGGACGTTTTCTCCGAGCTGCTCTTCCGCGGCGGCAACAACCAGTACGTCGACGTCAGCCACTACGGCTACTACGCGATCGGCTCGCCATCGAGCGCGACGGTGACCATTCCGCCGAAGCCGGCGCCGGAGCCGGAGGAGTGAATGGGCCGGGTCTATACGGTGTCGCTGGCGAGCGCTCAGCCCGCCTGCACGGCTGACGTGCTCCTGATCACTGACGTGACGTAGCGGACGCCGGCTGCTTCGGCGCGCTGCCGATCGGCGGGATCGATCCGTCGGCCCACGACCACCGGCAGCGCTTCCTGTCCGAACACCGTTGCAAGCGTATCGGCGCTTTGACGGCTGCGGCTGATGTCGGCTGCGTCGATCCGATTGGCGACCTCGATCGCGATCCAGACCGGGCTCCGGCTGGCGCTGCTCCGCGCCTGCAGGATGATGTCGGTCGCGATGATGCGATCCTCCTGATCGGCGGAGATCCGTCCGTCGTTGGCTGCTTGCACCACCTGATCCTCGAAGTCATCGGGCGCCTCGTGCAGGGCGCTCTGGATGACTCGGGCGCGCCGCAAGCCCAGGTGCTGACTCAGCAGCGGCCGTATCCGGCGGTGCACCGTCATCTCCAGGTTGGAGCCCTTGAGATCACCGACATCGTTGACGAGCCTGTCGGTCTTCGTCTTGAGTTCGGCGACATCGGTCTTGAGTTCGGCGACGTCGGCCTTGAGTTCGGCGATGTCCTTTTCGATATGCTGCAGCCGCGCCGGCATGCCAAGGAACTCATTGGTGAGCAGCGCCCGCAACAGCAACCGCTGAGCGTCCGGGTTGGCACGGAGCTCCGCTATGATCCGAGCCACCAACGAATCGGGATCGAGATGCCCGGTCAGACCCTCCGTCGCCATCGTTCGCCTCCGTCTCTCACGAAACTATCCGCGGCGCAACGCCACGGTCAACCGCGAACCCGGCGCCGTACGCCTTGTCGAAGGCGCTCGGAGCACAAGATGCGCGACGTAACGACGACCTGACCGTGGCGCTTCAACCCGAGCAACCCCATCAAGATACGCTATCAATACGTGATATCCTGATATTCCATGACATGGACATTGTCAGGCAAGGGGAGGACCTCATGACCGGGAAGACCTCATTGCTCGCGGCCGGCGCGGCCATCGGTCGCCGCGCGTGCCTGCCGGGCATGCTCGCGATCCTGACCCTGAGCCTGCTCGCGGTCGGCAGCGCCACGGCGCAGGAGACCGCTGCGCCCTCCGTGAGCGACGTCTCCCTGTTCACCGCCCCCGCCGGCGGCGACACGTACCAGCGCGGCGACCCGATCGAGGTGCGGGTCGACTTCGACCGGCTCGTGACGATCACCGGTACTCCTCGGATACGGCTCACCGTGGGCGCCAACACGCGAGCCGTCGGGCTCTCGTCGACGGCCGGCCCCCTGTCGAGCACCAGCTCCCTGTTCTTCGAGTACACGGTCGTGAAGGAAGACGAGGACACCGACGGGATCAGCATCGCGGCCGACGCGATCCGCCTCAACGGCGGGACCATCAAGGCGGCAGCGGACGGCACCACCGACGCCGATCTGACCCACTCTGCGCTGGCCGCGGACTCCGGCCACAAGGTGGACGGCAGCGTCAACGAGGTGCCGTCGGTGACCGGCGTCTCCTTCGAGGGCTCGCCGGAGAACGGCGACACCTACGAGCTGGGCGAGACGATCGAGCTGAAGGTCGTGTTCGACCGGTTCATCAAGTGGACCAGGGGGGACGACGACATCAGCATCCAGGTGGCGCTGACCATCGGCGGCCAGACGGCACTGGCCACCCTCGACCACGGCAGAGGACACGGCGGCGGGATCACGGATCTCCATTTCGATTACGAGGTGCAGGCGGACGACTTCGACGCGGACGGGATCAGCATCCCGGCGAACGCGCTGCGCCTCAACGGGGGCAGCCTCAAGGCCGCTTCCGACGCGACGCTCGACGCCGACCCGGCGCACGCGGCGGTCGACGACGACGCGACCCGCAAGGTCGACGGCGACGAGGTCACCGCCCCGGCGGTGTCCGAAGTCAAGTTCAGCGGCACTCCGAGCAGCGGCGACGCCTACCAGGCCGAAGAGACGATCAAGCTCCAGGTCTGGTTCGACCGGCTGGTCACCGTCAGCGGCAGCCCCTACGTGGAGCTGACCGTCGGCAGCCGGACCAGGCAGGCGGCCTTCTACACCCACGGCGTCGAGGTCAAGGGAATCGGCTTCCAGTACACGGTGCAGGCGCGCGACTCGGACGCGGACGGGGTCAGCGTCGCGGCGAACGCCATCCGCCTGAACGGCGGGACCATCACCGCGGTCGACGGCACCACCGCCGCGGTGCTGACGCACGCCGCGGTCGCGGCGGACCCCACGCGCAAGGTGGGCGACCCCACGGCGACGCCCCCGGACGGCGGCCCCGCGGTCAACAGCGTCTTCTTCGGCTCCTCGCCCAGGAGCGGGGACACCTACCGGCGCGGCGAGACGATCGACGTGCGGGTGCTGTTCACGGAACACATCCGCGTCACCGGCCGGCCGAGCCTGGACCTGGACATCGGCGGCCGGACCCGCGCGGCGTCCTTCTGGGGCACCCACTTCGGCCGCACCGCGTCCTTCCGGTACACGGTGGCTGATGCCGACCGCGACGCGGACGGCATCAGCATCGCCGCGGACGCGATCAGCCTGAGCGGCGGCACCCTCACCTCGAGCGACGGCTCCACGGACGCCGAGCTGACGCACGCCGCGGTGGCCGTGGACTCCGGCCGCAAGGTGAACGGCAGCCAGGTCAGCGCGCCGGCCGTGAGCGGCGTCTCGATCACGTCCCGGCCGCGCGGCGGCGGCACCTATGCGCGCGGCGAGTCGATCGTGGTCGAGATCCGCTTCAGCGAGCCGGTCGCCGTCACCGGCTCACCCCGGCTGGCGCTGACCGTCGGCACCGCCACCCGCGGCGCCGGCTTCACCCGCACCAGCGGCAGCACCCTGTGGTTCAGCTACCGCGTGCAGGAGGAAGACCGCGACAGCGACGGCATCGGCATCGCCGCCGGCGCGCTGTCGCCGAACGGCGGCACCATCAAGGACAGCGACAAGAACGACGCGCGGCTCGGCCTGGGCAGCCACGCGATCGCGAACGCGGCCGCGCACCGGGTGGACGCGGATCTGGTCGACACCGCCGCTCCTGCCGTCACGGGCGTGACGCTCACGTCCTCGCCGCAGGACGGCTCGACCTTCGTCCGGGGCGAAGCGGTCGAGATCGAGGTCGAGTTCAGCGAGACCGTGACCGTCACCGGCTCACCGCGGCTCACGCTGACCGTCGGCGCCAGCGACCGCAGCGCCGTCTACGCATCGTCCCGCCTGCGCGTCGTTCGCTTCCGGTACGTCGTGGCCTCCGATGACGGCGGCGCGCTCGCGGTCGCGCCGGATGCCCTGAACCTGAACGGCGGCAGCATCGTCGACCTGGCCGACAACCCGGCCGTGCTGCGCCTGGGCAGCGGCCGCATCTCCCTGGGCCGAGGGGCCAGCGGCGTGCTCCGGGACGACGATCCGCCCACGGTCCGGAGCGTGGCCTTCACGTCGAGCCCCACGGACGGCGACACCTACGGGCGCGGCGACATCGTGGAGGCCGCGGTCCGCTTCAGCGAACCGGTGACCGTCACCGGCAGCCCGCGGTTGGCGCTTGCCGTCGGCACGGCGACCCGCGGGGCCGCGTTTCACTCCGCCGACCGGCACTCCGTGCGGTTCCGCTACTCCGTGCAGGAGCCGGACCAGGCCCCGAACGGGGTCGGCGTGGCCGCCGGGGGCCTGAGCCTGAACGGCGGCTCGATCCGGGACGCGGCCGGCAACCCGGCCAACCCGAGCCTGGCGGGGGCATCGACGCCGGCCGGCCACAAGGCGGATGGCGGCGTGGCGAGCCGGACCGTGCCGACCCTGGCGGCCGTCACCTCGCAGCCGCGCAACGGCGAGGTGTACCAGCGCGGCGAGAGCGTCGACGTCGAGGTGCAGTTCAACAAGGAGGTGAACGTCTCCGGACAGCCGCAACTGGAGCTGATCATCGGCCCGCGGCCGGCGCCGTCCGCGGCGGGCGCCGGCCGGCTGGCGGCGCGGGCGAGCCCTCGGGCCGACACGCGCGCCGCGACGTTCGTCGCCGGCGCCGGCGAGCGCCTCCGGTTCCGCTACGTCGTGCAGGCGGGAGACGACTCCGGCGGCGGCGTCATCTCCTTCGCCGCCGACGCGCTGCGGCTGAACGGCGCCACCATCACCGACGCCGCGGGCCGCCCGCTGGGCAGCGGCAGCCTGACCCTGGCGAGCGCCCAGGTCGTGCAGGGCGACATGGTCGACGGCACGCTGAGCGAGCCGGCCGCGCCGCGCCGCGCCGCGGTCGTCTCCGCACCGCAGGCCGACCGCACCTACCGCCGGGGCGAGCACGTCCTGGTCGAGGTCCGCTTCGACACCGGCGTGACCGTGACCGGATCGCCGCGGCTGGAGCTGGCCATCGACAACGCCGCCGGCGCGGTACGCCACGCGAGCTTCGTCTCCGCCGAGCACGACACCCTCCGCTTCCGCTACGACGTGCAGGCGGACGACCGCGACGAGGACGGCATCGCCATCCCGACCGATGCGCTCGTCCCGAACGGCGGGTCCATCCGCGGCAGCGGCGGCGCAGCGGCCTCCCTCGGCCTGGACCGGGCGGAGATCGTCGTGCCTCTCGACACCGTGGACGGGCGGACCACGGAGCGCACGCCCCCGACGGTGCGGTCCGTGACCGTGCGGTCCATGACGGACGCGTCCGCGGTGTCGGTCGAGGTCCGCTTCAGCGAGGAGGTGACCGTCACCGGCAGTCCGCAACTGGCGCTGCGCATCGGCTCCGCCATCCGCACGGCCGGCCTGTCGGCGCGGCCGGCGCCCGACACCGTCGCGTTCGCCCATACCCTGCAATCCGGGGACGACGCCTCCGCGGGCATCGGCGTGCCGGCCGACGCCATCCGCCTCAACGGCGGATCGATCCGCGACGGCGTGGGCAACGACGCCGTCCTGGACTCGAGCGAGGTGCTGCCGTCCGCGGGGCAGGCGGCCGGCCCCGGCGTGAGCATCGCGTGCAAGCAGCCGGTCGTGTCCGCCGCCGGCCGCACGCTGCAGGCCGCGTCGGCCGGCAGCGGCGACGGCATCGCCGATTACGAGGTCGAGGTGACCCTGGAGCTGGAGGAGCAGCGCGACGGCAGCGAGCAGCCCGTGGAGCTGGGCTGCGTGGCGCTGGCTTCGACGGACCGCAGCTTCTCCTACTCGATCACCCGCGGCGACACGTCACGGTTCACGGTCGGCGCCGCGGACGGCGCGCTGCGCTACGTCGGCAGCGGCGAGAGCGCCGCGCGAACGACTGCATACCTGCTGACGGTGACCGCGACGCCGGGCGACGGCGGAGCGCCGCTGCACCTGGCGGTAAGGGTCGTGATCGTCGGCACGGACTACAGCGGCCGCGTGCGGATGCTGCAGATCGGCCTGGCCGGGTTCGCCCGCACGGTGGCGGCGAGCGCCGTGCAGGTGATCGGGAAGCGATTCGCTCCCGTTGCCGGGACGGACGCGCCGGACGTGGAAGTCACCCTGAACGGACGGCCGCTCGACCTGGCCGGCGCCGGCGACGCGGCAACGCGGGCCGAGCTGGTGAGCACCGTCATCGATGCGCTCGGCATCCGCGCTCAGCCGGGCGGCACGGTCGCCTGGGATGCGCCGTCCGGCGCGCAGCTCATCGGCGACAGCGCGTTCAGCGTCGAGCACGGCGCCGACGGCTCCCGCTGGGGCGTCTGGGGCAGCGGTGCCTTGAGCGGCTTCAGCGGCGAGGTCGACGGCTTCCGGCAGGACGGCACCGTGTACTCGCTCTACCTGGGGGCCGACTACCGGTTCGTCCCCGACGCCCGCGCCGGGCTTGCCGCCTCCCACAGCAGGCTCGATCTCACCTCCGCGAGCGAGAGCGACGGCGATGCCACGCTGCAGGGAACGCTCCTGCACGTCTACCCGTACCTGCACTGGACGCCCACGGAGTGGCTGGGCGTCTGGGGCCTTGCCGGGCTGGGGCAGGGCGGGGCCGAGCTCACGACCGTCGGCGGCAGTTTCCTGTCCCCGGGATTCCTCCGATCATGGCTGGGCGCCGCCGGCCAGCGCGCGGAGCTGTGGTCCGGCGGCGCCGTGTCCGTGGCGGTGAAGTCCGACGGCTTCGTCACCGGGATCCGGCAGTCGTTCCATGGGGTGATCGAGTGTTTTCACGGTGGCTGTGGCAGCGATCCGCCACGGAACGTGGACGCGCTCGCGTGGCGCGCGCGCCTGCTGGTGGAAGCCGGCGTGGAAGCGCGGCCACGGGACGCGCGCCTGTCCGGCCTCGTCGAGCTGGGTGCACGCGTGGACGGCGGCGACGCCGAGCGGGGACTCGGCGCAGAGGCCGGCAGCGAGGTGAGCTTCGCCCACACCGGTACCGGCCTTGGCCTTGCCGCCCGCGGCCGGCTGCTGCTCGTGCACGAGGATCCGGGCATCCGCGAGTGGGGCGCGAGCGCGGCCCTGACCTGGACGCCCCGCGATCCCGGCTCCGGGCCGTCGCTGTCCGTGCGGCCCTCCTGGGGCCGGCCCGCAAGCGGCACGGACGCCCTGTGGCGGGATCCGGACGCGGTGCTCGCCTCCCACGGCAGCGCCTCGTCCATCCCGGATCGGTCGTCCATCCCGGATCGGTCGTGGCTGCCGGACGCCGTGGACGTGACGGTCAGCTACGGCCTGGACGGTCTGGAGATCGAGGTCTTCGGCCGGCACGGCGGCGGTGCCACCGCCTACCGGTTCGGCGTCGGCGGCTCCCTGGAGTACTGAGATGAGACACGCGACAGGTTTCGCTTCCGCAGCCGCGTACGCGGCTGCATTCGCCCTGGGCACCTTCCTGCTGCTGGCGGGATGCGAGGTGCCGGGGCTCGAGGACGGCGCCGTCGAGCCGGGAGCGGTGTTCCGCGACTGCCCGCAGTGCCCGGCGATGGTAAGGGTTCCGGCCGGCAGCTTCACGATGGGCTCCCCTTCCTCGGAAGCCGGGCGCCATGCCGACGAACCGCAGCGCCGGGTGACGATCGCCCGGCCGTTCGCCGCCGGCGTCTACGAGGTGACCTTCGCCGAGTGGGACGCGTGCGCAGCCGCCGGCGGCTGCCGCCACCGCCCGGGCGACGGCGGCTGGGGCCGCGGCCGCCGGCCGGTGATCGACGTGAGCTGGCACGACGCGCAAGACTACGTCGCGTGGCTCTCCGCGAGGACGGGACAGGAGTACCGGCTGTTGACCGAGGCCGAGTGGGAGTACGTGGCGCGCGCCGGCACGACCACCCCGTTCCACACGGGAGCCACCATCTCCACCGACCGGGCAAACTACGACGGGCTGAGCGCTCCCTACGGCGCCGGCGTCACCGGCCGTTACCGCGCCCGGCCGATCGAGACCGGATCGCTCTCCCGCAACGCGTTCGGCCTGTACGACGTGCACGGCAACGTCGCGGAGATGGTCGCCGACTGCTACGACGCCGGGGCGGCGGACTGCACGCGGCGCGTCGTCCGCGGCGGCTCGTGGGGATCGCGCCCGGAGCGGGTGCGCTCGGCCTGGCGAAGCTGGTGCGCCCCGACCCTCCGCAACCTCCACAACGGCCTGCGGGTCGCGCGCACCCCGCCCTGACGTCACGGACGCCGGCAGGTTACGGGGCGCCGAGCTCGTACGGCGCCTGGGGTGGCCTGGGCATGCGGTAGCCGACCCCGCGCACGTTGAAGATCCACTGCGGGCTGGCCGCTTCCTCGCCGAGCTTGGTGCGCAGCTTCTTCACGAAGTTGCGCACCAGGTTGATGTTGCCCGTCTTCTTCCCGCTCCAGGCGTGGCGCAGCAGGGCATCGAAGCTCGTGACGCGTCCGGCGTTGCGCGACAGCAGCCGCATCATCTCGTACTCCGTCGGGGTCAACGGCACCTCGCGTCCGCTCACCGTCACCCGCCGCGTCTCGTAGTGGACGATCAGCTCGCCCAGGACGAACGGCTCCGGCTCGGCGTGCCGGCGCAGCGCCGCCCGCACCCGCGCCGTCAGCTCCGTGGCCGAGAACGGCTTGACCAGGTAGTCGGCGGCGCCGCTCTCCAGCGCCCGCGCGATCGTCTCGTCGCGTCCGTAGCCGGAGATGAAGACCACCGGCAGGTCGGCGAGCTCGGCGACGCGCTCCATCAGCTCGATGCCGTCGGTGTCCGGCAGCATCAGGTCCAGCAGGACCAGGTCGGGCTGCTCGGCGCGGATGATGTCGGCCAGATCCTCATGTTCGCCGGTCACCAGCGGCGCGTAGCCCGCCGCCGCCAGCGCGTCGCGCACGTAGCGCAGTGTCTGCGGGTCGTCGTCCACCACCAGGACGCGGGTCGGCTCGCGCAGGTCCGGCGGCGGCCCCGGCAGGCGTGCGCCACTGATCGGCAGCGGCGCGCGGCTCGGACCGGCCACCGGCAGGGTGAAGATAAACTGCGTGCCCTGCCCGGGGCCGTCGCTCTCGGCGCGGATGCGGCCCCCGTGCGCCTCCACCAGACCCTTGCAGATGGCCAGCCCGAGACCGGTCCCGCCCCGCACGCGATCGGCGTTGCCGGCGCCCTGGCCGGTGTACTTGTGGAACAGGTGCGGCAGCCGCTCGGGCGTCACGCCCCGGCCTTCATCGGCGACCCGGACCGCCACGTGCACGCCGTCGCGCTCCGCGTCGACCCGGATCGGCGCCGACTCCGGCGAGTGCCTCGCGGCGTTGGTGAGCAGATTGTTCAGCACCTGCTCGATGCGCCGCCGGTCGGCCATCACCCGCGGCAGGTCCGCCGGCAGGTCGATCAGCACGGTGTGCCTGCCGCCGCCTGACAGGAACGTGGTGCGCGCCCGGTCCACCAGCGCGGCCACCTCCGAGGGCTCGGGCTCCACCGACAGCGTGCCCGCGTCGATGCGCCCGGCATCCAGCAGGTCGCTGATGAGCCCGCGCATGCGATCGGCCTGGTCGTGGATGATCCGGAAGAACTCGTGCCGTTCGGCCGGGTCGAGCTCCGGCGCGGATTCCAGCAGCGTGGCGGCCGAGCCCTTGATCGAGGTGAGCGGCGACCGCAACTCGTGGCTCACCATGCCCAGAAACTCGGCCCGCAGGCGCTCCAGGTCGTCGAGCGCGGCCAGGTCCTGCATGGTCACCACCACCGATGCCACCGTGCCATCCTCGGCCTCGATCGGCGTCGAGTTGATCAGGATCCTGACGCTGCGCCCGTCGGGGACCGACAGCACGACCTCCTCGGCGCGCACCGTCTCGCTGCTGCTGAACTGCCGTGCCAGTGGAAATTCGGCGAACGCGACCTCGCGCCCGTCGGCACGCCGGCACGCCGGCAGGTGATCATCTCCTGCAGCGCTTCCAGCGGGCGTCCGGCCGTGCGCAACGTCTCCAGGATCCGCCGCGCCTCGCGATTGAACGACACCGGCTGGCCGCTCCCGGCATCGAAGACCACGACGCCGACCGGCGAGGTCTCCACCAGCGCCTCCAGGTCGGCCCGCGCGCGCTGCTCGGCGCGGTGGGTGCGGGCGTTGGCGATCGCCGTTGCCGCCAGCGAGCCGAACAGCACCAGCACCTCTTCGTCCTCGTCCGTGAACTCCTGCGCTCCTTCCTTCTCGGCCAGGAACAGGACGCCGACCAGCGCGCCGCGGTGGCGCATCGGCGCTCCCTGGAACGTCTTCACGCGTATCAGGTCCGCGGCGTAGCCGAGCGAGCTGACGAAGGCGGGCAGGTCGGTCAGGCGCAACGGGCCCGGCAGGTCGCGGAAGTGCGCCCAGAGCCTGGGCCCGTCCGGCCAGGCGATGAACGCGTCAAGCTCCTCGGCGGTGAAGCCCGAGCTGACGAACTCCCGCACCTGGCCCGCTTCGTCGGTGGTGGTGATCGCGCCGAGGCGGGCGCCGGTGAGCGCGCGGGCGCTGCCGATGATCTCCTGCAGGACGGTGGTCACGTCGAGGCTGGCGTTGATGCGCAGGACCGCGGTGCCGAGCGCGGTGATGCGATCGCGCAGTGCCTGGATCTCCCGGCCCGGGTCGCCGGTGCTCACCTAAGGTCCCCCTCCCGCGTCCGCGCCGACGCGCCGCGCGATGGCAGGAGTACCGCGGGAACACTGCTGAGCCTCCTCATGTGGGATACATGGCATAAAGGAGCCCGGTCCGCTTGCTCCGCAAGGAGTTGTTTGTGGACGCAACCCCCGTTGGTCTGTACGGGCGAACCGGGCTCCATCGAATGAAGGGTTGTCAACCATAGCACAGTCGCGACCGATAGTCCATCAAGAAATCGTAGTATAGACATTATTTCTATAATCTTCATGTATTGACAGCGTCTCGTCACCCGCATGAACCGTACGGGAGTCACGCCGCGGCCGGGAGCCGGATGCGAACGGTTGTCCCCCGGCCCGGGCCGTCGCTGGTCACGGTGATCGTCCCGGTGTGCGCGGTGACGACGGCTCGCGCGATGGCCAGTCCCAGCCCGGAGCCGCCGGTGCGGCGCGTGCGCGACGTGTCGGCCCGGTACAGGCGCTCGAACAGATGCGGAAGATCGGCCGGGTCGATCCCCGCGCCGTCGTCCTGCACGGTGATCGCCACGCCGCCGTCCGGCGTCTCCTCGGCGGCCACCGCGATCCGGCCGCCGGGCCCGGTGTGCTGCAACGCGTTCAACAGCACGTTGCCCAGCGCCTGGCTCACGCGCAGCCGGTCGAGCTCGAGCGCCGGCAACGCGGACAGCGGCTCGAACACCAGGCTGACCCCGCGCATCTGTGCCTGCGAGTGCCACCGTTCACGTTCGGCGTCGAGCAGCTCGGTGACGGAACACGACTCCAGGTCGAGCGGCAGCTCGCCGGAGTCGGTTTCCGCGAGCCAGTTCAGGTCGCGCACCAGGTTCCGCAACTTCGTCACCTCGTCGACGATCAGGCCGGCGGCCGGCGCCGGTTCCTGCAGGCCGTCGAGCAGCCCCTTCGCTTCCAACTGGATGACCGTCAGCGGCGTGTTCAGCTCGTGGGAAAGGTCGTCGACCAGCCGCCGGCGCAGATCCCGCTGTGTCTGCAGGGCGGTGGTCATGCGGTTGAAGGCAGCGCTCATCTGTCCCAGCTCGTCGGACGACGTGACCGGCAGCAGGGCGCTGTCGCCGCGCCGCGCGACCTTCCCGGCCGCCACGGTCAGCAGCGTGACCGGGGCGGTGATGCGGCGCGCGATCCAGGCCGCCAGCGACAGGGCCACGGCGGCGATCAGCGCTCCGCCGAGCGCCGTCGTGGCCAGCATGGCGCGCAGGAACCCATGCAGCTCGGTCACCAGGAACTCGCGCTCCACGTCCACGTAGGCGTAGCCCACCGCGCGCCCGGTCCGCGGGTCGGTCACGGTCGCGCGCTCTCCCCCCAGCGCCGGCGCCGGGACTCCGCGGCGCAGGCGCGAGAGGTTGTCGCGGATCACCACCCCGCCGCCGCCGACCCCGCCGCCGTCGGTAACGACGATCCTGATGCGGTCGACGTGGAACGTCGTCTCCGCGCCGCGCTCGCTGCGCTCACCGTGCCCCTCGTCGTGCTCGCCTGCCTCGGCGTAGAGGTAGCCTGCGGCGGCCAGCGCGCGGTCCACGGTCGCCCAGCCGCCCGCGGCGGCGTACTCGCGGCTCAGGTGACCGGCGACGCTGCCGGCTTCCACGCGGGCGAGCTGCGCGACGAACGCGTCCATCTGGCGCTGCGTGACGTAGTAGCCGATCCCGACGCTGAGCGCCACGGCCAGGACGACCACCACCACGAACGCCCGCAGAATGCGCCCGTGCAAGGACGCGGCCCGTTCGCTCACGAGTCCTCCGGCATGAACCGGTAGCCGGCGCCGTACACGGTCTGGATCGGCTGCCGGCCGTCGGCGCCGATCTGCTTGCGGAGACGGAGGATGTGGTTGTCGATGGCGCGGTCGTAGGCGTCGAAGTCGTCGTCGAACGCCAGGCCGATGAGCTGCCCGCGGCTGAGCACCTGCCGCGGATGCCGCATGAACGCGGCCAGCAGCGCGAACAGCGTGCCGCTCAGTTCGATCCGCCGGCCGCCGACCGTCACGTGGCGGGTCGTCTCGTCGATCGTGATGCGGCCGCAGGTCAGGATCTGCTGCACCTTGTCGTCCACCCGGCGCAGGACGGCCTTGGCGCGTGCGATGACCTCGTCGGGATCGAACGGCTTGACGACATAGTCATCGGCGCCGGTGTCCAGTCCCGCGATGCGGTCGGCGCGCGTCTCGCGGGCCGTGAGCATGATGATCGGCACCGACGACTCGCGCCGCAGGATGCGGCACACCTGCATCCCGTCGAGCTTGGGCAGCATCAGGTCGAGCACGACCAGGTGGGGACGGCGGGCGCGGGCGAGCGCCAGGCCCGCGCGCCCGTCGTGGGCGACCTCCGCATCGAACCCCGCCCGTTCGAAGCGGATCTTCAGCCAGTGCGCGATCCGCGGTTCGTCCTCGACGATCAACACCGTGCGCCTTGTCATCACTCCCCCGATGGTATTGAGGTAAATCATGCGGACGCGGCGCCCGCGTGAGCGCCGCGTCCGCGTCCGTGGTGGCTCGGCCGCTAGCCGCCGCTGCTGCCTTCACCGCCCGAGCCGTGCTCGCTTCCGGAGCCTTCGCCGCCCGAGCCTTCGCCGCCGCCGGACTGCGACATCGGGCCGACCTCCGCGTGCGGAACCCAGCCGTCGAACTGCTCGCCCTGCGGCGGATCGAGCCGCACGTCCATCGACGCGCCGGCCGCCAGGTCCATCGGCGTCGTGGGGCCGAGCTCCGTGCCGCTCGACAGGTGGATCTCCACCCTCACCAGCTCCAGCGTGGCGTCGGTGGTGTTCGTCACCGTGCCCGTGAAGGCGTTCGCCTCCGCGTCGTAGCTCATGACCAGGTGCGCGCCCTTGCGGACCGTGTCGAAGGTCTCGTCCAGGGCCAGCATGGTGCCGCCCTCCTCGCCGCCGGCCCCGGACTCGGAGCCCTCCGCGCCTTCGCCGCCGCCCTCGCCGCCTGCGCCCTCACCGCCGGAACCGTGCTCGCCGCCGGACTGCCCGCTCTCGGACTGGCCGCTTGCGATGCCGATCATGGCCACCGACATGAAGGCGACCAGCGCCGCCAGCAGGGTGATCTTCATCAATGACGTCTTCGCCATCCTTCTCCTCCTCGGGGCCTTGCCCCCAGGTGATTTCGAGGACCTCGATCCTCGTTGTGGTGAGGATGGCGGCGAAATGTCGCACGAATATCTCATCCCGAGAAGATTTCGCGCACGAGCGCGCCGCGAAGCCGACGCAGGCGCCGGTCGTCCGTGATCCCTGACCGGCCAGTCGTCCGCGCGCAGATCCACCTCGGCGCGCTCCGGGGCAGGTTGCCGGATGTGCAACCCGAGGTTACGTTCAGGTTTCCAGACGACCGGGGTTGGTCCCGTTGGGACCGACAGGAACAGGGACTTGCCGCGCACCGTCGAGCTACGAAGCTACCGATCCAAGGAGACTCGCTATGGGTTCTGCAGAGATATTTGATGCGATCGGAGTGTCTGCTGAAGAACTGCGCGAAGGCTTCGGAGAGTTCACGGAGGCCACCAGGGCTCTGGAAGAATCCTGGGCCGGCTTGGTGGAGAACTACCCCCAGCAGTGGATTGCCTTCCATGACAAGAAGGTCGTGGTGCATGCCGACACCCTGGAAGACGTGATCCTCATGATCGACAAGGGCGACCTTCCGCGGGAGAACATCATCGTCCGGTACGTCGAAACCGAGCCCACCACGCTGATTCTGTAGCCCCTGGCATGTTGCGGGGCCGGTTCGACCACTCGCGGGAAGGCAGACCCTATGTCGACGCGATCGCGTGGTTGCCGCGCTTCCCAACACGTGGGCTCGTATCGTTCCTCGTTGACACCGGAGCGGATCGGACCACCATCAGCCCAAGCGACGCCCTTTTGTTGAAAGTCCCCTACGACGAGCTGGATGAGGGAAGCGCCAGATTCGCTTCAGGAGTGGGAGGGTCGTCGCAGGTGTTCGGGGAACCGTCGGTCGTTGTCTTTCTTGACCCGAGGAACGCTATGTTCGCCTACCAGATGGAGGTCGGTATCATCGACGATTCCCATCAGGCCAGGGAACTGCCGTCCCTGCTTGGAAGGGACATCCTCGACAGATGGAGGATGACGTACTGCCCGGTCGACAACCTCCTCTCGTTTGAAGTGCTTTCTGCCGACGCGATGCTCTAACTCCTTGCTCTGTAACGAGCGATCCCCGCGCCGTACGCCCTGAGCTCTGCCTGAACCGGCGGCAGCATCCTCAGGACCCAGGTCAACGTCGCCGCAGTGTGACCCCGGTCAGAGCACCGCGCCGTACGCCTCGTCGAAGGCGCTCGCCGCATAGGCCTCCGACGCGTAGGCGAACCCGCCGTCGCCCCACCGCTGCCCCCAACTGTTGCGCACGATGAAGCGGGTTGCCGTGTAGCCCACCAGGCAGGCCGCGTGGCCCCCGCGGCCGGTGTCCTTCCGGTACCGGTCCAGCTCGCCCTCCGCGGCCGTCGCCCGCTCCCAGGTCCGGTCCACCACCAACCGCACCAGCACCGGCCCCTGGTTGGAGATCCACGCCCGCCACCGCTCCGGGTCGCGCCCCAGGTTGTGGTAGCTGGCGATGCGGTACTTCGCCGCCCTGGCATAGAACGCCTCCGTGCTCAGCGAGCTCAGCGCCCCGTCCATGGGCAGCGTGCGCTCGGTCACGCACCCGTACTTCCGCGCCACCCGCAGGGCCAGCTTGATCTGCGTGCCCGCCGACTCGATGAACGTCGTCGGGTACGACGTGATCAGGTCCGTCTCCTTGTTGGCCATCCAGATGAACCGGGGCGACGGCCGCTCGTCCGCATCCAGAAGCCCGGCCTGCCGGTAGTGCCAGTGGAGCACCCCGTCCGCCGCCGCGAAGCCGACGCAGGCGCCGGTCGTCCCCTGGTCCCTGACCGGCCAGCCGTCCGCGCGCAGATCCACCTCGGCGCGGGCCGCCGCGTCCACCACGACCCCGGCCTCCACGGCATCCGCGAACGTCCAGTCCATCCGCACGCCGGCCGACGGCTCGCAGTTGAGAATCACTCCGGTTCGCATGTGTGCGGCATCATAATGGGTCGCGCGCACGCTGACCCGTGAATGAGCAGGATGTGCCGCTGAAGGAGGTGTTCGAGGGCAACCAGGAGCTGTTCGCGGGGCTGCACATCCATGACGGCCACGACTGGTCGCAGCGGCACCCCGTGGTGAGGCTGAGCTTCGGCGGCGGCAACTTCACGGTACCCTGATCCCCCCGCTCCCGTCGTCCCCTGAGCCGATGCCCGGGTCGCCGGGGTGCCCGTTCGACCGGTCGTCATCCCACCTCCCGCGGGGTCCGCACCGGGCGGCGCCACCGCCCCTGCCGGCGCGCCATCCGCTCGCGGCAGCACCGCCCCCGGATCGCCGCCTGTTGCCGTCCTTTTTCCGTTCGGCGTAGCGTGCCGGCGTGGGATACGACGGGGGACGACCGTGGCGAAGCTGACCGCGGCGGCCGTGCGCTCCGCGGCACCGGGCAAGCATCACGACCTGCATGGCCTGATCCTGCGCGTGACGCCGTCCGGTTCGCGGCAGTGGATCTGGCGCGGCACCGTGCGCGGCCGCCGGCGGGATTTCGGGCTGGGCGGCTTCCCGTACACCACCCTGGCCGAGGCGCGCGAACTGGCCTTTCAGTACCGCAGGGTGGCGCGGCAGGGCGGTGACCCGGCACGGCTGCGGACCGCCCGTGCGGTGCCCACGTTCGCGCAGGCGGCGGACGAGGCCATCAGGACGCGGAGCATGGCATGGCGTGACGACCGCACCGAGAAGCTGTGGCGTTCACGCCTGGACACCTACGTCATGGCGAAACTCGGACGCATGCACGTGGACTCGATCACTCCCGCGGACGTGGTCTCCGTGCTGCTGCCGGTCTGGTCCGAAAAGGCGGAAACCGGGCGCCGGCTCCGGCGCATCATCTCGGCGGTCATGCAGGCTGCCGTGGCCGCCGGTCACCGCGCCGACGACCCCGCCGGTCCGGTCCTCACCGCCCTGCTGCCGAAGCCCGGGCGGATGCCGGCCAGGCACTACGGCGCCCTCCCGCACGGCGACGTCGCCGCGGCGCTCGTCAAGGTCCGCCAGATCGGCGAGGTCTGGACCGGCGCCCGGCTCTGTTTCGAGTACATCGCGCTGACCGCGTGCCGGAGCGGCGAAGCGCGGGCGGCCACCTGGGAGGAAGTCGACGTCGACACCGCGACCTGGACGGTGCCGGCGGAGCGCACGAAAACCGCGCGCGTGCTGCGCGTGCCGCTGGCCACGCAAGCCCTCCGGATCCTCGACGCGGCGCGCGAGCTGACGCCCGGCGCCGCCGCTGACCTGCTGTTCCCGGCGCGCCTGGGAGGCGTGATGCGCGACAGCACGCTGGCCACGCTCCCGCGGCGGCTCGGACTCGGCACCGTCCACGGCCTCCGCAGCGCGTTCCGCTCCTGGTGCTCCGAGCGGGGCGTCGACCACGCGGCGGCCGAACTGGCGCTCGGCCACGCCATCGGCTCCGCCACCGTCGCGGCCTATGCGCGCAGCGACCTGCTGGCCCGGCGCGCCGCCCTGATGCAGGAGTGGGCGGACTACTGCGAACCGGGTTGAGGGTCCCGGACACTCCCCCCGCAACGCGACGATCGTGCGGCAAAGGTAGCCGCATTTCCGCTGACGGCACTGATCCTGGTGGCGCTCATCGCCTGCCAGGGTCCTGCTGGACCCGCTGGACCCGCTGGCCAGCCGGGCGATACGGGCAACCCGGGTACGCCGGGCACGGACGGCACGCCGGGCACGGACGGAGGCCCCGGTGACGATGCGTTGGAGGCGTCCTCCATCCCGGTCGTGATCTTCAATCCGATCGATGATGACACCGATCCCACAACGGATCTCGCCGACACCCGTCCGCCGATGGACCTGAACATGTACCTCACCGGGGGAGTCGCCGACGGCCGGACGTTCAAGATCATCCGAACACAGGGGTGGGTCGCCGCGGCCAACTACATGTTGGACGGGAACATGCTGACGCTGACCGTCCCTGAAGGCTTCGCGCCGGCAGCAACGGATCATGCTGAGGACGCGTTGATCCTGGTCGAAGCGACGGACACCGATGGAGAAAGCGCTGTTCTCTACGTCAAGGTGAGAGGAAACATCGCACCCGCCGTTACCTCGGTTGGCACTGCGATCACTCTGACGGTCGGCACGCAAGACGCCACGGCGCCCGATGGCAACTACCACGACGGCGATGGTACCGATCCCGCTGACTCCACCATCACGTGCGCCATGCTCAACGCTTGTGAAATCGAGCTGGCCGCCACAGACGCGAATCTCCGGGACTCCACGACTTGGTCGTACTCTGTCGGCAGCGCTGCTGACAAGATCGACGTCATGGCAACTGCGAACGGCCTCATGATCACCGGTCTTGCCGGTACCACCCCAGTGGATGCCACCTCCGGTGCTGCCGGTACCAACGCGCCCGTGACCGTGTGGGTATGGGCCGTCGACGAAGGCGGTTTGCCGGGAGCAGCAGCCGACGAAGATAGTGATACCACCGCGAATAGAGATGAAAGCGTGGTGCCCGCGAACGCCCGCGAAATCACCGTGACCGTCGACCAGGCGCCGTTCATGAGCAACAGTGCAGTCGGATCAGTGGCCGTGGAAACGGGCGTTACGAAGATCGTTGGCCATGCGTACAATAGCGAAGGTTCGGGCCTGATCGGTGTGACGTACGAGCCGGTGTTCGTTCCGCCGAATGGTATCGCCCAAATCTCTCTTGGTGCCGCTGACGCCGCAAATTTCAACGGTATACCAATCTCAGTCATCGGTCGGAACGTCGGTAGCGTTATGTTGACCGTGACAGTAACGGAGACGGGTGACGATGCTGCCCCCGACACACCTGTCCAATCGATCATGCATTCGATCGCCGCTACGGTAACCACGCCTTCTTAACGGTGAGCCGTTAGCCGATCCGACGATCAGGTCGGGTTTCCAAGCCGCCGGGGGACGAACCCGGCGGCCCTTTTTTTGCCTGCGCCCGGCATGGGCTCCCGCCGGAGGTGCGGCGTGCGCCGAGCATGCCAAGTCGTCGACCGGTCCGGCAGGGTGGACGGTGAGTCAAAGGCATGGGTCGCCTTTCGCGAGGCGGGATCTGAGGGAAGCTGGAGACAGACCGCTGGCCCGACCGACAGGAACCGGCATAGGAGGCAGCCGCGTTGGATGACGAGACCTCCGGAGTGCGAGAGTTCGACGTACGGTACGTCGGTGCGTTTGTCGTGTTCGTCGATCGACAAGACGTCGACCGACAAGACCAAGTCGCGTCTCGCCGCCGGTGATGCGGGGACGTAGGCGCGGAGCTTCCCCGCGAGCGGCGTGCCCGACGTGCTCTACGTCGGCACGCGCTCGGTGCTGCTCAACCCGAGCGGATCCTCGACCTCGCAGGGGTGACGTGGAGGCGTTCGTACGGTTCCCGGACAGCGACGAATTCGGGCTTTCCAGCCGCGTTGAATGATAGGGTCACAAGATGCGAAGTCCGTACCTGCACTGGCGCCACCGCGTGCCGGGCGGAGGCCGCGTCGTCGTAACTGTTTGGTTCTGGCGCCGGCGTCGACGCGATGATTGACGCCCTCGACTCGCGCCGTCGGAGGCCGCGGTGCGGCCTCGGTGACGGGAGCGCGGCACGCGCTCCGTCCGGGGTCAGTCGCCGCGCGTCAGGATGGAGAGGAGGGACCGAGGCGGGCGAGGAACTCGGCGCCGGTGTCGCAGCGCACGAGCGTCGGTCGACCGGCTCTGCTCGATGGCGGCACGGCCGCGTAGCAGGTTGCGCCCGGGCAGATCGTCGGCAGTCGGGCCGCAGGTCAAGCAGGATTTAGCCCTGCGCTCGCCAGCGTCTGCTTCTTCATCGAGGTTCAGACGCCAACAACCCCCGGTTCCGTGTTCGGGCCTTGGGCCGCGATGGCCACTGTGCCCTCTGCTGGCTTCTGACGGCTCGGCCACACCGGCATCGCGTCTATCACCTGGGCCGGGTGGACGAAGCGGAGAAGGCGTATCTGCGCGCCCTGCAACTCTGTCCCGGTTACGCCGGCGCCCTCGCCGACCTGAGCACGCTGCGGCTCGATCAGCAGCGCTACGAAGAGGCGCTGGATCTCTCCCGGTCCGCCACCGACCACGAGCCCTACCACGCGGAGGCCTGGACCAACCGCGGCATCGCTCTCCTCCACCTGGGCCGCGGAGACGAGGCTCTGGAGAGCCTTGACCGGGCGCTCAGCCTGGATCCCGGTCAACAGCGTGCCCGAGACGCGCGCGACCGGATCGTGCAGGCGTCGACCGGACCATGACGGGGCTCGCGCCGACCCTGCTCCATCCGCGCGAGCCCGGCGAGCGGCCGTGGAAGTACCTGTTGCCGGTGTTGGCCTTGGCGTTCGCGGTGCGGGCGGCCATCGCGCTCTCCGGGGACTTCGTGCTGCACCCGGACGAGATCATGCAGTACCTGGAGCCGGCGCACCGCCTGGTGTTCGGCAACGAAGCGATCTACTGGGAGTACTTCTAGGGCGCGCGCTCGTGGCTGGTGCCGGGGCTGGTGGCCGGGGTGCTGGCGCTGTGCGAGGCCGTCGGCCTGGGTCAGCCGGCCTGGTACGTGGGGGCCGTCAAGCTCGTGTTCTGCGCGGTGTCGCTGCTGGTTCCGGCCGGGATGTACTGGTTCGGGCGCCGGCACTTCGGCGAGGCGACGGCGCGGGTGGCGCTGCTGGCGGGCGCGTTCTGGTACGAGTTGGCCGGGTTCGCGCACAAGCCGATGACGGAGTTCGTCGCCACGGCGCTGCTGGTGGGGCTGCTGGCGCTGTGCGTGCGGCCGCGGACGGATCGGCGGGTGGTGGTCTGGGCGGTGGCGGCGCTGGCGGTGCTGGTGCCGGCGATCCGCATGCACTACGCGCCGGCTGCGCTGATCCTGCTCGGGCTGTTCTTTCTGCTCAGCGGCAGGAAGCTCATGCTCGCGCTCGCGGTGGGGGCGCTGGTTGCCGCCGTCGGCGTGTTCGACGCGGTGACCTGGAACGGCGGGCTGTTCGACTCGTACGTGGCCAACATCGGCTTCAACCTCGTGGCCGGCGGACTGCGCGCCGGGGAGAGTCCACCCTGGCAGTTCGTGTGGTGGCTGACGTTCGCGGGGGCCGGACTGAACGTGCTGGTCATCGCGCTGGCGCTGCGCGACCCGCGGCGCTACGGGCTGCTGCTGGGGCTCATCGCCGTGACGGTGCTCACGCACTCGGCGCAGGCGCACAAGGAGTATCGCTTCATCTTCGCGGTGATTCCGCTGTGGCTGCTCATCGGGGCCGACCTGGCCACCCGGTTGTCGACCCGGCTTGACGCCCGCCGGCAGGCGCGCTCGTCTTCGGAGGCGGCACCGCGAGGCTCGTTCGCGAGACTGCTGCCAGCGGGAGCCATTGGCGCCGTGTTCGCGGCGGTCTCGGTGGCCGGGATCCTCAACGCGCTGCCGTACCAGCACCACGTGTACCGGGGGTATTCGCGGGAGACCGGAATCGTCCGCTTCATCCGCAGCCAGGATCCGATCTTCGCCGCCTACCGCTACCTGGCCCGTGCCCCGGACGTGGCGGCCGTGTGGCAGACGGACCGCGCCTACTTCAATCTCCCCGGCTACTACTATCTGCACCACGCGATCCCGCTGTACGCGGGTGACACGGCGCCGCTCATCTTCGACGACCCGCAGGCGAGCGAGGCCGAGGCGATCGCGCGCGCGGTCACCCACGTCGTGTCGGCGGACCCGGCTCTTGCCATTCCCGGCTACGCGGTGGAGCGGGAGTTCGGCCGGATACGGGTCTTGCGGCGGCAGGCGGGCGAGCCCGCCGTTCGCCTCTGGCGGGACTACACGCCGACGATCACCGGCGTGGAAGGGATCATGAGCCGCGTGGACCCGGACTCACCGGTTCCTCCACCCGATTTCGGGGTCCGCTTCAGCTTTCTCTCCTCGGTAACGGACGACGGTTGATCCGCCTCGCGGCCGGCAGCAGCACGCGCGCCGCGGAGGCCGGCAGGACACACAGTGCTCGTCGTGCCCGCCCACGCTCTGTCCTGCACGTGATGGCGGCGCTGCTCCCTCCCCAGGTTCTCGCTGCCTGCCACGAACCGCGACGAGACGGCTGAAGCACCACGGCGACAGCGCGCGCTATCACCGGTGAACGCCATGCCGGGTTGACTATTCCGCGTGCCGGCCTTGATGAGTCGGCGTGACGAGGAGACTGCGCCATGACCGCGAAGTTCGACCACGCTGAAGGCCGCCAAGGGTATCGGACCACCGAAGCTTTGGGCGGTGCAGCACTCACATGAGCCTCGGCGCATCGGCCGGCAGGTTGCGATGGTACCTTCTCGCCTACTCCGTTGTCGTAAGCGTGTATCTCCTGCTCGCGATGGACGATGCAATCCGATCTCCGGTGGCGACCGGGCTGGTGGAAGTCATGTACCATGGAATGTCGCGAACGGCGTCTGTCGGAACCGCCCTGGCGGCGGTGATCGTCGGATTCGAAGGAGTGACCATGACGTTCTTGAAGCGCGAACGCGAGGAAGGCCGGCGTGAAGGTCGGCGCGAAGGCCGGCTCGATGGGATGCGAGAGCGCGACCGTGAGTGGAAGGACTGGCAGGAGAGGCTCAAGAGAGATCCCAACGCGCCACCGCCACCGCCGCCGCAGGAGGGCGGCTGACGGACGAAGAGGCCCACCGACGCTCGCACTGCGAGAGCGAGCGAAGTCTTGCCGCTCTTGGGGGCGCCGCCGATGAGGCGCACGGCGCCAGCGCCCACGCACCACCTACCCGCTCGGGCTGCTCGGCGAGCACCTGCACCGTAAGCCGTCGAACACCGAAACGTGGGCGAGCCGCGCGGTTTGCGACGCGCAGGAGGTCGCCACGGGCGGGCCGCCGGCCTTGTCGCCGATGTCGATGCGGAGTTTGACGCACGCGCGCCGTCCGGGGTCAGGCGGTGAGGAGGGACCGAGGCGGGCGAGGAACTCGGCGCCGGTGTCACAGCGCACCGGGCAGTGACCGATCCCAGCCAACCGCTCGGGGTCGGCGATGGGCGCCAGCACGTCGCTCATGCGGGCGGCCGTTTCGGCGCCGAAGCGCGCCGCCGCCATTCGCCACAGGAGTGCTCGCTGCTGATCAACATCCTGTTCTCGACCTTCCGCAAGGCCCTGTTCACGCCCTTCCAGGAGCCACGGCTTGGGCAGCGCCCCCGCCAGGCGGCCATCCACCGATCGTCCTCGGACTGGAGATCCAGCAGGACCAGCAGATACGCCGAGCGCTCGCCGAGGCCCAGGAGCCAGACAGTATCGCCGTGGCGCGTGCGCAGCTCGTCGCCGACGTACTCGGTGGAGAGCTCGCTCAGCTCGGAGAATCGGCTACGGCCCGGAGGTTGTCGGAGAGGCAGCCGCCCAGCGCAGATGCTCCGCCTCTCCATCACGAGCGGTATGAGTTTGAATCCCATCAATCGGCGCCACGTCTTCTCGGCTTCGAGGGCCAGCTTCCAGACCATCGTCAGCGTCGCCGTCCGCGAGCCGCAGCCCTTGGTGCGCTTGGTGCGCAATCGCACCGTCGCGTAGGTGGACTCGATCGGTGTGCTGGTCCGTCAGCGCCCTGGCCAGATCACCGTCGACGAGCGCCGCGCGCGCAGACGGTACGGTGGCGCCTGCGCGCGGTTGGCCGACCGGCCCACGAACCAGGCGTGCCGTGGCCGGGGGTATCGGGACACCACCTCGCCTGAGAAAACGCCGTGACGGCGATCCTCGTGCGCCGAATTTCCCGACCGCGGTCGTTTCGGTCGTTCCGGCGCCCGATTCGCCCGGTCAGGTGCTCCATGGCATGCGGCCATCGGACCCTGCCCGGCAGTGGCCAGCCGATCGGCGTGCCCCGCTCGCCGCAGAGTCCGGACGCCTTCGGGCCGGGAGCGCATCGCAGACTCGGCGCCGCGGCTCCCGGCCCACTCATCGACCGGATGCTGGCATGCTCCCCGAGCCGACCGCTCGGCCTCCCAGCGGTCGGCTTCCTCGGCGCCCCACGGCTCGGCACAACCCATCACCATCGGGACCGCCAACCGAAACCGGCCGCCATCCTCCCCATTGGCCGACCGCACACTCCGTGTCGTTCTTTCGGCATCCCAGCGTGTCCACTCAGCGTCCCTACGGTGGCCATGGGCGCGGCGGGCGGCACCTATCAACGCATTGACTCCACCCTCGGTCGATGCTACGAGTAACCAACAACCTGGGTAGGGGGTCATTTTGACACGCCGACCTGGGGTCACTTTCCCTGCCGTTCCGCACACCGCCTCACCGGCTGTGGCTCGTACCGCTCGTCCAGCAGCGCTTCCTTGATCCCTTGCCACTCTTCCCGCAGGTGCGGCCCCAGTTCCTCGACGCTCATGCCGTCGATTCCCGGTGCCCCAGCGTTGCGCTTCACCTGCTGGTAGGCGGCTCGCATGTTCTGCCGCTCGACTACCTCCTCGAGCATCCCCTGCTCGCTCCGGTCGACGTTCCCATTCACCGCCGTGACGTTTGACGCACCGCTCGCGCTACCTCGCCGATTCCGTCGGCTACTTCCCGCGGCGGATTCGGGCATCTCAGCCATACTATCCAGCGTCTCTCTCGTCATCGAGGTTCAGGCGCCAACCCCGGCTCCGTGTTCGGGCCTTCGGCCGCGTCGAGCCCGCCTACTATGCCCTCTGCTGACTTCTGACGGCTCGGCCACACCTTCCGATGTTCCGTGTCGCCACAATGGCGACCTGCCGTCGGACCTCCCCGGGTAAGAGCTTCCACCTTCCCGCTTATGCTCGCCGCATCTACTTCCGCGTTTTCCGTGCAGGTACTGGACTTCAAGTCTTTGCGCCCTCTCGTCCAACGCGGCTGCCTCCTATGCGATTCCTGTTCGTCGGGCCAGCGGTATGTCTCCGGCTTCCTTCAGATCCCGCCTCGCGACGGGCACCCTTGCCCTTGACTCACCGTTCCCCCTGCCGGGTCGGTAGAGGACTTGGCATGCTCGGCGCACGCCTCACCTCCTGGCGAAAGCCCATGCCGGGCGCACGCATGAAAAAGCCGCCGGGGAAATCCCCGGCGGCTTGGAATCCGGTACGTCGGACCCGTTACGGCATCACCGTTACGGCAATCGTGTGCTCAGTGTACTGAAGCGGATCGTTTACAACGGGACCTTCCGTAACCGTCACGGTCAGCGTTACCGAGCCTGTGTTGATACCGTCCACCAAAATCGGCCGCCGATCAGTGGCCACAGCTTCCATTGAGGCTTCCGCAACGGCATTACCCATGCCACCCTGTTCGGTGAGGGTGGGCTTATACGCCATCACCAAGTTGGCAAGTGTTGCGGTCTCGTCGAAAACATGTCCAACAACCGCCGCCGCGTCCGCAACTGTCAAGGTCTTGGTTCCGACTGCAGCGTTGCTCATGAACGGAGCGCCGTCGACGGTCACGTTGATTATCTGAACGGAAGCGTCCAGTGGCGACTTGAGTTCGTCAATATCATCGGTGGGAACGGAGTCTGTGGTCCGGTTCATCGGGAGGCCGCCCTCGTCAACCGCCCACACTCTCAGCGGGAAGGCGGTAGCCGCCGTCAGTCCGGTAATCATGACGCCCGTCTCGGTCTCCATTATCTCGATGTGCGTGGTGGGGTCGACGTACGCCTTGAACGTAAGCTTGTCGCGGAGGTTCGTAACCGCGAACCGGCCGGTCAGATCAACGTAGCAGGTGTTGAGCATCGGGCACGTGATGTCGGCAGTCGAGTTATCCGCATCGACGTAATAGTCCGGATCATCACCATCTCCTGACGCAGCGTTTTGCGTGCCGACCGTGAGGTCGATCGCGGTCCCGGCGTCGCTAACGGTGGGTGGGAGGTTCCCTCTCACCTTGACGTAGAGGACGGCGCTCTCACCATCGGTATCCATCGCCTCGACCAGGATCAGCGCATCCTCAACGTAGTTGGCAGGAGTGTTGTTGACAGGATCGAAACCCTCGTCGTCCATCATCAGCTTGAGCATGCCGGTGGAGCTGTTCAGCTCGTGGCTAAAGCTCGGGGTTGCTGTTGCTTGTGCGTTGATCCATCCGGTCGCGTTGATGATGCTGAACGTCCGACCGTCGGCCATGCCGCCGCTGAGGTACATGTTCAGGTCCAGCGTCTCCATCTGGCCGTCTTCGTCTTCGTCGTCAGCGATGGCTTCGGGATTGAAGATCACGGGGATGATGGAGTGGGCCTCCAACGCATCGTCACCGGGGTCACCGTGTGTGCCGTCCGTGCCCGGGTTGCCGTCCGTGCCCGGGTTGCCCGTATCGCCCGGCTTCCCAGCGGGTCCAGTCGGACCGGCCGGACCCTGGCAGGCGATGAGGGCCACCAGGATCAGTGCCGTCAGCGGAAATGCGGCTACCTTTGCCACCTCCGGGACAATGTGGCGTCATTGCGACGGCACGAGACCCATCTGCGCGGCGACGCAAAGAAGAACGAGGTGTCTGGGCGGCGGTGTGAGCGGGCTCGAGCAGCGTATGGCGCTCCCCCGGGAATGGTCATCGCAGCCGCCAAGAGCCATTCTCATTGCCATGGAAATAGTCGCTCCGATTTCTCCGCCGCGTCAGGACCCGGATCACGGCTTGACCGCCTCGTCGCACCACGGACAGGTCTGTGAGCGACACCGAGAGGGAAAAGCGATGCCGACGGACGGGCTGACCGGGCATCACCTCGATCCCGAGGCGTTGGTGGCTCGGATGATGGAGGAGCTCCACGCCAACCCGGAAGCGCAGCGGTTGCCATTGCGTACGCTGCTCACCAACGAATTCCGCGGCATGCCGGCGCGGCTGCAGCATATGGAGCAGGACCTCGCCGAGCCCAAGGCCGACGTGCCTGGCTGAGAGCGACGTCGCCGGGCTGAAGACCAATACCGCGACGGTCGTCGACGACGGTGATCTGAAGGGCCCCAACCTGGAGGTGACCGTGGAACTCCCTGCACGATGAGTCTCGAAGAACGGGTCACGCAGACAGGCGACCCGGGGCGGATCTCCGGCGAGCAGCAGCGACGACCGGACCGTGGTCTCGATCGCAATCGAGGTCGCCAATCGAACAGACGGAGCGGACATCAGCGGCAGCCGCCGCAGTCCGTTGCGTCCCGCTTTACGCATGGATATGACCGGGCGGTTCATCCGTTGAAGTGCCGGCCCGGCAGGGACGAGTCGGCAACGAATCCGCAGGCGGTGCGTCAAGTGGCGCTGGAGCTGGTGGCGGACCCCGGCGAGCCGTACGTGCGGCCGCGGTGCGGGTTTCCGGAAATTCCGGACTCAATACCTGGACGCGTAGGGCGCGGTGCTTCCAGCGAAGCGCCACCTCCCATCGGGTTGAAGCGCCACGGTCAGACGCCCGCTATCGAAGTGACCGCCTGCCCCGGAGGCGGTTGCCGCACGGGGCGCCGGACACCTACTCTACCGGCTACGGGAGACGGGCACGATGGCAACACCGACGCAACGGACGCAGGTGGTCGAAGAGAAGACCGAGCGGCTGGAGACCGTCTTCGCCGCCTTCATGGCACGCACCGACGCCGCCATGGTACGCACTGACGAGTCCATGGCTCGCACCGATGCCGCCCTCGCTCGCACCAACGAGTCCATGGCACGCACCGATGCCGCCCTCGCTCGCAGCAACGAATCCATGGCTCGTACCGACGCCGCCCTCGCTCGCAGCAGCGAGTCCATCGCACGCACCGACGAGTCCATCGGGCGCTTGGAGCGCATCATCGAGCGCCGGGAGCAGGAAGGCGCCCGCTACCGGGAGGAGTCCGCTCGCGAGCGGCGGGAGATGAACAAGCGCTGGGGCGACTTGGCCAACAAGTGGGGTACCGTCGTCGAGGACATCGTCGCGCCCAGCGTCCGCCGCCTGGCCCGCGAGGTGTTCGATTGCGGCGAGCTGCAGTACTTCACAGCCCGCGTGTCTCGCATCCGCAGCGACGACCCCGGCCGCGAGCGCGAGTTCGACGCCCTCTACGTCGGCACCCGCGCGGTCCTGCTCAACGAGACGAAGTCCTCGCCCCGCAGCAACGATGCCCGGCGCTTCGCGCGCTTCGTGGAGAGCGGTGAATTCGCGCTCTACTATCCGGAATACGGCGATCTGCCGATCGTGCCGGTGTTCTCGTCACTGAGCATCCCGGAGGACATGGTGAAGTACCTGACGCGGCGCGGCATCTACGCTCTGGCGATGGGCGGCGAGGCCATGCAGGTCCTCAACCTGGAGGCGGTGCGCGGGCCGTCCTGACGCGCGAACGGGGCGATCCGGAGTGCAGGCCCTGTTCGCCAGAGAGGGGACGGGCTCCCGTGTCGTCGTGAGACAGACAAACCAACTCACCGTTCGGCGCGGGGAAGCGGCCGGTGTCCGCTGCGTGCCGGCGTTCTCCGCGTGATAACCAGGAGGCTATCGCCAGCCTAATTCCCGAATGCGGCGGACTGAAGCCGCTCGATCGATGCTCCTGACCCGGCCGATCGGCTTCACCCAACCCGATCCTGTCTGCCGGGCAAGACACCGCCGGCACACCTCCGCGCCGGGCGCGACTCTCCGTTGCGATCGGGCCCGCGCCGCGAGTGCAGATCCGCCCTGACGCGCCCCACCTCGGCCCTGCGGTGCCGGCCTTCTGCAGGACTTCGATCCCTTGTCCGGCATCGAGAGCCGCTCCATAACCACGAATGTTAACGATAAAGGCGCTATATCATCGCGTTCGCTACGGTTCGTTTATGGACACTCCAGGTGGCCCGCGACTATACTATGCCATGAACGGTTCAGGAGCACCGATCGGGTTCCGGGACCGAATCGCGCCTCCCGCGGAGGGATCTCATGCTGCGAATGAGCCGACTCACCGCAACGCCGACCCGCGCGAATGTTCCCGGGCAATCGGTCGACGGTCGTCACGTGTCCGAGATCATGCCGGACTCCGGCACCACCCCGTCGCCTTTATGGACCGGACTTTGCTGCCGCTCGGCACGATCGTGGCAGGCCCGTCGTAGTCCGGGGTGCGTCTTTTGCGGATCCGTATCGATCTGGATCCGGAGTGTGGGATGAATCGTGGGGAGCGTGTCAGGCCACCGTCTTCGTCGCACTACGGCGACAATACCAGGACGCTGAGCGCGAGAGAACGGACAGCAGTAGCGGCAATACCTGCCGCTGGTAGCGCTCTCCCTCGTTGAAGGTCACGTGAAGTACCCACAACATAGCGGGCAAGGGTCATCGACACTCCCCATGACGCAGACGTCAGGTAGAGGTACATTACCCTCCTGCGTCGGCGGTCGGGATCACGATGTATGCCCGCGTCGGTCGAGCGCTCGAAGGTGTCCCGGGAGGCACGGCACCCCATGAGCTATCGACGGATGAACCATCGGGACCTGTGGGAGATCTACCGGCGCTGGCGGGCCGGGCACTCGTTGGCCGGGATCGCCGCCGGCGAGCGGCGCGAGCGCAAGACGGTGCGGCGCTACCTGCGCGGATTCGCCGAGCTGGGCCTCGACCGCAACGGCCACGGGGTGGACCGGCAGCGGTTCTACGAGATGGTCACGCCGCTGCTGGCAGGCAACACGCGACGGCCTGCGCCGGCGACCGAGCAGTGGCTGCCCCATCGCCAGGAGCTGCGGGAGCTGATCGGTCGCGCGAACGATCCGCTGACGCCGAAGAACGCCTACCTCGTGGTGAAGGCCAGGTACGGCCTGGGCGGCAGCTACGAGACGTTCAAGCGCCTGGCGCGCGCCGAGGGACTCCGCCGGCCGGAGCGGCCGCGCACGATCCGCATCGAGCCGCCCGCGGGGCAGGAAGCCCGGATCGACTACGGGCGCCTCGGGACCGTGGCCGAGGGCGGCGCCAATCGCGCGGTGTGGGCCTTCTGCGGTCTGCTCTCGCACAGCCGGCTCCCCTACGTGGAGTTCGTCCTGACCCAGGACCAGCACGGCTTCGCCGGGAGCTTCGTCTCCATGTGGCACTTCTACGGCGGCAGCACGGAGTTCGTGTCGCTGGACCACCTGAAGGCCGGCGGGCTCAAGCCGGACCTGTGGGATCCGCGGATCAACCGTGCTCTGGGCGAGGCGGCCGAGCACTACGGCGTGTTCATCGGTCCGTGCCGCCGCGCGGGCCGCGGCGCCGACACGAGCAGGATCGAATCGTTCGTGCCGGTGGCGCAGGAACTGTTCCGGTCGCTCACGGCGCAGGACGGACAAGCAACCCTGGCCGAGCTGAACGAGCGCGCCGGGCACTGGTGCCGGGAAGTCCATGGGCGGACGGAGCATGCGACGACCGGCGTGGCGCCGATGGAGGCGTTCGCGCACGAGCGCACCGTGCTCAAGCCGTTGCCGGACCGGCGATTCGAGGCGCCGGTGTGGAAGCGGGTCAGCGTCCATGAGGGCGATGGGTTTCTGAGCTTCGGCAGGATGCGCTGCTCCTTGCCGCCGGCGTGGCGCGGTCGCAGCGTGTGGGCGCGCTACGAGGCGCCGGCGCTGCGGCTGTTCGACGACCGGGAACGCCTGATTCGGCAGTACCTGGTCGAGCCCGGCAAGCGCCTGTACTGGGTCGAGGAGGACTTTCCCGCGCAGGGGCGTCACGCGCTCGACCGGGGCTATCCGGCCCGGCTCATCAGGCAGGGCCGACCCTACGGCCAGGCCGCCGTGGACTTGCTGGTGGCGCTGCTGCAGCCGCACGCCTACGTGAACGCCCGGCCGGCGCGCGCCATGCTGGCGGTCATGGACGAACACGCCGGCCGGCCGTACTTCGACGAGGTCTGCCGCCGCGCCACGCAGCGCTCGGTGCATGCGCCGCAGACGCTGCGGCGCATGCTGGAGGCAGCCGCCGTAGAGCCGATCGTTCGCACCGATCACGGCAATGTCGCGTAGCTGACGGCTTGCGGGTCGCGCGCACGCTCACCCCCGTGAAATGAGTAGGATGTGCCGGGTGGCCCGGCGCAGACTGCCCATCGGCATCCAGACCGGCGCTGGGGTACGAGATCGCGGTAGAGGAGTCGAGCAGCCACGGCCGGCTGGACATGGCGGTCCGGGCGGGCGGGCACATCTACCTGTTCGAGTTCAAGGTCGCGGAGATGGCGCCGCCGGGATCGGCGCTCGCGCAGCTCCGGGAGCGGGACTACCCGGCCAGGTACCGGGGCCGGGGCCAGCCCATCCACCTGATCGGCGTGGAGTTCAGCCGCGAGACACGCAACGTGACGGCGTTCGAGGTGGCGGACGGCTGACGAAGGCCGCCTGATGGGTACTCTACGTGACCCTGTATGCCCTTCAATCGGTGCCCTCGACGTGACCCGGAACGCATACAGATGGGGACTCCAGATGACCCGAAATCTGTCCCACCCTATCTCCCACAGTCTCGCACCCCGACGCCCATGCCTCGCCACCTCGCCGCCTCCCGCCGCCGGAGGGACTCCGGGGGAGCTCCGTGACGAAACTGCGTGGGATCCCTCTGATCAGCCCTTCGACCGGCGCGTCGGCGAAGGAGTGAGAGACGGCCTGAGCCACCTCGTCGGCGACGGAAGAGGTACGAAGCGCCTGATCGCACTGGATGGTGTATGGCGAGCGGTGCATGCTTGGAAAACGTTACCCTGGCTGAAATCCTCCCCGGCCTCGAATCGATCCCGGAAGAGTGCCCGGAGATCGCCGATCCGCCGGCGCAGCCCGAGGACATCCTATAGCTTCATCATGGCGGCGAGGCTGCGGTACGTGCTGGATACCAACATCGTTCCGCTGGTGGTCCGGGAGCCGGGCGCCGGCGCTTCAACGGATGAGCAACACCGGCAGGAGATGACGAAAGGTGCAGACATGATGGCCGGTACGCTTGGCCAAGAGCTCAAACAGGCCGGCCCGAACGAGAGCAAGACGGGTCGTTGTAGAGAAGTACGGCCCCGGTTCCTATGGGGGGTACGTACCGGGACTTCTCCGCTACGCGGACAGGGAAGTGTAGCGCACGCCGGCGCTGTCCGCGCGCTGCCGATCCGCGGGATCAATCCGTTGGCCGACGACCACGGGTAGCGCGTCCTCACCGAACACCGCTGCGAGCGTGTCGGCACTCTCCTTGCTGCGGTTGATGTCGGCCCCATTGATCCGATTCGCGACCTCGACCGCGATCCAGACCCGCGCTCCCGTCGCGGCTGCAGCGTGGCGACGTCGGCCTTCAGTTCGGCAAGGTCGACCCGAGGCGCCCGATTTGACAGGTCCGGCGAATCGGAGACACTTGATGGGAGCGATGCGCTTCTTCAACACGGCTGGACCGATGAACCCGCAGAAACACTACTGCGTGCCGCCGTTGAGTCGGTTGGATGTCGATGATCTGCTCACGCTGATTCGGAACGAAAGCTATTTCGTGCTGCACGCACCGCGTCAGACCGGCAAGACATCGGCCCTGTTGGCGCTGCGCGACCTGCTCAACGGCGGCGGGCACGGCGAATACCGCTGCGTCTACGTGAACGTCGAATCGGGCCAGGCGGCGCGCGAAAACCGGGCGGAAGCGATGCGCGCCATCCTCAGCGAGCTGGAGATCGAGGCGGAGGCGACCCTCGATGACCCGTTGCCGGCGCGCCTGTGGCCGGGCCTGCTGGAGCGCTCCGGACCGGCCGGCGTGCTGCGGCAGGTGTTCACGCGCTGGGCGCTGGCGGACCCCACGCCGCTGGTGCTGCTGATCGACGAGATCGACACGCTGATCGGCGACACGCTGATCGCCGTACTGCGGCAGTTGCGCGCCGGCTACGCCCACCGCCCGCTCCGCTTTCCGCAGAGCGTCATCCTGTGCGGAGTGCGCGACGTGCGCGACTACCGCATCCACTCTTCCGCCGAAAAGGCGATCATTACCGGGGGCAGCGCCTTCAACGTCAAGGCGGAGTCGTTGCGCATCGGCGACTTCGCGGAGGCCGAAGTGCGTGCGCTCCTGGGCCAGCACACCGCCGAGAGCGGGCAGCCGTTTGCCCGCGAGGCGCTGCGGGCGGTGTGGGAGCTGACCGCCGGCCAGCCGTGGCTGGTGAACTCCCTCGCACGACAAGCGTGCTTTCGGGACGAGGCCGGGCGCGACCGCAACCGCACGATCACGGCCGACCGGATCCACGACGCGCGCGAGCAACTCATCCTGCGCCGCGAGACGCACCTCGAACAGCTCACCGACAAGCTGCGGGAAGAACGGGTGCGGCGGGTGATAGGACCGGTGCTGAGCGGCGGCCAGCCGAGCGCGGAGATGCGGCCGGACGACCTGCAATACGTGCGGGACCTTGGTCTGGTGGCGCGCGACGACCCGATCCGCGTCGCAAATCCGATCTACCGGGAAGTGATCCCGCGTGACCTGACGTGGACCACGCAGGCCGGCTTCGCGCACGACCCGGCGTGGTACGTCGACGCGGACGGCAGCCTGAACCTGACCAGGCTGCTGGCGGAATTCCAGGAGTTCTTCCGCGAGCACTCCGAGCACTGGATCGAGCGGTTCCAGTACCGGGAGGCCGGGCCGCAGTTGCTGTTGCAGGCGTTCCTGCAGCGCATCGTCAACTCGGGCGGCCGCGTGGAACGCGAGTACGGATTGGGACGGATGCGCACCGACCTGCTGATCATCTGGCCGGTCGGAGCGCCCCCGGAACGGACGCGGCGGATGGTCATCGAGTGCAAGCTGCGGCGCGGCAGCCTGGAGGAGACGATCCGTACCGGCCTGCGGCAGACCCGCGCCTACCTGGACCGCTGCGCGGCCGCCGAAGGGCACCTGGTCATCTTCGACCGGACCGAAGGCAAGCCGTGGCGGGACAAGGTGTTCCGCCGCGAGCTGACCGATGGCGGCGCGCCGGTCACGGTGTGGGGGATGTAAGTGCTCAAGCAGGCGGGCCTGAACGAGAGCAAGAGGGAGAGCCGCGATGGGGCAGACTGAATATCTGGTCGTGGTAGAGAAGTACGGCCCCGGTTCATACGGGGCGTATGTGCCGGCACTTCCTGGTATTGCCGTCGCCGGGGAGACCGAGAGTGAGGTCCGCCAACTGGTGGCCGAAGTGATCAGGCTGTATCTGGAAGAGCTGGAGCGAGACGAGAGTGCTGCCCTCGAGTCGGTACAGGTGAGTCACTACACCATCGCGGTCTGACCGCTCGGGCGACCGATCTGACCCACTCCATCTCCTTTCTGTCCGCGCACCGCCTCCAGGTTGAGCACCTGCATGTCCTCGTCGCCCATCGCCAGGGCGTAGATGCCGCGCCGCGTCAGGTACTCCACCATGTCCTGCGGAATACTCAGTCCGGGGCGTCGAACACGGCGTCGACATCGGCGGCGAACCCTGCGAGCAACGGCGACGTGGCCGCCGCGCCTCGCGCGAACGATCGCAGCCACGCTCAGGCTCACGAACCGGGGGGGTCGACGCGGGCGAGGAACTCGGCGCCGGTGTCGCAGCGCACCAGCCAGTCACCGATCTCGGCCAACCGATCCGGGTCGGTGATCGGCGCCAGCACGTCGGTCAGGCGAGCGGCGGCATCGTCTCCGAAGCGCCCTGCCGCCATCCGGCACAGAAGCGCCCGTTGCTGGTCAACACCCTGCTCGATCCCCTGTTCGCGTCCTTCCGCAAGACCCTGCTCGCGTCCTTCCCGGAGCCACTGCTTGGGCCATTCGGCTGCCCGTTCGACCACCGACATCCTCATCTCCTCCAGCGTCCGCACCGGCGGCACGACCGCGCCCGCCGGCGCCATCCGCTCGGCGATCTGCCGCATCCAGTCCACGAACGCGCGCTGCAGCTCCGCCGCGCGCGGGTCCCGTAACCAGGGCTGCAATGCCTCCCGCACCCGCAGCACGTCCTCGAACGACCGGCTCTGCTCCACGGCGGCCACCGCGCGCAGCAGGTTGCGCCGCGGCACATCGTCGTCCCCCACGCGGTGCAGGTCAAGCAGGAAGTAGCCCTGCGCAGGCTGATACGGCGCCAGCCATGGTGCGCCCGGAGCGACCAGTCCGCTCATCCGCCGCGCCGCGGTCCACGGCTCGGCGCCGTTGTACAGGACGAATGGGAGCACCGGCGGCAGCCGCCGGTCGGTGATTCCCGGCGCCTCGTTGCGCACCAGCTCTTGGTAGAGCAGGCCGGTGTAGGTGTGGATGCGCAGGGCCATCCACGGATCCTCCTCGGACTGGAATTCCAGCAGGATCAGCAGATAGACCCAGTGCGCGCCGAGACGCAGGCGCCAGACGGTGTCACCGTGGCGCTTGCGCAGCTCGTCACTGACGTAGTCGGCAGAGAGCTTTCCCAAGTCGGTGAAGTCGGCGTCAGCCAGCAAGTCCGCGGGAAGGCAGGCGCGCAGCAGGTGCTCGACCATGAGCTTGGAGGCGAACAGGCGCTTGTAGTTCTCGTCGTGGAGCATGGTGGGTTACCCGTACGACCGATAGCGCCCTGTCGGCACCGGCGCTTCAACGGATGAGCAACACCGGCAGGAGATGACGCAGGGGTCCAGACATGAAGGCCGGTACGCTTGGCCAAGTGCTCAAGCAGACCGGACTGAATAATCTGGTCGTGGTAGAGAAGTACGGCCCCGGTTCATTCGGGGCGTATGTGCCGGAACTTCCTGGTATTGGCGTCGCCCACCGCTCAGGCGCCGATCTGACCGACTCCGTCTCCTTTCTGTCCGCGCACCGCCTCCAGGTTGAGCACCTGCATGTCCTCGTCGCCCATCGCCAGGACGTAGATGCCGCGCCCCGTCAGATACTCCACCATGTCCTCCGGGATGCTCAGTGACGAGAACACCGGCACGATCGGCAGATCCCGGTACTGCGGAAAGTAGCGTGGGAATTCGCCACGCTCCACGAACCGCGCGAAGCGCCGGGCATCGTTGATGCGGGGCGAGGACTTGGTGTCGTTGAGCAGCACGGCGCGGGTGCCGACGTAGAGGGCGTCGAACTCGCGCCCGCGGGCGAGGTCGTCTTTGCGGTTGCAGGACACGCGGGTTGCGAAGTACTGCAGCCGGCCGCAATCGAAGACCTCGGGTGCCAGACGGCGGACGCTGGGCGCGACGATGTCCTCGACCACGGTACCCCACTTGTCGACCAACTCGCACCAGCGCTTGTTCATCTCCCGCCGCCCGCGAGCGGCCTCCTCCAGGTAACGGGCCGACTCCTCGCGGTCCCGTTCGCGGGCGGCGGCCTCGCGCTCCCGCGCGCCGTCCTGCTCTCTGCGCTCGATGATGCGCTCCAGGCGCGCGATGGACTCGTCTGTGCGTGCCATGAACGCGGCGAAGACCTTCTCCAGCCGATCGGTCCTGTCTTCGACGACTTGCGTCCGTTGCGTCAGCGTGGCCATGGTGCGCGTCTCCCGTAACCGGCAGAATAGGTGTCCGGCGCCCGGTGCGGCAACCGCCTTCGGAGCGAGCGGGCGGACGCGACGCTGGGGGCAGCGCCTTCAACGTCAAGGCGGAGTCGTTGCGCATCGGCGACTTCGGGGAGGCCGAAGCACGCAGGCCGGCTTCGCGCACGACCCGGCGTGGCACGTCGAAGCGGACGGCGGCCTGAACCTGACCAGGCTGCTGGCGCAGTTCCAGGAGTTCCTCCGTGAGCACTCCGACCACTGGATCGAGCGGTTCCAGTACCGGGAGGCCGGGCCGCAGTTGCTGTTGCAGGCGTTCCTGCAGCCCATCGTCAACCCGCCGGGGGCAGACGCCGTGCGTCAGGTTGGTGAGGAGTGATCGAGGCGCGCGAGGAACTCGGCGCCGGTGTCGCAGCGCACCAGCCAGTCACCGATCTCGGCCAACCGATCCGGGTCGATGATCGGCGCCAGCACGTCGGTCAGGCGAGCGGCAGCATCGTCTCCGAAGCGCCCTGCCGCCATCCGGCACAGAAGCGCCCGTTGCTGGTCAACACCCTGCTCGATCCCCTGTTCGAGGCCCTGTTCGCGTCCTTCCGCAAGACCCTGCTCGCGTCCTTCGCGGAGCCACTGCTTGGGCCATTCGGCTGCCCGTTCGACCACCGACATGCTCATCTCCTCCAGCGTCCGCACCGGCGGCACGATCGCGCCCGCCGGCGCCATCCGCTCGGCGATCTGCCGCATCCAGTCCACGAACGGTCCGGTTGTCACCTGTCTATGATGATCTCATGAAGGTGCACGAGGTGTTGAGGCGGTTACGGCGGGACGGCTGGACCGGCCTGGACGAGAGCAAGACGGAGAGCGGCAATGGGGCAGACTGAGTATCTGGTCGTGGTAGAGACGTACGGCCCCGGTTCATACGGGGCGTATGTGCCGGAACTTCCTGGTATTGGCGTCGCCGGGGAGACCGAGAGCGCGGTCCGTGAGCTGGTGGCCGAAGCGATCAGGCTGTATCTGGAAGAGCTGGAGCGAGACGAGAGTGCTGCCCTCGAGTCGATACAGGTCAGCCACTACACCATCGCGGTTTGACGGCTCAGGCGACCGATCTGACCCACTCCGTCTCCTCTCTGTCCGCGCACCGCCTCCAGGTTGAGCACCTGCATGTCCTCGTCGCCCATCGCCAGGGCGTAGATCCCGCGCCGCGTCAGATACTCCACCATGTCCTCCGGGATGCTCAGTGACGAGAACACCGGAACGGTCGGAAGATCGCCGTACTCCGGAAAGTAGATTGCGAATTCGCCGTTCTCCACGAACCGCGCGAAGTGCCGGGCATCGTTGATGCGGGGCGAGGACTTGGTGTCGTTGAGCAGCACGGCGCGGGTGCCAACGTAGAGGGCGTCGAGCTCGCGCTCGGGGGCGAGGTCGTCGCTGCGGTTGCGGGACACGCGGGTTGCGAAGCACTGCAGCTCGCCGCAATCGAAGACCTCGGGTGCCAGACGGCGCACGCTGGGCGCGACGATGTCCTCGACCACGGTACCCCACTTGTCGACCAACTCGCACCAGCGCTTGTTCCTCTCCCGCCGCTCGCGAGCGGCCTCCTCCAGGTAGCGGGCCGACTCCTCGCGGTCCCGCTCGCGGGCGGCAGCCTCGCGCTCCCGCGCGCCGTCCTGCTCCCTGCGCTCGATGATGCGCTCCAGGCGTGCGATGGACTCGTCGGTGCGTGCAATGAACGCGGCGAGAACCTTCTCCAGCCGATCGGTCCGGTCTTCGACGACTTGCGTCCGTTGCGTCAGCGTGGCCATGGTGCGCGTCTCCCGTAACCGGCAGAATAGGTGTCCGGCGCCCCATGCGGCAACCGCTTCCGGGGCGAGCGCTCACTCCGGCCAGCACCGTTCGCGACGGGGCCACCGTCACGGCCGCCGAGGACGTGACTACCGCGACGTCACGCACGCGGCGGTGTCAGACGAGCAACCCGCAAGGTGGACGGCAGTCGGGTAGCGGAGCCCCGCGGTCACCGGCGTGAACTTCATCGGCACGCAGCGCAGCGGCGAGGTACGAAGCCGGCGAGACGATCATCCATCAGGTCTGGTTTCAGCCGGCTGGTCACCGCCAGCTTGTCTCCGGCTTCCTTCAGATCCCGCCTCGCGACGGGCACCCGTGCCTTCAACTCACCGTTCCCCCTGCCGGGCCGGTAGAGGACTTGGCATGCTCCGCGCACGCCTCACCTCCTGGCGCAAGCCCATGCCGGGCGCAGAATCGGGTAGGAGGCGGAGTCACCCCCGCCTCCTCCCACACCACCGTACGTACGGTTCCGTATACGGCGGTTCACGGAGCGCGTCGCAAGCGTAAATCTCGCCAGGGTCGTCGTTCTCCCTCCCCGCCGTGACGTTTGACGCACCGCTCGCGCTACCTCGCCGACTCCGTCGGCTACTTCCCGCGGCGGATTCGGGCATCTCAGCCATACTATCCAGCGTCTCTCTCGTCATCGAGGGTCGGGCGACCACCCACCGCTCCGTGTTCCGGCCTTCGGCCGCGTCGAGCCGGCCTACTATGCCGTCTGCTGACTTCTGACGGCTCGGTCGCACCTCTCGATGCTCCCTGTCGCCACGATGGCGACCCGCCGTCAGACCTCCCCGGGTAAGAGCTCCCACCTTCCCGCTTATGCCCGCCGCATCTACTTCCGCGCTTTCCGTGCAGGTACTGGACTTTGAGTCTTTTGGCCCCCTCATCCAACGCGGCTGCCTCCTATGCGGTTCCTGTTCGTCGGGCCAGCGGTTTGTCTCCGGCTTCCTTCAGATCCCGCCTCACGACGACACCCTTGCCTTCAACTCACCGTTCCCCCTGCCGGGTCGGTAGAGGACTTGGCATGCTCGGCGCACGCCGCACCTCCTGGCGAGAGCCCATGCCGGGCGCACCAAAAAAAGGAGCCGCCGAGGAAATCCCTCGGCGGCTCTGGAATCCGTGGTAACGGATCGGTGAACGAGACTCTAATTCACGGTTATCGTGAACTCGATCTTGACACTCTGGCCAAGACCGTTGGTGTCGGTGCTCACCCCGCCCGTCGTGCCCGTCGCCGTAACCGTAGTCGTTCCTTGGGCTTGAGCCGTAACCTGACCAGATGTGGCGTCGACGGTGGCGATCAAGACGTTGGCGCTCTCGAAAGCGACCGTAACGTCCTGATCGTCCTCGAAAGCGTCGTCAATGTTGCCGGCCACGGCTCCGAGGACGGAGTAGGTATCGGTCGGCATGAGGGTAATGGTCCGCTGGACGGCTGCGCCAGCTTCGGAGATGGTCGGCGCCGCGTCCACGATAACGTTGAACCGCAGCGTGCGATCCTGACCGTCCGAGTCGGTCGCCGTTACGTCGACCTCCACCGGCGTATCAGCATCCGTACCGGACACTCCCGTCAACAGGAGCTTGCCTTCGCCTTGGTCCTCCCAGGTGAGATGGCCCGAGGGATCCGCGACGACGGACAGCGTGAAGTCGTCCTGGTCCGTGAAGATGGTCACGACACACGAGTTGAACGTCGCGCACGAGGCAGCGCCGTCCGTGCGAGGCTGGTTGTCGTCGGCGCTGTCGTCAGTGTCGATCTCCCCTTCCTGGGTACCGATCGTGTAACTCTCGTTGTCACCGCTTAGGACGCCTTCCGTGTCCTGGACATTCGACACGTTCTGGGGAGCTTGGTTGGGCTTGATCGTGAGGCTCGATGTAGCGCTCTCCTTGTTGGCGTCTTCGGCTGACAGCCCAATCGTGAAGCCGGTCATGTAGTCAGCGGCATCATAGTTAGTCAGGGTTGCGGTCAACTTGAGCTTGAGCATGCCGGTGTCGTCGTCGATCTCCGCAGTTACGACGTTTTGGTCGGCCGCGGGCGTGATCTCGGTTTGACCGTCGGAGTCGGTGACGCCCGTCACCTTATACGTGAACGGAGCCATGCCGCCGTTGAAGTAGCCCATGGCGTGCAGGTCGATCGTGTACTCCGTGGCCTCGTTGTCGTCCTTGCCAGCCTTGATGCTGTCAAGCAGGACGTTACCGTCACGACCGGTCAGCGGGATGGGTGCATCGGCGCCGGGTGCGCCGGATGTGCCGTCCATGCCAGGTGTCCCGGGTGCGCCCGTATCGCCCGGCTCACCAGCCTGGCCAGTCGGACCGGCAGGACCCTGGCAGGCGATGAGTGCCACCAGGATCAGTGCCGTCAGCGGAAATGCGGCTACCTTTGCCGCACGAGTGATTCTCATGTTGGTTCTCCTTTCCTTAAGAACATTTGATACGGCGCAGGAAACCCACGCCCCCTCGGGTCTGTAGCGACGCTACGAGGTGTCGCGGCATTCACGATTGAGCATGGGCCCCATTTACCTCCTGCCGGCGACCAGCCGGTCTGTATTGCAAGTTCACGGGCTTGTCGCTGCTGCAGCGGCGTCCGCAACACTCCCGCCCACCCGCTCGCGGGACGGTCGCCTCTCACGGGAGACAACCTAGCATGTCCAGTCAATAGGGTCAACACCCCCGCGCACCGTTTGTCAAGCCGGCGGCCAGTGGGCCGCGCGGGCCGGGGGTCGGGCTGCAAGTGCAGACTCTGATGCAAGAAGGGGACCGTGGAGGCAGGGTGTGCGGCATGCGGCCGCACGGGCGCTCGAAGCCGGCCGGAAGGCCGGTCGTGGCGTGTGAGAGAAGGGCGGGAAGCCGCCGCGCCGCTGCTGGTCAATTGGGTCCTCATCCTGGTCCGTCGGTTCTTTCAGAGCCGGGTATCCCCCGTGCGCCCTACAAAGAGGCTTATCGACATATTAAGGCACGGTCTTGACGGGTCAACGCCCCGGTCGTGCCCGATCGATGAATCGGCCGCCGCCGGTGCCTGGACCACCATACGCCCGTGTAGTATCGGGCGGCTCGGGGCCACCGTCAAGTCCGGGCGGCGCCGTGCCCGACGAGGGTGCCCTCGCAGGGGCACGTGGCGGCTGCGACGCGGGTGGTCGAGCGCGTTGCAGAGGGGAAGGCGCAATGGTTATTCTTGGGGTTCGGAGGATTTCATGATCAAGAAGATTTCGATGCTCGCGGTGGCGGCCGCGGCTGTCTCGTTGGCGCTGACAGGCTGTGTCAAGGCCCCGGCGACGCCCGTGTCGCCCAATCTCACCGGTACGTGGGACTTCAACCCGAGGCCCGTGATCGCCATGATCGACGGTTCTTCGGTCACGGTGACGGTGGGCGACGGGACGTTCCCCTTGGGCGCGGATGAACTGGCGGCGGTCTACCAGATCGACGTGACCGGTACGCTGACCGAGGACGCGGAGGAGATGACCTTCACGCTGATGCTGGCCGGCGATGATCCGATCGGCGTGACGCTGGCGCCGACCGTGCCGCCCGACATCCGGCCCTTGATGGCGACGGCAGCGCAGGGGGTCATCCAGGGGATCATCGAGGCCGCTCAGGGCGGAACGGTCATGATCGACCTCAACACGGATGCCGATCCGGACATCATGACCGTCTCGGGCTCGTTCATCAGTGCGCTGCTTGGGGCGGCCGGAGAGATGCCACCGCCGATGAGCCTGGTGGCCACGAGGGTCATCAAGTAGCGCTTCGGTCGCGCACGACGAATTGCGCGACCCCGGTGGTCCATGGCGCCGTCTCAGCCCCGCCGGCCCGGGGCGGCGCCGGATTGCCACCCATATCCCAGCCTTCCTGACCGCCGCGGCCGGGTCCCGACTCACCGTCGGGGCGCCGGCCGCCGATCTATGGGGCGGTGGAGCCGGTCGAGCGCAACGGCCGCTCGTCGCCGGCAGGGTCGAATCGGGGCTACGAGCCGGCGGCTCCGAGGCGGGACAGGAAGTCGTCGGTCGTGGCGCTGTCGACGATCCAGTCCCCTGCTTCGAAGAGGCGGTCCGTCTACCTGACGGCCGCGTCGCGGCGGCCTCCTCCGTCTGAAGCGCCACGGCCGATGGGGCCGCTGTCAGGGCGTAGCGCCGCCGGGGCGTGATGAGTCCCGGTAGTGGTATCGTGGGAGAAGGCGGCATGGCGGTGACGTTCGACACGCACAAGGCGGTGACGCGGTTGCGCCGGAAGGCGGGCTTCGAAGAGCACCAGGCGACGGTGTTGGTGGAGACGATGTCCGACCTGCTCGTGAGCAACCTCGCCACCCGTGAGGACCTGGGGGTGCTGCGCAGCGAGATGGGGGCCTTGCGCAGCGAGTTGAAGGCGGATATGGGGGCCCTGCGCAGCGAGTTGAAGGCGGACATGGGGGCCCTGCGTAGCGAGCTGACGGCCGACATCGCATCCTTGCGCAGCAAAACGGCTGCCGGGCTGGCGGCCGTGCGCGGAGACCTGGAGAAAAGCGAGCTGGGGCTACGGGGCGAGATCACGACGTTGAGAGCTGACCTGATGGCGGAGATGCACAAGCAGGGACGGCGCATGACCACGCGGCTCGGCGCGGTGGCCGTGGCGGTCGGGATCATGGTCGCATTCGACAAGCTGCTGTGAAGGCCGCTCGACCCGGCGCCAGGCCGTCGTGCGATGGTCGGCAGACCGTGAGAGGAGCGGGAGTCGTGGCATGGCGGTGATGTTCGACACGCTCAAGGCATACACGCGGTTGCGTGAGGCCGGCTTCGACGAGAAACAGGCAACGGCGCTGGTGGAGTTGATCAGCGAGGTCCTGGCGGTGCGCGCCGCCGGCGATCCGGAGGCCTGGCCGCCCCCCGGCCCGAGCGGATCCGAGGCGCCCGTCGGGCTCCGGCCGGAAAGCGCAGCGGCCAGACCCGGCACGCCACCCGCCAGCTCCCGCGCGGGCAGCCGGCGATAGTCGCTGGCCGCGTCGAATCGGGAGCTACGAGCCGGCGGCTCCGAGGCAGGACAGGAAGTCGTCGGTCGCGGCGCTGTCGACGATCCAGTCCCCTGCTTCGGCAAGGCGGTCCGCGTCGGTCACCTCCGCAAGCACGGCCGCAAGCTCCTGCGCCGCCGCGCTACCGAACCGCCGCTCCGCCTGTCGGCGCAGCAACGCCTTCACCCGCTCGATGCCCCGCTCGATGCCCCGCTGCCGGATTTCGGCTTCCCACCGATCGATCTTGTTCGCCAGCACCGCACTTGCCTCCTCGTACTCCCGGATCGAGGGCAACCGTACGCCCAACTTCCATCCCATGGCGCCAAGCCACAGGTCGAACGTCCTGGTCAGCCTCGGCTCCTCTTCCGCGGCGAGCCACTCGCCCAACTCCCGTACCCGCTCGGGCAACCTCCCGGCGTGCACGCCCTGCTCGACTTCCGCCACCCACGTTGTCGTCCATGAGTCTCCGCTGGGTGGCCGCGACGTCGCGGTGCCGACGTGGTGTTCGGGCGGCGATTCTACCTGACGGCCCCTTCGCGGGAGCATCAGGCCGGCCTGGTGGCGCCTTGAAGCGTGGGCGTCGCCCGGAGCGCTATGGGGGCGTGGACCTGAGCCGACCGCACGACAAGTATTTCCACCGGGTGTTCTCCAACACGGCGGACGCAGCCGGTCTGCTGCGCGCCTACGTGCCCGAAAGCGTCGCCCGCACGTTGCGGTGGGCGACGCTCACCCTCCTGCCCGCGCGATTCGTCAGTTCCGACTGGCACGACAGCCTGTCCGACCTGCTGTTCTCGGTCGAGCAGGAACCGGACGCGACACCGGCCCTGATCTACGTGCTCCTGGAGCACCAGTCCTCGCCGAACCGGTGGATGCCGCTGCGCGTGTTGAACTACTGTGTACAGGTCTGGGTGCGGTGGTGGCAGACGCACACCGACCAGCGACGGTTGCCGCTGATCGTGCCGCTGGTACTCTATCAGGGAGCACAGCCGTGGCAGCACGAACGGGAGTTCGCCGAGTTGTTCGCCAACGTGGCGCCGCAGTGGCGTTGGGTGCCGCGGTTCGAGCATGTGCTGATCGACCAGTCGCGGCAGAGCCCGGACTCGGTGCCGGGGGCGCTGGCCGCGCGGTTGGCGCAGGTGGCGATGATGGCCGCGTTTCGGCAGGCGCGCGAGGAACTGCTGGAGTCGGCGACGCGGCTGATGGGAGAGCTGTACCGTGCCATGGGATTCGATGCGGTCACGAAGCACGTCGAGTACGTGCTGGCCACGCAGCCCGACGAGTATCGCTCGGTGTTCGTCGATGCGCTGCGGCGTAACGTTCCGGGTCGCGGGGGAGACGTGATGAACTACGTGGAGCAACTGATCGAACGGGGCCGCCGGGAGGGCCGTCAGGAGGGTCGCCAGGAGGGTCGCCAGGAAGGAAAGCTGGAGGGGCAGATACGAACCATCGAGGGACTGCTGCAACGGGATTTCTCATGGTCGATCATCGAAGCGGCCACCGGCATCGACGAGTCCGCCTTTCGGAGGTTCAAGCGACAGCTCGACGCTACGGAGGACTGCGACACGTAGAGAAGCCGTCCCGAACGCCCCGTCCGGCGCGGCGGCGTCGTGAAGGCGGGCTTCGACGAGCACCAGACGACGGTGTTGGTGGAGACGATGTCCGATTTCGGCTTCCCAGCGATCGATCTTTCGCCAACATCGCACTTGCCTCCTCGTACTCCCGGATCGAGGGCAACCGTACGCCCAATTTCCATCCCATGGCGCCAAGCCACAGGTCGAACGTCCTGGTCAGCTTCGGCTCCACGGCTGCCCTTGAAGCGTGGGCGCCGGCGGGAGCGTCACCAGAGTATGGAACGAAGCCGACCGCACACCGCCGCCGTGCTACGCTGCCGTGAAGGGAAGGATGGCCCATGGCACGCTCAAGCCTGCTGCCGGCCGCCGCCCGGGTTGAGTATCCGTCGTCCGACGGCCAACCCATCGCGGAGACCGATCACCAGCGCACGCCGCTGACCTACGCCGTCGACGCGTTGCGCCATCACTTCCGCGACCGCGCCGACGTGTACGTCTCAGGCAACTTGTTCATCTACTGCCGGGAGGGCGATCCGCAGGCGGTCGTGGCGCCCGATGTCTTCGTGGTCGTGGGCGCGCACAGCGCCGACCGCTCCATATACCGGCTGTGGAAAGAGCCGAAGTGCCCGGACTTCGTGCTGGAGATCACGTCGCGCAGCACGCGCCGGGAAGACCAAGTGAGCAAGCGGGAGCTGTACCGGTCTCTCGGGGTGCGCGAGTACTGGCAGTTCGACCCGACCGAAGACTACCTGGAGCCGCCGCTGCAGGGGCTGGAGCTGGTGGCCGGGGACTACCGGCCGCTGCCGGCGCGGAAGCTGAGCGACGGGACGCGCCAGGCGGCGAGCGCCGTGCTCGGGCTGGAGTTGCGGCTGAGCGAACGGGGGCTGCGCTTTCGCGATCCGCGGACCGGACGGGACCTGCCGAACCTTGCCGAAGAGGCCGAGGCGAGGCAGAACGCGGAGTCGCGGCTCGCGAAGGCCGAAGCGCGCGTGGCCGAGCTCGAAGCCCGGTTGCGTCAGGCCGGCGGCAGCGATGGCGGAGTGGAGCGCGACGGCCACTGATCGGCGTCAGGCGCCGGCGATCGGGAGGCCGGGTCGAATCGGGGCTACGAGCCGGCGGCTCCGAGGCGGGACAGGAAGTCGTCGGTCCTGGCGCTGTCGACGATCCAGTCCCCTGCTTCGGGCTCCGTCGTACCTCGCGGTTCGGGTAGCCCAGCCGGTACAGCGCCTCGCCGCCCAGCCGCTCTCGGTCCAGCCCCTCCAGCTCCGGCTCGGCAGCAACCGCCTGATCACTGGCTCAGGCCGGCCGGGCCAAGGGAATCGACACCGTGGAGGTTCTTCCTCCGCGGCGCCTGAAGCGTGGGCGCCGCCCGGAGCGCTATGGGAGCGTGGACCTGAGCCGACCGCACGACAAGTACTTCCGCCGGGTGTTCACCAACAAGCCGGACGCCGCCAGTCTGCTGCGCGCCTACGTGCCCGAAGCCGTCGCCCGCACCGTGCGGTGGGCGACGCTCGACCTGTTGCCCGCACGATTCGTCAGTTCGGAGTGGCATGACAGCGAGTCCGACCTGCTGTTCTCGGTCGAGCGGGAGCCGGACGCGGCACCGGTCCTGCTGTACGTGTTGCTGGAGCACCAGTCCTCGCCGGACCGGTGGATAAGGCTGCGCGTCCTGAATTTCTGTGTACAGGTCTGGGAGCGCTGGCGGCACAAGGACGAGCGCCGGTTGCCGCTGATCGTGCCGCTGGTACTCTATCATGGAGCGCAGCCGTGGCAGCACGAACGGGAGTTCGCCGAGTTGTTCACCGACGCGCCGCCGCAGTGGCGCTGGGTGCCGCGGTTCGAGCATCTGCTGGTCGACTTGGCGCGGCAGAACGCGGAGTCGGTGCCGGGGGCGCCGGCCGCGCGGCTGGCGCAGGTCGCGATGATGGCGGCGTTTCGGCAGGCGCGCGAGGTACTGCTGGAATCGGCGACGCGGCTGATGGGAGAGCTGTACCGTGCCATGGGATTCGACGAGGTGACCAAGCACGTGGAGTACGTGCTGGCCACGCAGCCCGACGAGTACCGCTCGGTGTTCGTCGATGCGCTGCGGCGCAACGTTCCGGGTCGCGGGGGAGACGTGATGAACTACGTGGAGCAACTGATCGAACGAGGCCGCCGGGAGGGTCGTCAGGAAGGTAAGCTGGAAGGGCAAATTCGAACGATCGAGGGATTCCTGGAACGGGATTTCCCGTGGTCGAGCATTGAAGCGGCCACCGGCATCGACGAGGCCGCCTTTCGGGAGTTCAAGCGACAGCTCGACGCTGCCGACGACCGCGCCACGTAGGGAACCTCCCGCAGGTAGCCAGGCGACGGTGTTGGTGGAGACGATGTCCGACCTGCTCGTGAGCAACCTCGCCACCCGGAGGACCTGGGGATGCTGCGCAGCGAGATGGGGACTCCAGACCCGGCACGCCGAGCTCGAAGCCCCGGTTGCGCCCGGCCGGCGGATAGCCCGGCGCCACTTCGTGGTTCGCGGCTGACCTTGAAGCGTGGGCGCCGACGGGAGCGCTACCAGGGTGTGGAACCAAGACCGACCGCACACCGCCGCCGTGCTACGCTGCCGTGAAGGGAAGGATCGCCCATGGCACGCTCAAGCCTGCTGCCGACTCCCGTCGCGGTTGAGTATCCGTCGTCCGACGGCCAACCCATCGCGGAGACCGATCACCAGCGCACCCCGCTGACCTACGCCGTCGAGGCGCTGCGCCATCACTTCCGCGACCGCGCCGACGTGTACGTCTCAGGCAACCTGTTCATCTACTACCGGGAGGGCGATCCGCAGGCGGTCGTGGCTCCCGATGTCTTCGTGGTGCTGGGCGCGCACAGCGCCGACCGCTCCATATACCGGCTGTGGGAAGAGCCGAAGTGCCCGGACTTCGTGCTGGAGATCACGTCGCGCAGCACGCGCCGCGAAGACCAGGTGAGCAAGCGGGAGCTGTACCGCTCTCTGGGCGTGCGCGAGTACTGGCAGTTCGACCCGACCGACGACTACCTGGAGCCGCCGCTGCAGGGGCTGGAGCTGGTGGCCGGGGAGTACCGGCCGCTGCCGGCGCGGGAGCTGAGCGACGGGACGCGCCAGGCGGCGAGCGCCGTGCTCGGACTGGAGTTGCGGCTGAGCGAACGGGGGCTGCGCTTCCACGATCCGCGGACCGGACGGGACCTGCCGAACCTTGCCGAAGAGGCCGAAGCGCGCCAGCGCGAGACCGAGGCGAGGCAGCGCGAGACCGAGGCGAGACAGAACGCGGAGTCGCGGCTCGCGCGCGAAACCGAGGCGCGCCGGCGCGAGACTGAAGCGCGAAAGCGCGAGGCCGAGGCTCGCAAGGCAGCCGAAGCGCGCGTGGCCGAGCTCGAAGCCCGGCTGCGCCAGGCCGGCGGCAACGGTGCGCCCGGCGGATAGCCCGGCGCCACTGCATGGTTCGACGCCGGTTGCCGCAGTGGCAGCCGCTGACCTGATGGCCGAGATGCACAAGCAGGGGCGGCGCATGACCACGCGGCTCGGCGCGGTGGCCGTGGCGGCGGTCGGGATCATGGTCGCCTTCGACAAGCTGCTGTGACGGGCGGTCGACGCGATTCGGCCGCCGGCGGGATCGGCTTCGCTGCCTTTTGAAGCGTGGGCGCCGGCGGGAGCGTTACCAGGGTGTGGAACGAAAACCGACCGCACACCGCCCGCCGTGCTACGCTGCCGTGAAGGGAAGGATGGCCCATGGCACGCTCAAGCCTGCTGCCGACTCCCGTCGCGGTTGAGTATCCGTCGTCCGACGGCCAACCCATCGCGGAGACCGATCACCAGCGCACCCCGCTGACCTACGCCGTCGAGGCGCTGCGCTATCACTTCCGCGACCGCGCCGACGTGTACGTCTCAGGCAACCTGTTCATCTACTACCGGGAGGGCGATCCGCAGGCGGTGGTGGCTCCCGACGTCTTCGTGGTGCTGGGCGCGCACAGCGCCGACCGCTCCATCTACCGGCTGTGGGAAGAGCCGAAGTGCCCGGACTTCGTGCTGGAGATCACGTCGCGCAGCACGCGCCGGGAAGACCAGGTGAGCAAGCGGGAGCTGTACCGCTCTCTCGGGGTACGCGAGTACTGGCAGTTCGACCCGACCGACGACTACCTGGAGCCGCCGCTGCAGGGGCTGGACCTGGTCGCGGGGGAGTACCGGCCGCTGCCGGCGCGGAAGCTGAGCGACGGGACGCGCCAGGCGGCGAGCGCCGTGCTCGGGCTGGAGTTGCGGCTGAGCGAACGGGGGCTGCGTTTTCACGATCCGCGGACCGGACGGGACCTGCCGAACCTTGCCGAAGAGGCCGAAGCGCGGCAGCGCGAGACCGAGGCGAGGCAGAACGCGGAGTCGCGGCTCGCGCGCGAAACCGAGGCGCGCCGGCGCGAGACTGAAGCGCGAAAGCGCGAGGCCGAGGCGCGCAAGGCGGCCGAAGCGCGCGTGGCCGAGCTCGAAGCCCGGCTGCGCCAGACCGGCGGCAGCGATGGCAGGGTGGACGCGGTCGCCGATCGGCCGCCGGCCGAGGAGCGCGACGGCCGCTGATCGGCGTCACAGCCGTGGCAGCACGAACGGGAGTGCGCCGAGTTGTTCGCCAACGTGGCGCCGCAGTGGCGTTGAGGGCCGCGGAGACCGGGAGAAAAGCGAGCTGGGGCTGCGGAGCGAGATCACGACGCGGGACTCCAGACCCGGCACGCCGCGGCGATAGTCGCCGGCCGGGTCGAATCGGGAGCTACGAGCCGGCGGCTCCGAGGCGGGACAGGAAGTCGTCGGTCGTGGCGCTGTCGACGATCCAATCCCCTGCTTCGGCAAGGCGGTCCGCGTCGGTCACCTCCGCAAGCACGGCCGCAAGCTGCTCCGCCGCCGCAGCACCGAACCGCCGCTCTGCCTGTCGGCGCAGCCGCGCCGTCCCCTGCTGGATACCGCGCTCGATGCCTTGCTCGATGCCCTGCTTGATGCCTTGCTCGATGCCCTGCTGCAGGATTTCCGCTTCCCAGCGATCGATCGTGTTCGCCAACACCGCACGTGCCTCCTCGTGGTCATGACGCCGTGGCGCTCGCGCGGAGAGTGTTCACCAACAAGCCGGACGCCGCCAGTCTGCTGCAAGCTGCTGTGACGGGCGGTCGACGCGATTCGGCCGCCGGCGGGATCGGCTTCGCTGCCTTTTGAAGCGTGGACGCCGGCGGGAGCGTTACCAGGGTGTGGAACGAAAACCGACCGCACACCGCCCGCCGTGCTACGCTGCCGTGAAGGGAAGGATGGCCCATTGGCACGCTCAAGCCTGCTGCCGACTCCCGTCGCGGTTGAGTATCCGTCGTCCGACGGCCAACCCATCGCGGAGACCGATCACCAGCGCACCCCGCTGACCTACGCCGTCGAGGCGCTGCGCCATCACTTCCGCGACCGCGCCGACGTGTACGTGTCCGGCAACCTGTTCATCTACTACCGGGAGGGCGATCCGCAGGCGGTCGTGGCGCCGGACGTCTTCGTGGTCGTGGGCGCGCACAGCGCCGACCGCTCCATATACCGGCTGTGGGAAGAGCCGAAGTGCCCGGACTTCGTGCTGGAGATCACGTCGCGCAGCACGCGCCGCGAAGACCAGGTGAGCAAGCGGGAGCTGTACCGCTCCCTGGGCGTGCGCGAGTACTGGCAGTTCGACCCGACCGAAGACTACCTGGAGCCGCCGCTGCAGGGGCTGGAGCTGGTCGCGGGGGAGTACCGGCCGCTGCCGGCGCGGGAGCTGAGCGACGGGACGCGGCAGGGGGCGAGCGCCGTGCTCGGGCTGGAGTTGCGGCTGAGCGAACGCGGGCTGCGTTTTCGCGATCCGCGGACCGGACGCGACCTGCCGAACCTTGCCGAAGAAGCCGAGGCGCGCCAGCGCGAGACCGAGGCCCTCAAGGCGGCCGAAGCGCGCGTGGCCGAGCTCGAAGCCCGGTTGCGTCAGGCCGGCGGCAGCGATGGCGGAGTGGAGCGCGACGGCCACTGATCGGCGTCAGGCGCCGGCGATCGGGAGGCCGGGTCGAATCGGGGCTACGAGCCGGCGGCTCCGAGGCGGGACAGGAAGTCGTCGGTCGTGGCGCTGTCGACGATCCAGTCCCCTGCTTCGGCAAGGCGGTCCGCGTCGGACACCTCCGCAAGCGCCGCCGCAAGCTGCTCCGCCGCCGCGCTACCGAACCGCCGCTCCGCCTGTCGGCGCAGCAACGCCTTCTCCCGCTTGATGCCTTGCTCGATGCCCCGCTCGATGCCTTGCTCGATGCCCCCCTGCCGTATTTCGGCTTCCCACCGATCGATCTTGTTCGCCAGCATCGCACTTGCCTCCTCGTACTCCCGGATCGAGGGCAACCGTACGCCCAATTTCCATCCCACGGCGCCAAGCCACAGGTCGAACGTCCTGGTCAGCTCCGGCTCCTCTTCCGCGGCGAGCCACTCGCCCAACTCCCGTACCCGCTCGGGCAACCTCCCGGCGTGCACGCTCTGCTCGACTTCCGCCACCCACGTTAGCAGATTCGGGCGCGGCAGATCAGCCGTTTCCACCGCCATCAGATCGATCACGTCGTAGCTCAACGCGAGCTGCTCCGGGCCGTCGTGCTCGGTGTGTTCCACCAGCCCGGCGAGCGTCAGCGGCGCGTCCCAGCGGGCATCGCCGTTGTAGACCACCACGTGCAGCACCGGGTCGGCGGTGTCCTCCCGGTTCCAGCGGGTGCGGTCGCGGTACAGCCGCTGGTAGAGCAGGCTGGTGTAATTCAGAAACCGTAGCGGCATCGAGTAGTCCACGCCGGACTGATGCTCGATCACCACGTGCAGCGTCTGCCGACCGCGCCGCCCCGCGCGCCGCGCGATCGACCAGACCACGTCATCGTGGCGGCGGCGCAACTCGTCGGTGATGTTCTCGGTCGACCCTTCGCTCAGGCTGTCGAAGTCGAGCGTCTCGGCCCAGCCCGCAGGGCGCCGGGGAGCGATGAAGCCGACCAGCAGGTCCTTGACGATGCGTTGGTGTCCGAGCAGTCGTTTGTAGGAAGCGTCGTCCATGAGTCTCCGCTGGTGGCCGCGCCGTCGCGGTGCCGACGTTGGTTTCGGGCGGGGATTCTACCTGACGGCCGCGTCGCGGCGGCCTCCTCCGTCTGAAGCGCCACGGCCGATGGGGCCGCTGTCAGGGCGTAGCGCCGCCGGGGCGTGATGAGTCCCGGTAGTGGTATCGTGGGAGAAGGCGGCATGGCGGTTACGTTCGACACGCACAAGGCGGTGACGCGGCTGCGCCGGAAGGCGGGCTTCGAAGAGCACCAGGCGACGGTGTTGGTGGAGACGATGTCCGACCTGCTCGTGAGCAACCTCGCCACCCGTGAGGACTTGGGGGTGCTGCGCAGCGAGATGGGGGCCTTGCGCAGCGAGTTGAAGGCGGACATGGGGGCCCTGCGCAGCGAGTTGAAGGCGGACATGGGGGCCCTGCGCAGCGAGTTGAAGGCGGACATGGGGGCCCTGCGCAGCGAGCTGACGGCCGACATCGCATCCTTGCGCAGCAAAACGGCTGCCGGGCTGGCGGCCGTGCGCGGAGACCTGGAGAAAAGCGAGCTGGGGCTACGGGGCGAGATCACGACGTTGAGAGCTGACCTGATGGCGGAGATGCACAAGCAGGGACGGCGCATGACCACGCGGCTCGGCGCGGTGGCCGTGGCGGCGGTCGGGATCATGGTCGCCTTCGACAAGCTGCTGTGAAGGCCGCTCGACCCGGCGCCAGGCCGTCGTGCGATGGTCGGCAGACCGTGAGAGGAACGGGAGTCGTGGCATGGCGGTGATGTTCGACACGCTCAAGGCATACACGCGGTTGCGTGAGGCCGGCTTCGACGAGAAACAGGCAACGGCGCTGGTGGAGTTGATCAGCGAGGTCCTGGCGGTGCGCGCCGCCGGCGATCCGGAGGCCTGGCCGCCCCCCGGCCCGAGCGGATCCGAGGCGCCCGTCGGGCTCCGGCCGGAAAGCGCAGCGGCCAGACCCGGCACGCCACCCGCCAGCTCCCGCGCGGGCAGCCGGCGATAGTCGCTGGCCGCGTCGAATCGGGAGCTACGAGCCGGCGCCTCCGAGGCGGGACAGGAATTCGTCGGTCGTGGCGCTGTCGACGATCCAGCATCGAGTAGTCCACGCCGGACTGATGCTCGATCACACCGTGCAGCGTCTGCCGGCCGCGCCGCCCCGCGCGCCGCGCGATCGACCAGACCACGTCATCGTGGCGGCGGCGCAGCTCGTCGGTGATGTTCTCGGTCGACCCTTCGCTCAGGCTGTCGAAGTCGAGCGTCTCGGCCCAGCCCGCAAGGCGCCGGGGAGCGATGAAGCCGGCCAGCAGGTCCTTGATCAGCGAGGTCCTGGCGGTGCTCGCGGCCCCCGGTCTGACGCCCCCATCCGTTGCGGCCGGGTCCCGACTCACCGTCGGGGCGCCGGCCGCCGATATATAGGGCGTGGCGTGCGCTTCGATCATGCAGGGGCGCGCGGAAGGGAGGCTGCCATGCCCGTAGAACTCGCGAACCTTTTGACCGCCGAGACGGTCGTGATCGTTGCGGTGGCGGCGCTGGCCGGCCTGGTGGCGCTGGCGCTGCTGCAGGGCGCCGGCCTGCGCCGGCGGGTGGACGACATGCTGCAGGAGGACACGGCCGCCTATGCGACGCTGCGCACCGCCGCGGAGCGGGTGGCCCGGATCGAGGCGGGGACGCTGCCCACCGGGCACGAGGACCTGCGCATCGCGGTGTCGCCGGAGCTGAGCGAGCGGCTCGAAGAGGCGGCCCGGCGCGGCGGCGTGTCGCTGATGACGGTCGCGCGCAAGGCGCTGGATCGGGGGCTTGCCTCCGATGAGGCCGAGCGGCGGCAGCCGCGCGAATTGGCGCGCGAGCTGGCCGCGCCGGCGGCGATGGCGGTGGAGCCGGTCGAGCGCAACGGCCGCTGATCGGCGGCAGCCGCCGGCGACCTCGAAGGCGGTGACGTTCTGGTGGACAACCTCGCCACCCGTCAGCCGAGCATGCGGTAGCCGACGCCGCGCTCGGTCTGGATGTAGGACGGGCTGGCCGCGTCGTCGCCCAGCCGGCGCCGGAGCTTCTTGATGAAGGTGCGCACCAGCTCCGTGTCGTCCGCCTCCCGGCGGCCCCACACCTGCCGCAGCAGCGTGTCGTAGGTCGCCACCCGTCCCGCGTTGATCGAGAGGATGCGCAGCAGCTCGTACTCGGTGGCCGTCAGCCGCACCGGCCGGCCGGCCACGGTCACCCGGCGCCGCTCGTAGTCGATGGCCAGGTCTCCGGTCAGGAACGGTTCGGGCTCGGCGCGCCCCCGCAGGGCGGCGCGGACGCGCGCCGTCAGCTCCGTGGGTGAGAACGGCTTGACGATGTAGTCGGCGGCGCCGGTCTCCAGCGCCCGCGCGACCGTCTCGTCCCGGCCGTAGCCGGAGATGAAGATGACCGGCTGGTCGGCCAGCTCCGGGATCCGCTCCATCAGCTCGATGCCGTCCGTCCCGGACAGCATCAGGTCCAGGAGCACCAGCCGCGGCTTCTCCGTGCGGATGAGGCGGGGCACGTCCCGGTGGTCGCCCGTGACGACCGGCGCATAACCCGCGGCGGACAGCGCGTTGCGCACGTAGCGAAGGGTTTGCGGGTCGTCGTCGACCACCAGGATGCGCTCCGGGTCGCGCCGTTGCCCGGCGGGCCGCGGACGGTCACGGGGGAGGCCGGCCGCGGCGCCCTCTTCCTCCGCCGCCGGAAGCGTGAAGGTGACCCGGGTGCCCTGCCCGGTTCCGCCGCTCTCGGCCCGGATGCGGCCGCCGTGCGCCTCCACCAGCCCCTTGCAGATGGACAGCCCGAGGCCGATGCCGCCGGTGCCGGGTTCCCGGTCGCCGTCGCCGGTGCCGGCGTACTTGCTGAACAGGCGCGGCAGGCGCTCCGGCGGCACGCCGCGGCCTTCGTCCGAGACCGAGACCGAGACCTGCAGGCCGTCGCGCCGGGCGGCCACCCGGATCGGAGCGGAGCCCGGGGAGTACGCGGCGGCATTCGCCAGGAGGTTGTTCAGGACCTGCGCGATGCGCGGCCGGTCGGCCATCACCCGCGGCAGGTCCGGCGGCAGGTCGAGCAGCACCTGTTGCGCGCCGCCGCCGCTCAGGAACGTGTTCCGGGCCTGGTCCACCAGCGCAGGCACCTCCGACGGCTCGGGGGAGACCGAGAGGGTGCCGGTCTCGATGCGCCCGGCGTCGAGCAGGTCGCCGATCAGGCCGCGCATGTGGTCGGCCTGCTGGTCGATGATGCGGAAGAACTGCACCATCTCGGCCGGGTCCAGGCCGGGCGAGGCGCCGAGCACGGTGGCCGCCGAGCCCTTGATCGAGGTGAGCGGCGCCCGCAGCTCGTGGCTGACCATGCCCAGGAACTCCGCCCGCAGCCTCTCCAGCTCCTGGAGAGGCGCCATGTCCTGCATGGTGACGACCAGCGACTCGACCGCGCCGTCCGCGGAGCGGATGGGCGTGGCGTTGACCAGGACCGTAGCGCTGCGCCCGCCGGGGACGGAGAGCAGGATCTCCTCGGCGCGCACCGTCCCCACGCCCCGCAGCGCCTGGGCCAGACGGGCCTCGGCGAGCGGGAGTTTGCGTCCGTCGGCCCGCCGCACGACCAGCGTGTCCTTGAGCTCTTCCACCGTGCCGCCCGGCATGCGCAGGCCCTCCACGATCCGCCGCGCCTCGCGATTGAGCGACATCGGACGGCCGGAGCGGAGATCGATGACGACGACGCCGACCGGCGAGGTTTCGACCAGCGCCTCCAGGTCGGCGCGCGCCCGCCGCTCGTGGCGGTGCGCGCGGGCGTTGACGAGGGCGGCCGCCGCCTGCGACGCGAACAGCAGCAGGACCTCTTCGTCCTCGTCCGTGAACTCCCGGCCATCTTCCTTCCCGCCGAGGAAGAAGCCGCCGATGCGCACGTCCGCGTGGCGTATCGGCGTACCCAGGAAGCTCCTCGGCAGCACGACGTCCGTGGCGTAGCCGAGCGAGCGCACGTACTCGGCGAGATTCGGGTGCCGGATCGGACCCGGAAGCCCGTGCAGGTGGTCGAAGAAATCCAGCCCCTCGGGCCCCCACTCCTCCATCCGCCGGTGATCGGCGGTGGTGAAGCCGGACGTGACGATCTCGCGCTGGATCGCGCCGTCCCCGGAAGTGATCAAGCCCCGCGCGGCGCCGGTCAGCGCGATCGCGCTCTCCAGGATCGCGCGCAGCACGGTGTCGACGTCGACGCTGGCGTTGATGCGCAGGATGGCGGCGCTCAGCCCGGAGATGCGCTCGCGCAGCGCCTGGTTCTCACGCAGCAGGTCGTCGCGTGGCGGCACGGGGCCGACCATACCCGGAATTCACGAAAGAATCACGATTCCTCATCGAATGTCCACGAGTCGTTCACGGACAGTCGGCCAGCCCGATGTATGCTAGGTTCGTGAACGAGGCGGGTGGGGAGCTCGTACGAAGCGTTTACCAGGACCCACTCATCCGACGCTCCCCGCTCACCACGTTCCGCCCAGACGGCAGGACGGCCCCCCGGCGGCATCCCGCGCAGCTCCGCTACGCACCTCCCCAAGGCGCCGGGGGGCCGTGTCGTCGGGTCGTCGCCGTCCGACGACGCGTCGCCGGACGGCGACGGCGATGAACGCCGGTTCGCTGTTGACCGCGGCGGGCTTCGCGCTGGCCTGCATCGTCGTCGTCCGGGAGATCCTGGTGAAGGGCGTGCCGAGCACGCGCGTGCCGAGCACGGGCGCGCCGGGAGCGTGCCAGCTCCCCGCCGGCGCGGCGCGGCGGCGGTTCTCCGGCTTGCTGCTTGCCTATTCGTTCTGCGCCGGCAGGATATGCCGGGGATCGTGCGAGGCCGGGAGTCCGGAGCGCGCCAGGGAGTGGGCGGAACGGTACGGAGAGGCGTCGTTCCGGGACAAGCTGCGCACCGCCGCGCGGAAAGCGGGAAGCGCCGTCGTCGAACGGGCGCTGGCGCTCAGATACGCGGCGGTGGGCGCGGAGACGCCGGCCTGGGCACGCGAGTGCGCCCGCGCCGCGCTCGGTTACTTCATCGTGCCGCTGGACGCGGTTCCGGACGCGGGGCCGGCAGGGTTCTGCGACGACCTGGCCGTCCTGGCGACGGCGCTCGGGGCGGTCGCCGCGTACGTCACGCCGGCCATCCGGGCGCGCGCCGCGCGGAAGGCCGGGAAGGTGTGCGGCCTGGCGGAAGGCACGCGGGACGCCCTGAACGGTCCTCCGGCAGGTGAGTGGCCGCCGCCTGCGCTCTGACCCCCCGCCCGGCGCGCTCAGACCGGGGAATCGCCGAGCATCCACGGGAGAACCGGCTTGACTCACACTGTACGTGTACCATACGTATAGCGGCATGAGTCGCAAGCTCACGATCACGCTCGACGATGAAGTGTACCTGGGTCTGTACGACAAGGTGGGCTCCCGGCGCATCGCCGGGTTCATCCAGGAGCTGGTGCGCCCGTACGTCGTCGATCCCGACCTGGAGGCTTCCTATGCCGAGATGGCGGCCGACGAACACCGGGAGCGCGACGCCGCCGAATGGGCTGACGACCTGATCGCGGATGCCGCCGATGAAGCGCGGTGAGGTCTGGTGGGTGTCGTTTCGGACCGCCCGTGGTGGGGAGGTTCGCAAGCGCCGGCCAGCGGTGATCGTCAGCAACGACGCCGCCAATCGGCACCTCAACCGCGTGCAGGTGGTACCGCTGTCGTCCTCGGCAAAGCCGGCCTATCCGAGTGAGGCGGTCGTGACGGTCGACGGCGCCCGCAACAAGGCGATGGCCGACCAGATCACGACGGCGGCGAAGAGCCGGTTGGACCGGTATCTCTGCACGCTGGACCGGCGGGAGCTCGATGCCGTCGAGCGTGCCATCAAGGTGCAACTCGCGCTTCGCCCCTGACCCGGGGTGCAGGGGTCGACCTGGAGCCGGCAGCCGCCTGCGCTCTGACCCCGCCCGGTGCGCTCAGGGCGGGGAATCGCCGAGCATCCACGAGACAAACGCGGCGATGCGCTCGCGGACGGCCGCCAGGGTGGCGGGCAGGCGGTCGACCAGGGTCTGCAGGCGCTCCGCTTCCAGTCCTGATCCGTAGACGTTGCGGAACACGTGCCGGAACCGCAGGTACTCTCCCAGCTCCTTCGCCAGGCGGGCGTCGATCACGGCAGGGCGGACCCTCGGGATCTCCAGCACCATGTCGCCCAGGAGCTCCTGATGCCACCGCTCGGCCCGCGGGACGCCGCCGTTCAGCTCGCCCGCGATGCGCACGAAGATCCGCTCCACCCCGCTGTAGAAGTCGTGCAGGATCGATCCTCGAGCCCGCAGCGAATAGGTGTCCGACCCGCCCGGAGCGCCCGCCAGCTCCTGCGCGAGCTGTTCCAGGCCGGCGAGCTCGTTGGTGACCTCCGCGGCCAGCCGCCGCAAGAGCGTCTCTGCCCGGGTCACAGCTCGGTGCCGTGCTCGCGGACGGCGGCACGCAGCGCCGGCGCCGCCGTCTCCGCGGCGGTCAGGTCCAGCGGGAAATCGGTCATGGCGGCGGCTTCGGCGGACACCGCGTAGAAGCGCCGGGGCGGGATGCCGTCGGCCACGAGGTCGATGTCCGATCGATGGGTGAACGGCCGTGTGCGGTCGAAAGCGGAGCCGATGCCCACGACCCTGCGGGCGCCCGAGCGCTTCAGGAACCGCGCGACGCGGCGTGCGTCCGCCCCCGCGCGGTCGCGGTCGCCGGACTCGAAGTGGGTGGCGCGGATGTGGGCGAGGAGCGCGTCGCGGTCCATGGCATCGGCCAATGTACCTGATGTGGCACGCTCAAGCCTGCCGGCGCCGAAGTCGCAGCGAGCGGCGGCCTACGCGGAGGGGGCGTCGCGAGCCAGGGTGTAGGAGTCGACCTGGAGCTGGGCCGGGAAGCCGGGGCCGGCTGCCTCGCGCACGACGCGGCCGCGGACGGTGACGTGGAGTTGCTGCCGCTTGCGCAGCTCGGCCGCCAGGTCGCCGACGATCTCGTAGTGGTCGGTCTCGGTGACCAGGACCAGGATGGTCAGCGGCGCCGAACCGGTCACCGTCACCCGGCCGGTGAGCTCGATGACCCGATCCTGCGCCGGCCGGTCGGGCGCGGCGGGCTCCTCCTCCGCCGGGGAGGCGCAGGCCAGGAGCACGCCGGCGGACAGGGCCAGGGCCGCGCCGGCGCGCATCACGCTACTCCTTGACCACCACCGTGATGCGGTTCTCGGACTCCGCGGTGACGCTCAGCCGGAGGGTGCCGCTCTGGCGCCCCAGCGTGGTGTACATGTTGGAGTGCGGCGGCTGCGTGCGGTCGTTGAACGACGGCAGCGGGTGCAGGTACGGCCCCGGCCGGGCGAGGCGGCCGGGCGCGTAGATGTAGTTGTACAGGTTGATCGAACCCAGCCGGAACTCCAGGCCGCCGGCGTAGGAGGTCCGCCACGTCCCGGTGTTGTACCGGTACGGAGCGGGGGCGTCGGTGTTGTCCGACAGCAGGTTGGCCGCCCCCCAGTTCGTCAGCAGGTCCAGGAAGGACTCGTCGTGGCCCTGGTTGCGCACCGCTTCCTCGACGGCGCCGACGCCGGCGAGATCGCTCTGCACGATGTCGCCGAGCAGCGCGGCGCCGCCGTAGTTGCGGGCCAGGTAGGCGCTGAACGCGTAGGCGATCGAGTAGTTGGCCAGGTAGCCGTCCCAGGTGGTGACCTGGATGTCGTTGTAGAGGTTGTAGCCCGGGAGGCGTGACCGCAGGTTCCCCGGTTCGCCCGCGGTGGGGTCGTCGTAGGCGACCGCGCGCGGTCCGTCGATCATGATCTTGTCCGCGATCAGGTCTTCCGCCACTTCCGATGCCTGTTCGTTGAGCCACGTCTCGCTGATGGCGTCCCGGAGGACCGGCTTCTGGTAGTAATGGATCATGTGCTGGAACTCGTGGGCCAGGGTGCCCAGGATCACACTCGGCCGGCGGTCGGTGATCTCCCAGGTCTCGTCGTCGGCCGTCGCCAGCCACGGCGAGTCCATGAAGAACGCCAGCCGTTCGGCGGAGAACCGGAGCACGGAAGGCGCGGGCTGCCGCAGCTGGTTGTGCAGCCTGCTGAAGTAGCCGACGGTGCGCGGTCCGGTCGGGTAGCCGTCGTTCTCGATGTCGAACAGGAAGACGTGTATCTCGCCGGCGGCCTCCGCGGGAATCAGGAGCGGTTGGCCGTCCCGCCCGCGCACGCTGTGCGGGCCCCACGGGGCACCGAAGATGGTCGTGACCCAGTCGTAGATGTCGTTGCTCGCACCGGGGCGCAGGAAGCGCTCCGCGACCGCGTCCACCATCTCCTGGGTGAGGCAGTCCCCGCGGCTGTCGCAGGTGTCCGACCATTCCCGGTCGGCCACCCACATCGCGACGGAGGTGGTCCCGTCGGTCACGACCCTGCGAACGGTAGCGGGCACGTACTCGAAACCGATGACGTCGAAGAACTCGAACCGGTCGCCCTCCGCGACCGCCTGCCGCGCCTGCACCTCCTGAATCCGGTCCGGTTCGGCCGATCCCTCCCACACGGGCGGTCCGTCGTTGAAGTTGTTGAACTCGGTGACCCACTTGAGCCGCGGCGACACCTGCCCGCCCAGGGACGGCCGCGGTGTCGCCTGCTGCGCGGCTGCGCGCTGCCCGTCCGCGTACACCCGCTCGACCTGCGGGTCTACGTGGTAGTTGCCGGCGGTGCCGATGACGTACACCTCCGGCGAGGAGGATCCCAGGTCCAGCGTGTAGGAAGTCCGGTCGAGCACCTCGCCGTTCGGGTTGAGGACGAACACCTGGTCCCCGCTGCCGCGGTAGGTGTCCGAGAGGGCCGTCTCCGGCTCCGGCGCCGCGGCGCCGCCTACCTGGAAGCGCGTGATCAGCGTGCCGGTGCCGCGGTCGCTGGACACGCCGGGACCGGTGAAGGTGGTCACGGTTCCGTGGTTGTAGACGCTGACCACGTAGTTGGTCTCCGCAGCGTCGCAGTTGTCGTCATGGGTGACCCGCACCTCGTAGAGCCCGGGCGGCGGCGTCCCACCGGTCCACGCGACGTGCTCGTTGCGTATGGGCGGGCCCGAGCAGAAGTCGCCGGATTCGACGTCCAGCTCGCCGCCGCTCTCGATCACCCACGTATTCTCGTAGACTTCGTCGCCGGTCGGGTCCGCCACGTGCAGGTCCAGGTCGGCGTCGCTGTCCCACGACACGGTGACCTGCACGTCGCTGAAGCCGACGGGGACGTTCTCGACCACATGGCAATCCGCCGGACCGACCGCCCCGCCGGCATCCACCGCCGACACGTCGAGGCAGACAATCGGCAACTCGCCCAGGTCTTCCAGGTCGAATTCCACCCGCGCGACCAGCCGCTGGGAGGACGTGCCGTCCGGCACGTCGATCTCGTAATAGCCGAAATCGATGAAGGTACGGCCGCGGATCGAAAGGAGCAGCTTGTCGGTGCCCGGCCCGGGCTCGACGTCCAGGAAGAGCGACCCGCCGGCCACGTAGCCACGGTTGCCCGTGACCGCGACGGCGGGGCCGCCGCCGGGCTCCGGCACGTCCGCGTAGCGCGGCACGGCGACGGCGCCGTCCCCTTCGATCGCCGCCACGATGACATGGATGAGCGAGAACTCCGCGACGATGATGGTGAACCCGATCTCGGCGGTCCGGTCGCTCTCGTCCCTGGCCGTGTAGGTCATGTCCCAGGTGCCGGTCTCGGTCGGCGTGCCGCGGAGCTCGCGGGCGGCCGCGTCGAACGCCAGGCCCGGGATCGCCGGAGTGAGGGAATAGGTCAGGGCGCCCGTTCCGCCGGTGGCGGCGGGCAGGACGAGGGGCGTGATCTCCTCGTCGACCGTGAAGGGCTCCGGGGCGTCGATGGCCGCCGCGAACGTCGGAGGCCCGACCGGCGTGGGTGCGGCGCAGCCGAGCGCTGCCAGGGCCGCGAGCGCGACGAGCGCGGCCGGGGCGAAGGACCGGGCTCCGCGCGGTCGGCGCGGGCGGGGCGAATAACTGTTGCATTTCGCAACAATTGTACCACATCGCGGCGTCCCCGGTCAGGGCACGGCGCCCAGGTCGAGGCGCAGGGAGACGCTCAGCAGGTGGGAGAGGCGGGGGTCGACCTCGCTCTCCTCGCCGAAGGCGAAGCGGGCGGTGCCCCGGTAGCGGCCGCTCAGGCGCAGGCCGTCGCCGGTGTAGGTGAGGCCGAGGGAGGCGGTGTAGAGCTGGCGGTTGCGCTCCGGCTGCTCGGCGTAGAGGTCGTACAGCGGCTTCAGCCAGCCGTCGAGGGCGACGTCGCCGATCTTCAGGCGCGACTGCAGGCGGCCGCCGGCGGTGACGAGCACGGGGTCGCTGCCGTGGCGGAGGATCAGCTCCGTGCCCAGGTCCAGGCGGTCGGTCAGGTCGACGTCCAGGCGCGGCTGGAAGCTCACCGAGCGGGTCTCGGGCTCGGCCGGCTCCCGCGGGTCGGAGCGCACCGTCAGCCGCACCGGAAGGGTCAGCCGGGCCAGGTCGCCGAGCGGCTGGCGGACGCTGGCGATGCCGGTGTGGCGGACGTAGGTGGGCTCGAGCTCCAGCTCCTCGTCCTCCTCGACGCCCTGCGCGGTCTCGTAGGTCAGGGTGATGACCGGCAGGTCCTGGGCGAGGGCGGGGCCGGCGAGCAGCGCCGGCAGCGGCAGGAGCAGCAGGGATCGGAGCATGCCTTGATGATCGGCGGCCGGCGCGTCCGCGTTGACGATCTGCCGCGGGCCGGCAGCTCAGTCGACTGCCGGTGATGTGCTGCGCGAATCGTCACGGTTCCGCAGGTACGTGCGCACGGCATCACGGAACGTGGATTCACGAAGAAAACACCGTTCGCGGCCGAATCGCCATGGTCTGTACATGCAAGCCAGATAGGGTACTTCCGTTTCCAGAAATGTGGCGGTCACGAAAACGAGTCATCCACTGAATGACAAGGCGCAAGCGGAGCGGGCAGGCGCTGGTTGGAGGCGCTTACGCCCAGGGCCGCGCAGACCAGCGGCGATCCGCTGGAAGTAAAGGAGAGGACTCTGAGGAGAGCGGAGAGGTTCAAGGAGAGCTTCCAGGACCATCTCATCCAGCCTCCCCGCTCTCCGTCTTCTCTTTCCGGACGAACGGTCGGTCCCCTGGCGGCTACCCACAGAGGTTGCGTCCACAACGCCCTCCCACGAAGCCGCCGGGGGGCCGTTTCATTGCGTCAGCACGATAGGCACGATAGGGAGGTCAACGGATGGTTCACACGGCGCCGATGTCTCGGCTCCCTGCCGGGCCGGGCGCCCATGCCGTTTGGCCGTCGAACAGTCCGGCTCGCAAGTGATCGTCGACGTGGTCTGCGAGCATCGGCGCTCCCTGCCGCCGACCGGGTGAAGGGCAGAAAGATCCCGATCGGCGTAAGCGGGAGGACCCGGTTCGAGCTACAGCGCACCGTGCGCATGGACTGCCTCGTGCTGGGAGCGTTGCAGGCGCTCCCGCCGCCGCAGACGGTAGAGGCGGTGCGTGCGTGGCTGGAAGGCACGGGATGGTCGGGCTCGCCGGAGCCGGTGCGCAACGCGCTGATCGGGCTCGTGGCGACCGGCAAGGTGGAGCGCACCGAGCTGGGCCGAGAGCGCACCGCGTACCGGATTGCCGGTGACGGCGCGTGACGATCGCCTGGTGCTGACGATGCCGGCGGACGGAGCCCACCCGCTACTGGTGCTGGCGTTCCTGGCCGCCTTGTGCGCGGCCGGGCTTGCAGGCATGGCGCTGCTGCGGCGTCGACGTGACCCACCGATCCGGCGGCCCCGCACGCGCCCGGCGACGCCCGACGACGACAACCTGCGGCATACGAAGTAGAAGCCCGGCCGGCAAGCGGGGTCTGTCGAGCGCCGTAGGGCGATGATCCGAAGTCGCGATCGTCTCGGCGACGATCTCACGATCCGGCGGCTGAACGCGGCGGCGGACGGACGGCATCCTGGTCGGCCTGCGGCAGCAGTACTTGAGCAGGCGGAAGCGTATCCAGCGATCGAGCGCCTCCGGCAGGTGGGCGCGGAGCAGGGCGGCGACCTCCGCGGCGTCGGCGAAGACGGTGCGAAAGAGCTTGTCGCGCGGCCGCTGGACGTCGTGGGCCATCGACCGAGGAAGCGTCGTGGCCGGCGCTGGCGCTTTCGTCGCCCGGCAACGTCGGTTGGCAGCCGCTGTCATCTCGGCGAGCGGCCGCCATCAGCCGTCATCTCCAGTATCGCGATCGAGCTCGGCGGCAAGGCGGCGCATCCCGTGGAGGATGCGAGCCACGCGGATACCGGACGGGGTGGGCTCGTACACGATGACGAACAGCTTCATCACGACGAAATAGCGGAAGGTGCGGCCGGGCGGATCCAGCTCGTGGCGGGTCCGTCCGATCATCGGGGTGTCGGCGAGCGTGTTCAGCACACGCTCGAACCTGGCGCGCAGGCGACGGGCTTGATGGATGCCGAATCGTTCTACCGTGTACGCGGTGATCGCGCGCCGATCGTCGCGAGCCGCTACGGAAAACGCGATCCGGGTCATCCCGTACGCTGTTGACTCGTCACTTCCAGTTCGTCCAGTTCCGCATCCCACTCTTCGAAGAACGCATCACCGTCCACGATGAGACCCTGGTCCAGTTGGTCGGCGCCGGCCTCGATGACCCTCCGAGCACGGTCGATCTCCGCGTCCAGCACGGCTTGCCGGCGCTGAAACGGCCGCAGGGCGGCACGCACGACCTCGCTGACGGACTGGTACTCGCCACGCTCGACGAGGGAGGTGAGAAACCCGGCCTGCTCGGGCGTGAAGGAAATGCTGATGCTCTCTCGCTTCGCCATGGTTCTGCTCCTCCAGCGATGAACGACATTGTAGCACAGTTGCACGTGGCGATCGGTCGGACGTCGCCGGAGAAGAGCTTGTCCGGCGACTGAACGCGGCGGCGGACGAGCGGTACGTGGGTCTTCAGTCGGCCCTCCTGGAGTCCTTCCGCGCGGACCTTGCGGGCCATTTCCTGCATCAGTTCCTCGGCATAGGTCACCAGATCACCTCCCGATCCCGACACCGTCGCGCGCAACTGTTGAGCGAATCGGCGCGCGGTGTCGTGGTCTTGTGTCGCCCACAGGTACCGTCTGGCATCTGCGCCTGGGCCGGCGCCGGGCGTTTCTGCTGGTGCTGCTATGATCTGCCCTACCGCAACCTGCTGCGCGCGGTGGCGCGGCTGGAGCAGAGCCGGTCGCCGAGTGGCCCAAGCAGTGGCTCCCGGAAAGCCGTGAACAGGGCGTTGCGGAAGGTCGTGAACAGGGCCTTACACCGGGTGTTGTCCAGCAACGGGCACTGCTGTGTCGGCTGCGAGCTTCGCCTCTGCCAACTGCGCGGCGGTCATGCCCGGCAAGCCGGTCGAGCTCTTCCTGCAGGGTGCTCCACGTGGAGTCCGGATCCCAGCGATTCGAGACGGCCATCCACTTGTAGGCGGGGACGTCGTTTCCGGGGAGGCCCGGTCCGTCCCGGTACATCTGCCCGAGTACCAGCAGGTGAAACAGGAGCTCCCGGCCCGACGTGAATTGCTGGCCGGCGACCACGGTGACTTCGGTGTCCCGGCGCCGCCGCGCCGACGGCGAGCCTGTTGCAGGAAGGTCAACACATATGTTGACAAGCGCAGGTGCTTCGTGAAACCTTGGGAATCAGGGGGATAGGGACATGGGCAGATAGAGATAGCAGCTGATCGCCACATGGCGATCAGGATTGTGTCGTTTCGGAACAGTAAGGAGCAAAGAAATGGAACTAAAGGAAGGATAAATGAAGTCGTCGGAGCTGGAGCGCTGGCTGCGGAAGCAGGGGTGCTCGTTCGAGAATCACAAAAGCGGAAGCGGCCACCGTACCGTTCGACTAAGAGATCGTGTCTCCCAGTTGCCAATGCACGGCGCAAACAGGGAGCTCCCCAGGAAGGTTGTGGAGAAGATCAAGAAAGACCTGGGGTTGAAGTGAACCACAACATGAAGATCACCTTGTCAGGGAGGTTGAGTAATGTCCCTGGAAACCTATGTGCGCATGGAGTGTGCAAGACAAAAAATGCTTTCGTATCCTGTCAAATTGGAACATGACGACGAGGCCGTACTCGTTACGGCCCCGGACTTTCCGGAACTGACGACGTTCGGGGAAGATCGAGACGAGGCGCTCGAGCGTGCGGTGGCGGCACTGGAAGAAGCCGTCGCCGCACGCATCTACGATCGAAATGATATTCCGACGGCCTCTCAAGGCGAGACTCGTGTCTTGTTGCCGACTCTTACCGCCGTCAAGGTAATCCTGTACCAGAGCATGCGGGATCAGGGTGTCGGCAAGGCCGAACTGGCTCGCCGACTGCGTTGGCACCTTCCTCAGGTCGATCGTGTCCTGGACGTGCAGCACCACTCGCGGCTGGATCAGATGGATGCCGCTCTGGGTGCGATCGGGCTGCGCCTCGAAGTGACGTCAATAGCAGCGTAGCGGCATCGCGGCGCCGGCCGCGGGGCTTCAGTCGGCCTCTTTCGCCCCCTCTTGCGATCCTTCGAGTCGCTGCCTGAGAGCACCCAAGGCGTCCCGGTCGATGCCGGTAGCCGCCTCGATGACCGGCCACCGGACGCCCGCTCGCAACAGGCTCTCGATGGTGCCCACTTGGCCCTCAAGCAACCCTTCCGCACGACCCTCCTGGAGCCCTGTCTCGCGACCCTCTTGGAGCCCTGTCTCGCGACCCTCCTGGAGTCCTTCCGCGCGGACCTTGCGCGCCATTTCCTGCATCAGTTCCTCGGCATAGGTCACCAGATCACCTCCCGATCCCGACACCGTCGCGCGCAACTGTTGACCGAATCGGCGCGCGGTGTCGTGGTCTTGTGTCGCCCACAGGTACACCACCAGCGTACGGACGGCATCCTGGTCGGCGAAGACGGTGCGAAAGAGCTTGTCGTGCGGTCGCTGCACGCCGTGGGCCATCGACCGAAGAAGCGTCGCGGCCGGCGCCGGCGCTTTCGTCGGCCGGGAACCGTCGGTTGGCAGCCGCGGTCGCGCCGGGCGTTCTTGCTGGTGCTGCTGGAGTTCCAGGCGCAGGATGATCGCTTGATGGCGCTGCGCATCCTCACCTACACGGGGTTGCTGTTGGTGGGGGTGGCGGCCGATGATTTGCCCTACCGCAACCTGTTGCGCGCGGTGGCGCGGCTGGAGCAGAGCCGGTCGCCTGAGGACGTGATGCGCGCGGTGACGGCGCTGGTTGCCGAAGCGGGGCGCGGAGGAGTTGCGGCGCGCGTTCGCGGATTGGTTGTGTCAGATAGCCGCACCGCTGGCGCCGCCGGGAGCGTTGGTGCCGGCGATACGGACGCTGGAGGAGGCGAGCATGACGTTGGTCGAACGGGTCGCCGAAGGCCGTGAACAGGGCGTTGCGGAAGGCCGTGAACAAGGTGTTGCGGAAGGTCGCGAACAGGGCCTTACCCAGGGTGTCGACCAGCAACGGGCACTGCTGTGTCGGCTGGCGGCGGCGCGTTGCGATGCCGGCGCCGCTGCCCGCCTGGCCGACCTGCTGGCACCGATCACCGATCCGGAACGGCTGGCCGAGGTCGGTGACTGGCTGGTGCGCTGCGAGACCGCCGCCGCGTTCTTCGCCCGCTTCGATCCCGCCTCCCCATCCTGACACCTGCAGTCCGAGTAGCCCGAGCGCGGCCGGCGGGGACCGGCGCGTCGCGTCAAAAGTCCCGGTAGGCTTCGCCAGGAAGGTGCCGACGGCTTCGCCATGATCCCGCGCCACGTCCTCGCCGACCAGTCTTGGCTGTGGCGTTCGACTCGGGTTTCGCGAGCGCCTCGTGTCGTTGGAACGGCTTCTCGACGACGTCGGCCACCGCACGAGGAGGTCGCGTCCACGAAGACGGCCGGGTTCTTCGCCGCGCGTGCCGGCGAGGCCGACGTCGAGGCGGCGCGACGGATTCTGCGGCGCGAAGGAGGACAGTCTCCGGAACCCGAGGACCTCCGGGAATAGCCGGCCCGGGGGGTTGGCCACGCGGCTCGCAGTTGCTCGCGTTACCGATCACGGCGTCTCTCCGACCGCTTCATGCTCCGGTAGCGTGGAGACCGGTAAGAAAAGCCCTCAGCGGCTCCAAAGCGACGGCATCCGGATCCCAATAGCGGGTCTGCCGTAATCCCGACTCGGTGAGCTAGTCTCGATGTCGAGCGCCTCACAGTATGCGTAGATGCGGGCCTTGAGGTTCGGAACGCGGTATGCGTCACTGTGACGGCGTAAACAACGCTCGTATGCGTCGAAACAATCATACACCACGCGGTGTCCGGAAACCGCGATCTGTTCAAGCAAGGTCTCGAGACACCCCGTGTCCCGGTGATTGGGAAGCAGAAAGAAGCGGTCGATCGGAAGCTCGTGCCGCACGCGCTCCGTTTCGTACTCACCACGTCGTTTCTCGAAGTCCGCGTCCGCGTCCAATATCACGGAAATGCGATTCCCCCGCAGCGAGCGTCTTTGCATCTGACGAGCAACGCTGCCAAGCTTCCCAACCCCTCCATTGATTCGCTCGGTTTCTACGTTGGTGATATCCAGATGGCTCAATACACAGCTCAGGAAGACCTCGTCACTGCTTCCCTCGACGAACATCGTCCACGGCATCACCGTATCTCCATGCCACCGACCACGCAGTGCTCGAACTGATCGTAGTCGTACCGGTAGGGACGTACCGATCCTCCCTCGTCGCGTTCCAGCGCATAACAAACGGCAGTGGGCTGATACCGCGCGTATGGGGCCTCACTCAGCACCGCTTGCAGCGCTCGCAAGACGTCAAGGCTGTGTGTCGTGACGGATACCTGCATGCGGCCTTCGGCGGACACCGCGAGGAGCGTTCGCAACAGCGCGGGAATCGCCGAGTAGTGAAGACCGTATTCGATCTCATCAATCAAGATAATACGAACGTCCCGAGCGATCGCCGAACCGAGAATCGCTGCCGCCCGCACCATGCCGCTGCCGAACATGTTGAGCGGAATCATGCGAGCCAAGCCGATGTCCAAGTATGCTACGGTACCGCGTACTGCGATCTGCTCCACCTGGGGATTTACGACACGCAAGTATCTGAGAAGCTCACCGGTCTTCTTGCCGACGATGACGTCGCCGATCGTGTCCGGGTCATAGCCGAGTCGCGCTGGAATAAATGCCGCGGGAATCGTGGTGTCCGCTGCCGAACCCGGCTCCGAGACAACCTCCCACTTCTCGCCACGATCGACGAGCGTCCCGGAAATGCTGATCGGATCGGCCTCAGTCGCCCGCTGCACGGTCGCGTCGTACCGCAGCGCACGCAAGCCGGAAGGTGTCGACGAAGACGATTGACTGCCTGCTCCATCGTCGCTCCTGGTGTCGGACGCCTTGCCGTTGGTCCTGCTGGCGGCGCGCTGCGTCTCCATATCGATGGCGGTCTGCTGGTAGGGGGCAGAAATCGCTAGCGTGCGGCGCTCCTGACCTGAGTGAGCCGCCAGAGTCACCGACGCGTCGACGTCGATGTTGTGGAAGAGAGGTGACAATTCCTCGAAATCGCCAACCAAGTACTGTCTCCAGTTCTGTATCCTTACCGGCAAGTGCAGGTTGGCGACGCTCGACAACAGGAAGATAGCTTCCAGAACCGACGTCTTCCCAACGTCGTTGGCACCCACGAAAAGGTTAAAGGATCCGAGACGGTCAAGGTCGAGCGCCGAAAAGCCGCGGAAGCGGCGAATAGCGAGCGTCTCGAAGTGTTGCGCGTTTTCCATCGGCCTTCGCCCTACGGTAGTTGACGATATACACCGCCGTCAATCAGCAATTTCTCGGTGAGCGGCTTTAGTGGCTTGAGATAAGGTGACCGGCGGTAGCGACACGGCGCAAGTGGTGGCAGTCCGAGTAGCCTGACGCGGCCGGCGCCGACCGGCGCGTCGCGTCAGGAGTCTCGATAGGTCGCCGGGAAGGTGTCGGCGGCGAGCTTCGTCTCTGCCAACTGCTCGGCGGTCATGCCCTCGGCAAGGCGGTCTCCCGGCCCGACGTGAATTCTCCGGCCCGCAGCCACTTCACGGACTCCGCCGCGTCCCGCTCGACACCGGCGCCGCTGGCGTACAGCAAGCCCAGGCAGCACTGGCCGTCGCGGTCCCCCTGCTCGGCGGAGAGCCGGCACCAGCGGACGGCTTCGCCGTAGTCCCGCTCCACACCCTCGCCCAGGAAGGCGGCGACGCACAGGGCGCCTTGAGCCGGGGCGACCCCTGTTCCGCGGAGCGGAGGAACCACGTGAAGGTAGCGACGGCGTTCTGCTCGAGGCCGCCGTCGCCGAGTGCGTGCAGGGTGGCGAGATGGAACTCGGCGATTGAACGCGGCGGCGGACGACGTGCCCCCGGCCCGGTTTTCCGAGCCGTTTCTCAAGGTGATGGGACTGGCCATCGACCAGGGCCTTGTCTCGGTGCGACGCATGGCCGGGCTGCTCGGCGTAACCCGGACCTGAGGAACGGGCAGAATTGGCGATTCTGACTGCAGGCGATGGATGAGGGCGCGGCCGCCCACCTCAAATCAGCGCCTTGGGCGTGTCGGGAATAGCGAGCGGATGCGGATCCCGTAGCCAGCCGCCGGCAGGACGGCGTTCACGCCGGGAGGACGCGGGTCTTCAGTCGGCTTCTCTCGTCCCCTCGTCCGGTCCTTCGAGTCGCTGCCTGAGAGCACGCAAGGCGTCCTGGTCGATGCCGGTAGCCGCTTCGATGACCGGCCAACGGACGCCCGCTCGCAACAGGCTCTCGATGGTGCCCACCTGGCCCTCCAACAACCCTTCCGCGCGACCCTCTTGGAGCCCTGTCTCGCGACCCTCCTGGAGTCCTTCCGCGCGGACCTTGCGCGCCATTTCCTGCATCAGTTCCTCGGCATAGGTCACCAGATCACCTCCCGATCCCGACACCGTCGCGCGCAACTGTTGACCGAATCGGCGCGCGGTGTCGTGGTCTTGTGTCGCCCACAGGTACACCACCAGCGTACGGACGGCATCCTGGTCGGCGTGCGGCAGCAACTCGGCCAGCAACTGCACCGCGCGCCGCAGCGCATGCCGCCGGTGCCGGTACCGAGCCATCATCATGAGCTGCGCGATACGGCCGTGCAACAGGCCGCGCACCGCCTGCGGGTTCTCCCGCGACTGGTCGACCAGGAGGTGCGCGAATCGCGGCACCCACGGCCAGTCGCGGACCGAGTCGGCGAACAGCTCGGCGAACTCGGTGGCGTGGCGCCAGCGGCCCGGCCCCTGGTAGAAGACCAGCGGGACGATGGGGCGCAGCCGGCGCTCGCGCGGAAACTGCCGGCGGGAGCGGTCCCAGATGCGGCAGCAGTACTTGAGCAGGCGGAAGCGTATCCAGCGATCGGGGCGGGATTGGTGCTCCACGAGCACGTACAGCCATGCCGGCGGGGCACCGGCCTTGCGCCTGATCGAGAAGAGCAGGTCGGTGTCGACGAAGCTGCGGTCCTGCAGGGTGAGGGTGGACCAGCGCAGGTCGCGGCCGAGCGCCTCCGGCAGGTGGCCGCGGAGCAGGGCGGCAGCCTCCGCGTGGTCGGCGAAGACGGTGCGAAAGGGCTTGTCGTGCGGCCGCTGCACGCCGTGGGCCATCGACCGAGGAGCGTCGCCGCTGAAGCGCCAGCGACCGCGCGCGGTTATTCATGGTGCGGACCCGAACCATGGTTCACGACGAGAACTACAAGCGCCTGTTCGCATCGCCGCTCATGGTCCGGGACGTGCTGCGCGCCTGCCTGCCCGCTCACCGGCTGGCCGCCGCCGACCTCTCCAGCCTGGGAGAGCTCTCCCCCGAGTACGTCAGCGACGAACTGCGCACGCGCCACGGCGACACCGTCTGGCACCTGCGCCTGGGCCGGCGCCGGGCGTTCTTGCTGGTGCTGCTGGAGTTCCAGGCGCAGGACGATCGCTTGATGGCGCTGCGCATCCTCACCTACACGGGGTTGCTGTTGGTGGGGGTGGCGGCCGATGATTTGCCCTACCGCAACCTGTTGCGCGCGGTGGCGCGGCTGGAGCAGAGCCGGTCGCCGGAGGACGTGATGCGGGCGGTGACGGGAATATGAGGCGGCCTGTAGTGATCCGGACCAGCGAGTCGCTTCGGGCCTGAGCGACGAGGACGTACGAGAGGTGGTTTCCGCGCTGTGTGCGGTCGCGGAACCGGTGTGGACGGCGTTTCTATGGCGGCCGCAGCTACGCGATCCGGCCGACGAGATGGTGCTCGAAGCTGCCATCAACGGCAACGCCGATGCCCTGGTAACCTTCAACCGGCGGGACTACGGCGATGCTCCGGGACGATTCGGGATTGCGGTGCTGTCGCCCCAGCAGGCATTGAGGAGCATCGAGGATTGAAGAGACAGACCAGCACGTATCCGTTGCGTCTTCCGGCGTCCCTGAAGGCGGCTGTCGCCGAGATCAGCAAGGAAGACGGCACCAGCATCAATCAGTTCGTGGCGACGGCGGTCGCGGAGAAGGTTGCCGCGATGAAGACGGCCGATTTCTTCGCCACGCGGGCCACCGAGGCCGACATCGAGGCGGCGCGGCGGATTCTGCGGCGAACGGGAGGACAGCCGCCGGAACCCGAGGACCGCCTGGGCGTGACTCGCTGACCTCGGTCGGACCGGGCAGTCAGGCGCCTCGGACTCAGTCGGCTTCTTCGGCTCGTTTCTCCGATTCTTCGAGACGCTGCCTGAGAGCACGCAAGGCGTCCTGGTCGATGCCGGTGGCCGTTTCGATGATCGACCACGGAACACCGGCTCGCGACAGGTTCTCGATGGTGCCCACCTGCCCCTCCATCAACCCCTTCCTGTGGCCCTGCTGGAGCCCCTCCTGGAGCCCCTCCTGGAGCCCCTCCTGGAGTCCTTCCGCGCGGACCTTGCGCGCCATTTCCTGCATCAGTTCCTCGGCATAGGTCACCAGATCACCTCCCGATCCCGACACCGTCGCGCGCAACTGTTGACCGAATCGGCGCGCGGTGTCGTGGTCTTGTGTCGCCCACAGGTACACCACCAGCGTACGGACGGCATCCTCGTCGGCGTGCGGCAGCAACTCGGCCAGCAACTGCGCCGCGCGCCGCAGCGCCTGCCGCCGGTGCCGGTACCGAGCCATCATCATGAGCTGCGCGATACGGCCGTGCAACAGGCCGCGCACCGCCTGCGGGTTCTCCCGCGACTGGTCGACCAGGAGGTGCGCGAATCGCGGCACCCACGGCCAGTCGCGCACCGAGTCGGCGAACAGCTCGGCGAACTCGGTGGCGTGGCGCCAGCGGCCCGGCCCCTGGTAGAAGACCAGCGGGACGATGGGGCGCAGCCGGCGCTCGCGCGGAAACTGCCGGCGGGAGCGGTCCCAGATGCGGCAGCAGTACTTGAGCAGGCGGAAGCGTATCCAGCGATCGGGCCGGGACTGGTGCTCCACGAGCACGTACAGCCATGCCGGCGGGGCACCGGCCTTGCGCCTGATCGAGAAGAGCAGGTCCGACTCGGTGTCGCGCAGGTCGGGGTCGACGAAGCTGCGGTCCTGCAGGGTGAGGGTGGACCAGCGCAGGTCGCGGCCGAGCGACTCCGGCAGGTGGGCGCGGAGCAGGGCGGCGGCCTCCGCGTGGTCGGCGAAGACGGTGCGAAAGAGCTTGTCGTGCGGCCGCTGCACGTCGTGGGCCATCGACCGAGGAAGCGTCGCGGCCGGCGCCGGCGCTTTCGTCGGCCGGCAATGTCGGTTGGCAGCGGCGATCATCGCCAATGTCGCGATCGAGTGCCTGCCCGCTCACCGGCTGGCCGCCGCCGACCTCTCCAGCTTGGGAGAGCTCTCCCCCGAGTACGTCAGCGACGAACTGCGCACGCGCCACGGCGACACCGTCTGGCATCTGCGCCTGGGCCGGCGCCGGGCGTTTCTGCTGGTGCTGCTATGATCTGCCCTACCGCAACCTGCTGCGCGCGGTGGCGCGGCTGGAGCAGAGCCGGTCGCCGGAGGACGTGGCCCGGGCGGTGAAGGCGCTGCGGCGCTGGTTGCCGAATCGGGGCGCGGAGGAGTTGCGGCGCGTGTTCGTGGATTGGTCGCGTCAGTTGGCCGGACGGCTGGCGCCGCGGGAGCGTTGGTGCCGGCGAGAAATCGCAGAGCCATCTGCTGATCGATCAGATGCACCGATACTTCGAGGACACGGCGGTCGGCCAGGAGCGATCCAGCCGCATCATCCCCGAGCCTTTCTTCGTGCACAGCGAACTCACCACCGGCGTACAGATCGCTGATCTAGTCGCCTACGTCATCTCCTGGGGCTTTCGCACCTCCCGGATGACGAAGCCCGAGCGGACCGAGTTGCAGAACCTCTCGGCCCAAGTTGCCAAACTGCGCTACCGGGCCATTCGGAACCGGATGGACAACCCAGTATTCGAGATCTGGAGCTTCGCGCACATCACCGACCTGCGGACGCAGGCCGAGCGCGATGGGGTGTCGTGAAACAAAAAAAAGGCAATGGGAGCGCCGAAGCGACCCCAAAGCCTCCAACAGAACAATGATCACTTCCTTGGGGCAGGTCAAGTCTCGATCCCCCTCGATCCCTGGTCGACTTCGCTGCCTCCGGTAGCGGCTTCACAGGTACTTGGCGACCGCCCCTGCTCAGCGGCGACGCCGGCGTTGTAGTGCGCGACCATGCGATGGGTCGTCCAGCCGCCAGCAAGCATCGTACTCGGTGGTGCTCGCCCCCCTGGCGGTAAGCTCGCTGGCGAGACCCACGCGACCGCTGGTGCCCGCTGACCCGCTTGGTGATGGAATAGCCCATCAATCAACCGCGCGACCAAGCTGCGGTCATGCAGGGTCAGGGTGAAACACCGCAGGTCGCAGGCGAGGCACTCCGGGCAGAGGGGCGCGCAGCAACGCGGCGGTCTCCGCGGGGTCGGCGAAGACGGTCATCGCGGCGATCGGCCACCGTCAGCGGTCATCTCCAGTATCGCGATCGAGCTCGAGGCGGCGCATCCCGTGGAGGATGCGGGCCACGCGGATTCCGGTCGAGGTCGGCTCGTACACGATGACGAACAGCTTCATCATCACGAAGTAGCGGAACGTGCGGCCGGGCGGATCGAGTTCGGGGCGCGGCCGTCCGGTCGTCGCGGTATCGGCACGCGTGTTCAATACACGCTCGAACGTGGCGCGCAGGCGACGGGCTTGATGGATGCCGAATCGTTCTACCGTGTACGCGGTGATCGCGCGCCGATCGTCCCGAACCGCTACGGAGAACGCAATCCGGGTCATCCGGCGGGCTTGGTCGGCGCCAGCCTCGATGACCCTCCGAGCACGGTGGATCTCTGCGTCGAGAACGGCTTGCGGGAACGCGGCCTGCTCGGGCGTGAAGGAATGCTGATGCTCTCTCGTTTCGCCATGGTTCCGGCATACCTCGATACGGTATACTGTAAGAAGGTATATAGAGTTCGTTGGCCATTCAGAGCTTCGCGGACTCGGTCGCGGAGGCGTTCTTCGTCACCGGGCGCGTGAGGAAAGGAGTCGCATGGCAGGGCGTCGCCGGGGTGGCCAAGAGGAAGTTGGACATGCTTCATTACGCCGCCGCGCTGCATGACTTGCGGTCGCCTCCCGGCAACCGCCTCGAGGGGCTGGCCGGAGAACTGCAAGGTCTGCACAGCATACGGGTGAATGACCGCTGGCGCGTGGTGTTTCGTTGGGGGGACAGCGGTCCCGAGCAGGTTCGGGTCGTGGACTACCACTGAGATCAGGAGCGCAGGGACGATGTATGTACTCGAAAGAGAACCGACCACACCCGGTGAGATCCTCTCGGAGGAGTTTCTGAAGCCCCTGGGCATCACGCAGCGGCGGCTTGCCGAACACATCGGCTGTGAGGTGAAGGTGATCAACCGTATCGTCAACGGCCGGTCCTCCATCGGTGCGGAACTGGCGATGCGGTTGGCAGGCGCTCTGGACACCTCGCCGGAGTTCTGGCTGAACGCTCAACAGGCGGTAGACGTCCATGCGGCCCGACATCGCCTGAAAGAGCTGCCGAAGCCCCTGGTCGCCCACTGACGGCGGGAACCGACATCGCGGCCCGCCGTCAGCCGGGCGGGCGTGCCGATGTCGTAGGCGCCGCCCTCGGTGAGGTAGCCGTACACGGCGGTGGCGCGGGTCAGCCAGCTCAGGAAGTGGCCGGGCGCGTCGCGGTTGCCGCCGCCGCGCAGGTAGTCGTCCAGCAACTCCCGCGCCGCCGGGGTCAGCACGTAGACCGCCAGGCTGGCGATGTTCGACTTGGGCCGCTCGGGCTTCTCCTTGAAGTCGACGATGCGGCCGGCCGGCCAGATGCCGCCGGTCCGGCATGCGCACGCACAGGGTGACCGGCGCGGCGCGCTCGCTCGCGAAGCGCAGGGGTTCGGTCAGCTCGAAGGCCAGCAGCTTGTCGGTGGCCGCCGTAGCCGGCGGCGAGCAGGATCGCGTTCAGGGCTCGGCACCGCGGGACATTGGTGCTCGAAGTGTCGGCCTGCGCCGAACACGTCAACTCATCGAACCGGACCCGCATCGTTGCCGGCAATCGAGACCGGCGATCGGCGAGTGACTGCCGAGGAACTGCTGCTCGCGGTCGAGAAGCTGGGCGCGCCGCTGGATACTTCACCGATCCGTTCCTGCTCGGGTTTCGCGAGCGGCTCGTCTCGTTGGATCGCCGCGCGCGCCGGTCAGGTTGAGCCGACATCGAGGCGGCGCGGCGGATTCTGCGGCGAGCCGGAGGACAGCCGCCGGAACCCGACCACCGCCTGGGCGTGGCTCACTGACCTCCGGCGACGGACCACCCAGGCTACCCGGAGTCAGTCGGTTTCTTCGGTTCGTTTCTCCGATTCCTGGAGCCGCTGCTTGAGAGCACCCAAGGCGTCTCGGTCAATGCCGGTAGCCTCTTCGATGACCGACCACTGAACACCGGCCTGGAGCAGGCTCTCTATGGTGCCCACCTGGCCCTCCAGCAGGCCTTCCTCGCGGCTCTTGCGCCCCATTTCCTGCATCAGTTCCTCGGCATAGGTCACCAGATCACCTCCCGATCCCGACACCGTCGCGCGCAACTGTTGACCGAATCGGCGCGCGGTGTCGTGGTCTTGTGTCGCCCACAGGTACACCACCAGCGTACGGACGGCATCCTGGTCGGCGTGCGGCAGCAACTCGGCCAGCAACTGCACCGCGCGCCGCAGCGCCTGCCGCCGGTGCCGGTACCGAGCCATCATCATGAGTTGCGCGATACGGCCGTGCAACAGGCCGCGCACCGCCTGCGGGTTCTCCCGCGACTGGTCGACCAGGAGGTGCGCGAAGCGCGGCACCCACGGCCAGTCTCGGACCGAGTCGGCGAACAGCTCGGCGAACTCGGTGGCGTGGCGCCAGCGGCCCGGCCCTTGGTAGAAGCCCAAGGGGACGATGGGGCGCAGCCGGCGCTCGCGCGGAAACTGCCGGCGGGAGCGGTCCCAGATGCGGCAGCAGTACTTGAGCAGGCGGAAGCGTATCCAGCGATCGGGCCGGGATTGGTGCTCCACGAGCACGTACAGCCATGCCGGCGGGGCGCCGGCCTTGCGCCTGATCGAGAAGAGCAGGTCCGACTCGGTGTCGCGCAGGTCGGGGTCGACGAAGCTGCGGTCCTGCACGGTGAGGGTGGACCAGCGCAGGTCGCGGGCGAGCGACTCCGGCAGGTGGCCGCGGAGCAGGGCGGCGGCCTCCGCGTGGTCGGCGAAGACGGTGCGAAAGAGCTTGTCGTGCGGTCGCTGCACGCCGTGGGCCATCGACCGAGGAGCGTCGCCGCTGAAGCGCCAGCGACCGCGCGCGGTTATTCATGGTGCGGACCCGAACCATGCTTCACGACGAGAACTACAAGCGCCTGTTCGCATCGCCGCTCATGGTCCGGGACGTGCTGCGCGCCTGCCTGCCCGCTCACCGGCTGGCCGCCGCCGACCTCTCCAGCCTGGGAGAGCTCTCCCCCGAGTACGTCAGCGACGAACTGCGCACGCGCCACGGCGACACCGTCTGGCACCTGCGCCTGGGCCGGCGCCGGGCGTTCTTGCTGGTGCTGCTGGAGTTCCAGGCGCAGGACGATCGCTTGATGGCGCTGCGCATCCTCACCTACACGGGGCTACTGTTGCTGGAGCTGGCGCGCAATCAGCCCCCGGAGGTGGCCGGCGAGCGGCTCCCGGCCGTGCTGCCGGTGGTGCTCTACAACGGCACCGAGCCGTGGACCGCGGCGCCGGACATGGGCTCCCTCATCACGCCGGTCGGGCCGTGGCTGGCGCCGTATCAGCCGGCCCAGCGCTACTACCTGATTGACCTGCAGCGGGTGGCGGCCGATGCTTTGCCCTACCGCAACCTGTTGCGCGCGGTGGCGCGGCTGGAGCAGAGCCGGTCGCCTGAGGACGTGATGCGCGCGGTGACGGCGCTGGTTGCCGAAGCGGGGCGCGGAGGAGTTGCGGCGCGCGTTCGCGGATTGGTTGTGTCAGATAGCCGCACCGCTGGCGCCGCCGGGTGCGTTGGTGCCGGCGATACGGACGCTGGAGGAGGCGAGCATGACGTTGGTCGAACGGGTCGCCGAGTGGCCCAAACAGTGGCTCCGGGAAGGCCATGAACAGGGCGTTGCGGAAGGCCGTGAACAAGGTCGCGCACAAGGTGTTGCGGAAGGTCGTGAACAGGGCCTTACCCAGGGTGTCGACCAGCAACGGGCACTGCTGTGTCGGCTGGCGGCGGCGCGCTTCGATGCCGACGCCGCTGCGCGCCTGGCCGACCTGCTGGCACCGATCGCCGATCCGGAACGGCTGGCCGAGGTCGGTGACTGGCTGGTGCGTTGCGAGACCGCCTCCGCGTTCTTCGCCCGCTTCGATCCCGCCTCCGATCCCGCCTCGCCATCGTGAGACCCCGGCAGTCCGAGTAAGCCCGAGCGCGGGCCGGCGGGGACAGGCGCGTCGCGTCAAAAGTCCCGGTGGGCTTCGCCAGGATCCGCAAATGGCGTGGTTTCTATTCATCGACGAGAGTGGTCACGACCGCACCGCATCGCCCTACGAGGTGCTGGCCGGAGTGGCAATCCAGGACCAGGCCGTACGCGCGATCGTCCGCCGATTGCATGATGTAGAGATCCAATCGTTCGGCCGCCGCTACAGCGACGGGCCACGGGAACTCAAGGGCAAGGTCCTGCTGAAGAAAAAGGTCTATCGTCACCGGCAGCTGAACGCCGAAGTCGATGCGGCGGATGTCCCCGCGCTTGCCTGCGCTGCTCTCAATGACGGCGCGCAGGCGGATGCCAGAATGCTGAAGGCCCTTGCGATTGCGAAGCTCAACTACGTCGGCTCCGTCTTTGAGATCTGTGCGGAGTTCGGCTGCCGCGCGTTCGCAAGCATTGTCGAGACCGATGCCTGTCCCACGGCCACCGGAGGTCTGCGGAAGGACTACGCTTACCTGTTCGAGAGGTTCTTCTATTTCCTGGAGGACAAAAATAGCGCGGAGCAGGGCATCGTGGTCTTCGACGAGCTCGAGAAGTCGCAGAGCCATCTGCTGATCGATCAGATGCACCGATACTTCGAGGACACGGCGGTCGGCCAGGAGCGATCGAGCCGCATCATCCCCGAGCCTTTCTTCGTGCACAGCGAACTCACCACCGGCGTACAGATCGCTGATCTAGTCGCCTACGTCATCTCCTGGGGATTTCGCACGTCCCGGATGACGAAGCCCGAGCGGACCGAGTTGTCGAACCTCTCGGCCCAAGTTGCCAATCTGCGCTACCGGGCCATTCGGAACCGGATGGACAACCCGGTATTCGAGATCTGGAGCTTCGCGCACATCACCGACCTGCGGACGCAGGCCGAGCGCGATGGGGTGTCGTGAAACAGAAAAAGGCAATGGGAGCGCCGAAGCGACCCCAAAGCCTCCGACAGAACAATGATCACTTCCTTGGGGGCAGGTCAAGTCTCGGTCGGTGCTCGCCCCTCTGGCGGTGAGCTCGCTGGCGAGGCCCACGCGGCCGCTGTGCCCGCTGATCCGCTTCTCGATGCCGGCTGCCTTGGCCGCTGAGGCGATCCCCGGCGGGCGACGGACGGGCCGTTAAGGCCGCCGAGCACCAACTCGCGACCGTCCGGGGCCGGCGGACGCAACGCCCTTCGCGTGCCGTGGACTCTCGGCCGAGTACGTCAGCGACGAACTGCGCACGCGCCACGGCGACACCGTCTGGCATCTGCGCCTGGGCCGGCGCCGGGCGTTCTTGCTGGTGCTGCTCGAGTTCCAGGCGCAGGACGATCGCTTGATGGCGCTGCGCATCCTCACCTACACGGGGTTGCTGTTGGTGGGGGTGGCGGCCGATGATTTGCCCTACCGCAACCTGTTGCGCGCGGTGGCGCGGCTGGAGCAGAGCCGGTCGCCGGAGGACGTGATGCGGGCCGTGACGGCGCTGCGGCGCTGGTTGCCGCAGCGGGGCGCGGAGGAGTTGCGGCGCGCGTTCGCGGATTGGTTGGGTCAGATAGCCGCACCGCTGGCGCCGCCGGGTGCGTTGGTGCCGGCGATACGGACGCTGGAGGAGGCGAGCATGACGTTGGTCGAACGGGTCGCCGAGTGGCCCAAGCAGTGGCTTCGGGAAGGCCATGAACAGGGCGTTGCGGAAGGCCGTGAACAGGGCGTTGCGGAGGGTCGTGAACAAGGTGTTGCGGAAGGTCGTGAACAGGGCCTTACCCAGGGTGTCGACCAGCAACGGGCACTGCTGTGTCGGCTGGCGGCGGCGCGCTTCGATGCCGGCGCCGCTGCCCGCCTGGCCGACCTGCTGGCACCGATCGCCGATCCGGAACGGCTGGCCGAGGTCGGTGACTGGCTGGTGCGCTGCGACACCGCCGCCGCGTTCTTCGCCCGCTTCGATCCCGGCTCCGATCTTGCCTCGCCATCGTGAGACCCCGGCAGTCCGAGTAGCCCAAGCGCGGGCCGGCGGGGACCGGCGCGTCGCGTCAGGAGTCCCGGTAGGTCGCCAGGGAAGCTGCAACTTGGCGATTGGTCGGATCGCCTGCTCGGACACCGACGCATCGTCAAGGCCCTGCTGATCGGCTTTATCGCTCCCCGGCGCCCCGCCGGCTGGGCCGAGACGCTCGACTTCGACAGCCTCAGCCAAGAGCACGACGGGCCCGCGCAATTCGCGCTGAGCTACGACATGGTCGATCTGATGGCGGTGGGCAGCGATGATCTGCCGCGCCCGAACCTGCTAACGTGGGTTGCGGAAGTCGAGCAGAGCGTGCGAGGAGCCATGTGCGGTGTTGGCCAACAAGATCGATCGCTGGGAAGCGGAAATCCCGCTGGCCGCCGTTGATGCCGGCGGTACGGACACTGGAGCAGGCGAGCATGACGTTGGCAGGCGGCGGAGCGCTTCGATGCCGACGCCGTCGCCCGCCTGGCCGACCTGCTGGCGCCGATCGCCGATCCCGAGCGGCTCGCCGGGGTCGGTGACTGGCTCGTGCGTTGCGAGACTCCCGCCGAGCTCCTGGCGTACCTCGATCCCGTCTCGCGATCGTGAGACCCCAGCAGTCCGAGTAGCCCGAACGCGCCCGGCGGTGCGCTCGATCGAGTAGAGCAGGTCCGATTCATTGTCGAGGAGGTCGTCGTCAACGAAGGGTCGCTCCTGGACGGTGAGGCCGGACCGCAGCAGGTGGTCGCACGTCGTGGGCCATCGACCGAGTACGCGTCCCCGCCGGCGCTGCCGCTTTCGCGCCAGCCCAGCGCGCGTCCCCGTCCGTCGTCAGCCGGACTGCGGCATCGTAGCAACATGCGGAGGCCCACACACCAGCCTTCTCATCGATCCGGCACCCAGGTACAGTTGCCTCCCATGAGTCCGTTTTCGCGTGCCAAGCTCCCCCGATCCGCCCCCTTTCTCGCAGTCTGCGCAGTCCTGATCTCCTCTATCTCAGCCTGCAACCTCGGTCACATGGCCCCCGATCCCGCGGTCGTGCAACTCGCAAGCCTGAGCGTGTCCGGAGGGGCTGGGGATCTGTATCCGACGTTCGCCCCGGACATCCATCACTATGCGGTCAGATGTGAGGACGAGGAGACACTGACCATTTCCGCCCGCCCACTCGACAGCGCCACGACTCTGACGCTCAACGGAACGCCCGTGTCGCAAATCACGGAGAAAACGGTCGAACTCTCGAGCGACCACGATGTGGCGATCGGGCTCGGGAAGGCGACGAGCGTCACGTACGTGATCCACTGCGTTCCATCGGACTTTCCCGCCGTCGAGATCGTCCTCAAGGAGCCGACCGTCTCGGATGGCCTGCTGCTGGTCACGCCCCGCTACATGAACAACCGAATCTCCTACCTCGCGATCCTCGACAACAACGGCGTGCCGCGCTATCACCGCAAGACCGATCAGCGAGCGAGCGATCTCAAGTGGCATGCGCAACATCGTACGTACTCGTATATCGCAGGTGTCGGGAGGAATAGCTACGACCACAACGACTATGAGATCGTGCTGCTCGACGAGCGCTTCGATGAGATCGACCGGGCGAGAACCGTCAACCTCAATCACACGGACGGCCATGATTTCCTGATTACCGACGAGGGCAATTACCTGTTGCTCTCCTACAACTCGATGCGGCGCGATCTGAGTGCCTATCCGGACGAGATGGGGAACTTCACCTATTCCACATCGGAGTTGACGCGCGATTCGGTCATTCAGGAGGTCTCTCCGCAGGGAGAGCTGTTATTCGAGTGGAACTCGTGGGACCACATGAAGATATCCGACTGCCTGCAGCACCGCTTTCCCGATGACTATGCGCACATCAACTCGCTTCACTTGATAGACGGCGACATCGTGGCCTCGTTCAGAGGCTGCTCGCAGGTGTTGAAGATCGATCGGCCTTCAGGCAGGGTGCTGTGGCAGTTGGGAGGAAGCGACCCAAGCGAAACGGACCTGCACGACAGCACACGGCCGGTCTTCGACCGTCCGTTCTACCGGATAGCGGATGATCCCGAAGAGCAGGGGTTCTGCGGGCAGCACTCCGCGATTGAGACCAAGGAAGGAACCGTCGTCGTTTTCGACAACGGCATTCACTGCCTGTTCGACAGGGCCGATGCGACCGATCGTGACGCGTCGGGGCGCACCCGAGTTGTGGAGTATCGGCTTAGCGGAGACCAAGCGGTATTCGAGCGGCACTATCAACCGGCTGGGCAGCCGAGGACGTTCTCAAGCGGGGCCGTTCAAGTGCTTGCCAACGGCCACTGGCTGATAACCTGGGGCAGGGGGCCGCAGCGCTCGGTCACGGAAGTCGATTCGGAGCAGCGCGAGGTGTTTGCCATGGACATCACCAACCCTGCGGACAACACCGAAGTCGCTAGGACCTATCGTGCCTATCGCGCGCGCGGTCTCGATCTTCCGCCGAACTTGCCATAGGGATGGCTATTCGTATTCTCACTGTATTAGGTGCCCGTCCTCAGTTCGTAAAGGCGATGATGTTGTCCAGTGTCTTCGACGAAGCCCCTGATATCGACGAGGTAGTGGTGCACACCGGCCAACACTACGACGCGCAGATGTCCGATGTCTTCTTCCAAGAGCTGGGAATGCGGAATCCGGATTACCATCTGGGTGTCCATGGCGGTGCTCACGGCGAACTGACGGGACGGATGTTGCAGGCGTTGGAACCTGTCGCCATGAAGGAACAACCGGAGGCGGTCTTGGTGTACGGGGATACGGACTCCACGCTGGCCGGCGCCCTCGTTGCCGCGAAATTGTGCACTCCCGTTATTCATGTCGAAGCCGGATTACGTTCCTTCAGTCGATGTATGCCGGAAGAGATAAACAGGGTCTTGACCGATCGGGTGAGTCGTGTGCTCCTTTGCCCCACGCGTTCAGCGGTGTCGAACCTGGCTGCCGAGGGAATTGTCGAAGGGGTGCACCACGTCGGCGACATCATGTATGACGTCACGTTGAAGATGCTTCCCGTAGCGCGCACGCGTTCCGACATCCTGGACCGGCTCGGGCTGTCTCCGAAACGCTACGACCTCGCTACCATTCACCGTGCGGAGAACACCGACAAGCCCGCCGCCCTTCAGCGAGTGGTGTCCTACGTGAAGTCCTGCGGTGCTACGCGTCGAGTGGTCGTTCCGCTGCATCCTCGAACGCGCAAGTCGCTCGATCGGGAGGGTCTGAGCTTGATGGCGTCGGGGGTGACCATCACGGAACCCTTGGGATTCCTGGACATGTGCCTGCTGGTACACCATGCGTGCGTGGTCCACACCGATTCCGGCGGGCTGCAGAAAGAAGCATACTTTCACCGCGTGCCGTGCGTTACGCTCCGCGAACACACAGAATGGAAGGAGACGATCGAGCATGGGTGGAATCGCCTCTGGGCAACCTCCGACTACAGGCCGCGGTCAGACGTCCCGGACTACGGTACCGGGGATGCGGCCCAGCGCATGCTCGCTACGATCAAGCAGGCGCGCACGGCCGGATTGATCTGACCTCTATTCTTGATGCAGACGATGTTCGCGGACGAGCCGTTCGATAAGCCGCAGGTATCGATCTGCTAGTGCGCCGCGGCCGTAGCGTTCGGAAACGCATCGGCGGCCCGCACGACCCAGGCGAACCGCAAGTTCGGGGTCTTCGGCAAGCCGGACCACAACGTCCGCGAGTTGGTCGGCGTTCTCGGGTTCAATAAAAATGCCGCAATCGGCCCCCTCAATGAAATCGCGCGCGAAGCCTGCGACCCCCAGTATGATCGGCCTCTCCATGGCGGCTGCCTCGAATATCTTTGAAGGCATCGCTCCCATGAAAGTCTTCACATTGCGAAGATGGATCAGGCACGCATTGGAAATCGAGAGCACGGCCGGAACGCGCTCTCTGTCGACAGACCCCACAAATGACACATTGTGGAGCTCGCGCTGAAGAGCCTCATCCCGCAACGCGCTCATCTGGGCGCCATCGCCTACGAGCAAAAACCTGATCTTCGGGTGGCCGCGCTCGAGCAAGCGGACCGCAGCCCGCAGAACTATCTCGAGGCCGTGCGCCATGCCGATCGTTCCGCAATAGGTGACGACGAACGAGCCGCGCACATCGAACTCGTCGATCAGTGCGGAGTCGGGAGCGCGGGGAACGAACAGCTCCTGATCGACTCCGTTCATGACTACGCTGATCTTTCGCGGCTCGACCCCGCGCTCGATCAAGCTCTCTCTCAAACTTTCTGCGACGGTCACGATGTGCTGAGATGCTTGATACATCCGTCGCTCAAGCGCGGCGAGAAGGCGGAGGACGCTGCGTGTCCGCAGCGCGCCGACAGCTTCGATCGACTCCGGCCACAGGTCGCGAATCTCCAGAAGCAGCGGCTTCCTGCGGAGTCGGCCAAAGAGGACACCCGCCCATCCGCAGAAGAATTGAGGTGACGTGGCGATCACCGCATCTGGCGGGGGTTCAAGCCAGGCGCACGCCACGGCGGCGATGACGTAGAAGAGGTAGCTCGCACTTCGTTTCAACGTACCCTGGTTTGCCGCCAGATAGGTGAGACAGCGTACGACGCGTATACCCTCGACGGTCTCGACCTGTCGAAGGCGGTTGTGATAGCCCGGGAACAGTATACCGCGTGGGTGGTGCGGCGCGCAGGTTACGACGGTGACGTGATGCCCGGCGGCGACCCAGCGCTTGCAGTGCCCGAGGGTGCGTGCAGCGGGCGCATTCCTCTCGGGCGGAAAGTAGTGGGAAAAGAACAGAATACGCACGGCGTTCCTCCGTCATATCAACTTGGGGGGCGCTCGCGAAAGTGATCAGGAGTGGGTTCCGGAACCACCATCAAGTTTGCAACAATACCATGGAGCGACGTGTATTGGTAGCGCGCGAGTCGCCGTTGGGCAAGAGCGGCGCAGCGTGGGCGGAGTCTGATCGTGCGGCATCGCAGGTTGACAGCGAACGCCCACCGTAGTAAGTATCGGATGTGGGCGAACGATCACGCGCACACGGGTTGCCGTGGTAGGCGAAGATAGCAGTGATGCGATCCACCGGGATAACGGAAATCGACATGCACGACAGTGGGATTCACGATACGGCGGAAGTGTCTTCGAAAGCGCGGATCGGTCGCGGGACGAGAATATGGCATCAAACGCAGATACGAGAGCGGGCGGTGGTCGGCGATCGTTGCATCCTGGGGAAGGCCGTTTATGTCGACGAGTCGGTAGCGGTCGGGGACGACGTTAAAATTCAGAACGGGGCTCAGCTATTCCATGGAGTCACCGTCGAAGATGGGGCGTTCATCGGGCCGGGGGCGATACTCACGAATGATCGGTATCCGCGTTCAGTGACGCCTTCGGGAGAGTTGAAGGGCGCGGACGACTGGACGGTGGGGCGGATTCTCGTGGAGCGCGGGGCGTCGATCGGGGCGGGGGCGGTGATCCTTCCGGACGTCACGATCGGAAGGTGGGCACTGGTCGGTGCAGGAGCGGTGGTGGTCCGCGACGTCCCGCCGCACGGACTGGTCGTGGGGAACCCGGCGCGGCTCGTAGGTCGTGTCTGCAGGTGCGGACGCAGGCTTAAGGTGGGCAACGAGGGCATGGCGCGATGCTCGGACTGCGATGAGTCGTATCGCTTCGAAGGCGGGGAGAGCGCGTGATTCCGATCGCGAGCCCTGTTATCGGAGACGAAGAGAAGGCGGCGGTAGTGCGGGTGCTGGAGAGCGGGAATCTGGCACAGGGGTCGACCGTCCAAGCGTTCGAGGGCGCATTCGCGGAGCGGTTCGACGTGCGGCATGCGATCTCCGTGGGGTCCGGTTCGGCCGCCCTGCTGGTGGCGCTCCTGGCGCATGGCGTCGGCGAAGGCGACGAGGTGATCACATCCCCGTTCTCCTTCATCGCATCGGCGAACGCGGTTCTGTTCGCCGGCGCCCGGCCCCGGTTCGTGGACGTTCGGGATGACGACTTCAACATCGACCCGGACCTGATCGAGCAGCAGATCACCCCGCGCACCAAGGCGATCATCCCCGTCCATCTCTACGGCCACCCCTGTCGGATGGAAGAGATCGCGTCCGTCGCCCGACAGCACGGCTTGACGATCATCGAGGACTGCTGCCAGGCGCACGGTGCGTCGATCGGCGGCCGTCCGGTCGGGTCGTTCGGCACGGCCTGCTATTCCTTCTATCCAACCAAGAACATGACCACCGGCGAAGGCGGGATGGTGACCACCGATGACGGCGATCTGGCGGCGCAGGTGCGGATGCTTCGCAATCACGGACAGAGCGAGCGGTACCTGCACGAGCGGATCGGCTTCAACTGGCGCATGACGGACCTGGCCGCGGCGATCGGATTGGCGCAGCTCGACCGCCTGGAGGAGGCCAACGCCCGCCGGCGCGCAAACGCCCGGCGCCTGAACGACGGCTGCGCGGGAGTGGTGACGCCGACGGAGCGCGCAGGCTGCCACCATGTGTATCACCAGTACACGGTTCGTGCCCCGGAGCGCAGGGAGGAATTGTTGAGCCACCTTCGCGAGCGGGGTGTCGGCGCGGTGGTGTACTACCCGATCTCTATTCACCGCCAGCCGGTCTACCGGCGACTGGGCTACCGCGACGCCCTTCCCGTAGCGGAGCGTCTGAGCACGGAGGTGCTGTCGCTTCCGGTGCATCCATCGTTGACGGAACAGGAGGTGGACACCGTCGCCCGCACGACCTGCGGCTTCTTCGACGGCCAGCCGGACGGGGGGAGCGCATGAACGTCGGAGTGGTCGGCCTGGGGTACATGGGAAGCAACCACCTGCGTGTCTACTCCGAGATGGAGGAGGCTAACCTGGTCGCCGTTGCCGACACGGAAGCGGCGCTCCTGGATTCTGCCGCACGGCGTTACGCCGTGCGGTGCTATGAAGACTATCGCGAGATGCTCGACCGCGAGCGCCTGGATGCCGTCTCCATCGTCGTGCCGACCGGCCTGCATCGCGACGTCGCACTGGCCGCAGTCGCCGCGGAGACGGCGGCGCTGATCGAGAAACCGATCGGACGCAACGTGCCGGAGGGGCTGGAGATTCAGGAGGCCGCCGAGCAAGCGGATGTTATAGTGGCGGTGGGTCACATCGAGCTGTTCAATCCCGCAGTCAGGACGCTGAAGCAGCACCTGCAGCAGGACGGAATTGGTCCCGTCATCCAGATTCAGGCGCGTCGCATCGGACCGTTCCAGCCGCGGCTCCGGGACGTCGGCGTGGTTCAGGACTTGGCGACGCATGACATCGGCGTCATGCGCTACCTGCTGGAGACGGAGATTGCCCGGGTCCATGCCGTGACGCGCACGGGGATACGCACGGCATTCGAGGACACGCTGTTCGCGACGTTGCGGTTCGAGAACGAGGTGACCGGCGCTCTGGACGTGAACTGGCTCTCACCGGTCAAGGTGCGCGAACTGCAGATCATCGGCGAGCACGGGATGTACCGCCTGGACTACGTCAGTCAGGAGGTCTTTCACTACCGGGAGGATCTCGCCGGCGGGTACGGCTCCACGGACCCGGCCGGAGGGCATGGACGGCTCCTGCCGGTCGAGAAGCGGGAGCCGCTGAGGGTGGAGCTTGAGGCGTTTCTGGAATCGGTGGCGGCGCATGAGCAGCCGACCGCGGACTGCGCCGACGCGATCGCCACGCTCGACGTGGCGGAGAAACTGCTGCAGTCGGCCGACACCGAGGCTCCCCTCGACGTGGTGAGCCCACGGGGAGTGGGAGCGGCCAGGCCGTGAACGTCTGCGTCGTCGGCCTGGGCAAGATCGGGATGCCGCTGGCGGCGAGAGTCGCCTCGCGCGGCCATTCCGTCGTGGGCTGCGACATCGATCCGTCCGTGGTCGAGCGGGTGAATCGCGGCGAGTCCCCGATCGACGGCGAGGAGGGTCTGGAGCAGACCGTGAGCGCGGCGGTCGGTGAGGGCAGGCTCACGGCGACTACCAACACTGCACAGGGCGTCAGGGAGTCCGAGGTGGTCGCCGTGATCGTCCCGGCCTTCCTGACCGTCGATCGCCAGGCCGACTTTTCCGCCGTGGACGCGGCGGCTCGGGACATCGCCGGCGGCCTGACCAAGGGCACCCTGGTCGTGTTCGAGACGACGCTGCCAGTGGGCTCCACGCGTGGCCGGCTGGGCCCGATTCTGAGCGCAGGGTCGGGCCTGGAGGCCGGTGACGGATTTCTGCTTGCCTTCAGTCCGGAGCGGATTTCGTCCGGCAGTGCCTTGGCCGATCTGGCGAGCTATCCCAAGGTGGTAGGGGCCGATGACGAACGAAGCGCACAGGCCGTGTCCCGGTTCTACTCGACCGCCGTGGGCGCTCGCGTCCTGCCGGTGGCGAGCACGGCAACGGCGGAGATGGTCAAGCTCATGGAGCTCACCTACCGGGACGTCAACATCGCCCTAGCCAACGAGTTCGCGCTCTGCGCGGAGCGTGCCGGCGTCGACGTCACCGAGGCGATCGCCGCGGCCAACTCGCAGCCATATGCGCACGTGCACGCCCCCGGGATCGGCGTGGGCGGCCACTGCGTGCCGGTGAATCCCTGGTTCCTTATCAACGGGCTGGGTCCGGCGCCCCTCGCGGAGCTCGCCCGTCGCACCAACGACGGCATGCCGAGCCATGCCGTGCGCCTGCTGGGACAAGCACTCGACGGAGTCGACGGGAGGACGATTCTCATTCTGGGGCTGGCCTACCGGGCAAACGTAAAGGAGAGCTACCACTCGACCTCATTGCTGCTGGCGGACGCTCTGACAGCCGCCGGCGCCCGCGTGCTCGTGCACGATCCGCTCTTCTCGCACGACGAAATCCGCGCCCATTGCCTCACGCCGGCAGACCTGGAGCCGCCGCCAGAGGTCGACGGCGTCGTCCTCCAGGCGTACCACGACCGGTATCGATCGCTTGATCCGGGCTCCTTTCCCGGCTGCCGTGTCGTGCTGGATGGCCGTAACGTCCTGTCGCCGGGCGACGTGACCAAGAAAGGTGTGAGCTACGTTGGGATCGGACGCTAACCCAGCACCTTCCCGGTTGATCGCGCTGGACCGATTGAGAGTCGGCAACTCGGGCAACGACCGTCGCGTGGCCACTAACTGAGCCACGGCGAACGGTCTTCCGAATGACCATCTGCCACTGTACGACCGTTCACGACTGGAACGATGTCAGGATCTACGTGAAGATGGGTCGGTCAGCCGTGACGGCGGGGTGGCAGGTCAGTTTGGTGGCCCCGGTTGCTGACAGTAATCCAGCGTTGGACAGCGGGGGTGTGTCGGTGCATGCGCTTCGCAAGTACCGCAGCCGCTTCGTGCGGGCGACGCTGGGGACCATCCGCGCGATCGGTACGGCGATACGCGTCCGCGCAACCGTGTACCACGTGCACGATCCGGAGTTGCTCCCACTGGTCTTGACGCTCAGAGTGCTCGGGCGTCGCGTGATCTTCGACTTCCACGAGGAGTTCTCGGCTCAGATCAGGAGCAAGCCATATGTTCGGCGGGGACTTCGGACGCTCGCGGCTCTGGCTGCTCGATGTTGGGAGTTGCTGTTGTGCTGGGCGGCCTCGGGCATCGTCGCGGCGACACCTCGTATACGCGAGCGACTTCCGGTTGGCAACGGCCGGGCGGCTATAGTGTGCAACTACCCCACGCTCGAAGAGTTTCCGTCGCCCGCATCCAGTGACTTCGGCGAACGGCCGCGAGTGGCATACTACGTAGGAGGGGTGACGGCGGCGCGCGGATGCTACGAAATGATCGAGGCGGGGCGTATTCTCGCCGACTCGGGAAGCGGGATCACCATACGAATCGCCGGCCCTTTCGACAGTGAAACATCGGAACGCAGCCTCCGTAGCGCGGCGTCAGGTAGCAACACTCGCTTTCTGGGAAGACGGACACGCGCTGAGGTAGCGGAAGACCTCGCGGCCGCTCGTGTGGGTGTCGTCGTCCTGCGCCGTACGCCGAACCACCTCAACTCTCTACCAGTGAAGATGTTCGAGTACATGGCTGCCGGACTGCCGGTAGTGGCTTCCGATTTCCCGCTCTGGGACGCGATCGTCAGCGGAGCTGGTTGCGGCGTGACCGTGGACGCTCGCGATCCCAGCAGAATTGCGGCCGCGATAGCGGCGGTGGTGGAGGACACCGAGAGGGCAAGGCGCATGGGTGAACGCGGACGGCGCGCCGTGGAGACGACATATCATTGGAGCACGCAGTGGGACCGCCTTCGGTCGTTGTACGGGACGGTGGTACAAGGACGGACCCGGCGCCGAGCCTTGTAGAGCAGATTTACGTGCAGCCGCGCATACCACCGCTCACCGAGAGGGCTCTGGCCTACACGTGGAAGCAGCTGTTGATGCGCGCCGGCAGTCAAGGACCGCTGCGGGGACCGCCCTTCTCATGCACAGGAATCGATCTTCTGTATCAGAATCCGGACGATGTCGGCGACCGCGAACGCTGTATCGTCGTGGCACCTTGCCGAGAGAGCGCGTGGCGGGAGCTTCTGGGTCTCGAGGAGAGCGGGCTTACGGGGATTCCGGTCGAACACACGACTCCGGATGGCGCCCGCTTGCCGTTCGATGACGTTCCCGTGCTACTGTGGGGGACTGATCGCGAGCGGCGCGAGGTTCCATTTGTCCAACGGCGGAGACGGGACAAGATCGTGTTCCATGCTGACATCGTTGCTGCCTCGTTCTTCATGCTGTCCCGGTGGGAGGAGACTGTCGGCATCGAGCGGGACCGACACGGGCGCTTTCCGGCTCACGCGGGCGTGGCACTGAGACACGGATTCCTCGGCCGTCCGCTCGTAGACGAGTACGCGCTCATATTGGGAGCGTGGATGGCCGCAATCGCCCCGGGCAGCGTATCGCGGAGATCGCGGTTTTCCGTTCGGCTGAGTCACGACATCGATCATGTGCGGTCGTCCCCGCGATCCCTGGCGGCCGGGCTGCTCAAGAACCCGAGCCTGCGCAACGCATCGCGTGGCTTGTGGCAATCGTTCATCCCGAGCAAAGACCCATTACTACGTGCCTGTTACGACCTCGCTGAGACGTCCGAGGCGCATGGCTTCATGAGTTCCTTCTACTTCAAAGCCTCCACCCGTGGGCCGCTGGACAGTGGATACGACCCGAACCGGCGGTCGGTGCAGCGTTGTATGAGGGAGCTCAACACCCGCGGCCATGAGGTCGGCTTTCATCCTGGGTATCGGACAACCGAGGACTTCGACGTGTTTCTTGCCGAGAAGGACCGCCTCGAGGCTGCGCTGGGACAGAAGACAGCCGGAGGTAGACAGCACTATCTGCGATTTGACGTTTCGAGGACGTGGCGTTGCTGGGAAGCGGCTGGGTTCTCTTATGACTCCACGGTAGGATACGCGGACCATGAGGGGTTTCGGTGCGGAACGTGCCATCCCTACGTCCCCTTCAGCATCGACGACGATCGTGAGTACCGACTACTCGAAGTGCCCCTGATCGTGATGGATTCTACGCTGCGGGGCTACCGCGGCATGACACCCGACCACGCTGAACGGGTTGTATTGGAGCTCGCCCGCAGGTGCAGTTCCGTGGGAGGGGTCTTCACCCTCCTCTGGCACAACTCGTCAACGGTTGGAGCATGGGGCGAGTGGTTTGCTGCGTATCGGCGGATCGTCGCTCGTCTCGAAGCGATGGTGCAGTCGCGGTGAGGCACTGGTTGGCGACCCACGGACACAGCCGATGGCGTCGCAATCTCATACAGACGACGGGCGCCTCGGCGGTCGCCTTCGTGGTTCCCTTGGCGGCTACGCCGATCCTCACCCGCCTGTACTCCCCCGAGGATTTCGCGGCCGCAGCGGTGTTCAACGGCCTGTTGCTCATGGTGGCCGGGCTCGGGAGCTGGCGCCTCGACTGGATGATCCCGAACGCGGCGGACGCCGACGAGGCTACTGCGCTCACGGTGGCAGGTGCGATTATGGCGGGAGTCGTGGCTGCTCTGTTGACAGCTGCTGTCTGGTTGATGGGGGATGTGATCGACGGACTGCGCGGCGCGGTGATCCTGGGCCCACTGCTGTTCCTTCTGCCCATCGGGGTGCTGGTGTTCGTGCTTCGAGATCTGCTCAACGCCTGGTATCTCCGCAAGGCGGATCTCAAGATGCCCAGCGCGGCGCGGATCACGAACGCTCTCGGGCGAACCGGGATGAGCGTCGGCGGCGGCGCGATCGGAGCCGGCCCGGCGGGACTCGTGCTCGGGCAGATCGCGGGCGCGGCGGCAGGTGGCGGCGTGTTGTCGTTCGCTCTCAGGGAACAGATCGGGCGCCTGCGGGCTCTCGAGCGCGGCGTAGTGAGACGTGTGCGCCGGCACATGACGCAAGCATCCCTTTCGGTCGCCGTGACGGTGATGCTGACCGCCAGTCAGATGATCGTTCCGGTGCTCCTGATCCAGTATTACTCGGAGATGGAGGTCGGATGGTACAGCCTCATGCAACGAGTCGCGGTCGGCCCGCTGGGCATAGTGACCACCGCACTGGGTCAGAGTTTCTGGGCTGAAGCGGCGCAGCTCGCACGCGAAGACCTTGGCAGGCTCCGAACGCTGTATTTCCAGACGACAAAGAAATTGTTGCTTGTGTCTATACCGCTGGTACTCCTGTGTTTAGCCGGCCCCTGGTACGTCGGACCGTTGTTTGGCCGTGGAGACTGGGCGCAGGCAGGGACTGTGCTACAGGCCATGGCGCCATTGGTTCTTGGAACGCTGGTGTTTGCGCCCTTGAACCATCTGGTCGTTCACCGGCGTCAGGCGTGGCAACTGCTGGCCGATGGCTGTCGCCTGCTGCTGGTCACGGGGATCATAGTGGCTTCTTCGGTGGTCGGAATCGGGTTCGTACTCGTGGTATTCTTGGTAAGCATGGCGTCTTTGGTGGGCTACCTGATTCTCTTCATCCTGCATTGGAGGATTCTGCGATAATGTCCTCCAGACGGTCCACCGCATCCAAGCGGTTCTGGGACAATCAGACGACGAGCAGACATCGCGCCGGTGGAGATCGGTTTTATCGCCTGAAGGCTCACGAGCATGCCGAGCTGCTTTCTGCGCCGGATCGGTCGAGGGGCATCGTGGACATCGGATGCGGGGCGGGCGAGCTGTTGTCGCACTTCGCGACCAAGGCGAGAGTCGAGTGCGCGATAGACTATTCGGAGGCAATGCTGAACCGCGCTCGGATACTCCTGGCGGGACACGATATAGAGTTCATCCATGACGTGGACGTGTGTGGCCGGATGGCGACGATGGGTCAGCCGGTGTGGAACGCTTGTGGCAGCGTAAACCAATACCTCGATCCGCAGTCACAGAGAAAGCTGCTTGACGTGTTCGCAGCCAACCAGCGCGCCAGAGCCCTCTATTGGTTCGATTGTGTAGACCCCGTGCGGTACGCGGTTCGCGGTCTGGGTTGCGACTACGCTTCCGCACGTGGCCCGTCCCTGAGGGCAATGGCGGGGAGCGTGGTCCGAATTGGCAAGCAGGCTATCTCGAGCGGGGTGTTTGGCAACGCGCGGTGGCTCGGGAGCGCCGCCATGGGGTGGGGCTACTTGCCCTGTTTCTGGCGGCAGGAGTGCGAACGGCTGAGCTTTGGGGTGGAGATCGTCAGTTCGACGTTGTATGAGTACCGCTACCACGTGATGATTCGGAAGGATTCGTAGGGACCGGAACATTGATGGACAAGGTCGCCTACGCGGACCTGTGCAGGCGCGACGCGTCCGTAGGGCTGTTCGCGCAGGATTGGTGGTTGGATGCGGCGTGCGGCCCGAGCGGGTGGGACGTGGTGGTGGTCGGCAGTGGCGTGCGTGTGGATGCCGCGCTGCCGTTTGCGGTTCGGCGCCGAGGGCTCTTCAGCATTCTGAGCCAACCCCCCTATACTCCGCGACTGGGGCCTTGGATTCGCGAGGCGAAGGATGACATCCGGACCCGCACCGAGTTCCGCTTGTTGGCCGAACTGGCCGACGCGTTGCCGCGATTCGATCGCTATGCGCAGAACTGGTCATATGACGTGACGAACTGGCTGCCATTCTTCTGGAAGGGGTTCCAGCAGACGACGCGCTACAGCTACGTGCTGCCGGATCTCTCCAGTGAGGAAGCAATCTGGGCGGGCATGCAATCGAACATACGAAGGGAGATCCGGAAGGCATCCGGTCGCTACGGCCTGCGGCTGCGCGACGACCTCGACCTGGATGTGCTTCTGAGGCTCAACGAGTTGACCTACGAGCGGCGAGGCATGACGCCACCCGATGGCGCAACGCTCCGCAGGATCGACGACGCGTGCAGGGCGCGTGACTGCCGGAAGCTGATCGTGGCGGAAGACGAGCATGGACGGCAGCACGCCGCCGGGTACTTCGTGTGGGACGCCGAGAGCGCATACTACTTGGTAGGAGGGATGGATCCGGTGCTGCGCACCAGCGGTGCGATGAGCTTGGTGATGTGGACCGGGATTCGCCTCGCTCGCGGCGTGACGAAGAGATTCGACTTCGAGGGATCGATGGTCGAGTCCATAGCCCGGTTCTTCCGGGCGTTCGGCGGGGAGCAGCTTTGCTACTCCTACGTCACGAAGACACCGTCAGCCCTACTGAGGATCGCCCTCGCCGCGAAGGGTCGTTACGCGTAGCGAAGACGTTTCGGCGTGCCTCCGATGGTTGAGGTCAACCGGTGCCCAAACGGAGATTTCACCGGGGCAATCGCCTCGCGCAGCGCGAAGAGCATTCCGAAGCTGAAGAAGATGTAGGGGAAGAAATGCGCTCGGGCGCCGAGCGCAAGGATCGTGTTGAACGCGAGCGCGTATTTGAAGACCTCCGCGAGAGGTCTGGAAGAGGATAAGCGCTCTCCCAGCTTGCGACTTCTGGGAACGTACAGCAGGGATCCGACAAGCAGCGCAACGAACGCCGCGAACGGTACGATGCCATAGTCCGCCCAGAGTGAGAGGTAGTTGTGAATGTAGGTGCCGGGCATCGCGAAGATCTTGTAGTGAGCACGGAAGTCTCCGAGCAGCCAGGATTGGTTGAAGAGATGTTCAAGACCGCGTCGGAGCATGAGCAAGCGACTCAGGGTGGAAGCGCTGTTCGCCAGGTCGCCCGCGAACGTGCCGGCAATGCGAGACTCGGTCTGAACAGCCGCGGGGGAAATCAGCGTCCAATAGGTGATCGCGAGGTAGAGCACCGGATATAGGTAGCGTCTTAGAGTGCCCTTGTACTGGTCGAACAGGATCACGGCGCCGACGAGTACGTACGCGTAGAATGCGGCTCTCGAGATAAGAAGGAACAGGCAGACAGTGCCGATCAGAACGACGATCGTCCGGGAAAGTCTGCGGACTCGGGTAGCGACGACGATAAAGGTCAGGAGCGCGAAGGTGTCTGCGTAGAACTGGTAGTTTCGCAGAGGATCGACGCGTTCGGAGAGATAGGAGAAGTCCATGGAGGGAATCGCGGGGTTGACGTGGATGAAGATGTGGACGACGACGAGGAAATAGAACACGGCGAAAGCGCGAATCGTGTCGCGGGATCGGAGAAGAGTGGGCAGGTAGTACCCGGCTGAAAAGTAGATGGCGTACCGCAAGAGCGCCGCCAGGCTGCGCAGGATGTACTGGTCATCGACATGCTGGTGTGCGTTCAGGGTGAGAGCGTAATAGGCGATGGCTGCGGCCACGTAACCTGTGAGGATGAGCAGACACATGGGAAGAAACACCCCGCGGCTAAGACTCTCTTTGCGCAATATGATAAAGGCGGAGAGGGGAATGAGAAGGGCGCCCAGTAGAACCGGATGGGCGCGGCTCGATAGAGAGAGCAGAGAGTGGAGTGGCAGTAGTCCCGTGTCGGCGTAGTAATAGATGTGGGAGAACACCAGAGAGTAGAGAAGGGCATAGGCGACGCCGGTCCTCAGAGGGAGAGCGCGTTCCGAAAAGGGGGGCGACGGGGACACGCGTCGGCGGTACGTGACCCTACCGCCCGGAATCGCCCAACGGGACGAACACGTCGGCGGCAGGGACCACGGGCTGGTCTCGCGGTTGCAGGGGAACGTCGCCGTGCAGGCTGTCGCCGTCCCAGAGCGCGGCGCCATCGATCTCGATACCCTCGGCGCTACGGACGACGTAGCTGTCGGAGCCGCGCCCGAAGGGGGTCTGTCCGTTCACGGCGTACCTCTTTGGCTCACTCATCGGTACCCCTTATAGCGTCGGGCGGTTCGGGGCGCGACTTGACGCGCCATGAGCGCTTCGGCTCGTCAAGCTAGCCCAAGTTTAACACGAGCGCAGGCGATTTCGCTGACTTTGAGTGATTTCCGCGAATCTATGGGGTGCTCTGCCTGAAAACGAGCTGAGTGGGCCAATGTAGTGCCATAATGGTCATTTTCGCCATTGACCCCTCATTGCCGCGCCCGTACCTTCAACTCGACCATGTTCGTGCGCCGCACTCAGACCCGCGCCACCGCCAACGGCGAACGCTACTTCACCCATCGCCTCGTGCGCTCCGAGCGCCACGGCGCCCGCGTCCGGCAGCGCACCCTGCTCAATCTCGGCCGCCATTTCGAGGTCCCGAACGCCGAGTGGCCCCTGCTGTGCAGCCGGATCGAACAGTTGCTGAGCTGCCAGGATGCGCTGCTGAGCACCGATATTCGTCCCGCCGTCGAACGGGAAGCACAGCGGATCACCGCGCAGGTGCTGGCCCGCCACGGTGAGCTGTCGCAAGATCGCCGGCAGCAGCCCGACGGCGAGGGCGGCGAACGAGACTTCCACAACGTCGACGTCGCCTCGCTGCAGCTGCTGCGGCCACGCTCGGTGGGTGTCGAACATCTGGCCCTGTGGGCCATGCAGCAGGTGCAGTTCATCCCGCTGCTGGAGCGATTGGGGTTCAGCGGTTCGCAACGGGCGGCGGCGGTGGGCTCCATCATCGGGCGCATGGCGGCCCCCGGCTCCGAGCGCGCCACCTACCGCTGGCTGACGGCGCGCAGCGCCTTGGGCGAGTTGCTGGAGGTCGACTTCGAGAGCATGAGCATGATGCAGTTGTACCGGGCCAGCGATTTGCTCGACGCTGCCCGCAAACCGATCGAGAACCACCTGTTCGACCAGGTCACCGACCTGTTTGGGCTGGAGGTGACCGTCACGTTATACGACCTCAGCAACACCTACTTCGAGGGGGTGGCAGCGGCTCAGCCGCTGGCGCAGCACGGCCATTCGAAGGAGAAGCGCAACGATTGTCCGCTGTTGACCCTGGGGCTGGTGGTGGACGGCAGCGGGTTCGTGCGCCGCTCGGAAGTGCTGGCCGGCAATATCGTTGAAGGAGAAGTGCTGCAAGGGGCACTGAGGCGCCTGGAGGTGCCGGCGGGAGCGCTGATCGTGATGGACTGCGGGGCGGCGACGGAGAAGAATCTGAAGTGGCTGCGCGAGCATGGCTACCGCTATCTGGTGGTGAGCCGCGAGCGCACGCGGCGGTTCGATGAGGCTCAGGCGGTGAGCTTGCAGACGGCGAACCGGCAGCACATCCAGGTGCAGCAGGTGCTGGGCGAGGATGGCTCGGAGGTGCGTCTGTATTGCTACTCGCCGGCGCGTGAGGGCAAGGAGCAGGCGATGCTGAAGAAAGCCACCGAGCGCTTCGAGAAGCGGCTGGCCGAGGTGCACGAGGGGCTGTCACGCCCGCGCACCCACAAGAAGATCGAGGCGATCTGGAAACGGATCGGCCGCCTGAAAGCAAAGAGCAGCGGCGCGGGCCAGCACTATCAGATCGACGTAGTGGCCGACAAGGAGGGCAAGAATGCCACCGCGATCACGTGGGAACAACGCCCGGTGGCCGGCTCCAAGCTGACCCATCCGGGGGTGTACTGTCTGCGCAGCAACCAGACCGACTGGGAGCCGGAGACGATGTGGCGCACCTACATCATGCTCACCGACCTGGAGGCGGTGTTTCGCTCTCTGAAGTCGGAGTTGGGCTTACGGCCGATCTATCACCAGAAGCAGGATCGCTCCAACGGGCATCTGTTCATCACGGTGCTGGCCTATCAGTTGGTGCAGGTGATCCGTCGGCTTCTGGGCGCGCAGGGCGAACACTCCTCATGGCAGACGCTGCGCAGCATTCTCGGCGCCCAGCAACGGGTGACCTGCACCTTCCGGCGCGCCGACCGGAGCACGCTGCACGTGCGCAAGGCGACGCAGGCTGAGCCGGACCAGCGGGCCATCTATGACGCCCTGGGCGTTGATCCTTCACCTGGCGGGGTCAAGAAGCTGGTGGTCGCGTAAATGCGGTTGACCAGTTTGGAGGGAATGTAGTGCCACTCGCGAATTTAAGATCGGATAACTTATTCACCTGTAGCAAGATAAATCGTAGCCCGTTAAACTTGGGCTAGCAGTGGCCGTCGATCCGTACTCGATCGAGGACAGGAGATCCGCTCTCTCGAAAGGGATCATGAACACCTTCGCGGAGAACTCCTGATCGAAGTCCTGTCTGGCGCTGCACTCAACGAACGGTGTGAGTTGAGCTTGGACTGGGTGACTCAGGTATAACTGCGGCCGCAGAAGGACGGGGAACACCTGCGTCGACGCCCTGCACCACGTCGCGGAGCGGCTCGGGAGCGATGCGGAGCTGGCCACACGCGCGCGGGAGGCTCTGCCGGCGCGGACGGGCGGCCGGCGGCTGATCCTGGTCACCGCGCACAGGCGGGAGAACTTCGGCGCCGGATTCGAGGAGATCTGCCGGGCGCTGGCGGCGATCGGCGCTCGCGACGACGTGGAGATCGTCTTTCCCGTGCATCCCAACCCCAACGTGCAGGAGCCGGTGCGGCGCCACCTGAGCGGCCGGCCGCACATCCACCTGATCGATCCCCTGGACTACCTGAGCTTCGTGGCGGTGATGAGCGACGCGCACCTGATCGTCACCGACTCGGGCGGCATCCAGGAGGAAGCGCCGGCGCTCGGCAAGCCGGTGCTGGTGATGCGGGACGTCACCGAGCGGCCGGAGGCGGTCGCCGCAGGGACGATTCGGCTGGTGGGTACGGACGCGGACCGGATCGTCGGCGAGACGGAGCGGCTGCTGGAGGACGAGGACGCCTACGCGGCCATGGCGCGCGCGGCCAATCCGTTCGGTGACGGGCACGCGAGCGAGCGCATCCTGGCCGAGCTGACCGGTGGCTGACCTGCGCCCGAGACGGGTGTGCGTGATCGGCCTGGGCTACGTGGGGCTGCCCACCGCGGCCAGCATCGCAGCCCGCGGCGTGCAGGTGACCGGCGTCGACGTGGACGCCGAGCGCCTTTCGGCGATCGCGTCCGGGGCGGCGCCGACCGCCGAGGAGGACGTGAACGACCTGGTGCGCACGGTGGTTGCCGCCGGCGCACTGCGGACGGCTGCGATCCCGGAACCGGCCGACGCGTTCATCATCGCGGTGCCGACGCCGCACGGGCCGGATCACGCGCCGGACGTGAGCTTCGTGCGGACAGCCGCGGAGAGCCTGGCGCCGTTGCTCCGACCCGGCAATCTGGTGGTGCTGGAGTCGACGTCCCCGGTCGGCACGACCGAGCAGCTCTGCACCTGGCTCGCCGCGGACCGCGGTGACCTGTCGTTTCCGCATCGGGCCGGCGAGGACAGCGACGTGCGCGTCGCGTACAGCCCGGAGCGGGCGATCCCCGGAAACATGCTGCACGAGCTGACCAACAACGATCGGGTCGTCGGCGGCGTCACCGGCGCGTGCGCGGCCGCGGCCGCGGGGCTCTACTCCGTGTTCGTCCGCGGCCGGTGCCACGTGACCGGAGCGCGCACCGCGGAGCTGGTGAAGCTCACCGAGAACGCGTACCGCGACGTGAACATCGCGTTCGCGAACGAGATCTCGCTGGTGTGCGACTCCCTGGGAGTGGATCCCTGGGAGCTCATCGGGCTGGCCAACCGGCACCCGCGCGTCGGCATCCTGCAGCCCGGTCCGGGCGTCGGCGGCCACTGCATCGCGGTCGATCCGTGGTTCATCGTGCACTCGGCGCCGGAGCGGACGCCGCTCATCCGCGCAGCCCGGCAGGTGAACGGCGGCAAACCGCTGTGGGTGGCGGAGCAGGTGCCGCCTGCCAAGGCATCGAGGCCCCGGTGATCGCCGTGATCGAGCGGCTGCAGGAGACCTGTCCCGGCCGCCTGCTGGGACACCGCTTTTGCCGGCGGCGCGCTCGACGGGATGGAGTCGGCTACGAGCGGGAGCCTTCCACGCGGGCCAGGAAGTCGGCGGCGGTGGCGCAGTCCACGATCCACTCACCGGCTTCGGCAAGGCGGTCGGCGTCCGTGGCGGCGGCGAGCACCGCTGACAGCCGTTCCGCCGCCGCCGGGCCGAACCGCCGCTCAGCCTGGTGGCGCAGCAGCGCCTTCTCCCGCTCGATACCCTGCTCGATACCCTGCTCGATGCCCTGCTCGATGCCCTGCTCGATGCCCTGCTTGATGCCTTGCGCGAGGATTTCCTCTCCCCAGCGGTCGATCTTCTCCAACAACACTGCGCTTACCTCCTCGTACTCGCGGATCGATGGCAGCGCCACCCCCACTTCTCTGCCAGCGCCCCCAGCCACAGGTCGAAGGTCGCCGTCAGCCCCGGCTCGCCTTCGCCGGCCAGCCACTCGCCCAACTCCCTCACCCGCTCAGGCAGCGTCCCGGCCTGCACGCTCTGCTCCACTGCCGCCACCCACCTCAGCAGGTTCGCGCGCGGCAGTTCGTCCAACCTCGCAGCCACCAGATCGACCACCTCGTAGCGCACCGCCAGCGGCGCCGGCCGGTCCCGCGGCCGGCCCGCCAGCAGCCCCGCCAGCGTCAGCGGCGCGTCCCACCGACGGTCGCCATTGTATACCACCACATGCAGCACCGGCTCGGCCGTGTCATCCTTGCGCCACGTCTTGCGGTCGCGGTACCGCCGCTGGTACAGCAGGGTGCTGTAGTTCAGGAACCGCAACGGCATCCCGTAGTGCACGCTGGACTGATGCTCGATCACCAGGTGCAGCGTGTGCGCGCCGCCGCTGTCGTCGCGGCGGTCGATGGACCAGGTCAGGTCGCCGAGGCGGCTGCGCAGCGCGTCGGAGATGCCCTCGGTGGCGCCTTCGCGCAGGGAGTCGAAGTCGAGCGCTGCGGCCCACGCCGGCGGTCGCCGCGGGGCGATGAAACCGATCAGCAGGTCTTCGACGATGCGCTTGTGATTGAGCAGCCGTTTGTAGGAGGCGTCGTCCATGATTCTCCACCGGATGGCGGCGCCGAGGCGATGCGTGCGCAACGACCGCTCTCGGTCGTCAGCAGGCGCGCGCGCCGGGCGCCATCCATTCTCGATACCTTGACAATGGCCGCGTTTCGCTGCCGCTTCAGAAATCCGGTGTCACCGGTACGAAGAATCCGCAGAGGCGTCGGCTCCGCGCGATTCTCGTAGCATGGGATTGTCCTGGACCGGGGCTGACCGGGGGCGCACCAGATTGTCGGCGCAGCGCTGGCCGTGCTACCCAGTTGCCGGCGGCGTCGCTTCCGTCACGTGACATCCTCTCAGGACCGAACCCATTCCCATGACTCCCGTTAGCGCCGCCCAGGGGCCGGTACGCATCCTTTCCGTGTTCGGCACGCGGCCGGCGCATCTGCGTGACCGCCCAGCATCGGGAGATGCTCGACTCGGTCCTGGAGCTGTTCGAGCTTCGGCCTGACTTCGACCTGGACGTGATGGCGCCGAATCAGGACGCCACGCACGTCACGTGCGCGGTGCTCACGGGCATGCGTGACGTGCTGGCGCAGGTGCGGCCGGACCGCGTGCTGGTGCACGGCGACCCGACGACGGCCCCGGCTGCCGCGCTCGCTGCCTACTACGCGAAGGTGCCGGTGGGGCACGTGGAGGCGGGGCTGCGCACGGGCGACCGGTATGCGCCGTGGCCGGAAGAGATGAACCGCCGGATCGCCGATGTGATCAGTGACCGGCACTACGCGCCGACGGAGGGGTCGCGGCGGAACCTGCTGGCCGAGGGGATCCCGGAGGCCGGCATCACGGTGACCGGCAACACCTGTATCGACGCCCTGTACCACATCGCCGAGCGGCTCGGGAGCGATGCGGAGCTGGCCTCGCGCGCGCGGGAGTCGTCTGCCGGCGCGGGCAGCCGGCCGGCGGCTGATCCTGGTCACCGCGCACAGGCGGGAGAACTTCGGCGCCGGATTCGAGGAGATCTGCCGGGCGCTGGCGGCGATCGGCGCTCGCGACGACGTGGAGATCGTCTTTCCCGTGCATCCCAACCCCAACGTGCAGGAGCCGGTGCGGCGCCACCTGAGCGGCCGGCCGCACATCCACCTGATCGATCCCCTGGACTACCTGAGCTTCGTGGCGGTGATGAGCGACGCGCACCTGATCGTCACCGACTCGGGCGGCATCCAGGAGGAAGCGCCGGCGCTCGGCAAGCCGGTGCTGGTGATGCGGGACGTCACCGAGCGGCCGGAGGCGGTCGCCGCAGGGACGATTCGGCTGGTGGGTACGGACGCGGACCGGATCGTCGGCGAGACGGAGCGGCTGCTGGAGGACGAGGACGCCTACGCGGCCATGGCGCGCGCGGCCAATCCGTTCGGTGACGGGCACGCGAGCGAGCGCATCCTGGCCGAGCTGACCGGTGGCTGACCTGCGCCCGAGACGGGTGTGCGTGATCGGCCTGGGCTACGTGGGGCTGCCCACCGCGGCCAGCATCGCAGCCCGCGGCGTGCAGGTGACCGGCGTCGACGTGGACGCCGAGCGCCTTTCGGCGATCGCGTCCGGGGCGGCGCCGACCGCCGAGGAGGACGTGAACGACCTGGTGCGCACGGTGGTTGCCGCCGGCGCACTGCGGACGGCTGCGATCCCGGAACCGGCCGACGCGTTCATCATCGCGGTGCCGACGCCGCACGGGCCGGATCACGCGCCGGACGTGAGCTTCGTGCGGACAGCCGCGGAGAGCCTGGCGCCGTTGCTCCGACCCGGCAATCTGGTGGTGCTGGAGTCGACGTCCCCGGTCGGCACGACCGAGCAGCTCTGCACCTGGCTCGCCGCGGACCGCGGTGACCTGTCGTTTCCGCATCGGGCCGGCGAGGACAGCGACGTGCGCGTCGCGTACAGCCCGGAGCGGGCGATCCCCGGAAACATGCTGCACGAGCTGACCAACAACGATCGGGTCGTCGGCGGCGTCACCGGCGCGTGCGCGGCCGCGGCCGCGGGGCTCTACTCCGTGTTCGTCCGCGGCCGGTGCCACGTGACCGGCGCGCGCACCGCGGAACTGGTGAAGCTCACCGAGAACGCGTACCGCGACGTGAACATCGCGTTCGCGAACGAGGTCTCGCTGGTGTGCGACTCCCTGGGAGTGGATCCCTGGGAGCTCATCGGGCTGGCCAACCGGCATCCGCGCGTCGACATCCTGCAGCCCGGTCCGGGCGTCGGCGGCCACTGCATCGCGGTCGATCCGTGGTTCATCGTGCACTCGGCGCCGGAGCGGACGCCGCTCATCCGCGCAGCCCGGCAGGTGAACGGCGGCAAACCGCTGTGGGTGGCGGAGCAGGTGCCGCCTGCCAAGGCATCGAGGCCCCGGTGATCGCCGTGATCGAGCGGCTGCAGGAGACCTGCCCGGGACGCCTGCTGGTGGTCGAGCCGCACGTCGACGACCTGCCTCCCGGCCTCGCGGCCGGCGGACGGACGGAGTTGGCAAGCCTCGACCAGGCGCTGGCGGCCGACGTGATCGTGTTGCTGACCGACCACGAGGAGTTCCGCCGCGTCGATCCCAGGTGCCTTGCCGGCAAGCGCGTCATCGACACGCGCGGGATCTGGCGTGACACGGCGGAATAGGTTCAAAGCGTGGAAACCCACCGTCGGTATTCCGTGCACGCAGCGGTCAGTTACGATGGCGCTGGTTCGCGCAACCTCTGAACTCGTCTGCTCACTCCTCCCAACCCCTGGCAATGAGTTCGGAGAGCCTGAGTCCGTCGGCATCCGCTCCCACCTGAGGCTTGCGTGTGGTTACGACTCCGGATGGTTCCCTGTCCAACAGGACACCATGTTCACAACCAAGGTAATCGATCAACTCGGGATGATGAGATGTGATCACCGCTTGCGACAAAGTCGCGCCGCAGGCATCCTCAAGGTTCATGAGCCACGGCTGGATTTCCGGAAGTGCCACGTATTTTTCCGGTTCATCGAGGAATAGGGTGTATCCCTGATCGCTTGAGAGCTGGGTCAGGCCATACAAGGCCACGAGTGCCCGTTGACCGTCGGAAATCTCCTCGAACCGCAGCTCGTAAGACTCCTGGGAATCGACATCTTCGCGATCGACGAACGCCACCATGAGCGCGCGTGTCTCATGGCCAATTCTCTCCAGGCGAATCCCCTTCAATTCGGCGCCAAGTGCTTGTTTCAGTGTGTTCGTGAATTCGGGAACCAGATCCGGACGCTCCTGAACCCGGCATATTCGCGCTGGGGTTGGAAGTTGGCCGAATTGAGGCTCGGAGGCGGTTCGAGAGTCGAATCGGCAAGCGGCGTGGGCCGAGGGTGACGCTCAAGATCGCCGGGAGGCTCTGTGGGCGATCGGTGGGCCGCACTTGGCCGCCTCAGGCGGTGCGCGCGGGGTGCCGATCGGTGAGCCGGACACAGTACACCCCGTAGGAGGACGCGTGCGAGCGGATATGAGTGCCGTGCTGCGGATCAGCCCGGCGCCCAGTCGAGCGCTCCGAGCTTGCCCCACAGACGCAGCCAATCAGCGGCCGCGTCCTGGGCGATGGCGAACGTCAGCCTGCGTCCGAGGCGGACCACGCGGCTGGCCACCCGCAGCACCCGCTCGCGCAGCCGGCGCAGACTCCAGCCGACGCCGGTGGCCTGCTGCATCACGCAGCGCCCGGCGTGCAGGAGTTCGTAGGCCAACAGGTTCAACAGCAGCAGCGTCTCGTTCTGCGCTCGCACCCCGGATTCCTCCGGCTGGGTGACAGCCTCCAGGCGTCGGCCCCGGTAGTGGCTCTTCGGACGGGCCGCCGACGAGAACGCCGGCGCCAACACGTCCATCAACTCGCCCATGTGCCCCTCGGCCTTGCCCCGCATGCGGTACAGCCCCAGCAGCCGTGCGCCGCTGTAGCGGTCGCGCCTCAGGTTGGTGATCAACCAGAAATGATCGACGAACAACTCTCCCGGCCGCTCCACCACCACCAGCACCACCCGCCGTGGGTGCTCCCACGATTCGGCCTGGTAGCGCAGCTCGTGACACCACACCCGTCCCTCGCTCGGCGGACGCCCCGGCGGACGGCGCAGGTACGGCTGCGCCATGCGGTCCAGCACCGCGTTGTTGCGCAGCCGCGCCACGTAGTCGATGCCCGATAACTCCAGGCCGCTGAGCGTCGCGCCGTCGGCAAAGCCGGCGTCGATGCGCAGCAGCACCGACTCGCACACCCGCCGCACGCGCCCGAGCACTGCCTGGATGAACTCCAGTGCCCCGTCGGTCGACCCGACCGCGCCGGGCCGCAGCGTGCCGCTGAGCATCTCGCCGCTCTCGGCGCAACTGGCGATGAGCGCATGAAACATCCGCTGCCCGTAGTAGCCGTTGTACTCGCTGCCGGCCTGCTGACCGTGGACCTGCGCCGGCAGGCCGTCCACGTCGACGATCAACCGCTTGTACCGCCGCCCCTGATTGCTCATCTCCAGGCGGCGCAGCGCCTGTTCGATGACCGCCTCGCGCAGCACCGCAGCACCTCCTGATTGGCCTGCCCGCTCAACACGTCCAGCAGCCGCGACAGCGTCGGCTGCGAGGGCAGCACGCTCTCCTGCTCCAGGGCCGCCGTGCCGCGGCGGCTGTCGTTGGCCACCCGAAAGCTCGGGTCGTGCCGCAGCCGGTCCGCGTCGTCCTGGTCGCGCCAGCCCTGACCCAGCATCAACAGGCTGGTCCGCAGCAGGTCGGCCAGCGGATAGGTGATCAGGTGCGGATTGCGCGGATCGAGCAGCCGCTCGGTCATCCACTCGATGATGCCGGTGCGCTCCATGATCTCGCGCAGCAGCAACGCACCGGTGTCGGCGCTCAGATGATCCGCTCGCGCCTCGATCTGCGCGCAGCGGTTGAAGGTCGTCGAGAAGATCCGTAGAGTTTCACCCACGGCGTGTCCCGTCCTTTGCGGTCGTGTTTGTGTAACACCTTTACTCTACTGCAAATCGGCGGACACGCCTACTTTTTCTCTACTCCTACGCGAATAAGCCGGGTTCAGCCGCACCACGCTGTTCGCGCTCAGCCCCGGCGCCTGCTTTCCCAGGATCGCCTCCAGCGCCTGCGAGAAGTCCCCCGTCGACACTCCCTTCAGGTAGAGCGCCGGAATCAAGCTGTCCACACTCGGCACCCGCTTCAGGTAGCGCGGCAGGATCGCGCTTGAGAACCTCGGCTCCTTCTCCTTGGCGAGCTGGCGGTCATCGATGCGCGGCTGCTCGATCGGGATCCGTCCGATCCCGGTCGTCAACTCGCGCGCCGGCATGTGCCCGTTGCGGACCACCACCCGGTGTCCGTTCTCGTCCCGCTTGTCAGCGTGCTGTGCGACAAACTCTGCCACTTCGGCTTCCATCGCCTCGGCCAGCATCTGCTGGGCTCCCCGGCGTGCGATCTCTTCCAGGATCGACCCGGGACCTTGTGCTTCTATGCTTCTCACCTTATCGTTCTCCATGAGCGTACTCCTCCTGATTCGTGCATGAATCGTTCTTTGGAGGATGCGCTCTTTTCATCTCCGTCCACAACTTCCGATCATATCCCCTCGTCCCGCTATATAGCCTCCTTCTCCCGTAGTAATTCCGCTATCTCGGCAGTTTGCAAGAGGCTCAACAGTATTGCCTTTAGAAGAATGCGTCACGATAGTCAGGATTTGTGCAAGTGCGGACAGATTTGCTGGAGGACACCGCCACAACTGTGCGGTTTGATCTCACGGCCTTCATGGTTCAATACGGGTGCCGTATCGACATCTCCGCTTGAAGAAAAGGGAAGTACCAAAGTCGATAGTCCCTGCCCGGCCATGCTGCCAAGAATAACCTTACATGCCGCTAACCCCGCGCAATTCGTTACATCCACATCTGCATCACTTTTGAATAGCGTTCCAGGCGGGAGCTGAGCCGGATTTGGGGCGTTCACGATAGGCGCCGAGAATCGAACGAAGAGATGCGCTTTCCCTGCGTCAAGAGCTTTGTATCCAACATTCGTCACCTTGAATACGAAGTGGTAATGCCTTTGAGGCCTTTGAGTGTCTACTCCGAGGTCATTCTTGTCTATGACAGTATTATACTGCTCTATTTCGAACTGGAGTGACGCTACTTGACTCGGCAGATAGAGAACACAATGCTGAAAGAGCATCACAGCAAATGGGATCAGAATGGACGGTGCTAGAACATACCATCTCGACCGTCGGCGTGCTTCTTCAAACTCTCGCTCTAGTGCACCGACACGCGCGTCGATGGCGGAGGAATCCGTAGCACACGATTCCAAACACTCCGAAGGGTCGGATCCACACGTAGCAGTCTCACTCATCACCGATGTTCTCTATTGAGAAAACGGCATCTGAGTTCTCGGCGGGGGGCACTATTGTCACAAGACTTAAGGGTCCGGCCATGGTGTACCCATCTCGCTGCGTGAGCTCTCCGGTCAATCCAGGGACATGATCTACGGCATCCCATGGGCTGCTGATGCTCTCTAACAAGCGCCAGTTCTCCCACGCGGTCGCAACTACCTGTACCGCGTCGTGAGCTTCAATTGCGATGCGGCTGGGCGAGGCAGTGGCGGACCATCCGAGTCGATTGAACGCTTCGTCCATAAACGACTTAGTGGTTTGATCCTGCATATCAGGCCAGAATTGCGCTCCGTGATAGATGGGTACGGAACTCCGGGCAGCGAAGTCACGCATTTGATTGGAAGCTTCGACAGGCGGGGCAATAAAAATAGGAGTCGTCTCAAGAGTGCCGGAGAGTTCCGCGACCAAGTTTGAAGTATCCCAAGTCGCCGCAGAGACGACGGTAAGGTCGGGTTGGTAACGGGACACTTGCTTGACTTCGCGGTCATAACCAGTAGCCCACGCGCTTTGGGAAGGGATCTGATTCGCGTCGGGAGGAGACGGTAACGAACTCAACGCCTCCTCTGTGAACTGGGAACCATAGTAAGCAGCGAGCGTATAGTTGGGATCATAAATGACCGATAGCTTCTTGACATCGTTGGCTTTCAGATAGTGGGATAACGCTAGCTGATAAACCTCCTCAGGAGGAAGACCGAGCTGTAGGATGTGTTCGAGAGGAGTAGCCGCGTTGTCGGATATCCGCGCGTGCGACAACAATACCGTTGGAACGTATGGTTCCTTAGTTCCAGCGGCGACGGCGCGTAAATGCGTAGCCTCGGTAGGGGTTGCAGCCCCGATAACAGCATCGACACGTTGGTCTTGTAGCTGTGAGTAGGCCGCTCTCACACTATATTCATCGCTCAGGTCGGCGTAAACGAATACCGGGAGAGCCTGAATATCGCGAGTCGATGCCAAGCGTTGGATTCCGATTTCCACACCGACTCTGATTTGCTCTCCGAGGGAATAGGAGGGACCGAGGTCGGGAAGCAATACACCGATCTCAAGAGTGTCGGGACTGTCGGCCGCGGAGAGGATAGCAGACAGGCTGGTCACGGTGGCCAAGCAGAGTATCTTTAGAACGTATTGGCTCCTCATAAAGAATAGTGTGGCGGGGGTGGCAGAGGGTGTCAACCTACCGCATTGCCTCATCAGAGATCCACACGAACGAAAACCGGTGCCTCATCGAAACATCCACACGAACGGCCAGCCCACCATGAGGGCGGAGGTCGGAGGAGATGGGGCTTGCCATGGGTCAACGGAAGGCGGTCACGAGAGAGATGGCCAACCGGTACCGGCGCGCCAGCAAGCGTCAGAAGGCGGCGATGGTCGACGAGTTCGTCGAGCTGCACGGCTGCACCCGCCAACACGCCGGGTGGCTGCTGCGTATGTGGGGCAAGACGGTGTTCGAGCGCCGCGACGGGGAGTTGGTCAAGATCGTGGTCGGGCAGCGCCGCCGGCGGCGCCAGAGCCGCCGCATCTACGACGAGCAGGTCCTCGCCGCGCTGAGGAAGATCTGGTACCTGTTCGGCTGCCTGTGCGGCAAACGGCTGGTGGCGGTCCTGCGCACGCAACTGCCCGTGCTGGAGAAGTTCGGCGAACTCGCCGTGGACCCCGACACGCGCCAGAAGCTCACCCGCATCAGCGCCGCCACGATCGACCGGCTGGTGCGCACCGAGAAGCGGCGCATGCGCGTACGCGGGCGCTCGCATACCAAGCCGACCACGCGGTTGATGAACCAGATCCCGATCCGCACCTTCACCGAGTGGCAGGAGGCACGGCCTGGCGAACTCGGCGCCGATCTGGTCGGCCACGACGGCGGGTTCATCGGCGGCGAGCACGCCTTCACCCTGGTGCTCACCGACCGGGTGACCCAGGGAGGCCCGCGCCGTACTCAACAAGGCACAGAAATGGGTCTTCCAGGCGCTGCTGCTGATTCGCTCGTGGCTGCCGTTCGCCTATGCGCTCTGCACACCGACAGCGGCAGCGAGTTCATCAACAACCACTTGCACTGCTACTGCGAGCAGGAGCGCATCGGCTTCACCCGTTCGCATCTCTTGACCTGCATCGCCATTGCGGCCGTGTCGTTCGAGTGGATCGTTCGATGAGACATCACTTGTGTTCGAGCGAACTTTGGATGAGTCGGTGCGAGGAATTGCCTGTCGATCTATCCAACTTCTATAATGACAGCCATGGAGCCTGCAATCATCGCCGCGATAGTCGTAGCTGGTGCCGCGGTCTTAGTGCCTGTGGTACAATGGGTCTTGCCTAGTCGTCGTGTTACCCTGCGGTCTTCCTCAACGGACCATCCGCGCCGGCCTCAAGGAGGGCTACTCGGGGAGGATGAATACATTTCTCATAGTCGGACGACGGGACGAGGCGCCATACTGATCCAAGGCACTTCGTCACTGCTTCTTGCCATCGCGGTAACCCTCGTCGCACTCGGGCTTTCTAAGCCTGACAATATCCCCTTTCGCGAGTTCACGATCTTTGAAACGATCGTGGACTTATACAGCGAAGACCGCTGGGAACACTGGAGAATTGAATCGGATGATGAATTGGGGGAACTAGTTCTTTCGATTGTATCTCGTGAGGATGATGGCGATCGCATTTTCAGGGACTGCGTCTTTTTGTCATCGGTCATCGCACTGTTGGGAGCGGATCGTCCCATTATCGTGATGTTCATGGGCGATTATGGGAAGTTCAGATGTCCGCCGGATCTGACGCCGGACTATTCACGCCGCGGCCCGAGAGTTGGCTGAATTGAGGCTCGGAGGCGGTTCGAGAGTCGAATCGGCAAGCGGCGTGGGCCGAGGGTGACGCTCAAGATCGCCGGGAGGCTCTGTGGGCGATCGGTGGGCCGCACTTGGCCGCCTCAGGCGGTGCGCGCGGGGTGCCGATCGGTGAGCCGGACACAGTACACCCCGTAGGAGGACGCGTGCGAGCGGATATGAGTGCCGTGCTGCGGATCAGCCCGGCGCCCAGTCGAGCGCTCCGAGCTTGCCCCACAGACGCAGCCAATCAGCGGCCGCGTCCTGGGCGATGGCGAACGTCAGCCTGCGTCCGAGGCGGACCACGCGGCTGGCCACCCGCAGCACCCGCTCGCGCAGCCGGCGCAGACTCCAGCCGACGCCGGTGGCCTGCTGCATCACGCAGCGCCCGGCGTGCAGGAGTTCGTAGGCCAACAGGTTCAACAGCAGCAGCGTCTCGTTCTGCGCTCGCACCCCGGATTCCTCCGGCTGGGTGACAGCCTCCAGGCGTCGGCCCCGGTAGTGGCTCTTCGGACGGGCCGCCGACGAGAACGCCGGCGCCAACACGTCCATCAACTCGCCCATGTGCCCCTCGGCCTTGCCCCGCATGCGGTACAGCCCCAGCAGCCGTGCGCCGCTGTAGCGGTCGCGCCTCAGGTTGGTGATCAACCAGAAATGATCGACGAACAACTCTCCCGGCCGCTCCACCACCACCAGCACCACCCGCCGTGGGTGCTCCCACGATTCGGCCTGGTAGCGCAGCTCGTGACACCACACCCGTCCCTCGCTCGGCGGACGCCCCGGCGGACGGCGCAGGTACGGCTGCGCCATGCGGTCCAGCACCGCGTTGTTGCGCAGCCGCGCCACGTAGTCGATGCCCGATAACTCCAGGCCGCTGAGCGTCGCGCCGTCGGCAAAGCCGGCGTCGATGCGCAGCAGCACCGACTCGCACACCCGCCGCACGCGCCCGAGCACTGCCTGGATGAACTCCAGTGCCCCGTCGGTCGACCCGACCGCGCCGGGCCGCAGCGTGCCGCTGAGCATCTCGCCGCTCTCGGCGCAACTGGCGATGAGCGCATGAAACATCCGCTGCCCGTAGTAGCCGTTGTACTCGCTGCCGGCCTGCTGACCGTGGACCTGCGCCGGCAGGCCGTCCACGTCGACGATCAACCGCTTGTACCGCCGCCCCTGATTGCTCATCTCCAGGCGGCGCAGCGCCTGTTCGATGACCGCCTCGCGCAGCACCGCAGCACCTCCTGATTGGCCTGCCCGCTCAACACGTCCAGCAGCCGCGACAGCGTCGGCTGCGAGGGCAGCACGCTCTCCTGCTCCAGGGCCGCCGTGCCGCGGCGGCTGTCGTTGGCCACCCGAAAGCTCGGGTCGTGCCGCAGCCGGTCCGCGTCGTCCTGGTCGCGCCAGCCCTGACCCAGCATCAACAGGCTGGTCCGCAGCAGGTCGGCCAGCGGATAGGTGATCAGGTGCGGATTGCGCGGATCGAGCAGCCGCTCGGTCATCCACTCGATGATGCCGGTGCGCTCCATGATCTCGCGCAGCAGCAACGCACCGGTGTCGGCGCTCAGATGATCCGCTCGCGCCTCGATCTGCGCGCAGCGGTTGAAGGTCGTCGAGAAGATCCGTAGAGTTTCACCCACGGCGTGTCCCGTCCTTTGCGGTCGTGTTTGTGTAACACCTTTACTCTACTGCAAATCGGCGGACACGCCTACTTTTTCTCTACTCCTACGCGAATAAGCCGGGCTGAAGTACATGCCGGTACCAGTCAGGGAAATTCCGGCCATCGCGTTCAAGCAAGGGTGCCTCACTGTCCGACTCCGTTACGATGCTTGGTGGATGAATGCCACACACGAGCACCTTCCTCATGAACTCCAGGAAGCTGGTCAAGCGTGTGTTGTCGCCACGGGAAGCTACCCGTGCAAGTGCGGACTCCGACCAGTCAGCGGCATAGTTTGGCCCGGGAGAGTGATCGTCTCGATAGAGCTGGACCTCGCCGTGCGAGCACTCGAAGAGTGGCCGTCCGCCCGCTACCAGTCTCTCGATGTGGATGCGCGCCTTCTTCGAAGGTCGCTCATGCTCAACCTCGAGCCGGTAGGTGTAATCTCCGGATTTCAACCGTACCTCGATCTCGAATATCTGGAGATCTTGATGCTACCAGCGCGTCAAGGTGCGCGTGGGGAACGCATCGGCATCGGTGACCCTGGCATCGCCGGAAAGAAGCCGGCGCAACGCGTACATGATATCGAGCACAGCGGTCTTGCCGACACCACTCGGACCGAGCAGCAGAGACAGCTCCTGAAGATGCAACTCGAAGTTCACCAAGCACTTGTAGTTGTTGACGTATAGTCTTTGTATCATCCAAGGCTCCGATCGACGGAGTAGAATCGGTGCGTTGACTGTACCATGGCTCAGCCGCCGCCGATTGGAGTTCATCGGGCTGGCCAACCGGCACCCGCGCGTCGACATCCTGCGGCCCCGGCCGCCTTCCGGGACACCTCTTTTGCCGGCGGCGCGCTCGACGGGATAGAGTCGGCAGGTGCCGGTCGCTGCGATGAGCTCGCTGCCTGCCCACCCGCGCATTCCCTACGGGGAGTCGGACTTCCAGCGCATCCGCCGCAACCGGTGGCTGTACGTCGACAAGACCCGCTTCCTGCGCCGGCTGGAGCAGGAGCGCTACGTCTTCCTCATCCGCCCGCGGCGGTTCGGCAAGTCGCTGTGGGTGTCGCTGCTGGAGAACTACTACGACCGCTTCTGGAGCGGCAGGTTCGAGGCGACCTTCGCCGGAACCGACGTCGGGCGCAACCCGACCGGGAAACAGAGCCGCTACGTCGTGCTGCGCTTCGACTTCTCGGCGGTCAACGACAAGCTCGAAACGCTGGAGCGCGAGTTCGAGACCTATTGCACCATCGAGCTCCGGGGCGCTCTGCGGCGCCATCCCGACCTGTTTCCCGAAGCGGCGCTGCGTGACATCCTCGCGCCGCCGTCCATCGCCAACAAGCTTGCCGAGCTGTTCCGCTACGCGGGCGATCACGACATCCCGCTGTACGCGCTGATCGACGAATACGACAACTTCGCCAACACCGTGCTCGCGTACCACGGCGCGGAGGCGTACCACTCCTTTACCCACGGCGGCGGCTTCTACCGCACCGGGGCGTGCCGGAGTACCTGATCGACACGAACGTGCGCATCGACTACGGCAAGCTGCGCCACCTGCTGGTGGCGGGCCGCCAGCTCAACGGCAACTTCGACCTGCTGCGCGACGTCATCGGCGAGGAGCGGGCGGACACCCGCATCGTGCCCGGATTTCCGCTGAAGGACCTCACCAGGCCGGAGAACTTCCTGTCGTTGCTGCACTACTTCGGGCTGCTGAGCATCCGCTGCGTGCAGGGCGTGATGCCGACGCTGGCGATCCCGAACCAGACGGTGAAGCGGTTGATGTACGGCTACCTGCGCGACGGCTACCGGGACGTGGGGGTGTTCTCGGTCAACCTGTTCCGGTTCGAGCAGTTGATGCTGAGGATGGCGAACGAGGGCGAGTGGCGGCCGGTGCTGGAGTTCCTGGGCGGGGCGATCGCGCGGCAGACGGGGATCCGCGACTACATCGCGGGAGAGAAAGTGCTCGCGCCCCGTGCCGGGGCGTTAGGTTTCCTGGCCGCCTACCTGAGCGTGGCCGATTACTATGTGTTCCGGTCGGAGGCGGAGCTGGGGAAGGGACATGCCGACATCGCGCTGGAGCCCCTGGTGGCCCGCTACCCGCACCTGCGGCGCGGCTATCTGATCGAGTTGAAGTACCTGAAGCGCTCGGAGCGCTTGCAGCCTTCCGGGACGCTCGACGAGGCCGGGGTGGCCGCGACGGCCGGGGACGCGAAGGCGCAGCTTGCGCGCTACCTGGCGGACGAGCGTCTGGCGCGTCAGTTTCCGGGCGTGCGCTTCACCGGGCTGGCCGTGGTGTTCCACGGCTGGGAGCTTGCGTACTGCGAATCCGTGACGCCATCACGCCCTGCTCCGGTTGACTGAGACCGAGCGCTCACCGATCGGTGGCATCTGGTCTGGCGTGACACGGCGGGAACAGGTTTACCCGTTGCGCCTCCTGACGCCGCCTTTGCGACGCAGGTTGAGGCCGGACAGGTACAGATCGGGCACGTCCACACGGTTGTCCGACCGGCGGCGAAAGATGCCGAGTTCGATCAGGTAGTCGACGAAGTCGGCCGGCCGGTCCGCTGGCGGGCGGACGTCCGAGCGGTCTGGCGGTCCCCAGGGGGCATCCCAGCCGGCGCCCAGCAGGCTGGTGATCTTCCGCTGTTCCCAGGGCACGAGCTGGTCGTCTTTCAGCCGGTCGCGCACCCCCGCAAGCCACGGCCACTCGTTGGAGATTCCCTGTGTCACGTGACTGTCCGAGACGTCGTCGAGCGCTTGACGAAGGGCCGTGGGATGGATGAGCCGCGGCGGCGTCAGTGACCCGTTCGCCGCGTCTTTACCGGCCGCTTGCTCGAACAGGCGAACCAGGGACCGAGGACTGATCAGCCCGTTCCCGTCTCGCAGGTGGGCAAGGACCCAGTTGCGCACGAAGCCCTTCTTGCGTTCGGCACCCATGAACTCTCCGGCGATGCGTTCCAGGAGGGCAAACGCGTCCCGCGAATCTGTTGCGACCGGGATCAGGCCCAGTGTGTCGTGATGCTCCAGCTTGAGGCGCGCCCCCCGACAGTAGGCGGCAAGACCGTCGGAGGTGTTGGCGATGCGCTTCGCCAGCATGCCAAGCAGCGCACCGTCGGACCACGTCAGATCGGCCCGGTTCGCCGCCAGCTTGGCGAAGTCTGCGGTACCCATTCCCGAATGGCGCCGGAACAGGTCCGAACGCAGAAAGATCTTCGCGCGTATCCGCTTCCAACGGCGGCTGTAGTCGGACCAGAAGGCCATCAGCCCTCGTACCATCGTGGCCATCAGCGACCAGTTGAAACCGCCAAGGGTATCCAGTTCATCGTAGCCGACGAATACCCATCCCCCGGACCGCTGCAGGTCTTGTTCGAGCTCATCCAGCGCGGCCGTGGGTCCGATCTCCATCGTGTCGTATGCCTCGAGGATAGCGCCGACCTCCACGGCCATCGGCGCCAGGATGGGCTGCAGCCTCCCGCGCTGATGCTCGCCCAGACGATCGGCGAGCGAGCGCACGAGCATGGCATGCCAGACTTTCTTGGCATCCTCGTCCGAACGCACCCGATTCGCGAGTGCCTGGCTGTCGGGAAAGGCCGTCCCGCATGGATATGCGGCGATCCACTGCGACTCTGCGGACCGGATCTGCGAATGAGGCGTCCTTGGCGACCACTGCGCAATCGCTTCCGCCACGTCGCGATTCTCCGAGAAGAACGCGCTGAACAACGCACTCTTGCCGGATCCCCTCGGGCCGACGACGAGCACGACTCTCGGATCGAGGGTACGCACGTGCTCGGACACCGGATACAGACGGCGGGCCAACAGCTCCGGCGCCTCGGCTTCCGCTTGCCCGTAGCCCAGATCGGTGAGTTGAGCACGCAGAGCCGCGCAGTCCTGCTTGGTGAGCCGCCGCGATGGAGTGCTCACGGCACGCTGGTCCATATCCGCCGGGCGAGCGCCTCGTACGAGTCTCCGAGCAAGATGGAGTCCGCGACCTCATCAAGGTTGCGGAACGTCGCCAGACGCTCATCGTACGGAAGCACGACCGGTACGTGGGGGGCGTCGTCGCTCTCCAGGTCGTTGAGCGTCCAGAGTGTGTCCGGCGCCCCGTCCGGAGCAGCGTAGTAGTGGGCGCTGAAGGCATCGCGCGCGCGGTCCGTGAACCGCTGTACGAGCTGCTCGAACAGCGATTGATCTGATTGCGGTACCATGGACGCGACCGTGAGACACTCGGCCTGCGGCTTGCCTTCCCGAACGCGGTTTCCGCCGAGTCGCTCCAGGATCAGCTCCAGCCCCCGCCAACTCGCATCCGCGAGAGTTCCCAGGAGCACGTGAAGATGGCAGAGTCCACCCGTCAGGAATCCTGACATTTCGCCGAGTCCTGCCCGGGCATCGATCAGAATCCAGCGCGGCGCGTGCTCGCTGCGAATCTGTTCCAATAGTGTGACGAAGGGATGCGCAGAGTCGTCCGGCTGATTTCCATAGTCGATTCGCGCCAGTTTGTCGACGTATGCTTCGTTGAGGGTGCCCGCCGGATAGACCAGGATGTCTCCCGCCACGAGGGCTCCGGCATCTGCGTATCGGTGATGGTAATCGTCGGTGTGAGGCTCCATTTCCCGACACACGCGGCGCTCCAGCAGGTAGTCCAAGATACCCCATGGAGCGGTCGCTCCGTCGTGGCCGGCAAGCAGTGAAGCGACGCCCGGCGCATCGAGATCCGCGTCGAGTACCACGACGCGGCCGCCAAGGGAGGCAAAATGCAGCGCCGTGGCGGCGAGTGCCGTCGACCGGCCAACTCCGCCTTTGAACGAGTAGAACAGCACGATCGCGGTCTTATTCCTTGATTTCACGTTCCAGGGCGGCTCGGGCGGCGCTTCGAACCATCCCGACTTACCCAGGTGTCTCTCCAGAGTGCGGAGCTTGTTCGTGGACTCATGGCGCTTGGCTTGTTGCCAGGCTTCGTCTTGCCATGCACCGTCCGGGTCGTTTCGATCTTGTCCCTGGATGACGCTCTGCGACCAGTAATCGGTGGCCGTCCTTCGCAACTCTCGGTCGATTTCATCGCTGCCGGATTCCCACGCCTTCCTTGGACACCAGAGCACGATACGAATCTTCGCGAGCACGTCCTTGACGACAAGAATGCGCCAACTAACGGGTTTCTTCTCGATCCACTCGCTCATGAGCTTCTCGGCTCGGGCGTGAGCGTCGTCCATGTGCAGCATCAGATCGTTCCTGAGAGGGTGAGGCTACCGATGATGCGGCGATAGATCGATTCCGCTTCCTGCATCCACGCCACGGCGACGGTCTCCGTGACGTACGGGCTGCGGTAGCGCATCTCGGGGCGCCACGCGAGAATCTGCAACAAGGATCGGGTGGCGGCGATATAGAGGCGTCCGGTCCGCGGACCAGCAAGAGCTGCGAGCGTATCCACTCGTTGTTTCAGGTCATTCAAGTCGTGGATGCGAGGGACTTGCGCGTTCTCGACTGCATCCTCCAGGTGCTTGAGAGCGGCCTTGGGGAAGTCATCCACGTGTCGTCGCCTATGGTGTCCGTGGCGCCGTCAACTCTTGACTGTTACGGGGGATCGACCCAGTCGCGGACGGTGTTGACCGCCGTGGCGGTGTTGTTGAACAGGCTGATGATCGGGGCGACGCGCTGGATGCCTTCCAGCAGGCGCAGGATGACTTGCCGTTCGACGATCAGGATGTCGCCGGTGCTCACGGGCGCGTCGAGCGCCGCGATCCGCAGGCTGCGACCGGCCTTGTCGACGAAATGGACCAGGCCCACGTCGGCCTCGCGGGTGGGGCCGCCGGCCCGCAGCAGGTAGTCGCTGACGGTCAGCCCGTACTGGAAGGGGATGATCCCGGGGCGGTTGACTTCGCCGAGCACGGTGACGAACACCTCGGCGGCGGGGACGATGACCTGGTCGCGCGGCTGCAGGGGCAGGTCGCCGTGCAGGCCGTCGCCGTCCCAGAGCGCGGCGGCGTCGATCTCGATGCGCTCGCCGGCGCGGACGACGTAGGCGTCGGCGGCGCGCGCGAACGGGGTCGGGCCGCCGACGGCGTACAGGGCTTCGTAGACGGTCATGCCGGGATAGAACGGCAGAACCAGCCGGACCGGGATCGGCGCGGGCAGGCCGGTGCGGAGCTCCGCGGAGGTGGAGGGAGGGGCGGTGGGCAGCGTGATCGGCCCGTCGCCGTCGGCGGGCGTGCCGAACACGGCCCCCTCGACGACGACCGCGGAGCCGGAGCCGAAGCTGGACAGCACCCGCACGACCGCGCTGTCGCGCAGCGTCACCAGCATTCCTTCCTCGAAGGTGACCGCCATGGAGGTGTACTGCCCGTTCACGTCGGGCTGGCGGACCTGCATGCGCCGGCGGTTCGCGTACGGGGTGGGGCCGCCGGCCTGGTTGACCAGGTCGGCGACCGTGGCGCCGCGCAGCAGCTCGTACTCGCCCGGCAGCTCGATCGCCCCGGCGATGGAGACGGTCACCCGGTCGATCGGCACGACCACCCGGTCGTTGGCGCGCAGCGGCATGTCCGGACGCGACCCGTCCCAGATCGCGGCCGCGTCGAACGACAGCCGGTCCGCGTCGGCGCGGATGATGAAGCCGGCGCCCGCGGCCGCGTGCGGGGTCGGCCCGCCGACGGTGGCCATGGCCTGGCGCAGGGACAGCCCGGTCGAGTGCGGGATGGTCACCTCCACCGGGGTCTTCGGGACCGTGATGACCGTGGCGCCGTCCTGCGGGCGGCCGTAGAAGGCGCCGGAGAGGACCACCGGGTCGCTGTGGCGGGTGGTGGCGCGGACGATGACCGCGTCCTGGTGCCGCAGCGGCAAGCGGTCCGCCTTGTCGACGGCGACCGTCCTGCGGGCGAACGCCCCGGACTGGTCGTAGCCGGAGATCTCGATGTTGTCGGGATCGGCGTCGGGCAGCAGCCCGCCCGCCCAGGCGATCAGGGAGGTCACACCCTCGGAGGGCAGCAGCTCGTACGAGCCCGGGTAGCGGACGCTGCCGGCGATCGTGACCGTGGTTTCCGCGACCGGCACGAATATCCGGTCGCTCGGACGGAGCAGCGGGTTGAAGTCGTCGCCGCCGACCTCGAAATAGCGGACCAGGTCGATGCGGTGCGAGGAGCCGTCGGCGCGGACCAGCTCGATGCGGCGGACGCTGCCGTGGCCGTCCACCCCCCCGGCCAGCCGGACGGCGTCCTGCACGCGGTTGATGGCGTGCACGATCATGGTGCCGGGCGCACGCACGGCGCCGCCCACGAACACCTCGAACCGCGCCGGCAGGACCAGCTCGAACTCGATGTAGTCGGCCGGGATCCTGCGCAGGGACTCCAGGACGGAGGAGCGCAGGGCCGAGTACTCCTTCCCGCTGGTGTCCACGCTGCCGACGTACGGGACCTCCAGGAAGCCGTCGTCCTGGACCGTCAGGTCGAAGCGGGCCGTCTCCGGGATCGCGATCGTCAGACGGTAGCGGTCGCCCGGCGTGACGATGTACCGCTGGGAGCTCAGCAGCGTGGCCAGCAGTTGGGCGTCCGGGAGCGCCGCCGGCGCCGGGACGCGTTGGCCGAACGCGACCACGTTGTCGCTGCCGCCGGACTGCGCAGCGGTGCCGTCCTGGGAGGCCGCCTGCAACACGGCCAGGCAGAGGACGGCAAGGATTGCCAGAGAGCGTTTCATCATGTGCGCGTACCTGTTCTCCTCCGCATGAAGCCGATCTCCCGGCGGATTTCGTCGAGCTGGCGGCGCTGCACGGGATCGGACTCGGCGCGCTTGAAGCGCTCCGCCGCGAACGCGGCCAGGATCGAGGCCATGAAGGCGGCCAGGGTGCCGACGATGCAGATCAGGGCGCGGCCGGGGCGGCTCTTGCGGAGCGGCACCTCCACCGGCTCGACGATCTGGAAGGCCGACTCCCTGGCGTTCTCCTCGATGCGGGTGCTTTCGTACTGGGAGCGCAGAAAGGCGTAGATCGTGTCGTGGACGCTCAGCTCCGTGGCCAGATCCATGTAGCGCACCCCCAGCGCCGGCAGCTCCTGCAGCGGGATCGCCGAGTCCTGGAACTCGACGAAGCCGTGCTCGATCTCGCGGATGAGCGTGCGCAGCTTGTCGACCTCGCTCCGCAGCCGCACCACGGCGGCGGTGTTATCGCCCAGCAGGTCGATCTGGGAGTGGAGCTCCACCTCCTTGCGGTAGAGCTCGGTCTTGAGGGCGGTCAGGTTGTCGATCGCGGCCTCCGACTGGAACGTGAGGTTGACCACGCCGAACTCCTGCTGGAACGCGGTCAGCGCGTCCTGCGCGTCCGTCCGGTCCTGGCGGACGGCGGCCAGGCGCTCCTCCAGAAATGCCTTCCTGCGGCGCACCCGCTCGATCGTGAGCGCATGCATCTTGTCGCGGAGCCGCTGCACGGCGAAATCCAGGCCGGCGGCGGCCTGGTCGGGGTAGTGGTGGTCGTAGGAGATCACCAGCAGGTCGGACTCGAACAGGTACTCCGTGTTCAGGTTCCTGGCGAGCCGTTCCCGCGCCAGCACGATGTCGTCGCTGCCGGACGCGTCGGTGACGAACCCCTGCTGCATGGCGAGTGCGTCCAGGATTCCCCGGCCGACGAGCAGCTCCTGCGCGCGGCTGGCGTCCGTGCTGGTCCCGGGCGCCAGCAGGCTGGCGAAGTCGGCCAGGCCGCCGGTGGCCGGGATCTGGCTGAGCAGGGTGGCGGCCCCCGCGCCGTAGTCGGGAGCGTCGTCGGCGATGGACACCGTCACGCTGGCGGTGAACCAGGTGGGCAGCACGTTCCACGGCGACTCCGGGTCCATCGCGATCGCGGCGAGGTTGTAGGCGAGCAGGAGCACCGCCGCGATGCCGGTGGTGGCCACGATGAGGCGCCGGCGGCGGACCAGGACCAGGACCAGGTCGAGCACGGTGAAGGTGTCGTCCTGAACGGGCTCCGCGTCCGCCTGGTCTTCCGGCTGGGCAGACGGGGGCATCTGCGGGTCACTCATCGGTTACCCCTTATAGAGTCGGGTCATTGGCGGTCCGACTTGACGAATCGGCGCCCGGAGCAGCGCCGGATTGAAGTGCCGCCGCCGGCCGTGCCGTATAGAGGTCAGGAGGCGGAGATGTATACTGCGGGCAGGGCTGGATGATGTCGTTGGGAAGCGCCGAGATCGAGCAGATCGGTAGCTACGTGCGGGCCAACTTGGCGGAGTGGATGGCGGACGTCGTGGGACCGCACGTTCTGGAGCGTACGGCTCCCGTGGAGGACGCCCTCGCGTTGCAACGCGAGCTCATCTGCACCCGGTTCGAGGTCGTCGACAAGCGCTTCGAAGGGTTGCATCGGATCATGGAGACGCGTTTCGAGGCCGTGGACAAGCGCTTCGAGGCCGTGGACAAGCGCTTCGAGGCCGTGGACAAGCGCTTCGAAGAGTTGCATCGGAGCATGGAGACGCGTTTCGAGGCCGTGGACAAGCGGTTCGAGGCCGTGGACAAGCGCTTCGAGGACCTGCAGCAGAGCACGGCCACGCGGTTCGAGGACATGCAACGGAACACCGACAAGCGGTTCGAAGACATGCACAAGCGCTTCAACGGGATGCAATGGATGGTGGGCGGCGGCGTCGTGCTGCTGGCCACCATGATGTCGCTGTTCCAGTTCTTCGGATGACGGCCTACGTGAAGCGCAGTCGGGGCAGGCGCGCCTCGGCGGCGCGGATCTTCTCCTCGGTGCCCAGGTCGGTCCAGTAGCCTGCGGCCGGCACGGCGACCATGCGGCCGTCGGCGGCGATCCGCTCGTAGAGCGATTCGTACTTGACCGCGCTCTCGTGGGCGGCGTAGTCCAGCTCGCCGCGCTCCAGGGCCTGCGAGGTGCGGACGATCGCGCCGTTGAGGTAGCGGGCGAACAGGCGGCGGGGGTTGGGGATGATCGAGAACCCGGAGTTGATCGGCGTCCAGCGCCGGCCGCCGCGTTCCAGGAAGGGGTTGCGCTTCCAGGGCGCCTTCTCCCGGAAGCCGCGCACCAGGCCGCTCGGCTCGTCCAGGTCCAGGGCGCCGTAGTCGCCCGATTCCTCCCACGGCACCAGGGCGGCGACGTCAATCACGCACTCTGCCGCGTCGATGGCGCAGGCGGCCGCGCGCTCGAGCCCCTGCCGGTAGCAGGCGTACAGGTCGGCGTCGAGCAGGTTGTCGGCGTTGGCGTAGACGACCGGGCGCTCGGGCAGGCGGCCGGCGGCGTGCAGCTTGACGATCGGGGCGATGGTGCCGGCCGGCCGCTCCTCGATCAGGAGCTCGACCGGCATGCCGCGGTAGCGGCCGCCGGCAGCGCGGAAGTGGTGCTGCAGCAGGTCGCCGCCCGCGCCGGCGGCCAGGATGACCCGCTCCACTCGTCCGCACGCGGCGTGGATGTCCAGGTGCCACTCGATCATCGGCTTGACCGGTCCGCCGGGCCCGGCGCGCAACGTCGCCAGCGCCTTGGGGCCGGCGGTGCCCCACGCTGCGGCCGGCAGGTGGGGGTGGGTTTCGCGCTGCAGGCGCTTGCGCGCGTCGGCCAGACGGGTGCCCTTGCCGCCGGCCAAGGCGATCGACCAGAGGCTGTCCGCCGGCACCGGCGTCAGGCCCCCGAAGAGATCGAGAGGGGTCTGCCGTCTTGTTTGACGACGATGTGTGTCTCCAGGTTCACCCGCGAGGCCATGTTCACAAGTTTATCAATGCTGAACTTGCCGATTCTTCCGTTGATCAGCTCGCTAACACGGGAACGCGGCACACCGAGCTGTTTGGCCGCGTCCTGCTGAGTGATCGCCTGCCGCATGACATACTCGGTCAGAGCGATCATGAGCTGAGACCGAATCTTCAGGTTTGCTGCCTCCGCTGGCGTGTCCGCGATCGCGTCCCAGACGTCAGAATGAGTCTGCACCGTGTCCATATCCACGTCATGTCGGACGTCCTTCGGAAGGCGGCGGAGATCCCGGCGAGAGGAGTCGCGAAAGTCTACAGGACGCATCGGACAATGAGTGTCGCAGATTTGCGACAGCCAAGTCAAGTCGAAGAGTCCGGGTGAACCGGCGGACGCTCATGCGGACCGTCCGGTTGCGGCGCTCCACGTGTGACGTGTTCGCCGTCCGCATGTCTGGCGTGTCCCATACGGTGGTCTTCTCGATGCCCGTGCAGACCACCGGGCTCTTTGGGCGGTGCCGCCTTGGCGTTCGCACGTTGCACTCCTTGGCGTCCACGAACGCCCAGATCTCGTCGCACTGGACGTGCCGCCGGCCCCGGACGCCGCGCACATGCTCATGACGGTACGCGTCGGCGGCCTCGCCCGCGTCGTGCAGGAGCTTCGCCACGGTATTGATGCCAACGCCTGTAGTGCGGGTGATTGCCCTCATGGACATCCCTGCGTGCGGCCAGTCGCGGAGAGTGCTACGGGATGAGCTTGAGCAAGGCGACGATTGCAGCCACAGCCGTGGCACCGGTTCCTACGGTCCACTTGGTGGCGGTATCTTGTTTGTCGCCGATCAACCGCGTGAGATCGCCGCGGGTATCGCTGACCTCTTTCCTCACCGTCTGGATCTCGGTTCTGACGGACTCAGTGCGCGTATTGCCGGCTTCAATCTGGCCCCGCAAGGCTTCGATGTCGGCTTTCCGCGCGACATCTCCTGAGAGACATTCATGCTTACAATCTATCGACATTCTGGACCGGACAATTCCGATCGCGATCAGTTCTCCGCATTCCAGCGTGCCTTGGCGGCTTCCTGGACGATCTTGCGTCGCTGCTCCGGTGTCAGGGCCTCGGCTCGCGCACGCGCGCCCTTCTGTCCGCCTGGGCGCTTACTCTCGTTGACGTAAACCTCCTCGGCCTCGCCCGTCGCGACCTTCGCAACCTTCAGTGCGTTTGCGATCGTGTCGCCGGGCCGCTTCTCACCATGTGGACCGATCAGCATCACTCACCCTCCAAGAACTGATTCGCCTTGCATACTGCGCACATCGTGCACAGTCAGGTGTCCCCCTACGGATGGGGCCGCACCGCCGCCCTTTTCAAACCCATGCGGGTTTCAAACTGAGATACTACCAGTCCGACAGGTCCGTGGCTGGCACGCTACTGCCCCGACGAGATCGACAGCGGCTCGTCGCGCGGCTGGTCGGCGAGCGGGCGGCAGCCGCCGCCGGCGATGACGAAGGAGCGCTCGCAGTGCACGGAGCTGACGTCCGCAGCCCAGACCGCGGACTCCAGGTTCAGCACCATGCCCGCCTCCAGCGCAAGGTCGGCCGGCCTGCTGACGAAGTCGTCCGCGATGCAGAGGCCGGTGTCGGGGACGACGATCGGGTAGTCGCGCACCTCCAGGCCGATCCCGTGGCCGTGCGGGAAGCCGGACAGGCCGGCCGCATCCAGTGCCTGCCGCATCGCCTCGGCCGCCGCGGAGGCCGGCTTGCCGGGGGCAAGCTGCTCGGCGCCGGCAGCGACCGCGTCGCGCACGGCCGCCTGCCGCTGCCGGCAGGCGTCGTCGGGCGGGCCGAAGGCGATGGTGTGGCCGGTGTCCGAGAACCAGGAACGCAGCCGGCAGCCGTGGTCGAAGTACATCGAGCCGCGCTCGGGCAGGCGGTAGTCGGCCTCGGTCGCCAGGCCGAAGCCGGTGGGGCTGCCGGAGAAGTGGTCGAGGTCGGCGCCGTGCTCGGCCAGCTTCATCCGGTAGAGGTCGGTGAGCTCGCGCCAGCTCGACCCCACGCAGGCCAGCGCCAGCGCCTCGGCGGCGGCGTACTCGGCCGCCTCGGCGGCGCGCTGCAGCATGGCGATCTGCGCCGGCGACTTCACCATGCGGCCAAGGCGCAGCAGGTTGGTGCAGTCGCCGGCCCGGCGCCCGCCGGCGGCCAGCGCCTCCCAGGCGGCGGCGGACAGCGCCTCGCGCTCGGCGCCGATGCGGGCCGTGGCGCCGGCGCCGTCCAGCAGGGCCAGGAGGGCTTCGGTCCGCGTCGCGCGGCGCGGGCGGCCGAAGGCCTCGGCCACCTTGTCGAACCCGGCCGGCAGGTCGCGGGGGGCTCCCTCGGCCGATCCCCACACGACGATCCGGTCGGCGCTGGTGCCGGTGGCGTTGGCTGCCATCTCGGCCGAGACCAGCAGGCTCACCTCGCCCTCGGCGGACAGCACGGCCAGCGCCTGCTCGGTCGCCGACGATCCGCCGGGGCGCATCATGTATTCCCGGAACAGGGGGTCGATCCAGTTGCGGTAGCCGGCCAGGTCGGCGAGCGTCGCCGGCGAGGCGCCGACCAGCACGTCCATCCCGGACGCGCGCATCTCTTCCAGGGTTCGCGCTACCATCGGCCGATGCTCCTGATGCCGCGGCCGCTCACGCTGGGCGGCCTTGACTGCGTGTTGTTCGCGCCGCCCGGGGGCGGCGCGCAAGGACTGGGCGTCTTCTGCCACGGGTTCGGCGCTCCGGGCGACGACCTGGTGCCGCTGGGCGCGGAGATCCTTGCCGCCGCGGGGACGGAGTCGCTGGCGCTGCTCTTTCCGGCGGCGCCGCGGTCGCTGGAAGACGAGGGCATGCCGGGCGGGCGGGCGTGGTGGCCGCTCGACCTGAGCCGGCTTGCGACCGGCGCGCCGCTCGACGCCGGGGAGCTCGCGCGGCGGGTGCCGCCGGGCTCGGCCGAGGCCGCCGCGGCGCTGCGCGAGGCGGTCACGGCGTGCGCCGGGCGGCTGGGGCTTGCGCCGGAGCGGGTGGTGCTGGGCGGCTTCTCGCAGGGGGCGATGGTGGCCTGCGAGTGCGCGTTCCGGTCAGGGGAGGGTTGGGCCGGGCTCTGCCTGCTGTCGGGCGCGCCGCTGGACCTTGCCCGCTGGGGCCGGCAGGCGCGGGCGCTGGCCGGGCGGCCGGTGCTGCAGACGCACGGGCGCATGGACCCGGTGCTGCCGTACGAGGGCGCGGAGATGGTGCGCGATACCCTCACGGCGGCCGGCCTGCGGGTGGACTTCCGCCCGTTCATGGGCGGCCACACGATTCCGCCGGAGGCGCTGGACGCGCTGCCGGGGTTCCTGCGGACCGCGGTCGGTCTCTGAGTCAGTCGGAGGTCAGGGGCGCGGCGGCCTGCGCCTTCGCCGGCGCGAACAGGCGCACGGCGCCCTGCACGATCGCGTCCAGCACGAACCAGGTGGCCAGGAACGCCGCGCACTCCAGCGCGAAGTTCCCGAACTTGTAGAACAGCGTCGCGGTCAGGAAGGCGACGCCGGCGACCGGGAGCTGGCGGGCCAGCAGGTGGCTGGCGCTGAGGGTTCTGATCAGTTGAAACATCGATGCACCTCGGCGGGACGGTAGCCCGGAACGGCGGTCCGTCGCCAGCGCCGGGCGGAACTGTGCTATCATGCTACCGTGCTCGCTACCGAGCGCGTCCGTATCGGCAACACCGGCGTCACCGTCACCCGGATGGGACTGGGCGGCGCTCCGCTGGCAGCTCTGCGCACCAAGGCCGCCGACAAGGCCGCCGCGGGGGCGGTAGCCGCCGCGTGGGAGGCCGGTCTGCGCTACTTCGACACCGCCCCGCGGTACGGCAAGGGCCTGTCCGAGCAGCGGCTGGGAGAGGCCCTTGCGGGCCTGCCCCGCGACGAGCTCACCATCTCCACGAAGGTCGGTTTCCTGCTCGACCCGGCGAAGCCCCGGCGCACCGGGCGGGACGACGTGGACGTGATCTGCGACTTCTCGCGCGACGGGGTGCTGCGCTCCCTGGAGGAGAGTTGCGCGCGGCTGCGCACCGACCGCGTCGACATCGCCCTCATCCACGACCCGGACTGGGCGCCGGACGATCCGGAGGGCGACCCGCAGCGCGCCACCGGCAACCACTTCCGGGAGGTGATGGAGGGCGCCTATCCGGCCCTGGAGGAGCTGCGCGCCGCCGGCACGGTGGGCGCGATCGGGCTGGGCATGAACCAGTGGCCGATGCTGCTGGAGTTCGCGCGCGCCGGCGACTTCGACTGCTTCATGCTGGCCGGCCGCTACACGCTGCTGGACCAGACCGCGCTGCCGGAGCTGATGCCGGAGTGCGCGGAGCGCGGCATCAGCGTGATCCTGGCCTCCGTGTTCAACTCCGGCATCCTGGCCGCGGGGCCGGGCGGCGACGCGACCTTCAACTACGCCCCGGCGCCGGCGGAGGTCAACGAGCGGGCGCGCGGGCTGGAGGCGGTGTGCACCCGGCACGGAGTGGCGTTGCCGGCCGCCGCGCTGCAGTTCCCGCTGGCCCATCCGGCGGCCGCGGCCGCCGCGGTGGGCTGTCGCGACGCCGCCGAGCTGCACGCCGACCTGGCGCATGCCGCCGCGGACGTGCCGGCGGCACTCTGGCGCGAGATCGGCCAGCGCGAGCTGATCGACCCGGCCGCCCCGACGCCGTAGCCGCCGGCCGCGCGTCTCCCCAATGCAACGCCTGCGCCTGTTCGTGTTCACGGTCAGCCATTTCTTCGTCGATTCGTACGCGTCCATGCTCACCCCGGCGCTGCCGTTCGTGCGCGACCGGCTGGGGCTCACCTTCGCCCAGATCGGGCTGCTCGGCTTGTTCATGCAGCTCAGCAACCTGGGCCAGCCGCTGCTGGGCATCCTGGGCGACTACCTGCGGGGGCGCTGGCTGATCTTCGTCGGCATCGCCGTGGCGGCGGTGTTCGCGCCGCTGATCGGCCTGGTGCCCAGCTTCGCCTGGCTGGTGCCGTGCGTGATGCTGTCCGGCCTGGGCGTCTCCGCCTTCCATCCTTCCGGATTCGCGCTGGCCGGCGACCTGTCGGGCGACCGCCGCGCCTTCGGGCTGGCGCTGTTCATCTTCGGCGGCACCATGGCGCTGGGCTTCACGCCGCTGTGGGTGCCGGCGCTGGTGACCACGCTGGGGATGGGATGGCTGCCGCTGGCGACGATCCCGGGGCTGCTGATGCTGCCGTTCGTGATCGTCATGGTGCCGGCGCGCAGCACGCCGCGCTCCGCCCTGCCGGAGCGGGTGGCCGAGTTCCGCGGCGCGCTGGCCCCGATCGGGGTGATCGTGGCGACCGTGATCGTGCGCTCGATCGGCGGCTTCGGGTTCGCGTTCTTCCTGCCCCTGCTCGGCCAGGAGCGGGAGCTGTCGCCGCTGGCCTGGGGGCTGCAGCTCGCCGTCTACAACCTGTCCGGGGTGGTGGGCAGCCTGATCCTGGGGTACCTGGCCGACCGGCGGGACCCCAAGCCGCTGGTGCTGGGTTCGCTGGTGCTGGCGACGCCCTTCATGCTGCTCGCCCTGCAGGCCGAGGGGGTGGCGGCGCTGGCGATGCTGGCCCTCGGCGGCACCATGGCGTTCGCCTCCAACTCGATCATGGTGGCGATGGCGCAACAGCGCGCACCGGCCAACGCCGGCTTCGTCTCCAGCCTGCCGGGCGGCTTCAGTTGGGGCGTGGCCGGGCTCACCATGCCGCTGTTCGGGCTGATCGCCGACGCCTCCGGGGTGCTGGCTGCGATGCGCATCCTGGCGGTGCTGCCGCTGGCCGCGGCGGTGGTGGGGCTGCTGCTGCCGCGGCAGGGGGCGAGGAGGCAGGAACTGCAGCCGGCCGGCGCGGGGGCGGCGCGTGGCTGACGTGCTGGCGCTCCGCTACGGCACGAACCCTCACCAGGGGGACGCGCGCGTCTGGCTGGAGGGCGGCCCGCTGCCGTTCGCGGTGCTGGGCGGCGCGCCCGGCTACATCAACCTGCTGGACGCCCTGAACGCGTGGCAGCTCGCGCGCGAGCTGCGTGAGGCCACCGGGCTGCCGGCCGCCGCGTCGTTCAAGCACGTGAGCCCGGCCGGCGCCGCCGTGGCCGTGCCGCTGTCCGATGCCGAGCGCGCCGCCTGCTTCGCGCCAGGCGAGCTGAGCGGGCCGGCGATCGCCTACGCCCGCGCCCGCGGCACCGACCGCGTCTCCTCCTACGGGGACTGGATCGCGCTCAGCGACCCGGTGGACGAGACGGCAGCGCGCCTGATCCGGCCGGAGGTCTCCGACGGCATCATCGCGCCGGGTTACGAGCCGGCGGCGCTGCAGGTGCTGTCGGCCAAGAAGGGCGGCGGCTACCACGTGCTGGAGATCGACGCCGGCTACCGTCCGCCGGCCACCGAGCGCCGCACCGTGTTCGGCGTGACCCTGGAGCAGGCGCGCAACGACCGCGCCTTCGACGCGCAGACGCTCGACGGCGCCGGGCTGCCGGCCGGCGTGGTGCGCGACCTGACCGTCGGCCTGATCGCGCTGAAGTACACGCAGTCCAACTCCGTCTGCCTGTGCGCGCGCGGGCAGACCATCGGCGTGGCGGCCGGGCAGCAGTCGCGCATCCACTGCACGCGGCTGGCGATCGCCAAGGCGCGCACCTGGCTGCTGCGCCAGCATCCGCGGGCGCTCGGCGTGCGCTTCCGGCGCGGGGTGCGCCGCCCGGACCGCGACACGGCGATCGCCTGCTACGTGGAGCGCGGCCTGACCGGCCCGGACGGGCAGGCGCTGGCCGCCCACCTGCAGGAGCGCCCGGAGCCGATCGGCGCGGACGAGGAGCGGCGCTGGATCGGCGCCTTCCCGGCGATCGGCCTCTGCTCGGACGGCTTCTTCCCGAACCGGGACAACGTCGACGTGGCCGGCGGCTTCGGCGTGCGCTACGTCGCCCAGCCGGGCGGCTCGGCCTTCGACGAGGCCGTCGAGGCGGCGTGCCGGGAGCACGGCATCGCCATGGTCAAGACCGGCGTACGCCTCTTCCACCACTGAGCGCCCCGGCGGCAGCCGATTTGCCTGCCGCGAGCCGCCGCCGTAGGTTCGGCTCGGTCCCATTCGATGCAGTCGATCGTGCGCGCCGACCGGGTCGAGAAGCGGTTCGGCCCCATCGAGGCGCTGGCCGGCGTCAGCCTGGAGATCGAGGCCGGCATCATCTACGCCCTGCTGGGTCCGAACGGCGCCGGCAAGACCACGCTGATCCGCGTGCTGGCCACGCTGCTCAAGCCCGACGGCGGCTCGGCCACGGTCGCCGGCATCGATGTGGTGCGCGATCCGACCGGGGTGCGCAACCGCATCGGCCTGGCCGGCCAGTTCGCGGCGGTGGACGAGTACCTGACCGGCCGCGAGGCGGTCGTGATGGTGGGCCGGCTGTACAACCTGAGCGCGCGGGTCGCGCGCGAGCGCGCCGCGGAGGTGCTGGAGCGGATCTCGCTTGCCGCGGACGCCGACCGGCTGGTGCGCACTTATTCCGGGGGCATGAAGCGGCGCCTCGACCTGGCCGCGTCGCTGGTGGGACGGCCCGACGTGCTGTTTCTGGACGAGCCGACCACCGGCATCGACCCGCGCAGCCGCCTGGAGGTGTGGGAGCTGATCCGCGACCTGGTCGGTTCCGGGACCACGGTGCTTCTGACCACGCAGTATCTCGACGAGGCCGACCAGCTCGCCGGCCGCATCGGCGTCATCCACGAGGGCCGGCTCATCAGCGAGGGGACGGGCAACGAGCTGAAGGACCGGCTCGGCGGCGCGGTGATCCACGTCGAGGTGCCCGAAGCGGACCGGGAGGCCACGCGCGCGGCCCTGGGCGTGGACGGCGGCGCCAACGGGACCGTCACCCTGCCCGCGCCGGCGGGATCGCGGTCGCTCGCGGACGCGATCCGCACGCTGGACGCGGCGGGCATCGATCCGACCGACATCGGCCTGCGCCGGCCGACGCTGGACGACGTGTTCATCGCGCTCACCGGCCACGGCGCCACGTCCAACGGCGCCGGCGCTGCCGGCGGGAGGCCGGCCGGACGGCGCCGCGGCTTTCCGGGCCGCCGCAGGAGGCGCGCGTGAGCGCTACGATGAGCACGGCTCTGCCGCACGGACGCGTTCGCGTCTCGCCGGGCCACGCGGCCAAGGACACCGTGGTCATCATGCGGCGCAACCTGCTGCGCGTCGTGCGCATGCCGCAGCTCCTGCTGTTCGCCACCGTGCAGCCGGTGATGTTCCTGGTCCTGTTCAACTACGTGTTCGGCGGCGCGGTGGGCCGCTCGATCCCGGCCGCGGCCGGCGGCGACTACCTCAACTGGCTGCTGCCGGGGGTGCTGCTGCAGATGGCAGCGTTCGGTTCCACGCAGACCGCGATGGGGCTGATCGAAGACCTCAACGCCGGCGTGATCGACCGGTTCCGGTCGCTGCCGATGGCGCGCTCGGCGGTGCTGGCCGGCCGCACGGTGGCCGACCTGGTGCGCAATGTCTTCGTGATCGCCCTGGTGCTCGCACTGGGCTACGTGCTCGGCTTCCGGCCGCAGACCGCGCTGGTGTCGCTGGCCGGAGGGCTGCTGGTGGCGATGCTCTTCGGCTACGTCCTGTCATGGGTGATGGCGTGCATCGGCCTGAGCGTCAAGAACTCCGAGGCGGCGCAGCCGGCGGCCATGATTCCGATGTTTCCGCTGGTGTTCGCCAGCTCCGTGTTCGTGCCGACCGAGACGCTGCCGGACTGGCTGCGCGTCTTCGCAGACCATCAGCCGGTCACCCGCACCGCCAACGCCGTGCGCGGCCTGATGCTCGGCGAGGGGGCGTTGGCACCCACGCAGACGGTGGCCGGCGAGGTCACCGCCGCGGTGATCTGGGCTCTCGCCATCGTCGTGGTCACGGCGCCGCTGGCCGTGCGCCTCTACCGCCGCGCGGTCAGTTAGCTCAGTCGCCCCCGGCCAGCAGCAGGGCCAGCTCGGCCATGCGGTGGGAGAAGCCGACCTCGTTGTCGTAGAAGCTGGTCGCCTTGATCAGGGTGCTGCCGCCGGCAGGAACGGCCAGCAGGTCGTCGCGGATCATCGACGACCAGGGCTCGCCCACGCAGTCGCGGGAGCACTCGTACCAGTCGCCCAGGTAGGCGATCTGGCCCAGAATGGTGGAGGCGTTCATCGCCGCGATGTTGGCCTGCATTGCCTCCATCACCGCGTCCGCGCCGTGCTCTCCCTCGATCAGGAACACCGCCTCCACGACGCTGCCGGTGTCGGTGGGGACGCGCAGGGCGGTGCCGTTGAGCTTGCCGTCCAGGTGCGGCAGCACCTTGCCGACCGCCTTGGCCGCGCCGGTGGAGGCCGGGATGATGTTGTTCAGGGTCGCCCGGTTCTTGCTGCCGCCGAACGCGTCGACGACCTTCTGGGTGGCGGTGGCCGCGTGCGTGGTGCTCATCAGGCCGGCGACGATCGGGAAGGAGCGGTCGACCACCGCCGCCAGCGGCGCCAGGCAGTTGGTGGTGCAGCTCGCGTTTGAGACGATCGTCTCTTCCCCGGTGAGCGATTCGTGGTTGACGCCGACGACCACGGTCGGGGTGTCGTCGTCGCACGGGGCGGAGACCACCACGCGGCGCGCGCCGGCGCGCAGGTGGGCGGCGCTGCGCTCCTGGGTGAGGTAGAAGCCCGTGCACTCGAACACCACGTCCACGCCGTGATCCCCCCAGGGGACGGCCGCGGCGTCCTTCTCGCCGTAGATCGCCACGTCGTGGCCGCCGATGCGGATGCTGTTTCCGGACCCGCGCTCGACCGGCGCCGGGAAGCGCCCGTAGACGGAGTCGCGCGGCAGGCTGGCGGCGATGTCGTCCACCGCAACCAGGTCGTTGCCGGCGACGATCTCGAACCGGTCCGGCAGCCGCCCCAGGATCACGCGCATCACGTTCTTGCCGATGCGCCCCATGCCGTTGAATCCGACTCTCAGCTTTGCCATCGCGCCGGACCATACCCGTAGTGGCTCCCTTGTGTCTTTGCCGACGGGGCGCGGTAAGATCGGCGCCGTGAACACGCAACCTGCCGGGCAGACGGCGCCGCCGAGCGTCGGCGTGCCGACGCCGCTCATCGACGGGGAGGCGCGCGTGCGCGGCCGCCTCCGCTTCACCGCGGACTACATCGACCATCGCACCCTCGCCATGCGCCTGGTGACCAGCCCCTACGCGCACGCCCGCGTGCGTTCCATCGACACGGAGGACGCCTGCGCCGTGCCGGGCGTGGTGCGCGTGCTGACCGCCGGAGACCTGCCGGAGATCACGCCCACGACGCGCGTCCGGCTGCTGCTGGCGCGCGACCGCGCGCTGTTCGCCGGCCACCCGGTGGCGCTGGTGGTCGCCGAGACCGAGGCGGCGGCCGAGGACGGCGTCGACGCGGTGGTCGTCGACTACGAGCCGCTGCCTGCGGCCACCACCATCGATGCCGCCGCCCGGCCCGGCGCGCCGCTGGTCTGGCCGGAGGGCATGCCGGGCGAGGACGAGGAGGCGGCCGACCACGGTGCCGACGTAGGCGGCGCTGCCGAGGGGTCGGCCGCGCCGTCGAACGTGGCCAACCCGGTCGGCTTCCAGCGCGGCGACGCCGACGCCGCGCTGCGCAGCGCGTACCGGACGGTCGACCTCACCTTCGAGATCGACCGCATACACCAGAGCTACCTGGAGCCGCACGCCACCATCGCCGCCCCGGGTGAGGAGCGCGGCGCGACGGTGTGGAGCGCATCGCAGGCGCCCACCTACGTGCAGAAGGAGTCGGCCGCGCTGCTGGGGGTGCCCGCGGCGGACGTGGACGCCAAGGTCATGCACGTCGGCGGCGGCTTCGGCGGCAAGTTCATCCTCTACGAGCCGCTGGTGACCGCGGCTGCGCGCGCGGTGGACGCGCCGGTGCAGCTCGTGATGACCCGGCGCGAGGAACTGCTGGCCGCCCAGCCCGCGGCCGGCGGGCGCCTCCGCATCCGGCTCGGCGCGGGCGAAGAGGGCTCGCTGACCGCGATCAAGGCGGACCTGACCTACGACGGCGGCTGCTTTCCGAACTCGCCGACCGGCATCGGCGTGATGATGTGCGGCAGCATCTACCGGGCGCCCAACATCGACGTGCGGGGCTGTACGGTGATGACGCACAAGGCGTCGATCGGCGCCTACCGCGCGCCGGGGATGACCCAGCAGGCGTTCGCGATGGAGAGCGCCATGGACGAGCTGGCGATCGCCCTGGACCTGGACCCGCTGGAGCTGCGCCTGCGCAACGTGTCGCAGGCGGGGGATGCGCTGGCCGACGGCAGCGAATGGCCGGACATCGGCATGCGGGAGGTGCTGGAGAAGCTGCAACAGCATCCGCTCTGGCAGCAGCGCGAGAGCCTGGCGGCCTGCGGGCGCGGCGTCGGCGTGGCGCTCGGCGCGTGGTTCGGGGGCGTGGATGCCAGCAACGCCGGCTGCACGGTAGAGGAGGACGGCGGCATCACCGTGCACCTGAACGCCGTGGACCTCACCGGCGTCAGCACCAGCGTCGTGCTCCTGGTGGCCGAGGAGATCGGCGTCAGTCCGGACGTGGTGCGCGTGCGCTGGCAGGGTCAGGTCGACGGCCCCTACCACCTGTCCAACGCCGGCGGCAGCAAGACGCTCCGGTCCGTGGGCCCCGCGGTGGTGGCGGCGGCCCGCGACGCCAGGGAGCAGCTTTTCCGCGTCGCCGCCACGCACCTGGAGGCGGACGCGGCCGACCTGGAGATCGCCGGCGGCGCGGTGCGCGTCAAGGGCGTGCCGGATTCGGCGGTCGCGATCGGGGAGCTGGCCGGCATGCGCGCCGTGCACGGACCCGTCGCCGGCCACGGGCGCAGCGCGCCGGGCGGGCGTACCCCGGCGTTCTGCGGGCAAATGGCGGAGGTGAGCGTGGATGAGGAGACCGGCCGCATCACCGTGCACGGCATCGTCATGGCGCAGGACGTGGGCCGGGCGGTCAACCCGCTGACGGTCGCCGGCCAGATGATGGGCGGCGCCGCGCAGGGGGCCGGCTGGGCGCTCTGCGAGCGGCTGGTCTACGACGAGGACGGCCAGCTCCTCACCGGCACGCTGATGGACTACGCGGTGCCGTCCGCCAAGGACATCCCGCCGATCGAGACGCTGCTGGTGGAGCGGGCCGCGGCGTACCCCCCGCACGGCGCCCGCGGCGTCGGCGAGCCGCCGATCATCGCCACCGCCGGGGCGATCGCCAACGCGGTCCGGCACGGAAGCGGCCGGCGGGTGACCAGCGCGCCGCTGACCCCCAGCCGCGTGCTCGAGACGCCTGCCTCTGCCTGACCAGGCGGTTCCGGTCGGGCTCCCGGCGCTGCCGTCCCGCCTGGTTCTGGGTACCGCCCGGCTGGCCGCCGCGGGCGTGGCGCTGCCGGGCGCGTTGCGCGGGACGCAGGCGCTGGCGCTCCTGGACCGCGCGTTCGAGCTGGGCATCCGCGCGCTCGACACGGCGGCGATCTATCAGCTCGGCGGCAGCGAGCGGCTGCTCGGCGAGTGGATGCGCGGTGCCGGCGTGCGCGACCGGGTCTGCCTGATCGGCAAGGGCGGCCACCCGTCCCTGCTCGGCCGCGCGCGGTTGGGCCGACGCGAGCTGGAGCACGACCTGGCCGCGTCGCTGCGGCGGCTGGGCAGCGACCGCCTGGACCTCTACCTCCTGCATCGGGACGCGCCCGGAGCGCCGCTGGAATCGATCGCCGAGACCCTCTGGTCATTCGTGGCCGACGGCCGCATCCGCGCCTACGGGGTGTCGAACTGGACGCATGAGCGCTTCGCGGCGCTGCACGCGCTGGCGGTGAGCCGCGCGCAGCCGCCGCCGGCGGCTACCAGCCCGCAGTTCAGCCTGCCGCGGTGGGTGACGGCGCCGTACCCGGGCTGCGTGTCGATCGGCGGGCCGGACGGCGCCGAGGCGCTGCGCGCCTACCGGGCGGCCGGCGCCGCGGTGCTGGCCTGGTCGCCGCTCGGCGGCGGCTGGCTGCGCGCGCCGGGCGGCCGCGCGCGCGGCAGGGCGTACCGGGGCGCCGGCAACGACGCCCGCCACGCGCGCCTGACGGAGCTGGCCGAACGGCTGGGATGCACGCCGGCGCAGGCCGGGCTGGCCTGGGTGCTCGCGCACGGGAGCGACGTGCGCGCCATCGTGGGCACGCGCCGGCCGGAGCGGCTGGCCGAGCTGCAGGGCGCCCTGGAGCTGTCGCTGAGCGCCGAACAGGTCGACTGGCTTGCCGCGGGCGGCGGCGGGGCCGCGGCGGTGGGCGCTTCGTGAGCGACGCCGACGCGATCGTGGTGGGCTCCGGCGCGGCCGGCGGCTGGGCCGCCAAGGAGCTGACCGAGGCGGGGCTGCGCGTGCTGCTGCTGGAGGCTGGGCCGGAGCGCAGCCCGGCGCGGGCAGGGCGGGCGTGGGCGACGCGGCTGTGGCGCCACGCGCGCGGCGCGCAGACCGTGCAGGAGCTGCACAGCGAGTACTGGATCAAGGATCCCAACCTGTTCGTGAAGGACCTGGAGCAGGGCTATTCCACGCCGCCGGACCGGCCGTTCGTCTGGATCCGCGGCCGGCAGCTCGGCGGGCGCACGCTGCTCTGGGGCGGGGTGACGCTGCGGCTGTCGGACTACGAGCTGGCGGCCGCCGAGCGCGACGGCCATGGGCCGCGGTGGCCGATCCGCTACCGCGACCTGGCGCCGCACTACGACCGGATCGAGCGCTTCCTGCGCATCCACGGCACGCGGGAGGGCCTGCCGCAGCTCCCGGACGGGCGCTACGTGGGCGCGCGGCCGCTGACGCGGGCCGAGCGCCGCCTGGGCGACGGGGTGGCGGCCGCCTGGCCCGACCGGCGGCTGATCCCGTCGCGCGGGCTGGCGCTGATGCGTCACGGCGGCCGCGAGCCGCGCCTGCACAGCGTGGGCACCAGCATCGCCGCCGCGCGGGCCACCGGCCGCCTGCAGGTCCGCACCGGCGCGGCGGTCAGCCACCTGATCCCGGGCGGCCGCTCGGGGGGCGCGGGCGGGGTGCTGTTCGTGGATGCGGCAACCGGCGCGTCGCGCGCGGCGCGTGCCCGCCTGGTCGTGCTGTGCGCCTCGACGATCGAGACGGTGCGCATCCTGCTGGCCACGCGCGCGGAACACCCCGAGTTGCCGGTGAGCGAATCGGACTGCCTGGGCCGGTACCTGATGGACCACGTGATCGCGGGGACGGCTGTGGAGCTGGACGTCCCCTACGAACCGCCGGCGCCGTTCACGGGCGCCGATTCGTTCCTGGTGCCGCGTTTCCAGAACCTTCCCGGCACCGGCAGTGAGGCGTATCTGCGCGGTTACGGCCTGTGGGGGATCATCCAGCGGCGCGGCTACGCGGGTCGCCGCGGCCGGCCGGCGCTCGGGCTGGTGGTCGCGCAGGGCGAGATGCTGCCGCGCTCCGACAACCGGGTGGAGCTGAACGGGGACCGGAGCGGCGACGGCCTGCGCGGCGTGCACATAAGCTGCGCCTGGGGCGACAACGACCGGGCCGTGCACGCCGCCATGGGCACGGCGGTCGAGGAGATGATGCACGCCGCCGGCGGGCGCACGGTGCGCCGCTTCGAGAGGTTCGCGCGCCTGCCGGGCCTGCTGGGCCTGCCGGCGCGGCTGGAGCGGTTCTGGCTGGAGCCGCCGCCCGGCGCCTTCGTGCACGAGGTGGGCGGCGCCCGCATGGGCTCGGACCCGGCCGCGTCGGTGGTCGACGCGCGCAACCGCTGCTGGGGGATGCCCAACGTGCTGGTCACCGACGGCGCCTGCTGGCCCACCTCCGGCTGGCAGGGCCCGACGCTGACCATCATGGCGGTCACCGCCCGCGCGTGCTCGCTGGCGGTGGACGATCTGCGCCGCGGCGACCTGTGAGGGGAGCGGTGAAGCGGGTCGCCATCGTCGCCATCGGCTCGTGGGGGGACGTGGGCCCGCTGATCACCCTCGGCGGCGGCTTGGCCGATGCCGGCTACGAGGTGGTGCTGGTCACGCACGCCGCCTACGCCGGGGACGCCGGCCGCGCCGGCCTGGAGTTCGCGCCGCTGTCAGGCGATCCGGTGGCGATTCCGGAGGACGAGCGCGGCCGCCAGTGGCTGGAGTCGGGCGGCAACGGGCTGCGCTTCGCGCTGCACCTGGTCCGCATCGCCCGGCCGCTGCAGCGCGCGGTGCTCGACGAGGCGTACGCGGCCTGCCGCTCCTGCGCGGCGGTCCTGCACACGCCGTTCGCGTCGTTCGCCACCCATGTCGCCGAGCGCCTGCGGCTGCCGAGCATCGTCGTCGGCCAGCAGCCGGTCACCCGCACCGGCGCGTGGCGGGCGTTCCTGGTCCCGGACGGCCTGCCCCTGGGCCGGTTGGGCAACCGGCTGTCCTACCGGCTGATGGAGCAGGCGGTGTGGCAGCCCTACCGGGCCGGCTTCCAGCGCTGGCGCCACGAGGCCGGCATGCCGGACGCCGGCCCGTTCGGGCCCGCCGGCCGGCTGTACACGGGCCGGGTGCCGGTCGTGTACGGCTTCAGCAGCCTGGTGGTGCCGCCGCCGGCCGACTGGCCCGCCTGGCACCACGCCGCCGGCTACTGGATGGCGCCGGCGCGCGGGTCGTGGAACCAGGAGGATGCCCGCGTCGCGGCGTTCCTGGATGACGGGCCGCCGCCTGTGTTCGTCGGCTTCGGCAGCATGACCTCCCGAAAGCCCGAGCGCGTGCTGGCGCGGGTGGTCGAGGCGCTGCGCGTGGTCGGACGGCGGGGACTGCTCGCCGGCGCTCTGCCGGCGCGCCTGGAGGCGCCGGACATGCTGGTCGCCGAGGGCTTTTCGCACGCCCGCGCGCTGCCGGGGGTGGCGGCGGCCGTCCACCACGGCGGCGCCGGCACGGTGGCTACCAGCCTCATGGCCGGCGTGCCCACGGTGGTGGTGCCGTTCTTCGCCGACCAGTTCTTCTGGGGCCGGCGGGTGGCGGCGCTGGGGGCGGGGCCGGAGCCGCTGCCGATGGCCCGGCTCGACGCCGCGGGGTTGGCCGGCCGGCTGCGGGCCGTGCTAGCCTCGCCGCCGATGCGGGAGCGGGCCGCCGACCTGGGCGCACGGCTGCGCGCCGAGGACGGCGTGGCGGCGGCGGTGGAGATGATCGACCGCCACCTGGCGGGAGCGCCGGGACCGCGCCCGGAAACGGCGGATGGTTGACCAGGCTGAACGGGCCGAGCGGGCTGCGCGGTCACGGGTGCCCCGCCGGCTCCACCAGATCTGGATCCAGGGCCAGGAGCGGCTGCCGGCACGGCTGGTCGAGCTGCAGCGCACCTGGCGGGAGCTCAATCCCGGCCACGAGTACCGTCTCTGGGACGAGCCGGCGCTGCGCGAGCTGATCGCGGCCCGCCACGCGTGGTTCCTGCCGACGTGGGACGGCTACCGGCACCTGCACCAGCGGGCGGACGCCGGCCGGCTGTTCGTGTTGTACGAGCAGGGCGGCTTCTACGCCGACGTGGACGCGCGGGCGCTGCGCCCGCTCGACGAGCTGACGGCGATGGTCCCGGACGCCCGGGTGATCGCCTCCGAGCTGCCGTTCGCGGGGCTGGACCGCGCCCTGATCGCGCTGGCGTGCGGGACGAGCCGGCTGATCACCAACGCGATCATGGGCATGGAGCCCGGGCTGAAAGAGTGGCTGGAGGTGCTGCGGCGGCTACCGGCGCGCTCGAGGTTCCTGCGGTTTCACAAGGAGCTGTCGATAGCCTTCGGCACCGGCCCCATGTTCCTCTCCGGGGCCGTCGACCGCGCCTTTGCCGGCTGCCGGGGACACGTTGCGATCATGCCGGCGCGCCTGTTCGAGCGCCGGCTTGGGTACCAGCCCTACTTTCCCGCGCCGCCCGACGCGTTCATGGACCACCTGATGGACGCGTCCTGGCACTCGCCGTGGCTGCAACGGCTGCTGAAGCTGTACTACGGCTTGCTGCACCGCGGCTGACCGGGCGCCGCGCGGGGAAGCGGCAGGTCAGCAGCGCCGGCAGCACGGTCAGCGCGCCCGCCGTGGTCGCCGCGATGGCGATGCTCAACAGCAGCCCGAATCGGCCGACCGGCACGAAGGTCGATCCCACCAGCGCCAGCAGCCCGAAGCAGATCGCCCCGGAGGTGACCAGGATCGGGCAGCCGGCATGGGCGACCGCCGCGCGCACGGCCTGCTCGCGCCCGGCGCCGTGATTGCGCTCGCGCTTGTACCAGACCAAGAGGTGCAGCGCATCGTCGATGCCGATGCCGATCGCCAGGCTGGCCACCATTACCGACAGCGCGTCGAACGGCACCCCGGCGGCGGCCATCAGCGCCGCCGTGGCCATGATCCCGATCGCCAGCGGCGCCACCGCGGCAAGACCCAGGAGGATCGAGCGCAGCGCGATCGCGGTCAGCACCACCACCAGCACCGCGCTGGAGAGCGCGGTGATGATCTGGTCGCGCCGCAGCAGCTCGGAAAGCCGCAGCCCGAACATGCTCCAGCCCCACAGGTCCGAGCGTACCTCCGGCAACGTCTCGGCCACCGCCTCGCGGACGAAGGATGCCAGTTCGGCCGTTCCGGCTTCGTACAGGTAGCCGCCGTCAGAGCCGTCCATCACCCACAGGCGGCTGGTCAGGGTCGTCGCGCCGTCGCCGAGGCCGGGGCCGGAGCGGGCCGCGGCCGACAGCGTGCTCATGCGCGCCGCCAGCTCGATCAGCGGCCGGTCGGCCGCCGTCAGGGGGCCGGGAGACTCGCCGCCGGCCGCCGCGCGCCGCAGCGCCGCCAGGGTGGTGGTGAAGGAGGAGATGTGGCTCACGTCGGGATGCGCGGACAGCCGCGCTTCCAGTTCATCCACGGCCGACAGCACGTGCGGGAGCGCGAAGTACCGCACGGTGTCGTCAGGGGCCTGCAGGGTGAGGTTGAGGTCGATGAAGCTCCCGAACTCGCGCATGAACTCGGCGTTGGCGGCCACCGCTTCGCTCTCGCCGCGCACGTGTCCGGCGAAGTCGGTCTCGTAGCGGACCGCCGGCAACGCCACGACGAACAGGACCAGCACCAGCGCTGCGCCGGCGAGGGCCGCCCGCGGCGCGCCGGTAAGGGTCACCGCGAACCGCTGCAGCACGGTGAGCACGGCACCGGACCGGCCCGGCTCGGCTTCGGGATCGTGCCGGCGGTGCAGGTGGTGCAGCGCCGCCGGCAGCACGGTCAGGCAGAGCAGCGCGCCGCTGCCCACGCCGGCGGCCGATATCAGGGCGAACTCGCGCAGGCGCGGAATGCTCGACAGCAGCAGCGTGAGAAGCCCCGCGATCGTGGTCACCGCGGCCAGCGCCACCGGCCGGATGACCTCCGCCGTGGCGGGGAGTACGTCGCCGGGTCCGCGCCCGAAGCGGAACGCCAGGTGCACGCCATACGAGCTGGTCAACGCCAGCACCAGGATCGGCACGACCAGCGTGATGATCGCGATCGGCACGCCGGTGAGGCTCATCAGTCCGGTCGCCCAGATGGCGGCGCTGGCGGCCACGGCGACCACCGACGGCGACACCGGCAGCCGTCCCAGGGCGGCAAGCAGCGTCAGGATGACCACGCCCGCCGCCAGCAGCCCCAGGATCGGCGGATCGCGGTTGAGCGCGGCCAGCGTGGCCTGGTGCAGCGGTATCCAGCCGGCCAGCGTCACCTCGTAGTGCTCGCGCAGCCCGTCGAGGGCCGGCTCGATCGACGTCAGGAACTCCTGGTAGTCCGGGATCACGGTGACCGCGTACACCAGGGACAGAGCCGTCCCGTCGGCGGCCAGCACCAGGTTGCGCGCCTCCGGGGCGTCACGGAGCGCCAAGCGGACGCCCTCGGCCTCGGCCTCCGTGGCCGGCGCGCGTCCGTCCGGAAGCGCCGGAGCGAGCTGCAGCCGGCCGCCTTCGAGGCGGAACGCCGGCAGGTTCAGGGGCGTCACTGATGAGACCACGAGCGCATGCGCGGAGATGGCGCGGTCCGCCTCCGCCAGCCCCTGCAGCGAGCTTACGGCGAACGGCTCGTCGGCGCGCAGCATGAGGATCAGGTAGTTGAGGTCCTTGTCCTCCTGTCCGTGGGTGTCGAACAGGCGCTGCGCGTCGTCGTCGCGCGGCAGCAGCCGCACCACCTCCGGATCGATGCGCACGCCCAGGGCGGCAAGCCCGAGGGCAACCGTGATCGCCACCCAGACCACGATGATCGTCCGGGAGTGACGGAGAATGGCAGAGGCCGCACGCAGGGAGCGTTCGGACGGACGGGCTGCTGTCACGGTGGAGCGATTCCCAATATACCCTTATATTTCGTGTCGGCCGAACGTTCGGTCACCGATTTCCCATGGATCTGCACGAATTCCAGGCCAAGGAGTGCTTCGAGCGCCACGGCATCCCGGTAGCGCGCGGGCAGACGGCCGCCACGGCCGGCCAGGCTGCGGAAGCGGCCGAACGACTCCGGCCGCCGGTGGTGGTGAAGGCGCAGGTGCTCACCGGCGGGCGCGGCAAGGCCGGCGGCGTGAAGCTCTGCCGGTCGGCGGCAGAGGCGCGCGCGGCCGCGCAGGAGATCCTGGGCATGGACATCCGCGGCCACACCGTGCGCACGGTTCTGGTCGATCCGGCGGCGGACATCCGCGGCGAGCTGTACCTGGCGGTGACGAACGACCGCGCCGCGCGCCGGCCGCTGATCATGGCCAGCGCCGCCGGCGGCATGGACATCGAAGCCGTCAACCGCGAAACGCCGGAGTCGATCCTGCGCACGCACGTGGATCCCCAGATCGGGCTGCGCGACTACCAGATCGCCGGCCTGGCCTCCGGGCTCGCGCGCGCTCGGGGAACGGCGCTGCCGGCCGGTCTCCGGCACCCGTTCGCGGCGCTGGCGCGATCCCTGTACGACTGCTTCCGCGCCACCGACGCCACCCTGTGCGAGATCAATCCGCTGGCCGTGGTCGCCGAGGACGGCGGACTCGCCCTGCGCGCGCTGGACGGCAAGATGAGCATCGACGACAACGCGCTGTTCCGGCAGGGCGGCCTGGCGGAGCTGCGCGACGCGTCCGCCGAGCCGGCGGGGGAAGCGGAGGCACGCGCGTCCGGCATCAACTACGTGAAGCTGGACGGCCAGATCGGCTGCATGGTCAACGGCGCCGGCCTGGCGATGGCGACCATGGACCTGGTCGGCCACTTCGGCGGCGCGCACGGCATCGGTCCCGCCAACTTCCTGGACGTGTCCGGCGGCGCGTCCGCGCAGCAGGTCGCCACCGGGTTGCGCATCATCCTGTCCGACGCCAGCGTGCGGGCGGTGCTGATCAACATCTTCGGCGGCATCACCCGCGGCGACGAGGTGGCGCGCGGCATCATGGCCGCGTTGGAAGAGGTGCCCACGGCGCTGCCGATGACCATCCGGCTGGCCGGCACCAACCACGAGGAAGGCATGCGCCTGCTGGAGGAGGCGGGGCTTGCCAACGTCACGGTGGCTCAGTCCCTGCAGGCGGCGGCGCAGGCCGCCGTCGACGCGGCGCGGAGCGGTTGATGGGGGTCCCGACATGCCTGTCCTGATCGACCGGACCACCCGGGTGATCGTGCAGGGCATCACCGGCAATCACGGCCGTTTCCACGCCGGCCAGATGATCGAGTACGGCACCGACGTGGCCGGCGGCACGCGGCCCGGCAAGGGCGGGGAAACGATCCTGGAGCGGCCGATCTTCGACACCGTGGCCGAGGCGCGCGAGCGCACCGGCGCCGACTGCAGCGTCATCTTCGTGCCGCCGCCGCTGGCCGCGGACGCCATCCTGGAGGCCGTGGACGCGGGCATCCGGCTGGTGGTCTGCATCACGGAGGGGATCCCGATCCGGGACATGCAGCTCGTGCGGGCGCGCGTCGACCGCGGCGCCAGCCGCCTGCTCGGCCCCAACTGCCCGGGGCTGCTGACCCCGGCTGCGAGCAAGGTGGGCATCATGCCGGGGACGATCGCCTCACCCGGAAGCGTGGGCGTGGTGTCGCGCAGCGGCACCCTGACCTACGAGGCGGTGTACGCCCTGACCGAGCGGGGCATCGGCCAGTCCACCTGCATCGGCATCGGCGGCGACCCCGTGAACGGCACCGACTTCATCGACGTGCTGGAGCTGTTCGAGCGCGACGCCGGGACCGACCGGGTGGTGCTGATCGGCGAGATCGGCGGCACCGACGAGCAGCGCGCCGCCGACTACATCCGGCGCGAGATGTCCAAGCCGGTGGTGGCCTTCATCGCCGGACGGATGGCACCGGAAGGCAAGACCATGGGCCACGCCGGCGCGCTGGTGGAGGGGGCCGAGGGCTCGGCTGGCGACAAGATCGACGCCCTCCGTTCAGCGGGCGCCCGCATCGCCACCCACCCGGAAGAGATCCCCGACCTGGTCGGCGGCTGAGCCGCGATACCGCCGGTGAGAAGACCTCGCCGGGCGCAAAGTCGGCAGGGCGCAAAGGCGTCAGGGCACAAAAAAAGGCCCCTGGGTAAAGGAGGTGAAACCCCAGGGGCCCGAAGGCGAGATGTCCTTCGTGTAGGTAATTAAGCATAACAACCCCGCCACGGTTCGGTTACACGGCGCGGCGCGATTTATCGGACCGGCCGTTCCAGGCCGCCTCGGGCCGCCGCCGGCCGCCGCGTCCGATCAGCATCCGGAAGGCGGCGGCGATCGCCAGCGCGTAGGCCGCCAGCACGGCGGCAGGCACCCATGCGCCGCCGCCCGTGGCGGGGACGTTCAGGACCAGGATCATCGGGATCGCCAGGAAGAAGGTGAGCCCGGAGGCGTAGCAGTAGTCGGCGGCTGCCGGCGTGCGCAGCTCCGGATCGACCACCCGCACCAGGGCGATGCCCGTGGTGATCGTGCCGGTCAGGCTGCCGTAGAACATCAGCAGCCGTGCGAACGAATGGTCGGCGAACATGCGCGGCGTGATCCAGATCAGCGACGCAAGGGTCAGACCGCCGATCAGGAGCGCGAATACCGCCAGCACCAGCCAGTACTCGGCGATGACCCCGACCGCGATCGACGCCAGCCCGGCGGCGATCATGAAGTCGACGGCGCCGCCGGCGACCCGCGTCAGCCCGCCGCCGTCGAGCAGGTGGGCAAGGCCGAGCCGCTCGGCCAGCGCGCGCACGGCCAGCGCCGCCAGCAGCCCGAAGATGAAGGCGATGCCCCACAGGTTGTCCGCCAGCTCGCTCCCCGACGGACCGGCGAGGGCCAGCAGCTCCGTGATCCCGGTCAGCAGGCCGTAGCTGGCCAGGTACACCGCGAACACGATCGCCAGCCACAGAGACAGCGAATCGATCGCGTCCGGATCCGTGCGTTGCCGGGCGGCTTCCGGCCCCGCGTCCCGCGCGTCCAGCAGGCCGGTGCGCCGGCCGTAACCGGACGGAGGCTCGATCCACCCGCGCGCGATCGCGGCGTTGATCAGCAGCACGCCGCCCACGCAGGCCAGCAGGAAGCCGAGCGCCCCGAACGTGAGGCCGATGCTGCCCGCGCCGGCGAAGCCCAGCCGCTCCCAGCCCGAGCCGATCGCGAACGCCTGGCCAGGGCCCAGGGAGAAGCCGATCGCCGCCAGGAACCCGAAGCTCGGAAAGAGCCCCGGCAGAAGCGTCCCGATCAGCGCGAAGGTGAGCAGCAGGCCGGCCAGCCCCTGCAGGGTCATCTGCGACAGGATCACGGCCGCGGAACCCGTGATCGCCCTGGCGCGGCGGCGGGTGGTCGAACGCAGGCTGAGCGCGATGATCGCCAGGTTGAGCAGGTGGTAGGTGAGCTGCTCGACGCCGCCGGTGCCATGCCCGGCGAGCGGCGCCACCCAGTTGTAGAACGGGAACAGCAGCACGCCGGCGGTCAGGGCGTTGGGGATCAGGAAGCGCTGCAGCACCCGGAGGCGCGCGCGCGCCGCGGTCGCGGCCGCCAGCGCCGCGCCGATCAGGCCGAGGTCGATCAGCAGCGGCCAGGAAAGGGTCACCGTTCGGGGGGCGTCAGCCGTCGCGCTCAAGCGGGCGGAGGGACTTCGGCGCGTGGATGAGCGTGCGGACCCCGTCGGCGGTCACCAGCATGTCGTCCTCCACGCGCACGCCGCCGCGCAGCCCGGGTCCGTACACCCCGGGCTCGACGGTGATGACGTCACCTTCGGCAAGGAGGCCGTCCGGCCACGCCGGGTTGAGGTAGGGCGGCTCGTGCGGGCAGAGGCCGATGCCGTGGCCGAGATGGTGGAACATGCCGCCGGGCACGACTTCGTCCATGCGCTCGCGCGCCAGGTTGAACAGGTCGACGCATGCCACTCCCGGCCGCGCCATCCGCTTGACTTCCGCCAGCGTGTCGACGGCCTGCTGGTGCGCCCTGACCTGCTCGTCGCTGGGCGAGGTCACCGCGAACACGCGCGAGGCGTCGGCGTAGTAGCCGCGGTAGTTGACGCCCAGGTCCAGGATCCACAGCTCGTCCGCGCGCGCCGGCCGCCGCCGCGGCGGTCCGCCGGGCGACCCGCACTGGAAGTCCTGCCCGAACCGCAGCGGCAGCTCGCCGGCCTCCTCCACCACCGCGGCGGACAGCTCGCTGTAGAGGGCGAGCTCGTCCAGGCCCGGCTCGATGATCTGGGCGGCGCGGGCGTAGGCGGCGTCGACGCAGCGCGCGGCGGCCTGGATCAGCTCGACCTCGTCAGGGTCCTTGCGCCTGCGCAGATTCAGCAGGTCGGGCGTCACGTCCGCGAAGGCGGCCTCCATGCGCTGCAGCACGGCGGCGCCGAGCACCCCCTGGTCCAGGCCCACGCGGCGGGCGCCGGCAAGCTCCGGGGCGAGCAGCGCCGCGATGCCGTCCGCCTGGTCCAGGCGGATCGTCGCGTTGGACTGCGCCTCGGCGACGCGCACCTCGTCCACGGTGGCGCCGTCGGAGCGCGGCTCGCTGGTGGCCAGCACCGAGCGGTCGGCGCCGATCGCCACCGCCCCGAGCGCGAACCACGGCGGCAGGCAGCCGGTGACGTAGTAGACGTGGCAGGGATCGGTGAGCAGCAGCAGGTCCAGCTCGCGGTCGGCCAGAATCGAGCGCACGCGGTCGAGGCGTCGGGAACAGCCATCCAGGGTCAGCATGGCCCGAGTCTATCCCAGCAGCCTGGTCGGCGCTGGGAGGCGGGCGGATTGGCGTCAGCGGCACAACGCCTGCCTCCGAGCGTCAAAGGTGGGCATGGGCCAAGAACGGAGCCCGGCGACGATCTTGGGGCGGCTTGCGTGCGGGGTTCGGTTCGGTTACTAAGAGAATGGTGGTATTCCTGATCATCGCCGGCGCCATCGTGGTGGTGGGGCTGGGGGTGTTTTTCATCGAGCCCGGCATTTTCGCCCTGGCGTTCAGCCTGATCACCCCCGTGTTCGTGCGCAATCCGCCGTTCGTGGACCTGGATCGGGGCTTTCCCGGCCACCGGCTGATCGAGGACGCGTACCCGGCGATCCGCGCGGAGGCGGAGGCGTTGCTGAGGAACCCGGAGCGGATCCCGAAATTCCACGAGGTCGACCCGTTGCAGACCCCGATCTCCGGCAAGGACGAGATCCCGTGGCGGACCTTCTTTCTCAAGGGCCACGGCGTCTGGCACGACACCAACGTGGACCTGACCCCGAGGACCGTGGAGGTGCTCCGGCAGATCCCGGAGGTCGAGACGGCGATGCTGTCGATCCTGGACGGCGGCAAGCACATCCCCGCGCACCGCGGCTTCTTCCGCGGGGTGTACCGCTACCACCTGGGCCTGATCGTGCCGGACGACGCGCCGGTCTACATCGTCTGCGGCGGCCAGGAGTACCACTGGCGGGAAGGGGAAGGCGTGCTGTTCGACGACACCTACCGGCACGAGGTCTGGAACCGGAGCGCGCACCCGCGGGTCGTGCTGTTCCTGAACGTCCTGCGCGACGCCGACCTGCCGCGCTGGATGCGCCCGATCAACCGCCTGGTGGCGTCGTTGATGCAGCGTTCACCGAAGCTGAAGCGCGCCGGCAAGCGCGCCGAGGTGGCGAGGGACATCTGAACCCGGTGGGATCTGCCGCCGGGATCGGGGCGATCTGACGCTACAGGCCGCCGAACAGCCGTTCGGCCGCCTCGCGGGCAGCCTCCGCACGGTCGCCGGCGGCCGGACCGGGGCCGGTCTCCGGACCGCGGACGGTCTCGCGCACCTTGAAGTACTCGCAGAAGTTCGACCGGTCCTTCTGCGCCACCGGCTCGGCGATCGACTCCCGGCACTCCATGTGCACGGACGTGTCGTAGAAGCGGCAGTTCAGGCAGACGTGCGCGTCCCTGCCGCAGCTCGGGCAGGTCGTCGCGCGGAATATCTCCAGGTCCGGATCGAACGCCGCGCCGCACGCGAAGCAGCTACCCACGACAGGCCGATCATAGTGCCGCCGTGAGCTCCTTGACCAGCGCCTGCCGGTCGGGTTGGGATGCGCGCATGCGCAGGCGATGCGTGTACGCGGCCAGCTTCGACCCGATCACCAACGGCCACCTGTGGGTGGTCGAGCAGGGCGAGCGGCTGTTCGACGAGCTGATCGTGGCCATCGGCACGAACCCGGACAAGCGCTACGAGTTCTCGATCTCGGAGCGCCTCGCGCTGGTCCGCGCCTCGCTGGCCGGCCACACCAAGGCGACGGTGGAGACCTACGAGAACCGCTTCCTGGTCGAGTACGCACGGTCGCGGGGCGCGGAGTTCGTGCTGCGCGGCATCCGCACGGAGCTCGACTACCAGTACGAGCGGTCGATGAAGTACATCAACAGCGACCTGGACGCGGGCGTGGTCACCGTGTTCCTGATGCCCCCGCGCGAGATCGCCGAGGTGAGCTCCAGCGTGGTCAAGGGGCTGATCGGGCTCAGCGGCTGGGAGACGGTGCTGGCCCAGTACGTTCCGCCGCCCGTTCAGGCCGCCTTCGTGGAGCGCTTCAGCTCGTCGGCGGCGCAGGCTCCGGAGCCGGCTCGCTGAGCGCCGCCCGGCGGCCCAGCTCCGGGTAGCGCCATCGAACCAGCGCCAGTCCGGAGATTCCGAGCAGCGCGAAGCCGGCCAGCGCGGCCTGCGGGCCGATCTGCTCGGCCACCAGGCCCAGGATCACGTTGCCCAGGGGGTTGACCCCGATCGCCAGGCCGACCACCCCCAGCGCGCGCCCGCGCAGCGCCGGAGGCGCCGTGCGCAGGGTGATCAGGATCTGCATGGACGCGAAGCCGGAGAAGCCGACGCCGCCGGCGAGCAGCAGGACGACCGACAGCAGGTAGGCGCCGGACAGCGCGAAGCCCGCGATGCAGACGAACAGGCTGGACATGCCGGCGAAGAACACCCACGCCGGCCGCCTGACGGCGCGCGCGGCCAGGGTGACGGAACCGGCCAGGGCGCCGACCCCCCAGGCGGCGACCAGGATGCCGAAGCGCAGGGCGTCGGCGGCCAGCACGTCGCGGCCGATCACCGGCACCATCTGGTGGAACGGGAAGGCGAAGAAGTTGGACACCAGCGTGACGGCGACGGTCGCCTGCAGGGCGCGCCGGCCGCGCAGCGTGACCAGCGCGGTCCGCAGGCGCCCGGCGATCGACAGCCGCTCCGTTGCGGCCGCCGCCGGCCGCGGGGCGCGGCGCTTGCCGGCGGGAAGCAGGGCGAGCGAGGCCGCGTGCATGACGGCCAACCCCATGTAGGCGACCGCGAAGCCGCCGGTACGCGTGAGGATGCCGGCGATCAGCGGCCCGGCGATCAGGCCGGCGGTGAACGTGATCGTGTCGACGGGCACGGCCGTGGCCAGCTCGCCCGGTTCGAACAGCTCCGTGTACAGGGTGCGGCGGTTGGCGAAGTCGAAGCTCCACACCGCCCCCACCAGCCCGATCACGATGTGGGCGCTCCAGGCGACCGGCGATCCGAGCGCCAGGTAGACGGCATAGCCGGCGACGATGGCCAGGGTGAGGCTCTGCGTGATGCGCAGCAGGCGCAGGCGCGAGACGCGGTCGGCCAGCGTCCCGCCCACGTACGCCAGCAGCAGCATGGGCAGTCCGCGGGCGGCGGCGAGGGCCGCGACGGCGGCGACCGAGTCGGTGAGCTGCAGCACCAGCCACGACAGCACCACCAGCTCGTAGGCGCGGGTGGCGTACCACAGCGCCGAGGAGGCGACCAGCCGCCGGAAGCGGGGCCGGCCGGCCAGGAGCTGCCATCCGGATACCGGCGCTTCCGGCGCCGCGCGGGGCTCGCTCAGGTGAGGTGGCTCAGGTTCTGCTGCACGGTTTGCAGCTCGACGCGGGCGTCGGCCAGGCGTTGCCGCTCGCGCTCGACCACCTCGGCGGCGGCGTTGCTCAGGAAGCCGGCGTTGCCGAGCTTCCTCTCCGAGCCGTCGACCTGGCGTTGCAGGCGGTCGCGCTGCCTGGCCAGGCGCTTCCGTTCCACCTCGACGTCGACCACGTCCAGCAGGTGGATCTCCTGGTCGCCGACGACCGCGGACGCTGAGCCTGCGGGCGGCGCGCCGCCGGCCGCGAAGGTCAGCGAGCCCAAGCCGGCCGCGCGGCGGATCAGCCCCTCGTAGGCGTCCAGCCGCGAGCGGCCGCCGCCGTCGCCGGTGGGCCGGATCACGGCGTCGAGCGGCTTGCGCGCCTCCACGCCGTGCCGGGCGCGCAGGTCGCGGACGGCGCGGGCGACGCCGCGCAGCCGGTCCACGTCGGCCTCCAGCGCCGCGTCCTCGATGCGCCCGTCCGGCCGCGGCCAGTCGGCGACCGCCAGCAGCTCCGAGTCGTCCGGCCGCCAGCCGGCGATGCCGCGCCGCGGCGCCAGCTCGCGCAGGCGCGCCCACAGGGTCTCGCTGATGAACGGCACGAACGGGTGCAGCAGCCGCAGCACGCCGTCCAGCACGGCAGCCAGCGTCTGGCGGGCGGCGCCTGCCCCTGCGCCAGCGGCGTCGGCGTCGGCGCGGTCCGCGGCGGCCTGCTCCGGGGATGCCACCCTCGGCTTGATCAGCTCCAGGTACCAGTCGCACAGGTCGCCCCAGAAGAACTCGCGCACGGCGGCCAGCGCCGCCGAGGGGCGGTAGCCGGCGAGCTGCTCCTGCACCGCCGCGCAGGTGCGGGACAGGCGCGACAGGATCCAGCGGTCCTCGGCGGCAAGCTGCTCGAGCGCCAGTTCCCGGTAGCGGTAGCCGCCGAGGTTGATGAACGCGAAGCGGGCCGCGTTCCAGAGCTTGGTGCAGAAGGAGCGGCCGATGTCGAAGCGGTCGCTGATCAGGGTCGCCCCCGGCAGGTCGGGCATGGTGCCCAGCACGTCGAACTCCTTGCCGGTGTCCGGGCAGAGGTAGGTGAAGATCGTCCGTCCGTGCTCGGTCGTGGCCAGCTCGATGGTCTTTCCCGTGAACGGCGACACCGCCTGCACCGGCAGGCGGATGTCCTGGCTGCCGGTCTGCAGCTCGCACATGACGTAGCGCAGCGCGTCGGCGCCGTAGCGCTCGATGATGTCGACCGGGTCGATGCCGTTGCCGGCCGACTTGCGCATCATCTCGCCCTTGCCGTCCAGGATGTTGGCGTGGATGAAGCAGTGCTCGAACGGCAGGTCGCCCAGGTTGTACATGCCGGCGATGACCATGCGCGCCACCCACAGGGTGATGATGTCGCGGCCGGTCACCAGGCAGGAGCCGGGGTAGTAGTAGCTCAGGCAGTCCTCGCCGGCGGCGGCGCCGAGCGCAGGCTGGCCGGGGTCGACCGGGGCGCTGCCGGGGTCGGGCCAGCCCAGGGTGCTGTGCGGCCACAGCGCGCTGGAGAACCAGGTGTCCAGCACGTCGGGGTCCTGCTCGAAGCCGAGCTCGGCCAGCTCCCCGCCCAGCCCGCGCTCGGCGTCCGCGTCGCGCAGGCAGACGTCGATCTCCGCGTTGGCGGCGGTGCGCGCCTCGTCAACCGTCAGGAAGCCGCCCTCCTCGCCGACGGCGTCGGTCACGGCGCGGATCTGCACGGCCACGTCGTCGCGCCCCTCGACGCGCGCGGCCAGCTCCAGCGCGCGCCGCAGCCGGTCGCCCGCGCAGCGCGCGGTCCAGATCGGGATCTGGTGCCCCCACCAGAGCTGCCGGCTGATATTCCAGTCGCGCTTCTCGCCCAGCCAGTCCAGGTAGGTGCGGGCGTAGCGGTCGTCCGGGAAGAAGGCGAGCTTGCGCCCGGTCGGCGAGCGCCAGTCGCCGGCCACGGCGTCGATCGCCACCTGGGCCAGCCCGGGGACGGTCGCCTCGTTGGCGGTGCCGCGCCCCACGGTGACGCCGCCGGGCACGTCGCCCATGCGCAGGTACCACTGGCGGGACAGGTACGGCTCGATGGCCGTGCCGGAGCGGTCGGAATGGCCGATCTCCACCCGGTGCGGCTCGATCCGGTCCAGCAGGCCGGCGCTCTCCAGGTCGGCGACCACGCGCGTGCGCGCCTCGGAGCGGTCGAGCCCGGCGTACGGGCCGGCCGCGCCGTTGAGGGTGCCTTCCGGCTCCAGGATGTTGATGAGGCCGATGCGGTCGCGGTGGCGCTGCCATACCTCGTAGTCGTTGGGGTCGTGGCCGGGCGTGATCTTCACGCAGCCGGAGCCCACGTCCGGCTTGGCCCAGTCGTCGGTGATCAGCGGGATCGGCCGGTCGAGCAGGGGCAGCCGGATCAGGCGGCCGGCCGCGGCCATCTCCGCGAGCCGCACCAGTCCGTCCAGGTGGGTCTCGCGGCGGCGGCGGAGCGCTTCGAGCTGCTCTTCCAGGGCCGGCCGCTCGCGTTGCGGGGCGCGGCCGGCGCGCTCGGCCAGGCGCTCGATGGCGCGGTCAAGCGCCGAGCGGGGGTCGGGGTGGCAGGCGACCGCGGTGTCCCCCAGCATGGTCTCCGGCCGGGTGGTGGCCACCACCACGTGGGTGGGCTCGCCCGGCTCGGGATCGATCACCGGGTAGCGCAGGTGCCAGTAGGCGCCGTCCACCGTCCGGTAGCCGATCTCGTCGTCGGAGACCGCGGTGCGCAGGGCGCAGTCCCAGTTGACCAGCCGCGTGCCGCGGAACACCAGCCCGTCGCGGAACAGCGCCAGGAAGGTGTGGCGGACGGCGCGCGAGCAGACCGCGTCCATGGTGAACCGCGCTCGGTCCCAGTCGCACGAGCAGCCCATCGCCCGCTGTTGCTCGACGATGCGCTGCTGGTAGCGGTCCTTCCACTCCCAGATGCGCTGCACCAGGGCTTCGCGGCCGATGTCGTGGCGGGTCTTGCCCTCCAGCTCCAGCAGGCGCCGCTCGATCACGGCCTGCGTGGCGATGCCGGCGTGGTCGGTGCCGGCCATCCACAGCGTGTTGTCGCCCAGCATCCGGTGCCAGCGGATCAGCAGGTCCTGCATGACGTTGTCCATGGCGTGCCCCATGTGCAGGGCGCCGGTGACGTTGGGCAGCGGCATCATCACCACGTAGCGCCGCTCGCGGCCGTCGGGGGTGGCGCTGAACGCGCGTGCGGCCGTCCAGCGTTCGGTGGCCTCCCGCTCGGCCGTGGCGTGCTCGTAGCGGGTCGGCAGCGGCTCGTCCGCGCGCGGCGGTCGTCGTTCGGTTGTCGGGTCCATTTTTCGTTGTGCCCATACTACCCGCGGGCCGCGGATTGTGTCGTCTCTGCGTCGCCTCCTGGTTCACAGGAGCGTTGTTTGTCAGCACAACATCCATCGGGCGCGTCCCAAACGCTTTGCTTACCGGGCTCGACGTTGATACCCTTGATCGTCCACGCAGTAACATGACCAACAGAGGACCCGTCTGCGTCTCGGTGATCAACGTGAAGGGTGGCGTCGGCAAGACGACGATCGCAGCCATGCTGTGTTGGCGAGCGGCTCGCAGCGGACGCAACGTTCTGGCGGTGGACTTGGATCCACAGGCCAATCTCTCCCAGGCGCTGATGGGAGACAGGAGATACCGACAGTTCCTGAACGATTAGGTCACCTTCCATTGTCGAAGTGTTTGAGGGGTATCAACCTCCGTCAGGGAGCCGACGCGCGCCTGGTCCGCTGGATGTCGATGACGTGGTTGCCCGCGTCGGCAAGAACCTGACTCTCATTCCATCGAGGTTCGACTTCTCGGACCTTCTGATCAGAGCGATCAAGCCCGACCCACGGGTTCTCGCCAAGCTTATCGCCAACAGTCTTCAGGACCGCGATCTCGTGATCATAGACTGCGCTCCTACCGAGTCGATATTCACCCAAGCTGCGTATCACGCGTCTCGCTACATTCTCGTTCCGGTCAGACCGGAGTATTTCGCAACGATCGGGTTCCCGTTGCTGAACGACTCGCTCGGTGATTTCAGAGGTGCCAATCCGTCTCATCAAATCAGTGTAGTAGGCGTTGTCGTCAACAATGCATTCTACCATGGAGGAAACGACGGGGGTCCCGAGAAGCGTCGAGCCATCAGGGAGATCACCGTGGAGGCGGGTAACAACGGCTGGCACATATTCAAGAACCAGATGCCTCATTCTCGGGGGTTTCCCAAGCTCATGAGAGGCGACCTCAAGCACCTTGGGAATGCTCTTGACGCGTACGTCGATGTTCCAGATGAGGTCTTCAGCAAGATGGGGTTCTGAACGGAGGTGCACCGCGTATGATCGACAAGAAGCTCGGAACCACCCTTCGCTCGCTGGTTCGCCGATATGGTTTCACGGAGGTCGATCGGTCCCTGCGCGCGATTCGCCTCTCTGAACCTCGGCTCGATGGCGCCCCACACTCCAAGCGTGCGGACACCGTACAGACGACGAAGAAGAAAAAGAGGCACGCTGTGCAGGCGCAGGAATATGTCGCCAAGATGGACCATGATCCCGAAAAACGGCCGGTGGTTTCCGAGCTGGCAAAGCGTTTTGAGGAGAGGACGTTCCTGCCAACGATCGGTGATATTCGAAATTTCTGCCAATCCTACGGGATCGATGAGCCTGCGTCGAAGTCTCGGGCAAGCGCCATTCCGCGGGTGTTCAAATGCATGGCGACGATGAGCATTGAGGAATTACAGAGAATACTTTGCGATGGTCTGTTCTCAGGGCCGTCGCAACTGGGTCCTATTGCGGACGCGATTCGGGAGAATGGCCGGGCAGCAACGCACCAGCATTCCGACATACCCGGTGCGGATCATGCGGCGGTAGACGACCCTCTGGATCTCAGGCGTACCCACCGGCGCTGATCTGGTCGAGGTAGGCTTGGACGTGGTCCGCCCTCCCCCGTCGTACCAGTTGGTGGGGTGTCATCCCGTCCAATCCGAGCAACGGCTCCGAGCGGAACCACGCATAGGCGACGAGCGTCGCGCAGCCGGTATGCACCTCCACCCTGTGCAGGATTTCCATCATCTCGCGCAACCGGGTCTGGGTCTTCCGAGCCCGCACCCGTGTAGCGCGAGAAAACGCGTCCTGCCCCAGACCGAGGGTGCTCGCGATCTCGGACTTTGTCGTCCACAGCGCGCTGGCGATCAGCGTCGGTGAGAAGACCTCGTCCTCGACAAACTCCTGCAGCCTCATGACCGCCATTTCTCTATCAGAATTTGTCACGCGATCCGGCGCGATGCCACCCGGGATTCCGTCGTTCGTCCTGTTTCCGCTGCGTTCCCTTCGGCGGGACGGCCGACCGCTTGTCGAGTCCCGGTCGCTGGCCGCACCTTTGAGTGCCGAACGGATGATCGAGGTTCGCGAGGTCGTGAAGCGCTACGGGGATCACCTCGCCGTGGACGGGGTTTCGTTCCGCGCGCAGCCGGGCGAGATCTTCGGCCTGCTGGGCCCCAACGGCGCCGGCAAGAGCACGATCATCCGCATGATCATGAACATCCTGGCGCCGGACACGGGCCGGGTGCTGTTCGACGGCCGGCCGCTGGCGGAGGCGGACAAGGAGCGCATCGGCTACCTCCCGGAGGAGCGCGGCCTGTACCAGCGGCAGACGGTGCGCGAGGTGCTGACCTACCTGGCGGCGCTCAAGGGCGTGCCGGCGGCGCGCTCGGCGGCGGCGATCGGCGCGTGGCTGGAGCGGTTCGAGCTGGCCGACTGGCGCGACCGGCGGGTCGAGCAGCTCTCCAGGGGGATGGCGCAGAAGGTGCAGTTCGTCGCCGCGGTCGTGCACGACCCGGAGATCGTCTTCTTCGACGAGCCGTTCTCGGGCATCGACCCGGTCGCCACCGACGTGCTGCGCGCCGCCCTGATGGAGCTCGCCGGGGCCGGCAAGACGGTGCTGTTCTCCACCCACCTGATGGAGCAGGCGGAGCGGATATGCGAGCGCGTGCACATCATCGACCGCGGCCGGACCGTGGTGGATGGCCGGCTGAGCGAGGTCAAGGACCGCTACGGCACCGGCAGCATCCAGGTGGAGGTGGACGGCGACGCCGGCTTCCTGCGCGGCGACCCGCTGGTGGCCGGCCTGACCGACTATCCCAACTACGTCGAGATCGAGCCGGCCGGCGGGGTCGCGCCGGAGCAGATCCTCGGGCTGCTGGTCGACCGCGTGCGCGTGCGCCGCTTCGAGGTGGTCGCCCCCTCGCTGCACCGCATCTTCGTGGAACGCGTGCAGCGGTGAGGAAGCCCGACACGTCAGTGTCCGTCTGACCCGGAGAGGTCCGGTCAGGAAGCGGCGTCGCCGAAGAGCCCGAGCTGCACGTCCCGCTCGATGCGGCGGCCGCGGAGCGACCCGTCGGCGAAGTCCAGCAGCGCATCGTAGTCGGCCGCGGAGTGGTCGTGCACGCCCGGACGGAACGCCCAGCCGATGGCATCCGTCGCCCCGAGCATGCGGTAGACCCGTTCGGTGGTGCGCAGCGCGGCGTAGGAACCGGAGGGGTTGGCCCACGGGTCGCCGAACGCCTCGGTGACCAGCAGCGCCCGCGGCGCGATCAGCGCGTGCAGGAAGTGCTGGTCGTACGGCAACTCGGCGTCGCGGCCGGCGTACTCGGCGAAGTCCTTGCCGAACCAGAAGATGTAGCGGCTGGTCAGGAAGTCCTCGATCATCTCCGCGCCGTCGCCCTTCATCCGGTTGGGTCCGGCGCCCCCGGCCCCCGAGCAGTTGGGGTTGGTGAGCGCGATCCGCTCGTCGGTGGCGCCGGCCAGCAGCGCGCTCTTGCCGCCGCGGGAGTGCCCGGTGACGGCGATCCGGTCGCCGTCCGCGACGTCGATCCGGCCCAGCGCGTCCACGCAGCGGTGGTAGCCCCACGCCCAGGCGGCCAGGGCGCCGCACTCGGCGCCGGGCATCAGGCGGTACAGGCCGGTCTCCCGGTACCGGTCGGGGTTGTCGGCGGCCAGGGCGGTCCGGTCGAACGAGGCGGCGATGTAGCCACGCTGCAGCACGGAGCGGACCACCTCGTCGTTGAAGTAGCGCCAGCAGCCGTCGCCGTCCAGGATGACCGGGAAAGGACCATCGCCCGGCGGGATCCACAGGCTGAGCGGAAAGCGGATCTCGCCGCCGGCGACGCTCACCCGAATCTCCCAGGTGTGATAGGCGACCACGCGCTCAGGCGCGATCAGGTTGGCCGAGCGCCGGATCACCTCCACGCCGTCCGGCGCCGGCGGCATGCCGCCGTACTCGTGCGGGATGATCGCGCGCGCCAACTCGCCGCGGCGGCGCGGCCACGACGACGCGTCGGCCTGCGTGCCGTCCTCGAACCGGAGCGGATCGGGCGCCAGTGTCCCCGCTACCGAAGCGAGCTCACTCATGGAACGGCCGATTTTAGCCCACGGCCGCCGGCGAACGGCACCCCGCAGAAATTGGCTCCACGTCTCCAGGCAAGCGGGCGGCACTTGACACTACGACGTAGTTATTCTGTACTGGTCAGATCGCGATCACATTTCGATGGGATGAAGACAAGCATGCCAAGAACAGGCGCGAACACGGAGTTCCCTTCCATGAGGCCCAGACCGTGTTCTACGACGACCGGGCTCTGCTCATCGACGACCCGGATCACTCGCACGACGAAGATCGCTTTATGCTCATCGGAATGAGTCTGGCGCTTCGAACATTGGTGGTCTGCCACTGCTACCGCGAGGACGACGAGGTCATCCGGATCATCTCGGCCCGCAAGGCGAGCCGTATGGAGCGGACCGACTATGAGCGGCGGTGGGCGCGATGAGGGACAACTACGACTTCTCGAAGGGAAGGCGCAATCCCTACGTGAAGCATCTCAAGAAGCAGGTGACCATACGGCTGGACCAGGACACGCTGGCGTACTTCAAGGCCCTGGCAACGGAGAGCCACGTTCCCTACCAGACGTTGATCAATCTCTACTTGCGGGACTGCGCTACGAGTGGCAAGAGGCTCGTCTTTCGATAGCGCCCCATGAGGAAAGACCTCCGCATCGTGGACTGCGACGTGCACGTACGCGAGCTGCCGGACGAGCTGGCCCGCCACTGCGACATGCCGTGGCGCAGGGCGCTGGAGGCGATCGCCCCGGCGGCGGCCGTCAGCTCGCGCTTCGGATCGGTGGGCGACTACATCGTGCCCGGGCTGGCGCAGGGGTCGGGCGACGGCTCCGACCCGCTGTGGCCGGGCGGGCAGAACCGCCCCCTGTTCGTGGCCGATCCCGCGCAGTGCCGCCGCGACCTGGACGCACTCGGCATCGAGTCGGCGGTGCTCTTTCCCGACCTGCTGCTCAAGCTCGCCGTGCAGGTCGACGCCGGCTACGCCATGGCCGTGGCGCGCGCCTACAACCGCTGGCTGATCGACCGGTGGCTGCCGGTCGACGGCTTCTACGGCGCGCTCTGCATCGCCCCGCAGGACCCGGAGGGCTCCGCGGCCGAGATCCGCGAGCTGGGCGGCAAGCACAAGTTGGTCTGCGTCTACCTGCCGGCCGCCGGCGTGAACCCCCTGTACGGCCACCGGCAGTACCACCCGATCTACGAGGCCGCGCAGGAGCTGGGCCTGCCGGTGTCCCTGCACGGACTGGCCATGTGCCATCCGACCTTTCCCTGCCAGCTCGAGCAGTTCGACGAGGTCGGCCGGCACGGCTTCGGCCACTCGCTGCAGATGGCGGCCAACTTCTACCACCTGATGTGCAATGGCATCCCCGTCCGCTTTCCCGAACTCAAGGTCAGCTTCAACGAGGGCGGCCTGGCCTGGGTGCCGTGGATGATGATGCGCCTCAACAACGAGTACCTGGAGTGGCGCGGCCGCCTGCTGCCCTTCTACAAGGAGCGCCCCAGCCACTACCTCGGCAACTTCCGCTTCTCCACCCAGCCGGCGGAGGAGCCCGAGCACCCGCGCGACTACCTGAAGCTGCTGGAGCTCATCGCCAGCTTCACCGGCGACCACGACACCGTCATCTACGCCTCCGACTGGCCGCACCACGACTTCCTGCATCCCGACCGCCTCCGCAAGTACCCGATGCCGGACGAGGTACGGCGCAAGATCATGGGCGCCAACGCCGCCGGGTTCTTCGGCATCCCGGAGCCGTAACGCGCCATGGCCGACCATCCGCTCATGCCCGCGTCGGAGATCGCCGAGGGGACCTGCCGCCTGGTGACCGTGAACGGCGTGGAGATCGGCATCTTCCGGGCCGGCGGCAGCCTCCGCGCCTACCGCAACCGCTGCCCGCACGACGGCGGACCGGTCTGCTCCGGCACGATCACCGGCACCCTGGCGCAGGGCCCGGAGACCGGCTGGCAGCCCCGGTGGGAGCGGCAGGGAGAGATCCTCTACTGCCCCTGGCACGGCTCGGACTTCGACCTGTGCACCGGCAGGGCGCTGTCCAGGAAGCCGCTACGGCTGAAGTCCTACCCGGTCAGGGTCGAGAACGGGACGGTCACGATCACGGTGTGACCTGGCGCGGAGGCCTCACCGGTACCGGATCGAGACCTCTGCCCACTCGACGATCAGCGGCGGGTGGATGTACGGGTTGCGTGTCCGCACCGAGATCTGCAGCTCGTTGGCGCCCGTGTTGAGCACGTCCGGCGACACCGGGAAGGCGATGTCCGCCCCGTACTGGTAGGGGTAGGTCCGCTCCTCCCCCACCAGCCGGTGGCCGTTGACGGCCAGCTCCAGCTCGTCCAGCTCCGTGAGGTTCGCCACCTCCACCCGCAGCGCGATCTCCTGCGGCACGCTCCCGCCCAGGCGGTCGCCGATCCTGAAGCGCACGCGGCCCTGCTGCCCGTCCCCGGCCAGCTCCAGGGGCAGGTCCACCAGCTCCTTCGGGATCCCGTGGCCGTAGGCGCCCGGCGTGCCGGCCTTCAGGAAGTCGAAGATGTAGCGCTTGTCGCGGGTGGCCAGCGTGTCGATGTCGCCGATCTCGCGGAGCGCGTCCCAGCCCCACCGGTCAAGGTCGAAGAATTCCCGGTAGTGCCTGGAGAACGGTTGCCGGAAGAAGTTGAACAGGTAGACGCCGTGCGCGCCGTCGCGCAGGTGCAGCATGGCGAAGGCGCGCAGCGCTTCGGCCTGCGCGAGCCGGGGATCGTGATTGGGATTGATCGACGGGAACACCTGGCACGCCGTGCCGGACACCGCCCGCATCCACGCGCCGGTAGGAATGGTGGCCGGGGTGACGCTCCGGCCCAGCGACAGCACGTCCACGATCTGCTCCCGGATCCAGGTGCGCACGTCGATGCCGATCCGCTCGCAGCGCTCGATCGACCCCGGCACGCGCACCATCAGCGACTTGTCCCGCTCGGCCGCCAGCGCCTTCACCCGGCGGATCAGGGCGGTCAGCAGCGGAGCGTCCTGCCGTTCCCGGCCCAGCCTGAAAAGGAACGGGTGGCTCATGAAGTCCAGCTCGACCCCGTCGTTGTCGAAGCCCAGGATCTCCTCCACGAGCCCGGCCACGTGGTCCCGGCAGCCTTCGGCCGCGTAGTCGAACGCCCGGCGCATCCACCACGGGATCGACTTGGGCTCGTGGACGGCGCCCGGCTCCCCGATCAGCCAGTCGGGATGCTCGGCCTTGACGGGCGAGATGCCGCCGATGCCCGCCGCCACCGCTTCCGGATCGGGGTCGTGGGCGTCGTGCGCGTCGTTCATGCGCAGCGAGAAGAACAGCTCCATGCCGCAGTCGCGGGCGCCGCGGGCGACGAGCTCCGCGGGGTTGTGGCCGGCCTGCAGGAAGGACTGCAGGTTGCACCACGAGCGCCAGTTGTGAACGTTCAGGAACTTGCCGTCAGCGGTGCGGTGGTGCTCCATCCAGAGGGCCCGTCGCTCCCCGCCGGGCCGCACGAGGTTCAGCCCGTGGGTCGCCCCGCAGCACCAGACGTAGGTGTCGACGTGGGTGCCGGCCAGGTGCGCGAACAGCTCGGACAGGTAGTCCTCGACCGCCATCGGCGCCTCGTGCAGCTTCGTGCGGAAGCCGCCGAGCGTGTCGCCGTCCTCGTTGTAGATGAGGCGCCGCCTCCGCGTGCCCTCTGCCATGCCGTCCCCGACGCTGGCACGGGTCCCGCGCCCGGTCAAGGAACGGAATCGCCTGGACCGCCCCGCGCATTGGTACGGCGCCCGCCATCCGATACGATTCCCCGACCACCAACTCGACCCGAGGCCGTTTCCGGAGAGGACCCATGACCCCTCAACAGGTAGCGCACTTCCAGACGCTCGGGTTCCTGCAGTGCCGGCAGCTCTTCTCGCCGCCGGAGATGCGCGCCCTGTCGGACGCGTTCGACGCGGCCATGAGCCGGGCGCGGGGCGGCGCGCCGGCGCCCGGACCGGGGGACCGGCGGCAGCAGGTGGCGCCGTTCTTCGACCTCGACCCGCAGGCGTTCTACCCGCTGCTGGACGACGAGCGGCTGGTGAGCGCCTTCGAGAGGCTGCTGGGCGACGACTTCATCCTGCTGGAGACCGAGGGGCTGCTGCACACGGAGGGGAGCCGCTGGCACCATGACGCGCGCGCGCCGACCGGGTTCTTCAGCATGCGCGCGGCCATCTACCTGGACCGACTGGAGCCCGGCGACGGCTGCCTGGACATCATTCCCGGCAGCCATTTCCTGGAGTTCGGCGAGGCGCTGACGCGCACGCCGCGCGACTACGGCGAGGACGGCTTCGGCGACCGGCTCCGCGACCTGGGCGTGGAGCCGGAGGAAATCCCCGGGCGTTACTCGCTGCGCAACGAGCCGGGCGACGTGATCTTCATGAACCACAAGGTCTATCATGCCGCCCTGACCGAGAGGCCGGGGCGCCGGGCCATCCACGTCAACTGCGTCCAGAACACGACGCCGGAGCGCAACCGCGAGCACTTCGACTGGCTGACCGGCGTGCTGGAGCAGTCGAGCCGGGCGCGGGGACGCCTCTACTCGGACCGCCTGGTCGAGACGGCCGGCCCGCGCCGGCGCCGGATGCTGGCGCGTGCCATCGAGCTGGGCTACGGGACCGGCCGCCCCGGCAAGCGGCCGGACGGCGCATGACCGGTCCCGAGCGGATCAACCTGCCCGCGCTGCGGCAGGGGATGGAGCGCGAGGGCGTGGACGTCCTGCTGGCGGCGTCCCAGGAGAACTTCTACTACCTGACCGGCACCCTGCTGCTGTCGCAGAAGATGCTGCCGGAGCGGCTGTGCATCGCCGTGCTGCCCGGGGAAGGTGAGCCCTCCGCCGTGGTCTGCTACTGCGAGGAGCTGCAGACCCGCCAGGATTCCTGGATCACCGACCTCGACACCTACCTGGAGTTCGCCGAGAGCCCGCTGCGGGCGGCGGCCGGACACCTGCAGGCGCGCGGCCTGGCCGCCGCGCGGATCGGCATCGAGGAGCGCTTCCTGGCCGCCGAGTACGCCCGCGAGCTGGCCGGCCTGCTCCCCGATGCCGCCGTGGTGGGCGCCGACCGGCTCTTCGACGAGGCGAGGGCGATCAAGACCGCGGCGGAGATCGAGCTCATGGCCGACGCGGCGCGGCGCACGGAGCGGGCCATCCTCGAGACCCTGCAGGCGGCCGCGCCGGGCGACACCGAGCAGCAGATGGCGACCGGCCTGTCCACCCGCGTCCTGGAAGCCGGTGCGACCTGGCACTGGCTCACCCTTGCCGCCGGTACCAACACGGCCGTCAACCACCCCTGGCCCGGCTCCACGCGGTTGGCCGCGGACGAGATCGTGCGCATCGATCTGACGGCCAACTTCGGCGGTTACCAGGCGGACGTGGCCCGCACCGCGGCGATCGCGGAGGCCGGCGATGAGCGGCGATCCACCTACCGGCGCCTGCGAGACGCGCAGCGGCAGACGATCGCGGCAGCGCGGCCGGGGACCAGGGCGTGCGACCTCTACCTCCGCTGCAAGCGCGCGCTCGCCCGCAGCGGCCTGGCCATCACCAGCCAGTCGGTCGGCCACGGATTCGGCATCGGCATGCACGAGTTCCCCGTCCTGCACGCGCACGAGCGGGCCGAGATCGAGCCCGGCATGGTGCTCAACATCGAGCCGGCCGCCAGGGACGCGGACGGATTTCTGTACCACACTGAGGACACCCTCGTGGTCACCGACGGCGAGCCGCGCATCCTCACGGACCTGATGGACACGGACGAGCTGTTCGTCATCGGCTGACCACACCGGGAGAAGGACCGACCATGTTGGAGATCATCGACCAGGGCATCCTGTCGCGCGTGCCGGGGCGCGGCGCCTACCACCCGTGGATCACCCCGCTGGCCGACGGCACCTTCATCGCCAGCCAGTCGGTGGGACCGGACCTGGCGTCCTCGGACAAGCTGATCGAGGTGCTGCGCTCGGAAGACGGCAGGAACTGGGTCAGCCAGGGGAGCCCCCATCCGGGCGGCGGGCGGCCGGCCGACGGCTACGGCTACGGCGGCCCCCAGGTCAGCGAGGTGCCGGACGGCCGACTGGTGATGACCGCCGGCCGCGCGCGGTTGAGCGACGAGCCGATGTTCGACCCCGAGACCGAGTCCCTGAACGCCCCGGAGAACCTGCTGCTCTGGTCACGCGACCGCGGGCGCACCTGGTCGGAGCCGCAGGTGGTGCCGGTGGACCTGCCGCCGGAGAAGTACACCGTGAACGGCGCCGGCAGCCTCAAGCAGCTCGCTCCCGACCGCTGGATGTATCCGCTCGAGACCTGGAAGCCCGAGGGCTACGACGGGCCGCCCGACCAGAAGGCCGTCGCCGTGTTCTCGGCCGACCGGGGGCGGACCTGGGGCGACCTCACCGTGGTAGCGGACGATCCCACGGGCCGCCTGCTGTGGTGGGACCAGATGTGCGCCGTCCTGCCCGACGGCCGCATCTACACGATGTTCTGGACCCACCGGTACGGGACCTCGGAGGACCTCAACGACCATTGGAGCGTGTCCGCCGACCAGGGCCGCACGTGGACGGCGCCCGCGCCCACCAACCTGCGCGGCCAGGTGTGCTCGCCCATCCCCCTGCCCGATGGCCGGGTGGCGGCGATCTACAACTACCGCCACGAGCCGCAGGGCATCCACGTCGCGCTCACGCGCGACCTGACGCACTACGACGTGGGCGGCGAGATCGTCGTGTTCGACGCCGGCGACGAGGCCACCCTGGGCGAGCCCGAGCACGAGAACTTCCTGGCCGAGCACATGAAGATCGCCTTCGGCAAGCCCTCCGGCACCGTGCTGGCCGACGGCACGGTGCTCGCCTGGTTCTGGTGCACCTCGGAGGGCGTGACCCACACGCGCTGGGTACGGCTCCGCATCGAGTGATACGGCTGGACGCCCCCCTTCGATCGAGGCGCCATGCCGGCTATGCTGCTTGATCGCATGGACCCGACAGACCCCCACGGCGATCATGCCCGGCCTGACCCGCACGTCAGCGCCTCGGGAGCGCAACCCGCGTCTGACGTGATGCGAGAGCCTCAGCCGGCTTCGAGAGACGCTCTCGCCAAGCCGGTCCCGAGCGGGCCGGTCCCGAGCGGGCCGCAGCCCGGCCCGGTCCTTGCAGCACGCGATGCCGTGGCGCCATCGGCGCCGGCAGCGGTGAACGTCAAAATCGAATCCCTGGTGACCGAGGATGACACCCCCGTGGACAACATGCCCTCCGAGAAGCAGCAGCGACTGCTCACCGAGCCGTTGTACACGTCATGGGCCGGTCCCGGCGCCGGGCGCACCTTTCTGGCCGCCGCCAACGTCGGCGTGTTCCCCGAGCCGCGCAACCCGGCCATCGTGCCGGATATGTTCCTGAGCCTGGACGTACAGGTGGCCGAGAACTGGTGGGACAAGGCGCACCGCTCCTATTTCGTGTGGGTGTTCGGCAAGCCGCCGGACTTGGTGGTGGAGATCGTATCCAACCGGGAGGGCGACGAGATCGGGAGGAAGCGGCGCAGATACGCCCGGATGGGCGTCGGTTACTACGTGATCTACGATCCGTTGCATCGTGTGATGGGCGATGATCTGCGCATCTACCGGTTGCGCGACGGCCGCTACGAACGGCAGTCGTCGCCTCGGTTTCCCTCGCTGCGGTTGGGGTTGATGCTGTGGGAGGGGATGTTCGAGGACGTGGGGAGCACGTGGCTGCGCTGGACGGATGAGCACGATGTATTGATACCGATGGCCAGCGAACAACGCGACCGTGCGAATCGGGAACGCGACCGTGCGAATCGGGAACATCAGCGCGCTGAGCAGGAGCGTCAGCGTGCCGAACGATTGGCGGCGTTGCTGCGGCAGTCGGGCATCGACACGGAGCAGGGGTGAACGCACGGCTCGTCGTGCGTTCACCCAAATAGAGTAGAAGATAGAAGAAAGGCCGGCGCACGAGCCCGGAGTGGGCGCGTGCGGCCAGCCTCGCCTTCAGACGGTTACCAGCCCATGACCTCCTTCCACGCCGCGATCGGCGTCACGGACTTGAGCTCGGCGCGGTCGTCGATGCCGTTGGACTCCAGCCACGAGACCCACCGCTCGGTGCGGTCCTCGTAGATCCGCCGCCAGCGCGCGGTGTCGATCAGCGACGCGATCATGTCGTCGTAGGCGGCCTGGAACTCCTCCTCGCTGCCCGCGGTCAGGGCCGTCACCAGCCCCGTGTTGTACTTCTGCTCCGCGGACGCCAGCGCCGTCGCCTCCAGCGGCGGCAGCACCTCGGCGACCTGGGCGTAGGACGGGATCGGGCTGGCGAACGCCGCCAGCGCCTCACTGTAGGGCTGACCCCATTCCACGCCGCCCGGTACGCCGGAGGCGTAGGGCTCGGAGGGAATCAACAGCCCGTAGTGGTTGCGCTGATGCTCCATCTTCTCGAAATCCAGCCTTTCGACCCACGAGGCATAGATGGGAGACGCCAGCGGGAAGAGCTTCGGAAAGCGGGCGTACTTCTCGCCCGTCTCCGGATCGGTGTAGCCGGACTCCCAGAGGTTGTCGACCCGCTTCTCTTGGGTGCCCGCCATGCTCGGCTGGTGAAACCCGTCCGGCAGCGTGGTCCAGTACAGCGGCGGCGGCGCCGGCTCCCAGTCCACGCCCATCTGTCCGACGTGCACGAACGTCGAGATCACGCCTTCGTCGCTGAACATCCAGTCCAGCAGCTTCATGGTCTCGTCCGGGTACGGATTGTTCGCCATGATCAGGTTGAAGCTGGACTGGGTGCCGTGGTAGCGGCCCGGATTGTCCGCGATCGGCGGCAGCATCATGATGATCCCCTGCGCCCGGTAGTTCTTCACGTCCTCATGATCGGGACCGAGCTTGTCCACCATCGCCGCAAGTGGTTCCCGATACCCGCCGCTGCTGTAGCCGCCGTGCCCGGCCATGACCGAGTACTGGCCTGCTGCCAGGTCGCCTTCGAACGCGCCCGGATCCAGGTAGGCCCCGGGGCTCATCAGACCGTCTCGCCACAGCGTGTTGAAGAACTTTATCTGGTGGTAGAGTTCCTCCGACGCCCACTGCGGCATGAGCCGCTTCTCGGCGTCGACCTCCCAGCCGGCTCCGCCCCCCTGGCTGAGGACCAGTTTGGGCCAGCGCATGTTGGCGTCCGTCATCAGGCCGAACGGAATCCGGGGCTCACCGTTGATCGTGGTGAAGTCGTCGTTCTTGACGTTCATGAGGAGCTCGTGGAGATCGTCATGGGTCGTGGCGTAGCCGTACTTCTCGTAGGCGTCCAGCCGCATCATCCAGTGCGGATGCGCCGAGAACGGATCGTCCGCCCTGATCCTCCAGACCCACGAGGGAACGGCGTACAGCGTCCCGTCGAGACGGTACGCGCGCAGGTGACCCTTGTCCGCCGACGCGAAGACCGGGTAGTTCTCCGGGTCGTCGAAGTACTTGTCCAGCGCGTGCAGCCGCCCGTCCTTGGCCAGGTCGGTGAGCAGCTTCACGGACTCGGTGTTGAAACGTACCCTGGCGATGACGTCCGGCACGTCGCCACTGGCGACCAGGGCGCGCAGCGCCTCCAGGTTGCCTGAGCCCTCGGCACGGATGCCCGGCAGGCCGAACATCTCCTGAACCCACTGGTTGCCGATCTCCTCGAACGTTCCGTCGGGATCGCTGAACGGCCCGTCGGCCGGGCGCGACCCCATGCCCCATATCCAGATGGGATCCTGGGCGATGCCGATGGTCGCTCCCAACAGGAGCACCACCAGGACGAGTGCGAGCTTTTTCATGAGAAGCCTCCTCTCAAGTCTCGAAACGAAAACACGGACCTCATATCCGCATACCTCCTCGAACCCTTGATTTGTCCATGCCACTCCTCCATCGAGGGAGGAGCCGCTTCCTCACTCCTTGATCGACCCGATCAACACCCCCTTCACGAAGTAGCGCTGCAGCCACGGATACACCAGCAGGATCGGCAGCATGGCGAACACCGTGAACGCCATGTCCAGCGACCGCTGCGTCAATCGCGATGCCTCCTCCTGAAAGGGGGTCATCTCCGAGTAGTCGTAAATGACCCCCTTGAGGACGTCGATCGCGTTCTGCCGCGATATGCGCAGGAACGTCTGCAGCGGCCAGAGCTTGGGCTCCAGGTTGACGAAGAACTCCCCCGTGAAATAGTCGTTCCAGTGGCTGACGGCGCTGAACAGCCCCAGCACCGCGAACATGGGCACCGACAGCGGCACGACGATGCTGAAGAAAATCCTGGCATAACCCGCCCCGTCCATCCGCGCCGCCTCCGTGAGTCCGTCCGGGAGTCCCTGGAACGAGGTCTTCATCACGATCATGGTCCAGACCGAGAACCCGGTCGGGATGACGTATACCCAGAAGGTGTTGAGCAGCCCGAACGCCCGCAGCACCATGTAGTACGGGATCAGCCCCACCTCGAAGAAGATCGACAGGAAGAAGAACAGGATGATGATCCTGCGGCCCAGCAGCTCCCTGCGGGTCAGGGCGAAGGCCGCCGTGCCGGTCACCACCAGCATCAGGGGAACGCCGGTGGCCACCCGCAGCACCGTGACGCCCAGCGCCCGCCACACCCCGGGCGTGTCGACGACGATTCGATAGTTGGCCCAGTAGAACTCCTTGGGCCAGAGCATGGCGTGCAGCCCCGCCACGGGGTCGCTGAGCGAATTGACCACCAGGTACCAGAACGGATAGAGGGTAACGGCCGCCAGGAAGGCCAGAAAGGCGTAGTTGCCGGCCCGGAAGAGCGTCTCGGACGGCGTGCGCCGGTAATACATGTGGCCCGCTGTCGCTCACCAGATGCCGGTCCCGGCGGACCGCTTGGAGAGCCAGTTGGCGGTCAGCACCAGCACCAGGGCGATCACGCTGAACACCAGCCCCATGGCCGCCGCGAACGCGTAGTTGCCCTGGATGAGGCCGACGCGCAGGACGTAGTAGTCGGTGACGTAGGCCAGCTCCGCGATGGTGGGATTCATCAGGTTGTAGATCTGATCGAACCCGGCGGCGAGGATGCCCGGGATGCCGAGCACCAGCAGGATGGCGATGATGGGCAGCATCCCCGGCAGGGTGACGTGCCAGAGTTGCGCCCAGCGGCCGGCGCCGTCGGCGAGCGCCGCCTCGTAGAGGTCGGGATCGATGCGGGTGAGCGCCGCCAGGTAGATGATCGTGCCCCATCCCACCTCCTTGAAGATGTTGCTCACCACCAGGATCGGGATGAAGGCGGACTTGTCCCCCATCATCGCGACCGGGTCCAGCCCGAACACGGCGCGGATCTGGTTGACGGGGCTGCTCGGCTCCCAGCCGAGGACGTCGTAGACGATCCGCGCCAGGATCACCCAGGAGAGGAAGTGGGGGAGGTACGCGATCGTCTGGATCGTCCGCTTGAAGGAGCGGTGGCGCACCTCGTTGAGCAGCAGCGCCAGGACGATCGGCGCGGGCCAGGCGGTCACGAACTTCGCCACCGAGATCCGCACCGTGTTGCGCAGCACGTACCAGAACTCCGGGTCCTGGAAGAAGAAGAAGTTGTAGAAGATTGGATCGGTGAAGGGACTGCGGAACGGTCCGAGGGTGGTGCTGTAGTCCTTGAACGCCAGGGTGAGCCCGTAGACGGGGATGTAGCGGAACACGAACGTGAGCACGATCGCCGGCAGCAGCAGCAGGTAGAGCGTGCGCTGCCGCCAGACCAGGGTGAGCACGCGCTGCGCGGACATCCGCGTGCGCGTGCGTTCTGCGGCGGCGGGGGCGGCATCGAGAGCCTTGGACACTCGCATGGCCGCCCGTCGGGTCAGTGCGCGCGCCCCGGATCAGGCGGTCTGTCGGCTGGCGCGCGCGGCGGCGGCTGGTACGACTCCACGTTCAGTGCAATCGCATTCACCATCGGCACACAGTTCCATGGCGTCCGGCGCCGGTCAAGGACCGCGGGAACTCGGGCGTCACCCGTGCCACATGTACTGGTGCTTGGTGTAGCCGTCCGGCATGATCCGCTCCGGGTGGGTCTCCGGGACGCAGACCACGCCCAGGTGCTCGAGACCGAGCGTGTCGATCCTGCCGAGCGCCAGCTCCGGGCGCCGCGGGGCGGCGAGCGCCGCGCGCAGCTCGTCGGCGTGCCCGAGCCGGCGCTGAAGCGGGCCCTTCACGCTCTTGCCGTCGAGGTTGCAGGCATCCCAGATGGCCAGGCCCGCGGCGCCCGCGTCGTACAGCGACAGGGCTTCCGTGCGGTACGCGTCGTAGGCCGCGTCGGTGCCGTCGTCCCAGACCCGCAGATGCGGCCAGAGCTCGGTCCGTGACCCGTCCACCAGCGCGCGGTAGTGGGTCATGTCGACCGGCGGCTGCCCGCGGATCTTCCCCCACGGGTGCAGGCGGTCGAGCAGCCCCTCGCTGACCCAGGCCGCGACATCCAGTCCGTAGTAGAGGTTGCCGGCCGGCAGCGCGAAGGTGTCGGCCGAGAGCGAGATCCGCCGGCCCGCCTTGCTGCCGACGGCGTCGAGCTCGGCGCGCAGCTCGCGCACGAACGCGGTCAGCGCCCGGCAGCGGTAGCGCAGCCAGCGGTCGTCCCACTCGTCGAGCGTGCGCGGGTCTTCTCCGTACTCGCGCTGGAAGCCGCTCACCAGCGGCTCCTCGTAGCCCACGAACGGCGGTCCGCGCAGGAAGTTGAGGTCGATGCCGTCGGCCCCCCAGGAGGCGAGCTCGGCCAGGAACTCGACCTGGTGGCGGCGCACCTCGCCGAACGCGTAGCTCAGGCTGCTCGTGGGGATGCCGTCCCGGCTGACGCAGCGCCACTCCGGATGTTCCCGGCAGAGCGTGGCGGTCGGGGAATCGTGCGGGAAGGTCATCGCCCAGGCACCCATGCGCTGGTAGACGCGGAACGACAGTCCCATCCCCTGCGCGTACTCCATCGCGGTCGTCAGCGTGTTGATGCCGCGGCGGTCGAGGGTTGCGAACGACTCGTGGCCCTGCACGCCCATGGCCGGGCCGTCATGGGCCGTGAGCATCCTGCCCGTCGTGACCGGGAAGGTGGTCGCGGTGCCGATCACACCCCAGTAGAGGCTGTCCACGTCCGAGTGGCGGTACGGCTCCACCAGCTCCCAGATGTCCTGGCGGTCGCCGTAGTCACCCGAGGTGACGAAGCCCACGCCGTCGTTGTAGGCGATCAGCCTGCGGTGCCCGCCGTTCTGCCGGTCCGCCTGCAGCTCGGCCACCTCGCGGTCCGAGAGCGGCTCGCAGCGCACGTAGGCCAGCGCAGTGGTCGCCCCGCTGTGCCGCTTCGGCGGGGCGATGACCAGGTCCTGCCCGGTCAGGTCAGCGCAGGCGACCTCGAAGTCCTCGATGCTGATGCTGTCGGGCGGCGGCGTCCGGTCCCGCTCGAAGGCCCGGAAGCAGGGATCGCCGCTCAGCTTGACCCGGTTGCCGGACGGGGCGTAGGTGTGGCGCAGGCTGAAGCAGTCGCCCCAGACGCCGATCGTGACGCGGTGCCACCCCCGCAGGTTCAGCGGCAGCGTGAGGTTCGGCGTGTCCTGTGCATCCGCGGCGTACAGCAGCCTGCCTTCGATGTCGCCGCTGGTGTACTCGCAGACGCGCCAGCAGCCGGGGCGCGGATGCGGGGCGATGGCGCCGGAAGGGGTCGCCTTGCTGAAGTCGCTGAACAGAACGGCCTGACCCATAACGGGCAACGCTGGGCGAGCCCGTGCCCGCTGTCAAGCGATCGGCCGGTCAGGCGATCTCGGCCAGCACCTGCAGGCAGCGCTCGGCGACGATGCGTTCCTGGCCGGGCTTTAGCATGTGCGGGTTGACGACGACGCCGTCGCCGATGAAGTGCTGGGCCACCACCACCCGCGGATCGCCGTCCATCAGCGCCTGGGAGAGCTGCCCGGCGGTGAAGCCGGCGTCCGGCAGCGTGCGCACCGCGAGCATCGGCACGGTGTAGGTGTCCGCCTTCTGGATCCGCTCCAGCGCGATCGGGTGGCCAGCGCCGGCGAGCGCACGCTCGACGTGGTCGACCTGCGCCGTCCAGCGCGCGCGGTCGGCGTCGTGGTCGCGCGCCAAGTAGCGCTCCAGCGCCTTCAGGAACCCGACGATCTCCTCGCGGCTCACCTTGGCCGGCCGGCCCACCGTCGCGAACGGGTTGCCGTTGGCCATGCACGCGTCGATCAGGTCCTGCCGGCCGACCACCAGCCCGGTCGACTGCGGTCCCATGATGCTCTTGCCGCCGCTGAAGATGGTCAGGTCGGCGCCGGCCTTCCAGAAACGCGTCAGGGTCGACAGCGGCGGGCACTCGGAGGCGGCGTCCACGATCAGCGGCACGCCGGCGCCGCGGGCGATGCTCACCAGGTCGGCGAGCGGCACCGAGGCGGGATCGCCGAGCCGGTGGGCCATGCACAGGATCGCCGCCGTGTCCGGGCCGACCGCCTCGCGCAGCGCCCGCGTGGGCGGCTCGCCCTCGTCCGGGACCTCCACGAAGGTGGCGCCGGCCAGCCGCATGGCCTGATCGTAGGCAAGGCGATGGATGCTCTGGACGACCACCTCCGACTTCATGCCGGCGGTGTCGGGGAGCTGCGTGATCCGCTCCGGGTCGGTGCCGGCGATGCACGCCGCCGTCGTCACCAGCAGCCCGGCCGCGGCGCTGGAGGTCACGTAGGCCGCCTCCACGTCCAGCAGGCCGGCGATGCGGCGGCCGACCGCCGGGTGCAGGTCCTCCAGCCGGCAGAACTCGCGGTTGGCCTCCCTCATGACCGCGAAGATCTCGGGATCCATCACCGATCCCCCGTAGTTGGTCACGGTGCCGGCGGCATTGATCAGCGGGCGAACGCCCAGATCCTCGTAGATTCCCATGCGTTCCTTCCTCGGCTCCCTGTGCGGGTTGCGGCATCCTAAAGCATGATCTCGAATCGACGATGGTTCGAACGCAGATCCGGTTGCCGGAAGCGATGGCGAGGCGACTTCGCCACGTGGCAGAACGCGAGCAGATCTCAATGTCGGAGCTGATCCGGCGCGCCGTGTCGTGCTATTTCGAGGCGTCACCCGACACCGGGACCTCGGCACGCTATGAACGAGCGGCTGCAGCGGCGGGAACGGTCAACTCGGGCGGAGCGGATCTGTCCAGCCATCACGACCGTCACTTCGCCGAAGCCGCGCAGGCTTAGCGTTCAGGCTGAGCCGATCGCCCGTACGACCGCTTCCGGATCGCGGTCGATGACGGTCAGCAGAACCCGCGCCGCACGGTCCGGAACACGGCGACCCTGTTCCCAGTCCTGGAGGGCACGCGCATCGAGGCCGAAGCGATCCGCGAACTTCTGCCGGCTCAGATTCATGCGCTTGCGAAGTGCGATGATCCTCTCCGCGGATGGGTCGTCGACGATTCGGCACGGAAGCTCGACTTCGCCTCGCACGTGGGCCAGAACCTCGCCCAGCGCCGCCTCGACCTCACGGCCCAGGTCCGTTCGTTCGGTAGTCATCTGTTCTTCTCCTCCTGCTTGATCCTGGCAATCAACCGCGAGAGCGCCTTCTTGTCGGCGGGGGTCAGATCTTCACGATCCGCCTTCGCATAGGCTGTCAGCATGTAGATGGTTCCAGGTTCCGAGTGATAGAAGTAGATCGCTCGAACCCCGCCTTGCTTGCCGCGACCGGAGGCTGCCCAGCGCAACTTGCGAATGCCTCCGGTTCCCGGAATCACAGGCGCCCGGCCGGGATTGGCCACAATCGCAGCTTCCATCTCGTTCCGAAGTGACTCTGTAATGAGCTTGCGAATTGCCCGCTCGTAGGACGTGGTGACGAAGAGCTGCATTGATGGCAACTCAAATATGCGGCATTGCCGCACATTCTGCAACATTCGTTGAATCCCTCGTACGACGCCACCGGGCGGGTAGGACCACCTTACCGGCCGCGCGCGTGGCCGTGCGTTTGCTTCACCGGCAGAGCCGATCTACCATCAAAGGGATGGACCGCGCGCAGCTCCCGTTCATGATCCGGCTTCTCGATGACGAGACGCCGGTGGTCCAGCAGCGCGTGATGGAGGCGCTGGCCGCCTTCGGGGACGAGCTGGACGCGGAGATCGAGCGGCAGGGGATCGAGCTCGACGACGACCGCCGCGAGCTGCTGGAGGAAGTGTACGCCACCCAGCGGCGCGAGCGGTTGCTGGAGCGCTGGCAGGAGTGCCTGGCCGTCCCGAACGAGAAGGTGAAGCTGGAGACCGCGCTGGGGCTGATCGCCGAGTACGAGCTGGGCGAAGGCGCCGCCGCGCGGCTGACCGACCTGCTGGACGGGCTGGCCGACGACTACCGCAGCGCCCACGTCGGCGCCGACGTGTTCACGCTGGCTCACTACCTGTTCCGGACCAGGGGGCTGACCGGCTGCGGCAAGAAGGACTACTTCACGCCGGCCGCGAGCAACCTGGTGTCGGTGATCACTCGCGGCCGCGGGCTGCCGATCAGCCTGTCGTGCATCTATCTGCTGGTCGGTACACGGCTCGGCCTGGACATCGAGGGCTGCAACGTGCCCAACCACTTCCTGGCGCGCGCGGTGGCCGGCGACCGGCTCATCCTGGTCGACTGCTTCAACGGCGGGGCGACCCTGGACGTCGCGCAACTCATCCCCAAGGGGCACGACGCGACCGCGCAGCTCGCACGCATCCGCCGCGGCACCCCGGCCGCCACGATCATGCTGCGCGTGGCGGCCAACCTGGCGGTCGCGTACGCGCGCGCGGGCGACGAGTCCGACGCGCGATTCTTCACCGAGCTGCGCGACCAGACCGCCTGAGCGGTCCGCTGAGCGGCAGCGGACCGTCCCCGCCCGCCGCGCCCGGCGGCGATGGGGAATCGCTGCGCGGCACCGTCCACTCGATCATCTACGTCACCGACGACGGCTCCTTCGCGGTCGTGCGCCTGCAGTCGGAAGACGACCCGCATGCCCAGCCGGTGGCCGTCGGCCCGCTGGCCGGCGTGCGCCCGGGCGAGCTGCTGCACCTGCAGGGCGCGTGGACCCATCACCGCCGGCACGGCCCGCGCTTCGAGGTCACCTCGTTCCATTCCGTGGCTCCGAGCACCGCTGCCGGCATCGAGCGCTTCCTGGCCTCGCGGCTGGTGAAGGGAGTCGGCCCCGCGCTGGCGCGCCGCATCGTCGCCCGCTTCGGCACCGGCGCGCTGGACGTGCTGGACCGCCACGGCGAGCGGCTGACCGAGGTGCCCGGCATCGGCCCCGACCGCCGCGACCGCATCCTGGCCTCCTGGGCCGACCACCGCCAGCTCCGCGACACGATGATCTTCCTGCAGGGCCACGGCATCTCCCCCGGCTACGCGCTGCGCATCCACCGCCGCTACGGCTCCGCGGCGCGGCGGGCGGTCACCGACAACCCCTACCGGCTGGCCGAGGAGGTGGCAGGCATCGGCTTCCTGATCGCCGACCGCATCGCCGCCTCGCTGGGCGTCGACCGCGACTCCCCGGAGCGGGCCGCGGCCGGGGTGCTGCACGTGCTGGCGACCGGCGCGTCCCGCGGCCACACGCAGATGCCTGTGGACGCCGTGGCGGAGGCCGGCGCCGAGCTGTTGTCCGTGGACGAAGGGGCGGTCCGCGACGCGGTCCGGGCGCTGACGGCCCGCCGCGCGGTCCTGCCGTGCGGAGCAGGCGGTGCCCATGCGATCGCCCTGCCCGACCTGCGACGCGCCGAGCAGCGCTCCGCCGACCGGCTGCGGGTGCTGGCCGGCCGGCCGCCGAACCCGTTGCGCTCCGACGTCAGCCGGCTGCTCGACTCCTTCGAGCGATCGAGCGGCGTCGAGCTGTCGCCCGAGCAGCTCGACGCCGCATCCCAGGCGGCTCGGGCTTCGGTCCTGGTCGTCACCGGTGGGCCGGGAACCGGCAAGACCACGCTGATTCGGGCGATACTCGGCCTGTATGACGCTGTCAGCGGGCGGGTGCAGCTCGCTGCCCCGACGGGGCGCGCCGCGAAGCGGATCGAGGAACAGGCCGGCCGGCCCGCTTCGACCATCCACCGGCTGCTGGAGTACAGCCCTCGCGAGGGCCGGTTCCTGCGCGACGCGGAGAACCCGCTGGACTGCGACGGGCTGATTCTCGACGAGCTGTCCATGGTGGACGTGACGCTGCTGGATTCCGTGCTTCAGGCCACGCCGCCCGACTGCCGGCTGCTCCTGGTCGGCGACAGCGACCAGCTCCCGTCGGTCGGGCCCGGCGACGTGCTGGCCGACCTGATCGCCGCGGGCGTCTGCCCGGTCGCCCGCCTCACCACCGTGTTCCGTCAGGGCGAGCGCTCGGCCATCGTCATGGCCGCGCACGCCGTCAACCACGGCGAGGTTCCCCGGGGACAGGGCGACGGCGAGGCCGGCGACTACTTCTTCGTCAGCCGGGACGAGCGGGAGGCCGCGCGCAACACGATCGTGCACCTGGTCACCGAGCGCATGCCGGCGCGCTTCGGGCTCGACCCGCGCACGGACATCCAGGTGCTGACGCCCATGAACCGCGGCGAGCTTGGCACCGCCGTCCTCAACCGCGAGCTGCAGGCGGCGCTGAATCCGCACGGCGCGGCCATCGAGGGCGCGGCCGACATCCGCGTGGGTGACCGCGTCATGCAGACCCGCAACGACTACCAGTTGGAGGTGTTCAACGGCGACATCGGCCTGGTGCGCGACCTGGACGCCGAGGACCAGCGCGTGCTGGTCGACTTCGCCACCGGGCCGGTCTGGTACGAGGCGGCGGAACTGGAATCCCTGGTGCCGGCCTACGCGATCACGATCCACAAGTCGCAGGGCTCGGAGTTCCCGGCGGCGGTGATCTCCATTGCCACCGAGCACTACCCGATGCTGCAGCGCAACCTGCTGTACACGGCGCTGACCCGCGCGCGGCGGCTGGCGGTGGTGGTGGGCAGCCCCCGCGCCGCGCGCATCGCGGTCGCCAACGCGCAGGCGCGCGAGCGCCACACCGGGCTGGTCGAGCTGCTGACGGCCGCGCGATGACCGGCTTCGGCCGCGTCGGCCTCGGCACCTGGGCGATCGGCGGGCCGGGCCGGCGCGGCGGCTGGGGGGCGCAGGCGGACGCCGACTCGATCGCCACCATCCACGCGGCGCTGGACCGCGGCGTCGACTGGCTGGACAGCGCCCCGCTGTACGGCCGCGGCCATGCCGAGGAGTTGATCGGCCGCGCCCTGGCGCAGAGGCCCGGCGGCGGACGCGGCGTGCGCGTCGCCACCAAGTGCGGCTGGCCGTGGGTGGGACGCCGCGCGCGCCCGTTCGCGCGGCTCACCGCCGCCAGCGTCCGCACCGAGCTGGAGCAGAGCCTCGGGCGCTTGCGCGCCGAGCGCGTCGACCTGTACCAGATCCACCACCCGCGCCCGCCCGAGCAGCTCACCGAGGGGTGGGAGGAGCTGGCCCGCCTGCGCGAGCAGGGCCTGGTCGGCGCGTGCGGGGTGTGCAACGCCACCGTCGCCGACCTCGACCGGCTGCGCGCCATCGCGCCCGTGGCGACCCTGCAGGTGCCCTACAGCCTGCTGCGGCGCGACGCCGAAGCGGAGCTCCTCCCCTACTGCCGCCGCCACGGCATCGCCGTCCTGGCCGCCAGCCCCCTGCACAGCGGCATGCTGGCCGACGGCTTCGACCGCGCGCGGGTGGCGCGGCTGCCCGGCGACGACTGGCGGCGCGGCCACCGCGACTTCACCGAGCCGCGGCTCGGCGCCCATCTGCGGGCCGTCGAGCGCCTTCGCGGCGTTGCGGCAGACCGTCCGCTGGCATGGCTGGCGCTGGGCTGGCTGCTCGCCCAGCCGGGCGTGCACGCGGCCATCCTGGGCGCGCGCAGCCCCCGCCAGGTGGGCGAGGCACTCGTCCCCTGGCCGGAGCTGGATGCGGCGGAGGCGGCCCTCCTCGGCGCCGCAACGGCGTCTGCCCTGCCGGGACTTTTCAGGTCATAGGACCATGGTACATAGTCCGTTCATGACAACCGTCTCCAAGTCCCAGTTCAAGCCGCGGGCGTTCGAGTACTTCCGCAGGGTCCAGGAGCGGCGCGAGACCCTGGTCATCACCGATCGCGGCACGCCGGTACTCAAGATCATGCCGTTTGCCGAAGACGACGATGCCGACCTGGCAGCCCTGCGCGGGTCCGTCCTGCGGTACGACGATCCGCTGGAGCCCGTTCACGAACGCTGGGAGTCCGCCGACTGATCCTGCTGGATACCCACGCCTGGATCTGGCACCTGAGCGATCCGTCATTGCTCTCGGCGCCGGCCCGTGCCGCGATCGCCGAGGCCCGCCGCGACCTCGCCGTCCACGTCTCGTCGATCAGCGTATGGGAGCTGTTCATGCTGACGAAGCAGGGCCGTCTGCAGCTCGCCTTCGCGCCGGATGCCTTTCTGCACCGGGCGGAACGCCTGTCCTACCTGCGGTTCACGGCCGTGGACAACGGCGTGGCGCGCCGCTCCGTGCAGCTCCCTGACATTCACGTCGACCCGGCAGACCGCCTGATTCTGGCGACCGCGCAGGAGCTCGGCTGCCCGGTCGTGAGCAAGGACCGCCGCTTCCCGGATTATCCCGACGTCCGGATCATCTGGTAGCGCCGATCGTTGCGGCAGCGCCCAGCGCGCCGACGATCTTCTCGCCGTCGAAGCGCGCGGTCTCGATGAAGATGCTGCCGGCCCGGTCGCCCGCGCACACCGAGCCGCAGACGAACACGCCCGGCACGTCGGTCTGGCAGGTATCGGGGTCGTAGCGCGGCGTCCGATCCGGCCCCTCCACGGTGACGCCGACCCGTTCCAGCAGGCTCAGGTCGGGGCGGTAGCCGATCTGCACGATCACGGCGTCGTTGGCGACCTCCTGCAGGCGGCCGTCCCGGCGCACGGTGATGGACCCCTCGTCGATGCGCTCGACGGTCGCCGACGGCAGCCAGCCGATCTCGCCGCGCGCGATGCGGTTCTCCAGCTCCGGCAGGACCCAGTACTTGGTCTGCACCCGCTCGCCACGGTGAACGAGGGTTACGCGTGCGCCGGCCCGCTGCAACTCCAGGGCCGCTTCCGCGGCGGCGCTGCGCCCGCCGACGACGGCCACATCGCGGTCGTAGTAGGGGTGGCCCTCGTCGAACCGATGCACGACCTTGGGCAGCTCCTCGCCCGGGACCCCCAGCCGCCGCGGCCAGTCGAAGAAGCCCGTGGCGACCACCACGGCGCGCGTGGCCGACCGCCGCGTCCGCGAGCCGTGCACGGACGTGACCACGAACCCTCCCGCGCCGCCGGCCTCGTCCCGCTCCAGCGCGACCACCGGCTCGTACTGGCGCACGCGCACGGCGAAGCGCTCGGCCACGCGCCGGTAGTACTCGACCGTCTCGGCCCGCGAAGGCTTGCGCGCCAGCGACGCGAATGGCATCCGCGCAAGCTCCAGACGCTCCGGCGAGGAAAAGAACGCCATGTTGCGCGGGAAGTGGAAGATGGAATTGACCAGGCAGCCCTTCTCCATCAGCACGTAGTCCAGGCCGGCCTCCTCGGCCTGGATCGCGCAGGCCAGCCCGGCCGGGCCCGCGCCGATGATGACCAAGTCGTGCCTGGCCGGGTCGCCGCCTCTGGCCGGGTCGCCGCCCGGATCGCCAATGTGATGGTGCGTGTCTGACATCGTTCGCTTCCGCCGCCGCGTACTGGACCACTACCGCCGTCACGGGCGCCGGTTCCCGTGGCGGCGGACGCGCGATCCGTATCGGATCCTGGTTTCGGAGTTCATGCTACAGCAGACGCAGACGGCGCGCGTGCTCGCGCACTACGAGCCGTTCGTGGCGCGCTTCCCGGACGCGCGCGCGCTGGCCGTCGCCGACCGGGGCGAGGTGCTGGCGCTGTGGAGCGGCCTTGGCTACAACCGGCGCGCCGTGGCCCTGCACCGCGCCGCCGCGCTCGTCGCCTTCCGCTTCGGCGGCACGGTGCCGAGCGGCGCGGAGGAGCTGCGCTCGCTGCCCGGCGTCGGTCCGGCCACGGCCGGGGCGGTGCAGGCCTTCGGATTCGGGCTGCCGGCCGTGTTCGTGGAGACCAACATCCGCCGCGCCGTGCTGCACGAGCTGTTTCCGGGCCGCCACCAGGTCAGCGACCGGGAGCTGCTGCCGGTGCTGGAGCAGGCGCTCGACCCCGCCGACCCGCGCACCTGGTACCTGGCGCTGATGGACTACGGGGCCGCCCTGGCGCGCGGCGGCCCCAACCCCAACCGCCGGTCCGCCCACTACACGCGGCAGAGCCGCTTCGACGGCTCCAACCGCCAGCAGCGCGGACTGATCCTGCGCGTGCTGGCCGAACGCGGCCCGCTGGACCGCGATGAGCTGGCCGCCGCCATCGGCGCTACCGACCGCGCCGGCAGCGAGCGCGCGCGCCGCAACCTGGACGCGATGGCCGCCGAGGGCTTCCTCGACATGACCGGGGGCATCGTCGCGCTGGCGAGCGGCCGGGAGGACGCCGAATCCGGCCCGGTTTCCGATCCGCTTGCCTAAGACCGAACGGCTTCGGTAGCGTCGCACGGCACGCCTCAATGATTGAGGCAACAGGGGGGGGGCATGACCGAACTGAAGGTCATCAAGCGCACCGGCGAAGTAGTGGGCTTCGACCGGGAGCGGATCGCCACCGCCATCAGCAAGGCGGTGCGCGCAACCGGAGAGCCACACGTCACCGCCGTGCTCGGCGCCGGCGCGTTCGGCAACGGCAAGCTGCACGACCTGCTCACGGACGTCACGACCGAGATCGACGACCGCTTCGTCGAGCTGTATCCCAACGTCGAGAACATCCAGGACATCGTCGAGAAGCACCTGGTCAAGCAGGGGCTGTACGAGGTCGCCAAGCGCTACATCCTGTACCGCGCCGATCACCAGAAGGCGCGCGAGGAACAGAAGGACCAGGTGGCCGAGCAGTCGCTGCTCGGCAGGCTCACCGTGGTCAAGCGCGACGGGCGCTCGGTGCTGTTCGACATCTCGGAGGTCCAGGAGGCGATCCGGGAGTGCGCGCACGGCTTCGACCACTCGGGGAGCAGGGGCGAGATCGACGTCGAGCTGATCGCCCGCGAGACGGTCCGCAACGTCTTCGACGGCATCTCCACCGCCGACATCGACCGGGCGGTGCTGCTGGCCGCCTCGTCGTTCATCGAGCGCGACCCCGCCTACGCCAAGGTGGCCGCCCGGCTGTTCCTGCGCCGCATCTACCGCGAGGTGATCGGCGTCGCCCGCAGCCACGAGGACGGCTACCGCCAGGCGTTCGTGCGCGGCATCCGCCACGGCGTCGAGCAGGGCCTGTACGACAAGCGGCTGCTGGAGTTCAACCTGGGGCGGCTGGCCGAATCGCTCGATACCGCGCGCGACGACCTGCTGAACTTCATGGGCGTGCAGACCCTGCACGAGCGCTACTTCGCCCGCGCCGGCGAGGTGCTGCTGGAGACGCCGCAGGCGTTCTGGATGCGGGTGGCGATGGGGCTGGCCGTGCTGGAGGAGGACCGCGACGAGCGCGCGGTGGCCTTCTACCAAGTGATCTCCTCGCTGCGCTTCGTGCCGTCGACGCCGACGCTGTTCCATTCCGGCACGACCCATCCGCAGCTCTCCTCCTGCTTCCTGACCACGGTCGAGGACGACCTGGAGCATATCTTCAAGTCGTTCGCGGACAACGCGCAGCTTTCCAAGTGGTCGGGCGGCCTGGGCAACGACTGGTCCTCCATCCGCGGCACCGGCGCCCACATCAAGAGCACCAACGTGGAGAGCCAGGGGGTGATCCCGTTCCTGAAGATCGCCAGCGACGTGACCCTGGCCATCAACCGCTCCGGCAAGCGGCGCGGGGCCACCTGCGCCTACCTGGAGACCTGGCACCTGGACATCGAGGACTTCCTGGACCTGCGCCGCAACACCGGCGACGAGCGCCGGCGCACGCACGACATGAACACGGCCAACTGGATCCCGGACCTGTTCATGAAGCGGGTCGCCGAAGACGCCGAGTGGACGCTGTTCTCGCCGGACGACACCCCGGACCTCCACGACCTGTACGGGCAGGCTTTCGAGCGGCGCTACGCCGAGTACGAGCGCGAGGCGCGCGCCGGCCGGCTGCAGCGGACCAGCACCATCCCCGCGCTGAAGCTCTGGCGGAAGATGCTGTCGATGCTGTTCGAGACCGGCCACCCGTGGATCACCTTCAAGGACCCGTCGAACATCCGCTCGCCCCAGGACCACGCCGGGGTCGTGCACAGCTCCAACCTGTGCACGGAGATCACCCTCAACACCTCGCGGGAGGAGACCGCGGTCTGCAACCTGGGCTCCGTGAACCTGGACAAGCACGTGGTCGACGGCGCGCTGCAGGCGGAATCGCTGGCCGCCACGGTCGAGACCGCGATGCGCATGCTCGACAACGTGGTCGACGTCTGCTTCTACCCCACCCCGGAGGCACGCGCGTCCAATCTCCGCCACCGGCCGGTCGGCCTGGGCGTGATGGGGTTCGCGGACGCGCTGTTCAAGCTGGACATCGCGTTCGAGTCGCAGGAGGCGATCGTGTTCGCCGACCGCTCCATGGAGCTGATCGCCCACAGCGCCATCCTGGGCTCGTCGCGCCTGGCCGCCGAGCGCGGCCCCTACGACAGCTACGCCGGTTCCAAGTGGGAGCGCGGGCTGCTGCCGCAGGACACCCTGGACCTGCTTGAGACCGAGCGCGGCCAGCCGGTCGAGGTGGCGCGCGGCGGCGAGCTGGACTGGGAGCCGGTGCGCGCGCACGTGCGCAAGCACGGCATGCGCAACTCCAACACCATGGCGATCGCCCCGACGGCGACCATCTCCACCATCTCCGGCTGCTTCCCGTCGATCGAGCCGATCTACCAGAACGTCTACGTCAAGTCGAACATCTCCGGCGAGTTCACCGTCGCCAACCCGTACCTGGTGGGGGACCTCAAGCGGGCCGGCCTGTGGGACCGCGAGATGTTCGAGCAGTTGAAGTTCCACGACGGCAGCGTGCAGGCGCTTCACGCGATCCCGGCGCCGCTGCGCTCCAAGTACCGCACCGCGTTCGAGGTCGACCCCCTGCACTGCCTGCGCATGACCGGCGCGCGCAGCAAGTGGATCGACCAGAGCCAGTCGCACAACGTGTTCATGCGCGGCACCTCCGGGCAGGCGCTGAGCGAGATCTACCAGACCGCCTGGAAGCTGGGCCTGAAGACCACCTACTACCTGCGCACGCTGGCCGCCAGCCAGGTGGAGAAGTCCACCCTGGGCAGCCAGTACGGCTTCACCCAGAAGCGCGCCAACGGCGCGGCGCCGGCCAACGGGACGCCGGCCAACGGGACGCCGGCGCCTGCCGAGCAGGCCGCGGACGCCGAGCCGCAGAACGGCCGGGACGCCGCAGCCTGCAACCTGGACGAAGACTGCGAGGCCTGCCAGTAGCGCCCCAGGACCGGCGCCGGAGGCGACGGTCCTGGCCCAGCCCCTCCTTGCGGCAACGGAGCCCGCGGGTCTTGCCGCTGGCGCGGCATTCCCCACAGACTCCGTAGTCGTGGGCATCATCAACAACACCGCCACGGATCCCAACAAGATCCTGCCGCTGCGCTACCAGTGGGCGCGCGGCTACTACAAGGCCGGCGTGGCCAACAACTGGGTCCCGGAAGAGGTGTCGATGCAGAAGGACGTCGAGCAGTGGAAGGCGCCCGACGTGCTCTCGGAAGAGGAGCGGCGCCTGATCCTCTGGAACCTCGGATTCTTCTCCACCGCCGAGTCGCTGACCGCCAACAACATCGTCCTGGCCCTGTACACGCATGTGACCAACCCGGAGTGCCGCCAGTACCTGCTGCGGCAGGCGTTCGAGGAGGCGATCCACACCGACACGTTCATTTACTGCTGCGACAGCCTGGGGCTGGATCCGGACGAGATCTACACGATGTACCGGACCATCCCGTCGATCGAGCGCAAGGACTCGATGGTCATCGAGATGACCCGCTCGATCGTCGCGCCCGGCTTCACGACCACCACCGAGCAGGGGGTGCGCGACCTGCTGCACGACCTGGTCGGCTACTACGTGATCATGGAGGGCATCTTCTTCTACGCCGGGTTCGCGATGATGCTGGCCCTCAAGCGGCAGAACAAGATGGTGGGCGTCGGCGAGCAGTTCGAGTTCATCATGCGCGACGAGAGCGTGCACCTGGCGTTCGGCTCCGACCTGATCAACACGATCAAGGCCGAGTACGCGGGCGCCTGGACTCCGGCCTTCCAGGACGAACTGGTCGACCTGATCCGCCGCGGCGTCGAGCTGGAGGCCGCCTACGCCCGTGACGCCTGCCCGCGCGGCCTGCTCGGCATCAACGCCGACCAGTTCGCCGCCTACGTCGAGTACATCGCCGACCGCCGCGTGGAGCGCATCGGCCTGCCCAGGCAGTACGAGCGCGAGAACCCGTTTCCATGGATGGCCCACGCCATCGACCTCAACAAGGAAAAGAACTTCTTCGAGACCCGCGTCACCGAGTACCAGACCGCGGGCTCCCTCACCTGGGACTGACTTTCTCCGCGATCGCTCGCCACATCACCCAGGCAACCCCAAGCGCTCCTAATTCACTTATCCGCAATAGAATATACTACTAACGCACCCGCCTAACGCAACCGTGCACCAAGAATGGCCATTCGGGCGCCGGTCCCCCATGATGGCCTTGATCCCCCGTTGGTGCCGACCGCCGTGAGATTTCTTCTCTCTCAACTTGACATCCTGGCCTCGGCGACCCTATTCTTCCTGCCTAACGTGACAAAATCGCGTTTGTTCCTGCAAGGGGCGATCTGATGATAGTCAATTTCTCGGTCGAAAACTGGATGTCATTCCGCGACCGGGCCAACTTGTCCATGGTTGCGACCCGAGAGCGCCAGCATGGCGAGCGCATTGCCCGCCTCGACAAATACCAGATGAGGGTTCTGCCGGCCATGGCGCTCTACGGGGCCAACGCGTCCGGCAAGACCAACCTCTTCAAGGCGCTGGCATTTGTGAAAGCCCAGATTGTCAAGGGCACCCAGCCCGACAGGCGCATCCCGGTCGTCCCGTTCCTTCTGGACCCAGAGTGCGCCAAGCAACCATCGCGCTTCGACCTGGAGCTTCTGATAGACGATGTCGTCTACGCTTTCAGCTTCTCCGTGACCCGAGAGATGGTGGTCGAAGAACGCCTATTGAGAATCGGTACCACCAGCGAACGCACGCTTTACCGCCGAGAACACGGGAACATCCATTTCGATCCATCCTGGACACGGACTCTCAGTTTCTCAACTTCGCCTTTCGAGGAACCCGCTCCAATCAGCTTTTTCTGACCAACTCCGTTTCTCAAAACGTTGAGCAGTTCAAGCCCATCTACGACTGGTTCAAAGATACCCTGGAGATGGTGGACCCCGACACACGGTTCGGAGGAGATGAACCACTGTTCTTCGACGAAGATCACCCGTTTACCGTGAACATGAACGAGATGCTGAAAACCCTCGATACCGGGATCTCCCATCTAAGCAGTAAACAGGTGCCGTTCGACACCATCGACTTTCCAGATGATATGAAGACGGAGCTTCAGGAGCAGGTAGACGAGGGAGAATCCGCGCTTGTACTAGGGCCGGCCACCAAGTATGTAGTGACTCGCAAAGACGGCGACCTGCTAGTCATGAAACGTGTCACCGTGCATCCGATGACTGATGGTACGGAAACCTCCTTCGAAGTAGACCAGGAATCTGACGGCTCACAGCGGCTCATCGATCTCCTTCCTGCATTTCTCGATCTTGCTGACGGCGACTCCAACAAGGTCTATGTCATCGACGAAGTCGACCGCAGTCTACACACGTTGCTGACGCGCCACCTAATTGAAGATTACCTGTCTGCCTGTACCGCAGCAACCCGAACACAATTGTTGCTCACGACCCACGATGTCCTACTGATGGACCAGCGTTGGCTCCGTCGTGATGAAATGTGGGTGACGGAACGTAATGCTGCCGGTGGGTCGAGCCTCTTTTCCTTTAGTGAATATCGAGATGTCCGCTACGACAAGGACATCCGCAAGAGCTATCTGGAGGGACGATTGGGCGGGATCCCTCGTATGAAGCCGGGAACGGTGCCGAATGGCGCGGAAGAGAGCTAGCCTTCGAAGAGCGCTTGGTCAGCGGCGTTACCGGAAGATGTTCGTGATTGCTACGGAGGGAGAAAAGACGGAGCCGAGCTACTTTGCCATTTTCAGAGATGATTTGGTAATTCACGTTCATTGCGTGAAAGGCGACCATAAGAGCTCGCCCAAGCAAGTGTTGCACCGAATGAAGCAACACCTGGAGCGTAACGGAATCACGAAGACCGATGAGGCTTGGCTGGTGGTAGACAGGGATACTTGGTCCGAAGAGGATTTGCTCCAACTTCACGAGTGGTCACAGGAAGCGAGCAACCGCGGTTTCGCGCTCAGTAATCCCAAGTTCGAGTACTGGCTGCTGCTCCACTTTGAAGACGGCACCGAAATTGGGACGCCCCGGGGCACTGTCCCGCCGACTGCGACGACATCTGCCCAACTACGACAAGGGCGTCGATGCTCGCAAGATGACCAAAGCTATGATCCGCCAAGCGGTCAGCCGCGCGAAGGGCCGGGACTCCCCTCCGTGCACGGATTGGCCGCGTCAGTCGTGGCGCACAACCGTCTACCGGCTGGTCGACAACATCCTCGGTTCGCAATCGGAACAGTAGGGCGTAGCCGGGTTACCGGGCCGTGTCCTCGTCGCGGAGCCGGTTGACCAGAACGAGATTCGGGGCCGTTCCGTGGTGCGAGGGAAAGACCGGCACCCCGTTTCTCACGGCCGGCGCGCACTCCGGCGCCGGCGCTTTGAGAATCAGCTCCGAAGCGACATCGCCAAGCGTGGCATGACGTTGCTGCGCGAGTTGACGCAGCTTCGTCGTCGCCTCCGTAGAGAGGTCCAGGGTGACCCTCATAGACCGACACAATACGGCGATCCGCGCGCGATGCGAAGTATCCTGCTTATCAATCGGTCCGGGGATTGCCCGCGGATCGCTTCCGTGACAGGGCCAGGCCGGCGACGATCATGGCCAGCGCGGCCGGCGCGCTCGGGTGGATACGCTCGCCGAGCACGGCGGCGATCAGGATCAGCGACAGGAACGGCGACAGGAAGATGAGCTGGCCCAGCCGGCCCGCCACGGTGGTCAGGGCGAGCGCGCGCTGCCACAGCAGGAAGGCGACGCCCATCTCCACCAGCCCCACCCATGCGCCGTAGCCGAGGTTCGCCGGCGTGATCTCCGGCAGGCCGGCGGTGGCCGCGCAGATCGCCCCGATCGCCACCGTGGCCGTCGCGAAGCCGTTCAGCATGAGCGGCACCGCATGCGCGCCGACTTTCACCGTGAGCAGCCAGTACCCGGCCCACAGGACGGTGCTGCCCAGCGCCAGCGCGACGCCGACGGTGTCGAAACGGCCCAGTCCGGCCGAGCCGCCGCGGGTCAGCAGCACCGCGACGCCGGCGTAGCTGACCGCCACGCCGATCCAGCCGCGCGGCGACAGGCGCTGTTTCAGCATCGGAATGGCCAGCAGGGCCAGCGTCACCGCCCACAGGTAGTTGAGCGGCTGCGCGATCTGCGCGGGCAGCCGGTCGTACGCCTCGAACAGCACCAGATAGTAGGCGAGCGGGTTGAGCAGCCCCAGGGCCGCGGCGCCCAGGTGTTGGCGCAGGCCCATCGGCGCCGAGACGAACGGCCGCGCGGCGGCGAAGAACGCCAGCGCCACCACGCAGCCCAGGAACAGGAGCTGCACCGGCTGCAACTCGCGAAGGCCCAGCTTGAAGCCGGTCGCGACCGTCGACCAGAGCGCGACGCTGATCAGAGCGTAGAGCAGCGCGCGCCGCTCGCGCCCTGCCGGTGCTACCAGATCTTGGGGGCCGGGCTCACGTAGTGATCGCCATGGATGATCTCGTGCCGGTTACGGCCCTCGGGGATCAGCGTGTACTCCGCGTAGGTGAGCTTCCGTTTGCCTGCTGCCACGACCGCCATGCCTCCAACCGCTGGAGTGCTCAAGTCAGTGTGAACCGATGAGCGCCGTACTGTCACCTCACCGGGTCCTCAGGTCCTCAGGATTCCGTGTGGTGCGATGCTACGTGACGTGGCCGGCGAGGGACCGATCGCGGCCGCCGCACACTCGGATCAGAGGGCATGGGAGTGAGAGGTCCGCCGGCGGCATCAAGTCGAGGCGTTCCTGGTTGTTCCGAGACCGGCTCGGCAGCGAGCGCGCCGGAAAAAGTCGGGAATTCTTGCCTCAAGGTCTTGACGGCAATGTGCGCCTGCGAGGTGGCACACCAGCGCACGTACAGGCCACTTCCGGCCTCCCGGAAGCTCGCGCACCCGTTCGGCCGCGCCGCACCCCCTTCAGCGCCCGCTGCGCGCCGATCAGATGCCTGTCCCGGACCAGCAGAAAAGCTATCTGGTAACCATGAGTATATTTGCTCCATGAACACCGCCACCCTTGACGCACCCGCCCTCCCCGCCATCACCTCCACCGTCGGCGCGCTCTCCGACCGCGAGCTGCTGCGTCAGACCAGCACCCTGGTGCAGCACGAACGCTACCTGCTCGGCGCGGTCATCGACCACCTGTCCGAGATCGAGGCCCGCCGGCTGTACCTGCAGCGAGGCTGCTCCAGCCTGTTCGACTACGCGGTGCGCGAGCTCGGCTACAGCGAGGCTGCCGCCGGGCGGCGCATTGGCGCCGTACGGCTGTGCGCCGACCAACCGGGTGCGCGCGAGCGGTTGCGCGACGGCTCGCTGACGCTGAGCGCCGCCGCGGAGCTGCAGTGGGCGTTCGACCGGCAGCGGCGGCGTGGATCCATCTCCGGGATCGCGTCGAGCGCGCCGGCGGGCTCAGCAGCAGCGGACTCGGCGCCGGCCCCGGCCGTGGAGGACCCGGCGGCGGATTCCGCGCCGGCCGCAGCGCCGAGTGCCTCCGACTCCGAGCCGCCGCTGGTGCTCGATGCGGCAGGAAGGCAGAAGCTGCTGGAGGAGTCAGCCGGGAAGAGCACACGGGAGGTCCGCCGCATGCTGGCCGACCTGGACCCGGAGCTGGCGGTGCCCATCGACGCCGACTGCCACCAGGGGCTGGAGCAGCTCCGCGGGCTGCTCTCCCACGTGGACCCGCACCTGACGATCGGGCAGCTCGTCGGCCGCATCGTGCAGGATGCGCTCGACCGCCACGACCCGAGCCGGCCGCCGTGCCGGGCGCGCACCGGCAACCGGCCGGCGGCCGGTGACTCCACGCCCGTTGCGTCAGCGAAGGACCACGCCGTACCGGAACCCGGTCACGCGGTGACGACGCAGGACGCGACGCGGCACGCCGTCGCTACTCCGGCGCCGGCGCAGGCGGCGCAACCGACACCGAGCTCCGCGCCTGCGCCGACCCCGCAGGCAGCGACCGAGCGCCGGTCCGCTGCCGGGAGGAAGCCGGCCGGCGCCGTCACTCCGGCGGCGAAGCCGAGCGCTCCGGGCCGCGCGATTCCGGCGGCCGTGAAGCGACAGGTCTGGCAGCGGGACGGCGGCCGCTGCAGCTACGTCGATCGAGAGACTGGACGTTGCTGCAACTCACGACTCCTGATCGAGATGGACCACATCCTGCCATATGCGCTGGGCGGCGGGGCCGATCCCGGAAACCTGAGGCTTCGCTGCCGAGCCCATCACCGCCACCGGCACGCGCCTGACTCCGAACCGGCGGCGGGGAAGAGACATCCATCCCGAGGCGACAGCGGGCACGCGCGCTGATGCGCCGCGCTCATCCGCCGTCAGTCAGGTGCCGGCAAGGTCGGCTCGCGCCCCTTCACGGAGGGCCGCGCCGTCGCGCGCGAGCGACGCGCAGGCGTCCCGCGCGGCGGCGAGCTGGTCGCCGCGCAGCGCGGCCAGCAGCTCCTGCCGGCGCCCTTCGAGCAGCCGCATGATGCGCAGCAGCCCCAGGCGCTCGTCACGGCGCCGCGCACGCGCCAGCTCCTCTTCCGTGCCGGAGAGGGCCAGACGCCGCAGCCTCGCGGTCTGCTCGGCCGAGACCCGCACCAGCGCCCGGTCGACGGCCGCCGCCAGGACGCGGGCGTCGTTGAGCTCGCCCAGGACGTCCTGCAGGCGCTTCAGCATCTCGGACATCGCGGCGCCGTCGGTGATGCCGTCGACGGCCGGTTCCACCAGGTAGCGCAGGCGCTTCGCGGCCAGCCGCGCGTCGTGGAGCTGGTCGCCGTGCGCGGCCTCCGATATCGCCGCCAAGCGGGCGCCGGTGTCGGCCGCATACTGCTGCAGCCGCTCTCCGAACGCCCGGCCGTACGTCAGGGGCACCGGTGCCGCCTGCTCCAGCCGCGCGCGCAGCTCCACGTCCAGCCGCTCGAAACGAGTGCGCACCGCGGCAGCGGCGGCGGCGTGGCCGGCGTGGCGCCGCCGGCGCAGCCGCTCCAGCAGATGGTTGAGGCCGGCCCGCTCGCTGCGCCGCAGCGCCTGCCGGGTGCTCTCCAGCCAGACGATCTGCACCTCCGCGTCGCGGCCCCGGTTGGTCTGCCGCATCAGCCGGCGCAACTCCGAACGCACCCGCTTGCCGGCCGCCCGGCCCAGCCACGGCCGGTAGGCGCGCAGCACGCCGCGGCATCGCCTGAGCGCTACGCGGAAGTCGTGCAGGGCTTCCGGCTTGCCGGGGCGTCCCACTTGCCGCACCGCCCGGCCGGCCTGCGAAAGGCAGCGGTCGACCAGCGCCGCCACCGTCTCCACCACCGGCCGCTCCAGCAGACCGTCCGCCCGTGAGCCGTCCATCGAAGCCCCGTACTATACAGACGCTGCATGGACAACACAGCCGGCCTTCAGGAGAGCTCGACGCGCAGCCCGAAGACGTGATCCATGAGCTCGCCCTTGCGCGCCAGCGCCATCCGCTCCAGGGACAGGTCGCCCTGATATCCGCACTTCAGGCGCAGCACGTCCCCGGCGCGCTCGGCGTCGAAGCGGTCGATGCGGCCCAGGTGGCTGACGTCCAGGGCGTCGGCGACGCGCAGGATCGCCGCCAGCTTGTTGACCACCAGCCGTTGCCGGCGGGAGAGGGCGGCGTACATGGGGTGGGCCATCTGCGGCAGCGCCCGGCGGTGGTAGCGCACCACGTTGGCGACCACCGCCGTGTCCCGCTCGTCGATGCCGAACACCTCCGAGTTGGCCACGATGTAGGCGCCGTGCTTGTGGTGGCCGGACGCCTTGATCAGCTTGCCGACCTCGTGCAGCAGCGCGGCCACGTTCAGCATCAGCCGCTCGCGGTGGCCGAGCCCGTGATCGGCGGCCAGCAGGTCGAACAGGACCAGCGCCAGCTTGGTGACGTGGCGGACGTGCGGGTCCTCGGCGTGGTACTTGCGCGCCACGCTCAGCGCCGACGCGATGGTCTGCCGCTCGAACTCCCGGCGCGACTGCTCGTCGTCGAGCACGGCGCTCAACAGCGCGCCCTCGCGGATGCTCAGCTCCGGGACGATCACCTGCTGGGCGGCCGTCGACTCCAGGAACAGGTCGTAGACGATCAGGTCCGGCAGGATGCCCTCCGCGTCCTCGTACGGGATCGAGAGCTCGTGGACGAGCTCCTCGACCCGTAGCGGCTGCAGGCCGCGGATCAGCTCCTGCAGGGCCGGGCGCTCGATCAGGGAGCAGTGCTCGGCGATCCGCCGGCCGGCGCGCGATGCGGCCAGCCGGATCACGCCGCCGCCGGCCACGAACCGGCGGATGTGCTTGAGCGGCTGCTCGAGGGTGAGCACCTCGCGCGTGGGGGCGACGGTCTCCGACAGGACGCGGCGAAGCCGTTCCGGATTGCCGTGCATGGGCCGCAGCATGTCCTCCATGCGGGCGCTGCCCAGCTTCAGCGAATGGACGAACGCCATCCTGCCGCGGCGCAGCAGCATGAACTCCGTGCTGCCGGTGCCGATCTGCATGATCAGGGAGTTGGAGCGCGCGAACCCCGGGATCGCCGCCTTGATGGCGTGCACGGCGCCCAGGTAGGTGAGCCGGTTCTCCTCCACGCCGTCGATCACGCGCACCTCCAGACCGGTGCGCAGCGCCACCCGGTCGACGAAGGTGTCGCGGTTCTCGGCCTCGCGCAGCGCGCTGGTGGCGATCACGGTGGTCTCGCCCGCGCCGATCCCCCAGCCGTACAGCAGTTCCTGAAAGGACGCCAGCGCGTCCAGCGACGCGCCGATGGTGGTGCGGCTGGCCGTGCCGGAGCCGAACACGTCGTGGCCGAGCGGCACCGGCCGGTCGGCGCGGTCCAGGATGCGCACGGCTCCGCTCGACTCGACCTCGGCGACGACCATGCGGATCGCGCTGGAGCCTATGTCGATCACCGCCCGCGCCGCGCCGTTGCGGCCGTCCGGCGCATCGGCGCTCATGCCAGCGACTCTTGCGCCAGCGCCGCGGCGCCGCGTACGACCGCATCGTCCCCGAGCGTGGCGGCGACCACCTCGACCCCCTCGGCCAGGGACGGCAGCGCGTGCCGGCGCATCGAGTCGGCCGCGCGCTCGATCAGCCAGTCGCCGAGCTTCTCGACCAGGCCGCCGCCCAGCACCACCATCTCCGGGTTGAGCAGGTTGACGCAGTTGGCGATGCCGATGCCCAGGCGTTCGGCCGCCCGCTCCAGCAGCTCGACGCCGGGCTGCTCGCCGGCCGCCAGCACGCGCGCGATCATCTTGCTGCGCACCGACCGCACGTCGGTGCCGGCCTTTGCGGTCACGGCCGGCGCCTTGCCGATCGCGGCCTGCGCGATCAGGTCGCGGGCGATGGCACTGCGGCTGGCAAGCGCCTCCAGGCAGCCGTATTGCCCGCAGCCGCACAGCGGCCCGTCGAGCTGCATGATCATGTGGCCGAGCTCGCCGGCGTTGCCGTTGGCGCCGCGGTACAGGCGGCCGTCCAGCACCAGGCCGCCGCCGACTCCGGTCCCGGGAAACACCCCGACCACGTGCCGGCGCCCGCGCGCCGCGCCGAAGCGGTGCTCGCCGTAGGTCCCGGCGCTGACGTCGTTCTCGACGACCACCGGAACGCCGAACGCATCCTGCAGGCAGTCGCGGATCGGAAAGTCGGCCACGCCCAGGTTCGGGGAGCCCGTCAGGGTGCCGCGCCGCGCGTCGATCGGTCCCGGCGCGCCGATGCCGATCGCGGCCACGGCCGACCGCTTGACCCCGGCCGCCTCCATTGCCGCCCGCACCGTGCCTACCAGGCCCGTCGCCAGGCCGCGCGCGCCGGCGGTCGGGTCGGTCGTGCGCTTGGCCGATCCCAGCGCCTTCGCGCCGCGGTACACGGTCGCGAGCATCTTCGAGCCACCGAGGTCGATGCCGACCACCAGCGCGTCCATGGGCACCTCTCACACGCGGCGGCCGGTGAGCCCGGCCGGCCGTGTTGCGATTCTCCGATGATTGGGCGCTATCATGCCAGCATGCCCACCATGCACGCTGGCGGGACTCGGGATGCCGCGGCCGGCGCGAACGCGCCCACGAGTGCGCGCCCGCGGGCGGCCAGGACCCTGCCGCCGGGACGCTATCTCGACGGGGCCCTGAGCTGGCTGGCGTTCAACCGCCGCGTGCTGGACCGGGCGGAGACGGCTGCCACGCCGCTGCTGGAGCGCCTGCGCTTCCTGGGCATCGTCGGCTCCAACCTGGACGAGTTCTTCATGGTGCGCGTGCCCGCGCTGCGGCGCGCCGGCGCCGCCAACCGCCGGCTGGGGGAGGTGCGCGGCCACGTCGAGCATATCGTGCGCGGCCAGGCCGACTGCCTGCGGCGGCAGGTGCTGCCGCCGCTGACGCAGGCCGGCGTGCGCATCCTCGAGCGCGACGCCTACCCGCTCGGCACCCTGGAGCTGCTGCGCGACCACTTCAAGAGTCAGCTCTACCCGGCCCTCACCCCGGTGCGCATCACCCCCGAGGAGAGCGTGCCGCTGCCGAGCCTTCGCCTGCACGTGGGCTTCCTGCTGGAGCCGGCCGGCGAGCAGGCGCGCACCGCTTCCGCGGCGGCCGCGGCCGGCGACGGGCCGGTCGTCGCGGTGGTACCTCTGCCGGGCACGCTCGATCGCCTGGTTCCGGTGCCGCAGGAAGGAGCGGGCCTCACCTGCGTGCTGCTGGAGGACCTGGTCGCCGCCAACGCAGACCTGCTCTTCCCCGGCTTCCGCATCCTGGACAGCATCCGGTTCCGCGTCACCCGTTCCGGCGATGCCGAGGTGGACGAGCTGCGCGACGACGACTTCGTCGAGGCCATGGAGGAGGTCATCACGGCGCGGCGCGGCGGGGTGGCGGTGCGCCTGGAGGTCTCCGACGCCGACTGCGAGCTTTGCCGGGTGCTGGCCGCCGAGCTGTCGGTCGAGCCGGTGGACGTCTATGCCTGCGACGGGCCCCTGGACCTGGCCGGCTGGTCCAGCCTGGTCGACATGCCGGGGCTCGACCGCCTGCGGTTCGAGCCGTGGGAGCCGGTGAGCCCGATCTGGCTGGACGGCAGCGAGCCGATCTGGGACGTGATCCGCACGCGCGACCGCATGCTGCACCATCCCTACGAGTCGTTCGACGCCGTCGTGCACCTGCTGGAGCAGGCCGCGGACGACCCCGACGTGCTGGCGATCAAGATGACGCTGTACCGGGTGTCGCGGGAATCGCCGATCGTGGCCGCGCTCGGCCGGGCGGCGGAGGCGGGCAAGCAGGTGACGGTGCTGGTGGAAGTGAAAGCGCGCTTCGACGAGGAGCGCAACCTGGAGCGGGCCGCGCTGCTGGAGCGGCAGGGCGCGATCGTCGTGTACGGCATCGCCTGGCACAAGGTGCACGCCAAGGCGCTGTTGATCGTCCGCCGCGAATCCGGCCGCATCCGCCGCTACGTCCACCTGGGGACCGGCAACTACCGCGACGACACGGCGCGCCTTTACACCGACGTGGGCCTGTTGACCGCCGACGACGAGCTGGCCATGGAGGCCGGCCTGTTCTTCAACGCCATCACCGGCTACTCCACGGTGCCGAACCTCAGGCGGCTGGCGATGGCGCCCACCACCCTCAAGCAGCGCCTGCTGGCGATGATCGAGCGCGAGGCGGCGCGGCCGCCGAACGAGCAGCCGCTGATCATGGCCAAGCTCAACCAGCTCACCGACCGCGAGGTGATCGACGCCCTGTACGCCGCGTCGCGCGCCGGCGTGACCATCAAGCTGAACGTCCGCGGCGAGTGCCTGCTGATCCCGGAGCGGCGCGGCATGAGCCGCAACATCACGGTGGTGTCGGTCATCGACCGCTACCTGGAGCACGCGCGCCTGCTCTACGTGCGCGCAGGCGGCGCCGACGAGTGCTACCTGGCGAGCGCCGACTGGATGCCGCGCAATCTCGGCCGCCGGGTGGAGCTGATGGTCCCGATCGCGGAACCGCGGCTGAAGCGCCGCGCCCTGGAGATCCTGGAATCCGCATTCGCCGACAACACCAACGCCTACCGGCTGCGCAGCGACGGCACCTATGTCCGCGTGCGGCGGTCCTCGGCGGACGAGCCGTTCTACCGAAGCCAGGAGGCCATGCACGAGGCGGCCGGGCGGCGCGCCCGCACCGAGCTCGGCGAGCCGGCCGGCAAGCTGATCGCCCGCCGGCCGCGCCCGGAACGCTGAAGCGGGGTCAGAGCTCGACGCGTTGCCCGGTCGCTACGTAGACAGCCGGTTGGGGCGCGGTTGGGTAGTCAGAGCTCGACGCGTTGCCCGGTCGCTACGTAGACAGCCGCCTCGCATATGTTGGTGGCTTGGTCGCCCACCCGCTCGAACTGCTTGGCCGCGAACAGCAGCGTCTGCGCCTGCGCGATCGTCTTCGGTGACTCCATCATGTAGGTGAGCAGCTCGCGGAACATCTGCGAGTAGGTGTTGTCGATCAGGTCGTCCCCGGCCGCCACGTCCTGGGCCGCATGCTCGTCGCGGATCACGAAAGCGTGCACGGAGTCGCGCACCATCTGCTTGGCTCGATCCGCCATCAGGTTCATGGAGATCAGCGGCTTGATGTAGGTCTCCGAGGCCAGCTTCTGCGCCACCTTGGCGACGTGCACGGCCAGGTCGCCGATCCGCTCCAGGGCGATGACCACGTGCAGGGACGTGATGATGAAGCGCAGGTCGGTGGCCACCGGCTGCTCGCGGGCCACGATCTTGTTCACGTAGTCCTCGATCTCGTAGGTGGCCTTATTGACCGCGTCTTCCCCCACGATGACCTCTTCGGCCATCGCCTCGTTCTGGCTCAGCAGCGCCTTGGTCGCCTGCCCCAGGGCCGACTCGACCGCCTGGGCCAGGTCCAGCAGGCGCTGCTCCAGCTCCTCGATCTCGCGCTCGAACTGATGGCGGAGCGGTTGCGGCTCACTCACGGTTGCCTCCTGCGGAGTCTGTCGGATCGGCGCGCCGGGGATCCGTCCGACAGACTCCGTCCCTTCTATCCCGTCGCGGCTTCCCAAGCCGCCAGGTAGTCGTCGATCACCTCGCTGGCGACCGCCTTGATGGTCAGGCCGAACGGGCCGGCCAGCGGTCGCACGACCTGCTTGGCGGGCTCGCCCGTCTGCAGGAACGCGTCCAGCTCGGCGCTGTCGGTCTTGAACACCCACAGCCGGCCTTCCTCCATCTGCGTGTAGAAACCCGGCAGCGTGGTCAGGTACTCGTCGATCGTGGCGCTCTCGGTGGACTTCATCGTCACCCCGCCCGGCGCGGCCAGCGGCCGTACCACCTGCTTGGCGGGCTCGCCGGACTCCTGAAACGCGGCAAGGTCGTCGGACCCTTCGCGGAACACCCACAGCCGGCCGTCATCCTCCAGGACGACGAAGCCCGGCTTGGCGTACATCTCCAGATCCAGCGGCGGCTGCTCGGCCGCGGTCGCGCATCCGGCGATCAGCGCTCCGGCCACCACCAGCATCACGACCGGCACCATGCGATCGTTCCTCTTGCGAATAATTCCCATTTCCACTCCTCCTCCAGTGCGTTGGGCCCTGTTCATTCCCTGTTCGGCCGGCTCATCCGAACCGGCCGCTGATGTAGTCTTCGGTCTCCTGTAGCTGGGGCTTCAGGAACACGTCCTCCGTGGGCGCGAACTCGATGAGCCGGCCCAGGTACATGAACGCCGTGATGTCGCTGACGCGCGATGCCTGCTGCATGTTGTGGGTGACGATCAGGATCGTGTAGCTGCCTTTCAGCTCGTGAATGAGATCCTCGATCTTGCTGGTGGCGATCGGGTCCAGGGCGCTGGCCGGCTCGTCCATGAGCAGCACCTCCGGCTCGGCGGCCACCGCCCTGGCGATGCACAGCCGCTGCTGCTGGCCGCCGGACAGTCCCAGCGCGCTCTCCTGCAGCCGGTCCTTGACCTCGTCCCAGAGCGCCGCGCCCACGAGCGCCCGATGGCACACGGAGTCGAGCACCTGCTTGTCCCGTTCGCCGTCGATCCGCAGCGGGTAGATGACGTTCTCGTAGATGCTCATCGGAAACGGATTCGGCTTCTGCGCCACCATCCCCATGCGCTTGCGCAGCTCGATGACGTCCGTACCCGGCGCGTAGATCGAGTCGCCGGACAGCCGCATGTCACCCTCGATCCGGACGCTGTCGACCAGGTCGTTGAGGCGGTTCACCGAGCGCAGCAGCGTCGACTTGCCGCAGCCGGACGGCCCGATCAGCGCCGTCACCTTGCCGAACGGTACCCTCATCGACACGTCGAACAGCGCCTGCGCCGCGCCGTACCAGAGGTTGAAGCGGTCCACCTCCAGCACGCTCGCAAGCTCCAGCGTGCTCGGGTGCACGGCGGTCCTGACGTCGCCGCCGGCGGCGACGCGCTCCAGCAGGTTCTCCCGGACGGAACCGGCCGCCCCACCCCGCAGGCGGCCGTCCGCGTGTGCGGCGGCATCGGCGGCCGGGGTGCGCTGCCGGTCCACCGTGAGGCGAACCTGATCACTGCGGTCTCTGGTGGCATCCATCTGGCAGACCTCTCCTAGAACTGGCTTCCCGCGAAGCGGCGGTGCAGCCGGCTGCGCAGCCGGATCGCCGTCACGTTCAGCAGCACGACGATCAGGATCAGCAGCAGGGTCGACGTGAACACCATGGGGATGGCCGCTTCGCTGTTCTGGCTCTGGAAGCCGACGTCGAAAATGTGAAAGCCCAGGTGCATGAAGCTGCGCTCCAGGTGCACGAACGGAAAATAGCGGTCGATCGGCAACTCGGGGGCGAGCTTCACCGCGCCGACCAGCATCAGCGGCGCCACCTCGCCCGCGCCCCGCGCCATCGCCAGGATCATGCCGGTCATGATGCCGGGCATCGCGCGCGGCATGACGATCCGCTTGATCGTCTGCCACTTGCTGGCCCCGCAGGCATAGGACCCTTCGCGCATCGACCCGGGCACGGCGGCCAGCGCCTCCTCGGTGGCGACGATCACCACCGGCAGCGTCAGCAGCGCCAGCGTCAGGGACGCCCACAGGATGCCGCCGGTGCCGAAGGTGGGGTTGGGCAGCTTGGCGCGGAAGAACAGCTCGTCGATGCCGCCGCCGATCAGGTAGCTGAAGAAACCCAGGCCGAACACGCCGAAGACGATGCTGGGCACGCCGGCCAGGTTGTTGATCGCGATCCGCACGGTCGACACCAGGCGTCCCGGCTTGGCGTACTCGCGCAGGTAGAGCGCGGCGATCACCCCGAACGGGACCACGGCGAGCGACATCAGGAGGGTCATCACCACCGTGCCGAAGATCGCCGGGAAGACGCCGCCTTCGCTGTTGGCCTCGCGCGGGTCGGCGGTCAGGAACTCCGCCCAGCGCGACAGGTAGATGCCCAGCTTGCGCAGCAGGCCGAGCCGGTTGGCCGGGTAGGCGCGCACGACCTGGCCGAGCGGCACCAGCACCTCGGCGCCGTCGGAGAGCCGCATGGACAACTGGTAGCGCTCGCTCGAGCGCTGCAGCTCGTCGATCCGGGCGCGGATCTGCGCATATTCCGCGTTCGCTTCCGCCTCGACGGACGTGGCCTTCCGCCGCTCGGACGCGAGTCCCTCCTCGGCGGCCGCGATCCTGGACGCGTTGCCCTCTGCCCGGGCGTCGTCGTTCCCCAGCGCTGCTTCGCGCATGCGCAGCCGCGCCTTCTCCAGGCGGTGGTTCACGTCGCCGATGTCGCGCCGTTCCAGCCGCCTGCGCTCGGCCCGCCAGTCCTTCACGGTCGGGTGGTGCCGTTCGAACTCCCTCCAGGCGGCCTCCGGGCCTTCGGCGGTCGCGGCGCCGTCGACCAGGAACGCCACCGGCTCGCCGTAGAACCGCCCCCAGGTCAGCCGTTCGAAGATCACCACCCACTCCGGCGCGCTGCGCTCGGCCAGGGCGAAGTCTTCCACCCACGTGAAGTGCACGCCGGTCACGTCGAAGTTGCCGGTCCGCACCAGCCATCGCGTGGACCAGCCGCGCTGCCGTTCCAGCAGCTCCCGCGCCGGCCCCTGCGCGGCGGCCGGCACCGCGTCGATCGCGCTCGCGGCCGGCCGGTAGCGGTCGCGGCGGGTCACCTCGCCCACGTGGACGGAGCCGTCGGCCATCTCGAAGCGGGCCAGCGGCGCCGGCCAGAACGTGCCCAGGCCGCGCACCAGGATCAGCAGCAGCAGCCCCAGGGTCATCACCAGGGCGATCACCAGCGTGCCGGCGGTCAGCCACATCATCGGCTGCCCCTGCGCGACCAGCGAGGCGCCGCTGCTCACGCGGCGGCGCGGCGCGGCAGGCATGGCGGCCCCCGACCCGGCCGCAGGCGCGACCGCGAAGGCGCTCGGAGCGACGGTCGACTTCACAGCTCGAACGCCCTGCGGCGGAACCGCTGCCGCACCGACTCGGCGATCGTGTTCACCACGAACGTCATCACGAACAGCGTCAGCGCCGCCAGGAACAGGATGCGGTAGTGCGTGCTGTCGACGACCGCCTCCGGCAACTCGACGGCGATGTTCGCGGCCAGGGTGCGGAAGCCGTTGAACAGGTTCATCTCCAGGATGGGCGTGTTGCCGGCCGCCATCAGCACGATCATCGTCTCACCCACGGCGCGGCCCAGCCCGATCATCACGGCAGAGAACAGCCCGCTCATGGCCGTCGGCACGATCACGCGCATCGCGGTCTGCCACGGGGTGGCGCCGGCGGCCAGGGACGCGGAGCGCAGGTGCTCGGGCACGCTCTTCAGCGCGTCGTCGGCTATGGTGTAGATGATCGGGATGATCGCGAATCCCATCACGAACCCCACCACCAGCGAGTTGCGCTGCACGTAGGTGCCGAGCACGGGGCCGACGACCGGGAACGAGCCGCGCGAGTCCAGTCCCAGCGCCTGCAGCAGCCAGCCGCCGAACAGGGCGGCGCCGCCCGCGACCGTCACCGCGGCGACGGCCTTGACGACCTCCAGCAGCGCCACCTTCCGCGCCGGCAGGTTCCGGTACAGCGTGCGCAGCCTGGGAGCGAGCGTGCGTGACACGTACCACGCCGTGGCCAGCCCGGTGAGCGGCAGCAGCATCATCGCCCAGCCCCCGGCGCCGGTGCCGATCTGCCCGTCCAGCCAGAGCTTGATGTCGCCCGCGAACAGCGCCCGCTCGGCCACCGGCCCGGCCAGCCGCGACAGCAGCAGGCCGAGCGGCAGCGCCCCCACCAGCACGAAGGGGATGCGGTATCGGGACAGGATGATCGCCGTGCGGTCGGGCAGGAGCTGGAACAGGTAGCCGCCGGCCAGGCAGGTGAGCGGGATCATCAGGAACGCGACCAGGATCATCGGCACCGCCCGCTCGGCGATCGGCGCGAACACCAGGCCGGCCAGGAAGCCGAGCACGACGCTCGGCAGGCTGGCCATCATCTCGATGATCGGCTTGATGCGCGCACGCAGCCGGCTGTGCAGGAACTCGCTGGTGTAGATGGCTGCCAGCAGCGCCAGCGGCACCCCGAAGAGCATCGAGTAGATGGTCGCCTTGAGGGTCCCGAAGATCAGCGGGACCAGCCCGTACTTGGCCTCGAACGCGTCGGTGCCGCTCGACGACTGCCAGACGTGCGCGGGCGCGGCGTTGCCCTCGTACCAGACCCTGGCGAAGATCGATGCCACGGTGGCTTCCGGGTGCGGGCTGTCCAGCGCCAACAGCGCGAATCCGCGGTCGGTCACGGCGGCGATCGCGTCGTCGCGGGGGCTGAGCGCGACCGCCCTGATCGGCACGCCGCCAAACGGCCGCGCCTCTGCCAGGAACGCGTTGCTGGTCACGTAGAAGCTGCGCACGCTGCCGTCGCCGTAGCCGACGACGATCATGCGCTTGCGCGACGAGCTGCCGATGCTGGTGACGGCCGCCGGGCCGCCGGGGACAGCAGGACCGTCGAACGTGTGGGCGTTGACCAGCAGCAACCCGTCGGCGGTGGCGGCGTCCTGGTCGCGCACCCGGAACCAGGTGTCGACGCGCCCGCGGCTGCCGCCGATCAGCAGCGTATCGCGTCCCAGCAGGAAGCGGGCCACGGTGAGCCGCACGGCATCGTCGCGCAGCAGGTCGCCGCGCTCGGCGACCACGGGCTCGCGCAGGTCGCGGGCATCGAAGCGCACGAACGCCCCGTCCTGCCAGAGCACGTAGACGGCATCCGCGTTGCCACTGACGAGCACGCGGGACAGCGGGACGGCGCGCCCGAAATCCGGTATCGCGGCGCTGCCGCCGCGCACCGTCGCGGTCACGCGGCCGGTGAGGATGTTGCGCCGCCGCGTCACCGCGCTGACCCGCATGACCCCGTCGTCGGTCACCATGGCGATCACCGGCCCGACCGAGCGCATCGTCTGGTCGATCAGCAGAACCGCCCCGGAGTGACCGCTCTCCACCGGTTCCTGGATGTGCGCCTGCAGCCGCTGCAGGCGGAGCTGGCCGATCGGCGTGCGCTGGATGGACGCGTCGTCGAGCACGCCGACCTCGCCCTCGCCGAGCGCGTGCAGCTCGGCCGGCACGTCCCCGTCCTCGAAGAACGCGGTCTCGAACAGCACCTGGCCCAGCCGGAAGGTGCCGTCGGCGAAGCCCGCGGCCAGCCAGCCGCCGTCGTCCGAGTAGGTCAGGGAGGTGGGTTGCTCGTCGAACAGCGGCACCTCCTCGAGCAGCATGCCGTCGGGAACGCCCGGGTCGATGCGGAAGTGCCGCAGCGTCCGCCCGCCGTCGGTCAGCTCGGCGGCCGCCACGCGGAACTCGTCCACCAGCACGAAGCGGTCCACCGCGGCGGGGGCGGCGGGCTGGCCAGATGCGGACTGGGAGACCGCCGGCTGCAGGCGCGATCGACCCACCAGCGGCACCACGACGGAGGCCAGGAACACGAACACCAGGAACACCGCGGCGATGACGCCGATGCCGCCGATCGTGATGATCGACTTGGAGGCGACCTCCGCGATGCGGACGCCGGTGCGCGTCTTGTGGGCCCGCTGGTATCCCGTGAACGCGGGTTGGCTCATCCGCTGTCCTTCGTGAACGGGTTCATGGTCATCATCCTCGTCGCGGTCGCGATTCGAATCCCCACGGCGAACGGCGTTCCCGCCGTGGGGTGCCCGCCCCGTGCGCGGGACTCGCTCAGATGCCCAGCGCTTCCATCGCCTCGGAGGCGATCTGGTTGGTGATCGGGTAGTACCCGTCCTTGATCACGTCCTCCTGACCCTCGGAGGAGAACATGTACCGGACGAACTCCCGCCGCAACGGTTCGAGCTCGCTGCCGGGACGGCGGTTGACGTACACGTACAGGAAACGGGAGAGCGGATACTCGCCGGTGTACGCATACTCGGCGGTGGCCGGGATCGGATCGGACCCGCTGTCATGGGCCAGGGGCACCGCGCACACGTCGGCGGTGAGGTAGCCGATGCCGGAGTAGCCGATGCCGGGAGCGTCGCTGGCGACGCCCTGCACGACCGAGGAGCTGCCGGGCTGCTCCTTCACGGACGGCTTGTAGTCGCCGTTGCCGAGCACGTTCTTCTTGAAGTAGCCGTAGGTGCCGGACGCCGAGTTGCGGCCGTACAGGCTGATCGGCTGGTCGGCCCAGGCGCTGTCGGACACGCCGGCTTCGCCCCAGGTGCGGATGTCGCTCTCGTGACCGAGCAGGCGGTTGGTCGAGAAGATGGCATCGACCTGCTGCAGGGTGAACCCCATCTCGCAGATCGGGTTGTCCTTGTTGGCGTAGACGGCCAGCATGTCGATCGCAGCCGGCAGGCTGGTCGGCGGATAACCGTACTTGCTCTCGAACTCGTCCACCTCGGCCGCCTTCATCTGCCGGCTCATCGGACCGAACTGGGAGCTTCCGGCGATGAGCGCCGGCGGCGCCGTCGAGGATCCCTTGCCCTCGATCTCGATGCGGACGTTCGGGTACATCCCCAGGAAGCCTTCGGCCCACAGCGTCATGGTGTTGTTCATGGTGTCGGAGCCGACGCTCTTGAGGCTGCCGGACACGCCCTGCACCTGCTCGTACATGGTGAGGTCCGGGTCGACCGACACCTGCGCCAGGACGGTCGTCGACGTGAGCGCCATGGCGGTCGCCAAGGCACTCGCGATCATTCGGTTGGTTCGCATGACTTCTCCTCGCAATGGTCAGATTCGAGGGTAGGGTCCGGGATGATTGCTAGCGGACCGTTAGCGCTCTGGTAAAAGCCCGCTAGGGGTCGTAGCGTCTGCGGCGTGCCGGAGCTGCCGGAGGTGGAGACGATCGCACGGGGGGTGCAGCCGGTGCTGGTGGGGCAGCGCATCGATCGCGTCGTGGTGCGCGATCCGCGGCTGCGCTGGCGGGTGGCGGACGACCTGGCGCCGCGGTTGGCCGGGCGCACGGTGCGCGGCGTACGGCGGCGTGCCAAGTACCTGGTGGTCGACGCCGGGGCCGAAAGCCTGATCGCCCACCTGGGCATGTCGGGGCGGCTGCTGGTGGTGGAGGCGGGGGCGCCGCCCGGCAAGCACGACCACGCGGACGTGGTGCTGGGCTCGGGGCTGGCCGTGCGGCTGCGCGACCCGCGCCGGTTCGGGTCGCTGCACGTGGCCGCCGCGCCCGACGAGCACCCGCTGCTGGCCGGCCTCGGGCCGGAGCCGCTCGGCGGCGGGTTCGACGGCGGCTACCTGTTCGCGGTGAGCCGCCGGCGCACCGTGGCGATCAAGGACCTGCTGCTGAACGGCCGCATCGTCGCCGGCATCGGCAACATCTACGCCAGCGAGGCGCTGTTCGCCGCGCGCGTGCACCCGCGCACGCCGGCCGGCCGGCTGGGCCGCGTGCGCCTTGAGCGGATCGCCGGCGCGGTACGCGCCATCCTGGAACGGGCGATCGAAACCGGCGGCACCACGCTGCGCGACTACCGCACCCCCGGCGGCGACCCCGGGCTGTTCGCGATCGAGCTGGCCGCCTACGGCCGCGCCGGGCAGCCGTGCCCGCGCTGCGGCGCGGCCATCCGCGCGCTGCGCTCCGGCGGGCGCTCCACCTTCTATTGCCCGCGCTGCCAGCGCCGCTGATACTGGGGCCATGCGCATCGAGCAGGCCGTGGTGATCGCGGCTCGCGGCGGCCACTACAACGAGGATCTGCAGGCGATCCGCGCCGGCGCCCGGAGCGACGGTTACCTCTACCCGGGACAGCCGCAGGCGCCCGGCTTCGACGCGATCAGGCAGCCGAGCGAGGCGTTCTCCCTGGTGCTGCGCCTGGAAGGCGGCGCCACCGTGGCCGGCGACGGCATGAGCGTCGCCTACTCGGCGGCCGGCGGCAGGCACGGCCTGTTCCGGGCGGCGGAGCAGCTCCCCTACCTGCAGGCGATCGCCGAACACCTGCGCGGCCGGCCGGTGGGCGGCCTGGCAGAGATGTGCGCGGAGCTGGAGGCGCAGCCGCTCGACGATCGGCTGCACCGCAACGCCGCCTTCTACGGCGCATCGCAGGCGCTGGCTCAGGCGGTCGCGGTCGCACGGGGCAGCACCACCGCGGAGGTGCTGGCCGCCCACTTCGGCCGGCCGGTGGCGGCCGCGCCGGTTGCCATCAACGTGCAGTGCGGCGACGAGCGGCACCACGGCGTCGACAAGGCGATCATGAAGCGGGCCGACGTGCTGCCGCACGGCCTGATCAACGACCTGGACGTGCTCGGGGCGCAGGGCGAGCGGCTGCAGGAGTACGTGAGCTGGATCGTGGCTCGCATCGCCCGCCACGCACCGCCGGACTACCGGCCGGAATTGCACATCGACGTGTACGGCATGGTCGGCGTCGCCTTCGAGCACGACGTCGGGCGGATGGCCGACTACATCGCCGGGCTGGGCGAGCGGGCGCTGCCGCATCGGCTCAGCGTGGAGACTCCGGTGCTGATGGACTCGCGGAGCGCTCAGATCGAGACGCTGGCGGCCCTGCGCTCGGCGCTCGCCGCGCGCGAGCCGCGCGTGTCGATCATCGTCGACGAGTGGGCCAACACGCTTGCGGACATCCGCGCCTTCATCGCCGCAGGCTCCGTGGACATGGTCAACGTGAAGAGCCCGGACCTGGGCTCCATCCTCAACGCCGGCCGGGCGATCCTGGACTGCAAGGCGGCCGGCGTGCGGCCGATCCTGGGCGGCTCCTGCGCGGACACCGACCAGTCGGCGCGGGCCATCGCCCACCTGGCGCTGGCCACCGAGCCGGCCTGGGTGCTGGCGCGCCCCGGCATGGGGATCGACGAAGGCCTGCAGATCGTCGGCAACGAGATGGCGCGCACGCTCGCCCTGATCGCAGGACGGCGCTGATGGCAGCGAGGCGCTGATGGCCACGCAACTGCTGCCGGCGGTGAACGGCGACGGCCTGCCGGTCGTGCCGATGAGCGATGAGCAGAAGTACCTGTTCGACCTGAAAGGGTGGATCGCCCTGCCCGGCCTGCTGGACGAAGCGCAGCTCAAGCCGATCCGCGAGCACCAGATGCGGTTCCTGTACCACCCGGAGGAGCTGCCGCCGGCCGAGCGCGACAACCACGGCGGCCCGTCGCAGGTGCTGCTGGACGCGCCGGCGGTGGCCGGCGTGCTCAACGAGATCATCTCCCACCAGCCGCTGGCCGCCGAGGACTGCTACGGGTTCCGCTTCGACCACACCTACACAAGCCACCGGCAGGCCGGGCACGACAACTTCAACCCGCACGGCGGCGCCGGCCTGTTCAACTTCTGCGGCGACTCCCACCTCTACCAGATGCATCCGGGCCGCATCCACGCCGGCCTGGTGCGGGTGGTGTGGGAGCTGAACGAGGTGACCGCCGGCGAGGGCGGCACGCTGTTCCTGTCCGGCAGCCACAAGAGCGCCTTTCCGCGCCCGGAGGCGCTGTCCGGCCGCGACAGCGCGCTGTGGGAGACCTACTCCTGCCCGGCCGGCTCGGCGGTCATCTTCACCGAGGCGCTCTGCCACAGCGGCACCCGCTGGACCAACGAAACGCGCGACCGGCTGAGCCTGTTCACCTGCTACAACACCGTGAACGCCAAGTGGGGAAAGGGCTGCCCGCCGCCGGAGGTGATCGCCGCCATGCCGCCCCTGCGCCGCACGCTGTTCCGCGGCGTCTGGCACGGCATGCGCGAGGTCCCCGCCATCAACAAGTACCATGATGATGCCAACACCGGCCGCTTCCAGGCCGGCTAGGGTCAACACCTGCTTCGTCGAGCGTCACTACCTGACGATGCGCACGTCGATCCGCCGGTACACCCGGGCGACCAACTGCTTCTCGAGGAAGCTGGAGAACCACGGGGCGATGCTGGGGCAGATCGACAGCTGCGACATCGGGATGGTAGCGAAGCCGATAGACCGCGCTCAGCCCCAGACCTCTTGGTGCGAGAGAGCCGTGTCCTCACGGAACGTGGCTTCCCTCTCACTTGCCAGCTCCGCCAACGCCACGTCCTCTTCCATCACCAGCGCATCCCGGATGAGATCGCGGGCTGCCATCGACAGCGATATACCCCGTCTCTCGGCGAGCTTCTCGATCTGCTCGTAGACTGGGGGATCGACCACGATGTTAATTCTGGGGTTCTTTGAAGGCATGGCTCCGTTTCCTCCAGCCCGTGTAACACTCTTGACACTCCTCTCTCAAGCTCCACTACGAACGTGCTCGCATGGCTGACCTGCCTGTCGTGGATCTGTGCGGGTCGAGCGCCGAGCGCGGGCGGCAGCACGGGCGCGCCCTGCGCCGTCAGATCGAGCAGGCGATCGAGTTCTACGCGGGGCTGTTCGGCCGGCTGGGGTTGAGCGGCGCCGACGTGCGCCGCCGCGCCGCGCGCTTCGCCGAGCCCACGCACCGGCTCAACCCGCTGCTGACGGCCGAGATCGAGGGGATCGCCGAGGGAGCCCGCTGCCACCTGCACGACGTGTACGCGCTGTCGGCGCGCTACGAGATCGCCTTCACGGAGGTCGCGCTCGGCGAGTGCTCGAACGTGTTCGTGGGCGCGCAACGGTCGACGACCGGCGCCACGCTGCTCGGCCAGAACTGGGACTGGCGCCCGGAGGTGGCGCCGTTCGTGGTGATCCTTCGCAGCCGGTGCGACGACGGGCCCGACCACGTGATGATCAGCGAGTGCGGGCAGCCGGGGAAGTTCGGCCTGAACTCGGCCGGGCTCGGGCTGGTGGCGGCGGGCCTGGACTGCACGGCCAGGCACGCGACCGGCGATCAGCTCTACGTGGGACTCAAGCGGTCGGCTCTGCAGTGCGAGTCGATCGAGGAGGCCGGGGCGGTCCTCGCCGGGAACCCGCCGCTGGCCACCGTGAACGTGATCGCGGCTCAGGCCGTGGGCGCCGGCTGCGAGATCGAGTACACGCCGGCCGGCCCGGTCCGGCGCGACTTGGCGCCTGCCGAGCTCTACTGGCACACCAACCACTGCCGCGAGGCCGGCGAGCCGTCCCGGTTCGAGAATAGCCTGCGGCGCGGCCGGCGCTGGAGCGAGCTGACCGGTGGCGCGGGCGCCGTGTCGCCGCGGACGATCGAGTCCTGGCTCGCCGACCGGGAAGGCGACGACAGCATCTGCCAGACGCCGCGCCCGGGCGACGAGCGCATCACCTCCCTGGAAACCCTGTCCTCGCTGGTGCTGGACCTGCGCGCACGCACCCTGTGGGCGACCGCCGGCCCATCCCATCAGGCCCCCTACCGCCCCTACCGCCTGTCCTGAGCCCCTTGTGGCAAGGGAGTAGAGTTCGGAAGATCGCCGGCAGATGCGCGGGCGGAAGCATCCGGCTCCGGCAACGTCATCGTCCAGATCGACGGTGACGGCAAACCGCCACAACCGTAGCAGTAGCACCGTTGCGCCGCCGCCGTGACCGATCGGCAGCGATCAATGCGGTCGGGCGTCGAACACCTCCGTCAGGCTTTGCGCGTCAAGCAGGGCATCGAGCCAGGCATCGATCTCCGCCGCCGACCCGACCGCCACCCGTGACCGAGCACGCTCCGGAACCGGACCGAATCGCCGCTGCAGAAGACGAAGCAGCGTCTCGGCCTTGCCCTCGGCCCTTCCCTGGGCCTTGCCTTCGGCCCTTCCCTGGGCCTTGCCTTCGGCTCTTCCCTGGGCCTTGCCCTCCCGCACCCATGCTTCGGCAACGGTTGACATCAGCGCCTCCCAGCGTTCCGGCTTCGCTGCCCGCGCCGCCGTCTCCAGCACCGCAGGCGTCAGGTCGTAGGTCCTCACAATATACGAGAGCACCTGCAACTCCAACTCGCTTCCGTCCGGCACCCCCGACAGGATCCGCCGCAGCACCCCTTCCTCCGGATGCCCACGGAACGCCGCCACCAACGCCGCCAGCCCCGACCACACCGCCGGGTCCCGCGACAGCGCAGCCAGCGGCCGCTCACCGAGATCATGCAGCACGCAGCACAGCCGGCGCGCAAACGCCGCCAACTCCCCCTCGCCAGCGATCATCTCCGCCACCGACAGCGCCCCGCTCCACCGCTCGCGCCCATGGTAGAAGATCAGCGGCACGATCGGCGGCAGCGCACGCAGCCGCGATGCACGGCCCTCGGCATGGCGCTGCCAGATGCGCACCATGTAGCCGAGCATCTGCAACGGGGTTCCCGGATCGGGCGCCGCCTTGTGCTCCAGCAGCACGTAGACATATGCGGTGCCGCCGCCCTTCAGTCGCGCCTAACAGCCGGTCGCTGTGGCTCCGGTGCAGGACGGCATCCACGAAGCTCGCATCGACCGGGCGGATCGGGGCGTCCGACAGTTCCGTAGCGACGGCGGGAGGCAGATACTCTCGTACCAGCGTCTCGGCCCGTCCGGGGTCTCCGAGCAACGCGCGGAACAGCGCATCATGTGGCGCGGCAGGCGGCAGATCGGGCATCGGCTCCGGGTCGAAGATACCCCGTCGGCGGCCTCACCGAAACATTCGGAGCTGCGGGTCTGCTCCAGCAGTTGGCTGCGAACTCAAGAGGCGGAGAGCGCGCGCGGCACGACTCTGACGATCACCTGCGACGTTCGGCCCGAGTATGCGGAATCGGTGACGGGCGCGGTGGCGGCACGGGGTGATGAAGCCCGCGCCGGCATCGTCTACACTCCCGCGCGGCCGTATCACGCAAGACGGCCGTTCGAGGAGGAATACATGACATTGCGTATCGGCGTCGCCCTCTTGGCGGCGTGTCTGGCCGCTGGCGCCGCGTTTGCCGCGCCGGCGGAAGAAGAGATGGTCGCCGCCGTGGCGCCCGGGCCGCTCGGCGCGTACGACCCGCCGATCGAGGCCAGCATCGTCGCCCAGGTCCTGGTCGACCAGCAGTTCGCCGACGGCGACAGCTTCGAGAACAACCCCTGGACGCGAAGCTGGCTGGACGAGCTCGGCATCCAGGTGAACCCGGTCTGGATCGCGCGCACGGACGATCAGTACGACCAGAAGATCGCCGTCACCATCGCCTCCGGAGAGCTGCCCGACATCATGCTGCTGGAGCAGGACAAGCTGGTGTCGCTGGCGCGCGCCGGCAAGCTGGCGCCGCTCGGCGCGCTCTACGAGGAGTACATCCTGCCCGAGCTGCGCGAGCACCTGGACTGGAGCCCGATCACCCTGGAGGCCGGCTCCGTGGACGGCGAGCTCTACGCGCTCCCGGACTACAACCGGCAGCCGTTCGCCAAGTACCTGTGGATCCGCAACGACTGGCAGGACGCCGTCGGCCTGCCCGATCCCAAGACCATGGACGACGTGATCGAGCTGGCGCGCGCGTTCGCCACGCAGGACCCGGACGGCAACGGCAAGGACGACACCTTCGGCCTGCCGCTGGACAAGGACTTCAAGTTCCTGGGCGAGGGTTTCTTCGCCGGCTACGGCGCCTACCCGGCCAACTTCATCGCCGACATGTGGCTGGAGCGCGACGGCCGCCTGGAGTTCGCCGGCGTGCAGCCGGAGGTGCGCACCGCGCTGGGCAAGCTGCGCGAGATGTCCGACGAGGGGCTGCTCGATCCGGAGTTCGTGGTCAAGGATCGCGGCGCCGCCTACGGCGACGTCGCCGCAGGCAAGTACGGCCTGCTGTACGGCGAGCGCTGGAACCCGGCGTGGCCGCTGCGCCAGTTCCGGGACAACAACCCCGACGAGGACTGGCACTGGGTCGACCTGCCTTCCGAGGACGGTTCGGTGGCGCTGTCGCCGTCCAACCTCAAGCCGCCCACCTACTTCGCGGTGCGGGCCGACTATCCCAACCCGGAGGCGATGATCAAGCTGTACAACCACACCTACGTGCACGGCTCGACCCGCGAGGCCGACCTCAACGTGTACGACGAAGGGATCTCCATCAACCACGTGCGGCTGTTCCACAACATCCGCATGTTCGCCGGCCACGACCTGGCCCTGCGCCTCAACGCGGCGCTGGAGGACGGCGACACCTCGCGGCTGTCCGAAGGCCCGGAGATGAGAACGTTCGGCCAGATCAAGGGGTACGCCGACGGCGAGACCGGGGTCACCGACAACTGGATCTCCTATCGTGTCAACGGCCCGGACGGCCCGATGGTCGCGGTGGGCGAGCTCTACGACTCCGACCACTTCGTGTACAACCAGTTCTACGGCCCGCTCGGCAACGCCTACCTGCAGCGCGGCGCCACGCTCAACTCCATGAAGGAGGAGGTCTTCGCCAAGATCATCATCGGCGAGGAGCCGCTGGAGGCGTTCGACACCTTCGTCGAGGACTGGTACCGGCTCGGCGGCCAGGACGTCACCGACGAGGTCAACGAGTGGTGGCAGACCACGCAGTAGGGAGTCCCCGGTAATCTCACGGACGCGACGGAGCAGGGCGTGAGCGCCACCGTGCGCCCCGAGCTCCGCCGCTTCTGGCGCCGCCGGCGCGACCGGCCGCCGGCGGCGCCGCTGCATCTGATGATGCTGCCGGCCGTGGTGGTGGTGGCGATCTTCGCCTACCTGCCGATGTACGGCGCCATCATGGCGTTTCAGTACTTCGACCCCGCGCTCGGCCTGTTCGGCCGCCAGCCCTGGGTCGGCTGGGACAACTTCCGCTACGTCTTCTCCCTGCCGAACTTCGGCAACGTCATCTACAACACATTCGTGATCTCCGCCTGGAAGATCGTGCTCGGGCTGGCGCTTCCGGTCGGCGTGGCGCTGCTGCTCAACGAGATGGGCAGCATGCCGGCCAAGCGCACGATCCAGTCGGTGATCTACATGCCCCACTTCCTGTCGTGGGTCATCCTGGGCGGCATCTTCCTGGTGATCCTGTCGCCGACCTCCGGCATGGTGAACGGAGTGCTGGAATGGCTCGGCATCGAGCCGATCTTCTTCCTGGGCAGCAACCGCTGGTTCCGGTTCACGGTCGTCACCACCCACCTGTGGAAGGAGGTCGGCTGGGGCACGATCATCTACCTGGCGGCGCTCACCGGCATCGACGAGAACCTGTACGCGGCCGCCTCCATCGACGGCGCCAGCCGCATGCAGCAGACCCGCTACGTGACCATTCCCGGCATCAGCCACGTCATCGTGCTGCTCGGCGTCCTCAGTCTGGGCCAGGCGCTGCACGCCGGCTTCGACCAGATCTTCAACCTGTACAGCCCGGTGGTCTACGAGACCGGCGACATCATCAGCACGTTCGTGTACCGCGTCGGCCTGCTGGAGGCGCAGTACAGCGTGGCGGCGGCGGTGGGGCTGTTCCAGTCCGTGGTCTCGCTGGTGCTGATCAGCCTGTCCTACTGGCTGGCGGTCCGCTACGCCGACTACCGGATCTTCTGATGGCGGCAGAGGCGACGGTCGAGCCACGCGCGGACGCCCCGCGCCGGCTGCGCAAGCGGGTCGGGCCGGGCAGGATCGCGTTCCAGACCGGCAACTACACGCTGATGGCGCTGTACGCGGCGGTCTGCTTCATCCCGCTGCTGCACATCCTGGCGGTGTCGTTCAGCACCGGCGCCGCCGCGGTGGCCAATCTGGTCGGGCTGTGGCCGGTGGGGTTCAACACCAAGGCCTACGAGTTCGTGGCCACACGCGTCGAGTTCCTGCGCTCGGTCGGCGTGTCGTTCCTGCGCCTGGGCGCTGCCCTGCCGATCTACATGGTGTTCAACTGCATCACCGCCTACGCGCTGTCGAAAAGGGAGAAGCTGTTCCCGTGGCGGCCGGTCTACCTGTGGTTCCTGTTCGTCACCATGCTGTTCAGCGGCGGTCTGATCCCGACCTACTTCGTGGTGCTGAAGATGGGGCTGATCAACCGCTTCTGGTCGCTCTTGATCCCGCTGCTGCCGACACAGGTGTTCAACATCATCCTGCTGCTCAACTTCTTCCGCCGTGTCCCCGTGGAGATGGAGGAAGCGGCGTTCATCGACGGCGCCGGCCACCTGCAGATCCTGTGGCGGGTCTACCTGCCGGTCTCCACCGCGGCCATCGCCACCATCTCCCTGTTCGTGCTGGTGTTCCACTGGAACGAGTGGTTCTTCGGACTGATCTACCTGAACGACCCGCGCAAGTTTCCGCTCGCCACCTATCTGCGCACCATCCTGATCGACCTCACCTCCGTGGACCTGGACTACGCCGACGAGGAGTTCTTCCGGTTCATCTCCGACGAGACCTCGAAGGCGGCGCAGATCTTCATAGGCATGGTGCCGATCCTGCTGGTGTACCCGTTCCTGCAGCGCTACTTCACCAAGGGGCTGGTGCTGGGCGCGGTCAAGGGATAGTGGGCGGCTGCGTCTTCTGCCGGATCGTGGCCGGCGGGGAGCCGTGCAGCCGCGTGCACGAGGACGACGTCTCCCTGGGATTCATGGGGATCCGCCCGGCGCGTCCCGGCGAGCTGATGGTCATCCCCAAGCAGCACATCGACCACTTCTGCGACCTCCCCGACGACCTTGCGGCCCACATCCTGCTGGTCGCACAGCGGCTCTCGCGGACGATTCGCCGCACGCTGCGCCCGCGGCGCGTCGGCCTGGTCGTTCACGGGTTCGGCGTCCCGCACGCCCACCTGCTGGTCGTGCCCCAGCACGAGCCGACCGACATCACCTCCGGCCGGCACATCCGCCTTGAAGAGGGCCGCCTCTCCTTCGGTACCCGCCACCTGGAGGTGCCCCGCCAAGAGCTCGACGCCGTGGCGGCCTCGCTTGCCGAGCGGCCTCTTTCGTGGGTCCGCCGAGATCGCGAGCCTCAGTTGCCCAGCGCGAAGTGGCGTAGCGACCGGATCGCCCAATAGCCGAGCGTGGCCGGCCAGAACGCGCCGGAGATGATGGCCACGACGACGGACTCCCACGCCGCCGAGGCGATGCCCACGCCGATCCCGACCAGAAGATACGTGCCGCCGCCGATGCCCGTAGTAACGCGTCGATTGCCATCGCTGCCCATGGATCTCCCCTGCTTCAATCATAGCCGCCACGTAGTACGCTCTGCCGCGATGAAACAGAGGACCCTCGGAAAAACGCGGCTGCGCGCCGCGGTGCTCGGCTACGGCGCCATGGAGCTGCGCGATCCCGGGCGAGTGAGCGACCGCGAGGCGGACCGCCTGCTCGGCGCCGTCCTTGACGGCGGCATCAACTTCATCGACACGAGTCCCGACTACGGCGTGTCCGAGGACCGCATCGGCAAATACCTCTGCCACCGGCGCAGCGACTACGTGCTGGCCACCAAGTGCGGCTGCAACGTGGACGACCGCGGCACCGGCCGCGAACCCCGCCACGTCTGGACGCGCGAGCAGCTCCTCCGCAACATCGAGCAGTCGCTGCGGCGGCTGCGCACCGACCACGTCGACATCTGGCAGCTCCATGGCGCGCGGGTCGAGGACGTGGACGGCGCCGGGCTGCTGGAGGTCATGCACGAGGTGAAGGCCACCGGCAAGGCCCGCCACGTGTCGATCTCGTCCACGCTTCCGGACATCCGCACCTACCTGCTGCGGCGGGCGTTCGCCACCTACCAGATCCCCTATTCCGCGCTGCAGCGGGAGCACGAGCTGGTGATCCGCGAGGTCGCGGCTGCCGGCGCGGGCGTGATCATCCGCGGCGGCGTCGCCAAGGGCGAGCACTCCACCCGGATGGTGAATCGCTGGAAGCTGTGGGAGACCTGCGCCCTCGACGAGTTCCTCGCCGAGGGCGAGTCACGATCCGGGTTCCTGCTGCGGCTCACGATCACCCACCCCGGGATGCACACGACCATCGTGGGAACGAGCGATCCGCAGCACCTCGCCGAAAACCTGGCGGCCGCCGAGCGCGGCACGGTGCGCGAAGACACCTATGCCGAGATCCAGCGACGGCTCACCGGGGCCGGCGAGCACCCGTAATACGGAACGGTGCAGCCCACCAGGTCATGCCCGACATCCGGATGACCGCATGATCGCCGCCGTCGTCTTCGACTGGGACGGCACACTGATGGACGACGATGCGAGCTGGAAGCGCTGCGTGGCGGCGACGGCCGAGGCGGTGGCCCGGCGCCATCCGCGTGTCGATCCGGCCGAGCTTGCCGGCGCGTACTTCGCGGCCGCGGAGCGGATCTGGGACGAGCTCAGGGACACCCTGGCGCCGCCGTGGGGGAACATGGACGACCGCCGCATCGTGGAGCGGGCGTGGAGCGTGGCCCTGCGGCCTGACGCGTCCGGCGATGCCGCCGCCCTCGCGGCGGCGACCTGGACCGCGCTGAGGAGAACGGACGTTCCGATCTACGACGACGTGATCGAATGCCTGGACGCCCTGCGCGGCCGGTTCCGGATGGGCGTGCTGACCAACGGATCGGCGGCCACCCATCTCCCCAAGGTCGAGGCTTCGGGTCTGCGCCGCTACTTCGGCTCCGTGACCACCACCGACGTCGGCGCGGGCAAGCCGTTGCGGGCGATCTTCGACCACGCCCTGGCCGCCCTGGACGCCGCGCCTTCGCGATCGGTCTACGTCGGCGACTCGCTTCTCCGGGACGTCGGCGGCGCCAACGGCGCCGGCATGACGTCGGTCTGGATCAACCGCACCGGTGCGCAACTTGCGGCGGACGACCCGGTCCCGGATGCGGAGATCGTTTCGCTGCGCGAGCTTCCCGGCCTGCTCGACCGGCTGCAGGCCTGAGCCGCACCGGCGCCGGCAGCACGAAGCGTGCTGCCGGGCCGATGGGACGGGAGTCGGCGCTTCTGTTGGGTAGCGCTCCTATTGCGTGGTGCTGTCCCAGAACTCGTCGAACTCGCGGAGCGCTTCCCGCACGTCGCTGACGGTGCCGGTCAGGAATGCCTGGCCGACCCGGTCATAGAGCGCGTTGATGCCGCCGGGCGGCGCCTCGCCCACGATCAGGCCGTACAGCCCGGAAGTGGTCGGCGGCACGGAGAGCATGTCCATCATCTCCTGCTGGAGTACCGACATGGGATAGGTCAGCGGCGGATCCAGGGCCGAGAACAGCCCGTCCACCTGCAGCAGCTTGGCGCCGTACACGTCGTCCATGGTCGTGAACTTGAGCAGCTCGAAGGCCACCTCGGGATGCTCGGACTCGATGTAGATGCCGCCCGAGCCGTAGCTCAGGCTCTGCAGCAGGTGCGGAACGCCATCCGACGACGGGGCGTAGAAGACCCCCACCTCGAAGTCCTTGTCGGCGGCGGCCTCGGCGGCCGTGAACCAGCTCCCCATGGGGTAGATCGCCGCCTTGCCGGCCAGGAACTGCTGCTCGAGGTCGGCGTAGCCGACGCTCAGGGCGCCCTTGTTGAAGCACTCGCTGTCCACGAGCTGCTTGTAGTACTCCGCGGCCTCGGCGAAGCCCTCCTCGAAGGAGACCTCACCGGCCCAGCGGTCCGCGTACCACCGCGGGTTGTGGTGGAACACCTCGGCAGAGGTGAAGATCGAGAATGCGTAGCCGGCAACCCATTCGCCGCCGGTGATGATGGGCGTGATCCCCGCCGCCTTCAGCGTCTCGCAGGCGGCCGCGAACTCGTCCCAGCTCGCAGGCGGATCGCCCAGTCCGGCCTCCGCCCACAGCGACTTGTTGTAGAACAGCAGCCCCTGCGGCTGGACCGCCGTGGGCAGGCCGTACAGCACGCCCTTGTAGCGCGCGGAGTCCAGGTTGCGGATGCGCGCGAGGTCCGGGTCGTCGTCGGGCAGCGCCCACAGGATGCCGGCGTCCGCGAACACGTTGATGGTGATGTTGGACATCAGGTCGGGCACGTCGCCGGCGGCGATCCGCGTCTTGATGAAGTCGTCGGCGGCCGGCGTGACGGCGGCGTTGGCCTCGATCAGCTCGATGGTGACGTCGGGGTTCTCGGCCACGAACGCGTCGGCGATCTCCTGCCAGAACTCCAGGCTCAGGTTGGGGGTCACCCACACCTGCCACGAGATCTCCTTGGGCGCGTCGGCGTCTTCCTGGCCCGCGGCGAAGCCGGAGGCGGCGCCGAGCAGGCACGCGCACACCAGCAGTGCCAGTCGTTTCGTCATCAGGTCTCTCCTCGGAAATGGTCAGCGCAGCGGGGAACCCCCGGCACGGTGCCGGGACGGCCCCTGTCTGTCGCGAGCACGGTGCATCACGAGCCGGCCACGTGGCCAGCCCGGCGCCGCAGCCACCGGCCGGCGATTTTCGATAGAATCGCGGACCGACCCCTGATAGTCCGATAAACCTTTATAGAGCGATGAGCACCGCACCTGTACGCACGTCCGTCTTCCAGCCGGTGGAGAGCCACGTCGACTTCCCGGCCATGGAAGAAGAGATCCTGGCCTTCTGGAACGACCGCGACCTGTACCGGAAGTCGGTCGAGAACCGGCCCGCCGGCCGGCCGTTCCGCTTCTACGACGGGCCGCCGTTCGCCACCGGCCTGCCGCACTACGGGCACCTGCTCGCCTCCATCTCCAAGGACGTGGTGCCGCGCTACTGGACCATGCGCGGCTACCGCGTGGAGCGCCGCTGGGGCTGGGACTGCCACGGCCTGCCGGTAGAGAACGAGGCGGAGAGCCAGCTCGGCCTGAAGACCCGCGCCGACATCATCGACTACGGCATCGGCCCCTTCAACGAATACTGCCGGCAGGTGGTGCTGCGCTACACCGCCGAGTGGCAGACGCTGATCCAGCGCCTGGGGCGATGGGTCGACTGGGACCACCAGTACCGGACCATGGACACCGGCTTCATGGAGTCGGTCTGGTGGGTGTTCAAGTCGCTGTGGGACAAGGGCCTGATCTACGAGGGCTTCAAGTCGCTGGCCTACTGCCCGCGCTGCGCGACGCCGCTGTCCAACTTCGAGGTCAACCTTGGCTACCAGGACACGCAGGATCCGTCGATCACCGTCCGCTTCCGCGTGCGCGGCGCGCCCGGCCTGTCGATACTGGCCTGGACCACGACGCCCTGGACGCTGCCTTCGAACATGGCGCTGGCCGTGGGCGACGACATCGACTACGTGCGGGTCACCACCACGGACGGCGAATCGCTGATCCTGGCGCGCGCCCGCGTGGACGCCGTGTTCGGCAAGCGCACGGACGAGATCGCCTCGGTCGCCGCGCAGCCGGTCGCCGAGCTCCTGGCCATGACCTACGAGCCGCTGTTCGACGACTTCGCGGAGCTGCGCGGCGAGGGCGCGTTCCGGGTCGTGGCGGCCGACTTCGTGTCCACCGAGGACGGTACCGGCATCGTCCACATCGCCCCCGGCTTCGGCGAGGACGACCACCTGCTCGGCCAGCGCGCCGGCATCCCCGTGGTCTGCCCGATCGACGCCGACTGCCGCTTCACCGAGGAGGTGGCCGACTACGCAGGGCAGTTCGTCAAGGACGCTGACACGCCGATCACCCGTGCCCTGCGCGCCGCCGGCACGCTGTTCTCCGAAGGCACCATCGTCCACAACTACCCGTTCTGCTGGCGCTGCGACGCGCCGCTGATCTACCGCACCGTCTCCACCTGGTTCGTCCGCGTCGAGGGCGAGCTCAAGGAGCGGATGCTGGCCGCCAACCGCCGCATCCGCTGGGTCCCGGAGCACATCCGCGACGGCCGCTTCGGCCGCTGGCTGGAAGGCGCCCGCGACTGGGCGATCAGCCGCAACCGCTACTGGGGCACGCCCCTGCCGATCTGGCGCGACGAGGAGAGCGGCGAGGCGGTCTGCGTGGGCAGCATCGGAGAGCTTCAGGAGCTGACCGGCCGGCCGGTCGACGACCTGCACAAGCACCGCATCGACGACCTGGAGATCCCGTCGCCGTCAGGCGCCGGCACGCTGCGCCGCATCCCGGAGGTGCTGGACTGCTGGTTCGAGTCGGGGTCGATGCCGTACGCGCAGAGCCACTACCCGTTCGGGCGGGCCGAGGACTTCGAGGCGAGCTTTCCCGCCGACTTCATCTCCGAGAACCTGGACCAGACGCGCGGCTGGTTCTATACCCTCACGGTGCTGGCGGCGGCGCTGTTCGACGGGCCGGCGTTCCACAACTGCATCGTCGGCGGCATGCTGCTGGCAGAGGACGGCCGCAAGCTCAGCAAGCGCCTGCGCAACTACCCCGATCCGGCGAAGATGCTTGCCACCTACGGCGCCGACGCGCTGCGCCTCTACCTGCTGAACTCGTCCGCCATGAAGGCGGAGGAGCTGCGCCTGAGCGAGTCCGGCATGAGTCAGAGCCTGCGCGACGTGATCATCCCGCTCTGGAACGCCTACAGCTTCTTCGTCACCTACGCCCGCATCGACGGCTGGACGCCGGGCGCCGCGCGCGGCGCGCGCTCGGCCAACCGCCTGGACCGCTGGATCGTCTCCTCGCTGCAGACCCTGCTAAGCGACGTCAACCGCGAGATGGAGGCCTACCGCCTCTACCGCACCGTGCCGGCCATGGTGGCGTTCGTGGAGCGGCTCACCAACTGGTACATCCGCCGCAGCCGCCGCCGCTTCTGGAAGTCCGAGGACGACGACGACAAGGCTGCCGCCTACGCCACGCTCTACGAGGTGCTGACCACCTTCGTGAAGGCGCTGGCGCCGGTGCTGCCGTTCGTGACCGAGCGCATCTACCGGAACCTGGTGCGCGCCGCCGACCCGGGTGCGCCCGAGAGCATACACCTGTGCGACATGCCGCAGGCGCGCGAGGAGCTGCGCGACCGGGCGCTGGAACGCCGCATGGAGCTGGCGATGCGGGCGGTCGTGCTCGGCCGGTCGCTGCGCAGCAAACACGACCTCAAGGTCCGCCAGCCGCTGCGCCGCCTGTACCTGCTGCCGGCCGACGATGATAGCCGCGCCGAGTTCGAGCCGATGCGGGACCTGATCGCCGAGGAGCTCAACGTCAAGGAGGTCACGCTGGTGGAGGACGAGACCGATCTCAGCGAGGTCTCCCACAAGCCCGACTTCCGCCGCCTTGGCCCCCGCTTCCGCACCCGCATGAAGGAAGTGGCCGCCCGCGTGCGGTCGCTCACCCCGGGCGACCTCGCCGCTCTCAAGGGCGGCGGCGGCATCGAGGTGGCCGGCGGCCGCATCACGATCGACGACCTGGACGTGCAGCGCACGGAGAAGCCCGGCATCGTCGCGGCGCTTGCGAACAACCTGGGCGTCGGTCTGGACACCCAGCTCGACCCGGAGCTGGAGGCGGAGGGGCTGGCCCGCGAGCTGGTCAACCGCATCCAGAACCTGCGCAAATCGGCCGGCCTGGAGGTTTCGGACCGCATCGAGCTTGGCGTGCAGGGCACGGACGAGGTCGAGGCGGCGGTCGCCGGCCACCGCGGCTACGTGAGCGGCGAGACCCTGGCCGTCGAGCTCCGGGTCGGCTCGCTCCCGGACGGCGACGCCGATTCGCAGGACCTCACCGTCAACGGCCACGCCGCTACGGTGGCGCTCCGCAAGGCGGAGCGGTAGCGGAGGAAGTCTGCATGACAAGAGAGCTGCCCATTACCGAAGCGCGAGCCAGGCTCACTCAGATCGCCAACGACCTCGTCGACTCTCAGGACACGGTGACCGTCACGAACCGCGGGAAGCCGATGATGATCCTTATCGGCTACGAGATGTACGAGTCGATCATGGAGTCCCTGGAGATCATGAGCGACCCCGAGCTGAAGGCGCAGCTCCGGCAGAGCCTGCGGGAGGCTCGACGCGGCGACGTGATCGGCCTCGACGAGGTCGAGCGCGACCTCGCCTGAGGTGTACCGGGTCGTTCTGAAGCAGCACGCGAAGTCGATCGGCATCCGCAGAGCCGGCCGGCGAAGGGACATCTACGAGAGCGCCCGGCGTCTGATTCGGAGTCGGTTGGTGGACTGAGTTGGGCGAAGGACGCTGAGGGTCCATTCGGCCAACGGAAATTCCGAGATTTGACACGAACGTCGTGGCTCACTATTCTCGTGCGATGAAGAACGTGACGGTATCTCTTCCCGAAGACACCGCCCGATGGGTCCGGGTCGAGGCCGCCAAAGCCGATAGCAGCGTGTCCGCGTGGCTGGCCGACCTGCTGAGTGACACGAAGCGCCGCAGCGATGACTACGGCGCCGCGATGGAGCGGTGTCTGGCGATCAGGCCACGCAAGCTGGCGTGGACCGACGGCCGCAAGCCCGTCCGCGAGGAGTTGCATGACCGCGCCGGTCTTCGTTGATACCAACGTCCTGGTCTACCGCCATGACAGCACGGACCCGGTCAAGCAGGCGCGCGCCGAGGCTTGGTACGAGTTCGTCTGGCGACTGCGGCTGGGACGTCTCAGCTTCCAGGTGCTGCAGGAGCTGTACGCGACGCTTACCCGCAAGCTGGTGCCGCAATTCGACGTGCATGAAGCCCGCGTTCTGGTCCGCGACCTCACCGCGTGGCAGCCGGTTGCCGCGGATCTCGCCCTGCTCGAGCGCGCCTGGCGACTGGAGGCACGCTACTCGCTGTCCTGCTGGGACGCCTTGATCGTCGCCGCCGCGCAGGCCGGCGGCTGCCGGGCCTTGCTCACGGAGGACCTCCAGCATGGGCAGATGTTCGGGGCGGTGCGGGTGATCGACCCGTTCGCGTCACCGGAGCGGCCGCCGGCGGAGCTGCTCGCCGCGTCGGAGGTGGGATAGTCCGTGATGCGGCGGCCCAATTGCAGGACCCCCGTAGATCTGGGTGGGAGCCGGATCATGCGCGATCGATGAGCGGCGGCATACGGCGCGTCGGCTCGACGGCGGCGCGTCTCGCCCAGCTCCCGTATCACCGGCGGGTGTGCCGCGCGGAGTTCCACTTTCCCGAACCGCCGCCGGTCACCGGGGAGACGGTGACGGGTCCCTCCGTCCAGGAATGGGTAGAGCGCGCCCACGACATGGGCGTCGAAATGACCGTGGTGTCGGCCGAGGTCGATCGCGGTACGCCGCGCTTTCGCTCCCGGCTGCTCCCGCCCCATCCACGCGTGGACGAGGATCGGCTGCCGGCGTTCCTGGCGGCCGCACACGAGAAGGGAATCATCGTCCTGACCTACTACTCGTTCATGTACAACAAGCCGCTCAGGGAGATACATCCCGAGTGGCTGATGGAGCTTCTCGACGATGGGCGCGAGCGGATCGAGAACCAGGGATGGTTCTGCTTCAATTCCCCGTTCCGCGACTGGCTGCCGACCTACCTGATCGAGTTTCTGGACAACCTCGACCTGGACGGTTTCTATTTCGACGACACGAACTGGGGCTCACACGAGGGACGTCCGTTCTATCCGTCGTGCTCTTGCCGATACTGCGAGCGGCTGTTCGCACATGATACGGGGCTTGCGATCCCGCGACGCGTCGACTTCGGTTCGAACGAGTTCAGACATTTCATCAACTGGCGCTATCGCAAGTGGCTGGACGTCCTCCATCACGTCTATCGCACCGTCCTGGACGCGCATCCGGGGGTCATCATGGACCTGCAGTACTACGCGCGCCCGACCACCACCTGGGCGGACGGCCACCCGCTCGCTCCGGTCGGGGTGAACGCCCTCGGCGGGCACTACTTCATCGAGACGCACCGCACGATGCGCGAGTCCGGCTTCACGGCCACGGTCGGCCGCGCCATGGGGAGGCCGTTCGGAATCTGGAGAAGCTCGTTCCAGAACCTGTCGGAGGTCACCGGCGGCTCGGCTCCGAACCCCGAGCCCTATCCCGCGTTGCTGCACGGGCTGTCCGCGATCGTCAACGGCGGGGCGCCCATCTTCGGCGACTTCCCCGGCCCGCTGGCCCTCGGCGCACCGGTGATGACGGAGGTCTTCACCGCGCTGAAGAAGCGTGCCCGCTACATGGACGGCGACACGGTCCCGTATGTCGCGCTGCACGTCTCGCAGCAGAACCGCGATTTCAAACCGGCGGAACGTGCCAGGAACACCCTCAAGACCCACTTCATGGAGATCGGCCAGCCGTGCGTCACCGGCGCCTACGAGGCGCTCAACCGATCGCACCTGCTGGTCGACGCCGTGCTCGACGATCAGCTCCGGTTCGACCACCTGTCCCGCTATCCGGTGCTCTTCCTGTCCGACAGCGCCTGTCTGTCCGATCGGCAATGCGTGCAGATCCGGGACTACGTGCGCGCCGGGGGTACCCTGATCGCCACCCACCAGACCTCGTTGCTGGACGAGCTCGGGGAGGCGCGGGACGACTTTGCCCTTGCCGACGTGCTGGGCGTCAGCTACCTGGGAGTCCGCACGGAGCGGCCTGACGCGGTCATCTACGTCAATCACCAGGAGCGGCTGCGGCGCGCGCTCGGCCCCCTGACGTGCCTGGTCGCCGCCGAGTCGACGGTGTCCCCGCGCAGCGACGGCGGGATGCAGGTCCTCTGCACGCGAAGCAGCCTGCGGGCGCGCCCTCCCGGCGCCGGCAGCCGACGCTGGACCGCGCCCCTCAGCGACTTCGATCCCCGCTCCGAGTACGATTCGGGCGCGCCGGCCGTGACGCTCCACCGGTACGGGGAGGGGCGGGCGATGTACGTCAGCGCCGACGTCGGCGGCGGCTACGCCCGCAACGCCTACCCGGGACTCAAGCGCTTCATCGCCAACCTGGTCACCAACGTGCCGCCGCCGATCGAGGTCACCGCTCCGCAGGCGATCGAGATCACCGCAGCGACGGTCGGCGGCGACCTGTTGATGGTCCATCTTCTCAACCATCCGACTCCCATGCTGCCGCCTGCCATCTTCGACGAGGCGGAGGGGCATGCAGCGAGCAGCGACGTCGCGACCTTTTTCGCCCTGCAGGAGATTCCTCCCATTCACGACATCGCCGTCGTGTTCAACGACCATCGCGTGCGGTCGGCTCGGCTTCCGCTAGCGCGGGTCGACCTGGAGGTGAGCGATGCACCGCACGGTGTGCTGGTTCCCAAGGTCGAGCTGCACGAGGTACTCCTGGCCCGATTGGCATAACATCCTCACATGGAAGACGACAGCGGCCTGACGATCGGCATCGACAACCAGCTCCTGTTCGACGACGCGTTCATCACCCACAAGAGCGGCTTCACGCTGACCTTGAATCCTCCCGTGCGCGCCGAGGCGCCGGCGCTCCGGCCCGAGCGGCCCTGGGAAACGCGCGGCGTCCACCACGCGAGCGTCGTCGACGTCCCGGACGGGTACCGGCTGTACTACTCGGCAACGGGGGACGACGGCTCGCGCTCATTGTGCGTTGCCGTGTCGGAAGACGGCGTCGAGTGGCATCGGCCCGATCTGCGAGTGGTCGAGCATTCCGGCAGCAAGGCCAACAATATCGTGATGAGCCCGGCTACCGGCAGCGTCTTCGTCGATCCTGCCGCGCCGCCGGCGGAACGGTTCAAGTTCATCGGCGAAGACGGCACGAAATGGGGTGTCACCAGCGTCAACTGCGGCGGCGCGCGCTTCCGGTACTTCAAGGAAAAGCTGGACACCTGGGTCTATCCGGCGGTGATCGGCGCCGCCTCACCCGACGGCATCGCGTGGACGAAGTACCCCGCGCCGATCATGCCATGGTACACGGACACCCAGAACGTCGCCTTCTGGGACGAGCGCCTGCAACGCTACGTCGCCTTCGTGCGATGGAACGAGCATCTCCATCTCGATGCGGAAGGAAGGCAAGTCGGATCGTTCGACTATCGCGCCGTGGCGCGCGCGGAGTCGTCCGACTTCTCGCGGTTCCCGGAGCCGAGCAAGGTCCTGGAGCCCGATTTCAGCCAGAGCGCCGACGATGACCTGGCCGGCGGCGGCCTCTACAACAGCGCCGCCATCAAGTACCCGTGCGCCGCGAACAGCTACTTCATCTTCACCTCGGCGTACCACCACAGCAGCGATACCCTGGACGTACAGCTCGCGACCAGCCGCGACGGGATCGGCTTCACGCGCTGGCGGACGCCGTTCGTGCGCCTCGGACCCGCGGGAGCCTTCGACGCCAAGGGGCTGTACATGGCCGGCGGCATCGTCGCCGGCGACGATCTGTACCTCTATTACGGCGGCGTCAGCACCCGCCACGACATCGACGTCGACGCCAAGCGCAGCGGCGATGCCCGGCCTGCGGCGATCGGCAGGCTGCGGCTGCGCCGCGACGGCTTCGTGTCGCAGGACGCCGAGGGCGAAGCCGCCAGCCTCACCACGGTGCCGTTCGAGCTGGCCGGCGACCGCCTGCAGGTGAACATGGACGCCAGCTCGCGCGGCTGGCTGCAGGTCGAGGTGCTCGATACCAGCGGTCACGCGCTGTGGGGCTACGCCGCCGCCGAGGCCGATCGGCTCATGGCCAACGAGGTGGACCGCACGGTGACCTGGAACGGCACCTCCGATCTCTCCGCGTTGCGCGGTCGCCGCATCCGGCTTCGCTTCCGCGGGAGCTGGGTGAAGCTCTACGGATTTCGGGCCGGCTGAACGCCTGCCGAGCGCAGCGCGGCGGTGCGCGGGGTCGGCACGTCACCGGCGGCGAGCCGTTCCGGGGTCACCAGGTGGCAGGCGGCACGGTGGCCGGGCGCGACCTCGGTCAGCGCCGGTTCACGCTGGCGACACACCTCCTCCGCGAACGGACAACGGGTGTGGAAGCGGCAGCCTGACGGGGGATCGATCGGCGTCGGGACATCCCCCTGCAGGATGATGCGATCGCGCTTGGCTTCGGGATCCGGAACCGGTATCGCGGAGAACAGCGCCTGCGTATAGGGGTGCAGCGGGCGCGCGAACAGCGCCGGCTTGCTGGCCGTCTCCACCACCTTGCCCAGGTACATCACCGCCACCCGGTCGGCGATGTGACGCACGACGCCCAGGTCGTGGGCGATGAACAGATAGGTGAGCCGGAACTCCCGCTGCAGGTTGCGCAGCAGGTTGATCACCTGCGCGCGGATCGACACGTCGAGCGCCGATACCGGCTCGTCACACACCAGCAGCTTGGGGTTGACCGCCAGGGCGCGGGCTATGCCGATGCGCTGGCGCTGCCCGCCGGAGAACTCGTGTGGAAAACGCCGCGCGTGCTCCCCCCCGAGCCCGACCACGTCCAGCAGCTCGGCGACGCGCCGGGCCCGTTCGCTGCCCTGTGCCAGGCGGTGGATGGCCAGCGGTTCGCGGATCATCTGCTCCACCGTCATGCGCGGGTTCAGCGAGGAATACGGATCCTGGAAGATCATCTGCATCTGGCGGCGCAGCGCGCGCAACTCCTCGGCACCGGCGTGGGACACGTCCCTGCCCTCGAACAGCACCTGCCCCCCGGTCGGCTCCAGGAGACGCAGCAGCAGGCGCCCGACGGTGGTCTTGCCGGAGCCGCTCTCCCCGACCAGACCCATGCACTCCCCGCGGCGCAGGGTGAAGCTCACTCCGTCGACCGCGTGCACGGCGCCGGTGCGCCGGGACAGCAGGCCCGAGCGAATGGGAAAGTGCTTGTACAGCTCGCGCACTTCCACCAGCGGGGTGCCGGGCGCCTCGGCTTCCGTGCCCACGACTACCCCGCCGTGGCGCGGCCCGCGTGGGCTTCGCGCATCGACCGAAAGTCCGAGTAGCGGAAACAGGCCGCCTCGTGCGTGGACCAGAATTCGTGCAGCGGCGGCTCCTCATGCCAGCAGATCTCCTGCGCATACGGACAGCGAGGATGGAACCGGCAGCCAGCCGGCATGGCATGCGGGCTCGGCACCATGCCCTCGATGGCGATCAGCTCGTCGCGCTCTTCCGCAGGGTTGGGCAGGGAGCCCAGCAGCCCTTCGGTGTAAGGGTGCCGGCCCTCGCGGAACAGGGTGCCCACGTCGGCGCGCTCCACGATCTTGCCGGCATACATCACCACCACCTGCTCGACCATCTCGGCGACCACGCCCAGATCGTGCGTGATCAGGACGATCGCCATGCCGAGCTCCTCGCGGAGCTGCCGCATCAGGTCCAGGATCTGCGCCTGGATGGTGGTGTCCAGCGCGGTGGACGGTTCGTCGGCGATCAGGATCTTCGGGTGGCACGACAGCGCCATGGCGATCATGACGCGCTGCCGCATACCGCCGCTCATCTCGTGCGGGTAGTCGCGGACCCGCCTCACCGGGTCGGGAATGCCGACCAGCTCCAGCATCTCGACGGCCCGGCCGTACGCCTCGCGCTTGCGCAGCCGCTGGTGCTGGATGATGTTCTCCGCGATCTGGAAGCCGACGCTGAACACCGGGTTCAGGCTCGACATCGGCTCCTGAAAGATCATCGAGATCTCGTTGCCGCGGATCTCGCGCATGCGCGCCTCCGGGAACCGCAGCAGGTCCTGTCCCTCGAACAGGATCCGCCCGCTTTCGATGCGGCCGGGAGGTGAGGCCACCAGCCGCAGCACCGACAGGGCCGTGACGCTCTTGCCGCAGCCGGATTCGCCGACGATGCCGAGCGTCCCTCCGGCCGGCAGGTCGAAGCTCACCCCGTCCACCGCCGGCACCACGCCGTCCTCGGTGTGGAAGTACGTGCGCAGGTCGCGCACGGAGAGCAGTGGCGCGTGAGGCGCGCCCGCTTCCCGCCCCACCTCAGCACGCCACCGAGAACAGCTTGGCCCGCGACATGCTGATGCGCACCGCGATCCGTTCGCCCTCGAGCGCCGCCAGGTCGCCGCGGCCGTTCCACGTCACCGGCGCGGACAGGCTGTCACCGCGCAGCGGCGCACATTCCGCGAACGAGTGTCCCGCGAGCGGTGCAAGGTGCTCGGCCGGCCACAGCGTCGGCGGGATGATCTCCGCCTTGATCCAGCCGTTGGGCTCCGTCCGGTAGTTCAGGCGCAACTCCCCGCCCGCGCACTCCCGCGGGCCCAGCGTGAGCTCGCCGTCGGTGTCGGCCTGCAGGGCCACCAGCCGGTCCGGCTGCCACATCGCCCAGGTCAACAGGCCGTCGCGATCGGTTTCCAGCCCCGCGTAGCCCTCGTTGTGGCGGCTGCGGATGCCGCGGCACAGCACCCCCCACCGGTCGTTGGACAGCGGGACGATGCCCGGACTGGCGTACATGCCGGAGTCCTCCGGCCCCCCCGCGGGGCCCATGGGGATGATCGGCGTGCGCTCCGGCCGGTGCCAGAGGACGCCGTCGCGGCTCACCGCCAGGTGCACGTCCAGCACGTCGCGGGTCCGGTAGTAGACGGCCGGGAACATCAGGTGGAACGGCCCGCCCCCCGGATAGCGGCTGTAGCCGTTGGTGTACAGGTCGTCGGTCGGTGGATCCTGCGGATCCGCCTCCAGCACCACCTGCGGCTCCGGCCATTCGACGGCGAACTCCGGGGACGCCGAGCGGCCCACCGCGCGGCGGAACCCGCGGCTCATCCGCACGTAGGCGACGTAGCAGCCTCGCTCCTCGTCGTACACGACCACGTTCTGGGTGTCGCAGAAGCGGTCGATGAGCGTGGCGTCCAGCCGCGTCCAGTGAATGCCGTCCGGTGAAGCGGCGCCGCGCAGCTCGCCGGTCAGGCGCAGGACCTCGCGCAGCTCCCGGTCCGGCATGCCTTGCTCGCGCAGCCGGGTGCGCAGCGGCAACGCCTCCGCGTCGCCGGACAGGACCTTGTCGCCGTAGAGCCACCGGGACTCCATGGTAACCAGCTTGAAGTCACCCTCGCGCGGATCGTGGAACACCGACCCCTCCAGCCGGTTCGGGTAGACGATGTTGGTCTTCCGGTGCTCGCCGTACGGATAGAGGTCGAGCTCGGGACGGTGCCAGGTGAACCCGTCGTCGCTGTGCGCGTAGCAGAGAGCTCCGTGCGGGTACTGCTCCGACGTACCGATGCCGTACCAGAGATGGTAGGTCCCGTCGTGCCGCAGCGCGCACGGGTAGCTCGGCCGGCGCTCCTCCCAGGGGCGATCGAACTCGATCAGCCGCGCGGACTTGACGGCCTGCTGCACGGCAAGGCGCACGCCGCGCGGCGCCCCGGCCAGGTAGGCGCGTCCGTCCGGCTCGTAGCCGCTGGTTCCCGGCCACACGGCCTGCCAATCCAGAAACGGCTCGGGCCGCATGCCTCCAGCCGCGGAGCCCGGCTCCCAGGTGCCGGCGGTAGTGTCGGTACTCGTCGGACTCATGGTGTCTCCCCTTCCCTCATATCTTCTGACGAGGATCCTGAGCGTCCCGCAGGGCGTCGCCGATGAAGTTGATGCACAGCACCGCCAGCGTGATGGCGGCGCCGGGCGGCACCCACTGCCACCAGTAGTTGACCAGGGCGGTCAGGTTCTGAGCCGCCGTCAGCATGTTCCCCCACGATGGGGTGGGAACCTGCACGCCCACGCCCAGAAAGCTCAGCCCCGCCTCGGTCAGGATCATCCCGGCGGTGCCGAGCGTCGCCGCGACGATCACCGGCGCCATCGCGTTCGGCAGCAGGTGCCGGAACGCCAGGGCGGCCCAGTGCGCGCCGAGCGAGCGTGCCGCCAGCACGAACTCCTGCTCGCGCAGCGCCAGGAGCTGGTTGCGCACGATGCGGTAGATCTCCGTCCACTGGATGAAGCCCAGCACCGCCATGACCGTGAACAGGTTGGGGCCGAGCAGGCTCACCAGCGTCAGGATGATGATGAAGCCGGGAAAGCTGATCACGATCTCCGAGAACTTCAGCAGCGCGGCGTCGACCCTGCCGCCGACGAACCCGGAGATGGTGCCGAGCACCACGCCGATGGTCACCGCGATGCTGATCCCGGCCAGCCCCACCGACAACGATACGCGGCCGCCGTACAGCACGCGGGCGAACACGTCGCGGCCGAGGTGATCGGTGCCCAGCCAGTGGGCGGCGCCGGGCGGCTGGTTGCGCTCCTGGAGGACCACGTCGTTGGGATCGTGGCCGGCGATCACCGGCGCCGCGATCACGGCCAGGACCAGCAGGACGAACACCACGAATGCGACAGCCCCCAACCGATGCTTGACCAGCCGGCGCATGACGCCCCTGCTCTGCCGCCGCTCGGCCTCGGCCGGAGGCCGGACCGGGGTGGTGACGGCGCTCATCGGCCCGCCTCGCCACGGCTCTGCAGCCGCACGCGGGGGTCGGCAACGGCGGTAAGCACGTCCACCAATACGCTGGCCACCAGCACCGCCACCGCGGAGAACAGCGTGACCGCCATGATGATCGGATAATCGCGGCCGCGGACCGAGCCGATGTAGAACGCGCCCATGCCGGGCCAGTTGAAGACGGTCTCGATGACCACCGAGCCGCCGATCAGGATCGGCAGCCGCAGCCCCAAGATGACGATGATCGGGATCAGCGCGTTGCGGAACGCGTGCACGAGGATGACGCGCCATGCGGGCAGCCCCTTGCTGCGCGCGGTGGTCACGTAGTCGCGACGCAGCACCTCCAGCACGCTGGAGCGTGTGTAGCGCATCAGCGCCGCGGTCAGGTCCAGGCCCAGGATGAACGCGGGCAGCACCAGGTGATGCAGGCGGGCGGCGGTGCCGGTCGCACCGGGCGAGACACGGCCGCCGAGCGGGAACAGCCCGATCTGCACGCTGAACAGGAACAGGGCGAGCAACCCGACGTAGAAGGTGGGGGTGGAGATCCCCATCATGCCGGCGACCGTCAACGCATGGTCGATGGCGGTGTAGCGCTTCAGGGCGGACACCACGCCAAGGCTGAGGCCGAGCACCGACGATAGCAGAAGCGCCGCCCCCATCAGCTCCATCGTCGGTCCCAGGCGAAAGCTGACCAGGTCGGCGACCGGCCGCCTGGTGGACAGGCTGACGCCGAGCTCGGCGCGCAGCAGATTGCCCAGCCACTCCAGGTACCGGATCGGCGCCGGCCGGTCCAGCCCCATCTCACGCCGGAGCTTGGCCAGCTCTTCCTCGGTGAAGGCGATCTCTTCCTCTTCGACCCGGCCGGCGAGGATCGCCATGGCGGCGTCCCCCGGCGCCAGCTCGATGAAGACGAATACGATGATGGTGATGCCGAGCAGCGTGGGGATCATCGACAGCGTGCGCCGGATCAGGTACTTGCCCATCAGGATCGGCGGACCTCACCCGCAACGCGATCGGGAGAGCTGCCGGGACGCGGCATCAGGCAGGCACCATCAAAAAGGGTGCGACGGAGCGTCCCCCGCCGCACCCGTCGTCATCGATCGTTCCACCCGGGCCGCTACTGGACCACCTCCCACTCGTGCCAGGAGATGTCGATCGGGAAGTTCAGGATGTCGGGAATCGTCCCCGGCGTGCGCAGGCGGCTGGAGCGCGCCATCAGCCCCATCGTGTTGATCACCGGCATGTAGACCATGTCCTCCCAGGCGTGCACCTGGAGCTGATCGTAGAGCGCGCGCAACTCGTCAATGTCGTAGGTGGTGGTGATCTGTTCGGCGATCCGGTCCACCTCCGCGTTGGCGTAGCCCCTGCCGATCTGCGCCGGGCTGTCGGAACGCAGCCGCAGCAACGCCTCGGGGGTCACCGCGGACCACCCGCCCATGTAGAAGTCGAAGTCCGCTTCGTTCAACCTGGTGCCGATCACCGCCACCTCGACCAGCTCGACCTCGGCGGCGATGCCGATCTCCTTCCAGTAGTCCTGCACGATCGTGGCCAGCTCCAGACGGATGCCGCCCGCGTCGATGTCGCGCAGCAGGATGGTAACGGTCGTCCCGAAGTCCCAGCCCGCCTCCTCCAGCAGGGCTATCGCTCTATCAGGATCGAAATTGACCGGAGTGAGGTCGGGGTTGCGCCAGCCGATCGCCGGCAGGATGCCCTGCGGCACGATCGGGTCGCCGTATTCGCCGTACAGGCTGTCGGCGATCGTCTGGCGGTCGATGGCCATCATCAACGCGCGCCGCACGCGCGGATCGTTCAGCTCGGGCCTGTTGATGTTGACGCTCATCGCCGTCAGGTGGTTGAGCACCTGGGCGAAGACCTCCATGTGGTCGAGCTTGGCGATCTCCTTGGCGCTGGTGGGCGTGATCTGGAAGAAGGCGAAGTCCGCTTCATGGTTGGCCGCGGCGAGCGCCGGGTCCTTGGCGTGGATGATGATCTCGTCGATCTTCGGCGTGCCGCGATGGTAGGCATCGTGCTTCTCAAGCCGGATGAACTGGAACGGCTCGGTCTCCACCACCTTGAACGGGCCGGTGCCGTTGGGCACGCTCCAGGTCGGGTGGCCCTCGACCTTGCTGCCCTCGCCGACCAGCTCCACCTGCGCCTTGGACATGATCGACGTGATGGACACGTTGCGCAGGAATCCGGGCGTGCGCGTGGTCAGATGGAACCGTACCGTGTGGTCGTCGGCCACCTCGATCCCCGGTATGTCGTCGGCGCCGCCCGAGCGGTAGGCGTCCACGCCGTCGATGTTCAGCAGGTTGCCGATCCAGGTCGGGCTGGTGACGTAGCCGTCCAGGATGATCAGGAAGGTGGCCTTCACGTCGTGCGCGCTGAACGGGGTTCCATCGTGGAACACGACGTCGTCGCGCAGGTGGAAGGTGTACTGCAGTCCATCCTCCGAGATGTCCCAGCTCGTCGCCAAGCTCGGGATCTCCGGTATGTGCTGAGCGTTGTTCTCCAGCAGCCGGTCGAAGACCAGCCACCACTGCGGCCAGTGGCCGTCGTTGCGATGCGACCATGGTGCGGGCGTCCACACCTCGTAGACCAGCCGCCCCGGCATCTGGATCGTGGCCTTTTCCGCGGCGGCCGTCTCTGCGGCGCTCGCGGCGTACAGCCCGGTGGCGGAGAGCAGCAGCGAACCGGCGGCGAGCACTCCCACCGCCGCCATTCTCTTGGCGTTCATCACGCACCTCCTGAGAACCGGGGGAACGCCTCGGGAGCATCCCCCGGCGTTTCGACCAACTCGTAGCGTATCCCCGATCGCGCGCGCTGCCAAGCAAGTCGCCCCCGGTCTAAGCTGCCGTGCGGAGGCCAGGAACAGCGCCATGAAATACCTGTTCATCGACGATCACCACGTCGAGCGCGTCGACAATCTCGCCAGGAAGCTCCACCAGCCACGCAGGTTCGAGGGCAACGCCGTGCTGCGGCCCGAGCACCGCTGGGAGAACATGTACATCCGCACGTGGGGCGCGCCGGTCTGGGACGCGGAGACGGAGATCTTCAAGATGGTCTACCTGGGCACCGCGGCACCCGACGACGCGACCATCGGCACCGGCGCCGCCCTCAAGCTCGACGCCGGCGGCGATGCCGGCGCCAGTGGCAACTACTCCTGTTATGCCACCTCCGGCGACGGCGTCAACTGGGAGAAGCCGTTCCTCCACCTGTACGACTACCCGGGACTGACGTGGAAGGGCACGCCGGTGGGCGGCGAGAACAACATCCTGCCGTCGATCCGCGGCCAGATCCGCGGACCGCTGTACCACGCGCGGGAAGAGGATCCGGCACGGCGCTTCAAGGCGCTGACCTACCGGGACGGCCACCTGTACACGCTGGTCTCCGCCGACTGCATTCAGTGGCAGGAGCTGGACGTGCCGCCGCAGCCCAGCGCCGACGTTTCGGAGCTGTACCTGGACGAGGCGCGCGACCTGTTCGTCTCCACGGTCAAGCACCGCGGACCGTACGGGCGCTCCTTCTACCTGACGACCAGCGAGGACTTCCGGAACTGGAGCGAACAGGAGCTGATCTTCCACGCCGATCAGACCGACCAGGAGAACGGTTTCCGGCGCCTGCGCCGTTTCTTCGAGGATCCGGCGCTGCTGGCCCCGGTGCACAACCGTCCCGAGGAGTGGCGCACCGACGTGTACCACTTCCCGGTCTTCCGCTACGAGGATCTCTACCTGGGCCTGCCGGTCATGCACCACTGGGCGGGCAAGCGCCCGCCGCTGTTCGAGAACGTGGACAGCCGCAAGACGATGGAGCTGGCCTGCAGCCGGGATCTCCGTCAGTGGGAGCGGGTAGCGAATCGGGCTCCGTTCCTGGAGCTGTCGCCGGCCGGCGACGGCAGCCGCTACGACACCGGACAGATCGGTTCCACCAACGGCGTGCTGCGGCGCAACGGCGAGCTGTGGATCTACTACACGGCGGCCCGGCGCCGCGGGGTGCCGATCGCGGAGGCGGCGTTCCACGGCTTCCTGGACTCCGCCGCGATCTGCATGGCCCGCCTGCGGCTGGACGGCTTCGTGTCGCTGAAGGGCGGCGTCGAGTGGGGCTCGGTGCTCACGGTGCCGCTGGAAGTGACCGGACCCGAACTCCACCTCAACGTCGACGCGTGGCGCGGACGGGTGCTCGCGGCGGTCCTCGACGAGCACGGCGCGGCGCTCCCCGGCTACGCGGCCGAGGAGTGCATCCCCGCCGTCGTCGACCGCACCGACCAAGTCGTCCGCTGGCGCGACCGCGGCAGCCTAGCCGAGCTGCAGGGCAGGCGCGTACGCCTGCGCCTCTCGCTCTGGCAAGCCGAGCTGTACGCCGTCTGGTTCGGGCCGCACGGTTAGGCCGCGCGCCGCCCCGAGCGCTCAGCTCAGGGTAGTGTCAAGCATAATGATTGCTGCGGAAAGGACTTGAACCTTCACGGGATTTAACTCCCACTAGCCCCTCAAGCTAGCGTGTCTACCAATTCCACCACCGCAGCGTTCCGCATCGGGTGGGCCCGCACTATAGGAAACGGGGTTTCCCGGCGTCAATCTTCTGCCACGCGTCCGGGGTTGCCGGGGGATGCGACATTCGGTAGTTTACGCGCTTCTCCGGACTCCACCGGGACTTGGAGGCAGACATGAACCTGCTCGGACGCTCTTTGCTCACCTTGCACGACCTCTCACCCGACGAGCTCACGGGGCTCCTGGACCTTGCCGCCGTCGTCAAGCGCCAGCGCCGCTCGGGCGAGCGGCACCGGCGCTTCGCCGGACTGGCGCTCGCCATGCTCTACGAGAAGCCGTCCACCCGCACCCGCTCCGCGTTCGCGACCGCGTTCGGGGAGGAAGGCGGCTTTCCGGTCGTCATGAACAGGGACGAGCTGCAGCTCGGCGCCAAGGAATCGATCGAGGACACCGCGCGCGTGTTCGGCCGCATGTACGACGCCATCCAGTACCGCGGCTACGCCCAGGAGACGGTCGAGACCCTGGCCCGCTACGCCGGCATCCCGGTGTACAACGGGCTCACCGACACCCGGCACCCCACCCAGGTGCTGGCCGACCTGCTCACCATCCGCGAGCATTACGGCGCTCTCGACGGCGTGTCGCTGGCCTACGTGGGCGACGCCCGCAACAATGTCGCCACCTCCCTCATGGTCGGCTGCTCCATGGCCGGCGTGGGCTGCACGCTGGTGGCGCCGAGCGAGCTGCAGCCGGCGCCGGAGCTGGTCGCGGCCTGCCGCAACGGCGCGGGCGCGTCCCTCACGGTAAGCGCCGACCTCGATGCCGTGGGCGGGGCCGATGTCGTCTACACCGACGTGTGGGCATCCATGGGCGAGGAGGACCGCGAGGCGGACCGCCTGCGGCTCCTGGCCGGCTACCAGGTCAACGACGCGCTGATGGGGCGGGCGGCCGACACCGCGATCTTCATGCACGACCTGCCGGCGGTGAAGGGCAACGAGGTGACCCACGGCGTCTTCGAGTCGTCCCGGTCGATGGTCTGGGAGCAGGCCGAGAACCGCAAGCACACCGCCAAGGCGCTGATGCTGGCGACGCTGGTCGGCGAAGAGTGAGCAAAGCGAACCTCACTCGCAGAGTGAGCGGCGGAGGGCGGCTGGCTCACGCGCGGGACGCGGTGCGCCGGTCCGGATGCGCCGGCTGGCTGTTCTACGGCGTCTACCACCGCGACCAGATCGCCGACGCCGTGCTCGGGATCGGCGCCGATGCCAGCAACACCCGGCCGTGGCTGGCGGTGGTGTCGGCCGACGGGCCGGTGGTCAAGCTCGTCCACGAGATCGAAGCCGGCATCCTGGACCACGTGGACGGCACCACGCACCGCTACGCGTCCCGCTCCCGCTTCGCGGAGCTGCTCGGCAGCATCGCTCCGCCGGGCAGCGTCCTGGCCGCGCAGTGCTCGCCCACCCTGCCGCGCCTGTCCACGCTCGACCACGGCACCGCGCGCCTGCTGGAGCGGGCCGGCTTCACGCTGAAGCCGGCCGAGGACCTGGTGCAGTGGACGATAGGCGGCCTGAGCGGCGCCCAGCTCGCCAGCCACGACCGCGCCGCCCAGGCGCTGCACGACATCGTCGCCGATTCCTGGCAGCGCATCACGCGGGCCTGCGCCGCTGGGCGGGCCGTCACCGAAGGGGACGTGCGCGACGGCATTCTGGGCGCGTTCGAGGAACGTGGCATGGTCACCGATCACGAGCCGATCGCCGCCTTCGGCGCCCACTCGGCCGATCCCCACTACAGCGCGTCCGGCGCCGGAGCGGCGCTCGCCGCGGGCCAGGTCGTGCAGCTCGACCTGTGGTGCAGGGAGCCCGCTCCGGAAGCGATCTATGCCGATATCTCCTGGGTCGGCGTGGCCGCGACCCGGCCGACCGCACGACAACGGGAGATCTTCGCCGCGGTCCGCGCCGCCCGCGAACGCGCGGTGGCCTTCCTGGCCGAGGCCGCGGCGGCGGGCCGAACGGTGTCCGGCAGCGACGTCGACCGCGCCTGCCGCCGGGAGCTCGCCGACCGGGATCTGCTGTCAGCAGCGCGGCACCGCACCGGCCACAGCATCGACACCGACCTGCACGGCTCCGGGGTGAACCTCGATTCGTACGAGTTCCCTGACGAACGCCCGGTCACCGAGGGCGCCTGCTTCTCGGTCGAGCCCGGCCTCTACTTCCCCGGAGAGTTCGGCATGCGCACCGAGATCGACGTATCCATACGGAGCGGCCGTCCCGTGGCATCCGGTGGACCGGCTCAGGAGGCCCTGCTATCGCTGCCGTAGCGTGCGCGCCTGCCGGGACGCGAACCCCGCCGCCCCCGGCGGCGCGAGCCAGGCGGTTGCGCTGCGCCCCGCTGCCGGCGTACTCCTTGCGCCCGTGACCGACCGCTATCCGTTCGAGGTCTCGACGGCCGTCGAACGCTTCCTCTCAGACCACGATACCTACCTCCTCCTCGGCCACCAGGATCCCGACGGCGACTGCCTGGCCTCGCCGCTGGCGCTCGCCAGCTTCCTGCGCCGCCGCGGCAAGCGGGTACGCACCTTCTGCGAAGGCCCGTTCACCCGGCCGGAGATCGCCTCGTTCGCGCCGCGCTTCGCCGCCACGGTTACCCCGCAGGACCGCTCCGGCGACACGGCGGCCATCGTCCTGGACTGCTCGACCGCCGACCGCACGGGCGAGCCCGGAGAGGGCATCGAGGGACTGCCGACTCTCGTGATCGACCACCACGCGGCCGGCGATCCGTTCGGGGACGAGCGCATGATCGTGCCGACCGTAGCCGCCACCGCGCTGCTCGTGCAGGGCCTGATCGAGCGGCTGGGCGGTCCGCCCACCAGGGAAGAGGCCGACCTGCTGCTGTTCGCGATCTGCACGGACACCGGGTTCTTCCGTCACCTGCGCAAGGACACCGGCTACGTATTCCGCGCCGTCGCGCGACTGGTCGATGCCGGCGCCAGCACCGAGGCGGCCTACTCCAGCATGTTCGGCGCACGCCCGTTCGAGCGGCGCGTGATGCTCGGCCGCATGCTGGCGCGCACGGAGCGGCTCTACGGCGGGCTGCTTCTGTACACGGCGAAGTACGCGAGCGACCGGGCGGAGATCGGCGAGGCCGGGCGCGGCGACGACGATCTGTATTCGCTGCTGCAGACGGTCGACGGCGCCGAGGCGCTGCTGGTCGTGCGCGAGGAGAGTCCGGGCGAGTGCTCGGTGAGCATGCGGTCGACCACCGCCGTCGACGTCGGCTCGTGCGCGCACGAGCTGGGCGGCGGCGGTCATCCGCAGGCGGCCGGATGCTCCTTCCGCGGCACCGTCGAGCAGGCAAGGCAGGCCGCGCTGGCGGTGCTGGCTCCCCGGATTGAACGGCTCCAGGGGCAACCGTAGCGACGTTCCCCGCAGGATCGGACGCCGGAAGAGCGCTCCACCGTCCGCTGAGTAAATGCGGGTAAACCGGGGTCGGCGCGGCGCAGCTACGCCCCTCCGGCGCGGCCCGATCCTGGCACGCTTCCTGTTACTCCTGGTCGCCATGACGAATACAGCGACCAGGACTCTCGATGACCCAATGAAGCCGGCGGTGCTGCGATACCAGCGGACCGGCGCCGGGAGGCGCGAACTGCTCGATCGGATCGGCGCCTACGTCTATCGCTTTCCGTTATGGCAGGGCAGACCCGTGGACGACGACGATTGCGGCGAGTTCTATCTGTACTGCCGGCCCCGCCTGCAGGAGTGGATCGACCGCTTCCAGGATCAGGGCCGGCCGTTCGAGGCGTACCTGAAATCGGTCCTGACCTGGCAGCTCCGCAGCTACTACCGCGCCAAGGGACGCCAGGAGACGGCGTGGCGGCTCGCCGCGACTGCGCCGTTCTGGGATCCGGACGCGGCGGAGCTCACCTCCGGGGCTCCCGGCGCGCGGGCCCAGCGGGCACCCGCCGCAACGCCTGCCGCACGGGCCGTTGCGGCGGCGGCCGGCACCCCCGCCGTCCGCAGGCGGGTGCTGTTCGCGGTGCTCAAGAACTGCGCGCGGATGCACGACACCTACGTGCCGGCGTGGGCCGGCCTGTGCGGCCACGCCGATCTGCAGGCGCTGATCGGGCGGGCGCGCCAGGTGAGCAGAGACTCCCAGCGCCGGTGGAGCAGGCTCCGCGAACGAAGCAACCACGCCTTCGCCAAGGCGCGGATGATCGAGGGCCAACTGCTCGGCGAAGCCGACGCGGACCGGAGACGGATTCTGCAACAGCGGCTGCAGCGCGCCCGCCGGACGGCAACCAACGCCCGGACGGAGCTCCGGGCGGTGCGGCTGGGGCCGAGCAACCGCCAGATCGCCCAGCTCCTGGGCATCCCCAAGGGAACGGTGGATACCGGGCTGTTCTGGTTGAAGCACCGTTTCCCCCCGCGGTAGCCTGCACCTCACTTGACGCTGCTACTGGCCAGCACCAACGCCGGCAAGGTCCGCGAGTTTCGCCGCGTGTTGCCGGAGGTGCAGGTGCTCACCCCCGCGGACCGCGGCCTGCCCTTTGCCTTCGAAGAGCGGGGCGTCACCTTCCTCGACAACGCGCTCGGCAAGGCGCGCCACCTGTTCGCGACGGCCGGTCAGGCCGCGGTCGCCGACGACTCCGGGCTGGTCGTTCCGGCGCTCGGCGGCGCGCCGGGCGTGCGGTCCGCACGCTACGGAGGCGACGTCACCCAGGAGCAGCGCAACCTTCTTCTGCTCGACGCGCTCGCAGGCGCCGCCGAGCGTTCCGCGAGGTTCGTGTGCTGCTTGGCAGTGATGCTGGCCGAGCAGCGACTGCTGGTCGTCCAGGAGACGATCGAAGGCAGCATCACCTCCGCCCCGCGCGGCACGGGCGGGTTCGGCTACGATCCCATCTTCCAGCCCGTCGGCGCCGCGGAGACCTTCGCGGAGATGGACGGCACTGCCAAGGACGCTGTCTCGCACCGGGGCCGGGCCCTGCGCCGCGTGCGCGCGGTGCTGCTCGATTCGATGAGCGATGCGGAACGGACCGGGCGCCAGGTCTAGACAGGGCGGGCGCGAACAGCGCCTGTTCGTCTGCGCCTCCTGCGAGCGGCGCGAGCCCAAGTGGCTGGGGCGGTGCCCGAACTGCGGTGAATGGAACAGCTTCCGCGAGGTCGATGCCCGCTCCGCCACCGCCACCGCCGCGGCTGCCGGCGAGGCGCCGCTTGCGGTACCGCTGGCCGCGATCGAAGCCGATCCCGGGCTCCGCGTCGCTTCCGGCAACGGCGAGCTGGACCGCGTGCTCGGGGGCGGGTTCATGCGCGGCTCGACCACGCTGATCGGCGGCGAGCCGGGGGTCGGCAAGTCAACCCTGCTCCTGCAGGTCGCCGCGAAGCTGCAGACCGCGGGACGCGTGCTCTACGTGAGCGCCGAGGAATCGGCCGAGCACCTGAGGCTGCGCGCCGATCGGCTGCGCCTGGAGGCACCGAAGCTGGAAGTCTGGGCGGGGGCGGAGCTGGGCGACCTGCTGCGGCTGCTGGACACCGCGCGGCCGGCGGCGGTCATCGTCGATTCGCTGCAGGCCCTGACCGCGGCGGCCTCTTCCGCCCAGCCGGGCGCCGTGAATCAGATCAAGGAAATCTGCGACGCGCTGACGGGCTGGACGCACGCGCGCAACGCGATCACGGTGCTGGTCGCGCACGTCACCAAGGAAGGTGGCATCGCCGGCCCCAAGGCGATCGAGCACATGGTGGACGTCGTCCTCTCCTTCGAGACCGGCAGCGCGGAGCTGCGCTTTCTGCGGGCGTCGAAGAACCGCTTCGGCCCGGTGGAGGAGGTGGCGCTGTTCGAGATGACCGGCCGGGGCCTTCGGCAACTCGCCGATCCCGAGTCACGGTTCGTCGAGCACGCGGACGGCGGGCGACCGCCGCCCGGCGTGGTGATCGCCGCGATCTACGAAGGCTCACGCGTGCTGTGCGTGGAGGTGCAGGCGCTGGTCGTGCCCGCGCAGCGCGCGAGCCCGCGCATCGTCTCCGATCGCATCGACGGCGGGCGGGTGGCTCGAATCGCCGCCGTGCTGCAGCGCTCGGTGCAGTTCTCGTTCCTTGACCGCGACATCTACATGAACGTCGCCGGCGGTCTGCGGCTTCACGACGTGGCCGCCGATCTGCCGATCGCGCTGGCGCTGTACGGCGCGCGCACCGAGCTCACCCCGTCCGCGACGCTGGCGGCCTTCGGGGAGATCACGCTGGCGGGGCAGGTGCGGCGCGCGGTGGGCACCGAACGGCGCCTGCGGGCGGCCGCCGGCCTTGGCATCTCCACCGTTCTGGCTCCGGGGCCCCTTCCCGCCGATCACGCCTCCGGCTCGCGGGCGGTCGCAGATGTGCGGCAGGCGGTACGGGCGGCCATGGTTCCGGCCGGCGCCGGCGTGTAGGCGGCTCAGCGGAACAGCAACGTCCCCAGCAACGGAAGGCCGATGAAGGTCCCGGCGGCGCTCCCCAGGGTTGCGCCCAGGAACACCACCAGCGCGTGGCTGATGCGATTCCGGAAGAAGCCGCGCACGCTCATCAGGTCGTCCTGAAGCGACTCGAAGTCGCTCACCCGCGGCTTGCGGATCACGGCCTCCACGGCGCCGCTGACGAACCCCACGCCGATGGTCGGGTTCATCGACGTGATCGGCGCCGCCAGGAACGAGACGATCACCGTGAGCGGGTGCGCCAGGGCGACCAGCGCCCCCAGGGCGGCGAGCGATCCGTTGATCAGGACCCACCGGCCGAGCATCGTCAGGGTCAGGTCGATCCCCGACCGCGCGAAGCCGACCCCGATCACGGCGGCGACGACAGCCGGCACCAGCCACGGCAGGATCCGGCCGACCGCCGACCTCGGCGGCGGCGCGCCGAGCTCATCGGTATCGGGCAGCTCGCCGCCGGCGTCGATCTCCTGCAGCGCGCGTACGACGCCGGCCTTGTGGCCGGCGCCCAGCACGGCGACGACCGGTCCGCTTCCCGGCCCGGCGGCGCGGGCCGCCTGCGCGATGCGGGCGGCCAGAAAGCGGTCCCGCTCGTCGATCAGCACCGCCTTGGCCTTCGGCAGGTACTCGGCGAGCTCGGAGATCATGCTGGTGAGCGCGCCGTCGGTCTTCAGCCGCTCGATCTCCTGTGGGTCCGGCTTCTCGGAGCTGAACCCGGTGACCAGCAGCGCCGAGAGCAGCTTCGAGCGGCCCCACAGCCCGCTCTGCGACCAGGCTCGCCGCAGAGTCACCTGCACGTCACGATCACAGAGCTCGACGCGCGCTCCGGCCGCCTCGGCTTCCTGGACCGCCGCCACCATCTCCGCGCCGGGCCGCACCCGGGCGTCCACACCCATGCGCCGCTGGAACGCCGCCAGCACCATGTTGGCCAGCAGCAGGAACCCGCGCCGGCTGCGCAGCACGGAGCGGATGTCCAGCTCCCGCCACGCATCCGGGTTGGTGAGCGTCTGGTAGCGCGCCTGGTCCAGCTCGACGCAGACGACCTCCGGACTCTCGCGTTCGAGAACCGCGCGCACGTCCTCGACGCTCCGCTGCGAGACGTGCGCGGTTCCCAGGATGACGATCTGCCGCCCGCCGAACGCCACGCGCTCCAGCGGAGGCGCCTCGCCGGCGGGCGGCGCCCCGGCGGAGCCCTGCGGCCGCTGCTCGCCGGGCGCCTCCGGCGCCGGTTCAGCGATGCTGATACGCGCTCCCGGTATAGCTGACGCGAACCTGTTTGTACGGTCCGTCGCCCTCGCTCTCCGTGCTCACGTCGTCCAGACCGTTGATCGTGGTATGCACCAACCTGCGCTCGAACGGGTTCATCGGCTCGAGCAGTTGAGACCGCCCCGACCGCTGGACGTCGCGCGCCACGCGCATCGCCATGCGGGTCAGGCTCTGCTCGCGACGGTAGCGGTAGTCCTCGGTGTCCAGGATCACGCGCGGCCCGTCCTCGTGCCGGCGGCCGCACGCGATGTTGGTCAGGAGTTGCATGGCCTCCAGCGTGGCGCCGTGCCGGCCGATGAGAATTCCGGCGTCGTCGGAAACCATCTCGAGCACCACCCGGTCGTCCTCCCGCGTGGCGATTCGGAGATCGGCCTCGATTCCCATGTGGCGCAGCAGCTCGGAGACGAACTCCGCCGCCTCCGATTCCTGCTCCGTGTGCGGCTCCAGCTCTTCGTCGGGCTCTTCTTCGCCGACGTGCACGCGGATGGTGACCTTGCCGCCGCCGAACAGCCCGGATCGGGTCTTGACCACCTCGACGTCGATTTCGTCCTCATCGAGACCCATCGCCTCGATCGCGTTGGCGATCGCCTCCTTCTCGGTCCGCCCCTCGAACTCGTGTACCTCCATCATCACTCCTCACGCGCCGTGCGGTGACGGCGCCGTCACGTCAGTTCGTTGCCCGCTATGCCGCGCGCGCTACGCGGGCCGCTTCTTCTTCGGGGCCGGCGCTCCGCCGGACCGCGGCTTGCCGGGGGCGTCGCCACGGCTGTTGATGTAGAGCTGCTGCACGACCGTCAGGATGTTCTGCACCGTCCAGTACAGGACCAGTCCCGACGGCATGTCGTAGAGGATGAAGAAGAAGACGATCGGCATCGCGTACTGCAGCATCTTCATCTGGCTGGCATTGCCGGTCTGCGCGGTGGGCATGATCTTGGTCTGCAGGAATGTGGAGCCCAGCATGAAAAACGGCAGCAGCCGCAGCTCGTCCCAGCCGAGCAGCGGGAGCTCGAAGCCCAGCGGCAGGAAGCTCTCCGGCGCGGACAGATCGGCGATCCACCCCGTGATGAAGGACGCGCCGCGCAGGTCGAAATGCTCGATCAGCACCGTGTACAGCGCGAAGAAGATCGGCATCTGCAGCAGCATCGGCAGGCAGCCGCCGACCGGGTTCACCTTCTCGCGCCGGTACAGCTCCATGGTCGCCTGGTTCAGGCGCTCGGGCTTGCCCTTGAATTTCTCGCGCAGCTCCTGGATCTTCGGCTGAAGCTGCGCCATCCGCTTGGTCGACTCCGAGCTCTTGCGCGTGAGCGGAAAGAACACCGCCTTGATGAAGACGGTGAGCAGGATGATCGCCACTCCGTAGTTGGGGACCACCCGGTAGAACGCGTCCAGCAGAAACCGCACGATGTTGGCCAGCCAGCCGATGATCGCCGCGGTGCTGACGGTCTCCTCCAGGTGGAGCTGGTCGACCGACGGCAGAGCCGGATCGTTGTAGCGGGCGAGCGTGCTGCGGTCCTTGGGCCCGGCGTAGATGCGGAAGACATCCGTCTCTCCGACGCTGGCAATGGCCGGCCGGCCCAGGTACAGGGCGGTGCGCCGGTCGATCACGGGATCGGCGCGTCCGTCGTAGGTGATCCGGTAGTCGGTTTCGTCCGGGATCACCACCAGCGTGAAGTACTTGCCGACGATGCTGGTCCAGCGGACGCGCCGCTCCTCCACGGTCAGGTCGTTGCGCAGCCGCTGGCGTTTGCGCTTGCCCTCCGGGTAGTACCGCATGTACTCCCGGTACTCGTTGCGCCGGTCCAGTTTCTCGTAGCCCGGTCCAAGCTGCGGAGCGATGCCAAGCGTGTAGCTGAGGCCGCCGAAGTCCAGCGCCGGCACAGCGTTCACGGAGTTCTCGATCCGGATGCGCAGCTCGAACAGGTACTCCAGGTCGAACCGGTAGGTCTTGATCAGCCGGAACGGCGTGCCGTCGGTGGCCAGGAAGTCGCGGCTGAACTCCCAGGTGGTCGGGTCGAGTTGCCGGAAAGCGAACGGATCGTCGCTGGGGGCCGTATTCACGCCTCCGAACGCGACGGCCAGGTACTCCGTACCGTCCTCCGGGCGATGGACCAGCTCGACCGGCTCACCGTTGACGTCCACGTGCTCCTTGAGCCGCAGCGACGCGATGGTGCCGCCGGTGCGGGAGAACGCGATCTCGAAGACATCCGTCTCGCGGTGGATGAGGTCCTCCGCGAACCGGTCGGTGCCGGTGTCGACTGCACCGGAATCGGCCGCCTCCGAAGCGGCTGCCGTCACCGTGCTTGGCGCCAGATCGGCGAGCGGTACGGCCGGCTGTGAGCGGCCGCCGAACAGCGACGGCGCCAGCGGCTGCGTCTGTTCCTGGGTGTCCGCCCCCTCTTCCAGCGGCAGCGGGTCCGGCGCGAACAACAGGGTGTAGGCCAGGATCACGCCCACCGAGAGGACGACGGCGAGGATGGTCTTAACGTCCATGATCGGGTGTCTGGTCCGTTACGGGACCGGGTCGTAGCCTCCGGAGCCGAGGGGATGGCAGCGCGAGAGGCGCCGCAGCGACAGCCAGGCACCCCGCAGGATGCCGTGCCTGATCAGCGCCTGCCTGGTGTACTCCGAGCAGGTCGGGCTGAATCGGCACGACGGCGGCAGCCACGGGGACACGACGAGTTGGTAGATCCGCACCGCGCCGGCGGCGGCCAGCCGCAGAGCGCCGCGCACCGAGGACACGGAGAGGCCGCTTCCGGCATCGTGTTCCTTCCCGCCGGGACCGGCCGGCACGGAACCGGCAGCCGGGCGCGATCTGTGGCCGTTCAAGGGTGGAAGCTAGCGTGACCGGCGTTCGAGCAGCCGCGCGGCGCCAAGCACCGTCACCATGTCGCTCTGCCGGTCGCGGGTCGTGGTGGTCGCGTCACCATAAATCACGAACACCAGGTCATAGGAGCCGGCGATGTCGCCGACGAGCGCCCGGTACGCTTCCCGGCTGATGCGCTTCTGCCGGTTGCGATCGACCGCCCGGCGGAGGCTCCGGGTGGGCGCGAAGGCGACCCGGTGGTGGCCAAGGCCGTTCGGGGCATACCCGAGCTTGAGCCCGCGCGTGCGGCGGAACCGTCCGGCCCGGAACAACCGCTGGATGTCGCTGGAGCGGGACATCCGCTCGAATCCGCCACGCCCGGGTCTGACATGCCCGCTCGGACCCTGCCCCATTGGACGCTGGTCCTGTTGGCGTCTGCGTTCCACTCATCCACCTGTCAGAGCGTCTGAAGCCGGACACCGCCTAGCACCCCGGCGCACTGATGCCGACGGGTGCCGAAGGTGGTTGCACGGGCTTCAGACGCGGTGGAACGGCGCACACAAGGCCGGGTCGCCTGGCACGCACCCCCAAACTACCGTTTGATGGGGTACTAGTACGGCTTGCGTTCATCGGAAACGGTCAGCCGGTGCCGACCCTTGCGCCGTCGCCGTTTGAGCACCTGGCGACCCCCGCGTGTCTTCATGCGCGCGCGGAATCCGAAGGTACGGCGTCGGCGAACGCGGCTGGGCTGAAAGGTCCGTTTCATTGGGTATCCGGTCGAGGAACCGCAACAATGTAGGTTCAGCGCCCTTCGGTGTCAAACCGATCGCCCGGGCCGATCGGCGGGCACGGTGACGATACGAGATATGCCGAGCGATGCGTGCGAGCGACCGAGCCGCCGGACGATCGCCGCCTCCCGGGCCCTGAGGAGCTGTACCCATCCCGGATGGTCGGCGGCGACGATGAGCCTGCCCCGCTCGACCTCGACCGGGCGCGTGTGCGCGGCCAGCTCGGGCCCGACGATTTCCCGCCATCCCTGGAACAGGGTGGAGGCGCCGGCCGCGTCGCCCGACTCGGCAAGCCAGCGGCGCAGCGTGTCTCCAAGCCGTTCCATGGGGCGCTACGCGTTCCACGTTGTGAGCGCCCCGTCCCGCACGGTGATCCGCAGGGTCGGGCCGGTTTCGTACCGCTCGAACGGCTCGTCCGGAAGGAACGTGAAGAACCGCTGGTCGGCAGCCGGCAACGCTGCCAGGAACCGCTCGCGCTTGCCGGCATCGAGCTCGAGCAGCACGTCGTCGAGCAGCAGCAGCGGAGCCGGCCGGGTGCGCTCGGCAACCCGCGCAGCCTGCGCGGCGCGGAGCGCCAGCGACGCCAGCCGCTTCTGCCCCGTGGACGCGTAGCGCCGGAACGACAGGCCGTCGATGCGCAGGGGGAAGCGGTCGCGATGGGGTCCGGTCGTGGTGGTCTGCAAGGCCTGATCGCGCGGGCGGGCCGCACGCATCTGCGCGGCGACCTCGTCCGGAGCAAGGCTCGACCAGGACGGCTGATAGCCGATGGAGACCGCAACGTCCGACTCCGTCACGCGGTGAAAGGTGTCCGCGAACCGCTCGGCGTAGTCCCCGATCAGATCGCTGCGCTGGGCTCGGATCACGAGGCCGGCTTCTATCAACTGCCGGTCGTAGACATCGAGCAGGTCATGCGACGGCCCACCTCGCAGCAGAGCGTTGCGCTCCGCCAACACGCGGCGGTACCGGCGCAGGGACGGCAGCGCACCCGGATCCGACAGCGCGGCGGTCTGATCGAAGAACCGCCGCAACTCCGCCGGCGGCCCGTCGATGGAGCGAAGATCGTCGTGGGAGAACAGGATGCACGGCACGGCGCCCACCACCTCGGCGCGGTCCGCTACCCGCGAGCCGTCGACCCGTATCTCTCTGGCCCGGTCCCTGCGCAGGTGCACGGCAACCTCACGATCCCAGGCCCCCGCCGAGCCCCGGTGCCCGTCGAGCGCGAACGAGCCCCCGACGATGCCCTCATCCGCACCGGTGCGGATGAGATCCCCGTCCTGACGCGTTCGATACGATCCGCCAAAACACAGCAGATAGATCGCTTCGAGCAGGTTGGTCTTCCCCTGGCCGTTCTCTCCGATCAGAAACACGCAGTCCTGTCCCTCAAGGCTGTCAAGCCGGAGCGGTTGCAGGTTGCGAAAGCGCTCGAGGCGCAGGGCCGACAGCCGTGCCCGCCGCGCCGACACTCGCAAGGCGTCGCTATCCGACCTGCATCGGCATGATGATGTGAAAGTAGTGGCGCTCCGGTTCCGCCGACAGCGTGAGCGCCTTGTTCGGAGCGGTGAACGCCAGGGACACCTGCTCCGTGTCCATCTCGCGCAACGGGTCCAGCAGGTACTGATAGTTGAGCGCCAGCGAGGAAGCCGGTCCCTGGTACTCGCAGGGCAGCTCCTCGCGCGCCGTGCCCACATCTCCCTCACTGCACTGCACGGTGAGCTGGCCGGACTCGATCTCCAACCGAACGCGCCTGGACTTCTGTTCCACCAGCACCGACACCCGGCGCAACGCTTCGGTCAAGGCGGAGCGATCGACCACCAGCCGCTGTTCCTGGCTCTCCGGGATGACGCTCTTGACGTTGGGAAACTGCGCGTCGATCAAGCCGGAGTTGATGCGCCGGTGCTCCACCTGGACGTGCAGGTTGCGGTCGGCGATCGCCAACTGCAGCGATCCCTCCCCCGTGCAGAACTTGCGGATCAGGGTGAGTATCTTCGGCGGGACGATCACCCCTGCCCCTTCCAGCGCCGGCTCCAGCGCCTTCGTGCAGTACGCCAGCCGATGCGAGTCGGTCGCCACCATCATCAGCCCGCCTTCGGTCTGGTCCAGGAAGGTGCCATTCATGAAGTAACGAGTCTCGTCGTCGGAGACCGCGAAAATCGTGTGCGCGATCATCTCGACGAAGTCGCTCTGCGGAACTTCGACGAACTCGCTGTCCTGCGTCGCCGGGAACTCCGGGAACCGGTCAGGTGGCAGCGTCTTCAGGGTGAAGTCGATCCGCCTGCCTCGCGGGCGCACCGCCAGCGTCCCCTCCGAGCTGGTCTCGAACTCGATGTCGCCGGGCGGCGAGGACCGCAGGATGCCGGCGAGCTTGTCGCACGGCACGGTCGTGAGGCCGCTCCGCTGCATCTCGACCGGCACCCGCGCCTGGTAGTTCACCTTCAGATCGGATGCGCGCAGGACGAGCGTGCCCTCGTCGGCGGCGAGGAAGACGTTTGACAGGACGGTGATCGCGTTTCTGGTCGAGATGATATCCAGGGCGTGAGCGGTCTCGCGCAGGATCACGTCCTTGTCGATGGTGAACTTCATAGCGTCGGCGCCTCCTTGACGGTGCCGTGGTTACCGATCATGCAACGGATCCGTCCTGCCGTAACTACCATAGGTAGAGGTATCGGTGGTAGGAACGGTGCTGTGGATAGTGCGGATAACCGTCGTAGATCATTTCTATTGAATAGTTTGAGAGAAAAATAGAAGGTCGGTGACAATCCCCGTTGCAGGCTGCTGGTCCGTGGCGGAGCATCTGTTGCCGGCGACTCCGCAAGTTGTCCCATGCATGTCCACGGTTCTCACGGCTGTTGTCCACACGTTGTCACGGGACTCACCCGGATCGCTGGGTGATCGTGCGGGTCAGGTGGGAGATGACCGGTTCGAGGGTCGGGTCGGTGCGCTTGCGCTCGGCGACGCGTTGGCATGCGTGCATGACCGTGGTGTGGTCGCGCCCGCCGAACTCCAGGCCGATCTCGGTGGTGGAAAGCTCGGTGACGTCCCGGGCGATGTACATGGCGAGGTGGCGGGGAAAGGCGATGGCTCTGGTGCGCTTCTTTCCCTTGAGTTCGTTCTGACTGAGACCGAAGTAATCTGCGGTGACCCGCTGGATGGTGTCGAGGGACACGTTCATGGGGGCTGAGAAGAACTCCCGGAGCTCCCGGGAGGCGATGTCCAGGGTGATCGTCCGGTTGACCAGGTTGGAATAGGCGGTGAGCTTGGTCAGCGCCTTTTCGAGGTCGCGCACGTTGCTCTGGATGTTCTGGCAGATCAGCCCGATCACGTCGTTGGGAACGGTGACGCCGTTCTCGTCGATCTTCTGAGTCAGGATGGCGAAGCGCGTCTCGTAGTCCGGCGGCTGCAGGTCGATGTTGAGGCCGCGCTCGAAGCGGTTGATCAGGCGATCCGGGAGGCTCTTCAACTCGGACACGGGGCGATCGCTGGAGAACACCATCTGCTTGTTGGCGTCGTAGAGCGCGTTGAAGGTGTGGAACAGCTCCTGCTGAGTTTCGGTCTTGCCCTGCAGGAACTGTATGTCGTCGATCAGGAGCACGTCGGCCGAACGGTAGCGATTCTTGAAGCGGTGGCCGGTCTTGTCCTTGATCGACTGGATGAACTCGTTGGTGAAGGTCTCGACCGTCACGTAGACCACCTTCAGGTCGCGGTACTCCTGGTAGACGGCGTTGCCGATGGCCTGCAGCAGATGGGTCTTGCCCAGTCCTACGCCGCCGTAGATCAGGCAGGGGTTGTAGGTCCGGCCGGGATTTTTGGCGATCGCCACGGCCGCGTTGAGGGCGAACGAGTTGCCGTCACCTTCGACGAAGCGGGAGAAACGGTACTCGGGGTTGAGTTGGGCATGCCGCGGCCGTTCGGCGCGGGTGGTGGGACTCTCGGCCTGGGGTGGCAGGATCAGCGGCTCGGCCGGGAGCGCGACGGCGGCGGTGCCGTTGGTCCGCCGAATCTCGAACGTGATCCGCAGGTGCTGTCCGGAGAGGTCGAACAGCGATTCTTCGAGTTTCGTTCGATACCGCTGGTCGACCTGGTCCCGGTAGAACGACGACGGGACATTCAGTCGAACCTGTGAATCGTCGGCGCCGGCGTAACTCATTCCCGAGAACCACGTCTGGTACTCCTGCTCGCTGATCTCGGAGCGAAGGTGGGTGACGGCTTCGTTCCAGAAGACCTCGTAATCCCATACGGAGCCGTTACTACTCAAGTTATCCACATGCCCTCCACAGTGGGGTGGGAGCAGTCCGCGAGCGACCGGTGCGGCAGGGACCGCCCAAGGCGGTCCAGAGGGGAGGCGATAAAACCGTACTATGCACGTATCTCATTTATCAACCAGGAACTACTCTGCAACCACGGAAATGCCGGAGAGCGTCCGGCAGCAATGGTTTCGATACATGCTGAGAACCCTCCTTTACCACTCCCTATTCAGAAGTTATGAACAAGTTATCAACGATCGGACCGATTTCAGTGTAGCGCACGCGAGAAGGGCGTGCAAGCCGCCCGCCGGTTGGGGGCGGGGGAGGAGAAGGCTGTGGGATGTCCTCAGCGCGTCGGCAGGCGGCGCTTACGGGTCGAGGTCGGAATTACGGGCGCCGGTGATCCGCTCGCAGATGCGCTCGAGGTCGTCGGAAGAGTAGTAGGTGACCGAGATGCGGCCTCTCCGGGCCGAGCCGCGGACGTCGACCTTGGTACCGAGCGCCTCGATCAGCCGCTGCTGCATTGCTGCCAGATCGGCGTCGGCGGGGCGCGCGGGTTGACGGGCGCCGGTGCCGGGGGCGTCCGGGGTCGCGGGCGCCGGGGACGGCTGAGCGGCTTCTTCGGTGGCTCGCACGGAGAGTTCCTCGGCCACGACGCGGTCGAACAAGAGCCGGCGCGACGCATCGTCAATGACGGCCAGGAGCGCGCGTGCATGGCCGGCCGAGATCTGCCCGCGCTCGACCGCAGCCAGCATGTCGTCAGGCAGCTTCAGGAGGCGCAGGGCGTTGGTGACGGTGACACGGCTCTTGCCGACGCGCCGCGCGACGTGCTCCTGCGTGTGGCCGCCGACCTCCATGAGCCGGCGGTAGCCGCGCGCCTCTTCGACCGGATTGAGATCGGCGCGCTGGAGGTTCTCCACCAGGGCCAGCTCCAGGTGCTCGAATCCCGTGGTCGGGCGGACCACGGCGGGCACCGTCGAGAGTCCTGCAAGGCGCGCCGCCCGAAAGCGGCGCTCGCCGGCGATGATGCGGTAGCCGTCGCCATCGGCGTGTACGACGAGTGGTTGCAGGACGCCGTGGGTGGCGATCGAGTCGGCGAGCTCCCGGAGCCGCTCGTCATCGAACGTGCTGCGCGGCTGGTCGCGGTTGGGTGAGATGGCGTCCAGCGGGAGCTCGGCCGGCGACTCCGCGGTGGGGGCGTCGCCGAGCAGTGCCTCGATTCCGCGGCCGAGGGCGGGGCGTTTCCCGCGGGATCGCTTAGACACGGGACACGAACTCCTCGGCGAGCTGGCGGTAGCTCCTGGCGCCGATGCTCGACGGGGCGTACTCGCAGATCGGTTGCGCGTGGGACGGCGCTTCTGCCAGGCGGACGTTCCTTGGAATAACCGTTCGGAAAACTAGATCCTGGAAATAGCCGGTCACTTCTTTCACCACCTCGTGGGTCAGGCGCGTGCGGCCATCGTACATGGTGAAGACGATGCCGCCGACACTCAGCTTCTTGTTGTGGCGGCGCTGTACCCCCTTGATCGTGCGCAGCAGCATCGCCAATCCCTCGAGCGCCAGGTATTCGCACTGCAAGGGGATGACCACGTGGTTGGCCGCGACCAGGGCGTTGATCGTCAACACGCCGAGTGATGGGGGACAGTCGATCAGAACGTCGTCGAACGGCGCCGTGGCCCCCTTGAGGACGCGCTTCAGGTATCCTTCGCGCTCATGGGCATCGGCGAGCTCGACCGAAGCGCCGCTTAGCTCGATTCCGCCGGGAGCGATCGACAGACCGGGAATGCTGGTGGGCACGATGACCTCGGCAACGTCGGCCGCGCCGATCACGGCCTGGTAGATCGACGGTGAGGCGTCGACTCCCACACTGCTGGTGGCGTTCCCCTGGGGGTCGAAGTCGATAACCAGCACCTTCCGTCCGGCGAGGGCCAGATAGGCTCCGAGGTTGACGGTGGTGGTGGTCTTGCCGACGCCGCCCTTCTGGTTGGCAAAGGCGAATCGGCGGCCCATAGCGCGGGCACAGGATAGCGGAGTCCGCGGCTGGGGGCAAACCTGATCGACCCTCGTCATGTTCCACGTGGAACGTTCCACGTGGAACATCGCGCCCGGCGGCTACGCCTCGGGCGAGCCGATCGTCAAGGACGGTCCTTCCGGTTCGTCTTCCTGTGCCGCGCGGGCGATGCCCGCCACGGGATGCTCCGCATGGATGCGGACCACGCGAACGCCGGAGCTGCTGCGGCCCTGAACGGGCACCTCGCTGGAAGTGGCCTTCAGCACCTTGCCCTGCTCCGTGATGCAGACCACGTCGTCGTCGGACTGGGTCGAGGTGATACCCGCTACCAGTCCGGTCCTGTCGTGGGTCTTGTAGCAGATTTGCCCCATCGTGCCCCTCCCGTGCGCGGTAAAGGAGCTGTAGGCAATCCTTTTTCCGTATCCATTCGCGGAGATCAGGAACATGCGCTGGTGGTGGTCGACCGTCACGGCGCCGACCACCGCATCGTTCGGCCGCAGCCGCATGCCGCGAACGCCCCGCGTCGCACGGCCCATGGAGCGGATCCCGTACTCGGAGAACCGCAGCGCGTAGCCCATACGGGTGGCCAGCACCACGTCGCTGCTGCCGTCGGTAAGCATCGCGGCCACCAGCCGGTCGTCGGGATCCAGGTTGATCGCGACGATGCCGCGGGTGCGGGCGTTGGTGAATTCGGTGGTCCTGACCTTCTTGACGACACCGCGGGAGGTCGCCATGAACAGGTACGTGTCGCGGTCGAACTCGGTGAGCGAGGCCACCGCCGTGACCTGCTCGTCCTCGGTCATCCCGAGCAGGGAGCGCAGGTCCTGGCCGATGGCCGACCGGGTCCGATCGGGCAACTCGTGCACGCGTACCCAGTACGACTTGCCCGTGTCGGTCACGAACAGGATGTAGGTGTGGGTCGACGCGATGAACAGGTGGCGTACGAAGTCGTTGCCGGCCACGGCCACGGAGCTGCCCTTGCCGCCCCGTGATTGTCTCCGAAAGGCCGCCACCGGCAGCCGCTTGACGATGCCGCGGTTGGTGATCTGAACCACGACGTCCTCCTCGGGGATCAGGTCCTCGAGGTCGATGTCCGTGATCGGGGTCGCGATGACCTCCGTGCGCCGGTCGTCGCCGTACTTGCGGGCGATGTCCGCCAGCTCCCGTTTCACCACCGCCAGGATCTTCATCCGGTCGCCGAGCAGTTCGCGGAGGGACTCGATCAGCTCGCGGACCTGCTTGATCTCCGCCACGACCTTCTCCACCTCCAAGCTGGTCAGGCGTTGCAGGCGCATGTCCAGGATCGCGTCGGCCTGCTTCTTGCTCAATTCGAAGCGTTCGCGCAGGCCGACGCGCGCTTCGGTCGTGCCGCGCGAGCCACGGATGATCCTGATCACTTCGTCGATGTGGTCCAACGCCAGCTTCAGGCCTTCCAGGATGTGGAGGCGGTCCTCCGCCTTGCGCAGGTCGAAGCGGGCGCGCCGCGTCACCACTTCCCGGCGGTGGTCGACGTACAGCTCGATCTGCTTCTTCAGGTCCAGCACCCGCGGCTGGCCCTTCACCAGTGCCAGGGCGTTTACGCTCATCGTGATCTGCATCTGCGTGTGCGTGAAAAGCTGGTTGACCGTCACGTCGCGGTTGGCGCCGCGCTTGAGCTCGATCACGACGCGCATGCCGCGCCGGTCCGACTCGTCGCGCAGGTCTGCGATGCCCTCGATGCGGCGGTTCCGGTGCAGGTCGGCGATCCGCACGACCATGTTGGCCTTGTTGACCTGATACGGGATCTCCGTGACGACGATCGCCTCCCGGCCGGACTTGAGCGTCTCGAACCCGATGCGGCCGCGGATGTGGATTCGTCCGCGCCCGGTACGGTACGCCTCGGCGATGGCGTCGCGGCCGTAGATGATCCCGCCGGTCGGGAAATCCGGCCCCGTGACCGAGCGCATGAGCTCGTCAATCGTGATCCGGGGATTGTCGATGTAGCTGGACACCGCTCGCGCCACCTCCCGCAGGTTGTGCGGGGGCATGTTGGTGGCCATGCCCACGGCGATGCCGCTGGCTCCGTTGGCCATCAGGAACGGGAAGGCGCCGGGCAGCACCACCGGCTCCTCGAGATGGTCGTCGTAGTTGGGCTGGAAGTCGACCGTTTCCTTGCCGATGTCGGCCAGCATCTCCTGCGCGATCGGCGCCATGCGCGCTTCCGTGTAGCGCTGGGCGGCGGGCGGATCGCCGTCGATGGACCCGAAGTTCCCCTGCCCGTCGATCACCGGGTAGCGCAGCGAGAAGTCCTGCGCCATGCGCACCAGCGCGTCGTAGACCGCCTGCTCGCCGTGCGGGTGGAACTTTCCGAGCACCTCGCCCACGACGCGCGCGGTCTTGCGGTAGGGCCGGTCCGCGCGCAACCCCATCTCGTTCATCGCGTGCAGGAGCCGGCGGTGCACCGGCTTCAGTCCGTCGCGGGCATCGGGCAGCGCGCGGCTGACGATGACCGACATGGCGTATGTCAGATAGGACGTTCGGACCTCGTCCTCCACCTGCCGCGGAATGACGCGGCTGCTCAACTCCTCAGCCATGTACGATGGCCCTCCCAATCGATGATGTATGCCGGTGCGGCCGCCTGGCGGGCCGCACCGCGGCCGGTCAGATGTCGAGCGTCCCGACCGAAAGCGCGAAGTCTTCGATGAACTTCCGCCGCGGCTCGACCGCCTCGCCCATCAGGGTCGTGACGGCGTTCTCCGCCTCCACGTCGTCGTCCAGCGAGACGTGCATGATGCTGCGGGTGTCCGGATTCATCGTGGTCTCCCACAACTGGTCCGGATTCATCTCGCCCAGGCCCTTGTAGCGCTGGATGTTCGCCCTGGCGCCGTTTCCCTCCAGGATCCGGTCGCGTTGCGCATCGTCATGGGCGTAGGCAACGCTGCCGGAATGCTCGATCTTGTAAAGCGGCGGCATGGCGATGTAGACGTGCCGGTTGGCGATCAGCGCCTTCATGTGGCGGTAGAAGAAGGTGAGCAGCAGCGTGCGGATGTGCGATCCGTCCACGTCGGCGTCCGCCATCAGGATCACCTTGTGGTAGCGCAGGCGCGACATGTCGAGATCGGTGCCCATGCCCACGCCAAGGCTGGTGATGATGGGCAGCAGCTTCTCGTTGGTCAGCACCTTCTCGGGCCGCGCCTTCTCCACGTTGAGCATCTTCCCCCACAGCGGCAGCACCGCCTGGAACTGGCGGTCCCGCCCCTGCTTGGCGCTGCCGCCGGCCGAGTCACCCTCGACGATGTACAGCTCGCACTTGGCCGGATCGGTCTCCGAGCAGTCGGCGAGCTTGCCGGGCAGGCCGGTGCTCTCCAGCAGCCCCTTGCGGCGGGTGATCTCCCGCGCGCGGCGTGCCGCGCTGCGTGCCTTGGAGGCCAGGATGCACTTCTCCAGGATGGCGCGCGCGGCCGGCGGCCACTCCTGCAGGAAGCGGGCCAGCTCTTCGTTGACGAACGACTCGACCAGGCCGCGCACCTCGCTGTTGCCGAGCTTCTGCTTGGTCTGGCCTTCGAACTGGGGCTCCGGCACCTTGACCGATACGACCGCCGTGAGTCCTTCGCGGACGTCCTCGCCGGTGAGCGCCTCGTCGTCCTTCTTGACGAGCTTCATGCGGCGCACGGCGTCGTTCAGGGTGCGCGTCAGCGCGCCGCGGAAGCCGCTCAGGTGGCTTCCACCCTCGCGCGTGTTGACGTTGTTGGCGAAGCTGAAGACCTGCTCGGCGTAGCCGTCGTTCCAGGCCAGCGCGATGTCCAGCAGCACGTCGTCACGCTCGCCCTGGAAGGCGACCACCGGCTCGTGGATGGTCTTCTTGTTCTGGTGCAGGTACTCCACGAACGAGCGCACGCCGCCGTCGAACTTGAAGGTGCTCGACCGCGGCTCCTCCCCGCGCGTGTCGGTGAGCTCGATGCTGACGCCGCTGTTGAGGAACGCCAGTTCGCGCAGCCGAGCCGACAGCATGTCGAAGCTGTACTCGATCTTCGCGAACATCTCCGGGTCGGGCTCGAAACGGGTGATGGTGCCGTGGCGGTCGGTACTGCCGACCTCTCGAACCGGGGCATCGGGTGCGCCCCGCTGGTAGCGCTGCTGGCAGATCGCGCCGTCCCGATGGACGGTGACCTCGCACCAGCGCGAGAGCGCGTTGACCATGGAGACCCCGACCCCGTGCAGGCCGCTGGAGACCTTGTAGCTCTTCTTGTCGAACTTGCCCCCGGCGTTGAGACGGGTCATCACCACCTCGAGGGCGCTGATGCCTTCGGTCGGATGGATGTCGGTGGGAATGCCGCGACCGTCGTCGGCGACGCGGATCACCTCGCCGGGCTCGATGGTGACCTGGACCTGGGTGCAGTGCCCGATCAGCGCTTCGTCGACGCTGTTGTCCACCACCTCGTACACGAGATGGTGCAGTCCTTCCGGGCCCGTCGTGCCGATGTACATGCCGGGCCGCTTGCGGACGTGCTCCAGGCCTTCAAGCACCTGGATGTTTTGCGCGGTATAGTCTTGCGCCACGAGCTCTGATCCCCTCCCCAGTGGTTTATGCGCGCCGTTTGTTTACTGTTTCGGCTGCTAAACCCCCATATCTTAACGGGTCGCCGAAGAAAAGTAAACCGAAACCGAACATGGATTTGTGCGTCGCGAGGCAGCATCGTGCGCGGACCGATGCCGCCGGCCAGGGCAGGTCCGTCAGGGGCGAGCCGCCGGCGGCGGCAGGAACTCCCTGAACTCGTACTCCACCCGTCCGTCGTCGGTGACCGCAACCGTCGCGTGCCCGCCGCGCGCCATCCCGTCGAGCACCCGCTCCGCCTCCGCCAGCGACAGCGGCGACTGGACTGCGACCACCGACGGGGTGACCCTGCCCCCGTTCGCGCGGGCGATGCGCAGGACCTGGTGCTCGGGGTCCGGCGCCTTCGCCACCTGGCTCGCACGTTCGGCGCGCACCCGCCTGAGGGCGAGCAGCCCTTCGATGGTGGGAGCCAAACCGACGAACGCCAGCGGAAAGAGCCAGAACCAGGCGCCGGTGATCACCCACAGCCCGCCGAACACGAAGGTGCAGGCGACGCCGCCGGCGAGCCGGCCCTCGGCCTTCTTTGCCTTGCGCCGCTTCCTGCGCTCGGAGTCGCCGCCGTCGATCTCCACGGTCACCACCGCCCCCAACGATAACACACGGGGGTAGACGTCACGGACGTGGTGGGCAACGGCCGGCCGTCAGGCCGCTTCATTTCACGGGCCATCGCAAGGCAAGCGCAACCCGCGGCCGCAGCGCTTGCCCCCGGGCACCGGACGCCCCATCCTGCGTTTGACAGGAGCGACCCGGCGTCCCTATAGTCCTGACTTCGGTTCCTGATAATCGGAGAGGTGTCCGAGTGGTCGAAGGAGACGGTCTTGAAAACCGTTGAGCCCGCGCGGCTCCGTGGGTTCGAATCCCACCCTCTCCGCACTGCGGCTGACGGGAAAGCCGCCGGGAGAGGTGCGAGAGTGGCCGAATCGGGCTCCCTGCTAAGGAGTTGTACCCTTGGGGTACCGTGGGTTCGAATCCCACCCTCTCCGGACAGACTGAGTGCCCATAGCTCAGCTGGATAGAGCGCTAGATTGCGGATCTAGAGGTCGGAGGTTCGAGTCCTCTTGGGCACGGAACGGAGAGATGCGAGAGCGGTTGAATCGGGCGGACTCGAAATCCGTTGAGCCGCTGCGGTGGCTCCGTGGGTTCGAATCCCACTCTCTCCGCACGGGCGGCGGGCGCTGTCGCGGCAGTGCCCGCCGCTCTGGCCGTACGTGACCGATGGCCTGGAGAGATGACCGAGAGGCCGAAGGTGCACGCTTGGAAAGCGTGTGTGCCCTTACCCGGGCACCGTGGGTTCGAATCCCACTCTCTCCGACATACTCCGAAGACGCATACTCGGAAGACGTATACTCGGAAGAAACTGCCCATGGCGGCCCCTCGGGTACGCAGGTCGGGCACTGTGCTACGGGTCGCCGCCCAACCCCGTCAGGACCGGAAGGTAGCAGCGGTAAGCGAACGACTCGGGAGCCGCAGCTCGCTTGGCCTCGCCCGAGGGGCCTTTCTTCATCCCGTTCACCCCGTCGCGTAATGGATCTGGTGTTCTGAAAAATGGCGTACGAAGTCACCGCCGCCCGCCGCCGGCCGCAGGTGTTCGCCGGGCTGGTGGGGCAGGAATACGTCGTGCAGACGCTGCAGAACGAGCTGCGCTCGGGCAACGTCGCGCAGGCGTTCCTGTTCTCCGGCCCGCGGGGGGTCGGCAAGACCTCCGCGGCGCGCATCCTGGCCAAGGCGCTGAACTGCGACCAGGGGCCGACCGATGCGCCGTGCGGGACCTGCGGCCCGTGCACGGAGATCGCGCGGGCGCAGTCGCTGGATGTCGTGGAGATCGACGGCGCCTCCCACACGGGCGTGGACGACGTGCGTGAGCTGCGCGATCAGGTCGTGTTTCCGCCGAGTGCGGCCCGCACCAAGGTGTACATCATCGACGAGGTGCACATGCTTTCGACCTCGGCCTTCAACGCCCTGCTGAAGACGATCGAGGAGCCTCCCCCGTACGTCACCTTCGTGTTCGCCACCACCGAGCCGCACAAGGTGCCCGCCACGGTTCGTTCGCGCTGCCAGCACTTCGCGTTCAGCCTGATCGGGCACGAACGCATCGCCGGCTGCCTGCGCGACGCCGCGGCCGAGCTGCACGCATCGGTGGCCGATGACGCGCTGCACTGGATCGCGCGCCAGTCGGCGGGGTCGCTGCGAGACGCGTTCATGATCCTGGATCAGGTGATCGCCGGCGCGCGCGGCGACGGCCAGGCCACGGTGACCCTGGAGGGGCTGCGCGACAGCATCGGCCTGTTGGGGTTCGACGACCTGAACGGCGTCGCGCAGGCAGTCGCGGCGCGCGACGTGGCGGGGACGCTCACCGCCTTCGATCGAGCGCTGGCCAGAGGGGTGGCGGTCGACCACTTCCTCGCGGAGCTGGTCGAGTACTTCCGCAGCGTCCTGTTCCTCAAGCACGGCCTGAACCGCGATGCTTGGCTGTCGGCGCCCGCCGACGCGTTCCCGCGCGGCGTTCAGGACGCGGTCAGCGTCGAGCAGGCCGAGAAGGCGGTCGAGCTGCTGCTTGCCGCCCAGCGCAACCTCAAGGGTGCGCTGAACGAGCGTTGCGAGGTGGAGCTGGCGCTGAGCCGCCTGGCCGAGCTCGACCGCCTGATCACGCCTGCCGAGGTCCTCGAGCGCCTGCGCGAGCTGCAGGCCGCCGTGTGCGCGCCGGCGCCGGGGGCGCCGACACCGCCCGCTCCCGCGCGGTCGCCCGCCTCGGCACCTGCCGCGCCGGCCGCGCCGGCCGCCGAACCGGCTTCGGCAGCCGATGCCGGTTCCGCGGCCGCCGGTTCGGCGTCCGGCTCGGAGGCATCCGGAGAGCCGGCAGAGCAGCCGATTGCCGCCCTGCGCCAACGCCGGCCGCCGGTCGCCTCCGCGTTGGAACGGGCGGAGGCGGTCGAGCTCCGCGGAGAGGAACTGCGCGTGCGCTTCGGCAAGGGAGACGCCTACTCGGCGGACACGGTACGGCAGCACGCCGCGGAGGTCGCGGCGGCCTACGGACTCGCCGGACCGGGCGCAATCAGCGTACAACTGGGTTCAGGCGAGGGGGACGGTGACGATCACGGAGAGGCGGCAGCGCCCGGCGTGGAGATGATCAGAAGCATCTTCCGGGGCGAGATCGTGCAGGGTGGAGGCTGAAGGCGCGCATGGCGAACAACCCGTTCGACTTGTTCAAGATGATCCAGGGCATGCAGAAGCAGATGGCGGAGGTGCAGGGCAAGCTTGCCGATGTCCGCGTCACCGGCACGGCCGGCGGCGACATGGTGCAGGTGGAGCTCACCGGAAACCTGGAGGTGGTGAAGGTGACGCTCGACCCGATCGTGATCGATCCCGCGGAACGTTCGGTGCTGGAGGACCTGATCACGGCGGCGATGGGCGACGCACTGCGCAAGGTTCGCGAGGAGCTCAAGCAGCAGGTCGGCGGCGGGCTGAACCTGCCCCCCGGGTTTCCCGGCGTCTGAGCGCACGCGCATGCAGACCCTCGAGCGCCTCGTCCACGGCTTCTCGCGCCTGCCGGGACTGGGCCGCAAGAGCGCCGAGCGGCTGGTGTACTTCCTGCTTGGAGCGAGGGACGAATTCGTGGAGTCGCTGGCCCGCGACCTGATCGCTCTCAAGCGCAACACCCGCCCCTGTACCCGCTGCGGCGTGTATGCGGAGGCGGAGCAGTGTGCCTTCTGCACCGATCCCACGCGGGAGACCGACACGATCTGCGTCGTCGAAGAGTCTCGGGACGTCATCACCATCGAGTCCACGCACACCTTCCGCGGGCTCTACCACGTGCTGGGCGGGGCGATTTCGCCGGTCGACGGCGTCAGGCCGGCGGACCTGACCATCGACGCCCTGGTCCGGCGGGTGCGCGAGTCGCGCGTGCGCGAGGTGATCCTGGCAACCAACCCCACGGTCGAGGGCGAGACCACCGCGCTCTACCTGCGCGACCGCCTCCTGCAGCGGGCCGGCGAGTCAAGCGCCGAGCTGACCGTCACCCAGCTCGCCCTGGGCCTGCCGGTCGGCGGCGACCTGGAGTACGCGGACCGCCTTACCCTGGCGCGCGCCCTGAACGGCCGCACGGCGGTCTGAGCGTGACGGGGAGCTAAATCTTGTCGACCAGGATCGCGCACTTGCCCGAGGGAATGGGCAGGGTCTTGCGGCGGCGCCCCAGGACGTGGATCGCCAAGTAGTAGAGTTTCTCCGACTCCAGGCGCACTTCCCAGCCGCGGTCCGAGTTGTGGGTCTGGATGGACACCAGGTTGCGCTTCAGGGTCAGGTTCTCGATCCCCATGCCCTCCAGTACCGGCAGCGTCCAGTCCACGGTCTTGCGAGGGAGTGAGATCGAAAGCCCCAGCACGTTCTCGATCACCAGCGCCACCGTGGAGAGGGCGACGAACGGCAGGTACGACTTGCGGGGAAAGCCTCCCTTGCCATGCCACTTGGCCGCCGCCTCGTACTCGGGCGCATACGCATCCCACAGGTCGCCCACGCCACGTTCCGGGACCAGCACGTCGTGCATGGCGAACAGGTGGCGCAACGCGAACTCCCGCGCCATGCCGATGTTTCCGTAGCGCTCAAGCCCCTTGACGATCGCGTAGTTCACGTAGGGCAGCACCGATCCCCTGTAGCCGCCGCCGTGCGGGTCGTAGAGCGCCTCGTCGGCCGCCAGGCTCGGGAACGGATGGCTCCGGCCGAAGGTCCGGGGGTCGCTCAGGTGGCCGATCAGCCGGCGCGCCTTGTCCTCGCTCGGAATCTCGGCCAGCAGCGTCCAGAACGCCGCGATCGTCTTGACCTTGAGCTGCTGTCCGTAGCGGTCCAGGTCGTAGTAGATCGAGTCCTCCTCGTTCCACATGAGCGACTGGATGCGCGTCTTCAGGGCGAAGTACTCGCGTTTGTAGCGGAAGGCGACCTCCTTGTCGTTCAGCGCGTCGGCGATGGTCGAGATGAAGGACGCGCTGGCCGCCTGCTGCGCGTTGAAGTCCACCGGATAGGCGATGCGGTCGCGGGGGCTGTTGCCCATGCCCAGAGCCTGGCGCGGAACCGCCAACAGGCCGTTGTCCCGACGGAAGTTGGCCTGGATCCACTGGTAGTAGCGTTCCAGGATCGGCAGCACCTCACGCAGGCGCCGCTTGGAGCCGAGGCGGTGGTACAGGTTGTACTCCGCCCACGCGAACAGGGGCGCCTGCACGCCGTGCGGGTTCGCCTTGATCAGGATGGGCTGCCCGTCGACCAGGCTGTATTCGCCGTGAATGGCGCCGCACGGCTGCTGCTTGGCGTAGAATGCGTCGAGCTGGGCCTCCACCGGAAACTCCCGGTTCGAGTACACCAGAGAGAAGGTGGAGCAGCAGGCGGCCACCTGGTTCATGCGGTCCTGCGCCGGATCGCAGAATACCCGGTCGAAACCGCTTCCCGGCTCGCCCCGGCGCCAATAGCCGGGCATCAGCTCCCAGGTGGCATCGAACAGGTCGACGAGTGCCTGGTGGTCGTGGACGAGGCGGGGAAGCTCCTCCCTCGTGGTGTTCACGACCGGTGCGTGCTGCGGAACTGCTACGTTGGATATGACTGGTGCCTGCAAGAGAGAAGCGCGGGAAGTGTAGCCTGCGATCATAGCACGGGCCGCGGTTCCGATGTCAAAGCGGAGCAGGTCCGTGGCCACGTACGCAACTATTGACAGGGGCAGGGAATGGTGCTTGACTCGATCGGTGGGTCAGACAGAGCCCGGTACTCTCGAGGCGACCGCCGCCATGGCCAGATTGCGGTTCGGCGCGCACGAAAGCGCCCGGGTCGAGGCGGAGTTGTCGCGTATCGTCGACTACTTCGCGCTGCTTGCGGAGGCCGACGTGGACGACCTGCGGCCGACGACCCATCCGCTGCTGACCGGATCCCGATTGCGCGACGATGAAGTCTCCGACCTGCCCACCGCCTACGACCCGGTCCAGGCAGCACCGGACCGCGACGAACGGTTCATCGTCGTACCGAACGTCCTGTAACGTTCGAAGCGAGGGACGAATGGCGGAGGTTGCGCGCTGGCGCGCGGTATTCACGGATGAGAGCGGACGGAGACGCTGGCTGGCATACGCCCGCGGCTGGAACGAGCGGATCAACGCCTTCGTGTCCTTCGCAGACGCGGACGGTGGCGCGGACGCCGACCGTGGCGCGCCCGCCGGGCCGCTCGCCGGCATGCCGTGCGCGGTCAAGGACAACATCGCCGTAGCCGGCCAGCCGCTGAGCTGCGGCTCGGCGCTGCTCGGCGCGCACGTGGCCCCGTTCAGCGCCACCTGCGTGCGGCGGCTGCAGCGCGCCGGCGCGATCGTGGCCGGCAAGACCAATCTGGACGAGTTCGGCATGGGCTCCGACACGCAGGCGTCCGTGCACGGCGGCTGCGCCAACCCCTGGGACACCGAACTGGTGCCCGGCGGGTCCAGCGGCGGATCGGCGGCCGCGGTTGCGGCCGGCATCGTGCCGTTCGCCCTGGGATCGGACACGGGCGGTTCGGTCAGGCAGCCGGCCTCCTTCTGCGGCGTGTTCGGGCTCAAGCCCACCTACGGCGTGGTTTCCCGGTTCGGGCTTGTCTCCTACGCCTCGTCGCTGGAGGTGATCGGCATCATCGCCGAGACGCCTGCGCTGTGCGGTGAGGTGCTGGAGGTGATCGCCGGCGTGGACGAGCACGACCAGTCCACGGTCGCGGGCTCGCCCGAGCGGGACGAGGTGCGGACGATCGGCGTGCCGCGCGCATGCCGGGAGGAGTTGCGCGATCAGCAGGTGCGCGCGGCGCTCGACGATTCCGTCGGACAGCTCGGCGAGTTGGGCTACCGCGTCGTGGACGTGGACCTCGCCACGCTGCGCTACGCCGCCGCCGCCTACTACGTGATCTCCTGCGCGGAGGCCAGCGCCAACCTGGCCCGCTTCGACGGCGTACGCTACGGGGCGCGCGCCGCCGCCGAGTCGGCCGATGAGACGATCATCGCCTCCCGCTCCGAGGGATTCGGGGACGAGGTCAAGCTTCGCGTCCTGGCCGGCACCTACGTGCTGCGCTCCGGCTTCCACGACCGCTACTACCTGCGCGCGCAGCGCGTGCGCACGGCGCTGCGCGACGAGCTGGCCGGCCTGTTCGGTCAGGTCGACCTGCTGCTCATGCCCGTCTACCCGGTGCCGCCCTTCGCGCGCGGCAGCGCCCGCCTGGACCCGTTCGAGCAGAAGGTCGCCGACCGGTACACGACCGTCGCCAACCTGGCCGGCGCTCCGGCGGTGAGCTTCCCCACCCCGCAGCCGCGGGTGCCGATCGGGATGCAGTTGATCGGACCCAATTTCGGGGAGCGGCTGCTGCTGGACGTCGCGGCCCGGTATGCGGCGGCGCATCCGCCGGCCCGGCCGCAGGGTTACTCGGAGGACTGGCGATGAGCGCCGCCGGTGCGGACGCAGGCGCGTACGACACCTTCGTGGGGCTGGAGATCCACATCCAGCTCGACACCCGCACCAAGGTGTTCTGCGGCTGTCAAGTCGCCTTCGGCGGCGACCCCAATACGCGGGTCTGTCCGATCTGCCTCGGCTTCCCCGGCGTGCTGCCGGCCCTGAACCGGGAGGCGGCGCGCATGGCCTACGTGGTCGCGCAGGCCGTGGGCTGCACGCTGTCGACCGAGGCGGTGTTCGAGCGCAAGAACTACTTCTACCCCGACCTTCCCAAGAACTACCAGATCTCCCAGTTCGGCGCGCCGATCGGCGCCGGCGGCTCGCTGACCGCGCCGCTCTCCCCCACCCGGCCGGTGGCGATCCGGGAGGTGCATCTGGAAGAGGACGCCGGCAAGATGATCCACGCTGGCGACGTCTCCCTGCTGGACTTCAACCGCTCCGGAACGCCGCTGGTGGAGATCGTGACCGCGCCGGAGCTGCGTTCAGGCGACGATGCGATCGCCTTCCTGCAGTACTTCCGCCGCGTGGTACGCCACCTTGGCGTGTGCGACGGGAACATGGAGGAGGGGTCGCTGCGCTGCGACGCCAACGTGTCCATCAACCACGCGGGAGCCGGTCTGGGCAGCAAGGTGGAAATAAAGAACATCAATTCCTTCAAGTTCGTCGGCCGCGCCATCGAGTTCGAACTCGACCGGCAGCGCCGGGAGCTCGAGGCCGGACGCAGCGTGCGGGTCGAGACCCGCCACTGGAACGAGAACCGCGACGTGACCACGCCGATGCGGGTGAAGGAGTCCGACTCCGACTACCGCTACTTCCCGGAGCCGGATCTGCCGCCGCTGCGGCCGGACGCGTCGTTCCTGGAATCGGTGGACGCCGCGCAGGTGGAGCTGCCGATGGCACTCCGCGACCGGTTGGCAGCCGAGCACGGCCTCTCCGGCGCGCAGGCCGAGTTCCTGAGCGAGGAGCGGGCGACCGCCGAGCTGTTCGAGCGTGCGGTCGCCGCCGGCGCCGATGCCCAGCAGGCAGCCCGCTGGTTGGCGGGCGACGTGCGCCGGCTGCTGAACCGGACCGGCATGACCCTGGCGGAGTCGCCGCTGAGCGCCGCCCGCCTCGGCGAGCTGCTGGAGTTGATCGACACCGGCGCCATCTCCGGCAAGATCGCCAAGGGGGTGCTGGAGTCGGTGCTGGCCGACGACCTGGCCCCGGCCGAGGTGGTCGAGCGGCAGGGGTTGCGGCTGATCGCCGACGAAGCTGAGCTCGGCGGATACGTCGATGCCGCGATCGCGGCGTTCCCGGAGGCGGCCGCGCAGATGCGGCAGGGCGACGGGCGGCCGGTCGGCTTCCTGATCGGCGAGGTGATGAAACGAACCGGCGGCCGCGCGGCCCCGGAGCCCCTGCGGCGCATGCTGCAGGCGCGGATAGGAGGGCAGTGATGGCGGACGCCGGCTCGTGGTCCGACCGGACCCTGGTGGCCGATATCGGCGACCGGCGCGGAAACGAGGTCACGGTGGCCGGCTGGGTGCACCGGGTGCGCTCACTCGGCCGGGTGGCCTTCGTGCTCCTTCGCGACCGCTCGGGCATCGCCCAGCTCGTGTTCCCGGGCTCGGTGGACTTGTCCTCCGAGTCCGTGGTCACGGCGACCGGCACCGTGGAGGCCAACGACCGCGCGCCCGGCGGGTTCGAGGTGCAGGTGCGGGAACACCGCGTGCTGTCGACGGCGGCGGCGGACCTGCCGCTGGCGGTCAACGGCCGGCCGGAGAACCTGTCGCTCGACGCGCAGCTCGACCACCGCATGCTGGCGCTACGCATGCCCAGGCTGCTGGACGTGTTCCGGGTGCAGGCCACCATCGTTGAGGGCTTCGCCGGCCACCTGCGCGGCGAGGGGTTCACGGAGATCAAGACCGCCAAGCTGATCGGCTCCGGCACCGAGGGCGGCACCGGCCTGTTCGCGGTGCGCTACTTCGACCGCGAGGTGTTCCTGGCGCAGTCGCCGCAGCTCTACAAGCAGGCGATGGTGGCGGCGGGCCTTGAGCGGGTGTTCGAGATCGGCCACGCCTACCGGGCGGAGAAGCACGACACCCCCCGCCACCTGAACGAGTACGTGTCGCTGGACGTGGAGATGGCATTCATCGACAGCGAGCACGACCTGATGGACCTGGAGCAGCGCATCCTCAAGACCATCTTCGCCGCGATCGCAGAGCGCAACGGCCGCGAGCTTGACGCCTGGGGCGCATCGGTCCCGACCCCGGAGGCGGTCGACGCCCTGCCGCGGCTGAACCACGACCAGGCGCTCACGCTGGCCTCCGAGTTGGTCGGCCGGCGGGTGTATGAAGTGTCGCCGGAGGTGGAGCGCGAGCTCTGCTCCTGGGCCGAGCGCGAGCACGGCACCGATGGCTGCTTCGTGTACGGCGACCCGCGCCGCAAGCGGCCCTTCTACACGCACCCGGCGCCGGACGGCAAGACCATGTCCTTCGACCTGTTGTTCCGGGGCGTGGAGATCACCACCGGCGGCCGGCGTATCGAGCAGCATGACCTGCTGGCCGAAAGCATCGAGGCCAACGGCCTTTCGGTCGAATCGCTGGCCGACTACCTGTCGGTGTTCCGCTACGGCTGTCCGCCGCACGGCGGATTCGCGATCGGGCTGGAGCGCCTCACCCAGAAGGTGCTGGGCCTGGAGAGCGTCAAGGAAGCCTCCCTCTTCCCCCGCGACCGCAAGCGCACCCGCCCCTGAAAGGGCGGCGGCTCGTGACGAGCTGCTGCTGTCCGTTCAGCCGATGGTGAGGACGAGCTGACCGCCCTTGAAGATGCGGATCTCGCCCGAGGACTCCGAGACCGCGATGCCGAGGGCGTCGGTGGCGGCGGTGATCGCCGCCGCAGCGGCGTGACGGGCGCCCAGACCCGGCGTCTGCGCCGGTGAGGCCGGGGCGCCCAGGAAGGCGCCGGCCGATTCGACCACGCCGTCCCGGCGAACGACGAAGGCGCCGTCCATCAGCGCGTATTCCTTGATCGTTTCATCCAGCGCCGGGTCGAGCAGGTTGCGCTCGTCGTCCGGGTAGCCCCGGAACGGGTTCATCACGAGCTGGCTCGTGTGGCCGAGCACGCGCTCGTGGTCGCCGACCACGAACAGCGCGCCCACCGGCCGGCCCTCGCGCCCCTGGGTGGCGAGCTCGCGGCCGATCTGCAGCACCCGCTCGAGCACCCCGCGCCGCGCCACCTCCGCGAGGGGCTGCCGGCGGACCGAGGCGAAGGTCTCGAACTCCACGCCGACGTCGGTGACCACCACGGTGTCGAGCACGCCGGTGTCCGGCAGGCCGAAGACGCTGACGACGCGGTCGGCGTGGTCGATCACGCCGCGCGACAACGCAAGCAGGATGGCGACCTCCACCTGGCTGGACCGCGAAGGCACCGAGAACGGGATCAGCACCTGGTCCGAGAAGCCGGCCGGCAGGGACGCCTCCGATGCCGGATGGGAGCTGGCCAGGACCGCGCGGCGCTCGATGCCGAAGCCGCCGGCGGCCCCGAACTCGCGCACCATGGGCCGGGAGACCTCGTCGACGTGCAGGATGACCGTGCTGGCCTCCACCTCCGCGGCCAGCGCGCCCGCGTGCACCAGTACGCGCGCGGATATCCGGTCGGCGCCGGCGCGCGTCGGCGCACTGTCCGGGCCGGCGAGCAACCGGCAGACCGCCGCGGGGAGATCGGCCTGCAGCAGCCGCTCGACCAGGCGCTTGTCCCGCAGCGTGGCGGCGATGTCGGCCAGCAGCGCCACGTGCCCGTCGGGGTCCAGCGAGTCGCCCAGGATCAGAAAGATCAACGCGACGTGGCCGTCGTCGCCGCCGCTGTCGTAGTTCACGCCGTCGAAGGAGCGGCCGATCACCACGAGCGTCCGCCCGAATCCCGGGATCTGCAGGTGCGGGAACGCGATGCGGTCGGAGATGCGCGAGCTGAGCGCCAGCTCGCGCTGCCACAGCCCGTCCATCACCGCCTCTTCGTCCAACGGGCCGCCGGAGCGGGCCGCCGCCTGCACCAACTCGGCCAGCGCGGCACGCTTGTCGCGGTTGCGCAGGAACACCACCCGCTCAACGGCCACCAGCTCGCGCAACTTCACACCGTGATTATGGCACCGCCGCGCGAGCAAGTGATCCCCTTGCGGGATCGCGCCGGGAACCGTAGCGTGCGCCGATGCAGAACTACCGCGGCATCGCGCTCGATGCCGTTTCCGCCGCTCTCGGTGTGTTGGCGCCCGGCGCCGACGTCGGCGGGCTGAGCGTCGCCACGCCGCCGGACCCGGCGCTGGGCGACCTGTCCGTCCCGTGCTTTCCGCTTGCCCGGACGCTGCGCCGCGCGCCGGCGCAGATCGCCGCCGAGCTTGCCGCGGCCGTCGAGTTGCCGGCCGCCTTTCGCAGCGTGAGCGCCGACGGCGCGTACCTGAACTTCTTCATCGATCCGGGCGACCTGATCGCCGGGGTGGTCGGCGCCGTGCACGGGGCCGGCGCGTCCTACGGGTCGAACGGCACGGGCGCAGGCCGCACCGCGCTGTTGGAGCACACCTCGATCAACCCGAACGCCTCCCCGCATGTGGGGCGGGCGCGCAACGCCCTGATCGGCGACGTGCTGGCGCGGCTGCTGCGCTTCGAGGGCTACGACCTGGAGGTCCGCTACTTCGTCAACGACGTCGGCAAGCAGATCGCGCTGCTGGTGCTGGCCGCCGGCGACCGGCAGGTGCCGTTCGCGGAGATCCTGGACCTCTACGTGCAGGCCAACGCCCGCCTGGAGCAGGACCCGGACCTGGAACGGCAGACGTTCGATCTGCTGCGCAAGCTCGAACAGGGCGATGCCGACACGCGGCGCCGGTTCGACGCCATCGTGGACGTCTGCGTCGCCGGCCAGCGCGCCATCCTGGAGGCGCTGGACATCCGCCACGACCGCTTCGACAAGGAGTCGGAGTACCTGTGGAGCGGCCGCACGCGGGATGTGATCGAGCGCCTGCGCGGCACCGGCCGGCTGTCGACCGACGATGAAGGCCGCTCCGTCCTTGATCTGGACGGCTACGACCTGCCGTCACGCAATCCGGTGGTGGTGCTGGAGCGCTCCGACGGCACCTCCATGTACCAGCTCCGCGACATCGCCTACACCCTGGACAAGATCGAGGCCGGCGCCGACCGCAACCTGATCGTGCTGGGCGAGGACCAGCGGCTGCACCACCGGCAGCTCGGCGCCGCGATCGACTTGCTGGGCGCCACGGCGCCGGAGGTCGTGCACTACGCGTTTCTCAGCCTGGACGACGCCAGCATGTCGACCCGCTCCGGCAACGTCGTGCTGCTGGAGGAGTTCATGGCGGAGGCCGTCGAGCGCGCTGGCCGGGCGCTGGCCGAGCGCGGCGTGGCCTTCGACCGCGAGCGCGCCGAGGCGGTCGCGCACGGCGCCGTCCGCTACAGCATCCTGCGCGTCGCCAACGAGAAGATGGTGCGCTTCGACTTCGAGGAGGCACTCGGCTTCGAGGGCGACACCGGCCCGTACCTGCTGTACGGCCACGCGCGCATGCGCGCGCTGCTGCGCCGCCACGGCCAGGAGCTCCCGGAGAGCGCCGACTTCGGCCTGCTGGCCGACGGCGCCGAGATGGAGCTGGCCAAGGCGGTCGCCGGCTTCCCGGAGGCGGTGGCCCGCACCCTGCGGGAGGCCAGTCCGCACGTGGTAGCCGACTACCTGTACGGGCTGACGCGCGCCTTCACGGGGTTCTACCACGCCTGCCCTGTTCTGGACGCGCCGGCCGCGGTGCGGGACGGCCGGCTGCTGCTGGTCGACGCCGCGCGCCAGACCCTCCGCAACGGCATGCTCGTCCTCGGCATGCGGCCCCTGGAGCGCATGTAGTTCAGTTCATCACGCCTAGTCTGTCATGCCTCGCACCGCGAATCCGACTGCGCGGGCAGCCGTTCCCGACTGCACGGCGAAGTGGCGTGCCCGTTGAGGCCGAGCAGCGGGACCGCTCCCGGTTGACAAAGTAAGGATAATTCCTTACAGTGCCGCCGAACGCAGGGAGGAGTGTCGATCATGTCGATCATCCACGAAATCGCCACGATGACCGCGAAAGGCCAGATCACGTTGCCTAAGCCGATCCGCCAGGCACTCGGCGTCGACGCCGGGACCAAGGTGACGTTCGAACTGCACGAGAACGGGCAGGTCAGTGTGAGCCGCGCTGACGCCGAGCACGAAGACCCAGCCATCGGAGCATTTCTCGACCTGCTCGAACGCGACATTGAGGCCGGACGCCTGATCGAGCAACTGCCCGACGGTCTGGCACGGATAATGCTGGAAGACGCGGAGTTCGACGTCGATCTCCATGAGCCTATCGAGGGCGACGTGGACCTGTAGTGGAACGACACGGATGGAGGATCCTGTTCCATCCGGAACTGGTCAGGCAGCTCGGAAAGCTCAAGGAAGCAAGGGAGCGCGCTCGGCGAAAGGACCCGCACGGATTTGAGTCGAATGCGAACGTCAAGCTGCTGCGGGCGGTCAACCGGGCGATGACGGAGGCGATCCCGCAGGACCCATCCCGGGTCGAGTACCGCCAGGGGAATACGCTCGGGACGCGCTACCGCCACTGGCGGCGCGCCAGGATCGGCAGACGGTTCCGACTGTTCTTCCGCTATGACGACAGGGCAAAGGTGATCGTCTATGCATGGATGAATGACGAACGCACGGTACGGTCCTCGGGGAGCAAGACCGATCCGTACGCCGTCTTTGCCAGAATGCTCGCGCAGGGGAGTCCACCCGACGATTGGGCCTCGTTGATTACGGCTTCAAGGCGGAACCCGCAACCAGACCGGTAAACGGATCTCCAGAACGTGGCGAACCGCTCAAACCAGCTCAGCACCACCGAGGTGTCGAGGTAGACGGTCATCGCCGCCTGCGGTCGGCCAGCAACGCGGCCACCCCGGGAATCGATCGGCCGGACGGCAAGCGGTCGAGCCGGGCAAGGGTCTCGGGCGACTCGGTCGGCTCTTCGATGTGCACCGCCTCTTCGACGGCCGGCACCAGCCTGGCGACCCTCTGGCGGTAGGAGGTGACATCGATGGTCGCTCCGGCTCGCACCATCGCGAGGTACCTGCCGAGTCGAGATTTCAGTTCCGCGGTGCTGACCTGGATCATGCCCCTATCATGGTCAAGACATGGGCAACAATTCAAGCTCGCGCGTGGTCACCCGAGCTTGCTGCTGCTGGTCGACGCCGCGCGGCAGACCTTCCACGTGCCGTGTAGGCGGTGAGGCTCGTGTGCTGGACTGCCGAGGGGGGTGGAGCGATCCAGCGCTTCCGGCCCGTTGACAAAGTAGGGGGGATTCCTTGCAGGGTCGCCGAACGCAGGGAGGAGTGTCGATCATCCACGAAATCGCCACGATGACCGCGAAAGGCCAGATCACGGTGCCCAAGCCGATCCGCCAGGCACTCGGCGTCGACGCCGGGAGCAAGGTGACGTTCGAGCTGCACGAAAAGGGCAGGTCAGTGTGAGCCGCGCTGACGCCGAGCACGAAGACCCAGCCATCGGAGCATTTCTCGACCTGCTCGAACGCGACATTGAGGCCGGACGCCTGATCGAGCAACTGCCCGACGGTCTGGCACGGATAATGCTGGAAGACGCGGAGTTCGAGGTCGATCTCCATGAGCCTATCGAGGGCGCCGTGGACCTGTAGTGGAACGACACCGATGGAGGATCATGTTCCATCCGGAACTGGTCAGGCATCTCGGAAGCTCAAGGAAGCAAGGGAGCGCGCACGGCGAAGTGACCCGCGGGGAATACGCTCGGGACACGCTACCGCCACTGGCGGCGCGCCAGGATCGGCAGACGGTTCCGACTGTTCTTCCGCTATGACGCCAGGGCAAAGGTGATCGTCTATGCATGGATGAATGACGAACGGACAGTACGGTCCTCGGAGAGCAAGACCGATCCGTACGCCGTCTTTGCCAGAATGCTCGCGCATGGGAGTCCACCCGACGATTGGGCCCCGTTGATTACGGCGTCAAGGCGGAAACCGCAACCAGAACGGTAACGGCGTCCGGCCGCGCTGTTCCCGGAACCAGTTCTCACGCGGGGGGCGAAAACCCGGACTCGGTAGACGGACCTCAAGAACGTGGCGAACCGCTCATGCGATTGACAAATCCTGGTTGAGCAACCAGCTCAGCACCACCGAGGTGTCGAGGTAGACATTCATCGCCGCCTACGGTGCGCCGTCAGCCGTCCTGCGGTGCCGTATCGACGGCGACGTCTTTCGCGCCTCCACTTGCGTCTGCGCCCACCTCCCGCTCCAGCGCTTCCTGGACCAGCCGATTCGGTGAGATGCCGCGTACCGTCGCCTGCTCTGCCGCCCGGCGGTGCACGGACACCGGGACACGAACGTTGAAACTTCCCTTGCACAACTTGCGAGCCCGTTTCCGAGGGTCAGGCACTATCACCCCTCCCAGTGTGACTGTAATGGTCTATGCTATACAGAAGTACTACCTAGGTGTACTTAGGTGAGAAAGCACGTGGGAGTGTAGGGCGGCGATGACTTGTCCGGTTTGTGCGAGCGGCAACCCCAGGGGTTCAAGCGTATGTCGTAGCTGCGGCACGCCGTTCTCGGCGCGTCCGCAGAGGCCGAGCCCCGCCTTGCGGGCGGGGACGAAGCTGCAGCAGGGAAAGTTTACCGTCAGCGCGGTGTTGGGTCAGGGAGGATTCGGCATCACCTACTTGGCTACCGATACGGCGCTGCGACGCCGAGTGGCGATCAAGGAGCTGTTTCCTCACGGCTGTATGAGACAGAGCGGTTCGGTTGTGCTTCCGCCCCCTCCTTCACCGCTGAATGCAAGGGAATTTGATCGAGCGAAAGAGTGGTTTGTGAAGGAGGCTCAGACGTTAGCCCGATTCGTTCATCCGGGCATCGTGAGGGTCTACACCGAGTTCACAGAAAACAACACGGCCTACATGGTGATGGAGTATCTGCAGGGTAGAACCCTGGCAGAGTGGTGGATCGAGAACGGCGGAGCGCCCAGTGAGGCGGAGGCGGTCAGCTTCGCGATGGCGATAGGGCAAGCGCTGACGGAGGTGCATGAGGCAGGAGTGCTACACCGGGATGTGAAGCCGCAAAACGTAATTGTGACGGACGACCGGCGCACCGTGCTCTTGGACTTCGGAGCCGCACGAGAGCTCACGGCAGTCATGACGGTAATGCTGACGTCAGGATTCGCCCCGATGGAACAATATGGGAGTGGCACACGGGTCGGTGTGTCTGTGGATGTATATGGTTTGGGAGCAACGCTCTATACCCTGCTGACCGGAACGGCGCCGGTGCCTGCGCCCGACCGACTTAGCGGAAGAGTGCTCATGCCGCCGGAACGTTTGAACGCGCAGGTAAGCCAGAGAGTGAGCAAGGCTGTAATGAAGTCGATGGAGATCGATGCATCGGCTCGCTACCAGTCGATGGCCGAATTTCTGGAGGCACTGGGGCGTGAAGGACCGCCGTCGCCCCCTGTGGCGCGGGAATTGATTGGCAAGCCGAAGATCGTGAACGTCGCCAACCCGAACGCCGGCACGTCCGCAACTCTGATATTCGAGCGTCCGTCGGGCGTCGCTGTTGACCAGGTCACCGGGTACAACTTTCAGAAGCGTTTGAGCAGCCGAATTTGGTCCGAGGCGCCAGCGCCGACCCGTGTCGCCTCCAGGAAAACGAATTACACGTTCACGGGGCTTGCGCGCCAGTCGACGTATGTCTTCCGGGTGCGCGCCTACAACGACAGCGGCACGGGCGCATGGTCGGACGACTCTCCGCAGCATTTCATCCCCGCCGCACCCGTCACGCGTCAACCCCTGCCGAAGCCACCTCCGAAGCCGCCGCCACGGCCTACAGCGCCGACCCTTACACGTGCCGACGGGTCCGCCCGCGTGACCTGGGCGAAGGTGAACGGCGCGATGGGGTACGACCTGCGCTGGAGACAGCGTGGTACGTGGAAGCATGTCCGGGACGTGGTCTCGCCAATGAGGATCGCTCCGCTGGTCAACCGCGAACGCCTGGACGTGCAGTTGCGTGCCAAGAACGATACCGGCGCGTCCGCCTGGTCGTCGACAATCTGGTTACCCCCGCGCCCGAGGCTGAGGAGCGCATTCGGAGTCGCGCTGCTTGTTCTCATCATGATTGTCTTCGCGTTGGTTGCCGGTCGAGACGGCCCAGGCAGTGCTCCGCCTCGTGAGGACCCGGAAACCACCGTTCCTGGGGAACCCCCCTCGGCCGCCGTGGCTCCCACCCACCCACAGATCAGGTCCCTCGTGCGATTGGAGCCTCCGGCCTATCGAACCAATGCCGACTCCCTTACGTGGCGGATCACCTTCACCGAGGCGGTGACCAGCGTCGACAAGAACGACTTCGTGATCATCGGGATCAGGCCCTGGCGGCTGACGGTCACGAAGGTCGCCGAGCTGGGTGACGCGTACGACGTCACGCTGGACGGCGACGGTCTTGCCGACCACAACGGCACGGTGGTGGTGGGCATCGCCCCCGGCTCGTACATCAAGAACGTCGACGGCAATCGCCTCCTGAACGTGAACGCAGAAGGACTCTTCGAGGCAAGCTACGTGATCGACAACGCCGCGCCGACGGTCGCGTTCATGCCGGAGACCGGGAGGATCAACGACGTCGGCGGGAATCTGACGCTGACGTTCTCCGAGTCGGTGTTCAGCGACTCGAGCGACACGCCATTCACCGAAGCGACGCTCGCGGGGCTGATCGACCTCAGGAAGGACGCCCAGAGCGGTGCTCCTATCACGTTCAGCGGGTCGGTCGACCAGGACAACACCACGGTGACGATCGATCCCACGGGACCGCTGCCGGCCCAAACGTGGGTGCGGGTGAACGACGGCTACTACGACACGGTGGGCAATGAGGGCGGCGTGGCGACGGCCGCCTTCACCGTGGACACGATCCGGCCGACGGTGACGATCAGCGGCGTACCGGCCACGGACAGCGGCGCGTTCATGGCGACCTTCACGTTCAGCGAAGCGGTCACCGGCTTCACCGCGTCCGACGTGGCCGTCACCAACGGCACGGCGAGCGCGCTCACCGAGGCACGGGACGGCCTGCAGTGGCGCGTGCGGATTACGCCGACCGGCGATTACAGCGTGTCGCTGCCGGCCGACCGGGTGACTGACCTGGCCGGCAACGGCAACGCGGCGTCGACCAGCCGCGAGGGGTCCTACGGCCCCGACGTCACCGATCCGCGGTTGATTTCGATCGTCCGGCAGACGCCGTCGCGCTCGCCTGCCCGCGCCAACTCGGTCACCTGGCGCGTCACCTTCAGCGAGGACGTGGAGCAGTTCAATGCGGACTCCGTCGGCCTGTTGGACCATCGGTCTGAAGTCCCCATTGCCGGTACCGACGAACGCGTCAATGCGGTGGAAGGCTCCGCATCTGCGTACGACGTGACCTTCTCCGGGAGCGCACTGGCGGACCACAACGACACGGTGAGGCTCGGCTTCCTGACGAGAGGCAGCCCCGACAACTGGATTTCGGTCAACGTCCAGGACACGTCCAACCGACCGCTTCCGTGTTGCGGGACGCTTGGCGCCGACGAGCGCACCTTCGACGTGGACAACGTCGCGCCGCGGGTCGCCGACATCGTCCGGTCGAACCCCGGCCGGGAGCACACCAACCAAGACGAGGTCGCCTGGACGGTGACCTTCAGCGAGCCGGTCAGGAACCTGAGTGCCGGCGACTTCACCGTCTCCGGTACCGATGCCGCCCTCACGGTGACGCAGGAAGGCAGCGGCAGCCGGACCTGGAACGTCATCGCCTCCGGCGGCGATCTCGCGCGCCTCAACACCACGATCAGACTGTCCTTCGCTGGCACTCGGGACATTGAGGACGCCGCAGGCAACCTCCTGGCTGCCATCGCACCCACGGGCGCAGACGAGAACACCTTCGTTATCGACAGCGTCGCGCCTGCACTCACTTCGATCGTTCGGCAGCCCCCCAAGGGTTCGCCGGCCGATGCCGAAACGGCGACGTGGCGAATGACGTTCAGCGAACACATGCGGGGGATCGACGCGACCGACTTCGCGGTCCACGGCGCGAAGATTGCCGTGGTGGCGGCCGGTTCGAAGGCGGACTACGACCTTTCGGTGTCAGGCGAAGACGTCATCCCCGTTCGAGCCCCGATCAGCGTGTACATCAACAGAGAGAGCGACATCACCGACCTTGCCGGCAACGCCCTGCGCGTGCCGCGTCCACCGACGACGATCGTACTGCCCTCGTCAGCCGCGACGCCCCGCTGAATGGGGAGTTGCGTCAGACTATGCCGCAAGTCGCTCTCTGATCTCGAAGAGGCAGATCGCGATGCCCCGTCGAGCCATCGCGCCGGCTTGCGCTGGAGCCAGCTTGCTTGCTTGCCCTCGCGAGGGCGCCTACATTGCCGGCGTGGCGAGGACAGAGACGCTGCCCGCCGGCGCGCGTCGTGCGCCGCATCGCCTGAACGGCGAGCCGCCGGCGTTCCCCGGCTGCAAGCCCGTTCACCTGCCGCGCGCGCAGATGGACCGCTTCGACGGACGGCTGGAGTATTGGGAGGCGGCTACGGAGACCGCCTGGATCTGCGATCCGGCCACGCCATACCACGAACGGGGTGCGCGTCTCCTGACGCAGCTTACGGCCATGATCGCGGGGGTGCGCGGTTCGCCGATCGAGTGTTACGGCTCGATGGACCTGTTGCTGCGCGACGAGCGCGGCGAGCCGCGGCACATCATGCAGGCGGACGAGTCGGTGTACCTGCATCCGGCGCACGCGAAGTTGCCGGCGTCCTCCGCCATGATCGTCGGCGAGGACGACTGTCCGGACGTGGTCCTTGAAGTGGACCACACCACGGACGCGCGCCGGGGCAAGCTGCCGCTCTACGAGTCGTGGGGCTTCCCTGAAGTGTGGGTGGAGGTGCCGGACGCCCCGTCGCCGAGTCGACCGCGGGGGCGGCGATCGGGGCTGACGATCCATCTGCTGGAACACGGCGCGTACCGGGAATCGGCTGAGAGCAGGGCGTTCTGCGGTTGGACGACGGAGGAGATCCACGCGGCGCTGAACGAGGCGACGCCGTCGACGCGGACCAGCGCGGTCGTGGAGCGGGTCGGAGCGGCGCTCGGCGCTCGCGAAGGTACCGGACCGGACGACCATCCGTTGTTTCGTTCGCAACGGCGTCAGGGGTTCGAACGTGGTCGCGCGGAAACGATCCGGCAGATCCTGCTGTCGCGTGGCATTGAGGTTTCGCGGGGGTTCCCGGCCGACGCGGCTGCGTTCTCCGCGGCGTCCGAGGCAGTACTGGTTTCGGCCGCGCTCGCCTGCGAGGACGAGGCGGACTTTTTGCCGCGCTCCCGCCGATCTGATGGCGTTATCGCGGTTGAGCGGATGAGCCGAGCGCTGGAGATGCGGTCAATCGGATTTCCCGGATCGAGGGGTAGTTCACGGTCGGCAGACGCTCGAGGTCGAATGGCAGATCGAGATTCGGTGCCGGGAAGGGATTGTCAAGGCAGCCGCGTTGGTCGCATGTCCGTGCGACCAACTTGAGGTACCGTCGCAGCACGACGAGCGTCGGAAACTGCCCCTTCTCTTGGTGCCACTCCAGCATGTCCTTGGCGCCCTTGCTGCTGTTGCACGACCTGCAGGCCCAAACGATGTTGTGTGCCAGGTCTTCCCCGAGCTTTGCGCGAGGGATAAGATGATCTACCGTCAGACGATCTTGTGATCCGCAGTAGGAACACGCGACCGGTTCCGTCATTTTCGAGCGCTCGTCGCGGATCAGGGAGCCGATGTGAGCTCTTCCATCGAGTAGTCTGTAGTAGAGGCTCTTGCGTATCCTCCAACGGTCCCTGCGGTCGCGGCCATTCCCCTCCTCCCACGTCGCTCGTACGCCGGCGAAGTTCGCGTAGGCCCAAGCAACCTGTTCCCGGACAGTGGTCGGCTTCGGTGGCCATCCTGCGATAGTTGACATGGCTCTCTGGATTTCGCGGATCGGGGGATAGTTCACGGTCGGCAGGCGCTCAAGATCGAACGGCAGATCAAGGTTGGACACCGGGAAAGGTTCGTCGAGGCAGCCGCGCTCGTCGCATATGAGGGCGACCAGTTCGAGATACCGTCGCAGCACGACGAGCGTCGGAAACTGTCCCTTCTCCTGGCGCCACTCCAGCACGTCCATGGCGCCCTTGCTGGTGTTGCAGGGTCTGCAGGCCCAAACGATGTTGTGTGCCAAGTCTTTACCGAGCTTCGCGCGAGGGATAAGGTGATCGATGGTCAAGTGACCTCGTGATCCGCAGTAGGAACACGCGACCGGTTCCGTCACTTTCGAGCGCTCGTCGCGGATCAGAGAACCGATGTGAGCCCTTCCATCGAGTAGCCTGTAGTAGAGGCTCTTGCGTATCCTCCAGCGGTCCCTGCGATCGCGGCCGTTGCCTTCCTCCCACGTCGCGCTTACGCCGGCGAAATTGGCGTAGGCCCAGGCGATCTGTTCTCGAACAGTAGCCGGGTTCGGAGGCCAGTCCGGGTCGATGTCTTGGGCCATGTTCGTGACTCCGTCGTGGTCAGCGACCGTAGCGGTAGTCGAAGATGCACGACGAGCCCAGCATTTCGCGAAACCAGAGCGTAGCGGAAGCTCCCAGCGAGTCGGTCAGGCGGAGCGGTTCGTTCAAGCTGAAGTGGACCGGCTGTTGCAGTCCGTCGTCGATCGCGATGTTGCGAGCATACAGATAGGTGCGGTCCAGGTTGTCCAGTATTGCCGTGAGTCGGCCCTGGATACCCAAGAGATGGCCGGTTCGGTTGGCGATGATCAGGGAGCCGCCGTTCGGCGTTGGTCTCATGCGTACGTCGATCGTGCCGATGGGCTCTTGGTCGCTGGCGACCCATGCCATGAAGCCTGGTCCCGCGCATAGCACGGTCATCGGAAGCCGCGTATGCAGCTCGAAGTCCGCGTGCCCGAACGCGTCGGTGCGCTCTTCACGGTAGGTCTTGTTGGGATAGATCAGCAGCACGTGGATGCCCTGCAGCGGCTTCCCGGTGTCGTGGTGGCGGACCGCGACGCGCGCGGCGAAACCCTCCGGCAGGGGCGGGCTTGCCGCCGGCAGCACGAGCTTCAGTTCCCGCTCGCCGATCAACTCGAAGATCGGTTTCCGCCCGGCGAGCGCGAACGTCTCGTCCTCGATCACGCCGATACCCTCGCCCCGCCGTTCGATGAAGTACTCGCGCCCGCCGGACCCCGGTACGTCGCCTACCGGGCTCTGTCCGAGCCGCGATGCCAGAAGCTCGTTGCGGGTGAACTGGCTGGTGCGCAGGTCCTCGGTCGTCATGGAGTTGCAGAGTCCGCCCGGCGAGTACAGCTCCAGGCGATCGTCGAACATGAAGAGGCGGATCTTCGAACCGGACACCGCGTAGTCCCGGTGCACCACCGCGTTGACCACGGCCTCGAACACCGCTCGTTCGTTGTATTGGGGAACCTCGCTGCGGTCCGGCTGCTTCCGAGCGGCGACGCGCCGGTTGCGGACCACGAACCGCATCGCATCTCGTATCTGCTGATCGAGCGGGCCGCCGATGTCCTGCGCGTCTAGTTGTCGATTGCCGTCCTGGCGCGTACCGTCGTAGCAGACGGCCTGGACGTAGGCGTTTGGCAGCCACTCCCGCGGGTCATCGGCGGCGAGTAGCACGCCGCCCACCGTGGCGCGCAATGCACCGTGGCGGTCGTCCTTGACGAACTTCAGCTTCGTCAGGGTGACCTCGGCTGGATCGTTCGTGCGGGAGCTCGCGTAGCGACGCCACAGCTCGGGGCTGAGGCTGTTGATGCCGGTGTTGTGGACCACCTGTGAGTCGGTGGCCGCGGCGTCGGATTGCCCGCGCGACTGCAGCAGCCGGCGGATTTCGTCGGGCTGCATCTGGCGTTTGCTGTCTCCGCGCCGCCCAAAGTAGCCCCCGGGCGAGCGGTGAACGGTCTCACCCGCCGGTAGCTCGACGAGCAACACGCCGCCGCCGGTTGAGGACGGGGAAGGGACCCGGTAGACGCTGAAGTCCAGAGGTGGCTCTATACTGTCGGAACAGATCTCGGTGACGCGCTTCGCCAGCAGGTCAAGTTGCGCCGGCGTGAGTGCTTGCGGCTTGCGATCGTCGGTGACGCCCAGGACGACGCGGCCGCCCCTGGAGTTGGCGAACGCCGCGAAGCCGTCGGCAAGCCCGTCGCGATGGGGAGCCGAAACCCGGTCGTCCTGAAACCGAACCTCCTTCAGGTCAAGTCTCGAGTCTTCACCGAGCCGGACCTGTTCCCAGAACCGCGGGGCATCGATCAGCGGATCGATCAGCATGGTTGGCTGTCCTCCGCGCCGCTACCACAATCGCCTGTCGGTTCTCGCATCGAATACCTTGTCAGCCGACACCAGATACAGGTCTTCCAGCGTTGCCTGGGCCAACAGAACTCTGTCCCACGGATCGCCGTGAGACCAGTCGAGACGCGCGGCGTGGACGAGATGCCTCGACGTCAGGGCGAGCTCCTCGAAGCCCGAGGTCCGGGTCGTTTCGGGCACGTGCATCGCCGACGCCGGCATCCGGCCGCGATGTGCCTTGAACGTGATCTCGTACAGGTTCACCGGGCTGAAGAAGACGTCGGTGTCCGCGGCGAGAATGAGCCGTCGCGCCTCGCCGGAGAGCTTCCGATCTTCGGAGATCGCCCAGAACAGGGTGTGGCTGTCGAGAAGGAGTCGCATGAACGGGGTGGCCCCTATCTCCGGGCAATGCCGAGGGCGTCGGTGTGCTTCCCCTCCAGGGCGGCCTGATCAGCCGATGACAACGGGGCTTCGACCGCTTCCGTGAGTGCCGCGAGGTCTTCCGGGCTCATCACCTGCTTGAGTAGCCCCAGTCGACGTCGAGGTTTCGACCGCAAGGGAACGAGTTTCGCCACCGGTTGCCGGCCGCGGGCGATGACGAGCTCCTCCCCCTGCTCGGCGCGACCGACCATTTCCGCAAGCCGAGCTCGAAACTCGCTGATCGGGATCGGTCCGGTCGACCCGTTGTCAACCGATGACATGGTGTCCGCCATGACGCTGCCTCCTCCGTGCTTCAGGACGATCCTGGCACGGACCGGCCCCATGTACAACTATGTACAGAGGGCTCGGGAGAGGCAGCGGTCGCTACGAGCTGTAGACGCCCAGGATGCGGTAGCTGGCCGTGAGCTCCCGCAGCTCCGCCTCCGCGTTGCCGAGCGCGTCGGCGTCGGCGCTCAGGGCGACGTCTACGTAGAACCGGTATTCCCAAGGGCGGCCGGGGATGGGGCGCGACTCCAGCTTGGTCATGTTCAGGTCGTGCTTGGCGAACACCGTCAGGCACTCGGAGAGCGCGCCGGGGCGGTCGGGGGTGGAAAACACCAGGGACGCCTTGTCGGCGGGCGCCAGCGGCGGGTGGTCGGCGGCGGCGATGAGCAGGAATCGCGTGTAGTTCTGCGGGTTGTCCTCGATCCCCTGCTTGAGCACCCGCATCCGGTAGGTGCGCGCCGCCTCTTCGCTGGCGATGGTGGCGTCGCTCATCTGCCCTTCGCGAGCCAGGTGGGCGACCGCGCCGGCGGTGTCGTAGAACGGGATCTTCTGCCAGTCGGCGTGGTCGCTCAGGAAGCGCTCGCACTGCGCCAGCCCCTGCGGGTGGGAGAAGACGCGTTCGATGCCGTCGATGGCCGCGCCCGGCCGGCCGATCAGGTTGTGCACGATGCGGATGTTGCGCTCGGCGACGATCGTCAGGTCGGGAAACTGCAGGAGCAGCTCGAAGTTCTGGTGAATGGTGCCGGTCAGCGAGTTCTCCACCGGTAGCGCGCCGTAGCGGCAGGCGCCCGACAGGACCGCCTCGAACACGTCCCGGAATTCCCGGCACGGCACGGGCTCGGCGCGTTCCAGGAAGCGGCGGATGGCGATCTCGCTGTTGGCGCCCATCTCTCCCTGGAAGGCCACTCTGGGCAGGTCGGCGTCGCCGCCGGCCGGCCTCGGCGCGGCGGCCTTCGCCGCTCCCAGGGGGAGCCGCGCCACTTCCATGCCCAGCACGCCGGCCAGACCGTCGATGTCGCGCATCAGCTTCTCGAACTGCGCCGGATACAGCGACTGCGGGCCGTCGGACAGCGCCCGCTCCGGCTCCGGGTGCACTTCGACCAGCAGGCCCTGCGCGCCGGCGGCCAGCGACGCAAGCCCCATGGGCGGCACCCTGCCGCGGTCGCCGGTTCCCAGGCTGGGATCGACGATGATCGGCAGGTGCGACAGCGCCTGCACGGCCGGCACCGCCGACAGGTCCAGGGTGCTGCGGGTTGCGGTCTCGAAGGTGCGGATGCCGCGCTCGCACAGGATCACGTCTTCGGCGCCGTTGGCCAGCAGGTATTCCGCCGACATGAGCAGGTCGCGGACCCTGGCGCCCATGCCGCGCTTGAGCACTACCGGCTTGCCAAGGGCGCCCACGCGCCGCAGCAGGTCGAAGTTCTGCATGTTGCGCGCGCCGATCTGCAGCACGTCGACCAGCTCGGCCATCTCCGCCAGGTGGTCGGGCGACGACGCCTCCGATACCACCGGCATCCCGTGGCGGTCACCCGCCTCGCGCAGATAGCGCAGTCCCTCCAGCCCCAGACCCTGGAAGGAGTACGGCGAGGTGCGCGGCTTGACTGCCGCGCCGCGCAGCAGCACTGCCCCGGATTCCGCCACCAGCGCCGCGCACTCCATGATCTGTTCACGGCTCTCCACCACCGACGGGCCGGCGATCACCGCAATGCGCTGACCGCCGATGCGGATGGGGCCCACGGACACGACCGTGTCGGCGCGCCGCGCCTCCCGGGAGGCCAGCTTGTAGGGTTTGGAGATCGGCAACACCTGCTCCACTCCGTCGATCGCCTCGTACTCGTGGGGATCGGTCACCCGCGGACCGACGGCCGCCAGCACGGTGCGCTCGCCGTCCTCGATCTGTCGCACCGTGAATCCGTGCTCCTGAAGCTCGCGGCGTACGGCCTGCTGGCGGGACTCGGAGATGCCGTGCGCCAGAACGACTACCATGAAACGGGGATTATCCACGACGGCGCGCGTGTTCCGCCAGTGCTGAGCCGGTCCCGGCGCTGGCGCCCCGAATCCGAGGCTCTTATACTGGAGCATGCGCAAACTGCTGGTGCAGTACGTCAAGGACCTGACGGCCGGCCGCCTGGCCTCCGGATTCGAGCACTCCGCGCGCGTCTACCATTTGGCGCGGGAGATCGGTGAGGGCATGGACTACGACGACGACGTCCTGCACGCCGCCTGCTTCCTGCACAACATCGAGACGCCGGCGCGCGGGGCCGGTGCCGCCACGGACCGGGCGCGGGTGCTGCTGAGCGAGGTCGGCTTCGACGTGAGCAAGGTCAACGCCGTATGCGACGCGATCGCCGAGCACGCCCCGGGTTCGCAGCCGGAGGCCCTTGAGGCGAAGCTGCTGTACGACGCCAACCTGCTGGACACCATCGGCGCGGTGGGATTCGCCCGCCTGTCGATCGGTGCGTTCTTCTGGCATCACCTGAAGACCATGGAAGAGGTCCTGGCGTTCCTTCGCGAGCGCCTTGCGCACTCGGAGCGGTTCTGCTTCGAGGTCTCGGCGCAGATGGCGAAGAAGAAGCTTGCCTTCATGCGCCACGCCGTCGACCAGTTCGAGGCCGAGCTGGCGCTCTGACGGCCGATCCCGAATCACAGGCAGGGCAACACCCATCATGCAACCACCGAGTTCGAGAGCGCCGGCCGATTTGCACCCGCTGGAGGCGGCAGCGCTCCGTGAGGTGCGGCCGGGCGAGGACTATACGCCGGAAGCGCTGGCCACGGCGGCCGGCCTGGTCCTGGGCCAGATCAACCAGGTCATTTCCTGGCTCACCGGCAAGGGCTGGCTGGCCGAGACGCGCCGCGTCAGCGAGGTCGAGCACGACCTGACCGAGCTGGGCCGTTCGTACCAGCGCGACGGCATGCCGGAGGAGCGGATCCTCCGCCAGCTCGAAGGCGGGCCGCTGACCCTGCCGGAACTGGCCGACCGCACGGCGCTGGAGCAGCGCGAGGTTGGGTCGGCGTTCGGGGCACTGGCGCGCGCCCGGGCCGTGCGGATGGACGATCAGAAGCGCGCCGCGGCGATCGGCGACCCGCCGGCGACGCTGGCGACCGCCCGCCGCCTGCTGGACGCCGCGAGCAGCGGCCCATTGCAGGAGTCGGCCCTTGCGGACGGGGACCGGGAGGTGCTCGCGACCCTCAGCCGCCGGCGCGGGGCGCGCGGGCCGTTCCGGGCGAGCGACCGGGAGACGGTCTTCCACCGCCTGACCGGGCAGGGCGCGCAGGTCGCGGCGGCGCTCGCTGCCGGTCCGGCCGTCGCGGACGAGGCCATCGGCGTGCTGACCCCGGAGATCCTGGCGTCCGGCGCCTGGCGGGAGCGAGGCCTGAGGCCCTACAACGTGGAGACCCCGCCGAACCGGGTGCTGTTCGGCCGCCACAACCCGTATGCCACCTTCCTGGACGATCTCAAGGACAAGCTCGTCTCGCTTGGTTTCCAGGAGTTCGACGGGCCGCTGGTGGAGACCGAGTTCTGGAACTGCGACGCGCTGTTCATGCCGCAGTCGCATTCGGCGCGCGACATCCACGACGTGTTCTACGTCAGGGAGCCGACCCACACCGCCTCGATCCCGGAGCGATTCCTGGACCCGGTGGCCGACGCCCACGAGCGCGGCGGACGGACCGGCAGCCGCGGCTGGGGCTACCGCTTCGACCGCGACTTCACGCGCCGGCTGATCCTGCGCAGCCAGGGGACGGTGCTGTCGGCAAAGGCGCTCACCGGCGCAGAGGTACCGGGCAAGTACTTCGGGGTGGTGCGCTGTTTCCGCTACGACGACGTGGACGCCACCCATCTGGCCGACTTCTACCAGACCGAAGGGATCGTCCTGAGCGAGCGGGCCAACCTGCGTTCGCTGCTGGGCCTGCTGGAGCTGTTCGCCAGGGAGGTGGCCAAGGCGACGGAGGTTCGCTTCGAGCCCGGCTACTTTCCGTTCACGGAGCCGTCGGTGGAGCTGTGGGTCAAGCACCCGCAGCTCGGCTGGTTCGAGCTGGGCGGAGCGGGCATCTTCCGCCCCGAGGTGTGCGATCCGATGGGCGTGGACGTGCCGGTGCTGGCGTGGGGGCTGGGCATCGACCGCATGGCGCTGCTGTCGCTGGGGCTGGACACGGTGCGAGAGCTGTTCTCGGAGGACCTCGAGCGCATGCGCACGCGCGCCGCCGCGGCACCCGGCGGGCGGGCGTAGGCATGCCCAAGATCGACGTGGCCGACCACCTGCTGGAGCGGTTCCTGGGCAGGCCGATCGACGACACGGAGTTGGAGCCGCTGCTGTCCTGCGCCAAGGCGGTGCTGGACGAGCGCGACCTGGATGCCGGCGTCCGCCGCATCGAGCTCAACGACACCAACCGGCCCGACCTGTGGTCCACCGCCGGCCTGGCACGGCAGCTCCGCGCCCGGCTGGGCGAGCCGCTGGCGTCCTACGACTGTTTTTCCGAGCCGGGGGCTCCCCTCCCCGCGGAGGAACGCGTCATCGAGGTCGACGCGGGGCTGCAGTCGATACGTCCCTACATCGTCGGCTTCCAGGCGAGCGGGCCCGCGGTGGGAGAGGCCCTGCTGGTCGACCTGATCCAGACGCAGGAGAAGCTGTGCTGGAGCTTCGGCCGCAAGCGGCGGTCGATCGCCATGGGCGTCTACCGGGCCGGCCGCATGCGCTACCCGATCCGCTACGTCGCCGCCGATCCGGATGCCACCTCGTTCGCGCCCCTGCCTGCCGATGAGCAGCCGCCGCGGGAGATGAGCCTGCGCCAGGTGCTCGCCGGCCATCCCAAGGGGGTGGAGTTCGGCCCCATCATCGCCGGGTGCGACCGGTTTCCCTTTCTGGTCGATGCGGGCGGCGATGCGCTGAGCATGCCGCCGGTCATCAACAGCGCCGGGCTGGGGGCGGTCACGCCTGCCGACGACGACCTGTTCGTCGAGGTGACCGGCACCGATCTCAGCCACCTGATGCTGGCCGCCGGGGTCATCGCCTGCGACCTGGCCGATGCCGGTTTCCGCATCCATCCGGTCACCACCAGGTACCCGTACGACACGCCGTTCGGCCGGGAGGTGACCGCGCCGCTGGCGTTCCAGGAGCCGGTTCGCGTCGAGCTGTCCTACGTGGGGCGGCTGCTCGGCGAGCCGGTGGCGGCCGGCGACGCGCTGGACTCCCTGCGGCGCGCCGGCGTCGCGGCGGCGGTATCCGGCGAAATCCTGACGGTGCGTCCGCCGCCGTTCCGAAACGACTTCCTGCATCCCGTGGACGTGGTCGAGGAGGTGGTGATCGGCCGCGGCCTCGAGACGTTCCGCCCGACGCTGCCTGAGGACTTCACGGCCGGCCGGCTTACCGACGTCGAGCTGTTCAGCCGCCGCGCGCGGGCGCTGATGGTGGGACTGGGGTATGAGGAGCTGATGGTCAGTTACCTCGGCTCGGAACGCGACCACGTCGACCGGATGCGCTCCGCCGGCGACCCGGAGCTGGACGGACAGGTGCTGCGCATCGCCAACCCGATCTCGGAGAGCTATGCGGTGGTTCGCGCCTCCAGCCTGCCCAGCCTGCTGCGCTGCGAGGCGGCCAGCGCGCACGCCGTCTACCCGCACCGCCTGTTCGAGGTGGGCAAGATCGCCCGCCGCGACGCCGAGGACGGCTCCGGCACGGTGACTCGTACCCGTCTGGGCTTCCTGATCGCGGACGGGGCGGCCGGCTTCAACGACGTCAATGAGCATCTGGCCGGGTTGCTCTACTACCTGCGCATCCCGTACCGGCTGCGCGCGTGCGCCGATCGCAGGTTCGCGCCGGGCCGCGCCGCGGAGGTGCTGGTCGGCGCGGACGATACGCGTGCCGGTGTGATCGGCGAGGTGCACCCCGAGGCGCTGGCGTCTTGGGCGATCCAGGTGCCGTGCGCCGCCTGCGAGCTGGAGCTGGAAACGCTGGAGGCGGCCGCCTCCTGACTAGTACCCCATCAAACTGTAGTTTGCGGGTGCGTGCAACGCGACTCGACCTCGTGCGCGCTGTTCCAGCGCGCTTGAAGCTCGTGGAGCCACCTATGGTGACCCGTCGACATCAGTTGATGGGGTACTAGCTGCCTGCGCGGGCGATCGGGAACCGGCGGCCGGGGCCGAAGGCGCGCGGTGACAGCTTGATCACGGTCGCGGCCTGGCGCCGCTTGTGCTCGGAGCGCGCCACCATCTGCAGGATGCGCCCGACCAGCTCGGGCTCGAAGCCGGCGGCGGCGATCTGCTCGGGGTCCTCGCTGTCCTCGACGTAGCGCCGCAGGATCGCGTCCAGCACGTCGTACGGCGGCAGCGAATCGCTGTCGAGTTGCCCCGGACGCAGCTCCGCCGACGGCGGCTTGTCGACGGTCGCCTGCGGGATGACCGGGCCGTCGTCGTTGATGCGGCGGGCAAGCGCGTACACCTGCGTCTTCCACAGGTCGCCGATCGGCGCCAGCGCGCCGGCCATGTCGCCGTACAGGGTGGCGTAGCCGGTGGCCAGCTCGCTCTTGTTGCCGGTGGCCAGGGCCAGGGCGCCGGTCTTGTTCGCGAACGCCATCACCAGCGTGCCGCGGATGCGCGCCTGCAGGTTCTCCTCCGCCGTGTTGGGAGGGCGGCCGGCGAAGACCGGCCCCAGCGTATCCAGGTACGCCGCGAACGCCGGCTCGATCGACAGCGCGTGGAACTCGATCCCGAGGGCGCACGCCAGGTCCTCCGCATCGCGTCGGCTGCCGGCCGACGAGTAGCGCGACGGCAGTGCGAAGGCGGTGACGCGCTCGGGGCCCAGTTGGCGCGCGGCGACGGCGGCCACCACCGCGGAGTCGATGCCGCCGGAGATCGAAAGGCAGACGCGGTCGTGGCCGGTCTTGGCCAGGTAGTCGCGCAGGCCGATGCCGATCGCGGCTTCGACCTCCCGGTAGTCGTCCGTGGCAGGGGCGGCGCCCCCGGTCGAGTCGGTGTCGACCACGGCCACGTCTTCCCGGAACCCGGGCGACCGGTGGATCAGCCGGCCGCCGGCCGCGCACGCCATGGACTGCCCGTCGAAGATGAGCCCGTCGTTGCCCCCGACCGCGTTGGCGTACAGGACCGGGCAGCCGCCGGTGGCCGCCACCCGCGCCAGCAGCGCGGCGCGGAGCGCCGGTTTGCCGAGGTGATAGGGCGATGCCGACGGCGCCAGCATCAGCGTCGCGCCGGCGCGCGCCTGCTCGGCGACCGGGTCGCGCGCGTAGGCGCCGGAGGGATCGGGGTCCGACTCCCACCAGATGTCCTCGCAGATGGTCAGCCCCAGCCGCTCGCCGGCGAACGGCACGGGCCGGCAGGCGGCGGCCGGCTCGAAGTAGCGTGCCTCGTCGAACACGTCGTAGGTGGGCAGCAGGCTCTTGGCCTGCGAGCCGACCACGGCGCCGCCGGCAAGCAGCGTGGCGACGTTGTGCAGCGCCTTGCCCACACCGGTGCGGTTGGGAGCGACGTGGCCTGCCACCACGCCGAGCCCCGGCGGCAGCAGCCGGCGCAGCCGATCGACGGCGTCGAGGTTGGCCGTCACGAACGACCGGTGGTCCAGCAGGTCCATCGGCGGGTAGCCGCACACCGACAGCTCCGGGCAGACCATCAGCGTGGCGCCGCGGACTCGCGCCGCCTGCGCGGCGTCAACGATGCGGTCGACGTTGCCGGCGAAGTCGCCGATGGTCGGGTTGATCTGGGCCAAGGCGATCCGCACGACCCCTCCTGTTCCGGGAGCTTGCTACCCCAGAGACGACTCGAACGTCCGACCCACGGTTTAGGAAACCGTTGCTCTATCCACCTGAGCTACTGGGGCATGTGCGCCGCACGGCGCCGCATCAAGTTACACCGCCCGGGCACGGACGGCGAGTCCCGAGCCCGACGGCCAGCGCTTCCGGTTGCGGCTGGACGCACGCCCGGCGTACCCAGGCGCCGATACCGGCGTCGCGCAGCCGCCGCTCGATCCCGGCCAGCTCCGCCTCCGGGGCCGGTTCGGTGACGACCCGGATCTGGTCCCCGAACGGCTCCAGGGTGGCGGGTATGTCCCGGACTCGCAGCCGGTGGAGCAGGTTGCGGGCGTTGTCCGGGATGCTGAACGACCCGACTTGCAGCAGGTACCGCGTCGGGGGCGGCGCACGCAGAACCTGCAGGCGCACCCGGGCGACGCCGGACCGCAGCATCCCCAGCTCGCGGGCGGCGCCCAGGGACAGGTCGATGATGCGGTCGGCCACGAACGGACCGCGGTCATTGATGCGGACCTCGACGCTTCCGCCGCCGCCCGTCAGGGAGACTCTCACCAGGGTGTCGAACGGCAGGGTCGGGTGCGCGGCGGTCAGCGCGAACATGTCGAACGGCTCGCCGCTCGCGGTCGGCCGGCCATGGAACTGCCAGCCGTACCAGGAGGCGAAACCGGTGGTGACCGTCGGGAATGGTGCCGGCGCGGACGGTGCCGGCGCGGCGGTGAACGATACCGGCATCGGCTCCTGCGCGGAGGCTCCGGCGGCGCTCAGCGCGAGCAGCGCCAGAAGGATGGCGTACATCCACTTGATTATCGACTCCGGGATCCGCAAATTGAGGCCGGCGATGAGCGGCGATGTGCGTGCGGCCCTGGAAGCCGAGCGTCCCCTGCAGGTGGTCGGCGTGATCAACGCCTATGCCGCGGTACAGGCGCAGTCGGCCGGATTCCGGGCGCTCTACCTGTCCGGCGCGGGCGTGGCCAACGCCGGATTCGCGCTGCCCGACCTGGCGATGACCGGCCTGGGCGACGTGCTGGAGGACACCCGCCGGATCACCGGCGCCGTGCCGCTGCCGCTGCTGGTGGACGCCGACACCGGCTGGGGCGAGGGCCTTGCCATTGGCCGCACCGCCCGCGAGCTGGCCCGCGCCGGCGCCGCCGCCATGCACCTGGAGGACCAGGTGCAGACCAAGCGGTGCGGTCACCGCGGCGGCAAGCAGCTCGTGGCGGCCGACCTGATGCAGGAGCGGATCGCCGCGGCCGCCGACGGCCGGCCCGACGAGCGATTCGTGGTGATGGCGCGTACCGACGCGCTGGCGGTCGAGGGTCTGGAATCGGCGGTGGAGCGGTGCGGGCGCTACGTGGAAGCCGGAGCGGATATGATCTTCTTCGAAGGCGCCACCGCGCTCGAGCAGTTCGGCCGCGTGGCCGAGGCGGCGCGGGTGCCGGTGCTGGCCAACATCACGGAGTTCGGAAAGACGCCGCTGTGGACGCGCGAGCAACTCGCGGCGGCCGGCGTGGCGCTGGTGCTCTACCCGTTGTCCGGGTTCCGCGCCATGGCCAAGGCGGCGGCCGGCGTGTTCGCGACGATCCGCCGAGACGGCACCCAGAGGGAGACGATCACGCAGATGCAGACACGTGCGGAACTGTACGAGACACTGGACTACGAGCGCTACGAGGCGCGCGCGGACGCGATCCTGGCCCGGGCGGAACAGGCCCGGAACGGCAACCGTGGCTGAGGCGAGCGCCGGTCTGAGCGGCGTGGTCGCCGGCCGGTCGGCGATCGCGACCGTCGGCAAGGGCCACGGCCTGCGCTATCGCGGCTACGCGATCGAGGAGCTGGCGGGCGGCGCCTGCTTCGAGGAGGTGGCATACCTGCTGATCCACGGCGAGCTGCCGGCGGCGGCGGAGCTCGACGCGTACCGGGAGCGGCTGGCTGCGCGTCGGGACCTGCCGGAGGCGATCCGCGACATCATGCAGCGGCTGCCCGGCCATGCCCATCCGATGGACGTGCTGCGCACCGGTTGCTCGGCGCTGGGCGCGGTCGCCCCGGTCGTGGATAACGCCGCCATGGTGGACGCGGCCGACACCCTGCTGGCGCAGTTGCCGACCGTCATCGGCGCATGGCGCGGCGCCGCCGCGGATGGTGCCGGGTCGCTCGCCGCCCACACCCTGGTCCAGCTCGGCGCCGGGCCGGTGACGCCCGAGGCCGAGCGCACCCTGGATGTCGCCATGACCCTGTACGCCGAGCACGAGTTCAACGCCTCCACCTTCGCGGCGCGCACGGCGGCCTCCACCCTCACCGACTTCCACTCCGCGATCACCGCCGCCATCGGCACGCTGCGCGGGCCGCTGCACGGCGGCGCCAACGAGGCGGCGCTCGACCTGATCCGTTCCTTCGACGATCCGGACGCGGCGGAGGAAGGCATCATGCGGGCGCTGGCGGAGAAGAGGCTGATCATGGGGTTCGGCCACCGCGTCTACCGCGACGGCGATCCCCGCTCGCCGATCATCGAGGCGTGCGCGGCGCGCCTGGTGGCCGCGCACGGCGGCGCAGAGATGCTGGCGATCGCGCGCCGCATCGAGGCGGTGATGCGGAGGGAGAAGGGCCTGTTCCCGAACCTGGACTTCTACAGCGCCGTGGTATTCGACCAGCTCGGCATCGAGCAGCGCCTGTTCACGCCCGTGTTCGTGATCGCCCGCCTGACCGGCTGGGCCGCGCACGTCATCGAGCAGTTGGCCGACAACAAGCTGATCCGCCCCACGGCCGACTACATCGGCCCCGACGATCGCCCGTTCGTGCCGCTGTCGGAGCGGTAAGGGCTGCGTGGGCGTCGGCGAGGTGCGTTACCGGTGGAGGGCTGCGTGACCGCATGTCCCGGTGCACGTACGTCTTTCTCGACGAATCGGGGAACCTCGATTTCAGCACCAAGGGATCGCGATACTACTTGCTGACCAGCGTCATCATGCGGCGGCCGTTCTCAATCTATGGGCCGCTGGACGCCTACAAGCACGACTGCATCGAGTATGGGTTGGACAACGAGTTCTTTCATTGCGCTCATGACAACAGTCACGTGAGACGTGCCGTGTTTGATCGGATCGCGCATTTCCTCGACGACATGCGTGTCGACATCCTGGTGGTCGAGAAACGCAAGACTGGAACGGCCATGCGCGACGACCGGCGGTTCTACCCGGAGATGCTGGGACACTTGCTGAAATACCTACTGCCCCAGGAGGTATCGGCAGGCGCCGCGAAGATCGTGGTCATCACGGACAAGCTGCCCGTCAACAGGAAGCGAAGAGCAATCGAGAAAGGCCTGCGTCACACGCTGGCCCGGATGTTGCCACGAGGGATGGAATACCGTGTCCTCCATCACGAATCACGCTCCCACTATGGGCTACAGGTGGCCGATTACTGCTGTTGGGCGGCATTCCGAAGGTGGGAGCGGGGTGAAACGACGTACTATGACCGAATCAGGGCGGCGGTGCGAAGCGAGTTCGATATATTCCGACAGGGGAAGACGTTCTACTACTGACGCCTTACGAAAGAAGTGACCCCCCCGACTACTCCGACGCCGGAGAGAGACCCCTTGGGCTCTTGTCATCGGGGGGGGACCTTTGCCCAAGCAGCATTGGGCGGGAAAGGACCCGTGTCAACAGGATAGAAGGAACCGAAGGAACCGGTGACCGGAGTCACTCCTTGAGCGCCAGGTGGACGATCACCGGCAGCGCGACGCCGGCGGGCAGCGTGCCGGTCAGGCGCAGCCAGCCGCCGAAGTGGCGGAGGCGCGCGAACGCGGTCGGTCCCGGCGCGCTCGGCAGCGCGATCTCGGTGCCCTCGTCGGCCCAGTGGATGCCGTCCGGCGCGATCTGCACGCGGGCGACCGCACCGGCGGGAGCCTCGCCGTCGATGAGGCGGATGAAGAAGATCGCCTCGCGCGCCCATGCCGACTCGTACGGCTCGGTGGCGAACTCGCATTCCCAGGTGGTGCCCAGCTCGATCGCCGCAGTGTGACTCTGCCTCATCGTTCCTCTCCCCTCACGTGGCCGTGGAGACCGCGACGCTGTCCACGTACAGGAACGCGCGCGCTGCGGCGTCGCTCTCCACGAAGAACGCGACGTTCAGCATCGACCACAGGTTGGGCATCGCCGGCAGCCGCATCGGCTCGATGCCGGCCACGTCCAGGTCGCGCTCGTTGCACCGGAAGCCCAGGAAGCGCATGCCGGCTAGGTCGAAGTTCATCCGCAGGTAGTACCAGTTGTGCTTGGTGGCGATCTCATTGTAGCAGAGCCGCTGGCCGCCGCCCGGGATGTCGGCCCAGTTTCTGGACTTGAAGTGGAAATGCGACCAGGTCTTGCCGCGGGTGCCGATGTCGTGGAGCGGCTCGCGCTCGTTCTTGTGCTGCCAGCGCTCGGCGCGCCGGCCCTCGAAGGCGTTGAGGTAGCGGATATGCGGCATGACCCGTAGCGGCTCGGCCGCCTGCCCGTCGGCGTGCTGGAGGTCGAGGAGCACGCCGAACGCGCGCACCGCCGTCTCGCCCAGCTCCAGCTCGCTCGCCTCCGGCTTGAAGGTGACGATCGCCTCCACCCGCAACGGTCCGGCGGTGCGGAAGGTGTAACGCTTGATCGCGGTGCAGAAGGTGCCGGGCTTGGCGCGCGTGGCCAGCTTCAGCGCGTAGGCGCCACCGATCCCTCCCGAGGTGCCGGCGTCCCACATGGTCAGGTTGCTGAGCATCGGCGGGCGCATGTCCATGTACTCCGGCAGCATGGCGTCGACGCGGTCCTCGTAGTTGCCGATCAGCGCGCCCCAGCCGTTCACGCCGTCGTTGAAGTCGTCGTAGAACAGCAGCCGCTGCAGCGGCTCGAACGAGCCCAGGGTCGTGTGTGCCTGCATGCCGGCACTGTCTCACACCCGCTGCCGCGCGTGAACCGCGCTGCAACGAGATCGAGAGGACAGCGCGCCCGGTTCGCCCGATCCACGGCGGCTGTGATAGGGTTCATATGACCACATCAATCGATACGGTTGGGAAGAATGATACGGGAAGCCAGCGCGATGGCCGTGCGGCAGCATCTGGGCGAATTGCTGAACGAGGTCCAGTACCGGAGGGGGAAGATCGTCGTTACCAAGGCGGGCAGGCCGGTTGCCGCGCTGGTCGACATCGCGATGTTCGAGCGGTTGCGCAAGCTGGACGAGGAATTCGACCGCATGCGGGGCGAAATCGCGCAGGCGTTCGCCGATACGACCGAACGCGACGTCCAGGCTCTGACCGATGAGGCCGTTGAGGCGGCGCGCCGACACCGCGGCGCCTGATGAAGGTCGTGCTCGACACGAACGTGTTGCTGTCAGGCCTGATGGCCCCGAAGGGAGTGCCGGGAAGGATCGTCGCCGCGTGGATCGACGCGCAGTTCGAGCTCGTGATGTCGCTCGCGCAGGTCGGTGAAGTCGCTCGGGTCCTGGCGTATCCGAAGATCCGTGACAGGCTGTGCTGGGACCAGGAGCGAATCGAGAGCTTCATCAAGCAGCTTCATGTTCGAGCCGAGGTGATCGACTTCGCCTCGACGGTGGCGGAGGTGCCGCGGGATCCCAAGGACTCCCCGGTGCTGGCGCCGCTGGTGGCAGCGAAGGCTGACCTCCTGGTGACCGGGGACGACGATCTCCTGGCGCTGCGCAGCCGCCATCCGATCGAGACGCCGACGGAGTTCGGGAGTCGTCTCTGAAGAACAGGTGCATCGCATGAGGCCCGATGAAGTCCTGGAGCGGCTGGCCGCCTACGCGGTCGAGCCGCCGCCGTTCCCTCAAGCAGCCCACGATGGCGCCCGTCTGTGTTTGCTGGATGCGCTGGGCTGCGCGGCTCTGGCGCTGCGCCACCCCGCCTGCACGCGCCTCCTGGGACCTTTCGTGCCGGGTCAGGACGATGATGTGCCCGGCGGCGCGCGGGTGCCGGGCACGGCTCTGGCGCTGGACCCGATCCAGGCGGCGTTCAACACGTCGGCGCTGATCCGCTGGCTGGACTACAACGACACGTGGCTGGCGGCGGAGTGGGGGCACCCCTCCGACAATATCGGGGCGCTGCTGGCGGTGGCAGACTACCTGTGCCGTGGCGGGCAGCGACGCGTCACGATGCGCGAGCTGGAGTCGCTGATCATTCGCGCCTACGAGATCCAGGGAGTGCTGGCGATCGACAACAGCTTCAACCGGGTGGGCTTCGATCACGTGCTGCTGGTGAAGCTGGCCTGCGCGTGCACGGTCACCGCCCTGCTCTCAGGCGACGCGGACGCGATCGTGGCCGCCGCATCGCAGGCGCTGGTCGACGCCGGGCCGCTACGCACGTACCGGCACGCGCCCAACACCGGGTCGCGCAAGTCCTGGGCGGCCGGCGATGCTGCCGCGCGCGGCGTACAGCTCGCCTACCTGACCATGCGCGGCGAGCCCGGCTACCCGCGCGCGGTAGAGGCGCCGCGCTGGGGCCTCGACGCGGTGCTGCTGCGCGGGCGACCGTTGCGCTGCGGGCCGCTGGCCAGCCATATCGTCGAGCACGTGCTGTTCAAGGTCGACTTCCCCGCGGAGTTCCACGCGCAGACCGCGGCCGAGGCGGCGATCGCCCTGCATCCGCGGGTACACGACCGGCTGGACGAGATCGAGCGCATCGACATCCGCACCCAGGAAGCGGCGGTGCGGATCATCGACAAGACCGGCCCGCTGGCCAACCCGGCCGACCGCGATCACTGCCTGCAGTACATCGTCGCGGTAGGACTGCTGGCCGGCGAACTGACCGACCATCACTATGAGGACGAGTTCGCCCGCGATCCGCGTATCGACCGGCTGAGGTCTATGATGCGGGTGGCCGAGGAGCCCGCGTACAGCATGGGCTACCTGGACCCGGCCGAGCGCTCGATCGCCAACGCCGTGCAGGTGCACTACCGCGACGGCACTGCCACGGACCCCTTCGAGGTGGTCTACCCGATCGGCCACCCGCGACGGCGGGTGGAGGCGCTGCCGCGGCTGCGGCGCAAGCTTCAGGCCAACCTGGCGACGGCGTTCGATGCGGAGCAGGTCGAGCGGATCGTGGCCTGGTTCGACGACGGCGCCGTGCTGGCGGACATGACCGTGTCGGACTTCATGGACGCCTTGGTGGCCGAGCGATGACCCCGACGGGAGGAGACGAATGCACGTACTGATCACCGGTTCGGCCGGCACGCTGGGCCGGGTGCTGGTCGCCGGTCTGGCCGAGCGGCACCGGCTGCGCGGCTACGACCTGCAGCGCACGGCCGGCGTCGAGGAATCCGTGGTCGGCGACCTCGGTGACCTGGAGGCGCTCACCCGGGCGGCCGACGGGGTCGACGGCTTCATCCACCTGGGCGCGGTGGTTGGCGGCGCGCACCGCTGGGAGGACGTTCTGTCGGCCAACATCGTCGGCGTGCGCAACGCGCTGGAGGCGTCGCGCCGCGCCGGCGTGCGGCGCTTCGTGTTCGCCAGCCGCGCCGGCCTCGTCGAGCGCTATCCGCGCAAGCAGACGCGTACGGTGGATCTGCCGACGCGGCCGGTCGACGACTACTCGGTCAGCAAGGCGTTCGGCGAGCAGCTCGGCCACCGCTACCATGCCGAGTTCGGGATCGAGTTCGTGGCGGTGCGCATCGGCAACTTCCGCGCCGACCGGACCGACACGCGTCATCCCCACGAGCTCAGCCACGGCGACGCGGTGCGGGTGTTCGAGGCGGCGCTCACCCACCCCGGCGGGGGGTTCGAGATCGTCTTCGGCGTCTCCGACGCGGTTTGGCCGCTGTACGACCTTGACCACGGGCGCCGCACCATCGGCTACCACCCACAGGACCGCTGCGACATCACCGAACAGGCGGACACATCGCCGCGCTTCCGCGACTGACGCGCCGCCGGCCCAGGCGGCCGGGTGAGCCGGTCGGCCCGCGGGATGGCGGCGAGCCATCCCACGGACGAAGGAGCCGGGACGCTACGCGGCGATCATCCCGTGCGGGTCGATCACGAACTTGGTCGCCGCTCCCTTGTCGAAGTCCTGATAGCCGTTCGGGGCGTCGTCCAGGGAGATGACCTGCGCGTTGACCGCCTCCGCGATCCTGACCTTGTCGTACAGGATCGCCTGCATGAGCTGGCGGTGGTAGCGCATCACCGGGCACTGGCCGGTGGTGAAGTGATGGGACTTGGCCCAGCCAAGGCCGATGCGGATCCCCAGGTTGCCGATCTTGGCGTTGTCGTCCACGCCGCCCGGATCGCCGGTCACGTACAGGCCGGGAATGCCGATGCCGCCGCCAGCGCGGGTCACTTCCATCACCGAGTTGAGCACCGTCGCCGGCTGCTCGACGGCGGAGTCCTTGCCGTGCCCGCGCGCCTCGAAGCCCACGCAGTCGACCGCCTGGTCGACCTCCGGCTCGCCGACGATCTCCGCGATCTGCTCACCCAGGGATGCGTCCCGGGTCAGGTCGACGGTCTCGCAGCCGAAGCTCCGCGCCTGCGCCAGCCGCTCGGAGATCAGGTCGCCGACGATCACCACCGCGGCGCCCAGCAGTTGACAGGAGTGCGCGCACGCCAGGCCGACCGGTCCGCCGCCGGCCACGTAGACGGTCGACCCCGGACCGACCCCTGCGGAGAACGCGCCGTGGAAGCCGGTGGGGAAGATGTCCGACAGCAGCGTCAGGTCCTTGATCTTGGCCATGGCCACGTCGCGCTCGGGCAGCCTCAACAGGTTGAAGTCGGCATACGGCACCATCACGTACTCGGCCTGGCCGCCGACCCAGCCGCCCATGTCGACGTAGCCGTAGGCGGCGCCGGGGCGGGCCGGATTGACGCTCAGGCAGATGCCGGTCTTGGTCTCCTTGCAGTTGCGGCAGCGGCCGCAGGCGATGTTGAAGGGGACGCTGACGATGTCGCCGACGCCGATGAACTCGACGTCGCGGCCGGCCTCGATCACTTCGCCGGTGATCTCGTGGCCTAGGATCAGCCCCTCGGGCGCCGTCGTGCGACCGCGCACCATGTGCTGGTCGCTGCCGCAGATGTTGGTCGATACGATCTTGAGGATGACGCCGTGGTCGCACTTGCGATCGCCGAGCGCCAGCTCGGGAAAGTCGATCGAATGTACCTCGACCACGCCGGGCTTGATGTAGGCTACGCCTCGATTGCTTGCCATCTGAATCCCTCCGGGAATTGGTCGTCGTGAACGGTCCGACTCTACGCCGAGTGAACCCGACCGGCAACTCCCCAAGAGGTACACTCCGGGCGAGATGTGTACACTTCAGATCATGGGAGTCATCAGTGCGAGGGATCTGAAACAGAAGACCGGCGACTTCATCAGGAGACTGCGCGCCGGGGAGCCGTTCGTCCTGACGTACCGGGGCCGGCGTATCGGCGTCGTCACACCGTCCCAGGAGGATTCGGGCGAGGCTGCGCCCGGCACGGCCGATGGGGACTGGGCAGAGGTCGAATCGGTGCTCGAAGCGACCGATCCCGCGTTCGACGACTGGCAGGAGGCGACCGCGTGGATCCGGGGCCGTTCCTGATAGACACCAACGTCTTCGTCATCGACGTCCGGTATCGCCGGGACCGTCACTACGCGGTCAACCGGCGGTTCCTGAACGTCGTGAAGCGGGAACGCAACGGCTTCACGACCACGATCAACCTGCTGGAACTGTGCGGGATACTCTCATTCAATCTCAACGAGCGCCAGCTCCAGACCCTATGGAACGGGTTCTCCGAGCGCTACGGGATCGAGGTGCTGCCGGTCCCGGATGCCGATGCCAGCCTGCCGCCGTTCCCGATCCGAAGCATCCTCGACTACCTGCGGCGGCGCATGCCTCTGGGCGACGCTCTGTTCCTGCTGACCGCGGGCAGGCACCTCGCCTTTGCCAGGACGCTGGTCACCTGGGACCGGGATCACTTCGCCGACCGGTTTGCGGGCCGCGTCGCGACACCTTCGGACATCCTGGCTTGAACGGGGCGCGGCAACATCCCCGGCGCGCCTTCACCGAGAACGTCCTCTTTCGGCGACGGATGTGCCAACTTCGCGACGTACAGCGGCCGCAGAGACGTTGACACGTTCGTCGGCGGACCCTTAGCTTGAATTTTGGCCTTGAGCCGCTTCGGCGGTTCTCAGGCGTCCAAATACAGAACGGAGGCTCGTTACACATGGTACTCAGGAATCGCGTCATGCTGGCGTTGCTGGCGGGCTTCGCGCTCGTCGCGGCCGGAGCATGGGCTCAGCAATACAACGAAGCGCCGATGCTTCAGGAGATGGTCGGATCAGGCGACCTGCCGCCGGTGGGCGAGCGGCTGCCGGAAGATCCGCTAATGGTCGAGGCGGTCGATTCGGTCGGCCAGTACGGCGGCACGTGGCGCCGCGCCTTCAAGGGGATCAAGGACTTCCACGCCTTCGGCCGCCTCAACTACGAGCCGATGCTGCGCTGGCCGCGCGATCCCAGGGACCCGGTCCAGCCCGGCCTGGCCAGCGAGTGGACGTGGTCCGAGGACGGCACGGAGCTCACCCTGCACCTGCGCCGCGGGCTCAAGTGGTCGGACGGCGCGCCGTTCACGGTCGACGACATCATCTTCTGGTGGGAGGCGATCGAGACCGACACCAACATCACCGCCGCCCCGCACGCGGAGTGGGTGATCGACGGCCAGCCGATGGAGCTCGAGAAGATCGACGACGTCACCATCAAGCTCACCTTCGCCGGCCCCAACGGCCTGGCGGAGACGGTCGGGCTTGCCTTCCACGGCAACCAGTGGCCGCTGGGCTTCGAGCGCTTCGGGTTCTTCGCGCCGGCCCACTACCTGGAGCAGTACCACCCCGCGTACAACTCGGACGTGAGCGACTACCAGCAGTTCGAGGAGAAGGCGTTCGACTTCAACATCGAGCGGCCGGCCATGACGCCCTGGCGGGTGACCGAGTGGGGCGCCGGCGCCACCGAGCTGGTCGCCGACCGCAATCCCTACTACTGGAAGGTGGATGCCGAAGGCAACCAGCTCCCGTACATCGACCGGCTGCACTTCACGCTGGTGGAGGACAACGAGGCGGCCAACCTGTTGGCCATCGCCGGCGAGATCGACATGCAGACCCGGCACATGGATCTCAGCAAGTTCCCGGTCTACCAGCAGAACGCCGAGGCGGGCGAGTACCACACGCTGCTGTGGAGTAACGCCGCCGCGTCGCATGCGACGTTCTTTCCGAATCAGAGCTACGACGATCCCAAGTACCGTGCGCTGATGCAGGAGCTGAAGTTCCGGCAGGCGCTGTCCCTGGCCATCGACCGCGACCTGATCAACGAGGTCGTGCACCTGGGGCTGGGCACGCCGCGCACCGAGTCGGTGGTCAACGACTCGGCGCTCTTCCAGGCTGACATCGAGCTCTACTACGCCGAGTACGACCTGGACCGGGCGGGCGCGCTGCTGGACGAGATCGGCCTGCCGGCCGGCGGCGACGGCGTGCGCACCTTCGCGGACGGCTCCCCGCTGGAGATCATCGTCGAGGCGGTCGGCACCGGCAACACCGACGCGCTGGAGATTGCCGTCGAGGGCTGGAACGACATCGGCCTGAAGACGGTGCTGAAGACCATGACGCGCGACGTGTACTGGCCGCGCGCCGGGGCGAACGAGGTCATGATCGCCACCTGGGGTACGGACCGCGGCCTGGTGCCGATGGTCGACCCGATCTACCAGTTCCCGTTCGACGAGCGTTCGTGGATGGCTCCGGCATTCGGCACGTGGTACAAGACCGGCGGCGAGCTGGGCGAGGAGCCACCGGCCGAGATGAAGGAGCTGATGGACCTGTACGACGAGTACAAGAAGACCGTGGACTCGTCGGCGCAGCTCGAGATCGCCAGGAAGCTGGTCAGGCTGTCCACCGAGGGGCTCTACACGATCGGCACCGTCGGCATGGCGCCGGGCATCGTCGTCGTCAAGGACAACTTCAAGAACGTGATGGAGGAGTTCACGGCCGACTGGCTCATCATGTCCCCGGGGACCCAGGATCCGAGCCACTACTACTTCGACCAGTCGTAGCGTCCGCACCGCGGGCGCGATGGCAGCGGGATGCGGGTGTGGAAGACGCGGTTCTTCCGCGCCCGCGGCGCCCGCTGCTCCGGCCCGATAGTCAGGAGTAGCCCTTCCCATGCTCGCCTACGTCGTGCAGCGGGTGCTGGCGATCATCCCGCTGCTGCTGTTCGTATCCATCATCACCTTCGTCATCATCCAGTTGCCGCCGGGAGACTTCTTCACCTCGCTGCAGGCCGAGATCGCCGAGACCGGCGGCGGCCAGGACGCCCGCACGATGGAGGCGCTCCGCAAGCAGTACGGGCTGGACCGGCCGCAGTACATCCAGTACCTGAAGTGGGTCGTCGGCTTCCTGCGCGGCGACTTCGGGTGGTCGCTGGAGTGGAACAGTCCCGTGTGGCCGCTGGTCGCCAGCCGGCTGGGATACACCGTCCTGCTCGGCGGCCTGTCGCTGGCCTTCACGATGATCATCGCCATACCGATCGGCATCTACACCGCCACGCACCAGTACGCGCTCAGCGACAACCTGCTGTCGTTCGTGGGCTTCGTGGGGCTGTCCCTGCCCGGCTTCCTGCTGGCCCTGGGCTGGATGTTCTTCGGCGCCCTGGTGCTGCGCATCGACGTCTGGGGAACGCTGTCGCCGGAGATGGAGAACGCCCCCTTCAGCATCGCGAAGGCCGCGGACTACCTCAACCACCTGTGGCCGCCGGCGGTCATCCTGGGGCTGGCCTCGACCGCGCAGCTCCAGCGCATCATGCGCGGCAGCATGCTCGACGTGTTCGGGCAGCAGTTCATCACCACCGCCCGCGCCAAGGGCCTGAAGGAGCGCAAGGTCATCAACAAGTACGGGGTGCGGGTGGCGATCAATCCGCTCATCAGCGTGCTGGCGCTGGAGATCCCTAAGATGATCTCGGAGTCGGCGCTCATCGGCATCGTCATGTCGCTGCCGACCACCGGGCCGCTGTTCCTGCGCGCGCTGCGCACCCAGGACATGTATCTGGCCGGCACCTTCCTGCTGTTCATGACCCTGCTGCTGATGGTGTCCAACCTGATCGCCGACATCGTGCTGGCGCTGGTCGACCCGCGCATCGTCTACGAGAGCGGTTCGGAATGAGCGACCTGGCAGCCAGGTCCGCGGAGCTGTTCAAGCTCTACGAGGAACTGGAGGACCGGGGCGACGCGGACGATGCCGCCGCCATGGCGTCCCGTGCTGCCGGCGCGCGCTACGCGGCCTCGCAGTGGCGGCTGATGTGGCGGAAGTTCATCCGCAACCGGGCCGCAATCGCCGGCGGCATCGTCATCGCCTGCTTCTACCTGGTCGCGCTGTTCGGCCAGTTCGTAGTCCCCTACGCGCTGGATACCCGGCACCGGAATTACATCTACATGCCGCCGCAGCGCGTGCACTTCTTTCACGACGGCCGCTTCCAGCCGTTCGTCTACGCGGTCGAGCGCAGCATCGACCCGAAGACGCTGCTGAAGATCTACGAGCCGGATCGGGAGCACGTCATCCCGTTGCGGTTCTTCGCCGCCGGCGAGCCATACAAGCTGTTCGGGCTGTTCGAGACCGACGTCCACCTGTTCGGCGTGGCGGAGGGGGTCGTGTGCATCCTCGGCACCGACCGTCAGGGGCGGGACATGTTCACCCGCATCGTGCTGGGCAGCCAGATCTCCCTGACCATCGGGCTGATCGGGGTCGCGCTCAGCCTGTTCCTGGGCTCGGTGCTGGGGGTGGCGTCCGGCTACTTCGGCGGCGCGATCGACAACCTCATTCAGCGCATGATCGAGCTGGTCCGCTCGTTTCCGTCGATCCCGCTGTGGATGGCGCTGTCGGCCGCGCTCCCCCTGACGTGGCCGCAACTGCGCATCTATTTCGCGGTCACGCTGATCCTGTCGCTGATCGGCTGGACCTGGCTGGCGCGGCAGTTGCGCGGCAAGGTCCTGTCGCTGCGTTCGGAGGACTTCGTGCTGGCCGCCAAGATGGCGGGCGCGGGCGACCGGCGGGTGATCTTCAAGCACCTGATCCCGGCCACGCTCGGCCACATCATCGTCGTCTCCACCCTGGCCATGCCGAGCATGATCCTGGGCGAAACCGCGCTGAGCTTCCTGGGCCTGGGGCTGCAGCCGCCGCTGACGAGCTGGGGCGTGCTGCTGCAGGAGGCTCAGAACATCCAGTCCATCGCCGTGTACCCGTGGGTATTCACGCCGGCGATCTTCATCGCGGCGGCGATCCTGGCATTCAATTTCCTGGGCGACGGAATGCGCGATGCGGCCGACCCGTACACGAGCTGACCGCCCGGCGGCGCAGTCGGCCGCCACGCCGGACGGCGGGAATCCGCTGCTGCGGATCGAGGACCTGCGCACGCACTTCACGACCCTGGACGGGGTGGTCCGGGCGGTGGACGGCGTGTCGCTGGAGGTGCACCCGGGCGAGACGCTGGGCGTGGTCGGGGAGTCGGGGTGCGGCAAGAGTGTCACCGCCTTCTCCGTCCTGCGGTTGCTGCCCCGCCGGACCAGCCGCATCGTCAGCGGCAGGATCCTGTTCGACCGGCGCGACGGCAGCGCGCCGGTGGACATGGCCGAGCTGGACGCCAACGGCGAGCTGATCCGCGACATCCGCGGCAACGAGATCGCCATGATCTTCCAGGAGCCGCTCACGTCGCTGTCTCCCGTGCATACCATCGGCAACCAGATCGAGGAGACGGTGCGGCTCCACCAGGCGGTGGACCGGACCGTGGCGCACGAGCGCGCCGTCGAGTTGATGGAGCAGGTCGGCATCGCCATGCCGGAGCAGCGCCTGGCCGGCTACCCGCACCAGTTCTCCGGGGGCATGCGGCAGCGGGCGATGATCGCGATGGCGCTGTCCTGCAACCCGTCGCTGCTGATCGCCGACGAGCCGACGACCGCCCTCGACGTCACCATCCAGGCGCAGATCCTGGAATTGATGAAGGCGCTGCAGCGCGACCTGGGCATGGCCGTGATGCTGATCACCCACGACCTCGGGGTGATCGCGGAGATGGCGGACCGGGTGGCCGTGATGTACATGGGCAAGGTGGTGGAGGAAGGCGACGTGCGCACCGTGTTCCACCGCCCGCTGCACCCGTACACGGTGGGCCTGATGCGCTCCATCCCGCAGGTCGGCCGCGGCGCGCCGGTGCGCCTTGCGCCGATCCCGGGCAGCGTCCCCGACCCCTTCTCGGTCCCGGCCGGCTGCGCCTTCGCTCCCCGCTGTCCGGCCGCCAAGACGGCCGCGTGTGAGGCCGCGGTGGCGCTGCAGGAAGTGGAACCGGCGCACCACGTGCGCTGCACGTTGTACGGGCTGTACGAGAGGAACGGCTGAGCCATGGATCGACCGGACCAGGTGCTGCTGGAAGTCCGCAACCTGAAGAAGCACTTTCCGATCCAGAGGGGCGTGTTTCGGCACACCGTGGGGTACGTCAGGGCGGTCGACGGGGTGGACTTCTCGCTGCGGACCGGAGAGACGCTTGGCCTGGTAGGCGAATCGGGCTGCGGCAAGACCACCACGGGCCGGCTCATCCTGCGGGCGATCGAGGCCACGGACGGTCAGGTGCTGTTCCGCCGCGAAGGCGGCATGGCGGACATCACCACGCTGTCGAAGGAGCAGATGACCGCCCTGCGGCGCGAGATGCAGATCATCTTCCAGGATCCGTTCTCGTCGTTGAATCCGCGCATGACCGTCAGCGAGATCGTCGCCGAGCCGCTGGTCATCCACCGCGTCGCCTCCGGTGCGGCGCTCAAGCTCAAGGTGCAGGAGCTGCTGGAGGCAGTCGGCCTCAAGGCCCAGCACATGAACCGCTACCCGTACGCGTTCAGTGGCGGTCAACGGCAGCGCATCGGCATCGCGCGGGCACTGGCGCTGCGGCCGAAGCTGGTCGTCGCCGACGAGCCGGTGTCCGCCCTGGACGTCTCCATCCAGGCGCAGGTCATCAACCTGCTGGAGGACCTGCAGGAAGAGCTCGGCCTGACCTACCTGTTCATCGCCCACGACCTGTCGGTGGTCGAGCACATCAGCGACCGCGTGGCGGTGATGTACCTGGGCAAGATCGTGGAGATGGGCGAGGCGCAGGCGCTGTTCGAGCGCCCCCGCCACCCCTACACGGAGGCGCTCCTGTCAGCGATCCCGATCGCCGACCCCGATCACCGCACGGAGCGCATCGTGCTCGCAGGCGACGTGCCCAGCCCGTCCGATCCGCCGCCGGGCTGCAAGTTCCACCCCCGCTGCCGCTACGCGCAGCCGATCTGCTCGCAGCAAGAGCCCGCGCTCACGCCGCTGCCGGACGGCCGAGCGGCGTCCTGCCACTTCGCCGAGGAGCTCGACCTGGCCGGCGTCGCCTGGACCGACGACGGGTCGCGGCCGGCGCCGTCGGTCGACTGACGCCGGCTCAGCCGGCCGCCAGCCCGGTACCGAGGCGCCGGGCGTACATCGACCGCCTGGAATCCCGCACATCCCGGGGAGATCATCCGGGAGGCGATTACGGCAGAGGGCTGGACAGTGGGCGACGCGGCAGATCGGCTCGGAGTCACGCGGAACACACTCTCACGGGTGCTGAACGGCAAGGCGGCGTGTCGCCTCGGCTCGCCATCGCTTTGGAGCGCCTCGGCTGGAGCGACGCCGGCCACTGGGTGCGGATGCAGGGAGCTTACGAGTTGGCGCAAGCCCGCAGAGCCGATTCCGCAGCCTGAGGACGATCAAGCCGGCGGCCGCGTTATCACGCCGTCGAAGGCGGCGTTGCGTCGCCGCTCAAGGGTCGCTTACAGCTCCCTCAGCTCGGAGAGAACCGTAGTGAGGCGGTCTTCGAGAAGGTCGGCGTGCTCCGACGCGGCTTCATAGCTAACCACCCAGTTCTTCCCTACCGCCTTGGTGAAGTCGTCGCCCGAAAATCGACCCGACCAACGCACGAGGAGATCTCGCAAAGTTGGATCCGTGGGCCATGTTTCGCTGAGCACGGATCCGAACGTGAACTCGCTCTGAAAGCGCCAGTGTCCACCGGGCACCCAAAGCCACGCCACGGAGACGGGCTGGCGGCTTGCGGAGCACGATGCCTTGATGGTGACCGAGCGTGGGCGCCATTGCAGTGAGCCGCCAGTCTTCTCGGCCACGTCCAGAAGTCGTGAGGCGGTAACGCGAACTTGGTCGTTGGGCAGCGCGGCGAGAAACGACTCGCGCGTCAACGCCGGCGAAGATGGCCGCTTGTCCATGCCGGACTGGTTCTCGATTCTCCCGATGACGCGCGGCACGAGGGTCTGCGTCGCTGCGCCGTGAAACTGTTTGATCTCCACCGCAAGCACTTCCAGGTCCGGCATCTTCGCGTTGAGGAACTCGACCACTCGCTTCGGTAACCGGCCCGACGTTGCTCGCCCGTAGTCGGTTCATCGGGTCGAGCGGGCGGATCCGACGAGGCTCATCCCGTGGCGAGCCCCTTGCCGAGGCGCCGGGTGAGCGCCGCGATCGGCACCCACAGGAGCGCGATGATGCCGGCGGCCGCGGCAAGCTGCCACCACACGTCGGCCAGGCCGGCTCCGTTCAGGGTCACCTCGAAGATCGGGTTGATGATCCAGTAGGTGGGCAGCAGCATGGCGATCCACTGCGGCCAGTGCGGGAAGATGTAGAACACGGTCGGGCCCACCAGCAGAAAGCCCGTGCCCTTGATCACGGCGTACAGGGCGGTCGGGTCCTTGCAGGCCGTGCCGTAGACGAGCCCGAGCTGGGCGCACAGGGCCGCGGCCAGCAGCACCACTATCGCCAGCGGCAGCGCCCCGGCGGTCAGTGCGCCGTTCAATCCCAGCGTGACCAGCGACATGACGGCGCCCATCACGAAGCCGGCGATCCCCTTGGCCGCCACCACCTCGCCCAGCCGGGCCGGCGTCACCGCCAGCGCCAGCAGCGTCCCCTGCTCCTTCTCCTGGGTCAGGCTCAGTGCCGGCAGGTAGAGGCCGACGATCATCAGCGCGTACATCACCAGCAGCGGCGTCAGGCGCGCGGCGATGGGCAGCGCGGTCGAGCCCAGGGCGGTGACGACCACCTCGACCGGAGGCTGCGATCCCTCCACCCGGCGGATCAGGTCGAGCGCGGTGACGGCCAGCACGATGCGGTCCGCGGCGCGCGCCTGCCCGCCCACGAACAGCTCCAGCGGCGGGCGTGCGCCCGAGCGCAGGCGATCGTCGAAGTCCGCCGGCAGCACCAGGCCGGCGTCCAGGTCGTGGGCGGCAAGCCGGCCGCGCAGATCCTCTTCGTCCGCAAGCCGGGTTACCGCGATGCCCTCGGCGTCGGCGAGCGCGGCGGTGACCGCCGAGTCGCCCCGGTCGACTATGCCCAGCCGGGGCTGAGGGTCGAACAGCGATCCGAACACCACCTGGATCAGCACGGTCAGCACGAACGGCACCAGCAACCCGTACAGCACCATCGGCGAGCGGGGACCCAGGCGCAGGTCCTTGCCCAGGATCAACGAGACGCGGTTCAGACTCATTGCAGCATCCTCCTGACGTTCATGCGCTCCGCATTCATGCGGCGAGCGCTCATGCGCCCAGCGCTCATGCGCCCCGCATTCATGCGGCGAGCACCCGCCGGCGCAGCACGAGCCAGCCGGCCGCGAAGAAGGCGGCTGCCCAGGCGAGCGACAGGCCCAGGTGGCCGGCGGCGTCGGCCCAGCCGGCGCCGTGCGCGGTGACGTTCACCAGCGCCTGCACCAGCGCGTGGGTCGGCAGCACCCGTACCCACGGCGAGGCGCTGCCCGGAAACAGGACCGCCACCGCCGGGATCATCATCGGCACCATGAAGATCACGCCGCCGATCAGGTTGGCCATCATGTCACGCCCGATGCAGCCGGCGATCATCGCCGCGCCCGACACCATCGCCGCGCCGGCGACCATCAGCGCCAGGAGCAGCAGCGGCTGCGTGGACCAGAGGCCGATGGCTGCCAGCAGCACCACGCTCTGCGTGAGCCCCAGCGCCATGCCGGTCAACCCCTTGGCGACCAGCAGGTCACCGACCGTGGCCGGGGTTACCAGCACGGCGGTGGCAGTGCCGGCCTGCAGCTCGCGGGAGATCAGCGACGACATGCCGAGCAGCTCGAAGATCAGGACCATGACCACGACGAGCGGCCGGAACAGCTCGCGGGCGGTCACCTGCGAGCCGACGCGATCCTCGCCCACGACCGTGTACAGCTCCCGCGGGTCCGGGAAGCTCACCGGCGGCGGGGAGCCGGCAACTCCGTAGGCCAGCTCGCGCACCAGGGCGGACATCGCCGCGCGCAGCTCGGGCGGGACGCCGGAGTCCACGAGCACTTCCACGGTGGCGCGCCGGCCCGCCTGCAGCGCGTCGAAGAACCCGTCCGGAAACGCCAGGCCGATCGGCAGCCGCACCGCCGTGGCGCCGCGCGGCACGCGTTCGTCCGCGCTCGCCGCCACGACCAGCGAGCCGGCATCGTCACGCCACGCCTTGCGCTCGCCCGCCACCACCGCCCGCAGGTCGGCGGCATCAGGGACCGGCATGACCTCCAGTCCCGCTTCGCCGCCGTCTCCGCCGGCCTCCTGCACGACGGCCGCGTCGATGCCGCTGATGCCGACGGTGATCGACTCGTCCACCCGGTTCGGCAGCAGCCAGAAGATCACGATCAGGAACACCAGGCTGAGGGCGGTCAGGAACAGCCACAGGCGGTCGCGCAGGTACTCCCGGGCGTCCTTGGCGATGATCGCGCCGACGATCGCCGGCCGGGACACGGTGCGCGTTCGGGAACCGACGCGCGTTCGGGAACCGACGCCGCTCACGCGTCGAGCTGCCTGCCGGTCATCTCGATGAAGATCGCCTCCAGGGTGGCCTCCTCCGTGTGCACGGTGACCAGCTCCGGGGCGCCGAGCGCGGCGCGCAGCGCCTCGTCCGCGCCGTCGGCGTCCAGATCGACGCGGCGCTCGACCAGCTCGCCGTCCTGCCGGACCTGCACCCGCGCCGAGCGCGTGCCGTGGCGGAGCTTGAGCGCTTCCGGCGTGTCGAGGGCGTAGAGCGTGCCCTCGTTGATGAATGCGACCCGGTCGGACAGCTCGTCGGCCTCGTGCATGTCGTGCGTGGTCAGCAGCACGGCCGCGCCGCGCGCCGCCTCCTCCTCGATCAGGCGCCGGATCGCCGTGGCGGAGACCGGGTCCAGGCCGTCGGTCGGCTCGTCCAGGAACAGCACGTCGGGGGTATTCACCAGCGCACGCGCGACCATCAGCCGTTGCCGCATCCCCTTCGAGTACTTGCTGACGCGGTCGCGTGCGCGGTCGGCCAGCCCGACGCGGGACAGCAGCGCGCCGGTGTCGAGGCGCCTGATGCCGAACAGGCTGGCGAAGAAGCGCAGGTTCTCCTCGGCCGACATCGAGTCGTAGAGGTTCTTCTCCTCGAAGCAGACGCCGATGCGCGCCTGCATGGCCGGGTCGTCGGCGGTCACGTCCGTGCCCAGCACCCGGGCCGTGCCGGACTGCGGGTGCATGCGGCCGATCAGGATCTTGATCGTGGTCGACTTGCCGGCGCCGTTCGGCCCCAGGAATCCGAGCACCTCGCCCGGGCCCACCTCGAAGCTGATTCCTCCGACGGCCTGCACCTCGCCGTAGGAGTACTTCAGGTCGCGAACCTCGATCGCTGCGCCCATGTCACGTGGCTCCTTGCCGGCGCCGGCCATGAGGGTGCCGGGCCGACAGCCGAGTATGCGCGTCCAGGTTCATGCCGTCGATGGCGTGCGAACGCGCGAAGCGGCAAACCGGACCCATCGTCCTGTCCATGCGGGACATGTTCACAAGTCAAAATTAATATTTCGTATTGTCAAAGTCAACTTCGATACGATAGACTCGCGTCGCGATGGAACCGGGTGGCGGCCCGCCGATCTTCGACCCGCACTGCTTCTGCTGCGGGGAGTCAAACCAGCAGGGCCTGAAGTTGCGCTACCATTACCCGCAGCCCGGCGAGGCTTGTACCTCGTTCACGATCCCCGACCACTTCACCGGCTGGAAGGAGGTCGTGCACGGCGGCCTGCTGGCGATGGTTCTGGACGAGACGATGGCGCACGCCTGCGCCAGCAAGGGGCTGAACGGCTTCACGGGCGAAATCTCGGTCCGCTTCCGGCAGCCGGTGCGGGTCGGGACGCTCGTGGAAGCGGCCGGCCGGATCGTCGCCGAGCGGCGGCGGGTGGTCACCACCGAGGCGCAACTCACGGCCGGCGGCGGCACGATCGCGGAGGCGAAGGCGACGTTCGTCGTACCGCAGGCGTCCGCGGCGTCAGGGTAGGCATCCGCCGGGCGGCGGGGCGCCCGCTTCAGTCCGGCCGGCTGGGGACGTGCACGACCTCGCGCGCCTTGCTTCCCTGCGCGGGGCCGACGATGCCGCGCGCTTCCATCTCCTCGACCAGGCGGGCGGCGCGGTTGTAGCCGATCTTGAGCTTGCGCTGCAGGTACGAGGCGGACGCCTTGCCGGACGCCAGCACGATGTCGAGCGCCTGCTCCATCATCGGATCGTCCGAGCCCTCGGAGATCGGCCCCTCCAGCTCTTCCTCCTCGAACAGCACGTCCTCGTCGATGTAGTCGGGCTGGCCCAGGGTGCGGACGTGGTCGGCGACCGCCTCGACTTCCTCGTCGGACAGGTACGCGCCCTGGATGCGGATCGGCGCCGGGTCCCACGCGGAGGCGAACAGCATGTCGCCGCGCCCGAGCAGCTTCTCCGCGCCGACGCCGTCGATGATGATGCGCGAGTCGAACTTGCTGGCCACCATGAAGGCGATGCGCGACGGGATGTTGGCCTTGATCAGCCCGGTGATGACGTCGATCGACGGACGCTGCGTGGCCAGCACGATGTGCATGCCGACGGCGCGGGCCATGGCCGCCAGGCGCGCCAGCGTCGCTTCCAGTTCCTTGCCGGTGGTCGCCATCAGGTCGGCCAGCTCGTCGATGACGATGACGATGTAGGGCAGTTTCTCCCCGCTCTTGTTCTCCCCGCTCTTGTTCTCCCCGCTCTTGTTCTGGTCGACCTTGCGGTTGAAGGAGGCGATGTCGCGCACCCCAACCTCGTCCAGCAGTGAATAGCGCCGTTCCATCTCGCACAGGCAGTACTGCAGGGCCTGAAAGGCGCGCTTGGACTCCGTGATCACCGGCGTCAGCAGGTGCGGGATGTCGTTGTAGAACTTGAGCTCCACGATCTTGGGGTCGATGAGCAGCAGGCGGAGCTCTTCCGGCGTGCGCGCGCAGACCAGCGAGCAGATGATCGAGTTGACGCACACCGACTTGCCCGACCCGGTGGCGCCGGCGATCAGGAGATGTGGAGTCTGCGCCAGGTCCATGATCTGGCACTCTCCGGAGATCCCCTGTCCCAGCGCGATCGGAAGGCGATTGGACCTGGACCGGAAGTCCTTGTGCTCCAGCAGCGTGCGGAAGCCGACGATGGCGCGGGTGCGGTTGGGGACCTCGATGCCGACCGCGTGCTTGCCCGGGATGGGCGCGACGATGCGCACGCGCGAAGCGGCAAGCTGCAGGGCGATGTTGTCGGCCAGGTTGACGATGGAAGAGAGCTTGACGCCCGCCGCGGGAAGGATCTCGTACATGGTAATCGCCGGCCCGCGGCTGATGCCCGTGACCTTGGCGCTGATGCGGAACTCCTGCAGCGTCTCGGTAAGCACCTCGGCATGTTGCTCCGCTTCCGCGTGCAGCTCCCTGTCCGGGCGGTTGCGGTGCTCGTCCAGGAGCCGGTCGATCGGCACGTGATATCCGTTGGTCGCCGGCGTCTCGCGGCCACCGGCGCGGGAGCGCCGCGGCCGCGCGCGGCGGGGCGCTTCTTCTCCTGCCGGCTCGGGAGGTGCGGGCGGCGCCGGCGCGGCCGGCGGCTCATCGACGGCGGCCGGCTCTCCGGCCAGGATCGCCGCGAACGGCTCCCGGCTCTGCAGGATCGTCGACTCGTCGTACCGGTCGCCCCGACCGGCCTGGTCGCCCCGACCGGCCTGGTCGTCGCGACCGGCCCGGTCCTGACCAGCGGCCTGATCGCCGGGTTCCGGTGCAGATTCGTCCTCGCGCGGCGGCGCCTCCCGCGTGTCGTGCGCCGATTCGGGGGGCCCCAGCAGCGCCACCGGAACGCCCAGCCTGGGCGCGACACCGCTCAACAGAACGACCGCCGCGGCGGATGTGACCAGCAGCACCAGCAGCAGCAGCACGCTGGTGGGCCGGCCCAGGGCGGCCACCAGCGCGGCAGGCAACGGCGGGGGATCGGCCAGGGTCAGTACGTGGATCAGGGACGCGACGATCGGGATGATCAGCGCCGCCACCGGCAGCGCCACGTGCAGGGTAGGCACGCGCGCGTCGGCCGGCGCCCGGCCGACCGCGTAGGCCACCACGTACAGGTACACGGGCACCAGGATCGCCGCCCAGCCCAGGCTGCGGATCAGGAACGCCCCGGGGGCGAGCAGCAGCGCCGCTCCGGGCTGGAGGCGGAGTTGCTCCCCCGAGAACGCCTGCAGAACCGTCGACAGACCCAACACGCTGGCCGCCACCGCGGACGCGAGCGCCAGAACCCAGATGGGCCAGTCCGGAACCCGCTCCATGAGGCCAACGCGCTCCCGCGTGCTGACGCGCTCTGGCGTCGGATCGCGCGTAGCCAACACCCTCCCCTCACCTGCTTATCGGCATTGCGTCGCTGCCGGCTGAGACGGCAGGCCTGTCAGCGGACCAGAAGGCCGATGACGCCGAGCGGCAGCAGGTAGGCCGCGAACCAGGCCAGACGGCCGCGCTGCAACGCCGCCAGCAGAGCGCGCAGGCAGAGCGCTCCCATCAGCAGCGCGGCGAGGAAGCCGGCCGCGAGCGGCGCAGCGCCGGTTTCCCGGATCAGCCCACCCGCGTCGTCGAGGCTCAGGACCAGCGCTCCCAGGACGGCCGGCACCGACACCAGAAGAGCGAACTCGCCGGTATTCCGGCGGTCCATCCCGCCGAACAGGCAGACCGCCACGGTGGCGCCCGCGCGCGAGATCCCGGGAAGCACGGCGATTCCCTGTGCGGCGCCCACGGCGATCGCCAGCCACGGCCCCGGCTCGCGGGCGGCGGGAAGCTGCCGGCGCAGCAGGGTGGTGAGCAGGATGGCGGCGGTGGCGATGAAGGCGATGGAGACCGCGGTGAGCGTACGGACCGACGGAAGCAGGAAGCGGCTGACAGCCAAGCCGACGGCGGCGGTTGCGGCGGTAGCGGCAGTGATCGCGGCGAGCAGGCGCAGATCGCCGCGGTCTGCGGTGGCGGCACGGCCGGTGACCAGGAGCGCCCCGGCCCGCACCAGCGCGGCCAGACGCCGCCGGAATCGGTAGCAGACGACGAACAGCGTGGCGACGTGCAGCAGCACGTCGAACAGGAGCGGAGGCTCGGCGATCCCCAGCCACTCCCGCGCCACGACCAGGTGGCCGGAGCTGGAGATCGGCAGGAACTCGGTCGCCCCCTGCAGCAATCCGAGCCCGAGCGCCTCGATGGTGTTCACGGAGCGGCAGGAGCGTGGCCGAGCTCGACGCTCACCAGATGGCGCTCGGCGGCCAGACCGGGCACCTGGACGGGCTGCACTGCCGCCGGGAACGCCAGCGTGCGCAGCGCCGCGTCGATCGCAGCCCGCGTGCCGGCATAGACCAGCAGGCGCGGAGCCAGGCGTTCACGGGCGATGGCGGCCACCAGCTCGGGCAGGGGGGCGACGGCGCGCGCGGTGACCAGATCGAAGCGCTGGCCGCCGGCACGCTCGACCACGCGTGCGTTCTGCAACCCCACGTGCGGGATGGCCGCGGACAGGAACGCGCGGCGCTTCTCCGAGCGCTCGATCAGCGTGAAGGTGAGCCGCGGCAGGGCGATCGCCAGCGGGATGGCCGGCAGGCCGGCGCCCGAACCGAAGTCGGCCACCGCCGGCCCGAGCCGCCGCACGGCCGGCACGGCCGCCAGCGCGTCCAGCACGTGGTGGGTGACGAGCTGCCCGCGGTCCGCCTTGACGAAGCTATACACCCGGTTCCAGCGATCCAGCTCGGCCACGTACGCGCTCAGCATGCCGGCGTCAGCATCCAGACCGAGCGCCCGCAGCCCGCCGGTCAGGGCTTGCAGGATCCGGTCTTCGGTCATACCGGCGGGCTCGATGCGCCGAGTTGCGCTTCCACGAGCGCTCGATAGCGGCTGTCGGCGGCCAGCAGCTCGTCGGCGGTCCCGGACTCGATGAGCCGGCCGGCCTCCAGCACGACCACCCGGTCGGCGCGCTCGATGGTGGAGCGGCGGTGGGCGATCACCAGCGCCGTGCGGCCGGAGAGCAGGCGCTGCATCGCCTCCTGGATCAGCTCCTCGGTCTCCGCGTCCACCGACGAGGTGGCCTCGTCGAGAATCAGGATCGGCGCGTCCTTGAGCAGCGCGCGGGCGATCGCCACGCGCTGGCGCTGGCCGCCGGAGAGGCGCACGCCGCGGTCGCCCACGACCGTGTCCCAGCCGTCCGGGAGCGCGTCGATGAACTCGCCGGCGTTCGCGGCGCGGGCCGCAGCCCGCAGCGCGTCGTCGCCGGCATCCGGGCGCCCGAACAGGATGTTGTCGCGCACGCTGCCGTGGAACAGGAACACCTCCTGGCTGACCACGGCCACCCGCCGGCGCAGGAACGACAGGTCCAGGGTGCGCACGTCGTGTCCGCCGACCAGCACGCGGCCGGCGTCGGGGTCGTAGAACCGCGGCACCAGGCGCGTGACCGTGGTCTTGCCGGCGCCGGTCGGTCCGGCCAGCGACACCACCTCGCCCGGCGCCAGCGCCAGGCTGATCCGGTCCAGCACCGGCATTCCGTCCTGGTAGGAGAACGTCACCCGGTCGAGCTCCACCGAACCGTGGAACCTGGCCGGCACGAGCGCATCCGGCGGGCTGACGATGTCCGGCTGGATCGCCAGCAGCTCGTCGATGCGGCGGTAGCTGGCCAGCGCGCGATGCAGCACCTCGCCGATGTCCGCCAGCTTCAGGAACGGCTGGTAGATGAACGTCAGGTAGGCCAGGAAGAGGTACAGGTCGGCCACCTGGAGGCCGCCCCGCAGGGCGGTGGCGCCGCCGACGGCCACGGCCAGGACCACGCCCACGCCGCCGGTCATCTCGACGATCCCGTTCGGCAGCATCGAGCGGTGCATGGCGCCGATCATGTCGTCGCGATAACGGCCGGCCACCCGCGCCACGCGCCGCGCCTGTTCGGCCTCGCGGGTGAACGACTTGATCTCGCTCATGCCCTGCAGGTTGTCCTCAACCAGCGCCACCACCTGCGCGTAGCGCTCACGCACGCGGCGCCACGTTCCGCGGATGGTGCGGGTCACCAGCCAGGTGATCAGCGCCGCCACCGGCAGCGGGCTGAGCACCACCAGGGTGAGCAGCGGGTCGATGCTCAACAGCACCACGATCATGGCCATCGGGATGGCGACGGCCTGCACCAGCTCGGGCACACCGTGGGCGACGAAGTCCTCCAGCGATTCGACGTCGCTCACCGAGCGCGCGATCAGAGTGCCCGTGCGGTTGCCGGCAAAGAAGCGGTGGGAGAGTCGCTGCAGGTGGCGATAGACGCGCTGCAGCAGGTCGCTCAGCAGCGCGTACGCGGCGCGATGGGAGGTCAACCCGTAGAGGTAGCGGCCGGTGCCGCGCAGCAGGAACGCGCCCGCCAGGGCCACGATGACGACCGCCAGCGAGACGCCGTCCGCGCCCGCGCTGCCGAGCGAACCGCCACCGGTGTCCGCACCGCCGGGACCGCCGGTGATGGCGACGATGAGGCGACGCACGTACAGCGGCGGGATCAGCGTCGTGGCCGAGAACAGCAGGCCGCAGGCCGCCGACAGCCCGATGAGCAGTCTGTGGCCGCGGAACGCGTCGAGGACGCGCCCGGGCGGCTCGGCCTCAGCCATCGATCGACAGCACGCGCATATTCTATTCGGCCAACGGATGGCGGGCGATGGTACCCGACACGTCGATCCTGCCATGCCGAAGGCTGGCTTGCCTCCCTGCGGATGCTACACTGCGCGCGGTTTCGGGAATGGTAATCGAGGTTCTGCTCACCCTCGGGCTGCTCGTCGTGGTGGCCAAGCTCCTGGAGGGGGTGTTCAGCCGGTTCGGACTGAGCTCGATCATCGCCTACACGGCGACGGGCGTGGTGCTCGGCCCGGTACTGGGGATCGCCGAGGCGACGACCGAGATTCAACTCTTCCTGGGCATCGGCATCCTGGTGCTGTTCTTCCTGGTTGGCCTGGACGAGATCGACATTCCCGGCTTCGTCGCGACGTTCTGCGGCCGCTACTTCGTGGCGGCCGTGCTGTCGGTCCTGGTGTCGCTGCTCGTGGCGCTCGTCGTCACGTCCGATCTCCTGGGCCTCAGCTTCGCGCTCGGACTGGATTTCACCGAGGCGCTTGCCCTGGCCGGGATCCTGTCGCTTTCGAGCCTGGGGCTGGTGGCCAAGGTGCTCGCCGACGAAGGGCACCTCAAGGAGCCGATCGGCCTGAAGATGTTCACCATCGTGACGATCGCGGAGGTGATCGCCCTGCTGGTGGTGGGGTTCAGCATCGGCGGTCACCATGGCCAGGGAAGCCATGACCTCTCGGCGCTGAACGTGCTGATCCTGCTGGCGCAGATCTCGGGATTCGTGGTCGTGACGTGGGTCCTGTCGGCCAAGCTCCTGCCGCCGGCGATTCTGTTTCTCCGGCGTTTCATCAGGGTGCCGGAGCTGTCGTTCGGCCTGCTGCTCGGCGGGCTCTTTCTTGTGGTGGTGGGGGCCGAGAAGATCGGGCTGCACGGCACCATCGGGGCGCTGCTGTTCGGCGCGGCGCTCTCGGGGCTGCCGGAGGGCGTGCGGCACGACATCCTGCCGGGGATGCGCAGCGCGTCAGAAGGTCTGTTCGTCCCGCTGTTCTTCGCGTCGGCCGGCCTGCAGTTCGATCTGTCGTTCACGGAGATCCCGATCGGGACGATCGCGGCCCTCGTGCTGGTCCCGCTGGTGGGCAAGTTCGCAGGCTCGTTCCTGAGCACCATCGTGACCCGCATCGAGGCGCCGTTCACCCTGGCCACCGGGCTGATGTCGAAGGGCGTGGCGGAGATCGCCCTGCTGCTCGTGCTGCTGGAGACCGGGGTGATCGAGCAGAGCGTCTTCTCGCTGTTCGTGCTGGTGATGTTCGGCTACATCCTGCTGATGCCGCAGGCGATCAAGTTCTCGGTCAAGCGGGCGAAATCCGAGCATGACCGAATGCCGCAGGTCATTCCGCCGTCCTACGTCCGGTATGCCCTTGGCGGAGTCAAGGTCGTGAGCCTGCTGGACAGGACCCGCAGCTATCCTGGCTCGGCCACCACGGTGCAGAGCTTCCTGGACGATTGGGTCGTGCCGAACCATCGCGACTACGTGGTGGTCGACGACGGCGAGGTGGCGGGTATCGTATCGATGGCCAGGGTGCGTTCCGTTCGCGGGAGCGCGCGGGCGACGACGCCGCTGCGGGATCTGCTGCGCGTACGGCTATCGCAGGCGTTCCCCGACGAACCGATCGTCGACGTGATGGATCGGATGACGAGCAACTCGATGACGGTAATCCCGGTCATGGACCGCGACTCGGGGCTGTTCCTGGGCACCGTGGCAAGTCATGATGTCCTGGATCTGGTTGCCCTGATGGAAGAGATCAAGGAGGAAGAGAAATCGATGGGCGCCGCGGTAGAGCCGGCTGACGCGTAGAGTTCCCTGAACGTAACCGACAGCCCCCTTACCCGCTCCCCCTTAACCTGTACAATGGAAAGGATGGCCGACATCGATCTGCAGGGCCTTGATCCGGCGACGGCGCGGGAGGTGGTCGCCGGCTATCTGAGCTCGTCGCGGGAGCTGCAGGGACAGCTGCGATCCGCCCGCGAGCAGGAGGAACTGTGGCAGAGGCGTACGGTGCTGGCCCGCCAGGCCGGCGACCTCGAGCTCGAGCAGCGGGCTCAACGCAGGATGAAGGAGGCTCGCGCGACCAGGGAGAAGCTGAGCGCGGATGATTTCGAGCTGTCGGTCGTCATCGACCGGTTGAAGGCGGAGCTGCAGAAGCTGCGCGCCGCGCCGGCGTTGACCGGCATCGATGCCGAGCAGCTTCTCGCCGACCTGAGATCGATCGCCGGCGAGCCGGATGCGACCGCGGCGGCGTTGCAGGAACTGCAGACGGAGCGCGAACTCCGCGAGTTGAAGCGCAGGCTCGCAGCCGAACCCTGACCGGGTCGCTACCCATGGCCGACGCTGGCTCATGATCGATTCGAGAGATCGCTGTGCATACGAATGGAGCGTCACGGTTATGACTAGTCTCACGGATTGCGGCCATGCCGAGAAGTAAGCAGTTCAAACCCGAGCAGGCGCTGAGCAGCGCGATGAGCGCCTTCTGGCGTCACGGCTACGAGGCGACGTCCATGGAGGACCTGATGGACTGCATGGGTATCGGCCGGGCAAGCATCTACAACGCGTTCGGGAACAAGCGCGCGCTGTTCCTCGCCGCCCTGCAGCACTACGTGAGCAACGGAGGAGCACTCCAGGGGGTCCGCATTCCGGACTCTCCGAAGCAGGCGATCATGTCGGCGTTCGAATTCCTCATCGAACGGGCGGTGACCGGCGAGTCGTGCGACGGTTGCCTGGTGGTCAATACGGCGCTTGAACTCGCGCCGCACGACGAGGAGATCGCGCGGATCGTGAAGGACATCTTCGTGAGCCAGGAGATGCTGTTTCGCAGCTTCCTGGAACGGGCGATGGACTGCGGCGAAGTCCCGCAGACCCTGGATCCGTCGCGCACCGCGCAGACCCTGCTGGCCCTGTCCATCGCGCTGCTCGTGCTCGTCCGAAGCCGGCCGGATGAGCCGTTGCTGCGTTCGATAGAGCATCAGGTCCGGACCTTGCTGCGCTAGCGCCTCAAGACCGTCGCCTCCGGCTCCGCTTTCGGCCCATCCCGACCCTTCGCGTCACCTTCGGCTACGGAGTCCCTCCGTTTGCCTGTGCTGCCGACGTGAGCAGGACCCCTGCCTGCGCGGCAACCGCGCGCAGCAGGTCCGGGTCGGGCCGGCTGCGCGCGAGCACGTGGAGCCCGAGCAGCAGCGAGAGCAGCGCGCTCGCGGTCAGGCGTGCGTCCACCGTCGCTGCGAACTCTCCGGAAGTCTTGCCCGTCTCCACCGAGGCGCGGAAGTTCCGCTCGATGTCCGAGAGTGCACGCTGAGCTACCTCGGCAACGGCTCCGTCCCTCGGGGAAACTTCCAATGCCGTGGTGATCATCAGGCAGCCGACACCCTGCCCGGGTGCGTTCGCCACGATGGACTCGAACGCGTTCAGGATCGCCTTGCGCGCCGACCCCCGACGGGCTGTTGCTGCCAGGCGACCCAGCTCGTACTCCTGCTCGTAACGCTCCAGCACCGTCAGGAACAGGCCCTGCTTGTCGCCAAACGTCTCGTAGAGCCGGGCACGGCTGATGCCCGTACCGTCCACGATGTCCTGGATTGATGTCCCCCGATATCCGTGGATCCGAAACAGCCGTGTCGCCTTGCCAAGGGCGGCGCTGACATCGAAGGGCGTTCGCTTTCTTCCTCGCTTGGCCATGACCCCCCCTATCTTGGACCGAATTGGATCAAACAGTCCACAACTGCCCCTGCTGCCGTGCCGGGCACCATCCGGTATCTGCTTCCCACTCTCATAGCCCATGCAATTTCCGATGCTATTTCCTTATGAGCAACGGCATTTCACGCAAACAACGACGATTCTGCGAATTGTCCCGCGCGTGACGTGAGGCTGCCCGAATGGCGTCCGTGACGCATGAGCGGGTCATCGGATGGGGCCGCCGGACGATCGCCGTCCGGCAGGAAACGTTTCGTCAGCTCGCCGGCAGGCCGTCCACGGGCTCGGCGCGGACCGTCCGTCCGTGCGGGCTGTGCGCATCGACTCCGCGCAGGAGCGTCTCCACGAGGACGGCGTCCCCGCCGGACGGCTCCAGGAGGCATACGTCGGCTTCCCGCCCCGGGACGAGCAGGCCCTTGGTCCCGCAGCCCAGAAGCGCGGCCGGCCGGGCGCCGAGCAGCAAGGCCAGTGCCTCCGGCCCGACAAGCCCGCGGGCCGGGCCGGACCGATACAGGACGTCGACGCCGGGCGGCTGCCCGGACGAGCTCATCAGCAACCGCACGGTGCCGTTCGCGACCTGCCGCCACAGGGTGGGATCCTCGACCAGCCACGCCGGATCGGTGGCGGTCTGCGCCCCTGCGCTCCAGGCGCAGCGCAGCGCCGATGCCTCGCGGAGCGGGCCGACCACTACCCGGCCGCCATGCGGCGCGGCGCGCCTGGCGGCCTCAACCGCCGCGCGCTCATCCCCGTCCACGGAGATGATGAGCGTACCGCGCAGCCGCGCGAGCGCCTCCGCGGCGGCATCGAGCAGCGGCGCTCCGCGGCGTGCCGGCAGCACGAACGCCGTCCGCCCGCGCTCGTGGATGGTCTGCGGCGCGCAGGCGATCTGATCAGCCGTTTCGATCAGCTCCATCGGCACCACGTCGCAGCACCACGGCCGGCGTGGCTCGGCACCCGCCCATCCCGCGCCGGTGATCCCGGCGCGTGCACACCACTCGTGCGGGAGCGTTGCCGCCGAGTCGGCCGGGACCAACGGCAGTACCCAGCCGGGCAGCACAACCTTCCCCATGGCGTCGATCACGCGTTGCGCGGTGGCTGCGCCGGCACCGACGCCGGCGATCCAGCCATCGCGGATCGACAGGTCGGCGACGAACCGCCCGCCCGGGGAGGCGATCAGCCCCGCCTTGAGCAGGATCGTGTCAGGGCCTTGCATGAGGGAGCCGCCGCCATGGGTGTCGATACCCTGTCATAGCATCCGAGGTGGCACTCCTGCACCGTCCCACCACAGGTGCACGCCCGGCCGCTGCCGCAGGTTTGCCGCCGACGCGTCCGATCCGACAGACTCCGCACAGCAATGGCAGCCGCCGTGGCCCGGATACGGCTTGACCACCTGCGGCACAACCTCGCGGCGATTCGCGCGTGCGTGCCGCGCGCCACCCGGGTGTGCTTCGTGGTCAAGGCCGACGCGTACGGGCACGGGGCGGTTCGTGCCGCGCGGGCGGCGTCCGCCGCCGATGGGGCCGACCTCCTGGCGGTGAGCTCGGTCGACGAGGGGCGCGAACTCCGGGAGGCGGGCATACACGGTCAGGTGCTGCTGCTCGGTCCGACGGTTCCGGACCAGGCGCCCGATGTGGCCCGATGGCGGCTCGCCGCGGTCTGCGCCGACGTTGCCACCGCGCGTGCGATCGGCAACGCCAACCACGGCGGCCCGCCGCTGCCGGTTCATCTCGAGCTGGACACCGGCATGCATCGCTCCGGCTGCCGGCCGGACGACGCCGACGCCATATCCCGCTCGATCGCGGAACAGGACGGCGTCCGGCTGGAGGGCCTGTGCACCCACTTCCCGGCGGCCGATGCAGCGGATCTGGAGCCGACCCGCCGTCAGCTCGCGGAGCTGGTCGTCCGCGCCGAGGCAGTCCGCTCGCGCCACCCGGGGCTGTCCCTGCACGCGGCCAATTCGGCGGCGATCGCCGCGGTGCCGGCGTCGCATCTGGACCTGGTGCGCGCCGGGCTGGCCGCCTACGGCTACGATCCGTCGTTCGGGGGCCTCCTTCAGGGCCGACTCAAGCCGGTGATGGAGCTGGCGACGCGCGTGACCGCGCTGCGCCGCGTCGGCGCCGGCGATCACGTCTCGTACGGGTATGAGTACCGGGCCGGGCACGACACGGTGATCGCCACCATCGCGGCCGGCTACGGCGACGGATACCCATGGCCCGGCAGACGTGGCGGAGCGGCGCCGGAGGTACGTATCGGCGGCGACCGCTATCCGCTTGCGGGCCGCGTGTGCATGGACCACTGCATGGTCGACGTGGGTAGGCGCCCCACGGTGAGCGTCGGCGACCGGGCCGTCCTGTTCGGCCCCGGCGGTCCAACCGGAGCAGATGTGGCGGCCTGGTCGGCCACGATTCCGTACGAGGTGCTCACCCGCGTTGCCGGGCGCGTGGCCCGGCGTTACGCGTGGTCGTCGTAGGCGCGCACGGGTCGGGTGTGGCCCGTTTCGGTCAGTTCTTGCCCTTGTCGACCAGCCGTTCCTTGTCGATCCACGGCATCATCGAGCGCAGCTCCGTGCCCACCTGTTCGAGCTGGTGCTCGGCGTGCTCGGCGCGATCCGCAAGGAACCGGCGGCGCCCGGCACGGTTCTCGTCCATCCAGCGTTTGGCGAACGTTCCGTCCTGGATGTCGGCCAGGATGCGCTTCATCTCCACCTTCACCTCGGGGGAGATCACGCGCGGGCCGGACTGGTAGTCGCCGTACTCGGCGGTATCGGAAACCGAGTAGCGCATCAGCGAGATGCCGCCCTCGTACACCAGGTCGACGATCAGCTTCAGTTCGTGGATGCACTCGAAGTAGGCCATCTCAGGTGCGTAGCCGGCCTCGATCAGGGTCTCGAATCCGGCCCTCATCAGATGCGACACGCCGCCACAGAGCACCGTCTGTTCCCCGAACAGGTCGGTCTCGGTCTCCTCGCGGAAATTGGTCTCGATCACACCGGCCCGCCCGCCGCCCAGCGCCCCGGCGTAGGCCAGCGCGTTCTCCTTGGCATGGCCGGAGGCGTCGTTGTGGATCGCCACCAGACAGGGAACCCCGTACCCGAGCTCGAACTGGCGGCGCACGGTGTGGCCCGGTCCCTTGGGAGCGACCATCGATACGTCGACGGCCGCTTCGGGATCGATCTGGCCGAAGTGGATGTTGAAACCATGGGCGAACATCAGCGTCTTGCCTACGCCCAGGTTGGGGGCGATCGCGTCGCGGTAGACCTCTCCCTGCAGATGGTCGGGGATCAGCATCATCACCATGTCCGCCCAGGCCGCTGCGTCGGCGGTAGGCAGCACGCGAATGCCCGCGTCCTCGGCCTTGGCGACGCTGGCACTGTCAGAGCGCAGCCCGACGGCGACTTCCACTCCCGAATCGCGCAGGTTGTTGGCGTGCGCGAACCCCTGGCTGCCGTAGCCGATGATGGCGACCCTGGCGCCGTGTACCCGGCTCAGATCGATGTCGGCGTCGTAATGGACCTTCAATGTGCTCCTCCGTAGGCGGGACGCCGGGAGGTCGGTGTCGATGAAGGACCGCATCATCGGCTCTGCTCCTCCGTGGGCGACGCCCGGGAGTCTGTCGGATTGCCGCGTGAGCGGCAACCACCGGCGGCGCCCGGCGGGGCGTTTCCACGCCGCCGCCGCGCGAGTTTGACAAACCGGGGGCCGATCCCTACCGTGGTCCGAGGCCGGTCGCCGGGCCCCGCGGTCCCCGCGGTGAGCGTCCGGGTCGTGCACCGTGCCGATGCCAGCCGAAGAGTAACCGGAGATCCACCTTGGCAAGCGAAGAACCGGCCGATCCTCGATTCAGGGAGCTGCTCGAGGAGTTCGAACGCCACATCCGTGACAACACCGATCTGGATCGCCTCAAGATGATCCGCCGCCAGATCCGCAAGGCGCTGCCCCTTTCGGTCCGCGCCTACCTGCCCGCATACCTGTTGCGGGAGGCGGTCGGCGCCGGCGTACCGCGAGCGGCGTCCGGCCGGGACCGCTCCGCCCCGACCGGCCGGACCGCGAAGGCCCCGGCCGCACAGGCGAAGGCCCCGGCCGCGCAGGCGAGGGCCCCGGCCGCGCAGGCGAGGGCCCCGGCCGCGCAGGCGAAGGCTCCGGCCGCACAGGCGAAGGCCCCGGCCGCGCAGGCGAAGGCTCCGGCCGCACAGGCGAAGGCCCCGGCCGCGCACGCGAGGGCCCCGGCCGCGCACGCGAGGGCTCCGGCCGCAAAGCAGTCCTCCGCCGCACCAGCGTCCGGGACGCCGCGGGCGCCCGAGCCGGCCCGACGGGTGCCCGCGGCGCCGGCGTCCGCTGCGGCCGACGCCAGCCTTGCGCCGACGTCCGCCGAGCCGCCGGCTGCTTCCGCCGGGGACAGCGACAGCGAAATGGCGCGCCTGTTCGTGAGCGTGGGACGCAGCCGGCGCGTGTCACGCCAGATGTTGACCGACCTGTTCGTCGTCAAGCTCGACCTCCCGCAGGATCAGATCGGCGAGGTGCGGGTTCTGGACAACTTCTCGTTCATCGAAGTGCCGGCGACGATCGCCCAGTCCGCGATCGACCGGATCACCGGCGAGACGCTGAACGGCCGGCGCGTGAACGTGGACTACGCGCGCAGCAAGAAGTCCTGACGGAGCCTGCGAGCGTCCCTGCGGCGGATACGGACCCGGCAGGCATTCGTGCGCGGGTGCTGCGGACGGCGCTGGCGGCAGCCGCCGGCGGGCGGCTGGAGGTCGAGATCGGATGCGGAAACGGGATCTTTCTCGCCGACTACGCGGCGGCCCGGCCGCACAGCGTGTGCCTGGGGATCGATCTCAAGAAGCGTCGCTGTGAGAAGGCGCAACACAAGGTAGAGCGGCGCGGACTCGCCAACGCCTTCGTGATCAACGGCCGCGCCGAGGCGATCCTGGACGAGTTGCCGCCCGGTTCCGTCCATGTCTTCCACATCTACTTCCCTGACCCGTGGCCGAAGAACCGCCACCGGCGGCGGAGGTTCCTGCGCGGCGCGATCCTGGACCGCATGGCGGACACGCTGGCCCCGGACGGGAGGATCCTGTTCGCGACCGACTTCCTGGACTACCACGTGCAGGCCAGGGTGCTCTTCGCCTGGCACCCGGAACTGCTGCTGGACGACGCGGACGCACCGCGCGGAGCGGACCGTTCGACGTTCGCCGTGCGGTTGGCCGGTGTGGGTGCGGGGATGCGGGTGGCCTGCGCATACAAGCCGGGACCGCAGGCGACGATATTGGGGCGCTAGCTAGCGGTTCCGGCGTTCCTCCGCCGATTGGCAGGGTATGCAGAACAACGCGTATGGCAGCGCCTCCAGCCGCTCGTCCGGAAGCCTGGCTCCGCACCGCATGCACGCGCCGTAGTGACCGGTCTCGATCCGCGCGAGTGCCGACTGGATCAGGTTGAGCCGCCGCACCTCCTGCGCACCGAGCGTCTCCAGCGTCTTGCGGTCCATGTCCTCGGTAGCGACGTCGGCCATGTCCTTCGGATCCAGGTCGCCCAGCGCGCCGCGGGTGAGCGAGTCCTCCTCGGCCAGGTGCTGCAGGATCTCGCGCTTGAGGTCCATGAGCTTGTCGTGCATCCGGTCGACCAAGGTCTTGGCGGGTGCTTCCTGGGAGTCAGCCATCGGTCGTGAAACGGGCCGGATGATATCGGAATCCGCTCACTCGATCAAGCTCGCGCGCGCCGGGCCCTCGTTGTAGAATCGGCGACCGTGGCAAAGAGCTTTTCTCTCGCGATCTACCCGTGGGTGTACTGCGCCAAGTTCGACGGGACGTGGCGCGAGGACTTCACCGAACAGCGGCATCTGACTCCGGAGGACGAAGCGGCCCTGCCGGACGGCGAGCGCGAACAACTGTATCTGCAGCGCAACCGGTTCGAGCAACTCCCGCTGGTCAACTTCACGACCCAGTACGGACTGGCCTGTTTCGAGGGCCTCAAGGCCTTCCCGCAGCCGAACGGATCGCTGTCGCTGTTCCGGCCCTTCGACAACGGCCTGCGCATGGCGCGGTCCATGGAGGGGCTGCTCATGCCGCCCTACCCGGCCGACACGTTCGTGCGGGCCGTTCAGCAGGTGGTCGAGCGCAACCGGGAGCTCGGCTTCACGCCGGCCTACGACCCGGCGTGGGAAGAGGATGACTTCATCAGCGCGAGTTCGGTCTACGTCCGACCGTTTTCCTACGCGGAGTCCGGAATCGGTGTCGACCTGTCGCTGAATCCGTGGGTGATCATCGTCAACACCACCGTCGGCTCGTATTTCAACCTGGACAGCGACGCCTCCACCACCACCACTCACCGGGTGCGCGCCACTCCGGGCGGCACCGGCTGGATCAAGTGCTCAGGCAACTACGTGATCAGCGCCCTGGCAAAGAAAGAGGCGGAGGCCGCAGGCTGCATGGAGGCGATCTTCCTGGACGCCGCCGAGCACCGCTACCTGGAGGAGGGCTCGTCCTGCAACCTGTTCGCGGTGCTGTCGAGCGGGACGCTGGTGACGCCTTCCCTGGGAGACACGATCCTGCCGGGCATCACGCGGCAGACGGTCATGACGCTTGCCGGTGAACAGGGCATGACGGTCGAGGAGCGCCGCGTGTCGGTGGAAGAAGTGCTTGACGACGCGGTCGAGTTCTTCGGGACCGGCACCGCCGCCGGAGTCGCGCACTTCGGTTCGCTGACGCATAAGGGCCGGACGGTCACCTTCGGCGACGGCAGGATCGGCCCGCGCGCGCGGCACTTCCTGCAGCAGCTCAAGGGCATCCAGTTCGGGCGCCTGCAGGATCGCCACGGCTGGATGGTGCCGGCCGCGGCGTAAGACGCCGCGGACAAGGCGCCTTGCGCCGTCAGCGCGGCGCTCGCACCGTCACGGTAGCCAGCCGGCCCGCGCGCATGCCGGCGGCCGCCTGCAAGGCGCTGTCCACCCGGTCGTACTGGCTGCGTATCGCCTCGACGCCGGCTTCGAACCACGCGGCCGCCTCCGGCTCGGCCGGCACCCGGCCGCGTATGCGGGCGGGGACCAGCTCTCCGAAGTAGTAGCCCAGGTTCCGCCGCGGGTTGTGCGCGAGGTAGGCCTGGAACTCGTTGCGCATCAGGTCCTCCGAGGAGGGGTCGTACGCCAGGGCTGCCAGATAGGTACGCCATGCGTGCCGCGCAGGTTCACCGATCGCCTGCCAGATCGCCGCTACTTCTTCGCGGTACCCGGCGCGGACGAAGTAGACGCCGTGCGCGGCCTCGTGGCGCAGCAGCAGCGCACGCTGCGACGGCGGCGACTCCTGGCTGATCGACAGCACCGCGCCGGCGCCCGTGCCGGCTTGCCATGCGGCCGCCGCCCCCTGCCCGGCCGACGCACGGATCACCCGTTCGCGCGCCAGGAAGTCGCGCAGCCACAGCTCCCTGGCGTTGAGCTGCACGCCGGCTCGCTCGGCGTCCGTGAAGAACCGCGCGAGATCCGCCGCGGTGTAGTCGTGGGCGTGGTACCCGTAGCGGTCGCCCAGATCCGCGTCGCTCCACACGGTGCCGCGGAAGCCGGCCTTCTCCGTGTAGTAGGCAAGCCGCCGGAACATCTCGTCCTGGATCGCGTAGTTCGCGGTGTCGAAGATCAGCACCTCGGGAAGGGCGTTCCAGCGGAATATCTCCCAGTCCGCGCCGCGCCATGTACTGCGCGGATAGGCCAGGATCGTGTCCAGATCCGCCGGCAGCGGCGCTGCGCCGGCCGCCGTCCGGCTGACCAGGAGGAAACGTACGCTGCCGCCGGCGTGGGAAAGCGCCTGCACGTCGACCGGCACGAAACCCAGCACCGTTTCGTGCAGATGGAGGGAGCGCTCGCCTGCCGCGAGGGCCACCTGCACGATCGCCCGCTGCTCACCGGCAGCGCCGGTCACGGTGAGCAGCAGTTCGCCGACGGCGCCGGCCGTCGACGGCCTGAAGGCCGCCCGCACGACCAGCGCGCGGCCCGGCTGCGGTGACGTACGCGGCGTCCGCAGGCGGGCGGCCAGGCCGACCATGCCGCCCGCGTCCGCCAGCGTGCCGGGCGGAAGCTGGGCGTCGATGCCGACGTGCAGGACGCCGTCGACCACGGTCACCCCGGAGACCGGCGGGGCGATGCCCGCGGCGTCGAGGTCGAGCGTGCCGGCCGGCTCCTCCGTCCATATGCGGAATCCGCGCAGCGGGCCGGCCGGCACCGGCAGGTACGCTCGCACCGGTGCCTCACCCCCGGCCGTGAGCGGATAGCGGACCAGCTCGCTGTCGTCGTCCGCCAGGAAGATCACGTTCGCCTGAGCGAGCGTGGAGCGATACTGGAGGAAGAACGCCTGGCCGGCGCCGACCGTCACCGGGGGGCGCGGGCGCAGGACGCCGGTGGCGGAGGCCCCCTCCGCCACCGCCAGTCGGCCGTGGCGGCTGCCGTCGAAGGAGCTCACCCGCAGCACACTCTGGCGCCCGTCCGCGGCGGTGAAGCCGGCGTCGACCGCTGCCGAACAGCCGACTGCGAGCACCGCCGCGAAAGCGGCGGGGAGAAAAGCTGCACGAGCCGACAGACGCTGAAGTGTAAGGTGGGGCTGGGCCACGATCGGAGCCGAAGGCGACGCTCGTGGGGCGGGGGCGCTCAGCCGCATGCCGCGGCCGGGACCCCCAGTCCCGGCTCCGCCACCCGGCGCGTGACGATCGGCCGCAGCGCGTCGGCCACCCGCTCCGGAGTCAGCCGGTAGCCCTGCTCGGCCAGCGTCGTGCAGAAGGCGGCGTGCGCGCGCTGCGCGCGGTAGTCCGGTTCCCGCGCCGGGTGGCGCAGGTAGCGTCCGAACAGGGTCAGGTCGCAGCACACCAGCAGGCTGGACTGGTAGAACAGCACGGCGCGCCGCCGGAACAGCGACGCGCCCAGAACCTTGCGGCCGTCGACCGCCAGGTCGCAGATGCCCCGCGGGCGCACACCCCGCACGCCCAGACCGGCGAGCGCCTCGGTCACCCAGGCGTTGATCCCGCACAGGTGCTCGCGGTTGCGGTACGGGGAGTCGACCGCCGCCACCAGCGCCAGCACGAGCTGCCCGGGCGCCAGCAGGACGGTCCCGCCTCCCCCGCGGCGGCGCAGCAGCGGAATGCCGTCCCGGCGGGCGCGGTCGCCGTACACGTCGGTCTGCTCGCGGCCGGCGGCCCCGAAGACGATCGCCGGCTCGGCCGGCTCGTAGATCCGCCACGCGGGCCGGCCGGTCCGCTCCTGTTGGTCGAGGAGGGCGTCGTTGACGCCGGCTGCCGCGTGCTCAGGCGCCATAGCGGCGCCGCTTGCCCGCATACCCGGTCGCGATGGGCAGCAGGGCGCTGGCGGGCACGATCCCCCATGCGCCGGAGGCGCACTCGCCTTCTCCGAACGAACGGGTGGTGTCGGGCCGTCCCGCCGCGGCGCGGATCAGGAACGGCACCGGGTGCTCGGTGTGGGTGCGAGCGACCGCCGGCGTCGAGTGGTCGCCGGTGACGATCAGCACGTCCGGGTCGAGCGCCAGGATGGCGGGCAGGGCGGCGTCGACGCGCTCGATCTCCGCCACCTTGCCGTCAAAGTCGCCGTCCTCGCCGGCGGAGTCGGTGTACTTGTGGTGCATGAAGAAGAAGCGGTGCGTGCCCGACCACGCCGCGGCGAGCGCGGTCACCTGCTCGTCCAGGTCACGCAGGTGCTCGATCACGTCCATGCCGACCAGGCGGCTGACTCCCTTGTAGTCGGGATAGACCGCGATCGCCACGCCGCGCATCGCGAACCGTTCGTGCAGCGGGGGCAGCGCCGGGCGCTGCGCGAAGCCGCGCAACAGCACATCGTTGGCCGGGCGGCGGTTCGCCAGCCGTTCGCGCCCCTGCCGCAGGAACTCCGCGACCAGCCGGGCGGTCGGCTCCGCGGCCGGCTCCAGCGCGCGCGGTTCGAGCGGCGCCGCGCCGGTGCGCTGCGGGTCGGTGTCGGCGATCCGGTCGGAGAGCCCCGCGGCGCGCAGCACCACCATCGCGCGGTAATCCTTCACCGGCCGGACGAACAGCTCGGCGCCGGCGAGTTCGATGCCGTCGAGCAGCTCGCACAGCTCGGCACAGACCTCCGTTGGGATCCGGCCTGCGCGGCGGTCGGTGATGCGGTCCGCGCCGTCGCTGGAGGCGAAATTGAGCCGCACGGCGACGTCGCCGTCCTGCAGCGGGAAGCCGATGCCCAGTGCGGCCACCACGCCGCGCCCCACCGGCACATCCAGCGGGTCGTACCCGAACAGCGCCAGGTGTCCCGGCGCCGAGCCGGGCGCCACGCCGTAGCCGACCGGCAGGTGCAGCCCGCATTCCCCGGCCGCCGCCGCGGCGTCCAGGTTGGGCGTGTGGGCGCTCTCCAGCTCGGTGCGGCCGCCGGGCTCGCGCGGCAACCCGCCGAGCCCGTCCAGCACCAGCAGCACGATGCGCCGGTCGCTCTCCTGAGCCAGTCCTGCTATCCGCTGATCCATGTGCCCGAATTGGTGTGCGCGACGCCAGACGCGTCCAAGAGGATTCGAACCTCTGACCCGCAGCTTAGAAGGCTGCTGCTCTATCCTACTGAGCTATGGACGCCCCGCGGCCGGTTCCGGGGAGTCTGTCGGACGGCCGCCCACGCGGCAAGCGAGGGAAGCGAGGGGCGTTCGGTTGACGCTGGACGGGCGCGCTCCGTACGCTGCGTGCCACGCTTTCCGGGCACACACCCGCGGGATGTAGCCTAGCGGCCAAGGCGCCTGCTTTGGGAGCAGGAAATCGGAGGTTCGAGTCCTCTCATCCCGAACGTCACCTTCGAACGATGTACCACAGATGAACACACTCCTCGATACGATGACCGCCCTCGCCGACCGGGTGGCCGGCAACAACCGGTGGCGCCAGCGCGAGTGCATCAACCTGATTCCGTCCGAGACCACGCCCAGCCTGCTGGTGAAGGCATGCGAGGTGGCCGACGCCGCCGGGCGTTACGCCGAGCACCGCCGCCTCAAGGGCGAGGAGGTCTACTTCTACCAGGGCACGGACTTCATCCAGGAGGTCGAGCAGGAGGTGCACGCTCAGGCGCAGCGCTTCTTCGACTGCGACCGGGTGGAGGCGCGGCCGGTCTCCGGCCAGCTCGCCAACATCGTCGTCTTCGAAGCGTTGCTGCGCCTGAAGAACCGCGGCAACGACGGACCGATGCGGCGGCTGTCGTCGGTGATCAACAACGGACTCATCCAGGGCGGGCACCTGAGCGCGCAGGCGATGGGCGCGCTGTTCAACGCCGTCGACCGCGACGGCGGCGCCGAGCGCACCTGCCCGATCCCGGTGCGGGCCGACAACCCGTACCTGGCCGACACGGAGGCCCTGCTGAAGCTGGTCGGCGATCAGCGCCCGGACCTGGTGGTCTTCGGCAAGAGCATGTTCCTGCATCCGGAGCCGGTGCGTGAGGTGGCCGAGCTGGCGGCCGGCATGGACGAGCCGCCGCTGTTGATGTTCGACATGGCGCACGTCCTGGGCCTCTACGGCGCCTTCCAGGAGCCGCTGGCCGAGGGCGCGGCCGTCGTCACCGGCAGCACCCACAAGACCTTCTTCGGTCCGCAGCGCGGCGTGGTGCTGGGCTCGGGGGCGGCCCGCCCGCTGTGGCCGCACGTGCGCCATCGCGCCTGCCCCGGCACCACCAGCAACCACCACCTGGGGACGCTGATCGGCTTCCTGGCAGCGCTCTACGAGATGAACGACTGCAAGGACGATTACCAGCGGCAGGTGATCACCAACGCCCGCGCCTTCGCTCAGGCCCTTGCCGCCGCGGGTATCGCCGTGGAAGGCGGTGAGGAGGAGGGCTACACGCACACTCACCAGGTGATCATCCGCGTCGCGCCGGCGGTGGCCGGTGACGAGGCGGCCGCCCGCCTGGAGCGCAACCACATCATCACCAACTACCAGGCGCTGCCGGACGACGCGAGCTTCGCCGTCTCCGGCGGAGTGCGTCTGGGCGTCCAGGAGATGACCCGCTACGGCATGCAGCCGGCCGACTTCGAGGCGGTGGCGGAGCTGATCGCGCGCGTCATGCTGCGCGACGAGGACGTGCGCTCCCAGGCGGTCGCGCTTCGCGGGCGCTTCCTGGACATGCGCTACTGCCTGCCGGCCGACCAGGCGATCCCGCTGGCCATGCGCATGCTGGAGCCGATGTTCCCCGCCGCCGCGGACGCGGTCGGATCGCTGTTCGGAGGCTCGTGATGGCATCTGCATCGAACGCGGGCACGAACAGGGGTGTCCCCACCCGCGCGGAGGCGTGGGACCTGGTGCAGCGCTACATCGATTCGCAGGCTTTGCGCAATCACTGCCGGGCCGTGGAGGCGGTGATGCGCGCCGAGGCGGAGGCGGCAGGCGAGGACGCCGACGAGTGGGGGGTCATCGGCCTGGTGCACGACCTGGACTGGGAACGGTTCCCGGAGGAGCACTGCCGCAAGACGGAGGCCATCCTTACGGAGGCGGGGTGGCCTGCCGGCTACATCCGCGCCGTGATGTCGCACGGCTGGCAGATCTGCACCGACGTGGAGCCCGTGAGCCTGCTGGAGAAGACCCTGTACGCGGTCGACGAGCTGGTCGGCTTCGTGACCGCCTGCGCGCTGGTGCGGCCGTCGAAGAGCGTGCGCGACCTCGAGGTCAAGTCGGTGCGCAAGAAGTGGAAGCAGAAGGGCTTCGCCGCCGGCGTCGACCGGGGGGTGATCGAGCGCGGCTGCGCGATGCTGGGCCGCGACCTCGACGGCCTGATCGGTGCCGTCATCGCCGGAATGCGGCCGGTGGCCGCCCGCATCGATCTGTAAGGTCGACCTGTAGAAGGAGGACCCGCCGGTGGACAAGGTGAACAAGAGCGACGCAGAGTGGCGGCGCGAGCTGTCCGACGAGGAGTACCAGGTGACTCGCCGCAAGGGCACCGAAGCGCCGTTCACCGGGTGCTACTGGCGCAGCAAGGAGCCGGGCGTCTACCGCTGCCGTTGCTGCGGGAGTCCCCTGTTCGACTCCGCCACCAAGTTCGACTCCGGAACCGGCTGGCCCAGCTTCACGTCCCCTCGTGACACGGACGCGGTGCAGACAGAGGAAGACCGGTCGCTGTTCATGCGCCGGACGGAGGTGCTCTGCGCCCGCTGCGACGCCCATCTCGGCCACGTGTTCGACGACGGCCCGGCGCCGACCGGCAAGCGCTACTGCATCAACTCGGCGTCGCTCCGCCACGAGCCGGCCGATGCGTCTTGACAACGGAGGGAAACCGGGCTGAAGTTCTCCGTCCACTGGTGGGTGTAGTTCAATCGGTAGAGCGCCAGACTGTGGATCTGGATGTTGTGGGTTCAAGCCCCATCACCCACCCGATGCCCTCAGGCTGCGCCTGTAGCTCAGTTGGATAGAGCGACGGACTTCGAATCCGTAGGTCGCAGGTTCGAGTCCTGCCGGGCGTGGTAGCGGGCCGTTAGCTCAGTTGGTAGAGCAGCAGACTCTTAATCTGCGGGTCGAAGGTTCGAGTCCTTCACGGCTCAGGCGATCGTCTCCGGCCGCCCTTGAACGCGGGGTGGTGCTCGCCGTACACTGTATGCTGGGCGCACGGAGATGGCGGTAACGGCAGGGCAGGCGGTGTTCGACCGGGACAGCGGTCGCTGGGCGCCGGTGCCTGCGAGAGTGGTGGAACTGGCAGACACGCCAGATTTAGGATCTGGTGCCGCAAGGTATAAGGGTTCGAGTCCCTTCTCTCGCACAGGTTCGATCAGAGGTGCTTCGACCGGTCTTGCCTCGACGCGGGAATAGCTCAGTGGTAGAGCACCACGTTGCCAACGTGGAAGTCGCGGGTTCAAGTCCCGTTTCCCGCTCTAGTACGGTTTCGGACCATTCGCCGTCCGCCGACCCGCCCGAGCGCCGCTACCGGACTGACCCGTGATAGAGAAGCAGGACGAGCAACTCCAGGAGAACGCCGAGGTCAAGCTGTCGGTGACCGTCGCTGCGCCCGACGTGCAGCGCGTGTACGACGCTACCGTCGCCGAGCACTGCCGGACGGTCCGCATCAAGGGTTTCCGCAAGGGCAAGGTCCCGCGTGACGTCCTGATCCGCAAGGCGGGCGATGCGCTGCTGGCGGAGGCCGCCGAGCGCATCATAGGTGAGGCGGCCCAGGCAGCGTTGGAAGCCGCCGAGCATCCGCCGATCCGCTCCTCGCGCCCCCGGGTGGAGACGGAAGAGCCGCTCGCGGTCGGCTCCGCGTTCCGCTTCGACCTGCTGTACGACACCAAGCCGGAGGTCAGCCTGGGCCGCTACCGGGGCGTGGCCGTGACCCGTCACCGCTTCCGCATCGAAGACGGAGACCTTCAGCGCGAGCTGGACGCCATCCGCGATCAGAACGCCGTGGTGGTGGAGAAGCAGTCCGACGTGGTCGAGAGCGGTGACGTGGTGGAGATCGACTACGTTGAGGTCGAAGACGGCCGTACGGTCGCCGCCACGCGGCGCGAAGGGTTCGTGTTCGAGGTCGGCACCGGCTACAACCAGCACCGCATCGACGACGACCTGGTCGGCATGCGGGTCGACGAGGAGCGCGACATCGACAAGACCTATCCCGACGACTTCGAGGCTGAGGCGCTCGCCGGCCGGTCGCTCTCGTTGCGGGTCCGCGTGCGCCGGTTGCGTGAGAAGCAGCTACCGGAGCTCGACGACGAGCTGGCCCAGGACGTCAGCGAGCGATTCGAGACCCTGGAGGACCTCAAGACGGACATCCGCGAGCGCTTGCGGAGCAACGGCGACCGGATCGTCCGCGAGCGGCTGATCTCGGCGATCATCACCGCCGTGGAGGAATCTTCGGTGGTCCCTGTGCCGCGCTCCCTGGTGGATGCCGGCCTGGCCGCCGAGTGGTCGGCCATGGTGTCGCGCTACGGTGGCAGCGAGCGCCGGGTGACTCTGGCGCTGGAGCGGTCCGGGACCGACCGCAACGCGCTCTTCGAGCAGTGGCGGCCGGCGGCCGAGCGCCGCACCCGCCTGATGCTGATCACGGACCGCCTGGCCGACGCCGAGGGTATCGAGGTCGCCGACGACGAGGCGGAGCAGGAGCTGGAGCGCCGCGCGCGCTCGCGCTCGATGGAGGTCGAAGAGCTGCGCGAAGCGTATGAGAGCAACGACCTGCTGCCGTCCCTGCGGGCGGATCTCCGCAACGAGAAGCTCTACGACCGGCTGATAGAGCTGGCCGCGGTCAAGGACGGCGACGAACTCCCCTATGTGGACTTGGTATCCGGAAACAGCTAACTTTGGGTCGCCGGCGGGGAATCCTCCCCGAGCCCAGCGCACCGACCATGGACCGACCACAATCCCTTGAACCGACCACTCACATGAGCCGAGCACTTTCATGAACGAACAGCTCAACGCCCTCGTACCCATCGTCATCGAACAGACCGGGCGTGGCGAACGCTCCTACGACATCTACTCCCGGCTGCTCAAGGACCGGATCGTCTTCATCGACGGCGAGATCTACGACATCACCGCCGATCTGGTGGTGGCGCAACTTCTGTTCCTGGAGTCACAGGATCCGGAGAAGGACATCCACGTCTACATAAACTCGCCGGGCGGCATGGTGACCGCAGGACTGGCCATCTACGACACCTTGCGTTACATCAGCGCCGACGTGCAGACGATCTGTCTGGGTCAGGCAGCGTCGATGGGCGCGTTGCTGCTGGCCGCCGGAACCAAGGGCAAGCGGACCGCCCTGCCGTCCGCCCGGCTTCTGATCCATCAGCCGTGGGGCGGCGTCTCCGGGCAGGCGGCCGACATCGGCATCCAGGCGCGCGAGCTGGTGCGCCTGAAGCGACTCATCATCAGCTACTTCGCAGAGTGCACGGGCAAGGAGGAGAGCGTCGTTGCTCACGACCTGGAACGGGACTACTATATGTCGTCGCACGAGGCTGCAGAGTACGGCCTGATCGACAAGGTGCTTACCAGGCGGGGTCCTGACGAGGCGAGCTGATGGCCAAGACCGCGAAGACCGACGACAAGCTCTGCTCATTCTGCGGCAAGACCGCGGACACCGCGCGCCGCCTGATCGCCGGCCCCGGCGTATACATCTGCGACGAGTGCGTGATCGTCTGCAAGAAGATCCTGGACGATGAGGAGAAGGTGTTCTCCGCCGAGTTCCGGGACGAGGTGCCGAAGCCGCGGGAGATCAAGAGTTACCTCGACCAGTACGTGATCGGCCAGGAGGACGCCAAGAAGGTGCTGGCGGTGGCCGTGTACAATCACTACAAGCGGATCACCATGCGCAACCGCGGCGACAGCGACGTGGAGATAGAGAAGTCCAACGTGCTGTTGATCGGCCCGACCGGCACCGGCAAGACCCATCTGGCCAGGACGCTGGCGCGCAAGCTGAAGGTGCCGTTCGCGATCGCCGACGCCACCACGCTCACCGAGGCCGGGTACGTGGGCGAGGACGTGGAGAACATCCTGCTGCGGCTGATCCAGAACGCCGGCAACAACATCGCCGCCGCCGAGCGCGGCATCATCTACATCGACGAGATCGACAAGATCGCCAAGAAGGGTGAGAACGTGTCGATCACCCGCGACGTGTCCGGCGAAGGCGTGCAGCAGACACTGCTCAAGATCGTCGAGGGTACGGTCGCCTCCGTGCCGCCGCAGGGCGGCCGCAAGCATCCCAATCAGGAGATGCTGAAGATCGACACCTCGAACATCCTGTTCATCTGCGGCGGAGCGTTCATCGGTCTGGACCAGGTGGTGGCCTCGCGCGTGATGCAGTCCCCGCTCGGGTTCGGCGCCGAAGTGGAAAACCGGCGCGACCGCAACCTGTTGTCGCTGTACTCGCACCTGCAGCCGGACGACCTGATCCGCTACGGCATGATTCCCGAGTTCATCGGGCGGCTGCCGATCGTCGTCACGCTCGGCGAGCTGACCGTCGACTCGCTCAAGCGAATCATCGTCGAGCCGAAGAACTCGGTGATCCGCCAGTATCAGGCATCGTTGGGCGTGGACGACGTCGAACTGTCGTTCGAGGACGATGCCATCACCGCCATCGCCGAGAAGGCCATGGACCGCAAGACGGGCGCCCGCGGGCTGCGGGCGATCATCGAAGCGGCCATGGTGGACATCATGTTCAACATCCCGTCGATGGAGGGGTTGAAGAAGGTGGTGGTCACCCGCGACGTCATAGAGACGTCCCGGAGCCCGGAAGTGGCGTTCGTCGCCGACGAGAAGAAGTCGGCCTGACGCCATGCTGCGTCCCGCAGACGTCTGGACCATGGCTCGGGCACCCGAGGGCACGGCCGTGCTGATCCGGCCGTCGGGGGCGGACGTGGCCGTGCCGATCTTCGTCGACCACTGTATCGCGCAGTCGATCTACATCGCCCTGCGCGGCGAACGGCAGAGCCGGCCGCTCACGCACGATCTGTTCCTGCAGACGCTGGCCGCGATGAAGACATCCGTGGAGCGCGTGGAGATCACGGAGATCAAGAGCGTCGGCGGCCACGGCACCTTCTTCGCGCGGCTGGTGCTGCTCCAGGACGGGCAGCAGGTGGAAGTGGATTCCCGCACGTCCGACGCCATCGCCATCGCGCTGCGCGCCAAGTGTCCGATCTTCATCGACGAGGACGTGGTCGAGCAGGCGGCGATCCCGGTGTCGACGGTGGAGAGCGGGGAATCACAGGAGGGCGACCAGAGCGACCAGGACGACGCGGAAGCTGCAGAAGGCGATCCGGTCGGCCAGCTCAAGCGCGATCTCGCCATCGCGGTCCAGGAAGAGAACTACGAGGAGGCGGCGCGGCTGCGCGACCGCATCACCGAGCTGGAAGGCTCCTCGTAAAGACTGCCGGCCGCCGGGCCAACTCCGGCCGTGCGGCTATTCGTCGCCCTTTTGCTTGACGTTCTCCAGCCGCTCTTCGATGAGGGTCTCGATCTCGGCTTTCTCCTTGCCGAGCGAGTACGAAACCTCGTCCACCATGAGCCGCAACGCGCTGTCGTACAGCTTGCGCTCCAGGATCGGCAGCTCCTTGATCCTGCTGCGGTAGGACAGCGAGCGCACGACCGAGGCGATGTCGTCGACCGCGCCCTGCTTCAGGAGATCCAGGTTCATCTGGTAGCGCAGCTTCCAGTCGGTGGGGATCGGATCGAAGTCCTCGGCGATCAGCCGGAGGGCGCGTTCGGCCTTTCGCTTGCTGACGATGGCGCGAATGCCAAGCCTGTCCGCCTTGTCGACGGGAATCATGATCGTCATGTCGGAGACTTCCAGGTAGACGACGTAGTAGAGAGTGGGGTTGCCCTGGAATTCCCGGTCCTCCAGCCGTTCGATCCTGCCGACGCCCTGCAGGGGGTAGACGATCTGCTGGCCCACGGAGTAACGCGTCTTCGCGCGTGTGACCGACTTCCGCTTGGTCGCGGCGTGCTTGGTCGCGGCGTCCCTGGCCGGCGACGCGTCGTCCAGGGACGCGGTCGCCTTGACGGCGGCATCGTCGACCGTGCCATTTGTCCCATCGGCCGGCTCGGGTGCCGGTTTGGTGCGCCGTTTGGCGGCTGGACGCTTGCTGCCGGCGCTCCTGGTCGACCTGCGCTTGGCAGCCTTCGGCTCGCCGACCGCCTGCGGCTGCGTCGATTCCGTGGGCTCGGTAGACTTGGTCGCGTCCTCGTTCGCAGACGCGGCTGACCCCATGACCGAAGTATCGCACAGAGACCGTTCCGGGTCAAAACAGAACCGCCGGTGACCGCTCCCGGACGGCCCCGCAGCCGCTTGGTTCGGGTGCTGAGCATCGCCGGGTACCCGGCGCTCTTCGCGGCGATCGGGGTGGTCGCCATCGTCTTCTGGGACCCCCTGCTGTCCCTGATGAAGGACCCGGAGGAGCTCCGCGTACGGGTGGAGGCCTACGGGGTGGCGGCCCCTGCGGTGTTCATCGCCGTCCAGGTGTTGCAGGTGGTGGTATTCGCGATCCCGGGGGAATTTCCGCAGTTGGCTGCCGGGTACCTGTTCGGGATCCCGCTTGGCATCGTCCTGACGCTGGGCGGAGCGGCGCTCGGCTCGGCCATCGGGTTTCTGCTGGCGCGCCTGCTCGGGCGCCCGTTCCTGCACGCGATCGTTTCGGAGAAACGGAGCAGGCAGGTGGAGGACATGATCGCCTCGCCGCGCGGGGTGGCCACGCTCTTCCTGCTGTACCTGATTCCGGGGATCCCCAAGGACGTCCTGTGCTACGTGGCCGGCATCGGCCCCCTGCGGCTGGGCGTCTACCTGCTGGCCAGCACGGTCGGGCGCCTCCCCGGTGTGGCGGTGAGCGTGATTTCCGGGGACGCCGCCGCCGAACGGCAGTGGGCGGTCGTGGCGGTCGCGCTGGGAATCGCCGCGGTGTTCTTCGTGGCTGGATTCCTGCTGCGCCGCCGCCTCCTGGAGGTGCTGCAGCGCTTCGCGCGGCTCGATGAGCCCCGGCCGCCCGATGAGCCCCGGCCGCCCGCCGAGGGGGAGCCGTCCGGTCAGCCGGGCAGGAGCTCCGGAACGGCGGCGACACCGGCAGGCAGGTCGGCGCGCCGGAAACCCAGGTAGCGGAACGGGTGGATGTCCAGCAGGTTCGGGGACCAGCCGGAGACGCGCTGCAGGTCGATGAGAGAATAGGACACAAGGTGATTCACCGGCAGGATGACCGCGTCCTGCAGCAGCAGCTCCTCCGCCTCCGCCAGCAGTTCCAGGCGGTCGAGGCCCGTCGAACCGAGGGCCTGGTCGATCATCCGATCGTAGTCGCGTGACGAGTACCCGGCGTCGTTGAGGTTGCTCGAGCTCGTCCACATCTGCAGGAAGCTGATCGGATCGATGAAGTCGCCGATCCAGCTACTGATCGTCAAGGTGAAGTTGCCCGCCTTCACCTCTCCCAGGTAGTGCTCGTAATCCGGTATCACCGCCACGGTGACGTCGATCCCCAGGTTGGACTCCCAGGCCGTCTCGAGGTCCGCGGCCAGCCCGGCGGCCCAGGCGCCCGCTACCGTGACCGTTATCGGCGGGAGCCCGGTGCCGTCGGCGAAGCCGGCCTGCTCCAGCAGACGCCGCGCGGTGCGCAGGTCCTGGGCCGGGATTCCTTCCACGGCCGGATAGTTCGCCGTGCGCGGCACCAGGCCGCTGGTCGGGAAGCGCAGCCGCTCCGGGGTGCGCACCATCTCCCACGGAATCATCAGGACGAGCGCCCGCCGCACGCGAACGTCATCGAACGGCGGATCGCTCGACTTGAACACGAAGTAGGTGGTGCCGAACAGCCGGTTGGCGACGACGAATGGGGAAACCTGCGTGGCCGTCGGTCCACTCCCGTCGAAGGAGTCGGCCCAGTGAATCTCTCCGGCAAGGAATCCGGCGTTGACCGCGGCCAGGTCTTCGAAGGCACGGATGCGCACGCGGTCGAGCTCGACCGTCGATCGTGCCCAGTAGTGCGGATTGCGTTCGAACACCATCTCGTCCGCGTTCCGCTGCGTCAGGGAGAACGGACCGTTGCCGATGACCGGCGCCTGCCGCTCCCAACCGACCTGCGCGCGGTAGGCAGGGTAGACCGGGGCGAAGGCGTGGTGTGCCAGCGTGCTCAGGAAGTGCTCGGCCGGCCGCTCGAGCACCACCTCCAGTTCGACGGGCGAGATCACGCGGATGCCGACCGCCTCTTCGTCGGTATTCGCCCCCGAACGGTAGTCGGCGACGCCTTCGATCACGTCGAACAGCACCGAGTACTCGGCCTGCTCGCCGGGGTTGATGATGCGCAGCCAGGACGCGCGAAAGTCCTCCGCGATCACCTGGGTACCGTCCGAGAAGCGGGCGTTGTCGCGCAGCAGAAAGCGGTAGCGCCGTCCGTCGTCGGACACATGCCAGGAGTGTGCCACTCCGGGAACGGGATCGAGGGTATCGGGATGGTAGGAGACCAGGCCTTCCGACAGCGCCGTGAAGAGTTGCGCTTCGGTTGTGGTGAAGGCGTGCAGCGGGTCGAGAGCCGCGTCCACGGTGCGGAAGGCCACGAGCATCTCCCGAGCCGCCGCCTCGTCGGCGCCGATCGTGGGAGCGGTCGTGACCGCGAGCGCGGCGCCCAGCGCGGCCGCCAGCCGGCGCGACAGGGTGCGCGCGCGTCCCATCCGTACCGCCCGACCCATCATCGTCGCCGGAAGGATTCCAACGGGTCGATGCCGAGGCGCACGCGCAAGTAGAGGAAGCCTGCCAGCAGCCCGCCGAGGTGGGTCAGGTGAGCGATATGGGTGCGCTGCCCGGTCACCTGGAAGATCAGCGCCAGCCCGCCCAGGATGAGCACCATGGTCGTGGCACGCATCGGGATGAACCAGAAGGTGACGACCTGGTGCGGATTCAGCACCGCGTAGGCCAGCATGATCCCGTACACGGCGCCGGATGCGCCCAGGATCGCCACCGGAGCTGCCGACGCCACGGCCAGGATGGTGCTGAAGACCCCTGCGAGCACGCCGCAGGTGAGGTAGAGGGTCAGGAACTCGGAGCTGCCGATCTCCCGTTCCACCGACGAACCGAACAGGAACAGCATGAGCATGTTGAACAGCAGGTGCAGCGGACCGCCGTGCAGGAACAGGTAGGTGACGAGCTGCCAGACGGCGCCTTCGCGGGCCACCATCAGCGGGCGCAGGACCGCCGCCCCCAGGGGAGCCGGGACGGCCAGGAGCACGAGATACATGCCGACCGTGATGCCGATCAGCCACGTGGTGGCGTTGTACTGCCGATACGGGAACGGCCTGCGGAGCAAGCCACCGTCGCTCACCCCGACAAGCTACCGCCCGCCCCGTATGCGGTCAAACCGTCGGCTCCGGCGTTTACGGTGCGTGAGCGCCGATCAGGGCGTCGGCCGTCTCCAGCAGCCGGTCGGAGGGCTCTCCCTCCGGCGCCAGGGCGGCAAGCTCCATCCGAGTCTCCCGGTAGAGTTCGGTCGCCCGCGTGCGCGCGTCCTGCAGGCTGCCGCTTGCCTGCAGCAGCGCGACGGCCCGGTCGATCTGTGGACGTACGCGCTCGATGGGGCGGCTCTGGATGCGGTCCAGGATCCCCCACAGCTCGTCCGAGCCACGCCGCTCACGGTGCAGGATGAGCGGGAGGCTCTTCTTCCCTTCGATCAGGTCGTCCCCGCGATCCTTTCCGGGATTGCCGCGCTCCAGGTTGGTGACGTCGTCGATGATCTGGAAGGAGACGCCGAAGCGCTCGCCGATGGTGACCAGCGAGCTGACCGCTGCGGCGTTCGCGCCTCCCAGAGCCGAACCGAGTCCCAGAGCGAGCCCGGCAAGGCTGCCGGACTTCAGCGTGCACATCGACACGTAGTCGGTCGCGCTGGGCAGCAGCGATCCGGGCCGATGCCAGAGGATGTCCAGTCCCTGCCCGTAGTGAAGCTTGCGCATCGTCGCGGCGTACATGCGATAGACACGCAGCTCCTCTGCTGCATCCAGGGCGGATGAACCCGCGGACGGATGGTCGAGCGTGCGCGTGGGAAGGAAGTAGACGAGGTTGCCCGCGTTCACCGCGACGTCCACCCCGAACTCGACGTGAGCGGCCGGACCGCCGCGGCGGGTCCGCGCGCCGTCCTCGATGTCGTCGATGATGAGGCTGCCGGCGTGGGTGAGCTCCACCAGCGGAGTAAGGGGCAGGGCCCGGTCGCCGCCGCCGTGCATCTCGCAGGCGAGCTGCATGAACAGGGCGCGCCAGCGCTTGCCTCCCCGCTCCATCAGGCGCCGCGCAGGCGCCACGATCTGGGCGCCGCGCTCGGACGTCAGAGCCGGGCGGTGCGGTCCCGGTTCCAGGAGGGCCAGGGCCTCGAACAGTACCGCTTCGATCCGTGCCAGCCGCTCCACGGGAGGTGACTGTCGTGGCCGCGGCCCCGATCGTCAAGGCACCGTCGGCGGCGGCTTGCATCGGCTGGACGGCATCGGTATGATCGCCCTCAACTCCCAAAAAAGAGGTGCGAGATAAGATGAAACGTGTAGTGACGATACTGGCTCTCGTGGCCCTCGCGACTTCATTCTCCTTCGCGGACGGTCACATGGCCATGTACATGGGCGTCGGCGTCCACACGGACGGCGGCATGTGGCAGGAAGTCGACGGGCGGCTGGCGCAGACCGACGCATCGGCGTATCTGGCCGGTGCCATGGTGCCCGCAGGCATCCAGGGCAAGGCCGAGTACTCCTTCGACGTCGCCTACCTGGGCGGCCTGGAGGACAACGCCATCGGCTTCGGTGCCATCGTTCCCGGTTTCGTGATGGGTCTGGTGTGGGATCCGGCCAACCTGGGCGGCTCCGGCCTGCGTGCGCAGGTGTACAACGATGCAGGCGAGATCCACGAGTACGGCGGCGTCAAGTACGACTTCGAGATCCCGGCGGCGATGATCGCCGGCATCACGGCGGAGATGGTGATGAGCTCCCCGCTGACGGTCCGCATCCGCATCGATTCCAGCAATGGCAACGTGTGGGTCAAGGATCCGTTCGACGCGACCACGTGGTGGGCGTTCACTCTGGGTGAGTCCCTGGAAGGAGCTGGCCACAACATGATCGGCGTGGGCACCACGTCGGCGGCGGCCAGCTTCGGCAACTTCTCCGCGATGCCGATGGAGATGTAGCGGCCCGCTACCTGTTCTGACCGGGGCGGCGCCGTACGCGGCGCCGCTTCGATCCCGTCGGCCGTCGCCCGTGCGGCGGCCGATTTTTTTTGGTCCGCACCCCGTGCGGCCGCACCGGGACGCCGAACGGTGCCTCGTCGGCCCATCCGCCGCCGCGGTAGCTGCGGTAGATCCGGCATGCCCGGTAGTAGGGCTCCGGGCTGGCGAAGGTCGCCAGCGTATCGGCACGGAACAGCTCCAGCAGCCGGGGGAACGCGGGTTCGGCCATGATCCGCTCCACCAGGGCGCGCCGCCCCGGGCTGGGACCGGCTTCCCGCAGCGCGCCCGGCATCATGTGGTACCGGACCAGGAACCCGACCTCCTCCACCAGCGGCTGATCGAAACCGAGCCGCCGCAGGAACCGGCGCGCCACGTGCGCGCCGATGTCGGCATGAGCGAAGAAGCGCTTGCGGCCGATCGGGCGCGCGCTCGCCTTGCCGACGTCATGCAGCAGCAGCGCCAGCGACAGCACCAGGTCCTCCCGCTTGCGGTGCGCGAAGGTCGCCAGCGTGTGCTGCCAGCCGCCGCCTTCCGGATGATGTTCCTTGGCGTGGTCGACGCCGGCGAGGGCGCTGAGCTCCGGCCACCAGAGCTCGACCAGTCCGGCCTGCAGCAGCAGGTCCAGCCCCTTCTCCGGGTAGGGGGAGCTCAGGATGTGGCAGAGAATCTGCCGCTGGTACTCCGGTGCGACCGGAGGCGGCTCTCGACGCAACGCAAGGTCGTCAAGATCGGCGGCGTAGTGGTAACGCGACACCAGGCGGGCCGCCTCGGTCAGGCGCACCCACTCCGCCTGCACCCCCGGCACCGGCACCAGCTCGGCGCGCCGGAGGTCCGGGTAGACGCCGTGCGGGTCGAGAAACACCCCGGTCCGCGGGTCGTAGCGCAGGTCCAGGACCGTGAACGGGTTGCGCGGCCACGGCTCGGAATCGTCGGCGCAGCGGAAGAAGACGCTGCGGCCGTCGGACCGCGTGGCGGCGTGCTCCAGCGGAAAGCCGGGGAAGGTCAGCTCGTCGAACAGCCGAGCCAGCGCGATCAGGTCACCGCGCGTGAGGATGATCTCGGATGCGGACCCGTCGGTGCGGAAGTAGCGGTCCAGAGCGGAGTAGCTGCCCAGATAGGTCTGATAGCCGGCGTCGGACAGGGCCGCCACGGGGGACAGGGCGGCCGCGGGTGCGGAGCCGTTCTGCATGGGTCGCCTGCCATCCCGGTCGGTGCGTCAGAGCGTGGCGGAGACCACTTCGATCTCCGGGTCGATCTCGTCGCGGAGGATCCCCTGGATCGCGCTGAGCGTCCCCGACTCCGATGACGGGCAACTCCCGCAGGCGCCCTGGTAGCTGACCACCACGCGATTGTTCTCGTACGCCAGTACGTCCAGATCGCCGCCGTCGCCCTGCAGGTAGGGCCGCACCGTGCGGTCGAGCACCTCCTCGATGGCCCTGATGTCGTCGGGAAGGTTGTCGCGGCTGCGCTCCGGCTGGTGCGGGGTGAAGTCGGGGTCATGGGCCTGGATCTCCCCGCCGGCGATCTCCTTGATCCGATCGGCCGCATCCTGCCAGTCGGTCTCTTCGTCCTTGCTGACGGTGATGACGTTCTCGAACAGGTGCACTTGCCGGACGTACGGCAACTCGAACAGCCGCTCCACCAGCGGCACGCCATGCGCCTGCTCGGGCCCCTCGAACGTGATCTTGCCGGTGCTCTTCACGTCCATGTTGAGGATGAACTTCATCGCGTTCGGATTGGGCGTGAACTGCGTGAGGATGGCGACAGGCACGGCGATGGCCCTCAGGTCTCCGTGGTGACGGCGCCGCCGCCGGCGAGCGCGCTGGACAGCGCGTGCCAGGACAGAATCGCGCACTTCACCCGCGCCGGGTACTCCCAGATGCCGGAGAATACCTGCAGCTTTCCCAGATCGGCGTGCCGGGAGGGATCGAGGCGCCCGCGCACCAGGTCGTGAAAGTGCTCGAACAGCGCGGTCACCTCGTCAGCGCCCATGCCGGTGACCGTTTCGGTCATCAGGGACGCGGACGCCTTTGAGATGGCGCATCCCGCGCCGTAGAAGCCGATCGCCGCCACCTTCCCATCTTCGTCCAGGCGCAGATCGATCGTGTAGCGGTCGCCGCACAACGGGTTGTCGCCTTCGGCGCTGTACGTCGCGTCGCCGAGCGGCCCGTAGTTGCGCGGGCTGCGGTTGTGCTCAAGGATCACCTGCTGGTACAGCTCAGCCCGTCCTGAGTCAGCCCGTCCTGAGTCGGCCCGTCCTGAGTCGGCGCTGTCGCTCACGCGAATACCTCCATGGTGCGGTGGATGGCGCGCGTGAGCGCCCCGATCTCCGCTTCCGTATTGTAGAACGCAAACGAGGCGCGTGCCGTGGCGGGCAACCCGAAGCGTTGCATGACCGGCTGCGCGCAGTGGTGGCCGGTGCGGATGGCGACTCCCTCGCCGTCCGCGATGGTACCGAGGTCGTGCGGGTGGATGTCGCCGACCACGAACGACAGCACCGGCGCCTTGTCGGCGGCGGTGCCGATCACGCGTACGCTGTCGATCGCCTGCAGCGCTTCGGTCGCGGCGTGCAGCAGGAGGCGCTCACGCGTTCCGATCCAGTCGAAGCCCAGGCGCCGCACGTAGTCGATCGCAGCGCCCAGGCCGATGACACCGGCGATGTTCGGCGTACCCGCTTCCAGCCGGTTGGGCAGCTCCGCGTAGGTGCTCCCCTCGAACGCGACCGACCGGATCATGTCGCCGCCCCCGGCCACCGGCGGCATCTCCTCAAGGAGCTCGCGCCGTCCGTAGAGCACGCCCACGCCCGTCGGCCCGTACAGCTTGTGGCCGGAGAACGCCAGGAAGTCGCAGTCGAGGGCATGCACGTCGATCGGCGCGTGGGCGACCGCCTGCGCGGCATCCACCAGCACCACGGCCCCGCGCTCCCTGGCGGCGCCCGCCAGGGTGGGCACCGGTACGACCGTGCCCAGGGCGTTGGATGCCAGCGTGACGGCCAGCAGCCGCGTGCGCGGCGACAGCACCCGCTGCACGGCTTCGAGATCCAGACTGCCGTCGTCCAGGATCGGCAGCACGCGCAGCACGCAGCCGCGCCGCCGGCACGCCATCTGCCACGGCACGATGTTGGAGTGGTGCTCCATCTCGGTGACGACGATCTCGTCGCCCTCGGTGAGATTGGCGTCGCCCCAGCTCTGCGCTACGAGATTGATGGCGGCGGTGGTGCCGGACGTGAAGATGATCTCCTCCGGCTCGCGCGCTCCGATCAGATCGCGCACGCGTTCGCGGGTGGCTTCGTACCGCTCGGTGGCGCGCTGGCTCAGATAGTGGACGCCGCGGTGGATGTTGGCCACCTCCTCCTGGTAGTGGTCGGCGACCGCCTGGATCATGGACCGGGGCTTGAGAGTGGTGGCGGCGTTGTCCAGGTACGCAAGAGGCCGGCCGTGCACCATCCGGTCCAGCATCGGAAAGTCATCACGCACCGCGGTCAGGTCGACCGTCCGATGATCGACGGCCGCCCGCTGAGCGGCGGTGGAGCCGCTCAGCATCACGCGGCATCCGGGGCGGCCAGGCCGCGATCCACCCGCGCCTGCAGGAGCTCCCCGATCTCAGGGGCCTCGATCCTGCGGTTCACTTCGTCCAGGAAACCCCGCACCAGCATGCCGGTCGCCACGCGGCGCGAAATGCCGCGGCTCTGCAGGTAGTGGAGCTGCTCCGGGGCCAGCGGACCGGAGGTGGCGCCATGCGTGCAGCGCACCTGATCAGCCCCGATGCGGAGTTGCGGCCGCGCGTCCGCGCGCGAGTCGGGGTGCAGCAGAAGTGTCTTGCTCAGTTGAAAGGCGTCGGTGCCCTGCGCCACGCGGTCCACCTCGATCGTGCCCTGAAAGGCCGAGCGCGCGCCGTCGAGCAGCACGGTCTTGAAAAGCTGGTCGCTCGCACAGTCGGGCGCCCGGTGCTGGATGCAGGTGTGGATGGCACCGTGGGTCGGCCCCGACAGGACCGCGGCTCCACCCAGACGGGCGCGCGCCCCACGGTCGACCAGGGCGACCGTGACCTCCGTGCGGTCGATAGCCATGCCGCCGCCGATCAGCACCAGGTCGAGCTCGGCGCCGGCGCTCACGGCGGCGCGCAGCGAGCCGAAACCGAACGCCTTGGGGTCGTCGCCGGCCAGCCGGTAGTAGTGCAGCACGGCGCCCGGTGCGATCACCAGATCCGCGCCGGGTACGTGCAGCGCTGCCGCCGCCTCGTGCGACGCGGGTTCGGATGCACGCGCCGGCTCCCACCGCTCCACCACGGTGGCGTGGGCCCCGCGTTCCAGTTCCACGCGGACGGTATCCGCGTACAGCGTCGCTCCCTCGGTGTGCAGGCGCCGGCGGTGCACGATTTCGATGACGCGCGACTCTCCGGCGTCGACGGTGACGCTGAAGCCGGAGCCGGCGAACGCCTGATTGAGAGCGGTGAAGGCGTGCTGGGGGTAGTCGCCGACCGCACGTGCGGGAGGCTTTGCCGCTGTCGCGAGCGGCCGCCAGCCGTCCGCGTCGAGAGGGCGGCCTTCGGCGGCCCGGAAGCGCGCGCCGAGCAGGGGCCGCACGTTGGTATAGGTCCACGCCTCGTCGCGCGCCAGCGGCAGTCCGTCCGCCGCCAGCCGGGCGCGGCCGCCTTCGCGCAGGGCGCGCAGCCAGCCCGGTCCGCCGTGCTCGGTGTCGAAGCGCCGTGCCCCCTCGAGGAGCTCCGCCGTCCAGGAGCGCGCCTGCTCGGCCACCGTCACGGCTATCCCCCCACCGGCGCGACCGGTGCGGTCAGCCAGTCGTAGCCGCGCCGCTCCACCTCCAGCGCCAGTTCGGGGCCGCCTGCGCGGACGATGCAGCCGCCCGCCAGAACGTGCACCCGGTCGGGGGTGATGTAGTCGAGCAGGCGCTGGTAGTGGGTGATCAGCACGATCGCGTTCTGGTCGCTGCGGAGCTTCCCGATGCTCTCGGCAACCGCGCGCAGCGAATCGATGTCGAGCCCGGAGTCGGTCTCGTCCAGGATCGCCAGCCGGGGCGAGAGCACGGCCATCTGCAGGATCTCGTTACGCTTCTTCTCTCCGCCGGAGAAGTCGACGTTGAGGTCGCGGCCGATGAAGCTCTCGTCGATGCCGACCGAACGCGCCTTGTCGCGCAGGAACCGGTCGAAGTCGTACGGGTCCAGCTCCGGCAGGCCGTTGTGGCGGCTGATCTCGTTGTAGGCGGCGCGCAGGAACACGGCGTTGGAGACGCCGGGAATCTCGATCGGGTACTGGAAGCTGATGAAGATGCCCTCGCGGGCGCGCTCGTCCGCGTCCATGGCCAGCAGGTCGCGCGGGCGCAGGTTGATCTCGTACCGAAGCGTTCCGGCCGTGACCCGATAGTCGGGGTGGCCGCCGATGACCCGCGCCAAGGTGCTCTTGCCGGAGCCGTTGGGTCCCATGATCGCGTGCACCTCGCCGACGCCGATGTCCAGGTCCACGCCGTGCAGGATCGGAGTGTCGCCGATGGAGGCGGACAAGCCGCGTGCGGCAAGCATCAGCCCACGCTCCCTTCGAGCTTCATTTCCAGGAGCTTGACCGCCTCCACCGAGAACTCCAGCGGCAGCTTGCGGAACACTTCCTTGCAGAAGCCGTTGATCAGCAGCGAGATGGCTCCCTCGGTGTCGATGCCGCGGGTAGCCAGGTAGAAGAGCTGGTCGGCGCCGATCTTGGAGGTCGACGCTTCGTGCTCGACCGTCGCGGTGGGGTTGCGCACCTCGATCGACGGGAAGGTATTGGCGACGCACTCGTCGCCGACGAGCATCGAGTCGCACTGCGTGAAGTTGCGGGCGCCGTCGGCGCCGGGCTGGACCCGCACCTGGCCCCGGTAGCTGTTCACCGAGCGGTCGGCCGATATGCCCTTGGAGACGATGGTGCTGGTGGTGCGCGGGCCGATGTGGATCATCTTGGTGCCGGTGTCGGCCTGCATGCGGTTGTTGGTGAGCGCGACCGAGTAGAACTCGCCCACCGAGTCGGCGCCGGAGAGGATGACGCTCGGGTACTTCCAGGTGATCGCGGCGCCGGCCTCCACCTGCGTCCAGGAAATCTTGGAGCGCCGTCCCAGGCAGCGGCCGCGCTTGGTGACGAAGTTGTAGATGCCGCCGCGGCCGTCCTCGTCGCCGGCGTACCAGTTCTGGACCGTCGAGTAATTCACGGTCGCCTCGTCGAGCGCGACGATCTCCACGACGGCGGCGTGGAGCTGGTTCGTGTCGCGCATCGGCGCGGTGCAGCCCTCGACGTAGTTCACGGAGCTGCCTTCCTCGGCGATGAGCAGCGTGCGCTCGAACTGGCCGGTCTCCGCGGCGTTGATGCGGAAGTAGGTGGACAGGTCGATCGGGCACTGCACGCCGCGCGGGATGTAGCAGAACGATCCGTCGGTGAAGACCGCGGAGTTCAGCGCGGCGAAGTAGTTGTCGGCGGTCGGCACCACGGAGCCCAGGTAGCGCTGGACGAGCTCCGGGTAGTCCTGGACCGCCTCTCCCATGGAGCAGAACACGATGCCCAGCTCCTCGAGCTGCTCCTGGTTGGTGGTGCCGACCGACACCGAGTCGAACACGGCGTCGATCGCCACGCCCATCAGCCGCTTCTGCTCCAGCAGCGGGATGCCCAGCCGCTCGAAGGTGGCGATCACCTCCGGGTCGACGTCGTCCAGCGACTTCGGGCCCGCGCCGTCCTGATTGGCGCCCACCTGCTTTGGCGCCGAGTAGTAGCGGATATCCTGGTAGTCGATCTCCGGGTAGTCCACGAAGCGCCACCACGGCTCCTCCATGGCCTGCCACCGCTCCAGGGCCCGCAGGCGGAAGTCGAGCATGAAGGAGGGCTCGTTCTTCTTCTCCGAGATCAGCCGCACCGTGTCGGACGACAGCCCCTTGGGGACCTCGTCGGTCTCCACGTCGGTGTGAAAGCCGGCGCGGTACTCCTCGCTCGGTTGCAGGGTGCTCTGTTCCTTGTGCGCAACGATTTCCATCAGGTCTCCTGGATCAAGAGGCCCATGGCCTCTTGGCCGCGGGTGATCTGGCCGCGGGTGAATCGCTCCCTGATCTCCCGCTCGTCGTGGGCTTCTTCGCTCTCCAGCAACTCGTCGACGCTGACGTCGCGATAGAGCCGCTCCACCCGCTTCGCCAGGTTGACCACCGCCGAGATGACCGTGCAGGAGCCGGTGAGCTGGCACTCGCAGCGTTCGTCCATGCAGGTCGCGAACCGCATGGGCCCGACCAGCGCCTCGCTCAGGTCATACAGCGAGTAGCTGCGCAGGTCGGCACGGAGCCGGTAGCCGCCCTGGGCGCCCTGTGCGGAGGCCAGCACGCCGCAGCGCGCGAGCCGCTGCAGCACCTTGGACAGCACGTCGAAGGGCATGGGATGAATCCCGCACAGCTCGCGGGCGGTCACCAGCCGATCGGCGCCGTCGGTGGCGCCGACCATGCGCATGTGCTGCAGGGCGAGCAACGCGTATTCCAGCTTGCGGTGGATCTTGAGCAAATCGGACCTCTTTTGTCTTATTTGTAGGGTACGGCCGGCCCGGCCGCTGGTCAACCGGAGCGGGCTGACACCGCGCGGTTCGCAGGAATTGACGGCGGCTGGCCATGTGCGGTTCGGCACCGCCCAGGAGCTGTTCCGAGACCTCGGCATCTGATGTGCTGACGGCGGTTCGATCGTCTCAGTTCTTCAGCGAGTAGCCCGTCTCCGGCCGCGGTCAGCCCGGAAACGGGTTGGTGCCCCAGATCTCCATGTCGCGGAAGAGCGTCCTTCCGGGAAGCGCGGCAAGGTGCACGATGGTAGCGCCGATGTCGGCGGCGTGCAGGTGCAGGCCGGGGCCGGCGGGCGGGCCGTCGTCCGGGCCGGTGTCGATCCCGCTGGGGTTGAGCACCACGACGCGGATGTTGTCGCGGCGCACCTCGTACAGCAGCGCCTGGGCGAACCCGCGCAGTCCGAACTTGCTGGCCGCGTAGGCGCTCGAACCGGGATCGCCCTTCTTGCCGCTCATCGAGCCGATCATGAACAGGTCGCCGCTGCGGCGCTCGATCATGGCCGGCAGGAACGCCCGGGTCGTCAGGAACACGCCGGTCAGGTTGGTCTGGATCGAGCGGTTCCACTGCTCCAGCGTCATCGTTACGACGCGGCCGCCGCCCAAGGCGGCGGCGTTGTTGACCAGCAGGTCGGGATCGCCGATCGCCCGCCGCACCGCGGCCGGCAGGGCGGCGATCGCATCCGGATCGGCCTGGTCGCAGCCGAACCCCGCGCATTGGCCGCGCGGGTGGGAGGCCAGGAGTTCCTTGGCTGCCTGAGACGCGCGCCGGTGGTCACGGCTGGTGATGGCCACGCGCGCGCCAGCGGCAAGGAGCGCCCCGGCGATGTGGCTGCCCAGCCCGCGGGTGCCGCCGGTCACCAGCGCGATGCGACCGTCGAGGGGGCGGGAGGATAGACCCGTCACGTCAGGCTTCGGCGTGCGGTTCGGCCGGCGTCCCGCTTCCCGCGTCCGGGTTCACGGCCTGCTTCGCGAGCAGCCGTCCGCCGAGGGTCGAGGGAGAGATCACCTGGTCGACGCCCAGGCGGCGCACCTTGTCGACGTTCTCCTCGTCCTCGATGCGGACCAGGATCGCGAAGCGCGCGTTCGGGGTGGCGTCGCGCAGGTCCTTGGCATTGACCGCCACCAGCGTGTTGGTCGAGTCGCTGTCGAAGGCAGCGATCACCGCCTGCGCGGTGAGCACGTTCGCGTCCAGGAGCGTTTCCCGCAGCGTCGGATCCGCCTCCAGCACGTCGTGACCCTTGCCGCTCAGGCTCTGCGCGATCTTCTCCCGGTCGTCGACGATCACGGTCATCACGTTCCGGTCGCGCAGCTCGTCGAGGACGCTGGCCGCGACGCCGCTGTAGCCGCACACCACCACGTGGTCGCTCAGCCGTTGGAACCGTTTCACCAGGCTCATCACCCCCTTCATGCGCCCTTCGACGATCGGACCCAGTGTCACCGACAGCGCGGTGACGAACAACGTCACGCCGATGAGGAACAACGACACCGCGAACCAGCGGGCATCGCTGCCGACCGGGTAGATCTCGGCGACGTCGAAGTCATAGCCCAGGGTAACGTAAGCCACCAGCGCGAAGTACACGGCGTCAGACCAGCCCTGGATGCCCTGGAACTGGTCCCGCAGCAGATAGGCGCCGATGATCCCGTAGGCCAGCGCCAGAGCGACCGCGACGACGGCCACGATCTGCCCATAGCTCAGGCGGGTCGAGCCGCGCACCGAGAACGTCCGGTGGAACGCCAGCAGCGCGACGATGACCAGCAGCGTGGGTACCAGGTTGAGGATCGCGCCGGACTGGATCGCCTGAAACAGGTTGATTGCCACGCTCACCGCGGACACCATCAGGGCGGCGCCCCACGCCCAGCGCTGGCGCTCAAGCAAGGCCTTGGCGAGCAGCAGCAGGAGAATGCCGAAGACGATCCTGACGAGCCCCGACACTTCGTCGCCGCTCTCGTTCGGCAATGGCAGGTAGTCCGGCACGAGCAGGCGCCCGACGCCGTAGGCCAAGTACAGCAAGCCTACGAAACCGATCACCAGCGCGATCCAGGTGGAGGCACGCGGCAGCCGAAACCGGCGTCGTCGCGCGTTGCTCATGGTCCCGCACCTCTGGTCATGTCCGGACCCTGCATCGGCAGCGCATTGTAGCGTCCCGGGAAGCCTCGGTCGTCCGATCCGGTAGACTCCGGCGGATGCGTGACTCCCGCGGCCGGCATCCTACGGGGGCACAAGGACGAGCTTGCCGGTGAATCTCTTGGCGAGGAAGTCGCGCTGCGCCGCAACGATGTCGGCCAGTCGGTAGGTCTTGGCCACCAGCGGGCGAACGTCACCGCGCTCAATGTAGGACACGAGATCGGGGAACACCTCATGGTCCTGGAAGGTGCAACCGATCACCGTCAGGTCACGCAGATACAGCGTGCGCAGGTCCAGCGGGCCGACCGGACCGGCGATCGCACCGGAACAGACGTAGCGGCCACCGGCACGCAGCACGCCGAGCACGCGTGACCAGCGCTCGCCGCCGACCACGTCCACCACCAGGTCGATTCGACCACGCCCGATCGCTGCGACGACGTCGGCATCCCGGTCGATCGCTTCATCCGCCCCGAGCGCGAGTACGGCCTTCTGCTTCGAAGCGCTTGCCTGTGCCGTCACATGTGCCCCGCGCCGCTTGGCAAGCTGCACCGCTGCGCTGCCGACGCCGCCGGAGGCGCCGGTGATGAGCACCCGTTCGGCGCCGAGCCCTGCTCGCGCAAGCATATTCTCGGCCGTCGAATAGGCGCACGGCATGGAGGCGAGCTCGACGCTGGTCCAATCGCACGCCACAGGGAAGGTTTCGCACGACGGCGCTGTGGCGTACTGGGCAAAGGCGCCGTCTATCTCCGAGCCGAGCGTGTCGGCCTCGAACGGCCGGAATCGGCGATAATGGCGCAGCAGCGGCACGACGATGACGCGCTCTCGGATCCTGGCGCGGGAGACGCCGTCGCCCGCGGCGATGATCCGCCCGCAGCAATCGGCACCCTGGATACGCGGGAAGCGCAGTGCCGCACCGGTCCAACTCCCATCCGCGCCGTCGGCCTCGGCGAGCCCGGCGCTGCCGCCGGCGCTGCTTCCGCTCCGCACGCCCTTCGAGTACCAGCCGATTCGCGTGTTGATGTCGGTGTTGTTCACGCCTGCCGCCTCGACGCGTATCAGCACCTCCCCGGCACCGGGCCGCGGTACGGGCACGTCAGTGCGGTAGACGAGCCGGTCGAAGCCGCCGTGGCCGATAAGCAGCGCCGCGCACATCCGATCGGGGATGGCGTCGTTCGCGTCCTGGTCCATGTTCTTCTGTCTCTCCAGGAGATTGCGGGCTCCCGGTGTGCGTCCTTGGCGTGCCGGTCGCGCTCGTAGGTTAGGTTACCCGACAAGCTCCACACCTCGTCGCCGCTGCAGGACCCGGTGCGCTGCTCGCGGACGATCCGGGAGCGGACCGTCGCTCGCGCCGGATGAGCAGAACGAGCTGTCAGCATTGGCGGCCGACGGACACCGGGTCGCGAGGAGCCGCCGCTGGTGGTCGATCCGACCGACGATAGACTCCACGCGTACCACGCAGCTCTATCGCACGCTGCTCCACGAGATCGGTCATCACGTCGACTGGCGTCGGGCGACGCCGGAACTCTACTTCAGGCGTCCACTACAGGAGCGCGAGCGGTCCGCGAACCGCTACGCGATGACGCTGAGGACGATCCTTGAGCGGCGAACAGCGATCCCGTTCGATCGCATTCGGGACGACGCGGCCATGCGTGCCGACGGCCTGGATCCCGACTGGTTCGGCCAAGCTCTCACGAAGGCCGAACGCCTCGGGGGACGATGCTGAATTGGGACCGGATCTGACCGGTGCCGACGAACTGGGAGAGCAATCGATAGTTCTGTCGTTCATGACGTACGCGACCGGCGACGATGGCGGGGTGAACGCGTAGCACGTGCGCGAGAGTCACGACGCTCAGAGGAGTGGGGTTCTCGCGCGCCGTGCTCGTCTGCCAGGCATCGTGCGGGATGAGCGCTTCGGCTGCCCATTCGTCGGCTTGGCTCTCACGCGGGTCCTCGCGTTCCGTTTCCACCTTGGACAGCGACAGGTCGTCGACGAACGCATCGCCCGAGTCGTGGTCCATGTGGCGGCCGACATGCGCGAGCTCGTGGAGCAGACAGAACCAGAAGCTGTCGATCCGGTCATAACGCAGGGTCAACCCGATCACCGGCCGGCCGTCGCCGAGCCGGAGCGCGGCCCCGTCGAGATGGGTCCGTGGCAGATGGGGCTCGGTGACCAGCGGGATGCCGTGCTGTGCCAGAAACTCTTGTGCGAGACGTGGTCCGTCCTCCGACACGCTCAGCCGCGCGATCTGCTTGAGGAAGTCCAATGTGACCGTGCCGGGCTCGTGGGCCATCGACGGAGGGTTCCGATTCGCCGTAGCCAGCACCTGCCAGCACCAGGCTTTGAGCGCGTAGGGGTCGGTCTTGGCGTTGGCCCGCAGGTGGTCGTTCTTGCGGTACAGCGCGGCGCCGGCCACCTGCCAGCCGCCCGCGCGCTCGATGAGATCGCCGATGAGTTCCTTGGCCTGCTGCGCCAAGTCGGGGAGATCGGGAATCCACTTCCGTTTGGCCATCTCCTTGAGAGGGAATCGGCTCCACTCCAACTCGGCTGACAGATCGTCGACCGTTGATTCCGAGTCCCGAAGCAGCACGTCGGCCGGAATGCCGAGGTGTCTGTAAAGCGCTCGGGCCATCGGCATCGTGATCGCGCGTTTGCCGGAGAGAACCTCGGAGACTTTGGCGCGGCTGCCGATGAACGGGATCAGGTCGCGCGAGCTCAGGCCGGCCTGCTCCATGCGGAACTCGATCGCTTCGACCGGGCTCGGATACCCCATCGGCACGTGGCGGCTCTCGTACATCTCGACCAGATCGACCAGTACGTCGAGCTCTTCGTCCTCCGGGGTCCCAGACTCGGCATCCATGAGATCGTCGACTCGGGCGAGCGCGGCCTCGTAGTCCTGTTCGGTCCGGATCGGCTTGATGTCCATCGTCTACACCTCCTCGATGTCTATCGCGTCATATTCCGCGTGCGTGCCCACGAATCGTACGTACACCACTCGGCGTTTGTAGTTGATCCTCACTACCAGCCTGTAGTCGTTGCCCTTGATGTTGAACACCGCGCGGTTGCTGCCGACGATGCTGGCGCTGCCGTACCGCTCCTTCACCTTGGCCGGAGTGTCCCAATCCTCCTGCTTGACCTGCCGAAACCAAGCGAGAAGCGACACTTTGGCGGTCGGATGTCGCTCCCAGAACTCCCGCAACGTCCTCTTGGCGATGATCCGCACATCCACTTATAACAATGTTCCCGAAAACATGTCAAGTACTATCATGATAAATGCGAGTGATCTACAACTGAAATGAATGGACATCACGCGGTGGCCCATACACAGACCAGACGACCCGTGCTTGTCGGTAGACCGCCGACGGCCTAGAATCGCGAGCGCCCGGAAGTCCCATCAAAAGCCTCACGATCCTCTTTCCGGCGCTGCGGCGCCGTGCCGGCCGGCTGCTGCTCGGACTCGTGTGCATGGTGGTCCAGAACTACGCGCTGCTGCGCAGCTCGGTGCTGCTGCGGCAGCTCATGGACGAGATCGCCGGCGGCGCCAACGAGCGCGCGGTGGTGCTGGGGCTGATCGCGCAGGCGCTGGCCTTCGCGGTCGGCGTGGGCGCCTGCATGTACGGCATGCGCAGGCTCATCATCGGCGTGTCGCGCGACGTCGAGTACGAGCTGCGCGACCTGCTGTTCCGCAAGCTGCTGGCGCTCGACTTCGACTTCTACCAGCGGCGCCGCACCGGCGACATCATCTCCCGCTGCACCAACGATCTGAACGACGTGCGCACCCTGCTCGGCCCCGGCATCATGTACCTGCCGGACGCGCTGTCGCGGCTGGCGCTGTTCGCGCCCGTGCTGATCGGACTGCACGCGGTGATGGCCGGCGCCCTGGGCGCGCTGATGGTGGCCCTGGTCGCGGTGATCGTGGTGCTGACGCCGCGGCTGCGCCCCCGGTTCCGCCGCGTGCAGGAGTTGGTGGCGGCCATCAACGACCGCGTGTGGCAGATCGTCACCGGCATCAACACCGTCAAGCTGTACGGGCTGGCCGCCAGCGAGAGCGAGCGCTTCCGGGAGCTCAACCGGCGCTACATCTCGGCCAACGTGGGGCTGGCCCGCACACGCGGCGTGCTGTGGCCGCTGCTGCAGTTCCTGTACGGCCTGGCCACGCTGATGCTGCTCCTGGTGGGCGGCGGCGCGGTGATCCGCGGCACGCTCACGATCGGCGAGCTGCTGCAGTTCGCGGCCATCGTCGGCTGGCTGACCTTCCCGGTCCTGTCGCTGGGCTGGGTTTCCTCGCTCATCCAGCAGGGGGTGAGCGCCATGGAGCGCATCCGCGCGATCCTGGACCACCCGGTGGCTGTCCGCCCCGCCCATCCCCTCCCGGTCCCGGCCGGGCCGCTGGCCGTGAGCGCCGACGGCGTGTCGTACCGCTTCCCGAACGCGGACCGGGACGCCTTGAACGGCGTGAACCTCGCTCTTCGCGCCGGACGGACGCTGGGCATCACCGGCGGAGTGGGCAGCGGCAAGAGCTCGCTGGTGCTCCTGCTGGCCGGCATCGCGGCACCGTCGGGCGGGACGTTGAAGTTCAACGGTGTCGACGCCACGGCGATCGATCCGTCCGCCTACCGGGGCCGCATAGCCTACGTCCCGCAGGAGCCGTTCCTGTTCTCCGCCAGCGTCGCGGAGAACATCGCCATGGGCAGCGAGGAGGACGTGTCTCGGGAGCGCATCATCGACGCCGCCCGCCTGGCGGCGGTCGACGCGGACATCGCCCGCTTTCCGGACGGGTACGACACGCTGGTTGGCGAGCGCGGCATCACGCTGTCCGGCGGCCAGCGCCAGCGGGTCGCGATCGCGCGGGCGCTGGTGCGCGACAGCGACCTGCTGGTCATGGACGACGCGCTGTCGTCCGTGGACTCCGACACCGAGACGGCGATCCTCACCAACCTGCGCGCGCTGCGCTCGTCGCGCACGATCGTGATCGTCTCCCACCGGGTGTCGGCGCTGCAGCTCGCCGACCGCATCGCGGTCATGGACGGCGGCACCGTGGTGGAGACCGGCTCGCACAAACGGCTGCTGCGCGCTCGCGGCCGCTACGCCCGGCTGGCGGAGCTGCAGCAGCTCGAGGAAGCGCTGCGATGAGCGCATCCGCGAAGGGTCGGGGCGCGCGGCAGCGCGTCGAGAGCGGCCTGGACTTCCGCCTCACCCGCAGGCTCGCCTCCTACGTGCTGGGCCACAAGGCGCTGATCGGCGCGTCGCTCGTCGCGATGCTGTCGACCGACCTGCTGCAGGTGGCGGTGCCGGCGCTGGTCAAGCTCGGCATCGACCGCGACGTCGCCGCCGGCGACCTGCGCGGCCTGCGCACGACCGGGCTGCTGCTGGCCGCGGCCATGGTGGGCCGGTTCGCGACCCAGGTGGCCTTCACGGTGATCGTGGAGATGCTCGGCCAGCGGCTGCTGTTCGACCTGCGCATGGACCTGCTGCGCAAGGTGCTGCGCCTGGGCAACGACTACTTCGACCGCACGCCGGTGGGCGCGACCCTCACCAACGTCACCAACGACGTGGAGGCGGTCCGCCAGTTCATCTCCGACGGCATCGTCAACATCCTCGGCGACTCGGTGAAGGTGCTGTTCATCCTGGGCGCGATGCTGCTGATCAACCCGGGCCTGGCGGCGATCACCTTCGTCTCCCTGCCGCTGTTCGCGGTCGCCACCGTCGCCTTCCGCAACGCCCTGCGCCACGGGTTCCGGGGCGTGCGCGCCGCCAATGCCGCGATCAACACGACGCTGTCCGAGACGGTCACCGGCATCCGCGAGATCACGGTCCTGAACTACCAGGCGCGCAGCCTGGCCCGCTTCGAGGGGCACAACCGCGACTATCTGAGCTCCTACCTGGTGGTGGTGCGCGCGTTCTCCCGATATTTCCCCACCATCGAGGTGGTCGCCCACCTCGGGATGCTCACGGTGATGGCGGCCGCGCACTTCACCATCGGCGTCTCCGTTCAGGTCGGCGACGTGTTCGCCTTCGCCAGCTACATCACCATGCTGTTCATGCCGCTGCGGCAGCTCGCGGAGAAGTTCAACACCTTCCAGTCGGCCATGGCGGCCTCGGAGCGCATCTTCACGATGCTCGACCGCGCCGAGTCGATCGCGCTGCCTCCGCGCGCGGTGCCCCTGCCGCCGCGCGACGAGGGCTCGGGCGGCGTGGCGTTCCGGGGCGTTAGCTTCGCCTACGTGCCGGGGTCGCCGGTGTTCACGGACCTCTCGCTCCAGGTGCGGCCGGGCGAACGCATCGCGCTGGTGGGCTCGACCGGCTCCGGCAAGTCGACGGTGATCAACCTGATCAACCGTCTGTACGACGCCGACGGCGGCGTGGTGGAGGTGGACGGCGTCGACGTGCGGCTGGCAGCGACGGACGAGCTCCGCCGGCGGATCGTCACCATCCCGCAGTCGCTGTTCCTGTTCTCGGGCACCGTGCACGACAACATCGCCCTCTTCGACCGGTCGGTGAGCCGCGCGCAGGTGGTAGAGGCGGCCCGCGCGGTCAACCTGGACGGCTTCATCCGGTCGCTGCCTCACGGCTATGACGAGGAGGTGCTGGAAGAGGGCAAGTCCCTGTCCACCGGGCAGAAGCAGCTCCTGTCGTTCGCACGCGCGTTCGTGCGCGACCCGGACGTGGTGATCATGGACGAGGCGACCTCCAGCATCGACGCGGAGTCGGAGCGGCTGATCGAGGAGGCCACCGCCACCCTGCTGGCCGGGCGCACGGCGATCGTGATCGCCCACCGCCTGTCGACCATCCGCTCGGCGGACCGCATCCTGGTCCTGCACGAAGGAGCGCTGGCCGAGGAGGGAGACCACGACAGCCTGCTGGCCCGCGACGGCGTGTACGCCAAGCTCTACCGGGTGCAGATGCTGGCGTTGGCCGACTCTGGCTCAGAAGGGCAGCGAGACTGACGCAGCAGGACGAACCGTCGGAGTTTGGTTCATCATGGGTCACACCGTGCCGGACGCGCGTCGGGGGCGCTCACGGGCGCTGGCCTGTCTCGATGTGATTACACTTCGGAAATGCCTGACCGCGTACCGGTTCGTTCCGAGATGCTCCGGTGGGCGCGCGAGCGCGCCGGGCTGGAAGCGCATGAAATGGCGCGGCGGCTGCCGGGGCTGCCGGAGTGGGAGCGCGGCGACAAGCAGCCGACGCTCAAGCAGCTTGAAGCCTTTGCGAAGGTGACACACGTTCCCTTTGGCTACCTGTTTTTGCCCGCCCCTCCCGAGGAGCGCATGCCCATCCGGGACTTCCGCACGATTCAAGGTGAAGTCCGCCGCCCGAGTCCGGACCTCCTGGACACAATTCAGGCGATGCAGCGCCGCAGCGCGTGGCTCCGAGAGGACCGGATCGAGTGCGAAGCGGCGCCGGTAGACGTGGTAGGTAGCGCCCGGCTCACCGACGACCCGGAGGCGGTCGGCCGAGAGATGCGGCGGATCGTGGGCATCGGCGATGGCTGGGCTGCCGGGATGCGCACGTGGATGGATGCGGTAGGCGAGCTGCGCACGGCCATCGACGGCATCGGCGTAATGGCGGTGATCAATGGGGTGGTGGGAAACAACACGCACCGCAAGCTGGACGTGGACGAGTTCCGCGGGTTCTCGCTCTGCGACGAATACGCGCCGCTCATCTTCGTCAACGGCGCTGATGCCAAGTCCGCGCAGATGTTCACTCTGGCCCACGAGTTGGCTCACATCTGGCTGGGCCAAGCGGGCGAAGGGCTGTCCGGATTCGAGAACATCTTTCCTGGTGGTACGGAGGAGGAGACGTTCTGCGACAGGGCGGCCGCGGAATTCCTGCTGCCTGCGCGCGAGCTGAAGGCCCGATGGATCGATCTCAAGCGCGAGCCTGAGCCGTTCAAGAGTCTTGCGCGACAGTTCAAGGTGAGCCCGATCGTTGCCGGCCGCCGTGCCATGGACCTGCGCCTTGTGGATCGTGAGTCGTTCTTCGCGTTCTACCGCGATTACACCGGCGAAGAGCGCCGGAAGACCGCGGGCCCGGGAGGAGGCGACTTCTACAACAATCAGAACGCGCGTGTCGGACAGGGGTTCGCGACCGACGTGATTCGGGCCGCCTTGGAGGGTCGCGTGAGTTTTAGCGTGGCGTACGACCTGACCGGCCTGCGGGGCGGTACCTTCCAGGAATACGCGGCGCGCCTGGGATTCGCCCTGCCGTGACCGCACCGACCTTTCTCGTCGATGCGGACGTGTTCATCGCCGCCAAGAATCGGTATTACGCCTTCGACATCTGTCCCGGGTTCTGGAACAGCTTGGTGCACCACGGCAGCGCCGGGACCATCGGGAGTATCGACAGGGTCGAGAGCGAATTGCTCGCCGGAAGGGACACCGAAGACTTGGTCCAGTGGGTGAGGAACGACCTGCCGACCGGCTGCTTCGTGGATACGAACGCAGACGATGTGCGCGCCGCCTATGCAGAGGTCATGCTCTGGGTCCAGCAACGCCCGCAGTACGTGGACAGCGCCAAGGAGAAATTCGCCACCGAGGCCGACGGGTGGCTCGTCGCGTACGCGGCCTCTCGCGACGGGGTCGTGGTGACCAACGAGCAACCGCGCCCCAACTCCAGGAACCGGATTCTGCTTCCCGACGTGTGCGATCAGTTCGACGTGACCTACCGGGACACGTTCTTCCTGCTCAGGCAGTTGGGAATCCGGCTCGATTGGGAAGCGCCGACCATGATCGGGGAGGTCGTGGAGGTTCGGTCGTAGGAGTCAGGCTGGCGGGACTGATCAATCCCGGCACGCTGAGCATCGCCATCTGGCCGGGCGTTGAGAAACCGTTGACACCGGTTCCGGTTCATGAGTACGTCTAGTCCAATGGTCACTTCGGGACCACAGGTCATCGATGACGTGTCCGCCGGCGCGGTGGAGCGCGAAGCCGAGCGGCTGTTCACGGTCCTGATGAACGTGAGCTGCCGGCCCGGCACCCGCTGGACGCTCGAGCACTGCCGGGAGATCGCGCCGCTGACGCTGGAGATCAACCGGCTCAAGGAGCGCCGCAACGCGATCATCCTGGCGCACTCCTACGTGGACGCGGAGATCGTCTACGGGGTCGCCGACTTCAAGAGCGACTCCTACGCTCTGGCACTGGAGGCGCGCCACAGCGACGCGGAGATGATCGTCTTTGCCGGCGTGGTGTTCATGGCGGAGACGGCCAAGATCCTCTGTCCGCACGCCGAGGTGCTGGTGCCGGACATCGCCTCCGGCTGCTCGCTCGCCGACTCGCTCACCGCCGACGAGTTGCGCGCGCTCAAGGCCGAGCATCCGGACGCCGCCGTGGTCTGCTACATCAACAGCACCGCGGAGGTGAAGGCTGAAAGCGACGTGTGCGTCACCTCCGGCAACGCTCTGAAGATCCTGGAGCGCCTGCCTGAGCGCCGCATCCTGTTCGTGCCGGACCGCATCATGGCCGCCAACCTGCAGCGCGACCTGCGCGCGCGTGGCGTCGACAAGGAGATCGTGAGCTCCAACGGCACCTGCCTCGTGCACGACCAGTTCACGTCCGCCGCCATCGCGGAGGAACGGGTGCGCTTCCCCGGGGTGAGCGTGGTCAGCCATCCGGAGTGCGCGCCGGAGGTCACGGATGCCAGCGACTTCGTGGGCAGCACGCAGGCGATGATGGAGCACGTGCGGGACTCCGATGCCCCGTACTACATGATGCTCACCGAGTGCGGCCTGGTCGGCCGGCTGGAGGCGGAGCATCCCGGCAAGCGCTTCATCGGCTCCTGCCGCCTGTGCCCGTACATGAAGCTCAACAGCCTGGCCAAGATCCGCGACGCGCTCGTTCGTCCCGAGCCGGAGCAGGTGATCGAGGTGGACCCGCAGATCGCCCGCGCCGCCAAGGTCAGCATCGACCGCATGTTCGAACTGGCCGCCTGACCGCGGCGGCGCATCAAGGTCGCCGATCTGCCGCGGCGCCCCGGCGTCGTGGTCGCCGGAGACGAACTCGACCGGTTCTCTCCGGCCGAGTGGCGTCCGGGCGAATAGGTTCACGGCGTGGTATTCCTCGATACTCACGTGGTGGTCTGGGGCTTCCGGCAGATGCGTTCCTGAGTGCGCTGCAGCGCGACCTCGATCTGCAGGTGGAGGAATCGGGATGGCTGCGCTGTGCCGAGATCGCCGGTCACCTCGGTTGGACGCGCGATCCGTTCGGCCGACCGATCGTCGCCCACGCCATCGCCTGTGCCGCTCCCCTGTGTTCCCGCGACCGGCGTCTTCGCGATCACTATCAGGTCGCTTTCTGGAACGCTGCCTGAGACCGAGAGCTTGGTGTGGACCGGTTCCGAAACTGACACCCTGTGAGCTACCATCAAGAGGTGCGTAAACGAAATAGAAGGCGCTCTGTAGAATCATGAAGTCACCGGATTGCCACGCGAAGGGGAGTTGAGATGAGCGAGAGTGGTCGACCGGCCAGGAGTTGGTGGCGCGTCCTGGTGCAGGGTGTGGCCGTGCTCGCGCTGGGCCTCATGCTGCTCATCGCCCCTGCGGCCTCGGCCGTCATCCTGTACACCCTGCTGGGCGTCTTCCTGCTGATTTCCGGGATCGGCAGTATCGCCGACGGCATCTCCGGCCGCAGCGGGCGCAGCCGTACCTGGCTGCTCGTCGGTGGCTCCCTGAGTGCCGTGGGTGGCCTTGTCGCGGTGCTCAATCCGGTGCTCGGTACAGTGATTGCGACCAGTGCCGTGGCCTACGTCGTCGCGTTGGCTGCGATTCTCAACGGAGCGCTGCAGTTGACGGGTCTGCGCACCCGCGATCACCGGGGGAACGAGCGGATCTCCTGGAGTGCGCTGTTCCAGGCCGTCATCAAGACCGGAATCGGTGTCTTGGTCATCCTGAATCCGTTCTTTTCCGGACTGCTGGTGCTGCAGATCATTGGTGTCTGGGGAGCGGTGGGAGGCGCCGTGCTACTGCTGCAGAGCTGGCGCCTGCGTCGGATCGAGTCGAACCCGAAGTCGGCCTGAACCGGAAAGACGGGCACGTGCTGCTCAGCGCCCGACAACGGTTCTGCTGCTGGAACACTTGCGACACCACCGGCGATCCGCTCAGACTCGCGGCATGCTCACCCGCCCGATCATCGAGGCGGCGGTCACTACGGCACTCCGTGAGGATCTGGCCTACGGCGACCTGACCACCGAGGCGGTCGTCAGCCCCGCGCGGCGGGGCCGCGCGCGCATCCTGGCGCGCGAGCCGCTCACCCTGTGCGGGACGGAGGTCGCCGCGCACGCCTTCTGGGCGGTCGACCCCGATCTGGCCATCGAGCTCGGGGGCGCCGACGGCGACCACGTGGTGCCGCCGAGCCAGGTGATGCTGATCACCGGCGCCGTCCGCTCGATCCTGGCCGCGGAGCGGGTGGCGCTCAACTTCCTCCAGCACCTGTCGGGGGTGGCCACGGTCACCTCGGCCTTCTGCACGGCCATCGCCGGCACCGCCGCGGCCGTGTGCGACACCCGCAAGACGACGCCGGGGCTGCGGGCGCTGGAGAAGCACGCCGTGCGCGCAGGCGGCGGGCGGTCGCACCGCAGCACGCTCGCCGACTGCGCCATGATCAAGGACAACCACATCGCCGCGGCGGGCGGCGTCCGGACGGCCATCGAGCGGGTGCGGGTGCGTACCCCGCACGTCGCACGCGTCGAGGTGGAGGTGGAGACGCCGGAGCAGCTCGCCGAGGCGCTGGATGCCGGCGCCGACGTGATCCTGCTGGACAACATTCCGCCGGCCGAGGTGCGCGCGGCCGTGGAGACCATCGGCGGCCGCGCCGTCACCGAGGCGTCCGGGTCCATCCACCTGGACAACGTCCGCGCCTACGCCGAGGCGGGGGTCGACATGATCTCCACCAGCGCGTTGACCAGCATGGTGCGCCGGGTCGATCTGGGCCTGGAGCTGGAAGCGGACTGATGCGCACCGTACGCACCGACTGCCTGGTGATCGGCTGCGGGCTGGCCGGCGCCGGCTACGCGTACCAGGCCGCGAGGGCCGGCCTGGACTGCATCCTGCTGTCGGGCGAGCCGCGCGCGGACGAGTGCAACAGCGCGCGCGCTCAGGGCGGCATCGTCGATCCGGCGGTGGACCCCGACTCCCTGCGGAGCGACATCATGACCGCCAGCGCTCAGGCGGCCAATCCGCGCGCGGTCGACTTCATCGTCGAGCGGGGCGGCGCCGCGGTCCGCGAGCTGGTCGACGAGCTCGACGTCCCGTTCGAACGGGACGATCAAGGCGAGCTGCGCATGACGCGCGAAGCCGCACACTCCGCGGCGCGCATCCTGTTCGCCAAGGACCAGACCGGCCGGGCGATCGTGACCGCGCTGCACCGGGCAGTCGCCGCCTCACCGCGCATCGAACTCGCCCCGCACACGGTCGCGGTCGACCTGCTGACCCTGTCGCACAGCTCGACCGACCGGCTGGACAAGTACCAGCCGCTGACCTGTTTCGGCGCGTACGTGCTGAACGTGTCCACCGACGAGGTGTACGCGATCGTCGCCCGCAAGACGGTGCTGGCCACCGGCGGCCTGGGGCAGATCTACCTGCACTCGACCAACTTCCCGAGCGCCTACGGCCACGGCGTGGCGATGGGCTACCGCGTGGGCGGGCGCGTGATCGACCTGGAGTACGTGCAGTTCCATCCCACCGTCTTCATCGCGAAGGATGACGCGCCGTTCCTGATCAGCGAGGCGGTGCGCGGCGAGGGCGGCCACCTGGTGAATGCCGCCGGCCGACGCTTCATGGATGACCACCATCCGGACGGGTCGCTGGCGCCCCGCGACGTGATCGCCCGCTCGATCACGTTCGAGATGATCCGCACCGGCGCGCCCTCCGTGTTCATCGATCTCTCCGACCTGGAGCCCGGCTACGTGGTCGATCGGTTTCCGACCATCTACCACCACTGCCTGGAGGCGGGCGTCGACATCACACGCGAGCCTATCCCGGTCGTCCCTGCCGCCCACTACTCGTGCGGGGGACTCCACACCGACCTGTACGGCCGCACCAACATCGTCGACCTGTCGGCGGTGGGAGAGGCCGCCTGCACCGGCTTCCACGGCGCCAACCGCCTGGCCAGCACCTCGCTCCTGGAGTGCGTGACCATGGCCCGCGAGGCCGCCGCGGCGGCGGCCGACGAACTTGCCGGCAGCCGCCGCGAGCCGCCGGAGGTGAGGCCCTGGGAGGGGCGCCACGTGCAGGCCGACGAGGACCTCATCCAGCAGGACCTGAACCTGGTCAAGGCCACCATGTGGAACTACGTCGGTCTGGTGCGCACCGGCCGGCGGCTTTCGCGCGCGCGGGACATGCTGCGCGAGCTGCACGCCCAGGTGGACGACTTCTACCGCGACTACGCGGTCTCCAAGCCGCTTCTCAACCTGCGCAACGCCGTGCAGACCGCCCTGCTGGTCGTGTACGCTGCCTACCACAACACGCGCAGCGTCGGGTGCCACTACCGCGACGACAGCCACGACGCCGGCTAGCGCCGTGCCGTCGCAGCACCCGCCGGTGCGCCGAGGCGAGGGACCCATGGCTACCCGGATCGAAGAACCGCTCGCACGGACCGATGTCGCGGCGGCGGAAGCCCCGCGCGCGCTCGCCCTGGTCGACTGCGACGTGCATCCGTACGTCAACAACATCCACGAGCTGGCCGCCTATCTGCCGCAGCGCTGGCGGAGCTGGATCGAGCAGACCGGCTACCAGGGGCCGCCGCCGCCGGTGTACCCGAAGGTGTTCGAGCTGGCGTCGCGCCGCGACGCCTGGCCGCCGTCGGGCAAGCGTCCGGGCGGCGACCCGGCCTTCGCGGCCGAGCAGCTCCTGGACGAGTGGTCGGTCGACCTGGCCATCCTCAACAACCTGTACGGCCTGGGCGGGATCAAGAACCACCACCTGGCGCGGGAGGTCACGCCGGCGCTCAACCGCTGGCTGCAGGACCACTGGCTGGACGCCGACGACCGCTGGCGCGGCGCGCTGTGCGTGAATCCGGAGGATCCGGCCGGCGCGCCCGCGGTGATCGAGGAGTTCGCCCGCGACGAGCGCTTCGTGCAGGTGCTGCTGCCGGTGCGCTCCAGCGCACCCTATGGCCGGCCGCAGTTCCGGCCCATCTTCCGCGCCGCCGCCGACGCCGGACTGCCGGTAGGGCTGCACTTCGGCGGCTCGGCCGCCAACCCGATCACGGCGGTCGGCTGGCCGTCGTTCTACATCGAGGACCACACCGCCATGTCGCAGGCGTTCGAGGCGCAGGTGCTGAGCCTGGTATGCGAGGGCGTGTTCGACGAGATACCGGAATCGCGCGTGATCCTCATCGAGGGCGGGTTCGGCTGGCTGCCGCCGCTGATGTGGCGCCTGGACAAGAACTACCGCGGCCTGCGCGACGAGGTGCCGTGGCTGCGCGATCTTCCGAGCCGCTACATCCGCCGCCACTTCCGTGCCACCAGCCAGCCCATGGAGGAGCCGGAGCACCCCGAGCACCTGCGCTGGCTGTTCGAGATGATCGGCGACGACGGCTTCCTGATGTTCGCCACCGACTACCCGCACTGGGACTTCGATTCGCCGGACCGGGCGCTGCCGCACACGCTGCCGGAGGAGCTGCGCCGCCGCATCCTGGCCGGCAATGCCCGGGAGACGTATGGGTTCTAGGCCGGAGGATTCAGGCGAGCACGACCTGGGCCCGGTGACCGGCTACCCGCAGGGCGACCCGGTCGCGGTCGACGTCGGCCGCCGGCGCCTGGTGGTGGTCAGGGACGGCGAGCGGGTGTTCGCGCTGCGCGACGTCTGCCCGCACCAGGGCGCGGCGCTGTCGGCGGGCCGGGTGATCTCCACCTGCCGCCTGCGCCGCGAGGACGGCCGCTGGGTGCAGACCGACCTGCGCGCCGTGCAGTGCCCGTGGCACGGCTGGGCGTTCGGGCTGGACGACGGCCAGGCGCTGTTCGCCGACACGGGCACGCGTGTGCGCTCCTACCCCGCGCGGGTCGCCGGCGGTCGCGTCCGCGTACGGGTGGAACGGTGACCTCCACGATCGAGCGGGTCCGCCGTCTCATCCGGGGGGACGAGGCGTAAGGAGATGGCCGCAGCCGTTACCGCGATCGGATTTCGAGAGCTGACCCGGCGTCTGGGGGAACTGGAGCTGCCGCCAATCGACTTGGTCGTCGGCATCGGCCGCGGCGGCGTGGTGCCGGCCGCGCTGGCCGCGCAGCGGCTGGGGTGCGACCTCCGTGTTCTTCCGGTCCGCTTTCGAGACGACGCGCACCAGCCGGAGCGGGCGCAGCCGCTGGTCACCCCGCCCGCCTTCGACGTGGCCGGCAAGCGGGTGCTGCTGGTGGATGACGTGGCGCGCACCGGCGCCACGCTGCGCGCCGCGGCCGGCACTCTTGCCGGCGCCGCCGCCATCCACACGCTGGTGGTCGCCGGCAACGCCGACTACGCCCTGTTCCAGGTGGATTCCTGCATCGCCTGGCCGTGGCAGGCCGAGGCGCTGTAACGAACTGCGCATTGAATGGTGCCGCTACAGCCCGTCGTCGCCGATGCTGAACGGCATGGCGCGCCGCACCATGCGGCTCTCGGAGCGTGGCGGGAGCTCGGCCATGCAGCGCCTGACAGCGGCCGGCCGGCCGGCCGGGGGCACCTCGACGATCAGGCCGGTGGTCTCGACGCTGCGCAGCACCTCCAGGTCGGTGCCGCACACGCCCTCCGGCATCTCCAGCAGCAGCGGCCGGTCGATGACGCCGCAGACGCGCTGGATGCTCGCCAGCGTGTGGAACGACAGCGGCGACTCGCGGATCGCCGGCCGGAACAGCAGGCCGTTGACGGCCAGCTCGCTGAGCGCGCGGATGATGCCCTCGTCGGACCGATGGTCGACGGTGATGACGATGCCCAGGTCGGGCAGTGTCAGCAGCGCGGCCTCGGTGCCGGCGGCGTCGAAGATCACGTAGTCGCAGCCGATCTCGACGAGCGCCCGCGTCTGCTCCAGGGTGAACAGCGGCAGACGCACCCCCCAGATGCGGTCGCCGAGCGCCTTGGCGGCCGCGGGCAAGTCAGGATGATCGACGCTGCCGATCCGCAGCAGGAAGGCGTCGGCGTCGATGTCGGCCAGGCGTGAATCGCCGGCCAGCGCCTCCGGCGGCGCCTGCGCGATCAGCGCGAACTCGTCCAGACTCCTGCCGCTGGCGGCAAAGCCGGCCGGCCGCGGCGTGTGCTCGCGGACGCGGTCCAGCAGCTCGATGAAGCGGCTCATCCGAAGATGGCGATCAGCACGCCGGCGGCCACCGCCGAGCCGATCACGCCGGCCACGTTCGGGCCCATCGCGTTCATGAGCAGGAAGTTGCCGGGATCCTCGTCCTGCCCGACCTTCTGCACGACGCGGGCCGCCATCGGCACCGCGGAGACGCCGGCCGCGCCGATCATGGGGTTCACGCGCCGGCCGGTGAGCACGCACATCAGCTTCCCCATCAGCACGCCGGCGGCGGTGCCGATCGCGAAGGCGATAAGGCCGAGGGCGATGATCTGCAGCGTCTGGGCGTTCAGGAAGGCGGAGGCGCCCATGCGCGATCCGACCGACAGGCCCAGCAGGATGGTGACGATGTTGATCATCTCGTTCTGCGCGCACTGTGACAGGCGCTCCAGCTTGGGGACCAGTGCGCTGGCCTCCTTGAGGAGGTTGCCCAGCATCAGCATGCCGATCAGCGGGGCGGCGGCCGGCACTACCAGAGCCGCGGTCACGGTCGTCAGGATCGGGAACAGGATCTTCACCCGGGTCGAGACCGGCCGCAGGTCGGCCATGCGCACCAGCCGTTCACGCCGGGTCGTCAGCAGCCGGATGATCGGCGGCTGGATGATCGGCACCAGCGCCATGTAGGAGTAGGCGGCCACGGCGACCGCCCCCAGCAGGTGGTCGGCCAGCTTGCCGGTCAGGTAGATGGCGGTGGGACCGTCGGCGCCGCCGATGATCGCGATCGACGCGGCCTCCGTCTGCGTGAAGCCGAGCGCGCCGGCGCCCAGCAGCGTGGCGAAGATCCCGAACTGCGCCGCGGCGCCAAGTATGAAGGTCTGCGGCCGCGCCAACAGCGGCGTGAAGTCGGTCATTGCGCCGATGCCCAGGAAGATCAGCGGCGGGAACACGCTGGACTTGATCCCGAACACGTAGATCTGTTCCAGCAGTCCTCCGGGATCTACCAGGTCCACCCCCGGCAGGTTGACCAGCAGCGCGCCGAAGCCGATCGGCACCAGCAGCAGCGGTTCGTACTGGCGGACGATGCCCAGGTAGAGCAGGACGGCGGCCACCGCCAGCATGGCCACGCGCGCCAGCGTCAGGTCGGGCAGGCCGGTCGCCTGCAGGAACTGTTCGAACAGGCCCATCGGCCGCTACTGGATGGTGAGCAGGGGCTGGCCTGCCGCGCAGTTGTCGCCGGGGCTCGCGTGCACCTCCGCGACGGTGCCCGCGGCCGTGGCCGTGACGTCGATGTCCATCTTCATCGCCTCCATCACGACGACGAGCTGGCCGGCGCTCACCTGGTCGCCGGCCGTGACCTTGACTTCCTTGACGGTACCGGTCATCGGCGCCGGCAGCACTCCCGGTCCCGCCGCGGCCGGTGCCGGCGTCGGTGTGGGCGTTGGCGAGGGGGCGGCGGGCGCGGGCGTCGGTGCAGGCGCGGGCGTCGGTGCAGGCGCGGGGGTGGCGGCAGCCGGCGCCACTTCGGGCTCCAACTCGACCCGGTAGGCCGTGCCTTCGTGGGTGATGGTGAGGACGTCGCCGTCGCGGACGACCTCGACCTCGTAGCGCACACCCTCGTAACGGAAGCGGATCGTGCTCATGGCGCAACCTGCCGCGCGACGGTCGTCGATGCCGGCATCCGCAGGCGCCAGCGTGCGGCCTCCACCGTGTCGTAGGGACGCCACGCGGCGGCGCTCGGCACTCCTGCCGCCGGCATTCCTGCCGCCGGCACTCCTGCCGCCGGGGGCATTCCTGCCACTGTCTGCTCGGCGTCCCGCTCCGCGGCCAGATACGCGGCAGTGGCGGCGGCGATCCAGCCCGGGCCGCCAGCTCCGCCCGGTTCCTCCCGAGCGTCCTGCGACGTGTCGCGCCGGCCGGAGGCCGACGTGAGCGCGGCCATCATTGCGCTCAGGAACACCAGGAAGACGAACACCACACCCATGCCGAGCACGGCGACGACCAGCGTCGATGGCGTTTCTGGACTCATGGCTGCTACAGGGGGATGTTGCCGTGCTTCTTGGCCGGCCGGTCCTCGCGCTTGCGGGCAAGCATCTCGATGGAGCGAATCAGCTCGATGCGCATGGCGGCCGGCTCGATGACGTCGTCGATGAAACCGTGTCCGGCGGCGATGAACGGACTCATCACCGTCTCCCGGAACTCCTCCACCTTTTCCTGGCGCTTGGCCGCCGGGTCGTCGGCGGCTGCGATGTCGCGGCGGAAGATGATGTTGGCTGCCCCTTCGGCACCCATGACCGCGATCTCCGCGCTCGGGAACGCCAGCACGCGGTCGTAGCCGAGGGACTTGGAGGCCATGGCGATGAAGGCGCCGCCGTACGCCTTGCGGATGATCAGCGCCACCTTGGGGACGGTCGCCTCGGCGATCGCGTACAGGATCTTGGCGCCGTGGCGGATGATGCCGCCGTGCTCCTGCGTGATGCCCGGCAGAAAGCCCGGGACGTCGACCAGCGACACGATCGGCACGTTGAACGCGTCGCAGAAGCGCAGGAAGCGGGCCGCCTTGTCCGAGGAGTCGATGTCCAGGGAGGCGGCGTAGACGCTCGGCTGGTTGGCGAACAGGCCGACGGTGCGGCCTGCCAGCCTGGCGAAGCCGACCACGACGTTCTGGGCGAACTCCGGCTGCACCTCGATGAAGGAGCCGGAGTCGACCGCTTCCGCGATCATCGCGCGCACGTCGAAGGGCCGGCGCGCGTCGTCGGGAATCAGCTTGGCGATGCCCTCGGTGGCGCGATCGATCGGGTCGGTGACCGGCAGCAGCGGCGGCGACTCCTGGTTGTTGAGCGGCAGGTAGCCCAGCAGGCGGCGCAGGCCGGCCAGGCATTGCGCCTCGTCGGCGAAGCGGAAGTGCGCGACGCCGCTGGTCGCCGAGTGCGGGACGGCGCCGCCCAGGTCGCCGTGCGAGATCTCCTCACCCGTCACCGCCCGGATGACCTCCGGGCCGGTGATGTACATGTTGCTGATCGTGTCGACCATGAAGATGAAGTCCGTGATCGCCGGCGAGTAGACCGCGCCGCCCGCGCACGGACCCAGGATGATCGAGAACTGCGGGATCACGCCCGACGACAGGGTGTTGGCGCGGAAGATCTTGGCGTAGCCGTCCAGCGACAGGACCCCCTCCTGAATGCGCGCCCCGCCGGAGTCGTTGATCTGGATGAACGGCACCCCGGACTCCAGGGCGAGCCGCTGCGCGTGCGCGATACGGGTCGCGTGCATCTCCCCCAGGGTGCCGCCGACCACCGTGAAGTCCTGCGCGGCCACGAACACCTGGCGCCCCTCGATCTTGGCGCTGCCGGTTACCACGCCGTCGCCGGGCACGCGCTGCCGGTCCATGCCGAAGTCCGTGGAGCGCACCGTCACGAACGGCTGCTGCTCGATGAAGGAATCGGGGTCGACCAGCGCGGCGATCCGCTCGCGCGCCGTCATCTTGCCCTTGGCGTGCTGCGCAGCGATGCGCTTTTCGCCGCCGCCGGCCTCGGCCTCGCGGCGCCTGGTCCGGTACGTCTCCAACAAGCGTTCTTGCATGCAGCCGAGAGGACGGGCCCGAGGGGACCCGAAAGCGAGGCGGAGTCTACCCGTGGACCGTCAGGCGGTCAAACCGGAGGCGCGGGGTCCGTTAGCCCGCGCCGCATGGGACCGAGGCTCCGGCGTCTCATCAGCTCTCCGATGTAACGCCCGCCAACTCCACGACCTCGATCTCCCCGAACGCCCTGAAGTCCTCGCCGTTCTCCGTGATCAGGGCGCGAGTGCCATGAGTCGCCATGGTGGCGACGATGTTGGCGTCATGAATGCGCTTGCCGCGCAGGGAGTGGAGCGAGGCCAGTTCGCGCAGCCGGCCGGCAACGGCTTCGGTTTCGTCGCACACGTGGACGTACTGCAGGAACTCGCTCACGTTGGCCGTCGCATCGAGGGCGTTCAGGCCCAGGCCGTTCGCCTCTACCGGTCGTGTCGCCACCACCAAGTACTCACGCAGAATCTGCCCGCTTGCTCCCAGGTGCAGTCCGAGCCGCGTGGACTCGGTGAACAGCCGGCGAGCGTCGCGATTCGCCCGACGTGACTCGTCGGTAGCGGCCAGGAGCACGTTGGTATCGACGAACATGACCTCACCGGCCGTCGTCGCCGCCATAGATTTCCTCCCTGCTCCAGGCACCCGTGTACCCGGTCTTGACCGTGACCAGATTGAGGGTCCGGGTATCGGGTTCCGGTGGCGCCAGCCCGGCGGCGCGATCCAGGATGGCCCGCAACTCTCCCTGCAAGGACCGGTGATGACTTCGTGCCAGACGTTTCAGGTCAAGGATGGTCTCGGGAGGGATGTTCGTGACGTGTATTGCACTCATACCCGTATCATAATAGTACATGCCCTACGAACCGGTCGAGGTGTAGTGGCGCACGCCGAGCTGCCAGAGGCCGGCGACCAGAACCAGGAAGACGAACCCGGCAAGCGGCGCGAGCCAGGCGACGCCCGCCGGTGCCCCCAGCGGATCGGGGCGGCCCAGGACGTGGACCACCGGGAAGTAGGTGACGCTGCCGATCGGCACCACGAACAGGAACAGGTAGCGGAGCGCGCGGTGGAACACCGGGATCGGATATTGCGTGGTCTCCACGCCGCCGTGGGTGACGATGGCGAAGAGCTCGAGCGTCTCGGTGGTCCAGAACGACAGGACGGCGGACAGCATGAGCAGGGCCGAATAGGCGGCGACCCCACCGATGAACGCCCACAGCAACAGCGCGACGTCGCCGAGCGCGGGTCCGCCGTCCAGGGCGGAGAGCGCCCAGCCCAGCACCACGGCGCCCTGCAGCAGCCGGCCGATCCGCTTCGGAGCCAGGTTGCTGCCCAGCACCTGCAGCAGCGTCGAGCGCGGCCGCAGCAGCACCCGGTCGAACGTGCCCTCCTTGATGAGCGGGCCGAACAGGTCGAATCCGCGCCCGATCGCCTCGGCCACCGCGAACACGACGTGGACCAGCCCGTAGAAGAGCGCCACCTCCGTGAGCGTCCAGCCCCCGATGCTCCCGAAGCGGCTGAACAGCGCCCAGATGCCCAGGAACTCCACCCCGGCCGACAGCAGCGTGCCGAGCGAGTCCATCAGGAACGACGAACGGTACTGCATCTCCGCGCGCAGATTGGCAGCGGCGTAGCGCACGGCCATGCGGAGCATCCCTGGATCATCCACCCTGGATCACCACCTTGCGGATCCCGAGGGCCATCAGCCGGTGGCCGGCGGCAACCAGCGTCACCACCCATGCCGCCTGGATCAGCAGCGCGCGCAGCGCCTCCACGCCGGCGAGGTGTCCGGAGTAGATCCGGAACGGCGTGTCGATCAGCCCCGCGAACGGCAGCAACTCCAGCACCGCTTGCGCCCAGTGGGGCAGGTAAGGCAGCGGCACGACCATCCCCGAGCAGATCCAGGCGGCGAGCGGCAGGATCGCGTTCCAGCCGGTGGAGCTCAGCGTCCACAGCATGATCGTCTGGCCGAGCAGCGTGATCGCCATGCCGGTGAGCACGCCCAGCGCGATGGCGACCGTGAATCCGATCGCGGCACCCGCTCCCGCCGGTGGGCCGAGCGCCCAGGTCCGGGCGCCGATGAGCGGCAGCGCCAACGCCGCGAACAGCAGCAGCGGCACGGCTCGCAGCGCCGTCCTGCCGATCCTCCAGCCGACGACGCTGACCGCCCAGTTGGCGTACAGGTCGAGCGGGCGGATGAGCTCGTAGGCGACCGAACCGGAGCGGATCCGATCGGTTGCCAGGGGGTCGACGTTCATCGGGAACAGCCCGAACATCGCCTGCCCCAGCCACACGTAGGAGGTCAGGTGGACGGTGGTGAAGTCGCTCGCCGCCGGATCGCTGCGGTAGAAGCCGTCCAGGATCATAAGGCGCAGCAGGCCCCAGAACACCTGTGTGGCCACGGCGGCGAGCGCAGCCGCGCGGTACTGCAGGATCGCGCGCAGGCGCATGGAGGCCACTGCGGCGTAGCTCCGCAGTCTCGGTTCGACTCGCATCGGATCAGCCGTGGCGGTGGTACAGCTCGGCGATGATCCGCTCGATCGGCGGGTCCTCCACGAACAGGTCACGGATCACGGCACGGTCGGTGACGCGGCGGATCAGCTCCGCCGCCGACACGCGGCGCGGGTCGAACCGCAGGCGCACGCGGTGGTCGCGCCGCTCGACCACCTCGGCCTCCGGGACGGAGAGCTCGCTGTCCCGGTCCTCCAGGTCGACCGACAGATAGCGCTCTCCCGCGACGGCGGCGCGCAGCTCCGCGACCGAGCCGTCCAGGACGATGCGGCCCGCGCTGATGACGATTACCCGGTCGCACAGCGTCTCGATGTCGTCCATGTCGTGGGTGGTGAGGATCACGGTCACGCCGCGGTCGCGCAGCCGCCCGATGAAGTCGCGAACCGCCAGCTTGGCGACGGCGTCCAGGCCGATGGTCGGCTCGTCCAGGAACAGCAGCGACGGGCGATGAAGCAGCGAAGCGGCCAGGTCGCAGCGCATGCGCTGTCCCAGGCTGAGCTGCCGCGCCGGCGTGTCCAGCAGGTCCTGCAGGCCGAGCAGTTGCACCAGCTCCGCGCGCGTCTGTGCGTAGCGGTCCTGCGGCACCCGGTATATGTCGCGCAGCAGATCGAACGACTCCACCACCGGCAGGTCCCAGAGGAGCTGCGTGCGCTGCCCGAACACGGCGCCGATGGAGGCGACGTAGCGGCGCCGGTGGATCCACGGCGTCATGCCGTCGATCTGGCAGGTTCCGGCGTCCGGCACCAGGATGCCGGACAGCAGCTTGACGGTGGTGCTCTTGCCGGCGCCGTTGGGGCCGATGTAGCCGACAAGCTCGCCGCGCCGCACCGTGAAGGAGACGTCCTCGACGGCGGTGACCACGCGATAGCGGCGGCGCACCACCCCGGCGAGCGCGCCGAGCATGCCGGGTCTGCGCTCGGCTACCCGGAAGCGCTTGGTGAGGCCGTCGGCGCGGATGTGCACCGGCGGCGCGGAGGAGGACGACATCGCGAATCTCCTGATCGGGCCAGGACGCCGACCTCGCCCGATCCTCCCGCGCCGTCGCGGGGGACGAATGACGAAGTCGTTGTTGTGAAGGAAGGAGACTCTTTTACACCGCCTTCGCCTTCGATGGGAAGCGAGCCGGACCAGGTCCGGCGGCGAAGACGATCATCGATCGCGGAGGTACCATCGACTACGAAAGAGGCATCAGGGGGAACCATGGAATTCGACGTCGAGGATCAACTCAGCGCGGCGGAGCGCTCCGTGTCGTCGACCGTGCGGGAAGGACAAGCCGCCCGCGCGGTCGCGCATTCCCGCAGCTACGCCACCACGGTCGAGGACCTGTGGGACGCCGTGACGAACGGCGAGCGACTCCCGCGCTGGTTTCTGCCGATCAGCGGCGAGCTGGTGCTGGGAGGCCGCTACCAGTTGGACGGCAATGCAGGCGGCGTGATCACGGCGTGCGCACGGCCATCGCATCTGGCGCTCACCTGGGAGTTCGGCGGGGACGTGAGCTGGGTCGAGGTGCGCTTCGCGGAGAGTGGAGCCGGTGCGCGGCTTGCCCTCACGCACACCGCGCACCTCTCCGAGCACTGGGACACGTACGGGCCGGGCGCGGTCGGCGTCGGCTGGGAGTTGGCTCTCATGGGACTCACGCTCCATCTGGCGCGGCCGGCCGCGCCGAAGCCCGACGAAGCCGAGTTCGTGGCTTCACCGGCCGGCAAGGCGCTCATCGCCGGCAGCAGTGAAGGATGGCAACGGGCGGCGGTCGCTGCCGGAACCGATCCCGCCGCCGCCCATGCCGCAGCTCGGCGCACCACCGCGTTCTACACGGGCGAATCCGACGAGGCTGACTGAAGCTCCGTCACCTGGCGTCCGCGCGGCGCGACCGGCCGGGCCGGTACGAACTGGCTCCCGTCACCGATCGGCGCGGGCGAGCGCGTCAAGGAAGTCCGCCTGGTCCGTGCAGGCGAACGCCGCCGCAACGAGCACGGCCTCGGAGGCCGTCGCCAACGCCGCCGCGCCGGCGGGAAAGTCCTGCGAGACCTCGATGCCGCGCGACCGCAGTATCTGGCGAACCATCTCCCCGCGGGCTTCGGCACGGCCGCGCTCGAACCCCTGCCGCCGCTGCGAGCGCAGCAACGGGTCGTCGTCCGGTCCGGTGCCTTCCCGCGCGCCCAGCGCTGCGCCTACCCGCTCCAGCACGGCGCTGGTCTGCGCCGACGGCGCCGGCTCGTTCAGCGCCGCGTGGATCTCGGCCGCCGTCCAGCCCGGGAACGCACGGCTCTCGGCGGCCTCCCGGTAGCGGCCGCCTGCCAGCAGATGGATGGTCAGCCCCGGCCGCCGCGACCGAGACCGGCTCGGCGAGGGCGCGTCCGGCACGTCCACCCACACCTCCGGGAACCCCCACGACTCGTACCGCGGCAGCTTGCCGGGGCGCGCGTCGGTGGTGTGGTCGACCTCCAGCACGACGTCGGGGAAGTCGTCCTCGCCCACCACCATGGCGGCGTCCGGCAGCTTGGCGCGGTCGGGATGCAGGTACAGGGACTCGTCAGCCTGCATGATGTGCTGCGGCCGGCCGCGGTGGTCGCGCAGCAGCAGGTCCATCGAGCCGTAGCACTCGACGCGCGCGCCGCGCATGCGGGAGATGGTCTCAGCCAGCCTTGTCAGGAGACGCGACGGGCGTTCGTGGTAGGGGCTGACCGGCTCGCAGACCCAGGCGGTCTGGGTGGCCGCCTCCCAGTACTCCAGGCGCCGGTCGAAGGAGTCGAGCTCGTCGGGCGGCAGGTGGAGAGGCGTGCAGCCCGGGAACGCCGGCGGCTCGGTACCGGTGCGCGGCCGGACGGCCGAGCTGTCCGCGTGCCGGGTGGGCAGTGTTCCGGCAGCGGGTCCCGAGGCGCTTTCGGTAGCGGCCATGCGCCAAGGGTAGCTCACGGTTGCGCGCGCATCCAAGCTGGGTTCTCTCCGGCGGACCCGACCGAGCACGGGCCGACCGAGCACGGGCCGGACGAATCAGCGGCCGCCGCGTCACCGGAAGGCAGGGCGTTCAGCACCGGCAGCAGCGAGCGGCGGCGCGGAGCGCACAGGCGTGCCGGTACGAAGCCGCGCCGCCTGCGTTCGATCGTCCCGGCGGCAAGCAGCGCCGCCAGCGCCTCGTCGATCTCCGCCTCGCGCCAGGCGCGCAGGTAGCCGAAGCCGCGCGTGCGCCGCAGCCCCATGGCCTGGGCCTCGTAGGTGGGCTGACCGCCTAGCAGCAGCGCGGTCTCGCGCTGCCCGAAGCGGCCCCGGTGGCGGCGCACCAGGTCGGCGATCCCGGCGGCTTCCGGCGGCGGCCCGGTCACTTCCCGGTCGCAGACGTCGCAGCCGCTGCACGCCACCTCGCCATCGGTGAACGGCGCCAGGAGCTGCTCCCGCCGGCACTGGCCGGAGGCCGCGTAGGCAAGGACGGCGGCGTAGCGACGCCGGTCGGCCGGCGCCATCAGATCCAGCCGCCGCCGCTCCGCCGCGCCGGCGTGCAGCAGCAGCGCCTGCGCCGGCCGGCCGTCGCGCCCGCCGCGCCCCGCCTCCTGCAGGTACGCCTCGATCGAAGGCGGCGGGTCCAGGTGGATGGCCGTGCGGATGTCACCCTTGTCCACGCCCATCCCGTAGGCGGAGGTGGCCACCAGCACGCCGTCGGGCGAGTCGAAGAACCACTGCTCGATGGCGCGCCGCTCGTCGGCGTCCAGGCCGGCGTGGTAGAAGCGGGAGGAGGCGATGCCGGCGGCCTGCAGGTGGCGGGCGTAGTGCTCGGTGCCGCCGCGGCTGGAAGCGAACGCGATCAGCGGGCGCTCCATCGTCCGGACGCACTCGACCAGAGCGCGCTTCTTGGACAGAACCTGCCGCGCCACGTAGCGCAGGTTGGTGCGATCGGGATCGACCGAAACCACCGAAACGGGGGCATCGGCATAGATCACCTCCTGGATGCGGCGGACGATGGGCACGCTGGCGGTGGCGGTGAAGGAGCTCACGACCGGTATGCCGGCGGCGCGGATCACCGCGCCCAGCTCCACGTACGCGGGCCGGAAGCGGTCGCCCCATTCCGAGATGCAGTGCGCTTCGTCGATCACGCAGTGGGAGATGCTCAGGCTGGGAAGCTGCTCCCCGAAGCGGCCGGCGAGGGCCTCCGGCGTGGTGAACAACACGTCGATCTCCCGCTCCGCCAGCCCGTGCAGGATCTGCCGGCGCTCCGGCATCTCCTGGGCGCCCATCAGCGCGGCGACCCGCAGCGGCCCCTCACGCAGCCGGCGGAGCTGGTCCTGCAGCAGTGAGAGCAGCGGCACGATGACCATCGTCGGGCCGGCCAGCAGGCGCGCGGGAAGCTGGAAGCACAGCGATTTGCCGCTGCCGGTGGGCATCAGCACGATCTGGCTGCAGCCGTCCAGGATGTTGTCCACCACCAGCCGCTGCGCCGGATAGAGGTAGGGCACGCCGAAGGTGTCGTGCGCCTCCGCCTCCACGGGGTCGTCGTAGCGGTGATTCGCTGCGACCGCGTCCTCTTGCATCCTCGCGAGAGTTAACGGCGGTGCGGCGCGGGCGCTTTCGACCTCGCGGCCGTCGGTCAGGCGCCGGGATCGAAGTAGTCATCCAGCTCGACCGTGATCGTGTACAGCCGGCGGTACAGGAACGTGACGCTGACGGCGACCTGGACGGAGACTTCCGTGACCAGCGCCAGCCCGTCGCGCGGTTCATAGGTGGCAAGGATGGCCAGGCCGCGCACCGAGCGTGGCAGCGGGTCGACCGTGTACTGCAGCTCCAGGGGAACGCCGTCCTCCGCGACCCAGAGCTGCCCGCGGATCGTGTACAGCTCCTCCGGCTGCTCGACGCGGTAGCCGATCGCCGGCTGCCCGCGGATCGTGCGCCGCTCGCCCATCCGCTCGGCGCCTCCCATGGCCGACAGGTCGGCCTGGAACGCGTCGGAGAACCGCGAGCCGACGCCGGTGGCGCCAGTCGTGCCGTCCGCCTCGGCCTCATCGACTGCCTGCCCGTCCTGGACGTCGCGCACCAGCTCGTAGGTCAGCTCGCCGTCGGCCAACCGCGCGCGCATGTGGGTCTCCCGCGTCGATCTGAGCTTGCCGTCCGCGGAGTGCTCCTGCGTGCGCATGACCATGGTGCGGGGAACCAGGTGCTCGGCGGCCGCAGCGACGGCGACGGCCCGGTCAAAGAGGGCATCCGCGCCTGCCTGGGCAGCGGTTGCGGCCAGCAGCAGTGCCGTGACGGAGGCGCACAGGGTGCGTGCGGAGGCCCGCACCGCAGGCGGCGAGAGGGCACTGGTGACGCCGGAGCGCGGGGCTCGTACCCTGCCCATCCTAGGCAACGTCGATGCGCTCGGACCCATTCCCCCATCCTGACACCATCGAGGTGGACGGCGTAGCGCTCCCCGTGGCGGTCGTGTGGTCGGTGCTGGCCCCGCACCTGACGCCCGGACGCCGGCGGCGGATCAGGGAGGTTGCCGCCGGCCGCAGCTTCGCGGTCGCGACCGTACTGGAGCACGTGCATGACGACGGCAACATCGCCGCGGTGCTCCGCACCTGCGAAGGCGTGGGTTTCACGTCCGTGCACGTCGTCAGGCAGGCACTTGAGCAGGGAGCGCCGGCGCGGCCGCCCAACCGCGTAACCCAGGGCGCGCAGAAGTGGCTGGAGGTCGCCTGGTGGAACGCCGGCGACCCCTGGCTCGATCGCCTGCGTGGGGGCGGCTATCGTGTGCTGGTGACCCGGGTCGGAGACGGGCCGACGGTCGATCAGGTGGACTTCTCGCGGCCGACCGCGGTGGTGTTCGGAAACGAGCACGCCGGCGTCACCGACGCGACGGCGCAGGCCGCCGACGGCTGGTTCTCGATCCCGATGGCCGGCTTCACGCGCAGCTTCAACATCAGCGTCGCCGTGGCGATGGTGCTGCAGCACGCGCGCCGCTCGCGCGTGGCATCCCGCGGCGCCGATGGCGAGCTCACCGCCGACCAGCGGCTCATCCTGGAGGCCCGGTATGCGGTCCGATCCCTGCCCAGCGCCGCAGCGCTGCTGCGCCGCGCCCTGACCGACGGTTCGTTTGACATCGACCGCGTGAGCCATGAGGGTTCGGACGCATGATCATCGAACCCCGTGTGCGCGGATTCATCTGCATGACCGCGCACCCCGACGGCTGCGCCGCGAACGTCGGCGAGCAGATCGCCCATGTGCGGGAGCGCGGCCCGATCGACGGCCCGCGCTCGGTGTTGGTGGTCGGCGCCTCGACCGGCTACGGCCTGGCGTCGCGGATCGTCGCCGCCTTCGGCTGCGGCGCGAAGACGGTCGGCGCCTTCTTCGAGCGGCCCGGTTCCGCCAGGCGTACCGGATCGGCCGGCTGGTACAACACCGCGGCGTTCGAGCGGGCGGCGGCCGAGGCCGGCCTGGGCGCGTGGAGCTACAACGGCGACGCCTTCGCCGACGAGGCGAAGGAGCGCGTGCTCGACCTGATCCACACGCACCTGGACGGCTCGGTCGACCTGGTCGTCTACAGCCTGGCGTCCCCGCGGCGCGTCCACCCGGAGACGGGCGAGACCTTCAACTCGGTCATCAAGCCGATCGGCACGCCGTTTGCGGGCAAGACCATCGACGCCCGGTCGGGCGCCCTGGGCGACGCCAGCATCGATCCTGCGACCGAGGAGGAGGTGGAGCAAACCGTCTCGGTCATGGGCGGCGACGACTGGACGCGCTGGATCGATGCGCTGGACGGAGCGGGCGTGCTCGCTCCGGAGTGCGGTACCCTCGCCTACACCTACTTGGGCCCCGAGCACACGTGGCCGATCTACCGGGACGGCACCATCGGCAAGGCCAAGGAGGACCTGCAGCGGGCCGCCGACGAGCTGGATGCGCGGCTGCGCGTGAGCGGCGGCCGGGCGCTCCTGTCGGTCAACCGGGCCCTGGTGACGCAGGCCAGCGCCGCGATCCCGACGGTCGCCGTCTATCTGGCCATGCTGGGGCCGCTGCTGCGCGAGCGTGGCACGGACGAGGGGTGCATCGAGCAGATGGACCGCCTGTTCCGGGAGCGGCTGTGCGCCGGGAAAGACATCCCCGTGGACGAGGCCGGCCGCATCCGCGTGGACGACTACGAGATGGAGGACGCGGTGCAGGCGGCCGTGCGCGAGCGCTGGGAGCAGGTGACCGAGCAGGGCTACCGGAAGATCCTGGACGTCGAGGGTTACCAGCGCGAGTTCCTGCGGCTGTTCGGCTTCGGGATCCCGGGCGTCGACTACGGCGCGGACGTCGATTCCGAGGTGGCGATCCCCTCGATCGACGGCTGATTGTCCGCTGAAGAGCGTGACCGAGCCGTTCGACGCCGAGCTGGAGCTGGCCAAGCGGGTCTCCCGCGCGGCCGGCGCCATCCAGCTCACCCGGCGCGGAGCGGAGTCCGTGGACCTCAAGGAGGACGCATCGCCGGTGACCGAGGTGGACCGCCGTTGCGAGGCGCTCATCCGCGGCGAGCTGCTCGGCGCATTCCCGGACGACGGCTTTCTGGGCGAGGAGTCCGGCACGGCCGGCGGGACGAGCGGCCGCACCTGGATCGTCGACCCGCTGGACGGCACCCGCCCGTACATCCGGGGCATCGTCACGCACGCGGTGCTGATCGCGCTGGAGGATGCGGCCGGCCTGGCGCTGGGCGTCGTCCACCTGCCGGCCATGGACCTGACCTGCTGGGCGGCCCGTGGCGGCGGCGCCTTCTGCAACGGGGAGCCTGCCCGCGTGTCGTCGACCGCCACCGTGGCCGACTCGATCGGCAGCGGGCTGGGCTTCCTGCAGCGATACGGCGAGCCGCTCGGCGCGCGCCTCTTCGAGCTGATGCGGCGCACCGGCTACAGCTACGGGTTCATGGACGCCTACTCGTACGTCTGCCTGGCCACCGGCAGCATCGACTTCTGCGTCAACCTGCTCGACGCCCCGTGGGACTGCGCCGCCGCCGCGGCCATCATCGCCGAGGCGGGCGGACGCTGGTCGGACGCCGCCGGCGTCGAGACCGTGCACCGCGGCACCTTCGTGGCCAGTAACGGCGTCCTCCACCGGGAGGTGCTCGACGCCCTCCGGTGATGTAGCGTACCGGCCATGATCGACGTAGCCAAGATCAAGGTGACGGTGTGGTGCGAGTTCATCCAGGAACGGGAGGATCCCGAGGTCGCGGCGGTGTACCCGCACGGAATCCACGAGGCGATCGCGGCTGGGCTGCGGCGCGAGGACGATCTGGCGGTGACCACCGCCAGCCTGGACCAGCCCGATCAGGGGCTGTGGCAGGAACGGCTCGACGCCACCGACGTGCTGATCTGGTGGGGCCACAAGGCGCACGACCGCGTCGACGACGCCACCGTCGACCGGGTGCAACTCCGCGCCAACGACGGCATGGGGCTGATCCTGCTGCACTCCTCGCACGTCTCGAAGATCATGACGCGGGTGCTCGGCACGCGCTGCAGCCTCCGCCACCGCGAGATCGGCGAGCGCGAGCGCGTCTGGAACATCGAGCCCAACCACCCGATCACGCAGGGGATCGGCGACTACTTCGAGATCGAGCACGAGGAGCTGTACGGCGAGCGCTTCGACATCCCGCGGCCCGACGAGCTGATCTTCATCTCCTGGTTCGAGGGGGGCGAGGTGTTCCGTTCCGGCGTCACCTACCGGCGCGGCAACGGCAGGATCTTCTATTTCCAGCCCGGGCACGAGACCTACCCCATCTACTACCAGCCGGAGATCGTCCGCGTGCTGGTCAACGCGGTGCGCTGGGCCAAGCCGCTGCGCATCATTCCCGGCGTGCGCGGCATCAAGGCCGAGCCGCTGGAGCGGGTGCCGCGAGGCCGTTGAGGTGGCCGCCCGGGGCGGACCGCTGACCGCGGACGAGTTGCGTGCGCGCCTGGAGCGCTTTCCACGGCTGCCACTCGGCGCCTACCCCACCCCGCTGCAGCCGGTGCCGGGCCTGAGCCGGGAGCTGGGGCGCACCGTGCTGGTCAAGCGCGAGGACCTGTCCGGCCTGGCGTTCGGGGGGAACAAGGTGCGCCACATGGAGCTGCTCATGGCGGAGGTGCGGCGCGTTGGCGCCGACACCGTGATCAACGTCATGGGCTACCACTCCAACAACGCGCGGTTGGCGGCCGCCGCATGCGTGCGCGCCGGCTTTCGCTACCACGTGTTCCTGCGCCACGCGGCGGGCATGCCGGTGCAGGGCAACAGCCTGGTCGACCACCTGCTGGGCGCGGCCGTGCACCTGCTGAACGACGAGGAGTCGGCGCGCGACATGGATCTGGCGCGCGGCGTGGCCGAGCGGCTGCGGCGCGCCGGCGCCGTGCCGTACGTCATGAACGACGAGCTGTTCCCGAAGCTGGCCGGCATGATCGGCTTCGCGGACGCCGGCCTGGAGCTTGCCGATCAACTCCGCGCTGCCGCGGTCAGCGGTCCGGTGCGGGTGGTGTGCGTGGCCGGCCGCAGCCTCTGCGGGCTGGCGCTGGCGTCGCTCAACCTGGGGCTCGACTGGGACTTCACGGGCGTCCGCGTAGCTTCCGCGCCGGCGCTGGACGACTACATCTTCAGCCATGCCGAAACGGTCCGGCAGCGGTTGGACCTGCCGCGCACCTACGCGCCGGAGGATTTCGACATCGTGGAGCGCTACGCCGGCCCGGACGGGCCGGCGCCCGACGTGCTGGAGGCGGTGCGGCTGGCCGCACGCACGGACGGGCTGATGGTCGATCCCAACTACACCGGCGTGGCGCTGGCAGGGCTGATCGACCGCATCGACGACGGCGCGGTCGGAGCCGACGAGACGGTCGTGTTCGTGCACACCGGCGGCACGCCGGCGATCTTCAGCTACGCGGAGGAGCTGGTGCCGGCCGCGACGCTGGCGGTAACGCCTGCGCCGGCGCGCTGACGCCGTTCAGTCGAATCCGCAGCAGCAGATCATGCAGGGCCGGCTTGGCGTGCGTCCGTTCCGGCAGGTGCGAGGCATCCGCCGCCGCGTGCAGCACGCCGACCAGGCGCTCGTACTCGGCCTCGTGGAAGGCCAGGTCGGCGTCAGGCAGGTCGGCGTGCTCCCCGCCGGCGATCTTCCGGTCGATCAGATCGTCGAGGTACGGCAGCTTGGCGGTCTGGTTGAGGGTCCGCAGGTTCGCCTCGACTTCGCCGGTGCGCATCAGGTGAGTGCCGGTCAGGAGCACCCGATACACGTACAGCAGCGGCTTGATTCGAGGTGGCCGTACCTTGCGGGACAGCTTCCACTGCCCTGCCGAGAACCCTCGATAGTGATGTGCGTGCCGGCGGGTCACGCAGTCGGCGGCGATCGACCTGAGCTCCTCGTGCGCCGGCGTGGCGTGCACGATCAGCGGCGACAGCACCTGCTCCAGCACGTAGCCGTTCGGCTTGAGCATCAGGCCGAAGAACTTGTGCGCGTCGTGCGTGACCAGATCGATCTCCCGCCCGGCCATCGTCTCCGAAGTGTCGACCGTTTCGCCCCCGGTGCACAGGCCGATGACGTGCTCCAGCGGCAGCAGATGGACGCCGCGCAGATCGTAATCGGAGTCCGGGGACGGGAATCCGTACAGGTGAGCGCCGCTGATCGTCACGAACAGCAGCGGATACGGATGCCCCTCCACCGGCCGTCGCAGATGCGGGTCGGCGGCAGCGTCGCCACCGTCCGGCATGACCGGGTTCATGGCAGTCCGTCCTGCAGCGCGCGGCGCCGGGCGCTGATCAGGAAGCGGTCCACTCGTTCGTAGTCCGGCCGATCCGGGAGGGCGGTCCGCGCGTAGGCGGCGTCGAATGCCTGGATCAGCTCCAGCCGCCACGCGTCGGCTTCTTCCCATGGCACGCGGCCCGAGCGGACGGCGATCAGGCGCTCGCGGTAGTCGCTGACGTCGACCGCGACGAACCCCTCCGTGAGCACCGTGGTGCCGGACAGAATCAGGCGCAGCAGGTGCATGACGTGCTTCCACTTCACGCGTCCGTGGTTGCGCAGGCCGGCCTGCATCCGCCGGAACTGAGCCGCCGCGTAGCCGCTGTAGGTCCGGTAGACCCGTTTGGAAAGAAAGCTGTCCCGCATGGCGAGCAGCTCGCGGGCCAGCGGCGTCGCCGTCTCCACGAGCGGCGTATAGAGGCATTCCAGGACGTTCGGATTCGCGTTCAGGGCGAGCGTCAGGAACTTCTGAATCTCCCAGTACACCTCCTGGGTGGCATCGTTCTGAAGCTGCTGCGGCGCGCCGGACAGCGACCAGTGCAGGTCGGCAGGCGGCAGGTACAATCCTCTGCGGTCGGTGTCGGAGTCGTCGCGGGCGAGTCCGTAGGCGCGCGAACCGACCACGCAGCGAAGGATGACGCGGTCGAACAGCGGGTCGCGCGTCACCGGTCGTGCAGGCTCGCTCTCGGTTGCCCTTGCGGTGCTCGCTCGACAGCCGCCGAGCCGAGCGCGGCGATGATCGCATCCGGGTCGTAGACGCAGCCGGCCCAGGTGCCGCCGCTGGCGGCCTGCAGCGCCGCCCACAGCCGCGTGTCGTCGGGCAGGCCGGGGTGCGGTGCGATGCACGGCGCGGTCGGACGCGCGGCCAGCACCGCCTGGGCCTGTTCCGGGGACAACTCGCCTTCGTCCTCCGTGGCGACCAGCTCCACGGAGCCGGTGAGCTCATCGCGGTCGACCATGATCCGGACCGTGTCGCCGTCGCGGAGGCGGCCGATCGGCCCGCCTGCGAGCGCCTCGGGACCGATGTGGCCGACGCACGCCCCGGTGGAGACCCCGGAGAAGCGGCCGTCGGTGAGCACCGCGACCTGCTTGCCCCAGGGGATGAACTTGAGCGCGGAGGTCACCTGGTAGATCTCCTCCATGCCGGTGCCGGCCGGGCCGATGCCGGCGACCACCACCACGTCGCCGGCCTGCACCGGCTGCTCGCCCGTTCCCTTGATCGCCGCGACCGCGGCGCCCTCGCTGCCGAACAGGCGCACCGGCCCGCGGTGGCGGTAGACGCCGTCCGCGTCGACCACGCTTGGATCGATCGCCGTCGCCTTGATCACCGAGCCGGCCGGCGCGAGCGAGCCGGTCGGGAAGACGACGGTGCTGGTCAGCCCCCGGCGGCGGGCCGTGTCCGGGTCCATGATCACCAGGTCGGGGTCGACGCCGTCCTCTTGCAGGCAGTGGCGGCGCAGCTCGTGGCGGCGCGGCGAGTCCTGCCAGCGGTCCAGCGCCTCGCCCCAGGTCACCCCGGCCGCGGTCAGCGTCGCCGGGTCGATCAGGCCGGCGCGGCGCAGGTGCAGCATCACCTCCGGCACGCCGCCGGCGACGAACACCCGCACCGTCGGGTGGTTGGCGGGACCGTTGGGCAGCGCGTCGACCAGCCGCGGGGTGGCGCGGTTGACCCGGCTCCAGTCGGCCACGGTGGGCACCGGCAGGCCGGCCGCGTGCGCGAACGCGGGGATGTGCAGCAGCAGGTTGGTGGAGCCACCGAACGCGGCGTGCACGACCATCGCGTTGTCGACCGCGCGGCGGTCCAGGATGTCGGCCATCGACCGGCCTGCCGCGCGCTGGGCGACCACGGCCGCGGCGGCGCGGCGTCCCATGTCCAGCCAGATCGGCTGCCCGGACGGCGCCAGAGCGGTGTGCGGCAGTGCAAGCCCCAGCCCCTCGGCGACCACTTGCGCGGTCGCGGCCGTGCCCAGGAACTGGCAGCCGCCGCCGGTCGAGCCGCACGCCTTGCAGCCGGCGGTGGCCGCCTCGTCCAGGGTGATCAGGCCGTGCGCGAAGCGGGCGCCGATGGATTGCACGGTGCCCAAGTCCTCGGCGGGGCGGCCCTCGGCGTCGCGGGCCGGCAGGGTCACCCCGCCGGGGATCACCACTCCCGGCAGCGCGCGCTCGCCGGCCAGCGCCAGCAGCATGGCCGGCAGCCCCTTGTCGCAGGAGGCGACGCCGATGACCCCCTGGCGGGTGGGCAGCGAGCGCGCCAGCCGGCGCATCACGATCGCGGCGTCGTTGCGGTACGGCAGGCTGTCCATCATCCCCGCCGTCCCCTGCGAGCGCCCGTCGCACGGGTCGGTGACGTGCGCGGCGAACGGGATGCAGCCGTCGGCCGCCAGCGCCTCCGCCGCGGCACGCACCAGCAGGTGCACCTCCCAGTGGCCGGTGTGGTAGCCCAGCGCGACCGGCGATCCGTCCTCGGCGCGCAGGCCGCCGTGCGTGGACAGCAGCAGGTAGGCGGGGCCGCCGGAGCGGGACGGCTGCCAGCCCATGCCGACGTTCTGGGTCAGCGCGAACAGGTTGCCGCTCGGCTCCTCGCGCAGCATGCGCTCGGTGAGCGGGATGGTCCCCGGCGTGCCCTCGCCGGAGGTGGCCGGCAGGGACGGCGACTCGAAACCCAGGATGCCGTCGAGGTCGTCGATGGAATCGAGGTCGTCGATGGAATCGAGGTCGCTGGCGGCATTCGCGTCGGGGACGTCGGCCACGGTCAGGATCCCGCGGCGCCGAAGCCGCCGACCGTGTTGGTGAGGGAGCCGATCGATTCGATCGTGATCGTGACGCGGTCGCCGGCCTGCAGGGTGAAGCCGTCCGGCGGCACGATGCCGGTGCCGGTCATCAGGAAGCAGCCGTTCGGAAAGCTGTTGTGCCGGTACAGGAAGGAGGCCAGCTCCGGCGGCGTGCGCTTCAGCTCCGCCAGCGTGGTGGCGCCGCTGAAGGCGGCCGTGCCGTCGCGCAGGATCTCCATCTCGATCCGGGTCGCAGGGTCGGGGACCGTGTCGCGCACGAGGATCTCCGCTCCCAGGGCGCAGCTCCCGTCGTAGGTCTTGGCCTGCGGCAGGTAGAGCGGGTTCTCGCCCTCGATGTCGCGTGAGCTCATGTCGTTGCCGATCGTGTAGCCGAAGATGCGCCCGCCCCGGTCGATGGCCAGGGTGAGCTCCGGCTCCGGCACGTTCCAGGCGGAGTCGGCGCGGATGCGCACCGTGGCGCCGGGGGCGACCACGGTGCGCGCCGACCCCTTGCAGAACAGCTCGGGCCGGTCGGCGGTGTAGACGCGGTCGTAGAAGCTGCCGCCGCCGGCCTGCTCCGATTCGGCCATGCGCGCGTCGCGGCTGCGGTAGTAGGTCACGCCGGCCGCCCAGATCTCCTGGCCCACCACCGGCGCCAGCGCCTCCGTGCCGGCAGGCGCCGTCTCCGCGGCGGCGAGGCGGCCGTCCAGGTAAGCCGCCAGGTCGTCCTGCCGGAACAGCTCGTCCCAGTCGTGGCCGCGGAGCAGCAACCGCTCCCTGTCCCGCTCCACCACCGTGCCCGCACCCGTTCTCGACAGCTTCATGACCCGGCAAGCAGACCGGAAGCGCACCGCCCCGTCAAGGCAGCGATCGGCGCGGGTCCGGGGCCGAGGGACTCAGGCGAGTTCGGTCTGGAACGCCGCGAGGTCGCGGGTCTCGGCTGAGACCTCCACGCCGATCAGGTGGACGGATCGGCCGGGAGCGCGATGCTTGTCGGCATAGCCCCGCTCTCTGAGCTGTGCCAGCGCTGCACCCTTCTCCGAACGCTCCGCAACTTTGAACTCGAACAGGTACGCGTTGCCTGCCAGGAGCACCGCCATGTCCAGCCGGCCGCGGCTGGTGGCGTCCTCGACTACCACACCGTCCATGGACGCCTGGAACCAGGCATAGAACACGCTCGCCCAGTAGCCCTCGTAGCGGGCGATGTCGTTGCGTCGGTGCCAGTCGTGCGGAATCCCGGCCAGCAGCGCGCGGAACAGCGCCTCCACGCCGGCCCAGTCCTGCGCTGCGAGCAGCCGGCGCAGCGCGGCGCCGCTCCCCGTGGTCCGCCGCCAGTTCGGCGCCAGCGCGTCGAGCAGGGCGCGGTTCAGGCCGCGGCGCACCTCCCGGTTCGGATATGCCAGACGGTATTCCGGGAGGCCGTCGGCATCCTCGTCCTCCTCGGCGATGGTCAGGTAACCGGTCTGAAACAGCAGCGCCTCCGGCGCCATGGCGTCCGCGTCGAAGGCGGACAGCAGATCCTCGTCGGCGCGGACGGTTTCCAGATCCGGCGCCGCGAAGCCGTGCTTCAGGAGCGTGTCGATGAGGAACCGGGGCGTGGCGGTCTCGAACCAGTGGGCGCGGAACCGGCGGCTGGCGAACAGCTTGAGTATGCCGAAGGGGTTGTACAGCTTGTCTTCGCCGAGCCAGCTATAGCCGTTGTACCAGTCGCGGATGCGCTGCCGGTCCAGCCCCGGCAGCTCGGCGGCGAACACCGTGTCCAGATCCGCCTCGGTATAGCCGCAGATCGCGGCGTAGGCGGGGTCCAGCGTGAGGTCGGTGAGGTTGTTCAGGTCCGAGAACAGGCTGACTTTTGAGAACTTGCTCACCCCGGTGATGAACGTGAGCTCGATGTGGGCGTCACATTCCTTGATCGTCCCGTACAGCCCGCGCAGATCCTCGCGGTTGGCCTTGGCGGTCTCCGCATCGTCCAGGGCGTCCAGGATCGGCTTGTCGTACTCGTCCACCAGGACCACGACGCGCCGGCCCGACTGACGGTGCAGCGCTGTCAGCAGCCGGGTGAAGCGGCCTGACGGCGTCGCGCCCTCGGAGGGGGGCGCGCCGGCCTCGCGTTCGAGGTCCGCCAGTTGCTCCGCCATGCGCGCCAACAACTGGCCCGGCCGGCCGTAGTTGCCGCCGCCGAAGCTCAGCCGCAGCACGGGGTGGCGCCGGGACCAATTCCAGCCGTCGTGGACGGCCAAGCCGCGGAACAGCTCTTCGCTGCCTTCGAACAACTCCTTGAGCGTGTCCACGAACAGGCTCTTGCCGAAGCGGCGCGGGCGCGACAGGAAGTAGTGCTTGGCGTCGTCGTCCAGCAGCTTGCGGGCGTAGCCGGTCTTGTCCACGTAGTAGAAGCCTTCCTCGCGAATCTGGCGGAAGGTCTGGATGCCGACCGGGAGCCGCCGCTTGGCCACGGCGGCATTCTACGCCCCGCACCAGCCGATCTCCAGCAGGATCGACGGCTACCCGATCGGCCGCCGTACGTTGCGTGGGAGCGCCGCCGTGTCCGTACCCCGGTCCGTCGGTCAGTCGGCGATCAGGTGGTAGACGTCGGTGCGCCGGCCGGATCCGCGTGGTGATCGCCGTAGACCTCCCAGCAGGTCGACGACCGGGGCAGGCGCTGCTTCTCGCACCAGGTGAAGACCGCCTGGTGGACGCCCGGTAGCTCCGTGTAGTCGCCGTGGTGCACCGCGTGGGCCGCCCGGCCCCCCGGCACCGTCGAGGCCACCACCTCGCCGTCGCCGGCGATGGGCTGCGACACCTGCACGCCGATCTCGACGTCGAGCTCGGGCTCGCCGGTCATGCGGTAGAGCCACACGTTATCGCCGCAGCCTTGGATGCCCGCGCCGCGCACGTGCTTCCACACCTGGTCCATGAGCTGGATGAGCTTCGCCGGCATGTCGGTGTATGAAACGCGGGCGCGGACCGCGGCGGTGTGCTGCTCGGCCACCGGAACGATCGAAACGTCAGTCATCAGGGGCTCAGTATACGGGTAGCGGTTCCCACCCGCAGGTGGGCGGCGTAGCGGCACCCGCGATGGCGAGGCGTGTCCCACGTCACCGACGGCTCGCGCCGGCGACGGTGCCTCCCATGTCCGTGCCGCCGAGGCGTTCGAGCAGGTACGCCGGCAGATTGGTGATCTCGAACCCGTCGATCACAGTCGTGGAGCAGGGAGCCAGGCTGACCAGGAAGCCGGCGCGCAAGCCGTGGAGGCGCAGATACTCGACGAGCCCGCGCATGTGCTTGCGGTTCACGGAGAGGGCCGCCTTGCATTCGACCGGCACGGTGGTGCCGTTGCGTTTGACGATGAAGTCGATCTCGGCGCCGGACGGGGTTCGCTTCCAGCCGGACAACTCCCGGCCGCTGCGGGCGAGCTCGATCGCGGTCTGGTTCTCGATCACCGCACCGAGCGGTGTCCGGGCGGCGGATGAGAGCGTGTGGACCGCGCTGATGGCCGGCACGGCGGCCTCGCGCAGCTCGCGCAACACGCCGGTGTCGAACAGATAGCGTTTGGGCAGGTAGTTGTGGCTTGCCTGCGCGCTGCTTCCGCGCTGTTCGGAGCGGAGTATGAGATGCCAGCCTTCCAGTCTGGCGAAGACGTGATTGATGCGCTCGTTCGTACGGCTGCTCGGCGACGGCACCACCGACGTGTTCTTGGACACGCCGCCGGCGAAGTTCGCGACGCTCCGGAAACAGGCGTTGACGATGTCGATCAGCTCCTCGCCGAAGATGCAGACGAAGTCCTGTTCGTAGTCGGCGATGATCTGCCGCCGCAACGCGCCATGGTCGTCACCGGACGCGTATGCCTGCACGACCGCCGGCAGTCCGCCCAGGACGAGGAACCGGTCGAACAGCGAAAGAAGAAGCTCGTGTCGCTGGCCGCTGATCCGCGTGTTGGCGCTCCGCACCTCCGCGGCGAGGTGCGCCTTGTCCATGGCCCGAAGGAACTCCGAGAAGGAGAACGGCCCGAGGACGAGGTGGCGAACGCGGCCGACCGGATAGCGCGTGTGCGCGCGGAACAGGCGGCGCAGGGTGGAGCCGGAGAGAATGACGGTCGCGTTTGCCCACGCTTCCTTCATGAAGCGCACGAACGAGCCGAGCATGCGGCTCTCCTGAGCCTCGTCCACGAACAGGACTTGGTCGGTGTCTCCGCGGAACCCGAAGCGGTCGAGCAGCAGATCCTCGAACTCGGCGAAATCGCGGCAGTCGTCGATTGCGGAACGGACCAGCGTGTCCCGCTCCAAGTTGACCCGTACGCTGTCTTTCGCGGACGAGGCCAGAACGGCGTCTACGAGGGTCGTCTTGCCGACCTGCCGCGCTCCATCGAGCAGGAGCACGGGCTTGTGGGGCGCAACGTCGGCGATGAACCGCGCGATGTTCTGCTCCTGTCGGCGAGTTACGTAGACAATTGACATATTCCGTACCCGGATCGGGTATAGAATATATCTATTGTCTGCCCGTGTCAGGCTGCGGGCGCCTCACGCCGGCAGCTCGCGCAGCGCGGCGTCCACTCCGTCGACCAGGCGGTCGACGTGCCGGTCGGTCATGGGCAGCGACACGTTGCCGCCGCGGCGGGTGACGATGCCGTCGCCCAGCAGCCGGAAATAGAGCCACCGCTGGCGGTGGCCGTCGTCCCGCGCCGCCTCGCGGTAGTTGCGCGGCGGGCTCGGCAGGAAGTAGAGCTGGAACAGCGAGCCGGCCGTGACCACGGAGCCGGGCACGCCGGCCTGCCGGAAGGCGTCCCGCAGCCCATCGGCCACGCGGCGGGTGCGCTCGTGGAGAGCAGAGTAGGCCTCCGCGGTCATCGTGCGCAGGGTGGCGAGGCCGGCCGCCATGGCGATCGGATTGCCGTTGTACGTTCCCGACTGCGGGATCGCCGGCGGCCCGCCGGTCGGATCGTAGAGCGCCATGATGTCGGCCCGGCCGCCGAACGCGCCGCCCGGCGTGCCGCCGGCCACCACCTTGGCCAAACAGGTCAGGTCGGGCCGCACCCCGAACGCTCCCTGGGCGCCGCCGGCGCCGGCGCGGAAGCTCACCACCTCGTCGAAGATCAGCAAAATGCTGTGCTCGCGGGTGACGCGGCGCAGCTCCTCGAGAAAGCCGGGTTCCGGCAGGGTGAGGCCGACGGCCGTGGACAGCGGGTCGACGATCACCGCGGCCAGCCCGCCGGCGTGCTCGCCGATGAGCTCCGTGCACGCCTCGATGTCGTTGAAAGGCAGCACCAGCACCTGCTCCGCCGTCCCCGGGGCGAGCCCGGCGGATGACGGCACCGAACGCGGCCGGTCCGGTGGGCCCAGCTCAGCGCCGAGCGGGGGCAGGTAGCTGATCAGCGCGGGGTCGTCGATGCCGTGGTAGGCACCCTCGAACTTGGCGATCATCGGCCGGCCGGTGAAGGCGCGGGCCGCCCGCACGGCTCCCAGGACCGCCTCGGTGCCGGAGCTGCAGAAGCGCAGCCGCTCGAGGGACGGCACCCGCTCGGCGAGCAGCTCGGCCAGCTCCACCTCCAGCGGCGTGGGCGCGAAGTAGGCGGTGCCGCGCCCGGCAGCCTCGCGGATGGCGGCGACCACCGCCGGATGGGCGTGGCCGAGGATCAGGGCGCTGGCGTTGTTGATGAAGTCCAGACGGCGATTGCCGTCGACGTCGATCAGGTCCGTGCCCTCGGCGCGGTCGATGTAGAGCGGGAACGGATCGACGAACACCCCGGTCCGGGTGTTGCCGCCCGGCAGCACCGACTGCGAACGGCGGAACAGCTCGTACGAACCGGGGTTGCGGTGGCGGTACTCCGCGAGCAGGGAGTCCATCGTGACGCCGGTGGCGGTCGCGGCGGGCATCGACCGACAAACTCCTCCCGCTATCCGATCAGGAGGAGCTCTCCTTGAACTCGCCGACCATCGACTCCACGGTCGCCTTGGCGTCGCCGAAGATCATGTACGAGTTGTCCTTGAAGAACAGCGGGTTGTCGATGCCGGCGAACCCGGAGGCCATCGACCGCTTGAGGATGAAGCAGGTGTGGGCCGAGTCGGCGTTGATGATCGGCATGCCGTAGATCGGGCTGCCCTCGTCCTCCCGCGCCGCGGGATTGACCACGTCGTTGGCGCCGATGACGATCGCCACGTCGACGGTCTCCATCGTCGGGTTTACGGCGTCCATCTCCGCGAGCTGCTCGTACGGGACGTTCGCCTCCGCCAGCAGCACGTTCATGTGGCCCGGCATGCGGCCGGCCACCGGATGGATCGCGTGCCTGACCTCGGCGCCGTTCTCCTCAAGCAGATCGGCCAGCTCGCGCACCGCGTGCTGGGCCTGCGCGACCGCCATGCCGTAGCCGGGGACGAAGATCACCGAGCGGGCCGCCTCCAGGATATAGTAGGCGTCCTCGGGCGTCATCGACTTGGCCTCGCCCTGAATGCCGGCGCTCTTGGAGGAGGAGCCGCCGGCGGCGCCGAAGCCGCTGAACAGCACGTTGGTGAGCGAGCGGTTCATCGCCTTGCACATGATGGAGGTCAGCACGATGCCGCTGGCGCCCACCAGCGCTCCGGTGATGATCAGCAGGTTGTTGGAGATCACGAAGCCTGCGGCGCACGCGGCCAGGCCGGAGTAGCTGTTCAACAGCGAGATCACCACCGGCATGTCGGCACCGCCGATGGCAATGACCGCCATGATGCCGAGCACGAAGGCCAGCCCCGTCACCGCCACCGCGATCCAGTACTGGTCGGGGGCGACGGAGAACCAGACCGCGCCGACGACGATGGCCAGCAGCACCAGCGCGTTGACCACCTGCTGCAGCGGGAACTGCACCGGCCGCGAGGTGACCACCTCGGACAGCTTGCCCCAGGCGACGATGCTGCCGGTGAAGGTCACGCCGCCGATCAGGATCGCCAGGTAGATGGTCGTGGCGCTGAACCCGCCGCCGAGCGCGGCGGTGAACGCGGACAGATCCCCGGCGCCGGCCCCGAAGCCCACCCCGAACTGGTCCGCGGCGGCCTGAAAGGTGCCCCAGCCAACCAGCATGCTGGCCAGGCCGCCGAAGCCGTTGAACAGCGCCACCATCTCCGGCATTCCGGTCATCTTCACCAGCCGGGAGGCGGCGATGCCGATGCCGGCGCCGATCACGGCCGCCAGCACCACCCACTCGACCCTGATGGTGTCGATGATGCTCAGGACCGTGGCGATGATGGCGATGAGCATGCCCAGCGAGGACAGGCCGTTGCCGCGCCGGGCGGTGGTGGCCTTGCCCAGCATCTTCAGGCCGAACACGAACATGATCGCCGAGACGATGTAGGCGACCACGATGAGGTAGATCACGACGATGCTCCCGTGCCCTTGCCGGCCCCCGCGCTTGCGGAATCCTTGGCCTTGAACATCGAAAGCATCCGGTCGGTGACCAGGTAGCCGCCGACCACGTTGATGGTGGCGAACCCGACCGCCGCGGCGGCGAAGATCGTCACCAGGGTGCTGGAGGCGCCCTGCCCGGCGAGCGCGAGAGCGCCCACGATCGAGATCCCGGAGATCGCGTTGGACCCCGACATCAGCGGTGTGTGCAACTGCGAAGGCACCTTGGTGATGAGCTCCAACCCAAGGAACATCGCGAGCACGAAGATGAAGAACAGAAATTGAAATAGTTGTGCGGCTTCCATGACCTTGCTTTTTCTCTTGTCCTCGGACGCTCGGGCGTCCGTTGTCTGCGGTGTCGTCCGGCGCTAACCCGAGGTGATCTTGCGGACCATCTCGTTGACCATCTCCCCGTCGTGGGTGACCAGGCTGCCGGCGATGATCTCATCCTCGCGGTCGAGCTTCATGCCCTTGCTCTCGTCGTCCCAGAACTCGTCGACGTAGTTGTACAGGTTGTTGGCGTACATGGAGCTGGCCGATACCGCGTAGCGGCCCGGGATGTTGCGCAGGCCGACGATCGTGACGCCGTTGATCTGAGTTTCCTCACCGGCGACCGAGCCTTCGACGTTGCCGCCCGACTCGACCGCGTAGTCGACGATGATCGATCCGGACTTCATCCGCTCCACCACGTCGGCGCTGACGACCACCGGCGCCTTGCGTCCGAAGAGCTGCGCGGTGGTGATGACGATGTCGGCGCTGGCGCAGGTGTCGGCCATCAACTCGCGCTGCTTGGCGAGCTGCTCCGGGGTGAGTTCCTGAGCGTAGCCCTGGTCGGTCTGCCCGGTCTCTCCCAGGTCGACCTTGATGAACTTGGCGCCGAGCGACTTGACCTGCTCCTCCACCACCGGGCGGGTGTCGAACGCCTCGACGCGCGCGCCGAGCCGCTTGGCGGTGGCGATCGCCTGCAGGCCCGCGACTCCGGCGCCGATGATGAACGCGCGCGCCGGCTGCAGGGTTCCTGACGGCGTCATCATCATCGGCATGATGGCGCCCAGCCGTTCGGCGGCCAGCACCACCATGGCGTAGCCGGCGATGTTGTGCTGGGAGCTCAGGGCGTCCAGCTTCTGGGCGCGGGTGGAACGAGGCACCAGCTCGACGCTGATCGCGCTCACGCCCTGCTTGGCCAGGGCGTCGATCAACTCCGGATCGTTGAAGGGGTCCAGGAAGCTGATGTGGATGGTTCCCTTCTTCATTGGGGCGATCTCGGCGTCCGGCGGCCGGCGTACGCGCAGGACGATGTCGGCCTTGCCGAGCTCCTGCATGCGGTCGGTGACGATCTCGGCACCCGCGTCCCGGTAGTGCTCGTCGGAGAAGTGGCAGCCGGCGCCGGCGCCGGACTCCACCGCCACGACGGCTCCTTCCTTGCGTCCGTAGCGCTGCACCGCGTCGGGGGTGACGGCGGTGCGCGGTTCGCCTGCTTCGGTCTCTCTGGGAACGAAAATGCGCATTACCCTTTATTTGTGGTGCGATCGGTCAGGAAGTCAACCGCGGGCGGGCATATCGCCGTTTCGATCGGTCCCGGTCAGAGTCCGAACGCCGAGGTCGCCACGTCGGCTACTTCGGTGCCGATCGACAGGGCCGCTGTCGCCGCCGGAGACGGCGCGTTGAGCACGTGCACGGAACGCTCTCCGCGGACGATGAGGAAGTCGTCGACCATGGATCCGTCGGGCGCGAGCGCCAGGGCGCGCACGCCGGCCCGCGTGGGCTGCACCTCCGCGTCCGTCAGCGACGGCACCAGCCGCCGCACGGCGGCCACGAAGCGCCGGCGCGAGAACGCACGCCCGTATTCGCGGATGCCGTAGCGGGCGTGGCGGAGCAGCAGCCGCCACGTGCCGCGGTAGCTGAGCGCTTCCACCGCGTCGCGTCCGTCGACGTCGGTCTTGCCGTAGCCCTCGCGCTTCAGCGAGAACACGGCGTTCGGACCGCACTCCACCTCGCCCGCGGTGCGCCGGGTCAGGTGCACTCCCAGGAAGGGCAGCGCCGGGTCGGGGACGGGATAGATCAGCCCGCGCACCTTGTGCCGGGCGTCCGGAGCCAGCTCGAAGAAGTCGCCGCGGAAGGCGACGATGCGCGCAGGCGGGCTCAACCCGTCCAGCCGGGCGATCCTGTCCGAGTGGAGACCGCCACAGTTGATGAGGTGGCGGCTGGCGCGACGGCCGGCTCGCGTCTTGATCTCGATGCCGTCCGCGGTGTGGCGGATTCCGGTCGCCTCCGCCAGGGTGGCGACGGTGGCGCCCGACGCCAGCAGCAGATCGCGCAGCTTGGCCGCCACGGCGAAGTAGTCGATGATGCCGGCGTAGGGTACCCAGATCGCGCCTATGCCGCCGGCGTACGGCTCGATCTCCCGCATCCCCGCGCGGTCGACCACCTCGACCCGGTCCAGGCCGTTGCGGCGACCGTTCGCGCAGAGATCCGGCAGGCGTTCCAGCTCGCGCCGGGTGACGGCCATCACCACCTTGCCGCAGGTCTCGTGCGGGATGCCGTACTCGCGGGCGAAGTCGACCATCTGCGCCCTCCCTTCCACGCACAGGCGCGCCCGCGCCGAGCCGGGGCGGTAGTAGAGACCCGAGTGCAGAACGCCGGAGTTGCGCCCGGTCTGGTGCATGCCGACCTGCCGCTCCTTCTCCAGCACCAGCACGGACAGCGACGGATGGCGCTGCACCAGGCGGTAGGCGGAAGCCAGGCCGATGATGCCTGCGCCGATGACGGTGATGTCGAACCGGTCCACGCTTCACCATATTACTGGTAGGCTCGTCGACGTGCGGGACGCTGAGCCCTGGTACCGCGTCTGGTTCGATTCTCCGTACTACGGGATCCTCTATGGCGACCGCGATCAGGAGGAGGCGGATGCCTTCATCCGGCGGCTGGCGCGGACCCTGCGGACGCAGCCGCCGGCGGCCGCGCTGGATGTCGCGTGCGGGACGGGCCGGCATGCGGTCGTCCTGGGCGACCTTGGCTACGACGTGCTGGGGATCGACCTGTCGGCGCCCAGCATCGCCGCGGCCGCGCTGCGCGGCCGGCCGAACCTGAGCTTCCAGGTCCTCGACATGCGCGCGATCGAGTGGCGGGAACGGTTCGATCTGGCGGTGAACCTGTTCACGAGCTTCGGCTACTTCGGCAATGAGGCCGACGAACGGCAGGTGGTGGCCGGTATCGAGCGGGCGTTGCGGCCGGGCGGCGAGCTGGTGATCGACTTCCTCAACGCCGCCCGGACGGTCGCGGAGCTGGTGCCGGCCGAGCGGGCCGAGCGCGGCGGCATCACGTTCGACATCACCCGCGAGGTCCGGGACGGCACCATCGTCAAGACGATCACGGTCGATGACCCGCGGCGAGCCGGGGGAGCTCCGCGACCGCGGTTCCAGGAGCGGGTGCGCGCGCTCGGCGCCGACACCCTGCAGGGCTACCTGCAGGACGCGGGCCTGCGCATCGAGGGACGCTACGGCGACTATGCGCTGAGCCCGTTTCGGCCGCGGACCTCGGACCGGCTGATCCTGGTGGCGCGCAAGCCGGAGCGCTGAGGAGATGTCATCGACTCCCGCAGCCCGCATCGCCACCCTGCCGTTGCCGCGGGTCCATGAGGGCGACGCGCTGCTGCGCGATCTTGCCGCCGGGTCGGAGACGGCAGCCCGGTTCTTCTCCGTCTCTCCGCGGGACCCCGCGGCCGCCGCGGCCCGGTCGCGCCCCGGCGGAGCTGCCCTGCCGGCGCCGGTGGCCGCTGGCCTGGTCACGCACCAGCGCCGCTGCGAGGGGGATGACCTCTCGGTCGCGAACGCGGCGGCGCTGTCCGCGGGACGGGCGGCCTGCATCGTCACCGGCCAGCAGGCAGGACTGCTGGGCGGCCCGGCGTACACGGCCTACAAGATCGCCACCGCGGTGCGGCTGTCCCGGCACGTGGCGGAGCGCACCGGCCGGCGCTGTGTCCCGGTGTTCTGGCTCGCTTCGGAGGACCACGACATCGGCGAGGCCAACCACACCTTCGGCACCAAGCCCGACGGCGAGATCGGCCGCGTCTCGTTTCGCGCGCCAGGCGGACGCGAGCTGCGCCGGCTGCCGGTCGATGCGGCGGTGGCCGCGAGCGTGGCGCGGTACTTCGATCACCTGCTGCCGGCCGGCGACCGGCCGCGCGCCCGCTGCGCGTACGAGCTGGACGGCCGGCAAACCTTCACCGGATGGGTGGCGCGGAGCTGGATGCGGCTGTTCGAGGGCACCGGCCTGGTGGTGGTCGAGCCCGCGCTCCTGCGCCCGGCGTTCGGGGAGCTGTTCGAGCGCGCGCTCGCCGAGCGCGCCGCCGTCGCGGAGACGCTCGCCGCGACCGCGCGCGACCTGCGGGGATGCGGCTACCGGGCGCCGCTGGACCCGGCGACGGCCGGCATGCCGTTTCACGTCGGCAGCGACGGCACGCGCGTACGCGTCGCCGACGCCGGCGCGTTGCTGCGCCGGGGAGCCGTGGATCCGACCTCCCTGTCCACCGACGCGGCGCTGCGTCCGATCTTCGCAGACGCCGTGCTGCCCAGCCTCGCGCACGTGGTCGGCGCGGGCGAGATGGCCTATCACGCCATGCTCAAGCCGCTCTACGCGCTGTTCGGGGTCGCGCAGCCGGCGGTTCTGCCGCGCCGCAGCCTGACCTTCCTGACCGGGGACGAGGCGGAGGCGCTCGACCGCTACGCCATCACCGCGGAGGAGGCGCTGACCGGCGGCGTGCGCCCCGGCGCGGCGACCGACCGGCTGCTCGGCGACCGCGACGTGGCCGAGTTCGATCGGGTCGCGGCGCAGATCCGCACGGCGTTTCAGCCGCTCGCCGGCAGCGTCAGCGCCGTCGATCCGGGGCTGGCCCGTACCTGGCAGCGGTCCCGCGACCACGCCCTGCGCGGCCTGGGCCGCCTGCGGGCGCGGACCGGTCGCGCCGTGCTCGCGCGCCGCGGCTACTCGCCGGCCGCGCTGCACCGCGTTCTCAACCAGCTCCGTCCGCGCGGCCGCCTGCAGGAGCGCGTGTTTCCCGTCCCCCACTTCCTGGCGCGCTTCGGCGCGCCGTTCCTGGATGCCTGCTTGATCGGCGAGCCGGCGGAGGCGTTTACTCATGAGGTGCTGGCCTTGCCGGCCGCGCCCGAAGCGCCGCGAGAAACTCCATCGTGAGAACACCCGTCATGAGAACACCATGAGAATAGGAATTTCCTGCTACCCGACCCACGGCGGCAGCGGCGTGGTCGCCACCGAGCTCGGCCTGCGGCTGGCCGAGCGCGGCCACTCGGTGGCGTTCGTGAGCTACTCGGCGCCGCTGCGCCTGAGCGTGCTGCCGCCGCGCGTCTGCTTTCACGAGGTCGCGATCGAGGAGTATCCGCTCCTCAAGCAGTTCCCGTACACGCTGGCGCTGGCCTCCAAGCTCGCGGAGGTCGCGCGCTCGCATCGCCTGCGGATCCTGCACGTCCACTACGCGATCCCGTTCGCGGCGGCGGCCATCCTGGCCAAGCAGATCGCGCCCGAGCTCGACCTGAAGGTGGTGACCACCCTGCACGGTACCGACATCACCCTGGTCGGCAGCAACGACAGCTTCCGGCCGGTGACCGCGTTCTGCATCGAGCGCTCGGATGCGGTGACCGCCGTGTCGCACGCGCTGCGCGCCGAGACCGGACGGGTGTTCGGGATCACGCGTCCGATCGAGGTGATCCCGAACTTCGTCGATCCCGAGCATTACCGGAACGCCCACCCCGCCGCGTGGCCCGGGGACCGCTCGGCTTCCGGCGCGGAGCGCGCTCCGACCATCGTGCACATCTCCAACTACCGGCCGGTCAAGCGGGTGACCGACGTGATCCGCGTGTTCGCGCGGGTGGCGGACGAGTTGCCGGCGCGGCTGGTGCTGGTCGGTGACGGCCCCGACCTTGGGCCGGCCACCGATCTGGCGCGCGAGCTCGGTGTGCTGGACCGCATCCGGCTGATCGGGGTGGTCGACGACGTGGCGCCGTACCTGCGCGGCGCGGACCTGCTGCTGCTGCCGAGCCAGACGGAGGCGTTCGGGCTGGTGGCCCTGGAGGCGCTGGCCGCGGGCGTGCCGGTGGTCGCCAGCCGGGTCGGCGGCCTGCCGGAGGTGGTGCAACACGGCGTCTCGGGCTACCTGTTTCCGCCGGGAGACGTGGAGGGGATGGCCCGGCAGGCCGTGGCGCTGCTGCGCGACCGGCCGCTGGCGGCGCGGCTGGGGCGCGCCGGCGCCGCGCTCGTCGCCGAGCAGTTTCCCCCCGACCGGATCGTGCCGCGCTTCGAGGAGCTCTACCACCGCGTGCTGGGGTTGCCGGCCGGCACGGAGCCCGAGATCGACGACGGCGACGCGCACGCGGAGTCGTTCGACCCCGTACGCCGCGACCCGGCGCGCCGTGAGCGGGCGTGACGCGCACGCTGCGGTTGGGGACACGGCGCAGCGCCCTGGCCCGCGTGCAGGCGGAGATGGTCGCCGCCCGCCTGCCGGGGCCGGTGACGATCGTGCCGATCGCGGTCGGCGCCGACGCGGACCCGCGGCCGCTTGAGGCTCTGGCCGGCACACGCGTGTTCAGCGGCGCCATCGAGCGCAGCCTCCTGGCCGGCGACGTCGACTTGGCCGTGCACGCGCTCAAGGACCTGGCGGTGGCTCCCTTCCCGGGATTGCGGGTGGCTGCGTGTCTGCCGCGCGGCCCGGTAAGCGATCTTCTGTTGCGCCGCGCTACCGACGCCGGCGAGCCGCTGGGACTGGCGTCCGGCGCCCGCGTGGGTACCGGCTCGCCGCGCCGCGCGGCGTTGCTGGGCCGGCATGCGCCGCAGGCGCGGGCGGTGTCGATCCGTGGCAACGTGCCGACCCGCATCGAGCGCTGTGTCGACGGGAGCGTCGACGCGGTGCTGCTGGCGCGGGCGGGCATCGAGCGCCTCGGCGGCGCGATCGGGGCGATGCTGGCGGAGCTGTCGGGCGTGCCGCTTGATCCGCCGGACTGGCTGCCGGCTCCGGGGCAGGCCGCGATCGCCGTGCAGGCGCGCGAGGACGACGAGGCCGTGCTTGCAGCGCTGGCGGGGCTCGACGATGCGGAGACCGGCACGGCGGCCGACCTGGAGCGAACGCTGCTGCAGGCTTCGGGTGGCGGCTGCCGCGCCTCGCTCGGCGCCTACGCGCGGGCGGTCGCGCCGGCCGGGTGGCGGGCAGACGTGGGTCTGCAGGACGGCGGCGGCCGCTGGCGGGCGTGCCACGCCACGGGCGATCCGGAATCGATCCGGCTCGAGCTGGTCGACTGGATCGGCACAGTGAGCGGAGCGGAGGGCGACGCCTGACCCTCGTCCACGCGTCCGACCTGCATCTGTGCGAAGCGGACGCCGGCTACGGCCTGGAGGTGCTCGATGAGCTGGTCGACCTGTGCCTGGAGGTGCAGGCGCAGGCTCTGCTGCTGGCCGGCGATGTCTTCGACAGCTTCGACGCGGCGGAGGCGCTGCGCGAGCCGTTCCGGAGGCGCGTCGAGCGCCTGGCGGTGCGCTGCCGGGTGCTGTTTCTTCCCGGCAACCACGACGAGCAGCGCCAGGGACGCAGGAGGCTCGGCGCGCTGGACCTGGGGCCGGTGACGCTGCTTGACCGAAGGCCGTTCTCGCTGGTGCGGTTCCCGGAGGAGGGGGTCGAGGTGGTGGGCATCCCCGAACGGCCCGTCTACGACGACTACCGGAGCTGGGACGTGCCGGCCAAGGCAGCGCCGGTGCGCATCGTTCTCGCCCACGGGATCGTTCCCGGCATGGCCTATACGGGGCCGGCGGCGGCCGATGAGGAAGGTGAGACCCCGCCGGGGCAGATCGAGCCGCGCCTGTTCCGCGAGCTTGCGGCCGATTACGCCGCGCTCGGCCACCTGCACGGCCGGCGCCAGGCGGTCGAGGACGGCGTGACGCTCAGCTATCCCGGATCCGCGCGGGTGTGGCGTCGTGGCGAGTCCGGGGAGCGCGGAGTATGGCGCCTGGCGGCAGGCGGGAACGGGGTGACCAGCGAGTTCGTGCCGCTGCGCGCCGCGGGTCGATACCGGGTTTCCGAAGTGCCGGTCGAACTGTCGGGTAGCGTCGACCTGGCGCCGCTGCGTCCGGAGCGCTGGCACCGCAACGACTGGGTGGTGCTGCGCGCGACCGGCGTGGTCGAGGATGAGAACGGGCTCGCGGGCGTCCTGGACGGTCTGCGCAGGCGATACGCCGGCGCGGTGCGAAGGCTCGAGATCGACGCACGGGGTTGCGAGGCGATGCCGGGAATCGCCTCGCAACCGCTGGCCAGGCGCTTCCTGGAGGTCTGGGAGGCGAGCGAGCCGCGTGATCCGGACGAGCGCCCGGCATGGCTGCGCGCGCGCCAGCTCGGTCTGCTGGCGATCAGGCAGGAGCTGGCGGAGGGCAGATGATCACCCGTCTGCGACTGGACCGTTTCGGGGCATTCGAGGGCCGCGTGCTGGAGTTCGCGGCCGTCACGCTGTTCGTGGGGCCGAACGAGAGCGGCAAGACGACGATCGTCGACGCCCTGTGCGAGGTGCTGTGCAAGCCCCGCTCCAACCGTATCGCCGGCAAACGCCTGGCACTCCGGTACGGCAGCGACCGGCTGGCGTCCGCGGAGTTCGACGGGAATCCCATGACCGTCCCGGAAGACGCGTTCGGCGACCTGTTCGCGATCCGGTCCGGCGATCTGACGCTCGACGTCAGGCCGGGAACCAGTTGGGTGGAGGCGCTCAAGACGGACCTGTTCACGGCCGGGCTCGACCCGAAGCGGCTGCACGGCGTGCTGGCGCGGCGGGCCGGCACCGACGGCGGCAGCCGCCACAACCGCGAGCTCCGGCAGATCCGCGAGGAACAGCGCCGGCTCGAAGAGCGGCGCGACCTGCTCCTGGAGCAGGTCGCCGCGGCCCGCTCCGCGAACGCTGCCGTCGCCGGGCGGAAGGCCGAGCGCGGCCGGCTGGCCGACGAGCTGGACGTCCTGACGCGCGCCGTGGATGAACGCCAGAGGCATGCCCGCCGGCGTCTGCAGCAGGCGGAGCAGCGCGAGGCGGAGCGGCTGCTGCAGCGCTTCGAGGAGCTCACCCTGGGAGGCGAGCAGGGTGCCGGGCACGCCGGCGAGGCGTCGGAACGGCTGCAGGAGCTCACCGCCGCGAGCGAAGCGGCAGCCCGGGAGGTGGAGCATGCCCGCGCCGAGCTGGAACGGGCACGCCGGCAACTGCAGGACGGCCCCGCCGGCGGTGCGGATGGCGGTGCGGATGGCGGTTCGGGCGGCGCTGCCCTCGACCGGGCGGGAGGGGTGCGCGGCGTCGCGACGGGGGTCGCGCTGGGCCTGCTGGCCGGCGTCGCCGTGGCCGGCGTCGCGCTGGTCGCGGGCGTGCCGGTGGTGCTCGCGCTGACCGCCGGCTTCGCGGCGGCGGCCGGCACCGCGGCGGTCGCGGCCCTGATCCGGCTGCGGGCCGCGGCGGTCGAAGCGGTCCGGGAGGAAACCGACCGCGCGGTGGAGGGGTTGCGCGTCCAACGCGAGCGGCACGACCGGTCGGAACGCGAGTTGCGCGACTTCCTGGCGCGGCACGGTGCGGAGTCTCCGGAGCAGCTCCTGATGCAGCTCGGCGGCGCGCGCGCCGATGAAGCGCGGCGGCGTGACGTGGAGGCGGAGCTCCTGGCGGCGGCACGGGATCGTGGGCTGGACGGCCTGGATGCGCTTGCCGGCGCGCTGCGCGAACAGCTTCGCGACCGGCCGCACGGGCAGCCCGGCGGGCCGGTGGCTTCGCCGGCGCCGGCGGGTGATCGCGACCTGCCGGCGGACGAGGATGCTCTGCGTGCGCGGGCGGCAACGCTGCGCGAACGGCTCGACGAGCTCGACGAGCGGATGGGACGCGACCGCGAGAAGGCGGCCGCCCTGAGCGCCGGTGCCGGCGAGATGGCGGAGCTCACCACCCGGATCGCCGCGGCCGGTCGCAGAGCCGCCGCCCTGGAACTGGACCGCCGGGCGGCCGGCATCGCCGCTTCCCTGTTTGCCCGCATCGCCGACGAGTCCACCGCGGCGCTCGACGAGCTGTCCGCGGACATCGGCGCGCGCTATGCGGCCGTGTCCGGGACGGCTGTCTCCGGGACGGCCGTCTCGGGGAGCGCCTCCTCCCACTCGTCCCCGGTGAGTCTGGCGGCGCTCGAGGAGGAGCCGCTGGTCGTCGACGCTGCCGGCGTCGCGCGGCCGGCCGACCAGCTCTCGAACGGCACGCGCGACGCCTACCGCCTGGCCGCCCGCCTGGCGCTGGCCGAGCGGGCGCATCCGGTTCGCGGCGACGGCGGCCCCGGGCTGCTGATCCTGGACGAGCCGTTTCAGGCCATGGACGCCACGCGCATGGGACGCGCCCTGCGGCTGATCGCCCGCTTCCGGGAACGCACCGGCTGGCAACTCGTGGTCATGACCGCCGACGAACGCGTGGCGCTGGCGGTCTCCAGCCTGTTCGCGGGGGCGCAGGTACATCGCCTGGCGTCCGGCGAACCGCGCGAGCCGGCGGACGCCCGAGCCCGCCGGAACTACTCGGCCAGCCAGTAGTCGGCGAGGTCCGCCGGCACCGCGGGGTCGGCGCCGGCCTCGCGCGCGGCGTGCAGGAGCCGCAGAACTTCATCGTAGTCGCGGCGCCCGTACGCAGCCTGCAGGTCCGGGGCAGGGGTGTCGGGGGCGGGGGTATCGTGGCCGCCCGCGGCAGCCAGCTCGTCCACGGAGCGCATCGCGGCCCGCGCGAACCCGGCTCGTTCCGGATCTTCGTCGCCGGCCATCCGGTTGCAGATCGACCGGAGCAGATCGGCCTCGTCCCTGCGGAGACCGGGGCGCTCGATCAGCCAGGCGATGCGCGCGCGGTCTTCCGGCAGCGCGTTCAGGGGCAGTACCGACGTACAGCGGTGCACGAAGCGCTCGACCGGCTGCACGGCGTCGGCGTCGGAGGGCCCCCCGGCGTCGCGCCATGCGGTTGCAGCCGGCTCCATGCGGTCCGGTTCACTGTCGAGGTGGCCGGCTTCGATCGTCTCCCGTACCCCGGCCAGCCGGGCGGGCGTCCGCAGCGTGGCGTCGCCGGCCGAGTAACGCTGCAGCGCGACCCGCAGATCGCCGCGCACGGCCGGCCCGGTGACGGTCGCGGTGAGCACCCCGCCGGCGTCCAGGGCGACGCGCAGCACCAGGTCGGGCCGGCCGGCGTCTGCCGCCCCGTCCGCGATGTGAACGGTCTCGATGTGCGCGGTCTCCACGTGCACGGCTTCCACGTGCACGGTGCCCAGGTGCTGGTACCCCGCGCCGCCTCCCGGCTCCTCCAGGAACAGCTCGACGTCGGCCTCATCCTGCGCCGGGTCCGCCGTGGTCAGCACCACCTGCCGGACGCCGCGGAAGCTGTCCAGCATCAGTGGGAAGAAGCAGCCGTCGGCGGTGCGCAGCCCGATTCGCGACAGCCCCGCCGCCGGCCGAACCGTCATCGGGGCTCCGAGTGGTGCTGCATGGCCAGCAGGTTCTCCGCCATGCTCAGCAGCGCGTCGGCGTCGTCGACTCCGCGCGCCAGCGACGAGTAGCCGACCGCGAACTCCGGACGCATCTCGCCGGTGTCGTCCGGCCAGGTCGTCTCCGCCGCCCACCTGAGGAAGTCCAGCGCGAACAGCGCCGCGCCGTCGAAGTCCAGGGCGGGACAGATCAGCGCCAACTGGCCGTCGTGCTTGTAGTGGAAGCAGCGTACGGAACCTGCCGCGATCTCCTTGGCCGCCCGGAACACGCGCGCGACCACGCCGGCCGTGCGGCCGATGCCGGAAGCGCTCACCAGCCGGTGGTAGTTGACCACCTCGATGAGGACGACGCTCAGGCTCCCGCCGTCGTCCGCGCGAGCGGCCACCACGGACGGCAGTACGCGGGCGAGCTGCCCGAAACGTGGATAGCCGGTCTCCGCAGACCGGCCGGCGGGTTCCAGTCCCGATTCGAAGGTGATCGCCTGCTCCAGTGGCGCCGCCGCTACCGCCGCCACCAGCAGCAGCAGGTGCTCGGTATGGGCGTTGAACCGCTCGAACGGAAGGTCCTCGACGACGATCACGCCCCATGCCCGCGCACCCGCACGCAGCGGCGCCGCATACACCACCGTGCCCCGGTCCACGCGGCGCAGCGTGTCGTAGCGCGCGAGGTGCTTCGCGGAGAACAGCCGGTCGTTGCGCAACGCCCAGCCCTCGATGCTGCCTGCGACCGGCAGGCGGCGCTCGGCGGGGTCTTCGTCGTGCCACCCTGCCGTGACCCGGACCACGAGCTCACCGCCGGCAGCATCGAGCTGCCACAGCGAGCAGCGGTCGGCGCCGGTGAGCTCCGTCACCGTGTCCAGGACCACGAACAGCGTATCCTCCACGTTCTGGGACGACAGCGCCCGCCAGCGGGCGTGCAGGTAGGCCAGCGAGTCGCGCTGTCCGCTCACCCGCCGCTCCAGCTCGCTGGCGGCGGCCAGCAGCGCCGTCCGCTGGCGGCCGGCGGTGTCGCGCTCGCGACCGAGATCGTCCGCCTCGCGGCGCAGGCGCCGCGCCCGCGCCGCATGCGTGAAGTGGATCAGGCCGAACAGGAGGACGCCGAGCACGCCGGTCAGAGCCAGCGTCGGCAGCCGGGGATGCGCGAGCGGGTCGGCGGCGGCCCAGTCGGCCGTGATCGTGAACCGGACCGGCGCGCCGGGCAGGACCTCGAACGCCAGGTACGCCAGCGCGGCCCCCGCCGCCAGCGCCAGGTAGCCGGGCACCCATCCGCGCAGGGCGGCCATCACGAATGCCGCGAGCAGATAGGGATTGACGGCGGCGTCCAGCAGACCGGGATCCTCGGGAGCCAGCACGTTGAGCCCGAACGCGGCGATCGCCAGGACGAGCGCCTCGATCAGGTACCGGACCCGCACCGTGGTGCCTCTCAGGCGCGGGCCATCGCGGCTGATGGCCCGCGCGCCGCGCTGCGGCGCTGGGCGCGGAACAGGGTGCGCGGGACGGAGCCGTCGATGAGCGGTTCCAGCGCGGCGCTGCCGTTGCCGACGATCACGTCGATCCCCTGCGCGGTCATCATGGCGGCGGCGTCCACCTTCGACAGCATGCCGCCCAGCCCGAGCGGGCTCGCCTCGCACGATGCGTGCGCGCGGACGTCGTCGTCGACCCGCTCCACGACCGGAATCAGGGGACCGTGCGCGCCACCGGCGTGCAGACCGTCGACGTTGGTCAGGATCACGGCGAGATCCGGCCTGACGTGGGTCGCGACCAGGGCGGCCAGGATGTCGTTGTCCGTGAAGTGGCCGCGGACGTCGAACTCTTCCTTGTTCACCAGGTCGTTCTCGTTGATCACGGGCACCATCCCGCGCGACAGGTACGAGTCCAGGATGCGCAGGATCGTACGTTCCTCGCGCGGGGTGTCGAAGTTGTAGTGCGTGAGAAGCACCTGCGCGACCTGCACGCCGTGTTCCCGGAAGAGCTCCTGGTAGCAGGTCGCCAGCGGAATCTGGCCGATGCCGGACAGCATCTGCAGTTCCAGCGGGTCGCCGGGCCGCTCCGTCCTGCCGACCACCTCCATGCCGGCGGCCACCGCCCCGGAGCTGACCAGCAGGATCTCGTCGCCGCGGCGGAGTAGCGCGGCGATCTCGGCCACCTTGCCGCGCAGCCACGGCCGGTCGAGCTGTGACCCGGGGCCGATCACCCCGGTGCCGATCTTGATGAGCACTCGCATCGGTTCAGCTCCCCGGCAGGTCGCGATGGTCGAAGCTGCGCGCGCCGCTGGTGTAGTCGGCGACCACGTGGCCGTCGCCCTGCAGGCGATAGGCGTAGGTGGTCAGTCCTTCGACGCCGACCGGGCCGCGCGCGTGGATGCGCGTGGTGGAGATGCCGACCTCCGCTCCCAGCCCGAAGCGGTAGCCGTCCGCGAAGCGGGTCGAGCAGTTGCATAGCACCGAAGCGGAGTCGACCTGAGTGAAGAAGGCGTCGGCGGCCTTCCGGTCGGTGGTCACGATCGCGTCGGTATGGGCGCTGCCGTGCCGGTTGATGAAGGCGATCGCCTCCTGCAGTCCGTCCACGATCCTGACCGCCAGGATCAGGTCCAGGTACTCGGTGTCCCAGTCCTCATCGGCGGCCGGGGGCACGTCGATCAGCGCGCGCACGCGCTCGTCGCCGCGCAGCTCCACCTGCGGCATGGACTCGCGCAGCCGCGGCAGGAGTCGCTCCGCGATGTCCGCGTGGACCAGCACGGTCTCGGCCGCGTTGCAGACCGCCGGATACTCGGTCTTGGCGTCGGTGACGATCGCCACCGCCTGGTCCAGGTCACAGGCGGCGTCGACGTACACGTGGCAGATGCCGTCGGCATGGCCGAGCACGGCGATCCGCGTGCGGTCCTGGATGCTCCGCACCAGCTCCGGCGAGCCGCGCGGGATGATCAGGTCGACCAGGTCGTCCATGTGCAGCAGGTCGTCGATCTGGTCGCGGCTGGTCGCCAGGTGCAGCGCGCCGGCGAAGCCCGCGCCGGTAGCGGTCAGGGCGGCCTGGATGCAGTCGAACAGCGCCTGGTTGGACTCGGCCGCTTCCGAACCGCCCTTGAGGATGGCGGCGTTGCCGGACTTGATGCAGAGCGACGCGATCTGCACCAGCGCGTCGGGGCGCGATTCGAAGATCACGCCCAGCACCCCGATCGGCACGGTCACCCGCGTCAGCGTGAGGCCGTCGTCGAGCCGGCGCACCAGGTCGACGTGCTGGAGCGGATCGGGGGCGGCGGCGACCTCCCGCAGGCTGGCGTCGATCGCGGCCATCTTGCTGTCCGGCAGGCCGAGCCGGTGGATGAGCGGCTGCGCAACGCCGTCGGCGCGGGCGCGCTCCAGGTCGTGTGCGTTGGCGGCCTGGATCTCGTTCCGGTTGCGGTCGATCTCCTCGGCGACGGCGCGCAGGGCGGCGTCGCGCAGGGTGGCCGGCATGACGCGCAGGCGGCGGCTTGCCTCGCGGGCGCTGCGGGCCGCCTGCTGCATGGTCGCGGTCGACGTGGTCGGGGTCGTCACGGTCCGGGTCGGCATGTTCAGCCTCCGGCCAGCTCGCGGCCGCGCTCGGCGGCGGCGGCGATGGTGGCGGCGATCACGGAGTGCAGGTCGGAGGACTCCAGCACGGCGCGGCCGGCCACGGTCGTCCCCCCTGGGGAGCTGACCATGTCGACGAAGTCCGCCGTGTCGTAGGCGTGCTCCTGCAGCAGCGCCGCCGTCCCCCTGGCGGTCTGCAGGGTGAGCGCGCGCGCCGCGTCGGCGGGCAGCCCGCAGGCCGTGCCGGCATCGATGAACGCCTGCAGCAGCCGGGCCATGAACGCCGGCCCCGATCCGGACAGCGCGGTGACGGCATTCAGGTGCTCCTCCTCCACCTCCAGCGCCACGCCGAGCGCGCGCAGCAGATCGCCGACGACGCGGGCGTCCTGGTCGGTGGCCGACGGCCCGCGGGCGAAGCCGGCCGCCATCTCGCCCACGACGCACGGCAGGTTGGGCATGACGCGGATCAGGCGCGCGCCCGGTAGCCAGCCCGCAAGCCGCGCCAGGGTCATGCCGGCGGCGATCGATACCACCAGCCGGTCGGCCAGGTCGACACCTGAATCGGCCAGGTCGGCGGACGCCGTCTGCAGGTGCTGCGGCTTGACCGCCAGGAACAGGATTTCCGCGTTGCGGGCCACGGCGCCGTTGTCCGCGGCCGGCGTGGCGCCGGTCACGGCGCAGAACCGGTCCATCGCTTCCCGAACCGGGTCGTACGCGGTGATCGCGCCGGCCAGGCCGGCGGCGTGAATGCCGCGCGCCAGCCCCGACGCCATGGTGCCGGCGCCGACGAAGCCGAGGGAGGGTCGTGACCTGTTCATGGGTTCGCCATCCGGGCGAGCGACGCTACGTCGCCCGACGCGGATCGATCATGAGGATGCGCGAGCCGCGCTGTCGATCATAGAGGCTGCGCCGGGCGGCCGGCAATGCGTCCAGGTCGGCATCCCGGAATCCCAGCTCGCGGAAGAAGTCGATCGCCTGCGTGGTCAGCACGAACACCCGGCGCGCGCCGCCGTCGCTCGCGCGGCGCAGCAGCAGCTCGACCAGGCGCCGGCCGACGTTGGCGGCGCGGTGCGACGGGTTCACCGCCAGTCCGACGATCTCCGCGTCTCCGCCGCCCAGGCGGTCCAGCCCGCTGCATCCCTGGATCGTGTGGTCGACGCGGTAGACGACCCAGTCGTCGATGGCGGCGCCGATCTGCTCCGGCGAGCGCGGCACCAGCAGGCCGCCGGTGACCAGCGGCTGCAGCAGGATCATGATGGCCGGCACGTCTTCCGGCGTGGCGGCGCCGAAGTCGGCGAAGCGATCGGCGTACACCATCGTCCCGGAGCCGCCGACGGAGAAGATCTCCTCCAGCAGCACGCCGTTGCGCCTGCCGTCGATCACGTGCACGCGCTCCACGCCGCCGCGGCAGGCGCCGACCGCCAGGCGAAGCATCGCCCGCGCGTCGTCGCCCAGGCCGGGATCCCCGGTCATGGCGGCCGCATCGTCGACCGTCATGGTCGAGAACGCGCCTGAGTCGCGCAGGGGCTGGCCGGCTGCGGGGCGAGCGGCTCCTCCGGCAGCCGGGATGCCGGGCGCGGCAGCGGCGACGAACAGCTTGGCGGCATGCATGCCCGTGGCGACCGCCACGGCGAGGTCGTCGCTGGCCAGGTTGTAGGCCGTGCCGACCGTGTTCCAGCCGATGGTGGTGACGATCGGCACGACCTCGCGGTCGATCAGCGTTCGAATCAGCGCGCCGTCGACCCGTTCGACGCGGCCCGACCGGTCATAGTCGACGCCGTCGACCACGCCCAGCGAGCGGGCGCGCACCCAGTTGCCGGAGGCGGCGTACCCCCCGCACTCGCTGAACAGCGACATGAGGCGGGTGCTCAGCGCCGACACCGCGTGGATGACGTGCTCCATCATCGGCTCGGTGGTGACCCGCAGCCCCCGATGGTAGCGGGAAGGCAGCGACGCGCGCTCGAGCGCCCGGTCGATCGCGGCGCGCGCCCCGGCCACCACCACGGCGCGGATTCCCATGCGCTGCATGAGCACGATGTCGTGCACGAGCACCGCCGCCATGGGCGACTCCAGCACGCGGTCGTCGACCTTGATCACGAACAAGTTGCCGCGGAAGCGCGCCAGGTAGGTGATCGCGTCGCGGATCGCGCCGACCGGAGCGGTCATGCGATCCCGGGTCGCGTGCTCATCTTGACACGCCGGCGCGTCGGAACGGACATTTGGAGAATCATGATACCCGACCGCGGCCTCCGTATCGCGCTCTGCGCGTTGCTCCTGCTGGCCCCGCTCGCCGCCCTGTCCGCGCAGGAGATGGACGACACGATGATCGACGACAGGATGAAGGACGACGGACCGTTCTACGTCAGCGCGGCCTACAGCGCCGCCCTGCCTGCCGAGCCGGACGTCTTCAACGGGGACCGGATCACCGTGGGAGCCGGAGCCGGCCTCCTGGGCGGCCGGATCGGCGTCGGCTACCCCATCGCCGGGTTCCGGCCGGAGATCGCCGTCGGCTACCACAGGGCTTCGGTCAACTCGCTTACGCTCGAGAAGTTCGACGGCGACACGACCGATGCGGTGCTGAAGCCCTTGAATGACAAGCTCGCGTTGGGGGGAGACCGGATTTCCGGCGCCCTCGAATCGGTCGACCTGGCGGCCAGCGTCTACTACGACATCGACACCGGGACGGAGATCACCCCCTACATCGGCGTTGCCGCGGGGATGTCGCACGTGCGGTTGACGTTCCGGGAGAACCTGACCGAACACGAGCTCAACCGAACGGATTCGCTGTGGACGCCGTCCTTCCAAGTGGCCGCCGGCGCCGGCTACGCCGTCACGGAGGATCTCACGCTCACGCTGGGCTATCGCCTGACCGGCAGGCTGGAGGCCCAGTTCAGCGAGGCGACGGACGAGAAGATGGAGATGACCCTCAACCACAACATCGAGCTGGGGCTGCGCTACTCGTTCTCGCTCCCGTTCTGAGTCTCCGGCAGGATCCGCGAGGCGGGCGCGCTCAGCGCCCGCCCGACCCCGCGCCCGCCTTGACACGCCGCCCCTTCCGGACGGACATTAGCGCGGTCATGATAACCAACCGCAGCCTCCGTTTCGCGTTCTGCGCCCTTCTCCTGCTTGCCCCGCTCGCCACCCTGTCCGCGCAGGAGATGGACGACATGATGGGGAGCGACGAAGGCTTCTACATCAGCGCCGCGTACAGCGCCGCCCTCCCCGGTGAGAGAGACGTGCTCGACACAGCCAACACCGTTGCTGTCGGGACCGGAATCGGCTTTCTGGGCGGCCAGTTCGGCGTCGGCTACATGATCGCCGGGTTCCGGCCGGAAGTCTCCGTGGGTTACCGGACGGCTTCGGTGGACTCGCTCACGGTCAAGAAGCTCGCAGGCTCCACAGACAATCCCCTTATAGAGCCCGCTAACGACGCGCTCGCAGGGGACGGAGCCGACATTTCCGGCTCCATCTCTTCGCTCGACGTGGCGCTCAGCGTCTACTACGACGTCGACACCGGCTCGGCGATCGCCCCGTACATCGGCGTCGGCGGCGGGATGTCGCAGGTGACCGTGAACGCGAAGCAGAAAGTGGACACGGCGTATGACCATGAAGACTCGCTGTGGGCGCTGTCCTTCCAGGCGGCCGCGGGCATCGGCTACGAGGTCACGGAGGACCTGACCGTCGCCCTCGGCTATCGCCTGATCGGCACGCTGGAGGGCAATTTCAGCAAGTACGACACTACCAAGAGGAAGACGGGCATGACCCTCAACCACAACGTCGAGCTGGGGCTGCGCTACTCGTTCTGAGGATCGCTGGAACGAAGCCGGCTCTGCCATGACGATCACGTGTAGCCCTCGCTTCGTCCTGTGCGCCTGTCTCATGCTCGCCCCGCTCGGGATCCTGGCCGCGCAGGACAGGGAAGACGGCATGATGAAGGACGACGGATCGTTCTCGGTCAGCGCCGGCTACGGCCTCGCCTTCCCCGCCGATCGCAAGATCGACGAGCGTACGCTGTCGACCGACCTGGGCTTCGTGAGCGGCCGGTTCGGCGTCGGCTATACCATCTTCGGATTCCGCCCGGAGCTGTCCGTCGGCTACCGCATGGCCAACGTCAAGGGCCAGGATGAACAGTCCGTCACGGCGATCGACGTGATCGCGAGCGTGTACTACGACGTCGATACCGGCAGCCAGATCGTCCCCTACGCCGGCATCGGCGCCGGCATGTCGAACGTGACCGTCAAGGAAGGCAACGGCAAGACGGTATGGGCGGTCGCCTTTCAGGGAGCCGCGGGTATCGGCTACGCCCTCACGGAGGATCTGACCCTCACGCTGGGCTACCGCCTGACCGGAACGATGGACGCCGACTTCCCGGATGACGGCGGCACGCTGAAGATGGCGCTCGGCCACAACGTCGAGCTGGGGATCCGCTACTCGTTCTGATGAATGCTGACTGGAGCCTCCGCGTCGCGGTCTGCTCACTGCTTGTGCTGGCTCCGCTCGCCCACCTGGCCGCGCAGGAGGTGGACGACGGTGGCGGCTTCTACATCAGTGCCGCCTACGGCGTCGCTCTCCCCGCCGACCGAACGATCGGCGAGGAGACGCTCACGACCGAGGTGGGCCTGCTCGGAGGCCACGCCGGCGTCGGCCTCTACCTGTTCGGCTTCCGCCCGGAGTTGGCGGCCGGCTACCGCCTGGCCAACGTCAAGGACCGGGAAGAGCAGTCCATCACCGCGATCGACGTGATCGCCAGCGTCTACTACGACGTCGGCATCGGCATTCTGATCGCCCCCTACGTCGGCGTCGGCGGCGGGGTGTCGCAGTCCACCGTCACGCGGGACCAGAGCAGGTCGGTGTTGACGCCGGCCTTCCAGGGGGCAGCGGGCATCGGCTTCTCCGTCCTGGGAGACCTGACCCTCAACCTGGGCTATCGCCTGCGAGGCTCGATGGACGCCGAGATCCCGGATACGAAGGAACTGTTGAAGGCGGGCCTCACCCACAGCTTGGAGGTGGGGCTGCGCTACTCGTTCTGAAGCTCCGGCGACGGTGACCGGGCCGACTCCCGCTGACCGCGGCGCTGGGGCAGGTAGCTGCTGCACTCCCGGCCGTTCCCGGCCGGTCGCGGCGCCCGTGCCGCGCCGCTCCCGCTCCGGCCCCACGCCGGGTGCGGCGCCGGGACCGGACGCCGCGCGCCGGTTGCTGGCACGCACCGGCGATACGGAGCGCCGGCGCTGCGAAGCGCTTGCGACCCGCGTCCCGATCACCGGCGGCGGCTTCCTGATGGGCACCGACAACCCTGACGGCTTCCCGGCCGACGGCGAGGGGCCGGTGCGCGAGGTGACCGTCTCACCGTTCGCCTGCGACGCGTTCTGCGTGACCGGCTACCGCTTCGCGCGCTTCGTTGCCGCCACCGGCTACGTCACGGAGGCCGAGCTGTTCGGCTGGTCGTTCGTGTTCCACGCGCACGTGCCGGAGACGGTCGCCGATCGATACGAAGTCCGCGAGGTGCCGGGCGTCGCATGGTGGCGCGGGGTGCCGGGCGCCTGCTGGGCGCAGCCGGAGGGACCCGGCAGCACGCTGGACGGCCGGCTGGACGAACCGGTCGCGCACGTCTCCTGGAACGACGCGGTGGCCCTGGCGCGGTTCGAAGGGGGACGCCTGCCCACCGAGGCGGAGTGGGAGCTGGCCGCGCGCGGCGGGCTGGAGCAGGCGGTCTACTGCTGGGGCGACGAGCTGGAGCCCGGCGGCGAGCACCGCTGCAACGTCTGGCAGGGAACGTTTCCCGACCGCGACACGGCAGACGACGGCTACGCCGGGCGGGCGCCGGTGGACGCGTTCGCGCCCAACGGACTCGGTGTCCAAAACGCCGCCGGCAACGTCTGGGAGTGGTGCGCGGACTGGTTCGCCACCGACCACCGGGCCGACCGCGTCGACCCGCGGGGACCGGCCCGCGGGCGCGGCAAGGTGATGAAGGGCGGCTCCTTCCTGTGCCACCATTCATACTGCAACCGCTACCGGGTCGGCGCCCGCACCGCCAACACGCCGGACAGCTCCACGGCCAACTGCGGCGTGCGGCTGGTGTTCCCGCCGGACTCTCAGGAGGCATCGTCATGACCGATCGGGAACAGGAACTGGCCGAGCTCGACATCTACGGGTTCACCGTCGTGCACGAGGTCCTGGACGCCGCTCAGGTGGCGGCGATGAAGGCCGCGCTGATGCGGTGCGAGCGCGAGGTGGGCACCGATCACCGGCACCGCGGCGCGGCCCGCCACGTGGCCAACCTGCCCACCCTGGATCCGGTGTTCTTCACGTGCCTGGACCATCCGAAGATCATGCCGCTCCTCGTCCACTACCTGGGCGATACGCTGATCCTGGGCAGCCTCAACGCGCGCATCGTGCGGCCGGGCGACGGCGACCAGGCTCTGCACAGCGACATCGGCGCCGACCTCTTGAACATGGCCTCGCCGGTGATGATGAACACCGTGTGGATGCTGGACGACTTCTCGGCCGAGAACGGCGGCACGCGGGTCGTCCCCGGCTCGCACAGGAGCGGGCTGCAGGAACCTCCGGAGGGGTTCCGCGTCAGGCACGTGCACCAGGCCGCGGCACCCGCCGGCAGCGTGCTGGTGTTCAACGGGCAGTGCTGGCACGGCGGCGGCGCCAACCGCTCGCACGGCCGGCGGCACGCGCTGTTCGGCCACTACCGCAAGCACCTCATGCGCTTCCAGGTGGACCCGCACGAGGGGTTCCCGGCGGAGTGGCTGCCGCTGCTCAACGATCGGCAGAAACGCCTCTTGCGCATGCACAACGGCCTGGGTGCTTCACGCTCGGCCGACTCCCACCGCTGAGGCGGGTCGATCACGCCGTCCCGGGAACGGCGGCACGTTGTCGATCGGCAATCGGGCATCGCCCGCATGCAGGGCCGTACGCACGACCCCACTCTGAATAGCCGTCCATTGGCACGGCATAGCTTGTTTATGTTAGCACCATAGGATTTCTACGTTTCGGATCGGAACTGGGTATTTTGTCATCGGGTGACTCGTTTTTCTGTCGTTGATAACCCCGTCGGCGCACGAGAAACGCCTTGTCAATTACGCGGTATCCGTGCATGTTGCCGGTAGCTTTTCAGGGAACATTGACGAGGGAGATCGTATGAAAACGAACAGGACCGTGGCAGTAGTCGGATGTGCGTCGCTGCTCTTGTTGCTCTCGCAGGCCGTGTATAGCGAAGTCCGGGTGCCGTCCGTCATAGGGAGCGGAATGGTGCTTCAACGCGACCAGCCGGTACCGATCTGGGGGTGGGCCGACGTGGGCGAAGAGGTCACGCTGGTGCTTCGGGACGGAGACCGGACACTGGAGCAGGTCAGCACCAAGGCGGACCAGGAGGGCAACTGGCGGCTGGATCTCGGGCCGCGCCCGGCAGGCGGTCCCTACTCCCTGTCGATCAACAAGCTGGACCTGACCGACGTGCTCTACGGGGAGGTATGGCTGTGCTCCGGTCAGTCCAACATGGAGTGGCCGGTCATGGCGGCGAACGCCGCCGAGATGGAGATAGCCACGGCCGACCACCCGGGGATCCGGCTGTTCCACGTGCCGAAGGTGCCGGCCGGCTCCTCCATGGCGGACGTTGCGGCTCAGTGGCGATCCACCTCCCCGGCAACCATCGCGACGTTCTCGGCGGTCTGCTACTACTTCGGACGCGAGATCCACTCCAACCTGAACGTGCCGGTGGGTTTGATCGCGTCCGCCTGGGGAGGCACCAGGATCGAGCCGTGGACGCCGCCTGCCGGCTTCCGTTCGGTCGACGGGCTTGGGCCGATGGCGGACTACGCGCTCGCAACCGACGCGACCTTCCGGGAAGACCTGCCCGCGACGTTGGCATCGGTAGAAGCCTGGGTGACCAGCACCCGCGTGGCGCTTGCGAGCGGCGGACCCGTCATGCCGATGCCGACGGTCGTCCATCCGTTGGCGCAGGAGACGCAGCCGACCGCCCTGTACAACGGGATGATCCATCCGCTCGTGCCGTTCGCGATCCGTGGGGCGCTCTGGTATCAGGGCGAAGCGAACGTCGGCGAGGGGATGAGCTACCGGGACAAGATGCAGGCGCTCATCAACGGGTGGCGCGCGGTCTGGGACCAAGGTGACTTTCCGTTCTACTACGTGCAGCTCGCCCCGTACGACTATTCGTTTCGTAGCGGGGTGGTGAGCAGGCTTGGCGTGGATGTGAGTCCGGAATATTGGAGTGTGCTGGCTGGCATGTTCGGCATGGAAGTGAACCCGTACGGTCTGCCGGAGATCTGGGAGGCGCAAGCGGCAGCTCTGTCGATCCGGAATACCGGCATGGCCGTGACGAACGACATCGGCAACGTCGCCGACATCCACCCGACGGACAAGCAGGAGGTCGGCAGGCGGTTGTCGCTGTTGGCGCTGGCCCACACCTATGGGCAACCGGACCTGGTGTACTCGGGACCCTCTTACCGGTCGATGGCAAAGCAGGCCGGCTCCATCGTGCTCATGTTCGACCATGCGGGCGGCTTGACGACGCGCGACGGGGAGCCGCTCACCTGGTTCGAGATCGCCGGCGACGATCAGCAGTTCGTCGAAGCGGCGGCCGTGATCGACGGTGAGACCGTCGTGGTGTCGAGCGATGCGGTGTCCGACCCGGTGGCGGTCCGATTCGCCTGGCACACGACCGCCGAACCGAACCTCGTGAACGGCGCGGGCCTTCCCGCAGGAGCGTTCAGAACGCACCCTGGGTGAGTCGCGGATCTCCGGCGGATCTGGACCCGATCGAAACAGTACGTTAGATTGTACGTCATGGCGTACCGAAACGAGGCTGTCGACATGAGATTCGTGAGCTACTCGGACCTTCGCAAGCATCTGAAGGACCATCTCGATGCGGTGTGTCGCGATCGCCAGGCGCTCGTTGTGACTCGACGCAACGACGACCACGTGGTGGTGATCTCCATGGACGAGTATCGCAGCCTGGCAGAAACCGAGTATCTGCTGTCGGAAGAGGAGAACGCACGCCACCTGCGCGACTCGCTCCGCGCGGCTCGCAGCGGCGCCGCGACGCCGCGCGCACTCAGCGACGAATGAGCACCGTTGGCTTCGGAGATCCTCTTCACCGAGCATGCGTGGCGTGACTATCTGTTCTGGCAGCGAACGGGCAGGAAGGTACTGAAGCGCATCAACGAGCTGATTCGCGATGCGGGGCGATCGCCGGCTCGCGGAATCGGCAAGCCGGAGCCGCTACGCCACGAGTTGCAGGGGTGCTGGTCGCGACGCATCGATACCGAGCATCGGCTGGTCTACGAGGTACGCGAGGGTCAGATTCGCATCATCGCCTGCCGGTATCACTACTAGTACCCCATCAAACTGATGTCGACGGGTGACATTGGGTGGCTACACGGGCTTCGCACGAGGCCGAGTCCCGTAGCACGCACTCCCAAACTACAGTTTGATGGGGTACTACCGGTGAGTTCGCGATCGCGATCCCTGTTCAGGTCCCGGCCGTGAGCGCGCCGAACCGTTCGAAGAAGTCAGGGAAGGTCTTGGCCGCGCAGCCGGGCTCCAGGATGGTGAGTCCCGGCACCCGCAGTCCGGTCACCGCGAACGCCATCGCCATGCGGTGATCCTCGTAGGTCCGGATCGCCGCCGGCGCGAGGCGTGACGGCTCGATGCGCAAGCCGTCCGGGCGCTCATCGACGGTGGCGCCCAGGCGGCGCAATTCCGCGGTCAGCGCGCCGATCCGGTCGGTCTCCTGCATGCGGATGTGAGCGACGTTGCGGATCGTCACTGGCCCGTCCGCGAACGGAGCGATCGCCGCGAACGTCGGGGTCAGATCCGAGACGGCGTTGAGATCGAGCTCCACCCCGCGCAGCCGGTCGGGGCCGGTGACGGTCATGCCATCGGAGTCCTCCCGCACCTCGCAGCCCATCTGCCGCAGGATGTCGACGCAGGCGATGTCCCCCTGCGGGGAGTCGGCGGTGAGCCCGCGGACGCACACGCTGCCGCCGGTGACCGCGGCGGCTGCCAGGAAATAGGAGGCGTTGGTGGCATCCGGCTCCACGTCGTAGGTGCGACCGCGGTAGCCGGGGTCCGCCGCGATCTCGAAGACGCCCGGCTCGGGCCGTTCCACTTCGACGCCGAAGTCGCGCATGACCCGCACGGACAGGGCGATGAACGGCTCCGAGGGCACCGGCCCGTCCACGACGATGGTGGTGGCGTCGGCGGCGGCCGGCGCGCACAGCAGCAGCGCCGACACCGGCTGGCTCGAGTGCGCGGCGCGCATCTCGATGCGCCCGCCGGGGAGGCCGGCCGCCTCGATCTCGAACGGCAGGTGGCCGGGCTCGCCCGCGAAGCGGAAGCGCGCGCCGGCGCGGGAGAGCACGGCCGGCAGGTCGCCCATGGGACGCTCGCGCATGCGCTGTGCGCCGTCGAAGCGATAGACACCGCGCCCGGCAGCGGCCACGGCGGTCAGGAAGCGGGCGGTCGTTCCCGAGTAGCGCACGTCCAGTGCCGCCGCCGCCGCCGGGATGCGGCCGCCGGCACCGGTGACGGCGATGCGGGCGCGCTCCCGATCGGCCTTGACGCCGATGCCGAGCCGCATCAGCCCGTCCAGACACGCTTCGGTGTCGTCGCTGAACAGCGCGCCGCGCAGCGTCGATTGCCCGGTTGCCAGCGCCGCCACCACCAGCGCCCGGTTGGTGAGGCTCTTCGAGCCCGGCACTGCCACCGTGCCGCGCACCGGGCCGGAAGCCGGCGTTACCTCGTAGGTGTCCATGCGAAAGCCTACCCCGGCGCCCGCACGTTCCGCAGTGCTTGGCGCTCCAAGCTGCGGATCGTTAGGATTCTCTGCATGAACCGTGAAGCGATAACCAGCAAGGACGGACCGCCGCCGGGCGGCCCCTATTCCCCCATCATCCGCTACGGAGACTTGGCGTTCATCTCCGGTCAGGTCGCGCTCGACCCCGCTACCGGGGAGGGCGTGCGCGATTCGTTCGAGGCCGAGGCCCACCAGGTGCTGCGCAACCTGCGCGCGCAGGTCGAGGCCGCCGGCTCCAGCATGGACAAGGTGCTCAAGACCACCGTGTTCCTGGAGGACATGGACAACTTCGCGCGGCTGAACGAGGTGTACGTGCAGTACTTCGACGAGCCGCGCCCGGCGCGCAGCACCATCAACGCCGCGCCGCCCGGCGGCTACCGCGTCGAGGTCGAGGCGATCGTCGGCTGCTGACCGCCCGTGCACGGCCTGCTGGTGGCCGCCGGCCTGCTGCTGCTGAGCGCCGCGTCGTTCACGCTGGCGCTGCCTGTCCTGGACTTCACCGGCGTCGTCCGCCGGCTGTTCGACGGCTATCCGGCGACGCCGGAGATGGCGGGCCGCCTGGCGATCGCGGGAGCGATCTGCCTGGTGATCGGCTGGCTGCTGTACCGCAGGCGGGACGGCGGCTGACCCGGCGCCGGCGCTTCAGGCCCGTGGCCGCTCGGCCCCGGCGGCCTGAGTGGCAGGAGCCCGATCAACGGCCAGGCTGGCGTCGATCAGCCCCGCGAACACCGGACTCGGGGAGCCGGGCCGGCTGAGGAACTCGGGGTGGTACTGGACGCCGAGGTAGAACGGGTGGGTGGGGAGCTCCGACACCTGCACGATCGGTTGCCCTGGGGCCCATCCGGAGAAGACCATGCCCCGCTTCTCCATCAGCTCCCGGTAGAGGGGGTTGAGCTCGTAGCGGTGCCGGAAGCGTTCCGCGGTGCTCTCCGCACCGTAGAGCCGCGCGGCGAGGGATCCCGGCCGCAGCGTGACGGTCCGCTTTCCCAGGCGCATCGAACCGCCGATGCCCTCGATCTTGTACTGCTCCGGCAGCAGCAGAATGATCGGCGAGTCGGTTCGGGGGTCGACCTCCTGGGTGTTGGCCGCCGGCAGATCGCAGCAGTGGCGGGCGAACTCGACCATCGCCGCCTGGAACCCGTAGCAGATGCCCAGCATCGGCAGCCGGTGGAGACGAGCGTAGGTCACGCAGGCGATCTTTCCTTCCCAGCCGCGGCGGCCGAAGCCGCCGGGAACGATCAGCCCGTCCAGGTCCCGCAGGTGCTCGGCCGCCTGCTCCACGCGCTGCGCGGGCGAGCCGGCAGCGTCGATCAGGTCTGACGGCACGTCCACGACCTCGACCCTGACCTGCCGGCCGGTGCCGGCGTGCTCCAGCGCGTTGTGGATGCTGGCATAGGTGTCGCGCGGTCCCAGGTACTTGCCGGCGATGCCGATCCGCACCGTCCGCCGGGGCCGGGTGAGCGCATCCAGATAGCGCTGCAGCCCGCCGGCCGCCGGCGCCAGCCCGCCGGCCGCCGGCGTGTGGACAGCCGCACCGTCCGTGGCCGGAGCCTCGGAGCCCAGTCGGAAGTACTCCAGGCAGATCTCGTCGACGCTCTGCTCCTGCAGATGGCCCGGCACGCGGTAGATGGAGCTCTGGTTGTGCAGGTCGATGACGTTGGGGACCGGCATGCGCAGGCGGTCGGCCAGCTTCTGACGCACGCCGGTCTGCACCGGGTTCTCGGCGCGGCAGACCAGCATCTGCGGCTTGATCCCCATCTGCATGAGGAGCTGGGTGCCGTGCTGGGCGGCCTTGCTCTTCTGCTCGTTGAGATGGCGCGCCTCGATGATCCATACCAAGTTGATGAAGAAGACGCTGCGCTCCCCCTCCTGGTAGGCCAGGTCGCTCATCGCGGAGATGTAGGTCCGGTTCTCCTCGTCGCCGACCGTGCCGCCGATCTCGACCAGCGTGATGTCGGCGCCGGCGGCCAGCGTCGACTCGCGCACGAAGCGCACCAGCTCGCCGGTGACGTGCGGGAAGAACTGCACGTCGGAGCCCGAGAACTGGCCGCCGCGCTCCAGCGCGTTGATGCGCTGGCTGAGCTTTCCGTTGGTGAAGTAGTTGTGGCGCGACAGGCTCCTGCCCATGAACCGCTCGTAGGTGCCGATGTCCATGTCGCACTCGGTGCCGTCGTCGAGGACGAAGACTTCGCCGTGCCGGTACGGGCTCAGGGTGCCCGCGTCCTCGTTGTAGTAGCCGTCCATCTTGATCAGGTTCGTCGAGAACCCGCGGTCGGCCAGCAGGCGCGCCAGCCCGGCCGAGAAGATCCCCTTCCCCAGGCCGCTCATGACGCTGCCGGTGATGATGATGTAGCGCGCCTGACCGACCCGGTAACCGTCGGGCAGGGTGCGGTAACGGTCGCCGGGATCGGATACATCGCTCAGTGCGCGCAGGGCGCGGGGGACGAGAAGGTCGCTCACGCGGCGTTCTCGCTCATGCGGCCGTTCTCGCTCATGCGGCGTTCAGGTGGCTGAGCTTGCTGCCGTAGTAGGAGGCCAGGTGCGGGTGATGGATGAAGACCTCCCGGTCGTCGTACTCCAGGGTCCGGTATGACTTGGTGGCGATGATCGGGATGTGCGGGTAGTTGAACAGCTCCGCCGTGCGCTCCAGGAGCTCTTCCAGCGACTTGCGCCTGCCGTCGCGGTACAGCGGGGACGTGTCCAGTCCGGCGGCGTCGGCGGCGGTCACGGTACGGTCGACGCGGTCCTCGAGCTCGGTGCGGGAGATGCGGAAGCGATTATCGAGAGAGGCGAACACCGCCGTGCTCTCGTACACCCGGATCAGGCGAGCGAGCTGATCGTGCACCGAGCGAGCCACCTCCTTGGCGCGGGCGCGCAGGTCGGAAGTCATCGCGTCGCCGAACTTGATCACGACCCGCGAGCGCTGGTTGCGCACGCGTCGCTTGAGCGGCACCTCGATGAACGCGTAGTAGTTGTCGTAGACGTACTTGGCGAGCTTCCCCTTGCGCGACCCGGCCCGGTAGGCGCGGAACACCATGTCCTCCGGCACCCGCTCGTAGGAGATGTTGATCGGGATATAGCTCGCCCGCTCCACGCGCAGGTCGCGCAGGGCGTTGCGGACGGCCAGGAAGACCAGCGGTGACAGGGGGTTGAGGTGGCCGGAGTAGGATCGTCCGTACTTCACCTCGCCGGAGAACTCGTCCGTCTCGTACCCCGGAAACACCAGCAGGTGCAGGCCGTCGCTGTCGAACACCCGTTTGAGCTGATCCAGGTACAGGCCGTTGTACTGCTCGCGGGTCACGACGACTGGGCGCGCGCCGAGCGTCTTGAGCATCCAGTTGCGGAACCACCGGCGGGCGTAGAACGCGTGCTGGTCGCGGACCGCCATGAAGCCCCCGCACTTGCGCAGAAAGGTGTCCAGCGGTCCGATGAACAGGTTGTCCCCGGCCTGCACGGCGGCGCGGATGCCGTGCAGCGTCAGGTACGCCTGCACCATCATCCAGTCGTACTCGCTCTGATGGTTGGCCACGAACACCAGCCGTTCGCCGGCTTCCGCGCGGCGCTTGGCATCCTCCAGGCCCTCGATCTCCACCCTCGTGAAGCAGGAGCTGAACAGGTGGCGGTCGACGTTGGTCGCCACGCGGTGCACGTACCGCTCGCTGCGCCAGTGGTGGAGGAGGTCCAGCAACTCGGCGCGGCCGGGGTTCGCCCTCACCGCATGCCTCGCGCTACCGGCGTGGCCGGAAAATGTGGGTGGCGGTTCCGAACAGGACCTCGCTCGCTTCCATCAGCGTTTCGGACAGGGTGGGATGGGGATGGATGGTCAGCCGCACGTCGGTGGCGACCGCCCCCATCTCGATCGCGAGCACCGCCTCCGCGATCAGCTCGCCGGCTCCGGGTCCGGCGATGCCGCAGCCGAGCACCCTCTCGTTGCCGGGGTCGACCAGCAGCTTGGTGAGTCCTTCCGAACGGCCCAGAGTGGTCGCGCGTCCCGAGGCCGCCCACGGGAAACGGGCCACCTGGACGTCGTGACCGTGCGCCTTGGCCTCGGTCTCGGTGAGACCGCACCAGGCGATCTCGGGATCCGTGAACACCACGGCGGGAATCGCCTGCGGCTCGAAGGCGACCCGCTTGCCGGCCGCCGCCTCGGCGGCGACCCGCCCTTCGTGCGATGCCTTGTGCGCCAGCATCGGCTGTCCGGCCACGTCGCCGACGACGAAGATTGTCGGGTCGCCGGTGCGTTGCTGGTCGTCGTGCTCGATGAAGCCGTCCGGACCGACCCTGGCGCCGGTGTGCTCCAGGCCGAGATCGTCCGTGTTCGGCACGCGGCCGACGCTCACCAGCATCCGGTCGTAGGTCTCGGTGCCGCTCGCCGCTCCCGACAGGGTCACCGCCAGCCCGCGTTCGGTCTCCTTCACCGCATCCACGCGGGTGCCGGTGTGGATGGCCGCCAGCGAGCCGCGGAGCCGGCGCTCCAGGATGCCCACCAGGTCGCGGTCGACGCCCGGCAGCAGGCCGTCGGTCATTTCCACCACGGTCACGGCGCTGCCCAGCGCAGCGTAGGCGCTGCCCAGCTCCAGGCCGATGTAGCCGCCGCCCACCACCAGCAGCCGCTTGGGGATGTCGGGCAACTCCAGCGCGGAGGTGGAGTCGAGCACGCGGTCGGAGTCGAGCGCCAACGCCGGCACCACCGCCGGCCGTGAGCCGGTCGCGATGATGGCGTGGTCGTAGCCGACGCGCTGCTCGCCGGCGCCGGTGGCCACGGCGATCTCCTGCGAGCCGTTGAAGCGGCCGCGGCCCTCCAGCAGCGTCACCTTGCGCTGCCTGGCCAGCGACCCCAGGCCGCCGGTCATGCGGCCGACCACCGACTCCTTCCAGCCGCGCACCTTGTCCAGGTCGATGTGCGGCTTGGTGAAGCGGACGCCCCACTCCTCCGCTTCCTTGGCGTCGCCGATCACCTTGGCGACGTGCAGCAGCGCCTTGGACGGGATGCAGCCGCGGTACAGGCAGACGCCGCCCGGGTTCGGCGCCTCGTCGATCAAGGTCACCGACAGCCCGAGGTCGGCCGCCAGAAAGGCGGCGGCATAGCCGCCGGGTCCCCCGCCCAGGACCACCAGCCGTTGCGTGCTCACCGGCGTATCATCGCCACGCGGGGCCGGCAGGGCAAGCGCCGGCGATCACCGGGTCCGTCGGCCGCCTCCCGGACCCGAATATGGACCCGACGCACACGCCGGCTCCGAACGGTAGTATATTGAACGTATCGGGAGGAGCCGAAGATGACGATCATCCTGAGCATCGCGATCATGTTCGCCGTGGTGGCGGCACTGTCGATCAAGGTGCTGCTCGGGCGCGAGAGCGAGGTCAAGCGCTTCGGCTGCGGCAGCTTCAACCCTGCCGGTCCGAGCGGCCCTGCTGGTCTGAGCGGTCGTGCCGGCCCCGGTGCGACGTCCACGGCCTGCGGCGTGTGCGGGGCGGAGGAAGGCGAAGCGTGCAGGAACGAGGAAGACTCCCTGGCATCCCCTTCCGGCGAGCGCGACGACTTCTCGCGCAACTGAGTCCCCGCGGCCGCCGGCAGACCGGCCGACGCTGTCAGCCCAGGCGGCCCTGCCGGCACCACGCATGAGCGAGACTCTCCACTACCGCCGTGCGGTCGACCGCCTCATGGGGCTGGCCGACTTCGAGCGCGCCCGCCACAGCCCCGCGCACCGCACGTTCCGGCTCGACCGCATCCGCGCGCTCCTGGAGCGGCTCGGCAACCCGCACCTGGAGGTGCCGACGCTGCACGTCACCGGCACCAACGGCAAGGGCAGCACCTCGGCGATGCTGAGCTCGATGCTGCAGGCCCACGGCCTGCGGGTCGGGCTGTACACCTCGCCCCACTTGCTGCGCGTGACCGAGCGCATCCGCCACGGTCTGGATCCGCTCGAGCCGGCGGCGTTCGCGCGGCTGGTGGACGCGGTCTGGGGTCCGCTGCAGCAGGTCGCGGGGGACACGCCGTACGGGGAGCCGACCACGGTCGAGGCGCTCACCGCCATGGCGCTGCTGCACTTTCGGGACGCCGGCGTCGACGCGCAGGTGATCGAGGTCGGCCTGGGAGGTGAGCTCGACTCCACCAACGTCGTGACGCCGTCGGTCTGCGCGATCACGAACATCAGCTTCGATCACGTCGCCGTGCTCGGCCCGACCATCGAGAGCATCGCCCGCGCCAAGGCCGGCATCATCAAGCCGGGAGTGCCGGTGGTGCTCGCGCCGCAGATGGAGGGCGCCCTGGAGGTGGCCCTGGGTGTGGCCGCCCGGCAGCGGGCGCCGGTGACCCAGGTCGGCACCGACGTCCGCTGGTCGGTGGACGGCAGCGAAGGTGACCGTCACCACCGCCCGGGAGCCCAGCACGGTACGGCGGGTGGCCGCCAGCGGTTGCGGGTCCAGACGAGCCGCGGCTGCTACCGCATCGATCTGCCGCTGGCCGGCGACTACCAGGGGGAGAACGCGGCGGTCGCGGTCGCCGCCGGCGAGATCTTCCTGGGCGAGCGCCTGGACCATGCAGCGGTGCTGCGCGGCATGGCGGACGTGTGCTGGCCCGGCCGGCTGGAGCGCATGTGCTGGCGCGGCGTAGAGGTGATCGTCGACGGCGCGCACAGCCCGTACGCCATGCAGCGGATGGTGGGCGCGCTCGCCGGGCGGGTCGACCCGGCGCGGACCGTGGCCGTGGTCGGCGCCCTCACCGGCCACGACCTGGCGGAGACCCTGCAGCCGCTGCGCCGCCTCACCGGCCGCGCCTACGCGGTGCGCTCGCACCATCCGCGGGCCGAGCGGCCCGAGGCGGTGGCCGCGGCGCTCGAGCGGGAGGGGTTCGCGGTGCTCGGCATCGGCGACGACGTGGCCGCGGCCACCGGCGCCGCGGCGGACGGAGCGCCCGAAACCATCATCGCCACGGGTTCGCTGTCGGTGGTGGCCGAGGTGATCGCCTGCGTGCGCGGCGTCCCGATCGAGACCTACCCCACCATCCGCGGCCGGTTGCCGGACGACGTGCAGAGCCCGGCGGACTCGCCGCATGCGGTGCGCCAGGGGCCCGGGTGATGTCGAGCTCGGCGATCCTGGCGCTCTACCTGGTGCTGTTCGTGCTGCAGCGGGTGGTGGAGAGCGGCCTGGGCGTGCTCAACCTCCGCCACGGTCGCGCGCAGGACGCGCCGCCTCCGGCGCTGGCCGGCGCGGTCGACGCGGACACCCACGAGCGCATGCGCGACTACACGCAGACGCGCGGGCGCTTCGCGCTGCTCACACACGCGGTGTCGGCCGTGGCGGTGCTGGCCGTGGTGCTGAGCGGCGTGCTCGGCACGCTCGACCGCGCCGTGGGGCAGCTTGCCCTGCATCCCTACCTCTCGGGAGGGATCTACGTGCTGGCCGTGGGCGCCTTCTTCACGGTGATAGGCATCCCGGCGGCGCTCTACTCGCAGTTCGTGATCGAAGAGCGCTTCGGCTTCAACCGCACGACCCTCGGGCTGTTCCTGCTGGACCGCCTGAAGGGCGGGCTCATCTCCCTGGTCATCAGCGCGATCGTCCTGCTGGTCCTGTTCGCCTTCATGGACCGTGCCGGCAGCCTCTGGTGGCTGTACGCGGGCGGCGTGATCATCGCCTTCCAGTTCGTGCTGATGGTGCTCTACCCGACCGTGATCGCGCCGCTGTTCAACCGCTTCGTCCCGGTCGACGAGGGAGAGGTGCGAACGCGGCTGGCGGAGCTGGCCCGGCGGCTCGGCTACCGCCTGCGCGGCATCTTCGTGATGGACGGCAGCAAGCGCTCCAAGCACAGCAACGCCTACTTCACGGGGCTCGGACCGGTGAAGCGCATCGTGCTGTTCGACACGCTGCTCGAGCAGCTCGACGCGGGCGAGATCGAGGCGGTGGTCGCGCACGAGATCGGTCACGAGCGCCTGCGCCACATCCCGCAGCGGCTGGCGCTGTCGGTGGCGGTCACGGTGGCAGCGCTGTGGGTCCTGAGCCTGGTGCTGGACTACGCGCCGCTGTTCGCGGCGTTCGGGATCGGGCAGCCCAGCCACCACGCGGCGCTGGTGCTGTTCAGCCTGCTGGCCGGGCCGTTCACGTTCTGGATGGGGCCGCTGTCGGCGCTCTGGTCGCGCCGGCACGAGTATGCCGCCGACCGGTTCGCGGCGCGGGCGGTCGATTCACCGGACCCGCTGTCCGGTGCGCTGATCAAGCTCAGCCGTGACAACCTCGCCAACCTGGCTCCCCACCCGTGGTACAGCTTCTACCACTACTCGCATCCGACCCTGGTCGAGCGGCTGGCGGCCCTGCGGGCGGCCTGACGGAGCTCTCGGTCATCCGTGGGCGGCTCTACGGCCGGCCGCCGGCAGGAATCGGGACCGCGCAGAAGTGACCCTCGACGCGGCTGGCGTGGACTCCGCTGATCCAGGTGCCGGAGAAGCCGCCGGACTGCTCCACGCGGGTGACGTGCAGCGCCGTGTAACCGCCGTCGGCCGCCGTCTGCCCGGTGCGCCGGTTGGCGATCGAGCCCAGGCGCAGCGTGATGGCCACCGGCGCCGCGAACGCCGGCCGCTGCTCCAGCACCAGCACGCCGGGACGCAGGGGGTCCCGCGAGCCGAGGTCGCCGATCGAAAGCGCCCCGACCGGCTGCAGGTCGATGGCCGCCCAGCCGTGCAGCGGGACGCTCACGGTGTCGTCCGCGGCCCCACCGGCCGTCGGCAGCCTGCGCAAGTCCGGCGGGTTCGGCTCCAGGTGGAGGGTGCCGGTGGTCGCCCGCTGCGTACCGTCGTCGTCCGCCGTGACCAGTGTCAGCCGATAGCTGCCGGCTGCCTCCCGCAGGGTGGCGCCGGCGTCGAGGCTCCCGTCTTGTCTCACGCAATCGGCAGGCGTCGCCGGCACCGACGGTTCCTCGCGCATGCCGGTAGCGCATGCCGCCAAGGGGAGCAGCAGCGCCCAGACCGCGATAGCCAGCCTGCGGCGGCGTGGGGCGTCGTCAGCCATTGACCCCACCATGCTACCCCGGTCCAGCGGGCAGGGTGTCCGTCCGATGCTGACCGCCGCCGTTCTGGGGCTCGTCGCGGTGGCGCTCGTCGCCGCGTGGATGGGACTGCAGCGGCGGGTGATCTATCCGCGGCCGCAACGTCCGGAGCCGCCGCAGCTCCCGGCCGGTGCCGAGACGGTATGGCTCGGTCGGGACGAGAAGGTGGAGGCGTGGTTTCTCGCTCCCGCCGCCTCCGCTCCGTTTCCGGTGGTGATGTTCATGCACGGCAACGGCGAGCTGATCGACGACCACGTGGACGTGCTCGAGCTGACCGGGGAGGGTCTGGGCGTGCTGCTGGTCGAATACCCGGGTTACGGACGCTCGGGCGGCAGTCCGAACGAGCGCTCGATCACCGCCGCAGTGGTCGCGGCGTTCGACTACCTCGGCGCGCAGCCGCAGGTCGACGCGGAGCGCATCGTCGCGTATGGGCGGTCGATCGGCGGCGGCGCCGCGTGTGCCCTGGCCGCCGTCCGCCCGCTGGCGGCGCTGGTGCTGGAGTCGAGCTTCACCCGCCTGGCCGACCTGATGCCGCGGTTCGTCCCGCGAGCGCTGATGCTCGACCGGTTCGACAACCTCGCGGTCGTCGCGGCCGGGGACTCGCCGGTGCTGGTCCTGCACGGCGAGCGTGATCGGATCATCCCGTACGCGCACGGCGAGGCGCTTGCGCGGGCCGCCGGCACCACGCCGTTCCCCATGGCGTGCGGGCACAACGACTGTCCCACGCCGCTGCGCGAGATCGCCCGGTTCCTCCGGGAGCACGGCATTATCTCCAGAGGCGCCGGCGGCCGGGTCACTCGAACATGATCGCGAAGAGCTCGGCGCTGCGCAGCGTGACGTGCAGGGAGACCGGCCGGTCGGCCGGGACGCCCAGGTCGGCCTCTCCGCCGCGCCAAGTCACCAATTGGCCGGCGTGGTCGCCCGCCAGCGGGTCGCAGTCGGCGGCCGAACGACCCTCGATGCCGTCGATGCCGATGCGGATGCGGCCGGCCGCAGGCGTGCGGAAGTCGAGCCGCATGCGGCGCCCCGCCGGCAGGATCGGCGGGGTGTGGAACTCGCCCTCGTAATCGGCGACCACGGCGCACAGCCGGTCTTCCGGCCACCACGCCCAGCCGGTGCGCATGGCGTCGAAGACGTGCTGCCAGCGCGGATACTTGTGCGGGAAGCCGACTCCGGAGTAGGGGATGGCGATGCGGCCGGAGCCGAACGGGACCAGGTCTTTGCCGGTGCCGATGAACTCGCTGTCCCACGTGCCCGGATCGCCCGGGGTCAGCACCGGCCCGCCGGGAACCTCGCTCCAGGCCATGCCGTCGGCGCTGGAGTACAGGCGCACGTGGCTGCGCTCGGTGTAGCGGTGGTAGAGCATCGGCAGCATCAGCCGGTACTCCGGCGCGCCGGGGTAGAGGCTGTGGCCGTTCAGGTAGTAGTCGTAGTCCGGCGGGTCGTCCAGCCGCGGCCAGACGGCAGGCTCCACCGGCCCCCAGTGCGCGAAGTCGGGCGCCTCGGCGCGGCCGATCCAGCGCCGGCCGTCGCGGAACAGGCGCGTGTACATCACGTACACGCTCAAGTGCTCGTCCCAGAAGACGGTGGTGTCGGTGTCGCTGGGGTGCAGGGTGAACGGCTCCGGCAGGCTGCGCCACGTGACCCCGTCCGGCGACACGGCGGCGAACATTCCGTAGCGCCGCTCGGTGGACATGCGCGCGTCCCGATGGCGCGGCTCGCGGCGCAGGTAGGCGTCGACGTGCGATTGGAACACGCCTTCGTCGAACGTGGCGCAGTAGATGAACTTGTAGCGCTCGTCGGCGGGAGCGTGCGGGTCGATGAAGAACGACATGCCGTCGAAGTCTCGCCGGGCCGGCGTCTCGATGCGCGAACGGACCGGGGCGCTCCAGTGCAATCCGTCGGGCGATTCGACCGAGCAGATCTCCACCAGCTCCGGGGGGCGCCGATGGGCCGGCGCGCCGGTGCCGAAGCGGGAGATGCCGTTCACCTGCAGGTACCAGGAGCGGTAGCGGCCCTCCTCGTAGACCACGTGACCGACGTCCGGGAGGCCCTCGATCACCCCCGCCTTGCGGGCCGGCTGCGCCTGCAGCCGGATGCCGCGCGGCACCGACGGCTGCTCCGCCCGCATGGTCACCGGCTCCCCCGGCGGGTTGCCCACCCGGTAGCGCTCGCCGTCCGCGGTCAGCCACGCGACCGAGCCGCAGTCGACGTCCCGCCAGTCCGTGAACAGGATCTTTCGCCTGCGCGCCATGGCGTCGTTCGGGTCCGTGCTCATCCGGCTACGATAGCAAACGAGGTAGTGCGCGGGCGCGCCCAGGACCGTCGCCTGACGACCAGAGCGGAACGTGACTGCAACACGGCTTGGCGGGTACGATCTGGAGCCGGAGGCATGAGCGACCTCGAGGTTCAACGTAGCGGCCTTCCGATTCTCGTAGAAGTGCAGGACATCGCGGAGGATCGCCGGCCGCACTCGCGCGACCCATCTTTCTGGGAGGTGTGGACGGGCGAACAGGACCGCGCCATCGATTGGCGGGAGATCGCCCGCACGTGGCAGGGCGCCGTTCCGATGGAAGCAACGGAGTAACCGATGGCGGTCTCGTATTCCGATGCGGAGATCGATGCTCTGATTCGGGAGCCCAAGCACCTGCCGGACGATTGGCACGCTCGGACCAGATTGAAACCCAAACGTGGTCACCATGAGCGCCATCTGGACGTAGCGGGCGACGGTGGGAGCGAATTCCGTCTCATCCTCAGGCAGAACGCCATCAACGTATTGGACTTCTCCGTGATCCTTGCCTTGCTCGTCCCGCAATCCTCCCAAGTGTTCCGACTCCGTCGCTACAACGGCAGGAGCCATGAACACACGAACCAGATCGAGGGAGACACGTTTTACGACTTTCACATTCACCGTGCGACCGAGCGCTATCAGGCGCTTGGAGCACGCGAGGACGCATATGCCAAGCCGACGGATCGATACGGATCGTTCTACGATGCGCTTCGCTGTCTGCTCAAGGATGGGAGCTTCCGTGTTCCGTCGGATCCGCAGGGCGATCTGTTCGAAGGAGAGGCAGGAACATGACAGTCCAGACCGTGGAAAACGACTTTCACGCGAAGGTCTCCGCCAAGGTGAGGCTGGCGGGCGAGGGCGTCGGCCGGTACCGTGTGTTTACGCCGTTTCTGTTCGAAGACGGCGATCACCTGTCCATTGTCCTCAAGAGGGAGGGAGCGCAGTGGGTCCTTTCCGATGAGGCCCATACGTACATGCACCTTACCTATGATCTGGATGAGCGGGACATGCAGCGTGGAACGCGGCAGCAGATCATCTCCAACGCGCTTTCGACGTTCCGCATCGAGGATCGAGATGGCGAGCTGGTCCTAGCCGTTCCGGATGAGCGGTACGGCGATGCGCTGTACTCCTTCATTCAAGCGTTGCTCAAGATCAGTGACGTCTCCTTTCTGTCTCGAGAACGAGTACGGTCCACCTTCATGGAGGACTTTCGAGATCTCCTGAGCGAAGTGGCGCCGGAGGAACACCGGGACTTCGACTGGAGCGACCCCGAGCACGATCCCAACGGGATGTACCCCGTGGATTGCCGCATCAACGGTATGTCGCGCCCGCTCTTCGTCCACGGTCTCGCGAGTGACGGCAAGACACGCGACGCTACGATTGCATTGCTTCAGTTTGAGAAGTGGGATCTCAAGTTCCGCTCCTTGGCGATATTCGAAGATCAGGAGTCGATCAACCGCAAGGTGTTGGCTCGCTTCAGCGACGTCTGTGAGAAGCAGTTTTCGAGCCTGACCGCGAACCGCGACCGCATCACTCGCTTCCTGCAGGAGAGCATCGCGGAGTGACACAGAGGCGAGAATCGAGGCCGGACGGCGGACGCGAGGAGTTGCCAGTGCCGTTCCAGGACGAGGTGTACCTGATCGCCGACGAGCTGCGGAGCATCGCGAACGCGGGAGCGTTCTATGCCGGGAACGAGTACGACCGGGAACGGTACGACCGCGCCCTGTCGCTGAGCGCTCGACTGGTCGCCGCGATCGAGGAGCGGCCGGCAGGCGACGTGATGGAGGAGTACAAGCAGAAACTCATGCATGTTGCGCCTCTGGTCGGCGCCGATGCGGTCGTCTTCCGCGATGGAGGCATGCTCCTGATCAAGCGCGAGGACAACGGCCTCTGGGCGATCCCGGGCGGAGCGACGGACGCAGACTTCTTCCCCGAGGACGACCTCCCCGCGTTGAGCCCCGGTCACGAACGCCGGGTGCCGATGGCATTCAAGCTCGCCCGCGGAGAGCTGCCCGTGCCCTACTTCGACTCAACGCCGTAGCGCGCCTCGGCGCCCGCCGCCACCATTTGACCGGTGCGGCCCTTTGCGTGTTGGCTGTATGCGCGCGGGCCCATAGCTCAGTCGGTTAGAGCGGCGGACTCATAATCCGTTGGTCCAAGGTTCGAGTCCTTGTGGGCCCATTCTCCAGCGTCCCGTCGCCCTCGGCGGAGCCGCGCGCGAAATAGGGTCCGTAGAAGATTTGACAGCGTCCAACGGTCAGCTTACGGTATCTGCCAACAGGTAGGCGCTACGGAAGCGTGGACATCCTCTGGACAGCAACCCGTGACCACTGAGACGAAGCCCAAGCGGTCGTTGGTCGGGATCGAGTTGGTACGCCTGCTCGCGAACGAAGGGTATCGAGTCTTCTCGATCGACACAGCGCGGCAACTGGCACCCAGGGCGGGTGTGAAGGCTTCCTACCTTGGAGAGGCGCTGTATCACCTCCGACGCACCGGCTGGATCGTCCCTCTTCGCCGGGGACTCTACGCGCTGGGTTCGACCGTACCGCGTGTGACGCCGGCGCACGAGTTCGAGGTCGCCATGGCCCTGGTCGATCCCGCTGCCATCTCACACTGGTCCGCGCTGCACTACCACGGCCTCACGACGCAGGTGCCGAGGACGACCTTCGTGCTTACGACTCATGGGACGTCTGTCCCGCGTCTGCGCGGACGCAGGGAGGAAGAGCCTTGCGACGGCTGCCTTGTCAACGACGTGGTCTTCCGGTTCGTCCAAGTGAGGCCGGGCAGGTTCTTCGGTACGAAGCAGGTGTGGGCCGGGGATGCCAGGGTGTCGATCACCGATCTCGAGCGGACGCTCGTGGACGGGCTCACCATGCCGCAGCACTGCGGCGGCTTCGCGGAGGTTCTTCACGCCTTCGAGTTGGCAGGATCTCGACTGAGTGTCCAGCGGATCAGCGACTATGCCCTCCGATTGGACGCGGCAACCGGCAAGCGCCTGGGATGGGTGCTCGAACACCTGCAGCTCGCTCGTGTGGGACTCGATCGGCTGGCGGCGGCACCGATCAAGGGCTACCGCAAGCTCAACCCGCGGGGACCGCGGAGTGGCCGACGCAACAGGCGTTGGATGGTCGAAGAGAACCTGCCCGGAGTGGTCGATGCATGAAGCCCGTGCCCATGGCGTCGAAGACCGGCTGCCAGTGGTACTTCTGGCCAGTGCCTGGAACAGGATGGCGATGCGGTCGTCGCCGAACGGGACCAAGCTCTTGCCTGTGCTGACGGACTCACTGTCCCAGGCGCCGGCTCGCCCGTGGTCAGCACCGGCCCGCAGGGAAACTCGCTTCAACAGACCCGATTCCTGCGTCTCGTCCGGGGACTTCGCATGACGAGTCAGACGAGCTGTGCGGGGTATCGGCTCGACGATGACTGCTACAATCGCACCCGTGGTCAGCCGAACGCGACGACGGGTGCGAACTCGGCACCAAGACTCCTGACGACCGCGCTGCCCGTTGCGAGATGAGTAGATGAGCAGAGTTCACGGCTCGGTTTTTCGAAGTCCGGCGAGCGAAGTTGATCGACCTTCTGCGGGCGAGATGTCTCGGGTTGCTGACGCTATCGAGGTCTGTCGACAACGAAGGGCGACGAGCTTGCTGTCTGACCCGCTTGGTCACGCCGAAGTCGAGTCTGGTTCGGCGGAGTGTCATGTCAACACCTCGATGCGCGCCGAGGTGGATTTGGTCACAAGACCGAAGCAGGGGGGGGGCACACGGGTAGAGGTCGTCCCGGACTTCATGACCTCCGTTCGCCTTCAGCTGATTACGGATGGGGTAAGCGAAGGAGATCAGCCTCAGGCTTACCAGTCCTGGTGGGAGACCGTTCCCACGTGGATACGGCTTGCACTGGTGGAAGGTCTTTCGGTAGTCGTGGCGGATGTCGACAGCTACTTCGCCTCCATGCCCACATCGGGCATCGAGTGTGCCCTGCACCGCATGGAGCTTGACGAGCGAAGCATTGAGACGACGCTTCAAACGATCAGCGAAATCAACGCCGTTCCCCATCGGGAAGGCGGGACGCGGACAGGGCTGCCAGTTGCGAACCACGAACTGATCTGGCTCATCGCTGACGTCGTGTTGCGCCCCGTAGACGATCACGTGGCACGCGACCCGCTTGTGGCCAGACACATCAGGTGGGTTGACGACTTCTTCCTTGCCGTCGACTCGAACGACGTGGATCGAGCACTGGCTTCCCTATCCGCGTCACTGGACACCGAGGGATTCCGTCTCAATGAGCGCAAGACGAGAGTGCTGGATTCGCTTGTAGACTACGAGCGCCAAGCGCTGACGACCGAGCACCGCGTGGTGACCAGCTTGGCGATGATACGGTCCCAGAGCGATCTGTCGACGTCACAGCAGCGCGCTTTCGCAGAGTTGGTAGAGGGAAACCGTTCGCCGACGCCGGAGCACGCTCAGCTTTGGAAGCGTACGTACTCCTTGGCAGAGCGACTACGCTCTCCGGCGCTGGTTCCGCAGGCTTTCGATGATCTGGACCGCTATCCAACGGCCGAGAGGCAGATAGCGTCCTATCTTCGTGCGTTGCACTGGCCGGGCGGCACTGCGGCCCGGGCGGCCGCCCAAGTGGCCGAGGCACCGACGGACAGTCAGACGATTGTCCTGCTGCGAGCGCTTCTGAGCACGCCGCGAGCCCTTGAGACGACCACCGCAGCGGCTCTGAGGCAGGTATCAGAAGCGGCCGCAGATCACATGCATCCGTATGCGATGGTCTTGCTGTACGCATGCCTGATGCTGCGGCAGCCGAAACAGGACGGCCTGTCGGTTGCCCCATCTCTGCTGTCTCTGGCGACCAAGTCGCAGTCAGCGCTGGCGCGACGGATTGCCATCGAACTGCTTTGGCTGATGCCCGAGAGTCGTCGTCTTCTGGAGGAAGCCATAGGTAGGGACACCAGCCCCACCGTGCGGGGACTGTCGACGCTCGTTGCGATTGCAGGGTGCGAACCGAGACGCGCCGCTTGGCCGGCTGAGGGACAGCCCGTTGACCGGTCTTGGGGGTCGCTCGGGACCCTAGTGCAGCGGACATGGATGCGCGGCGAGGCATGAGACCTCGACGGAAATCGACGACGAGAGGAAGTCCCGCTGATGCCGAGCTGCAAGCGCGTCTCTCGCGCCTGCGGAGCGAGCTTGCACAATCCAGATTGGCGCCGCCGGACGGGAAGTCGCTCGACAGTGGGTTGGACGAGGTCGAGGAGAGACTCCGGGAAGCCGAGAGGTTGGCCACGAGCGCCGCCGACGGAACTTCCGGTAATCGGGAAGACCTGAAGAACAAATGTCTCGTTGCGGTTCACGAGGTGGAAGCCGACCTCTGCCTGTTCAAGCCCGCGGCGTTGCTCTATCCCACGTGGATCAGGCTCCAAGACAGCCTATACCGTTTCGACCAAGTACGCCGTGAGGCGTGGAAGGAGGACATCGCGCGCTTCATTCAGCCCGATGTCGATGAGCTTCGGTCGGAAACATTGCGTCAGCGGCTGCGGCAGCTCACGCTGGAACTGCATGAGTCGGCTGGGCGATTCAACCGGCTGGCGGAGGAACGCGCAGGAGTGACGTTGGAGGTAATCAAGCTGGGGGTGGGGCTCTTGTGCGGTCTCGTACCCTTGCTGGTAGTCTGTCTGTCGCTATCGATCACGGTCGCGCCTGGCGTGGACTCGACATTCCTCCCCCTCGTGGCGGGTGTGTTGTCCGGCGCGGCCGGTGCCGTCCTCTCGCGGCTCCGGACTCTGCGCGACGAACGGACGCGCGACGAGTTCACGAGTATCTTCAAGTTGGATATGGTGCGACGCGCGTGCATCGGCTCCACCGCCGCCCTGTTCGTCAGCGCCGCGCTGCTTTCAGGATCGCTGAGGTTTTTCTCACTTCCGGATGAGAGCATTGCGCGGGTGGCACTGTTCGTCGTGCTCGGAGTCGCTGCCGGGTTCTCCGACAGGTGGTTCAATGCGATGCTGTCGCGGGTGATCGGAACCCGTGCGGGCAGTTCGCCCCGGGACCGCGGTTAGTGGGTGGGGGGATGCCGTGAAATCCGGTGGCCCGGTGCTTGTCGTTATCGGTCAGATCGGTGCCGGAAAATCCACCGTCTGCCGGGAGCTCGTGTCCTCGTTGGGGGCACGGCATCTCGATGTAGAGAGTCTGCGGCGTCAGCCTTCCGGTACGGAGGATGCGTTTGCGATCGCGGACGCCATCGCTTCTGTTGCGTCGCCCGGGCCGACGGTCTTCGAGTGTACCGGTGCGTCGCGGGACTTTGAGGAGATCGTCGAGCAGCTCCGTCTACGCGGGCTGACTAGTTTCGTCGTGCACCTCGACTGCAGCACGCGGACCGCCATGCGGCGCATTCGCGGGCGAGTCACCCCGAGGTGGCCGCGTTCCCGGGGAACGTGGGCATCGCAGATGCGCTGGACCGAGTCGAGGTTACGACTGGTTCCTGCCGACCTGACGCTCTCGTCGGAGACGGCAGAACCGGCAAGCATCGCTTCTGCCGTGTGCGAGGCATGGGAGCGCGCCGGTCGCCGTGCGGTAGGGACAACCCTTCCGCGGGAGGTGTCCTACTCACACATGGCTGCGTTTGAAGTCTGTCCGTGGTCGTACAGGTTGAAGTACGTTGATCACGCGCCAGAGGCCGCAGAGACCGAGCAGATGTACCTCGGTAGTCGCCTGCACGAGGCGCTGGCGTGGCTGTATGGCGGTCCCCGCGAATGTCGCGATCGGGGCGAGCTTGTCGCGTGGTTCCAGGAACGGCTGGCGGAGACCCTCCCGACCGGGTTGGGCGGCACGGCCGCTGGGCGTTTGTTCGATGCGGGGCGGGAAGCTCTCATCTTGCACCACGACGTTGTCTATCGCAACGAGCGGGAAAGGACGATTGCCGTCGAGAGGGCGGTGCGGATGAAGCTCGGCAAACGCCTGACGTTCGCTGGCCGCGTCGACCGAATTGCGCTGGATCCGTCGGGCACGGTTGAGGTGATCGATTACAAGACGTCGGGGCGACTGTGCACCTCACGTCCCCGAGTCCCCGACTGGCTTCAGAACGCGGCGTACGGAGTCGCCGTCTTGTTGGAACTCGATCTGTCCTCGGTGATCGCTCGTCGCATCATACTTACGACCGGCGAAGAAGAGAGATTTGTTCTGACGACCAAAGATGTGCGCCAAGTAACCTTGGCGCTGCGCCGGTGGATTGCACGACTGGCGGTAAGCGGGGCGTTCCCGGCTCGAGTGGGAGCGCACTGTACGTCCTGCCAATTCAACACAATCTGCACAGAGAGATCCGCTGTCCGATGGAGCCGGTAGCGTTCATCTGGTGATTGCCGCGCGGTGCCGGCACTCGTCCGGCCTGACGGCACGCGCTAAGCTGCCGGGTCATGTACGACCCGGACCTGCACCTGTTCGTCGACGACGACCGCATCCACCAGATCATCAACCTGCGCCGCGTGCTCAATCGGCCGGCCTTCACGCCGGAGCCGGTGGTGCAGGGCGATGCCGAGTGGGAGCTCGGCTGCGGGATCGTCGCCTGGGGCTCGGTGATCCGCGAGGAGGACGGCCGCCTGCGGCTCTGGTACCAGCTCAACGACTACCCCAACCGGCAGGTGGCCAACGCCTACGCGGAGAGCAGCGACGGGATCCACTGGGAGAAGCCCGACCTGGGCCTGGTCGAGTGGCGCGGCAGCACGCACAACAACCTCTACTTCCAGTTCCCGGCGGACTTGGCGCCCGGCAACGTCAACGCCATGGACGGCTACACGATGGTCCGCGACGACGAGGCTCCGCCGGCGGAGCGCTACGCGATGATCGCGTTCATGCACGACAACCGCATGTGGGCGCGCGCCCACCCTGACCAGCATGACCGCTACATCACCGACGAGGAGATCGAGCTGGCAAGCAAGGCCAGCGGCCTGTACCTGTGGAAGAGCCCCGACGGCATCCACTTCACGGGCGCGCCGGAGTTCATCCAGCCCACCCACGGCGACTACCTCAAGGTGATCCGCGACCACCGCAACGCGCGCTGGATGATCAACATGCGCGCGCCGTCCTACCGGAACCCGGATGCCGGCCACCGGCACCGGCGCAACGTCGGCCTGGCCACCTCCACCGACCTGCGCACCTGGTCGCCGATCGAATCGCTGTTCCTGAACGACGCAGAGAGCGCCTTCGGCCGCCTGTGGGAGTGGCACGGCCTGACGCCGTTCAACTACGGCGACATGGACCTGGGATTCCTGGACATCCAGGACAGCGCCTTTCCGACCGGCATCTGCGAGCTGGTCAGCCACCGCGACGGCCAGCCGTGGCGGCGCGTCGCTGCGGACCGGCCCTTCCTGGACGACGGGCCGGAGGGCACCTACTACCGCGCCGGCGGCATGCCCTTGCACAACGAGCCGATCCTCCTGAACGACGAGCTGCTGCTCTACTTCAATACCGGCTCGTCTCGGCGGCCCGACGAGCAGCCGATCCATCCGCGCGTGATCGGCGCGGCGAAGATCCGCCTGGACCGCTGGATGTCGCTGTCGCACGGCCACTGGAAGACCGGCGAGCCGACCGGCATCGTCGTCACCAAGCCGGCGGTGGTCGCCGGCGACCACCTGGAGGTCAACGTCGAGACCCGCTGGGAGTCGGTGCCGCGCGGCGGCAGCGTGCGCGTCGGCGTGCTCAACCCGGACGGCACCGCGATCGACGGGTACGGGCTGGACGACTGCGAACCGGTGCAGGGCAACCACCTCCGCAAGCGGGTGCGGTGGCGCGACCACGCCGACGTGAGCGGCCTGCGCGACCGCACCGTGATGCTCGTGTTCGGGGTCGAGCAGGCGTCCCTGTACAGCTACCGGCTGGCGGTGCGCGAGCCGTAGGCGCCGCCCTCGTCGCGGGCGAACCAGCGCACCGGATGGGCCGACTCGCGCTCGCGGAACGCGCCGGTAGCGGGTTCCACCAGCCGTTGCTGCACCCGCCCGTCGGTGCCGGCCAGGAGCCAGCCGAAGTCCCAGCCGCCCGACCGGTAGCGCAGCGGGATCGCCGGCGCCACCCGCACCAGCGGATGCGTCCCCGCTACGACCGTGCCCGCTTCGGTCATGTGCCAGCTCGCTCCCACGTGCACGAACACCTCGTGCGTGACGGTGCCGCCCAGGTCCGCGCACAGGCCGCCGACCGCCACCTTGAGCTCGCGGCCCTGCTGCAGCGCCTCGCCGAGCGCGTCGATCGAGCCCGAGCGCACCGCGCCGCGCTCGTCGTGCGCCAGCACCTCGCGCCAGCGTTCGCTGACGCAGAAACGGTAGCGGTCGAACCGGTAGACGAAGTTGTGGCTGGGCGCGCGCGTGCCCTGGTCATGGGCGTCGAGCACCTGGTACTTGATCGGCCACGTGCGCTGCTCGGCGGGATCGGGCGGCGGGGCGGCACTGTCGAGCCGGGGATTGGCGCATGCCTGCGATCCGTCCTGGTTGTAGAGGAAGAACGACATGCGCGGCTCCGCTCCGAACGACAGCGGCGTGATCGGCATGCGCCAGTTCATGATCGCCGCCACCCAGCGGTCGTCGAGCAGGTAGGTGACCCGGAACTCCGAGAGCTCGCGCACCAGCTCCGTGTTAGTGGAGCCGAGCTCGATGTGCTCGTGCCAGGCGAACTCCGTGTAGATGCGCAGGTCGGCCCCGCGCCGCACCGCAGCGGCCAGCGCCGCCGGATCGCCCGCAACCCGGTGCCGGTCGGCGTCCAGCTCCAGCAGGCAGAGGCCGGCTTCCGATGTCCGGGCACTCATTCCGGTTGCGGCCAGGGCGGCACGGTGATCTCGCACACGGGGCCGCTGGCACGGCCGAGCCTATGGTCCAGCGTCACCAGTGGGCAGTCGAGCGCCTCCGCCAGCGCCACGTACCATGCGTCGTAGCAGGTCAGGTTGAAACGCAGTTCCCAAATGCGTTCGGCATACGGTGCGAAGGGAAAGAGCTCCAGGTCGAGCCGCAGGAGGTCGCGGTGAGCGCTGTTCGCTTCCAGCCGCGAAATCCCTCCGGCCAGTTCCAGACGGCGCAGGACGTTGCTCGCCTCCGCCAGCGCCAACTGCGGCGCGGCTCGAGCGCTCGCGTCGAGGGCGGCCTCCGCCCACTCCCCTTCCTTCCTGACGTCTACCAGGGATTCGGCCAGCACGGACGAATCCACGACGACGGTCACGTCCGGTCCGCGTCACGAGCGCGCAGGACCGCGGAAGCCGGAACATGCGTACCCGAGGCCTTCTTGCGCTCGCGTACCTCCTTGAGCCACGTTTCGATTGACGGTCGGGACGCGATGCGCTCCAGCTCGGACCGGAGGTACGCCTGCATGGATTTGCGCTGCAGCGCTGCGCGCGCGGCCAGCTCGTCCCGAACCGCCTCGGGGACGCCCCTGATCGTGATCTGAACAGGCATGACCGCATTGTGCGTTCTCAGACAGCAAAGTGCAAGCACCTCGTTGCCCGATATAATGAAATGATCGAGTGATGGCAGCACACGGTGAGCAGCGCGCCACCGGCTCCACGCCGAGCTGGACGCCTGGGCAGAGCGTTTCTACGGGAAGGAGGCCTGACGATGGCAACGCCGATCGTCGTGATCGCACACCGCGACGACCCGAACCGGTTCCACCGCTACGTGGAGGAGATCCTGCTGGCGGAGGGCTACCCGTGGTACCGGACGCACGACCTGGCCGACGGGCCGCTGGATGGCCACGCGTTGCGCGCCGCCGCGGTCGTCGTGGTCTGCGCGGTGACCCTGACGGCCGAGCAGGAAGACGAGGTCCTTGAGCTCACGGCGGCCGGCGCGCGTGTGCTGCTGCTGCGCCCCGGCCACCGGCTGGCCCGCGCGCTCGGGCTGGAGCCGTTCGAGGCGCTCGAGCCGCTGTCGTCCAGCGGATGGCCGCGGGCCGACGGACCGCTGATCCTGCGCGGCATGACCGACCGCTACGTGCAGGTCAACCCGGACAACGAGCTGGCCGCGTCACTGGCGGCCCGCGACCTGCAGTTCCACGAGCGCGCCGACCTGTACACGTGGCAGGGTGACCCCGCGGGGGTGGCGCTGTGGCTGGCCCCGTTCCTGGGGCGGCCGTCGCCGCATCCGGCCGTGGTCTGTACCCCGCACGGCGATGGGCGGGCGGTCATCTACACGTTCGACCTGGCCGGCTCCACCGTGCGTTTCCACCAGGGCCGCCCGGAGCAGGCCAGCAACGGCGCCTATCCCGACTACGACGCCGACGGCATGTACAAGGCGAACGACCTGTTCGTCGGCTCCCTGGACGAGCGGTTGCTCGACCTTCCGCAGGCCGACCTGCACCAGGACCTGTTCGTGCGCGCCCTGCAGTGGCTGGCGCCCCATCCGCTGCCGCGCGTCTGGCACTACCCCGGCGACGCGCCCGCGGTTGCCCTGTTCGACGGCGACTCCGACGGCATGTCGCGAGAGCAGTATGAGGCCACCATGGCCGTCGCCGACCGTTATCGCGTCCCCTACACCGTGTACGTGAAGAGCGACGACTACGACGCGCTCTCGCCTGCGCGCCACGAGCAGATCCGCGCCGCCGGACACGGTGCCGGGCAGCACAACTGGAGCGGGCCGCGCCCGGAGCTGGAGGAGATGCGCGCGGGGTTGCGGGACCAGCTCGCCTCCTTCGAACGGCGCTACGGCTGCCGGGCGGTGAGCATCCGCGGCCACAGCACCGTCTGGGTGGGCTGGACGGAAATGGCCGAGTACCTGGCCGCGGAGGGAATCCGGCTGGACGTGAACTTCGCGCCGATCCGCTACTTCGACCGCGGCTACCTGAACGGCAGCGGCCTGCCGGTCCGCTTCATGGACTCCGACGGCTGTTTCATCGACCTGTACGAGCAGGTCACCATCTCCACCGACGACGGCTGGCATACCGACAAGACCTTCCTGCCGGCGAAGTCGCTGGAGGAGTGCATCGCCGCCTCCCGGCAGCAGGCCGACGACGCATCAGGCCGCTACCATACCGTCTACCACCCCTACTTCCATCCGATCAGCCTGGACGTGCGCGGGCTGATGCCGTGGTTCGACGCGATGCTCGCCTACACCGCGGACATCCCCCGCTTCTCCGACGTCGACTGGGTCGCCTTCAACGACGCGCGCCGGGCACTGCGCCTGGAGGAGCTGGACTGGGATCCGCGGGAGCGATCGCTCACCTTCGCCGTGCGCGCGGACGCCGCGGTCGACGACGCCACGCTGGTGTTCGAAGGCGCCGCCGACTCCGCTACGGTGGACGGTGAGCCGCTGCCGGTCACCTGCCGTGAACGGGAGGGCCGGCAGCAGTCCGCGCTCGTTGCGGAGCTGCCGCGCGGCGCGGTGCGGCGCTTCAGCATCCGGTGGGGGATGATGGACACGGAGGCCGCCCCGTGAGCTCGTTGCGCGACGTGCTGGCCGGGGACCGGGTGCTGTTCTACGACGGCGGCTTCGGGACCGAGCTGTTCGCCCGCGGGGTGGACCTGCCCAACAGCTCGCTGGCCAGCGAGCTCCACCCGGATGTGGTGCAACAGGTCACGCAGGCCTACGTCGAAGCCGGCAGCGACCTGGTGCAGACCAACACCTTCGTGGCATCGCCGCTGCATCTGGCCATGGCCGGGCGCAGCGCCGAGGACTCGGCCGCGATCGTCGACCGGGCGGTGCGGCTGGCGCGGCAGGCGGTCGACGACGCCGGCCGCCCCGTGTACGTCGCAGGTTCCCTCGGCCCGTCGCCGGGCGCCATCGAAGCCGACGCGGGCGACACCACCTTCGGCATACCGGACGTCCAGGTGCGCGAGGCGCACCGCCTGGTATCCGGAAGACTTGCCGCGGCCGGCGCCGATCTCCTGTGCATCGAGACGATGTTCTCCGCCACCGAGGCGGCGATCGCGGTCGACGAGGCGCGTGCGTTCGGGCTGCCGATCGCGGTCAATCTCACGCTCAAGTACACGCGTGACCGCAAGAGCGGGGCGACCGTCTACCGTACCGACTGGGGACACTCGTGCGCCGACCTGCTCGACCTGTTGGCCTCGGGCCGCTACGCCGCGAACGGCGACGATCTGCTGCCGTTCGTGGACGTGGTCGGCGTGAACTGCGGCGCCGAGCAGCGGCGCGCCGAGCACACCGGCATGCCCTACGCGGCCGAGGCGATCCGCCAGCTCCGGACCGCGCTGACCGAGCGCGGCATCACCGGCAAGCGGCTGATGGCCTATCCCAACGCCGGCATGCCGCGCATCGTCGCCGGCGCCACGCACTACGACCACCCCCCCGATCTCATGGCCTCACACGCGCCGGAGGTGGTGGCCGCCGGCGCCTCGATCGTCGGCGGCTGCTGCGGCACCGGCCCGGAGCACATCCGCGCCATCCGCGCGGCGCTGGCCGAGTCATGAATCGGGCTCGGCCTGAGTAGAGCTGTTGTCAAGCGGCCGCGGTCGCCTGTTTTCGTCGCTCCTGAGCCAGATCGTAGATGGCCTGCATCCGCATCCAGTGCTCGGCGTCGCTCCAGCCTATCCGCTCCAGCGCCAGCGCCAGCGCTGCCGATACGCCGGCGTGACCGTTCAGCACTCGCGACAGCGCCACCCGGCTTACACCCAGCCGCTCCGCCGTTCCGGTCACCGTCCACCCTTCCGCATCGATACTCTCTCGTATCAACTCGCCCAAGTGTGGCGGGTCATACATCGTCGCCATGGTTGTTGCCTCTCAATCAGTGGTAGTCGATCAGGTCCACGTCTACGGCCTCCATTCCCTCGAAGCGGAACACTACGCGCCAGTTACCCGAAACCCGAACGCTCCACAACCCGCGCTGGTCACCCTTCAGCGGGTGAAGACGGTACCCGGGCACGGCCATGTGGCCGGGCCGCGTCGCACCTTCAAGCCGCAACAGAATTCGCCGCAGCCGGGGAACCAAACCTGCGGATAGCCGTGACCCGTCGCCACGCTCATGCAGTGCCCGCAGCCCGCTGTGCTTGATTCGCATTGCGGACCTCTATTGTATCGCGACGCGATACGCCCGGCTACTGGAGTCGTCCACAAGGTGATGCTCGCCAGCGCGGACGCTACCACACCGTCCACCATCCCTACTTCCATCCGATCAGTCTGGACGTGCGCGGGCTGATGCCGTGGTTCGATGTTCTCCGCCACCGAGGCCGTGATCGCGGTCGACGAGGCGCGCGCGTTCGGCCTGCCGGTCGCGGTCGATCTCACGCTCAAGTACACGCGTGACCGCAAGAGCGGGGCGACCGTCTACCGTACCGACTGGGGACACTCGTGCGCCGACCTGCTCGACCTGTTGGCCTCGGGACGATACGCCGCGAACGGCGACGACCTGCTGCCGTTCGTGGACGTGGTCGGCGTGAACTGCGGCGCCGAGCAGCGCCGCGCGGAGCATACCGGGACGCCCTCACGGAGGCGATCCGCCAGCTCGCCTCCGTGAGGGGGCGGAAGCCCGCGCATACCCGCCCGCTCGTCGCGGCGTCCGGCTGATACGGGCAGCAGCCGGTGGGTGCCGCAACTCCTGGTCGCTGCTCTGGCCGGAATCGTGGCGGGATGCCAGATTCCGCCGACAGCCGACGATCACGGCGACACGCAGCCGGCCGCGACCTCAATCATGCCCGCACCGGCACCACGCATCGAGCGTGGCGCGGGCGCCGTCGACGGGGAAACACCCGCCGTTGGCTGAGGCTGCCGTTCGACCCGCTTGAGTTACGATTGAGCATGGGGTAACGTGGTAACTTCTAGCTTAGCAGCAGCTAGATCGAAGGGATCAAGGAGTGTTTCGTGGCGGACGACCAGGATCAGAACCAGCAGAGTACGGACAAGCAGACCCCGGAGACCGCTGCCTACCAGGGCACCACCGGCAACGAGATCATCATCGGATCGGAACAGGACGACTCCATCTCATCCAACGCTGGCGTCGATGTCGTCATGGGAGGCGGCGGTGACGACTATATCGCCGGCGGCGAAGATACCGACTACCTGTTCGGCGGCAGTGGTGACGACACCATCGAGGGTGGCGAGGGAGCCGATCTCATCATCGGCGGCGGCGGAGCAGACACGCTGGACGGCGACAGCGGCGCCGACGTAATCCGCGGCGGCAGTGGCGACGACATCATATCAGGCGGGGAGGGTACCGACGTCCTGTTTGGGGACAGCGGCGATGACACCATCACCGGCGGCGACAGTGCCGATCTGATCTTCGATGGGGCAGGTGCCGATACCATCGATGGTGGCGATGGTGCCGATCTCATCATCGCCGGGAGCGGCGACGACACGCTGACCGGCGGTGCAGGTGCTGACACCTTCGCGTTCGGTCCCGGCTCCGGCGACGACACTATCACCGACTTCAATACGGATCAGGACACGATCAATCTCTCCATGTTCGGCGCCGACCTGTCCTACTCCGACCTGACCGTAGCGGCGACGGAGGATGGAACCGGAACGGTCATCACCATTCCCGGACAGGACGGAGAAGAGCCAGTCACCATCATGCTGCAAGGAGTCGCTTCCGCCGACGTCACTGCAAACATGTTCGAGTTCTCGAACGCTGGTGATGACATCATTACCGGTACCGCGGCCGATGAGATCATCACCGGAGGAGGAGGCGACGACACGTTGACCGGTGGCGGAGGCAGCGACATCTTCGTGTTTGCTCCCGGAGACGGCGACGACACGATAACGGACTTCAACACGACCGACGACACAATCGATCTGACGGCATTCGGGCCGGAGGTGTCGTTCTCCGACCTGACCATCGCCGCGACCACAGACGGCACTGGTACGGTCATCACGCTCCCTGGGGATGACGGCGGCACGCTCACGCTGCAGGGGGTGAACGCGACCGACCTTACGGCCGACCGTTTCTCGTTCGGTACCGCTGACACCTCGGGAGTGCTGTATATCGGCAGCGAGGCAGACACGTCAGTCACCGGGACTGAGTTTGCTGACACCATCATCGGAGCCGAGGGTGCGGATGCACTGGACGGCGGTGGCGGCGATGACGTGATCTTCGGCAACGAGGGCGCCGACGACATCAGAGGCGGCGCAGGTAACGACATGATCTTCGCCGGCGAAGGTGCAGACACCATCGACGCCGGCACCGGTAGCAACTACGTGAGCGGCGGGGCCGGCGCCGACACGTTTGTGGTTGAGTCGGGGCAGACCTTGACCACCATCGGCGACTTCAGCAACGGCCTGAATCAGATCGATCTCAGCAACATCTCCGGCATCACCGGTTTCAGCGACCTCTCGATCACCGATTACAACGGGACGGCAGTAATCGACTTGTCCGCTCAGGGAGCCGGCACGGTCCGTCTGACCGGCATAGCGACCTCCGACCTTGACGCGGACGACTTCGTGTTTGCCGACTCATCGACCCAGGTAGACGACGGCATGTAGGAGTCAGGGCCTGATTCAGCGAGTACCTTCAACGCCACCGTGACTCCACGCGGTGGCTTCGCCCATGCCACTCTCTCATCCGCTTCATCCGCTCTACCCACTGGCGCACACTCGTGCGTGCGGGGTAGTGTCAACGGGCATCGTAGTACCTCCCCAGGGACCACGGTGTCAGGCGCCGGGGCGGGCTTGGGACGGCTCCGCCTCGGCGCCACTCTTCGATCGCCGGCCGGAGGGAGGACTGAGGGCGCGCTCATGCTGGCCCCTGCGCGAACAGGTCGCCGGGGGGCCGGCGTTCGCGGCAACGCGAAGGCCTCCGTTCTGTTGTTGCCGCGCCGGGTCCAAAGCCATCGGCCCCGGCGCGGCGTTATCAAATCAAGTTCCCCTCGAATCTGCCAGCACGGAGGGTGCTCACGTGGCTCCCATCAAGATCATCGGGCGAAGGTGTCCGGCCTGCGCCCACCGCCGTGCTACTGCCCGACCGTCCCGCCGTAGCGCTTGAACAGAGCTGCAGCCTGCTCAGCAGCGCTCATCACGTGTCGGCGACATCATTTCCTCCAACAAGACGTGATCGACGCCGCCGGCGGACGATCATTTCCTTCGGCACGACGGCGTCGGCGACATCGTCTCCTCCAACAAGACGTGATCGGGGCCGCTGGCGGACGATCGGTAGCATGTCTTTCGCCATACTGGAACATATCGGCACGCCTCCAGTTCGGCTCAATACCAGTGATGTGGCGCGTTACGCGCTACGCTGCATCGCCGAGCGCGAGAGCGGCACCCCGCTCAGGTCCGCATCGCGCAGATCGCGGGATGTGTTTGCCCTGCCCGCTCCGATCTGAGTGAGCCCCAGCCGCCGACGAACCCGGCGCGCGTATCGCGCCATGTGCCTTCCATCGCCCCGAAGCCAGCGCGGATCGTCCGGCCGCGCACGGGCCCAGTTGTTCCATCCGCCCCCCGGCTCGCGGAGGTGCCGCGGGGGTGTCCGCTCGCGCGCCTGACCGCCGACAAGAGAGAAAAGGCGGCGAGGCAAGCTCGGAGGCTCCCTCGCTGCGCAGATCCACGCCCGGGCGGCTAATCGGCCTCGGCCAGAGTCACTTTCTGCACTTCGACGGTGAAGTTGCTGCCGAAGTCCTCGTCGTAGGAGACGACTTCGAGATAGAGCCACTCCCCGGAGAAGCTCTCGATCAGGGCCGACTTGTACTCGTTGCCGTTGATGTAGCCGGCCGAGGCCAGCTTCTGTCCGTGGATGCCGTCGTCGTACACGTAGAAGTGGAACCGCCAGGTGCCGCGGATCTCCTGCTGCGTCACCTTGATCAGGTACATCTTTCCGGGAACCACCGGGATCCTGTAGTAGCTCTCTCCGTCGGCCTGCACCTGTCCGGCGTAGCTGGCCCCGGCTATCGTCAGGGGATCCTGTTCCTCGCCCTCGTTGTCGAACGTCTCCTCGACGACGTGCAGCTCGAAGTTGGCTCCCGATCCCTTGGTGTGGCGGCCGTCCACGGAGAAGTGGACGGCGTCACTCTCGGCGGTCACCGACACGAACTCGTCCTCTCCCCTGAGGTTGTCGGACGTCTCCTGAACGACGGCGAAGTGGGCGTCACCGTCATGCGTATGCGTGGAGTGGTCGTCGCCGGACTCCTCGCCGTGCAGGTACAGATCGGCGTCCATCGTCGGCGACAGCAGCTTGATGGCGTAGGGCCGCCCCGGCGTCGCCACGAAGTAGTAGTAGCTTCTGCCTTGCCCGACCTCGGACGCGACCTCCTCGCCTATCGGGACCTCCATGGGCTCCTCCTCGGAGCCTTGATCCTGCAGTCGGTCGCGCTCCTCGACGGTCAGCGTGAACGGCGTTCCGGAGCGGTGCTGTCCCCGGACCTCGACGTAGAGGATGTCGCTGGTAGACGACACTGTGACGAACTCGGCCTCGGTGTAGCGCTTGCTCGAACGCCCCAGCTCGTCCCGGTACAGCGGATCGGAGAAGACCAGCAGGTCGGCGTTCACCTGCAGGCCGTCGATGGCGATGCGGTAGGTCGATCCGGGAGTCAGGCCGCCCAGCTCGTACAGGCTCGATCGGCTTCCCACCTGCCCCTCGTAGCTGACCTCGCCGTCGAGGCGGACCGGCGACAGGGATGCGACCTCATCGACGTAGGTCTCGCTCCTGGTCAGGAGGAGCCTGAACTCCGACTCCTTGTAGTCGTAGTTGTGGAGCATGAAGTACGCCGCATCCTCCTTCGGCGTGAACTGGATGCGCTCGTCGTTGTCTTCGGCGTTGGTCGACCGGCCGACGGAGTCGCGCAGGAAGGTGTCGTCCGATCCCAGGTAGTAGATGTCGAGATCGGCGGAGATTCCGGTCATGTCCAGCCGGTACTCGACGTCCGCCTCCACGTGCGCCATGAAGTACTTGCGTTCGCGTTCGGAATCCGTCGTGCCCGAGTATTCCTGACCGACTGTCAGCGCGATCGGATCGGTCTTGTCGTAGCCCTGGTTCGCGTCCTGCGCCTGGGCAAGGAAGGGGACAAGAGTGATGGCGAGGACGAGGACGGCGAGAACAGCGCGGAACTTCATGATCCCTCCATGATTGTGGCCCGGGGCGATAGTAGACTGGGTGTTCCGACCTTTCGCGAGAGCCTACGGCGATGCCCAGCCTTCGGTCAATAAAACCATCCCCCGGAGTCCACAAGTCGGCTGATGGCCTATCCCAACGCCGGCATGCCGCGCATCGTCGCCGGCGCCACCCACTACGACCCCCCCCCCCCGAGCTCATGGCCTCGCACGCGCCCGAGGTGGTGGCAGCCGGCGCCTCGATCGTCGCCGGCTGCTGCGGCACCGGCCCGGAGGACATCCGCGCCATCCGCGCGACGCTGACTGCAGGCTGACACATCGCCGTCTTGAAGCGCCTCAAGTGACGTTTCCGGAAAGGACTATCTTGCCAGCTTGCGCCAACGGATGGACCATAGTCAGCCGTATGACGCGGTCGTGGCGATAGCTCCGCGACGGCTCTCCTGCAAACAACCTCGCCTCGCGAATCTGTCGGCAGCCTAAGCAGTCTCGTTCTCAGGTAGATCATTCTTCCTGGTCGGCGAACTGACCTTCCATATTCGAGATGCGGCTTTCGATTTCTCGAATGCGGGAGTCGAGACTGTTGACGTTGCTGCCGATCGCGCCTCGGACGTCTTCCAAGCGGGTCTCGCGTACAATCTGTAGTTCGAGAATCAGGTTGGCCGACTGTCTAGTTCCAGCTAACGTAGTGAGTATCAGAGTTACAATAATGGCGAATGCCGAAAGGAAAACAGCAATAGTCTCAAGGCTAAGTCTGGATGTTGCTATAACACCCGGAGCGCCCCGCTTTTTTCCATCCTGCTCGCCGGCACCCTGCGGTTGTGAATCAGACTCTGAAGGCGCCTTGTCGTTCATGATCGATCAGTTCTCTCTGAAGCGCTCATCATTGAGCCTCCAGTAGGCGCCGGTATCCTTGAACACTGGGTTTACTCTTACATAATCCCATGGTGTCTTGCCGTTGTCGTCCAACTTCGATGGGTCGGCGCCGGCATCGAGCAGCGCGGTGACAACATCAGGATGTTCACTAGCGGCTGCCAAATGAAGAGGAGTCCATCCATTCGTCGATTCCCGTGTTTCGAGTCTAGCCCCGGCATCGGTGAGGGCAGCAATCACTTCAGGATTGTCGTTTCCATATGCCGCCATGTGCAGCGGGGTCCAGCCGTTCTCGTTACGAAGCTGCGGCTTAGCACCGGCGCGTTCCAGTTCGTTTATGATTTCGGGGTTACTGTTATGATAGGCTGCTAGATGTAGAGGTGTCCAGCCGTACTCGTCGCGTGCCGAAACATCGGCTCCGATTTCGCTCAGGGCGGCGATGATGTTGACGCTGTCGTTGAGCGCTGCGGCTACGTGTAGGGCGGTCCAACCACTTACGTCTCGTGCAGACACGTCAGCGCCTTTCTGCTTCAGCAGGGAAATGATTTCGGCATTGTCGTTGAGCGCCGCTGCAACGTGCAGGGGAGTCCACCCGTTCGTGTCTCGCGCTATTACGTCGTTGCTGTGATCAGACAGTAACGCCTCGAATTTCTGGCTGCTATCGTATCCGCCGGCTGCGGAGTGCAGAGCGGTCCAATCGTCCGTGCTCGGCTGGTCAACATTGTGGTCTTGGGCCGATACAGTCGACGGTATGACACATACTAAGGCGAATATGCTCAGAGCGCCCATCCAGCGCGCACAGAGGCGTGCGTGTCGAGCGAGTGCCGACGCGGAACACGACATGCGGTCCAGGACAGCGGTGATCAGCGCGAGAGGCGGGCCGGTTACGGCGCTATGGCGTTGACGGACACCGGCGGAACGGTCGCGTGCATCGGAGACAGAGCTTCTTCTGAGCAGGGTTGGGAAACATGGCGGCGTAGGCGCGGTGAAGTCATGTAACATGGGTTGAGCCGTCAAGCCGCGGCACCTTCGTCGGTGCCGGTACGGCGCCGATCGCTGAGCAAGATCGTCTGCAGCGTCTCGACGATCCCCTCGATTCGGGCGATACGCTCCGTGATGGGGGCGCGCTCGCGGGCGGCTTCGGTGAGCTGGTCGGTGATCCGGCGGAACCCGGCGAGCATCATTCCGGCGACCGTGACGCCGACAGCGAGCGTGGCCACGAGCACAGCGGTGAGTTCGATTGTCATGCCGTCCCCCGAGCGGCCGGCTGTCGGTGATGCCGGCCGCTTCCGTATGATACAGCAGAAGAAGCCCGTTGAGCTATCGAGGATGATGCGTCCGCGTCGGACTTGCCGCTCGTGCGGCCGGTCCGACAGACTGCCGCACCTACACCGATGGCGAAGCAGTCGAAAGAGGCCCGCCACTGGGCCGACGTCACCGCGGAGCGGATCGTCCGCCAGCGGGGCGAGCGGGACCGCTACGTGCTGGCCGCCGGCATCACCCCCTCCGGCACCGTGCACTTCGGCAACATGCGCGAGATCATCACGCCCGAGCTGGTCGTGCGCGCCCTGCGGCGGCTGGGGTACGGAGTGCGCTTCATCTACCTGTGGGACGACTACGACCGCTTCCGCAAGGTGCCGTCCGGGCTCCCCGGCGACGGCTGGGAGCGCTACGTCGGCGTTCCGCTCTCGGAGATCCCCGATCCGTACGGAGCCGCCGCGAGCTACGCCGGCCATTTCGCCGGCGTGTTCGAGCAGGAGATGGCGCGGCTGGGCATCGAGCCGGAGTGGATCTCGCAGGCCGAGATGTACGGCAGCGGCGTCTATGCCGAGGGGGTGCGCACCGCGCTGCAGCACCGTCAACGCCTGCGCGCGTTGCTGGACCGGCAGCGCACCACGCCGCTGCCCGCCGACTGGTGGCCGGTGGAGGTGTACTGTGCCTGCGGCGCCGGAGCGGCCGGAACCGGCGTGGCCGGCTGGGACGGCGCCTACGAGCTGACGTACCGCTGCGCGGCCTGCGGCGCCGAGCGCGCGGCCGACCTGCGCCGTGGCGACGGGGTGAAGCTGGGCTGGCGCGTCGACTGGCCGATGCGCTGGGCGCACCATGCGGTGGACTTCGAGGCTGCCGGCAAGGACCACCACACGGCCGGCGGTTCCTGGGAGACCGCGGCGCCGATCGTCGGTGAGGTGTTCGGGGCTTCGCCGCCGGCCACGCTCAAGTTCGACTGGATCAACGTGCGCGGCGTGGGCACCATGGCGTCGTCGAGCGGGCAGTTGATCTCCCCGGCCGACGCCCTGGCGGTCTATCAGCCCGAGGTGGTCCGCTACCTGTTCGCGCGCACGCGCCCCGACCGCGAGTTCGAGATCTCCTTCGACCTGGACGTGCTGAAGACCTACGAGGACTACGACCGCGCCGGGCGGATCTGCCGCGGCACCGAGCCGGCGTCGGCGGCCCGGCGTGCTCGCGAGGGACGCGCGATCGAGCTGAGCGAGGTCGACCCGGAGCAGCCGCTCCCGGCCGAGCAGGTCGAGGTCTCGTTCCGCCATTTGTGCAGCCTGCTGCAGATCCACGACGGGGACATAGACGGCGTCGTGCGAAGCCTGTGCGACGATGCGGGCTGCGGCCGGCTGCACGACCGCGCCTGCTGCGCCTGGCACTGGATCACCACACATGCGCCGGAAGGGTTCCGGTTCCGGCTCCGCGATCCCGGCGCGTCTCCGGTGCCGGTGAGCGCGCCGGTGGCCGCCGCCGTCGCCGGCCTGCGTGAGCGGCTGGCCAGCGGTCAGGGGCCGGCCGGCGCCGATGCGCCCGACGCGAAGGCGCTCCACCAGGCGATCTACGACGTGGCCGCCACGCACGGCATGGAGGCGCGGGAGCTGTTCACGGAGCTGTACCGGATCCTGATCGACAAGGACCGCGGGCCTCGCCTGGCCGAGTTCATCGTCACCATCGGCGTGTCCCGCATCGACGCGCTGTTGGCCAACGTCACGGCACGCGATGACTGAATTGAAGGCCGAGATCGCGCGAGCTGCCGTGACGGCGCTGGTCCGCGACGGGCAGCGCCTGGGCTTGGGATCGGGCTCCACCGCGCTGGAGGTAATCCGCCGCGTCGGCGCCGAGGTCGCGGCCGGACGCCTGCCCGGCCTGACGGTCGTGCCCACCAGCCGGCAGGCGCAGATCGCCTGCTGGGAGCTGGGGCTGTCGCCGGTGGGACTGAGCGATCCGTCGGTGCGGGGCGAGGTGGACGTGCTGATCGACGGCGCCGACGAGGTGGACCCCGCCTGGCGGCTGACCAAGGGCGGCGGCGCTGCCCTGCTGACCGAGAAGATCGTCGCCGCCGTCGCGGCCCGGTACGCGATCGTCGTGGACGGCGGCAAGCTGGTCGAGCGGCTCGGTACCCGCCACCCGGTGCCGGTTGAGGTCGTTCCGGACGCTCTTCCGGTGGCCTTGAGCGCGCTGGATCGACTGGCGCTGACCGGGACGGTGCGGGAGGCGGTGCGCAAGGCCGGCCCGGTGGTTACCGATCACGGCAACCTGATCATCGACGCGCAGCCGGCCGGCGCCTTCGATCCGGAGGCGATAGAGCGCGAGCTCGCCACTGTGCCGGGCGTGGTCTGCGTTGGTATCTTCACGCGACCGGTGGACGACCTGTTCGTCGGCCGGAGCGAAACCGACGTCACCCGGTACCGACCGGGGGAGGATGCACATGCTGAGCGCAGGTGACCCGGCGCCCGATTTCTCGCTGCAGGATCAGGACGGCGCCACCCACAGCCTTGCCGGCTACGCGGGCCGGCAGCTTCTGATCTATTTCTATCCGCGGGCCGACACCCCGGGCTGCACCAGGCAGTCCTGCTCGGTGCGCGACCATGCGGCCGAGCTGGCCGCCAAGGGCATCGCCGCGGTCGGGGTCAGCCCCGACGGCGCCTCCGCGCAGAAGCGGTTCGACGACAAGTTCTCGCTCGGCTTCCCGCTGCTGTGCGACACCGAGCGCACGATGATCGATGCGTACGGCGCGTGGGGCGAGCGCACCGTGTTCGGCAAGACCGGCATGGGCCTGATCCGCTCCTCGTTTCTGGTGGACGCCGACGGCAGGTTGCGCGGGGCGTGGTCGCCGGTGACGCCCGAGGACACGGTCCCGAACGCGCTGGCGGCAGCCGAGGGGTAGGTTCCGTGACCGCCGCCCTGCTCCTGTCCGGCGGCGTCGACAGTTCGGTGGCGCTGGTACGGCTGCAGGAGTGCGGCGCGCGCGTGATCTGCTTCTATCTCAAGGTCTGGCTCGAGGAGGAGCTTGCCGGCCTGGGCGACTGCCCCTGGCAGGAAGACCTGGAGTATGCGCGCGCGGTCTGCGAGCAGCGCCGCGTGCCGCTGCACGTGGTCTCCGTGCAGCAGGAGTACCTCGAGCACGTGCTGGACTACGTAGTGCGCGAGCTGCGCGCCGGCAACACGCCCAGCCCTGACCTCATGTGCAACCGCCACATCAAGTTCGGGGTGTTCGTCGACCGCTTCGCGGACGGCTTCGACACGGTCGCCACCGGCCACTACGCGCGCGTGGTCGACACCGGCGCTGGCCCGCGGCTGCGCACCGCCCCCGATCGCGTCAAGGATCAGACCTATTTCCTGGCGTACGTGAGCGAACGGCAGCTCGCGCGCGCGGCATTCCCGATCGGGGACTCGCCGAAGGCATGCATCCGCGCCGAGGCAGACGCGCACGGGCTGCCGACGCGGGCACGGCCCGACAGCCAGGGCATCTGCTTTCTGGGCCGGATCAGCTACCGCGACTTCGTGCGCCGGCGGCTGGGCGAGCGGCCCGGACCGATCGTGGAGCGGGAGACCGGCCGCCGGCTCGGCGAGCATCCCGGACACCACTTCTTCACGGTCGGCCAGCGGCAGGGACTGGGACTGGGTGACGGGCCCTGGTACGTCGTGCACAAGGACCCGTCGGAGAACCGGGTAGCCGTCAGCCGCACGCCGGCCGTACACGCGGGCGGCGCCTTCGCACTGGCCGGCGCGAACTGGATCGGCGGCGATCCCCCCGCGGGGCCGGCCCGCGTCAAGGTCCGGCACGGGCCGGCCGCGCACGACTGCACGGTCGCGTCTACGGCCGTCCGGGACCGGGTGATGGTGCGAACGCACCGCCCGGTGACGGTCGCGTCCGGTCAGTTCGCCGTGCTCTATGACGGCGACGAGTGCCGGGGGGGCGGCGTAATCGAGCCGCTCGACGCCGGGCAGGCCGGCGGCGCGTGACCGGGACGACGGCCCGGTGAGCGGCGCGGGAGCGGGGCGGGTCACCCTGGTCGGCGCCGGTCCGGGCGACCCCGGACTGCTGACCGGGCGCGGCCGCGCCGCCCTGCTGGCCGCCGACGACGTGGTCTACGACGCCCTGGTGTCGGAGCGGACCGTGGCCTCGTGCACGGCCCGGCGGCACTTCGTCGGCAAGCGGGCGGGCCGGCAGGGCTTGCCGCAGGAGGAGATACAGGCGTTGCTGGTGCGGCTTGCCCGCTCCGGCCGCACGGTCTGCCGCCTCAAGGGTGGTGATCCGTTCCTGTTCGGGCGCGGCGGCGAGGAGGTCGAGGCGCTGCAGCGCGCCGGCATCGACTACGAGGTGGTCCCGGGCGTGACCGCCGCCGCCGGCGCCGCCGCCTATTGCGGCGTCGCGCTGACGCACCGCGAGCGCTCCTCGTCGGTGGCGTTCTGCACCGGTCACGCCGAACCGATCCCGGTGCCGGCCGTGGACACCATCGTCTACTACATGGGGGCCGCGTCGCTGGCGCGGGTGGCCGCCGCCGTGCTGGCTGCCGGATGGCCGGCGGCCACGCCGGTCCTGATCGTCCGCGACGCCACGTTGCCGGACCAGGAGAGCACCCTGACCAGCCTGGAGGGCATCCGCGCCGGCAGTGTCGCTGCCGCCTCGCCGAGCGTGGTCATCGTCGGCGGCGCCGCGGAGGCCGCGTTCGATGCGTCGCAGGGCGGCTGGTACGCCGCGCGGCCGAAGGTGCTGGTCACCGGGACGCGGACGGAACCGTTCGCGCACCTCGGCGAACCGATCCACACGCCGCTTGTCGACACCGTTCCCGCCGCCGACCGGAACGCCGTGCGGCGCGCGATCGAGCGGCTGGACCGGTTCGATCACGTGGCGTTCACGAGCCGGAACGCGGTCGACCACTTCCTGACGGAGCTGCGTGCCGCCGGACGCGATGCGCGCGCGCTGGCGGGCCGGACCGTTGCGGCCGTCGGCGAGGCCACGGCCGCGGCGCTCTCCCGCCGGGGGCTGGCCGCCGACGTGGTCGGCGCCGGGACCGGTGCCGAGGGGCTGCTTGCCGCCTGTGCCGCCGCCGGCGTCCGCGGCGCGCGCATCCTGCTGCCCGCCTCCGATCGTGCGCGCGGTACGCTGGCCGACGGCTTGCGCGACGCCGGCAACCGGGTGGAGGTGCTGGTCGTGTACCGGACCGTGCCGCGTGCGGATCCGGTGCGCGAGGAGCTCGCCGGCATCTCGCTGGTGGCCTTCTCCTCACCGTCGGGGGTGGCGGCGTTCCGCGACCTGTACGGGCGGCGGTTGCCCGAACACCTGTGCTTCGTGGCGCTGGGCGAGTTGACCGCGCGGGCGGCGCGCGACGCGTATCGGCGGCACTCGGTGCGCGTGCTCAGCGGATGACCCGCTCCAGTAGAGTAGAGCCCGGTGCCGTCTCGCGCGGGCCGCCGGGCTCCTTGACGGCCGGCCGCACGACCTGACACCATACAAACGTATGGCGGTCAGGCCCGTGAGGGGACCATTTCGGGCCCGAAGACGCGGCCGGGACCGTTGACCCGTCAAGTGACGGCCTTAACATGTCGATACCCGTCTTTGTAGGCGCACCAAGCGAGGTCCCGACTCATGAGCACTCAGACACAACGACAGCGGCGCGGCGGTTCGCCGCCCGAGTTCTCGCTTGCGATCTGCGGCAGGCTGGCTTCGAACTGCCGCGCGCGGCCAAGCGCCATCCAGCACGACTCCGCGTCGCGCTTTTGCATCAAGGGCCTGCACGTGAGGCGCTGGCGGACCATCCGGTCGCCGGTCTGTCAATCGGATCCCCCCGGGGGGGGGGGTTGACCTTTGTGCGCAAGATGGTAGGATCTCGTCGTGAGAGGCGACCGTCCCGCGAGCGGGTGGGCGGGAGTGTTGCGGACGCCGCTGCAGCAGCGACAAGCCCGTGAACTTGCAATACAGACCGGCTGGTCGCCGGCAGGAGGTAAATGGGGCCCATGCTCAATCGTGAATGCCGCGACACCTCGTAGCGTCGCTACAGACCCGAGGGGGCGTGGGTTTCCTGCGCCGTATCAAATGTTCTTAAGGAAAGGAGAACCAACATGAGAATCACTCGTGCGGCAAAGGTAGCCGCATTTCCGCTGACGGCACTGATCCTGGTGGCACTCATCGCCTGCCAGGGTCCTGCCGGTCCGACTGGCCAGGCTGGTGAGCCGGGCGATACGGGCGCACCCGGGACACCTGGCATGGACGGCACATCCGGCGCACCCGGCGCCGATGCACCCATCCCGCTGACCGGTCGTGACAGTGACGTCATAATCGACAGCCTCAACGCGGGCAGGGACGAGGACGAGGCCGAGGAGTTCACCATCGACTTGCACGCCGCTGGCTACTTCAACGGTGGCGAGGCGCCCTACAAGTACACGGTCGTAGACATTACTGATTCCGACGGTAGTAGCCCGATTATCCCTGGGGCCGACCAACCGGTCGTAACCGCGGAGATCGACGCTGACACCAATATGCTCAAGCTCAAGTTGAATGCAGAAGCGGGGACCCACTTTACGGACTCTGCCGACTGGGCGACGGGCTTCACCATTGGATTGTCGGCCGAAGACGCCAACAAGGAGAGCGCCACTTCTTCCTTGGTCATCAAGCCCAACAGAGGTCCAGTACTTGCCACCGGTGTCACATTTGCGACCGCCGGTGAAGTCCCCCTTGGCGGTGACAACGCAAGCTATGTGATCGGTATCATGGACGATGAGATCGACATTGATACCGGCACCGATGACAACCAGCCGCGAACCGATGGCGCAGCCTCGTGCACGACGATGAACTCGTGCGTGATCACTCTCTTCTCCGACGAAGATCCGAAGGGCCTCACGATCATGGTCACGAATCCTGGCACCAGTTACTCATGGAACGACGAGGGCGAAGGCAAGCTCAAGCTGACTGGGCAAATGCGTACTGGTGATCCCGTCGACGTGGACGTAACGGCTATGGATGAAGATGGTCTTGAGATCGAGGCGAGGTTCACGCTCGACGTGAACGGTCCGCCGACGCTGTCCGATAATGCTGCTCAAATCAATAGGTCCATCACGATTCCTGCGAATCCTGCGACGGGCGTCACGCTGGAGGTGTTTGCAGACCAAGCCGCCGCTATTGAAGCGTTCACTGATCCGGATATGGATACCGTTGTTGTGACGTTCGAGTCCAAGAATGTAGCCGTGGTTGAGGTTTCCGGGGGTGATGGCGGTACGCTGACACCTAATAGTCGGGGAACTGCTACGGTCGTCGCAACCGGCACCACGGGTATAGTCGGAACTCCTGATACTGACGGTCTGGGACAGTACGTCACGCTTGAGTTCACTGTAACCGTAGAGTAGAACTCGTCCGTACCTAACACGGACACACAAGAGCCGCCGAGGGTTTTTCCTCGGCGGCTCTTTTTTGGTGGTGCGCCCGGCATGGGCTCTCGCCAGGAGGTGCGGCGTGCGCCGAGCATGCCAAGTCCTCTACCGGCCCGGCAGGGGGAACGGTGAGTCGAAGGCAAGGGTGTCGTCGTGAGGCGGAATCTGAAGGAAGCCGTAGACAAAACGCTGGCCCGACGAACAGGAACCGCATACGAGGCAGCCGCGCTGGACGAGGGGGCCATAAGACTCGAAGTCCAGTACCTGCACGGGAAGCGCGGAAGTAGATGCGGCGGGCATAAGCGGGAAGGTGGGAGCTCTTACCCGGGGAGGTCTGACGGCACGTCGTCGGCGAGGCGACACGGAGCATCGGAAGGTGTGGCCGAGCCGTCAGAAGTCAGCAGAGGGCATAGTAGGCCGGTCGACACGGCCGAAGGCCCGAACACGGAGCGGGGTTGGCGCCTGAACCTCGATGACGAGAGAGACGCTGGATAGTATGGCTGAGATGCCCGAATCCGCCGCGGGAAGTAGCCGACGGAATCGGCGAGGTAGCGCGAGCGGTGCGTCAAACGTCACGGCGGTGAAGGGGAACGTCGACCGGAGCGAGCAGGGGATGCTTGAGGAGGTAGTCGAGCGGCAGAACATGCGAGCCGCCTACCAGCAGGTGAAGCGCAACGCTGGGGCACCGGGAATCGACGGCATGAGCGTCGAGGAACTGGGGCCGCACCTGCGGGAAGAGTGGCCACGGATCAAGGAAGCGCTGCTGGACGAGCGGTACGAGCCACAGCCGGTGAAGCGGGTGGAGATCCCGAAGCCGGGCGGCGGGATGCGCCAACTGGGCATTCCGACGGTGGTGGACCGGTTGATCCAGCAGGCGCTGCACCAGGTGATGAGCCGGGTGTTCGAGCCGGGGTTTTCGGCCTGTGGCAAGCGGTGGGTGGTCGACATGGACCTGGAGAAGTTCTTCGACCGGGTGAACCACGACGTGCTGATGGCGCGCGTGGCGCGCAAGGTGAAGGACAAGCGGGTGCTGAGGCTGGTGAGGCGATATCTGGAGGCCGGTGTCGGCCCGGCGGCGCACGGCGTGACGGCGCTGCGGCGCGCCGGCAGGACGTGGACGACCGCGGCGGCCGGCGTGGTGGCCGCGGCGCTGCTCGCGGTCCTGGGGAACCGCCACGTGGGCAACAGGCGACGCTCTACCGGGACGGCATCACCTTCTTCAACCATGTGATCGCGCACAACCCGCGGGCGCGGGAAGCGCACCTCAATTTGGGGACGCTCGCGACCAAGTTCTGAGAGAATCGACCGGACCGTGACGCGCGCCTCGCGGGTGCCGACCGCCGGAGCTTACCGTTCCGCTTCGATCTGCCATCGGGCGGCCGGCGTGCAGATGGACTGGACCGTCGCGGACGCCGTGGAAGCCGGGGTGGTGGAGCGTGGATCTCGGAACCGCCAACCCAACGGGCTGAAGCGCCACAGTCAGGTCGCACGCTATCGGAGTGTCCGGTCGCCCCGGAGGCGGTTGCCGGACCGGGCGCCGGACACCTATTCTGCCGGTTACGGGAACGAGATACCATGACCACGCTGACGCAACGGACGCACATCGTCGAAGAGAGGACCGACCGGCTGGACACTGTCTTCGCGGCCTTCATGGCACGCACCGACGAGTCCATCGGGCGCCTGGAGCGCATCATTGAGCGCAGGGAGCAGGAGGGCGCACGCGAGCGCGAGGCCGCCGCCCGCGAACGGGAACAGGTGCGGCATCAGGCCCAACAGGACCGGGAGGAGTCGGCCCGCAATCGCGGAGAGATGCGGCAGCAGGCCGAACGGGACCGCGCGGAGTCGGCCCGCTACCGTGAGGAGTCCGCTCGCGAGCGGCGGGAGATGAACCGGCGGTGGGGCGAGCTGGCCAACAGAATGGGGACCCTGGTCGAGGACATCGTCGCCCCCAGCGTCCGCCGTCTGGCACGGGACGTGTTCGATTGCGGCCAGGAGCAGTATTTCGCCACCCGTGTAGCGCGCAAACGCAGCGACGACCTCTCCCGCGGGCGCGAGTTCGACGCGCTCTACGTCGGCACCGAGGCCGTCCTGCTGAACGAGACCAAGACCTCGCCCCGCAGCACCGATGCCCGCGACTTCGCGCGGTTCGTGGAGACCGGCGAATTCGCACGCTACTATCCAGAGTACGGCGATCTGCCGATCGTGCCGGTGTTCTCGTCACTGAGCATCCCGGAGGACATGGTGAAGTACCTGACGCGGCGCGGCATCTACGCCCTGGCGATGGGCGACGAGGCCCTGCAGGTGATCAACCTCGAGGCGGTGCGCGGACAGTCTTGAGCGCGAGTGGGACGAAGGCCGGATCGAGCGGGTGCGAGGCGCGAGTGAGTGACAGGAGAGGCTCAGAGATCGCCTGAGCGGTCAGACCGCGATGGTGTAAGTGACTCACCTCTACCGACGCGGTGGCAGCACTCCGGTCACGCCCCAAGCTCTTCAAGATACAGCTCATCCGTTGAAGCGCCGGCGCCGGCAGGGCGCTATCGGTTGTGCAGGCACAACCATCATGCTCCACGACGAGAACTACAAGCGTCTGTTCGCCTCCAAGCTCATGGTCGAGCACCTGCTGCGCGCCTGCCTTCCCGCGGACTTGCTGGCTGCCGCCGACTTCACCGACTTGGGAAAGCTCTCTACCGACTACGTCAGTGACGAACTGCGCAAGCGCCACGGTGACACCGTCTGGCGCCTGCGTCTCGGCGCGCACTGGGTCTATCTGCTGATCCTGCTGGAGTTCCAGTCCGAGGACGATCCGTGGATGGCCCTGCGCATCCACACCTACTCCGGCCTGCTCTACCAGGAGCTGGTGCGCAACGAGGCGCCGGGAATCACCGACCGGCGGCTGCCGCCGGTGCTCCCAGTCGTGCTCTACAACGGCGCCGAGCCGTGGACCGCGGCGCGGCGGATAAGCGGACTGGTCGCTCCGGGCGCACCGTGGCTGGTGCCGTATCAGCCTGCGCAGGGCTACTTCCTGCTTGACCTGCACCGCGTGGGAGACGACGATGTGCCGCGGCGCAACCTGCTGCGCGCGGTCGCCGCTGTGGAGCAGAGCCGGTCGTTCGAGGACGTGCTGCGGGTACGGGAGGCACTGCAGCCCTGGTTACGGGACCCGCGCGCGGCGGAGTTGCAGCGCGCGTTCGTGGACTGGATGCGGCAGATCGCCGAGCGGATGGCGCCAGCGGGCGCGGTCGTGCCCCCGGTGCGGACGCTGGAGGAGATGAGGATGTCGGTGGTCGAACGGGCAGCCGAGTGGCCCAAGCAGTGGCTCCGGGAAGGACGCGAGCAGGGTCTTGCGGAAGGACGCGAACAGGGGATCGAGCAGGGTGTTGACCAGCAACGGGCGCTTCTGTGCCGGATGGCGGCAGGGCGCTTCGGAGACGATGCTGCCGCTCGCCTGACCGACGTGCTGGCGCCGATCACCGACCCGGATCGGTTGGCCGAGATCGGTGACTGGCTGGTGCGCTGCGACACCGGCGCCGAGTTCCTCGCCCGCGTCGCCCCCCCCGGTTCGTGAGCCTGAGCGTGGCTGCCATGCCCGAATCGCCGCCAGCGCCGAGCTCGCAGGAGGCGCTGGCATCCCTGCTCCGTGACGTTCTGCCTCGCCAGGGCGCCTGGAGCGACCGTGAGTACCTGTGGCTCACCGACCACACCAACCGCCTCATAGAGTTCGCCGACGGGACTGTGCAGGAGTTACCCATGCCCACCGACACGCATCAGGCTGTGCTCTTGAGCCTGTACCTGCTGTTCCGCGACTACCTCGAGCCGCGCGGCGGCGTGGCCAGAGTCGCTGCGTTGCGCTTGCGCGTCCGCGAGGGTGTGTTCCGCGAACCCGACGTATTGCTGCTCCGCGATCGCTCTGACCGCCGCCGTCAGGACCGGTTCTGGCTGGGTGCGGACCTGGTGGTGGAGGTCGTCAGCCCGGATGACCCGAATCGGGATCTCGTGGAGAAGCGCGCCGACTACGCCGCGGCAGGCATTGCGGAGTATTGGATCGCCGACCCGCGTGACGAGACCATCACGGTGCTTGCGCTGGAAGGTAACGCCTACGTGGAGCACGGCGCGTTCGCGCGAGGCGCGGCGGCCACGTCGCCGTTGCTCGCAGGGTTCGCCGCCGATGTCGACGCCGTGTTCGACGCCCCGGACTGAGTATCCCGCAGGACATGGTGCGGAGTCGGTCAGGTCGGTGGCCTGAGCGGTCAGACCGCGATGGTGTAGTGGCTCACCTGTATCGACTCGAGGGCAGCACTCTCGTCTCGCTCCAGCTCTTCCAGATACAGCCTGATCGCTTCGGCCACCAGTTGGCGGACCTCACTCTCGGTCTCCCCGGCGACGCCAATACCAGGAAGTTCCGGCACATACGCCCCGTATGAACCGGGGCCGTACTTCTCTACCACGACCAGATACTCAGTCTGCCCCATTGCCGCTCTCCGTCTTGCTCTCGTTCAGGCCCGCCTGCTTGAGCACTTACATCCCCCACACCGTGACCGGCGCGCCGCCATCGGTCCGCTCGCGGCGGAATACCTTGTCCCGCCACGGCGTGCCTTCGGTCCGGTCGAAGATGACCAGGTGCCCTTCGGCGGCCGCGCAGCGGTCCAGGTAGGCGCGGGTCTGCTGCAAGCCGGTGCGGATCGTCTCCTCCAGGCTGCCGCGCCGCAGCTTGCACTCGATCACCATCCGCCGCGTCCGGTCCGGGGGTGCTCCGGCCGGCCAGATGATCAGCAGGTCGGTGCGCATCCGCCCCAATCCGTACTCGCGTTCCACGCGGCCGCCCGAGTTGACGATGCGCTGCAGGAACGCCTGCAACAGCAACTGCGGCCCGGCCTCCCGGTACTGGAACCGCTCGATCCAGTGCTCGGAGTGCTCGCGGAAGAATCCCTGGAACTCCGCCAGCAGCCTGGTCAGGTTCAGGCTGCCGTCCGCTTCGACGTACCACGCCGGGTCGTGCGCGAAGCCGGCCTGCGTGGTCCACGTCAGGTCACGCGGGATCACTTCCCGGTAGATCGGATTCGCCACGCGGATCGGGTCGTCGCGCGCCACCAGGCCAAGGTCCCGCACGTATTGCAGGTCGTCCGGCTGCATCTCCGCGCTCGGCTGGCCGCCGCTCAGCACCGGTCCGATCACCCGTCGCACCCGCGCTTCCTGCAGCCTGTCGGTGAGCTGCTCCAGGTGCGTCTCGCGGCGCAGGATGAGCTGCTCGCGCGCTTCGTGGATCCCTTCGGCCGTGATCGTGCGGCCGCGGTCGCGCCCGGCGTCGTTCCGAAAGCACGCTTGTCGTGCAAGGGAGTTCACCAGCCACGGCTGCCCGGCGGTCAGCTCCCACACCGCCCGCAGCGCCTCGCGGGCAAACGGCTGCCCGGTCTCGGCGGTGTGCTGGCCCAGGAGCGCACGCACTTCGGCCTCCGCGAAGTCGCCGATGCGCAACGACTCCGCCTTGACGTTGAAGGCGCTGCCCCCGGTGATGATCGCCTTCTCGGCGGAAGAGTGGATGCGGTAGTCGCGCACGTCGCGCACTCCGCACAGGATAACGCTCTGCGGAAAGCGGAGCGGGCGGTGGGCGTAACCGGCGCGCAACTGCCGCAGTACGGCGATCAGCGTGTCGCCGATCAGCGTGTCGATCTCGTCGATCAGCAGCACCAGCGGCGTGGGGTCCGCCAGCGCCCAGCGCATGAACACCTGCCGCAGCACGCCGGCCGGTCCGGAGCGCTCCAGCAGGCCCGGCCACAGGCGCGCCGGCAACGGGTCATCGAGGGTCGCCTCCGCCTCGATCTCCAGCTCGCTGAGGATGGCGCGCATCGCCTCCGCCTGGTTTTCGCGCGCCGCCTGGCCCGATTCGACGTTCACGTAGACGCAGCGGTACGCGCCGTGCGCGCCGCCGTTGAGCAGGTCGCGCAGCGCCAACAGGGCCGAGGTCTTGCCGGTCTGACGCGGTGCGTGCAGCACGAAATAGCTTTCGTTCCGAATCAGCGTGAGCAGATCATCGACATCCAACCGACTCAACGGCGGCACGCAATAGTGTTTCTGCGGGTTCATCGGTCCAGCCGTGTTGAAGAAGCGCATCGCTCCCGTCAAGTGTCTCCGATTCGCCGGGCCTGTCAAATCGGCGCCTCGGGCCGACGGTGTCCGGCACTTTCGTCTCCTCCGTGAAGCGCCAGCGCCGATCTGGCCATATGTTATGGTTGAGGTCGACGAAGACTATGACCCCACCGCAACTGGACCCCGAATCGCTGGTAGCCCGAATCGTCGAGGAGCTGCGTGCCAACCCCGACGCCCAGCGGTTGCTGTTGCGCACGCTGCTCACCAACGAGTTCCTCGGCATGCCGGCACGGCTGCAGAATGTCGAGAAGGACATTGCCGAACTGAAGGCCGATGTCGCCACGCTGAAGGCCGACGTCGCCGAGTTGAAGACCGACGTCGCCGAGCTGAAGGTCACGACCGCGCAGCTCGTCAACGACGTGGGCGATCTCAAGGGCTCCGACCTGGAGATGCGGCTGCACCGCAGGATTCGCCCGCTGCTGAGTCAGCACCTCGGGTTGCGGCGTGCGCGGATTGTCCAGAGCGCCCTCCACCAGGCGCCCGATGACTTCGAAGCCACGGTGGCCCACGCGTCGGACGAGCAGCGGATCACCGGCGAGCAGGAGCACCGGATCATCGCCACCGACATCATCCTGCACGCGCGCAGCAGCCGCGACGGGAGCCCGGTCTGGATCGCGGTCGAGGTCGCGAATCGGATCGATGGGGCCGACATCAGCCGCAGCAAGGAGAGTGCCGACACGCTCGCGGCCGTGTTCGGTGAGGACGCGCTACCCGTGGTCGTCGGCCAGCGGATCGATCCCGCCGATCGGCAGCGCGCGGACAGCGCCGGCGTGCGCTACATTTCCCTGTCCGCGTAGTGGAGAAGTCCCGGTACGTAAGTGCGCGCCACCTCCGGCGTCTCCACCAGCGGGTCCAGGATCGGCTTGTCGTACTCGTCCACCAGCACCGCCACCTGCCTGGTCGCCCGATGCAGGGCCTCCGGCAGAGCGGCGAAGCGGCCGGGTGCCGTATGCGGTCGTGAAAGTGAGCGTTCGGGCGACCCGGAAGCCGTTTGGTCCATGGCGCTCAACTGACCGTGGAAGTCATGCAAGGCCGAGTGATCGCAGCCCCCTCGGCGAAGAGCGTCACCCGGCGTCCTCCGCATGAAAAAGTCCTCCGCCTGCATGGCTGTCACGGCCGAGCATGAGCGGTCCGCGAACGGCAGTAGCGAAGCGAATCTCAAGTAGCGCGCACAAGCGTCCGCCGCGAGGACCTGCCGACACCTGCAGCACCTCGACGGTGACCGGTCTCGGCAGCAGGCGGCGGCGGCACTCGGCCATCACATCCTGCGTGACGGCGGCGGCCGGATCGGCGTTCCGCTTGAGGTTGCGCGTCGCCAGGTACGCCGTTTCACCGCGCCAAGTCTTCGCCGGCCCGATCACGGGATCGCCGTCGGCAAGGGGCGTTGCGCGCACACGGAACCTCCCGAGCCGGCCTGCCCGCAGGTCTTCAAGCCGATGCACCACGTCCTCGAACAGCTCTCGGGGCCGGCGTGACGGCGGCTTGGTCGCACGATCGGCCCACGGCGCGGCGACGATGAGCCTGGCGACCCATTCGCCGCGGTCGGCGGCGCCGGCGTCGGCGGCGACATACACGTGGTCGTGGGGTTGCGTCCGGTCTGGACGGCCGTCGGTTTCATGGCCCGAGAACAGGCGGTCCACGCGCCCGCGGTCGTCGCGCGCAAGCGCCATCAGAGCACGACGAAGCGCCTGAACGAGCGCCGCACCGTCAGCGCGGGCCACGCGATGCTCCGTGCGGAGGCTGAAGCCATAGACGCCGCCGTGTCTGGCGACCGGCTCCAGCACGTCGGCCGGCTCCATCAGGCCGAGGCCACAGAACCGGCCATCGCCGATCACCAGCGGCAGGGGACGGTCGACCGGAGTGTCAAAGCGCAGCGTCAGGTGCCACATCGCTCCCGGCGAGAACCGCGACCCGCCGGCGAACACCTCGGCGCGCTCGCCGTGAGGGTGCAGCGGCTCGCGCTGTACGTGGACGCTCGCCGGCGTGGCGCGCACGCCCGCATGCCGCAGCGCCTGCACCACGCAGAACGCCGCTCGCGCCTCGTCCCGCCGGCGTTGCTGCGCGTTCGTGGCCCCGCTTCGCGGCGCGCTCGACAGGGCGACCGCGGTGACACTACGGAACACACGCGCCGGCCGGGTGTATCGGTGAGTCAACACGGCGTCGCCTGCAGACACCAGGCGGCCCGGCATGACGCGGCCCGTCGCCGCGTCGCCCGGTTCGATCCCCGCAAACGCCCACTCCACATCCCGCCACGGAAGCGGGCAATCCGCCGGCACCTCGACGACGACGCGGCGGATGGACGGGCCGGTGTGCTCGGTGCCGACCGAAGGCAGCGGCGTTGTCCGCACACGGCGCGGCAGGTCCTGCGGCCCGGCGCCTCTACCGACGAGCAGCCGCTCGATCTCCTCCGACCGCGACGGCACGGCGTGCTGCAGCCTGCGGGCGGCGGCATCGCGCACTCCGGTCACCAGGGACGCGGCCGAACCGAGAGGACAGGGGGCGAACGCGTCGCCGAGGCGCAGCTCGAAGTGCAGTCGCCGCGGCGGCGCGTCGTAGTCGATGTGGTCGAACAGCCCTTTCGGCGGCTGCCTGAACAACGTCCGTCCCGTCCCGTCGCCGGCGAGGCGCTCGTGCATGCGCCGGTGCCGTTCGATGAGGCTGGCCAGCGTGCCCCGCCGCGCGACGGGGACCGGCCCCAGCCCCATCGGCTGCCGTGTCGCGCCGGGATGGGCGGCGAGCGCGGCCTGCGCCTCGTCGCGCTCCATGGTCGCTGCCGTGGCGGCCGCCATGTCCACGCCGCGGCCGAGCTGGTACAGACCGAGCGCGATCGAGCACACGCGCTCGGCGTCGGGAGCCGGCTCGTCGAAGTCCCACGCATAGAGCACCGGATGTTCGGCGTCGAAGAGATACGGGCGCCAACGCTTGCCGACGCGGATCTCGTTTACCCTGCGCGGGGCGCCGTCCACCGCATCCAGGTCGTTGTTGGGTACGTACCGCGGGGTGGCCGCGCTGCGCCGGGACGGCACCGCGGCGATCCGGGGCGGCGGCAGCTCCTCCAGCCAACGCAGGGCGCGCTGGTCGCCGGCAGTGATGGTCCCGCCGTGCGCGGCGCCGGCCACCAGAGCCTGGAACAGCCGTCCCGGCGAAGGCGGCCAGCCGCCTGTCCGGCCGTGGCCCTCGCCGTGGTATCGGCCGTCGTGGAACCGTACTGCGATCAACAGCGATCGCGTCATGCGCTTCTTCCGGTCTTGGCGTCCGCCCTGGCGTAGTCCTTGTCGAAGCTCAGCTCGCGGTCTTCGCCGACGCCGAAGGCGTCCGCGGCAGCACGCGCGTATCGGAACGCCACCTCTTTGTCCAGCGCCGTCGCCAGCCGCGCTCCGGTGCGCTCGACCTGGTGCCACACGGCCTCATCTTCGGGCTCCGGCGTCAACAGGCATCCGACGCGCAGAAAACCGTCCTGCGGAGCCGTTGCGGAAACCAGGGCCAGCCCGAGAATGTAGCGTCGCAAAGCTGGGCCGTCGCCACCGTCGAGGCGGCGCAGCGCGACCAGGTTGACGGTCACGTCGCGGCGTATGGGTCCGTTGGCGATCACTCCCCCGTGCGCGTTCACCGATGGGATCTGCACGAACCCGCGCTGGGCGAGATCGCTCGCGCGGCTGCCTTCGGACTTGGTCCGCTGGGCCTCGGTGAAGACCCTGAGCTCGACGTAGTTCACCGGCGGGCTGTACTGCGCCGCGCTGTGCAACTCGTCCACGTCATGCGCCCGGATGACCGACTGCACCGCCCGCGGCACCCGGGCCTGCGTATCGCGCGAGTCCCAGGCGCCGAATACCAGCGAGGTCGGACCGATCCTGGCCAGCTGCGAGGCATCCCCGCGTCCGAAGGCAAGGAATGCCTCCCGAACGGCAACCCCGAGCTCGGTCGAACGCACGAGAGCATCACCCAGGCGATGACCGACTTGCAGGAGGGAGACCGACTCGCCGTCGCCGCAGGTGATGCGGATCTGCGGGACGAGCCCCGCACACGGATTCTCCGGTTCGCCGCCACGGGACGGCAGGAACACTCGTTCCATGCGATTGGCCTGCGACCCCACGCTGTCGATCGTGGCGACCCGTGTGCCGTCGGACAGCCGGTCGATGTTGTAGTGAGTGTCCGCGTCCTCGTAGGCGTAGGTCGGCGGGAAGATGACGCCGCGTGGTCCCTCGACGGGCACCAGCGTCTGGCTCAGGTGCAGTGCCACGGGTCCGTTCGCGGCATCCGCCCATGCGTTGATCTGGTCGTCAGTCACTCGGCTTCTCCTCCGAGACGTGGGTTATGCAGCGGTCATACTGCGCCGGGCATCCCAGGCGCATGACGAAGCGACGAAACGGGGTGCCCGGCAGGGGCGAGGTCGCGGCGCCGAGCGCTGCCCGGAGAAACACGACGTCGAGAGGCTGCTCGCCGCCGAGCACTCCGTACCGGTATGCAAACCTGGTCGAGCGCCGGGGGCGCGCGTGGGAGACGCCGATCGCGGCCAGCATCTCCACGAGCGGATATCCGATCATCGACACGGACCGATGCTCATTGGGCGAGAACCCGGCCTCGACCGGGAGGTAGTCTCGCCGCCAATCGAACCGGAAGCTGCTGGTCTGCACGGCCGCCAGCCCGAACGGATCATCCCGATACTGCCGGATGCTGCCGCGGCACAGTTTCTGCGCATCCCGGAGCCTCGCGGCGCCGGGATAGCCACGTGCGCCGCCCCAGAACTTGAGGTTGTCGCGGCCCGTGGCGTCTCCCCAATAGGAGACCGTGACCGCGCAGCCCTCCGCGTCGCGCAGCACAACCGGCAGGGTTGCCGGAGACGACGGATCCGGAAACGGAAACGGACGCCCGGGTTCATCCGCGACCGGTTCGTCGCCCCAGGACTTCCTCCACCGCCCGAGGTTGGCTGAATGGGCCGGCACCCGTGTGACGATCTCCGCTCCCTCGAGAAACCGGAGCACCCGCTCGACCGGTGCGTCGATCCCGTTCGCCGTGACGCGGAATCGGCCGGTGCTCCATTCGAACACCCCCGCGGCGTCGCCGAGCAGCACATCGGCCGCCTCGACGATGCCAAGACAGGCGAAGACCTGGCCGGGATTCCAGAGATCGACCGGAATCGCGGACTCAGCCATCGAGTGTCCGGTCCCGCGACGCGCTCTGATCCGCCGCCCGCAGGATCGCTTCGCGCCAGGCAAGCCCCCAGAGACCGTACCGCCGCTGCAGGCGTGCGTAGCGGAGGGCGGCGGCTCGGGCCGATGCTTCGAGAACGGACGGAGGAGCTTCCTCGCAGCCACCGGTCGCGATCAGCGGGCGGGCGTGTCCGTGATGGGCGGCGATCAGGTGCAAAATCAGATCGCGGCTTTCGGCGGGCAGCGGCGCCTGTTCGGCCTTCAGCAGCGAGCCGAACTCGTGCCGGACGCCTGCAAGCAGGCGCCGGTCGCCACTTGCGCGGGTCGTCGCGTAGGGGCGGCCCTCCTCGGGTGCGTTCATGGCGTCCTGCCAGCGGCGGCCAGCCTTGCCCTCGTCGTGGAGACGGGCGGCCCATATCAACGCATCGGTGTCCGCTGCGGCCAAGTTGAGCCCTGCCGCAATCGCGCGCACACGCGAGACCACGTGTTCGGCGTGCTCGCGCAGCGTCCGGAGATCAGCCGGCAGCGACCGCGAGTCCTCGTCGGGACCGTCGCCCGGCCACGTGAACACCGCCAAGCCGCCGCAGAGGCCCCCATCGCCGTCGAAATCGGTCTCGAAGGTGCGGAGGTGACGCCACCCGGCGAGATCGACGCCCGCCAGACCCTCGCTGTCCGGCTGGGCGGCGAGCCGCTGCACGCGGAACCGGACCATCGGACGTTCGGAATCCGGCCTCTCACGGATCCCCTGCCACGCCTCGTCGGCGTCGGCGGTGGCAACCGGTCCATCGGAATCCTCGTCCAGCATCCCGCCGGCAAGCCCCCCGACGGCCGAGCGGACGACCAGCGTCGCGCCGGTGGCGGGCGCCCGCCATGCGCCGGTGCGGTTGTGCGCGGCGGCCAGCAGGTCGTACCGAGTTGCGGCCGCCACGAACTCGCCGGTCCGATCGAGGACCACGGCGATAATGTCGTTCGGCGCGGCGTGGTCGTGATCGGAGGATCGCGGCCTCCGCATGCGCTCGGCTCTGGCAAGCAGCCAGGGCCACACGTGGCTCGACTCCGCTTCGAGCCGCTCGCTGGCATGAATCGGGGCGCTCTGGAAGAACGACTCGACGAGCTTCGCCGGGGCGGAAGATGCTCCGTCGGCGCGCAACCGCGGCAGATGCCTGCGCCAGACGACAGCGACGCGCGGCTCCTCCCGCTCTCCCCATCCGCGCAGCCAGGGTTCGACGTCCGGACGCCCCGGGTGCTCCATGAGCGAGGTCAGCGCCCACGCTTCGACGTCGGGGCGCGTCAGCTCCGGATACAATGGCGCCGGCGTCGTCGCGCGCTCGATGAGCGAGGCATGGGCCTGCCGCGACCGCAGTCGCGCCATCGCCAGCGGGCTCGCGTCGTGCCGCCCGTCCGCTCCGCGGGGAAGCTGCGCCAGGGCGGCCGTGCGCGCAGCGAAGACCGCGGCGTCGCGCTCCTTCGTCGGCGGAATGAGCACATCGACGCGCGCGCTGCGCTTGGCGCCGCCGCGGCGGTTCACCCGGCCGAGCCGCTGCACCATCCGCTCGTGGGCGACCAGGTCGCACACGAGGTGATCGGCGTCCAGGTCGACGCCGACCTCCCCGGCAGACGTGGCTACCACAACGGCCAGCGCCCTTGGCGCGGACTGCGCGGGGTCGAGGAAGCCATGGTGTTCGAGCCACCGTTCCAGAGCTTCCCGTTCGCAGGCTCGGCGCTCGCCAACGAGCAGCTCGCACGCGATCCGTCCGGTCCCCTTCTTTGCTTGCGCCGCGGCCCCGATCACCCGCTCGATTCGGTCCTTGACCGCCCTTGCCAAGCTGCGGCTGTCGCAGCACACAAGCACTCGGGCGGGCGGGCCATCGGCGAGCTCGATGGCGCGGCGTGCCAGTTGGTCTGCCAGATTCCCGGAAACCGGGATGAGCGCCATGCGCTTCCGGGCCGTGAGGCGCTCACGGACCGGGCGCTCGTCATGATCATCGTCGCGCAGGCGGAACACCCGGCCGCCGACGCCCGGCAACTCGCGACCGGTCGGGGACAGGGACATCACGCGGAACGGCGGCGGCGGCGCGGCCGCAGTCCGTAGGGCGGCGTGGCCCGTGGGGCCGAACGCACTGTCCCGGCGGTCGGCGATATCGCGGAGCAACGCCTCGAAGGCCGGGCACAGGTGCGCTTCGTCCAGCACGAACAGGGTGTCCGCACCCAGGAAGCCGGCGTAGCAGGGCCGCATGGGGCGTGACACGCCGTATCCCGCGAACAGTAGCCGCGAGCCGACCGAGTCCACCGTCCCCACCACGATGGTGGGCATCGACGGGTCTTCGAGCCAGTCGCGGTTGTCGGCGGCACCGCCGCGCGGCGTCGAGATGGGCAGAGGCCGCTCGCCCAGACCCAGATCCCTCGGGAGGGTGGTGGACGGGACGTTCCGACGCAGCCGTTCGGCGAAGCGCGTTGCGTGATCGACGATGGCCCGGCGGTCGACTACGTATACCAGCCGCCTCGGCACGTCCGCCCCGGCGGCCAGCGCCATCAACCACAGCGCCATCACGGAGGTCTTTCCCAGTCCGGTCGGCACGTCGACGGCGGCCGGCAGGTCTCCATCGACCAAGCGGCGGAGAAGGCGCATCTGCCACCGGAACGGCTGGCACCCGGCGCCATGTTCGCTCGTCAACGCCGCGAAGGTCGCCCGGGCCGCTTGAGATCCCGGAGGCGTATGCCGATCATTCACCTGTATTGATCATCGTACGCACTGACCAAGGTCATGAGCGCGGGTCTGCCCCGGGTTTACCCGTGAGCGCGCCGGTGGCCACAGCGCCGGGCCGCCCTGATGCCCGTCTCCGTCGGCACGGCCGGCGGCCTCATTGGAGTACCCTGTGGACGGGACAAGCTGTCTCATCGGATTTGCGCACCTCTTTCCGCCGGCCGCGGGGGCCGGCGGCCTCATTGCGGGACAGAAGGACGAGAGCGAACGCCACCTTGACCCTGGTCGCCCGGCACGATGCGGACCGCGACGCGTATCCGCGGCAGGCGGTGAGCGCGGTCAGCGGATGACCCGCTCCAGCAGCCTCCGGTCCCGGCGCCAGTTGCGCTGCACCTTGACGCGCAGGTCCAGCCGCACGGGCAGCCCCAGCACCCCGGTCAGCTCCGCCTGCGCACCGGTGCGGATCGCGGCGATGCGGCGGCCGCGCTGACCGATCACGATCCCCTTCTGCGAATCGCGCTCGACGTTGAGGAAGGCGCGGACCCAGACGCGGTCGGCCGAGGTCTCCAGGTCGGCCACCTCCACGTACATCGCCTGCGGCAACTCCTCGCGCGTGGCGCGGATGGCGTGGCCGCGGATCACCTCGCCCACGCGCAACGCCTGCGGCTGATCGGTGTAGCGGTCGTCAGGATACATGGGCGGGCCGGCCGGGCTGAGCGCGATGAGCCGGGCGACCAGGTCCTCGACCCCGTTGCCGGTGGAAGCCGAGATGCCGTGCACGGGGGCGGCCGGGAGATCGGCCGGAACCGCGGCGGCGCCGTCGCGCCCGGTGGCCGCCTGCAGGTCGGCCTTGCTGAGCGCCACCACCACCGGCCCGGCGAAACCGCACGCCAGCGCGACGATGGCGTCCTCTTCCGGGCCGCCTGCGCGGGTGGGGTCGATCACGGCCAGCACGATGTCGACCTCCTGCAGCGTGGCGGTAGTGAGCGCCTGCAGGCGGGAGTCGAACGGGCGCGTCGAGTCCTGAAAACCGGGGGTGTCGATCAGCAGGAGCTGCCCCGCAGCGCGGGTGGCGATGCCGCGGATGCGCGAGCGGGTGGTCTGCGGAGACGGCGAGACGATGGCCAGGTCGTGCCCGCACATGCGGTTGATCAGCGTCGACTTGCCCGCCGACGGCCGGCCGATGACCGCGACCGTGCCGCTGCGATGCCCGGCGGCGCTACTGATCGACCCGCTCCCGCGTGCGCGCCTGCCGCCGGTCCCTGCGGTTGGCTCTTCCGGTCAGCGTCAACCGGCGTCGCAGGCCGCGGTCCATCAGCAGCAGCATGTCCTGGGTCAGTTGCTCGAAGTCCTCGCTGTCGATGGCGGAGATCAGCGCACCGTAGATCGAAAGCAGCAGCCGGCGCGTGTCATGGTAGCGGCCGACGCGGAAGATCAGGCGGCGGATGCCGTCTGCAAGGATGTCGTCGATCAAGCCTCCGACCGACTGCAGCAGCCGCTGGCGCCGCCGGTCGCGCTCGTCCGGCGACGGATAGCCGAAGCGCCGTTCGTCGGTCAGGACCGCGAGCAGCAGGGGATTGCTCCGCAGCCCCAGCGTGATGAACCGGAACAGCGCCTTGAGCTGGTTCATCGGATTCTTGAAGCGGGCGGTGACCCGGCGCGCCTGCAGCACTCCCTGATCGGTGAGGCGGTCGAGGATGGCGCCGAAGAAGGTCTCCTTGTCGGGGAAGTGGTTGTAGAATGATCCGGTCGACACGCCCACCGCTGCGGCGACTTCCGCGATGGTGACGCCACGGTAGCCGTGCTCGGCGAACAGGCGCTCGCCCGCCTGCAGGAGCTGCTCGCGGCGACCCCCGGGTGCGGTCCCGATTCCCGGCACACGTGCCATAGGTGCTGAATATTACGTTCAGATATTCAGTTAGGCCAGCAGGAAAGTACGGCGGCCCTGAGGGCCGGCGGCTCGAAAAGGAAGACCTCAGGGCGTTCTCACGACATGCGCGCTGCCGGACCCGGGGGCGATGGCCGGGAGCCATAGACTTGGCCGTTGCCCCCGGTAAACGTTGAGTACGACATTACGCCGGATTCGCGAGAGGGTTCCAATGACCGATCTGTTCGAAAAGTGTCACGGCGACGAAGGGTATTTCGGCCGGTTCCGGGCTGCCGGCGACCGCTACTTCTCTCAACCGATCCTTGACTCACCGCCGGCCCCGCACATGGTGTTCCAGGGCCGGCCGGTGATCATGTGGTCGGTCAACAGCTACCTCGGTCTCACCGGCAACGAGCGCATCCGCGAACGGGCGCGGCAGGCCCTGGAGCGCTATGGCACCTATTCGCCGATGGGGTCGCGCATGCTGACCGGCAACACGCAGGCGCACATCGACCTCGAGGAGCGGCTGGCCGCCTTCTGCGGCAAGGACGCCGCCGTGCTGTTCAACTACGGCTATCTGGGGGTGATCGGCACGATCTCATCGCTGATCGGACCGCTGGACGAGGTGATCATCGACAAGCTGTCGCACGCCTCGATGATCGACGGCACCGTGCTGGCGATGGCAGGCCGGCGCTTCCGGCCCTTCAAGCACAACGACCTGGAGAGCCTGGAGCGGCAGCTCGCCGCCTCCGCCAAGCGCGAGCGCGGCGGCACCATGGTGGTGGTCGAGGGCGTCTACGGCATGCGCGGCGACCTGGCCGATCTGCCCGGCATCTGCGACCTTGCCAAGCGGTACGGGGCGCGCGTGTACTGCGATGACGCGCACGGCTTCGGCGTCATGGGCGCCACCGGGCAGGGCACCGGCGAGCACTTCGGCGTGCAGGACGACATCGACCTCTACTTCGGCACGTTCGCCAAGGCGTTCGCGGCGATCGGCGGCGTGACCGCGGGCGATCCGGTCGTCTGCGACTTCATCCGCTACAACGCCCGCTCCAACGTGTTCGCCAAGAGCCTGCCGATGGTGTACGTCGAAGCGCTCGCGGCGACGCTCGACGAGATCGAGGCGCACCCGGAGTACCGGGAGCGGATGTGGCACATCGCCCGCATGCTGCAGGACGGCCTGCGCGAGCTGGGGTTCGAGCTGGGCGACACCGCATCGCCGATCACCCCCGTGTACGTGCCGACGGACAAGGAAGAGACCGGCATGGCGATCCTGCAGACGCTGCGCGACCGGTTCGGGGTCTTCTGCTCGGGCGTCACCTACCCGGTGACCCCGCGCGGCGTGCACCTGTACCGGATGATCCCCACCGCCGCCCACACCGAGGAGGACGTCGCCGTGACCCTGGAGGCCTTCAAGGCCATCCGCGACAGCTTCCGCCTGGATCTGGCGACCTGGGAGGCGAAGGCCGTCTGAACGCGGGACGCTCGACCGGGGGCGCCGCCTTCGCCATCGCAGCCGCAGCGCTGGTGCTCGCCGGCTGCGGACTGCGGGAGTTCCGGAACGACTTCTCGTCCATGTCCACCTACGTGGAGGTGACCGTGTACGCCCGCCGCGCGCCGTCGTGGGAGGAGCTGCACACGGCGACCGCTGCCTGGGTCCGTCAGCTCGACCACCGCGCGACCGGCTCGGCCACGGCGATCCTCAATGAGAAGGGAACGCTGCCGGCCGGCAGTGACGGCGAGGACCTGCTGCGCGCGGTGCTGACCGACGCGGTGCGTGCAGCCGCCCGCACCGAGGGCGGCTACGACCCGACGATCCTGCCGCTGGTGCGGCTGTGGGACTTCGACGCCGGCGGCAGGCTGCCTGCGCCCGAGGCGCTGGCGTCCGCCGTGTCCCTGGTGGACTACACCACGGTCCGCGTGACGGGCGCCCTCGCCCTGGCGCCGGGCCAGGAGGTGGACCTCGGCGGCGTGGGCAAGGGTGCGGTGGTCGACCTGATCGCCGACCACCTGTCGGAGCGGGGCGTCGAGCGGTTCCTGGTCGAGGCGGGCGGCGATCTGCTGGTCGCCGGTCTCAAGCCGGGCGAGCGCCGCTGGCGGATCCTGCTACAGCACCCGCGCGCGCCCGAGGCGGCGCTGGCGATCCTGGAGATCGGCGCCGCCGGCGAGCGCCGCGCCGTGGTCACCTCCGGCGACTACGAGCGCTACCTGGAGGTCGACGGCGTCCGCTACCACCACATCCTGGATCCCGCGACCGGCTGGCCGGCGCGCGCGTCGGTGTCCGTGACCGTGATCGCCGAGCGCGCCGTGGAGGCCGACGCGCTGGCGACCGGGCTGTTCGTGGCCGGCCCGGCCGGTCTCCGCTGGTTCGACGGCGCCGCCGGCGTGCAGGCGCTGGTCGTCACCGAGTCGGACGGCGAGCTGAACGCGGACGCTACCGAAGACTTCCCGGTCCCGGTCGGCGAGCTGAACCTCAACTGAGACTCCTTGGCCGGCGCTGAACGCAAGGCTATATTGCCGGTGGAGGCTGGAATGCACTCATCGGGCGATCTTCCGCGCCGCTTGGACGAAGAAGAAGAAGAAGAGGAACACGAACAGGACGAGGAGCGCGGTGACCCCGACGGCGAAGGCGAGGGCGACGGCGATCTGACCAGCCGGCTGCTCAAGAGCCGGTCGGTGCTGCTCTCGGGAGAGATCAACAAGCGCCTCGCCGAGCGGGTGATCAGGCAGCTCATCCTGCTGGAAGAGGACGGCGACGACCCGATCAGGGTCTTCATCGACTCCCCCGGCGGCGACGCCGACGCCGGCTACGCGATCTTCGACATGCTGCGCTTCGTCACCCCGCCGGTGGTCACCATCGGCATGGGACTGGTCGCCAGCGCCGCCGCCATCGTGCTGCTGGCCGCCCCGCGCGAGCGCCGCATCGGCCTGCCGAACTCCCACTACCTGATCCACCAGCCGTTGTCCGGCATCCGCGGCGTGGCCACGGAGATCGAGATCCACGCCCGCGAGCTGGAGAAGCTGCGCGCGAAGATCAACCAGATGATCGCCGAGGAAACCGGCCAGTCGCTGGACAAGGTCGAACGCGACACCGATCGCGACTACTGGCTGAGCGCCGAGGAGGCGCAGGAGTACGGGCTGGTGGCGCGGATCATCGCGAACCGCTCAGAGCTGTAGTACCCCATCGAATTGATGCTGCCGCCGGACGGCGAGGCGCTGGGCGCGACGCTGGCGTCGGTGGACGAGCGGCTGCGTCCGCAGCGCGCCAAGGTGCGCGACCTCGTCGCGTGCGGCAGCGACCTGCTGATCTGCGCCACCGACCGCGTGTCGGCCTTCGACCGCGTGCTGACCACGATCCCGTGGAAGGGCGAGGTGCTCACCGGCCTGTCCCTCTTCCACTTCGAGCGCACCGCCGACATCGTGCCCAACCACGTGGTGCACCGGGTGACCGCGCGCACCCTGCGCGTGCGCCGCTGCCGGATCCTGCCGGTGGAGATCGTGGTGCGCGGCTACCTGAGCGGCTCGGCGTGGCGTGACTACCGGCGCACGGGCGTGGTGTCCGGCATCCGCCTGCCGGACGGGATGCGTTGCAACGAGCGGTTACCGGAGCCCCTGCTGACGCCGGCCACCAAGGCGGAGCGCGGCGCGCACGACGAGCCGATCTCCGCCGGGGAGGTGACCGCGCGCGGTCTGGTGCCCGCGGAGCTCTGGCCTGAAGTGGTACGGACGGCGCATGCGCTCTATGAGCGGGGCAGGCGGATCGCCGGCGAGCGCGGCCTGATCCTGGTGGATACCAAGTATGAGATGGGAACCGTGGACGGTGAGCTGGTGCTGGCGGACGAGGTGCACACCCCCGACTCCAGCCGCTACTGGTTCGCCGACCGCTACCGGGAGCGGTTCGAGGCGGGCGAGCGGCAGCACGCGCTCGACAAGGAGCACCTGCGGCAATGGCTGATGGACCGCGGCTACCGTGGCGAAGGGACGCCGCCGGTCATCCCGGACGATCTGCGCGTCGAGCTCGGCCGCCGCTACGTGGAGGCGTACACCCTGCTGACCGGCAGGCCGTTCCGGCCGGAGTCCGCGAGCGCGGAGCAGGAGACGGCCGCGCTGACGGCGGAGCTGGCCGCCGCGGGCTGAGCGTGCGCCGTCCCCCGCCGGCCGCGGCCGGCATGGCAGCGCTCCTCGTCCTCTCCCTCGTTCTCGCGCCGCCCGCGCGAGTCGCGGCGGACGCGCCCGCGATCAGCGTGCTCTCCTACAACGTCCAGAACCTGTTCGACGCCGTCGAGCAGGGGGGCGAGTACGACGAGTTCCGCGCAGGCCGCTGGGATGCGGCGCGCTACGCGGCGCGCCTGAGCCGGATCGCCGCCGTGCTGCGCGACGTGCACCCCGGCGGGGCCGACGTGGTCGCGCTGCAGGAGGTGGAGAATCGGAGTGCCGCGCTGGACCTGCGCGAGCGCCTGCGCGACCTGGGCTACGGCTACGTGGTCGCCGTCCCGAACGAGGGTGCCGATCTCGGTCTGACCCTGACCCCGGTGGTTCTGTCGCGCCTGCCGGTGCTCCGCGCACGCCTGCACCAGGTGTGGCACGACGGCCGCTACCTGCGGCCGATCGTGGAGGCGGAGCTGGACCTCGGCGACGGGCGGACGCTGTACCTCTTCAACAACCACTGGAAGTCGAAGCGCGGCGGTGCGGAGGAGACGGCGCCGGCCAGGCGCGCCGCCGCCACCGTGCTCGGCGATCGCATCCGGGAACTGCAGCGGACCGACCCGCTGGTCGACCTGCTGGTCGCCGGCGACCTGAACGAGAGCGTGGACGATCACACCGTGGCCGGCTACCCGACTGCGCTGGCCCGCCTCCCGCGCGGAACCGCGGACGTGCCGGGCGGATCAGCCGGAGCGCTGGCGATCACCGGCCGGCCGTTCGACGCGCGGCCCCCGGCCGGCGGCGTGGTGCTGTACAGCCCGTGGCTGGAGCTGGAGGGGCCGGAGCGCGGCACGGTCGTGCACCGCGACGCCTGGGAGACCCCCGACCACTTCCTGTTGAGCGCCGGCCTGTTCGACCGGGAAGGCGTCTGGTACGCGGAAGGCGGCTTCGCCGTGATCCGCGACGGCCTGGTTTCGCCCGCCACCGGCCACCCGCGCCGCTGGATCGGTACGGACGGCCACTCCGACCACCTGCCGATCCTGCTGCTCCTGCGGCGCGGCGGGTAGCATCAGCAGCCGGGCCGCTCGTCCGGAATCGTCGACAAGCCTTCAGCGCGCGCCGCCTGCAGGAGAGCTCCATCCCAGCACGCGAACACCACTGACTGCGACAGTCGTTCCGCGAGGGCCAGGCACGATGCCAGATGTATGGTATCGGCAGCCCTGAGCGCGTGGTCCGCAAGGAGACGCTGGATCAGATCATCGAGATCGGCCGTGATTTCCACGATCAGGAACGTCCGCCAGTCGCGCCCGAATTCCGCGAGCGATGTCTCGACGACCGCATGGGCTTCGGGTCGCTCGCGTTGCTTGCGTCGGGCCGCAGAAAGGGTCTCGGCGAAGGCGAGCCGAGACACGGCCCGCGCTTGCGCCGTCGACCAGATCGCCAGCACCTGATCGCTGTCCGCCTCCTGCACGTAACGCTTTACCAGCGCGCTCGTGTCGAAGTACGCGATCACCTGCGATCTTCGCGCACGATATCGGACAGCGGCTTGCCGGCGATCCGCTGCGGAGTGGGCTGTGCTCGCGGAGCCGGTTCGGTCGGCAGCGTGACGATCCCCGCCGCCGCCAGCCCGGCGAGCTGTTCCGTGAGCGACGCCGTACGAGCCGGCTCGGGGATGATCCGCGCCACGGGCCGGCCGCGGTCGGTGATGAGCACCTCCTCGCCGGCGCGCACCGCGGCCAGGTAGCTGCTGAGACGGGTCTTGGTCTCCCGTATGCCTGCGACGATCATGCGAAGACTCCCCTTGGACACTCAGACCGGATTCTCCTGCACCGGGAGCCGGTTCTTCGAGACTACATTGGCAGATTTGTGGTCACTGAGCAATGCGGCGCCCGCGGCTGCCGTGGCTCAGGGCGCGAGACGCTCCAGGTACGCCGCGGGCGCTACGACCTCCACCAGGCGGCGGTGGGAGGCGGGAAAGTGGTCGGCGTTGCCGGTGACCAGCGGGACGCCTGCGGCAAGCGCTACCTCCAGAAACGGGGCGTCCTTCACGTCCGGCAGATCGCTTACGGGTGTGGTGGCAACCGTGTAGTGCGTGTTCTGCTCGAGGAACACCAGGACGTCACGGACCTCCTGCAGAGTGAAGTATGCGCGGAACTTCCGGCGATTCAGAACCGCCGAGTACTCGGCCAGAATCCGGTCATCGACCGTCAGTTCCAGTCTCCCCTCGCGCACCAGGTCCACAATCCGACCCGGGGCCGCGAAGGGGTTGATCATGCCGGATACGAGCACGTTCGTGTCGAGCACCAGACGACGGCTCATGGCGGAAGCCCCCTGCGGTCACGTCGACTGACGCGCACGCTGGGCATCGATCTCGGCCTGGATCTCCTCGGCGCTGATGGGGGCCACGGTCGCCCGACGACGGGCACGAAGGACCGACGTCGAGAACAGCGCGCGCCGTACCTCTCGCAAGGTGTCCTCAGTCCCTTCGGGGTCGACCCCAATCATGATCGCGAATGGGCGGCCGTCCTTGGTCACCACCACTTCACGCGCTCGTTCGAGGATGCCCCGCAACTCGCGAGGCCGCTTGAGGTCTGTCACTGCAATCGAGGTCATAGTATGGTTCCTTTTGGAGACCTCATTCTCACCTTTGGACGTGAGGCGGAGCAAGGGGGGCCCGGGTTCTGTCGTGGTCAACAGAACAACTGCCGTGTCCGCACGCTACACTGCGCGGCGTGGAACGGTACGACACATCCGCTGACTATCTGGCGGCGCTGGAGGCGCGCGGCGCCCTGCCGCCCGGCTTCGGGGTCGCCACCGCGGCCACCGCGTTCGAGCCCCCGGAACGGCCGGGCAAGGAGTTGCCGTTGCGGGTGACAATGCTCCTCGCAGATGAGCCGACCGATTCCTTCGCGGCCACGCTGACGCGCAATACCCTCCGCGGGGCGCCGGTGCAGATCGTCGCCGACCTTCTGGCCGGGCGCGTGCCGGTGCGCGGCATGGTGATCAACAACGCGGTCTCCAACGTCGGCGTCGCCACCGGCGTGGATGACGCCATGGCCGTCGTCGACCGGCTGGCCGAGCTGGCGGGCGCCGCCGGGCAGGCGTTCGCGCCCGCCTCCACCGGCGTGATCGGCTGGCGGCTGCCGGCAGAGCCGATCTGCGCCGCTCTGCCCGGACTGGTGGCTGCCTGTGCGCCGGGCAGCGTGGTGCCGGCGGCGCGGGCGATCATGACGACCGACCGGTTCCCCAAGGTGCGCCGCCGGCGGGCGGGAGCGGCGACAGTGGTCGGCATCGCCAAGGGCGCGGGCATGATCGAGCCGTCGATGGCCACCATGCTGGCGTTCCTGCTGACCGACGCTGCGGTCGACCGCGACACGCTGCAGGGCATGCTGGACGACGCGGTGCGCGACAGCTTCAACCGCATCTCCGTGGACGGTGACCAGAGCACCAGCGACATGGTGCTGGCGTTGAGCTCGCAGCGCGCCGGCGCCGTGCCCGAGGGGGCGCTGGGTGAGGCCATCGCCGGCGTCTGCCGCGACCTGGCCGGCGACATCGTCCGCAACGGCGAGGGGGTCGAGCACGTGATCCGGGTCGCGGTCAGCGCTCCGGGGACGGACGAGCAGGCTGCGGCCATCGGCAAGGCGGTGGTCAACTCGCCGCTGGTCAAGACCGCCGTGAACGGCTGTGACCCGAACGTCGGCCGGTTGGTGAGCTCCATCGGCGACCACCTTGGCGCGCAACCCGACCCGCCGCCGCTGGCAGGCGCCACCGTCCGCCTGGGCGGGGTCACGGTGTTCTCGCGCGGCGCGTTCCAGCTCGACGGAAGCAAGGAGGAGGCGCTGGCCGCCTACCTGCAGGAGCGGCGCATCGACCACGCGCTCGACTATCCGCCGCACGACCTCGCGGTGGAGATCGACGTCGACTTCGAGGCCCCCGCAGCGGGCCGCCGCGGGCACGCGGTGGTCCTGGGAGCCGATCTCTCGCACGGCTACGTGACGGAGAACGCGGACTATCGGTCGTGAGCTCATGAGCTCGGAGCTCGACGTCCGGGTTGCCGAGGTGCGCGCTGCTCTGCAGGAGGCGGGAAAGGAGATCGCCAAGCGGGTGGTCGGCCAGGACGGGGTGGTCGACGGCATGCTGATGGCGCTGGTCGCCGGCGGCCACGTGCTGCTGGAAGGCGCGCCCGGGCTGGCCAAGACGCGCGCCGTACGGGCCCTGGCCGAGGTCGTGGATGCCAGCTACAGCCGCATCCAGTTCACCCCGGACCTGCTGCCGGCCGATCTGATCGGCACCATGGTGTACCGGCCGCAGACCGGTGAGTTCGTCCCGCGGCGGGGACCGGTCTTCGCGCAGATCGTCCTGGCCGACGAGATCAACCGCGCGCCGGCCAAGGTGCAGTCGGCGCTGCTGCAGGCCATGGAGGAGCGGCAGATCACCATCGGCGAGCAGACTTTCCCGCTGCCGCAGCCGTTCATGGTGCTGGCGACCCAGAACCCGCTCGAGCACGAGGGCACCTACCCGCTGCCGGAGGCGCAGCTCGACCGCTTCCTGCTGAAGTTGCAGGTGCCCTACCCCAGCTTCGAGGACGAGCTTGCCGTGGTCCGGCTGGTCGGCGACCTGCCGGACGCGGAATTGCACCGCGTGCTCGACCCGCAACGCGTGGCCGACATGCAGCGGACCATCGCGGCGGTCCGGGTCGACCGCCGCATCGAGGAGTACATCGTCGCCATCGTGCGCGCCACCCGCGCCGTCGACGGAGCCGAGCACGGCGACTTCGTCGAGCACGCCCGCTTCGTCGAGCACGGCGCATCGCCGCGTGCGTCGATTGCCTTCTACCGCTGCAGCAAGATCCGCGCCGTGCTGGAGGGCCGCGCCTACGTCCTGCCCGAGGACGTCAAGGCGGTGGCGGCGCCGCTCCTGCGCCACCGCATCATCACCTCGTACCTGGCCGAGTCGGAGGAGGTGTCGCCCGATGCCATCGTCGAGATGGTGCTCGACCGCGTGGAGGTGCCGTGAGCGGGTCAGGCGCGGCGCCGGCGGCCCTCGCCCGCGATGCCCGCCGCATCAAGGTCGCCGCGGAGCGGGTGGCAGCGGCGCTTGCGGCCGGCGGCTACCGCTCCGCCTTCCGCGGGCAGGGCGTCGAGTTCGACGAGGTTCGCGAGTACCACGACGGCGACGACGTGCGCACCATCGACTGGAACGTGACCTCGCGGCTCGGCGGGGCCACCTCGGCCGCCTATTCCAAGGTGTTCAGGGAGGAGCGCGAGCTGGCCATTGTGCTGCTCGTGGACCGGTCGGCCTCGATGCTGGCCGGCTCGGCGGAGAAACGTGACCTGTCCGTCTGGGTGGCGGCCATCCTGGCGCTGGCGGCGCAGTTCAGTGACGATCGGGTCGGCGCCTGCGTCTTCAGTGACCGGATCGAGTCGTGGGTGGCGCCGGCGAAGGGGCGCACGCGGGTGCTGCGCCTGGTCAACGACCTGCTGCACGCGCGGGCCGACGGACGGGGTTCCGACCTGGCGCTGGCGCTGCGCACCATGGCCGCCAACCTGCACCGGCGCAGCGTCTGCATCATCCTGTCGGACTTCAAGGCCGACGGGTACTGGCACGAGCTACGCACCACGGCGCGCGGCCACGACGTGATCGCGGTCCGCATGACCGAGCCGCTGGACCGCGCGCTGCCGGCGGGATCGACGGTGGAGCTGATCGACCCCGAGACCGGGTTGCGCCGGTTCGGGGTGGCCGACGGGTACCGGCGCTTCTGGGACCGGCACGTGCACGCGTGGCGGACGCGTTGCCGGCAGGCGGGCGTGGAGGTGCTGGAGATCTCTACAGGAGAGGATGCGGCAGCGTCGCTGGTCCGCTTCTTCGCGGCGCGGCGGCGCCGCCGGGCGGCGTGAGCGAAGCGAACCTCACTCGAAGAGTGAGCGAAGCGAACCTCACTCGAAGAGTGAGCGAAGCGAACCTCACTCGAAGAGTGAGACGACTCGTGCGCCGGCTGTGGGTCCCGGCCGTGCTCGCGGCCGCCGCGGCCGCTGCGCAGGAACCGCCGGCCGCGGCCGCAACGCCCGTGGCCGCCCCGGTCCGTATCGAGCAGGTGACGTTCATCCCGGCGCGGTTCACGGTCGGCGATCCGGTCGAGCTGCAGGTGGTGCTGGTCGGCCTTCCCGCCGGTTTCGAAGGGAAGGCGGCGCGGCCGGCGGCCACGGCCGCATCGCCGCTCGCCCCGATCATGATCGACCGCATCACGCCCGTCGCACCCCTCGCCGGCGGCCGGCATCTTCTGCGCGTCGCGTTCCGCTCGTTCCGGCCCGGCAACGCGGCGCTGCCGGCGGTCGATCTTGGCGGCGGCGTGCTGGTCGAGCTGCCGGACGCGCGCACCGTCGCCACGCTGCCGGACGGAGTCGGCCGGCTCGAACCGGCGCGCGGGCCGCTGCCGCTGCCGGGCACGGCTCCCCGGCTGATAGCGGTCATCGCGCTGCTGCTGGCCGCTCCCGCGGCTGCCTCGTTCGGGGCGCGACGGCCTGTCCGCGCGCTCGGCCGGCTGCTGGCGGCCGGGCGGCGGCACCGACCGCGGTTGCGGTTCGAGCGCGACCTGCGCGCCCTGGCGAGCCGCGGAACATCGGGCTCGGCCTACTCGGCGGAGGTCGCGCGCCTGACGCGCCGGTTCCTGACGGGACGGCTTCAGGTGGCGGCCCGCTCGAAGACGGCTTCGGAACTGCCGGCCTTGCTTGCGGACGCCGGACTCACCCCGCACGCCGCCGCGGCGGTCACCGGGGCGATCACCGCCACGGAGCGCTTCACGTTCGGCGGCGCGCCGCTTCGCGACACCGACGCCGCGACCCTGGCCGACACGGCACGGGCCGCCGTCGCAGCGGCCGAGCGCGATCTGGACGAGGGTTGACCCGATGGTGCTGGACCGCCCGCTGGCGCTGCTGGCGCTGGTCGCCGTGGCCGCGGTGTTCGCTGCCTCGCGGCGCAGGAACCGGGGCGGCGCCGTTCCCGTTGCGCTGAGCGCGTGGGGCGGCGCGTCGGTGCCGGAGCCCGCATACCCGCTGCGCTTCGCGCGCGGGATCGCCACCGCGCTGTTCTGGGGCGGGCTGCTGCTGGCGACGCTTGCCGCCGCCGGCCCCGTGCGCGTGCAGCGCGCCACCGTCTACCTCGACCGCGGCACCGACATCGTCTTCGCCGTTGACACCTCACCCAGCATGGCCGCGTTGGACCTCGGGACGCGCAGTCGCCTGAGCGGCGCGACGGCGGCGCTCCGCTCGTTCGTCGAGCGCCGGCCGGATGATCCGATCGGTCTGGTGAGCTTCGGGGAGCGCGCCGGACTGCGCTCTCCGGTGACTTACGACCACGACTACCTCACCGACCGTATCGGCCGGCTGCGCGTCATGGAGTCCGGTGACGGCACGGCCATCGGCATGGGACTGAGCGTCGCCGCCGCCCACCTGCAGGCCGCGGGCGCCGAGCGCGGCGTGATCATCCTGATCACGGACGGCGAGAACACCACCGGACCGATCGCCCCGCAGGCCGCCGCCGAGGTGGCCGCGCAGCTCGGGTTTACCATTCACACCGTCGGCGTCGGCGCCGATCGGCCCACCCTGCTGGAGTTCACCGATCCCGACACCGGCGCCGTACGCCGCGGCAGCTACCGGGGGCAGCCCGACGCGGCGCTGCTGCAGGCGCTGGCCGAGCGTACCGGGGGCCGCTTCGCGTGGGCGGCCGATACGGCCGGGCTGCAGGCCGCGCTGGCCGAGCTCGACCGCGCCGAGGTCCGCGAACGATACGGACGGGCGGTTCTGGAGCGCAGCGCCGCAAGCCGGCCGTTCGCGATCGCTGCCCTCGTCGGGCTGCTCCTGCACGCCACGCTGCGGCGCGTGGTGCTGCGCGAGGCGCTGTGAGCGGCCGATGACCGTACACGAACCCGCGTACCTGCTTCTGATGGCGGCCGCTCCGCTGGCCGCGGCGCTGGCATGGAGCGGGAGCCGGCGTGCGGCGGAGGTCGTGGCGGCGCTCACCGGGCCCGCGCGTGGCCGGAGTCTGGCGCGCGCGGTGCGCGCCAAACGCGCGGCGCGCGGCGTGCTGCTGGCCGTGGCGGTGGGCCTGCTGTCCCTGGCGGCCGCCGACCTCCGCTGGGGCCGGGAGGCCGCGCCGGCCGCCTCCGGCCAGGAGGTCACCATGCTGCTCGATCTCTCCTACAGCATGCGCGCGGCGGACGTGCGGCCGTCGCGCCTGCATGCTGCCGCGGCGGTCGTCGAGGGCAGCGCCGCGGTCCTGGACGCCGCGGCGGTCGGACTGACGGTCTTCCGGGGAGATACCCTCGACCTGCTGCCGCCGACCACGGACCGCGACGCGCTCGCGTCCGTGCTGGCCCGGGTGACCGGGGAGCTCCCTCCGGCACCGACGCCGGCGCAGGTGGGAACGCCCGGATGGCGTGCGCGTGACGAGGAGCCGGCAACGCGGGTGCCGCTGCCGGCTCCGGGCTCGGACATCTCGAGGGCGTTGCAGCAGGTGCTGACGCGGCTCGGCGGGCAGCGGCAGGTCCGTCACACGGTCGTGCTGGTCACCGACGGCGAGGTCACGGTGGACAACCGTCTCGGCCGGCTGGCGCTGGGAGCGGGACCTCGCGGCGCTCTGGCGATCGGCGACGGGGTGTCGGTGGTGCCGGTGGTGATCGGCACGGCGGAGGGAATCCGGCTCCTGCGTGCCGATGGCCGTCCCGTGCTCGACGCCGCCGGCAACGCCGTGACGACCCGGGCGCGCGCCGCGAACGTGGCCGGCCTTGCGAGCGCCTCGCGCACCGCCGTCATCGAGGTCGCGGCCGCCGGCCAGGTCGCGGAGGCGGTACGCGCGGTGGCGGCGGCGGCCGCCGGCGGACCGGGTCCGGGCGCGGGCGGGGTCGGCTGGCGGCCGCGCCCGCGGACCCTGGAGTTGGCCCTGGCGGCGCTGGCCGCCGCGCTGGCCGCCGAGCTGGTGCGGACCGTCCGATGGCGCGGAAGCATTTAGGAGCCCGGGACGCTCGCCCGCGGCGTCCGTTGCGGCCACTCCTCACCGTTCCGGCCGGCAGGCTGCGAGCGGCGCTGGGCGGGGCGGTGGCGGGGCTCCTGCTCGCGGCGCTCGCGGTGGCGGTCCCGCTGCGCGACCACGTGCGGGTGCTGGTCGGCACCGCGCATTTCTCGCGCGGCGAGCACACGCAGGCGATCGTCCGGTACCGGCAGGTCGACGGTCCCTACGCGGCCTACAACCTGGCCGCGACCTACGTCGCCCTTGGCGAGGAGGAGGCCGCCGAACGCCTGCTGGCCCGGCTGGCCGATCGGGTCACGGACTCCGAGCTGCTGTTCCGGATCAGGTTCAACCGCGGCACCCTGGCGTTCGCGCGTGCCGACTATGGCGCCGCGGCACTGGCGTTCCGCAACGCGCTCGCCGTGCGCGGCGACGACCGGCCGGCCAAGCGCAACCTGGAGTTGGCGCTGCGCCGCCTGGCGGGCGAGCCGCCGGCAGCGGCGGGGCCGGCATCCGGCGATGGCGCGGACGTCGCAGCCGCCGAACAGCTCCTGCGCTTCGCCATGCAGCAGGAGGACACCGTATGGGGCTCGCGGAACGCCGGCGACCCCGCGGCCGACTCCTGGTGAATGCCCGCGTCGCGGGGGCGCTGAAGCGTCGCAGGGTTGATGGCCCCGTGCCAGCCTCAGCGAACTGGAGACCGAGGCGGGGAATCGGGAGCGGTGGGACCGATTCGCCGACGCGGTACGGTGGCAGGTGCCGGGAGGTGGAGAGCTGGTGAACAAGGCCGACGAGATGGTCGAGATCTACGGCGAGATGAGGGAGCGGGAAGGCCGTCAGGAAGGCCGTCAGGAAGGCCGTGAGGAAGGCCGCCAGGAGGGTCAGTTGGCGACCATCGAGAAACTGGTGCGCACCGGTGTCACGTGGTGCACCATCGAAGCCGCCACCGGCATCGACGAGGCAACCTTCGACCGGCTCAAGCATCAGTTCGATTCCGCTGACGACGGCGAGCCACACAGGAACTGACGCGCCCGGGGGATCGGACGCCGTGGAGCTCGCGCCGCTCCGACGCGGAAACCACCGAGTCCTGGTGACAGCGCGCGCCGGCGCTCGTGCTGGCCCTGCAGCCGCTGCCGGCCGGGGACGGCAGCGAGGCGCTGACCGGAACGGACCGTTTCGTGATCCCGGTGGCCCGCTACCGCCTGGCGGCACGGATCGGCTCGACGCCGAAGGCGTGGCCGGGGAGATTGCGGTGGAACGCTTTGTGGCGACCTGATCGGATCGCACGCCTGACAAGCCGTGGAACGAGAGGGTCTTCCGCCGCACGGAAGGCTGCGGGCATCCCGATCACCGTGTGGCGGATGTAGGGGTAGCGCGGACAGCGCCGCGTTACGGCATCCCCGCCTGCCGTGCTACGCTGGCCCCCATGCGGAGGATGGCCTATGGCAGGCTCGTTGCTCGCTCCCGCCAGGGTTGACTACCCGTCGTCCGACGGCAAGCCCATGGCGGAAACCGATCACCAGCGCATCCCGCTGACGTACGCTGTCGACGGGCTGCGGCACCACTTCCGCAACCGTGCCGACGTATACGTCTCCGGCAATCTGTTCATCTACTACCAGGAAGGCAACCCGCGGGCCGTGGTCGCGCCCGACGTGTTCGTGGTGATCGGGGCAGAGCGGGCCGACCGCTCGATCTACCGCCTGTGGGAGGAGCCCAAGGGCCCGGACTTCGTGCTGGAGATCACGTCGCGCAGCACGCGCCGCGAGGACCAGGTGAACAAGCGCGAGCTGTACCGCTCCCTGGGCGTGCGGGAGTACTGGCAGTTTGACCCGACGAACGACTACCTGGATCCGCCGCTGCAGGGGCTGGAGCTGATCGACGGCGAGTATCGGCCGCTGGCGGCGCGGACGAGCGCCGTGTTGGGGCTGGAGATGCGGCTGACCGACCGCGGGCTGCGCTTTCACGATCCCCGTACCGGACAGGATCTGCGGAGCTGGACGGAGTCCGAAGAGGCGCGGCAGCATGCCGAGTCACGCTTGGCTGAGCAGACCGCCGCCCGCGAAGCGGCCGAAGCACGCGTCGCGGAGTTGGAGCGCCGGTTGCGTCAGGCCGGCTTAAGAAGCTAAGGAATCTGAGCGCCGGCCAGCTTCATCGACGACCGCCTGCGCGACAGCGAGTCGGACCTGCTGTACGCGATCGAGCGCAAGGTCGACAGCGCACCGGCGTGGCTGTACGTGCTGCTGGAGCACCAGTCGACGCCGGACCCGTGGTTGCGGCTGCTGAAGTACAGCATCCGGATCTGGGAACGGGATCGCCGGCGGCACCCGGACGAGGAGCACCTGCGCCCGATCGTGCCGCTGCTGGCGGAGCTGGCGCGGGCGGCGGGAATCGAGGACGTAGGGCATATCGTGGTGTACATTGCGACCACGACGCGGAACCGGGAGCGCTGGGACCGATTTGCGGAGGCGGTACGGCGGCAGGTGCCGGGAGGTGGAGAACTGGTGAACAAGGCCGACGAGATGGTCGAGATCTACGGCGAGATGAGGGAGCGGGAAGGCCGTCAGGAAGGCCGTCAGGAGGGTCAGTTGGCGACCATCGAGAAACTGGTGCGCACCGGTGTCACGTGGTCCACCATCGAAGCCGCCACCGGCATCGACGAGGCAACCTTCGACCGGCTCAAGCATCAGTTCGATTCCGCTGACGACGGCGAGCCCCACAGGAACTGAGCTACTTCTCCGTCGAGCTCTGCCTCCGTATACGGGCCTCATCACGCCGCCGTGGCCGCGCCCCCCGCGTCGCGGGGGCGCTGATGCTGGCGCTGGCCGCCGGGCTGCCGGCAGCCGGCCAGTCGGCGGAGGCCGCCGAGCCGAGCGTGCGCTGGCGCTTGGACACGACCACGCCGTTCGTCTGGCAGGGGGTCCTGGCGGTCCTGGAGGTGGTCGCGCCTGCGCCTCTGCCGCTGGTGGGACCGCCGCTCGTCGAGCCGGTGCCGGCGCTGGACCTGCAGCCGCTTCCCGCCGGCAGCGGCATCGCGGCGCTGGACGGGTCGGACCGATACGTGATCCCGGTCGCCCGCTACCGGCTTACCGCACGGGCTTCCGGCCGCACGGCGCTGCCGGAGGCGCGCGTGACGGTCGCCGGCGCCGCGCGGACGGCCGGTGCCGTGCGGCTGGTGGTACGCCCGCTCCCCGACCCGATCGCGGCTTCGCGCGCTGTCGGCGAGCTGGATCGCTCGGTGCGGATCCGCCGCCTGGGGACGGACGCGGCAGAGCTGACCGTGGAGCTGACGGGCTCGGGCAGCGTGCCGTTCGTCGAGCACCCGCCGCCCACGGTGCGCGGCGGCCGCATGGTCGACACGGCGGTCGAGGTCGATGCGGCCGCCGCGCGCAAGCGGTGGCGCTACCGCCTGCGCCGTGAAGGCGGCGGCGTGCTGGAGGCGGTGGTTCCGGCTCTGCCGTACCTGCGGCTCCCCGGCGGGGAGACCGCCCTGATCGCGGCGGAGACCGTCACGCTGCCGCCGCCGGAGGCTGCGGGGGCATCGCCGCCAGAGCTGCCCGCCGCCGGTCGGGCCGATCGCGGTTGCGGCCCGGAACCGGCGTTCGTGCGGCGGCGCTCCTGCCGCGCGGCGGAGTTGCACGGCCTGGGCGTCGGCCGCTTTGCCGCCGGCGACACGGCCGGCGCGGTGCTCGCCCTGCGCGCCGCGCTGCGCCTGCGCGGCTGGCCGGAGACGCGGGCGGCTCTGGAGGCGATCGAGTCGGCGACCGGGCTGACCGGGCTCCGCCGCGGCGCGGACACCGCGTGGCCGCGGCGTGCGTTGTGGATCGCCGGGCTGCTGATCGCCGCCGGGTGCGCGGCGGGGACGATCCGCCAGGGAAGGAGCCGGCGCGGTCGTATCGGGCTCGGAGCGGCGGCTGCGGCCGTGGTGCTGCTGGCTGCCGGCGTCGCTGCCGCCGTGGCGCCGGGGAGCGAGGCGGAGCGGCGCATGGCCGTGATCGGCCGCGCGGGCGCCGCCGTGCAGCGCGTCCCGGCGCCGGAGGGATCGATCACGGGCCGGCTGCCCGCCGGCCTTCCGGTGGCGGTCAGCCGCCGGTTCGACGACTACGTGCTGATCGAGGACGCCCCGATCGAGAACGGCACGGCCGGCTCGGGCTGGGTGTCGACCGCCGCGCTGGCGGCGCTTCAGCGCTCGCGGTAGATGATGCGCCCGCGGTTCAGGTCGTAGGGAGAGAGGGCGACCTTGACCCGGTCGCCGGGCACGATGCGGATGTAGTGCTTGCGCATCTTGCCGGACAGGTGTGCGAGGATCCGGTGGCCGTTCTGCAGCTCGATCCGGAACATGGTGTTGGGCAGGGACTCGCGTACGGTCCCCTCGACTTCGATCGCGTCTTCTTTGGCCACGTGGTCCTTGACCGCGGAGTCTAGAGAGGCCCGTTCGCGGCTGTCAAACGGCCCTTCTCCAGGCACTTGACAACCGGGACCCGGTACCTTTAGATAAAGCATCGCCGGTAGATGGCCGAAGATGGGCTTGTAAGAGCTCGCTGGATGGTTGACACCTCGTAGGTGGTGTCTACATACTGCCGGCGACGAAACGGGGTGGGGGGGCCGTTGGCTCATGGAGCCCCGAATCTAAGGAGGAAGCAATGCGAAAGATCGCTCTTCTAACTATGCCGCTGCTGGTTCTCGGCCTCTTCTCCCTTTCAGCAGAGGAAATGGAGATGATGGGACCCGAGGTCAACAGTCCCGTCAAGGTGGAGGTCAGTGGTGAGGCCACGTTGACGTGGGGAATCGATCTGGAAACGAACGCGACCGGCTTTACGAGTACATCCACGTCTGATCTCAAGATCACCATCGTTCCGGAGCAGTCCACGAACACCGGGATGATGATGGACTCGGATGACCTGTACGCCTACATCGAGTTGAATGACTTCAAGTGGGTAGCCAACGACGCTGACGGCGTGGGGGTCACGAAGCCGGGCGTCACCGCCAAGCTGATCATGGGTGCGTTCTCCATCAAGACCTTCGCGGGGCCGGACTTGGAGATCGACTACGTCGATGCCCAGGACGCGGACTTGGCCGACGGTACCGACGAGGACGAGTTTCCTGGTGCCGACTTCGACGACGTCGGGACCAAGTACGAGGGTGCGGGCCTGAGCGTGTCCTACGACATCGATCCCGTCATGCTGAGCCTGGGCGTGGTTTCCGAGAACGACTGGACCGAGTCCAAGCCGGACCCTGCGACCAAGGACGTGGTGGACTGCCACACCCACGACGCCGCGAAAGACGGTGCGATCGTCAAGTGCGATATCCTGGACGAGAACGACCAGAACGATGAGAATGCCTATGCGTTCATCGGTACCATCAACCTGGACATCGGCGAAGACGCCGAACTGGAGGCCAAGGTCTCCTACGCGCACGAGTACTCATCTGGTGGGATCGTGACGCCTGCGAGCACGTTGAACGACGAGATCGGCATCGGCGCCAAGGCCGACTTCAACCTGGGCGACATCACGACGTACGTCGCGTTCGACACCGCGGTTCCCTCGGATGGCGCGACCATTCCGTGGGACGTTGGAGGGGGCGTGAAGTGGAATCTCTCCGCGGACGAGAAGAGTCACGTCAGCACCGACCTGATGATGTATTCGCCGGCTGGAGACGATTCGAAGCTGTACTTGGCGTTGTCCCTCGTTGAGGGAGACGGCGACGAAGGTGCCCTGGCAGGCATGGGTGCCAACCTGTCGGTTGGCCTTGATGACGCGGCCGGCGACAGCTACTGGAATGCGAAGATCGGCGCCTCGTACAAGGTGAATGACATCAGGCCGTACTTCGACGTCTCGTTCGGCAGCAAGGAAGGTGCGCAGACGGCCTTCAAGGCCGGTCTGGAGCTGACGATGATCAAGCACCTGACCACGACGATCCAGTACAAGAGCGACGGCATCGGTGGTGACGAGTCCGACCCGGGCGAGGTCACGACTGCCCTCACGATCAAGTACTAGATCCCGTTACGGTTCTTCGGAACCGACATGGAGGGGTGCACCGGATGGTGCACCCCTTTTTTACGGGTGCGCCCGGCATGGGCTCTCGCCAGGAGGTGCGGCGTGCGCCGAGCATGCCAAGACCTCTACCGACCCGGCAGGGGGAACGGTGAGACAAGACCCCGCCTCCCACCCGACTTCATCTCGCGGGCACGGCCTCACAGTCCCGATACGTCCTCCCTTGCGCCGAGCTTGCGCGGAAGAAGCCATGGTAGCCATCATGGGCCGATGACAGAAATGGCAGCGAAGGATGCGACGAATCGCTTTGGGCACCTGCTTGACGTAGCGCAGAGCGCACCCGTCTGCGTCACCAGGAAGGGCAGAGCGGTCGGCGTGATGATGTCCATCCGCCAATACGAGTTGCTCCGCGGAGCTGCGTGGGAGCAGCTCAGGTCATCCATGGATGCGTTGGGCAGAGAGGCGGTCGCCTCCGGGTTGACGGAAGCCGGCCTGGAGGCGCTGCTGGCGGATGAGCGCTGAGCGTGTCGTACTCGACACCAACGTGCTTGTCAGCGTCGCCCTGATCCCTACCAGCATGCCCCGGAGGGTCGTGAACTCGATCTTCGCAGAGCCGCGCCTTGTATTTCGCTCGGGTCATATGTCGGAGCGATTGCAACGGCCGCCACCCATGCCCAGGAACTCCCGGTGACCAGTCTGCGCGCAACCGACCCACTGATCGCCGCCGCGCTGGCGGATGAGGTGGTCCGGCAGCAATCGCACATCGAGCTGATCGCCTCGGAGAACATCGTCAGCCGGGCCGTGCTCGACGCGCTTGGCCACGGGATGACCAACAAGACGCTGGAAGGGTATCCGGGCGCGCGCTTTCACGGCGGCGGGCGCAACGTCGATGTGGTCGAGCGGGCTGCCATCGACCGGGCCAGGGAGCTGTTCGACTGTGCGTATGCGAACGTGCAGCCGCACTCCGGTAGTCAGGCCAATCTGGCGGTGTTCTTCGCCCTGTTGAAGCCGGGCGACAAGGTGCTGAGCCTGGACCTTGCCGCTGGCGGCCACCTTAGCCACGGCCTGGGCGCCAACCTGTCCGGCCGATGGTTCGCCGCTCACCACTACGGGGTCGATCGCGAGAGCGGCCTGATCGACTACGAACAAGTGGAGGAGCAGGCGCTGGCGCTTCGGCCGGCGTTGCTGATCGCGGGCGGCTCCGCCTATCCGCGCGAGCTGGACTTCGAGCGAATGGGCAAAATCGCACGGAGTGCGGGGTCGCTGTTCCTGACCGACATGGCGCACATCGCCGGATTGGTGGCCGGTGGCGTACATCCGTCGCCGCTGCCGCACGCGGACGTCGTGACCTGCACGACGACCAAGACCCTGCGCGGGCCGCGTGGCGGGGTGATCCTGTCCCGACATGGCGACTGGGACCGCAAGCTCCAGTCGGCAGTGTTTCCTGGCGTGCAGGGGAGCATCCACACGCAGGTCATCGCCGCCAAGGCGGTCTGCCTGGGCGAAGCGCTCACGCCGGAGTTCAGAGCCTACGCAGCGCAGGTCAAGGCGAACGCCGCCACGCTCGCGGCAACCCTGGCCCGCCGGGGCATCCGCATCGTCGCGGGTGGCACCGACACCCATCTCGTACTGCTCGACGTGTCGCCGCAGGGACTGGCCGGGCGGCGTGTGGAAGCAACCCTCGAAGCGGCCAACATCTGCTGCAACAAGAACCCGATCCCGTTCGACTCACCGAGGCCCGCCCAATGGGTGGGGGTACGACTGGGCTCAAGCTCCGCCACGACGCGCGGCCTGCGGGAGCCGGAGTTCCGGGAGCTGGGAGAGGTGATCGCCGATCTGATCGAGGCGGCTGCGACCCCGGACACCAAGGACGCCGTCGCTGCTGCGCGCCGCCGCGTCGCGGCCCTCTGCAAGCGGTTCCCGATCAACCTGTGAGTGAAGTCCGTAAGGGCAAGCGCGTGCTTGGCACCGGACCCCGACATGGCCACGCCCGTGAATCAGCGCATCGCCGATCGTACCGCTCCAGGTTGAGCCCCGTATCGCGCGTTGGTCCTGATCAGGGCGACCGCGGATGGGGAGCCTTCGTCCGTCAGCCGCCCTCCGGCGGTGGTGGCGGCTCCGCGTTCGGATCGCTCTTGAGCCTCTCCTGCCAGTCCTTCCACTCACGGTCGCGCTCTCGCATACCTTCGAGCCTGCCTTCGCGTCGTCCTTGGAGCCTGCCTTCACGCCGGCCTTCTTCGCGTTCGCGCTTCAAGAACGTCATGGTCACTCCTTCGAAGCCGGCGATGACCGCAGCCAGGACGGTTCCGACTGCTGCCGTTCGCGACATTGCATGGTACATGACTTCCACGAGCCCGGTCGCCATCGGAGATCGGATCGCATCGTCCATCGCGAGCAAGAGATACACGGTGAGGCCGGCACGCGAGTGGTCAACCCGAACCGGCGTTCACCGTGATAGCGCGCGCTATCGCCGAGGCTGCGCGCTTCTGGCCGGCATGGCCGCCGTTCGAGAGTGCGGGGATGTGACTGGTGCAGGAAATAGGTGCAGGGGGTTGACAGCGCGTCGCCGGCTCCAACGAGTGGTCTGGGCAGCGGTATCGGATCCCCACATGCCGGCCGGTCGTTGACCCAGAGGGGTAAGATCCGTTTCTTCGCTCTCGACAATGATAAGGAGAACATCTGTGTCGGGAGGAGGAAGGCCATGTCGAGCTCATCATCACACCAACTCCACGCTGCTGGGTGCATCGCAGTCAGGAGGAGATCCTCGCCTTCGGCTGATTGGAAGCAGCGCCCTATGTGCTGCTCGGTAGGCGTGGAGACGGCATCAGGAGCAGCCGATGCAAACCTCCGCAGGAGATCAACACACGGAAGCCCGTTTGACAGGACCTCGATACCGCATCACGTATGCACAGCGAGGACTGGATCGGCCGCGTCGCCAACATCTGCGTGGCGACTGCGGGGATTGCCTTCGCGATAGCTGAGGTCATTGAGGTTGCAACCGTGATCGGACAAGCAATACGTGAGATCAGAAAAGCTCGACGGGAGAAGCGGGATCAGGCTCTAATCGAGCAGGGCCGCCAGGAGGAACGAGAACGTCAGAGAGAACGCCTGCGTGATGATGATTCGCCGTCCAAGGGAGGCGCTGCCCAGAAGCCCCGCGAGTAGAGCCGCTACGTAAGCCTCGTGACCCTCCGCCGCCCGGGACAGGGCCAACGCGAGTTGGATCAGGTTCGCATAGCGCTGATCCTGGTCGGTCACCGCCACCGCTCAACAGCAGCCGTAGCTCCCGATCGTCGTCAGCGTGCGGGGTTGCGCCTGCGCACCTCGTCCAGGTTGAGCACCTGCATGGCCTCGTCGCCCATCAGCTACCGCATAGATGCCCCGCCGCGTCAGATAGGTGACCACGTCGGCCGGTACGCTCAGCGACGAGAACACCGGCACGATCGGCAACTCCCGGTACTCCGGAGAGTAGCGGGCAAACTGGCCGCTCTCCAGAAACTTCACGAACGCCCGCGAGGTACTCAGGGTAGACCACTGCCTTGGTCTCGTTGAGCAGCACCTCTTCGTTCCTGTGCCCGCCAACGATATGTCAGGTCGGCGCAACAGAACCGCGCGACGCCGACGGTTTCCGCCCGCCCCTCGTCGTGGTCGTCGTGTGCGAATCGGCACCCTTGACCGGGTGGCCGTTCGTCGTAGTATCGACGGCATGCGACTGACGATTCGGAGCGGGAGCCCGGCGGCGGAGGCGTGCGACGCCCTGATTGTCCTGGCGGCCGAGGACAAGAGACTGAGCGGTCCCGCGGCATCGGTGGATGCGGCGGCGAACGGTGTGCTGGCGGCGGTGCTGGCACTCGGAGACTTCGACGGCACGGCCAAGTCGGGCCGGCTGGTGCACGTGGGCGCCGGGTTGAAGGCGCAGCGGGTGCTGCTGGTAGGCACCGGCGGCGGCGGGGGCGATTCCGCCGAGACCGGACGCCTGGCGGGCGGCGCCGCGATTCAGGGTCTGTCCGGCATGACGATCCGCTCCGCGGTGGTGGTGCTGCCCGAGGAGGCGGACGCCCGGTTCGTTCAGGGGCTCGCCGAGGGGCTGGCACTCGCTGCCTATCGCTTCGATCGCTACCGGACGCCCGACGAGCCGGAGACTGCCGTCGAGTCGGTCACCTTGCTGGCCGCCACGGAAGAGGAGGCGCGCATCCTGCAGGCAGCGTGCGACCGGGCGCAGATCCTCAGCGACGCGACCTGTCTGGCGCGGGACCTGGTCAACGAGCCTCCCAATCGCCTCACACCCGCCGTGCTGGCCGACCGGGCCGGGGACTTGGCGGGTCAGCGCAGGCTGCAGTGCCGGGTGCTCGGTCCGGCGGAGCTCGCCGAGCAGGGCTTCGGCGCGCTGTTGGGCGTGGCGCAGGGGAGCGCCGAGGAGCCGCGCTTCATCGTGCTGGAGCACGCGGGCGAGGAGGCGGATGCCGCTCCGCTGGTGCTGGTGGGCAAGGGGCTGACTTTCGACAGCGGCGGCCTTTCCATCAAGACCGGCAAGGGCATGGAGGACATGAAGATCGACATGGGCGGCGCGGCCGCCGTGCTCGGCGGCATGGACGCGATCAGCCGCCTGCAGTGCCGCCAGCGCGTGGTCGGGCTGATCCCGGCCACCGAGAACATGACCGGCCCGCGCGCGCAGCGTCCGGGCGACGTGGTGCGGTCGTACGGGGGCATCACCATCGAGGTGCTGAACACCGACGCCGAGGGCCGGCTGGTGCTGTCCGACGCGCTGGGCTACGCGGCGACGCTGAAACCGGCGGCGGTGGTCGATGCGGCCACCCTCACCGGCGCGGTGATCGCGGCGTTGGGCCACCACGCGGCTGCGCTCCTCGGCACCGACGAGCCCCTGATGCGGGCGATCGAGGACGCCGCCGCCGCGACCGGCGATCGGGTATGGCGGCTGCCGCTCTGGGACGAGTACGACGAGCCGCTGAAGAGCAAGGTGGCCGACATCAAGAACATCGGGGACGGCGGCGCCGGCACCATCATCGGCGCCGCCTTCCTGAAGCGGTTCGTGAGCTACCCGTGGGCGCACCTGGACATCGCCGGGACCGCCTGGGACGTCAAGGACGTGAGCTACCACCCCAGCCGCGCAACCGGCTACGGCGCACGCCTGTTCGCGGAGCTGGCAGCGGGCTGGAGCAACTGACGCAGGCGGCTTGAACAGACGGTGAGCCCTGGGCTCGTTCCGTCAGGTGACGCCTGAGGAATCAGGTGACCGTCTGAGGAATCAGGTGACCGCCTGAGAAATCAGGTGACGGCCTGAGGAATCTCTTCAGAGGTCTCTTCGGGCTCGATCACCTCGATCCCGCTGGCCCGCAACTGGTGCGCCCGGCGGCTGTGGATCGACGCCGTGGCCAGAATGACGCGCGTCGGGCTCACCCCGGTCGACTCTTCGTACAGCCGCCGCTTGCGTTCGAGGCGCGTCAGGATGGTAGGCCCCACGCTGGCGGCGATCTCGACCAGAATGTGCTGGCCATCGTAGATCAGGATGTCGAACTGTTCGCCGGCGATGGTCCGCTCTTCGACGCGAACGCCGAAGGACTGCTCCAGGAGCGCCGCCATGGTCTGTCGGAACAGGCTTTCGTTGCGGATTCCCCAGCGCGCCCCCAGCCGATCGATCGATCGCTGCACGTCGTCGAAGCGCTGGTCGAGCTGCTCGAAGCGGTCGGCTACCTCGGTCCGAAACTGGTGCATCTGCCGGTCGACCTGCTCGAAGCGCTGATCGACCCGCTCGAAGCGCTGGTTCATTTCGGTACGTAGCGCCCGCAATTCGTTCACCACCAGAGCCAGCTCTTCACGGCGCGCGAACGTCTTCAGGAACGCTCCGTAAATGGTCGGCTCCAGGTCCGGGCGGCGGTCCAGCAGGTCGGGCAGGCGGCTGAACAGATCGATCAGGTCTTCGTCACGGAACGACGTCACCGTTGTTTCGCGCGCGGGCATGGCTGCTCTCCGACAACTCCGGGTCACAAAGATAGCTCGGCCGTCGGACTGCGTCGACCAGTGAACCGATTCTGCCGCGGGACCTGAAGCGCCAGCGCCGTTCGGTCGGTGTCTTGGGTGAGACCGAGTCATCACAGGAGGAACCGATGAACAATCTCAACTCAGTGCTGCTGGAGGGCAACCTGACGCGCGACCCGGAGCTGCGCTACACGGGCAAGGGGACGGCCGTCTGCCGCTTCTCGGTCGCCTGCAACCGCTCCTACAAGCAGGAGGAGCAGCGCCAGGAGGAGGTGTCGTACTTCGACGTCACCACGTGGGCGCGGCTGGCCGAGATCTGCGCCGAGTACCTGGTGAAGGGCCGGGGCGTGCGCGTCGTGGGCCGTCTGAAGCAGGACCGGTGGGAGGACGACAGCGGCAACCGGCGCTCCCGCGTGGAGGTCATCGCCGAGCACGTGGAGTTCAAGCCGCAGCGGCGGGACGAAGCGGAAACCGCGCCGGAGGCGGAGGCGATCCTCCCCGAACCGGAGCCCGCGCAGGCAACCGCGTAACGGCGGTGGGAGCGGGGGGTCGTCGGGAACGGCCCCTTGCCTCCCCGCCCTGATGGTGAGGCAATCCTCAAAAGGCTTCGATCTGGTAGGGGCGCGGCTTCACCTATCGGTGGCAGGACGTACCGTGCACTGACGGCGTCTCAGTGGCAACCGGCGGCTCCAAGTGTAGAGCCAGAGCCTCGCTCGCTCCTCCGCTTCGATCTGAGTTCCGGAGCGGTACCGGTGGCTTGCGCGTCGGGTTAGGATGAGCCCCATCATGACGGCACCGGAGAAACCCACCACGGACGCCGGCTACCTGGAGGCGGCGTCACGGATCATCTTCATGGGCGGACTGAACCGCCGGGTCGTGGACGGCAAGTGGGACGGCTTCCTGCAGGCGTTCCACGGCTTCGACGTGGCGGCGGTGGCGGCCATGGGGCCGGCCGACGTGGAGCGGCTGGCGGAGGACGACCGGGTGATCAAGTATCAGGCCAAGCTGCAGGCCGTGGTCACCAACGCGCAGGAGATGCAGGAGGTCGCCGCCGAGCACGGCAGCTTCGGCGCCTGGGTGGAGTCGTCGGTCGCCGGCGGGGTGCCGGCCGCCTGTACCGAGTTGTCCAAGCGGTTCGCCTACATCTCCAGGGACGGCGCCCGCAACTGGCTCTACTCCACCGGCCACGACGTGGGGCCGGTGACGGACAAGGTCCGGGAGAAGTACGCGCCATACCGCTCGTCCTGACGGGGGTCTCCCGATGACGCTGCGCACCAAGCTGGGTTACGGCGTCGGCGACCTTGGCGGCAACCTGTTCTTCACGGTCGTCAGCTTCCACCTGCTGATCTTCTTCACCGACACGCTGGGGCTGTCGCCGGCGCTGACCGGGCTGGCCTTCACGGTCGCGCGGCTCTGGGACGCCGTGACCGACCCGCTGATGGGGGTGATCTCGGACCGCACACGCACCCGTTGGGGCCGCCGCCGGCCCTACCTGCTGGCCGGCGCGCCGCTGCTGCTGGCCGGCATCGCCGTGCTGTTCGTCGATCCCGGCCTGCGCACGCCGGGGGCGCTGTTCACCTGGGCGGCGATCGTCTATGCGCTGGTCAACACCGCCTACACGGTGGCGTTCATTCCCTACAACTCGTTGACCCCGGACCTCGCCCCCGGCTCCGACCAGCGCACCGCCCTGAACGGCTACCGCATGACCTTCGCCGTGATCGGCACGCTGATCGGTGCGGCCGGCTTTCCCATGCTGGTGGCGGCGCTCGGCCCCGGCGCCCCCGGCTACGGCCGCGCCGGCCTGGTCACCGGAGCGATCGTGTGTGCGGGCCTGCTGGTCACGTTCCTGATGGTGCGCGAGCCCCCGCCCCCGGCGGCGGCCACCGCAACCGTCGGCATCAGCTTGCGACCGGTGCTGCAGGCGCTCGGCAACCGTGCCTTCCTGCTGGTGCTGATTCCCTGGACCCTGCACATGGTGGGCATCTCGCTGGTGTCGCCGATGGTGGTCTTCTACTTCAAGTACCTGCACGGGGACGAAGGGCTGTCGCAGATCGCCCTGGGCGTGCTGCTGATCGCCGCCATGGCATCGATCTCGCTCTGGGTACGGTTCGGCAGGCGGCTGGAGAAGCGCACCTGCTACAACCTGGGCATGGTCTGGTTCTGCCTCTGCCTGCTGGCCGCCGCGGCGTTCGGCCATCGCAGCGTGCCGCTCACGCTCGTCATCATCGGCTTGGCCGGCTTCGGCCTGGCCACCCACTACGTGTTTCCCTGGTCGATGCTGCCGGACGCGATCGACGCCGGCGCGGTCGCCTCCGGGCGCCGCGACGAGGGGGTCTACTACGGACTGTGGACCCTGCTGCAGAAGGGCGGCCAGGCGCTGGCGCCGCTGATTGCCGGCATCACCCTGAGCGCCACCGGCTACGTGGCCGACGCGGCGCAGACGCCGGCGGCGCTGACCGGCATCCGGCTGCTGGTGGGGCCGTTCCCGGCGGTCTTCTTCGCCGCCGCGGCGGCGGTGCTCACCGCCTACCCGATCACGCGCGCCGCCCACGCGAAGCTGCAGGAACGGCTCCAATCGGCCCGATGAGCGGCGACGCGAGCGTCGCACGCGGCGACCTGCGCGTCCCAACCGGCGACGCGATCGTCGTCCGCGGGGCGCGCGCCAACAACCTCCGCAACCTGGACGTGGAGATCCCGCTGGCGCGCATGACCGTGGTCACCGGCGTGTCCGGGTCCGGCAAGTCGTCGCTGGCTTTCGACACCATCTACGCGGAGGGCCAGCGCCGCTACGTGGAGACGTTCTCGGCCTATACCAGGCAGTTCCTGGACCGGATGGACCGCCCGGCGGTGGACGCCGTGGAGGGGGTGCCGCCGGCCATCGCCATCGACCAGACCAACCCGGTGCGGACCTCGCGCTCGACGGTCGGCACCATGACCGAGCTCAACGACTACCTGAAGCTGCTGTACGCGCGCGCGGCCGGACTGGTCTGCCGCCGCTGCAGCCGCCCCGTGCAGGTGGATACGCCGCAGGCCATCGCGGCGGAGCTGCTGGCGTCCGCGGCGGACGGGCAGCGCGCCCTGATCACGTTCGAGGTGCCGGTGCCGGCCAACTTCGCCCTGGAGGAGGTGCGCGCGCTGCTGGCGGCCAAGGGCTACCACCGCATCCACGCCGAGCGGCGCGCCTCGGAGTCGCGCCCGCGCCGCCTGGAGGTGATCCAGGACCGGGTGTCGCTGAACGAGCGCAACCTGCCGCGCATCGTCGAAGACCTGGAGGCCGCCCTGGAGCACGGCCACGGCCGGGTCGGGGTACGCGTCCTGGACGCGGACGGCGGTCCCGGTCGCCCGCGGCGGTTCTCTGCGGAGCTGCACTGCGCGGCCTGCGACATCGCCTACCGTGAGCCGCTGCCCAGCCTGTTCTCCTTCAACTCCCCGGTCGGCGCATGCGAGCAGTGCCGGGGGTTCGGGCGCATCATCACCATCGATTACGATCTGGCGATTCCGGACCGCCGCCGGTCGCTGGCCGACGGAGCCGTGCGCCCGTTCCGGAGCGAGAGCTACTCCGAGTGTCAGGACGACCTGGTCGGCTTCGCGCGCCGGCGCGGCGTGGCGGTCGACGCGCCGTGGCAGGAGCTGTCCGCTGACGACCGCCGGTGGGTGATCGAGGGCGACGGCAAGCACTCCGAGGGCCGCTGGTACGGCGTGCGCGGTTTCTTCGAGTGGCTGGAGGGCCGGTCCTACCGCATGCACGTGCGCGTGCTGTTGTCGCGCTATCGCGCCTACGTGGAGTGCCCGCAATGCCGCGGCACGCGTCTGAAGCCGGACGCGCTGCTGTGGCGGCTGGGCGCCGACGGCGGAACGCACATCCATGACGTGGCGCTGCTGCCGATCGACGAATGCGAGCGCTTCTTCGCCGCGCTGGAGGTGCCGGACGCGGTCGCCGCCGGGGTGGAGCCGGTGCTCGACGACGTGCGGACCCGGCTGCGCTACCTGGTCGAGGTGGGGCTGGGCTACCTCACCCTGGACCGGCAGTCGCGCACGCTGTCGGGCGGCGAGGTGCAGCGCATCAACCTCACGACCGCGCTGGGCACGCAGCTCGTCAACGCGCTGTTCGTGCTGGACGAGCCCAGCATCGGCCTGCACCACCGCGACATCGGCCGGCTGATCGGCGTTCTGCACCGCTTGCGAGATGCCGGCAACACCCTGCTGATCGTCGAGCACGACCCGGCGGTGATCCGGGCCGCCGATCACGTCGTCGACCTGGGGCCCGGGCCGGGCCGGCACGGCGGCCGCATCCAGTTCGCCGGCCCGGTGGCCGGGCTGCACGGCTCCGACACCCTGACCGGCCGTTATCTCTCGGGACGGCTGCAGGTCGCCGGCCGCAACGGGCACGGGCCGGCCGGCCGCGGCTTCCTGCGGGTGCGCGGCGCTCGCGCCAACAACCTCAAGCGGATCGACGTGGACTTTCCGCTGGGCTCCCTGGTCTGCCTGGCCGGGGTCTCCGGCTCCGGCAAGTCGACCCTGCTCTCCGACGTCCTGTTCCCGGCCGTGCGCCGCGCCAAGGGTCATCCGGCGGAGGCGCCGGGCGCCCACCGCGCCGTCCTGGGCCACGACCGCATCGCCGCGATCGAGCTGATCGACCAGAGCCCGATCGGCAAGTCGGCGCGCTCCACGCCGGCCAGCTACGTCAAGGCGCTCGACCCGATCCGCAAGCTGTTCGCGGCCGCGGAGACCGCGCGGGCGCGCGGCTACACGGCCGGCACCTTCAGCTTCAACACGGGCACCGGGCGCTGCCCGACCTGCAGCGGCGCCGGCTTCGAGCACATCGAGATGCAGTTCCTGTCCGACGTCTACCTGCGCTGCGCGGACTGCGACGGCCGCCGCTTCCGCCCGGAGGTGGAGGAGGTCCGCGTGCACGGCCGTTCGATCGTGGACGTGCTCGACATGACCGTGGACGAGGCGCACGCCGCCTTTCCGGAGCCGGCCGTGCGCGCGGCGCTGCGGCCCCTGGCCGAGGTGGGACTGGGCTACCTCACGCTGGGGCAGGCCGTGCCCACCCTGTCGGGCGGCGAGGCGCAGCGGCTGAAGATCGCCGGCCACCTGGCCGGGGTCGCGTCGAAGGGATCCCGGCGCGGCGAGCCCCGGCAGGGCGTGCTGTTCCTGATGGACGAGCCCACCACCGGCCTGCACTTCGCCGACATCGCGGTGCTGATCGGCGCGTTGCGCAGCCTGGTAGCCGCCGGCCACTCGCTGATCGTGGTGGAGCACAACCTGGACGTGCTGGCCGCGGCCGACCACGTCATCGAGCTGGGACCCGAGGGCGGTGAGGCCGGCGGCCGGATCGTCGCCGCCGGCACGCCCGGCGAGCTCGCCGCGGAGGGCCGCACGCACACCGCGCTGGCGCTGGGCGACCGGGAACGGGAGCTGCCGGGACTTGCCGAGGCGCCCACGGCCGGCACGGCATCCGGCCCGCCCGCAGGGCGCAACGGCGCCATCGAGGTGCGGCGAGCGCGGGAGCACAACCTGCGCGCCATCGACCTGACCATCCCGCGCGACCGGTTCACGGTGGTCACCGGGGTCAGCGGATCGGGCAAGAGCACGCTGGCGTTCGACGTGCTGTTCGCGGAGGGACAGCGGCGCTACCTGGAGTCGCTGAACGCCTACGTCCGCCAGTTCGTGCAGCCGGCCGCCCGCCCCGACCTGGATGGGCTGTCCGGCATGCCGCCGGCGGTAGCCATCGAGCAGCGCACCAGCCGCGGCGGCCGCAAGAGCACGGTCGCCACCCTCACCGAGATCTACCACTTCCTGCGGCTCCTGTACGTGCGGCTGGGCGTCCAGCACTGCCCGGACTGCGCAGCCGCGATCGAGCCGCAGAGCGCCGCCGCGATCGGCACCGCCATTCTGGATCGTTTTGCCGGCCGGCGGCTGATGGTGCTGGCGCCGCTGGTGCGCGGCCGCAAGGGCTACTACACGGATCTGGCCGCCTGGGCGGCCGGCAAGGGGTTCGGCGAGCTGATGGTCGACGGCCGGCTGCTGCCGACCGACCCGTGGCCGCGCCTGGACCGCTTCCGCGAGCACGACATCGACGCTCCCATCGCCACCATCGACATCGACCCCCACGCCGCCTCCGCCATCGAGTCCGCCGTCGCGCAGGCGCTGGAGCTCGGGCGCGGCACCCTGCATGTCCGTACGCTCGACGACGGCCGTGCCGGAGCCGTGCACGTCCATTCGACCGAGCGCTCCTGCCCGAGCTGCGGGCGCAGCTTCCCGGAGCTCGACCCGCGCCTGTTCTCCTTCAACTCCAAGCACGGCTGGTGCCCGGAGTGCTACGGCACCGGCCTGGCGCTTCCCGGCTTCGACGCCGAGCACTCGGGAGACGAGGCGTGGTGGAACGAGTCGTGGGACGGGGTGGAGGTGCCGTGCCGGGCATGCGACGGCCGCCGGCTGCGTCCGGAGGCGTTGGCGGTCACGCTGGGCGGCCGTTCCATCGACGACCTGGGCGCGCTGGCCGTGCAGGCGCTGCCGGCGGCGCTGCGCGCCCTGCGCTTCGACGACCGGCAGCGGTCGATCGCCCGCGACATCGTCCGCGAGCTGCGCGCCCGGCTGGGATTCCTGCACCGGGTGGGGCTGGGCTATCTGGGGCTGGACCGCGCGGCACCCACCCTGTCAGGCGGCGAGGCGCAGCGCATCCGCCTGGCCGCGCAGCTCGGCTCGCAGCTCCGCGGCGTCTGCTACGTGCTGGACGAGCCGTCGATCGGCATGCACGCGCGCGACAACCACCTGCTGCTGACCACGTTGCGCAAGTTGCAGGAGCGGGGCAACACCGTGATCGTCGTCGAGCACGACGAGGAGACCATCCGCAGCGCCGACCACGTCGTCGACCTGGGTCCCGGCGGCGGCACCGGCGGCGGCCGGGTGGTCGCCCACGGCAGTCTGGAGCAGGTGATGGCCAACGACGCCTCCACCACCGGGCGGATGCTGCGTGCGCCGGGCAGGCACCCGGTGATCGAGCGGCACCGCGATCCCGAGGCCGGCTGGCTCACGGTCCTCGATGCATCGCTGCACAACCTGCGCGGGATGGACGTTCGCATCCCACTGGCGGCGGTCACCTGCGTCACCGGCGTGAGCGGCTCCGGCAAGAGCACCCTGGCGCGCCGGCTGCTGTTCGACCAGGTGCGCGAGCGGCTGGCGGCGCGATCCAGGCGGCGCTCGGGGCGATCGGCCCGCCCCCGCTGGGTCGGCTGCCGTGCGATCGAGGGGTGGGAGGCGCTGCGCCGCGCCCTGCAGGTCGACCAGACGCCGATCGGCAAGACGCCCCGCTCCTGCCCGGCCACCTACGTCGGCGTATGGGACGACGTGCGCGCCCTGTTCGCCGCCACCACCGAGGCGCGCATCCGCGGCTACGGGCCGAGCCGCTTCTCCTTCAACGTGGATGAAGGCCGCTGTCCGGAGTGCGCGGGCCAGGGACTGAAGAAGCTGGAGATGAGCTTTCTGCCCGACGTGGCCATCCGCTGCGAGGTCTGCCGGGGCGACCGCTTCGAGCAGGAGACCCTGGCGGTACGCGTGCACGACCGGTCGATCGCCGACGTGCTGGCTCTGGACGCGGCGGCGGCTGCCGAGGTGTTCGCCGCCCACCCGCGCATCGCGCCGACCCTCGACCTGCTGGTAGAGGTGGGGCTGGGCTACCTCAAGCTCGGCCAGCCCAGCCCGACCCTGAGCGGGGGCGAGGCGCAACGCATCAAGCTGGTCGCCGAGCTGGCCAAGCGCGCTCCCGGCGCCACCCTCTACGTCCTGGACGAGCCCACCATCGGCTTGCACATGGCCGACGTCGACCGGCTGACGCGGGTGCTGCACCGGCTCGCCGACCGCGGCGATACGGTGGTCGTGATCGAGCACAACCTCGACGTGATCGCCGAGGCAGACCACGTCATCGACCTGGGCCCCGACGCCGGCGACGCCGGCGGCCGCGTGGTCGCGCAGGGGCCGCCGGGGCAGGTGGCGGCGATCCGCCGCGGTTCCCGCACCGCGCCGATCCTGGCCCGCTTCCTGCGCGAGCGCGCCGCCTGACGCGGGCGGGATCGCGCGCGACGGCGGCCCCGCCGTCAACGGGCGCGCGCCGGCGAGGCTGCTCCGCGCCGGCGCAGCTCCTGCAGCAGCGACCCCAGGGCGGCCAGCGCAAGGAGCAGCGACCCGGCGAAGATGTACAGACCCAGCGCCCGCACCGGTCCGATCAGAAACGCCCCGGCCGCCAGCGCGGCGACGGCGCCGGCCGTGACCCATTCCGCCGCACCGAGGCGGCGAATGCCCACCACGTAGACGCGCATCGCCAGGAAACAGGTCAGCCACACCGCCATGCCTCCGAACAGCAGCCGGGCACCCGACAGCACGGTGCCGCTGGCCAGCCGGGCGAGTCCTGCGCCGCCGGCGACGCTCAGCACGTCTGCCCTGATCAGGACCATCATGTGCCGCACCGCTTCCAGCATGCCGGGCTCCCCACCGCCCTCGGCCTCGCTGTCGGCGGCGCTCAGCCCCACCAGGCTCACTTCCACCGCGGCCGCCATGACCACCACGGCCAGCGTCATCGGCAGGTGCAGGTGAGTGAGGAGCTGGCCGCCGCCCACGCGCCCGCGAAGCTCACTGCGATCGAGCAGGCGGAAGTAAAACCACCAGATGCCGACCGGCAGCGAGAACCCGATCGCGACCGCCAGCCGTGCTTCGGCGCGCACCCCACCGACCACGACGCCGAGCACCGCCTCGCCCAGGACGATGATGGTGAACAACCCCAGCCGTTCCGGCAGATGCGCGGGGTGCGCCGGCCAGTGACCGAGACCGGACACCGCCAGCAGCGGCGCCAGCACCTCGATGCCTACCGCGGCCGCGTAGAGCGGGCGGTCCCACGGCGCCGCCGTCCACCCCTGCGCTCCCCAGGCGACCGCCGACAGCGCGAACCCGATCATCAGGAACCAGGTGAAGCGGCGCGCGGCCGGGACCCGCAGATGCGCTTCCAGGTAGAGCAGCACCAGCAGGACGCGCGCGGCGAACTGGGCGCGCGCGAACGACGGCGCATGCTCGTCCATCCCGGACTGCACGAACACGGCCGACCCGGCCAGGGTGAACATCAGCAGCAGGGTCAGAATTGTCTGCAGGACGCTGCCGTCGTCGAAGCGGGTCGCGTAGGTCGTGTGCCCGGCCCACACCAGGAACAGCGGCAGGTACAGCTCCGCCACCTGCGCCAGCGTGGCGAGGTCGGGATGCGCGACCAGGTGGTGGGTGAGGCCGGCGATGTTGATGACGAAGATCACGTCGAAGAACAGCTCCAGCCACGTCGCCGAGCGGCTCTCGTCCGCCCGACCGTCATCACGGGCGCCGTCGCTCAGAGGGTCAGCCATGGGTACTACCGGATGGGGCCAGGCCTGCCGATGTCAAGCTCTCACCGGGGCACCACGCAAGGACGCGGCGCCCTCCGGTGAGAGCGCCGCGTCCGCGTGGCCGGTGGCCCCGGCGGAGTCTCAACTGCCGCCGCGTTCGCCGCCGGACCCGTGCTCGCCGCCGCCTTCGCCGCCGCTGCCGGACTGTGGCCCGACCTCCGCGTGCGGGACCCACTCGGTGAAGCGGTTGCCCTCGTCAGGCAGCCACACCGGGATCCACTGACCGGGCGCCAGATCGACCGGCGTCGTCGGACCGAGCTCCATGCTCGGGCCGAACAGGTGCACCTCGACCCGCACCTGCTGCAGCGTGGCGTTGCTGATGTTCCCCACCACGCCGACGAAGCCGCCCGCCTCCGGGACGTAGCCCAGGATCAGGACCGATCCCCTGCGCTCCTGGCCGAACACCGCGTCGGGCGGCAGGCGCGTTCCGCCTTCCTCGCCGCTGGCCTCACCGCCGCCTTCGCCTCCGGCGCCGTGCTCGCCACCGGCTTCACTGCCGCTCTCGCCTCCCGCGCCGTGCTCGCTGCCGCCACCCTCGCCGTTGTCTGCGAAGACGATGACGGCCGCCACGGCCATGAAGGCGCAGAGCATCGCCATCAGCAGCATCCTCTTCTTCGTGAACACCATCGTGTCTCCTCCCCGGGGTTTCACCCCTGCTGGATTCGAGGACGTTGTGCCTCGTTGTGGAGAGAGTCGCGGCGAAATGTCGCGCGAATGTCCCATCCGGAAGAAAATCGCCGGATCAGGCTGGAGCAGCCTCGTCGCAACAAGCCGGGCAGTCGGCTACCGGGGAGGTTCGATTGATCCCCCGTGCACGTCGCCGCGGGCGCTTGGGCGCTCCGACTGGCCCCACGGCATCGGCATGGTCGGCGGCGTCACGTGGTGGTCGCCGCGCGGCGGCTTGGGGCGCGCGCGGAACTCGCTGATCATGCGCGCGAGCTGCCGCGACGCCTCGCGCACGGCGCGCTCGCCCTTCTCCTTCGTGGCCAGCGTCGGCTCCCCCAGCACCCCGGTGTCGCTGTAGGACGCGGTCCAGGAGGTGACGTTGCCGGGCCCGTGGCCGTACAGGTCGGTATAGAAGAAGTCGGACTCGTAGCGGTGGTAGGCGATCTTGCCGTCGGCGATCAGGTCCTTGCGCACGTCATCCTCGGCCAGATGGAGGTAGACGGAGGTCTCCAGCTCGCAGGCGTGGGCGATGCCGCCGGGAAAGCGGCTCTCGCGCCAGCTCGGCATGAACTCCGGATCCACCATCAGGAGCTGCCACCACGAGCAGGTCAGGCACTCGGCGTCGGTCTCCAGGTTCACGCGGCGCGCCGCCAGGTCCAGGTTGGGCATGTTGGAGCCGTGGCCGTTGAGGAAGACGATCTTCTTGAAGCCGTGGTAGGCGAGGCTGGCGCCGATGTCGACGATGCACTTGATGAAGTGCTCCCAGTGGATGCTGGTGGTGCCGGGGAAGTCCATCACGTGCGCGGCGTAGCCGTGCACGAACGGCGACATGACCAGCACCTCGTCGGGAACCAGGCGCGCCGCCGCCTCGGCGACTCCGCACGGGCACACCACGTCCACGTCCAGCGGCAGGTGCGGCCCGTGCTGCTCGGTCGATCCCACCGGGCAGACCACCACCCGCTCCTGCTTCACCGCCTCGTTGATCTCCGGCCAGGTCAGCTTCTCGTAACGCCACGACTCAGATCGAGCCATCAAATCCCTCCTTCAAGTCGAACGGTGACAAGACCGTACGGCGAGATCGACGCCTCCGCCACCCCGCCGCGGACGGGCAGCCGCTCCCGGTCGTTCTCCAGCAGGTCGCAACGCCACGCGGCGGTGAACGGACGCTCACGCCCGCCGAAGCGCACCGCCGCGGACCGGCCTGCAACCTCGCGCAGCCGAACGATCAGGCCGCGGTCACGGTCTCCCGGCCGCTCCTCGGCCCGCTTGATCGCCTGCACCACCACCGACGGGTCGCCGTCGAACTCCAGGAAGCGGCCGCGAGGCGCGTGGCGGTCGAGCGGTTGGCCGGCCGGCTCCGCCTCCACATCGAGAGCGGCGCCGGTCACCGTGTCTTCATTGCGCAGATCGGTCGAATCACCCGCCGGAGGCGTCACCCAGGCCGGCAGCTCCTGGTGGCAGCGCAGGCCGAAGCGGGTCGCCCGCACCGGGTCGAACGGGCCGGCGTGGCTGGTCAGGCAGAAGTCCAGGTCCAGGAAGCCGTCCTGCCAGCTCTCCGCGCCCTGGAACAGCGGCGCGTTGGTGTTCTCCAGGTTGTTGAGCACGTAGAAGAACAGCGCCCCGTCGCGCGGCTCGTAACGGACGTCCTCCCAGGCGTGGGTGCGGATGGCGCCCACCTCGACCACCGCGGGGCCGATCGGGCTGACCACCGCCGTGAACCGGTCGTCGCCGACCGCCACGAACCGGTTCAGCCCGGTGAAGCCCGTGAACGAGCCGGGGAGCTGGTCGCGGCCCAGGCGGATCACGGCGTTGGCGACCTCGCAGTGCACGGCCGGGGCCGGGATGGCCAGCGGCAGGCCCAGGTAGCCCTCCTCCTTGCCCAGCGTCTCCTGCTTGCGCAGCCGGTTGCGGAAGCGCACGAGCCGCTCGCCGGCGTACAGGCTCACCTCCTGCGTGAGCCGGCAGGAGACGCCGTCCAGCTCCAGCTCCGAATCCAGCTCCAGCGAGACCACCACCGGCCCGGCGTGGCGGACGCGGCATGCGGTGACTCGCGTGCCGGCGGAGCGCACCAGCCAGTCGCGCTCCGGGATGCGGCCCATCACGGTGCGCTCGCCGCCGAAAGCCGTCCACGTGCGGTCGTGCGCGAGCAGGCGGCCGCGCATCGTGTACAGGTCGTCGTGGAAACGCGGCGCCACGCGCCGGTAGATGAACTGGCCGGCGCCGTGACCTGACTGGGGACACACCAGCTCGCGGTCCTGCTCCTTGTCCACGATCGACGTCACCCCTCGGTCGGGGGTCACCCCGATCGCGTACCAGCGGTTCTCCAGCGTCTCCTCGGAGGCGCGCAGCTCGGCGTCCTCGCCCGTGCTGGAGCCGCGGTCGGGGACGACCAGCACGGTGTCCCATCCCAGCGGCTCGATGCGCGGGGTGCGGAAGCAGACCTCGTAGCCCATGTGGTCGCCGCGGGTGACCTGCGCGGGCACCTCCGTGCCGGTGGCGGCGTGCAGCACCCGCGCCTCGCGCGGCTGGTGCTGCCGCCAGCCGCGATCCTTGACGAACATGGTGAGGTGCTCGCCGCGCGCCCAGCCGCTTGGATTGAGCACCCGGACCGCGGGACCGCGCTCGTCCGCGACGGCACCCAGAAGCGCGGCGAGCCGCGTCAGCAGCCGGCGCGAGCCGTGGTCGGCGGCCAGCGCGAAGGCGCGCTTGTCCGTCCACGTCGAGCGGGAGAAGTCCCAGGCGCGCTCGAAGCGCCGCGCGTCGGCCTGCGGCTGGAACCGTTCCCACTGCCACTGCGAGCTGCCGTAGGTGTGCTCCGTGAACAGCAGCAGGTTCTCCTGGATCGCGTCCAGCTCCGCGCGCGGATAGGGCGGCCCATCGGCGCGAGCCGCCGGCAGCAGCGCGGCCAGCCGCTCGGCCACGTTCCAGCGCGCGACGGCTCCGCGCTTGGCGACGAAGGCGTCCGCGTAGGTCAGCGGGTCGTCCGCCCAGGCGCCGGTGAAGTCGCCCGATACGGCCGGCACCGCAGACGCGGGCCGTTGGCGCGCGATCTCGTCCATGAACACGGCCGGCGTGGCCAGCACCACGTCGTGCTCGTCGACGTGCTCCCGGTACCAGCGGATCCCGTCCAGCAGGTGGGTGAGCACCGGGCCGTTGTCGTAGCCGATCACCAGGTGCACGGAGGTATACGGATAGCGGTCGCCGAGCGCGCGGTGCCAGGCGGCGATCTCCCGCAGCCGCTCGGCCACGGTGTCGCGCTGCAGAAAGCAGGCCGCGGACTTGTCGAAGTAGAAGTCGTGCAGCTCCGGCCCGCCATACAGGTTGACCAGCACGCCCGAGCCGTCGGGTGACTCCCAGCGGAAGATGGGCGGCACCTGCGCGAGGTACATGTTGTCCTTGTAGGCGCCGCGCCAGAACATCAGGTAGTCGACGCCGCTGCCGGCCAGCACCTGCGGCAGGCCCCAGGTCATGCCCGGCATGTCGCTCAGGATCGCGGTGCGGGCGCGGATGCCGAACTCGTCGGCCAGGACGCGGTTGGCCAGCGAGCAGACCCGTGTCATCTCTTCGCCGTCGATCTGCTCGTACTCCAGGTTGGCGCAGGTCGCGCACAGCTCGACGTGGCCGGCGCGGACCGCTTCCGCCAGCGCGCGCACGCGGCCGGGGTCGCGCAGTTCCCGATACGCCTGGAAGAAGATCGACGCCTCCAGGGTCCAGCGGAAGCCGCGCTCGGCCGCCCGCAGCGCCTGGTCCAGGCCGTCGGCCCAGCCGGCGCGCACCGCGTCCAGCCGGTCGGTGTAGCCGTGGTCGGCGTGGCAGGTGTGGGAGACGAAGAACGTGAAGCGGTCGCTCGCCGGTGCCGCGGTCAGCCCCCCTTGCCCGCGCGTTCCATCCGGGCCCAGGTGTCGCGCAGGCCGATCGTGCGGTTGAAGACCGGCCGCTCCGGCGTGGCGTCGCGCTCATCCAGGCAGAAGTAGCCGTTGCGGATGAACTGCACGGCGGCCGACGGCTCAGCCTCGGCCAGGCCCGGCTCCAGCTTGCAGCCGGCGAGCACGCGCAGCGCGTCCGGGTTGAGGTGGTCGCGCCAGTCCTCGCCTTCGGCCAGGTCCTTCATGTCCTCCTTCGTGAACAGGCGGTCGTAGAGGCGCACCTCGGCGTCCAGCGCGTGCGCGGCGGACACCCAGTGCAGGGTGCCCCGCACCTTGCGGCCGTCGGCGGTACCTCCCCCGCGGGAGGCGGGATCGTAGGTGCAGCGGAGCTCCGTGGGGCGGCCGTCGGCGTCGCGCACCACCTCGTCGCAGGTCACGTAGTAGGCGTGCTTGAGCCGCACCTCCCGCCCCTCCGCCAGCCGGAACCACTTGCGCGGCGGATCGTCGCGGAAGTCGTCGCGCTCGACGTACAGCTCACCGCTGAACGGCACCCGCCGGGTGCCGGCTGACGAGTCCTCGGGGTTGTTCTCGCATTCGACCTCCTCGACCTGCCCCTCCGGGTAGTTGGTGATGACCAGCCGGATCGGGTCCAGCACGCCCATCACGCGCGGCGCGGTGCGGTTGAGGTGCTCGCGCAGGCGGGACTCGAACATCTCGATCTGCACCAGCACCTGCGTCTTGCTCAGGCCCACGTCGGTCGCGAAGCGGCGCAAGGCAGCCGGCGGCACGCCGCGCCGGCGCAGCGCGGCGATGGTCGGCAGGCGCGGATCGTCCCACCCGGTGACGTCGCCGGCCTCCACCATCTCCTTCAGGCGCCGCTTGCCGGTCATGGTGTGCGTGATGTAGAGGTGGTTGTACTCGATCTGGCGCGACGGAAAGATGCCGAGCGCCTCGATGAACCAGTCGTAGAGCGGCCGGTGGGTCTCGTACTCCAGCGTGCACAGGGAGTGGGTGACCTCCTCGATCGAATCGGACTGGCCGTGCGCCCAGTCGTAGGTCGGGTAGATGCACCAGCGGTCGCCGGTGCGGTGATGGGGGGTGCGCAGGATGCGGTACATCACCGGGTCGCGCAGGTAGACGTTGGGTGCGGCCATGTCGATCCTGGCGCGCAGCACGCAGGCACCTTCCTCGAACTCGCCGGCTCGCATGCGCCGGAACAGGTCAAGGTTCTCGGCCACCGGGCGGTCGCGGTGGGGGCTGTCGCGGCCGGCCGACTGGGCGACGCCGCGGTACTCGATGATCTCTTCCGCGGTCAGGTGGTCGACGTAGGCCTTGCCGGCCTTGATGAGTTGCATGGCCAGCTCGTAGAGCCGCTCGAAGTAGTCGGAGGCGTAGTACTCGCGGTCACCCCATTCGAAGCCCAGCCAGCGGATGTCGGTCTTGATCTGCTCGACGTAGTGGGTGTCCTCCCGCTCCGGGTTGGTGTCGTCGTAGCGCAGCGCGCACACGCCGCCGAACTCGGCGGCGACGCCGAAGTTGACGCAGATCGCCTTGACGTGGCCGATGTGCAGGTAGCCGGACGGCTCCGGCGGGAAGCGGGTCTGCACGCGGCCGCCGTAGCGGCCGGACTCCACGTCGCGCCTGACCGCCGCGCGTACGAAGTCAGGGCCGGCGGCGTCGCTCACGACGGGTTCCGGTAGGCGACGATCAGCCCGTCCCGGATCGGCACCAGGGAGACGGTCCAGCCGCGGTCGGCGGTGATCAGACCGGTGAAGCGCCGTATCCCCTCGGTGTCCTCGGAGCGGTCGGCGTCGTCGAAGATGCGGCCGAACCACAGCATGTTGTCGATGATCAGCACGCCGCCCGGCCGCAGCTTCGACTCGATCACCGGCAGCGAGTCCGGGTACATGTGCTTGTCGATGTCATTGAAGATCACGTCGTAGGGGCCTTCGGCCTCGCGCAGGGCGGCTACCGCCTCGCCCACGTGGTAGCGGACGACGCCGTCGTAGCCGAGCGCCGACAGGTGCCGGCGGGCGCGGGCGGAGAGCTCCTCGTCCCAGACGACGTGGTGGACGGTGCCGCCGCCGTTCTCCTGCACGGCGCGCGCGAACCACGCGGTCGAGTAGCCGAATCCGGAGCCCAGCTCGAACACGGAACGGGCGCCGATCATGCGGGAGATCTGGTAGCAGAGCTGGCCGGAGGCCGGCCCGACGATCGGAAAGCCGCTCTCGCGGGCGTGCTCCTCCATGCGGGCGAGCTCCGCGGGGCGGTCGGGAACGAGGTCGTCGAGGTAGCCGCGTACCTCGGGAGAGATCGGGTCCATGCGCAATGCTCCCCGCTCGGCGCGCGGCGCGCAAGCGGCACTGAAGCGGCAGCGCCGGGCAACCGCTTACCTCATTGAATGGATGAACCGCGGGAGTCGATCTGGAGCGTTCCTTCGTCGCTCAAGACGATCTACTACGCCATGTTCACGGTTTTCGCGTCGCTAAGCGCCGCTCTGGCGCTGGTCGACGTGTTGAGCCCTGGCTCGCCGGGGAGTATCGTCGACAGGGTTCTTCGGTTCGGTGAGAGGTTGGCACCGATGGCGGTAGCCTCGGCCGCCTTGAGCATGCTCGCGATGGAGGTAGTCGGAATGGTAGGAATCGTGGGTTCGTACTTGCAGCGACGACTCGATGATCATTTCGCGAAACGGGCGAAACGCCTCCAGGCAAGAGCCGTTGCGCAGGGCCTTGAGAAGGGCCTTGAGAAGGGCCTTGAGAAGGGCCTTGCACAGGGCCTTGCGAAGGGCCGGGCAGAGGAGAGGGCCAAGTGGGAGGAACGAGAGCGACGGATCGCCGAGTCCGGAGCACGTATCCCGCCTCCGCCCCCTGCCGATGAGGACTGCGGCACGTGAAGCGGCGTCGAGCGGGCTGATCAGTCCATGCGCATGCCGCCGTTGACGGCAAGGGTGCTGCCGGTGACGTAGGAGGCCGCCTCCGAGGCCAGGAACAGCACCGCCCCGGCGCAGTCGGCGGGCTGGCCCAGCCGCTTGGCGGCCGTGGTCAGGCGCAGCGCCTCCAGGGTTTCCGGCGTGTTGGTGCGCTCGTGGATGGCCGTGAGGATCACGCCGGGGGCGACGGAGTTGACGGTGATGCCGGCGGGGCCGAACTCCTTGGCCAGGCTGCGGGTCATCGCCGACAGGCCGCCCTTGGCCGCCACGTAGGCGGTGGCCCCTCCCCCGCCGCCGGTGTGGGCGGAGATCGAGGAGATGTTGATGATCCTGCCCCAGCCGCGCTCGCGCATGGCCGGCGCCAGCAGGCGGCTGGTCAGCATCGCCGCGGTGAGGTCGAGCGCCAGCGTGTCGTGCCAGGCGGACAGCGGCGCCTGCAGCAGCGGGCGCATGTCGAGCACGTCGCCGGCGTTGTTGACCAGGATGTCGATCGGCCCGCCCAGCCGGTCCGCGGCCTCCGTGCACAGGTGCTCGACCTGCTGTGCATCGGTCAGATCGGCGGCGATGGCCGCAACCGGCGTGTGGGCAGCGCGAGCGGTCAGTTCCGCGGCGGAGTCCGCGCTGGAGCGGTAGCCGATCGCGACCGCGGCGCCGCTGTCGATGAACGCCTCGCTGATGGCGCGACCGATGCCGGTGGCGCCGCCGGTCACCAGGGCGCGGCGCCCGCGCAAGTCGACGTGCAGATCCATCGCGTACTCCTTCTCAGGTTATCCTCGCATGGAGAAGGATGCATGAAGGACCGAAAGGCGATCGAAGGGCGCTTCGCGGGCAAGGTGGCCGTCGTGACCGGCGGGTCGGCCGGCATCGGCCACGCCGTCGTCGAGCAGCTCTGCGCGGAGGGCGCCGCGGTGGCGTTCTCCGGGATCGAGCCCGAGCTGGTCGAGCAGGCCGCGCGCGACCTCACCCGGCAGGGACACCAGGTGGTGGCGTGCTGCGGCGACCATGCCGAGGAGGCCTTCTGCCGGCGGCTCGTGCAGAAGGCGACCGGGCGCTGGGGCCGTCTGCACTACCTGGTTAACAACGCGTTCTCGTTCACCGCCTCCGGGCTCGGCACCGACCGGGATGCGTGGCTGCGCAGCCTGGAGGCGGGGCCGGTCGCCTATGCGGCGATGGCCGACGCGGCGGCGGCCTCCATCCGCGACAGCGGCGGCGGCGCCATCGTCAACGTGTCGAGCATCTCCGCGCAGATCGCGCAGCCGGACCGCTGGACGTACAACGCGGCGAAGGGCGCGGTGCATACCCTGACCAAGTGCATGGCGATGGACTTGGCCCCGTACGGGATCCGCGTCAACAGCGTCAGCCCGGGCTGGATCTGGACGCGCGAGGTGCTGAAGGCGGCCGACCAGGACGGCGGCGGGCGTCAGAAGTGGGAACCCGTGTGGGGCCAATACCACATGCTGGAGCGCTGCGGGGAGCCGATCGAGTGTGCGGGTCCGATCCTGTTCCTGCTCAGCGACGACGCGTCGTTCATCTCCGCGACCGACCTGCGGATCGACGGCGGCTACCTCGGCATGGGCCCGGAAGGGCTCGGCAGGGACGCGGTGTTCGCCGGCTCCGAGTAGGCAAACGGCAAACGCTCCGGCGGCCCGATCCGAAGCTGGGCCACCACCAATGTGCATGGCGTTCGCTTCGTGCTCACCCAACTGAAACGAAGAGAGATGGCAAGCGACCGATGGGCGCCAGGCCGCTTCACCGGACAACTACATTCCGCCACCGCTTCAATGGGTCAGCCAGCCTGAACGCGGTCCCGGCTGCTTCTGCTATCAGTGAACGACCGGCCTCCCGGTCTCCTCATCAGCGGACGCCCATGCGACCCAAGTGTCGTCCCGCGCGGCTTGCGGTCTATCGAAGCACGGTCGACTAACGGCGCACACAAGCCTGGCTTCTTCTTGAGTGGTTGTCGCCATCGGCCATGCAATTCTCACAAAAGTATCACGTTACGCCATCCCTTCTCACAAGTGACTCACATGAGTCGGAGACTGTCGTGTAAGGATATTCGAATGATTACCGCGACGAGTTCGACCGACGAACATATGAAGCGGCGACGCAGCCTGAATTCGTTTTCCAGGTCTGTTGACACGACCTTGGTTGCCTGTCGCGACCCCATGTTCGCAGGCCGTCGGGCTGCTCGCGCCTTCGAGTCCACTGTGGCCGCGCAGACGCCTGACGGGATTGGAGCGCACAACCCTAGGACTTGTGAGTGCGTGGAGCCGATACCACGGAACGGAAAGGAGTTGGGCCATGACGAAGCGTAACGGACGCAGCGGAGCCGTCTTGGTGGCACTGGCCGCAGTCGCGGGGTTGATCTTCGCCGGCTGCGAAGGGGGGCCGTCGACGCCGCCCGATCCCGGGGCTGAAGCCGGTCTGGAGTGGAGGCTGATACGTCAAGGCGGCGGCTTTACGTCGCCGGACGGGCACACGGGGCAGTCCTTGCACGATGTCGCTTGGGGCGCCGAGAAATTCGTCGCAGTCGGCAGCCGAGGTACCGTCCTGCACAGTGTCGACGGGGATCGCTGGATGGCAGCGACCGATAGCACGACTATCCGACAGTTCGTAGGGGTCACTTCGAACGGCGAGCGGTTTGTCGCCGTCGGGTCCGGTGGCAGGATCGTGTATAGCAACGATGGGGACGATTGGACGAGGGCGACCGAAACTGCCACCTCGGAGTGGCTCAGTTCCGTAACATGGGGCGGCGACCGATTCGTTGCGGTCGGAGATCGGGGCACCATCATCCACAGCAGCGATGGGGACCAGTGGACGTCGGCGAGCAGCACTCCTGTCACCCTGGAGTGGCTAAGAGCCGTAGCGTGGGGTGGCGACCGTTTCGTGGCGGTCGGAAGTGACGGCACCATCGCCCACAGCAGCGATGGGGACCACTGGACGTCGGCGAGCAGTCCGGCTACTTCCAACTGGCTCTATGACATCGCCTGGGGCGGAGGGCGATATGTGGCCGTCGGTAGCCAGGGGACGATTCTGCATAGCACCGACGGAGACTACTGGACCCCTGCGAGTACCGGTGCTGATTGGCTCCAGGGCATCACGTGGAGTGGCGAACGGTTTGTCGCCGTCGGGTCGCATATCGTGCATAGCACTGACGGGGACCACTGGAGCGTGGCGGCTGCCAGCGCGACCCCGACATCGCTCATAGCCGTCGCCTGGGGCAGCGACCGCTTCGTTGCGGTTTCAAATGCGATCGTGCACAGCAGCGACGGAGACAGTTGGATCGAGGCAACCGACAGCCCAGCCGATCGTCCCCTTGCTTCGCTGACCGCAGTGGCTTGGGGCGGATCGCTCTTTGTGACGGGGGGTGCGACGCTGCTCAGCAGCGATGGTCTTGAGTGGACGGAAGGAAGGGAGCGTTCCCAAACGCACGACATCATCTGGACCGGGACCCATTTCGTTTCCGTCGGCTACGCTGTCGAGACGAGCAGCAATGGAAATGACTGGACATACCAGGAGTCGCCCATCACCCTCAACGGCGTTGCCTATACCGGCAAGGACTCCTTCGATGGCGGGCGATTCGTCGGAGTCGGATATGAGTTCCTCGACGACCAAATCCAGGGTGCGATCGTCTACGGGAGTGACGCGCACGACTTGATGCGTGTGAGTGCCAGCGCCACTCTCACCCAGCTCAGAGCGGTCGTCTGGAACGGCACGCGATTTGTGGCGGTGGGCAACGAAGGCACCATCGCGCATAGCACCGACGGAATCTCATGGACCACAGCGGCGACCGTAACCTCGGAGAATCTCCGCGGTATCGCCTGGAATGGCACGCGATTTGTGGCGGTGGGCAATGAAGGCACCATCGTGCATAGCACCGACGGAATAACATGGATCGCAGCCGCGACCGTAACCTCGGAGAACCTCCGCGGCATCGCCTGGAATGGCACGCGATTTGTGGCGGTCGGATCGGACGGAACCATCGTATACAGCAGCGATGGCGTTACCTGGAGCGCAGCCACCAGCGGGACCTTGAACCATCTCGACGACATTGCCTGGAACGGTACGCGTCTCGTGGTGGTCGGATCAAACGGAACGATCCTCGTTAGTCCGTAGGGCATAGATGGCCAACTGCAAGAAGGAGGCAGATGCGATGAGACACCATAGTTCGGCCCTCATCGAGGGCGAAGGAAACCACGGCGGCGCCTTGTCGATGGGCCGGAGGCTCTCCCTGACGATTGTTCGTTGCTCAATCGTCGGGGCGATCATCGCAGCGGTGGTGGCGTGTGAGGGCGTAACCTCAACGACAAAGCCCACAGACAACTGCTCGCGTGGATCGACCCTGCCTGCGGCAGCCGACGATGGCTTGTTAGCCGACTGCAATACGCTGCTGTCAGCGAGGGACATGTTGGCGGGTAGAGGCTCGCTCAACTGGTCTGGGGACATCGAAATCAAGAACTGGGAAGGCGTTGTTCTGGGCGGTACTCCGCAGCGAGTCGAGGCCCTGGACCTGAAGGTCAAGGGACTGAGCGGCAGCATCCCGCCGCAACTGGGTCAGCTCGAGAGCCTCGAGTGGGTGCACTTGGGTGAGAACCAATTGAGCGGCAGCATTCCCGCGGAACTGGGGGGACTGCAGAACCTGCGCGAATTGGACCTTCCGATGAACAACCTATCGGGGCAGATACCGCCGGAGCTTCAAGAACTGGGAAATCTGGTGTATTTGGCACTGTGGCAGAACCAGTTGACCGGCACGATTCCAACTGAACTCGGCCAACTCGGCAATCTGCGCACGCTGTCTCTGTCAGAGAACAACCTCACTGGGTCGATACCAGCAGAGCTCGGTGACCTTGCGAACTTGGAGTGGTTGTATCTGTGGGGTAACGAGCTAAGCGGCCACATACCACCCGAACTGGGAAAGCTCGGTAGCCTGACGGTGCTTTCGGCCTCGTTCAATAAGCTTGATGGAGCTATCCCCGTAGAACTCGCGGACCTCGGGAACTTGGAAATTCTGTACTTGAATGCCAATGAACTGAGTGGAGAGATCCCCGCGAGTATGGGGAGACTCACCAGCTTGGTGCGATTGGATATCGGACGAAACAACCTGTCTGGGCCGATTCCGGGTGAGCTTGGGGGGCTCGCTAGTCTGGAGAAACTCTTGCTCTATCGCAACGGCCTGACGGGACCGATTCCTGGGGAGCTGGGGAGGCTTACAAACCTGACGACACTCGAGCTCGAGAACAACAACCTGTCTGGGCCGATTCCGGGTGAGCTTGGGCTTCTTGCGAGCCTGGAGAGACTCTACCTCTCGGACAACAGCCTGTCCGGACCGATTCCGAGGGAATTTGGCGGTCTTACGAGTCTGGAGCTGCTCTGGCTCGTAAACAACACGCTGTCGGGGCAGATCCCGAGTGAGCTGGGGGAACTCGGGAGTTTGATGTACCTGGGGATAGATGGAAACCCGCAGTTGACGGGGTGTATACCAGCGGGCTTGGAAGACACGCTGAGCCTGGGGGGCAGTCGCTTGGGAGGTTTTGAGTTCTGTAGCTGATGGCGGCGGGGGTCATCGCTTGGGAGGTCAGTCCATGCTCATGCCGGCCGTTGACGGGGAGGGTGCTGCCGGTTGACGTAGGAGGCCGCCTCCGAGGCCAGGAACAGCAGGGCGCCGGCGCAGTCGGCGGGCTGGCCGAGCCGCTTAGCCGCCGTGGACATGCGCAGCGCCTCCGAGGTGTCCGACTTGTTGGTGCGCTCGTGGATGGCCGTGAGGATCACGCCGGGGGCCACGGAGTTGACGGTGGGCGGAGATCGAGGAGATCAGGATGATCCTGCCCCGGCCGCGCTCGCGCAAGGCCGGGCCAGCAGGCGGCTGGTCAGCATCGCCGCGGTGAGGTCAAGCGCCAGGGTGTCGTGCCTCACGGGCGCGTTGGAGGGTCGCGAGGGCAGTTCCCTTGCGACCCTCCGTGCCTTGGTCGACGTGCAGATCCATCGGGTACTCCTTCTCCGGTTATCCTCGCATGGACGGGGTGGTATGAGGGACCGAAAGGCGATCGTCCGGCGCTGGCATGAGGTAGCCGACGCCGCGCCGGGTAACGACGTAGGCCGGGCTGGCCGCATCGTCGCCGAGCTTGCGGCGCAAACTCCGCACCATCGTACGCACCGGTTCCGAGTTGCCGGAGTGCGGCCTGCCCCACACTTGGCGCAGCAGGACGTCGTACGTCAGTACCTGTCCCGCGTTGAGCGAGAGGACCCGGAGCAACTCGTGTTCGGTGACCGTCAACGGCACCGGCCGGCCGGCGATGGTGACGCGGTGCTGCCCGTAGTGGATGACAAGCTCCCCCAACTGGAAGGTCTCGGGCTGCGTACGCCTGCGTAGGGCGGCTTGCACTCTGGCCGTGAGTTCGGTGGGCGAGAACGGTTTGACGATGTAATCGATGGCTCCGAGCTCAAAAGCCCGCGCAACGGTCTCGTCCCTTCGATAGCCGGAGATGAAGATGACCGGTAGATCGGCCAGCTCGGGAACGCGCTCCATCAGCTCGATTCCATCGATCTGCGGCAACATGAGGTCCAGCAGGATCAAGTGCGGCTTCTTTGTCCTGATCAGGCGGGACAGACTTTGAGGGTCGCCGGTCGCCACGGTGGCGTAGCCCACCGCCGCGAGAGCGCTGCGTACGTAGCGGAGTGTCTGCGGGTCGTCATCCACGACGAGGATGCGCGCATCCGTTGGCGATCCGGCACGGCTTCCGGGTCCATCGGTCGCCGCGGGGGCAGCAGGCTCGTCGGCCGCTGGAACCGTGAACGTGAACCGGCTGCCCTGGCCCGGCCCGCCACTCGCGGCCCGAATGCGGCCTCCGTGAGCCTCGACCAGTCCCTTGCTGATGGCCAAGCCCAAGCCAACCCCTCCGATCCTCTTGGGGTTCTCTGCACCGCCGCCGACATACTTGCGGAACAGGTGGGGCAGAACCTCCGGGAGTATACCGCGACCTTCGTCCGAGACCGAGATCGCCACGTGAACGCCGTCGCGCTGCGCGTCGACCCGGATCGGCGATGACTCTGGAGAGTGCGTGGCGGCGTTGGCGATGAGGTTGTTCAGGACCTGAACGATGCGCTGCTCATCTGCCATGACCCACGGCAGGTCCGGCGGCAGATCGATGTACAAGGGGTGCCTGCCGCCGCCGCTCAGAAAGGTGTTTCTGGCTTGGTCCACCAAAGCTGACACGTCCGCGGGCGCCATCGATACGGACAGAGTGCCGGTCTCGATGCGACCCACATCCAACAGATCGCTGATCAGACCGTCCATGCGATCGGCCTGCTGGTCGATGATGCGGAAGAACTGACGAGCCTCGGCCGGATCCAGGACCCGCGACGCGCCCAGCGCGGTCGCGGTCGAACCTTTGATGGAGGTCAGCGGCGCTCGCAGCTCGTGGCTCACCATGCCCAGGAACTCCGCCCGCAGACGCTCCAGCTCCTCGACCGGCGCGAGGTCCTGAATGGCGGCCACCACCGACTCGACATCCCCCTCGGCGGAGTGGATGGGCGTAGCGTTGATCAGTGTCGTGACCTGCCGCCCGTCGGGCACCGAGAGCACGACTTCCACGGCGCGAACCGCCTCGGCGTCGCGTAGCACTTCCGCGAGCGGCACTGCGTCGAGGGCGAACTCGCGTCCGTCAGGGAGACGGCATGTCATCACCTTCAACAGGTCCTCGGTACGTTCGCCCGGAGATAGCAGGCCTGCGACGATCCGTTCGGCCTCGCGATTGAACGAGATCGCGTCGCCGGTCTTGGCATTGACGACCACGACGCCGGCCGGCGCCGTGTCGACGAGAGCCGCGAGGTCGGAGCGGGCTCGCTGCTCGGCGCCGTGAGTGCGGGCGTTGGCGATCGCGGTCGCCGCCTGCGAGGCGAACAGCACCAGCACCTCCTCGTCCTGGTCGTTGAACTCCCGTCCGCCTTCCTTCTCGCCGAGGAAGAAGCTGCCGACCTGAACGCCCCGATGGCGCATGGACGCTCCCTGGAAGGAGCGAATGAACACCGGCTCAGCGGGGATGCCGAGCGCGCGTAGGTAGGCAGGCATGTCAGCGACCCGCAGAGGGTCTTCCAGACCGCGGAGATGTTCGAACACCTGCATGTGTTCCGGCCATTCGCTAAGCTGCCGCTCCTCGTCCGGCGACAATCCGGACATCACGTAGTCCTCAAGGTGCCCCGCGTCGTCGATGGTAATGATCACCGCGTAGCGCGCGCCGGTGAGCGAGCGGGCGGCCGCGGCGATTTCAGTGAGGACAGTGTCGAGGTCCAGGGTCGCGCTGACGCGCAGGATCGCCTCGTTCAGCTTGGCGATCCGCTCCCGAAGCGTTCGGTTCTCTCTACAGAGCTCCCGTGCACTCTTCAATTCCCTACCTCGCGAGACAACTGAGGTTTCCCGAGTTGCGGTACCGCGTCAAGGGATCATCACGCAACAATCACCATCTATAAGGACGCGATCACGTTGAGCTCACACCCAACTGAGAACATGGGACACGCTTGGGACTGTCACGGACAGTCCTCGCGGGATGAGGACGTGCATCCTGAGAACATCCGCGCGACTCGTGCTGCCAGTCACCTCTTCATCAAGGAGTAACTCGATGCGAACCAAGGCCGTGCATAGATGTCTCACAATACTGCTCATTTTCGCGTCGTGTGCAGTCGGTGGCGCGCAGGTGTCGGACCCGATGGTCGGCATCGGTTCCTTCGTGTTCGAGCCACTGGAGGGGAAGCCCGTCAGACTTCACTTCTACGTGCCTCTGACGGCCACCGAGGAAAGCCCTGTCGTCATCGTTATGCATGGTCTAAGCCGCAACGCGGATGACTACAGGGACCGTTGGACGAGTAGCGCGCGGCGCTACGGACTGATCGTGGTAGCTCCCGAGTTCTCGGCAGAACTCTTCCCCGGTTCACGCCGTTACAACCTGGGCAACGTTTTCCGTGACGGCGAGAACCCGCGACGGAGCGAGCTCAACGACGAAGTCGAGTGGACGTTCTCGGCGATCGAGCCCATCTTCGACGAGATCAAGCGGAGGACGGGCAACACTGGCGACCGCTACTACATCTTCGGTCACTCCGCCGGAGGGCAGTTCGTCCACCGCCTCTTGCTCTTCAAGCCTTCGGGCCGATACGCCGCGCTTGTCGCAGCGAACGCCGGCTGGTACACGGTGCCGGACGCGTCGGTCAGGTTTCCCTACGGCTTAGGTTCCACGCCCGTAGCAGAGAGCGGGGCGTTCTTCGGGCAGCGGTTGATCGTCATGGTCGGCACCGACGACAACGATCCGAACGCGGCGAATCTTCGTCATAGCGCGCCGGCCGAGAGACAAGGGCGTCACCGATATGCACGGGCCCACCACTTCTTCGACCGTAGCCAAGCAAAGGCAGATGGCGCAGGGGTGGAGTTCGCATGGGAAATCGTCGATGTCCCTGGCGTCGGCCATAGCGGGTCGCGGATGTCACGACATGCGGCCGACTACCTATTCGCACGGGATCCGCGATAGACAGGACCCGTGCTCAAGCAGAACGCTTTAGTCATGCTCTTGTCATTGGGATGGGACCTGCTGAGACAGAATCTCCTACAGATTATGTATGGTAATTCCGGTAGTTGTCTGTATATTGCAAACGTCTCAGTACGATCAGTACGGCGACGCAGAACGTGGGCAGCTGCTATCGTCGTTGCGATGGAGCGTGACAATAGTGAGACGGTCGCAGAGTATGGGTGAATCTTAGGCGGTAGTCCATCTCTCCTGGGCTGCGGTCGGCCGTTTCCGTAGGAGTGTTTTCGAGCGTCAAGACCGTGTGCGGACGATTCTGCTATGGTGCCGCTGGCGCGGGAGCCCGACAGAGGCGTAGCATCGAAGAGTGTCGGAGCGGGAGGGGACGGGGCGCGGTGGCGAGACGGCGTCCGCGTCCATTGCGCTGACTCACCTGCAGCGTCAAGTCGCTGATCCGGCGCTCCGCGGCAGCTTGTTCGTGGCCGGTCCCGCCGGCGCCGGCAAGACCACCGCCGCCGTGCATCGCCTGCGCCGCCTGCTTCAGGCCGGGGTGCGCGCCGACTCGATCCTGGTGCTGCTGCCGCAGCGGACCCTGGTCCGGCCCTACCGGGAGGCGCTCCGCGACCCGGCCCTGGCAGCCGGCGCGGCGGTCGCCGTGACCACCGTCGGCGGGCTGGCGAAGCGGGTGGTGGAGCTGTTCTGGCCGCTGGTCGCCGAGGAGGCCGGCTTCGCCGAGCCCGAGCGCGAGCCGGTATTCCTGACCATGGAGACCGCCCAGTACTACATGGCGCTCGTCATGCAGCCGCTGTTGCGGGACGGCTGCTTCGACTCGCTGGCGATCGACCGCAACCGGATCTACAGCCAGGTGCTCGACAACCTCAACAAGTCGGCGGTGGTCGGCTTCGACCACCAAACGATCGGCGATCGGCTGCGGGCCGCTTCCGGGAGTGACCCCGTGCAGGAGCGCGTCTACCGCGACGTGCAGGCCTGCGCCACCGCCTTTCGCCGCTTCTGCCTGAAGCACGGGCTGCTGGACTTCTCGCTGCAGATGGAGGTGTTCGCCCGCCACCTCATGGCCGTGCAGCCGGCGCGGCGCTACCTGGTCAGGCTGCATCGCCACCTGATCGCGGACAACGTCGAGGAGGACACCCCGGTGGCGCACGACCTGTTGCTGTCGTGGCTGGGCGAGTTCGCCTCCGCGGTGGTGATCTGCGACGACGACGCCGGCTACCGCCGCTTTCTGGGCGCCGACCCGGAGGACGGGTTGCGCCTGCGCGACGCCTGCGACACCGAGGTGCGCATGGACCGCCTCCCGGAGGCCGACCCTTCGCTCTCGGCGTTCGAGCGCCGGCTCGCTTGGCACCTGCAACCGGCGGCCCGCCGGCCGCACGATGGCGCGGGGGGCGACCCGTTCCCGGTAGGCGACGACGGCGCGCTGCGCTTCGCCCATCACCGCTACTACCCGGAGATGCTCGACTGGGTGGCGGCACGGATCGCCGGGCTGATCGAGGAGGGCGTCGCTCCCGGCGAGATCGTGGTGCTGGCGCCGTTTCTGTCCGACGCGCTCCGCTTCGCGCTGGTCGACCGGCTGGACCGGCTCGGGGTGCCGGCGCGTTCGCACCGCCCGTCGCGGGCGCTGCGGGAGGAGCCGGCGACCCGCTGCCTGCTGACGCTGGCGGCGCTGGCCCATCCCTCGTGGCGGCTGCCGGTAGCGCCGGCCGAGCTCGCGCATGCGCTGGTCGACGCGATCGACGGACTGGATCTGATCCGTGCGCGCGTGCTGGCCGACGCCCTGTTCGATCCCGCGCAGTCCGCATCGGGTTTGGCCGCATCGGGTTTGGCGGCCGCCGGTGGCGCCCTGCGGCCGTTCGCGTCCGCTCCCGCCGGGGTGCACGAGCGTGTCACCTACACCGTCGGCGGCCGCTACGAGGGGCTGCGCGTCTGGATCGACGACTACCGGACCGCCGCGGCCGCCGACCGGCTCGATCACTTCCTGCGGCGCCTGTTCGGCGAGCTGCTGTCGCAGCCCGGGTACGGCTTTCACCATGCTCGCCCCCAGGCTCGCGACCACGGCCAGGTCGCGGCGCAACTGGTCGAGTCGGTGCGCAAGTTCCGGTGGGTGACCGAGCGGCAGCTCGCCGAGGCGGGCGAGTCCTCCGACCGGGAGTACGCGGCCACGGTGGCCGACGGCCTCATCGCCGCGCAGTACGTCGACCCGCGCGATGCGGACGCGGAGGAAGCGGTGCTGCTGACGCCGGCGTGGACGTTCCTGATGAGCAACCGGCGGGTCGATCACCAGTTCTGGATCGAGGTGGGGGCGCGCGGCTGGTCGGAGCCGCTGCAGCAGCCGCTGACGCAGCCGTATGTGCTAAGCCGCGGCTGGCCGGCGGGCCGGGCCTGGACGGAGGAAGACGAGGCGAGAGAGGCCCGGGATCACCTGTACCGGCTGGCGGTCGGGCTGGTGCGACGCTGCCGCGGGGCCATCCACCTCGGCCTCTGTGATGTCAACGAGCAGGGCTCCGAGCACCGCGGCCGGCTCCTGCGCGCCATCGACGCCGTGCTGCGCTCGGTGCAGGCTGCATGAGTGGTGCGGGCGCCGCGACGGCAGCCCCCACCTCCGTTCCGGCGTGGCAGGTGCCGCGCGGGTTCACGCCGCGGCAGAGCCAGCGCGCGATCCTGTCCTACCGCGGCGGGCTGATGGGAATCGCCGCGGTGCCGGGCAGCGGCAAGACGGAAACCGTCTCCATGCTGGTCGACCGCATCCTGGACCTGCAGGTCCTGGACGGCGAGCAGGAGATCCTGGTGGTCACGCTGGTGAACGCCGCCTGCGACAACCTGGCGCGCCGCGTCGACCAGGCCACCGCGGCTCGCACCCTGATGCCGGGCGTCGGCTACCGGGTGCGCACGCTGCACTCGCTGGCCGCTGACGTCGTGCGCGAGCGGCCGGAGGCGGTCGGGTTGACCGACGCCTTCGGGATCGTCGATCAGGAGCAGTGCGACCAGATCCGCCGCCAGGTCGCGGTCGCCTGGCTGCGCGGCAACGTCTCCCGCTGCGAGTGGCTGCTGGATCCCGAGCTGCCGGAGGAGCGCCGTGCGTTCGTGCGCCGCGAGCGGCTGCCGGGGCTGATCGAGGACCTGGGCGCCGACTTCATCCGCTACGCCAAGGGCGAGCGCGTGCGCCCGGACCAACTGCAGGCGCTGCTTCGCGACCGCGGCGCCGGTGAGGGCGGTGCCGGGGAGGGCGGGGCCGGGAACGGCGACGATGACGCTGGCCTGGCGGAGATCGGCACGGCCCTGTACGCCGACTACCAGCGCGCCCTGTCCTACCGCGGCGCGCTGGACTTCGACGACCTGATCTGGCGCGCACTGGAACTGCTGGAAGCGGACCGGGAGCTGCTCGGCCGGCTCCGCGAGCGCTGGCCGTTCATCATGGAGGACGAGGCGCAGGATTCCAGCGAGGTGCAGGAGCGGATCCTCACCCTGCTGGCCGGCGAGCAGGGCAACTGGGTGCGCGTCGGGGACCCCAATCAGGCCATCTTCGAGACCTTCACCACCGCCGACCCGCGATTCCTGCGGGAGTTCCTGAGCCGCGGGGAGGTGGCGGCTCGCGAGCTTCCCGAGTCCGGCCGCTCGGCCCCCCGCATCATCGCGGTCGCCAATCGGATGATCGACTGGACCACCGGCTGCCATCCGGTGGTCTCCGCGCGCGACGCGCTCGGCCTGCCGCACGTCAGCCCGACGCCGCCCGGCGATCCACAGCCCAATCCGCCCGACACGCAGGCCACCGTCGCCTTTGTCGACAAGCCGTTCGCACCGGAGCGCGAGGCGGCGGCGATCGCCGACTCGGTCAGCCGCTTCCTGCCCGCCAATCCGGACGCGACCGTGGCGGTGCTGGCGCCCAGCAACCACCGCGCGGGCGACCTGGTCCAGGCGATCCGGGAGCGCGGGGTGCGCTGCGTGGAGACCCTGCTGGCCAGCACCGGCGCCACCCGCGCGGTGGCCGAGGTCGTCGGCCACGTGCTGCGCGCCCTGGCCGAACCCGGTTCCGCCTTCGCGCTGGCCGACTGCTACCTGGCGTGGCGGCGCGCCGACCGGGACGATCCGAAGAGGTGGGCCGCGGCGGAGGCAGGCGCGCGCAAGCTGCGCGGCTGCGAGGCGCTGGAGGACTACCTCTGGCCGCGCCTCGGCCGCGACTGGCTGGCCGAGCAGGACGCCGACGCGGCCGAGCTCGAGCGCTTCGAGCGCTTCGCCGACCTGGTGCGGCGCTGGCAGGGCGCGGCGGCGCTGCCGATCGACCAGCTCGTGCTGACCGTCTCGCAGGACCTGTTCGACGAGCCGGACGAGCTGGCGGTTGCCTTCAAGCTGGCGGTGAGCCTGCGGCAGGCCGGGCGCATGCATCCGCGCTGGGGCATCCGGGAGATGATCGACGAGCTCAAGGCGATCGCCGGCAACCGGCGCCGGTTCGCGAGCTTCGCGCCGGATCAGTCCGGCTTCGATCCCGCGGCGCACCGCGGCGCGGTCGTGGTCGCCACCATGCACAAGGCCAAGGGGCTGGAGTGGGACCGGGTCTACCTGAGCTCCGTGAACGCCTACGACTATCCGGGCGACCCGGACTCCGACCGCTTCATCCCGGAGAAGTGGTACCTGACCGGCCGGCTCAACGCCGCCATGGAGGCATGCGAGGAGGCTCGCTGCCTGCTGGCAGGAAGCGAGTACCGCCGCCGGGAGGCGACCTACCAGGCCCGCATCGACTACATTCGTGAGCGTCTGCGGCTCCTGTTCGTCGGCATCACCCGGGCCAGATGCGATCTGATCGTGACCTGGAACACCGGCCAGTCCGGCGACCTCGGACCGGCCGTGGCGTTCAGCGCACTCGCCGAGTGGTGGGATGGGGAGAAGGAGAGACATGGCGATCGCTGACGATCGGGCCCTGAGCCAGGCCAGCCTGCAGGACTACGTCGAGTGCCCGTACCGGTTCCGGCTGCGCTACCTGGACCGCCTGGAGTGGCCGGCTGTCGAGGCGGAGCCGGCCGGCCGCTACGAGCGGCTGCGGCGCGACGGGGCGGAGTTCCACCGCATGGTTCACCAGTACCTGCTCGGCGTGCCGGCCGAGCGCCTGCGCTCCCTGGCCGCGCACCGGTCCGAACCCGGCGGCGGGGACGGGTTGGCCGAATGGTGGCGTTCGTTCTGCGAGCACCGGCCGGCCGACCTGCCGGGGGAGCACTATCCCGAGGTGACGCTGGCGGCGGAGGTGGCCGGGCGGCGGCTGGCCGCCAAGTACGACCTGATCGTCGTGCAGGAAGGCGGCGCGGTGATCCTGGACTGGAAGACCGCGGGGCGCCGCCCGCGGGACATGACGGTGGAAGGAAGGCTGCAGACGCGTGTCTATCCGTACCTGCTGGCCCTGGCCGGGGGCGTGCTGAACGGCGGGGTGCCGATCGCGCCGGAACGGATCGTGATGAGCTACTGGTATGCCGCGTTCCCGAACGAGCCCACCGTCATCCCCTACGACCGCGTCCGGTTCGACGCGGACCGCGCCTACCTCACCGGATTGCTGCAGGAGATCTCGGAGCGGCCGCCCGACGGCTTCGAACGCACCGAGGACCGGGACCGCTGCAAGCTGTGCACCTACCGATCGCTCTGCGGCCGGGGGGAGGCCGCCGGGGAGATGGACCTCGAGGCGGACGCGGAGCAGGACTTCTCGCTGCCGGTCGATGCAGGTGACGAGCCGCTCGGTTTCGACTTTGCCGAGGTAGGCGAGGTGTCCTTCTGATGGCGGCCGGCGGGATCGCGCCGCGCTGGGAGGAGCCGGCGCCGGTCGCGGTGCCGGCGGCGCTGCAGGAGGCCGTCGGCGGACCGCCCGTGCTGGCCGAGACCCTGGTCCGGCGCGGCCACGACACGCCGGAGCGCGCCCTGGCGTTCCTGGATCCCCGCCGCTACCGGCCGGCCCCGGCCGCCGACTTGCCGGACATGGAGCGCGCGGCCGACCGGATCGAGCGGGCGCTCCGCGACGGCGAGCGCATCGGCGTCTGGGGGGACTTCGACGTCGACGGCCAGACCTCGACTACCGTGCTGGTGGAGACGCTGCGGCGCCTGGGAGCCGATCCCCTGTTCCACATCCCCGTTCGCGCACGGGAGTCGCACGGCGTGGGCGTGGAGGCGCTGCGCGGGTTCCTGGATTCGGGCGTCACGCTGATGCTCACCTGCGATACCGGCGTGGATGCGAACGAAGCGGTCGAGTACGCGGCCGGCCGGGGGGTGGACGTGATCATCACCGACCATCACGACCTGCCCGAGGAGCTGCCGCCGGCGCTCGCGGTGATCAACCCGAAGCGGATCGACGGGCCCCACCCGTTGCGCGCGCTGCCCGGCGTCGGGGTGGCGTTCCAGGTGGCGCGCGAGCTGTTCGGCCGCGCCGGCCGCATCGAGGAGTCGCGTGACCTGCTCGACCTGGTGGCGCTCGGGGTGGTAGCCGACCTGGCCGAGCAGGTGGACGACACGCGGTTCTGGCTGCAGGTCGGGCTGATGGTGCTGCGGCGTACCGAGCGGATCGGCCTGCAGGCCATGATGGAGCTGGCCGAGCTGAACCGGGAGACGCTGGGCGAGGAGCAGATCAGCTTCACGCTGGGGCCGCGCCTGAACGCCATCGGCCGGCTCGGCGACGCCAACCCGATCGTCGAGCTGATGACGACCGACTCGCGCGAGGCGGCGCGCCGGCAGGTGCTGGAGCTGGAGCGGCTGAACGCACGGCGGCGCCTGCTCACCGACCAGGTGTTCGACGCCGCCTGTGAGCAGATCGAGGCGGACCCGGGCATCCTCGACAATCCCGGCCTGGTCCTGTCTCACTCCGACTGGCCGGCCGGCGTGATCGGCATCGTCGCCAGCCGGCTGGTCGAGCGCTTCCACCGGCCCACGCTGCTGTTGGCCTCGCCGCCGGACGAGCCGGTGCGCGGATCGGCCCGCTCGATCGCGGGCTGCAACGTCACGGCGGCGATCGCCGCCTGCGCGGAGCTGCTGGACGGCTTCGGCGGACACCCCATGGCGGCCGGCGTGTCGCTGCAGCCGGAGCGGCTGGAGCCGTTCCGCAGGGAGCTGCAGGGCGCCCTGCGCGAGCAGATCGGCGACGGCCCGCCGGCGCCCCGCCTGCCGATCGACGGCGTGCTCGACCTGGGACAGACCGGCCTGGACCTGGTGGAGGCGCTGACCGGCCTCGGTCCGTTCGGTCCGGGCAACCGGGCGCTCACGTTCGCCAGCCACGGCGTCACGATCAAGGGGATCACGGACCTCGGGCGGGGAGGCGAGCACCGCAAGCTGCTGGTCGCCGACCACACCGGGGCGACCCGCTCGGTGATGTGGTGGCAGTCGGGCGGCGACCTGCCGCCGGAGGGCCGCATCGACCTGGCGTACCGCATCTCCGCCAACGACTACCGCGGCAACCGGTCGCTGCAGGTGGAGTGGATCGACGCCAGGCCGGCCGCCGCTCCCACGGCGATCGCCGCCGGGACGGAGCCGCCGGCTGTCGTCGATCATCGTTCCGGTGACGCTGCCGCGGGGCTGACCGAGCTGGTGGACGGGATGGCGGAGCCGCCGGTGATCTGGGGCGAGGACGGCGCTGCCGAACCGGCGAGCGGCCGCGACCGGATCGGGCCGGCGCAGACGCTGGTAATCTGGACCACGCCGCCCGGGCGCCACGAGATGCAGCAGGTGCTGCGGCGGACGCGGCCGCGCACGGTGCACCTGTTCGCGGTCGATCCCGAAACCGCGCCGGCGAATCGGTTTCTGGCGTGCCTCGCCGGGCTGTGCAAGCACGCGGTCGCCCACCGCGAAGGCCGCGTCGCGGTCGCCCGGCTGGCCGCGGCCAGCGCCCACCGGGAAGCGACGGTGCGCGCCGGCCTGGCTTGGCTGGCAGCCCGCGGCGACCTCACCGTCGTGCGCCAGGACGGCGAATCGGTGACGCTCGCCGACGGCGGTCAGGCCGACCTGGAGGCCGCCGCCCGTGCGGAGGCCGATGTCCGCGAGCTGCTCACCGAGACCGCAGCCTACCGCCGATTCTTCGCGACCGTTCCCCTCGACGAGCTGATGAGGACCCTGTAGCGAGTTATACGATGCCAATTGAGGACAAGAATCGCACCAAAGAGGAACGGGTAGTTGAGGAGACCATGTCATGCCCGAAGGAATCCGTAGTCCGATCCTTCGCAGGCAAGCGCTTTCTCCACGGCCGACAGGCCGCCGATTTGGTCCGACAGTTCCGCGAGGTGGACGACAGCGGCTTCCGGCCAAGGGATGAGGTGGAAGCGGATGACGGACGTGTCCAGGCGATTCCGTTGGTCGTCATTCGGAACGCACGCGGCGAGGTGCTTCGTCTTCGCCGCCGTGAGAGAGGGCCTGACAACCCGCTCCACGAAAAGATCGTCATCTGGGCCGGAGGACACGTCCGGCGTGAGGACTCCGTCAATGGCGATCCGCTGGTCCATTGCGCCGTCCGGGAACTCGAAGAAGAGCTACGACTTCAGGTGGATGTCGCGTCTCTGCATATGGTAGGTGCGGTGTACCTGGATAGCGGCGGGAGTACGTCCAAGCATGTGGGGATTGCCTACGAGTGGCGCGCGTCCACCGACGATGTCGCCGTGGTACCCAGCCGATCCGAATTCTTCGAGAGGCGCGGAACGTCTCTCAGTGGGAGTTTTGCTTCGGTGGAGGCGCTTGCCGGAGACATCGAGACGAAGAAGCTGGTAGAGCCCTGGTCGGTGGAACTGATTAGCGAGTATCTCGCAGCAGGGTCATTCGACTTCACTCCAACGCTGCTGTGAGCACCGGCGGTCGACGTTGGCGGTGTCGTCCTGCGAAGGCTCAGTGGTGTTCGGGTTCACTTCCTGAATCCATTGTCCGGGCAGATCGCTCCTTCAGCCGCGCAATCACGCTGGCGGCGGGTTGTACGCGACCATTCTTGATTTCGCGGGTACCGATCTGAAGTATCTTGAGCAGCGCAGCGGTCTCCTGTTCAAGGTTCCCAGGGTGCTTCTTCTTCATGGGGGTTCTACCGCGAGGGCCTCCGATCGGCCGTTCTACGCGTCAGTGCACCTCGACGAACTGACGCAGACGCTGTAGCGGCGCCCGCCTCGATCTTCTGCCAATCCAGCCCCGACTGGTCCATCTGCTCCTGCAGCGCGTTGCGCCGGTAGGACGAGCGGACGGCATGCATCGCGAACGCCAGACCGAAGACGGCGGACGGAATCAGGAACCACGGGGCGCGGCTGCCCGCCACCACGTTGATCATGAACAGCACGCCGCTCACCGCGGCGGCGGTCGCTCCGTGCGAACGGAGGCGGGCGCGCGCCTTCTGGAGGGCCCGCACCAGCTCCAGCCGCTGTTCGCCGAGGTAGCCGGCCGCGTCCAGCTCGTCGGCCGCGCGGCGGCGGTTGGCGGCGTGCACGGCGTGCTGGACGAGCGCCGCCGCCCCGCATGCGAATGGAATCAGGAACCACGGGTCGTTGCCGGTGGCCGCGTTGATTCCCAGCAGCAGGGCGTTGATGCCGGCGAAGGTCACCCCGTGCATGACCAGCGACCGCTGCAGGCGCGTCGCCTTGTCGCGGAGTGTCTCGCGCAGGCGATGGAAGCGGTCGCGGAGTCCCGTCACGGTGGGAGGAGTCTACCATGAGGTTGTCTGGTTCCAGCGCTGTGGACGGATCGTGGAAAGCCGCTTGATGGCCTGGACACATGACGAACTCAAATACCGTTGTGATCATCCCAAAGCCAATCGAGTTCGGAGAAGGCGAGCGCTCGCTGGAAGTTCTCGATGTTGTCCTGAACATTGAGGATGAGACATCGGTCATTACCGCCGTTCTTCACGCCGCGCAAACCTCTGCCGATCATCTGAAAGTAGAGATTCGGGCTGAAGACCGGCCGAGCGATGATGATGACGCGGGTCTTGGGTGCGTCGAATCCCTCGCGAAATACGTTGTAGTTCACGAGTGCCTTGATCTGGCCTCGCCGGAAGTCGTTCACTGTCTTTCGTCGCGCGGCCGGTTTGGTGTCTTTGACCACGGCCCTCGATCGGATGCCTCGTTCGTTGAGTAGAAACGCTACGGTCTGCGCATGATCGACCGATGCTGCAAAAATCAGCGTGGGCCAATCGGGCTCTACGTGATTCTGATAGGCTTCGATTATACGCCATGTTCGGTTTGAATCTCTCGCAATGCGATCTTCCACACTCTGGGGCAACCATGGTGCGGATGATGCCTGCTCCCTTTCTTTGCCGTCAAGGGAAAATTCGCCACCGTCGATGGTTGCGTGGTCGGCTCGCGCAAGCACCTGCATCTCCTGTAGCTCGGCGATGACCTTCCGGGAATCGTCGCTCGCGAACGCGCCGGTGTCGAACCGCCTTTTACCGTACCGATTGACCAATCGGCGAGTCTCGTCGGCATCGCGGCCTCGATACGGCGTTGCGGTGAGGCCGAGAAGAAACGGCTCATTCGACCTCTTCCAGCGAGTCAGCCCAATCTCTTCCATCACCGATGTGAACGTACGCGCGACGGACCGATGTGCTTCGTCGAAGACGACAAGGGTGAAGTCTGCCAGAAACTCGTACTCGTCGGGCGAATCCCTAAGCCTGGTGTTGAGCGTTTGGATAGCCGCCACGACAATGTGACCGCTGCTCGTCGGCTCCGGAGGATTACGTTGACCGCCCCACATCCTTGATATACGTAACGGTGTCGCTCGAACTCCAAGGCTGGACCACACCTGCCGCCATGCCTCGACCGCCTGCTCGCACAGTTCGTCCCGGTCCGCGACCCAGAGGATGCCGCCGTCGAAGCCGTCGTCACGCATGGCTTCGACGACCGCCTGCACGGCAACGCGCGTCTTGCCCGATCCGGTCGGCATGCTGATCATTCCCCGTCGCTGAGCGGGGTCACCATCACTCCAGCTCAGCATGTCTCGGACGTTCCTGACGATGGTCTTCTGGTAGTCATGGAGTTCCGGCAGCGCATATGGACCTTCGACTTCCACGTATGAGGGCACGTTTCTGTTCCGCGCTCCCGCCCACTCCGCTGAGAATCCGAGCGAGCGGACGAACTTGACGGCTTGCTTCGATCCTGCCAATTGGCGCGGCGGACGCAGATGATCCAACGCCCCCGTACACTCCTTGAGGGCGCCCGAGCCATGGACATCAATGGCCGCTTCGGCGACTTGCGCGTGCGTCAATTCGACTCCTTGATGCTCCATCATGGGAATCAGGGTGCTAGGCAGGATGCCGCGCAACGGCTCTACGCCTGCGGCGGCTAGCAGGCGTTCGGCGTCCGCCTCGTGCTTTCTGACGGCGGCGCGCTGTTCGTCGACTTCCTGTGGTGTTGGGTGCAGATACGTGACAGCAGCAGAGAGTCGTCTCAGGTTCTCCTGCTCGATCTTGGTATCTCCAAAGTATATGAACGCACGCAAGAAGGCAACATGAGTCTCTTTGCGTGTTGTCGTGTAAGCGTCCTTCTTCTTCGCCGGATCATGTCTGTATCCGGTCCAGCCTTGAGGTTCAGTGCCTTCGCCGGCGATATGGTAGGTTTTGGACTTCCCGTTTTCCGTGTCCGAGCTATCCCCGATCCATACTCGGTGATTGACGATGGCATTAGCGACAATGCTACAATTAAACCCTACTTCATGAATGGAGCAGCATTCCCATAGGTCCATATAGTGAACCCGTTCACTGTGCTTACGATAATCTTTCAGAAGATCAATGGCGACGAACGTTGCAGACTGCAGACCAAGAGGTTTCGATGCAGGATGCAGGAACTTCGCGGCCTCAATGAGCCGTTGTGAGTTTTCTTCCTTGAGGGCTTCGTTTGCGGGGAGGCTTGCATACTTGCGCAAGAACTCAACCGAGGCTTGCTCGTTGTCCTTCGTTCCGTCTGTTCCCATGTCATCCTCACCTTATCCTGACGGCAGCGATGCTGCATGTCGAGAAAAGATTCGCGGCGGCGTCGGCGGACATCAGGCTGTCATGCGGATCGGATCAGCTTGAGCCCGGGTATGTCGGAGAAGTCGCCGTCATGCGCAGCGAGTGGGCAGTCCATCAGGATAGCGGTTGCGGCTCTCCATGCATCGGCTGACTTCAACTGTCGACCGACGGATCTCCGTTCGCTTCGCAAGCGCGCGCAGATGTGGACCAGTTCATCACTTGCCCACACAACTTCGTACTGATTGAGGTGTTCAGCAAGGCTGGCTTGACGCCGCTCCCCCAATCGTTCTTGTGTGTCCCGAACCACAGTTCCTCCAAGGTCTGAAAAGAGATGAGGCTGCGACGACCCGCGAGTGGCCGCTCATAGTACGGTGTCCGGTCATCGTGATTGTAGATGATCGAAACGACACTGGTGTCCACGACTACCTGCGGCTCAGCAGTCATCGAGCGTCGCGGCCTTCCCGGATGGTTCGCATGAACTGGTCGACGTCTATCGGGTCGCTTGCCCTGACCACCTTCTCGGGGTCGAAGATCTTCGGGGGGGCGTTCAGGAGCCTGTCGAGATCGAACGGTTCCGACCAGGAGGGCGCCTCGGTGACTCGCTCGACGTGAACGTCGGCCCAATTGCCATCCTGATCGGTTCGGCCGCGGCCTTTGACTTCGACATACTTCCTAGCGAGACGTTGCATCTCTTCATCGAGCGCGGCATCGAATCGGAGCCGAACGCTGGGCTCGCCGTCGCTGTGGAGCTGAGCGGTCCGCCGCTTCCAGTCGACCATCATCAGTCGTCCGTGCAGCGGCGCATCGATTTCCTCTGACCTAGCGCGGTCTCGGACATGCTTCATTCGGGTCAGCGTCAAGGAACAGTCGGTGTCGGGGTCTCTGAGCCGTATCAGATCGATCTCTTCCGACAGCTCATTCCGCACGGCCATCAACTCCTCAGCGACTCGTTGCGGCAGCGAGGGGTCTTGACCACCTTTCCAGCTCAGAAGTTGACTCAGGGCCCGAGGACCGCAGTTCCTCAAGTCGTGTTGGGTGCCCGGCGGAGGAGAAAGCTCCAGCACAGTGACAAAAGAGCCGGGCGACGTGTGCACCAGCCGTAAGGCACTGTGGTCCCGTACGAGATTCGACGGCTTGCGTTGACGGGAAGGATCGGCGCCCATCAGATGGCCCACCATCAGTCGCAGGGCGCGCTGCACATGCGTCAGGGTCTTTTGGAGGTCTCCAACGGCCAGCCCGTCCTCGCCAACGCGTGGCCCTTCGAACGTGATGTGTAGCTGGTTCTTGAGCATACCCTCCTCGTTGATCCGGGTAGGACAGCAGGATGACGATCTGAACAGGCATGATTGTATCATCCTCATATCACACGCGTTCCGGCGGCAGCGCTTCACCCGATGCCAATCCACCGGGGGTACCGTTGACCGTGCTCGCGGCGGGCGGGGATGATCCGGGGCGTGGCTGCAGAGGCGGGGTTGCTCTTCGTCATCGCCACACCGATCGGGAACCTGGAGGACATCACCGTGCGCGCGATGCGCGTGCTCGGCGAGCTGGACGCGCTGGCCTGCGAGGACACGCGGCGGACGCGCGCCATCTACGAGCACTACGACCTGCCGCGGCCGCGCAGCATCTTCTCCTACCACCGCCACAATGAGGCCGCAGCCGGCGGGCGGATCCTGGCGCTGCTCGCGCGCGGCGAGTCCGTGGGGCTGGTGTCCAACGCCGGCTACCCGTGCATCAGCGATCCCGGCCACTTGGTCGTGCGGCAGGCGATCGAGGCCGGCCACCGGGTGGAGGTGATACCTGGGGCTAGCGCCGTCCCGTACGCGCTGATCGTCTCCGGGCTGCCCACCGGCGCCTACCTGTTCCTGGGCTTCCCGCCGCGCAAGGCGGGGCGGCTGCAGACGGCGCTGGCCGCGGCGGCGGACGGGCAGCACACGCTGGTGCTGTTCGAGGCGCCGGGACGGCTGACGGCGCTGCTGCAGGCCGCGGTCTCAGCGCTCGGCGACCGGCTCGCGGCGGTTTGCATCGAGCTGACCAAGCGGTTCGAGCAGGTGCACCGCGGTTACCTGACCGATCTGATCGAGCGCGTCGACGCGATGGACCTGCGCGGGGAGGTGTGCGTTGTCATCGCCGGCAACGACCGGCGCCTCGTCCGCTGAAGCGCGCCCGCGGCGGCTGGTCACCGCCCACGGCGCGCTGCGGCTGCCGGCGTTCCTGCCGGACGCGACCCGCGGCGTGGTGCGCACGCTCGCGCCCGTTGATCTGGCAGCCGCGGGAGTCGAGGCGCTCATGGTCAACTGCCTGCACCTGGCGCGCGCGCCGGGGACGCAGACCATCGCCCGTGTCGGCGGGCTGCATGCCTTCATGGGCTGGCGCGGCCCGCTGGCGGCCGACTCCGGCGGGTTCCAGGCGCTGTCCATGCCGGGCGTGCGGGTCACCGACCGGGGCCTGAGCGTCACCGGTGGAGGATCGGGGCGGCTGCACCTGACACCGGAACGGACCGTGCGCCGGCAACTCCAACTCGGCGTCGACATCGCCTTCTGTCTCGATCACTGTCCGCGGCCGGACGCCGACTATGACGCGCACCGCGAGAGCGTGCGGAGGACTGTGCTCTGGTCCGCCGCGTGCCGGCAGGAGCTGGCGCGCGCCGCGGAGGCCGGGGCCGCCGTGCCGCTGCTGTTCGCGGTCGTGCAGGGCGGCCCGCACCGCGACCTGCGCGCCGGCTGCGTGGAGGAGCTGATGACGGTCGGCTTCGACGGGCTGGGCTTCGGCGGCTGGCCGATCAGCGGCGGCCGGCTGGACGACATGGTGCGCGCGGTCGCCGAGCTGACTCCCGCGGAGGTGCCGCTGCACGGCCTGGGCATCGGCAGCCTGGGCGCGCTGCGCGAGGCCGCGGGCGCCGGTTACCGGCTGTTCGACTGCGTGCTGCCGACGCGCGATGCCCGCCATGGCCGCCTGTACGACGACGACGGAGGTTCGGTGTCGATCCGCGACGAGCGCTTCGCGCGCCGGCAGAAAGCGGCGGGGGAAGGCTGCGACTGCGCGGCATGCCGGAACTTCCCGGCCGCCTATCTCCATCACCTGTTCGGCGTCGGCGACGCGCTCGGCCCCCGCCTCGCTTCCATCCACAACCTGCGGGTCTACAGCCGCGTGGTCGGTGCTGTGGCGGCATGAGCGGCGCGCATCCTTCCGCCGCGGAGCAGGAGCTGCTCCGGGCGCTGCGGACGACGCGCAAGTACGGCCGGGTGCACGGAGAGGTGCTAGGGCGGGTGGCCCGCCGTTCGCTTGCCACACACGGGCGCCGCGACGCCCTGAAGGCGGCCAAGCGCTCGCTGCACGAGCTTGCCGGCGCCTTCCTGGACGCGGACTCCTGTCGCCGCGCGGAGCGGCTGGTGCGGTCGATGGCGGACGCAGGGGCCGAAGGCCGCCGGCGGGTGTGCCGGGCGGTGCTGGGGCTGCACGCATCCAGCGCCGAGCGGCTGCCGGTGATGGATGAGCTGTACGAGCGCATCTGGCAGGCCGCCGCTGACGCCCGCGGAGTGCCGCGCTCCGCGCCGGTGCGGTTGCTCGACCTCGCCTGCGGGTTGGGCCCGTTCGCACTGCCGTGGATGGGGCTTGCGCCCGGCAGCAGCTATCGCGGCGTGGACGCGGACGGCCGTGTAGTCGATCTGGCGCGGACGGCCCTGCCGTATCTGGAGGCGCCCGAGTTGCGCGAGCCGCCGGAGGTCGAGGTGGCCGACGTGCTGGAGCCTCCCGCGGCAGCGCTGGGCGGGATCGACGTCGTGATGATGCTGAAGACCCTGCCGACCCTGGAGCGGTTGGAGCCGGGCGCGGGTGTCGACTTGGTGCGCCGCACCGCTGCGCCGGTGGTGGTGATCACCACCGCGACCGGCAGCCTGGGTGGCCGGCGGCACCTGCGCCACGACGAGCTGATCGAGCGTACGCTTGCCGACAGCGGCCGTCAGGCCGCTCGTTTCGAAGTCGCGGGCGAGTCGGTGGCCGTGGCGTGGCCGGCAGGCCACGATCTCCTCACTTCCGCCAGAAAGCCGGCGTGAGCAGCACCACCACGCTGTAGAGCTCCAGCCGGCCGGTGAGCATGGCCAGGCAGAGGAACAGCTTCACGCCCATCGGGTAGTGGCCGTAGTTCTCCGCCGGGCCGATCGCGCCGAAGCCGGGGCCGATGTTGCCGACGGTGGAGAGCGCTGTCGAGAACGACGACAGCAGGTCGGTGCCGGCCGCCGCGACGACCAGCATGGTGACGATCAGGATCGCGATGTACAGAAAGAAGAAGGTGACGATCGGATGGATGATGTCCTTCTTCAGCGGGCGCGCAGTCACCCGCGTCGGGAACACGCCGCGCGGGTGGATGAGGTAGCGCATCTCGTTGGCCGCCAGCTTGAAGAGGGTGATGATGCGCACCACCTTGATGCCGCCGGCGGTGGATCCGGCGCAGCCGCCCACGAACATCAACGCGAACAGCACCGCTCTCGCGAACTCCGGCCAGCGGCCGTAGTCGGCGGTCGTATAGCCGGTGGTGGTCAGGATGGAGACCACCTGGAAGGCGCCGTACCGCACGCTGTCGATGAGCGAGTCGTAGACGCTCCCGTACAGGGTCAGCGTCACGACCAGGATGGCGGCCGCGGCGATCGCCAGGTAGACGCGGAACTCCACGTTGGATACCAGCACGCGCAGCCCGCCGCGCCCGAGCCGGAAGTACAGGGAGAAGTTCACGCCGGCGGCCAGCATGAAGACGATCACCACCAGGTCGACCCACCCGGACTGAAAGCTGCCGATGCTGTCGTTGCGGGGAGAGAACCCGCCGATCGCCACCGTGCTGAAGGTGTGCATCACGGCGTCCAGCGGCTGCATGCCGGCCAGCAGCAGCAGGGCCACCTCGAGCGCGGACATGCCCACGTACATCAGCCACAGGATCTTGGCCGTCTGGGCGATGCGAGGGGTCAGCTTGTCGACGGTCGGTCCCGGCGCCTCGCTGCGGAGCACCTTCAGCCCGCCGATCCCCATGCGCGGCAGGATCGCGACCGTGAGCACGACGATCCCCATGCCGCCCAGCCACTGCATGAGCGAGCGCCAGAACAGGATCGAGCGCGGCAGCGCCTCGATGTCGGTCAGGATCGTCGCGCCGGTGGTGGTGAAGCCGGACATCGCCTCGAAGAAGGCGTCGGCATAGTCCGGGATCGCGCCGGAGAGCAGGAACGGCAGCGACCCCGACAGCGAGACGCTGATCCAGCTCAGCGTCACGAACAGGAACCCTTCGCGAGTCAGCAGCACCTCCCGCGCCACGTGCCGGAGGCCTGCCAGCACGGTCGCCGACAGCAGCCCGACGAACGCGGCCGGCACCAGGAAGGCGGCGACCTGCTCGGGCTCGCCGAGCACCAGCGCAAGCAGCGCGCAGGCGGCCATGCAGCCGACGATCACGAGCTGCAGCGCCGCGACCGTCTTGAGGATGGAGCGGACGTTCAAGAATCGAAGAGCTCTTCCACCCGGCCGATCGCGTCGGTGCGGGCGATGAAGATCAGCCGGTCGGCGTCATGGACGACCAGGTCGCCGCGCGGCAGCAAGGTCTCGCCGTCGCGGCGCACGGAGACGATCAGCGACTGTTCCGGAAGCTTCAGTTCCTGGATCTGCCGGCCGGCCATGCGGGACGCATCCTCGACGGTGCTCTCGATCACCTCGGCCTGCCCGCCGAACAGGCTGGCGACGCTGCGTACTCTCCCCCGGCGGACGATCTTGAGCACGGCGCTGACCACGCTGTTCTTGGGGCTGATGATCACGTCGACGCCCAGGCGGTTGGCCAGCGTCAGGTAGTTGTACTTGTTGACCAGCGCGATGGAGCGCTTGATGCCGTAGGTCTTGGCGTAGATCGCCGCCAGGATGTTCAGCTCCTGGTTGGCGGTGGTGGTGATGATCAGGTCATGGTCCTTGAGGGACTCCTCCTCGAAGAACCCCTCATCGGAGATGTCGCTGTTGATGACGATCGCGCCCGGAAAGCGGTCTGCCAGGGCCTTGCTCCTGGCCCTATCGCTCTCGATGATCTTCAGCCGCCGCCTGCGCGCGAAGGCGCGCAGCAATCGCAGCCGGCGCGGGCGTTCGCGGCTGTCGAGCAGGGACTCGGCGACGAAGCTGCCGACGCGTCCGCCGCCGACCAGGATGACCTGGCGCATCTGCAGCTTCGGCCGGCCGGCGCGGTCGAAGAGCTGGTCCAGGACCTCCTCGGACGCGCTGAGGTACAGCTCGTCCCCCTCGCGGACCCGCGTGTCTCCGCGCGGCAGGTAGAACCGTTCGCCGCGCAGCAGCCCGCACACCAGGAACTCCAGCGGCAACTCGGCGCGGGCCTGGGCGATGGTGCGGTCGCAGAAGGCGGAGTCGGCCATGATGGGCAGCACGCGCATCTCGATGTCGGTGTCCGCGAGCGTCACGACCTCGCTGGTCGCGCCGTGCTCGACGGTCTGCACGATGGTGCGCCCCGCTTCGATCTCGGGATTGACGATGTAGTCGATGTCCAGCATCGATCCGTCGAACAGCGCAGACCGGGTGTTGTACTGCTGATTGCGGACGCGCGCGATCTTGAAGGGGACGGAGAACTCGCGCGACGCCAGCCCGCAGGCCACCATGTTGAACTCGTCCGAGTCGGTCAGGGCGATGAAGAACTCCGCGTCCTCGATCCCGGCCTGGCGCAGCAGGCGCAGGTCGTTGCCGGTGCCGGTGATGACCATGCAGTCCAGGTGGTTGAGCGCGTACTTGGCGGTGTCGGCGTCGCGCTCGATCAGGGTGACGTCCTGGTTGTCGGCGATGAGCTGCCTGGCGAGCTGGAAGCCGGTGCTGCCGGCTCCGACCACGACGATCTTCCGTGGCATCGGGGCGATGCTACCACCGACCGGGGTTCCGCGTGAGCAGCGCCGAGAGTCGCCTGCGCGATGCCGCTTGCCGTCGCCGCTCATCTATACTTGCGGCATATGAGTCAGAAACCTTGCTATCGGATCGCGGTCTACCCGGGTGACGGCATCGGTCAGGAGGTCACGCCGCTGGCCTTCGACGTCCTTCATGCGGCGATCGGCGACGGGGTCGAGCTCGACTGCACGGAGTTTCCGTGGGGGGTGGACTACTATCTTGAGCACGGTTCGCCCACGCCACCGGACTACATCGACCAGCTCCGAGGCTTCGACGCCATTTACCTTGGCGCGGTGGGGGCGCCGAACCAGATGCCGGATCCGGTCTCACTGGAGCCGCCGGTGCGGATCCGCCAGGCGTTCGACCAGTACGCCTGCCTGCGGCCGGCGCTGCTGCTGGACGGAGTGCGGAGTCCGCTGGCCGGCATGGAGCCACGGGCGATCGACCTGCTGGTGGTGCGCGAGAACTCCGAGGGGGAGTACGTCAACCAGGGCGGACGCTTCCGCCGCGGCGAACCGGACGAGATCGCCGTGCAGTCGGCCATCCACACCCGCTCCGGCGTCACCCGCATCCTCCGCTTCGCGCTGGAGCAGGCGCGCGGCCGCCGCCAGCACCTCACGATGGTGACCAAGTCCAACGCCCAGAAGTACAGCTTCGTCCTCTGGGAGGAGGTGCTGGAGGAGCTCGTCCCGGAGTACCCGGACGTACGCACCGACCGCCTGTACGTGGACGCCGCGGCCATGGACCTGGTGCGCCGCCCGCGCGACTTCGACGTGATCGTCTCCTCCAACCTGTTCGGGGACATCCTGTCCGACCTGGCGGCGATGGTGGTCGGCGGCCTGGGCATGGCGCCGAGCGCCAACATCCGCCCCGACCGCGGCGCCCCGTCGATGTTCGAGCCCGTGCACGGCTCGGCGCCGGACATCGCCGGCAAGGGGATCGCCAACCCGGCCGCCGCCATCCTGAGCGCGGCGATGATGATCGAGTGGCTCGGACACGCCGAGCCGGCCGAGCGCATGCGCGCCGCCTGCGAGCGGGCGCTGGCCGGCGGCGCCGGGACGCCGGACATCGGCGGCACGCTGTCGAGCGCGCAGTTCGCGGAGCAGGTGACCGAGCGTCTCGCCGGCTGAGCGGGCAGCGCGCATGGCCGGCGAGCTGGAGCGCCTGCGTGCGGAGCTGGCCGAGGCGCGCCGCCTGGCGCGGCTGGACCCGCTGACGCAGGCGTGGAACCGGCGCGCGATCGTCGAGTTGCTGGAGCGCGAACTCGAGCGAGCGCGGCGTGAGCGCGGCCGCGTGGCCGTGCTGTTCATCGACCTGGACCGCTTCAAGGGGATCAACGACCACCACGGCCATGCCGCCGGCGACGCGGTACTGTGCGAGGCAGCCGTGCGCATGCGCGCGGTGGTCCGGCCCTATGATCAAGTCGGCCGCTACGGCGGCGACGAGTTCGTGGTGATCATCGCCGGAACGGGCGCCGAGCGCGGCGCGGCGCGGGCGGCCGCGGCCATCGCCGCCGGCCTGCGGGGGCGCCCGGTCGCCACGCCGGCCGGTGAGGTGCGCGTCACAGCCAGCATCGGCGTGGCGGTCGCGTCCACCGGCGCCCGCGATCCGGAACGCCTGATCGCCGACGCCGATCGTGCCATGTACGCCGCCAAGCGAGCCGGCGGCGATGCCGTACGGGATGACCCTCCGTCATGACGGAGGAAGGAGCTGACGTGAACGAGATCGAGCGATACGAGTTCGACCGGCAGGGTTTTCTGGTCATCGAGAGCATGCTGAGCGCAGGGCAGGTGGCACGCCTGGCGGAGGCGGTCGATTCCCTGGAGGAGCACGCCGTGGCCCGCATCGACGCGCCGCCGCGCAAGCTCAGCTCACGGGGGAGCGAGTATCACCACGACCCCGATCTCGGGTATCACGCAGAGGGCTCCCGTGAGGAGGGAGCCACCGTCATCATCGAGGACTTCTGGAACGCCGATTCCGCCTTCGATCTGCTCATCGGGCATCCGCCGACCATGGACTGCGTGCGCTCGGTGATTCAGGGGCGCGCCACGATCAACAATTCGGAGATCCGTATCCGCTATCGCGGCAACCAGACCGGCAACCACGGTGGCACGCGCTCCGCGAAGTACCGCTACGACGTCAACCGGAACGGCATCGACTGCATGATGGTGCGGATGGTCTATTTCCTGCACGACGTAAGCCGTGAACAGGGAGCATTCTGCGTCGTCCCGGGCACCCACAAGGGCAACTTCGACTGCCCCTACGAGAGCAGGGACCCCGACATCGAGCCCGGAGTCGTCGGCCTGGAGGTCAAGGCCGGCGATGCCATCTTCTTCACCGAAGCATTGCGCCACGGCGGCCTGACCAATCGCTCCGCGCAGGTCCGCAAGACCCTGCACGTGGGGTACGGCCCCTATTTCATGATGTCCCAGAACATCGCCACCATGGATGAGCCGCCGTATCTGACCGATGCCACGCGCGCCCGCCTGACGGCAGCGCAACTCGACCTGTTCCGCCCCTTCCCCGGTCGCTGAACCGCCGGCACCTCGCTCAGCGCGCCAGCCAGGCGCTGAAGCGTTCGTTCATCTCGTCGCCACGGTCGCTCCACCAGCGCCAGTCGTGGTGCAGCGCGCGCTCCATGTTGGCCGGGGTGGTCGGCATGTGCGGCGCCATGTCCACCCCTGTTTCCTCATGCTCGGTGACCAGCGCCGTGCCGGAGCGACGCACCGGACCGTAGGAGATGTAGCGGCTCACCGCCGCCATCGACTCCGGCCTGCCCGCGAAGGCGATGAACCGGCGCGCCTCCTCCAGGTTGGGCGCGCCGGCGACGATCACGAGCTGGCTGTTGTCCAGGATCTGGCCGTCCCAGACGATCACGAACGGCTGGTCCTCCCGCACCTGGGCGTTGAAGATGCGCCCGTTGTAGGCGGTGCTCATCACTACCTCGCCGTCCGCCAGCATCTGCGGCGGCTGGGCGCCGGCCTCCCACCACACGATCTGGTCCTTGATCGCGTCCAGCTTCCGGAACGCCCGGTCCACTCCCTCCGGCGTGTCGAGCGTGGCGTACACCTCCTCCAGCGGCACGCCGTCGGCCAGCAACGCGAGCTCCAGGTTGTCACTCGGCACGCGCCGCATGCCGCGCCGGCCCGGGAAGCGCTCCAGGTCGAAGAAGTCCTCGACCGTGGACGGCTGCGCGTCCGGGAAGTGTTGCGGGTGGTAGGCGTAGATGGACGAGAAGAAGATGGTCCCCATCCCGCAGTCGGTGAGCGTCCCGGTGACGAAGTCCTCCTCCGCGGGGGTGCCGTCCGCCGCCGGCGGGAGGTCCTCGACGGTGATGAACTCCAGCAGGCCCTCGTCACAGCCCAGCACGGCGTCGGCCACGTTCAGGTCGACCACGTCCCAGTACACGTTGCCGGTCTCGACCTGCGCGCGGATCTGCGCGAGCCCGCCGTTGTAGTCCTCCAGCTTCACCTCGATCCCGGTGGCCTCCGTGAACGGCTCGTGATACGCCTGCTGGCTCGCACGCGCGTACGACCCGCCGAAGGACACCACGGTCAGCGACTGCGCGGCCGCAACCGGCACGCCGAAGGCAAGGAGAGCGAGCAACACCGTCACCACGAGGGCACATCGAACGACCACGTTGTCTGTTCTCATGGTTCCCATCATCGCGCTGCCACACCCGGAGGGGTCAAGTATCCCAAGTGTCGCAGAGGTCGGCCGGCGTGAGTCATCTCTGGTTGAGCAGGAGGTAGATCGCGAATGCACGCCTATGCGCCCGATCCGCCTGCATGAAGGCATTGATGGCCATCTCAGCATCGATGATCGACCACGACACCTCGTATTGGTAGAACTTCTTGAGCGGGTTGTAGTCCGCTTCGTTCCGTGCGATTTGCTGCATGCAGAACACATCAGCGAATAGCCGGATCTCTGGAGGGAAAAGAGACATCATGGCGTTGTTCTTGCACCGCTTCTGCGCAGCATTGTGATTCAGCGCTCGGTAGGACTGAGTCCACGCTCGCCGCAGGCCGGATCTCCCTACGAGGAGATCTGCATTGGACTTCGCAAGACAGTGATAGAGGGCGTAGTAGGCGGTGCTTACGGCTCTTCGTAGATCAACCTGCCGAGGCCGGCCGCGTTTGAAGTCGATCAGCTTCCAGGAGACGTCCAGGAAGTCCTTGGGGTTCATTCACTTCTGGATCGGGAAAGCCTCTTTCGCTCCTGATCCCAGTCGGCTCTTGTAAGGAACGACAACACCGGGAACTCGTCGATGGCGACTTCCGAGAGAAGTCTTCGCACTCTCCCGATCTCCCCTGCTCGATGACGATCCAGGAGGTCCTTCATGTTCCCGTCGACGACGATGAACATCTGAATGTACGACGGGTCTTCCAAATCCCCGAACTCGATGGGTGTTAGCTCGGCATGGACCTCGAAGGTGATCGGAGAGTAATGCTCCTCCAGATCGGCCTTCATCTGGCTGGCCACTCTGGCCAGTTTCTCTTCGATGACGTTGTTTGATGTAGTCTCGCTCATGTTCCGCTCCCGGGCCGGCCGGTGACGCTGCCGGCTGTCTCTGTTCCACCTCGTCTGGCCCTCAGACCACGCCGAGGAAACGGTGCTCGGGCGGCCGGTCATGTGTCAACGGCGAAATCGCGTGCGTGTGGCAGCATGGCCAGGGAGGCCTGCCATGCTGATGCACGATCTGCCTCATCCAGGAGCCTTTCTCCAGCGGCAATGTCTGGAGCCCCTCCGTCTGACCGTCACCTCGTGGGATCGGTCAACAGTCCACGGAACTCATCCGGCAAGTCGAGGTCGGGTCGTAGAGCGACAACGCCAACGCGGTGCCTGTGGGCGTAGTCCGCGTGGGTCAGCCATTCCGCTTCAGTGGCGTTCGGGACGAGCAGGAGCGTTCGTTCCGGCCGGCGGGATCCCCAGCGGAGCGCATCGGCATACGGGTGGACGCTCTCCGTCATTCCTCGGAGGATCCCCGACTCGGCGGCGCGATACTTGGCGTCGAGTACGACGAATCGCGTCAGGCCGTCCGCAGACTGCGAGGTAAGTACCAGGTCGGGTCGGAACGTGCCGGAGATTGACCAGCTTTCGTTCTTCTCGCGTCCTCTGGTGATGCCGAAGGTTCGCTGCAAGTGGAGCGTGATGCGGTGTCCATCGCCGCGCACTCCGGTGAACTGTCGGCGGTCGGATTCGGTCCGCCCTGCGGTCCTCCACTCGTAGTGAGGGAGCCACTCACGGAGCTTCCGCGCCAAGACGACGAAGCACCACCGCTCGTAGATCTCCCACGTCGGACTGAGCGGCAACCTGTCCTCCGGATCCAACCGATACACACCGCGCCGCAACGCCTCCCATCCGAGACGCCAGAAGCGTGCGTAGAGAGGATGTGCCGCTACCGCGTTGAGCCCCGCAGCCGTGATCTCGGGACGGCTCACTTCGCCGAACGGACGGCGGCGCTCGGCCGTTGCGAATGTACGTGCCATTTCACCGAGGATCTGATTCCATCGATCCACGCGGTTGGCGACTGCGGTCCTGGTATCGTCTACTGGCCTCTGTGCGAGCCCTTCCAATCTCTTGGAGAGTTCTCTGCACCTGAGAAGCAGCGCTCGCAGCAGGGCGAGGATGCACCGGTTCGCCGGAGAATCGAGCGTGCGCTCGATGGCCGGTACGTCGAGGATCGGATCCGATCCTGGAGCGCCGGGACGGGCCACGGTATCCGGCCGGAGGGCCGCGAGCGTGGCCGGTTGCCGAAGCGCGGATCGAAGCGTGCGGAGGTCGGCGCGTCGGGTGCCGCGGAGCGGGACGAACTTCCGCCGCGCGCGCAGTACGCTCACGGGCTCCCGCCGAATCGCCGCCAGCGAGCGTTCCAGGTCGCGCTGACGCCTCCTCAGCCGCTCGAACAGGATGAGCGGATCGTCGGTATCGCCCAGCGCTCCGAGGCGCCGGCGCGCGGGCTCCTCACCGATGACCAGATGCGCGTCGAAGTCGAGGATCTCGTCGATCATGCGCGCGAACACGTCACGGCCCGTCTTGCGCTGATCGGGACTTACGTCGAGCAGCCAGACGCCCAGCGACCGGTCGTCCGCATCCAGGAGCTCGGCACGGACCTCGCCGGCGTAGAACCCGGGCGTCCACGTCCATTCGTTCGCGGACCCCTCTACACGCCGGAGCGGTTCGTCGTCGACGAGAAGCCGGCACTCGCGATCGGCGGGACCCAGGAAATCGGTCTTCTGCCGCTCGGCGAACCCGCCGTTGGGCTGAGACGCGTCAAGATTGTGGAGGCCATCATCACGCCGAACTCGCAGCGTAATCCCGAGTCCGGCGGACATGGCCCTATCGCCAGAAGCGGAAGCTGCCGGTCTGGTCCACATCCTCGATGAGCTCGGCGACCTTCCGGGCAGAGCGAGTCAGGTCCCGCTCGTTCAGCGCAGTCCGGCAATCGTCCAGGGCATTGCGGAAGCGAGGAGCGTCATCGCCGCGAAGCTTCGGCAGGACTTTCGCGTAGATCACCCGGTCGAGCGCATCATTCACGGACAACTCCGCGCTCTGGTTCTCACGCTGCTCCATGAACCGGACGACCTCCTCGATTACCCGCCAGCCGAAGTGTAGCCGTGCCGCGCTGAGCGCTTTCATGAGGCGTGCGAGTACTTCCATGGTCGCTTCCCTGTCCTGGTCGTCCAAGGTAGTGCTCTCCCAGCCGGGCCACCGGTCCACGTCCACGTCCCAGAACTCCAGCGTGAATGCCCGGTCCAGCACCTTGTCGGAAATGCCCATCGTGGTCTCGTCCATGTTCACCGTGCCGATGAGAACAAGATTGTCCGGATACGGAACGCTGCGCGGCACTCCGTACTCTTCAGCGTCACCGCTATGGAGATCGATAGCGCCGTGTTCGAGCTCCATCGCGCTGAGAATCGGCGCCAGGTACTGCTCCGGGTGAGACAGGTTCATCTCGTCGAGTACGCACACGTGCGGTGTGGCCGGATCTTCGTTTGCGCGGATCAGGAATCTCAGGAACTCGGTTGCCGTGTACCGGTTCTCACCGAGAGGGTTGACGTACCCCAGAAGCGGCGTCGGGTCGTACCACCCTGGCTGTACGGCGACGGTGCAGATTCGGCCGTTCGATCGGCCATCGTCTCCGGTCAAAGCCTTGGCGTATGCGACCGCAAGCTGGGTCTTGCCGGTTCCAGACAATCCGGTAAGCACCGCGAAGTGCCGCTGCTCTCGCGCCCAGAGGCCGAGATGGAGCGACTCCACCATGTCTCGCTCGAAGACGAACGTTCCGGTTGCCTCGATGGACTCGAAGTGTTTGATGATCCGGCTCAATTCCGGTCGAACGATCAGGTCGGGTCGAACGACCGGTGGCGGCGGAGACTCACGGTGAATCTGGAGCAGGATTGCCGGCAGCATCATATTTCGCGCGACGCTGTGCCAGTCTGATGGATCCGCCGATTCGATTATGCCGTCCAGCCGGTCAAGAATTCGCCTGTTGGCCTGCGCGGGAGAGTCGCGAAGCCCGCGGCCTCCCAAGTGCTTGTACAAGGTTTCTCCTGGGTAACCGAGAGTCGTGAAGTCGTTCGGGAAGAGAGCTGCGAAGACCCGCGTCGCCTTGAGTATCGGCTTGTCCCTGGCGCCGTTACGATTTGGCGGGACGAACGGCTGCACCAAGTCAAGCGTGGCATGCAGGACCTCATCCAGCCTGATGGCCCTTTCGCGCGGTGGTGTTGGGAGATGCGCAATTGTCAGTTCGTGAAAACGTCGACGAAAGTCCGCATCGGCTAAAGCCGCACTCACGTCGTAGTCACCATTGCCCAGATGGAAGAGCGGATTGTCATCCCATATGCGACGTACGAACGTCTCGCTCTGCCGCTCCTCGGCCGAGGCTTCGTTCACCTCTTGCAGGAACTCCCCCACTCTCTCGACGTTGCCCGGATTCTGCTGCAGCCGACGCTTGGCTTCCTCGCAGGCGTTCCGAATACTTCCCGTGGTTGCCATGTCGAATGTCGCCATGAGGCTGTCTCCCGTCTGTATTCTGGTGCCGTCAGCCGGAGTCGAGGTACGCGATGGTGAGCGGACCCTGCGGGAGCACGCAGAGCCGCTCGGGGGCGAGGTTCGCGAGGGTGCCTTCGATGTCGCGGGCCGGGGTGAGGAGAGCGGCGCGGATCTCGTCATCGCTGAGGCCGTCGCTGTAGACGTAGACGTCCGCGTGGCGCTGGATCAGGGCCTGGATCTGCACCTGCCACTGGTCGTGCGCGGAGAAGCCGGGTTGGCGCAGCATCTCCAGGATCGCGTCCGGCGATCCGGCCTCGGCGAGCAGCTCGGCGTAGCGGCCGTGGCCGGGCAGGCCGTCGGAGCACTCGGCCGCCATGATGATGGCGCCGCCGGCGCGCACGATGCCGCGCGCGGCCTGCATGCCCTTCACGGTCTGGTACAGGTTCTGGTCGAGCGGGTAGCCGCTGTTGGTGGTGACCACGGCGTCGAACGGCTCGTCCACGGCCACCATGGCGCTCTGGCGCACGAAGTCGCAGCCGCGCCGGTGGGCGGCGATGACGTCGCCGGCGAACACGCCGGTGATCCGGCCCTCCGTGTTGAGGGTGACGTTGAGCAGGAACAGCGGCTCGATCAGCGCCGCCGCCTCCCGCATCTCTTCCCAGATCGGGTTGCCGTCGGTGATGCCCCAGGTGGCGCGCGGGTCACCGATCATGGCGTAGCCGTGGTTGGTGAGCACGCTCTCGCTGCCGGCCAGCGCGGGCAGGGCGCCCTTGGGGCCGCCGGAGAAGCCGGCGAAGAAGTGCGGCTCGATGAAGCCGGTGAAGATCACCAGGTCGGCCTCCATCACCGTGCGGTTCACTCGGATGGCGTTGCCGCGACTGGTCGTGCCGGCGGCGACCAGCTCCGCGTCGTCCCAGGCGTCGTGCTGCCGGCAGCGGTAGCGGTCGACGATGCCGCTGCCCAGCATCTGCCGCAGCTCCGCATCCGTCTGCGGGCGGTGCGTTCCCAGGGCGTTGATCAGGGTGATGTCGTCCCGCGCCACCCCGGCCGTTTCCAGCGCCCGCAGCAGCACCGGCAGGATGCGGTCGTTGGGCGTGGCGCGGGTGATGTCCGAGTGGGTCACCACCACCCGCCGCTTGCCCGCCGCCAGCTCGGCCAGGGGCCGCGAGCCGGTGGGCGCGGCCAGCGCTGCCGCGATCGCCGCCGCCTCGTCGGCCACGCCGTCCACGTGACGGGGCAGCACCACCTGGGCGGAGGCCGGCACCTCGATGGCAAGCCCGTTGCAGCCGTACGCCAGATCGACCCGTTTCTTCAACGCCGGAATCGTACCATCCGCGGCGACGGTGGACACGTGGAGGTGGGTGCGGTTGTCGGTGATCTACGTGGCCGAGAGCACGCGCCGGCTGAAGCGGCGGCGCCGCGCGCGCCGCTGTCCATGCATGACGGATGGCATGACGGAATGGCATGACGGAATGGCATGACGGAATGGCATGACGGAATGGCATGACGGAATGGCATGACGGAATGGCGTGAGGGTATGGTATGAGTGAGGTGGGCATGGCGCTCGGCGACACCGATCTGCAGCGTATCGGCGACTACGTGAAGGGCAACATCTACGGCTGGCTGGTCGAAGTGGCGCCGCAGGTCGTCGCCGGCCCGCAGATCCTGGAGCGGATGGAACGAATCGAGCAGGAGCTCGTCGCGCAGCGACAGGAACTCAAGACGCAGCGCGAGCTCATGGAGACACGCTTCGCCGCGGTCGACGTCCGATTCGAGGACATGAACAAGCGATTCGAAGACATGAATAGCCGATTCGAAGACATGAACAACCGATTCGGGGACATGAACAGTCGCTTCAACGGCATGCAGTGGCTGATCGGCATCGGCTTCGGGCTGATCGCGACCATGGTGACGATCTTCGAGTTCATCACCTGACCGCCATGGGTCGACTGGCCAGACGATGCGCGGCCCTGTGCTGTGTCTGCCTGTTGGTTGCCGGTGCCCGTGCGGCTGCGCAAACCGGCGCGGACCCGGACGCACGCGCTCCCTGGTTCGCGCGCGAGCACGTGCTGGACATCGCCATCGAGATGGCGCCCGCGGACTGGGAGAGCCTGCGCGCCCAGACGCGCACCCTGCAGGACATCCTGGGCGGCGCCGACTGCCTGGCAGAGCCCGTGGAGGACATCTTCACCTGGTTCGAGGCGACCGTGACCGTGGACGGCGCGGCCTACGCCGACGTCGGCGTCCGCAAGAAGGGGTTCTTCGGCTCGCTCAGCAGCGAGAAGCCGTCCCTCAAGCTGCGCTTCGACAAGTACGTGGACGGCCGCCTGCTCGGCGGCGCGATCGACCGCATGACCCTCAACAACAGCCTGCAGGACGCGTCGATGGTCAACACCTGTCTGGCCTACGAGGTGTTCGCCGCCGCCGGGCTGCCGGCACCGCGCTGCAACTTCGCCACGGTGACCGTGAACGGTACCGATCTGGGCCTGTACGTGCACGTCGAGGAGATCAAGCCGCCGTTCCTGGCGCGCCACTTCGCCAGCGCCGCGGGCAACCTGTACGAAGGTACCCTCAGCGACTTCAACCCCGGCTGGCGCGGCACCTTCGAGAAGAAGACGAACGAGGACGCGGACGGCTGGTCGGACATCGGCGCCGTCGTCGCCGCGCTGCAGGACCCGTCCCCCGCCGGCCTGGAGGCACTGGGAGCCATCGTCGAGGTCGACCGGTTCCTGTCTTTCTGGGCGGTAGAGGTGCTGGTCGGCCACTGGGACGGCTACGCCGGCAATCGCAACAACTACCGTTTCTACCGGGAGCCGGAGGGACGCTTCGTGTTCATCCCCTGGGGCGTGGATGCGGTGTTCCACACCACCGACGTTCCGTTCGACGACTTCGTGTCGCCGCCGTCGGTGAACGCGCACGGCGCGCTGGCGCACCGCCTCTATCGGGAGGAATCCGGCCGCGCCGCGTACGCCGGCCGCCTCCGCGAACTGCTGGACACGGTCTGGGACGAGGAGGAGCTGCTGCGCAGTGCCGGCGAGCTGGCAGCCGTCGTGCAGGCCCACGCCCTGCCTGAAGCGCGCAAGGAGGCAGCCGAAGACACCGTCCGGGTGCGGCGCTTCATCCTCAAGCGGCGCGGCGAACTGTTGGCGGATCTGGAGCCTGAGCCGCCGGACTGGCCCTGGCCGCTGGTCGACGCGGCCGACGTGTGCTGGGGCGAGGGCAGCGGGGTCATGGCGTTCGAGGTGGCGTTCAAGACCACTTGGGGGACGAAGGACAGCCCCAATCCGTTCGAGACCGGCACGATCACCAGCCTGGCCTTGGACGGGACCGACCAGCCGCCGGGGACGGCGGGGGCGACCGCCGGCCTCGCGAACGCCGACGAAGCGGCGGAGGTCGGACTCGAAGACGGCGCGTTCCTGTCCGTAATGAGGCTGGAGGCGGACTTCTCCATCGAGGGATTCACCGTGTGGCTTCCGGTCGACCTGCTGTCCGCCGGAAGCGAGCTGACGATCGGCGAAGGCGGAGTCGGGGGCGTTCAATGGACGATGCCACCGGGCGCCGCCGCCCCGGAAGCGTACGTCCCGATCGTGGCGGGCACGCTGGAGCTGGCCGCGGCAGGTACGGAACGGGGGGCGGAGATATCGGGCCGCCTCTCCGGCGCCTTCGGGTTCGGCGCTCCACCCGCGGACGAGGGCGCCGCCGCCGCGGCCGGTCCGGCCACCGGGGAACTGGTCATCAACGAGGTCGCCGCACAGGGCGACCCGCTCGATTGGGTGGAGCTGTACAACGCCGCCGATGCCGACCTTGCCCTGGCGGGCTTCGTGATCGCCGACGACCTGAAGGACGCCGGCAAGCGCGTCCCGTTCCCGGCGGACCTCGTGATCCCGGCGGGCGGCTATCTCCGTGTGGAACTGGACAAGGACGGCTGGCCGGGCTTTGCCTTGGGCAGGGACGAGGAATTCGGCATCTGGGCGGACGGCGGCGCGTTGTCCGCGTCGGTCGACTGGGACGAGGGTCAGGCCGACGCCGGCACCAGCTTCGCCCGGTTGCCGGACCTCACCGGCGACTTTCAGACCGTCGGCGCCCCCACGCCCGGCGCTCCGAATCGAGCCGCCGCGACCGGGCAGTAGCCGCGCCCCGACGGTGCTATCATCGGCGACGATGACGGACACGTGGACGTGGGAGCTGATCGCCAGGCACGACGTGATCACCGAGGGGCCGGCCTGGGACGGGGAAGGGCTGCGCTACACGGAGATCGACGCGAACCGGCTGTGGCGCTACACGCCGGCCGACGGCAGGCGCGAGGTGTGGCGGGAGTCGACCGGCGGCGCCAACGGCACGATCCTCGACGCCGCCGGCCGCTACTACGCCTGCGAGGGCAAGGCGCGGAGGGTGGTCCGCTACGCTGCCGGCCAGCCGACCGAGGTGATCGCCGACGCGCATGCCGGCGCGCCCTTCAACGAGCCCAACGACCTGGCGGTGGACGCCGCCGGCCGGGTCTGGTTCAGCGACCCCAACTACGGCGAGCGCCCGCTCGCGCAGGCGCGCGAGTCGGTGTACCGGTGCGACTCCACAGCATCGGGATGGACGGTCACGGAGGTCACCACCGACACGAACCGTCCCAATGGCGTGCTGCTGTCGGCCGATCAATCGATCCTGTACGTGGCCGAGAGCCCGCGCCGGCTCGACCAGCGGCGCCAGCTCCGCGCCTATCCGATCCAGCCGGACGGCGGCTTGGGTGAGTACACGCTTCTGCACGACTTCGGCGCCGGCCGCGGCGTGGACGGCATGTGCCGGGCAACCGGCGGGCTGATCGTGGCCACCGCCGGACACCAGGAGCGCGGGCCGGGGCCGGCAATCTACGTGTTCGACGCCAAGGGGCTCCCCCTCTCGACCCATCCCACGCCGGCCGACCGGCCGACCAACTGCACCTTCGGCGGCCCCGATCTGACCGACCTCTACGTCACCTTCTTTGGAGGTGAGCTGTACCGCGTGCCGGATTCCGGGTTGCGCGCCGACGGTTGAGCGAATGGCGCCTTGTGCCCAATTCGGTCGCACTCGGGTGCGTCGCCGACTTCTGCTACAGAGGCCGCCCGTTCGATGGCTCTGCACTCGCTTCTTGAACGATTCCTTGGGGATATAGACGCAATCACAAAATGGACGGACGCGATACGGAGGAAGAGTGATGGCCAACAAGACAGCAATCGACAAAGCAATTGACAGCCTGCGAACCAAGTCGCCACAAACATGGGAAGACTTGCTCAAGTCGATCAATGGAGATGAGCGCACGAAGGGCCAGATCAGAAGCGCTTGGACCTCCAAAGCGTTCTTGATCGCGGACAAGGGGGACGAGGTGGCTTTGCTGACGGTCGACGAAGCTCTCGGGGTAGAGATTCGTCGAAAGCGCCTAAAGCATCTGAACCAAGAGCTGTCCTCGCTTCTTCAGGAGATACATGGTTTGGCGCATTGCTTGCGCAAATTGAATACTGGCTACAGTCTCGCGACGATACAGGAGCCGGTTGGTGCGGATTTGCGAAGAGCGGACCTCACCTATGCGAAGTCGGACTCCAGAACCAAGTGGCCTGATCGCTGAGCGCCGGGACCTGAAATGGTCCAATGCTGCAGACGGACCTAGCCCGGTGCACAGCCGAGCGGGGGCCCCTCTTGTTGCTAAGTCGCTCAACACGAAGGAGAGACTATCTTGAGTAGTCGCTACAAACACATCTCTATCGAGTACCGTGGATTCGGATTCACTTGGTTGGCGTTAGCTTTGCTCGCAGCTGGGGCGACCAGTGCACCGGGGCAAGAGATAGGGTGCGAGTCTTGGAATACGAAGGCGTTCTTCGAGAGCGCAAGTGCTAAACGTGTTGGTGAGTGCATCAAGTCAGGAGCTGATACTAATGCGCGAGACAATAGCAACCTCGCTCCAATGCACTTTGCTGTCGTTTTCTCGACCGTTGATGTGGTAAGTGCGTTGCTGAAGGAGGGCGCTGATGTGGACCCTCGAATGGACAATGGAGCAAGTCCCCTGATGATCGCGAGTGAGACCGGAAAGCTGGACATCGTGACCGTCTTGCTTGAGGCCGGAGCTGATCCAAGTGCCAGATCTGAAACCGGGATTACGTCCTTGCACATGGCGGCCAGACTCCCAAAGTCTGACGTGGTGGACGCACTCTTGGAGGCCGGAGCTGATCCAAACGGTGGTACGGGCGCAAATCTAATGCCGCTACATTTCGCGGCGTCCATGTTACGAGTGAGTAGCATTCAGTCGCTGTTGAGAGCGGGTGCCGATCCAAATGCACGGCTTGAGGAGGGGATGACTTCGCTTCACTTGGTGGTGTCAGGAGACGGTTACTTCATGTGGTCACGTGTGTTGAGGGAGTTGATAGATGGGGGTGGGGACCCGAATGCGGCAAGCGACGATGGATCTACGGCCCTGGGGCATCTCGCTCGGCGAATTGCGTATGACGACCTGCAGGCACCGGAGAAGGAGACGGACTTCGTGGCTCAAGCAGTGAGTGTATTGCTGGAAGCAGGGGCTGATCCGAGGGAGGAGATGGAGGGGGCTTCGAAGGCGTTGGTTGAGGCGATGGCCGCGCTGGTAGAGGCCGCGAACCCGAGGGTGGTGTCAGGCGGGGAATCTCACGGCTTCACGGACGGTACTCATTTGGTAGGAAGGGACATTCGGGCAGGAACGTACCGCAACACGGGCGGCGAGTATTGCTACTGGGAACGTCTCAGCGGTTTTTCGGGAGAGTTCAGCGACATTTTGGCGAACGGGACTATAGAAAGTGTTCGCGGGGTAGTGACGATCAAGGCGACAGACATGGGCTTCAGCTCGCAAGATTGTGGGGAGTGGCGTGTCGTGGGGGCGATTGGGAAGGGAGCCGTGGCGGTATTCGCGGACGGTACGCATATAGTGGGGCTGGACATTCAGGCGGGGACGTACCGCAACACTGGTGGCGAGTATTGCTACTGGGAACGTCTTAGCGGTTTCTCGGGGGACTTCGACGAGATTATTGCGAACGGAATTCTTGAAGGCGTGCGTGGAATAGTGACGATTAGGGACTCGGACAGAGGATTCGGTTCGCAGGGTTGCGGCAAGTGGGAAGCGGTTCACTAAAGCGCGAGCGAGCTTCGCTCGTTCAGTGTGGGCCGAGTCTGAGTCTGTTTCTCATGCGGGGACCCATGTTGATGCGGCGGGTTATGGCTCTTAGCCGGACCTGGGTTGGGCGCCGAAGGCTGAGCGGGTACGCGCCTTTCCTGGGCTGCGGGTGAAGCGCAGTCCATCGGGAACGGCATAGAGCGGAACGTTCAAGACCCGATCGTCCCTCTTGAGGTTCAAAAGGGTGCTGCGGACCAGAAGCCGGGGAGCGAATTGGGCGTCGAACGAGCGCAGGCTCTTGCTCTTGGGGTTCACGCCCGCCTTCACCTCCAGCGGCAGAATCGCTCCGTCTCGTTCCAGCAGGAAGTCCACCTCGGCCTTGCCGCCGGAGCTGCGCCAGTAGTGAAGCTTACCCGCCGACGAGGCGCTGAGTTGCTGCGCGACGTAGTTCTCGACCAGCGCGCCGCGATACTCCGCAAACAGGCGATCGCCGTGAGCCATCAACTGCGGGGCGGTGTTCGCGAGAGCGCCGAGCAGGCCCACGTCCAGTGCGTACACCTTGAACGAGCGGCGGTCCGCATGGCCGTGCAGGGGCAGGCGCGCGGTCTCGACCGCGAACGCCCGGTGGATCAGGCCGGCGCGCTCCAGCCACACGAGCGCCTCTTCATAGTCGCGCGCCCTCGCGCTCTTGTGGATGGCGGAGAAGATGAACTTCTTGTTCTCGCGCGCCAAGTGTCTGGGCAGCGACTCCCAGATCGCGATGATCCGCGCTACCTGCTGCGCCGCCGCGTGCTTGGCGAAGTCGAGCACGTAGGCATCCACGATCGCCTGCTGGACCGGTCGTACGGCGGCCACGTCCCGGTCGGCCGCGTACTGGGCGACGACCTCGGGCATACCGCCGACGAAGTAGTAGGCGCGGAGCAGATCGACCAGCGCGCGGTGGAACGGCTCGGGAAACGGCACCGCTTCGGCATGACCTTCGATGACACCGCGGTAGCGTCCCTCGCCGAGCGCATCGAGGAACTCGGGGAAGGTCATCGGATGCAGATCGACGAAGTCCACCTTGCCCACCGGGAACGATCGCGGCGTGGAGAGCGTGACCCCGAGGAGGGAGCCGGCGGCGGCGACGTGGTACTGCCCGGCGTCCTCCGCGAAGTACTTCAGGGCATTCAGCGCGGCGTTGCAGGCCTGGATCTCGTCGAAGATGATCAGCGAGCGCGCGGGGTGGATCCGCTCGTCCGCGAAGATGGAGAGGTCGCGAACGATGCGCGCGGGATCGAGATCGCGCTCGAAGAAGCCGGCCAGGTCGGGCGTCCTCTCGAAGTTGAAGTAGTGGGTCGCCGCGTACTGCTCCCTGCCGAATGCCTGCAGCAGGTAGGTCTTGCCGGTCTGGCGCGCGCCGCGCATGACCAGCGGCTTGCGTCCCGGCGCTCGCTTCCAGGCGAGCAGGTGATCGTAGGCATCGCGTCGCATGGGGCAACCATAGACCGGAATGACCGGATCTGGCGGTCATTCGGACGTATTTATGGCGGTAGTGGCAGAAATACGTCCGAAAAACGTGCGGCGCGCTCTCAGCCGAACAGGCGGCCGATCAACTCCATGGAGAGCACCGCCTCGTGCAGGTCGCAGGCGGGAGGTCCGAACGGGCGGCCGTCGCGCACGCGGTCGATGAAGTAGCGGTTCTGGTCGCGGGTGCTTTCATCGCCGGCGCAGGTGAGCTCCGTGACCGTTCCGTCGATGATCACCTGGCCGCTGCGCACGCCTTCCAGGTAGGCGGAAGCGCTGCGGCCGTGGAGCTCGTAGCGCTCCAGCCGGGCGCCGGCGGTGACATTGGCGACCAGGTGGGCGACGCAGCCGCTCTCGAACAGGATGAGCCCCCCGTACACGTCGCGGTACCCGGAGAAGAAGCTCCCGGAGAAGCTGTGCACCTCCGCCACCGGCGAGTCGGCCAGGGCGCGCACGCAGTCCAGCGCATGCACCGGCGTCTCGTAGAAGTACCGGTCGAGCACCGGCGGCTTCAGGATGCCACGCTCCTCGATGTCGACCAGGTTCTTGTGGAACTCGCCGACGATGGTCGTCAGCGGGCCGCGCTCGCAGATCAGCCGCTTCGCCTGGCGGATCGCCGGGTTGAAGCGGCGATTGAGACCGACCATGCAGCGGGCGCCGGTGCGCTCGGAGGTTTCCAGCAGGGCGCGCGTCTCCGACACGTGCAGTCCGGGGGGCTTCTCCAGCAGGGTGTGGACGCCGGCTTCCAGGCAGATCTGCGCAACCGGAGCGTTGAACTCCGGGGGCACCGCGACGACCACGGCGTCCGGGGACTCGGCTTCGAACATTCGCTCCGGAGCGGCATAGGTGGCAACCCCGCCGAGCTCGCAGGCTGCCGTGGTGCGCCGCGCTTCGTCCAGATCGCACACGGCCGTCATCACGGCTCCGTCGATCGCGGCGATGTGGCGCGCGTGGCCGCGCCCGCGTCCTCCGCACCCGATCAGGCCTACGCGTATCTCCTGCATGCTCCTCAACCCCCCGCACCGGCGACATCGATGATCACCTTGCGCTCCTGGCGCTCGCCGCGCGCCAGCGCGGTCATCACCTCCGGCACATCGTCCAGCGTACACCGCGCCTCGATGAAGGTGGCCAGCCGGCCGGCGAGCTGAGGCAGCGCATCGACGCTCGCCTGGAACGATGCGCGGTCGAAGCCGTAGCTGCCGATGACCGTGACTTCGTCGGAGACCAGGTCCTGCAGCGGCAGGCTCACCTCCTTGGCCAGGTTGCCGATGGCCAGCAGCGTGGCGTCGGGCCGGCAGAGCTGGAACGCGAGCGTGAACGACGGGCCGGTGCCGACGGCGTCGATCACCACGCCGGGGCGACCGCCGAGCGCGGCCTCCACCGCCGCGGAGGTAGCCGCAGGTTCCTCGCCCGCCTGCAAATGATAGGGCTGTGCGTCGAAGTCCGAGGCCGCCTGCGCCTTGTCCGCCACCGTGTCCAGCACGACGATCGGGTCGAAGCCGCGCAGGTGGCCGACCGTGGCCGCGCACAGGCCGATGGTCCCTGCGCCCAGTATGGCCAGCGGTCCGGGGCTGCGGTCGTGGGCGGCAAGGCGGTCGAACGCATGGCCCGTCACCGCCGCCGGCTCGGCCAGCGCGGCGATGTCCGGCCCCACCCCGGACGGGATGGGGATGGCGTTGTCGGCCGGAACGGTGACGTACTCGGCCATCGCCCCGCGGCGGGAGAGATTGACGCCGATTATCTGCTTGTTCAGGAAGCTCGGATCGCCCTCCTCCGGGCTCGGAGCATGATCGGCGATGATGTTGTACAGGGCGACCGGCGTGCCCACCGGCGGCCCGCCGGCGCCGGGACCGAGCGCCGCGACGCGGGCGCCGACCTCGTGTCCCATGACCATGTCCGGCGCCCGCCGGCCGCTCTCACCGGTGAAGCCGTGCACGTCGCTGCCGCAGATGCCGACCGCGTCGACCGCCAGCAGCACTTCCCCGTCGCGGGGTTCGGGCTGCGGCAGATCGACGACGCGCATCGCCCACGGCTTCTCGTACAGGACCGCTTTCATGAAGCCGAGCATAGCGGCCCGCGTGGCGAAGCCAAAGACGGCGCATTCGCGTTCGCCGGCCGAACGGTCCCTATACGGACGCGTCGCGGGTGCTGTCTGCGGAGGGATCGGCGCCGCCGTAGCGCGGCAGCCAGTACTCCAGCCAGGTGCGCTGGCAGCGGCGGTCGCAGAAGCTCAAGCGACGCGCGCCGTGCTGCGCGCGCCAGAGACGGCCGACGATCATCTTGCCGCACAGGTCGCAGCGCGCGGTGGTGGTCGCGTAAAGCGCGTCGGGGACCGGCTCCCAGTGTCCCTCTGCGGCGCTCACGGCCCCGAGCGTAGCTGCGCCGTTGCCGCCGCGTCCACGCGCCAGCCGCCGGCGGCATCCCGTTCCAGCACTACCCCGTACACCTCGCGCGCTTGATCCGCGCTGAGCACCCCGTCGCGTACCTCCTCGCACACCAGCTCGGGGTCGCGCTCCGCGGGCGGCCCGTACCCGCCGCCCCCGGGACTGACGATCTCGATGAGGTCGCCGTGCTGCACCCTGATATCGGCGAACTTGTTGGGCGACACCGTGCCGTACGCGTCGCTGAAGGTGCGCCATGCGTCGTCGCCGTGCTTGCGGATGCGCAACGCTCCCGGGCGTCCCTGCCGGCCTCCGAACAGCCCCCAGGCACCGGTCTCGTGGCGGTCCATGAAGCTGGAAACCGTGATCTCCGGCGCCCGTGCCTCGATCACGCGGCGGCTGCCGGCGCCGCCGCGGCTGCGTCCGTGGCCTTCCGAGCCGTCCGCCAGGCTGTAGCTGTGGGTGAGCCACGGGTAGCGGGTCTCGAACACCTCAACCGGCGTGTTGCGGCAGTTGCCGTTGATCGGACACTGGCTGTCGTTGCCGTCGCCGGTCGCCTTGCCGCCCCAGCCGCAGCCCTCGATGTGGTAGTTGGCATAGAACTCGCCGGTGTGCGGATGCGTGCCGCCGAACAGGAAGTTGCAGGAGCTGGCGCCGGTGGCGGCGGCCACCCGCTCGGGCAGCGCCGCCGACAGGCAGCCGAACAGGACGTCGACGATGCGTTCGTGGATCTCGGAGTTGCCGCCGACGCTGGGACCGGGATGCTCGACGTTGACCACCGTACCGGGCGGCACGATCAGCTCGATGGGGCGGTAGCAGCCGGAGTTGCGAGGGATGGTGCGGTCGGTGAGGTTGAGCATCGCGTTGTAGGTGGCCGACGCGGTCACGCCGTAGGTGCAGTTGCAGGGGCCCTGCGCCTGCGGGCTGGAGCCGTTGTAGTCGAAGATGATGCGCTCGCCGCGCACCACCGCGGTGCAGTGAATGCGGTAGCGCCGGTCCGCCACCACGCCGTCGTTCTCGATCCAGTCCTCGAACGCGTACTCGCCGTCGGGGATCTCCGCGATCTCGGCGCGCATGCGCCGCTCGGCGTAGTCCATGAGCTGCTTGCCGGCGCCGATCACGGTGTCGAAGCCGTACCGGTCCAGGAGCTGGTGCAGGCGCCGCTCGGCGACCGTGAGCGAGCCGATCATGGCGTGGAAGTCGCCCCAGGAGGTGCGCGGCGTGCGGTGGTTGGTGAGGATGATCTTCCAGATGTCGTCGACGTACTCGCCGCCGCGCATGATCTTCACCGGCGGCAGCCGCAGGCCCTCCTGGTAGATCTCCCGCGCGTCGGCGGCGAATCCGCCCACCGCCTTGCCGCCGATCTCGGTGAGGTGGGCGATGTTGCCGACGAAGCCGTACAGCTCGCCGCGGTGGTACACGGGCTTGATCACGGTGTGCTCGGGCAGGTGGCAGCCGCCGCGGTAGGGATCGTTGTGCATCACCACGTCGCCGGGGCGGAAGTTCTCGAGTCCCACCTCGGCGATCGTCCACTGCATGGTGTACAGGATCGCCCCGATCTGGGCGGGGCAGAACTCGGCGTAGGAGACCATCTGCGCGTCGCGGTCGAACACCACGCAGGAGAAGTCCAGCCCCTCGTTGAAGATCGAGGAGTAGGAGGTCTTCATCATCGCCAGCCCCATCTCGCGGCAGGTGTTGACCAGGGAGTTGTTGATGATGGTGAGGGTGACGCTGTCCAGCGGCTTCGCCATCGCGCTATTCCTCCTCCGGCGACGCGGACGGCAGGGTAAGGACGAGGTTCCCGAGCCCATCCACGGCGAGGTGCACCCCTTCCGGGATGAAGGTGGTGGAATCGAGCTCCTCGACCACGGCCGGGCCGCGCAGTTCGGTGCCTACCGGCAACCGGTCGCGGCGGTAGCCGATCGCGGTGGGAGGACACTCGTCCGCGCCGGCTGCGGCGGGCGCCGGGGCGGCCGGTGCCGCCAGGGCGGTCGGCGGGTCCGCCGCGGTTTCGGCCACCGACGCCTTGAGATGCACCAGCTCCACGGGGTGATCGGGGAACTGGTAGCCGAAGAATTCCTCATGTCGGCGGTGGAAGCGCTCGACCGCCGCGGGCAGTCCGTCCGCGAACCGGTACTCCACGTCCTGTTCGTAGTTCTGCTGCGCGTAGCGCATGCTCAGGCCGAGCCGCTCGCGCGCGGCGCCGCGCAGCCCTTCCGATTCGATCTCGCGTCGTCCGTCCTGCAGCATGGCGCGGAAGCGCGCTGCCAGCTCGGCGTCGTCCACCGCCGTGTGGCGCCTCCCCAGGGTCTGCATCCGCTCCACCCGCAGCCGCGCCAGGGCGGCCCCGAAGGCCGAGCACAACCCGGGATGCGGCGGCACGACCACCCGGCGCATGCCCAGCTTGGCGGCGATGGCCGCGGCGTGCAGCGGCCCGGCGCCCCCGAAGGCGACCAGCACGAAGTCGCGGGGATCGATCCCGCGCTCGATGGTCAGCAGGCGGATGGCGTTGGTCATGTTCTCGTCGGCCAGGTCGACGATGGCCCGCGCCGCCTCTTCGCGGTCGAGTCCCAGCGAGCGCGCCAGCGGGTCGATCACCGCTGCCGCGCGTTCGGGGTGCAGCTTCAGCTCTCCGCCCAGGAAGAAGTCGGGGTTGAGCCGCCCCAGCACCAGGTTGGCGTCGGTCACGGTGGCGGCGTCCCCGCCGGCGCCGTAGCAGCCGGGACCGGGCCGGGCGCCCGCGCTCTCCGGTCCCACGCTGAGCATGCCGCCCTTGTCGATGCGGGCGATCGAGCCCCCGCCTGCGCCGAGCGTACGCACCTCGATCACCGGTACGGCTACCGGGAGCCCCCACTCGATCTCGTACTCGGTGGTGAACCGCGGCTCGGCTTCGATCAGCAGTCCCACGTCGCAGCTCGTGCCCCCCATGTCGAGGGTGATCGCCTGCTCGAAGCCCGCCTCGCGGGCGAAGTGGGCGCCGCCGATCACGCCTCCGGCGAGCCCGGAGAGTAGCAGTTCCACGGGCCGTCGCGGCGCCTGCGTCAGGCCGGTGGTGCCGCCGTCCGACTTGAGGAGCGAGCACGGGGCTCCGACCCGGCGTTCGCGGAGCGCGTCGCCGACGCTCCGGCAGTAGCCGCCCAGCAGCGGCTTAAGGTAGGCGTCGGCAATGGTCGTGCTGGAGCGCTCGTACTCGCGCCACAGCGGGGCTACCCGATGCGACAGGGACACCGGGATGGCGGGGAAGCGCTGCTCCAGGAACGCGCCGAGCGCAAGCTCATGGGCCGGGTTGAGATAGGAGAACAGCAGGCAGACCGCGATCGCCTCGGCGCCGTGCTCGGCGATCCGCGCCGCGAGTCGCTCCATGGCCGTCGCTTCCAGTGGCACCACCACCTCGCCCTGGGCGTCGACCCGCTCGGCGACTCCCAGGCAGTTGCGGCGCCGGACCAGCGGCCGCGGCTTCCGCCAGTGCAGGTCGTACTCGCTCTTGCGGTTGATGCGCTGGATGAACGGGATGTCCTCGAACCCCTCGGTGGTCACGTACAGCACCTCGGCTCCGCGCCGCTGCAGCACCGCGTTGGTGGCCACCGTCGTGCCGTGCACGATGCGCTCGATGGCGTCGCCCGGCACGGCGGCCTTGCCGAGCACGGTGAGCAGGGCGCCCAGCGGCGCGTCGGGTGTGGAAGGGGACTTGGCGACACGCACCGACCCGTCAGGGCCGAGCACCACCAGATCGGTGAACGTGCCCCCGGTGTCGATGCCCAGCGCAAGGGTACGCTCGGTTGGCTTCTGCGCGCCCCGTATGCCCGATTCTTCGTTCACGTGTCGTCAGTTCATAAGCCCAAGAGGAGGTGAGCCGCAACCTGGGCGGCCCGCGTGACGCTTCCGGGGCGGAGGCGGGCACGCGCGCGCGGCGATGCGGTGCGGTCAGGTGGCTAGTTCTCGTCCTGCGAGGCTGGGGTATGGTATGGGCGACGTGGGATTGACGCTCGACCACCGTCCTCGGCAGCCTGTCCGCGACCGCCTCATCGTCGAGGATAAGCGATCGCCTGATAGTCACAAGCGATTCAACGGTAACGTCGATCGTTTCGACGGCAACGATAAACGATTATCGAAAACACGAACAATTCCGATGGGAATGGAGCGGGTCTGGGGCCGTCCCGCCGCCTTGGGGCGATCTTCCCCCTCACTGCCGGACGGCTGACGGTGCCCGAGCTGCCGGATCTCGTGCTCTACCGCGACCATCTGTCGCGCCACGTGTCGGGCGAGCGGCTGAGACGCGTGACGGTTGCCAGCCCCAGCCTGCTCAAGACGTACGACCCGCCGCTGAGCGATGCCCTTGGTGCGCGCGTCGAGTCGATCGACCTGATCGGCAAGCGGATCGTTTTCGGTCTGGGGGAGGACCTGCACCTGGCCCTGCACCTGATGATCGCCGGTCGCCTCCGCTGGAAGGAAGGGGCGGCCGACGCGCCGATCCCGCGCCGCGTGGGTCTGGCGGCGTTCCGGTTCGACACGGGAACCCTGATCCTCACCGAGCAGGGAGCAAAGCGGCGCGCCGCGCTCCACCTGCTGCGCGGTGCCCCGGCGCTGCGGGCGCTGGACCGGGGCGGTATCGACGTGCTGGCCGCGGACGAGTCCACGTTCCGCCAGGCGCTGTTGACGGAGAACCACACCGTGAAGCGCGCGCTCACCGATCCGCGCCTGTGTTCCGGGATCGGCAACGCCTACTCGGACGAGATCCTGCACGCCGCGGGGTTGTCGCCGCTGAAGTGGACGACCCGGCTGACGGACGACGAGATGGAGCGGCTGTTCACGGCGACGCATCAGGTGCTCACGCTCTGGATTCAGCGGCTTCGCGAGCAGGCCGGCGACCGGTTTCCGGAGCGGGTGACGGCGTTCCGTCCGGAGATGGCCGTGCACGGCAAGTTCGGCCAGCCGTGTCCGCGCTGCGCCACGCCCGTGCAGCGCATCCGGTACGCCGACAACGAGTGCAACTACTGCCCCGAGTGCCAGACCGGCGGCAAGCTGCTGGCGGACCGCGCGCTCTCGCGGCTGCTCAAGGGCGACTGGCCGCGCAGCCTGCAGGAGCTGGACGAGCTGCGCACGCCCCGGCGGTAGCCGCGGGCGGCCGTGAGGCGCACATTCATGGCATGAAAAGACCCATCCTGATCGTCATCATCGCCGTGGCGGGCGCCGCCGTGCTGGCGGCCGGCTGGTACCTGGGCTCGCCCCTGTTCATCAATCGCACCGTGTCGGAGGCGTTCCCGGTGGAGTTGCCGAGCGCCGGCGACATGGACGACATGCCGGCCGCCGAGATCGAGGCGAAGCGCCGCGAGGCGCTGGCCAACCTGCCGCAGGGCGAAGCGTGGGAGGACCTGTCCGGCCGCGCGCAGCAGGAGATCCAGGACCGGGTCATGGACTTCGCGGCCGCCATGCCCGACCAGGACATGGACGATGCGATGCCGGGCGGCGGGTCACCGGAGCGGCTGGCGCAGGGCGCATTCATGGATGCCGACCGCTTCCACAAGGGTTCGGGCAAGGCTCTCATTTACCGCCTGGCGGACGGCGGCCTGGTGCTCCGGTTCGAGGAGTTCCGGGTCACCAACGGGCCGGACCTGCACGTGCTGCTGGCCGAGAACGCGGAGCCGAAGCGGCGTGACGAGCTGGGCGATTACATCGACCTGGGCTCGCTCAAGGGCAACCTCGGCAGTCAGAACTACGCGCTCGACGCGGGCACCGACGTCAGCCGGTACGGCAGCGTGGTCATCTACTGCATGCCGTTCCACGTGGTGTTCGCCACCGCCGCGCTCTCGGCCGAGTGAGGCCGGCGGGCTAGCGGCTGTGCTCCTCGAAGAGGACTGCCGCTTCGACCTCCTCGGTGTCCAGGCCGAGGAGGTCGCTGGCGCCAGCCACGCTGCGGCCTTCGTTCACGAACGCGGCGTGCACGTCGGCGGTCGACACGGTGCGGCCGTCGATCGCCGGCCGGCCGGCCGCGACAAGCGGATCGATCACGATCAGCCCGTCCATGCCGGACGGGTACCAGCGCTCGGCCAAGCCCGACCCCTCATCGAAATCGATCCTGCCGGCGATGTCCAGGACGTCGTCGCCGGCAATCCACTGGCCGTCGGACAGGAGTCTCAGAATGGCGTCGCCGTACGTGTGCGTCCTCAGAAAGACCCCGTGACCGTCGCTGAAGAAGTCGCGCGAGGCGTAGTGGCCGACGCCGAGCAGATGCCCGGCTTCGTCGAGCGCCGCGCGGAGCTGCCGCAGCCGCAGGCCGCGCGCCACAAACGGCGTGACGAACAGCAGGTCGATCAGGTCCAGGAACGACGCATGAGCGGACTTCTGCCCGGATTCGCCCATGCGCAGCCACTGCCGGACGCGCGACGGCTTCACTCCCACCCAGCGCCCGACTTCCGCGGCCTCGTAGACCGCGGCATTCCAGGGATCCGCCGCTTGGTCAGCCACGCCGCTCCGGCGCATCATAGCCGGGGCGCGGGCGGCCTGCAGCATGGCTGGCGCCGCGCCGGAGGAGTAGGGCGTTGAAGGGAACGTTGTCCGCCGTTGCGCGTCCGTCGGCGATGCTTGCCGCTGCCGCACTGCTCTGGGGGTGCGCCGGGTTCTCCGACATCCAGGAGACTCAGACGTTCCTGGAAAGCTACTCCGTCGGCGACTACGACGCCGCCAGCGCCGTGGTCGGCGGTGAGACCGGGCTCGACTACCCGGAGTGGCAGCTCCTCAGCTCCCTGCACACCGCCATGGCGCTGCGCGCGGCCGGCCGGTTCGACGCTTCCCAGGTCGCGTTCGACCGGGCCGAGTCGCAGCTCATGTGGAAGGCGGACTCCATCGCCAGCGTGGAGGACCTGCTGTCGGCGGGGCTGACCCTGGTGGGCAATGACCTGATGGTCTCCTACCGGGGCACGATCTACGAGGGCGTGATGGTGAACACCTACAAGGCTACCAACGCGCTGATGATCGGCGACACGGCGCGCGCCCGGGTGGAGCTGAATCGCGCGCACCAGCGGCAGGCCAACGCCGTCGACCAGCTTGCCGCCAAGGTGCGGGCGCTGCGCGCCGGGGAGGAGGACGAGGACGAGCATCGCGAGAGCATCGACCGGTCGCTCGGCCAGGCGATGGAGCCCGACGGAGCGGTCGCCCGGCGCCTGAAGGCGGTCGAATCGCTCGGGGAGTACCGGGACCTGCGGAATCCGCTCGCCGACTGGCTGCACGGCGCGTTCCGGCTCGCTACCGGGGAGGCCAACCGCGCATCCGACCTGTTCCGCAACGCGGCCGCCGTGGACGGCGCGCGCAACCGGCACGTCCTTGCCGACCTGGCCGTAGCCGAGCGAGCCGCCTCGGGGTCCGCGGCCGGCGACCGCGTCTGGGTCGTGCACGAGGACGGCACGGGACCGTATCTCGAACAATTCCGCTTCGACCTGCCGGTGTTCCTCGACGCGGACAGCTTCCTCATAGTCTCCATGGCGTTGCCGGAATTGCGTTCGGGCAGGGCGGCGGCGGGTCCGCTGCGGATCGGCGCCGGTGGAGAGGACTACCGGACCGAGACGCTTCTGAACGTCGACCGCTACGCCGCCACGGAGTTCCGCGCCGGCTACGACGCCGTCGTCGGCAAGGCGGTGGCCGGCACCGTGATCCGGACCCTGCTGCAGATCGCGGTTCAGGAAGAGACCAGGGACGCCGGAACGCTGGGGTCGATCATCGGCTTCGTCACGCCGATCGCCTCCGCGGTGGCCACCCAGGCCGACATCCGCAGTTGGCGGGCGCTGCCGCAAACGATCGGCATCGCCAGCCTGCCGCGGCCGTCCGAAGGCACGATCGGGGTGTCGGCCGGCGGTCACACGGTGGACGTGCCGCTGCCGAGCGGGCGTTTCGTGCTGGTACACGTGAAGACCGTCCTGCAGGGGGCTCCGCCGACCGTGCACACGGCGGCGTTCGGAGGCTGAAATCTGCCGACAATGGGACTATATTGGAGGCATGCAGATGAAATCGCTCGTCCACTTCGCCGTCGCTCCCTCCGCGGCGCTCGTCCTGCTGATCGGCTGCGCATCGGACCCGGTGTACCTCGATCTGCGCCAGGCCAACGAGCCGCAGCCGAATCCGCCGCAGGTCGGCGAGCGGACCACCCTTGGCCTGGATTACCGGGACTTCGAGTTTGCGGCGGAGCAGGCGGTGGCCTCGTTCCTCGACAGCCCACTGTCGGTCAAGCCCGGCAGTGACGCGCCGTGGATAATGGCGGTCAGCCGCATGATCAACGACACGGCCCTCGACATCGACACCGATCAGCTCGTCAAGAAGATACGGATCGACCTGCTGGAGAGCGGCAGGGTCATCGCCACCACGGCCGTCGGAGTGGAGGATCCCGAGGATCCGTTGATCGCCAAGGTGCGCGAGCTGCAGAAAGACAAGCTGTTCAATCAGGACACCGTCGCCAAGGACGGCACCGTGGTGGCGCCCGATCTGAGCCTGTCGGGCAAGATCATCCAGCGCACCAACCGCGTCGGCGACAAGCAACAGGTCGACTACTACTTCCAGCTCACCGCGACCAACATCGAGACCGGTCTGGCGTACTGGGAGTTCGAGCAGGTGATCGTCAAGCTGGGCAGCAACCAGAGGTTCTCCTGGCAGTAGGCGCCGGATGCCGAAACGGACGGTCGCAGCCGCTGCGCTCGGGCTGATCCTGGCCTGCGCCGCGTACGCGCAGGTCGCGTCGGCGCCCGGCGAAACGGACTGGCAGCGACTGTTCGCCGACGAAAGTGTCGCGATCGCGATCCTGATCAGCCCGGAGCGCCTCGATCCGGCCCGGGGCAGCGCACGGCTGCACGTTCGGCTGCTCGACGTGGCGACGGGGGAGGTCACCTGGGCCGGTTCGGTCGCACTGGAAGGGCTGTCGCGGGACCGGCCGGCGCCACGGCCTGCGGAATCCCCCATCGATGAACTCGCCCTGCGGATCGTGGATGCCCTGACCGGGCACATCCAGCCGGTCGTCGTCCACGGCGACGCCGATGGCGACGGCATACCCGACTACCTGAACCGTCGCGCGAATCCGGCGGACCACGACCGCGACGGACTGCCCGACTACCTGAACCGGTATTTCCTGCGGCGGCGACCGCTGTAATCGCGCCTCCGCCGGTCAGCGCTTCAGGTCGCCCCGCTGCGCGGACTTCTCGACGAGCTCGCGGGCCAGCTCCCACAGCCGCGGCGCACCGTCGCGGATGGGGTGGTTCTTGTCGTACACCTGATCGACCGTGATGCCGTGCCGCCGCCAGGCGGCCCCGTGGGTGCGGTGGTTGTGCAGCAACGGCTGCAGGCGGTCGATCGCGTAGGCGAATCGGGCTTCGGGCGTCCGCCGTTCCTCGAACTCGTCCCAGGCGGCGCGCAGCACCCCGGCCTGGTCGTCCGGCAGCAATGCGAACAGCCGGTCGGCCGCCTGCCGTTCGCGTTCCTCCTTGGTCTCCTGTCCCTGCTCGTCGTAGATGTAGGTGTCGCCGGCGTCGATCTCGACGATGTCGTGCACGAGCACCATGCGCAGGACGCGGCCCAGGTGGAGGTCGCCTTCCGCGTATTCGGCCAGCACCAGCGCGTACAAGGCCAGGTGCCAGGAGTGCTCGGCCGAGTTCTCCCGCCGGCTTCCATCCAGCAGCGTGGTCTGCCGCTGGACGCTCTTCAGTTCGTCGATCGCACACAGGAACTCGATCTGCTCGCGCAGCCGGCCGGCGATGGCCTCACTCATGGCATCACTCAAGGCATCATCGTCATCGGTCGACCGTCACGGCGACGGCCAGGTGGTCGGAGGCGGTGCTCATCGGCAGGGAGAAGTCCGTGACCGTGAGGTCCGGGCTCGCCCAGACGTAGTCGATGCGCCGATCCAGCTCGTCGGTCGGCCACGTGAAGCCGTCGCCGGGAGGCCCGGCGGCGACGAATGCGTCGACGAAGCCGGCGTCGGCGACCAGCGCGATCTCGGGGTGATCGGGAAGGGCGTTGAGGTCTCCAAGCAGCACCGTGTTGCGCGCCTCGATCGATGCGAGAATCGCACGCGTCTGCGGCATCCGATGCACCGAATCCTCCTCCTCGTGGTGGAAGTGGGTGGCGAGCACGGCCAGCACCTCGCCGCCGCCCACGTCGAGCTCGATCGTCATGAAGCCGCGGTCCATGACGATGTCGTCGTTGTTGGGCATGGGATGGTTGCTGGCGCCCCTGATCGGCAGGCGGCTCAGCACGGCGTTCCCCCACACCGAGTCGGCCGCGGGGCCGAACGCGTAGGCCATGCCGAGGCGCCGCGACAGCCACACCAGCGTGTCGACCGAGCCGTTGATCAGCCAGCCTCGGGACACCTCCTGCAGGGCGACGACGTCGGGGTCCTCGTCCTCGATGACCTGCGCGATTGCCTCCGTGCCGTGGCGGCCGTACGCGTCGAAGCCCTGGTGGATGTTGTAGGTCATCACCCGGACCGGAAACCCGGTGCCGGCGGCGGGTCGGATCTCGTTCCAGGTCGCGATCTGCACGGCGGGCACCGCCAGCAGCAGCAGGGCCGGGACGGCGGCCGAGCGCGCGACCTTGGCGGGCGCCGCGGAGCCGGTCATGCCGGCGCGCAGCACCGCAAGCGCGACCAGCAGCGCGGAGAGCGGGCGGACGATTCCGGGCGGAATCGGGATCGCGATGTCGTACTGGGCGTAGTGGATGAACAGCAGCACCAGCAGCGCAAGCATGCCGCCGGTCGTCCAGGCCGAAGGGACCGAGGGGGTCGCGCCGCTGCGCCCACGAGTCGCGGCAGACCGGGGGCGGGCCATGGAGACGAGCAGCGCCGCGCTCGCTCCCTGACCGGCCGGCACCGCGATAGCCGCCAGGGTTCCCGTCCACTCCGCGGCGACCGACGCGATCAGCACGCCTCCGAGAAGCGCCAACACGGCGGCGTGCAGCGGCTTCCTGCGCCGTGCCAGCCAGAGCGCGACCACCAGCCCCGCGAGGTTCGAGACCAGGACCCAGGCGAGCACCGCCGGCTGCGCCCAGCCGATGACCACCGTCTGCCAGGCGACGTTCTGGAACGTCAGGAACTGCAGCACCAGCGCCGGCCCGAAGATCAGGCAGCGCGCGCCCCATGACGCACCGGCCGCGGCGCGGCTCACCGGTTTCGGAGTCCGCGCCGGCGCGGCGATCGCGAGCAGCGTCCATTGCGCCGCCACCATGACGGCGGTGACCACGTGTGCCTCGGCGCCGCCCGCCCAGGACAGGTCGATGGTGCCAAACGCTCCCTTGACGGCCGTGTCGATCGACACGGCCAGCAGGAGTGCGACCGCGGTATGCGGCCCGCTCGCGGCGGGGCCGGCGCCGCGGAGGGACTGCAGCATGAGCGGCAGCGACCACAGGAATACCACGGTTCCGGCGATCGACAGCGCCAGGTCTACCGGCAGGGAGGACGAGAGCTGTTCGGCGATCCGCAACAGGCCGAGTCCGCCGAGGACGACGGGCACGGCGGAACGTCCGAGCAGCGCATGGGCGGCCGGCGCCAGGAAGCCGAGGCCGAACACCGCCAGACCCATGACCCCGACCAGCACCGAGCTCAGCTCGGCGATCTGGACCAGGTTCACGGAGAGCGCCACCACCAGCAGGCGCAGGAACTGCACGCCGAACACGCACGTCAGCGCGCCGAGCAACGTCGCGGCCAGCGACGACCATGCGCTCTCGGCTACCGTCCCGCGGAGCCGCCCGCTGCGCCCGCTCATCGCCGTACCGTAGTCCGGGGCGTACGAACCGTCCACCGCGGCCGGCCCTCGCGGGGTATGGTTTGGACCGTGGTTTCCCTGCTGATGCGCGGCGACATCCTGCTGTTCGCCCTGATCATCATCGCCCTGATCCTGTCGCTGACGTTCCACGAGTACGCGCACGCCGCGGTCGCCAAGCTGTCCGGGGACCGTACCGCCGAGCTGGCCGGCCGGCTGACGCTCAACCCGCTGGCGCACATCGACCCGATGGGGCTTCTGATGGTGGTGCTGGTGGGCTTCGGGTACGCGAGGCCGGTGCCGGTGGACCCGCGGTACCTGCGGTCGCCGCGGGCCGATCTGTGGATCGCCGCCGCCGGCCCCGCCATGAACCTGCTGCTGGCGGCCGTGGTCTGGAACGGCTTCCTGGCGCTCCGCGGCGCCGGCGTGGCCTTCGTCTTCCTGCCCGGACCGGAGACGTTCGTGGTGCTCCTGGTGCGCATCAACCTGATTCTGATGCTGTTCAACCTGGTCCCGCTGGGCCCGCTGGACGGCCACTGGATCCTGCCGCACCTGCTGCCCGAGGCGGCCGCACGCTGGTACCGGTACTACAACGCCCGCTACGGCACCTACGCGCTGTTCGGCCTGATCCTGCTCAACATCGCCGGCGTTCCCGTATTCCGCACGCTGATGACCATCGGCGCCAGGCTGGTGCGCCTGATCACCTTCGTGTAGCGCCGCCCCTGCCGGTGGGCTCGCCCGCGAAGTGGCAGTATATTGTTGTCCGTGACCGAACTTACCGAGCGCCGGATGGCCGTGCTCATCGACGGCGACAACGCGCAGCCAGGGCACATCGGCGCCGTGCTCAAGGAAAGCGTGCGTTACGGCGTGGTGACGATCAAGCGCATCTACGCCGACTTCACCAACCGCCAGATGGAGGGCTGGAAGCGCCAGCTCTCGACCCACGCCATCCAGCCCATCCAGCAGTTCCGCAACACCGTCGGCAAGAACGCCACCGACTCGGCGATGATCATCGACGCGATGGACATCCTGTACGGGGGCGCCGTGGACGGCTTCGTGATCGTCTCCAGCGACAGCGACTACACCCGCCTGGCCCTGCGCGTGCGCGAGTCCGGCCGCATGGTCATCGGCATCGGCCGCGACCACACGCCGCGCTCGTTCGTCAACGCCTGCAACGAGTTCCGATTCGTGGAGAACCTCGCCATGGCGGAGGAGCGCAGCCGTCGGCGCCCCGGCAGGAAGCAGCCGGCCACGGAGACCGACGACGCCGAGCGCGGGTCGCTCGACCTGGTGACGGTGATCTCCGACGCCATCGAGATGGCGGAGGCCGACGACGACTGGGTCGACCTGGGGACGATCGCCAACAACCTCAAGAAGCTGTACCCGGACTTCGACCCGCGAACCTACGGCAACCGGCGGCTGTCCAAGCTGATTCAGAGCAACTCGGAGGCGTTCCGGATGCGCCGCGATCACGACAACAACAGCGTCACCGTGCGCCTGGCGGCGGCCGACGCGGATTGAGCTCCGGAGCGGACCGCCGGCTGACCTACGCGGGCGCCGGCGTCTCTCTGGACGCCAAGCGCGACGCGTTCGCGACCCTCGACGCCGACCTGAGCAGCGGCGACGCCCGGGTACTCAGCCGTAGCGGCGCGTTCGCGTCGCTGTTCGCGGCGAACTTTCCGGGCTATCGGGAGCCGGTGCTGGCGCTGAAGACGGAGGAGCCGGGCAGCAAGCAGCTCCTGGCGGCGCGCGCGGGGCGCTTCGACGGCATCGCCCGCGACCTGGTCAACCACCTCGTTAACGATGTCGCGGTGATGGGGGCGGAGCCGCTGGCGGTGCTGGACATGATCGTGTGCAGCCGGCTGGATTCCGGGACCGTGCACGGCATCATCGTCGAGTTGGCGGCCGCCTGCCGGGAGCAGGGATGCAGCCTGGTGGGTGGCGAGACCAGCGAGCAGCCGGGCGTGGTGGCGGACGGCGCCTACGTGCTGTCGGCCAGCATGGTCGGCGTGGTCGAACGGGAGCGGATCGTCGACGGAACCGCGATCGAAGCCGGCGACGCGGTGCTGGCGGTCGCCTCCAACGGGCTGCACACCAACGGCTATACCCTGGTGAGGGCGCTTCTGGAACGGGACGCGGAGCTGGCCGACCGGGACGTGGAAGGCGAGCCGTTCCTGCGGGCGGCGCTGCGCCCGCACCGCTCCTATCGCGGGCTGTGCCTGGCGCTGCGCGACCTGCCCGTGCACGGCATGGCCCACGTCACCGGCGGCGGCGTGCGCGACAACCTGGCGCGGATCCTGCCGGAAGGGACCTGCGCGGATCTCGACCTGGGCTCGTTCGTGATACCGTCGATCTTCGCGGTGCTGTGCGAGAGCGGGGGGATCGATGACCGGGAGATGCTGCGCGTGTTCAACCTCGGAGTAGGGCTGGTGGCCGTCGTGCCGGCGGCCCTGGAGCAGCAGGCGGTCGCGTGCGCGGCCGCGGCCGGGGACGCCGCCTACCGGATCGGGACGATCGAGCGGACGGACGGTGAGGGCAGGTCCGTGCGGTTCGGGGGCCGGCTGCGATGGCGGTGACCGTCGGCAGGGCCGCGATCACCGGCGCGCTGGCGGGGATCGCCACCCACCCCACCCCGGCGGCGCCGATGGTAGAGCACCAGGAAGCGGAGCTGCGGCCCGGCGTGGGCGTGGTCGGCGACGTGCCCGGCCGGTCGCCGGCGCGCGAGGTGACCGTGGTCGACCGCGACGCGTGGCGGTCGGCCTGCGAAGAGCTCGGTCAGGAGGTGCCGTGGACGGCGCGCCGCGCCAACCTGCTGGTCACGGGCCTCGACCTGCAGGCCACCGCCGGGTCCGAGTTGCGGATCGGGGCGGTGCGGCTGCGCGTGACCGGTGAGACCAAGCCCTGCCGGAACATGGACCGGCAGCGCGACGGGCTGCGGAGTGCCCTGGAGCCCGACTGGCGCGGCGGCGCAACCTGCACGGTGGTCGCCGGCGGCACGGTCGCGGTCGGCAACGCGGTCGACTTGGTCCGGGGCGGATAGGCGCGCGGCCGCTGACGTTGTGTGCCACGTGTGACCGAAGAGCGGAGTTATGTGCCAAAACCACGCGTAAGTGGCGCACAAATCCTCCGATGAGCAACACGTGGCACACAATATCGGTTCGCGCTCCGACCTGAGCCAGCTCGGTGGCGCCGGTCCACCCTGCCGGCGGCTACAGTACTCTTCGACCCTCGACGAGGTTGAGCAGGGCGGGGAATCCCAGCACGGTGGCACGGCGGCCGTTCCCGGCGATGACGGTGGTCAGAATGCCCGCTTCCAGCAGACCGCGAAGCAACCGATGCGCGGTTCGAGGAGGCAATCCCGCCGCGGCGGCGAAGTCCGCGCTGCGCAGGATCGGGCGGCCGAACAGCCATCGCAACGCCTGGACGGCGTTCGGGGAGCGCGTCATAGCAGTGACCTGCGGCACCATCTCCTCATACAAGTCGAGAATTCCCTGCGCCTTCGCCAGGTTGCTCTCCGCCTGCGAGCGCACTGCCTCCAGGAACAGAACGCACCAGCCGGTCCAGTCATCGTCGCGTGAGACCGCCAGCAGTCCCTCGTAATACGCGGAGCGCCGTTCCTCGAAGTAGCCGCTGAGGTAGAACACCGGCTCCCGGATCAACCTCCGTTGCCACAGGAACAGGGGCACCAGCATCCGCCCCAGGCGACCGTTGCCGTCAAGAAACGGGTGCAGCGCCTCGAACTCGGCATGCAGCACCGCAAGCTGAACAAGCCGGTCCGGCGGGTCCTCGTGCACGTAGCTCTCCCAGCGCGACAGCGCACTCGAAAGTTCCTCAGCTCCTATCGGGACAAAGGTCGCGTCCGCGATTCCGCACCCTGGGGGTCCAATCCAGTTGGGAATGCGCCGCAGCTCTCCGGGCGCCTTGTCTGTGCCCCGTACGCCCTGCAACAGGACCCGGTGTGCCTCCCGAATCACCCGGAGGCAGAGCGGCAACTCCTGCAGCAACTCCTCCGCCCGGCGCATGGCGAGGCGGTAGTTGAGGATCTCCCCGATGTCACCGAGCAGTGCCGGGGAGTCGAACCGCCTCCCGGCCTCGTATTCGAGCACCTCTCCCATGGTCGCCCGCGTACCTTCGATCCTCGATGACAGTACGGCTTCCTGCGTGGCGAGCGGCGCCAGGAGCACGCTCGGGTGAGGGACCGCTGCGAGCACGCCATCATAGCGGGCAACCGCAGCCGCGGCAGGGCCGATCAGGGGAATCAGCCTCGGCCAGTCCAGCCGTGCATCCGGCGGGAACGCGCCCGTCCGGTAGTGAACCGGAGGCATCAGGCATCCACCACGTCGACGGTGGTTCTCACGTGCGTGTCTGCGGAGAGGTGGGTGTGCAGCGCCTTCCAGGCCTCCACGGCGGTGCCGGCCGCCGTCTGCAACGGGACGCGGTCGGGCTGCGCGTCGCGGCGCAGCTTCAGCTCGGCCTCACCGTCGGCTACGGTGCGCGTGCTCACGGTCATGCGGACCGGCACGCCGATCAGGTCGGCGTCGTTGAACTTCACGCCGGGCCGCTCGTCCCGGTCGTCCAGCAGCACCTCCAAGCCCTGGTCCGCCAGCTCCCGGGCGAGGTGCGCCGCTCCCTTCTCGCCGCCGCGCAGGGCGACCACGTAGACGTCGAACGGCGCCACCGTGACCGGCCAGGTCAGCCCGTGCTCGTCGTGGTGCTCCTCGGCCACGCAGGCCAGCAGGCGGCCCACGCCGATGCCGTAGGAGCCCATCACCACCGGCTTGGCGGTGCCGTCGGCGTCCAGATAGGTGCAGCCGACCGCGTCGCTGATCCAGGTGCCCAGCCGGAAGATGTTGCCGACCTCCACGCCGCGCGACATCCTCAGCGCGCCGCCGCAGCCCGGACAGCCGTCGCCGGCATCGGCGCTGACGATGTCCGCGACCACGTCGGCGTCGAAGTCACGCCCGAAGTTGAGGTTGCGGATGTGGTACTCCGGCTCGTTGGCGCCGCCGACCAGGTTCGGGGTGGCCGGTATCAGGTCGTCGGCCACGACGAGCGCGCCGCGCACGTCCGCGGGCGAGGCATAGCCGGGCACCGCGCCGGCCGCGCGAATCTCCTCTTCCGAAGCCGGCCGCAGGCTGGTGGCGCCGGTGGCCTGCGCCAGCTTGAACTCGTTGACCTCCATGTCGCCGCGAACCAGCGCGAAGACGAGCCGTTCGGCGCCGTCCTCGCCGATCCCCTCACCCATCAGCAGCACCGCCTTGGCGGTTCGTTCCGCCGGGATCGCCAGGAACTGGCTCAGCTCCTCGATCGTGGTGGCGCCGGGCGTGTGGACCCGTTCCGGCTCTGCGGGCGGCTCGGGGGCCGGCTCCGGCTTGCGGCAGCGGGCGATCTGGCGGTTGGCGCGGTAGCCGCAGGCCTCGCACGACAGGATGGAGTCCTCGCCGATCGGGGTCAGGTACATGAACTCGTGCGCGCCCGAGCCGCCCATCATGCCGACGTCGGCGCCCACGTCCACGACCGGCAGCCCGCAGCGGCGGAAGATGCGGTGGTAGGCGGCGAAATGGGCGCGGTACTGGCGGTCCAGGCCGGCCTCGTCGCGGTCCAGGCTGTAGGAGTCCTTCATCGTGAACTCCCGCACCCGGATCAGCCCGCCGCGCGGCCGCGGGTCGTCCCGGAACTTGGTCTGGATGTGGTACAGGAGCTGCGGGAGCTGCTTGTAGGAGCGGACCTCGTCGCGCACCAGCGCCGCGATCACCTCTTCGTGGGTCATCGCCAGGACCAGGTCGCGCCCCTCCCGGTCGTGCAGGCGCGCCATCTCCGCGCCGATCTTCTGCCAGCGCCCGGTCGCCTGCCACACGGAGGCGGGGTTGACCACCGGCATGGTGATCTCCTGGCCCCCGATCGCGTCCATCTCCGCGCGCAGGATGGTCTCGATGCGGCGCAGCGAGCGCTGCGCGAGCGGCAGGTAGCTGAACAGGCCGGCGCCGAGCTGGCGCACGAACCCGGCGCGCAGCAGCAGGCGGTGGCCGGCCACCTCGGTGTCGCCGGGGCTCTCCCGGCGGGTCTGGCTGAACAGGGTGCGCATCGACACGGGCCGATGCGCCGGTGCGTTCGGTGCGGGCATGGGCGATCTTACGCCGGCAGGCCGAATCGTTCAGACTCGACGACCAGCCCGATGAGCCGCTCTGTCCCCCGCGTCGAACGCTGCCTGGAGGTAAAGCGCTATCCCGACGGCCGCCGGGTCACCTTCGCCTGCGACCTCCTGGCGATCGAGCCGGCGCGACAGCTTCTTGGCTACACGATCCGCCGTGCCGCGACCGTGGCCGGCGTGTTCCTGCCGGCGGGAACCCGATCGTACGGCTGCTTCTGGGCCGGCCGGCCGTACAACCTGTATCTGTGGATGCAGGACGGCGGCACGCGGGGCGACGCGCGGCGTGCCGCCGTCCTGGGCGCCTACTTCAACGTCTGCGACGCCGTGGAGCTGGACCGCACGGAGCTGCGCTGGCGGGACCTGTGGGTGGACGTCCTGGCGCTGCCTGCGCGGCGGCCGGTCACCCTGGACCGCGACGAGGTGCCGGGCGATCTGCCGCCGCGGCTCACCCGTCACATCGACGATGCCGTGCACGAGCTGTACGCGCGCAGCGGCGAGTTGGTGGAGGAGTGCCTGCGCTGGGCGCGAGCCGTTCAGGCCGACGGGTAGCGGGCGATCCGGTCAGACTTCGACGCGGTACCTGAGGTCTGCCGCCTCATCGCCGGTCATTCCGCGGAATCCCCAGCAATGCGGCGGCTGTTCGCTGATGGTGATCTCCACGTCCGCGGGGTCGATGGACAGCCGGTCCTCGATCTCCTTGAAGAGCGTCTTGATCAGCTTCTTCTGGGTTGCCGCCTGCCGCCCGGCCATCATGTTGATCTCGATCACGGTGTAGGCGTCCGTGCGACCTCCGGGGTAGTAGAAGTCCTCACGTGACATGGGCACGAACCGATGAGCCCGCTTGTCCTCCGGCATGCCGAGAACGGACTGCATGCAGCCGTGGATCACATCGGACAGCCTTGCCTTGATCGGGTTCAGCTTCTCGTCGATTCCATAGATGACGATCAACTTCTGCGCCTCCTCAGCGTGAGGTCGCGACCAGCCGCGGCCGTTCGCCGGTGAGGCGCATCTCCACGAGGTTTTCGCCGGGGCCGCCGCGGTCGACCACCAGGAAGTCGGTGGGGCGCCGCCAGGCGATCACCGGGTGGTGCCAGACGCCCTTGGCGTAGTTGACGCCCTGGCGGCCGTCGCTGACGAACGCGCGCAGGTCGCAGGTTCCCGGCGGCGGGCCGGCCGCCGCGACCACGATCAGAAACGGCGCGCGGTCGAGCGGGATGAACGCCTGCGAGCCGAGTGGATGCTGCTCCATCACGGTGACGGTGAGCGGCAGTGCCAGCGGCTGCGCGCGGAACACGTTGACTAGCGGCCGCCCGCCGCGGTCGGCGACGTCGACGGCCGCCAGGTCGTGGAAGCGCACCGTCGTCCCCTCGTTGATGATCCGCTGCTCGGCGCCGGCGGTCTCGATCACGTCCCCGAACGGCGCGAACGCCGCCCGCGTGAGCGGTTCCGGCACAAGCGGCGGCAGTGATGAGCCTCCGATCGGTCCGCTCCTCAGGAGGGAGTGCCGAAGAGCCGCAGCCGGCTGATGCCGCCGTCGGGAATCATGTTGAGGCGCACGTGCGACACCGGCCCGCGGCCCTTCATGGCGCAGGACGTGAAGGTGTGCTCCCGGTCCGCCTGCAGGGGTTGCTCGTCCAGCAGCACCGGCCAGAACATTGATTGCGCCACCACCGACGCGCGCAGCTCGCCGGTGTCAGCGGGCAGCGACGCCCCCTGCAGGGAGCAGCGGTCGGGGTAGTTGCCCTTGAAGTGGGCGGTGTCGACCACCACGCGGTCGATGGTGCCGGGATGCGCCAGGGCGACGATGCACCAGTCGTGGCCGGGCTCGCGGCGGCGCCTGGTCTCCCAGCCGTCGCCCATGTCGCGGCCGCGGTCGGGCCGGAGCATGTTGCCGGGATTGCCGTAGTGGGCGTCGTTCCAGGCGATCGCCTCCGCGCCGTGCACGGCGGAGGCCAGGTCGAGCTCGCCGAGCGCCGCCAGTGCGCTCCAGTCCGGACGCGGCCGGCCGTACACGCGCAGGCGCGCCACGCCGCCGTCCGGCAGCAGGTTGAGCCGCACGTGGCTCCAGGTGCGCCGGTCGGCGACCGGAAACAGGTGATGGTCGTCGGGGCCGAGCGCCGCCGGCGGCACCAGCGCGACCCAATCGGCCCCTTCTCCCGGTTGGCCGTCGTCCGGATCGCCGTCGCTCAGGCAGGCTTCCAGCGACGCGGCCGGCGGGTAGTTGCCGGTGAAGTGGCGGGTGTCGATGTCCACCGCGTGGATCTCGCCGGGCGTGGCCAGGCGCACGACGCTGCGGTCGTGGCCTCCGCCGCGGCGGCGGCGCGACTCCCAGCCGTCCATCCACTTGCCGTGGTCGTCGTACTTGTCGGGGATGAACAGCGGCTCGCCCGGCTCCAGCATGCGCGACAGCGGCGCGAAGAACTCGTCCGTGCACCAGACCCCGACGGCGCCCAGGCGCGCGTCGGCCAGGTTGGTGGTCAGAGGCGGACCGGCGGTATCCGGCCTGTCCGGCGTCTCAGCCATGGGAGCCTCCATAGGGATGGGTTGCGTGCCAGTGGCGGGCGATGTCGACGCGGCGGCAGCACCAGACCGCGTCGTGCGTGAGCACATGATCGACGAACCGCCGCAGGGCGGCGAAGCGCCCCGGGCGCCCGATCAGCCGGCAGTGCAGCCCGACCGACATCATGCGCGGCGTGTCGGCCCCCTCCGCGTACAGCACGTCGAAGGTATCGCGCAGGTAGGTGAAGAACTGGTCGCCGGAGTTGAAGCCCTGCGGGGTGACGAAACGCATGTCGTTGGCGTCCAGCGTGTACGGCACCACCAGGTGCGGCCGTCCGGCGACCACCGTCCAGAACGGCAGGTCGTCGTTGTAGTCGTCGGCGTCGTAGAGGAAGCCGCCCTCCTCCACGACCAGCCGGCGCGTGTTGGGCCCGGTGCGTCCGGTGTACCAGCCCAGGGGCCGCTCGCCGGTGAGCCGGCGGATGATCTCGACGGCGCGCTGCAGGTGCTCCCGTTCCACCGGCTCGGACACGTCCTGGTAGTCGATCCAGCGATAGCCATGGCTGCAGATCTCGAAACCGGCTTCCATGGCGGCGTCGGCGACCGCGGGGTTGCGCTCCAGCGCCATCGCCACCGCGAACACGGTGATGGGGATCTCCCGTTCGCGGAACAGCCGGAACAGGCGCCACACGCCGACGCGGCTGCCGTACTCGTAGATCGACTCCATGCTCATGTGGCGTTCGGGCAACGGGAACGCGCCAAGGATCTCGGACAGGAACGACTCGGAGCCCGCGTCGCCGTGCAGCACGGAGTTCTCCGCCCCTTCCTCGTAGTTGACCACGAACTGCACGGCCACCCGTGCGCCGTCCGGCCAGTCCGCCTGCGGCGGCTGGGCGCCGTAGCCGTACAGGTCGCGCGGATAGGCCTCGGTCGCGGCGGCGTCTGTCCCGTCCGGCATGCGGCGTGACTATTGAGTGTGTCGGACATGCCGCGCAAGCGGCAGGCACGACACACTCATGGTGAGGTGGGATGGGCCGATGGCGGCGCCGCAGGCGCGGCTTCGGGGCGCCATGCTGGCGAACGACACCGGGCGCAACGTAGACTGGCGTTGCTATGGCGATACGACTGGCGATCGTCGGCTGCGGCGGCATGGGCCACCGCCACCTGCGCGGCCTGAGCGCGTTGCATGCCGCGGGCATCCCGTCGCTGGAGCTGGTCGCCGCCTGCGACCCGGTGGAGGCGAACGCGGCCTCGCTCGCCGACCACGCCGAGGCGGCATACGACACGCGTCCGGCGGTGGTGGCAACCCTCGGCGACCTGCATGCCCACGGCGTGCAGGCGGTGGACATCACCAGCATCCCGCGCGCGCATCACGTCCTGGCCGTGGAGGCGCTGCAACGCGGGCTCCACGTCCTGATCGAGAAGCCGATGGCGCCGACCGTGGCCGCGTGCCGGCGGATCTGCGAGGCGGCGGCGGCATCCTCCGCGATCCTCAGCGTGGCCGAGAACTACCGCCGCGACCCGATGTGCCGTCTGGCCAAGGCGCTGCTGGACTCCGGCGTGATCGGCACGCCGCGGCTGGTCGTCCAGCACGGCGTGAGCGGCGGCGACCGGATGACCATCAGCCTGTGGCGGCACCGCCGCGAGCACGGCGGCATCCTGCTGGACGTCGGCGTCCACTACGCCGACGTGCTTGAGTACCTGCTGGGTCCCATCGACACCGCCTACGCGGTGACCCGGCTGCATGAACCGGTGCGCCGCAACCCGGCCGCGGGTGACGGCGAAGGCGCCGTCGATCCCGCCAACGCCTACGCGCAGTGGCAACGGCAGACGCCGGCCGAGTTCGAGGCGACCGCCGAGGACGCGCTCTACGGGACGCTGACCTTCGCCAGCGGCGTGGTCGGCAACATCATCCAGGACCACGCCGGCCACGGCGCGGGCTACGGGGGACGCATGGTGTTCGGCTCGGCCGGATCGATGACGCTGCCGGGCGACCGCAGCGGCGGCGCGATCACCGTGGATCTCGACGGCGGCGAGCGGCTGGAAGGCCAGGCGCTGCTGGATCAGGTGCCGGAGTTCCGCCTGGACGCGAACACCGCCGCGCTGTTCGGCGCGGATCGGCTCTGCGGCTACGACCAGCCGTTCCCGGTCACCGACGCCGGGCTGCTCGCCGTCGAGTACGCCGAGTTGGCCGACGCGATCCGCGGCGGCGCGCCGCCGGAGGTCGACGCCGAGCAGGGGATGAGCGCGGTGGCCAGCTACTACGCGCTGCTGGAGTCCGGCGTGTCAGGCATGCCGGCCCGTGTGCAGGACGTGCTGGCCGGGCACATCGATGCGTACCAGCGTGAATTGAACGAATCGCTCGGGCTGACGGCGCCCTGAGCTTCGGGCTCACGCTCCGGGATCGCCTCTTCGCCTGTAGACGCGCAAGAAAGACACTTCAGGAAGGACGTTGCTGCTCCGGTGTACCGGCCTGCCGCGTCGGCGACGAGTCGAACGGATCCACCAAGGTGAGGCCGCATTCGGCGAAATCGGAGACGTTGCGCGTGGCCAGGGTGAGCGAATAGGTCAACGCCGTGGCTGCGATCAGGCTGTCCCGTACCGCCATGGGGCGGCCGGCGCGTCGCGTCTGCGCCAGCAACTCCGCCCAGCGCCCACCGGTACGGGCATCCGAGGTCAGACACTCGATCCGCCGTACGACTTGTTCGAACCAGTCCTCAAGCTTGCGGCGCCTGTGCCCCTTCGGAAGCAACAGGATGCCGTAGCGGATCTCGCCGAGAATCACGGGATCGACCGCTAACAGACGCTCGTTGCGCCGCAGCCAGTCGACCACGAGCGGGTCGGGAGCGGCCTTGGTCGCCTCCGACAGCACGTTGGCGTCCACCAGGAACCTCGCCATCGGGCGTTCACCAATCGGGTGGGGTGATGCGTTCGGTGGATTCGGAAGGGACAGGGGCGTACCAGTCCTTCACGGGACAGGAAAGCAGGAGATCCACCAGTCCACGATTCTTCGGTGGTTCACGTGCCGTCAGGAGGTAGACGCCGGCGCCGTGGCGCTCGATCTCGAACTCCTGGCCCGGTTCGATGCCATCATGATGGCGGATCTCCGCCGGCAGCACGATCTGGCCCTTCGAGGAGACGGTAGTTCTCACGCGCGTAGCCTATCGTCTTACCTGAAGACTGGCTACCATGGTTCGTCGTACCGCCGAATTTCCCGCAGTATCGCTTGGCGAGGGACATTGAGCGGCTATGGCTCAAGCTGCAGACTCGGTACGATCTGGAGGTCGAGAAGGACCGCCTTGGGCAGCGTCTGGATCAGGAAGTCACGGTCCTAGCTGTGTAAGGACGGCCGGAAGCGCCGGCACCCCGGACCGAAAGCTGGATAGAGGATATGGCAGTGACGGCAGAGAAAATCGAGCAGCGGTCGATCGTCATCGTGATCGTGGCGAGCGTGTCGTTCGGGCTGATCGGCATCGTCATCTCGCTCGCCAGCCGGTCGGGGGCGGTGTTCCTGGACGGCCTGTTCTCGCTGATCTTCGCGGTGGTGGGGCTGCTGACGCTGTACGTGTCCAAGCTCGTGCAGCGTCCGCGCGACGAGCAGTATCCGTTCGGGTACGCGACCTTCGAGCCGATGCTGAACCTGTTCAAGGGGGTCCTGATCGCGACCGCGCTGCTGTACGCGGTGTGGACGGCGGTCAGGGCGCTGATGACCGGCGGGCAGGAGGTGGCGGCCATCGGCGGGATCATCTACGCGGCCATCGCGGTGACCGGAGGAGTCGCGCTGGCGGTGACGCTGCGCAAGCTGGGCCAGCGGTCCGGTTCCCCGATCGTGCAGCTCGACGCCCAGAACGCCGTGATCGACACCATGATCTCGGGCGCGGTCGGCGTGGCGTTCGTGGCGACGCTGATCATCCAGAACTCGCGGCTGTCGGCGTGGGCGCCGTACGCCGATCCGGTGATCATGCTGGCGATCGCCGCGATCGCGGCGCCGCAGCCCATCAAGACCATTCGCGCCAACTGGCGGCAGCTCATGGGCAGGGCGCCGGATCGGGCGGTGCAGGACCGGATCGCGGCGCTGGTGGAATCGGTGCTGGGGCGCGTGCCGCATTCGGAGACGCACCTGCGCACCACCGAGGTGGGCCGATACCTGTACATCCACCTCTACGTGATCGTGCCGGAGGACGCCACCGAACCCATCGACGTGCGCCTGCACGACCGGATCAGGCGGGAGATCTTCGAACAGCTCTCAGGCGAGTTCAGCCATCTGGCCTTGGACATCGGCTTCACCATGGATGTCCGCTGGGCGGTCTCCAGCGTTCCGTCCGACGATCAGGAGACGGTCTATCCCGCGGGCTCCCCGCCGGCGGGCTGACCGTTCCGGAAGGCGTCGGCGGCCACGTCGGCGATGCCGCTGATCAGGGTGCCGCCGCGGTCCAGCACGCGCGCCACCGCAACGTCGTCGGCGATGAGCCCGCAGGTGCTCACCACGCCGGTGCCGGTGAGCACCGGGCGCAGCGCCTCCAACTCTGCCACCGCGCGGGCGCCCACGGCGACACAGGTCGCCCAGCCCAAACTGCCGCCGAAGCCGGCCGGCCCGAACGGCACCGCCGGTGGAGTCAGGCGGTAGCGTTCCCGGTAGATGACCGCGCCGTCGCGGAGGACGGTCAGGTGGTAGGCCAGACGCCTGAACGCCCAGGTCTCGCCCATCTGGCTGCGGCCGGGACACCCGCACTCCAGCAGCAGGCAGGAGCTTTCGCGGTCGGTGCCGACGACCGTGGACTGGATCACGGCGGCGCCGGCGAACGGGATCAGCGGCCGTCCCACCAGCCGCAGGTGGCTCCCGGCGCGCACATCCGCCACGAGCTGCAGGTGAGCGGGGTCCTCGCCGGTTCCCGGCAGGCACAGGGTGCTGGCCGGCGGCGCCCAGGTCGCTTCCGCCCGGCCGTCGATTCGGATGCGCTGCAGGTGACGGTCGCCGTTGCGCAGACCGCCCCCCTGATCGACCGGCACGGCAAACAGGCCGCCCGAGTCCGGCAGCACGTTCACGAACAGCGGCGCCCGGCGCCGGGTCCGCCAGCGCCGCCCGGTTACGGCCAGCCGCAGCTCGCCGCGCCGTCCGCTCGGGCCGGGGTTAGCGGACGTTGGCCGCGTGGAGATGGTCCTCGGCGTGGCCGGCGTGGTGATGATGGGAGTGGAAGCCGTTGCCATGGTCGTGGTGATGGTCGTGGTGATGGTGGTGTCCGCCCACGCCCCAGGCCGGCCGGCCGCGTCGCGGGGCACCGAGCGCCGCGACGATCCAGGCGGCCACCTCCTCCACGCCCGAGCCGTCCTTGAGGTTGGTCATCACGAACGGCAGATCGCCGCGCGCCGCCCGCACGTCGTCGGTCATCCGCTGCAGGTCGACCTCCACGTAGGGGGCGAGGTCCACCTTGTTCACCACCAGCAGGTCGCTGCGCGTGATCCCCAGGCCCCCCTTGCGCGGAATGTCCCCGCCCTGCGCGACGTCGATCACGTAGATCTGGTAGTCGACCAGGTCGGGGCTGAAGCTCGCCGCCAGGTTGTCGCCGCCGCTCTCGATGAAGGCCACGCGGGTATTGTCGAAGCGTTCCTGCAGCCGCGCCAGGGCGTCGGCGTTCACGGAGATGTCGTCACGGATCGCGGCGTGCGGGCAGCCGCCGGTCTCCACTCCCAGGATGCGCCCCTCGGCGAGCGCGCCGGCCCGGACCAGGAACTTCTCGTCCTCGCGCGAGAAGATGTCGTTGGTGATGGCGACGATGGAGTGCTCACCGCCCAGCCGCTGGCAGAGCCGGAGCAGCAGGTGGCTCTTGCCGGAGCCCACCGGCCCGCCGATGCCGAACCGCGTCGGCCGAACGTCTGACTCGTTTCCGTCGTAGTCCATGGGTGAATCGCTCCAGGTATCGGTATCAGCTTCTGAAGTAGCGAGCCTGCAGCTCGCCGTGGCCGAGCACCGCGGCATCCCAGCCGGGAGTGGCGCTCGCCAGCGGACGTCGCCGCCGGGCGATCCGCCGTGCCAGTCCGGTCACCTCCTCAAGCAGCGCGCCGACGACGGCTACCGCGTCCGACTGGCCGACGGGTACCGTGCGCATCGCCACCTGCGACCACTGGCGCACGGTTCCCAGCAAGAATACCTGCAGGAGCTCGCCGGCGTCGATGCCCAGCGCGCCGCCCACGAATCCCCAGGCGACCGGGTGCTGGATCCGGTCGTCGCGGCCGCGGGCCTCCCGGGTCACGTCCGCGTGGGCGGGGTGCTCCCGCAGCGCGGGAAGCGCGTCGGCGGCAGCGCGGAGCAGCGACCGGCCAAGCTGGCCGTCGCCCGCCCGAGCTTCGCGGGACGGCTGGAAGCTGGCGACCTCGTCGCTGAGGCGGGCCAGCTTCCGGGCCGCCGACTCCGTGCCCGGAGCCGACTCCGTGCCCGGAGCCGCCATGGCGGCGGCACGTGCGACCGCCCGCCCGGACAGCGGCGCGACGCCGAAACGCAGGGCGTCACGAGTCCAGGTGAGGAGGCTGGCGGCGTCGGTCACCCAGCCGGCCCGCACCGCCCACTCCAGACCCCAGGAGTGGGCGAACGCGCCGGTCGGAAAGGAACTGTCGGCCAGCAGCAGCAGCCGCGCCCGCACGCCATCGCGCATCCCTGCGTCCAACGGACCTACGCCTCGCCTGATTCCGTCAGAACATGAAGTAGCGCTGCGCCAGGGGGACCTCGGCCAGCGGCTCGCAGGTCAGCGGCTCGCCGTCCGCGCGGAACTCGTAGGAGTCGGGGTCCACCTCCATCACCGGCAGCGCGTCGTTCCGGGGCAGGTCCCGCTTGCTCACGTCGCGCGTGCCGTGCACGGCCTCCACCCGGCGCCGGATGCTCCCACGGGAGGCCACCGCGTCGCGCGCGGCGGCGCTCACGAAGGTGACGCACGTAGAGGCGCGGGCGGCGCCGTGGGCGCCGAACATGGGCCGGCCCCACACCGGCTGCGGCGTGGGGATGGAGGCGTTGGCGTCGCCCATGGCGGCGAAGGCGATGAAGCCGCCCTTGAGCACCACCTCCGGATGCACGCCGAAGAACGTCGGCTGCCACAGCGTGAGGTCGGCCAGCTTGCCCACCTGTACCGATCCGATCAGGTCGCTCACCCCGTGCGCGATCGCGGGGCAGATCGTGTACTTGGCCACGTAGCGCTTGATGCGGCCATTGTCGTGCGCCGCCGGGTCGCCGGCCAGGGCGCCGCGCTGCACCTTCATCTTGTGCGCGGTCTGCCAGGTGCGGGTGATCACCTCGCCGACCCGGCCCATCGCCTGACTGTCGCTGGCCATGATGCTGATGGCGCCCAGGTCGTGCAGGATGTCCTCGGCCGCGATCGTCTGCGGCCGGATGCGGCTGTCCGCGAACGCCACGTCCTCCCGGAGCGACGGGTCCAGGTGGTGGCAGACCATCAGCATGTCGCGATGTTCGGCCACGGTGTTGACCGTGAAGGGCCGGGTGGGATTGGTGGAGCTGGGCAGCACGTTGGGCTCGCCGCAGACGCGCAGGATGTCGGGCGCGTGGCCGCCGCCTGCCCCCTCGGAGTGGAAGGTGTGGATGGTGCGGCCGGCGAACGCGCGGATCGTGTCCTCGACGAAGCCGGCCTCGTTGAGGGTGTCGGTGTGGATCGCCACCTGCACGTCGGTCTCGTCGGCCACGCCCAGGCAGCAGTCGATCGCCGCCGGCGTGGTGCCCCAGTCCTCGTGCAGCTTCAGCCCGCAGGCGCCGGCCGCCACCTGCTCGCGCAGCGGCTCGGGCAGCGAGCTGTTGCCCTTGCCGAAGAAACCCAGGTTCACCGGGTACTCCTCGGCCGCCTCCAGCATGCGCGCCAGGTTCCAGGCCCCCGGCGTGCAGGTGGTCGCCAGGGTGCCGGTGGCCGGTCCGGTGCCGCCGCCGAGGAGGGTGGTGACGCCGCTGGTGAGCGCGGTGGTGACGAGTTGCGGACAGATGAAGTGGATGTGGCTGTCGATGGCGCCGGCGGTGCAGATCATCCCCTCTCCCGCCAGCGCCTCGGTCCCCGGGCCGATCACCAGGGCGGGATCGACGCCGTCCTGCAGCCCGGGGTTGCCGGCCTTGCCAATGCCGCAGATCAGCCCGTCGCGGACGCCGACGTCGGCCTTGTAGATGCCGGTGTGATCGACGATCAGGGCATTGGTGATCACCAGGTCGGGGGCGCCGGCGGCGCGCGTGGCGCGCGGGTCCTGCCCCATGCCGTCGCGGATCACCTTGCCGCCGCCGAACTTCACCTCGTCGCCGGTGACGGTCAGGTCGCGCTCCACCGCCAGCACCAGGTCGGTGTCGCCCAGGCGCACGCGGTCGCCGGCGGTCGGTCCGAACATGCCGGCGTGGCCGGCGCCGTCGGTGCGGAATCCGTAGGCGGCGTCAGGCACCGCCGAACCCTCCTTCCCGTGCGGCGGCCAGAGCGGCCGCGCGCACCTCGCCGTCGTCGAGCGGGCCGTTCACCAGCCCGTTGAGGCCGTGGCACATCCGTTCGCCGCCGAACGGCACCAGCGTCACCAGATGGCGCTGCCCGGGCTCGAAGCGCACCGCGGTGCCGGCGGCGATGGCCAGCTTCATGCCGTAGGCGCGCCGGCGGTCGAAGCGCAGGGCGCGGTTGACCTCGAAGAAGTGGAAGTGGCTGCCCACCTGGATCGGGCGGTCGCCGGTGTTGGCCACCTCGACCTGCACCGCCGGCCGCTCCGGCAGGCTGCGCCACGAGTCGCGCGCGGGCCAGACCTGACCCGGTGCCCAGCCGTCGTGGAGTCCTGAGGATGCCGCGCTCATTGGATCGGATGGTGGACGGTCACCAGCTTGGTGCCGTCGGGGAAGGTCGCCTCGACCTGCACGTTCGGAATCATGGCCGGCACGCCGCTCATCACCTGCTCGGCGGACAGGATCGTCGCGCCCAGGTCGACGATGTCGGTCAGCGAGCGCCCCTCGCGCGCCCACTCCATGATCTGGGTGGCGATGATGGCGGTGGCCTCGGGGTGGTTGAGCTTGACGCCGCGCTGCAGCCGGTCGCGCGCCACCATGCCGGCGACCGCCAGCAACAGCTTCTCTCGTTCATGCGGTGTGAACATCGTGCTCCCGGGTCCGTGAGGTCGCGGCGGAGAGCCGCTCTAAAAGTCCACCCGCCAGACGCTCGTGGCCTGCTTGGCCATCCATGTCTGGCGTGAACGGATCTTCTCCACGGTCCAGGTATCATACTCCTCAGCGAGCCGGCGGGAAATGGTGAACTGGCTTGCGCTGTAGACGGGTCGCTTCTCCGCGAATCCTGCGTTCCCCATGTCGCGATTGCGGTTCGCCGACAACAGCGTGAGGTTTCCGAGTCGATAGGTGAATGACTCACGCTGCCGATCGTCGAACTGATCCCAATCGTCAGCGGGATGTTCCGGCAACACGTGCTCGACGTCGTATTTGGAGCTCTCGAAGTCGAAGTCCCTATCCGACAGTTGCCGCTCCAGCCGAAAGAGAAGGAAGCGAGCAACTCTCTTGTTGCGGCTGCTGGTAGTGCGTAGCTCCTTGTCCGCAAACGACGCGCTAAATTCATCGTCTTCCGGGTACACGCGCCGCAGCTCCCTGATCGTATCCGCGGCTCCGCCGAGCTGCCGAGCCGACAGAGCGCAGGCGACCCGGTTGTACTCCCGTTCCTGCTCATTGCTCTGTCGCCCACATATGACGTTGTACCGAAACGACAGGACGGCGATCGCGCGCAGAAGGCGGCCGAATCCGGGCCGGTCGTCGTCCCACATTCGCTCGAACGCCGCGAGCAGAAGCGCGAGCGGTTGCCGCACGTTGAACATCTGGAGCTGAGACAGGCTGTCGCGCTCCTCTCTCGACCAAGAGACGTCTTCAGGACTACGCAACGCCGCGTACATTCTCGCGTTCCGATCCATGTCGCGGATCAGGGCGAAGGCCTCAGCACGTCCCCTGATCTTGCTTCGAATGGTCTTGAACAGGTCGGCCTTGCGTACAAGCCGGTTGCGGCTGTTCCAGAACACGCGGAGGAACTCGGGAAAGCCCTCGCTGCCGAGCAGCCCGACGATTTCCTCCCAGCGGCTCTCCAGCGACCGGATGTCAGTTTCGTGAGCACCGTTCCGAGAGACGACGGAGAACAGGTAATTCTTCAACAAGTCGGTGGCTGACAGGCGTACTCCCCGCGCGTTCAGGGTCTCGAACACCTTGAACGCATTCAGTTCGTCGGTGACGGTGATGACGGTAAAGAACAGCTTGTCGACCGCGGCGTCGACGAAACTCGCCACCGCCCTTCCATCGGATCCCGACCACTCGCTGATTCGGTCCTTGAACCAGGAGAACGCGCGCCGTAGCAGATGTTCGGATGCGTTCAGCCCTCTCTGAGGCAGTCGTTCCAGCGGAATCAGGTAGTCCTGATAGAAGCGATCGTTGTTCCGATTGAGTGTCAGCTTGGAGCGGGGAACCAGACTCACGGGGTCCAGATAGCTGATATAGTTCGCACGCAACTGATCGGCGCGACGTAGCTCGGGGTCATCTGCCGCACCGGCAGCCGCCAGGTCCGTCAGGTGGGAAACGGCGGCCAGCATCAACAGACTGAGCGTCGTCATGCGCTGCTGTCCATCGATGATGTCGAAGGTCCGGTTGTCGGTCGATTGCAGGACCAGATAGCCGAGGTAATGGGCCGGCTCCGGGTCCTCGCTGAACAGCTCGACCAGGTCGTGCCACAAGTCATCCCACTCGTCCGGCCCCCAGGAGTAGTCGCGCTGGAACTGCGGTACGCGATAGCTTAGACCGTTGCCCATCAACTGTCGGAACGTATTGTTGGTAGTGTTGAAGTTCACGAGCGCAGCCTGCCGATGCCTATCAGGATTGCGCATCGGCGCCGCGATCTCAAGAGCCTGTCGGGCGCGGATCGGGCGGCGTTGACCGGAACGGCGTCGTGCCCCTACGGTGAGCGGACGATGGGAGCGAAGAAACGGATTCTGACCGGTGACCGGCCGACCGGTCCCCTGCATATCGGCCACTACGTGGGCAGCCTGCACAACCGGGTGCAGCTCCAGGACGAGTACGAGTGCTTTTTCATCGTCGCCGACGTGCACACCATGACCACGCGGCCGGAGAAGCACCACCTGGAAGAGCTGGAGCGCACCATCCGCGAGGTGGTGCTGGACTACCTGGCGGTCGGCATCGACCCGGAGCGCTCGACCATCTTCGTGCAGAGCGCGGTCCCGGAGACCTTCGAGCTGACCACGCTGCTGAGCATGCTGGTGACCGTGCCTCGGCTGGAGCGCGTGCCGACGGTCAAGGAGATGGCGCAGGCGGCGCACCTGGACGCCCTGCCGTTCGGGCTGCTGGGCTACCCGGTGCTGCAGGCCGCCGACATCCTGCTGCCGCGCGCGCACCTGGTGCCGGTCGGCAAGGACAACGAGTCGCACCTGGAGGTGACCCGCGAGATCTGCCGCCGCTTCAACAAGCTGTACGGCCCGGTCTTCCCGGAGCCCGGCACCCTGCTCGGCGACTTCCCGGTCCTGCTGGGAACGGACGGTCAGGCCAAGATGAGCAAGAGCCTGGACAACACCATCTACCTCTCCGATGACGCCGACACCGTGCAGCGTCAGGTGATGGGCATGTACACCGACCCCAAGCGGGTGCGGGCCGACATCCCGGGGACGGTGGAGGGCAACCCCGTCTTCCAGTACCACGACGCCTTCAACGCCGACACGGCGGAGGTCGACGACCTCAAGGACCGCTACCGCCGCGGTGCGGTCGGCGACGTGGAGGTCAAGCGCAAGCTCGCGCGTGCGCTGAACGCGTTCCTGGATCCGATCCGGGAGCGGCGCGCGGCGTACGCCGCCGACCCGGAGCGCATCGAGGAGATCATCGACGCCGGCAACGCCCGCATGCGGCGCGAGGCGCGGGAGACGATGGAGCAGGTGCATCACGCCATGGGGCTGAAGTTCGCGGAAGCGGCCGCCGGCGTGCTGGCCGGCGCCTGAACCGCGGTACTACCTTTCGACCGATGGCCAAGAAGCAGTTCAAGACGGAGGTCACGGAGCTCCTCCACCTGATCACCCATTCGCTGTACTCCCAGCGGGAGATCTTCCTGCGCGAGCTGATCTCCAACGCTTCCGACGCGCTGGACAAGCTCAAGTACCTGACGCTGACCGAGGACGACTACAAGGGCTTCCCGTTCGTGCCGCGCATCGACGTCGAGTTCGACGACAAGGAGGGCGCGACGCTGTCGGTCTCCGACACCGGGATCGGCATGGACGCCGAGGAGCTGGCCGAGAACCTGGGCACGATCGCCCGCTCCGGCACGCGCCGCTTCCTGGACGACGCCAAAGGAGGTGCCGCGGCCGACACCAACCTGATCGGGCAGTTCGGGGTCGGCTTCTACGCATCGTTCATGGTCGCCGACCGGGTCGAGGTGACCAGCAAGCGCGCCGGGGACGACCAGGCGCACCGGTGGACGAGCGACGGGCACGGCCAGTTCGAGGTGGAGCCCGCCGAGCGGGCACAGTCAGGCACCACCGTCAGCCTGCACCTCAGCGACGACGGCAGGGAGTTCGCCTCCCGGTACCGGATCGAGGGGATCGTCAAGCGCTACTCCAACCACATTCCGCATCCCATCCACCTCCACTACACGGAGCCGGCCCGCACCGATCAGGCCGGCACCGAGGAAGGAGCCGCCCCCGAGGAGAAGGTGGAGCAGATCAACGCCGCCTCCGCCCTCTGGAAGCGTCCCAAGCCGGAGCTGTCCGACGACGACTACCAGGAGTTCTACAAGACCCTCACCGTGGACACGGAGGATCCGCTGCACTGGGTGCACACGCACGCGGAAGGCACGCTGGAGTACACGACGCTGTTCTATGTGCCGGCCAAAGCGCCGCCGGACCTCTACTACGCCGACTACCAGCCGGGCGTGAAGCTGTATGTGCGGCGCGTGTTCATCACCGACGACGACCGCGAACTTCTGCCCGCCTACCTGCGCTTCATCCGCGGCGTGATCGATTCCGAGGACCTGCCGTTGAACGTCTCGCGCGAGATCCTGCAGCAGAACCGCACCATGGCGGCGATCAGGCAGGCGTCGGTGAAGAAGATCCTGTCCGAGCTGGCCGGCCTGGCGAAGAACAACCCGACCGCCTACGACCGGTTCTTCACGGAGCTGGGTCGGGTGCTCAAGGAGGGCCTCTACCAGGACCCGGGCAACCGTGAGCAGCTCCTGGAGCTCGTGCGCTACCGGTCGAGCTCCGAGGACGGGCTGGTCAGCCTGGCCCAGTACAAGGAGCGCATGTCCTCCGACCAGCAGGCCATCTACTACATCACCGGCGACCGCTCAGCCGACCTGCGGCGCTCGCCGCTGCTGGAGGCCTACCGGGCGAAGGGTTTCGAGGTCCTGATCATGGAGGACGAGATCGACGAGCTGGTGGTGCCCGCCATCGGCACCTACGGCGATCTCGAGCTCAAGTCGGTCAACCGCTCGGACACGGCCGACGACCTCAGGGACGACCGTGATGAGGAGAGCGAGAAGAAGATCGAGCCGCTGCTCGGCAGGATGAAGAAGCTCCTCTCCGATCAGGTCAAGGACGTGCGCCCGAGCGCCCGCCTCTCGGACTCCCCGTCCTGCGTGGTCGCCGACGGCAGCGACCCGACCCTGGCCTTCCAGAACGTGCTGAAGCAGCTCGGCCAGCGCGACCTGCCGGACAGCAAGCCGATCCTGGAGGTCAACCCCGGCCATCCGATCATCGTCGGGCTCGCCGAACGCGGCGACGACGCCCTGCTGGACGACGCCAGCCGGCTGCTGCTGGAGCAGGCCCTGCTCATCGAGGGGGTCCGCCCGGAGGATCCGATCGCCTTCGCCAAGCGCCTGAACCGGGTCATGGAGCGCGCCCTCGGCTGACGTGCGCATCCTGCTCGTCAGCGACTCGTACGGTCTGGTCGACGGCGTCAGCCGCAGCATCGAGGCCGAGCTGGCGTTCTTCCGGGAGCGGGGCGACACGGTGGTGGTGGTTTCCACCAACACCGAGCACACGCGCACCTACCACCTGGTCGCCTATCGCGGCTTCTACCACGTGTTCGACGCCGATCCGCGGCGGCTGGCACGGCGGCTTTCAGGATACCGGTTCGACGTAGCCTACGGGCACTGCGTGGCCCCGCAGGGGCTGTTCTTCCTGCTGTACCTGTCGGCTCGCTTCGGCGTGGCGGCGGTCAATCGCTTCACCACCTACGCGCCGGACTACATGGTCTACACCTATCCGCCGGGGTCGGGTCCGGCCGCCCAGGCGCTGATCCGCCGGATGCTCACCTGGCTGCTCGGCCTCACGCAGCGGCGCATGCACCGCGTGCTCCTCAGCATCCTGTGTGAGAAAATGCGGCGATATCTGGTGGAGGTCCTGCGCGTGGCACCCTGGCGTGTGGTCGAGAACCGGTTCCCGGAGCGCGCCACCCCCCCGCCACGCACCCGTCCGCGTCCGGGATCGGCCGCCGGAGCGGGCGCCGAGGTCGGCATCCGCCTGATCACTCCGGGGCGCCTGTCCGCGGAAAAGAACGTCGAGCTGCTGGTGTCGGTCTGGAACGCGGAGCTTGCCGATCGCTATCCGCACGCGGAGTGGCACCTGGTCGGGCCGGGGCCGCTCACCGACTGGGTGCGCCGCTCGGTGCGTGCGCCGGAACGGGTGCGGCTGGCCGGCGCGGTCAGCCGTGAACGCATGCTGCGCGAGATGGTGGAAGCGGACCTGATGCTGTATGCAAGCCTCGGCGACACCTTCGGACTGGTGATCACCGAAGCGAAGCTCTGCCGGCTGCCGATCGTGGCGCTGGCCGACGACGCCGGCGTGTCGGCGCAGATCATCCACGGCGCGGTCGGCGGCTACCTGGCCGCGGACCGCGCGGAGTACGCGCCTGCGATCCACCACGCGCTGGCCAACCCGGCGGAGGCCGCGCGCGTCGCGGAGCGTGGCGCACGCGACGTCGCCGAGCGCTTCGGCCCGGCCGAGTACGACCGGCTGGCCGCCATCCTGCAGTGGGCCGCCGCGGCGCGGCCGAGCCGCGCGCACCGGATCACCACCCTGGCCGTGGCGCGCCTGGTGCGGCTGTTGTGCTGGACGCTGCCGCGAGCGTTCATCCGCATGTTCGAGCCGGCATGAAGCACCGCGGGTCGCGGCCGCACGCGCTCGTCGTCGAGGATGACCGCGACATCGCGAAGCTGATCGCCTTCAACCTCGACGGGGCGGGATTCGATCCGCGCCGGGTGACCAGCGGCGAGGAGGCGCTGCACTCGGTGGCCCGCAAGCCGACCGAGCTGATCGTCCTGGACCTGGCGCTGCCCGGGATCGACGGCCTGACGGTGTGCCGCCGGCTCAAGGACGACGCACAGACGCGTGCCATTCCCATCCTGATCGTGTCCGCTCGCGGTGAGGAGGAGGACGTGATCGCCGGCCTGGAGATCGGCGCCGACGACTACATCGCCAAGCCGTTCAGCCCGCGCGTGCTGGTGGCACGGGCGCGCGCGCTGCTGCGGCGCCTCGATCCGCCCGGCGGCGGAGACGAGCCGGCCGCTCCGGTCTCGGCGGGTCCCATCCGGCTCGACTCGCGGCGGCACGAGGCGACCGTGGCCGGGGTGCCCTTGAAGCTGACCGCCACCGAGTTCCGGACCCTGCTGTTTCTCACCGAGCGGGCCGGCTGGGTGTCGTCGCGGTCGCGCATCGTCACCGGCGTGCACGGCGCCGACTACCCGGTCACCGACCGGTCGGTGGACGTCATCATCGCGTCCCTGCGCAGGAAGCTGGGCGACGAGGCGTGGCGCCTGGAGACCGTGCGGGGCGTCGGCTTCCGCATGCGCGAGTGAGCGGCACGGCAGCGCCCGGGGATCCCGGCGATCGCGGCCGCCCGGTCGCGGCGGTGGTGACCGGCGCCGCGGTGGCGGCGGCAGGCGTCGCCACCGCCGCGCTGCTGCCCGCGGAGCTCCTGGGGCGATGGGCCGGGAGGCTGTCGGTCGCGCTGCTGGGGGCGTCGTCCGGCGTGCTGGCGTGGTGCTTGGCCCGGGCGCGCGCGGCGACCGTCAGGGCACACCGGGATGCCCGCACGAGCGTAGCCGAGACCCGCGACGCCCGTCGGGTCGAGCGATTGCTCACCCAGCTTCCCGACGCGGTGGTGGGCATCGACCCGCGCGGCGTCGTCTGCGTCGCCAACGCGTCGGCCGGTGAGCTCCTGGGGGTGCGTCCCGAGCACGTCGGCCGCCCTGTCGCGGAGGCGCTGCCCGCGCAGTCGCTGCGTGACTTCCTGGCACCGGTGCTGGCGGGCACCTCCGAGCACGGAGCCCGCGACCTGGGCGATCTGGTGCCGAACGCGGTGATCCACGTCCGCGTGAGCCGGATCCAGGCTGACGAAGACGGCTGGCTGGTGCTGGTCTGCGCGGCCGACGCCACGCGGCTCCGCCGGCTGGAGCGGCTGCGGCACGACTTCGTGGCCAACGTCTCCCACGAGCTGCGCACGCCGATCACGGCCATCAAGGGGTTCGTGGAGACGATGCTCGACCGCCGCCTGTACCGCGGCTCCAACGGCAAGCGGTTCCTCCGGATCGCCGGTGCGCAGGCCGAGCGGCTGCACGCGCTGGTCGAGGACCTCCTGAGCCTGTCGCGGATCGAGCAGGGCGAGCACGACGGCATCGACGCCACCGCGCAGCCGCTCGCTCCCATCGTCACGCGGGCGATCGACACCTGCCGGTCGCGGCTGGGCGAGGGGCGCGCGCGCATCGACACCGTCGGCGTCGACGGCGTGCGCGTGCGCGCCAACGGACCTCTGCTGGAGCGGGCGCTGGCGAACCTGCTGGACAACGCGCTGCTGTACGGCGGCGACAGGGCATCCGTGCGCATCAGCGCCCGGAGCGAGGGAGGCGTGCGCATCGACGTGAGCGACGATGGACCGGGCATCGCCGGCGAGCATCTGGACCGGGTATTCGAGCGCTTCTACCGGGTCGAGCGCGACTCGAGCATCCCCGGATCGGGCCTGGGCCTGGCGATCGTCAAGCACATCGTGCAGGCGCACGGCGGCCGCGTCAGCGTGACGAGCGAGGCAGGTTCGGGCACCACGTTCACCCTGCAGTTCCCACCGTAGTCCTCGTCCCGGGTCCGCTCTCGCCGGGACCGGCCCGTGATAAGATGCGCGGGACGTCAGGTACGGAGGCTCACAGAACATGGCCAAAACGGCCCGTATCTCGCTCGATGGAAAGGAGATCGATCTCGCGGTCATGCGCGGGTCCGAGGGAGAGGTCGGCATCGACATCGGCACCCTGCGCCGGGCCACCGGCGCGATCACCGTCGATCCGGGCTATGCCAACACCGGCTCCTGCCGGAGCGCGATCACCTTCATCGACGGCGAGAAGGGCGTGCTGCGCTACCGCGGCATCCCGATCGAGCAACTCGCCGAGTCCAGCCACTTCCTGGAGACGGCGATGCTGCTCCTCGACGGAGAGCTGCCCACCCGCGAGGCGCTGCACGCCTTCATGCGCGACATCACCTACCACACCATGGTGCATGAAGACGTGCGCAGCTTCTACGAGGGGTTTCCGAAGCGGGCGCACCCGATGGCCATCTGCGGAGCCGTGGTCGGGGCGCTCTCCACGTTCTACTCCGACTCGCTCGACATGCACGACGAACGGCAGGTGGAGATCTCCATCCATCGGCTGATCGCGAAGCTGCCGACGATCGTCGCGTACTCGTACAAGCACTCGATCGGCCAGCCGTTCATGTACCCGCGCAACGACCTCGGGTACGCGGCCAACTTTCTGCACATGATGTTCGCCACCCCGTGCGAGGAGTACGTCGTCGATCCCGAGATCGCCCGCACCATGGACACGATCCTCCTCCTGCACGCCGACCACGAGCAGAACTGCTCGGCCTCCACCGTCCGCATGGTCGGCAGCTCCAAGGCCAACCTGTTCGCCTCCATCGCCGCCGGCGTGCACGCGCTCTGGGGACCGCTGCACGGCGGCGCCAACCAGGCCGTGGTTGAGATGCTGCGGCAGATCCTGGCGACCGGGGATGGAGGCGGGGAGTACCTGGAAAAGGTCAAGAACAAGGTCGCCGGCGTCCGCCTGATGGGATTCGGGCACCGCGTCTACAAGAACTTCGATCCGCGCGCGCAGATCCTCAAGAAGGCGTGCTTCGAGGTGCTCGACAAGCTGAACGCCTCCACGCCGTTGCTGGACCTGGCCGTGGAGCTCGAAGAGATCGCGCTGCGCGACGAGTACTTCATCGCGCGCAAGCTGTACCCGAACGTGGACTTCTACTCCGGGATCATCCTGCAGGCGCTGGGGATTCCGGTGGAGATGTTCCCGACGCTGTTCACGATCGGCAGGCTGCCGGGCTGGATCGCGCACTGGCACGAGATGATCCGCGACCCCGACGCGCGCCTGGCGCGGCCGCGGCAGATCTACACCGGGCCGACGGAGCGCGACTACGTGCCGATAGAAGAGCGCTGACGGAGCGGACCCCGCGGGGTTTCCGCTCGGCCGCTCAGGCGGTGTCCTGGTAGACGCGGCTGCCCACCGCGTCGCGCTGGTTCTGGTACTTGCCCCCGTACGGCCGGGCCGCCGGCCGGTCCATGCGTGCGAAGACGATCTGGCAGATGCGCCGGCCGGCGGTGAGACGAATCGGCAGGCGGTTGGCGTTGAACAGCTCCAGCGTGATCGTGCCGTCGAACCCGGGGTCCACCCAGCCGGCGTTCTGGATGAACAGGCCGATGCGGCCGATCGAGCTGCGGCCCTCCACGAAGGCGATCATGTCGTCGGGCAGCCGGATGCGCTCCCGGGTAACCGCCAGCAGGAACGACTGCGGCGGGATGACGATCTGCTCGGCCCGCAACTCGGTGTAGTTGATCGGGTCGGTCAGCGAGATGCTCTCCGCGGTGTTCTCGTCGACCTTCAGGAAGTGGTCACCGAGCCTCAGGTCGACCGATGCCGGCTGGAGCTGGTACTCCTCGAGCGGGTCGATCTCCACCGTGCCCGCGTCGAGCAGCTCGCGCATCGTGGCATCGGAAACGATCATCGCTCCATCATCGACCCCTGCAGCTTGACGCGCAGGATGCGGCGCACGGAGTCGTCCAGGCGCTCTTCGCTCTCCATGCCGGAGCGGACCAGGCGGACCCCTTCCTCGATGAGCGGGAGCACGTCACTGGACCGGGCCGCCAGGATGATGTCGACTCCGGCCGTGAAGCTGTTGCGCACGACGTAGGGCTCCATCAGCGCCGGCGCCGGATTCCGGATCTCTATCGCGTCGGTGATCACCACCCCGTCGAAGCCGAGCTCCTCGCGCAGCAGGCCGGTGATGACTGCCGGCGACACGCTGGCAGGCAGGTTCGGGTCCAGGTCCTCGTACAGGATGTGCGCGGCCATGACCGAGTGGATGCCGGTGTCGATCGCGGCGACAAAGGGCGCCAGGATCGCCGAGCGCTCGGATCGCGTGAGCCGCACGACCGGCAGGCGGTCATGGGAATCGTCCGTGGTCACGCCGTGCCCGGGGAAGTGCTTGGCCACCGAGATGATGCCGGCGCGGTTGGCGCCGCGCACGTAGGCGCGCGCATAGTCGGCGATCAGTTGGGAGTCGGCGCCGTAAGCGCGGCCGTCTATCACCGTGCCGTCGTCCTGGTCGTGCAGATCGAGCAACGGCGCAAGGTTCATGTTCACGCCCAGGCGGCGCAACTCGACGCCGGTCACGTAGGCCGCCGCCTCCACGTAGTCCGGGTCGGCGTGCCTGCCCTGATCGAGCGCGGCCGGAAAGAGGGTGACCTCGGGCAGGCGCACGCGGGTCACCCGGCCGCCTTCCTGATCGGTGGCGACGAACAGGGGTACCGACGACGGACCGTCCTGCGCCATGCGCTGCAGCCCGTCGATCAGCTCCCTCACCTGATCGTGGCTCTCGACGTTCTGCTCGGTGATGATCACGCCGCCGACGTGGCCCTGATCGATCAGGGCGGCGGCGCGCTCCGAGCCGGCCGTGCCGGGAATCCAGGTCATGAAGCGCTGCCCGACCTTCTGTTCGACGGTCATGCCGGCAAGCAACCGGTCGATGCGGTCCTCGATCGGATCACCCGGCTCGGACATGGGCTCTGCCGCCGTCGGCGCGGCGGGCTCGGCCGGCTCGGAGGCAGAAGCGGACTCCGGCTCGCTTGTCGCCGGCTGTGCAGGCTCCGTGACGGTGGCCTCCGACCCCGCTTGGCTGGCGCTCTGAGGGGCGTCTATCTCCTGGGGTACCACCGGTCTCAGGTCAAGCCCGGGAACCTCGGGATTGGTGGCGCAGTTGAGCGTGACCACGGCGGCCAGCAGCACCGCCGCCGCCCGCGCCGCGTGCCGGACGGGCCGGCGGCCGGCGGACGTTGCGGAGTGGAGGATAGGGGACTCGAACCCCTGACCTATAGATTGCGAACCTATCGCTCTACCACCTGAGCTAATCCCCCGCCGGGTGATGACACAACCTATCAAGATGCAACTCCTTCGACAAACCGCCTGCGCGGCCGGTCCCGGCCGGCCGCGAGGATAGGTCTACACTTGACCATCGGCAGGACGGTACCCTGAGAAAAGCACAATCTGCGAAAGAAACGGAGCCCATGCACGATGCCCGGTAACGACATAGGAGCCACCTCGGACCTGCGCGCCGCGGCCGCGAGCCTGCCGCAGGGGCCGGGCGTGTACCTCTTCAAGGACCCGTCGGGCGCCGTTCTCTACGTGGGCAAGGCCAAGAGGCTGCGGGCGCGTGTGTCCAGCTACTTCAACCGGGGCCCGCGAGACTCGCGGGCGCTGATGCTGGCGGCCCGGACCGCCTCGATCGAGACGGTTCTGACCGGCAGCGAGTCGGAGGCCTTCCTGCTGGAGAACTCCCTCATCAAGCGCTTCGCGCCGCGTTACAACATCAACCTCAAGGACGGCAAGTCCTATCCCGTGATCCGGCTCACCGCAGAGGAGTTTCCGCGGGTCTACCGCACGCGCACCATCGTGTTCGACGGCTCCGAGTATTTCGGTCCGTTCGCGAAGGCCAACCAGATCGACGTCTACCTGGACCTGATCGATCGACTGTTCCCGCTGCGCAAGCGCGGCGAGCGATTCAGGCGCCGTCCCGCTCCCTGCCTCAACCACTACATCAACCGCTGCGCGGCGCCCTGCGTCGGCGCCATCGACACCGAGGAGTACGCCGAGCGTGTCCGGGCGGTGCGCAAGCTGGTCTCCGGCCGTGCGGACGACCTCAGTCGGGACCTGACGCGGCGGATGAAGCAGGCGGCGGCCGAGCAGCGGTTCGAGCGTGCGGCGGCGATCCGTGACCAGCTCCAGGCCATCCGCGACGTGACCGAGCAGCAGCACGTCGCCGGCGTGGACGCGGACGCGCGCGACTACATCGGCCATTTCGCCGGCGGCGACTGGCACCGTTTTCTCGTGCTGCAGTTCCGGGGCGGCAATCTGGTGGGACGGGAACGATTCCACGTCCAGGACCACGGCCCGCATGCCGACGATGCGGCGGCCCGCGCCAGGTTCGTGCTCGGCTACTACGGCGGCAGGAGGACGGCGCTGGCCGGCCTGACGATCTTCACCCGCACCGTGGAGGAGCCCGAGGCGCTCGTGGCCGCGCTGCGCACGCTGCTGCCGTCGGACTCGGGTCGGCGGCTTGCCGCGCCGCGCGTGCACGTTCCCCGGCGCGGCAAGCATGCGCAGGTGCTGCGGTTGGCCGACACCAACGCCCGCGAGGACGCTGAACGGGCGAATCCGGGCGTCGACCGTGAGCGCGGCGTCGAGGAGCTGGGGCGGGCACTGGACCTCCCGGCCGCGCCGCGGAGGATCGAAGGGTTCGACATCTCGCACCTTGGCGGGCGCGACACGGTGGCGTCGCTGGTGGTGTTCGAGACCGGGGAGCCGGCGAAGGGCGAGTACCGGCACTTCAGGATCCGGTCGTTGGGCGGCCGGGTCGATGACTTCGAGGCGATGCGTGAGGTGATCGCGCGTCGCTATGCCCGCGTGCTCAACGACCGCCTGCCTCGCCCCGACCTGGTGCTCGTGGACGGTGGCGCCGGCCAGGTGAGCGCAGCAAAGGGGATCCTCGACGGACTCGGGCTGACCGATCTGCCGCTTGCCGGCCTTGCCAAGCGCAAGGAGGAGATCTACCTGCCCGGCATCGGCACGCCCGCGGCGCTACCGGAGGGGAGCGCCGCGTTGCGGCTCCTGCAGGCGGTGCGGGACGAGTCGCACCGCTTCGCGACCACCTACCACAAGCGCCTGCGCACCAAGCGGGTGGCCCGCTCGGCGCTCGAGGCGGTGGAGGGCATCGGGCCGGCGCGCTCGAAACGCCTGCTGCAGCGGTTCGCATCGGTCGCGGGGGTGGCGGGCGCCACGCCGGGCCAGATCAGCCGCTGCGCCGGTGTCAGTGAGGAAACAGCCTCCGCGCTCCTGGTTCATCTTCAGCGACGCGCGGTGCGCGGCGGTCAGTGAGGAAAAATCCTCGACGTTACTGGCTCATCTTCAGCAACGCACGGTGCGCGGTCGTCAATGAGGAAAAGTCCTCCACGCTCCTTGCCCACCCCGAACGACGACGTAGTACAGCACAAGCCGGAGCAGGCTGAGCTGCATGTGCTGGGCGGCGGCGCGGATGCGCAGGTCGAACTCGGCCAGCACCCGCAGGATTGCCTGCAGCTCCGCAGCGTGGTAGCGCTCGGCCGCGCGGGCAAGGCTGGCCTGCGCCCGCTTGCCGGACACCTTGAGCACCCGCCACGCCTGCTGGCGGTCCATGCGCGGCAGCAACTGCTGCAGATCGGCCGTCTTTCGGAACTGCGACGCCAAGCCCCCGAGGAGCTGCGACGGGCTGGTCTGGCGGGTCAGCATGATCGCCTGCAGCGTGCGGACGCCGGCTGCCAGGTCGCGGCTTCCCAGGTGGTCGAACAGGGTGAACACCGTCTCGGCCCTGCTGTGGTGCACCCATCGGTCGATGTCCTCGGCGGTCAGCGTATCCGGCCCGCCGGACGTATCCGGTCCGGCAGCCGCCCGGTGCATGGCGGCCAGCGCCGCGCACTCGCTCTCCAGCGCGGCCGATGAGGAGCCCACGACTTCGTTGAGCGTCTCCACCGCCTGATCGTCGATGGCGATCCCGCGTTCGCGGAAGAACGCGCTGATGCTGCGCCGCCGCTGATCGGGGAAACGCTCCCAGAATACCCGGCGGCAGGATGCCGGCACCGCGTCCTGCAGGCGTTTGCCGACCCGCAGCTCCTCGGTCTCGATCACGAGCGTGGTCCCGTCGGCAGGCTCCCGGCAGTAGTCGGCCAGCGCCGAGACATCGGCCGCCTTCAGAGCCTCCGCCTGGCTGAGCACCACCAGCCGCCGCGGTGCGAACAGGCTCGGGGTTCGCAGCGACGCGATGACGTCGACGATGACGGTGTCGAACGGGTAGTGGCGTTCGATGGCCAGCGTGGCCCCGCCCGAGCCGCGCTGGAGCTGCCCGCGAAGCCGCTCGATCGCGCGGCGCTTCTCGCCGGTGTCGGGGCCGCAGAACAGATGGACGGGCGATTCAGCCATCGGACCGGCGCCCGAACGGCGCGGCGCGGTATCTCAGCGGTAGTCGCGCACCAGGCACGCGAGCTTGCCCAGAATCCTGAGGTCGGTGGCGTAGATGGGTGGGTATGCGGGATTCTCCGCCTGCAGCCGGACCCGCTGGCTCTCCTTGAAGAAGCGCTTCAGGGTCACGGCGTCGTCGATCATGGCAACCACGATGTCGCCATCCGTGGCGGTGGGCTGCTGGCGGATGACGGCCAGGTCGCCGTCATGGATGCCTGCGTCCTTCATGCTGTCGCCGCGCACGTGCAGCGCGAAGTGGTCTCCCGCTCCGATGCTGGACCGGGGAAGCTGGTAGGTGCCGTCCAGATTCTCCTCGGCGAGCAGCGGCTGTCCCGCCACCACGGTGCCCAGCACCGGTAGGTCGACGACCTCGGGCGCCTCCGAACCGTTCCCGGTCACGGCGATCGCCCGCGACCGCCGGATGCCGCGCGTGATGCAGCCCTTGCGCTGCAGCGCCCGCAGGTGGTCGTGGGCGCCCTTGGTGGTGACTCCCAGGTGGGATGCGACCTCGCGCACGGTCGGCGCGAAGCTGTGCAGGTCGAGGTAGTGCTCGATGAACTGCAGGGTCTGCCGCTGGCGCTGCGTGAGGCCTCTCATGGCAGGTCGTCCGTCGCCTGGAACTTGCTGGCCACCAGGCGGACCAGCGCTTCCACGGCCTCCGCTTCATCGGCGCCGGTGGCAATGACACGCAGCGTCGTTCTGTAGGCGGCGCCGAGGGCAATGATCCCCATGATCGACTTGCCGTTGACGCGTTCCCCGTCCTTCTCCAGGTAGATGTCGGCCTGGAACCGGTTGGCGGTCCGCACCAGCAGCGCCGCGGGCCGGGCGTGAACGCCGGCCCGATTTGCGATCATCACCTCACGCTCCACCATTCGGACTCACCTACCACTCTTCGACCGCAGCGGTCTGCGGGTTGCGCGCCGACATCCACGCCATGACGCTGCGGTTGAATTCCTGGGCCGAGTGGTACCCCATGTGCTTGAGCCGTTCGTTCATCGCCGCGGTCTCGATCAGGATCGGCACGGGCCGCCCCGGCCGCACCGGAATCACGATCTGGCGGACGTGGGTGCCGATGAGCTCCACCTGGATGTCCTGGTCGCCGATTCGATCATATTCTCGTGAGTTGTCCCACTCCTCAAGCTGCACGGCCAACTGGATGTGCTTGGATTCGCGGATGGCGCCGACGCCGAACAGGTGCGCGATGTTGATGATGCCGATGCCGCGGATCTCCAGGTGGTGGCTGGTGACCTCCACCCCGTTTCCGATCAGGGTGTTGCCGACGCGCCGGATCTCCACGACGTCGTCGGCCACGAAGCGGTGGCCGCGTTCGATCAGCGCCAGTGCCGCCTCGCTCTTGCCCACCCCCGACGGCCCCTGCAGAAGCACACCCAGCCCGAACACCTCCAGCAGCACGCCATGCACGCGGTCGGAGGGGGCGAAGATCGAGTTCAACGCGCTCACCACCCGCGCCGTGAAGGAGGAGGATGAGAGCGTGGTCTGCAGGATCGGGCAGCCCGCGGCTTCGCACAGCTCGCGGAAGTCCTCGGTCGGCTGCTGACTGTCCGTGAACACGCAGCACGGGATCGCGTGGTCGAACAGGCGCTTGAGGGTGTCGGTCTTGCCTTCGGCGGAGAGCGTCTCCAGGTAGGCGCGTTCGCCGCGGCCGAACACCTGGATGCGTTGAAACGCGAACTGCTCGTAGAACCCGGCCAGCGCCAGGCCGGGACGGTTCAGTTCCGGGGCGTTGATCTCGCGCGTGATGCCCGCGCGTCCGCCGATGCACGAAAGATGCAGCGCTTCGTTCTCGCGCAGGTCCAGCCGCAGCAGGTCGAGGACGTTGAAGGCCATGTGGGGGTGCGTTTCCTTGTTTTCTGTCGGCATGTCAAGCAGCGCCGCGTTCGCACGTTCGTCGCGGCGTCGTCTTCAGGCGGACCGCGGAACGGAAGTGCATCCCCATCAGCGCTCCAGGGAACTCTCGATGTCCAGTTCGCCACGGTACTTGGCGACCGTACGACGGGCGATCCTGACGCCGCGCTCGGCCAGGATGGCGGCGATGCGGCTGTCCGACAAGCGCCTTCCGTCGGGCCGCTCGGCTGCGATGATCTCGCGAACCATCTCCTTGACGCCAGCCTTCGAGAATCGCGATCCGCTCGACCCGGCGCCGGAGATCGAGTTGGTGAAGAAGTGGCGGAGCTCGTAGATCCCCCACTCGGTCTGCAGGAACTTGCCGTTGACGATCCGCGAGACGGTCGCTTCGTGCAGATCGACCTCTGCGGCCACGTCCCGCAGCGTCAGCGGGCGCAATTGCTTCGGCCCGCTGCGGAAAAACTCGCGCTGGTGGTCGACGACCGCTCGTGTCACCCGAACCAGCGAACGGTTTCGCGCGGTGACGTTGCGGATGAAGGAGCGCGCCTCCTGCAGGTTCGCCTTGGCAAATCGGCGCGCCTCCTTCCCCGCGAGAGTGCTGCCGGCGGTGACGCCGTTGCCGTTGCTGCCGATCTTCTCGAAGAAGCTGTCGACGCCCAGGACGGGAATCACCTCGTCGTTGAGGATGATCGCCAGCTCGCCGTCGTGCATGCGCACGATCACGTCCGGCACCACGTAGCGAGTGGGCTCCGACTGGAAGTTGCGGCCGGGAAGCGGATCGAGCGTGCGCACGAACGCCAGCACCTCGCGCACCGCGGCGACCGGGATGTCCAGCGCGCGCGCGATCTCGTCGAGCCGGCCGCGTTCCAGTGCGTCCAGATGGTCCTCGACGACAGTCGCGGCGTGCGGCGCAGGCGCGTCGTGATGTCGTATCTGAACGCTGAGCGACTCCCGGTAGTCGGCGACGCACGTGCCGACCGGGTCGAGCCCCTGTACCAGCGCCTGTGCGCGGGCGAGCGTCCGGGGTTGGGCATCCGGCGCCGCCACCTCGGGAGGTTCCAGGAGGAACCCGTTGTCGTCCAGATGGCGGATCAGCGACGTGGCTGCGCGCAGGACCTCGGGTTCGACCGGCTGAAGGCGCAGTTGCCAAAGCAGGTGCTCCTGCAGCGTCTCGGGCCGCTGCAGTGCGCCCTCCAGGAAACGCTGCTTCGCGTCCGGGTCGGCGTCGGTGCGCAGGCTCTGGAAGCCGGGGTCGGATGAGTCGCCGAACAGCTCCTCTTCCGGGCGGTCCTCGATTTCGTCGAGCGAGTCGGTCGGATCGTCGGACATGACCTCCAGCGCCGGATTGCGCTCGAGCTCCTGGTCGATGGTGAGCTGCAGGTCGGCAAGCGGCAGCGCCATGATGCGGATCGCCTGATAGAGCTGCGGCGTCATCCGCAGGCGTTGTTCCTGCCGGAGGACCGGCTGCTGCGCTTGCATTGGTGAAAGGTAGCCCATCAAGGAGTCTGTCGGGTTTGCGGCGGGAGCGGCAAGCCCGAGCGGAGCCGGAGGCGACGAAACAAGCTACATGCGGAACTCCTCGCCCAGGTACGCGCTGCGTGCGGCCGGATCGGCCAGCAGCGCTTCACGGCTGCCCTCGGCGATGATGTGGCCGCCGTCGATGATGTAGGAGCGGTCGGTGATCTCCAGGGCGTCGCGGACGTTGTGATCGGTGAGCAGGATGCCGATGCCCCTGCCCGACAGCGACCGCACCACTTCTTTCAGATGGTGCACGGCGATCGGATCGATGCCCGCGAACGGTTCGTCCAGCAGCAGGAAGCGGGGATCGCTGGCGAGCGCGCGTGCGATCTCCGTACGCCGGCGCTCGCCGCCGGACAGCGTATGCGCCTTCTGGTCCGCGATCTTCTCGATGCCGAGCTCGGCGAGCAGCTCGTCGCAGAGCTCATGCCGCTGCCCGCGGGGCATCCGACGGGTTTCGAGCACCGCCAGCACGTTCTGGCGCACGGTCAGCCTGCGGAACACGGACGGTTCCTGCGGCAGGTAGGCGATGCCGCGGCGCGCGCGGCGGTACATCGGCAGCCGCGTGATGTCCTGACTGTCCAGCAGGACGCTGCCTTCCGACGGCTCGATGAAGCCGGCGATCATGAAGAACGCGGTCGTCTTGCCGGCGCCGTTGGGGCCGAGCAGGCCCACGACCTCGCTCACGGTCATGCGAAAGGAGATCCCGTCCACCGCAACCTTGCGGCCGAATCTCTTGCGGAGGCCCTGGACGGCCAGCGTCGCCGCGGGATTGGGCGTCTCGGGCAGGGAGCTCACGACTCCGTGATGGTGCCGTGAATCTCCCCTTCCATCCGAACCGTCTCCCGGTCCAGGTCGATGAAGACTCTCATCGCCCGGTACTCGTCGCCCCGATAGATGACGACGGGCAAGCCGGACAGGTCGACGGTGTTCTCGTCGCGGCGGTAGCGCGCGAACTCCGACCGGGACACCAGGTCGGGCTTGAGGATGCGCACGCCGATCTGGACGGTGGCTTCTCCGGAATCCTGGTGGTACTCCATGAAGCCGCCCTTCACCACCACCTCGTTGTCGCGGTCGATCAACAGCGCGCTGCCCTGGATGCGCAGCACCGACCGCTCACGGTCGAACAACAGGTGCTCGCTGCCGATCTCGATGTTCTCATCCGCTTCGATCACCCGCACCGCGCCCTGGCACAGGATCAGGCCGTAGTCCTTGCCGAACAGCTCGATGCGCTCGGCGCGGATGGTGGTGTCGTCCACGACGATCTCGACCCCGCCGGCGAGCACCGTGCGTTCCTGTCCCTTGGCGCCGACCGTCTCCATGCTGTCGAGGGCCTTGATCGTGATCGTCGTCTTCTCCGGTTCCTCGGCCGACTCGTCCTGAGCGAACGCCGCAGCGGGCGCCAGCAGGGTCGCGTCCGCAAACAGGAACGCGCCCGCAAGCAGGGCCGCGGACGCCATCCGCCCGGCGGCCTCGCGGCGGAGCGGTGGCCTCATCGGTCGGCGGCCCGGTCGACCACCAGGCTGCCGGACACCGGCCCCAGGTAGCGGACGATGCGGCGAGCGACGTCGGCCTCGAAACCGACGCCGGCCAGTCTGGATCCGTCGCCGCGTTCGAGCACCACTTCCGCGCCCTCATCGCCGGTCAGAATGCGCTCGGCGTCGTTCCAGTTCAGTCCCGTGGCGGTGATGTGGGCATCCTCCCGGTGCGACGACACCGCCACCGATCCTTCGGCGCGGGCGTCGCCGGTCTTGCTGCGGTACTCGACGCGATCCGCCCACGCTTCGGTGATCACGCCGCCGTCGCCGTCGAACTCCGTGAAGTGAATGCCCGAGAGTATCAGCAGGTCGCGATCGTGATAGCTCTCCACGCGATCGATGCGCAGGACCGCCGTGAGCCGGTCGCCGCTCATCACCGTGTGCTCGACGCCGTTCAGCACCGTGTTCGGCACCTCCTCGGCCAGCTCGTCGTCGAGCTCGGTGGACCGGTAGTCGAAGGAGCAGCCGGCCAGCAACAGCGCCGATGCCAGCACCGCCGCTGCCGCCACCGCCGCTGCCGAGAGCAGCGTCACCGGGGCCTGGAACCCGTCCCGGCGCCGGTCAGCCGGTTTGCTCATCGGTACCCGCGGGAGTCGGGCACGGCACCTGCAGCCGCTCCAGAGCCACCGCACGGCCCTCATCATCGAAACGGGCCAGCGCTCCCTGCAACTGCAGGTTGCTCCACGTGTCCGCCGACCGTTCGTAGATCCCCGTCCGCCACTTTCGGATCTCGATCTCCGGGTCCAGGCCGCCAACGGAATCGATGCTTCCGGTACGCCCGCAATGGGTGAGGGTGGCCGTGCCCTTTGCGCTGATCGCCTCATCCGCCGACTGGACCCGCACGTGCGTGCCGAACACGGCGCTCACCTTGCCGTCCATCCACACGCACATGTTGCGCTTCTCCGCGGTGGTGCAGGCGTGGAAGTCCAGGATCGTGATCGGCGTCTCCGCGCGCCGCTCGGTGGCCAGCCAGTCCGCGGCCGCGAACGGGTTGCCGGCGTGCACGCGGTCGTAGCCGGACTGGCCGAGCAGGCAGGCCACCGTCACGCGCGCGCCGCCGCGGGCGGTGACGGTCGCCCAGCCGTTGCCGGGATTGTGGCGCGGGTAGTTGAACGGCCGCAGCACGTAGCGGACCTCCTTCAGGTAGGGCACCATGTCGCGCTTGTAATAGATACACTCTCCGGACGTGATCACGTCCACGCCGAGCTTGTGCAGGTAGGCCGCATGCCGCTTGCCGAGGCCGAAGCCGCCGGTCGCGCCGTCGCAGTTGGCGATCGTCAGGTCCACCTGGTGCGTGCGCCGCAGGTTGCCGAGCAGGTTCTTGACGCAGTAGACGCCCGGCTTGCCGACGAGGTCGGCGATGAACAGAACAGTGGTGGTGCGCGCCATGCAGCGGTGAGGGTAGCAGATGTCGGCCCGTCCGCATGACGAGGCGGCGTGGACCGGTCTGGTCCGCGCCGTGCACGACGCGCCCGTGGCGGCCGTTCTGGAGTTGGCCGGCGGCACGCAGGGTCTGGCGTGGCTGCACGCGGTGGAGGGGTCGTCGGCGACGGTGCTGGAGGCGCACGACCGCTACCATCACGACTCGCTGACCACGGCTCTGGGAGTCACGCCGGCCCGCGCCACCGATCCGGCGGTGGCCGACGCGCTGGCGGCCGCGGCCCGCGAGCGCGCGCGCGCGTTGGCCGGCGGGGCCGCGGCGGTGGTGGGCCTGGGCTGCACCACCGCGATGGTGACCGGCCGCGCGCGGCGCGGCGCTCACGTCAGCCACGTCGCGACGCGGGACGGCCTGGGGTCGCGTCGAGTGACGGTCCAGCTCACCAAGGGGGCACGGACCCGCGGGCAGGAGGAGGCCGTCGCCGGCCGGCTGGTGCTGCTGGCGCTGGCCAACGCAGCCGGCGTCGACCTCGCGGCCGTGCCGCCGTGGCCGGAACCGGAACCGCTGCAGGTCTCCGTCGACGCCGGGCCGGAGCTGGCGGCGCTCCTCGGGGAGGGGGCGCGGGCGGTGTGCCGGGAGGTGGACGGCAGCGTGCTGGCCGATCCGCCGGCAGCTCGACGGTCGCGGGTGGGCGCGCTCCTGTCAGGGGCCTTCAATCCCGTGCACGACGGCCACCGCGGGCTGGCGGCGGCGGCGGCGGCATTCCTGGGCACGTCCGTGGCCTACGAGATGCCGGTGCTGAACGCCGACAAGTCCCCGCTCGACGGTGCCGAGGCGCACCGTCGAGCGGCGCAGTTCCTGGGACGCGCGGAGCTGTGGCTGACCCGCGCGGCGCTCTATGCGGACAAGGCGGCGCTGTACCCGGGGGCGGTGTTCGTGGTCGGCGCCGATACGGCCGAGCGGGTGCTGCAGCCGCGATTCTACGGCGGCGAGCGACAGATGATGGACGCGGTGGCGGCCATCGGCGGCGCGGGCTGCCGTTTCCTGGTGGCTGCCCGGCCGCTGCCCTCCGGGCTGCTGACGCTCGGGCGGCTGCGGGTGCCGGACGCGCTGCGAGCGCTGTTCCTGGAGCTGCCTGCCGAACGGTTCTGCCTGGCGCGCTCGTCCACCGGCATCAGGGACGAGCTGTCGGCGCGGATTCGCGGTCCGGAGCCGTTTAGATGGGATTGCCCGGATGTTTACGGCCGCCGGCGACTATGCTGTCGCGGATGAGCGATGTCTGAAGGCAAGATCGTGGATACCGGCAAGGTCAAGGCGTACCGTCCGCCCGGCCAGCGGCGGCAGTGGCGGCTGGTGCTGCTGGTGGGCGTGCTGGTGGTAGGGCTGGCGGTAGCCGCGTACCTGATCCTGGGGCCGCGTCAGGAACTGTACACGCTGCGGTCCCACAATGCGGCGGAGGTGACCCGCGGCCGGCTGGTGCAGACCACGCAGGCCAGTGGCACGGTGGTCTTCCCGGTGCAGATGACGCTCCTGAGCCCGGAATCGGGCTCGGCGGCGGCGCTGTACGTGCAGGAGGGCGACCGCGTCGAGCCGGGACAGCTCCTGGCGGAGCTCGCCGCCAACGACCTGGTGGAGGCGCTGGAGGACCGGCGCGCCGACTTGGCCGACGCGGAACGGTCGCTGGCCAGGCAGCGGCTGCAGAGCCGCATCGACCTGGAGCGCAAGCAGCGCCAGATCGACGACCTGGGGCAGGAGATCGAAGAGGCGACCGGAGACCGGGACGAGGCGAAGTCGATGGTGGCCGCCGAGGTGTCGCCGCCGAGCGACCTGGAGGCGGCCGAGCGCACCCTCCAGGGGCTGATCGACGACCGCGACGAGCAGCTCCTGCAGCTCGCCGAGGACCGGGAGATCGCGGCGCTGGAGGACCAGGTGTCGCTGGCGGCGATCGACGCGCTGCAGGTCGAGATCCGCCGCCAGCAGGACAAGATCGCTTCGATGGCGGTCACCGCTCCGATGGCCGGCGAGGTCCTGAGCGTGGAAGCGGCGCTCGGCATCACCGGCAGCGCCGTCAGCGACAACCAGGCGCTGTTCACCATCGCCGACCCGGACAGCGCCGTGATCGAGCTGGAGGTGCTGGAGCAGTACGCGGGCGCGCTGCAGCTCGGCCAGCCGGTCGAGCTGGGCATCGGCGCGGTCGGCCTGACGGGGTGGGTGACCTCCGTCGGCCGGGTCGCGCAGCAGTCCCCGGACGGCCTGGGCGCCACGGTGCTGGTGCGGGTGCAGCCCGATCCGGAAGCCGGGCCGCTGCTGTCGGGCGCCACCGCCGTGGGCGTGCTGGAGGTGGGCGTCACCGAGGACGCGCTGCTGCTGCCGCGCGGCCCGTACCTGACCACCGGCAGCCAGCGCTACCTGTACCGGATCTCCGGCGACCGGGCCGCCAAGATCGCCGTGACCTTCGGCCAAGTGGAGGGCAATGTGGTGGAGGTGCTGACCGGCGTCGAGGCCGGCGACCTGATCATCGTGAGCGGCTACCAGAATTTCATCGAGCACGACATCCTCGTGCTGGAAGGGAGCGACGAATGATACGACTGGAGAAGATCGGCAAGAGCTACGACCTGGGCGAGGTGGAGGTGAAGGCGCTGGCCGACGTCAGCCTGCAGATCGAGCGCGGCGAGTACATCTCGGTGATGGGGCCGTCCGGCTCGGGAAAGTCGACCTTCATGCACATCGTCGGCCTGCTCGACGTGCCGAGCGAAGGCAGCTACTTCCTGGAGGACGTGGAGATCACGCAGCTCCCGGACAAGGAGCAGGCGCGCATCCGCAACCGCCATTTCGGCTTCATCTTTCAGAGCTTCAACCTGTTCGGTGAGCTGTCGGCCATCGAGAACGTGATGCTGCCGATGGGCTATGCCGGCATGGGGCGCGGCGAGCGGCGCACGCGCGCGGCCGAGCTGCTGGAGGAGGTGGGGTTGAGCGAGCGCATGTACCACCTGCCGACGATGATGTCGGGCGGCGAGCAGCAGCGCGTGGCCATCGCCCGCTCGCTCGCCCTGAAACCGGACCTGATCCTGGCCGACGAGCCGACCGGCAACCTGCCGAGCGACCGCGGCGAGGAGATCATGCAGATCCTGGAGGGTCTCAACCGCGAAGGGGTCACCATCGTCATGGTGACGCACGACGACGATCTGGGACGGCGCGCACGCCGCTGCATACGCGTGCTCGACGGCCGCGTCGCCCAGGACGGGGAGGCGGCCGCATGAACTACCGCGAAGACCTGCGCATGAGCGTGCGCTCCGTGATCGGCCGGCCGGCCGAGTCGCTGCTGCTATCACTGGGCGTGGCGCTGGCGGTCGGGGCGACTGCCGCGGGCATCGCGCTGGCCGGACGCACCAACGAGCAATCGCGCGAGTTGCTGTCGGCGCCGCGCTATCGGGAGATCGTCGTCGCCGCCCGCGAGGACGCAGACGAGATGGACCTGCCCGCGCAGGTGCAGACCTCCACCGAGGTGAGCATCCTGACCGCCGCCGATCTGGAGGCGCGCTCGGTCACGCAGGCGATCCAGTACGCCTACCTGGCCAACCGGACCGGTTTCTGGTTCGGCGAGAGTGGGTTCCGCCAGGGCAGAGGGCAGAACCAGAGCGAAGGGCAGAACCAAGGCCAGGGTACCCAGGGACAGGGCGCCCAAGGACAGGGTACGCAGACACCGACACCGACACAGGCGCAGGGTCAGGCCGGTCAGGCCGGTCAGGGCGGCCAGGCGTCGAGCGGTCAATCCCGGGGCGGCCAGGCGGCCCAGCAGGGCCAGGGCGGCCAAGCCGCGGGAGGCCAATTCCAGCGACAGCCCGGACAGGGCCAGCAGGTTCAGGCGCAAGGGCAGACGCAGGGACAAGGCCAGGGCCAACAAGCCCAGGGCCAACAAGCTCAGGGCCAGCAAGCTCAGGGCCAGCAGGCCGACGCCAGCACCGCGGCAAGTCCGGAGGTCGTTGCGGCGCCGGAGGGCCCGCAACCGCAGATCGATTTCGTCGAGGGCTGGGAGGTCACCCCCGAGTTCTTCGCCGCCTGGGGGCTGGCAGCGGCCGAGGGAGACGTATTCCAGGCGTCCGACGTGGATCGGGGCGAGCCGCTGCTCGTGCTCGGCTCCACGCTCGGCGCCACGCTGTTCGAGGACGGCGAATCGGTCGGCCGCCAGGTCCTCTCGCGCAACCAGCTCTACCGCATCATCGGCGTGCTGGAGCCCAGCGGGACGGAGGTGGACAGCCTGGCCTTCTCACCTGCGGTCATCGCCGCGGGGCAGTTCCAGGGGTTTGGCGGCCGCTTCCGGGCGCTGCGCACCAACCTGCGGTTCATGGTCGAAGATCCCGACCAGTTGGAGGAAGCGCGGGCCCAGCTCGTCAACTGGTTCGACTCCTCCCACGGCGTGGGCGCGGTGGCGATCAGCGTTCCGCGGGCGGAGGCGGAGGCGACCGCCGACCGCAACGGCCGGCTGGCCACGGTCATCCTGTTCCTGGCCCTTTCGGCGCTGCTGATCGCGGCGGTCAACGTCACCAACATCTTTTTCAGCCGCGCCGTGCGCAAACGGCGCACCGTGGGCATTCTCAAGGCGGTCGGCGCGAGCATCCGCCAGGTGTTCACGGTCTTTTTCCTGGAGGCGATGGCGATCGGCGCGGTGGGCGCGGCCGTCGGCCTGGGGCTGTCGGCGCTGCTGTCGCGCCTGATGGAAGAGACCATCGGCTTCGGCGCGCTGCAGATCGGCCTGATCGTCGTCGGCGTGCTGGTGTCCTGGGGAATCGTCGCGGTCTTCAACGTGGTGCCGGCATCGGCGGCGGCGCGGGTGCCGGCCGCCGATGCGATCCGCTACGAGTAGGCAGAGAGTCGAGGAGGAGTCATGCGTACCATTCGCTCCGTGCTGACCAGCCTGACGCGTTCGCCGGTCAAGTCGACCGTGACGCTGTCGACCGTCGGGCTCGGCGTCGGCGTGCTGATCTTCGCGCTGTCGATCAGCGGCGCGTTCAACCGGCTGGTGTCCGAGCAGCTCGAGAAGGAAGGCCTGGTGGTGATGGTCGCCAACGTCGAGATCGACGAAGAGGGCGAGCAGCAACAGGTCCGGCCGCCACAGTTCGACGGCAACGTGATCCAGGCGCTGCGGAGCGGCGTTTCCGGAGCCGTTGCCGCCAGCCCCGTCGCGTTCACGCCGTGGACGGAGTACGTGGTGGGCGGGACCAACTACCGCTTCCGCAGCGTCGTCGGCGTGAACGAGGACTACCTCGACGTGATGGGTCTGGAGGTGGTCGCCGGTTCCGCTTTCACGGCGGAGGATGTCGCCCAGGGGGTGCGCGAGGCGCTGGTCTCCGAGACCATGGCGGAGGTGCTGTTCGGTTCGCCCGTGGAGGCGCTCGGTCAGGTGATTCAGCCGCCGGCCCCGACCCAGGCGCAGCAGCAGGGACAGGGCGGCGGTGGACGCCGTTTCACCCCGCCCACCTACACGGTGCGGGGGGTCTTCGGCGATCCGAGCGAGATCCAGCGGCGCGCCTACGGCGTCGGCGACATGATCGTGCCGATGACGTCCGCGTTTCCGAGCAACGTCAACTCGGCCAGGCTGCAGCAGTTCCTGAACTCCCGGATCGCGCTGCGCGTGCAGGGAAGCGGGCTGGCGACCATCGAGAGCCAGGTACGCGGCGCGCTCGCTCAGCAGTACGGCGACGACGTGACGGCCGAGGTATGGGAAGGGCGGCCGGACGGCGGCTCCGCCGCGCTGGAGGAGGCGCGCGCCACGGTGGCCACCTTCTCGCTGGTGGTGAACCTGCTCGGCTTCGTGCTGCTGGTGACCGGCTGCATCGGCATCCTCAGCATCATGCTGGTGGAGGTACTCGGCCGCACGCGCGAGATCGCCGTGGAACGGGCGGTGGGCGCGTCGCGCGGCGTGATCGCCCGCGAGTTCTTCGCCCGCTCGCTGATCATGGTGAGCGCGGCGGCGCTGATCGGCGTGGCCCTGAGCCTGCTGCTGTCCGGGCCGCTCACCGAGCTGGTGGTGCCGATCTTCCGCGGCACCACGCAGGCCGAGCTGGGCGGCAGCGTGATCAGCCTGGCCGCGATCGCGATCGGCGTGGGCTCGGCGATCGGCGTCGGCGGCCTGTTCGGGGTGCTGCCGGTGTTCTCGGCGCTGCGCGTGCCGATCGCGGAGGGCTGCGGGAGGGCTGAGGGCGGCGGTTTCGGGGCGCTACGCGCCCGGCGGGCGCGGCATGCTCAGGTGTTCTCGGCGCTGCGCGTGCCGATCGCGGAGGGAATGCGGGAGGGCTGAGTTGGTGTGGGTCACGGGGCGAGCGTGCGGCTCCCCGCGGATGGTGATCGTGCGGCGCCCGGCGGGCGCGGCATGCTCAGCGTCTGCCACTCCGCCGCGCGCGTGCGCGCCAAGTCGACGATCTGGCCGACGTGGTAGTTGGTGTGGGTCACGGCGCGCAGCAGCGCCTGCAGCACGGTGTGCGGCTCCCCGCGGATGGTGATCGTGCGGTGCAGGTCGGCGGGCGCAAGCTCCGCGAGCGCGCGGTCCAGGCACGTCCAGCCGGCCTGCCACTTGGCGGTCACCGCCGCGTGGCCGGTCACGTCGTTGCGGAACTCGGAGTCGCGGTCGCGGTCCGGTTTCTCCCCGTCGGTGGTGAGGAAGTCCGTGAAGCGCGACCGCAGGTTGCCGCCCAGGTGGCGCATGAGCATGGAGACGCTGTTGCCGCGCTCGTCCGGCCGCCAGGCCAGGTCGGCGGCCGGCATCTGCGCGACCGCCCGCTCGGCGTACTCGCGCGCCTTGGCGAACTCGGCGGTGACGAGGCGAAGGAATTCGGTCCCGGTGTCCATGGCCGGTATGCTTGCATGCGGCGCCGGAGGCGCCAACGTGGAAGTGCCTGACTCTGACGAGAACGCGACCGCCGGCGGACAGCGCTGGGACCCCGAACGCTACCGGCGCTGGGCCGCGTACGTGCCGGCGCTCGGCCGCGAGGTGATCGATCTGCTCGACCCGCGCCCCGGCGAACGGGTGCTCGACCTTGGTTGCGGCGACGGGGAGCTGACCGCCCACCTCGCCGCGCGCGGCTGCCGCGTGCTGGGCGTCGACCGCAGCACCGATTTCGTCGCGGCGGCGCGGGAGCGCGGGCTGACCGCGCTGCAGGCGGACGCGCGCCACCTGGCCGGCCCGGAGCTGGCCGCGGGGAGGTTCGACGCGGTGTTCTCCAACGCCGTACTGCACTGGATACCTGACGCGGCGGCGGTCCTCGCCGGCGTCCGGCGCCTGCTCCGCCCCGGCGGCCGGTTCGTGGCCGAGTTCGGCGGGGCCGGCAACATCGCCACGGTACGGGGCGCCCTCCACGAAGCCCTGTGCCGCCGCGGCGTGGACGCGTCCGCCCGCGATCCCTGGTACTTCCCCACGGACATCGAGTACCGGCGCCTCCTGGAAGCGCACGGGTTCGAGGTCGCCGACATCCGGCTGTTCCCGCGCCCCACGCCGGTGCCGGGCACGCTGACCGAATGGCTGCACACCTTCGCGGCGGCGTTCCTGGACCCGTTGGATGGGCCGACGCGGCAACAGGTCGAGGCGGAGGTGAGCGCCGCCGCCGCTCCCGCGCTACGCGGCGCCGATGGCGCCTGGACGGTCGACTACGTGCGCCTGCGCTTCCGGGCCGTCAGGCGCTGACCGGTCAGCCGCGCACGCGGCTCATGTACTCCGCGGCACCGGCCTGCATCCAGCCCCCGACGCCGGTCAGCGCGAACCGGACCCCCCGGTCGATGTAGGAGGCGACGTCTGCGGTGGAGGTCAGGGTGCCGGCCGTGCGGCCGGCCGCCACGATGCGGCGGAGGGAGTCGTCGATCTTCGCCTGCACGTCCGGGTGTCCGTGGTTGCCGATGTGGCCCATCGACGATGCGAAGTCCGACGGCGCCACGAAGAACACGTCGATGTGGTCGACCGCCAGGATCTCGTCCAGGTTGCCGTGGGCGACGATGTCCTCGATCAGGACGATCAGGCAGGTTTCGTCGTTGCCGCGCGTGGTGTAGTCGGCCACCCCGTGGTACTGCCGGCTGCCGTACAGGCCGCGGGCGCCGGCCGGCGCGAACTTGCCGCCCTGCACGACGTTCTCGGCCTCGGCACCGGTGTTCACGTGCGGGACCACGATCGCCTGGGCGCCGCGGTCCAGGGTGCGGTAGATCAGCCCCTGGTGGTTGTCGTTGACGCGCACCACGGAGGTCAGGCCCCAGATGTCGCAGGCGCGGGTCAGATTGCCCAGCTCGGCGGCGTCCACCGGCCCGTGCTCGCCCTCCAGCCAGATCCCGTCGATCCCGTTCGCCTCCGCGATCGCCCCGAACGCGTCGATGTCGTCGGGATGGGTGATGCCGGAGACCACGGTCGCCACCTCCCCGGCGGCCAGCCTCTGCTTGATGCGGTTCTTGCGCAGTTCCATGCCGCGACGGTAGCACGCGCGGCAGCCCGCTTCAGTCCACCGTGATATCTACTGAGGTGGTGGTGTTGCGCTCGATGTAATCCCAGTCGTAGCTGACGCCAAGGCCGGGGCCATCGGGAACCGGCACGCAGCCGTCGGCGCCGACCCCGTCGGGCTGGTCGCTGTACCCGTCATACACGGGTGGGACCAGGTTGCGCATGCCCGGCCCCATCAGCGCCAGCTCGTACAGGTGGGTGTTGCGCAGCGCCGAGACCACGGCCCGGTGGGCGGGGCCGCAGGCGTGCACCTGCAGGTCGAGCCCGAACGCCTCGCTCACGTGGGCGATCTTCATCACGCCGGTGATGCCCAGGTCGTACTCGGGATCGGCGTGGATCATGTCGCAGCCGCCGGCCACCAGGAACGCCGCCTTCTGCTCCAGCGTGCGCACGTGCTCGGTGACCAGCAGCGGCGTGGACAGCCGCTCGCGCAGGCGGCGGTGACCCTCGGTGGCGATGCCGGCGTCCCGGTACGGGTCCTCGTACCAGAAGCAGCCGATCTCGTCACACACGCGGCCGACCGCCAGCGCGTCGTTCCAGGTGCGGAGCTGGCAGGCCGGGTCCAGCATGATGCGGAAGCCGTCGCCGACGCGGGCGCGCACCGCGCGCAGGTTGTCGGTCTCACGCGTGACGTCGCCGTCGTTCCATCCGTGAATCTTGAACCCCGCGAAGCCTGCCGCCTGGCACTCGCCGGCAAAGTCCGCGAACGCCTGCGGGCTGTTCAGCCCGCCGGGGCCCAGTTGCCCGTGATAGGTGCTGGCGTAGGTCGGCAGCCGCTCGCGGAAGCCGCCCAGCATACGCGACACCGAGATGCCCAGCCGCTTGCCGGCCAGGTCCCAGAGGGCGATGTCCATCACGCCCTGCCCCATGTGGTCATAGGCGCGCAGCTCCCGCTTCAGGTCGTCGTAGATCTGCTCGCGCCGGTCCGGGTCGCGCCCGAGCAGCAGCGGCGCCAGCATCTGCGCCTGCGCCAGCGAGGCGGGCGTCGCGACCCAGTGCGTGACGTACTCCCCGCTGGCACCGTCGTCGGTGCTGATGCGCACCGCGAAGCGGCGGGCGGTCAGCGTGGCGCCCTTGACGTAGGCCATGTTGCCCACGCCGGCGGCGGCCTGCTCCAGCCCGAGGTCGGGAACGTCGAACGAGAACTCGCGAATCTGAATGCGATCGATGCGGCTCACAGGAACCTCCGGGAAACCTGACGGTCGGCCCGATCATAGCGGGTTCGAGCCGTCAGAGGCCGCGCAGATCGTCCAGGAATTCCGAGGCCGGTTCCATCCCCGTCACCAAGAGATGGTCCCGAGCGCGGGTGCACGCCACGTAGAGCAGATGACGCTCGGTCGTGTACACCTCTTCGAGGTCGGCTTGGTCGCCGACGCTCTCGATTCGGCTCTGCGACGGCAGAACCTCGTCATCGCAGGCGGCGACCGCCACGGCCCGGAACTCCAGGCCCTTGGCGAGGTGCATGGTCCCGACTGCCACCGACCCCGAAACTCCTCCCGCGTGCCGGGCCAGATCGACCGTGGAGAACCCGGCTTTCACGGCGGATTCGGCGGCCCGCTCCAGCTCGGCCTCCGATCTCACGAATATGCCGATCTCGTGGGGCGTGTACCCCTCCTGTTTCCGCGCTTCCAGCCACTCCGCAATGACGGCACACTCCTCGTCCGGCGAGTCGAGGATCCTGACCACGGGCTCGGCGCCGTTGAACACGGAGACCGTTCCGGTGCGCCGATCGGTGTTGCCGTCCACATCCGAGGTTTCGCTCGGCAGGAGTCGGTCCGCCTGCCGGCGGATCTGGTGGGAGGTCCGGTAGTTGACCTTCAGCGTCTGTGAGCGCCCCCTGATGTCGACCCCCAACGCTCGCCAGGAGAACGGCGTCTGGAAGATCCTCTGACCCAGGTCGCCCGCGAAGAACAGCCCGTCCGGTCGCGCGGCGCCGAGGGCAGCCAGAAACCGCAGCTCAGCGACACCGATGTCCTGGGCCTCGTCGACCACGCAGAACTCGAACGGCGGATGCGCCAGTTTCGGAAGCTGTCGTTCCAGGCGGCCGAAGAGACCGCGTTCGGTAAGGAGCCCCCGCTCGTCGAGAGCCGCTGACACCTTCGAGAAGATCGACCAGAGAACGGCTCGCTGCCGTTCGGAGAGACGGGTCTTGCGGCCCAGGCGTGGAACGTCCCGATACTCCTCCCAGCTCGCAAGCTGCCAAGCGTCGACCACCCGGCTCCACTCCGTCCACAGGAAGTGCTGGCCGAACTTGTGCTCTTCGACGTCGGAAGCGGCTCCTCGCAGAAGTTCCCGCACTTGTTCTTCGGTCACCAGCTCGGGGCGACCGAAGTGCGCCTGATAGAGACGGAGGCCGATTTCGCTCATCGATCCGACTTCCAGGCGCTCGGCAATCTTCGGCTCGTTGGCGATCAGGCGCATCAGGCGAGCGCGCAGTGCGTCCGCGAGCGCGGTGGAGAACGTGGTCAGGAGGACGCGGGCGTCCGGGTGAGCACGCGCCAGATGGACGGCGCGATGCAGTGCCACGATGGTCTTGCCGGTACCGGCAGACCCCGATACCCGCGCCGGCCCGCGGAAGCTCCGTTCCACCACCTGCCGTTGCGCCGGGTGCAGGAAGACCGTCCATTTCTCCCACGGGTATTCGAGGGCTCGCTGCAGTTCCTCCTGGTTCGTCATCACCCGGAAGCGGCGCTGCGCGTCGGGATGGGCGAACGGATCCGCGTCGGGACCTACGCGGGCCGGCCGTTCCGGCTTGGTGCCAGTTGCAAGTGCCACAAGAGCCTCGGCGGCCTCCGCCGGAAGGTGATCCGCCACCTCCAGGAGGGCATCTTCGTCGGTCACCTGTCTGACCTCGTCCAGCCATTCGGCGGGAACGCCGTAGTCCAGCAACTGGCTGTCATCCACCCCCGATAGCACTGGCGACGCCGCCGGCTCTGCGGTCACGTACCGCGGTACCTCGACCTCGCGCACCACTTCGCGAATCTCGACGAGCTGCGCGGCACCCGTGTTCGGGTGTCGTTCGAGCCGCCGGCGTTCCGCCCACCGATACGACTCATCGTGCTCGCCGATGTAGCAGAGCAGGAAATTGGAAGCGGTCTTGTGGACGATCATCCGCAGCCCGCGACCGGCCCGGACCGACCAGAAGTTCCTGTCCTTCGCGCCGTCTACCCGGTGGAACCTCATCCCAGGCTGCGCCGGGTTGAGCTGGAGGTCGAATGCGGTCGTCTTGGCAGCCTTCTGTTCTTCGCCGGTCAGCTTGGCGAGGCTATCGGTGAACGTGTCCGCAATGCGGAACTGCACTTCAGTGTCTCCCGCTTCGACGCAAGGACCCCGCGCAGACCAAGACCGACCGACCTATACACGGAAGACCTTCATCACCTCGTCGCCCAGGTGGTTGATGACCTTGACCGCGATGCGCCGGGAGGCCGGGCGATCGAAGGGGCGGGAGGTGTCGCTGTGGAGTGTCTCCCAGGCATCACGGTCGATCTCGGCCTTGAGGGTGGTCTTGAGCGCCTTGTAGGGGTCGTTGGCGCCCAGGAAGTAGGCGTGACGGACGAAGAAGCTCTCCTCGTTGTAGTCGGTGTCGATGAACCAGCAGGCGATTCCGTCGTGGCCGTCGCTGCGGATCTCCCCGGTGTTGGGATGGAATACGTCCACACCGTTGACCTTGACCTGAATTTGCTCTGACTTGGCGCCGTTGTTCTGGGCCGGGATGATCTCGATGTCGGGCTCGCCGAAGATCACGAACAGGTTGCCCTTGCCGGTATTCTTCAGGTCGCCGGCCATGTGCAGCTCAGCATTCATGCGCGCCTTGAGGACCGGGATGCGGCCGAGCTTGCTGAACTCGGAGGCATGCGCCTCGTAGCTGAACGCGCAGGCGATCAGCACGTCGAAGTCGGCGTCTGCGGCTTCGCGGGCGGCGGCGACCAGGTCGGGCCGGGAGACCGTGCCGAATTCGGGGCCGATGAAGATGCCGGCGCGGCGCTCGGTGCCGGCGCCCGCTTTACCTTCGACGTAGCGCCCTTCGGCGCAGATCAGGTCCCCGGGCCAGGGCGTGAGTACCGTGAAGAAAATCCGATCTTCGCGGTGGGCTTGCTGCACGCCCGAGGTCTTCAGGTGCTCCAGGACCATCGTCGCGAAATCCTGCTGCTCGCCGTACTTGGTCTTGCTCTCGGCGAGATTGTCGATCAGCTCGTCATTCTCGTCCACTCCGAGCGTGCGATGCGGCGCAAGGCTCTCCACCGTGAACGGCCCAGCGACGCGTACGATTCCCGGATCCTCGTACGGCTTGTCGTACAGGTACTCGAAGTCCGCCTTGGCGGCGATCGATGCGTCGATCTCCTTCTGTCGCGCGATGCGCGCCTCCCACCAGCGGTGGTGCAACTCGGTCGGGCCGGCGTCCCACGGGTCGCGCGGCCGGTCCGGCACCTCCCCAAGGGTGTAGTTCCGGCGAAGAGCGCTGTTCAGCGCGAACAGCGCGTCGGCATTCAATGCGTCGGACTGGGACGACCGCAACCGCTTCCACGCCGACATGGCATCCTCAGGCCACTGGTCACCGGCCTCCCGCGGGATCTCCCACTCCTCCCACGTCCGGCCGAGCTCGCCGTTGAGTTCCGCTCGTAGCGTCTCCAGCCTCTCTTGCCACCCCTGCCAGATCACGTCGATCTCGGCATTGTTGGCGATCGACTTCAGAGTGATGTGCGGTACGCGCTCATAGACGAAGCCCTGCCGGATGTCGCCGCCGGTCGGGCTGTCGGAGGTCACCGTCCGGGTAAGCTGTGCTTCCTTCTGCCGGCCCGCTTTGCTGTCGGCGAGCAGGTAGTAGGGATAGCGCGCTCCCATGACGCGGGAGCGGGCGAGAGCCAGGGCCACGCGAGAGGTGTCAATCGTGATCCAGCGGCGGCCCCACTGTTCCGCGACATAGGCGGTGGTGCCCGAGCCGCAAGTGGGGTCCAGGACAAGATCCCCTGGGTTAGTCGTCATGAGAATGCAGCGTTGGATCAACGGTGTAGGCGATTGAACCACATACACTTTCGGATCGCTGCGGCTCTGAACACCTCCAACATCATCCCATAGGTTGTTGATTTCGATAGCTCGGAAGTCACTCATGAACCGAACATAAGCTAGACTACTTCCAGTAATTTCAACCCGGTTCGCCTTCAGCAACCGGTTCATTCCGCCCTCGTTGGTCTTCCACCTAACTCTGAGTGATGGTCTAATCAGTCTTCCTTCAATACTAACGGGAAACCAAGATGAAGCCCCCTCTCCCTTGTCTCTTCCGATGCTCTGACTGGTCAAGTTGTCTTGGCGATAAATCCGGGAATAATCAGTCGTCGAAGCTGAGTCTCCTCTGTCCAGAGGTCGACTCGAGAGGTCAGGCATCATTATCTTGTTGTATTTCTCGCTACTTTCCCTTCCGATGACCTTTGACCGAAACTGTTTGTTGAACGTTGTCGCTTCCTTGTTCTTTGCATACCATATCAAGTATCCGGTTACCCCGGACAAGAAGACGCCTGTCGAGCCTCCTGATGTCTTCGTAGATATCAGAGAGACGAAGTTCTTCTCTCCAAACACTTCATCCATGAGTACGCGCACCCGATGGATGTTCTCGTCTCCGATTTGCACGAAGATGCTGCCGCTCGCCGCGAGCAGATCCCGCGTTACGGTCAAGCGGTCACGTAGGTAGGAGAGATAGGAGTGGATCCCGTCGCGCCATGTGTCGCGGAACGCCTTGACCTGCTCGGGCTCTCGGGTGATGTGATCGGCCTTGCCGTCCTTCACGTCGCGGCTGGTGGTGGACCACTGGAAGTTGGAGTTGAACTTGATGCCGTAGGGTGGGTCGAGGTAGATGCACTGCACCTTGCCGCGCAGCCCCTCGCGCTCGGCCAGTGAGGCCATCACCTGCAGGCTGTCGCCGAGGATCATGCGGTTGGACCAGTTGGCGTCGTGGCGGTAGAACTCGGTTCGGGCGTTGTCGTCCGGAAGGCCGTTGAAGTCCGCGAACAGGTCGAATTGGTCGTCCGCCGCCTGCTCTCCTTCCTTGCTGCGCTGCAGCAGGTCGTCGATCAGCACCTTCGGGTGGACCTTCTCCTGGATGAACAGCGGTGGGGCCTGCAGCACGAGGTCGGACCAGTCCTGCTCGTCCTTGCCGCGCCACACGAGCTGCGGATCGAGGTCGCGGTTGCGGCGCTGGTATGCCACCTGGATCGGGCTCTGATCGGCCTTCTCCATCACCGACTGGTATTCCGCCGTGGGGATGTTCCTGCGCGACGCGTCGTCGTGCGTGATCGTCTCAATCGCTTTGGGTTTCTTTGCCTTTGCCATCTATGCGTTGTCCTTACCCACAATATTCAGCAAGTATCGAGGCTCTCCGAACACCTTAGGCGGCGACACGAGCGGTGCTCCAGAGACGGCGAGTCATAGCAACTGGGTCACCGTACGCCACATCTTGTCGAATGACGGTGCTCCGCGTCTCGCCGTGGCGAGATCGAACAGACTGGTGAGAGCGGGCTGGTCGCGGGTCTCCTTGTATGCTCGGCCGGGTGGCATGCGTGAGGTCAGCCATCCCTTTGCATCACGGATCGATTCGGCGGCGTTCGGAGCCGCAATGTCGTCCGGGAGGCCGCGTCGTCCTGCGATCGAGTCCACTGCGGCGAGGAACCACGCCTCGTATTCGCGCCTCGCCAGCACTACTTCGATGGGGCGGTCGCTGCGTGCGCGCGTGGCTCGCCGGAGGATCGTTGCAGCGAGTTCCGGAGGACAGTCGTCGTCCGCGTCCAGGACGATCAGTACTCCGCCATCGGGGCCGGACTGGCGGGCCGCCAGGTCAACGTACCGCTCCAGTTCGTTTTCCTTGAGAAAGCGGTCGCGTTTTATCCGAATCGGTCTTGGCACGTGCGGTACGACGTCGGGAACGGCGGTGGCAGCGATACGTCGGATCAGGATCGGTACGGCTTCCACTTCGCCCGGCCCTTCGACTATCGCCACGATCGTCGACATCCGTCAGAGGGTGCTCGCGAACAGATCGAGCTGGCGAGGAGCTGCCTGCTGCGGATCGGGGCGCAACTGGTCCATCCGTAACAACTCGCCGGCGGTGAACAGGTGATCGCGGAGCGCGGAGCGGCCGGCCTCGTCGATGCGGCCGATCCTGGTTTCGGCGTGTTCGGACAGGACGGCCAGGATCGCGCTGTCGGGGATGGCGTCGTTGTCGAGCAGATCCGCGCTGTGGCTGGTAACCACGACCTGGGCCAACTGGCTGGCGTCGGTGAGGCTGTCGATGAGGACGCCGGCAGCGGCGGGATGCAGGGCGCTCTCCGGTTCTTCGATTCCGACCAGATGGCGGCGTCCCGGCGTTTCGCCGTTGCCCTGAAACAGCGCCACCAGGACGCCAAGTGCACGCAGCGTGCCGTCGGACATGTTGCTGGCCAGGAACCGCCATGGATGCTTGGCTCCCCGCACCTCCTGATGGAAATTGAGCGTGAGCTTGGTGCCCATGGTTCGTGCTGCCACACCCGTGACCCCGGGAGTGATCGCTGCAAGGTACTCTTCGACGGCCGTCTGGCGGCCTCCGTCGAGGTTGGACAACACGCTCGCCAGGTTGCTGCCATCCCGTTTCAGGAGTTGGCCCGGGTCAGGTGCCTGGAGATCGCGGATCGCATCCGGATTGAGGTTGTAGAAGCCCATCCCGGACAGTGCGTCATAGAGTGGTCGGAACACGTCGAACCCTGACATGTTGACGAGATAGAGGCGGTCGCCGGCGCAAGCCGGGGGATTGGGTATCGTGCTGGCTTCCACGTTGCCGTTTGCTACCTTGTAGGAGCCGTGGCCGCCCTCGCCCGCGACGAAGCACTCCTCCTGCTGGACGCTGTAGCGACCACCGGGCTTCGCGGCAACCTGAAACGCATACCAGCCGACCGCGCGAGGGAGCTGAAGATCGAGTCGTATACCGAAGTGGTTGGGGTGGCCTCCCGAGCGCCTGCGCACCTCCTGTATGCCGCCACGGTCACGCAGCGCGTGCTCCAGTGAGAAGCGCAGCGCCTCTGCCACGAAGCGCAGTGCGTCCAGGAAGTTGCTCTTCCCGCAGCCGTTGGGACCGACCAGGAAGCAGAGCGGGTCGGGTTCCACGTCGCAGGTAGCGATGCTCTTGTAGTTCCGGAGGCGGACCCGGGTAACCAGTCTCGGATCGGTATCGTCACGCCGATGGGGCTCCGCACGGGCATCGCCTTGGAGGCGATCACCGTTGTCGTCGCTCACGTGACGGCGCCCTCCGGAGCGACCGGCCGGACTGCGTCGATCAACTCGTGGAACTGTGCCTGGGTCGGTGAGCCGACCGTGGCATCGAAATCGTCGAGTATCGTGTAGACGTCAGTGAACTCCGCGAACGCCCAGCGGCCGTAGGAGCCGAGCCGGTTGACGCCCGGTACCCAGTAGGTCTCCATGGTCGACTTCTTTTCCTTGGCGTCCTCGCGCCGGTAGCCCTTGATCTCCACTATGAGACGGAGCAGGTCGTCCTCGCCGTTGCCGTCGTCGACCAGCACGATGAAGTCGGGGAGGTAGGTGCGCGCGTCCGAGCCGGACCGGTACGGCACCTCCAGACCCAGGCCCTGATTCTTGACGTATGAGCGGACTCGCGGGTGCGACTCGACGACTCGGCAGACCTCCGCCTCCCAGTCGCTGTCACACACCACCCAATTGATGTGGCAGCGGCGCTTCGTCTCCCAGCGGGTCTGCTTCGACGTGGTGAAGTTGACATGGATCGTCGAACCAGCGGGATTGTACGGATCGAGGACCACCTTGACTGCGCGGTCGCGAAGGTGGCGCTTCACGATGCCGCTATTGATGCGATCACATGCTCGGTCCGCAAGCTCCTGGTACATGAGCTGGGCCGGGTACGTGCCGCCCTTGCAGACCAGGTGGTCGTCCAGCCAGCGGCGTGTGATGCGCTTGAGCTGGCCGAACAGATGGTACTTCGGTGCCTGGTCGGGATCCCGCCAGTGTTTCTCCAGGAGCGCCTTGGTGAGATGGAGCAGGAGCGTGGAACGCCGCAGGTCCTTCAGGTGCTTGAGCGACAGATCCACGCCTTCGCCGATGATGCCTGCGTTGTGGGTAATCGACGGTCCGACGATGTCCGGTGTGAGCTCGAGTGTCGAGTCGTCGTTGAACTCCGCGTCCACGTGTTCCTCGGGCAGCTCGATGCGGTAGCCCTGCACGCGCGGAAAGCGGATCTCGCAGGCGTCGCGGTCCGGCGTGATCGCCCTGACCTGCACCGTTTCGCGCGGACGCTGTGGCGGTACGATCACGGGCTTGGCGGTGAAGTCGAACGGGATACCGAGCACGTCGGCGTATTCGACGTTGAACAGGCCGTCTTCGTTCAGGTCGTACGACTGCCGGCGAAGGGCGCGACCGACGACCTGCTCGCAGAGGAGTTGCGTCCCGAAGGCACGCACGCCAAGCACGTGTGTGACGGTCCGCGCGTCCCAGCCCTCGGTGAGCATCGAGACGGACACCACGCAACGGATCTCGCCGCCAAGCTGGCCGAGCTTGCCTACGGTGTTCATGACCTCGCGCAGCAGGTCCTGATCGGAGAGGTTTTCGGCTTGGTGGCGGTCGCCGGTGCGCTCGATGTTCTCCCGGCGGAAGCGATCGATCTCATCCGCTGCGGCGGCTCGAAAGTCGGCGCCGAGCGCTTCACCCGAATCGAGTTGCTCGCTGTCGATCAGCAGCGTGCGGGGTCGGGCGAGCGGGTTGCCGTACTCGTCGTCGAAGTTGCGGAACAGCGGCAACCGTCCGTTCTCCAGCGTCGTGGATCCGTCTTCGTTCGTGCGGTGAAACCCGGAGATGTAGTCGTAAACCAGTTTGGACGTCGACGTGTTGTTACAGACGACGATGAAGCAGGGAGGTACGGCGATGCCCGCCTCTTGCCATTGCTCGAAGGTCTCGGCGTAGTGTCCATAAAGCGCTTCGAGTGCCGTCTGCAGATCCACGGGGATGCTCAGGGGGTCCAGGCTGGCGGCCTTGCCGCGTCCCTTCCTGGGCATTCTCTTGCCGATGTGATCCCAGAGGTTGCGGAACCGGGGCATGTCGGCGCCGGGGATGTTGTCTGCCACCGGCACGCGGGGGAGTTTGACGATGCCGCACTCGATCGCGTCCAACAGGGAGAAGTCGCTCATCGTCCAATGAAACAGCGTTCCTTCCCGATAGCCGGAGCCGCGGAGAAAGAAGGGTGTCGCAGACAGGTCGATGACGCGGCTCAGGCCGATCCTGCGCTGCACCGCCTCCAAACCGGAGATCCATACCCGCGCCGCCTCGCGGTTCTTTTCCGCCTCCTTGCGGTCGTCGCCTTTGAGGTCTGCCTCCTCGCTCTGCTCCTTGGGTCGCTCGCGGTAGCAGTGGTGGGCCTCGTCGTTGAAGACCATGACGCTCTTCATGCCCATGAGTTCGGGCATCACGCGTTGCAGCATCTGCCCCTCGGTTTCCGTGGTCCGTAGTTCCGGTCCACGGCCCTGCAGGAGAGCGCGTCCCCCTCTCGACAGGTCCAGGGTCTCCCGAAGCATGAAGGCGTGGAAGTTGGTGATGACGATCTTGGCGCGGTCCAGCACGCCCATTAGGTCGCTCGGGACCAGTTCGCGGCTGCGGTAGTAGCTGTCGGGGTCGTTTGGCTGAAGCACGCGAAGCCGGTCGCGGATGGTCAAGCCCGGGGTGACCAGCAGGAAGCCGCGGGTGAACCGGCGGCTTCCCGGGTGGCGGACCGCGTTGATCGTCTGCCAGGCGATGAGCATGGCCATAACGGTCGTCTTGCCGGCGCCGGTGGCGAGCTTCAGGGCGAGCCGATCCAGCTCCGGATTCGATTGCTCGTTCGCTGACTGCAGGTGGTCGCGGAAGCGGCGCCCGGTCGCCGATCTGTGTGCGACCTCGGTCAGCCAGATCGCGGTCTCGACCGCCTCGACCTGGCAGAAGAAGGGCCGGATGCCGTCAGTGGAGTGGTGCCGCCAGTGGTGCAGCAGGCGGGCCGTCTCCGGCGTGACCTGCCACTGCTTGGGTGGGAGTTCCCGCCACGCATCGACGATCCGTCGAAGGTCGTTGATCACCGGGGTAGGGTCGTACTGCTGGCCGTCGGTCTCCAGATCCGCCGCCTCCTTGTCGAACACGAGCCGGCGCTGGCCGCGCTGCTTCCGGGCAGCGGGGATGGGGGTGATCAGCGAGACGCTTCGTCGCTGGTCGATGATGCGGTTCGTGGGCTGACGGTTTTCGTCCAGCTCCCAGTGACGCCCCGGGTACTCGTAAGGCGAGTTCAGGATCGGCTTGCGGAAGAACTCATCCATCGGCGGGTAGTAGATATTCGACTAGTGGCGGGAGACAAGCCAGTGGACGGGCGCCTGCGCCCGAGAGGTCGCACCAAGGTGCGGGACGTTGACTAGTAGGACACAAATGTCCTACTCGTCACCGGAGAACGCCATGCGCTTTGTCTATCCAGCACGATTGCGCCGCACCGGACCTGACGAGGTCGTCGTCTCGTTCCGGGACTTGCCGGAGTGCCTGACCTCGGGCGCCGATGAAGCCGAGGCCCTCGCGGAGGCCGCGGATGCGTTGGACGTGGCTATCACCGGCCGCATCGTGCACCCGCCTGCCGACGGCGACCCTATCCCGGTTCCGAGCGCCCGGCTCGCTGAAGAGCATGACGTTGCCGTGCCGGCGGACACGGCGGCGAAAGCCGCCCTGGTGATTGCGCTCCGCGACAGCGGTCTCTCACGGAGCGGCCTCGCGCGGCGCCTTGGCGTTGACGTGAAGGTGGTGCGCCGCATGCTCGACCCGCGGCACCGCACTGCTGCCAGCCGAATCGGTGCGGCGCTCCACGAGCTCGGGCACGAACTGGTCGTGGAGACACGCGTCCCCCAACCGGTCCGGTAGACGCCACGGTCGTCAATCTCCAAGAGTGCCCCGCTGTTGAGACATCAGCACCGAAGGAGACATCACCATGGAAGTTCGCATCGAGACCTTCGACGACATCGAGGTCGCCCGCGTCCGCCATGTCGGTCCGTACAACGAGGTGGGGCCGTGCTTCGCGCGCCTGTCCGAGTGGGTGGCGGCGATCGGCGCCCGGCCCGGCCGTGTCCTCGGCATCTACCACGACGACCCCGGGGTCGTCGCGCCGGAGCGTCTGCGCGCCGACGCATGCATCGAGCTTCGCACCGACGCGTCGCCGCCGCCCGGAATCGTCATCGACAGGATCGCGGCCGGCCGCTTCGCGGTGTACACCCATCGCGGCCCGTACGACGGTCTTCCGGAAGCGTACGGGATCCTGTACGGGAGGTGGCTGCCGCAGAGTGGCGAGGAGGTCGGCGAACGGCCCTGCATGGACATCTATCTCAACTCGCCGGCCGATACCGCCCCTGAGCAGTTGCTGACCGACGTATGCGTGCCGTTGCGGGACTGATCGGTCCGGTAGACGCCGGGATCGTCAATCCGGACCGCCGGTGCGGGCCAGCTCGGTCAGTCGGGTGCGGTCGGGCTTGCCGAGGGGTGTGAGGGCGTCCGCCGGCAGCGGATGGTAGCGCACGGGATGCTTGTAGCGAGGCAGCCGTTCGGCGAGGAGGGCCTGCAGCTCGTCTTCGGGCGGCACGGCGCCCGGGGACTGGATGAACGCCACCGGGCGGGAGCCGAACGCGGGGTCGGGGGCCGGCACCACCACGGCGATGGCCACCGCGGGGTGGGAGCCGAGCACCTCCTCGATCTCCTGTGGATGGATGTTCTGGCCGCCGGAGATGAACATGCCGTCGGCGCGGCCGGTGACGGTCAGGATGCCGTCGTCGAGGAGGCCGCAGTCGCCGGTCGCGAACCAGCCACCGGGTTCCAGCGGCGGCGGTTCGATGCCGTCGGGGGCCAGGTAGCCGGCGAACAGCGTCGCGCCGCCGACCTCGATCCGGCCGTCGCGGCTGCGCAGGCGCCGGTGTGGGAGCACGCGGCCGCTCGCGCCGGGTGGCAGTTCGGTGCCGGGGGCGGCGGTGGCGACCTGAGATGCCATCTCGGTCGAGCCGTACGTGGGCAGCACCGGGATGCCGGCCGCCTGCGCGCGCTCGAGGAGCGCAGGTGACGCCGCCTGGCCGCCGACCAGCACGCTGCGCAGGGCGCTGCGCCGGTCTGCGGGCAGCTCGATCAGGCGCTGGAGCTGAGCAGGCACCACCGAGAGACGGGTCGCATGCGGCAGCAGCGCCAGCGCCTCGTCCGGGCCGCGGTCGTCCTCGCGGAAGGATGCCGAGCGGGCGATGAGCGCCGTTGCCCCGGCGAGCAGACAGCGGAACAGGATCGACAGCCCGGCCACGTGGCAGATCGGCAGTGCCACCAGCCAGCGGTCGCCGCACTCCAGCGGCAGATTGGCGGCCGAGCCGATCGCGCTGTAGAGGTGGTTCGCGAGCGTGTGGACCACCGCGCGCGGAGCGCCGGTGCTGCCGGAGGTCAGGAGCGCCGTGGCGGGCGCCCCGGGGTCGACCGGATCCGCCTGCGCGCCGCCGGCCGGCAGATCCAGGTCGCCGGCGGTGAACGGCGGCCCGCAGCGCAGCTCCGTGCCCAGCTCGCGCACGCGCTGCACCGGCAGGAGCGGGCTCAGGATCAGCGGCAACAGGCCGGCGGACCACACCCCGTACAGGAACGCGGCCAGCACGGCGCTGTTGTCGGCCTGCACGGTGAGCCGCGAGCCGGGGGTCAAGCCGTAGGCGCGGAATCGCTCCACCCATCCGCCGGCCGCCTCGGCGAGCCGCCGGTAGCTCAGTCCCTCTCCCGCCGGGTTCTCGGCGCCGGCCAGCGCGATCGACTCGCCGTGGGAGCGGAGCAGCTCGACCAGGTCGAGCTGACCGTCGTTCAGGCGATCGACCATCCGATGGAGAACAGCAGGGCGTGGATGAGCATGGTGCGGGCGGTGCCGGCCAGGGCGTGGTTGAGCTCGGGGGGCCGGGTGCCGGGACGCAGCACGATCAGGATCCACGGGGTCGCGGCGATCAGCGTCATCAGGGGCAGCGCGCCGGCCCAGCGGCCGGTGGCGATCGCCAGCACGGTCGGCACCACGGCGGCGCCGCCGACGCAGCCCAGGTACTCGGCGCGCGCGAATCCGTCGCCGAAACGCACCGCCAGGGTCTGCTTGCCGGCGGAGCGGTCGGTCTCCCTGTCGCGCAGGTTGTTGACGGTCAGGATCGCCGCCGCCAGCAGGCCGGGGCCGATGCCGGCCACGATGGACTCGACCGTCCACGCGCCCGCGTGCAGGAAGTAGGTGGCCGCGACCGCGACCGGGCCGAAGAAGACGAACGCCATGACGTCGCCGAAGCCCAGGTAGCCGAGCGGCCTCGGGCCGCCGGTATAGGCGAGGGCGGCGGCGACCGAGGCGGCCAGCACCACCAGGATCGGCCAGCCGCCCACGATCGCGGCGATCACGCCGACCACACCGGCCGCGCCGAACACCACGGCGATGCCGCGCTTCAACTCGTCCGGCTCGAGCAGGCCGGCCTGCGCCACCCGCCGTGGACCGACCCGGTCGGCGGTATCGGCGCCGCGCGCGTGGTCGGCGTGGTCGTTGTGCAGGTTGGTGCCGACCTGGATGGCCAGCGCCCCGAGGAGCGCCAGGACCGCGGCCGCCCAGGCGAAGGCGTCATCGGCGGCAGCCATCACCGAGCCGATCAGGACCGGCGCGGCGGCGGCCGGAAGCGTGCGCGGGCGCGCCGCCTCCAGCCAGATCGCGGTCTTGCTCTTCTGCTTCACCCCGGCGGCGTCAGGGACGGCGCGGGAACCCGGAGAAGTCCGGCTGCCGCTTCTGCACGAAGGCGTCCCGGCCCTCCTGCGCCTCCTCCGTCTGGTAGAAGAGCATGGTCGCCGCTCCGGCCAGCTCCTGCAGCCCGGCCTGGCCGTCGCAGTCGGCGTTGAACGCGGCCTTCAGGCAGCGGATGGCGGTGGGCGAGTGGCGGAGGATCTGCCGGCACCAGTTCACGGTCTCCGCCTCCAGGTCGGCCAGCGGCACCACCGCGTTGACCAGGCCCATCGCCTGCGCCTCCTGCGCGTCGTAGCGCTTGCACAGGTACCAGATCTCCCGCGCCTTCTTCTGGCCGACGATGCGCGCCAGGTAGCTGGCGCCGAAGCCGCCGTCGAACGACCCGACGCGCGGGCCGGTCTGTCCGAACACGGCGTTGTCGGCGGCGATCGTCAGGTCGCACATCACGTGCAGGACGTGGCCGCCGCCGATCGCGAAGCCGGCCACCATGGCGACGATGGGCAGCGGGCAGCGGCGCATCTGCCGCTGGAACTCCAGCACGTTGAGGCGGTCGACGCCCTCCTCGTCCTGGTAGCCGGCGTGGCCGCGCACCTTCTGGTCGCCGCCGGAGCAGAACGCCAGATCGCCGGCGCCGGTCAGGATGACCACGCCGATGCTGCTGTCGTTGGTCGCGTCGCGCAGCGCGTCCATCATCTCCTGCACGGTCAGCGGGGTGAAGGCGTTGCGCACGTGCGGGCGGTTGATGGTGATCCTGGCGATCCCACTGGCCTTGTGGAACAGGATCTCGCGGTACGAGCCGCAGGCCGTCCAGTCGATCTGACTCATGGTTCCCGGAACTCCTCGTCGAGGAAGGTCGCCACCTGTGTAGCAAATTCCGCAGCCTTTTCACAGAGCACGGCGTGGCCGGAACCGGGTAGCACACCGACGCGGAGCGCCGCGCTCCGCGTCTCCATCCTCCGGGCGACGTCCACGTAACGGGCATCGGCCTCCCCGGCCAGGACCAGGGTCGGCGGCCGCAGGCGAGGCAGCTCGTCCCAGAGCGACGGCAGCGCGCCCGTGCCCAGGTGCGCCAGCGTCGCCGCCCACGCTCCGGGGTCGATCCGCAGCCGGCGCGCCAGCATGCCGCCGTAGCACGGATGGGCGCGAACCCGCGCGAAGATCGGCTGGGCGTACCAGTCGTCCAGGAAACCGCGCAGCGCCTCGCGGCCGGCAATCCCGCGCAGGCGCGCGGCCAGGCGGGCGTCGGCGCGGCGCCGCTCGGCGCGCTCCGCCGCCGTGGCCAGACCCGGGGACCCGCACGCCAGCACGCCGGCCCGGTAGCGTTCGGGGTCGCGCAACAGCAGGTGCAGCGCCAGCCGGGCGCCCATCGAGTAGCCGATCAGCACCGCGGGCGCCGGCACCGAACGGCGGAGGGCCGTCTCCAGCGCCGCGAGGGTCGGATGATCCGCCAGCGACGGTGCTACGCACGGCATGCTCCCGGAGATGCGGTCGACGACCGGCTGCCAGTCGGCCGGCTCGCCCAGGAAGCCGTGCAGCAGCACCGCCGCGGCACCGCTCACCCGCGCACCCGCGCCGGCGCCGCCGCCTCGATGGCGGCGCCCACCTCGGCACCGAGCCGCCGGTGCAGGGCCAGGTTCTCTCTCCGGTCGGTGGACACCTCGATCAACGCCGGCCGCCCTGCGGCGAAGCACCGCTCGAGCGCCTCGCGGGCCGCCGCGCGGGTGGCCGGCTGGTGGTAGTCCAGGCCGAACATCCGGCAGGCGTGCTCGAACCGGTAGCCGTGTGGGGTGCCGAAGCAGCGCTCGAACACGTCGTCCTGCCGGGTGAGCGCCGGCAGGAAGCTGAAGATGCCGCCGCCGTCGTTGTTGACCACGACCAGCACCACCGGCTGCGGCGAGCGGGCCAGCGGGGCCAGCGATCCCAGGTCGTGCAGGACCGCCAGGTCGCCCACCAGCGCGCCGACCGGCGCCCGCAGCCCGGCAGCGAAGCCCACCGCCGAGGCGACCGCGCCGTCGATGCCGCTGGCGCCTCGGTTCGCCCCCACGGCCAGCGGCGCGGCGCGCGGTGCGACTTCCGCGAAGGTGTCGAGGTCGCGGATCGGCATGCTGCTGCCCGCGAACGCGCCCCAGCCGGACGGCAGCAGGTCGATCAGGTCGCAGGCGACGGCCGGCTCGCTGACCGCCGGTGCCGCGTCGAGCACCGCCGCCACGGCCCCTGCCGCCGCCGTCCCCGCATCGGCCAGTCGGGCGGCGCCCGCCCCGGACGGACCGCCCGCGCCGCACAGGTCGGCTTCCAGCAGCGCGCAGAAGCGGTCGGGCGCAGCCTGGACGCGGCTGGTCACCACGTGCTCGGGGTCGATGCGGTGCGGGGATGAGGCCACGTGCACGCAGGCGGCCGGACGCTGTGAGCCGAGGAGTTCCAGGTACGCCTTGGAGGTGAGGCGGCCGCCCAGGTGCAGCACCACGTCCGGGACCGGCAGGGCCGTGCCGGCGTGCGCGAGCACCAGGTCGTGGTGGCGGACGGTCTCCAGCGCCGGCCGGCCGGTCCACGCGGGGCGCAGCCCGGACTGGATGTCGGCCAGCACCGGCCAGCCCAGCGCGGAGGCCAGCGACGCGATCGCCCGCCGGTCGGCCGCCGCCGGCAGCGGGCCGACCGCCAGCACGCCGGCCGTGGCGCCGCGGACGGCGGCGGCCGCTTCCGCCACGGCCTCGCGGGGTGGCTCGGCCGGCGCATCGGCATAGGCGGTGTAGGGGCGCCGGCCTGCCCGCCGGTCGATCGACTCCGCCGGCTCGTCGTCCAGCAGCGGCTCGGCGAACATGCAGTTCAGGTGCACGGCCGCCGCTGCCGAACGGGCGCGGTGTACGGCCTGATCGACCGTGGTCAGGAGCGCGGCCGGATCGATCCGGTCATCCGGGACCGGCAGATCGAAGCGCCACGCCACGGCGCGGCCGAAGAGATCGGGCTGATCGATCGTCTGATTGGCGCCGGTGTCGCGCAGCTCCGGCGGGCGGTCGGCGGTCAGCAGCAGCAGAGGCGCGCCGCTCATCGCCGCCTCCACCGCGGCCGGCAGCAGGTTGGCGGCCGCGGTGCCCGAAGTGCAGATCACCGCCGCCGGCGCACCGGAGGCGCGCGCCGCGTTCACGGCCTGGTACCCGGCCGCGCGTTCGTCGATGCAGATCGACGTGTGCACCTCGGCCGAGCGCACGGCCGCGGCCGCCAGCGGGGCGGAACGGGCGCCGGGGCAGACCCACGCGGCGCGGCAACCGCAGCGGGCCAGCTCGTCGACGATCAGCTCGGCCCACAGGCGGTTTCGCACGGTCGCGGTGGGCCGCACGGTCTCGGTGGGCCGCATGGGCGCGGTCAGGGGGACTCAGCCGCCGGGTGCGAAGTAGCAGCCGATCTTGGCTTCCAGCTCCGCCCACTCCGCGTCCGGGGAAGAGCCGGTCACCAGCCCGTTGCCGGTGTAGAGCGACACTGCCCCGCCGTCGATCAGCGCTGAGCGGATGGCCACCGCGAAGGTGGCCTCGCCCCGGCCGAGCCAGCCCACCGGTGCGGCGTACCAGCCGCGGTCGAACGGCTCGTGCCGGACCAGGAAGCGACGCGCCGCCTCGGCCGGCTCGCCTCCCACCGCCGGTGTGGGGTGCAGGGCGTCCAGCAGGTCGGCGACGCCCACGCCGGACGCCAATTCGCCCGAGAGGCGGCTCATCAGGTGCTGGACGGACGGCAGACGCAGCACGGTCGTCCTGCTGGCCGTGGTCGCCGTGCACAGATCCTTGAGCGCGGCGGCGATCGCGTCGTGCACGATGCGGTGCTCCAGCACGTCCTTGGCCGACGCCGTGAGCTCCCGCCGCAGGCGCTGGTCGTCCTTGGGCTCGGTGGCGCGCGGGCGCGTGCCGGCGATCGCCTCCGTGCGCACGGTGCGCCCGGACAGGGAGAACAGCCGCTCGGGGGTGACGCTGACGAAGGCGGTACCGGGCCGGGGCTGCACCAGGAAGCGGAATGAGCGGTCGTCCGTCCGGCTCATGGCGGCAAGCAGCGCCGCGGGAGTGATCGGCGCGGCCGCGGTCGCGCCGGTGCGGCGCGCCACCACCACCTTGCGGAGCGGATCGCCGTGATCGTCGATGGCGGCGAGCGCCGTGCGCACCAGCGTCTCCCAGCCCGCGCGGTCGGGCGCATCGGCGTCGCGGCTCAGGCGGACCGGCGCGGCCGGTTCCGGGACCGCTGCCGGCGGTCGCTGCAGGTCGGCCAGCAACGCCGGCAGGCCGTCGCGCTCCGCGGGCCGGAAGTTGCAGGCGAGCATCGTTCTGCCGTCGCGCCTGACCGCCTCGAAGCGGGGAACCACGAAACGGTAGGCGCCGAGGGTCCGCCACTCGGGAGCGGCGGGCGCCCGCGCGTCGAAGCGCATACCGCCGTAGAAGCGGACACCTTCATCGGCGGCGTCCAGGTGACCGGTGATGCGCTCCATCCACGGTGCGGCCCCGGAGGCGGTCGCGGCGGCCGTGCTGCCGGAGACCTCGATCAGGACGCCGGCGGCTGCCGTCTCCTCCCGTCCGTCCCGATCGGCCCAGTAACAGAGCTCCCCTTCCGGGCGGCCGGCAAGCCATGCCAGCGGCTCGAAACCGGTCGACACTTCGACGCGACAGATGCTGCCGCCGTTGCGGATGGGGGCGGCCTGGCCGTTGCCGGTTCCGGTATGCGGCAGGGGCGGAGAGGCGACGTCGCTCATGCGCTCGGCGTCAGTATAGCGCGGGCAGGGCGCATTACTTGCGCGCCAGGTACAGCATCGCCACCCCGAAGGTGAGGAGGCGAGTGGTCACTTCCGCGAATCCGGCACCGCGCAGCATGTCGGCGAAGCGCTCTCTGGAGGGAAATTCCTCCACCGAGGCGTTCAGGTAGCGGTAGGCCTGCACGTCGCCGGAGACGAGCCGGCCGATGGCCGGCAGCACGTGACGGAAGTAGGTCAGGTACAGCGCGCGCAGCCGCGCCGACTCGGGCAGGGAGAACTCCAGGACCGCCAGCGTGCCCCCGCTGGCGAGCACGCGGTGCATCTCGCCCAGCGCGCGCGGCCGGTCGGCCATGTTGCGGATGCCGAAGGCGACCGTCACCGCGTCGAAGGCGTGCTCCTCGAACGGCAGGCGATGGGCGTCACCCAGCGTGAGCTTCGCCGCGCAGCCGGCGCGGGCCAGCTTGTCGCGGGCGATGTGGAGCATTTCCGGAGCCAGGTCGACGCCGACGGCGCGGGTCAGACGGGGCAGTCGCCGGTCGATCGCCAGCAGCAGGTCGCCGGTGCCGGTGGCCACGTCCAGGACGCGGCGCACGCGCCGGGCGGCCAGCGCGCGGGCGACGCAGTCGCGCCAGCGCACGTCCGAGCGCAGCGACAGCAGCCGGTTGAGGCGATCGTAGGTCGGCGCGATACGGTCGAACATCGCCCCCACCTCGCTGATCCCGGGCACCATAGGGATCAATATGCGGCGGCCGGCGAGTGCCGACAACCAGGGGTGAGTTCTCACACATCCCATCCCCGGTCCGAACGAGTACGATCCGGTCATACCGAGGAGGTGCTGATGCCCGACTACGGACTGCCGCTGATCAGGCGTCCGTCACAAAGCCCAATTGGTGATTGTGGATCTGGTGTTCGATCACGAGTGAACTGACCCGGTATTCATCCCCGAGTTCGTCGACATCGCTGAACGACACGGGACCCGCGACCTGCTTGGCCAAGGCGCCTGCGGGGGCGAGAAACTCGGCGGCGAATGCTCGCGATGCCTGCTGGTCCCACGTGTGCGCGGGCGTTACGAGCCGTCGCAGCTGAGCTGTGGCGAAATGGTGAAGGAAGAGTGATCGAGCCAGCCGGAACCGCTCCGGTTTGATGTCGCCGCTCTGGTACGCCACGACGACAGGCGCCCCGCCATCGCTACGATCCAGCATCCCGTCGAGTGGGCTAACCGGCTTCGAATCGGTGATCAGCAAGGGCGCCTCCGCCCAGCCGAGATCCTGCATGACGGCGCGTATGTCGGCCACCGGGCCCCCATTCGCCCCGAACAGATGCTGGCGGAGCCTACGGGCGCACTCGTAGCCGGTCTCGTGAGCGGTCTGTCGGGGTGCTCGGCACTCTATTTCCGGCCCGTTCCCTGCGGAACGACCGGAGCCCGAAGCAAGTTCGTGGGCGGCATCGATCCAATGCACATCAGCGGGGAGCGCATCGGCCGTCGCCGCGTCGAGGAGGTCGCCTCTCAGCGCGCCCTCCAGGGACGACATCGACGCTCTCAACAGCTCCTCGCGCCGGTGTGTCAATTCGTCCGGGTCGTACGGATCCAGGCCCAAACGCGCAGACCAGACACAGAGTTCGCGTTCGTCAGGCATGATGGTCGTGATTGCGGCCCAGTCCCGGCTCAGCACTTCGACTTCGGATGCGTCCATCTCCTCGACGCGCTCCAGAACACGAAGAACGAAATCAGTGAGCCCGTGCACTACCTCGTCGGCTGCCAGTCGCGCTTCTCCCTTGCCCACGAATCGAAGAAACGGGTGTGTGCCGTCTGACTCATCCGGAAGCCACCGTACGACCATGGCGTCTCCGTCACGGAACAGCATCAGGTCCGGGAGCACACCACCCTCCCCGACCGCCCGCAGGCTGTGGCGTTGAACCCAGGCCCGGTGGTCGACCGTACGGGCCAGATCGTGCGATCGAGACGGGCGATGGAACCGATAGGCTTCGTGCTGCAGGCACCACCAGTTCTCGACGATCCACCTGCACAACGGCAGGGCGGAGCCGTATATGCCGTCCCGCAGGCTTTGGGAGCGGTGGTCGATGGCTCGGGTAACCACCTGCCCGTCCACGGCCATGGTCAGGCGGCACCATGTGCGCGCGAGCACCGGGTCGCGTACTCCGGGCGCATCCTGCCACTCGACCTGAAACTCGATCATGCGGCGTCGCCCCATTTCAGTCGGCCCATGGGGTCGCGAGGATACTCGGACTCCAGGAGCTTGTGCCTCATGTTGTCCCTGCGAGCTCACCATGTACGGGACCGAGTCGGGACGGTCCAAGGAGTGCTCCCATACTATCACTCGTCAAGCAGGCACGCCCCGCGGCGCGGGTCGATGAGGAAGGTCACCGCCGCGCCGGTGGGCGGTAGCGGCTGGTCGGCGGCAACCCGGAAGCGGAGCTCGATTCCGGAGACGGTGAGCTGAACGCGCTGAACGGCGCCGCGGAAGGAGCGGCCCGTCAGTTCGCCGTGCAGCACCCAACGGCCGGCGCTCACCGGCCGCTCGGCAGCGTCCTCCTGGCAGATGGCGATGCCGGTGGGCCGCAGCAGCAGCTTCAGGTCCGCACCGTCGTCATCCCGGGGCGCCAGCGCCTCTGCCGGTAGCGCCCCCAGCGCGGTCCTCAGCACCGGTCGGCCGCCGGCCCGGTCCAGGCGGGCGGCTACCAAGTTGTCCATCCCCAGAAAGCGGGCCACGTACTCGCTGCCCGGTTGCCGGTAGACCTCCTGGGGCGTGCCGATGCGAGCGATCCGGCGCGGCTGCATGACCGCGACCCGGTCGGCGACCGCCAGCGCCTCCTCGACGTCGTGGGTGACGTAAATCGCCGGCAGGTCCAGGTCGCGCAGAATCGCGCCCAGGTCCTCGGCCAGCCGGTCGCGCAGGTTGCGGTCCAGGGCGGCCAGCGGCTCGTCGAGCATGAGCAGGCGCGGCTCCGGCGCCAGCGCCCGCGCCAGCGCCACCCGCTGCCGCTCGCCTCCGGACAGGGTGGTGACGTCCCGGCCCTGCAGGTGCTCCAGGCCGACCAGCTCCAGCACCTCGGCCACCCGATCGCGCAGCCGCGCGGCCGGCGTACGGCGGATGCGCAGGCCGAAGGCCACGTTCTCGAACACGTTGAGGTGCGGGAACAGCGCGTAGTCCTGGAACACCATCCCGAACCCGCGCGACTCGGCCGGCGTGCCGGCCAGGTCCCGGCCCTGCCACAGGATCGTCCCCTCGTGCGGCTCCAGCCCGGCGATGAGCGCCAGCATCGTGCTCTTGCCGCAGCCGCTCGGTCCGAGCAGCGCCACCGTCTCTCCGCGGTGCACGCGCAGGTCGACCCCGTCCAGCGCCAGCGTCTCGCCGTAGCGCTTGCTCACGCCGCGCAGCTCCAGGTCGACCGTCATCACGTCCCTCAGAAGCTCGACACGCGCGCGACCCGCAGGCGCTCGATCGCGGTCACCACGACGGCGGTAACCAGCATCAGGATGGTGGCAAGCGCCATGGCCTGGCCCAGGTTGAGGGCGCCCGGCCGGCCGAGCAGGCGGAAGATGGCCAGCGGCATGGTCGGCAGATCGCCACGGGCGACGATCGCGGTGGCGCCGAACTCGCCGAGCGAGATCGAGAACGCGAAGGCCGCCGCCACGCCCATCGCGCGCGCGACGATGGGCAGCTCCACGCGGCGCGCCACCTGAGCGCGGGCGGCGCCCAGTACGCGCGCCGCCTGGATCAGCCGCGGCTCGACGGTGGCGAGCGCCGGCGCCAGGCTGCGCACCACGAACGGCAGCGCCACCAGCGCATGGGCGATCGGGATCAGCAGCGGCGAGGCGCGCAGGTCCAGCGGCGGCCGGTTCAGCGCGACGATGAAGCCCAGCCCCAGCGTCACCGCCGAGGTACCAAGCGGCAGCATCAACAGCGGGTCGAACAGCCGCGAGGAGCGCGCCGCGCCGTGCCGGCCGAGCGCCCAGGCGGCCGGCGTCCCCACCGCAAGCGCGATGACCGTGGCCGCAGCCGCGAAGGCCAGCGAGTTGCGCACCGCGGCCAGCGCGCTGCCGTGGAAGGCGCCCTGCCGGCTCTCCACGCTGAGCGCCTGGTAGAACGCCAGGGTCGGCCCCTCCGCGCCAGAGACCGAGCGCGCGGCGAGCGCGACCAGCGGCGCGAGCTGGAAGAGCGCGATCCCCATCAGCACGGCCGCCGCCAGGGCGCGGGCCGGGCGGCCGGTCAGGGAGCGCTCGTTCGTGCGGGGCGCGCGCAGCGGCAGCGGACGGCTCACGCGGCGCATCAGGCGCGTGTAGACGATGCCGAGCGCCAGCGTTGTCGCCACCTGCACGAGCGCCAGCGAGGCCGCCATCGGAAGGTCGAACAGGCTGATGGCCTGGTAGTAGATCTCCACCTCGATGGTCGCGAAGCGGGGGCCGCCCAGGATCAGGATCACTCCGAAGGAGGTGAAGCAGAAGATGAACACCAGCACGGCCGCGGCCGCGACGGGGGCGGCCAGCAGCGGCAGGCTGATCCGCAGCCAGCGCTGCGCGGCGCCGGCGCCCAGCGTGCGGGCCGCGTCCCACACGCGGCGGTCGATGCGCGACCAGTAGTCGCCCACCAGCCGCAGCACGATCGTGGTGTTGTAGAACACGTGCGCGACGAGGATGGCGCCGAGCGTACGCGTGAAGCGCAGCGGCGCCAGCCCGGCCGCCTCCAGCGCGGCGTTGACCCAGCCCCGAGCGCCGAGCAGCGCGTCGAAGGCGGCCGCCACCACCAGGGTTGGCAGCACGAATGGGATGGCCGTCAGCGCCCGGAACAGCGTCTTGCCGGCGAACCGGTAGCGAGCCACGAGGAAAGCGCCGGGAAGCCCGACGGCCAGCGTCAGCGCCGTGGACGCCGCCGCCTGGCCGAGGGTGAACAGCAGCACGCGCCCGGTCGCAGGCGACCCCAGCGCGCGCAGCAGGCCGTCGGCCTCGCGGGCGAAGCTGGTCGTGACGATCCCGGCAAGCGGCCAGGCGTAGAACAGCGCCAGGAAGGCGAGCGGCCCGGCCCAGAGCAGGGCCGGGCCCCGGAGCATGGCCCTGCTCAGCGCAGCACGACTTCGGTCCATTCGCGGATCCAGCGCTCCCGATGCTCGGCGATCTGCGCGGGATCGAGCAACGCCGGCTCGTCAGGCACCGCGAGATAGTCCACGAACTCCTTCTGCAGGACGGCGTCGCCGTTGACCGGGAACACGAACATGTTCAGCGGCAGGTCCTCCTGGAACGTTCGCGACAGCATGAAGTCGACCCAGAGCTCGGCCAGGTCGCGGTTCTCCGCGCCGGCCAGGATGCCGACGAACTCGATCTGCCGGAAGCACGACAGCGGACCGGTAACCGCGGCGGTGGGCGGCTCGTCCATCGGCGACTCCGCATACAGCACCTCGAACGGCGGACTGGAGCCGTAGGAGACGACGATCGGGCGCGGCCCCTGTCCGGCGGAGCCCGTGAACTCCACGAAGTAGGCGCTCTCCCAGTCGTTGACGACCAGCACGTCGTTGTCTACCAGCGACTGCCAGTAGTCCAGGTAGCCGGGGTCGCCGTAGCGGGCGACCGTCGCCATCAGGAAAGCCAATCCGGGCGACGAGGTGGCCGGGTTCTGCACCACGGTGAGGCCGCGGTAAGCCGGATCGATCAGGTCGTCCAGGTCCTCGGGCGGCGGCGGCCCGTCCTCCCCGAAGGAGGCGACGTGGTAGTTCAGGCACACGTCGCCGTAGTCCACGGGCAGAGCCCGGTACGAGGGGTCGATCTGGAACTCCTCCGGCACGGACGCCAGCATCCGCGAGCGGTACGGCTCCAGGATGTCCTCGTCCAGCGCACGGCTCAGGAAGGTGTTGTCGATCCCGTAGATCACGTCGGCAAGGGGCTTGCCGCGCGCCAGGATGGCCTTGTTCAGGGCGGTGCCGGTATCCCCCGCCTCCAGGATGCGGACACGTACGCCGTGCCGGTCCTCGAACGCGGCCAGGACCTCTTCGGACGCGGCGAACGAGTCGTGCGTCATCACGGTGACGGTGCGGCGCCATTCGGACGTCTCGGCGTCCGGGCCGGCGCTTGCCGCAAGCGGCGCGACGATGAGCGCTCCGATTGCGAGCAGGCGAGCGAGTCGCCTTTCGCGTGCGGTGCGATTCATGCGAAACCTCCTCCATCATCGGGGTTCCGCGATGCACATCGCGTCTGAGAGATCCATCCCTCCGCCGGCACTACCCGGATCAGGTGGTTGCGAGTCGAGGGCTGCTACGCCCTCCTCTCAGCTCGGCGCTACCGAGCTCCCCGTGATTCTGTCTGCCGACAACCATGCCAACCGCGGCGGCGGCGGTCAAGCGAGCGGAATGGATGACATGGATGACCGCGGCCGTCAGGGGCTGCCGTTCCCCCCACTCGGCCGGGAGGCCGGCGCAAGCGCGCGCACGCCCGCGCGGGCGGTTTCGAGGTCCGGGTCCAGGGCCAGCGCGCGCTCGAAGCTGCGCAGTGCGTCCTGGCTGCGGCCCAGGTAGTAGAGCGTCGCACCCAGGTTGGCGTGGGTCTGTGCGCTGTCGGGAGTGATCTCGGCCAGCGTGCGGTAGAGGGCGTGGGCTTCCTCGTAGCGCTTGTCCTGGAAACGCGCCATGGCCAGCCGGTCGATCGCTTCCGTGTCGCGCGGGTCGATCTCGACCGCACGCGCAAAGTGGCCCGCCGCATCGGGGTGCCCGAGCTCCTGGGCCGCCCGCCCCATCAGGAGGTGCAGCGACGCCGCCATCGGCAGGTCGGACTGCAGGGCGGCGGCTGTCGCCAGCGCCTCCAGAGCCTCCGCGTAGCGCTTCAGCCGGAAGAGCGCGTCCCCCATGCCGGCGTGGGCGAGCGCGAACTCCGGGTCGATGTCGAGCACGTCGCGGTACGCCGCCAGCGACTCTTCGTGGCGTCCCTGCTTCCTCAGCGACTCGGCGATGTTCTGCAGGGTCGCAGGGTCGTCCGGCCGCAGCTCGCGGGCACGGCGCAGGAGATCGTCCGCCTCCCGGTGGCGCTGCTGCGCGGCGTGCAGCCCGGCCAAGTCCAGCAGCGGGGTGGCGTCCAGCGGGTCGATCGCCATGGCGAGCCGGAAGTGCTCCTCCGCCGCGTCCAGTCGGCCCAGCCGCCGCGACGCGCGGCCCATGAGGATCCGCAGAGTGGCTGCCATCGGCAGGTTCGGCTGCAAGGTGACCGCCTGCCGGAGCGAATCGACCGCCTCCCGGTAGCGCTGCAGGTGGAACAGCGCGTCCCCCATGCCCGCGTAGGCCAGCACGTAACCGGGGTCGCGCGTGAGCAGCGCCCGGTAGGCGTCGACCGCCTCTTGGTGGCGCCCCTGCTTGCGGTGCAGCTCGGCCGTGTTCTGCAGGGCGCTCTTGTGGCGCGGGTCCAGCTCCAGCGCTCGGCGGAGCGACTCCGCGGAGGCATCGAACCGCTCCAGGTTCATCTGGGCAAGGGCAAGGTTCGAGTGGGCGTCGGCGGAGTCGGGGCGCTGCTCCGCGGCGATGCGGCTGGCTGCCAGCCCGTCCTCGTTCCGCCCCGCTTCGATCAGGGCGTTGCCCAGGTTGAGGTGCGCGTCGCGCGCATCCGGGTTGTGCGCGACGACGTGGCTGAACAGCGTGATCTCGTCCCGGTAGATCCCGGACTGCCGCCACGTCAGAGCGCCCAGCACCACCACCACGGCCGCCGCCAGTCCCAGCGCGCCCCGCCGGTATCCGTCGGGCAGCTTTGTCACCCCGTGCGCCGCCCCGCCGATCAGCACCGCCAGCACCCCGATCCCCGCCAGGTACTGGAACCGGTCGGCGACGAACGAGAACTGCAGGTAGCCGTAGTCCACGAACCCCAGCACCGGCCCCAGCGTCACCGCGAAGTACAGCACCCCCGCCAGCGGCCCCCGCCCGATCCGCCGCCGCGCCAGCCACAGCCCGGCGGCCAGCGCCGCCGCGGCCACCAGGTACACCCACGCCAGCAGGTCACCGGCGTCGATCTCCCACAGCGGATAGATCACCGCCAGCTTCGCCGGCCACAGCAGCTTGCCGGCGTAGAACCACAGCGCCCTCGACGCGATCAGCGCTCGCTCCACCAGCGTGTAGCCCAGCTCCAGCGGCTCCCGCGACGTGTAGAACGACAGGTCGCCCGCGGTGATCCCCACGGCCACGGCCACGAACGGCGCAAGGCGCAACAGGTCGACGCTTCTCACCCGCCCCTGCTGCCACCAATGCCAGATGAGGAGCGCCACCGGCAGCGTCACCACCACCGACTTGGACAGCAGGCCGGCGGTGAACAGAACGAGCGCCAGCGCGTAGCGCGCCGGCCGCGGCTGCTCGACGAAGCGGATCCAGACCAGCACGGCGCCCAGGTAGAAGAGCGCCGACAGCACGTCCTTGCGCTCGATGATCCAGGCGACCGACTCCACGTGCACGGGGTGCACGGCGAACACGGCGGCGAAGACGGCGGCGCCGGGCACGCGCAGGCGCGCAAGCAGGCGCCACAGCAGCAGGCAGTTGGCGAGGTGCAGGGCGATATTGACAGCGTGATAGCCGGCCGGCTGGAGGCCCCACAGCTTGTGTTCCAGCCAGAAGCTGGAATAGACCAGCGGCCAGTAGTGGCCTTCGTTCCTGATGTCGGCCGGCGAGAACCAGATGCTCTTGAGGCCGGAGACGGCGTGGATGACCGGCTCCTCGGAGAAGATCACGTCGTCCCAGACGAAGCCGCCCGATAGCGCCGGAACTAGCTGACCGCCACCAGCACACCGAGCGCCAGGGCGACAAGACCGTCGCGGGTCAGCGCGTGCCGGTCAGATCGGGAAGGGTGGATCGGTCGGCCTCGAGGCCGGCGGGCTCGGCGAGCGACGCGCGCAGCAATCGCTTCTGTACCGCCCAACCGTCTTCGGGGGAGAGTTGCTCGCAGTAGGTAACGCGCCCGCCGTCGAGCACGGCGATCGGCCGGCCCGCCCGCAAGGCGACGCGGTTGCCGGTGCGCGCCGCAAGCCGGGCGCCGGACGGCGTCGTCACTCCCAATGCGTTCACCGGATCGACCGCGCTCAGCACGGTGACCTCGTCCCCGGACTCCGTGCGGCGCACGTCGCGCAGGGCACCGACCGCCTCCGGCAGCGCGAATTGCTCGCCGCCGATCCCGGACACGAAGTGGCCGCCGCGGATCTCGCCACGTGTCTCCAGCCGGCGCAGGGTGCGCACCAGCTCCCGCCACGGCGGCAGGTGCGGCTCCCGGTCCGTGAGCCGGCGGAACACCACGCCGTACCGCTTGAGCAGCGCGCGGGCGACGGTCTCGCGCGCCTGCTCGTCGGCATCCCCGTCGTCCGCCGGCACGACCGCCCGCGCCAGCGACCAGCGCCCGGCGGTCTCCAGGGATGACTGCTGCCGGCGGTAGACGCCGCCCGGGCGGCGGTCGCCGGGACGGCGCCGGGCGCCGTTGCCGGAGCGGCCGCTGGTCGAGGGTGGTCCGATCAGCGCGCGCAGCCCGGCGAAGCCGTCGCAGGTCACCAGGCCGGCCGCGACCAGCTCGCCGAGAGCTGTCTCCACCTGCGTGCGCAGCAGCCGGCTACCGGCGACGATGTCGTCGAAGAAGGAAGCGCCGGCTTCCCGGAGCAGGGAGTGCACGGCCCGCGCCGTGGCGGTCGACGGGTCGGGCGCCGCGCCCGCGGCCAGCCGCTGCCAGACCGGCCGGCGCTCGCGGCTCAGCAGCGCGATGCGGGTCGCCTTGACCGGCCCGCCCGAGGTGTCGTCAGGGAAGCGGGCCCACACCACCCGACCCGACAGGCACAGAGCGTCCAGCCAAGCCGGGTCGTAGTCACGCACGCGCAGCGGCAGCACCGCCCGCTCCCAGGCGGCCGCCGGCAACTCGACGCCGTCCATCACGGCCAGCACCTCGGCCAGGCCGTCCGGCCCCGTCATCCGGTGCGCCGGGCCCACGTGCTGCCAGCGCATCAGGAAGCGCACGTAGTCGGCCTTGGACACCGGCTCGATCTCCCGGCGCAGCCGGTCCAGGGTGTAGCGGTTGATGCGCGCCAGCAGCCGCCGCTCGCACCACTCGACACCGTCCGCGTCCGGCCCCGCGGTGAAGCTGCCCTGCATGGCGAAGCCCTCGGTCTCCAGGGCGGTGAGCGCCTGAGCCACCACTCGCGGCGGCTGCCCGATGGAGGCGGCGAGCTCCGACTCCGTCACCGGGCCCAGCGCTTCCAGCCGGCCGCGCAGCAGTTCGCGCAGCGCTTCTTCGGCTTCGTAGCCGCGCAGGTAGCGTTCGGGTATGGTCAGTTCCGGGGTGCGCGTCGCATCCGGGGCGAGCGCCCGCCATTCCGGCAGGCGTTCGGCGGCCACCCACAGCGGGCCGGCCGAAGAACTCTGCCGCATGGCCCGACGCTGCGCGACCAGTTCTTCGAACGGCTCCGACCAGTCGCGGGTGCCGTCGCCGCGCCGGCCCTCGGCCTCGGTCAGAAAGCCCAGCAGGACAAGCGCGTCGTGGAGGTCGTCGGCGTCCTCGACCCGCGGCCACGCCTCGTTGCGTACGCGGGCGATCGCGCCCGGGTCCAGCGCCCCCAGCTCGCGCGCTTCCTGCGGGTCCAGCCAGCGCCGGCTGCGCACCGCCTGCGTGCGGCGCTCCTCCAGCGGCGCGTCATCCAGGAAGGCGTACGGGCGCGCGTTGAGGATCTCCTGCGCGAATGGCGAAGGCTCGCTGAGATCGCGGCAGATCAGGGTCAGCTCGCCGCCTCTCAAGGAGGCGAGCATCGTCTCCAGGGCTTCGATGTCCATCGCCTCGGTCAGGCAGTCGTCGATGGTCTGCGCCACCAGCGGGTGGTCGGGTACCTCGCGCTCGCCGGTCAGGTTCTCGGCGCAGGCAAGCTGGTCCGGGAACACCAGCGCCACCAGGTCCTCGGCCTGCATGCGCTGCAGGTACGGCGGCGTCCGGCGCCCGCCGCGCCAGCGGGGGACGGCCAGCGCGCGCGAGGCGTTCCAGCGCCAGCGGACCTGGAACATCGGCGCGTCAAGCAGCGCCTGCACCAGCACCTCACGGACCGTCCTGGGATGCAGGTAGCTCCACACCTCCTCCATGCGGAAGCTGTGCGTGGGGCCGAGCGACAGCACGATGGCGTCGTCGGTGGCTGCCGCCTGCAGCTCGAAGTTGAAGGTGCGGCAGAAGCGCTTGCGCAGCGCCAGCCCCCAGCCGCGGTTGAGCCGCGTGCCGTGCGGGGAATGGATGACCAAGTGCGTGTCGCCGGCTTCGTCGAAGAACCGCTCCATCACCAGCGTGCGGCCGGTCGGCATGACGTTCAGGGCGTTGCGGCCCGCGGTCAGATACTCGGCGGCCTGCTCGGCCCCGCTCACCGGCATGCCGGGCATCGACGCCAGCCAGGCGGCCGCCGCGGCAGCGGCAGGGTCGCCGCGCTCCTCCGCCTCCTGTATGACCGTCTCGGTCCGTTCCCGCAGGTCCGACACCGCACCCGACAGCTCCGGGGTGCGGCCCGGCGCCTCGCCGAGCCAGAAGGGGATGGTGGGCCGCTGATCGCCTGCGTGTGCGACCCGCACGGTGCTGCCGGTCACCTGCAGGATGCGCCACGAGGTGTTGCCGAGCTGGAACACGTCGCCGGCCATGCTCTCGATGGCGAAGTCCTCGTTGATGGTGCCCACCACGGTCTCGTCCGGCTCGGCGCGCACCTCGTAGTCGAAGGTGTCGGGGATGGCGCCGCCGCCGGTCAACGCGACCAGGCGGGCGCCGCGGCGGGCGAGCAGCCGGCCGTTAACGGCGTCCAGGTGCAGGTAGGCGCCGCGCCGCCCGCGGCGTGTGGTGAAGCCTTCGGCCAGCATCCGCACCACCGTGTCGAAGCGGTCGCGCGCCAGGCCGCGGTACGGGTAGGCGCCGCACACGACCGCGTACAGCTCGTCGGCCGACCACTCGCGCGCCGCGCACTCGGCGACGATCTGCTGCGCCAGGATGTCGAGCGGTGCTTCCGGAATCGGGATCTCGTCCAGGTCCCCCCGCGCCGCCGCCGCCAGCAGCGCGCACCCTTCCACCAGGTCGTCCCGGCTGAGCGGGAACAGCCGGCCCTTGGGCGTGGCGCCGACCGCGTGGCCGGAACGGCCGACGCGCTGCAGGAAGGCAAGGATCGATCGCGGAGAGCCGAGTTGGCACACCAGGTCCACCGAGCCGATGTCGATGCCCAGCTCCAGCGACGCGGTGGCGACCAGGGCGCGCAGCGATCCCTGCTTGAGCCGCGATTCGGCGTCCAGGCGCATCTCCTTGGAGAGGCTGCCGTGGTGGGCGGCCACCGCCTCCGGGCCCAGGCGCTCGCTCAGCTCGTGCGCGGCGCGCTCGGCCATGCGCCGCGTGTTGACGAAGATCAGCGTGGTGCGGTGCGCGTCGATCAACTCGCACAGGCGGGCGTAGATCTCCTCCCACACCTCGTTGGACATGACCGCCGCCAGGGGCGAGTCGGGCAGCTCCAGCGCCGCGTCCATGCGGCGGCGGTGGCCGACGTCCACGATCGCGCACGGTTCGCCCGACGGCACCAGGTACTCCGCCACCCGCTCGATCGGCTTCTGCGTCGCCGACAGGCCGATGCGGCGGGGCGGCTCGGGGGTGAGGGCCTGCAGGCGCTCGAGGCTGAGGGCGAGGTGGGAGCCGCGCTTGGAGCCGACCACGGCGTGGATCTCGTCGACGATCACCGTCTCCACGGTGCGCAGCATCCTGCGGCCGCCGTCGGCGGTGAGCAGCAGGTACAGCGACTCCGGGGTGGTCACCAGGATGTGCGGAGGGCGGCGGGTCATCGCCGCGCGCGCCGCGGACGGGGTGTCGCCGGTGCGCACCAGCGAGCGAATCGGCGCGGATCCCTGCGCCTCGTCAGAGCCTTCCGGATGGAGCCGGGCGTGGATGCCGGCCAGTGGCTGCTCCAGGTTGCGGTGGATGTCGTTGCTCAGCGCCTTGAGCGGCGATACGTACAGGACCGAGGTCTCCTCGGTCAGGGAGCCGTCGACCGACCGGCGCACCAGACCGTCGATCGCGGACAGAAAGGCGGCCAGCGTCTTGCCCGAACCGGTGGGAGCGGCGATGAGGGTGTTCCGCCCGTCGCCGATCTCAGCCCAGGCGCGGTCCTGGATCTCCGTGGGCGCGGCGAAGGATTCGCGAAACCAGGCCGCGACCGCGGGCTGGAATCGCCGCAACGGATCAGTCTGCCGCGGGACAGCGAGGTGCGTGCCGTTCATCGGGTCAGGTCTTTCGTCCGTGAGACACAAAGACCCCCGCTCCCGCGGGGGTCTCCTCCGAGGTAACCGGGAGTCGGGCCGCTACGGTCCTATATCGGGTCGCCGTGGCCGCTCAGCGGACAGTCCGCGCCGAGGGCGTAGTCCGAGGAGGCCTTGGCCTCGATCGCCGGGGCTTCCGGCACGATGGTGGCGGCCGTCGCGCTGGTCACGAACACCACTGCCACGGCGGCAGCCACGACCAGTGTCCCGATTCCGATCAGCAGGGTCTTGAGTCTCACAGCCCCTGACCATAGCCGACGATCCGGCGTGGGTCAACGCCGCGCTGCGCCGCCTAGTCGTAGCGGATGCGGGGGTCGAGCATGGCCAGGGCGATGTCGGCCAGCAGGTTCCCGATCAGGAGGAAGATCGCGTAGAACTGCAGGATGCTGGCCGCCATGAAGATGTCCTCGCCGAGCACCGCCTCCAGCAGGAGCGGGCCGGCGGTGGGCAGGTTGAGGACGATCGACGTGATCGCTTCGCTGGACAGCAGGGTCGGCAGCGTCATGCCCAGGCTGCTCACGAACGGGTTGAAGGCGATCCGCACGGCGTGGCGGCGGGTGACGATCCGCTCCTTGACGCCCTTGGAGCGCGCCGTGGTGACGTAGGGCTCCCCCAGCACGTCGAGCAGGTTCGCGCGCATCACCCGGATGGTGCCGGCGGTGCCGGCCGTGCCGATCACGATGATCGGAATCCACAGGTTCTTGATGAAGTCCAGCACCCTCATGACGCTCCAGGGGGCGTCCTGATACGCCGGTGAAAACATGCTCCCCACGGGCATCCCGAAGGTGAACAGGGCGAACACCATGAGCGCCAGCGCAAGGAAGAAATTGGGGATGGACAGGCCCACGAAGCCGACGAAGGTGGCGACGTAGTCGCGGATGGTGTTCTTGTGCAGCGCCACGTAGATCCCGATGGGAATGCCGATGCCCCAGGTGAAGATCAGGGAGGCGATGGAGATGATGAAGCTCAGCAGCAGGCGGCTGCCGAGCAGCTCGGCGACGGGCCGCTGGTAGGTGAACGAGATGCCCATGTCGCCCATGGTGAAGTTGCGGATCCAGATCAGGTACTGCTGCCACTTGGGCTTGTCGAGGCCGAAGTGGACGCTGAAGTTCTCCACCATCTGCATCGCGGCCTCCGTCCGGATGCCCGAGCGCTGCTCCTGCAGCTCCGCCAGCATGTTGGTCAGGTAGTCGCCGGGAGCGATCTGGATGGTGATGAAGATGATCAGCGACAGCAGGAAGTAGGAGACGATCATCGACAGGAACCGCCGCAGCAGGAAGACCTTCATGCAGGCGTCCTTCCCGCAAGCTCCAGCTCGTCGGTGCGCAGGCAGGCGGAGCGGTGGCCGGGGGCGACCTCCACCAGCGGGGTCGCCTCCATCCTGCAGCGCTCCTGCGCATACGGGCAGCGCGGGTGGAAGTGGCAGCCCGGCGGCGGGTTCACGGGGCTGGGGACGTCGCCTTCCAGGGCGACCTCCGCCGGCTTCTCGTGGGGATCGATGGACGGGGAGGAGGCCAGCAGCGCCTCCGTGTAGGGATGCCGGGGGTTGCGGAACACCTCCGCGGCGCCGCCGGCCTCGACGATGCGGCCCAGGTACATGACCGCGACCCGGTCGCTGACGTAGTGCACGACGTTCAGGTCGTGGGCGATGAACAGGTAGCTCAGCCCCAGCTCGCGCTGCAGGTCGATCATCAGGTTCAGGATCTGCGCCTGCACGGACATGTCGAGCGCGGAGACCGGCTCGTCGGCGACCACCAGGGAGGGTTCGAGCGCCAGCGCGCGGGCCAGGCCGATGCGCTGACGCTGGCCGCCGGAGAACTCGTGCGGGAACCGGTCCGCGTGCTGCGGTCTGAGCCCCACCAGAGAGAGCAGGCGCTGCACCTCGCCCCGCATCGCCTGCCCCTTGGCGATTTTCTGCACGATCAGCGGCTCGCCGACGATCTCGGAGACGCGCATCCGCGGGCTGAGCGACGAGAAGGGATCCTGGAAGACGATCTGCACCTGCCGGTGATATTCGTGCATCTCCTCGCCCGTGAGGGAGCGGAGGTCCAGCTCGCGGCCGTCCTTCCTGAAGACAACGCGGCCGTCGGTGGGATCGTGCAGGCCGACGATCACCCTGCCGGTGGTGGTCTTGCCGCAGCCGCTCTCCCCGACCAGCCCCAGCGTCTCGCCCGACGCGATGGAGAAGTCGACGCCGTCAACGGCCCGTACGTGGCCGACCGTGCGCCGCAGCAGCCCCTTCTCGATCGGGAAGTGCTTCTTCAGGCCCGCCACTTCCAGCAGCGGCCGGGAAGCCGGCCGGTCAGGCGGCATCGCCGCCCTCTTCGTACAGCCAGCAGGACACGGTGTGGTCCGGGCCGACCGTGGTGATCTCCGGCTGGGTCCGGCACCGGTCGGTGGCGTGGGCGCAGCGCTGCGCGAACGGACACCCTTCGATGACGGTCATGGGGTCGGGCACCGAGCCGGTGATCGCCTCCAGCTTCGACTTGGGGGCGGTGGCCATGGACGGCACCGACCGGAACAGCGCCTGCGTGTAGGGATGCCGGGGATTCGCGAACAGCTCCGCCACCGGCGCCTGCTCCATGATCCGGCCCAGGTACATGACGATCACGTCGTCGGCCATCTGCGCGATGACGCCCAGGTCGTGGGTGATGAACAGGATCGACATGTGGTACTCGGCCTGCAGGTCCCTGAGGAGGCGGAGGATCTGCGCCTCGATCGTGACGTCCAGGGCGGTGGTCGGCTCGTCGGCGATGAGCAGCCGCGGTCTGCACGACAGCGCCATGGCGATCATGGCCCGCTGCCGCATGCCGCCGCTCAACTGGTAGGGATACTCGTCCACGCGCTGCGCGGGGTCGGGCATGCCGACGCGGCGCAGCATCTCCGTCGCGTACTCCCTGGCCTGCGCCTTGTCCATGTCCAGGTGGATGAGGACGCTCTCCATGATCTGGTAGCCGATGGTGTAGATGGGGCTCAGGGTGCGCATCGGCTCCTGGAAGACCATGGCGATCTCCTTGCCCCTGATCTCGCGGATCGTGCGGCTTTTGGGCGGGACCCGCGCCAGGTCGACGACCTCGTGCTCGCGGTGCAGGGCGATCGATCCTCCCTCGATGCGGCCCGGCGGGCTCGGCACCAGGCGCAGGATGGTCGCGGCGGTCACGCTCTTGCCGCAGCCGCTCTCGCCGACGATGCCGACGGTGCGGTTGGTGCCGATGTCGAAGCTCACGCCGTCGACGGCGCGCACGATGCCGTCGTCGGTGTGGAACCAGGTGCGCAGGTCCCTGACTTCGAGCAGCTTCTGGCTTCCGGAAGGGTCTGCGGTCATGGGATCAAGTCGCGAACGGATCGGCGGCATCGCGCAATCCGTCGCCGAAGAAGTTGTAACAGAGCACGACCAGGATGATCATGAGCCCGGGAATGGCCAGCCACAGGTGGTGGACCAGCGCCTGCACGTTCTGGGCGTCCTTCAGCATCACCCCCCAGCTCGTCAGCGGCGGCGTGATGCCGATGCCCAGGAAGCTCAGGCTGCTCTCGCCGAGGATGGTGCCCGGTATGGCCAGCGTCGCGACGACGATGATGTGGCTGAGCGAGCCGGGCAGGAGGTGCTTGGTGATGATCCGCCAGTGGCTGGAGCCGACGACGCGGGCCGCCATCACGTACTCCTCCTGGCGGTAGGCCAGCACCTTGCCGCGCACCACGCGCGCCAGGCTGCCCCAGCCGATGAGCGACAGGATGACCACCACGCCGAGATAGACGAACCCCGACGGCCAGGTGACCGGGATGGCGGCCGACAGCGCGATCCACAGCGGTATCTGCGGAAAGGAGATCAACAGCTCGATGATCCGCTGGATGGCGTTGTCCACCATCCTGCCGAAGTAGGCGGAGGCCACGCCCAGGATCGATCCCAGGACGATGGTGACGAAGGTGCCCACCAGCGGCACCGACAGGCTGACCTGCGCGCCGGTCCAGACCCGCGACAGGATGTCCCGGCCCAGGGTGTCCGTGCCCCACAGGAACAGCGTCGCTCCCTCGTCCACGCCGAACAGCCGCACGCTGGCCGGGATGAAGCCGATCAGCTTGTAGGGCTCCGAGGCGACGAAGAAGCGGATCGGGTACTTCGTCGTCTTCACCTCCCGGTAGGAGATCGCCAGGGTCGTCATGTCGATGCTCCGTTCGCGGGCGTAGACGAACGGACGCGACAGCCCGCCTTCCTCGTCCCTGAAGTGGACCTTGTGCGGGGGGGCGAACTTGAAGGTGACGTGGAACTCGTCGTGGTGATAGGCGCTGAAGAACGGGGCGAACAGGGCGATGGAATAGAGGACGACCAGGATCACGCCGCTGACGACCGCCAGCCGGTTCTTGCTGAAACGGCGCCACATGAGCGCCCGCACGCTCCGGATCGATGCGACCTCGGCGATCGCCGTCTGGAGCGCCGCCTGGCTCATCGACCGCCCAACACCCGCACCTCGACCTCGTGCAGGACCACGTCGTCATGCGCTCCGGGGGCGCTCCGGGTGAGCCGAAGGCCCAGGTGGTTGTCCCCGTACACGGCCGGCGGGGAGCCCAGCGGGAACCGGCACACCGGGAGCTGACCCTCGGAGTCCGGCCATTCGCAGCGGATCGACTCCGGCGGAACCGATGAGCCGTTGACGTCGATCTCGATCTCGTCGCCGGGCACGATCGCAGGACGGCACAGGAGTTCCGCGCGCGAGTCCCCCGGCAGGTGCTCGCACAGGCGGAACCGGATCCGGCCGCGCGCCCCCGGCGCGTCCCGTGGCAGGACGATCTCTTCCGCGCGGTAGGGGAAGTCGCCCTTGTACCCTGCCCGCCGGCCGGCATTCGACCCCCAGATCGGATAGAAGGCGTAGTGGCGGTCGTGCGCGGCGACCCGCTCCGGGTCGCGCAGCGTCCGCAGCATCGGGAAGCGCGAGACGTCGAAGACGTTCTGGGTGGAGAGACCGTCGGCTCCCGCGCCGTAGAAGTTGCGCACCGTCGCGCAGTAGTGCTCGGGCGTCTGCACCAGGTCGCGGTGGTCGTAGCCCAGCCACTCCTGGACCTGCGGATACACGTAGCAGTCGGTCTTCCGCGCCAGCCGGACGAACTCCTCGAAGCGGGGATTGGGGTCGGTGAAGCCGATGTCGCCGGGGACGACGTAGTCGATCAGCCGTTCGGCGATCCAGACGGGGATGTCGTAGCCCATCCGCAGGCACCCGTCCAGGTGCTGGAGGACGCGCACGCCCAAGAGGAGCCGGCGGCCACGTTCGGCGCCCACCGCATCCAGCATGGCGCGGACCCGCCGGACGAAGCCGGTGAGGATCGAGTGGCTCCGCTCCGCCTCGCCCAACGGGAAGCAGGCGGGCAGGCGGGTGAAGTTGAACTCGATGCCGTCCACGTCGAAGCGGCCGGCGACCTCCTCCATGACCGCGAACAGGTAGTCGCGGACCTCCTCCTCGGCGTAGTTGAGCGCGCAGCCCAGCTCGTAGCTGCGCGGGTCGGTGGTGCGCTTCGACGAAGGGGCGTACCCCTTGAGGATCCAGTGCGGCTTGTCCTGCCCCAGCCTGGCGAACCAGTCGGCGTTGTGGCCGTGGCGGTCGTTCATCCGGAAGCCGGCGATCAGCTCGATGCCGTGCCGGTGGCACTCCTCGGCGTAGATTTCGATCGGCATCACGCCGTCGTCCATCATCGGCACCAGCCGCTGGTGGTGCGGGCGGGCGTCCCACTCGCACGACTCGCCGCGCCACCAGTGGCTCCACCCCTGGCTGAAGACCTCCTGCACCACGGTGTCGATCGCCTGCGCCTCGGCGTAGTTGCGCACGGCCCCGCGCAGATCGTCCGGCGTAGCGCGTCCCTCGGTCATGAATCGCGTCGTGTTGGACGGGTCGCTGCAGTAGACGACGCGGCGCGTCCCCCTCGGTGTCAGCGAGCCCAGCATGAAGTCGGGCATGTGATCCTCCTGTGCGTGCCTACCGATCGACTTCCTCGAGGTGCAGCATCTCCTGCCACACCCCGTCGGTGAGATCGGCGACGTAGCCGGTCGTGAACGCCTCGAAGTACTTCTGGTCCCACACGGGCACGTGCGTGAATAGCTCGCGCGGGATCGAGTTCAGCAGGTCGCGGTAGCACCACTCCAGCAGACGGTACCCGGAGGTGGGGTGCGGCTTGAAGCGCGGATGCGGGCGCACCAGCTCCAGCTCCACCATGCGCCGGTCCAGCAGATCGTGCAGGGTCTGCATGATCTGGAAGCGGTGCTCCCACGTTGCGCCGTCCGCCGTCGCCTCGTCGATGAGGGGGACCATGTCGGGAGCCAGGTGGTGCAGGCGGCGAAAGAGCGGATACAGCCACTTGTCGTAGGGGAAGTAGGCGTGGTTCAGGAGGAACGCGAGCTCGATGGTGCGCTTCAGCGTGCTCGCGAACGAGGTATGCAGGAAGACGAGGTTGTCCCGCAGCCGGGCGCGCTGCATCCAGTAGAGGCCCATGCCGCTGGCGTACCGGCACCAGTGCGCGATCCGCCGCTTCCAGACGGCGTCCGGGTAGTAGCCGTCGAACACGGCGCGGATGCGGCTGAAATCGCCGGCCGGATCGTGCCAGACCTCGCCGTTGACCACGTGCATGATGTCCTCCTCCGGGATGTCGAGCCAGTCGGTGTCGCTCGCGGGAGGCGTGGTGCGGCCGATGGTCCGGCTCAGGAAGGAGCCGATCCCCTCGGGGGCCAGGCCGGGTCCGCCGACGTAGCCGGCTTCGAGCCGGAAGCCGTGGAAGGAGGCCGGGAACCGCTCGGCCACCCGCGCCCAGATCGCGGGTTCGGTCTCCCGGAACAGGTCGTCGGGCAGCAGGATGTCGACCTTGGGACCCCAGTGGTGGTCGCGGCTGACCGCGTCGTCCATGCTCAGGCACTCGCTGCCCATCCCGAAGCGTCCGCAGGCTGCGGCGTCCAGGTGGCGGGGACAGACCCGCTCCATCGCCGGCCTGACGACCTGGCGGAAGAAGTCCCTGCCCAGCTCGATGGCGCCGACGGCCGGCGGCTGCCGGGTGCCCATCGGTTCAGGCGCAGGCGTCCGCGTGATGGACGTGGTCAGTCACTCGGTCCGGCGCATCCTGATGTCATGGAGTCTGTCGGACAGCCGCTGACGCGCCGGTCTCGACAGACTCCATTTCCCACGTTGCTCCCCTATTGCACCTCGTACTTGATGTAGAACTGGTCGGGATAGGCCGAGTACTCCATCTTCTGGGCGGTCGCCACGTCCGGCAGGTTGCCGACGCGGTTGTGGCGGATGATGATCACCGGGAAGTCGGAGGTGATCGCGATCCAGCTCGTCACCTCCTCGGCTTCCATGATCCACAGCTCCTTGGTCAGGGCCGAGTAGGACTCCGGGTCGATGGCGGAGATCACCTGCTGCTCCAGCTCCCAGGCGGCCAGGAACTCCGGCGGCGGGTTCTCGTACTGGGTGCCGAGCGTCTGCGTTTCGGGGTTGTAGCCGCCCGAACGGAATACCCACGGCAGCGATACCTGCAGGGACGGTCCCCAGTGCATGACCACCTGCGTGTCGTAGCCGCGCATCTTCTCGAAGATGACCGAGCGCTTGACGGCGTTCATGATCGCGTCGAGTCCCACGTCCCGCCACTGCCGGACCACCATCTCCGTCTGCGGAGTGTTGACGAACCGGTCGGTCGGCGTGTCGATGATGATGGTGACGTTCTGGCCGTCGGCATACTGCAGGATGCCGTCGCCGTCGGTGTCCGTGAGCCCGAGCTCGGCGAAGATGCGCTTCGCCTCGTCGGGATCGAAGCCGGCGTACGCCTCCATGCGGCTGTCGTAGAACGGAGAGTCGCGCCCGACCATCGTCCCGGACGGCTGCGCCAGCCCGAAGTAGAGGGCCTCGTTGATCTCCTCCCGGTTGATCGCCAGCGACAGCGCCCGCCGGAAGTCGACTTCGTACATCATCTTGGCCAGGTTCTCATCGTTGAGCTGGAAGAACAGCTTCAGGTAGCCCTGGAACGCGCCGCCCTTCCAGGCCAGGACCTGGTAGTCGCCGTCGGCCTCGCCTTCCTTCATGACCTGGTAGTTCTGGAAGCCCTGCATGCCGCGGCCCTGGACGTCGATCTGCCCCTGGATGACCGCCAGCGCCGCCGTCTGCTGGTCGGCCAGGATCCTGATGTGGATGTTGTCGATGTACGGGAGCTGGTTGCCGGCGGTGTCGACCACGGGATAGTACGGGTTGCGGGTGGCGCGGGACCCGTCGACGTCATCGAGCTGCGTGACGACCCAGGGACCGATCTGCGGCATGGCGCCGGGATCGTCCATGAAGCGAAGCTCGGTGTTGTTCTTGAAGTCCTCGTAGGTCGAGTCGGAGTTGAACCTGGGGTGGAACTGCTCGGCGTAGTGCTTGGGATACAGCGCCCAGGGGCCGGACACGTTCAGCGTCATATCCGGGTTGGGGACCGCGGAGATGTACTTGACCGTGTAGTCGTCGATCTTCTCCACCTTGATGGGCTCGCCGCCGGAGTGCGTCCACCAGCTCCCGTTCGGATGGATGTTCGTGTCGTGGCCGACGTTCTCCATGGACCAGATGATGTCGTCCGCGGTCAGGGGATGGCCGTCCGACCACTTGGCGCCCCTGCGGTGCCAGACGGTGAGCTCGGTGTAGTCGTCGTTGAACTGGTACTCCGTGGCGTACAGCGGGTCCAGGCCGCCGAAGTGCACGCCGTCGTCCAGGTATCCCGCCAGGTCGTAGGGGATGATGAAGCCGAAGCCGCCGGCATCTCCCAGGCCGCGGTAGTAGTTCAACTGGATCCAGCCGCCGACGGCGTCGGGTGCCCAGCGGCGCAGCGTGCCGCCGTAGGTGCCGATCTCGCCCAGCACCTCCCGGACCAGCGGCTCTTCGGAGACGCGCTCCGCGACCGGTGGCAGGTCGCCGGCCGCGACCATCTCGGCCAGCATGGGTGCCTCGCCGTACTGCATGGTCTGGGCGTGGGCGGCCGCGCCGGCGAGCAGGCCCGCGAGGGCCAGTGCGATCGATGTGCGAAGTGCCTTTCTCATCGAATTCTCCTTCGTGCCCGATGGCATTCGATAGCGGTAGCGGAATCGCGGTTCGGTGTCAATGAACGGTCGGCGAGCTCGGCGAGCTCCTATCGGTCCCAGGTGCGCTTGCGCGGGTCGCTGACGGAGACGGCCAGCTCCGGTCCCAGCCCCGCGATGGACATGCGCACGCGGTCGCCGTCCTGGATGGGCGACAGCGCGTAGTGGTGGGTGCCGGTGGAGACCACGTCGCCGGGCTCCAGTGCTACCACGGCGGTCACCTCGGCCAGCAGCTCGGGCACGTGGCGGGCCATCTCGCTGGTGTTGACGTCGTGCTTGAGGTTGTCGTTCACCCACAGCCGCATGCCGAGCGCGTTGGGGTCGGGGATCTCGTCGGCGGTGACCAGCACCGGGCCCATCGGGCCGAAGGTGTGCCAGCTCTTGCCAAGGAAGAAGCCGCCTGGCAGGCCGCGCGCGGAGACGTCCATGAACTGGGTGTAGCCGAAGATCCTGCCCGGGGCGTCCTCCGGGGCCAGCTTCGCGGCCGGCTTGCCCATGACCAGGGCGAACTCGGGCTCGAAGTGGAACACCGTGGCGTCGGCGTCCGCCAGCTCGACGGTGTCGCCGGTGGTCATGACCGAGGTGGGCGACTTGAGGAAGGCGTTGAAGGTGTCCTTCTCCGGGTGGTCGGGCTCGATGTAGTTGCCGGCCAGGCAGACGAGCTGGCCGGGACGGGGCACGGGCGGGCGCAGCGTGACCTGGTCGACCGGCCGCGCCGTGCCGGATGCGGCGGCGGACGCGATGGCGTCGCGGCATCCGTCCCAGCCCGCGATGACCTGGTTGAGCAGCGCCTGGGCGGAGTGGGCCTGGGCGGAGTGGTGGTGCAGATCGGCGACGGCGCCTGAGACGTCGACGACGCCGTCGTCGCGCAGCACGCCGAGTCGGTAGTCGTCGAAGAAGACGAGCTTCACGTGGTTGCCTCCGTTCGGGGGTGTTCGGTTGATGACGGCCCGCGTTGGGGCCGGAGCTGCGCGCATAGTACCATGCGCAGTCTATGAATGAGGGAGGCGGGGCGGAGCCGGCCGTATTCGACGCCTTGTCGGGCGAGCCGCTGACGGCCGAACGCGCCGCGTATACGCGCGAGTTTCCTGCCGGCACGGCGCTGGTGAGCGGGCCGGCGCTGTTCGATCCGCAGGTCAACGGCTTCGCCGGCGTCGACTTCCACACCGCCGACCTGACGGTGGACGCCGTCGAGCACGCGGTCGCCGCGCTGTGGGACGCCGGCTGCTCGCACCTGCTGCCCACCGTGACCACCGGCCCCGTGGACCGGATGGAGGCGCAGCTCGCCGCGCTGGCGGCGGCCCTGCGCAGCGCTCGGGTGCGGGACGCCGTGCCCGGTTTCCACGTGGAGGGTCCGTTCCTGAGCCCGGTCGAGGGGTTCCGCGGCGCCCACGATCCGGCCTGCATGCTCGATCCCGATCCGGCCGTCTACGAGCGGCTGCAACGGGCCGCCGGCGGCCGCGTCGTGATGCTGACGGTGGCGCCGGAGCTGCCCGGATCGGTGGAGCTGATCCGGCGTGCCGCGGGCGGCGGCGTGACGGTGTGCGCCGGACACAGCGACGCGAGCGGCGCCGACCTGGGCGAGGCGGTACGCGCCGGGCTGCGGCTCTGGACCCATCTCGGCAACGGCTGCGCCGCGGAGGTGCACCGCCACGACAACGTGATCAACCGCGCCCTGGCCTGCCCGGACCTGGCCGCCTCGGTCGTCCCGGACGGCATCCATCTGCCGCCGGCGCTGCTCGGCCGGCTCACGGCTGCGCTCGGGCCGAGCCGGCTGGTCGCGACGACGGACGCGATGTCGGCCGCGGGCGCACCGCCCGGCGTCTACAGCCTGGGCGAGAAGCGGCTGGAAGTCGGCGCCGACCGGGTCGTCCGCGACGTGGGCGGCACCTACTTCGCAGGCTCGAGCCTGACGCCGCTGGAGGGGCTGTACAACCTGGTGCGCATCGGCGGGCTGGGCATGCAGGCGGCGTGGCGCGCCTGGACCTGGCTTCGTGACCGGATGTTCCCGGCGATCGAGGCGCCGCGCATCGCGGTGCCGTTTCCCACCGGCCGCCGGCCCGTGCACGGAGAGAGGTGACGATGAGCGACACGGTAAGGCTGGCGGTGATCGGCTGCGGCGGCAGGGCCGGCCGCCTGGTGCAGGAGATCGCGGAGCTCGACCAGGCGGTGGAGCTGGTGGGCGTGCTCGACCCGGACCCGGACGGGGTGCGCTCGCGGCTGCCGGAGCGGTTCTCGGATGCGCCGTTCTATAATTCGGTGGGAGAGCTCAGCCGCGGAGCACGGCCGGCGGCGCTGCTGGTCGGCACGCGCTGTCACCTGCACACCGAGTACGCGATCGAAGCCGTGGACCTGGACCTGCCGCTGTTCCTGGAGAAGCCGGTCTCCATTTCCCTGGAGCAGGCGCGGCGGCTGGAGGCAGCCTACGCCGGGCGGTACGAGCGCGTGGTGGTGAGTTTCCCGCTGCGCGTGTCGTCGATCGCGGAGCTGATCGCCGGGCGCATCCGCACCGGCGCGGTGGGCACGCCCGAGCACATCGCCGCCACCAACTACGTGAGCTACGGGACCGTCTACTGGGAGCAGGGCTACCGCGACTTCAGCATCACCGGCGGCCTGTTCCTGCAGAAGGCGACCCACGACTTCGACTACATCGCGATGCTGATGGGATCGCCGATCGTGCAGGTGGCGGCCATGGGCAACTACGGCCGCGTCTTCGGCGGCGACAAACCGCCCGGGCTGCGCTGCTCGGAGTGCGACGAAACCGTCACCTGCCCGGAGAGCCCGGAGAACCGGCGCCGCAACGGCCTCCGGACCGCGGACGACCACCTGTGTCTGTTCTCGTCCGACACGCGCACCGAGGAGGGCACCAACGAGGACTGCTCGACCGCGATCCTGCGCTTCGCATCCGGCGCGCACGGCACCTACACCCAGGTGTTCTTCACCCGCCGCGATGCGCACCGGCGCGGCGCCGTGGTCTCCGGCTACCAGGGGACGATCGAGTTCGACTGGTACACCTCCGACTACCGGGAGGTGCGCCACCACGACCGCTTCAACGAGCAGGGCCACCTCGATGAGGGTGAGGACGGGCACCACGGCGGCGACGCCAATCTGATCGGCGACTTCCTGGCGCTCGCCCGCGACGGCACGCCCCCGCGCGCCGACCTGCGCTGCGGCCTGGCGAGCGTCTACACCTCGCTGGCCGCCCGGGAATCCGCCGTCACCGGCCGCTTCGTGGAGGTCCGTCAGTTCGGAGCGCCGTAGGCAGCAAGGACCAGGCCGTCCCAATCCATTGTCTGACGAAGTGAACGCTACTGCGCGGACAGGAGGAGATCGCGGGCGGTCGAGACGAGGGAACGGGCCTGGCGCGGGGAGTCGGCCAGGGCGGTGAGATGTCCCATCTTGCGGCCGGGGCGCGCCTCGGCCTTGCCGTAGAGGTGCAGGGAGACTCCTTCGATCGCGGCGGCGCGTTCCCAGCGGGGCGGGCCGGCGGACCAGAGGTCGCCGAGCAGGTTGGCAATCGCGGCCGGGCGGTGCAGGGCGGTGGCGCCGAGCGGCAGGCCGCAGACGGCGCGCAGTTGCTGCTCGAACTGGCCGGTGGCCGCCGCCTCGATGGTGAGGTGGCCGGAGTTGTGGGGCCGGGGCGCGATTTCGTTCACCAGCAGGTCGCCGTCGGTGGTCAGGAACAGCTCAACGCAGAGGACGCCGATCACGTCCAGCGCTTCCATCAGGTCGCAGGCGAGGGCTCGCGCGCGCCGGGCGGCGGCCGGCGGCACCTCCGCCGGGCAGCTCGACAGGTCCAGGACGCCTCCCGCGTGGCGGTTCTCGCACGGCGGATAGGTGACGGTCCGCCCGCCTGAGGCCGACCGCGCGGCGATGACGGACAGCTCGTGGGTGAAATCGACCCGCCGTTCCAGGATCGCCGCCGGCTCGCTCCCGGCCGCACCGGGTGGGGCCGCGTCGCCGGAGTACCCCGCGACCTCCCGCCAGGCGGCTTCCGCCCGAGCGGCGTCTTCCACCGCCGCCTGTCCCTTGCCGTCGTAGCCGAATCCGGAGCTCTTGAGGATCGCCGGCAGGCCCACCTCCTCGGTCGCCGGCCGCACCTCCTCGACCTGCGCGACCGCCCGGAACGGCGTCACCGGAAAGCCGTGCTCGGCGAGCGCCGTCTTTTCCCGCAGCCTGTTCTGTGCGATGTGCAGCACGCGGCCGTCCGGGTGCACGGGCGCGTGCTCGGCCGCCGCGGCCGCGGTCGCGGCCGGCACGTTCTCGAACTCGAAGGTGACCACGTCCACCGCCCGCGCGAAGGCGCGCACCGCGTCCAGGTCCTCGTACGGGGCGGCCACCTCGCGGTCGGCCACCTGCCCGGCCGGGCTGTCGCGCTCCGGCGACAAGACGTGCAGCCGGTAGCCCATCCGCCGGCAGATGAGACCCAGCATGCGGCCGAGCTGGCCCGAGCCCAGGACGCCGATCGTCGCGCCGGGAAGCACCGGGACAGCCACGCCCGGCAGTGTGCCCCGCCTCGGGAGGGAGCACACAAGGGCGCAAACCTGTAAAATACGGAACGGTCGATCGGGCGAACCGCCCGTGGTCCCATCAATTACCGTCACGACAAGGAAATGCCATGAACGATTTCAAGTTCCTTCGCCGCGGTCCCGTCACGGTACGGCTGCTCTTGGTGCTCGGCCTGCTGATGGCGGGATCGAGCGCCGCGTACGCGGCCGTCGCGGAAGAGACGGCCTTCGTCCTCAACACCTTCTCGTTCCTGCTCTGGGGCGGGCTGGTGATGTGGATGGCGGCCGGATTCACGATGCTGGAGTCCGGGTCCGTTCGCACCAAGAACGCATCCGTGATCTGCCTGAAGAACATCGGCCTCTACTCGATCGCGGGGCTGGCCTACTACATCGTCGGCTACAGCCTCATGTACACCGACGTGGGCAGCGTGATCGGCTCCTTCAGCCTTTTCTACCGGCCATCGGCCGAGGAGCTGGCCCTGCTCGACGGCACCGGCGACGCGGCGGCCGTGATCGGCAACGGTTACTCGGTCATGTCGGACTGGTTCTTCCAGATGGTGTTCGTGGCGACCGCCGCCTCCATCGTGTCGGGCGCGCTGGCCGAGCGGGTCAAGATGTGGCCGTTCTTCCTGTTCACGGTGGTCCTGACCGCGTTCATCTATCCGGTCGTGGGCGCCTGGACGTGGGGCGGCGGCTGGCTCGGCAGCATGGGCTTCCAGGACTTCGCCGGCTCCACGATCGTGCACGGCACCGGCGGCTGGGCGGCGCTGGCCGGCATCCTGGTGGTCGGGCCGCGCCTGGGCAAGTTCCGCAAGGACGGCTCGGTCAAGGTGACTCCGCCCTCCAATGTCGTGGTGGTGACGCTGGGCGTCTTCATCCTGTGGTTCGGGTGGTTCGGGTTCAACGGCGGCTCGCAGCTCGCGCTGGGGAGCGCGGCGGACGTGATAGCCATGGGCCACGTGCTGGTCAACACCAACCTGGCGGCCGCGGCCGGCGTGGTCACGGCGCTGGCGTTCTCGCACCTCATCCTGCGCCGCATGGACATGTTCGCGGGCCTGAACGGCGCCATTGCAGGCCTGGTCTCGATCACCGCCGGCCCCGACATCACCTCCCACGTCTGGGCGGTCATCATCGGCGCCATCGGCGGCATCGTCTGCACCGCCGCCATCAAGCTGCTGGAGAAGATGAAGCTGGACGACGTGGTCGGCGCGGTGCCCGCGCACCTGTTCGCCGGCGTCTGGGGCACCCTGGCGGTCTGCATCGCCGCGGGCGGCAACTTCGGCGTGCAGCTCCTGGGCGTGGTGGCGGTCGGCGCGTTCGCGTTCGTGGCGTCGCTCGTGGCGTGGAAGGTGATCGATGCCCTGCTGGGCGCCCGGGTGACCAAGAAGGTCGAGCAACTCGGCCAGGATGTCGCCGAGCTCAAGATCGAGGCCTATCCGGAGTTCGTGCTCATGCCGGAGGAGGACGACGAGGAGTAACCGGCGGCAAGGAATAACCGGCCCGGCCCGCGCGGGCGGTGAGGTCAGTCGAGCGCCTGCTCCAGCACCTCCCGCTCGCGCTCGGCGCGGAACGCGTCCAGGCGGTGGCGCAGCTCCGGCCGGTGCACGGCCAGCAGCGCCACCGCGAACAGACCCGCATTGGTGGCGCCGGCCTCACCGATCGCCATGGTCGCCACCGGCACGCCGCCCGGCATCTGCGCGATCGACAGCAGCGAGTCGAGCCCCGACAGCGCCCGGCTCTGCACCGGCACACCGATGACCGGCACGGTGGTGAAGGCCGCCACCATCCCCGGCAGGTGGGCCGCGCCGCCGGCGCCGGCGACGATCGCCTCGATGCCGCGGCCGGCCGCCTCGCGCGCGTAGCTCCGCATCAGGTCCGGCGTCCGGTGCGCGGACACCACCCGCCGTTCGTGCGGGATCTCGAACCGGTCGAGCACCTCGCTCGCCTTGCGCATCGTCGGCCAGTCGGAGGAGCTGCCCATGATCACCCCGACGACCGGCGCCTGCTCTGCCATGGGCGCAGTCTGGCACGACAGACGGGGTCCGATCCGCTACCGTACGCTCCACGATCATGACCGCCGTCGCCGACCACGTGGCGCTCAGCGTCCGCGACCTCGACACCTCGATCGCCTTCTACCGCGATCTGCTCGGCTTCGAGGTGCGCCGCGTCATCGAGGTGCCGCCGGCGATGAACCTGGGCGGCATCGCCGGCCTGCCCGCCTGCACCGCCCGCATTGCTCATCTCTTTCAGGGCGAGTTCATGCTGGAGCTGTTCCACTACCTGGACCCCGAGGGAAGACCCGTGGGCGACCGCACGCAGGCCGACCGCGGCTTCACCCACCTGGGGTTCCTGTGCACGGACATCCGCGGCGACATCGACCGGCTGCGGCAGGCGGGGGTGGACATGGTTGGCGAGCTGGTGGAGTTTCGCCCGGAGGTATGGGTGCAGTATTTCTACGGACCGGACCGCGAAGTGCTGGAGCTGCGGCAGCTCCCGGAGACCGGATGAGCAGGCGCAAGGTCGCGCAGGTCAGGCGCAAGGTCGCGCAGGTCCCGCGCGAGGTGGCCCTGGTTACGGGCGCGGCGGCCGGCATCGGCCGGCGGATCGCCACCACCTTGGCGCGCGACGGCGCCGACGTGGCGATCGCGGACCTGAACATGGAGGAGGCGGCGGTCACCGTCGCCGAGGTGGAAGAGGCCGGCGGCCGCGCCATCTGCGTGCGCACCGACGTGGCCGACGAAGGGGCGATCCTGGAGCTGTTCGCGACGGTGGACGGCGAGCTCGGCACCCTGGACATCCTGGTCAACAACGCCGGCATCTGCGAGCTGACGCCGATCCTGGAGCTGGAGACGGACGCCTGGGACCGGATGATGGCGATCAACCTGCGCGGCACCTTCATCGCCAGCCGCGAGGCGTTCCGCCGCATGAAGGCCCGCCACGAGCGGGACGGAGGCGGCGGCCGCATCGTCAGCGTCGCCTCCATGGCCGGCAAGATCGGCGGAGCGGCGGCCGGCGCCCACTACTCGGCGTCCAAGGCCGGCATCATCTGCCTGACCAAGTCGCTGGCGCTACAGGCGGCCCCGTACGGCATCACCGCCAACGCGGTGGCCCCGGGGCCGATCGACACGGCGCTCACGCGCGAGTGGGGCGAGGACACCAACCGGGACTTCGCCGCCAGGATCCCGCTGGGCACCTACGGCCAGCCGGAGGACGTCGCCGAGGCGGTCGCCTTCCTGGCGTCCGATCGCGCCCGCTTCATCACCGGGGAGATCGTCGACGTCAACGGCGGCTTCCTGATGGACTGAGGATGACTTCGTGAAACGTACCCCGATCGACGGCTCCTTCCCGTGGGAGCGCTGGGAGTCCGACGCGGCCGACGTCGGGCAGCTCGACCGCCGGCAGGCCGCGCGGCTGCTGTTCGACACGCTGGCGATCAACCGCTTCGAGCACGCCCTGCTGGAGCTCAAGAACGCCGGCGCCGTCTGGGGCCCCGTGCACACCTCCGTCGGGCAGGAGGCGACCGCCTCCGCGGCGGTGGCGGCGCTGCGGCCCACCGACAAGATGGCCGCCACCTACCGCGCGCACCACCAGTTCCTGGCCAAGGTGCTGCAGGCGCAGGTGCCGGCCGACTGGGACCCCGCGGCGGGCGAGCTGCCGGCAGAGGCGCAGGAGGTGTTCTACCGCACCATGGCCGAGATCATGGGGCTGGCGCCCGGCTACTGCGGCGGCCGTGGCGGCTCCATGCACCTGCGCCACAACGAGTCCGGCTTCCTGGGGTCGAACGCGATCGTCGGCGGCGGCGTGCCGCTGGCGGCAGGCGCCGCCTATGCCGAGAAGTTCGCCGGTTCGGGCAACGTGATCGTCTGCTACATCGGCGACGGCGCGGTCAACCAGGGCGCCTTTCACGAGGCGTGCAACCTGGCCGGCCTGTGGTCGCTGCCGCTGATCGTGTTCGTGGAGAACAACCGCTACGCGGTGGCCACCCGCGTGCAGGACGCCTGCGCGGTCGAGCCCCTGTCGCGGCGCGCCTCCGCCTACGCCATGGACGGCTACCTCGTCGACGGCGACGACGCGATCGCCATCCACGGACTGCTGCGGGAGGTGGCCGGCCGGCTGCGCGACGGCGGCACGCCGGCGATCATCGAGTGCGAATGCTACCGCCGCTACCACCACGCCGGCGACGTACCGGGCAGCGCCTTCCGCTACCGCAGCAAGGACGAGGAGGACCGCTACGCCGGCACCGAGGTGACGCGCGTGCTGCCGCGCATCCTGGTGGAGGCCGGCCTGCTCGACCAGGCCGAGGTGGAGGCCATCGACGCGCTTGCCGAGCAGGGCGTGCAGGCGGCGCGGGCGGCGTGCACGGAAGACGGCGACCCGCCGCGCGTGCGCGAGAGCCTGTGGCCCGATCCCGGCACGGCCGGCGACGGCATGCGCAGCTCCGGCGCCGAGTTGAACGGCTTGCGCTTCGTCGACCGTTCACCGCACGGCGGGAACGGCACGGCGCTGGAGCCGATGCGCTACTCGGACGCGATCGCCGCGGTGACCGGCCGCTGGCTGGAGCGCGAGGCGGACGCGATCGTATTCGGCGAGGAGGTGGCCAACCTGGGCGGCGGCGCCTACGGGGCGACCAAGGGGCTGGTCGAGCGCTTCCCGGACCGCGTGATCAACACGCCGATCTCCGAGGGCGGCTTCTCCGGACTGGGCTTCGGGGCCGCCATGCTCGGCATGCGCGTGGTGGTCGAGATCATGTTCGCGGACTTCGCGCTGGTGGCCGCCGACCAGCTCTTCAACCAGCTCTCCAAGGCGCGCCACATGTACGGCGACACCACCGACCTGCCGATCGTCGTGCGCAGCCGGGTCGGCACCGGGCTCGGCTACGGGGCGCAGCACTCCATGGATCCGGTCGGCCTGTACGGGATGTTCCCCGGCTTCCGGATCGTCGCTCCGGCCGACGCGTACGACTATATCGGTCTGTTCAACACCGCCATGCACTCGCTCGATCCGGTGGTCTTTCTGGAGCACAACGCCCTCTACACGCAGCGGTCGCCGGCGCCGGCCGGCGACCTGGACTACGCCATCCCCTTCGGCACGGCGCGCACCGTGCAGGACGGCGACCAGGTCACCGTGCTGACCTACGGCGGCATGGTCGGGCGCTGCGCTGCGGTGGCCGCCGCGCTCGCCGAGGATGACGTCTCCGTCGAGCTCCTGGACCTGCGCTGCCTGGACAAGCTGTCGATCGACTACGACGCCATCGGCGCCTCGCTCGCCAAGACCGGCGCCATGGTCATCGTCGAGGAGGCAGCCCGCAGCCAGGGGATCGGCCCGGCGCTGGCGGCCGAGATCACCACCCGGTTCTTCGACGAGCTGGACGGCCCGGTGGCGTGTCTGACCTCGCTCGACATCTCCACTCCCGTGTCCCGCCGCCTGGAGCTGGCGGCGCTGGTGAGCGACGAGCAGATCGACCAGACCGTGCGCGCGGTGGCCGACCGGAGCTGGCGCTGATGGGCTCTGTCGAGTCGATCCTGGCCGGCGTGCCGATCCCGGAGGTGGTGACCGTCCGGCAGTCGCTGCCGCGTCCGCGGCTCGCCCCCGGCCAGCTCGAGGAGACGCTGTCCCCCGCGGCGCTCGGGCGCCTGGTGCGCCGCGGCGAGTCGATCGCCATCGCCGTGGGCAGCCGGGGCGTGGCGAACCAGCCGGCGGTGGTGGCACGGCTGGTGGCGTCGCTGCGTCAGGCCGGCGCCGAGCCGTTCGTCGTCCCGGCGATGGGCAGCCACGGCGGCGCCACCGGCGTTGGGCAGGCCGAGCTGCTGGCCGGCATGGGCGTCAGCGAAGCGACCGTGGGCGCGCCGGTGTGCTCCTCCATGGAGGTGGAGCGGATAGGCGAGGCCGACGGCCTGCCGGTGATGGTCGACCGGCTGGCGTGGCGGGCGGACGGCATCGTCATCATCAACCGCGTCAAGCCGCACCCCTCGTTCCGCGGCGGGCGTGAGAGCGGGCTGGCCAAGATGATCGCCATCGGCCTGGGCAAGCAGGCGGGGGCGCAGGCGTATCACAGCCGCGGCATGACGGCGATGGCGGACACCGTGCTGGCGGTTGCCTCCCACGTACTGGCCACCGGCCGCGTCCGCGCCGGGGTCGCGTTGCTGGAGAACGCCCACCACGAGACCTGCCACGTCGAGCTGGTCCCGGGAGCGGAGATCATCGAGCGCGAGCCGGCGCTGCTGGACCAAGCGCGCGGCCTGCAGCCCACCCTGCCGTTCGCGGAGCTGGACGTGCTGGTGCTCGACCGCATCGGCAAGAACATCGCCGGCACCGGCTTCGACTGCAACGTGGTGGGCCGCTACAGCAACCCGGACCTCACCGGCGGCCCGGCGATCACCCGCATCGCGGCGCTCAGCCTGACCCCGGAGACGCACGGCAACGCCAACGGCATCGGTCTGGTGGACGTGACCACCCGCCGCGTGTTCGAGCGCATGACCTTCGATGAGACCTACCCCAACGCGCTCACCTCGACCGCGTCGGTGAGCGTCAAGATCCCGATGGTGCTGGCCAGCGACGCGCTGGCCATTCAGGCGGCGATCCAGACCACCGGCGTCACCGATCCGGCGGCGCTGCGCCTGGCCCGCATCCGCGACACCCTGTCGCTCGGCGAGCTGCAGGCCAGTCCGGCCGCCGTCGCGGCCCTGAACGGGGCGCAGGCGGAGGTCGAAGGTGAGCCCGAGCCCCTCGCCTTCGACGACGCGGGCGACCTTCTGGCCTGAGCGAGCAGCCGCTCCCAGATCTCGTGTCGTTTACGCCAGGATACAGCAGCTCGTTGCCGACCGGTTTGGCCTCAAGCCAGGCGCGATCCTCGTGGTCGGCTGGTGCGGTCTCATCGCACTGCGCGAGGAGTTCGTCGAGGGTGTAGCTTGGCTTTGTTCTCGGCGCGACGATCAGGCGACCATCCTCGACCACGGCTTCGAGTGGGTCCTCGACGAGGAGGACACGCTGGAGACCCGGCTCCTCGCGGACAAGGAGTACTGCACGCTGTACTCTATCTACCGGAACCTGCTGGGCCGGGAGGACAACAGCACCGAGGCGATCTACGCGCTGTTCATGCAGACCGTCCGCGACCGCGTCCTCCCGGAGATCATCGAGCAGGCCAGAGGCGAGGGGTTCTGAGTGCCCGATCGAGTTGGGTGTGAGCGCGTCGCTGACAGAGGGGGAGTGAACACCATGGAACTGCGGGTCGTTCTGATCGTGGCATTGATGGGTGTCACCGGCGTCGGCACCGCGCAGCCGGGGGAGACGGTGTTGGAGCCGCTGAGCGAGACGCCGTTCCCGGTTTCGCTCATGCCGCCCGGCGGCGCGAGCGAGCAACGGCTCACCGGGACCGGGCTCCGCGAGGTGATGGTCCTGTTCTTCCCCGTGCACGTGTACGCCTTCGGTTTGTACGTCGACGCGGACGGAGCGCGCACAGCGCTGTCGGACTTCTCCGGGCGCTCGCCGGCCGAGCTCGCCGGCGACCCGAGCTTCTATGCGCGCCTGCTGGACATGGAGCTTGCGATGTCGCTACGGCTCGTGATGGTGCGAACCGTCGCAGGTGGGGACGTGGCAGACGCGTTCGATGATTCCCTGCGACCTCGGATGGCAGCGGCCGACGGAGAAGACGATGCGTATCGAGCGCTGGATCGGTTTCGCGGCTACTTCGACGCGCCCGAGATCGCGACCGGCACGGAGATCGTGTTCGCGTGCGCGCCGTCGGGGCGGCTGACGACCACGGTCGGCGGGGACGAGCGGGCGCCGATCGACTCACCGGCCCTGTGCGGGGCGCTCTTCGACGTGTATCTCGGCACGGAGCCGATCTCGGTCGAGGGGAAGAAGACCGTGATCGCCGGATTCACGGAGCTGTTGGCGGCTACGGCCCGTTGAGCCGGTCGGCCCCCCGGGACGCCGTCGCGGCCTGGACGGGATGGCGCAGGCCGAGGTCGAAGGCTCTCCCGAGGCCCCTCGCCTTCGAGGACGCGGGCGATCTCCTGCACTGAGCAGCTTACGCCAGGATCGCGGCGAGACGGGCGAGCACCTCGTGCATGATCGGCTCCGGCACCGTTTCGAGACGCCGCCCGTTCCGGGCAGCGAGATCGAGGGCGCGAGGCTGGTCACAGCGGATCATGCCAACGGTTCGGATGCTGGCATCATCGAGCGATACTGCGAACCCTCGACGGTGCGCGAAGCGCCCGCTGGTAGTGATGGGCAGGACGACGGGTGTCCCGGTGAGTTCGTTGAAGGGCGCGGGGGACACGATCACGACCGGCCGGGTCCCTTGTTGCTCATGGCCGGCGGTGGGGTCGAGGCTGACCAGCCAGATCTCGCCCCGTTGCGCTACAGCAACTCGTTGCCGATCGGCTTGGCCTCAAGCCACGCGCGATCCGCGTGGTCGGCGGGTGCGGTCTCGTCGCACTGCGCGAGGAGTTCGTCGAGGGTGTAGCTGGGCCGCGTTCTCGGCGCGACGATCAGGCGGCCTTCCTCGATCCCCATGTCCACCCTGGCGCCGGCCCGAAGTTCCAGGACATCAAGCAGCGCCGGAGGTACCGCGAGCATGACGGAGCCGCCGACCTTGCGGAGATTGGTGGTGTGCATATGCCCTCCGGCATTATATCCGAATATAACCCAATCGTGAACGGGCGGTCGATACGGGATTGACGCCAGGATCCACGGTGGGACAGTCCCGCAAGGAAACAGCCGGATCTCGACGCGGTGGGGACGCCTACCGGAAGACGACCTCCAGGTCGACCGGCTCGTGCAGGAGCAGCAGGTCGAGCAGGTTGAGCTCGAAGATCGCCGCGCCGTCCTCGATGCGGCCGCCGCGCTGGGAGACCAGCTCGCCGTCGACGGTGAGCCGGATGGTGATCAGCGACTCGGAGATGGCGTCCGGACCGCTCGGGCCCAGGACGAATCCCATCATCGTCAGGTAGTCCTCGGAGGTGATCTCCGTGTTCTCCTCCGGTCCCATGGCACGGATGACCGGGTCGTCGAGGGTCGGGAAGATGTCCGCGAGCTGCTTGTAATTGTCCAGGTCCAGGTAGAGGCGCACGCGCGTGCCCTCCTCGACCTCCTCGAAGGTGACGATGCCGGCCTCCCAGAGGATGCTGGGGCTGGAGAAGATGGCCGGCGCGTCCTCGAAGGCGAACGCGAGCTCGAGCTGATGGTCTTCGGGCGCGGCGAGTTGAATGACCGTCACGCCCTGCAGCGCGCTCAGGGTGTCGTGGAGCGACTCCAGGTTGACGAACCCCTTTTCCGGCAACTCGATGTCGGCAAGCGCCGCCATCTCCTGCATGCGGGCGACCACGTCCGGGGTCAGGTCGATGGCGATCGCGGTCTCTCCCGAGCGGTCGGCGCGAACGAAAAGCTCCTGCGTGGCGGCGCAGGCGCCGAGCGCCCACACCGCGGCCAGGACGAGTGCGAGGGTGCGGCCGGCGCGGCGAAGTCGATGCGTAGTCATGGCTCTGTTGCTCCTTACGCGGCCAGCCCGGCCAGGCGGTCGAGCAGGCGACAGTACGCCACCTTGCCGCGCTCGTAGCTTGCCAGGCGGAAGAACTCGTTCGGACCGTGCGCTCCCTCGTCCTCCAGGGCGAACGCGAAGATCACGGTCTTGGCTCCCAGGTAGCGCTCGAACATGTTCAGAATCGGGATGCTGCCGCCGGAGGCGATCGCGTACGGCTCGGTGCCGTACAGCTCCGCCAGCACGGCGCCCGCGGCCCGGTTGCCCGGATGCCCGGATGGGATGGTGTACGGCATGCCGGCCGAGCCGAGCGACCGCACCTCGACGGCGGCGGCCGGGTCGGCGTGCCGGCGCACGTGGGCGGCGATCGCCTCCCGGACCGCAGCCGGATCCTGGGCGCCCACCAGGCGGCAGGTGATCTTGGCGTGCGCCCGGCTCGGCAGGACGGTCTTGACCCCATCGCCCTGGAAGCCCCCCCAGATGCCGTTGATCTCCAGCGTCGGGCGCCGCCACTGGCGCGCCCGCGTGCCGTAGCCGGGCTCGCCGAACAGCCCCTGCGAGCCCAGGGAGTCCAGGAAGCTCCGCTCGTCGAAGGGGACGCGGTCGAGATCGGCTCGCTCGGTGTCCGACAGCTCGCCCACGCCGTCGAAGAAGCCGTCCACCAGCACCGTGCCGTCCGCGCCGCGCATCGAGTCCAGGATGCGCACCAGCGCGTGGATGGGGTTGTGGATGGCGCCGCCATAGGTGCCGGAGTGCACGTCGCGGGCCGGGCCGGTCACGTCGATCTGCAGCGAGCACAGGCCCCGCAGGCTCAGCCACAACCCGGGTTCGGTCTCGCTCCACTGCGAGCCGTCGGCGCTGACGACCAGGTCGCAGGCCAGGCGCCCGGCGTGCTCGGCGACGAAGGGATCCATGGTCGGGCTGCCGATCTCCTCCTGCCCTTCCAGCAGGAACTTGACGTTGACGGGCAGCGACCCGCCGCCGGCCAGCAGCGCCTCCACCGCCTGCACGGGGACCAGCAGGTTGCCCTTGTCGTCGGAGGAGCCGCGCCCGTAGACGCGGTCGCCGGCCAGCACCGGATCGAACGGATCGGCGTCCCAGCCGTCGGAGCGCAACGCCGGCTGCACGTCGAAATGGGCGTAGATCAGCACAGTGGGCGCGCCGGGGGCGTGCAGGTGGTCGGCGTACACGGCCGGCTGCGCGCCGGTCTCCAGGATCTCGGCGTGCTCGAGCCCGGCCCGGGCCAGCCGTTCGCGCACCCAGGCCGCGGCGGCGCGCACGTCGTCCTGGTGGTCGGGGAGCGAGGAGATGCTGGGGATGCGCACGAACTCGCGCAACTCGTCGACGTAGCGGTCGCGGTTCTCGGTGAGCAGTTTCAGGTGATCGGACATCGCATTCTGATTGTATCCCGTTCTGACTGTAGCGTATCGGCCGGACGCTCGTGCGAGCGCCTCATGACCGGCTGAGCAGGCCCCGCTGAGCGATTTCGCCGATCGGCTTGCGCGAGCTGGGCTGCTCGCGTTCGCGCAACTCGGGAGGCAGCGACTCGCGGAGGCCGAGCCTGCCGGCGGCGAACGCGCACATCACGGTGTAGTGCTCGGCGCTCACGCCCAGCTTCTGGTACGCGGCATCGCGATCGATCCCGGCCATCGCGTGCGTGTAGATGCCCAGTGCCTGCCCCTGCAGGGCCAGAGCCATCCATGCCGCGCCCGTGTCGAACTGGGCGGTGCGGGGCTCGCGGCCGTCGGCGGTCCGGGTGTTGGCGAAGATGAAACCCAGCAGCGGCGCCCCGGCGGCCCACTGCCGGTTGCGTGGCATCAGGACGGAGTCGAAGACCGGCCGGTCGGGACCGTCGGTCTCATAGAGAAACAGCCACGGTTGGCCGTTGAACGATGACGGAGACCAGCGGGCGCCTTCGAACAGGGAGGCGATCTCCTCGTCGGTCAGCGGATCGGGGGCGAAGGACCGTGGTGACCAGCGGTTGATCAACAGTGGGTGCACCTGCGCCGATGCGACGCGGGGATTGGGGTTCGGTGTGCTGCTCATCCTTCTGTCTCCTGCTGAGTGATAGATAGGAGTGATGCAGGCGATGGGACAAGCGCCGCGACGATCGTCGTACGTGGCGTCCCGACCGCGCGATGGCCGTATTGACGGGCTCGGTGCCGGAAACCACAGTAGCGGGCGGAGGTCGCACATGATCCCGCGCGAGATGCCATGGCCGCCGTGACGGAGCAGGCCTCCCCGTGCACGATCGTGATCTTCGGCGCGTCGGGCGACCTCACCGCGCGCAAGCTGATCCCGGGACTCTACGACCTGTCCCGGCGCGGACTGCTTCCTGCGCGGTTCGCCGTGCTCGGCGCGGGTCGCACCGGCATGAGCGACGAGCAGTTTCGCCGCCGCATGGCCGAGGAGCTGGCGAACGGCGCCGGTGACGGGCCGGCGGCGGACCGGGAGCGTTTTCTCGGCGCGCTGCACTACCAGCAGCTCGACACCGGGTCGGCGTCCGAGTACGGGAAGCTCGCCGAGCGGCTGCGTGCCGTAGCGGCCGAGGCCGGCACCGGGGGCAACGTTCTCTACTACCTGGCGACGCCGCCGAACCTGTTCGAGCCGGTCGCGGGCGGGCTGGCCGGCGCCGGCCTGGCCGAGCAGCGGGACGGCGCGTGGCGGCGCCTGATCGTCGAGAAGCCGTTCGGCTATGACCTGGAGTCGGCCCGCACGCTGAACGAGCGGCTGCACACGTGGTTCACGGAGCGGCAGATCTACCGGATCGACCACTACCTGGGGAAGGAGACGGTGCAGAACGTGCTGGTCCTGCGCTTCGCGAACGAAGTGTGGGAGCCGCTCTGGAACCGAGCCACGATCGACCGCGTGGAGATCACCGCCGCCGAGCAGGTGGGGGTGGAGGGGCGCGGCGGCTACTACGACGGATCGGGTGCGTTGCGCGACATGTTCCAGAACCACCTGCTGCAGGTGGTGGGCATGATCGCCATGGAGCCGCCGGCGCATTTCCGGCCGAGTGCGGTGCGCAACGAGACCGTCAAGGTGTTCGACTCGCTGCGGCCGATCGCGCCGTCGCGGGTGTCACAGGACGTCGTACGCGGCCAGTACACCGGCTCGCTCACCGCCGACGGCTCCATGCCCGGCTACCGCGAGGAGCCCGGCGTGCCGGCCGGGTCCCGCACCGAGACCTACGTGGCGCTGCGCTTCCACATCGACAACCGGCGCTGGGCGGGGGTGCCGTTCCTGGTCCGCACCGGCAAGCGGCTGCCGGCGCGGGTGACCGAGGTCGTCATCCATTTCAAGCAGGTCCCGCACCACCTGTTCGGCACGCCGCCTGCGGAGACCGACGGCGCGCCGGACCCGGCCGGCTACGGCGGGCACGCGGTCTCGGCGGCCGCGGCGGATGCCAGCAAGCTGATCATCCGCATCCAGCCCGACGAGGCGATCCAGCTCCGCTGCAACGTCAAGCTGCCCGGCGCCGGCTTCGACGTGCAGCAGGTGGGGATGCACTTCCGCTACGCCGACCTGGCCGACACCTACCTGCCGGACGCCTACGAGCGGCTGCTGCTGGACGGGATCACCGGCGACGCAACGCTGTACGCGCGCGCCGACGCGATCGAGTCCTGCTGGGAGTTCGTGACCCCGATCCTGAAGGCGTGGCGGGAGCACCCCGGCATCCCCCTGCATGGCTACCCGGCCGGAAGCTGGGGGCCGGCCGCCGCCTCCAGCCTGTTCCGCCGCCCCGGCTACGGCTGGCGCACCCCCATGCCCTCCCTCAGCGATTCCGGCGGCAACGTCGAGCTGTAGGTCGGCCGCAGCGCCACCGCTGTGGGCTGCCGCGACGCATCGTGGCCTTGGTCCAGGCCAGGAACCTGGTCTAATTTGCACCCATGTCGTCGACCAGGATGATCGGGCGCGGCGACCCGGCGATCTGGATCAGCCGCGTGGCACGGGACGTGGCGGAAGCGCGTGCCGAGGAAGTTTCGCGGACCGGTCGCACGCGGGATGGTGAGCTTCGCCCTTGGCACCGACACGGCGGGCAGCGGGAGAGTGCCGGCCGCGACCCGTACTCGCGGGTACCGGCGCGCGTTTCAGACCGCCGTGCACCGGGTGGCGGACATCGGCTGGACACCGGCCGAGATCGACTACGCGCCGCTGCGGGAAGCCGCGCAGCTCCTGTACTCGGGGCCCTGGGTAGCCGAGCGGCTGGTGGCTCTGACCCCCTTCATCGACGGCCATCCCGAATCGGTGCTGACCTGTTTCATGCCGTCCGCTCACGGTATATTCAACGGACGAGGCTTACCATGGCGGCACGGTTCTCCACCCACGAGCTGGATCGAGCGTTGACGCGGAAGTGGCGGGAACGGGAACGCGATCGCCGGGCCACGTTGGCGCGTCTGCGCGATTTGCTCGCCACCGCGCCGGTCGCGCTGTCCGATGCCACCATCTTCGGTTCCATCGTGCGCCCCGGTGCCTTCCACGATCGGTCGGATGTCGACGTTGCGATCCCGCCCGTTGCGCCCCGCTGCTATTTCGAGCTCAAGAGCTATCTCGAGGATGGCCTGTGCCGGGAGGTCGACTTGGTCGATCAGGACCGGTGCCACTTCGCTGCCTCCATAGCCCGGGACGGTCTGCCATGGACAAGTCTCGCCACCTAGTAGTGGCGGCGGAGGTGCGCGCGCAACTCCAGCAGATCGAGCGCATCTACGGTCTCGTCGATGAGCGCGAGCCCATCGGAGGCGTTGCCGGCATGGAGAGCATGGCGTACCAACTCCACAACCTGTATGGCGCCATCGAGGATCTGTTCAAGGTGGTCGCGAACGCATTCGAGAACCATGTCGCCCCGGGCGGCGGGTATCACACCGAACTGCTTCGAAGGATGACGATTTCCGTACCGGATGTTCGCCCGCGCGTGATCTCCTCGGAAACGTGCAGGCTGCTTGATTCGCTGCGGGGTTTTCGCCACGTGTTCAGGCATGCCTACGCGCGCGAGCTCGACATCCGCAAGCTGCGCATCGTCCTCGATGACGCGCGGGCGGTACGCGGACCCTTGGCCAACGATGTGGAGGGATTCCTGGCCTCGGTCGAAGTGACGGAATAGTCGGTGCATCGGCTGACGACCCCACCGCAACGATGAGCCGCCGTCTCAATCCACTTCCGCAGCTCGTGGCGGACCGCCTCGCGCGCATTCAGGCGAATGTCGACCGCTTGATCTGGGCCCGGCGCGAGCCCCTGGCCGTGCACGGGAGTTCCGTGACGGACGGGATGCTCGACGGCGGGCAGGCGACCTCGCTGGCCTATGCGCCGGTGACTTCGGGCGAGCACTTCGGACCACCGCACGGCGGCTGGTCGCACCGGTGGTTCCGTATGGAGATCCCTGCGGCACTGGAGGAAGAGCGCGGCCGGCGCTTCCTGCGCTGGAAGTGCCAGGGGGAGACGACCGCGTTCATCGACGGCGTGCCGTGGGCCGGCCTCGATCCCGGCCATCCGACCTGCCCGCTGCCCGACGCGGCGTCCACCCTCTACCTGGACACCGCCACCTGGCAGACCGGCATCTGGACTCCCGAGCCGCCGGAGCCGATCGGCCCGTACGGGCTGCGCTTCGACTTCGCCGAGCTGCGCATCCGCGACCTCGCCGCCTGGGACCTGAAGTGGGATCTGGACGCGCTCGGTCAGCTCGCCGACCTCCTGATCGGGGACGAGGACGCGTCCGTCGACGCGAGCGGCCACGGCTACCGGCCGGCGTTCGACGACGTCTCGCCGCTGCTGCGCCGGCTCATGCGCGGCATCGACGCATGCTGTGACGCGTGGGTCTCGGGCGGGGTGGAGGCGATGCGAGTGGCGACACGGGCGCTGTTCGCCGAGCTGCCCGCCGAGTCCTGGCAGCCGCAGGCGGCGCTCATCGGCCACGCGCACATCGACGTCGTGTGGCTGTGGCCGGAGTTCGCGACGCGCCACAAGAACGTGCACTCCTTCGCCACCCAGCTCCGCATGCTGGACGCGTACCCGGAGATGATCTTCGCGCACAGCACGCCCGCGGTGTACCGGGCGGTCCAGGAGGACGCGCCGGCCCTGATTCCGCAGATCAAGCGCCACATCGCCGCCGGCCGGTGGGAGCTGATGGGCGGCTTCGAGGTGGAGCCCGACGTGAACATGCCGGCAGGCGAGGCGCTGGCGCGCAGCGCCGTGTACGGCAACCGCTTCATCGCCGCGTTCACCGGCGCGCCGAGCGACGTGTGCTGGATTCCCGACGTCTTCGGCTACAGCAACTGCCTGCCGCAGATCCTGCGCCTGGCGGGCATCAACGCCTTCTACACGACCAAGATCACCTGGTCACAGGTGTCGCGGTTCCCGTACACCAGCTTCGTGTGGCGCGGCAGCGACGCCGAGAGCGAGGTCGTCGCCCACCTGGCCACCACCGGCTACAACGGCCAGGTCCGGCTGGAAGAGAACCGCGGGGCGCTCCGCCGCCACCGCCAGCTCGACGTCCACGACGCGCTCTTGATCGGCACCGGCCTCGGCGACGGCGGCGGCGGCCCGAGCGAAGCGGAGGCCGAGCGCGCGCGGCGTTTCCGGGACCTGGCCGGCTCTCCGCGCCACACGTGGCGGACCAGCGCCTCGTTCTTCGCCGAGCTTGCGCGGGTGCGTGATCGCCTGCCGGTCTACCAGGGTGAGCTCTACATGGAAGCGCATCGCGGCGTGCTGACCTCGCAGGCCGAGTACAAGCGGCTCTACCGGGCATGCGAGGTCGCGCTGCAGACGCATGAGGCGCTGCGCGTGGCCGACGGCGGCGCGCCGCTCGGCGAGCAGGCGTGGCTGCGCGTGCTGTTCGGGCAGTTCCACGACGCCCTGCCCGGCAGCTCGATCGCCCGCGTGTACGACGACCTGGAGGCGGAGTTCGCGGGCATCCTGTCCCGCGAAGACGAGGCCACGGCGGCCGAGCTGGCGAACGGCGGCGAGGCCGTCGCGTTCAACCCGGTGGCCGTCCACCGCCGCGTGTACTTGGTCGAGCGCGATCTGCTCCTGGACCTGCCGCCGCTCGGCACCGCGCCGCTGGCCGAGGCGCCCGGCAGCCACGGGGCGGTGACGGCTGACCCGACACGCCTGGACAACGGCATCGTGCAGGCGTCGTTTGACCGCGACGGCCAGCTCGCCGGCCTGACCGTCGACGGCCGGCGCCTGGAGCTGACCGGCGCGGCCGGCCTGCGGCTCGGCCACGACGACCCGCACAACTACGACGCGTGGGAGATCGACCACTACACGGCCGCCACCATGGCGCCTGTCGCCGATCGCCTGCGTCTCGCCGCCGGGCATACCGGGCGGCGCGGGGTGCTTGCGGGCCGCGCGTCCATCGGCGACTCCAGCCGGGCGACGGTCCGCTACCTGCTCGACCCGGGCAGCCGCTGGCTGCTGATCGAGGTCGACGTCGACTGGCAGGAGGAGCACCGGCTGCTCCGCTACCACCTGCCGACCGGCTACCGCGGCCGCACCGCCACCTTCGGAGCTCCGTTCGGCTCGATCGAGCGCCCGCAGCTTCCCGGCCGGCCGGAGGACGAGGCGATGTGGGAGGTGGCCGGCAGCCGCTGGGCCGCCGCCCACGACGACGACGGCACCGGCCTGGCGCTCCTGACCGAGGCCAGGTACGGGTTCTCCTGTTTCGACGGCGAGCTGGGGGTGTCGCTGCTCAAGGCGGCCAGGCACCCGGACCCGACGGCCGACCGCGGCCGGCACACGATCCGCTTCGCGGTCGGCCGGCACGGGCCCGCGACCCTCGGCAGCGGCCCGGACGCCGTGCTGTCGACCGCGTGCGCCGCCGACGCGCTCTATGCCCCGGTGCCGACCACCGAGGCGGGCGTCGCGCGGCCCTCTCCGTTCGTGCTGGAGCATCCGGGGTCGCTGTGCCCGGCGTGGGTCCTGCCGAGCGAGACCGGCAGCGGCTACGTCATCCGAGCGCACGAGACGGCCGGCCGGCGCGGTACCGCGAAGCTCCGCCTCGCTCGGCCCGCCGAACAGGTCACGCTGGTGGACTTCCGCGAGCAGCAGCTCGGCGCGCCGCGGACGGTCGACGACATGACCTACGCCGTCGACTACGCGCCGTACCAAGTGGTCAGCGTTCTGGTGAGGTCACCCTGACCTCAGTGGCGGCGGCTGAAATCGATCATCCAACGGTCACGGAATCTGCCTGACTCAACGAAGCTGCCATCGCGGAACGGGCCTGTCATGTGACAGTAGTGGGCGGTTGGTTGTAGCCTGCAGCTCGGAAGGACTGTGGTTACAGACCCGTCGCAGGAGAGGCAGCGATTTGCCGGAGGTATCGCGATTCCTTGGGATCGTCATCAGGATGTACGCGGAGGCTGGACAGCCTCACCATCTCGCTCACTTTCATGCCTACCATCAGGGTGAGGTAGGCATCTACACTATCGCCCCGATCGAACGCATCGCTGGCTGGCTGCCACGTCGGCAGGAACGATTCGTAGTGGCATGGGCCGAGCTTCACCAAGCCGAACTTCAAGCGAACTGGAACACACTGCAACGCGGCAGACCGCCTACCAAGATAGCTCCCTTGAAAAGGTAGTACTATGGCACACGACATCCATCGCGTTGACTCGTTTCAGATACGAGCCCCATTTACGTTACACGTTCAGTTCGAGGACGGGCACTCCCAGATCATCGACTTTCTACCGGTGTTGAAGGGAGAATTATTCGGACCGCTCCAGGATCGAGAGCTATTCGATAAGGTCGTGGTCGATCAAGAGGCCCACACGCTCGTTTGGCCCAACGGCGCTGACTTCGATCCGGCTACGCTCTATGACTGGCCTGTTTGTGGCCCGCGCCTCGCCGAGCTGGCCGCGACCTGGATGGCCGAAGGCGTCCACCCAGCACATACGTCCTCATGATGGCGCAGCATCGTATTTTGCGACTCATGGCTCCTGTTGGTCGATCGGCTCCTCGGTGCCGATGACGTCGATTAGTTCGGCGATCACGTTGACGGGACTCTCGTCCTCGGCGATCAGTTCGATGGGTTCATAGTCTGGATTGAGGGGCTCCAGAACGATGGCGAGGTGTCGCCAGCCGTCTTCGTTCGTGGCCTTCTCGCTGTGGTAACGCTTCACGGTGAACCGCTGGCCGGTGTCCGGGTCGAGACCATTCAGCATCCTGGCGAGGACGGTTCGGCCCACCCGGCTGCCGGTCACCGGACCAGCGAACAGGCAGTAGGAGCCGTCCGGGATGCGCGGCTCCATCGACTTCCCGTCCACGCGGGCGACGAACATGCCGCGGCGAAGGGACCGCGAGGTGTCCAGCTCGACCCAGTCGCGCTCGGAGTCGTCCGAGATGGTGTCGGGGTCTCCGAATTCGCCGGCGGCCACGTGCAGGGGAACGAGAGGCACGCAGGTGACGTACTGCTGATCCGTGGAGGGTGACACCAGTCGCAACCGACTCCGCGCTTCCTGCTCCGACTGTCCAGTGCGGTGGAACCACGACGGGTCACTCCGCAGCCGGCTGCGCGTGTCGCGCATTCCCAGATTCTGAGCCAGGCGGCGAAAGTGACGGGTCATCGCATCCTGGTCGTCCAGATCGGTGGCGGCGATCTCTATCACGTCATACCCGCCGTTGCGGAGCCAGTCGCGGATCTCCCGATCCTGTTCCGCGGTTTCGGGATTGCCGTGGAGATGCGCGCTCAATCCGTCCAGATAGACGCACACCCCTTCGTCCGGCTCGTGATCCTCGGCTCGATAGATCACGTCGGGTGTCGTCGAGCCCAGCGCCCAGCTCAGCCGGAGCTGTTCCCCTCGGCTGCCTTCACCGAACCCGGCGGCCAGCAGCAGGTGACGCAGCTTGGTCTCCGCGTCGTTGACGGGCATCGCGTCGTCACCGGGCGTCTCGGCCGGCTGCGAAGGCGGTATGTCGTGGCCGAAGGCGAGCTGGTCCCCCCACTCGTCCAGACGGTCGCGCGCCGTCTCACGGTTCAGGTCACGATGGTAGTACGCGTTGCGAAACGTCTGCAGGCAGTCGATGCATGACGAGGCGCACGCCGCCGGGCAATGGGCGACGACTTCCCGAGCGGCGTCCACGACGTCCGCAAAGCGCTCGCAGAGGCGATCGAGGAGTCCCGATCCGCCGGGCATCGGATCCCACAGCAAGCCGTCGACCTCGTCGCGGTCCACGTGGCCGATGACCAGTATCTGGAGGTCTTCCATGTGCATGTCGAGCACGCTGGTGGCGCCGAAGCGCAGCGCCTCCAGGACGCTGTACGCCGTGGCGGCGCGATCGCACCCTGGCAGCGAGAGCGCGTCCGCCACCACGTCGGCGAAGAAGCCGATCGACTGGGGAGCGCGCCCGCAGCGTTTCCTGTGGTCCTTGTCGAAGTGCTCGCGCTGGCGCTCGGAGGAGAGCGGCGAGACGCTCTGACCGCAAACGGTGCACACCGGGTAGCCGATCCCCTGCCGGCCGTCGATGGCTGACGACGCGCCCACGTTGACGAGGCGCATGCGCACGCCGCGGCGGAGGTGGACGGCCTGCGTTCCCCACTGGTACGCCTTGCCGCCGTTGTGCTGGCTCAGCTCCAGTCCGTAGATGGCCACGCCGAGCTGGAAGCGCAGTTCTTCCTCGTCGGAGATGTGGGAGGTGTGGATCAGGTCGGTGTCGCAGACCGCCATCGTCTGCAGTACGTGGCCGCCCAACAGGGAACCCGCGCCCGGTCCGGCCTCCTTCACCGCCTTGCGGTCGGCTGCGACCTCGTAATGCGGCATCTCGGCGCGCTCCTCGTCGATGTCGCGGCGAAAACGCCGCGCCACGAAGCGGTGACCGTTGGCGTAGATGAGGTTGTCGGGGACGTACTCGCGCAGGGCGGTTGCTGGCGCCCGTGGCAGGGAGAAGTCCATGGCTCCGGTGCGCCAGAAGGGGACTTCCGCCCAGCCGACCACCGAGCCCACTTCCAGGCCGTACCCCGGCAAGAACCCCTCGGCCGCCAGCACGTTGAAAGTGTTGTAGTCGTCGTGGCCCTCGGCCCGTTTGCGCCGTTGGTCGGCCCCCTTCAGGCGCTTCACCAGGTTGGCGCACCGACGGAACAGTGACTCGTCCCCCGGTTCGAGGGTGCCTTGGCGCTCCCGGCGGTCGTTGAGGCGGCGTATCTGATCCAGCGCCCAGCGCAGCCGGCGCCGCAGACGTGATACGACCTGTTCCAGGCCGTCGGCGAACCCGTCGACGCAGTCACGCAGAACGTCCGGGGCAACCACGTCAGCATCCGCGGCCGGCCAGCCCTGCGCAAACACGCGCTGGACGTCGGAAGTCAGCACCTCCGCGTTGTCCGCCACGAGCGTGCGCAAGAGGGAGAAGTCGACCGGTACGGTTCGCACGTCCGCGCCGTCGAACAGGTACGGCGCAACCTGCCGGGGCAGGCAGGCGGACAGGACCTCAAGCATCGTTTCCCGTTGGGTCTCCGGCCGAGCCTCGTCGCGGGAATATCGATGCAGGCTGGCGATCACCGTCGCGTGCACGTGCTTGGCGATCATCACCCCGTTGCGGAGGTTGAACGCCGGCGGGTCTATCCTGCCCGCCAGCAGCTTGCGCGGTTCCTGGAAGTAGGCGCGATCATGCGACGTCGGCCGGCAGTAGGTGATGTCCACCGCCATGCGGTGACGCCGGCCCGCTCGCCCGGCGCGCTGCCAGTAGTTCGCGGGCAGCGGCGGCACGTTGCGCATCAGCACGGAGTCGAGCTGGCCGATGTCGATCCCCAGCTCCAGGGTCGGGGTGCACACCAGACAGTTCACGGCTTCCGAGGCGCCCTTGAACAGGTTCTCCAACCGCTCGCGCTCATCGGTCGGAACCATGGCCGTGTGTTCCTCGGGACGCAGCATCAGGTAGGCGCCGTCAAGCAGTTGCAGATCGTAATTGTCCTCGTCTTCCGGCACCCACTCCAGCACGCCGTCGCACCGCCAGGCCGGGCAGCGCTGGTGCGGGACGTTCCGCGTGGTCGTACGGCGACAGCTCTTGCAGCGCCGCACGCCCTTGTTCGGGCTGAGACGTAGCCGGTCGGCGCTGACCTGGTAGACGCCGTGCACGTTCGGCAACGCACGCCCATAGGAGCCCTTGAGCCGCACGGACACCAGCAGGCCCCGTTCCACCAGCACGTCGAACAGGCTCTCCATCACCGGCTCGACCGCGGACGCCGGCACGCCCCACTTCCGTGCGATTTGACGGATCGTCGTGTCACCGCTCTCGCTCAGCCACTGCGTGACCAACTCCGCTTTCTCGATTCCTTCGCGGCGCAGCTTGGTGGCATTTGGCCTGACAAAGCTGGGCAGGTATCCCTGCTGGATCTCCCGGTCGCCTTCCCGCCAGTACTTCGTGAATATCTCGTACTCCGGGTCGTACAGCGCCTGCCGCCGCCGGAGGTAGTCGAGCACGCTGGCGACGCCCTCCCGCAGGTCTTCGGGCGAAATGCCCAGGGAGTGGGCACGGTCCTGAATCCACGGCAGCGAGGCGTCCAGACCGCGGTAGTCGACCTTCAGTCGACCCCACGGCTCCAGGCCGAGCGCCTGCCGGGACGACAACGCAACCTCGCGTACTACCTGGATGCGCAGGAACTTGCGGCGCTCCTGCTGGTGGCGGCCGCCGCTGCCCTCTCGCCGGGCGACCTGCCAGACCTCCGGGACCAGCGCGCGTGACAGCGTCTCGTCGTCCTCCAGCAGATCGTCCAGGTAGTTCGCCAGATCGCCGACCGACCGCGGCGTCCGCCTGATGCCCTCGGCCATCAACGCCCGCAACCGGAACCGCCGCGCGTGGTCCTTCATCCACCCGGCCTGGAACGCCGCGTCCTGCCGGTTGTCGCAGAACACGAGCAGGCGTCGGCGCTGCGCGTGATGGACCATGTCCTGGGTGAGCACGTGCACGTCCGCCACGTTGATCGCGCGCACGGAGCGAGCCGGTTCGCGATAGTGACCGCTCTGCCTGTGACCTACGGAGCCGCAGGACAGACAGCTCGTCAACCGGCCGGGGTTCTCCTTCTTCTGCTGCACGGCGAGCAGCTCTGCCGCGCCTCCGGCGACGCCGCACTCCCGGCATCGCTCCACCGGCTCCGCGTGGGCCGAGCCGCAGTGACGGCAGAAGTGGAGCGGCGCTGTCCGGGGATGATCGGGAGCTCCTTCGGCGTCATGCTCGCCGATCAGGCTGTCGATCAGAACTACGCGCTTGCCGCCTTGCGCCTCCTCCAGCGCCGCCCACCAGGAGCCGGTGACACCCATTCTGCCGCCGCCCGGCCGTTTGCCCGTGTAGCTGAAGTCTTCCAGGAACGCGAGGTAGTAGTGCTGGCCGCAGGTGGTGCAGGTCATCACCGGGAAGGGCTTGTGACCAGCACCCGACTCGTGCCCATCCCCGTCGTCCTCCGCGGTCAGCGACAGCCGAGGTCCGCCGGCATCATCCGGGAAGGTCGCCACGGCGCCGCCGATGCCGCGCACGAACCCATGCACCACCGGTCGCAGCAGTGGACGGTCGTTCTTTCGCGCCGCGGCGCCCAACGTGCTGGCCTACGAAGTGCTGCACGCCGCTCGGTGCGTCATGGAGCAGACCACCGCCACCGGCTGGAGTCTGCGCCGGTTGCGCGAGCGGGTACTGCGGGTGGCCAGCCGCATGGCCCCCCATGGGCGGCGGCTGACGTTTGGCATCGCCCAGCACGCGGCACCCGATTGGCTACGGCTGTGGGGAAAGCTCGGCGCGCTCGACTGGACGCCAGGCTGACGCTCAGCTAGCGCACGTTCGATCGGTTCCTCAGCTTCCTCCCACGGGGCGTGCGATGTCCGCCAATCCGCCCCGCGAGCCCCACGGACCGTCAGACGCGGTCAATCACGCCCAGCGGATCGCTGAACGAGCGTCCCATCCGATCACGAGCGTCAAACTCGACCTCCCCCGTTGCCGATCCCCATCGCGAACCTTCTCGAATCCTCAATTCAACCAACTTTCGCCCCGAGGTTCGAATATTCCGGGCCAAATACAGATCTGTGGGTGCTCAGGGCAATCCCTGTGCCCGTAGCGCCACACCGTTGAGCCGGTCACACATTCGTGGTACGCTGCTGCCCCCTCGATGGTCTACCACTTGATGAAAAGGAGTGCCTGAGCACCACAAGCAATGCCGCGCAGCTACTCCGAGAAAACCATAAAGATCCTTTGCAGCCTAAGCCGCAACCAATGTGCCTACCCTGACTGTACGCTACCCGTTGTCACGCACCCCGATGAGAATTCACCCAGCCATATATTGGCGCAAATATGTCACATCTACTCTCACAGTGCTCGTGGCCCACGAGGCAACTCCGGACTTACTCCCGACGAGCTGGACTCTGTAGAGAATCTCCTTCTGCTTTGCCGGAATCATCACGGGTTGATTGACGACCAACCCGAGAAGTTTCCACCAGAGCTTCTGCTGAAGTGGAAGCACAATCACGAACGTTCGACAACTCTGCATCCTGAGCGACAACAATCAATTTCCGGGATTCGCTTTCCGACCGGGCTTGTCGACCAGGCTGTCGACAAGCAAGTAGCCACTCTGTGTCAATCACGCTTCTTTGGGCAGTTTGATGCCACTCACTATGCAGAGGTCTTCGCCCGTAAGTTGGTGGATGGCGAGCTCTCCGGAAGTAGCGATGACGTAAAATGCCGAGCGCTATCCTGGTGCGCACGAATCCTGGCGACTCCGGAATACATCGACCAAGCGCGCGAGTGCTTGCGAGAGGCTAGGAGCGTAGGCAATTGCAGCGAGACGAAGATTGCCGAGGCTCTCATCGCCTCGCGGGACGGGAAAAGGAACGATGCGCTCGCCGTCTTGGCCGCGGTAGCGACCCCAGCTTCGCGTTCAGCGGCGCTATCGGTCGTCGCCGACCACGATGGTCAGGACGCCGCCGTTCGTTGGCTGGAGATAGCTCAAGTAGGAGCCGCCGAGTTGGACGCTGACGGAAAGTGCGTCCTTCTGGGGCTGCTTCACAGAGTCGCTGATTGGGAGTCCGCGGACCTTTGCCTCGATGCGATCACCGACGAGGACCTGCAGCAGGCACCAGTGCTGCATTACTTGATCGCGCTGACGTTGGTGGCGAGTACCGTCATCGACCAACTGCGACCCCGCGTGATAGACCAAGTCCCGCTATTAGCGCCCGATTTCCCGCTTGCCTCAGACGAGTTGGCAGTCCGCCGTCGCCGGGTTGCGCGCAGTCACTTCATCAACGCGGAGCGCGCAGCGAGAGAACTGGACTGTCCTGAGAGTGCCACACACGCAAGTGAATACGCGCTCTGGATCGATCTAACGGACCCACCCAATGCCGAACGAGGACTCGCGCGGCTGAAGTCCGAGCTGCGAAATATCGAGGCGGGATTGCGCTATGTACCCCTTGCCGTTCAGTTCGGCGTTGACCTGAATACTCGTGCAATCGAAGAGGAGATCGAACGGAAAATCGCGTTGAACGGTCAAGTACCATTCGACGCGGCTGTTGCGCGATTCGCGTTGGCGTTCCGGCAACCGACGCCGGAAGCGGCGGCGTCGTATATCGCGACTCATATGGAGCAACTGGCTGAGCATATAGATCGTCGGGGGATGTCGTGCATCGAGGTCGAGATGTTGGCGCGCGCGGGGCGGACGGCGGACGCGGAAGAGCGACTTGAGAACTTGGTGAACGAGGGTCTCGAAGAGGTGGAGGCGAGCGGGCTGAGAAGCCTGATTCAGGGTGGAAAGGGCGCGGACGCTGTGGACCAGCTAGTAGAGCAGTTCAGTGCGAGTGGCTCGATCGAGCACCTATCTCAGATCGCCGTAGAGCTTGAGCGGCGGGAAGACTGGCAACGCCTGTGTCGCTATGGTCAACTACTGTTCGAGCAGACGGGCGCGCTGGCGGATGCGAAACGGTTGGCGATAGCTCTAACGAGCGCGCAACGATCCGACGTACTGATTGAGCTGGTAGGCGAGAGGGCGAACCTGCGTCAGCAGTCAGACACACTGCAGCTGATGTACTGTTGGGCGCTGTACTACGAAGGCAAGCTCACGGAAGCAACTTCCGAACTAGCAAAATTGGATGCGATGATGGAGGATGGGAACTTTCGCGCGTTGCGCATCAATCTGGGAATATCGAAGGGGGATTGGGCTTCGCTAGCGCCCCTCATGGAGTACGAGTATAGCCGTCGAGAAGAGAGGTCTGCGGAAAATCTGATTCAAGACGCGCGATTGGCGATCCACTTGGGCTTGCCGCGAGGACGCGATTTGCTGACGGAGGCAGCGAGCAGGGGAGCGGAGGACGCTGAAGTGCTGGCCGCTGCGCACCTCCTGGCGGTCAACGCTGGCTGGGAAGATGACAACGTGGTTCGAGGGTGGTTGAAGCGAGCGACGGAGCTGTCGGGGCCAGATGGGCCGTTGCAGAAAATGTCGGTTGCGGACCTTGTAGCACGCGGACCGTCTTGGGAAAGGCAAACATCGGAGACATGGGACCGACTGAAGCGGGGGGAGGCACCAATGTTCGCGGCGGCGAGACTGTTGAATCGTTCGCTCGCGGGTATGCTGATACTCCCTGCAGTGGTTAGCGGCTACGAACAGGATCCACGGCGGAGGGCTGTTATACCGACCTACAGCGGACGACGTAACTATGGAGCCGGTAGTGGAGAGGGAACGTTGGGCCTGGACCCCTCGGCACTGCTTACGCTCGGCTATTTGGATCTCTTGCAGATTGGCCTGGACTCGGCCGAAAAGGTGGTGATATCGCACGGCACCATGCATTGGCTATTCGAAGAGAGGCAGACGATCATGTTTCATCAACCGAGCAGGATTAGAGACGCACGTCGTGTGCGTGACCTTGTGTCGGAGGGTAAGCTCGAAAGGATGGTGCGTCGCAGCGAATCGGACGATGAGCTGGACGCACTGGTGGGAGAGGATCTCGGAGCGCTACTGCGGGAAGCGGCCGGCCGTAACGCGCACGGTGGGGAGCAGTGCGTCGTGGTGCGGGCCTTTCCGGTGATGAGGGCGGGATCGTTGCTAAAGGAGGAGAGCGTCGACCTGACGGACTACGAGGGTGTCCTGGCTAGCTGCGGGGCGGTTGTGAAGGCGTTGACGAAGAGAGGGCAGCTTACTGCAGAGGAAGCGATTCGGTCGCGTGCGTACTTGGGACAGCATGAGAAGCCTTGGCCAAAGGAGCCTGAGATAGCTCGTGGAGCCACGTTGTACCTCGACGATTTGGCGGTCGCGTACCTACTCCACCTGGGGCTGCTAGAGAAATTGACCCGCGCCGGATTCAGACCAGTTCTATCGAAGAGGTGTGTGGAAGAGTTGGACGATCTAATCGAGTATGACGGCCGAGCGCAGGAAGTAGAAGTGGTAATTGAGCGAATCAGATCCGAAGTTAGCGCCGCGATAGCGTCAGGGAAAGTGTTGGTCAATAGGCTGGGGAGCCACGACCCACAGGGCCGAGGGTTGATGGAAGCGCATCCGTCGTTCGATCTCGGTGCCATGACGGAGCGCTGCGACGCGTTGATCGTCGACGATCGGTTCTTCAATAGGCACGAGTATTTGGAGGCAAACGGCCGCCGCGTGCCCATACTGACCACGTATGACTTGATTGTTAGCCTCGAAACGTCAGGACGGATCGATGCGTCCCGGGGGCGCTTGTTGCGCCATCGGCTACGGCGCTCGGGATTCCATTTCGTACCTCTGGTTTCGGATGACCTGCGGTTTCACCTAATGAGCGCTGAGGTTCACGACGGCAACGTCGTGGAGACGGCGGAGCTGAAGGCGATTAGGGAAAGCATGCTGCATGCGAGGATGGGCCGATGGCTTCAACTGCCGAGGGACGCAGTCTGGGTAGACGCCTCCAACCGTGAACTCATCCAGGTGCTGCGGAGCTTTTGGAAAAGCGGGGAAGACGTTGCTGGCGCTCGGGCCCGGTCGACCTGGATACTGGAACAGATCGACGTCCGTGGCTGGGCGCAAAGCCTTGGCGGCGTGGCGGGCGAAACCCTGGTGACGGAGGGCCGTGGTGTCCACGTACCGGCGCTATGTGCCCCGCTCGCTGGAGTGGACCACAAGCTCAAGGCGGCGTATTGGAAGTGGCTCGAAGAAGCCGTGCTGGGACCAATCAGGGAGGAAGACGGGGCGGCGTACTCGTCAATCGTGGATACGTACCGAGAACTGATTGCTGAGACAGTAAGGGCGGCGCTTCGGGACGAGGAGTGAGAGATGGTAGATAGAGACTTTGTCCGATCAGCGGTGGCGCATGTCGCCCTGGAAGATGCTCCGCCCATGGTGCGTGCGAGTCTCCTGGAAGACGCCCAGTTTAGAGCGGAATATAATGTCGTAGCCGACGAGATAATTGCCTTTGGCGATCGGGAGAAGGCCTGGTTCCAGCGGTCGATCGTATTCGGGGTTGTACGGCGCGTTCTTGATGATCGGTCCGAAGCGGAAGTCGTCGATACGCACGGGAGAGAGTGGAAGGTGACAGTCTCGGACGACGAAGGATCGTCGCCGAAGCTTGTGCTGTCGCGGTCCGGGCGGAAAATAGATCTTTCGACTCTTGTGGGGCTATCCCCGGACCGAGACGAACGGCTGGAGAGCTTGAAACGAATAGTTGCTGATGTCAACCTTGAGGTGTCAGCGGCCGAAACGTGGGAAAGGGTGTTGACGGTACGTGCTCTCCATGACGAGGAAGTGCAGGTCTTCTTTCGGGACGTGCGGGACACGCCGGTTGCGACGGAACGGTCGATACTAACGAGCATCCGGGCGAGCATCGGCGACGGTCGTATTGGGGTAGCGGAGCTTGTTCCCTCCTCGAGACGGTATTTCGAGCGCCTTGTAGGTAGATACGACGGGAGTACATCTGTAGCGGAATACGCAGCCGGTGGCGCAAAAGAGGTGTTTGAGCAGCTAAGAAGGTGGAAGCGTTACGAGGGGGCGGAAATGAGCCTCTACCTTGCGTGGCACTCTGCACTAATGGAGCAGGTCAATGTGGATAACTTGAGTGGCGAAGATATGGTTCGTGTATTGGAGTCGGTAATCGCTTGGGGAGACAGTGGGTCGCAGTTGGGTGCGATCGAATTGGGGCTTCGTGTCTTGGCCAAGAAACCGGAACTTGAGCCGTTGATCGTGTCACTTATTGCGAAATTGAGGGAGGATAATCCTCGGGAGAGAGACGATGGATTCTCGACGCTGTCGGGATTGTTCGTGCTCGTTGATGGAGAGATGGCGAGGAGGCGGATTTTAGCGGCGGAGCCGCCTTTCTATAGAAGGCTCGCGGGTTTGGCGCACGCGGCGCTGGTTCATCGGCAGTTTGTGAGGTCGGGAGTCGCCGGGCGAGGCTTTCGTGAGTGGGCGCATGAGGTCCGCGGGCGTTGGTTCCTTGCCCAATCGATGAGTGATCAACGGAGGGAGCCCAGATGGTGCGCATTCTGGGGGAGCGAACCGACGCAGCTCAGGGCGGAGTTTCTTGCGCGAATCAGCATGGCAGCAAAAGGGCGAGTAGATTCGGCTAGAAATAGAGAATTATGGGACGTGATTGCGGACATGGAGAACGAGATGCCGGTTGGCGCGCATCGGCCAGGGCCGCTGGAAGGGATTCGACGTCGTGAGGGCGTGGCACCGCAAGAGATTCGGGAGGCCATTGAAAGGGACGTTGGTACGGAGCCAGCACAGCCGAAGTCGTTTGAAACGCTTTTGAAACTGGGGTATTTAGGGCAAGCTTGGAGAGAACAGGCGGATTTGGCAGCCATGGCGTTGAGGTCGAGTGGGCATCGCTTGGCAGAGATCGGTGGTAGTGAAGAGTTGTTTGTTGTGCTTCGAGGACTTGCGACGGTCGCTGGTATCGCGGCGAGTTGCGAGCTGGCAGACGAGGTGCGGCTTGTCGCAGGGCACTATAGGGACGATCGGGAGTGCCGATTGGGGATCGATCGAGTGATTGAGATCGCGGTTATAGCTGCAGCGAGTCGGGTCGAGGACGCGGAATGGAGGGAGTTCATGGGGGAATGGATCACGGAAGTAGCCTTCGGCGAGTTGGATGAGACGGAGGGTCAATTTGCTCACTCGTGTGTTTGGTCCCTATGTCAGGTGGTGCCAGAACTATGGTTGTCGTGCGGAAGGGCGGAGGCAGCGCTGGCGGCGTACAACGGTCGGTGATGAGCGGGGAGTTCGTTGGTAGGTGGGCAGACGAGTTCTTGGTGACCGAAGCGCACTTGTGGGCGCAGCGAACCGCGACGCGATGAGTGGTGTCAAGGGGAAGTCGTGACCTTCGCCTACAACGTCAGGCGGAGCTCGTCGCCGAACAGGACGTATTCCGGGCGGCGGCCGGAGTGGGCTTCGCCGTCCTGGAGGATCTTGCGCACGCGTTCGCCGCGGGATTCCAGGAACACGCGCCCGGTGCGCTTGCTGCGGATTCGCGACAGGAAGTTCACCATGAGCTGGTTGCGGGTGAAGGTGCGGTAGGGCATGTCGTCGAGGGTGATGGTGTTCGGCAGCTTGCCCGGACTGTAGAGCTCCAGCCGGTCTGCGAAAAGGAACAGCCGGATCTTGGAGCCGGCGATGGCGTAGTCGCGGTGGGCGAGCGCGTTGACGATTGCCTCGTCGACGACATCGAGGTCGTGGTGCGGGCGGCCGGAAGGCGAGTCGTCGCCGCCCATGAACCGGGCGACGAAGGCGATGCCGGCGTCGATCTGATCGGAAACCGCGCCGCCGAGCCGCTCCGCGTGGACGAGGTCGTCGGAAGACAGGCTCGCGTCCCGATAGCACGCCGCTTCGATCGAGCCTGACTCCAGGAAGTCGGTAGGCTCGGTCGCGAAGATCAACAGGCCCGCGACAGTCGGCCGGTCGACGCCGTCCTCGTCTGCGACCGTTACGCGGGTGTTGCGCAGCAGATCGAGCCAGGGGATGGTCGGCGACCGCCCGAAGAAGGCCTCCAGGCGGTTGCGGTTGAGGTCCTCCACCGATGCAGCCAGTACCGGCTGCTCGTCGAACACGTACTCGCGTCCCCTCTGCTGGAACAGCCGGGCGAGCTCCGGCGGCGTAAGGTCCCGTTTCGTGGATCCGATCCTCATGTAGTAGCGCCCGCCGGATGTCCGATGGACGTACAGTCCGCGCGGAACCTCGGCCAATAGGACGGGCACGTCCGCTCCATCGGCTCCGGGCAGCAGCGCCTTGCGAATGACCGGCCGGATCGGCGGATCGCAGTTGTGGGTCGCGACGTTGAGAAACCACTGCTCGACCAGGTCCATCCGCCCGGGCGGAAGCCCGTGCACGACCCCGGAGTCGGCGACGCCGAGGAACACGGCGCCTCCCTCGGCGTTCGCGAACGCGACCATCTCGCCCGCAAGGTCCTCGGGGTTCGGGGCGACCACGCGCCGGTCGTGCAGGCGCAACTCCTTGAACTCCGCGCGTCCGTCCTCGCCGGCGCGGAGTTGGGCCAGCATCTGCTCGACGGTGCTGAACACGGCCACGGGGCAAGACTGGCACGGCTCGCGCGGCGGACGCGGTACCTGAGACCGGGATCGTCGTTCCTCCGCCCCGAGGCGATCGCACAGATGGCGGCGCCGCCGTTCAGCGCATACACTGACGGTGACGTTCCGAGAAGGAGCTTTCTGCGATGACGAGACTACGAACCTTGACCTTGGCGGCGGCAGCGGTCGCCGCGCTGGCCTCCACGGCGGCCGCCGAGCGCGGCACCGACGGCGAGCTGAAGATGCTCTACTGGCAGGCGCCGTCCATCCTCAACCCGTACCTGTCGGGCGGCACCAAGGACATCCACGCGGCCTCGCTGGTCCTGGAGCCGCTGGCGCGCTACGACGAGAACGGCGACATGGTGCCGTGGCTGGCCGCCGACATCCCCACGCTCGACAACGGCGGGGTGGCGCAGGACCTCATGTCGATCACCTGGACGCTGCGGGACGACGTGGTGTGGTCCGACGGCACGCCGTTCACGGCCGAGGACGTCGCCTTCACGGCGGCCTACTGCATGGACCCGACGGGCGGCTGCAGCTCCGCCGCCGCGTTCCAGGGGGTCGCCGGCGTCGAGGCGGTCGACGCGCACACGGTGCGGATCGATTTCGATGGGCCGATGCCGTTCCCGTACGCGCCGTTCGTGGGCTCGATCGTTCCGGTTCTGCAGAAGGGGCAGTTCGAGCAGTGCATGGGCGCCCGCGCGCCGGAGTGCACGGACGAGAACTTCGCGCCGGTCGGCACCGGCCCGTTCATGGTTGACGACTTCCGCCCCAACGACGTGGTGCGCTACGTCGTCAACGAGCGCTACCGCAGCCCCGACCAGCCGGTCTTCTCCTCGGTCCTGCTCAAGGGTGGTGGAGATGCCGTGTCGGCGGCCCGCGCGGTGCTGGTGACCGGCGAGTTCGACTATGCCTGGAACCTGCAGGTCGAGCCGGAGATCCTCGCCGACATGGAGCAGGAGGGCAAGGGCGAGGTGATCACCGCCTTCGGGACCCTGGTCGAGCGCCTGGTGATCAACAAGACCAATCCCGACTCGTCGCTCGGCGACACCCGCTCCACCTACCAGGACGGCACCAACCCGCACCCGTTCCTGTCCGATCCGGCGGTGTTGCGCGCCCTGTCGCTGGCCATCGACCGCGAGATCCTGGTCGATGCCGGCTACGGTGCCGCGGGACGGGTTACCTGCAACGTCCTCCCCGCGCCGCTGGTGTACGCGTCGACCGCCAACGACTGGTGCATGACGCAGGATGTCGAGGAGGCCAACCGGCTCCTCGACGAAGCTGGCTGGGAGCGTGGCCGCGACGGCGTTCGCGCCAAGGACGGGGTGCGCCTGTCGATCCTCTACCAGACCTCGACCAACTCGGTCCGGCAGGGGACGCAGGCGCTGATCAAGCAGATGTGGCGGGAGATCGGCGTGGAGACCGAGCTGCGCAACATCAGCGCCTCGGTGTTCTTCGGCAGCGATCCGGCCAGCCCCGATACGTACCAGAAGTTCTACGCGGACATCCAGATGTATACCAACAACTTCGACGGCACCGATCCGCAGGCCTACATGGCCGGCTGGATCTGCGACAAGATCCCGGCGCCCGACAACCAGTGGAACGGCAGCAACATATCCCGCTACTGCAACCCGGAGTACGACGCGCTGTCGGCGGCGTTCGCCGAGACGGCCGGGATCGAGCAGCGCGCGGAGATCGCCAAGCGGATGAACGACCTGTTGATCGCCGACGGAGTCATGATCCCCCTGATCGATCGCGGCGAGGTCGCCGCACGGGCGCTTTCGCTCGGCGGCGTCCGGCACAACGTCTGGGACGCGACCCTGTGGAACGTCAACGAGTGGCACCGCGTCGAGTGAGGTGACCTGGGCCGCACCCCCCGGGCATGTTGCGTTATGCGATCCGGCGTCTGCTGTTCGCCATCCCGACACTGTTGGCGATCAGCTTCGTCGTGTTCGCGCTGCTGGACCTTGCGCCCGGTGACCCTACCGCCCAGCTCCCGCTGACGATTCCGCCGGAGGTGCGCGAGCAGATCCGGCAGAGCCTGGGGATCGGCCAGCCGTTCCCGGTGCGCTACCTGCGCTGGCTCCAGCAGTTCCTGGTGAACGAGCCGCTCAACCTGCTGGAGGCGGTGCTCGGCGCCGAGATCGGCGACTCCGGCGCCCGCCTGCGGGTGCGCTCCTGGGCGACCCGCTCGCCGGTGGTGGACCTGGTCGCCGAGCGGCTGCCGCAGACGCTGACCGTGGTGGGCATCTCCTACCTGGTCGCCATCCTGATCGCCGTGCCGGTCGGGGTGCTGTCCGCCTACCGGCAGCACTCGATCTTCGACCGGTTGGGCACCGTGGTCACGATGGTGGGCTTCTCGGTGCCGACCTTCTTCACCGGCACCGTGCTGATCGTCATCTTCAGCGCATCGCTCGGCTGGCTGCCGTCGATCTACGACACCACCCACCGGGTGACCGACCTGGACAGCCTGATCTACCAGGTGAAGCAGATGGCTATGCCGGTCATGGTGCTTGCCCTGTTCAACGCCGCGCAGATCAGCCGCTTCACGCGCTCGGCGGTGCTGGACACCATCCACCAGGAGTACGTGCGCACCGCCCGCGCCAAGGGGCTCACCGAGCGCGTGGTGGTCCTCATCCACGTGCTGCGCAACAGCCTGATCCCTGTGGTCACGGTGCTCGCCCTGGGCATTCCCACGACCTTCGCCGGAGCGGTCATCACCGAGCAGATCTTCCGCATCAACGGCATCGGCGCGCTCTTGATCGGGGCGATCGAGGGGGCGGACATCCCGACCGTGCAGACGGTGACCTTCCTCTTCGCGGTGCTGATCGTGACCTTCAACCTGGTGGCGGACCTGCTGTATGGCGTGCTGGACCCGCGCATCCGCTATGACTGAGGCGGTCCGTTCCCGGGCGGTCCGCCGGCTCCGCCGTCACTCCGGGACGATCGCCGGCGCCGCGGTGCTGTCGCTGATCGCGCTGGCGGTGCTGTTCGGGCCGGCGGTCCACGATGTCGACCCCCAGTTCCTGGACTACCGGGCCAAGAACCAGGGCCCGTCCCTGGAGCACCCGCTGGGCACCGACAACCTGGGCCGCGACACGCTGGCCCAAATGCTGGCGGGCGGCCGCATCTCCCTGGCCGTCGGCATGGCCGCGATGCTGCTGTCGTTGACGCTGGGCACGATGGTGGGAGTCACCGCCGGCTACTTCCACCGGTTCGACGGTCCGCTGATGCGAATGACCGACCTGTTCCTGGCGTTGCCGGTGCTGCCGCTGCTGCTGGTCACCATGATGCTGTTCCGAGACCCGCTGCAGTCCGCGCTGGGCCCGGAGGCCGGCATCTTCATTCTGATCGTGGCCGTCATCGGCATCACGAGCTGGATGCAGACCGCGCGCATCGTCCGCGGCCAGGTGCTCGCCATCAAGCAGTGGGAGTACGTGGTGGCCGCGCGCAGCATCGGCGCGCGGCCGCTGCGCATCATCCTGCTGCACATCTTTCCGAACGCGTTGAGCCCGATCGTGGTGGCGGCCACGCTCGGCATCGCCCAGGCGATCATCACGGAGAGCGCGCTGAGCTTCCTGGGCCTGGGGTTTCCGTCCGACTTCCCGACCTGGGGCCGGCTGCTCTACGACGGCGTGCCGTTCCTGACCCTCACGCCGGCGCGCGTGATCTGGCCGGGCGTGGCGATCTCGCTGACGGTGCTGAGCGTCAACTACCTGGGCGACGGCCTGCGCGACGCGCTGGACCCGCACGCCAACGTGGGAGGCGGCTGATGTCCGTTTACCAGACGGTCGCCAGCCAGTCGATGTCCCGCAGCAGGCGGTCCTTGGTCACCAGCGGTGCGTGGTAGTGGTGAGCGGTGGCGGCGATGAACCGGTCGGCTGGGTCCGGATGCATGTCGGAGGCGTCGGCGGCGATGGCGAGCCGATGGGTGAGCGGGACCTCCTCGACCCGCGGGATCGATAGCAGGCTCTCCGCCCACCAAGCCACCGCTTGGTTCCGCTTCAGTCTGAGCCGTCCCTTGCGGACCAGGAGTGCGACCTCCCAGAACACGATGGATGGGATGAGGAGGCGGTCGGCACCGCCGATGATCTCGACGGCGTTGGGGCTGAGGTGCTCCGGCGCCTGGCTCCACCACACCGCTGCGTGGGTGTCGAGGGCTATCACGAGTCGGCCCAGCCGGCGATCTCCGAGGTGGGCGCCAGGAACTTCTGTTCATCGACCAGCATCCCTCCCGAGCCGGAGCGGAGATCTTCGAGGATGCGCTCTTCCCTGTCACGGGGACTCTCCAGAGGTATCAGGCGAGCGACCGGGGTGCCGTACTTGCTGATGATGATCGGGGTGCCGGTAGCGGCGACCCGGTCGATCAGCGCCAGGCACTTCTGCTTGAATTCGCCCGCCGGAACCGTATCGGCTGTTTCGTCCATGGACATAGATCATGGACGCAGCACGGAGAGAGGTCAATCGACCGTCAATCGACGGTAGACTGGTAGAAGGCCATGCTGGCGTAGCTGACCAGCGAGCCGGTGTCCGGCTGGCGGTTCTGCCCGTAGGCAAGCAGGGTGCCGTGGCGTTCGCCGCCGGCCAGCAGTGGGTACAGGGAGTACAGGCCGGAGACGGCGTCCACGTTACGGCTGTTGCCGCAGACGGAGAGCGCGTTCGTGAAGCCGGCCGCGTCGAACCGCTGCGCGTAGTCCAGCAGGGCGCGGTCGGCCTGCTCGCAGGAGGCGGCGCCGGCATCGTCGACCGGCGCGGGACCGCCGAACTTGGGGCCGATGTGCGCCAGGTCCACGCTGAGCACGTAGAGCGCACGCTTGCCGCTGGCCGCGACCGCCTCGCGCAGCGCCTGCAGCTCGCCTGCGACCTCCGGCGCCTGCAGCGGGTCGGCTCCGTCGCTCAGGTACGGGTCGACGCTGCCGAGCAGCACCGGCACGACCTCGTAGGCCGGCAGGGCGGCGCGCGCCTCGATGTAGTGCAGGAACAGCAGTGGGAACTCCACCGAGTGCTCGGTGCGGTGCAGGGTCTGCCGGTCGGTGACGTCACGGCCGGCGCGCCGCGACCAGTCCTCGATCACGCTACGCCCCGTCGGCGCCTGGCCGAACGGCGTCGCGTAGTCCTTGTCGGTCGCGATCGCGAAGCCGGCGCCCGGTTCCACGCCGGCGTGGTGGGCAACGCCCAGGATGACGTAGAGCTCGATGGGCTTGGGATCGCGCGCCGCGGCGGCCAGCGCCGCGAAGGCCGGCGGGTAGATCGCGCCGCCCGCCCGCAGATCGATGTGCGGGCACATCACGGCCGCCAGGCATGGTGCATCCGCGCGCGCGGCGGGGACGGCCGCGGGCTCCACCGCCCTGGGGATCGCCATCTTGGCCTCGACGAAGAAGCGGTCGAACATCGCGGCCAGCTCGCCCGCGTCGTCCGGGTAGGACCTGCCGGCGTGCCAGGCCGGCCGCACCGTGGCGCGGGCGAACTCCTCCGACACGCGGGCGATGCGCTCGGCCGCCACCCGGTCGTGCAGGAAGCAGCCGCGGCTGAGCGTGCGCAGCAGCCGGTGGATCTCCGCCGCGTCGATGTCGGCGCCGGGGAGCCGCTCCCGCAGCACCTGGCGGATCTGGCCCATCGAGTGCCTGCCGTCCAGACAGGAGAGGACCAGCAGCCCCGCGGCGCCGAGCACGATGGGCTGCGGAGCGAACTCCAGCGGGTCGCGCACGTAGAATGCGCGGGAGCCGTCGTGGTCGACCGGGATCACGTCGACGTGACGGACCCGCGGCAGCGGCGGATCGATGGTGTAGCGCACGTGTGGGCTACGTGCCGCTCAATCGCTCTCCAGCTCGGCGGCGGACACGCCGACCTGCACGATCCGTGGCTGGTCGATGCCCGCGACGCCGACGTACTTGAAGATCGCCGCATCGAGCTCGCGCGGCTGCGCGTCCTGGATCACCACCTTCTCGTCGCCTGTGAGGAGCACCGCGAACGGCGCCGCCTGCGTGCCGGCGTCGGGGTCGGTCGGAAACGCGAATCCGGTGCCGGGGATGTTCGTGAACGCGATTCGCCCGGTCTCGTCGCTGATCCAGAACTCGGAGATCACCGAGTTGTCGGCGATGTCGGCGAGCACGGCGTTGATCTGATCCGCGTTCATGCCCGCCTGCAGCGCGGTGTCGATGAAGTGGGCGGCCAGCATGGCCTGCGCGACCATGTGCTCGGAGGTCGCATCCAGCGACTCGGCCTCGTCCGCCACAACCACTCCGCTCGCCAGCAGACACAAACCGGCGCAGAGTACGGTCAACAGTCTCTTCATGGCGCCGGAAGTATGTGTGGCGGCTGATGTTGCGTCAAATCAGCACGCCGGTTCCGGGATCAGCCCGACTTGAGGTAGGGGATGCCGCTCGCCCTCGGCGCCACCGCGCGGCCGACGAAGCCGGCCAGCAGGAGCACGACCAGGGCGTAGGGCAGCGCCTCGATCACGAACGGCGCCGCTCCCACCAGGGCCCGCAGCGCGCCGGCGGTGCCCTGCAGGTCGAACGCCCCCTGCAGGCGGGCGGCCAGGGCTTCCAGGAAGCCGAACAGCAGACAGGCCACCAACGTGCGGCCCGGGCGCCACTTGCCGAAGATCAGCGCCGCCAGGGCGATGAACCCCTTGCCGGCGGTCATGTCGCGGATGAACGCCGCGGACTGGGCGGTGGCCAGGTAGGCGCCGGCCGCGCCGCACAGCGCCCCGCACAGCAGCACGGCGCGGTAGCGGATCGCGGCCACCGAGATGCCGGCGGTGTCCACCGCTTCCGGGTTCTCGCCCACGGCGCGCAGCCGCAGCCCGAAACGGGTTCGGTAGATCACCCAGAACGCGGCCGGCACGGTCAGGAACGCCGCGTACACCAGGACGTTGTGGCCGGACAGCAGCTCGCCGTACAGGTGGCCGATGACCGGCACCTCCTGTACGGCCTCGGCGCCCGGCCATACCGTCGGCCGGAACCGGCCCTCGGGCGGGAGCTGCGGCGTTCTTCCCCCTTGTCCGAACCAGGCGCTCGCCAGCAGCACGGTGAGGCCGGCCACGAGGATGTTGATCGCCACGCCGGAGACGATCTGGTTGCCGTGGAAGCGGATGCACGCCACGCCGTGCAGCAGAGCCAGCAGCACCGCGCAGGCGATGCCGGCCGCCAGCCCCACCCACGCCGCCGCCGGCAGCAGGGCCGTCAGGCCCGCGGCCGCAAGCAGCTCCGAGGACACGTACGACGCGGCGGCGGCGGCGAACGCGCCGCCGAGCATCTTGCCCTCCAGGCCGATGTCGACGATTCCCGACCGCTCCGAGAACAGCCCCGCCAGCGACGCCAGCACCAGCGGCACCGATACCCGCAGGGTGGCGTCCAGCAGCAGGACGAAGAACCCGAACGCCTCCACCGGCTCCGCCTCCCTACTCCGCCGCGGCCCGCCGGCGGCCGCGCAGCCAGGGCAGCAGCACGGGACGGAACAGATACTCCAGGGCGCCCACGAACAGGATCACCAGCCCCTGGATCACCACCACCAGCTCGCGGCTGACGTTCGGCATCTCGAACGCCAGCTCGGCACCCCCCTGGTACAGCGCGCCGAACAGCAGGCTGGCGACGACGATGCCGAGCGGGTGATTGCGGCCCATCAGCGAGACCGCGATGCCCACGAAGCCGTAGCCGGCGGTGAAGTTGAGCAGCAGCCGGTGGCTGACCCCCATCACCTCGTTCAGCCCCATCATCCCGGCCAGTGCGCCGGAGATCGCCATGGCGCGGATGATGTTGCGCGACGGCGAGATGCCGGCGTAGACCGCGGCGTCGGTGTTGGCCCCGACGGTCCGCAACTCGTAGCCCCAGCGCGTGTGCCAGATGAAGATCCACACCAGGACGCCGCACACCAGGGCCCATGGAAACGCCATGTTGAGCGGCGTGCGCGGGAAGTCGATGCCAAGCAAGCCGAGCACTTCGTGCATCGCCGGCAGCCGCGCGTGCTCGGCGAAGGGGCGACTCTGCGGGGACATCTGCCCGGGGTCGATGAGCACGTTCACCAACAGGTAGACCATCAGCGTGGCCGCCAGGAAGTTGAACATGATGGTCGTGATGACGATGTGCGAGCCGCGCCGCGCCTGCAGGTAGCCCGGCACCCACCCCCACGCCGCCCCGAACAGGGCGCCGGCCGCGACCGCAAGCGGCAGCAGAACCACCAGCGGCAGCCCGTCCAGGAACAGGCACACCAGCCCCACGCCCAGGCCGCCGAGGTAGCCCTGGCCCTCGCCGCCGATGTTGAACAGGCCGCAGTGCAGGGCGACCGACACGGCCAGGGCGGTGAACATGAAGTTGGTGGCGTAGTACAGGGTGTAGCCCCACGCCTCGCGGAACCCGAACGCCCCGCGGATCAGGACCGTCAGCGCCTCGATGGGGCTCTCGCCGATGATCAGGATGACGATGCCGGCCACCACGAAGGCGGCAAGCAGGTTGACCAGCGGCAGCACGCCGTTGGCGGCCCAGCGCGGCAGGCCGCCTTCCGGCAGGGCGGCAGCCACGTCAGTCGGCCATGTCAGTCAGCCACGTGTGACGGCCACCTCAGGCCGCCGCGCCGATCCCGGCCATCAGCGGACCGATGGTCTGCTCCGTCGCGTCCGTCCCCGACACCTCGCCGGCGACGGCACCGTCGAACATCACCAGCACCCGGTCGCTCAGCGCGATGATCTCGTCCAGCTCGACGGAGACCAGCAGGATCGCCATGCCCCGGTCACGCAGCAGGACCAGGCGCCGGTGGATGAACTCGATCGCACCGATGTCGAGCCCGCGGGTCGGCTGCCCGATCAGCAGCACGTCGGGATCGCGGTCGAGCTCGCGCGCGACGATGAGCTTCTGCTGGTTGCCGCCGGAGAAGGCGTCGGAGCGCAGCAACGGATCGGGCGGGCGCACGTCGAACTCGTCCATCTGCCGCCGGGATGCGGCAACGATCTCGCGCCGGTGCATGAGGATGGCGCCGTTGTAGGCGCGGTCGTCGTGGTAGCCCAGGATCGAGGACTCGTTGGCGGCGAAGGTGGCCACCAGCCCCATGCGCTGCCGGTCTTCCGGCACGTGGCCCAGGCCGGCGTGGCGCAGGCGGCGTGCGTCGGTCGCCTCACGCGCATCGCACACCATGCGGCCGCTGACCGTCACCGTGCCGGCCTCCGGCCGCTCGATCCCGGCCAGCAGCGCCATCAGCTCCGACTGGCCGTTGCCGGCCACGCCGGCAATGCCGACGATCTCGCCGCGCCGCACGCTCAGGCTCACGTCCCGCACGCGGCGCACGCCGGCGGCATCGGTGTAGTCCAGGTGGTCGGCCCCAAGCATCACCTCGCCGGGCGTGGCCGGGCTCTTCTCCACCCGCAACAGCACCGCGCGTCCCACCATGAGCTCGGCCAGGTGCTCCTGCGAGGTCTCCGCGGTGTCTACGTGAGCCACCACCTCGCCGGCGCGCATCACGGTCACGCGGTCGGTGGCGGCCATGATCTCGCGCAGCTTGTGGGTGATCAGAATCATGGTCCGCCCCTGCTCCTTGAGCGCGGCCAGGATCCGGAACAGCTCGTCGGCCTCCTGCGGCGTCAGCACGCCGGTCGGCTCGTCCAGGATCAGGGTCTCGGCGCCGCGGTACAGCGCCTTGAGGATCTCCACCCGCTGCTGGATGCCGACCGGCAGGTCGCCGACCGGGGCATCGACGTCCACCTCAAGCCCGTACTCCCGCGCCAGGTGGGTCAGCGCATCGCGCGCGCGGCGCAGGCCGCGTTGCAGCCGCGCCGCGCCCTCGGCGCCCAGCAGCACGTTGTCGAGCACCGTCAGGGGCTCCACCAGCATGAAGTGCTGGTGGACCATGCCGATGCCGGCGGCGATCGCGTCGCGGGGGCTGGCGATGGCGGCCGGCCGGCCGGCCACCTCGATCGTGCCGGAGTCGGCCCGGTAGAACCCGTAGAGGATGCTCATCAGGGTCGACTTGCCGGCGCCGTTCTCGCCGACGATGCCGTGAATGGACCCGGCCGCCACCTCCACCGACACGTCGCGGTTGGCCTGCACGGCGCCGAAGCGCTTGTTGATCCCGCGCAGAGCGATCGCCGGGGATCGCTGCTGCGCGAGGCGCCGGTCTTGGGGCGCTACGGGCAGGAGTTGGTCGCCATGTAGTCGTGGATCTCCATCTCCCCGGCGACGATGGCGGCCCGCGCGGTCTCCACCTGCGCTGCCATCTCGTCGTTGATCAGGGCCTGGTTGTGCTCGTCCAACGCCCAGCCGACGCCGTCCTCGGCCAGCCCCAGGTTCCTGAAGCCCGGCTCCCAGGTGCCGTCCAGAGCGGTCTTGAAGACGTCGTAGGCCGCGACGTCGACCCGCTTGAGCATCGAGGTCAACACCGACCCCGGGTGCAGGTAGTTCTGGTTGGAGTCCACGCCGATCGACAGCTTGCCGCCGTCCGCGGCGGCCTGGAGGACGCCCAGCCCGGTCGCGCCGGCCGCCGCGAACACCACGTCCGCGCCGCGGTCGAACTGCGACTTGGCAAGCTCCGCGCCCTTCACCGGATCGCTCCACGCCGCCGGCGTGGAGCCGGCCATGTTCTGGTAGATCTCGGCGTCCGGATTGACGTACTGGACCCCGTGCACGTAGCCGCAGGCGAACCGGCGGATCAGCGGGATGTCCATGCCGCCCACGAAGCCGACCGTGCCGGTCTCGGACGCCATGGCGGCGATCATGCCCACCAGGAACGAGCCTTCGTGCTCCTTGAACACGATGGACTGGACATTGGGCAGGTCCACGACCATGTCGATGATGGCGAAGCTGGTGTCCGGGTACTCGGCGGCCACCGCCTCCACGGCCGGCGCCTGGCTGAAGCCCACGGCGATGATCGGGCTGTAGTCGCGGCGCGCGAAGTTTCGGAACGCCTGCTCGCGCTGCGCCTCGTTGGTGATCTGGAACTCGGCGTAGGCGACGCCGGTCTCCTCCTTGAACCGCTCGGCGCCGTTGTAGACGCCCTCGTTGAACGACTTGTCGAACTTGCTGCCGACGTCGTAGACGACGGCCGGCTTGATGTCGGCCATGACGGCGCCGGCACACAACAAGCCGATCGCCGCCGCACAGAGAATTCGTCGCACGGTAATGCCTCCGTATCGGGGGGTGCGCGGACGCATGCGCCGCGCCGGTCTCCGACATGCTCGGCAAAATGGCCGAGTCGTGCAAGCCTGTTCTGTCGGCTGGTATTTTGACCATGATCTTTGACCATGGTATGAACCAAGGAGATGGAAGAGATTCAGATATCGACGTTCAAGGCGACCTGTCTGGCGGTCCTGGACCGCGTGGGAAGGACGCGGGTGCCGGTCCTGGTGACGCGATTCGGCAAGCCCGTGGCGCAGATCGTTCCACCACCGCCCGCTGCCCGGGACGATGGGTGGCTGGGCTGCATGCGGGACCGCACCAGAATCGTGGGTGACATCGTCGCTCCCGCATCCGATCCGTCGGACTGGGAAGTCCTGCGACAGGCATGAAGCTGCTGCTCGACACGCACATCTGGGTGTGGAGCGTGGCGGACGTCTCTCGGCTTGCCGATCCGGTGCGGCGAGCCCTGGAGGATCGCTCGAACGAACTGTGGATCTGCTCCATCAGCGTCTGGGAGGTTCTGATCCTGAGCGAGCGCGGGCGGCTGATGCTGGAGCCTGACGCCCGAAGCTGGGTGCGTGACGCGCTGGCCGATCCTCCCCTGCGGGAAGCTCCCGTCACGATCGACGTGGCGACGGCCAGCCGTGCGGTGCGGCTGCAGAATCAGGATCCGGCCGACCGCTTCATCGCCGCCAGCGCCATCGTATTCGGTCTGACGCTGGTCACCGCCGACCGCGAACTGTGCGACTGTGTCGACATCGACGTACTTCCCGCCGCCGGATGACACACGTCGGAGGCACATGGAACACATTCGAGCACCGAAACAGGCTTCATGGACGGACCGAGCGCGTCGTGCGCTCGCGGCTCTGGGACGATTCCGGTCCGGACGGCGCGAAGTCTCCCGGGACCACGACCGCTATCTGGCCGAGGCGTATGCACGGCGCGGCGACACGCCTGATGCAGCCGCGACCGATGGCACTATCATGACGACATGAGCGAAACCTTGCGTCTGCTCGCCGTCATGGCGCACCCGCACGACTGGACCTGGGTGTCCGGCACCCTCTGCCTGCATGCCCGCGCGGGCGATCGCGTCACCGTCTGCAGCGTGACGCACGGCGGCGCCACCCACCGCGAGCGCTTCCTGGACGAGATGGCAAAGCCGGAGGCGGAACGCGACCCCGCCATCGCCGGCGAGCCGGTGGAGGCATACACCGGCCGCAAGGAACAGGAGATGCGGAAGGCGGCGGCGCTGTTCGGGATCGATGACGTGCGCATGCTCGGCTTCGACGACAAGCCGTTCACCCGCCAGGAGCAGCCGCAGGCGATCGACGCGATCCGGGAGCTGATCGTCGAGGTCGCTCCCGACGTCCTGATCACCGAGAACCCGTACGGCGACTCCGGCTTCCGAATGGCGCACCGCACCGATCACACGGAGGTGGGCCGGGCGGTGCTGGAGGCACGCGACCGCGCCGCCACCCCGCGCGCCGGACGCCCGCACCGCGTGGCGGTCACCTACTTCTCCGGCATCATGTTCGACACCAGCCAGGTTACCTGCGGGGTGGAGCTGCCGGACGAGATCGTGGAGCTCCGCGTGCAGGCGGAGGCGTGCTACCGCACGCAGGAGCACGACCCGGAGCGCGCCCGCCGGCGCATCGAGATGGAGCTCGCCCACCTGGGCCGCGTGATGCGGGTCCGCTACGCGGAGACCTTCGTGCAGGAGAGCCCGTCGCTGCTCGGCCGCCTGGCGGCCCCGGAGCGCATGCTCGCCGCCGCCCGCGAGGGCCGCGTGGAGCGCATTCGCCGGCTCAGCTAGTAGCCGGCTATTCCGCCGGAACCTCCACCCGCCGGCCGGTGCGCGCCGAGTCGTAGGCCGCGTCGACGATCAGCCCCACCCGGACGGCCGCCTCGCCCGGGACCGGCACCGGTCCCTCGCCGCGCGTGGCGGCGATGAAGTCCCGGACGAACCGCTCGCCGTAGCCGCCCGCGTAGGCGCGCGACTCGGCGGGCGTGAAGGTGAAGGTGCGCCGCGGCGCCGCCGCGAACTCCGGCACGCCGCTCTCCAGGTGCAGCTCCGGCGGTCCGCGGTCGTTCCACCACAGCCGTCCCTCGCGGCCGTTGACGCCGACGTGCTGGTCGTAGCCGGCGGCGTTGTAGAAGCCGCCGCCGGAGACCGCCAGCATGTAGCCGGCATGCAGCGATGCCAGCGCGCCGGAGCGCAGGCGCATCGACAGGGTCGCCGTGTCCTCGACGTCGAAGCCGTCGTCGCCGCGCGTGGCGACCTCCGCCGCCACCGACACGATCGGGTCGCGGGTCAGGAACTGCATGAGATCCAGCGAGTGGCAGCCCAGCCAGGAGAGGATCCCGCCGCCGGCGGCGCCGCGGTCGAACAGCCAGTGGCCGGGGCCGCGGAAGCGGACCTGCGTGGTGAGCATCCTGATCTCCACCGAGAACAGCGTGCCCAGCGCACCCGCGCGCACCAGCCGGCGCGCCTCGGCGATCAGCGGATTGAAGCGGTTGGTGTAGAACACGGAAAGTCGCCGGTCCGCCCGCTCGGCGGCGGCCACCACGCGCCGGGCGTCGGCGGCGGTCCGTCCCAGCGGCTTCTCGGCCAAGAGGTGGTGGCCGGCTTCCAGGATGCCCGAGAACAGGTCGGGGTTGCGGTCGTTGCGCTCGGCGGCGATCACGAAGGCAAGGTCGCGGCGGTCCAGCATCTCCGCCAGGCTGCCGGCCTGCTCGACCGGCGTGTCCTGCACCTCGCCGCGCAGCGCGTCGAGAGCCGAGGCATCCTCGTCCCATACGACGATGCGCCCCACCTCGGGCAGGCAGTCCAGCGTGCGGATGTGGCCCGCCGAGTGCGGGTGGCGGAGCCCGATCAGGGCGGCGGTCAGTTGCTGTGTCACGGTGCCTCCACTCGTCGTTCGCCCATGATGGTCTCGGCCGGATAGGCGCGGTAGCTGTTGCGGATGGTCGGGCTGCGCAGGTCGGCCTGCCATACCACGGCGCCGCCGGCGTTGGCCTCGACGATCACGCGTTGCGGGTCCGAGTCGTTGGTCTCGAAGTTGATCAGCGTGTTCCCGGACGGCAGCCGGTAGGCGCTCGACCGCGACAGGGAGTACAGGTCCGGGGCGTGCCGGTACTCCCATACCTTCACCGCGATCAGGTCGTAGGTGTTGAGCGCCAGCTCCAGGGCGCGGGAATACTCGCCTCCCTCCTCCTCCGGCCGGTCGCGGCCGTTGTCGAACAGCAGGATGTTGCCGTTCGGGAGCTCGGCGGCGGTGTGCTGGAAGTAGAACCGGTCGGTCGGGTCGGCGAACTCGTAACTGGACGCAGGCCCCCCCAGGCGCCACTCGATGCTCCGGAAGTCCGGCGCGATGGAGATGATCTCGTTGCGGTTGGCGAGCGACAGGATCACGTTGCCGCGCACGCCGAAGGCCAGCGAGTTGACGTTCAGCCAGTTCTTGATGTCGCCGCCCCAACGCACGCGATTGGCCAGCGACAGGTGGTCCCGCGCGTCCCACACTTCCTCGGTGGTGTGCGTGACCTGGTCCCACAGGCGCAGCGAGTCGAGCAGGACGCGGGTCTCCGCCTCGCCTCCCTGCTCGGTGTCGTCGATGGTGACGATCTCGTGGGCGATGTAGAGCACCTGCTCGTCCGGCAGGATCGCCAGGTCGTGGTGCGCCCACTTGTCGATGTCGTTGTTGACCAGGCGCGTCACCACCCGCCCGAGCGGATCGATCTCGCGCAGACAGCAGTTGACGAAGCGGCCGGTGGGTCCGCCTTCCCAGTAGACGAGGTTGTGGTTGGCCTTCTGGCGCACCGCCCTGATCGGCGTCGGCGGGTCGGCCACGACCGGCCGGTTGCGGTGGTACCAGACGATGCGGCCCAGGCGGTCCAGGAACAGGAAGAAGCTGTCCGGGTTGTCCTGCAGGTCGAGCAGCACCAGCTCCGCGGTCGACTGGCCGGTCGCGTCGATCTGCAGGTGGGCCAGCGCCGGCGGCAGCGCGCGCGTGCGGAACGTGCCCTCGGCCGCGCGGGCGCCGGGCGTACCGTCGCCGGCGACCGGCACGACCGCGTAGGCGTACTCGGTGTCGGGGAGCAGGCGCACCACCGGCACGGTGAGGGTGCCGGCAGGGTCGGCCGTCGTCGCCGAGCGCAGCGTGCCGTCCGGTCCCGCGTACTCGACGTACACGCGGCCGGGCGCGTCGAGCTGCACGGCGATCTCTGCTATAAGGCTGTTGTCGGGATGCAGGGTCGCGCTCGCCGATACGACGCCGGGCGGGCTGGAATCCTCGGCGAAGGCGAGCAGGGCGGCCAGTGCGAAGGTGGCCGCGACGGCGAAGCGCACGGAGGGAGGCGTAATCATGATCGAGAACCGGATCCTATGGCGTAAGGCGCGCGGCGAAAAGGCGCTGGGCGTATCGATGAACGAGCCCTCGGAAGAGGTGGTCGAGCTGGCCGGCCGCATGGGCCTGGATTTCGTCAGCCTGGACGGACAGCACGCGCCGGTGACCCCGCAGCAGGTCGGCACCATCTGCCGCATCGCCGAGGGATTCGGGATGACCACCACCATGCGCATCCCCGACGGTGCGGAGTCGACCATCCTGTCCTACCTTGACCGCGGCGTGCAGCTCATCGTGGTCCCCAACCTGCAGACGCGCGCGGAGGCGGAGGCGCTGGTCAAGTACACGTTCTTCGCGCCGCTCGGACTGCGCAGCTCGACCAGCTACCCGATGGTGCTGCGCCAGGACGGCCCCGAGCGCATCTCGCTGTTCGAGGCCGCCAACCGCAACACGCTGCTGGTCCCGCAGTTGGAGAGCGTCACCTCGGTGGACAACCTGGACGACATCCTGCAGGTGGACGGCATCGACTTCTTCGCCGGCGGTCCCGAGGACATGGCGCAATCGTTGGCGATCCCCGGCGGGCACGCCGACCCGCGCGTGGCCGAGCAGTACGCACGGGCGGAGGCCAAGGTCAGGGCGGCCGGCAAGTTCATGCTCGGCGACTACACGGAGTCGGTACAGGTGCTCGGCGTCGTCAAGGGAGCGATCGAGGAAGCACTGGCCGGGCTGGGACGAGCCTCGGCGCTTCCATGGTAGAATGCGCAGTCCATGAGGACGGCCACATCCGGAGGCGTAGCCGCGCAACCGGGTGAGTCCGCCACGGCGAAGGATGCCGCCCCGGACGGCGTCCCGCCGTACGTCGAGTTCTCCTCGATCGACAAGAGCTACGACGGGCGCACCCTGGTCGTCAGACCTGAACCTCAGCGTTCATGAAGGCGAGTTCCTGACCCTGCTCGGGCCGTCCGGCTCGGGCAAGACCACCTGCCTGATGATGCTGGCCGGCTTCGAGACCCCGTCGGCCGGCACCATCCGCATCGCCGGGCGCTCCGTGCACGACCTGCCGCCGCGGCAGCGCAACATCGGCGTGGTCTTCCAGAACTACGCGCTGTTCCCGCACCTCACGGTGGGACAGAACCTCTCCTTTCCGCTGGAGGTGCGCCGCATTGATCCCGCGCAGCGGCTCGATCGCGTGCAGCGGGCGCTGAGGCTGGTGCGGCTGGAGGGGTTCGAGGACCGGCGGCCCGACCAGCTCTCCGGCGGCCAGCAGCAGCGCGTCGCCATCGGCCGCGCGCTGGTGTTCGAGCCCAGCCTGGTGCTGATGGACGAGCCGCTCGGCGCCCTGGACCGCAGCCTGCGGGAGGAGATGCAGTACGAGATCCGGCGTATCCACCGCAGCCTCGGCGTCACCGTCGTCTACGTCACGCACGACCAGCAGGAAGCGATGGTGATGTCCGACCGCATCGCCGTCTTCAACCGCGGGCGCATCGAGCAGGTGGCGACGCCGGAGATCCTCTACGAGGAGCCGGAGCGGCCGTTCGTGGCCCGCTTCATCGGCGGCAACAACATGCTGCGCGGGCAGGTGACCGCCGTGGACGGCGACTACTGCCGGGTCGCGGTGGGCGGCCAGGTGATCGCTGCCTTCCGGGTGGCGGAGTGCGAGGTCGGGGACGATGTGACCCTTGCCATCCGCCCGGAGCGGGTCGCCGTCGCTGACGGTCCGCGCGAATACAGCAACCAGTTTGAGGCGGAGGTCGAAACCATCACCTTCCTGGGCGATCACCTGATCGTCCACGTACGGGCGGGCGGGCGCACCGACTTCGCGCTCAAGATCCCCAACATCGTCGGACATGGCGCGATGCTGGAGGGGGATACGATCACCATAGGATGGGCGGCAGCCGACTGCCGGGCATTGGACGTCGACGACGAGGAGGAAGGAGCATGAGGATGATCAGGCTTGCGGCCACCCTGACGCTGGCCGCGCTGGTGGGGAGCCTGTCGGCCACCGCCGAGGAGATGACCATGGTGTCCTGGGGCGGAGCGTACGGGCGGGCGACGCAGAAGGCGCTGCTCGATCCGTTCGGCACCGATACCGGCTACGACATGCGCATGGAGGATTTCAACGGCGGCCTCGCCGAGATACGCGCCCAGGTGGAAACCGGGAACGTGCACTGGGACGTGATCGACCTGGAAGCCGCGGACGCGGTGCGTGGCTGCGACGAGGGGCTGCTGGAGGTCCTCGCGCCCGAGGACCTGTTCCCGGGACAGGATGCGGATGCTGCGGTGCAGGATTTCCTTCCCGGAATGATCTCCGAGTGCGGCGTCGGACTGATCGTGTACTCGACGATCTACGCCTACCGCACGGACCTGCTCACCGGCGACAAGCCATCGACCATGGCCGACTTCTTCGACCTGGAGAGGTTCCCCGGACGCCGCGGCATGCGGCGCTCGCCCTACGGGACCATGGAGTTCGCCCTGGTGGCCGACGGCGTGCCGGTCGACGAGGTGTACGACACGCTGAGCACACCCGAGGGCGTGGACCGGGCGTTCCGGAAGCTGGACTCCATCAAGGAGCACGTGGTGTGGTGGGAGGCCGGCGCGCAGCCGCCGCAGATGCTGGCCGACGGCGAGGTGGTGATGAGCACCGCCTACAACGGCCGCATCTTCAACGCCCAAGTGGCCGAGAACCAGCCGTTCGAGATCGTCTGGGACGGCCAGGTGCTGGACCACTCGCAGCTTGCCATCGTGGCGGGGGCGCCCAACCTGGAGACGGCGCTCGAGTTCCTGTCGTTCACGGCCAGGCCGGAGTCGATGGCTGCCATGAGCGGTTTCATCTCCTACAGCCCGACCCGGCACTCGGCGCTGCCGCTGGTCGGCACCCACGTCGAGACCGGCGTGGAGATGGAGCCGCACATGCCGGTCACGCCTGCGCGCCTGGAGCGCTCGGTGTTCAACGACTGGTCGTGGTGGGCGGACTACGGCGACGAGATCAACGACCGCTTCGGAGCGTGGCTGGCACGCTGAGCCGGCCCCGGCCGCGCATGTCCGGAACCGGCGGCGCCCGCCTCCGCGCCGCACTGCTGGTCCTGCCGCTTGCAGGGTTCGTCGGCGTGGCGTTCGTGGCGCCGCTGGGTTCCATGCTGGTACGCAGCGTCCACGATCCGGTGGTCGCCGACGCGCTGCCCGACACGCTGGCGTCGCTGCGCGGCTGGGACGGTGGAGAGGCGCCGCCGGAGTCGGTGTACGCGGCGGCGGCCCGCGAGTTGCTGGCCGCGCGCGAGGAGCGCACGCTCGGCCAGATCGCCACCCGCGTCAACCGCGTGGAGGCCGGTTTGCGCAGCGTCTTCACCCGCAGCATGCGCCGGCTGCAGGGCGTGGAGACCGACGACTGGCGCACGGCCATGGTGGAGGCGGACCCGGCCTGGGGAGAGGCGCGCACATGGCGGGCGCTGCAGCGCGCCGGCGAGCGCTGGACGGCCCGCCACTACCTGAACGCCGTCGACCGGGACCGCGGCCCGGACGGCCGCATCGTCCGCCAGCCGGAGGAGCGGCGCATCTACCTGCGGCTCTTCGGCCGGACGTTCCTGGTCAGCCTGGCGGTCACGGCGCTGTGCCTGCTGCTCGGCTACCCCCTGGCCTACGGAATCGCGCATGCGCCGCCGCGCCGCGCCGCGCTGCTCCTGGTCGGGGTGCTGCTGCCGTTCTGGACGTCGCTGCTGGTGCGGACGACGTCCTGGATCGTGCTGCTGCAGTCGCAGGGGGTGATCAACGACCTGCTCGTGGCGCTGGGCGTGATCGGCGACGAGCAGCGGCTCGCCATGATCTACAACATGGCCGGCACCCTGATCGCGATGACCCACGTGCTGCTGCCGTTCATGGTGTTGCCGCTGTACTCGGTCATGCGCACGATCCGGCCCGAGTACCTGCGCGCCGCCTCATCGCTGGGTGCGGGGCCGGTGCAGGCGTTCGTCCGCGTCTACTGGCCGCAGTCGCTGCCCGGCGTGGGAGCCGGCACGCTGCTGGTGTTCATCGTCGCGCTCGGCTACTACATCACGCCGGCCCTGGTGGGCGGCCGCACGGGCCAGCTCATCTCCAACCAGATCGCCTACCACATGCAGGAGTCGCTGAACTGGGGACTGGCGGCGGCGCTGGGCGGCATCCTGCTGACCTGCGTGCTGATCTTCTTCGTGATCTACGACCGGGTGGTGGGCATCAACCGCCTGCGGCTGGGCTGACCGTGGCACATCGCACCGTGCCGGCCCGTACCCTTCCGGAACGCGCCGGCCGGGCCGTGTATCTGGCGTTCTGCACGGCCGTGCTGCTGTTCCTGATCGCGCCGCTGTTGGTGTTCGTGCCGCTCAGCTTCAACGTGGAGCCCTACTTCACCTTCACCGAGGGGATGCTCAGGCTCGACCCCGACGCCTATTCGCTGCGCTGGTACCAAAGCGTGGCGGGCGACCAGGAGTGGCTGCGCGCGCTGGTCAACAGCCTGGTCATCGGCGCGGCGGCCACGGCGCTGGCGACCGTGCTGGGCACCGTCGCCGCGCTCGGCCTGTCGAGCCCGGCGATGCCGGGCCGCACGGCGATCATGGGGCTGCTGCTCTCCCCGATCGTGACGCCGCTGATCATCTCCGCGGTCGGCATGTTCTTCTTCTACTCCGAGGTCGGGCTGGCGCAGACCCACCTGGGGCTGATCCTGGCCCACACCACGCTGGGGGCGCCGTTCGTGGTCATCACCGTCACCGCGACCCTGTCCGGCTTCGACCGGAACCTGCTGCGCGCATCCGCCAGCCTGGGCGCCGGCCCGCTGACCGGCTTCCGCCGCATCCAGCTCCCGCTGATCGCGCCCGGCGTCGTGTCCGGCGCGCTGTTCGCCTTCGCCACCTCCTTCGACGAGGTGGTCACCGTGCTCTTCATCGGCGGCCTGGAGCAGCGCACCATCCCGCGGCAGATGTGGTCGGGCATCCGCGAGGAGATCAGCCCCGCGATCCTGGCCGTCGCCACCGTCCTGCTGGCCTTCGCCCTGCTGTTCATGGCCACCGTCGAGTGGCTGCGCAGGCGCGCCGACCGGGAAACCGCATGAGCATCCCGGCCACCGAGCGCCGGTTCGCGGTCGACGCAGCTCGCGCTATGGCACGGTACACGTGCTGCGTAGCGGCACGCACCTCACGCCGGCCGCGCTGGGCGATCTTTTCGCTCCCAGTACGGTCTTGGCTTGGCGTACTACATCGGCCGCGGTCATCCACCAATCTGAGCGATGCGTCGCGTCATCCACTCCATAGTTGCATGGCCTGACCGTGCGGCCCAATGCTGGGGAGTGAACGGTGACGAAGCTGCGGATTCGCGGTGCCGGCCTGTTTCCAGCGCTGGATTGAGCAAATGGACCTGACGCGCCTTGCCCGCACCCTACCCCACGAATGGCCCCCGAACGGCGGGAATACGCTGCGGGCGGTTCTCGAAGGCCGGCAGGCGGATGAATCGGACCGCCTCCTGGCCGCGCAACTGGCCGGCGAGGTTGTCGTCATCGACGACGATCTCGCCGGCATCCTGCTGTCCCTCGTCGGCGACGCAACTGCATCCGAGCCGCTGCGCTGCCGGGCTGCGCTGTCTCTGGGGCCGGTCCTGGAGCAGATGGATCTGGGCAGCGACGATGACTTCCTGGGCCTCGACGAGGAGACGTTGGGTGCCCCTCCGATCTCCGAGCACACCTTCCGCAGGGTTCAGGAGACGTTGCGCGCGCGGTACCTGGAGGATGACGTTCCGTCGGAAGTGCGACGCCACATCCTGGAAGCCTCGGTACGAGCTCCGGCCGACTGGCACCGGGACGCGATCCGTGCCGCGTACTCCCGCGAGGACCGGGACTGGCGGCTGACCGCAGTGTTCGCAATGTATTACGTGCGTGGTTTCGACGATGAGATCCGCACCGCGCTGGACGATCCCGATGCCGATATCCGGCGCGCAGCGGTGTCCGTCGCCGGCAATTGGGAAATGGAGGCTGCATGGCCGCGTGTCTCCGCCCTGCTCTCAGCGCCGGACACCGACAAGTCGCTTCTGCTCGCCGCCATCGAGGCGGGAGCATTCATCTGTCCGCACGAGGCTGAACCGCTGCTGCTCGAATTGAGCGATTCCGACGACGCCGAGATTGCCGCCGCGGCCGGCGACGCCGCCATGATGGCCGCAGTCGCGGTCGAGGACGAGTTGGATGAGGACGCCCAGTGGTGACGTGAGCCCGTGAGCGGGAACAGGAAGCCCGGCCGGAAGCTGCAGGAGTGGATCGACGCGCGCAAGCGGCACCACCTGTCACACGCCCAGGTGCAGATGGCGCGTGAGCTGGGAATGAACCCTCGCAAGCTGGGCGGACTGGACAACCACGATCAGGAGCCGTGGAAGCTGCCGCTGCGCCGGTTCATCGAGCACCTGTACCGCGAGCGGTTCGGCAGAGCGGCTCCTGAGGTCGTTCGTTCGATTGAGGAGATCGCACGCCGCGATGCCGAGAAGAAGGCCCGCAAACGGAGAGAAAAGGAGCGGCGGCGCATCGCCGAGGCAGGTTAGGTTCGCTCGATGAAGCCCGCCGACATACGGTTGTCGCTGTAGCGCTGACAAGCCGATGGAGCTGTCGTCCGCAACCTCGGATCGGGAAGAAGCGGCGGCGATCAGAGACCGACTGGCGGCGCTGCATGCCGAACGGGCGGCTCTTGAGGCGAGGCTCGCAGAGCTCGGCACGGACGCGACCGATATTCCGTCGCTCGACGTGGCGCCGGTCACCGCGTCCTCGTCGCCGGGCGAGAAGATCTCCCTGTTCCGGTCGCTCTTCCGTGGGCGCGAGGACGTATTCCCGAAGCGATGGACCAACTCCCGAACGGGCAGGTCGGGCTATGCGCCTGCCTGTGCAAACGAATGGGCTCCCCGCATCTGCAACAAGCCCCGGATCAAGTGCCGGGAGTGCTCCCACCGCGCATTCATACCCGTGACCGATGAGGTCATCGGCCGACATCTCCGCGGCAGGGACACCGACGGCACGGACTTCACCATGGGCGTCTATCCCCTGCTGGCCGACGAGACCTGTCGGTTCGTGGCCATCGACTTCGACAAGCACACGTGGCGCCGGGACGCCGCCGTGTTCCTTGCGACCTGTACGACCAGCGGAGTTCCGGCCGCGCTGGAACGGTCCCGGTCAGGCCGGGGCGGGCACGTGTGGATCTTTTTCACCGACCCGATTCCGGCGGCGTCGGCTCGGCGTCTCGGCGCTTGGCTCCTCACCGAATCGATGGAACGAAACCCCGACATCGGGTTCGAGTCCTACGACCGCCTGTTTCCCAGCCAGGACACCATGCCAGCCGGCGGGTTCGGAAACCTCATCGCGCTGCCGCTGCAGCACGCGCCGCGCCAATCGGGCAACAGCGTGTTTCTGGACGACGACTTCCAGCCGCATGCCGACCAGTGGCGGTACCTGTCCTCGGTCGGACGCATGGCTCCGGTCGAGGTCGGCGACATGGCCGAGGAAGCGGGCCGGCACGGCCGCATACTCGGCGTTCGACTGCCGGTGGTGGACGAGGACGAGGCGCCCTGGCTGGCGCCGCCGTCCCGGCGAAAGCCGGACATTCCCATCACCGACCCGTTGCCGCGGGCGGTCGAGGTCGTGGTGGGCGATCAGGTGTACGTCGACCGGAGCGGTCTCCCGGCCTCCCTGGTCAACCGGCTCGTACGCCTGGCCGCATTTCAGAATCCCGAGTTCTACAGCAACCAGGCGATGCGCCTGCCTACCTTCGGCATTCCCCGCGTCATCGGCTGCGCCGAACTGCTGTCGCACCACGTAGCCCTGCCGCGTGGATGCGTCGATGAGGTGGAACGGCTGCTCTATTCGCTCTGCATCGAGGTCCGGCGGCGGGACGAACGCAATGCCGGGCGCCCGGTCGAAACGGCCTTCGACGGCGAGCTCACCCGCGAGCAGCAGGCGTCCGCGGAAGCACTGCTCCCGCACGATACGGGCGTGCTGGCGGCGACCACCGCCTTCGGCAAGACGGTCGTGGCGGCCTCCATGATCGCTGCCCGAGCGACCAACACCCTGGTGCTGGTGCATCGCCGGCAGCTCCTCGACCAGTGGGTTGCCCGGCTCGGCAGCTTTCTCGATCTACCTCCCGACCGGATCGGCCGGATCGGCGGCGGCAAGCGCGCGCCGACCGGTGTGGTCGACGTCGCCGTCATACAGAGCCTCGTCGGCAGAGGCGAGCGCAGGGGCGAGGTCGACGACATCGTCGCCGACTACGGACATCTCGTGGTCGATGAGTGCCATCACCTGTCGGCGGTCAGCTTCGAGGCGGTCGCGCGCCGTTGCAAGGCGCGGTACGTCCTCGGCTTGTCCGCCACGGTGACGCGCAAGGACGGGCATCATCCCATCATCTTCATGCAGTGCGGGCCCGTCCGGTTCCGGGTCGATCCCCGCCGGCAGGCGGCCAAGCGGCCGTTCAGCCATCGGGTGGCGCTCCGTACGACCGGCTTCACGCTGCCCGAGGAACTGGACCCCAAGCGACCGCCCATCCAGAGGATCTACGGGGCGCTGGCCGAGGACGAAGAACGCAACCGGTTGATCGTCGGCGACGTGCTGAACGCGGTGGCGGACGAACGATCGCCTATCGTTCTGACAGAACGCACCGCGCACGCGTTGCTGCTGGCGGAGCGGCTGTCGCCCCATGCGCGCAACGTGCTGGTGCTGCGCGGCGGCATGGGCCAGAAGGCCAGAAGGGAGCTGACGAACCAGCTCGAAGCGATCGGCGACGTTCAGGAGCGGGTGCTCATTGCCACCGGCCGCTACGTCGGCGAAGGATTCGACGACGCCCGGCTGGACACGCTCTTCCTGACCATGCCGATCTCTTGGCGGGGGACGCTCGCCCAGTACGCCGGCCGCCTGCACCGCCTCCACCCTGCCAAGCGCGAGGTGATCGTCTACGACTACGTGGACGGCGACGTACCGGTGCTCGCCCGCATGAGCGCCAAGCGGATCAAGGGGTTCGAGAGTCTCGGCTATTCCGTCGCTGAGCCATAGTGAAGGTGCGTCATCGTGACGGCTACGCCGCGACAAACGTGTCGCGTACTCCAAGACGGCGACCCGGATGCCGACGGTTTCTGGAGGCAGTCGGCTCAGACTGCTGTTCGTAGCGGACGACATCTCTGAATCCCTTGAGCGGGTCGTCGAGTTCGTCAACGAGCAGATGCCGCAGATCGAAGTGCTCGCGGTGGAGATCAAACGCTTTCAAGGGAGTCGATGCAGACCCTCGTACCGCGAGTCATCGGCCGACCCAACAGTTCGCGTAGCGTCGCCATGAGGCTCCTGGATGTGGCGCAGCAGCACGGAGCCGCGCTGAGATGGCGTTCGACGTCCGTCAGCGTTCGGATACCGTGTTCTCTCGCCCGTCCGACGAGCGTCGGCTGGAAGACCGGGAGGCGCAGCCGTGCCGATTCTTGAGAACCGGGGGCAAGCACCCAGTCACGGTCGCTTGGCTGGTCCTTCCTGGAAGGACGGCGTTGAACCGGATCAGGAACGTCGCATTTGGCTTGATCGTCGGTGAGGAGTCGGATCGGAAGCTGCAGCACATCCTCCTCCGTTTGGGCGGAGCAGTTCTCCGCCGACGATTTCGCCGGACGGGCCGGGACCAAGAGCTGGGTGGTCGACTGGGATGCCGCCGCGCAGCACGTGGACCTGCTGGCCGACCGGCTTGCCGGGATTCTCGCGGAGTTGAAGGCGCTGTGAGGATCTCCGAGCCACTGTTCCGCTTTGCTCGGCGAGCGTTACCCATCTCCCTTGATCATCTGGTTCAGGCAGAGTCGAGGACGGCCTCGAACGGCGACCGCGGGGTGAGGGAGCGCAGGAACGAGTCGCACGGCAAGCACAGGATGCCGCGCTCCAGGACGAGGCGGCCCCGGTACAGCAGGATCGGAGTCGCTTCCGGATAGTCCCGGGCGAATGCGCGAAGGCCGTTCAGGTCTCCCGGATGGAGCGTCGAGCTGTTCTCGACTTCCAGCGCGTACAGACCGCTTTCGCCGTACAGGACGAAGTCCACCTCGCTGCCGCTACGCGTACGCCAATAGCTGAGCGTGTCGCGGGTGTTGGCGTAGGCGATCCACGTCCCCAAGTGCTCCGCTACCAGGCCCTCCAGGGCAGCTCCTGCCAACTCCTCGGGTGGGTCGAACGGCCCGACGGGCCGAGGTGAGCACCGCCCGGCCCGCCAGGAGATTGACGCCCGTCTGCCGGAGCTTGCGAGCGCTGGAGCCGGTGAGTACGAAGACCAGGCTCTTGTCGAGCTCGATGAGCTGATGGACGACGGGCAGCAACTCCGGCACCCGTTGCACCTCGTCTATGACGACCGGTCGCATGCGCGGGTTCGCGGCGATCGTCGCTCGCACCCGTTCGGGGGCAGCGGCATAGAAGCGCGTGTTCTCCGGATCGTTCAAGTCGATCCATAACGCGCCGGCATACCGGGCACGGAGCCATGTCGACTTGCCCGTCCCTCTCGGACCGAACAGGAAGTAGCTTGCGGAGGGTGGGCGGTAGAGACGGGCTCGCGCTCGCCATCGTCAGGTCTTCCCCGCTCAGATCCGCGTTGGTCAGGTCCGCCGCGTGCAGGTCTACCCCGCCGTCCACATACGCCTTGTGCACCTCCGCGCCGGACAGACCGAAGAACTCCTCCAGACTCATGCCAAAGTGATGCAGATCGGCGCCGCTCAGGGAGGCGTTGCGCGAAGGTCCGCGCCTTTGCAGTCTGGCAGACACTCAGGAAGCGCCGTGACGCGCACGGCCACCACCAGCATCAGCAGCAGAGCCACAGCCACGGCGCCACACGTGAGGCCGCAGGCGGTCGCGTTCCTGCCGATCAGGTCGGGCCGAGTACCGCGATGCGGGTCATCAGATCGAAGCCGGTGACCGCGCGTCGTTCGCGTCGCGCGCCGCTCTCTTTGCTTCCAGCCAGCGCTTGAACGACCGCTGACTCTCGCCGGATGCCCGCCCTGCGAGCAGGCCCTCGACGCTCAGATCCTCGTCCAGATCGGGCCAATGAATACCTGCGCCCCCGCCGATGAGGCGCCAGTTTCGCCTCTCCTGCGGCATGGCATGTACCAGCCGGGGATACCAGGCCAGCGGCACGGAGATCGTGCGTCCATCGCTCAGATCCGCCGTTAGTGTGTCTTCGCTGACATCCACTCGTTCGGCGACAGGGACACTAACTTCAGTCGTGGAAAAACTCATTCCAGGCCTCCAGGAGAGCCGTCTGATTCTCCTCGATCATCCGCTCAATTCGCAGGATCTCGGCTCGCTGCAGCCCGCCGCTCTGCTGGAGTCTGACGGGGTCCAACCAGAACTTGGCCACGCGGTTGTCCGCTCGACGTGTACATGCTCTGGCTCGGTCCGATCGGCCGCATAGAAGAACAAGCGGTACGGCCCATGCCTCAATATCGTCGGCATCTCGTCCGCGATTCGCTCTTGATCAGGAACTGTAGCATGCCCGAGGGCGAACGGCCGTCACGGCAGCGCGGACTCGCCCATGATCGACTCGGCGGCGTAGACGCGGTACTGGTTGGGCTTGCCGGGCGAGCGGTGGCCGACCTCCCAGACGGTGCGGCCGTCGGGGGTAACCTCGGCGATGATGAACACGCGGCAGCAGCGCTCGGCGCGGCTCGATCCGTACAGGATCAGGGTGTTGCCGCCTGGCAGGCGCTGCACGCTGGAGCAGCACGCCGCGTACAGCGGTGGCCGGTGCCAGTATTCCCACACCCGGCGCGCGGTCATCCGCTCCAGGTCGAGCTCCAATTCCAGCGCGCGGGAGAACTGGCCGCCCTCGTCGTAGGGCCGGCCGGTGCCGTTGTCGAACAGCAGCACGTTGCCGTTGGCGAGCGGCAGCGCCGTGTGCTGCGCGTAAAAGCGGTCGCTCGGGTCCTCGAACGTGAAGTCGCTGCCCGGACCGCCCAGGCGCCAGCGCACGGAGGCAAGGTCCGGGGCGATCGAGATCACCTGGTTCAGATGGCCGAGCGACACCAGCACGCTGCCGTCGTCGGCCATCACCGCCGAGTTGCCGTGGCTCCAGTCCTGCACCCGCGGGTCGCGCTCGCACCCGCCCCACATGGGGTGCCCGGGCAGCGTCCGGTTGGAGGCAGGCGCCACCCGGTCGGCGGGGGAGAGGTGGTCGAAGATGTTCCAGACGATCTCGGCGGTGCCCGCCTCCGCGTCCCAGATGCCCAGCGTATCGCCTTCCTGCGGCACGGCCGGGTCGCCGTGGCCGTCCCACAGCACGTCGCGCGACAGATAGAGCACGCGCCCGTCCGGCAGGACCTGCACCTCGTGATGCATGGGGCCGAACGGCGCGCATTCGTCGGCCAGGCGGTGGATCTCGCGTCCCAGGGGGTCGATCTCGACCAGACCTGCGGCGGTGGTGCCGCCCTTGTAGCCGGCCAGGTAGACGATGTTGCCGTTCGGGCGGCGCGCCATGACGTAGGGCTGCTCGCCCTCCGAAGCCTGGAAGTACCAGACGACGTGGCCGTCGCCGTCGAACGCCGCCAAGCCGAAGAACTCGCTCTGCCGGAACTCCAGGAACGCCACCGGCAGGGTGGGCGCCCCGCGCCACACGTCGAAGACGGCGTCGCGCAGGCCCTCGGGCAACTCGCCGGTCGTGAAGCCCGCGGCCAACGTCGGATCGGATAGGCGGCCATCCGTGCCGACCGTGCGGATCTCGTACCGGTACTCGGTCGCGGCGCGCAGGCGGACGAGGTGTGCGGTGAAGGAGGTGGCATCGCTGGCCACGGGCCGCGAGCGCAGCACCGCGCCGCCACCGGCGGCGGGCCAGTAGTCGACCACCACGCTGCCGGGCGCGGCCAGATCGCCTTCCACCACGGCTATCAGGGAGTTGCCGTCGTGGATGCGCGCGGAAGCCCGTACTGGCGGTGCGGGAGAGGAGGGTTGGTCGTCAGCCCAGCCGCTCGCCACGATCAACAGGGCGGCGGCAAGCGTCGCCGATCGAACGGACCCGGCCGACGGGGCGCGGGCGAGCGGCGGTGACGACGGAGAAGGGCAGGCCTGCATGGGGCGCGCAGCGTGCCATGCAGGCGCGCTCCGGACCAGCCACCGGCAGCAATTCTCGGCGAGTGGGTGAGAATCGACATGTTGACACGGTTCCGGCGAGTGCGGACTATGGCCTGTCCTGTATCTCATTGCAGTTGAACGAGTTACGGGACTAGACATTTATCGCCGTCCTCGTCATGCTGTGTTCGCATGGCCAGGGGACTGCGGAGAGGTCCGAATCTACTTCGTTTCCGCTCCCTCGTCGACTCGATCGCCGAGTACGTAACCGGTATCCTCGACGCACGCCAACCAAGCAAAGTCCGCTACGCCCTGCGCGACTGCTACCTGAGCGCTCTGGCGATGTTCTTCGTCCAAGACCCCTCCCTGCTGCAGTTCCAGCGCCGCTTCCAGCAGCAGGTGCAGACCAACAACCTCTCGGCCACCTTCGGCGTCGGTCAACTGCCCTCCGACTCGCAGTTCCGCGATCTGCTCGACCGCCATGACTATGCTCCCATCCTGCCGTGCTTCGCCGAGTGGATCGCTCGCCTGCAGCGCGCCAAGTGGCTCCAGCACTACCAACTGTTCGGTGCCCGCTATCTGATCACCCTCGACGGCTCACGATATTTCAGCTCCGAGTCCGTGCACTGCGAGCACTGCCTGAGCACCACCTCGCGCGACGGCGGTACCTGCTATCACCATGACATTCTGCAGGCCGCCATCGTCCATCCCGACAAGCGCGAAGTGCTCCCGCTGGCCCCCGAGTTCGTCCGCAACAGTGACGCCGACGGCGGGCGGTACCGCAAGCAGGATTGCGAACTGAACGCCGGCTACCGGATGCTGGAGCGGCTCCGTGCCGACTATCCTCGCATGTCAGCAATTATCGTGGCCGACAGCCTTTACTCCAAGCAGCCGTTCGTCGAGCAGTTGACCGCCAAACGCTTGTCGTTCCTGCTGGTCGCCAAGCCCGGTGACCATCGCAGCCTCTACCAGGACGTCGCCGGCCTGCGCGGCGGCAACCTGCTGAACCGTCACGCTACCTCAGACCGCGGCGAACGCCGCGAATACGAATGGGTCACCGATCTACCGCTGAACGGCAATCCCGACTCCCCGCACGTCAACTTCATCCAGTTCCGCATCGTCAAGAACGGCACGGTGACCTATCAGAACGCCTGGGTCACCGACCTGGTGCCCGACACCGCCAACATCGTCGGACTGGTCCGTGCCGCGCGGGCGCGCTGGAAGATCGAGAATGAAGGGTTCAACACCCTCAAGAACCACGGTTACCACCTGGAGCACAACTTCGGCCACGGCCGCCAGCACCTGTCGGAGGCGTTCTTCGTGCTCAACCTGCTGGCGTTCTTCATGCACCAGATCTTCGATCTGGTCGATGGGCTGTATCAGCGGGTGCGCACCTTCTTCAGTTCCCGGCGCGGGTTCTGGGACGAGGTGCGCTCGGCGTTCCGGCTGTTCCTGTTCACCTCCTGGGACCAGGTGCTGGTACGGATGAACTCGCCACCCGAGTCGCTACCCCCGTATCAGTCTCCGTAGTCCGTAGTCCCCCGACCCGTTGCCTGCAACGCCGCCAGCGCCTGCCGTACGCCCGCCCACCGGTCGCGAAACCTGCGCCCGCAAGCTCCGGTGTGCCTCCTACCGGCCACGCAACGGCTCGCCGCACCGCTTGTGACTCTGAAATCCGGTCGTGTGGCCACTGGCACGCCTGCCAAAGTGCTCGCTCGCCTCCACTTGGGCCGGGTCACTACCGTCAGACCGCCCTACAAGCCGCTACCGCCTCTCACCGAGAATTGCTGAGCAACGGGTCGATTTCTTGACAGGTCGAGCGCGGGAGGCGCATATTCGCCACGCTCAGCGCGACCGCGCTCGAGCGCTTGGAGGAACCATGCGTACGCATACGAAAGTAGGGGTGTTGGCATTGACCCTGGGCTTGGCCCTGTCGATGTCGGCATCCGCCGAACTGACGACCTTCGCCTACGACGGCCCGCTGCCGACCTCGTTCAACGAGGCGCCGATGCTGGCCGAACGTGTGGCGGCTGGCGAGCTGCCCCCGGTCGAGGATCGGCTGCCGATCGCTTCGGACGTGCTGGTCGTCCCGGTGGTCGAGCGGATCGGCGAGTACGGAGGCACTTGGCGCCGCGGATTCGCCGGACCCGGCGACGGCCAGAACGCCGACCGCATCATGATGGACCACCTGCTGCTGTACGACATCGACGGCACCAACATCGTGCCCAACAACGTCAAGGACTGGACGCTGGAGGACGACGGCCTCACCTACACCTTCCATCTCCGGCGCGAGATGAAGTGGTCGGACGGCATGCCGTTCACGGCCGACGACTTCCTGTGGGCCAACGAGCACATCGTCTGCCACGAGTCGCTGAACCCGGAGAAGCAGTGCCGGCTGGGCTTCTCGTCCTTCAACCCGGGGGTCCGCAAGATCGACGACAGCACGATCCAGTGGTACTTCGAGACCCCGCAGGCCGGCTTCATCGACGACGTGGCCACCTACCGCGTCGCCGGCTGGACGCTCAACGGCCGCGTCGGCTCGCCCTCGTTCGCACCCGCCCACTTCCTGGAGCAGTTCCACAAGGACTTCGCCGACGAGGACGACATCAACGACATGGTGTCCGAAGAGGGCTTCGAGAACTGGGAGACCTTCTTCCGGAACAAGATCGACGTGCACAAGACGGTCGAGGCGCCGACGGTCGCCCCTTGGGTCGTTACCAGCCCGAACAACACCGACCTGTGGGCGTTCGAGCGCAATCCCTACTACTACGGGGTCGATCCGGTCGGAAACCAGCTTCCGTACATCGACAAGATCGAGATGCGGCTGTACTCGGACTCCGAGGTCCACAACCTGCGCGCCGCCAACGGCGAGTACGACTTCAACCACCGCTCCATCGCCTTCAACAACGTGCCCACCTTCATCGAGAACGCGGACAAGGGGAACTACCGGCTGATGCTGTGGCCGGGCGACGCCACCGTGGCGGTCGCCTTCAACTACACCTACGGCCTGGGCGAGGTCACCGAGGACGCGGATCCGGAGATCCGCAAGTGGATCACCAACCGCGACTTCAAGATCGCCATGTCGCACGCCATCAACCGCGACAAGATCAACGAGCTGATCTACTTCGGCACGGCCACGGGACGGCAGGCGGTTTTCCCGCACTGGCACGCCCACTACCCGGGCGATGAGATCGCGTTCCGCTACTCGGAATACGACCCGGCCAAGGCCAACCAGATCCTGGACGACATCGGCCTGGCCGAGCGGGACTCGGACGGCTTCCGCCTGACCAGCGACGGCAGCAAGAGGTTGACCCTGGACTTCTCCCTCAGTTTGGGCTGGTTCACCACCGCGGGCATCGGCGAGCTCCTCAAGGAGGACTGGGCGGCGGTCGGCGTCAACGTCAACCTGCGCCTCGTGCAGGGTCAGGCGGCCACCGACGAGCGGGGCGGCAACCTGCAGCAACTCTACCTGGACGGCGACGTCAACGCGCGCGAGCCGACCAGCCTGATCTCCGGCCGCAGCGCCTTCCCGGCGTACTCGAACTGGTACGCACAGCGCTCGGGCTCCTACACGCTCGGCGCTGTCGTGGCCGACCCGCCGGAGTCCGACACCGACTTCTGGCGCCTGATCGAGCTCAGCGACGAATCGCAGTTGATGCGCTACGCCGACCGCACGGAGAACTACATAGAGACGCAGGAGATCGCCGTGGAGAACCTGTACTACATCGGCCTGATCGGCGACTCGGCCGCCTCCAACGGCGTCATCGTCGTCAAGAACAACTTCCGCAACGTGCCGGAGCGCGCGCCGAACGTCTCGGCGTTGCAGAACCCGGGCAGCGGGCGGACGGTGCAGTTCTTCTTCGAAGGCGGCCTGAACGACGCCGGCTTCTAGATCGAGTATCTGGTAGCGACACGCTACGTGGATTCACGCGAGCGGCCCGCTCCTGCAACGGGGCGGGCCGCTCGTTGATTCCGATCTGACCGCTCATGGGTACCTATCTCGCTCGCCGGTTCGGCTACGCGGTGCTCACGTCGCTGGTCATCTCCCTGGTGGCGTTCTTGGTCGTCCAGCTCCCACCGGGTGACTTCGCCACCTTCTACGTGCAGTCTCTGCTGGGCGCCGGTCAGGGCGCCGGCGCTTCGGGGAATATCCTGGGCGACCCGGCCCTGGAGGCGCAGTTGCGCGCCGACTTCGGGCTCGACCGGCCGGTGCCCATCCAGTACCTCAAGTGGCTGCAGCGCATCGTCACCGGCGACTGGGGGATGTCCTTCGCGTTCGGCCGGCCGATCGCCGAGGTGATCGGCGACCGGCTCGGCAACACCCTCATCCTGGCCGTCGGCACCATTTTTTTTACCTGGATCCTGGCGATACCGATCGGCATCTACTCCGCCGTGCACCACAACACGCCGCAGGACTACGCGGTCACGTTCGTCGGTTTTCTGGGGCTGGCGGTGCCCAACTTCCTGCTCGGGCTGATATTGCTGTGGTTGGGGGCGCTCGTGTTCGGCTGGGAGATCGGCGGCCTGTACTCGCCGGAATACCTCAACCAGCCGTGGACGTGGGCCAAGTTCACGAACATGCTGCGCCACCTGATCGCCCCCGCGATCGTGCTGGGCACCGCCGGCACGGCGGCGCTTATCCGCGTCATGCGCAACAACCTGCTTGACGAGCTCGGCAAGCAGTACGTGATGTCGGCTCGCGCCAAGGGCGTGGCCGAGTGGAAGCTCATCTTCAAGTATCCCGTGCGCCTGGCGTTCAATCCCTTCATCTCCACGATGGGTTACCTGTTGCCATTCCTGCTGTCGGGCGACGTCATCGTTTCCACCGTGCTCAGCCTGCCGACCGTGGGGCCGGTGCTGTTGCAGGCGATCCTCAGCGAGGACCTGTACCTGGCCTCGACCATCTTTCTCTGGCTGGGCATGCTGACCGTGATCGGCACGCTGATCTCCGACCTGCTGCTGGCGATCACCGACCCGCGCATCCGGTTGAGTTGACACGATGTCCAAGGAATCCGACGAAGCCCTGGTCGCTCGGCAGGACGCGCCCGCGACCGCGGGCGCTCCGGTAGAGGACGAGCGCCGCTACATCGCCGGCCAGTGGAAGCTCATGTGGTGGCGCTTCCGCCGCCACAAGGCCGCGATCGCGTCGGCGATCGTGGTCGCCCTGTTCTACCTGGTGGCGGTCTTTGCCGACCCGCTGTCGAGCGCCGATCCCGGCAAGTCCGACGAACAGTTCCCGACCGTACCGCCCCAGCGCCTGCGCTTCATCGATGATGGGGCGCTGCGCCTGCACGTCTACGACCTGGTCGGCACGCGCGATCTGAAGACGTTCCGCAAGGTGTATGAGCCCGACCCGGACACGCGGCTGCGCGTTCGGCTGATCGGCGACGGCTACGAGTACAAGCTGCTGGGCCTGTTTCGAGTCAACAAGCATCTGCTGGTCGTAGAGGGCCACGAGCGGCGGACGGCGCCGTTCGTGCTTGGAACCGACGAGCAGGGCCGCGACATCTTCTCGCGCATCCTGCACGGCACGCGCCTGTCCCTGTCGATCGGCTTGATCGGCGTGGTGATCAGCCTGGTGCTGGGCATCCTGATCGGCGGCGCGTCCGGTTATTACGGAGGCAAGGTAGATACGGCGATCCAGCGCCTTATCGAGTTATTGCGCTCCATCCCCACGATACCGCTCTGGATCGGGCTGGCCGCGGCTCTGCCGAGAGAATTCACCGTCCAGCAGAGATACCTGGCGATCACCATCCTGCTGTCGCTGTATGCCTGGACGGAGATCGCGCGGGTCGTACGCGGGCGGTTCCTGGCGATGCGCGAAGAGGACTTCATCGCCGCAGCGCGGCTGTCCGGCACCCGCGACCTGACCATCATCGTGCGCCACATGGTCCCCAACTTCGCCAGCCACCTGATCGCGGCCGCGTCGCTGGCGATCCCGTTCATGATCGTGAGCGAGACCTCGCTGAGCTTTCTGGGGCTGGGTCTGCAGGCGCCGGCAATTAGCTGGGGCGTGCTGCTCAAGGCGGCGTCGAACGCGCGCACGGTCGCGTCGCTGCCGTGGCTGATGCTGCCGGCCATCCCGGTGATCATCTCCGTGCTGGCGTTCAACTTCATGGGCGACGGCCTGCGCGACGCCGCCGATCCCTACGACCGCAAGTAGTCGAGGCTGACGCCGCTTACCGCCGTTCCGCCATTCGGACGTACCTGGCGAGCTGATTGGGCTCGGCCACGTGTGTCCAGTAGAGGTCGCCGGTCGGGGCGACGCAGACGCAATGACCCCAGTAGTCGATGCTCTCGGCCAGCAGGGTGCCGTCAAGGTCCATGATGCCGGAGCCGGCGAAGACGTGGTCCCGGCCGTCCAGGGCGATGTTGTTGGCCCGTTGCAGCCGGCGCTCGCGGATGAAACCACCGCCGGCGTCGAACACCTGCACCCGGTAGTTCTCGCGGTCGGCGACCCACACTTGGCCGCGCCGGTCGACGCCGATCGAGTGCGGGGTGTCGAACTGGCCGGGCCCGCCGCCCGGCTCGCCCCAGGAGGCAATCAGCGTCCCGTCCGCGGAGAACCGGTGGATGCGCGCCTGCCCGTAGCCGTCGGCCACGTAGAGGTCGCCTGACGGGGCCTGAAACGCCTGCGTGGGGCTGTTGAACGGCTGCCCCGGCGCTCCCGGCCGTCCGGTCGTGCCCAGGGTAGCGAGCAGCGTCCCGTCGAGCGTGAAGCGGTGCACCACGTGGTCCAGGACGTCGGTGACGTAGAGGGTGTCATCGGCCGTCACGCTGATGCCGTGGATCCCGCCCGGATGGCGGAACACCGCGTGCGTCCATGCATCCAGCCGCTCGCCGTCCGCGTCGTAGACCAGGATCTTCGGGTGCGGCTCGCGCCTGCACAGGTAGACGCGCCCGCGGCGGTCGCATGCCACGCTGCTCAGAACCCCCCGCGCGGCGGCGTCCCGGTGCGCCCACGCTTCGTCGATCCGGTAGCTAAACGCTCCTTCACCGATTGTCATACTGCGACTCCTCGCCGGGGCCGCCGCCGGTGGTGTGCAGCGTCGCGGCCGCGATCGGCGCCGGGTACCGCCAGCTCCAGCCGGGCTGGCCGAAGGCCTCGTCGGAAGCGAGCGAGTACGGGGAGACCAGGCGGTCGTGCATGGCCAGGTCCGTGCCGGCCATCACCTCGGCGGTGAGCAGGGCATCGAGCCGCAGCAGCTCGTGCGCCGCGGCCGGATCTTCAGCTCGGTCCACCAGCTCGTCCGGGTCGTCGGCCAGGTTGAACAGCAGCGGCGCGTGCCCGTGGTACTTACAGAGCTTCCAGGTGCCGTCGAAGGCGACCCAGGCTCCGGCGAGCACGCCCAGTATTTCGGTTCGGCCGCCGCTGCCGGCGCCCAGGCCGGGCAAGGCGCGGGCGTCCATGTGCGGCGGCGGCTCGACGCCGGCGATGCGCAGCATGCTGGCCGTGACGTCGCGGAGCTCCACCAGCCCCGGATGATCGGTGCCGGGTGCGATCCCGGGACCCTGTGCTACCAGCGGAATCCGCATCGAGCCTTCGAAGAAGTTGCCCTTGCCCTGCATGCCGTGGTCGCCGAGCAGGTCGCCGTGGTCGCTGGTGAAGATGACGACGGTGTCGTCGAGCTGGCCGCTGTCGCGCAGCGCCGCCAGCATGTCGCCGACCTCGTGGTCGATCCCCTTGACCAGCCCGGCGTAGTGCGAGCGCAGCGTGGCGCACTCCTCGGGCCGAAGCGAGCCGTCCGGCATGCCCATGCCGGCGCGCTGACGCTCGTGCGCCTCCCGCAGCCCGCCGGGGTCGCCCGCGGCTGCGCGCACCGGCGGCGGCATGTCCTCGTCCCGGTACCGTACCGAAAAGTCGGGCGCCGGATCGTACGGGTCGTGCGGGCCGGGGAAGCCGACCATCAGCGCCCACGGGGCCTCCTCGCCTGCACTCCGCTCGATGAACCGGCACGCCTCCCGTCCCGTGAAGCGGTCGCAGGAGTGCTCCCACGGGATGTCCGTGGTCGCCGTCCCGCGCGTGCGCAAGTAGTCGCCGTACTCCGACCAGCGCAGCTTGGCCAGGCCGTGGGCTTCCAGGTAACGGGCGTAGTCGTCGCGGATCAGCGGCCAGAGTTTGTCCTCGCAGGCCACCCGCTCGTGGAAGCCGTGCGCGGCGTCCCAAGGATAGAAGTGCATCTTGCCGATCGCCACCGTGTGGTAGCCGGCCTGGTCCAGCAGCTCCGGCCACGTGCGGATGCCGGCTTCGCGGTAGTCGGGCCGCAGCGCGTGCAGGTTGTCCGCCACCCCGGTGCGCGCCGCGCTCATGCCGGTCAGCAGCGCGGCCCGCGCCGGCACGCACAGTGGGGAGGCGGAGTACGCACGCTCGTAGCGGATGCCGGTCGCCGCGATGACGTCGATGTGCGGCGTGTCGATAAAGCCGGCGCCGTAGCAGCTCACGAAGTCCGCACGGAGCTGATCGGCCAGGATGAACAGGATGTTGGGCGGGCGAGCGGAGGAGGTGCGGGCCATCGGCGAACGGTACCATGGGCCGACGGACGAGCGCGGCTCAGATCACACGAGCGGAACGGCTGCGCAGCAGATTCGTTGCGGAGGCGGGGAGAGGATGAAAGACGACGCCCAGCCGGTGTCGTCTGAAGTCTATGCCCAAGTGCACCGGTAGAGCCTCTTTCATCAACCGATGAAAACGTCGCTACGATGAAATCTGGACGTGATTTCACCCGAACAACTATATTCGTCATATGTCGAAAATGGTCATTGAAGCGAAAATGATGGAGAAGAGGGCGGTCGACGCCGTCCGCGCCCTGCTCGGTAACGTACCCAACGTCGAGTTCGGTCCGATGGACTACGGCCATGACCTCGGGCGCAACTGCCAGATCGATGGAAGGATCTGCTTGAGCCACGGCGATGTCGACTACGTGCTCATCATTGAGGTGAAGTCGAATGGGGCGCCACGTATCGTGCGCTCCGCAATCTATCGGCTCGAAAGCTGTATCGCGCATCTGCATTCGTCCGGCTACGCCGACGGAGGCCGGCGCTTGATTCCCATGGTCGTCAGCCCCTACCTGTCTCCGGAGTCACGTTCGATCTGCAACGAACACGGTTTCGCGTACGCTGATCTGGTCGGCAACGCTCATCTCGCTTTCGGCGGCGTCTACATCGAACGGTCCGTGGCCGACAAGCCCAAGTCCGAAGCTCGCGCGCTCCGGTCGGTCTTCAGCCCGAGGGCGTCCGCCATCCTGCGCGTCATGCTGCGGAGTCCGGACCGGGCCTGGCTCGTTACCGAGTTGGCCGACAGAGCCAATGCCAGCGTGGGTCATGTGAGCAACGTACGCAAGGCACTCCTGGAACGTGAGTGGATCGAGAAGCGGGATGGCGGCGTCGTCCTCGTCCAGCCCGGCGCGCTTCTGGGAACGTGGCGTGAGAACCATCGCCGGCCGGGCGGACGAAGCATCAGCAGATACACTCATCTCCACGGGGAGCAGCTTGACGCGACGTTGGCGGGAGTACTGAACGCCCGGACTGAACGTCCGCGAGCGATTCTCGCCCTGAATTCCGCCGCCCAGTGGATCGCTCCCTTTGCGCGCGACGGGACCCATGCGTTCTATGCCGACGAGGCTGGAGTTGAGCTTTTGAGCGAGATTCTGGGGCTGCGTCCAGCCGCGATGGGAGCGAATGTCGTCGTGCACGTTCCAACGGATGAGAGTCTGTTCGACGACGCCATCGAGGCGATCCCAGGCGTGTTCTGCACCAATGAGATCGTCACCTATCTCGATCTGTGGTGCGGGAATGACCGCGAGCGGGAAGCTGCCGAGCACTTGGCGAGGGAGTCGTTCCCATGGCTGCGATAGAGCCTCAGTCCGCTGAAGGATGCATACGACATCTACTACTGCGTGCGCAACTATCCCGGGGGCGTCGATCGTCTCGTCGATGCGACGAGGACACTTCTGGACGTGGAAGCCGCGAGGAGTGGGTATTCGCTGATCGCGGGGAAGTTCCGCGGCCCCACTGATTTCGGGCCGGTCAGTGTGCGACGGTTCGTGGAGGGATCCCACGCACTCGGCGGGCGCACTGCGGATCTGTGGCAACAGGACGCGTTCGGACAGGTTGACGCTTGGCTCACGGAGCTTGACTTGGGGTGAAGGGTTCGACGTTTCCGCGGAGGCCGAACGCGCCGGCGACCAGCTCGTAGGAGCGGGCGCGGTCCTCGAAAGCGAAGCAGTTGGTGACGATGCCGATGTCCGTGGTGCCGTAGCGGGCTGCCGCGTCGAGGATGCCGTCGCGGACCTGGCCGGGGTCCCCGTCGATGTAGTGGGCGGAGAGCTGCGAGAGCGCGGCGCGCTCGGTCTCGCGCAGCGGAAACTCGGCCGCCTCATCGGGCGGCAGCAGACCGGTGTGCAGGTCGCCGCCCGCGGACGCCGGCTCGGACGGGCGCTCCAGGTGGAGCTGGCGCAGCTTGTTGAGGTTCCTGCTTGAGGCCAGGTAGCGCGCCTCCTCCCCGGTCGGCGCGCACATCACCTGCACGGTGACGTTGAGCCGGGGAGCGTCCAGGTACGCCGAGGGCTGGAACTCCCGGCGGTACAGGTCCGCGACCAGCGGTCCGTGCTCGAGGTTGCCGAAGAAGTCCGCGAACGCGAACGGCAGGCCCAGCATGGCGGCCAGCCGCGCGCTGAAGTCGCTGGAGCCGAGCAGCCAGACCTCCGGTCCGGTGTCCGGCTGCGGCCCGGCCAGCGCGCTGATCCCGGCGAACGGGTGGTCGTCCGTCATCTCCCCGGACAGGAAGGCAAGCAGGTCGTGGACCTGGCGGGGAAAGGCGCGCACGTCCGCCGGCTGCCGCGGATGGGCCAGGGCGAAGGCGGTGCGCTGGTCGCTGCCGGGCGCGCGGCCCACGCCCAGGTCGATGCGGCCGGGATGGAAGGCGTCCAGGGCCCGGAACTGCTCGGCCACCTTGAGCGCCGAGTAGTGGGACAGCATCACGCCGCCCGAGCCGACGCGGATGGTCGAGGTGCGGGCCGCGATCTGGCCGATCAGGACTTCCGGGCTGGCGCCCGTCCACGAGGTGGAGGCGTGGTGCTCGGCTACCCAGTAGCGGGCGTAGCCGAGCCGCTCGCAGAGCTGCGCCAGGCGCACCGACTCGGTGAGGGCGTCGGCGCCCGTGCCGCCCCTGCGGAGCGGCGACTGGTCCACGACGCTGAGCGTCATCTCTTCGGGTCGAGCCACGGCGGTGAGCGGCAGCGTAGTATGCTCGCCGCGTATGGCCCAACTAGTCACCGTCAGCCCGTGCAGCGACACCAGGCCGCGCAGCGACAGCTCGTCGCTGGTAGAGATGCCCGACGGCCGTCTCCTGATCGTCTACCACGGCTACCGCGCAGGCCCGGAGGGAGGCGGCGACTTCGGCGACGCCGCGATCTTCATCCGCGAGTCGGCCGACGGCGGCGTGACCTGGAGCGACGAGCGCCTGCTGCTCGAGGTCGACCCCGGCGACCTGAACGCCATGAACCCGTCGTTGGCCCTGCTCGGCGACGAGCTGCTGCTGGCCGTCACGCGCAACCACACCCGCACCGACTCCTCGCTGGAGTTGCGCCGCTCGGCGGACGGCGGGCGGACCCTCGGCCCACCTGCCTTCATCTGGCAGCGCTGCGGCGAGCACCGCTTCACCATGTACGACTGCTTCCGCAAGCTGCAGGACGGGCGCCTGCTGGTCATGATGCAGAGCTCGGCACTGATCTGGGAGCCGGGCGAGAAACAGTGGGTGGACAGCTACGTCAGCGAGGACGACGGCCGGACCTGGACCCTGCAGGGCGGCCGCATCGACCTGCCGATGCGCGGCGCGATGGAGCCGGCGGTGGCGCAGATGCCGGACGGCGAGCTGGTCTGCTCGCTGCGCACCCAGCTCGGCCGCGTCTTCATCACCCGCTCCCGTGACTGCGGCCGGACTTGGGATCTGCCGCAGCCGAGCGGGCCCATCAGCCCGGAGTCGTGCACCTGCCTGACGCTCCTGCCCGGCACGGAGCGGCTGGTGCTGTTCTGGAACGGCGGCACGTACGTCCACGACCACCACCACTTCGGCGAGCGGACGCCGCTGTCGGTCGCCGTCTCCGACGACCGCGGGCGCACGTTCCGGCACGTGACCGACATCGAGTCGCACCCGGCCGGCGAGTACACCAACCTGACCTGCCGCTTCCTGTCCGACGGCCGCGCCGCGCTCGCCTACCTGGAGGGCATCGGCGAGGGGCGGGACGTGTTCAACCGCTCCTGCATGTCCCTCAAGCTGGCGCTGCTGCCGCGCTCGGTGTTCACCGGCTAGCGCCTGTCGCGGAAGCGTTTGGCAGTCACCGGTCCATGCGGTAGCGTACCGGGTGGCTGCAAGACGCCACAGAACGATCGGTTCACAAGGAGAGAGGAATGAAACGCACCCGTACGTTCCTGCTGCTGATGTCCGTCCTGGTCCTCGGCGCACCGCTGGCGATTGCCCAGACGGAGGTTTCGATCCTGCAGTGGAGCCACTTCGTCCCGCGCTATGACGAGTGGTTCGACGCCTACGCGGAGGAGTGGGGCACGGCGAACGGCGTCGACGTGCGCGTCGACCACGTCAACATCACCGAGCTTCCGCCGGCCCTGACCGCCGCCATCGAAGCCGGAGAAGGGCACACCATCGTCGAGATGCTCTTTCCGCCCACCGCCTTCATCGAGGGCCTGCACCCGCTGAACGACATCAACGAAGCGGCGATCGCCGCTCACGGCGAGCGCACCGCCAACTGCGAGGCCACCAGCTACCTGCCGATTACGGACACGTACTTCGGCTTCACCCACGGCTACATTCCGGACCCCGGCGACTACCAGATCAGCCTGTGGGCGGACGTCGGCATGCCGAACGGCCCCTCCACCTGGGACGAGCTGTATGAGGGCGGCGTCGCCATCATGCAGAAGCACGGCGTCCCGGTCGGCCTGGGCATGAGCCCGGAGCTGGACAGCCGCATGGCCACCCGGGCGGTCATCTGGTCGCACGGCGGCAGCGTGCAGGACCAGGACGGGAAGGTCGTGCTCAATTCGCCGGAGACGATCGCGGCGGTCAAGTACCTCGCCAAGCTGCAGAACGACGCGATGACCGAAGAGATCTTCGGCTGGACCGCGGCTTCGAACAATCAGGGCCTGATCGCCGGCGAGCTCAGCTACATTCTCAACTCGATCTCCGCGTATCGATCGCTGCAGAAGATCGACGAGGAAGCGGCGGCCGACATCGGTTTCGTGCAGGCACTGTCGGGACCGGCCGGCGCGTTCGCATCCAGCCACGTCTGGCAGATTTACGTGATCCCCGAGTACGTCCAGGGCGCCGAGCTGGAAGCGGCCAAGAAGTTCATCCTCGACCACACCGCGGTCTACAGCGATGCGGTCTACCACTCCGAGCTGTACAACTTCCCCTGCTACGCGAGCACGGTGCCCGAGCTGTCCGGCTGGGTGAACGAGGATCCATTCGGTTCCCAACCCGCGGACAAGCTCAAGGTGCTGGAGACGGTCAACGACTGGTCGGTCTACATCGGCTATCCGGGCACCGCCAACCCGGCGGTGATGCAGGCGTTCGGCGAGAACCTGGTCGTAAACATGGTGGCCAAGGTCGCCAAGGGCGAGCAGAGCGCCGAGGAAGCCGTAGCGGACGCGCACGCGCGCGCGGAGGAGATCTTCGCCGACTGGCGCGCTCGCGGCTACCTGCGCTGAGCCAACCGGCACGAGCCGGCACGCCCGGGTGGGCGCCGCCGGCTCGTGACCCGCGCACCGGGCCGCCATGAGTAAGCTGCCCATAGGAATCCAGACCTTCCGCCAGATACGGGAGGAGGGCTTCTACTACGTCGACAAGACCGTCTACGCCCGCCGGCTGGTGGACGACGACGGGAAGCACTACTTCCTCTCCCGCCCGCGCCGCTTCGGCAAGAGCCTGTTCGTGGACACCCTCAAGGAACTGTTCGAGGGCAACGCGGCGCTATTCCGCGGTTTGGCAATTCACGACGGCTGGAACTGGTCGAAACGCCACCCGGTGGTGCGGCTGGACTTCAGCGGCGGCAACTTCAAGCGATCCGGCGAGCTGCACGCGAACGCCATGCGCCAGTTGACCGCGGCCCAGGTCCGGGCGGCGCCGGGACGGTTCGCCAGACTGATGGACGCGTTGCGCGGGCGGCGTCCGTCGCCATTCGAGGACACCACGCTTTCGGGACGCTTCGCCACGCTGCTGGAAACGCTGCACCGCCGCAGCGGGAGGCGTGTGGTCGTGCTGGTGGACGAGTACGACAAGCCGATCCTGGACGCGATCGACGAACCGCAACTCGCAGAAACCAACCGCGACGACCTGCGCGGACTGTACGGGACGCTCAAGGCGTGTGATGCCCACGTGGAGCTGACCTTCATCACGGGGGTGAGCAAGTTCAGCAAGGTGAGCCTGTTCTCCGACCTGAACAATCTCATCGACCTGACCCTGGACCCGGCCTATGCGGCGGTCTGCGGCTACACCGAGGCGGATCTGAACTCCGTGTTCGCCCCGGAACTGCCCGGCCTGGACCGGGGCGAGATCCGCGCCTGGTACAACGGCTACCACTGGCTGGGCACGGAACAGGACAAGGTCTACAACCCCTTCTGTCTGCTCAAGCTGTTCCGCACCCGGCTGTTTCGGGCGCACTGGTTCGAGACCGCTACCCCCCGGTTCCTGATCGACACGCTGCTCCGCCGCGGCTTCGCCGCCCCGGACCTCGAAGGCGTGCACGCCAGCGAGACGCTGCTGTCGGCCTTCGACGTGGACTTCATCGCCCCGGAAGCGCTGCTGTTCCAGACCGGCTACCTGACGATCGCGGAGGTGGAGCAGCAGCCGAACGACTATCCGCGGTACCGGCTGGGCTACCCGAACCGGGAGGTGCGGCGCGGCCTGAACGAGAGCCTGCTGGACGCGCTGGCCCCGACCTGGCGTACGACGGGCAACGGCGCCGCGCTGCGCCGGGTGCTGGCCGCCGAGGACTGGGCCGGCGTGGAAGCACTGCTGCGCGCGCTCATGGCCGGCATTCCACACGATTGGCATCGGCGGAACGACATCGCCCGCTACGAAGGGTATTGGGTCAGCGTGTTCTACGCTTGGTTCCAGGCGTCGATGGACGGCGTGGCCGCCGAGGACGCCACCAGCCGCGGGCGCCTGGACCTGGCGGTACGGCTCGGCGAGAACGCGTACCTGTTCGAGTTCAAGGTCGCCGAGCGATCGGAGCCGGGCGCCGCGCTGGCCCAGTTGCAGGCGCGCGGCTACGCCGACAAGCACCGCGCCGCAAGCCGCTCCGTCCATCTGATCGGCGTCGAGATCAGCGCCGAATCACGCGACATCACCGCGTTCGAGACGGCCCCGGGCTGAGCGGTAGGGCGCGATCTACGCTGTGCCGTCTGATATACTCACTCATGCTGGTGGCGCTCCAAGAACGCGCGATGAAACTCACGCCACGATCGTATGCGAGTAACACGCGCCGGCGGTACCGGACTGCCGTTCCCGGGGACTGAGGAGCGAGCATGAGCGCGGTGCGCCTGTCCGGGATCGTCAAGCGCTTCGGCGACGTCACCGCCATCGCCGGGGTGGACCTGGAGATCGAGTCCGGCGAGTTCCTGGTCGTGCTCGGGCCGTCCGGGTGCGGCAAGACGACGCTGATGCGCACCGTGGCCGGGCTGGAGAAGCCCAACGCGGGCAGCGTGCACATAGGCTATCGCGACGTCACGGCCCTGCCGCCGCGCAAGCGCGGCATCGCCATGGTCTTCCAGTCCTACGCGCTCTACCCGCACATGACCGTGGCGAGCAACATCGCCTTTCCGCTGAAGGCGCAGGGACGCACCAGGAACAAGGCGGAGCGCGAGGAGCGGGTGCGCCAGGCGGCGCGCAAGGTCAGCATCGACCATCTGCTGGACCGGCGGCCGCGCCAGCTCTCCGGCGGCGAGCGGCAGCGGGTGGCGATCGCCCGCGCGATCGTCACCGAGCCGGACGTGCTGCTGCTCGACGAGCCGCTGAGCAACCTGGATGCCAAGCTGCGCGCGTATGCCCGGGACGAATTGAAGTTCTTTCAGCGTGATCTGGGCATCACCACCATCTTCGTCACCCACGACCAGATCGAGGCGATGGGCCTGGGCGACCGCATCGTGGTGATGGAGCAGGGGCTGGTGCAGCAGGTCGGGCCGCCGCAGGCGATCTACGACCGGCCGGCCAACACCTTCGTCGCCACCTTCCTGGGCTCGCCGGGGATGAACCTTCTGCCGATCGCGGAGGACGAGCTGCTCGGCTTTCGCCCGGAGCACCTGCAGCCCGCAACGGCTGTCGCGGAGCTCGTGTGGGACTATCGCATCACGCGCATCGAGTACCTGGGTGCCGATCGCCTGCTCTATGGCCAGATCGACGACTTCCGCGGCGAGCCGCAGCTGACCCTGGCGCGCCTGCCGAGCAACGTGACGATGCCCCTGCAGGTGGGCGAGTCGTATTCCTTCGCGGTGACCGATGCGCATCGGTTCGACCGCCGCAGCGGTGACCGGCTGAACGGCGGCGGAGCGGGCCGATGAGCGATGCCGCCGAGCGCGGCAGTCTGCTGGACAGCCGCGGCCTCATGGGAATCGCCTTCCTGGCGCCGGCGGTGATTTACATCGTGCTGCTGCTCGGCGTGCCGTTCGTGACCGCCATCACCTACAGCTTCAGCAACGCCACCGTGGGCAACGCCAGCTTCAGCTACGCCGGGCTGCGCAACTTCGAGAACGTCTGGAACGCGCCGGACTTCCACGTCGCGTTGCGCAACACCTTCGTGTTCACGCTCATCGCTCAGGTGTTCGTGCTGATCCTCGCGAACATCCTGGCTTTGATCCTGACCGCCCCCTTGCCGCAGAGCCGCTGGGTACGGGGCGGCATGTGGGGCGCACGGCTGCTGCTCATCATGCCGTGGGCCACGCCGCTGGCGCTGTCCGCGGTCGGCTGGCTGTGGATGTTCGACACCAAGTACAGCCCGATCGACTACGTGCTGGAGCACGTCGGACTGCTCGGCCCGGGGACCGTGTGGGGTCCGTCCCGGAACCTGACCTGGCTGGCCAAGACCCATCTCGCCCAGGCATCGGTGATCTTCGTGCACGTCTGGCGGATGACCCCGCTGGCGACCGTGATCCTCATGGCCGGCCTGTCCAGCATTCCGACCGACCTGGTGGACCAGGCGAAGGCGGACGGCTCCCGCTACTTCCGCGCGCTGTTCCAGGTGAAGCTGCCGTTGATCCTGCCGATCATGCTCAACTCGCTGCTGTTCTCCTTCATCTTCACCTTCGGCGACCTGACCGTCGTGTACGTGCTGACCCGCGGCGGGCCGATCAACCACACGCTGACGCTGCCGATGTACAGCTTCCTGGTCGGCATCGACGGCGGCAATCTGTCGCAGGGAGCGGCGATCGCGCTGTTCATCTTCCCCGTGCTGCTGGGCGTGGCCATCGTGCTGCTGCGAACGGCCAGCCGCGCGCAGGTTCGCTGAGGCACGACCGGGAGATGGTTGACCTGAAGATACCGCCCGAGCTGATGCGGGGCCCGCCTGCGCGCGTCAGCCCGCGCCGTGTGATCAAGGGCACGTTCTTCACGGTGGCGGTACTGTTCTTCTGTCTCCTGGCCGCGGCGCCGTTCCTGGTGATGGGCATCACCACGTTCCAGACCGACCGCGACCTGTACAAGCGCGACGCCAGTCCGTTCGACTACGCCGAGGCGCCCACCCTTGAGCACCTGGACAACCTGTTCAACGACACCAACTACCTGGCCTTCGTGCGCAATTCGGCGGTGGTGGGCGCGGCGGTGGTGGTGATCACGCTCCTCCTGGCGCTGCCGGCGGCCTACTCGCTCGCCCGCCTGACCGGGCGTTGGGGAGAGCGCGCCGGCATCCTGATGTTCATCGTCTACCTGGTGCCGCCGACCCTGCTGTTCATCCCGCTGTTCCGGATCATCGTCTCGCTCGGTCTCGCCAATTCGCTGCTCTCGCTGATCGTCGTCTACCCGACGATCACGGTGCCGTTCAGCGCCTGGCTGCTGATGGGCTTCTTCAAGTCGATCCCGCCGGAGACGGAGGAAGCGGCGCTGGTCGACGGCTACCACCCCTACGGGGCGTTCCTGCGCGTGGCGCTGCCGCTGGCGCGGCCCGGCATCATCTCCGTGATCGTGTTCAGCTTCACGCTGACCCTGCACGAGTTCATCTACGCGCTGGTGTTCATCACCCGCTCGGAGTGGCGGACGCTGAGCGTCGGCGTCCCGTCCGAGCTGATCCTGGGCGATGTCTTCTTCTGGCAGCCGCTCTTGGCCTCGGCCCTGATCATCGCCATCCCGGTGGGGCTGGTGTACAACGTGTTCCTGGACCGGCTGATCCAGGGTTTCACCGTCGGAGCGGTCAAGGGCTGACAACCGTCCGAGTTGACGTTGAGTCACGATTGGGTACACGATCGGGTATACGATCAGGACCCAGAAGGCAGAATCGGTGGAATTCGTCAGTGTTCGCGAGTTGCGCAGCCGGTCGGCGGCCGTGTGGCGTTCTCTGGCCCAGAAAAAGGATCTGGTCGTCACTTCGAACGGCAAGCCGATCGCCGTTCTTTCTGCTACGACGGCGTCGACTCTGGAAGCGTCCCTCGACGCGCTGCGGCAGGCGCGTGCGCAGCTCGCGGTCGCCGCCATGCAGCAACGCGCCCGCGAAACCGGTGCCGATCGACTGACTCTCGAAGAAGTGAATGCTGAGATCGATGCGGTTCGGCGCAGCCGGGATGGATGAGAATCGTCGTCGACACCAACGTGCTGGTATCAGGCCTGCTGTCGCCGTTCGGCCCGCCCGGCGCGATTGTCAGCCTGGCGTCGGCAGGCCGGCTCAGCCTCTGTTATGACGCCAGGACCCTCGCGGAGTACACGGAGGTCCTGCACCGCCCGGCGTTTCCCTTCGATGCGGACGCCGTAGCCGCGCTTACGGCCCAGATCGAGGCGGGTGGCGTGCTTGCCTCGCCCGTCCCGCTGGCGAAGAGGCTGCCGGACGCTGCTGACGAGCCGTTTCTGGAAGTGGCCGTGGCGGCACGGGCCGAGTGTCTCGTGACGGGCAACTCCGCGCACTTCCCACCCGAGTGTCGGGCCGGCGTCCTGGTGTTGTCTCCGCGGGAGTTCATCGACTCCGAGCGGGTGCGCACCGACCGCGGTCCCAACGAAAACAGGAGCGAGCGACGGGATGGGTAAGGCACTGGCTGAGTCCCGACCGGCTTGCGCCCGAGTGGCGATCGGACTAAGTTCTCTGGACTAAGTCCGGAGGATGCCATGCGCGTGGTCAACATGCACGAGGCCAAGACACACCTGTCTCGCCTGGTTCAGTCAGCGGCACAGGGCGAGCCGTTCATCATCGCCCGCGCGGGTACGCCGATGGTGAAGGTCGTCGCGGTGGACGCGCCGGAGCCTGGAACGATGCGCAGGACCGGGTTTCTGTCGGGCGTCGTCTCGTCGCCGGACGACTTCGACCGCATGGGGTCGAGCGAGATCGAGCGGCTGTTCGAAGGCGACGCATGAGGCTGTCGTGAGGCTGTTGCTCGATACGCACGTCCTGCTGTGGGCGGCGGGCGAGCCGAAACGCTTGCCGCCAGGTGTGCGGGGGCGCTTGGAGGACCCCGCGACGGAACTGTTCTACAGCGCCGCGTCGCTCTGGGAGGTCTCCCTCAAGAGCGCCCTGGGCCGCGAGGACTTCGGTGTCGATCCGCGCGTGCTGCGGCGAGGATTGATGGAAAACGGCTACCGGGAACTGGCCGTGACCGGGGCGCACGCGACGGCCGTGGATCTCCTGCCGGCCGTGCACAAGGACCCGTTCGACCGCATGCTGGTCACGCAGGCTCAGGTCGAGGGCATGATCCTGCTGACGTCGGACTCGGTCGTCGCCCGCTATCCGGGACCGATCGAGTTGATCCGAGGTCGACGGGGATGAAGGAGACCATCAGGTGCGGCCTGCTGGGATACGGGCCGAACTTCAACATGGGCCGCAACCACTACCGGTGGCTGAACGAGGTGCCCGGCCTGCGGCCGGTCGCCATGTGCGACGTCGACCCGGGGCGCGTCGAGGCGGCGCGGCAGGAGTGTCCCGACCTGGAGCTCTACGCCACGAGCACGGAGGAGCTGCTGGCCGATGGGGACCTCGACCTGGTCGTGGTGATCCTGCCGCACTCCCTCCACGAGCGGGCCGCCCTGCAGTGCCTGGATGCGGGTGCCCACGTGGTCGTGGAGAAGCCGTTCTGCCTCACCGTCGAGGAGTCGGACCGCATCGTACGGCGCGCGCGCGAGTCGAACCTGGCCGTCAGCGTGTTCCACAATCGGCGCTGGGACGCCGACTACCTGACCATACGGGACGTGATCGACCGCGGCCTCATCGGCGATGTCTTCCATGTCGAGTGCGCTCACGGCGGCTACGGGCATCCCGGTCACTCGTGGCGTTCCGACAAGACGGTCAGCGGGGGCGTCCTCTACGATTGGGGAGCGCACTTCCTCGACTGGATCCTCAACCTGGTGCCGGCGAAGATCGCGCACGTGGCCGGCACCCGCCACGACCGGCTATGGCACGACGTGACGAACGAGGACTACATGAAAATCGGCCTGCGTTTCGAGAACGGGGCGACGGCCGAGTTCGTATCGTCCCGGATCAGCGCGCTGCCGCAACCGAAGTGGCGGATTCTCGGCACGCTGGGAGGGCTGGAAGCCGCTGAGACCGGGGAGGAGCTGCGCGTCGTCAGCCATGCGTCCGGCATCCGGCACGAGGGCGTCGTGCCGGTAGCGCCGCGCATGGCGTCGCAGACCAGCTACTACCGGCAACTCGCCGACCACCTGCTGCTGGACGAGCCCAATCCCGTCACGCCGGAGCAGGCGCGGCGCGTGATCGGCGTCATTCAGGCCGCCGAGCTCAGCGCCGAGCGCGGGGCCGGCATGCCTCCGTTCGAGGGATGCGAGTAGCGCCTACTCGGTGACGTACGCCGCGTACAGGAAGACGTCGTCGAGGCGCTCGGCGTCCCAGTCGACGCGCAGCATGAAGGGAGCGTCGAGTCCTCCGACCAGCTCCCCGCCCCGCCAGCGTACGGGCACGCGCAGGCCCTCGCCTTCCAGCGGGACACAGTCGTCCGCCGTGTAGCCGGGTATCGGGCGCATGCGCTCGTCCAGGAGCGTGGCTCGCAGCCGGTTGCGGGGAGAGATCCCCTCCACGTTGAGGCTGACACGGGCCGCGGCCCCCTGCAGGTCGATGGGGCAGGAGATGAAGTGGGGCGCACCGTACTCCGGGACCATATCGCCGATGTGCTCGCGCCAGTAGAGCTGGTGGGTGTCCTCGCTCGGCTGCAGGTTGGGCCGGGGATCGGCCACCACCTCGAAGTAGCCCATCCGGTCGCGCGGGAAGCGCGCCACATTCAGGTCGCCGCCGCGCCAGTTGGCGTACCAGATGAGCGATTCGTCGCCGACGTTGGCGAACCCCTGCCCCTGCTCCAGGCACGGAAACGCGAAGTCGTCGGAGCGGTCGATCTCGTATCCGGGGATGAAGCGGAAGTCCGGGATCGGCTCCGAGAAGTGCAGGCCGTCGTTGCTCACCAGCAGGCCCAGGTCCATGCTGACGAAGCGGCGGTCGTTGGACTCTCCGTGCCACATGCCGTAGACCCCAAGCACCACGTTGCCTCGATCCCACAGTCCGGCGCCCAGGTGCACCTGCTCGCCGGCGTGGCAGCCCGCGATCTGCCGGTGCGGAGCCTGGTCACGGCGGAAGCCCAGGACGACCGCGTCGCTCCAGTGGTCGAAGTCGTAGGAGACGAAGGTAACCAGCGCGCGTTTCGTGCCGACGTTGCCGCCCTGGCCGTTCAGGAGGTACCGGCCGCCATGCTTGATCAGGCCGGTTGGCTCGACCGCGTTGTGCTTGAGGATCGGGTTGTTCGGGCCCTCGGTCCAGTGCAGGCCGTCCGGGCTGAACAAGGCCATGATGTGGTACGGATGCGTCTCGGTGATCATCTTGAAGCGCCGCGAAGGATCCGGATCTTCGGCATCGTGGAGGACGGAGCATGAGGTGGGCTCCCGCTCGCTTCCGAACGCGACGATGTTGTTGTGCCTGGAGCCTGCGAACTCGACGAGTCCGAGGTCGGGCTTCGTCCACGTGACGCCGTCGGTGCTGGTCGCGTAGCAGACGTGGGCCGGGGAGCGGCGCCCGTCCTGCGTGCCGTGTCCCAGGTACCACAGCCGCAGCTCTCCGTCGACCTCGCACACCGATCCGTAGTACTTGACGGCCTCGCTGTCGGGCGCATCCGCGGCGCCGCGCTCCATCGCGACCAGGTGACCCTTGTAGGGATTCATCCCTTCGACCAGCCCGATCCGCAGGCGGTAGCGGAACGGAACGCTCCGGTCGTCGTACGGGAACAGCACGGCTTCGGAGACCGGCGTCGTGACGCCGCCGTTGTGGACGATCATTGCAGTTCCGGTGATAGACGATCGGCCGGCGCGGCGCAAGCGGCGGCACTGCCCGGGGACCTCTGTCGCGTCAGGCGACCACGTTCCAGATGAGCCCGGCGACCACCGAGCCGACAAGCGCGATGCCCAGGTAGGACGCGAAGACCCGCGTCTTCACCAGCGCCCACACCGCGATCGCCGCCGGGATGCAGCTCACGCCGCCGGCGATGACGAACGACATGGCCGCTCCGTTGGACATGCCCTGCGCCAGCAGCGCGTCGACCAGCGGCACGGTGGCGTAGCCGTTCAGGTAAGCCGGCGCCCCGACCACCGCGCCAAGGAGGATCGGCCACAGCCCGTCGCCGCCGAGCACCGTCGCGATCACCTCGGCGGGCACGTACCGCAGCATCAGCGCTTCCACCAGGTAGGCGAGCAGCAGCCACTTCCCCAGGAACAGCGCATTGCGGACCGCGGTGTCGCGAAACGCCCGGCGGCGCTCCGGCGTCCTCCAGAAGGCCCACTCCGGGCGGCCCGCGAGCCGACCCGTGCCGCCCCCGGGTCCGCAGCCCGTCGCGCAGGCGCTGGCGGCCGAGCTCGCCTTGAGCGGGTCGGCGAATACGCGGCTCCCCGCCATCGCCTTCACCAGCAAGCCGCCGCCCACGCCCAGCGCCACCGCCGCGACCGTCTTTGCCACGGCGAATCCCGTGCCGAGGGTGCCTGAGGTGATCAGGAACATCGCCGGGTCCATCAGCGGCGACGCGAGCCAGAACGCCATCACGGCGGACAACGGCGCGCCGATCGCCAGCAGCGCGGCGATGAAGGGGATCACCTCGCAGGAGCAGAACGGTGCCAGCCCGCCGACCAGCGCGCCCAGCGCGATCATCCGCACCTCGGGCCCGGTGAACGCCTTGCTCAGCAGCGCCTCCGCGCCGGTGGCCCGGAGAAACGCCACGGCGAGCACGGCGCAGGCGATGAAGACGCCGGTGCGCAGGATCTCTTCACCGGCGAACCGGACGGTGGGCAGCACCTGCGCGGGATCGATCAGCGCGAGCAGCGCCGGGATCAGCCCTATCGCCAGCCACGCCTTGTCGAGCCGCCGCCACAGATGGAGCAGCGGTCGCGTCGCCGGCTCCGGGGCAATCGCAGCCGAAGGCGCGCTTGCGCAGCACGTCCCGCCGTCCCTGGTCTCGGGAAGCGATACGGCCTGCTCACTCATGGTGGGCTCCGGCATGAGGGTGTGCGCTGTCCGTGCAGCACTCGGACAGGAGGTAGTCCGACAGCGCCTGTATCCGAGGAAAGGCGACCGCGGCGCAGATGATCGAGCGGCCGCGCTTGACGCGGTTGACCAGCCCGGCTTGGGTGAGGATGCGCACGTGGTGGGTCAGCGTGGAGCCGGTGACCCCGCTCCGCTCGCCCAGCGTCCCGATCGGCAGGCCCTCCGGCCCGGCGCGCACCAAGGCGTGAAGGACCGTCAGCCGCTGCTCCGACCCCAGTGCCGCGAAGGTCGACGCCGCGTCCTCGACCGCCAGGACCGCCGGTCCGCCATGAGCCATAGTTCTATAATTGTCGAACTATGGAATGACTGTCAACCCCCGGATCATTCGCTCATTCGTCAGCGTCCTCAATCTTCAACATGCGGTACGCTCGAACCACGTCCTCCACGGTATCCGCCGCGGCAGATCCGCGCGATCGAGGTAGACAGCCAGCCTGCGCGGCCAGACACGTTGACGATCCTGTGCGCCGTCCGTAGCTTCTGCCAGCCACGGCGTGGCTGGCGGACTCAGTGGGCACCGGCCGCTGCGCCCGCTGCGGCGCCGGCCGAGGCGCCTGCGATGATCGCCGCCTGCTGGGCATCCAGGATCGCGCGGATGGACTGCAGGGCCGCCAGATCGCCGGCGCTGTCTTCGCCGGCCCGCTCGGTATCGGCCGACAACTCGATGCCGGCGGCCAGCGTGAAGGCCACCGACTTGTCCGGCCGGGGCCTGACCTCCCGGAGCCGGTCACGGTTCCCGAGCACGCCGTCTACGACGTCCGCCGCGGAGCCTTGGGTCAGCGCCAGCAGGGCCACCTCGTCGTAGCGGCTCGGTCCCACCCGTTCCTCCCGGCTCCTCAGCCGTTCGGCAACGTCGCAGAATCGGTCCACCCCGGCGTCGGTTCCGCGCGGGTCGACGGCGAGGAGCTGGGAGACGAGCTGGAGCTGCTGGCCGCGCGTGAAGCCGGCGTCGTGCAAACGGTTGTAGGCCCGCTCGATGTCCGACGCCAAGTCGTCGACCGGCACGTCGCGGGAGGCATGCAGCGCCGCGGCCGGAAGATCGTTGGCATTGGTCAGCCACCGGTGCTCGGTGCGCCAGCGGCGGTAGATGACCGCCAGCCTTTCGAGATGCTCCTCCGGCACCGGAGCCCCCTCGCCGTGCAGGGCCATCAGCAGCGCCGCCAGCGTCGGGCCCGTGCCGCGGCTGGGAACCTTGTGCGCCTTGATGGCGTCGCGCGTCGCGAACACGCACTCGTGGATCCGGGCCGTATCCAGCCCGCGCCGCAGGATCATGGCGGCCACCACATAGCGGATCTCCGACTTGAGCGGACTGGACCAGCGGGCGCGCTTGCGCAGGTCGGTGGCCGCCTCCTCCAGCCGTTCGTAACCGATGGTGAAGGCCGCCGCGCCAAGGCTCAGCGCGACGAATCGGAACGTCACCGACTGCGTCGACCAGCGCTTGCGCGCGCGCAACTCCTCGAACGTCTGCAGGTAACTCGCGACGGGATCGTCGGATGCGCCCATGGCCGGCAGCATAGGACGGGCTGCGCCGGAGTGTCAGATCGAGCCGCGGGCTACCGATCGCGTCGATTGAGTTCCAGCGCTTCCTGCAAGGTGACCTTATGAGTGGCTTGGATAGTTGGCATGGAGCCTGCCTCATGGTTGATACGAGGCACACGGCCTCAACACCACGTTACAGGAGGCACATCATGAGAACCCTGGTGCCACATCGTTCCGGCCGCCCCGGCAGCATCTTCGACTCCTTCTTCGCCGAGCAGCCGCCGGCCGCGCGCACCCGCCGTGGACATCCGCGAGGAGGACAAGGCGTACGTGCTGCACGCGGAGCTGCCCAGCGTTGCGGAGCAGGACCTGAAGGTCAGCATCGACGACAACGTGCTGCCGGGCGACGCCGACCACGAGGCGGTGGGCGCAACCTTCACGGATGGGCTGCTGACCCTGCACGTTCCCAGGAACCAGGCGAGCAAGGCACGGGAGATCCCGATCAAGGCCGGATAGACGTACGCTCGCCAACCGCGTCGCACTATGATTGGGTGCAATTCAGCCACGCGAAGCGCGGACCGGAGTGAACGATGCTCGAGAAGTCGTCCAGGAAGTCAACGAAGGTCGCCAGGAAGGCCGTAGCCAAGAGGGCCGTCGCCAAGCCGGCCGGCGGAGAGCCGGTCCTCCTCTCAGGCGGCAACCCTCAGATCGCGAAGGGCGACGGCGACTCCCCCGTGCAGGCCTACATCGCGGCCATGCCGGGCTGGAAGAGCGAGCTCGGCCGCCGCCTCGACGACCTCATCGTGCGCACCGTGCCGGGCGTCCAGAAGGCCGTGAGGTGGAACTCGCCCTTCTATGGCATCGAGGGTCAGGGCTGGTTCCTGAATTGCCACGTGTTCACTCGCTACGTGAAGGTGACCTTCTTCAAGGGCGCGTCGCTGCGCCCCGTCCCGCCCGGCTCAGGCAAGGACAGGGACGCGCGCTGGGTCGACCTGTACGAGGACGCTCTCGACGAGGAGCAGATGGCGGCGTGGGTCCGGCAGGCGGCAGCTCTGCCCGGCTGGGACCTGAGATAGCATCAGCGTCTCGTAGCCACCGCGCGGGGCCGTGCGCCCGCTGACCCATGCCTCTACAATGGGCACATGGGTGATACGAGCAGAGACCTGATCGGAGACGGCTGGCTCTCGGGGCAGGCGATCTACCGCACCGACCTGGACGCCTGCCGGCCGGCGGCGGCGCTGTACCCGGGCTCGCGCGCCGGTCGCTGGCGCCTGCTGTCGTACCAGCTCGAGGGGCTGACCGGCACCATGCTGCGGGCCGACGAGGAGACGAACGCTCCCGATCTCACTTACCCGCTGCGTACCTCCGGCTACCACGCGGTGTCGCTGGGGCTGATGGCCGAGTCCTCGGAGGACGTGGTGGTGCTGGCGCGCCTGAGCGGGGATGCCAGCTCCACCGTGCACACGTGCCCGATGACCGACCGCGCCGGACGCCACCGGATCCGGGAGCTGTTCTGGAAAGTCGCCGACCTGAGCGGGCAGGACTTGGTGATCGGCCAGCAGAACCGGCGGATCGCCGCCGGCGACGCGCCGGGATGCGTGCTGGGCAGTCCCGTGCGCCTGGCGTACGTGAAGCTGGTCCCGCTCACCGAGGCGGAAGTCGCCACCTGCCGGGCAGACGCGGATCGGCGCGACACCCGGCGGCTGTATGGGCACAACGACGCCCACGGCCTGCACTACGCCACGCGGCCGACCGAAGCGGCCCACATCCAGCGCCGTATCGAGATGTTCCGCAACTCCGACTTCTCGCGGCTGTACTGGGAGTGCGGCATGGGCGACCTGCTCTACTACCTGGGCGCCGCCGGCCGGCTGCCGACGCTCGACGGGCTGGACGACTTCGCGCGCAGCGGCGACCGCCTGAACCGCGAGAGCTGGCAGGTCCTGCGCGAGCAGGGCATCGACCCGTTCCGGGTCGCCCGGGAGCACGCCCGCGACATGGGGCTGGAGTTCCACGCGACCTACCGGCCGGCCGGGTTCCGGTTTCCGCCGGATCACGATCACTTCGACCACGGCGACTCCTTCTACGTGCGCCACCCGGAGCTGCGGGGACGCGACCGCGACGGACGCGAGACCCCTCGCATCTCCTACGCCTACCCGGAGAGCCGGCGCTTCGCGGTGTCGCTGCTGACCGAGGTGGCCACCGACTACGACGTCGACGGCATCTGCCTTGCCTACAACCGGCGGCCCCCTTTCAGCGAGTTCGAGCCGCCGCTGATCGACAGCTTCGCGGAGCGGCACGGCAGGGATCCCCGCACGCTGGCGGACGACGACCCGACGTGGCTGTGGCACCGCTGCGGCGTTCTCACCAGCTTCATGAGCGAGGTGCGCGCGGCGCTCGACGGCGTGGCCCGCACCCGGCAGCGTGCGCGCATCCCGGTCACCGCCATCGTCATGCGCGACGCCGCGGAGAACCTCTACTACGGCATGGACCTGCAGACATGGGTGCGGGATGGGCTGGTGGACACCCTCATCCCCTACACGTCCGCGGTGTTCCTGGACAGCGCCGCCGACTCCTGGGAGGACCCGCGCGGGGCGGACTGGTTCGTCGAGCTGACGCGCGGCACCCCCTGCACGCTGTCGATGAGCCTGCTGCCCCGCATGATGCCGCCCGGGTTGTACCGCGAGCGCGCCGCCGGGCTGTATCGGGCCGGCGTGGAGAGCTTCTTCTGCTGGGACTGCACGCCCGGCCGCGGCAACTACACCGAGTCGTGGAGCGCCCTGCGGCGCCTGGGCCACAAGGAGGAGGTGCTGGGCTGGGCCGACGGCGGCCGGCCGGACCTCGGCGTCCCCCGGCGTCCGCTGACCAGCCTGGACGGGTGGGACCTGTCGTACGCCACGCCCGGATGACCCGGTGGGTATGGAGACCTACGAGCGTTCGACGGTTCTCCCTCACTCCCTGGAGCGGGTATTCGCCTGGCACGAGACAGCGGCGTCGTTCGATCGCTTCCTGCCTCCCCTCCCGCCGATGGAGCTGCTGGAACGTACCGGGACGATTCGCGACGGCGACAGCGCGACCCTGCGCGTGGGGGTCGGTCCTTTCGGCTTCCGCTTCACGGTCGAGCACGAGGACTACCAGCCGCTCAGGGAGTTCGGTGACCGGCACATCGGGGGGCCCTACCGCTCGCTACGGCACCGCCATCTGTTCCGCTCGACCGGGGAGGCGAGCTGCGAGCTCACCGACCGGATCCAGTGCGAGCCGCGGGTCATGTCAGCAATCCTGGGCCGCGCATGGCTCCGGCGCACCATGGATCGCACGCTGGAGTTCTGCCAGGAGCGCGTCCGCCGCGACCTGGACCGCCATGCCGCCGGCCCTGCGGAGCCGCTACGGGTCCTGATCACCGGGTCGTCCGGGCTGATCGGGCGCGCGCTTGCCGCGTTCCTGGAGAGCGGCGGCCATGAGGTGGTACGGCTGGTGCGCCGGCCGCCTGCCTCCCCGACGGAGGTCGCCTGGGACCCGGCGGCCGGCCGGATCGACGCGGACGCGCTGGAAGGGTTCGACGCGGTAATCCACCTGACGGGAGAGAACATCGGCGCCGGCCGCTGGACCGCGGCGCGCCGGCGGCGCATCCGCGAGAGCCGTGTCGGATCGACCGAGCTCCTCTGCGGCGCCGTCGCAGCACTGAAGCGGCCTCCCGCGGTGCTGGTATCGGCGTCGGCCGTCGGCTACTACGGCGAGGTGGAGGGCCCGGTCGACGAGTCCGCGCCCGCCGGCGACGGCTTCCTGGCCGAGGTGACGGCAGCGTGGGAGCAGGCAGCCGCACCGGCGGGGGCGGCGGGCATCCGCGTCGCGCACGCGCGTCTGGGCCCGGTGCTCAGCCCCAAGGCGGGAATGCTGAAGCGGCTGCTGCCGGTGTTCCGCGCAGGCGCGGGCGGCGTGGTCGGCAACGGCAGGCAGCCGATCAGTTGGATCGGGCTGGATGACGCGGTCGGCGCCCTGCACCTGCTGATGAGCGACAGCCGTGCGCGGGGAGCCTTCAACGTGGTGGCGCCGCGCCCTGCGACCAACCGGGAGTTCACGCAGGCGCTCGCGGCCGTGCTGCGCCGGCCGGCGTTCGCACCCGTCCCCGCACGTGCCATCCGGGCTCTGTTCGGAGAGATGGGTGACCAGCTCATCCTCAAGGGGCAGGCGGTGGTCCCGGCGCGGCTCGCCGAGCTGGGCTTCCACTGGCTGGAGCCGACCCTGGACGGCGCGCTGCGCTGGGAAATGGCCATGCCCGCGCGTACGCGCCCGGACGGATGACGGCCGGTGCCCGGCAGCCTCGGCCTTCCTCGTGATCGACTTCGGTCTCTTCGGCCACCCGCTCGCCGGAACCCCGTTCGGCGTGGCCCTGGACCTGTGCATCGTCCTGGCGCCCATCGCCTGGCTGCTGTCGGTCGTCACCCGCGACTGCTCCTGGGTGGACCGGCTCTGGTCGATGTGCCCGCCGGTCTACTGCCTGATCGTTGCGGCATCGCTCGGCTTCGATTCCGCCCGCGTGAACCTGATGACGGCGCTGGTCTGTCTCTGGGGCGCCCGCCTCACGTTCAACCTGGCTCGCAAGGGCGGCTACCGTCCCGGCAGCGAGGACTTCCATTGGGGGGTGGTCCGCGAACGCTTCGGACCGCGCGGGTTCCAGGTGATGAACGTGGTTGTCACACCGGCTCAGATGGTGATCAACTGGCTGTTCGTCGCTCCCGTGCACCAGGCGTGGCAGTGGCGCGGGGCGCCCCTGGGGCTGCTCGACATCCTGGCGGCCGTGCTGTTTCTTGCGCTGCTCGCGCTCGAAACCGTCGCCGACGAGCAGATGTGGGCCTTCCAGCAGGACAAGAAGCGGCGGATCGCTGCCGGCGAGCGGGGCGTCCAGCCGTTCCACAGGACGGGGCTGCGCCGCTACTCCCGTCATCCCAACTACCTGGGCGAGATCGGCATGTGGCCGGCCTTCTACCTGTTCGCCGTCGCAGCGTCAGGCCAGTGGATTCACTGGACCGGACTCGGATGCATCGCCCTCACGGTGCTGGTACTCAACACCACCCACCTCGCCGAGACGATCTCCGCCGCGAAGTACCCGGAGTACCGCGCCTACCAGGTGTCGACGCGCGTGTTGATTCCCCTTCTCCGGTTTCGAGCGAAGGGGCGTCGATAAGCCTCAGTAACCCGCGGCCTTGTCGACCAGCCCCAGGAGGGGCCGGCCGTCCCGATAGCGGCGCAGGTTCTCGACGAGGTGGTCCGTGAACCGCCGCTGGGTCTCGACCGAGTTGGCCGCGTACTTGGAGAGGATGAGGTTGTCCAGCTCCCACAGCGGCGAGTCCGTGAGCGGCGGGCCGTGCTGGATCTGCAGGTCCGCCCCGGCGATCCACCCCAGGCGCAGCGCGCGCACCAGCGCGTCCAGGTCGAAGATCACGCTCCTGCCGGTGACGTCGATCAGGTAGGCGGAGCGCTTCATCGCCCGAAACTGCCGCGCACCGAACAGGCCCTCGGTGAGCGGCGTACGCGGCAGGCAGACGACCACGAAGTCCGAGTCCGCCAGCAGCTCCTCCAGCCGGTCGGGGGCGAGCCAGGCCGCCAGATGCGGGGACGCCTTCTCGCTCCGTGAGCAGCCGATGACGCGGGCTCCGAAGCAGGCTGCCAGGCGCGCGAGCTCCATGCCGATGCCGCCCAGACCGGCGATGCCGACCGTCTTGCCGCGCAGCTCCTGCGGTGCCACCCATTCGTGGCGCCGCTCGCGCTGCTGCCTCAGGTAGGCCGGCAGGCGATAGGTGAACGCCAGCATCGACGCCATGGCGTGCTCGGCTCCGGTGACGTCGAAGATCCCCTTGACGCACGCGACCGGGATGGGGCTTGCGACAAGCTCCGGAATCAGCACGTCCTCCACGCCGCCCGTGCACGCGTGAATCAACTCCAGCCTCGGGGCGTCGCGCAGCAACTCCGCCTCCATGCGGCGCGCGATCAGCACGCGGGCCGTGGCGAGGCGCCGGCGTGTCTCGGCGCGGTCCTCGGTCATGGTCAGCCTGATGCCGGCCATGCGGCGGACCCGCTCGCCGAGCTCCGGCAGCTCCAGCATGGACAGCACCTCGATCGGTTCGCGGCCGGTCATGGTCCGCCGGCTCCAGCTCCGTCGCGGTAGGCGGCCACCTTGAATGCCGCGCGCCCGACGCGCACGACCTCGGTCGCCATCCGGACCGCGAGGGCCACCGCGTCCGGCGCCGGCAGATCCGCGCTCAATCCGTGCAGGAGGCCGGCATTGAACGTGTCTCCCGCTCCCACGGTGTTGGCGCCGGCGATCGGAGTGGTGGGCATACGCTGCATCGTACCGTCCGGAGCGGCGACCGTGGCGCCGGCCTGCCCCTGCTTCACGACGGCGCAGGCGGGGCCGCACTCCAGGACGTGCCGCGCAAGCGCTTCCGCGTCCTCGGTCGCGAACCACGCACCCAGCTCGGACCGCGTCGCGCTCAGGCAGTAGACGCTGGAGAAGAGCTCGAGCATGGCGGCTCGCTCGACCCGCTGCGCAAACCACGGGCTGGGATCGAACACGACCCTGATGCCCCGGTCCTGCAGGTCGCGGAACAGCTCGCTCAGACCGCGGAAGTCCGCCTCGCCTACCCCCGAGTAGCCGCTGGCAAAGAACCATCGAGTGGCCGGCGCTGAGCGAAGCCGCTCCGCGGAGGCCCACCAGTCGATCGGTTCGCCCGGATACACGAAGCCCGACCTCAGCCCGCCCTCCGCTGCCGAGATCACGCTGACCGCCGTTGCCGCCGCGTCCGGACCGACCACCGCTACTCCTGCTTCCGCCAGGCGATCGCGCAGGAGGGTGCCGAACAGGTCGCGCCCCAGCCGGGTGTTGAGCTGCACCGGGTGTCCGAGCCGGGCCAGCAGGTAGGCCGGCCATCCCGCTCCCCCCGCCAGCGTGACGGCCGGCCCTTCCGTGAGGATCCGGAGCGTGGCGGCGCGCCCGCGGTCCGCATGCGCACCGTCCTCGCCGATCGCGGCCGGGACCATGACATCCACCGCGCAGTTGCCGGCAAGGTGGATCGGCGCCCGCGGGTCGCCGGTCATCCGGGAGCGAGCGGCGACCCGGTGCAGTCGAGCAACGCCGCGCGCAGGTCGATGCGGTCGACCGCCATGCGCCGGTCGGGTAGATAGCGGCAGGTCCAGTAGTTGACGATCGCGCTGCCGTCCCGCAGGAAGCAGACGCCCGGGTTGGTGAACGCGCGGTCCGGGTCCGATTCGATCACGCTCCGTCGCTGCCACGTGCGCCCTTCATCACGGGACACGGCAAGGCTGAGTGGACTGCGCTTGCCGAGGTGGCTCCCGAACCCCGGGTCGTACTCGCTGTCGTTCCACAGCAGCCACAACTCGCCGCTCCGCGGGTGGCGTGCAAGCTCCGGACACGATTCGGGGGCGCGCAGCTCCGTCGCCTGGGGCAGCGACCAGGTCGTGCCCTCGTCGTGCGAGCGGCAGGAGAAGACGCTGCCGAGCTGGGTGCGCATCACCATCAGCACCGAGCCGTCGGCCAGCGCCTCGACGTGCGGCTCCATGCAACCGCGCAGCGGCAACTGCACGGCGCCGCCTTCCTGCCAGCTCTCGCCGTCGTCGTCGCTGATGACGCAGCGCGACTGGATGCTCGCCTGCGGGGTCCAGAGCTCGCCCACGTGGTGCTCGACCGGGAACAGCAGCCGGCCCGACGGAAGCCGCTTGACGGCCGAGCTCGCGGCGCCGAACGGCCGGTGCTCCCAGACGACCCTGCGGTCGCCGAAGTGCTCCCCTTCGTCGGTCGAGCGTACGACGTAGCCGGTGCTGTCCACGGCCTGACCGGCGCCGATGGCCTGGTAGGCGTAGTAGAAGAGCAGCAGGTCGCCGCGCTGCGAAGGCAGCAGGGATGGGCTGTAGACGTTGACCTGGTCCGGGGCCGGTTCCGCCACGACCCGTTTGCCGGCCCATGAGCGACCACCGTCGTTCGACGCCACGGCGACCAGCCTGTTTGGAGCGTCATCGCCGCCGCCGCGCTCGCTGGCCAGATACTCCTGGTAGATCAGCAGCAGCGACCCGTCGCTGCGCTCGAAGACGGCGCCCTCCGAGTTGCGCGGGTGCTCCGCCGAAGCGGCCGCGACGGTCACGACGGCGACCCCAGTCCGTCGAGAACGCGGCGCGATCCGTCCATCAGGAACACGTCGTCGCTGCCCACGCCGACCATTCGGAATCCCTGCTCGATCCAGGCGCGGGCGGTGGCCGCGTCATGAGCGTAGGCCATGCCGGGAAGGACGTCGTGGCGTCTACACGCTTCGAGCACCGTCTTCACGGCCGCGATTACCTCCGGGGCGCCGAACTGCAGATGGCAACCGAGGTTCGCGGACAGATCGCCCAGACCGAGGAGAGCGACATCGACCCCGGGCACCGACAGGATCTGGTCGACTCGCTCGATGGCGTCGCCGGTCTCGATCTGGATGCCGACCACGGTCCGATCGTTCGCGGAGCGCAGGTACTCGGCCTCGATCCTGCCGTATCCGGCGGAGCGCCTGGGACCCATGCCGCGGCTGCCGAGCGGCGGATACTTGCAGGCGTCGACCGCGGCCTCAGCCTGCGACCGGTCGCCGATCAGGGGAAAGACCACTCCGTCGGCGCCGCAGTCCAGCGCCCGCCCGGCCAGGCTCGCCTGCTCCGGCGGCGTGCGCACCAGCGCGGCGGCGGGGCTGCCGTTCATGGGCTGCAGCAGGCGCTGCAGCGACTCGATGGTCAGCGGCGCATGCTCCAGGTCGAACAGGAGCCAGTCGAATCCCTGGTGCGCCAGCATCTCGGTCACGTCCGGGTGACCGATGGAGATCCAGGTGCCGATCGAGACCCGATCGGAGAGGATCCTGTTCTTGAGCTCCGACAGACGCACGGTGGCCTCCAGCTCACTCGTCAGATGACGGCTCGCACCTGCGCCAGGTAGTGGGCCATCTGCGCGGTGGTGTCGATGCAGATGTCGGGATCGGCCTGCAGATCCGCGTATCCGCTGAACGCATGCGACCACTGCCCGGTCCGTTCGTCCAGATAGCAGGACTGGGGCCCGAGGAAGAAGCCGCCGTCGGCTTGCTGGGCGGCCGCGATTCGGTCGGCCATCCGCAGGGCCGCCGCCAGGTAGCGCTGATCGCCGGTAGCCTGGTGCAGCGCGGCGCAGGCCCAGGGCGTCTTCCACACGTGTTCGGAAAAGCCGGCATAGCCATCGAACAGGTCGAACATCTCCCGGGCGGCGCTCAGGTAGTCGTGTTCCTCGGTGGCCCGGTACAGGGCGGTCAGGAAGGCGATGATGAAGCCGACGTCCCAGTATGCGTTGCCTCCGTCCGGGTTGTGGCGCCGTAGCGCCGAGCCGCTCCCCCACGGCATGTCCGCCCGCCCGTCGTAGTCTGCGACCGGCCCGTCGCGTCGTGTGTCCCAGACCGTCAGATAGCGGGCGGACGGATCCGGTTGCATCCGATGCATCCGCAGCAGGAACCGGCCGGCCCGCTCCGCGTCCTGCAGATGACCGGTGACGAGCAGGGCGATACCGCCATGAGCGGTCACCGCCGGGTCGATCAGGTCGGGCGCCTCGGTGCGATAGCGGATACCGCCGCACGGATCCTGGAAGCGCACGAGGAACCCGGCCAGCGGCACGGCCAGGTCGCTGCGGCCCCAGGTCGCGGCGCCGCGGACCAGGTAGGGATAGACGTAGAGGTCCCCGACGTAGCGAAGCGGCCGGACGCTGATCGTTCCGGAGGTGGTCAGAAACGTACTCCGGACGAAGTCCAGGCAGCGATTGGCGCAGCTCCAGTCGTCGGGCGACCCTCCGCTCAGCAGTGCCAGCGGTTGCGAGTAGTACCCCCAGATCGAACCGGCGCCGGCGGTCGACCCGTCCCGCCGCTGCCGACCGCGCAGGAACCTGCCGGCCCGGCTGAGCGCGGCGCCGTACCGGTCGCGAGCGGCTGCCCGGTCGACCTCCATCGGGCGACGATAGATCGGCGCCGTGGCCGGCACAAGGCTGCGAGGGACCGGTCCGACTGGACCTGCGCCGCGGCATCGGGGTAACGTTGCGCTTCACCCGCACGGTGAGGAGGCCGTCACCACCGCGTGGCACGCTCTCGCCGGCGCGGGCGAACGCTGCGTATACGGAGGATGAACATGCACAAGCGATCAATTGATGTCGTGGCCGTGATGGCCCTGTTGGCGCTCTGGCTGGTGCCGTCGATGGCATTTGCCGAAGGGCAGGCGGAGGCTGCCGCGGACCAGCCGATGGAGATCACTTGGCAGTTGCGGGAGGAGACCTCCCACGCGGCGCAGGTGGCGGAGGAGATCTTCAACGTCCGCATCCTCGGCAACGGCATCTGGAACAACGACCGGGAGAAGGTCGACCTGATGTTCGCAGCCGGCGAGGCCCCGGAAGTCTTCTCGGCCGGCGACGACCAGTTCCACTACCGCGACGGGCTGACCCGCGAGATCCCGCTGGCGATGATCCAGGAGCACGCGCCGCTGCACTACCAGTGGATGCTCGACCACCCGATCGCGCTCAACATCAGCCGCAGCCCGGACAGTGACGATGCCTACATCGCCCTGGTCGGGGTGACGATGTCGACCAACGTGCCGCTGATCGGCTTCTGGTCGACCCGCGCGGACTGGGCCGAGAACGTCGGGCACCCGATTCCGGATTACTACGAGACGCGCTGGAAGGTCAGCACCGAGACCGACCGCACCTGGTTCGTGCCGGCCAACCTCACGCTCGACTGGATGGAAGAGTTGATGGTGCTCTATCGCGACGGCGATCCCGACGGCAACGGCAAGATCGACACCATTCCGGCGAGCGCGTCCAACGTCATCCCCTGGAGCTTCACCAGCCTGTTCGGCGCGTTCGGCCTGCCGATGTATTCGATCACGGTGGGCACCGGCGGCGTGGCCAACTATCAGGACGAGAACGGCGACCTGGTGCTGCAGCCGGTTTCACCGCGCTACAGGAAGTTCCTGGCCCACCTGGCCGACTGGTACGCGAAGGACCTCATCGACAAGGAATTCCCGACCATGAACCGCCAGGACCAGTGGCAGAAGGACATGGCCGGCATCGTCGGGGTGCAGTTCATGAGCAACTCCACCTACGTGAACCCGACACTGGAGCGGCCGCCCAACCACGCGACCCTGGAAGAGGTCGCGGCCGGCGCGAGCGTGGCGATGATGCCGCCGCCGATCGGCCCCGAGGGCTATCAGGGCGTGCAGGTCTACCAGGCGCACTCGGCGATCAGCAACTGGGCCTCGCTCAAGATCCGCCACGACGTGAGCGACGAGAAGCTGGCCAAGATCCTGCAGATCTGGGATTGGCGCCAGCATGACCCGGAGGGCTGGATGATCAGCCAGTTCGGCAAGGAAGGCGTGCACTTCACCTGGTCCGGCGAGCCGGGAAACTCGAAGCCGATCCGCGTGACGGAGGAAGACGTCGTGGCGAACCACCCGGACGAGCCCAAGCTCGGCAGGTTCTTCCACTACCCGTACGGGTATCACATGGACATGATCCGCTGGATCTACTCGCCGCAGTTCGTGCAGATCTGGGACAACTGGTTCGCGCCCGGACACTCCGAGTACTACCACACGCGACCGTACAAGTGGGACCTGTTCACGGAGACCGAGATGAAGGCGATCGCCGATCGGCAGGGCGAAGGGTTGAACACGCTCGCCAACGAGTTCTTCATGCGGGTCGTGACCGGACAGGTCGACCTGGACGCCGAGTGGGACAACTACGTCGCCCGGTGGATGGCCGAGGGCGGCGAGCAGGTGTATGAGGCGATGCAGAACTCGATCATCATCTCGGCGCTGCACGAGGGCCGCATCGAATACTGATTGTCCATTTCGATTGGCATGAAGGGGATGGGCCGCCGGTCCATCCCCTTCCGCTCTAAGTCCCGAGGTTGAGGCCGATGCCCGCATCCACGGTCGACATCCAGATACGCGACAACCTGCGGCGCGAGCGATGGAGCCGCGTGCGGCGCATGCGGCTGCTCTACCTGTCGATGCTGCCCGCGCTGCTGCTGCTGTTCGTCTTCAACTACGTCCCGATCTACGGGATCGTCATCGCGTTCAAGAACTTCCAGGCCAGCCGCGGCATCCTGGGCAGCCCCTGGAACAACTTCGAAAACTTCGAGGTGCTGTTCGGCAGCTTCCTGTTCCAGCGGGTCATGCGCAACACCGTCATCATCAGCGTGCAGCGCATCGTGTTCGGCTTTCCGGCGCCGATCCTGCTGGCCCTGATCATCAACGAGTTCGCCAACTCGTGGTGGAAGAAGGGGATCCAGTCGATCACGTACCTTCCCCACTTCATCTCGTGGGTGGTGATGGCCGGCATCCTGGTGGAGATCCTTTCACCGCAGCGCGGGATCATCGGCTACCTGTACACGGTGCTCGGCAGGGACGCGCCGCTGCTGCTCACCAACAGGGACGTCTTCCGGCCGATTCTGATCGCCACCGACGTCTGGAAGGAGGTGGGGTGGGGCTCGGTGATCTACCTGGCGGCGATCTCCTCCATCGATCCGACCATGTACGACGTGGCGCGGATCGACGGCGCCGGGCGGGTGCGGCAAGCGACCGCCATCACCCTGCCGTCACTGCTGCCGGTGATCACCATCCTGTTCATCCTGCGGCTGAGCGGCATCCTCAACGCCGGCTTCGACCAGATCTTCAACCTCTACAACGAGCTGGTGTACGAGGTCGCGGATATCATCGATACCTACATGTACCGGGTCGGCATCCTGTCGCAGGAGTTCGAGTTCGCCACCGCTGCCGGCCTGTTCAAGAACGTCGTCGGGGTCGCGCTGATCGTGCTGGTCAACGCCGTGATCAGGCGCTTCAGCGATCACGGAATCTGGTGATGGCGGCCCGGCGGTTCGGGACGGTCTGAGATGGCCAAGCAGATGATCGACCAGGGGCTGGTCGAGGCCGACATCAGCGGCGCGCGCGTGCGCCGCGTGTTCGGCCACCAGCGCCAGACCGCGGGCGAGATCGCCTTCAAGGCTGCGGCGGCGGTGGCGCTGTTCCTGCTCGCCCTGACCTTTCTCTACCCGTTCTGGTTCACGATCATCCTGTCCTTTTCCGGCTTCAACGACGCGCTGACGCTCGGCCTGCACATCTGGCCGAGCGAGTGGAACCTGGAAGCCTACGAGTTCGTGTTCACCGAGAACGTGATCGCGGTCGCCTACTTCAACTCGATCTTCCGCACAGCGGTGGGCGGCGCGCTCACCGTGGTGGTCACCTTGATGGTGGCCTACCCGCTGTCCAAGAAGAACCTGCCCGGGCGCACCGGGATCACCATCTACATCCTGATCACGATGTTCTTCTCCGGAGGGCTGATTCCGACCTACCTGCTGATCCGCTCGCTAGGCCTGCTGGACCGGTTCATCGTCCTGTTTCTGCCGGTGCTGGCGATTGGCTTCTACATCCTCATCGTCCGCAACTTCCTGATGACCGTCGACATCGCCTACGAGGAGTCGGCGCTGATCGACGGCGCCAATTACCTGGAGATCCTGTTCCGGGTGATCATGCCGCTGGCCAAGCCGGTCCTGGCGGTGATCTTCCTGTGGGCGGCGGTCTTCCACTGGAATGCCTGGTTCGACTGGCTGATCTACATGAAGAGCAACTCCAAGATCGTGCTGCAGATGATCCTCCGGCGTCTGCTGATCAAGGAGCGCGAGCTGCTGGAGCAGGTCATCGAGTTCGGCGATCCCGGGGACTTCACCAACCAGCAGCGCCTGCCTCCGGAGGCGCTGAAGGCGGCCACGACCCTGATCACGATCGGGCCGATCATCCTGCTGTACCCGTTCCTGCAGCGTTACTTCATCAAGGGGATCTTCGTCGGCTCGCTCAAGGGCTGAGCCGGTACCGGTACGCGTCGCCGCGCATGTGCCGTTCGGCGTCCACCCAGAGCCGCGTCATGCGCAGGATCAGGTCGTCGCCGGTACGCTCCTGGTGCACCTCGAAGTTGCGCAGGCGCACGGGCGCGGGGTCGTCGTCGCGCCAGGTATCGATCTCGCTGACGCTGTCGCGGATCAGCAGGAAGCTGTCCGGGTCGACCTCGCCTGCGACCAGCGGATAGTCCGGGCCGTTGCCGTCGGGGTTCTCCGCGCACAGGTTGCCGATCCAGTAGTAGCGGCCGTTCGAGTGCGGCACGATCGTGGAGTAGGAGGCAGGCGAGTGGAACGGCGTGCCGTCGGTCCAGGTCCAGGGCTCGATGCGGCTCCAGGTGAGGCAGCCGTCGCCGGAGGTGCAATACCACTTGTGGCCGGGCAGTGAAGGATTGCCGGCGTTGCTGCCGCGCATGACCATCAGGAAGCGTCCGTCCGGCATCTCTGCCACCGCCCCCTCGCTCACCCCGCGGGTGGAGACGTCGGGCTCCAGGACGACGCGCTCGCCGACCTCCCAGCGCAGCCGCCTGTCCGGCTGCCAGGTGCCGATCATGACCATGATCTCGTGAAAGGAGAGCGCACCCGGCGGACAGAACAGCGAGCCGTCTGGTAGCAGGCGGGTGATCTGCACGGGGAAGATCAGGCGCCCGGCGCGATCGAAGAACGGCACGTTGGCGAAGTGGACGGCGTTCCTGCCGGTCCACACCGCATGCAGGGGATGGGAGGGATCGTACTCCTCTCCCTCCTGGATGATCCGGTCCTCGAACAGCCAGGTAAGGCCGTCGTCGTCCGAGACGCGGTAGGTGGCGAAGGTGGAGGTGAGCGCTTCCAGCATGTGGTCTGTCGGCATCACCGAGGTGCCGTTGAGCGCCACCAGCAGCCCGCTGACCGCATCGGTCACGAGCGTGCCGTAGCCGGTCCGTACCGTGCCGGCCGGGGTGAGATGGCTGACCTGGTAGGGGTGGTCCTCCGACCACGTGGCCCCGTCGTCGTCGGAGTAGCTCAGGCGCAGCAGGTCGTAGATGTCGTTGCCGATCTCGCTGAAGCGCTGCCGGAGCAGCTTGGGCTCGTGCGCGGAGCGGTAGCCGACGGTCTCGTAGGCGGCGGAGACGTCGCTGCCGCGATAGGACATCGTTCGTTCGCTGACGGTCATTCGACCTCCACGTCTACAGTCGCAGCCGGTAGTGATAGGCGTCGGCGCTCCAGACGTCGCGACCGCCGCCCCTGGCCCCCAGCCGCGTCAGGTAGAGCTCCAGGTTCCGGGTCTCGCGGTTCTCCAGCAGGCTGAAGTTGGTGAGCTGCAGGGTGTCGGCGTCATGCTCGGGATCGCGCCGGTCGATCACGGTGAGGGTGTCGTGCTTGAGCGCGATGCGTTGCTCGTCGACCTCGGCGATCTGCAGCGGGTGGCGCGGCGCGTTGGCCTCGGCCGGCCGCTCGGCGATGTTGAGCACGCAGTACAGCGTTCCGGTCCTGGAAGCCCGGATGGTCTTGGCGAAGGTCGCCGGCGAATGGAACTGCCCGCCGTCGTCGTAGCGCAGGTCGCGTATCGGGGTCCAGGTCAGGCCGCCGTCGGACGAGGTCGAGCACCACTTGCGGCCGGGGCACGCCAGGGGGTCGAGCCCGGCATTGGAGCCGCGCATGATCAACAGCAGCCGGCCGTCGGACAGCTCGCTCAGATCGAGCTCGACCAGTCCGCGGGTGGAGGTGCGCCGGGGGAGGAAGATCGGCTGGGAGGTCTGCCAGCGGTAGTCGCCGGCCGCCGCGTCCCAGCGGCCGACGAAGCAGATGACGCCGGCGACGCAGCCCTCGCGGTACGTGTTCGGGAACACCACCGGGACCTTCTCGTCTTCTTCGTCCCGGTACGGGACCGGCACCGTGGCGCTGATCACGACGGTGCCGTTGCTCGCGACCAGCGGCCGGCCGACGTACATCTCGTTGCGGCGGAAGAACGTCTCGTCACCCCAGCTCTCGGGGTCGAAGTCCGGCCCGGACTCGTACTTGAGCATGCGCGCGTCGCCCCAGGTGCGGCCGTCGTCGGCGGACAACTGGTAGAAGCCGTGATCGGCGAAGCGCCGCTCGCCGGTCCAGAGCACGTGCAGCGCCTCCCGCGGATCGCCGCGCAACAGACGCTGGAACGCCGGCTTGATCAGCATGCCCGACACGGGGTCGTACGGCCCGGTGCCGCGCTGGCTGGCGCCGCCGGACTGCGTCACGTCGCCCTGGCGCGGCCGCTCCTCGTACAGGAGCTCCCAGTCGCCCCAGGTCCTGCCGTTGTCCTGCGACTCCCGGTTGCGGGCCCGGTAGTTCCAGTCGGAGGAGTTGACCAGCGCGCGCGTCTCCTCCAGCCGCAGGCCCCGGCCGATGTAGGACACGGCGCAACTTACCGCCACCCGTTCCTGCCCGGAGGTCGCGTGCAATTCGCGTTCGACCTCACAGATGGGTGCCATCTGTCAGTCGGTCCCGGTAGCGGTGTTGGCGGCGTCCTTCACGCGTTGCTTGAGGGTGCGGAGCTTGTCCTGATCGATGCCGGTAGCGGCCTCTATGGTCGACCAGGGAACACCCGCTTCCAGGAAGTTCTCAACGCTCTCGACCTGACCCTCTCGCCGACCTTCCTCTCGACCTTCCTCTCGACCTTCCTCTCGACCTTCCTCCAGACCCTCCTCCAGACCCTCCTGCCGGGCCTCCTGTCGTGTCCTGTGCGCGAGGTACTCCATGGCGACTTCCATCATCTCTTCTGCTTGGTTCATCAACTCTCCCCCTATCGTCGGCACCTCCTGCCGTACCGCGGCAGCGAACCTGCGCCAATCACCCGCGTCGCGCGTGGTCACCGCAATGTACACTACGATCTGGCGCAGGTCCTCGATTCGCCCGAGTTGCTCCAACTGCGCCAGCAACGGCACCAGCCGCCGTAACACCGGCCAGCTCGCCCGGTACGCGGCCATCATCGCGAGTTGAGCGATGCGACCGTGCAGCGCACCGTACACTTCTTCCGGCCCCACCGCCGATTGGTCCATCAGCAGGTGAGAAAACCGCGGCACTCCCGGCCAACCCCGCACGTCCTCGGCGAAGAGCTCGGAGAACTCGCGCGCATGGCGCCATCCATGTTCGCCCTGATACCAGACCAGCGGCACGATCGGGCGGAGTTCCTCCTCCTTCGGATGTCGCGTCCGATCCCGCTCCCAAATCCGGCAGCTGTACCTCAGCAGCCGCAGCCGCAACCACGGATCCGGCGTCGATTGGTGTTCAAGCAGGATGTAGATCCACGCGGGTGCACCGCTGTTCTTACGCCGGATCGCATACAGCAGGTCCGATTCGCTGTCGCGCAACCGGTCGTCGATGAAACTGACCGATTGCCACTTCAGGCTTGACCAGACCAACGCGCTGCCGATCGCGTGCGGCAGATGCGCCTCGAGCAGGTCCGCCGCTTCCGTTTCCTTGCCGAATACCGCACGGAAGAGGTGATCGTGCGGCTGTGCGATCTGGCCTGCCACTACCGCCCAACTAGCAGATCGGTGCGTCCACGTCTGCGCCGCCGCTGGCGACGTGCTCGCCGGCGTCCACCGCGTCTGTCGTTCTCGTCGTAGTGCATGGCTGGTTCCCTGCACTACGGACAATGGCCCGATCGGCGCCGGCGCTTCAGGGCTGCTGAGAGATGGCTGCCGCCGCGGTCGGCTGTCGAGCCTTGTGCGCTTCTTCGGCTTATGCGGCAATTCGAGATAGAATTCGGGCCGCTTGTCAGTGGAGGAAGGTTGTGGGAACTCAAGGAATCTCAAGCGACGACCTGAAATCGGTGCTCACACAGCTTTCCGAACACGGGTACGCCGTCATCGAAGGTGTGCTCGGCGAAGATGAAGTCCGGCACTACCGGGGACTTGCGGATGAATTCTTCGAACGGGAACGGCGACAGCCTTTCGAGCCGGAAGACGGGCCCGCGTTGCCGGGAGATGACGAGATCGAAGCGTATCTGAAAGAGAGCTACCAGATCAGTGAAGCGGAGCGAGCTCGACTCATGCGGAGAATCCGCCACTCGCGCGCACGAGACCAGGGCACGCCATGGCCCGTCGCTCCCTCAGCGGTCGTCAAGAACTTCCTGCACCTGCCGACTCTGTTCGACGATGACCGGTCCCAGCGTATCTGGAACGTCGTGAACAAGGCGCCGGACTTCGGGAAACTGATAGAACACCCGGTGGTGCTGTCATTGGCGCGGGAGATTCTCGGCGCCGATTGCGTCCTTGCCGACTGCAGCGCGACCAGTATCGGTCCCCACACCGATGAAGGTGGAGCGTGGCACGTGGATGTGCCGCTCGGGCAGTTGCCGGAGCCTTTGCCGGACTTTCCCCTGACCATTCAGAACGCATGGATGCTCGATGCGTTCACGACGACGAACGGGGCGACGCAGATCGTTCCCGGCAGCCATCGCACGCGCAGAAAGCCCACCTGGGGAGGAACGCAGGAGAACGGAACAAAGCTGACCGGCCCGGCCGGCTCCGTCGCTATCTGGCTTTCGAACACCTGGCACCGGTCGGGACCGAACGCGACGGACCATCCCCGTCGAGCGATTCTCTGCTACTACTCTCGCTCGTGGATGAAGCCGTTTACCGATTATACGTCGATAGCGCCGGAGATCGCGCAGACCTTCTCACCTGAGTTGCGGTATCTGCTGGGGTATTCGGCGCGCGCGCCCGTGCGAGGGTAAAGGTATTGCCCGGCCGCGAGGTCAGCCGATCACGTCGTGCTCCGGTTCAGCGTGCGCACCAGCCACGGCACGGCCACGGCGTGCTTGAAGTTGTGGTTGGGCACGTCCACGTTTGCGTAGGTGAAGTACTCCTCCATCGTCAGCCCTTCCGGGATCTCGTCGTCATCGTGGATCCGGGCGGCGGGATCGGCGTAGCGCGGGTAGTGGTGGATCTCCAGAAGGCGGGCTGATCCCCGTTCCCCGTATGCCCCGCGGACCTGGTCCAGGTGCTGCTTGGCGCCGCCCTCCGTCATGATCAGCGGCCGTCCTGCCAGCGAGCTCAGCAGGTCCGGGAAGTCGAACCACCGGAACATACCGGGCACCACGTGCCAGAGCGGGTCCACGTCCCGCCACTGCCCGTCCCGCGGCAGCCCGAGCACGACGTGGCGCTGGCGGACGTGGCAGAGGAAGTCGTTGAACACCAGCGCGGCCAGGCGCGGGTCGAGCACGGCCATGCACATCGCCGGCTCCGTCCCGAGGGAGTGCCCGCTGACCGCCACCCGGCCGGCGTCGACGAACGGCAGCGAGCGCAGCCACGCCAGCGCGTGCAGCTTCTGCGACACCGTCAGCTCCACGTAGCTCCGTCCCAGCCGGATGAGCTGCGCCGTGAGCTTCACCCGGCCGCTGTTCGGCGGAACGCCGGCGGGCAACAGATCCAGCTCGCCGACGCCGGGGTTGTCCAGCGTTACCGCCACCAGTCCCGCCTTCGCGTAGTACCAGGCCATGCGGTTGGCCACGGGGTGCCGGTTGGGCGGCTGCTCCGGCCGCAGCTCCGGCTCGCCGGCCAACAGTTCCTTGCTGGAGGCCGAGCCGGGAAAGCACATGACCGCGGCGCCGGGCCGGGCATCGTCGACGGTGTCCGGCACCAGCATGAGCAGCGGCACCACCGAACCCGGTTCCGGGTACGTCTCCCACTTTTCCAGCCGGTAGCCGTCGCGCGGCTCGGCCCAGAGGCGGACCGGTGGGGGATCGGCGGCCGTCCCCGGAGCGATCAACTCCGGCGGCAGCGCCAGCAACTCGGCGAGCTTGTCGCGCACCCGTTGCCGCCACAGGGCGAAGCCGGCGTCGTCCAGCCCCGGCCGGTAGGACAGCCGGCCGGTCGTGTTGCGCAACAGGTGCTGGCAGAACGCCATGGTGGTCATGTGGCGGCCGTCGCCGCGATCGGGCGGGTAGCGTGCTTCCTCGTTCATGGTCAGGTCTCCCCGTGCGCGAAACCGCAGCGGAACAAGCGCAGTGTCTCCGTGACCGCCGCCGCGCCCGGTGGATCAGGTCGGCCCTCCTCGTTCATGGCCTATCGCCGCCGTGGCCGACCATAGTCGAACGCCTGCAGGGCAGCACCGAGCAGCGCCGTGTGTGGCAGATTCGAGATGGCGATCTCCCTGATCCTGACCTGCGGATGGACGAGCTTCCCTACCTGTTCGCGGAGGTGCGCAGGGTCGGGCCACCGCGAGGAGACGGCGCCACCGCCGATGACCACGGTGCCGCAGTCCACCAGGGTCAGCGCGTGGCTTATCGCCAGGGCGAGGGCGTGGTGCGCCGTGTCGACGACCTCCCGGGCCCACGGTTCGCCGCGTGCCGCGGCCGCTACCACGGCGGCGCCGTCATGCGTGCGGCGGGTGTCTCCGGGGCGCCGGGCCAACCCGGCCATGCCGCGGCCGGACGCGTACTGACACAGGCATCCGCGGCCACCGCAGACACAGGGGACGTCGGCGTCGGCATGCGTCTTGAGGTGGCCGAAGGTGCTCGCCGCGCCATGCACGCCCCGCCACAGGCGGTGATCGAGGATCAGGGCATGGCCGATGCCGGTGCCGATGGTGACGTAGAGAAAGGTGGAGAGGCGGCGCCCGGCCCCCAGCCGAAGCTCCGCACGGGCGGCGGCGAAGGCATCGGTGTCCAGCACCACCGGGCACCGGAAGCGGGAGCCGAGAACGGCAGCGAGCGGCACGTCGCGCCAGCCGACATTGAGCGCCTGGCGGACCGTGCGGCGGTCGTCCCCCAGTACCCCCGCGACCGACACCCCGACCGCTTCGATCGGCTCTGCCGACCGGTCGCAGTGCCCGCCGAGGAAGGCCAGCAGGTCGTCCAGGTGCAGCGCGTGCCCGGCAGCGCGGGAGGCCATCTCCACCGGCAGTGGCATCGTCTCATGGGTGCCTGCGCTCGGACGGTCCTGCAGCAGTAGCGCGCGCGTGCGCGACCCGCCGATGTCTACCGCCAATACCGCCATAGGTCGGGTTGGGCTTGCTCAGGCTTCGCGCAGCCCGGTCAGGACCACGCCGCGAACGAAGTTGCGTTGCAGCAGGATGAACATCAGCGCGAGCGGCAGGGCACCGAACACGGCCCCCGCCATCACCTGATTGTAGTTGACGTTGAGCTGGATTGCGGCCGGTACGGTAGCGGAAGCTGCCAATTCCGTCAAATTCACAGGTCTGCCGTCTCTGTTCGGATGCTGCACCGGTCGATCAGAAAGCCCGCGGCATCGGGGGGCTCGGCGCCGCAGCGCAGGCGCAGGTAGCAGGGACCCAGGGACTCGCGGAGCTGCACGAACGTGGCCGCCGGATCCAGCACGCTCAGGGCGCGCCTCGTCGAGCCCTGGCTGCTCGCGAACAGCACCCGATCGTCGGCGGTGGCGACCGGAAACGGGTAGGCGGTGCCGTGGTCGCCGCGCACCGGAGGAGGCTCGGTGTCGCGCGGATCGCGGAACACCTCGCGGTACCCGCGCCAGGACTCTCCGTCGTCCGCGCTGACCGCCGCATGCAGCACGTGGCGGCCACCGTACGCATAGGGAAAGCGCAGGCAGTTGTTCCAGAGCGGGACGATGCGGGCCGTCAGCGTTTGCTACCATGGAGGTATGGCCCCAGGAATCGAGATCGTCGGCACCGGCATCATCTCCCGCCGCGCCGGCCGCGGCGCCTTCATGCCCGTGATCACGCCGCTCGCGGACGGCACGCTGATCGCCGCCCAGCACGTGGGGGAGTCTTTGGGCTCCTCCGACAACCACATCGAGGTGTTGCGCTCCGCGGACGGCGGACGCACGTGGATCAACCAGGGCGGTATCCATCCCCGCAACCCGCCGCGCGACGGGTACACCTACCGCGGGCCGCACATCCACCCGGTGCCCGACGGCCGGCTGGTGATGACCGCCGGGCGTTTCGAGGCCTCCGATGACGACCTCTTCGACGCGGACACCGAGTCGCTGCAGCGCCCGGCGATGATCCTCTTCTGGTCCGCCGACCAGGGCCGCACCTGGTCGGAACCGCAGGTCGTGCCGGTGGACTTCCCCCCGGACCGCTACACCTGCAACGGAGCGGGCGGCATGTTCCAGTTGGCGCCCGACCGCTGGATGTACCCGTTCGAGACCTGGAAGCCCAGCGGCTACGAAGGCCCGCCCGACCAGAAGGCGGGCGCGGTGTTCTCTGCCGACCAGGGGCGCACTTGGGGCGAGCTCACCATCATCGCCGACGACCCGCGCGGCGAGCTGCTGTGGTGGGACCAGCGGTCCTGCGTCCTGCCCGACGGCCGCATCTACACGCTGTTCTGGACCCACGTGTACGGGACCTTGGAGGACCTCAACACCCACTGGGCAATCTCGGAGGATCGGGGCCGCACGTGGTCCGAGCCGCGCCCCACCACGCTGCGCGGGCAGGTCAGCACACCCATCGCACTGCCAGACGGGCGCGTCGCCACCATCTACAACCACCGTCACGACCCGCACGGCATCCGTATCGCGCTCACCGCCGACCTGACGGACTACGACGCGGACACGGAGATCGTCCTGTTCGACGCGGGTGCCGAAGCCACGCTCGGCACGCCCGACAGCGACAACTTCCTGGCCGAGCACATGCTGATCGCCTTCGGCAGACCGGGCGGCGCGCTGCTCCCGGACGGCGACCTGATGACCTACTACTGGTGCACGACCGAGGGGGTGACCCATACCCGGTGGGCCCGGCTGCGTGTGAACTGAGGCGTGATAGGCTATTGCGATGCCCACGTTCGAGTTGACCGAGGCGCAGCGCGAGTTCTTCGCCACGTTCGGCTTCCTGCACCTGCCGGGGCTGTTCGCGGACGAGTCCACGCGGATCGAGGACGCCTTCGAGGAGGTGATCCGCAGCCGCGGCGGCGACCGCCACGACGGCAGGCAACGGTTCTCGGTCGCGCCGTTTCTGAACCACAGCGAGTACCTGTGCAGCCTGCTGGACGACGAGCGCCTTGACGCCATCGCCCGCGCGTTCTGCGGCGACGGCTACCAGTACTGGAACAGCGACGGCAACTACTACGTGGGCGACACCCCCTGGCACTCCGACGGGACGCTGTCCAACCCGGTGGGCTTCGTGAAGCTGGCGCTGTATCTCGATCCGGTGGATGCCGAGAGCGGCGCCCTGCGGGTGATACCGGGGAGCCATCGCGAGGGCGAGCCGTATGCCGAGGCGATCGACGAACAGATCCGTGGCGAGCGCTTCTGGGGCGGTCTGCCTGGCGACCGGATCCCCGCCGTCGCCCTGGCCAGCCGCCCGGGCGACCTGGTCCTGTTCAACCAGGCCCTGAAGCACAGCGCGTGGGGCGGCGGCGCACGTCGCAGGATGTTCACGATCAACTACACGCGCGCGATCACCCCCGCGCTGCTGGAGCGCTACCACGAGGTGGTCGCCAGCCACGGCTACAGCAAGGCGGACGTCTTCGGCGCTCCGCCCGGCCCGCTGCTGACGGGGGCGCCCGCCCGCCGGCTGGACCACCTGAGCGCGCTCCGGGAGCACATCCCGGACGCCGCCTGACCGACCGACAGGAGGGACCGCACGTGGCCGACACACAGCCTTTCAGCGAAGTAGCCGGCAAGGTCGCCGTGGTGACCGGGGCCGCCCGAGGACTGGGGCAAGGCACCGCCGAGGCGCTCGCCGCGCACGGCGTGCACGTGGTCGTGGCCGACATCCTGCCCGCCGTGCACGAGACCATGGACGCCATTCGCGCCGCGCACTCCGACAACCGGGGCTATGCCCGGGAAACGGACGTGTCCGACGAGGGGGCGGTGCACGATCTGGTGGAAGGCGCCGTGAAGGAGTTCGGCCGCCTGGACATCATGGTGAACAACGCGGGCATGCACCTCTCGGAAGGCCCCGTCGCGGACATGGATGCCGAGGTCATCGACCGCATCTTCGCGGTCAACTTCAAGGGTATCTTCTTCGGCTGCAAGCACGCCGCGCGGCAGATGCGGGAGCAGAAGGGGGGCGCGATCGTCAACCTGGGATCCTATGGCGGCAAGCTCGGGTTTCCCGAGTACGCCGCGTACTGCTCATCGAAGGGGGCGGTGCACACCCTGACCATCTCCCTGGCCCGCGAGATGGCGCCCTACCACGTCACCGTCAACGCGCTCTGCCCGGGGCTGGCCGCCACGGAGATGCACTGGAGCTTCATGCGGACCGAGGCCGCCGGCCGCGGCATGACCTTCGAGGAGTTGCAGACGGAGGAGCTCGAGAGCATACCCCTGGGCCGCTACGCGGAAGGCCGGGACATGGCGGGCACCATCATGTGGCTGGCCTCCGGCGCCGGCTCCTACGTCACCGGCCAGTTGTTGAATCTCAACGGCGGCCTCTACTTCGCCTGATCGTGCGCATCCCTGAGGAGGCCGTGGCATGACCCTGGGCTTGATGGCCAAGGACTGCGAGATCCGCGTCGACTACGACAAGCTGCGCGGCGACCGCGTCCGCAAGACCAACGAACAGATGGAGCAGGACGGCATCGCGACGCTGCTGGTGTTCGATCCTGACTGGATCCGCTACATCACCAGCACCAGGGTCAACGACTGGGCCAACAACAAGCTGCTGCGCAGCGCCCTGATGGTGGCCGGGCAGCAGCCGGTCCTGTACGAGCTCGGCAGCGCCATCGCCGCCAAGAAGAAGCTCTGCCCCTGGATCGCCGATCGGATGGTGCCCTCCATCGGCACGTGGCGGGGCGCGTTTCCCACCGCCGTGGGCATCGAGAACGCGAAGAAGTTCGCGAAGATGGTCAAGGACCACCTGACGGAGTTCGGCGTGCAGGACGAGCCGGTGGGGATCGACTTGGCCGAGGTGCTGATGATCCGCGCCCTGGAAGCGGAAGGCATCCACGTGGTCGACGGCCAGCAGACCCTGCTGGATGCCTCCAAGATCAAGACCGACGAGGAGGTCGACCTGATCGAGACCTCCATCTCGATCGTCGAGGCGGCGTTCTGGGAGGTGGTCAACCGCACCCGCCCGGGGGTCCGCGAGAGCGACATCGCAGGGTTCATGCGCGAGACCATGTATCGGCTGGGCGCCGAGGAGATCCAGAACATCAACGTGATCTCCGGGGACCGTGCCTACCCCCATCCGCACGACTTCTCCGACCGCATGCTGCGCATGGGGGACATGCTCTACATCGACGTGGTGAGCGTGTTCAACGGCTACAAGACCTGCTATTACCAGACGTTCGTGGTCGGCAAGCCGTCCGCGGTGCAGCTCGACGTCTACCAGCGGTCCTACGACTGGCTGTTCGACGCGGTCGCCAAGGTGAAGCCCGGCGTCAGCACGGCGGAGATAGCCGAGGTGTGGCCCTCGCACGAGGACCTGGGGCTGTCGAGCGAGGCCGAGGCGTTCGCCCTGCAGGTCGCGCACGGCATCGGCATCACCCACTGGGGCAAGCCGGTGATCAGCCGCTTCTTCTCGTTCGATCATCCCGAGATCATCGAGGAGAACATGGTGATGGCGTTCGAGACCTACTGCGGCCGCGGCAACGACGCCGCCCGCATCGAGGAACAGTTCGTGATCACCGGCGACGGCGTGCGGCAACTCAGCAAGTTCCCCTCCGCCAACCTGATCTCGTGCCCGTGCGTCGGTGCGCTGCTGCCGGGCATGGCCTGATGCGATCCTGCATGGAGGGAACGGATGGTCCCGCTTGACGCCGGCATCGCGTCACTCGGCAACTGGAAGCAACTCGGCTTCGTCGCTCCGGACGCGAGGGCGATGATGGATCGGCTGAGCGCCGTCGGCTTCGGGCCGTTCAAGGTCTATCGCGTCGACAGCGGCGACTGGGAAGGGGTCAATTACCGGGGCGCCCCCGCCGAGCGGTACGCGCTCGAGGTCTGCATGGCGACCGGGACCTGGGACGTGGAGATCATCGTGCCCGTCCCCGGTGGCGGCAGAACGATCTACGGCGAGTACCTGGCGCGGCAGCCGGCCGGCGGCCTCCACCACATCGGCGCATACTTGGCCGCGGACCAGTACGACGCCGCCTACCGCTACCTGGAGGGCCTCGGGTATGCGCAGACTCAGGGCGGGCCGATCCTGGGCATCGACCGCAACGGCCGCTTCGACTACTTCGAGGCGGATGCCGGGCTCGGGCTCACGCTGGAGCTCCTGGACATGCCGGAGGTCTACGGCAAGCCGGAGTATGAGTATCCATAGCGCGTCGTCCCGGAACTCGTTCGGTCTCGCTCTCTTCCTGCCCCCGATCCGAGAGATCGCCGGACGAGGCAAGCCGGGCTGCAACGGCGCGCCCCCCTACACCGGCGTGACGCTGACCGCCGACGGCGCGTGGGTGGAGGCCTTCGCGGTTGGGGACAGGTGACGCGCCTGCTCAACGGGTGGGGATCTCGTTGGTGTCATGCTATAGTAGCGTAGGAGATGATCGAGTCCTTTGGAGACAGCGCTACAGAGGACATCTTTCACCGTAAGAACACCGGGAGAGTGCGACGTTTTCCCGCCGCGATAGTGAGTAGTGCCACCAGGAAACTGGATATGATCGAGGCCGCTCACGACTTACGGAACCTGAGCGTCCTGCCCGGAAGCCGACTGGAGATCTTGCGCGGAAACTTGAAAGGATTCTACAGCATTCGCGTGAACGATCAGTGGCGAGTCGTCTTTCGTTGGAGCGACGGAGCTGCGGATGATGTTTCCTTGACCGATTACCATTAGGAGAACCCGATGATCCCTGAGAATCGGATACCGACTCACCCCGGCGAAATACTGCTTGAGGAATTTCTAAAGCCGATAGACATGCCACGGGCGTCTTTTGCCGAACACATAGGCGTGCCCATGCAGCAGGTCGACGAAGTCATAGCGGGTACGAGAGGAGTCAATGCCGAGATGGCGTGGCTCTTTTCGGACGCGTTCGGGACGACACCGCAGTTCTGGCTTAATCTGCAGTCAGCTCACGACCTTGCCAGGAATAGACCTGACAAAGAGATCCGGCGTTTGCAGATAACCCGCTGACGGATAGTCCGGCGGTGGGTCACCAACCGGACGGGATCGCCATCGATCCGCCGGTCATCGGCAACTGGGCGCGGGATCGGAGTGCGCTCCCCGACGGTCGTTGAAACCGGCGTCACCTCCCGGGTCCTTGCGGATCGCCGGATCCGGCTCGTAGCCGACCTGCCGGTAGCGGAGCGTGCGGCCGCCGTCGTCTGAGAGCAGCACGCCGCACTGCCAGTTGTCGCCACGCGCGGCAGATCCCCGCATGGAGAACACCAGCCGGCCGCGATCCGGCTCCAGGAGAACTGGTCCGCACCCGGCGCGCGGTGCCCGATGAGGATGTCGCTGGGCCGATACAGGCCGCGCCCGCCGCTGGCGCCGGTCGAAGCCCTTCCGCCAGATGGATGCCGCAGGCGACCACGGTTCCGTCGTCCAGCACGTGCGTGGGGGCGACGCCCTGGAATTCGTGTCCGGGTGTGCGAGCGGCGGCCCCGACGGGTGGGGCTCGCTCCAGGTGCCGCGCTCGGCGTCGCTCGCCCGCTGCACCGTCATCATCAGCCGCTCGCCGCTCTTGATGAGCGAGCAGCCACTGGCCGGATACCGATCGCCGTCGAACAGGATCCGGTAGTCGGCTACCTGGAGGTTGCAGTTGACACTTAAACACGTGCTGATACGAGAGGTAGGGTATACTGCCGTGAGGATGAACATGCTGGACGCGCACGACGCTACGTACATACAGGAGGTCGAGTCGTGAATTCGCATTCCGCGCCTCCCCCGGCTCGTATCGAGCGCCTGCAGGTACGGAACTTTCGCGCTCTGCGGTCTGTCGACCTCAAGGATTTGACGCCGATGACGGTATTGCTCGGGCCTAACGGCAGCGGAAAGTCAACGGTATTCGATGTGTTCGCGTTTCTTTCGGAATGCTTCGAGGCTGGCCTTCGTCGTGCATGGGATCGACGCGGGCGCGCGAGGGAGCTCAAGACGCGGGGGGCCGAGGGGCCGGTGATGATTGAGATCAAGTACCGCGAGCGACCGAAGACGCCGGTGATAACCTACCATCTGTCGGTGGATGAGCGCGAGGGCGCGCCGGTGGTCGCACACGAGTGGCTGAGATGGAAGCGCCGTAGCTACGGAGCGCCGTTTCGGTTTCTTGAATACCGAGAGGGTGAGGGCCGAGCGGTTAGCGGGGAAGCGCCGGCCGCGGAGGACCAGCGAGTCGAGATTCCACTCAGTTCACCCGATCTCTTGGCAGTGAACGCTCTTGGGCAGTTCCACGAACATCCTCGCGTGACGGCGCTCCGAGACTTCATTATGGGTTGGTATGTTTCTTACCTCTTGGCCGACAGCGCCCGTGGCCAACCGGAGGCGGGACCTCACGAACGCCTGAGCAAGACCGGTGACAACTTGGCCAACGTCATTCAGCATCTGGCCGAGAGACATCCGGAGCGGCTTGAACGCATCTTCGCCGCACTACGCGAGCGCGTGCCGCGCATCGAGAGCATACGAGCCGATACCATGGCGGACGGCCGCTTACTGCTACAGATCAAAGACGCTCCGTTCGATAAACCGGTGCTAGCGCGTTTTGCTTCTGACGGAACGTTGAAGATGCTGGCTTATCTGATTCTGATCTACGACCCGGCGCCACCTGCCTTCATCGGCATGGAGGAGCCCGAGAACTTTCTTCATCCGCGCCTGCTCCCGGGGTTGGCCGAGGAGTGCCGTGCCGCCTGTGAGCGCACCCAATTGCTCGTCACGACTCATTCGCCGTTCTTTCTCAATGCGCTTCGGCCCGAAGAGGTGCGAGTTCTGTGGCGAGATGATGAGGGCTGCACCCGAACGCGTCGCGTTGCCGATATCCGCGGCGTACGCGAGTTCATGGAAGAGGGTGCAAGCCTCGGATCGCTTTGGATGGAAGGACACTTCGGAGTAGGGGACCCACTGGTCGCACAGGGAACGCCGCTTGACCGGCCCGACGGATAGGACAGAGTGACCGTGCGCCATCTCGTGTTGCTGGTAGAAGAACCGTCGATGGAGGCGTTTCTCGGTACCCTGCTTCCGCGGTTGCTGCCCGCGGATCGGACCTGTGAAGTCCATGCGTTCGAAGGCAAGCGCGATCTCTTGAGCAACTTGCCGGTGCGTCTGCGTGGCTATAGGCGCTGGTTGCCTTCCGACTGGCGTCTTGTTGTGCTGGTTGATCGGGACGACGACGACTGCCACGAGCTCAAGAAGTGCCTGGAGAACATCTCCGTGGAGTCAGGGCTGATCACGCGCACGAATGCAGGAGGCGACCCTTGGCAGGTAGTCAACCGAGTCGTGATCGAGGAGCTTGAGGCTTGGTACTTCGGTGACTGGGAGGCCGTCCGCGAAGCGTATCCAAGATTGCCGCCTACCGTGAGTGAAAAGGCGCGCTATCGGATTCCCGATGCGATCCGCGGCGGAAGGTGGGAGGCGTTTGAACGGATCATGCAACAGCATGGATACTTCAAGACAGGACTGCGCAAGATCGAAGCGGCACGGGCTGTGGCGGCACGTATCGACGTGGGCCGCAATCGTTCGCGCAGCTTTGCTCGGTTTCGCGACATCGTCGCGGGAGCGACCACATGACAGACTCGAATCGAGCCCGTGAACGACTCGCGTCGGGACCGCCGCAGGTAGAGAGATAGGCACGTTGGGTCGAACCGGCGAAGAGCGAGGACAGATCGGCAGCAAGCTTTGGATCTGCGCGAACGGACGGCGTGCGGCAGCTCAGCAAGTTCCCCTCGGCCAACCTGATCTCCTGCCCGTGCGTCGGTGCGCTGCTGCCGGGCATGGCCTGATGCGAGCGGGCCATGGAGGTAACGCATGGTCCCGCTTGACGCCGGCATCGGGTCACTGGGCAACTGGAAACAACTCCGTTTCGTCGCACCGGACGCGAAGACGATGATGGATCGCCTGAGTGCCGTCGGCTTCGGACCGTTCAAGGTCTACCACGTCGACAGCGGCGACTGGGAAGGGTCCGGGGCGCCCCCGCCGAGCGCTAGGCGCTCGAGGTCTGCATGGCGAGCGGGACCTGGGACGTGGAAATCATCGTGCCCCTCCCCGGCGGCGGCAGAACCATCTACAGCGAGTAGCTGGCCGATCAGCCCGCCGGCGGCCTCCACCACATCGGCGCGTACCTGGCCGCGGACCAATACGCCGCGGCCTACCGGTACCTGGAGGGACTCGGCTATCCGCAAATCCAGGGCGGGCCGATCCTGGGCATCGACCGCAACGGCCGTTTCGACTACTTCGAGGCGGATGCACAAATCGGGCTCACTCTGGAGCTCCTGGACATGCCGGAGGTCGCTGGCCGACGACGGCGCGGGTGGAAGTCCTTTCGGTTGGAAACAGGTGACGCGTCTGCTCAACGGGTGGGATCTCGTTGGTGTCATGCTATAGTTGCGTAGTAGATGATCGGGTCCTTTGGAGACAGCGCTACAGAGCACATCTTTCACCGTAGGAACACCGGGAGAGCGTGACGTTTTCCCGCCGCGATAGTAGGTAGTGCCATCAGGAAACTGGACATGCTCGAGGCTGCTCACGACATGCGGAACCTGGAGGGACGGAGCTGCGGAGCATGTTTCCTTGACCGATTACCATTAGGAGAACCCGATGATCCCTGAGAATCGGATACCGATTCACCCCGGCGAAATCCTGCTTAAGGAGTTTCTCAAGCCGATGGACATGCCCCGGGCGTCTTTTACCGAGCACATAGGCGTGCCCATGCAGCAGGTCGACGCAGTCATAGCAGGTAGGAGAGGAGTCAATGCCGAGATGGCGTGGCTCTTTTCGGACGCGTTCGGGACGACACCGCAGTTCTGGCTCAATCTGCAGTCGGCTCACGACCTTGCCAGGAATAGACCTGACAAAGAGATCCGGCGTTTGCAGATTAGCCGCTGACGGGTAGTCCGTCCGTGGGTCACCCACTGGGCGGGATCGCCATCGATCCGGCGGTCATCGGCGACTGGGCGCGGGAACGGGGCCGCGCTCCGCGACGGTCGTTGAAGCCGGCCATCACCTTCGGGTCCTTGCGGATCGCCGGATCGGGCTCGTAGCCGACCTGCCGGTAGCGGAGCGTGCGGCCGCCGTCGTCCGAGAGGAGCACGCCGCACTGCCAGTTGTCGCCGCGCACGGCCGATCCCCACATGGAGAACAACAGCCGGCCGTCCGCCAGGGAGATGCCGGGAGCGATGAACTGCTCGGTGAGGAAGGGCCGGCGGACATCGGCGCGTACCTGGCCGTCCCGGAGCTCGATCTCCTCCGACGTGCAACCGAGTCTGTCAGGCGACCGCCCCGAGACCCTTCTTCGCGACCAATGTCAGGAGCTTCAGCGAAGCGCCGCGCGGCCGCTTCACGCCACGCTCCCACTGGCTTACCAGGCCTGTCGTCACGTTGAGGTAGCGGGCGAACACCGCTTGGCTCGCATTCTCCCGTAGCCGGATCTCTCGGATTCGCTCCGGCGCCATCTCCTCGACCGGCGTCAGGCACATCTCGTCGAACACCTTCATGGTTCGAGTCACCATAACGCCCGCCTCCGTCAGACCCAGCGCCGTCTCGTGGGCCGCCGCTAACGCGTCGCTCTCGTACTGCTTAGCCATGGCATATCAACTGTTGCGTGACCAGATCCGACGGCGGCTGAAGCGCGCGCGTCAGTCCCAGCGGAGGTGGACGGCGTAGGCGCGGTGGCCGGTCGGGGAGCCGGGACGGAAGTGGCCGAACACGTACATCGCCTCGGAGTCACCGAGGGGTACAAAGGTGCCGTTCATGGCGTTGTAGTAGTTGTCGAACGGCTCGTTGTCGGGGGTGCGGTCGAACAGGAGGTCCGTGCTCCAGGTCCGGCCCCGGTCGAAGCTGCGCGCCATGTGCATCCCGCAGAACGAGTGGCCGCGGTGGCGGCTCCAGTGCGACGGCAGGCGGGCCGGCAGGACCAGGGAGCGGTCGGGCAGCGCCAAGCCGTCGGTCGGCGCGCCGGTTCCGGCCAAGTCGGTCGGCTCGGGCGCTGACCAGGTTTCGCCGCGGTCGCGGGACTCCGCGCGGAAGAACAGGCAGTCGCTGGAGCGCGGGTTGGAGCCGGGGATGCCGCCCAGATGGTCACGGCCGCGGATGACCGAGACCAGCGTGCCGTCCGGGGCGGCGAACAGCGTCTGCTCGTTGAAGCCGGCCATCACCTCCGGGTCCTTGCGGATCGCCGGATCGGGCTCGTAGCCGACCTGCCGGTAGCGGAGGGTGCGGCCGCCGTCGTCCGAGAGCAGCACGCCGCACTGCCAGTTGTCGCCGCGCACGGCTGATCCCCACATGGTGAAGACCAGCCGGCCGTCCGGCAGGGAGATGCCGGGAGCGATGAACTGCTCGGTGAGGAAGGTGCCGGCGGCGATCCGGTTCCACGAGAACTCGTCCGCATCCGGCTCGCGGTGCCCGATGAGGATGTCGCTGGGCCGATACAGGCCGCGCCCGCCGCTGGCGCGGTCGAAGCCCTTGGGCAGGTAGATGCCGCAGGCGACCACGGTCCCATCGTCCAGCGCGTGCGCGGGGGCGACTCCCTGGAACTCGGTCTCCGGGTGAGCGAGCGGCGGGCCGAACGGACGCGGCTCGGTCCAGGTGGCGCCCAGGTCGTCGCTCTGCGTGAGCAGAGAGGAGATGCCGCGCTCGGCGTCGCTCGCCCGCTGCACGGTCATCGTCAGCCTGTCGCCGCTCCTGACCAGCGAGCAGCCGCTGGCCGGACAGCGGTCGTCATCGAACAGGACCCGGTAGTCGGTCACCTGGAGGTCGCAACGATCGGTCATGACAGGTGCCACGGTATCACTCGTATGCTGCGAAGGAGTAGGAGTGACGGAACACCACCCGCGCTCTGCGCCGCATCAGTACGCGCCGGTGAGGATCTGGTTGGTTGCCGGGTACTCGCGCACCTGCGCGTAGTGCAGGGTCCTTGGTCCGTCGGGTCGGGACTCGTCGATCGGTGTCGGCAGGCGAATGATGAACTCCGCGCGATCGAATCGGTTGAACGCGACATGGGCCATGACCAGTCGATCGATCATCGACTCCTCGCCCGACGAGAAATCAGGAAACACCAGTGGCCCGGTGTCGACCTGAAACGACGGCGTCTCCGGCCGGAAGTTCATCGTCTTGATGGGATACTCCAACGTACACTCATAGCTGCCGTCGGGATGCGACATGGTCGTGCGCCCGACAAGCGGGTCCTTGCCTTCCGACGCGGCCGTGACTGCGGCGATCGTGTCGTGGACCGATGATCTGCTGAAGGTCTGCAGGTCGATCTCAAGTTCCCAGCCGTTGGCGGCGCTGGCCCGTTCGGTTGTACCGTCGAACAGCAGGCTCCTGCCCATGCTCCGCTCGTGATCCTGCGAATATACGCAGCGGAACTCCCGGCTCGGGATCTGAAATAGCTCCCGTTCGGCGTAGACCCATTCGCTCCGACATGGCGCGATGAGGAAGTAGCGCTCGGGCGTGCCTTGTGGCCGGAGGACCGTCAGGACCGAGTCCAGCTCGATGCGCACGCGGTTGCCAAGGGGGGTGTTGTGGCGCGCGTGGGGTCGAGGGTCGTTGGGGTTGCGTGGCTTGTCCCAGCGCATGAAGGAGCGCCGGAAATCCAGGGGGAGGCCGGTGGCGGTACTCATTCCCGGACCGTATCAAATCCCCGACCGGGCTGCGAGAAGTCAATCTGCCGGGCGACCATTCCAGCGCCCGCTTGTTCTGTCCGGGGCCGTCCAAGGTAGCCGTACCATCCGCCGGGGCCGTCATCGAACGACTCGAAATATGTGGTCACCTGAAGGCATCGTTCATCCGGCCACCGCCTCGAAGACGCGCACGAAATTAGCGCCTGCGATCTTCTCAATGGTCTCGTGTTCGTAACCGCGGGCCCGCAACCCCGCCATGAGGTGGCCTACCTCACTGATGTCACCGACGCCGGCCGGCCGCGCCTCGACCTGACCGAGAAAATCGGTGCCGAACCCGACATGATCCGGCCCCACCAGCGCCACCATATGATCGATGTGGTCGAGCAGCAGCTCGAGAGCGGCCGCCTCGGGAGTTGGCCCGAGCGGGGTCGGACTGGGACAGATAAGGCCGCCGGTCGCGGCGATGGCGCGGAGCTGATCATCGTCGAAATAGCGCGGAGTATCGCGCAATGCCCGCGCGTTGCCGTGAGTCGCAACGACGGGGCCCGTCGTGATCGCCAGCGTGTCCCGGAAGGTCGCCGCCTCCATGTGCGTCACGTCGACCAGCATGCCGAGCCGGTTCATCTCGCCTACAACCGCCTGCCCTGCCGGCGTGAGGCCGCCGGGGCCGTCGATGTGGCTGTCATGGACACGCATCTCCGGACCGTTCCAAACCTGTGTTGCCGTCCCCAGGGCATTGCGCCCTTCGTGCACCAGGCCGACGTGCCGCATGCCGAGTCGGTGCAGCGTGCGCAGGAGGCTGACGTCGCCCTTGAGTGCATCACCGCCCTCCAGCCCGAGTATGAGCGCGACCTTGCCGTCCGCCCGGGCCGTTTCGATATCGCCGGCGCAAGCCGCCAGTGTGACATGATCGCCTGCCGGACCGGTCAGCTCGTGATGCAGGTAGTCGACCATCTGCAACAGTTTCCGCAGCGGCTGCCGGCTGGCATGCGGCCCACCGATCGCAGCGTCCGGCACCCAGCAGGCGGTGAGCTGCGCGGCCACGCCGCCGGCGCGCATCATCGGCACGTCGGTGAGCCCGCCCAGCGCCTCGTGCAGGTGCCGATGTGTGTCGAAAGCCTGGTCCAGCGTGTGGCCGTGGGCGTCGATGACAGGTGGCTCGGTCGCGCGTGTCACGTCGTCAGCATCTTCCCCGGCACGCTGTCGAATTCGCCGGTCCCCGGGACGAACGGAAAGCGGTTCTTGACCTCCTCGCTGCCCTCCGCGATCTGCCGGCTTTGGCCGAGCGCCAGTGCCAGGGTCCAGGTTCCAGAGCAGCAATCCGTGGAGCCCGGTTGACGTGTCATTGCAGGCAGATCACCATGATAACGTGAAGACAGCGATCGTGCGCAACCGCTAGGCTGCCCGGATGCCCGGAGACGGCAGCGCGAGAACACGAGCCCGGGAGGTGAAGCGAGCGACGTACGGATTTCCGCACATAACTCATAAGGAGAAGAGCCATGAGAAACCGACGCATGCTCCTGGGAGCCGTCGGCCTGCTGCTGGTGCCGTTCGCGGCGAGCGGTGAGGGCCAGACAGAGGCGGCCGCTGAGGAGGTGACCGAGATCACGTGGATGAGCCCGTGGACCGATGCCTGGACATTCCAGGACATGGAGGAGCGGTCCGGCATCACGGTGATCAGCAACGGCATCAACGAGAACGACAGGGAAAAGCGCGAGGTCATGCTCGCTGCTGGAGAGCAGCCGGATATAGGCGGCTGGTGGGGCAACCCCCTGGACCACTTCGAGGCGGGGCTCACCAGGGCGATACCCAAAGCCTGGATCCGGGAGTACGCGCCCAATCTCGCAAAGATCTTCGACCAGTATCCGCTGGCCTGGATCGCCTCCGAGAATCCGGAAAACGAGGATGAGCTCATCGCGCTGCATGGTGTTGCGGTCAATACCGACGGCACGACGTTCTACCCGATGTTCCGCATCGACTATGCACGCGGGCTTGGGTTCGACCTGCCGGGCTATGACGCGGAGAAGATTCCGCTCGATCGCTTCGGCCGGGTCTATTACCTGGATCACGACGTGGCGTTCTCCGATTACGAGGCTCTGCTGAGGGCATTCCGGGACGGGGACGCCGACGGCAACGGCAAGAACGACACCATCCCGTTCGGTGCCAGTGATCGGGCGAACAGGAACTGGCAAACGTTGATCGGCTCCTTCGGCGTCGGGTGGGGCGGAAACCGCCTGGTCGACGGTGAGCTCACGGAGTGGCGCACCGATCCCGGCATGAAGGAGTTCCTCAAGCGCATGGCTCTCTGGTGGGAGGATGGGCTCATCGACCAGGAGTTCACGAACCTCTCCATATTCAAGATGTGGGAGAAGGTACAGAGTGGCGTCATCGGCTCGGTCTCGGAGGTGGCGATCTACGCCGGTGCCGACTACGCGGTGAATCGGCCGCCCAACACGTTCATCCCGGACGAGGAGCTCGGCGGTGGTCGCGAAGTGGTGCTGGTACCGCCGCTCGTCGGGCCCGGCGGCGTTCAGGGCGGCACCTCCGGCGCGGTCGTGGGACCGGTCGGCAGCTACCCGTACTTCATCGCGTCCGAGGTGAGCGACGCCAAGCTGCAGAGAATCCTGGAGATACTCGACTACTACATGGGAACGGACGAGGGCTATGTAGCGTACCAGTTCGGCAAGGAGAACGTTCATTTCGATTGGGAAGGCGATCCGTGGCAATCAAAACCGATCGTCCGACCGGCCGAGGAAGTACCCGACGGATTCCCGGAGCGCGGCGGCGCTTCGTTCTATCCGAGGTACCGTACCGACGCGCGGATGCACTTGATCCTCGAGGGACATACCGCCGACTGGACAACCAACTACCTGCTGCAGGCCGCCGGCCAAAGGTTCTCGATGCGGCCCTACAAATGGGACTTCTTCAATGACACGAACCTCCTGGAGGTCAACCAACGGGTCGGGGAGACTCTCGGTACGATGTTCAACGAGTACTTCCTCAGGGCGCTCACCGGGGAGATAGACGTCGACGATACGTGGGATGACTACGTCGAGAGGTGGCACGAGAACGGCGGTGACGAGGTGTTGGCAGAGCTTGCCAAGGCGCCGATCGTTTCCGAGCTGCGAAAGGGCAACATCGTCCGCTGACGCTGGGGCGCGATCGTTCACGGATATCGAAGGGAACGGCACCGCCGTTCCCTTCGTTTCATCCCAGAGGTCCAGTCGGTGGGGCGCCCCCGATCAGGCTCAGCCCTTGAGCGAGCCGATGAAGATACCCTTGATGAAATACTTCTGCACGAAGGGATACAGGAGGATGATGGGACCGATCGTGATGATCGTGACTGCCGCCCTGAGCGCTGCCGACGGCAACCTGACCTCTTCCACCGACTCGAACCGATCGATCAGAGCTTCCTCGACCTGCGTCAGCTCCAGAAGCATCCTTCTCAGGAGACGCTGGAGAACGAGCAGCGACTCGTCATTGAGGAAGATGAGCGCGTATAGCCACTCGTTCCAGTGCCAGACCGCGTGCCAGAGCGCTATCGTGGCTATGACCGGCTTCGACAGCGGCACGATGATGCGCGCGAGGATCTGGATATAGTTCGCGCCATCCATGAACGCCGCCTCTTCGTACGACGTGTCGACCGTCATGAAGAAGTTGCGCATGATGATGATGTAGAAGCCAACGGTGAGGGCGGGCAGGATGAGCGACCAGCGTGAGTCGATGAGTCCGAGGCTGCGCACCACTAGGTAGAGCGGTATCAAACCGCCGCTGAAGAACATCGTGATGAGCACGACGACGGTCAGCGCGGTGCGCCCAGGCAGGTTCTTCTTGGCCAGTGGATAGGCGGCGATTATCGTGAAGAGCACGGTGAGGACCGTTCCGCCTACGGTCCGGTACACGGAGTTGGCGTACGCGGTGACTACGTTTCCATACTCGGAGAACGCGAACCGATAGGCGGTCGTGGCCCACTCATCGATCCAGATACGGAATCCCAGAGACAGCACCTCGTCGGGAGGCGAAAAGGAGAGAAGCAGGGTCGTCCAGAACGGGTAGAGAATCGTCAGGCAGAACAAGACGAGAAACAGCGTGTTGAAGACGCTGAATGCGACGTCCCCGGCGCTACTTCTACGCGCGTACCACGGCCGCCGCATGGTCCCGCCTACCAGAGTCCGTAATCACTGAACCGCCGGATGATCGCGTTGGAGCCGACGATGAGGGCCACGCCGATCGCGTTCTTGAACAGACCCACCGCGGCTGCGAAGTCGTACCTCCGCTGGATCAGGCCGACCCGGTACACATACGTGTCGATGATGTCTGCGACCTCGTAGACGAGGGGGCTGTACAGGTTGAAGATCTGATCGAACCCGGCATTCAGCACTTGGCCGAGCCTCAGGATGACGAGGATCGTCATGACCGGAATCAGCGACGGCACCGTTATCCGCAGGGCCACCTGTATGCGACCGGCGCCGTCGACTGCTGCTGACTCGTACAGCTCCGGATTGATCGAAGAGAGCGCAGCCAGATAGATCACCGTTCCCCAGCCGACCTCCTTCCAGATGCCGGTGGCCACGAGCATCGGCCGAAAAAGGCTGCGGTCGGTGAGCACGTTCCGCGGCTCGAGGCCGAGAAGAGTGGCGACGTGAGCGACGATTCCCCGCTGCGGAGAGAGAATCTCGACGATGATCCCTGCCAGGATGACCCACGACATGAAGTGAGGGAGGTAAGAGATCGACTGCACGACGCGCTTGAAGCGGTTGTTGACGATTTCGTTGATGAGCAGCGCCAACACGATCGGGGCGGGGAAACCGAGACCGATGTGCAGGAGACTGATGATGATCGTGTTCCGCAAGATCCGTCCGAAGAACGGGGTCGAGAAGAGGTTCGTGAAGTGCTCGAAGTTGTTCCAGGGGCTCGCAAGGAACCCGGCTCCCAGCTTGTAATCCTTGAAGGCTATGACGATCCCGTAGATCGGTAGGTAGTGGAAGACGACCAGGCTGACGAAGGGAAGGAAAAACAGCACATAGAGAAGCCGCATGCGCTTCGCGCGCTGCCACCGTTCACGGCCGAGGGCGGTGCGGAGCTCTTCGCTGCTGGCAAGCCGCTTCGGAGCCGATTCCGGCCCCCCGGCGAGACCTGCGTCACTCATCGGTCGTGGGTACCGCCGCCCGCATGGTATGCTATCTTTGATTCGGGCGCAAGACCGCTCGCGGTATGCCCTGGTAGCACGCGCACGGAGAGGAGCATGGAAGCAGGAACTGACACCGCTACGTTCGACGGTTCGGGTGTGCCGATCGAGGTCATGCCGGGCCTCGAGTACTCCGTCGTCCGACGAGTCGACGACTCCTGTCCGCGCAATGACATGGGGTCGGTGACCCGTCTCACCGACGGTCGCCTGCTGGTCGCCTGGCAGAAATACACGACGAGCGATTACGGCAGCCAGGATTACGGAGCGATCGAGATTGCGTCCCGTCTCTCCCATGACGACGGGCGGAGCTGGCAGGATGAGCGAGTCCTGGTCCGGCCTCATCTGGAAACCGACTTCAACGTGCAGGCGCCGGCCTTGCGAAGGCTGGCCTCCGGGGATCTGTTGCTGATGTGCCTGCGCGCTCACCGGGGCGGCACCGAGACGCATCCGGAAAGCTCCAGCAGCACGATGGAGTTATTCCGTTCGAAGGACGACGGGGAGACGTTCGAGTCGTTCGGCTGCCTCTGGCGGCGCACCAAAGGGAACTGGATGCAGGGTGGTGTAACGAGTTTGCTGCAGTTGCGGTCCGGGCGGCTGCTCGTGCCGTTCGAATTCGGCACTGGAGGACAGTTCACGCAGCACTACCGGATTTCCTGCATGCTTTCCGACGACGAGGGTAAGAGCTGGCAGCAGGCGACGAGTGTGATCGATCTGCCGATGCGCGGAGCGATCGAGCCGTCGGTTGCGGAGCTCTCGAACGGGGACTTGGTGATGTCGATTCGAACGCAGTTGGGCTCGGTCTTCTTGTCGCACTCGACGGACCGGGGAGAGACCTGGTCGCTTCCGCAGACGAGCGGGCTGCGCGCGCCCGAAACCGCGAGCTGCCTCCGGTGCCTTCCGGGGACCGACGATCTGCTGCTGCTGTGGGTCGACTCGCTGTATGACCCCACACACCACCACTACGGCGTGCGCACGCCGCTCTGTCTGGGGTTCTCACGGGATCGGGGGCGAAGTTGGACGCACCTCGGCGTGTTGGCGCATCGAGAAGAGTTCAACTTCTTCGATATGGGAATGGACTTCGTCGATGGCGATACCGCGATCATCACGTACGGCGTCGCTGGCCCGAACAGGAAAGAGGGGTCGCCTTGGCTCAACCTGGAGGTCATGGACCTGCATGCGATACGTGTGACGCGCGACTGGCTCGTGGAGCGCTTGAAGCGGGTCGAGGGCGCCTGAGCCCATCCGACCCGTCCCCGAAGCGGCGGTCAGACGAACTTGGCAGAGGATCGACTCATGGCAGCAGAGCTGAGCGATGCCTGGCAGGTCGCCTACGAGCAGGACCTGCGTTCGGGAGACGTGCTCGGAGACTGGCTGGCGCTGACCGGCGATTGGTCGCTCGGCGCCGACGGGATCATCAAGCGGGGCCGCGGCGCCGAGGGAGTCATGATGCTGCGCGTGCCGGTTGCGCGCGGGGCCATCAGGATCACCTACGAAGCGAGGGCGGATGCGAGCCCCGGAGACCTCAGCCTGTTCCTGGGCATGGACGGCGGCGACTACCACGCCGCGTTCTTCTTCGGATTCGGGTCACAGGGCAACAGCGTGAACCGGCTGCATGTGCCCGAGCGTCTCGGTGTGGAAGGCGCGGGACCGCTCATCACACCCGGCGCATGGCATCGGGCCACCGTGCTGCGCGATCGAGGGCGGCTGTCCATGGAAGTCGACGGATCCCCGCTGTTCCTGCGCGACGACGACCCGCACGGGCTGCCCGGGCCGTACATCGGGTTCTACTGCTGGAACGAAGGGGTCTTCAGGAGTATCCGGGTCGAGAACCGGCGGGATCCCGTCATGAGCGCCATACTCACGCCGGCGGCACGCTCGCGGGAGACTGACTGGCCGCAGGCCAAGTACGAGGCGTCCCGCCTGGCCTGGGGTGAGCGTGAGCGCTCCCGGGAACGGGACGAGCTGCGCCGCGAAGCGTTGCTGCCGCAACAGCGATCGGTCGCGGAACGGTCGGTGTTGACCGCGTCGACCCCCGCTACGAGGGTGGGTACGGGCTCCGTGGCTGCGTGGGCAGACGGTAGCCTTGTGGCGGCCCACGCAGCGACGGACGCCGTCGGGGCCGCGATCCAGGTGCTGGCGAGCGAGAGCGATGCTCGGAGCTGGCAGAAACGCTCCGAGCTTGCGAGCGACTCCGCACCGGGCACCAGCATCGGAATCACCGCGTGGGGCACGCAGTCTGTGCTGCTGACCTGGGCGGGCGCCGATGCAGATACCGTGGGGAACAGTGCTACCATGGGGAACAGTGCGGCCGGCGGCGCGAGTCGCTGCGCCCGTTCGACAGACGGCGGTCGGCGCTGGCAGACCGGGCTGACCGCCCCGGTCTACGCTCCGCACGGTCCCATCGCGCTCGCAGACCGCTCGTTGGCCTACCTCGGGCGCGGCCTGGACGAGCGAGGCACCCCGTTCCTCGGGCTGGCCAAGTCCGATGATGGCGGCGAATCGTGGGAATTGATCTGGCAGCACACCCTGGCGGACGTGGAGCAGCGCGGCATGCACGCTGCGACCCTGGCAGAAACGGCCGACGGCCGCCTCATCGGCGCCTTCTGTGCCGAGTCGAGCGGCTGGGCACCCCGCGGCGGCCAGTATGCCAGCGGCCAGATCTGGTGCTTCGAGAGCAGCGATGGTGGACGTTCCTGGAGCGTGCCACAGGTCACGCCGATGCGAGGGCTGCCTCACTTGAGCGTGTTGTCCGACGGGCGAATCATGTGCTGCTACGCCCCGCGCGGCATCTCGGACGCGGTGCACGAGCGCGTGAAGCCACGTGGGCAGCGCGCCTGCTTCAGCGAGGACGGAGGCCGGACGTGGGACATCGACCGTGAGGTCGTCCTGCGCAACGACGCCGAGGACCACACGCACGGCCTGCCCTCGTCTGTGCAGCTCGACGCAACGACGCTCGTGACGCTCTATACGCAGCGTACACTGGGTGCTGCAGCCGCCGGCTTCGAGCAGACGCGCTGGCAGCCGCCGCCGCGCTCGACCGTGTTGCCGTCGAACGCCGGCGTGTCGGTCACGTTAGCCGCACCGGTGACAGTGACCACAGGGCCTTTGAACGAACGGCGTTGGGGGTTCTATCAGTTTCCGCAGTCTGGTCGGCGAACACGCAGTGGCGACCTCGTCGTCGTGTACCAGACTGCCGACGACAGTCATGGTGGAGGCGCGCGGCTTCCGAACACACCGTTCGTGTCCTCGGATGAAGGCCGGACCTGGCATGAGCAGACCGAAGCGGAACGGGATGCCGTGTGCCTGCCGTTCGTGCTGGCCGACGGCACGGAGCTGGCCTGGCAGGGCTTTGCCAGACTGCGCGCGAGCGAGCTGGGCATGGAGCCGGTGCGGGAACGGACGCTCACTGGCAACGATACGGTCGTGGATGTCTACCGCTACGACGACATTCCAGCGGACAGACGTCGGATGCGGATGCGCCGTCGGGCCGCGGACGGTCGGGTCGAGGACTACGAGGCCACGCTTGCGATCTCCGACTTGGCAGTGCGTCGCTACAAGTACGGCTACAGCTCCGAAGCGGGGACGATGGAGCTGCCTGACGATCTGATGCCGATCGACCTGCCGATGGGGGACGGCTACAGCGTGGAGCTGGCCGACGGCACGCTCGCGGTGGCGGCCAATTCGGCCCTTCGTTTCCGGCCGGATGGCGCACCCATGCCGGAGACAAGCCTGATCGTGTCCGAAGATCAGGGCCGCAGTTGGCACCACCGCTCGACGGTATTCGTGTCGGACCAGGAGCGAGGGGTGGATGTGGCCGGCGAGCCGAGTATCACCTGCCGAGCCGACGGCACCCTGGTCTGCGTCGTTCGCAGCGATCTTGGCCGCGCACCGGAGCGGCTTCGCCCCTTGTGGATAGCGATCTCACACGACGACGGCCACACCTGGGAGCCGCCGCGGCGCCTCGCGCCGTTCGGCGTGCGACCAAGGCTGGTGACGCTCGAGAACGGCGTAACCGCGTGCGTGTACGGTCGGCCCGGGGTCGAAGTGCGTTTCACGGTCGATCCGGCGGCACGCGACTGGAGCGACGGCTACACCGTTTGCGCCGGCCTGGGGGCGGCACCCGTGGACTCCAGTTGCGGCTACACGTCGACGTTCGTCATCGGCCCTGACCGTCTGCTGATAGCCTACAGCGACTTCTACGAACGCGACGCCGGCTGGGGCCTGCACAAGGCGATCAAGGTCCGCGAGATTCGGGTCACACCCCGTGCCATCGCCGGGTGACGAGCGCTCAGCTCACTCGCTCCCATCGGCTCGGCGCGATCCCGGGAGCCTGCCGCGGCATATCGCTAGGTTTGTTGCCGCCGCCAAAGGTCCAGATGCGAGTGTTGGGATCGATCATCAGCTCTCGCACGGTCGCAGGGACCTTGGCGAGCTGGTCCGAATCCCAAGGTTCGACCTCTCCTGCGGGTCCTGCCCAAGCCGGTCGGTACGCGATCGCAAGAAGCTCCCGGGAATAGCCGCCGATGTTCGGGTAGTTTCCATGGAACACGTTCTGGCTGATGAGCACCGCAGAGCCAGCCTCACAGGTGACCATCACCTGCTCCGGGTGCTCCTTGTATCTCAAGTATGGATTACCCTCGTGGTGAAAGCTCAGGTGCGATCTGGGGACGACCTTGAACGGGGAAACCTCACGAGTCAGCTCGTCCAAGTAGTACAGAACCCGAACCAACCGGGGACAGCTCTGTCCGTAACCAAAGATCTCCGACCCCCATGGTTGTCCATCGCAGTGCAAGCTTATTCCCGGATGCCCCGGCTCGGAGCGGGCGTAGTCGTACGTCATCATGATGACCTGATCGCCAAAGAGCGTGCGCAAGAACTGGAGCGTCGGCGGGTGTGCAATCAGCTCAGTGATGGCTCCTCCACGAAACTGGACATCCTGGCACGCTCGTTGATGAACGCTATAGTCGACACCGAATGTCTCCAGCTCGGCGGTTTCCTTCTTGATGCGACCGATGTGCTCAGGCGAGAGCAAGTTCGGCAGGACGACATAGCCCTCTACCTCGAGATGTCTGATGCGTTCTCCCAGAGTCAGACTCGTCCAGTCCGTGTCGACGAGGAAGCCTTTTTGTCCAGCCATAGTTCACCTCGCCACAATTGGGGATAGTTGTCAAATGTTGTGGATGGGACCCGAGCAAGAGCGCATCAAGATCCCCGAATTTGCCCATGGTCGGATAGCGGTGGTAGGCGAACAGGACGCGTTAGCGGGTCACTTGGAGATGTAGCGGTCGGGCATCGGAGCAACGCCGCGGTATCATGGGATATGAGACGGATCACCGAGCGCCTGCGGGCGGGGGATCGGCTGCTGCTCGACGGCGGCACGGGCTCGGAGTTGCAGCGTCGCGGCGTCGACGTGCTGCTCGGATCGACCGGCCGGCTCAAGGCATGGTCGGCGACCGCCAACCTGGCCGCCGGCGACGTGGTCCGGCAGGTTCACCAGGACTACCTGCGGGTGGGCGCCGACATCATCACCAGCAACAACTTCTGGACCGGCCCGAGCCGCCTGGCGACGCTCGACGCAGGCGACGACTGGCGGACCTATGCCGAGGCGGCGGCCCGCAACGCGCTCGCTGCGCGTGAGGCCGGCAACAAGCGGGCATACGTGGCGGGCGGCATCGCGCCGCCGGCGCTGCAGGACCGGGACAGCGGAGACCTCGCATCCGACGTCGCCCGCATCGGGGAGAGCGCGTTCGCCGCGGAGATCGGCGACCACGTACGGCTGCTCGCCGCCGCCGGCGTCGACCTCATCCTGCTGGAGTATCTGGGCTACATTGAGGAGTGCGTTGCCGCCATGCAGGCGTGCGCGGACATCGACCTGCCGCTGTTCGTCGGCATCCGCCACATCGGCGCCGACGGCTCGATGCAGTACGGGGAGTCGCTCGCCGATCTGGCAGCCGAGTTGCAGGGCCAGGCAAGGGGTCCCGACGCCATCCTGCTGATGTGCAGCAACCCGGAGGCGATCGACGCCGGACTGCCGACCCTGCGCGACGCCGCCGACGGCCCGATCGGCTGCTATCCGAACCTGGGCTACAACCCGACGGGGCCGGTCGCCAACCGGCCCGTGCTCACCAACCAGCGCCCGAGCATGAGCGCCGACATCCTGCAGAGCGCGGACTATCCGCCGGCGCGGCTGGCCGAGTTCGCCCGCCGGTGGCTGGACGCCGGCGCGCAGATGGTCGGCGGCTGCTGTGCGTCGGGGCCCGAGCACATCCTGGCGCTGCGCGCGGTGGTCGACGATGCAGCGGGGAGCTGAAGGCGAGGCGGCGGCGATCCGGGTCGCAACGGTCGACGACGTTCGTGCAGCCGAGCGCGGTATACGCCGGCATGTTTCGGCGGCGCCGCTGATTCGCTCGTATGCACTGGAGCGGGAGCTCGGCATGCCGGCCGAGCGGCTGGTGTGGCTGAAGGACTACGGATGGACGCCCGTCGGATCGTTCAAGCTGCTCGGCGCGCTGCACTGGATGGCGAGCAACCTGGCGCGCATCGGCGACCGGCCGGTGGTGGCCCACTCCTCCGGGAACTTCGCGTCCGGCATCGCCTTCGCCGGCATGCGCCTCGGCAAGCGGGTGATCGTGGTCATGCCCGATACGGCGGCGCGCATGAAGGTGGAGCTGACGCGCTCGTTCGGCGCGGAGATCCGCACGTACGACATCGCCCGCGACCACGAGACGGGAGAACGGGACCGGCTGACGTGCGAGATCGCAGAGACGGAGGGAGCGGTCCAGGCATCGCCGTACGACGATGCGGACGTGATCGCCGGCAACGGCGTGGGCGGACTGGAGATCGTTCACGAGTTGCAGGCGCAGGGGCGCACCACGTCCCATCTGCTCTGCCAGGTCTCCGGCGGCGGACTCATGGCCGGTCACGCCTTGGCGATCGCGGACGGCTTCCCACGGGCGACGATCGTCGGCGTCGAGCCGGAAGGCGCCGCGGACTTCCGCGAATCCCTCGAGACGGGACGGCGTGTGCGCATCGACCACCCGACCAGCATCTGTGACGGACTGCTTTCCTACGACGTCGGGGAGCACAACTGGCCGATCCTCCGCCGGCACGTCACGCAGGCCGTCGCCGTGCCGGACCGGGAGACGCGGGAGGCGATGCGATGGCTTTACGACCAGCATGGCCTGCGCACCGAGCCTTCCGGCGCGATCGCGACGGCGGCACTGCTGAGCGGGCGCGTCAGCCTCGACGGCGAGGGAGACGTGGTCGTGATCCTCAGCGGCCGCAACGTCGACGACGATCAGTTTCGCGCCTGGAGCTCGTCCGAGTAGCCGAGTTGCAGTAACCGCGTCGACGCGGCCCCGCGCCACGCGTAGAGTGCGCCGCCATGAAGATGAGTCGGCCGGTCCTGGCGCACGAGGTGCTGAGCGTGACCGGCGGAATGGTGGTCGCCCAGGACCGGCTGGGGGCGCGCATCGGCGCGGAGGTCCTGCAGCGGGGCGGCAACGCCGTGGACGCGGCGGTGACCACCGCCTTCGCGATGGGCGTGCTGCAGCCGCTCATGAACGGCGTGGGCGGCGGCGGGATGCTGGTCACCCGCTTCGCCTCGGGCGAGACCGGCTCGGCGGACTTCGGCATGCGCGCGGCCGCCGCGGCGCGGCCGGACATGTACGAGCTGGAGGGCGGCACGGACCGACCCGACGCGGGCGGACTGCGGTTCTCGCGCAACTACGCGTGGCCGCTGGTGAAGGATTGGGCCAACGTGCACGGCCACGCGGCGATCGCGGTGCCGGGGACGGCAGCGGGCTTGGCGGCGGCGCTGGAGCGCTGGGGCACGATGAGCCTGGAGCAGGCGCTGCTTCCGGCGATCCGGTTGGCCCGCGACGGGTTCCCGGTCGGGCACCACTTCGTCCTGATGCTGGTCAGTGGCCGGCCGATCATGACGCGCTATCCGGCGACGCGGCAGACCTACTACCCCGACGGCCATCCGCTGGCGGTCGGCGAGACGCTGGTGCAGAGCGACTATGCGCGCACGCTGGAGCTCATCGCCCGCCATGGACCGGACGGCTTCTACCGGGGCGAGGTGGCCGATCGCATCGCCTCCGAGATGGCCGCGCACGGCGGAACGATCCGGCGGGAGGATCTGGCCGGCTACCGCCCGCTCGTGAACGACACGGTGCTGGAGGCCGGCTACCGCGGGTACGAGGTGCTGGCGGTACCCGGTCCCAACGGTGGGACGGCGGTGGCCGAGGTGCTGCACATCCTCGAGCACTTCGACCTGGCCGGCCACGGCTGGGGCTCGGTGGAGGCGTTGCACCTGGTGATCGAGGCGATCCGGCGCGCCGCCGTGGACCGGTACTCGTACCTGGGCGACCATCCGGATGCGCCGTTCGACATCCTCCCGGACCCCGGCTACGCGGCGACGCGGGCGCAGACGATCGGCCTGGACGGGGCCGGTCCGACGGTTGCCGGCAAACCGTGGGGATGGCGAGGGGTCCCGCGGCCGCCGAACCTGCCCGCTCCCGCCGGCACGTCGGCGGACGGCGGCACCACGCAGGTCTCCGTGGTCGACGCGGATCGCAACGCCGTCTGCCTGACGCAGACCAACATGTCCTGGTCCGGCGTGATCGTCCCCGGCGTGGGCGCGATGATGAACAACGCGATGACCTGGTTCTATCCGGGACCGGGCACCGTGAACTCGATCGTTCCCGGAGGCCGCGGGGTGAACAACATGACGCCGCTGGTCCTGGTCCGGGACGGCCGACTGCACGCCGTGCTCGGCGGATCCGGTGGCCGCCGTATCTGGTCGGCGCTGGTGCAGGCGTGCGTGAACCACGTCGAGTTCGGCATGGACCTGCAGCAGGCGGTGCAGGCGCCGCGGCTGCATGTGGAGTCGGATGAGGTCCTGCTGGACGGGCGCTTCGGCGCCGAAGTGCGTGCCGGCCTGGAGCGGCTCGGGCACGAGGTCACCGTGGCGACCCCGTACTACAACCGCTCACCCTACGCGGAGCCGAACGGCATACAGGTGGCCGGCGGCGAGCTGCGCAGCGCCGTCTACCCGGTCGCCAAGCCCACGCACGCGGCCGGCTATCCCGGCGACACCCTGGAGGACTCGGAGTCCGGGATCGACACCGGCATGCTGTCGCACCCTTGAGGGCGCTCGATTACGGCTCGGCCCGGCTGCCGTTCACCTTGCGTCCGGGGTCCGCTGCCACCGCGGCGTGGCCAAGGTCGGCGTCGACCGTGAGCTTGGCGGCGTGCCTGACGGATCCGCCGTTGAGAGCCAATGCGTTGGCGGCGATGCTGATCCCGTCCTCGTCGCGGTCTGTCGCCTGCACCAGGTAGTCGAAGGACAGGACGTCTGCGTCGACAACCGTGCCCCCACCGGGCACGGCGATGACGCTATGGCCGGAGTAGAATGCCTGCCGTGTCTGGCTTCCGAGGTTCAGCGTGACCAGGGGCCATCCCGTTACCGTCACGTCTCGGTCGAACTCGACCCACACCCGGACTCTCTCACCGCTCACATAGGTGTCGCCGGTCGGCGGCGGGACGTGGTTGTCCAGATAGATGGCACGGACCACCGGTTGCGTGACCGAGCTGCCGTCCACCGTGTGGTCGGGGTCAGCGGCGACCGCGCCATGGGTAATGTCGGCGTCGGTCGTGGTGTCCCCGGCGTGCGTGATGGTTCCGCGGCCGAGGGTCAGCGCGTTGGCGGCGATGCTGATCCCGTCTCGATCGCGGTCCTGTTCCCGCACGGTGTAGCTGAACAGCGCAAAGTGGGCGTCTCGCCACGAGACGGAGTAGGGTGCCAGCCGGGTCCGCCTCCCTATGGAGAGAGCCACATGGGGAATGCCGGTCACCGTCACCGCTCTGTCGAACTCGACGAGCACCTCGATCGTCTCTCCGAACTCGTACGTGTCGCCGCGCGCCGGGAAGGAGCTGAAGCCGATCTCCGTCACGCCCGGTTGCGTGACCCGGCTACCGTCGATCTTGCTATTGCGATCGGCTACTGCCTCGTGCGTCAGATCCGCATCGACCGTGCCGTCGGTGCCCGTGATGGTCCCGCCGTTGAGGGATAGCGCGTTGGCGGGGATGCCGATCCCGTCTTCGTCACGGTCCGGCTCCTGCACGGTGTACTTGAAGTACAGAGAGTGGCTGCCCCACCCGTATAGGGTTGCCTGCTGAGTCTGCGTTCCGACGATCAGCGCCACCAGGGGCCACCCTGTCACCGTCACCGCTCCGGCGAACTCGATTCGGACCTCGATCGTCTCCCCGAGGTCGTACGTGTCACCTCTCGCCGGGAAGGAGATGAAGTCGATGTCCCTCACCCCCGGGGGCGTGACCCGGCTGCCGTCGACCTTGCTGTTGCGTTCAGCGGCTACCGCCCCGTGAGTCAGGTCCGCGTCGGTCGTCCCGTCGGCGGTCTTAATGGTCCCGCCGTTGCGCACCAGCGCGTTGGCGGGGATGCCGATGCCATCTTCATCATGGTCGTCTTCCTTGAGGGTGTAGCTGAAGTACAGAGAGTGGCTGCCCCAACCCGATAGGGTCGCATGCCGTGCCTTGGTTCCAATGGTAAGCGCCACCTGGGGCGTGCCGGTCGCCGTCACCGCTCCGCTGAATCGAACGACCACCTCGACCGTCTCCGCGGCTCCGTACGTGTCACCGCTGAGAGGGGAGGAGGTGAGGGCGACGTGCTTCACTCCCGGCGGCGTGCTCTCTCCGTGGACCCCGCTGGGAATCACCCGGCTGCGGCCATCGGCCGGCACCGCCCCATGCGTCAGGTCAGCGTCGGTCGTGCCCGCGGCGGCCGTGATGTTCCCCCCGTTGAGGACCAATGCGTTGGCGGGGATGCTGATCCCGTCATCATCACGGTCGGTCTGCTTCACCGTGTATCTGAAGAACAGAAACTGTGTGCTCCTTCCGAAGAGGGTCGCCTGTCGCGTCTGCGTTCCGATCGTCAGCGCCACCTGGGGCGTGCCGGTTGCCCTCACCGCTCGGTCGAACTCGACGACCACTTCGACCGTTTCCCCGGCTTCGTAGGTGTCACCTCTTTCCGAGAGGGTGATGAGGGCAATGCTCCTCACTCGCGGTGGAGCGACCAAGCTGCCGTTCACTCTGCTCCGCCGTTCGGTGGCTACCGCCCCGTGCGTCAGGTCAACATCGGTCGTGCCGTCGGCGGCGGAGATGGACCCGCCGTTGAGGACCAGCGCATTGGCGTCGATGCTGATGCCGTCCTCATCGCGGTCTTCTTCCTGCACGGTGTAGGTAAAGTGCAGGGACTCTCCTCCCCGTCCGGAGAAGGTCGCATGCCGTGTCTGCATCCCGATGGTCAGCGCCACCTGGGGCGTGCCGGCCGCCGTAACCGCTCTGTCGAACTCGACGACCACCTCGACCGTCTCTCCGAGTCTGTACGTATCGCCCCTCGCCGGGGAAGAGATGAGAGCGACGCGCTGCACTCCCGGCTGCGTGGTCAGGCTTCCGTTCACCTTGCTCCCGCGCTGGGAAACTACGGCCTCGTGCGTCAGATCAGCGTCGATCGTGCTCGCAGCGGCCGTGATGGTCCCGCCGTTGAGGAGGAACGCGTTGGCGGTGATGCTGACGCCGTCTGCATCGACATCCTCCTTCTGGACGGTGTAGGCGAAGTACAGAGACTGCCTGCTCCATCCTGAGAAGGTCGCGTAGCGGGTGTCGGCCCCGATGCTCAGCGCTACCTGGGGACTGCCGCTCGCCGTGACCGCTCTGTCGAACTCGACGGCCACCTCGACCGTCTCCCCAAGTCCGTATGTGTCACCCGTCGCGGGTGAGGAGTCGACGGAGATGTCCTGGACCCTCGGCGGCGGCCCGACCAGGCTTCCGTTCACCTTGCTGTCGCGCTGGGCGCCGAGCGCCCGGTGCGTCAGATTCGCAGCCGTGCCATCGGTGTCCGTGATCGTTGCGCCGTTGAGGAGTAGCGCGTCGGCGGCGATGCTTATTCCGTCCTCGTCACGGTCCTCCTCTTGCACCGTGTAGTCGAAGAACAGAGACTGGCTGTTCCATGCGAAGAAGGTCGCATACCGCGTCCGCGTTCCGACGGTCAGCGCCACCTGGGGCTCGGCGGTCGCGATGACGGCTCGGTCGAACCGCACGCTCACTTCAACCGGCTCCCCAAGAGCGTACGTGTCACCGCTGGCCGGGGAGGAGCTGAGGGAGATGGAGGAGATTGCGGGAGCCGCGTCTTCGGAGCAAGCAACCAAGGCTGACGCCGTAAGCGTTACCAAGGAAGAAAGCACGATCAGGTGGCGACGGAAACTCCGCATCACTCGAACGTTTACGGCGTGCCCCGACTGCCGTTCACTTTGAAAGCCGGCGCCGCGGCCACCGCGCCGTGGGTGAGATCGGCGTCGGCCGTGAGGTCGGAGGCGTGCTTGATCGTTCCGCCGTTGAGGGACAACGCGTTGGCGGTGATCGTGACTCCGTTCTCGTCGCGGTCATCCTCCTGCACGGTGTAGCTGAAGTGCATGAGGAGGTCGCCTTCCGACGCCGTGGAGTAGGCCGCGTACCGGGTTTGCGCTCCGATGGTCAGCGCCACCTGAGGGTCGCCGGTCACCGTCATCGCCCTGTCGAACTCGACCAGGACCTCGATCGTCTCCCCCTGTGTGTACGTGTCACCCTGGTTTGGGGCGGATACGAAGAAGACACCACTCACTCCCGGTGGCGAGATCAGGCTGCCGTTCACCCTACTGTCGCCCCGGGCGGGCATCGCGTCGTGCTTCAGGTCAGCGTCGGTCGTGCCGTCGGTTGCCGTGATGGCTCCGCCGCCCAGGAGCAGCGAGTTGGCCGCGATGCTGATTCCGTTATCGTCGCGGTCCCCCTCCTTCACGGTGTAGCTGAAGAACAGGGAATCGCTGCCCCATCCGGCAGAGGTTGCGTGCCGCATCTCCCTGCCGATCGTCAATGCCAGTTGGGGATTGCCGGTCTCCGTCACCGCTCTGTCGAACTCGACGACCACCTCAATCCTCTCTCCGAGTTCGTAGGTGTCACCCCTCGCTGGGGAGGAGATGAGATAGATGCCCTTCACCCGCGGTGGCGTGACACCGCGGCCGTTCACCTTGGGGCCGGGTTCGGCGGCTATCGCCGCGTGCGTCAGAACGGCCTCGGTCATGCCGTCGCGGGCGGTGATGCTTCCGCCGCCCAGGAGCAGTGAGTTGGCCGGGATGCTGATCCCGTTCTCATCGCTGTCCCCGGTCTGAACGGTGTAGCGAAATCTCAGAGTATTGTCGCTACTCCATCCGGAATAGTTCGCGTAGCGCGTCTCGGTCCCGACGGTCAGCGCAACCTGGGGGTCGCCGGTCGCCTCCACCCCGCCGTCGAACTCGACGACCACCTCGACCGTTTCTCCGAGTTCGTAGGTGTCACCCCGAGTTGGGGAGGAGTCGTAGTAGATAGCCGTCACCCGCGGCGGCGTGACATCGCTTCTGCCGTCCACCTTGCGGTCACGTTCCGGGCCTACCGACGCGTGCGTCAGGTCCGCGTCGGTCGTGCCGTCCGCCGCCGTGATGGTTCCGCCGTTCAGCTCGAGCGCGTTGGCCGGAACGCTGATCCCGTCCTCATCACGATCACTCTCCTTCACTTTGTAGCTGAAGTCCGCATACTCCCCCCACGATCCTGAGTAGGCCGCGTGGCGCGTCCGCGCCCCGATGGTCAGCGCCATCCGGGGGGTGCCGGTCACCGTCACCGTCCTGTTGAACTCGACCCCCACCTCGATCGTCTCCCCTCGTGCGTAGGTGTCACCCCGTCCGGGGCGGGAGGTGAGGAAGATGTTGCTCACGCGCGGAGGAGCGACCAGGCTGCCGTTCACCTTGCTGCCGCCGTCGGCGGCTACCGCCGCGTGTGTCAGGTCGGCGGGCGTCGTACCGTCGGGGGCCGTGATGGTTCCGCCGCTGATGCTCAGCCCGTTGGCCGGAATGCTGATCCCGTCCTCATCACGGTCCGCCGCCTGCACGGTGTACTCGAAGTAGAGAGAGTGGCTGCTCCATCCGACCCTGGTCGCGCGCCGCGTCTGCTCACCGATGGTCAGCGCGAGCTGAGGCTCCCCGGTTGTCTCTATCGCTCCGTCGAACTCGACGACCGCCTCAACCGTCTCGCCCAGTTCGTAGGTGTCGCCCCGCGCTGGGGAGGAGTCGAAGCGAATAGCCCTCACCCGCGGTGGGATGACATCGCTGAGGCCGTCCACTTTCGTGTCACGATCGGGGGGTACCGCCGCGTGCGTCAGGTCAGCGTCGATCGAGCCGTCCGCGGACTTGATGGTTCCGCCGTTGAGGAGCAGCGAGTTGGCCGCGATGCTGATTCCGTCGTCGTCCCAGTCACCCTCCTGCACCACGTAGCTGAAGTCCGCATTGCGGTTGTCCCCCCACAACATGGAGTAGGTCGCGTGCCGAACCTGATCCCCGATGGTCAGTGCCACCTGGGGCCTGCCGGTCACCGTCACCACCTTGTCGAACTCGATCACCACCTCAACGGTCTCGCCGAGTTCGTAGGTGTCATCGTTCCCCATGAAGGAGGTGAAGGAGAGGTGGCTCACCGCCGGCGGCGAGACCAGGCTGGCATTCACCTTCCGGCTGCCGTCGTCGGCAATCGCCGGGTGCGTCAGGTCTGCGTCGGTCCTGCCGTCGGCGGCCTTGATGGTTCCGCCGCGCAGCACCAGGGCGTTGGCCGGGATGCTGATGCCGTCCACATCACGATCGCCTGCCTGCACGGTGTAGTCGAAGTACAGGGTTTCTCTGCCCCATCCGCCAAACGCCGCGTGGCGCGTCTCGGCCCCGATGGTCAGCGCTACCTGGGGCTCGCCGCTGGCCGTCACCGCCCTGTCGAACTCGACTTCCACCTCGATCGTCTCGCCCAGTTCGTAGGTGTCACCCCGCGCTGGTGGGGAGTAGCCGAAGCGGATAGCCCTCACCCGCGGTGGCGTGCCATCGCTGCCGTCCACCTTGCTGCTGACCTCGGGGGCCACCGCTTCGTGCGTCAGAACAGCCTCCGTTGCGCCATCCGGAGCCGTGATGGTCCCGCCGTTGAGCGAAAGCGCGTTGGCGGGGATGCTGATGCCGTCCCCGTCTCGGTCCCCCTCCTGCACGGTGTATTCGAAGCGCAGGGAGTGGCTGCTCCATCCGGACTTGGTCGCGTGCCGCGTCCGCGTCCCGATGGTCAGCGCTAACCGGGGCTCCCCGGTTGCTTTCACCACGCCGTCGAACTCGACTTCCACCTCGATCGTCTCGCCCAGTCCGTAGGTGTCACCCTGTGCCGGCGAGGAGTCGAAGTAGATGGCCCTCACCCGCGGTGGCGTGACATCGCTGATGCCGTCCACCTTCCTGTCACGCTCCGGGGTTACGGCCTCGTGCGTCAGGTCAGCATCGGCCGTGCCGTCGGCGGCCGTGATGGTTCCGCCGTTGAGGAGCAGCGCGTTGGCCGGGATGCTGATTCCGTCCTCGTCGTGGTCACCTTCCTGCACCGTGTATTCGAAGTGCGCGTCCCGGTCGTCCCGCCACGCAGTGGAGTAGGTCGCGTGCCGAACCTGGTCCCCGATGGTCAGTGCCACCTGGGGCGTGCCGGTCACCGTCACCGGTTTGTCGAACTCGACCATCACCTCAACGGTTTCCCCGAGCTCATAGGTGTCATCCCCCCCTCGGAAGGACATGAAGGAGATCCGTGTGACCGCCGGCGGCGAGGTCAGGCTGCCGTCCACCTTCCTGCCGCCGTCGGCGGCCACCGCCGCGTGCGTCAGGTCAGCGTCGGTGGTGCCGCCGGATCCCCTGATCGTTTCGCCGTTGAGGGCCAGCGCGTCGGTCTCAATGCTGATTCCGTCCTCGTCGCGGTCCCCCTCCTGCACGTTGTACTCGGCGAACAGAATAGGAGAAGGGTCCGTGTCCCAGCCCGAAGAGGTCGCCTGCCGCGTCTCCTCGCCGATGCTCAGCGGCACCCGAGCCCTGCCCGTTACTGTTACGGCTCTGTCGAACAGGACGAGCACCCAAATCTTCTCTCCGCGTTCGTAGGTATCACCTCTGGTCGGGGAGGAAACGAAGGAGATGCTCTTCACCGCCGGCGGCGAGATCAGGCTGGCGTCCACCTTGTGGCCGTCCTCGGGGACAACCGTCTCGTGCGCCAAGTCGGCGTCGGTGGTGCCGTCGGGTCCCGTGATGGTTGCGCCGTCGAGGGTGAGGGCGTTGGCCGGGATGCTGATGCCGTCCCCGGCACGGTCCCCCGCCTGCACGGTGTAGTCGAAATAGAGAAACGGGGAGTTGCCCCGTGCGTAAGAGGTCGCCTGCCGCGTCTCCTCGCCGATGCTCAGCGTCATCTGGACCCTGCCGTTTGCCGTCACTTCTCTGTCGAACTGAACGAGCACCCGAATCGTCTCTCCGAGTTCGTAGGTGTCGTCGCTCGCCGGGGAGGAAACGAAGGAGATGCTCTTCACCGCCGGCGGCGAGACCAGGCTGCCGTCCACCTTGTGGCCGTCCTCGGCGGCGAGCGCCGCGTGCGTCAGATCGGCGTCGGTGGTGCCGTCGGGTCCCGTGATGATTGCGCCGTCGAGGGTGAGGGCGTTGGCCGGGATGCCGATCCCGTCCTCGTCACGGTCCCCCTCCTGCACCGTGTAGCGGAAGTACAGGGCAGGGTGGAGATCCTCGGAAACATAGGGGAAGGACAGAACAGCCTGACTGACCCAGGTGGAGTCGGTCGCGTGCCGCGTCTCGGCCCCGATGTTCAGCTTCAGCCGGGGAAGGCCGGTCACAGCCACCGCCGGGTCGAACTCGACTACTACCTCGATTGCCTCCCCGAGCTCGTAGGTGTCACCGTTCGCCGGGGAGGAGGCGAAGGCGATAGAGGCGATTGCCGGCGCGACGCCGTCGGGCGCCGGGGTCGGCGGCGGCGTCGCGCATGACGCGAGCACCAGCAGGCAGGAAAGACCGATCAGGTTGCGGCGATGCCAAACCGTGCGCATCGCTCGAAGTTACCACGGCCCCTTCGTGAATCAGAGCCGCATCTGCACCATGTCGGCGGTCTGCGGCTCGGTCATGGCGTCATCCAGGTACAGGTAGTGCTCGTCTTCGCGGTAGGAGTACCCGGCATGCTCGCCTGAGGGACTCAACGCAATCACGGCGATGTGCCCGGCCAGCGGATCGTCGAGGTCGCGGAGGTCCTCCAGCGCGGTGGTCATCGCATCGGCGAGCGTCATGCCGGTGCGCAGGTAGAGCACCACGCTGCGGGTGGTGAGGGTCCGCAGCACGACCTCGCCGGTCCCGGTCGAGGCCGCGGCGCCCCAGCGGTTGTCCGCGTAGCCGCCCGCGCCGATGATCGGCGAGTCGCCGAGCCGGCCGGGATACCCCCACGGGTAGCCGCTGGTGCTGACCGCGCTGGCCAGGTTGCCGTCGCGGTCCAGGGCCAGGAAGTTGACCGTGCCGTGCGGTTCCGCAGGGCCGCGCGGTTCTTTCGGACCGGGCGGATCCCAGCCGCGCATGGAGTCCCGCGCGCCGCCGACCAGCTCCAGCAGCCGGTCGCGGCCGGCGATGCCGTCGGGATCGACGTCCGGGTGCCGGTGCGCCAAGCCCTCGCGCCAGCGCGACGCGGCCTCTTCGGTCAGCAGGTCGTGCTCGTCCATGCCGATCTCGCGTGCGAACCGCTCGGCGCCGTCCGCGACCAGCAGCACGTGCGGGCTCCGCTCCATGACGCGGCGCGCCAAGGTGATCGCGTGCAGGATGCCGCGCACCGAGCCGACGGCCCCTGCGCGCAGGGTGCGGCCGTCCATGATGCTGGCGTCCAGGCGCACCTCGCCGGTGATGTTCGGCAGCCCGCCGACTCCGACGGTGTGGTCGCTCGCGTTCAGCTCGACCCGGCGCGTGCCGGCCTCCACGGCTTCGAGCGCCGACGCTCCTTCGCGCAGGACCGCCATGGCATCCCGAATACCGACCGCCCCGTTGGCGGTGCTCACGACCATCATCGGCCGTGAGACGGTAGCACGGGCTCCATAGCCTGTTCGCTCACCAGCGCGGCCGGGATATCGTGGAGGAAATCAGCATGGCCGAACGCGATATCGCTGCTGAGGTCCTTCAGGGCCTCCGCGAAGTCAAGGAGTACCGGGCCGGGAAGCGAACGCTTCGGACGACCCGCGTCGAGGCGAAACCCTGCCGGGACCTTTGTGCATCTTTTCCCGACCGTGAACCCCCCACTATCTTTCAATTGTCGAAGCGGACTCCGCCCATGGCGCGGCGTCACGCGCCATGGCGATCCATTCGTCATACGCGCGATGAGGAGGGTTCGGCGATGAAGGATCGACAACCGTCCGGAGAAGGACGCACGCGATCAGCCGTGCTGGACAACCCGCGCTGGGTCAACACGCTCTTCGGCAGCACCAACTGGGCCTGGCTTTGGCTCATGGTGCGTGTCTGGCTTGGCGTGCGCTGGGTTGAGGCGGGATGGCACAAGACCCGCGAAGATGCCTGGACAGGTGGTGGCATGGCGGTAAAGGGATTTTGGGAGCGAGTCGTGGCCATCCCGGAGCAGGGCCGCCCGCCGATTGCCTACGACTGGTACCGGGAGTTTCTTGAGTTTCTGCTGCGGAACGAGCTGCATGGTGTCTTCGGGGTGCTGATCGCCTATGGCGAGGTACTCGTCGGCGTCGCGCTCATCGTGGGCGCATTCTCGGGGATCGCCGCCCTCTTCGGCGTCTTGATGAACTGGAGCTTCATGCTGGCCGGTACCGCCAGCACCAACCCCGTACTCGGGATCGTCGGTCTCGGTGTCATGGTCGCCTGGAAGACCGCGGGATGGTGGGGTGCGGACCGCGTCATCCTGCCCTCGGTAGGGGCGCCGTGGAGTCGGGGCGCCCTGTTCGGGGGTAGTCGCCTGTCGGTAGAGGGCGGTACCGATGCCGGAACCGGCTGGCAGGTGGAGCAGTGGGTGCGGATGCTCGTGGCAACGGCCGTCGCGGTCGCCGCCTTGGGAGGTCTCGACGGTGTGCTCCAGATCGGCGCGTTCGCCTTCGCGACGCTGCTGGCGGCGCTCACGGGGACAGGAGTCCGGTTCTTCGCGAAGCGATAGGCGGACTGGCCGGCTGGTTGACGGACACGGCGTGAGTTAGGCAAGATGTCTAACGTGAGGTCACACAGTGTCCGCCACGTGCAACATCACCTTGCCGCGGTGCTTGCGGAGGTGGAGCGGGGCGAGGAGATTGAGGTGCTCCGGCGCGGCCGGCCGGTCGCGCGCATCGTGCCGCTTCCGTCGGAGAGTCAGCCGTGCGACTGGAGTGACGCCGGGCACCGTCTGCAGTCGGCGTATCCGACGCCTGTCGGAGGGGTCTCCGCGGCACGGATCATCGCGGAGGGTCGCGGAGACCGGTGAGTCTCTATTACGACTCCGGCGTGCTCGTGAAGCTCTACGTCCGTGAGGATCGAAGCGATGAGGTCACGCGCTTCGTCGCACGCTGGCGCCAGTCCGTGGCGGTCAACCGCCTGCATGAGCTCGAGATACGCAACGCGCTGCGGCTGAAGCGGTTCCGCGATGAGATCGACGACCGGCAGTTGGCAGCATCGCTGGGCATGATTGCCGCGGACTTCGCTGACCGCCGACTTGTCCGGCATGACGTCGATTGGGGGGTGATCCACGACGAAGCCGAACGCCTGTCGGCCGTCACGGCCGCCACCGTGGGCGTCCGCACGATCGACATGATCCACATCGCTGCAGCGCTCACGCAGATGGCCACCGGAATGGTGTCGTTCGACGGGCGCCAGCTCGCCGCGGCCCGCATGTCGGGACTGCGGGTCGTCGAACTCACGGGATAGCGTCTGCAGTGACGGGTGAAGTGGCCTCCCACATGGATGACGGGCCGTTCAGCGTCAGCCTTAACGGAATTGCGCCCGAGCGGCCGGACGCGCCGCTGCCGTTCTATCCGGGACGGCGCAACACGCTGGAGGTGAGAGCCGCGCGCGAGGCGCCGGACGCACGGGTGCGGATGAAGGCGACGGCTCCCGACCGGCGCACGTTCACGCGGACGCGGCGACTGCCGAGCGGCGGCGGGGTGGAACTCGATCTGGGGCCGCTGCTGGTGCCGGCTGTCTACGAGTTCGAGGCTGGAGTCTGCTACCGCAGGGGCTACCGGTTCACGATCACCATGCACGATCCTGACAGCGGCACGCCGCTCGCCCGCTACGACCTGCACCAGTGCTGTACCGGCGACGAGCACGCCGAATGGGTTCGACTCGGGGACCACGAACGGGTCGTGTACGACACGGGTTGGGTGCCGGCGGGCTTGCACTGGAATCCGTTCTCGGAGATGAGCAGGTCGATGCAGCCGGCGGTCGATCTGCGTCTGGGGCCGCGGGTTCTGCTCGACCGGGACAGCGTCGAGCTGCGGTACCGGCTGCGGCCCGGGCTGGCCGGCGTGGATGAGCTGCGGGCACGGCTCGCCGTGCATCGCCGCGGGGCGCCGCGCAGCGTGGAGCCCGGCACGCTGGTCATCGGCCCTGAGTGGGCGGCTCGGTTGGTCGACGTGTCCGCGTGGGAGCCGGGTACGTACTGGTTCGAGCTGCTGCCGGAGCTGGAAGGCCGGCGCTACGCGCAGGGGCCGCGGCTGCGCTACCGGCGTCCGCCGGCCGACCCCGACGGGGTGCTGGTGTCACCACTGGCTCCGTTTCGTCTTCGGCGGGACCGGAGCCGCGCGGCGGTGGAGATCGACGACTGGGAGCGGGCGGACGTGGGGGGCTCGTGGAACGCCGAGGGCATGGGTGCGGACTCGTGCCTGGTCAGCGGAGAGAAGGGGAGCTCGGTCGCGCTGCAACTGGGGCTGCGGGGCTGCTACGCCGTGTTCGTGCAGCCGGTGGGACGTCTCTACGTGCAGGCGGGTGACGGACTGATCCGCCTCATGCAGGGAGAGCGCGACGGCAGCGCACCCGCCTCCAGCATGCTGGCGCTGGGCCCGGAGTTCGGGACCGTGTTCGTGTGCGTGCGGGAGTTCTCAGGGGAGGCGATCGAGTTGCGTGCGGAGAACCTGCCACGCGCCGGCATCCGAGCACTGCGCGCGATCCCGGTCACCGAGGCGTCGGCGCGCTCCTTCCTCGATCAGACCACACGCCTTCCCATCGAGCTGCGCGGCATCGCCGACTGGTGGGACTACTTCGACGAGCACTCCAGGACGGAGCTCGATCAGATCGAGACGATCCTCGCCGGGCAGCGCGAGGTCGGCATGACCAGCCTGAGCTGGGCGATCGGCCGCTCGTGCCTGCTCTACCACTCGCGCCTGCCGCAGGCGGACCTGTTCCCCGGGGTGCCGCTGACCGACCAGATCCTCGCCGACTGCCCGCACTTCGCCGCGTGGAGCCGCATGGTCCGCGATCACGACACGTTCGGATACGTGCTGTCACGGCGGAAGCACCACGGGCTGCGGATCGACGCGTGGCTGACGATGAACCGCCACTACTCGCCGAGCTCCTACGGTGGCGCGCTGACCTCGTCATGGGCCCGGCAGCACCCGGAGGTCAAGCGCTACCCCAAGCACACGGACCAGCCGGACGTGAGCCGCGTGGAGTTCTTCTTTCCCGAGGCTCGCCGCGAGCGGCTGGACATCCTGGTGGAGGCGGCCGGCCTCGGTTCCGACGGCCTGACGATCGGCTGCTGCCGCCAGCCGCCGATGGCGGGCTACAACCCGGCGATGGTGGCCGAGTACCGGCGTGTCGCCGGCGTGGATCCGAGGACGCTGGACTACACGGATGGCGAGCCGTTCGAGCGATGGCTGCGCTGGCGCTGCCGGGGGTTGACCGAGCTGCTGCGCGAGCTCCGCCGCGAGCTCGACCGCCGGCCGGGCGGCGGGCCCCCGGTCGCGGCGAGGGTGCCGTGCGAAGAGCTGTTCTTCAACATCGCCGAGGGCATGGACGTGGAGCGCTGGGTGGCCGAGGGCCTGGTCGACGAGTTGCAGATGGATCCCCTGCACGACGCCTTCACGCACGGGAGCCAGGACATCCGGCCCTACGTCGAGCTCGGCCGCGAGCACGGGGTGCGCGTGCTCGGCGGGGTGAACGGCAGCACGGGCGTGCTCGACATCGGCGGCGTCGCCGGCAGCCCGGCGGCTGCCGTGCGCAGGGCGATCGGCCTGATCGCCGCCGGCGTGGACGGTATCGAGATCTACGAATCGGAGATCTTCGCAGCCGCAAGCCACTATCGGTGGCTGGTGCCCCTGTGGGGGAACGCCCGTCTGGCCGGCAGGTTCCTCCGCGAGTCGAACCTGGAATCGGTGTTTCCGATCGACGCCGCCAACGCGCTGGGCGGCTCCGACAACCACTGGTCCTATTCCAACAGCGTGTACGGAACGGACGAGGTTCCGGTGGGCGCCAGGGACCTGCTGTGACCGTGCCGGCCTGAGATGGACTCCGCCCCTGGAACAGGAGGAACGAACATGAATGCCGAACGATCACCAGCGGCGGGCACCTATCGGGCCACGGCGTTTGCCGACGCGAAGCCCGAGCTCGCCGAACCCGGAGCCACACAAGAACGCCTGGAACACCTGCGGGAGCACGGATTCGTCATCGTCACCGACTTCGTCGGCAGCCCCTGGATCCCGAGCCTGCGCGAGGCAGGCCGCCGGGTCACCGAGGCGTGTGCGTCCGCCAACGGCTACCGCACGATCGACTGCTCGAAGGGCTACGTGCACCGCACCGGCGATGATGAGCCGTGGGCGATCCGGGGCATCATCCATCCCGCTTTCGAGGAGCCCGGCTTTGCCGAGTTCCTCGGTTCTCGGGAGTTCCTCGACTTCGTGGCCGGCTGGTGTCACGGGCTCGGCCCCGAGGACATGGTGATGAGCCCGATGCTGCTGTGGTGCAATCCCCGAGTGCGGGAAAACGGGCCCAGTTGGCACCGGGACGTGACTTGGTGGGGCACCGGAGAGAGCTACTTCGCCCAGCGCGAGGTCCGCGGCGAGGGGCCTGAGGCGTATTCCGAGGCGGTCGAGAGAATCCGCTGGAAGGAGATCCAGGAGCAGAACGAGAAGTCGATCACGGAACGGACCAGCGTGAACATCTTCCTGGCACTGGTGGACGACGAATGCCACGAGTTGATACCGGGCAGCCACCGGCGATGGCGCACGCCGTTCGAGCATGACGTGCTCCTGCCACGGGAGATGAAGGAGCAGGGTGTGCCGCACACGCCCGCTTGGAACGGCGTGGATCCGTTGCCTGGGCAGGTCGCGATCCGGCTCAAGCCGGGGGAAGCACTCGTGCGCAACGGAGCCACGATTCACACCGGGCACACCGTCCCCGAGCGTGAACGGAACACCCTTGCGATCGGGTGGTCGAGGTGGCCGGGCCGATTCACCGGCGATCCGTCCGTGGCGGACGCGCGCAATGCCTGGCAACTCGATCCCGCGGTGCGTCAGGCGCTGCCGCACGAGTGGATGAAGACCGCCTGGGACCGCTGGGCGGAAACCCAGAAGTTGGGGGACACGCTCGAGGACCGGTATCCGGAGTTCGACATCGGTCGGATCAAGGCGGGGAACGTCGTTGGTTGGCGCGGCGAGTTGGAACGCCAGGCTGCGGAGTGAGCGGCAAGAGGCCGAGGTCCGCATTACAGGGAGCGAACGCATGAGACTGCAGAACCAGACCGCCATCGTCACCGGCGCCGGCCGCGGCATCGGCCGGGCGACCGCGCTTGCGCTGGCCCGCGAAGGGGCCGGCGTAACGCTGGCGGCACGGACCGCCGCCGAGATCGAGGCCGTGGCCGAAGAGATTCGCGCGCTCGGCCGCGAGGCGCTGGCCGTCCCCACGGACGTCGCCGACCAGGCGGCGGTGCAGGCGATGGTGGCGCACACCATCGACCGCTTCGGCACGGTCGACATCCTGGTCAACAACGCCGGCGTGGCCGGCACCTCGCCGATACCGAACATCACCGAGGAACTCTGGGACCGCAACATCGCCGTCAACCTCAAGGCGGTGTTCCTGTGCACCCAGGCGGTGTTCAGTCACATGTGCGAGCGCGGCCGCGGCCACATCGTCAACGTCTCCTCGCTTGCCGGCAGGTACCCGGTAGCCAATTACGGCGCCTACGGCGCTGCCAAGTTCGGCGTGCGAGGATTCACCGGCATCACCGGGCTGGAGGGGCGCCCGCACGGCGTGAAGGCCACCCTGGTGGAGCCGGGTCCGATGGATACGAAGATGCGCCGCGACCACCATCGGGACGAGGTGTCGCAACTCGGGCAACCGGAAGACGTGGCCGACCTGATCCTGCTTGCCGTCACCCAGTCGCCCAAGGTCCACACGCCGGAACTGCCGCTCTATACCACCTCGAGTCCGGAGATCGAGATGATCAGGCACTGGGAGTAGGCTGCGTCCCGTTACCGCTTGATGCCGCCAACGCGCCGGGTGGCTCCGACAACCACTGGTCGTATTCCAACAGCGTGTACGGAACGGACGAGGTTCCGGCGGGTTCCCGGGACTTGGTGTGACTGTGCCGGCCTTCGCGCGCGCGACACACCGGAGCCCCGGCAACCGACGGCGAAACGCTACTTCGACGTCGAAGCTGTTGGCGAGCTCCGACATCGCCACGACTGCGGCGGTGACGCTGCCATCCTGCACTCGCTGCGCCGCAAGCGGGTGGTGGTAGATTGAGCAGCACGGTGGCAGTTGTAGTGGATTCCGCCATTCCCTGGGCCGCGCGGCGCTTCGCCAGATCCGCGGCGCGGGTCCTGGTGGTCGCTGCCGTCGCGCTGGCGGTGTTTGGATGCGACTTGGGCCCCGGCCCGCTCCGTCGAATCCAGGGACCGCTGCCGGGAGGTACGGACACCGTCGGCCCCCACCCGTCTTCGGAGGTCCGAGGGATCTACTGGACCGCGTTCGACGGCGTCCTCCGGCGTTCCGACCCGGACGGCACCGGCATCACGAACGTCGTCGCGGGAATGGGCGATCCATTGGGTATCGCGGTGGCAGGCGACAGGTTGTACTGGGCGAACCACTCTCGCGGAACTATCCAGGCTGCGAATGCAGACGGCACCGGGCTCAGAGATGTGGTTACCGGATTGCGCTCGCCTGAAGGGGTTGCGGTGGCCGCGAGCAAACTGTATTGGACAGACCCGGTTGCAGGGAAGATTCAGATTGCAAATCTGGACGGCACCCGGGCCGCGGATCTGATTACCGGCTTACGCCGGCCTACGGGGATCGCGGTTGCCGGAGGCAAGGTGTACTGGACCGACAACTACGCAGGGAAGATCCAGGTTGCGAACCCGGACGGGTCCGGCGTCCAGGTCTTGGTTACCGGGCTACGCAGTCCTGCAGGGATTGCGGTTTCCGGGGGCAAGGTGTACTGGACAAGCAACCACGCAGACAGGATCCAGGTTGCGAATCTCGACGGGTCCGGTGTCAGGGACCTGGTTACCGGAGTGACCGGCCCAAAAGGCATAGCGGTTGCCGGGGGCAAGGTGTACTGGACAGAAAACCACGCAGCGAGAATCCGGGTTGCGAACCTGGACGGGACCGGGGTTGCGGATCTGGTTGCCGGACCAGGTGGTACGAGATCGCGACGGGATCGAACACGCTACAAGAACACCTCTCCAGCGCCAGTCCTGCGTTATGAAGGGATTGCGGTTGCCGGCAGTAAAGTGTACTGGACACAGCACCATCCAGCCAGAGTCAGGGTCGCCGACACAGACGGCTCCGGGGTAACGGACTTGGTTGTACCGCTTCAGCCTGGCGCGCTTGCGGTCGCCGAAGGCCTCTTGTATTGGATAGACCACTACTCAGATAAGATCCAGGCTGCCAACCTGGACGGGTCCGGTGTCACCGACCTGGTTACCGGATTGGACAGCCCTGCAGGAATAGCTGTTGCCGCGGGGAAACTGTACTGGACGGAAGAGCGTGCAGGAAAGATTCAGACTGCGAATCTGGATGGCACCGGTGTCGCGGATCTGGTTGATGCAATTCGGCCCGGGGCGGTTGCGGCTGCTGGAGGAAGGTTGTACTGGACAGAATCGTCCAGGACAGAAGAATATGCAGGGAGAATCCGGGTTGCGAGTCTGGATGGCACTGGCGTCGGAGACTTGGTAACGGGAATTCGTGACCCTGGGGCGATTGCAGTTGCCGGCGGCCGGCTGTACTGGACAAACCGGTTTCTTGCGACAGATGCGTCGACGGGAAGAATCCAGGTTACGGACCTGAACGGCACCGGCATTACGGACCTGGTTACTGGACTGTATCGGCCCAAAGGCGTTGCGGTTGCCGTGGGAAAGATCTACTGGACAGGAGAGTTTCCGGGAAAGATTCGGGTTGCGAATCTGGACGGCACCGGGGTCACGGACTTGGTCGCGAACAGTATCGCTGATTCGGGTCTCACGGGGTGGATCGCCGTGGAGGTTCGTTAGCAGCTAGCGGAACTCGACGTCCAGGATGACGTGCGCCTCGCGGCGGGCCGGGACTCGCGGTCGTCGATGATGGAGCGGGATCGGTAGCGAAGGAAGCGAAACGTGGAATGCGGGGCGAAGGGAGACGTGCAACGTCCCCGCTCACGATATATACTTCACTGAGCCGAGGAGGTCGACCGTCCATGAGCATCGCACTGTCCGCCATGAGCTGCGCGTAGGAGCGCGACCGATGGCGGAGGCGGCGCGCGGCGAGGCCCGCCAGGAGCTTCAGGAGCAGTACTTTCTCGCCTCGCAGTGGCAGTTGATGTGGCGCAAGCTGCGCCGCCACCGGCTGGCGCTGGCCGGGGCCACGATGCTGGCGCTGCTGTACCTGGTGGCGATCTTCGCCGAGTTCTTCGCACCGCACGATCTCTTCCAGCGCCACAACGACTTCATCAACGCTCCGCCGGTGCTGGTGCGGGTGCTCGACGAGGGGAGCGTGCAGATGCCGTTCGTGTATCCGCTGGTCCAGACCCGCAACGAGGTGACCCTGCGGCGGGAGTACGCGGCCGACACGACGCGCCGGCTGCCGCTGGTCCTGTTCGTGCGGGGCGACCCCTACAAGCTGTGGGGGATCTTCCGGACCGACGTGCACTTCTTCGGCACGCGCGGCGGCGAGGCGTTCCTGCTGGGCACCGACCGGCTCGGCCGCGACATGCTCTCCCGCGTGATCCACGGCGCCCGCATCTCGCTGTCGATCGGGCTGGTGGGCGTGTTCATCAGCTTCGTCCTGGGATGCATCCTCGGCGGCATCTCCGGGTACTACGGCGGCACCCCCGACCTGATCGTGCAGCGCGCCATCGAGTTCATCATCTCGATTCCCACCATTCCCCTGTGGATGGCGCTGTCGGCGGCGCTGCCCGCCAACTGGCCGGCGCTGCGCGTCTACTTCGCCATCACCGTGATCCTGGCGCTGCAGGGCTGGGCCGGCCTGGCGCGGGTGGTGCGCGGCAAGCTGCTGGAGCTGCGCGAGGAGGACTTCGTGATGGCGGCGCGCATCGCCGGGCAGGGCGCCGGCGACATCATCCGCCGCCACCTGCTGCCGTCGTTCATGAGCTACCTGATCGTGAACATCACGCTGGCGATCCCCGGCATGATTCTGGGCGAGACGGCGCTGAGCTTTCTGGGGCTGGGGTTGCGGCCGCCGGTGGTGAGCTGGGGCGTGCTGCTCAAGGACGCCCAGAACTTCCGTACCGTGGCGATCCATCCGTGGCTGCTCATTCCGGGCATCTTCGTCATCGTGACGGTGCTGATGTTCAACTTCCTGGGCGACGGGCTGCGCGACGCGGCGGACCCCTACACGAGTGAGGAACGCAAGGAATGAGCGGGTACATCATTCGCCGCGTCGCTTACACGGTCACCGTGCTGATCGCGGTCTCGATCTTCGGCTTCATCATCATCGAGCTGCCGCCGGGGGACTTCGTGTCCACCAAGGTGGCGCAGCTCGAGGCGACCGGCCAGCGCGTCAACCAGGAGATGGTGGATGCGCTGCGCCTGCAGTACGGGCTCGACAAGCCGGTATACCTGCGCTACCTGACCTGGATGAAGCGGCTGGTGAGCGGCAGCCCCGGCATGTCGCTGGACTGGAACCGGCCGGTCATGGAGCTGATCCTGGAACGGCTGCCGCTCACCATCCTGCTGACGGGGGCGACGCTCATCTTCACGTACCTGGTGGCGATACCGATCGGGATCTACTCCGCCACGCACCAGTACTCGCTCGGCGACTACACCTTCACCGCGCTGGGATTCATCGGCCTGGCGACCCCCAACTTCCTGCTCGCCCTGATCCTCATGTACCTGCTGTTCAAGCTGTTCGGGATCTCCATCGGCGGACTGTTCTCACTGGAGTACGCGCGCGCCGAGTGGAGCCTCGCCAAGCTGCTCGACATGCTCGGTCACCTGGTGGCGCCGGTCGTCGTCATCGGCACCGCCGGCACCGCCTGGCTGATCCGCGTGATGCGCGCCTCGCTGCTCGACGAGCTGCGCAAGCAGTACGTGATCACCGCCCGCGCCAAGGGCGTCGGCGAACGCTCCCTGCTGTTCAAGTACCCGGTGCGCATCGCCGTGAACCCGATCGTGAGCACCGTGGGATGGCTGCTGCCGGTGATCGTCTCCGGCGAGGTGATCACCGCGCTGGTGCTGAGCCTGCCGACCACCGGGCCGCTGCTGCTGCGCGCGCTGCAGGCTCAGGACATGTACCTGGCGGCTACCATCGTGATCTTCCTGACCGTGCTGACGGTCATCGGCACGTTGCTATCCGACCTGCTGCTGGCCTGGCTCGACCCGCGCATCCGCTTCGAGGCACAGGCGGGCGCCTGACCCGGCCCGGGCCGCCCGTTCAGGGATACTCGAAGTCTTCGACGGCGTAGATCTGCGGCAGCCCCGACTCGTCCGAGTTGAACAGCACCACGCTGCCGTCCGGCGACTGGAACGGATGCGGATGGGTGTGCTGCGAGTGGCCGAAAGACGAGCGGGGATGGAGCAGGTAGCTGGTCCGCAGCGCCGCGTCGGGCTCGTCCGGCAGCACGCCGACGTAGATCACGCAGTTCGCGTGGCGGCCGCGGTAGCCGAAGGTGTCGGAGACGAACCTGGTGCCGCTCGGATCGAAGGCGAAGTGGCAGGAGTCCTCGCGCTCCATCGAGCGGCTGATGCGGTTGCGCGTGGCTCCCGGAATCAGGCGCCCGTGGTGCATGGTGCCGGGCTCGGCGCGGACCGCCCTGGCCTCCAGCAGCGGATACCGTTCCTCGCTCTCGATGGCCATGCTCGCCACGACCGACATCTGCTCGCCGCGCCACGCCTGGTGCCCCTGGCACGTCTCGAAGCCGTCGCGGCCGAACGCGTAGCAGCGGAAGTCGCTGCCGTCGTCCCGGATCACGTGCACGTCGGCGCCCTTGCCGCCGGCCAGGGTGGCGATGTCGCCGAGCTCGTCCACGTCGCAGCCGTGATTGTCCTGCAGGAGGATGTCGTGGCTCTCCTCCGGGTCCTTCGAGCGGGAGTACTGGTGGTGGATGTTGCAGAAGCTCTGGCCTTCGAAGATGAGCGAGACGTCGGCGCGTTCGACGTCGAATACCACCAGTCCCCACGGCGCGTTGTGGGTGCGGCCGTCGCCGAGGTACCCGGCCATGCACAGGCGGGCGCCGTCGGAGGAGATGCTGCTGGTGCCGTAGAGCAGGCTCAGGTGGCGGCCGGCTTCCGGCAGCGGGCCGTCGAATTTCGCCACGGTCTCGCGCTGGAAGGAATCGAGATCCACGCGCTTGATCGCCCACCAGCCGCCGCCGGCCCGGGTCCGGTCGATGAAGTAGTACATGTAGCGTCCGTCCGGGGAGACGCTGGGGCCGATGGCGCCCTCCTCGTCGGTGAGCTGGATGAACGAGTAGCCGTCCTCGATGTCGCACAGCAGGTACTCGCGCGGGCTGCTGCGGGTGTCGACGTCGGCCGGATCGAGGAAGCGCTGGAACACGAAGCGCCGGGAGTCGGGCGTGAACACCCGCGCCTCCATGTAGATGTGGCTGTGCGGGCGTTCGGCGTCGGCGCTGATCTGGGTGACCCGTAGCCCTTCCGGGGAGCGCTCGCCGAGCAGGTCGGGGCGCTCGCGGCGCTGGCGATATACCTGGGTGCTGACGGGGCTTTCCATGGCGCCACGGTAGCGCCAAGCTTGACAGTTCGCAATGTGCCCATAAGATGGCCGTCTACACTTCGCCCTGGAGGTCCGAGATGAGAAAGACGCTCGCCCTACTGTCGGGACTGATGCTGGTCGCGTCGTTCGCCGCCTACGGCGACACGTACCACGAGGCCCCGATGCTCGCCGCCTTGGTAGCCGAGGGCAGCCTGCCCCCGGTCGACGACAGGCTGCCGGACGTGCCGCAGGTGGTGGAACCGCAGGCCAGCCTGGGACAGAGCATCGGCGAGTACGGCGGTACCGCCAACGTCCTGCACCTGCGGCCCGATCTCACCCGCGACGGCTGGTACCTGGCCGGCACCGATCCGTTCCTGCGCATCGACTTCGACGAGAGCACCATCGTCACCAACATGCCCGAGCGGTACGAGCTGTCCGACGACGGCATGACCTTCACCTTCAAGCTGCGCGCGGGGATGAAGTGGTCCGACGGCGAGCCGTTCGGGCTGCACGACATCGAGTTCTGGCACCAGGACATCCTGCAGAACGAGAGCCTCACCCCCACCGTTCCGGGAGGGTTCGCTCCCGGCGGGGAGGTCATGCGTTACGAGGCGGTGGACGAAACGACGGCGCGCCTGCACTTCAGTGCACCGCACCCGCTGTTCACCACTCTACTGGTCGGCGGGTGGGGAGGCGTGCTGACGCCGCCGAGCCACTACCTGAAGCAGTTCCACATCGCCCACAACAGCGATGCCGACGACGTGGCCAAGGAGGCCGGCTTCGACGCTTGGCACCAGTACTTCAACGACCGCAACCACCACTTCATCGGCTTCCCGATGAAGCCCGATCTGCCCACGCTCAATCCTTACACCCAGACCCGGAAGGAGACCGACCTGCTGGTCTACGAGCGGAACCCGTTCTACTGGAAGGTCGACACCGCGGGCAACCAGCTCCCCTACATCGACAGCATCGTGAGCCGGCGGCTGGAGGATCTGGAGGTCTACTACGGCAAGATCATCAGCGGAGAGGCGGACTTCGCCGCCGCCGAGGGACACACCGTCAACTTCCAGCAGTTCCCGATGTTCAAGGAGAACGAGGCGGGCGGCCAGTACCGGGTGTTCCTGTGGCAGTACACCAACCAGAGCTCGCCCACGCTGATGGTCAACCAGACCCTGGAAGGGGATGACGTGCTGCGTGACCTGTTCCGGGAGGTGAACTTCCGCCGCGCCCTGTCGCTGGCGATCGACCGCCACGAGATCAACGAGGTGCTGTACTTCGGCCGCGCCAAGCCGACCCAGATCAACGCCCTGTCCACTTCCAAGTACTACAACCCCGACTACGACGACTCGTGGGCGCAGTACGATCCGGATCAGGCCAACCAGATGCTGGACGAGCTGGGCCTGGAGTGGGACAGGAACCGCGAATTCCGCCTGCGCCCGGACGGCGAGCGGCTGGCGTGGACGTTCCTCACCGCGACCATTCAGCCGGCGCTCGAGGAGCTGATCAAGGAGTACTGGGCGGCGGTCGGAGTGGATCTGTCGATCAACGTGCTGAACATCGAGCTGTATCGGGAACGGGTGCGCGCCAACGACCTGCAGATGGGCGCCTGGGGACACGACGGGTCCTCGGACTTCCTGATCTTCAACGATCCCTACAACCTCGTTCCCACGCCGAGCACCGGCAACGCGTGGAGCCAGTTGTGGGCCAAGTGGCTGGACTCCGGCGGCGAGCAGGGCGAGGAGCCGCCGGCGGACGTGGTGCAGATGTACGACAACTGGCAGCAGCTCCAGGCCACGGTCGACGAAGCGGAGGGCGTCCGTCTCGGCAAGGAGATCCTGACCTGGGTGTCGGAGAACCTGCCGGTGATCGGCACGGTCGGCTACTTCCCGACCGTGTTCATCATCAAGGACAACCTGATGAACGTGCCGGAGACCTACCTGTACGGCTGGGACATGCTGTACACGTTCCCGGCCCATCCCGAGTTGTTCTACCTGCAGCACCCGCTGCAGCCGCACCAGATGTAACCACGCGCGTTGCGGGCGCCGGGGCCGTTCGGGTCCCGGCGCCGCGCGTTCGCGCGCCGCGGGAGGCTCACGGTGAAGACCAGAGTGATCAGACGCGACGGCTACGAGAACGGCGCCGCCCTGGCCCAGGCGTGGCAGGAGGACGGCCTGATCCCGACGCCGCACGGCGAGGTGTTCGAGTTCTACCGCCTGGTCGACAAGGAGGCGGTGGAGCGGCTCGGAGACGAGGAGGGCATGCAGGGGCCGGAGCTGAACCTGCTGGAACCGTTCGCCAGGCACGCGCGGCTGATGGGCCGCGATCAGGACGTGGCGCGGGTTCGGGAGTGGACGGAGACGCGGCTGCTCGACGCCGTGGGCGACATCCACCGCGAGCGCCTCGCCGAGCCGTTCGACCCGCACCGGTTTCCGGAGATGCAGGGACTGGCGCAGTACCAGGACCGCGAGGCCAAGGGGATTGCCGACGTGTTCGGCACCGACTTCCGCCGCATCCTGCTGTGCCAGGATCAGTACCGGCGGCTGGTCTACCTGCGCGTCTCAGGCGAAGCCGAGCCAACCCCGGCGGCCGCCGGAAGCTGCACCAGCGTGATGTTCAAGGAGAGCCCCGTGGGCCCGATCGTGGGCCGCAACATGGACTCCGGGATCGGTTCGGTGGCGGGTCTGCAGGGCTTCGGCGATCCGGTGATGTTCCGCTTTCCGGAAGAGATGGGCCACAGCTACATGGGCACGGCGCTGGCCGTGAACGAGCACGGCCTGACGATCCAGGGCAGCAGCATCGCCTACGCCCACGAGCCGACGGACGCCGGCTTCTGGGTCGACCTGGGTCCCCTGGTGCTGCGCTGCTGCAGCACGACGGCGGAGGCGCTGGACCTGATCGACCGCTACAGCACGATGTCGGGACCGAGCAATCTGGTGCTGATCGACGGCGAGGGCGACGGGGCCGCGGTGGAGAAGAGCAAGAACACCTACGCGGTGCGACGCACCGACACGCCGTGGATCTTCACCACCGACGGCGTGGCCGTGGAGGAGAAGACCGCGGGCATCCAGGGCCAGACGCCGCTGCACGAGTTCCACGTCGCCCGCCACCGCCTGATCGAGCGGCTGCTGCGCGAGGCGGAGTCGAACCCGAGCGTGGAGGCGATGCGCCGCATCATGCGCGACCATACACCGCCGTCGCCGGTGTGCAAGCACCTCGACCAGATGCCGGATGACTATCCGCTGGCCACGCTGTACAGCTTCCTCCTGGTGCCGCGCACCGGGGAGTACTACTTCTGGGTCACGCGCCCGGGACCGGAGTACCCCTGCACCTTTGAGCCGACGCTCCACAACTTCTCGTTCGAGTAGCCATCACCTCGAGCGTCGCTGCGCCACACATCGGTCCGATCAGCGAAGAGTTCAGGTGTTCGCTCCGATCGATCGAGGAATGGAAGGAGCGCGAAGAGCACTTGACTGCGCTCACAGAGAGAGTCTGCAGATCTTACGATGAGGCGAAGGCAAGGGCCTTGGCCGGGGAGTAGATCGCGTTAGGCGGCAGCGGGGACGCCTACTCCCAGTGCCTGATCATCTCGATCTCGGGACTCGAGGTGGTATAGAGCGGCAGCTCCGGCTGCCGCCGCCTGGCGTTCCAACTCGCCGCGGCAACCGACGACGGACGCACACGCCTCGGTGACCCGGCGGCCTGCCTCGCGAGGATCCGGTGCCAAGAGGGGCCTTGACAATAACTGATAATCGGATATCATTTATCCATGCAGAGAGCGAAGCAGCAGTTGACCGTCTTGCAGCAAACAGTCACATCGCGCATATCTCGCGGTCTGGACGGAGAACAGAGCGTATGTTGATCAACACATCACCACGCCACCCGAACCTCGAACGGGGTCGACGCATCAAGAAGGCGTTGCGTGAAGCGCTGAGCCTTTCAGATGACATGACGGTCACGGTCACCGAGCTGGCCTGTCTCGAAGAAGGCTGCCCGCCCGTCGAAACCGCGATTGGCGTGCTTCGGCCCGATGCGCCACAGCTTCAGTGCAAGCTGCACAAACCCATGGACGCCATCGAAGCAGGGGACCTGATCCAAGTCTGCACCGCGTGGGGATTCGACGTGGAGATTCCGACGCTCGCACCGCCGCTTCAGGAGGACTAGCCCAAGTTTAACACGAGCGCAGGCGATTTCGCTGACTTTGAGTGATTTCCGCGAATCTATGGGGTGCTCTGCCTGAAAACGAGCTGAGTGGGCCAATGTAGTGCCATAATGGTCATTTTCGCCATTGACCCCTCATTGCCGCGCCCGTACCTTCAACTCGACCATGTTCGTGCGCCGCACTCAGACCCGCGCCACCGCCAACGGCGAACGCTACTTCACCCATCGCCTCGTGCGCTCCGAGCGCCACGGCGCCCGCGTCCGGCAGCGCACCCTGCTCAATCTCGGCCGCCATTTCGAGGTCCCGAACGCCGAGTGGCCCCTGCTGTGCAGCCGGATCGAACAGTTGCTGAGCTGCCAGGATGCGCTGCTGAGCACCGATATTCGTCCCGCCGTCGAACGGGAAGCACAGCGGATCACCGCGCAGGTGCTGGCCCGCCACGGTGAGCTGTCGCAAGATCGCCGGCAGCAGCCCGACGGCGAGGGCGGCGAACGAGACTTCCACAACGTCGACGTCGCCTCGCTGCAGCTGCTGCGGCCACGCTCGGTGGGTGTCGAACATCTGGCCCTGTGGGCCATGCAGCAGGTGCAGTTCATCCCGCTGCTGGAGCGATTGGGGTTCAGCGGTTCGCAACGGGCGGCGGCGGTGGGCTCCATCATCGGGCGCATGGCGGCCCCCGGCTCCGAGCGCGCCACCTACCGCTGGCTGACGGCGCGCAGCGCCTTGGGCGAGTTGCTGGAGGTCGACTTCGAGAGCATGAGCATGATGCAGTTGTACCGGGCCAGCGATTTGCTCGACGCTGCCCGCAAACCGATCGAGAACCACCTGTTCGACCAGGTCACCGACCTGTTTGGGCTGGAGGTGACCGTCACGTTATACGACCTCAGCAACACCTACTTCGAGGGGGTGGCAGCGGCTCAGCCGCTGGCGCAGCACGGCCATTCGAAGGAGAAGCGCAACGATTGTCCGCTGTTGACCCTGGGGCTGGTGGTGGACGGCAGCGGGTTCGTGCGCCGCTCGGAAGTGCTGGCCGGCAATATCGTTGAAGGAGAAGTGCTGCAAGGGGCACTGAGGCGCCTGGAGGTGCCGGCGGGAGCGCTGATCGTGATGGACTGCGGGGCGGCGACGGAGAAGAATCTGAAGTGGCTGCGCGAGCATGGCTACCGCTATCTGGTGGTGAGCCGCGAGCGCACGCGGCGGTTCGATGAGGCTCAGGCGGTGAGCTTGCAGACGGCGAACCGGCAGCACATCCAGGTGCAGCAGGTGCTGGGCGAGGATGGCTCGGAGGTGCGTCTGTATTGCTACTCGCCGGCGCGTGAGGGCAAGGAGCAGGCGATGCTGAAGAAAGCCACCGAGCGCTTCGAGAAGCGGCTGGCCGAGGTGCACGAGGGGCTGTCACGCCCGCGCACCCACAAGAAGATCGAGGCGATCTGGAAACGGATCGGCCGCCTGAAAGCAAAGAGCAGCGGCGCGGGCCAGCACTATCAGATCGACGTAGTGGCCGACAAGGAGGGCAAGAATGCCACCGCGATCACGTGGGAACAACGCCCGGTGGCCGGCTCCAAGCTGACCCATCCGGGGGTGTACTGTCTGCGCAGCAACCAGACCGACTGGGAGCCGGAGACGATGTGGCGCACCTACATCATGCTCACCGACCTGGAGGCGGTGTTTCGCTCTCTGAAGTCGGAGTTGGGCTTACGGCCGATCTATCACCAGAAGCAGGATCGCTCCAACGGGCATCTGTTCATCACGGTGCTGGCCTATCAGTTGGTGCAGGTGATCCGTCGGCTTCTGGGCGCGCAGGGCGAACACTCCTCATGGCAGACGCTGCGCAGCATTCTCGGCGCCCAGCAACGGGTGACCTGCACCTTCCGGCGCGCCGACCGGAGCACGCTGCACGTGCGCAAGGCGACGCAGGCTGAGCCGGACCAGCGGGCCATCTATGACGCCCTGGGCGTTGATCCTTCACCTGGCGGGGTCAAGAAGCTGGTGGTCGCGTAAATGCGGTTGACCAGTTTGGAGGGAATGTAGTGCCACTCGCGAATTTAAGATCGGATAACTTATTCACCTGTAGCAAGATAAATCGTAGCCCGTTAAACTTGGGCTAGATGAACACGACTCGAAACATACCTGTCACGATCCTCACCGGCTTCCTTGGCTCCGGCAAGACGACCCTGCTGAACCGGATCTTGAGCGAGGAGCACGGCAAGCGCATCGCCGTGATCGAGAACGAATTCGGGGAGGTCGGCATCGATCAGGCGCTCGTCATCAACGCTGACGAGGAGATCTTCGAGATGTCGAACGGCTGTATCTGCTGCACGGTGCGCGGAGACCTGATTCGCGTGCTCAGCAACCTCATGAAGCGCCGGGACAAGTTCGACTACGTGTTGGTGGAGACCACGGGGCTCGCCGATCCCGGTCCGGTCGCTCAGACCTTCTTCATGGACGACGAGATTCGTGCCGAGTTCGCGCTAGACGGAATCGTCACCCTCGTCGACGCAGCGCACATCGAGCAGCAGCTCGGCCGAAGCGACGAGAGCACGGAGCAGGTCGCGTTCGCGGACGTCCTCGTTCTCAACAAGACGGACCTCGTCGACGACGACGCTCTCGACAGGCTCGAGGCCCGGCTCCGGGACATGAACCGAATGGCGCGAGTCATCCGCAGCGAGCGGGCGGACGTGTCCGTCGATTCGGTACTCAACCTCGGTGCCTTCGACATCGAGCAGGTGCTCGGGCGCCGTCCCACCTTTCTCGAGCCGGAGTACCCGTTCGAATGGACCGGCGTCTATACGCTCGATGTCGGCCGCTACGAGCTCAGCCTGGCCGACGGACCTGATCCGGCGATGTCCCTCGTCATCGTACCCGACCAGGGCAAGGATGACTCCGCACTTCGCGAGAGTGCGGAGTGGTGCGTGCGTCGGTACGCCGAACCTGCGGATCCCGTTCGCTCGGGGGAACAGATCTCCGTCGGAAGGCATCTGAGCCTCCAGCTCGACTCCTCGGGGCGCAAGTCCTTCTTTCTGGAGGTCGATGCGCAGGTGACGGTCGGTCTCTACGCTCAGCACACCGCGGAGGAGTTCGATCTCCAACTGACGAACGCGGATGGAACGCCAATCAGGCCGGCAGACAGTCCGCGCTCCAAGCTGGCGCCCCTCCCAGGGACCGGCGCCCCCCCCATCGAGGGAGCGGTTCCTGTCGAGGTCGAGCGAACCTGGGTGGCACAGCATGAGCACGACGACGAAGTGGGCTCGATCGCGATCGAGAGGGAGGGCGACGTCGATCCCGACAGACTCGACGCGTGGCTTGGCGAACTGCTCAGTGAACGCGGGGTGGACATCTTCCGCATGAAGGGCTTCATCAGTCTCGCGGGTGAGTCCCGTCGCTTCGTCTTCCAGGGGGTCCACATGCTCTTCGACGGACAGCCTGATCGTCCATGGGGGGACGCGCCCCGCCGCAATCAGCTCGTATTCATCGGCCGCAACCTCCACGAGCAGTCAATGCGGCAGGGATTCGAGGCATGTCTGATTTGAGTGTCGCCAGCCCGCGGGGTGTTCTTCGCGGACGCTGGTCCGCAGCCGTCGCTGACTACGCCATGGCCGGGGGCTGGACCCCGCGCGGTGAGGCGCTGGTGGTCGGTGATGCCGCGGGCGGCGTCTACGCCTTCGACGGCAAGTCCGGCACGGCCATCTGGACGCAGCGCGGAGTCCATGAAGGTGGCGTGCTCGCGGTATCGATCCACCCGGACCGGCCCGTGTTCGCTACTGCCGGCCAGGACGGCCGAGTCCTGGTATGGAGTGCCGCAGAGGGTCGGGTCAGCCTGGCTGTCGACGTCGGGAGCGGTTGGGTGGAGAACGTGGCGTGGTCGCCGGACGGAAAGTGGTTGGCGGCCTCCTGCGCCCGTCAGGTTCACGCGTATGGCGCGGATGGGGTGAGAATCTGGCGCTCTGATGATCATCCGAGCACCGTCAGCGCGATCGCGTGGTCCGGCACTGGAGAGCTGGCGACGGCCTGTTACGGTCGGGTGACGTTCTTCGACGCGTCCGCCGGGGAGCTTCGCCAGAAGCTGGAATGGATAGGCTCCCTGGTGTCGATGGTGCTGAGTCCGGACGGGGATATCGTGGCCTGCGGCAGCCAGGACAACTCGGTGCATTTCTGGCGCCGCTCCACGGAGCAGGACTCGATGATGTCGGGATATCCCGGGAAGCCGTCGGCCCTGGCCTTCGACGAGACCGGCACCCTCCTGGCCACCGGCGGAGGGGAGGCGGTGACGGTCTGGAGCTTCCAGAAGAGTGGTCCCGAAGGCACGCGGCCCGGCGTTCTGGAACAACATGCTCAAACCGTTACAACGCTCGCCTTCGCTCGCCGCGGGCTGCGCCTGGCCTCGGGAGGTCGAGACGGCGGGGTCGTCGTGTGGTCACTTGGGCGCGATGGGCAAGGCGATGTTATAGGCACTGCGTCTGTCGCGGATGTGGTCGGCGCCTTGTACTGGCGACCGGATGGACGTGCGATAGCTGCGCTCGACGCTCAGGGTGGCGTGACGGTTTGGCGAGTGGGCGACTAGCACCACCGCAGCACGGTGCACTTGAGAGCCATCGCGTTCGTGTTCTCCGCCAACCGGGTCCGATGCCGCATCAGCGGACAGGCCACCCCATGAATGCTCAGACTCGGCGCATTCGCGAAGCGCTCGGCAGGCACGAACCACTGACTACGGCCCGAGCGCGCATTCTCGGGCAGATCGTGTTCTGCGAAGGCTGTTGCTGCGGTCGGACAGACAAGGGGTTCGAGCCGCTCCCCCGCGACTGGATCAAGCGGCAGTGGAAGGACGAGAAGCTCAACAAGTCGGTGCAACTGACGATCTCCGGATGCCTTGGTCCGTGCGATCTGGCCAATGTCGTCTGCGTCATCTCGCCCAAGGGGATGCAGTGGTTTGGAGGCCTCCAGGATCAGTGGCAATACCACCTGCTCCTGGATTGGGCCAGAAACTCGCGCGATGCGGGTGTCTTGCTCGAATTGCCGGCTGAACTGAATCGCCACCGGTTTGAGCGGTTCGCGGTTGGGTATGGCTCCTTGAAGACCCGCGAGATCCGGCTCACGACGGGACCGCACGGAGACCCCGCTCAGCGGAACTCGGCGTCCAGGATGGCTTGCGCCTCGTCGGCGGGGACGTACAGGAAGTAGAGCTTGACCGGTTCGTCGCCGGTGTTGATGAACTGGTGGAAGGTGCCGGGCGGGGTGTAGACGACGGTGCCGGGGCCGGTGGGGTACGCGCGGTCGCCGACGATGGCGCGTCCGCGGCCGGCGAAGAACAGCCATACCTCGGCGGCATGCGGATGGTTGTGACGGGTGCCTTCGCCGTGCGGCGGCACCTCCGTGATGCCGACCGAGAAGTCCTCCAGCCCGTCCTGCAGCAGCGGCGAGAGCAGCACCTTGACGGTGCGGACGGCCGGCGCCGGCGTGGTCAGGCCGACGCCCTGAGCGATGTCCGTGACGATCGGCTGCCCGGCCACCTTACGACGATCCTTCGGACGGGCCGTCCGGGATGGTCACCTGCGTGAACGCGAAATCCGGTCCCTTCGTATGGCTGACCCCAAGGCCGGTGCCCCAGTCGTAGGGCGGGCCGCCGGCGCGCGCCTCGGCCCACGCCTTCAGCGGCACGGTGTCCCAGTCGTCGCTGAACCAGTACTGGGAGTTGGGGCTGTTGACCGGGTCGCAGCCGAGCGCATGGCTCAGGTTGCCCATCGCCCCCAGGAGCTGGCGGCGCACCGGTGAGCTGCGCGCGATGAGCTCCGCGTCCTGCTCCAGGTGGCCGCTCGGGCGCACCCAGCGCGGCGTGTAGCTCACGTAGATGGCCTTGCGCTCGGTCTCCGACAGGTTGGGCGTCACGCTGTGGAGCAGGGTCGGCCGCCACAGCATGACGCTGCCGGCCGGCACCTTCACGGCGACGATGTCGGCCGGGTCCAGCCACTCCTCGAACGTCGCGCGCTGCTCGCGAGACCACTTGTAGCTGCCGGGGACCACCAGGATGGTGCTGTGTCCGGGCTCGGTGTGGTCGGAGATGTACCAGCCGACCTTGAAGTCCAACAGCGGCAGCGTACCGTCCACGGTGGTCTCGCAGAACTCCTCCTCGTAGTCGAAGTGCCAGCCGAGCGACAGGATGTCGGGGTCGCTTTCGGCCGGCCTGGGCGGCTCGCACTGCGTGACGCTGTCGCGGTTGTGGATGTTCCAGCCGTAGGCGTCGACCACCAGCTCCAGGATCTTGGGATGGTCCATCAGGTCGAGGAGCTTCGGATGGCGGATCATGCCGTTGCGCAGCGCCACCTTGTCGCCGGGACCCAGGCCGCGCTCCGCGCGCACCTCGGCTGCGACCTGGTCCATCGCCGCCGCCACGGCGGCTACCTCGTCGGTGCCGAGCAGGTTCTCGACGACGAAGTACCCCTTGCGGTTGAGGTCGTCCTTCTGTTGATCGGTCATCGCGATCGCCATTTGAGCCTCCTCGCCCATCACCGGCCGGGCAGCACGACCCTCCGCTCGTCGATGTCGGCGACGCTCGTGCAGCCGCACATCGCCATCGCCTTGTCGAACTCGGCCTTGAGGATCTGGAACATGGTGCGAACGCCGGCCTCGCCGTCGACCGCCAGTCCCCAGAAGACGGGACGGCCGACCATCACCGCGCGGGCGCCGAGGGCCAGCGCCTTGAGCACGTCGGTGCCGCGGCGGACGCCGGAGTCCAGGTAGACCTCGGCGCGGTCGCCCACCGCGGAGACGATCTCGGGAAGCACCTCGATCGACGCCTGCATGCTGTCGAAGGTGCGCCCGCCGTGGTTGGAGACGACCACGGCGTCGGCGCCGTGATCGACGGCGCGCAGCGCGTCCTCGTCCGTCATCACCTCCTTGACGATCAGCGGCAGCCCGGTGAGCCCCTTCAGCCACTCCAGCCGCTTGCCGTCCAGCGGGGGGTAGGAGACCTCGTCCAGGTCCTCCATCATCTCGGCCAGGTCGGGCCGGTCGGCCAGGTCGGCCCACTTGCCCACGTAGCTCTGCATCGGCGCGTCGTGGCTGGGGGAGAAGCCGCGCACGTCCGGCTCCCGATCGCCCATGCCGGGTCCGGCGATGGTGATGCAGATCGCGTCCACGCCGGCCTCCACGGCGCGGCCGATCAGGTGCTCGGTGACCTCGTCCGGATAGTGCTTGACGCCGTACCAGAGCGGGCCGGTGGTCGCCTTGCGCACCTCGGCGACGGTCTTGCCGGCCCCGGCGCGCAGGGACATCACCGTCCGGTGAGCGCTGCAGGCGCGCGCGGTTGCCACGTCGCCGTCGGGATGCGCCCACACCTGCGAGCCGGCCGGCGGCACCATCACGGGGAAGGAGATGCGGTGGCCGAGCACGGCGGTGGACAGGTCGCGGGTGGTGACGTCGGTCAGCAGGCGGGGGCGGATGGCGATCGCGTCGAATGCCGCCCGGTTGCGGCGCACGGTGATCTCGTCGCCGACGCCGCCGGCGACGACGTGCCAGTAATCGGTCGCCAGCCGCTCCTCGGCCAGCCGCTCCAGGTCGTACAGGTTGAGCGGATGGTAGAAGCGCTTCATCGCGGTTACCGCGCCACGACCTGCCGGGTGCCGGTGTCGGAGGCGCGTTCCAGAGCGTCGATCAGGCGGTGCAGGTCGAGCGCGAAGTCGAAATCGGGCTCCGCGGGGGTGCCCGAACGGATCGCCTCGGCATAGTGGCTCCAGACCTGGGCGACGTAGAAGGGGCGGTCGCGCTTGCGCGTGTGCAGCACGCGGGTCAGCCGGTCGGGAATCGGCATCTCGGCCAGCCGCGTGTCGCCGGGGCCGCCGGCCATGAGCTTCAGGTCCGTGAAGCGCTCGTCGGCCTGGATGGCGGCGGTCTTCTCGCGCCCGTAGATCTCGAACCGGTAGCCGCTGGGGTGCCACGGCACGCTGTGCTCGTAGGCCAGCACGGCCGCGCCGGCATCGGTCGAGCCCTGCATGAACACCGTGTCCGGCGCCGTGGCGTCGATCGTCCTGCCGGTGTCCTGTTCCAGCCATCGCGGCGCCTGCGTGCGCCACACCCCCGACACCTCGCGGATCGGTCCGAAGCAGTGGTAGAGCGGCTCCAGCAGGTGGCCGAAGCCGATGGTGCCGTTGTGCGCGCCGTTGCGCGCATCGGCCCGCCAGCTCGCCGGCGACTCCTTGTCGAGCAGGCCGCCGCCGCAGGAGCCGATCTGGATGGCCAGCACCTCGCCGAAGAAGCCCCCGTCGGCCAGTTCCTTGAGCCGGCGGTAGATGGGGGTGTGCCGCTCCTGCAGGCCGATGATCGACGTGCCCGGCGCCGTGCGCGCGGCGGCCGCCATCTCCTCGGCTTCCGCCAGGTTGGCGCCGAGCGGCCACTCGGTGTAGACGTGCTTGCCGGCCGCCAGGGCCGCCATGGTCGGCCCGTGGTGCCGGGGGGCGCGCACCGACACCACGACCACCTCCACCTCGTCGCAGGCGATCAGCTCGCGGTAGTCGGCGAAGTGGTAGCGGGCGCCGTAGATCCGCGCCGACTCGCGCGCGGTCTCCTCGCGGGTGGTGCAGACGGCCACCAGCTCCAGCTCCTCGGGCATGGCCAGGATCGCCGGCAGGTGGCCGCGCTTGGCCCAGCTCTGCGTGGGGTTGGCGCCGATCACGCCGATGCGCAGCCGGCCGGCCATCAGGCCGCCACCTCCTTGATCTCCAGGCGGTGCAGGTTCTTGGCGCGTTCGTCGCCGAACCACAGGTGTCCGGCGGCCCACGTGAGGCCGTGCGGCTCGGTGCCGTCCGGGGACGGCGCGGCGGCGCGCACTTCGCCCGACTCGGGGTCGATGCGGTGGATGGTGCGGCGGTCGGTGTCGGCGCTCCACAGCTCGCCGGACCGCCACTCCAGTCCGTGCGGGCGGGTGCCGGGCGACGGGAAGCCGCCGATGACGCGGCCGTCTGCCGGGTCCACCCGGTAGAAGCGGTCGGTGACCGGGCAGCTCGTCCACAGGTGCGATCCGTCCCAGGTGACGCCGTGGCACTTCGGCGCCGGCGCCCGGATCGAGCGGCGCACGGCGCCGTCGGCAGGGTCCAGCGCGTACAGCTTCAGGTGGTAGGGGACGGACACCCAGAGCGCGGAACCGTCCCACGCCAGGCCGGCCGGGATGCTGTCGATCGGGCGGAAGGAGCGGACCGACGCGCCCGTCACGGGCTCGATGCGCTCGATGACGAAGCTGTCGCAGTCACAGCTCCACAGGTGCGATCCGTCCCAGGTCAGGCCGTTGGGGCCGCCCTCGCCGCCGATCGGAAGGGTGTGGGAGATCGTGGCCCGGAGATGCACCACGCCCGTGCTCCCTAGGAGCGCAGGCGAGCGAGCAGGACGCTGCGGAGCTGGCCGGCGACGATGCGTTCGTCGCCTTCCGACAGCACGTGCGGGCCGACGAACACCTCGCGTTCGCCCTCCGATCCCACCAGGATGCGCGGCGAACCCTTGTCGAGGTCGTCGACGACCTGTTCGGCGGTGGCCGGGAACTCCTCGCCCAGGGTGATGAACAGCCGGACCAACTGGTAGTTGTCGTAGGGCACGGGCTCCGCCGAGACGTGCGGAATGTCGGCGAGATGCTCCTGGATGACCCCCATCCGGCGGTGATACTCGGCCAGGCGCGCCTCGTGATCGGTGTTGAACCAGACGTCCAGTGCGACCGCCAGGGCCACCACCTGCTGCCGGTCCAGCTTCATGCCGCGCCCGAAGGCGTAGCCGCTGCCGACCGGGACCTCGTCGTTGGCGATGCTGCCGGAGAAGTCCAGCTTGCGCAGCGGATCGATGTACTTGCGGCGGCCGGTGACCATGCCGGTCGAGTGTGAGCTGCCGAAGTACTTGCCGCCGAAGCAGACCATGTCGGCCGCCTGCGCGATCCAGCGGAAGTGCTCCAGCGGGTAGATCTGGGCGGCGGCGTCGACGATCACCGGCACGTCGTGGCGCCGGCCGATGGCGACCACGTCCTCCAGGGGGAGGTCGCCGGTGCGCGGCGGGAACAGGTAGCCGGCCGGCTGCGAGAACGGGTGGGCGATGGCGACGGTGTCCTCGCCGATGGCCGCCTCCAGCTCTTCCGCCGTGCAGCCGTCGTCGCGGCCGACCGGCACCAGCCGGCCGCCGGCGAAGGTGAAGCAGGGCTGCACCCAGTAGCGGTGCTGGCGCTGGATCAGGACCTGGTTGTTCCTGCCGGTCGTGTTCGGCAGGCGCGCCATCTTGGGGCCGTCGTCGCGGGTCATGGCGATCGCGGAGCTCAGGATGATCGCGGCCGCGCAGCCGGAGGTGGGGTGCGCGGTCTCGCAGCCGAGCAAGGCGGCGATGTAGTCGCCGGTCTTGCTCATGAGGTCGGCCATGTCCGTCCAGCCGCGGCCGGCCTCGTCCATCGCGGCGCGGACCACCGCCGACGGCGAGGAGCCGCCGAACGCGGTCGAGTTGCTGCGCGCGTTGAGAATCGGCACGACGCCGAGCTTCTGGTAGACGCCGCCCTCGGCGAGGCGCGGCAGGCCGTTGGCACCTGATGCAGACATGACCGTCAGGGTAGTAGACCGCCGAGCGCCGGTCCATCCGCAGGTCGCCACGGAGCGGCTCGGCTGGCATGATCACGGCGCGATGAAGGCCGCGCACGTCACCGCTCCCGGACGGATCTCCGTCGTCGAGGTGGATGAGCCGCAGGCGAAGGCCGACCATGCCGTGATCCGGCCGGAGATCGTCTCCATTTGCGGCAGCGACCTCAAGTCGGTCTACACCCTGCCGGCGGACGAGTATCCGCTGGTGCCGGGGCGCAGCGGTCACGAGATCATCGGCGTCGTCGAGGAGGTGTCTTACGGCTCCAAGGCGGTGTTCCCGTTTGAGGCGGGCGAGCGGGTGCTGGCGTTGCCTGCCGCCCAGGACGGCATGGCCGAGCGCTTCCTGGCGCCGGTCGACCGCGTGTTCCGGATCCCGAAGTACCCGATTCAAGAGATGGTGATGGCGCAGCCGCTGGCCACCGTAATCAGCGGCACGCAGAAGCTCACGAACGTGATCGCCGGCGACGTGGTGGTGATCGGCCAGGGCGGCATCGGCCTGATGTTCGACACCCTGCTGCGCCGCATGGGAGCGCGGCGCGTGGTCGGGGTCGAGCTGATGCCGGCGCGCCGCAAGGTAGCCGAGCGCTTCGGTGCCACCCACGTCGTCGACGGCACGGCTGACGACGTGGCCGGCTGGATCCGCGACGCGCTCGGCGGCGGTCTGGCCGACACCGTGATCGATGCCACCGGGGAGCCTGCGGCGATCAACCTGTGCGCGCAGGTGGTGCGCAGCCGCGGCGAGATCCTGTTCTTCGGCGGCCTGAAGGAGAGGACGTTCACCTTCGACTTCTTCTCATTCCACAGCAAGCAGCCGGAGACGCGTTTCTCCGGCGCGGGCGGCAGGACGCTGTTCGAGCTTGCGATCAACCTGATCGCGCGTGGCGACGTCCCGGTGGACGGCATCATCACCCATCGCTTCCCGCTGGCCGATGTCGCGCAGGCATACGACGCCGCGCACGCCCGCGCCCACGACTGCATCCGCGTGGCCGTCGAGCCGGTATGTGTCGGGCCGGTATGTAAGGAGTCATCATGATCGATATCCCGGTTGCGAAGCCCAAGAACGGCGTCTCGCTGGAAGACTACGGCATCGTCCCGCCTGCCGAGGTACGGGCGCTGATAGCGTACGTGTTGCTATCGGAAGCCGAGATACAGCGCAGGGTGGACGAGCTTGCGGAAGAGATCGGCAGGACCTATGGGGAGGGAGACGAACTCATCCTGCTGCCGATCCTGACCGGTGCGGTCTTCCTGGCCACGGACATCGGCAGGGCGTTGGCCAAGTGCAGCTCGCTGAACATCAAGTACGACCTGACCAAGGCCTCTTCCTACGATAGCAAGACGCAGCAGGAAATACGGATTCAACTGGAGCCGGTCGGCGTCCAGGGCAAGAGCGTCCTGTTGCTCGATGACGTGCTGGACCGGGGAACCACCATGGCCACGCTGCGAGCCAAGCTGCAGGAGTGGGGAGCCAAGGACGTCAGGGCGTGCGTCATGTTCGACAAGCTGCCGAACGATCCCGACCAGCAGGTGCTGGAGCAGCGCCGGGCAGCCAGTCCCGAGTTCGTCGGCTTCGAGATCCCCGTGATCGACGGCGAGAGTCCCTGGATCGGCGGCTACGGCCTGGACTCCACCAGCACCTACCACCTGAGACACCTTCCCTGCCTGGTCGCGATCAAGTAGTCTCAGTCTCAGCCGTTATCGTCAGGTTAAGAGATCCGAGACAACCGGTCGAGACACCGCCGTAAGCTCTCGCTGCGACTACTTGCTGTCATCGGCGACCACGCGGTCCAAATGTACTCAATCAACCGGCTCGCATATCCCGTTCCAATTCGAGCTCTGCTGCGATCACGTGGAACGACATCTTCGCGCATCCTCCGCGACCTCGAATGTCGTACCACGCCCACCAAGTGGTCTTTTGGATGGCGAATCGACTCCGGATCGTCGGTGACGCGCCCTGTGGAGACGGCAAAGTAGCGAGCGAACGAGCTGTGATCAGCGATGAGCCAGGACTCAATCTCGCGCACGGCGATGCGGAACGTCATCCCTCGGGAAGGCGCTGCCAGCAACCGTTTTCGGAGGTTCCGAGCACAGTCGGCATCGGTGTTCAGGTCTCGCAGCACAAACCAAGATCCGTGTCGGGCGGCCGCGTTGTAGCCGCCCAACGACCGATCCAGCCGTTGCTTGCCGCGTTCCCCGTGTACCGCTACCACTTCAAGCCCGACCTCCTTGCAAATTCGGCGGGCAAGCGCCGTATCGACGGCACCTTCGGTCGCCACAGAGACCGTACGCACGACTCAATCCCCAAACATCAGCGCCAGTTGTTCTTCACCCCTTGGTGCCGTGCGTGGGAGCACGGCATCGCCCATCGACACGCCGGATTCCAGCAGAAGTCTGATCTCCGGGTCGGCGGCGGCGACTTCCACCCGGGTGCCGTTGCTGTCCGGGCGCAGCAGTAGCGTCTCGTCGGACGCGATCCCTTCGTCAAGGAGGAACTCAGGCGAATGCGTGGAAACGATCACTTGACGCTTTGATCGTCGCGTGGCCCGGTGGAGCATCTGCGGGATGAACTTGATCACAGCCGGATGCAGGTTCAACTCCGGCTCCTCTATCATCAGAGGACCGGTGCCGTCCATCACCGACCACAGGAGGGCCATGAGCCGTAGCGTGCCGTCCGAGAATTGATCCTCTCTCTGCCAGCCCGCATTTGGCCGCCAGTGCTCATAGCGCCCTTCAAGATGTGGGATTCCGATTTCGTCTTTTTCCAGCTTCAACTCCCGCAGCTGCGGTACGGCGATGCGGAGTGCATGCTCGATTCGTCTTAACCGCGATTGCCGGATCTTCGGTGGGCTGCGTGCGATCTGTTCCAGGAAGTCGCTTCCGAACGTCTCTGCGGTCAAATCCAGACCGGTGAACCGGTCCGGCTGCCGGACCAGAGGCGGCAGGACGTGGAGGTAGTGTATCGAATTGAAGAACCGGTAGATGTCGCGGAATGTCCTATTCGTGCTGATGCCTTCCAGGTGAGTCTGACGCAGGCGCTCAGCGTCTTTCTCGTCGTCGGGATCCGGCCGCCGGAGGACCTCTTGACCCTCCCGCTCGACAAGCTCCTCCTTGATCCGGGGCTGCCGCTGGTTGTCCTGAGTGATACTGAGCCGGTACCGCCACTCCGCTGGATTGGCGAGCTCGCCGAGTTGAACGTCGAGCACGATTGCCGGATATCGACGCGCTGCAAGACAGCGGATCTTCGAGACGCCTCCGCGGTCGGCAACGGCTTTCTCCAGACCGCCGCCGGGATTCGTGATGTCGCGCAGGAAGCGAAATGCATCGAGCAGGTTGGACTTCCCCGCCGCGTTTGGTCCGGCGATGAACACCCGCTGTTGCAACGGCACGTCGATGTGTGTGAAGTTCCGCCAGTTTTCGAGGGTGATCTGGCATACGATCATCGGTCTGTTCGTTCTGGCCTAATCCTCGACGTTGCAGACGTCGAAGGCGTGCTTGAGGGCCGGGACGATGTCTCCGGCCGGGACGAACTCGTGGCCGACGTAGCCGTCGTAGCCGGTGGCGGCGATCGCCCGACAGATCCCGCGGTAGTTCAGCTCCTGGGTGTCGTCCAGGTCCTGTCGGCCGGGGTTGCCGGCGGTGTGGAAGTGTCCGATGTGGGGGAGGGCGCGCCGGAGGGAGCGGATCACGTCGCCCTCCATGATCTGCATGTGGTAGATGTCGAACAGCAGCTTGATGCGCGGACTGCCCACCATCTCGCACAGCGCGATGCCCCAGTCGGTGTGGTCGCACAGGTAGCCGGGATGATTGACCCGTGAGTTCAGCAGCTCGACGTTGACGTTGACGCCGGCCTCCTCGGCGACGGGAGCCACGCGGCGCAGCACGCGGGCGCACTCGACCATTCCCTCCAGGTCGCTCTGGCCGTCCAGCCGGTTGCCGGCGAAGGCGATCACGTTGGGGACGTCGTTGGCTGCAGCCAGATCGATGGTTTCCCGTAGCTCGCTGACGATGCGGTCGTGGTTGGCGGGGTTGTTGGCGCCGTTCTCGAGGGTGCCGTGGCCGCACGTGCTCACCATGCGCAGCCCGTGCTCGCGAGCCGTGGCCACGACCTCGTCGAAGTCTTCCTCTCCGGACGCTCCGCCGCCCCGGCGCCCCCACATCTCGATCGCGGCGTAGCCGATCTCGGCCGCATGCCGGCACAGGTCGCCCAGAGGGAGTTTGTCCGTCCCGAAGATCGGGAAGGCGATGGACTGCTTGATCTTCATCGTGATCCTCGCCTGAGACACTACCTCACGGGGTAGGGCGCGCATACTGCCATCCGCCTGCTTGCTCCCACTGTTGACCAGTGTACCAGTGAAGTAGTACACTGGGCCTATGGATCACGAGGAGGAGCGAATGGTTGAACTTCAAGGAGTCGCGTTCGGGTACGGCAAGAGGGGCCGGCTGTTCGAAGGGCTGGACCTCACGCTGGCGCCCGGCAACGTCTACGGGCTGCTCGGTCGCAACGGCGCCGGCAAGACCACGCTGCTGAACCTGATGTCGGGACTGCTGTTCCCCAAGGCGGGCAGCGCCCGCGTCGCCGGCGAGGAGGTGCGCCGCCGCACGCCGGCGTTCCTGCGCGAGCTGTACTTCGTGCCGGAGGAGTTTCACACGCCGGCGCTGTCGGCTCGCGCGCTGGTCAGGCTCTACGGCGTGTTCTATCCCCGCTTCGACCACGCCGCGATGGAGCGCTACCTGGCCGAGCTGGAGATCGATCCCGAGCAGAGCATGACCGCCATGTCCTACGGGCAGAAGAAGAAGGTGCTGCTCGCCTTTGCGGTGGCCAGCGGGTGCCGGCTGCTGCTGCTCGACGAGCCGACAAACGGGCTCGACATTCCCGCCAAGAGCCAGTTCCGCCGCCTGCTCGCCGGCGCGGCGGCCGACGACCGGGTGATCGTGGTCTCGACCCACCAGGTCCGGGACCTGGAGCACCTGATCGATCCGATCCTGATCCTGGAGCAGGGGTCGATCGTCTTTCAGCACTCGGTGGAGGAGATCTCGACCGCGCTGGCGGTGCGCGAGGCAGGCCCCGCGGGGGCGCCGAGCAACGGTCACGCCATCTACGTGGAGCTCAGCAGCGGCGCAGGCGGCGCGCACGCCGGTCGTGCCCTGGTGCCCGCCGAGCGCGGCGGAGCGATGTCCGAGTCGACCATCGACCTGGAGCTGTTGTTCAACTCGGTGTGCGCCGATCACCGGCGCGTGGAAGCGGCGTTCGCCGGCGCGGACGCGGACGAAAGGAGCGAATGATGTACCAGAGCAACGTATTCTCGGTGGCGCGGGCGTGGCACGCTTTGCGTGCGGATCTCCGTCAGCAGAGTCGTGCGGTCCTGGTCGGAGCCGGTGCGGTGGCGGCCGTGATCCTGATCGTCAGCGTGTTCTCCCCGGAGCCCGCGGGCGATGAGTTTCACGCGACGTTCTTTCCGCTGGCGCTGGTCGCCGGTGGTCTCCTGTTCACCAGCACCCTGTTCGCCGAGCTGCCGGACAAGCCGCGGGCGCATTCCTACCTGACGCTGCCGATCTCGACGCTGGAGCGCTGGGCGGTGCGGCTTCTGCTGTCCACCGTCGGGTACGCGGCTGTCGCCCTGGCCGGCTATTTCCTGGCGACCCTGCTGGGGGCCGGCATCGGTCAGCTCATCCGGGGATGGTCGCAACCCGTCTTCGCGCCGTCGGTGGACGTCTGGCGCACGGTCATGGCGTACCTGGTGACCAGCTCGCTGTTCCTGTTCGGGGCGGTCTACTTCCGCCGCTGGAACGCGCTCAAGGTAATCCTGTCCCTTGCCGGGTTGTTCCTGGGGCTGGCCCTGATCGCCGCGGGCGTGGCGTGGCTGGTGTTCTTCGAGTTCACCGGCAACTTCGATCCCCTGTTGGCGAGTGCTCCGGGCGTCGTGGAGGCGATCGAATTGGGCGGAAGGATCTTCTTCTGGGGGATCATGGGGCCGCTGTTCTGGTTCCTGACCTGGCTCCGCCTGAGCGAGACGGAAGTCTGAGCATGGAATTCACCCAACCGCAGGCCATCTATCTGCAGATCGGCGACTACATTTGCGAGAACATCCTGCGGCGTGTCTGGCACGGCGGGGACCGCATTCCCTCCATCCGCGAGCTGGCGATGGACGTCCAGGTGAATCCGAATACGGTCACCCGTACCTACGCCTACCTGCAGGATCAGGGAATCATCTTCAACCGCCGTGGCATCGGCTACTTCGTGGCCGACCGCGCCTATCACGAGGCGCGCGAGTTGAAGCGCCGCAGCTTCATCGACCGCGATCTTCCGCAACTGTTCAAGACCATGGATCTGCTCGGCCTGGAGCTGAGCGATCTGGAACCACACTACCGTGACCGAAGCCGCTCTTCGGCGCGGACCGAAGAAGGAGTCATCTGATGTATACGAATCGAATATTGGCGACATCGGGAGTCGTTCTGGTCCTGCTTACCGCGGGAGTCGCGCCGGCGATTCGCGTGTTCTCCGCGCCGGCCCGGGAGGACGGCGATGGACTTGAGTTCGATCGGCAGATCGAGGGGGATCGGCAGATCGAGATAGAGCGGTTCACCGCCATAGCGCTGAGCGGCGGATGGGAGCTGCACCTCACCCATGCCGCCGAGTACAGTGCGGTGCTGATCGGCGACCAGGACTTGGTCGACACCGCCGAGGTGTCGACCGCCGGCGATCGGCTCAGCATCTACTTCACCGACGCCGACGAGGACCGGACAGCCCGGATCATGATCACCGCACCGGCAATCGAGACGCTGAGCCTCGCCGGGGTCGTGAACGCCACGGTCGTCGGCCTCGATGCGGCAGAGCTCACGGTGCGTTTGGACGGAGCGACCAACCTGGTCTTCGAGGACAGCACCATCGGTGACCTGACACTGCAGACCGCGGGCGCCGGCAACATCGACCTGGAAGAGTCGCTGGTCGAGAACGCGGTGCTTGCCCTGGCGGGCGCCAACCAGCTCCGGATCACCATGAACGGCGGATCGCTGACCGGCCGCGTCGAAGGGGTCGGCAACGTGCGCTACTCCGGCGAGACGAGCAGCGTGAACGTCGATATCGACGGGATCGTGAGGGTTCGCCCTAGGTAGCGGTCGGAGCTGGCCAAGGGAGTTGGGAACATGACGGATGAAACGGTCATTCAGACCGACGGTCTGACCAAGCGTTACGGAGAGATCACGGCGGTGGACGACCTCTCGATGGAGGTGCGGCGTGGCCATATCTACGGACTACTGGGACCGAACGGGTCCGGCAAGACGACGACGATGGGGATGCTGCTCGGCGTGCTGAGGCCGACGTCCGGCAGCTTTCGGCTGTTTGGCTCGACCGTGCCACACCGGGAGGCGCTGCGTCGCATCGGGGCCGTCATCGAGAGCCCGGCCTTCTATCCGAACCTGTCGGGGCGGGAGAATCTCGAGTACTTCCGTCTCATCTCCGGACGCGGTTCGTCGGCCGAGGTCGACCACCTGCTCCAGAAGGTGGGACTGGCGGGCCGGGGCGACGACCGCTTCCACACCTACTCGCTCGGGATGAAGCAGCGGCTGGGGATCGGCTACGCCCTGCTGGGCGACCCGGAGCTGGTGTGCCTGGACGAGCCCACCAACGGCCTGGACCCGGAGGGCATGATCCAGGTGCGCGAGTTGATACGGAGCCTCGGCGACGGCAGCAGGACGGTGCTGCTGTCGAGCCACCTGCTCCACGAGATCGAACAGGTCTGCGACCGCGTCACCATCATCGCGAAGGGAAAGCTGGTAGTCCAGGGCGAGGTCGCCGAGCTGGTCCGCGCGGACAGGGACGAACTGGTCCGCGTGAAGACCACCGACGACCGGAAGGCGCGCGCGGTACTGGCGGCGCTGGACTGGGTCGGGGATGTGGGAACGACGGAGGATGGCGCACTTTCCGTGGCGGCGCCGGTCGACAGGTCGGGGGAGTTGGTGGCGGCCATGAGCCGCTCCGAGGTCTACGTCACCGAGATGGCGCCGATCGGGCGGTCCCTCGAACAGTATTTCCTGGAAGTAACCGGCAGCGACTGATGGAGGAAACCATGATATCCCACGTTCTGACACTCACGAGAGGAGAGTGGTACAAGCTGCGCCGACGGCGGATGCCCTGGATACTGCTGGGCATCATCGCCGCCATTACTCAGGGCGCCTTTTGGATGGGCTATGTCAGCTACCATCTTGGCGCCGAGTCCGTAGCGGCAGCGGGGACCGGCGCCGCCGCTCTCGAGAGCGGCGAAGGTCTCTCGGTAAGCGTAGGCTTGGACGCAGGCGGCGCAGGCGCGGGCGGGTTCACCCTGCCGTTCAGCCTCAATCGCACGACCGGGCAACTCCCCATGATCTTCGTCATCCCCATCATGATCCTTGCGGCCACGGTCATAGGCGTGGAGTACGGTCTGGGCACGCTGAGGGCGACGTTGACCCGAGGGGCGGGACGCTGGCAGTTGCTCAGCGCGAAGTTCGTCATGCTCATGGCCGCGGTCAGCGCCGGGATCCTCGTCATAGCCGCGCTCGTCGCCATTGCCAGCGTCGTCGCGGGAATGTTGCCGCCCGCCGGGGAGGGACCGCTCGTGGCTGGCAACGCGGCGGCATGGAAGGCCGTGGCAACAGCGCTGGGCAAGGCGGTGTACGCGCTGGCGCCGTACGTCGCGTTGGCCGTGTTCCTGACGGTAGCGACCGGGTCCAACGCACAGGGCATGGCGCTGTCGATGGGCTACTTCCTCTTCGAGCTGTTGATCGCTCCCGCGCTCGCCGGGATGGCCGGACGGCTGGGAAACGTCCTGGACGTAACGCTCCTGGGCTCCAACGTTTCCGCATGGATGAGCGCGGCGTTCCCGACGGACAGCGCAAGGGCGTTCTTCGTCATGCTGGCATACACCGCGGTTTTGCTCGGCGGAGCGCTCTGGATCTTCCAGCGCAGGGACGTGCCCGGCGCAAAGGGGGAGTGATCATGTCTTCCTGCCGTGCTGAACCACCGCGCGCACTTGCTTCAGGGCCACGAACATCCGCGCGGGATTGCTGGGAAAACTCGCGAGTGCGCTTCGCACTACATGTCAAGTGAAGAAGGCTCTGCGTCTTGCGGCGGTGCCGAATCATGGCGTCGTGCCGCCACGTGGCAGGCGGCGAAGCGGTCGCGGCCCATCGGGGTGAGCACGGGTTCGTCCGTGCGGCAGATGTCCTCGCGATAGGGGCAGCGCGGATGGAACGAGCAGCCCGCCGGACGGTGTGCCGGGTCCGGGATCTCCCCCTCCAGCGTCACGCGGTCGCCGGCATGGTCCGGGTCGGGGACCGCCGACAGCAGCGCCTCCGTGTACGGGTGCAGCGCCCGCGTGAACACCTCCTCGGTGGGGCCGGTCTCTCCCACCGTGCCCAGGTACATGACGATCATGTGGTCGCTCATGTGGCGCACGACGTGCAGGTCGTGAGAGACGAACACGTACGCCAGGTCGCGCTCGGCCTGGATGCGCAGCATCAGGTTGAGGATCTGCGCCTGCACCGACACGTCGAGCGCCGAGGTCGGCTCGTCGGCAAGGATCAGCTTGGGGTCCAGGGCCAGCGCGCGCGCCAGGCCGATGCGCTGGCGCTGGCCGCCCGAGAACGCGTGCGGGTAGCGGTTGATGTGATCGGGATTCAGGCCGACGACGGCCAGGAGGGCGCGCACGCGCTCGTCGGTCTGGCGCCGGCCGCGCGCCGTGCCGCTCAGGGTCAGCGGCTCTGCGACGATGTCGCGCACCGGCAACCGTGGGTTCAGCGACGAATCGGGATCCTGGAAGATCATGCGCATCCGCTGCCAGATCTGCCGTTGCTCCGGCCCGTGAACGTGCGTGATGTCCTGGAGATCGTCGTGCACGCGGAAGCGGAGCAGGCCGCTGTCGGGTTCGAGCATGCGCATCAGCAGGCGCAGCAGCGTCGTCTTGCCGCAGCCGCTCTCGCCGACCAGCCCGAGCGTGCGTCCGCGAAACACCTGGAACGACACGCCGTCCACGGCGGGGACGTGCCCGACCACGCGCCGCATCAGGCCGCGCTTGATCGGGAAGCGCTTCACGAGCTCCCGCGCTTCCAGCAGGAGGCCGTCGTCGCGTGCGCGCGCCATTCAGCCGTCCTCCGCCCGGTCGGAATGCAGAAAGCAGGCGACTTCGTGGTCATCCCCGACGGTGGTGAGCGCGGGCATGCTGCGGTCGCAGACACCCGGCATGAACTCCGAGCACCGCGCGCTGAACGGGCAGCCGCGGGGGATGAGCCGCGCGTCCGGAACCGTCCCTTCGATGGTCTGCAGCGGTGTCTTGCGCGCACTCGACTGATGCGGCACGCACGCCATGAGCACCCTGGTGTAGGGGTGCCTGGGCCGCCGGTATACCTCGCCTGCCTCTCCGCGCTCGACGATCTTGCCCAGGTACATGACCGCGATCTGCTCGCTCATCTCCGCCACCAGGCCGAGATCGTGCGAGATGAACAGCACCGACATGGCGTGCGACTGCTGCAGCGAGCGCAACAGCTCCATGACCCGCGCCTGGATGGTGACGTCGACCGCCGTGGTGGGCTCGTCGGCGATCAGCAGCTCGGGATTGGCGGCCAGCGCCACGGCGATCATGGCGCGCTGGCGCATGCCGCCTGACAGCTCGAACGTGTAGGCGTCGAGCTGGCGCTCGGGCCTCGGCATCCCCACGTCATCAAGCAGGGCGATCGCCCGCTCGCGCGCCTCGGCCCGGCTCACCGGCGCGTGGGCGCGAATCGCCTCCGTGATCTGCAGTCCGATCCGGTGCACGGGGCTCAGGCAGGTCATCGGCTCCTGGAAGATCATCGCCACGCGCCGCCCGCGGATCGCCCGCAGCGCGCGCCCGGTCGGCGACAGCAGCGCCAGATCGACGGCCTCCCCGTCCGCAGGGTGGTAGAGCACCCGCCCGCTCTCGATCTTCCCCGGCGGCGGGATAATGCGCAGCACCGCGCGGGCGGTCACCGACTTGCCGCAGCCGCTCTCGCCGACCAGCCCCATGACGTGATTTGTTGGTACCTGCAGCGATACGCCGTTGACGGCGCGCACCGTGCCCAGCGTGGTGTGGAAGTGGACGTGCAGGTCCTCTATGGACAGCAGGTCCGCGCGGCCGGCGTCAGGCATGCCGGCGTCAGGCATAGGGATCCGCGGCGTCGCGCAAGCCGTCGCCCAGGAAGTTGAATGCCAGCACCGCCACCACCACGAAGGCGCCGGGCAGCAGCAGCCACGGCATCAGCGCCACCGCCTGGATGTTCTGTGCCTCCTGGAGCAGCACGCCCCAGCTTATCGCCGGCGACCGCAGGCCGATCCCCAGGAAGCTGAGCGCCGTTTCGCCCAGGATCATGCCCGGGATCGCCAGCGTCGCGGAGGCGATGATGTGGCTGAGAAAGGACGGGATCAGGTGGCGGAACATGACGCGGCCGCCGCGGGCGCCGTCGATACGGGCGGCCAGCACGAAGTCCTCGTCGCGCAGCGACAGCAGCTTGCCGCGCACCACCCGCGCCATGCCCGGCCAGCCGGTGAGGGACAGAATGACCGTGATCAGAAAGAAGGTGCGCGTCTGCGGCCAGTCGAAGGGGATCGCGGCGCTCAGCGCCATCCATAGCGGCAACGACGGGATCGCGATGAGGACCTCGATGATGCGCTGAATCACCATGTCGGCAAGGCCGCCGAAGTAGCCGGAAATCGCGCCGAGCGTGATGCCGAGACCGAAGCTCAGCGCCACGCCCACGAAGCCGATGGTGAGCGAGATGCGGGTGCCGTAGATGATGCGTGACAGCAGGTCCCGCCCCTGCGTGTCGGTGCCGAGCAGCGTGCCGCGGTCATCGCCGTCGAAACCGAACAGGTGCAGCCGAGCGGGGATGAATCCGAGCAGGCGATACTCGTCCCCCCGCACCAGCAGGCGCAACGGCAGGCGGATGCTGGTGTCCGCAACGTAGATGCGCTGCAACGTGACCGGATCGCGGCGCAGGGTGGTGCCGTACACGAAGGGCCGCGCGTGCAGCCGCCGCTCCTCCACGTCCCACACGCGGAGCCGCATCGGCGGCGCCGAAATGTGGGAGGTGTCGCGCACGTGGGGGTCGTAGGGTGCGACGAACTCGACGAACACGGCCGCCAGATAGAACAGCAGGACCACGATGCCGGCTGCCACGGCCATGCGGTGGCGCAGGAACCGGAGCAGGATCAGCCGCCACTGCCCGGCGGTCAGCAGCTCGTCCGCGTTCTCCACTCCGGGCGCGGGCGCGACCGCCGCCGTCGCCGCGGATCCCTGAGGTGCCGCAGCTCCCTGCGGCCCGGCAGCCGCCATCAGTCGAACCGGATGCGCGGGTCGATCGCGGCCAGCAGCAGGTCGGACACGAGGGTTCCGACCACCGTGAAGACCGAGATCAACATGACGAACGACGCTGCAAGCTGCATGTCCTGCCGCTGCAGCGCGGAGAGGAACATCGGACCGCCCGTCGGGATGCCCAGAACAACGGCCGTGATCGTCTCGCCGGCTACCAGCGTCGGCAGCATCCAGCCGACCGTGGAGAAGAACGGGTTGAGGGCGATGCGCACCGGGTAGCGCAGGATCGCGCGTACTTCGCTGATGCCCTTGGCACGCGCCATGTCCACGTAGGGCTTGCGCAGCTCATCGATCAGGTTGGCGCGCAGGATGCGGATCGTGCCGGCGGTACCGGCGGTACCGATCACGATCACGGGAATCCACAGGTGCCCGAGCAGATCCCAGAACTTGCCCCAGCTCCACGCCGCGATCTGGTACTCGCGGGAGAACAGCCCGCCGATTTCGACCGCCGGAAAGATCTTCGGGCTCAGGTACATCAGGATGAGCGCCAGCAGGAAGTTGGGGATCGCCAGGCCGAGGAAGCCGATGAAGGTCCAGAAGATGTCCCAGAACGAGTACTGCCGCACGGCCGAGAGCACCCCGATCGGGAACGAGACCGCCCACGTGAACAGCAGCGAGAGCGTCGAAATGAGCGCGGTCATGGCGAAGCGACCGCCTATCAACTCCCGTACCGGTTTGTGCCAGGAGAGGGAGTAGCCGAAGTCGCCCTGGATGAAGTTGGTGATCCAGCGGAAGTAGCGGACGGTAATCGGGCGGTCCAGGCCGTAGCGCTTGCGCAGGTTCTCCACCTCCTCGTCGGAGAACGTGCCCTGCTCGACCATTATCTGGATCTGGTAGCTGACGTAGTCACCCGGCGGCAACTCGATCACGACGTACGCGATGAGCGAGATCGCCGCCAGCGTGATCACCATGATCAGGGCACGGCGGACGATGTACTCAGCCACTGCCCCGCCTCATCGCCCCGAGGTTTCGGCGCCACGGGCACCCAAACCTCGGCCCATCCCCTCCGTACCCGGCATGGTCCCACCCAGACCGGGAATGCGCCATGCGCCCCGGCTTGTACTCTCAGCCCGTTACTGAGCCTTCCAGAATGCGTCCCGCCGGCCGTGATCGCCACGGAACATCGGCTGCCGCCCGGACGGAATGCCGCGCATCTCCGGCGTCACCATGACCACGAAGCCGGGATGGCGCACGGTGCCGATGCTCCAGAGATTCTGTCGTGAGATCTCCAGGACGTGGCCGAACAGTTCCTTGCGCTCGTCCAGGTCCAGCGTCGCCTGGGCGCGCAGATAGTAGTCGAGCGCTTCCTGCACGACCGGGATCGGCTCCTCGCCCTGCTCGCCGTCTGACATCGTGTAGTCCCGCCACTTCGGCGACCAGAGGTTGAGCGGCTGGTTCGGCACGAAGTGCGCGGCCTGGTCGTTCACCAGGAGACCCTCGTTGGTGCCCCAGCTCTCCCAGATCAAGAGGCCGTCGTAGTCACCGGCCTGCCGCGCCTGGGCCAGCACGCCCCAGTCGACGAAGCGCACCGTCAACTCGACACCGATCAACTTGAGCCCGTCGATGATGATCTCGGCGTGCTTCGGCAACCCGCCGGTATCGAACGACAGGAAGGTGAGCGCCATCGGTTCCCCGTTCGGGAACGTGCGCACCCCGTCGTCATTGAGCGCGTGTCCCAGCTCGTCGAGGATGCTGTTGGCAAGCTCGACATCATGGGCCGTCGCCTCGTTCTGGACTGCCTCGCTGAAGTACGGGCTCGACGGCAGCGGCGCGACCTGTGACGGGTAGCTCAAGCCCTCGTAGAGGATCTCGTTGATGAGCTCGCGGTCGATCGCGTGCGAGATCGCGCGCTTGAAGCGCGGGTTCTGAAACACGTCCCGCACCACCGGGTCCGGATGCGTCACGTTGAAGTCGAGCTGGGAGGCGACGAGCGCGGGGTTGTCCTGGATGTAGACCCGAACCATGCCGTCCTGCTCGGCTCTCTTCGCCAGCGTGTAGACGTCGACGTCCAGGAACGAGTAGTCGACTTCCCCGTTCAGAGCCTTCAGCTTGACGACTTCCTGGTCGCCGAGGACCGACACCCAGCGGTCCTCGAAGTACGGCAACTGCTGGCCCTGAGCGTCGACCACCCAGTAGTAGGGGTTGCGCGTCCAGATCACCGGGTCGGCGGGGGGCGCATCGCTGAGCTTCCATGGCTCCAGCGTGGGCTTGTCCACGTTTCCGTATTCGTTGTAGTCGGCGCGATCCAGGAAGAACTGCGTCCACGACTCGAACCCGGATTCCTTCACCATGTCGGCCAGATCCGACTCGCCGGCATACTCGGAATGGAACTGCTCGAGGTAGTGGCGAGGATGGCGCGTGAGGGGGTTGAACCCGCCGCCCCTGGCGACGAAATCCGCGGGAACACCGAAATCGAAATGTACGGTGTAGTCATCGATCGCCGTGAGGGTAAGCCCCCGGTACTGCGGCCGAAGCTGAGGGGTTATGTCGGTGTTGAGGATGATGTCGTCCCACCAGAAGGTGAGGTCGGCGCTAGTGAACGGGGTTCCGTCAGACCAGCGCAGACCATCGCGCAGCCTCACTTCCCAGACCGACGAGCTGTCGTCGACGGCTGCGTAGCTCTTGGCCACGTTGGGATACGGGTCGGCCGTGAAGCTGTGCTTGTTCAGGATGATGGCCGTCTCGTCGCGCAGTGACGTCGCCAGACCGACATCGTAGGTGGCATTGAAAAAGGTGCCGCCGTAGAGGCCGGGCCCGTCGACGCCCAGCACCACCAGGGGCTCCGCGGGAAGGCGGTCCTCGACCGGCGGCAGGTCGCCGGAGGCGACCGCGGCGTCCAGCGTCGGGGACTGGCTGAAGGCGGGGAGGCTCGCTCCGGTGTCGGCGGTGTATGCCGACGGCGTGGCCCACACCTGATGCAGTTGCATCGCGCCGGCGGCCAGCCCGGCGTCCTGGGCCGCCAACCCTCCGCTCACGAGCAACGCGATCACGGGAATTACACCAAGTCTGAACCACTTCATGGCAGCCTCCTCGACTACGGAAAAAATGTCTCGGGTCACCATGACACTTCCCGTGCGGAGCCGCAACTCAGGTCGGGTCTTGTGTCACCGCGCGATAGAACCACCGGACCGGCAGGACGGTGAGACGCAGGTCGATGTAGCCGGGCTCGACCTCGAAGCGCCGCAGCCCGGCCAGCTCGGGGGCGTGGCAGTACGTGAGCAGCACGTGATCGCCGTGGAAGGTGATGCTGGTGTAGCAGTAGCCGTGGTGGCGGGACCGCTCCACCAACTTCAGCGGCCGCCAGGTGCGGCCGGCGTCGCTCGACACCGCCGAAACCAGCGGGGTACGGCCGCTGAGGCCGTACGTCCACAGACAGAGCACGTCCGCGGTCCCGGGCACGCGCCGAATCGCCGCAGGGGAGCACGCGCCGCGCAGCGGTGACAGGAACGGCCGCGACCAGCTCTGCCCGCGGTCGTCCGAGTAGGCGAAGAACTGTCCCCCCGCCACCGAACGCATGGTCATCAGCAGGCGTCCGTCCGCGAGCTGCGCGACGCTCGGCTCGTTGACGTTCTGGGCGAGCCGCTCGCGCTCGGGCAGGCCGGGGTCGGGCACGTGCGACCCCGCGCGCCAGTTTCTGCCGCCGTCGTCGGAGAGCAGGCAGTACGGCCAGCGCACCCCGTCGACGTACTCCCGCGCGGCGAGCAGGATGCGGCCGTCCGCCAGTCGCCGCAGACTGGCGTTGTTGGCCGTGTGCCGGTTGCCGTTGGCGGGGGTGATGGCCGCCGCGGCGGTCCACGTGCGTCCGGCGTCGCCGGAACGGCGCGCGACCATGCCCTTCGCGGGCATGCCCGGTAGATGGTCGAGGTAGACGAGCAGCAACTCGTCCCCGAGGTTCAACAGGCTGGCGGACATGACGTTGGTGTCGTGCTCGTCCTCGACCACCGTCCACTTCCGGCTCCACGTGCGTCCGCCGTCGGTCGAGCGGCGCGCGCTCAGCCGGGCCGGCGAGTCGTCCCAGCCCTTGCCGGCATGGTAGTCGGTCCAGACCAGCAGCAGCGAACCGTCGGACAGCACGACCAGGTCGCCCTCGCTGTGGCGCGGATGTTCGGGCGTCGCCTCGTTGACCATGAAGCACCACCCGTCGTCGGTCGCGCGCAGGTCCTCCGGGCCGTCGGGCAGGCTTTCATCGGCGTCCGGGTAGGGGACCTCTTCGATCGCGACTTCCCGGTACACGGTCTCGACCGGCGAGCCGTCCGCGGCGGCGCCGCTGCCGAACGTGACCATGAACGGCTCGGCATAGGCGTCGTGCTCGACCTCGACGGTGGCGCCCCCCGGAGCCGTCACGCGCAGCGCGGCCGGCCGCGCCTCGACGTGCACGATGTGCTTGTCGCCGAGCGGGCCGCGGAGCGTGCGGTCGATCTGCCTGCCGCGGTGCTGCGCCCGCACGTGCCAGTCGACACGATCCCGGCGCGGCTCGGCCCACACCTCCCACGGCCCCGGGCGAGGCATAACCAGCGCGGGCCGCCCGTGGTCGCCGCGCGGCGCAGGCAGCTCGACGGTCCAGCTCACGTAAGCCGGAAGCTCGCTCGGGCGGTAGCGGTACGGCTCGTCCTCGACGCCGGGCGCGAAGAACACGTGCGGCGCCTGCGCGGATGCGCGCGTTCGCAGCAGCAGCCCGGGCAGCTCGCAGTGGTCGCGCGGCTCGAAGTAACCGTAGGTCCAGTAGTTCGCCACGGCGAAGGCGCAGCGCACGCCCTGGAACAGCCCGGTACCGGCCGTGTGCTCGTCGAGCACCTTGACGCGCCATGCCTCGGCGCCGCTCATGACGTGTCTACCATGATGCCGTCATGGTATCCCACATCGGAGACCGAATGAGATGAACGACACGACCGCCGTGGACGGGTTGGCGCTGTACCTGTCGCCCGAGGGAAACGACAACTGGAGCGGGCGCCTGCCGGAGCCCGCTCCCGCGGGCAACGACGGCCCGCTGGCGACGCTCGAGTGGGCACGGGAGATGGTGCGGCGCCTGCGCGAGAGCGGGGACGCGCACGGCACCATCACGGTCTGGGTGCGGGGCGGCCGCTACCACCTGGGCCAACCGGTGTGGTTCAACGGGCGCGACTCGGGACCGACGGACTACCGCGGCCATCCCGGCGAGACGGCGACCTTCACCGGCGGGCGCCGGGTGACCGGGTGGCGCGTCGCCACGGCGGCCGAGGCCGGCATCGGTGCGGCGGGTGCCTCCGCCGCCGCGAGCGAGCGCGAGGTCTGGGTGGCCGATCTCCCCGCGGTCGCGGCCGGCTCCTGGTACTTCCGCCAGCTCTTCGTAAACGGCGAGCGGCGCCCGCGGGCGCGCCTGCCCAGGGACGGCTACTTCTGGATCGAGGACGTTCCCGGCTTCGACCTGCGAGCCAGCCAGAACGACGAGTTCATCCACGGCCACGACCGCTTCGTCGCCGGTGAAGGCGACGTGGCGTGCTGGCGGAATCTCACCGACGTCGACGTCGTCGTCCACCACTACTGGGTGGAGGAGCGGCTGCCCATGGCGAGCTTCGACGAGGACACGCGCCTGGTTACCAGCAGTCGGCGCAGCATCTTCGTGCTGCGCGACGACGTGGGACAGCGCTACGCCAAGTACTACGTCGAGAACGTCTTCGAGGCGCTGTCGGAGCCGGGGGAGTGGTACCTGGACCGGTCACGCGGCCGGCTGTTCTATCTGCCGCTGCCGGGAGAGTCCCCGGACGAGGTGGAGATCTACGCGCCCGCGTGCGAGCAGCTCCTGCTGCTGCGCGGCACGCCGGAGCGCCCGGTCGAGGGCGTGCGCTTCGCGGACCTGACCTTCGAGTGCTGCGACTGGAGCCAGCCCGGCCCCGGGGCGCTGGAGGGTTTCGAGATCGGTGACCACATGAAACCTGACGACAGCTACGGCGCGACCGCGCAGGCGGCGTGCAACCTGGCCGGCGTCATCGACATGGAATACGCGCGGGGCTGCGGGCTTGCGGGCTGCACGCTCCGGAACCTGGGGCTGTACGGGGTCGTGCTCCGCAAGGGTTGCTTCGACATCCGCATCGTCGGGAACAAGATCGCCGATCTCGGCGCGGGCGGGGTGCGGATCAACGGCGGCGGCATCGACTCCGGCGCGCGCGACCGCACGGGCCGCAACGCCATCACCGACAACACCATCCACGCCGGCGGGCGCGTGTTCCCGAGCGCGGTCGGCATCCTCGTCATGCACAGCTTCGACAACGTCGTGGCGCACAACCACATCCACGACCTGTACTACAGCGGCATCTCCTGCGGCTGGATCTGGGGCTACGGCGACACGGTCGCGCGCGGCAACCGCATCGAGCGCAACCACATCCACGACCTCGGCCAGGGCGTGCTCAGCGACATGGGCGGCATCTACACGCTCGGCGTGCAGCCGGGAACCGTCCTGCGCGGCAACCTCATCCACGACATTCACCAGGCCAACTACGGCGGCTGGTGCATCTATCTGGACGAGGGCAGCTCGCACCTCCTGGTGGAGAACAACGTCTGCCACGACGCCGGGACGCAGGTCTTCAATCAGCACTACGGCCGCGAGAACATCGTGCGCAACAACGTCTTCGCGCGCGGCGGCCACAGCGTGATCTCGCTGGGGCGCGTCGAGGACCACACGACGTTCACGCTGGAGCAGAACCTGCTGCTGACCGGCGGCCGGCCGGTGTTCGCCCAGCGCCCGCGCGGAGTCACCGGCGCGCGCGGGTTCCGGAGCAACCTCAACCTGCTCTGGGACGTGGCTCGCGCACGCGACGGGCATGGCGGTGAGCCGGTCGTGGCCGCCGCCGGCACCTACGACGCGGACGCCAACTGGATCGAGCAGAGCCGTGACGAGCTCGACGCGTGGCGGGCCGGCGGCAACGACACGCACAGCGTCATCGCCGACCCGCTGTGCGCGAGCCTGGAGCGGAACGATTTCAGCCTGCTGCCGGGCTCGCCGGCGCTGGCGCTCGGGTTCCGGCCGATCGACCTCGGCGACGTCGGACCGCGGTCGATACGGGATTGACGGTATAGTTCAGCCCCATGATTCGCTCGACCGTCTCCCGCAATGACGACATCTACGAGTGCTTTCCGGATCTGGCGCAGTGCGACGACGGCACGCTGGTATGCGTGTACCGGGAGTGCATGTTTCATGCCCCGTTCCCGTTCTCACGGATCGTCTGCCGGCTGAGCCGCGACGGCGGCATGAGCTGGCTGCCGCGCAGCATCATCGACGAGTGCGTGGTCGCGCCGGAGCTGTTCGAGGAGTCGCGCTCGTGGCTGAGCGAGGCGGCGATCGCCGGCTACGAGGAGTCGCGCGCGCGCATCACCGATCCGACGCGGGTGGGCGCGTCCATGAACTGTGCGCGGCTCATCCGCCTGCATGACGGGGAGCTCCTGCTGGTCGTCGACTACCGGTTCGGCGCGCCGCGCGGCGAGCACCGCTGGGTCAACCTGTTCTACCGCAGCACCGATGGCGGGGTGAGCTGGCAGGGACCGGAAGATCCGGGAGTACACGGGCCGGTGGTGCCGTCTCTCACCCAGCTCCGCGACGGCCGCGTGGTGTTCGGCGGCGCCGAGGTGACCGGCACCGTGGGCGATCAGAACGTGGAGACCCAGTACGTCTACTTTTCGGAGGACCAGGGCAGGACGTGGTCCGAGCCGGTGGCGATACCGGGCCTTCCGCCCGATCAGCAGCGCATCATGCCCGGGTATCGGCAGTGGCTGGGCTTCGGGGAGGGCGCGTTCCAGGAGCTGGACGACGGCACGATCCTCGGGATTCTGCGCGCCGACAGTCTCGGTCAGGGCTACAAGGTCCTCTCGCAGGACGGCGGCCGGACGTGGAAGGGGCCGTACGCGACGCCGATGATCGGCCTGGAGGGCCGGCCCGGTCTGGGTCTGCTGTCGTCCGGCGAGGTGGCCGTCACCTATCGCATCGGCCTGCCGAACGAGATGCTGGCGCTGCACCTCATGACGCAGGAGGCGGCGCTCAGGGAGGACGTCCAGCCGATGGTGGAGCGGCGGCCGATGCCCGAGGACCGCGCCGGGGTGCACGACCCGCGCGAGCCGTGGTACATGCGCGAGTATTACCCCGGGTTCACGGTCATCCTCGACCAGGACCGCAGCGTGCATCGCGACTGCGGATACTCCGGCTGGGTCGAGCTCGCGAACGGCGACCTGTACGTGGTCGACTACTGCCACGACGACGCGCCGCGCGCGCACATCCGCAGCTACCGGGTGCAGCGCGAGGACATCATCATGTTTCCGCCCGGCGACCTGCCGTGGCTGCACCCGTCCGGCCAGCCGTTCCTGGACATGACCAGGGGCATGGCCGAGCGGCAGTACCGGCAGCATGCCGCGAGAAAAAGGCCGGGTTAGGCCGCACCGAGCACTCCGTCGTGACCCATCCCAACGTCCTCATCATCAAGAGCGACCAGCACAACGCGCGCTGCCTCGGCGTGAACGGGCACCGCCAGGTGCGCACGCCGCACCTCGACGCGCTCGCGAGCCGCGGCGTCAACTTCACGCGGGCGTTCGTGCAGAACCCGATCTGCACGCCCAGCCGGATGTGCTACCTGACCGGCCAGTACGTGCACAATCACGGAGTATTCGGCCTGTCGGGCAACGAGCGCGTGCCGGATGGACTGCCGTCGCTGTTCTCGACCTTCAAGGCGGCGGGATACCGCACCGGCATCGTCGGCCACATACACGTGGACGGCGCATGGCTGCAGCCGTACTGCGACCTGTACCGCGACCTGCACGACGAGGCGCGGCCGGGAGACACTCCCTACGACCGCTATCTTGCCGCGAAGGGCCTGCAGCATCTGCGCGACGACGAGGCGTACCGCGGTCGCAGCCAGATCCTCGATGCCTGCCCCTCCGAGCTCGCCTTCGAGGATACCAACGAAGGGTACTGCCTGCAGAGCTTCGACGACTTTCTGGAGGGTGTCGGCGACGGGCAGCCGTTCCTGTTCCAGCTCGACCCGCTGCATCCGCACCAGGACTACATCCCGGCGCGGGAGTTCTGGGAGCTGTACGACGGCGTGGAGCTGGAGCTGCCGCCGAGCGCGGACGAGGACCTGTCGGCCAAGCCGCCCCACCAGCAGCGGATGATCGCACGCCACCACGACTACGACTGGGTGTTCGAGCCGCGGACGTACCAGGCCGGCAGGCTGCGCAAGCTGCAGGGGTACTACGGGTGCGTTTCACAGGTCGACCACATGGTGGGACTGGCGCTGCAGCGGCTCGAACGGATGGGCCGCGCCGAGAACACGATCGTCGTGTACTGCAGCGACCATGGCGACTTCGCCCTGGAGCACGGCTTCCTGGAGAAGGCGCCGGGCATCAGCTACGACGCGATCACGCGCGTGCCGTTCATCTGGAGCTGGCCCGCCGGCGGCATCGCTGAGGGCTTGACGGTCGGCGAGTTGGCAGAGAGCGTCGACGTGTTCCCGACGATCTGCGCTCTGGCCGGTATCGACGCGCCGGACACGGTCGACGGGCATGACCTGGTGCCGCTGCTGCGCGGCGGCGCCGGTGCCGTGCGGGACTTCGCCGTCACCGAATGTCCGTTGAGCAGGACGATTCGCACCAAGGAGTGGAAGCTGTGCCACCGGCCTCGCGGCGCGTTCGCCGGCGTGGACGACGCGGGCGAGCTGTACCACGTCGCGGAGGATCCCTGGGAGATGGACAACCGCTATGCCGATCCCGGCTGCCGGGAGATCCGCGAGCGCCTGCGCAGGTCGCTGTTCGACTGGACCCAGCTCACCACGCGCTACGGCAACACGTGGCCCCATCAGCCGCCCGGTGCCGACGGCAAGGCCACCCTGGCTGGCTTGCGGTCACTGCTGGACGCGGAGCAGGTGTTCTATCTCTGAGGTCGCGCGGTTACAGCGAACAGCCCTCCCGCAGCCACTCCTCGTTGAACCGGGCGCACTTCATGCGGCTCTTGATCGAGTCATAGGGCGGATAGTGGTAGGTCTTGGCCAGCCACTGCTGCCAGACGACGACGATGGTGCCGTCCTCGGCGCTGGTGACGCCAGGATAGGAGACCTGGCAGCCGGGATTGGTCAGGATGCGGTGGTGAGCCCAGCTCACGCAGTCGTCGTAGGAGATAGCGACGCTCAGCGGGTAGCGGTTCATCGCGCCGATGTAGGGGGTGCTGGTCCAGACCACGACCACGGCGTTCGGCTCGAACGACAGGCGGTGGAGCGCGGCCGGTGTATTCGAGGCCACCAGCACCGTCGGCACCGGCTCGCTCCAGGTGGCGCCACGATCGCTCGATCGTGACTGATAGTGGCGGCCCCTCGTGGACCGCACGATCATGAGCAGGTCGCCGTCGCAGAGCTCCACGACGGCCGGCTCGTCGGCGCCGTTGGGATCGTCGGGATGCCGCACGTCGGCGCCGGACTGCCAGCTCTCGCCGCCGTCGGTCGAGGTGAGCACGCTGGACACGCACACCATGTCCCGTTCGTAGACCTCGCCTCCGTCCTCCAGGTTGCGGACGTAGTAGTAGGGCAGCACCAGGGTGCCGTCGCGCAGCTCCAGCCCTTCGTTGGCGTGACCGTTGTAGCGCTTGCCGGTGTCGATGTGGGTCGCCGGTCCGAAGGTTCGGCCGCCGTCGTCACTGCCCATCCGGTAGAGCGACGAGTGCCGGTAGCGCGGTGCATCGTCGCCTTCCATGACGGACTCGTACGTGTTGTAGTGCAGGGCCGTTCCCTGCCGCGCCGAGAGCAGCGCCGGATCCCCCTCCACGCCCGGCGCCATCACCTCGGCCCGGCTCCAGGAGGCGCCGGCGTCGGACGATCGCGCGCCCATCGTGTTCTCGCCATCGATCCACACCGCCACGATGTCGCCGTTCGGCATGCGTGCCACGCCGGGCACGGACCCGCCTGTGATCTGCGGCTCCAGGGTGATCTCCTGGTAGAACGGTCCTGAACTGGTCATTCGCATATCCTCCGACTCGATCGGCATGTCATCATCCGGCACCCCGGCGTCAGCCACCGGCCACCTCGAACGCCGTCACGCTGCGTGTCTTGCGGCTGAACTCGACCCCGATCAGGTGAATGGACTCGCCCCGACCCCGGTACCTTGCCGCGTAGTCCCGCTCCCGCAACTGCGCCAGCGCCGATCCCGGCGGCGCCAGCTCGACGACCTTGAACTCGAACAGATACACGTCTCCGTCTGCGCGCACCGCCATGTCCAGCCGCCCGTGGCTGCTCGACTCTTCCACCACGATTTCGTAGCCGAGCGCCGCAAAATAGGAGTAGAACACGCTCGCGTAGTACCCCTCGTAGTCCGCGATGTGGTTGTTCGTCCCGACCCGGTCGGCATACCATTGATACGGGATGCTCGCGAAGAAGGCGTGGAACAACCCCTTCAGGCCGGCGCAGTCGTGCGCCGCAAGCAGGCGCGCCAGGCGCATGCTGTTCGCCGTCTGTTGTTCCGCATCCCGCACCAGTTGATGCAGGAGCACCCGGTTCAGGCTCTGGCGAACCTCCCGGTTGGGATAACCCAGCCGGTACAGCGGCAGGCCGCCCATCTCCTCTTCCCCGGTGATCGTCAGATAGCCGGTCTGGAACAGCAGCGCCTCGGTGCCGATGTTGCCCACGTCGAAGGTCGACAGCAGTTCCTCGGTGCCCACCATCCCATCGAGTGACACCGAGGCGACGCGGCGCTCGAACAGGGTCTTCACCAGGAATGCCGGCGTCCCGGTCTCGAACCAGTGGGCCGCGAACTTGCGGCGGCGCAGCAGCAGCAGCACGTCGAACGGATTGTAGACCTTCTCGCAGCCCAGCCAGCCATATCCGTTGTACCAGTCGCGGATGCGCTGCCGGTCCATGCCGGCGAGCTCGGGGGCGAATACCCTGTCCAGGTCTTCTTCCGTGTACCCGCAGATCGACGAAAACACCGGGTCCAGCGTGATGTCGGTGAGGTTGTTCAGGTCGGAGAACAGGCTGACCTTCGTGAACTTGCTCACGCCGGTCACGAACGTGAAGTGGACGTGCGCGTCGCTGGACTTGATCATCCCGTAGAGCCCGCGCAGAAAGTCGCGGTTGGCGCACGCCACTTCCGGGGTCTCCAGCGCGTCCAGGATCGGCTTGTCGTACTCGTCGATCAGCACCGCGACCGGCTGGCCGGTCGTGCGATGCAGTGCCTGCAGCAGACGGCGGAAGCGCGCCGGGGCGTTCACCTGCCGGGGTGCGATTCCCCCCTGCTCCTCCAGGTACTCCAACTGGAGCATCACGTCCTCGTGCAGATGGTCGGTCTCCTTGAAGCTGCCGCCGGCGAAGTCGAGCCGTACCACCGGATGGCGCTTCGTCCAGTCGTGGCCGGCGTGGATGTGGAGCCCTTCGAACAGCGCCTCGTTGCCCTCGAACAGCTCCTTCAGCGTGTCCAGGAACAGGCTCTTGCCGAACCGACGCGGGCGCGACAGGAAGTAGTGCGCGCCCTCGGCGAGCAGGCGTTCGATGTAGGCCGTCTTGTCGACGTAGTAGCAGTCCTGCTCGCGCAGCTTGCGAAAGGTCTGCATGCCGATGGGCAGTCTGTGCCGGGCCACCGGCTGATCGTAACCGGTGGCCCGGCGATCCTGAAACTGCGGGCGCCGCTACCAATGCACGACCCGCTCCGGGATGAAGCGCTCGACCCGGCGGAAGCGCGGGTTCCCGGAGGCGTAGTGCTGGCGCTGGTAGAGGGGCAGGTTGCGCCCCGGCGGGTCGATGGCGATGACGTCGTTGCCGCGCCGCTTCAACGTGTACGGTCGCTTCTCGATGTGGACGTGGTCGGTGCGGTCTGGGAGCGGGAAGCTCAAGCTCACGATCTGGCCGGGCGCGATCTCGCCGACCACCGCGTAGCGTCCCTGTTGCGCGGTCTCGCGCACCGTCCCGTCCACGCGGGTGACCAGGTCGCCGGGCTGGGCCCACTCGGGCAGGCGGACGCGCAGGGTCACCGGCTGCTTGACGCGGATGTCGACCTGCCCGGCGTAGGGTACGTAGCTGTCGACGTCGGCCCAGGGCGAGGCGCGGTTCAGCAGCAGGTTCACGTCCAGCCGGCCGGCGTCGTGCGTGACGATGCGGTCCCAGATCCAGTACAGCGCCTTGGCGCCGTTGACCGTGCAGCAGTGGCCGAGCACGTGCATGTGCACCCCGGCGGCCCAGTCGTTGGGGTCGGGGCCGCCGGTGAAGCTGCCCAGGTTGCGACAGGCCACGTCGTCGGTGGAGGCGTACGGCTGGATGGGGATGTCCTTGGGGAGGCGGTCGATCCAGTCGACGTCGGTGAGCTGGTCCTCGGCGAGCTGGTTGCGGATCCAGCGGTCGGCGTCGTCCCACGCTTCGTCGAGTCCGCCCTGCGCGAGCCGCAGCGCCAGGGCGATCATGTCGGTGAGCTGGCAGGTCTCGCCCTTCTCGCCCATCGAGCTGTTGGCCCACTCGGGAAAGAAGCCGACCAGGTTCGCGCCGGGCAGCTCGGTGATGGCGAGGCCGCCTCCCATCGTGTCGATCTCGTGGTTGGCCAGGTGCTGCTTCGCCTGCCGGTACGCGCGGTTCACGAAGTCGCGCACGTCCGCATCGCCGGTCTGCTCCACGTACTCCTGCATGGCCAGCAGCCCGCGCGCGTGAGCGTGGAAGTGCGCCCGATGCCGCTCGCCCGGGCACGCCAGGAAGGTGCCGTCCTCCTCGTAGAAGGTGCGCCGCAGGTAGTTGATGATGCGCCTGGCGCCGTCGAGGGCCGACTCGTCCTGCAGCGCGCGGTAGGCATGCACCATCGCGTGCGCGGCGATCGAGGTCTCCGCCTCGAACGGCACCTGCGGCAGCGTGGCTTCGCCCGGCGGCTCGGCGACGCCATAACAGAACGAGGGCCAGAACGCCGACTGGTCGCCCGAGTCGACCGTCATGCGCAGCATGCCCGCGAGCTGCGCGCGCAGGGCCTCCTTCCACAGCGGATTGCCGTCGAGCAGCGCGTAGTGGGAGAGGCAGGTCATCAGCGTGCCGTTGCCCATGGGAGACAGGATCTGCCCCGGCCGCGGGGAGCGGCGGCGCATCTCATCGGCCGACACCGGCGACCACTCGAACGCCCACGGCCGCCCCTCGATCGGGTTGTAGAACAGGCCGTCGCCGGCCCTGCACTTCATGGCGGCGTGGAGCTGGGTCTGCTCCACCTCGCGGCCGTGCTCCACGCCGCTGACGATGCGGGCCATGGAGGTGGCCATGATCCACTTGGCCCAGCCCGTGCTCTGCCAGCAGTTGTGGAACATGTGCGCCGGCTCCGAGCGGAACACGACGATCCAGTAGGGCTCGTAGTCGGCCTCGGGATCGGTCGCCCGGTGCAGGGTGTTGGTCGCCAGCCGCGCCCGCTCGGCGATGTCGAGCGTGTCGGGGACCAGCGCTTCGTAGCGCTCGCCCCGGTACGCGGGCAGGTCGACGGCGGGCGCGTCGGGCGTGAGGTAGCCGATCTTGGACACGGAGGCCTCCACTGCGCGGGGTGGTGGGTGGTCGGCCGATCATACGGGCTTCGGCGGCGCCGGACCACCGAGGCCGTGCGGGGTGCCGTCCCTGGATCGCTCATCGTCGCATCGGCCCGCAGCGAGCTGATTCAGTACCGGCGCGCCGCCGTCGCGGCTTATCTCGCCCGCAAATGGGGGTAGCGACCGATGTGGTGGCCGCCATGCGTATCTACGCCACGGATTCGCAGAACGCCAGTTCCCAGCCGTGGAACACCACTGCCAGGCCGACGAACCGAACCCCCGGAAACTGCCGCGCCAGCCGCTCCTCCGCCAAGTAGCGCTGCAACTGCGTGGTCGCAGCGTCTACCGCCGCCGCCACGCCCGCCTCGTCCGCGGGCTCGCTGCGCTGAAAGCGCTCAGAGCGCTTCAGGTACTTCAATTCGATCAGGTAGCCGAGCCGCAGGTGCGGGTAGCGAGCCACCAGCGGCTCCAGGCTGATGTCCGCGTGTCCCTTTCCGAGCTCTGCCTCCGACCGGAACACGAAGTAGTCGGTCACGCTCAGGTATGCCGCCAGGAACCCCTGCACGACCTTCTCGCCGGCGATGTAGTCGCGGATGCCGGTCTGCCGCGCGATCGCCTCGCCCAGGAACGCGAACGCCGGCCGCCACTCGCCCTCGTTGGCCATCCGCATCATCAGTTGCTCGAACCGGAACAGGTTGACCGAAAACACCCCAACGTCGCGGTAGCCGTCGCGCAAGTAGCCGTACATCAACTGCTTCACGGTTTGGTTGGGAATCGCGAGCCGGGGTACGCCGTGCGCGACCTCGCGGATGCTCAACAGCCCGAAATAGTGCAGCAGCGACAGGAAATTCTCCGGTCGGGTGAGCCGCTTCAGCGGGAAGCTCGTCTGGATGCGGGTGTCCACCTGTTCTTCGCCGATGATGTCCCGCAACAGGTCGAAGTTGCCGTTCAATTGCCGGCCGACCACCAGCAGGTGGCGCAGCTTGTCGTAGTCGATGCGCACGTTCGTATCGATGAGTTCGTCGGGTACGGGCCGGTTCGGCATCGAATGCTTCAGATAGTAGAGCACCATGTCGGTGTTGTAGAGATCGACATCGGCCGTCTTGGCGAACCGGTAGCCGTTGTACCATTCGCCCATGAGGGCCATGACCTCCTCCACGTTCTGGTCGAACACCCCGCAGTCCCGGTAGGTCTCGACCAGGTTGCGCGCCTCCGCCTCGGTGAAGCCGACCATCTCGTTGAAGTCCGGCTCCAGGCTGATGTTGGTGCCGATGTTGAAGCCGCTGGTCACGTCATCCAGGGTCACGGGCGACACGCCGGTGAGGAACAGGCGATCGATGCCGCCGCCGCTGCGCGCCGTGCCGGACTTCAGGGTGGCGAAGAAGTTGCGGTAGAAGCCGCCGCCGTGGGTGAAGGCGTGGTACGCCTCCGCTCCGTGGTGCGCCAGCACGGTGTTGGCGAAGTTGTCGTACTCGTCGATCAACACGTACAGCGGGATGTCATGGTCGCCCGCGTACCGGAACAGCTCCGCGAGCTTCTCGGTGATGGACGGCGGCGAAAGGATGTCGCGCATCGCCGGTTCCGGGAACAGATCGGGATGACGCCGCAGCGTCCCCCGGAGCTCAATGTGGCAGTATCCTTCGAAGCGGTCCTCGAGGGTCTCCAAGGCATCGTTGACCGCAGAGAAGTCGAAGCGCAGGACGACGTAGCGGTGGCGCTCCGCGGTCGGATTGCGGCCGATGTCGGTGCCGGCGAACACGGCGTCGAACTCGTGGCCCCACCAGCGGTCGTAGTAGTTCTCCAGCAGCGACACCCACAGCGACTTGCCGAACCGCCGCGGCCGGATCAGGAAGGTGTAGCGCTCCTGCTCCAGACGCCGCAGAAAGTGCGTCTTGTCGACGTACAGCCAGCGGTTCAGGCGGATGCGCCGGAAGTCGGCCTCGCCGTAGGGAATGCGCGGGTAAGCGGGAACCTCGTCCACTGCCGAAAGCCTGCGGGCGTGACTCTATCACTTCGCCGGTGCGTCGAAGACCGCGCTCACCTCCGCAGCGGAAAAGCTCGCTCGTCTGGGCGCATCGGACCGGCCGTATTGAAGAAACGCATTCAGGTCATGGCGCGGGCGTCGCCGCGGCGCTGCGCGCTATCGCCGCCTGCATCTGCTCCAGGTCGGCGGCGCAGGCGTCGACCGCGCACAAGGGCTCGGCCGCGGCCAGCAGCCGCAGGTGAGCGATGTCCTCGGCGTACTGGGCGCGCCGCCGCTTGCAGGCGCCGCGGGTCTTGGTGCACACCAGCGTGTACGGGCTGCCCTTGCGTTCGGTCTCGTGGCGGATGTCCAGCCCGAGGCGGTCGATGACGCCGTGGACGTGGCGGCGCAACTCCTTGCGCAACGGGAGCCGCAGCGTCGTGGCGCCTCGCCGTCGGCCGGCGACTGCGCGCGCTCGCCCATCCGCCACAGCAGGTGGAGTGCGGCCTCCGGCTGGTGCGGGACATTCGCCGTCATGAACTCCGGCAGCCAGACGTCGAGCGTAGCGGGATCGGTGGACGCCGCCGTCGCCAGCAGCTCGTCGTTGTCGCCGCTCCGGTAGTGCGGGGTGGCGACCTCGCGCAGGAAGCGCCGGGTCATGGCGTCGTCGCCCAGCCGGCGAAGCAGGCGCAGCGCGGCCCGGCAGGCGTTGCGTGCCCCTTCCTGCCCACGCCCTCGTTGCCGGTCACGGTCGCCTGCTGGTCGTCCGGCTGCGCGCCGTCCAGCGCCCCGGCCGGCAGCAGTTCTCCCGGCCGCAGCGGAAGCTCGCCGTAATCGGGGCGCGACCGGTCGGGAGCGGCCCAGCCGTCCAGCACCTGGGAGGAGGAGAACACCTCCTCCATCTCCCACTCCATATCCAAATCGTCGTCATCGTCCCAACCGGGATACCCGCCGGATTCGTCCGCGTAACCGGACTCCTCGATACTCAGGACCGCCGCAACGAGCGTATGCTGCGCCCGTCGAGCCGCCCGCGCCAGCGCGCCGGCCACCGCGGCGTCGGCGTTCTTCAGCGCATCGAGCGACAGCCCCGCCTCGCTGTAGTCGTGCTCCAACAGCCACACCAGCTTGTCGCCGGCGGCGGACGCCGCTTGCCAATCGGCGAGGAGGGCGCCGATCCGCTCCTCCTGGGAGCCGAAGTCCGGGGCGCCCGGCAGCGACGTGCCGTTGCCCCGCAACGTCAGATTGTAAACCAGGACGATTCGGTGGCCGTCAGTAACCGGACGTACCTCGTGGACGCAGTCCGCGTAGAATGCGGCGAAGGCGATCTCGGAGGGCTCCTCGGCGCGCAGGTCGACGACCGTCTCGCGCTGCTGGTGGCGGATGATCAGCTCGCCTCCCGCGCCCGCCACCGGCAGGGACAGCACCAGGGTGGCGACCATGCCGTCCTCCTTCTCGGTGTCCCGGTGGGCGGCGAAGAACCCGCCACGCTCGTAGATCAGCAGCTTGTGCAGATGCGCGCAGGTGCGCTCGGGCGGGCAGCCGAGTCCGGTGGCGGCGCGGTCGACGATCTGCTCCAGGGTGCCGCGCCATGCGCCGCCGGCCACGCGCACCCGGGCTGCGTCGATCTGCCGGCAGGCGCGGACGGAAGGATCCACCAGCGTCTGCTCGCCGCGGCCGTACGGCGCCGGCTCCGCGGCGGCGGTGAGCGCGCGCGACTGCTGCGTGGTGATGGGAAAGGAGATCGAGCCGGCTCCTTCGACTTCCACCAGCGGCATCGGCACGAACAGATGGCCCTCGGTGCAGTAGTTCCCGGCCGGTCGATCGAGCGCAGCAGCGCCTCCAGAGGCGCCTGGTCCTCATTGTTAGGCAACGTCCACGTCGGCCATTCGTCAGACCCTCTTCGTGTTGCTTGAGTTCATCAGTTCAGTTTGCCCGGAAGCCGAACGATGGCGCGATGGCGAACGACGGCGGCCTGAACGCCGCGAGGTTAGGCCTCCACTGCGCTACATGCCCCACACCGTGACCGGCGCGCCGGCGCCGTGCGGCGCGGTGCGGCGGAAGATCTTCTCCTCCCAGCTCCGCTCCGGCGACCGGTCGAACACGACCAGGTGGCCGGCCTCCGCCGCGCAGCGGTCGATGTACGCGCGTGTCTGCTCGATGCCTTCGGCGATGGCGCGCTCCAGGTCCCCGCGCCGCACCTTGCACTCCACCACCCAGCGCCGGTCGTGCCCGCCCTGCGGCCAGACGATCAGCAGGTCCGTACGCCCCCGACCGAGCGCGTACTCCCGCTCGATCCGCCCGCCGCCGTTGACGATCCGCTGCAGGTGCGCCTGCAGCAGCAACTGCGGCCCCGCCTCGTGGTACTGCTCGAAGCGCTGCACCCAGTGCTCGGAGTGCTCCCGGAAGAACGTCTGGAACGCGTCGATCAGTCCTGCCACGTCCAGGTTACCGTCGGCGTCCACGTACCATCCCATCTGCTGCGGCAGCGTCTCCTGCACCGCGTAATTCAGATGTCGCGGCACCACCTCCGCGTAGATCGGGTTGGCGATGCGCGGCGTGCGCGGCGTGCGCGGCGTGCGCGGCGGGCCGCCGGCGTCCTGGGCCACCAAGCCCAGATCGCGGACGTAGGCGAGGTCTTCGGCCGAGCAGGAGGCCTCGTCCGAGCCGGCCAGGATCGGCTCGATCACGCGCCGCACGCGCTCCTCGCGCAGCTTGTTCGCCAGGTCGTCGATATGGGTGTCGCGGCGCAGGATCAGCCGCTCCTGCGCCTCCAGGATGGCGTCCGCGGTGATCGGGCGCCCGCGGTCGCGGCCCGGCTTGTGGCGGAAGCAGGAGTCGTAGCACAGCGCGTTCACCAGCCACGGCTGGCCGGCGGTGCGGGTCACGATCGACTCCAGCGCATCTTCCGTGAACGCCTGTCCGGTCTGCGCCGTGTGCTGCGCGGTCAGCGCGCGGATCTCCTGCTCGGAAAAGTCGCCGAGCCGCAACGACTCGGACTTGATGTTGAAGGCGCTGCCGCCGAGCACCATCCGCTTCTCGGCCGTGGACTGGATGCGGTAGTCGCGCACGTCGCGCAGCCCGCACAAGATGATGCTGTGCGGGAAGCCGTCCGGACGCTCGTCGTAGCCGGCGCGAAGCTGCCGCAGAACCGACAGCAGGGTGTCGCCGATCAGCGCGTCGATCTCGTCGATCAGCAGCACCAGCGGCGTGGCGTCGGCCTCCGCCCAACGGGCGAGCACTTCGATCAGCGCGCCGTCCGCACCCTCCTGTTCGAGCGCGGCCTGCCGCACCCGGTTCGGGGTCTCGTCACCCAACGTCCGGCGTGCACGGCGCGCGAGCTCACCGAGCATGGCGCGCATCGCCCGCGCCGTGTCCTCGCGTCCGGCCTGGCCGACCTCGAAGTTCGCGTACACGCAGCGCCAGTCGCCCTCCTCGCCGGAGTTCAGGAGGTCGCGGATCTCCAGCAGCGCCGACGTCTTGCCGGTCTGGCGCGGCGCATGCAGCACGAAGTACCGCTCGTCACGTATCAGGCCGAGGACTTCGTCAAGGTCGATCCGCGACAGCGGTGCGATCTGGTAGTGTCGGTCAGCTCGGACCGGACCGGCGGTGTTGAACGTGCGCATGGGCACGCCGCATTGTTTCACGGCGCCGTGCGGCTGTCACCGCGCGCAGATAGGCGACGACCCTGCGGTTTCGGATGCTGTCGATTATCTCGGGCAGCGCCGCGATCGAAACGCCGCTCAGATCGTCCAGCTCGATTCGCAGCGACTCCAGAACGTACCAGAATCATCGTTCTACCTCGCATTGCCGCCGGGTAGGGGCCGTAGTACCGTCGCCGCTTATGCAGCCGGGGTGGTACCGGACCGCGTGGCGGCGCAACGTCGTCGACACCCACATCCAGGACTGGGACGAGCGCTTCATGGCCCGGTTCGATCCCGACGCCTACGTCGGTCTGCTGCGCGAGGTCGGCGCCCAGTCGGCGGTGGTCAACGCCTACTCCGCGGTGGGGATCTGCATGTACCCGTCGGAGGTCGGCCACACGCACGCCGGGCTGCGCGGCCGCGACCTGTTCGGCGAGGTCCTGGAGCGCTGCCACGAGGCCGGCATCGCCGTGGTCGCCATCGTCTGCTTCCTCTGGGACCTGTGGGCGGACGAGAACCTGCCGGACGTGCGCATCGTCAAGGCGGACGGCTCGCGCGGGTCCACCGACACCCGTCACGGGCAGTGCTGCCCCAACTCCCCCTACCGTGACTACGCCCGCGACCTGCTGAAGGAGCTCTGCACCCGCTACGACGTGGACGGCGTCCGCATCGACATGACCTTCTGGTACAACGTCTGCTACTGCCGTCACTGCCGGCGCCGCTATGCGGAGGAAGTGGGCGGCGAGCCGCCGCGGACCGTGGACTGGCGCGACCCGGTGTGGGTGAACTTCCAGCGCAAGCGCGAGGAGTGGCTGCTGGAGTACGCATCGCTGCTGACCGCCACGGTGAAGGCGATCAACCCCGGCATCAGCGTCGAGCATCAGAGCTCCACCATGCCGATGGGGTTCGTCGGCGGGGTCGGCTGGCGGATGGCCGACCGCATGGACTTCCTGCAGGGGGACTTCTACGGCGGCACGCTGCAGGGGAGCTTCGTCAACAAGCTGCTCTACTCGCTCACGCCGAACCGCCCGTTCGGCTTCGAGACCAGCTCCAGCCCGCAGCTTCATGACCAGACCGGGCTGAAGTCCGCCGAGCTGATCCGCGCGCGGGCGTTCGCGGCGGTGGCCAACGGCGGGGCGTTCGTCTTCATCGACCAGATCGACCCCGACGGAACGGTCAATCCCCGCCCCTACCAGCGCATCGCCCCAATCTACCGCGAGCTCGCGCGCTACGAGCCGCACCTGGGCGGCGAGATGGTGCAGGACGTGGCCGTCTACTTCAGCACCGCATCGAAGGTGGATCTCCGCGACAACGGCCGCGACGTGCTGGAGCTCGCCGGCTACTGGCCGGAGATTCCCCACCTGTCGGCGGTGCTGGCCGCGACCCGCTCGCTGCTGGAGGCGCACATCCCGTTCGGGGTCGTCACCGGGCGCAGCTTGGCCGACCTCTCCAGGTACCGCGTGGTGATCCTGGCCGACGTCACCATGATGGACGAGGAGGAGGTCGCCGCGATCCGGGACTACGTGGCCGGCGGCGGCGCGCTGTACGCCAGCGCCGGCACCTCGCTGCTGCGCTCCGACGGCGTGCAGCAGCCGGACTTCATGCTCGGCGACGTGTTCGGCGTGACGTGCGACGGAGAGACCGAACATGAGGTCACCTACTTCGTGCCCGAGGAAGAAGGCGAGCGGCTGATGTCCGCGTGGACGCGGGAGCATCCGTGCTTCCTGCCGGAGCCGCAGCGGCGGCTGCGCCTGCGCGACGGCGGCGGGGCCGCGACGCTCGCCACCCTGGGCCTGCCCTATACCCTGCGCGCCGAGCTGCGCCGCTTCTCATCGGTCCACAACGATCCGCCGGACAAGGACCTCGCGCCGCGCTCACCGGCACTGGTGGAGCGGCGCTTCGGCGCCGGCCGTTGCATCTACGCGGGCGGCGCGCTGGAGCGCTACGAGGAGAACCGGGGGCTGTTCGCAGGGCTGATCCGCCGGCTGCTGCCGCGGCCGACCATGGAGGTGGACGCCCCGCCCGCGGTCGAGGCGACGCTGTTCGCCGACATGGCCGCGAACCGCTACCGGGTCAACCTGCTGAACTTCCAGGAGCGCCTGCCCAACGTCCCCGCCGCCGGCGTCCGGGTGCGGCTGCGCGTCCCGGAGCGGGTCCGCCGGGTGGTCAGGATCCCTGACGAGCGGCCGTTGGTGTGGCAGCAACAGGACGGCGTGGTCAGCTTCGATGCGCCGGTCGTCGAGACGTTCGAGATGGTGAGCGTCGACTACGGAGTCGTTCGGAGTGGCGCATGAGCGGCAAGCCGAGCGACTCCGTAGTGCACGGTGGGATGGGCCAAAGGCGACGGATTCGAGGCGATGGGTGACGGGGTCCTGACCCCGGCGCAGGTGCGCGACTTCCAGAGTCTGGGCTGGCTGTGCCCACTGCCGGCTGTCGCCGCCGGCGAGGTGCCGGGCCTCCGGACGCTGTTCGAGCGGCTCCGCCGCCTGCTCCCGCCCGGAGCCTCGACCCAACAGATGGACTGGTGGCACGCCTTCGACCGCGAGCTGTACGAGCTCTGCCGCGCCGGCGCGATCCTGGACCGGGTGGAGTCCCTGCTCGGTCCCGACTTCTACCTGTGGGGCACCCAGTTCTTCGCCAAGGATCCCGGCGACGGCAAGATCACGCCCTGGCACCAGGACGCGTTCTACTGGCCGCTGCACCCGCACCGCTCGGTCACCGTCTGGCTGGCCTTCGCCGACAGCGACCGCGAGAACGGCGCCATGCAGGTGATCCCCGGATCCCACCTGCTCGGCCCGCTACGGCACGAGGACCTGGACGACCGCAGGGCGGTGCTGCCGCTCAGGCTGGCCGACGGGCTGGTCGACCCGCAGTCCGCCCGGCACCTGGAGATGGCGGCGGGCCAGATGAGCATGCACGACGATCGCATCGTGCACGGCTCCGAGCCAAACCGCTCGGACCGGCTGCGCTGCGGCCTGACCATCCGCTACTCCGCCGGCGAGGTGAAGTGCGACACGTCCGTGTGGCAACAGTTCCGGGCGTACTGGATGCGCGGCAGCGACCGGTGGCGCCACAATCCCGCCGGCACGCCGCCGGCCGGCGCGATGACCGAGTATCGCGAAGCCACCGCGACGTATGTCGATTCGTAGAGCACAACGCGGAGAGCTTGGTCGTAGCTACCTTCGCGCAAGAAGCCTGTCGTACTCGTGGTGTGCACCGATCCAGAACCACACGATATCGCCCTGGTCCAGTACGCCGAGAGCGCGGTAGTCGATGCTTACGCGCACCGAGTACACCGGGCGTCTCTGACTCACGCGTTTGAAGTCCAAGCTTGGGTGACCGGGATCCGAAACAAAGAACCGGTAGGACTCCTGCGCTTGCCTTCGCACGTGGTCAGGAAGGCGTCGATATGCTTGCCAGAAGCTCCTGCGCGTAAACGAGCGCACACCTATAGATCCTCCATCGCAAGCCGCTGCGTCCGCCCCGAATGGTGCTCCAACAAGGCCTCGTCGGCCAGCCTCTCCAGCACATCCTCCGACTCGGGCCGAGCAAACAGTTCGGCCCATCGCCGCTCGGACTCCAACTCAGCCAGCAGGAACAGCGCGAATCTATCCTGTTCCTCCTGTGGGAGCTCCGCCGCTTTGTTGAATGCCCTTTGAAGAAGCTGGTTCATCCTCGTTCCTCCATCGGAATTCGCATGGTCACCCTCCTACGCCCCTCAAACCGCCGTCAACGACCTTCCCGGCAAGCTTGGCGAGGGGCGCCGCCAGGCACCCTGCAGGCTGCGCGCAGACGCGCAGGGATGGGCCGTCACCGATCCATGGCGTAGGATGTGTCAGCAAGCTGGGAAGTGATGATGGCGATGGGCGGACGGGACGATGGGGCTGCGGCGTACGACACAATCGGTACGGTGGGAAAGAAGGTGAAGATCTCCGCCGGCCTGTTCTGGGCGGACTACGCCGTCCTCGGCGCCCAGGTCGCGGAGCTTGCGAGCGCCGGCGTCGACTGGTTCCACATCGAGGTGCGCGACGGCAAGTACATGGACTTCGGCATGCCGCGCGGCGGCTTCGACGTGATCGAGGCGACCCGCAAGAGCACGGACCTCGAGATCGAGGCCCAGCTCCAGATGGTGCGGCCCGGCTTCGACGTCTTCAAGCAGATGGCCGACCTGGGCGTGAACCTGATCACCCTCCCGCTCGAGACCATGGGCGAGCTCACCATGCAGGCGATCTCCTACATCACCGACGTGCTCGGGCTGAAGGCCGGGGTCTGGGCGTGGCAGGGGACGCCGATCGCGGCGTTCGAGCAGTACGTGCAGCCCTACGTGCGCGCCATCGAGTACGAGAGCCGCGCCTACTTCTGGGCGCAGGAGACGGGCAAGAGCCCCCATACCATGGACCCGATCATGGTCGACAACATCCGCCGCCTGCACGAGCTGATCCGCGCCGCCGGCCTGGAGGACCGGATCGAGCTGATGGAGGACGGCGGGCTCAACGCCGGCAACGTCGATGAGTTCGTCGCCGCCGGGATGACGGTGGGCGAGTTCTCCTCGCCGCTTCTCAAGGGGCCTGACGGGAAGCTGCAGCCCGGCACCGGGGAGATCCCGGCGGCGGTGGAGAGGCTGCGCACGGTGCTGGACGAGGCGGCGGACCGGCACCGGGACGCGCGCGGCCTCATCGGCTGACGTGGCCGCGGAAGACGCCCGCCCGATCCGGGTGGGCCTGATCGGCTACGGCGGCATCGGCAAGGTGCACGCGCTGGCCTACCGGTCGATCCCCTTCCACTACGGCCTGCCGGCGGACGCGGTGCGGATCGCCGCCGTGGCGGCCTCGTCCGCGACCTCGGCCGAGCGGGCGGCGCGGGAGATTGGCTGCCCGGCCTGGAGCGACGATTACCGGCGGATCGTCGAACGGGACGACGTCGACGTGGTCGACTGCTCGGTGCCCAACGCCCTGCACGAGCCGGTGGTGACGGCAGCCGCGGCGGCGGGCAAGCACATCTACTGCGAGAAGCCGCTGGCCCGCACCGTCGCCGAGGGCGCCCGCATGGCCGACGCGGTACGCCGCGCGGGCGTGAAGGCGCAGCCGACCTTCAACTTCCGCTTCTTTCCCGCCATCACGCGCGCCAGGCAGCTCGTGGACGACGGCTTCCTGGGGCGGATCTTCTCCTTCCGGGGCCGCTACTACCGTTCCAGCTACATCGACGCGGCCAAGCCGATGTCGTGGCGGCTGGACCGGGAGGCGTCCGGCGGCGGGGCCATGCACGACCTGGGCAGCCACGTGCTGGACCTTATCGGCTACCTGCTCGGCCGGTGCGAGTCGGTCAACGCGATCCTGGAGACGCTGATCGACCGCCGTCCGGTCGCGGCCGGCAGCGACGAGCTGGCGCCGGTGGAGGTGGACGACTGCTGCTTCCTGCACCTGCGCATGGCCGGCGGCGTGCCCGGGCTGGTCGAGGTGAGCCGCATGGGCACCGGAGCCGTGAACGACCTGCAGGTGGAGGTGTTCGGCGACCGCGGCGCGATACGCTTCCGCGCCGAGGAGCCGAGCTGGCTGGAGGTCTACGACGCGACCGATCCGGGCGAGCCGCTCGGCGGCATGCGCGGTTTCCGGCGGCTGGAGACCGTCCAGCACCACGCCGGCCAGAAGATCCCGGACTGGTCACAGGCCGCCGGCTTCACCCGCACGCACGTCGAGTGCCAATACCGGCTGCTGCGTTCCATCTGGGACGACACGGCGCCGCACCCCGATTTCCAGGACGCGCTCCGCGTGCAGGAGGTGATGGCCGCCGCCGAGCGCTCCTCTGCGGAGGGGCGCTGGGTCACGGTGTCGGCCGACGCGGAGACGTCGGACGCCGCCGGGAGGTAGGCCGTGGCCGACGCTCTCGTGATCGGGGCTCGCGGCATGCTCGGCCGGGACATCGCGGCCGTCCTGGCCGCCTCCCACCGGGTCCTGGCCTGGGACATCGACGAGATCGACATCACCGAGCGGTCGCGCACCGTCGATCAGATCGCCGCGGCCCGGCCGGAGGTCGTGGTCAACGCCGCCGCCTTCGTGGACCTGGAGGGATGCGAGACGGATCCCGACCGCGCGTGGCTGGTCAATGCCGTGGGCGCCGGCAACGTGGCGCTGGGGGTGGAGGCGGCGGAGGCGTCCCTCGTCTACATCTCCACCGACTACGTCTTCGACGGCCGCGCCGAGAGCGGCTACGACGAGGTCTCGCACCCCAACCCGCTGAACCAGTACGGCCGCTCCAAGCTGGCCGGCGAGCGGATCAGCCGCGCTTCGTGCCGCCGCTCCTGCGCGGTCCGCACGGCGTGGCTGTTCGGACACGCCCCGGGCAACTACGTGGCGCGCGTGCTGGACGCCGCGGATCGCGACGGCGTCGTGCGGATGCCGGACGATCAGGTCGAGTCACCCACCTATACCGGCGACCTGGCAGCCGCCATCGCGCGGCTGGTCGCGTGCCGGGCGTCAGGCATCGTGCACATGACCAGCCGCGGCGCCTGCACCCGCGCCGAGTTCGCGGCCGAGGTGCTGGGCCAGGCCGGGCGCACCGAGCCGGTGGAGGTAGTGGAGCCGCGCAGCGCCGGGCGCTTCGCCCGCCGGCCGGCCCGGCCGGTGCTGGACTGCCGGCTGTACCGTCTGCTCACCGGCGCCGAGCTGCCCGCGTGGCGGGAGGGGATCGGCAGGTATCTCGCACGCGAGCGCGCGGGAAGCCCGTGACGTCCCCGCTGGCGGTCGGCATCGACGTCGGCGGCACCAAGATCGCCGCCGGCCTGGTGGACGACGCCGGCGCCATCCTGCGGCGCCACGTCACCACCGCGCACGCCGAGCGGCCGCCGGCGGAGGTCGTCGCCGCCATCGAGGAGAGCTGCGCCGCGCTGATGGAGCAGGCGCCGGAGGGACGGGTCGTCGGGGTCGGCGTGGGCTTCCCCGGCAACATCAACCAGCAGCGGGGCCAGGTCCTGGTGAGCTCCAACCTGCCGGCCTGGGACCACTACCCGCTGCGCGAGACGCTCGCCGGCCGCCTCCGCCTCCCCGTCGCGCTCGACAACGACGCCAACATGGCCGCCTTGGGCGAGCACCGCTACGGCGCCGGCCGCGGGGTCAGCCACCTGTGCTACGTCACCCTGAGCACCGGCCTGGGTCTGGGCGTCGTGGTGAACGGTGACGTCTATTCGGGAGCCCATGGCACCGCCGCCGAGCTCGGCCACCTCAGCGTCGACTGGGACGGCCCGCCGTGCACCTGCGGCAAGCGCGGATGCGTCATGGCGTACGCGAGCGGGATCGGCATCTCGCGCATGGCCTACGAGGCGATCGACCGCGGCGAGGCGCCGGTGCTCGCCGCGCTGCTGCCTCCCGGCCGGCAGCGCATCGCGGCCGAGACCGTGGCCGATGCCGCCGCGCGCGGCGACGCAGCAGCGGGCGAGATCCTGCGGCGGGCCGGCCGCTACGCCGGCCTGGCGCTCGCCGCGGCGGTCCAGATCCTTGACCCGGAGCTGCTGGTCATCGGCGGCGGACTCACCCGGCTCGGCCCGATCCTGCTCGATCCCGCCCTGGCCACCATGCAGGAGCTGATCCAGGAGCAGATGGTAGACGCGGTGCGCGTGGAGATGTCGCGGCTCGGCGAGGAGATCGGCGTCCTGGGCGCGGCCGCCCGGGCGTTCGCCGCGGTGAACGACGCTCGCTCCGAGGACCGGCGACGGATTGCCGCCGACCCATCGTTCTGACAATGACCTACGTCAACCCTTGACATTTGAGCCAGAGGCGACCATTGTGAGCTTGGGTTTCGCGTGGATGTCGAGATTCCGGTGTTTGGTGCACCGCTGAGTGGAGAATCCCTTACGGAGTTCCTGTTTCGACGCGTTGTGTCATGACGGGAGCGCGGTCAGGAGGCCAGAGCGAAGACTTGGGCGGTACCGCCCTCTCTCCGTTAGCTAGCTTGACCTAAAGGCGTGGAGACGTGATTGAGTGATACCAAGTAACGGTTACATTTCAATCGGTCGCTAACCTATAACAACGACATCATTCAGAAATAGCCGCGTTATGAATTTGCGCGGCTATTTCCCTATCTGACGTTGTCGTTAGGTGCTACATTCACATGCCGTCGTCTCCGGTCTACCGCCGCACGTTCGTGACATCCGGGCAGAACCGTGGTCGTCCTCGTGTTCACGTCACAGTCGTAGTGAAACCGAGGATCGAACGAAACGCCAAACCTCAGTCGACCGCGTATCACACATGACAACGCGTGTGATCCGTCCCCCCAAAGCGGTGCCAGCCCGTGTCTCCCCCGCGCCTTCGCTGGGCATCTGAAAACGAGTCCTCCGTCTCCAGCGAAATGTCTCCCTTCTGCGATCGGGAGGGAATTAGCTACTTGCTGCAGGCGCTTCCTAAACGCCTCTGCTCCTTCACCGCCCTTTGCTGCCGCCCGAACTCCTTCGCATATTCTATCAAATCTACGTCCGAATGTCTTTGGCGGGAGCAAAAGACACGTTCTGCTGTCGCGATTCGTGACCTCCTCAGAGATTACGTTATACATCGCTCGTGTTCTTTTTAGCGCTCGTTTGACTTCGGTGTAGGCCGAATTCACGACGTAATGTAGGTCGTTTGGGGTAGTTCTGCGTGCCATGTCCGGTAAGCTCAACGGGACGACAAGTGCCTCAACGCCAAACTTCCTGTATAGTGTGCATTCGCTTCCGTCAGCCCAATCGACGAAGAGTACCGTAAGGCTGGCGTTGATCAAGAGAGTCTCGCGGTTGAATTGTTGGCGCGACCGCAGCTCATCAGCGACCCTGGCGTATAGTTTGGTGACGTACTTCTCGGTGTAGCCGTGGGGACAACGAACACGGCGGAGTGTTTTCGCGGTCCCAACAGTCGTGAACGGCGCGCACTATTCTGTGACTGAGATCAGCGAAAGGTGGATCAGTGGGCATGACACCCTATGGTAGCACGAGCGTCAGAGGTGATACGTCGGAATGCCCGTCATGGTCATACCACGCAACGTGAGGGAGACAGGTTGACGTTCCTCGTCGTCGGTCGACCGACCTACGATGCCGCGACACAATGCGGCTGGGACGACCATTGAGGCCATGCGCAGCGTAGAGACCGTCACCTCTATCGGACGCAGGCTGCGCTACGCCCAGATCGGCGGCGGGCGCGACTCGTTCATCGGCGCCATCCACCGGCGCGCGGCGGCGCTGGACGGGTTCCTGGAGCTGACGGCCGGCGCGCTGTCGAGCACGGCCGACAAGGCGCTCGCCTCGGCGCGTGACCTGCTGCTGCCGCCCGAGCGCTCCTACGCGAGCTGGCAGGAGCTGGTCGAGGGCGAGCGCGCCCGGCCGGAGGAGGAACGGATCGACTTCGTGTCGATCGTCACGCCCAACCACGTGCACTTCGAGCCGGCCCTGGCCTGTGTCGAGGCGGGCTTCCACGTCGTGATCGACAAGCCGATGGTCCACGACAGCACGCAGGCCGAGCGGCTGGTCCGCGCCGTGGCCGAGCACGGCACCGTGTTCGCCGTGACCTACAACTACACCGGCTACCCGATGGTCAAGGAGGCCCGCCACTGGATCGAGCAGGGGCGCATCGGGGCGATCCGCCGGGTCGTGGTCGAGTACGCCCAGGGCTGGCTGTCGCAGCCGATCGACGCCGAGGGTCACAAGCAGGCCGAATGGCGGACCGATCCCGCCCGCGCGGGTATCGCCGGCGCGCTGGGCGACATCGGCACGCACTGTGAGAGCCTGGTCAGCTACGTCACGGACCTGGAGATCCGCGAGCTGAGCGCCGATCTGGCCACCTTCGTGCCGGGGCGCCGGCTGGACGACGACGTCAGCGTGCTGCTGCGGTTCGCGCCCGGCGGGCCGAGCTTCTTCGGCGAAGACCCCCGCGGTGTGCTCTGGGTGTCGCAGGTGGCCGCCGGCGCAAAGAACCGCCTCACCCTGCGGGTCTACGGCACCGCCGGCGGGCTGCTGTGGGATCAGGAGGACCCTGACCGCCTGCTGTTCCTGGACCCCGGCGGCGACGCCACCACCACCCGCGTCGGCGACCCTGGACTGTGCGCGCCGGCCGAGCGCGCCACCCACCTGTTCCCCGGCGCGCCGGAGGGGTTCCTGGGCGCGTTCGCGAACGTGTACGCCAACGCGGCCGACACCATGCGCGCGCGGCTGGCCGGGCGGGAACCAACCGAGCTGGAGCTGGACTTTCCCGGCGTCGCGGACGGCGCCCGCGGGGTGCGGTTCATGGAGCGGGTGGTAGAGAACGCCGCCGGCACTGCCAAGTGGTCGCCATTCTGACGTGAGTCCCCGCGGGTTCGAGGCGACGGCCGCCTACCGCGCCTCGACCGACGCTGAGCGCCGAACTCATCGGCCTGCCCGCGAACGAGGAGGAAAGTAAGGTTTCCTTGCTTTCCTTCATTCATTGAGATAAGCCCGGAGGTAGTACCATGCTCGCCAAGTTGACGTCCAAGAACCAGCTCACTCTGCCGAAGGCCGTCCTTGGAGACGTTCAGGCCTGCGAGTATTTCGACGTGGCCGCCGAGAATGGACGCATCGTACTGACGCCCGTGCGGGTCACTCGCGCCAACGCGGTACGCGCCAAGCTGGCCGCGCTCGGCATATCGGAAGCCGACCTGCAGGAAGCCGTCGAGTGGGCGCGCCGCGCTCCGTAAGCTCGGCGCGGCTGGTTCTGGACACCAACGTTCTGCTGTCCGCACTGCTGTTCCCCGCGGGATCGCTGTCGTGGATGCGCCATGCGTGGCAGGCCGGCGACATCGTGCCGTTGGCAAGCCCCGAAACGACCCGCGAGCTCTGTGCTATCCCAAGTTCGGACTGACGGAGGATGAGCGAGAGGATCTGCTCGCCGAGTACCTGCCGTGGTGCGAAACCGTCATCGTGTCGGAGCCGCCGGACGTGCCTGCGTGCCGGGATACGGCCGATCTGCCGTTTCTTCAGCTCGCCTTGGCAGGCCGCGCCGACGCCGTGGTGACCGGAGACGACGACCTGCTGGCCATGGCAGGAGAGTGTTCCGTTCCGATCCTTCCACCGACTGCCATGCGGGCTCGTTTGGGCGCTTGAGTCGTCGCGCGCCGGCTTGCCGCTGAGGGGGCGATCCGACAGACTCCGTGGCATGCGGGGCTCGTAGCTGATGGGTCGATTCCTCGCGCGGCGCTTCGCGACGATGGTGCTGCTGGTGCTCGGCATCTCGGTGGTGTCGTTCGTCATCATCGAGCTGCCGCGCGGGGACTTCGTCAGCTACCACGTGCTCACGCTCAAGGCGGCCGGCTTCGAGATGGCGCCGGAGCAGGTCAGCAACCTGCGCGCCCAGTTCGGCATGGACAAGCCGTGGTACCACCGGTACGTCCGCTGGATCGGCGGCATCGTGCTGCGCGGCGACTTCGGCTGGTCCTTCATCAACAACCAGCCGGTCTCGGAGCTCATCTGGGGCCGTGTGGGGCTCACCGCGCTGATCGCGGCGCTGTCGGTCACCTTCACGCTCGTGATCGGCGTCGTGATCGGCATCTACAGCGCCGTCCACCACTACTCGGTCTCCGACTACCTGTTCACGGCGCTGGGCTTCCTGGGACTGTCGATCCCGAACTTCCTGCTGGCGCTGGTGCTGATGTGGCTGGGCTGGTCCTGGTTCGGCATCACCATGGGCGGCCTGTTCTCCCGCGAGTTCCTGTACGCCGCCTGGAGCTGGGCCAGGCTGTGGGACCTGCTCACGCACCTCTGGGTGCCGGTCGTCGTCCTGGGGACCGCGGGAACCGCCGGCACCATGCGGGTCATGCGCGCCACCACCCTCGATGAGCTGGGCAAGCAGTACGTGGTGACCGCCCGCGCCAAGGGCGCGCCGGGCATGCGCGTGATCACCCGCCACGTCTTCAAGGTCGCCATCAACCCCATCCTGTCGACCATCGGCTGGCTGCTGCCCGCCATCTTCTCCGGCGAGGCGATCGTCGCCATCGTCCTCAACCTGCCCACCGTCGGCCCGCTGCTGTTCATCGCCCTGACCACCCAGGACATGTTCCTGGCGGCCAGCCTCGTGTTCATCCTGAGCGTTCTGACCGTCGTCGGCACCCTGGTGTCCGACATCATCCTGGCGGCGGTGGACCACAGGATCCGCTACGACTGATGGCCGAAGCGGCGCTGGCCCCGATCGGACGCTCGCACGGGCAGTTGATGTGGCTGAAGTTCAGGGAGCACCGTGTCGCGCTGGTCTCCCTGTGGCTGCTGGCGGTGCTCTACTTCGTGGCGATCTTCGCCGAGTTCTTCGCCCCCTACGACCCGCGGGTCATCAGCACCAGCGTCAAGGTCAACAGCCCGCCGGAGCTCATCCGCTTCTTCGACCAGGGCCGCTTCCAGCTCCGCCCCTTCGTCTACCACAAGTTCACCGAGGGCTACGACATGGACACCGGGGCGCTGGTGTACCAGGACGATCGCAGCCACAAGAAGGAGATGCGCTTCTTCGTGCAGGGGGCGGAGTACAAGCTCTGGGGCCTGTTCCGGTCCCGGCTGCACTTCTTCGGGACCGACGACCCGGAGCCGATCAACCTGTTCGGGACCGACGACATCGGCCGCGACCTGCTGTCGCGGACGATCTACGGCGGCCGCCTGTCCATGTCGGTGGGGATGATCGGCGTGCTGGCCAGCCTGGTGCTGGGGACGCTGCTGGGCGGCATCTCCGGCTACTTCGGCGGCGCCGTGGACAACGTCATCCAGCGGATCATCGAGCTGCTGCGCAGCATCCCGCACATCCCGCTGTGGCTGGCGCTCTCGGCCGCGATCCCCAAGGAGTGGAGCGCCGTGCAGCGCTACTTCTCCATCGTCGTGATCCTGTCGCTGATCGGCTGGACGGACCTGGCGCGCGTGGTGCGCGGCAAGTTCCTGGCGCTGCGCGAGGAGGAGTACGTCATGGCATCGCGGGCGCTGGGCGCCGGCGGCGGCTGGGTGATCACCCGCCACCTGATCCCGAACTTCATCGGCTACCTGATCGTCTCCCTGAGCCTGGGGGTGCCGGGCATGATCATCGGCGAGACGGCGCTGAGCTTCCTGGGCCTGGGGCTGCTGCCGCCGGCGATAAGCTGGGGGGTGCTCCTCAAGGAGGCCGAGACGTTCATGGCCATCGCCTTTCACCCCTGGTTCTTCATTCCGGCGATACTGGTCATCATCGTGGTGCTGGCATTCAACTTCGTGGGAGACGGGCTGCGCGACGCGGCCGATCCATTCGAGAAGTGAGCGAATTGACGACTCAGGAATCAACAACTGAGGAGGTACGCTGACAGGAGACCGCAGGAGCTACCGGCGCGTAGTCGAGCGCCTCGCGACTCAATCGAGGAGAGACGTTATGAGAAAGTACCTGTTCGTGGCGCTGGCGCTGCTGCTGAGTGCCGGCATGGTGTCGGCCCAGTTCCAGGAGGCGCCGGTGCTGGCCCGCGCGGCCGCGGCCGGTGAGATCCCGCGCCTGGCGGAGCGGCTGCCGCCGGAACCGCTGGTGGTTCCGATGGGGCCTCCGGACTTCCAGATCGGTCAGTACAAGGATGGCAGCGCCATCGAGACGAACTTCATGGGCCAGGGCTTCTGGTGGCCGGCGGTGCAATTCGCGATCGAGGGCATCGTCCGCGCTGACACCGAGAGCAAGATTCATCCCAATCTGGCCCGCTCCTGGGAGTGGAACGAGGACAAGAGCTCGCTGACGCTGCACTTCGTCAAGGGCATCAAGTGGTCGGATGGCGGAGCCGAGTTCACCACCGAGGATCTGCGCTTCACCTACGAGGACGTGGTGCTGAACACCGACCTCACGCCGACACCGAACGGAAAGTTCCTGGTGAACGGAGAGCCGTGGCAGATGCACGTGATCGACGACCACACGCTGCGGCTGGACTTCGCTGGACCCAACCCCTTGGCGCTGTTGTTCCTGTCCCAGCTCGCCCAGGTCGGCCACCAGGGCGGTGACTCGATCTACCTTCCGGCGCACCACTACAAGCAGTTCCACATCGACTACAACGAGGACGCCGACACGGTCGCCAAGGACAACGGCTCCTCCGACTGGAAGGAGCACTTCAGCAAGCAGCGGCAGCGCTATTGGCTTGGCCAGCACTACCCGGAGGTGCCGACGGTGGCGGCGTGGATGCCGGTCGAGGCATCGCCGCAGCTCGTGCGCTGGGAGCGCAACCCCTACTACTGGAAGGTCGACGAGGAGGGCAAGCAGCTCCCCTACATCGACGCCATGAACGCGGAGTTCATGACCAACGGCGGCGAGACCTGGCGCGCGCGCGACATCGCAGGCGAGCTGTTCGTCGGCGGCTGGTATCCGTTCACGGAGCGGCCGCAGTTCGGCGACATCTCGCGCGTGGGTCTGGAGCAGCGCAACATCCCGCGCAATCTCGGCGGCACGGAGATGGTCATCCACCTGAACCTGACGGTGGACGACCCGGTAAAGCGCGAGATCTTCCAGGACACCCGCTTCCGCCGCGCGCTGTCCAAGGGGATCAACCGCCAGCCGATCCTGGACATCGTATTCGGTCCCCAGGGCGTGGCCGGCATGGGCTACCTGCACGCGCTGCCGTGGCGCGACGCGGAGGTGGAAGCGGCCGAGGCCGACGTGCTGGCCTACGACGTCGACGAGGCCAACCGGCTGCTCGACGACATGGGCCTGACCGACCGCGACTCGGACGGGTTCCGCCTGATGCCGGACGGCAAGCGGCTGACCATCAACTTCACGATGGACACCATCGTCGAGAACCAGTGGCGCTCTTCGGACCAGACGCAGATCATCGCCCAGCAGTGGAAGGAGATCGGCGTCGAGCTGAACTTCAACCTGGTCGAGCGCAGCCTGCTCACGGAAATGGCGGCCGGCAACGAGCACGAAGGCACGATGTGGGCCATGACCATCCCCTACCTGCAGTACCTGCTCAGCCCGCGGCAGTTCATCCAGGTGAGCTGGTGGGCGCCGTTGTGGGATCAGTGGTACGCAACGCAAGGGGCATCAGGCGAGGAACCTCCGCCCGAGTTCAAGGAATACCTGGACCTGGCCATCGGCTGGGCCGCGGAGACCGACGAGGACACGGCGCAGCAGATGGCGCGTGACGCCAACATCATGGCGTACGAGAAGGCGCTGTGGCTGGGCGTCGGCGCCGGTGCGCAGCAGTTCACATTCATCAGGGACACGCTGGTCAACATGCCGCTGGGTCACTTCCAACCCGACTCGTGGGTGGCCTGGAAGTACTTTCCGGAAGGCTGGTGGCTGGAGTAGGGCCACTCGGATAGACCCGCCTCGGCCAAGCCGAGGAGTCTGCCTCAGGGCGCGTGGACGCTTCGGCGTGCACGCGCCCTTCTCTCTTTCCGGGGCGTGTTTCCGGCGTCAGAAGTGCCGGGCGTCATAGATGACGCACGTGGGGCAGAAGCTCCGTGCCAGGGCGGCCGGCAACGGTTGCCGCCCAGCCGGTCAGGTCCGGCCGGGAACCGTAGAGGATGAAGACCCTGCCGTCCCGCGGCGTGCCAGGGCGGAGGCCGCCGTCCACTCGCCAGCCTCTCGCCGCGCCGGGTAGCAGAGCCGCCGAAGGAGCGGTGATCGCGTCAGCTCCCTCAGCTCGCAGGCGCCGTGCCTCCGACTGGCATCTCGCATACGTTCGGGGACCACCAGTGATGACTTCCGAGGGAATAGCCGGCCGTACCGGCGGCTCGTCTCCCACGTCTACTGCCCACAGCGCACGCCGGATACCGGACAGGTCCTCGGGCTCGGTGATCTCCTCGTGGCGCAGGAACTCGGCCCACGCGCCGGAGGGTGTGTCACTGAAGTAGTGAGCCGGCCCTTCGCCCTGCGCATGCCAGCGCCCGGCTGGTTGCGAACGACTCTCCCACAGAAACGGATAGCGGGGATCGGTGTGGCGGAACGCGATCACGTTGCCGGCGAGGAGACCAGGGCGGCGGCAAGGTCGCGCACCCGCTGCGGGCCGGGGTCCTCGGGGTGCCACGTGCCATCCAGGAGCTGGGCAGGCGAGCGGCTGCCGAGCAGTTTCCGCGGACGCTGGAACCACCGGCGGACGCCGAAGTCATTGTAGGCCCCCGCAAGGTCGCCGATGACCAGTGCCAGGAAGTGGAGGCGAGCCGCGATCCCGTCGGGAGTCGCGCGGCTCCCCGACAGATAGCGGCGGACGCTGGAAGAGGAGATTCCAAGAAGCGAGGCGAGCACCTCGCCGCCCAACACGCCGTTCACGCCGGTCCATTCGCAGGCCGGCGTCGGCGACGCATCGAGCGCCATGATCCAGACAATGTCCAATTGCCTTCGCGGGCGGTCAAGCGTCTGCCCGGGAGGAGGTAGCCGACTCCGCGTGATAGCCTGCGGGGAGCATGTAACCCCGATGGAATGGCTTCGGAGGTCCGGATCGAGAGGCAGATCAGGCGGCGCACGCGTTCGTCTGGTGGCCGTGTGTGTGCTGCTCGCGGCCGTTCTGGGCCCGGGCTGGGCTCGGGCGGAGAGCTCCGAGGCGATGAGAATCGGCCTGCTGCTCGACTTCTCCGGCGCTCCCGAGACGTCGGCGGACCGGAAACGCGCCTTCGACCTGGCCATCCGCCACCTGAACGACGGCGGGGGCGTGCTGGGCTGGCCCGTGCAGGGGGTGACGGGCGACGCCACCCGCCACCCGGAACCGGCAGTACGCGCGGCCCGGCACCTGGTGGAGCAGGAAGGAGTGCATGCCGTCATCGGCCCCAACGCCAGCGCCGCGGCGCTGCCGGTGGTGGAAGTCGTGACCGGGCCGGCCGGCATCCCCACCATCAGCCCGTCGGCGACCTCGCCTCGGCTGACAGATGCGGAAGACGACGATTTCTTCTTTCGCACGACCCTCGCCGACACGGCCCAGGGTCCCGTGCTTGCGCGGGTGACGCGGGAGCGCGGCTTCGACAACGTGGGTCTGATCTACCGCGACGATCCCTACGGACAAGGACTGGCGGGCATCTTCGCGGACGCATGGCACGGGACGCTGCGGGCTGTCCCGGTCGGCGATGACCAGCCGGCGTACCGTGCCGAGCTGCGGCGGAGCGCAGGCGCCGGCGCTCAGGCGCTCGTGGTCGTCACCTTCGAGGACCAGGCCCTGGCCATCGTCCGGGAGGCGATCGACGAGGGCATCTACGCACAGTTCGTCTTCGCCGACGCCGCCAAGAGAGTGCGACTGGTCAGGGAGGTCGGAGGCGCCGCGCTGGGCGGCATGTACGGCACCGCCGGAGCGCCGACTCCCGACAGCGCCGCCGCCGCCGAGTGGGAGGAGTCGTTCGTGGCCGAGCACGGCGGACCGCCTGCCTTCACCTATGTCAAGGAGACCTACGACGCGACGATAGCCGTGGCCCTCGCCGCGCAGGCCGCCGGGAGCCTGGACGGCGCCGCCATTCGGGACCATCTGCGTGACATCGGCAGCCCGCCGGGGCAGGTCGTTCCGGGCACCGCCGGCGGCGTGGCCGAAGCCCTTCGACTGCTGGCCGACGGGCGGCAGGTCGACTACGAGGGGGTCGCCACCACGTTGGATTGGGACGAGCACGGCGATCTGCGCGAAGGCTACATCGGGGTATGGCGCTTCACGCGGGACGAAGGCATCGAGGAGGTCGAGACGGTCTTCGTCCGGGAAGTGGCCGGCCGCCGGGCCGACGCCGTACGCTAGCGCCATGCGCATCGCCAACCCCATGTACGACGCCGCCTTCAAGTACCTGATGGACGACGATGCCTCAGCCCGCCTGCTGGTCGGCGCCGTGCTCGGCGAGGAGATCGAGAGCCTGGAGCCGCTGCCCCAGGAGCGTTCCGTTCGCGCGTCGCCGCCCCCGGTGCCCGGCGAGCCGACGCCCGCCGAACTGTTCACCGTGCGCCGTGTGGACTTCGCGGCCACCGTCCGCACCGCCTCCGGCGACCGCCTGCGCGTACTGGTCGAGGTCCAGAAGGCGCGTTTCACCGACCAGGTCATGCGCGTGGCGCGGGAGTACCTGGACGGCGTCACCGGTCAGCGGCTGGCTGATCGCGAGGAGTTCGTCGAGGCGCTCAGCCACGACTGCTGGGTGGTGCAGGTGCCGTTGCTGGCGTCGCGGCGGCGCACCGACCTGGAGCGTCTGCTGAGCGTGTTCGACCAGGAGCGCCAGGTGGCCGGCGAACGCGGCGTGCTGGAGATCGACGAGCGCGAGTTGCCGGAGCGCTACGCGCCGGTGTTGCGGCGTCTGGCGGGCGCTACGGCGAGCGAGGAGGTGGCCGACTCGATGGCCCTGGAGGACGAGATAACGGAGACATGGGGCCGCATGAAGCGCGAGAAGGACGCCGCGTTGGCCGAAAAGGACACCGCGTTGGCCGAAAGGGACGCCGCCTTGGCGCGCGCGGCCGAGCTTGAACGGCGGCTGGCGGAGCTCGGTCGACAGTCCGGCAATTCGTAAGCAATCACGTGCGCGACAGGTGGAGCCCCGCCAGGCTGAGCTCGCCGGCGCGGTGGCACGCCACCTCATGCCGGCTTCCCGCGCGCAGCTCGCGCAGATCCGGCTCGCGCTGCCGGCACTCCTCCACCGCGTACGGACAGCGGGTGTGGAAGTGGCAGCCGGCGGGCGGCGACGACGGGTCGGGGATGTCGCCCTTGACCGCCGGCTGCGCGTCCTGGTCCGGGTCGGGGAGCGGGATAGCGGCGAGCAGCGCCTCCGTGTAGGGGTGCAGCGGCTGCTCGCCGAGATTGCCGGCCGGCGCCACCTCGACCACCCGGCCCAGGTACATCACCGCGATGCGGTCGCTGACGTACTGCACGACGGTCAGATCGTGGGCGATGAAGAGGTAGCTGAGGCCGAGCTCGCGCTGCAGCCGGTTGAACAGGTTCAGCACCTGCGCCTGGATGGAGACGTCCAGGGCCGACACCGGCTCGTCGCAGAGCACGACCCGCGGTCCGAGTGCCAACGCGCGAGCGATCCCGATCCGTTGCCGCTGGCCGCCCGAGAACTCGTGCGGGTAGCGGCGCATCACTGCCTGGTCCATGCCGACCAGGTCGAGCAACTCGGCGACGCGCGCCTCGCGCTCCCTGCGGCGCTTCATGCCGTGCAGCACCAGCCCCTCGGCGATGACGTCGCCCACGGACATGCGCGGGTCCAGCGAGGACACCGGGTCCTGGAAGACGATCTGCATGTGGCGCTTGATGGCCTTGAGCCCGTTCCGCCGCAGCGCCATGACGTCCCAGCTCGCGCCGTCGACCGTCAGGCGGATGCTGCCGGAGGTCGGCTCGACCAGGCGCATGAGGCAGCGGGCGACGGTGGTCTTGCCGGAGCCGCTCTCGCCGACGATGCCGAGCGTCTCGCGCTCGGCCACCGAGAAGCTCACGTCGTCCACGGCGCGGATGTCGCCCACCCGGCGCCGCAGCAGGCCGCGGTGGATGGGGAAGAGCTTGCTGAGCCCGTCGACCTCCAGAAGGTTCATTCGTAGAGCCAGCAGGCCACCCGGTGGCCCTCCTCCGTCGCCGTCACCGGCGGCTCGTCGGTGAAGCAGCGAGGCTGCGCGTGCGGGCAGCGGGGGGCGAAGCTGCACCCGCGCCGCTGTCCGTACGGCGAGGGCACCGTGCCTTCGATCGCTTCCAGGGCGGTGGTCTTGGTCACGCCACGCAGCGGCATCGAGCGCAGCAGCCCCTGCGTGTAGGGGTGCAGGGGACGCTTGAACACCGAGTGGACGTCGGTGAGCTCGACGATCCGGCCCAGGTACATGACCGCCACGCGCTGCGCCATGCGGGCGACCAGCCCCATGTTGTGGGTGATGACCACCAGCGACATGCCGTACGCCTCGTGCAGCTCCAGCATCAGGTCGACGATCTGCGCCTGGATGGTGACGTCCAGGGCCGTGGTCGGTTCGTCGGCGAACAGCAGGCGCGGGTTGCAGCTCAGCGCCATGGCGATCATCACCCGCTGGCGCATGCCACCGCTCATCTGCCCGGGATAGTCGTCGACCCGGCGGGCGGGCGCGGCGATGCCGACCCGGTCGATGAGCTCGACCGCCCGCTCGCGCGCGGATCTCTTGTCCGTGTCCCGGTGCAGCAGGATGGCTTCGATGATCTGCGCGCCGACGGTCTTGATCGGGTGCAGGGAGTTCATCGGCTCCTGAAAGACCATGGAGATCTCGCTGCCGCGCAGTGCGCGCAGCTCCTCGGCCTCGGCCCGGTAGCGCGCCAGATCGACCGTGTCGCCCGCCGAGCGCCGGTAGTGGATGTGCCCGCCGACGATCCTGCCGAGCGGCTCCGGCAGGATGCGCAGCACCGACTGCGCCATGACGCTCTTGCCGCACCCGCTCTCGCCGACGACGCCGAGCACCTCGCCCTCGTCCAGGGAGAAGCTGACCCCGTCCACGGCCCGGATCACCCCGTCCCGCGTCTTGAAGTGGGTGCTGAGCTCCTCCACTCGCAGCAGTCCGACGTCGTCGGCGGGTGCCGCGTCGGCAGCGCCGCCGGCGGGCTTCGGGCGCATGGTCCGGCGATCGTACCACGCGCCGGGGGCGCGCCCTCAGGCCGTGGCAGCCCCCCTGGCGATCCGGGAATCGAGCTCGGCCAGCGCTTCCTCGAGCGGCAACTCGAACGCGGCGAGGTAGGTACGCTGCACGGCGGTGGCGCCAGGCGCGACCGCGCGGCTCATGGCATCGCTGTGCACGCAGGGGTTGTCGGGATTGACGAACAGCATGCCCGCCTGCGGAGACCCATAGATCGTGGTGTAGCGGGTGTCCTGCATGGGCATGGCGATCCACGGACCGGTGATGACCTGCGTGCGAGGGTCGTCGGGGCTTCCGGGGCGAAACATCTCCATGAACGCGTGCCCCGGACAATTGCCCGGCAGGAACCAGTGGCGCGCGGGCGGGTAGCCGTCGCCGCGGAGCAGCCGGTCGGCCGGGATCCATGAGCCCTCCACGTTGACCAGCGTCCGCTCACGCCAGCCCCAGACGAGCCCCCTTCCATGGAAGCGGCAGCAGACGTGGGAGAAGAAGATGGTGGCCGTCGCCGACAGGTTGGTGATGTGCAGCGCGATCTCGACCAGGTCGAAGCCCACGCCGATCTCCGCCCGGTAGCGGACCAGCCCGTCGCGGTCGATCAGGTGGTCGGGGCCGGCGAAGCACGCCCGGTCGAAGTCCGGCCCCAGCGGGCGGCTCTCCGCAGCGTACTCGACGGCATCGCCTCCGCCGCCGGCCGGTTGCCACCGCTCAGGCACCTCGAAGCCGAAGACGAAGCCCTCGCTGGTGCCGATCATCTCCGGAACCGACAGCGACCACATGCCCAGCGCGCCGTCGCGGTTGCGGCCGAACCACTCATCCCGTCGGTACCAGCCGGGCGGCCGGAAGTTGACCTGGACGTTCTGGGTCGAACTGAGCACGCCGGTCTCGACGCTGAACCCCTCGGCCACCGGCTCCCGGTGGATGACTCGGAGCCGGCGCCCGTCCGTCGACCGATTCATGCTCCCACACTACCAATGGCGAGCGGCCGGGCCGCCCGCTCTCTGAAACGTAGCTGAATAGCGGACCGATGGGGCGGTTGAAACTCGGCAGCGGGCTCAGACGCGATTCTTCCCTTACCGACGCTCACCTTGACAAGGATAGCTCGGAGACTAGTATTGGCGCGTGGCGCGGATTCGCCGCGGTGGGTACATCTTCGTCACTTGGGTTACCGATCATGCTCCCCGTCACGTTCATGTATATCGCGACCAGACATTGGTCGTAAAGTGGGACCTTGAACGGCGGAGACCGATGAAGGGCAGTGCAACCCGCGGGTCCTGGACCTGATCGCGGAGCTCGAGGAAGAGGGAATTCTGTGAAGATCCGTTCGGTACGGTTCAGCAATCCCAAGCAAGCGTTCGAGGTTGCGACATGGTCGAAGACGTTCCCTTTCCCCTACGGAAAGGCAGAGCCTGCGCCGACCGCCGACGACCCAGTGGTGAGTTGCCTGGTGGACGACGAGCTGGCTCGGGAGGCTTTCGTCGCCACGACGAAGTCCGGACGGTCAACCACGGTCCATATTGAGCAGGTTCTCGAATACCATCGGGACCCTGGCTACCTGCACGATCTGTTTCTGTACGAACTCACGCTGGAGGCGCAGCGGCGAGTGGTCGCCAGCGGTCTTTCAAGGGAGGAGATCATCCACCGTCTCGGTATTTCCGAAGCACAATTCGATCGCTTGCTGGATCAGACGAACTACCGAAAATCGGTCGATCGAGTCCTGAATCTGCTGCATGTGCTGAACTGCGACGTCCAGGTCATCGTCAGCGCAGGACACCATGCTTCGCCTGTCTGAACGCTGACCACCGGACCTCGCGAGTCCTGGCGGTTGCGCGTGTCCAGACTGCGATCGTTCCAGCAGAACGCGACGGAAGACAGGTACCCTACCAGTCGACGTTCTCGCTGCTGACGAAGCGGGTGACCGGGCGCAGGCGGGGCTCGCCGTCGCGGTAGTGGCACCGCTGGTAGAGGGGGCAGTAGCGGCCCGGGGGATCGATGTCGACCACGTCGTTTCCACGGCGCGTGAGCACGTAGCGGTGCTTCTCGACGTAGACGACGTCCGTGCGCTCGCCGATCGGAAACGTGAGCGCGACGCGGTCCGAGACGCCGACCGGACCGACCCGGGCGTAGCGTCCGTCCCAGGCGAGCTGGCGCGGTGCTGCGTTGACCGTGCACGCCGCCTCTCCCGCAGCCACCCATTCCGGGATGCGGATGTCGAGATCGGCGTCGACCTTCGGCCGCACTTCGATCCGACCCTGGTTTGGGAGGAAGCTGTCGACGTCCGCCCACTGCGAGGCGTGGTTCATGAGCAGGTTCACCCGCAGCCTGCCGGCGTCCCCGTGCACGATGCTCTTCCAGAGCTGGTACAGCGTCAGCGCGGAGGTGGCGGTGCAGCAGTGCTGGATGCCGATGCCGTATCGGACGTACCAGTCGTTGACCGCCGGGTAGCCGGCGAACGCTCCGCGGCTGCGCGCGGGAACGGAGTCCCCCGTGCACCACGGCCCGACGATGCTCTCGGTGGGCAGCAACTCGGCCGGCGGCGGGTTGTACGCGTCCGCCTCGGTGATGCGGTCGATCCAGTCGGTGGTCTGGAGCTGTCCCTCGGCGAACATGTTGCGCGTCCAGCGGTCGGCGTCGTCCCAGTAGTCGCTCTGTCCCAGCTCCGAGAACCGGATCGCCAGCGCGATCATGTCCGCAACGTTGCACAGCTCCGAGGCATGCCACTGCACGCTGTTGACGAACTCCGGAAAGTAGCCGACCAGCGGGCCGCCGGGACCGCCGGGACCGCCGGGCTGCCAGACGCTCGAAGCCCGTCCCTCGGGATGCACGCCAAGGTTTCCTGACCCACTCGAAGCTGCGGAGCGCGAAATCCATCATCTCGTCGTCGCCGGCCGACGCCGCGTACTCCAGCATCGTCAGGATCGCCCGCGTGTGCTCGTGGAAATGCACGGTCATGTCGTCGCCGGGCTCGCGCAGGAAGCTGCCGTCCTCGCGGAAGAAGTAGCGCCGCAGGTACCTCAGGTTCTTGCCTGCCAGCGTGAGCGCTGGCTCGTGGCCGAGGAGACGATAGGCGTGCACCAGGCCGTAGGGCAGCCGGCACGCCTCGCCGTTCTCCTCGGTGACGGGAGGCTCCGTCGCGGACGGCGCCTCGGGGCTGATGTAGGCGATCGGATCGCCCGGCTGCCAGCCCTGGTTCAGGTCGTCGCAGGCATCGCGGTCGGCCGGCACCCGGTCATCGCTCATCGTCCGGCCAATCTCATCCCGCGGATGACCGAGGTCAACACCGAGGCGATGCCTTCGCGCTATGAGTCGAGGCGGAGAGCCGTGTGGCGCGCGAGCACGTCGAAGTCGCCGTCGTTGTGCAGGATAGGGGTGGCGGCTCGGATGGCGACGGATGCGATCAGGCAGTCGATGAGGCGGCGAATGGTGGAGCCCTCCCGGCGACAGCGGCGAAACAGGGCGGCAGCCTCGTCGTAGTCCGCGCGTGTCGTGGGAAGCACGGACGCACGCGCAAGCAGGCGGCGAAGGCGTTCCAGGTGGTGCTCGTCGCGGGCACCGGCAAGCACCTCCATCCGGATCGCGTCGCAGGTCGCGATCTCACCGTCGAGGAGGGCCTCGACGCGATCGCACACCGGCGATCCGGTCCCTCGCAGAAACTCCACCCATGCGGAGGTGTCGATCAGGATCACGGAGTGCGGCTGGACCGCAACTCATCGAGGTCGCCATCCCATCCGGATCCCCGCATCCGCCGCGCTTCGTCGACGCCGAGGGGCTCCGCCGCCAGGGTTCGAAGCGCGAAGTTGACCGCCGCGCGCTTCGTGGCCAGGGAGTACCGGCGCATGACCTCCGCGCACGCCGCCTCGTCGACGTCGATGTTGGTGCGGGCCATACACGCATCATACACCATGGAGCCCGTTTCAGCTTGACGAACGGCTGTCCGCATACAAGCCGGTCAGCAGCCCGTACCGCGACGGCGAGCAGACCGCCGAGCTCGAAGGCGCGTCGGTGAAGATCATTGTCCCGTCGCGGCGAACGGCTTTCCCTGCAGATCCAGCTCCCGCGCCCGCAGGCACGCGGTGGCGTGACCGGGGCCGATCTCAACCAGCTCCGGCGGATCGGCCTTGCAGCGATCCTCGGCGTACCGGCAGCGCGGGTGAAACGGACATCCCGGCGGCGGATTGGCCGGGCTCGGCACGTCGCCGTGCAGGACGATGCGGTCCTCCGCCGCCGTGGGATCCGTCTCCGGGAGCGCCGACAGCAGCGCTTCGGTGTACGGATGGCGGGGGTGGCGGAACACGTCTTCCGCTTCGCCGGTCTCCACGATCTTGCCCAGATACATGACGGCGACGCGATCGCTGAGGTACCGCACCACGCTCAGGTCGTGCGCGATGAACAGGTAGCTCAGCCCGAACCGGACCTGAAGATCGATCAGCAGGTTCAGGATCTGCGCCTGCACCGACACGTCCAGGGCCGACACCGGCTCGTCCGCGACCACGAGTCGCGGCCCGGGAGCCAGCGCCCTGGCGATGCCGATTCTCTGTCTCTGCCCTCCGCTGAACTCGTGCGGGAACCGGTCCGCATACTGGGAGCGCAGGCCGACGATCTCCAGCAGTCGGCCGACCTCGCGGCGCAACTCCCTTCCCTTCATGCCGCGCTGCACGATGAGCGGCTCGCCGATGATCTCCGTGACCCGCATCCACGGGTTCAGGGAGGAAAAGGGGTCCTGGAAGACGATCTGGACGCCGCGCCGAAACTCGAGCAGCTCGACCTGCGTCAAGCGCCAGACGTCCATGTCTACCCCGTCCGCGTGAAAGACGACCCGCCCTTCCGTCGGCTCATACAGTCCGGCGATCATGCGGCCGGTCGTGGTCTTGCCGCATCCGCTCTCGCCCACCAGGCCCAGCGTCTCGCCCTTGCGTACGGCGAGGCTCACGCCGTCCACCGCCCGGACGTGGCCGACGGTCTTGCGAAACAGCCCCTTCTCGATGGGGAAGTGCTTCTTCAACCCGTCGACGGTCAACAGGCGCTGCGGGGCACGGGTCATCGCCATCAGTCCTCGTAGAGCCAGCACGCGACGGCGTGGTCCGGCCCGACCTGGGTATAGCCCGGGTCCGTCTTGCACCGATCGTGCGCGTGCGGGCAGCGCGGCGCGAACGAGCAACCCCGGATCGTGACGGTCGGATCCGGCACCGAGCCCGAGATGGCCTCCAGCTTCGCCTTCGGCGCCGGCGCCATGCCGGGGATCGACCTGAAGAGCGCCTGGGTATAGGGATGCGCGGGATTCCTGAACAGATCCACGGTCGACGCGCGCTCCACGATCCGGCCCAGGTACATGACCAGCACCGTATGCGCCATCTTCGCGATGACCCCCAGGTCGTGCGTGATGAACAGGATCGACATGTGGTATTCGCGCTGCAGCTCTCGTACCAGCTCCAGGATCTGCGCCTCGATCGTCACGTCGAGAGCCGTGGTGGGCTCGTCGGCGTTGAGCAGCTTCGGCCGGCATGAGAGGGCCATGGCGATCATCGCCCGCTGCCTCATCCCGCCGCTCAACTGGTGCGGGTATGCGTTCACACGCTGTTCGGGATCCGGCATGCCGACGCTGCGGAGCATGTGTATCGCGTGCTCCTTCGCGTCCGTTTTGCTCAATCCCTGGTGCAGCCGCACGCTCTCCATGATCTGATACCCTATCGAGTAGATGGGGCTCAGCGTCCTCATCGGCTCCTGGAAGATCATCGAGATCTCCGCGCCGCGAATCTCCCGGATCTTCCTGCCCTTGGCCGGCAGCGTGGCGATGTCCACCGTCTCGTGCTCGCGGTGCAGGAGGATCGACCCCTCTTCGATGCGCCCCGGCGGGCTCGGTATCAGCCGCAGGATGGACAGCGCCGTCACGCTCTTGCCGCAGCCGCTCTCGCCGACGACGCCGACCACCTGCGTCTTCGCCACGTCGAAGCTGACGCCGTCGACGGCGCGGACGACGCCGTCGTCGGTGTGGAAGTAGGTCCGGAGATCCCGGACTTCCAGCAGGGTGTCGGTGTCGCTCATGCGTCCTGCTCCCCGCGGCTACGTGGCGAACGGATCCACGGCATCGCGGACCGCATCCCCGAGGAAGTTGAAGCAGAGCACGGTGATGGTGATCATCAGTCCCGGAATCGTCAGCCAGACGTGCCGCACGATGGCGTGAATGCTCGTCGCGTCCTTGATCAATACGCCCCAGCTCGTCATGGGGGGCGTCACCCCTACGCCCAGATAGCTCAGGGCGCTCTCGCCGAGAATGATGCCCGGTATCGACAGCGTGGCGATGACGATCGTGTGGCTGAGACAGCCGGGCACCAGGTGCCTGGTGATGATGCGCCAGTTGCGGGCGCCCGCTGCGCGTGCGGCGAGGACGTACTCCTCCCCGCGATACGCCAGGACCTTTCCCCGGACGACCCGTGCCAGCCCTCCCCAGCCGATGAAGGAGAGGATCGCCACGATGGTGAGATAGACGTAGTTGGACGGCCACGTCGGGGGAATCGCGGCCGACAGCGCCAGCCACAACGGGATGTGAGGGAACGACAGCAGCAGCTCGATGAAGCGCTGGATGACGTCGTCGATCACGCCGCCGAAGTAGCCCGACGCGACGCCGAGAATCAGCCCCAGCACCACGGTGATGAGCGTGCCGACCAGCGGCACCGAGAGGCTGACCTGAGCTGCCTTGAGCATGCGCGACAGCAGGTCCCTGCCGAGCACGTCGGTGCCCAGGAGGAAGACGGTACCCCCCTCCTCGATGCCGATGAACCGCAGCCTGGCAGGGATCACGAACAGGACCCGGTACGGCTCGCCGCGAACGAAGAAGCGGATGCGATACCTGGTCGACCGGTCCTCCCGATAGTTGAGCGCCAGGGTCTCCGGGTCCATCTGCCGCTGGTACGCGTAGGTAAACGGGGCGGTGAGTCTGCCCTCTTCGTCGAACACCCGGACGCGCTGCGGCGGAGCGAACTTGATCTTGCCGTGGAACTCGTCGAACGGGTACGGGCTGAAGAACGGCGCGAAAACGGCCACCGTGTAGAGGACGATCAGGATGATCCCGCTGACCACGCCCAGGCGGTTCTTGCGAAAGCGGCGCCAGATGGGCAGCCAGAACCCGGTTGCGAGCCCGGCGTCGAGGTCGACGGCGGGCTGCGGGGCCGGACTCGGTGTCGCTCCTGCTACCTGGCTCATGGGTTCTGCATCAATCCGGGCTGCGGCCGCCGCTCACTCCAGCCGGATGCGAGGATCCAGCCACGTCAAGGCGATGTCGGCCATCAGATTCCCGAGGAGCAGGAAGATGGCATAGAACTGAAGGATGCTCGCGGACAGGTAGATGTCCTCCGCGAGCAGCGCCTCGAACAGGAGCGGACCCGCGGTCGGCAGGTTGAGCACGATGGAGGTGATGGTCTCGCCCGAAAGCAATGTCGGCAACGACATGCCCAGGCCGCTGACGAACGGGTTGAAGGCGATCCTCACGGCATGGCGGCGGACGACGATCCGCTCCTTCAGTCCCTTCGATCGGGCAGTGGTGACGAAGGGTTGGCCGAGCATGTCGAGGAGGTTGCCTCGCATGACGCGGATGGTGGCCGCCGCTCCGGCCGTGCCGATGACGACGATGGGGATCCACAGGTTCTTCGCCAGATCGAGAGCCTTCATGAAACTCCATGGCGCGTCCTCGTACTCCCTCGAGAAGAGCACGCCGACGGGCCAATTGAGAGCGAACACGGCGAAGATCATCAGCACCAGAGCGAGGAAGAAGTTCGGAATCGACAGGCCCAGGAAGCCGACGAAGGTCGCCGCATGGTCGCCGATCGTGTTCTTGTGCGTCGCTCCGTAGATCCCGATGGGAATGCCGATCAGCCAGGTGAACACCAGGCTGCCGAACGAGATTCCGAAGCTGAGGGCCAGGCGATCGCCGAGCAGCGTCGCGACCGGCCGTCCGTGGAGGAGCGAGTGGCCCATGTCGCCGGTGAGGAAGTTCCGAATCCATATGAAGTACTGAATCCACTTCGGCTGGTCCAGACCGTGCAGCCGCCTGAAGTTCTCGGCGAACTCCCGTGCGTACTCGTCCCTCATCCCTCCGCCGGACATCTGCGCCATGAGATGGGTGATGAAGTCACCGGGAGCGAGCTGAATGATGATGAAGATCACCAGCGACATCAGCAGGAAGGAGATGACCATCGTGAACAGCCGGCGGATGAGGAAGACGGTCATGTCAGAGAGTGGCCAGGCTGGAGAGCCTGGGGAGAGACGTCGGTCTCTCCCCAGGCGATGACGTGCGGGCGACGCCGGTAGATAACGTCAGGACTTGATGTAGAACTGCTCCGGATGAGCTGACGACTCGCCCTTGAGATTGACCCCGGTCGACGGCACGTTCCCCATCCTGTTGTGGACGACGAACGGCACGGGAAAGCCCGACGTGACGGCGATTTCCGGGGTGACCTCGGTGGCGACGTACGTCAGGAACTCCTTGAGCTTCTGCGTGTAGCTTTCGGGATCCTGTTGACCCACGAACTCCTGCTCCATCTCCCAGGCTTTCAGGTACTCGGGCGGCGGATCGTCAAGGCGGCTGCCCAGGTGCGTCTCCGGGTTGAAGGCGTTGCCCAGGAACACGTACGGCAGGAAGACCTGCATGGAGGGACCCCAGTTCGAGTACATCTGCACGTCGCCGGACGTCCGGTTCTCGAAGATGACGGACGCCTGGACGACTTCCATCCTCACGTCGAGCCCGATGTCCTGCCAGTACTTCACGGCCATCTCGCCCAGCGGAAGGTTGGGACGCAGGTTGCTGGCGTTGTTGAGGATGATGGTGACCTTGCCGCCCTCCGGATACTCGACGAATCCGTCCCCGTCGGTGTCCTTCAGTCCCAATCCGGCGAGCAGCTCGCGTGCCTGGTCCGGCTCGTAGCCGCCCCACATCTCCATCGCCGGATCGTGGAAGAAGGACTCGGAGCTCAGGGTCGTAGCGGACGGCTCGGCGAGTCCGAAGTAGAGGGTGTCGTTCACTTCGTCGCGGTTGATCGCCAGTGACATCGCCCGCCGGAAGTCCACCTCCCGTACGTACTTCGCGAGTTGCGGATCTCCCTCGGGCTCGATGTTCAACAGGTAGTAGCCCTGCGTCGCTCCGCCCTTCCAGATGCTCACCTTGTAGTCGCCCCGTCCCTCGTTCTCCTTGAGGACCGTGTAGCCTGAGAGGTCGGTGTAGTGCGTGGATTGCACGTCGACCTCGCCGCGGAACGTGCTGAGCACGCCGGCCTCTACGTTGGAGAACAGCCTGATGCGGATGTGGTCGATGTAGGGAAGCTGGTTGCCCGCGGGATCGACCACCGGGTAGTAGGGGTTGCGGGTCGCGAGGATGCCGTCGACCTCATCGGTGCTGGTGTAGACCCACGCGCCGAGCTGGGGGAGCTCCGGGTACTTGAGGAAGCCGGTGGTATGGGTTCCGCCCGAGTTGCCGCCGAGCAGCAGTCGGTCGATCAGGTCCTCCCACGTCGCGTCGGAGTTGTGGTCGGGGTGGAACTGCTCGAAGTAGTGCCTGGCGTGCACCATCTCGTAGATCGTGACGAGCGTGTGCATGCGCGGGTTGGGAGAGTTGCTGGTGTACTTGACCGCGTTCTCGCCGACCTTCTCGGCCGTCATGTTGGCGCCGCCGTGGATCGTGGCCCAGTGTCCGGGAGGATTCCAGACGTTGGGATTGATGGAGATCTCGTTCCAGCTCCAGACGATGTCGTCCACCGTGAACGGTTGGCCGTCGGACCACTTCAGTCCTTCCCGCAACCAGCAGGTGACCTCGGTGTAGTCGTCGTTGTACTCGTAGCGCTCGAAGTGGTACGGCTCGTGTCCGGTGAAGAACATGCCGTTCTCAAGGTACGCGTTGATGTCGAACGGCGTGTCGAAGCCGTAGCCGCCCATCTCCGTGTTGAACACGTAGCCATACAGGACAAAGAAGGCGCTCCGCAGGTTGGTGTCCCACTTGTTCAGGGTGCCGCCGTAGGTGCCGATCTCGGATTGGACCTGGCGCACGAACGGGTTCGCCGGCAGCCGTTCTTCGACCGGTGGCAAGTCGCCTGCGGCGACCATCTCGGCAAGCATGGGCGCTTCGTTGTATTGCTGTGCCCAGGCCGGCAGCGCCGCCACCATGATGGCCAGCGCCAGCGCGAATCTGCATGCGTATCTTCGTTTCATAGCTGCTCCTTCCCGTTTCATGACGGGGCGAATTCCGTAAACGTCACGTCGCGATCCTGACGGTTACCTCGGTCGTCTGACGAATGCCGGTCGCTTTCAAACTCGGTTGCTATCAATCAAGTGTTGCCTGGATTGCTTCCTCCTTCGCGTTGATGAGGACAGTACGCCGTCGACGGGAAGAGAGTGAGAACGGAGTCGGTTGCCGGTGTGCTGCCTCGCCGATGATGTGGCTGAAGAGGGTACCGTCGGCCCGGAGAGGGGTCAAGGACGGGAGAGGTCGCCTCATCGCCGGCGAGTCGACCACCGCGCTGGACGTGACCACGCAGGCGCAGATCCTCAACCTGCTGCTGGAGTTGCAGGAGACGATGGGCCTCACGTACACATTCGTCGTGCACCGGCCAGTCGGTGAGCTGCCACCTGGCCGAGGAGCTGGACCTGACCGGCGTCGCCTGATCGTGCCCGCGGACCACCCTGAGCGACGCGAACTTCAGCGCTTCGTCGCGGAGCGGGTCGCATGCAGGCGGTTGCACTCCACGCGGCTACCGGACGTGCGGACTTTGAGATTATCCATGAAAAGCGCAAGGTTATCCAATCCATGGATTTCGTCCTTGTTCGCGAAGACTACAAGCTCGCCAAGCCGCGAACGACTTTACGAAAGCGCAAGACTTTTCACAGGCTAGCTATCGAATCAAAACTCTGATTGAATTGAAGGATATCATCCTCAATGAAGTCTGAAAGGGCTTCCGGGTTTCGTGTGGGTGAGATGGGTGAGACCACGGGAGGGGTGACCCGTGCGGCTGCAGGGCTCATCCTTCAGGAATGCGCGTTGAGTCATGCGGTGCATGCCGATGGCGGTGATGGGCTCCACACAATAATCTCAGGTTTAGGGAATTATATACTTTGTTACCCAAGACAGCAGGAACCCGGCGTTCTGGCCCAAGTATCTTCATCAGCGCTCTTTGATCGTGACGCGGTCGCCTCCGAAGGTGGTCTGTCCCTTCGCGATCTCTATCTCTCCCCACTCGACCGTTACGGTAACGGCGTTCAGCCCGGTCTCGGCTCGCCAGCCTCGCATCCAGTTCCGAATGAGCTGTTCTGTCTGAGTCCTGTTGGCGGTCATGACCACGGCCATGTCCTCCGACACCTTCAGCCAGAGCAGTGATTCAGCCGCATACGCCGCTTCGACGCCACCGGCGATCCCGACCCGGCAGAACTCCCGCACGTTGTTGAGATCGTCCCGGCTCTGACCGGAGATTGGGCCACACGTCGGCGACTGTCCCGACGCCACCGTTGACGATCGTGTCGTCGCCTGAGTAGCAAGGGCTGACGTGTCTGTAGGCTGCGCCTGAGCAGAACTTCTGACCGTCTCGTTCTGTCGGGGTACCGTCGATGAGTTCATCACGAGATCGTTAGCGAAGCTGGTAGGAGCGCGGCCCCAACGACCTCCGATACCAGACACAACCCGCACTGATACCGACGGTTCTGGCGCTGACACCGGGGGACCAACCGTGAGCATCACAGCCAAGGCCGAGAGACGCACTTGAAGCCACCCAACACCAGGGATTCACCGAAACCGGAACCGGGACCGGGACGGCCACGGTCCCTGCGGTTCCCGGAACCGATCCCGGATTCGCCTGAGAATATCGCCCGCGCCCTCATGTCGGGACCGCCGAAGAAGAACTGGCGGTACCTCGAAGACGATCAGAACCAACGACGAGAGTGATAACCGCCACGGCATCACTTAGCTTTATTCGGAAGCGGGCTGCGTAGGTGTTTGCAATGCTCGGTCGCGTACGTGCAACACGAGACATGACAATGATAGGGTTAGACAGCGGATAGTTTGATTCGCCACCGTCTGATCGCCTGTGTAGTGCCGGCGCTTGTGGCGCGAGCCGTCACGGGTACTCTGCGCTGCATGAACACAAGGAGCCCTCTCGATGGTTATCTCGACAATAGGCCTAATCTTTGACATCGCCGGCGTGATACTGCTGTTTTTCTTCGGGCTGCCGCCCTCGACGGTACTAATCGGCGCCTTGGGTAGAGGGATAGCCAACGACGACGAAGGGCTGATCTTGAAACGCCTGGGGCGCGACTATCTGTGTTCGTTGCTGGGGATGGTGCTGGTCATTGCAGGGTTTGTATTACAGATTGTGGGCATCTGGACCAAGTGACTACGCGAGCTTGAGGCCAAGCTCCGCTTGGGCGCATTTTTCGATCGAGAAGTACCGCGCCATCCTTCGGACCCATCCGGCTTCTATGCTGTAGTTGGGCGCCCGGCCATGGGGTCCACGCGGGAGGCGAAACGGCTCTTTTTGGCTTTTGTAGTTGATCCGAATGCGATGCGGCTTTTCCTCCGCAGAAAACCCGTGGGCGCAAACAGCCAGCATGGCGTAGATGTCTTTGATCGTGATCACGGGAGATTAAGCTGCAAAAGCGAGGTTGTGGTTTTGCGGAGGAGCGGGAAGGGCGATGATTGGCTGGCTTGCTGGTATTACCGATACGTGATCGTCCCAAGTGGATGCGTCGCGGCTCTCCAAGGCAGGAGCGCCCTCGGACTCTCCGGAGCGAAGGCGGGCTAGGGCGCCATTCCACTCCGATACCGTGGTGTCGTCCGTCGCCCGCAAAAACCCGTCCAAGCGCTGCTGGAACTCTTCCGCATCCGCGCTGGACTCCATGATGTCATCGAGGATCATGCCTAGGCTCGCGCGCAAGTCCGTATCAGCCTCATCTAGGCTGGCCCCTCCCCCGTACAGTGCTCCGGGGTACACTCCGTCGATGGAGCATGCGCCAGTTTCCGGGTCGATCGTCGCCAGCAGTCGGCCGTGCATGGAAACGCGCACGTTGAACCGCTCTCCAGGTACTTCCTGCTGATGCCAGAACAGCAGAGCCCAAGCGTCTCCGGGCGGGTCCCATTCGATGCTATCATATGTAGACATGCTCAATATCTCCAAGTGTCGTAGCAAATTATTCCCGCTGCTGGCACCGTACCGGAACGCTCCAGCAAGGAGTGTATAGCGTGCGCCATTGTACGCACGAATGAATCTGCTCTTTCATCACACACGTGTCAAGGGTGTCAAGCAGTATTCGGGAGCCCGCTACGAGCGGCGCTCTGCCCTTGGCCTGCCCCTCGGCCTGCCAGCCCCCACCTTCCGCACCGCCGTATCCGGCGGGCTGGCCGTCGGAGGACGGTTTCCCCTGATCGCGGCCCGTACAGGAAGCGGGCGCAGAATTCCAATTGACGCACTACCCCGTTGCGGGCTTGGGTAACAAGGTATATAAATTCCCAGGTTTACGGTATCGGCGCCGCCCATCGCATACGGCAGGATGTGGTCTATCTCGATCATATGTCGTGAGTTGCAGCGGCGTCCAGTCTGTCGATCGCCGTAGCTGCAGCAGCAGCCGTCGCGCTGCCAGACCTGTCGTCGCACCGCCGCCGGAATCGCGCGGCCCGCAGCGGACGGCTTCGCCGTCGAAGTAACGGCGCCGGTCGGTTTCCGCGCAGCGGGTCGGCGGTGCGTCGCTCCCTGCCGGCTCGGTTGGGGCGTCCGCTCCTCCGCTGTCGGAGTGGTGCCGGCGGGAGTCGCCGCGTCCGGGACCGTCGAAGCGTGACCGGGCTTCGGGGCGGCGGAGAGTCCCTAGCTAGCCGCTCAATCGGCGCGGTATATTGCCATGACTGCGCAGCGAAAAGAAAAGAGGAGTCAATCCTACGGGCACAGGGAAGGCGCAAGGCTAAGAGACGGCCGGCTGAACCGGTTACGTAAGCCCTACCCATATTCACTTCGTACGGTCGGGGTCCTTACCGGTATCTCGATCGAACAGACTTTCAGAATAGTCAAGGAGTTCGTTATGCACTATCGCGAGGGTGTCTGTCCCAGTGTATCCGTGCCAGAACTGGACCTTTGCAACTCCTGTTGCCGGCGGCCGGGGGCGCTTCCAATATCTGCTATCTTCATGACGTAACTCTTTGTCGAAGTGATCCAAGAACTCGTCGATGTCGTTCCATCCGTACTTGGTTATGATACGCTCCACCGCGTCCTTTACCGGTCTGTCAAGGTTCTCATGCATTTCGCGGAGACGATGAGTCGCTTTGTGCGGTTTCTCTTTGCTCACCTCAAACAGAGCTTTGTAAGCAAGCTCAAATGCGAATCCGAGGCAGACGTTGGCCACATTTATTTCGTTAGCCTGTGGAGATCTGTCAAGTCTTATAGGGAGTGCCTTCATATTGCGTTCATATAGTTCTGCTGCAATACTCATCCAGACTCGTGCGTCGCCGGAATAGATGCGTAGGAAATTTGGCGGTATCGTTTTCATGGAAACATGATCCTCTTGGAAAAGTTGGGGCGGGTTGGTAGTGCGGTTCTCGCGAGTTCGATGTTGCGCCCGGGGGCCACGGAGAATGCAAGTAGATCGTTGAGCGGTCCTTTGTGGTGAGGTTGCCGCAACGGTAAGGGCACCGGCCCCGCACCGGGGGCCGGTGCCCTTCTCACGTCACCATCTCGCGGCCCCGTTCGGGGGCCGGTGCAAAGTGGGGGACAAGGGCGGGGGCACTAACGGCCAGCAAATTCGTAAGTTCAACCCAGTAAAGGAATACCTGACCCTGGTGGCTCGGGTCCACGTGCGAGAGCAACCCGCGAAGCTGCTCCAGCCCCTGGTGGCAGTCGGCGTCGATGACCGCCTTCAGCTCGTAGCGGCCGTCGCCGATCGGGCGCATCCGGTCGGCCGGCGGCGCCAGCTCCGGGTCCAGGTCCGCCAGCATCCGGCGGACCTGCCGCGCGCTCTTGCCGCCTGCGTCCTCCACCAGTTTCTGCCTTCCTCCCGCGTCGAGCACCAGCGGCGGCGAAGCGGCAGGCACCGAGGTCGCGGGCGTGGCATCGGCCAAAGGAGCGTCCGACGCCGCCGGATCCTCGGGCGCCGCAGCGTGCGCTGGCGTGGCACCTCGCAGGCGCACATTGCCGTCAAGACCCTGCGGCACGATTTCTCGACTTTTTTTCGCGCGCGTTCGCTGCCGAACCGGTCCGAAGGTCTCGAATCGGGCAAGCTGCCGGCGGTCGAGCCGGAACGGGCCTGCCACAGCCAGCGCTAGCTCCAGCGCGCCATCTCGGTCCGGAGCCCGGCGTCGATGCCGTCCTGCAGGCAGCGCAGCGCGTTGTCCACCTGGGCGGTGCTGCGTGCGCCGAACAGCGTGCTGCCCACCGACGGGTTCGACACCGTCCACGCCCCGGCCAGGTACGCCATGGACTCGCCGAGCTCGGCGGCCTTCGCGCGCAGCCGCTCCACCACCCGGAAGTTGCGGTCCGAGAAGTAGACGTCGCAGTGGGCGGGAGCGACGTCGAAGCGGGTCCCGGCCGGCAGCCTGCCGCGATCGCCGGTGTACTTCCCGGTCAGGAAGCCGGCGCCCAGCGGACTGAAGGCCAGGAACGTCACCTCGTGCCGATCGCACACCGGCATCGAGCGCTGCTCCTCTTCCGGCCGTGCCAGGTTGTAGATGTTCTCGACGATCTCGATCCGCGCCCAGCCGTTGCGCCGGCTGATCTCCAGCGCCTGCGCAAGCTGCTCGCCGGTGAAGTTGCTGCACCCGATCGCCCGCGCCCGTCCGGACGCGACCACCTCGTGCAGCGCATGCAGCGTCTCGTCGAGCGGCACCGTCTCGTCCCAGTGATGGACCATGTACACCGCCACCCGGTCGAGCTGCAGGCGCTCCAGGCTCTGGGCGATGACCTGCTCGATGTTTGCCGGACTGTTGCCCGACCCCACCTTGGTCATGACCACCACCCGATCCTGGACGCCGCGGTCGGCGATCCACGTGCCCAGGATGCGCTCGGACGGGACGAACGCCTCCGATCCGCCGCCGCCGTACCCTTCCGCCGAGTCGATACACGTCACCCCGCGCTCGAACGCATGGTCCAGGACCGCGCGGGCGGTCTCCTCGTCGATCTCTCTGCCGAACGTGCCCGAGCCGAGTCCGATCCGGCCGATGCGCAGTGCGGTGCGCCCCACCGGGACCTGGTCGATCGTGCCCACCCCTCGACCCTACCACGCGGCTCGAGCCGAGGGGCCGGAACGGCCGACGGAACGACGGTTCGGGGCGCTACGCTCCGCCGGGCTTCGACCGCCCGTCCTCAGTACCGGAGGTTGAGGTCGATGCTGACGGTGTGCTCGGGGCGGGCGGCGCCGCGCTGGCGGCGCTCGCCTGCGAGCTCGGCGCCGAGGTGCGGGCGGGACGCCTCCAGGCGGGTGCCGATGCGCACGCGGCTGGCCCCTTCGCCGAGGCCGGCTTCGGCGAACGGCGTGAGCAACCCGTCCCCTCCGGGCAGGGTTGCGCCGTAGCCGATGCGCGCGTCCAGCGCCGCCGCCTCGGCGCCCGCCGCCGCGGCCGGCCGCGGCATCGCTTCCGCCCACAGGGCGTCCGCGGCGCCCGCGGCCACGCCGATGCGCGGCGCGACGGCCAGCGACAGCCCGCTGCCGTCCGGCTGCGGGCTCAGCCGCGCGGTCAGGCTCACGCCCCGCTCGCGCGCCTCCTCGGCCGTGTGCACGGCCAGCATCCGCCCGCGCGCCTCGACGTGCAGCAGCCCCGTGCTGAGGCGCAGGCCGCCGGCCAGCTCCAGGCCCGTCCCGGTCAGCCCGTCGCCGCCGTCCTGGCGGCCGGCCACTTCGGCGAACGGCACCAGCGCCGCGCCGTCGCCGAGCGCCAGTCGCGGCGCCACCTCCAGCCCCAGCCGCCCGCGCCAGCCGTCGGCCAGCAGCCGGTCGACCGCCTGATTCCCGTCCGCCGTCCACAGCCGCGCATAGCCGCCGTCGGCGCGCGCGGTCAGGTCCAGCCACGACTCCGACACGGTCCGTCCGCGCAGGCCCACGGAGCCCATCAGCATCCACAGGTCGCTGCTCTCCTTCGCCGCATCCCCGCCGGGGTAGTGCCGCGCTTCGCCGAGCCCGGCGCCGCCCACCGCCTGCACCGCGAACCGGTCCAGGAACGAGACCGACGCGTACGGGTAGATCGCCGTCAGGGACGTCTGCAGCTCGCCGCGCTCGGCTGGCGTGGCTCCTTCGGTGAGGGCGTACTCGGCCGTGGTGCCCGTGCGCGAGACCGCCAGGCCGCCGAGCCACGCGCCCAGGCGCACGTCGGCGCCGAGCCAGCCGCCGAGCGTGCTGCCCTCGTAGCTGGCATCGGGAGCGACCCTGCCCGCGAAGTCGCCAAGGTCGCCGCGGCCCCACACCGCCCAGCGCACCGCGCCGTCCGTGCCCGCGCCGAGCGGCACGTCGAAGGCGCTCACCCGCAGCACCTCGGAGAGCTCGACCGCCTGGCGCTGCGCGGAGCGCGGCTGCACGAGGACCCCGCCGGCAGCCGCCGGCGCCACGCCGGGCGCGGCCGCCGCCACGGCGCCCGCCGCCGGGGCCGCACGCGCGAAGCGCGCTCCGACCTGGTCGAGCGTGCTGGCCAGCGTCCGCGTCGCCACCGACGCCAGCGCGTGTTGCAGGACCCGCGTGCGCTCGGCGTCCGCGGCGGGGGCGCGCGGGGAGGTCGTGCCCGCGGCCGATTCGGACCAGGGCCCCGCTGCGTCCCCCATTGCCCGCACCTGCACCCGGTAGGCGGTGCCCGCCGCCAACCCGGCGATCGTGGCGCTGGTCGCCGTGCCCACGTGGTCGTGGCCGCCGCTCTCGCCCGCCTCGATCCAGTCCGCCTCGCTCGCCGGGTCCGCGGCGCCCGCGACGTAGCGCACGTCGTAGTCCGTGATGGGGCCCACCAAGCTCTCCGACGGCGCGCTCCAGCTCACCGTGAGGCTGGCGGCGGTCGCCCCCGTCACCGTCACGCCGGCCGGCGCGCCCGGGTTGGTCACCGTGATGGTGACCGTGATCGTGGCGTCGACGGTCGGCGTGGCCTCCGGGTTGCCCGCTGCGTCCTCGCCGTCGGTCACCTGCACCATGACCGTGTAGCTCGCCTGCGCCGCGGGGTTCAGCTTGACCCCCGTCTTCACCTGGATCACGCCGTCCTCGTCGATGGTGAACGATTCGTTGTCGCCACCTGCCGCCAGCGAGTAGGTCAGCTCGTCGGCGTCGTCATCCGCCGCCGCCACCCGGCCCACCACGGCGCTGTCCGGGTGGTTCCGGGCGATGGAGAAGCTCGCGGCGGCGGCGTCGACGAACCGCGGCACGGTGGCCGCCAGCGACGCCGCGGCCGTGCTCCCTTCGCCGGACGCCGACCACGGGCCGGCCCCGTCGCCTGACGCCCGCACCTGCACCCGGTAGGCGGTGCCCGGGTCGAGCCCCGGGATCTCCGTGGTCCTGGCCGTGCCCACGTGGTCGTGGCCGCCTCTGTCGCCCACCTCGATCCAGTCCGCCTCGCTCGCCGGGTCCGCCGTGCCCGCGACGTAGCGCACGTCGTAGTCCGCGATCGGCTGCGCCCCGAGGTGGGACGGCACGTTCCAGCTCACCGTGAGGGTGGTGGCGGTCGCCCCCGTCACGGTCACGCCGGTCGGCGTGCCCGGCGGCTCGGCCACGTCCCTCACCGTGATGGTGACCGTGATCGTGTCGTCGATGGTCGCTGTGGGCTCCCGGTTGCCGCCGCTGTCCTTTCCGTCGGTCACCCGCGCCGTGACCGTGTAGCTGGCCCGTGCCTCGTGGTCCAGCGTGATGCCGGACGCCACCGCGATGGAGCCCGCGGCGTCGATCGTGAACGAGTCGTTGTCGCCGCCGCTGGCCAGCGAGTAGGTCAGCTCGTCGGCGTCGTCATCCGCCGCCGCCACCGTGCCCACCACCGCGCTGTCGGCGTGGTTCTCGGCGATGGACAGGCTCGCGGTGTCACCGCCGAACTGCGGCTTGGTCGGCGTCTCTGACGGCAGGGCCGTCCTCCCGCCGGCGGACCCCGACCACTCGCCGGCCCCGTCGCCGACCGCCCGCACCTGCACCCGGTAGGCGGTGTCCGCATCGAGCCCGGGTATGGTCGCCTCCGTCTCGGTGCCCATGTGGTCGTGGCCGCCGCTCTCGCCCGCCTCGATCCAGTCCGCGTCGCTCCCCGGATCCGTAGCGCCCGCGAAGTAGCGCACGTCGTAGTCGGTGACCGGCGGCGCCCCGCCGGCGGGCGGCGCGGTCCATTTCACCGTGAGGCTGCCGGGCGTCGGTGTCCCGATCCCCACGGCGGTCGGCTTGCCCGGCGGCTCGGCCACGTTCTTCACCGTGATGGTGACCGAGATGGTGTCGTCAACGTCCACGCCGTCGGTCACCTGCGCGGTGACCGTGTAGCTGTCCTGCGCCTCGTGGTCCAGCGTGATGCCGGACGCCACCGTGATCGTGCCGTCCGAGGCGTCGATCGCGAACGAGTCGTTGTCGCCGCCGCTGGCCAGCGAGTAGGTCAGGCTGTCGCCATCCTCGTCGCTCGCCGTCACCGTCCCCACCGTGGCGCCGCTCGCATGGTTCTCGAAGATGGAGAAGCTCGCGGTCGCGCCGTCGTCGAAGGTCGGGATTGGATTGTGTATCGGGGTCGCACTGTGCGCGACCCAGATCTCGAACGTGTTGATCGCCGCATCGGCGTCGCCGGTGCTGCTGTCGGCGTCGTGGGCCTTGTAGGTGACGGTCGAGGTCCCGGTCTCGTTCGGCGTACCCGAAATCGTGCGCGTGAACGGATCGAAGCTGAGCCCCGGCGGCAGCCCGCTCACGGAGTAGGCGTAGCCGAACTCCGGGTGGTCGCCGCCGGTCGCTTCGGGCAGCACCCGTGAGTATGCCACCCCGCGGTCGGGGTACATGTTGCCTCGGGGGTTGGCGAAGCTCGGTCTCTTCGATCCAGCCGTAGAGGAGATCGCGATCTTGAACTTCTGGATCGCCGCATCGGCGTCGGCGTCGCCGGTCTTGGCGTCGGCGTCCTCGGCCCGGTAGGTGACGGTGTACAACCCGTCCGTGGTCGGCGTTCCCGACAGCGTGCGCGTGTCTTCGTCGAAGGTGAGCCCAGTCGGCTCTCCGCTCACGAAATAGGTGTAAGAGAACACCGAGGTATCGCCGTGGCCGAGGTCGCCGCCGGTCGCTTCGGGCAGCACCTCGGAGACGCTCGCTCCGTTCGTGTAGTGCACGAAGCTGCGATGGGTGCTGGCGAAGCTCGGCTTCTTCGATCCCGGAAAAATTCCCACCTTGTAGATCAGGTGAATGCTCGCCGTCCCGCCATGTGGGTCCTCGGCCTTCAAGTTCACACGTACGTCGGTGGCGTCGGGCCCGGAGGCTTGGGCACGGAAGTTGAGGACGCCTCTACCCAGACCGGACGTCGGCTCTTCCAAAGCCTCGGACGGGACGACACTCGGAAAGGTGGGGTAAAGGTAGACGTTCTTCGGAATTGTCGGAACGGTCACCGTGATGGTCAAGGAGTCGCCGTCCTGGTCGTGGAACACGGGTGAATAAGGGTTAGTACCTGCTGTGCAGCGAAGGATGCCCACCATCCGGCCCGTTAACTGACTCACTGCCGCTGGAGGTGCGTTTACTGTGTCATACGGCCGGGTCCGGTCCATTCCACGCAATTCCCCGCATTAGTGAAATACATCACCCGCGGCGCAGTGTTGGTGTGGTCGGGATGGGCCGCGGCGGGCAGCGGGGCCAGCAGCAGGCCAAGCACCAGCGCGGCGCCCGCCGCGCGCCGCCCAGCCGATCGTCCCGCGCCGACACGCTTCAGCAGGCAGGGATGCCTCCTTCCGGCCTGGCCCGTCCCACGTGGGAACCGCAACTGCAGACCGACTCGACTACGGCGCGACCGCAAACAGTTGATGGGCCTCATGCGGCCGGAATCTATCAGGAACGCGGGAGCCTGTCAATAAACAACACGTATCATTGACGACTTTTTTCTTCCCATAACGTATTCATTTGGGAGCTGGTGCGGACGTGACGAATACGAGCGCAGTTTATGGGGTAGCTCCGTTCAGGTGAACACTCATGACAGCGTGCTGACAGTGTCTTCCAAACGTTCCGTTGCGGCTTCTTCCGCTTGAATGGGCTGGAGGGCAGGTACTCCCGCCGTATCGCCGTTGAAGGACCGCCGGGACGATGGTGTATCCTCGCCGGACCGATGGCTTCGAGGGTTGCAGTGCTCACCGCGGCGGGCAGCGGCATGGGCGCCGACGCGGCGCGGTATCTTGCCGGAGAGGGGTATTCGGTAGCCATCCTCTCGTCCTCCGGGAAGGGTGAAGCGCTGGCGGAGGAGCTGGGCGGCGTCGGCGTCACGGGGTCGAACCGCTCCGAGTCGGATCTCCGGCGTCTCGTCGACGCGGCGGCCGAGCGCTGGGGGCGGATCGACGTGCTGGTGAACTCGGCCGGCCACGGGCCGCGCGGTCCGGTAGCGGAGCTGAGCGACGAAGACTGGCGCCAGGGGATGGAGGTGTACTTTCTCGCTGCCGTGCGCGCATCCAGGCTTGCGGTGCCGGTCATGGCGCGCGGAGGCGGGGGATCGATCGTCAACATCTCCTCGTTCGCGGCCGTCGAGCCGGAGGCCGAATTTCCGACCTCCGCGGTGTTCCGCGCCGGGCTCGCGGCGTACGCCAAGCTGTTCGCCGAACAGCATGCGAAGGACAACATACGGATGAACAACGTCCTGCCCGGCTTCATCGACAGCCTGCCGGAGACGGCCGAGCGCCGTCAGCGTATCCCCCTCGGACGCTACGGCCGCGTCCGCGAAGTGTCCGCCCTGATCGCGTTTCTGGCATCGGACGAGGCCGCGTACGTTACTGGACAGAACATTCGGGTGGACGGCGGAATAACGCGGTCGCTGTAGGCGGGAAACCGCTGCTGGAGGTCAGGATGGCATTCGAGAAGGTGGTGGCGGGCGGATCCGTGATCGACGGCACCGGTGCGGCGGCGTACCGGGCTGACGTGGCGATCGCGGAGGGGCGAATCGAGGCGGTCGGCGACCTGGCGGCAGCCGAGCGTGGCGAGACGATCGACGCCAGCGGCCGGGTGGTCTGCCCGGGCTTCATCGACATGCACGCCCACTCGGACGTCTCCATGCTCGACGATCCCGGTGGCGAGTCCAAGGCGTACCAGGGCGTGACCACGGAGGTGGTCGGAAACTGCGGGTCCTCGGCGTTTCCGGCAGGTCTGCTGACCCCGGACCAGCTTCAGGAAGTCGCCCCGGTGCAGGTCGTCGAGGGAAGCGCCGTGCGGTACGCGTGGAGGGACTTCGACGGCTGGGCGGAGGCACTCGAAGGCAGCGGCGTCAGCCTGAACGTGGTGGCGCAGATCGGCCACAGCACCCTCCGGCAGGCGGCGAAGGCCACGGAGACCCGGCCGGCGAACGACGATGAGCTGGCGTTGATGAAGCGGCTGGTGGCCGAGGCGGTGGAGCAGGGGGCGGTCGCGCTCACCACCCAGCTCACCGGTCCGCCGGCCTCGGCGGCGCCGGCCGGCGAGATCGCTGCGCTCGCGGCCGAAGCGCATCGGCTCCCCGGCGCCTTCTACGCCACGCACGCCCGGCTCCACTCGGGCAATCACTTCAACGCCGTTGACGAGGCGATCGAGATCGGCGAGCTCACCGGCATTCCCGTGCAGTACTCCCACATCGCGCTGATCGACAGCCGGCACCACGGCGAAGGCGGCCAGATGGTGCGGCGCATGGAGGCGGCGCGGGAGCGGGGCGTGGACGTGCGCTACGACGTCTATCCCTATACCGCCGGGGCGTGCGGAATCACCGGGGTGCTGCCCCTCTGGGCACAGGAGGACGGACCGGCGGCGATGCAGCGCCGGCTGGCCGATCCCGACACCTGCGCCCGCATGGCGGAGGAGATCGCGCGCGGGTTCTGGGGGGGCGTGCCGCTGCCGTGGGACAAGTACGTGATCACCAAGGCGAACAGGGACTCGACCCGCTGGATGGTGGGCAAGGTGTGGACGGAGATCGCCGCCCGGCGCGGCGAGTCGCCGGTGGAGGCGATCCTGTCGGTGGCCCGCGAGGACCCCTGGCTCGAGGGCGTGGTGCACATCCGCTCGGAGGACGACGTGCGCTACTTCCTCGGCCATCCACTGGCGATGATCGGCTCCGACGGCAGGGCGCTGTCGCCCGACGGCGTGTGGGGAACCGGCTCGCCGCATCCGCGCGTCTACGGCTGCTACCCGCGGGTGCTCGGGCGCTACGTGCGCGAGCTCGGAGTGCTCACGCTGGAGGACGCCGTGCACAAGATGACCGGCGCGGCGGCCGACCGGCTGCAGATGGCAAGCCGCGGGCGGATCGCCGCGGGAAAGGCGGCCGACCTGGTCGTGTTCGACCCCGACACCGTCATCGACAACGCCACCTGGGAGGACCCGCACCGGTACCCGGACGGCATCGGCCACGTGCTGGTGAACGGCGAGTCGGTGATCCGTGACGGTGTCCACACCCAGGCGCGCCCGGGGCGCGTTCTGCGTAGAGGGGCCGAGTAGCCACGGCGCTGCCATGCCCACGGAGTTGCATCTGCGCCGTTATGGCGCCGCGCCGAGTGCCGGCGCCAACAGCATCGAGTCGTTTCGCCGGCTTGCGGCCGACGCGTGCGGGCGCGAGGACGTGACCGTGCTGCTCGGCGGCGGTACCTACCTGCTGGGAGACGCGGGCGGCATGGCCGGGTTCGAGCGCTTCATGCACTCGGCGCTGCCCGGCATGAACTGGGCCGACCCGCCCGACTATGCCCCCTATCCGTTCGGCACGGCGATGTGCTTCGACTCCTGCCGGGACCTCACCGTCGACGGCGAGGGGGCCGTCCTGGTGATGCGCGGCTTCACCCGTCCCGCCCGCTTCGCCAACTGCACCGGGGTCCTGACGGTGCGCAACCTGACGATCGACTGGGACCGCCCCTTCTACTCGATCGGCGAGATCGTGGCGGCGCGGCCGCGGGCCACCGGCGAGGAGGGCGGTTACCTCGACGTGCGCGTGTTCGACGAGTTCCCGGTGTCCGGTGGCGAGCCCGTGCACATCTTCCAGGAGTACGAACCCGGAACCCTGCGGCCCATGCGGCGCGAGTTCATGGGCCTGGAGTCAAGCGAGCTCATCGCTCCGCAGACCCTGCGCCTCAACATGAAGCGCCGATTCCAGGTTGAGCCCGGCAACGCGGCCTGCCTGCGGCATCCCCACTACTGCTTCAACAACCTGGACTTCTCCCACAACGAACAGATCGTCCTCGCCGACGTGACCGTGCACGCCTCGGGCGGCTTCGGCTTCGGCGGCACCCACAACCGCGACGTCACCGCCACGCGCGTGCGCATCGTCCCGAGGCCGGGAACCAGGCGGATGATGTCCAGCAACCACGACGGCATGAGCTTCGGCGCCGGCCGCGGCACCGTCACCTACCGGAGCTGCGCGTTCGAGGGGATGGGCGACGACTGCGCCGGCGCGTCGGGCGACTCCGGGCGCCACGCCTACGTGCGGGAGGTGCTCGACGCGCACACGCTCGTCGCGTACTTCAGGAACTACCACCACGTGCAGGTGTCGGGGAACTCCCACTGCCCGCTCGCTGGCGAGGACCTGCTGTTCACGGACCTCGAGGGGATGGACCTCGACTACTGGAACGGGACGGTGCGGGCTGCCTCCCTCGATCCGGGCACCGGAACGATGAGGATCACCTTCCACGAGCGCATCCCCGACGCGGTGGCGCCGAACCACGTCTTCAACAACACCAGCTACTCCTACCGGCTGCGCTACGACGGGTGCCATTTCGGTCCCAATCGAAGCCGTGGCGCCATCACCTCGACCAGCGACGTCCTGATCGAGAACTGCCGCTTCGACCGGTCCGGGGGCACCGCCACCTATGTCTCCACGGAGCTGTACTGGGAGGTGAGCCGGGGCAGGCACGACATCACGATCCGCAACAACACCTACCACGACTGCGGCAAGGCGGCCGGCAACATGGGGAGCCACGCCATCGCGGTCGACGCCACGGGCTTCCGGCTGTACGGCCACCAGGACGACTACGGCCCGGCGGGCTTCCACCGCAACATCCTGATCGAGGGCAACACCATCGCCGGGGACGGCGTGGCCGTCAGCCTCTGCTCCGCGGAGGACGTGGTGGTGCGCAACAACCGGATCGAGGGGAGCAACCCGGCCATCACCCTGCACAACTGCCGCAACGTCAGCATCGAGGGAAACGCCCTGCCGTCGGGGGCGGGCGCCGGCGTCGCCGAGGCGGTGCGGATCGGCAGCGGCTGCGACCGGCGATCCATCACGATCAACGGACGTCCCTGATGGGCCGCAGGACCTCTGCTCAAGGCAGCTCGGTACCCTCGCTCATGATCGCCAGGCTGCGCTGGTAGGCGAAGAGCCGGCCTCTCTTTCGGCCGGTGACCTCGCGAGTGATACCGATGCGCTCCAGCTCCCGCATGGCTGCCGCGACCGTGGGAGCCGAGAGGCCCGTTGCCGTGGTCGCTCTCGGCAGGGACGTGATGGGACGCTGACAGAGGATCCGGTGCAGGCGGAGCACCGAACCAGCGGCACGCGCCTCCTGCTCGATGTGCTCCCGGTCTCTCCGGAACAGTTCGTCCAGACGCTTCGCGGTGGAAACTGCCGCTCCGGCGGTCTGCGCCACGCCCTCGAGAAAGAAGTGCAGCCATGCCTCCCAGTCACCGTCACGCCTGATGCCATCCAAGAGCGCGTAGTAGTCCTGGCGGTGCTCCTTGAAGTACAGGCTCAGGTAGAGCAGCGGCTCCTGCAGCACGCGGTGGTGGCAGAGCAGCAGCGTGATCAGCAGCCGTCCGACGCGGCCGTTGCCGTCCAGGAACGGATGGATGGTCTCGAACTGCGCGTGGGCCAGTCCCGCTTTCACGACGGCGGGCAGCTCCGGGGCCGGGGCATGCAGAAAGCGTTCGAGGTCTGACATGCAGTCGCCGACCGCGTGCGCGGGCGGCGGGACAAAGGCTGCGTTCCCCGGACGGGAGCCGCCGATCCAGTTCTGTGATCTCCGGAAGTGTCCGGGGTCCATGCCGCTGCCTCGTCCGCTCCGCATCAGCACCCCATGGATCTCCCGGATCAGGCGATTGGACAGCGGGAATCCGTCGTGAAGCCGCCGGAGCCCGTGCTCCAGCGCCGCCACGTAGTTGGACACCTCGACCACGTCGTCCACCGTCACGCCAGCCACTCCCGCAAGCTCGAACAACAACAGATCGAAGAGCGATGACTGCGTGCCCTCGATCTGGGAAGAGAGGACTGCCTCCTTGCGCACGTAGCCGTAGAGGAACATGCCGGTATCGGGGAGCACCGTCGACAGGCCGTCCAGGCGGCCGAGCATCAGCAGCGCCTGCTCCAGCGCCGGCTGTAGCGGTCCGAGTCCGAGTGGCGGGGTCGGCGGCAACGGAGCCGGCACGAAGGCACGAACCCGTTCACCACCCGCGGGCGTGGTCTCGTATCGGCCTGTCTCGCCGCGTCTCATCCTCTTCCTGCACGGGGACTATGCAGGAAACCTTTAATAGCTGCCAGCTAATGAAAGAACATGGACATTTTTTACATTAGCAAAGAGGCGGACAGGGTTCGGACCCTCACCTTACCGCACCATCAGAGGCTTGCCTGCCGGTGCGGGAGTGACGATCTTGTTGACCCGTGTTCTACGTTGCCCGGAAGAGGACTCGAACCTCCACAGCCTTGCGGCCACTAGACCCTGAACCTAGCGTGTCTACCAATTTCACCATCCGGGCCGGGACGGCAGGGTAGGAAGTGAACCACCTCGATGTCAACGGTGCGCAGGCCGTCGCGGCGACTCGACGCCGAACGCCGGCATGCGGTAGCCTCCGTGGCTCGACGGCGCCGAGCCCGGCTCTGCCGGACGGCACGTCGGCCAAATCCAGATACAGCAGTCGCAGGGACATACCTCGCAAGGGAGCAGCATGTGATCGGGATCGGGCTCGATTTTGGCACTACCAACAGCACGCTCGCCGTCTGGGAGGCGGAGCGCATCACCTACATCGATCTGGACCCGGCGGCGGCCAACTCCAAGATCATGCCTTCGGCGCTGTATCTGGACCGCTCCATGGGGCGCTCGGTGGGTACCGCGGCGATCGACCGCTACCTCGGCGACAACCGGGGGCGGATCGTCCGCCTGAAGCGGGTCAAGGTGGGGCAGATCGCCATGACCTTCAGCACGACCGACTCGCAACGCGCAGGCCACGGGCGCGGCGACACCACGCGCGTCCATCAGGTGTCGGGCTATGACGACACCGAGCTGCCCGGACGGCTGTTCCGGGGGCTGAAGAGCTTCCTGGGGGTGGCCGAGCAGAGCCGCTTCAAGGTGTTTCACCGCAGTTTCCACATCGTGGCGCTGATCACGCTCATCCTGGCCGAGATCCGCGCGATCCTGGAGCGGGCCGGGTACGACGTCGGCCGCGGCATCCACATCGGCCGTCCGGTGCGCTACGTGGGCGGCAACGGCGCCAACGATGTCGCCGTGAAGCGGATGACCACCGCCTGCCAGAATGCCGGCTTCGATGATGTCGTGTTCTACCCGGAACCGGTTGCGGCGGGCTTGAGCTACCTGCGGACGGCGTCCGCGCAGCCCGAGCACCTGCTCACGTTCGACTTCGGCGGAGGCACCCTCGACCTGTGTCTGCTGTCCACGCGCAGCGGCGGCTTCAAGGTGGTGGCCACCCGCGGGCTGCCGATCGGCGGCAATCACATCGACCAGCAGATCATGCGCGATGTCATCTTTCCGGAGCTGGGCGAGGGGTGCGCGGTGAAGAGCTCCTCGTCCCGTCCGGAGCCCGACTCGGAGTTCCCGTTCTACCGCTACCAGGACTACCTGCTGAACTGGCAGACCTCCTACATGTCGAACCGCCCGGAGCTCATGGAGAGCATCTTCGCCGGCATCCAGTCCGGCCCCGACGCGCGCCGGAGGCTGACCCGGCTGTGGAAGTTGATCCGCGGCAACGCCGTGTACTCCCTGCTGAGCGCGACCGAGGCGGCCAAGGCCGAGCTGTCGGAGCGGGAGGCGACCGAGATCCGACTGGACGAGATCGATCTTCGCCTGCCGTTCGATCGCACCCGCCTGGAGCGGGTGCTGGAGCCGACCATGGATCGGATCGACGCGACCGCCCGCGCGCTGCTCGACGACGCCGGCATCAATGCCGACGACGTGGATCAGGTCGTCTGCACGGGGGGGTCTTCGCAGCTCGTCCCGGTGCAGCGCTGGCTGGCCGAGGTCTTTCCCGGCCGGGTAGAGGACTTCGACTACTACCGGAGCATCGCCGGCGGGCTTGCGATCGCGAACGCGGTCGAGCGGGAGTTGGCGGCCGTTTGATGGGGTACTAGATCTCGCGGTCGGGCGCGGGCTCGTCGGCTTCCTCTGCGGCCGCTTCGGCGGCGGCTTCCGCCCGCAGGAGATCGGTCACGCTGCGGTGCCCGCCGAGGTCCAGTTCCTCGAAATCGGTGCGCGCGCGGACGGCACTCAGGATCGCCTCGAACGACTCGAACTCGTCGGAGAGCTCCACGAGCTGGTCCTCGCCGGCCCGGTACAGGAAGATGCTGCGCCTCCGCGCCGTGGTGGCCAGTCCGGCGCGGGTGAGTTCCGTCCAGCGCACGACGGCCTGCTCCTCGCCCATGAAGTCCAGCTCGATCCGGTCGTCGAACAAGGTCAGCCGGTTGCGGGACTGCTTCAACAGGTAGCGGAGCACGCGGTAGCCGATCAGGCCGGCCGGCGCGACGCCGATCAGGACCGGCCAGGCCTCGGCAAGCAGAGCGATCGCCACCAGGACAACGATCAAGGCGGGAGGCAGCAGCAACGGCACCAGGGCGCGTGGATTGGAGCGAAGAGTGATGCGCGACTGGAGCAGCGCGGCTTCGTTCGCGGACACGGCGCCTATCTTAGGGGCGTGACGGGCCCCGAGGAAAGATCAGGCCGGTGCCAGGGTGGGTGCCGCTCCGCTATGATAGTGCTATAGTTGTAGTAGCGCTGCCGCGGCGCGGCGCTGCCAAACCCCTCCGCAAGGACATTCGATGAGACGCTTCTTCTCCGTATCGCTCATTCTGGGCCTAGCCGTTCTACCGGCCGCACTCGGCTTTGCCGACGAGACCGCTGCCGGGCAGGCGCTTGAAGAGGGGCCCGACATGATGTGGGTCACCTGGATCGGTTCCGTGGCCGCCCTGGGTTTCTCGCTGATCCTGGCGCTCGCCGTGCTGCGCAAGGAGCCCGGCAACGAACGCATGAAGGAACTCAGCCGCGCCGTGCAGGAGGGGGCGATCGCCTACCTGAAGCAACAGTACAAGGTGGTGGCGATCTTCTTCGTGGCGCTGTTCGCGATCCTGGGCCTCATCTCCTGGGTCCTGCGCCTGCTGTCGGGCTTCGTGCCGTTCGCGTTCATCACCGGCGGCTTCTTCTCGGCGCTGGCCGGCTACATCGGCATGACCGTGGCGACCCGCGCCAACGCGCGCACCGCCTGGGGCGCCCGCGAGAGCCTCAACGCCGGGCTGCGCGTGGCCTTCTCCTCGGGAACGGTGATGGGCATGACCGTCGTCGGCCTGGGCCTGCTGGACATCTCGATCTGGTGGTGGCTGCTGCACGGGGTGTTCGACGTCTCCCCGGAGGAGATCCCGCCGATCATGATCACCTTCGGCATGGGCGCATCGGCGATGGCGCTGTTCGCCCGCCTGGGCGGCGGCATCTTCACCAAGGCCGCCGACGTCGGCGCCGACCTGGTCGGCAAGGTGGAGGCCGGCATCCCGGAGGACGATCCCCGCAACCCGGCGTCGATCGCCGACAACGTCGGCGACAACGTCGGCGACGTTGCCGGCATGGGCGCCGACCTGTACGAGTCGTACGTCGGCTCGATCATCGCCACCATGGCGCTGGGAGCGGTCGCCTCGATGAGCCTGGACTCGATCTCGGCGCTGCAGGCGATCCAGGTGCCGGTGTCGATCGCGACCATCGGCGTGCTGTGCTCGATCCTGGGCACCTTCGTGGTGCGCGCCAAGGGCGACGCCAGCCAGGCGGTGCTGCTCGGCGCGTTGCGGCGCGGCACTTACGGGTCGACCGCGCTGATCGCGATCGGCTCTCTCCTGCTGGTGATCTTCACGCTCGGCAGCGAGTTCCTGGGGATCTGGGCCGCCATGATCGTCGGGCTGATCGCCGGCAACGTCATCGGCTACTTCACCGAGTACTACACCTCCGATCACTACAAGCCCACGCAGCTCCTGTCCAACGAGGCGCTCACCGGCCCGGCGACCACCATCATCGGCGGCGTCGGCCTGGGCATGCTCTCCACGCTGATCCCGGTGCTCACCGTGGTCGGGGCGACGCTCGCGGCATTTTTCCTGTCCGGCGGCGCCGCGCACCCCGGCCTGGGGCTGTACGGGATCGGGCTGTCCGCGGTCGGCATGCTGTCGACGCTGGGCATCACCCTGGCCACCGACGCCTACGGGCCGGTGGCGGACAACGCCGGCGGCATCGCCGAGATGGCCAAGATGGAGCCTCACGTGCGCGAGCGGACCGACGCGCTCGACTCGCTGGGCAACACCACGGCCGCCACCGGCAAGGGCTTCGCGATCGGGTCCGCCGCGCTCACCGCCCTGGCGCTGCTGGCCGAGTACGGCAACAAGATCAAGGAGGCGTTCGAGCAGCTCACGATCTCGCCGCTGTTCGAGGAGTTCTACTCCGGCCTGGTGGAAGTCGTGCGCGGGGCCGACGGCCACGTCACCGACGTGGTCATGAACATCAACCTGCTGGACCCGAAGATCCTGATCGGGCTGTTCATCGGCGCCATGTTGCCGTTCGTGTTCTCGTCCCTGTCGATGCGGGCGGTAGGGCGCGCCGCCGGCGACATGGTCAAGGAGGTGCGCCGGCAGTTCCGGGAGAAGCCGGGCCTGCTGGAGGGCACGGAGCGTCCGGACTACGCGGGCTGCGTGGCCATCTCCACCCAGGGCGCGCAGCGCGAGATGGTGGTGCCGTCGCTGCTGGCGGTCGTGGCGCCGGTGCTGACCGGCATCATCTTCGGGCCGTTCACGGTGATCGCGCTGCTCGCCGGCGCGCTGACCTCCGGGTTCGTGCTGGCCATCATGATGGCCAACGCCGGCGGCGCCTGGGACAACGCCAAGAAGTTCATCGAGGGCGGGGCGCACGGCGGCAAGGGTTCCGAGGCGCACAAGGCAGCCGTCGTCGGCGACACGGTCGGCGACCCGTTCAAGGACACCTCGGGGCCGTCGATCAACATCCTGCTGAAGCTGATGTCGATGGTCTCCATCGTGTTCGTGACCACCGTGATCGCGCTCAACGACCTGTTCATCCGGATCTTCTCGTAGCGAACTCCGCGTTCGGCGAACGCCGCGCTCAATCCAGGCGGTAGCCGCGACCGCGAACGGTGACGATCAGCCGCCCTGCCGCAGGCCGGGCGGCGTCGGCCGTCGCGGCACCGGCGTCTGCCGGTGCCGCGACGGCCGCCAGGTGGCGCCGCAGCGCGGTGACGTGCATGTCCACGGCGCGGCTGCGCCGGACCGGCGGCTGACCCCAGATCGCGTAAAACAGGGCGTCGCGCGTCACCGTGGAGCCGCGGTTGGCAAGCAGCATGCGCAGGACCTCCGCTTCCTGCGCGCCCAGGAAGACCGTGCCCGCCGGTCCCGAGAGCGTCCGCCCCAGCAGACGCAGGGCGCGGCCGTCGCCGAACCGGGCGGCCCCCTCCGCGGCGCCGATGGTGCGCAGCGCGCGCAACTCGAACTCCTCCGGCGTCCACGGATCGCGCAGGTAGTCGGCACAGCCGGCCAGGAACAGGCGCGGCAGCTCGCTGTCAGGGCCGAAGGCAATCAGCGGCCAAGCGGGCTGAGTCGGCCCCGTGAGCAGGGGCTCTGCGACCTCGGCCGGCATCACCGCGGCCACATAGCGGGGGTCGCGCGGCGCGGGGGGCTCCGCGACAAGGTCGAGAGCGAAACCCTTGATACGCCGGGAATACGCGTCCATGCGCGCAGCGAGCGCGCCCGACGATGCCATCAGGCAGACTCGCGGCGGATCCCCCAACCATGCCATGTCCACAGACGCCCGACAGAGCACGCCTCGGTCGTGGTCAGCCGCGAGACGTGCGTCATGAAGGCGACGCCATCCGTGGCGGATGTGCCGGTCGCGTTACCATTCATCTTAGACTGGACTTGCCGTCCCGTCCATAATTTAGGCGTCAAATGTAGATGATTATGAATAATCGATTTGTATCCATGTGGGGAGGCGGTCGCTGAACACCGGCCTTGTCGCAACCTCAGACGCCGCCGTGGAGCAACTATTCGGCCGATCGCCGGCATCGACGTGGGCCCGGGTGGCGCAGGCTATGCGTTTTCGGGACCGTACGAGACGAGTCGGGCAGCAGCGGGAGCTACCCGTGGAGTGGCTGCATCGCTCCGGTTGTCGCCACGTGAAGCATCAGCGACCGTGCCGAAGAACCGTTGTCCGGCGGTTCGTCAGCCGCCCGGCGACGTGCCCTGGCTCTCGGTCTCCGAGGACTTGTCCTCGATCTGCCCCATCTTCCGCTTCAGATTTTCCAGCAGCTTGTCCCCGGACGTGTCACGTCCCTCGAGCTGCTTGAACTCGCGTTCGAGCGACTTGTCACCGGCGTCGAGCTCGCCGATCTCCCGTTCGGCGTCCGCCTGGGCTTCGATCTGGTCCACCTTCTTGGACATGCGGTCGAACGCCTCGAATGCGGACGTGTCGCGGGAGGTGCTCAGGGTGGACTGGATGCGCTGCTGTGCTTCCGCCCGCTTGGCGCGGGCGATCAGGATGTTCTTCTTGCGCTGCGCTTCCTCGATCTTCTGCGTCAGGTCGCGCAGCGACCCCTTGAGCTGCTCGACGGAATCGCTCTGCGCCTGCCACTGGTCCTGGTAGCTGGACACGTACTCGTCGAGCTCCTGCTTGCGGACCAGGGCGCGTTTGGCCAGATCGTCCTGTCCCTCCTGCACCGCGAGCACGGCACGCTTCTCCCAGTCCTCGGCCTGGGTCCGCTGCTGCAGGAGTTGGCGCTCGAGCTGCTTCTCGTCGGCGATGGCGCTTGCCACCGCCTTCTTGGACTCGATGAGCTGACCGTTCATGTCCTCGATCAACTGCGTGAGCATCTTCTCGGGATTCTCCGCCTTGCTGATCATGTCGTTGATGTTCGACTTGACGACCCGGCGGAACCGATCGAACAGGCCCATATCAGCCGCCCTCCGTTTTCACCAGCGGCACGAGCCGCTCATAGTGCTCGGCGACCGACAGGCTGATCGCGTCGAGCGTTGCCTGGAACTCCTCGATGTCGATGGTCTCGCTGAGCAGCGTGTTCATCAACACGACGGAGCTGCCTTCCAGGTCGTTGCCTTCGAGCGCATAGGCGCCATGAAGCAGGTCGGTCCCGTTCAGGCGCAGCAACTCCTCGTAGAGGGCGCAGTGGTCGCCCGGCGACAGGTCGGCGACCTTGAGCCGGAAGATGATCACCGGATCCTCGTGCACGACGATCAGGTTCTCGACGCCGCGTTCTTCGTCGTTGATCACCCAGGTGTCGGAGTCAAGCTCGTCGAATGACAGGTCGAGCGTGCGGAGAAAGCTCTCGATTCGTTGTCGGGTCATGCTGGTCGGGTTGGTCGGGTCATGCTGCGAATACCTGTGCGCCGTGATTGATTGCCAGAACCTCCTGACAGCTCGAGCAGCGAAACCGACCGGGCTTGACGGCGCGAAGCCTGGTCGTGCAGGTCGGGCACTCGAGGACGTGCGGAAAGAGAACCGCGGGCGCGGCCTGCCGGGGGGTGGCCTGCCCGGGGGTGGCCTGCCCGGGGGTGGCAAGGTGAGAGACCGCTTCTTCCAGGTCCATGGCGACGGCAAGCAGGTCGGCGAAGCCGAGCAGCCGAAAGAATTCGCGTTCCGGTTCCCGCAGATTGAGCAGTACCAGATCACCGCCGCGCTTTCGCAGACGTCGTTGAAGAGCCGCGAAGGCCCCGATCGCCGCGCCGGACAGCGTGTGCAACGCCGTACAGTCCAGGATCAGTCGGAGGTGTCCGGCCGCCACCACGGCGTCGCTGCGTTGCCGGAACGGCTGGACGTCCATGGGATCGATCCGGCCGCCGAGACGGAGGACCGCGCCGCCGGCCACCGCGCCGCTGTCGACCGCGCCGCTTTCGACCTGGAGCGTGAAACCGCTGTCCCGGACATCCGGACCTTCTGCAGGCTGCTCGGACCCAAGCTCGGGATTGTCGCGCGGCACGGTTACGAGAGTATAGCGACGGCCCCGGCAAGCGGTCAATTTCGGGAGTCCCGGTGGCGCGGCAGGAGAGAACGCTACTGGAATCTGATCGCGTTCGCGTCCACCGTGCGCCGGTCGCCCGGCTGCACGCCGGCCAGCAGGCTGGCACGCTCCATGACGTTGCGCAACTCGCGCACGTTGCCGGGCCAGTGGTGCTCCTTGAGCCTTGCGACTGCCCGCGGAGCAAGACGGAGCTCCGGCGGAAGGAAGTGATACGCGAGTTGGATGATGTCCTGGTGCCGATCCCGCAGCGGCGGTACGTGGATCAGCAACACTCCCAACCGGTAGTACAGATCGTCGCGGAAGCGGCCGGCGCCCATCAGATCGGACAGCACGGCGTTTGTCGCCGCGATCGTGCGCACGTCCACCGGCTTGGTGCGTATCCCGCCGATGCGGGTGACCTCCTGCGCCTCCAGCACGCGCAGGAGCTTCACCTGCAGATCGGGGCCCATCTCGCCTATTTCGTCCAGGAACAGCGTTCCGGTGTCGGCGCGCTCAAAGCAGCCGGGGCGGCTGACGGCATCCGTATAGGCCCCGCGCTCGGACCCGAACAGCTCCGTCTCGACGATGGTGGGAGCGATCGCACCGCAGTTGATCGCGACCCAGGGCTGGCCGGCTCTCGGCGAGCTGGCGTGCAGGCTGCGTGCCACCACTTCCTTGCCGACGCCGCTCTCGCCGGAAACCACGACGGGTGAGTTGGCCGGCGCGTACATCGCGACCTCTTCGCGAATGCGCTGCATCTGTGGGCTGGAGCCGATCAGACCCTCCGTGGCCGCGGCAGTCGGCCGCCTGCGCATCGCCACCGCCTGGCGGACCGTGGCGCGCAGCTTGTCGAGCGCGAGCGGCTTGATCAGGTAGTCGACCGCGCCGGCCCGCATGGCCTCCACCACCAGCTCGACGTCGTCGTGGGCGCTGACCATCACCATCGGCGGCGCGTCGGGGCGGGTGTTCACCTGACGCACGACCTCGATGCCGTCATCCGTCCCGAGGGCGACATCCATCAGGACCACGTCGGGCTGCTCGGCGTCGATCCGTGCGAAGGTCTCCGGCGCCGTTCGTGCGCCGATCACGCGGTACTCGGCCGGAAGGATCGCCGCCAGCGTGTCGTGAATCAGCGGATCGTCGTCCACCAGCAGGATGGTGATCACCGCATCGCCCTGCTCGTGTCTTCGCCCGGCTGTGGCGCGAAATGCCGGATGACGCGCACGGCCGTGATCGCCGCGACCGCCGCGGTCTCCGCCCGCAGCACCGTGGCGCCCAGCGCGCAGCGGCGAAAGCCGGCGCCGTCGATGCGATCGAGCTCCGCGGCGGAGAAGCCGCCCTCCGGGCCCAGAAGCAGCCAGACCGGCTCGGCGGGGTTGAGCGTCGCCGGCAGCTCGACATCCGCGTCGCCGTCTAGCGGGGGCTGGAAGACGAGCATTCCGGCGGCGTCCGGCACCGCCTGCAGGATCTCGGGCAGGCGGCGCGGAGCCTCGATCGACGGCAGCAGCCGCCGTCCGCTCTGCTGGCTGGCGCTGCGCGCGATCCGCTCCCAGCGCGGCCCGCGCGGCTGCGCGTGTGCGGCGGGGACCGAACGCTCGGTCAGCACCGGGACGATTCCTGCCACGCCGAGCTCGGTTGCCTGCCGGACGATGAGGTCCATCGCGGCCGGCTTGACCACCGCCTGGGCCAGGGTCATGGCAGGGAGCGGCGGTGTGTTCCGGTCGTCATCAGCCATCGGCAGCAGTGCGACGGAAAGCCGGTCGCGGGAGCGCTCGCGCACGGTCATCGCGAAACGAGAGCCGTCCGCCGTGCCGGCGGGGATGCTGTCGCCGGGCGCGAGCCGGCGGACATGCGCCAGGTAGTGGAAGTCCTTGCCGGTCAGCACCGCCGTGTATGCCGCCGAGTCGCCCGGAACGGCGGCCACGAGCGCGCACTCGGGGATCAGGTACTGCTGCACTCAGCGGAGGGGCCTGCGGACGGCCGGCGTGTTCATCCCGACCAGCCCCCAAGGGGCAAGTCGGCGGCGCTGTCGGGGACCTTGGGCTGGGCATCGTCGGGAAAGGAGTCCGCGCTGACCTCGCCCGTGCGCAGCAGCCGCACCGCTTCGATCAGTGAGGCGTCGTTGATCAGGTCGTAGATCGGCGTCCGCCGGTGAATCCGCGCGATGGTTTGCGCAAGCTTCCGCCGGACCAACTGCTCCTCGAGGTCGAATTCGCTCTGCCCGAGGTCGACGAGGAGCCTGCCGATGTCCGCTTCGGTCGGCTCCGGATGGGCGAGCGCGAACCGGATCAGCAGCTTCGATCGGCCGAACTCGCCCAGCGCCTCCTGTTGGTCCTCGCTCAGCTTCGGCTCGGTGATGCGGTGGGGCGTGACACCGACGCCGTCGATCCTGGTGCCGTCGGGGGTGAGGTAGCGGGACGTGGTGACCTTGACGGCGCGATCTTCCTCGATGCGCATGACCTGCTGCACGGATCCTTTCCCGTAACTCTGCTGGCCGACCAGGTAGGCTCGCTCGTGGTCCTTGAGCGCTCCTGCCAGGATCTCGGCGGCCGACGCCGACAGGCTGTCGATCAGCACGACGATGGGAGTATCGCGGTCGACCAGCGTGGCGCGCCGGGTCGCGGTGTACTGCTGGTTCTCGCTCGCGACGCGCGAACGGGTCTGCACGATCGTTCCCGCGTCCAGAAACAGGTCGGCGATCTCGACGACGGCAGAGAACAGACCGCCGCGATTGCCGCGCAGGTCGAGGATCAGCGATCCCGAGCGGCGCTCCAGGTCGCGCAGCGCCTCCCGGATCCGGTCCGGGGTCTTGCTGGTGAACTGGGGACTGACCCGCAGGTAGCCGATGCCGGGCTCGATCACCGCGTGGCGGACGGTCGGGACCTCGATGAGCTGGCGGGTGACGGTGACCTCCACGGTTTCGACGCCGGCCCGCACCAGCGAGACGCGGACATCCGTGCCGGGAGATCCGCGCAACCGGGACACCACGCCTTCTTCGTCCAGCGTGCCGGCCTCCGTGTCGTCGATGGCGACGATCAGGTCGCCGGCCTTGATCCCGGCTGCATGCGCCGGCGAGCCGACGAACGGCTCGATGACCAGCACGCCGTCGTCGGCGCGGCTGAGATAGAGGCCCACACCGCCGAACTCCCCCGTCGTCATGTCGTTCAGCTCGTCGATTTCGTCCCGGTCGACGAACGTGGTATACGGGTCATCCACCGCATCCAGCATGCCGGTCAGCGCTCCCTCCAGGAGCCTGTCGGTACCGGCGGCGGCGGCGTTCACGTAGTTCTGCCGGACGAAGTTGAACACGTCGCGCAGTATGGCGACGGCCCGGTCCGAGTCGCGGGTACGGTTCTGTGCCAGCACCTGCGGCGCCACGACCAGCAGCGTGCAGGCGAGCACCGCGGTGGCCGACGCGGTCATCCAGAACGTCCGGCGTACTCCGAGCCTGATCCGGGCCGGCTCGGTGCCTTTCATGGTCGCCTCCGATTCTCGAAGCGTGCCGGAGCGTGTGTCAACGCGTGCGATGCGATCTATCATGACTGCCTGATGGACGGAGGCTACATCCCGTTTCCCACGTGGCTGAATCCGGAGATCGTACCCGGACTGCCGTTGCGCTGGTACGGCCTGACGTACCTCGTGGCGTTCTACCTTACCTATCGGTTGCTGCGCGTGCGAATCGCGGAGCGGGACCTGACCGTCGACAACGAGACGGTGCTCAACCTGTTCTTCTGGGGGATCATCGGCGTGCTCATCGGAGGGCGCCTCGTCTCGGTCATCGTCTACGATCCGAGCGGCCACTACCTGCGCAACCCGCTGCAGATCATCGTTCCGTTCGCTCGCGAGGCGGGCAAGCTGCGCTTCGTCGGTCTGCAGGGCATGGCGTACCACGGCGGCCTGCTCGGGGCGATCGTCGCGGTGGCCCTCTACTGCCGGGCCAAGCGGCTGCCGGTCGCGGAGTGGATGGACATGATCGCGACCTGCACACCGCTGGGCTATACGTTCGGCCGGGTCGGGAACTTCATCAACGGCGAGCTGTTCGGCCGCGTGACCACCGTACCGTGGGGGGTGGTCTTCCCCGGCGCCCCCGGCTTCCCGGCGGAGCAGCCGTGGGTACGGGAGATGGCGCAGCGGTCCGGGATCGAGATCGGCCCGGAACAGGTCCTGGTGAACCTCGCGCGCCATCCTTCCCAGCTCTACGAGGCTGCCCTGGAAGGTCTGCTGCTCTTCGCCGTGCTGTGGTTCGTGCTGCGCAAGCGCGCACCGTTCCCGGGGGTGCTGTTCTCGGCCTATCTGATCGGCTACGGGGTGGTGCGCTTCGCGGTCGAGTACCTCCGGCAGCCGGACCCGGGTCTGGACTTCCCGATCATGCTGGTTCAGGTGGCGAATCCGTCGCAGACATCGCTGCTCAACTTCACGACCGGCCAGATCCTGTCCGCGATCATGATCGTCGCCGGGCTGACGGCGTTCGGGCTGCTCCGACGGCGCTGGCTGCTCCGACCGCCCGGAGTGACCGGCGCTCCGGCGGTGAGCAGCCCGGCGAGGGCGCCGGGCGCTCGTCCCCGGGCGGGCACGTCAAGGCGACGGCGCCGCGCCGCCGCGGAGCGCTCGCGCCGGACGTAGCGGTGAACCGAGTGTAAGCGACGCATCGGCAAGGGGTTGCGGCTTGCCGCCCGGCGGACGATGGGCGATACTGGGTTTGAACCAGTGACTTCTACCGTGTGAAGGTAGCACTCTCCCACTGAGTTAATCGCCCATGGACGAACAGTGTACCGCATAGCGCCGCAAACATCACGCACCCTGGAGCTGCTTCCGGCGCTCACGCAGCTCGCGCCGCGGATGCCGGCCCGTGCCGGATTGGCAGAAGGGCTTGATCGCGAGTTGATCCGCAAGGCCATCCACTTGCTGGTGGCGCTGGTTCCGCCGCTGGCGTCCGTGAATCTTCCCGTAACCATGGGCCTGCTGATGGCGGGAACCCTGTTCTACACGGCTGCCGAGGCGATGCGGCTGGCAGGGATCCGCGTGGCGGTAGTGTCGGGGCTTACCGTGGCTGCGGCGCGGCCGGGCGACACCGGCTTCGTCCTCGGACCGGTCACCCTGGGGCTGGGCGCCATGTTGGCGCTGCTGCTGTATCCGCTGCCGGCGTCGGCGATCGCGATCTACGCGCTCGCGTTCGGTGACTCGGCGGCCAGCGTGATCGGCATGGCGTACGCGGGGCGGCGCATGCCGCTGAACCGTAACAAGACCGTGGCCGGGAGCGCGGCCTGCTTTGCCGCGGTGTTCCTGGTCACGATAACCCTCACGGCCGACCTGCGCCTGTCGATCGCGGTGGCCGCCGCCGCCATGACGGTCGAGGCGCTTTCGGGACGCGATCTGGACAACCTGCTGATCCCCGTCGGTGTCGGGATGGTCGTGCAGGCGCTCAGGGCGCTGCCGTAGCCTGCGCTGGCCGGATATGCGCAACATCGGCCTGCTCACCAGTGGGGGTGATGCACCGGGGCTGAACGCCGTGCTGCACGGGGCGGCGGCCATGGCGGAAGCTCGCGGCGCGCGCGCCTGGATCATTCCCAACGGATACGCCGGCCTCTACAACCTGGAGCAGATCAAGGAGCTGGTGGCGCTGGACGCAGAGCGTCGCGACGCGATCGACTGCACGGTAGCCGGGTCCTCAGCCGGGCATTCCCGCATCAAGATCGCCGCGATTCCCGACGAGAACCGCTACGAACGGATCGTCGCCGGATTGCGGCGCTTTTCCATCGACGGCCTGGTGATCGCCGGGGGCGACGATACGGGCTCGGTGGTCGTCGACCTCGCGGACCGGGGCATCCCGGTCGTGCATGCGCCGAAGACGATCGACCTGGACCTGCAGACCTACTCGGTCGGTGGGGACACCGCGGCCAACCGGACCGCGCGCGTCGTCGACGACCTCAAGTCGACCGGCCGCAGCCACAACCGGGTGATGATCACCGAGGCGTTCGGCCGCTACGCCGGCCACGTGGCGCTGCGCGGCGGCATCGCGGCCGACGCCGATTGCATCCTGCTGCCGGAGGTTCCGGTCGACTTCGATGTCGTCCACGAACACCTGAAGCAGAGACTGATCGGCCGCCTGCGCGCCGCGGGCGGTTTCGCGGCGACCTACACGGTGGTGGTGGCCGAGGGGATGACGACGGCGGACGGCGACGCGGTTACCGACGACAGTGTCGCCGTGGACGCCTTCGGCCATCGCAAGCTCGCCGGCGCCGGACGCTACGTCCGCGACCAGATCCAGGAGCGGCTCGACGGCGACGAGGAGATCCGCCGGGCGATGCGGGAACTGGGCATGTCCGTTCCGGGTCTCCACGAGGCACCCGAAGCGCGCGATGTCGTGCCCGCGCACCTGGTGCGCTCCGGGACCACGTCCGCCTTCGACGTCGGGTTCGGAAAGCAGGTCGGCGCGGGGGCGGTGCTGTTGTTGCTCGAAGGCGTCTCGGGGGTGACCGTGAGCTGGGTGGACGGTGACTGCGTCTCCTATCTGCCCACGCGGACGGCCATCACGCAGCACCACGTCGATCCGGCGATCATCAGCCTGTACGAGGAGATGGGCGTCTGCTTCGGCCGCCGCCCGCAGCGCTACGCACCCGAGTTCCGTCAGCTCGACGGAGCGGAGCCGCGCTACCTCTGACGCCGGCCCGGCTTCGGCTCGGCAAGCTGGCGCTCGCGCGCCCCTGTCAGGACGGCGATCGCGCCGCCGATCGCGACGTCGGCGGCCACTCCCATCGCGGCCAGCAGGGGCAGCACGGGGGCCACCACCAGGTAGCTCTCGTCCAGCCCGCGTCCCCAGCGAGCGGCAAGCAACGCCAGGGCGGCGGTTACCGCGCCGCCCGGAGCCGCCGGCAGGGCGAAGGCCACCACCGAGGCGGCGCCGATGATCCACAGCACCTCGCCGGCGGCAAGCGGAATGGTCGAGTACGAGCGGACGACGAGAGTGAAGGTGGCGGCGGCCACCATGGCGCTGCCGGCGCGACCGAACATCGCGAACAGCGGAAACGCCGCACTCCCCAGAGTGGTCGACAACCGCAGGTCCGTGGCCCCGTGTCCGGTCATCGCCGCCAGCGCCGCGTGATGGTGTGCGGTGCCGATCCCGGTCAGCACCGGCACGGCAAGGCCGGACAGCGGCGGCAAATCGACCTGCCGGCGGCGGAGCAGGAGCCATCCGAGCAGCAGGCCTGCGAGCACCAGGCCAAGGTCGATCGCCAGCACCAGCACCAGTTGGCCGTACGGGCCGGCGCCGGCCCCGCTCAGCGCGGCGGTCAGCGACGCGCCGCCGAGCAGCAGCGCTGCCCAGAGATGCCTGGTGACGAAGGAGTTGATCCGGTAGAACAGCCGCGAGAGCGCATCGACCATCTCGGCGGTCACGCGACCCGAGCGATCCTCCGGAATGCTCAGGCCGATCACCAGCGCGATCAGATATACTGGCAGCAACAGCGCACCGTCACCGGCCAGCGCGGCGAACAGATTGGTCGGCAGCGCCTGCTGCAGATGCTGGACGAAGCTCGGCACCGAGACGGCGGCGCGGTGTACGACGATGATGGGAATCCGGTCGGGTGACGCGGCCAGCACGGACAGCACGCCCAGGGACGCCAGGGACAGCGTGGCGGCAGCCTGCCCCCCGAGCAGCATTGCGTGGGCGCGCAGCGCGCCGCGGCTTCCCAGCGAACGCATCCCCGTGACCAGGCCGAAGAACACCATCGGGAACACGAACACCTGCACGGCCCGGACCGCCAGCTCCGCGGCAGCATGCAGGACGGCGGCGACCGGCGACTGGTGGAGCACGGCGCCCAGCGCCGCGCCGGCGGCCAGCGCCAGGACACTCCGCAGGACGGGCGTCATCGTTCACTCCAGGAGGCACGCATGAAGGCGGTGATCGTCGCAGCCGGGTACGGCAGCAGGTTTCTGCCGGCCTCGAAGACGGTACCCAAGGAGATGTTTCCGGTCATCGACCGCCCCGCGATCGACTTCATACTACAGGAGTTGCGGGATTCCGGGGTCGACGACATCCTGTTCGTCACCTCCCGCCGCAAGCGCGCCCTGGAAGACTACGTCGATCGCGAGGTGGAGCTTGAGCAGGTGTTCGAGTCGGAGGGCGCAGCCGCCAAGCAGCGGACGATCGCCGTGCCGCCGGGCCGCTTCCTCTTCCTGCGGCAGCAGAGGATGCAGGGCACGGGCCAGGCGATCCTGCTGGCCGAGCCGTTCACCGGTGACGATCCGTTCGTGGTCGTGTTCCCGGATGACCTCCACGTCGGCGAGCCGCCGCTCACGCGCCAGTTGATCGACACCTACGAACGGACCGGTTGCAGCGTGCTGGCCGTCGAGCATGATCCGCCCCATCTGGAGCGCTACGGCGTGGTGGCGCTTGCCGACGACGGCCTGCACGTGACCGGCATCGTGGAGAAGCCGGCCCCCGGCACCGAACCGAGCCGCGACATCTCCATCGGCCGCTACCTGTACACGCCGGAGATCTACCCGGCCCTGCGGGGCCGCTGGGAGCGCCATCGCGGCGGCGAGTTCAACTATACCGAGGGCGTGGAGGAACTGGCACGGCAGGGGCGCGTGGTCATCCAGCGCATGATCGGCCGCCGGCTCGACATCGGCGCGCCGGCCGGCTACCTGCGGTCGATCCTGGAGTACGCGGCGCGCGATCCGGAGCTGGCGGCCGAGATCGAGTCATTCCGCGCTGACGGCCCCGCGTCGGCTGCCAGCGCCTCGTAGCGCGCGGCCTCCGCATCGCGTCCGCGCTTGCGGGCGCCGGCGGCGTGGATCAGGCACTTGCGCGCCAGCTCGCGGCGCGCGATGGACCGCTCCGGCTCCGCCCAGTGATCGGCCGCCACCAGCGGCGCCAGGGCGTCGATGCGAAAGCGTTCGATCTGCCCGTGCCGCTCCGAGAGCTGATCGCCGTGTCCGGCCCGCTTGGTGACCAGCGGCCGGTCGCAGTAGGCCACCGGGAAGCGGGCGGTCACGCGCAGCCACAGCTCGTAGTCCTCGGCGATCTCCAGGTCTTCGCGGAAACCGCCGACCTCGCGCAGCACGGCACGGTGCAGGACCACCGTGGATGGCCCGATGATGCACTTGCGGACAGCGTCCTTGAACAGCCACCCAGAGCGCTGGTGGCGTTGGCCGGCCTGGGACACCGGGCGGCCGTCGCGCAGCCAGAGCTCCCGGCTGTGGACGATCGGAACCCCGTTGCTGTCGCGCAACAGCTCCATCTGCCGGGCCAGCTTGTCGGGCATCCACAGGTCGTCGGAGTCGAGAAAGGCGACGTACTCCCCGGTCGCGATGGCCACGCCCGCGTTGCGCACGGCGCCCGGCCGGCCGGTGTGGTCGATGCGGAGCCGGCGGATGCCGGACTCCGCGCTCAGCCGCTCCCAGGTGCCGTCGGTGGACCCGTCATCCACGACGATCAGCTCGATCGGGGAGTAGCGCTGCGCGCGCACCGAGCCGATGGCCTCCATCAGCAGCGCGAGTCGGTCGTGCGTGGGGATGATGACCGACACCACAGGGTGATCGGTCCCCGATCCGGGCGCCATCACGGGCGTACTATGCAGTAGTCTGCACCCGTGGCCACCGGCACCGGACAGGGGCGGGACCCGATCCTTGCAGATGGTGTCACGCGTGTGGCGCTGATCGGCTTCATGGGCGCCGGCAAGTCCTCGGTCGGGATGGCGCTGGCGCTGGAGCTGCGCTGGCGGTTCGTCGACCTGGACCGGCTGATCGAACGGGAGCAGGGGCGGACGATTCGCGAGATCTTCGCCGCGGCCGGCGAGCCCGGCTTCCGGGCTGCGGAGACCTCCGCCCTGTATCGGCTGACCGGTGCGGAGAGGACCGTCCTGGCGGTCGGCGGCGGAGCGCCGGTGCAGCCGGCGAACCGGGCGTTCTTCGGCAACTGGACGACCTTCTATCTGGCAGCTCCGCTCGCGGAGTTGCGTGAGCGGACCGGCAGGCCGGGCGCCCGGCCGCTCATGGACCTGCCGCCCGCTCAACTGCGCGCGCTGTATCAGCGGCGCGAGCCGATCTACCAGAGTCTCGGCACTCGGATTCACACCACGCGGAAGCCGGTTGGCGCCATCGTGGCCACGATCCTGGAACGGCTGCGCCAGCCGGCATGACGTGCGACCGCCCCGCTCAGCGCCGTCGGCGCTTGAGCTCCGCGTACACCTGGTCGAGCCGTACGCCCTGCGCTTCGAGCAGCGCCAGCAGATGGTAGAGCAGGTCGGCCGACTCGGTGACCAACTCCTCGTCCGTGCCGGCGGTGATCACCTCGATCGCCTCTTCGCCCACCTTCTTGCGGATCTTGCCGGCACCCTGCTCGAACAGATAGGCGGTGTAGGAGCGTTCCGGATCGGCTCCCTTGCGTTCCCGGATGGCCGCTGCCAGTGCGTCGAGCACGTCCGGCGCCCGTTCCCGGTTCGTCGCGGCGGCGCCGGTGTCCTGCGGTTCCGTGGCCTCCTCGGCCAGTGCTGCCGCGTACCACGAGTCCCCGCGCCGCACGTCGGCGATCCGGGACGTGCAGCCCGACGGAGGGCGGTACGGCAGTTCGCGGGTGCCATCGGCATCGGTCACCCACAGCGATCGCGATTCGCGCGTCTTGACGTAGGCGCGCTCGTTCATCGCCAGCAGCTCGACCACCGTTCCGCCGGAGATCACGACCAGCGGGCGCACGCCGGCCGGAGAAGCCGTCACGTCACCCACCGCCCGGCATCGCCCGGGCGCTGCAGCGCACCGACCGCCTGCCTCAGATCGACGCGACGTTCATAGATCGCGGTACCGACGATCGCGCCGGCGGCGGCGCCCGTCGAAGCGATCGCCGTGAGGTCGGCCTGCGAGCTCACGCCCCCGGAGAACAGCACCGGAAGCCCGGATGCCCGGGCGGCGGCCGTGCCTCCCCCCAGGTCCGGGCCTGCCAGCATGCCGTCGCGGTCGACCGCCGTATGGATCAGTCCGGCGAGCCTCGATCCGCGCACGGCATCGATCAGCGCCCGCTCGCCGCCCGCGGACTCCGCCCAGCCCCTGACCTGCACCTGCCCCAAGCGGGCGTCGATGCCGCCGACCACCCGGCCGGGCCACCGCTCGGCCCAGTGCAGGACCTCTGCCGTGCTGGTTGCGAGCGTCGTGCCCACCACCACCGCGTCCGCTCCCAGGTCGAGCAGCGCCTCGGCGTCCTCCGCGGTCCGTACCCCGCCGCCGACCTGCACGCGTACGTCGACTGCCTTGCGGATCCTGCCGATCGCCGCGCGGTTGCCGCCGCCGCCGCGCGCGGCGTCCAGGTCGACCACGTGGATCCACAGCGCCCCCTGCTCGGCGAAACCCGCTGCAACGGCCGGGGCGTCGTCGCCGTAGCGGCGCGCGCGCTCGAAGTCCCCCTGCTGCAACTGCACGCAGCGGCCATCGAGCAGATCGATCGCGGGTACGATGAGCACTGCGGCCTCAGTGCAGCGGTTCGAACGCCTGATGCAGCGTGCGCTCGACCGTGTGCGAGTCGACCCCGCTCTCCCACAGGCCGGTCAGGAGGCCCTGCCGGCCCAGGCGGCAGATCGCGGCCAGCACCTGCAGGTACTCCGAGCGCTGCGCGGGCGCAGTCGCGAACACGAACAGGAGATGCACCGGCTGTCGGTCGACGGCGGCGAACTCGATGCCGAGCCGGGACACTCCGACCGCAACCAGCAGCGAAGACAGCCCTTTCAGCTCGCCGTGCGAAAGCGCGATGCCTCGTCCGACCGCCGTGGAGTGGACGCGCTCGCGGGCGACCACCGCGTTCTCGATTGCCTCACGATTGGCGTCGCCCAGCGTCGGCCAGCGGCTGATCACCTCATGGATTGCGGCCCATTTATCGCGACTGGAGAGATCGGGGACAACCGCAACGGACGGCACGCAACCCTGCACTGCCGTTCACGTTACACGCGATACGCCGGCGCGACAACGACGATAGGCGCGGACGTGTTACGCTGCCCCGTGCGCATAGCGGTCGCATATCGGCCGGGCATTACCGATGGCAGGGCGACGGCGCTGGCCGCCACGCTGGCCGCCGACGGCATCGGCCGGATCGCGGCGATGCGCATCGTCGACATCCACATAGTCGAAGGGGTCTCCGTGAAGCGCGCGGCGCTGGAGTCGCTGCTCGCCGACGGCGTGGCCAGCATCGCCATCGACGAGACGCCGCTGGACGGCGCCGGCCTGGTCGTCGAGGTGACCTACCGTCCGGGCGTGCACGACCCCGCGAGCGGGACGCTGCGCGAGGTGGTGGGGTTCCTCGCCGACCTCTCACCCGCGGCGACGCTGCAGACGGCCCGCCAGTACCGGTTCCTGCTCGAGGAAGGCGTGGACCCGTCGGCGGTCTCCGGACGGCTGGCCGAGGCGCTTCACAACCCGCTGGTTCAGCAGGCTACGTCGATCGCTGCGCCGGCATGGGAACGCGGTGAGCGACCGCCCGAGCGCTACCCGTCGGTGGCGGCCGAACGCCCGCCCGCCGTCGACCGGATCGACGTGGCGGCGATGGACGACGCCGCGCTGGCGCGGCTTTCGGATCGGCGGCTGCTGGCGCTGTCGGCGGCGGAGCTTGCCTCCATCCGCTCCTACGCGGCCGATACGGAGACTCGGTCTCGCCGGCGCGAAGCCGGCATCGGCGAGGCGCTCACCGACGTGGAGCTCGAGATGCTGGCCCAGACCTGGTCCGAGCACTGCAAGCACAAGATCTTCAACGCGGTCATCGATCACACCGAGGACGGCCGCACCGAGCGCATCGTGTCGCTGTTCGACACCTATATCCGCCGCACGACCGCGGAGCTGGACGACGGTACCGGATTCCTGAAGTCGGTGTTCAGCGACGACTCCGGGGTGATTCGGTTCGATGACCGGACGCTGCTGTGCTTCAAGGCCGAGACGCACAACGCGCCGTCCGCGCTGGATCCCTACGGCGGGGCGATCACCGGCATCGTCGGGGTGAACCGCGACATCATCGGCACCGGCCGCGGCGCCAAGCCGATCTTCAACACCGACGTCCTCTGTTTCGCGCCGCCGGACACTCCGGAGCGGGACGTGCCGGCCGAGCTCATGCATCCGCGCCGGGTCCTGGCCGGGGTGCATCGCGGCATCGTCGACGGCGGCAATCAGTCGGGGATTCCGGTGGTGGCCGGCGCCTTCCTGTTCGACCCGAGCTTCGTCGGCAAGCCGCTGGTGTTCTGCGGAACCGGCGGCGTGCTGCCGGCAGAGGTGGCCGGCGAGCCTGCCTGGCAGGGGCGGGTGCGGCCCGGCGACCTGGCGGTCATGGTCGGTGGCCGCATCGGCAAGGACGGCATCCACGGCGCGACCTTCTCTTCGCTGGCCCTCGACGACAGATCGCCCGCCTCGGCGGTCCAGATCGGCGATCCCATCGTGCAGCGCCGCGTGCTGGATCTGCTGCTGGAGGCGCGCGATGCCGGCCTGTTCCACGGCATCACCGACAACGGCGCCGGCGGCCTGTCATCGTCGCTCGGGGAGATGGCGCGCGAGTCGGGCGGGGTGAGCATCGACCTGGACGCGGCGCCCCTGAAGTATCCGGGTCTGGCGCCCTGGGAGATCCTGCTGTCCGAGTCGCAGGAGCGCATGAGCCTGGCGGTGCCGCAGGGCAGGATTGAGGCCCTGCGCCACCTGGCGGCCGACCGGGGCGTGGAGCTCTCCGTGGTGGGCCGTTTCACCGATGACGGCCTGGTTACGGTGCGCGCCGGCGGCGAGCTGGTCGCATCGCTCGACCTGGGGTTTCTCCACGATGGCGTGCCGCGCATGCGGCTGCGCTCGGCGTGGGAGCCGCCGCCCGCCGTTCGCGTGCAGGCCGATCGGCTGCGCGCCGCGCCGGCCCCGGAGGAAGCGCTGCTGGCGCTGCTCGCGGAGCCCAACATCACCTCCAAGGAGAGTCTGGTCCGGCAGTACGATCACGAGGTGCGCGCCGGATCGGTGGTCAAGCCGTTCTGCGGGGTCCGGGCCGACGGGCCCACCGACGGAGCGGTGGTCCGCCCGCGCTACGACAGCTACCGGGGGGTGACCGTCACGCACGGCATCTGCCCGTGGCTGTCGCAGGTCGACCCGTACGTGATGGCGATGTGCGCGGTGGACGAGGCGGTCCGCGCGCACGTGGCGTGCGGCGGAGATCCGGACCGGATGGCGGCGCTGGACAACTTCTGCTGGCCCGACCCGATCGAGTCGGAGCAGACGCCCGACGGGCGGTACAAGCTCGGGCAGCTCGTTCGCGCCGCCAGAGGGCTGCGCCGCGCCTGTCTTGCCTACCGGCTGCCCCTGATCTCCGGCAAGGACTCGATGAAGAACGACGCGTTCGCGGGCGGCCGCAAGATCTCGGTGCTGCCGACGCTGCTGGTGTCGCTGATCGGCATCATCCCGGACGTGCGCCGGGCGCTGACCACCGACTTCAAGCGGCCCGGGGACCTGCTGTTCGTGGTAGGGGCGACCCGCGACGAACTCCGGGCCAGCGCCTACGACCGGATGTACGGCGGCGGCCGGCACGGACCGCACGTGCTGCCGGAAACCGCGCGAGACGCGTATCGCGCGCTGCACGCGGCGGCCCGCGAGGGGGGCATCGCCTCCTGCCACGACCTCGCCGACGGCGGGCTGGCGGTCGCTCTGGCCGAGTCCGCGATCGGGGGCCGGGTGGGCGCCCGCGTCCGCTTGGAGCGCTTGGCCGCGCCCCCGCGGACCTCCACGACGGGCCTGCTGTTCGGGGAGAGCCCGTCGCGGCTGCTGGTGTCCGTGCCTCGTCAGCGGCGCGAGCGCTTCCTGGCCCTGATCGACGGCCTGGACGCGGCCGAGATCGGCGAGGTATCAGGCGACCGGTGGCTGCACGTGTCCAGGCACGGCCGGCGGGTCCTCCGTGTCGAGGTGGAGCGGCTGGCAGCGGCGTGGAGCACCGGTCCGGCCGGAGGCGGCAGTTGAACCGCGTGCGGGTGTGCGTGCTCGGCGGCTTCGGCATCAACGCGGACGAGGAGCTGGCCGCGGCGTTCGAGGCGGTCGGCGCCCGTGCCGAGCGCGTGCACGTCACCGAGCTGACGCTCGGCCGCGAGCCGCTGGCGGCGTTCGGCATCCTGGCGCTGCCCGGCGGGTTCACCTATGGCGATCACCTGGGTTCCGCGACGGCGATGGCGGCGCTGCTGCGCCGCCGGCTGCGGTCGGAGATCGACCGGTTTCTGGATTCGGGCCGGCTGGTCGTGGGCATCTGCAACGGGTTCCAGATCCTGGTCCGCGCCGGGCTGCTGCCCGCGGCCGGCCGGCGCTGGCAGTGCCAGGCGTCGCTGATCCACAACGAGTCGGGCCGTTTCGAGGATCGGTGGGTGCGGGTGGGATTCGAGGACCGGTCGCCGTGCGTATGGACGCATGGACTGAGCGACCTGGAGCTGCCGGTCCGGCATGGCGAGGGCAGACTGGTGTTCGCCGGGACGGAGGCGCAGTCGCGTCTGGAGGCTGCGGGCCACGTGTGCGTGCGCTACCGGAGCGGCGCTGGCGGGCCGCCCGCCTATCCGGAGAACCCCAACGGTTCGACCGCGGCGGCGGCCGGCCTGTGCGACGCGAGCGGCCGGGTGTTCGGGCTGATGCCGCACCCCGAGGCGTTCCTGGACCCCGTCAACCACCCGCGCTGGACGCGCGGCATGCCGGCTCGGGCAGACGGCCTGCTGCTGCTCGAGAACGGCGTGCGGCAGGCCGCGGCCGCATGAGCCCGTCGCCGGTCGACGGCCATCGCCACCGTCTGCTCGCCCTGCTCCGCGCCAACGCCGTGCTCTGGGAGTGCCTGGAGCGGGTGGCGGAGCTGGATCTGCCCGGCTGGTACCTGGGGGCAGGTTGCGTGACGCAGACCGTGTGGAACGCCGCCCACGGCAAGCCGCCGGGGGAGGATGTCCACGACCACGACCTCGTCTACTTCGATGCCGGCGACCTCGGCGAGGACGCCGAGGACGCGGTCGTGACCGGGGCGCAGGAGGCCGTGGCAGGCCTGCCGGTCCGTCTGGACGTCAAGAACCAGGCCAGGGTTCACCTCTGGTACCGGCATCGCTTCGGGTACGGAATCGAGCCCTACGGCTCCACCGAGGCCGCCATCCGCACCTGGCCCACCACGGCGTCCGCGGTCGGCGTGCGGCTGACGCGCAGCGGCCCGGTCGTGTTCGCGCCGTTCGGCCTGGCCGACCTGTTCGGGCTCGTGGTCCGCGCCAATCGGGTGCAGATCACGCGGGCGATCTACGAGCGGAAGGTGGCTCGCTGGGGCCGGTGCTGGCCGAATCTGGCGGTCCTGCCGTGGGCCGAAGGGATCGGCGCCCCCCGGCGACCTTGAAGGCAGGCGCCCCGCGTGGCACCGTACGGCATATAACCGGCCCCGGACGGGGGGTAGCCGCCAGGAGGACATCAGTGGCGCTCAGGATCAACGACGAAGCTCCCGATTTTTCCGCGCAGACCACGCAGGGCCCGATCGACTTCCACGAGTGGATCGGCGACGGGTGGGCGGTTCTCTTCTCGCACCCCAAGGACTTCACGCCGGTGTGCACGACCGAGCTGGGCGCCGTGGCCGGTCTCCAGGACGAGTTCGCCAGGCGCAACTGCAAGGTGCTCGGCATCAGCGTGGACGGCGTCAGCGACCACGAAGCGTGGTCGAAGGACATCGAGGCGTCGCAGGGCCATGCGGTGACCTACCCGCTGATCGGCGATCCGGATCTGTCCATCGTGAAGACCTACGACATGCTGCCGGCGGGCGCCGGGACGACCTCCGAAGGTCGCACCCCCGTGGACAACGCCACGGCGCGCTCGGTGTTCGTGATCGGACCGGACAAGAAGATCAAGGCGACCCTCACGTACCCGATGAGCACGGGCCGCAACTTCGCGGAGATCCTGCGCCTGCTCGATTCGTGCCAGCTCACCGCGGCCAAGCAGGTCGCGACCCCGGCGAACTGGAACCAGGGCGACGACGTGATCATCCTGCCGTCCGTTTCGGACGAGGCGGCGAAGGAGACCTATCCGGACGGGTGGGAGTCTCCGCTGCCGTACATCCGCATCGTCCCGCAGCCCAAGTAGCCGGCCGTACGGTCGCTTCCGCGCCGCGCTCGGCTTGCCTTGGCCGGCGCCGGGCGCGTACCATACGGAAAAGCGCGCAGTCGGCTGACGCGCGTCGAATCTCCGGGGGCGTAGCTCAGTTGGCTAGAGCGCGTGAATGGCATTCACGAGGTCGTGGGTTCGATTCCCGTCGCCTCCAAGAGAAGCTGTCGTTAGATCATTTATAGATAATGATTTACGACTTCGAACCAGAGATGGTTATCACCTCCAGTGGTACTATCATGCGGGTGATGGCGCTCGCAGTCTGGGGTTCGCCCATGTAGGCCGCGGCTGCATCTCGTCTACGTCGGGCTCAGGAACCCGCAACGGTGGTTACATCGTCACCGGAGCCCGCCAGAGTAGGGCGTCCAAGCGCTCCGGAGTGTCGAGCCCGTCCGGAGAGACGTTCCCCACCGAGCAAGCCCAGCCAGAAGAGACGCTGTTACCGCCTCTCGCCAACGGGCAGGATCGGCGTCAAGCCACCGTGCGGGCAGGATGAGAGGCGGTATTCAGTAGATGGAGAACGGGGAGTAGCGGGCGTTGATCTCCGCGTAGGTGCCGTCGGCGAGCATCGCCTGCAGAGCGTCGTTGACCGGCTGCAGCCACGCGTGGTCGTCGTGGCGCACGGTGATGCCGATCCCTTCGTCCAGCCGGTAGCCGTCGCCGACCAACTCGAATTCCGCGCCATCGTCCGTTAGCAACCAAGTAATGGCCAAGCCCGTCGCCCAGGAACGCGTCGATGCGACCGCGGACCAAGGCGTCGAGGGCGTCACCGGGGGTGAAGTAGAGCTCGACCTGACCACCCTCGGCGTGCTCTTCCAGCCAGTCCGCGGCGATCGTGGCGCGTATCGCCCCGACCGTGTTACCGGACAGATCTCCGGGATCGAACCCCGATCCACGTGTAGCCACCCAACGCACTAGGTTGCTGTAGGGAAGAGCAACACGGGAGCCGACAGAGCCTCTGCGCGCTCAAGGTAGTCCATCGCTCGGTAGTCGATCGCGAATCGGCGCGCAGCCAGGAACTGCGCCAAGGTCGTCAGCGCCCCCGGCAGCGGCACTCCGGCGGGCCGCTGCCGAGTAGCCTGGTCGTCGATCAGCGCCTCAAGGTCGAGGGCGGGGCTTTCCAAGAGGACGCCCCTCAAGCGATGCGCGAGCGCCGAGTGGTACAGGACACTGAGCGCTATGGTCCCGCCCACGCTGTAGCCGACCAGAATGAGCTCTTGCGCACCAGCAGCCAGCGCGAACTCGGCGGCGGGTTGCAGGTCTTCCCACTCGTCGGCTCCGAACCGGTAGTACCCGCTGGGACTGGCCGGAAGCCCTTCGCCGTTTCGGTAGATGATCGTCAGCGTCCGATGCTCGTGCTCGGAGGAACGCCGGAAGGATCCGCAGGAGCTCGGTGCGTTCGGCTCCCTTGCCATGCACCAGGATGACCCAGATGTCCGACGAGCCGAGAGTCAGCCAAGCGGGAAACGACCATAGGGGCGCCGGGATGCCGACCTCCTGGAAGGCGATCCCGTGCGCGAGAAGCGGGTTGACGGGATAGGTACACGGTCGATACGGACCGCCGCTCCCACCGGGGGAAGCGGGCCCAGTGCGATCAGTTCGCGGACTACCGAGCCATCGCCCGTATCGACGATCCGCCCCACTCGATTGTAGGTGTCGGCGGATTCCAGCCCCCAGATACCGGGTCTGTCCCAGCGTCCGTACGACGCTGTTTTCGACTCGGCCTCAAGCGTGATCCGGCCACCTTCGATCGATGCGACTCGAAGATCGAACGTGTGCGGCTCATGCCGGACCACGAGTGCCTGTTCCTCGATGAGACCGGCGAAGTACCAAGCCGCGGCGAGAACGATGATCAGGGCCACAAGAACGAAGCCCAGGGATATGGTCAGAGCCTTGCCGGCACGAGACATGGAGCACATCTCCTTTGTGGTGCACGTCCCAAGCGACTCCTACGGTCTCCGGCAACTCGATGGCGGCCGGACAGTGGCAGCTGCGCTTCGAAGGATTGCCGTGTGTGGGTGTGACAGCACCGGCAGCGACAAGATGCGCGCGCATGGCGATCATGGAGGCGCGCATCGCGCTTTCTAGTCTGCTCGATCGGTATGGGTCGATGCGGATGGCCATGGAACCAGAGTACCGCACAGGGGTAGCGCTGCGCGGCGTCGAGCATCTGTGGATTGACGTGGATTGATTGAGTTACCTGACGGGGGCTGAGGAACCCCGTATGTACCTTCGTGGTGTGTGCTGGTGGCTTCGGTCGCTCTCATGATCCCGTGGAAGCGCTGGCGGCGCCGGCTGGATGGACGGCGCCGCCAGCCCTCGCCGTTACGCTCCCGCGAACAGTCCAGCGAAACTCGCATGTAACGGCCGGCCAGCCGGGCCACAGGGCTGGCCAGTAGCCGCCTCATTCATCGAAGAGTGAAGCAGAGTCCGGGATCGACTCGCCTTCGTCGGCCTGCGCCTCTTCCTGAGCCGCCAAGGCAGCGCGCGTCTCGCGGTACTCGCGAGCTTCTGCAATCACCGTGAACTGGGCCGTCACGCCTCTCTCGCGGATGAACGTCTCCACTTCCTCAAGCGACACGCCACGGAAGTATTCCTTCTGATTGTTGACGAGGTTGACGCGGCGCTCTCCGAAGTGCTCGTGCAGGGACTTTTCCAAGCCCGGAGCGTCATCGGAGAACATCATCACATGAACGTCAAACGGAAACGGCACCGCGGCGCCGCTTAGCTCCCTCACGCGGTCCATCGGCTCCATCCGCCGCGTCATTCCGATCTTCACGATCCCCTCGCCGAACGAGCCTTGGTTGGACAGCACGTACACGAACCCCGACCGAGTAAGCTCCGCGCGCGCTTGGGCTCGTTGCTTCTGGTTGTGAGCTTCGCCGACTTTCGTCTCAAGGGAGGCGATCTGCTTCGTGAGCTTGGCGAGCTGTGCGCCGGTCGCCGCGTCCGCTTCGGCGCGCGCCTTCTCCAGCGCCGCTTGATGGCGTTCTTCTTCGCGCTCAGCCTGTTCCAGTGCCTTGGCGATCTCGCGCTCGGCCCGCTCCTGCTCGCGCAACTGCGCGCGCTGCTCTTTCTCCGCCTCGCGCTCCTGATACTTCTTGTCCTGGTGCTCGTGGGTGAGGCGTATCTCCGCGACCTTCTCCTTGAGGTACTGCTTGGAGATGGACATGCGCATCACCTCGCCCAACTTGTTGATGTCGGCGAAAGCCTTTTCGACGCGCTGCACCATTCGGTTTGCGTTGTTCCACGAGACCTTGGCTACGGCCGCATCACACTCGCCGTTGAAGGCGCGGAGCATGACCTTGTTGTACTGTCGCTCCATCTTGCGCCCTTCGGTGCGGCTTCCCCCCACTGTCCAATCGCCAGGGGTGTTGACGGCATCGCCCCCGCGCACCAGCGCACGCTGGCGATCCTTGCATTCCCTGATGGCATCCTTGTACTCCTCAGATGAGTCAAACGAGAAGTGCGGCTCATACAGGCCGAACGTCACGTCTTCGAGGCGCTCCTCAACGAGGGATAGTTCGCCCCTGAGAGCTTGGTACTTCGCAACAGCGGACTCGTACTGGTTGGTAAGCTTCAAGCGCCGCTGTTGATGCTCCTCGACAGCCTTGGCGTGCACATCGGTCTCGCCGCGAATCTTGCTGCGCAAGTTCTCCGCTTCCGTCTCGATGTCGGTGATCGCATTGAACCGCGTGGCGAACTCTTCGTGCCCTTGTCGCTCGGATGAGAGCTTGGAAGCTGTCCTAATCCAGGCGAACGCCAGAGCGATGGCGCCCAACCCGAAAACGACGATGACGACAATCAGTGTTTCCATGAGGGGGAAACGCTACTACCAGCGCACTGGGCTGGCAACCCGAGCCGTTGACGCTGCTGGTCGGAGCCCGGTAGGTTCGGCGGCATAGACATCAGCAAGAAGAGACCGACACCCAGGAAGCAGCCGGCCCAGAAGGCGCCGCAATCGAAGCCTCAGGAATCGGTGGTGGGCGCCGGCTGCTTAATGTTCGGCATCGTCGTCACAGCGCTATTCTTCTTGATCGCGCTCATCGTCCTCTCCCTGTGACGACAGGCTCGGTCAGGCACAGGTAAGCAGATGTCTAGCGCAACGATTGAAATTGCCGGAGAGGAGTCGGAGTATCTTCGAACGCTTCTCGGTAGTTCTGTATTAGCTTCAGGTTGGGTTAGAGTGTTAGCCGCAGCCAAGCCCGCTTCGGCTGCGGTCCGCCGCGTCAGACACAGAGTGGGCGTGACTCAGATCGGCGAACGGCTGGGCAGCGTCGCGTAGGGTTCGCGTGGGCAGCCAGCATCGCGTCGCGCACGCCGCGGTCGTGTAGATCTATGCCGGGCAGGGACGTTTCGGTCAGGACCGCGAGTGCTTCAGTAGGCAGACATGCCGGTACCGTCGTAGCGTCGAAGTGCATTGACGGCTGGCACCAGCACCCGTGGTCCGCGGGAAGGTCCTTGCCCACTTCCTGCACCGGCTGGGAGCGGTGGCGGTCTTGATGGTGCTGGTGGTCCACATAGCGATGGGACGGCGACCTGCGCCGCGCCAAGTGCGGCTGCTCCTGCGCCATCGACGAACTGGAAATCATGCAGGGATGATGTCCGATTCAGTTCTTGACTTCGCTATCAAATTCCGGAGGACGCCGTAATTGATTCTGATTGTGCGTGATAAGAAAAGCAATGTTGTAATTCATCCACTTTGAGAGCAAAGCACCGTCGTATTCATGCTGACCCGTGTTGCCTTCTGGACATGTACTCTCAAATTTCGCAAGTATCTGACTCGTAATAGGGATTGCCAAATGCGGCTTATGCACAATTGCAGGTTCGATAAGTCGCCCAATGGAGGCGCTTACGTGCAAAGAGTCAAGCTGTCCCTGTCGACTTTGAGCCTCTTCCATAGCACGCCTTCGGGCACGTCTCCTTTCACACCAATGCCGGACAGCGGACGGCGCTGTGACAATAGAAACAATCGCCAGGGAAACGAGTCCCCAAGTACTCACATCGAAACTCCTAAGCCATTCCAACCACTGGGTTACGTCATCTGGTAACCCACCTATACCTATAATTGAACCAAGGATTCCTAAGCCCTGCCCAATGGATACAACTCTCTTGACCTTAATGCTTTCCTCCTCACTCGTGGACCTGCTCTCGCGTTTCAAAATACCTCTCCTATAATCCAACCATTGGGAGCTGCCATCAAGACGTGTGTAAACGAAAAAGGCGGCGCCCTGCAGAGTCCGAAATCACCACAACATCAGGAGGACAGCCATGGAAGAGTTGGTCACGAAGGACAGCAACCAGTCAAGCGGGTGCTGGCAGGCCATGGAGGTGATAGTGGTCTATCCAAGCGTCAGGAGCCTCCTGGTTGGCTTTTGCGGTGGCAGGTGCGGCGAGCAAAAGCGACCACGACGGATGCAATCCGTATGCTCGGCGCGGCGGCTAGGCGTAGCGCCCGCGTTACTTCCCGTCGCGGTGCGCCGAGTCGGCCATGGTGCGGAGTTCAGCGCCGCCACGGGCGGTGTCTCTGGGTGGCGCTGGGGCTGGGGGGCAGCTTGAACGACACTGGACGGGGATCCGATCAGGCCGCCACAAAGCGTTCCACCGCAATCTCCCCGGCCCGGCCGCGCGCCTGCCACAGATCGTAGGCCATCTGCATCCCCAACCACACCTCCGGCGTCGAGCTGAAGGCTTTCGATAGCCGGATTGCCATCTCCACCGAGATCCCCGTTCGTTCGTTCAACAACTCGGACAGCGCCTGCCTGGTGACGCCGAGCCCTTGGGCGGCCCGGGTCACCGTCAACCCCAAGGGTTCGAGGCACTGTCGCTTCACGATGCCGCCGGGATGCGGCGGATTGTGCATGGCCATGGTTCGTCTCCTCCTCATTGCGATCACCAGTCAATCAGGTTACCCAGTCCGAGGTTGCAGGGCTTGTCGTTAATGCGTAGCCTCTGACTCCATGATTTCGCCACTCCGCCGGCCGCCCGCGTCTTCACCAGCACCGACAGTCCGAAGCCGTCGCGACCTTCACCGCCTCCATCGGATCGATCGCGGCTGACCGGTCGCAGGCAGGACAAGGGATGACAGACTCCATCAAGCAGGCACTGGCGGCGGGTGAGCCGTCGCTGGGTTCGTGGCTCAACCTGGGCTCGCCGCTGGCGGCGGAGGTCATGGCGTCCGCCGGCTACTCGTGGCTGGTGGTCGACGCCGAGCACACCGCGTTCGACCTGGGCCTCATCGCCCACACCTTCCGCGCGACCGAGGCGCGTGGTGCCGTGCCCCTGGCGCGCATCTGGGACCACGACCCGGTCACCATCGGCCGCGTGCTGGACGCGGGTGCCTGCGGTCTGGTGATCCCGCACGTGTCGACGCCGGAGCAGGCCGCCGCCGTCGTGTCCGCCATGCGTTATCCGCCGGCCGGCACGCGCTCACAGGGGACGGGCCGCTGTGTGACGCTGGCCGACGACTACCGCCAGACAGCCAACGACTGGCTGCTGTGCATCCCGCAGATCGAGGACCTGGAAGGGATCGACAACGCCGAGGCGATCGCCCGCGTCGACGGGGTCGACATCGGCTTCCTGGGTCCGGGGGACTTGGCGCTTTCGATGGGGGTGACCGCTGGCGACCCGCGGCACGAGGATGCGCTGCAGCGTTTCCGCGAGGGATGCGCGCGCGCCGGCGTTCCGTGCGGGATGCCGGTACCGAACCCGGCGGACGTACCCCGCCGGCTGCGCGAAGGATTCCAGTTCATCGACATCGCCAGCGACCTGCGCTTCACCGACAGCGCGGCGCGCGCGGCGCTGGCCCAGGCTCGCGGAGGGTAGCGCCTACCGCCGCCTGCGCTGGAAGAGCGGGTAGATCTTCGACGACAGGTCGATCTTGCGGTCGACCAGCTTGATCACCCGCCCGTACGCGAAGAAGGACCCGGCCAGCCCGGCCAGGGTGAACACCACCAACAGCACCGACGCGACCCCTTGCGCAAGCCCCATCTGCGTCAGCCAGCCGACCAGCACGATGGAGATCAGGATCACCACGACCATCATGACCAGCGAGAACGCCGTTGCGGCCACCATGAATACGGCCGTGTTCATCGCTTTGTTCATCAGTCCTCCTCGCCGTTCTCAGGCACGCAACGCTCCGGGGCGCCATTCTCCGGGACGCCATTCTCTGGACCGACGGTATCCTGCCTCGGCCTCGACACCAACCATGAGCTTGCCAGCAGCAGGATGCCGGCGACTACCACCGACGAATCGGCCACGTTGAAGGTCGGAAACCGGCTGAAGCCGAGGATGCCGTAGAACTTGACGTCCACGAAGTCGACCACCCCGTCCGGCCGGGCGACGCGGTCCACGTAGTTGCCGATACCGCCGCCCATGATCGCCGCCAGCAGCCATCGCTGCCCGCGCGTGATCTGGTCGGTGGTCAGGTAGTACGCCGAGATCAGGCCGATCGCTGCCAGCGGCAGGATGAGCAGCAGCACGCGGCGAAGGTCGGCCGGGATGCCGCGCCCGATGCTGAAGGCTATCGCGGTGTTGTGCACGTAGGTGAACCGCAGGAAGTCGCCGATCACGGGAACGGGCCGCTCCAGGGGCAGGGTGGCCACGACGATCGCCTTCACGATCTGATCACAGGCCACCACCGCCAGCGTGAGCAGCAACGGCAGGTAACGCTCGCGGGCGCTCGGCGGTCTCACAGGCCGGTCGGAAGGTCGATGAAGGTGGTCGCCAGCTCGGTGTGAGCGTCGGTGTGCGCCATCATGTTGCGCACGCCCCAGGTCTCGGTCGCGTAGTGGCCGGCGAAGACGACGTTGATGCCGGCCTCCAGCGCCTCGTGATAGACCTCGTGCGAGGCATCGCCGGTAATGTACAGGTCGAGTCCCGCGGCGATCGCCTGGCTGACGATGCGGGTGCCGCCGCCCGACACCAGCCCCACCGTGCGGATGCGCTCCGCCCCGAACGGCAGCACCGCCGAGCACCGCTCGCGCCCGCCGAACGGGTCGGCGAGCAGCTCGTCCAGCGTGGCGCCGTCGGGGTAGCGCGCTTCCGGTACGCGGCCGGCCACGCCGATGTCGACCCCGTGGTAGTTGCCGAATGGCCGGCAGTCGGTGAGCCCGAGCGCGGCGGCCATGCCGGCGTTGTTGCCGAGCCGAGGGTGGGCGTCCAGCGGCAGGTGCACGGCGTAGAGGGCCAGATCGCGCTGCATCAGCACGCGGAGGCGCTCGAAGAGCCCGCCGGTGACGGTCACCTGCCGGCCCCAGAACAGGCCGTGATGGACGAACAGCAACTGGGCATCCTGTTCGGCAGCGCGGCGCAGGACCTCCATCCCGCAGTCGACCGCGAACGCCACGCGCGCGACGGCCGCGTCGGCGGCGCCGACCTGCAGGCCGTTCGGGGCCGAGTCGGCGTCGTCGGCCGGCGCCATCGGCGTGATGAGCGCATCGCGGACGAACGCGTCGAAGTCGCTGATCAGCAAGGGAACGCAGTATAGGGCTGGAATGGGGGCACCGGCGAGGGCACGGGCCCCGGCGTGCCCGGGTTACGAAGGGATGGCGCCAGCGCGAGGGGCGGACGGAAGGATGCGAATCCGTTCCCCGCCAGCGCCCGCTTCAGGGCCCGAACGGACCCTGGATGCGCTCGGCGATCCGCTCGATGACCCTGGCGTTCAGGTAGTCGGGATCCTGCAGCCTCGCCTTGACGTCGGCGACCAGGTCCGCGCGGACCTCCGCGCAGTCGTTGGCGACCTGCAGGGCGGCGTCAAGCTCCGCGACCACGCGGGCTTCGGTCGAGGGGTCGACCGAAGCGGCGATGTCCGCCGGCTGGGCGGGTAACGGCCGGTCGATGTCCTTGAGACTGGCGACCAGATCGATTGGTCCGAGGGGGTCAGCGGCCATCTGAGTGCTCCTTCCAAGTGTCCTGCCGTCGCAGGTCACTGCACTGTTCTGCGGCCTCCCCCTCCCTTGAGGCGAGCCGGCCACCATGGCAGCCGACCGGAGTCATTCTTCACCCGTACGCCCGAGTCCGTCAACCCCTATTCTCAGTTGAGGCAACACGCCCCTGAACTAGCGCTCCTTCACCCAGGGCTGCGGCGTGGTGTACCCCAGATCGGCGTAGGGATCCTCCCCGCGTACCTGCACGACGCCGCGGAAGTTCCGCTCGCCGCCCCAGGTCAGCCACGTCGACGCGCTGCAGTAGTGGAAGGTGAGGGCCGGGCGGTACGTGTCGCTGCGGTTCTTGTGCGAGCTGTGCAGCAGGTAGCCGCTGAAGAACAGGACGCTGCCGGCGGTCATCTCGATCGGGACGGCTCCGGTCTCGTCGAAGCCACGCGCGATCGCATTGCTGTCGACGTCCGGCAGGTCGTGGGCGTAGCGCTCGTAGATGACCCCGGACTTGTGGCTGTCCGGCAGGATCCACAGGCATCCGTTCTCCACCGTCGCGTCGGTCAGCGCGATCCACACACCGGTCAGGGAGCGGTCGCGCGTCGGGATGGGGTGCTCGTCCTGGTGCCACGGGCTGCCGTTGCCGCCGGGAGGCTTCACGACGAACATGCTCTGCAAGCACTTGTAGCCGCCATCCCAGAATGGCACGTAGGCGCCGACGACGTGGTCCAGGACACGGCAGATGCCGGCGTGGGTCATGGCGTCGCGGACGACCGCGCTGTAGACGTGCGGCTGCCCCAGGTACATGTGGCGGCCGATGAGCCGTTCGTCATCCTCGGGCCAGTCGACCGGCTCGATCCGGTCGCGCCAGATCACCCCCTCGATCGGCGAGCGCGAGTAGTCGCCCCGATTGATCCTCCGCAGATCACGCCTGATCGCGGCGCGGTCGGCCTCGTCCACCAGGTCGGTGACCAGCACGTACCCGCTCTCGACATAGGATCGCCACAACTCGTCTCCCGAGGCCTGTGCCGTATCGAACCTCGCGACCGTCATCGACTCGCCGCCTCCCGCAACCACACCGCCATGCTCCCGGCCCCGCGATGCCCCCAGGCGAAGTAGGGCACCGCGGTCAGCTCGCCGTTCGTCAGGACCGTGATGCCGCCGAGCAGGTCGGGCCGCGGCTCGGTTCGCCACTCCGCGGGCGTGGTCAGGGTGAGCTGACGCACGTCTCGGCCGTTGTCGGCCTGTTCGAGGCAGTAGACCAGCGGACCGCGCTCGAGCGCGACCTTGCCGCGGTCGGCCTCCACTCGTTCGTCGGCCTCCACGAACCTGACCGGCATCGGCAGCTCGATCGTGACCTCGTCGCCGGAGCGCCACTCCCGGGTGATCTCCAGGTAGCCTGCATCGGTGACCGGCGGAGTGACCGCATCGCCGTTGACGGCGACCTCGAGACGATCGGCGTTGGCGTCGCGGTACCGGTAGAGGTCAGAGGGGACCGGCCGTCCTCGTGCCCAGCCCGGCAGTCTGAGCCGGACGGCAGCCCGAACAGGCGTCTCCGCCTGGACGGTGAGCGAAACGCTTCCGTTCCAGGGGTACGCCGTGGCGAGGGTGAGCTGCAGCTCCGCCCCGGCAACCGCGACGGTTGCCTCAGAAGGAATGTAGAGATTCACGTATATGCAGTCTTCGTTCGTGGCGAAGATGTAGGAGCCCACGGTGCTGATGAACCGGGCCACGTTGGTGGGACAGCAGGAGCACTCGAACCACGGCTGGCGTTCCGCCGAGCCGATGTTGAAGCCCGCAACGCCGTCGGCTTCGAGCGGATTCGCGTAGAAGAAGTCGGCGCCGCCGAGCGCGACGCCTGAGAGCAACCCGTTGTAGAGCGTTCGCTCAAGCACGTCGTAGTGATCGGCGCTGCCGGTCAGGAGAAAGAGTCGGCGCGCCCACAGGACCAGCGCGATGGAAGCGCAGGTCTCCGCGTAGGCGGTGTCGTTGGGCAGCTCGTAGGGTGCTCCGAAGCCCTCGATCTCCGGGCGCGCTCCGATGCCGCCGGTGAGGTAGAGCTTTCGTCCCACGATGTCGTGCCACAGGCGCAGCACCGCCGCTGCGTACTCGTCAGCGTCCGACCCGCCATCCGCGGCGAGCGCGGCTTCCGTCATGGCGATGTACAGGTACACGGCGCGGACCGCGTGTCCGACCGCCTCGGTCTGCTCCAGCACCGGGAGGTGGTCCTGTGTGTATGCAGCGTTGTCGGTCGGGCCGCTGCCATCGGGGCCAGCGGCGTCGACCCTCCCGGCCGTGCCCCTGGCGTCGAGGAAGAAGCGGGCAAGCTCGGCGTAGCGGCTCCGCCCCGTCTTCCGCGCCAGGCGCATCAGGCCGATCTCGATCTCCTGGTGGCCGGGCACGCCCACCAGCGCGTCCGGACCGAACGTCTCGGCCACGAAGTCGGCGCTCTTTGTCGCCACCGCGAGGAGGTCGTCCTTGCCCGTTGCATCGGCATACGCGACCGCCGCCTCGTAGAGATGTCCGACGTTGTACAGCTCGTGGCCCTGTCGCAGGTTCGACCAGCGTTCGGGGCCCGCGGCCTCACTATCGCCGTGCGCCCCGGACGTTCGAATCGTGTACAGGTAGCCGTCCGGCTCCTGCGCCGAGGCGATCCGCGCGATCAGCTCGTCCGCCTGGCGCTCGAGGTCGGGATCCCGCTTCTGCGCAAGCACGGTGGCAATTCCCTCCAGCGCCTTGAAGACATCGGAGTCGTTGAAGTGCAGGCCTTCGAACAGGGAGCGATCCCGCGCGGCTGCCGCATCGAAGTTGCGCAGGCGCCCCGTGTCATCGCATCGCGACAGGCAATAGGGGACGGTCCGGTCGGCGTTGACGGCTGCGCGCGCGGCCCATATCCCGGCCCTCAACGCGACTTCGGTCGCAGGGAACGCGTTCATGATCGATCGGGAAGGTACCCGGCACCACTCCTGGCGACAAGGTACGCGCGCCAACTGGCAGTTGGCGCGCCGAGGCGGACCGCCGAACGCTGCACCTGCGCCAAGCACGGAGGTATCGCCCCGGATCGCCCTATCCGAGCGACCCGCAGGTTGACAGATCTGCGAATCGCATCTTAATCTGCCCCTCAACCAGCCATAGGACTGGGACCACGTCAGCAATGCGTCCATGACTGTCGTGGAATTCTGCTTTCCCCACCGTTAGGAGGAGTGATCGATGTCGGTCTTCAAGAGAACCCTATTGTTCGTCGTATTGTTCGTTGTATGCAGCATGCTTCCGTTCGCGGTCCTTGCAAGTCCGGAAGCCGAGTCCGAACAGGTAGACATGGTCATGTATGTCTACGATTCCCGGCCTGCGGAGTTCCAGGCTTTGAGCGATGCCTACAAGGAGCTGCATCCGAATGTCACCGTGGAGACGATCATTCCCGCGGCGGACTTCTTCGGTAGCTTGATGGCCCGCATCGCCTCCAACACGATGCCGGATATCGTCATGGGAGAGTACCGGGGTCTCTATGATCTGGGGAAGGCAGGGCACATGGTGAATCTGAAGGATCTGCCCCTCATCGGTCACTTCGACGCAGCCGTCCTTCCGCAGATGACTGCCCCGGACGGAAACATCTACGGTGTGCCGACCAATTTCGCAGCCATGGGGATAATGTACAACAAGGACATGTTCGATCAGGCTGGTATCGACGAATTTCCCACAACGGTCAGCGGACTTGAAGACGCCGTCGACAAGCTGCGCGCCGCCGGGTTCACTCCCTTCAGCGTAGCGGGACTGGAGTCCTGGACTCACGGACAGATGTTCTACACGGCTATCGCGTCCGTCCAACCTGATGTCTTTCAGTTCGCGAATGATGGCGCAACCGGGGACATCCTGCTTCGAGAGCACCTGGTGGCCATGAAGGCCCTCGACCTGCAGTTCGACAACTCGCTCGATGAATCGCAAGGCAGCGATTACGGTACCTTCATCAACCACTTCGCAACCGAGCAGGTAGCGATGATCCAGATGGGCACGTGGGCGCTCAACCACGTACTGGGACTGAACCCGGACGTCAACATGCGCTACGCGGCCGTTCCCTATTCGGAGAACCCCGAAGATGCCAGGCTGTCGGCGAACATCGGGGTAAGCTTGGGCGTCGGGACACAGACCGAGCATCGGGACGAAGCCATTCGGTTTCTCGACTGGCTCACCTCCGTCGAAGGCAACACCGTGTACAGCGAGCTGTTCAGGGAGATTCCGGTCGTGACGGGTGTCGACGTGCCGCTGCTGCCCGCCGCGGAAGATGTCCTGGGATACAAGGAAGCCGGCGCCATCGTTCCGTGGTCGCAAGTGCTCATGAGCGAGGCCGGCCGCGCCGAGGGAAGTGCGATCATGCAGCAGTATTTCCTTGGAGAAATCTCAGCCGAAGAAGCGATACGCGGCGTCTACGAGCACTGGTTCAAGTAACGCACGAATCCTGCGCTGAGCAACGCCAGGGTAATGAAACGTTCCCGCAGGCCGTTGCGTAGCGCGGAGTAGCTGGTGGCGGCACCGGCCGCCGCCAGCCGTCGATCGTTTCCCTTCCAGCGATGACCATCACCAGAGGAACAAGAAACCTCGCGATCAGCGCCTTCTTCGTGGGGCCGATATTCGTTCTGTACAGCACGTTCTTCTTCCTTCCCATCGTCCTGAGCTTCGTGTACTCCCTGACTGACTGGGACGGGCTGCAGACGACGTTCAGCTTCGTGGGATTCACGAACTACGTCGATGCCCTGAGGTTCGACGAGGACTTTCAGCGCTCGGTAGGGTTCACATTCTCTTTTGCGGTCTTGGCCGTGATGTGGACGAACCTGCTCGCCTTGCTGCTTGCTTTGCTGGTGAACCTGCAGCTCAGGGTCAGGAACGTGGCGCGTGCGCTCATATTCATGCCGAACGTCATCAGCATGATCGTCGTCGGTTTTCTATGGAGGTTTCTGTACAGGACGATCGTTCCGGATGTCGGCCGGCTGTTACACATCGGCTTCCTGGAACAGACGCTCCTGATCCTGTCAGACGGCATCGTGCTGGTCGTTCTCATACCGGAGCTCTGGAGAAGCGTCGGGTTCGTGATGATCATCTACCTGGCCGGTCTGCAGGAGGTACCGGAAGACCTGCGCGCCGCGATGACCATCGATGGCGCTTCGTCGTTTCAGCGGCTCACCCGGCTGACGATCCCCTTTCTGGTTCCGGCATTCATAGCGTCGATCTTCATCACCACGACGGGGTCACTCAAGGTGTTCGATCTCGTGTTCACCCTTACAGGCGGAGGTCCGGGGAAGGCGAGTCAGTCCATCGCCTACAACATCTTTGCGGACGGGCTACAGGCCTTCCGGTATGGAGCCGGATCCGCGAAGGCGATCCTGTTCGCGGTGATGATTCTCGTCGTAACGGCGATTCAGTTGAAGTACCTGAGATCGAAAGAGATTCACACGTGATCAGGGCGATTCGGAGAGCCGGTCTGGAGTCGGCGGCTCTCGTCGTCGGCCTGATCTTCTTCGTGCCCGTATTCTTTCTTCTGATCAATACGTTCAAGTCTCAGGCGGAAATGTTCGATTCGTTCCTTGCGTTTCCCAAAGCGATCAACATCGAGAACTACGCTCTCGCCTGGAAGAACATGCGCTATTTCCGCGCACTGGCAAATACGGTGATCGTCACCTGTGGTGGCGTGGCGCTGGTGGTCGTGTTTTCGGCGATGGCTGCTTACCGCATCGCGCGGTCGAAGTCACGTCTCACGACGTGGTTGCTCCTTTTCTTCGTCGTTTCGATGATGCTTCCTTTTCAGACGATCATGATCCCGCTCGTTCAGGTGGTCGGAGGCGTCGGTCTTCTCGGTTCGAGGTTCGGATTCATCATCGTGGCGGCGGCGTTGCTGAGCCCTTTCACGATCTATCTGTATCGGGGGTTTTTCGTCCAGGTCCCGATCGAGCTCGAGGAGGCGTCTTCGCTAGAGGGAGCCGGGGTGATTCGCACCTTTTTCTTTGTCGTTTTCCCGTTGGTGAAGCCGGTGACGGTCACTGCCGTCATGATCAACGCACTGGGGATCTGGAACGATTTCATCCTGTCGCTGCTCTTGCTTCAGGAGCCAAGGCTGATGACGCTGCAACTCTCGGTCGTGCAGTATGCCGGGCGGTATGCGCTACAGTGGAACCTGATATTGGCAACTCTGGCACTGGTCGTCGTACCGATCATGGTTCTCTATCTGTTTCTGCAGCGGCACATTCAATCCGGTCTTGTCAGCGGCGCCTTGAAGGGATAGTGGCTCACAGGTTCCAGCCGCCTGAAACCTTGAGATTGTCGCCGGTGATGTAGGAAGTCTCGCGGCGCAGGAAGAAGTCGATCGCGCCGTTGAGGTCGGCGTAGGTTCCGTAGCGGCCCTTCGGGACGGCGGCCGGCCCGCCGGGAGGCTTGGTCACCGAGTTCTCCATGATGCCGGGCGACACGGCGTTGACGGTGATGTCGCAGTCGGCGGTCGCGGCGGCCAGGCTCCTGGTCAGGATCAGGATGCCGGTCTTGCCGACCATGTACGGCGCCAGCGTGGGCTGCGGCGACAGCTTGTCGGCGGCGGAATCGGCGATGTTGACGATGCGCCCGTACCCGTGGCGGCGCATGTGCGGCAGCACCGCCCGGCAGACCAGGAAGGCGGCGGTGACCGTGGTGCGCACGGCGCGGTCCCACTCCGCGGGCTCCACCCGCTCGATGGGCTTCACCTGGAAGGTGCCGACGTTGTTCACCAGCAGGTCGATGCGGCCGCTGCGCTCGACGATGCGCTCCACCATCGCCGACACGCTGGGCGGGTAGGTGAGGTCGGCGGCCTCGGCGTGGCAGCCGGCCGCATCCCCGCCCAGCCGGTCGACGAGCTTGCGTGCCGTGGCGGCGCTGGTGTGGTAGTGGACGGCGACCGCCGCGCCGCGGGCGGCCAGGTGCTCGGCGATGGCGGCGCCGGTGCGGCGCGCGGCGCCCGTGACCAGCGCCACCTGGCCGGCGAAAGGGCGGTCCGTCACCGCCGGTTGTGCGCCGGCCGTCACGGCAGCACCCTGCAGACGATCTGCCGGTAGGTGATCCGGTGCCGGCGCGGGGCGAGCGGCTCCCCGTCGGCGGGGTGGGTGAGGCACGGGGCGATGTCCAGCAGCGGCACGAGCATGAAGTCGCGCTCGGTCAGACCGGGGTGGGGCACCGTCAGGCGCGTGTCGTCGATCACCAGGTTGCCGTACAGCAGGATGTCCAGATCGATCGTGCGCGGCCCGAAGGGGACCGTGCGGGTACGGCCGAGCGCGCGCTCGATCGCGTGCAGCCGTCCGAGCAGCACGTGCGGAGCTGCCTCCGTGCGCACGGCGACCACCAGGTTCAGGTAGGGCGCCTGTGCGGCCATCCCCCACGGACGGGTGAGGTAGGTGGGCGAGGCGGCCAGGCGCCGGCCGACCGCCTCCAGCCGCGCCAGCGCCGCCGCCAGGTTGGGACGCGGATCGATGTTCGATCCGCAGGCGATGAATGCCATCCTCGCGCTCATCGGCGATTCACGCCCGGGCACCGGGCGAACGCAGGCCGCGCAGGGTGGCGATGATCTGCGGGTCGTGCGTCCGGATCCAGGACGGCCTGATCTCCAGCAGCAGGTGGGAGAGGATGATGCGGCTGGTCAGGCTCTCCTTGCGGGGGCAGTTGATCAGCACGGGATAGCCTGTCTCCTCCAGCCTGCGAGCCGCCTCGATCGCCTGCATCTGCAGCTCGATCTTGCGGTAGTCGTCCAGCTCCGGATGGACGATGCCGGTATTGGGGTCCACGTACACGTCGCCCGCACCCGCCGCGCGCGCGGCATCGGCGCGCGCCGACAGGCTGGCGACCATCCGGCCGGCGCCGTGCTCGATCGGGCTGTGCCGGCGCATCCGTTCCGGGTCGCCGTAGGGCAGGTTCACCAGCACCAGCGCCGCGCCCTGCTCACCGGCGCGGCGGCACACCTCGTCGGGGAGATCTTCGCTGGTGTAGTCGAGCATCTCCGCCCCCGCGTCGAGCGCCCACAGCGCGGTGCCGGCGCTCCAGGTCTCGACCCCGACGCGATAGCCGTCCGCGGCGAGCGACCGCAGCGCCGGCCGCAGGCGGTCGATCTCCTCCGCGTCGCTCTGGTTTCCGGCGCCCGGCGCCGGGTTGGTGGAACGGGCGCCCAGCTCGATCAGCTCGCATCCCGCCTCGCGCAGGTGGCGGGCCCGCTCGCCGATGCTCGCCGCGTCGGCCGCGACCGACGGGGTGACGCGCGACTCGGGCGACAGATTGAGCACGCCCAGCAGCCGCGGTCGCGGCCGCGTCCGCCGCCGCACTACCTCGACCACCGCTGCCCGTGCGGCGCGGATCGCCGCCGGCTTGCATACGCGTACCCGCGCCTCCCGCACGCCGCGGCGCTGCAGGCACAGGCCGGCCAGCGCCTCGGCCAGCGATTCCAGCAGCCGGTAGCGGCCGCGCTGCGCTTCGGCCTCGGCCGCGGCGGCCAGGTCGGCATAGTCGATGGTGTCGGCGAGCCTGCCGCTCGACGCCGCCGGCGCAAGATCGGCCGCCATGGACAGCGTGATCCGCACCTCCTGGGGTGACCGGCGTTCCCACGGGTGGACGCCGATGATGCAGTTCACCCGCAGGTCGTCGATCTCGACCCTGTCGCCGATCTCGACCCTGTCGCCGATCTCGACCCTGTCGCCGGTCACCGAATCAGGTCGAGGAACTCCGCCCGCGTGGCGCTGTCGGTCCGGAACGTGCCGAGCATGCGCGAGGTGCGCATCACCGGGTTCTGCTTGCGCACGCCGCGCATCGCGACGCACAGATGACGGGCTTCGACCACCACGCCCACACCGCGTGCGTTCAGGGTCTCCATGAGCGTGCCGGCGATCTGCGCGGTGAGACGCTCCTGGACCTGCAGCCGATGCGCGAAACTGTCGACGATGCGCGCGATCTTGGAGAAGCCGACGATCGTCGCGTCAGGAACGTAGGCGACGTGGGCATGGCCGAAGAACGGCAGCAGGTGGTGCTCGCACAGCGAGTACAGCTCGATGTCCTTCACGGCGACCATCTCCTCCGACTCGGAGGGAAACACCGCGTCCGCCAGCTCCGCGGCCGGATCGAATCGGTAGCCTGACGTCAGGAACGCGAACGCCTCCGCGGCGCGCTCCGGGGTGATCCGCAGGCCGTCCCGGCCGGGATCGTCACCGCTCGCAGAAACCAGCTCGCCGTACGCTCGCTCCAGGCCCTCGCGCATGCAGCAGGACTCTAGAGCGTGCCGGGCGGGGCGGCAACCGCACGCGACTCTCTGCGGCCAGCCAGCTTATCGGCGCCGCTCCGGGGGCGGCATCTCAAGGCGCTCGCGGTCCGTGCGCTGCAGCCAGATCTCGCTGACCTGCGCGCCCCGGCCCGCCCCGCCGCGGGCTTCGTGGCAGATCCGGAGCGCGACCGAGCCGCCCGCCGTTGCCCCGGCGGGAACCTCGAAGGTCAGCGGTCCGCGGGGATCGGGCTTGGCCAGCCAGCCGTGCACCTCGTGCACGGTCCCGTCCGCACCCTCCGCCTCCATCCGCACACGCGGCTGGCCGGAACCCGCGCGACGCTCGCCGCCGTACACCACCACGACGCGGTAGGCCGCCGCGGCGTCGAGTCCGTCGTAGCGCAGGCTCAGGGGACCGTGGCCGATCGACTCCGCCTGGCTGAGCCAGGCATAGGGGATCGCTTCCGCGGGGTAGGGGATGGCGAAGCCGCGCAGCGCGGAGTCCAGGAACGAGGGGTCCTCGGAGAACCCGGCGCCGGGCAGCAGGTGAGCCTGTTCGGCCGGATCACCGAGGTTGTCGTAGCGGCCGCCGGGGCCGGGATCGGTGCGCTGCAGCACGTTCTCGATTGTGGCGAGGCGCGCAGGCTCGGTGTCCAGGGCATCGATCTCGGCGCAGCGTTCGTGCAGCCACACACGGTCGTTGAGCGGATACTCCAGGCCGTCCAGGCTGGCGCCGCGGCGCACTGCCTGCGCGCCGTAGCGCGGCACCGAGAGCTGCACGTGGATGCTCTGAAACAGCGCCTCGGCAAGGGCGTGGACGCGGGTGCGCAACTCGCCCTGGCGCGCCGCTGCCGCCGCGTCGTCCAGGATCGCCAGCGCGCGCCGGCATGCCACCCGTGCGCCGAGATCGGCGGCGCGCCGCAACTCGCCGTGCGCGTGGCTCTGCGCCGCGGTCTCGGCCAACAGCCGTTCGCGGATGTAGGCGTCGGAGTAGGCACGGTAGAGGAGCTGGAGGAATCGCCAGCTCTTCAGCACCCGCGGCGGCGCGGCTCGTTCCAGAGCCTGCGCGCGCAACAGCGTCGTCGTCACGCCGCCGTTGGACAGCAGCGGACCACGCCAGTTGGCATCCAAACCGAGGATCGCAGAAGCCACCCCGTCGGCCAGGTCGGGATGCGCGAACAGGCGGCCATACTGGCGCAGCACAGAGTGCGGATCGGCCGCGGGATCCCACAGCAGGGCGCTCCAGAGCATCTTGTTGAGGTCGTCGTTGTTGCCCTCGCAGTAGGTCAGGGCGCCGATCGAGTGCGGGGCGGTCAGCGCGAAGATGCGTGCCTGGTCGGTGGGGCGCGGATTGATCGGCTCGCGCCCCTGGCAGGCCGCCAGCGCCGGATCCCAGTCCGGGACCGGGTACTGGCACGACCAGCAGTGGGTGATGTCGGGGTAGAGGCGGACCGGGTAGCGCGCCGGCACGCGCGCGCGGAACGCCTCCGCGGTCATGTGGATCCACGGACCGAAGATCACTCCATCCAGCCAGTCGAGCCCGTCTTCGAGCGCTGCGTGGAAGTGCTCCTCGTCGGCGCCATGGAACCCCTGCGGGGCGATCCACACCTGCGCCCGCGGGTGCAGGTCACGGAGCGACGCCTTCTGCCGCTCCGCCAGCGCCAGCAGCACAGGCGCCGGCGTCGATCCGGGATCGCCTCCGGGAATGAACACGGCGTCGACCCTCGGCAGGGCGGCGAACACCTCGCGCCAGTCGGCGAGGGCGCGCCGGACCGTCGCCTCGTCGCCGTAGTCGGACTCCAGGGCGGGAAACCAGATCCACAGGTCCACGTCGTAGCGGTCGGCGATCGCCGACACCTCCCGCAGCATGTCGATCTGCGGCAGCGGGAAGTGGTCGGAGTCGGGGGCATCGTCGGACACCGGCGGGATCACCTCCACGGCGTTCGCGCCGAAGATCGCCAGCTCGCGGATGTACTGCTCCCACTCGGTGACGGTCCAGCCGCAGTAGGAGTTGGTCTTCGGCCGGTAGCCGATCTGATGGCCCCGCAACGGGAAGTGCGGCGCCGCCCGCACCGGTGCGCCGTCCAGCAGCGCGTCGGGCAGCACCACCGAGGAACGGCGCACCTCCAGGTGGCGCAGCAGCCAGCCGACGCCGTACAGCACGCCGCGGGCGTCGTTGCCGGTGACGGTCAACGAATCGCCATCGCGGTGGATGGAGAAGCCCTCGGGACGCGCCGCGAACTCGGCGTTCCGAAACGATTGCGCCTCCTCCGCCGACCAGCGCCTGCCCGCCCGCTCGGCAGTCGCGGCATCACGCAGGGCGATCACCGGGACATGCCCGCCGCCCGCCGGCCACACCTGCCGGGCGCGGCGGCTCACCTCCTCGGCCAGCACCGCGCGCGCCTGCCGGCACCGCGGCCCGCTGCCGTCGACCAGTTCGATCCGTGCGCTCGTAAGGTCCACGGCGGTCAGTATGCCCAGCGCCAGCCGGACAGGAACATGAGCTCGGGATCGGCCGCCGCGCGGTGCCCGGGCTGGTGCGTCACGACGGCGCCCAAGCTTACCTCACCGACGCTCAGCGGCTGCTGCCACTGCGCGGAGACGTCGATCTGGCGGCCGCTCGGCCCCAGGTCGGCCGCAGCCGGGCTGCGCACCACCGCGCCGTCCTTCGTGCGTCCGGTCGGCACGCTGAGCGCCGCGCTGCCGCGCTCGACGCGCAGCGGCTGCGAAACCGACAGCCGGAGCGAACCGTCGCCCGCGAACGCCGTGCTCGCGTGCAGCGTGAAGGCGGTGGTGGTCAGAGGGGAGACGCCGGTGACGATCCCCCCGCGCGCCGCCGAGGCGACGGTGCCGACTTCCGCGTCGGCGCCGATGCGCCAGCCGCCAAGCTCGGCTTCAGCCTCGACCCCGACGAAGGCCGCGTCGGCGGACAGCGCGCCGAACGCGCCGTCGGCCGAGCTGCCGAGCAGGGTTTCCCGCTCGTGCACCCAGCCGGCGTGCAACCCCAGCGGCGAGCCCGCCGGCCGCCACGTGACCGACGCTCCCGAGGCCGGCGGCTGCTCGGCGGCGCCTTCCGTGGTGAAGACGGTGCCGCGGAGCGCGTGCCGATCGGCGAGCGTCAGCGTCACCGCGCGGTCCGCGAGCGCCAGGTGGCCGTCCCCGCCATCGCCCGGCGGCTCCCGGTACCCGATCCGCCAGTGCACGGCTTCCTCGGTACGCGACCAGGCGGGCGCCGGCGATTGGTGGACATCCGCCGCCATCGACCGGGCCGCCGCGCCGGCCGTGAAGTCGCCCAGGTCAAACCAGAACGGCGCGCCCAGATCGTCGAACGCCGCGATCTCCGTGCCGGCCAGGGAGCGTTCGAGCCCGTCGCCGAACGCAGCGCCGGCCTGCAGCCTGGTCCCGAGCAGGGCTGCGCCCGCACCGTCCGCGCGGTCGCTTTCGACCGGAATGTCCAGCACGCCGACGGGCCACGTTGCGGCGCGGAGATCCATCGCGCCGTGGCCGTAGACCGTGCTGTCGGCGTAGACCCCCTCGTCGTCGGCGGTCTCGAAGAGCCGGGTGACCAGCTCGGTGTTGGAGAGCTGATCGCGGAAGAGCTGCTTCATCACCGCCAGCCCGCCGGCAACGAAGGGCGCGGCATACGATGTTCCGCCTCCAGTGTCCCAGCCGCGAGCCGGAACTCCGGTGTCGGGGTGAGGTCCCAGATAGGCTATCCGGATGCCTGCTCCGGGCGCCGCGATGCAGAAGTCGGCCGCGATGCCGCAGCGGTTGGAGAAGTCCGCGATCTCTCCGTCCGAACGCAACGCCACGACGGCGATGGAATGGCCCTGCAGCTCCTCGATACGTGCGACGAGTCCGGGCAGCACCTCGACGGATACCGCGTTGATCGCATCCTCTTCACCATCGTTTTCGCAATGCTCCGTGGTGGGGACGCACCTGCGGCCGTGAGCGTTGCCCGCGGCCCAGACCAGGATGATCTTCTCCTCGGCGTCCGCCTGCGCCATCGTGGCGATCGCCCGTCCGAAGTAGGCGCGCAGATCCTGCTCGCTGTAGCTGTCGATGATGCCGCTGTGGCCGACGCTCAGGTTCAGGATGTCGACCGCTGGCACCCCGGGCCGGGGAACGAGCACGTAGTTGAACAATCCGCCCCACACCCGGTCCTGTCCGGCGAGGCTCTGCAGCGAGATGGGGGTATAGGGTCGATCCCCCGCCGCGCCGGTGGGAATGGCGAACATGGCGATGTCGGCTCCCCACGCCACGCCGTGCGCTGAGTATTCGTGCTGCGACCGTATGGCCGCGGCGACGCTCGCCACGGCCGTGCCGTGGGAGAACCGGTGACCTGTCTCGTCCGGTGCGCCGAGCAGGAGGTGCTCGGTGATCGTCTTGCCGGCGAAGTCGCGGTGGCCCTGGTCGATGCCGGAGTCGATGAAGCCGATGGTCACGCCGGCGCCGGGCGCGACGTCCTCGCCCTTGATCTGGCTGACATGGCCGTAGGCGTAGTCAGCCTTGACGTGGCTCAGTCCCCATTGGTTCTTGAAGTTCACGTGCTCGCGGTACTCCGCTGCGAGCGACTCGGTCTCGGTCCGAAAGTCCTCAGCCGAAGCGCAACTCCCGGCGTGCGTCGGGATGCAGGGCGGCGGGGGTTCCGGCTCCGGTTCCGGCTGGGGCTGCATGGTCTCCGGCCCCGTGCCTGCCCCCGGCGCCGATGCCGGTTCAACCGGGGTGCCCGTCGTTCCGCAGGCGCCGAGAGACAGCATCGCGAGCAGCGGGAGCAGACATGGGATGGATGGCAAGCGCATGGGGCGACGCTGTTGACAGGACGCGCGCCTGATTTTCTGGCTCTTCAGGAATCCGGGTAGAAGCGTGTCACCGTGTGACACCGACCGGACGGCAAAGGTCGTCGAGACTGAATTGGCTTGCATGGACGTGCCCATTCTACACTCGGATGACCGTCAGGATACATATCGAAGTCATAAAAAACATATAAAGAATGTATGGTGTGCGTATCATTACGGGTGCGGTTGCGGAACGCCGGAAGAGCCGATCTACGCAAGTCCGGGTCTGCCCTGAGCGACGGCGGACAGCCGCGCGCGGGCGTGGTATGAGTGGGCCATGCTCAAACGTCCGAAGATCGCCGTGATCGGCGCCGGCAACGTCGGCGCCACCTGTGCCCATTGGCTGGTCGCCCAGGAGCTGGGTGACGTCGTGCTCATCGACATCCCCAAGGTGGCCGACCAGACGCGCGGCAAGGCGCTCGACCTGTACGAGGCCACGCCCATCGAGCGGCTGGACTGCCGGGTGACCGGCACCGACGACTACGCGGAGCTGGCCGGCTCCGACATCGTCGTGCTGACCGCAGGCTCCCCGCGCCGGCCCGGCATGAGCCGCGACGACCTGATCAAGATCAACGCCGGCATCGTCGCCAGCGTCGCGGGCGAGGTCCGCGACCGCGTGCCCGACTGCATCCTGATCGTCATGACCAACCCGCTCGACGCCATGGTGTACGCCGCCTGGAAGGCGAGCGGTTTTCCGCCGGAGCGCATCGTCGGCCAGGCCGGATGCCTGGACGTGGCCCGCTTCAAGACCTTCATCGCCGAGGAGACCGGCTACAGCGTGGAGGACATCAACGCGCTGCTGCTCGGCGGCCACGGCGACGACATGGTGCCGCTGCCGCGCTTCACCAACGTCGGAGGCATCCCGGTGACCGAGCTGATGAGCGCTGCGCGGCTGGACGAGCTGGTGGAGCGCACCAAGACCGGCGGCGGCGAGATCGTCGAGCTGATGGGAACCAGCTCCTACTACGCGGCGGCGGCGGCCATCCTGCAGATGGTCGAGGCGATCGTCCGCGACAAGAAGCGCATCCTGCCGTGCGCGGCGCTCTGTCAGGGCGAGTACGGCGTCGACGGCATCTTCGTCGGCGTGCCGTGCGTGCTCGGCGCCGGCGGCGTCGAGCGGATCATCGAGGTGAACCTCGACGACGGGGAGCGCGCGGCGTTCGCGGTCTCGGCCGGCCACGTGCGCGAGCTGGTGGACGTGGTGCGCACGCTGTTCCCGGAGCTCGCCTGAGGTGGCCGACGCAGGCGTGAGCTACCGCGGGGAGACCGACTCGCTCGGGCCGGTGCTGGTTCCGGCCGACCGCTACTGGGGGGCGCAGACCGAACGGTCGCGCAGCAACTTCCGCATCGGCGGCGAGCGCATGCCGCTGGAGGTGGTGCGCGCCTTCGGGATCCTGAAGAAGGCGGCGGCGCTGACCAACGCCGAGCTCGGCGTGCTGGAGGACGGCAAGCGCGACCTGATCGTGGCCGCCTGCGACCAGATCATCGCGGGCGAGCTGGACGACCACTTCCCGCTGGTCGTCTGGCAGACCGGCTCCGGCACGCAGTCGAACATGAACGTCAACGAGGTGATCTCCAACCGCGCCATCGAGCTGTCCGGCGGCGTGCTCGGCAGCAAGACGCCCATCCACCCCAACGACGACGTCAACCGCTCGCAGTCCTCGAACGACACCTTCCCGACCGCCATGCACATCGCCGCGGTCACGGCGCTGCGCGAGCGCCTGCTGCCGGCCGCGGCGGAGCTGCAGGAGGAGCTGGAGGCCAGGCGCGACGCGTTCGCCCGGATCGTCAAGATCGGCCGCACGCACCTGATGGACGCCGTGCCGCTGACCCTGGGCCAGGAGTTCTCCGGCTACGTCGAGCAGGTCAGGCGCGGGCGGGAACGGGTCGAGCGCGCTCTGCCCGATTTGCACGAGCTGGCGCTGGGCGGCACCGCGGTCGGCACCGGCCTGAACGCGCCGCCCGGCTTTGCCGAGCGCGTCGCGGCCTGGGTCGCCCGCCTCACCGGCCAGCCGTTCGTGAGCGCACCCAACAAGTTCGAGGCGCTGGCCGCGCACGACGCGATTGTGGAGGCGTCGGGCGCCCTGAAGACGCTGGCGGCGGCGCTGATGAAGATCGCCAACGACATCCGCTGGCTCGGCTCGGGCCCGCGCTCCGGGCTGGGCGAGCTGCGGCTCCCGGAGAACGAGCCCGGCAGCTCGATCATGCCGGGCAAGGTCAACCCCACCCAGTGCGAGGCGCTGACCATGGTGTGCGCCCGCGTGTTCGGCAACGACACCACCATCACCGTGGCCGGCGCTTCCGGCAACTTCGAGCTCAATGTCTTCAAGCCGGTGCTGATCGACAGCCTCCTGCAGTCCATCCGCCTGCTCGCCGACGGCATGGCCAGCTTCACCGAGCACTGCGTCACCGGCATCGAAGCGGACGCGGAACGGATCGAGGAGCTGGTGCAGCGCTCGCTGATGCTGGTGACCGCCCTCAACCCGCACATCGGCTACGACAACGCGGCCACCATCGCCAAGACCGCCCACCGCGAAGGCATCACCCTGCGCGAGGCCGCGGTCGCCAGCGGCCACCTGACCGCCGAGCAATACGACCAATGGGTCCGCCCCGAGGCGATGACCGGCGCGAAGGGATGACCGTCGGCCCCTCGCATCGGCATCGCGATGATCGTGACCATACAGACCTCGGGTGATGCCGAGGAGATCGTCGAGTTGCTCGGGCAAGTGCACGAAGAGCACCGGCAGCGGCGCCCGCAGTCGTTCAAGCCGTTCGACCGGACGGCGGCGCTGGAGGGCCAGCGGGTCCTCCTGTCGCGCGCCGGCGCTCAGATGTTCGTGGCTCGTGTCCAGGGGGTCTGCGTCGGCTACGCGTTGGTGTGCGAACGGGTTCGGGAGGAGAACGCGTTCCGTTACACGAGCCCGCTCGCTCGTCGCGTGGAGCTGAACCTGTACAGCGACAACGACGATGCTCGGCGGCTCCACGAGGCCCAAGGCTTCGTCCGCTCCAGGACGTCATGGAGTCGAGTGTCGGGTCAGGAGCCCCGCCCGCTTGACCTTCGATAATCCCACACATACGTTTGGTGGGTAAACGCCCGATTCAGACGGCTAGAATCGCCGGCAGGCCGAAGGGTGGCACTGGTACGCGAGATTGCCGATGAAGAGCAGACCGCAAAGCGTGGCATGTCATCCCATGGTACACACTTGTAGGGCGTTGACAGATGCACGCTGGGAGTAATCCTGAACCTTGGGGGTTTCATAACCATTCAGCAGAATAAGGGCCAATCATCATCGGTGCGCCTTGAACGTAGGCCAAGAGCTCATTATCGCACAGCCGACGACGGATTCTTGGACGGATTCTTTTCCGGGTTCGGATCTCGGCTGCTCCTCTGGCCGCAAGCGCGATTCGATCCGCCGCGGTATCCGCGCAACGCCAGGCACGGCGATTTGGTCCGGATAGCTCGTGACATGTACTCGGCGATGGAAATGATGAGTCACGATGTCGGCGAGGAGTCGTAAGCGGAAGCGGAGGCCCGCAATAGCGGCTTCCAATAGGAACAAGAGCCGGACCCCGGCCCTTCCTCCGAAAGAAGTTCTCGACAAGCTTCCCGAAAACGTCCGTATTTCAGCGGTTGAGGCAGCATCGTTCACAGGACCGCTTCCACCCCCTTCGATGTTCCGCCACTATAATGAGGTGTTGCCGGGGGCCGCAGAGCGGATTCTCAGGATCACCGAGAAAGAGCAGGACCATCGGATCTCATGGGAGTCGAAGGCTCTCAGCTTGGGAGCGCGCAACAATCTGATTGGACAAGTGTTCGGGCTCATAGCTCTGGTGTTATGTATAGGAAGTGCCACGTACATGGCATTGAATGGTTTGAAGACAGTCCCGGCCATCCTTGTAGGTACGACTACGGTAGGAACCATTGGATGGTTCCTACGCAGCCGAAGCCAGCAACCGGAAGGAGACCGATGATTCGTCTGAGCGCAGCGGACGATCCAAGAACGAAATCGGGAGCCATGACGGACTACCATTGCATCCCGGATTTACGGTCGAACTTTCTGCACGGCAAGACGTACTTGGCCGACGGTGCGGACCAAGGCGCATCCGCAGTCGGAAGGTACAACTTCATCGCTTATGGACTTGGCACGGGCGTCCGCCGAACCTGGAGATCAGCTTGACGACGGTCGGTGGGGACACCCGGGGTGATTAGCACATTGGGCTCGATGAGCTGTGGGACAACCAGGGCTTGGTTGTCGACGTCAAAGGGGCCGTGGCTGACAGCGCTCGGGAAGATTGGGCAGGAGTACGCCCGGAGCGGAACTACTTCAGGACGCTGTTCGAGCTGTTCCGCGAGGAGAGCGACGCGCGTCTTAGCCACTTTCGCCCCGAGGAAATGACCGGAACCGAGGCGCGGTGAGCTTCGGCCCTTCGTCCCTCGCCTGCGGACAGCGACCATGAGAGTCACGATCGACGCCACCGATGATCCGGAGGAGATCGTGGAGTTGGTTCGTCAGGTCCAGGAAGAACACCGAGAGCGGCGTCCGGAACGGTACAGGCCGTTTGACCAGGAGGCGGCGCTGGAGGACGTGCGCTCCCTTCTGTCGCACAACGGCGGGCAGAGCTTTTCGTGGCCCGGCTCAAAGGCGACTGCGTGGGGTATGTGATAGTCCGGGATGTCAACTGGCAGGATTCAGCGTCTGGGTAAGGAAGCAAGTCGCTCATGGTAGACCAGATAGCGGTGTCGAATGTCCATCGTCGGCGAGGGATCGGGACGCGGCTGATGGAACTGGTCCGTGCGGAGGCGGCCGGTCGAGGAGCGGACCGCATGGAGATGCTCGTCGCCAGCGACAACGAGGGCGCGCGGCGGTTCTACGAGGCGCAGGGCTTCGCCCGCTTCCACGACGTTATGGAGTCGAGTCTGTAGTGGCCGCTGCCACGATTCACACGAGCGATGATTCGGATGAGGTCGTCGATCTTCTCAGGGAGGTGCACGAGGAGCACCGCCAGCGACGCCCGCAATGGTTCAAGCCGTTCGACCGGAACGCGGCTCTGGATGGCCAGCGCTTCCTCCTGTCGCGCGCCGGCGCTCAGATGTTCGTGGCCCGTGTCGAGGGGGTCTGCGTCGGGTACGCGTTGGTGTGCGAACGGGTTCGGGAGGAGAACGCGTTCCGCTACGCGAGCCGCTCGCTGGTGGTCGACCAGATGGCAGTGTCCAACACGCACCGCAGGCAGGGAATCGGAACTCTGCTGATGGACCGGGTCCGGGCCGAGGCCGCCGAGCGAGGAGTTCAGCGCGTGGAACTGAACGTGTACTGCGACAATGACGACGCTCGCCGATTCTACGAGGCGCAGGGCCTCGTCCGCTTCCAGGGCCGCATGGAGTGGAGTCCATAGCGACCACTGCTCAAGACGTAGCGTTCAAAGGCGTCGGGCGACCAGAGATTCAGGTGCTACCGGCTCCGGTCGTCTATCCAGTCTGCGCCTCGAGAGTCGGTATCTCCGAGACGTCTACCGTGCGCTCTGCGAGCGCCAGGTCGTGAATACGCTGCAGGTTGATCCAGAAGCTGGCGCTGTTGCCGAACAGCTTGCCGAGGCGAACCCCCATCTCGGCGGTAACCGGCTGCTTCTCGTTGAGGATATCGTGGAGCGCCTGCCGGGAGACCCCGAGCGCATCGGCAACGGCCGTCATGCTCATGGCAAGCGCGGACAGGATGTCCTCCCGAAGGATCTCTCCGGGGTGAGCAGGGTCTATGGGAGGTGTCTCTCAATCATCGGTCACGCTCGACGACCGGCGTGGCCCCACGGGACACATCCTCGGTTGGAAGCCTCAGGTGCCCGTCTCGAACACGCATACCTATCCTTCGCCGACAAGGTCACTGCTCGTGCGGTCCAATCTATGGTCGGCTGCCATCGCGTTCAAACCAAACTATAACGTCGGTCGTGCTGGTCTGTTGGCAGGGCTCGCACCAGCATGCCCTTTGTCTATGAGGCTACGCTCAGTAACGCGAGGTGCGTTCCTGAAGCAAGCAGCTCGTACCGCCTTTCAATATTGGCTACTTCGCTACCTACTCCAGCTCCCGCGCCCACCACCGTGATGTAGGCGGATTCATCCATAAGTGATACGCGCCCCATCGATCGCCGGCGATCCTCCGGGTTATCGCGACAGATTCGTACTAAACAGGATCTCACCGCAGTAGTCTGTCCGGTAATATTCGACCCATCGTGCCGTCCGACCCGAGAAGCTCAGTGTTGCACTACGCGGAGTCAGCGTACCGCATAGTGGATCACTAAAATCCGAGTCCCCTGAGAATCCTCCTCCGGTAGCGGTAAAGAAGCCGGTTTGGTTGATCTCCCCCGTGATGTCGGGCAGCTCAACCGTTTCGCCTAGAAACGTCGTCGTCGTGCTGATCGTCACTTGCGAACCGGACTGTACCACCTCTATGCGCATCGTTCCGATTTCGATCGGGTCGATAAGGGTTCCGTCCATGATGGTCGTTCCAGTATAGGTTCCTGCAACCTCCGGATACGGCGAATTGACCATCTCGTCACAGGCGCCAAGGAGTGTCAACGACGCCACGATCATTGTCCCAATGACCGTCCTAAGTGGTGAATAGTGAGCCATACGAGTCCTCCTGGCCGGCTACCCAAAGGTGCCGGGCCGTTTCGAACAGGTAGACCGCACTCGCGCACAGTTGCCTGAGGTATCTGGCTTGTTCACTCCAGGCGGGGTAGCTACTCCACCGCCCTTGCGGAGCTGTTGTATTCGGCCAGCGACCCGGCATGGGTCACGAGCCGTCTACCTGTTCGTTGCTTCACCATAGCAGGTTCTCACCGAGTGCATCAACTGGAGCCGTGGCGTGACGCGGGCGCGAGGCGGGCGCCAGCGCGGAGGCCTCCCGGCGGTGGCGCACCGACTCCCGGTAGATGCAAATGACCCAAGACGACCGCCCTTTGGTCCGGTACGGACCCGAGTTCCTCCGCGACGAGCGCGTCTCCGACCGGATCTTTTTGGGTGGCGCACGGGACGGTCCGCGCGCAGCGCGTCGCGGGGGCCACCGGGAGGTTGGGGAGTGCGATGTTGGGCCGCGCTCTCCAGCGTGTCCCAGCATTTGTGGGCGACACCGTAGCAGTCTGTGACCTTGAGCCTGATGCCGCCCGGGTTCTCGATCGGCTCCCCCGCGGAGAACATTCCCGCGTTACTGCCGTAGAGCGCAGTCAGAGGCGGTTCATTTCATGACAGGGATCCGACTGTTCGACTCGAAGGCGACCCCAAGTGACCTGCGACAAGGTACATCGAGCCGAACATCGGTTGACGGCAGATCTCGTGTCATGGCGGTCCTGGGCGTCCAACGGCGCTGCGTGCGGTCGTGCGTTGCGGGTTCCTATGCGCCGCTCGGTCGACGGCTTCGAACGCCGACACGACCGGCAGCATCTTCGTATCTACTCGCGTTCACGTACGTGGTGGCCCGTTGTTCGTATAACTACGAAGCCGGTGTATGGTGTGCTGCTGTGCTCTCAAGAGAGGACAGCAGCAACGTGCCAAGTGATGAAGTATTAGCACCGCAGCGCCACCAGGCGGAATCGCAAGGCTGTCTTGGCCGGTCTTGCCACGGCGTTCGGTGTCCCGCGCGTCAGGGAGATTCCTAAACGACTGATCGATGAGTTCGCGCCAGCCGGATTGTCGCACCCATATAACCGGAACCAGCCTCCCGGCTCCTCTCGATAACGACGATATTCCGGCGTTCGAGATCACCCAACGCCCTGTTCAATAGTCGCCTGTATCGACGCTCTGGTCCCTGCAGCCCGCTCGCACGCAGATAAGCCTCATAGAGACGCTCAGTGATCAGCGGGCCCTCCGTCTCGATGATCTCTCTCAGCGCGTCAGCATGGTCGGTCATCGGGATACGATACTGATGCCAGCGATTGTCCGTAGAGAATAACTCCTGCTGCACAGGACGTGATGCCTCTTCGTCGGCATCCGCCACATTCTTTGTGATCGCCTCGATGGACACCTCGTCGCGAGTGTTCGGCAAACGGACCGTGACCGTCTCATCGCGACTTCGTCCCAGCAGCGCACGAGCTATCGGGGTTCCGTCGTTGATCATGTCCTGCTCCGGGACACCAGGACCGTCGACGATCACGACCTCACGGACATCCGATCCTCGACGATAGCGGACGGTGTCGCCGATCTCGACGACCTCGGACTCCACCTGCGGGCCGTCGGTGTCAGTGGAGGACCTCCCTGCATCGGCCGGTTCACCGGATGTCTCCGCAACGTCCTCCGCGGGCTCGCTGCCGACAGCGCCAGCCGCGTGGACATTCGCGTCGTTGGGCGTCTCAGTAAACTCCCGCAACCTCCCATCCAGGTAGCGGATCAACCTTCGCATTTCGCGATCCTCGTCGTCGAACCAATCGGTTGACCATATGCGGTAGATCTTCCAGCCGAGATCACGCAGGACGTCCTCCCGCAGACGATCCCGATCCCGGACCGATTTGGCAGAATGATACGTCGCACCGTCGCATTCAATGCCTGCCAGAAAGCCGTGCGGGTAGTCGCGGTGCTTGATGCCGAGATCAATGCGGTAGCCCGCGACGCCAATCTGTGCGGTGACGTCGTAGCCCTCTACCTCCAGGCGGTCGGCCACATGCTGCTCGAACGGGCTCTCGGTAGGCCGACCGGTTGCTGCGCCGGTTGCGATGCGGCCGGTGGCCGCGTATTCCAGATAGTCGCGCATGACCGTGACACCGAGGCTCTCCTCCGGACGACGCCGGATATCGTTGGCGCCCATCGAAGAAAACACGTCGATACGCCATCGCGCGCGCGTGAACAGTACGTTCAAGCGTCGTTCGCCTCCGTCCTGAGTAATGGGACCGAAGCGCTGCAGCACAGGAGCACCGACGGACTGACGGCCATAGACGGTCGAAATGAAAACGACGTCACGCTCGTCTCCCTGAACGCTTTCGAGATTCTTCACGGCAAAGGGTTCGAGTGTGTCCTCCCAGCGGCGAAGATATCCAGAAAGGGCGTCGTTCTCGTTCGCGGCCTTGTCGAGCATCTCATCGAGAAGGTCGCGCTGGGGCTGATTCATAGCAACGATCGCGAGGCTACGTGCCCATTGGTCTCGGTCGGTGGCAAATCGAATCACGGCTTGTACGATGGATTCCGCTTCGATGAGGTTCGTTCGGTCGTGCCGATAGAGTCCATCGCGGACGTAGCGATAGTTGACACCGTCTTTGGAGGTCTCTTCGTCGGGGCCGGGGAATACAATCAGCCGGTGGTCGTAGAAACGCGCATTCGAGAATTGGATCAATGAGCTATGGCGAGACCTGTAATGCCAGCGCAAATAGCGGTGTGGGCGCCACGCGGACATGGCGAGATCGAGGATGGACTCGGAAGTGGCTGCGATGCCGTCGCTATCATCTTCGATCTCGCGCGCGGCTCGACGTGCGTAAAAGAAGGTCGTGGGAGGAAGCTGCTGAGGATCTCCGACGATTACGGCGTGCTTGGCGCGAGCGACGGCGCCCAAGGCATCGGAGGGCAGCATCTGCGAGGCTTCGTCGATGATGACCAGATCGAACAGACCAGATGCGCGTGGAAGAAGCTCGGAGACCGTCGTGGGTGACATCATAAAACAGGGTTTGAGCTGCCGGAGCGCCTGGGGTGCGCGGCTCACGAGTTCACGGACCGACACGCTAGCACGTCGGAGGCCGATCTGATGGTTAATCAGCGCTCGTTCCGTAACCGCGCTCGGCGGGCCAGTGGATACACCATGCTCGACTGGGCGGGCGTGAAGGACGTGGGCGACACGGGCGCGTTCGAGCTTCTGGAGATTCTCTTCGATGTCGCGAAATGACTTCCTGCAGTTGCGAAGGTGATCGCCAGTCAGGTCTTGAAGTTCGGGGTGATCGCGAAAGACGACTGAAGCTAGTGAGCTGTACAGGGCCAGCTCAAAGACCATGGGCAAGCGGTCGATTCCGATCAGGGCGTTTTCAGTGGCCTGGAGAGCAGGGCGCGCGGCGGACTGAAGCAACTCGTGTCGGAAGCGGCTGTAGCGGCACCAGTCCAGAATTGTCCTGCCGCTGCGCAGGCACTCCGCTGCGCGCTGCGATAGGTCCGTTAGGGGTGCGGCTCGCCGCGTAAGGCCGTCAAAGAATGCCTCTTCCTCCACTTCCAGGGGACCGGCCCAAGTCCCCCACGTACTCGCTTCTCGTCCGAAGGATTCGTCGAGGTTCCGGAGGGCGTCGCTATACGCGGTTGGTGCCTGCTCGACCGCAGGCTTGACAGCAGCGCACCAAGTCTCCGGTGCGATCTGGTCGTGCTCGATGGCGCGACAAAGTTCGGCAAGGAGGGCGAGCGATGTATCTCCGGAGGTTGAGCCGTCCTTTGATAGCATCGTGTGGACTTCGTCTGCGCGGGTGCTAGCCCTGTCGCAGCGAGCGACCAACTCAGCGACTTCTTTTGCGCGGCTCGAGGGAAGGCTTGGCGGCAAGCCGGCTCTTTCGAAACGGGCAACGATTTGGTCGTACTGCGTCGCGCGTTCCATAGCCTCGGCAGGGGGGACGAGCGGTGTCCCAGCAACGTCCACGTAGTCTTCGACGCGCTCATCTTCCAATTTGAGAGCTTCGTTGACTATGTGGTCGAGAGCGTCGATTTCGCCATGCAACAGAGTATGACGAACGGAACGTCCGACTCCGATCCCGGAGAACTCTTCGGCCGTAGCTGAGGCCCAGGAACTCACTGCAACGGCATCGGTGAGGTCCGTGTCCGCACCTTGCCACCGGGCTGAGAACAGCGCCATTCCGTCCCTGTTTTCCATGAGTGAGTGGGACGCTTCGAGGTAGTCAGCCAAGCGCATGAGCTCGATTTCCATGGCTTTTGCGTTGGCCTTTGCGCGCGTTCTCCTGACAGTCCGATATCGCTTGGCTGCCCGGCGCCACTCCGCAGCCAGGCACGGAATTCTGCGTGGCACATCGAACGCGCTCGCGGCCGACCGAAGATCGTCGGCACTAGGTAGCTTCGTGAGATCAAACCGTATGGACAGAGACCGGCGCTCTTGGCGCACTCGCTCCGCTGCGTCCTTCAGTTGGGTGATGCGCGTGTGGTGCCGCTCCTCGACCCAATCGTGTTTCCTATCGAGCAGAGTGGAACGGGGTGTGTTCCGTAATCGGGTGACTGCCCGCGGGATGATTGCCATCGTGTCCGCCCCGGACTTGGGAATTCCGAACAGGCGGTGAATCTCGTCAACGATCGAGAGTACGTTCTGGGTCGTGTTCGCTGTGAGACGTTCCTTCTTCGCAGCCTCGGTGAGCTGCTCTGCGGTGAGGTGGCCGCAGTTCAGTGCGCACGCGTCGGCGGCGATCGCTCTAATGTCGTCGACGGGCGCTAGGTTGCCTGGATCCAGCCCGAACCCATCGCGAAGGGTTTCCCGTGCCGCTGACGCTGCTGTAGCAGCGTCAGCGGCAGCGATCACAGTGCGCCGAACGTCATGTCGAGCCAACATCGCGACGTCGTATGCCTCGATTGACACAGAGTGGTTCGTTAGAAGCACCGCAGCGCGGATCACTTGAGCGACGTCGTCGAGCGTCATCATGTCGATAGTGCCCGCGAAGAGCGTCGCGTTGTTGGCGACGCCGTCGACAGAGCTTTGCCATGCGTCGAGATGGTGGAGGATTGGGGCAACGTCGACCGAGGCGAGGCGCTGTCTACGAATCCCGCGCCATGGTGGCGTGTCTGGTGTCTCCAATGTACGGTGCGCGGCGACAAGTTCACGTACTCTATCCATTGTTCCCTGCAGCTTGTTTGGCGTTAGGGCGAGCGCGTCTTCCTCGCGTATCCTCACCGCTTCGACAGACGACGGCAGGTTCTTGTTGGCTTCACGAAAACGGATTGATTTCCAAAGGATCTCATGAACGGTCGCCCGCAGTTTCCCGTACGGATGTCCCATGACGGAAGCGTAGAGTCCCAGGGCGTCTCGTTGGCTTTCCCAGCGCGCGCGAAGCCCCCGATATTTGGCCTCGTCAAAGTCAGGTGGCGGGGAGTTCACCCGCTGGGACAACGCGGCGCGAACGGCTTCTCTCCTGATCCCGCCCGAATGCAGGACTAAGCAATATTGATCGAGCTTCGCTTCGCGCAGGCGCTTGTGGACGACGTCGAGCGCGGTCAGCTTTTCAGCTACGAACAGTACTGTCTTGCCTGCGTCCATGGCGGCGGCGATGAGATTGGTGATCGTTTGAGACTTCCCGGTTCCGGGAGGACCGTAGATGGAGTGGTTGCCGCCACGGAGGACATCGACGATGGCGCTGTGCTGTGAGGAATCGGCGTCGTAGATGAGTGTCGGCAATCGGACGGCGGCAGCGTCGCCGTCAATATCGTGGTCGTCCGCATAGGGGGTGTCGGCAACACCCGTCTCCGACATCAGCTCGCGAATCCCTGCGTGCTGGGACAAAGGCCCCCCTTCGGGCCAAGCATCGCGGTCGAGATCGGCGTAGATGGATAGCTTGGCATCCGAGAACACCTGAATCGTCAAGAAGCGGCGGATGCGCCAACGCCGCTCGTGACCGAGAATGGTGTCGACTTGTTCGAAGTAGGTCTCGGGCGTATCGTCTGGGCTCAGGTCGGGAAGTTCCAAGTCGAATCTTCGTCTCAAGTCTGTGGTCAACGCAGCGTTAGTGACGGGATCCTCACCGGTGGCGCGGAGGACATACTCGCGGCGGTTGCGGCGGGACGCCCTGTCGAGTTCCACTGGCGTGAGGAGTAGGGGTGCTAAGTGCGGGGTCTGAGCGTCGACGTCCTCGTACCATTCGAGGAAACCGAAGGCGGCAAAGAGCGTGTTTACCCCTCGGTCTCGGAGGTCCGATCGTGAGCGCTCGCGGAGCACACGAAGGCGCGGGGCGAGGTCGTGCTTGTGGAGCAACGTCTGCAAGACAGATGCTGGGTGTGCTTCATCTTGGTCTCCGTCTTGCGGAGATGGCAGGTCGAACGATGGATTGATGCCGTGTCGGCTCGCCAAGTCCTCCGGGGACAGACTCCCCTGGGGTTTCCACTCGTCTCTGTGCAGGAGCAAACGTACGTGATCGCGTGCCTCACGTTCGAGCTCATCCGGTCTCGGGCTGTGTGAATGCTGCAGGTGCATGCTTGCCGCTCGGAAGGTAAGACTGCGTGCCTTGTGGTCAGAAAGCGCTTCGTTGAACTCCGGGTCGTCCTCGTCGTCAGGAACATCGAGCGGTTCCGGCAGTGGTGCGACCTCAAACGCCTCGTCGTCGTGGAGACGGACAAACACATCGTCGTGTGATGCGTTGACGACGCGGATCTGGGATCTGACGCTATCGTCGTGTGAACAAGAGAGCAACGGGTTTCGCAGAGTCAGCCCGAGAAGCTGGCGGCGGAATTCATCGATCTGCTTGTCGATGTGCTTGTCGAGATCGGTCATCGGTGGCAGAGTTCGGCGGCTCCGATGCCGGCGTAGTCGTTGCCGGCGTAGAACATGAGGGTGCGGCGCCCGTCCGGGCCTTCGTGGCGGATCACCGACGGGTAGCAGGTCATCTCGGAGTCCCAGCCGGATGCGCTCACGTCGACGACCGGGTGGGGAAGCCACTTGAAGTGGATGCCGTCGGCGCTTTGCGCGTAGTGGATGCGGTAGTGCTCGCCGTCGACGGCGCTACTGAACCACATGTGGAAGAGGTCGCCGGAGCGTTCCACGAACGGCTTGGAGCAGGTGGAGGCGAGATGGCCGATGCGGGGTGGAATGTTCAGTAGCGCTCCGGCAGCGTGCGGGACGAACGTGTGGCCGCCGTCGCGGGAGACGGCGAGCACCGTGGAGATCCGTCCCCAGTCGGCGGTCGGGACCGACAGCGCCGTGTAGTACATCCAGTACTCGTCGCCCACCGGGATCACCGCGCAGGAGCCGGTGCCGTTCTCGTCGGGGGCGCCGCTGCGTCCGAGCGCCAGCAGCGGCCGGCCGTCGCGCCGCCAGGTGACGCCGGCGTCGTCGCTCTCGGCCATGCAGGTCTGGTAGCGCTTCTGGTGCGGAGCGTGTGGAAGGAACGAGCCGTCCCACGCCGCGTAGTACAGGTGCCAGTGGGTGTCCGTGATCCGCACCACCAACGGGTAGGCGGCCATGTGCGAGTCGATCGCCCCCTCGCCGCCCAGGTCGATCAGCGGCTCCTCGCTCACCATGCGCCAGTCGAGCGGATCGTCGAGCGGCGCCTCCGCCAGCCCGATCCGGGTGAGCTTGCGCTGCTCGCTGAAGAACTGCAGGCCGTGCAGGTACATCAGGTAGCGGTCCTCGGTTCGGAAGACGCACGGCGCCGACGGGCGCTGGTTCCAGACGAACTCCTCCCGCTGCGGGAAGATGACGCCGAGCTTGCGCCAGCGCTGGGTCAAGGCGCCCTCATTCCCCGGCGGGGTCGCGGAGCTCGGCGGCCAGGAATTCGCGGTTGAGACGCGCGATGGTCGCGAAGGAGATGCCCTTGGGGCACTCCGCCTCGCACTCCGCCTCGTTCGTGCAGTTGCCGAACCCCTCCGCGTCCATCGTGCGCACCATGGCGCGGGCGCGGCGGCGCCGCTCCGGCTGCCCCTGCGGGAGCCGTCCCAGGTGGGTGAGCTTGGCGCTGGTGAACAGCATCGCCGAGGCGTTCTTGCAGGCCGCCACGCACGCCCCGCAGCCGATGCAGGCAGCGGCGTCCAGGGACGCCTCCGCGTCCACCTTGGCGACCGGCACGGCGTTCGCCTCGGGGGCGCTGCCGGTGTTGACCGAGATGTAGCCGCCGGCCTGGATGATCCGGTCGAAGGCGCCGCGGTCCACGACCAGGTCCTTGATCACCGGGAAGGCGCGCGCCCGCCACGGCTCGACCACCAGCGTGTCGCCGTCGGCGAAGTGGCGCATGTGCAGTTGGCAGACGGTGGTGCCGGCCAACGGGCCGTGCGCGCGGCCGTCGATCATGAAGCCGCAGGAACCGCAGATGCCCTCCCGGCAGTCGTGCTCGAAGGCGATCGGCTCATCACCTTGCCGCTCCAGGGAGTCGTTGAGCACGTCGAGCATCTCCAGGAACGACATGTCGGGGGAGACGTCCGGCACCTCGTAGTCGACCAGCCGGCCCTTGGGCTGGTCGCGTCCCTGCCGCCAGACGCGCAACGTGATCCTCACTTGTAGCTCCTGGCGGTGGGGTGGGCGACGTCGAAGGTGAGGTCCTCGCGGTGCAGCCGTGCTTCCGTACCCACGCCCTGGTGCTCCCAGGCGGCGACGTAGGAGAAGCGTTCGTCGTCGCGCAGCGCCTCGTTGTCGGGGGTCTGGTGCTCGACGCGGAAGTGCGAACCGCAGGACTCCTCGCGGTGCAGGGCGTCCTGCACGATCAGGTCCCCGAACTCCAGGAAGTCTGCCACGCGGCCGGCGCGCTCGATCACGTTGTTGAGGTCGGCCGCGCTGCCCGGCACCGACGCTTCTGCCCAGAAGCGGTCGCGCAGCTCGGCGATCTCGCCCTTGGCCTCCGCCAGCCCCTCGGCGCTGCGCGCCATGCCCGCCTTGTCCCACAGGACCCGGCCCAGGCGGCGGTGGAAGTCCTCCACCGGCGTGCCGCCGTCCAGGGCGGCCAGGCGCCCGAGCTGCTCTGCCGCCTGGCGCTCGGCATCCGTGAACGCCGCGTGGCCGGTGTCGAGGTCCGGCAGCGGCGCGGTGGCCAGGTAGCCCCCGAGCGTGTAGGGGATGATGAAGTAGCCGTCGGCCAGTCCCTGCATCAGGGCGCTGGCGCCCAGGCGGTTGGCGCCGTGGTCGGAGAAGTTGGCCTCGCCCAGGGCGAACAGGCCGGGGATGGTGGTCATCAGGTTGTAGTCCACCCAGAGGCCGCCCATCGTGTAGTGGACGGCCGGGTAGATACGCATCGGGCCGGTGTAGGCGTCCTCGCCCGTGATCATCTGGTACATCTGGAAGAGGTTGCCGTAGCGCTCGCGGATGGTGTCCACGCCGAGCCGTTCGATGGCGTCGCGCAGGTCCAGGTAGACCGCCTGGCCGGTGGCGCCCACGCCGCGGCCGGCGTCGCACACCTCCTTGGCGGCGCGCGAGGCCACGTCGCGCGGCACCAGGTTGCCGAACGCCGGGTAGCGTTCCTCCAGGAAGTAGGAGCGGTCCGCATCCGGGATGTCCGCCGGCGGGCGGGCGTCGTCGGTGGCAACCGGCACCCAGACGCGGCCGTCGTTGCGCAGGCTCTCGCTCATCAGGGTCAGCTTGGACTGGTGCTCGCCCGACACCGGGATGCAGGTGGGATGGATCTGCACGTAGCAGGGGTTGGCGAACAGCGCGCCGCGCTTGTGGGCGCGATAGCCGGCGGTGACGTTGCTGGCCATCGCGTTGGTGGACAGGTAGTAGGCGTTGCCGTAGCCGCCGGTGGCCAGCAGCACCGCGTGCGCGGCGTGCGTCTCCAGGCTGCCGTCGATCAGGTTGCGGGCGACGATGCCGCGCGCGGTGCCGTCCACGACCACCACGTCCAGCATCTCCCGCCGGGTCAGCATCCGCACCTGGCCGGCGGCCACTTGCCGGCTGAGCGCTCCGTAGGCGCCGAGCAGAAGCTGCTGGCCGGTTTGGCCGCGCGCGTAGAAGGTGCGCGACACCTGCGCGCCGCCGAACGAGCGGTTGGCCAGCAACCCGCCGTACTCGCGCGCGAACGGCACCCCCTGCGCCACGCACTGGTCGATGATCAGGTTGGAGATCTCCGCCAGCCGGTGGACGTTGGACTCGCGTGCGCGGTAGTCGCCGCCCTTGATCGTGTCGTAGAACAGCCGGAAGACGCTGTCGCCGTCGTTGGGGTAGTTCTTGGCGGCGTTGATGCCGCCCTGGGCGGCGATGCTGTGCGCGCGCCGGGCGCTGTCCTGCAGGCACAGGCAGGTGACCTGGTAGCCCATCTCGGCGAGCGAGGCGGCGGCCGAAGCGCCGGCCAGCCCGGAGCCCACGACGATCACGGAGTAGCGGCGGCGGTTGGCCGGGTTGACCAGCTTCAGGTCGAAGCGGTGCTTGGTCCAGCGCTCGGCGAGATCGCCGGAAGGCGCGCGGCCGTCGAGCGTGTCCTGCGGCTTCGAACCGCGTCCGATCCGACCGGCGCGGGACCGTTTCGGCCGGCCGGCTCCGCCGCGCCTCACCCGTTGCCTCCGCCGGCGACGAAGTAGAGCGGCAGCGATGCGAAGCCGGCCGGCACCGCGATCGCGAAGACGATGCCCACGGCGCGGATCAGGCGGGCGTAGCGCACCTGGTGCAGCCCAAGCGACTTGAAGCCGGACTGGAAGCCGTGCAGCAGGTGCCCGGCCAGCAGGACCATCGCCACGACGTACAGCACCGCGTACCCCGGCATGCGGAAGGTGGTGACCACCAGCTCGTACAGCGACAATTCGTCCGTGTGCGGGCCGAAACGCGACTCATAGAAGAAGTTCCGCAGATGGATCACCAGGTAGATGAAGATCGCGCTGCCGGTGATCACCATCGTGCGCGAGGCCAGCGTGCTCTTTCCCGCCGAGCGGTTCCTGGCGTAGCGCACCGGGCGCGCCCGGCGGTTCTGGGCCGTGAGCCAGATCCCGCTGGCCGCGTGCAGGACGATCGAGAGGAAGAGGAAGACCTCGATGATGCGGATGATGACGTTGGTGGCGAACTCGTGCGCGTGCGCATCGAACTTCGCGGCACCGGCGTAGAGCAGCAGGTTGCCGTACAGGTGCACCACCAGGAACGAGCACAGGAACAGCCCGGTGGCGCCCATCAACGCCTTCTTGCCGACCGAGGAGGTCAGCACCTCGAAGCACCAGCGAATCACGCGCCGCCGACTGTACGGGATGACCGGGGCGCGGCGCTACCTCCGACCGCGGACCGGCGAGCCTCAACCAACTCGTCGGCGACAAGTCCCGCCAAGCGGGTCCGACGTATGGACTCGACGGAGCGGGAGGTGCAGCCGTTCCGGCCGGACGATGCGGTCCCGAATGGAAAGACAAACAACGCGCGTTGACTATGAAAACCAACCACAAGACCGACGAGAAACACGCAAAATTGATGAATATTCTGATATGGTACGTGCCGATGACTTGCGTCTGGAGACTCGGGATGGTGGTCCGCCGTTCTGGCCGGGTTCGGGCGTGGGGATCGTTGGCGCTGATGATGATCGTGCTCGGGTGCGGCCGCGGGCCGGCGGTGTCGCGCGAGGTGGTGGAGGGCGAGGGCGACACCCCGGCACCGGTGGCCCATCCGGGGGAGCCGCCGTCACCGGCGCCGCCGATCGCGTGGCTGGCACCGACAGCCGAGCCGCCATTCCCCGTCGAGGATGACGTCAAGCCGTCTGAGCCGCTGGAGCGGTCGACCGCGACCGCGACGGTGACGGGCCAGTGCTCGAACGGTGAGAGCTTGTTTTCGTTCCATCGGTCGGGCGGCGACCTGACGCGGCTCCTTCCCTTCGCGTTTCGCGTGTGTGGGCAGTCGGGGTGCCTTCGCTCGATGGAATACGAGTGGCAGGCGGGGCAGTCGGCCGCGACGGTGGGGTTCGCGTTCCCGGTACGCGTATTTCTCTTGGAGCGATGGGGTTACCAGGTCGGGTCGCCCGGTCGGGCTGCGGTGACGTGCTAGCGCGGCAATCCGGCCAACTCCTCGGCTTCCTCCACCATCTGCTCGACCATCGTCAGGCCGCGGTCCCAGAAGCCGGGATCGGTCAGGTCGACGCCGAGCGGCTGCATGATCCGGTGCGGCCAGTCGGAGCCGCCGGCCGCCAGCATCTCCACGTAGGAGTCGGCGAACGAGTCCCCGACTTCCCGATAGCGGGCGTAGAGCGCCAGCACCAGCAGCTCGCCGAATGAGTAGGCGTACACGTAGCCGGGCGTGTGCACGAAGTGAGGGATGTAGCTCCACCAGGCACCGTAGTCGTCGCTCAGGGTGACGCTGTCGCCGAACATGGCCCGCTGCGTGGACAGCCACAGCTCCGCGAAGCGCTCCTGCGTCAGCTCGCCGTCGCTGCGGCGCGCCTCGTGGATGGCCTCTTCGAAGCGGTTCATGGCGGTCTGGCGGAAGACGGTCGCGAACGTGTCCTCGATGCGGCGCACCAGCATGGCCAGCCGCTCGCGGCGGTCGCCCTCGCGGTCGATCAGGTCGCGGAAGACCAGCATCTCCCCGAACACGGAGGCGGTCTCCGCGGTGGTCAGCGGCGTGTGGAACTGCAGGTACCCGCGCGGGGCGGCCAACAGCCCGTGCACGCCGTGGCCGAGCTCGTGCGCGAGGGTCATCACGTCGCGCGGCTGCCCCTGGTAGTTGAGCAGCAGGTAGGGGTGGACGGAGGGAACGCACGAGTGGCAGAAGGCGCCGCCGCGCTTGCGCGGCCGGATCGGTGCGTCGATCCAGGCGTTGTCGAAGAAGCGCGCGGCCTGCTCGCCCAGCCGGCCGTTGAAGCGCCGGTAGGCCGACAGCACCGTCTCCACCGCGTCGTCCCAGTGGTAGCGCCGGGACTCGGCGGCGAGCGGCGCGTAGCGGTCGTAGTCGAACAGCTCGTCCACGTCGAGCAGCCGGCGCTTCAGCCGGTAGTAGCGCTCGACGATGTCGTAGCGGCCGACCACCGCTGAGACCAGCGCATCGACGACGGCGCCGTCGACCTGGTTGTCGAGGTTGCGGTCGCTGATCCAGGAGGGAAAGCTCCGCATCCGGTCCTCGGCCGCCTTGTCGGCCAGCAGCGTGTTGAACACGAAGGTCGAGGTGGGCAGCAGCGCCCGCAGCCCCTCGGTCAGCCCGGCGGCGGCCCGTTGCCGGAGCGGCCGGTCGGCCTGGTGGAGCGTGTTCAACAGCTCCTCGCGCTGAATCTCGGCGCCGTCGAGCCGGAACTTCGCCGCGCCGTGCACCTCGTCGAAGTAGCGGATCCAGGCGCGTCGCCCCGTGACCGACTTCTCGCTGAGCACGCGTTCTTCCGGCTCGGTCAGGAGGTGCGGCCTGGTGCGGCGGGTGACGCGCAGGAAGTGCCGGTAGTGGGCGAGCCGTTCGTCGGCCTCGAGCTCCTTGGCCTGCTCCTCGGGCAGGGCCGCCCATTCCAGCTCGAAGAACAGCAGGGTCTGGTGCAGGCGCGCCGAGCGCTCGGTGAGCTTCTGCAGCAGCGCGCCGCGCTGCGCATCGCCCGTGTCGGTCGACCACGCCAGGTGGGCGTAGCTTCCCGCCCTGCCGGCCCGCTCCAGGCAAGCCTCGTAGCGTGTGACCAAACCGGCGAGCCCGGCGGCGTCAAGCCCATCGAGGCGGCCGCGGTAGTCGGCGGCCAGATCGGCGGCCTCCCGGTCCGCGGCTTCCAGGTCGCGGTCGAGCGCCGGGTCGTCGGTGGCGGCGTACAGGTCGTCCAGGTCCCAGCCGACTGCTGCGGCTGAGTCGGCGGTTGATTCGGCAGGGGAAGAAGACATGCTCATCTCTCGTGGTGGGCGTGTGGAGTTGCGGGCTCGCGCTGCCCCCGGCAGCGTCCCGGCGGTATCATAGGGCATGGCTTCCAAGGCAGACGTCACCGACGCCCTGCGCGCGATCGTCGACCCCGACCTGCACCAGGACATCGTCAGCCTGGGGTTCCTGCAGGAGGTGGAGATAGAGGACGGGCACGTGCTCGCCGAGATCCGCATCACCACGCCCGCGTGCCCGGTGCGCGACGAGTTCAAGACGCAGGCCGAGCGGCTGATCGGCGACCTGCCAGGGGTCAAGTCCGTGACGGTGCGGATCACCGCGCCGGAGCAGCGGCGCACCTCACCGGTCAAGGAATCCGGCCTGGAGGAGGTCTCCTCGATCATCGCCGTGGCCTCGTGCAAGGGCGGCGTCGGCAAGTCGACGGTGGCCGCGGGCATCGCCTGCGAGCTGGCGCGGCGCGGCCACCGGGTCGGCCTGCTGGACGCCGACATCTTCGGCCCGTCGGTGCCCACCCTGTTCAACCGGCACGACCAGCCGCTCACCGCCGGACGGGGGAACCTGCTGGCGCCGGTAGCGGTCGGGCCCCTGCGCGTGATGTCGTTCGGCTTCTGGCTCGGCGACGCGCCGGCGGTGATGCGCGGGCCGATGGTCACCAACTACGTGCAGCAGTTCCTGCACGGCGTCGCCTGGGAAGGCCTGGACTACCTGCTGATCGACCTGCCGCCGGGAACGGGCGACATCCAGCTCACCATCACGCAGGCGATCCAGCTCGACGGGGCGCTGATCGTCACCACGCCGCAGGCGCTGGCGCTCGCCGACGTCGGCAAGGGGATCCTGATGTTCGACAAGGTCGAGGTTCCGGTCCTGGGCGTGATCGAGAACATGGCTTGGTTCGCCGACGCCGACGGCCGGCGGCACCAGGTGTTCGGCGAAGGTGGGGGCGAGGCGCTGGCCGAGCGCTTCGGCGTGCCGCTGCTCTGCCAGCTTCCGCTCGATCCGGCCGCGTACGGCGGCACCTTCGACGCCTATGCCGGGGACGAAGGGTTCGCGCACGCATCCGACGTGGTCGTGCGCGCGCTGGGACGCAGCAAGGCCGGCTCGCAGGCGAAGCCGGAGGTGTCGTTCGACGAAAACGCCATCACGGTGAGCTGGGAGGACGGGTCGGTCGACCGCGTCGCCAACCGCGAGCTGCGCGCCAACTGCCGCTGCGCGCGCTGCGTGGACGAGTTCTCGGGCGAGCAGCTCCTCGACGTCGGGCGCATCCCGGCCGAGATCCGCGCCGACGAGGTGCGGGTGGTCGGCAACTACGCGCTGTCGGTGACCTGGAGCGACGGCCACTCCACCGGGCTCTACCCGTACCGGACCATCAAGTCGCTGGCGGCGGAGGCGGCCTGAACCCGGGCGGGGGCGGCGTGAATCCCCTGCAAGAGCCGCTCAACGGCGCGGCGAGCGTCGGCGTCTGCCACGGCTCGAGCTGCTCCATGGCGTTCTGCGAGGACGTGCTGGAAGCGGGCTACGAGCATGCCGCCCGCTCGGTGCCGGTCGGGCGCTGCGGCTGCCTCGGCCACTGCGACGAGGGGCCGAACGTGGTCTACGACGGCGTGGTCTACACCGACATGGACCCACGGAAGATGCGCGCCTTGCTCGTCCGGCTCGGCCTGAGTGGATAGCCAATAGAGTCGATCGCGCCAAACATTGACAACGATTCAGGTCATCCATAGCGTGGCCGCCGAGCCATGGCAGGCGAAGTCTCCAAGCCGCACGATCACCTGTTCCGTTCGGGGTTCGGAGAGTAGCAGGTTCCTGTCCGGTAATCCCGTTTTTGGGAGAGGGAGCCGGCGAGGAGCGCCTGTAGGGGGCGTACCGGACGTGTGGAGATCGGGATTCGGAAGCAGTCGAGCTCGGTATTGGCACGATTGAGGAGACTATTTCGAAATCTATGGACACATGTCCTTGGTTATATCGATACGCAAGACACACCTGTGCCGTAAACTTGCCCCGAGATAATTGTCAGATAAGAAACCGACGCACGCCGGCAGCGCGTCAGGTTCGCAGCAAGCGCGCCAGCCGTATCAGGTTGTGCGCAAACACCGCCGCATGCACGTACGCCTGAAAGTGTTCCCAACCATGCCAGTTGCAGCGGCCCAGCCCAAAACACCGCTTCAGGTACGAGATGCCTGCTTCCGCACCAGCCCGAAAGCGCTTGAGTTGACCGTAGATCCACGACGACGGCGTCATGTCGGCCGGCTGCAGACCACACTTCTTGTGGAACACCACGTGCTCCACGCCCAACTCCTTGGCGTCGGTCAGATTCTCCTTCGAGGCATAGCCCCCATCGAACGCCGCCCGCTGCGGCGGCTCGCCGAAGGCCTCCACGTGCCGCCGCAGCATCGGCAGGCAGCGCGTGCTGTCGGCGGGGTTGCCTTCTTCGACCACCACATCCAGCACCAGCCCGCTACGCCCGCTGCTCAGGTTGATCTTGTGCCCGTACTGCGTCGCGCGCCCGCCCTTGACGATGATGTCGGTGTGCGGCTCGAACAGGCTCACCACCTTCTCGGCCGCCGGCACCTTCTCCTCGTCGAACACCCGCCGCTCAGTCTGGTCCACCACGTGCTCGATCAACTCCACGTAGGCGTCCACCTCCGCACACCAACTCTCGGACCACGGATCAGTTACGGCACTCACGCGTTCCCGTGCCGCAGCCGCGTAGCCCAGCGACAGCGCCACCAGCGCCAGCAGCCGCCGGTACCCACGCCGCCGCCGCTTCGGCTCGCGCGCCGAGCCGATCTGCCGCTCACGCCGCTTGGCAGCACGGCAGTGGTCGCTGAACCGAAGCTCCGGCAGCAGCTCCTGCGCCTGGCGCAGAAACCGCGTCAGCACCCGCACCCCGTCGTACAACAGGCGGCTGTCCGACGGTTCCAGGATGTCGGTGGCGGTCACCGTGCTGTCGATGCGCACCTGCGTCCCGGCTTCGATCCCCCGCTCCTTGGCCTCCCGCAACAGCACGCCGTCGAGCCGCTCCCAGGTCTTGGCGTCGATCATGCTGATGGCGCTCTGTAGCGCCGACTTCTTCGGCACACGCCACGGATCGACCCGTGCAAAGCGCTGCATGGAGCGCGAATCGCGCAGCGCGAACTCCAAATCACGGTACGAGAAGTCCATCAGACGCGCGATCACCGCGCAGCGCAGGATGGTCTCGCAGGTCAGCCCGATACGACCACAGGTGGCCGAGCCGCCGACGCAGTCGCCGACCATATCGAGCAGTTCGGGATGTTGATCGAGCAACAGGGACGCCAGTTCCAGTTCGTCGCCGACGGTATGGTCAATCTGCGGCGTCTGGAATACACTTGGTTGTTCGGTGCGTGTCGTGCGCATCGGGCTCTCCGGGTGTTTCGGTTTTGTCGAGGTTTGCACCAGCGATGATAACCGGAACACCCCTTTTTTTCAACCCCGCCAAATCCCTCAAATCACGCCCATTCAACAAGTTGCGAATTTACGGACAGGAACTAGCAGGAGGCCGAGGCGGCTGCTCTGCTACAGGCATACCTGCCGCAGGCGGTCGGCCGTGAACTGACGACGCGGGAACCGGAGCGCTGGCACCGATTCGCGGAGGCGGTACGGCGACAGGTGCCGGGAGGTGGAAAGCTGATGAACAAGACGCAGGAAATGCTTGAGATCTACGGCGAGGTGATGCAGCAGGAGGCCCGTCAGAAGGGTCTTCAGGAAGGCCGCCAGGAAGGCCGCCAGGAAGGCCGACTGGGGACGATCGAGAAGTTCCGGCAGGCCGGTGTCGAGTGGTCTACGATCGAAGCGGCCACCGGAATGGACGAGGCCACATTCGACCGGCTCAAGCACCAACTCGACGCGGACGACGGCGCCACCCACGGCAACTGAAGCCACGCCGCATCCATTCCCCGGCTGCTTGTGACGAGGAGCACGTACGACCGGGAGCTTGCATTCGCTGCCGACGGTGCCGACGGGCCGCAGCCGACGCATGACCGTCGGGCCGCTGGTCTTCGACCGTACCAGCAGGACCTCGTCCGCCTGAAGTGAGTCTTCCGCTGTCCGGTGTCACATGCCCCAGACGGTGACCGGCGCGCCGTCTCCGCTCGGCGCGCGGCGGAAGATCTTCTCCTCCCAGCTCCGTTCCGGGGCGCGGTCGAACACGATCAGGTGTCCGGCCTCCGCTTCGCATCGGTCCACGTAGGCGCGGGTCTGCCTCATCCCCTCCGCGACGGTCCGCTCCAGCTCTCCGCGCCGTACCTTGAGCTCAACCACGAACCGCCGCTCGCGCCCGCCCCGCGGCCACACGATCAGCAGGTCCGTGCGCCCGCGCCCCAGCGCGTACTCCCGCTCGATCCGCCCGCCGCCGTTGACGATACGCTGCAGGTGCGCCTGCAGCAGCAACTGGCGGCCGGCCTCGTGGTAGCGCTCGAAGCGCTGCACCCAGTGCTCGGAGTGCTCCCGGAAGAACGCCTGGAACGCCGCGATCAGCCCCTCCACGTCCAGCCCGCCGTCCGCGTCCACGTACCACGCCATCCGCTGCGGTAGTGTCTCCTGCACCGCGTAGTTCAGGTGCCTCGGCACCACCTCGGCGTAGATGGGGTTGGCGATGCGCGGCGGGCCGTCTGCGTCCTGCGCCACCAGCCCCAGGTCGCGGACGTAGGCCAGGTCCTCGTCCGAGCACGCGGTCTCCGACGCGGCGGTCAGAATCGGCTCCACCACGCGCCGCACGCGCTCCTCGCGCAGCTTGTACGCCAGATCGTCGATGTGCGTGTCGCGGCGCAGGATCAGCCGTTCCTGCGCCTCCAGGATGGCCTCCGCCGTGATCGGCCGTGAGCGGTCACGGCCCGCCGCGTCATCGAAGCACGCCTCCCGGCACAGTGCGTTCACCAGCCACGGCTGCCCGGCAGTGCGCGCCAGGATCAGGAGCACCGCTTCCTCCATGAACGCCTGCCCGGTCGCCGCCGTGTGCTGCGCCAGCAGCGCCCGTATCTCCTGCTCCGAGAAGTCACCCAGCCGCAGCGACTTGGCCTTGACGTTGAAGGCGCTGCCGCCGAGCACCAGGCGGTTCTCAGCCGTGGAGTGGATGCGGTAGTCGCGTACGTCGCGCACGCCGCACAGCACGATGCTGTGCGGGAACGCGGACGGGCGCTGGTCGTAACCGGCGCGAAGCTGCCGCAGCACCGCCAGCAGGGTGTCGCCCACGAGCGAGTCGATCTCGTCGATCAACAACACCAGCGGCGTGTGTTCGGCAGCCGCCCAGCGACTCAGCGTCACGCTCAGGGCACCCAGCGGTCCCGCGCCGTCAAGCGCGTCGCGGTAGATGCGCTCCAGGAAATCGTCGCTCAGTGTCAGGCTCGCCCGCAGCGCGAGTTGTGACAGGACAGCGCGCATGCCCTCCGCGACGTTCTCGCGGGCCGCCTGGCCGGCCTCGACGTTGGCGTACACGCAACGGTAGTTGCCGTGCGCGCCGCTGTTCAGCAGGTCGCGCAGAGCCAGCAGCGCCGAGGTCTTGCCGGTCTGCCGGGGCGCGTGCAGCACGAAGTACTTCTTGTCCCGTACGAGGCCGAGCATCTCGTCCAGATCGATCCGCTCCAGCGGCGGGATGTGATAGTGGTCTGCGGCAACGACCGGCCCCTCGGTATTGAACGTCCGCACGGCCGCCAGTGTGGCATTACGCGGCGCGGAGTTCACACCCGCCGGACTCCTACGCGCGAACTCCCTCGCTCGCCGCATCCTCCGGCCGCGGCGAGTCCAGGAGTGGGCAGAGCCAGCCGGCCGCGGCGATGGCGGCTGCCGCATCCGGCATCGCCCGATCCGGGGTGCGCTGCCCGGGCCGGGACGGCTGCAGCAGTGCCGACACGCCGTCGCTTACCGCCGATCGCGCGTAGCCGCCTTCCAGGGTCGCCGCCCACGGGGTGCCGAGCTCGCCGAGCAACGCGAACAGCCGGCCGAACAGTTCCCGCAGGCCTGCGGCGCTGAGTTGCATGTTGGCCAGAGGATCGGCCGCGTGCGCGTCGAAGCCGGCCGACACGATCACCAGGTCGGGGCGCCAGGTGCGTACCAGCGGCAGCACGACCTCCTCCATCGCCAGCGCGTACTCGGCGTCGCCGCAGCCGGCCGGCAGCGGCACGTTGACGGTGTGCCCGCGCCCGGCGCCGCTGCCGGTCTCGTCCGCGTCGCCGCTGATCCACGGGTACCACGGGTACTGATGCAGCGACACGTAGAGCACGTCGGAGCGCGCGTAGAAGATCTCCTGCGTGCCGTTGCCGTGGTGCACGTCCGGGTCGAAGATCAGGACCCGCCGGCAGCCGAGTTCGGCGATCGCCGCTGCGGCGGCCACGGCGGCGCTGTTGAACACGCAGAAGCCCATGGCGCGTTCCGACTCGGCGTGGTGGCCGGGCGGCCGGGTGAGACAGACGGCGCCCGACGCGTCGCCGGCGAGCACCGCGCGTACCGCCTCCAGCGCAGCCTGCGCCGCGAGCCGAGCCGCCTCGATGCTGTGCGGGCCGATGCGGGTGTCCGGGTCCAGCACGGCGCTGCGGCCGGCCACGGCCAGCAGGCGCTCAACGTAGCGGGGCGTGTGCACCAGCGCGAGCCGGGATTCCTCGACAGGTTCCAGCCGCTCGACGACCCGCAGTTCCGGCGCCTCCGCAGCCTCTGCCGCGGCGACCGCGTCCATGGCGAACCGCAGCCGCTCCGGGCGCTCGGGGTGGCCGGGGCCCGCGTCGTGCAGGGCGCAGCGTGGGTCGGTGAGCACGAGCAGCGGAGCCACGCTCCTCATCTTGACGTGCCCGCGGGGGGCTGCCTATCTTGCCGCCAAGCAAGCGCGAGGAAAGTTCATGGCCTACATCATCACCGAACCCTGCATCGGCACCTGCGATACCTCCTGCGTCGAGGTCTGCCCGGTCGACTGCATCCATCCCTCCGAGGGATACGACGACCCGGAAGGGAAGATGCTCTACATCGACCCCGACGAGTGCATCGACTGCGCCGCCTGCGTGCCGGAGTGCCCGGTCGACGCCATCTTCGAAGAGAGCGAAGTCCCCGACGAGTGGCAGAAGTACATCGAGATCAACGCGGACTACTTCAAGTAGCCGGCTGAAGGACGGGTAAGCGGTCATGGCCAAACGACGCCGGGCGGAGTTCTACAGGTCGATCCCGGAGCTTCCCAAGGCCATGCAGACCAAGAAGCGCAAGCCCAAGCTCATGGCGGTGGTCGATGAGGACAACTGCACCGGCTGCCAGGTGTGCGTGCCGTTCTGCCCCGTGGACTGTATCGAGGCGGTCGCCGACGAGAAGTACGATGTCCCGATCCCGCCGGTCCAGATCCGCTTCCAGGAGTGCATCGGCTGCCAGATCTGCGCCCGCGTGTGCACGCAGCTCACCTGGGACGCGATCGACATGCTGCCGACCGCGGAGTTCGAAGAGACCTACCAGATCGAGATCGGCCAGACCGCCGGCTGATCCGCCGCATCGCAATCGCCGATGTGGCTCTTTCTCTATACGTGCTACGCCCTGATCACCGTCACCGGAGCGTTGCTCACGGCCGCCGTGGTGCAGGGGTTCACCGGCATCCAGGTGCTCGGCGCTGCCCATCCCGCGTTCGGGTTCTTCACGACGATCGTCTTTCTGCTGACGCAGACCGCGGTGATCTTCTTCTTCGTGTCCACCGGCGTGAGCGTGCGCGACTTCGTCCGCGAGCAGGGGCTTGGCCCGGACCTGGTCCAGCGCTCGCGCCGAGCTCACGGGCCGGTGTCGGGGCAGGCGACGCTGAGTCTACTGCTGGTGATGGCCACCGCCGTTTCAGGCGGTGCGGCGGCCGCCGCGGCGATACCGCGCTGGCTGCACCTGGCGGTGGCGGCGGTCACCTACGCGCACTTCCTGATGCTGGTGGTGATGCAGCACCGCGCGTTCCGCACGCAGACCGGCATCGTGGTGCAGATGGCCGGCCTGGTGCGTTCTTCAGAGGGTGAGGACGGAGATGACGACGACCGCGCCGGCGCCGAGCAGCAGTAGCGCGAAGGCCGCGGTGACCAGCACGATGCGGCGAAAGCCGCTCGCCCCGGCGTCGAACTTGAGCACGGTGCGGCGGTCGGTCATGCTTGGACCCCGGTCACCGCTTCAGCCGCTGCATGAGCCAGCCGGCCATGAAGATGGCCGCGCCGATCGCCACGTCGCGGCCGCGCAGCGGCTCCGGCAGCGTCAGCACGAAGCTGATGGCAAGAAAGCTCAGGCCGAGCCCCTGCACGACCTTGGCGACGATGAGCATCGGCCCATTATCATACGGAGGAACGGATGAGTGACACAGGACGGCGCGTAGCGATCGTGGGCTCGGGCCCGAGCGGCTTCTATGCAGCGGAGGCGCTGCTGAAGGACGAGCGGAACCTGCAGGTGGACATCATGGACCGCCTGCCCACCCCATTCGGGCTGGTGCGCGGCGGCGTGGCTCCCGACCACCAGAAGATCAAGAACGTGATCCGCGTCTACGAGCGAACCGCCGGCAACGACCGCTGCAGCTTCATCGGCAACGTGATGGTCGGCCGCGACGTGAGCGTCGCCGACCTGCAGCGCTTCTACGACGCGGTGGTGTTCACCTGCGGTGCGGAGACCGACCGCACGCTCAACATCCCCGGAATCGACCTGCCCGGAAGCCATACCGCCACCGCGTTCGTGGGCTGGTACAACGCCCACCCCGACTACCGCGACCTGAGCTTCGATCTGTCCCAGGAGACGGCCGTCGTCATCGGCCAGGGAAACGTCGCCGTCGACGTGACCCGTATCCTGGCCAAGACGGTAGACGAGCTGGCCGCCACCGACATCGCCGCCCACGCCCTGGAGGCGCTGGCGGAGAGCAAGGTGCGGGAGGTGCACATGGTCGGCCGGCGAGGCCCGGTGCAGGCGGCGTTCACCAGCAAGGAGATCCGCGAGCTCGGCGAGCTTGGCGACTGCGCGCTGCATTTCAACGATCAGGCCGACTTCGACCTCGGCCCCTGCTGCCGGGCGGAGCTCGACGAGGCCGGCAACACCGATGCGCAGCGCAACTGGAAGGCGCTGGGCGAGCTGCGCGAGGCGGGGCCGGCGAGCGGCTGCTCGAAGCGGATCGTCGTCCACTTCTTCCGCAGCCCCAAGGAGCTCGGCGGGGACGGCCGCGTGCAGCGCCTGACCCTGGAGAGGAACCGCCTGGCCGGCGATGCCGGCGACCAGTGGGCGGAAGGCACCGGCGAGGCCGTGGAGATGGACTGCGGGCTGTTCTTCCGCAGCGTCGGCTACCGCGGCGTGCCGATCGAGGGGTTGCCGTTCGACGACCGCCGCGGCGTGTTCCCCAACCAGGGCGGGCGCATCACCGCCGACGGCGCGGCGGCGCCGGGCCTGTACGCCGCCGGCTGGATCAAGCGCGGCCCCTCCGGCGTGATCGGCACCAACAAGCCGGACAGCACCGAGACCGCGAAGAACCTGCTGGCCGACCTCGACGGGCTTGCCGCGTGCGCGGTGCCCGACACCGGCGTGTTGCTCGCACAGCTCCGCGACCGCGGCGTGCGGCCGATCAGCTACGAGGACTGGCGCGCCATCGACGCCGCCGAGGTCGCGCGCGGCGGCGCCGCCGGCAAGCCGCGGGAGAAGTTCACCCGCATCGAGGAGATGCTCGCCGTCCTCGACTGATCGAACGGTCCCGGGCTGACGTTGACCGCGCGCGGACGGGGTCCGTACACTGCCGCCGTGGCCGGCCCGGAAGGCGCGTCGGAGACCGACGCAGCGAGCACCCCGCCCGGCAGCAATGGCTCGGCCGGGCAGGGCGCCTCCGGGCAAAACGGCGCCTCCGGCGAGCCCAAGCGCTCCGGTCTGGGCGTCATCGTCCACTCGTTCTTCGTCGTCCCGCTGCTGATCGCGGTGCTGGCCGTGCTGGTGATCGCCGGCGTCTCGGTCCTGTCGTCGGAGCCGGCCGACGCGCTGGACTACCTGCATGACGTACGCACGGGCGGCCAGACCCGTCGCTGGCAGGCGGCATTCGACCTGAGCACGCTGCTGTTCGACCTTGCCCGCAAGGACCAGGTCCCGCGGGACGAGCGCTTCGTGAACGGGATGAATCTCGCCTTCGACGAGGCCGAGGGCGACGACCGGCGCGTGCGGCAGTACCTGTCGCAGGCGATGGCGCTGACCGGCGACCGCCGGTTCATCGCGACACTGCTCGGCGCGCTGGGGACCGAGGACAACGAGATCTCGATCTCCTTCTACCTCCAGGCGCTCGGCTTCCTGGCAGGGGCGGAGGAGTTGCCGGTGCTGCTGCCGTACCTGCAGCACGACTCGGCGCGCATCCGGACGTCGGCCGTGCGCACGATCGGCGCCATCGGCGACCCGTCCACCGCCCCGGCCCTGGAGCCGCTGTTGTTCGACGAGGAGCCCAACGTGCGCTGGTTCGCGGCGATCGCGCTGGCGGCGCTCGGCAGCGAGGCGGGCGCGGAGGTGCTCAAGCAGGTCCTGGACCGGGAGTACTGGGCCGGCTTCCCCAATGTTGACGCCGACGAGCAAAGCGACATAATGGAGGTCGCGGTGAACGTCGCAGTCGGGCTCGGCCGGCCGGAGCTGACCGAAAGGGTACGCGTCCTGTCGACCGGCGATATCGACCCCCGGGTCCGCCGGGCAGCCACGGAGGCGCTCCGCTAGTGGACAGCCAACGGACAGACGTGAAGAATCCGGCCGTGAACGACGATACAGGGATGCGAATACAGATCCGAGCACGGATGCGAGCAGGCTGATGGCAAAGGCCGGAGAAGCCGCCGCAGCCTCGCCCGGCTCCCGGGCCCAATCCGGGAGCACGCAGTCCGGGGGCGAGATGACGCGGCGCTCGTTCCTGTCCACGCTCGGCGTGGCGTGGATCTCCTTCACCGCGATCGTGCTGGGCTCGGTGCTGGGTCTGGTGCGCTTCCTGTTCCCGAACGTGCTGTTCGAGCCGCCGCAGTCGTTCCGCGCCGGCTTCGTGGACGAGTACACGGTCGGCGAGGTTTCCACCCGCTGGAAGGATCAGTTCGGCGTCTGGATCATCCGCGAAGAGCAGCAGGTGTACGCGCTGTCGACCGTGTGCACGCACCTGGGCTGCACGCCCAACTGGCTGGAGGCGGACCGCAAGTTCAAGTGCCCGTGCCACGGGAGCGGCTTCCGCATCACCGGCATCAACTTCGAGGGGCCGGCCCCGCGCCCGCTGGAGCGGTACAGCATCTCGCTGGGCGACGACGGCCAGATCGTGGTCGACAAGACGAAGAAGTATCAGTGGGAGAAGGGCGAGTGGAGCGACCCCTCGTCGTTCCTCGCCGTCTGATGAGGCACGGAGTCACCTGAAGAATGGCCAAGAGTAGCAACGGCAGGGGTTCGAACGGAGGGGGCCGCAAGAGCCCGGCAGACGCCGTGAAGGCGATCGGCGAGACGCAGGTATGGAAGTCCATCTTCCGCACCGGCGTCCCGGTCTCCCGGCGCCAGCGCATGATGTCGGTGCTCAACAACGTCTTCCTGCACCTGCATCCGGTGCGTCTGCCCAAGCACGCGGTCAAGGTCAAGTACACGTGGTGCATGGGCGGGCTGACGTTCTTCGTCTTCCTGGTGCTCACCGTCACTGGCATCCTGTTGATGTTCTACTACCGGCCGACCTCCCAGCACGCCTACGGCGACATCATCGACCTGGGCTCGCAGGTGCCGCTCGGCATCATGCGGGAGATCCACCGGTGGGGCGCCCACCTGATGGTGATCACGGTGTGGCTGCACATGTTCCGGGTGTTCATGACCGGCTCCTACAAACCGCCGCGCGAATTCAACTGGGCGATCGGCGTGCTGCTGCTGACCATCACCATGTTCCTGAGCTACACCGGCTACCTGCTGCCGTGGGACCAACTCGCCATCTGGGCGGTCACCGTCGGCCTGAACATGGCGCGTGCGGCGCCGTTCCTCGGCCACGAGGGACCCGGCGCGGCCCTGCTGCACCTGGGCGACGTCAACTTCGTGCACGCCGGGGCGGACGCAAAGTTCGCGCTGGCCGGCGGTCGCTTCGTGGGTGAGGCGACGCTGCTGCGCTTCTACGTCCTGCACTGCATCGGCGTGCCGTTCATCGCGATGATCTTCATGATCGTGCACTTCTGGCGCGTCCGTAAGGACGGCGGCATCTCGGGTCCCACGTAGGATCTGCAGGGAACACGGTAGGTAAGGCAGAACGTGCGCGCGATCATCGACCGGATCTCCGATCCGGCAATCCTGTTCACCATCACCGTCGTGCTGACCATGGTGGTGTTCCCGCCCACCAAGGGGCTGCGGAAGGTGCACGACGCGCTCCGCGTCGACCGCCTCTGGACCAACGCCGGCGGCGTGGTGATGCTGCTGATCCTGTTGGCGTTCTTCGGCGTGGGGCTCTTCGATCGCGACTTCCGCCTCATCGCCACCAAGCCGGACAACATCCCGATCACCGCCCTGATGTTCGTGGTGGTGTTCTTCCTCTGGTTCGCGATGAAGCAGGCGCGCGCCAACGACGAGCGCATCGCCGCCGGCAAGAAGCCGGCGGAGGCGGAAGGCGGCAAGGTGCTGGTGTGGCCGGACCTGGTCTACATCGAGTTCATCTCGCTGATCCTGATCAGCGTGCTGCTGATCGTCTGGTCGATCGGCCTGAAGGCGCCGCTGGAGGAGCCGGCCAACCCCACCGTGTCGCCCAATCCGTCCAAGGCGCCGTGGTACTTCCTGGGCCTGCAGGAGATGCTCGTCTACTTCGACCCCTGGATCGCCGGCGTGGTGTTCCCGACGCTGATCATCGTCGGCCTGATGGCCATCCCCTACCTGGACGAGCGGCAAGGCGGGCAGGGCTACTACAGCTTCGCCGAGCGCGGCCGCGTCATGAGCTTGTTCATGTTCGGCTGGCTGGCGCTGTGGGTGTTCCTGATCTACACCGGGACCTTTCTGCGCGGCCCCAACTGGAACTTCTTCGGCCCGTTCGAGACCTGGGACGTCAACAAGCGGGTGGTGCTCAACAACATCAACCTGTCCGAGATCATCTGGGTTCGGCTGCTGGGCACCGGCCTGCCGCGCGCGCCGATCGTCCGCGAGGCGTTCGGGTTCGCGATCGTCCTCGGCTACTTCCTGATCCTGCCGGGGTTGCTGGCGAAGACGGTCTTCAAGGACCTGCACGAGCGGCTCGGACGCGCCAAGTACGGGGTGCTGATCATCCTGTTCCTCTCCATGGTGTCGCTGCCGCTGAAGATGTATTCGCGGTGGCTGTTCAACCTCAAGTACGTGATCTCGATCCCCGAGGTCTTCTTCAACATATAGGTGCGTGGATATAGGGTGCGTGGATTCACGGTGGTAGCGAAGGCGTTTGCGGATGGCCGATAGAGACCAGGAGAGACACTACAAGCCGGCCGGGCTGAATCGCTGGTTCGCGATCAGCTCCATCCTGTTGCTGGCCGCGGTCGTCGGCGTCTTCCTGGAGGACTACAGCCGCGAGTGGAAGCGCTACCAGCGCGAGTTCCGGGACGTCGACCGGCAGATCACGCGCGGCGCCTGGGAGACGGAGCTCGCGCGGCTGGAGGGCGAGTCGCAGTACCAGCAGGCGGTCGCCTCGGTGGACGCCGCACGGGCGCGGCAGGACGGGCTGCAGGGAGACATCCGCACCGCCGAGCGCGAGGTGCGCCGGGCCGATACCGAGTTCCAGGGGATCAACCAGCGCTACCTCACCGACAAGGCCCGCTACGAAGAGGCGCTCTACAAGTTCGAGCAGGCGCAGGCGGGGGTGGGCGGCAACGTGGACCGCGAGCGCGCTCGCAAGGAGCGGTTGCTCGCGCAGTACCAGCAATCGAGCGTCGAGCACGAGCAGGCGACGCTGAAGCTGGAGGACGTGCAGATGCAGCTCGCGTCCTACCGGGAGGACCTGCGTCAGGCCGAGCGCGCCGTCACCGGCCTGCAGCGTGACGCCGACCTCCTGCTCGGCAAGCTGGAGCGCATCGACCCGCAGGCGATGGACTTCTGGAACCGGCTCGGCGCCGGCGTCCGCGACCTGCCGATCATCGACCTGGCGCAGCCGTCGCTGAAGATCCAGCAGGTGGTGCTGAGCGACATCCGGGAGGACCTCAACTTCGAGATGGTGCCGCGCGTGGACCGCTGCATAACCTGTCACCAGGGCGTATCGCGCGAGGACTTGGCGGAGGCCCCCAATCCCCACCGAACCCACCCGAGCCTCGACCTGTTCCTGGCCAGCGACTCCCCGCATCCGCTGGAGGAGTTCGGCTGCACGAGCTGTCACGGCGGGCGCGGCCGCGCCACCGACTTCTACGGCAGCGTACACACCCCGGACGGCACCGATCAGCGCGCGATGTGGGTCTCCGACCTTGGCTGGCGGGAGTTCCACCTGTGGGAGGAGCCCATGCATCCCGCGCGCTACGCGGAGGCGGGCTGCTTCCAGTGCCACGCCGGCCAGACCACGGTGAAGGGCGCGGAGAAGCTCAGCTTCGGGCTGTCGCTGGTCGAGCGCGCCGGCTGCTACGGCTGTCATGAGATCGACTCCTACGAGGGACTGAGCGCGCGCGGCCCGTCGCTGGCGCGCGTCAAGGACAAGCTGACCCCGGACTGGGCGTTCCGCTGGATCCAGGATCCCAAGGCGTTCCGCGCCAACGCGTGGATGCCGGCTTTCTTCGGCCAGCCCAACAACAGCACGCCGGAGCTGACCGCGCGCACCGAGCAGGAAATCCACGCCATGGTCACCTACCTGTGGGACCGTGCAGACGGCTACGAGATGGAGCCGCTGCCGGCCGGCGGCGACGCGGTGCGCGGCGAGGAGCTGGTCGCATCGGTCGGCTGCATGGCCTGCCACCAGCTCCCGGACAGCCAGGAGCCGGCCGCCGATCCCGATGCGCTGCGGCGTCAGTTCGGACCCAACTTCGCCGGCATCGGCTCCAAGACCACGCCGCGGTGGATCTACAACTGGCTGCGCGATCCCGAGAGCTACCACGCGGAGACGCGCATGCCCGACATGCGCCTGACCGAGCAGGAAGCGGCCGACATCACCGCCTACCTGGTCACCTTCCGCAACGACGCGTACGGGCCGCCGCCCGCGATGAACGAGGAACTTGTCGGCGAGATCGTGGTCGGTTTCCTGGGCAAGACCGCGCCGCCCAGCGTGGCCCGCGATCAGGCGGCCGCCATGGACATCGGCGAAAAGCTCAACTACGCCGGCGAGCGGCTGATCCGCCAGTACGGCTGCTTCGGCTGCCATGAGATCCCCGGGTTCGAGACGGCCAAGCCGATCGGCACCGAGCTGACGGCGATCGGCCACAAGCCCCTGCACCAGTTCGACTTCGGCTTCCTGCACATCGAGCACACCCGCTACGGGTGGTGGACGCAGAAGATGAAGGACCCCCGCTCCTTCGACGAGCACAAGGAGCTCCCGCCGGACCTGCTGCTGCGCATGCCGAACTACGGCTTCACCGACCAGCAGGTGGAGGCGGTGGTGACCGTGCTCGCCGGCTTCGTCGAACCGGATGAGGACCTGACCAAGATCGTGCCGCGCACGCCGGAGAACCTGGCGGTCGAGCGCGGGCAGCAGCTCGTGCGCACCAACAATTGCCAGGCGTGCCACATCATCGAGGGCGAAGGGGGCTCGATCGCGCCCACCGTCACCGACTGGCTGGTGCGCTTCCGCAACCAGGGAGCCGCGGCGGCGGAGGCGGCCACCGTCGGCTTCGCGCCGCCAAACCTGATCGGCGAGGGCGTCAAGGTGCAGACCGACTGGCTGTTCGAGTTCCTGCACCAGCCGTCGGAGATCCGCCCGTGGCTGGCGGCGCGCATGCCCACGTTCGGCTTCAGCGCGAGCGAGATCAACGACCTGGCGCGCTACTTCAGCGCCCTCGACGGGGAGGAGTTCCCGTTCGTGGAGCGGGTGGAGCCGGCGCTCACCGCGGAGGAGCTTCAGGCGGCGGAGAAGCTGTGGTCCACCGACTACTTCAACTGCACCACCTGCCACATCCAGGCGGGCCGCACGCCGGCGGGCACCCCGGACCGCTGGGCGCCGGACTTCGCGCTGGCCGCGGAACGGCTCAAGCCGCAGTGGATCATCGACTGGATCGCCGATCCGCAGACGCTGCTGCCCGGCACCAGGATGCCGACCTTCTATCCGCAGGCCACGCCTCGCGACATCCTGGGCGGCGACGCCGATCATCAGATCCGGGTGCTGCGCGACTACATCCTGACCATCGGCCTGGCTGCCGCGGACAACTAAGGGGACAGGCGGCGCGATGCTGCTTCGCCTGTCCGCGTCCGTCTTCCTGTCGTTCGGCGGCCTGTACCCGCTGTGGTTGTGGGTCAACCGGCGCGACGGGATCGACCACGGCTTCACCCGCTTCAACCTGGGCCTGGGCGCGGTGGTGCTCGGTCTGGGCGTTGTGCTGGTCACCCTCGTGCCGGGGGGCGGCGTGAGCCGGCCGTGGCTGGCCGTGGTCTGGCTGGCCGCCGCCATGGCCGCTACCGCGTACGCCTGGCAACGGCGCCCGTTGGCGATCGCCGCGTGCGCGGTGCCGCCCGCCGTGGGCGTCTTCGTGCTGATCGACGGCCTTGCCGGCACCCCCGCCGCGGCGTCCGGGGGCCTGGCGGCCGCGGCCGCGACCACGCTGATCGGCGGGCTGGCGCTGGCGGGGTCGATGTACACGATGGTGCTCGGCCACCACTACCTGAACGCCGAGAAGATGCCGACCCGCTTCCTGGGCAAGGCGATCGCCGCCTACGCGGCCGTCCTTTCGGTCCGCCTGGTCTGGGACGCGGTGGTGATCGCCGCCGGTGGGGTGACGATCGGCGGTTTCGAGCGCCCGGTGCTGGACTTCGCGCTGAGCCTGGACGGCCTGTTCGTCTGGATCGCGCTGTTCTTCGGGACGGTGCTGCCGCTGGTGATCTGCTTTCTTGCAGGGGCGGCGGTACGCGCCAAGTCCACGCAGGCGGCCACGGGGCTGCTGTACGTGGCGGTGAGCGCCGCCATCATCGGCGAGGCGAGCTACCGCTTCGACCTGCTGTCCTACGGTCTGGCGCTGTGAGCGGCGAGGAGCGCGCAGGCGAGTTGGCGCTGTCGTGGAGCTGCGCCGCCTGCGGGGAGGCGAACGCGTCGCGGCAGGCCGGCGACGGCGTCGCCTGCGACGCGTGCGGGACGGAGGTGCCGCTGGCCGAGCCGCACCGCGAGCTTCGCCAATGCGCGGTGTGCGGCTCGACGCGGCTCTACCGCCAGCGCGACTTCAACCGCTTCCTGGGAATTGCCGTGGTGGTGGTGGGCGCGGTGCTGGTGCCGTTCACCTACGGGATCAGCCTGCCGGTGGTGTTCCTGATCGACCTGATCCTGTACCGGCGCGTGGCGGAGATGGCCGTCTGTTACCTGTGCCGCGCCGAGTATCGCGGCATCGAGGTGCCGAAGCGCATCCTGGCGTTCCGCCACCACCTGGCCGCCGGCTACGAGAAGCGGCGCGAGCGGTGGCTGGAGCAGACCGGCCGCTCCGAGCAGGGGTAGAGGCCGGTGCCTGCTCGCCCCAACATCGTCTTCGTCTTCTCCGACCAGCACCGCGCGCGTACGACAGGCTACGAGGGAGCCGCCGTCGAGACCCCGGCGATGGACCGCCTGGCGGCGGAGGGGGTGGTGTTCGACACGGCGGTCTCCAGCATTCCCGTCTGTACCCCGTGGCGCGCCGCGATGCTCACCGGCCAGTATCCGCTCACCAACGGCGTGTTCCTCAACGACGTGCGGCTTGCCACCGACCGGCCGACCCTCGGCACCATCTTCCGCGACGCCGGCTACGACACCGCGTACATCGGCAAGTGGCACCTGGACGGCAACCGCCGGGGCGCGTTCACGCCGCCGGGCCCGCGCCGCCAGGGGTTCGGCTTCTGGGCTGCCGCCAACTGTACGCACGACTACCTGCGGTCCTTCTACTATCGGGACACGCCGGAACGGCTGTGGTGGGACGGCTACGACGCCGTTGCGCAGACCGACATGGCCGTCGACTACATCGCCTCGCGGCCGGCGGATGTCCCGTTCGCGCTGGTTCTCTCCTGGGGGCCGCCGCACAACCCCTACCGCGACCTGCCGCAGGAGTACCTGGCCCGCTATCCCGCAGCGGACGTCGAGGTTCCTGCGAACTGCCCGGATCCGGTCCGCGACGACCTCGCAGGGTATTGCGCCCACGTCACCGCGCTGGACGAGCAGCTTGCCCGCATCGTCGCCGCCATCGACGCGGCCGGCCTGCGCGAGGACACCATCCTCGTCTACACCTCCGACCACGGCGACATGCTGGGATCGCAGGGAGTGAACCGCAAGCAGCACCCCTGGGACGAGTCGATCCGCGTGCCGTTTCTCCTGCGCTGCCCGGACCAGGCGGGCCGCGGCCGCCACCTCTCGTTTCCGCTCGGCGTGGTGGACATTCTGCCGACGCTGCTCGGCCTGGCGGGGGTGCCGATTCCGGACTCCGTCGAGGGGCACGACGCATCGCCGGCCATCCGCGGCGAGCCGTTCGTGGAGCCGGAGCTCGCCCTCACCATGTGCATCGCGCCGTTCGCGGAGTACGTCGGTGCCCCCTGGCGCGGCGTCCGCTCCGCGCGCTACAGCTATGCGCGCTGGCTGGACGGCAGGGGCATCCTGTACGACACCGCGGCCGATCCCGACCAGCTCGACAACCGATACGGTAGCCGCTCACATGCCGCTCTGCAGCGCCGCATGGAGGACGCCATGCAGCAGCACCTCGCCGAGCGCGGCGACCGGTTCCTGCCCGCCGCCCACTACGTCGAACGCCATGGATTCACCGTGGATGAGCGCGGAGCCGTTCCCTTCACCCTGTGAAGCGTTGCGCAATCGGAGCGCTGCCTCAGGTCACACAGGCTGAAGTAGATGATCAGTGCGGTTGAGATAGCGGATCTGCCGACGTTGGGGTGTGATTGAGATCCGGCTGATGCCGGTGTTCTCATGGGTGAAGCGCGCATACATCACATCCTGGGGGACGCCCACCAGCGCGCCGACAAGACTGGATCCGGACCCACCATGCAGTACGGCGCCGACCCGTTGCTCCGTGTCGACGTGGTGTGCTTCCAAATGAGCAACGAAAGACACCGCGTTGCGATGGGCGAGTTGCAGCATCGCCCGGTCTCCCTCCCAGTCGTGGAACCACCATCCTCGGTCGGTGACGTCGTCGGGTAGCACGAATCCGGGAAACATCGCGCTCATTTCCTTCCGGGTCAGTCCGGGGAGCTGAACGCGGTTGCCGTCGCCGTGCGGTTCCCACACGCCGCCCCACTCGTGAATTCCGACGAACACATGGGGGGAGAGATCGAGTAGCGTGCCGATGATCTGTGCCGTCTGCAGGGTTCGCAGCATCGGCCCGCAGTAGAGCCTGGTGATGCCCTCGTCCCTGAGCGACTCGCCGGCCAGGCGCGCCTGCAGCTCGCCGAGGTCCGTCAGCGGCGGGTCAGCCATGCGCGGCGCGGCCGCCGCGGGCGTAGTGAGCGGATGCTCGGCCAGTACCTGCTCTCTCAGGTTGTTGGCCGACTGCCCGTGCCTGATGAGGTACAGTTCCATGCTGGTCGGAGAGTAGTTTTTCCGGCAAGTCTATGCCAGCCGCATCATCAAGAGCGGCTGGCGCTGCTGCCCGGGACCATTCTGAATCCGGAGAGCCACGCAGTCGAGGCAGCGATCGACCAGGTTTCCGGCGTGCTCAAGTCGGTCGTCAGCTATGAACTGAACCCGGCTCTGATCGAACAGCCCAACGATCCCGAGCACGACTACATCTCCAGAGAAGGATTCGGTATCGCCGGGGTCCTGGCACATATGAAGGACTCCGATCGAGAGTCCTTCTTCCACTTGGAAGCACGCCTTCCGAAGCGGCCTACGACGGTCTCGACGGTCGCGGACGGATACAAGTCGTCGTCACTACGTCACTACACACAGCCCGTCATTCTTGAACCACCTCGATGATCGACTCGGCGAGATTCGCCTGGTTACCCGTGCGGCGCAAGGCGGCACGATCGTCAAGCCGCTGCTCGACGTCACCCGAGAGAGGATGGGGATCGACGCACCCGACTCCTCGGTCGGTGAACTCTGGGAGTCCGGGCTACTGGAAGATCTCATCGCGTAGCTGTGCGCGTTCTTCTGGCCACGGAGGGCCGTAGCGACGAAGTCGTTGCACAACGCTTGATCGAGCGATACCTCGGCAACGTGGTCGTTCAAGCCAAGCGCATGCCCGCGTGCAGCGTGGATGTCATACGAAGAGTTGCAGCCGATTGCACGCGAGCGGCGTATTTCGGACATTTCGACCTTCTGGTCGTACACTTCGATGAGCGGGTCCGTGTCGGCGACGATCATCGTCACAATGCCGCGCTGATCTCGTCTTTCAGTTCCTCCGGCGGATAGTCGACGGCGGTCACCCCGGCCTCGCCGAGCAGGCTCATGAACTCCCCTGCGGTCGTGCCCGCAAGTCGCGCGGCTTGCACCAGCGTCAGGTGGCGCTCCTCGAAGAGGCGAAGCGCCAGCGTGCGGTGGACACCGAGCTCGAGCAAGCGACCATCGAAGGGCACTGCCAGTATCACGGGTCGTCCGTGCTTCGTGATGAGCGCCAGATGTCCATCCTCGGCTTCCTTGATGAGCTCACTGGAGCGCTGCCTGAGGTCACGCACACTGAACACGTCAACTCCCATCAGCCCTGATCCCCTGTTGTGTACACAAATCGTCGCACAGTTGCCGGAGACTTCGGGCGATGATCCCTGCGCCGCCGTGGACTTGCTCAGCGGCCCCAATGGGAGGGCGGCAATGTTGACAGATCGGTCGCAACCTGCGACCGTTAACAGCGAGCCAAGTCACGGCTCCCACTTCCTCCGGAGGATCCTACGTGCAGCTACGTGAACACTCTACTCTGACCCCGGCACCGGCAGGCGCACGCCGCCGGTCGCTGCTCCCGACCGCCCTGCTGGCGTTGACGCTGGCCGCCTGTGGCGGCGGTGACGACGAAGGCGGGACCGCGACCGAAGCCGAGCAGCCGAAGGAGCCCGCGACCACGTCCAGCGCCGAGGCGGCGACCACGCCGGCCGCGCTCAACGCGACCATCAGCGGCACCATCACCTTCGGCGCCGAAGCCAGGCGCGAGCCGCAGGTGCTGAACATGGAGGCCGACCCGGTCTGCGCCGAAAAGAACGCGGAAGACCCCAAGACCGAGCAGGCGTTCCTGCTCGACGATTCGAAGGGGATCGCCAACGTCCTGGTCCAGGTCAAGTCCGGGCTCCCCGACATGGAGTTCGACGCCCCCGAGTCGGAGGTGGAGTTCACCCAGTCGGGCTGTCTCTACGATCCGCACATCCTGATCGCTCGCGTCGGCCAGACGGTCAAGATCCTCAATCCTGACGGCACGCTCCACAACGTGCACGTGTTCGGCAAGGTCAACCAGGAGTTCAACCAGGCGATGCCGAAGTTCCAGACCGAGCTGGATCAGGTGTTCGACAAGGTCGAGGCCGAACCGTTCGCCATCAAGTGCGACGTGCACCCGTGGATGAACGCCTTCGGCGTGGTGCTCGACCATCCGTATGCGGCCGTGACCGCGGCGGACGGCAGCTTCAGCATTCCGAACCTGCCGGCCGGCACCTACCAGGTGGAGGTCTGGCACGAGTTGCTGGGCTCGTCGACCCATGAGGTGACCGTCGAGGAAGCCGGGACCGCGACGCTCGATCTGGCCCTGCAGCCGCCGAGCTGACCCGACGGGCTGACGTAGTGGCGCACGCCGGCACCGCAGACCACGCCGCGCACTCGCACGGCGACCATTCGCACGGCGACCACCCGCCGGAGCCGTTCTGGCGGAAGTACATCTTCTCCGTCGATCACAAGACGATCGGCATCCAGTACGGCCTCACCGCCTTGGTGTTCCTGTTCTTCGGGTTCTGCCTGGTGATGATCATGCGCTACAGCATCGCCTACCCGGGCAGCCCGCTGCCGCTGCTGGGCGGTCTGCTCAACCTGCCCGAGCCGGGCGCCATCCCGCCGGAGTTCTACAACCAGCTCGGCGCCATGCACGGCACGATCATGGTGTTCCTGGGGGTCGTGCCGCTGGCGGTGGGCGCCTTCGGCAACTACTTCGTGCCGCTGCAGGTAGGCGCCCCGGACATGGCGTTCCCGAAGCTCAACATGACCAGCTACTGGATGTACTTCATCGGCGGCGTGGTCATGCTGATCAGCTTCTTCGTGCCGGGTGGAGCCGCCAAGTCCGGCTGGACCTCCTACGCGCCGCTGTCCGTGATCGAGACGGTGGGGCAGACGTGGTGGCTGATCGGCATGATCTTCCTGATCACCTCCTCGCTGCTCGGCTCGATCAACATCATCACCACGATCGTGCAGCTCCGCGCCCCGGGGCTTGCCTACATGCGCATGCCCTTCTTCGTCTGGGCGCAGCTCATCACCTCGTTCCTGCTGCTGCTGGCGTTCCCGCCGCTGGAGGCGGCCGGCGTGCTGCAGCTCCTGGACAGGGTCGCGGGCACCAGCTTCTTCCTGCCGACCGGGCTGGTCATATCGGGCGAGCCGCTGGACGTGGCCGGCGGCGGCAGCGCCCTGCTGTGGCAGCACCTGTTCTGGTTCCTGGCCCATCCGGAGGTGTACGTCCTGATCCTGCCGGCCTTCGGGATCATCGCCGAGGTCATCGCCAACAACACGCGCAAGCCCCTGTGGGGCTACAAGTCGCTGGTCTACTCGGCGCTGTTCATGGGCTTCATGTCGTTCATCGTCTGGGCGCACCACATGTTCCTGACCGGCATGGGCACGGTGATCAGCTCGTTCTTCCAGTTGACGACCATGATCATCTCGGTGCCGTCGATCATCATCCTGACGGCGTTCATCCTGTCGCTGTGGGGCGGCTCCATCCGCTTCACCGCGCCGATGAAGTTCGCGCTGGCCTTCATCCCCATGTTCGGCATCGGCGGCCTGACCGGCCTGCCACTGGGCCTGGCGAGCGCCGACATCTACCTGCACGACACCTATTACGTGATCGGCCACTTCCACTACGTGGTGGCTCCGGGATCGCTGTTCGGGCTGTTCGCCGGCATATACTACTGGTATCCCAAGGTGACCGGCCGGCGTATGAGCGAACGGCTGGCGAGCTGGCACTTCTGGCCGTCGCTGATCTTCATGAACGGCGTTTTCTTCCCCATGTTCATCCAGGGCATGGCCGGCGTGTCCCGGCGGCTGTACGACGGCGGCGCCACCTACGCCCACGCGCAGGACGTGCTCTGGCTCAACGAGGTGATGTCCTTCTCTGCGTGGGGGCTGGGGCTGGCGCAGATCTTCTTCATCGTGAACTTCATCGTCAGCCTGCGGAAGCCCAAGGAAGCGGAAGACAACCCGTGGGAGGCGACCACCCTGGAGTGGGCGGCGCCCTCACCACCGCTGCCGCACGTGAACTTCCGGGAACCGGTCGCGGTCTCACGGCCGCCCTACGATTACAGCCCGGCAGGTACGAAGGCCGGTTTCCTGCCGCAGAACACTCCCGCCGGAACCGGGCCCGAGCCGGCCGGCGCCGGACACTGAGCCAGCAGGCCACCGAGCGAGCAGCGCATGGACATTCCCTACACTTCGGCCGAGCATCCGGAGACACGCCTCTATAACGGCAAGCTCGGCATCTGGCTTTTCCTGGCCTCCGAGGTGCTGCTGTTCGGGGCGTTCTTCTCGACCTACATCCTGCTGCGGGTCGGCGCCGGCGGGAACTGGCCGGTGCAGGCGGAGCTGCTCAACATCCCGCTGGCCACGGTCAACACCGTGATCCTGATCACGTCCAGCGTCACCATGGTGATGGCGTGGGCGTCGCTGAAGATGGAGCGGTTCGGCCGCTTTCAGCTTTACTTCGGCGCCACGATCGCGCTGGCGCTGGCCTTCCTGGTGATCAAGGGGTTCGAGTACGGGGCCGAGTTCTCCCATCACCGCTATCCCAAGACCAACACCTTTCTGGGGATATACTTCACGATGACCGGCCTGCACGGCGTGCACATCCTGGCCGGGGTGGTGGTCAACCTCTACCATCTGGCGACCGCGCGCCGCTGGTACCGCGACGACAGGGAACGGCTGGCCAACCGCATCGAGATCGCCGGGCTGTACTGGCACTTCGTCGACCTGGTGTGGATCTTCCTGTTCCCGGTCCTGTACCTGATCTGACGATGGATGCCCTGATCAGATGCATGTACTGAGGAGTCGATGATGGCCGATCAGCACGTCGAGAAGCACGTCCGTCAGTACCTGATCGTGTTCGCAGCGCTGTTGGTGCTGACGATCGTCACGGTGCTGGCCAGCCGTATCGACATCGGCGCGGCCGGAGGCATCATCCTTGCGATGATCATCGCAAGCGTGAAAGGCACGCTGGTGGCCGGCGTGTTCATGCACCTGTTCAGCGACAAGCGCAAGCTGATCTATGTGGTGCTGATCTACACCGGGATCTTCCTGCTGGTGCTGTTTCTGCTCACGGCCCTGAGCTACGGCGACTCGCTGGACCTCGGGACTCCGGAGTCCGGGTAGGCGGCATGTCCCTCAAGGTGTTCCACATCGTCTTCGTCAGCATCGCCGGGCTGTTCCTGGCGCTGTTCTCGGCCTGGGCGTTCCTGTTTGCTCCCGGACTCGATCGCGGGCCGTCCATCGCCCTGGGCATCTCGGCGGCGGTCGGACTGGTGGCGCTGGTCCTCACCGAGCGGCTCGTGCTGGCCAGCCTGCCGCGGAGGACGCGGTGATCCGCCGCCACGCCGCACGGCTGCATCCGGCGCTGGTGGCCGCGGCGCTGCTGCTGGTGCCGCGCCTGGCCGGCGCCTGCGCGGTCTGCTTCGGAGATCCCGATTCGCCTGCCTCCAAGGGGCTGACCGTCGCCGTGCTGTTCCTGGTGGGGGTCATCGTCGCCGTGCTGGCCGGGGTGGCGCTGTTCGCGGTCTCCATCCTGCGGCGCAACGAGCGGCAGCATGAGCACGGCGCGCAGGATGGGGTTGGCGCGCAGGGCGCCGCGCTGACTGGGGGAACCGATGGTTGAATTCGCGCAGGCGCTCGGCCTGCCGATAGACATCTCCGCTGACGGCTACCGGATCGACGCGATCATCGGCTGGGTGCACCTGGTCATGTTCGTGCTGTTCGTCGGCTGGGGCGCGTTCTTCATCTACGCGATGATCCGTTTTCGGCGGCGGAGGAACCCCGTTGCGGACCCGCAGGGTGTCCGCACGCACGCGACCAGCTACCTGGAAGCCGTGATCGTGGTGATCGAGCTGGTGCTGCTGTTCGCGCTGTCGATCCCGTTCTGGGCCAGCTTCGTGGCCAAGGTGCCGGAGCCATCGGAGGCGATGCGGATACGGGTCGTGGCGCAGCAGTTCCAGTGGAACATCCATTACGCGGGCCCGGACGGCGTGTTCGGCCGCACCGACCCCGCGCTGGTGCGCCCGCAGGAGAACAACCACATCGGCCTGGACCGCGACGACCTGTTCGGGAAGGACGACGTGATGACCAACAATCAGCTCAACGTCCCGATCGACCAGCCGATCGTGATCGAGCTGTCCAGCCTGGACGTCGTGCACAGCTTCTTCGTGCCGGTGCTGCGGGTGAAGCAGGACGCGGTCCCGGGACTGGTGATCCCGCTGACCTTCACCGCCACGGCAACGGGCAAGTACGAGATCGCCTGCGCGCAGCTCTGCGGCATCGGCCACGCGCAGATGCGCGGCTTCATCACCCTGATGGAGCCGGCCGAGTTCGAGCAGTGGCTGGCCGAACGCTCCCAGGAAGCTCAGGAGAGCGGGGCGGGCGGCTTCTTCTGATCCCGGTCGACGCCGGCCGAGCCTGAGCCGGACCGTCAGGACGACAGCGGGTACACCTGCGGGAACGCGTCGCCGGTGAGTTGCCGGCCGTCCTGCACCCGCACGAACGGCTTCATCGGGTGTTCGCCCGCCTGCACGTAGCGGGTCTGCTCCGGCATGTAGTGGATGGCGATGGCGCGGCGCGGCCCGTCGCTGCGGTTCGGGAACGAGGCGTGCCACGTCAGGCAGTGGTGGTAGTGGACGTGCCCGGCACGCACCGGTCGCGGCTCGGCGCTCACGGAATGTCCACCGAAGGTGGCCGGCAGTTCGTGGCCCGGACCGGGCAGGGACGCCTTGCCCCAGTGATGGGAGCCCGGGACCATCCACATGCAGCCGTTGTCGAGGCCGACGTCGTCCAGGGCTACCCACGCCGTGACCTGCACGTCCGGCGCGATGACCGGCCACGCCGGTCCGTCCTGGTGCCAGTGCGTGGTGCCGCCGGTGCGCGGCGGCTTGTGCTGGATCTGGTCGTGCCACACGCGCAGCTCGCGCGCGCCGGTGAGCTGGACCACCTCCGCGACAATCGTCGGATGGTCCAGCAGTCGGCGGAACGCCGGGCTGGCCTGCCAGATGTTGACCACCTGCTGCACCGGGGCCCGCTCCTGGCCGATGTCGCGGTCCAGCACCGGCTTCGTGCCGTCCCCCGCATCGCGCTCGGCGGACACGCGGGCCAGCTCCGTGCGCAGCTCGTCGACGGCGTCCGCATTGAGCACGCGGTCCCCGGTCACGAATCCCCGTTCCTCGAACGAGCGTATGTGGGCTCCGCTCAACATGGCTGTATCCAGACCTCCACTTCGTCCACGATCACCGGGCTCGACCGTTGCGGGTCGGCCTGGTCCAGCGTGATTGCCAGATCGTTCTCTCCCTGGACCGGAGCGTCGGCCGGCAGCACGAACCAGCGCGTGTCCGGGCACACCGGCCGTGCCGGCACGGCGGGGTTCGGAGGGCCGCCCGGGCGCTCGCGCGCCCGCGTGTCCGCCCGGCCCAGCGGCCCGTCGGCGAGCGGCACGCCGTTGAGCGCCACCGCAAGCTCGTCCAGCTCGGTGAGGTCGGCGCCGCGCAGCGCCAGCGTCGCACACCGCACCCGATCCATCCGCTCGTAGAAGCGGAAGCGGTACGTGCCGGCCGGCCGATCGGCGGCTCGGTCGAGGACCAGCCGCTGCGCCTTGACCACGCCCGAGGAAGTGCGGTCCATGCCCATCCACGGCACGCCGCCCCAGGTGGGGTCGAACACGTAGTGCCGCTCGCCAGCGGCGACCCGCTGCGGGTCGCGCAGGTCGTGGAAGACCTGCAGCGCCTGCGGATAGTACGGCGGCGTGAACAGGTGGCCGACGAAGTGGTTGAAGGCCGACACCCCGTCGGCGCCGCTGCCGTAGAAGGTGTGCGCCAGCGCCCGGCTCATCGACGGGCTCATCACCTCCTTCCTCCGGCGACGGCGGTGGCTGACCCAGGGATGCAGCCCCGGATACAGCATGCACGCGCTTCCGGGCGCACGCGCCAGCGCACCGAACTCCGCGTATCCCGCGCTGAAGTCGCAGAACATCGTGTCCATGGGCGCGCAGTAGTCGATCAGCCCCTCGGCGATCCATGCCGGCACGTCCAGGCCCATGGTCAGGCACTCGTCCACGGTGGGGAGCACGCGCGCCCCCAGCAGCAGCCGCCGGCCGCGCGCGCGGCCGTGCTCGTCGAGCGTCCGGCGTATGCGCCGGATCAGGTCGGTCATCAGGTGCGCCCGGTCACGGGCGTCCGGAACCGGGAAGTAGCCGGGATCGCGCATCACCAGCTCCACGCCGTCGACGTCGATGGTCTCCAGCAGGGTCGCGGCCACGGCGTGCACGAAGGCGCGCACCGGCTCGAAGGTGAAGTCGAGCGGCTTGCCGCCCCGGTCGATCTCGGCTTCCGGCGGCCGCTCGATGCCCAGCACCTCCCAGCGCTTGGGAAGCTGGTACTCGGGATGCGACTCCACGAACTCCGCGAACCTGGGAAAGTCGTGGGTGTCGTTCATGCGCAGGCCGCCCAGGAAGGTCATGCCGCGCTCGTGGCAGCGGTCGGCCAGCACCTGCATGGGCTGCACGCCCGCGTCCAGCAGCGGCAGGAACCGCCGGTGCTGGGGCCGCGTGTCGTACGGGAAGCGGTCGGTGCGCCAATAGGGGGTGAAGCCCTGGTTGTAGCAGTCCTGGACCATGGTATCGACGCCCGCGTCGCCCAGCAGATCGACCCAGCGGCGCAGGTCGCCGGCGGTGACCGGATCGGGCAGCATGAACGTGGCGATGGTGGACGGATCGCTGTTGAAGACGATGCGACGCTCGCTGCGCGGTTGCGGAGCCGGGGCGTCGGCACTCACGGCTTGAGCCTACCCCGAGGTGGCGCTCAGGATCCGCCGCCTGCGCTCTTCGTCCTCAGCCTCGTAGAAGAGCCGGAAGCGGCCGTCGTCGAGGTCGATCACGCACGGTTCGGACACCATGTTCACGTCCAGCGGCCGGTCCAGGTCGAGCAGCGGACCGGGCTCCCTGGTCCAGGTCAGGCCGTCCCGTGAGGAGGCGGCGAAGATGCCGCCGCGGATGTCGGTCGCCCAGGCGGCGAAGTACATGCGGTAGCGGGGCGCGGCCGGGTCGCCCAGCCGGAGCACCTCCGGCGCGTAGACGGCCAGCGTGTCGCGCTGCTCGTCCTCCTGGGCGATGCGCACGCCCGGCTCGATCCGGAACGACAGCCCGTCGTCGGAGATGGCGCTGATGATGTGGTTGGGCGCGTCGAGCCCGGTGCGCCGTGGGTGGGCATAGCTGTGGAAGTAGAGCCGGCAGCAGAGCCGGGACGGGTCCGACGGCGACTCGGCGTAGACGCACCGCGGCGAGCCGAACGACGCGTCCGGAGCGGCGGCGCGGACGCCGGGCTCGGGCTCCCAGGCCAGCCCGTCCGGGGAGACCGCGCTCTTGATCACGGTCGGTCGGTCGGGGCTTGCCGCCTCGTAGTACATCCGCCAGCGGCCGTCCGGCAGCGGCACGACGTCGGGGCAGAGCACCCGCAGCGTCGCGTCCGGCGCATGCGCGTCCAGGCGGACGCCCGGCTCCTTGCGCCACGCCGCGCCGTCGTCGGACACGGCGCTCAGGATGTAGCCGTTGGCGTCGGGCACCGCGCGCCCCGGACCCCAGCCGGTGTAGTACATGCGGTAGCCGCCCTCGGGAAGCCGGACCACGTTCGGAGTCAGAATGCTCAAGGAGTCCAGCGGCGAATCGGGGCCGATGCACGGCTCCGGGTCCTTCGTCCAAACGAGACCGGGATCTCGGGCCTGGTAGTGCACGGCGCGGATCCCGTCGAAGCGTTCCATCACGCCTCAGAGTACCACCTCGCATCACCCGCTTGGGATGTGAGTGCCAGGACGGCGTGGATCTCGCCACTCGGCGTCCGTCGGCGGCTCGCCGGGCCTGGTCTCGCGCCGCACCGGCCGCACCGCTTTGGGAAGTGACGGTGGATGTAGCGGCCCACGGTGGTCTCGGAGTACTCCACCCCCCAGCCCCGTCAACAGTTTGTGGATCACCAGAAAGTTGTAGCGCTTTTCGAGCCATCCGGCGATTGGCTCGCGGTGAGCATCCAACGAGTGTGCGGCGTCGCGTTCAGCCTGCTGCTGTTCGTGGTACAGCTCTCGGAGCTGCCGCTCGCTGGGCAGGTCTGCGGCATCCAGCCAGCCTTCCTGTTCTGTCGCGCGTGGTAGCAAAAAGACCCGCCTGTCCCCAATTTGGGGCACGATTTCACAAGGAACTGTGAGTCAGTATTGATCGCGGAGACTGAACGAAAGCTTCGCAAGGGGGCAATTCACAACGTGTTGCGCGTGTTGCATGTTCCGCTTGGCATCAGGGTGCTTGGAGTAGCTATGGCGCTAATGGGCTGCGTCTTGGCGTGCCGAACCGACCCACCTCCGCTTCCGCAGCGGCCCGTGGACGGCGGTCACGGGATGGTGACGCCGTATACACTGACACTGCGCGGTTTCACTAACCGCGAAGCGTTCGCGATCATCGCGGCGATCGCCGAGGAGTTTCCCGGCTACCGATCGCACGACCTGATCAGCAGATTGGGTTCCGTCAGGAACTATGCGTATGTCAGCACAGCGAGGAGCTACAAGCTGGAGGAGTGGCTCACCTCCCTGTTTATGAACATGGGTTTCGACGTCGACCGCGACGTATTGATCCAGGGTCAGGGGCTCAGGATCTCGATTGAGAAGCTGGTCTCGTCGCCTTCGCGTGAAGCACCGGCTGAGCGCCGGCGGTTCCGGTGACGTGACGGCGGAGCTCAGAGGATGAAACGAATGGTCGGCGGATGGACGCGATGCTTCGGCGGACGCGGTTGGCTTCGCGGACTCGCCGCCGGCCGGGTGGGCCTAAACGTCGAGATCGTGGCGGTCACGGCTTTGTTGTTGGCCGCCGTGGCAGCGGGCGGCGACGATTTCGATTTCCTGTCGACGGCTGTGCAGTCGCGGGGCGTGGTGTCGGTGCTGGTGACCGGGTGGCACCCGATCACCGGCGACATGGCGGCGCAGGGCAGCAGCGGTGGCGGCACGGTCGCGATAACCGGCGACGAGTTCGTGCAGGATCTGAAGGCAGCCTCCGATCAGGTTGCGGTGACACGTCGCTATGACAACCTCCCGGTGCTGGCGATGACCATGGATGACGCCGCGTTGCGGAGCGCCAAGTCACAAAGCGGGGTTGAGCTATGGAAGGATCCCGTGCTGCAGCCGCTGTTGTCCGACAGTACCGAAATGGTGGGCGCTTTCGAGGCGTGGCGCCGTGACTATACCGGCCTGGGGGTTGTAGTCGCCGTGATCGACGACGGCGTAGACATCGAACATCCCTTCTTCGGCCGCCGGGTGATATTCGAAGCGTGCTTCGCGGATCGCTGCCCGAACGGACGATCACGGATGATCGGCCGGGGTGCCTCGCAACCGGTCGGCACCCACGGCACGCACGTGGCGGGTATCGTGCTCGGTCGCTCGGTGCCGGATGACCTGTCGGGCGTCGGGCCGGCCTTGCATCTGGTAATGATCAACGTTGCGAACCGCGACGCCGGCGGCATGAGCGGCAGCTCCATTGTTGCCGCGCTGGATCTAATCATCACGCTGGCCAAGTACAACCCGGGTGTGATCGGGGCGGTCAACATGAGCCTCGGAGCGCCGCGCGACGCATCGGGTGTATGTCGCTCTCGCGTCTGGGACCTGGTATCGACTCTGCTGCGACAGCATGACGTCGCCGTCGCGGTGGCATCCGGGAACGACTCGAGCGGCAGTCATGCGGAGCCAGTCGGCTTTCCGGCCTGCGTCGAGGGATTCATCGGCGTGGGCGCTGTGAGCAAGGCGGTGGATGTGGCCGACTTCTCCAACAGCGGCCCGACGCTCGAATTGCTCGCGCCCGGAGTGGAGATACTCTCATCGGTGGTCGGGTCGTCTGGCGGACGCATGACTCGCGGCTTCGCGCGTCTCTCGGGCACCTCGATGGCGGCCCCGCACGCGGCGGCGGCGCTGGCGCTTCTGCACCAAGCTGCGCCGGGCAGCACGGTGGCCGAGCGGGTACGCGCCCTGCAGGAAACAGGGCGGCCCGTCACGGACACACGCACCGGCATCGCCGCCTCCCTTATCGATGTGGGTCGAGCCATCGGGTATCTCCATACCGAAGCATCGAGCGCGCAGATCGGGGCGCCGTCCTCGGCGCGCCAGCCACTGGTCCGGCTGAAATTTCCGGACGACGACCAGGACACCGGGCAGCAGTGGGAATCGATTACGGGAGGTTGATGCGGATGAAGGGGAGAGCGGACATGAATCGTGCAATGCACCGCGTCGTCGACGGTGCTATTGCTAAGTTGCTCGGGGCGACACTGATCCTCGGGCTGATGGCGGCTTGTGTGACGCCGCCGTCCGGCGACGACGGACACGGCAGGCTCACGTCTTATGCGCTGACGTTACGCCATTTCAACGATCGCGAGGCGATCACGATCATGCGGGCTATGCGAGAGGATTTTCCCGGTTACCGGACGCATTCGTTGATCAGCAAGACCGCAGCCGTCAGGCGCTACGAATACCGGACCACCGCGAAAGTATTCAAGCTGGAAGAATGGCTCTATGGCTTGTTCCGTGACATGGGCTTCGACCCGAATCGGGACACGCTGGTCGAGGTGCAGGGCACGCGCATCACCGTGGACAAGCTCGCGCCCAAGCCGCCCGATGAGGTGCCGGACGACAGACCGGAACCCAGTCCCCCGGTACGGCCGCCTCCAGCAGAGTCGGACCCACCTCGACGTGAACAGGATGGTGATGAATGGCAGCCGATCACCGGTGGTTAGGTCGATTCGCCGCACGGCTCTTTGCCGACGGGCTTCTGTCGCCGCCCGCGCGTGCGGTGCTGCTGGCCGTATGCCTGCTGGCCATGATCGGCGGCTTCGCCTGCGGCGAAGGAACGGCCGAAGTCGAAGGGCATGACGCGGAGCGGCCGGAACCCATTCCGATCATCGTCAATCTCGCCGTTGAGGTGGGCGACGGAAGCCTGGACGACAGCGCCAAGATCGCGACGGTGAGAGCGTTGGTGATGGACCGGCTGAGGGAGGCGTTGTCTCCGGAGGACCTTGCCGCTGTCCGCACGTTCGAAAACCTGCCTGCCATCGCACTGTCGGCAGGGCCGACGTTGATCGCCATCCTCCTGGCTCTACCGCAGGTAGCCTCAATCGAAGCCGACAGTGAGTTTGAGTTATGGGACACCACGTCCAGCGGATTCAAGTGACCGTAGTGTGTGCGGCGAACGTCTCGTCCATTTCGATATAGGAGAGAACAGATGACACGGAGATTTGGCGTCTACGTGACGATTGGAGTCCGATTGACAATGGCCGTCGCATCGGGACTGGTGCTCGCTCCGACGGCGGTAGCCGCGCCGGCCGCCACCTCCTGGTGGCACGCGAACGGGTCTATCCTATGGCTGGACCATTTGCCTGGGTCCATGGAGCGGCTGGTTCTGGCCGAGTCGCTTGAGGTCCCAAGCGTCCCGGCGGCGCTGGCGCTAGCGGTCGCCAAGGAAGCGTCGGACTTCGGCCGTGATCTGATCGGCGGCACCGGGTCCATGGGCGTCATGCAACTTCGGCCGGAGACTGCAGCGCGGGAGTTCGGAGTGAGCCCGAACGAGCTCCGGGATCCGGTCACCAACGTGCGACTGGGGCTTCACTACCTGAGCCGGCTCTACTGGCGCTACGACGGGAATTGGGAGCTGGCGCTCTCGCACTATCGGGGCGGTCCTCTGTTGTCGCGCGCGGGGCGCGACAGGCCGCACGAGAACACCCGCGGGTTCGTGCACCGGGTGATGCTCTGGTGGTGGCACTACGAACGCAGTCCCATGGTCCGAGATCGGGTGCCCGACCGGCGTTCCATCCCCCGGTTCAGTAACCGCTTTGGCGCGCATGGCTTTCCCGGCCTCGCTGCGGTGCCGCCCACCCGCAGTCGTTGGCTCGGTTCTTGGGTCCCCATCACCGGAGAACGATTCCGATGAACGCCAATCGGACGCCTTGCGTCGGCGAACCGACTCAAACGACCACAACGACTCATGGAGGCAAGACAGTGAGAGGCGACGAGAGAACTATGAGAAGCGACGATCTGCCGGTTTTCGGCCCGGGTCGAGGCGAAGCCCTCGGACATGGCCGTCGCCGCATCCGGCTGTTCGCCATCCTGGCAATCTGTATCCTTCCAGTGCCACTCCTGTACGGGCAGGCGACCGGCGACGCCGCGACCAACATACCCGTTCTCGTGGTGATCGAGGACGAAGATGAGACCTCGGTCCGGCGGTCGAGCGACATGTTCAAGCGCGTGGTAGCCGAGCTACGCAGAGCCATGCAGTTTCGTGGCTTTCAGATGCTCGACGAGGAGTCGTTGTTTGCAGATTTCGGCATCGTCCACATCCCCGATCGAAGAACCAAGTCCGAGTTGGTTACCGACATCAAGAGCATCCTCGAGAGTGACGAAGCCAGGCATCAGATACGCGCCTGGGTGTTGTTCCGTGTGCATGCCGCTGTCGAACGACCTCAGCGAGGTGCATTTGCGACGATACATACACGATTGGACGGCGAATTGTATGACGCCAGAACCAACCTTTTCCTGGACGCCTTCGAGGAAATAGTCACGACGAGGACAAGCCCGGATTGTGCGAGAACCTCGCTGTGCATCGAGGAGCATGTCGGCGAAAAAGCGCGTGAGGTGGCGATGGCCGTGGGCAACGTCCTTGCGAGGATGCTGGAACGGTATTCGCCTCCCGTCGCCGCCCGTCCTCCGGCCGGGCGATCGCAGCCGGGGATGGCGGTCACGTACACCGTCAGATTCGAGTATTTCGAACAACGGGAGGTGGTTACCATCGTGGGTGTGATGGCTGAGGAGTTCCCGGGCGCGAGAAACATCGACAAAGTGGTGGATCGCGGGTCGGCCCTCAAGGTATATGGCTACCAGACGACGGCCAGCGCCGCCAAGCTCGAGGAGTGGCTCTCGATACTTCTGGACGACATGGGTTTCGACATTGACGACGACATTCTATTTCGCCTTGACGGCGTCAATATCACTCTAACCAAGATCGTCCCGACGCCGGACCGCAGACCGTCCGTCGACGAACGGCGGCGATTCAACTGATCTGATCCGATTGCGATGAGCCCGGCAACTGCTCCCTTTCCTCGCTGGCGGAAGGCACGCACGTGGATCTTCGCCGTAGGACTGACGGTGAGTTCCACACTGTTGCTTCATGCGCAAGAGAATCGGTGGGGGGACGCGATCAAGACCCTTGCAGACGATTTGGTCGGACCGCTCGGGCGGACGGTACCGGACCCGATGAATACAAGCGTCGCAGTCCGGCCTCTGACGTGGGATCCAGAACGCTTGTCGAGGTTGCCGGATGACATCCTCAATGATCTTGACAGCGAGCTGTTCGATCTGCTGCGGCGAGAATTCCTGAACACCCAGATGGAAGTGAAAACACGCCGTAACCTCATGAACGTGTACGGGACTCGCCGGGAGCATCGCGGAGTCGCGGATTATCAGGAAGAACTGAGAGCAGCGGGCGCGGACGTGGAGGTCTACTGCACTGCCAGTTGGACGGTCCATGACATGCACAACATTCAGCTTGATTGCCAAGCGGTACAGCTGCAGCAGAGAATAGCGGACGCAATAGCGAACACAGCAACCAACCGTGCAAACGCCAGAAAAAGCGTGCCGATTCAGCAACACGAGGTGTTCGACGTGGTGATCGCGGACTTGGCGGCGGAACTCGTGGAACAGCTTGCCTTATCGGAGTCGGACCTGCGTGCCGTGGAGGTGGACCATGCGGAGTTCACGGGAGACACTCGATCGACGGCTCTGCGTGGCCGGATGGAGAGACAGCTGGGAAGCGCGGTCCATATGCGTATACAACGACAATATCAGTGGGGAACGTCGCAGCCGATAGGCGCGGGCGACGAGGAGGTCAAGGCGTCGAAGTACAAGTTGCATGGCCTGGTGACGTGCCTTCCGGCTGGGATCGATCTGGAAGTGCAGATGTTGGAAATGGAGGACGGGCAGACCCGCGTCGGGGCTTCAAGAGCCTATAAGGCTCTCACGCTTCCAGCGGAGATTCTTCCGGCAGGAGTAAGGTGCGCGGATACGGTGCACGCGCCGCTGGAGATCAAGGTCAATGACCCAACGCGGGCATATGGTGGGAGCGACGATCTGAGCTTCACGGTAAGCGGCCTGACGGACGGGGACACAACGGAGCAGGTGCTGAACGGAAGGCTGTCGCGGGCGATTGGCAGCGACGTGGGTGCTTACGCGATCAACTTCGGGACACTGGCGGTTACAAGTGCGTTTACCCGCAAGTACGTACTGCCGGAAGCCTCGACGCTGGGCAGCTACACGATCGTGCCGGAGGAAGTGACGGTGGACGCCGCGGTTCTGACGAAAGATTATGACGGTGCGGCGGGGCTGAACGGAGCGCAGTTGATCGACGGCGAGGTGGGCGGAGCCGTGAGCGGGCAGAGCCTGATGCTGAGCGCGACCGGCGGGAACTACGCGACCACGGATGTCGCTACCGGGATCACGATCCGCAGTCCTACGTTCGTGCTGGTGGCGGGCTCGAATACAAACCAGGACAACTACACGCTGCCGAGCAGCATTGATCTGACCGGCACGATCAAGAAGAAGGCGACGACATTCAGCGGCACGGCCGTGACCCGGGTCTACGACGGGACGGACACGGTCAGCACGACGATCAGCGGGACCTTCACGCCGGAACTGGTCGGTGGGGACGTGGTGACGATAAGCGGTGGCACCTACGGCAGTGCGGACGCGGGCACAAACATCCCCATCAGCGGAGCGACGGTGGGCGGCGTGGACGCCGGCAACTACGCGGTGACGGTGGGGGCGATCAGCGGCACGATCACGGCGCGGACGATCACGGCGATCGACGGGGTGACGGTAGTGTCGCGCACCGTGGAGGGCTCCACGGCGGCAGGCTTCGATACGACGCACGCGACAGGAACGGGGGTTTTGGCGCCCGAGCTTGCGGACTTCCGCGCTGGCGGGCTGGTGGTGAAGGAGCTTCCTACGACGGATGCCGGCACACACGACGTGAGCGTGATCTACACGCTGGCGAACTCGGGGACGTTCAAGGCCGGCAACTACGAGCTGGGCGGCGGCGTGGGAACGGGGACGCTGCCGCTGCCTCTCCTGGCGGATCCATCTCCGCTGCAGATGGAGCCACCCCCGCAGCCGCACGAAGCTCGTCGCCCGGTCGCAAGGCACTGGCCGAGTCGGGAACCGAGATCGCTGGAGCTAGGGATAGACGCCACGCAAGAGGACGAGGCGTACGGGCGCGCCCGCGCAGAGAACACCGTGGAGTCATACGCGGAGTACCTGAGGAGGTATCCGAACGGTCGGCACGAATCAGACGCATGGGGCGGAGTCTTCGCGGCGGCACCGACGATCGGCGTGAACGAGGAGCGGATCGGGACTCTGACGGACCTTCTGATGTTTGAAGATGACCCGATGGACGTGTGGACACTGCGCGGCGAGCCGGGAACGGAACTCCACGTGGACATGGTGACCGATGAATTCGATGCCGTTCTGTCCGCTTTGGGCGATGAGATCGACCTTATGGACGATGATTCCGGCGGCGGAACCAATGCGCGATTCGAGCTGACCCTGCCTCCGAGCGGGGAAGTGATCATCATCGCCAGCGCGTTCGACAGTAGCTCGCGCGGTCAATACGTCCTGCGGACGAGGGCGGCCCTGCAGCCGTCTCCCCCGCAACCATCTCCATTGCAGATGGTGATTGGGGTGAACGAAGAGCGGACCGGGGCTCTGACGGCCCCCCTCACGTCTGACGATGATCCGATGGACGTGTGGACACTGCGCGGCGAGCCGGGAACGGAACTCCACGTGGACATGGTGACCGAAGAGTTCGACGCCGTTCTGTATGCCATGGGCGACGAGATTGAACTCTGGGACGATGACTCTGGGCGAGGTACCAACGCCCGCCTTGAGCTGACCCTGCCTCCGAGCGGGGAAGTGATCATGATCGCCAGCGCGTTCGACAGCAGCTCGCGCGGTCAATACGTCCTGCGGACGAGGACGGCGGCTGCCGCGGACGACGAGGCTTACGAGCACGCCCATGCAGAAAACACAGCGAAGTCATACGCGGCGTACTTAAGGGACTTCCCGAACGGGCGGTACGTGAGTGAAGCACTCGCCGGGGTCACTGCGGTGGCGCCGACGATTGGCGTGAACGAGGAGCGGATCGGGGCTCTGAAGGCCCCTCTCACGTCTGACGATGATCCGATGGACGTGTGGACACTGCGCGGCGAGCCGGGAACGGAACTCGACGTGGACATGGTGACCGAAGAGTTCGACGCCGTTCTGTATGCAATGGGCGTCGACATCGAACTCGTGGACGATGATTCCGGCGGCGGAACCAATGCCCGCCTTGAGCTGGCCCTGCCTCCCAGCGGGGAAGTGATCATGATCGCCAGCGCGTTCGACAGCAGCTCGCGCGGTCAATACGTCCTGCGGACGAGGACGGCGGCTGCCGCGCGAGACGACGGGGCTTACGAGCGCGCCCGTGCAGAGCACACCGTGGAGTCATACGCGGAGTACCTGACGAGGTATCCGAACGGCCGGCACGAAACGGAAGCATGGGGCGGACTCTTCGCGGCGGCACCGACTATCGGCGTGAACGAGGAGCGGATCGGGGCTCTGACGGACCCTCTCACATCTGACGGCTATCTGATGGACGTGTGGACACTGCGCGGCGAGCCGGGAACCGAACTCCACGTGGACATGTTGACCGACGAGTTCGACGCCGTTCTGAATGCCAGGGACAACGACAAGATCGACGTTCTTGACGATGACTCCGGCGGCGGTACCAACGCCCGAATTGAGCTGACCCTGCCTCCCAGCGGGGAAGTGATCATCATCGCCTACACGTACAGTAGCTCGCGCGGTCAATACGTCCTGCGGACGAGAACGCCAGCTGCCGCGGACGACGAGGCTTACGAGCGCGCCCGGGCAGAGCACACCGTGGAGTCATACTGGGCGTACTTGACCGACTTCCCGAACGGGCGGTACGCGACTGAAGCATGGGACGGGATCACTGCGACGGCGCCGACGATTGGCATGAACGAGGAGCGGATCGGGGCTCTGACGGACCCTCTCACGTCTAACGATGATCCGAGGGACGTGTGGACACTGCGCGGCGAGCCGGGAACGGAACTCCACGTCGACATGGTGACCGATGAGTTCGACGCCCTTCTGTTTGCCAAGGTCGAGGAACTCGAACTCATGGACGATGACTCCGGGGGCGGAACCAATGCCCGACTTGAGCTGACCCTGCCTCCCACCGGGGAAGTTCTCATCGCCGCCAGGGCGCGGGACAGTAGCTCGCGCGGTCGATACGTCCTTCGGACGACGACGGCCGCTGCCGCGCGAGACGACGAGGCTTACCAGCAAGCGCGAGCGGCGGACACGTCATCGGCGTACCACGCGTATCTCCAAAGGTACGCCAACGGGCGGCATGTAAGTGACGCACGGCGCCTGTTTGATATTGCGCTCAGGCGAGAGGAAAGTCGCCCAGGGCGGCGATTTCAGGACTGCGATGATTGTCCGCTGATGGTAGTGGTACCGCCGGGATCGTACATGATGGGGACCCCGGTGTCTGAGAGAAAGCGGGGAAGGGATGAAGGACCGCAGCATGTCGTAACAATAGAGTATCCACTGGCGGTCGGTGTATACGAGATCACGCGGGACGAATACAGAGATTTCGCGGCGTCGACAGGCCACCCTGCGATGACAACATGCTGGCGATGGACTGGGGAATGGTCCCGATATAGTGGCAATTGGAGTAATCCTGGTTATCGCCAGACGGACCGAGAACCCGTCGTATGCGTGAGCTGGGAAGATGCGATGGAATACGTACGGTGGTTGTCACGGGAGACGGGTGAGGAGTATCGGCTGTTGAGCGAGGCGGAGTGGGAGTACGTAGCGCGAGGGGAAACGAACACGGCGAGGTATTGGGGAGCGGAATCAGCAGAAGACCAGTGCCGCTATGCTAACGGAGCAGATAGGACGCTCCGTAACAAGGACCGTCACCAAGATTGGAAGTGGGAAATCACGGCCTGTGACGATGGCTATCATCGGACGTCTCCGGCGGGAAGCTACGAAGAGAACGGATACGGTTTGCATGACGTGCTGGGAAACGTATGGGAATGGACGCAGGACTGCAAGAGTGATAACTATGAAGGAGTGCCGTCTGACGGGAGCTCATGGGAGAGAGAGGCGTGTGACAGACGAGTGATACGGGGCGGTTCCTGGAGCGATACGTCCGACGTCCTTCGCTCAGGGAATCGCGGCTGGGCAAACACCGATCACCGTGACTATACCTTGGGTTTCCGCGTGGCACGGACCATATAGTCCTGAGTTGCATTGTGGTTCAGGAATCGTGAGATGATGATCAGATAACACCCGATATGGGTGGAGGAGTGAAGGGCGTGTACACAGTATTACGAAGACTCGTGGCGACGGCAATAGACAGAAGAGCCGTGGTTTCCGCAGGCATGATGGGACTAGGGTTGCTATTCTTGGTCTCGTGCGAGATGGGTGATATGGGAAAGACGCTCAAAACAGGTGAGACGTTCCGAGATTGCGCGTCGTGCCCGCTGATGGTCGTATTGCCCGAAGGATCGTTCATGATGGGCTCCCCGGAGTCGGAGTTGTATCGATGGGACGATGAGGGACCGCGCCACGACGTTACGATACAGTCCTTCGCGGTCGGCGTGTACGAGGTCACGTATTCGGAGTGGGACACCTGCGTGAGTGAAGGTGCGTGCAGGCATCGTGCGGATGACTATGATGGATTTGTCGGGCCGAGTCATCCAGTGACCGACGTGAGTTGGCACGACGCGAAGGAGTACGTGACCTGGCTGAAGGAGAAGACGGGAGAGGAGTATCGACTGCTGAGCGAGGCCGAGTGGGAGTACGTGGCGAGAGCGGGAACGGATACGGCGAGGTACTGGGGAGAGAGTTCCGATGGGCAGTGTCGGTATGCGAACGGGGCTGACGATGAGGCAAAGACCGTGTTTCCTGACTGGCGGACCGCTACGTGCAGTGACGGACACGTTTTTGAGGCACCTGTAGGGACATATAGTGCGAACGCATATGGCGTTCACGACGTCCTGGGTAATGTATACGAGTGGACTGAAGACTGCTGGAACGAGGATTATGTAGGAGCGCCGCGCGATGGAAGTTCCTGGCGAACGGGAGATTGTGGCGTTGCGATGATCCGAGGGGGCTCGTGGTTCAGCGCTCCGGGAAACGTCCGCTCGGCCTTTCGCTGGTGGGGAGAGCTCCGTTTGCGCGATATCGATCTAGGTTTCCGCGTCGCGCGGAGCGCCCAGATCGCGGTCGATGATGGTGGGGAGCGTCCTAACACTGATAGACCTGATGATGACGATGACAAGGAAGATAGGCCCGAAGATCCTCCAAGGGGGAGCTAGCGGAGCGTAGACGAAGTTGCGGTTTGAACAGACAGTTGCTGAACAGAAGGGCGCATGGTTCGTAAGCGCCAAACCGTGAGTGCTGGTATGGGATGGAGATCGCACCCGTGGGAGGCCGACGGGCCGGAGGCTCGCGACGGATCGACGTTCGTTGCTTGACACTCCTGCCGGGCAAAGGACAATGGGCATCCACAGACCGTCAACGGAGCCGCCGAAGACTCACTGTCATCGCAAGGAGAATGATGATGAAGAAGCTCGTGCCCGTGACCGTGCTACTGCTGTTGTTGACCGCGTTCCCAGCCGTCAGCGAAGAGCACATCGACCACGCCATCCCCTACAACCTCAGCGAGTACGAGAGCATGACGGGGACCACGCTCACCTTCAAAGAGGCGCCGGCGGTGGCCGCGCTCGTCGCTCAGGGCAGCCTTCCCCCCATCGCCGAGCGGCTGCCCCACGAACCGCTGGTCGTGCAGCCGGTCGACGGGATCGGCACCTACGGCGGTACGCTGCGCCTTCCCAACACCGGCAAGGCCGCCACCAACTACATGATGGACTGGGGCTACGAGTTCCTGGTCTCGTACACCCCGGACATGGCACGGCTGTTCCCCCGGCTCATCGAGGGCTGGGACGTCAGCCCGGACGGCATGACCTTCACGCTGCACCTGCGCGAGGGCATGAAGTGGAGCGACGGCACCCCGTTCACCGCCGACGACCTGATGTTCTACTTCGAGGACGTGGCGCTGAACACCGACCTCTCCCCGAGCCCCTCTTCCCGCATGCTGGTCGATGGGGTTCCCGGCGTACCCGCGAAGATCGACGACTACACCTTCCAGATGACGTTCCACAAGCCATTCGGGGTGTTCATCGAGAACCTGGCCCGGTGGCGGCCCAACAACTACTTGCCCAAGCACTACCTGGAGCAGTTCCATCCCACCTACACCGAGATGGCGGACATCGAAGCCACCATGAAGGCCGAGGGCTACGACACCTGGGTCAACCTCTTCAACTCCAAGATGGGCGGCCACCTGGATGCCTGGGGGATGCCCGAACGCCCGGTCCTGATGGCCTGGATTGCACAGAACACGGTCAGCGAACCGGTGCAGGTGATGGAGCGCAACCCCTACTACTTCATGATCGACACCGCCGGCAATCAGCTCCCTTACATCGACCGCATGGAGCGGGTGCTCACCGAGGACAAGGAGGCCCTGCTGCTCAAGACCATCGCTGGCGATTTCGATTACAACAGCTGCTTCGACTGGGGCTGTTTCCCCAACCATCAGCTCGTGCTCGACAACATGGAGCGCGGCGACTACCGCATCGAGCAGCACTGGTGGCCGCCGGACAACCAGGGCAACGTGCGCTTCAACTTCCACCACGAGGACCCGGTGCTGAACGCACTCCTCAACGACAAGCGGTTCCGCGTCGCCCTCTCGCTCGCGATCGACCGCGGGGAGGCGAACAGCCTGGTGTTCAAGGGACTTGCCACGCCGACCCACACCGGGCTCCCCGAGGGTCCTCCGTTTCACGGCGAGAACCTGTTCAAGAGCCACCTGGACTTCGATCCGGGCCAGGCCAACGCGCTGCTCGACGAGATCGGCACGATCTCCGAGCGCGACGGCGACGGCTTCCGGTTGCGCTCCGACGGCGAGCGCGTGCGCCTGGTGAACACCATCAACGTGCTGTGGCCGGAGACCGTGGAGCTGGCCGAGCTGTACCGGAACTACTGGAAGGAGCTCGGCATCGAGGTGGTCAGCAAGCCGATCGAGCAGGGCATGGCGTCCGCCACGATCGAGTCCGGCCAGTACGACATCTTCACCGCCACCGGACAGCACGGCGGCAGGCCGATGAATCCGCTGTTCCGCGCCTCGCTGGTGCCGATCTCCGAGCGCTGGGGAACCGCGCCGCAGTGGGGTTCCTGGATCGTGAGCGGCGGTGAGAAGGGATCGGAGCCGCCCGAGGACGTGAAGACGATCATGCGCCTGCGCGAGGAGGCGCTCGCCTCCGGCGACGAGCAGGTGAGAATCGCCAGGACCATCGAGATCGCCGAGATCTGGGACGACAACCTGTGGATGGTCGGCGGCTTCAACATGCCGATGCAGGCGCAGTACTGGGTGGTCAACAACCGGATCAAGAACTGGCCCAGGAACAGCAACTACAACATCTGTTACGAGATGCTGGCGCCGATCTACATCGACGAGTAGACGCTGAGGTGTGCATCCCCGCTCGTCGGGGATGCACGCTCCGGCCGGCGGGGAACCCTCCCTACTGGCCGGAGGCCCGTTTCGATGCATGATGGCGCGGTGGCGAAGGACGATGCGCTGCTCAGCGTGCGCGACCTCAAGACCTGGTTCTTCTCGCGCGAGGGAACGCTGAAGGCCGTCGACGGCGTGTCGTTCGACCTGCGGCGCGGCGAGACGCTCGGCATCGCCGGGGAGAGCGGCTGCGGCAAGAGCGTCACGGCGCAGTCCATCCTCCGCATCGTGCCGCGCAACGGCCGCATCGTGAACGGCGAGATCCTGCTCCGCACGGAAGCCGGCGTGGTGGATCTGGCGACGCTGGACTGGAAGGGCAGGCGGGTACGGAGCATCCGCGGGGCCGAGGTGTCGATGGTGTTCCAGGAGCCGATGACCGCCTTCAGCCTGGTCTACACCATCGGCAACCAGATCATGGAGGCGATCCGCCTGCACCAGGAGTGCGACCGGCGCACCGCGCGGGAGCGCGCCGTCGAGATGCTGCGCCGCGCCGGCATGCCGAATCCGGAACAGACCGTCGACGCCTATCCCTTCGCCATCAGCGGCGGCATGCGGCAGCGGGCGATGATCGCCATGGCGCTCTCCTGCCATCCCAGCCTGCTGATCGCCGACGAGCCCACCACCGCGGTGGACGTGACGATCCAGGCCCAGGTGCTGGAGTTGATGAAGGATCTGCAGCGGGAGCTGAACATGTCGCTGATCATCATCACCCACGACCTGGCGGTGATCGCCGAGCTGTGCGACCGGGTGATGGTCATGTACCTGGGACGGGACGTGGAGGCGGCGCCCGTAAAGACGATCTTCCGCACTCCGAGACATCCCTACACGGTCGGCCTGCTGAACTCGATCCCGCGCTTGGGCGAGGGCTCGGCCCACGAGATCGAGGCGATCGGCGGCAGCGTCCCCAGCCCCCACGAGATGCCGAGCGGATGCCCGTTTCACCCCCGCTGTGCCCACGTCATGGAGGACCGGTGTGCGCAGGCGTTCCCCAGCTCCGCGGAGGTGGGGCCGGGCCACACCACGAGCTGCTACCTCTACCACTGAGGCGCGCATGGAAAAAGAGAAGCTCCTCGAAGTCATCGCCCTGGTGAAGCACTTCCCGGTGACTCGGGGCCTGCTGCGCAGCACCGTCAACGTGGTACGCGCCGTGGACGGGATCAGCTTCTTCGTGCGCCGCGGCGAGGTCCTGGGCCTGGTCGGCGAGAGCGGCTGCGGCAAGACCACCACCGGCAGGTGCATCATCCGCGCCCTGGATCCCACGTCCGGATCGGTCCGCTTCAGCGTCGGCGGCGGCGACCCGATCGACGTCGCCAGCCTCGAGGAGGCGCAGCTCAAGAGCGTCTGGCGACACATGAGCATGATCTTCCAGGACCCCTACTCGTCGCTCAATCCGCGCATGAACATCCTGGAGACGGTGGGAGAACCGCTGCTCACGCACGCCGTCGTGCGCCGCAAGAACGAGCTCAAGGAGCACGTGGCGCGCCTGCTGCGGGACGTCAGCCTCGATCCCGAGTACATGCGGCGCTATCCGCACGCCTTCTCGGGCGGCCAGCGGCAGAGGATCGCGATAGCGCGGGCACTGGCGCTGAGCCCCAGGTTCATCGTCGCCGACGAGCCGGTGTCAGCCCTCGACGTCTCGGTGCAGGCGCAGATCCTCAAGCTGATGCAGGAGCTCAAGCAGCGCTTCCACCTCACCTACCTGTTCATCGCCCACAACCTGGCGGTGGTGGAGTACGTGAGTCAGCGCGTCGCCGTGATGTACGTCGGGAAGGTCGTGGAGCTTGGCGACACCGACGAGATCTTCTTCCGTCCCTTGCACCCCTACACCGAAGCGCTGCTCTCGGCGGTCCCGAAGACCGAGCCCGAGTCGCGCAATAAGGGGCGCCGTATCGTGCTCACGGGCGATGTCGCCGACCCGGCCAACCCGCCCGCGGGGTGTTACTTCCATCCGCGCTGCCCGTACGCCGAGGAGGTCTGCAGGCGCGAGGAGCCGCCACTCGTGAACCACGGGGGGCGGACGGACAGCCCGCACTTCGTCGCCTGCCACTTCGCCGACCGCCTGTCGCTCGCCGGCATCAAGCGGGCGCAGCGCCGCACCCGGTACACGGTCGGACAGCACACAACCGGAACCTGAGGCGCCGGCCGGCCGAACCCGTCAGCGCGCAGCCGTGAAGCGGAAGCTGTACAGCTCGGCGTCCCGCAGGTGGAAGCGCAGCGACACGGGAGTGTCCCGCAGCGCTCCCAGCGATCTGCCGCCGCGGAAGCGGACCACGTGGCTTACGCTGTCCGTCGTGATCGGGACGCACTCGCTGCTGCCGAACCCGGCCACGACCGCGCCGTCGAGGTCCAGCACCTCCACCTTCACCAGGCCGCCGCAGGCGCGCGCGTTCACCACCAGCGCGTCTCCGGCGACGACCATCGGCCTCGTGGTGAGCGTTCCGCCATCGGCGCCGGCATCGAGCGACACGAACCCGTCCAGGCGCAGCCGACCCAGTCCCAGCGCCCCGCCCCGGCGCGGCTCGTCGCTGCCCCACGGCTCCTTGTACCAGTAGGAACCGTGGTCTCCGTCGTGCCCGTCGTAGTAGATCCATATCTCGTCGCCGACCACGAGCGGCCTGCCGGCGGCGTGGATGTAGCCGCAGTCGAAGCTCTCCTGGGTGCCGATCGGGATCAGCGGCATGCGGCTGAAGGCGCGCTCCCAGGCGACCCCGTCGCGGCTGTGCACCAGTTGCGCGTGGATGCCGCCGTAGTTGGTGCCGCCGGGCACCTTGCCGGTCACCCGGAACACCCACAGCAGCCCCAGGTACATCCCCGCGTACGGGAACCCGCACAGCCCGTAGAACTCGGTGTGGTGGCGCGGGCGGCCCAGGGTCCAGCCTTCGTCCTCATCGTCCGGGGCCAGAATCAGTTGCGGGTCGCTCCAGTGGATGAAGTCGCGGCTGGTGCCGCGGCCGACCAGCCGGCGGCGGTGCCCTTCGTACTCATCGTGAACCTTGGCGAAGCTGATGTACTGCCGCGAGCGCTCGTCGTAGGTGGTGGGCGCCACGTCGCCGGTAATGGGCCACACCGGGTTGCCGGGCGCATCGGTCCAGTGGATGCCGTCGGGCGAGAAGGCGGCCTGGTAGCCGCCGGTCACCCAGGCAAGCATCTTGTAGCGCCGCCGCTCGTCCGGCTCCCGGTCGGGGCCCGTGTACACCACGCCCTGCAGCCAGCGCCCGCTGTCGATCGCGTTGCTGCGCTGCGACCCGCCGCACTCGATCAACCCGAGATCGGGCTTGTCCCAGTTGATCCCGTCCGCGGAGGTGGCGTAGCAGGACCGGATCTCGAACCGGGACTTCGTTCCCGGGTTGGTGCGGGCGTCCTGGTTGTCGCCGCACAGGTACCAGGTCTTGAACCGCTGCTCGGCCTCGTCCCAGAGCACGCTGGTGTACTCGATCGAGGTTCCCTCACAGGGGAGCTCGGGGCGGAGCACCGGGTTGGCGGGGTGCTTCTCGACCGCGTGCAGGCGTCGGGTGAGCCGTTCGGTCGCGGCGATCACATGGTCGTCCACGAACAGCTGCGATACTTCGCCCACGCGCAGGATGTCGGTCGCATCGGGTTTCGGCATGTTCTTCCCTCCAGTTTCACACGGCCGTATAGGGATCCGCCGCGTCCCGCAGGCCGTCGCCCACGAAGTTGAACGCCAGGATGGCGACGATCACGAAAAGGCTCGGCGTCAGCAGCCACGGGGCGTTGGCCAGTACCCGGATATGCTGCGCTTCCTTGAGCAGCACGCCCCAACTGATCGCCGGCGGCTGCAGCCCCAGCCCGATGAAGCTGAGCGCGGTCTCGCCGATGATCATGCCCGGGATGGACAGGGTGAGCGAGGCGATGACGTAGCTGTAGAACGACGGCAGCAGGTGGCGTGCGATGATGCGTCCTCTGCTGCAGCCGTTCAGCCGCGCCGCCTGCACGAAGTCTTCCTCTTTCAGCGACAGGAATCGCCCCCGCACCACGCGCGCGAGGTCGGTCCAGCCGACCAGCGAGAGGATGATCACGATGCCGAAATAGACCTTGATGATCGACCAGTACGGCGGCAGCGCCAGGCTCAGCGCCATCCACAGCGGCAGCGTCGGGATCGAGCGGATGAACTCGATGATGCGCTGGATCGCCATGTCCGCAAGGCCTCCGAAGTACCCGGAAATCCCGCCGATCAGGATTCCCAGCACGAAGCTGATGGCGATGCCCACCAGCCCGATGGTGAGTGAGATTCTGCCGCCGTAGATGACGCGGGTCAGCAGGTCGCGCCCCATTCTGTCGGCGCCGAGCAGGAAGAGTGTCCCTTCGCGTACCCCGAACAGGTGAACGCGGGATTCGAACAGCCCCCACATTCGATACGGGTCGCCTTTCACGAAGAGTGCCAGCGGATGCCGGGCCGAGGTATCGAGCTCGAACACCAGCGCCATCCGTACCGGATCGACTTCGGACTTCAAGCCGTACACGAAAGGCCGCAGGTGCAGGCGTCCCTCGTCGTCGATGAAGCGCAGCCGTTGCGGAGGCGCGTGCAGATACTTCGCGTCGTTGTGGTAGGGATCGTAGGGCGCCACGAACTCGGCGAATACCACGACCAGGTAGAATACTCCCAGGATCACCAGGGCGAACACGGCCATCTTGTGGCGCAGGAAGCGCCAGAGAGTGAGCTGCCACTGGGACGCAACGACGTAGCGTTGGTCGCGCGTCTGCCGCGTGGTGCGACGGATTTGGAGCGCTCCAAGGGCCATCTTGATCACACGGCTCCGCGTACTCGCGGATCCAGAAACGCCAGCAGGATGTCGGAGAGCAGAGTGCCGATCACGGTCAGTACGCTGAGCACGAAGACGATGCTTCCGGCCAGGAACATGTCCTGAAACCTCAGGGAGGTGAGGAATATGGGGGCCAGGGTCGGAATCCCGAGGACCATCGAGGTGAGCAGCTCGCCGCTCACCAGCGTCGGCAGCGTCCAGCCGAGGGTGCTGATCGCCGGGTTGATCGCAATGCGGAACGGGTACTTGTATACCAGCTTCTGCTCCGACAGGCCCTTGGAGCGTGCCACCATCACGTACTGCTTGTTGAGCTCGTCGAGCAGGGTCGCCCGAATCGTACGAATCAGAAACGCGGTGCCGGCCGTACCCACGATCAGGGCGGGCATCCATACGTGCTTGAGCAGATCCAGCACCTTCGCGAGGCTCCACGGAGCGAGCTGATACTCCTGCGAGAACAAGCCGACGGCGACGTTTCCGGAAAGCTGATAGTAGCCCCAGAGGAGGACCAGAGCGAACAGGAAGTTGGGTATGGCAAGCCCCAGGAAACCGATGACGGTGAACACGTAGTCGCGCACCGAGTACTGGTGAATGGCCGAGATCATGCCCACCGGAAGCCCGATCAGGTAGACGATGAACAAGGCCGCCAGCGAGATGGTTGCGCTCCACGGCAGGCGTTCAAGGATGAGCTCCGTCACCGGCCTGTTGTAGACCATGGAGAATCCCATGTTGCCGCGGAGCATGCTGCGCAGCCACTTGACGTACTGAACGGAGAGCGGTTGATCCAGGCCCCAGCGCAACCTTAGCGCCTGCGCCTGGTCGTCGGCCACTTGCTCGCCGCGAGATTCCAGTTGGCCGATGTACACGGTGAGGAAGTCGCCCGGCGGAGCCTGAATGACGAGGAAGGCGACGATGGACACCGCCAGCAGCGTGGGAATGATGATCAGCACGCGCCGCAGGACGTAAATCAGCATTCCAGGGTCCGCTGCAGGAAGAATCGCCGGAGTTCGGCTTCAGTCGCCACGGACGACTCTGCCGCGAACCCGGATCGAGTCGGCGAACGCCGGATGCAGCTTGTCCAGCTCGACGACGTGCACGGGAAGGCGCGTGCGCGCTTCGGCATCGGCGATGATCGAGAAGTACTCGGCGGGGGACGAGATCCCTTCCAGTGCGATGTCGATATCGGACCGTTCCGAGAAGTGGGCGCCGTCGATCAGCGATCCCCACTGCCAGATCCGTGTGGGGCGGTAGGTTTCCCAGACGTGATCGACGATACGGTCGAAATCGGCACGCGCCTGCCCGAGCCGCCGCGCCAGCAGGGCATCGCGCTCCGCGGCCCGGCGCTCGAACCGAGCCCGCATCTGACGCAGCTCAGCCTGACTCGTCACCGTCTTGCCGCCGGTGTCGCCTCGGTCCATGTCGCCTGCCGAGATCTTGCTCGCCAACGCGAAGACCGGCAAGTCCGACGGTGGGAGCGCGGGAAGGCGAACGATGGCCAGGCGCTCAATGCTCGACGGTGAGGACGAGCTTTCCCTTCACGCGGTGCGCTTCGAGCTGCCCGTGGGCGCGCGCCAGATTCGCCGCCGTGAGGGGACCGCCGTGGATGACCGGCGGCATGGGGATGCTGCCCGACGATACCAGCGACAGCCAGTCGTCGATCCAGCGCCGGTAGATCGCATGATCGCGCGCTATGCCGTTTCGCGCCCGCGCGCTCAGCGCCACCAGGTGGTAGGACGCGGAGCGCTTGAACAGCGGGCCTGAGGCGCTCCAGGGATCGAGATCGAAGTCCGGTCCTTCCTCGACGATGCTGACGACGTGGCCGTCGAAGCCGATCGTTTCGAAGCAGAGGGCCTTCATCGGTCCGCCGGCGAAATCGAACGCCGCCGCCACGCCGTGTCCGCCGGTCAGGTCCATGACGCTCCGCGCCAGCTCCGCTACCAAGCGTCCCCGATAGCGGACGACGTAACGCGGCTCGATGCCTAGGGTGTCGATCAGGTAGCGCTCGCTCGCGGTGCTGCCGGCCGTGGCGATGATGGCGCCCGCGCCGACGTTTCGCAGCAGCGGGACGGCGAAGCTTCCGACGCCGCCGGCCGCGCCGGTCACCAGCACGGGAGCGCCGCTCGGGATGAAAGCAGGGCCCGACACGGCCCGGTACGCGGTCAGCCCGGCAACGCCCAGGGTCGCCGCCTGCGCGGGCGTCATCCCCTCGGGCTTCCTGCCGACGAACGGCGTGGGCGCCGTCGCGAACTGGGCGTACGCGCCGTTGCTGCGCGGGCCGATGAGCACGCCGATGGCCTCGTCCCCCACGGCGAAGCCGCTGATCCCGTCGCCGACGGCATCGATCACGCCGCATGCGTCGCGGCCCAGCACCGCCGGCAACGGAACGTCGAGCAGTCCGCGCCGCATCTTCCAATCCACGGGATTGATGGAGACGGCGTCGATGCAAATACGAACCTCTCCGGCCGCGGGCACCGGGGTCGGCCACTCGTCCCAGCGGAACGCGTCGGCGGCGCCGAATCGGTCCAGGATCATCGCCTTCATCGGCTACTCCGTACGTCTCACTCCGGACCGAAGCGTAGCAGGAGCCCGGCTCCTCGGCTTGACCGCGCAGCGCCGCCCGCCCACGATCAGCGTCTTACGGCGATGTGACGTCGCCAACGACGAATCGACCACCCCAGGAGGGAGTCATGAAACGATGCTTCATCGCGGTTCTGATCTGCGTGCTGGCGTTGCCGGCCTTCGCTACCGGCGTAGAGGAGGAGGAAGCCGCCTACCAGGTGCAGGTCATGCTCATCGACGGCCACGACGGCCTGTGGGATCTCACGCCGACGGAGAATACCACGCCTACCGCCGAGCAGCCGATCGTGCGCACGGCCATGGCCACGCTCAAGGCGGAGTTCGAGGAGATGCACCCGGATACGGAGATCGTCTTCCTGCGTTATCCGCCCATGGACCGCGCCGGGCTCTCGCAGTGGTACGCCACCAAGCGTGCCAACGACGATCTGCCGCAGATCGGCATCGATCCGATGCTGACGCAGATGGAGGGCGGCACGACGCCCGAATGGTGGGTCAACCTGGCGCCATACCTGGAAGCGCCCAACCCGTTCGTGCCGGGCAACGAGCGCTGGCTGGACCTGCTCAACAGCGGTGATCCCGAATTCTGGTTCCAGTTCTTCCAGGACACCTGGACCAACGACCCGAACCCCGACAACCGCTACGCATTTCCGCTGTCGATGGAGCCGTTCGGACAGTTCTTCATCGTCAACCGCGCCGCCTTCGAGGACGCGGGGCTCGACCCGGACATGGAGCTGGGCGGCTACGGTGATCTGATCGCGATCTGGAAGCAGCTCCAGGAGGCCGGCTACATCCCGTACCTGCCGCAACATCCGGTGGTGATCGCCGCGCACCTGACCATCCACCCGATCATGGCCGATTCGGTCATCGAGGCGGCGTCGCTGCCGTTCGATTGGCGCGTGCCCGGCGGCCGCATGCGCGACGGCGCGCAGCGGGAGGAGATCATCCGGGCGTTCTCGCAGAACAAGCTGCTGACCGAGAACGATCCGCGTGCCGTGGCGTTCTGGCGCTACGCCCAGGAGATGGCCGGCTACTACGCACCGGGCTGGGACACGCTCGATGCCGATCAGAAGCTCAGCCTGTGGCGGTCCGGCAAGGTGGCGATGAAGGGCGCCTTCGCCAAGGACGTCTCCGCCGACATCAACGACCCGCAACGCCCCTTCGACATCGGCATCATGTCGATCCCGGTGATGCAACCGGATGAAGACCCGCTGGTCAGCCGTACGGCGACCCCGATCGTCAACGCCGGTATCGCCTACCAAGTTCCTGTCCGGTAATCCCGTTTTTGGGAGAGGGAGCCGGCGAGGAGCGCCTGTAGGGGGCGTACCGGACGTGTGGAGATCGGGATTCGGAAGCAGTCGAGCTCGGTATTGGCACGATTGAGGAGACTATTTCGAAATCTATGGACACATGTCCTTGGTTATATCGATACGCAAGACACACCTGTGCCGTAAACTTGCCCCGAGATAATTGTCAGATAAGAAACCGACGCACGCCGGCAGCGCGTCAGGTTCGCAGCAAGCGCGCCAGCCGTATCAGGTTGTGCGCAAACACCGCCGCATGCACGTACGCCTGAAAGTGTTCCCAACCATGCCAGTTGCAGCGGCCCAGCCCAAAACACCGCTTCAGGTACGAGATGCCTGCTTCCGCACCAGCCCGAAAGCGCTTGAGTTGACCGTAGATCCACGACGACGGCGTCATGTCGGCCGGCTGCAGACCACACTTCTTGTGGAACACCACGTGCTCCACGCCCAACTCCTTGGCGTCGGTCAGATTCTCCTTCGAGGCATAGCCCCCATCGAACGCCGCCCGCTGCGGCGGCTCGCCGAAGGCCTCCACGTGCCGCCGCAGCATCGGCAGGCAGCGCGTGCTGTCGGCGGGGTTGCCTTCTTCGACCACCACATCCAGCACCAGCCCGCTACGCCCGCTGCTCAGGTTGATCTTGTGCCCGTACTGCGTCGCGCGCCCGCCCTTGACGATGATGTCGGTGTGCGGCTCGAACAGGCTCACCACCTTCTCGGCCGCCGGCACCTTCTCCTCGTCGAACACCCGCCGCTCAGTCTGGTCCACCACGTGCTCGATCAACTCCACGTAGGCGTCCACCTCCGCACACCAACTCTCGGACCACGGATCAGTTACGGCACTCACGCGTTCCCGTGCCGCAGCCGCGTAGCCCAGCGACAGCGCCACCAGCGCCAGCAGCCGCCGGTACCCACGCCGCCGCCGCTTCGGCTCGCGCGCCGAGCCGATCTGCCGCTCACGCCGCTTGGCAGCACGGCAGTGGTCGCTGAACCGAAGCTCCGGCAGCAGCTCCTGCGCCTGGCGCAGAAACCGCGTCAGCACCCGCACCCCGTCGTACAACAGGCGGCTGTCCGACGGTTCCAGGATGTCGGTGGCGGTCACCGTGCTGTCGATGCGCACCTGCGTCCCGGCTTCGATCCCCCGCTCCTTGGCCTCCCGCAACAGCACGCCGTCGAGCCGCTCCCAGGTCTTGGCGTCGATCATGCTGATGGCGCTCTGTAGCGCCGACTTCTTCGGCACACGCCACGGATCGACCCGTGCAAAGCGCTGCATGGAGCGCGAATCGCGCAGCGCGAACTCCAAATCACGGTACGAGAAGTCCATCAGACGCGCGATCACCGCGCAGCGCAGGATGGTCTCGCAGGTCAGCCCGATACGACCACAGGTGGCCGAGCCGCCGACGCAGTCGCCGACCATATCGAGCAGTTCGGGATGTTGATCGAGCAACAGGGACGCCAGTTCCAGTTCGTCGCCGACGGTATGGTCAATCTGCGGCGTCTGGAATACACTTGGTTGTTCGGTGCGTGTCGTGCGCATCGGGCTCTCCGGGTGTTTCGGTTTTGTCGAGGTTTGCACCAGCGATGATAACCGGAACACCCCTTTTTTTCAACCCCGCCAAATCCCTCAAATCACGCCCATTCAACAAGTTGCGAATTTACGGACAGGAACTACCAAGGCGACTTCATGTGGATCGGCAAGCCGATGGTCGGGATCCTGGCCGACGCGACTGAGGATCCGGAGCTCCTGGACCGAACGGTGAAGTGGCTGCAGTTTATCACCACGCCGGAGGCCAACGAGCTGTACATCAACGAGGCCGGCAACCTGATACCGTCCGTCCGGGGCGCCGCCTACCCGCCGGGATTCGAGATAGTCGCCGACATCCCGTCGCCCGGGGCCTGGGGCATCGTCGTGCGCGCGCCCGGCCGTGCTATCGAGGAGATGGCCGTGGGTACGCCGCCGATGGGCACCGACGCCGAGGCGGAGTCGAAGATGACGCGCCTGTCCATCCAGTACCGCAACGATCAGATCTCCGAAGCGGAGTTCCATGAGGAGTGGCGCAAGATCCAGGAGGCCAACGTCGAGCGCGCCCTCGCGCAGTACGGCTACGACACCTCCAAGTGGTAGGGTGATCCTCGAGCAGGATCGAGCGAGCGGGGAGCCTCAGCTCGGGCTGACGCTCCCCGCTATACGAAACCCCGGCCCGCTTGCCCCCGGGACGGCGCCATGGGCCGATGGCTGACGCCCTCGGTGCTCATCCTCGCCCGGGGCACGCTTCCGTCGACGCACACCGGGAGGTCGAACGCTTCGTGGCGTCCGGGAACGCGCGGCTTTGGTCGTGCGCAGGTGGCCGTGGTACTCCGCTCTTGATGTTCAACGGCGGCCCGGGATGCGACGACTACCTGGGGCCGGTAGCGGCCATGATCGAAGACCTGTGCCGCGTGGTCCGCTTCGAGCCGCGCGGCTGCGGTCGTTCCGACTGGGACGGCAACTATGACCTGGACACCCTGTTGGCCGATGCGGAAGCGGTTCGCGCAGCGTACTCGATCGAACGCTGTATCGTCGCCGGCCACAGCTTCGGTCCAGACGCTGCCCTGGCCTATTCGCTGCGCTACCCGGCCCGGGTAATCGGCCTGATCGGCATCGCCGGCGGCAACCTGCTCAACGATCGGAGTTGGAGCGAAGCCTATCGCCGCGGCCTCAGGGAGACTGGTGAGGATCTGGGCGGCCTCGAGTTCAGCGCTGATCCCGCGGTCAACCGCGACGGCAATCACAGTTGGCGGGAATACATCAAGCGCCCCACCCTGTTCCGTGAGATCGCGGAACTGACGATTCCGGGCGTCTATATCAATGGCGGCCGCGACATTCGTCCCAACTGGCCGACCCAGCAGTTGGCGGAGCTGATGCCGAATGGCGCGTACGTCGAGATCCCCGGCGCCGCCCACGCTGTGTGGCTCACTCGCGCGGCGGAGCTCCAGGAGGAGCTGCGTGCGGCGGTACGGCGGATCGAAGGCACAGACGGACGCAGCCGCGCTTCAGGGACGCGGGATCGGAGCGGTCGATCTCCTTGAAGCTGCCGGTCGAGCTGCGCGGCGTCCGCTCGTCGTCCGCCCGGGGATTGCTGCGCCGCATCGGCAAGGCGGGCCCGATCTACGCAATGCTGCTGCCTTCGCTGGCGCTGGTGTTGCTGATCGCCTACTACCCGGCGCTGTCGGCGATCTACCATTCCTTTTTCGACTGGAGCTACGCGGGGAGCTCCACCTTCGTCGGCTTCGACAACTTCGTACGGATGTTCTCCGACGAGATATTCGGGACGTCGTTCCTGAACCTGATGCAGCTCACGGCGTTCGGGGTCCTGGTCAAGAGCATCATCGTTCCCATCGTCGTCGCCGAGCTGCTGTTCGCCATTCGCAACTCCCGCGCGCGCTACTACTACCGCATCATCCTGCTGGTGCCGCTGGTCGTGCCCGGCGTGGTGATCTGGTTTATCTGGAAGTTCATCTACGAGCCAAACGTCGGACTGCTCAACTCGATCTTCGCCGTGATGGGGCTGGATTTTCTGCAGCTCAACTGGCTGGGCGAGCCGCGCACCGCGCTCTTTTCGATCATGGTGCTGGGATTCCCGTGGGTGTCGGGGACGGCGGTGCTCATCTACTACGCGGGGCTGATCGGGATCAGCGAATCGGTCCTGGACGCCGCCCGGCTGGACGGCGTCACCGGCCTGCAGCGGATCCGCCGCATCGACATCCCGCTCATCCGCGGGCAGATCAAGTTCTTCCTGGTGGTAGGCATCATCGACAGCATGAAGGGGTACGAGATCAACCTCGTGTTGACCAACGGCGGGCCGGGGTACTCGACCATGGTGCCCGGCCTGCACATGTACCAGGAGGCGTTCGCCTATCAGCGCATGGGCTACGCCAGCGCCATCGGCGTGGCGCTGTTCGCCCTGATCCTGGTCCTGACGATCGTCAACGCCCGCTTCATCAAGAGCGATCCGGGGGCGTGAGATGACGGTCATGACCTCCCGGGAACGCGCCGGCCAGATCGTCATCCACGGCGCGTTCGCCGTGCTGTTCGTGCTGGTGCTCTATCCGTTCTTCATGACGCTGTCGATCTCGGTCAAGGACGAGCTGCAGTTCATCTACAACCGCTTCGGTCCGAGCTTCCCGTTGTGGTTCTGGACCTACCGGCGGGCGGCGGTAGCGGTGATCGGCTACCTGGTGAACACGACCGTCAACGGCGTCATCACGATCGTCGCCGTGCTGGTGCTGTCGTCGTTCACCGGCTACATCTTCGCCCGCCTGAAGTTCCCGGGCAAGGAGATCCTGTTCTACATGATCTTCTCGCTGCTGATGATCCCGAGCATCCTGACGCTGGTGCCGCAGTTCATGATCGTCAAGGGACTGGGACTGCTGAACACGCGCTGGGTGCTGATCCTGCCGTGGACGGCCATCCACCAGGTGCTCGGCATCTTCCTGATGCGCACCTATCTGGAGGGACTGCCGGGAGATCTGTTCGAGTCGGCGCGCATCGACGGCTGCGGCGACTTTCGCACCTACTGGCACATCGTGCTGCCGCTGTCGAAGCCGATCCTGGCGACGCTCGCGGTGATGAAGCTGGTCGACCTCTGGAACGACCTGATCTGGCCCAGCGTGACGATCACCGATTACTCCAAGCAGGTGCTGTCGGTGGGTATCTGGGCGCTCACGACGGAGTTCTCCGGGCAGTACGGGCCGATGTTCGCCGGCTACGTGTTCGGCTCCCTGCCCCTGATCCTGGTGTTCATGTTCGGCTCGAAGTACTACGTCGAAGGGTTGCTGTCCGGTGCCCTCAAGTTCTGACCGTCCGGGCGATCCCGGCGCCGGCACCGACGTTCGCACCGGAGCGCTCGCCGGGTTCCTGATCAAGTTCCTGTGGCTGGCGGTGCCGGCCGCCGTGCTGGGCGCCTTCTGGTACATCGACTCGAACCGCGTCGTGAACATCGACATCTCGGTGTCTCCCGACCGGTTGCCGGGCAACGGCTTCGATCGCGCCCAGGTACACATCCGGGTCAGCGATACCGAGGGGGCGGCGCTTCCCGATCACGTGCTGGTCCTGTACGTGGACGGCTTCGGACAGATGACGCGGCAGCGGGTGAAGACCGACCGCAACGGAGCGGCCGAGGTCGAGTACGCCGTCTACGCCGTCAGCCGCTTCAAGCCGCCCGGCGTGGACACGATCCGGGTGGCTGACACCTCGGTGGGCAAGGTGATCGGTGTGTTCGTCGAGCAGTCGGCTGAGATCACGGTGGAGGACGCGCCGAGGCTGTCCCCCGAGGAGGTGCAGAGGCGCATCTCCGGCGCCACGGACGACAAGAGCGGCGAAGACGATTGAATCCGGGCGAGCGTGGGTCGTTCCGATCAGCCGCGGGCGATGTCGGCCTTGAGCGCCGCTATCTCGCTTTCGATCTCCACGTCGTCCGGCAGGTCCCGCTCGGCGCGCCGGTACCAGTAGCCGGCGTTGGAGCGATCGCCTTCCATCAGGTGGACGATGCCGTGCGCCCAACTCGCGAGTCGAGAAGAGTCGCGCTGCACGATGGTGTGAGCGGCTCGCCAGTCTCCGTCCTCGATCAAGCGCACCGCGTCGTCAAGCGTAGCCATGGATCGATGCTACACCGTTTCGCGGGGCATCGGCCGGCCACTTGTCGGCGGGGACGCTCGGCGGGCATGGTGGATCGCGGAGATCGCTGGGGTCGCACGAATGATGACCGAGCAGACCGACGAGCCGAAGACGGTCCTGGACCAGGGCTATCTGATCGTGCGCGGCGCGATCGAGCCGGAGCAGCTTGAGCCGGTCCGCGCAACCGCCGAGCTGTTCCTGGAGCGGGCGCGCGAGCGGTCGCGCGGCGACCCGAACGTCGGCTGGGACGCTCACCGCGTGCCGCACCCCGCGCTCTACGACTTCGTCGACCGGGACACCGCGACTCTGTTCGACCCGCTGGTGTCAGACCGGGTGCTGGACGTGAACCGGCGGCTCATGGACGCGCCGGAGGCAGGGCTCAACACGGCATCCCTGTTCACCGAGCCGCGCAAGCGGCTCGGCAAGATCTTCCAATGGCACCGGGACTCGGTGCTGCGGCCTTCGTCCCCGCTGCCGTTGAGCGGCCTGCAGGCGGACTGTCAGGCCAACGCGCCCGGCGTGCTCTCGTGGAACATCGCCCTGCACGACGACGACTCGCTCTGGGTGGTGCCGGGAAGCAACCGGCGCGGCAATACCGCGGTCGAGCAGGAGGTGCTCGACCGCCCGGCGCAGCTCGCCGACGAGCCGTTGCCGGGCGCGCGCCGCTGCGAGCTTGCCGCCGGCGATGCCGTGGTGTTCGACGCCGCGATGGTCCACTCCGGCAGCAACGACGCGGACCGCCGCCGGCGCACCTTCAACGTCGCCTACCGGGAGTTCGGCGGCCCGGTGCTCGCACACAGCCGCGCCACCTACTGGAAGCCGGATCTCTTCGGATCGCTGACCCCGGAGACGGCGCGGCGGTTCGAGCGTTTCGAACGGCTGCTCGGCGAGGAGCAGGACACGATCGAGGGCGCGTTCCGGGCCGTCGTCGAACGGGACGGGACCGCGTTCCGGGAACACCTGGCACGGCTGCATCCCGGACGGTTGGGGCGCATGGTCTGTGTGGTGCAGCTTCACAAGGTCGCGCATGCGCTCTGGAAACTCGCCGAGGTCGGCTCGGAAGCGCTGTCCGACGCGGACTACCAGGCCGCAACGCTGGACCACGCCGGCAACCGGTGGCGCACCGCCGCGTCCCTGGAGCGCTTCACCCGGGCGGAGGTGTGCCGTCTGCGGGACGGTTTCGCCGAGCTCGACCGCAGGCTGCGGCCCCCCGGACAGCGGCCGGCGGCCGTCGGCCCCGCGGAGCCGACCGGCTACGAGCAGTACGAGATGCCGCGCGACTTCGACCTGGAGGACTTCACGGCGAGCTGGGAGCCCGGCTGAGGCTGCGCTCGACCGGGCGCTACGGCGCGCTCAGCGCGCCGGTCTCCCATTCCCGGCGGTAGATCCGCAGCAGCTCCTCCGCGGACGGCAGCCGGTAGTCGAGCCGCTCCGCGGTGACCGCCGCCGACATGCTGGTGTCGTGCGGAACCTGCGCGCCGGCCATCCCCACCCAGCTCGGCGGCCCGGTGGAGATCAAGCCGGCGTCCAGCTCGAACACCTCGGCGGCGGTCCGCACCGCCTGCATGCGCGAGAGGCTGGCCCCGGAGCAGCAGTGGAAGATCCCGCGTGCGTCGCGCTCGATGATGCGCATCATCATGCGGGCGCTCTCGCTGGCCAGGCTGAGGGTGGCGTGCATGTTGATTTCGCCATGCCACATGACGAAGGGCTGCCCGCGGCCGGCCGTCTCCAGGAGGGCGCCGATCAGGCTCCCGTAGCCGACGTTCTGGGTCTGCGGCTCCTCGGGGCGCGCCCAGTGCACGCCGTTCACGCCGGAGATGCGCGCCACCGCGCCGTTGTCGGCCGCCTCCAGGACCACCGTCTCGCCCACCACCTTGAGCAGGCCGTACAGGTTGACCGGGTTGGGAGGCGTCGCCTCGTCCGCGTTGCTCTGCGTGCCGTCGAACACCCAGTCGGAGGAGATCAGGATCATCTTGGCGCCGACCTCGTTGGCGGCCTCGGTCAGATGGCGCGTCGAGTCGACGTAGGCGCGCCACGCCAACGCGCGGTCACGGTACATCTGATCGAAACCCTTGAGGATCGCCGAGTGGATGATGGCGTCGGGCCGGAAGGCGCGTACGCTTGCCAGCACCTGGTTGCGATCGTTCATGTCGACGCGGCCGTACTGGTAGGGGACCGGGTCCTCCGGCTGCCAGCGGTACACGGTCGTGAACACCTCTGCGCCGTGCTCCTCGGCGGCGACCTTGACGATGTTGCTGCCAACGAATCCGGTGCCACCGGTCACGTATACCTTCACCGCGTTCCGACCTCCTTCAGCGAGATGAGCATTCTATGCCGCCGTCAGTCGAGGGTCAGCCGGCAGTCCACCCACCCGCCCCCGGCGGCGGAGGAGGCGAGCGCGGCTTCCACGAAGGCGAGCCCGCGCGCGCCGTCCGCCACCGTCGGAAAGTGCAGGGCCAGCGGATCGGGCGCGCGCCCGGAGCGGCGGGCGGCGATCACCTCGGCGGCGTCCGCGTAGATGTTCGCGAAGCCCTCGTGGAAGCCCTCCGGGTGGCCCTTGCCGACGCGGCTGCCGCGGGCGGAAAGCGGCATCGTTCCCGGACCGTTGCGGGTCCGCACCTGCGCCGGGCCGGCGAGCGGCAGGAAGCGGAGCTCGTTGGCCCGGTCCTGGTGCCACTCGACGGTGCCGGCGGCGCCGGAGATCCGGAACCCCAGGCTGCTCTCCATGCCGGCGGCCGCCTGCGTCGCCCACAGGCAGCCGCGCGCGCCGCCCGCGAACCGCAGCAGCACGCCGGCGTAGTCGTGCACCGTGCGCCCGGGCACGATCGCGCCGACGTCGGCCGCCACCGCCTCCAGCTTCACGCCGGCGACGTAGCAGACCAGGTGATGGGCGTGGGTGCCGATGTCGCCCAGGATCAGCGAAGGCCCGCTGCGCGCGGGATCGAAGCGCCACCGCGTGGGCGGGTCGGGCTCGACGGCGTTGCCGCCCTGCACGTACTCGACCTGCACCAGCCGGATCTCGCCGAGCTGGCCGGCCGCGACCATGGCGCGCGCCTGACGCACCATGGGATAGCCGGTGTAGTTGTGTGTGAGGGCGAAGACCCTGCGGCAGGCCCGCACCGCCCGCACCACCGCCAGGGCGTCGTCGAGCGAGTTCGCCAGCGGCTTGTCGCAGATGACGTCGAAGCCGCGCTCCAGCGCGGCGACGCTGTACTCCCGGTGCGTCTCGTTCGGGGTCATGATCGCGATCACATCGGCGCCGTCGGCGCGGGCGGCCTCACGGTCGATCAGCTCGGTCCCGGAGCCATAGACGCGGTCGTCCGGCACGCCGATCCGCCGGGCCGCCGCGCGCCCGCGCTCCGCGTCCGACGACAGGGCGGCGGCGACGATCCGGTAGCGGTCGTCGAGCCGCGATGCCGCTCGATGCATCTCGCCGATGAAGGAGCCGGGTCCGCCGCCGATCACGGCCAGTCGCAACCGGCGCCCCAGGGCCTCCACCACCGGATTGGTGTCCACGATCCGCGATTCAGCTACTCCCATTGCCACATCGTGCCCGCCCGGTCATCGTACCGGGCGAGCCGGAAGCTGTCCGGCGCAAGGAGACACCAATGGCAGACGCCGTCAGGTTCGCGATCGTCGGTCTGGGCATGGGCCGCGGGCGAGCGGATCGATGCATGGAGACCGAGGGAGCCGAGCTGGTCGCGATCTGCGACCTGTCGGAAGAGCGCGGCACCGCCGCGTCCGGGGATCTGGGCGTGCCGTGGGTACAGAGCTACGACGCCCTGCTGGCGCGCGACGACGTGGACGTGATCGGGCTGTGGACGCCGAGCGGCACGCACGGAGCGATGGCGGTGCAGGCGCTGCAGGCCGGCAAGCACGTGTGCATGACCAAGCCGATGGACATCACGGCCGCCGCCTGCGACCGCGCCATCCACGAGGCCGACAGCCGCGGGCTGCTGCTGGGCATAGACTTCCAGGAGCGCTATCTCCCCGCGAACCACCGGGTCAAGAGCGCGGTCGACTCCGGCGCCGTCGGGCGGCTGCTGCGCGCGGACCTGCGCATGTTCTGGTTCCGTGGCCAGGAGTACTATGACGCGGGCATGCCGCAGGCGTGGCGCAGCCGCCTGGACACCGAGGGGGGCTCGCTGGCCAACCAAGCCGTCCACTTCGTGGACCTCCTGCTCTGGTGGGCCGGGACGCCCGAACGGGTGGTCGGCTGCCGCGGCACCTACGGCCACGACATCGAGACCGAGGACGGCACCACCGCCGTTGTGCAATTCCGGGAGGGGGCGGTGGGGTCGATCGTCACCACCACCTGCGCGGTCCCCAACCGCGGGCACGAGGTCACCCTGAGCGGCACGTGGGGCACCCTTACCTGGGAGAACGCCGAGGAAATGACGCTCGAGCACGTGCCGGAGGGGGCCCGCTCGGCCGCCGACGCGTTCCGGGTCGAGGGCAAGTCGGAGGTGATCGCGGGCGACCTCAACGCCTACGCGGTCCCGCCGGATCTGCCGGACAACATCTTCGCGGACATGGCGGGCGCCATCCGCACCGGCTCCTCGCTGCAGTGCGACGGTCGCGAGGCGCGCCGTTCGGTGGCGCTGTTCGACGCCGTGTACCGCTCCTCGGACACCGGAGCCTGGGTCGAGGTTTGACCGCGCCGGAGCCCATCCGCACGCCCAATATCCTGTACATCCTCGCCGACGACCTGGGGTGGGGAGACGTGGGCTACCACGGCTCGGAGATCCGCACGCCCAACCTCGACCGGCTGGCGCGGGACGGCGTCGAGCTCGACCAGCACTACGTCTGCCCGATGTGCACGCCCACACGCGCGTCGCTGTTGACCGGGCGCCACCCCGGGCGCTTCGGGAGGCACGCCACCGTGCCGTCGAATCCGCCGGTGCTCCCGGACGGCTACGAGACGCTGGCGAGTGCGCTGCGAAACGCCGGTTACGCCACCGGGCTGTTCGGCAAGTGGCACCTGGGCTCGGACCCGCGCTTCGGGCCGAACCGGTACGGTTTCGATTACGCGTACGGCAGCCTCGCCGGCGGCGTCGATCCCTACAGCCACCGCTACAAGGAAGGCGAGTTTTCCTGGACGTGGCACCGCAACGGCGAGCTGATCGAGGCGCGTGGACACGTGACCGACCTGATCGTGGAGGAGGCGCTGCAGTGGATGGAGGCGCAGGCGCAGCCGTGGTTCTGCTACGTGCCGTTCACGGCCGTGCACGTGCCGGTCAAGGCGCCCGAGCGCTGGATCGACACCTACGAGGACCGGATTTACGACGCCGATCCCGCCCGCGACCGCTCGTTCAAGATGTACGCCGCCTACCTGAGCCACATGGATCACGCGATCGGGCGCATGATCGAGTCGCTGCACCGGACGCTGCAGCTCGACGACACGATCGTCGTGTTCGCATCCGACAACGGGGCGATCCCCGACTGTCCGCTGCACGGCACGGACCTGTATCCGGGGCGGCAGGAGGATATGCCGCGACTGGGATGCAATCTGCCGCTGCGCGGGCAGAAGGCGCAGCTCTACGAAGGCGGAATCCGCACGCCCGCGGTGATCAGCTGGCCGGGCACGCTGCGGCCGGCCACCGTGTCGCGGCCGGTCCAGGTCGTCGACTGGATGCCGACCTTCGCCAACCTGGTCGGCGCGACTACCGCCGAGGATCCGCGCTGGGACGGGCGGGACGTCTGGCCGCTGATCACCGGCGAGGCCACGGACCTGGATCGCACCCTGTTCTGGAACTTCCGCGGAAGCGAATTCGGAGCCCGCATCGGCGACCTGAAACTCTGCACCGACGGGGAGCTGCGGCCGGAGCAGACCGAGCTGTTCGACCTCTCCGCCGACCCCGGCGAGCAGCGCAACCTGTTCGGGGAGTCGCCGTCTCTGGCGGCGGACCTGCTGGACCTGATCCGCCGGGAGCGGGAGTTGGACGGCTCCTCGAAGCGGCCCGACGCCCCGCCGTAACCGACCCGGTCGATCAGACCCGGTGGTGCTTCTTGGGAGGGGCCGCGAGCGCGGCGATCCAGCGGCGGCACCACTCGTCGTAGTCGTCCTGTACCGAGTCGGGATCGCTCCTGCTCTGCACCACCACCTCCGGGAAGTCCCGGCGGCCGGTGGGGGTGCCGGTCTTCTGGAACCGCAGGTCGATGCTCCAGCGCACCCGGTCGCTACGGTTCTGGTGGCCGTGGTGCGGGGTGTAGGCGCTCATCATCAGCAGGTCGCCGCGACCCATGACGCAATCGTGCGGCTCCACGTCGGGCATTGAGGAAGGCTCGATGTGGGTGCCTCCGTCCCGCTCGTGCCGCAGCAGGCCGAGCTTGTTGACCCCAGGGAGCACCTGCAGGCAGCCGTTGGTCGTGTCCACGTCGACCAGCGGAATCCACACCGTAAGGATCTCCGAGGCGTCAGCCTCCTCGCGGGTGACGCCCTGGTCCTGGTGCCAGGGAACCTGCATCGGCTGGCGATCGCCGCGCCTCGGCGTATAGGGGCGCAGATGCTGGATGGGGCTCAGGGTGATCTCCGGCCCGACGATGCTCTCCACCGGCGCCAGCAGGTTGCGGTTGAAACAGAAAGCGAACATCTCCGGGAGCCGCGCCTCCATGATGTCCAGCTCCCGCTTGTGGATCGTCGCTTCGCTGTCGGAGAGCTGTTCCTCGATGCGAGCCAGGCGGGTAGTGAAGCCTTCGCCTTCGGCTGCGGAGGTGATCAGCCCCTCCGCCAAGTGCCGGCGGGCGATGGTGTCGACGAGCCGCTCGCAGGCGGCCTCGACCGGAGCGAAGTCGGCGTCGCCCAGAACGTCCTCGACGATCAGGAACCCCTGCCTGGCGTACCGGTCCAGCTCGGTCCGGCTGAGGGAGCGCGGCATCGCCCCATAGTACCGACACGCTGCTGCGCTTGCCACCGACGGCAGATTGAAGCGGCGGCGCGGCTGGGCACGCTCATTGGCTATAGTAGGAGGTGCTGGTGGCAGAGCCGGTGGTGCTGAGGGACGAGGACGTCGGTCGCATCGGGGACTACGTCAAGCCGTGGCTCCGGGAGCTAGTGGACCGGATGGTTCCGCGGGTGGAAACCGCAGGCGTGGACACCGCGTTGCTGGAGCGCATGGTGCGGGTCGAGGAGGAGCTCAGGGCGCAACGGGAGTTGATGGACGAGCGGTTCGGGTTCATGGAGCAACGCTTCGATGCGGCCGACAGACGGTTCGAGGACCTGATCCGGCATAGCGACAAGCGGTTCGACACCGTGGACAAGCGGTTCAACGCGCTCATGCGGATGATCGGTGTGGGCTTCGTGGTCGTCACCTCGCTGACGACGGTGTTCGCCCTGCTGGCGTAGCGATCCGGCGGGCGTTCGCCACCGCGAGACGCTCGTCACTCGTAGATGCTCTTCATCTGCCACGCGTCGAGGGAGCGGAGCGTTGCCTCGCTGCCGCAGGCGCGCAGCGACACGCCGGCCGAGTCCTCGCGTCCGGGATAGACACGCAGCGCCACGCACTGGCGGCCGCCGGCGAACACCTCCACGACGCTGCGGTCGATGAAGATGCGGAGCGCCAGCGGCTCGTCCGGACCCACGTAGACCGGCGCCGTTTCTGGCGCCCGCGACAGCGCGTCCGGAAGCTCGGACGAGCGCGCGTTGTCCAGGGAGATCAGGCTGTCCGCCGCGGCGGCGGCCTTGTCGCGATCGCCTCCGGCGTACCGCTCGCGGTTCCGGAAGCCGCGCCGCCGGTAGAAGCTGATGCGGGTGTACTCCTCGCGCCGCGGGGAGCGCAGCACGTCGATCTCCACGGTCGGCGCTTCCCGCGGGTCGATCACCGCGGCGATTTCCAGCGAGGTGCCGCTCACCTCCTCCAGCACCACGTCCCGGTTCGCTGGCAGCTTCGTCGGCCCCACCCGGACGTGCCGGCCGCGCAGCGCTGCGATGTCGCCGGCCGGCTCCATCTCTATCTCGTCGTGCTCGGCCAGGGTGAGGCGGCGCGGCAGGCTCATGACCTGGTCCCAGCCGCGGGTGGGCTTGGCGGGGTTCATGTTGAAGATGACGATCAGGCCGTCGCCGTCCGGCGTGGCCGACGGCGCGTGCACGCCGCCCGGCTGCGCGGAGCCGAAGTTGAAGCGGCCGCCCGCCGTCACCATCAGCTTGTCTCGCTGCGTGTCGTAGTCGCCGATCAGGTACTTGCCGCCGCTCATGTGGCTGAAGTAGAGCAGCATGTGGCGGCGGTCCGGACCCGAGCCGATCGGCCAGAAGTAGGGACAGGCGCCGTCGTCGCCGACCAGGGAGAAGCGGTCGTTCTCGTCGAGCGGGTGCAGGTACTCCCAGTTCACCAGGTCGTCGGAACGAAACAGGAAGTCGGCGCGGCTCACCTTGCCGGCCGGCGGATGGGGCAGGGTGCCGCCGCTGAGCGAGTAGTACCGGCCGCCCTGCTTCCATATGCACGGGTCGAAGACGCGGTAGGGAAGCGGCGAGCCATCCGGGCTCTCCATGGGAATGACCGGCTTGCCGGTGAGCTTCTCCCAGTTGAGCAGCAGCGGATCGCTGGAGGTGGCCACCATGGTGCCGGCCTCGGTGCCGTGGTAGCAGGCGATGACGCGGTCGTCCTCCACCAGGGTCGCGCCCGAAAAGCAGCAGCGCTCGGGGTCGGGATAGATGGCATAGGGGAGGTCGCGCCAGTGGATGAGGTCGTCGCTCACCGCGTGGCCCCAGTGCTGCCGCGGATCCTCCGGCGGGTAGCCCTGGTAGAACAGGTGCCAGCGACCCTGCCAGCGGCACAGGCCGTTGGGATCGTTCAGCCGGTTCTCCGGGCTGACGAAGTGGTACCGGGGCACGTGCCGGTCGCGGGCGAGCTCCCGGCGGGAGGCGCGAAAGCGCTCCAGCAGCGGGTTGGCGGACAACTCGCGTTCCTGGGCGGCAAGCGTGCCGGAGAAGGTGAATCGCGGAACGGAGGACCGGTGGTCGGGCATGGCTGCCGACGGTAGCGCTCCGCACCGGCACCGGCAAGGTTCGCGAGACGAGCGACGTCCGGCATAATCGCGGCACACGTCGTCATGGCTGAGGAGAGCGGAGCGCGGTCGGCGGATACCCCTCGCCAGCAGCTCAACGTCTATCCGCCCACCACGCTCGAAATCTACGTGAACGAGCCACGGATCGCGCCCGAGCGCGCTGGGCCGGCCAACCTCCTGCGCCTGTGGTTTCCGGAATCGCTTCAGGCCTACGACGTCGGAGACAACCTGCTGTGGGAGCACACGTTCGAGTCCCACCCCTCCTGGCGCTACGTGAACGAGTCGATGGGGGACATGAAGGGCGGCCGGGCGATCCGCAAGACCCTGCGGAGCGTCGAGACGGTCGACGGACTGGCGCTGATCGATTGCACCGTCCGCTGGCGGGGTGTCGACCTCGACCTCGACCTCACGATCACGAACACCGGGCCGATGGCATGGGCGCGCGTGGTTACCAGTACCTGCCTGCAGCGTGCGGCGGCCCGCGACTACCTGGACGCGGACGACACCCGCACCTGGCTCTGCAGCGACCAGGGGTTCGTGTCGGCGGCCGAGCTGGCCTTTCCGCTGCGCCGTGACTCCCTCTACGGCTGGGTCGGCGAGGAGCTGCCGATGAAGAGCGGAGCCAGGAGGCGGCTGGTTGAGCCGCCGCTGTTCGCGGTCTCGCTCGACGGGCGCTTCGTGCTCGGCTACGCGTGGCGGCAGGCGCGGCGGCTCTTTCTGGGCGCCGGACGCGCCCGCTGCCTGCACTCCGACCCCGAGTTCGGGCCGGTCGAGCCGCAGCGCCAAGTCCGGCGTCAGGGGATCCTGTTCGTACAGGAAGGCACGCTGCAGGACGCCTACCGCCGCTACCGCGCCTGGAACGACGAGCTGGCGGCGGCCGTAGCGTGAGGCGCCGGGCCAGTTACCGGGTCACCACTTCGCTGATGTCCAACAGGTAGATCTGCCGGCCGCCACCTTCGTGGGTTGAGTCGATGGTGACGTAGTGGCCGCCGGGGTCGGAGCGGGGGTGAAGGTCGCAGCGCAGCTCCCCCGTGTACGCCGCGGGCGCGTGGAAGGATCCGAGGTCGATCCGCCGGCCGGTGGGTACGTGATAGAGATACAGTTCCTGCATCCGTCCGCCGCCCTGCGGGTAGCAGTCGTTGAGGATCCAGTCGGGGTCGCCGCCGAGGAAGGTGCAGTGTCCGTCGCGAGTCATCGTGCCGGAGCCGATGACGCCCACCTCGTCGCTCCGATCCCGGTGGAGGTAGAACGCGCCCCCCGCGCTCGGTCGCCAGGACCAGCCCAGGATGCTCTGCGGATCGCGCCAGATGAAGTGCGACATCCTGCCGTAGTCGTCGACGACGTGCAGTCCGGAGCCATCGCGGGCCGCGGTGAGCATCCTCGTCCTCCTGCCTTCGCCCCACCGCCAGCGGTGCAGGAAGATGAAGCGCGATCCCTCGGTGTTGAACAGCAGGTGGTTGAAGTAGTGCTTGGCCGAGCGGATGTCGCCGTGCGGATACGGGAGCGCCGCCACCTCGGCCACCGTGATGACGAGCTCCGGCTCTGCTCCGGACGCCGTCAGATCGAGCGTGTAGATGCCGGCGTCCTCCGGCGCCAGGACCTCGCGGTTGGGGTCGGGGATGCCAGCGTAACCGTAGCCGGGCCGCATGTCGTTCAGCCTGCGGAAGTCCGTGCCGATGGCGGTACGGCCGTCGGGGGCGACCGCATAGATGGCAGCCGGCAGCGTGCGCGATGCGCCGGACTCCAGGTCCAGGATGCGGGAGACGTAACGGTCTTCCTGCCGGTCGTTCCAGATGATCCTGCGGTCCGAGCCGGGTATCCACTGCAGCATGCAGCCCTGCTGCCAGCACCACGCCCCCGTGCGGCCGACCTCGCGCCAGGCGTCGCCTTCCTGCACGTCGATGACCCCCACGGCGATGCTGTCGTCCGGCTGCGGCTGACGGCCCTCGAAGTCCACCCGCATGCCCAGCAGGTAGCGGCCGGTGGGATCGAATTGCAGCTTGTCGTAGTAGCCGAACCAGTGCCGGCCGGGACCGGACGTGATCGCCCGGATGGGTATCGCAGCTTGTGCCATCACCCTAGGACCGGTACACGTCTCTCCGGTGCGCGACGGCGAGCACAAGAATGATCAGGCGGGCGTGCTCGACGCGGGCGATGATCCGATGGTCGCCGACACGAAAGCGCCAGAGGCCTTCGAACTGTGTTCCCCGCAAAGGAGCGCCGAGCTGACGCGGGTCGTCAAGCGAAGCCAGGCGCTCCTCCACGTACCTGCGGACTCGACTTCGTACGTCAGGTGTCAGCCTGCGTACGGACTTCCGAACCGACGCGGCATACTCAACCGTCCAGACCATGCCACATGTCTGCGGAGCTCAAGACCTGTTCCTCGCCCTTGCGGATACGTTCCAGGACCGCCGCGCCGAGGTAGGCGTCTTCCATCTCTTCGAGCTTCTCGAGAATGGCCTGCCGGGCGTAGTAGCTCTTGCTCCTGCCGGTGGCCTTCGCCAACGCCTGCAGCCGGGACTCGATCTCTTCAGGGAGCCGCACCGTGAGCATGTCATACGTGTATGACATCCACAGGTTGCGGTCAAGACAGCGCATTGCGACGCGTGGTCCTGGGCAGCGGTCCCGGATGGAAGGAGCCTTGGTACGTTAGTGTACGGTTGGATCGGGGATGAAGGGCACTCCCAAATCCAGCGGGGCGCAGCCGGTCCTGCACTGGTCGTTCGACCAGAATCATTCGCAGCAGCAACCCGGCTTCGGCGCCGAGCTGGTGGCCACGCTGCGGAACTACTACCGGCAGGCGGCGCCGGGGGACGGCACCGTCTACCAAGTGCTGCCCAACTTCTGGAGCGGATACCAGTCCGCGCCGGTGACCGATCTCGCGATCGGCAACGTCGAGGTGAACCGCGCCCGGGCATCCGCCACGGGTGAGACCGATTACCGCGTCACCGCTCGCAACACCACCAGCGGCGAGCACGCTACCTATGCGTTCCGCGCCGCCGCGGACCGCTGGCGCAGCCTCACCGGAGACTGGCAGATCGACGTGCGCAACGACGCCGGCGGCTCCTATCGCCGTCACCATGCCACGGGTGCGCTGGGAGCGCCCGGGCGGGACGCCGCGCGGCATATCCGGTTGATCGTGAACGGCGTCACGCTGCCGGCGGGAACCTGGAGCGGCACTCGGCCGCTGACCACGCCGTGGGCGTTGCTCGATGTCCTGCCGGAGTTGCAGGAGGGCTGTGAGCTGGCCCTGCTGGAGGAGCTTGACCGGCTGCGCGAGCCGGTGCGGCTGACTCCCCTCGGGCCCTGGCAGTGGCCGCCGCCCGCCGCGGATCTGGGCGCCTTCACCGGGTGGTGCGCGCACGGCTGCGGACTGCCGCCCACCTACTACTGGGTCGATGCCGGCGGCACCGTGGCCGTGGCATCGGGTCTGTTCCAGACCTGGGTGGCCAGCGCCGCATCCAAGGGGGGTACGGCGTGATCTCGACTTCCAACATCATCTTCCTGCACACCGATCAACACACGTGGGATGCCGTCTCCGCGTACGGCAACCGCGATCTCGCCACCCCCAACATCGACCGCCTGCAGCGCAACGGCCTGTCGTTCATGCGCGCCTACTGCACGGACCCGGTCTGCGCGCCGGCGCGCTCGAGCTGGATGACCGGACGGTACTCCTCCGAGACCGGCGTGCCGCACTACCGGGGCGTGCTGCACGACGATCTCCCCGACCTGGGCCGGCACCTGAACGCCCACGGCTTCCCCGCCTATCACGCCGGCAAGTGGCACATCGCCGGCCGGGAGGTCACCGAGAGCTTCCGCACCCTGTACGTGGGCAGGCGCCGGATCGGGGCCGGCGGCGGCGAGTACTACGATGGGGCGACCACCCGCTCCGTGGTTGACTTCCTCACCGGGAACGACAGCCGGGATCCCTTCTTTCTGCAGATCGGCATGGTCAATCCGCACGACGTGTGCGAGTACGGGCACGACTTCGAGGAGACGCCGATTCCCGACCCGGTGGCGCAGGGGATCCTGAGCGCCGGCGAGCTGCCGTCGCTGCCGGAGAACTTCCATTACGACGAGCCGGAAACCATGACCCACCGCGTGGTGCGCCGCGACGACGACTGCCTCATTCACTGGCCGATCCTGCGCCGTACGCGCCGCTGGTCGGAGCTTCAGTGGCGCTCGCTGGCGTGGAACCTGTACCGCTTCGTGGAGAAGGTGGATGCGGAGATCGGCATGGTGCTGGCCGCCCTGGAGGCCACGGGCCGCGCCGACGACACCCTGATCCTGTTCACGGCCGACCACGGCGAGGCCGCCGGCCGGCATCGGATGTTCCAGAAGTTCACCCTCTATGAGGAGAGCATCCGGGTGCCGTTCATCGCAGCCTGCCTCGGCGCCGGTGTGGAGCTTCGCAAGGGGGCCTACGACCGCGAGCACTTCATCTCCGGCGTGGACGTGTTCCCCACCGTGTGCGACTACGCCGGCGTCGCGCCGCCGCCGGGGCTGCCGGGCCGCAGCATCCGTCCTCTGCTGGAGGGCGGCGGCGCTGCCTGGCGCCAGCACGCGTTCATCGAGAGCAACTACTGGGCGCGCGCCATCGTCACCCCCCGCTACAAGTACGTCACCGAGTACCGCCCGCGTGAGGACGAGGACTATCAGCCGCCCGGACCCGACGCGGAGCGGGGAGTGGAGCAGCTCTTCGACCTGGAGCGGGATCCGGGCGAGACGCGCAATCTGGCCGGCGATGCCGCGCTGGCCGGCGTGATCGCCGACTGCCGGAAGCGGCTGGCGGACACCGAGCGCTCGCTGGAGCGCCGGCCGCTGCGCCCCGGCACACCGCGCGACCTGGTGGACCGCTGGGGCGAACGGCTGCGGCAGCGCTGGCGGCAGGCGGAGTGATCCGCTACGAAGAGTTCCCGGCAGTTGCGTGTGCTACCGGCCGAACCTACACTCGGGGGTCTCATCCCAAGGAGGAACCACGGATGCGCACGTTCGAATCCATGAGTCGTTTCTTCGCAAACCCGTTTCTCATCGCAGCGGCGGTGCTGCTGCTTCCGCTGGCCGCCTCGGCGCAGATGTTCAACGAAGCGCCCATGCTGGCGGCCAAGGTGGCCGCGGGCGAGCTGCCCCCGGTCGATGAACGGATCCCGAGCGATGCCTTCGTCCGCACGGTGGCCGTCGAGATCGGCGACTACGGCGGCACGCTGCGCGTCGACTCGGGCGCGTTCTTCTACTGGCCGCAGTTCTTCTACCAGGGCGAGCGGGTCGGCCTGTTCCAGGTACCGATGTGGGCCGAAGGCTACGCCGAGGGCGGCGGCATCGGCGGCGGCGGCCTGGAGCCCAAGTACGGCGAGTGGTACCGCTGGAGCGACGGCGGGCGCACCCTGACGCTCAAGATCCGCGAAGGGGCGCGCTGGTCGGACGGCGAGCCGCTGACCGTGGAGGACATGATCTTCCCGTTCGAGTCGCTGTACAGCCACCACGAGCTGGTCGGCGACAACATCCCGTTCCAGGCCGGCATGTTCGGCGAGAAGTTCACGGTGCAGAAGATCGACGACCTGACCGTCAGCTTCTCGCTGTCCCAGCCCTGGTTCACCACCGGCGCCGGGCCGCTGGCGGAGGGCTACCCGCAGCCGGCGCACTACTTCAAGCGGTACCATCCCGACTTCAGCGACGGAACCTGGGACGACCTGTCCGGCGCGCGCACCTGGAAGCCGCACGTGGGCCGTCCGGTGCTGTACCCGTGGATGCCGGTCGAGGTCGACGAGACCATCGGCGTGCTCTGGGAGCGCAACCCGTACTACGCCGTCGTGGACGAGGCCGGGAATCAGCTCCCGTACATCGACCACATCCGGGTCGGCGTGACGCCGGACCTGGAGGCGCGCTTCCTGAAGGCGATGCAGGGCGACATCGACATCGGCTCGCAGGAGTTCCAGGACCTGGGCAAGTTCTCGCTCCTCAAGCAGCGGGAGGAGCAGGGCGACTACCAGGTGGTGATCTGGTCAGGGTCCCGCCAGCCGTCCATGGTGCGCTTCGACTGGCCCGCGGCGCAGGATGAGAACTTCAAGAACGCCAACCAGCACAAGGAGTTCCGCCAGGCGCTGTCGGTCGCCATCGACCGCGACGAGTTGAACGAGAAGCTGTTCCTGGGTCTGGCCACCCCGTCGGTGTCCGGGCTCCCGCACACCAGCCCGTTCTACGACCCGGTGCAGGACACGTTTCTGGGACCCGACCTGGACAAGGCGCGCGAGCTGCTCGACTCCATCGGCATCCGCGACCGCGACGGCGACGGCATCCTGGAGTACGAGAACGGCGACGATGTCCACATCCTGGTGGGCGCCCAGACCACCTACCCCCTGAACACGGAGACCTCCGAGGCGCTGATGGCCGAGTGGGAGAAGCTCGGCATCAAGACCACCCTGGTCGCCGCGGCTCCCGTCGCCCTGGGCGAGAAGATGGCAAACCTGGAGCTGGGCGTGATGACCTTCGGCGGCCCGCATCCGGAGCCGCTGCCCACCTACTACCTGGGAGGCGCCTACAACCCGATCAGGCGGGGCGGCACGGTGCGCGAGCAGCCGGCCGAGTACGACCGCGCCCACGAGCTGGAGAACCAGATGGCCACGGCCACGACGCTGGACGAGTGGCGGGCGGCGGTGCAGGAGTACTTCGACTACACCTCCACCGAGTCGCTGCAGTTCATCCACTTCGTCACCGACCGGCCGGCCATGGTGATCCGGCACAACCGCATGGGCAACATCCCGGACGACGGCTTCTACTGGAAGGCGCTGATCCTGTCCAAGTCCGATCAGTACTTCATCCGGGAGGGCATGCAGTAGACACGCTCACGGGCGTTGCTACAGGCGAGGAGAGCCGGCCCGGTCCGGCTCTCCTTTTCGTTAGCGGCGGGGCATACTGCCGAACGGGATGACGGCGTTCCTGATCCGCCGGCTGCTGGGGATGATCCCCACGTTCTTCATCATCTCGTTCATCGTCTTCGTGGTGATCCAGCTCCCGCCCAGCAACTGGGTGACCCGCGCCGTGGAGGGCGTGGCGGTCGACACCCGCCACTTCAACAGCGACTCCTACCAGGCGATGGTTCACGAGCTGCAGCGCCGCTACAACCTGGACCGTCCCTTCCTGCTGCAGTACGCCGGCTGGATCGCGAACTTCGTGCGCGGCGACATGGGCGAATCGTTCGACTACGAGGGGCTGGAGGTGGTCGACCTGCTGAAGCGCACCGTGCCCTACAGCATCCTCATCAGTGTCCTGTCCCTGCTGTTCGTGTACGTCATGGGCATCCCCATCGGCATCTACTCAGCCCTGCACAAGTACAGCGTGGGCGACTACGTGGCGACGTTGGCGGGTTTCATCGGCCTGTCCATCCCGAACTTCTTCCTGGCGCTGATCCTCATGGTGTTCGGCCTGTTCGTGCTGAACATCCCGGTGGGGCAGTTGTTCTCGCCCGAGTTCACCGACGCGCCGTGGAGCCTGGCCAAGTTCCTGGATCTGCTCTCCAACATCTGGATCGCGATCGTCGTGATCGGCACCGCCGGCACCGCCGGCCTGATCCGCGTGGTGCGCGCCAACCTGCTCGACGTGCTCGGCGAGCCCTACATCACCGCGGTGCGCGCCAAGGGGCTGCGCGAGCGGACGGTCACGATCAAGCACGCGGTCAGGATTGCCATCAACCCCGTGATCAGCGGCCTCGGCATGTGGCTGCCGGCCCTGGTCTCGGGCGAGACGATCGTGTCGATCGTCATGAACATCCCCACCACCGGCCCGCTGCTGTTCAAGGCGCTCGACAGCGAGGACATCTTCCTGTCCGGCAGCATCCTGATGGTGCTGGCCATCTTTCTGCTGATCGGCAACCTGCTCGCCGACATCGCGCTGGCGACGCTGGACCCGCGCATCCGCTATGACTGAGCCGGCGCAGGGCGATCCGGCGGCGACCGGGGCTGCCCGCGGCGTGGCAGCCGAGTCTGATGCCGCTCCCGCGGTTGCCGGCCGCACGATCGGCCAGCTCATCTGGCGGCGGTTCCGGAAGAACCGGATCGGCATGGTCGGCGGCGTCGTGGTCGGCCTGTTCCTGCTCACCGCCGTGTTCGCGTCGTTCCTGGCCAACATGTCCATCACCGGGCAGTCCGCCGCGCACGTGCTGGCGCCACCGCAGCGGATCCACCTGTTCGACGAGGGGCGGCTGTCGCGGCCGTTCATCTACAACCTGCAGAAGCACCGCGACCCCGAGACGCTGGCGCTCAGCTACACCGAGGACACCTCGCGCAAGTACCATCTGCGTTTCTTCGTGCGCGGCTTCAGCTACCGCTTCCTGTGGGTGATCCCGAGCGACCTGCACCTGTTCGGGGTGGAGGAAGGCGGCCGCCTCAGCCTGCTCGGCACCGACACGCTGGGACGCGACCTGTACTCGCGGCTGCTGGTCGGCAGCCAGGTCAGCCTGTCGGTACCGTTCGTGGGCGTGGGCCTGTCGATGCTGATCGGCACCATCCTGGGGGTGATCTCCGGCTACTTCGGCGGCCGCGTGGACCACTACATCCAGCGCTCGATCGAGATCCTGCTGTCGTTCCCGTCGCTGCCGCTGTGGATGGCCCTGGCGGCGGCGATGCCGGTGACGATGGCGTCGACCACGCGCTACGTCCTGATCGTGGTGATCCTGTCGCTGATCGGCTGGGGCTCTCTGGCGCGGGTGGTGCGCGGCAAGGTGCTGCAGTACCGGGGCGAGGAATACGTGGCCGCCGCGGAGATGTCGGGCTCCGGCCTGGGACGCATCATCTTCCGCCACCTGATTCCGGGTACGCTGAGCCACCTGATCGTGAGCGCTACTCTGGGCATTCCGGGCATGATCCTCGGCGAAAGCTCACTGAGCTTCCTGGGGGTGGGCATCACCCCGCCGCTGACAAGCTGGGGACTGCTGCTGAGCGACGCGCAGAAGACGGAGGTGCTGGTCAACCACCAGTGGCTGATGATCCCGGGCCTGTTGATCACCGTGATCGTGCTGGCGTTCAATTTCTTCGGCGACGGCCTGCGCGATGCGGCCGACCCGTACGCCTAACGGAGTCTGTCGGCCTTCCCGCTCACGCGGCAATCCGACAGACTTCGTAGCGCGCCATGTTGCTGTCCGCGTCCCGCCTGACCCTTCGCACCCGCCGGAGCCGCGGCCCCGACGGGGAGGCGTCGGATGAGATGGTGCTGGGGATGTCGGTCGGCTACCGGGTGATGATGGCCGGGATCGGCGTGATGCTGATCGTCGGCATGGTGGTGGCGACCGCAGACGGCGGCCGTCCGGTCACGCTGCCGGGTGACGCGATCCCGCTGGGGATCATCGCGCTGTGCCTGTTCGGCGCGGCCTACCGCGACTGCTGGGTCTTCAGGCCGGCCGCCGGCACCTGCGAGCGGCAGATCGGCCTTGCGTTCCTGTTCAAGCGCACGGGCATCGAGATTTCGTCGATCCGGTGCGTCGAGGTCAGCGAGTATCTGCGGGGAGGCCCGGTCGACAGCGCTCCGCTGGACCCGTCGCGGTACGCCCCGAGCCGGCTGCCGCTGGGTCGCGGCAAGCCGCGCAGCTTCGTGACCCTGAGCCTGATCGACGCCGACGAGCGGACCATCCGGATCGACCACTCGGGCGGCGCCACCGCCGACCGCATGGTGACCGTGGGCCGCGAGCTGGCCGCCTTCATCGGCGTGGAGCTGGCAGACCGCACCGCCGGCGCCGCGCCGCCGCGCGGGTGAGGCGCCGCTCCCACCCGACGCCGGCCGGGGCGGCCGCGCTGGCCACGGTGCTGAGCCTGGCAGCCGCCGTCAGTGCCCCAGGGGACGGCCCCGACGCGCTGGTCGTGACGGGTCGCCCGGTGGCCGCCGCGCCCGCGTGCACGGGCGCGTTCGTGGCCCATCCTCTGGACCACACGACCGAGGTGGACGAGCGGCCGGTGGGGTTCTACGCCTCCAACGGCTCGGGCCTGGCCGCCGGCGACCTGGACGGCGACGGCGACCTGGACCTGGTGCTCGGCAACCTGGACGGCCGCAACGCGATCTTCTGGAACCGGGGCGGGCTGAAGTTCCGCAAGGAGGAGCTGCCGGTCGGCAACACCCGGTCGGTGGTCGCGGTCGATGCGGACGGGGACGGCCGGCTGGACCTGTCGTTCACCCACCGCCTGCTGCCGCCCACGCTGTGGCGGAACCTGGGGGGCGCGGAGCCGCGCTTCGCGGAGGTGCCGGGGTTCGGCGGCCGGGCGATTCCCTACGCCGTCTCCTGGGGCGACCTCGACCGGGACGGTGACCTGGACATGGCAGCGGCCAGCTACGACACGGAGATCCCGGTCCCGTCCACCGGACCGGTTTCGCAACCCGAGGAGTACGTGGGGCCGTCCGATCCGGTGCGGGACGCAGGCGGAGCGGTCGCCCGCTGGCTGAGTGCCATGCCGGCGGCGAGCGGGACGCCCGGCGGCGGCGTGTTCGTCTACCTCCGGGAGGACGCGGGCGCGTTCCGGATCGTGCGCTTGGCGCGCGCGTCGCAGGCGCTGGCGCTCGCCCTGCACGACCTGGATGGGGACGGCCGCCTCGACATCCACGTCGGCAACGACTTCGCCCTGCCCGACGCCGTGTTCCTGGCCGCCGGCGGCCGGTGGGAGCGGGCGGAGCCCCTGGCCCGAATGACCCGCAACACGATGAGCCTGGACGCGGGCGACGTCGACAACGACGGCGTGGACGAGCTGTTCGCCACCGACATGAAGCCGTACCGCCCCACGCGCAAGGAGCAGGACCGGTGGTACTTCGTGGTGGTGGGGATGGAGGAGCTGCCGCCGGAGGACCCGCAGGTGGTGCGCAACGTGTTGCTGCGGCGGGCGGGCGAGAGCTATCGGGACGTCGCGGAGCCGGCCGGCGTCGACGCCAGCGGCTGGAGCTGGTCGTCACGGCTGGGCGACCTGGACCAGGACGGCTTCCTGGACATCTACGTGGTCAACGGCATGGTCTCCGCCGAGCTGTTCGGCCAGTTGCCGGGCGCCGAGCTCGCCGAGCGCAACCTGGCGTTCCGCAACCGCGGCGACGGCACCTTCGCGGAAGCCGCGGAGTGGGCCCTGGACGACACCGCCGGCGGCCGCGGCATGACCATGGCCGACCTGGACGACGACGGCGACCTGGACATCGCCGTCAACAACCTGCTGTCGCCGGCGGTGGTGTTCGAGAACCGGCTGTGCGGCGGCGCCAGCCTGCAGGTGGCGCTGCGCCGGCCGGGATCCGGCAACCACTACGCGCTGGGAGCACGCGTGTCGCTGGCGACCTCGACCGGCACCTACGTGCGGCAGATGCGCAGCACCGCCGGCTACCTGTCCGGAGAGCCCCCGCGCCTCCATTTCGGCCTGCCAGCCGGGGCGCGCATCGACTCGCTGTCCATCGTCTGGCCCGACGGGCTTACCTCGCACCTCCGCGGCGACGCCCGGCTCTCACCCGGCCGCATCGTGACCATCGAACGTTCGTCCTGACGGGACGGATTCGTCACGACGATCTGGCGAGCGCCAGCGGCGTCGCACCCTTCGGCCTGTGGGCCGGCGCCGACATCGACTCGCTGTCCATCGTCCGGCCCGACGGCCTCACCTCGCAGGTCCTCGGCGACAGCCAGCTCGCATCTGACCACCGTGACGATCGCGGCTCAGAGGCGCTCGACGGGATACTCTGGAAATCGCTCGTTCCATGACCGAAGGTTGAACACGCCGCAACTGGCGACGATCGGCTGGGACCAGGGACCGGACTGCGGGCCGCGCAGTGGAAGTTTACGATCCAATTGCCGTTTTCTGGTCATAAGGGCAGCTTTGTCCAGAACGTCTAGGGCGATCAGCACCAGGAAATGGACAGGTCTTTCGGCTCGTCCAGAAGCCTGTTCGTAAAGAAAAGAGTCGCGATATTTGTATACGAGTTCGCTATCCAAAACGTTGCCGTTGAGCTTCTCCAGGAAACTGCTGAGACCGGCCGGAGGACTGTCGCTTGGGTCCTTCAGCTCGATGAATAGGTACCGATCCGGAAGCTCGACGATGAAATCGACCGCCTTCATGCAATGGCTCAGTCCATGATCGGCGCCATCAAACTTCCGAGCTGCAATTGCCGCATTGACGGTGATCTGTATGGTCCCTTCTTTGAGGACGAACCTCATGGACTTGTCACCTCGAAACGCGTTCGATCTCTCGGTCATAGAGGTCATCGAAAGTGTCCGCGATCGCGTTCGGATGGATGCTCAGATAGTCACTCGTCGTGTTGCATGCGATCTGATCATCGTCCCGGTAGAGTGCATGGTACAGAACCTCGTCCTCCTCCTTCGTGCGGAGATCCAGCTCCTTGAGAACGACGTAATCATGAGTGGCAAGGAAGACCTGCACTCCTGAGCGCTGCAACTCCACGAGGATGTTCATCACGGTTCCGAGCATCTTGGGGTTCAGGTTGGTCTCAGGCTCATCCCAGAACATCACTGAACCGTTGCGCAAGGTACCGTTCTGAATCAAGAGCCACAGCAGTGCGAGTTTGCGCACTCCCTCCGCAAGCAAGGTAAACTCGAGATTACCCTGTCTGTTGCTCAGGAAAAACTCATCGTTCTTGACCGTGACTCTCCCGTCGATGGCCTTACGCAAGATCGTCATCAGCCGTTTGCGCTCGCGGTCCATTGGCCCACGCAATACTGGAAGACTGGCTCGCGCTACTATGTCTGCGTAGATTTCCTCGAAATGAATTTCTCGTTGGCTATAGAGCGACCGGAATCCAGGCGCATTCGACAACATCTCCTTCACGGGGATATATACGCTCTCGATATCCTGAGAAGCCCAGGACCTGGCGCCAACAACGGTGGCCGATTGAGGCTGTCTGACAAGGGTGGAGAAAGAAGCACTCAGTCGTCGGTCGTGGGTGGCTATCGAGACACTTCCTTTTGACCGCCCTACTTGGCGCTTTACCAAGCGGCCGAGGACGCCGTATGATGGTAGAAACACGCGGAACAGTTTCTCGGGAAAAGACTCGTCGGTCTTGGTGATGTCACAGGCGGCGTAACATGCCTTCATGATGTGGGTCTTGCCCGTACCGTTCTCTCCGACGAGGACATTGATGCCCGGACTGAAGTGAAGTGTTAGGTCGGCGAATGCGGTGAACCGCTTGAACTCTATTCTCGTCAAAGCCATGGTTACACCTCGTAAGGAATCCCGGTAGCTTCCAGTATAGGCGAGCCGAGAAGGTTTGTCGAATGTTGTCGGCTCGCAGGCGGAGAACAAACCGGTGCGGGAGACGGCCCCTTGCGGGTATAGTCGCACGCCATGAGCAGGAGGCGTCCGAACGTCGTCTTCGTCCTGACCGACGACCAGGGATACGGCGACTTGGGGTGCCACGGCAACGACGTGATCCGCACGCCGAACATCGACCGCCACCACGCCGACGCGGTCCGCTTCACGGACTTCCACGCCGGCACGACCTGCGCGCCGACCCGCGCCGGCCTCCTCACCGGGCACTACTGCAACAGCGCGGGCGTGTGGCACACCATCGGCGGCCGTTCGCTGCTGCGGGAGGACGAGTGGACGCTGGCGGACGCGCTGCGCGAGGCTGGCTACCGCACCGGCCACTTCGGCAAGTGGCACCTGGGCGACAGCCAGCCGTTCCGGCCGCACGAGCGCGGCTTCGAGCGATCGGTCTACCACGCCGGCGGCGGCATCGGGAACACCGGCGATCCGTGGGGGAACGACTACTTCGACGACACCTACTACGTGAACGGCCAGCCGGAACGCTTCGACGGCTACTGCACCGACGTGTTCTTCCGCGAGGGGCTGCGCTTCATCGCCGAGCACCGCGACGAGCCGTTCTTCTGCTACATCGCCACCAACGCTCCGCACACCCCGCTGAACGTGGAGCCGCGCTACGTGGAGCGGTACCGGGACGCGGTTCCGCACGAGGACCGGGCGCGGTTCTACGGCATGATCACCAACATCGACGAGAACTTCGGAACGCTGACGCGCGCGCTGCAGGAGCTCGGACTGGCCGACGACACCATCGTCGTGTTCATGACCGACAACGGCACCGCCGGCGGCGTGGAGCTCGACGCGGACGAGCACCCGCGCGAGGGGCCGTGCAGCTTCGACGCCGGCATGCGCGGCAGGAAGGGCTCACCCTACGAGGGCGGCCACCGCGTGCCGTTCCTGCTGCGCTACCCCGCCGGGGGCGCGGCCGGCGGCCGCGACGTCGAAGCCCTCACCAGCTACGTCGACTTCATGCCGACGATCCTCGACCTGTGTGGGCTCCAGGCGCCGGCCGGCCGCTCCTTCCACGGCCGCAGCCTGCTGCCCCTGATTCACGGCGAGACGGACGGGGTGTGGGCGGAGCGCATCGTGGTGAGCGACACGCAGCGGATCGCGCGCCCCATGAAGTGGCGGAAGAGCGCGGTGATGCGCGGCCGGTGGCGGCTGATCAACGGCACCGAGCTGTACGATCTGGAGCGCGACCCCGGCCAGCGCAGCGACCTCGCCGCGGCCCACCCCACGCTGGTGGCCGAGTTGCGCGCCGGCTACGACCGCTGGTGGGAGCGGGTCTCCAAGCAGTTCGACCGCGACGCCGCGATCGCCGTCGGCGCCGACGCGGAGCCGGTGCGGCTCACCACCCATGACCTGCGCAACGAGGCCTGCCATACCGCATGGAACCAGGGGCAGGTGCGCGCCGGACTGGTGGTCAGCGGCTTCTGGGCCATCGACGTGCGCCGTGCGGGCCGCTACCGCGTGGAGCTGCGGCGCTGGCCGGAAGAGGCCGGCTACGCGCTGGCCGCCGGCATCGACGGCGACGACGTGGAGTGGCGCAGGGACGCGATCCGCGAGGACGACGCACCGCACTACACCGGCGGCGCCGCCCTGGATATCGGTTGGGCGCAGCTCACCGTGGGCGGCTGGAGCCACCAGGTCGAGACCCCAGCCGGCGACTCGCTGGCGGCGTTCGAGGTCGAGCTGGCTACCGGCCCGGACGAGCTGTACGCGTCGTTTCACGATCGTCAGGAGCGCACCATCGCCCCCTACTACGTGACCATCCGCCCGGCATGATGCCGGCAATGCTTGACACCGGCTCCGGCCGAACGCTACCGTCGGCTCAGTGCGGACCACCTGTGCTCACAGAACGGCGAGCATGGCCAGGGAGATCAGATAGCGTAACGAAACCGGAAGATAGCGCGGCGACAAGGGCATGGTCCCGGCCGGCACCCGTGGCCGGCTGCTGCTGCCCGACGCGAAAAGACAGGAGTATCCGCCCGAGGAACACGGCGTGAAGAACACAGAGCCCGTCGAAGTATCATCCGCCATGGCGCATGATGCTGCCGACGGCAGACTCGGCAATTTCCTCCGCACGTGCGTCCGCCAGAGACACCTGCTGTACCTCGCCGCGCCGGCCTTTCTGGTTGTGTTCGTCTTCACCTACATCCCCATGTACGGGGTGGTAGTGTCGTTTCAGAACTTCCATTTCGTGCGCGGCGTGTTCGGCAGCCCCTGGGTCGGCCTGCGGTGGTTCGAGTCCTTTTTCGCCAGTCCGTTCGCATTCCGGATCATCAGAAACACGTTCCTGTTGGGATTCCTCAACTTCGCGATCGGCTTCCCGGCCCCCATCCTCCTCGCGCTTCTGCTGAACGAGCTGAGATCGGCAGGGTTCAAGCGGTCCATACAGACGCTGTCGTACTTCCCGAGCTTCATCTCGGCAGTCATCATCATCGGAATCCTGAAGGAGCTCGCCGGGCTGGAAGGCCCGGTAAACGCGTTGATGGTCCGGCTCGGCATCGAGCCCCTGCACTTCTTCGCTCTGCCGGAGTGGTTTCGGAGTCTCTATATCGGTTCCGACATGTGGCAGAGCATGGGGGTAGGGACGATCATCTACCTGGCCGCCCTGACCCAGCTCAATCCCGAGCTGTACGAAGCGTCGGTCATCGACGGCGCCAATCGGCTGCAGAAGATCCGGCACGTCACCGTACCGGGCATTCTTCCCACCGTCATCATCCTCATGATCCTCAACGTCGGGCAGATGATACGCAACGCGGACACCGAGAAGGTGCTGCTCATGTACAACGCGCAGACCTACGAGACCGCGGACATCATCGGCACCTACGTCTATCGACAAGGCATATTGGCCGCGAATTTCAGTTACGCGGCCGCCGTGGGGCTGCTGATGAGCGTCGTGTCGTTCATATTCCTCTACGTCACCAACATGGTGATCAGACGGATCTCGGACACCAGCCTGTGGTAGCGGCCCTGTGATAGCGGCATGGCGATGATCGAAGACCGCACCTTCGGGTCGGTGCTCTTCAACGTGGTCAACCACGTGTTCCTGGTCGTGATGGGCGTCGTGTGGCTGTATCCCATGGCGAGGGTCATCGCCCTTTCGCTGAGCGATCCCACGATGATCCTGCTCGGGGAGGTCGACTGGTACCCGCGGAAGCCGACCCTGAAGGGGTATTCCTACATCCTCAGCTATCGCTTGCTGTGGCGGGCCTATGCCAATACCGTGCTGTATGCCGGCGTCGGCACCTTTGTGACCATCACGCTGACGTCGATGATCGCCTACTCGCTGTCGATCAAGGGCTTCGTGCTGAGGAAGTTCCTGACCGTCTATCTGGCCATCACCATGTTCTTCTCCGGCGGCCTGATACCGACCTTCCTGTTGCTCAAGAGCCTGGGCGGGATGGACACCCTTTGGGTGATGGTGATACCGGGATCGATCGCCGCGTATACGGTCATCGTCTTCAGGACGTTCTTTCAGAATCACCCGGAGTCGCTGCGGGAATCGGCGTACATCGACGGGGCGAACGACTTCACGATCCTCTTCCGCATCGTGCTGCCGATGTCGACGGCGCTGCTCGCGACGTTTGCCCTGTTCACGATCGTCACGCACTGGAATCGGTGGTTCGAGGCGCTGCTATACCTTACCGATCCGGAGCGGCATCCACTGCAGATGATCCTGCGGCGGCTGGTGGTGTTGGAGGACACGCTGCACCACCTGTTCGACGCGGAAGATCCGCGCATACTGGCCATGATGGAGGGGCACATCCATCCGAAGAACATACAGTTCGCGGCGATCGTCGTCGTCCTGGTACCGATCGTGATCATGTTTCCGTACGCGCAGCGGTACTTCATGAGAGGGCTGATCGTGGGATCGCTCAAGGGTTGACCGGCGTGTGGTGGCAGGGAGGTGCGATGGAAGGAAGCTGAACGAATGCTGTTTCAATTCAGGAGATCGGAGCGGACGGCGTCGCCCACGGGTACGCGTCCGCGGGACATACACGAAGCGAGGTGTAAACGTGACGAAGCTGAACAAGCACATAGTGCTGGGAGTGACACTCCTGTGCCTCTCCGCCCTGATCGCGGGGGCGAGCGCGAGCGAGGAGATGGCGGAAGGCATGCCCGAGGTGTTGCGGTTCTCCAGCTACATGGGAGAGCCGGGGGCGGAAGTCCATATCTCGGAGTGGCCGTCGCAGATGGCGATCGTAGCGGCCGCAGAGAAATACATGGGCATGCCGATCGAGATCGAATGGGAGTTGCTGCCGCCGGGCGATCACCGGGACCGGCAGGCCGTCTACCTTGCCAGCGGCGATCTGCATGACGTCTTCAGCGCGAGCGGGAATGTGGAGACCATAAACAACCTCGGCGAGCTGGGCCAGATCATCAACATCCTGGACTACGAAGACGAACTGCTCAACTACAAGGTGTGGCTGGGAACGGAGAACTACAACCTGGAGCGGGCCGGGTTCGACACCGGCAAGGTGTGGGGGTTCGCCTACGGGCAGGCCTCTCCGGACGAAGGATCGCAATGGGTATGGGCGGCCCGGATGGATACCTTCGAGACGCACGATCTGCAGGTGCCGGAGACGCTCGATGAGCTGTACGACGTGCTCGCGGCGTTGAAGGGAGCGTATCCGGACTCGTATCCGATGGAGTCCTACGTCGCGCCGCAGTGGTACGGCATCCCGCGGGTGATCATGCTGATCAACAGGGTGGACTTCGGGGTCTACTACGACGGCAGCAAGTACATCTATGGTCCTATCGATCAGGAAGAGCGGTTCAGGCAGAGCATCGAATACGTGGCCAAGCTCTACGAAGAGGGGCTCCTGCAACCGGAGTTCTTCACGCAGAACCCGGACGACCTGCCGGCAAAGTCGCTGCAGGACCGGACCTTCATGATCCCCAACCAGTTCGCCCTCAACGTGTCCAACCGGCACAACAATCCGGAATACCCCGAGGTCGTATGGGGGGTGATGCCGAGGCCCAAGGGATTCGACGGACAGCCCGGATGGAAGCCCAACATCAACAAGAAGGGCAACAACTTCATCAGGGTGAACGCCCACATCAACGCCGACTTCGAGCATCCGGCGCTGCTGGTCAAGCTGCTGGACTTCGCCTTCTCGCAGGAAGTGATCGACTATGCGAATTGGGGCATCGAAGGAGAGACCTACACGGTGGACAGCAACGGCAAGAAGAACTGGGCGCCGGTGATCATGGACCTGACCGGAGCGGACCGCTCCATCAAGCTGGCGGAGTGGGGAGCCATCGGCTCGGGATTCGGCTACCCGATGCTGTCGCTGCCGACCATTCTGGACTGGGAACCGCGCGGGCAGCTCTGGGAGACGCCCGTGGCGTACGGTAACGGGGAGTTTTTCAAGCCGGCGAGCGTCTTCGCGTGGAGCGACGAGTTCGACGGGGCTCCGAGGGCTCACGAGTACGCGCCTCCCATCGATCTCACCCAGGACGAGCTGGCGACCGTGCGAGAGATTCAGGGTGCCGTGGACACCGCGGTGGAAGAGGGCATGACCAAGCTCATCACCGGTCAGATGAGCTTCGACGACTGGGATGCCTACGTCCAGGGAGTCAAGGACACCGCGGACTACCAGCGCGTGGTGGACATTTATAACGCCCATCTGAACTAGCGGGCGGTACGTCCTGTAGTAAAGACGGTCGTATTTGGGGAGCACGGCAAGGGTTGCCGTGCTCCCCCTGTGAATCTTGTCGCGAGGCGCGTAGACGGACAGGAGGTCGGATGTGACGACGGCGGAACGAGACGGAAAGAGTGCCGTGGACATCGGCTCGAGGATCGAGCCGTTCGTCGACGACTGGTTGATCGAATCGGTGCAGGGGGTGGATCTGAAGCTCCATCCGCCCGAGCGGTGCGAGACGGCGCTCGCGTTCGACGCTCCGTGGGAGGGTTCGGGCAGCGCCTACGTGACGGTGTTCAAGGACCGCGAGCGGTATCGGATGTACTACCGCGGCTCGTCCGCCGACCGTTCGCGGCAGGAGGTCACCTGCTGCGCCGAGAGCGAGGACGGCATCCACTGGAACAGGCCCGCGTTCGGCGCCTTCGAGTTCGAAGGATCGCGCGACAACAACATCGTCTGGACCGAAGTGGGATCCCACAATTTCATGCCCTTCCGGGATGCCAATCCGCATGCGTCCGAGTCGGAGCGCTACAAGGCGATCGGCGGCGGGTACCATGGCTTCGTCTCTCCCGACGGCATCCACTGGAAGAAGATCCGCGATGAGAAGATCATCGACCCGTTCGCCAAGTGCGTCGGGGACGGTGACTGGATCGGCCAGGCATTCTGGGATGCCGAGCAGGAGCACTACGTGGCATACGTCCGCGGGTGGCGCGGGTCGGACCCGATCCGGTTCCAGCACGAGTTGCCTGCCGAGCACGACGGCACGCTCTATCCGCTCTGTCACGTGCCCGATACGTACCGGCAGGTGCTGCGCTGCACCTCGACGGACTTCATCGACTGGACGGAGCCCGAGTTCATCAACTTCGGCGACACTCCGCCGGAGCACTTCTACACGAACGCGGTCACTCCCTACTTTCGTGCTCCGCACGTGTACCTGGCGTTCCCGAAGCGATTCGCCCCCGAACGCAAGAAGGTCTCCGAGCACGACAAGGACGGTGTGTCCGACGCGGTGTTCCTGAGCAGCCGCGACGGCATGAACTTTGATCGACGGTTCATGGAGGCGTTCATTCGTCCCGGCCGCGACCGGCTGAACTGGACGCAGCGGAGCAACATGCCCGCGTGGGGCGTCGTGCCGACCGGTCCCGACGAGATCTCGATCTATTTCAGTGAGAACTACGACCATCCGACCGGCCGCCTGCGCCGCGCCAGGCTGCGGACCGACGGGTTCGTGTCCGTGCATGCGGACTACCGGGGAGGCGAGCTCGTGACCAGGCCCATCGTCTTTCGAGGCGGTGCCCTGATCCTGAACTACTCGACCTCCGCGGTCGGCAGCGTGCAGGCCGAGATTCAGGATGGCGACGGCCAAGCCCTGCCCGGGTTTGCTCTGGAGGACTCGGCGGAGATCTACGGGGACGAGATCGAGCACGCGGTCGCGTGGAAGGGCGGATCGGACCTGGCCCCCCTGAGCGGCCGGCCGGTCCGTCTGCGGTTCGTGATGAAGGACGCCGACCTGTACTCGATCAGGTTCCGCTGACGCGCTGTGCCGTACGGACTTCGGGAGGCGACATGAACGACGACTGGAGGGAGCCGTTCGAGCCGGACGAGCACACGGTTGCGCTCTACCACTTCGATGAAGGCCAGGGCGACGAGGCCCACGACGCCTGCGGCGATCCGGCGTTGACCCTGCGCGCCTACAGGGAGGCCCTGTGGGGCAGCCGGCCGGGCTTCGGGTCCACGGCGCGCTTCGATCGGCAGAACGCCCACCTGCTGGTCGGACCGGCGAACAACGACAAGCTGGAGCTGCGGACCTGCACGCGGGAGTGGACGATCGAAGCCTGGGTTCGCTACACCGGGCCCGGCGGCAGGGACCGAGCCCGGAACTGGCCGCCGGGACAGGGATACACCTTCGCCAACATCTGCGGCTCCGACGAGGAAGGATGCGCCCTGGCGGACGGGTACCGCCAAGGCTGGATCTTCTACTTGCGGACGGCCGAGACGGGTCCGAACTCGACCCGTTCGGAAGGGCTCCTGCCCGGAGCCAGGTTCCTCGGTGCGCACAGGGGCAGAGATCCGAACAACGACGTGGGCACCGCATTCTGGCCCGGGACCTCGCCCGGCTGGTTGCATGAGGATCGGGGCCGCTTCCGGGACAGCGGCTGGCATCACGTCGCCTGGCAGTTCCGCTACCGGGACCAGACCGGGTTCCTGTACGTCGACGGCAGGATGATCCGGAAGGTGCAGCTCCCGGCTCCCGGGCGCGCTTCGACGCGGATCATGGCCAACGACGCCGGGCGGTGCGACATCCCCTTTCAGGTGGGCGGCTTTGTCCGTCCCGAGCATCGGGACGGCTGGGTCCCCGGAGACTTCGGCATGACCATGTACAACCTGGAGGGCGAGATCGACGAGCTGCGCATCTCGGACGTCATGCGCTACCCGGTAGCGGACCGGCTGAGCATCATCCGCCAGAAGCTGCCCGAAGCCGGCCTGAACGTGCCCTGTCAGGTTCCGCTGGGAACCGATGCGGCCGCCGGAAGGGTCTCGTGGGAGTTGGCGGCGGGCGGTCTGCCTGCGGGATTGAGCCTGGACCCGTCCGAGGGGGTGATTCGCGGCACGCCGGAGCAAACGGTGGCAGAGCAGGAGATCACCATTCGGGCTCGCGATGAGGAAGCCACAGACGAGCACGCCTTCAGCCTTGCGGTGGTGCGCGGGCGGCTGGTCACGGAATCGCTGCCCCCGGCCTTCGCGGGTGCTGCCTACCGCGCCGGGTTGACCGCCGAGCACATGGCCCGACCGCTGCAGTGGGAGGTCGTCTCGGGGACTCTTCCAATGGGCGTGAGCCTGGACGCGAAGACCGGGCTCCTGGCCGGGACCGCGGTCAAGGAAGGGTGGTCAACGCTGTCGGTGCGGGTGACCGACGCGAATGGGCTGGAGGATCGGGCGGAGCTCACGCTCAAGGTGCTGCCGGAAGCGTTGCGCGCGCTCGATGCCGACGGGCACACCGTGGCGCTCTACGACTGGCAGGGTCCCGGCGGGCGCCTGATCCCGGAACGGGTCAGCAGCGACCCGGAGCTGGCGCTCACCTACACCAACATGGGCGGGGACCGGCGGGTGTGCTGGCCGGGCCGCGAAGGCAGGTTCCCGCAGGAGACCGGGCACGGCGAGCACGGCTATGCGGTCGTGGGCCAGGGGAAGGATAGCTATCCCAGGTTCAAGGGCAGTCACCGGCCGGATCCCCGGCTCGATCTGAAAACCTGCGCCGGGGAATGGACGGTGGAAGCCTGGGTGCGCCGCGGAGGTCCGTGGCAGGCGTTCGACGACGTGCCCCTGAAGCGGTTCGACTACGGCCACATCTGCGGCACCTACGACAGCAGGGAGAGCGGGGTGTGGGAGCTGTATCTGTCAGATCTCAACGCTCCCGGCGGCGCGATGGCCCCGGGGGTGCACTTCCGGAGCCGCGACCACACCTGGAAGAACCTGCATCCCTGGATGCGGCCGAAGGGCATGGTGGCCGGGCCCGACGAGGCGGGGATCGACGACACGGAGTGGCACCACGTGGCATGGCAGTACGGCTACGCCGAAGACCTGCATCAGCTCTTCCTGGACGGCAGGCCGATCTGGGAGATGCGCAATCCCGACGGCCGCAGGCTGGTCAACGATCGGGAGCACGACGCGCAGTTCAGCGTGTTCAGCCGCCTGACGGGCTACACCAGATACGGAGGCGGGTTCAACTACCTGGGCTGGGGCAACTTCTTCGGCCAGATCGGTGAGATCCGCATTTCCGACATCCGGCGATACTGAAGCGATCGGTGCGGGAGGCACAGGGATGAGCTTGGACTGGACCAGACGTTTCGAGCCGGATCGGCACACCGTGGCGCTCTACCGGTTCGACGAAGGGGATGGCCGCGAGGCGCACGACGCCTGCGGTGACGCTGCGCTGACGCTGAGGGCCAGGCAGGCCCTCTGGGGCCGCGCACCGAACGGCGGCGCCGCGGCTCGCTTCGAATCCGTCGACGATGACGCCAACGTGTTCGTCGGCCCGCTCAACCACCCCAAGTTGATGTTGAAGCCCTGTACCCGGGAGTGGACGGTAGAAGCCTGGATTCGCTACACGGGGCCATGGGGCGGATTCGGCAGATACAACGCCACCTATGCGCACCTCTGCGGGTCCTCCGAAGAGGGCTACCATCTCTCGCACATCGGGGTCCGCGCCGGGTTTCAGTTTCTGCTGGAAGGCGGCAACGCTCCCGACGCCGGGCATGGATTGCTGCCGACCTCCCGTTACGAGGGGAACTTCGCGGGGAAGGACCCCAACTATGACGTGCACTATATGGCCGACCTCGAGCCGGCTCTTGCGGCAAAGGACGCGGACGGGCTACGCGACGACCGGTGGCATCACGTGGCCTGGCAGTTCCGCTTCCGCGACCAGATGCACGTCCTGTTCGTCGACGGCACACCCGTGCGACGCATCCAGCCCTATCGGAAGATCGTCAACGACACCGACGAGCACGTCGGCGTGCCCTTCATGGTGGGTGGGATCCTGTGCTGGAGCGATCCGCCGTGGCCTGGGCGGGGCAACTTCGTCGGGGAGATGTACGACCTGCGGATCTCCGACGTCATGCGCTACCCGGTCGCGGACCGGCTCTCCATCGTCGGTGGGCCCGGGTTCTCGCCCTGTGACGTCTACGACGACGAATCCCTGCGTGCCGGCTTCCGGTTCGGCACCGAAGCGCTCCCGTTCGCCGTCCCGAGCGTTCCCTATCGCGTGCAGCTCGCTGCGGACGGCGCGGATGGGAGCGTCAGGTGGGAGCTCTCCGACGGCCGGCTTCCGAACGGGCTGGAGCTGCGGGAAGACGGCATCGTCGAAGGTACGGTACGCGGGTACGTCGACCAGGACGCCCATTTCACGGTCAACGCCACCGACCAGGGAGGGCGGTGTGACAGCCACATTTTCGCCATCGGCATCCGCACGGGCACGATCACGACCGCAGCCCTGCCGCCGGCGTTCGTCGGAACGGAATACCGACACCTGCTGGAAAGCAGGTACACGGTGAAGCCCGTCACGTGGAAGGTGACCTCAGGACGGCTGCCCGATGGGATCGTCCTGGAGGAAGCCTCCGGAGAACTCAAGGGCGTGCCGGTTGACCGCGGCACCTGCGAGTTCCGGGTGGCGGCCGCGGACTCCGCGGGTGCCGGGGCGACACGAGCTCTGGGGATGCGGGTGCTGCCCAGGGAGCTGTATCGCATCGAGGCCGATGAGGACACCGTGTTCCTGTACGGCTGGCAGGACGAGGACCTGCTGTACGCCAGGGATGCCCTGGGAGACGAGGAGCTGACCCTGACTTGTGTCGGCCGGCATGCGGACCGGCGGGTTGCGTGGCCCGGCCGCGAGGGAAGGTTTCCGCAGGACACCGGTCATGGCGAGCACGGCTGGGTGAGCCTGAGGACCGACGCCGACAAGCACAATCTGCGGACCTGCCGTGAGGCATGGACCGTCGAAGCATGGATCCGGCCGGGTGGTCCGGTGCAGGGGTTCGGCGCCTCGCGGCCGTTCGACTTCGGACATGTCTGCGGCACGTATGACACCTCCGAACGTGGCGTGTGGGAGCTGTACATCTCCAACCACGACTCGCCGGACGGAAGCTGGGCGCCCGGCGTCCACTTCGCATGCGGACCGGGAGACATTCTGAAGGACCTGCATCCGTGGAAACGGCCGGCGGGCATCGTGGGTGGTCACGAAGATGCGGGAATCCGGGACGATCAGTGGCATCACGTTGCCTGGCAGTACAGTTTTGCGGAAGACCTGCACCAGTTGTTCCTCGACGGTGCGCTGATATGGCAGATGCGCCGGCCGGATGGGATCAGGATGGCCAACGAGCGCCGGCACGAGGCGCAGTTCAGCGTCGGTACCAGGATCGACCGCTACGCCTATTGGTGCACGGACGCGGACGGCGCTCACCACCACCCCAACTATCTGGGCTGGGGCAACTTCTTCGGCCAGATCGGCGAGATACGCGTGTCCGGCATCAGGCGCTACTGATCGGACAGGAGGCATCGACATGAGCTCCGACTGGACCCGGCCGTTCGAGCCGGACGAGCATACGGTAGCGCTTTATCACTTCGACGAGGGGGAGGGCGACCAGGCGCATGATGCCTGCGGCGATCCGGCGTTGACCCTGCGGGCCTACAAGAAGGCTTTATGGGGCAGGCGGCCGGGCTTCGGGTCCACGGCGCGCTTCGACCGGCAGAACGCCCACCTCCTGGTCGGCCCGGCGAACAACGACAAGCTGGAGCTGCGGACCTGCACGCGCGAATGGACCATCGAAGCCTGGGTTCGCTACACGGGCCCCGGCGGGAAGGACCGCGCCCGGAGCTGGCCCCCCGGCAAGGGCTATACCTGCGGCTTCATCTGCGCAACCGACGAGGAAGGATGTGCGTTGGCAGAGGGGTATCGCCAAGGCTGGTCATTCTACCTGCACCAGACGAAGACCGAGGGGCTGAAGTGGACCCGCGAGGACGGGCTCATTCCAGGAGCCAGATTCATAGGATCGCTCCGAGGAAGAGACCCGAACCATGACACGAGCAACGCCCTCATGCCGGAGACCCCGTTCGGCTGGCTGCAGGAGGACCGGGGACGCTTCTGCGACACGGAGTGGCATCACGTGGCGTGGCAGTTCCGCTACCGGGATCAGACGAGCTTCCTCTTCGTCGACGGAAGGCTCGTCAGGAAAGCACCGCTCCCGGTCCCCGGTACGGCCTCGACTCGCATCATCGCGGGCGACGCCGAGCGGTGCGACATCCCGTTTCAGGTGGGTGGCTTTCTCCGTCCGGAGCACCGGGACGGCTGGGTCCCCGGGGACTTCGGCATGACCATGTTCAACCTGGAAGGCGAGATCGACGAGCTCCGTATCTCGAAGGTCATGCGCTACCCGGTGGCGGACAGACTGACCATCATCCGCCAGAAGCTGCCCGAAGCCGCTTCGAGCCTTCCCTATCGGGTTTCGCTGGACACGGATGCGGCCGCCGGCAGGGTCTCGTGGGAGCTGGAGTCGGGCAGTCTGCCCGCGGGATTGAGCCTGGACCCGTCCGAGGGGGTGATTCGCGGCACGCCGGAACAGCCGGCGGCGGAGCAGGAGATCGCCATTCGGGCTCGCGATGGGGAGGACGCCACAGACGAGCACGTCTTCCGCCTTGCGGTGATGCGCGGGCGGCTGGTCACGGAGTCGCTGCCCCCGGCCTTCGCGGGTGCCGCCTACAGCGCCGCGCTGGCCGCCGAGCAGATGGCCGGGCCGCTGGCGTGGGAGGTCGTCTCGGGGACCCTGCCGGAGGGCGTGGGCCTGGACGCGAGGACCGGGTGCCTGGCCGGGACCGCGATCGAGGAAGGATGGTCGAGGCTGGCCGTGCGGGTAACCGATGCCCTGGGGCTGCAGGATCGCGCGGAGCTCACGCTCACGGTGCTGCCGCCGGCCCTGCGCGTGTTCGACGTCGACCAACACACCGTGGCGCTGTACGACTGGCAGGGACCGAGCGGCCGGTTGATCCCGGAACGGGTGAGCGGCGAAGAGGAGCTCGCGCTCACCTACACCAACATGGGCGCGGACCGGCGGGTGTGCTGGCCGGGCCGGGCCGGGAGGTTCCCGCAGGAGACCGGGCACGGCGAGCACGGCTACGCGGTCGTGGGCCAGGAGAAGGAGAGCTATCCCAGGTTCGAGGGCAGCCACCGGCCGGATCCCAGGCTCGATCTGAAGACCTGCGCCGGGGAGTGGACGGTGGAAGCCTGGGTGCGCCGCGGCGGTCCGTGGCAGGGGTTCGGCGACCCTCCCCTGAAGCGGTTCGACTACGGGCACATCTGCGGGACCTACGACACCAGGGAGAGCGGGGTGTGGGAGCTGTATCTGTCCGACCTCAACTCGCCCGATGCCGGCATGGCGCCGGGCGTGCACTTCCAGAGCCGCGACCACACGTGGAAGTACCTGCACCCCTGGATACGGCCGAAGGGCATGGTGGCCGAGCGGGAGGAAGTCGGGATCAGCGACACGGAGTGGCACCACGTCGCGTGGCAGTACCGCTACGCCGATGATGTGCATCAGCTCTTCCTGGACGGCAGGCCGATCTGGGAGATGCGCAGCCCTGACGGCCGCAGGCTGGTCAACGATCGCGAGCACGACTGCCAGTTCAGCGTGTTCAGTCGCCTGACCGGTTACACCCGATACGGAGGCGGGTTCAACTACCTGGGCTGGGGCAACTTCTTCGGCCAGATCGGTGAGATCCGCATTTCCGACATCCGGCGGTACGGTGGGAAGTAAGGGAATGAGCTCGGACTGGACCAGGCGCTTCGAGCCGGATCGGCACACCGTGGCGCTCTACCGTTTCGACGAGGGGGTTGGCCGCGAGGCGCGCGACGCCTGCGGTGACGCTGCGCTGACGCTGAGGGCCAGGCAGGCGCTCTGGGGGCGGGCACCGAACGGAGGTGCCGCGGCGCGCTTCGAATCCGTCGACGATGACGCCAACGTGTTCGTCGGCCCGCTCAATCATCCCAAGCTGATGTTGAAGCCCTGCACGCGGGAGTGGACGGTGGAAGCCTGGATTCGCTACACGGGGCCATGGGGCGGATTCGCCCGGAACACCACGTACGCGCACCTGTGCGGGTCCTCCGAGGAGGGCTACCATCTCTCGCACATCGGGGTCCGCAGCGGCTTTCAGTTTCTGCTGGAAGGCGGCAGCGCTCCGGACGCCGGGCATGGACTGCTGCCGACCTCCCGCTACGAGGGGAACTTCGCGGGCAAGGACCCCAACCATGACGTGCACTATTCCGTCGACAGCGAGCCGGCCCTTGCGGGAGCGGATGCGGACGGGATACGCGATGAGCGGTGGCATCACGTGGCGTGGCAGTTTCGCTTCCGCGACCAGACGCACTTCCTGTTCGTGGACGGTATGCCGGTGCGACGCATCCAGCCGTATCGCAAGATCCGGAACGACACCGACGAGCACTCCGGCGTGCCCTTCATGGTGGGCGGCTTCCTGTGCTGGAGTGATCCTCCCTGGGCCGGCAGAGGCAACTTCGTGGGGGAGATGTACGACCTGCGGATCTCCGACGTCATGCGCTACCCGGTCGCGGACCGGCTCTCCATTGTCGGTGGGCCCGGGTTCACGCCGTGTGACGTGTACGCCGACGAGTCCCTGCGCGCCGGCTACCGGTTCGGGACCGAGGCGCTACCGTTCGCGGTCCCGAACGTTCCGTATCGCGTGGAGCTCGCCGCGGACGGCGCGGATGGGAGCGTGACATGGGAGCTTGCCGACGGCCGTCTTCCGAACGGACTGGAGCTGGGGGAAGACGGCATCGTCGAAGGCACGGTACGCGGGCAGGTCAACCGAAACGCCCGTTTCACGGTCAGCGCCACCGACGAGGGAGGTCATCGCGACAGCCACGGCTTCGTCATCGGCGTCCGCAGCGGCACGATCACGACCGAAGCGCTGCCGCCGGCATTCGTCGGGACGGAATACCGACACCGGTTGGACAGCCGCTACACGGCAGGCCCCGTCACGTGGAAGGTGAATTCGGGACGACCGCCGCCGGGCATCGTGCTGGAGGAGGCATCGGGTGAGCTGAGGGGCGTACCGGCCGACCGCGGCATCGGCGAGTTCCGGGTGGCCGCCACGGACTCCGCGGGTTCCAGGGCGACACGAGCCCTGGCGATGCGGGTGCTTCCCGCGGAGCTGCACCGCATCGAGGCCGATGCGGACACCGTGTTCCTGTACGGCTGGCAGGACGAAGACCTGCTGTACGCCAGGGACGCCATGGGGGACGAGAATCTGACCCTTACCTGTGCCGGCCGGGCTGCGGACAGAAGGGTTGCCTCATCCGGCCGGGACGGACGGTTTCCACAGGACACCGGTCATGGCGAGCACGGCTGGGTGAGCCTGAAGACCGATGACGACAAGCACAATCTGCGGACGTGCCGTGAGGCATGGACCGTCGAGGCATGGATCCGCCCCGGCGGCCCGGTGCAGGCGTTCGGCTCTTCGCGACCGTTCGACTTCGGACATGTCTGCGGCACGTATGACACCTCCGAGAGCGGCGTGTGGGAGCTGTACCTCTCCAACCACGGCTCGCAGGACGGAAGCTGGGCGCCCGGCGTGCACTTCGCATGCGGACCGGATCGCGTTCTGAAGGACCTGCATCCGTGGAAACGGCCGGCGGGCATCGTGGGCGATCGCGAAGACGCGGGAATACGGGACGCTCAGTGGCACCACGTGGCCTGGCAGTACGACCTGTCGGAAGACCTGCACCAGTTGTTCCTCGACGGTGCGCTGATATGGCAGATGCACGAGCCTGACGGCGTCAGGCTGGTCAACGAGCGCCGGCACAAGGCGCAATTCAGCGTCGCGACCCGAATCGCCCGCTACGCCTACTGGTGCACGGACGAGAACGGCGGTCACCACCATCCCAACTACCTGGGCTGGGGCAACTTCTTCGGGCAGATCGGCGAGATACGCGTGTCGAGCAAACGGAGGTATTGATGCGACGGGAGGCGCCGGCATGAGCTCCGATTGGACCCGGCCGTTCGAGCCCGACGAGCACACGGTGGCGCTCTATCACTTCGACGAGGGGGAGGGCGACCAGGCCCACGACGCCTGCGGCGATGGCGAGTTGACGCTGCGCGCGCACAGGAAGGCGCTGTGGGGCAGCCGTCCCGGCTTCGGCGCCACCGCCCGCTTCACCGGGAGCGACGACGACGCCGAGATCCTGGTCGGGCCCGTGGACAACGACAAGCTGGAGCTGCGCGGCTGTGCCAGGGAGTGGACGATCGAGGTCTGGCTTCGACTTGCAACGAGCCCCGGACAACAGCGGGACGAAGCGTGGGAAGGAGCGTCGGGCTACCTCAACATCTGCGGTACCGACGACGAGGGATTCGGCATGCCCGAGGGCGTGCGTGCGGGTTGGAACTTCTATCTGCTTTGGCCCCATTGGACCATCCTCAAGAAGCTTCGCCATCACGACCTGTGGATCAACGGGAACGGGCTTGCCCCGCAGGGTCGCTACATCGGGTCGTATGCACGGGCTCCCCACAACGACGTGAATCAGGTCGGTGCGTTCGCCACGGCGCCGGCCATCGACGACGACCGGTGGCACCATGTCGCCTGGCAGTTCCGCTACGCAGACCAGATGCACTTCATGTTCGTCGACGGAACGCTGATCTACCGGGAGAGCATGCCCGGGGGGCGGGCCGTGGCCAACGACGCTTCACGGTGTGATCTGCCGTTCGTGGTCGGGGGGTTCCTGCACTCCCAGCACGACCCTTCGGCGGATGCTCTGGGCAAGGACAACTTCGGGGTTTACCTGGGCCGGGGCGAGTGCAACTTCAAGGGGGAGATCGACGAGTTGCGCATCTCCGACGTCATACGCTACCCCGCGGCCGATCGGGTGACGGTGGTTCGCCGCGAGCTGCCCGACGCGGGCAGGAACGTGCCCTATGCGGAGTCGCTGTCGGCGGATGCGGCGCAGGGAGCGGTGACCTGGAAGGTAGCCGCAGGCCGGCTGCCGGCGGGACTGCGGCTCGACGAGGCTGGCGGGACGATCGAGGGCACTCCCATGGAAATCGGGGAAGAAGCGGAGATCAGGGTCCGAGCGGCTGACGCCGCCGGGCACACGGACGAGCACACGTTCAGGCTGTGCGTGCGCCCGGGCCGGATCGTCGAGGAGTCGCTGCCGGTCGCCTTCGCGGGTCAGGCATATCGTGAACGATTGACGGTCCGGCACATGGTCGAGCCCGTGCGGTGGGAGATACGCGACGGTGCCCTGCCGGCGGGGATCTCTTTCGACCGCACGACGGGAGAGCTCGGCGGCATCGCGGCCGCCGTGGGTCGGGTGAGCGTGCGCGTCGAAGCCCGAGACGCCGGCGGCCAAACCGATTGCCGGGACCTGGTGCTCACGGTGCTGCCGGGAGCGCTGCGACACATCGCACTGGATCGGCACACGGTGGCGCTCTGGGACTGGCAGGGGGCCAGCGGCAAGCTGATACCGGATCTCGCCGGCGATGAAGAGCTGACCCTCACCTGGACCAACGTGAAGGGAGACACGCGTCTGGCGCGCCCCGGCTGGGGGCGCTACCCCTACTTCATCGGCGGCGGGGAAGGGGGGTTCGTCGGGCCGCAGCACAACGACAAGGTCGATCTGCGCACCTGTGCGGCCGAGTGGACGGTGGAGGCCTGGCTGCGGCGCGGCGGCCCGGTGGACGGCTACGGGCGCGAGTTTCACTTCGGGCACGTCTTCGGGACCTACGACAACACCGAGCGCGGGGTGTGGGAGCTGTTTCTGTCCGTTCACGACGCGCTGGATGGGAGCATGGCCCCCGGCGTTCATTTCCTGGGTGCCGAACCGGAACACGCGCTGCTGAACCTCCATCCGTGGTCGCGTCCGGACGGCATCGTCGCGGAACGGGAAGCCGTCGGCATACGCGACACGGAGTGGCACCACGTCGCCTGGCAGTACTCGCATGCCGATGAGGTGCACCAGCTCTTTCTGGACGGAAACCAGATCTGGCGGATGTACCGCCCGGACGGGCGCCGGCTGGTCAACGACCGCCGGCACGATGCCCAGTTCAGCATCTCGTCCAGGCTGAAGGGCTACTCCCGCTACGGAGGGGAGTTCAACTGGCTGGGGTGGGGCAACTTCTTCGGGCAGATCGGCGAAATACGCCTGTCGAACATCCGGCGGTACTGACCGCGGGCCAGGCACGTACGGGAGGTACGGACATGAGCGGCGACTGGAACGAACCCTTCGAGCCCGATGAGCACACGGTGGCGCTCTATCACTTCGACGAGGGCTCAGGCGACGAAGCCCGCGACGCCTGCGGCGATCCCGAGCTGACGTTGCGGTCCCGGGGGCGGGCGTTGTGGGGCAGCCGTCCGGGCTTCGGATCCACGGCGCGGTTCGAGCGCAGCGACAGCAACATCCGCATGGGGCCCGTGAACCACGACAAGCTGCAGTTGCGGACCTGCACCGCGGAGTGGACGGTCGAAGCGTGGGTTCGCTACACCGGCCCCGGCGGCAGGGACCGGGTCGAGTGGGGCCGGTTCAACGCCGATGACGCCCTGCTGGGTCGCTACACCTACGCGTTCCTCTGCGGCACGGACGAGGAAGGCTTCAGCCTTCCGGGCGGCATGCGCGGCGGCTGGAGCTTCTATCTCAACTGCGCGGGAGTGCCGGGCACGCTGGAAGACGGACTCATGCCGGGCTCGAGGCTCCTGGGCTGGTCGGGCAGGATGCCCATTCACGGCATCCTGATCACGCCGACCAGCTCGTTCGGCTGGCTGGAGGAGGATCGGGGCCGGTTCCGCGACACCGGCTGGCACCACGTGGCCTGGCAGTTCCGCTACCGCGATCAGATGAACTGGCTGCTGGTGGACGGCAGGGTCGTCCGGCAGGTGCAGCTCCCCATCCCCGGCCAATCCTCGAATCGCATCCTCGTCAACGACGCCGACCGGTGCGACATTCCGTTCTACGTTGGCGGGATCCCTCACTCCCGGGATCCGGTCGTCACATCGGGCCTGGAAATGGGCAACATGGACGGGGAGGTCGACGAGCTGCGCATCTCGAGCGTCCTGCGGTATCCGGTGACCGACCGGATGGCCGTCATCCGTCAGAAACCGCCGGATGCGGCACTGGGGATCCCCTACGAGGTTCGGCTGGGGGCGGATGCGGCTGCCGGCCAGGTCTCCTGGGCGATGACGGAGGGCGGGCTGCCGGCGGGGTTGGCGTTCGACTCCGACTCCGGTGTGATTCGGGGGACGCCGGAAGAGACGGTGGAGTCCCGCCAGGCGACCGTCGAGGCGCGGGACGAGGGAGGAGCGACCGACGGCCACACCTTCTCGTTCACGGTTCGGCGTGGCCGGCTGGTCACCGAATCGCTGCCAACCGCCTACGTCGGTGCCGCGTATCAGGCCGCGCTGAGCACCGAGCACCTGGCCGAACCCCTGGAGTGGGAGGTGGTGTCGGGTGCCCTCCCCGCGGGCATGAGCTTCGACCGCGTGGCAGGGTGCTTGGCGGGGACTCCGGTCGAGGCGGGACGGTCCCAGCTCGCGGTGCGGGTGACGGACGCGAACGGGTTGAGCGATCGCGGCGAGCTGCTCCTCAGGGTGCTACCGGAGCACCTGCGGGTGATGGGCGCCGACGAGCACACGGTGGCGCTCTATGATTGGCAGGGCCCCGACGGCCGCCTGTTCGAGCAGCGCGTTGGCCGCGACCGGACGATGACGTTGACCTACACGAACACGGGCGGCGACCACCGGCACCCCTGGCCCGGCCGGGAGGGACGGTTCCCGCTGGACACCGGACACGGCGAGCACGGCTACGCCAACATCGGCAGGGAGTGGGGCTCGCTGCCGAAGGCCAGAGCCGAATACGAATCGGTGCCGGAGCTGGACCTGAAGACGTGCACCCGCGAATGGACGGTGGAAGCGTGGGTGCGCCGCGGTGGCCCATGGCAAGGCTTCGGCGACCTTCCCCTGAAGCGGTTCGACTACGGCCACATCTGCGGAACCTACGACAGCCGGGAGCAGGGGGTCTGGGAGCTGTACCTGTCCGACCTCAACTCGCCCGATGCCGGCATGGCGCCGGGCGTGCACTTTCAGAGCGGCGACCACACCTGGAAGAACCTGCATCCGTGGATGCGCCCCGCGGGCATCGTGGCCGGGCGGGAGGAGGTCGGCATCACCGACACCGAGTGGCACCACGTGGCGTGGCAGTACGGCTACGCCGAGGATGAGCACGAGCTGTTCCTGGACGGGACGCCGATCTGGCGGATGCGGAACGCCGACGGCCGCCGGCTGGTCAACGACCGCGAGCACGACTGCCAGTTCAGCGTGATCACCCGCTTGACTGGCTACGCCAAGTACGGGGGCGGGTTCAACTACCACGCCTGGGGCAACTTCTTCGGCCAGATCGGAGAGATCCGCATCTCCCGCGTGCGGCGGTATCGAGCGCAGGCGGAGGCGCGGACATGAGCTCCGACTGGACCCGGCCGTTCGAGCCGGACGGGCACACGGTGGCGCTCTATCACTTCGACGAAGGCGAGGGGAACGAGGCGCACGACGCCTGCGGCGATCCCGAGCTGACGCTGCGGTCCTCCGGGCGGGCGCTGTGGGGCAGCCGTCCGGGCTTCGGGTCCACGGCGCGGTTCGAGCGCAGCGACGGCCAACTCCGGGTGGGTCCCGCGAACAACGACAAGCTGAGGCTGCGGACCTGCACGGAGGCATGGACGATCGAAGCGTGGGTCCGATACACCGGCCCCGGCGGCAAGGACAGGGCCCAGTGGAGCAAGAGGGACGGCACGGACTCCAGGGAGGGTGGGTACACGTACGCGTTCATCTGCGGTACGGACGAGGAAGGCTTCAGCCTTCCCCGCGGGATGCGCGGCGGGTGGAGCTTCTGGCTCCGCAACGGTGTCATCCCGGGCACCCGTGAAGACGGACTCGTGCCGGGAGTGCGTTACATGGGCTGGGTGGGCAGAGATCCGAACCACGACACCAGCAGTGCCCTCGGACCTACGACCTCGTTCGGCTGGCTGGATGAGGACCGGGGACGGTTCGGCGACACCGGCTGGCACCACGTGGCGTGGCAGTTCCGCTACCGCGATCAGATGAACTGGCTGCTGGTGGACGGCAAGCTCATCCGACAGGTGCAGCTCCCGGCGCCCGATCAGGTCTCACACCGCATCATCGTCAGCGATGCCGAGCGGTGCGACATTCCCTTCTGCGTGGGCGGCGTTCACCATTCGCGGGATCCGGTCGTCACCTCGGGCCCGGAAATGGGCAACATGGACGGCGAGATCGACGAGCTCCGCATCTCGAAGGTCATGCGCTATCCCGTGACGGAGCGGCTGACCATCATCCGCCAGCAACTGCCCGATGCGGCGTTGAGGATCCCGTATGAGGTTCGGCTGGGCGCGGAGGCGGCCGCCGGCCGGGTCTCCTGGGCGATGACGGAGGGTGGCCTGCCGGCGGGGCTGGCGTTCGACGCCGACGCCGCTGTGATTCGAGGGACGCCCGAGGAAGCGGCGGAGTCCCGTCAGGTGACCATCGGAGCGCGGGACGAAGACGGAGCGACCGACGACCATGCGTTCACGCTCACGGTGCGGCGCGGCCGGCTGGTCACCGAATCGCTGCCGCCTGCCTACGCCGGTTCGGCCTATCAGGCCGCGCTGAACACCGAGCACATGGCCGAACCGCTGGCGTGGGCCGTGGTGTCGGGCGCACTGCCCACGGGCGTGAGCCTCGACGGCAAGGCCGGATGCTTGTCGGGAACTCCGGTCGAGGCGGGGCGCTGCCGGCTCACGGTCCGGGTGACGGACGCCAACGGATTGAGCGATCGGCGCGAGCTGCTCCTCAGGGTGCTTCCGGAGAACCTGCGGGTGATGGGCGCCGACGAGCATGCGGTGGTGCTCTATGACTGGCAGGGTCCCGACGGCCGGCTGTTCCAGGATCGGGTCCGCGGAGATCGGACGATGACGCTGACGTATACGAACATCGGCGGCGACCGCAGGTTGCCCTGGCCGGGCCGCGAAGGGAGGTTTCCGCAGGAGACCGGACACGGCGAGCACGGGTACGCCAACATCGGCGCGGAGTGGGGTTCCTATCCGAAGGCCAGAGCCGCGTACGAGTCGGTTCCGGAGCTGGACCTGAAGACGTGCCCCCGGGAGTGGACGGTGGAAGCGTGGGTGCGCCGCGGTGGCCCATGGCAAGGGTTCGGCGACGTTCCCCTGAAGCGGTTCGACTACGGCCACATCTGCGGGACCTACGACAGCCGGGAGCACGGCGTCTGGGAGCTGTATCTGTCCGACCTCAATTCGCCCGATGCCGGCATGGCGCCGGGGGTGCACTTTCAGAGCCGTGACCACACCTGGAAGAACCTGCATCCGTGGATGCGCCGCGCGGGTATCGTGGCCGAGCGGGAGGAGGTCGGCATCACCGACACCGAGTGGCACCACGTGGCGTGGCAGTACGGCTACGACGAGGATGAGCACGAGCTGTTCCTGGACGGCACGCCGATCTGGCGGATGGGGAACGTCGACGGCCGCGCGCTGGTCAACGACCGCGAGCACGACTGCCAGTTCAGCGTGTTCACCCGCCTGACGGGCTACGCCAAGTACGGGGGAGGGTTCAACTACCTGGGCTGGGGCAACTTCTTCGGCCAGATCGGAGAGATCCGCATCTCGGGCGTGCGTCGGTACTGAGCAGACGTCCTTACCGGGACAGCAGGGCCGCGACCGTGGGTTCCCCCCGCCGTACCGCGCTCTCGTATGCGGTCTCCTTCCGGGAGTCGCGGGCATCGAGGTCGGCGCCGGCCTCCAGGAGTGCGTTCACCACCGGTTCGAGATCGTCGATATCGTCGCGGAGGTGATGGAGGGGCGAGCCTCCGCCCGGCGTGACGCTGGTCGCAAAGTCCGGATGCTCCGACAGGTAGCGGCGCAGCGCCGCGACCCTGCCGAAGGAGACCAGGTCGATGCCGTCCGTGCAGTGGTCGAGCAGGTAGTCCCGGATCGCGGCGTGGCCGGCGTGGTTGGCCCATCCCGCCGGCGTCGACCCGTGGTTGGCGTCGCGCAGGGGACGCGCTCCGTGGCCGACCAGCACCTCGGCCACCTCCCGCCGATCGTTCCACGCGGCGTGGTGCAATGCGGCCGTGCCGTCCTGCGCCGTGGCGTTCGGATCCACGCCCAGGCGCAGCAGGCACCGTACGGCGGCCACGTTGCCCAGTGAAGCGGCCCTGTGCAGCGGCTCGTGGTCGCTCAGGCTCTGCGGCGCCGCCTCGAGAGCGGCGCGCGCGGCAGCCTCGTCGCCGCTCATGCAGGCGGCCCGAAAGCGGTCTTCCGGGCCCAGCTCCGCCGGTGCTGCCCCGGCGCGCTGCAGCATCGCGGCGACCTCGCCGAAGCCGTGCAACAGCGCGTTCTCGTAGTGGGTGCGCCCGTCGTAGTAGCTGCGGCCGCGTGGATCGGCGCCGTGCCGGAGCAACAGCTCGATCCGGTCGGCGAAGCCCCTGGGCGCCGCGTGACCGAGCAGGAAGTCGAGCGTTCCGACCCTGTTCCCTGTCTTCCAGTTGATCCTGTCACGGGCGGTGAGCCCACGGTCCAGGAGCAGTTGCAGCCAGCGGTTGTCAGGCCGGAACATCGTGTTGTAGAGCCCCTGGGCGTCGTTGGGATCCGCCCCCGCGTCGAGCAGCAGCTCGGCCAGGGTCAGGGCATGCGGATGCGGCGGCTGGCTGACGACGCCGCCCTCGCCTTCGCCCATCGCGCCGGTGAGGGCCGTGAACCGGTACGTTCGCCCCCACATGAAGTGGGCGTTGGGGTCGGCGCCGTGCTCAAGCAGCAGTCGGGCGCTGCCGATGGCGTCCGCTTCGGGAAGCTGCTCGGTCACGCGCGAGTAGCAGAGGTAGAGCAGCGGCGGCCACCTGCGCGGCCCCCCGGTCGCGGATGCACGGCGTGCGTCCGCGCTCAGGATCCGTCGCAGTGCCTCGACGTTGGCCGTGGCGGCGGCGGTATACGCGTCGGCCGCCGCCAGCGACGGCCGGTCGACCAGCATCTGCCTGGCGCGATCGATCCTGGCGGTCGAGTCGTCGCCGTAGGTCAGGCAGGCCAGGTCCAGGAACCGCGCCGCCTCGTCCCGCTCCGGTTTCAAGGTGCTTTCCTCGGTGTGTTCCATCGCGCCTCCGACAACTCGTGCAGTGTGTACGCGATCTCGGCCTTGCCCTTCTCACCACGCGCCACCGCCATCATGAGCGGATAGAGCGCCTCGTCAGGATCGGTGATGCGAATGCCGTTGAGATCCAGAGACACGAGTGCCGAGGCCAACGCGACGCGCTTGTTGCCATCGACGAACGGATGGTTCTGACACAGGTGAAAGACATACGCGGCAGCCATCCCGAACAGGTCGCCGTGAAGCATCCGGCCGCCGAAGGATGCCTGGGGTACCGCTATCGCAGAGCTGACCAATCCCAGATCGCGTACGCCGAACTCACCTCCATAGCGCGCTGTCTGGTCCTGGAGAATCGACAGTACCTCCGCGAGGGTAAGGAACCGGGGAGTCTCCATCTCATTCGGCAAGCCGCTTCAGCGTTGGTGCGAACTCCTCGTTGATGCGATCCAGGGACGCGCGGAACTCTGCTTCGGAGTGCGAGTCCGCCGGCGAGATCACGATGCTCCGCCCATCGGTCGTGATCTCCAGAGGGGTGTCCATCGTGACGTTGAGCAGTTTCAGGATCGGCTTGTCGAGGATGAGGGCGGCGCTGTTCCCGTGCTGCACGAGCTTCCTAGTCATGGCGCGAGCGTATGCACATCGTGTATCCGGATCAAGATTGACGTGCCGGGATCACGGGATGGCGCGAAGTTGACGCCAGAGGCAGAGACATCATGATGTCTGAATGAGAACCACCCTGACGCTTGATCCTGACGTTGCTCGGCTGCTCACCGAAGAGGCACACCGGCTGCGAAAGCCGTTCAAGCACGTCGTCAACGAGGCGATTCGCAAGGGCTTGGCGCCAGCGCCCGCAGGGGCGAGTCAGGAAGTGTTCCGCGCCCAGCCTCACACGACGACGCTGCGGTCCGGCATCGATGTCGCATCGTTGAACCGGCTGGTCGACGAACTGGAGGATGAAGCGGTGGTCGAGAAGCTGCAGACACCGCAGTGATCGTTCCCGACGTCAACCTCCTATGTCTACTCCAATGATGCGGACTTCAGTCGCTTCGCGGGTGTCCGTTGGGTCCATCCATCCACTCACTTCAACCGCGGACGCATAGTCGGAGGGTCAGTCAGGTAGTCCTTCATCGCCCAGGAGGGCGAGTGTCCTCTCGGAGAGATCCAGGCCGTGCCCGAACGGGGAGGCGAGGACGCTCCGCGTGGACAGGTTACCCGCGGCGATCCGCAGAGATGCGTAGCCGTCGGGCCGCATGGCATAGAGGTCGGGATGCGCCCGGCACACCGCGGCCTGCAGCGCGCGGGGGAACATGCCGAGCCCCGCGAAGTAGTGATGCCCGTTGCGCTCCACGTCGCCGATGCCCAGGACCGCAATCGCGGCCAGGTCGTTGAGCAGGGCCACGGGTCCCACGTTTGCAAGGTCCTCCCCGCTCATGACCCACGGCCGGGCCTCCGGACGGGTGCGCCGGTGCCACTCGATCAGGCAGCGGTTCGCCAGACCCTTGATCACGCCCTTGCAGTTCTTGTGGCTCGTCCCCCGGTAGCCCAGCTCCAGCGCGCGGCGCAGCGAATCCAGCTCGCCGTCCGACTCGTCGATGATCATCGGCGGGCCATCCGGCCAGGATGCCAGCGCATCGCCGACACCGCCGGTCAGCGCGACGTCGCGGTGCAGCGGCTGCTCGACGAACAGTAGCCGGCCGCCGCCGAACAGAGACCGCAGCGCGGCCTCGCCCCGGTACGCCTCCCAGTGCTCGCGGAAGGTCGCGACGTCCCCGTACTGTTCGTTGCCGTCCAGGGTGAACCGGAAGCCGGGCGATGCGGCTTCCAGCACCTCGGCCACCTCGTGCAGTCTCGGAATGTCCGCCTCCAGCCGCCCGGACACCTTGATCTTGAAGTGGGTCAGTCCGTACGTGGCCACGGCGTCGGCCAAGGCATGGGGCAGCCCGTCGACGACGCGCTCCTCGCCTGCAATCTGGTCGCGCAACAGAGGGTCGCCCAAGCCGACGGTGTGGCGGGCGACGACCGAGGGGAGCGGCGCGGGCAGCCAGTCGGCGGGTCGGCTCCCGGCCAACTCCGGATGGATCGCGCCCAGCTCGACGCCCAGCGAGTTCTCGTGAACCGCGCGCGCGAAGGTGGTCGAGCTTCCGCGGCAGAAGGCATCGATCGCCGCCCGTTCCACCAGACTGGTCCCCAGGTGCGCCAGCAACGGCGGGATCTCCTGCCGGCCGGCCCACTCCGACTGCTCCATGTGCAAGCGCTGCCAGAGCGCGAACACCGATTCATGGGCCGAACCGGTGACCAGGTCGGCGGCGTGCCGGATGACCCGCACCATCGCCGGCAGGTCCGCCTCGAAACGCGTGGCCGGATCCTTGGTGAACCACTTCGGCGGCAATCCCTCGGAGGCGAGACCGGCACACGCGGTTCCGTCCACCGAGCCGCGCAGCACCACGAACACGTGCGGCAACTCGGTCATGGAAGCGATCCCGTAACGGAACGGAAAGCGGGTCCGCATCCATCGGGTGCGAAAGGAAACCGAATCGATGTTCAACGACATGGGCAGTCCCGGCTGAGCGCTGCGAGAGACCTCACGCGGGCGCTGGCGTCAAAGAGCAAGGTGCAGACGAAGCGCATCATCGACCTTTCTCATCAGGTCGGGCGGGACGCGGCCCACGTGCTCGTCGATGCGCTCGACGGCCACGGCCCGAACCTGCTCCGCCTGCGCCTTGGAGTCGACCGTGAGCTGGCAGGCGCGGGCGGGGAGCGCCACATCACGTTCCGGCAGGCTGATGCTCACCTTCATACCAGGATGCTGCCAGTATTGCTACTGATCGGCCAGCCGGTGCCGGATCTGATGCGCCAAGTCGCCGTCCGGATGCGGATCGGGCAGAGCAGGTGCCACGCCGTTGCGGGTGCAGGCGGCGGGCTTCTACACTCGGTGTAACCCGGTCATGAGCGTGCCCTCACACTCGCCCTACGTCATCGTTGGCGCCGGAATTCACGGGCTCAGCACCGCCTACCATCTCTCCGCCGCCCTGCAGGCTCGGGGTCGCGGCTCGGGCGAGGACATCGTCGTCATCGACAAGTCCGGCATCGGCGCCGGGGCCTCCGGCATCGCCTGCGGGGTCATACGCAACAACTACTTCCAGCCCGCGATGCGGGAACTGATGGCCCACAGCGTGAGCGTCTGGGAGAGCGATGCGGAGGCCTACAGCTACCATCCCGTCGGCTACCTCCAGATCAGCTCCGAGCGCATGCACGAAGACGTCGCCTCCATCAGCCGTCAGCAAGCCGAGATCGGCTACGAGTCGGTATTCATCGAGGGGGAACGGGACAGCAGGCGCTATATGCGGGACCTGTTCCATGACTGGCGCGCCGAGGGCATCACCTCCGTCCTGCACGAAAAGCCCGGCGGCTACGCGAACAACAGGAAGTCCCTGGAGGGTCTGGCGGCAAAGGCGCAAGCGCAGGGCGTGACGATTCTCGCCGGTGTCGAGGTGCTGGAGTTGACGGCGGATGCTTGCGGAGCGATCACCCGTGTGGTGACCGATCGGGGCGCGATCGCCTGCGACTACGTCGTGTTGGGGGCGGGCCCCTGGGCGCGGAACTTCTGGCGCATGCTCGAGCTCCCGGAAGTCATAGAAGTCCGCAACCCCGACCACCTGGGCGAAGTGGCGTGTGTGCCGATGTGGACCTATTGGTCGCTGCAGGAGGGAACCCTCGGCGTCGATCCGGAATTGCAGAGGACCAACGACGGCGACATGCCGCCGGTGGTCCATGTGGACACGGATGCGCCGCTGCGCTCCGACGTCGACGGTTCGCTGATCACCGAGGAGATGTGGGGCATTTACTACAAGCCGGACTTTCACTTCGGGGGCGTCCAGGGTGGTGCGGCACCGAAGGTCGTGGACAAGCCGGCGGGCGCGGTGCAGGTGGACCCCTACGGACCGGAATCGAGAGAGTTCATCGTGGGCGAGGACTTCGCGCACCTGTGGGTGTCGGCGCTGGCGCATTGCCAGGGGCGGTTTTCCGGCACGCTGCCCCAGTACAAGCGCGAGCCGTCGGGCGGCATCGGTGCCTTCACACCGGACAGCTTTCCCGTGTTCGATACCTTTCGCGACAACTGTTACCTGATCGCCGATTCCAACCACGGCTACAAGATGATCGGCGTCGGCTCGCTGGTGGCGGACGAGATCTGCAGCGGGCGGCCGGCGGCGCTCCTCGAACCCTTCCGATTCTCGCGCTACGCGGCCGGTAAGCTGCATCCGGTGTCGAACAGCCCCTTTCCCTGGAGCTAGCGCTAGCGGGCCGTACCATCCGAGGACGACATGAGGGCGATGGCGTCCGCGTAGGCCCGTGCGACCCAGCGATGAAAGTGATGGGTCGGCACGTCCTGTACCGGCGTCAGCACGCCGCCGTTGAATCCCGGTGATCGGCGGCCGGCCTGCATCCCCTCGACGGCAAGGATATCCTCGCGGAACACGAGCTCCCAACTGTCCAGCACCGCCTGCCGGCAAGGTGCGTAGCGGTCGTCGGTGGCCGCGTCGCCCACGTAGGCGATGTGCACCTTTTCCAACGACCGGTCGGTGGCTTGCGGCATTACGATCACCGAGAAAAAATGGTCGGCCTGCAGGCCGAGCAAGGTGTTCGGGTAGAGTGCGATGTACTCGGCATGCTTGAGGTTCTCGTCGGGCCAGCCTGAAATGCGGGGCAATTCCATGCCGGCCGTCTCGGCCCGGTCGTAGTGCCTGGAGCCCTGTCCCGCCATGCCTTCGCCATGGGTGATGTGGACGTGCGCTTCGAGCGGCGAGTACTTGTTCAGCGAGCGGTGCACCCAGGGCAGGTGATAGGCCTCGCAGTAATTCTCGACGGCGAGCTTCCAGTTGCAGGCCAGGTCCAGCTCGAAGGAACTGCCGGTGGTTCCAGGACGAAACTGGCGGGAGCCATCGTCTCCCAGGTATGGTTCCCAGCGCTCCTCCAGCGGCGTGATGAATCGATCGAAGGGAAGCGCTCCGCCCGACAGGGCGACGAATACGATGCCCATCCACACGGCGAAGTTGACCGGCTTGAGTCCGTGTTGCGCGTTGTCGAAGCCCGGGCACGTGTTGCGCCGGCCACCGCCGATCAGCGGCGTACTGAGCAGTTCACCCTGCAGGCTGTAGGACCACGAGTGGTAGGGGCAGCGGATTGCCGTGCGCAAGCGGCCGGTCTCCTCGACCAGTTTCATGCCTCGGTGACTGCATACGTTGTGGAAGACGTTGAGCCCGCCGTCACGGTCGCAGACCATCAGCAGCGGCGCACCCATGAAGTCGACCGGCTTCACTGCCCCCGGACCCGGCAATTCGCTCTCGTAGGCGATTGCCGTCCAGGTTCGGCCGAGCAGGGATTGACGTTCGAGTTCGAACAGCTCGGGGTCTACATAGGCGGCGTTCGGCAGCCCGCGGGACGTCGAGAGAGGCGCCGTCAATTCAGGCAGCATTGCGATCAGTTCCCGCTCGCCGACGGACATCGTGATCAGCCTCCCGGCGACGAGGATACACGTGCCGGAGGACACGTGGCAGTATGGGGCGACATGGCACGCCTGACCGGTGAGCAGGTGCGTTCGTTCGAGGAGACGGGGTACCTGCTCGTGCCCGGCGTCCTGTCGGATGCCGACACGCAGCCGGTGATCGACGAGCTGGAGGCGTTCATCGACCGGCGGGCGGGCGGGCTGTACGACGCAGGCAAGCTCACCGACCGCTGCGAGGGCGCGCCGTTCGATACCCGCTACGGACTGTTGCTCAGGCAGACCGGCGAGATCGGAGACGGCATGGACATCATGCAGATGCGGACCCCGGCGATGTTCTCGTTCCTGTCCAACGAGAGCCTGCTGGACCTGGTCGAACCGCTGGTTGGCTCCGAGATCACCTGCAACCCCATCCAGCACGTGCGCGCCAAGCCGCCGTCCGAGTTCGGCGACAGTAGCTGGTCCCACGGCGTACCGTGGCATCAGGACGCCGGGGTCATGATGAAGGAGGCGGAGGGCTCCAACGTGGTCACCTGCTGGCTGCCGCTCGGCGACAGCACCGTCGAGATGGGCTGCCTGCAGGTCCTGCCCGGCGTGTCGAAGCTGGGCTACCTGCGCCATCAGAAGGAGGGAGGCACGATGATCGTCCCGGACGTGATGCCTGCGGTGGAGCCGGTGCTGCTCGAGTGCGGGCGGGGCGACGTGATCCTGCTCACGCGCTTCACGCCCCATTGCTCGGTACCGAACGTCTCCGACCGGTGCCGATGGTCGCTCGACCTGCGCTACCAGCCGACCGGGCAACACACCGGCCGGACGGCGCACCCGGACTTCGTGGTGCGCAGCCGCCGCGACCCGGCCAGCGTCATGAGCAGCTACGACAGGTGGCGCTGGCTGTGGACGGACGCCCTGGAGAATCCTCGGGAAGGGCAGACCCACAGAACCGACTGACCGGCCCACCTCAGGACGCCGCCAGCCAATCCCCCAGGTTACAGCCGATTCCACTCGTCGAGGGGAATCCTTCGTTCGATGATCCCTTCAACCTCGCGAATCATCATCCGCAGCTGAGGGACCGAGTACTCGTCGTTGGGGGGCGGGCGTCCGATTCAGGTCGATCCCGGAGAGAACAGGGAGCACATGCCCGAGCTTCAGACCGACGAACACCCAGTCTTCGAGCGTCGAACGCAAGGACCGCTCGCACTCCATCAGCGAAGTTCCGAAAGACACCACGCCCTTGCAATCGGGGATCCTGCCCGCGAAGGTGCCGTCGTCCAGCTTGTCGTACTCTGCTCCCTCAAGGGCCTGGTCAAGATAGTCCGTAAGGATGTAGTGAGCCGTCATGCGCCCGCGTTCCTGAGTGCGGAGCGTATCATGCAGCTCCCTGCTACTCCCAGTACGCGGGGCCGTAGGGGGTCGCCATCTCGCCGGAGGTTTCGCGAGCCGCCGAGAGCTCCGCGCGCATGGCCGCCACGCGCTGCCGTTGCTCCGGGCGTTCCGCCAAGTCGTTCATCTCCCATGGGTCTTCGTCCAGGTCGAACAACTGGGTCACCGGCCCGTCGCCGGCCCGGTACTCGATGAGCTTGTATCGGCGCTCCTTGATCGCCCGCTGGCTGTCCCAGTAGGCGAGGTAGAGCCGCTCACGTGCGTGGTGGGCGGGGTCCGCCAGCGCCGGAGCCAGCGAGCGGCCGGTGACCGAATCGGGGACGGGCAGGCCGGCCAGGTCGCAGAGGGTGGGGAAGATGTCCAGCAGGTAGGCGTAGCTGTCGCGCGTCTGCCCCCGCGGCACGCCGGGGCCGGAGAAGATCAGCGGCACCCGCACCGAGTGCTCGTAGAGGTTCTGCTTGCCCATCAGGCCGTGCTGGCCGACCGCCAGCCCATTGTCGCCGGCCATGACGATGATCGTGTCGTCGGCGAGGCCGCGCTGCTCCAGCACGTCGAGCAGCCGGCCCGTCTCCGCGTCCAGGTGGGTGATCATCGCGTAGTACTCGGCGATGTGGCGGCGCACCTCCGCCGCGTCGCGCGGGTGCCCGGCCAGCAGCTCGTCGCGGATGTCGATCGCGCCGTTGTCGAACGGGTGGCGTGGCAGGAAGTTGGGCGGCAGCGTCAGCCGTTCCGGGTCGTAGCGGCGCAGGTGCTCGGCGGGCATCGTGCGCGGGTCGTGCGGGGCCATGAACGACACGTACATCAGGAACGGGGTCGCCGGATCGGTGCGCCGGAGTTGCTCGATCGCCGCGTCGCAGAACAGCCGGCTGGAGTGCACGCCGGTGCGGATCCCGTCGCCGCGGCGCACGCGCACCTCGTTCGAGGAGAGCCAGTCCGGGACCTGCGGCAGCGTGCCGGCGTAGCGTCCCGTCGGGTCGTAGCGGAAGGCCGGCACGTTCCAGTGGTCTTCCATGCCGCCCAGGAAGATCTCGGCGCCGTCCTGGAAGCTGCGGTTGAAGCTCGCCGCCCCGTTGTGCCACTTGCCGGTGCCCCAGGTTCGGTAGCCGTGACCGGCGAGGTGCTCGCCGAGCAGCACGTGGCCGGCGGGGATGTCCTCGCCCGTGCCCTCGATCCGGAAGAGATCGCGGCCGGTGTGCAGCATCGCCCGGCTCGGCATGCAGATCGCGCCGGTGGTGCCGCCGGGGATGTGCGCGTGGGTGAAGGCCGTGCCGCGCTCCACCAGGCGGTCGAGGTTCGGAGTGTGGACCTCGCCCGCGCCCAGGGCGCCGATCGTGTCGAAGCGCTGGTCGTCCGTGAACAGGACCAGGATGTTCGGGGGCGCCATCCGGGTCAGCCCACCGGCAGGGTGCGTCCGCTGTGGGCGCGGCCGATGCGGGCGACCTGCTCGCGCCCGCTGGACACGACGCGTACGCCGCGGTCGATCTGACTGGTGATGGTGTCCGCCGTGCCTCCTCCCAGGAACGCCACGCCGTTGGCGGCGCAGGCGGCGCGCACCCGCTCGTTTGCCTCGATCACCCGCGGGTCGTACTGCCCCTCGACGCGTTCCACGCCGTAGGACATGTGCAGGTCGCCGGGACCGCACTCGGCGAACCCCAGCCCTGGCACGGCCAGCATCTGCTCGATGTGGGCCACTCCGCGCACCGATTCCACCTTGATGCCCAGCAGCAGCTCACCGTCGGGATTGAGCGGCCACGGGTCGCACGTGGCGATGTACTCGGGGATCTCGACGCCCCAGATGGGCGCCGCCTCCGGCTCGGAGCCGACGCCGCGCGTGCCGCGCTCCAACCCGGCGCCCACGCCGATCATGTTGCGCGGGTAGCGGCAGGACTCCACGAAGGCGCGCACCGCGTCCGGGGTCTCCGCCTGGCACAGCAGGATGCCGTGCACGCCGCGCGCCAGGATCTGCCGAAACTGCCAAGCATTGTAGCGGACCACCGGCTCGCTGCTGCCGTCGACCGGCGGCTCGACGATGACGGTGGGCGTGCGGTGCCCGCTCGCGGTCGGCCCGCCGGCGACCAGTCCCTGCATGTAGTGGGCCAGGCCAGTCAGGTCGAAGCAGCCGTGCTCCATGCCGACGTTGAAGTAGTCGGCCCAGGTGTGCGCGTCCTGCATGCCCTGTCCGTGGGTCAGCACCGCGCCGGTGTGGCCTCCGATGTAGTAGACCGGCTGGCCGGCGGCCAGCAGCTCGATGGTCCGATTGATGCGGTGATCGCTCATGGCTCGCTACGCCTCCGCGTCCATCTCCGCCAGTTCCACCCAGGTGCCGCGCTTCGCCGATGCGACCGCCGCCTCGGTGAACACCTGCGTGCGCCAGCCGTCGTACAGCCCCGGATGGTCGCAGTCGGCGCCCGCCGCCCGTTCGGCCAGCGCCGGCAGCACGAAGCTGGCCCAGCGGTTGACCGGATCCTCCGGGATCTTCTCCACACCGATGTCGCCGTCCGCGCCGGCCAGGCTCACGGTATGACGGATGCGGTCGATCGATACCGATGCCTCGCTGCCGTGCAGCTCCACTTCCGGCGCCAGCCCCTTGCGCAGCGCCGGGGCGTGCGACAGCAGCAAACAGCCCACGGCGCCGTTGTGAAACTCCCAGATGATCGCCCCGTAGTCGTAGGCGGTGCCGGCGCGGGTGCGCGTGGCCGCGGATGCGGGGTGGGCCGCTCCCCACTCGAGCGCCTCGGCCAGGTCGATCGGCCCCAGGTCGGGCTTGGGCGGTGAAATGACCCCGGCCTGGGCGAGCACCCGCCGCGCCTCGCAGCCGGTCAGCCAGCGCACCGCGTCGTAGGCGTGCGAGCCGACGTCGGCGATGCTGCCGGCGGCGGACAGGCCGGCGTCGTCGCGCCAGATGAAGGGGATGGCCGGCGGACGCGGGTTGTGCCAGCGGTACACGATCACCTTGAGCTCGCCGAGCGTGCCGGCGTCGAGCAGCTCCTTGACGCGGCGGAACGTCGGCTCGTAGCGCGTCCAGTAGGGGACGTAGTGCGCCAGGCCGCTGTCGCGGTAGGCGCGCCAGATCTCGTACGCCTCGCCGACGTCGGCGCCGACCGGCTTGTCGCAGAACAGGTGCTTGCCGGCGGCGGCCGCGGCCAGCGCCGGTTCGCGGTGCAGCCGGTCGGGCGTCGTCACCACCACCAGGTCGACCTCCGGGTGGTCCACCACCTGCCGCCAGTCGCCGGTGATGAAGCTGCAGCCGTCGACCTGCGCCGCCGCTTGCAGCCGGTCGCGCCGGCGTGCGCACAGCGCGACGATGCGCGCGGCGTCGGGTGCGCCGCGCAGCTCTTCCCGGTACGGGGTGCCGATGTAGCCGGTCGCCCCGATCACCCCGGCGTGAAACTTCATGGAGTCGGGCGGTCCGTCGGGCAGGCGAGGTGGCGGCGGAACCAGGCGAGGCTGCCCCGCCACTGGGCATCCTCGAACGCATGGGCGACGCCGTCGTGCAGCACCGCCTCGATCCGCTCCGGGCAGCCGGCGTAGCTCTCATGGCGCAGCGCGTCCACGAAGCGCACCGAGCCGTCCGGGGGCACCTGCCGGTCGAGCGCGCCGTTCTGGAAGCTGATCGCCGGCGTGTGCCGGTAGGCGTCCAGGTTGGTGAGCGGATTGCGCCGCCGGTAGTCCTCCCGGGCTGCCGCGTCGGGCTCGCCCGGCGGCTCGAAGGAGCCGGGGCGCAGCCAGTCGGGCGTGGCGATGCCGGCCGCCACCGCCTCGATGCGGAGATCGAGGGCCGCAGCCGCCACCGAGGCGTCGCCGCCGGCCGAGATGCCGCCCATGCCGACCCGCTCGCCCACACCGAGCCGCTCGACGGCCCAGTCGATCACCTGCGTCACGTCCTCGGCGGTGCGGGCCAGGATCGGCCAGAAGTGGCGGCGGATGTTGCCCTTGATGCGGGCGCGCAGCTCGTCGAGCGTCTCGACCATCCGCTCGCCATGCTGGTACGGATCGTAGGCGAGCGCCACGAACCCGGCTGCGGCGAGATCCCTCAGGTAGGGCTCCATCTTCTCCTTGGTGCCGCTGAAGCCCGGCAACCAGATGACCAGCGTGCGCTGCCCCGCTCCTTCCGGTTCGATCCATGCGACGGGGACATCGCCCGCCCGGCCCTTCCGCATGCGCGTCAGCTTAGCACCGCCGGCTGCCGGTCAGCCCAGGTCAAGCGCGAAGCGAGCCGCGGTCGCGACCTGATCCATCACTCCCGGCGAGAGCGTCGTGATCAGGGCGCCGAGCTTGCCCCGCTGCACGGTCTGGACGTGGTCGCAGTTCACGGCACACTCGCGCGGCAGTCCGTCCTCCACGGAGAGGAGCACCTCGCTCGGGATGTCGCGGATCCGCGTGGTGATAGGTGCCACGGTCACCTCCCCCAGGAACGGGATGATCGAGTCGCGCGTCAGGACCACAACGGGTCGCCGCTTGTCCGGCGAAGCGAATCGATACCAGCGGACCTCCGCGCGCTTCACCGGCAGCCGGCAGAGCCGGTCATTCGCTGTCGTTCCATGGTTCGTCACCCCACGCCCGGTCCCCTTCGGGAACGTCGAATTCGCCGGGTGACGTCGGGTGCCTCCGGTACCCGGCGACATGGCGCGCCTCGAGCTCTGCTTCCTCGTGGCGCTGCAGCGCCGAACGGAGGGCGTCGCGGGTGAACGACGACCTGGTGATACGGAGCTTCCTGGCGACCTGGTCGACCTTGGCAAGCAGCTCGGCATCCATCGTCATCTGTACGGTCGGCATAGCTATGACGGTAGCTATAAGAATGGCTATGGTACAAGCGCACGCACGTCAACGTGCCGGCTATCCGTCGACCTGCGCTTCCGCGCACAATCGAGTCAGAGGCACACGATGGCGACGCGCATGCAGCCGGCCGGCCTGGACCTGGTGGAAGAGAGTGCTCCCGACTCGCAGCGGGTGGCCGTGCTGGAGGCGCCGTACCGGATCACCACGGCCCGCGCGCGAATCCCCGAACCGGGCGACGACGAGGTGCGCGTCAAGGTCAGGTGGGTTGGCGTGTGCGGCTCCGACGTCGAGGTGTATCGCGGCACCCGCAGGCCGGAGTGGCTGTCCCTGCCCGCGCGGCTCGGCCACGAGGTGGCGGGCGTGATCGACAAGCTGGGCGCGCACGTGCGCGGCCTGGCCGTCGGCGACCAGGTCATCTGCCGCTACATCTGGGGCGGCTTCGCCGAGTACGTGGTCTGCCGGCCGTTCAACGTGCAGAAGCTGCCGCCCGGGTTTCCGCTCAAGGAGGCAAGCCTGATCGAGATCCTGCCCGGCATCCTGCACGCGGCCGAGCTGTCGCGCATCGACCCGGGCACGGACGTGCTGATCATGGGCCAGGGCGTCAGCGGCCTGACGCTGACGCAGGTGATCTCCCTCTACAGCCCCCGGAGTCTGGCCGTGACCGATCTCAAGGAGCGCAACCTGGAGCTCGCGCGAAGGTACGGGGCGACGCACGCGTACCGGCTTCCGGCGCCGCAGACGCCGACCATGGAGGTGGCAGGCGAGGACTTCCCGGCAGGGTTCGACGTGGTCATCCCGTGCATGACGGTCGGGCACGGCATGATCGACGCCGTGGACGCCGCCGCGGTCTGCGGCCGCATCGTCATGTACGGCTGCATCGAGACCTGCGACCGGCCGTTCGACTTCTACAAGGTCCACTACAAGCGCCTGACCATCCACACCACGGAGCCGCGGCGCGACATCGACATGCGGCGCTTCTTTCGGGAGGGCGTGCAGCTCGTCATGGATGGCCTGGTGAACACGGCCGGGATCCTCACGCACGAGGTGCCGCTGAGCCGCATCGACCAAGCCCTCGCACTGCGCGACGACCAGGCCAACGACGCCATCCACGTGCTGGTCGACTGCGAGGCCTGAGGGCCGCTCGCCGACCCTACGGTCCGAGGCGGCGGATCGGCGCGTAACCGAAGGTACGCCGCGCCCGGTCGATGGACAGCAGCGGGGCGCGGCCTTCCAGGGGAGGATCGACCGTCGCGGCCAGGTCCGGGCGGAAGCGAGCCAGCAGCTCCATGGTCGGCTCCGGGCACTGGGTGTCCCCGGCGGCGAGCGTGTAGACGCCGAAGCCGGGGAGGTCCCGCGCTTCCAGCGCCAGCCGCAGGCCGCGGACGACGTCGTCCACGTGCACCCACTGGTAGAGCAGGTCCGACCACGCCTCCGTGGGCGGTGGGCCCTCGGCGAGCTTCTCCCGGTAGCGCTCCTCCGACCAGACGCCGGCGAAGCGGAAGGCAGCGGTGGTGATGCCGTAGGCGCGGTGATAGGCGGCGCAGGTCTTCTCGTTCACCAGCTTGCTCAGGCTGTAGGGGTCCTCCGGGACGGGATCGAACGCCTCGTCCAGTGGCAGCTTCGCGTAGCCGGCCGGCCGGCCGCTGAGGCGCCAGTGGAAGGTGCCGAAGGCGTTGATGCTCGACGCGCAGAAGAAGCGCACGGCGCCCGCCCGCCGCGCCGTGTCGATGGCCACGAAGGTGCCCAGCGCGTTGTCGCGGAAGGTCGCCACGCCGATCCCCGGCAGTCCGCGCGGCTCTCCCGCCAGGTGGATGACCGCGTCCATGCCGTCCATGGCCGCCAGCATCGCCGCCTCATCGGTGATGTCGGCCTGCACGAACGGCCAGTCCGTCGCGAACGGCGCGACCAGCCGTGTGGTGCCGGCGAACATGGTCGCATCCTCCGGCCGGGCCCGGTCGAGCAGGCGCAGATCGTGGGCCGGCTCCAGCTCGCGGATCAGGTTGCGGCCGATGAAGCCGGTGGCGCCGGTGATCAGGACCTTCATCCGGTGCGCCTCCAGTCCAGGGTGATGCCCAGGAACGGCTCCGCCTTGGCGGCGATCATGCGGTACATCTCCGGGGCACGGGAGGCCGGGACCAAGTGGGTGATCAGGGGCTCCAGGCTGAGCTGCCCGCGCGCCATCAGGTCGAGCGTCGCCTCCATCCGCGGACGCGTCCAGCCGGAGACGAAGTGCGCCGTCAGCTCGCGCTGCTGCAGCAGCGCCATGTCCGCCCATGCCGTCCCCGGCGTGAAGCCGCAGTAGACGATCTGCCCCTCTCCGCGCGCCAGCAGGGGCGTGTACTGCCGCTGCGCCTCCTCGCTCTGCACGGAGTCCAGGACCGCCGTGACATGCTCGCTTCCGGTCGCGCGCCGGACCGCCTCGACCACATTTCCATCGTGGCCGTTCACGACCGCGTCCGCGCTGTGGGCGGCGGCCAGCTCCAGCCGCTCCTTGCGGTGGCCGACCAGGGTCACGCGGGCGCCGCGGGCGCGAATAGCCTGCGCCGCGCACTGCCCGATCAGGCCGTCCCCGTACACCACCACCGGGTCGCGCGGTTCGATGGGGGCGCGACTGGCGGCGTTGTAGCCGACCTGAGCGACCACCAGCCCCGAGGCATCGATGTCACCGACGCCGCCGGGCAAGGCGAAGAGCTCCGAGGCCAGCGTGTTCCCGACCGCGGCGTGCGCCCCGGAGCGCGCTGCCGGGCTGCCGGGCCACTCGCTGCGGGTCGCCATCACCCGGTCCCCGGCCGACCAGCCACTGACGCCCGGCCCCAGCGCCTCGACGGTCCCGATCCGCTGGTAGCCGGGCACGCAGGGGTAGCAGGTGGGGTTCCAGGTGAAGCGGTCGTGCAGGATCCACCCCTCGGTGCCGGCGCTGATGGTGGAGAAGCGGGAGCGCACCTGCACCTGCCCGGGACCGGGATCGCTCACGTCGATCCGTTCGAATGCGGCCCTGCCCACGTCGACGAAGACCGCTGCCTCGGTCTGTGCCACTTCAGTGCTCCTTGCCGGTGCCGGCCGCCGCGGAGTGGAGTCCAGCGCCCGTTTCTGGTACGCATGGACCATGGACGGTCAGGAAATCCGCTACTCGACGATCGCGAAGTCGGGGCCGGCGAACCCGCGCAACGATACCGCAAGCGTGATCGAGCTGAACAACCGCGAGCTGCTGGTGCTCTGGCACAAGTACGAGGCATCGGCCGAAGGCGGGGCGGACCTCGCCCGCTGCCGGATCCACGCCAAGACCTCCGCCGACCAGGGGCTCACCTGGGGAGGCGAGCGCATGGTCGTCGACATCACGCCGGGCGACATGAACGTGCACTCGCCGGCGGTCTCGCGCCTGCCGACCGGCGAGCTCCTCATGATCTGCCTGCGCGCCCACTCGGAGAGCAGCACGACCATGTCCACGTACCTGTCCGAGGATGAAGGGCAGACCTTCACGCAGATCGGCACCGTTTGGGAGCGGTCGCCGGGCCAGTGGCTGCAGGGCGGAGCGGTCGACATCGTCGTGCTGTCGTCCGGCCGGCTGCTGGTGCCGTGCCACGGCGGCACGGGCGGCCAATTCAGCCAGCACAACACGGCGTGGTGCTGGCTGAGCGACGACAACGGCCGTAGCTGGGTGCGCTCGCAGGGCACCGTGGACCTGCCGCTGCGCGGCGCCATGGAGGCATCCCTGGCTGAGGTCGACAGCGGCCGGATCTACATGACGCTGCGGACCCAGTTGGGAGCCGTGTTCCTCTCGTACTCCGACGACGGCGGCGACACCTGGGCCCTGCCGCAGACCACGGGCCTGAAGGCGCCGGAGTCGGGCACCTGCCTGCGCCGGATCCCGGGCACGGACACGCTGCTCCTCATCTGGAACGACAGCATCTACGAGCCGGCGCACCACCATTTCGGCCGCCGGCGCCCGCTGTCCATGGCCGTCTCCACCGACGAGTGCCGGAGCTGGCGACGCATCGGCGACATCGCGGACGGGGAGTTCGAGATCACCAACATCGGCTGCGCCTTCACGACCGCCGGCAACGCGGTGGTGACCTACCTGCGGGTCGAGGACCGGGACTGGGAGCGCTTCATCAGAACCGGCATCGACCTCCAGGCCGCCATTCTTCCCGTGTCGAGGATTCTCTCTCCGCCTGGTTTCCTCGGGATCAATCCGACTCCATGAGCGCCCGGATCGCGGGCAGATGCTCGGGATAATGCTCGAAGGTATTGCCGGCGATCACCTGCCACGGCGCCCACTCGCCGGGCATATGCCGGAAGTACCCCGCGTCGGCGTACGCCTCCTCCGGGAGCCGCTCCAACTGCTCGATCAGTTCCACGTATGTCCGGTCGGCCCACGTACGGACCTCTTGCAGCGTAAGGTCGTTGATTTCCTGGCGCACGGCCGCGTTACGTTCGTGTACCGGAAGCGCCCACAGGTTGGAGCCGGCCAGCGCGCGGGACTTCAGCATCGTCACCATCTCCCGTTCGTACCAGATCACGTGGGCGACGATGTCCTTCCCGGACCAGCCCCCGGCGGGCGCAGTCTTCAGCATGCGGTCGTCGTCGAGTTGCGCAACGAGCTCATTCCACCGAGCGCGTTCGGCCTTGATCCGCGCGATCACCTCAATTTTGTTCATTTCACGTACGCCGGACCATTCGCTGACGCCGGGCGGCTCAATGGCCGTGGACGAGCACCTCGGCGGCGTCCGCATCCTTGCGAACTTCCTCTTCCCATGCTTTCCACCACTTCCTCCACTCCTCGTTCGAGGCGCCGACGGGATCGCCGAATCTCCCCAGGTTGATCATGTGACGGATCGCCCATTCGCGCAGGTCCGCGCGGCCGATCGCGAGGCCGCACTTCGGACACTGCCAGCGATCACCGCCGGCGTGCGTTACACGCGTTCGCTCGCAGTTGCTGCACGGAGGCGTCGCCGTGGTGGCGGCCACGTAGTATTCGGCGGCCGGCTCGGTCGGCCTCAGATGCAGCACCACCGCCGCGCTTCCGTCATCCAGCGTCACCGTGTCACCGGGGGCGAGGGGCCGCCGCAGTCTCACCGTGTCCGGCACGACGTCACCAGCGGGGGAGCCCGCCGAGCGGCAGCTTCTGCTCCGGCGTCCCGTTCTCGCGCAGGGCGGTCATCTTCGACCCATCGAGGTCCCCGTGCCAGGGTTGAGAGTCACTGCACTGAACCTTCGCCGTCAGGATCATCGCTTGGTCGGGTGTTGGCGCGCGGTTTGTAGAAGCCGCTTCGCAGACCGTCGATGTGCTCAAGCAGATCTCTCGGGACGTTTTGCCAGAGCGGATCGAGTATGAATTGTCCTCCCTCTCGACGTGCAAGCTTCGCGGCCGGGACGAAGTCAGCGTCCCCGGCGACGAGAATGATGACGTTCGCCTGACGTTTCAGCGTGATCGAGGCGATGTCGAGTCCGATTCGCATGTCGACGCCCTTCTGACGCAACGCCGGGATGAAGTCCCTGTCGGTCAAGTCGGAGACGCCTATGCGACCATCCAGAAGATCCTGCTGCGGGTTCGCTTTCAGTATCCAGGATCGGTCGCTGTTTTTTCGAACCTCACCCAACCGCACAGCAAGATTGGGAAAGCCGTGAAGTGCGCCGAAGAGGCTGTTACGGAAGCAAGCTTGGCGCGATTGGGCGTAGTTGATGGCAGCAATTCTCGGTGAGAGGCGGTAGCGGCTTGTAGGGCGGTCTGACGGTAGTGACCCGGCCCAAGTGGAGGCGAGCGAGCACTTTGGCAGGCGTGCCAGTGGCCACACGACCGGGTTTCAGAATCACAAGCGGTGCGGCGAGCCGTTGCGTGGCCGGTAGGAGTCACACCGGAGCTTGCGGGCGCAGGTTTCGCGACCGGTGGGCGGGCGTACGGCAGGCGCAGGCGGCGTTGCAGGCAACGGGTCGGGGGACTACGGAGACTGATACGGGGGTAGCGACTCGGGTGGCGAGTTCATCCGTACCAGCACCTGGTCCCAGGAGGTGAACAGGAACAGCCGGAACGCCGAGCGCACCTCGTCCCAGAACCCGCGCCGGGAACTGAAGAAGGTGCGCACCCGCTGATACAGCCCATCGACCAGATCGAAGATCTGGTGCATGAAGAACGCCAGCAGGTTGAGCACGAAGAACGCCTCCGACAGGTGCTGGCGGCCGTGGCCGAAGTTGTGCTCCAGGTGGTAACCGTGGTTCTTGAGGGTGTTGAACCCTTCATTCTCGATCTTCCAGCGCGCCCGCGCGGCACGGACCAGTCCGACGATGTTGGCGGTGTCGGGCACCAGGTCGGTGACCCAGGCGTTCTGATAGGTCACCTTGCCGTTCTTGACGATCCGGAACTGGATGAAGTTGACGTGCGGGGAGTCGGGATTGCCGTTCAGCGGTAGATCGGTGACCCATTCGTATTCGCGGCGTTCGCCGCGGTCTGAGGTAGCGTGACGGTTCAGCAGGTTGCCGCCGCGCAGGCCGGCGACGTCCTGATAGAGGCTGCGATGGTCACCGGGCTTGGCGACCAACAGGAACGACAAGCGCTTGGCGGTCAACTGCTCGACGAACGGCTGCTTGGAATAAAGGCTGTCGGCCACGATAATTGCCGCCATGCGGGGATAGTCGTCACGGAGCCGCTCCAGCATCCGGTAGCCGGCGTTCAGTTCGCAATCCTGCTTGCGGTACCGCCCGCCGTCGGCGTCACTGTTGCGGACGAACTCGGGGGCCAGCGGGAGCACTTCGCGCTTGTCGGGATGGACGATGGCGGCCTGCAGAATGTCATGGTGATAGCAGGTACCGCCGTCGCGCGAGGTGGTGCTCAGGCAGTGCTCGCAGTGCACGGACTCGGAGCTGAAATATCGTGAGCCGTCGAGGGTGATCAGATAGCGGGCACCGAACAGTTGGTAGTGCTGGAGCCACTTGGCGCGCTGCAGGCGAGCGATCCACTCGGCGAAGCACGGCAGGATGGGAGCATAGTCATGGCGGTCGAGCAGATCGCGGAACTGCGAGTCGGAGGGCAGTTGACCGACGCCGAAGGTGGCCGAGAGGTTGTTGGTCTGCACCTGCTGCTGGAAGCGGCGCTGGAACTGCAGCAGGGAGGGGTCTTGGACGTAGAACATCGCCAGAGCGCTCAGGTAACAGTCGCGCAGGGCGTAGCGGACTTTGCTTGGTTGGCGTGCGTCGAGGATACCGGTTACGTACTCGGCGATCGAGTCGACGAGGGAGCGGAAACGAAGTAGATTCGGACCTCTCCGCAGTCCCCTGGCCATGCGAACACAGCATGACGAGGACGGCGATAAATGTCTAGTCCCGTAACTCGTTCAACTGCAATGAGATACGTGACAGGTCATAGTCCGCACTCGCCGGAACCGTGTCAACATGTCGATTCTCACCCACTCGCCGAGAATTGCTGAGTTGATGGGCTGTCTGCCTACGGGTGTATGCGCCTTCTGTTCGTAAGGTCGAGCATCGTAGTAGAATGAGCGGTACAGAAGCTGGAAGTGGTTGGGAACAGCATGGACTGCCTTCAATTGCTGTAGATGACCTTGAATCAGCTGACCGACGGAGCGGACCACAGCATCCACGTCGGTTACATCGACGTCCGGCCGTACGGTCGGTAGGCGCCTCAGAAAGTAGCCGCCGTCTATGAGGATCGCCGCCTTGGTCATCGCAAGTCACGCCGGGCATGAAAAAGCCCCTAGGGATCGGCCGTGCTCATGATCACCAGTCGATGACTGGGAGCACGGCGTACTGCCATGGGGCGGATGTATGTGTTCTGTACTTGACTCCGTGTGGGATGGTCAAGCGGGCTAACGGCTCACTCCCGGCACGATTGCCTGTTCAGTGCCAACGGACAGCACCTGCAATTCCCACCGTCACCGGAGCCACCGACCGGCGGTAAACCACACCCGGAATCATGTCACCAGCAGGGGATTCCGCCGAGCAGCAGCTTCTGCTCCGGCGTCCCGTTCTCGCGCATGGCGGTCATCTTCGGCCCGTCGAAGGTCTCGCGCGACTTCATCCAGGCGTTCTGGTAGCACATCAGGCACACCCGGCGCTTCGCGTCCGAGTTGTTGGCCGCCCCGCGGTGGTAGAGCCAGCCGCTGAACAGCACCGCCTGCCCCGGTTTGGCCAAGACGTACAGCTCGTCCGGGAACTCCACGGGACTGTCCTTCGGCGGCCCGAATATCGCCCGGTGGCTGCCGGGGAGGATGACGATGGCGCCGTTCTCCATGGTCAGCTCGTCCAGGTAGTATCCGCAGTTGACCTGCCCCGGGATCGACCCGAAGGGGGTGCCGTCCGGGTCCTGGGGCCACGGCCCGTCGCGGTGCCAGTTCTGCTCGGGCGTCCCGGGCGGGGTGACCCGGCCGGTGGCGCTGTGGAGCTGCACGGCGTTGCCGAGGATGGCCTTCATGCGGGTGAGGACCGGCGGGTTGTCGAGCAGGAAGGCGAAGCGGTCGTCCTCCTCCAGCAGCTCCCGAAACAAGCTGCCCGTCGGCCCCGGATTGGGCTCCCCGTTCCATCCGAAGGTCTCGCGCGTATCGGCGTCGTCCATCGCTTCGCGCAGGATCTCGACCTGATCGGATGTGATGGCGTCATCGACGATCAAGTACCCCCACTTCTGGAAAAACCGGACCTCCCGCTCCAGCTCGGGGGTCAGCTCGGGATTCAGCCGCTCCGGGACGATCGAGTGGTCAGGTCGAGCCATGGCATGCTCCGTCCGTGGTCCCATGATTAGGTCGAGTGAGGATCGCGGTGGTCAAGCCGAGAGGCTCGTGCCAAGGTCTGGACGAGTCCCGAAACGTGAATGGCACGGCTCGCGAGAAGCCCGGTCTGGCGAGGGAGCCGGCGACACCAATGGACTGATGCGACAGGACCGCCCCTCGATATGACGCTGGATGAGTTTCGGCAGAAGCTACCCGGACTCAGAGTCTGGAAGCAGGGCGGCAAGCGTGCGCCTCACAAACCGCTGCTACTGTTGCTCGCGATCGGCAAGGCCGTGCGAGGAGAAGAGCGCCTCGTACCGTTCAGTGAGATCGAGGACACGCTCACCGGTCTCCTCCGGCACTTCGGGCCGCCGAGCAAGCCCCGTCCAGAGTTTCCCTTCGGCCGCTTGGTCTCGGATGGGTTGTGGGAGATCCCGGAAGCGAACTCGTTGCGTCGCACTGGGAGCGACGACCTGTCCCCGTTGGAGCTGCGGACCCGCGGCATCACAGGCGGCATCCCCAAGCCTCTATATCGGCTGCTGGTCGGCGATCATCCGGGCGCTCGCGCCGCTGCACAGCAGATACTCGATGAACATTTCCCCGTGTCGATGCACCAGCACATCCTGGAAGCGGTGGGGTTGGACGCCATTGAGAGAGAGGATAGCAAGGCGACTAAGCGAGCAAGTCGTGATCCGCGCTTTCGCGAGCTGGTACTGATCGCGTACGAGCGTCGCTGTGCAGTCTGCGGTTTCGACCTTCGCCTCGATGACGATCTGCTCGGACTCGAGGCGGCGCACATCCGATGGCATTCCCACGGCGGTCCGGACCACGTCACGAATGGATTGGCTCTGTGCACCTTCCACCATGGTGCCTTCGATCGCGGAGCGCTCGGATTGGACGAGAACGCCAGTGGCGTGGGTTACCAGGTAGTGGTGTCGCCGTTGGTGAATGGCCAGAGCGCTGCCCGCGACTGGCTTCGGGACTACCACGGCGAGCCACTACGTCCTCCTCAGTCAGGTGGTGCAGAACCTGACGGTGAGTATGTCGCTTGGCACGCCAAGCAGGTGTTTCGGGCCGCGCCGCCGGGACTCTGATGTCGCGGGCCGGGAGGTGTCGCTAAGCCTCCTCGCAGATAGCGAGCGGTGCGGTCTCTTGCGTTCTGATCTTCAGCTTCTTGGTAAGAACCTGCGGCCGACCGCGGTAGACATCCACGCGAGACTCGTCGACCTCCTCGCGTACGTGGATCGACTTGATCACATCGAGACCGATCTGTTCGACGCTCTCGGGACGCAAGTCCTCGCATGAGATGTGGATCGTAAGCTCGTCGCCAAGGAAACCCGAACGGCCTATCGTGGCCGATCGGGCGTTCGTGTGCAGCCTGTACTCGTCGAGTGTCGTCATTTCGTCCCCTCCGTTCGCATCATACGAGGTATTGAGCACTTCGACTGGTGGCGACGCGCACCGCCGAACAGTGCTCAGATGTAGCCAGGCGAGCTGAGCAGCTCCGCTTCGTCGGAGAGGCGCTCCAGCAGGTGGTCGGGGTAGATGGACATGCGCTGGAAGGGGAGGTTGTCTCGTCCGATCGCCGGCATGTAGTTGAAGAACACGGAGCGGCGGATCGAGCGGTTGGTGACCGGGTAGGCGTTGTGGGTCATGCCTTCCGAGAAGATCACCACGTCGCCGGGGGCGGCGAGGACGGGGACGGCCATCGGGTTGCGGCTGGCGTCCTCCATGTCGAAGGGGCAGCGGAAGTTGGCCTTGTGGCTGCCGGGGATGGCCGCGAACGGTCCGTTCTCAACGCGCGTCATGTCGGAGAGGATGATCACGCTCTTGGTGCTCTTGCAGGCGAAGCGCCCGTTCGTGTGGTCGTAGCCGTAGGAGATGTCGCGATCGACCGGGAAGCCGCCGTTGTGCAGGCCGCCGCCGGGGACCGGGCCGACCTTCTCGATGTAGTAGGTGGCAGAGAGGTAGACGGGGCCGCCGGCCAGCTCGGTGTGGATGGCCTTGAGGACGGAGTCGCGCACGATGCGGTCGAAGCTGGCGGTCCCGCAGATCGCGTGGTCGACGCGGCCGATGCCGCCGGTGGCGGGATTGGGGGCGCGGTCGGCGCGATGCTCGCCCTTCCAGAACGGATGCTCAGGGTCGGCCATGGCCTGGCGCAGGAAGTAGCTGGCGACGCCCAGCCGCGTGTAGGTCTGGTAGTCGATCGGGATCGCCTGCAGCTCGTCGATGCCGGCGTGGAACTCCGCGACCGCTTCGGCGTCGAAGTGCTGCCGGAGCACGAGGTAGCCGCGCAGGTCGAACTCGTATTTCTGCTCGGGCGTCAGATCGTAGTGCATACCATCCTGCGGAAGCGCGGATCGACGTGCGCCAGCGCGCCAGCTCTATCGGTCAGGATGGCGAGGCGGGATCGAGGCGGGCGAGGAACTCGGCGGCGGTGTCGCAGCGTCCCAGCCATTCACCGACGTCGGCCAGCCGTTCGGGATCGGTGATCGGCGCCACCGCTTCAGCCAGACGGGCGGCGGTGGCGTCGCCGAAACGCGCCGCCGCCATCCGGCAAAGCAGCGCTCGCTGCTGCTCAAGACCCTGTTCAAGGCCCTGCTCGCGTCCTTCGCGGAGCCACTGCTTGGGCCATTCGGCTACTCGCTCGACCAGCGTCATCCTGACCTCCTCCCACGTCTGGAGCGGCGGCATCACCGAACCCGACGGCGCCAACCGCTCGGCCATCTGGCGAATCCAATCCACGAACGCGCGCTGCAACTCACCCGCGCGCGGATCGCGCATCCAGAGCTGCAGTGCCTCCCACACCCGCAGCAGATCCGCGTTCGACCGGCTCTGCTCCAGTCCGGCCACCGCGCGAAGCAGGTTGCGACGTGGCAAATCGTCGGCCGGGACACGTCGAACGTCAAGCAGGAAGTAGCTCTGTGCGGGCTGATACCGCGCCAGCCACGGTCCGGCCGGACCGATCAGCTCGCGTATCTCCCGCGCTGCCGTCCACGGCTCGGTGCCGTTGTACAGCACGACCGGCAGCACCGGCGGCAGACTGCCCCTCGGCGATCCCCGGTGCCTCGTTGCGGACCAGTTCCTGGTAGAGCAGGCCGGTGTAGGTGTGGATGCGCAGCGCCATCCACGGATCGTCCTCGGACTGGAACTCCAGCAGGATCAGGAGATAGACGCAGTGAACCCCAAGGCGCAGGCGCCAGACGGTGTCACCGTGGCGCTTCCGCAGTTCGTCGCTGACATACTCGGTGGAGAGCTCGTCCAGCTCGGAGAAGTCGGCCGCGGCCAGCAGGTCATCGGGGAGGCAGGCGCGCAGTAGTGCTCGACCATGAGCTTGGAGGCGAACAGGCGCTTGTGGTTCTCGTCGTGGAGCATGGTCGGGGCGCACTTCCGATAGCGCCCCGGCTGGCGCTGGCGCTTCAGGGAGGAGTGGGGAGTAGAAGTGCGGCGTCTCCGCCGGGAGGTTGATCGCGTTCGGACGAGTCCCAGACTCACCTCAGCGCCGCGGGGCGTCGCTCCTCGACTCGCGCCAGACCATGCGGCGCGCGGTGCCGTCCATGATCAGCGCGCGGTCCTCCTCGCCTATATCCGGCAGCAGCTCGTCGAGCACGCGGGTCAGCTTGCCATAGCCGGGATCCTCCTGGATCCAGGGGAAGTCGGTGGCCCACATGCAGTGGTCGGCGCCCATGTCCTTCACGAGCTGCTCGTGCCAGCGCCCAAGGTCCCGGTAAGGGTAGGGCTCCTGGCTGAAGGCATACTGGCCGGACAGCTTGACGCACACGTTCGGGAACTGCGCGAGGCCGAGCGTGTTGTGGCGGGTAAGCGGCATGTCGAAGGAGAAGGTGCGCCGGACCATCCGCGGCCGGCCCTGCTCGTCGGTCGCCATGGACCCGGCGGCCGGGCAGATCATCAGGTGGTTGAACACCACCGTGAGCTCCGGAAACGCGTCCAGCAGCCAGGGGGTCAGGTGCGCGTCGGCGGCGCGGGGATAGAGCCAGACGATGTAGTCCCTCTCGGCGGCGTGCTTCCAGAACGGATAGGTCGTGAAGGTGCGCACGTCCATCGGCGCGGTCGGATCGAGCGGGCCGCCGATCTCGTGCAGCCGGAAGCCGACGATGCCGCCGTCCTCGGCCAGCCGGTCCATTTGGTCTTCCGGCCGGCGCGGGTCCGGCACCAGGCCGATCCCCTTGAACCGGTCCGGGTAGCGCTTCAGGCAGTGGCGGATATAGGCGTGGGTTTCGAGCGAGGTGCCGCCGATCTGCACCAGCGTGGCCTGCTCGACGCCGTGGGCCTCCATCAGGCCCAGGAGCTTCTCGGCGCTCTCCTCCCGGCCGGCGGGCATGGTATCGCTCACCTCGCGCGGGAACTCGCGCGATGCCTTGGCGAAGACGTGGACGTGGGCATCGATCACGAAGCGGGCCTCCCGATCTCGTCGTCATCGCTCGTCGACTCGCGCCAGACCATGCGGCGCGCGGTGCCGTGCATGATCAGCGCGCGGTCGGCGTCGTCCAGGTCCGGTAGCAGCTCGTCGATCACACGGGTGAGCTTGCCGTAGCCGGGATCCTCCTGGATCCAGGGGAAGTCGGTGGCCCACATGCAGCGGTCGGCGCCCATCTCTATCACCAGCTCGCTGTGCCAGCGCCGCAGGTCCAGGTACGGGTAGGGCTCCTGGCTGAAGGCGTACTGGCCGGACAGCTTGACGCACACGTTCGGGAACTGCGCCAAGCCCAGGGTGTTGTGGCGGGTCAGCGGCTGGTCGTTCGTGAACGTTCGCCGGATCATCCGCGGCCGGCCCTGCTCGTCGGTCGTCATGGAGCCCTCGGGCGGGCAGATCATCAGGTGGTTGAAGACCACCGTGAGCTCCGGAAACGCGTCCAGCAGAAACGGGGTCAGGTGCGCCTCGGCGGCGCGGGGATAGAGCCAGACGATGTAGTCCCTCTCGGCGGCGTGCTTCCAGAACGGATAGGTCGTGTAAGTGCGCACGTCCATCGGCGCCGTCGGATCGAGCGGGCCACCGATATCGTGCAGGCGGAAGCCGACGATGCCGCCGTCCTCGGCCAAACGATCCATGTGGTCCTCCGGACGGCGCGGGTCCGGCACCAGGCCGATCCCCTTGAACCGGTCCGGGTAGCGCTTCAGGCAGTGGCGGAGGTAGGCATGGGTTGCGAGCGAGGTGCCGCCGATCTGCACCAGCGTCGCCCGCTCGACGGCGTGCTCCTCCATGAGGCCGAGGAGCTTCTCGGCGCTCTCTTCCCGGTCGGCGGGCATGGTGTCGCTCACCTCGCGCGGGAACTCGCGCGAGGCCTTGGCCAGAACGTGGACGTGGGCGTCGATCATGAAGCGAGCCTCCTGATGTCGTCGTCCGCAAGGGCGCGGCGGTACAGGCGCAGGTCGCGCATCCTGCCGTTGAAGGTGTCGATGGCGCCGGCGCCGATCCGCAAGGGCTGGTCCGTCGAGAGGTCGAAGGCGCGGGCGTCAGGGGCGGCCGAGGTCGCGACACAACCGCCGTCGACGTAGAGCTCGAGCCGCTCTCCCCTGCGGACGGCGGCGAGGCGGCGCCAGCCGGGTTCGAGCTCGTGGTCGTGGGTGACGTTGGCGCCCGCCTGCAGGGCGCAGACGAGTCCCGAGGGGAGGGTGCCGGCGAACAGCCGGCCGCGGTAGACGGCCATCGACCACACTCGGCGGTACTTCACGTCCGGGGTGGTATCGAGCTGCCCGATGAGGGTCCAGGTGTCGCCGCCGTCGTAGCGGTAGACTTGGCCCAGCGGCAGGGTGCCAGCGTACAGCTTGCCGTTATAGACGGCCATGGCCATGACCTCCAGCTCCTCGCCGAGGCGGCCGACGCAGGTCCAGGGATCCTGGCCGTCGTCGCGGAAGACCTTGCCCTCGGGCCAGGTGCCGGCATGCAGCTTCCCGTGGTGGGCGGCGAACGAGTAGACCTGCGAAACGCCGTCCTGGCCGCCGGCGTGTACCCACTCGCTGCCGCCGGCGTAGCGGAACACGCCGCCCGACTCCCCGCCCTCGTTGCCCGCTCCGTAGAGGTGGCCGTTGAAGACCCCGAGCGACATCATGCGGCGGCCGGGGGTGCCGCAGTGCTCCCAGCACTCGCCGCCCCGGTAGCGGAAGACGCCCTGGCTGTAGAGCGGGATGGCGTAGAGCTCGCCCCGGTAGACGGCCATGCCCGCGCACGAGTCGGCGCCCTCCAGGCGGCCGACGCTCACCCACTGTCCGCCGCCCGCGTAGCGGTACATGGCGCCGCCGGGGTTCCGGTTCTCCGACTCCGGCAGCGCCGAGCCGCCGGCCCGATAGCGCGACGTGCCGGCGTAGAGGTCGCCGTCGAAGACGCACAGGGAGGCCACGGTGTTGGCGGCGTCCGGGCTCCCGCACGGCTTCCAGCCGGCCCTGCCGTCGTAGCGGTAGACGCCGCCGGCCTCGTCGGCGCCGGTCTCGAAGGTGCCCGCGTAGAGATCGCCCCGAAAGACGCACAGGGAGTAGACGCGCAGGTTGTTGCCGGGGCGGCCGCAGTCGGCCCATGCGCAATTGCTGCCGGCGTCGATGCCGAAGTGGAGGTGGCGGTAGTTGGCTTGGGCGGCGGTCACGCCGGCGTTGTTGAGCAGGCTGAGCTGGAAGCCGGTCCGGGTGCCGGAGGCGTAGCGGCTGACGATGTCGCCCGGCACGTCGTCGAGCACGGCGTCCGTGTGGATCTGGACCGCAAGGGTGAAGTCGCCCGTCCCCAGGTCCAGGCCGGCCGACGGGGGCACGAGGACGTGGGCGCCGCGGCCGCCGAAGACGCCGCCGCCGGCCGCGAGGTCAGCGCCCCGGTTCTGGCCGTGGTGGCCGTTTCCGGAGCGGTCGCGGCAGTCGCCGGCGAGCGGCCAGTGCGCGAGCAGGCCTGTATCGGTGTCCATCGGGATCCTGTCCCGCCACGATAGGTCGCGCCGGGCGGGCCGTCAAAACAGGGGCGGCTCAGCAGCCGCCGGCAGGCTGGACTACAATCCGGAGTTGCCATGATCGACTATCGAGAGCTCGGAGCGCGAACCCTGATCAACGCCAGCGGGACCATCACCACGCTCGGCGGCAGCCTGATGCCCGCGGAGGTGCTGGATGCGATGCGCGCGGCGGCCGGCGCGTACGTCGACCTTCCGGACCTGCTGGTCAAGTCCGGTGAGTACCTGGCGCGGCGCATCGGCGTGCCGGCGGCGTTCGTCTCCTGCGGTGCGGCGAGCGGCATGCAGCTCGCGGCCGCGGGCTGCCTGACCGGTGCCGACATCGAGCGGGTGCGGGCACTGCCGAACACGTCCGGATGGGCCAACGAGTTCGTGATCGGCAGCGTCGATCCGCACTTCTACATCCACCAGGGCATCGAGGCGTGCGGCGGCACGCTGGTCCGCGTGGGCACCAGCGCCGCCCTCAGTACCGAGGAGATGGTCGGCGCCATCGGCAGCCGTACGGCCGCGGTCGTCTTCTTCCTCGGCAGCCAGCCCATCGAACAGCTCGCCGAGGTGGCGAGCGGAGCCGCCGAGCGTGGCGTGCCGGTCATCGTCGACGCCGCCGCGCAGTTGCCGCCGCGCTCCAACCTGACCGAGCTCATCGCCAAGGGAGCGTCTCTGGCCGTGTTCAGCGGCGGCAAGGGGCTGCGGGGTCCGCAGTGCACGGGACTGGTGGTCGGCACGCCCGAGCTGGTCGCCGCCGTGCGGCTGAACTCCAGTCCCGAGAGCGGCATCGGCCGGGCGATGAAGGTGGGCAAGGAAGAGATCATGGGCCTGCTGGCGGCGGTGGATCGGTTCCTGGCCTCCAGCGACGCGGAGGACGTGGCGCGCTGGGAAGCGCAGGCAGCGCACATCGCCGACACGCTCGTTGCGGCCTCCGCGGCGCCGGAAGCGGCAGTGTCGATCACGGGCCGCGGGCAGCGCGCGTTTCCGGACGTGGCACCGCGCCTTCACGTCGACCTCGATCCCGAGCGGGCGTCCGCCGTCGTGGCGGAGCTGTGGAACGGGGATCCGTGCATCTCCATACGCGCGACCGGACGCGGCGTCGTCGTCGACCCGATGACGCTGGAGCCGGGCGACGAGCGGATCGTCGCGACACGCCTGTGCGCTGCGTTGATTGATTCCATCACGGGTGCTGATTCAGCGGAACATCAATGAGCCAGTCTGGTGGCCAGGGCGTCGGACACGACGACTCGAAGTTGTGACGGCTGAAAGCCGCGCGCCGAGTGGGCCAGGATCAGCTTCATGTCCGGGTAGCGCTCGCAGTAGGGTGCGGATCCAATGCTGGTTGCCGGGCCGGTGCGCAGCAGCCGCGCCGCGCATCGAACCGCGGGCGGCAGTGTCCTATCAGAGGCCGGTGGCGTCGAGATGGCCGCCGTCGATCCGTTCCAGGAACCGGGCGATGGCGGCGCGCACCTCCGCCGGTTTGTCCAGGTTGGTAAAATGGCCGGCGCCGACGATTTGTTCCTGATGGAAGTTGCTCTTGGACCGAAGCGCCTCCAGCGTGGATCGGAGTTGCCGGTTGATTTCCCGGTCCTCGCTACCCCGGATCAGCAGGATCGGACCGGACCACGAGCGCGCCGCTTCCCGGTAGTCGTAGGTACGAATGTGACGCCGGATGCGCAGATCGACGTCGGTGGGCAGCGCCGCCAGCATGTTCCGTATCAGGGGGCGGGCGTGATCGGAGCGCGCCGTTCTGGCGGCCAGCGTGGCGGCCCGCTCCGGCCCGGCAAGTCGAATGAACAGCGCCAGCGCGGCAAACGCCGGCAGCGACAGACTCAGGTGATAGGTCGTGCCGAACGTAATCAGGCTTCGGACCCGCGCCGGCGCGCGTGCAACGACCTCCAGCCCGATGACGCCGCCAAGAGAGTGCCCGACCAGATCCACCCGCGCCACCCGCAGCGCGTCCAGCAGCGCGATCACGTCAGCCGCCATCCGGCCGCGAGCGAACGTGTCCTCAGAGAGCGCCGGTAGCGGCAACGACCGGCCGCAGCCGCGCCAGTCCAGCGTGAGCGTATGCCGCCCGCGCGCCGCGAACCAGGCTGCATCCGCAGCGTAGCCTTTCTGGGTCATGCCGAGCCCCGGGCAGAACAGAAGCCAGGGCGCGTCGGCACCTGCCGTCGGTCCCCGCCGGGTCCACGCGATCGTCGCGCCGTCCGCCGTCGCCACGCGGCCCGCTTCCTCAGTCATCATTACGTACCCGGCCACCTCCTCGAGGCCGCGGGCCAACGCCGTCCGCAGCGCTCCAGTCGCCGTCGTGCGCGACGGTATCATCCACCGGACAGTCTGCCGGCGCCACCGCCCGGCCCGGTCGAGATCTTACGTGAGAGCCGGAGTCGGTACCGTTTCAGTTGCAGAAAACGGTTGGTGAGATTGGTCAGATTTTCGACATCAACGAATAGACCGCCGAGGACGAGGACGGGTCGCTCGGATGTCAAGGCAACGACTGCCTTGGAGCGCGACGGCGTTCGGCACTGTGTTGTCGGCTGCACTCCGAAGCGGGTCAGCCGGTGGCAGCGCTTCTGATCGGCTCCAGGCTGAGCAGCTTGCGCCGCGCGGAGGTCGTGCACCGGTCCGCGATGCTCTTGTAGTCGTCCCTGTTCGCGTTTTTCTCGCTCCACTTCTCGTAGATGAGGATGATCGACTTCCGCGCCTGGCCGGTCCTGTTGACCATCGAGGTGTGCCATCCGTAGGAGTTGAACAGCACGGCGTCGCCGGCCGTGCCGGCGAAGGCCCGGTGGCCGGGCATGGTCTCCAGCGGCCGGGGATTGGGGCACTCGCCGACGTCCGGCTTGTGGCTTCCCGGCACGAAGCCGAACGCGCCGCCGTCGGCCGGCACGTCGTCGACGTAGATCTGCACCTTCATGTGCAGGGGGTAGGAGTGCGGGACGTCGGCGTGCCAGCGCAGGTAGCTGACCGGCTGCGCGGGCAGGGTCCGCACCTGCGGCGCGAGCAGCAGCAACTCGTCGTCGGCGAAGTCCATCAGGTAGGGATACCAAGAGGGATGGTCGATCAGGTCGATGAAGGCGTCGTCCTTCTCGAACGGATCCGGGATGTCGAAGTAGCCGGCCGGCCGCGTGCCCTGCGCGATGCCTTCCAGCCACTGCGCCTTTTCCTCGCGCACGCAGCGATCGAAGGCCCGCTGCAGGCGAGTCAGCTCGGCGCCGGCCATGGCTCCCTCCAGGAACAGGTAGCCGTTCTCCTCCCAGAAGCGTCGCTCGCCGTCCGTCGGGTGCTGAGCCATCGCGGGTACGCTCCGTAGCGTAGCACAGCCGGCTCCGCATGTGTCGATTGCGGGCGCCCGCTCCGGATGGGCAGGATGCGGGGACATGGATCCGACGACCGAAGGCGGTGCCGGGCTGAACCGGCAGCTCGTCCGTGACGGGTATTGCCACGTTCCCGGCGTGGTGCCGGGCGACCTGATCGAGCGGGTGCGGGCGTTCGCCGACGGCGCCGCCGACGGCCTGTCCGAGGAGCAGAAGGAGCGGACCCGTTTCCAGGGTTCGATGATCCAGGTGAAGGAGCACGAGGAGATGCTGCCGCTGATCGTGCTGCCGGCGGCGCGCGAGGTCCTGGCCGGGATGGGATATCCCTGCGCGCGCTTCATGTCCGGATACATCATCAGCAAGCCGCCGCTCGAAGCTCCGCCGCTGTTCTGGCATCAGGACGGCATCGTCTGGGACGACCCGATCAGCTACACGGGCGAGCCGGTGCAGGTGTTCCTGATGTACTACCTGATCGACACCAACCGGCGGAACGGCTGCCTGCGGGTCATCCCGGGCTCGCATCGCCGCCGCCATCGGCTGCACGGCCTGCCTCCTGCCCATGGCGAGGATCTCGCGGCCGCCGAGGAGCACCATCCCGCGCTGCAGCCCGACCCGGACGAGGTGGACGTGCCGGTCCGCGCGGGTGACGTCGTGATCGGCGACGCGCGCCTGCTGCACTCCGCTCACCCGAACGTCTCGGGACAGCGCCGCACCGTCATCACGCTGTGGTTCCTGCCGACCTGGCCGGACCTGCCCAGGCGCCTGTGTGCGTTCTACGGCAGCCGCAATGCCAGGGAAGGGAAGCCTGCGGGCTGGAGCGACGCCGGCTGGCGCGCGCTGCGCGGCGTGCTCGCCTGGTACGACGGCCTTGTGGAACCCGGGGAGGGCAGCCGGATCCCGGACGCTCGCCTAACCTGATGGTTCTTGCCGCGCCGCGGGTAGCGTGGTACGACAACCGGTCAAGATGGCTACCGCTTACGAACCTCTGTCGGATGTCCGCCGCAACCTCAAGGTGGCGTGGTATCGCAGCCCGATCGAGCCGGCGACGCTCAGGCGGCTGATGCAGCGCAGCGACCTGCAGGCATGGCTGCAGTCCGGCGGCCACCTGCTCCTGTACCTGGCGCTCGGCGCCCTGGCGTTCCGGCTGTGGGCCTCTCAGGCGTGGGTGGCCTTCGCCTTCGCGCTGTTCGCCCACGGCACGGTGGCGAGCTTCATCCGCGGGGTCGCCCCGCACGAGCTCGCGCACGGCACGGTGTTCCGCACCAAGTGGCTGAACCACGTGTTCCTCTACATCTACAGCGTGCTGAGCTGGTGGGACCCGTTCGACTACGGCACCAGCCACACCTACCACCACCGCTACACGCTGTACCCGGAAGGGGACCGGGAGAACCTGCTGCCGCTCAACCCCAAGGTCGGCGGGCCGTGGTTCCTGATCCAGATCTTCACCGTGAACCTGACCGGCCGTCCGGGCCGCACGTTCGGCAAGGGCGGATTGATCTCCACGCTCGTGGTCACCTTCATGTCCGCCATCGGCAGGGTCGGCTACGTCCGGTCGCCGGCCGGCGAGTGGGTCAGCGCCCTGCACTCCGACCAGCCGGCGGAGGCGCGCAAGTCGATGTGGTTCTCGCGGGTGCAACTCGCCTTCCACGGCGCCGTTGCGGTCTACGGGATCGTCTCCGGCTACTGGATCCTGCCGATCCTGGTCGGCGCCGGGCCTTTCATCGGCAACTGGCTGGTGTACCTGTGCGGCCTGCCCCAGCACTGCGGCCTGCGCGACAACGTGGCCGACTTCCGCAAGTCGACGCGCTCGATGAAGCTGGATCCGATCTCGACCTTCCTCTACTGGCGGATGAACTGGCACGCCGAGCACCACATGTACGCCGGGGTGCCGTGCTACAACCTCAGGAAGCTGGCGCGGGAGATCGCGCACGACATGCCCGAGCCGCGCACCCTGTGGGGGGCGTGGCGGGAGATGCGTGAGGTCTGGAAGCGGCAGCAGACCGACCCCGGCTACCAGTTCGACACCCCGCTGCCCAACGATGCGCCCGCCGCGGCGGATGCGCGGAATGGGCGTCCCGATCGGCCGGCCGACCTGGAAGCATCCATAGGCGAGCTGGCGCCGCAGGGGCTGAGAACGGCTCCCGAGCAGCGGTAGGACGGATGGCGGCCGCGGAGCGCGACGATCGGCCCGCCGGCGGGGCGGGTTCCCTGGCAGGTAAAGTCGCGATGGTCACCGGCAGCACGCAGGGGCTCGGCGCGGCCACCGCGCGGGCGTTCGCGGAGCGCGGCGCGGCCGGCGTGGTGGTGACCGGCCGCAACGCCGACCGGGGCCAGGCGGTGGCGGGAGAACTGGCCGCCCTGGGTTGCGACGCCCGGTTCGTGGCGGGCGACCTCGCCTGCCTGGAAGACTGCCGGAACATGGTGGCGGCGGCCGACCGCGCCTTCGGCACGCTGCACGTCCTGGTCAACGCCGGCGCCCTCACCGAGCGCGCCACGATCTGGGACACGACGCCGGAGTTCTACGAGCGCATCATGAACATCAACGTGCGCGCGCCCTTCTTCCTGACGCAGGCGGCGCTCAAGGTGATGCAGCGCGAGGGCGTGGCCGGATCGATCGTCAACGTGTCGAGTGTGGCCTCGCACGGCGGGGAGCCGATGCTGTGCCCGTACGCGATCTCCAAGGCGGCGCTGAACGCCATGACCAAGAACGTCGCCTACTCGGTGATGCGCCACCGCATCCGCGTGAACGCCCTCAACCTGGGCTGGATGAACACGCCGGGCGAGGACGTGATCCAGCGCCGCTACCACTCGGACGGCGGGGACTGGCTTGCCGACGCCGAGGCCGCGCAGCCGTTCGGGCGGCTGATCAAGCCGGCCGAGGTCGCCCGCACCATCGTCTATCTGGCCTCGGAGGAGTCCGGCGTGATGTCCGGGGCCCTGATCGACTACGACCAGTCCGTGTTCGGCGCGGGCCGCCAGCCCATCCCGCCCCCGATGGACGAATGGCCGGCGGTCGCGGGCGTGTCCTTCGCCTAGCTACACTGATCGTGGTGCTTCAGACCAGCGCGACGCACGAGGTCGATGCCGTGCTCGATTCGTTTCTTCGGCGGATCACGCCGGTGCGCGCGGAAGTAGTGGAGCTGTATCTGTACGGCTCGCGGTCGCGCGGTGATCACCGTCCCGATTCGGACTACGACGTGTTTGTGGTACTGCGCGAGCGCGCCAGACCCACCGTCGATGCGTTGTACGACGCCGTGGTCGATGTCGTGTGCGAAACGGGCTCGCTCATCTCTTTGAAGATCGTCTCCAGAGAGAGCTTCAAGAAGTCGAGGGCGGCGGGCAATCCGTTCGTTGCCAACGTCCTGCACGATGGAGTGCCGCTTGCACTCCACTAGCAGGCAGCTCATTGCGGCCTACATGGAGAAGGCCCGGCAGAAGCTGGGAGTAGCCGAGCGTCTGCGTGACTCAGGGGATCACGAGGATGCGGTTTCGCGGGCCTATTACGCGGCGTTCCACGCTGTGAAAGCGCTGCTGACCAGCGCCGGCGAACAGCCGCGAACCCATCACGGGGCTGTGACGCTATTCAATCTCCTGTTCGTGAAGACCGGGAAGATGAGCAAGCGAGCGGGCCGCTTCCTCGCCAACTTGAAGGACGATCGGGAGAGCGCCGATTACGAGCTGTTCTCGTACGCGGATGCGGACACCGCGCGTCTCGCGGTCGAGGAGGCGCAAAGCATCATCGCCGAGGCGACGAGCTACCTGGAGCGGGTGTCCGGGTCGTAGCGGCGCACAATGGAGCTCATTCGGTTCAGTAGTGGTAACGGGCCGCAAGGAACCGCACGCGGCCTTCGCTGACTCGATAGAGCAGACGGTGCTCCTGGTCGATGCGCCGGGACCACGCGCCTCCGAGCTGACCACGAAGCGGTTCCGGTTTGCCCGGTCCGCTGAACGGATCGCGGAGCACAGCCTCAATCAGCTTCAGCGTGCGCAGTGCCCGCCGTCGGTCCGTGCGCACCCAGTGCTCCAGATCGTCGAGGCAGTTCGGATCGAAGAGCGCGTCCCGACGTCCGCTCTCCGTCACGCGCCTTCGAGGCCGAGTCGCTCGCGGAGTTGCTCGATGTTCAGCGGGATGCCTTCTCCGGCGGCTGCGCGCTGGTTGGCGTCCAGCAGGCGCCGGGCATTCTTTGGAGAACGGAGCAGGTAGGCGGTCTCCATCCAGCCGGCGAGCTCGTCGGCCGCGACCAGCGCAACCGGCTCCGCGCCGCGGCGGCGAATCACGATGGGCTCTCGGGTGTCCGTTACCTGGTCCATGAGGGCCGCCAAGTGGGCACGCGCGTTACTGTAGGTGGTTTCGTGAGTCATCTCAGGCTACTAACGTACAGGAAGACGGTACAAGTAGCGGGCGCGCGGGTCAAGGTCGGCCGCCCGGTGAGAGCGCCGCTCAGCGGATCTGCACGGCGACGACGCTCATGGCCGGAAGGCGCGCGTGGAGCGCTCCGTCAGCGTAGCGCGTGTCGTCGAACGGGGCGATGCGCACGGCGTGCGGGTCGTCGAAGGTGTTGTGCGCCTGCATGGTGTCCGCCGTCAGGGTGCGGGCTTCCACTCCGGGGCGGTTCGCGTCGTTCCATCCCGCGCCTCGGATCTCGGCGACGACTTGGTGCGATCGGTTGGGGTCGAGGTTGCTCATGGTCAGCAGCACGCCGCCGGCGGCATCGCGGGAGGCGGATGCGGAAACGGCCGGAATGGAGTCGTCCCCGAGCCCGTAGCGGTCGGGCCGCACGTCCAGTGGCAGCGAGGTGGCGTCCTGGTGGCCCTGGTACAGGTCGAACACGTGGTAGGTGGGCGTCAGTAACATCCGTTCGCCTTCGGTCAACGCCATCGCCTGCAGCACGTTGACCGTCTGCGCGATCTGCGCGCCGCGCACCCGCTGGCAGTGGCGGTTGAAGATGTCGAGCGTCAGCGCGGCAACCAGCGCGTCGCGCATGGTGCTCTGCTGGTACAGGAACCGGGGGTTGGTGCCCGGCTCCGGCTCGTGCCACGTCCCCCACTCGTCGACGATGAGCGCGACGCCCCTGTCCGGGTCGTAGCGGTCCATGATGGTCGAGTGGCGGGTGATGAGCTCGTCCATCCGCAGCGCGCGCTGCAGCAGCCCGAACCAGTCCTCCTCGCCGAACCCGGTCGCCGTGGTCCGCGGCCGGCCGGGCACGAACCTCGTGTAGTAGTGGAGCGAAAGCGCCTCCAGCCTGGGCGTCCGCTGCATCAGCACCTCGGTCCAGCGGTAGTCGTCGCCGCTCGCCCCGCAGGCGATCGGGTACAGGCGGTTGCCGACGAAGTCGCGCAGGTAGGTGGCGTACTGCCGGTACAGGTCGGCGTAGTACTCGGGACGCATGTTGCCGCCGCAGCCCCAGTTCTCGTTGCCGACGCCCCAGAAGCGGATCTTCCACGGCTCCGCTCGGCCGTTCGCGCGCCGCAGCTCCGCCATCGAGTCCTCACCGTCGGAGGTCAGGTACTCCACCCACTGCTGCATCTCGCGCACGCTGCCGGAGCCCACGTTGCCGCAGATGTACGGATCGCACCCGAGCTGATCGCACAGGTCCATGAACTCGTGGGTGCCGAAGTGGTTGGTCTCGATCACCCCGCCCCAGTGGGTGTTGATGTTCCTCGGCCGCCGCTCGCGCGGGCCGATGCCGTCCATCCAGTGGTACTCGTCGGCGAAGCAGCCGCCCGGCCAGCGGAGGTTGGGGATGCGGATGGCGCGCAGCGCCTCGACCAGGTCGTCGCGTATCCCGCGCGTGTTGGGAATCGGCGACTCCTCGCCGACCCAGAAGCCGTCGTAGATGCAGCGCCCCAGGTGCTCGGAGAAGTGGCCGTAGACGTGGCGGCTGATGGTGTGCCTGCCGCCGTCCGCGTCCAGGACGATGTAGGTCATCTTACGCTGCTCCGCGATTCACCCCAGCGTCTCCGTGCCGAGCCCTTCCCGCTGCGCCACCGCCAGTTGCCGGTGATCGGCCGTGATGAAGGGCTCCGAATTCTCGGCGATGGCGATGGCTACGTGGATGATGTCCAGCAAGCGGGCAAGCGTGGCCGCGGTGTGCTCCGACGAGATCCGCATGGCGGTCTTGAACACCTCGTTCCAGTCGGGTACGGCACGCCTCAGCCTTCCCAGCACGACGTCCCGCTCGAATTCGTGCTCCGCGGCTGCTCGCTGCGCGGCAGTGATGCTCGCGCGTCCCTCGAGCGCCTGCAACGTATTCCTTACTTCCAACTCCTGGAACGGATAGAGGTTGACCGACGGGAAGGCGCCTACCATCCGCGCCGCGCCGGCGGAGTTCGGCTCCAGGACGTACAGCTTGATCAGTACGCCCGAGTCGACATAGGGGCCAGGGCGGCCCCGCGGGGCGTGTGCTGACTCTTGGGAAGCTTCAGGGGCTTCGTTGGCCATCGTGGGACACCGGCCTGACGCCCGTGGATGCGCTGCTCTCGCTTCGGTCCCGGTCGCGATAGAGCTGCTCCGCGGCAGACTCCGCGATCGGTCCATCCGGGTAGATTCCGGCAAGCCTCTGCATAAGATCGGGCCACGGTTCGGCGGGTTCCGCGGCCGCGCAGGGGACGACCCGCGCGATCACACGGCGGCGTCGGCTCACCTCAAGGACCTCTCCCGCCTCCACGGCGTCGAGATAGCGGCCGAGGTGGTGCTGCAATTCTCGCACGCTCACCTGAGTCATGTTAGGCAAATTGCACTACACTGCACCTTGGGTCAAGCGGATGCTGGCGTGCCAGGCGTGCCGTCGACACATCGCGAACCTGATGCGGCTGTTCGGGCGTCGGTGATGTTCCCCATTTGTGCTACATTCGCCAACATGGAGGCGAACATGGCCAAGACCGCGATGATCCGGGCTCGAGTGGAGCCCGAGTTGAAGCAAGAGGCGGAGAAGGTGTTCACCACGCTGGGGCTCTCGCCCACCGAGGCCATAACGCTGTTCTACAAGCAGACGACATTGCAGAACGGGCTCCCGTTCGCGTTGAGGATACCGAACGACGCGACGCTCGCGGCCATTCGCCAAGTTGAGTCCGGCAACGGGCTCAGCACGTATACCAGTGTCGAGGAGATGCGCGCAGACTTGTCGAAGGATGCGTGAACTGCGCCTCACGGCGCAGTTTCGCCGGGACGATCGGAGGGTCCGCAGGCGGGGAAAGGACACCGATCGCCTGGATCGCATCATCAGGAAGCTACTGCACGGCGAGCGCCTGGAGCCGCGACATCGCGCCCATCGGCTGTCCGGTGACCTGTCCCGCTACTGGGAGTGTCATATCGCAGCGGACTGGCTGCTGATCTGGGATGACGATGGGAGCACGATCACGCTGATCCGTACCGGTACACACTCCGACCTGTTCCGCTGACCGTCAGCCCACTGCGCCACGTGACATGGCTGGTGGGGTTGACAACGATCCCCGATATCTCTAAATTTCAGAGTACAACATAAAAGAGAGTAATGTTGAGATGAGAGCATCGATTGGAGGAGCGGGATGACCGATACCGACAAGCTGAGGGAGGACAAGCCGAGGGAGGACAAGCCGAGGGAGGACAAGCCGAGGGAGGACAAGCTGAGGGAGGACATGGCGTATGTCCGCGCCGCGGCGGGCCGAGCGGACGCCGCGACGATCCCGTCGATCAATCTGCTGTGGGCCGCCATCGTGTTGTGCGGCGGCGTGCTGTCCGACTTCGTCGGCGACTACCGCTGGATCGGGAGATTCTGGTCGGTGGCGGGCCCCGGCGGTCTGTGCCTCTCCCTGTGGTTCGGCTACCGCGCCCAGCGCCACGCCGGACAAGCCGATCAGCGCACCGGCGTTCGGTCGGGTCTGCACTGGCTGGCGTTCCTGGTGGCTGGCGCGCTCGGGTCCGCACTCGTCGCCGCCGGGCACCTGGAGTGGGCCGGGTTCGGCTCATTCATGATGTTGTTGATGAGCCTGACGTATTTCCATTCGGGTCTGCATCTGGACCGCCGGATGCTGCCGATCAGCGGGGTTGCCGCGGCCAGCTACGTGGTCACGCTGTTCGTCCCCGAATACCAGTGGACCCTGGCCGGCGTCCTGATAGCCGCCGCGCTCGTCTGGCAGGGGCTGCTCGGAGTGCGTACGCGGAATGCCGCCCACCAGTCCTGATCCCACCGATCCGGAGATCGGCAGCCTCGACGAGCTGCAGTCGCTGAACGGCCTGCTCGACCATCGTGTCCGGCTGGCGATCTGCGTGTTGCTGTCGAAGTACGACGCGATGTCGTTCAGTCGCCTCAAGCAGGTGCTGGAAGAGACGGACGGCAGCCTCGGCACGCACCTCCGCAAGCTGGAGGACGGCGGGTACCTGGCGATCGACAAGACTTATCGCGGCCGGCGGCCGGTGACCTGGTACCAGCTTACGGCCGACGGCAGGACCCAGTTGGAGCAGCACGTCGCGAACCTGATGCGGCTGCTCGGGCGCGCGCAGAGCCAGTGACCGCGAACGTGGTACGTGCGCGCTGGCGGCCGGGCAGACAGGAGGCAACAGGATGAGGATTGGCGTGAACGCACTCGGCTGGCTGCTGGGGTCCGCGGCCGTGGCTGTCGCGGGCGGCGGCGGCGAGCTGCAGGACTACGACCTCCCGGCGGCCGCGGCGCGGATGCTCGTCGAATACGAGCGGATGAACCATGAGGGGTTCGTGAACATGGAGCGTGCTCCCGACCCGGAAGCCGTGGTCGAACGCACGCGGCGGTGGCTCGACCGCAGCGAAGCGCTGCAGGACGATCCGGCGGCCTACCACTATCTGCGCGCCAGGATCGAGTACGACGCCTACAACCAGTTGGCAGACACGGCGCTTGGCGAGAGTGGCGGTTACCTGGATCGCGCGCTCGGACAGATCCGCATCTTTGCGGATGAGAAGGTCGCACTTGCCGATGGGCACGCCCTCCACGGCGCCATCCTGGGACGGGTGATCGCCGCCAGCCCGGCGAGCGCGCTGCTGCATGCGCGCGCCGCCAAGCGCGCCACGACCACGGCGCTGGAGTTGGACCCGGACAACCAGTTGGCGCACCTCAATCTGGCCTTCACGTTCGCGAACGCACCCGAGGCATTCGGCGGCGACCGCAAGCTGGCCGTCGAGCACTTCCGGCGGGCGTTCGCCCGAGGCGCGCTGCCGCTGCGCGCGGTGGCCGGGACGTGGCTCAGCGTGACCTACGATCAGCTCGGCGATTCCGCTCGCGCCGCGGAGGTGATCGAGCAGGTGCTGGAGCTCGCCCCGGGCTTTCCGCAGGCTCAGGCGACGGCTCGTGCCCTGGCCGACGGCGCCGACCCCGTCGTGTACATGCAGCGGCTGCAGAACCGTGCGGAGTGACGCAGGAGCGCCGCCCATCCTGCAGGCACGGCGCGCCACCAGGCGCTACGTCAGCAAGGCCGGGGAGGTCGTGGCGTTGCGGAACGTCGATCTGAGCATTGGAGAGGGAGACTTCGCCATCGTCCTCGGTCCATCCGGAAGCGGCAAAAGCACGCTGCTCAACGTGCTCTCCGGTATCGATACCGTCGACGAGGGAGCGATTCTCTACCGCGGCCGGGCGCTGAGCAGCTACTCGGACGCGGGGCGCACCCACCTGCGCCGGCGCTCCATCGCCGTGGTGTTCCAGAGCTTCGAGCTCGTTTCTCTCATGAGCTGCTACCGCAACATCGAGTACCCCCTGCTGCTGGCACGGCTCCCGCGGGCGCAGCGGCGCCGCCGCGTGCAGGAGATTGCCGACCGTCTGGAGATCGGGCACCTGCTCGGGCGGCGGGTCAACGCCGTCTCCGTGGGGCAGCGGCAGCGCGTCGCCATCGCCCGCGCTCTGGTGGCGGAGCCGGAGGTGGTGCTGGGCGACGAGATCACGGGCAGCCTCGACTCGCGTTCGTCGCGACGGATCTACGCGCTGCTGCGGGAGCGACAGCGGACCGGCGGGCGCACCTTCGTGATGGTCACGCACGACAGCTCGCTGGTGGAACCGTCCGACCGGCTGTTCCGGTTGCGCGACGGAACGCTGCGAGAGCAGGGCAAGTAGTCATGCTTCTAGTCGTCCACGCGTTGTTCAACGTCGTCCACAACTTGCGGCGGACGGTGGCCGCGGTGGTGATCATCGCGCTGGGAACGGGGCTGCTGTTTCTGAGCCACGCCTACCTGCAAGGGCTCTACAGCATCCTCGGCTTCGGCATCCGCAACCAGAGCGGCGACCTGCAGATCCATCACGCCGATTACGACCACGCGAGCATGACGGCGCAACCGATCATTCCGGGCGACGTGTTGACCCGGATGGAGCAGATCCTTGCCGCCGGTGACTTCCCCGAGGTGCGGACGGTCAGCCGGGAGTTGCTGTTCGGCGGGCTGTTCGAGGCCGGGGCGCAGAGCCAGGGAGTGTCCGGCGTCGGTCTGGAGACCGATCGCCTGCATCGCGGATCCGCGAGCCGGCGCCTGCTGGTGGCGGGCACCGACCTGAGGTATGGCGACGACGCCCACACCATGCTCGGCGAGGGCGTGGCGGAGCAGGTCGACGCGCAGCCGGGTGGCCGCGCCGCCGTGCACGTCTACACGGACTCCGGCGAGGAGCAGCGGCTGGAGGTCCAGGTCAAGGGCGTCATCCGTACCGGCAGCAGCTTCGCCGACGCCTACTTCATCTACGTGCCGCTGCCGTTCGCGCAGCGATTGACCGGCACCGACGGCGTCCATCGGATGCTGCTGTTTCTGCGCCACGAACGACAACTTGCCACCGTACGGGAGCGCCTGAGCGAGCTGATCGAAGGCCACGACCTGCCGCTGGCGGTGTCGAGCTGGCGCGAGGTGCAGGACTTCTACGATCAGCTCAAGTCGTTCTACGACGTGCTGTTCACCTTCGTGATCGCGGTCGTGACGGTGCTCTCGATGGTCGCCATCTTCGCGATCATCTCGGTCAGTTTCCTGGAGCGCCTGCGCGAGCTGGGGTCGTTGCGTGCCATCGGCACCACGCGCGCGGAGCTGCTGTCACTGTTGCTGGTCGAGGCGCTGGCGACCTATCTGGTGGGCGCCGCGGCGGCGCTGGGCCTCGGTCCGGCCGCGGGCACGACCATCAATGCCCTGGGCATCACATTCGTCCCGATCGGCAGCAACCTCGCGGTTCCGTTCTACATCGACTTGGAACCGCGCTACTTCCTGATCCCGGCCGCCATCACCCTGCTGATGACCGCGGGCGCCGCCCTGGTTCCAATGGTCCGCACCGCCCGGATGAGCGTCGCCCACGTCCTGCGCCACGAATAGGATTCCTGGTGCGCCACGCACAGGCGCGTCATGCGCCGGGCACCAGCACGAGGACGCCTCGCTGTCGACGCTTGGCGTGGCACCCGAACAGCAAGCCGGCCCCCGACGGCGAGACAACACGCGAGTTCGCGGCGCGGGTCAAGGCGGTGACCGACGAGATCGTGGCCCGTCATGTCGGCGATCGCGTGGTGATCGTCTTCCACGCCGGAGCGGACGATGCAAACGACACCGACCTCCGCACGCTCGCCGAGCCGCCCCGGAGCGACGGATCGTCGGGCCGCTGCCGGACGAAAGCCGACCCGCGCCGCCACTCCGACGGCGAAGCCGGGCGCTTCAGGCCGGGCGATTCCGGCGGCCGTGCGACGGCAGGTCTGGCAACGGGATGGAGGCTGCTGCAGATACGTCGATCGAGAGACTGGACGCCGCTGCAACTCACGACATCTGATCGAGATAGACCACACCCTGCCGTATGCGCTGGGCGGCGGTGCCGATCCCGAAACCTGAGATTGTCATGTGGGGCCCACCACCGCCATCGGCACGCGCCGGATGGCTCACGGCACATTCCTTAAGGACGAGCCCTGCAGCCGCCCAGGTCACCCCTCTCGTGGTCTCGCCCGCACGAACCCAGACTCCCTCGAATCAGAGTCGTCCCAAGTCTGGTGTCTGGGATCTACGAGCCGGCTCTCGACGAGATCGCCGCCATCGGCTGGACCATACTCAGCTCCGACCGTTGTCGCAGGCCTTGAACAAGCGGATAAGCCTGGGATACGAACAGGCTGACCTTGCTCAGTTACGCGCCCAACTGCGGCGCGTCGAACACCGCCGCCACGTCGGCCGCGAATCCTCTGAAGAGCGGCGACGTGGCCGAGCTGCCGCGGCCGATACGACCTCGACCACCAAGTCGGCACCCAGCCAGAAACGGTTCTGGAAACGGGGATCCTTGCGGCTCAGGAGCAGCAGCAGGTCGGGCTCGCGAAACTTGCCCGGGCGTATCCGCAGGCGCAACGCGGAGAACGCCACGACGCCGCCTTGCGGCATGACGTGATCGTCGAACAGGCGAAAGAGGAACGCGAGGACAAGCTGGTGGATGGAGGTCGGCCTGGGCAGCTCCTGGACGCAACCGTCGGAGAACTCGATCAGGCGGTTCGTGTGGTCGGTGAGCCACAGGTACGCCTCGTCGCTCCTGGCACCTTGCGGCGGCAGGACATCGCGCAGGAGGGTGGCCAGCGCGTCCTGCGAGGCCGGCGCGGTTGGTGGGGATTCGGCCGCCATGCCTCCGATGATCGAACCCAGACTCATATCGGTCGCGCGCGGTGTCAACCGCCGATCAGTCGGCCAGAAGCAGGGTGTAGAGGCGGAGCGGCAGGTTCGCCGACAGGAACGCCCGCCACGTCGAGGGGTCGCCGGCGGTGCGCAGCGGCACGTCCAGCCCGCCGGCGATCGCAAGCGGCAGGTCGATCAGCGAGGTGAGGCCGGCACTCAGCTCGATACCCGCGTGCGGACTCCAGGCGCGGCCGTCGCCGAGCGCCGGGAACGCCGTGAAGCGGTTCTCCGCCTCGACGTAGAGCGCGGCCGTGAGGCTGCGGAACACCACCAGGTCCAGGATCCGGTCCTCGCGCCCGCCGACCAGCGGGACCAGCAGGTCCAGGCCGCCGTACGCGCGCCCAGTGGCCGCCCGCTCCCCGGATCCACTGCCGGCGCCGGCCCGCAGCCGGCTTGCCACGCCATCCGGCGGCGCGGTGCCGATGCCGAACAGCCGCCAGTCGGCGCCCAGGTCGACGCTCGGCACCACGTACACGCGCGGGAGGATGCGCAGCGGCACCGCTGCCGCCAGGCTCGACTGCAGCGACCACGTACCGTCGCGTGGCAGCACGGTGGACCGCTGCCGCAGCGATGCGAAGTGGGGAATGGCTCCCAGCAGTCTCATCGAATCCAGCCCGATCCACGGCTCCAGCGCGGGGCGCTGATCGGCGTGCAGCCCGGCCGCGAGGGACAGGCCGCTGTCGTGGTAGGTGGGGCGGGTGCCCACCTCCAGCGGCATGCGCAGCGGCTGCCGGAAGGCGAGTGAGCCGTGCCAGTCTTCCGCGCCGTACCACGTGAAGAGGGCGCCGGCGCGCGCGCCGCGCGGCAGCGACAGCTCCGCTGCGGCATAGGCCCCCGGCTCCGCCGCCGGCGCCGTGGCGAGCCACCTGACGGGATCCCCCGGCTCGATCCGGGCGGCCGCCCCCGCGCTCAGTCCGTACGACACCATCCCGGTCGACTGGTAATCGAGCCCGGCGCCAAGGCGCAGCGTGTCCGGAGACAGCTCAAACAGGCGCAGGTCGATGCCGACCAGGTCCGCTTCGTGCCGGCTGTGCTGGCGGACCACCCAGCTCAGCCGGCGCGGGTGGTGATTGTTCTTGCGGTCGACGTCCAGCGTGTGCCACGCCGGGTCGATCTCCACGCTTCGTACGCGGCCGGCGACCTCCAGCACCTGCGTGCCGCGCACCGTGAAGTCCAGCGTCCGCTCGTCTTCGCCGCCGCCCTCCACGACGACCCGCACCGGGGCGGTCAGGCCGCTGTCGCCGTGGTCGCGGATCGTGATCCTGGCCACCTCCCCCGCGTATGCCACCCCGGCCACGGCGTAGTCGGGATAACGGTCGGTGGTCAGCACCTGCTCGCCGACGCTCCGCATCCCCGGCCGGTGCTCCTCCAGGTGGGCGAGGAACAGATCGGTGTCGACGAACCGGTGGCGGTACCGCCGGGCGTAATCGCCCAGGGCCTCGTCGAAGGCGTCCTTGCCCATCTCGGTGGCGAGCTGGCGCACGGCCAGCGCGCCCTTGTCGTAGATCACGGCCGTCAGGCCGTTCTGGTTCTGGGCGTCCACGTCGCTTCCCACCGGGAAGTCGAAGCCCGCCTTGCGCAGCGCGTGGAACCGGGTCACCAGCCGCTCACGGAAGCTGTCGTCGGCCAGCAGGCGGCCGGCGATCACACCCGCCGCACCGGCGTCGTCGGGGAACAGGTTGTCGTCCGCGCCGTACTTCCCCTCCAGGTAGTCCAGCGTCACGTACTGGGTGAGCGATTCGCTGAGCCAGTTGTCGCTGATGAAGTCGACGGGCGTGCCGATGCCGAAGTAGAAGTGCCCGATCTCGTGCGCGACCAGGAACTCCAGCACCCGGTCCCAGAGGTCCCGGGACGGCACGTCGGCGTTGAACGCTCCGCTGCCCAGCATCACGAAGGCGTCGGCCGCCATGCCCCACGCGCCGGGCCTCACCCCCTCCACGATGGTGACGCGGCGATAGTCCAGCGGGCCCAGGGTGCGGGCGTAGTGGTCCAGCGCCTCGGCCGCGTAGCCGGCAAGCTTGCGCGCCTGATGCTCACGGCCGGGGCGGTGGAACAGGCGCACCTCCGCGTCCGCGGATGCGGCCTCGACGAGCCGGAAGCGGTCCTCGGGAAAGATGGTCAGGGGGATGGTGGCGGCCGGGGTCCGGCTCTCGATCACGTAGGCGGTGCCGGTTTGCACGGGCGAGGCGCGCTCGTCGTGCGAGATCACCCGGTAGCCGTGCGGGACGACGATGCGCACGCGGTAGCCGTCGATCGGCGGCAGCGTGTACCGGTCCGGATCGGGATAGAGGCGCGGATACCAGGCGAAGCGCTGCACGAACACGCCGTCGAGGCTGGTCAGATCTCCGGCGCGCAGGGCAGGCAGGCGAGTACGGAACGTGACGGTGAGCCGGTAGCGCTCGCGCGGAGGAAGCCGCAGCCGCACCGCCAATCCGGGTATGGGATAGGTGAACCGGCGGCGGCCCGCCAGTGGGAGCTCCTCGAACGGCACCTCGGCGCCGTGCGCGTCGACGATGCCGGTGATGCGCGTGTAGCCCGCCTCGAAGCCGTCCTGGTAGCTCGCGTCTTCGATCAGTGGGTTGGCGTGGGGGTTGGGGATGGCGCCGGCGTTGTTGAGCAGTGCCAGCACCGCGGCCTGGCCGCCGGCGAAGTCGGCCATCTCGGAGCGGCTGAAGGAGATCACCTGCGTGCCGGCGACGACCGACTCCGCCGGGTCGTAGGTCAGGTCGAATTCGTAGTCGACGGCCGCGAGCGGCGCCGGCTGCAGCAGGGCAGCGACGGTCAGGGCCGCGGCGAAGGCGCCGAGACGGAACGCCATCGGATCGCGCGAGCGCAGCTTCGAAGCTATGTCCGGCGTTTTCGCATGCGGGCGTGCGTGCGGGCGCGCATCCTGGCGTGCCCCTCCTCGGTGCCGTCGTGGAAGCTGCCGAACATGCGGTCGAACATCATGCCGTTGTCGCCGGCGTAGTTGCACTCGAAGTAGCGGTGGTGCAGGTAGTGATAGTAACTGCCGTGCTTGAGCGCCATCGACTGGTCGCCCAGCTCCGCCTTCTCGTATCCGGTGTGGCCGGTCGCGGGCGAGAGGGCGGCGTGCTGGAGGTGGTAGATGGCATGCAGCGGGTGGGACGGCAGGATCCAGTGCAGGAACACGCCGGTGAAGTAGAGCAGGTGCTCGACCGGGTGCATGGACAGCCCGGACCACGGACCGACGTTGATGTTGCGGTGATGGAGGTAGTGGGCGGCCTTGTAGATCGGCTTCCAGTGCAGGAGGCGGTGCACCCAGTAGAAGTGGACGTCCCGGATCAACGGTATCAGGACCAGCAGTGCGACGAAGTACACGGGATTGGTGCGCAGCTCGACGAACGGCAGGTAGCCGTTGGCGTAGGCCCACAGCGTCAGGATCTCGTACGCCGACCAGATGCCGCCGCCTGACACCATGGTCCAGAAGACGTTGTCACGGGTCTGGTGATTGAAGGTGAAGCCGCGGTGCCTGGTGCTCAGCCAGCGGTTGCTGAACTTGTAGCGCATCCCCTGCGCCCGCTGGATGTACAGCCGCGTGTGCCACAGGCCGAACCACACGAACATCAGCGCGGCGTTGCGGACCAGGATCAATGCCATCCACCCGGGCCGGAACGTGGCCATCGACTCCAGCGGCGGGGTGAGCAGGTACCAGGTGAGCGCCGTGGTCCCGAACCAGAACGCGTTCAGCGGCCACAGGTAGCCGGGAAACCCGAACATCCACTTGAGGAATGCCAGCGGCCTGGGCGGCCACTGGAACGGCGGCGGGTACTCGATCCGCTCCGTGGGTTTCCACTCGCCGCGCGCGTCGCGAGCACCGAGGTCGGCGGAGGCCATGGCCTTTGAACGGTAGCGTGGCGAGCGGCCGTACGCAATCGCCGCCGGGCATCGCTATGCGCCGGCGATGCGCGGCATCGGCAGCGGTTCCTTGCCCATCTCCGCGAACAGGAGCCTGCGAATCAGCTCGTTCTTCAGCTCGCGTGCCCGGGGGGCGTTCCAGAGGTTGTCGACCTCGCCCGGGTCCGCTCTCAGGTCGAATAGCTCGCCGTAGTCCCGCCGGTAGTAGACGGTCAGCTTGTAGCGGTCCTCGACGTAGGTCTTGACGTGCACGGTGGTCGGCTCGTGCCGGTTCTCCACCACCACGTGGTCCCGCAGCGACGGCCGGCGGCCGTACCAGACGTCCGCCTGATCGACGCCGGTCATCGATGCGGGGACGGCGATGCCGGCCGCCGACAGGAACGACGGTGCGAAATCGACCAGCGACTGCAGGGCGTCCGAGCGAAGGCCGGCCGGCACGGCGCCGGGCTGGGCGACGATCAGCGGCACGCGGATCAGGTCCTCGTAGTGGAACGCCCCCTTGGCGGTGAGGCCGTGCTGGCCGAACAGGTGGCCGTGGTCGGAGGTGAACACCACCAGCGTGTCGCCGGCCAGCCCCAGCGCCTCCAGCCGGTCCAGGATCCTGCCGATCTGTGCGTCCATCAGGCTGATCATCCCGTAGTAGCAGGCGATGTCCCTGGCCAGCTCGTTCCGGTCGTGCAGGTGCGAGGCGAAGCCGTGCACGCCGTGGCCGCTCTCCCTCCAGGCCGAGAAGTCGGGATCCGCCGTCTGGGTGAGCCGGAAGTGGGATGGGTTGGCGTCGTGCTCGCCCGCCCGCACCGCCGGCACGGTGACCGCGGCGGGATCGTACATGGTGTCCCAGGGCTCCGGGACCAGGTACTTGGGGTGCGGGTCGAAGAAGCTCGCCCAGAGAAGGAAGCGCTCGCCGCGCTCCGCGTACCCGGCCAGCAGGTCGCAGCAGCGCTCGGCGATCCAGGTGCCGTAGTGGAACGCCTCCGGGATCCGCCAAGTCCGTTGCTGGCGGTCGTTGGTGCCGGTCGGCGGGCGGAAGTAGTCGCGCCAGTCGGCCAGCCCCTTGCGCTCCATCCACAGCGCGTAGTGCTGGCCGACGTGCGCCTCGTCGGTGTGGTTGCGCGCCAGCTCGACGTGCTCGAACCCGTAGAACGGACCGTGGAAATCCTCCCAGAACGCCAGGTCCTGGAGCGTGGGATAGGCCTCCAGCGACGGGTGCTCCTCAGTAGCGGCCAGCGGCTGGAAGTGCGCCTTGCCCACCAGCGCGGTGCGCACGCCGGCCGCCTGGAAGTCCTGCCCGACCGTGTGCTCGGACTCCAGCAGCTTGGTGCCGAGCGACCAGGCGCCGTGCTGGCTGGGATAGCGGCCGGTGATGATGGACGCGCGCGTCGGCGTGCAGGTCGGGTTGGGGCAGTAGGCGCGGGTGAACAGCGTGCCGAGCGCCGCGAGCCGGTCCAGGTTGGGTGTGCGCAGCTCGCCGTTCAGGCAGCCCAGGGTGTTCCAGTGCTGCTGGTCGGAGGTGATCAGCAGCACGTTGCGGGCAGCGCTCGGCATGCCGGTATCAGTGGCGCAATTCGTGTCGGCTGTCCATGCACGCGGCGCCCATGGCACTGTCCGACCGATCGTGGCGCGTCAGGAAGAGAGTCCGGTGCGCATCGGCGCCGACGTCGGCGGGACCTTCACCGACGTCGTGCTCACCGATGAGGCCGGCAGGATCTGGACCCACAAGCTGCCCTCCACGCCGCCGGACTTCGAGCAGGCGGCGCTGGCCGGCATCCGGCGCACGCTGAGCCTGGCCGGCGTCGACGGCAGCTCAGTCGGGCTCGTCTCCCATGGCACGACGGTGGCGACCAACGCCGTGCTGGAGGGCCGCGGCGCGCGCACCGCGCTGATCACCACCGCCGGATTCCGCGACGTGCTGGAGCTGCGCCGCCTGCGCGCCCCGCAGCTCTACGACCTGTTCTTCACCAAGCCGCCGGCCCTCATCGAGCGCCGCCTGCGGTTCGAGCTGGACGAGCGGGTCACCGCCGCCGGCGAGGTCCTGCGCGGCGTACGGGAGGACGAGCTGGAGCGCATCGCGGCGGACCTGGTGCGGGAACGGGTGGAGTCGGTCGCCGTCTGCCTGCTGCACGCCTACGCCTGGCCCGACCACGAGCGCCGGGTCGGCGCCTTCCTCCGCCGGAAGCTGCCGCATCTGCAGGTATCACTGTCCTGCGACATCCTGCCGGAGCGGCGCGAATACGAGCGCACGGCGACCACCGCGGTGAACGCCTACGTGCGCCCGACGATGGCGGCGTACCTGCTGGCCATGCGGCGGGGCCTGGACGAGTTGGGCATCGACGCGCCGTTGCTCATCATGCAGTCCTCGGGCGGCCTGGCCTCGGAGGCGCACACGGCCCGGCGCCCGGTCTTCATGCTGGAGTCCGGTCCCGCCGCCGGCGTCCTGGCCGCCAACCTGACCGCCAGGCGGCTCGGGGTGGCCAACATCGTCACCCTGGACATGGGCGGCACCACCGCCAAGGCGTCGCTGGTCGAGGGCGGGCGCGTGAATTACTCCGCCGAGTACGAGGTGGGCGCCTCGCTCTCCTCTGGCAGCCGCCTGGTGGGAGGCGGCGGCGAGCTGATCCGCGCGCCGACCATCGACATCGCCGAGGTCGGCGCCGGCGGCGGCAGCGTGGCCTACGTGGACACGGCCGGCGGCCTGCGCGTCGGCCCGCGCTCGGCGGGGGCGCGGCCGGGCCCCGCATGCTACTGCCGGGGCGGCGAGGAGCCCACGCTGACCGACGCCAACGTCGTGCTGGGCTACATCCGCCCCGGTCCCCTGGCGGACGGCGACGTGGTGGTCGACGCGGAGCTCGCCCGGCGCAGCGTGGCCGAGCACATCGCCGGCCCCCTCGGCCTGGACCTGCCGGCCGCCGCCTTCGGGATCCACCAGATCGCCAACGCCACCACCATGCGCGCGCTGCGCCAGGTGTCCACCGAGCGCGGCCGCGACCCGCGCGAGTTCACGCTGGTGGCTTTCGGCGGCGCCGGTCCCATCCACGCCGCGGGCCTGGCCGGTGAGCTTGCGATCAGCCGCGTGGTGGTACCGCCGCTGCCCGGCCTGTTCAGCGCCATGGGGCTGCTGTTCTCCGGCGTCGAGCACCACGCGGTGCGAAGCTGCCTGCTGTCGCGGCAGGAGCTGTCGGCGGAGGCGCTGGAGGCCGTTCGCGCCGAGCTGCGCGCCGACGTGCTGGACACGTTTGCCGAGGAGGGGCACGCCGCGGACGCGGTCGACGTCCGCTACAGTGCGGACGTGCGCTTTCGCGGCCAGACCTCGGAGATCAACGTGCCGCTGGCGTCCGGATCGTGGGGGGCGTCCGGGACGCTGCGGCCGGCGGAGTTGGCGGCGCTGCAGGAAGCCTTCGCGGACGAGCACGAGCGCCTGTACGGCCACCGCTCCGATCCCGACAATCCGGTCGAGGTGATCGCCGTGCGAGCGGTCGGCCGGGCCGAGGTTCCGGACATGACCGACCGCCTGCGGCCGGGCGCGGCCGCGGCGGGAGAGTCGCGCGATCGCAGCGCCTGGTTCGGCCCGTCCTGGGGCAGCATCGACACGCCGGTGTGCCGCCGGGAAGACCTCACGCGCGGCGGGCGCGGCCCGCTGCTGATCGACGAGTACGACACCACGATCGTCGTGCCGCCGGGCATGCGTGCGCGGGTCGACGACCAGCTCGACGTCCACATCGAACCCGAAGGCATCAGCTCGTCATGACGACGCAGCAGCGGGACTTCTTTGCGGCCAAAGGGTTTCTCAATCTGGGAGCGGTTCTGGACCAGGATGAGACCGCCTACTTCGAAGCGATGTTCGACGACGATCGCCGGAAGCATCCCTTTCTCTGGCACGCCTACGGGCATCACCAGCATGCCAATTATGACGCTCTGGTGTCCTCGCCGCGGTTCGACGAACTGATTCGGCATCCGCGTGTGCTGCCATGTATAGAGGAATTGATGGGTGGGCCGGTCTGCTTCGGCGAAATCGGGTTGCGTTGCATGGGGCCGTACGCCGGCACGCTGCATCGGGACTGGCACCGCGACCGGGCGCATTGGCATGACCATCCGTTGCGCATGGACTACCTGCAACTCGTGGTCTACTTCCGCGACGTGAACGCGGGCACCCACTGCCTGTCGCTGTCGCCCGAGTCCATTGCCGATCCCGTGCTCGACGACGAGGCGGCGCAGCTTTCCCGCGGCGGCGTCCATGATCTGCATGGTCCGGCGGGCACCTGTGCGTTGTTCAACGTGTCGGTGCTGCACACGGCGACCACCCGGCCGACGCAGCAGATCCGCAAGACGGCGCAGATCTATTACGGCCATCGGCACCGTGCCCCGCTGGCGAACGACTCGGCGATTCCGGCCACGTTCTGGCGCGACTCTCCCGACGCGGAGACACGAGCCTTCTACGGGGTGTTGAACGACCGTACGCGGCTGTACCTGAAGGCATTCGGCACACCGCCCGAGTCTCCGTTGACGGGGGCAGCGGAGGAGGCACGCTCGTAATGGACCACGGCGTAGACCCGGTCACGCGCGAGATCGTCAAGAACGCGCTGGCCGCCGCCGCCGACGAGATGGCGATCGCCCTCTACCGCACCGCCTACTCGACGATCGTGCGCGACTGCCTGGACTACTCCACGTCGCTCTGCGACCGCGAAGGCCAGATGATCGCGCAGGGGGTGACCATTCCCCTGCACCTGGGCTCGGTGCCGTTCGCGATGGAGACCCTGTTCGCCAGGTACGGCGACGACATGGAGCCCGGCGACGTCTTCATCCTCAACGACCCCTTCGAGGGCGGGATGCACATCCCGGACATCTTCATCGTCAAGCCCATCTACTGGGAGGGAGCGCGCATCGCGTTCTCCGTGTCCACCGCCCACCACCTCGACCTGGGAGGGCGGCTGCCCGGCAGCTCGGCGTGCGACAACACCGAGATCTACCAGGACGGGCTGCGCATCCCGTGGCTGAAGCTGCATCGGCGGGGCGAGCCGGACGAGGCGCTGCTGGCGATGATACGGGTCAACGTCCGCGTGCCGGAGATGACGCTCGGGGACCTGCGCGCGCAGGTGGCGGCCTGCCACACGGGCGAGCGCGCCGTGCACGAGCTCGTCCGGCGCTACGGCCCGGACACCTTCCGCGCCTGCACGGCCGACCTGATCGACTACACCGAGCGGCTGGTGCGCGCCGAGATCGCGCGCTGGCCGGACGGCACCCACACCTTCACCGACTACATGGACTCCGACGGGGTGGGCGGCCCGCCGGTGAAGCTGCACGTGGCGCTGACGGTCGAAGGCGACAGCCTGACCGCGGACTTCACCGGCAGCGCGCCGCAGGTGCCGGGGGCGATCAACAACACCTACTCCTTCACCTTCTCGGTGGCCTGTTTGAGCGTGCGCGCCGCGTTGCGCCTGGACCTGCCGAACACCGCCGGCATGTTCCGGCCGATCACGGTCATCGCTCCCGAGGGGACGGTGCTGAACGTGGTGATGCCGGGCGCGTCGTCGATGCGCGGCATCACCGGTTTCCGGCTGGCCGACCTGATGTTCGGGGTGCTCGCGAAGTTCGTCCCGCACCGGATCCAGGCGGCGGGCGAGGGAGGCAACTCGCTGGTGGTGCTCGGCGGCCTGCACCCCGACCGGTCGCCCTACGTCTACTACGAGCTGATGACCGGCACGTGGGGCGGCCGCCCGGACCGCGACGCCAACGACGGGCTGTGCAACCCGGCCAATGTCGCCAGCAACATCCCGGTTGAAGAGGCGGAGAGCAACTACCCGCTGCGGATCGAGCGCTACGGCCTGGTCCGCGACTCGGGCGGACCGGGCAGGTTCCGCGGCGGGCTGGCCGTGGAGCGGGAGTGGCGGCTGCTGGACGGCCGCGCCCACCTGGCGATCCGCTCCGACCGGCGCGACCACCTGCCGTACGGACTGTCCGGCGGCCGGCCGGGCACCGGCTCGATCAACCTGCTGAGCCGGGAGTCCGGGGAGGAGGAGACGCTCATCACCATGGTCTCCACCTCGATGGAGGCAGGCGAGCGCCTCTATCACCGGCAGGCCGGCGGCGGCGGCTGGGGCGACCCCCTGGAGCGGGCCCCGGAGCTGGTCGCGCAGGACGTCCGCAACGACAAGGTGTCGCTGGCCTCCGCCCGCGACGACTACGGAGTCGTGCTGGATCCCGACACCTGCGCCGTGGACCACGACGCGACGGCGCACGCCCGCCGGGAGCTGGCCGCCGGTCCCACCAAGGAGGACCAACGGCGACCGGAGCCGCAAGGCCTGTGATAGGCGCCTCCCATCACGTTGGTGTCGACGACGCCTCTCACCCGGACCGTACGGCGCGGATCGCCGCGGCGATGTCCGACGGGCGGAGCCCGGCTTCGCGCGCGGCACGCGAAGCATGGGCGACGATCTCATCGAGTTCGCGCATCGAAGGCGCGCTGATCGGCTTGAGCACCACCGTGTCGTCGTCGCCAAGCACCACGAACTGCGTGCCGGGCCGAAGCCCCAGCCGCTTGCGCATCGCTTCCGGGATGACGAGTGATGGTCGGCTCCATCGAGCTTAGCCGCCGAGCCAACGCAGATGACCCGAAGGTGAAGTGTGCTGCCCCGGTCGGTACACTTGTTTCTATGCAACTGGACCAAATAGTCGCGGAGGCTCTCAAGCTCCACCCGCGTTCACGAGCGCGGTTGGCAGAGACCCTGCTGGAGAGCCTCGACGAGCTCACTGCGGAGCAGAACGAGGAAATCTGGGCGGAAGAGGCTGACCGAAGGGACTCGGAGCCAGACGCGACCGACCGGCCGGCGGATGAGGTGTTCAAGGAGTTGCGCGGACAGCTCACATAGATGAAGAGGCTCTCGTTTCACTGTCTCGCAGAGTGCGAACTGAAGGAGGCGACCCACTTCTACGAGAGCAGAAGTACGGGACTGGGGTCGATGTTCGCCGATTCCGTGGAGGCTTGTGCGGCGTCAATCCTCGCGTTCCCAACTCGGGTCGAGTGATGCGGGGCCGGATTCGCCGGCGGCTCGTGAGGGGGTTCCCCTACGCCGTCATCTACAGGACGGGCGGCGATCGTATTCGCGTGCTTGCGATCATGCACGTGAAACGAAGACCGACGTACTGGGCTGGCCGCCGTTAGCTGACCTGCAATCGGCCACATGCCTCCGGAGCTGTCCGATGGTCGGCAGGCGCGGGCGGATCAGCCCGTGAACGGGTGTCCGCGGGTGTGGTGGGTGATGTCCGGACGCAGCCGTACGTTGCCGTCGGCGGCACGCAGGATGATCGGGCCCTCGCGCCAGTTGTAGATGGTGTTGATGCGCATATAGGGGTGGTCGAGCAGCAGCGACGCCATGTACAGCGGGATGCCGAGGTTGTGCTTGCCGTGCCAGGTGCCCTCCCGGAACCAGCCGGCCGCATCGTCCCAGTTGTCCAGGAAGGTCAGGAACGAGGCGGCGGTCACGGCGTCCACCTCCTCGGCGCGGTAGCGGTTGCCGCGGCAGCGCAGCACGTACAGCACCTGCATCGGGTCGAACACGCTGCAGCCCTTCCCGCCGAAGCCTCGCTCGCGGTCGGCCCCGCCGAGGACGAAGTCGATGATGGCCTGCTGTCGCGGTATCTCCCAGCCGAGCCGCTCGTAGGTGACGAACAGCTTGAAGATGCCGTTGACCACGTTGGGGCGCGGAGCCTCGACGCCCGCGTACCACGCGCCGGTCGCATGGTCCTGGCGCGCTTCCAGCCACTGCTGCACGAAGTCGACCACCGCCGGATCGGGCTGCAGGGCCAGGTGGGTCTCCACCGCGCGTGAGGTCCAGCTTCCGGCCGTCCACGGCGGGTGTGCGGCCCAGGTCTCCGCCAGCCAGGCGCGTGCCTCCTCGACGGTCGCCAGGTAGTCGCGGTTGGACTGGGCGCCAGGCGGCAGGCGGTAGCGGTCGGCCATGAACACCCGGTTGCGGAGCTGCCATTCGAAGCCGGACGAGACGTAGCGTTCCGGCGAGGCGACCGCACCGCCGATGGTCCCGTCCCCTTCCGGGACACGCAGCAGGTTGGTGGCAGGGTCGAGGTGCCTCAGGACGGCCCCCGTCCAAGCGTCCAGCGCGTCCTCATCGGAGCCCCACGGCGCCTGCTGCGGGGGCGTGAAGCCCATGGCACGCAGCTCGCCGAAGGCGCCGAGGGCCATGCTGGAGACGAACAGCGCGTGCGCTTCCTCCCCGGGGGCGGGGGTGAACAGCCACGGGTGCCGGGCGCTGCGGGTGGCGTCGAAGAACCCGAAAGCCCGCTCCAGGCGCTCCGCCATCTCGGCGAAGATGTCGCGCAGCGGATGCCGGGAGCACGCGGGGCAGGTAGCCGGCGCCTCGGTGGCCACGCCGTGAACCGCGCTGCAGCGCGGGCAGTAGTAGTACACTTGCCCGCGCGGCCAGGCGCTCGCCGGGAGGAGCAGGTGGCTTCCGGCGGCCGGGGGCTGGTGATCATCCATGATCGAATCCTGCATGCAGGCCGAGCCGACCTGCAATCGGCCGAGTGCCGTCGGGGGCGTCGGGTTTCCGAGTGGCGATCGGCCCGGTAACCTGCGCGGCGACCGCAGGAAGAAGGAGACCGAGTGTGAGTGACGTGCCGACGTACGTGCTGGAGCGGGAGTTCGACGCGCCGCGCGAGCTGGTGTGGAAGGTCTGGACCGATGCGGAGCTGCTGCCGCGCTGGTACGGGCCGGGGGTGGAGACGATCGTCCATCACCTGGAGGTCAAGCCCGGCGGTCTGTGGCTGGGCGAGATGCGCATGGGCGGCGGCTCCCACTATCAGCGGGTCGAGTACACGGAGGTCACGCCGCCGGAGCGGCTGGTGTGGCTGCACGCCGTGTGCGACGCTGACTGGAACGTCACCGCCAACGCGATGATGCCGGACTGGCCGCGGGAGCTTCTGACCACCGTGACGTTCGACGAGGACGGCGGGCGCACCCGGCTGCGTCTGACCTGGACGCCGTACGAGGCCAGCGACGCGGAGGCCGCCGCCTTCGCCGGCGCGATGGACAGCCTGGACCGGGGCTGGGGCGCCGGCATGGAGCTTGTCGCCGAGCTGCTGGCCGAAATGCAGGCGTGAGGAACCAGGTTCCCGCTTTACCGATTCCGCGGGTCATGCGATGGTTCGCGGCACCAATCAACGACCGTACCGAGTTGAGGAGGCAACGATGAAACGATTGATTCTGGTAGTCGGGGCGCTGGCTCTGGCCACGACAGGCGCCTTCGCCGCCGCCGAAGCTGAGGGAGCGGCGGCGGACGCCGTCTACGACGTGAAGGTGTTCTACGAGTTCTCCAAGGACCGCCTGCCGCAGGAGTATCCCTATCACGCCGAAGTCGCGCTGGACAAGTTCGGGCTGCGCTTCGAGTACGACTATGTGGCCGGCGGTTCCACCGTCGAGAAGACCGATCTGCTGTTCGCGGCCGGCGACTACTACGACATGCATCCCTACGGACTGCGCGTCTGGGAGGTCAACCGCTGGGCCATGGACGGCCACATCGTGCCGCTCTCCGATCACTGGGAGGACCTGCCCAACTACCGCAAGTGGTGGACGGATGACGAGTGGGCGACGGTCGAGGCGTTCAACGCGGCTCCCGACGGCAAGATGTACATGCTGCTGTCCAAGAACCCGCGCACCATCAGCCGCGGCTTCGTCTACCGGCAGGACCTGGTCGAGGACGCCGGCCTGGAGTGGCCGACCACGATCGACGGCTACACCGAGCTGCTCAGGGCCCTGAAGGCCAACAACCCCGATCACTATCCGCTGTTCACTCGTGGCCAGGGCGGCATCTTCACCGACGTCTTCTACAACACGTGGCGGACCACGGCGGGCGTGCACTTCGACATCGACTCGGGTGAGCTGGTCTACGGCGCGGCCACCGACAAGATGCGGGAGCTGATCAAGTACTTCACCGGGATCTACGCCGAGGGCTTGATGGATCCGGAGTTCCTGACCAACACCCGCGAGCGCGAGAACGAGATCCTGTACGTGGCGAACACCGCCATTTCCACCCCGAACTGGACCGGAAACGTCCCGTACATGAACAACACGTCGCGCAAGGCCACACCGGAAGTCACGTGGACCCACTCCTTCATTCCGCTGCTGTCGGCGCCGGGCGCCGAGGCGATCATCAACCCGGAGACCGTGTACTACCCGTGGGGTCCGTTCCTGACCACCAATTCCGAGGGTGAGAAGCTGGACCGGCTCCTCGCCTACCTGAACTGGACCATGGACGGCGAGGGCCTGGTCGCGCGCTACTTCGGTGAGGAGGGCGTGAACTTCGAGTACCAGGACGGCAAGCCGGTCTACCTGCCACACATGCGCACGCCGGACAACCCCGATGGCGTCCAGGGATGGGAGATCGGGCTGGAGAACTATCCGATCTTCCACCCCGACCGCCCCTTGAGCGAGGGCGACCGGATCTACAGCGAGATGACCGAGTGGGCGGTGGGCAAGCCGTTCATCAGGAAGATCGCCTGGGGCTTCAACGCCACCGAGGAGAAGGACCGCGCCGACGTGCAGACGGTGGTGGACGACACCTGGAAGCAGTACCGCGCCAAGTTCGTCCTGGGCGAGCTGGACGCGTCCGACGACGCCCACTGGCAGGAGTACCTGGACGCTCTGGACAACGCCGGCGTCGACCGCCTGCTGGAGCTCTATCAGGGCGCCTACGACCGCAATTATTGAGCCGCTATTGGCTTGAACGTTCTGCGACGGGCATCTCCATTTGGAGGTGCCCGTCCTGGTCATGAGGTGATGGTGCGATGCGGACCGCGGTAGCCGCCTCGGAGGCCACGGCGCACAGTGCAGGCTCGCAAAGCGTCTGGCAGCGTCAGGCGCGCAAGATCCGAGCCTCCAAGTATCTGCTGCTGCTCGTGCTGCCGGGCTTCGTCTGGTACGTGATCTTCCAGTATATCCCGATGTACGGGGTCACCATCGCCTTCAAGGAGCTGAGCCTCCGCCTGGGCGTCCTGGGCAGCCCGTGGATCGGGTTCGACCAGTTCGAGCGGTTCTTCAACTACCCCCATTTCTGGGGGCTCATCCGCAACACCTTCCTGCTCAGCTTCTACACCATGCTGTTCGGCTTCCCGGCGCCGATCATCTTCGCGCTGGCGCTGAACGAGCTGGTCAACCGCAGCTACCAGCGCACGGTGCAGACGATCAGCTTCCTGCCCCACTTCATCGCCATGCCGGCGGTGGTGGGCATGCTGGTCCTGGCGCTGTCCCCCTCCACCGGGTTCGTGAACGCGTTCCTGGGCGCGTTCGGGATCGATCCGATCTACTTCATGATCAAGCCGCGCTGGTTCCGCCCGATCTACGTGATCTCCGACATCTGGCAGAACGTGGGCTGGGGGGCGATCATCTACCTGGCGCAGCTCTCGCGCGTCGATCCGGAGTTGTACGAGGCGGCGACCGTGGACGGCGCGTCGCGGCTGCGCCAGATGTGGCACATCAGCCTGCCAGCGCTGACGCCGGTCATCTCGATCCTGCTCATCCTGCGCATCGGCGGACTGCTCTCGGTCGGTGGCGAGAAGGTGCTCCTGATGTACAACGACCTCACGCTCGAGACCGCCGACGTGATCTGGACGTACGTCTACCGGCGCGGCCTGCTGCGGCAGGACTTCAGCTACGGGACGGCCGTGGGGCTGTTCAACTCCGTGATCAGCCTGGTCCTGGTGGTGCTGGCCAACACGGCGGCCAGGCGGTTCAGCGAGTACCGGCTCTGGTAGCATGATCCGCGACGTTTCGGTTTCCGGCCGGGTGAGTTGGGCGGTGGTGCACGTGCTGGTGCTGTTCGTGCTGCTGACCACGCTCTATCCGGTGCTGCACATCGCCAGCGTGTCGTTCAGTGACGACGTGTCGGTGATGGGCAACCGGGTGACCTTTTATCCGGTAAACTTCAACCTGCGGGCCTACCAGCTCATCTTCTCCTCGCCGCTGATTCCCAACGCGTACAAGAACTCCGTGATCTACACCGTGGTGGGTACGGTCGTGAACATGTTGCTGACGACCACCATGGCTTACGCCCTCTCCAAGCGGCGGCTGGCGTTCCGGGGCCCGATCACCGCTGCGGTGATAATCACCTTCTTCTTCAGCGGAGGCCTGATTCCCACCTTCCTGCTGGTGCGCAACCTGGGCATGTACAACACCATCTGGGCGCTGGCCGTGCCCACCGCTATCGCCACCTGGAACCTGATCGTCATGCGCACCTTCTTCCAGACCCTGCCGCAGGAGCTGGAGGACTCGGCGGTCGTGGACGGCGCCAACGACATCACCGTCTTCTTCAGGATCATGCTGCCGATTTCCAAGGCCGCGGTGGCTACCATCGCCCTGTTCTACTTGGTGAGCCGCTGGAACTCCTGGTTTGACTCGGTGGTCTACTTCAGCAAGGCGGAGCGCTACCCGCTGCAGGTGATCCTGCGCCAGATCGTGATCGAGAACCAGATGACCGAGGCGCTGCTGGAGCGTGGCGAGATGGCGGCGGCGCGGGCCATGGACGAGCAGGAGCAGAGCGACCAACTCATCGCGTCGGTGGACCGCATCAAGTTCGCCACCCTGTTCGCCTCCATCGTGCCGATGCTGATCATCTACCCCTTCATCCAGCGCTACTTCGTGCGCGGCCTGATGATCGGCTCCCTCAAGGGCTGAGCCGGATGGCGAGCGCAGACTTCTGAGCCTAAGCGGCGCCCTCCCGCGGCTTGTCCGGAGGCTGGTTGCGGCTGCTCCAGAACATGCCTTCTATGATCCCCTCGATCTTCGACAGCCGGTCCCCGATGTCGACCATCCGCACGGATTGGTCCTTGAAGCCGGCCCTCATCTCCGCTCGGAGGGCACCGTCGCCTGCTTTGATCTCCTCCCGGAGAGAACGGTTGCCTGCTTTGATCTCCTCTCGGAGGGCACCGTCTCCTGCCCTGATCTCCTCCCGGAGGGCACCGTCGCCTGCTTTGATCTCCTCCCGGAGAGAACGGTTGCTTGCCTTGATCTCCTCCCGGAGGGCGCCGTCTCCTGCCCTGATCTCCTCCCGGAGGGCAGCATCGCCTGCCCTGATCTCCTCCCGGAGCTCGGTGCGCATGTCGCGCATCTCCTGGCGGAGCCCGCGCATCGAAGCGAGCAAGGCGGTGCCGAGGGCGATCGACGCTGCGATGATCCCGATCAGTTCCGTGCTCACGTACACCTCTTCGGGCGCCCTCGTTTCCCGCGAGTATCCTACCGGTCGACCGGCTTGGTGTCCCGCGAGGTAGGGGTGAACGGACGCCGTCTTGCCCATGACAACGGAGCGAGTGTCGCTGCCGCTTCAAGGCCTCGCTCCGGATCCACGTTCACTCGGGGACGATCTGCCACTCCGGGGCGGTGAGGTCGATCTCGCGCCCGGCGCGGGCGCTGGTATAGGCCCCCTGCACGACGGCCACGTCAACGGCAGACTCCCGGCCGGCGGGGCCCAGCGGCGTCTCGCCCTGCAGGCGGCGCAGCAGGTCGCGGTAGACCGGCTCGTAGGGGTTCCCGGCGCCGGCCAGCGCCTCCTCGTGCTCGGCGCCCTCCCGCGTCACCAGCCGCCAGCGCTCGGCGTCGAAGGTCACCATCCCTTCCTCGAACACGTAGTGGGCATCCAGGGGCCACCACGCCGGGCGCGGCACGTAGCCGAGCTCCTCGTAGTGCATGGCCCCGCCCGCCCGGTAGCGGACCAGCGCCGAGGTGCACGCCTCCACCGGATGCTCGGCCACGTGCGAGACCGATGCGCTCACCGTCACGGGCTCAAGCCCCGGCAGGCAGGCGCGGGTCTGCGCCAGCCGGTGCAGGCCGACGTTCGCGAACATCCCGCCGCCGCTGGCTGCCGGGTCCAGGAACCAGGCGGGGCGCCCCTCGTGGAAGTAGAAGCGCGCGTTGTGATGGACCCCGCTGAGGAAGCGGCCCAGCGTCCCGTCCCGGAACCGCTCCCCGGTGAGCAGCGCTCCCGGGTGGTAGGCGGCGGTATCGGTCACCGCCAGGATGCGCCCGGCGCCGCGCGCCGCCTGCAGCATGGTTCGGCACTGCGCGACCGAGACGGCCAGCGGCTTCTCCACCAGCACGTGGCAGCCGGCCTGCAAGGCGGCCACCGCCACCTCGCAGTGCAGGTGGTGGGGCAGCGCCACCACGGCCACGTCCGCCCCTGACGCCAGCAGATCGCGGTAGTCACGGTACGCGGCGGCCTCGTGTTGGGCGGCGCGCGCCCGCAGCGCGTGCTCGTCCCGGTCGCACACCGCCGCCAGCCGCAGCCCGTCCTGCGCGGCGATGGCCGGCAGGTGGGAACGGGCGATGGCGCCCAGTCCGATGAACCCGACCGTGTAGCTCATGGGTGCCCCAGCGTACCGCGCCGGGATGCCGGCCCGCTGCCGGCCGGCGCGCCGCCGCTGCGCGGCCGTGGCCGGCGATGAGCTCCGTGGTACGCTGCGCGGCGATGCGTATCACCAACGTGAAGGTCGATCTGTTCGGGTGGCACAGCGAGGTGTGGACGACCGGGGGCGCCACGTTCGGCGGCGCTACCCAGCTCGGCGTGGTGAGCGTTGAGACCGACGCCGGCATCACCGGCAACGCCTTTCTGGGAAGCTCCCACCTGAGCGGGCATCACCTGGCAGGCCCGCTCGTCGACTACCTCAAGCCGGTCGTCATGGGCCAGGACCCGCAGGACATAGGCCGACTGTGGCAGAGGCTCTGGAAGAAGAATCGCCAGGTGTCGATCCAGTCGATCGGCGCGATCGACGTCTGCCTGTGGGACATCAACGGCAAGGTCGCCGGCCTTCCCATCCACCGCCTGCTCGGCACCTGCAAGGACGCCGTCCCCGCGTACTCAAGCACCGCCTTCCACGAGACTCCGGCCCAGTACGTCGAGGAGGCGCTGCGCTTCAAGGACGCGGGCTGGACGGCGCACAAGATCCATCCGCACGGGGAGCCGGCCGCCGACATCGAGGTCTGCCGCGCGGTGCGCGACGCGGTCGGCGCCGACTTCACGCTGATGCTCGACGCGATGTGGGCCTATCGGTACGCAGACGCGCTGCGCGTCGGCCGTGCCATGGAGGAGCTCGGCTACTACTGGTACGAAGACCCGCTGGCCGAGGAGGACATCTACAACTACGTGGACCTGGGGCAGAAGCTCGACATCCCCATCATGTGCACGGAGTACGCTCCCGGCCGGTTTCCCGCCATGAACGCATGGATCACGCAGCGAGCCACCGACATCCTCCGCGGCGACGTCGCCGTCACCGGCGGCATCACGCCGCTCGTTCGCCAGTGCCACCTTGCGGAGGGCTTCGCCATGCGCTGCGAGATCCACCACGGAGGCAACAGCCTCAACAACGTCGCCAACCTGCACGTGACCATGGCGGTCCCCAATTGCGAATTCTACGAGTTCTTTCCCTGTACCGGGGCGAACGTGTACGGCCTGGTCCGGGACATCGAGGTGGATGCCGCCGGCCTCGTGCACGCGCCGGACGAGCCCGGGCTCGGTTATCCGATCGACTGGGACCTGGTGAACCGGGACCGCACCGCCACGGTGGAGTAGGCGGCGGCTCACACGGCGCGGTTGTCCTCGGCGTAGGCGACGTTGCCCTCGATGCCGTGCAGGGTGCCGAGCTGCCAGACGCCCCGGAACAGGCTGCGGCGCCGGGGCGGCATGGTCTCGGCGAACTCCGGCGACCAGGCGAGCTCGTCGCCGGTGGCCATCAGGTGCCACTGCGCCCACACCGAGTTGTAGCAGTTGAAGATCGCGCAGCGCGGGTTGTCCGGGTTGGTCCAGTCCTCGGAGGCGTGCAGCAGGCTCTCGGTGAAGATCAGCGCGGAGCCGGGCGGGCAACCATAGGTGTCCATCATCGCGCGCATCTTCGGCTCCCAGGGTGAGCCCGTGGTGTCCGGGTGGTACGGGTCGGGTCCGCCGTAGGGGAAGTTCGCCTTGTGGGAGCCGGACAGAAACGAGGTGCCGCCGGTTCCGGCCTTCACCTCCTCCAGCTCCCAGACGACCCTGGTCAGGCCGGAGAAGATGCGGTTGCCGGCCACCTGGTAGCGCATCGGGTTGGCGTGCTGCGGCGGGCGCACCACGTGCGCCATCTCCGTGCCGCCGAGGTCCTCCTTCTTCCAGCCGGCGTGCCGGACGGTCACGAACGAACCCTCGCAGCGGAAGGGGTAGGAGTCCTCGCGGTGGTAATGCGGCTCGGACAGGAGCTCCGCCAGGATGCCGGTGATGGCCGGGTGGTCGATCAACTCCTGCACGGCGCCCCGGTAGCCGTGGACGATGCCTGAGTAGCACTGCGCCTTGAGCGGCGCGATCTCATCCTCGGAGAGGACCGCGGGCAGCAGGATCCAGCCGCGCAGGTCGTAGAAGAACCGCTGCTCGTCCGTCATCGGCGTCCCGTAGGTCATGCGGCGATGGTAGGCGTGTTCGCGTCCTCCCACAAAGAGGCGCCGCCGCGGACAAGCCGCGGCGGCGCCGGAGGTTCGATGTAGGAGCGCCTACATACCGATGATGCGGTCGTGCTGCGCCTGCTTGATCTCGACGTAGCGCTCGGAGCCCATCGACTGCAAGGTGTTGACATAGTCGTCCCACTCGGCGCCCAGGTCGGCGTCGCCGGTGATGAACTTGGTCATCATCTCGCCGACGTAGGTGTTGATGTCGGTCAACAGTGCGCCGAGCTCGGAGGCCTCCTCGGCCGTGGGCATGAAGTTCGGCCAGATGGCGTCCGGCATGTGGTTCAGGTAGTCGGTCGGATCCATCCGGTAGACCTCCTCATCCGGGGTGGAAGCGGTGAGGTCGTCGAGGATCTGCTGGCCTTCCATGGAAAGCGCCAGGCCGTTCACCTGCGGCTCGAACCCGCCGTACCAGCGCTCCAGGTGCTGGAACGCCCCGACCTGCAGGCCGTGCTCCTCGATGGATGCGGCGACGTCGCCGATGAATTCGTAGGTCCCGTCCGCTCCCATCTGGAACGTCTCGCCCTCCAGGCCGACGGCCGAATACACGTGGCCGGGCTCGCCGTACCAGTAGTCGACCCAGCGCATGGTCTCGACCGGATGCTCGTTCTCCTTGGTGATCATGAACGACCAGTTGCCGCGCACGTTGTGGTCCACCCAGCTAATGACGTGGTCGCCGTGCGGACCGACGAACTGCGAGACGCCGGTGAAGTGCTTCTGCGGCTCGACGCCTACGTAACCGGGGGTGACCCAGGTGAACAGGCCGATGCGGTTGTCGGCCGCGTCGGCCTGCCAGCGTGCGACGTCGACACCGGAGAAGAACTCCGGATGGTAGTAGCCGGCTTCCCACCACTCGTTGAGCTGCGCCAGCATCTCGCGATAGCGCTCGTCGGTCGGGATGAACCGGACCATGCCGTCCGGGCCCTGATCGATGTGGGCGCCCAGTCCGGGCAGACCCCGGTTGCCGAGGCCGTAGGCGCCGAAGAATGCCTGCCGCTGAATGAGCGTCGCGTTGCCGCTCTGGTGAATGGGGTACTCGTCGCCGGCGTCGCCGTTGCCGTTGGCGTCGTCGTTCTTGAACGCGGCGAGCACGGCGCCGAGCTCGTCGATCGTCCGCGGGACTTTCAGCCCCAGGTTGTCCAGGTAGGTCTGGTTGACGTAGAAGCGGACCATGGCGCTGTTCTTCTTGTACGCCACGAACGGCAGGGAGTGGATCTTGCCGTCCGGCATGACCAGCGCCTGCTCGATCGACGGGTCCGCCGCGAAGACCGCCTGGATGTTGGGACCGTGCTCGGCGATCAGGTCGTCCAGGGCGATCAGGTTGCCGGCCAGCGACTGGCTGACGAGCTGGTCCTGGTTGAAGATCATCTGGTAGAACGCGTCGGGGAGCTGCTCGGCCGCCAGCCTGACCTGCAGGGTCTCGGCGAAGCCCGAGATCGGCCACTCCTCGAAGTTCACGGTGATGTTCGACAACTCCGCGAACCGCTGCCACGTCCACGTCTCACTGGCGGGGCCACGAACTCCCGGCCAGCTCAGGCGCACCATGTCCAGCGTGATGGGGTCCTTGGAGAGCGGCAGCCCCATGGCGTCACGCTCCAAGTCGTCCGCGAAAGTCGCGCCTGCCGCGAGTGCGGCAAGCAACAGAATGCTCAACAGCTTCTTCATGCTGTCCTCCGTATGGATGTTATGTAGGCGCTCGCAACGCGAGCCTGAGTGTTCAGCCCTTGACGGCCCCCAGGGTGATGCCGCGTTCGAACGCCTTCCGCATGAACGGAAAGATGATCAGGAGCGGAGCCGAGGATACGACCATCGATACGTACTTGATCCCCTCGCGGATTCTGATCTGCAGGTCGTAGTCGATGCGGTCCGACAGCATGGTCGCGACCGTCACCGAGTCCGCGGCGATGAGAATTTCCCGAAGTATCAGTTGCAGCGGGAACCTATCCCGCGAGGTGAGAAAGATCAACGCCTGAACGTACGAGTTCCAGTGCCCGATCCCGTAGCTCAGCGCCAGGAACGTCACCAGCGGCGTCGATACCGGCAGGACGACCCTGATCAGGAGCTGGAAGTTGCTGCACCCGTCGATGCGTCCGGCCTCCTGCATCTCGTTCGGCACGGCGGTCTCGAAGAAGGAGCGCGCGATGATGATCATGAACGCGTTCACGGCGTTGGGAGCGACCATCGCCCAGAACGTGTCCAGCATGCCCAGGCTGCGCACCACCAGGTAGGTCGGGATCAGTCCGCCGGACAGGTACAGGGTGACGACCAGGATCTTCAGGATGGTCTTGCGGCCGCGCAGGTCCTTTCGCGACAGCGGGTACGCCGCGAGCACGGTCAGGAGCACGTTCAGCGTGACGCCGCCGATCATGTAGATCAGGCTGTTGCGGAAGCCGCTCCATATCACCGGGGTGGTCAGGATGCGGTCGTATGCGTCGAACGTCAGTCCCTTCGGCCACAGCACCATCGGCTCTCTCAGCAACTCCTTGATGTCGCTGAACGAGGCGACGAAGACGTACCACAGCGGATAGATGATGACGATCAGGAACAGGCCGATCAGGGTGACGTTCACGACGTCGAAGACCCGCTCCGACCGCGTGCGGGCAAACGCGTGCAGGCGGTTTTGCGTCATCCCCACAGACTCACGCCGCGGACGCGCTTGGAGACGGTGTTCGCCGCGACCAGGAACAGCATGTTGATGGCCATGTTGAAGATCGAGATCGCCGTGGAATAGCTGAACTGGGCCTGCAGTAGTCCGGCCTTGTACACGTATGTCGATATCACTTCCGACGCCTCCAGGTTGAGGTCGTTCTGGAGCAGGAGCACCTTCTCGAACGCCAGGGTCATGATGTTGCCGATCTGCAGGATCAGCAGCATGACGATGATCGGCGAGATCGACGGTAGCGTGATGTGCCACATCCTGCGCACCTTGCGTGCCCCGTCGATCACCGCAGCCTCGTAGTAGGAATCGGGAATGGAGGCTATTGCCGCCGTGTAGATGATCGTCGAGAACCCGACCCGCTGCCAGATCGACGACCACACGTAGACGTGCCAGAAGTACTCGGGCTCGGCCAGGTAGTGGCGCGGCTCCAGTCCCAGCGCGCCGAGCAGTGCGTTGACGATGCCGGCGCTGGGCGAGAGAAAGTTCACGATCATGCCGGCGACGACCATCACGGAGAGAAAGGTCGGCGCGTACGAGGTGATCTGCGCGATGTTTCTGAACCGGAGCGAGCGCAGCTCGTTGAACATGAGCGCCAGCACGATCGACGCCGGGAAGCCGACCACGAGCTCGTAGAGGTTGATGCCGATGGTGTTCTTGAGGGTCCGGAACAGGTAGAACGACCCGAAGTAGCGGGCGAAGTGTTTCAATCCCACCCAGGGACTGCCCCAGAATCCTCCGGAGACGGTGAAGTCCCGAAAGCCGATCTGGATGCCGTACAGCGGCCACAGCCAGAAGATCACGTAGAACAGGAAGACCGGGGCGAGCATCAGGTAGAGATCCGCGTTGCCGCGGATTCCGCGGGACTTCACGACACTCCCGCGGCCGGCGGAGTCTCTCGCAGCATCAAGTGCCGGAACACCGGTGCGATGGGATCATCCATCTCCCGCATGGCCGCGTACATGCGCTCGCGCGCGTGGCGGACCCGGCGTGCATCGGCGGGACGCGGCGCAAGACTGTGCAACTCGTGCGGATCGGCCGCCAGGTCGTACAGCTCGTCCTGCATCCCGGCGTTGAAGACGTACTTGCTGTCTTCGAAGCGCAGCATGCGCTGGTCCAGGAGCACGTCCTGCCCGGTTCCGCAGCCCTCCGCGAGCAGATAATCCCGCCAGGGAGCGTCGGGTGATTCGATCACCGGGACAAGCGAGCGGCCGTCCCACTCGGCGGTCGGGCGACTTACACCGGCCAGTTCCAGCACCGTCGCATGGAGGTCGCACAGGGAAACGAGGTTGCAACGCCTGCTGCCGTGCGTGTGGCCGGCCGGCTTGATCAGGTACGGGATCTTCATGATCTCCTCGTACATGTGGACCGCCTTGTTCTCCAGCCCGGCGTGGCACCCGTGCGAATCGCCGTGATCGGCGACGAAGATGATCGTCGTCTCGTCGTACAGTCCGGTCTCCCGGAGGTGGGCGATGAGCCGGCCTATCTGCTCGTCGATGCTCGACATGAATCCGTAGTAGTGCCGGAGCGCGGTCGCGAAGAACTCCCACGGCTGATCGAAGCGGCGCCACACGTCGTGGATCGCGGGTTTGTCGATGAGGGGATCGGCGAAGTTCGGCCAGGGCGGAATCGCCAGGTCCCGATACGCGTCGAGGTGCCGGGTGGGCGCGTAGAACGGCTCGTGCGGGCCCCAGAAATTGAGCTGGAAGTAGAACGGCCCCTCCTCCGACCGGAGGCGCTCCAGGTGATGGATCGCCCGTTCGACCAGAAAGAATTCGTTGGTCGACTCCACGGGCGAGGTGACTTCGCCCCAGTGCGTGTGATTCGGATGGGTGTGCTCCCGGGGCTTCTGCGCGACGACGAATTCGAGCCCGTTGGATCGCAGGTACTCCTGGAACAGCGCGTACTCGTAACCGCCGCCGCCGTGTCCGGGGAAATCATCGCCGATGAAGCCGCGGGTCGTGGGGAGCGCGTTGCCCGCGGTGAAGTACCAGTCCGGAAACGGGGCCGTGTCGGTCCCCGGCTCGGTCCGGTCGAAGCCGAGATGCCACTTGCCGGTGTACCCGCAGCGGTAGCCGGCCGCCGCCAGGCGGCGGCTCAGGAGCTCCGGCGTGTCGGGCAGATCGTGGACGCGGCATCCGTAGCCGCGCGTGTTCGTCTGGATGCCGTGGTGCGACGGCTGCAACCCGGTCATCAGGCTCGCGCGGGCCGGCGAGCAGACCGCGCAGTTGGTGTAGCCGTTGTCGAACACGATGGCGTCGCGGGCGAAGCGGTCGAGGTGCGGGGTCCGGCAGAGGCCGTCCGGGGCGTAGCAGCAGAGCGTGTCCGCCCGCTGCTGGTCGGTGAGGATGAGGAGGATGTTCTGGTCGTTCACGAGCGATCGATTCCGCGGGTTTTGCGAGAGTGGAGTCAGGCGGCTCCGGCAGCCGCCGCTTGATCACGAGCGGGCGCCGTCTCGGGTACCTTCGGGGCGAACTGGTAGTCGGGCTCGCGCTTCTGCCGTTCGAGGATGCCGTGGATCTGTGTCCAGGTCTCGCGCAGGCCGCGCGTGCAGCGTGGCATGTCGTGCCGGATCAGCCGGTGCAGGCGTCCGAGCCGGTAGCACGGCACGGCCGCGTACATGTGATGCTCGGTGTGGTAGTTCATGTGCCAGTACAGGAACTGCAGCACAGGACTCAGGTAGATCGTGCGGCAGCACACCCGGAAATCCGTGACCTCGTCCGTGAGGCCGATGTGCTGGGCCTCGTTGCAGAGTCGTTGCAGCCAGCCGCCGAAGGCGCGCGGAAAGGTGATCACCAGCGGCACGACCCACAGGCCGTTCGCCAGTGCCGCCGCGGCGATGACGAGGTGCCCGAGCAGCACGATGCGGTCCCAGTTGCGCCGCAGCCGACGCAGCTCGGGCTCGCTCGGGGGGAACAGATCCGCGATCCAGGACCCTTCCGGGCCGACGTAGCCCAGCGCGGTCCGCGCATAGCCGTGCAGCGCCGTGGGAATGTATCGCAGGTCGACGATCCCCCACTTCCAGATGCCCCTGAGGTCGAAGCTGCGCGGGAACTCCACTTCGCGGTCGGCCGGCGGGTGCAGCGTGTACTTGTGGTGCGCGGTGTGGCTGGCCCAGAACACGTGATGGTTGTACCAGCCGAGGAACGCGTAGATCCGCAGAAACAGCCGATTCATCCACCGGGTCCGGAACACCGAGTCGTGGATCAGCTCGTGAAAACCGTTGACCAGGAAGTGCCAGAAGTGGCCGTTGACGAGCACCAGCACGGCCGTGACGTACCAGGGCCAGTGGAGGGAGGAGTAGATCGCGGCGCCCGACGCTGCCGCCAGCACGGCGAGGAAGCCAAGGGTCTGCGCGAACCCCAGCAGATCGCTCCGCTGATTCAGCCTCTTCAACTCGTCGCGCGGGACCGGGCAACGGTACCAGGTGATGCGGCTACTCATGCGGCGTCCCCATTATACCCACGCCGGGGGAGAGGGAATCCATCGTGCACCGGGAAGCCGTTACGATGCGCGGCCCCACCAGCGGCGGACGCAGTCGGCGTTATGCCTGGCGACCGCCTCGCGCCGGGCGGCGCTCCAGCCGCTCTCGATGACCGTGATCAGGCCGTCGTAGCCGTGGCGCCTGCAGGCGGACAGGATCGCCGGCCAGTCCTGCACGCCGGGCGCGTCCGGCAGTGCGGTGCCCCAGCCCTGCCCGTCATGCGTGAGGAACGGCGGCTCGCCGCCCGCGGCGCGGCGGAACGAGTGCACGAGCACGTTGCGCATGTGCGGCAGCAGCGGCGGAATACAGCTCAGGTAGTCCTCACCGGCCATGTGCAGGTGCGCGGAGTCGTAGAGCAGGCCGTAGTTGCGATGGCCGACCTGTGACAGCAGGCGGCGGGTGCCGGATGCCGTCTGCAGGTCGGTGCCGACGTGGTTGTTGCCGGCCAGCGCGACGCCATGCGCCTGCGCCCGCTCCGCGGCATTGTGTAGCCAGGCGGGATCCGAGCTGATCTTCAACAGCCGGCATTCGAGGTCGGCGCAGAGGCCCAGGTAGCGGTCGAAGAACGCGTCGCGCTCGTCACCGCGGTCAGGCAGTCCGCGCGCGGTCAGGCAGGTCACGGTCAACCCCTCGCCCCGGACGATGTCCAGCAACTCCCGGCGGCGGGCCGCCGGGGCATCCGGCGCGATCTGGGTCCGGCGCAACTCCACGCCGCCGTAACCGGCCGACCGCGAGATCCGGCAGAACCGCGCGAACGGAACCGACTGCGCCCGGTAGCGGTCCTCGAAGAGAAACCCGCTCAGCGCAAGCAGCACGGGGCTACGCCAGCGCCGCGCGCACCTCTGCGCCGAGGCGCTTGTAGGCGTCGTCGTCGTGCGCGTGTCCGTAGCGCCACGCGCCTCGCCAGCCGGTCTCCCGCTGGATGCCCAGCAGGTCGACGCAGATCGTGAAGCCCGCTCCGTAGATGGCCAGCCCGAACGCGTCGCCCTGCGGGACGGCCGGCGCCATGTCCCACATCAGCCACGTCGGGATGCAGTGGTCGGGGTAGCTCGCCAGCCCCTCGTCGGACTGCAGGTGCGTGTCGAGGATGAAGGCGATGCGGTGAGCCGCGAGCTTCAGGATCTCCTCCCGGCGGTAGCCGGGCGCGTGGTCGTTCGCCGCCGCCAGGTCGTAGAAGGCGTCGAACTCCTCGCATGGGAACAGGTTGTCGTCGTACCCGGGGTGGTACATCTTCGCCAGGACCGAGTCGATGAGCGTGTCGGCGCGCGGGACCGGCAGTCCCAGCGGCTCCAACACGGCGATGATGATCTTGAAGGTGGTCTGGATTCCCCGGCCCCAGAAGCCGGTGTCCGGATCCTGCCGTGAGTACACCCAGCGCAGGCAGTCCAGCAACGGGTCGATCGGAGCCGTGCCGGCCAGGTGCCAGTCCGCGAGGCGCTTGACCATGCGGCCGACCCAGCTCCAGTTCGGCTCCACGCTCTTGATCCAGGGCAGGACCCGCTCCGGCTCGTCCTGCTGCGGCCAGTCGGGCGGAGGAGGAATCTGCAACTGGTCGACGCCGTCCACGCCGTAACCGCGCAGGCAGCCGTGCGAGTACTGGTTCATCGCCTCCTTGTGGGCGGCGGTGGGCGGCCACGGCTCGGCCGTGTCGTCCCAGTTCGGCGGCTTGTAGGCGAGCAGCGCCGGATCCTCGTAGCTGCCCGGCGCCACCTCCAGCGACTCGATCCAGCGGCGGCCGAGCCGTTGCTGATCGGCGTCGAGCACCCGGTTCAGGATGCCTGCCTCCTTGAGCTGCCCCAGGATGTAGTTGGTGGCGGCTACGTTGGCGTCGCGGGCCGAGTCCACCGCCCAGCTCATCCGGTACGGCGCCGCCGGGTCGCGCACGCGCTCGGCCCAGCGCACGAACCCGTCGGTCGCCGCCGTGAGCCGCTGCACGGCCTCCGCCTTCAGTTGCTGCAGATCCCGCTCCAGGAATGACGTGTCCATGCCCGCCAGCCTACCCTGTGACAAGAGAGCAGGTCGTGGCCGCTACAGCTCCGCCGGGTCGGCGATCCGCATCGAGGGTGCGAGCCGCCGGAAGTCATCGACGTTGTACGTGGCGATAGCCTCTACGCCGGCTTCGTCAAGCAACTGGATGATAAACGCGTCGTAGGCGGCTCCGCCTGCTGCAGGCACGGTAACGATCCCGGAAACGAACTCCCACATCGACTCTGCCGTGAACGGGGCGATGCGGGCGTTCTCTTGCACCGTCTCGCGAAGCACGATCTCTGCCTCGGATGGGGAGACGCGGTATGGGGCAGGGAGTCGCGTGAGTACCGAATACGTTTCGAGAATGGAGTGGTGGGCGACCACGACATCATGTGCATCGACCGCGGCGTCGAACCACCGTGCGGACGCGAGGTGCAGGGGATGATTCGCGTGGACGGCCGCCACGATGACCGATGTGTCCACCCCGAGCGTCACGTCAGCCGCCGCCCTTTGCGTCCAGGTGTCGAGTTCTGACGCGGTCGACCGCGAAGATCTCCATCGGGGCGGACCCGGCCCCGGTGTCGACCGCGGCGACACGGCCGCGACGAAGGATGCGTCGGGCTGGTACCGCGGGCACCAGCGTGATGCCATCGGGTATCGTGACGATCTCGATCTCGACACCCGCCTCGAATCCGTATCGCTCGCGCAGTGCCTTCGGTATCACGAGTCGTCCGGCACCATCGATCCGTGTCTTCATGAGGACCGACGTTACCCATGCGGATGGTATTTGCCAAGTGACATGGTATCCATGGCGACGCAAGCGATGCGAACGATGCACGATGATCGCGTAGCCTCCATGCAGCGCGCGTCCCCGTGGCCGATCAGCCCCGACGACGTCGACGATCTCCTGACCGACATCCGCCCGATGCGCGTGGCGGTGATCGGCGACTTCTGCCTCGACGTGTATCTGGTGCTCGACCCGGCCGCAGCCGAGATCTCCGTCGAGACCGGCCTGCCGACCCGGCCGGTTGCCGAGCAGCGCTACTCGCTCGGCGGTGCCGGCAACGTGGCGGCCAATCTCGCCGCACTCGGTTGTACGCAGGTGCGCGCCTTTGGCGTGATCGGCGAGGACCCGTTCGGAGCGGAAGTGGCGCGCATCCTGCGTCGCACCGGGATCGACACCGGCGGCGTCCTGACCCAGGACGCGGAGTGGGATACCTGCGCCTACACCAAGGTGCTGGAGGCGGGTGAAGCGGGGCGGCGCGAGTCCAACCGCATCGACTACGGCACCTTCAACCGGCTGCGGCCGGATACCGCGGACCGGCTCGCCGCGCGGCTTGCCGGCGCGCTCGCGGACGGGGATGTCGATGCCGTGATCGTCAATCAGCAGGTGCGGCACGGCGTGCACACCGATCGCCTGCGGCGCAGCCTGCGGGACCTGATCCGCCGGCACCCGGACACGCCGTGGGTGACCGACAGCCGGGACTTCGCGGACGACTTCGCGGGCACGGTCCGGAAGCTCAACGAAGCCGAGGCCGTGGCCGCGGCAGGCGGTGCGCTCGCGTCCGGCGACAGGTTCCGGTCCGCTCCGGCGGCCGCGCGAGAGCTGTTCCGGCGGTGGGGAACGCCGGTGTTCGTGACTCGCGGGGACCGTGGCTGCCTGGCGTGCGACGGCGGCGGAGTGATCGAGCTGCCGTCGCCGAAGATGCCGACCGACGTCGATCCGGTCGGCGCGGGCGACGCGTTCCTGGCCGGCCTCACGGCCGCTCTGGCGGCCGGCCGCGACCCGGGTGCGGCCGCGGCGTTCGCGGGGCTGGCGGCCGGCGTGACGGTCACCAAGCTGCACCGCACCGGCACAGCCTCAGCGCGCGAAATAGGAGAGCTGGCGCGCAGGCAGCATCAGTAGTGGTAGCGGCACTGGACGACGACGCACCGGCCTTTCGCGACTCCGTAGACCAAGCGGTGCTCCTTCGTGATCCGGCGCGACCGGTAGCCAGCCAGCTCATGCTTCAGCGGTTCCGGCTTGCCGACCCCATGAGAGGGATCTCGCAGGCACTCCTCGATCAGCCGCGCGATCCGGCGGGCCACCGCCCGGTCGTGTTGAATCCAGTACTGGTAGTCCGCCCAGGCTTGCCGGGAGAACGCGATGGCTGCCGGGTCCAGCCGGCTCACCGCCGCTCCGTGATCTCCCCGTCGACGAGGTCGGCGTGCACGACGTTGCCCGCTTCAACGTCGGCGATGGCGGCGCGCAGGAGTTCAGCGTTTCGCGGTGAGCGCAGCAGGTGGAAGGTCTCCATCGTCGCGTCGTACTCGGCCTTGGACAGCATGACCACCGGGTCGCCGGTCGTTCGCGTGATGACCACCGGCACCCGATCCTCGGTCACGCTGTCCATCAACGACTTGAGGTTCTGCCTCGCCTCGGTGTAGTTCGTGATCCGTTCAGTCGCCATGCGCGTGCGCCTCCCGAGTTCACCGCCAGTCTGTACTGAATATTGTACGTACAGACATTCGTGCGTCAATCCTTCGTGGTATGGTGAAGTGCTTCCTGCTCACGACCCTGGACGATGCGCACCCGGCGGTACTCGGTGATCTCGAAGCGTTCGGCGCCTTCCTCCGCGACGTCCGCGACCGCTCTGGCGACGGATAGCCGGCGGAGGCTCTGCCTACCGTCCGCCGGAGGTCGCGCCGTCGGGCGGCAGCCGCCGCTTGCGCCGCATGCGTTCGTAGGACTCCGGCGTGCCGTCGTGGAACGATCCGAACCACCGGTCGAACGGGATGCCTGTGGTGCCGTAGTTGCACTCGAAGTGGCGGTGGTGCAGGTAGTGGAAGTAGTTGTCGATCGAGATACGCGCGTCCGAGCCCTTCTTGAGGACGAGCTCGTCGAAGCCGGCGTGCCCCACCGCGGGACCGATGGCGGGACGCTGCATCAGGTACAGCATGTGGATCGGGTGGGAGGGCACCACCAGCAGGATGGCCCAGCGGGTGAAGTAGAGCAGGTGCTCGATCGGGTGCATGGACAGCCCCGACCAGGGGCCGACGTTGGTGTTGCGGTGGTGCAGGTAGTGGGCGGCCTTGTAGAGCGGCTTCCAGTGCGTGACGCGGTGGACGACGTAGAAGTGGAAGTCCTGCCAGAAGGGCAGCACCAGGAAGAACGCGAAGTGCCACACCGGATTGGCGCGCAGGCCGGCGAACGGAAGCAGGCCGTGGCCGTACGCCCACAGCAGCAGCACCTCGTACAGCGTCCAGATGGTCGCGCCGCTGGCGATGCTCCAGAACATGTTGTCCCAGGTCTGGTTGTTGAACAGGAACGCCTTGCTCTTGGTGCTCGGCCAGCGCTTGTTGTACTTGAAGCGCGTGCCCTGGGAGCGACGCCAGTAGAGCGCCACGTGCCAGACGCCGGCGAGCACCAGCAGCATCGCCACGTTGCGCGCGTACATCGGCAGGATCCAGTCGGGGCGCAACTGCGTGAACGTCGTCAGGTCGTGCGCGCCCGGTTGCAGGAATCGCCACGTGACCCAGGCGAGCCCGTAGTAGAACGCCGCGCCGAACGGCCACAGGAATCCCGGAAAACCGATCAGGAAGCGCAGCAGCTTCTTCGGCTGGGGCGGCCAGATGAAGGGCTGGCCCGGCTGCAGCACCCTGGGCACCCATTCGCCTCTGGTGTCCCGAGTCGTCGCGCCGTCGTCGGTGCGGGGGCTTGCTTCGCCCGACACCCGATCCTGAACGGTGTCAGCCATCGGAACACGATGGTCCGCGTGCGCCGTGTTGTCAACGGCGCGCACGCCGGCGCCCGGCTCAGACGGCGAGGAACCCTCCGTCCACGGGAACGAGGGCGCCGTGCACCATGTCGGCGAGGTCGCTGAGCAGCCAGGCCACGGCGTGCGCCACGTCCAGCGGCCGCGCGAACCGGCCTCGCGGAATGCGGGCCATCATCGGCTCCCGTCTGGCCGGGTCGCTCCACGCCAGGTCCGCCATCGGCGTCAGCGTGACCGTGGGATTGACGGCGTTGACGCGGATGTCGTGCGGTCCCAGCTCCAGCGCCATCACGCGCGTGAGCTGGTCCAGGGCGCCCTTCGACGCGCCGTAGGAGGCATGATCGGCCAGCCCCCGCATCGACGCCTGGCTCGACAGGTTGACGATCGCTCCTCCTCCGCCCGCGATCATGCCGCGCGCGATGACCTGCGTGACGATCAGGACGGCCCGGACGTTGACCGCCATCGTCGCGTCGAACGCGTCGACGGTCGTCTCCAGGAACGGTTGCGGAATGGAGATGCCGGCGTTGTTGACCAGCAGATCGGCATCCCCGGCCTGCTCGGCGGCCCGCCGGGCCTCGCGCGCATCGCTGAGGTCGGCGACGATCGTGCTGCAGCCCGTCTCTGCGTGGAGGGTTTCCAGGTCCGCCGCGGTGCGGCTGAGCGCCGTGACCTGCGCCCCGAGCTCGCCGAGCAGCGCGGCGATTTCCCGCCCGATCCCCTTGCCTGCGCCCGTCACCAGCGCGCGCTTGCCGCGGAAGTCGATCTCCATGGCGCCCATCTTGCCGCCCGTCATCCCGCGTCCAGTGCGATCTGCACCTTGACGCTGTTCGGCGGCATGGCGCACGCGTAGTCGAACGCCTTCACGCTCTCGCCGAAGGCGAAGGTGTCGGTGATCAGCGGCTTCACGTCGATGCGGCCGCTCGCCATCAGCGCCAGCGCCCGCGGGTAGACGTGGGCGTAGCGGAAGACGGTCTCGATGCGCGCCTCCTTCACCTGCGCTGCTACCACGTCGAAGGCGACCGGCTCTCCCGGCATGCCGATCAGGACCACCCGGCCTCCGGGAGCCAGCGGTTCGAGCACGCCCGCCGCGGCGGCCGGGTTGCCCGAGCACTCGAACACGATGTCGGCGCCCCAGCCCCCGGTGAGGCCGGCGGTGACTGTCGCAAGATCCTCCCGCGCTGGGTTCACGGTGGTGACCGGGCCGAGCGTGGCTGCCAGCTCCAGCTTGGGCTGTACCGGGTCGGCGATCACGATGCGGCTGCACCCGCCGGCCAGCGCCGCCAGCGCCGTGACCATGCCGATCGGCCCCGCGCCGATCACCACCGCAACGTCGCCCGGCTGGATGCGCGCCTTGTTGGCGGCGTGCATGCCGACCGCCAGCGGCTCGACCATCGCCGCCTCGCCGAAGCCGACGTTGTCGGGAATCCGGAAGGTGAACGCCGCCGGGTGCACGACCGTGGGGCGAAGCACGCCGTGCACGGGCGGCGTCGCCCAGAATCGCACCGCGGGATCGAGGTTGTAGATGCCCAGGCGGGACGCCCGGCTCGCGGGGTCGGGGATGCCCGGCTCCATGGTCACCCGGTCGCCCCCCTGCAGGTGGCGGACCGCGGAGCCCACTTCGACCACGACGCCGGCGGCCTCGTGCCCGAGCACCATCGGCGCGTCCACGACGAACGGGCCGATCCGTCCGTGCTGGTAGTAGTGCACGTCGCTGCCGCAGATCCCCACGGTATCGATGGCGATGCGCACGTCGTCGGCCGCCAGCGGCTCGTCGAGGTCGATCTCGCGCAAGGCGAGTTGTTGTTTCCGCTCCAGCACCAACGCCTGCATACGCCCTCCTCCGCTCGTGTGCAAGGATAACATCGACCCGCATTCGACACTCCGGAGACTTGACGGCAGCGAGCCGGACACGCACTGTGAAACGATGAGGAATATCACAGTTTCTGTGGATGACGAGGTTTATCACAGGTCGAGGATGTGGGCCGCGGAGCGGCGAACGTCGGTTTCGGCGATGGTGAGGAAGCTGCTGGTAGAAGTGGCGGCAGAGGAGACTCCGTTCGAGAGGCTGCGTCGCGAGGAAGGCGAGTTGCGGAATCGCCTCCGGAGACGCGGAGTCACATTCGCGGCATCCGACCGGCTCTCCCGGGATGCCCTGCACGATCGCCATGCGTTTCGTTGACACCAACGTTCTGCTCTACAGCGTGAGCACGCATCCGGCGGAAGCGGACAAGGCCGCCGCGGCGGTCGACGTGCTGGCCGCGGAGGATCTCTGCCTGTCGGTGCAGGTGCTGCAGGAGTTCTACGTCCAGTCCACGCGGGTGACTCGTTCCGATCCCCTTTCCCACGATGACGCTGTCGCGTTCATCGATACATGGCAGCGGTTCCGGGTACAGGACATGTCGGTTGCGCTGATGCGGCAGGCGCTCGTCGCGGCCAAGCGGTGGCAGGTGTCCTACTGGGACGCCGCGATCATCGAAGCGGCGAGGATGCTCGATTGTGACGAGCTGATGACCGAGGATCTCAACGCCGGTCAGGTGTTCGACGGGCTGACGGTGGTCAACCCGTTCGACGGACCATGAGCGAGACCCTCTACAACGGCATCGTCCTGCCGGAGCGGTGGCCGCCGCGCCACGTCGATCCCAACTCGCGCGATCCGCTTCCCGTTCCCTATCTGGAACGTCCGCCCGGGGTGATTCCGATCGATCTGGGCCGCCAGCTCTTCGTCGACGACTTCCTGATCTCGGAGACGACGCTGGAGCGCCGGTTCGGCCGGCCGCAGGTGCACCCGAGCAGCCCGGTCCTGGTGCCGGCGACGCCGCACGAGCTTGACGGCGGCCAGTGTCCGGCGGCGGCCCCGTTCAACGACGGCCTGTGGTACGACCCCGCCGACCGGCTCTACAAGCTGTGGTACCTGTCGGGCTGGATGTCCACGACCGCCCTGGCGACGAGCGCCGACGGACTCGAGTGGGAGCGCCCGGAGCTGGACGTGGAGCCCGGCACCAACCTGGTCTGGCCGCTCAGGCCGACCTACGGCCGCGACGGGTGCGCGGTCTGGCTGGACCTGCAGGCCGACGATCCTGAGCAGCGCTACAAGATGTTCCAGTTCTATCGCGGCGGCGACCCGCGGGCGCGACGCGGCGAGGAAGGGTGGCTGCAGACGTCGCGCGACGGCGTTCACTGGTCGAAGCCGGTGATCACCACGCCGGTCGGCGACAACACCTCGTTCTTCCACAATCCGTTTCGCGGGAAGTGGTGCATGAGCGTGCGCCGCAGTTACCAGGTGACCGGCGCCGGCGGGCGCATCGCTTCCGCGCGCATGCGGGTCTACACGGAGTCGGACGACTTCCTGGGCGGAGCGGTCTGGAATCGCGACCGCGACGAGGTGTGGTGGCAGCGCGCGGACCACGCCGACCTGCCGGATCCCACGCGGCCGGACCACCTGGTGACCCTCTACGACCTGAACGTGACCCCGTACGAGAGCCTCCTGATCGGCCTCTTCGCCATCTTCCGCGGTCCCGAGAACGACATCTGCATGGCGGAAGGGGTGCCCAAGCTGATGGACCTGGAGCTGGGCTACAGCCGCGACGGGTTCCATTTCAGCCGTCGGGACCGCATCCCGTTCCTGGCCTCGTCACGCCGAACCGGGGACTGGAACCGCGCTTACCTGCACGCCGCGGGCGGCGTCTGTGTCGTGGTCGGGGACGAACTGCGCTTCTACTTCGCCGGCTTCTCCGGCGAGTCGCCGGGCCTCCGGCCCGGGCAGGAGGGCGACCGCGGCATCAACCGGTACCGCATGTACGCCGGAGCGAGCACCGGACTGGCCACGCTGCGCCGCGACGGCTTCGCGGCGATGGCGGCCGAAGACGAGCCGGGGTCGCTCGTCACCCGTCCGCTCTCGTTCAGCGGCGCGCACCTGTTCGTCAACGCCGCCTGCGCGGACGGGGAACTGCGCGCCGAGGTTGTGGACGAGCGGGGCGAGGTGGTGCCGGGATACCGGGCCGCAGACTGCGTGCCGCTGGCCGGCGATTCGACCCGCCTGCGGATGGCGTGGCGTGGTGCGGGGAGCCTGGCTCGGCTCGCCGGCCGGCCGGTGCGCTTCCGGTTCCACCTGCGGCGGGGAGCGCTGTACGCCTTCTGGGTGTCCCGGAGCCCTCGGGGCGAGAGCTCCGGCTACGTCGCCGGCGGAGGGCCCGGCTTCGACGGACCCACCGACGCGGTCTGATTGACGAAGCGTCGGGAACCGTTCACCGTCGCGGCATGGCAACGGAAACCCTGGTCAGCGCGGCGCCGAACGGCTCCGCCGTCGGCCCCGCTCCGCTCGCTCAGGCCGACGTCGACTTCTTTCGCGAGAACGGCTTTCTGCGGATCCCGTCCGTGTTCACGCCCGAGGAGAGCCAGGCGCAGGCGGATGACCTGGACCGCCTGGCCCACGACTGGGCGACCGTCGACCGGCGCTGGCCGGGGCCCTGGCGCAAGGTCTACATGGACGACGAGGAGGAGAGAGCCGCCAAGCTGGAAGCCATGCACGAGTTGCACTTCTACTCCCGTGCGTGGCTGGACGCGGTGACCAGTCCCAGGCTGATCTCCTGCCTGGAGCCGCTCATCGGGCCCGACATCGAGCTGCATCACTCGGTCATGCACACCAAGCCGCCCGGCGGGCAGGTGTTTCCCATGCACCAGGACCATCCGTTCTATCCGCACGACGACGGGCGCTACCTGGACGTGCTCGTGCACCTGGACGACACCTGCCACGAGAACGGCGAGATCCGTTTCCTGGCCGGCTCGCACAGGCAGGGTCCGCTCGAGCACATCACCGGCACGGAGGATGAGCCCTCGGCGCCGCACCTGCCGACCGACGAGTACCGGCTGGCCGATTCGGTGCCGGTGCCGGCCAGGCGCGGCGACGTGGTCGTGTTCAGCTACTACACCATCCACGGCTCCTACATAAACGGCACGGACCGGCCGCGGCGCATGGTCAGGGTGGGCTACCGGCACCCGCACAACGCGGTGAGCGACGGTTCGGCCGGCAAGCCCGGTCTCCTGGTGTCCGGCTACCGCGAGCGCCGCGGCGATGAAACGCTGCTGTTCTAGTTGAGGCGCATATGATGTTGACTCAGGAACAGATCGACTCGTACCACGCGAACGGGTACGTGGGGGTCGACGGCGTCCTTTCCGCGCGGGAGGTCTCCGAGCTCCAGCGCGTAACCGACGAATTCGTCGAGCGGTCGCGCGAAGTGACCGAGCATACCGAGGTCTTCGACCTGGAGCCGGGACATTCCCGCGACCACCCGAAGCTGCGCCGCCTGAAGCGTCCGATCGTCCAGCACGAGGTCTACCGTGACATGCTGCATCACCAGGACATTCTCGCCATGGTCTCGCAGCTCATCGGACACGGCCTGCGGTGCAACGGCGACAAGCTCAACCTGAAGCTCCCGGAGTTCGGGAGCCCGGTCGAGTGGCACCAGGACTGGGCGTTCTATCCGCACACCAACGACGACCTGCTTGCCGTCGGCATCTGCATCGACGACATGACGGTCGAGAACGGAGCCCTGCTGGTAGTTCCCGGGTCACACCGCGGTCCGGTCTACGACCATCACATCGACAGCGGCTTCTGCGGCGCCATCACCGATCCCGCCTTCTCCGACGAGGGCGCCGTGCCCGTCGAGCTGGCGGCCGGCGGCATCTCCATACACCACGTGCGGACCGTCCACGGCTCCACGCCGAACCGGTCCGCGCGGCCGCGCCGCCTGCTGCTCTTCCAGTACTGCGCGGTCGACGCCTGGCCCCTCGTCCACTTCACGGACTGGGATGCGTTCAACGCCGCCATCATCCGCGGAGAGCCGACGAACGTGCCGCGTACCGAGCGTGTGCCGGTCCGCATGCCCATGCCGGAAGCGCTCCAGTCGGACGTCATCTACGAGTTGCAGGCGGCCATGAAGGAACCCAAGCTCGCCTGACAGGCGGGAGCGCCTAACGATACGCGTCCTTGCGGTGCTCGATCGTCACCAGCGACACGACCCGGTCGTCCTGGTCGACGGTGTAGAAGATGCGGTAGTTCCCGATCCGGTAACGCCAGACCCCCGTGGCGAACCCGCGGAGTTTCCTGATGTTGGCGCCGTGGAACGGCTGCGCTCGGATCTGCGGGTACACGTGGCTGTGCAGCTTGGTGCGGATGGCGGTCGCCTGCGGACCCGGCAGCCGGTCAAGTTTCGACAGGAACTCGGCCGTCTCGAACAGCCGGTACTCAGACGTATCTGCCACGTCTCTCCTGGGCGTCGTCCAGACCTCGACCGATGCTCTCGTTCAAGGGCTGGTTGTCGCGGATCTCGAGCATTTCGAACTCGTCGACGTACTCTTCCTGCTCCACGTACCTGAGCGTCGCGGTTTCGATGAAGTTCGAGAGGGGGCGATTGTCCCTCTCGGCGAGGGTGCGAAGGCGCTCGTACACCGAGTCCTTGAGTCTCAGGGTCACCGTTCTTGACATCCACTCCTCCAGGAGACGCTATCCGCGCTCATGCGAATACATTGTATTGCATGTCAACACATATAAAGTCAATCGTAGCCAAGCCGGAAGCACCGCTGGATCGCGCGTGGTACGTCAGCCGATGTAGTGGCTGGGGGTCCTGGTGGACTCGTACCGAGCCGCGGGGTCGGCGTTCCTGACGGCGTCGGGGATCTCACCGGTCCACCAGCTCGGCGGCTCCGGGAAGGAGAACACGTCGTGCCAGGCCAGCAGCAGGGTGCGGCGGCGGTCGCTCCGGTTGGGCCACGCCGCATGCAGCAGACGGGCGTCGGCGATCAGCAGGTCGCCGGCTCCCAGGGGTACGTCCACGGCATCGGGATAGTCGGCGAAGGCGGGATGGGTCAGGTCCTCCAGAGCCTGCAGCTCCTCGCCATGGGCATCGGGCAGGACGTCGTGCAGCCGATGGCGCGTGCGGTGGCTGCCGGGTATGACGCGCAGACAGCCGTTCTCCCGCGTGGTGTCGACCAGGTAGTAGGACAGGAAGATCCGGGTCGGCCAGGGGGTGGCCGCCCGCGGGCTGTCCCACTGCATGAAGTCCTGGTGCCAGTAGAGCGGCGGTCCGTGCGCGGGCTTGGAGAGGATGATGACCACCTCGTCCGAGCGCAGGTTCTCCAGCCCGATCTCCCGGCACACCGCCCGTTGCGCCGACAGGTCGATCGTCCGCGCCGCCATCGGGTCGGGGAAGCGCTGCGGATCGTCCTCCGCCTGCTGCCGCGGCTCCGGCGCCATGGCCGACCAGCCGCGTTCGGTGTACACGAACAGGTCGCTGCCCTGGTAGCGAATCTCGTAACGGACGTCGGTGCGGGCGAAAATGCCGTCCGACCATCCGTGCAGCTCTTCGACCAGATCCGCCGGCATCACCCGCGGGATCGACGTGTAGCCGCGCTGGACCAGTTCCTCTCTCTTGGACAGGGCGTCATCAGGGGACAGGATCATCGCGCTCATCCTATCGTCTCTGCGATGATCCCTCACGCGCGGTGTCGCCCGTGACCACCTCGACAGACAGCGAAGCCAGGTTCCTCACGGACGACGAGGTGCGGCGGTTCATCGTCGACGGGTTCCTGGTGCGGCAGGTGGACGAGCTCGGCCCCGACTTTCACCAGGAGTGCTATCGCCGTGCGATCGAGCGCAGGCCGGGCAGCCTGCTGAGTGATGAGGTCGATGCCTGCATGCCGGAGCTCCGTGCGGTCCTGAACGGCCCCACCATGCGCGGAGCGCTGCTGGGCATCCTGGGACCGGGCTACCTGCGGCATCCCCACACCGGGGCGACGGTCGACCGGAAGGAGGAGCCGCACGCGTCGTCGCGGTTCGATCAGGGCTGGCACCGCGACAGTTACTGGGGCGTCCAGCGCGTCCGTCACCACCGGCCCCGCTGGCTGCTGTGCATGTACTACCCGACCGCCATCGACCTGGCGATGGGGCCGACCGCGATCGCGCCCGCGTCGCAGTACTACTCGCTTCCCGCGGACGGCGACGGCAGCGCCCGCCCGACGGAGCCGCCGATCCGCCACGACCTGATCGACGACCCGCAGCGTCTCATGCAGGGTGACGACCTGGCCGCCCGCGACCGGCTGCTGCGGGCGGCCATCGAGTCCATCGATCCGGCGATGCGCGAGGTCCCGATGACGGTGAAGGCCGGGAGCGTCGGCTTCTTTCACTACGACATCTACCACCGGCGGATGCGCCGCGCCGCCGGAGCCGCCACAGCGCCGCGGGTCATGTTCAAGTTCCTCTACGCGGCCGGGCAGGCTCGGACTCATCCCTCCTGGGATCACCGGAATGGCGTCACACCGCGGGCGAGCGGGACCGACGCCGTTCCTCACGCGCTGACCCGGTCGGTCTGGTCGTTCATGCTCGGCGAGAGCGAAGCCGCGACAACTCCCGGGAACGCCGGAGGCTCCGACGCTTCGGCGCCGGTCAGCGGGACGATCGACGCGCTGCTTGGCGGCCGGACGGAAGCCGCGCGCATGGCGGCGGCCTACGAGCTGGCGCAGGCGGGGCGCGCGGGAAGCACGGAGTCGGTAGCCGGGCTGATTCGCGCGCTCCGGCGTGGCGGCGAGGCGTCCCAGCGCGCCGCCATGCACGGGTTGTCCGCCGCCGGAAGCGCCGCGGTCGATTCGCTCATGGCGATTCTGGCCGAACCCGATGTCGATGATCACGTGGCGTGCTGCGCGGTCCACGCGCTCGGCGAGGCTGCCGGAGAGCCGTCGCCGGCGATGGTGGACGCCGTTGGGACGGTCATGGATCGGGTCGCCGGCGAGATCGCCAACGCGGTCCAAGGGTTGGATGGATGGCCGGCCGGAGGCGGAGGCCACCCGCCCGCCAGCGGGTTCGGCCGCTTCTCACCGAATCCGAAGGAGCGCCAAGCGTGGACACCGAAGCTGCTGCACGCCACCTGTGTCCAGGCGCTCGGGCTGATGGGACAGCGCGCCGCCGCGAGGCCGGGCAACCACGCTGTCCTTGGCGTCGTCGTCGAGCGCTGCGTGGGGTGCCTGAACGCGCCGGAGCCGGGCGGAGGAAACCCCGACTATGAGGAAGACTCGACGCTGGGTCGCGGCCTCATGTCTCGGCAGAACGCCGCGCTGGCACTGCGCATGCTCGCCCCCGCAAGCCAGGACATCGACGGCCGGCTGCGCCGGGCAGCGGCCGAGGCGTGCCGGCGCGCCCTGACCGTCGCGGACCGCTTCGTGCCGGGCTACTGTCGCGACGCCCTGGCCGCCTGGCAGGCGGGGAGCGTGCACGCGTCCGATTGACGTGTCCGATTGACAACCGCGCCCGATTGACAACGGGCTGGCGGATGGAGCCCCATGCGGTGTGGGCCGGTACCTCGCCATCGACCTTGGCTCCACCAGCCTGACCGCGCTGGCACTGGATACCGGGCAGCGGGCACCGGTGGCGGTGGCGTCGGCCCCGAACCGGCGCGAGACAACCTCCGCCGCGGACCGCCGCAGAGGACGTTCGGAGTGGGACCTGGACGGCATGATCGCCGACGCCGTCGACCTGTCGCGCCGCGTGGTCGAGCGGGCCGGCGGCGGAGGCTTCGACGGCATCGGCGTGACCGGCCAGCAGCACGGCTGCCAGATGCTCGGCGCCGACGGGCGGCCGGCAGGCCCTCACATCAATTGGCAGGACCGCCGGGCGGCAGAGCCGTCGAGCACCGCCGCCGATGCCCCCACGTACATCGATCTGGTTGCCGAGCGCGGCGGGGCGCGCCGGGAGGGCAGGAGTCTGCCGCGCTTCGAGCGGACCGGCTGCCCACTGGATCCCAAGCACACCGCCGCCCTGCTGTTCCGGCTGTACGCCGACGGCGCCGTCGTGGACGCAGCGCGTGCCGCGACGGCCCCGGACTACCTGGTCCGCTGCCTTACCGGCGGCGCGCATGCCCTCGACCCCACCATCGCCCACGGCTGGGGCGTCTACGACGTGTTCTCCGGCGACTGGGACCGCGAGCTGGCCACCGCTCTGGGGCTCGCGGAATCGCTGCTGCCGCCGCTTGCCGGCGCGGCAGGGGTCGCGGGTCCGCTGGCGGCGCCGGTCGCGTCCCGGATCGGCCTTCCGTCCGGCACGCCGGTCGCCGTCGCGTCGGGCGACCATCAGTGCTCGTTCGCCGGGTCGGTCGCCCGCCACGCCGAATCGGTGGCGGTCAACGTAGGCACCGGCGGGCAGATGAGCGTGTTCGTCGGCGAGCCGGTCGAGCCGGGCTGGCTGGAGCTGCGCCCGTTCATGCAGAGCGGCTACCTGCTGGCCTCGGTGGGCCGGGTGGGGGGCCGCAATTTTCGCTACCTGCGGGAGTTCGTGTCGCAGGCCGCGACTCTCGGTGCCTCGGGAGCCGGCGCCGACCCGGACATCGTGTACGAACGCCTGGTGGCCGCTGCCGAGGTCGCAGGTTCCCACGCGGGCGGCGTGCGCTGCGTGCCGCTGTTCGACGGGACGCCGGCCGACACGGGCGAGCGGGCTCGCTTCGAGGGCCTCACCGCCGCCAACTTCACGCCGGGCAACCTGGCGCGGGCGCTGCTGAACGGTATGGCCCGCGAGTTGCATGACGCCTACCGCGAGGCGGTGGCGCTCGGCGCGGAAGAGCGGATCATCCTGGTCGGCTCCGGGAACGGCCTGCGCCTCAACCCCGTGCTCCGCGGGGAGCTGGCTCGCCGGTTCGGTCACCCGCCGGTCATCGGCACCCTCACCGAAGAGGCGGCGGTCGGCGCGGCGCTGTGCGCTGCGGTAGCCACGGGCGAGCACGCGACGGTCCGCGAGGCGAGCGCCGCGCTCCTCGGCCACGAACGCTCGCTACGGTCGCCATCATTGGACGGCCTCCGTCCATACGAACGCACGGCTTCTGCTACCCAGAATCCGCTCGCAGACGCTGCGCCCAATATCCAGGCCGGCGGTGAGCGTGAGCCACGGCCACGACTATCAATCGATTCGGCTCTACGCGGTAGACCAAGCTGTAAGGGAAGCGACGGAGCAAGAAACGCCGCGTGCCGTGACGATACGGCGGGCATGCGTTCGGGGCCTCGGCGATCGCTTGCGCTGCTGCCTCAAGCTCGGAGACGAATCCGGATGCCGCTACAGGGCTGCGCTCGGCATACCAGCGGGCCGCTTCTTCTGCGTCGTCAAGCGCGGCGTCGAGGTACTCAAGAGTTCGAGTTACGACCAGCGGCAGCGACTATTCGGCGACGTGCCTCCGCCCATGGCACCGTCTTGGCAAGCCCGGCGTTCAACCGCTGTAGCCGTCGCTGAATCTCGACCGACCACGCCGCTTCGACACCGTCATCGATCTTGTAGTCAAGGCTCTCGATCAACTGGCCGGCGAGCGCCGCCCGTTCCTCGACGGGGAGTTGGAGTGCCTCTGAGAGCAGACGATCAGTATTCACACCAGTCGGACCGTAGCATGGACACCGCGAGTTCGTGTCGCGTCGAGCCTTGTAGAGATATGCCTTGGCTGCGGTCAGCACGCCGGTTGCGACCACCCGCCGGCGGAGACCGTGTCCTGGACGAACGGTACACCCAGGTGCCTTCGCTCACGTAGTGGACGGCGAACGCAAGCCGGTCGCGGGTGGCCGACTTGTTGGCGTAGGAGCCGTGGACGATCATGCCCGTGAAGAACACGCCCGATCCGCGCGGAACCGTCAGGCGGCGCATCTCGTAGTCCTTGCGCCAGCTTCGATGCTCGGGGGACGCCGCCGACGCCTCGTGGTCGACGAATGCCTGCACATCGTCGCAGGTGAGCAGGCCGGGCACGACCAGGAAGCCGTGCCGGTGGTAGTACGCGGGCTGCTCGCTTGCGAGCTCGATCATCGGTGGACCTCCTCAGCGCGTGTCGGGCTGCCAGATCGGGTTCGCGCGCGCCTCGAAGAACCCCTGGTTGGTCGGCTTCAGCTTCCAGATCTCCACGCTGCGAAACGTCGTCGGCGCCACCTTGTCGCTGCGGCCGAAGACGTATCCCCGCAGCTCGCTGTCGCCGTCGCGGTATCCCATGAAGACGCTCAGCGCGGCTTGGCGTCCGTTGGCGAACACTTCCACCAGGTACTTGTCGACGAAGATGCGCAGCTCCAGGTCCTCGCCCGCCGACAGGTCGGCGACGGCAAAGGGCGCCTCCGTGTCGCCGACGCAGAGCGTGCCGGTCTCCGGCCGCAACAGGATCAGGAGCCCCGCATCGCGGTCGTCGGCGAACAGCCGGACTCCGAAGCGCTTCCGTTCCGCCTGCGCCCGGTCGACGGTGATGCGTATCTCGAACGCATCGCCGTCCAGGTCGGCGATGCGCACGCTCGCGTGGTCCGGAGCATCCCGGCCCGGCGGGGTGAGCGTGACGTCGCGGATCGTGACCGGCTCACGGCGCAGCGACTGAAGCTCCGTGAGCGGCTCGATGCGCAGGCTGCCGTCGTCATGCAGGCTGATCTCGCGCGGCAGGGACTGCACGGTCCGCAGGTTGATCGCGGGGTCGGCGGTCGCCAGCCACGCCCACATCACCCGCCTGCCGTCCGGGGTAAGCACGCTCTCGGGCGCGAAGAAGTCGCGGTACACCGGATCGCCCAGCGACTGGCCGGCGCGCCGCCAGTTCATGCGCCCGTGCCGCTCCGGGACGAACTGCTCGGAGCCGGCGTCCCAGTCACCCAGGTAGTACCGGCAGCCGAGCTGGTGGCTGATGCATAGCAGCATCCACCGGTCGCCGAGCGGGAACAGGTTCGCGCAGGAGGTGTCCTCTCCCAGGGCGACGTCCGGCAGCTCGCGCTGCATGAGCGGGCCCACGTAGGTCCAGTCCACCAGGTCCGTGGACTTGCACAGCTCCAGGTTGTCGCCGGCCGAATAGGCGTAGTAGGTGTCGCCGACCTGGAACAGGTCCGGGTCGCCGAGCAGCCGCACGTCCTTGCCGGGCGGAACACCCCGCGGCACGACGGCGTAGGGCTTTTGCCATGAGCTCAGATCGTTGTCGTCCGCGACCGCGATGAAGGTGTTGCCCGGCTCGCACACGCCACAGTAGATCGCTGCAGGCTTCCCCTCGCTGGTGATGAACCCCGTGCCGCTGAACATCCCGTGGCCGGTGAAGGAGGGCTGCAGCTTCGTGGTCTGCCACGTCCAGTGCAGCAGATCCGGGCTGGTGACGTGGATGAACGAGAACGATGCCGCGCCGTGCCGGGGGCGCGCCGGCGCGCCGTGCCAAGGGTGGCGCAGGATGTAGTGCAGGTGGCAGGTGCCGTCCAGGTGGTAGGCGGGGTTGGGATCGCCCGGGGCGCTGTCGTCCCCCGGGTGCATGAGATGGTAATTGAGCGCCAGTTCGTCGGTTACGATGGCCATGTGTCACTCCTGATGACGTCAGGCGGCATGTATGCCGGTGGCGTCCGCGACGACGGGTATCGGGTCCGAGACGTACTGGTTCCCGCCGTCACGCACGGTACCGAGCAGATACCAGCCACCCTGCCAGCGTATCAGACGGCTGGCGTACGGCCTGCCGCTCGCCCTTGCCGGCAGAATCCCGCCGGTGCCGTGCAGGGTGAACGGTCCGGTTGGAGACGCGCCGACCATCGCGTAGTCGGCGTCGCCGAAGCGGTGGCCCGGGAACCTTCGCGTGAACGACGGTCGCAACCAGGCGGCGGGTGAGCAGCAGACCAGGTAGTAGCGGCCGCCGATGCGGTAGACCTGCGGCACCTCGATCTCGGTGGCGATCGGCTTCACCTGCAGCGGCGGCATCACGCGCCACGTCAGCATGTCGTCGCTCATCGCCAAGCCGACCGTGCCGCGACGGCTCCGGTCGTCGGCCTTGCTGCGAGCACAGACGTACTGGTAGATGCGGCCGCCCTCGACCAGGAGATACGGGTCGCGCCACTGGCCGAAGGCGGACCGTGCGGGGCCGAGCCGCTCGTAGTGCCGCGGGTCGCGCTGGTTGACCGGCCCGGTACCGCACCTGCTCCACCGGAACAGGTCGTCGGAGACGGCGATGCCGACGCGGTGCACCTTCCGGGTCGGCGGGTTCTCACCCCGGCGGATGGCGCTGTAGGCCATCCAGAATCGACCCTGATGCCTCACCACGCAGCCGGTGGACAGCGTCTGGCTGTCCCAGGCGCCGGAGCGGCCTCGACGCAGGGCCAGGCCGGCGTAGCGCCAGCTCCGCAGGTCCTGGCTGACCGCGTGGCCGATGTCCCAGTTCCAGCTTGGATCGGGCTTCGGCGACGTGCAGAAATAGCAGTGGGCTGCCCCCTCGTGGACCACGAACCAGCAGTCGCCGATGGTGTGTCCGGGCAGTGAGAACATGGTTCGAAACGGGCGTCATGGTACCATCTGTCCGCACCATGGGACCGGAATTGTGACGGTGCCGATGCTCGACCCCGACGACCTCCGGGGCTACGCCGCTCGCGATTGGGGGGCCGCCGAACGGCTCGCTCGGAAACACCGGGCCAGCCTCTCAGTGGAACGCAAGGTCCAACTCGCCATCGACCTCTACGAAGCGGCTCGGGCTACCAGGCCCGGCTGGCCGGACGAAGCGACCCGCCGCGACGATCTGGCCGCCCATCGGCGTGTACGCGCGCTCCTCGACCGTGCGGCCCATGTCGGCGCTCGCTGACACGCTGGGCGCGCTGGCGCGGGTTCTCGACGCGGGTCAGGAGAGTGAGGCGGTCGTCTCCGAGCCGGCGGCGAGGCTGAGGTCGTGCCAGCGGCCGGTCCCGGTCTGGCGCCAGCGGCAGGTGATGGCGTCGGCGGAGCCGTTGTAGAAGCGCACCGCGCCGTCGGACACCAGGGAGAGCAGGCCGGGCGGCGCATCGTCGAGCTCGAACCGGGGCGTGGGGGCGCCCATCCGGTCGCAGACTCCCCGCAGCAGCGGCCCGTAGCAACCGGTCACCGCGCCGGCGCCCCAGTTGCGGCCGTGGCCGGCGGCCACCGAGCAGACGGCGCCGCCCATGTCGGCGTGCTCGCGGCCTCCGCGCAGGACGCGGCGGGCCATGGCCAGCTTGCGCGCCGCGGTGCCGAGGGCGCGCGCGGCGTAGCCGGCGTCGCCGGTCAACCGGTAGGCCAGCGTCAGGGCGGCGGTGCACGGTTCCCCCGTGGGGCGGGTGGAGCCGTCTTCGTGCCACTCCGCCCAGTGGATCATGTCCTTGCGCCGTCCGACGCCGGCCCCGCGGCGGCGGACCTCCTCGGGGAAGACCATCGCCAGCGGCCGTGGCGACGGCGGGGCGAAACGCGCGAACTGCGCGCGGATGGCGCCGTCCAGGGAGTGGTCGCCGAAGGTCTGGCGGTAGTAGCACAGCGCCGCGGCTGCGGGATCGGCGTACGGGTCGGCCAGCTCGGCAACCAGCGGCTCGGCCAGGCGGCGGGCGGCGATGCGGTACCGGTCGGCACGTAACTCGTCGTAGAGGTCGCCCAGGGCGTAGATGGCCCCGGAGGCCAGCAGGTTCTCCACGCCGGCGAGCGGATCGCCGGGAACGTGATGGCCCTCCCCGGCCGCCGACGCGATCGGCCGGCCGGCGACCTCTGCTTCGTGTACCGGCTCGCCGTCCTGCGTCCACAGCAGCGGGAAGCGGTCTGCTACCGCGGCGATGCGGCGCGCCCACACGCTGCCGTAGTGGTCGGCCCATTCCAGGTAGCGAGACTCGCCCGACACGCGGTAGGCGGCGAGGGCGAGATGCAGGAAGCGGAAGTGCTCGGCGAGCTCGAACGCGAAGCGGGGATCGTCCCCGACCACCCGCGAGCCGATGTGGAAGGACCGGAAGCAGCCGCGCCGGTCGTCGAACCAGGCCGGCACGTCCGCGCACCAGTTGCCGACGTGCTCGGCGGCGTCCAGCAGCAGTCGCACGGCGGTCCGGTCCTGCGGGAACAGGGCCAGGTAGCGCGGCAGGAACAGGATGAACGGCTCGGTGCCGTGGTGGGCCTCCGCCTCCGGCTCGTAGCCGTGGAAGCAACTCGTTTCGACCCACGAGGCGAGCGCGGCGAGCAGATCGCGAAACCGGTCGGCGATCGCCGGCTCGCGGGTGACCAGGTAGTGCCCGAACCACGCCAGGGCGTAGTTGGCCTCGTCCTCCCCGCCGCCGTTGGGGCCAGGACCGTCGCTGCGCACGCTCTGCGCCAGCCAGGCCGACAGCTCGGCCCGCAACGCTGAGTACCCGGCATAACAGGCCTGCAGGTCCGAAGGACGATTCATGGGATCTCCTTGCGTAGCATGTCGCGTTGTTGGGCGGGGGAGAGGCCGTCAGTTCCTCATCAGTCGCCGCAGGAGCAAATCCTCGACGTTGCGCCTCCCGTCGATCACGGCCAGCACGTACATCTGGCCCCGGTCGAGACGATAGATCAGGCGCCAGGGACCGAGAATCAGCTCCCGATACAGGTACACGCCGTGTCTTCTCGAGCTCCGGCACTACCCTCCCGAGACCGGCGCCGTCCACTACAACTCGGCCAGGTAGACCTGTGGGAAGCCGCCGGCGTCCGAGGTGTAGCTCACATACCGTTCGGAGGGACTGAAGGCCGGGTGCGGATGCGACCACTGCGGGCCGTAGACCGTGTCCGTGGGGGACTCCATCCAGCTCAGCGGTCCGTCCGAGTTCCTGTGCTCGCCCGCTTCGCTGGCCGCCCGCGCGAAGTCCTCCGCCAGCGCGTAGCGCGAAGTCCGCCACTGCGTGCCGCCGTTGGAGCTGTGCGGGTGGCAGACCACCCGCCACTCGCCGGTGGCCACCTCGACGATGAGCAGCCCCCGGTCGGGGTGGTTGGTGTCGCAGACGATGTGCGTCCCGGCCCGGTTGGGGGCGATGTGCCAGGCGTTGAGCTCCGCGATCGTGTCTACGTCGCCCGTATCCCACCGCAGGCGGCGCAGCGCCCGCGGCCATTCCACGAACACGATGTCCTGCGAGCGGCCGAGGAAGGTCTCGTGCACGACGAACTCCTCGTTGCCGTGCTCGTACAGGCCCTCGATCCCGGTGCCGTCGCGGCGGACCCGGAACATGCGCGGCGCCGGATCGCCGGCGAACTCGATCCAGTCGGCGTCGGCTGGATGGAACTGCGGATGGATCACCGTGCGGGGGAACTCCAGGGCGACGTGGCCGCCTGCCCCCGAGGTGGCCGCCACCAGCAACCCATTGCGGCCGTCGCGCTTCATGGCAGTGACCACCCAGGCGCCGTCGGCGGACACGCTGCACTCGGCGAGCTGCGCGCCCGGCAGCCGGTGGATGACGCGGCGCGAGAGGTCACGGCGGCTGACCGCCTCGATGACGCCGGCCGGCTCGGCGCCGCCTTCGCTGCGGGTGTAGAGCACCTCGTTCCCATCCGCGGCGATGACCGCGGAGTAGGGGTGCAGACCTTCGACGCCGGTGAGCCGGCGGATCGGTCCGTCGAGCACTCCGCCTCGTAGAGCTGCGGCGCGCCTCCGCGATAGGACGTGAACAGCACGTGGCGCTCGTCCGGCGTGAACGCGCTCGTCAGGAAGAACGGCGCGTGGTTGATGCAGGCCGCGCCGGTGAGCTGGTGGATGGCCGTGCCGGTCACGGGATCCGTGCCGCTCCGGTACTCGCTGGGCAGGGTCGCTCCGAGCGCGGGTGTCACGGCGCCGAGGGTAGCGGAGGCCCGATGCGGTGTCGATGAAGCCTCGGCCCGCTTTGCGTGCCGCATGACGTAGCGCTACGCTGTCGGCGGACGGTTTGATGGCGACGAGAGACGAGGTGCGGAAGGTGCTCCGTTGCGAACCGGCTCCGGCCGGCGGACGGCGGCCGCTGTTTCTGCCGGCCGTCTACGAGCACAAGGCGTTCTTCCTGGACGACACGCCGTCACGGGTGTCACGGGACGCCGACCTGCTCTCGCGCGCGGTGCTGGCCGAGTACGCCGCCCTGCAGCCGGACGCGCTCACCATCGGGCTCGACGTGTACAACCTGGAGGCGGAAGCCGCCGGTTGCCGGGTCACCTTCTACGAGGGCGACGACACCAGCATCCCCGGCATCCGCCCCGGCGACCACGTGGTGGACGCCTCCACGGACTTCGCGAGCCGCCCCGTCCCGAATCCGCTGCGCGACGGGCGGATGCCGGTCAACATCGAGGCCACGCGCCGGGTGGTCGCGGAGCTGGGCGGCGACGTCTGGATTCGCGGCGCCCTGTCCGGGCCGTTCTCGCTGGCGATCAGCCTGATGGGGGCGGAGGAGTTCTTCCTGTGCTGCTGGGACGATCCCGACGCCTCCAAGCGGCTGCTGGAGTACTGCACCGCCATCATCAAGGAGTTCGGCGCCGCCTACATCGATGCCGGCGCCGAGGTGATCCTGTTCGATTCGCAGGCATCGCCGGACCTGCTGTCGCCGAAGATGTACCGGGAGTACGTCCTGCCGTTCACGCGGTCGATCGTCGAGCACTTCGGGCAGCTTGGCGTGAGAGACGTGCCGCTCATCATCGGCGGCAACACGACACGCATCATCGACTCCCTGCTTGCGACCGGCGCCAACAACCTGCTGTGCGACTTCACCGCCGACTGGCCGGCATGGTCCGCGCGCTGCCGCGAGGCGGGACGATCGGTGCGGCGCAACATGTCGCCGCAGTTCGTGGCGTCGGCCACGCCCGACGAGGTGTTCGAGACCGCCACGCAGGTGGTGGCGGAAGGGGCGGACCTGCCGGGCTTCATCGTTGGCACCGCGGTGGTCCCCTACGGCACGCCGACCGAGAACCTGCTGGCGGTCCGGAGGGCCTGTACCGCGGACCACGGCGGCTGACTGGCGCTACGGACGACCGCCCGCGAACTCCGATCAGGCATTCCGGGGGAGGCTTGGCCGAGACGGTGAGGCCGACGCCGCTCGACGATAACCGTTGCCGGCGCCTACCATCGCCGGACCATGGGTAAGACGACGACGCCGGTCCACCTGACGGACGAGCATCTGGCCCGCTTCGACCGCGACGGCTTCCTGGTCGTGGAGGACCTGATCGACCCGGAGCGGGTCGCGGCGCTCGGCGACCGCGTCCGGGAGTACACGCACGGCGGGCGCGACGCCGGCGCGCTGCGCGTGCAGATCGAGCCGCGGGTGACGCGGGGAGAGGAGCGGGTCGGCGACCCCGGCGACGGCATCCGCAAGATCGACGGCCTGGTCGAGCACGACGACCTGTTCCGGGCGCTCGGCACCGATCCTGCGATAGTCGCCGTCATCACGCAGCTCCTGGGACCGGACGTGAAGATGTTCCGCAATGCGCTGCTCATGAAGCCCCCGCACGTGGGCTCCTCCAAGGGCATGCACCAGGACGCGCCCTACTGGCCGATCGAGCCGCAGAGCGAGTGCTCGTGCTGGTTCGCCCTGGATGACGCGACGCCGGAGAACGGCTGCATGGGCGTGCTGCCCGGCGCGCACAGGCGTGGACCGCAGCCGCACACGCACGTGACGGACGACTACGTCATCGAGCAGGACCGTTACTCGATGGACGACCTGGTGCTGGCGCCGGTCACGGCCGGCGGCGGGCTGTTCTTCCACGCACTGCTGCCGCACTACACGGCGCCGAACTCGTCCGACCACTGGCGCCGCGCCATCGCGCTCTCCTATATGAGCGCGCGCTCGCGCTATACCGGGGACGGTCCGGGGCCCGAGTACCTGAGCATCGCCGGCCGGAGCTTTCCCGGCTGCGTGCGCTGACGCCGGACAAGGCGTACTGCCGATGGAACGGTCGCTGATCGACGGGCGGACGCCGGTTCGCTCCGCGCCGCTGCCGGGCGGCTACCCGGGCGCGACCGCCATCGACGCTGAAGAGTTACGCGCCGTCCGCGAGGTGTTGGAGCGGCGCTCGCCGTTCCGGTACTACGGGCCGCAGGTAGCAGGGAACGCCGAGGAGCTTGAGCGGGCGTTCGCAGCCCGCCTCGCGGTGACTCACGCCCTCGGGGTCAGCTCCGGGACGGCCGCCCTGATCGTCGCCCTCCGGGCGCTCGGGGTGGGGCCGGGCGACGAGGTGATCCTGCCGCCGGCGACGTTCGTCGGCTGCGCCAACGCGGTGGTGGCCGCGGGCGCTGTTCCGGTGTTCGCCGACGTCGACGATGACCTCCAGATCAGCCCCGCCGGCATCGAAGCCTGCATCACGCCACGTACCAGGGCGATCATGGTCGTGCACTGGCGCGGGCTTGCGGTGCCGTTGCAGCCCATCCTGGACGTCGCGAACGCGCACGGAGTACCGGTGATCGAGGACTGCGCCCAGTCCCTCGGAGCCCGCGACGACGGCTTCCAGGTCGGTGCCCGCGGCCGGATCAACGCCTTCAGCTTCCAGATGAACAAGGTGCTCACCGCCGGCGAGGGCGGGATGGTCGCCACGGACGATCCGGATCTGGCCGCCCGGGCGATCGCGCTGCACGACAATGGCTCGGCCCGCAAGGGGAACGGTGCCATCCCGGAGACCAATGAGTTGTTCGGCGAGAATTACCGCCTGACCGAGGTCGCCGCCGCCATCCTGCGGGTGCAGCTCGGGAAGCTCGACCGGGTGCGGCAGCGGCTGCAGAAAGTATGCGGCATCATCGGCACGGCCGTGGACGACTGCGCCGGAGTACGCCGGCGCCGGCGCGCCGGCAGCGACGCAGATGTCGGCGCCTCCGCCATCCTGATCTTCGACACGGCGGAGCTGGCCGGGGCTGCGAAGGAGGCGCTGGCTGCGGAGGGCGTGCCGCTGTCGACGCCGTATGGCGGCCGGCCGATCTACGTGCGGGACGTGTTTCAGCAGCGGCGGCTGTGGCATGCCGGCGCCGGCCCGTGGGATCCCAGGATCTACGGCGGGGACGTCAGCTACGCCCCGGGCACCTGCCCGATAGCCGAGGATCTCCTGGCACGGGTGGGGGAGTACACCCTGTCCCTGGACTGGAGCGATCGGGACGCGCACGACGTGGCGGCGGCGGTCACCAGGGTCATGGGACGGCTGGGGTGAGGCGACCCAACCTGCTCCTGGTGGTGCCGGACGGCATGCAGGCGCAGACCACGTTTCCCGAGTCGCCCTGCCGCACGCCCAACGTCGACCGGATCGCCGCGCGCGGCCTGCGTTTCCGCCGCGCCTACACCGTCCAGTTCACCTGCTCACCGGCCCGCGCCAGCCTGATGACGGGGGTGCTTCCGCACAACCACGGCGTGCTGCAGGTGGAGCACACCGTGGACGACGACCAGTGCGTGCTGCGGACCGACTATCCGCACTGGGCGCAGGGGCTGTGCGATGCCGGCTATCGGACTGCCTATTTCGGCAAGTGGCACATCGAGCGCAGCAACGACCTGCGCCGCTTCGGGTGGCAGGAGGGAGGCAGCGACCACGCCGCCGCGCAGCGGGCGCTGGGGGCGGGTGTCACCGCTACCGCCGACCTCCTCGACGGCGCCGCTCCGGTGCGCTACGACGAGGGCCCGGACGGCTATCGTCCCGTCCTGCACTACGCGGCGACGCCGGTGCCGACCGAGCGGCGCGCCTTCGCGGCGACGACCCGCGCCGCGCAGGCATTCCTCGAGTCCGCGGCCGGGGCGGGCGGGCCGTGGGCCTGCTGCGTCAGCTTCGCCGAGCCGAACGTGCCGCTCATCGCCAACCGCGACGCGTACCGCGGGTACGACCTGGATGCCATCGACCTGCCCGCCAGTCTGGGAGACACCTTCGCCCACAGCCCCGCGATCTACCGGCGCCAGCGCGAGGTGTTCGGCGCCATCTCCGAGCGCGAGTGGCGCCAGGCGCGGGCGGTGTATTACGCCCTGATCGGCGAGCTCGACGCGCAGGTCGGGACGCTCCTGGATCAGCTCGAGCGGCTGCAGGTCCTGGACGACACGATCGTGGTGTTCATGAGCGACCACGGCCGCTACGTCGGCGCGCACGGCTTCGACGCCCACAACTTCGGCGCCTTCGAAGAGGCGTACCGGATTCCGCTGGTCGTCGCCGGACCCGGGGTCGTGGCCGACTCCGACATCGATGCGATCGTGTCGCTGGTGGACGTGGCGCCGACGCTGCTGGAGCTGACCGGCGCGCCTCCGATCGAGGCGCCGGACTCCCGGTCCTTCGCGGACCTGCTGCGCGATCCCGTGGGAGCGGCCTCGAACCACGACTGCGCCTACGCGGAGTCCTGCGGCAACCGCTTCCTGATGACCCAGCGCATTCTCTGGCAGGGAGCGTGGAAATTCGTGTTCAACGGCTTCGACTACGACGAGCTCTACAACCTCGCGGCCGATCCTGACGAGTTGACCAATCTCGGCGCCGATCCCCGGCACGCGCAGCGGCGGCGGGACATGATGGCGGAGATCTGGCGGCGCGCGCGCGCAACCGGCGACAGCAGCATCGTCGACACGCACTACGCGCCGATGCGCATCGCCGCGGTCGGTCCGGAGATCTAGCGGAGCTCGCCCATCAGCGATTCCATCACGCTGCGACTGATGGTCGACACGGACGTGGTGTTCGCGGACCGCCTTCGCGACCTGGCCGGCTGGAACCAGACTCCGCAGGACTGGCGGCGGCTGCTGCGGCACGACCCCGATGGCTGTTTCGTCGCCGAGTGGCAGGGCCGGCCGGCCGGTACCGCGACGACCACGACCTATTCGAGAGACCTGGCGTGGATCGGCATGGTTCTCGTCGATCCGGATCTTCGGCGGCGGGGGATCGGCACGGCGCTGCTCATGCGGTGCATCGAGCATCTGCGCCGGTCCGGAGTGGGCTGCATCAAGCTGGACGCCACGCCGTTGGGCCGGCAGGTCTACGATACGCTCGGGTTTGTCTCTGAATGGAGCCTTGCGCGCTGGGAGAGGCGGGAGCTCCCGGCCTCCCCGGCGAGGATCGAGACAGCAGCCGGTACGGAGCCTCGGCGGCTGGATACCGGTGGCATCGGCTGCGTGGCGAGTCTCGATTCCGTCGCGTTCGGCGTTGCGCGCGACCGGATGCTGTCGATGTTGGCTGCCCAATCGGACACGCATGTCCGCAAGGACGAGGCCGGGCAGGTCACCGGGTACGGCATGCTGCGGCGCGGCCGGCGCGCGGACTACCTCGGACCCGTCGTTGCCGAGGATGAGTCGAGCGGCACGGCGATCGCCGACAGCCTGCTGGGAGGAATTCCCGGTCGTCCCGTGTACTGGGACATCCCGGAGACCAATCACTCCGCGATTCGCGTCGCACGGCGGTACGGCATGAACCGCCAGCGTACGCTTACCCGGATGTATCTTGGCGAGAACGCCCGGCCCGGCAGGCCGGCGGCGCAGTGGGCGATCGGCGCGCCGGAAATCGGCTGACCACGATGAGCGCAACGTACGACGGGATCATCCTCGGGACCGGGCACAACGCCCTGGTGCTGCAGGCCTACCTGTCGCGCTGCGGGCTCAGGACGCTGTCTCTGGAACGATGGGACGTTCCCGGTGGAGGGCTGGCGACGATCGAGAACCCGCGCGTCGCGGGGGTGATGCACAACCCGCACTCGTTCTATCACCGCGCCTTGAACCGGATGCCGTGGTATGACGATCTGGAGCTGGCTGCCCATGGCGTCCGCTATGTCCAGCCGGAGCTGAACGTCGCGCTCCTCACCGGCGAAGGACGCAGCCTGCAGTGGTGGACGGACTTCGAGCGAACCCGGGCGTCATTCCACCAATGGTCGCCCGCGGATGCGGACACACTCGCGCGGTTGGTCGACGAGTTCCGGCCGATCGTCGAGCACATCCTGGTTCCGGAGTCCAGGTCGCCACCCCTGGAGCCGTCGCTGCGGCGGCGTATGCTGAGCCAGTCGCGCATCGGCCGCCGGCTGCTGGAAGTGTCGGCCCTCTCCCCCCTGGAGTTCGTCACTCGCAATTTCTCGCACACCGTGATCCGGGCCGGTCTGCTGTTCTTCAACGGTCTGCGGGAAGTCGATCTGCGCATGAAGGGCTTCGGGCACTCGATTCCGGCGCTGTTGGCGTCCGACGGCAAGGCGCAGATGTGCGTCGGCGGATCGGTTCAGCTCGCTCGAGGCCTGGTGGCGGACATCGAAGCTCACGGCGGCGAGGTTCGGTGCGGCTTACACATCCGGCGGCTGCACCTCAGGCATGGTCGGATCGGTGAGGTGGAGCTGGAGGACGGCGAGCGGTTGCAGGCGACGCGGTTCGTGGCCTCGGGCCTCAATCCGCAGCAGACATTTCTGCAACTGCTCGCGGAATCGGATGCCGGTCCCGCGCTCCGCAGAAGCGCCCGGGGCTTCCGCTACAACGTGATCGCGCCGTTGTTCGGGTTGCACCTTGCCCTGTCGGAACCGCCCTCCTACGCCGCCGCGGAAGCCGACCCGGAGCTGCGGAACGCATTCATGGTGATTCTCGGCCTTGATCGGTTCGACCAGTTTCAGGACATCGTGGACGCGCATGAGCGGGGACGGGTACCGCCACCGGTCGCATGGGGGTCGTGCCATACGAGGTTCGATCGCACCCAGGCCGGACCGGGCACCCACGCGGCGTTCCTGTGGGAGAAGGTCCCCTACCACTTGGGCGGGAACGCGTCCAACTGGAACGCGCAGCGTGACGCTCATGGCGAACGGCTGCTGCAATTCTGGCGCCGCTTCGCGCCGAACCTCGATGAGGACGTGATCCTGGACCGGTTTGCGCTCAGCCCCCTGGACACGGTCGCCCGGTTGCCGAACATGTCGCAGGGCGACCTGCTGGTCGGCTCGTTCGCCAACGACCAGGTCGGTTACAACCGTCCGTTTCCGGGAGCAGGCTGCTATCGCACGGCGCTGGAGGGGCTGTACCTGTGCGGCGGCTCCACGCATCCGGGAGGAAACGTGACCGGACTGTGCGGCTACAACGCCGCTTCGGTGATCGCCGCGGACCTCGGACTCACGCGGTGGTGGAATCCACCGGACCTGATGTCGGAGCTGACCGCTCTGCGCCACTGACCAGGGACCGTCAGGGCAGCTCCCAGAACGTCCCGGTGATGCCGGTGACGCCGCGCCACTGCGCATAGCTGGTGGTGAAGATGCGCGTGTCGTCGAGCTGGATCGACGAGGTATAGCCCTGATCGGCCAGGGCGCTCTCCGGCGTCTTGCGCACCAGCCAACTGGTGCGGCCCCAGCTCCGGCCGTCGTCGCTGATGGACGCATAGATCCCGTACGGCGGCAGGCGGCGGCCATAGGTCAAGAGCAGCCGGCCGTCGCGGAGCTTCAGCAGCCGCGGACAGGCGCCCGACTGGATGGCGGTGGGCGCGGGACGGCTCCAGGTGGCGCCGGCGTCGCGGGACTCGTTCTGCCAGAACAGGCTGCGCGCTTCGCGGTCGCCGGTAGTCGTGCGATGCATGCCAAGCAGGTGCCCGGGTTCGAGCTCGATCACGGCCGGCTCGTTGTAGTCGCGGGTGTCGGCGCTGCCGCGCGCCATCACCGTCCCCTCGGACCAGGTGGCGCCGCCGTCGGACGAGCGGTACAGCACCGACGAGTTGGGGTCCCCGCCGAGCGAGACGTAGGCCGGGATCAGCAGCGTGCCGTCGGCGGTGCGCACCGGCGGCGCGCAGGCCTGCGCCTTGTCGCCGACCAGCATGGCGTGCTCCAGCCGCCAGGTGAGCCCGTAGTTGTCGCTCCAGCACCACAACGCGCCGACGTTGCTGTAGGCGAACGGAGGGACGCCGGTGTCGGGGCTGCCGCCGACGTACGGGTATTCCTTGCGGGCCGGGTCGCGGAAGGAGATCCGCTCGGTCTCGTGCCAGTGCACGACCTCGTGTGCGGCCAGCGCGCCGCCTACCTTGCCGCCGCCCAGGTAGACCAGCCCCAGCTCCTGTCCGCCGCCGGCACCCATCTGGGAGGCGGCGTCCGTCTGCCACGTCTCGCCCAGGTCGTATGAGCGGATCAGCGTGATGATCGAGCGCGGATGGGTGTGCCTGATGCCCTCCACCCGCGGCGCCTGCCGGAACGCCACCAGCAGCTCGTCCCCCTCCATGCGGATGACGTGGGGGAAGGCCGAGTAGGAAGCGGAATCGTAGAACGGGCGAGTCTGCCGGGCGGCAGGCGCCGGGCGGGGTAGGAACTCCTCAGTCATGTCACTCATCGGCGTGTCAGCCTCCGGCCAGCTCGGCGGCGAGCTCCCGGGCCCGCTCCAGGTTCGTGCTGCGCTCCTCCAGCATGCGCCGCCGCACCGCGTCGCGCAGATCCGCGTCGGCGTGGGTGGTCACGTACAGCGCGCGGCTCGTGACGACCGCGTCGATCTGCTGGGCCGTGCGCCGCACCTGCGGGCCGCTGGTGTGCGCCAGCCAGTTGGCGTAAGCGCCTTCCGGCTGGTAGCGGAAGTCGCAGGAGAGCCGCAGGCGGTCCGAGGTGTTGGGGTGGCCCTTGTGCAGGGTCATGCTGGCGAAGACGACCAGGTCGCCGGGGCGGTAGGTGGTGGTGACCCACCGCTCATCCGTCGAGGGCAGGTCGAAGACCTGGTCCTTGGCGGTCTTCAGGGAGCTGGACGCCGCCCCGGTCTGTGCGCGCACGCCGCCGCGATGGGAGCCCGGCACCACGGCCAGCCCGCCGAGCCGATCGTCGATCTCGGTGAGCGGGATCCACGCCGTGCAGAAGTCCTGCGTCAGGTAGCCGAGCTGCGGGCTGCCGTCCTGGTGGGCGCCGACGCCGAGCGGCGCCGCGCCCTCCGGGTCGGGCGGGATGATGCGCAGCAGCCGCTGTTTCCACACCTGCACCGGACCGTCGTAGATCGCCTCCATCACGGCGCGCGCTTCCGGCGACTCCGCGAGCCGGTTGAACGAGTCGAGCCGTACGGCCTGCTCGTAATAGACCATGTACTCCTCTTCGGTCGGCGGCGGTCCGCCGCTCCAGAGCGGAGGCGCTTCAGGGCTCTCCAGGATGTGGCAGTCGTGCAGGATGGCGATGAGGTCGTCGCGCACGCGCCGCACCAGGCCGGAGTCGAGCGCGCCGCGCAGCAGCAGATAGCCGTGCTCGTCCAGCAGCGCCTTGAGGCGGTCCGGATCGCCGGCCGCCGCGGTGGCGTCGAGCATCGACGAACCGGAATCGGCCATCAGCCGCCCGGTTTCGCCCGAAACGCCTCGATGCCGGCGCGCGCCGCGTTGGTGAGCAGCACGAAGTCCGGCCCGTATCCCAGGTAGGTGAGTCCCCGGTTGCGCCAGTGCGTGAGGTCTTCCGGCGTGGCGGAGCCGATCCCCAGGGCGACCCCGCTGGCCGCGCACACTTCGATCGCCCGCTCCACGACCTTGTCCATCTCGGGATGCGGCATCTCGAAGGGGCTCACGCCGTGGTTCAGGTACAGGTCCCAGAGGCCCAGGTAGAGCGCGTCCACTCCGGGAACCGCCGTGATCTCTTCCAGATCTTCCATCGCTTCCCGCGTCTCCAGCAGAAACGAGACCAGGATGTTGTCGTTGGCGCGGGCCAAGTAGTCCGGGTAGTCCAGGGTGTATTGCGACGCCCGCAGCGGGCCGAAGCCGCGGATCCCATCGGGCGGATAGCGGGTCGCGCGAACGACCTCGCGCGCCTGCTCGGCTGAGCGCAGCAACGGCACGATGATCCCCAGGGCGCCGATGTCCAGCGAGCGCTGGATGAACACCTGGTCGGAGCTGGGGATGCGGACGATGGGTACGGCGTCCGTGCCGTTGATCGCCATCAGCATGTGCTGCACCTCGGCCATGTCCAGGCCGTTGTGCTCCATCTCGATGACGATGAAGTCGAAGCCGGAGTGGGCCATCTGCTCGGCGACGTTGGGGCTGCCCATGCCCAGGAAGCAGCCGACCGTCGCTTGGCCGGCCTTGAGTTTCTGTCTGACGTGGTTGGTTTTCATGGTGGCGTGTGCCGGCGGCGCCGGCCGCCAGAGCATAGTCAGCGGCCGTCTTCCGGTCGAGCAGCGTCGGCCGGGCACCGTCGCGTCCCGGTCTCTGCCTTGCCAGTGTACCCCTTTCCGTCGAAGGTATGGGCAAGATGGCGACCTATCCCGAATTGATCGACAAGGCCGTCGTGGTGACGGGCGCGGGCCGCGGCATCGGTCTGGCGATCGCACGGCGTTTCGTGACCGAGGGCGCGCGCGTGCTGTTGACCGACGTCGCGGAGGGCGACAGCGCCGAGGTGATCGCCCTGGCCGAGCAACGCGGCACGCGCGCCGCCTATCAGCCGATGGACGTGACCTCCGCGGAGCAGGTGGAAGGGGCGATCGCCCATGCGGTGGAGCTGTTCGGCCGTCTGGACTGCATGGTCTGCAACGCCGGCATCTGCGAGGTGGCGCCGCTGGTGGAGGCGAGCGAGGGGAGCTTCGACCGGCAGATGACGGTCAACGCCAAGGGCGCGTTTCTCACCGCCACGGCCGCCGCCCGGCAGATGCTCCGCCAGGGGGACGGCGGCCGCATCATCGTCAACGCCAGCGGCGCCGGCAAGATGGCGCCGGGCAAGGAGGCTCCCTTGGGGGTGTACGCCATGAGCAAGCACGCCGTGGTCGGCCTGACCCGCCAGTTGGGCGTGGAGCTTGCCGCCGACGGCATCCTCGTGAACTGCATCTGCGGCGGCATCGTCGACACGGAGATGTGGGACGTGATCGATCGCGGCGTCACCGGCCGCAGCGGCGCGGAGGCGGGCTCGTTCAAGGCGGAGGCGGTGGCGTCGGTGCCGATCGGGCGGATTCAGCGGCCCGAGGACATGGCCAACGTGGCGGTCTACCTGGCCGGTGACGAAGCCGGCTACATCGCCGGGCAGACGCTGAACGTCTCCGGAGGCCGGCTCCCCTACTGAGTCGTGATACGATCGGAGCATCGTGGAGCTGAGTCACTGTGGCTCCAGCGCCGAGCGCCGCACGACGAACCGGTGGGCTGCACGGTCCTGCACGGCAGCGCGCACTGCAGTCATATGCCGGAACGAGGAAGACTCCGTGAGCTTGGCTCGATGGTGAGTCGCTGGTGCTGAGACTGATCTGCTGGAACCTCGAAAAGAAGCACTGTTCCTGGCGCGCACTGCGCGAAATGGAGCATGTCGATATCGCGCTGTTGCAGGAGACGCGCCCACCGCCACCTGACGTCGGCATCTCCCGTGATGACATTGACCCTTGGGAATGGCCGAGTGGGAAGAGTGGACGGAATGCGATAGTGCGCCTCAGCAGTCGCGTCGACGTAGAGTTCCTTGACAAAGCCTCCTACGCGAAGTCAGATCCACTCTGCATCGCCGCTGCGCGGGTGCATCCGGCGCACGATGAGCCGTTCATTGTCGTTTCGATCTGTCCTGATTACGAGAGCCCGCACCCTCTTGTTCCTGGAAGAAAGAAGAACGTAGATAGCTCGCTGCATCGGACTATCTCCGACTTGTCTGCCTTTATCGGGGCTCAAACGAAGCATCGTGTGATCGTCGCCGGCGACCTCACGATCGTGCGTGGCCCGAGCCGCTACCATAGCGGCTACTGGGGCCGTCGCTACCAAGTCGTCTTCGACAGAATGGACGCTCTGGGTCTTCCATGCGTCGGACCTGATGCACCCGACGGCGGGCGACAGGCCGACCCGCGGCCTAGTTGGCTGCCGGCCGACAGCAGGAACGTGCCCACGTTCCGCAGGATCGGGACGAAACCGGCGGCGGCGGAGGCCGGTCTCGACTACGTCTTCGCGTCGCGCAGCATGGTCGACTCCGTGCGGGTGCGCGCCCTCAACGAACCCGACGAGTGGGGCCCGAGCGACCACTGCCGCCTGCTCATCGACGTCACGTGAGCTTCACTTGGAATAGGAACATCCTCTTCTGGTAGCCCCGGCGCGATGAGTCGAATGCCTGATTGGCTCACTCGACCGACAGTGTTCCCATGTCAGTTTCCCAGCGTCTGCAGAGTCAACGCTGAACGCCATTGACCCCTTGTCTCCGGCCGAAGACTCCTCGACGTCGCTGGTGCCCGAATAGCTGATCGTGTGGTGCCTCGTCCCCGACCGCACCACCACCTTCTGGTTCCCTCCTCGCGCGCTATGATGCGCGTATGGCTGAATCGACCGTTGCGACGGCTCCGTTCCTGCCGGCGGAGCGCCGCACTGATGAAGCGCTGGAGTTTCCGGGGTGCCGCCCGGTACGCATCCCCCGCGACCAGATCGACGTTGGCGACATCCGCCTGGAATACTGGGACGCCGACACCGAGATCGCCATGATCTGCGAACCCGTCAGCTACTACCACGAGCGGCCGGCTTCGCGCCTCGCCAGTCTGGCCCGACTGATAGCGGCGGCGCGCGGGGCGCCGATCGAGGCGGTCGGCCACACCGACCTGCTGGTGCGCAACGCCCGCGGCGAGCGCCAGCGCATCATGCAGGCCGACCAGATCCTGTTCCTGCGCCCCGCGCAGACCAAACCCGCGGGCAACGCGGTCGAGGTGGGCACGGACGCGTTGCCGGACGTGGTGCTGGAGGTGGACAACACCACGGACGTGCGGCGCAACAAGCTCAAGCGGTACGAGTCGTGGGGCTTTCCCGAGGTATGGGTCGAGGTGCCGGACGAGCCGGCGCCGAGCCGGCCGGCGTCGTTGCGTCCGGGGCTGACCATCTACCTGCGGGACGGCGGCTTGCGACCGGCGGCGGCGAGCCGCGCCTTTCCGGACTGGACCGCGGAGGAGATTCACCGTGCGCTGAACGAGCCCGAGCTGTCCGCCGCGACGACCGCCGTGCTCCGCCGGGTGGGGCGTGCGCTGGGCGCGACGGACGGCACCGAGCCGGACGACGATCCGTTCCTGCGCGAGGAGCGCGGGGAGAGCCATGCGCACGGGCTGGCCAAGGGCCGCGTCGAGGCGGCGCGCGCGGCCGTGTTGGAGGTCTTTGCGGCTCGCGGAATTGCCGTCTCAGCCTCCCTTCCGCAGCGGCTTGCGGAGCTTGAGGGAGTCACCGTCGAGGCGTTGGTGCGCGCGGCGGTGACGTGCCGGGACGAGGGAGACTTCCCGCGTCTGGCGCAGGAGTGAAGCGTCTCCCGAACGTGGCCGTTAAGCGCGTTAGCCGGGCCAGGACCGGTGCCCGGCACCCGTGGAACGGTACGTGACGGCCGGCACCGCGGCCGTAGCGGCAACCGCTCGCGGCCGCATCGAGATCGGCGTCTGCAGCGACATGGGCGGCACCGCCCTGGCCGGGGTGGACGGGCTTGCCGAGCTCAGATCGGTCATCGAGCCGCGCCGCTTTCGCGAAGTCGCACACCGGTTCTTCGGCCACCTGGCCCGGCTGATGGAGGAGCACGACGCGGACGCGCCGATCCAATTCGTAGAGATCGTGCCGCCCGAGGCGCGGGCCGAGGAGTTCGCCGAGATCGCGGCCGAGCACGGGATGCCCCTGAAGCAGTTTACCCGCCTGTGCGTGCTGGGCGGGGACGACGAGAACCCGGATGCATTCGAGGCGCTGAGCGGCTACCTGACCCTGGCGAAGCGCGCCGGCACCGTCGATCGCCTGAACATCCAGGTGCTCGGCGACAGCACCACCCCTTCGCTCGATGCGCTGTGCGGCTTCTACCTCAGGGCCGAGGAGATGGCGCAGGCCCAGGGTATCGGTCTCTACACGGAGACCCACGTCGACCGCTTCTCCCACGATCCGCGCCGCCTGCTGGCCGTGCACGACCGGCTCAGGGAAACGACCGGCGGGCGTACCGGACTGCGGGTCGCGGCCGACTTTTCCCACTGCCTCCATCAGATCGGCAACCCGCACTTCCCGCAGTGGCCGGCGATCGCGTCGGGAGAGCTCAACCTGGATCCGCTCGATGCGGACAACCTGATCAGCCGCCGGATCGTCGAAGCCGGCCTGGTCGGCAACGGCCACCTGCGCGCGGCCGTGCCAAACGACCTGCCGCGCGGCCGCGGCAGCATTCAGTATCCGATCGCCGATCCGCGCGGCGACGCGGCGACCGCCGCCCTGCCGAACGGCGGCATGGACCGGCCGTGGGAGCCTGCACGGCTGCGTCCCTGGATCGGGCTCTATCGACAGGTCTTCGCGTATCAGCTTGCACATCCCGGGCGTCCGGTGGCCCGCTTCTCGGCGGAGTACTTGGGCGACGGAGCGCCGGGCGACTTCCGCGTCGAGCCGTATCGGAACCTCTATCAGAATCTGGCGGCCGTCTCCTTTGCCCATTCCCTGATCAGGGAGCTGAGCGGCGGGTGACGACGCTGGCTATGGCCGACAAGGAAACCGCACGCGACGCTGCCTCGTCCGTCTCGTCCCAAGGCACCGCCCACGTTTCCAAGAGAACGACCATCCCCGCGAGCGACGTCGGCGTAACGCTTACCATCAGCAAAGAGGCGCTTGAGAAGCTCGACCGGATACAAGAGGAGACCATCAAGGCCGCGCAGGAGGGTCAGAAGTTCTCCTGGCGATGAACTTCGCCAACAACCGCCCCCGCCTCGCACCCCCTCGGATTCTCCACGTCGCACATGCTCATCACCTACACCGTCCAGTCACTCGACACCGACGACGCTTGGGACAACCTCGCGCTCGCCCTCGGTGATGGACACCCCGAGGTAGTCCGCAACACCATTCGCCATCTCCGGGGGCCGGATGCTATGACCCCGACCGGTCCCAGTCGTAGGCGTGCGGGTCCTGCCGGCCGGTGCCGATCTCGTTGAACTCCAGCAGGTTGCCGTCCGGGTCGTAGAAGAACAGCACGTGCCACTCGCCTTCGCCGCTGAAGCGGACCGGGGGGGACACGAACTCGACCCCCTGCTCCTTGAGCCGCTCGTACTCCGCGGGCAGGTTCTCGATGCCCAGGCAGATGTGGGCGCTCGGCACGTGGTGGATCGGGTAGCGCTGCACCGGGCTCTCCGGCCGCACCCATTGGATCAGGTCGAGGGTGATCTGGCCGGCGGCCGACTCGTCGCGCGTGTAGCCGTTGACGCCGCCGGGCGGCCGCAGCCGGTATTCGCGCATGTACACGCCGTCGATCCGGACCATCTGGTCGATCGGACCGCCGTCATGCTCCTCCGGGGAAACCACCTCGAAGCCCAGCAGGTCGCGATAGAAGTGCAGCGACCGCTCCAGGTCAACGCACATCACGGCGATGTGATCAATGGTGACACGCATGCGCCGATGGTAGGAGGTCGCCCGGTCACGGACAAGCTCCTTGACGCCGCCGCGACGGGCGCGAACGATTCTTGGGATGCTGCGCACCGCGATCGTCGGCGCCGGGGAGAACGCGCGCGACCACGGGCGCGCCTGCCGGCGCAGTCCACGCACCGAGCTGGCGGCCATCTGCGACGTCAGCCCGGAGGCGCTCGCGCGGTTCGGGGCCGAGTACGACGTGAGCGCTCGCTACACCGACCTGGAGGCGATGCTCCGCACCGAGTCCCCGGATCTCGTCATCGTTTCCACGTGGGGCGTCCATCACGCCGAGGTCGCCATCCGCGCCGCACGATCCGGCGGCGTGCGGGCGATCCTGGTGGAGAAGCCGATCAGCATGACCGGCGCCGAATGCGAACGGATGATCGCCGCCGCGCGCGAGCACGGCGTGCTGCTGGCAGAGGCGTTCAAATGGCGCCACGACCCGCAGCATCTGCGCGTGCAGGAGCTGATCGACGCCGGCCGCATCGGCCGCGTGCGCGCCGTGCACGGCGCCTTCACCTCGCCGCTGGTGCGGTTCGCCGATCCCACCAATTGGCGCTACGACCCGGCGCGTGGTGGCGGCTCGATCTACGACACGGCGGGATATCTGGTGCACTTCGCGCGCTGGGTTGCCGGCGCCGAGCCGGTGCGGGCCTATGCCACCGCCTCCTTCGCACCCGGCAAGGACGCGGAGCTGTCGGCCGCGATCGTCCTCTCCTTCCCGGACGGCGCGGTCGCGCACCTCACTTCCAGCTACGAATACGGATACTGCCAGGCGACCCAGGTGATCGGCACGAACGGCTGGATCGGACTGGAGCTGCCGTTCGATCAGCGCAGTGTCCGCGAGCAGGAGTTCGTGGAGAGGGAGGACCTGCCCGCCATCGTCCGGGTCCATGACGACAGCTTCGACACCGAGGTGTACCGGTTCGCGCCGCGCAACCAGTTCGACCTGCAGCTCGACCACCTGTGCGACGCGATCGACGGCACCGCCGAGTTCCGCATCAGCCCGGCCTTCAGCCTGGGCAACATGCGTGCGCTGGACGCGATTCGTACCTCGATCGAGACCGGCGCGCCCGTCGCCGTGGATTGACTGCCGCGCGCGACTCCCGCGCGACTCCCACGCGACTGCGTCGCGCTCGCTCGTGATACGATTTCAGGATGGCGGAACCGATAGTCACTACGGCTCCGACGCCGCCGGCGGAACGCCGCAGGACGGAGCCGTTGGAGTTTCCGGGCTGTCGCGCGGTTCGCATACCGAGCACTGAAATCGCCGATTACGAAGGCCGCATTGAGTACTGGGACCGCGACACCGAGGTGGCGATGGTGTGCGAGCCGGTCGGCTACTACCACGAACGCCCGGCGCACCGGCTCGCAAGGCTCGCCGAACGAATCGCCGCCGCACGCGGCGCGCCGATCGAAGCGGTCGGGCACACCGACCTGCTGGTGCGCAACGCGCGCGGCGCGCGGCAACGCATCGTGCAGGCCGACCAGATTCTGTTCCTCAGCCCGGCTCAGACCGTGCCCCACGACAAGGCCATTGAGGTGGGCATGGATACCCTGCCCGACGTGGTGCTGGAGGTGGACAACACCACGGACGTTCGGCGCGGCAAGCTGAGCCTGTACGAATCCTGGGGCTTTCCCGAGCTATGGGTGGAGGTTCCGGACGAGCCCGAGCCGAGCCGACCGGCATCACTTCGTCCGGGATTGACGATTCATGTCCGGCGGCGAGAGGGTTTGCGCACCGCTTCGGCGAGCCGCGCCTTTCCGGGCTGGACGGCGGAGGAGATTCACCGGGCGCTGAACGAGCCCGAGCCGTCCGCCGAGACTGCGGCGGCGTTGCGCCGTGTGGGACGTGCGCTGGGCACGGCGGAAGGCACGGGCCCGGACGACGATCCGTTCCTGCGCGAAGAGCGCGACGAGAGCCATGCGGAAGGCCGGGCGGAAGGGCGGGCGGAAGGCCAGGTGGAAGGCCGGGCCGAAGGGCTGGAACGAGGCCGCGCCGAGGCGGCGCGCGCGGCGGTGTTCGAGGTCTTCGCGGCTCGCGGCATTGCCGTCTCGGCCTCCCTGCCGTGGCGGCTGGCGGAGCTTGAGGGAGTCACCATCGAGGCGTTGGTGCGCGCGGCGGTGACGTGCCGGGACGAGCAAGACTTCCTGCGCTTGGCTCAGAGCTGAGACGCACCCGTGCTTGACGCCGCCGGATCCGGAAGCTGAGGGGCGGGGCGCAGACCCCGGCCGATACCGCCCGCGCTTGACACGATCCGGGCCGTGGCCGACCGTCACCTGACTACGGGTACGCACCCATACACAAGGAGTTGATGGTGACTCACCTGAAGAGACGCGGCATGGTCCTGATCGGACTGTGTCTGAGCGCCACGCTGGTATTCGCCGCCGCCCAGGACGAGGGCGCGGAGATGGGGCCGGACGTGGTGACCGTCATGACCTGGGAGAACGACGACGCTTCCTACCCGCTGACCGGGGAGCAGCCGATCATCGACCTGGTCGAGCAGGAGCTGAACATCGAGTTCGACTGGCGCGTCGTGCCGATCGCGGAGCTCGGCAAGCAGCTCGCGCTGCTGATCGCCTCCGGCAGCGACATGCCCGACATCTTCACCGCCCACCCGGAAGGCCTGACCCCGAGCGAGATGGCCGACAAGGGCGTGATCATCCCGTGGAGCGACAAGCTCGACGCCGGCGAGATGCCGAAGCTGTCCGCCAAGCTGTCGCAGCCCGCCTACCAAGCCTACAAGGGAGCGGTCTCGGAGCGCGACGGACGCATCCTGGGGCTGCCCTCGATCCTGCCCAACCGCTTCAACTACTGGGCGCTGCTGATCCGGCAGGACTGGCTGAGCAACGCCGGCCTCGACGTGCCGGAGACCGTCGATGACTACCAGAACGCCCTGGGCGCGCTGGTCGCAGGCGACGCCAACGGCAACGGCCAGGCGGACGAGATCGGCTGGTCCAGCTACTACGGCGGCTCCGACTGGGTCGTGAAGTGGTATCCCTCGTTCGGCATCGGCTACCTCTCCGGGCAGCCGTCCGGAGACGACCACTACTCGGTGGAGGACGACCAAGTCTACTTCGTGCCCACCAGCGACCGCTTCAGGGCGATGCTGGAGTGGCTGAACGGGATGTTCGAAGCCGGGCTGATCGACCAGGACATCTTCCAGCTCGACTCCCCCAAGTTCAACTCGCAGTACCAGCAGATGATCTCCTTCCACCTGTGGCTGCACGTCGCGGCAAGCCTCACCGGCTCCCTGCGCACCGAGCAGTCCCCGGACGCGCACGTGATCCCGATCCTGGAGCCGAGCAGCGCCGTCTGGGACGGCAGCGACCGCTTCTACCCGCGCGATTCGGCGACGATCTGGTCCAACTTCCTGGCCGCGGCCGGCCCCAACACGGACGCCGCGGTGCGCGTGGTCGACTACACGCTCGGCGACACCGAGTTCCCGCTCAAGGGCGAGATCGGCATCGAGGGCGAGCACCACGTCATCGAGGATGGCGAGGTCACGTTCATCGGCACGTGGGCGGAGCTGCCCAGCCGCTTCTACCCGATGGGATCGGCTGTCGGCCGCATCGCCCGAGAGTACGTGCTGTACGAGAACAACCGCGCATCGGCGGTCGAGCCCCTGTGGCAGGACGTGCGCGACTTCGAGGAGCTGATCAGCCCCTGGGCCGGCGCGTTCGTCTTCTGGAAGCTGACCGGCGACGAGTCGGAGGTCGTGCAGGAGTCGCGCAAGGGATTCGACGACTACGTCGACGAGATGGTGGCGAAGTTCATCACCGGCCAGGAGTCGTTCTCCGGCTGGGACGCGTACGTCGAGACCGTGAACCGCATCGCCGGCGACGAAATCGAGGCGGCGCTGGCCGTCTACCAAGGCTACTTCGACGAGTTCCTGAAGGGAATGTAGTCCCCGATCGACCCGGATCGATCGGCAACGGAGGGAGGGAGCGGGGACGCGCTTCCTCCCTCTTTCCATCGGGACGATTGTGATGGCACCGGTGACGGAATCGGCCTCCGTGTCCACCCTGGGGGTGCGTGTGCGCCGTCTGGTCGCCTCGCAGGGCGAGTACCTGCTGATCATCTCGCCGGTAGTCGCCTACTACGTCGTCTTCGCCTACCTGCCGATGTGGGGCTCGGTCATCGCCTTCAAGGACTTCGGCATCGGCGACACCATCGGCTCGGCGCCGTGGGTGGGCATCAGGTGGTTCGTGGAGTTCTTCGAGTCCTTCTATTTCTGGCGGCTCATCCGCAACACGCTGCTGCTCAACGTCCTGATGCTCGTGTTCGGCTTTCCGGCGCCGATCCTGTTCGCGCTGGTGATCAACGAACTGCGCGTGCGCTGGTTCAAGCGGTCGCTGCAGACGGTGAGCTATTTGCCGCACTTCGTGTCGACCGTGGTGGTGGTCGGCATGATGTACAACTTCCTGAGCGTCAGCCACGGCTGGGTCAACACCGTGTTCGTGGAGCTGGGTCTGGAGAAGATCAACTTCTTCCTGGAGTCCCGGTACTTCCGCTCGCTGTTCGTCGGCTCCGGCATCTGGCAGGGGTTCGGTTGGGGCTCGATCATCTTCATCGCCACCATCGCCTCGATCGATTCGGAGCTCTACGAGGCGGCCGTGATCGACGGCGCCACCCGCGTGCAGCAGATGCGCTTCATCACCATCCCCGGGATCATGCCGACGATCGTGATCATCCTGATCTTCACCGTCGGCAACATGATGAACATCGGATTCGAGAAGATCATCCTGATGTACACCCCGGCCACCTACGACGTGGCGGACGTGATCCAGACGTACGTCTACCGGCAGGGCCTGATCGAGCTCGAATACAGTTTCTCGGCCGCGGTGGGGTTGTTCAATTCGGTGATCAATTTCGCGCTGCTGGTGGGGGCCAACCAGCTCGCCCGGCGCATCGGCGAAACCAGCCTGTGGTGACGGGAACGGGTTAGGGCTGCGCAGCGATGGCCATCAGACACCGAGAGCCGGGCCTCGACATCGCCGTCTGGAGCATCGCCGTACTGGCGCTGCTGGTCACGGGACTGCCGTTCCTGTACGTGCTGTTCCTGTCGGTCTCGACGCCGGAGGCCGTGTTCTTCAACCAGGTGCTGTTCCTGCCGGATCGCATCTACCTGCAGTCGTACGCTGACATCTTCGAGCGGGCGGCGATCGGGACGTTCTACTTCAACACCGTCTTCATCGTCGCCATCGGCACGGCGATCAACCTGGTGATGACCTGCCTGGCCGCTTATCCGCTGTCGCGCCGCGACTTCCGGTTCCGCCACCTGTTCATGGGCTTCATCGTGTTCACGATGTTCTTCCATGGCGGCATCATCCCCTTCTTCATCGTGGTGCGCAGCCTGGGGCTGGTGAACACGCGCTGGTCGCTGATCATCCCGTTCGCGGTGGCGGCATGGCACATCATCATCACCCGCACCTACTTCCAGTCGGCGATCCCGGACAGCCTGCACGAGTCGGCGCTGATCGACGGCGCCAGCAGGACCCGCATCCTGGTGAGCATCGTCGTGCCGCTGGCCAAGCCCGTGATCGCCGTCATCGCGCTGTGGACGGCCGTCGGCTTCTGGAACACCTACTTCTGGGCGCTGGTGTTCATCTTCGACGCGGACAAGCAGCCGATCCAGATCTTCCTGGTCAAGCTCCTCATCCAGGGGCAGGGTGCGGAGCTCGGCCTGGGGCGCGCGCCCGGCATGCTCACCCGGAACTCCGGCGTGGCCGAGCAGATGAAGTACGTCGCCATCGTCGTGACGATCGCCCCGATCGTGGCCATCTACCCGTTCCTGCAGCGCTACTTCATCAAGGGCGTGATGATCGGCGCGCTCAAGGGGTGACGGCTAGCCGGTCGGCGGCAGGGCGGTCGCGGGCGCGAAGTCCGAGCGGCAGTAGTCGATCAGGTCATGCAGCATGAGGGCGGCGACCGGGTCGGTGTCTGCCACGGCGAGCAGGTCGAGTGTGACCACCACGATGCGGCCGGCCTTGAACCGGAACTGGGCGGCCAGCGCCGCCACTTCCCGCGGGACGGCCTGGCCCTGCAGCCGTCCGGGCGAGCGGGAGCGCAGCCACTCCGAGTAGCAGCCGATCAGGATGTCGTCCTGTACGGAAGGTTCCAGGTCCCCGATCATGGTGGCCAGCCGGGGCGATGAGCCCGAACCGCCGGGGAGGGTCTCCTGGCCGGGGGGAGCCGCCAGCACCTTCAGGAAGGTCCAGCCCAGCGGATTCTGGTACGGGATGGCGCCGAACAGGCCGTGGGCGGGGTTGACGTATGCCCAGAAATTGCAGCCCGGCATCGTACCCAGCGCGTAGCCGACGGTCCCGATTGCTATGCCCAACTCGGGGTCGATACGGCTGCCGTCCCCGGCGAAGATCAGCACCGTACCGCCGGCGCTCAGGTACTCGTCGACTCGCGCATCGAAGGCTCCGGCGACGGTGACCGGGATGCCGGGGTCGATGCCGTCGTGAGTCTCGTAGCCGGCGTCGCCGAGCTGCCGCCGGTCGGCGCGATGGACGTTGATCCGGCGCCGGCGGGGCGCTCGCCTGCCGCTCTCCGGGTACAGGTAGAGGTCGAGGTAGTTGGCCGACCGCACTTCGTCGCCGTCGATCAGCTCCACGATCAGCCGCGCCCGTGTTCCGCGCTCCACCGCCGGCGCCGGGAAGGAGATGCTGCCGATGGGGCGGACTCCCACCGCCTCCATCGACACGCCGACCACCTCGCCGTGGGGTTCGAAGCCGTCGAGCCGCCAGCGCACCGTGCAGCCGGCGATCGGGCGCGTGCCGTAGTGCGACAGCAGCATCGCCGCGCGCACCGTCTGGCCCGGCCGGTAGTTCAGCTCTTCCCAGTCGACGATCAGCAGGTCCGGGCTGTTCAGACGCGCCAGCTCGCCGTGGAAGGGCCTGAGGCTCAGGTCGTAGTCCAGCAGGCCGTGCACGTACGGCCCCATGTTGGAGAACATCGTGAACACGTAGCCGGTCACGTCCGGTCCCTTCCTGATCTGCTCGACCTCGTCCTTGATGTCCGCGAACGCCGACCAGTCGTGCGCCTCGGCCAGGCCGGCGAAGCCGCCGTACACCTCGTCCAGACCCCAGGCGCGGAACCGCTCCTCGTAGCCGGCGGCCATGCGCTCGCCCAGGGCGCCCCAGCCCAGACCGGCCGAGCGCAGGATCGGCCACGGCGTGCGCCCGCCCCACTGCCGCCGGAACCTGTCCAGGTCAGGGAAGTAGATGTAGCCGCCCAGCTCGCCGACCAGGAGCGGTTTGGGATCCGGGTCCGGTTGCCCGATGGCCGCGCCCGGGATGCGGCTGACGCGGTCGGCGCGCAGGGCGGGGTAGTGCTCGCGCGAACGGCGGTAGTACTGCGGCCCGGAGAAGCCGTAGCGCATCAGCGAGCGCGCCTCGCTCCGGTAGAACTCGCCGCCGGCGGTGTCCATGACCGGCCGGGTCGGGTCCAGCCGCTTCACCAGGTCGTGGGCGACGCGGACGATCTCGGCCCGCTCCTCCGGGGTGGTCGCCGCGCTCTCGTGCTCGGCCCGCTCGTCGTAGGCCGTGGGCATCGGCTGCAGGCCCTGCGCGGCGTTGAACAGCGTCCACATGAGCATGGACGGGTGGCCGCGGTCCCGGCGCACCCACCCCTCGACCAGGCGGCGCCAGCGGCTGACCGACGCGCTTGTGATCCGCCGGTAACAGGGCGGCTGCCCGTACACCAGCAGCCCCAGCCGGTCGGCCCAGCGCAGGTAGCGGTGATCGTCGATCTGGTGATGCTTGCGGATGCAGTTGAAGCCCATCCGCTTGGCCAGCAGGACCTCGTTCCGGATCTCGTCATCGGTGGGGGCGTGGTACTCGGGGAGGTAGATGTTCTTGTCGGGGATGTCCTGCGGGTCCATCGCGCCCATCAGGTAGATCGGCCGGCCGTTGAGGCGGATGTGGATGCCGTCGATGTCGATCGTGCGCATGCCGAACTCCCGGGAGACCGCATCGAGGGTGCGCTCGCCTTCCGTGAGAACGGCGTGCAGCCGGTAGAGCTGTGGGTCCTCGACCGTCCACGGCTGCGGTTCGTCGATCGTGAGGGAGCTCTCGACCTCCAACGAGAACGGTTCGCCGCCGGCCGGCAGTGTCAGATCCTCCTCCATTGCGTGCACCCCGCCGTCCGGGCCGTCCGCGCGCAGGTGCAGGCGCACGGACCGCGCACTCGGGTGCGAGGGCGCGATGATGCCGACGCGCACGCTGACACGCCCGGCCGGCAGGTCGGGAGCGACGAACAGGTCGCAGAAGTGGGTGGTCCCGGTCACCTCCATCCACACGGGGCGCCAGATGCCGCTCCGGTGCGAGCCGGAGGTCTCGTCCCCGGGAATCTCAAGCTGGTCCTCCGGCACCGATGCCCGGACCGTGATCCGGTCCGGCCGGTCGAGGGAGACGAGCCGGGTGACGTCCACCGAGAACGGCAGGTAGCCGTCCTCGTGAGTGCCGGCGAGATGCCCGTTCACCCACACCGTGGCGTGGTAGTCGACCCCGGCAAAGACCAGGGCGACCCGCCGGCCCGCGTGCTCGGAGGAGACGGTGAGATCCCGTTCGTACCACACCGGCCCCCGGTACTCGCGCAGATCGTCGAACACGAACTGCCAGGCGGCCGGCACCGGGCACGCGCGTCCCTGCACGCCGGTGCGGTGCCAGCCGTCGGCTTCGCCGCGGTCGTCGGAGTCCGGCGCGAACCGCCAGGTGCCGTCCAGCGAAAGCGTGACCTCGCGATCGAGCGGCACGTAGAACGGATTGGGTGGAGCGATCGGAGCCGTCATCGCCATCCTCATCGCGGCGTGCCCGCGGCGTGCCCGCGGCGGCGTGTCGGAGTATAACGCCGGGATGGCCAGCGCTGGTGACCGGCCGTGGGTCAAGCTGGTGGTCGCCATCGCTGACAGCGATTATCATGATAGTTGGACAGCGGCTTTTCCCTGGAACGCGCGATCAACCATGGGCTGCTGCCGCCACACTACCTGTCCGGCGATCCCGACGAGGAGCTGGCTTCCTACGTCGACCGCTACCTGACCGAGGAGATCGCGGCCGAGGGGTTGGCGCGCAACCTTCCCGGCTTTGCCCGCTTTCTGCAGACCGCCGCCACCACGAATGCTCAGCTTCTGAACTACTCCAACGTCGCGCGCGACGCGCAGGTGCCGCGCCAGACCGTGGTGCAATGGTACAAGATACTGACGGACACGCTCATCGCGACCGAATTGCCTCCGCTCACGGGCACGGTCAAGCGCAAGGCGATCGAGACCGCCAAGGTCTACTTCTTCGACACCGGCGTGGTGGGGCGTTGCGGCGGCTTCCTCCGGTGAACGACGCGTCGGCCGACTTCGGCGAGTTCTTCGAGCACTATGTGTTTCACGAGCTCTGCACCTGGATGGACTATCGCCGGCCTCGGACCCGGATCACCTACTGGCGGTCGCGGTCAGGTTACGAAGTCGACTTCGTTCTGGACCGGCGGGTGGCGATCGAGACCAAGGCCGCACGGCGGGTGCACGACAAGCACTTGCGGGGCCTGCGGGCGCTGGCGGAGGAGGGCCTGGTCGAGCGCTCCATCGTTGTCTGCCGCGAGGAGCGGCCGCGCATCGAGCCCGGTCCATCGCATGACATCGAGATCTGGCCGCTCGAACACTTCCTCGCCGCACTGTGGCAGGACACGCTTGACCTCGACCATGGCGCCGGCCGCCCCTGACCATCGTCAGACGATCAGACGATCAGCCCGGGATGCGGTTATAGTCGGCTGGATGCCTATCGTTCAATTGCAGCTCGTGATCCGAGATGACTCCGAGCGCGTCGCTCACGAGACGTTGCAGCTTCTGGCGGATGAGCTCGGCGAACATTTCCAATCCGGGACAGCGGCCACCTGGGTCAAAGTCGACTACATACCGTTCGAGCAGTATGCGGAGAACCGGGAGACGCTTCGTGACGATGCAAGACCCACCCTGGTTCATGTGTTGAAGTACAAGATTCCAGAGCAGGAGCGACTCGCACAGGAAGCGAAGGAACTCGCAAGGATTGTGGCAAACGCACTCCTGCGTCCCGAACGACACACGCACATCATCTACGAGCCTGATGGCAACGGCCGGGTTGCTTTCGGCGGTCTCCTCGTCACGTAACGTCGGGATGGGGCGACGGTCCCCGACACGATCGACCTAGTAGCAGACGCTGGAGATGTGCGAGCTGGCCAAGATGCTGGCGCTGACGGTCATCCCATATCGGTGCGGGCGCTCATGCCACGGACTCGGTGCTTTCCCGGATTACTCGCGGATGCCGCGCGGCAATTCGAAGGAGAGCGAGCGCCGGCCCTTCAGGGCGTCGCCGGTTCTGTTCCCAGTTGCGAAGCGTATGAACGCTGATACCGACCGCCGCAGCGAACTGGACCTGTGAAAGTCCCACAAACCGGCGCAACGCCGCGACGTCCGCACCGGACTCGAACTGACCACGCATGAGGCGTCTTCTAAGAGTTGCGGGTAGTGCGCTCGCAAACTGGCGTTCCGTGAGCTCCGGGGGCTCATTCACTTCTTTCATAGGTAACGTTCCAAGTACGCTTCGTACAACCTCTTTTCGCGAGGTGTGGCCCAACGGGCGCTGATGATCCGAACCGTTTCTTCGTCTCGCTCGGTCCACACGATGACAACAACGCCGTGTGATACGGGGCCGACCGCAATGAAGCGATCTTCGTGCTCGGAGTGCTGGTCATCGAATACCTCAAGGTAGTCCACGCCGGAAAGGAAGAGCTCCTGCGCCTGCTCAAAGCTGATGGCGTGTTTGCCGACGTTCTGAGCATTCTTATCCTCATCCCACTGGACCCTCACGCATCGACGCTATAGGTCATTGGCGGACTACGTCAACGGCTTAGGAGGTCGTCCAAGGTCATCCAACGGCGGTCGGCATCTCTCTACGGTTCGGTGCCGCGCTTGCCAAACCGTGGGGGCGTGCCTACGGTCGGGTGGAATGAGCAGGCGATGAAGCGGCTGGAGGGCAGGCGGGCGGTGGTCACCGGAGCCGGGCGCGGGCTGGGGTTGGCGGTGGCCGAGCTGTTCGTGCGCGAGGGGGCCGCGGTCATGCTTGCCGACAGGGACGAGGGCTCCGCTACGGCAGCGGCGGAGCGGCTCGCGGCTGCGGGCGGCGAAGCGGTCGCCGTGCGCGCGGACGTCACCGCGGTACGCGACGTGCAAGGGCTGATGGACGCGGCGGTCGAGCGCATGGGCGGCCTGGACGTGCTGGTGAACAACGCCGGCATCTCCAGCGCCGGTACGGTGACCGAAGTGGATGAAGCGCACTGGGAGCGCGTGCTGGCGGTCAACCTCACCGCCTCCTACCTGTGCTCCCGCTACGCGGTCCCGCACATGGCGCGGTCAGGCGGCGGTTCGATCGTCTGCATCGCTTCGGCCTCCGGCGTGACCGGGCAGAAGGGCCAGGTCGCCTACAACGTGTCCAAGCACGGCGTCATCGGCCTGGTCCGCTGCATGGCGCTGGACCATGCCGACGACGGCATCCGGGTCAACGCCGTGTGCCCGGGGGTGATCAACACGCCGATGACGGACTCGCTCAGCGCCGAGCATCGCGCGAAGCTGGCGGGGTGGCATCCGCTCGGCCGCATCGCCGAGCCGGTCGAGGTGGCCCGCACCGTGCTGCACCTGGCGTCCGACGAATCGTCGTTCACCACCGGCGCGCTGTTCCTGGTCGACGGCGGTCTCACCGCGATGTAGCCGATCGGGTAGGATCGGCGCATGAAGGTACGGACATTCGACCACGTCGCGGTGACGGTCAGCGACACCAGGCGGGCGCTGGAATTCTACGTCGACAAGCTCGGGCTGAGGCTGGTGGAGAACCACCAGCTCGAAGGCGACAAGATCGACGAGGCGAACGGCCTCCGGGGTGCGCGCGCCCAGTCCACGCGCCTGGCCGCTCCCGACAGCCCGGACATCCTGATCGACCTGTTGGAGTACTACACGCCGCCGATCGAACCGCACCAGCCGCCCATCGGGTCGGTCGGCTCCTGCCACTTCGCGCTGGTGGTCGACGACCTGCCGGGGGCGGTCGAAGAGCTCAGGTCGAAGGGGGTCCACTTCATCTCCGGTCCGGTCAATTTCGAGCTGACCGAGGGCTCGGTCAGCGTCTGCTTCTGTACCGATCCGGACGGCAACCACGTGGAGCTGATGGAGGAATACGAGCACTAAGCCGCTACCAGATCCGGGTAATCGGGTAGGGGTCAAATGCCCGATCGGCGCTGACGATCGGGAGGTTCTCGACCATCGCCTGGGCGACGAGCAGCCGATCGAAGGGGTCACGATGATGCAACGGGAGGGCCGAGACCTCGCTGGCATGGCGGTACGCGATGTCCAGTTCCTGAATGCCATGCGCTTTCAGCAGATCGGCGAACCCAGGATAGAGTGGACGCGACATGGCGAGCTTGCCGAGCCCGAGCTTGATGGCCATCTCCCACACGGACGCGATGCTGTAGACGACGGTGTTGTCGCTGTCCTCGATGGCGGCTTTGGCGCGATGGGAGAGTTGCGGCGCGTGTTCGACGAACCAGAGCAGCGTATGCGTGTCGAGCAGCAGCGTCACTATCGGTAGTCGGCGAATTCGTCCAATGGCGCGTCGAAGTCCGGCGCGATGTAGGTGAAGGTGCCCTTGGCGAATCCGGCGCGGCGAGTACGGGTTGGCTGTGCCACCGGCCTGAGCTCCGCGACCCGCTTCCCACGCCGTGTCACGTAGAAGCTCTTGCCCTCGAGCACCTGGTCCAACAGCGCCGAGAGGTTGGTCTTGGCTTCCAGCGTCCCGATCTCTTCCATCTGCACGGGGACGTAATGTAGTCAGGATGGTCAGCAGGTGCAACGCATCTATCGTTGGCCCTTGACCCGCGGGTCGGCCACGCCTGTGCGCACCAGCAACCAGCCGAGCAGCGCGAGCACCGTCCCGGCGGCGAACACCGGGCGGAAGCCCACCAGGTCGATCAGCCAGCCGCCGAGTATCGGCGCGATGAGGGCCGGACCGGCGAGCAGGGTGGTGGTGAGGGCGACATAGGTCGGCACCCGGCCGCCGGCTCCCAGGTCCATCGCCAGGCTGGGCCGGGCCACCCTGAGCCCGGCGTCGGAGACCGTCAGCAGGGCGAAGGCCGCGTACATCCACGCAGCGCGGGGAGCGATGATCATGACAACTCCCGCGCCCGCACACAGCAGGGCCGACATCCCGGCGGCGGACCGGTGCCCGAAACGGTCCCCCCACCAGCCCAGGAGCGGTGTGCCCACGCCCTGACTGATCAGCGCGACCATGGTCAGGGTCGCAGCGAAGGCGTCGCTCACGCCGAACGCCTCGCGGCCGTACACGATGTAGAAGGTCACCCCCAGGGTGCCCAGGATCACCAGGGCCTGACTGATCAGGAAGCGGGCGAAGCTCGCGTCGCGCCGCAGTACCTCCGGCAACTCCCGAAGATAGGACCCCAGGCGCGCTCGGGGCCGGTCGGGCGGGCGCTCCGGCTCGCGATTGAGGGTCAGGAATGTCCAGGAGACCGCCTGGCCCGCGAACGCCAGCAGGAAGCACACGCCGAAGGACCGGGGAAAGGCGATGGTGTCCAGGATGTACCGGGCCAGCAGCGCGCCGGCGGCACCCATCAGCCCGCCGAAGGAGCTGCCGAGCCCGAACATCAGCCCCTTGCGGTCGGGATGGATGACGTTGGCCAGCATGGCTCGCCACGCCGGGCTGGCCACGCCGACGGCGCCCTGGGCCGCCAGCAGCATGGCGACCAGGAAGGCGTAGGAGAACCACGCCGGCGCCTCCGGCCATAGCAGGATGCCGAGCCCGAGGATCAGCCACGGCACCCGCTCGAACACGCTGACCTTCACCACCCACGGCTTCTTGCGGCCCAGCGCCTCCGCGCGCGCGGCCATGAAAAGCTGAGGGCCATGTGACGCGAGCAGGTAGGCGGCCGGGATCAGGCCGATCAGGACCCGCGATTCGGTCAGGTAGCTGGCGTAGAGAGGCAGGATCGTCGAGATGAAGACGAAGCTGCCGGCCAGGGTGACGAACGACAGGTCGCCGACGTTGACCCAGAAGTTCCAGCCCCGGTTGCGGCGAATGGCCTGCCGGTACGCCTCGTCGTCGTACTGCACCAGCGTGAACGTATCAGACATGAGTCGACGGTACGAGTCATTGTGAGTCGAAACGACTTGCCGGCAGTCATCGATCTCCGTAGGCTGGTGCTCATGAAGCAATTGACCATTCGCAATCTCGGACCGGAACTCGAACGACGGCTTCACGAGATCGCGATGCGTCGCGACACGTCGTTGAACAAGGCTGCCGTCTACCTGATGCGCAGAGGCGCGGGCCTGGCCAGTGCCGACGGGGAGCAGCGCACGGTCGGTGACTCCCTCAGGGAGTTCCGTGGGACATGGTCCGAGGAGGACGAGCGAGCCGTGCTCGATGCGGTGGCCGATCTCGATCGGATGGACGACGAGTTCTGGCGATGAGGCTCATGCTCGACACGAACGCCTACACCGGGTATATGCGCTCTGAGCCGGCGGTCACGGACAGGGTCGACTCGGCGGCACGCATCCTTCTGCCGGCGGCGGTCGTGAGCGAGTTGATCTACGGCTTCCGGCACGGTACGCGGTACCGGAAGAACCTCGAACAGCTTGAACGCTTTCTTGCCAAGCCGTTCGTGGCGTTCGTCCCGGTCACGTTCGACACCTGCAGTCGATTCGGCTCGGTAGCCGCCGAGTTGAGACGGGCGGGAACGCCGATTCCCGTCAACGACGTCTGGGTCGCCGCTCACGCCTTGCAGACGGGCGCGTCGCTGCTCACGTACGACGCTCACTTCGAGCGAGTCGCCGGTCTGTCGATGGTGTACCTCGGCGGCTGAGAGGATGCCAATCGGCATCAAGGGCGAGAAGCGGAATTCTCGTTCTTGCCGGAGGTCCCTTCCCGGAACGCTCGCAACATCGCGGTGAGTCCCCCGTCGACCAGGGACAGCGCGCCGGTGGTGAACGACGATTCGTCGGACGCCAGGTGCAGCACGGTCTGCGCCACTTCCGCCGGCTCGGCCACGCGGCCGAGCGGATTGCGCGCGGCCAGCTCGGCACGCTGCCCGGCGCTGAGCTCCCGGAGCGCCGGCGTGTCCATCGCCCCCGGACACACCGCGTTGACGCGAATGCCGGCGTCGGCGTGGTCCAGCGCCATGCAGCGCACCAGGCCGATGAGGCCGTGCTTGGACACGTTGTAGGCGACCTGATCCCTCTTGCCGACCACCCCCGCCGAGGAAGAGATGCACACGATCGATCCGCCGCCGGACCGCTCCATGTGCGGGATCGCATGGCGCGAGCACAGATAGGCACCGGTGAGGTTGACCCGCAGCACCCGGTTCCAGTGCGCTTCGTCGACCTCGGTCACGCTGCCGGCGCTGACGATCCCGGCGTTGTTCACCAGCACGTCCAGGCCGCCAAGGCGATCGGCCGCCGCGTCCATCAACTCCTGCACGTCCGAGGCCGCGGCGACGTCCGCGCGCACCCCGGTCGCCGTGCCGCCCGCGGCCTCCAGCCGGTTCGCCGCTGCCATGACGGCGCCCTCGTCCAGGTCGGCCAGGACGACCGCCCCTCCCTCGCTCACGAACAGCTCGGCCACCGCCAGACCGAGCCCCCGCCCCGCTCCGGTGATCACCGCGCGCTTGCCCGGCAGGCGGCTCATCCCGCGTTAGTCTCCCCGTGTCCGTCGACCGCCCGCGCCACCGCCTCCACTCCTGCCATTATCCTGGCCGCCGCGCGGACCATCAAAGGCTGCCGGGTCACGAACGACGCCGGCCTGCGGTACGCTCCGATCCATGAGCGCGGAGATCACCGTCGGCCTGGTCAGCTTCCGGTTCTGCGCCGATCCCGCGATCAACCTGGACCGGCACGGCGCGTGGCTGGACACGCTCGTGAGTGGTGCCGGCACCCGGCCCGACCTCGTTCTCTTTCCGGAGTTCTCGCTGACCGGCTGGACCTACGATCCTGGCGCCGCGCTCGAATTGGACTCCCCGCTCGTCGGCCGCGCGGTCGGCCTGGCGTCGGAATTCGCCACCGCGGTGGGCTTCGGTCTGGTCGAGCGCCGTGGCGGCGTGCGCTACAACAGCTTCGTGGTCGCAGACGCGGGCGGCATCGCCGGCGTGATGCGCAAGATCAACCTGACCCCGGCCGAGCGCCCGCACTTCAGCCCGGGCCGCGAGCTGCCGGTCATCGAGGTCGCGGACGGCAGGCTGGCCGGCGTGCGGCTGGGAGTCGCCGTCTGCGCGGACGCCACGAGATTCGAGATGATCCACCTGCTGTCTCTGCGCGGCGCGGAAGTGATCCTGGCGCCGCACGCCAATTCACTCGCGTCCTACGGCGGCAACCGCGACGGCTGGATTCGCTGGCGGCGGGAACGCTGGCCCCTGTTCGCCCGCGACTGCGCGGTCACGATCGCCGGTGTGAGCTGCGCGGGCCGGCCGGGCCCCGGTTTGCCCCCGGTCGCCGACGCCGGTGACGAGCAGGCGCAACGCTTCTGCGGGGGCGGCATGATCGTGGACCACGACGGGACCGCCGGGACGGTGCTGGACGGCGCCGGCAACGAGGAAGCGGCAGTGACCGGGACCATCGACGCGGCCGCGCTGCGGCAGGCGCGCCGGACGCACCGGCTACTCAACTCGTTTCAGGCTGCCATCGTCTACAACCGCCCGGACGGCTGGCGGCACGGCAACCCGTCAGCTCACTCCGGAAGATAGAGGTAGAGGGCGTCGACCTCCGCGGGTCGCGGGGCGCTGTCGGCAAGCGCCCGGTACGGCTTGCTGACGATGCCGAAGCGGCCGTCCAGCTCGATGGCCTGCGCTTCGTGGGTGCCGATGCCGGTGTCGATGACGACCTGTTCCATCCGGTCCCCGCGGCTCAGAAAGAGCAACTGCGCCGGCGGGTGCGGTTCGGTCCAGTCCCCCCGCCCCATCTCGCCCACGTACAGGTCCGGCCGCCCGTCGCCGTCGAAATCGGCCACCTGCAGCGTGTGCGCGTCCAGCAGCCGGTCGTGCAGCACCTCGTCTTCCCACACGTCCTCGACGTCCGCCCCGGGCCGGAACAGCGCCAGGCGTCCGTACGTGCGTCCGATGTCCAGGGCCACCTCGGCGACCGCAATCTCCGGCCGCCCGTCTCCGTCGAAGTCGGCGGCGACCACCCGCACGCCGCCGTAGTCGCGGGTGTAGACGTGCCGTTCCCATGTGCCATCCGGCAGCAGGCGGTACCAGGAGCAGCCGGCGATGAGCTCCAGCCTGCCGTCGCCGTCGACGTCGGCGGCCGCGAGCGCCTGCTCGTCCACGCCGGTGACGACGGGCCGTACCTCCGGCCACGGGGTCGCATAGGGATCGTCGGGCAACGGGACACTGAAGAGCGTCTCGGCATCCTGGTTCCAGACGTAGAGCTCCTGCCGCCCGTCGCCGTCGATGTCCGCCAGCAGCAGGTCGTGCGTGCGGGGAGCGGGGAGCGGGAAGGCCTCACGGCGCACCCACCGCCGGGTCGGATCGGCCGGGCACTCCCACCAGAAGACGCTGCTGCCCCGGTCGCTGGTGGCGCCGATCAGGTCCAGCCGGCCGCTGCCGGTCAGGTCGACCAGTGCGCCGCCGACGCTGATGCTCGGGAAGGTGTCGTCGATCAGGTGCGGCTGCCAGGCGCCGCCGCCGGTTCTCCCGAACCAGTGGAGCTGTTCCGGATTGCGGGTCGAGACGATGAACTCCTGGACACCGTCGCCGTCCAGGTCGCCGACGAGACAGTACATGCGCTCGGCGGGACCACCCTGGTGGATGGTGTGGCGGCGGAACACGGGCAATTCGGCCATCCGGTCACTCCTTGATGGCGCCGGCGGCGATGCCGGACATGATCTTCTCCTGCAGGATGACGTACAGGACGATCGACGGCACCACGTAGATCACCAGCGCCGCGAACATCGCCGAGAAGTCGAACGTGAACTGCTGCATGAAGTAGCGCATCGCCAGGGGCAGGGTGCGGTTGTGCTCGGAGGAGGTCAGCAGCAGCGCGTACAGCAGCTCGTTCCACGATCCCAGGAAGGTGAGCACCGCCGAGCTGACCAGCGCCGGCTGGGTCAGGGGAAGCATGATCCGCCAGAAGGTGCGCGGCACGCTGGCGCCTTCCAGGTAGGCCGACTCCTCCATCTCGAAGGGCAGGTGCATCATGTAGCTGCGCAGCACGAACAGGCACAGCGGCATGGCAAACCCCGTGTACACCAGGATCAGCGCTGCCTTGGTGTCGTAGAGCCCGAGCCGGAGCACCACCTCGTAGACCGGCTGCACCATCGTGTTGACCGGGATCAGGATCGACGAGATCAGCAGCGTGAACACGAGGGTGCGCAGGCGGAAGCGGAAGCGGGACAGGGCATAGGCCGCAAGCGAGTAGATCAGCAGCGAGATGGTGGTCGTGGAGACGGCGACGATCAGCGAGGTGACGAACTTGAGGTCGAGGCGCGCGAAGCGGAACGCCGTGGCATAGCCCTTCAGCGACGGCTGCGCCGGCAGATTGAGCGCCGAGGACAGGATCTCGGCGTTGGTCTCCAGGGACGAGACCACCACCCACACCAGCGGCAGCACGGAGATGGCGATCACGAAGCCCATGACCGCGTAGCGGCACAGCGCCGCCGCCCCGTCGGCAAACCGCTCGTGCGGCGTGCGCAGGCCGACCTGCTCGGCCGCCCGGCTACTCACGGTAGCTCCTGCCAAGGCGGAACAGCCACTGCACCAGCAGCACCGCCACCATGCCCATGACCAGCAGCACCACCGCCAGCGCGTTGGCGTAGCCGTACTCCTGGCTGTTGAGCAGCCGGTTCACCATGATCACGGAGATGTTCTGGGTGCGGTTGCCGGGACCGCCGCCGGTGGTGAGGAAGATGATCTCGAACGCCTTCAGCACCGCGGTGACGGCGATCACGACGCCGGTGCCGACGATCGGCCGGATGAGCGGCAGGTTGATGTAGAGGTCGACCTGCAGCGGACTCGCACCGTCGATGCGCGCCGAGTCGCCCAGCGAGTCCGGGATCGCCATCAGCTCCGACATCGTGATCAGGGTGATCACGGCGGCGAAGAACAGCCAGATCATGGTCACCGCCGTGAACGCGGTGCCGGGCTCATACAGCCAGTTGCGGTTGAAGTCCCGGAACCCGAGCATTTGGATGAGCCCGTTGAGGATGCCGGCGTCGGGCAGGTAGATGAAGATGAACAGCATGGACAGGGCGGTCCAGCCCAGCACGTTCGGGATCATGAAGACGGCGCGGGTGAAGCGCCAGCCGCGCGGCCGCTTGAACAGCACCAGCGCCACCAGGACGCCGAACGGCACGTGGATGAACGCGGCGGCCAGCACCCACTTGATGCTGTTGACGAACGCCGCCTGGAACTTGGCGCTGCCTGCCAGGCGCAGGTAGTTGTCGAGTCCGATGAACTGCGGCGCCTGCACCCCGTTCCACTTGGTGAAGCTGGTGGTCACCGCCGTCACCAGCGGCCCAAGGTAGACCAGCAGGAACATCGCCACGGCCGGCAGCAGAAACAGGACGATCCACAGGCGTCCGGGCTTGATCATCGGTTGGTCATGGTCGCGTGGGCGGGCGCGCCCGGTACCCGATCCAGAAGGTACCGGGCGCCGTCACGCCACGCAGCGGAGGCCTACAGCGATTCGAGGTACTCCTTGGCCGATGCGGCGAGCATGGCCGCGTACTCCTCCGCCGTGATCTCGTCGTACAGCAGGGCGGGGAGCTGATTGACGATCGTCTCGTTCTGGTTGATCGGATCCCACTGCGCCTGGAACCAGGGAATGGTCAGCTCGACCCCTTCGACCGCGTTGAAATACTCGAGATTCACCGGCCCGAGCCCGGCCTTCTCGTCTTCGTTCAGCGATACCAGGTGGGTCATGTGGCCGAGCGCGATCGCCTGCTGGGCGATGTTGTCGCGGGTGGCCAGGAACTTGATCCACTCCACCGCGCCCTCGCGCACCGCCAGGTCGTGGTCCATCGACACGCCGCGGCCGTACTCGCGCCCGAGGTTGGTGATCATCATGTCGTTGGGGAAGCGGGCGTAGCCGACCTTGTCCTCGAAGCCCTCCGGCGAGTACTGCGTGTCGCCGAAGCTGGCGATCATCCACGGTCCGTTGGCGATCATCGCCGTGTCGGAGGCCGAGAAGTGGTTGGCCGCCAGCGCATAGGTGCCGCCGATCGCGTCCGCGGTGGTGTACTCGTACAGGCGCTCGACCATGCGCACCGCGTCGATGTAGACCTCCGAGGTGAACTCGTCGGTCGGGTAGCGGATGTCCATGAAATCCCGACCCTCCTGGGTGCGGCCCAGGTAGGTGGTGAGCAGCAGGTTGGTGATCCACCCGGTCTCCGTGGTGTGCATGGACAGGGGCGTGAAGCCGGCCGCCTGGAGCGCTTCGCAGGCCGCGAAGAAGTCGTCCCAGGTCGTGGGGAAGGCGTCGATGCCGGCCTCGGCGAACATCTCCCTGTTGTAGTAGATGCCGATGTAGGACGTGCCGGTCGACGGGGAGGTGAACATCCTGCCTTCGGCGTCGGTGTTGAACTCGACGCTCTCCGGAAACGCCACCTTCTGCCACTCGGGGTCGGCGTCGAAGTAGGGCCGCTGGTCCATCAGCCGGCCGTCGCGCATCAGCGCCTCGGCGAACGCCGCCTCCGGGCCGAGTTGGGTGACCACTGCCGGCAGGTTGCGCGCCGAGTTGAGCGCCTTCAGCTTCTGCCTGATCTCGACCGCCATGCCTGGCACCCACTCGATGTCAAGCTCGTAGCGGCCGTCGTACTTCTCGTTGAACGCTTCGATGAAGCCGCGGTACATGACGGTGTTGGCGTCGTTGCCGCCCTCCCGGAACAGCATCGGGATCTTGATCTCTTCGGCCGCCGCCGTCTCTCCCTCGGCGCTGGCGAAGGCGGGGAGCGCCGCCAGCAGGGCCGCCAGCGCGGCAATCAGCGTGACCGCGGCGCGGTTCTTCGTTCGATGCATGTCTACAGTGACCTCCGTAGTGAGTCGTGGATTCCGCGGCGACGATGCCCGCGGGGGTAGGCGAGGTCAAGCCTGCCGGCTTGCCCTCGGGCTGACAGCGTGCCGCGGCTCGGATAGGGTCTGGCGAGGAACGTGATGACCGACGGCTACCGAAGACTGACCGCCAAGCAGGTGAGTGCCTTTCACACCCACGGCTACGTCAGGCTGGGACCGTTGCTCGATGACGCCACCGTCGAGCTGCTGCGCCGCGAGTACGACCGCGAGTTCGCGCTTGCCCGCTCCGGCGCCGGCTCGTTCCGCAACCTCGCCATCGACGACACCGACGACGTGGAGGCCAAGAACGAGGCGGAGGAGCAGATGCTGCAGATCATGCAGATGTGCGAGCGCAACCTGCACTTCCGCCGCATGCTCTACCACGAGCCGATCCTGGACTGCATCGAGGACCTGATCGGCCCCAACATCCAGTTGTTCCACGACCAGGCGCTGTACAAGCCGGCCCATCACGGCGGACCGGTATTCTGGCATCAGGACAACGCCTACTGGCAGTGCGTGCCGGCCAACCTGGTGAGCTGCTGGATGACGCTCGACGACGTTACCGTCGACAACGGCGCGATGCAGGTGATCCCGGGCTCCCACGTGCAGGCGCTGGAGCATGACCGCTCGGCGTCCACCAACGCGCTGCTGGACAGCGCCGAACAGGTGGACGCCTCACGGGCGGTGGCGACCGAGCTGCCCGCCGGCGGCGCCATGCTGCACCACTGCCAGACGTTCCATTACACCGCGCCCAACAACACCGCGCGCGAACGGCGCGCCTTCATCATCCACTTCATGACGCCCGGCACCACGTCACGCCGCACCGGCGAGCATCTCGCGGTGTCGTTCGCGCGCCCGATGCTGCGCATGCGGGTGTGAACCGCGCTCAGTAGCGGTGATCGACGCTGCCGAACAGCGTCGGCTTGTCCCAGCTCGCGCCGCCGCGCTCGACCCAGCTCGCCACCGCGGCGATCAGCTCGCCGACGCCGTCGCGCGGCTCGCCGAACGTCGTGCGGCACAGGCCGTCGTCGATCAACGGCGCCGCACCGCCCTCGCCGCCGGCCAGTTCCGGCTCGCGCCCGAGCGCGGCCCCCAGGGCGGACACGATCCCGGCGACCCGGTGGCCGGGACCGGACACGTTGACCGTCCACGGCGGGTTGGCGCAGTGCTCCAGGCAGCGTAGGGCGACGTCGACGGCATCGCGCTGCGATATGAGGTTGACCGCCGGCACCGCAAGCGAGATCGGCGCGCCACGGAGGACCATGTCGGCCAGGTCGCGCAGCACGCCGTAGCACAGGTGCTGCGCGTAGCTGAGGCGATAGTTGCAGATGCGCTGCCCGCCGTGCCGGGCGGCGGTGGTGGCGAAGGAGGCCTCGCGCGCCACGATCGACCAGCCGTAGACGCCGTGCGGCTGCACCTCCGCGTCTTCGCGGCTGCCGCCGGCCAGGGGCGGTCCGACATCAGCCCCGCGTTCCGGTCCGGCCGGCGCGCCCGGCACGTAGTCGACCCCGGCGTACGGGTTGGTCGACGAGAACACGACGATGTTCGCGTCGCTGAACCGTTCGCCCACCAGGTAGGGAACGATCGAGTTGACGTGGAACGCGCGCCGCCAATCGGTGCCGCTGCCGAATTTGAAGCCGAGCATGTAGACGACCTGGCGGGAGTCGGGCAGCGCGCCGATGAAGCCGGGGTCGGTCAGGTCGCCGCGGATGCAACGGATGCCGCCGGCCTCCAGCGCCGCGCGTGTCGCGTTGTCGCTGAAGGTCGACGCGACGACCACATCGCGCTCGACGCCCGCCGCCCGGTCGGCACGCCGCAGCGTCGCCGCCAGCTCCGGTCCCATCTTGCCGCTGCCGCCCAGGACGAGCACCGGCCCGTCGATCCGCGCCGCCGCTTCGGTCAACGCCGGCGACGGCTCGGTCATGAAACGTTGCAGCGAGCGGTCGTCGTGGACTTCGGCGAGCGTCATGGGGCACCTCCTCGATGCGGCAGGGCGATACTCGTACGCATCCGGCCACCGCGTCATCGCCGCCAGCGCACGGTGTGCGACGGCGCGCCAGTCTCACTCAGTCCTTACTTGCAACAGACCTGAGAGAGTGTATACTTAGGCATGAGATCGCGGACCCAGGAGGATCGAGACACCATCCCGCGGCTCCAGCAACTCGTTCCCCATATGCGAGACCAGCTGATGGGCATGCGCGACGGCTCAACGTTTGAGCACGCTCGAAGGCGTTATGCGGACACGGTCGGCCGGTTGGCATCCCAGGGACTGGGAAGGCGAACAGCCAGTCGCGTCGGAGAACGGGACCAGTATTGGGCGCCGACGCGTGATTTGCTGGACGAGGGCATGCGTCTTGGGTTCGTGGAGCGCCGGCAGCTTCCCTCGGCACGCCGATACGTGGACGCGCATCGCCACCGTCGGCACAACCTTACGCGAATTGGCCTTCAAGCCGCGGAAGAAGCCGAAACAGACATGGCGGCGTTCTGCGACCGACTAGCAGCCGGAGTCTACGACAACCACCGCTACTTTCGTGCCTTCATCGACGCGCTGCAGGACGGGCCAATCGGGTGCCCGGAGGTCACTGAGGGCGAAGTCGAGGAATCTCGTCGTAGGGGCAAGAACACCGAACACTGGGTCGAAATCGCAAGCCAACGGATTTCCCGCCAGACGACCAACGGCGACAAGAAGGCTTGCATACGCGAAGCCATCGTTGCCGTCGTGCGACACCGATTCGGACGGACGCCGGAGCGGCTTCCGACGAATAAGCAACTGGCTGAGACCCTTAACGATGCCTACATCGAAGCTGCTCTCCGTCTCTCTGGCCTCTCAATCGGTGCGATCGACCTGAAGGCCATGAAGAAATGGGGTTCGCAACTGATGCTGCTGGACGAGTCGCGTTACGTCCCCGGACGCGAGCGGCAGAACACCATCTGGCTTGCCGGCAGCGTCGGTGAGAATGGCGTCTTCCGCATACAGCGCAGAACACTATCGAACTACGAGCACTCAGTGGCCGAAGCGGTCGTTTCGGCGTACGAATCCCAGGCGGAGGCAGAAGAGACCAGCCTCAGAGCCCCATATCTTCCGATCTACCGCGTACGCGCGCAGGCAGCCTTCGAGTGTCAGGTCACACGCGCACTCGTCAACCGGGTCATCGAGCGGTTGGCCGCCGGATCCATTCCTGACTCCCGCGTTCAAGTGTTGCTTCACCTCGGGACCACGCGACAGCCGGAGTCGGAACCGATCTATCGACGCGGCGGCAATAGGCGTTACGAAATCACGATCCAGCCCCAAACATCCGAAGGAGACCATCGTGGCAATTGACGCATTCGACCACATGGAAGAAGCGTGGAATCTGGAAGCCAACCCGTTTCCCGCGGAGGCGATTCACGCCCAAGACTCGCCCTATTCGCCAACCGTCTTCGACGAGGAGGCTCAGGAGTTCCGCCGGAAGCTCATTCGCGGCTCGGTTCGCGGCAGCGCAAACGTGGGCTTCCTCTGGTCGCGAGGGGTCCACGCGGACACAGGGTTCGGAAAGACGACCCTTATGCGTGAGATCACCAAGGAGATCAACCACGACCTGGGAGTCGATACTCTCACGAAGGCCGGGGTTCGCGCGGACAAGCAGGTCCCCATCGCGGCCGCCTTCTCCAACCTGAACAACCTCAACGCGTCCGGCCTGTACCCCGTGCTCTTCAACGCGGTCGTCGACCTCACGCATTCGACGCCGAATGGCACTTCCGTACTCGACCAAGCGCGAGCGCGTATCGTAGAAGACTTGGGCTCTCACGATCCCAACCGTCTCTCCAGTCACGTCACTGACACGTGGCTCAACATCTGCGGCACTGCACCGCCACTCCGGCCCGAAGTGGTACGCGCGTTTGCCGACGCCGGATCTCAAGGGGTAAAAGCCGCCTTGGGAACGGTTTCCGCGACCGCCCGTCTTCGCAACGGACTCCACTATCTCGACTTCGCCCTTGCTGCGCTCGCGGCGGCCGGCGTCGATCACCTGTACCTGATGATCGACCAGCTTGAAGATCTCGCCACCACACGCACCATCACTGCTGCAAAGCGCTCTCGGGAGATCGGACGTATCCGGGACATGCTGGAAGGTCCTCCCTACGCCAACAGGGTCCACTTCGTTTTCACCTTCCACATCCGCGCAGCGCAGCGTCTCGAACGATTCTGGGAGGAGAATCGGCTGCCCCCGTTCGAGATCTCGTCGAGCAACGTCGCATCCGTTGTCGTACTCCGCGGGCTCAGGGACGACGCTCAGGTGTCCGATCTGCTGCGCGTGTACTTGGAGGACAACCGCGAAGGCCAGGTCGAGGACGACCTGCTTCCCTTCGACGTCGACGCGATCACCGTGCTGAGGGAAGTCTCCGACGGTCGGGTGGGGATACTGTTGAACCGTGCAAGAGAGATCCTCGACTTCGCCGCTGAACACGGTGCCCCACGCATAACCGGTGAGCTTGCGTCCGGGTTCTTCGCAGGAGGGAACACTTCAGACCTCGAACCCGGAAACGACGACGGCAGCGCCCCTCAGGAAAGCGACATCGACGATCTCCTTCTCGGATGACGAGATCATGCCGCACGATCTCGAGCTCTTGGCCGAGTTCTCTCGGGACTCCTGGCTCTTGGCCCGGGCTACCAAGGGAGCCGGCTCGTCGCCAGTGGACGGGCGAGCCTGGGAGGGAGCCATTGGCGATCTGCTACGGCGCGCGCCATGGCCCAACCGCCAGCGCGCTGGCTTGACGACCCTCTTCGGCGTGGAAGCGGCGTCCGGCGTGGCGCACGAGCTTGACGCATGCGCAGCAGGGGGCGGAACTCTGATGATTGTGGAATGCAAGTCGCAGACCTCGGGCGTGACCAAAGCCGACGCAGCGTTGCTGCACGCGAAGACGCTCGACTTCCTTTGCGCGGAACCCGGCCGCTTCGGCAGCCAGCGTTGGTGGCGAGTCGTCGCGTCATCTACTCCCGTCTCGGACAGTGTACGGACGTTCTGCGTCAGTCTCGGACTCATCCTCATCGACCCCGGTCACTTGCCACTCCCTGTCGTGCTGCGGATCGCGTCCCGACCAAGTGCCGACATGCATCTGAGGGAGGCGCTGATTCAGGACGCAGTTCGCCTGGCCGAGCGCGCGGTCGCGCCGCTCCAGGACAGGTGGCGATACGACGCGCAAGCCGAGGAGATTCGCTTCCGGCCTGCGCCTCTGTCTCCAAACGAAATCCAGGATCTCCTCTGGTTACAGGAAGAGTTGGGCTCCGACATTCTGGATCTCTACGACGTTCACCGCCCTGGCACACTTGAACGTCGAGCCAAGGAACTTCTCCGAACTCTACGTCCCAGTTGACGTCAGCTTCGGGACGGCCGCGTAGAGCTGCCGGGTGTACTGATGCCGCGGGCCGGCCGCCAGCTCCTGCGCGGTGGCTTCCTCCACCAGGCGTCCGCCCTGCATCACGCCGACGCGGTCGCAGAAGTAGGTCACGACGGCCAGGTCGTGGGAGATGAACAGCAGGGTCAGACCCAGCTCGCGGCGCAGCGTCTGCAGCAGGTCGAGGATCTGGCTTCGGACCGACACGTCCAGGGCGGAGACGATCTCGTCGCAGATGAGCGTCTCCGGCTGCACGATCAGCGCGCGGGCGATGGCGACGCGCTGGCGCTGGCCGCCGGAGAAATCGGGCGGGCGGCGGCTCAGGTGGCGGGCGGCCAGCCCGACGGCCTCCAGGGCGGCCAGGGCGCGTTCGCGTCCGTCGTCGAAGCCGCGCCAATCCGAGGTGTAGCGCAACCCGGCGAGCAGGATCGATTCCACCCGCATGCGCGGGTTGAGGGAGCGGGCGGGGTCCTGGAACACGTACGCCAGCCGGGTGCGCAGGTCGCGCCGCGCGCGGGCCGTCGATCTGCCGACCTCGTGCACGACCCCGGCGCGGTCGCGGTACGTGATGGCGCCGCTGTCGGGCCGGTACATGCCCACCGCAAGGCGGGCGGTGGTGGTCTTGCCGCTGCCCGACTCGCCGACCAGCCCGTAGGTTTCACCCGCGTCGATGTGGAAGCTCACCTCCCGCACCGCTTGCACGTGCCGCCTGGCGGCCGCGAAGTAGCCGGCCTTCAGGGCGAACCGCTTGCTGACGGCGTCGAGCGTCAGCATCGCGCCTGTCCCACTGGCCCGGCGGCCACGGCGCCCGGCTTGGCCCCCGGCAGCAGGCAGCGGTAGCGGAGCGTGTGGCCGGCTTCGTCAGGCCCTTCGGCCTGTTCGTCGACCAGCGGCGGTACGGCGTGGGAGCAGCGCGCCTCGGCCAGGGCGCAGCGCGGCGCGAACGGGCAGCCCTGCTCCGGGTGCAGCGGATCGGGCACGGTGCCGGGGATAGTGCGCAGCGGCCGGTCGGTGTAGTGCACGCCCAGCTCCAGGTGGGCCTCCAGCAGCGCGCGGGTATAGGGATGGCGCGGCTCGCTCATCACCAGCGCCGCCGGCCCCTGCTCCATCACCAGGCCGCCGTACATCACCAGGATGCGGTCGGCCACCTGGCTGACCAGCGCCAGGTCGTGGCTGATGAACAGGATCGCCAGCCCGCGCGCGGCGCGCAGCCGCAGCAGCAGCTCCACTACCTGCGCCTGCACGGTCACGTCCAGGGCGGTGGTGGGCTCGTCGGCGATCAGCAGCTCGGGACCTGCGGCCAGCGCGTGGGCGATCATCACCCGCTGCAGCATGCCGCCGGAGAACTGGTGCGGGAAGCTGCCGAGCCGGCGCGCCGCCTCCGCGATCCCCACCTCTTCCAGGAGCCGGACCGACCGGTCGCGCACCGCCTCGTCCTGCAGGTCCGGGGCGTGGGCGCGCAGCGTCTCGGCCAGCGAGCGGTCGATGGAGTAGATCGGGTCGAACGAGCGCGCCGGCTCCTGGAAGACCATCCCCACGTGGCCGCCGCGCAGGCGCCGCAGGTCCGCCGGGCGCATGGCGGTCACGTCCTCGCCGCGGAAGCGCAGCCGCCCGGCCGTGGCGCGGGCGTGGGGCGGCAGCAGGCGCACCAGGGCCAGCGCGGTGACGCTCTTGCCCGAACCGCTCTCGCCGACCACGCCCAGGACCGCGCCGGCATGGATCTCCAGGTCGACGCCGCGCACCGCCTGCAGCGGGCCGCGGTCGGTGGCGAAGGTCACGGTCAGCCCCGCAACCTCGCACAGCGGCGGCTCGTAGGACGGAGATCCCGCGCGGTCAGCCACGCGCCGGCTCCCGGTGGTAGGGGTCCAGCACGTCGCGCAGCAGGTCGCCCAGGAAGCTGAACGACAGCGTGGTGATCAGCAGCGCCAGCCCGGGGTAGAGGAACCACGGAAAGCTGCGCAGGTTGCCCAGGGAGGTGACGTTGCGGTCCAGCATGGAGCCCCAGCTCACCGCCGGATCGGAGATTCCCAACGCGAGGTAGGAGAGCGCCGTCTCCGCCAGGATGAAGCCGGGGATGCCCAGGGCAACGCTGACGATCAGGATCGACGCCATCTGCGGGATGATCTGCCTGACGACGATCACCAGCGGCGGGATGCCCTGCAGCCGGGCCGCGGCCACGAAGTCCTCGGTCTTGATGCTGAGCACCATGCCGCGTATCAGCCGCGCGGTGCCGGGCCAGCCCACGAACGCAAGGATCAGGGTGATGACCACGAACGACTGCCCGGAGTCCATCTTGTAGGACAGCACGGAGCGCAGGAACAGGATCATGTAGAGCCCGGGGATGAGGATGAAGAACTCGGAGAGGCGCATGATGATCCAGTCGGTGGCGCCGCCGTAGTAGCCGGCCAGCCCGCCCAGGACGATCGCCAGCGTCAGCGAGATGGAAATGGCGATGAAGCCGACGGTCAGGGAGATGCGCGAGCCGTAGAGCATGCGCGACAGGATGTCGCGGCCCAGGTGGTCGGAGCCCAGCAGGAACACCGGGTAGGCCTGCCGGCCGGTCCGCCACAGCTCGCCGCCGTCATGCTCGTCCACGTACGGCGCGACGGTGCCGAACAGGTGCACGCGCATCGGCAGCAGTCCCAACAGCCGGTACTCCGGTCCCGGCACCAGCAGCCGTACGCGGTAGTGCTCGCCGCGGATGCGCGCATAGCGCCGGGTCACGTCGTCCACCAGCGCGCGGCGCTGCACCTGCGGGCCGAAGCCCAGCTCGGGCGAGTACCAGTCGATCGAGGGCCGGTGGTGGGTGTGGAACCGGAACGTCGTGGTGGGTTCGTAGGGCGCCAGGAACTCCGCGAACAGCATCGCCCCATACAGCAGGATCAGCATCACCACCGCGGCGGCGGCCACCGGCCGCGCGCGCAGCCGCTGCACGAAGGCGCTGCGCCGCCTGTGCGTCGGCACCGACTCAATCATCCCGGCTGCCGGAGAAGCGGATGCGCGGATCGACCACCGCCAGCAGCACGTCGGCGGCGATCATCCCCAGCAGGATCAGGAAGCTGGTGAACATGATCACGGCCAGCACCAGGTTGATGTCTTCCTGGCGCACCGCCTCGTACAGCAACCGGCCGATGCCGGGATAGGAGAAGATGATCTCCAGGATCAGCGACCCCGAGATCAGCGACGCGAACAGGTCGGCGCTGCTGGTGATGTAGGGATTGAGGGTGTTGCGGAACGCGTGCACGACGAACACGCGCCGCTCGCTGACGCCGCGCGAGCGCAGCGCCGTCACGTACGGCTGGCCGAGCTGGTCCAGCATGGTGGCGCGGACGTAGCGCATGGTGCCGCCGACGCCGCCCAGGAACGCCGCCAGCAGCGGCATGGCGATGTGGTGCACGTAGCTGAAGGAGAAGCGCAGCGGCGCCTCCCGGAACGGGAAGTCGGGGTAGGCCGTGATCGGGAACCAGCCGCTCACGAACGCGAAGAGCTGCAGCAGGATGAGGAGCAGGATGGCGGGAAAGGCGTGCAGGACCAGCGCCACGAAGGTCGCCGCCAGGTCCGTGCGGGTGCCGGTCTTGGAGGAGAAGTAGAGAGCGGCCGCGAACGACAGCACGGTGATGAACACCAGCTCGATCAGGTTGAGGATCAGAGAGTTGATCAGCCGCGAGCGGACCAGGAACAGGATCGGCGCGCGCGAGATCAGCGACCGCCCCAGGTCGCGCTCCACCACCACCTGGTAGAGCCAGCGGGCGTACTGGGCGTAGAACGGCAGGTCCAGACCCAGGCGGGCCTTGGCGGCGGCGATCTGCTCGTCGGTGTAGACGTTGTCCACCTGGCGGTCGGAGGAGATCAGCATCTGGCTCCGGACGTAGTTCTCGACCATGTCGCCCGGCGCCAGCTTCATCAGAGCGAACACGGCCAGGCCGAGCAGCAGCAGCAGGGCCACCATCGACGCCAGGCGGGTGGCCAGAAACCGGAGCAGCGGGCGGCGGCCGCGGGCTCGCGGGCGCCGCGCAGCCGCCGTCGCGTCCGGCTCGGGACTACGGTCGGGCTCGGCCATCCATCCGGACTCGGCCACCCATCCCTGCTATTCGCCGTCGGGCAGGTACAGGTAGGTCGAGTCCAGTCCGTTCAGGGTGTCGTAGAACACGTTGCCCCACTTGTTGCGCACCGCCACGAAGCGGAACGGGTAGACGATGTACATCTTCGGCACCTGGTCGAGCAGGATGCGCTGGTACTCGTCGTAGATCGCCTTCGCCGCCTCCTTGTCGATCGTGAAGCGGCCCTCGTTGTAGAGGTAGTCGACGCGCGCCTCCCAATCCGTGTACGGCTCCTCCTGCAGCGGATGCCACAGGTGGAAGTTGCCCTTGGACTGCCACACGTTGCTGCCGCCCTCCGGCCAGTAGTTGGAGCCGAGCGAGGCCGTGGCCACGTGCCAGTCGTAGGTGCTGATCAGCATCTCGACCAACTTCTGGAAGTCGATCGGCCGCACGTTGCCGGTGATGCCGATCGCCTTCAGCTCGTCGGAGAAGATGTTCATGATGTCGACCCCGACGTTGTTCTCCGTGCCGACGTGGATGTCGAACTCGATGTGGTTGCCGTCGGCGTCCTCCATCAGCCCGTCCGCGTTGGGGCGGATGCCGATCTCGGCGAGCAGGTCGCGCGCCCGGTCCGGGTCGTAGTCGAACTCCTGCCTGATCGACTCGTCGAAGTAGGGGTTGGCGCGGGCGAAGAAGTGCAGCGCCGGCTCGGCCAGGCCGCGGTACACCTGGCTGGCGATGCGGTCGCGGTTCAGCACCGAGCTCATGGCCTGCCGGTACCTGGTCTGGCTGAACCAGCTATAGACGAGCGGGTCCATGGTGTCCGGGTTCTGGTTGAAGGAGATGAACGCGGAGCCCAGGGTCGGGCCGCCGTTGTAGACGGTGTAGTCGGGATCCTCGGCGTTGAGCAGCTCGTCCATGTCCTCGGGCCGTAGCGTGAAGGAGTCCTTCTTGCCTTCCTTGAACAGCAGCAGCTCCGTGTTCCAGTCCGGCACGATCTGGAAGACCAGCTTCTCGATGTACGGCAGCGTGACGCCGGCCGCATCCGTCTTCCAGTAGTTGGGGTTGCGCTCGGCCACCACGCGCACGCCGGGCTCGTACTCGGTGAGGTAGTACTCGCCGATCGAGGGAATGGTCTTCGGGTCGGTGTCGACGCTGAACAGGTTGAGCACGCCCTCGGCGCCGCCCTCGCTCTTGGCCGGCTCGTAGACGTAGCGCGGGCCGAAGTCCATGTTGGTGGACAGGATCGGGTTGGCGACGATGCGCGGGTAGTGGAACGCCACCGTGAGCTCGTCGAGCTTCTCCACCTCGATGCGCGCCTCCGATCCGTCCGGCATCTCGATGAACTGGCCGGCGTAGCCGGGCTGCTGCAGCCCCTGATCGCCCTCGATCTCGTCGTACCAGAAGACGATGTCGTCGGCGGTCACCTGCACGCGGGTGTCGGGATCGGCGAGGGTGGTCCAGTACAGGTCGTCGCGCAGGGTGTAGATGACGGTGAGGGTGTCGGCCTCCTCGTCCACCTCCACCTCGAAGCTGGCCAGGTTGGGGAGGAACTCGCGCGTGTAGGGATCGTAGTCGGCCAGGGAGTCGAACAGCACGCCGACCACCGTGCCGGTGTCGCCGTCGCGGGCGTTCATGGTGTTGAAGCTCTTGGGGTCGTTGTTGATGGCGGACAGCCACGTGCCGCCCACCGTCCCCACGGCCCACTCCTGGCCGCCGGGGCGCGTGACGGTCTTGGCCAGGATCTCGGCGCGCGCCCGCTCGCGCTCCGACATCGCCTCGCCCTCGGTCATCTCTTCCTCGACCGCCCGGGCGCCGGCCGTCGTCGCCAGCAGGCCGAGCATGGCGGCGACGAGCGGCAGCACGGAGATCGCTCGCACGGCCCGGATCAGGCCGCGCACGGTGGTCGACTGGTCGTTCTTCATAACAACCAGTCTACCGGATGCAAGGGTTTCTTACCGCGCAGGTGTCGCAAATGGCGACGCCCCACCCGGCAAGGGGTGGGGCGTCTGAAGCGCGCGTGATACCGCGCGAGCAGTCAGGTCAGCGGGCGGCGGCCTCCACGTTGTCCTTGTCGTAGACCGTGAACGGTCCCATCAGCACCCGCAGGCCCTGATCCCTGGTGGGATCCTTGTGGATGGTGTACGTGCCCATGCGCCCGGCCTCGAAGGACTCGCCCTCGACGCCCTCCATCTGCCCGGTGGCGATGAGATAGGTCACGTAGTAGGTCAGGTAGCCCAGGTCGACGAAGCTCCAGAGCGCGAACTCCGGGGCACAGCCGTTCAGCGTGAAGCTCACCATCTCCGCCGGCAGGCCCAGGCCGCTTACCTTGATCTCGTCGCAGAGGTCCTCGTCCTGAAGCGCCTTCGAGGCGGCGGCTATGCCGACCGTGGTCGGCGCCATGAGCAGCTTCAGGTCCGGGTACTTGTCGATGAGCGCCAGCGCCTGGTTGTAGCTCTTCTCCGACTGGTCGTCGCCGTAGACGATGTCCACCAGGTTGAGCGCCGCGTACTTGTCGTCCTCCAGGGCGTTCTGCATGGCGGCGATCCAGGAATTCTGGTTGGCGGCATCCGGGGTCGCCGACAGCACGGCGAAGTCGCCGCCGTCGGAGCCAAGGATGTTGAGCGCCATGTCGGCCATCACCACGCCGGTCTCGTCGAAGTCGACCTGGGCGACGAACACCTGCTCGCCTTCCGCGGACGGGATCTGCGAGTCCCAGGTCACCACCGTCAGTCCGGCTTCGCGGGCCGCGACGGCGGCGGGGGCGATCTGGTCGCCGGCGTTGTTGGAGATCATGATGCCGTCCTGACCCTGCGTGGTGGCGGTGGTCACGATCTCGATCTGGCCTGCGACGCTGTTCTCCGGGGTCGGACCGATGAACTCCAGCGTGCCCGGGTTGCCGAGCTCCTCGTGCGCCTCCCGGGCGCCGGTGTGCGCCTGGTCGAACACCAGGATGCCGATGAATTTCGGCATCAGGACGAGGTCGGCCTCCATTCCCTTGGTGGCCATGACCTGAGCCTGGAGGGTGCCCGCACCCAGGATCAGGGCGAGGGCAAATGCGGTAATCAGTCGTGTGATTCTCATGGCGCGGAGCCTCGTATGGCTCCGTTCGGAAGTCAAGATTGCCCGTCCGGGCCGTGCGGACGGGCGCCGGCGACGCGGGCCAGGAAACCGCGCACGTTCGGGATCATCGCGGACAGGATGAGCAGGATGCCGATGACGCCGGCCTGCAGGTGCCCGGTGATGTTGCTGAGCGACATGCCGTTGCGCAGGTAAAGGACGATCAGGATCGACAGCAGCACGCCGTAGATGGAGCCGGCGCCGCCGAAGATGCTCACCCCGCCCAGCAGCACGATGGTGATGATGTCGAGCTCGAAGCCCAGCCCCATGTCCCCGCGCACGGTGCCCAGGCGCGCCGCGAACAGGATCCCGGCCAGCGCGGAGAGCAGCCCGGAGACCGTGAACAGCAGCATCTTGACCCGCGCGACGTTGATGCCGGAGTAGCGGGCCACGTCCTGGTTGATGCCGATGACCTGCACCTGCCGGCCGAACCCGCTGTAGCGCAGGACCACCACCGCCACCACCAGCAAGCCGAAGAAGATCAGCATGGAGAGCGGGAACGGGCCGAGCAGCGGCTGCTGGCCGAGCGCCTCGAACCACGCAGGGAACTCCTTGATGGAGCGGTCCTCGACGAGCACGCGGGCGAGTCCCCGGAAGCCGATCAGCATCGCCAGCGTCACCACCAGGGACGGCAGGCGCACCACGGTGATCCAGAACCCGTTGAACGCACCGCCGGCGATTCCGAGCAGGAGGCAGGCGGCCAGCGCCGCCGGCATGGGAATCCCCTGCTGGATCAGCCAGCCGAGGGCGCAGGCGGACAGGCCCATCATCGACGCGACCGACAGGTCGATCTCTCCGTTGAGGATGATGAAGGCCATGATGAGGACGACGATCACCTTCTCGATCGAGAGGGCGAACAGGTTGATCTGGTTGCCGACGGTGAGGAAGGACGGGGAGGTGAGGGCGTTCGCCGCCACGATGCCGAGCAGCAACCCGGCCAGGAATCCCTCCCAGGTCTTGAAGCGGGCGCCGATCGCGGCCGCCACTCCAGCGGGTCCCACGCCGCTCACGAGCCCCGCCTCCGCTTCATGATCAGGCTGTCGACGGCGACCGAGACCAGGATCAGCAGGCCGAGCAGCGCGTCGCGCAGGAACTCGCTCACCTGCAGCGAGCGGATCAGGCTGTTCTCCAGCAGGTCGATCAGGACCGCTCCCAGCACGGCGCCGAGCGCGCTGCCCGCGCCGCCGAAGATGTTGACGCCGCCCACCACGACGGCGGCCACCGACTTGAGCTCCAGGCCGAGGCCGGCGACCACGGTGATGTTGCCGAAGCGGGCCAGGAACAGGAATCCGGCGAGCCCGGCCAGCGCCCCGCACAGCGTGAAGGCGGTGAACACCAGACCCCGGGTGGGAAACCCGGCGTGGTGGGCGGCATCGGGGTTGGAGCCGATGGCGTACAGCCGGCGGCCGAACGACGAGTACTTGAGCAGGAGTTGGAAGAGCACGGCCACCCCCAGCATGACGACCACCACCACCCGCAGGTGCAGGCGTCCGAAGCTGACCACGTTGAGGCGCGGCAGATCGACCAGCCACTGCGGCAGGTTGACGGTCAGGATGGTCTGCGCGTCGGAGTACTCGACCAGTACGGTGCGGAACAGGGCGAGGGTGCCGAGGGTGACGATGATCGCGGGCACCCGGCACCAGGCGACGATGGCGCCGTTGCACGCGCCGAGCGCGGCCCCGAGGCCGATGCACATCGCCACCGCCACCAGCGGGTGGATGTCGTTGGCCAGCGAGAGCTGCTGGCCAACGAAATAGGCGGTGAAGCCCACGACGGAGCCGACGGAGAGGTCGATGTTGCGGGTCAGGACCACCAGGGTCTGGCCGATGGCGAGGATGGCCAGAATCGTGACGCTCGCCGACACCCGGTTGAACAGGCGGGCGCTCAGGTAGTTCTGGATGATCACCGAGAAGCCGACCAGCACCAGCACGATGAGCAGTACCAGCACGCCCTCGCGCCGGGTCTCGGCGCGCAGGCGGCCGGCTCCGCGTCTCATGGCGTCACGCCCCCTGTGGCGGCGTCCGCGGTCCGTTCCCGCTCGCCCGTGGCGAGGGACATGACCGCCTCCTGGGTGGCTTCCTCCCGCTCCAGGATGCCCATCTGCCGCCCCTCGCGCATGACCAGGATGCGGTCGCTCATCGCCAGCACCTCCGGCAGGTCGGAGGAGATGAACAGGATGGCCATCCCCTGCTCGGCCAGCTCCCGCACCATGGCGTGCACCTCGGCCTTGGCGCCGACGTCGATCCCGCGGGTCGGCTCGTCGAGGACGAGGATCCTGGGCCGCGTGTTCAGCCACTTGCCGAACATGACCTTCTGCTGGTTGCCGCCGGACAGCTTGGCGACCACGTGCATGGTGGATGGCGCCTTGATCTGCAGCCGCTGCCGGAAACCCTCGGCCGCTTCCTCTTCCTCGGCGCGGCGGATGAGGCCGAATCGCGACAGGTAGCGGCGCAGCACCGGCAGCGTGATGTTGGCCGTGATGGAGAGCGGCATGGCCAGCCCGAACTTGCGGCGGTCCTCGGTCATGTAGGCCACCCCGGCCTGCTGGGCGGCCCGCGGCGATGCGATCCGCCGTTCGCTGCCGTCGATCTGGATGGTGCCGTGGTCGGCAGGCTCCATGCCGAACAGGGCCAGGCCCACGTCCGTCCGGCGCGAGCCCACCAGCCCGGCGAAACCCAGCACCTCGCCTGAGTGCAGGTCGAAGTCGATCCCGGAGAACACGCCCTCCCGGCCCAGGCCGCGCACGCGGCACACCCGCTCGCCCACGGTCCGCTCGTGCCCGACCCCATAGAACTGGTCCACCTCCCGTCCCACCATGTCGCGGATGAGGAGCTCGCGGGTCACCTCCGAGGCTGGGCGCGTGGAGACGTGCTCGCCGTCGCGCAGCACGGTGATCCGGTCCGCGATCTGGAACACCTCCTCCAGCCGGTGGGTGATGAACAGGACCGTCACCCCCCGGTCGCGCAACTGGCGGGCCGCCTGGAAGAGCTGGCCGACCTCGTGCTCGGAGAGCGACGCGGTGGGTTCGTCCATGATCAGGACTTTCACCTCGAGCGAGATCGCCTTCGCGATCTCCACCGCCTGCTGCGCGGCCAGGGTGAGTCCTCGGGCAGGGGCGCGCACGTCGAGCCGCACGCCCAGGCTCTCCAGGATCTCCTCGGCTTCCGCGTACATGCGCCGCCAGTTGGTCAGCAGTCCCTGCTCGCGGTGGGTGATGAAGATGTTCTCGGCCACGTCCAGGTCCGGGAACAGCAGCGGCTCCTGGTAGACCGCGGCCAGCCCGGCCGCCTGCGCCTCCTGCGCGTTGGCCAGGTGGACGGCCTCACCCTCGACGAGGATCTCGCCCGCGTCGCCCTGCACGACGCCGGTCAGGATCTTGATCAGGGTCGACTTGCCGGCGCCGTTCTCCCCGACCAGCGCGTGGATCTCGCCCGCGTGCAGCGACAGCGACACGTCCCTGAGCGCCTGCGTCATGTCGAAGCGCTTGGAGAGATTGCGCACCTGCAGCAGGGGCGGGGCGGAGGAGGGCGCCGGCGCCCCGCCGGCTCCGGCCGTCATGGGGCTGGGCTCACGACGACGAGCATAGTCCCGGTCTCGGCCGGGCGCCTACTCCACCCGCGCGAGCTGAGGCAGATGGTCGAAGTGGCCGTCGCGGGAGTAGAGGTCCAGGCCGTGCTCGATGACCAGAGCGGCGATCCACAGGTCGTTCACGGGGATGGGCGTACCCTGCTTGCGGAGCTGCGCGAATAGCTGCGCATAGTGCCGGGTGGTGTCCTCACTCGCATAGAGCACGCCCACCCGCGGTCGGTGGAGGAAGCGCTGCAGGACGCGCTCGTTCTCGGCGGCCCTGGTGCCGCACCGGAAACCGGCGCGCAACTCGGCCAACGTCGCGAACGGCAGGACGACCCGCTCGGCCAACTGCACGCGGTCCAGTACCTCCCGGTCGCCGGCGCAGAAGTCGCGGTAGCAGTTGGTGTCCAGCGCGATCTTCAGCGCCATAACTCCGGGTCGACCTGGTCCATCGCCTCGATGGCACGGTCGAACTCGGGGTCGTCCACCCAGGTGCCGGCCAGGTCATCCAGGTCGTGGTGGCGCGGCGCTTCCTCCGCCAAGCCCAGTCCCCGCTCCAGTGCTCGCAGGGCCACCTCGTTGAGGCTCCGGTGCTCTTCGTGTGCCTTCCTGCGCAACTCCCGGTCCAGCCGCGGCGGCACCCGCCTGATCGTGTATTGAGTCCGCGACATAGTGCATGCAATGTAGGCATCGCTCGCATGCGCCGCAAGCGCGGCCGGCAACTCGGAGTTCAGAGCAGGCTACAGCTTCGGAGCGCTCACTCCCACGAGAACAGGACGCCCAGCGCCTGCTCCGGGTGCTCGTAGAGCAGGTCGTAGCCGGCCTTGAGCTCCTTGCCGGGGAGGCGGTGGGTGACCAGCGGCAGCACCTGCACCTCGCCTGTCGCCATGGCCTCCATGGAGGTGCGGGCCATCTCTGCCCGGTCGGCGGTCGGCGGGTAGCTGACGATCACGCGTTTGCCCTGAAAGCTGTCGACGTCGAGCGGCAGGGGCGCGTTCTGGTACTTGGCGTTCACCTGGATCAGCCCCCCGGGAGCAAGCATCTTCTGCGCCTGCTCGAAGGAGGCGATGCCGGGCGGGCCGCCGACGCAATCGACGACGATGCTCGCCCCCTCGCCGCCGGTCAGCCGCCGCACCGCCTCCACCGCGTCCTCCTCGCTTGCGTTCACGACCTCGGGCGCGCCCACCTCGCGGGCAATGCGGCAGCGCAGCTCCAGCGTATCCACGGCGATGAGCTGGGCCGGCCGGAAGCGCCGGGCGAACTGCATGACCAGGCTGCCCACCAGCCCCTGTCCGAGCACGGCGACGCGGTCGTCCGCGGTGATCCCGAGCGCCTGCGCCCATCCCGCGCCGCTGCTCGCGAGCGGATGGAACGTCCCCTGCTCGAAGGAGAGCTCCGGATGCAGCCGGTGCAGGCGGTCGGCGCGCGCATCGGCGGCCAGCGAGCACAGGGTGTACTCGGCGTGCGGGGCGGTGGCCACGACCCGGTCGCCGGCCGCGAAGCCGGTCACGCCGTCGCCGGCCGCCTCGACGACCCCGGTGGTGGAGTACCCCATGGCGCTCGGGCTCACCGGCCCCTCCATCACGTAGCGCCGCCACAGCTCCGAGCCGCGGCTGATCAGGCTGACACGGGTCCGCGTCAGCACCTCCTCCGGTCCGGGCTCGGGCACCGGCACCTGCTCCAGGAAGACGTTGCCGACGCCCTCACCCTTGGCCGCTCGCCACATCGTCTCCGCCATCGCCGTCACCTCCATTGTCGGAATCCCAATGTTCATACATATCCGCGATCACGTCATCGATGCGCGAGCGGTGTGTCTCCACGTCGCGGATCGTGGTCTGCTCCGCCGCCTGCTGCAGGAGCGCCGGGATCGGCGTGCGCGCGGCGTCGAACGTGAAGTGGTGCCGGTTGCCCTCGCTGCGGACGTGGCGCACTTCGGCGAGCCTGGGGGGCGCGGTGTCCGCGGTTTCCAGGACCAGGTGGCGGCGGTCGCCAAACTCGTGGCGCAACGCCCCGAAGTCGCCGTCGAAGGAGATGCGGCCCTTGTCGATCATGACGATGCGGCCGGCGAGCTGCTCCAGCTCGTCCATGTCGTGGCTGGTGATCATCACGGTGACCCCTTTCTCGCGATTGAGGTCCTTGACGAACTGCAGGATGTTGCGCTTCGCCAGCACGTCGACGCCGATGGTCGGCTCGTCCAGGAACAGGATCTCCGGCTCGTGCATGAGCATGAGCGCCAGGTCGGCGCGCATCTTCTGGCCCAGGCTGAGCTGCCGCGCCAGGGTGTGGAAGAACTCGCCGATGCCCAGCAACTCCGTGACGAAGGCGAGCATGGACTGGTAGCGGTCGCGCGGGATGTTCCAGACCACGCGCTTCCACTCGAAGCTGGCCGCGACCGGCTGGTCCCACCAGAGCTCCGTTCGCTGCCCGAACACCACGCCGATGCGTCCCACGTAGCGGACCCGGTCCTTCATCGGGTCCATGCCCAGGCAGCGGACCGTGCCGGCGGTCGGCGCCAGTACGCTGGAGAGGAGCTTCACGGTCGTGGACTTCCCGGCTCCGTTGGGGCCGGCGTAGGCGACGATCTCGCCACGGCGGATGGTCAGGTCGACGCCCCGCAACGCGTGGACCTCGCGGACGACCGGGCGGAAGAGGTTCCGAAACACGTCGCGGACCTGCTCCGAACGCTGCCGCTGATGGAAGGTCTTGTCGACGCCGGTCAGCCTAACCGCGATGTCCCCAGCCGACGTACCGCTGCGATCCTGTTCGCGCATAGTGCTTCAGTCCTCTCCTGAAGACGAACGCCGCGACCAGCGACACGGCGAGCGCCGCCAGGGGCGTGTGCCAGAAGTCGGGAGGCGCGATGCCCAGAAGCTGCCGGCACGGATACCACGCGACGAAGCCGACCGGCAGGACGGTGAGCATGCCGGCCAGCAGGAAGGAGCTCAAGCCGTCGAGCGGAAAGGCCTTGAGCTGATACAGGAATCCGAACGCCCTGCTCGAGATCTCCTCGGCCGCGACCGGCGCCCAGAACGCCAGGCTCCCCCACAGCCAGGAGAAGGCGAGCACGACCGCGCACGACGCCGCGAGATTGCAGGCGAGCATCACCCACCAGCCCGGGTGCAGCGCCGTGCCGAGCTGCAGGACCGCCCAGACCGTGATGCCGATGCCGGTCAGCAGTTGCCACAACCCGGAGAACGGCATGAAGCCCTCGGTGAGCAGCGTCATCCAGAGCGGCTGCGGCTGCACCAGCGTGTGATCGAGCTGGCCGCGGCCGATGCGGCGGCTGATGGCCAGCACGTTGTAACCGAAACCCACCTCCAGCATGCCGCGCACCAAGGCTGCGTAGCCGAGCATGAAGAGGATCTGATCGCGGGACCACGGGCCGATGCCGCCGAACCGCTCGGCCAGCAGAAAGACCGCGGTGACGCCGGCCAGGTTGAGGACGATGTCGGACACGACGTTGATGACGAAGAAGCGGAAATCGCGGGTCATCCACATGAAGTCCAGCCGCGCCTGTGCCCGCCAGCGGGCGAGGAGCATTGTCAGCGTGCGCACCACGCTCATCCCCCGTGCGAGACCAGCCGCTCGCGATTGATGGTCCAGGTCAGGTGCGCGAGCGGCCAGAGCGCGGCCAGCCAGAACGCCTGCACCCCGAGCAGCAACGCCGGATCGCCGGTCCCGGTGTAGATGCGCAGGGGCGCGGACGCCAGCGACGCGAACGGCAGAAAGCCCAGGACCTCGCCGATGCCCCACGGCATCAGCGCCAGCGGGATCACGGCCCCGGACAGCAGGGCGCTGGCGGCGCTCCGGATCTGCATCAGGGCGTAGACGTTCTGCTCCAGCACGACCATCAGGCCGGCAAAGATGAAGTCGAGCGCGGCGCCGATGCAGACGGCCAGGATCAGGCTGCCCACGAACAGCCCCGCCGCGGCGGCGCTCGCCGGCAACGGGTCGACGCCCAGCAGCGGCGCGACGCAGTAGAGCGGCAGCGCGAACAGCAGCAGGCCGGTGACGCTGCCGCCGAACATCTCGGCCATGAACTGCCCGTAGATGCCGGCCGGCCGCAGGAAACGGTTGGCGATGTCGCCGCGCCAGAGCGCCCCGTCCAGGCCGGTGCGGGAGGAGAGCAGGCCGGAGAAAGCCTCCGCGACCAGCGTGTAGGTGAGCACCGCGCCGCGCGTCATGCCGGCCACCTCGCCCGTCTCCGGCAGCAGCATCCGCCACAGCGACAGCAGGAACGCGACCCGCAGCAGGCGCAGGCCGAAGTCCACGGCGATCGCCCACCCCCGATCGTCCAGCGAGCGGACCGCGACCATGGCGGCGGTCTTCAGGTGCTTGCGGGCGGTGAGGATCATGGGAAACGGCGGCACTCGCCTACCCGTGCTTGAGCGGGATCAGGTCATCAGCAGATTGCGCGGCGCTGCTCGCCGAAACAGCTCAGGAAAGCAGGGCGAACAGCGTCGTCAACGAAGTGACGACGGCGAACCCGACACCGATCATCCACGTCAACATCCTGAAGCGGCTGTTGGTGTGCGCATGCGATTCCTCGAAGCGCCGGTCCACGGTATCGAAGCGGGCATTCATCTGACCGATTACCTCCTCGAAACGAGTGTTCGTGTGACCGACCAAGTCCTCGAAGCGGGTGTTGGTATGACCGATCACCTCCTCGAAGCGAGTGTTGGTTTGACCGATCGCCTCCTCGAAGCGGGCATTCATCTGACCGATCAAATCCTCGAAGCGGGTGTCGGTGTGACCGATCACCTGCTCGAAGCGGGCATTCATCTGACCGATCAGATCCTCGAAGCGGGTGTTGGCATGACCGATCACCTGCTCGAAGCGAGCATTCGTGTGACCGGTCGATTCCTCGAAGCGAGTGCTCGTGTGGCCGATCAAGTCCTCGAAGCGCTTGTCCACCGCGTCGAAGCGCCTGTCCACCGCGTCGAATCGGCTGTCGACGGCCTCGAAGCGGCGCGCCATGAATCCGAAGCGCTCGTCCATCAACGTACGCTGCGCCTTGAGCTCTTCCTCGACTCTGACCATCCGCTCCAGAAGCCGGGTGTCGGCGCCGACCGGCTCCAGGCGCGGAACCAACTCGTCCATCATCTGGCGCAGCCACGGCTTGACGTATTCTCCGATGCGGCCGACGTCTTCGTCCCTCAGGGTCATGGGCTCTGCCACCGCTACCTCCTGTCATTATCCAGGAACGGGCTCGGCGGCGCCAACGCTTCAGCCCGCCCGACGGTTTCCGGCTCGACGACACGGCGCTCGTATGTCGATCATGTTGCGTGCGGGCTTCCGCGGTTGGCCGCGTCCACGTCTGACGTGACGTGCGTCCAGGGAGGGAAAATCCGTGGTGAGCTTCCACCAGGTATCCAAGCACTACGGGGGCCACGACGTCCTGAGCGACGTCTCGTTCCAGATCAATCCCGGTGACAAGGTGGGGCTGATCGGGGCGAACGGCGCCGGCAAGTCCACGGTCCTGAACCTGCTGCTGGGCGTGCAGCGGCCTGGCGCGGGCAGTGTGGTGGTGGGCCCCGATCTCAAGATCGGGCACGTTCCGCAGCAGTTGGAAGCCCCGCCGGAGATGAGGGTGCGGGACTTCCTGTTGGGCGAGGTGGCGCCCGTGGAAGAGGCGCTGCGGGATGCCGAGCGCGCCCTTGCGGAGGCCGCCGATCGGCAGATGGCCAATGCCCTGCAGCGCTACCAGTCGGCCCGGGATCGACATGACGCGGCCGGCGGCGACCAGGCGGGCTGGCAGGCCGATCGCGTCCTGCAGCACGTCGGGCTGACCCATGCCGGCGCAGCGACCGTGGGGCAGCTCTCCGGCGGCGAACGGAACCTGCTGGCGCTCGCCCGCGCGCTGATGATGGATCCGGGGCTGCTGGTCCTGGACGAGCCGGGCAACCACCTGGACTACGCCGGCCTGGAGTGGCTGGAGGAGGCGCTCGTCAACTTTGCGGGAGCCGTGCTGCTGGTATCGCACAACCGCCGCCTGCTCGACCGGACCGTCACCCGCATCCTGGAGCTCAAGGGAGGCCGCGTCCGCGAGTACGCGGGCAACTACTCCGACTACCAGTTGACCCGGCTGCAGGGATTGGTGGCCCAGCGGGCCGACTACGTGGCTTCCCAGAAGAGGATCGCCCAGCTCCAGGCACTGGTCGCCCGGCTGGCGGCGATCGCGGCGGTCCGCACCGACAAGGCGCACGGCAAGCGCCTGCGAGCGCGGCGCAGTCAGCTCGCGCGGGAAGAGACGTGGGCCGTGGCGCGGCCCGACGTGAAGGACGCCGCCGTCGCCGTGGTCCTGCCGGAGGCCGACAGCCGGGCGAACGTCGCGCTGCAGGTGAACGGCTATGACCGGCGCTTCGGCGACCGCGTGCTCTTCCGGGACGCCCACCTGGAGATTGCCTGCGGCGAGCGGCTCGCGCTGATAGGTCCGAACGGGTGCGGCAAGAGCACGCTGCTGCGCGACATCGTCGCGGACGGAGACTGGGAGCACCCGGTGCTCCGGGTCGGGCCGAGCCTGACGACCGGGTACTGCGCCCAGCACCAGGAGACGCTGGAGGAGGATCAGACGATCCTCGAAGCCTTCCTCGCCCTGGGGTTGGGGAACCGGCAGGCGGTCCTGGCTGCGCTGAGCGGATACCTGTTCACCTGGGACGACCTGGACAAGCGGATCGGCGCCCTGTCGGGAGGAGAGCGCAACCGCCTGCAGCTTGCCGCGGCCGTCCAGCGGAAGGCCAGCTTCCTGATCCTGGACGAGCCGACCAACCACATGGACATCCCCTCATGTGAGGCGATCGAGGACGCGCTGGTCGAGTACTCCGGCACGGTCCTGGTGGTCAGCCACGACCGCTACCTCCTGGACAAGGTCGCCACCGCCGTGGTCGAGGTGCGCGATCAGGCGCTGCACCGCTTCGCGGGCGGGTTCTCCGAGTACTGGGCCTGGCGAAAGCGGCGTGACAGACCGGCGTTGCCGGCCCGCGCCAAGCGCGAGCGGAAGCCGGCCGACCCGTCGATGGAGGCCCGCATCGAACGCCTGGAACACGAGAAACAGGAGTTGGAGCGCCAGATCTCCCAGGCGCTGCAGTCCGGCGATCGCGCCGCCGAGCGGCGCCACACCGCCCGCCTCCACCGCGTCGTCCGCCAGATCGATCGGCTGTACCAGGAATGGGCCGCCGGTTGACGGCTCTCAGAAGCCGGCGCGGTGAGCCTCTTCGATGATCGCAGGCAGGATCTGCTCCTGCACGGTCTGCATGATCAGCGCGTAGATGGTCTCGGTGCTGAGGTCCGCCCGGCCGAGAAGCTGCCGGTAGACGTAGTACATCGTGCAGTACTGTCTGTCCTGGACCAGGCCCGTCTCCACCGTCTGCTCCCACGTGACGCGCCGGCTCATTCGCTCGCCGAACGCGGCCGACAGGACGACGTGCGCCGTGACCTGACTGTCGTCCGAAAGCCCCGTCCAGAAGCTGTGACCGCCGTAGGTCAACAGCAACGCTCCCAGGTTGTTCGGCCCCAGGGGAGCGTCGACGTAGCGCAGGGCGCCGCGCTCGCCGAGATCCTCGCGGCCTGCGACCTCCTCGTCATGCACCCACTCGAAGCCGTATACGGCGAACAGGTCGCGGATGTCGTCGCGCAGCCGATCGTGCAGATACCACGGGGCGGTTGCGCCATCGAACGCCCGTTCGAAACCGTCCAGCCTCACGTAGAGACGCGGCCACGGGCCGCCGAATTGGTCGTTGGCAGCCTCCGGCTCCTGCCCCCTGCTCAGCGCCTGCAGGTCGCGTACGAGGTTGCCCACGCCCTGATCGACCTGCTGCGCATCCTCGCGCACGGTGTCCTCGACGACCCCGGCGAAGTCCCTGCAGATCGGCGTGTGGGCTCGCGGCGACGATTGGTCACCTGCGCTGGCGCATGCCGTCAGAATCGCCGCTGCCGGCACGACCGCAGCCAGCAGGCGGGCGAACGGTGCCGGCACCCACCTCATTCCGGTGCCCTCACTGCGCTGTGCCGCTCTCCCTGTCGCCGCTGCCATCGCCTCTGGCTCATCGATCGCGTCTCCCAATGTTCGCTTCTGGTGATCGTCACCTATCGGTCCTCGTATGACGGATCGGCAAGGGAGCGGTCGTCTTTAGCGCGCTCTACTCGAGGCTCGGTGGGCCGAGGATCTCGTTCGCTTTTGAGTCGCTTCCTCAGCACGGTGGTGGCGGTCGTGTCGAGCCGGCCGGCCTCGTCCAGGACCACTCCATAGGCGTCGCGCGCGTGGGCGGCGGTGATCTTGCCCTGCGCGGCGTCCTCTTGCACCGCCTCGGGGTCGCGCTCCAGCGGATCGCCGTAGCCGCCGCCGCCCGGCTGGACCAGCCGGTAGACGTCGCCGCGCTTCAGCGTGCGCAGGAACTTGCCGGGCAGCCGGTCGCCGCCGTCGGTGCGATCGGGGTTGAGCAGGTTGGCGCCGGCCGAGCCGGATGAGCCGCCCCGGGTGCCCCAGGGCAGGAACTTGGCGCGGTCGGAGCGGATCTGCAGGGTCGCCTCTTCGTGGGTGACTTCATACTCGCGCATCAGCCCCAGGCCGCCGCGGAAGCGGCCGGGACCGCCGGTGTCCGGCACGAAGCCGTAGCGGCGGATGAGTAGCGGCTGCGCGGCTTCGATCGTCTCGATCGGGGTGTTGGCCATGTTGTGCACGGGCGCGGTCAGGCCGTCGGCTCCGTCGGCGTGCGGCCCGCCGCCGCGCGGCCCGTCGTTGTTGAACTCCAGGAACACGAAGGCGCGGCCGTCCGGGTAGTAGCCGCCGAAGCTGACGCCGAACTCGCCGCCGCCCCATGCGGCCGGCACGCGGTCGGGCAGGGCCTTGGCCAGCGCTCCGAACACGGCCTGCGCGATGCGGAAGCCGCCGAGCCCGCGGGCGGCGACCGCGGCCGGATGCTGCGGGTTGACGAAGCAGCCGGGAGGCGCGCTCACCGTGATCGGCCGGAAGAAGCCGGCGTTGGCGTCGATCGCGGGGTCGGTGAGGGTCTTGAGGACGGCGTATACGGCCGAGGTGGTGTAGGGCAGGTTGGGGTTGATGGAGCCGGTCGCCTGCGGCGAGGTGCCGTCGAAGTCGGCGGTGAGCTGGTCGCCGGCGATGGTGACCCGGACGCGGACTTGAATCGGCTCCGGACGGATGCCGTCGCCGTCGATGAAGTCCGAGAAGCTCCAGGAGCCGTCCGGCAGCGCGGCGATCTCCGCGCGGGTGCGCCGCTCGGTGTGCTCGATGATGTCGCGCATGTAGCCGTCGAGCCGGTCCATGCCGTGGTCGGCCGCCAGCGCCAGCAGGTCCTGCTCGCCTTGCTCCAGGGCCGCCACCTGCGCCAGCAGGTCGCCGTGCACGAGCGACGGCACCCGGACGTTGCTGCCGATGATCCGCCACACCGCGTCGTTGCGTTGCCCTGCGGCGATGAGCTTCAGCGGCGGCAGCCGCAGTCCCTCCTGGTAGATCTCGGTGTTGTCGCAGGCGTTGCCGCCGGCCACCCGGCCGCCGATGTCCGTGTGGTGGGCGATCACGCACAGCCAGGCGATGAGGGTCCGTTCTGCGAACACGGGCTTGAACAGGAAGATGTCGGGCAGGTGGCTGGCGCCGGAGTAGGGGTCGTTGCTGGCCAGGATGTCTCCCGGCTCGACGTCCCCGGCGAATTGGGCGAGGACGCCGTCCAGGGCCGGCTGCATGGCGCCCATGTGGAACGGCAGGGTCAGGCCCTGGGCGACCTGCTCGCCGGCGGCGTTGAACACGGCGGTGGAGAAGTCCATGCCGTCCTTGACGACGGCCGAGCGGGCGGTGCGCACGACGGTCACGGCCATGCTGTCGGCGGCGGACACCAGCGAGCTGCGGATGACCTCACGGGTGACCGGGTCGCGGGGTGCTGAGTGGTCTGCCACTACTCGACCTCCAGGGTCATGCAGCCGTGACCGGCCGCGGCCGCGCGCCAGCCGGGCGGCACCACCGTGGTCGAGTCGTACTCCTCGACGATCAGCGGGCCGGCGATGGCGCCGGAGCTCAGGACGGGCCGGTCGACCACGGGCGTGGACAGCCAGCCGTGGCCGGGGCCGAAGTAGACGCGGCGGTCGGCCGGCTGGCGCGCCCGTCCCGTGGGGGGCGTGGGGGGCAGGTCGCCGGGGCCGGGGTCGGGCGCCGAGCCGTCCCGGTCCGAGACGCCGCGTCCGATCACGCGCAGGCTCGCGACCTGCACCGGCTCCGGGACGCTGTAGCCGTAGGTGCGCCGGTGCTCGCGCGTGAACGCCTCCTCGATCGCCGGCAGCGCGGCGGTGCTGAAGCGCTCGACCGGCAGGTCGACGGTGAGCTCCGAGGTCTGGCCCTCGTATTTCGCATCCATTTGGATCTGCAGCCGCTGCCGGGCGCCGTCGAATCCTTCGCGGGCAAGCAGCGCCCGGCACTCACCGCCGATGCGGTCCAGGATCGTGTTGGCGCGCTCCGCGTCCATCTCCGCCAGCGGTTGGTTGAGGGTCTGCACGAAGTGGTGCTCGACCTCCGCGAACAGCAAGCCGAAGGCGCTGAACACGCCGGGTGACCGCGGGACGATCACGCGTCCGATCCCCAGGCTCGCCGCCAAGCCGGCCGCGTGCACGGGGCCGCTGCCGCCGAAGGCGATCATCGCGAAGCGGCGCGGGTCGCGGCCTCGCTCGCTGGAGACCGCGCGCAGGGCGCCGCCCATCTTCACGTTGGCCAGCGTGTGGACGCCCCAGGCCGCCTCCGTCTCAGTGAGGCCGGCCGGCTCCGCCAGCCGCTGGCGCAGCGCCGCGCGCGCCCGCTCCGCGTCGATCGGGAAGGTGCCGCCGAGCAGGTGCTCGGGGTTCAGGAAGCCCAGCGCCACGTCGGCGTCGGAGACGGTCGGCTCGGTGCCGCCGGCGCCGTAACAGACCGGGCCGGGCACCGCGCCGGCGGAGTGGGGGCCGATCTGCAGGCCGCCCGCGCGGTCCACCCAGGCGATGCTGCCGCCGCCGGCGGACACCTCGGCGATGTCGATGGTCGGCACGCGCAGCACGTAGCCGGCGCCGCGCAGCAGGCGGTGGCCGGCGTTCATGCCGCCGCCGACCTCGCACTCCGGCGCCAGCAGCACTTCGTTGCCCTCGACGATCGACGCCTTGGCGGTGGTGCCGCCCATGTCGAAGGTGACCAGGTCGCCCTCGCCGAGGCGGGAGCCCATCTCGGCCGCGCCGATCACACCGGCGGCGGGGCCGGACTCGATGCAGTACATGGGCTTGCGCGCGGCCAGCTCGACCGGCATCAACCCGCCGTTGGACTGCATGACGGTCACCGGCGCGTCCGCTCCGGTGCGGCGCAACTCGGCCACCAGCCGCTGCAGGTAGCGCTCCACGACCGGCCGGATGTATCCGTTGACGACGGTGGTGCTGGTGCGCTCGTACTCGCGGGCTTCGGGCAGGAGCTCGCTCGACAGGGAGACGTCCACCTCTGGCAGCGCGGCGCGGAGCGCCTCGCCTACGCGCTGCTCGTGCTCGGGATTGGCGTAGGAGTGCAGCAGACAGACCGCCACGGAGGAGACGTCCGCCTCCCGAACCGCGGCCACCGCGCGCTCCACGTCACCGGCGTCGAGCGGCGCGAGCACCCGGCCGCGCGCATCGACGCGCTCGCGCACCTCCAGGCGCAGGCGCCGCTCCACCAGCGGCGGCGGCTTGCGGTAGTAGAGATCGTAGAGCCGCGGCGTGCGCAGCCGGGCGATCTCCAGCACGTCGCGGAACCCCTCGGTGGTGATCAGCGCCATCGGCGCGCCCTTGCCCTCCAGGATGGCGTTGGTGGCGACCGTGAAGCCGTGCACGATCTCGGCCACGCCGGCGGCCGGCAGGTCCAGCTCGGCCAGCGCGTCCGATAGGCCGCGCAGCACCCCACGGCCGTAGTCGTCCGGCGTGCTCGCCACCTTGACCACGGCGGACCGGCCGTCCTCGGTCAGGGCGACGATGTCGGTGAAGGTCCCGCCGATGTCGACGCCAACACGGCATGCCGGTCTGGATTCAGTCATGGCTGCCTGCCGGCAGGAACGCCGCCACCGTGACGGCGTGAGCCGGGTTTACTCCGTATCGAGGAAGGTCTCGGCCAGGGCGTAGACGCAGGAGCTGCGGTCGCCGCCGATGGAGGTGCGCCAGATGTCGCGGGTGAACGGCGCGCCGGGCACGCGGTTGCCGTTCAGGTGGATCTCCGCCTCTTCGGCGAAGTACAGGACGGTGAAGCACCAGTCGCCGGGGCGCAGGTGGCCGTGCGCGACGACCGGCGGTTCTCCCACGAACCAGCGCGCGGTCACGTCGGTGCCGGCGAACCGGTAGCGCCAGCCAGACCCCGGGTGTCCCTCACCGATGCGCTCGAAGGTGGCTTGCCGCACCGGCAGGTCGCCGTGGAAGTAGTCGGAGCGGCCGGAGAAGAACCGCTCCTTCGCGAACGTGGCCGCATCGTCGTTGTCGGTGGCGACCACGTGAGCGCCTTCCGCACCCGGAATGTGAATGATCGCGACGTTTCCCGGCCCGGCCGGGGAGACGCGCAGGTGGTAGTGGCTGACCACCGCCGTGTCGTCGGCGCCAGGCTCGCGCAGCATGCAGATCCAATGCTCGCCGCTCCACGACAGGTCTCCCTGGACGACCTCCAAAGCCATGCTGTGGGCGCCTGCTCGCTATCCGTGCGCGTCCAGGAAGCGTTCGGCCTCCAGGGCGGCCATGCAGCCGGTGCCGGCGGCGGTGACCGCCTGGCGGTAGACCTTGTCCTGGACATCGCCGCAGGCGAACACGCCGGGCACGTTGGTGGCGGTGCTGTCGGCGGCGGTGAGCACGTAGCCGGTGTCGTCGGTGTCGAGCTGGCCTTCCAAGAACTCGGTATTGGGCTGGTGGCCGATGGCGAAGAAGAGGCCGCCGGCCTCGATCTCCCGCTCCCGGCCTGAGACCTTGTCGTGCACGCGCACCCCGGCGAGCAACTGATCGCCGAGCACCTCGACCAACTCCGTTTCCCAGGAGATGTTGATCTTGTCGTTTGCCAACACCCGCTGCTGCATGGTCTTGGAGGCGCGCATCACGTCGCGCCGTACCAGTATGGTCACCGAGGAGCCGTAGCGGGTCAGGAACAGCGACTCCTCGCAGGCGGTGTCGCCGCCGCCGATGACGACCAGCGGCTTGTCGCGGAACACCGGCAGCGCGCCGTCACAGACCGCGCACGCGGAGATGCCCTTCTGCCACAGCCGCTCGGTGCCCGGGACCTCCAGCCGCTTGGCGGTGGCGCCGGTCGCGATGATGAGCGTGCGCGCCTGCACGCTGTCGTCGCCGGCGACCACCGTGAACGGGCGCTCGCTCAGGTCCACCCGGTCGACGGTGACCGTCTCGATGCGGGCGCCGCAGTTCACGGACTGCTGGCGGTAGAGCTCGGTGAGCTCGATGCCGCCGACGCCGGTCGGGAAGCCGGGGTAGTTCTCGACGTCGGTGGTGGTGGTGAGCTGGCCGCCGGCCGCCACGCCGCCGGCCATGAAGCCTTCGTACAGCAGCGGGTCCAGCAGGGCGCGGCCGGCGTAGATGGCCGCCGTGTGCCCGGCCGGACCCGAGCCGACGATGACGACGTTTTCCATGCGGCCATTTCCGTGGGAAGCGGAGCCGGCCGCATTGTCCGTCGTGCTCAGGGGTTGCCTCAGCTCGCCGCTGCGTAGCGCTCGGCGACCGCCGCCCAGTCGATCACGTTGTAGAACGCGGTGATGTAGTCGGGGCGCCGGTTCTGGTAGTTCAGGTAGTAGGCGTGCTCCCACACGTCGATGCCCAGGATCGGGGTGTCGCCCTGGGACAGCGGGCTGTCCTGGTTGCCGGTGCTGTAGACCGCCAGGCCGCCGCCGGCCTTGACCACCAGCCATGCCCAGCCGGAGCCGAAGCGCGTGGTGGCCGCGTCGGTGAACGCGTCCTTGAAGCCGTCGAAGCTGCCGAAGGCCGCGTCGATGGCGCCGGCCAGGTCGCCGGAGGGGGCGCCGCCGCCGTTGGGGCCGATCACGGTCCAGAACAGGGTGTGGTTGGCGTGGCCGCCGCCCTGGTTCTGCACCGCGGCGCGCTTGCCGTCGGGCACCGAGCCCAGGTTGCTGAGGATGGACTCGATCGACTGGCTCTCCAGGTCGGTGCCGGCGACCGCGTCGTTCAGCTTGCCGACGTAGGCGTCGTGATGCTTGTCGTGGTGAATGCGCATCGTCTGCTCGTCGATGTGCGGCTCAAGGGCGTCGTATGCGTAGGTGAGGGGTGGGACCGAGAAGGCCATGGATAGACTCCTGTTTCGGGTCTGGATTTGCCAGTGACAATACTAACCGGCCGTTTTCACCGTCAACTCGACGGCGCCGTTTCGGCGGCTGGCCCAGGCCTCGGCCGAAGCCAGCTCCTGGGCCCGATCGTGCGCCCGCCGCACCGAATCCGCGCCGATCACGGGGGTGACGATCCGCTCCACGTCGCCCACCGAGTGTGTCTCCATCAGCTCCATGCGCAGCCGCCTGGCGCCGCGGAAGCCGCCCACGTACGCCTTGAAGTGCCGCCGCAGGTCGACGAAGTTCTTGCGGCCCGCGAACAGCAGGTCGTACAGCAGCGCGTGCGCGAGCATGGTCTCCACAGCCGCGCGAAGGTCGTCCGGCGCGCCTGCGGCGGAGAACACCCAGGGGTTGCCGAATATGCCGCGGCCGATCATCACGCCGTCGGCGCCGGTCTCGGCGGCCAGCGCCCGGCCCTGCTGCAGGGAGCGCACGTCGCCGTTGCCGACGATCGGCACGCCGCTGCCGCGCGCCAGCTCGCACGACCGCCGCACCGCGTCCCAGTGGGCGGGGACCTCGGAACGCTCCTTGACCGTGCGGGCGTGGATGGCGATCGCCGCCGGCCGTGCGCCCAGCAGGCGGCCGATCCACTCTTCGACCATGTCCGAATCGTGGCCGATCCTGGTCTTCACCGACACCGGCAGATCACCGGCGCCGGCACGCGTCGCAGCGATGATCTCCAGCGCCAGTTCGGGGTCGCGGATCAGCGCGGCGCCGGCCTTCTGGCGCAGGACCGAGCGATCGGGGCAGCCCATGTTGATGTCCACCCCGTCGAAGCCGAGCTCCACGGCCAGCTCCGCACAGCGCCGGAACTGCTCCGGGACCGAGCCGAAGAACTGAGCGATCACCGGCCGCTCGCACTCGGCGAACTCCAGGTCGACCATCAGCCGCGGCGCTCCGGGCGAGCACAGGCCGGCCACGGACGTGAACTCCGTGTAGACGGCGTGGGGGCTGCTGCACTCGGTGACGATGCGGCGGAAGGCGGTGTCGGTGGCGTTGGCCATCGGCGCCAGCAGGAAGAACGGCCGCGGCAGGTCGTCCCAGAAGGAGCGCGTCCGGCGGTCCGCCGGCGCGTCCGCCTGTAGTATGGTCCCGCTCATGACGCAGAAGCCGGAGTGGCTGCGGGTGCGCCTGTCGTCCGACCCGCGCTATTTCCAGGTCCGCGATATCGTCCGGTCACAGAAGCTCCATACCGTATGCGAGGAGGCGCGCTGCCCGAACATCCACGAGTGCTGGGGCACGCACGGCACCGCCACCTTCATGATACTGGGCAATGTATGCACGCGGCGCTGCCGCTTCTGCTCCGTGGAGACCGGGCTGCCCGGCAGCGTGGACGCCGACGAGCCGCGGCGCGTCGCCGAGTCCGTGGTGCAGATGGGGCTCCGTCACGTGGTGATCACCATGGTGGCGCGCGACGACCTGAGCGACGGCGGTGCCGAAGCGATGGCCGACACGGTGCGGGCGATCCGCTCCGCCGCTCCTGGGTGCCGCGTCGAGGTGCTGCCCTCCGACCTTGCCGGCCCCGACTTGGTCGTCGACCCTTCCTCGGTGGAGACCCTGGTCGACAGCGGCCCGGACATCATCGCCCACAACCTGGAGACGATCCGGCGCCTGACGCCGGCGGTGCGCTCGCACTCCGACTACGACCGCTCGCTCGGCTTCCTGCGCACGGTCAAGGAGCTGTCCCCGGAGGCGGTCACCAAGTCCAGCCTTATGCTGGGGCTGGGCGAGGAGGAAGGCGAGGTGGTCGAGGCCATGGACGACCTGCGCGCGAACGGCGTGGACATCCTCAACCTGGGCCAGTACCTGCAGCCGGGGCGCACGCAACTGCGCGTCAAGCGCTTCTGGCGGCCCGACGAGTTCGACCGGCTGAAGCTCATCGCCCTGGACCGCGGCTTTCGCCACTGCGATTCGGGGCCGTTCGTCCGTTCCAGCTACCACGCCGAGGAACAGGCCGTCGCGGTTGGGGACCATGAGCGCCGCGGCCGGGATCATTGCCAGCCCGCCGCCTGCCCCGCCTGAGGAGCCCGCGCGGTGGGTGCAGTCAATACGGGATCCTGGGATGCAGGCACCTCAATCCGCACGCACCCGTTGGTGATATGCTGGGTGCTGAACGGCCGGCGTTCCAGGGGTAAGGCGTGAGCACGATTGAGAAGCTCAAAGCAGACATAGAACGGCTTCCCGGCGACGAGGTTGCCGAGTTGGCGCGATGGCTCTCAGAACGTCAGTGGGAGCGTTGGGACACGCAGATCAAAGCTGACTCGAGAGCTGGAAGTATGGATTTCCTGATCAATGAAGCCCGAGCGCAAAAGTCTGAGGGCAGCCTCAAGAACCTGTAAGTGCATCGCGCCACCACTCGCTTCTGGGACAGCTTCGAGCGGCTTCCCGAGCCGGTCAAGGAGGCGGCGCGAGAGAAGTTCGAGCTCTTGAAGTCGAATCGCAGGCATCCGTCCTTGCACTTCAAGAGGAATGGCACGCTGTGGTCTGCCCGGGTTGGGCCGGAATATCGGGCGCTTGCCGTTGAAGATGGTCCAGACTTCATATGGGTGTGGATAGGGCGGCACGAGGAATACGAGCTGCTATTGCGACGCCGTCAGTAACCTCCTTGGCATGAACCTGAACGTCGACGCCTTGGCGGCCGAGCCTACGCCCGCAGCGACGGGGTCCAGTTCGCTTGGCCGGCCTGCGCCTTCTCGCGGTCCATGCGGGCCAGGATCGCCAGGCCGCGCAGGGCCATCCGGCGGGCGGTGTCGTGGCCGGCACCGGCGGTGAACTTCTCGCCGGTCACCAGGTTGTCGGCCACGGAGCAGATCGAGCCGCCGCGCCTGCCGAACAGAAGCGGCAGGGTGACCAGCGCGGCCGACTCGCGGTCGCCGTTGAGGACGCCGGCGCGCCGGTAGTAGTCGATCACGTCCAGGTGCTCGGGCTGCATGTAGCCGCCGACCGAGGGACGCCCGACGCCGCAGAAGTCGCTGTCGCTGGAGCGCGTGATGCCTATGTGGTAGCGGGCGCCCAACTCCTCGCCCGCCTGCGCCATGGCGAGCACGATCTCGGGACTGGCGGCGGCGGGAAACGAGGGGCGCACGTAGGCCTGCGTCATTCCCTCGTCGCGTACCACGCCGTGGCTGATCACGACGTCCCCGGGCCGCACCGATTCGTGCATGCCGCCCGAGCCGCCCAGACGCAGGTACGCGGTGGCGGCGGTGTTCTCCAGGAACTCGTGCAGGACGAGCTCCGCTTCCGGTGAGCCGCTGCCGCCGGAGACCACGGTGACGTGGGCGCCGTCGTGGTGGCCGCTGTAGGTGGTGAACATGCCGGTGCGGGCCACCAGCTCGCTGTCGTCCAGGTGGCGGGCGACCTGCTGGGCGGGATCCTCCTCGTAGGCGCACAGGGGGTCGCGCACGGTGATGATGACGTAGTCGCCGACGCGATCGGGATCGATGCCGGTCAGCGCCGGACGGCCGTCGATCAGCAGGCCGCGGCGCGGCACGTTGGCGGCGTACTCGTAGCGCCGGTAGAGCTTGTCCACAGCGTCACTCTTCGAGTGAGGTTCGCTTCGCTCACTCATCGTTCTTCTCCCTCTCCGTCACCTGCGCTGCCGGGAGGAGCTGCAGGTAGAGCTGGCGGTCGCGGGGGCCGTCGAACTCCATGAAGTAGACCCCTTGCGAATGGCCGAGCTGCAGCGCGCCGTCCTCGACGATCAGGCTGAGCGACACGCCGACGAGGGCGGACTTGATATGCCCGGCAGCATCCTGCGGGGTGTCGTGCTGGTGCTTGAAGTCGATCCGCGTCGGCACCAGCCGCGTCAGCTCGTCGGCGACGTCCTCCAGGCCCAGCGGATCGGGAAAGGACAGCACCGTCAGCCCCGCGGTGGTGTGCGGGATGGTGGCGACCAGCACGCCCGAGCAGAAGCCGCTCCGCGTGACCGCGGCGTGCAGCGTGTCGGTGACCTCGTGCGGGCCGTTGCCCGGCGTGCGAAAGCGGTGGACGTGCATGGTCTGGTTCAGTCTCCCGTGGCCGCCTCGGCGACCGGCAGCCGCTGTGAGTTCCGGGTCGTGGCCCCGTCGCGGCAGTCCTGCCAGGGCCCGCGGGCGCCGCGGCCGTACTCCGCGCCCAGCTCCGCGCTCAGCCGGGCCGCATACAGCGCCAGAGCCGTCGCGTACACGAGCGGGGCGAACACGGGGTCGGGCGCCGCCGGCAGCGCGATCGTCCGGCCGGACTCCGCCGCCGGTGCGTCGCTCAGGATGCGATAGGGCCGTCCGAGGCGTTGCAGGAACGGCTCGACCTCGCGCACGCGGCTGCGGTCGCGGGCAGGCTCCGGGCACAGCACCAGGGTGGCGCAGGCATCGGGGTCGCGGGCGAAGTAGTCCAGGTGCACCCACTCCTCGACGTCCTGATCGACCGCGGGCACGCCCGCGGCCTCCAGCAGCTTCGCCCTGCCGTAGGCGGCCGCGGCGCGGGCGGGGCCTGAGGCCAGCAGCTCGTAGCGACCGTGTCCGCGCCACTCCCGCGCCAGCGCGGCCAGCTCCCGGTCGAGCGCCGGCAGCATCCGGCCGATGGCGCCGACAGTCTGCGACAACCGGCTGCGCAAGCGCTCGGCGTCCTCCTGCAGCATCCGGCCGCGCACCTCGCCCACGCGGATGGCGAGCAGGTACAGCGCGTGCGCACTGAGAAAGAACGAGCGCACCCCCGGCGCGGGCGCGAACGGGGGAAGCGTGAGCGGCAGGCAGTGTTCGGCGGCCTGCGCCAGGCTGCTGCCCGGGTCGGCGGTCACCGCGACCGTCAGCGCGCCGCGCCGCCGCCACTGCTCGACCGCCTCCACCGTGCGCGCGACCGTGCCCGAGGAGCTGACGGCCAGCACCAGGGGGTCGTGAGGATGGCTCCGCCGGGGGAGCTCGGTCTCGTAGCGGGCGGCCTGCATGGCGGGGAGCGGCCGGCACGGGAGCCCGGTCAGCCGCACCCAGGGCTCGGCGGCCAGCTCGCCGGCGACGTGCGAGTCGCCGCAGCCGGTGAGGATGACCTCCCGTACGGCGAAGATGGTCGGCGTGGCGAGCAGCGCGCGCGTGGCGGACTCCAGGGCGTCGTGTTGCGCCGTCAGAAGTTCCGGCAGGCTGAAGATCTGCGCGCGCATGGGGTTGTCCGTGGCAGGCGCCGGCGAGCTCATGCGGTCGCTCCCGCCGGTGCCGCCGAGCTCACGCGGGCCATGAGCAGGTCGCGCCGCCGGCGCCACTCGCCGTCGCAACGGTCCAGCCGATCCGGCGGGCCGTACTGTTCCAGCATCAGGGAGGCGGCGGCAGCAGCGCCGCAGGCGGAGAGCAGCCAGTCCTGTCCCGCGCCGACTCCGGCCAGCAGCGCTCCGCCGAAGGCGTTGCCCGCGCCGGTCACGTCGACCACCTCCGCGGGCCACGCGGGCACGTGGCAGCATTCCCCCGGCGAGCGGCCGAGCAACGCGCCGTCCGCCCCCAGCCGCAACGCGACGATGCCCACGCCGGCATCCAGCAGGCGCCGGACGATCTCCCTCGGGTCCTGCCGGCCGCACAGGCGGCGGCCCTCCGCGAGGTTCAGCGAGACCACGTCCACGCAGGCGAGCCGTTCGGCGACCTCCGGCCAGCACGCCGGCTCCGTCGCCGCCGCGTGCAACTCCCACAGCACCACGGCGCCGGTGGCGGCGCGCAGCGCGGCGGCTTCCTGCCAGAACGCCGCATCGTGGTCGCGGAAGAGGTAGTAGCCGCGGGCGGTGCGGTAGGCCGGCGGCAGGCGCTCGATCATCGGCGCCATCCTCGCAAAGTGCGCGTCCCCGAACAGGGGCGTCTCCGTGCGCGCGTCCTCGGCGTGGTAGACCACCGCGCTGCATGGCGTGTGGGGGCCGCGCGGCTCCAGTCCTTCGGTGTCGATGCCGTTCGCGCGAAACCACGCCGCGTGCTCGGAGCAGGCGAAGTCTTCGCCCACGCCGCACGCGATGCCGGCGCGACCGGCGGCCAGGCGCAGGCCGGCGGCGGCGTAGCTGCCGGCGCCGCCGAGGACGCCGCGCCGCCCGGCGCCGGACGGGAAGCGCAGGTCGTCCACGATCACGTGCGACAGCACGACGTACTCCACTCCTGTCACCGACATGCCGGAACGGAGGGGGAGGCCGGTTTGCGCCGTGCCGGACGAGCCGGTAGCGTTCCGCACCCGTGCAAGGAGGAGTCAGCCATCGTTAGTTCAGCGACCCGCGAGGGTCAGGATGCCGGCGCCCTGGATGGCGCCGTCCCGGTATTCATCGACTGTGACCCGGGCATGGACGATGCGCTGGCGCTCATCGTCGCGCTGAAGAGCACGTCCGTCCGCGTGTGCGGTATCACGAGCGTCTCCGGCAACCTGCCGGCCGACCGCTGCTACCGGAACATCCACACGGTCCTGAACCTGATGGGCGTGCCTGACCCCGGCGAAGCGGGTCCGCCCACCGGCCAGGGAGGGCCGCGGGCGCTGGTTCGGGAGCTCGCGCATGACCCATTCTCGCACGGTGCGGACGGCCTGGGAGAGACCGGCCTGCCGGCGGCCCCGGTGCCGGCCGAGCCCGCATGGGCGCCCGTCCTGCTGGTGGAGCAGGCCCGCCGGCACGCGGCCGACGGCGACCCGCTCACCGTGGTGACGCTCGGGCCGCTGACCAACGTCGCGCTGGCGCTGCACATGGAGCCGCGCCTGCCGGAGCTGATCGACCGCCTGGTCGTGCTGGGCGGCGCGTTCGGGCTGCAGCGCGAGGCGGCCCTCAACGCGACCGGCGACAACCCGATGAGCGAGTGGAACTTCTACGTCGATCCCGAGGCGGCGCGGCTGGTCCTGCACGGCGGCTTCGACCTGGTCGCGGTCGGGCTGGACGTGGCCACGCACCGGGACCTGCGGCTCACCGCGGCGGACGGTCAGGCGCTGCGCGCCTCCGGCCGCGCCGAGGCGCGCCTCGCCGCCGGCATGCTTGACTTCGTCACTGGGCGCGGCTTCGGCAGCTACTGCGTGCTGATCGATTCGTGCGCGATCGCGGCGGCGGCGCGGCCGGAGCTGGTCGACACCGTGGCGCTGCACTGCGACGTGGAGACGCGCGACGGCCTGACGCGCGGGCAGACGGTGGTCGACGTCCGCCAGAACTTCCGCTGGCAGCACCTGCCACAGGTGCAGGCGGCCCGCGACGCGGACTTTCCCGGCCTGCGCCGGTTCATCGTCGAGACCCTCCTGGCCGGCTGAGCCGGGTGCCGCGACGGCCATACGCGGCGGGTTTGTCGGCTGCCCGGGTGGCAAAGCCAATGCCGGCATACCAGGGTCCAAGGGCACCAGGGTCCATTGAGGGTTGCAAGGTTCATCGAAGCGTGCGATATCGGTCGCAGGTTGAGTCCATCACCGCCTCACTATCCACAAATCCCAAGAGGGTCTTCAGGATTCCGGGTGGAAAGAGTGTGTCGCCGGGTGACGCCGGCGGGGTAGAGATCAAGGCCGCCGAGGTGAAGGTAGATGGCGTTGCGGAATCGCTTGCGGTTGCGGAATCCCCGCGCTGAGTACTTTCACCTTCCGAGTCCCGGCGTTGATCGACTCGGCCCGCGCGTTGGTCACCTTGTCCACGACGGCGGTCACGATCCCGTCCAGATGGCGCCTGATCATGCGCGCCACCGTCTTGACCGGCTCCAGCCGGCAGCGGATCGCCGAGCAGTACCACGTCTCCCACGAGCATGCGATGACGCTACGGGCGCGCGTGGGCACGCAAGGCCCCTTGTAGCCCCGCGCTCGGGCGGTCTGCAGGGCGCTCGCGCAGCTCGGAGAAGGGCTCCCAGCGCTCCTTTTCCATGTTCTTGGGGTTCCTCAGCCACGCGTAGCGGCTGCCTTTCAGCCGCTGATCGTCCGTGCCGGCCAGCCGGCGGTGCTCGGCTCTCCGTAGCCGGTCGACGGCGTCCCCCAAGCGTCTGGCAGCGTGTGGAACTTGTCGAACGCGATATTCTCCTGCGCGTCCACCACGTACTGGGTGGTCACGCTGATGTAGGCTCCCACATGTCCATGGCGACCGTCTGCATGCGTGCTAACTGCTCATCGTCGAACTGTTTGTAGAACTCCTCCAAAGACCTCTTGCCGCGCGCGTCGGCCACGTGCAGCACATAGCCGTCCAGATCGTTGATCACCGTCACGTACTCGTGGCGCTTCTGAAACGACGTCTCGTCCACGCCGATGCGCTTGGGAACCTGCACCTCGCGGTGCTTCAGCCCGAGCTGCACGGCGCGCTCCATGATGCCGTCCACCTCGTCCCAGCTCAGCCCCATCTGAACGGCCACCGCCGCCGTGGTCGCCTCCTGCAGCCAGTCGATCACCTGTGCCTCGAACCGCATCGTGAACCGCGAGCGATTCTCAGCCCATGGCGCGCCCACCTGCTTGAGCTTGTGGCGCTCACTCACGCCGCACCCGCGGCATCTGCGCAACCAGGATCGTGCGGTACTCGCAGGTATCCATATGCCGCCAGCGACGACACCGCGTGTCGTAGCGCCGCGCCGGCTGTCCGCACCACGGGCAGGCACGCGGCCCGCCGTCGTGCTCCAGCGTAGCCGCGCCGACCCTCACGCCGCCGCCCATGTCGATGTCGGCGATCGGCTTACCAGTTGCTCCACGGCGGCGTCTGAGACTGCGACAACGTGCCCGCTCGGCGGGACAGTGACAGTAGGCCATGTACAGGACGACGTCTCGCTATTCCAGCCCTCGCAGGCCGAGGTGTAGCTATAGAATCCCATAAGAATACGTATAAAATACTCTTAAGAAGAAAAATATACGAATTGATTATTGACATGGACGGGACATCCGAGTTAGAAGAGACTTCCATGCAAGCTGATTCCGGCTTGACTGCCTTGTTTGCTGCCGCGCTGCGCGGCGCGAACAGGATGAACCCATCACTCGAGGAGGATCGAACAATGAACAGAAACAGAGGTGTATGGCGCGCGGCTTGTGCCGCCCTTGCCATCTGGGCTACCTTCGCCGCGTGTGAGAGGCTGACGCTGACCGAGGAGCCGACCGCAACCGCAGACACGGACGAATATCCACTCATTCAAGGTTTGATAGATGCGGCGCTCGATGAGGCCTTGGTAGCTGCGGACCTGTCTGCCGCACGGCGCGCGAAACCGGACTCCAGGTACCAGACCTTGGTGCGGATGCTGACTGAGGCGAGAAACGGCGCTCTGGCGACTGCGCTGGCGCTGCAACTACCAGGCGTTACCCGCGCGACCGATGCCGAACTTGCGGAGATGGAAGCGCTGATAGCGGATGATCCGGTGCTGAAAGCCAAGATCGTAGCGCTCACCGATGGACTCAAGGCCGCGTTTGCCGCGATCCCGCCGATCGACGTACGGGTGCAGCCGCTCGACGGCAACGACAAGCCGATAGGACAGCCGTATGTGGTCAGGTCCGAGCATGGCGCCATCGATCTGGGCTCCAGCATGATCACGGTACCGGAGTTCCTGCTGCGCGTACAGGGCCAGCAGGGTCGGCCCGAACGTGGTTTTGCGATCGACGATCAGTGGTGGCACGGTGATTGGGGCGAAGGTGGTCCATGGCCCTCCGCCACCGTTAACTAGTTCCTGTCCGGTAATCCCGTTTTTGGGAGAGGGAGCCGGCGAGGAGCGCCTGTAGGGGGCGTACCGGACGTGTGGAGATCGGGATTCGGAAGCAGTCGAGCTCGGTATTGGCACGATTGAGGAGACTATTTCGAAATCTATGGACACATGTCCTTGGTTATATCGATACGCAAGACACACCTGTGCCGTAAACTTGCCCCGAGATAATTGTCAGATAAGAAACCGACGCACGCCGGCAGCGCGTCAGGTTCGCAGCAAGCGCGCCAGCCGTATCAGGTTGTGCGCAAACACCGCCGCATGCACGTACGCCTGAAAGTGTTCCCAACCATGCCAGTTGCAGCGGCCCAGCCCAAAACACCGCTTCAGGTACGAGATGCCTGCTTCCGCACCAGCCCGAAAGCGCTTGAGTTGACCGTAGATCCACGACGACGGCGTCATGTCGGCCGGCTGCAGACCACACTTCTTGTGGAACACCACGTGCTCCACGCCCAACTCCTTGGCGTCGGTCAGATTCTCCTTCGAGGCATAGCCCCCATCGAACGCCGCCCGCTGCGGCGGCTCGCCGAAGGCCTCCACGTGCCGCCGCAGCATCGGCAGGCAGCGCGTGCTGTCGGCGGGGTTGCCTTCTTCGACCACCACATCCAGCACCAGCCCGCTACGCCCGCTGCTCAGGTTGATCTTGTGCCCGTACTGCGTCGCGCGCCCGCCCTTGACGATGATGTCGGTGTGCGGCTCGAACAGGCTCACCACCTTCTCGGCCGCCGGCACCTTCTCCTCGTCGAACACCCGCCGCTCAGTCTGGTCCACCACGTGCTCGATCAACTCCACGTAGGCGTCCACCTCCGCACACCAACTCTCGGACCACGGATCAGTTACGGCACTCACGCGTTCCCGTGCCGCAGCCGCGTAGCCCAGCGACAGCGCCACCAGCGCCAGCAGCCGCCGGTACCCACGCCGCCGCCGCTTCGGCTCGCGCGCCGAGCCGATCTGCCGCTCACGCCGCTTGGCAGCACGGCAGTGGTCGCTGAACCGAAGCTCCGGCAGCAGCTCCTGCGCCTGGCGCAGAAACCGCGTCAGCACCCGCACCCCGTCGTACAACAGGCGGCTGTCCGACGGTTCCAGGATGTCGGTGGCGGTCACCGTGCTGTCGATGCGCACCTGCGTCCCGGCTTCGATCCCCCGCTCCTTGGCCTCCCGCAACAGCACGCCGTCGAGCCGCTCCCAGGTCTTGGCGTCGATCATGCTGATGGCGCTCTGTAGCGCCGACTTCTTCGGCACACGCCACGGATCGACCCGTGCAAAGCGCTGCATGGAGCGCGAATCGCGCAGCGCGAACTCCAAATCACGGTACGAGAAGTCCATCAGACGCGCGATCACCGCGCAGCGCAGGATGGTCTCGCAGGTCAGCCCGATACGACCACAGGTGGCCGAGCCGCCGACGCAGTCGCCGACCATATCGAGCAGTTCGGGATGTTGATCGAGCAACAGGGACGCCAGTTCCAGTTCGTCGCCGACGGTATGGTCAATCTGCGGCGTCTGGAATACACTTGGTTGTTCGGTGCGTGTCGTGCGCATCGGGCTCTCCGGGTGTTTCGGTTTTGTCGAGGTTTGCACCAGCGATGATAACCGGAACACCCCTTTTTTTCAACCCCGCCAAATCCCTCAAATCACGCCCATTCAACAAGTTGCGAATTTACGGACAGGAACTAACTACTACTTCTATGGCCTCAGCAGCAGCGAGGAAAAATGGATGACGGAGGCGATGAAGCGGATGACGAGCGGAACGGGCATGAGTTTCGCCAAGTCCAAGAAGGCGGAGTGGTGGAATGAATTCCTTTACTGGTTCGGGTCGAACCAAAATCTGCGAATAAACAAGGAGCAACTGAGTGGTGGCATACCTGGCTGGGCGACGGTCGGCAAGTTGAACAATGCCCGACTCGTGATGGACACCCAACATGTGACCAACGAGATGCACTTCAATCACGAAATGGGTCACGTGTTCGGGCTGTTGCACGAACATCAGAGGTACGACAGAAACACATACGTAACGGTCTCGGACGCGAAGAAATACGACAGAAATTACCGCATCATCCCCAAGAGGGTGAAACATTGCTTTCTGTGGTGGGTGTCGTGTTGGTATGAAGACAGCTCGACCACTTATTCGACGCGGTACGACTACCAGTCGATCATGCACTATCGCACGGGCATCACGCTCAAGAAGAACCATGAGGATTGGGATGACAGGGAGGGGAACAACGCCAGGTGGGGAGACGAGAACGGAAACACATGGTTCACGCCATGGGACATCTACACGATCAAGAAACGGTACGGCATAACGCCCAACCCGAAGCCCGGATATACTCCTGCTGCTGCGGCGCCATAGGAGATCGGGAGATCGATGAAGTTCTTCAGGTGTCTGTTCGTGGCGTTTCTGGCCATGACAGCGGCAGTAACGACGAGCACGTTCGTGGCAGGGTGCAACGCAGCTCAGCCGCACATTGATTATGCTGCAGAGTGGTACCTTGAGGTCGTCAACGAAGCCGTCGACAATGCCCAGGTGCAGATCGGACCTGGGAGTACATTCCTGGACATTCCTCACAACGAAGGGGAATCGGGAGTCTGGATATTCTGGAGCGACCTATTCCTTTTGGAGAGCGGTGAGAGAAGGAAATTCAGGATGTCCCTCACGGGCCCCAGAGATTCACCCGCGGACAACCAATTGATAAGGTGGTTTCGGGGGATTCGCTTCTACGCCGGGGATTCGGATACGCCGTATAGGAGCTACGAGTACCCGTCTCGTGGATGCGGGGAGGATCCGACGTGTTGGGAATACGTCGACGACGACACGCTCTTCTACTACTACGACCCTGCGGATGGAGTGAAGGAATACCTCTTTGTGGAATCGCCGGATCGTCCGTTCTACCTGGAGCGGGACAGTGATGACCCAGACCTGGGCAGGATCGTGATCACGTTCGTGCCGAATCCGGACGACGATGCGGACAGCCGGATGGACTCGTAACGCCGTCCGCCGGCGGCGATGGACGGGCAGCGGCGGGTCCAGTGAGCAGACGGCCATGGCTGTCACTCGCCGTGCTCGCCGTACTGATCGGTGTGGCAGGCGCGGATGGCGCGCCGCCGTCGAGGTGCTGCATGCTGACGCCGGGATGGGCGTTCGGGGTGGAGGCGGGGTTCGCGTGGCTGGGGACGCAAGAGATCGTGGAGGCGCTGGCGGCAGATGCCGCAGAGCACCTGAGCCGGCTGAGCTGGGAGGCTCCCGGTGGCGTGTCGGGAATCCGTCTCAGCTATCGCACGCTTGGCGCGCTGCGGCTGAATGGCGGTGTGTGGTATCGGCCGGCTGTCGGGGGCGGGACCTTGGTGAACCTGGACTACCTGGATGCGACGAGCGACGCGGTGACGCATCGTTCGGTCAGCCGCGCCGACCTGCGTGGACTGGGCTGGGAGGTGTCGACCGATGTCATGGTGCTCGAGGAAGCGCGCGCGGAGATGTTCCTGAGGTCGTTCGTCCGGCTGGCGTATCGCGGCGCCTACCACGCTTGGGGGGCGCGCGGTGGACAGTATGAGTACCCTGACCGGCAGGGGCGGTTCGGCGATGACGAGGAGCTCATCCGCTATCTGGTACTGCATCAGGTGTTCGACGTCGGGGCGTTCGTGGAGCTGGGACGCGCGCACGACGGAATCTACGGGCGGCTGGGGGGAGCGGTATCCGTGGCGGCGCTGGTCGACGACCGCGACACGCACATTCTGAGCGACACGGAGTACTACAACAGGTACCGACGGGGACGGCACGTGCGGGCGGAGATCGCCGTGGGGGTGGGACTGGCGGACGGCGGGGCGGCGGAGGTGTTCTACGAGCCGGCGCGGCAGTTTCCCTTCGCGGAGAGCGGTACGAAGATCAAGCGTCCGAGCGGCGTGTACGTGCCTGAGGAGAAGCCGAACTACACGATGACGATGCATCGTGTCGGGATTCGCATCGTGTGGCGGTAACCCCCATGGCACGCGCTGATGACTGGGGTACAGCGCGCGCCCGGAGCTGGTCGACACGGTCGCCCTGCACTGCGACGTGGAGACGCGCGACGGCCTGACGCGCGGGCAGACGGTGGTCGACGTCCGCCAGAACTTCCGCTGGCAGCACCTGCCACAGGTGCAGGCGGCCCGCGACGCGGACTTTCCCGGCCTGCGCCGGTTCATCGTCGAGACCCTCCTGGCCGGCTGAGCCGCTCGCCGCGCGAGCGGACGCGGCGGCCGGTGCGCCGGTTGCATCCGTGCCGTGGCTCGTGTAGACGTTAGCCCATGAGCAATACCCAGGAGGTAATGGTGAAACGCTCTCCTCTCGCAAGAAGCTTGATGCTCGTCCTCGCGATCGGTCTGCTGGCCGCAGCGCCGCTCGCGGCGCAAGAACGGACGCAGATACAGTTCTGGATGTGGGGCGCCGGCCCGCACCTGCAGGACGTGATCAAGGCCGTGCTGGTCGATCCCTACAACGAGTCGCAGGACCAGTTCGAGCTGGTGATGGAGTTCCGCAACGACGTGGACTCGGTCATCGCCTCGGTGCTGCCCGCCGGGGGCGGTCCCGACCTCGTCTACGGCTCCGGTCCCGCCTTCGTCCGCCCGTTCGCCGCCGCCGGCCACCTGGCTTCGATGGAGCCCTACTCGGAGAAGTACGGCTGGCGCGACCGCATCCTCACGCCGATCTACGAGTCGGGCACGGTCGACGGCGACCTGTACGCGCTGCCCAACTCGCTGAACACCATGGGCGTCTTCTACAACAAGGTCCTGTTCGAGGAGAACGGCTGGGAGATCCCCACCACCTTCGAGGAGCTGGAAGCGATCATGGATGACGCGCTGGAGCAGGGCCTCTACGCGTCGGTGACCGGCAACAAGGGCTGGCGCCCGGTCAACGAGAACTACACGCAGCTCTTCCTCACCCACTGGGCGGGGCCGCAGGCAACCTACGACGCGATCACCGGCGCCATCCCCTGGACGGACGCGGCGATCGCGGAGGCGATGCAGAAGAGCACGGAGTGGTTCCAGGCCGACTACCTGGCGGGCGAGGACTACTTCAACCTCAACTTCCTGGACGCGGTGTCGCTGCTGTCGTCGAACGACGCGCCGTTCTTCTTCGGCCCGTCGCTGGTGTTCCAGTTCGCCACCAGCTTCTACTCCGAGGAGGACGGCAACCTGGACGAGCTGGGATTCTTCCCGCTGCCGAGCCGCGAGGGGCTGCCGTCGCCGATCTTCCTGCTCGGCACCACCGCATCGCTGTCGATCAACGCCTACTCCCCGCCCGAGGTGCAGGACGCCGTGGGCGAGATCATCGACCGCATGATGACCCAGGAGTTCCTGGTCGGCATGACCGAGGGATGGCCCGGCTACTGGGGCGTGCCCATCAGCCAGCTCGACATCGACCTGGACGATTTCAGCGGGCTGTCGCACGGCTTCCTGAGCGCCATCCAGGACGCCATCTCGGCCGTGAACGCCGGCAACTTCGGCTACTCGCCCTCGACCTTCTTCCCGCCGGCCACGCAGACGGCCTTCTTCGACATCGACTCGGTCTGGCTGGGCGAGCTGACCGTGGACGAGTTCCTGGCCAACGTGCAGACCGCCTACGAGGAGGACAAGGCGGCCGGACTGGTGGCGCCGGTGCCGCCGCCCGGCATGGGCGGCTGATCGCGCCCTCGACCCTCGCGCCGCTGACCGCGCCACCCGGGCTTCGCACGGCGATGCCCGGGCCGGCGCGGCCCGCCGCGGCGCCCCACCCAGACCGCTGATGCGCAGCCGGTCCTTTCAGTACTACCTGCTGCTCGCGCCCGCCGTGCTGCTGAGCGTGGCGGTGGTGCTCGTGCCCGGTCTGATGACCGCCTACGTCGCCTTCACCGACTGGAACGGCGTGTCGCTCGGCATGAACTGGATCGGCACGGTCAACTTCGAGAAGATCTTCGCCGACCGGGTGTTCTGGAAGGCGCTGGGCAACAACGTCCGCTGGACGCTGCTGTTCCTGACCGTGCCGGTCGGCATCGGGCTGCTCACCGCGATGCTGCTGCTCAAGCGCGGCCGCACGCGCACCCTCTACCAGATGATCTACCTCGGCCCCTACGTGCTGGCGCCGGTGACCAACGCCATCCTGTGGCTGAACATCATCCTCAACCCCGTCTCCGGCCTGCTGCGCCACGTCCGCCACGTGTTTCCGCGCAACTCGCCGCTGGCGCCGCTGCGGTCGCCGCTGGGCAGCCCGGACACGGCACTCTACTTCGTGGCGATGGTCGATATCTGGCACTACTGGGGGTTCCTGACGGTCGTCTACCTGGCGGCCCTGCGCCAGACGCCGCAGGAGCTGGTCGAGGCCTCCACGGTCGAGGGAGCGGGCGTGCTGCAGCTCTTCCGGTTCCTCTACCTGCCGACGATCCTGCCCACCATGCTGCTGATGTTCGTGATCATCACCATCTTCTCGTTCCTGACCTTCGAGTACGTCTACATCATGACCGGCGGCGGGCCGGCGCACGGCTCGGAGATGCTCAGCACCTACGCCTACACGCTGGCGTTCAACGCGCTGCAGTACGGCAAGGCGGCGGCGACCGGGCTGGTGATGAGCTTCTTCGGCCTGGCCGCGTCGGTGTTCTACGTGTGGATGAGCCGGCGGGAGTCCGGCGCATGAGTGCCCGGTCGGTGACGGGCCCCGGGTTGAAGACGGCGGTGGCGTCCTGGCGCTCGCCTCGCTCCCGGCGGCTGATCGGATCGGCAGGCTCCCACCTGGTCCTGATCCTGTTCGCGTTCACGGCCCTGGCGCCGCTGGCGCTGGTGGCGATCAACAGCCTCAAGACCCACCGCGAGGTGGTGCGCAGCCCCCTCGCCATGCCTACCACCCTGCACTGGGAGAACTTCGAGCTGGCCTGGCGCTACGGGCAGTTCTCGCGCGGGTTCGTCAACAGCATCCTGCTGAGCGGCACGGCGGTCGCCACGGTCCTGACCTGCGCGACGCTGGCCGGCTACGTGCTGGCACGGCGGCGGATCCGGCAGTGGCGGATGGTGACCGTCTACTTCATGGTGGCGATGACCGTCCCCATCCAGTTGTTCCTGTTCCCGCTCTACTACATCTTTGCGCGCGTGCTGGGGCTGCTCGGCAGCCTGTACGCGGTCGGCGTGGTGCTGGCGGCGCTGAACATGCCGCTGGCCGTGTTCCTGATGCGTTCCTTTTTCCTGGCGGTGCCCGAGCAGCTCGAGGAGGCGGCGCGCATCGACGGCGCCAACACCGCGCGCGTGCTGTGGTCGGTGCTGATTCCGCCGGTGCGCCCCGGGCTGATCACGGTGGCCGTGATCGTCGGCCTGCAGGCGTGGAACGAGTTCCTGATCACGCGCACCTTCCTGGGCCAGGAGAGCATCACCGCCACGCTCGGGCTGCTGTCCATGAACGGGACCTTCACCGACAACATGAGCGTGATGATGGCCGGCACCATGCTCATGATAGGACCGCCGCTGGTGTTCTTCGTGCTGGTGCAGCGCTACTTCATCGAGGGGCTGATCTCCGGCGCCCTCAAGGGGTAGGGCATCCCGTCATGGCTGGGTTGAGCGAGGAGGTCCGCGAGCGCGTGTACGCCGGCGTGCTGGGCAAGCTGATCGGCGTCTACCTGGGACGCGCCGTGGAGGGCTGGAGCTACCCGGCGATCCGGGAACGCTTCGGCGAGATCGCCAACTTCGTCCACCACGAGGTGGGCATGCCGCTGATCGTGCCGGACGACGACCTGTCCGGCACCTTCGTGTTCTTCCGGGCCCTGGAGGACCACGGCTACGATCCTTCCTTGAGCCCGCGGCAGATCGGCGAGACGTGGCTCAACTACATCATCGAGGACAAGACCATCCTCTGGTGGGGCGGCATGAGCCGCTCCACCGAGCACACCGCCTGGCTGCGGCTGCGGCAGGGACACGCGGCGCCGGCCAGCGGCTCGATCGCCCTGAACGGCCGGGCGATGGCCGAGCAGATCGGCGCGCAGATCTTCGCTGACGGGTGGGCGCTGGCCAATCCCGGAGCGCCGGAGCGGGCCGCGCGGCTGGCGCGCGCCGCCGCCTCGGTGAGCCACGACGGCATCGCCGTCGACTGCGCGGAGTTCCTGGCGGTGCTGGAGGCGCTGGCGTTCGAGGAGGCGGACGCCGGACGCCTGCTGGAGCAGGGGTTGGGCTTCGTCGGGAACGCGACGCTGCGCGGACTGGCGGCGGCCGTGCGCGAGCGCTGCGCGGCAGCGGGCGACTGGTGCGAGGTGCGCGACTGGATCGAGCGCGAGCACGGCTACCACCGCTACCCCGGCAACTGTCCGATGGTGACCAACCACCTGTCGGTGCTGATGGCGCTGCTGACAGGCGGAGGAGACTTCCAGCGCAGCCTGACCATCGCGGCGAGCGCCGGCTGGGACACGGACTGCAACGCCGGCAACGTCGGCTGCCTGAACGGCGTGCGGCTGGGGCTGGCGGCCCTGTCGGCGGGGGTGGACCTGCGCGCCCCGGTCGCCGACCGGCTGTACGCGGTCAGCGCCGACGGCGGCGAGTGCGTGACCGACGCCGTGCTGGAGACGCGCAGGATCCTGCGCGCGGCGGCCGCCCTGCGCGGCGAGGAGCAGCCGGCGCGGCAGCCGCGGTTCGGCTTCGAGTTCCCCGGTTCCGTGCAGGGCTTTCAGGTCGACCGCGAGCCGCACCACCTGCAGGCGGTCACCGGGTTGCGCAACGACGGCGGCGGGCTGCGGATCTCCTACCGGCGGCTGGCGCCGGGCCGCTGCGGGAGGCTGCGCGTGCAGACCTGCTTCGCTCCCGAGCCGAGCGGCGTGCGCGGCACCAGCTACTTCGAGGTGCTGGCCAGTCCGACCCTGTACGGCACCCAGACGGTGACTGCGCTGGTCGAGTGCGGCGCCGGGCCGCAGCCGACGTGGTGCTTCTTTGTCCGCCACTACAGTGGCGGCCGACACTACACGGGCGACGGCTCGCTGGAGACTCGTTACGGCGAGCCGGTCGCGCTGCAGTCGGGCGCCAACCGGCTGTCCTGGCAGGTGCCGGGCTGCGGCGGGCTGCCGATCTACGAGCTGGGCATCGAGCTGACCGCGCCGCAGCGGCTGGACGGCGAGGTGACCCTCCGCAACCTCGACTGGCACGGCGCGCCGGAGCGCCTGGTGATGGGGCGGGCAGACGAGCTGTCCCCCGATCTGACGCCGTGGACGACCAGCACGCCGTGGCTGAAGGCGTTCCTCAGCTCGGCCCGGAACCTGGCCCCGGACTACACGACGACCTTCTCGATCTCCCATCCGGACGACAACGGCGTGCTCACCATCGGCACGCGCGACTGGGACGACTACACCGTGAGCTCGGAGTTGACCCTCGTGCACCAACGCACGGCGGGGCTGGTGGCGCGGGCGCGCGGCCATCGCCGCTACTACGCCGCGGTGCTGTCCGCCGGCGAGGCGCGGCTGCTCAAGCGCCGCGACGGGACGGTGGAGGTGCTGGCCCGCTGTCCGTGCGATGCGCCGCACGACGATCCCCTGGAGGTGGCCCTGACCGTGGCGGGCGAAGAGCTGCGCTTCGCGGTCGCGGGCCGCGCGCTGCTGACCGCGCGGGACGGCGAGTACGCGAGCGGCGGCGCCGGGTTCCTGGTTGAGGAGGGCGGCTTCCTGGCGCGTGGATTCCGGGTGGAGCGGGCGGCGCGTGATGGCGGTGACGGGCCGTGAGGGCTGACGAACGGCGCGTCGCCGAGGCGACCTATGCCGGCGTGCTCGGCAAGATGATCGGCGTCTACCTGGGCCGGCCGGTCGAGGGATGGGCGTACGACGCGATCCGCGAGCGCTTCGGCGAGGTCGACCGCTACGTGCACGAGCCGCTGGGGCAGCCGCTGGTCGTCGCCGACGACGACCTGTCCGGCAGCTTCGGCTTCTTCCGCGCCGTGGAGGAGGCCGGCGACGGCGAGGTCACGGCGGCGGACTTCGGCGACACCTGGCTCAACACGATCATCGAGGACAAGACCATCCTCTGGTGGGGCGGACTCGGCCGCTCGACCGAGCACACCGCCTATCTGCGCCTGAAGGCCGGCTACCGTGCCCCGCGAAGCGGAAGCCGCGCCGTCAACGGGGCGATGCTCTCCACCCAGATCGGCGCCCAGATCTTCACCGATCCGCTGGCGCTGATGTCGCCCGGCGACCCGGAGCAGGCCGCCGCGCTGATCCGCAAGGCGGCCTCGGTGAGCCACGACGGGATGGCGCTCGACTGCGCCGCCTACCTGGGGGCGCAGCAGGCGCTGGCCTTCGAGCACCGCTCGCTGGACGCGTTGCTGGAGGCAGCGCAGCCGTTCGTGACGGGCGACCCGCTCCGCCGGCTGCTGGACGACGTGCGCGGTATCTGCGCCCGCGAGGATGACTGGCGCCGGGTCCGGGAGTGGCTGGATCCCCGCTACGGCTACGGCGTCTTCGCCGGGCCGTGCCCGATACAGACCAACCACGCGATGGTGCTGGCCGCCCTGCTGCTCGGCGGCGACGACTTCCGCCGCGCCGTGACCATCGCCGCCTCCGCCGGCTACGACACCGACTGCAACGCCGGCAGCGTCGGCTGCCTGAACGGCGTGCGGCTGGGACTGGCGGCGCTCCCCGCCGACCTGCGCGAGCCGGTCGCCGACCGCCTGCTGGTGGTGACCGCGGAGGGCGGCCGCTGCGTGAGCGACGCCGTGCTGGAGACCCGCCGGATCCTGCGCGCCGGCGCGGACTCTCGGGGGGACCGGGCGCCGGCGCCGCAGTCCCGTTTCGCGTTCGAGCTGCCGGGCGCCCGGCAAGGGTTCGTACCCTGTCCCCACGCGCCGACGGGTGCCGCGCCGGTGAGCGTGTCAGGCTGTGATGGCGCGGGCGTCCTGCTGCATTACCGCGATCTCGCCGCGTCGGCCGCAGGCCGCGTGTCCACTCCGGTGTTCCTGGACTTCGAGGAGGTGGCGGACAACTTCTCCACCCACGCCAGCCCCACGCTCTACGCCACGCAGGAGGTGGTGGCGTGCGTGCAAGCCCCGGAGGAGGCCGGCAGGCCGCTGCCGAACGCGTCCCTGTACGCGTTCTCCTACGACGCCGCTGACCGCGTGCAGGAGTTGCGCTCGCCGGCGCAGCCGCTGCGCTCCGGTGCCAATGCGCTGCGCTGGCGGGTGCCCGCGAACGGCGGGATGCCGCTGTTCCGTCTCGGCCTGGAGTTGACGGCGCCGTCCGGGGTGCGGACCCCGCTGGCCGGCCGCCTGAGGCTGCTGAGCGTGGACTGGGACGGCGCCCCGGACGACTTCCGGCAGCGCGGCATGCTGATGTCCTCGATCTGGAACCTGCGGCCCCACTGGATGCGCGCCTGGGTGAGCGCAGCGCGCGAGTTCGCGCCCGACTTCGATCTCACCTACTGCATCTCGCATAGCGGCGAGAACGGCGTCGTGACCCTCGGCACTCGCGCGTGGCGCGACTACGCCGTGGAGACCCGCCTCCGCTTCAGCCTCCACCGCTCGGGCGGCCCGGTGCTGCGCGCTCGCGGCCTGCGGCGCTACTACGCCGCCCTGTTCTCCGGCGGCGACCGGCTCGCCATCGTCGCCCGGCAGGACGGCACCGTGCACACCCTCGCGCAGACCGCTTTTCCTTACGAGATGGAGCGTCTGTACGCGCTGCGATTCGCTGCCGTTGGCGACCGCCTGTCGCTCGCCGTGGACGGCTCCCCGCTGCTGGAAGCGCGTGACAACCGCTACGCGAGCGGCGGCGCCGGCTTCGTGATCGACGAGGGCACCATGATCGCCGACGGATTCGGTGTTCGCCGCTGTAACCTCAAGCTACTTTGGGCGCAACGGTGAGCCGGACACCAAGTGCGCCAAGGACCTTCATCACGGTGCCGATGCGCGGATCGCGCTCACCGGATAGTGCCTTGTACAGGCTTGTACGACCCAGCTCCGTTTCATGTGCGACCGTGGTCATGCCCATGGCGCGTGCAACGTTTCCAACTGCCTTGACGAACAGTTCCGGATCGTTCTCTTCGAGTGCTGCCTGCAAGTACTCGATGATCACCGTGTCATCGTCGAGAACCTCGGCGCTGTCCCACTGGGTGTAGGTCTCTTTGCTCACATCGCCTCCTTCAGAGTTCACTCGCCATGTGTCGGGCGCGGCGTATCTCTTCCTGTTGGCTTGATTTGTCGCCGCCACAGAGCAGGATCACCAGCACATTCCCTCGTATGGCGTAGTAGACTCGGTAGCCCTTGCCGACATGGATTCGCAGTTCGCTGACTCCGCCACCGACTGCCCTATGGTCGCCGAAATTTCCTTCCTCGACGCGATCGATACGAACGGCGATTCGCGCCCGCGCGCGCTTGTCGCGCAATCCCTTCAGCCAGCGAAGAAAGGTGTCGCTCTTGAGTACCTTCGTAGTGCAGGGAATGTATCCGAAAGGAGACGGCGTTCGTCAACCCCAACGTGGTGCTGGGACTCGGCGTTCAGCCCCTTGGGGACGATTTCAGCAGCCGGTCGATGAGGACGAAGGCGAGCGCGGCGCGCTCGTTGCGTGACAGGTCCTGCTCCAGCCCTTCCAGGGCGGCGCGGATCCGGGGGCCGCTGGCGGGGTCGGCGTCGGCCAACTGGAACGCACGTTCGAGCTGGACCTGGTTGATGCAGTAGACCGACTCGCCGCCGGTCAGGTCGACCGGCGGCACTGCCATGCTCTGTCGATCCCCGGTCAGCCGCTACAGGGCGAAGCTGGCTCCGCAACCGCACGCCTTGGTGGCGTTCGGATTGCTGAAGCGGAAGCCCATGCTCACCAGGTCGTCGGAGTAGTCGACGTCGAGATGGTGCAGGTAGCCGGCGCTGTTGCGGTCCGCCAGGAGGGTGACCCCGTCCTGGTCGTAGACCACGACGTCGAACGGCGTGCGCGTCTCATCCATGGACGCCTGGTAGGTCATGCCGGAGCAGCCGCCCTCGGTTACCCACAGGCGCAGGAACCCGCCGTCCGGCGCGAGCCTGCGAATCTCTTCCCCGGCCCGTTCGCTGATGGAGACCGAATAGGGCGCGGTGGCCGTAGCGTCACTCATCGTCTCTGAGGGTACGCCCGCAGGCGGAGAAGATCAACGCCCCGCACGTGGCCATGTGGCCGAACGCGCGGCCATTGCCGGACAGCCTCCCCCTCTCGTACCATTGACGCCCATGGCCGAGCCGATCACGACCACCATGCCGAGGCCGGCGTCCGAGCGGCGCCAGCCGCCGGCGCCCGAGTTCCCGGGCTGCCGGCCGATGCGCATACCGCGCGACCAGATCGCCGACTGCGACATCCGCTTCGAGTACTGGGACGCGGACACCGAGATCGCGATGATCTGCGAGCCGGTCAGCTACTACCACGAACGCCCGGCCGGGCGCCTCGCCCGGCTGGCCGGACTGATCGCGGCGGCGCGCGGCGCGCCGATCGAGGCGGTCGGCCACACCGACCTGCTGGTGCGCAACGCGCGTGGCGAGCGGCAGCGCATCATGCAGGCCGACCAGATTCTGTTCCTGCGTCCCGCGCAGACCATACCGCAGGGAAAGGTGATCGAGGTGGGCGACGACTCGTTGCCGGACGTGGTGCTGGAGGTGGACAACACTACCGACGTGCGCCGCGGCAAGCTGGGGCTGTACGAGTCGTGGGGCTTTCCCGAGGTGTGGGTCGAGGTGCCGGACGAACCTGATGAGAGCCGTCCGGCGTCGGTGCGACCAGGCTTGACGATCCACCTGCGGGAGGCCCACCTGCGGGTGGCCGGACGCTTTCGCCCGGCGCCCGTGAGCCGCGCATTTCCGGGCTGGACCGCGGACGAGATACACCGCGCGCTGAACGAGCCGGAGCTCTCCGAGGAAACGACCGCAGCGCTGCGCCGGGTGGGCCGGTCGCTGGGCGCGACGGAGGGCACCGGCCCGGATGACGATCCGTTCCTGCGCGAAGAGCGCCGGGAGAGCCACGCCGCGGGTCGGTCACAAGGCCGCACGGAGGCGCAGCGCGCGAATGCGCTGAAGGTGCTCGAGGCGCGCGGCGTTCCGGTGTCGGCTTCACTGGCCGAGCAGTTGGCGCAGATGGAGGGAGCCGGCGAGCGTCCGGTCGATGCGGCGTTGGCGTGCCGAGACGAGGAAGATTTCCTGCGCTTGGCGTCTTCCCGGACGTAGCACGCGGCAGCTTCTCATCTCCGGCTCGCATGCGTATGATCTGTGCACGACTTGCGAACCATTCACCGTGAGGAACCGATGATCAGCAATGCAGACCTGACCAACGCCAAGACCGTCGAGAACCCCGACGGCATCTTCCGCACCACCCTGTCGTTCGGCGACGAATCGATGCTGTGCCACTTCAAGATGACCAAGGGCGCCCGCATCCCGCTGCACAACCACGTGGCGGTGCAGAACGGCTACGTCGTCTCCGGCAAGCTGAAGTTCCACAAGGGGCAGGAGGGCAACACCTTCATCGCGGAGACCGGCTCCAGCTACTTCTTCGCGTCGGAGGAGTTCCACGGCTGCGAGGTGCTGGAGGACACCGAGGCGGTGGAGTGCTTCTCGCCCATGCGCCCGGAGTACGCTCCGGACGCAACTTGAGCCGGCGGGCCGGAGTAGCGGCCGACCATGCCGTGTAGCGACCAGACCGAGCAGCTTACGCTGGAGCTGGATAGCCAGGACCGCATCCGCAGCTTCTCGCTCGACAAGCGCACCTGCCACCAGCCGGTCGGCGGCGCGGCGTTGCTTCCGGTGATCCGCGACATGCCGGCGCGATCACTGCTGGAGGCGGATGCCGACGGGCTGATCGACCCCAGGGTGGACGACGTGCAGGCGTTCATGCTGACGAAGCAGCTCTTCGCGCTGCAGGGTGCGATCGAGGTGATGTACGGCCTGCCGGAGAACGGCCATCCTCAGGCGTTCGAGTTGCATGAGTTGGAATATGACAGCGGCGGCACCCGCCTCGCCGGCGAGATTGCGATCAACATCATCGCGGACCAGATCAGCTCCTGCGGTGGCTGCCGCTGCTCGCTGTAGCGCTCCAAGACCGTCGCCTGCGGCTCCGCTCTTGGCCCATCCCCACCTGACGTCTGCCTCGTGGCCGCGGGCGATCTGGACCTGATCCGAGGAGCCGCCCAGGGGCTTGGCCTGGACCTGCTGGGCGTCACCGCGCCGAGCGGCTCCGAGGACGCTCAGCGCCGCTTCGAGCGCTGGATCGAGCTCGAACGCCACGGCGAGATGAGCTATCTGGAGCGCCACGCCCCGGCGAAGACCGATGCCACGGCGCTGCTTGCCGACTGCGCGTCCGTGATCGTGGTGGGCCTCAGCTACAACCGCCGGCCGCCTCGCGCGTCGCACCCGGAGGCGCTCGCCGCGATGGAGCCGGCGTCCGCATCCCCGCCGGCCGGCCCGCAGGCCGCGGCCGCCGGCCGCATCGGCATGTACGCGTGGGGGCGGGACTACCACCGCGTGCTGCGCGGCAAGCTGCGTGAGCTGATCCGCGGGCTGCAGGAGGCGCCGGGCGAGCGCTTCCTGTGGGGTGCCGATGCCACGCCGCTGCTGGAAACCCACTTCGCCGGCCGCGCGGGCCTGGGCTTCCAGGGCAAGCACACACTGCTGATCCATCGGACGCTGGGGAGCTGGTTCGTGATCGGCGAGGTGCTGACCACGGTGCCGCTGCCGGCGACGGCACCGGACCCGGCGGCTCAGCGGGGTTCGCGTTGCGGTACGGCCTGCAACCACTGCCGCGACGTGTGCCCGACCGGCGCGCTGGACGACGAGTGGCGTATCGACGCGCGTCGCTGCATCTCCTACCTGACCATCGAGCACCAGGGCTCCATCCCGATTGAGCTGCGGCCACTGATCGGCGACTGGCTGTTCGGCTGTGACCTCTGCCAGGAGGTGTGTCCCTGGAACGTGCGCGCCGCGACGACCACGGAGCCGGACTTCATCGCCGACCGGGCCGGGCCGACGGTGGACGTCGCCGAGGTGCTGGCCCTCCGGGATCACGACCAACTCGCCGCGCGGTTTGCCGGCACCCCGCTGATGCGCGCCGGCCGCCGCGGGCTGGTGCGCAACGCCTGCGTGGTGGCCGCCAACGTGCAGGCGCACCATCTGCTGGGGACGCTGCAGGGCCTGACCCGGGACGCCGACCCCGTCGTGGCCGAGCATGCCCGCTGGGCGTGCGACCGCCTGCGCGCCACTGCCGGCTCCGCGGGGGCGCCGGCATGATCAGCGCCACGCCCGCCGAGGACACGGTGGTGGCGGTCGCGACCCCGCCCGGCACCGGGGCGCTGGCGATCGTGCGGCTCTCCGGCCCGCAGTCGATCGCGGCGGTGGCCGCCTGCTTCCGAGGCACCGACCTCCGGCAGGTCGCCTCGCACACGGCCCACCACGGCTACATCGTTGCCGGCGGGGAAGCGGTCGACGATGTCGTGGTCACGGTGTTCCGCGCGCCGCGCTCCTACACCGGCGAGGACTGTGTGGAGATCACCTGTCACGGCAACCCGCTGCTGGCGGCGCGCATCGTCGACACGCTGCTGGGCGGAGACTTGCCGGTGGCCGCCGCCGGCCCCGGCGAGTTCACCAAGCGCGCCTTTCTCGAGGGCAAGCTCGACCTCTCGCAGGCGGAGGCGGTGACCGACCTGATCCGCGGCTCGGCCGACACCGCCTTGCGCGGCGCGCGCGCCCGCCTGGACGGCGCCGTGGCGGCGGTGGTCGAGCCGATCCGCGAGGGGCTGCTGGATGCGCAGAGCGAGCTGGAGGTGGAGCTCGACTTCGCCGAGGAGGAGGGCGATCTGGCCGACCGTGGCGCGGTGCGCGCCCATCTGACCACGGTGGCCGAGCTGCTGGCGCGTGCGGCGGAGGACCCGCTCCACACGGAGATGCCCTACGAAGGCGTCAACGCCGCCATACTCGGGCCGCCCAACGTGGGCAAGTCGTCGATCCTCAACCGGCTCGCCGGCAGCGAACGCGCCATCGTCGACGCCGCTCCCGGCACCACCCGCGACGTGATCCGTGAGGACGTGTCCATCGCCGGCATGCACGTGCGGCTGGTCGACACGGCGGGCATCCGCGCCGGGAGAAGCAGTGTCGAGCGGGCCGGAATCGAGCGTACGCGTGAGGCGGCCGCACAGGCCGACGTGGCGGTTATGGTCGGCGACGCCCGCGCCGGCTTCGCGCCCGAGGTGCGCGCGGAGGTGGAGGAGCTGATCGCCCCGGAGCGGTTGTTGCCGGTGCTCAACAAGGCCGACCTGCTGAACGGGACGGCGCGCGCTCCGTTGCCCGATGGCGCCCTGCTGGTGTCGGCGCGCACCGGCGCCGGCATCCCGGAGTTGGCCGCCGCCCTGCGCGCACGGGCGGCCGGCGTCGAGTACACGGAGCGCGGCGCCGCGGTCGCCGGCTTCCGCCACCGCCGCGCGCTGCGCGATGCGCTGGCCGAGGTCGAAGCCGCGGACCGCCTGCTCGCCGCCGGCACCGGGGCGGAACTGATCGCCGTCCACCTGCGCAAGGCGACCACCTGTCTGGACGAGATCCTGGGCGTGGTGACCACCGACGACATCCTGAACCGCATCTTCTCGCGGTTCTGCATCGGAAAGTGAACGGCATTCCGTCGAGGGTCGACGTGGTCGTGCTCGGCGGCGGCCACGCCGGCATCGAGGCGGCCAGCGCCGCGGCGCGCATGGGCTCGACGGTGGCGCTGGTCACCATGGACCGGCAGGCGATCGGCCGCATGTCGTGCAACCCCGCGATCGGCGGCACCGCCAAGGCGCACCTCGTGCATGAGCTGGACGCGCTCGGCGGCGTGATGGGCGAGCTGGCCGACCGCACCGGCATCCAGTTCCGGATCCTCAACCGCTCCAAGGGGCCGGCCGTCCGGTCGACCCGCTGCCAGTCGGACCGCGACTCCTACGCCCGCTGCGCGCGCGAGCACGTCGAGTCGCTCGACGCGGTGCGCATCGTCACCGGCACGATCGTCGCCGCGGACCGCGGCGCGGCCGGCGGCGGTGTGTCCGCCGCGGTGCTCGGCGACGGCCGGCGGATCGCCTGCCGGGCGCTGGTGATCGCTTCCGGCACCTTTCTCGACGCGGTCATGTATACCGGCCTGGAGCCCACCGCAGGGGGCCGCGCCGGCGAGGCGGCGGCGGTGGGGCTGGGCGGCTGGCTGGCCCGTGCCGGCCTGGTGACCCACCGCCTCAAGACCGGCACGCCGCCGCGCCTCTATCGCGACTCGATCGACCTGTCGGCCTGCGACGAGCAGCCCGGCGACCCCCATCCGCAGCCGTTCTCCGGGCGAACCGATCGCGCCGCCTTTCCCGCCATGCCGCAGGTGAGCTGCCACATCACCCACACCACTCCGGATACTCATGCGGTGCTGCGCTCCGGCTTCGACCGCTCGCCGATCTTCACCGGCGCGATCGCCGGCCGCGGCCCGCGCTACTGCCCGTCGATCGAGGACAAGCTGGTGCGCTTCGCCGACCGCGACCGGCACCAGCTCTTCATCGAGCCGGACGGCCTGGGCAGCGACCTGATCTACCTCAACGGCTTCTCCACCTCGCTGCCGGGCGAGGTGCAGGCGGCGGCGCTGGCCACCATCCCCGGCCTGGAGCGCACGCGCGTGGCGCGGCCGGGCTACGCCGTCGAGTACGAGAGCGTGCCGGCGTACCAGCTTGGGCCGACCCTGGAGACGCGCGCCGTGCCGGGCCTGTTCCTGGCCGGCCAGGTGTGCGGGACCTCCGGCTACGAGGAGGCGGCGGCGCTGGGGCTGATGGCCGGCATCAACGCCGCCTGCCGGGTGCAGGGCAGGCCTCCGTTCACGGTGGGACGCAGCGAGGCGTACATCGGCGTGATGATCGACGACCTGACCACCCGCGAATGGCGCGAGCCCTACCGCATGTTCACCTCGCGCGCCGAGCACCGGCTGGTGCTGCGCCAGGACAACGCGGAGCGGCGCCTCGCGCACTACGGCCACCGGCTGGGGCTGGTCGGCGATGCCCACTACCGGCGGGTGACCGAGCGCGCGCAGGCGGTGGAGCGCGCGCTGGGCGCGCTCGATGCCGTCCGCGCGGCGCCCGCGGCGGTGAGAACGCTGCTGCGCGCCGCCGGCACCGCGCCGATCGGCGCTCCCGCGTCGCTCGCCAGCCTGGCGCGCCGTCCGGAGGTGGCGTTCCCGGACCTGCTGGCGGCCGGCGGCGCGGCGGACATCCCGGACCTGCGCGCCCTGCTCACCGACGCACCGCTCCGCGCGCAGGTGGCCGCGGAGGTGCGCTACGCCGGCTACATCGGGCGCGAGCTCAAGCTCATCGCGCGTCAGGCCCGGCAGGAGGCGGCGCGGATTCCCGAATCCTTCGACTATGCGGCCGTGCGCGCGCTGTCGGCGGAGGCGGCCGAGACGCTTGAGCGCATCCGGCCGGTCAGCCTCGGCCAGGCATCGCGGGTCGCCGGCGTCACCCCGGCCGACCTCAACGTGCTGAGCGTCGCGCTCCACCGATAGCGCCCTCTCCTCGAACGTGCCGAACCACGAGCTGATCGCCCGCCGCGACCTGTCGCCGAGCGCCTACGTGCTGCGCATCCAGCGGGGCGAGATGCAGTTCACTCCGGGGCAGTACATCACCGTGGGCGCGGCCGGCGACGTCGAGTCGCGGGAGTACTCCGTGTACTCCGGCGCCGGAGACCCCTATCTGGAGGTGCTGATCAAGGAGGTGTCGGGCGGCTCCGTCTCACGCCAACTGCGGCGCCTGCCGCCGGGCAGCCCGCTGGCCGTGGAAGGGCCGTTCGGTTTCTTCACCATCGCCGCCGAGCACGCGTGCGGACCGCTCCTGTTCGTGGCGTCCGGCACCGGCATCGCCCCGTTCCGCGCGATGGTGCGCAGCGATCCCGCGCTGGACTACCTGCTGCTGCACGGCGTGCGCACGCTCGACGACTGCTACGAGTCGGAGGCGTATCCGCCCGACCGGTACGTTCCCTGCGTGAGCCGAGGCCCCGGCGGGTTCCCGGGCCGGGTGACCGACTACCTGCGCGAGCACCCGGTCGCCGCGTCCACGGCCTGCTTTCTGTGCGGCAACAGCGCCATGATCTTCGCCTCCTTCGACCTCCTCAAGCGCCAGGGCGTGCCCAGCGAACACCTGTTCGCCGAGGTGTATTTCTAGCTGTCGCCAGAGTCTCCGGCAGCCGAAGCGTGCCAGTCGGTGACCGGGTAGGTGTAGTTCTCGTCCAGTTTCAGGCGCTGCACCAGGCCGGCGTCGTCGACCTCGAACACCGCCAACTCGCCCCGGGAACGAAAGCCGTTGTCCGACTCGTACCGGAAGGTGTGCTCGGCGACCGGGGTCAGCGTGGCACGCGTGTCGAGCGGATCGTCCGCCGAAGGATCGACGATCACCAGCTCTCCGTTGTGGACGAGCACCTGCGTGTCGCTCCAGGCATCCCGGTATCTGCCAACATAGCGCTTCCAGCCGGGATCGGACGTGGCCGGTCGCGGCTCCGGCGTGGCGCGTGCCACCACCGCCGGCAGCACCCACCGGAAGGCGCGGTCGCAGTAGCGTACCGGGTCGCAATCATGGGCGTTGCTGAGCACGATCACGCCGGTCCTGTCGGCGGGACAGAGCAGCATCTGCGCGCGATACCCCGGCCGCCCAGCCGCCGTGTCCGATCCAGGTAGCGTCGCGCTCGCGCATCACGCGGAAGCCCAGGCCCCACCCCTGCTTCCAGTCCGGATCCAGCCAGTGCACGCGCTGCATCTCCCGCAGCGTGCTGCCGCGCAACACCTGGTGGCCGCCGGACGGCCCGTCCCGGAACTGCAGCATCGCGAACTTCGCCAGATCGCCAACGGTTGAGGTCATGTTGGCCGCGGGGGTGATCCCCCCATAGTCGGCGGCAGAGCCGAGCACCGCACGGCTGGAACCGGGCAAGCGCCGTCCGTACCCGACGGCCAGCCTGGGGTCGCCGGTATGCGGTGCCCGCACCAGGGTGTCGCTCATGCCGAGGGGGTCGAGGATGCGCTGCTGCACGAAGTCCTCGTATGCCTGACCGGAGGCCGCGGCCACGATTTCGCCCGCCAAGGCGAGCGCGAGGTTGGAGTACTTCCAGCGGGTCTCGGTGGGATAGGCCGTCTCCTGGCGTGCCAGAGCCTCCCTGACCTGATCGCGGGTGGGAAAGCTGTCGTCCGTCCAGTAGGGAAACGTCGCCTCGCGCGGCAGCCCGCCGGTGTGGGTCAGCAGGTGGCGGACGGTGATGGGCGGAGCATCGGGATAGCGCTGCCTGATGTCGAACCAGGGCAGGTGCCGGTCGACCGGGTCGTCGAGCTGGAGCATCCCGGCGTCGCGCAGGATCAGGATGGCGGTGGCGGTGAACAGCTTGGTGACGGACGCGATCCGGTACCGGGTGTCGGCGGTCGCCGCGACCCGGTTGTCCAGGTCGGCGTGACCGAACCCGTGTGCCCACACCATCTCCTGGTCACGGACGACTCCGATGGAGAGGCCCGGCTCGGCCCGGTGCACCATCTGGGCTTCGATCCAGGCGCTCAGCAGCTCGATGTTGGAGGCGACGTCGGCATGGGTAGGAGTGACCATGAACGACGATCATATCGAATTGCATGATTGTGTTTCGCATGTAATATTCAAATAGAGATGACAGAATACACGCGATTGCTGCGGTTGCGGACTGACCCACCGGCAACGTTCTTCCTCTGGGGACCGCGGCAGACGGGCAAGAGCACCCTGCTCGGGGCCGAGTTTCCCGACGTCCCGTGGGTCGACCTGTTGCGACCGGAGACCTACCGGCGCTACCTGCAGAGCCCGGAGTTGCTGATCGACGAACAGCGCCGGCACGGCAGCGACTTCATTGTGATCGACGAGGTGCAGAAGGTGCCCGCACTCCTAGACGCCGTGCACTGGCTCATCGAGCACCGCGGCGTCCACTTCGCCCTCTGCGGATCAAGTGCCCGCAAGGTTCGCCGCGGCCAGGCCAATCTCCTCGGAGGCCGCGGCGAACGGCGTGAGTTGCACGGCCTCTCGGCGATGGAAGTCGGGTCCGGCATGGATCTGGTCAGGCTGCTGAATCACGGCTACATGCCCCCCATCCACGACGCGGACCGGCCGCTGCCGTTGCTGGATGCCTACGTTTCCCAGTACCTGAAGGAGGAGATCGCCGCCGAGGGGCTGACGCGGCGGCTGCCCGCCTACGCCGACTTCCTCGGTCTGGCAGCGCTGTCCGACGGCGATGTGGTCAACTACACGACCATCGCCCGCGACACCGGCGTTTCCAGCCAGACGGTCCGCGGGTACTTCGAGATTCTCGAGGACACGCTGCTGGGGAGGTTCCTCCCGGCGTACCGAAGGCGCCCGAAGCGGCGGGTCGTGGCCTCGCCGAAGTTCTACTTCGGTGACGTCGGCGTGGTGAACTTCCTGGCAAGGCGGGGGACGGTGCAGCCCGGCAGCGAGCTGTTCGGCAAGGCGTTCGAGAACTGGGTGTTCCACGAGCTGTGTTGCTACAACTCGTACCGCGCGCGCTACGCCGACTTCTTCTACTGGCGCCTGAGCTCCGGCATCGAAGTCGACTTCGTGGTCAACCACATCGACTGCGCGGTGGAGGCCAAGGCGGTCACGCGGGTGCGGGGCGATCACGCCAAGGGGCTGCGGGAGCTGAAAGTCGACCATCCGGAGACCGGGCGCCGTATCGTCGTGTCGCTGGACCCCCACGACCGCACCACCGAGGACGGCATCGAGCTACTCCATCACACCACCTTCCTGACCCAACTCTGGGGCGGGACGCTGTTCTGACTCCGGCGGGACGCTCCGTCGGTTGTCGATCGCGGGGGCGAGCTATTATGCTCGGCAGCGGCATGACCTACCATCTGGTGTCGTTCGGCTGCCAGATGAACCTCTCCGACACCGAACGGATCGCCACGGTGCTGGACTCCGCGGGGTTCGTGAGGACCGGGCGAGAGGAGGACGCGGACCTGATCGGCGCGATCGCCTGCTCGGTACGGCAGCGGGCGATCGACCGGGTCGATGCCCGCATCGAGCGCTGGAACGCCTGGAAGGCGCAGCGTCCCCTGGTCACGTTCGTCTCCGGGTGCGTGTTGCCGCACGATGAGCCACGGCTGGCCGGAAAGTTCGACTTCCTGGTGCGCACTGCCGACGTGCCGTCGCTGCCCGACCTGATCCGCCAGGACGGGGTCGTGACCCCCGCCTCCGGCGGCGGCTATCTGGGCACCGACGACGCTTTCTGGAAGATCACCCCGCGCTACTCGTCCGGCTACGCGGCCTTCGTGCCCATCCAGAACGGCTGCGACAAGCTCTGCACCTTCTGCGCGGTCCCCTATACCCGTGGTCGCGAGGTGTCGCGGCCGTCCGGGGGGATCCTGGACGAAGTGGGCCGGCTGGTCGGGCTCGGCTACAGCTCGATCACCCTGCTCGGCCAGAACGTCAACTCCTACGGCACCGACACATCGGACGAGTGCAGCTTCGCGGAGCTGCTCCACCGCGTCGCCGAGCTGTGCGAGAATGCCGGGCGCACGGTCTGGGTCTACTACACGTCTCCGCACCCGCAGGACATGACGACCGAGGTGCTCGAGGCGATGGCCGCTCACCCTTCGATCGCCAAGCAGGTGCACCTGCCGCTGCAGTCCGGGGACGACAAGGTCCTGATCCGCATGAACCGCAACTACCGGCTGGACCGCTACCGCCGCATCGTCGAGGAGATCCGCCGGATCCTGCCACGGGCGACGCTGTCCACGGACATCATCGTCGGCTTCACGGGTGAGACGGACGAGCAGTTCGAAGAGACCCGCCGCGCGATGCGCGAGTTCCAGTTCAACATGGCCTACATCGCCGCCTACTCGCCACGCCCCGGCGCCGCCAGCTCGCGCTGGGCGGACGACGTGCCGGCCGCCGTCAAGAAGGAGCGGGTGCAGATCCTCTCCGACGAGCTGCAGCGGTCGGCCGGCGCCTACAACGCCGCCCTGGTCGACCGCACGCTCCCGGTGCTGGTGGAGGGCCCGGCGCGCCGGGCCGGCTATCTGAGCGGCCGCACCGAGGGCCGGGTGATCGTGCGCTTTCCGGAGCGGGACGACGTGCGGCCGGGCCACATCGTGCCGGTGCGGATCACCGGCGCGGCGCCGCTCTCCGTGGAGGGCGAGCTGACCGCCATGCCTGCCGGAGAGGGCATGCTTGCCAGGGAGACCATGCCCGCCTGTGAGCTCGCCTCGTGACGGCCACCGGGACCGCCGTCGGCATCGGCGACATCGCCCTCTACCTGCCGTCGCTGCAGGTCGACATCGGCGCGCTCATCCGCCGCCGCATCGAGGAGAACCCGCTGCTGCGCATGGCGCTCAAGCGGGCATTCGAGTACACGCAGCAGAAGAAGGTGCGTTTCCCGGCGTGGTGGGAGGATTGCGCGACCATGGCCGCGCAGGCGGCCCTGCGGCTGCTGACGCGCGGCACCCTGTCGCTGGCCGACCTGCGCTACCTGGCCGTGGGTACGGAGACCACCGTCGACCACAGCAAGCCGGTCGCGGCCTACGTCGAGGGGATGCTGCAGGATGCCGGCTGCGAGGTGCCCGAAGGCATCTCCACGTTCCAGATCCAACATGCCTGCGCGGGCGGCATGATCTCGCTGCTGGCCGTGCTGGCGCTGCTGGCGCTGACCAACCGGCCGGCCGAGAGCGGCGTGGTGGTCTGCTCGGACGTCGCCCGTTACGACCGCGCCTCGACCGCGGAGCTCACCCAGGGAGCGGGCGCCGTCGCCATGAGCGCCTGCGTCGACCCCAAGCTGCTGGAGATCGACGTGGCCACCGCCGGCTACTCATCGAGCGACGTCGACGACTTCTTCCGGCCGCTCGGCTCCGACACCGCGCGCGTGAAGGGCGGCTACTCGCTGAAGTGCTACAAGCAGGCGGTCGGCCGGGCGCTGCTCGACCACTGCGCGCGCGCCGGCCGGGAGCCGCGCGAGGTACTGGGCACCACCGACGCCTTCGCCCTGCACAGTCCGTTCATGACGCTTCCGGTGGAGGCGATGAGCGAGCTGATCGGCCGGCACCTGGGGCTCGACGAGCCCGCCAGCCGGGCGTTCCTGGCCGAACGCGACCTGGACGCGGCCGTCGAACCGGTGGGCGTGATCGGCAACATCTACTCCGGCGCGCTGTTCCTGGGCTTGGCGTCCGTCCTCTGGAAGCGCTACCGGCGGCTGGGTGACGACATCGTCGGCCGGCAGGTGCTGCTGTTCTCCTACGGCTCCGGCAACACCGCGGTGGTGGTGTCGGGACGGGTGGCCGCCGGAGCGCCCGAGGTGATCCGCTCCTGGACCCTGGACGAGGAGCTCGACCACGCGGTGCCGGCGACCTTCGGGCAGTATGACCGGTGGATGGGCAGCCCCGAGGTGCCCGACTCGGACGGCGGAGCTGTCGCTGACGACGAAGTCGTTCCGGCCAAGCGGTTCTACCTGAGCGGCATTCGCGAGGACGGCTACCGCCTCTACGACTACCAGAGAGACACGCGCCCGTAGCGTCTGCCGGCGGGGGCGGTGAAGGCGCGATGACGGATGGCACCGGCGCCGCCTGAACGACACGCCGTGACCCTGCCCGAACGATTCCGCTACGCATCCGTCGCGGAGCGGCGCGTCATGCTGAGGAGCGCCGCCGCTTCCGGCGGCCATCCGCTCGGCGATGCCGAGCACGCCGCCACCGGCGCGCCGGCCGACGCGCTGGACCTGGCCGACCTGATGGTCGAATCGGCGGTCGGCGTGCTGTCGGTGCCCTTGGGGATCGCCGCCGGGTTCCTGATCGACGGCCGCGAGCATGCCGTGCCGATGGCGACCGAGGAGCCGTCGGTGATCGCTGCCGCCACCCACGCCGCCCGGCTGGTGCGCCGCGGCGGCGGATTCACGACGAGCGGCGGGCTGCCGCTGGCGACCGTGCAGGTGTTCGTCGACGGCGCGGCGGACGCCGCGGAGCGCGTCCGGGCCGCGGAGCCCGCGATTCGCGAGCACGTGGACGCGGCGGTGCCGACGCTGGTGGCTCGCGGCGGCGGCTACCGCGGCCTGCGCGTACTCCCCCTGCCGGCGAGCGGCGTGCTCAAGGTCGAGGTGGACCTGGACGCCCGCGACGCGATGGGCGCCAACAAGGTCAATACCGCGGGCGAGGCGCTTCGCCCCCTGCTGGAGCGGACCGGCGGCGGCACGGTGCTGATGTCGATCGTCACCAACGCGTCGCGGCACAACGTCTGCACCGCGCGGTTCTCGTGCCCGGATGAGCTGCTGGCGCGCGCCGGGCGCAGCGGCGCCCAGATGGCCGAGCGGGTGGTGCGGGCGACCGCGGTGGCGGCCGACGACCCCGACCGCGCGGTCACCCACAACAAGGGGATCATGAACGGCATCGCCGCGGTGGCGCTGGCGACCGGCAACGACACGCGGGCCGTGGAGGCGGCGGCCCATCTGCACGCCGGCCGCTCGGGAAGGTACGGGCCGCTGTCGAGCTTCCGCCGTGAGGATGGCGGGCTGGTCGGCGAGCTGTCGGTGCCGATCCCGCTGGGCTCGGTGGGCGGGGCGACGAGCGTGCATCCCGGCGCGCGGTTCGCCCTGCAGGTGCTGGGCAACCCCGGCGCGAGGCGGCTCGCCCGCATCGCCTGTGCGGCGGGGCTGGCGCAGAACCTGGCGGCGCTGATGGCGCTCGTGGGCGAGGGGATCCAGCGCGGCCACCTGCGCCTGCACGCGCGGCGGCTGGCGTTTCAGGCCGGCGCGCGCGGCCCGGAGGTCGAGCGGGTCGCCGGGCACATTGCGGCCGCAGGCACGGTAGACGGCGATGCGGCGGCCGCGGCCCTGGCCGAGTTGCGCCGGTCCGAATCGTGAACGCGGCAGGAACCGACGGATCCGCCTCCGCGGTCGCTCACCCGAACCTCGCGCTGGTCAAGTACTGGGGCAAGGCGGACGTGCGGCGGAATCTTCCGGCGACCCCCAGTCTCGGGATCTCGCTCGCGGCGCTGCGCAGTCACGTGCAGGTGCGGCTGGACGAGTCCGGCGATTCCGTCGAGCTGGACGGTCGCGGCGTCGATCCGGCGCGCTACCGGGCGTTCCTGGACGTGGTGCGCGGGCGGTGCGAAACGCCAAGCGGCTTTCGGATCCGCGCCCGCAACGACTTTCCGAGCGCGGCCGGCCTGGCCAGCTCCTCGTCCGGATTCGCGGCGCTGGCGGCGGCCTGCAGCGGAGCGTGCGGGGTGGAGCTCGGCGACCCGGAGCTCTCCGCGCTCGCGCGGGTGGGATCGGCGTCGGCGGCGCGAGCCGTCTTCGGCGGCTTCGTGACACTGCCGGCCGGAGCGGAGACGGCGAGCCCGCTGGCGCCGGCCGATGCGTGGCCGGAGCTTCGGGTGGTGGTCGCGGTGGTCAGCGGCGCGGCCAAGCCGATCGGCTCGCGCGAGGCGATGGAGCGTGTGCGGCTGACCTCGCCCGCGTATGACGGATGGGTGCGCGACAGCCCGCGGCTGTACGAAGAAGCGGTGGCCGCGGTCCGGGAGCGCGATCTGGCCCGGTTGGGCAGCGCGATGCGCAACAGCTATTCCCGCATGTTTGCGACGATGCTGGCGGCCGATCCGCCGATCCGCTACTGGCTGCCCGAGACGCTCATGCTGCTGGCGGCCGTGGAGGAGCTGCGCGCGCGGGGCGTGGCCGCGTGGGAGACCATGGACGCGGGCCCACAGGTCAAGGTGCTGTGCACGGAGTGCGACGCCCAGCGGGTGGCGGCGGCGCTGTCCGCGTCGTGCCCGGGGACGCCGCCGCCGATCGTGTCCGCCGTGGGAACGGGAGTGAGCCGTGGCGGTTGATACCAGGGCTGTAGCACGGGAGTACAGCGCGCCCGGGAGCGTGCTGCTGCTGGGCGAGTACGCGGTGCTGCAGCCGGGCGGACTCGGAATGGCGGCGGCCGTCGAGCCGCGGGTGCGTGTGCGGGTGCACCCGGCGGCGGATGGCCTGCGCATCGAGGGAACCGACGGCATCGACCGGTTCGCGTGGCGTGCCGGCGCCGGCGGCCTGCTGGGCGCGGTGGTGGACGCATGTACCGGCACGCTCGGCAGGGTGCCGGGTCCGGGACTGATGGAGGTGGACTCCGGCGCGCTGACCGGGGACGGGCGCAAGCTGGGTCTGGGCTCGAGCGCCGCGGTGGCGGTGGCGGTGACCTCCGCGCTCCTCGATGGTCCGGGCGGCGCAGCGCCGCTCGATACGGTGTTCGACACCGCGTTGCGCGCCCACCGCGCGGCGCAGGGGGGGCGCGGCAGCGGCTATGACGTGGCTGCCTCCACCTACGGCGGAGCGGGGCTGTTCCACGGTGGCCGAGAGCCGCGCTTCGAGCCGGTTCCGGCCGCGCCGGCACACCTGTTCCTGGTGCTCGGTGATCGGCCGCTGGCGACGCCGCCGGCCGTGTCCCGATATCTGCGGTGGACTCGCGAGCAGGCCGGCGACTGCCGGCGCCATCGCCGGGTGTCCGATGCCATCGTCCGCCACGCGCTGCGCACCGGGGGGTGGGCGGAGGCGCTGCGCGCCGGCCGCCGGGTGACGCAATGGCTGGGGGAGCGGATCGGCGTCCCGGTGGAGCCGGACGAGCTCCGCGGGCGGCTGGACCGGATGGCCTTCGCCGGCCATGCCGGCAAACCGGCCGGCGCAGGCGGCGAGCTGGCGATCTGCGTCGCGGCGCGGGGGGCCGCCGTGCCGGATCGGCCCTGGGTGCGGCCGCTCACCGTGAGTCCGCGCGGCGTCAGCGACGACGGGGTCGTCGGCGCACCGTGACCGGGGAAGCGCACGGCAAGCTCCTGCTGTTCGGCGAGCATGCCGCCGTATACGGGCGTCCGGCGGTGGGGCTGGGTCTGCCCTGGCGGTTGCGGCTCCGCTTCCTGCCCGCGAGCGACGGGGACGAGACGGGCACGGCTGCCGAGCGGCTCCGCGATGCCTGCCGCCGGATCGGCGCCGATGCACCGCTGGCCGGCGCGCTGGAGGTCCGTTCGGACATCCCGTTCGGCGTGGGCCTCGGTTCCTCGGCGGCTCTCTGCGTGGCGCTGGCCCGTGCCGCGGCCGCGCCGGGCGAGCGCGAGCTGTGGGGCGTCGCGCACCGCGCCGAGCACGCGTTCCACGGATCGCCGTCCGGCATCGATACGGGGCTGGCGCTGCTCGGCGGCGTGCAGCGGTTCGCGCCGGCGGGGTCGGGCAACGTGCCGGCCGCACGTCCCATCGCCGCGCACGGGATCCACCTGGTCACGGGATTCGTGCCGCGCCGCGGCGACACCGCCGCCCACGTGGCGGCCGTGCGGCAGCGGATGCAGGCCGATGACGCCGCGGTCCGAGCGGCGATCGACCGGCTCGGCGCCATCGTCGAGCCCGCGTGCCGGCTGCTGGGCGCACCTGACGCCGATCGGGCAGCCCGCCTGGGCGCCCTGGCCGATGAGGCCGACGCGCTGCTGAACGGCATCGGCGTCGGCTCGCCCGTGGTGGCCGAGCTGCTGGCGGCCGCGCGAGCGGCCGGCGCCACCGGCGGCAAGATCTCCGGCGGCGGCGGCGGTGGTGCCTTCGTGGCGATCGTCCCGGACCGGGCAACAGGGATGGGAGTGCTGGATGCGGTGACCGCACGCCTTCCCGCGGGCGATGGCTCGGCCGCCGCGCTGCTCGCGGTGGATGAGAACGGAGCCGCGCTTCTAAGGGACCGCGAGTGGCCGGCGCCGGTCGCGAGACGCGTGCGGCTGATCCCGAACGATCCGTGAACCACGTCCTTGACGCGCGGCGAGCCCGCGCCTAGCCTTGCCGGATGCCACGCGGGGGCAAAGCGCACAACGCCGGCATGGTGCTGTTGCGGCTCGGCACCGGCGTGGTGTTCCTCTGGTTCGGCGTCGCCCAGCTCCGCGATCCCGACTTCGGGGCGGCGTACCTTCCGGAGTTCGTCTACGCGATCGGCGAGCAGCTCGGCATCATCGACTTCGACCGCCTGTTCACGGTCATCCACGGCGCCGTCGAGGTGGCGCTCGCCAGCGCGCTGATCGTCGGCCTGTTCACGCGGGCGGCGGCGTTGCTTCTGGCCCTGCAGCTCGCGGCGATCGTCGTCACCGTTTACCTGCTCGCGGGACCGGCGATCGCGATCCGGGATTTCGGCGTGATGATCGCCACGCTGGTGGTGGCCATGAACGGCCCGGACCGCATGTCGGCCGACGGCTGGGGCAGGGGCAAGAGCCGCGGCGGATAGCCGGATCCGCGGCGGATTTCGCCGGGCGGGCAGGGCTCAGGGCTGTCCGTCGGTGACGAGCCGCCGCTGGTTGCCGCCGTCGGCGTCCATCACGTAGAGCTCCATCCCGCCGCCGTCCCGGTCCGAGCTGAACACGATCGAGGAGCCGTCCGGCGACCAGCTCGGGAAGAAGTCGCGGTTGTCGTTGTCCGTCAGCGCGCGCTTGCCGGTGCCGTCGGCGTTGACCACGTAGATCTCCAGGTCGCCGTCGTGATCGGCGGAATACAGGATCTTGGATCCGTCCGGAGAATACGAGGCGTCCAGCGCCGAGGGTTGCTGCTGGGCAGCGGTCTGGGGGTTGGGAAAGCGCGGGAAGCAGCCGGCCAGGACCAGCGCGCCCCCGAGCACGATCAGCGCAGCGCGCAGAAAGGACATCGGCTTCACGGGCGAGCAGACTACATTGTCGTCGGGCGACGTGCCAGACTACCCGGCACGACAGGAGGGGCACGGTGCACATCGGAACGTTCTACGCCCTCTTTGGCGACGCGGCCGATGAGGTCGGTACGGTCGCGGTATTGCTGGTCCTTCTGGGAGTGACTGCCCTGATCCTCCGGGCCCGCCACAAACGGAAGAGCATCGAACGATTCACGCGCCGCTACGGCCGGTGAGCAAGGAGCCGGCCGATTCGGCCCGGCGGAATTGACGACGCGTCCGGCGAAACCTACGCTCTGAGCCGTGCAGTGGCTCGCAACGGCGGTCGAGCGAGTCGCGGCCGTCGCGGACACCAGCCCGGTCCTCAGCCTGGGCGTGCTCCTGCTGTGCGGCTACTTCGCCGGCCGGCTGGCCGGCCGGATCGGGTTGCCGGCCATCACCGGCTACATCGTCGCCGGCCTCGCGCTGGGAGACTCGGTCACCGGCCTCGTCTCCCACCATGCGAGCGCGCGGCTGCAGCCGGTCACGGAGGTGGCGCTGGCCTTCATCGCCATAACGATCGGCGGCGAGTTTCAGCTTCCCAAGCTGCGCCGATCGGGTGCCAAGATCCTGGTGATCACCGTGCTGGAGGCGTTGCTGGCGTTCCTGGTGGTCAGCACCGTGCTCAGGTTTCTGGGACTGGAGTCCTGGTTCGCCCTGCTGCTCGGCGGCATCGCGGCGGCCACGGCCCCGGCGGCGACGGTCGTCATCGTCCGCGAGCTGAAGGTGCACGGCGAGTTCGTGGACTACCTGTACGGCGTCGTCGCCTTCGACGACGCCATCGCCGTGCTGCTGTTCAGCGTCATCCTGGCGATGGTCACGCCGCTCCTCGGCGCGGCCGGCACGGACCACGGCGGCATCCTGCACGCCGCCGCGGATGCCGGGTCGGAGATCGGGCTCTCCCTGCTGCTCGGCGCCGTGGGGGCCGTGACCCTGCACGCGATCGCCCGCAGCGCGGGGTCCGACGGCGCGCGCATGGTGATCACCGTGGCGGCGGTGTTCATCGTCACCGCCGGCGCCCTCGCCCTGCATCTGTCGCCGCTGCTCGCGAACATGATGTTCGGGGCGGTGCTGATCAATCTGAGCCCGTCCAACCGGCAGCTCTTCATGGTGCTCGAACCGGTGACGCCGCCGGTCTTCGCCCTGTTCTTCATCCTGGCCGGCGCCGAGCTGCAGCTCTCGGTGTTCGCGGAGCTGATCATCGTGGGCTACGGCTTCGTCTACCTGGCGGCCCGCTTCGCCGGCAAGATGACTGGGGCCTACCTCGGCGCGCGCGTGATGAGCGCACCGGCCGGCGTGCGCCGCTACCTTGGCTTCTGCCTGTTTCCGCAGGCGGGAGTGGCGATCGGCCTGGCGCTGTTCCTGCAGGGCGCGAGCGTGGTGGCCACGGCCACGGAGGAAATCCAGCGCCTGATCACGCAGTTGGTCAACATCGTGCTCCTGAGCGTGTTCGTCAACGAGCTGATCGGGCCGCTGATCTCGCGCTACGGCGTGACTCGCGGCGTTGCAGCGCAGCGCTAGGAGTGGTAACGATGGGGGAGAGGTAGATCGTGGAACTACGCGAGATCATCGACGCGCGCGCCTGCACCGTGGCGCTCAGTGCGACCGCCAAGGCGCAGTGCGTGCGCGAGCTGGCCGAGTTGATCAGCGCCGGACTGGAGGGAGTCACCCCGGACGAGCTGCATCAGGCGCTGGTGGAGCGCGAAGAGGCCGGATCGACCGGGTTCGAGGACGGCATCGCCATGCCGCATGCGCGGCTGCCGCAGGTGTCGCAGTTCGTGTTCGGCATCGCCGTGTCCAAGCGCGGCATCGACTACGACAGCGTGGACGGCAAGCGCACGCGGCTGTTCTTCGTGCTGGTCGGACCGGACGAGGATCCGCAGCAGTACCTGCAGCTCCTGGCGCAGATCTCGCGGACCGGCCTCAGCCGGCGGCTGCACGAGGAGCTGCTCGCCGCGCCGACCCGCCAGCAGCTCGCCGACGCGTTCGCGGCTCACCTGGAACCGGCCGTGGCGCGCGCCGCCGCCGGCAGCTCACGCATTGGCGACCGGCTGCTGTTCGTGGTGGTATACGAGCAGCGCTACTTCGATGACATCGTCACGCTGTTCCTGGAGCGCGGCATCCGCGGTGCCGCGGTGTTCGACACCAAGGGCATCCGCGGGCACCTTACCAGCGTGCCGATCTTCGGCGACTTCCTGAATTTCCTGGGCGAGAAGAGCGATATGAGCAGGACCATCATGGCCGTGGTACCGGCCGGCGAGTTCGACCGGCTGATTGCCGGCATCGAGGAGATCACCGGGGACCTGGACTCCCATGCGGACGCGGCGATCCTGGCGATCGACCTTGCCTTCAGCAAGGGCTCCCTGGAGCGCGCCTGATGGCCGTCCCGGTACGCCCGCCGCTGGCGCAGCCCGGCGAGACCCGCACCATCATCGCCTGGACCAGGGAGATCGGTGATCCGGTGAGCGCCGGCGAGACGATCTGCGAGGTGGAGACCGACAAGGCCACGGTCGAGATCGAGTCGCAGGCTGACGGCGTGCTGGTCGCGAAGCTGTTCGACGTCGGGGCGGAGATCCCCGAGGACGGACCGATCGCGATGGTGGGCAATGCCGACGAGATCGGGGCCGCGGAGACTATCGGAGCGGCCGACGACGCCGAGCCCGGTGATGCGGCTCCGCCCGCGCCGGCCGAGCCGCCCGCTCCCGCTCCCGCCCCGGCGCCGCAGCCGGAGTCGGCCGCCCCGCGCCGCCTGGCGGTCTCCCCGCGGGCGCGCAAGCGGGCCGCTGAGCTGTCGGTCACGCTGGCCGGCCTGACCGGCACCGGCCCCGGCGGCCGCATCATCGAGCGCGACGTGCTGGCCGCCGGCGCCGCCGTACCGGCTGCCGCTCCCGCGCAGGCCCCCGCCGCCCCCGTTCCGGCCGCGGCCGAGCAGGTTGGTGCCGACCATGTCGTTGGCGACCAGGTGATCCCGGTGCGCGGCGCGCGCCGCCTGGTCGCCGAGCGCATGCACGCCTCGCTGCGCGACACCGCGCAGCTCACCATGACCTCGTATGCGGACGCCACGCGCCTCCTGCAGCTCCGCGCCGCATTCAAGACCGCCGATCCGCAGTTCGAGATGAGCGACGTCACCCTCAACGACCTGCTGCTGTTCGCGGTGGCCAGGACCCTCACCGAGCACCCGGAGCTCAACGCGACCTGCCGCGACGGCGAAGGCGGGCTGGAGATCGTGCGCTCGGCGGCCGTGCACCTGGCATTCGCGGTCGACACGCCGCGCGTGTTGATGGTGCCGGTGATCCGCGACGCCGCCGGCCTGCGCGTGCGCGAGCTGTCCACGCGCGCCGCCGACCTGGCCGAGCGCTGCCGCGAGGGATCGATCACGCCGGCGGAGCTCGCAGGCGGCACCTTCACCGTGAGCAACCTGGGCAGCTTCGGCGTCGAGTCGTTCACGCCGATCCTGAATCCGCCGCAGGCCGCCATCCTGGGCGTCGGCGCGGTGACCTGGCGGCCGATCGGGGAGAGGGAGGTCCAGCAGCAGGTCGCGCTGTCGCTGACGATCGACCACCGGCTGATCGACGGCGCCCCGGCGGCGCGGTTCCTGCAGACCCTGTGCGCCCGCATCGCCGAGCTGGACGTGTTGCTCGCCCTGTGAGTCCCGGCCCTTGAATCGCGGTCAGGCAATCCTCGCACTGATCGGAAACACGCCGCTGGCTCCCATCCGCCACGGCATTCGCGGCGTGGAGGTATACGCCAAGCTCGAGTACTTCAACCCTACCGGGTCGGTGAAGGACCGCGCGGTCAAGGGAATGATCGAGCAGGCGCTCTCCGCCGACCTGCTGGCCGGCCGCACGCTGATCGAGGCGACCAGCGGCAACACCGGCATCGCGCTGGCCGCCATCGGCGCCGCGCTGCGGCTCGGCGTGCACATCCTGATGCCGGCCAACGCCTCGCCCGAGCGCAAGCGGCTGCTGGCGACCCTGGGGGCGGAGATCACCTACACCGACCCGCTGGAGGGGACCGACGGCGCGCAGGCGGAGGCGCGGCGGCGGGTGGCGGCCGAACCGGAGCGCTACCACTACCCCGACCAGTACGCCAACCCCGCCAACTGGCAGGCGCACTACCGCGGCACGGGCCCGGAGATCTGGGAGCAGAGCCGCCGGCGCGTCACCCACTTCGTCGCCGGCCTCGGCACCTCCGGCACCTTCATCGGCACCTCCCGTTTCCTGCAGGACAAGGGCGTGCGCTGCATCGCCGTGCAGCCCGACACGCCGCTGCACGGCCTGGAGGGCTGGAAGCACATGAGGACCGTCGCGCACGTGCCGGCCATCTACGACGCCGGGATCTGCGCAGACCCGATCGAGGTCCCCACGCCGGAGGCGTACCGCATGGCGGTCGCGGCCGGGCGCTACCTGGGCCTCCCGCTCAGTCCCTCGTCGGCCGCCAACCTGGCGGCTGCCCTGCGCGCCGCGCGCGAGGCGGGCCCGGGCGCGGTGGTGGTGACGGTGTTTCCGGACAACTCGCTCAAGTACCTGGCCGACGACTTCTGGGACCAGCATGACGACGATCTCGAAGACCCTTTCGGGTGAGATGGAGCGCGCCGCCGAGCGCGCCTACCCGTACGAGTGCGTCGGGGCGCTGTTCGGCACGCGTCCGCCGGCCGGACCGGTCATCACCGAGGTCAGACCGCTCGACAACGACTCGGACTCGGACCGCCGCCGCCGATTCCACGTGTCCGACCGCGACTACCTGGCGTGCGAGCGCCATGCCACCAGGGCGGGCCTGGAGCTGCTCGGCTTCTACCACTCGCACCCCGACCACCCGGCCGAGCCCTCCGGAACCGACCTGCGCTATGCGATGCCGCTGTTCTTGTATATCATTATCTCTATACAGAGGGCGGAATACCGCGGCCAGACGGGCTGCTTTGTGCTGAACGACGACGGCAGTTCCTTTCGCCGCGAGCCGATACGCGTCCTCGAGGATTGATCCATGCCGATTACCGTCAACATTCCGACGCCGCTGCGGCAGTTCCTGGAGGGGCAGTCGACCGTCACCATCGACGCCGCCGCCGACGTGGCCGATCTGCTCGGCCAGCTCACCGCGCTCAGCGCCGACCTCAAGAAGCACCTGCTGAACGCCGACGGCACCGTGCCGGGCTACGTCAACGTGTACGTCAACGACGACAGCATCCGCGACCGCGACGGAGAGGCCACGCCGGTCGCCGACGGGGACGAGATCTCCATCGTGCCCTCCATCGCCGGCGGCGGCGCCCCGCTGAACACGGACGAGCTGGCGCGCTACAGCCGCCACATCATCATGCCGGAAGTGGGGCAGGACGGGCAGCAGCGGCTCAAGGACAGCTCCGCGCTGCTCATCGGCGCGGGCGGCCTGGGCTCGCCGCTGGCGCTCTACCTGACCGCCGCCGGCGTCGGCCGCATCGGCATCGTCGAGTTCGACGTGGTCGACCGCACCAACCTGCAGCGGCAGATCCTGTACGGCGAATCGACCGTGGGCGTGCCCAAGCTCGACGCCGCTGCCGAGCGCCTGTCCGATCTCAACCCGCACGTGCAGATCGATCGCATTCCGCAGCAGCTCTCCTCCGAGAACGCGCTGTCGATCTTCCGCGACTACGACGTGGTCGCCGACGGCACCGACAACTTCCCGACCCGCTACCTGGTCAACGACGCCTGCGTGCTCACCGGCAAGCCCAACGTGTACGGATCGATCTTCCGCTTCGAGGGCCAGGTCTCCGTGTTCAACCACGACGGCGGGCCGTGCTACCGCTGCCTGTACGCGGAGCCGCCGCCGCCCGGGCTGGTCCCGTCCTGCGCCGAAGGCGGCGTCTTCGGCGTGCTGCCCGGCATCGTCGGCGCCATGCAGGCCAACGAGGTCATCAAGCTGCTGCTCGGCGTCGGCGACGTCGCCAGTGGCCGCTACCTGCTGTTCGACGCGCTGAAGCTGTCCTTCCGGGAGTTGCGCCTGCGCCGCAACCCCGGCTGCCCGGTCTGCGGCGATTCGCCGACGGTGACCGAGCTGATCGACTACGAGCAGTTCTGCGGCATCCCCACCGGCGCCGAGGAAGAGGGTGTGCCGGAGATCGACGTGCACGAGCTCGCCAAGCGCCTCGACAACGGGGCTGGGACGGTCCTGATCGACGTGAGGGAGCCCTTCGAGCACGAGATCAACTGCATCGAGCAGGCGCAGCTCATCCCGCTGGGCGAGTTGCCGGACCGGCTCTCCGAGCTGTCGCCGGGCGACTCGTACGTCATCCACTGCAAGATGGGCGGGCGCAGCGCCAAGGCGGTCGAGCTGATGCGATCGGAAGGGTTCTCCGACGTGGTCAACCTGGCCGGCGGCATCGACGCCTGGGTCGAAGAGATCGATCCGGACCAGCCGAGCTACTAGCGCCCCAAGTCGGTCGCCTGCCGAGGACGGCGCGCGGCGAGCGGCGAACGACTTGGCCCAGCCCCGCCTTTCGCTCGGAGTCCGTCGAACTTGCCGCTTACGCGGCAAATCCGACAGACTCCTCGCGCGGAAACGGGCCATGAAGCAAAGGAGCACATCGATGGGAAAGAGCCTTCTCGACAAGGTCTGGGACCTGCACCGCGTGGCGGAGTTGCCGTCGGGTGAGACCCAGCTCTTCGTGGGGCTGCACCTCGTGCACGAGGTCACCTCGCCGCAGGCGTTCGCCATGTTGAGTGAGCGCGGCCTCGCCGTCCGCCACCCGGAGCTCACCGTCGCCACGGTCGACCACATCGTGCCGACCGACGACGTGCAGCGTCCGTTCGCCGACCCCATGGCCGAGCAGATGCTGCAGCACCTGGAGCGCAACGTCGCCGAGCACGGCATCCGCTACTACGGGCTCGGCCATGCCGATCAGGGCATCGTGCACGTGATCGGCCCGCAGCTCGGCCTCACCCAGCCCGGCATGACGATCGCCTGCGGCGACTCGCACACCTCCACGCACGGCGCCTTCGGGGCGATCGCCTTCGGCATCGGCACCTCGCAGGTGCGCGACGTGCTGGCCACGCAGACGCTGGCCCTGCGCAAGCCGAAGGTGCGCCGCATCACCGTGGAAGGCGACCTCGGCCCCGGCGTCTACGCCAAGGACGTGATCCTGTCGATCATCGCCACGCTGGGGGTCAAGGGCGGCATCGGCTACGCCTACGAGTACTCAGGCTCCACCATCGACGCGCTGGACATGGAAGCCCGCATGTCGATCTGCAACATGAGCATCGAGGGCGGCGCCCGCGTCGGCTACGTCAACCCCGACCGCACCACCTTCGACTTCCTGCAGGGACGTCCGGAGGCGCCGGACGGCGACGACTGGGACCGGGCGGTCGACTTCTGGCGCGGCATGGCCTCGGACCCGGACACCGCCTACGACGACGAGGTGGTGCTCAATGCCTCCGACATCGAGCCCGTGGTCACCTGGGGCACCAACCCCGGCCAGTCCGCGGCGGTCACCGACACGATCCCGGACCCGAAGCGCGCTCCCGGCGAGCTGCGCGACGGGATGGCCGCGGCGATCGGCCACATGAAGCTGCGGCCGGGCGCGCCGCTGGCCGGCACGCCGATCGACGTCGCCTTCATCGGATCGTGCACGAACAGCCGGCTGACCGACCTGCGCGAAGCGGCGCGGGTGGTGGAGGGCAGGCGCGTCTCTTCCGGGGTCAAGGCGCTGGTGGTGCCCGGATCGCGCCGCATCGCCGAGCAGGCCGTCTCCGAGGGCCTGCGTGAGGTGTTCGAGGCGGCCGGGTTCGAGTGGCGCGGCGCCGGCTGCTCGATGTGCCTGGCGATGAACCCCGACAAGCTCTCGGGGTCGCAGATCTCGGCTTCCTCCTCGAACCGCAACTTCGTCGGCCGGCAGGGGTCGCCCGACGGGCGCACGCTGCTGATGAGCCCGGCCATGGTGGCGGCGGCCGCGGTCGCAGGCCGGGTCACCGACGTGCGCGAACTGCTGGGAGCCAACTGATGGCTGTCGAACCAGAGACGGGCGACGCCCGCATCACCGCCGTCTCCGGCACCGGCGTGCCGGTGCGCGGCGACGACATCGACACCGACCGCATCATCCCGGCGCGCTACCTGAAGGCGGTCACCTTCGACGGCCTGGGCGACCACGCCTTCCAGGACGAGCGCGTCGCCGCCGACGGCTCGCGCAAGGGCCATCCGTTCGACGACCCGCGCTACGCCGGCGCGCAGGTCCTGTTCGTGAACGGCAACTTCGGCTGCGGCTCGTCGCGGGAGCACGCGCCGCAGGCGCTCTACCGCCACGGGATCCGCGCCATCGTCGGCGGCTCCTTCGCGGAGATCTTCGCCGGCAACTGCCTGGTGATGGGCCTGCCGCTGCTGACCTCGGACCGGGTCGCGGAGTGGCAGGACCGTGTGCAGGCGGCGCCCGATACGCCGGTGCGGGTCGACCTGGAGGCGGGCACGATCACGCTCGGCGGCGACACCTGGCCGGTCGAGATTCCGGAGGCGGCGCGCCGGTCGCTGGTCGCAGGCACCTGGGACTCGACGGCGGCGCTGCTCGCCGGCGACCAGGCTATCGGCGCCACGGCGGCGCGGATCCCCTACCTCCGATGGAGACAGAGCGCATGAGCGACCTGAACATCCGCAGCCGCGCAATGACCGCCGGCGTGGAGCGCACGCCCAACCGGGCGATGCTGCGCGCCGTCGGCTTCACCGACGAGGACTTCGACAAGCCGATCGTCGGCATCGCCTCAGCCGGCAGCGACGTGACCCCCTGCAACGTGCACCTGGACGGCCTGGCCGACCGGGCGCGGGCGGGGGTGCGCGCGTCGGGCGGCGTGCCGGTGCGCTACAACACCTTCGTGGTCACCGACGGCGAGGCCATGGGCCACGAAGGCATGAAGTGCTCGCTGGTCAGCCGCGAGGCGATCGCCGACACGATCGAGCTGGTCACCCGCGGCCATCAGCTCGACGCCATACTGGGGGTGGCCGGCTGCGACAAGACCATCCCCGGCACGGTCATGCCCATGGCTCGGCTGGACGTGCCGAGCATCTTCGTCTACGGCGGCACCATCCTGCCGGGCAACTTCCGCGGGCGCGACGTGGACATCGTGTCGGCGTTCGAGTCGGTGGGCGCCTTCGCCGCCGGCCGCATCGACGAGGAGGAGCGGCACGGCATCGAGTGCACGGCGTGCCCGGGCCCCGGCGCCTGCGGCGGCATGTACACGGCCAACACGATGGCGTCCGCCATGGAGGCGATCGGCATGACGCTGCCGGGCAACGCCTCCATCCCCGCCGTCGACGAGCGCAAGGCGGCGGAGATGGACCGCGCCGGCCGCGCGCTGATGGACGCGGTGCGAGCCGGCCGCACGCCGCGGCAGATCATGACCCACGACGCGTTCGAGAACGCGATCCGGGTGGTGATGGCGCTCGGCGGCTCCACCAACGCCGTGTTGCACCTGCTGGCGCTCGCGCACGAGGCGGAGGTGCCCCTGTCGATCGACGAGTTCAACGCCTTCTGCGACTCCACCCCGACCATCGCCGACCTCAAGCCGGCCGGCCGCTACGTGATGCGCGACCTGGACCGGGTGGGCGGCGTGCAGGCGGCGATGAAGCTGCTGCTTGACGCCGGCCTCCTGCACGGCGACTGCCTGACCGTGAACGGCCGCACGGTGGCCGAGAACCTGGCCGGCGTGCGCGTGGAGCTGGAAGGCCAGGACGTGCTGTATCCGCTGTCGTCGCCCGTCAAGCCGACCGGACCGATCAGCGTGATCAAGGGCAACCTGGCCCCGGAGGGGGCGGTGCTGAAGAGCTCGGGCGTTGAGGTACGCCGCCACAGCGGCCCGGCGCGCGTGTTCGACGAGGAGGAGAGCGCCCTGCGCGCGATCCTGGACGGCTCGATCGTCGCCGGCGACGTGGTGGTGATCCGCTACGAGGGTCCGCGCGGCGGTCCCGGCATGCGCGAGATGCTCGCCCCCACTTCGGCGATCGCCGGCGCCGGGCTGATCGCGGACGTGGCGCTGATCACCGACGGCCGCTTCTCCGGCGGCAGCCACGGCATCGTCGTCGGCCACGTCGCCCCGGAGGCGCAGGCCGGCGGCCCGATCGCCGCGGTACGGGAAGGCGACACGATCACCCTCGACCTGGACGCCAAGATGATCGACATGGACCTGACGGACCAGGAGATCGAGGCGCGGCTGCGCGAGATCAAGCCGGCCGAGCGGCCCATCCCCTACCAGCGCGGCGTGCTCGCCAAGTACGCGCGGCTGGTCTCCTCGGCCAGCCTGGGAGCCATCACGCACTGAGCTTCTGCTCAGGTGCGCAAGCGTGCGGGAGGCAGTGTGGCCAAGCGCATAACCGTCGTCTTCGAAGACGAAGGGCTCTACGCGGCTCTCAAGGTAGAGGCTGCCCGGAAAGGGTAGCCTGCGAAGGATATCGTAGCGCAGGCCGTCCGCGAGTGGCTGGAGAAATCCTGGCGTCCGCACTCCTTACGTCGGGGGGATCTCATACCCGTACCGCTCCATGGCGGGTGCGAAGAAGTCGTAGTAGTTGGGCCCGGTGTCGGTCTTCCACCGCCCCACCGCTTCGGGGTTCACGGGAATCCGGGCTAGCCTCACGCCCAGGTAGGACTCCAGACGGGCGAGAGTCTCATCCTGGCGTTGGACGAAATCCTCGAACCGTACCTCTATCCAGTTCCTGGGTCGCGGCGTGGCGCGGATCAGATCATACTGGTACTTCCACGACATGGCCCGACGCACGCGAGCGTCGCCGGTGGGCGGACAGGCAACGCCCCAATCGCTGAGGTTGTCGGTGATGTGCTGGCCGATGATGCAGTCGCGCGGGTTACGGATCCAGAAGATGTACCTGATGTCCGGGAACATCCTGAGGATCCAGGGGAAGACCAGAGTGGTCTCCGGGATCTTCCATCCCCTGTGCTCGGCCGGGCTCGTCAACACGCTTTGGAGATACGACCGGATCAGCGGTTCGAACTCGGTTGGAATGCGCATCGTGTGGAGACGGCTGAAGTCCCACTCCCGCCCACCCGACCAGCGAACGTGTCTGGCGATGAGGCGGGCCGCCTCGTACATCGCCTCCGGCGGCAGCAGATCTCCCGAGCCATTCAGCGGCTCGCCCATCCACACGCCACTGGCCGAGAGTGTGTGCGAGATGGCTCGCGTCCCGGAGTGACCCCGCCCAATGATGGTGGTCAGCATCGGTGGCCCCCACCGCCTCCGCAACTGGCCGCGTGCTCGCTCAGCCTCGTCACAACAGGTCAGGGAGTGTGGCCCGGACAGCCAGCCACTTCAACGGCATGCGCGGTGCGCTGTCGGCCTGGCCGACACTTGTGCCATCGCGACCATGGACGCAAGGCACAGGCGTCTGTACGCTTGGGTGCGCAAGCGTTCAGGAGGCAGCGTGTCCAAGCGTGTGACCGTCATCTTTGAAGACGAGGGGCTCTACACCGCACTGAAGGTAGAGGCCGCCCGGAAGGGGCAGCCTGCCAAGGATATCGTCGCTCAGGCCGTGCGCGAGTGGCTGGAGGCCAAAGAGGACGAGGAACTTCGAGCCGAGTTGGACCAGGCACGCCGCGAGTGGGAACGAGAGGGCGGCCGCGAGGCGGGCGAGTTCTTCGCGGAGATGGACGCTGACTCCCTGAAGTAGCCGATGCCCTGTCGGGTGGAGTTGGCACCTGCCGCCCAACGGCAGATGCGGCGTTGAACGTCATCCTCAAGGTCGCACGGCGCTCGGAGTCCACGTACTCGTTGTAGCGAGTCCTGAGCTGCCGGAGCCCTTGCCCGGTCAGCCTCCTTCGCATGCCAGGTTCCACTCACGCAGCAGCCGTCCGAGTGTCTCCGGGTCGCGGTGCAAGTGGCCGTGGAACCCGAAGTCGATCGCGGCTTCCACGTTCTCGCGCCGGTCGTCCACGAACAGGACCACTCCAGGCTCGCAACCGCAGCGCCGAGCCGCGTGCTCGTAGAAGCACCGCGAAGGCTTGGCGCAGCCGATGGCCGAGGAGTTGACGACGAAGTCGAACGCGTCACTCAGGCCCAGGCGGGCCAGGTCGTCGTCCAGCCGGGTCGTAGCGTTCGTGACCAGCCCGAGCGCGGCGACGGACCGCGCCGCCTGCAGGACCTGCAGCGCTCCCCCGTCCACGACGCCGCGACCGGTCGACCATGCGGAGACCGCGGAACGGGCCGTGGCCGCATCGGTGTCAGCTTGGAGCCGGCGCTGGACCTCGCTCCGCCACTCCGCGTCCGTCATGCGCCCGGTGATCGCGTCGTCCAGGATGGACGGATGGAATGCCGTCCGCGCCAAGCTGCCGCGCTGCAATCCGTGCCGGTCTTCGACGGACGTCGTGACGGCTCCCGGCCAGTGACGGACCACGCCGTCGAAGTCCGTCAGCACGACCCTGATCGCGCTCGTGTCGTTTGTCGATCCGTCCGGCCGGGGCGATACTCCGCGCACCATGGCATTGAATGTACACGTAACCGGAGTCAGCGGACTGATCGGCGACGTGGTGTACGCGCATCTGGCCGGGCAGCCGGATCGCTACACCGTCACAGGCAGTGGACGGCGGTATGCGGGGTCGCTGCGGGTCGCGCCCGAGCGTTCCCTGAGTTGTCCGCCCGAGAGCTTCCGACGCGCGGATCTCGCCGACCTGGAGGCGGTGGAGCGCGCCTTCGAGGGAGTGGAGGTGGTCGTCCACATGGGCGCCATACCCGATCCGTCGGCGCCGATCGAGGTCATCGTCCCCAGCAACGTGGTCGGCGGTTACAACGTGCTGGAGGCGTGCCGGCGCCAGGGCGTGCGCCGCGTCGTCTACGCCAGCACGGTCATGACCAACTGGGGCTACCGGTTCGACGAGCCGTACAAGGCGATCAGCGAGGGGCGCTTCGAGGACGTGCCCGACGGCTTCCGGCGCGTCACGCACCTGGACCCGGTGCGGCCGACCGAGCCGTACTCCGCCAGCAAGGTGTGGGGCGAAGGCATGTGCCGGGCGTACGCCGACGGCCACGGCCTGTCATGCCTGTGCCTGCGGATCGGCGGAGTGAACCATCGCGACGTCCCGGAGGGGGCGGACGGCGGTGCGCTGTGGTGCAGCCATCGCGACGTGGCCACCGTCGCCGAACTGGCCGTCAACGCGCCGGCGGCACTGCGCTTCGACATCTTCTACGCGCTGTCGACCAGCCGCTACCGGTGGCTGGACGCCGAGCACACGCGCGACGTGCTCGGCTTCGAGCCGGCCGACCGCGCCGAGGACCACCTGGCTCCTTAGGCCGCAGGCCGGTATGCGGAGGTGTGCTTGTCCCATCGGCCGGTGGGGCGGTATGTTGCACCCCCGGCGGAACGGCCGGGGGAGGGGAACCATCCCAGGAGGTAGGTCATGCTCAGAAGAGTGGAAAACAAGGTAGAGAAAGTGGTTTCCGGCGCCAGCGCCGCCGTCACCAACGCGCGCGACGCCGTCACTGGCGCCATCGACTCGCGCGCTCACGCGGTGACCGTGCGCCTCGACGACGACAGCCTCAAGTGCGTCGACGAGATGGTCCGCGCGGAGGTCGTCCCCGATCGCAGCACTGCCGTGGCGTACCTGGTCAAGCAGGGGATCACGGTCTCGGCCGACCTGCTCGACAAGATCCAGGAAGGCTTCGATCGGATCGAGAGCATCAAGCAGGAGCTCCGCGGACTCAGCAACGGCGTCGCGATCGACGTGGAGCCCCAGCCCGAGTAGATCGGAGGCATCACAGTCGTCGGGTCAGTGAGGGCGATTGATCGATACCACAAGTGGGTCGAATGGAGCGAGGAAGACCAGGTGTACCTAGGGAAGTGCCCGGACTTGATCACGGGCCATTCACGGGAATGACCCAGTGCAGGTGTTCGCGGAGCTATGCCACGTGGTAGAGGACGTCATCGACGACTTCGAGGCCCGCGGCCGTCCGCTTCCTGAGCCCTGCGTCACACCAGGCTTGGAAGGCCCGAGACGTTGACACGCGATGGCGGATGTCCGGGACCGGGAGGATCTTTCCGTGTTCGTTCTGAGCGCGTTTGGTGACGAGATAGACGACGACGTCGATACGCAGCTCGACACCTTGGGCGGGCTCGGCATCCGCTACCTGGAGATGCGGACCGCGTGGGGCAAGAAGGCTGCCGACCTCAGCGACCGGGAGATCGAACGCGTGGCGGCGGCCTGCCGGGAGCGCTCGATACGGGTGAGCTGCATCGGCAGCCGAATCGGCAAGACGCCGATCACGGAGCCGTTGGAGGCGACTCTGGCCGAGCTGGGGCGCATCCTGGATCTGGCCGAGCGTCTGGATACGAAGCTGGTGCGGATTTTCTCATTCCGCCCCCCGGCCGGCCGGGAGGCCGAGCATGTCGACGAGTCGCTCTCGCGGCTGAGTGCGCTTGCCGAGGCTGCCGGCGCCCGTGGCGTGGTGCTGGTGATGGAGAACGAGACCGGCATGGTCGGCGACGTCCCGGAGCGGTGCCGAGCGTTGCTCCAGGGGGTCGACAGCCCGAGCCTCAGATTCGTCTGGGACATCGGCAACTTTCCCCATAGCGGCGTGGACCGCGCGGTGGACCGAGGGTGGCCGCTTCTCGGCCAGTACGTGGCGCACGTGCAGGTGAAGGACACGCGGCTCGCGGACCGCGCGATGACGGTGGCCGGCGCCGGGGACGGTCAGGCACTGCAGCTCCTCGGCAGGCTCCGTGAAGCCGGATACCAAGGCTTCCTTGCCCTGGAGCCCCACCTCGCCAACGGCGCGGAAGGCATGAAGCGGGCGGCTCGGGCTCTCCGGAGCCTGATGGGGGACGCGGGCTGTACCGAGAGCTGATCGCCTACATCCCCCATACGGTGATCGGTATGCCGCCTGCGCTTTCCGTACGGCGGAAGAGCTTCTCGCTCCACGGCTTGTCGGCGGTGCGGTCGAAGATCACCAGGTGTCCTTCAGCGGCCGCTCCTTCAGCGGCGGCGCAGCGGTCCATGTAGGAGCGTGTCTGTTCCAGCCCGGTGCGGATGGTCTCCTCAAGGCTGTGGCGCAACAGCTCGCACTCGATCAACTCGATCACCATCCGGCGCGCGCGGTCCGGGGGCGCGCCGGCCGGCCAGAGAATCAGCAGATCGGTCCGCATCCGCCCCAGACCGTACTCGCGCTCCACCCGGCCGCCGGAGTTGACGACGCGCTGCAGGAATGCCTGCAGCAGCAACTGCGGGCCGGCTTCCCGATACTGGAACCGCTGGATCCAGTGCTCGGAGTGCTCCCGGAAGAATCGCTGGAACTCGGCCAGCAGCTCGGCGAGCTTCAGGGTGCCGTCCGCGTCCACATACCAGGCGGGATCGTGCGTGAAGCCGGCCTGGGTCGTCCACGTGAGATCGCGCGGAATGACCTCGCGGTAGATCGGATTGGCGATGCGGATCGGGTCGTCACGCGCTACCAGCCCCAGGTCGCGCACGTATTGCAGGTCGTCGGGGCGTATCTCCGGGTTCGCCTGGCCGCCGCTCAGCACCGGTCCCATCACCCGTCGTACCCGCTCTTCCGAGAGCTTGTCGGTGAGCTGTTCGAGGTGGGTCTCGCGGCGCAGGATGAGCTGCTCGCGGGCGGTATGGACCGCGTCGCGGGTGATTTCCCGGCTGCGGTCTCGCCCGGCCGCGTCCCGGAAACAGGCCTGCTGGGCCAGAGCGTTCACCAGCCACGGCTGGCCGGCGGTCAGTTCCCAGACCGCCGGCAGTGCATCCTCGGAAAACCGCTGCCCGGTGTCGGCGATGTGCTGGCCGAGCAGAGCGCGCACGTCGGCCTCCGAGAAGTCGCCGATGCGCAGGGACTCGGCCTTGATGTTGAAGGCGCTGCCCCCGGTGACGATGGCGTTCTTGGTGGAGGAGTGGATACGGTAGTCGCGGACGTCGCGCACCCCGCACAGAATGACGCTCTGCGGGAAACGGAGCGGGCGGTGTGCGTAGCCGGCGCGCAACTGTCTCAGCACGGCGATCAACGTGTCGCCGATGAGCGTGTCGATCTCATCGATCAGCAGCACCAGCGGCACGGGGTCTGCCTGCGACCACCGCGTCAGCACCTGCCGGAGCACTCCGTCCGGGCCGACGCGATCCAGCAGTCCCGGCCACAGATTGGCCGGCAACGGGTCGTCGAGCGTCGCTTCGGCCTCGATCTCCAGTTCGCTGAGGATGGCGCGCATCGCTTCCGCCCGGTGTTCGCGTGCCGCCTGACCGGCCTCCACGTTCACGTAGACGCAGCGGTACCGGCCATGGCCGCCGCGGTTCAGCAGATCGCGGAGCGCCAGCAGTGCCGAGGTCTTGCCGGTCTGGCGGGGTGCGTGCAGCACGAATACCGCTTGTCGCCGATCAGGGAGAGGACCTCGCTCAGATCGATCCGTTCGAGCGGCGGCACGCAGTAGTGATCGGCGGCAACCACCGGACCCGAGGTGTTGAAGAAGCGCATCCTCCCGTGAGTGTCCCCCAAGCGCGGCGCCTGTCAACCGGTCGACGCAGCGAGCGACCACCAAACACTTGTCACCCATAGTGTGCATTGAATACATTCCTCCGCTCGTTGTCGGTGGCGGCCCGGAGCAGTCCGTAAGCCGTCAGGCAGCGCTCATAACAATCGGCAAAGCCCCAGAGCCAATCAGCACCGGAGCGGCAGAGCAAGTACAGCCCCGCAGCGACAGAGCATCACGACTCCGCGCCTCCTGCCATCTCTCCCGGTTGACGCCGGCCGGCCGGCCGGGTAGCCTCGGCGCATACCTTTAAGTCGGGTCCTGTGAGGCCCGAAAGGGATTGCCCATGCTGTTCGTTCGCTTTCCCGCCTTTCGGCAGGTCCCGTGAGTCGGCGCGTACTCGACGCCGACCAGATCGGCCGCGCGATCACCCGCATCGCCCACGAGATCATCGAATCGGCCGAGGACGATGTGCGCTTGGTCGGCGTACGCACGCGCGGCGTGCCGATGGCCGGGAGGCTGGCGGAGGCCGTGCGGGAGGCCACCGGCGCCGGCGTCCCGGTCGGCTCCCTGGACATCAACCTCTACCGTGACGACCTGACCCAGGTGGCCGCTCAGCCGGTCGTGCGGACCACCGAGCTGGGCTTTCCCATCGACGACACGGTCGTGATCCTGGTCGACGACGTCCTCTACACCGGCCGCACCACGCGCGCTGCCATGGACGCGCTGGCCGACCTGGGCCGCCCGCGCAAGATCAAGCTGGCCGTGCTGATCGACCGCGGCCACCGCGAGCTGCCGATCCGCGCCGACTATGTGGGCCGGAACATCCCCACCGCCCGCGACGAGAAGATCCGTGTCCGCTTCACGGAGACCGACGGCGTCGACGACGTGCTGATCGACCGCAAGGAGGCCTCGGCATGACCCGCAACGGCCCGGCTCCCACCGCCACCGTGGCCGCCCCGGAGCAGGCTGCGGAGAAGGTCCGCTGGTGGCGCAAGGATCTGCTCGCCCTGCAGGACCTCTCCCGAGACGAGATCGAGCTCATCCTCGACTCCACCGACTCCTTCAAGGAGGTCTCCTCGCGCGAGATCAAGAAGGTCCCGGCCCTGCAGGGCAAGACCATAGCCAACCTGTTCTTCGAGGCCTCCACCCGCACCCGCTCCAGCTTCGAGCTGGCCGCCAAGCGGCTTTCGGCCGACACCGTCAACCTGACCGGCTCCACCTCCAGTACCGAGAAGGGGGAGAGCCTCACCGACACCGCGCGCGCCATCGAGGCGATGCAGATCGACACCGTGGTCGTCCGCCATCAGGCATCCGGCGCCGCCGACCTGCTGGCGCAGGTGCTCGATGCCGGGGTGGTCAACGCCGGTGACGGCGTACACGAGCACCCCACGCAGGGGCTGCTCGACATCTACACCATCCGCGAGCGCCGCCCGATCGAGGGGCTGCGGGTCTGCCTGATCGGCGACATCCTGCACTCGCGGGTGGCGCGCTCCAACATCTGGGGACTGACCAGGATGGGAGCGTCGGTCACCGTCTGCGGGCCGCCGACGCTGATCCCGGCCGACATCGAGGAGCTGGGCGTCGCGGTCAGCTACGACCTGGACGCCGTGATCGGCGAGCAGGACGTGCTGAACATCCTGCGCATCCAGTTCGAGCGGCAGCACGGCGGCTACTTCCCCTCGATCCACGAGTACGCGGTCGAGTACGGCATCACCCGCGAGCGGCTGGACGCCGCCGACCCCGACGTGCTGGTGCTGCACCCGATGCCCATGCACCGCGGGGTGGAGATCGCCGCCGACGTGGCCGACGGCCCGCACTCGCTCATCCTGGACCAGGTGACCAACGGCGTGGCGGTGCGCATGGCCGTCCTGTTCCACACTTGCCTTGCCCGATGAGGACGGCCCGATGACGCTGCTGCTGCGCGGCGGGCGCGTGATCGACCCGCGCAACGGCGTCGACCGCGTCTGCGACCTGCTGATCCGCGACGGGGTGATCGACACCGTCGGCACCGATCCCGCGATGGCGGCCGACCGCACCATCGACTGCTCCGGGCAGGTGGTGACGCCCGGCCTGATCGACCTCCACGTGCACCTGCGGGAGCCGGGGTTCGAGTACAAGGAGGACCTGCAGAGCGGGCTTACCGCCGCGGTCGCGGCCGGCTTCACCGGCGTCTGCCCGATGCCCAACACGCGGCCGGTCTCCGACAGCCGGCCCGACATGGAGTTCCTGATCCGCGAGTCGCGCCGCATCTCCCTGGCGCGGCTGTGGCCGGTGGGCGCGGTCACCCTGGGCCAGGAGGGGACGCAGCTCACCGAGTTCGGCCAGCTCCGCAAGGGCGGGGCGGTGGCGCTGTCGGACGACGGCCAGCCGATCTCCGACTCCATGGTGATGCGCCGCAGCCTGGAATACGCGCTGAAGTTCGAGTTGCCCATCTTCGTCCATGCCGAGGATCCCGGCCTGTCCGCCGACGGCGCCATGAACGAGGGGCTGGCCGCCACCCGGATGGGGCTCTCCGGAACTCCCTGCGCGGCGGAGAGCGCGATGGTCGCCCGCGACATCCAGATCGCCGCGCTGACCGGCGGGCGCGTGCACTTCCTGCACGTCTCCTGCGCCCGCTCGGTCGATCTGATCCGCATGGCCAAGGCCGAGGGCATCGCCATCACCGCCGAGACCTGCCCGCACTACTGGGAGCTCACCGACGAGGCGGTGGACGGCTACCGCACCGACGCCAAGATGTACCCGCCGCTGCGCGCGGAGTCCGACCGCCTGGCGGTCCGCACGGCGCTGGCCGACGGCGTCATCGACACGATCGGCAGCGACCACGCCCCGCACGCCCCGTACGAGAAGGCGCTGGAGTTCGTCGGCGCACCGAACGGTGTCATCGGCCTGGAGACCACGGTGCCGCTGGCGTTGAACCTGGTGCGCGACGGCGTGATCGACTGGCAGCGGTTCGTTCGCTACCTGTCGGTCAACCCGGCGGCGGTGATCGAAGTGGACGGCGGGCACCTGTCGCCCGGCTCCGCCGCAGACGTCACCGTGATCGACCCGGAGGAGTCGTGGGTGGTCGAGAGGGACACGATCCGCTCCAAGTCGATCAACACGCCGTTCCTCGGCGCCACCATGACCGGGCGGGCGACTGCCTGCATCGTCGGCGGACGCGTGCTGATGGAGCGGGGCAGCGTGGAGGCCGTAGCGTGACCGCTGCGGGCCGCAGGGCGATGCTGGCGCTGGAGGACGGCCGGGTCTTCCACGGCACCCGCTTCGGCGCCGGAGGAACCCGCGACGGCGAGGTGGTATTCAACACCAGCATGACCGGCTACCAGGAGATCATCACCGACCCCTCCTACAAGGGGCAGCTCGTCTGCATGACCTATCCGCTGATCGGCAACTACGGCATCAACGACGAGGACCCCGAGTCGGCCGGCCCGCAGGCGGAAGGCTTCATCATCAAGGAGCTGTCGCCGATCGTCTCCAACTGGCGCGCCACCGGAGACCTCTCCGCGTACCTGGAGGCGGCCGGCGTCATCGGCATCGAGGGCATCGACACGCGGGCGCTGACCCGCCACATCCGGCGGGCCGGGGCGCTCAAGGCCGTCCTCACCACCGAGGACATGTCCGAGGCGGACGCCGCGGCGCTGGCCGACCGCTCGCCGGGGCTGGTGGGCCGCGACCTGGTGGCGGCGGTGACCTGCGCCGAGCCGTACGCCTGGAGCACCGAGGGCGCCTACCACGTGGTGGCGATCGACTGCGGCATCAAGACCAACATCCTGCGCCTGCTGGCCGCGCGCGGCTGCCGGGTGACCGTGGTGCCCGCCTCGACCCCGGCCGCCGACATCCTGGCGCTCGGCCCGGACGGGCTGTTCCTGTCCAACGGCCCCGGCGACCCGGACGGCCCGGTGTACCTGATCCAGGCCGTGCGCGAGCTGATCGGCTCGCTGCCCGTGTTCGGCATCTGCCTGGGGCAGCAGATCACGGCCCTGGCGGCCGGCGGCGAGTGCTACAAGCTCAAGTTCGGGCACCACGGCGGCAATCATCCGGTCAAGGACCTGGACACCGGCTCGGTGGCGATCACCTCCCAGAACCACGGCTTCGCCGTGCGGCTGGACTCGCTGCCGGACGACTACCGGCTGACCCAGGTCAATCTCAACGACGACACGGTGGAGGGGATCGAGCATCGCGAGCTCCCGGTGTACGCCATCCAGTACCACCCGGAGGCGGCGCCCGGCCCGCACGACGCCCGCCCCTTGTTCGACCGCTTCATCGCCGACATGGCGGAGGCCGGCTGATGAAGAGGCTGGCAGATCACGGTAGTCTTCGCGTAGGCGACTCAGGTGCGTGCGTGTAGGAGGACACGCTGTGGAAGTCAAGGAAGCAGTCAAGGTAGCTCTGGAATATGTGAGTGATGCATTCTCGGACGAGAAGCTCTCCAATCTGGGCTTGGAGGAGGTCGTGTACGACGACTTGGACGAGACATGGAAGATAACAGTGGGGTTCTCACGACCCTGGGACTATCCGCGGCACTCTATCGCGACTATGGCGAACCCCTCATTGCTGGCCCGGGCCGCTAGCCGAACATACAAGGTTGTGGAAATACGGGACTCGGACGGCGAGGTTACGGCTATCAGAAACAAGGACGTGGCGGTCGATGAATAGCGTGCTCATCGACACCAACCTGCTCGTGCTCCTCATCGTCGGTGCGACCGACAAGAGTCTGATCGACAAACACCGCCGGACGAAGGAGTTCATGACGAGAGACTTCGACGAATTGTGCGGGCTGCTGGACGAGTATGACGAGTTCTGGATCACGTCTCACTGTCTGGCGGAAACCTCGAACCTGTTGAAGCACACGGACGACAGGAGCGTCCGAGGTCTCCTGAGCACGCTCGCGACGTTTTGCTCGAAGGCTCGTGAGTCGTACCTGCCCAAGGACCAGGTATTGGCAGACCGCAATTTTCTTCGACTTGGTGTTGCCGACACGGGATTCGTTCAGAAGTCCAAACGGGTGGATCTGTCGATCACCGTGGATGTACAGCTCTATGAGACCATCAGCCGGCTTGGCAGGAACGTCGTCAACTTCAACCATGTCCGCGCTGCATACCTGACTGCATGAGATTCGAATAGTGCCAAGACGAACTGACCTCGAAAGAATCCTCGTACTCGGCGCCGGCCCCATCGTCATCGGCCAGGCGTGCGAGTTCGACTACTCCGGCACGCAGGCGTGCAAGGCGCTCAAGGAGGAGGGGTTCGAGGTGGTGCTGCTCAACTCCAACCCCGCCACCATCATGACCGACCCGGAGCTGGCCGACCGCACCTACGTCGAGCCGATCAACCTGTGGGCGCTGGAGCGCATCCTGGACCGCGAGCGTCCTGACGCCGTCCTGACCACACTGGGCGGCCAGACGGCGCTCAACCTGGCGGTGGAGGCGTCGGAGGCCGGCCTGTTCGATCGCTTCGGGGTGGAGATGATCGGCGCCGACCTTCAGGCCATCCACATGGCCGAAGCGCGCCAGGAGTTCCGCCGCGCCATGGAGGACATCGGCTTGGCGGTGCCGCGCTCGATCATCGCCGGCAGCCTGGAGGAGGCGCGCGCGGCCGTGGAGGAGACCGGCTTCCCCAGCGTGGTACGGCCGAGCTTCACGCTCGGCGGCACCGGCGGCGGCGTGGCGCGAACCCCGGAGGAGTTCGACCGGATCGTCGGGCTCGGGCTGCAGCTCTCCCTCACGCACGAGGTGCTGATCGAGCAGTCCGTGATCGGCTGGAAGGAGTTCGAGCTGGAGGTGATGCGCGACAAGAAGGACAACGTCGTCATCATCTGTTCGATAGAGAACGTCGATCCCATGGGCGTGCACACCGGCGACTCGATCACGGTGGCGCCGGCCCAGACCCTGACCGACCGCGAGTACCAGATCATGCGCGACGCCGCCATCGCCTGCATCCGCAAGGTGGGTGTGGAGACCGGCGGCTCCAACATCCAGTTCGCCCTCGACCCGCAGACCGGCGACATGGTCGTCATCGAGATGAACCCGCGCCTGTCGCGCTCGTCCGCGCTCGCCTCCAAGGCGACCGGATTCCCGATCGCGAAGTTCGCCGCCAAGCTCGCGGTCGGCTACACGCTCGACGAGATCCCGAACGACATCACCCGTGAGACCCCGGCCAGCTTCGAGCCCACCATCGACTACTGCGTGGTCAAGATCCCGCGCTTCGCCTTCGAGAAGTTCCCGGAAGCCGACCCCACGCTCACCACGCAGATGAAGTCCGTGGGCGAGGTGATGGCGATAGGCCGCACCTTCACCGAGGCGCTGCAGAAAGGCATGCGCGGCCTGGAGATCAAGGCGGACGGCTTCCAGCTCCGCGACGCCTACCGCGGTCTGGACAAGGAAGCGCTGATCGAAGCGCTGCGCACGCCCAACGCGGAGCGGCTGTTTCAGCTCCGACACGCCTTCGAGCTGGGAGTCACGGTGGACGAGCTGTACGCGGCCACCGCCATCGACCCGTGGTTCCTGGCCTCGCTCGCCCGCATCGTCGAGCAGGAGCGGCGCTTCATCGACACCCTTGGAGGCGGTAATGGCGACGGCGATGGAGACGGCCGGGAGCTGCTCGAGGCCAAGCGCTTCGGCTTCTCCGACGCGCAGATCGGCGCCGCGCTCGGCTCCAGTGAAGGCGAGGTGCGCGCGCGCCGCAAGGCGCACGCGGTGCTTCCCACCTACAAGCCGGTGGACACCTGCGCGGCAGAGTTCGAGGCCTACACCCCCTACTACTACTCGACCTACGAGGAGGAAGACGAGGTTCCCCCGTCGGATCACAAGCGGGTCATCATCCTGGGAGGCGGCCCGAACCGCATCGGGCAGGGGATCGAGTTCGACTACTGCTGCTGCCAGGCCGCCTTCGGGCTGGACGACGCCGGCTACGAGTCGATCATGGTCAACTGCAACCCGGAGACCGTCTCCACCGACTACGACACCTCCACCCGCCTCTACTTCGAGCCGCTCACCCTGGAGGACGTGCTCAACATCGTCGACAAGGAGCGGCCCGACGGCGTCATCGTCCAGTACGGCGGGCAGACGCCTCTGAACCTGGCCGGCCCGCTCGCGGCCGCCGGCGTGCCGATCGCCGGCACCGCCTGCGACGCGATCGACCGCGCCGAGGACCGCTCCCGGTTCGCGGAGCTGCTGTCCGGGCTGGGGCTGGTGCAGCCTCCGAATGGCACGGCCGTCTCCGTCGCGGAGGCCGAGCGCGAGGCGGATCGGGTCGGCTACCCGGTGCTCCTGCGGCCGTCGTACGTGCTGGGCGGGCGCGCCATGGAGATCGTCTACGACGCCGAGTCGCTGCGCGACTACATGGCGCGCGCGGTGGAGGTGTCCGGCGACCGGCCGGTGCTCATCGACAGCTTCCTGGAGGGCGCCACCGAGGTGGACGTCGACCTGATCGGCGACGGCACCACCTGCCTGGTGGGCGGCGTGATGGAGCACATCGAGGAGGCCGGCGTGCACTCCGGAGACAGCGCCTGCTGCCTGCCTCCGCACTCGTTGCCGGACGCCGTCGTCGGCGAGATCAAGCGGCAGACCGTGGCGATTGCGCGTGAGTTGCACATCGTCGGGCTGATGAACGTGCAGTTCGCGGTCAAGGACGGTCAGGTCTTCGTGCTGGAGGTGAATCCGCGCGCATCGCGCACGGTCCCCTTCGTCTCCAAGGCGATCGGAGTGCCTCTGGCGCGGATCGCCGCCAAGGTCATGGTCGGGGTCCCGCTGGCGGACATGGACGTGCGGATCCCCGAACGGCCCGAGCGCTACGCGGTCAAGGAGGCGGTGCTGCCGTTCAGCCGCTTCCACGGCATCGACGTGGTGCTGGGGCCGGAGATGAAGTCGACCGGCGAGGTGATGGGCTCCGACGACCGCTTCGGCAAGGCGTTCGCGAAGGCGCAGATGGGTGCCGGATCGCCGCTGCCGGTCGGCGGCAACGTCTTCCTGAGCGTGCGCGACGAGGACAAGCGCCACGCCGCCGGCATCGGCCGCGCGCTCCAGGAACTGGGGTTCCGACTCTTCGCCACGCGTGGCACCGCCGTTGAGCTGGAGCGGGCCGGAGTCGCGGTATCCGCCCTGTCACGGGTCAGCGAAGGCAGCCCGAACGTCGTGGAGATGCTGGAACGGGGCGAGGTGGCGCTGGTCATCAATACGCCCGGCGGCAAGAAGCCGCGCAGCGACGGGGTGATCATCCGCTCGCTGGCGGTGGCGCGGGGGGTGCCGTGCATCACCACCGTGCCCGGCGCCTTCGCGTCCATCTCCGGCATGCGCGCCATGGCATCCGGCCAGTTGCAGGTGATGTCGCTGCAGGAGCAGTACGCGCAAGCCGCCGCCGGCGGAGGCGGGCCGCGGGGGTGACGCTGCCTCCCGCAGGGCGCAGCGTCGCGCCAACGGTGACCCGGCAGCTCTGCGAGGTGGTCGCCAACCGGGTGGTTGCGCCGCAGCACCACGTGCTGACCCTGGCATGCGGCCTCGGTGCCGGCTTCGAGCCCGGGCAATTCGTGCAGCTCGGCCTGGAGCCGGCGTACCTGCCGCGGCCGTTCAGCATCCTCCGTGCCGACGGCCGCCACCTGGCGGTCCTGTCCAAGGCGGTGGGGCTGGGCACGCGGGCGCTGTTCGCCTGCACGCCGGGGCATCGGGCGTGGGTGCTGGGGCCGCTGGGACGTGGTTTCCGCTCCGACGGCTCCGCGCCTGCGGTTCTGGTGGGCGGTGGGGTGGGCCTGCCGCCGCTGTATGCGCTGGCCGAGCGGCTGGCAGAGCAGGGGCGGCCAGCCCGCGTGATCGTCGGCGCGCGCACGGCCGACCAGGTGCTGCTGCACGAGGAGCTCACGGCGCTCGGAGCCGAGGTGCACGTGATGACCGACGACGGCAGCGCCGGCGGCAGCGGTACCGCCGCTGACCGCCTGCGCGAGTTGCTGAGGGCGGCCGGCGGCCCGTGCCGGGTCTACGCCTGCGGCCCTGCGCCGATGCTTGCGGCGGTGGCCGGTCTGTGCCGGCGGAACGGCACGCCGTGCCAGGTCGCCGTGGAGGAGCACATGGCGTGCGGGTTCGGCGCCTGCCAGGGATGCGCGGTACGCACCGCCGCCGGCGGCTACGACCTGGTCTGCCGCGACGGGCCGGCCTTCGACGCGGAGCGCCTGGCGTGGCCCGGCCGGGCGGGGGCGGCCGCGTGACCGACCTCTCCACGACGATCGCGCGCGGGCTGCCGGCGCCGAATCCGGTGCTGCTGGCCTCCGGCACCTGCGGCTACGGCCGCGAGCTGGAGTCCTATCTGCCGCTGCGCGACCTGGGGGGCATCGTCACCAAGACCGTCACCCTGCGCCCGCGGGCCGGCAATCCGCCGCCGCGCATCACCGAGACGCCGTCGGGGATGCTCAACGCGATCGGCCTGCAGAACGTCGGCGTCGACGCCTTCTGCCGTGACAAGCTGCCGTACCTGACCGAGCTGGGGATCCCGTTGCTGGTGAGCGTCATGGGGCACACGGTCGAGGAACTGTGCTCGGTGGTGGAGCGCGTCTGCCGTGCGGACGGGCTCGGCCGGCGCGTCGGCTTCGAGCTCAACCTGTCGTGCCCGAACGTCGCCTACGCCGACGCGCGCATGTTCGCGCATGACCCGGAGCTGGTCGCCTCGGCCGTGGCGGCGGTGGGGCAGGTCACCGGCCGTCCGGTGGCCGCAAAGCTCAGCCCGGAAGTCCCGGACGTGGCCGGCTACGCGCTGGCGGCCGAGCGGGCCGGCGCCGACGCGGTGACGGTGATGAACACGATCACCGGCATGGTGATCGACGTGCGCACGCGCCGGCCGGTGCTGGCCAACGGCACCGGCGGGCTGTCGGGGCCGGCGATCCTGCCGATCGCGGTCCGTCAGGTGTACCAGGCTGCGCGCGCGGTCTCCATCCCCGTGATCGGCGTGGGCGGAATCCGCTCGGCCGACGACGCACTGCAGATGATCATCGCCGGCGCCGCGGCCGTGCAGGTGGGCACCGCGTCGTTCGTCGATCCCGGCACCGCCGGCGCGGTGCGCGAAGGCATCGCGGAGTACGTCCACCGCGAGGGCGGGCGCCTGCGCGACCTGATCGGCTCGATTCGCGATGACGACGGGCGCGGGAACGAGCCGCGCGGGGAGGTAACCGATGCCGCCGCAGGATGAGACGAGCCCGGTGAGCGAAGCGAACCTCACTCGAAGAGTGAGCGAAGCGAACCTCACTCGAAGAGTGATCATCGCCCTGGACACGCCCGACCTGGCACGGGCGGAGCGCCTCATGGACGCGCTCGGCGACCGGCCGGGCTACTACAAGGTGGGCCTGGAGCTGTTCGCGGCGGAGGGGCCGGCGGCGGTGCGGGCGGTGCGCGACCGCGGTCACCGCGTGTTCCTGGACCTCAAGCTGCACGACATTTCAGAGACCGTGGCGCGGGCCACGCGGGCCGTGGCACGGCTGGGCGTCGACCTCGTCACCGTGCACGCCGCGGGCGGCCCGGCCATGCTGCGGGCCGCCGCCGCCGCAGCGCAGGAAGGCGTGGCAGGCGCGGGCTATGCGCCGACGCTTCTCGGCGTTACTATACTTACGAGCCTTGATCGCGCCGATCTGGACGCGGTCGGGCTTGCGCCCGGACGTCGGGTCGATGACGTGGTGGTCGACCTTGGCCGTATGGCGGTCGACTCCGGCTGCGGTGGCCTCATCGCCGCCGGCAGTGACGCCCGGGCGCTGCGCGCTGCCGTTGGTCCGGACGCCAGGATCGTCACCCCCGGGGTGCGACCGGTCTGGGCGGCCGCGCACGACCAGAAACGAATCGCGACACCAGCGGCGGCACTCGCCGCGGGAGCCGATTACGTGGTCGTCGGCCGGGCGGTGACCGCCGCCCCGGATCCGGCCGGCGCCTTCGAACGACTCATGGAGTAATCAGACACACCGATGAAGTTCACCGATCTCAAACTGGATCCGAGGATCCAGAACGGAATCCGCGACGCCGGATTCGTCGAATGCACGAAAGTCCAGGAACGCACCTTCGAGTACTCGCTCGAAGGTATCGACGTGACCGTGCAGTCCCAGACCGGAACCGGCAAGACCGCCGCGTTCCTGATCTCGATCTTCGAGCTGTTCCTCAAGGAGGAATACTTCGACGACCGATTCGCGCTCATCATCGTCCCCACCCGCGAGCTTGCGGTCCAGATCGAGGAGGAGGCGCAACTGCTCGGCAAGCACCTCGACTTCAAGATGGCCAGCGTGTACGGAGGCGTTGGCTACGAGGAACAGGAACGAGCCCTGCGCGAGGGGGTGGATGTCCTCATCGCCACCCCGGGCCGGTTGCTCGATTTCGACCGCTCCGGAAAGGTGCCGCTGCCGGACGTCGGCGCCCTGGTGATCGACGAGGCGGACCGCCTGTTCGACATGGGCTTCATGCCCGACGTGCGCAAGATCCTGCGGCGCGTGCCGCCCGCCAAGGAGCGCTGGACCTTGCTGTCCAGCGCCACCCTCGACGGCCGGGTGCGCAACCTGGCATGGCGGGACATGAGCAAGCCGGCGGAGATTGCAATCGAGCCGGAGCGGATGACGGTGGAGACCGTCACGCAGAGCCTCTACCACGTCACCAAGCAGCAGAAGCTCAGCCTGTTGCTCGGCCTGCTGAAGCGGGAGAACCCCGAAAGCGCGCTGATCTTCACCAACACCAAGCACGCCGCCGAGCAGGTGGCGCGCCGGCTGTCCATGAACGGCCACGAGGCCGAGTTCATCATGGGCGACCTGCCGCAGAGCAAGCGCCAGAGGCTGATCGATCAGCTCAAGGAGGGCAACCTGCCGATCCTGGTGGCCACCGACGTGGCGGGGCGCGGGTTGCACATCGACGACCTGGACCTGGTGGTCAACTACGATTTGCCGGAGCACACTGAGAACTACGTCCACCGCATCGGCCGCACCGCGCGCGCCGGCAAGAACGGCAAGGCGGTGTCCCTGGTGTGCGAGGAGTTCGTCTACGGCCTGAACGCCATCGAGGAGTTCACCCGCACGACCATTCCGGTCGAGAAGGCGACTCCCGAGCTGTACGTCACCGACCAGTCCGCAGGAGTGCGGGTCCCGCACGGCCCGCGCCATCGCCCCGGCGACCGGCCGCGGGACGGCCGGCCGGCCGGCCGCCCATCGTCCGGCGATGGCCGGCGCAGGCAGCAGCGGCCCGCCGACCGGCGTCCCGTCGGAGCGCAGGACCGCCGCGACCGGCCGCCCCGACCGAATCGGCCCGAGCAACGGGACCGGGTGGCTCCCTCACGACCGCGCCCGGCTCACACACCGGGTGCCGTCCCTGCCGCCGCACGTGCCGGGGACCGGGACGGATCGCGCGGCGGTCGCCCGAAGGCTCCTGAGGCCGCCAACGGGGCGAGGCCGCGGCCCGCACCGAGGCCGGCGGTGCCACCGGCGCAGAAGAAGCCTGCGGCCGCGCCCGTGCGGCCCGAGACTCCCGCCCGGCGCTCACTGCTGAAGCGCCTCCTGGGACGGTTGACCGGTAAAGCCGAGGACGCATGAGCCCGGCCGGCGCCACCATCGTCGGCGGTGCGGAAGCCGCGGCCGCGCTGCGCAAGGAGGTGAGCGCGGACGCCGCCAGGCTGACGGCCGCTTCCGGCCGGACGCCGCGGCTGGACGTGCTGCTGATCGGCGACGATCCGGCCTCCGCGTGGTACGCCGCAGCGAAACGCAAGCTCGGCCGGCGGCTCGGCATCGAGGTGCGCGTCACCGAGCTGGCGGCCGACACGCCGGCTGCGGCCGCCGCCGACGCCGTCGGCCGCGCGAGCGGCGATCCGCTCGTCGACGGGGTGATCATCGAGCTGCCGCTGCCGGCAGGGATCCCGCTGGCCGGACTCCGTGACCGCCTGGACCCGGTGAAGGACGTTGACGGCATCACCCCCGCCAACCGGGCGGCGCTCTTCGACGGACACGAGCAGGGGGCGCTGGTGCCGGCCACGGCGCTGGCCTGCGTCCGCATGATCGAGCAATGCGGCCGGACCATCCGCGGCGCTGCGGTCGCCGTCGTCGGCCGCGGGCCGACCGTGGGCCGTCCGGTGGCCGCCGCGCTGATCAACCGTCACGCCACGGTCACGGTCTGCCACACCCGCACGCGCGACCTGGGCGCCGTGCTCGGCGAAGCGGAGGTGGTGGTGGCCGCCGCCGGCGTGCCGCGCCTGGTCACCGGCGCGATGATCCGGCCGGGCGCGACGGTGATCGACGCCGGCACCAACCAGGTGGGAGACGAGCTGGTCGGCGACGTGGAGCCGGAGTCGGTCGTCGCGGTCGCCGGCGCGCTGACGCCCGTGCCCGGCGGCGTGGGCACGGTCACCACGGCCATGATCATGGCCAACGTGATGCGCGCGGCCGAAATGCGGCGGATGGCAGCGTGAGCATGCTGGCGGTGCCGGTGACGGAGTTCCTGGCGCAGGCCGCATCGCGTTCGCCGGCCCCGGGCGGCGGCGCGGTGGCCGCGGTGACCGGCGCCGGCGCCGCTGCGCTGGTGTCGATGGTCGGGGAGCTGACCATCGGCCGGAAGCGTTACCGGGACGTGCAGATGGAGGTCACGGCGCTCCGTGACCGGGCTGTCGCCGCCATGCATGCGCTGCAGGCGGCGGCCGTCGAGGACGCGGAGGCCTACGGGGCGTACCTGCGGGCGTCGGCCCTGCCCAAGGACGACCCCGCCGCGCGTGAGCGGCGGGAAGCGGAGGTCGCCGCCGCCGTGGTGCGCATGACGCGCGCGCCGCTGGCCACGGCCGAGCGCTGTGCCGAGGTGCTGCGGCTGGCCCGGCAGCTCGCGCCGATCGGCGCCGCGCATGCCATCAGCGACGCCGGCGTGGCACTGCACCTGGCTGATTCCGCGCTGAAGTCCGCATTGCTGACCGTCGACGTCAATCTACCGTTCTTGCGTGATGCGGAAGAGGCTGATTCGATCAGAAGTCGCGGAAGCGATCTTGCGTCGAGTGCCGAACATGACCTATTGGAAGGAATGCAGTCAGTTTCCTCCCGATCAACCGATTGAGTCGGCCATGTTTTGCGAATTAGTGTAGATCCTCTGACTGGATGCCCCTGTGTCGGCGAGAAATCACGGCATTTGCCCTGCACTGCGGGCTCCTCTTTCGCAAACCGACCACTGGATCTTGATTTTCGCGTAAAGGGGTCTTGACACTCTGCGAGAGAGCCCGTATGTTCGCCGACTCACAGGAGTGATGCGATGGCAATGACGGAAAACGGCATCGAAGGCGGGCACATCCTGATCAAGTGCCTGGAGCAGGCTGGGATCAAGCACGTATTCGGCCTGTCGGGCGGGGCTGCGCTGCCGATCTTCGACGCGCTGGTCGCAACCGGCACCGACATGGAGTTCATTCTGGTCCGCCACGAGCAGGGTGCCGCGCACATGGCCGACGGCTACGCCCGCGCCACCGGCAAGCCGGCCTGCGTGCTGGTCACCAGCGGGCCCGGCGCCACCAACACCCTGACCGGCATCATGACCGCGCACATGGACTCGGTGCCGATGATCGTCGTCTCCGGGCAGCAGGTGACCTGGATGCTGGGCAAGGACGCCTTTCAGGAGGCGGACATCTTCGGCGTGACCATGCCGATCGTGAAGCACAGCTACCTGGTCAAGGAGACGGCCGACATCCCCCGCACCGTGCGGGAGGCCGTCCATATCGCCACCACCGGGCGCCCCGGGCCGGTGCTCATCGACGTTCCCAAGAACGTCAGCCAGGGGCCGTTCGTCGGTTCGATGGAGCCCGGCATGGAGCTTCCCGGCTACCAGGTGCCGGAACTCACCGATCGGGAATCCATCCACGACATCGCGGAGGCGCTGGGCAACGCGCGCCGGCCGGTGCTGCTGATCGGGCATGGCGCCCTGATCGCAGGCGCGCACGAAGCGGTGCGCGCGCTGGCCGAGAAGCTGCACGCCCCGGTGACCACCACGCTGCTGGGCAAGGGCGCTTTCCCGGAGACCCATCCGCTGTCGCTGGGCATGCTGGGCATGCACGGCACCGCGTACGCCAACAAGGCGGTCATGGAGTGCGACCTGATCATGTCGGTCGGCTCCCGCTTCGACGACCGCATCGTCGGCGACCCGAGCAAGTTCTGCCAGAACGCGACCAAGATCCACATCGACATCGACGAGGGTGAGATCGGCAAGATGATCAAGCCCGACCTGCACTGCGTGGCCGATGCGCGCATGGCGTTGGAGGAGTTGGTCAAACACGTCGGCCGGCTGGAGACCGAGGAGTGGCTGGCCACGCTGGATGGGTACAAGGAGCGTTTTCCGCTGAAGTACCGCAAGCAGGGCGGCTTGAAGATGCAGCACGTGATCGACGAGCTCTACCACCTGACCGGCGGCCGCGCGATCGTCTCCAGCGACGTGGGGCAGCACCAGATGTGGGCGGCGCAGTTCTACCTGACCGACCACCCCGACAACTGGCTGTCGTCCGGCGGCGCCGGCAGCATGGGCTTCGGCTTCCCGGCCGCGATCGGGGCGCAGTTCGGCCGCCCGGACGACCTGGTGCTGGCGATCGTCGGCGACGGCGGCTTCCAGATGACCATGTGCGAGCTGGCCACCGCCTGTATTCACAAGCTGCCGCTCAAGGTGATCGTGCTCAACAACCACTACCTGGGCATGGTCCGGCAGTGGCAGGAGCTGTTCTACGATGAGCGGGAGAGCGGGGTCGACCTGGAGGGCAACCCGGACTTCGCCAAGCTGGCGCAGTCGTTCGGGGCCATGGGTCTCAACCTGCGGCGACCCGGCGACGTGCGCAAGGTCCTGACCCGGGCGCTGGAGTACAACGACGGTCCCGTGCTCATCAACGCCGAGGTGGAGAAGGCGGACAACGTCTACCCGATGGTCCCCTCCGGCCAGCCGCTGGAGACCATGATCATCGACCGGCCGACCACCAAGCTGGCCAAGCCGGTGGGGTCCACCTGATGGCGTCGGGAAACGGGCACGTGGGCAGCCTGATGGACGAACGCCCGGTCAACACGTTGAGCGCCCTGGTCGCCAACAAGCCGGGCGTGCTGGCGCGCATCGCGCAGGTGTTCGCGCGGCGCGCCTACAACATCGAGTCGCTGGTGGTCTCGCCGGCGCACGACGGCGCCTACTCGCGGATGACGATCGGCGCCTCCGGCGACCCGCAGGGGCTCGACCAGATCATCAAGGGCGTCAACAAGCTGGTGGACGTCATCCATTGCTTCGACCACACCTTCGACCGCGCCGTGGTGCAGGAGCTGGCGCTGGTGAAGATCTCCTGCCAGTCGGACCAGCGCACGGAGGCGCTGCAGATCTGCGACCACTTCGACTGCAGCACGGAGGATCTCACCGAGCACTCGATGATCCTCAAGTGCACGGGTTCGTCGGAGAAGGTCGACGCGCTGCTCGGCATGCTCGAGAAGTTCGGGGTCGTCGAGATGATCCGCACCGGCAAAGTTGTGATGGCACGGGGCGGGGAAGTAACCTGACGGCGTGAACGACGACCGGCGGCTGTTCCTGATCGACGGCATGCCGATCGTCTATCAGGCCTATTTCGTCTTCCTGTCCAATCCGCGGCTGACTTCCCGCGGGGTCAACACGTCGGCCGCGTTCGGCTACACCAACTCGCTGGTCAAGATCATCGAGGAGGAGCAGCCCACGCACATGGCGGTGGTGTTCGACGCCGCGGGCCGCAACCGCCGCCATGACGAGTACGGCGAGTACAAGGCGCAGCGGGAGAAGGCTCCGGAGGAGATGCTGGACTCGCTCGGCGACGTCCACGCCATCACCGAGGCGCTGCGCATCCCGGAGATCACGTGGCCCGGCGCGGAGGCCGACGATGTCATCGGCACCATCGCCGCGCAGGCGGAGGCGGCCGGCTTCCACACGTGGCTGGTGACCCCCGACAAGGACTTGGCGCAGCTCGTCACCGACCGCACCACGCTCTATCGGGTCAGCCGCACGCCCGGCAGCCCGGCCTCGATCCTGGGACCGGCCGAGGTACGAGAGCGCTGGGGCGTCGCCGACATGGCGCAGGTGGTCGACGTGCTGGCGCTGGTGGGAGACACGGTCGACAATATCCCCGGCGTCCCGGGCATCGGCGACAAGACCGCGCAGAAGCTCCTGGCGCGGTTCGGGACGGTCGAGGAGCTGATCGCGCACGCGGGCGACCTCAAGGGCAAGCAGCGCGAACGGGTCGAGCAGTTCGCGGAGCAGGCGCTCCTGTCCAAGCGCCTCGCGACCATCGACCTGGACGTGCCGGTGGACGTGGACCTGGAGAGCTTCGCGCGGCTCGACCCTGATCTCGATGCGACCATCGCCATCTTCGACCGCCTGGAGTTCCGGCTGCTCAAGGAGCGGCTGTTCGGGGACGCCGGCGACGACTCCCCGGCAGCGCGCGGCATGGCAACCATCGGCGACACCGCCCACGACTACCGGGTGGCCGCCACCGCGGCGGAACGGCGGGAGTTGGCCGCCGGGCTGCTCGCAGGGGACGGGGTGGCGATCGACCTGCAGAGCACGGGGACGGATCCCAAGCGCGCCCGGATCGTCGGCGTCGCCTTCTCCGCAGCGCCGCACACGGCGACCTTCGTGCCGTTCCCGGCTGACGATGCGGGTTACGCACAGGCGCTCGACGACCTGCGGCCGGTGTTCGAGTCGGAGGCGATGACCAAGGTCGGCCACTATCTCAAGCACGCCATGAGCGTTCTGGCCTGGCACGGCGTGGGGCTGGCCGGCACGGTGCGCGACACGCACGTCACCCACAGCCTCATCGACCAGGAGGGGCGCCATCGCCTGGAGCAGCTCGCCGAGCGCTATCTGGACTACTCGCCGATCCCGCTCTCATTGCTGGTGGGCGAGGACGGCAAGGACCAGTTGCCGCTGCTGGAGGCCGACCCGCAGCGCCTGGCCGACTACGCCGCCGAGCGGGCGGACGTGGCCCTGCGCCTGCAGGCCGCACTCGCCGCGGAGCTGGCCGACGCCGAGTACGAGGGCGTCTGCCACGACATCGAAAGCCCGCTGATCGGGGTGCTGGTGGAGATGGAGCACGCCGGGGTCACCGTCGACGTCGACGTGCTGCACGAATACGCGGACCAGCTCGGCGCCGAGATCGCGGCGCTGGAGCAGGGCATCTACGAGTCGGCGGAAGGCGAGTTCAACCTCAATTCGCCCAAGCAGCTCGGCGAGATCCTGTTCGACCGGCTGCAGATCGACCCCAACCCGAAGAAGACCCGCACCGGCCAGTACATGACCAACGAGCAGCAGCTCTCCCGCTACGCCGACCGCCACCCGATGATCCCGATGCTGCTCGACTACCGCATCGTGCAGAAGCTCAAGTCCACCTACGTCGACACGCTGCCGGCGGCGGTGTTCGAGCGCACCGGCCGCATCCATACCACCTTCAACCAGTTGGTGGCCGCCACCGGGCGGCTGAACTCGGAAGGACCGAACCTGCAGAACATCCCGATCCGCACGGACAAGGGGCGGGAGATCCGCCGGGCCTTCGTACCGCCCGGCCCCGACTACCTGCTGCTGTCGGCCGACTACTCGCAGATCGAGCTGCGCATCCTGGCATCCATCGCGGGCGAAGAGTCGATGCTGGAGGACCTGAGCAGCGACGTGGACATCCATGCCGCGACCGCGTCACGCGTGTACGGCGTGCCGCTGGACCAGGTCACGCTGGAGATGCGCAGCAAGTCCAAGATGGTCAACTACGGCATCGCCTACGGCATGTCCTCATTCGGACTGGCGCAGCGGTTGCGCATCGCGCGCAAGGAGGCGGGACAGATCATCGAGCGCTACTTCACCCAGTACCCGAAGATCCGCGGCTACATGGACGAGGCGATCGCGTTCGCGCACGCCGCCGAGTACGTGCAGACCCTGAAGGGCCGGCGCCGATTCCTGCGCGACATCAACTCCCGCAACCGCACCGCGCGCGCGGCCGCGGAGCGCATCGCCATCAACGCCCCGATCCAGGGCACCGCCGCCGACATGATCAAGATCGCCATGATCGACATCGCGCGTGAGCTGAAGCGGCGGCGCCTGCGCACGCAGATGATCCTGCAGGTGCACGACGAGCTGGTGTTCGACCTGCACCGCGACGAGCGCGAGGAGGTGGTGCCGCTGGTGCACGACCTGATGCGCGATGCGCTGCCTCTGGCCGCCCCGATCGAGGTCGAGATCGGCGTCGGCTCCGACTGGCTCAGCGCACATTGAACTCTGCTCAATCGGCACACTGAGCTTTGCTCAGTCCGCCCACTGAGCTTGCTCAGTCGCTCACTGAGCTTGCTCAGTCGCTCACTGAGTGGCGTCTGCGGGAAGCGTGATCGCGTCAGGCGTTGGCTGCCACTCCCGCGCCAGGCGCCTGGCCTCCGCCAGGAGGGCCGGGGAGAGACGGGCGGCGACCTGATCCCGGAACCGCTCGGCCGCTTCCCGACGCTCCGGTGACTGGAACCGCGAGGCGGCGAGCTCGTACCACAGGTGCGCCTGCGTGTCGTCCTGCTCCACGCCCAGTCCCTTGTCGTACATGTACCCGATCGAGAACTGAGCGTCGGCGGCACCCCGTTCGGCGGCGCGCTGGTACCAGGCGGCCGCTACCGCATGGTCCTGCGCAACGCCCTGCCCGGCGTAGTACATGTTGCCGATGGTGTACTGAGCCACGACGTCTCCCTGCTCGGCGGCGCGCCGGAACCACTTCGCGACTTCTCTGGTCAGGGCCGGCGGGATGTCCTCGCCCGACGTGTTGGTGACGATGTACCGGGCTTCGTCGTGTCCCAGTTCGGCGGCGCGCCGGAACCAGTCCATGGCTATGGCATAGTCCTGGGAGACGCCGACGCCGACTCCGTACATGATCCCGACTCGGAACTGAGCGTCGGCGTGGCCTTCTTCGGCGATGCGCAGCAGCCACTTCGCGGCTTCGCCAAAGTCCTGAGGGACGCCCAGGCCGTCGAGGTACATGGTCGCCAGCCGGGACTGAGCGTAGGCGTCACCCTGTTCGGCGGCCGCAAGGAACCACGTCGCGGCTTCGTCGTAGTCCCGGGCGACGCCCTGACCGAGATAGTAGCTGGCCCCCAGCCCGGACTGAGCGTCCGGGTCGCCCTGCTCGGCCGCCCGGCGGAACCACGTCACGGCCTCTGCCAAGTCCTGGTCCACGCCATGGCCGTCGCGATACATGAAGCCAAGCAGGGCCTGAGCGCGCACGTGGCCCTGCGCAGCCGCGCGGCCGAACCATGTGGCTGCCTGGGCCGTGTTCCGAGAAACGCCTGTTCCATCCAGATACATGAGTCCCAGGTAGAACTGGGCGTAGGTGTAGTCCTGTTCGGCGGCCTGGAGGTACCAGGAGGCGGCCGTTGCCGGGTTCTTGGAAACGCCCCGTCCTATGTGGTACGAGACGCCGAGGTAGTACTGAGCGTAGGAATCGCCCTGATCGGCCGCCCGGTGGTACCACCGAAGCGCCTCGGCGTCACTCCGGGCGACCCCGTGGCCTTCGGCGTACATGAGTCCGAGGCTGGCCTGAGCCTCGACATCGCCCTGCTCGGCTGCCCGCGCGTACCACGTCGCCGCTTCCGCAAGGTTGCGGGAGACGCCGAGGCCCAGGTAGTGCATGACCCCGAGCCGGTACTGGGCTCCAGCGTCACCCTGTAGTGCGAGATTCCGGAATCCCCGGTACGCAGTTGCATAGTCCCCGCGTTCGTAGGCCGCGACGGACTCACTCAAGGTCTGGGCGATCGCCGGCATGGCCGTCGCCGCCGCCAGCAGGATCGCCAGAGCCGGGACACACACACGAAGCGCCCGCCGCGCTCCGGTCCCGATGACGCTCACTCCCATCCCAACGCGATGCCCTGCGCGCCATGCTACTCGTGCCACTGCGATTGGTCCAACGAACCAGTCTGTCCCGAGCACGTCGGCGGAGTCGTCGCCATGGTGCAGGCGGTGGCTGGGCGTACCGGCGACTTCCCGCCGCGGTCGTGTTTCGCCGCCGACTTCGAGCGCTTCTCCAACCAGAGCGGCCGGAGCGCCTTCTCGAACTGGGCGCGCAGCGTTCGATCCCGCGACCGGCATCATGCGCACCGGCCGACACCACGATGCGCGGCGCACATCAGTACTCGTTCCGGCTGTCGCCCCGCCATGGCGGAGTGCATCCGGACTAGCGGGCAGCTACGGGCTCTGTTCCGAGTTCCCCGTTCCTGACTCGCTCGGTGGGTCCGACTTGAGGACGTTGACGAGATTGGCTGACGGCACTCGAAGTCGTCCAAATCTACTTAGACCCGTTACCGACTCGATGATCCCTCGCGCCGCACCCAGCAGCATCACGGAACCGTTGTGGAATAGCATCATAGGAGTACCCTTGTTGCCATCATCATCGGACTGGAGACGGAATACTCCACTGATTGTGAGATCGAATGTCCGGACGTTTCCTTGAGCGGTTCGAATCCTCAGCGTCACCATGTAGGTGGGTTCGCCTTCTAATTCAGCTTCTTGGACCACGGGTCGGGAAAGCGACAACGTAGGTTCCTCGAGTTCCTCCGGGCTGTCGTGAGTCTCCTCGTACTGAAGGCGCTCGACGCAGAAATGGAGGAGGCTTAGGCCGGCTCGGCCGACCTCCTGAAGAGGGAACCCGTTAGCCATCAGCTACGCTGCGGACGCCAGTTCCGTGGAAACCGTCTCGGGTCCAAGGGACATCTCCACACTCCCACGCAGCCTGAAAAGGTCTGACTTCGTGAACGCCTCGATGCGTGGGAGGGCGAAATCCGAATGCGCAACGGCGCTCTTCAGACGCACCTCGATTCGGCTCTCAAGCCCGATGGCGACCGCAACGAGACTCTTCAATGTGAGATTGTCATTGCCGCTGAGGATCTGGCTGATACGAGCTTTGCTCACCCCGATGGCTGCTGCCAGAGCGGTCCGAGTCAATCCCAGTTCTTCCATCCGGTCAACGATACGCTCCCCGACATCGATAGATAGAAGATCAAACTCGAACTCGGGATCGCCTTCAAAGCGTCGGACCCAACTATCGATCACCCTTTCCCTCCATCCTCTGTTGTGCCTCGGTAATCACTTCGCGATACGCCTCTCGTCCGGCATGTAGCGCGTGACTCGGCGTCTTCTTTGCCTTCTTGGTGAATCCATGCAGCAGTATGATTCGTCTTGCTCCCAGTGGGTCGTAGCACCAGAAGATACGCTGCTGGCCAGCCTTGAACTCCCAGAAGTTCTCGCCCTTGAGCTTGCGGCACTTCTCTTGGTTCCGTGGCGGTCCAAGGTCGGCCGACACGGAGAGCAGAGCAGCGACGCTTCTGGTCTCGCAGATCAAGGGCCTCCTAAGGCTTTACCGAAGTCAACACCGGGCTCGTAGTTCCGGTTCGACGTCACGGAGGTCCCGGCCATCGTTCTGGCGTGCCGCGAAGCCTCTGACCGCGCAGCGCCGGCTGTTTGGTCGCGAACAGTTCGCCGAGAACCTGTCGACGGTCGCCGTCCGAGGGGAGCACCGAGGAGAGGGCTCCCGCCACGCTACGGCTGGGACCGAGTTCGCCCTTAGTTCTGCCGGGCCTTCCACGCGCGGTATTGGGCGAAGGTGTCCTCGTCGGGCGGGTAGTACTTGCCGGGGGAGAGGTTTTCCTCGTCCAGGCGGCGGCGGATCCACTCCTCCAGGTCGTCGCGCTCGATGGTCGCCTGGGCGATCTCCGGCGCGATCGAGCGCGGAATGACCACCACGCCGTCGTCGTCGGCGACCAGGTAGTCGCCGGGACGGACCAGCACGCCGTCCACGGAGATTGCGTCGTTGGCGGTGTAGGGGTAGCCGAACTGCGTGCCCAGGGCCGCGGTCCTGCCCAGGCCCCAGAGCGAGACGCCGTAGTCCTTGACCGTGTCCATGTCGCGGATGCCGCCGTCGCAGATCAGGCCGTCCGCCCCGCGCTGCTTGAGCCGGAGGAACTTGATGTCGCCGCCGACCGACATGAGCGTGCTGCGCATGGCCTCCATGACGATCACGTCGCCCGGTCCGGCCTGCTCGAATGCCACGTACTCCGCCGACTGCTCGCCGGGCGGCTTGTCGGCCACGCCGTCCGGCCGCGCGGGGACGAAGCGGACGGTCACCGCCCGCGCCACCAGCCGAGCGCCGGGGTTCATGCTCTTCAGGTTCGGCATGAAGGTGTAGCGCGCCGCGTAGCCGGCGTGGGCCAGCGTGTCGACCACGGCGGTCGAGTTGATCAGTCGCAGCGCGGCGCGGGTCGCCTCGTCCAGAACGTGCCCGGGGGTCGGTTGGACCAGCGCCTCCATCGGGTCAGTCCGGATTTTCCAGCGAATCGTAGAAGCGGATGATGTCGCCGCGGTGGTCGGACTCGTTGAAAGCCATGCCGGTGCGCGGGTGCTGGTTGAGCACGCCGGTCATCATGTACGGGTAGTCGAACCCCCACTTGAGCTTCTCGCGCAGCGGCTCGATGTGGTGCTGGATGCAGTGCAGGGCCGGGCGCAGGCGGAACTTGGGATTGTGCAGGAAGCTCAGCAGCAACTCCATCGGGCAGTTGCCGGCCCCGCGCCCCAGGCCGGCCATGCTCGCGTCCAGCCGGTTGGCGCCCCGGACGGTCGCCTGGATGGTGTTGGCGAAGGCGAGCTGCCGGTTGTTGTGCGCGTGCATGCCGACCAGCTTGCCGCCCTCGTCGCAGTACGGTTGAAAGATCTTCATGTAGTCGTCGATCTGCTCCGTGTACAGCGCGCCGAAACTGTCGACGATGCAGATCACCTGCACCTCGGAGCGGGCCACCAGGGCCAGCGCCTCGTGCAGCTCCCGGTCGTTCACGGTAGACAGCGCCATCAGGTTGAGGCTGGTCTCGTAGCCCTTGTCGTGGGCGTCCTTGATCATGTCCAGCGCCAGCGGGATCTGGTGGATGTAGGTGGCGATGCGGATCATGTCGATCACGCTGTCCGACTTGGGGAGGACGTCCTCCTGGTAGTCGCTCTTCTCGGCGTCGGCCATCGCCGCGATCTTCAGCGCCGTGTCGTTGTCGCCGACGATGCGGCGCACGTCGCTCTCCTGGCAGTGCTTCCACGGCCCGAATTCGCCGGGCGGGAACTGCTCGCGGGAGTTGATGTAGCCGATCTCCATGTAGTCGACACCGCCCTCGACGCACGCCTGGTAGACGGCGCGCACGGTCTCGTCGCTGAACTGATGGTCGTTCATCAGTCCGCCGTCGCGGATGGTGCAGTCCAGCACCTTGATCTCCGGGCGGTACGACACCCAACCCGCAGGTCCTGCCTGCGGCTTGCTTTCACTCACGTTTCGGTCTCCTTTTGGAATTGTAGCACGGCCGCAGATGTCGCCCCATGCAGCAGATAGTGATCGGCCAGCACCAGCGCCACCATGGCGTCCACCAGCGGCACGGCGCGCGGCAGCACGCACGGATCGTGGCGGCCGCGGCCCTTGATCGTCGTGGGATTGCCGTCCACGTCCACGGTCTCCTGCTCGCGCAGGATGGTGGCGGTCGGCTTGAAGGCGGCGCGGAGGACGACGTCCTCGCCGTTGGTGATGCCGCCCTGCACCCCGCCGGAGTGGTTGGTACGGGTACGGACGCGGCCGCCCTCGGCGTAGAACGGATCGTTGTGGGTCGATCCGGTCAGGAAGGTGCCGCCGAACCCGGAGCCGATCTCGAACCCCTTGCAGGCCGGCAGCGACAGCAGCGCCCTGCCCAGGTCGGCCTCCAGCTTGTCGAACACCGGCTCGCCCAAACCTGGCGGGACGCCGCGCACGACCGTCTCCACCACGCCGCCGAGCGAGTCGCCGTCCTTGCGGGCGGCGCCGATGAGCTCGACCATGCGCTCGGCCGCCTCCGGGTCCGGGCAGCGGGTGGGCGTCGCCTCGATCGCGGAGCGGTCGAGGCGCTCGTGGTCGACCTCCGCCTCGATCGACTGCACGCGGGCGACGTAGGACAGCACCTCCGTCCCGCAGCGCTCGCGCAGCAGCTTCTGGGCGATGGCGCCCGCGGCCACGCGCCCCACGGTCTCGCGCGCGCTGGCGCGCCCGCCGCCGATCCAGGCGCGGATCCCGTACTTGCGCTCGTAGGTGTAGTCGGCGTGCGATGGGCGGTAGGCGCGCCGCACCTCCTCGTAGTCCTGCGGCTTGGCGTCGGTGTTGCGCACCAGCACCGCGATCGGCGTGCCCAGCGTGCGGCCCTCGAACACCCCGGAGAGGATCTCCGCCCGGTCGGCCTCACGGCGCTGGGTGGTCAGCGAGCTCTGTCCCGGGCGCCTGCGGTCCAGTTCCGCCTGCAGGTCGGCCTCGGCCAGCTCCAGCAGGGGCGGGCAGCCGTCGACCACCGCGCCCACGGCGGGCCCGTGCGACTCGCCGAAGGTGGTGACCCGGAACAGGTGCCCGAAGGTGTTGCCCATGAGGCGCGATGGTGGCGGCAGGTTCGTGCGCGGTCAATCGCGGGCGTTACCGCTGTTACCGCTGGGCGTATGGGGGGCATGACGCCCCTTCAGTTGCTGCAAGAGCAGCGGTGAAATCCGATAGCCGCACGCGGTCATTCGTTGGAGCACGACCTCGGCGCTGTCGATGATCGATTTCACTTCAGCCAGTTGAAGCATGCGGGCGGTTCCGATGTAACTCAGTCCGTGTCGCATCGCCTCGCGCCGCGCCAGTCGGTCGTCCATGAGCAGTAGCGCGTTCCCGGCTTCCAGCGCCAGTTGTATCGCCTCACCTTCGCCGGTTCCAAGGCTCTGAGGACGAGCCTTCCCGGTGGCTACCGAAATCACCTCCAGCCAACCTTCGCGTGCGGCCTGCTCGATGCGCCGGCTGTCCTCGCCTGGCTTCTCCCGGCATTCGAGCCACACCGCCTCCGGAATCCGGATGCGGGCGAACAGATCTCTTGGGATGAAGAGCGAGTCGACCTTGGCGAGCGCGATCAGAGGTCCGGCATCGTTTATGACGTGAGCCACGGGGAGACGTCATCGGGTTCGGAATTCGTGGTCTCATCCTGCCGGACGATCTCGATACCCAGGCTGCCCAGATGCTGGATGAACTCGCTCAGGGAGAGACCGCTGATTTTCGCGGCTTTGCCCAGCGAGACGCCGCCGCCGTTGTAAAGACTGGCCGCGAGCGCCGGCCGCATGCCTGCTTCGGTCTCGGTCAGCGACGTGTCCAGATGCATCAGCACGGCGTCCGGCTCGTTGCCCTTCAGGATCAGAACCGGCCCCTGCCTTGCCTGCCGTAACGCCAGCGAAGGGTTCTGCTTCAGTTCTCGGACATTGGTGGTGTGCATTGAGCAGTCCCTTCCTGTAGAAGTTCCTGCATAATGTAGTCCACGTTACGAGGGAACGCAATGGAGCCACGGCAACCGTGTGCCGGTCACAGCGGGTTGCCAATCTCCGGCGCTTCGGTACCGATCGTCTCAGGAGGCGTATCCGCCGACCCTGCCGTCGATCCAGCACATGGTGATCAACTCCGCAGGCCGCCACCAGTTGGCGCTGCGAACCAGGGCCACGGCGACCTCAGTGTACACCCACGACATCGAGCTGCTCGGCTTCCGCACGATCGAGATAGACGAGTTCGTCAGCGAGGACACGTGTGCGAGGCTCGCCGCTACCTCACCGATCCCGCCCTGCGCGCCGAGGCCGCCGAGCACAACTACCGCATCGCCCGCACCTACTACTCCTACGAGACCCTGGAGGAGCGCCTCCGCCTGGTCCTGAGCATGTTCTGAGCCGAGGCTGGCGCATGGCCGACGCGCTGCGCCAACATCAACGCTACTACTTCACCGTTTCGATCAACGCTATGTCCCGGCGCAGCATTTCGTTGACAAGCTGAGAGACGTCCATGCCCTTTGATTCTGCCCGCTCATCGAGATAGCGCTGGACGTCTTCCTCCAGATAAACCGGAAGAACGACTCTGGCGTTCTCATGGTAGAATTTGCCACGTTCACCCTTCGAAAAGTCATACTCCTGTCTCATGGCTCTCCTCGTACTGTCGGCGTTCATGCCTCGTGGCCGACTCGGCCGAGATGATGCTCACCACGGGTCTCCTGCAGGTCGGTCTCCTGATAGGTTATGGGCGACGGCCCGCAGCCGCTTCTTGCCTTGAATGAAGGAGCGGCTGCGGGTGCTCAGCTTGTTTCTGACGCCAAGCCGAGCGGGGTAGAGTGTACTCGCCGCGCCGTCAGTACGCGAGACAGGAGGGAGCACACCAGCGCCATGGCACGGGGACGACCAAGGAAGCAGACGGCCGGGGAGAGGGGAGCAGACACCGTCCAGGCCGCCACGACCGGATACGAGGCCGAGCTGTGGCGCATGGCCGACGCGCTGCGGGGCTCGATGGATGCAGCCGAGTACAAGCACGTCGTCCTGGGCCTGATCTTCCTCTTCCTGTCCCAGTTCGCCAACGCCGAGGGCAAGAAGGGCGGCGAGTTCTACACCCCGCGTTGCGTCGTCAAGCTCCTGGTCGAGATGCTGGAGCCGTACCGGGGTCGGGTCTACGACCCCTGCTGCGGTTCATCCGGCATGTTCGTGCAGTCGGTCGAGTTCATCCGCGCCCACACCAGCGGCAACGGCAACGGCGGCAGGGCCCGCGGCGACATCTCCGTCTACGGCCAGGAGTCGAACTACACGACGTGCGGCTCGCCAAGATGAACCGCGGCATCGAAGGCCAGATCGCCCACGGCGACACCTTCCACAACGACCGCCACCCCGACCTCAAGGCCGACTTCATCCTGGCCAATCCCCCGTTCAACGTCTCCGACTGGGGCGGCGAGCGGCTTGCGGAGGACAAGCGCTGGCGCCATGGCGCCCCCCCGTCGGGCAATGCCAACTTCGCCTGGGTGCAGCACATCGTTCATCACTTGGCACCGGATGGCACGGCTGGCTTCGTCCTCGCCAACGGCTCGATGTCCTCGAGTCAGTCCGGCGAGGGCGAGATCCGCAAGAACCTGATCGAGGCCGACCTGGTGGACTGCATGGTGGCGTTGCCGGGGCAGCTCTTCTATTCGACGCAGATCCCCGCCTGCCTCTGGTTCCTCGCCCGGGATCGTCACAGCGGTACGTTCCGCGACCGGCGCGGTGAGGTGCTTTTCGTCGACGCTCGCAAGCTTGGCCGCATGGTCGACCGCACCCATCGCGAGCTGACGGACGACGACATCGCCCGCATCGCCGACACGTACCATGCATGGCGCGGAGAAGAAGCAGCCGGTGTCTACTCCGACACTCCGGGCTTCTGCAAGAGCGAGGCGCTGGAGGAGGTGCGTACGCACGGCCACGTGATCACGCCCGGCCGCTACGTCGGCGTCGAGGCTCACGAAGACGACGGTGAGCCGTTCCCGGTGAAGATGGCGCGCCTCACCGCCCAATGGCGGGAGCAGCAGGCCGAGGCGGCGAAGCTGGACGCGACCATCGAGGCCAATCTGGAGGCGCTCGGATTCCTCGACGCGCGGGAGCCAAAGTGAGTCCCTTCATTGAGGAACGCGTTGACGAGATGACGCGTCTCTGTCTCCGGCACGGCGTCCAGCGGCTGGATCTGTTCGGGTCCGCTGCGAGCGACGCATTTCGCCCAGGGGAGAGCGATCTGGACTTCTTGGTCGAATTCCGCCCGTCGGCTCGCGATTCCTACGCAGACGCCTACTTCGGCCTGCTGGACGCGCTCCAGCGACTCTTCGGTTGCCCCGTGGACCTGGTGGTGGAATCGGCCATCAGGAATCCTTACTTTCGTCAATCCGTGGATAGGACGAGGACTCCGCTCTATGCGGATTGAAGCACACAAGCTCCTGTACGATATGCAGCGCGCCGCCGCCCTTTTGACGGAGTTCACGGCGGGAAAGACATTCGCCGATTATGAGCGCGACGCCATGATGCGGGCTGCGGTTGAGCGGGAATTCGAGATCGTCGGAGAGGCGATGACTCAGCTTGCCAGGGTTGACGAGGCCGTGGCTGCCAGTATCACCCACTACCAGCGCATCATCGCCTTCCGCAACGTGTTGATACATGGGTACGCGAATGTCGACGACGGGCTGGTATGGAACGTCGTCGAGACCAGACTCCCGACCCTTGTCCGCGAGATTGATGCACTGTTGGAGGAAGGTGATCACGAGCCCGGGCCTACCCCTCCGCTACCGGCCCACTAGCGGAATGATATGACGGAAGCAGGAACCCGTTCGATGTCGCAGAACAGGCTGGCGCCCTGCTATCACCTCATGGCTCTCCTCGTACTGTCGGCGTTCATGCCTCGTGGCCGACTCGGCCGAGATGATGCTCACCACGGGTCTCCTGCAGGTCGGTCTCCTGATAGGTAATGGGCGACGGCTCGCAGCCGCTTCTTGCCTTGAATGAAGGAGCGGCTGCGGGTGCTCAGCTTGTTTCTGACGCCAAGCCGAGCGGGGTAGAGTGTACTCGCCGCGCCGTCAGTGCACTCGAAGGAGAAGCGCAACGATTGTCCGCTGTTGACCTTGGGGTTGGTGGTGGACGGCAGCGGGTTCGTGCGTCGCTCGGAAGTCATGGCTGGCAATATCGTTGAGGCCCACGTGCTGCAGGGTGCGCTGAGGCGGCTGGAGGTACCTGCCGGCGCGCTGATCGTGATGGACTGTGGGGCGGCCACGGAGAAGAATCTGTGCTGGCTGCGCGAGCAGGGGTACCGCTATCTGGTCGTGAGCCGTGAGCGCAGGCGGCAGTTCGATGAAACGGCGGCGATGAGCGTGCAGACGGCCGGCCGCCAGCAGATCCAGGTGCAGCAGGTAGCGTCGGAGGATGGCGCCGAAGTGCGCCTGTATTGCCATTCGCCGGCGCGTGAGGACAAGGAGCAGGCGATGCTGAAGAAGGCCATGACGCGCTTCGAGAAACGCCTGCAGGAACTGCATGAGGGACTGTCGCGCCCGCGCACCCACAAGAAGATCGAGACGATCTGGAACCGGATCGGGCGGCTGAAAGCGACCAGCAGCGGCGCAGGGCAGCATTATCACATCGAGGTGGAGGCCGACCAGAGCGGCACGAAGGCCACCGCGATCAGGTGGGAACAACGTCCGGTAGCGGGTTCCAAGTTGACCCATCCGGGGGTGTACTGCCTGCGCAGCAATCAGACCGACTGGTCGGCCGAGACGATGTGGCGGACCTACATCATGCTGACCGACCTGGAGGCGGTGTTTCGATCGCTGAAGTCGGAGTTGGGATTGCGACCGATCTATCACCAGAAGCAGCATCGCTCCAACGGGCATCTGTTCATCACCGTGCTGGCCTATCAGTTGGTGCAGGTGATCCGCCGGCGTCTGCGTGAGCAGGGGGAACATTCGTCATGGCACACGCTGCGCAGCACCCTCGGCGCCCAGCAGCGGGTGACCTGCACCTTTCGTCGTGCTGACGGCAGCACGCTGCACGTGCGCAAAGCCACGCGTGCCGAGCCTGACCAGCGCGCCATCTATGACGCCCTGGGGGCTGATCCGGAGCCCGGCGGGATCAGGAAGATGGTGGTAGCGTAATGCGGGTGACCAGTTTGGAGAGAAATGTAGTGCCACTCGCACATTTCAGATCGGCTAACCTATTCACCTGTAGCAAGATAACTTGCAGCCCGTTAAACCTCGGCTAGGGCCACCGCCCTGCCACTATTAACTGCGGACCGCGGCGCCTTCCTTGCGAGGTTCCCAACGCGCCTGTGGTACTCTTCTATTACATGTAGTAGGGATACTCCGAGGTCTCCGTCTCTCCGACAGGCACGTGTCTCAACACCTTTCCCACCTGCCTCGCGGCCCGGATCGGAATCGGAATTGCTCCGTCGAATTGCGTGGAATTCCAATTCATTTTGGTTAGAGCCAAGACGTCCCGAGCGATTTCGCCGATGGGGCTGTCGTTATTGTACGGCCTGAGCATAAGGGGATGCGGCACTCTCAGTCCCGGATAGGTTCGATATAGTGGAACACTACCACGTGTGAACACCACCGCGTCGCGACCGATGACAATCACTGTCCCTCGCAGCGGAGGGTAGTCTCCTTCACGATACATCGTAATGGCTGATCTCTCGTTTATCCACACGAGATCACTGTACGCGACGCTCGCCTCCTCTGCGGCTTCCCGGAAGCCTTGTGCTTCGCCTCTCTCAAACCTAGAGGTCTTGAGAATGACAAGGCGCGCCGGAAAGTGGTAGTGTTGATCAAAATAAGATTTCAAGGATCTCCGAAGCAGATCGTATGCATCCACGCGGTCGAGGTACGGATGACGATCGCTCCCGTCGACGTGCGCGCGAGCCCCTCGTAGAATCACCCCCTTGCCGCGTTCGTCGAACATTTGCGCTGTCGACGTGAGAAGGCGCTCTCCGCTGAGGTCGCGGTAGAATCCTATTCCCACATAGCTAGTTTGCAGTTGACTATCGGGCCGAGGCAATCGCCACGGAACGCGCCCGGCCTTATAGAAAAGCGCATTCGTGAGATTCCAGGCGCGCGTCGCCGGATCCTGTACTCGCCGTGTCGTATCCTTGAGTTTACGCGGTATCCGTGCGTTGTCATCCCAAAGCGTGGGCCAGACGACCTGGGTCGGCCTCCTTAGACGTAATGTTTGAGCCTTGAACAAATCGCGAAAGTCAAGGTCCGTGGAGTCGCAGTACTCTTCGCTATCATCCGCCGTCTGGACATGGTCGTTTACGACGCGCTCAATGAGGTCGAACGGCAACGCCACCACAATCACATCGGGCTTGTCTGAGGACTCTAGCATGGCGGAAGTTTGCTCGGAGAATAGTGAAGCCGCCTTTCCGACTGCTTCTGAATGTCCTTTGGTGCTAATGATCTGGCCTATATGGCGTAGAGGCAGAACCCGCCGAGCGGTGGTGCTGACTTCAAAGGGACAGCGAAAGGGGTTCTCGTCGCGTAGCCCAGGAAAAGAGGGAAACAGGTTCGGCTGCTTGGTGGAGCTTCCTTCAATCCCGCTGGTGAGCCGGGTCATCCACCGCTCAAAGCCTTCAACGGTCTCGGCGGTTCCGATCAGTCCGATGGAGAGATGGTCTCCTGCGATGGTTTGCAGGGGGCCGTAACGACATAGCCCATACCGCGGGTCGATGTGACGACCTCCATCTCCGAACTCTAGGTCCGGTTCGTCAAGGAGCAAGTGTGTGAAGTTCAAACCCGTAGCCTCAATTGGGCACTCTGCGAAGGGAGCGCAGGGTCATTCTGGCGCCAGAGCTCGTCTGGCACAGCGTGCGGGATTTCAAGCGGATTGAGCGACCTGAAGCCGAGTAGCTGACTGTCTGGCTCAGTGGGGAACAGTGCCGGGGCGACGCCGTCGTCGTCGGCGCCGGCCAGGAGGTGGCGCCACATTGTGAACTGTCCGACGAGAGCCGAGTTGAATTCTCGCTGCTTCTTTCCTGCAAGCCTACTACTCGCATAACGGTCCGGCCGGAAACCGTCGGAGGTGAACACGAACGTTGGCGCTATCGAGATGAACCATTGGCCCTGGATCATCCAGAAGCGGGGCTCGAAAGCATGGTGGCGTACGTACGTCAGTTTGCCGTCCGTCTCGTACTTCCTCACGACGGTGGCGGAAGTATGTCGTTTCAAAGATTCATACGAATGAACTCGATCAATTGTCTCCGGCAAAGCGCAAAAAAAGAATGCTCGCTGCCGTCGACTAAATGATAACACGCCGTTCAACTGGAAGACCAGCGTCCGCGTCAATAGGTCTATAATTGTGTGCTGACGGGCTTCGTCGTCCGGTAGGGTGACTTCATCGCTTGCAAAATCCTCGATTGCGCCGGGATCGACGATATGTATTGTCGGATTGTGGCGGGGATCTCGAAAGGACATAAACTGTCCTCCTCGAATGACCCAATCGCCTGGTGGTCGCTCGTCGTGTTGCAGGAGTTCTTGAATAGCGTGACGGCCCGTCTGGAAAGGCGACGGAGCGACATAGATCGTCTCAGGAAGCATCACTTCAAGCATGTTCAAGTGTCCCCTCTCTCCTGTTTTAAGAGGCGGGAAATAGATGCCAAATCCCCCCTTCGCAACACACAAGTGGGCAATCGCGTCGCGCGCGCGGGAGTCGAAGATATCTTGCGCCTTGTCTATAGAGAGCCGTCGATTACCCGGCCCCTGCCCGGAGTCACAACTCTTCCAGTATGCAGTTTGTTTTCGGAGATGGACAAGCACAACGATTACTGGTAGGTTACAACCTTGCCAGTAGGAGACATCGTTCTCGTCCATCAAGTATTCAAACGCTGCTTCGGATTCGGATGTATAGGAACCTGCTGCAGTCGTCTTTACTTGCACGGCAACGAGCTGCCCGGTTGCCGCCCCTGACTGGGGATCCCGGATTTCGAGGAAGCCATCAATGCCGGCTTCTATTGGGCCATGCGGCGTGAACATGAAGCCCATGGCATTCGCTCGCTCGCTGACGAGGGACTCGCCTTGGGAACCGATGATCTGGGAATCTGTGATCGTCTTTGGCATAGGGTTAGAGCTCAATTGGGGGCGTGCCGACGAAGGGACACCTGAGCTGCCTCCGTCGAATTGGGTATTCGTAAAAGGGCGTCGTCGTTGATGGTGTTAGCAACTGAAGTATCTTGGGTACGGAATGACGTATGACTCCATGGATCACGTTCGGAGGAGGAATCACGTGAGCTATTCATCTCTCCACGCAAACCGTCCCTTGAGATCAGTCATTTGGGAATACTTCAAGCGTCGCTCACGCTGTAGTCGTCCTACGACGATGCCAGGGGATATGGCCAGTTGGCGGGCGAAGGAAATGACGTCGCTCTTGGTGAACGGCGCACGGCCTTGGAACTCGGTCCAAGCATCTGCGGGAACGAGAAAATTGGCAGCCCACTCGTTAGCTTCCTCCTCAAAGGGTCCATGTTTGTCGATGCCCTCAATGATAATGTTCTGATGGCCATGCTTGAGGACGTGACAGATTTCGTGGAACACAGTGAACCAGAAGATGTCTTGCCACTTGTATCGAAGATTCAACTGAATCAGAGCCTTCCGATCGGTGAGCCAGCGGGCAACGCCATTGGCACCGGTCTTGGGGAGCTCGGGGATGACCACGAACGCCACGCCCGCGTCGGCGAATAGTTCGGTCAGGCGCGGGGCGAAGACCTGAGGTGGTTCCTCGGTCATCGTGCGGGTTTCATGAGCCGCTCGCAGCAGGAGGGCCGGGTCGAATGGGCGGGTGTCGATTGCTTGGGCCTCAAGCTCGCCCTTGCGCAGCCACGCGGCCAGGGCACCGGGAGACAGCTTTGCGTTGTCGGAGATCCGAAAGCCCAGGACCTCCGTGGTCTTGCGGTAGGCGGACACGTTCGCCACGCCGAAGAACTGGAGCAGGGCGCGGACCTTCTCCTGCGCATTCCGTCCGACCTCTATCCAGCCACGGTTCTCCATCTCCTTGACCGGCAGCTCGTCAAGCCACTCCTCCTCGGCGTGGAGGCGGTCCCGTTCGCGGAATCTGGCCCGGGTCATCCGGTAATTCTGCTCCAGGTTCACCCAGAAGACTGCTGGGATGCCGAGTACCTTCTCCAAGCCGAGGGCCGTGTCGTCGGTGATCGCCTTCTTCGCGCGAATGATCTCGTTCACGACCTGCACGGGGCGTCCCAGACGTGCTGCCAGCTCGGTCTGGGTCATGCCACGGGCGGCGATCTCGTCGGCGAGTGTCTCGCCTGGCGGGATGGCGAGATCCGAGTAAACCTCGCGACCGTCGTCAATCGTCATAGTGGTTGCTTACCTCCTCCACAATCACTTGGTCCTGTCTCGCCCCCTGCCGGACCAAGAGGCGCCAGCGCCCGGTCATGCTCAGGGCATAGGATCCGGGACGACTCTTGTACGGGTGGGCGCGCATCCGGACGATCGCGAAGACGTCATTGAACGTGGGCAATGCGCTCAGCTCGTCCACCATCCTGATGTAGCGCCGGCCGACGATGGAGCCCCATTCGCGATTCGCCCTTGACGACTCCTCGTAGCACCTGAGGAGCTTGCGCGATTGGAAGGATACTTCCACTCATCACCCTTAGGGTGAAAGAATGGTCCATGACGACGAGTGTGTCAACCGGAGGACGTTGTGTCAGGCCGAAGGGAGTAGGATGTGATCTCATGGGAATCAGGTTCGAATGAGCGACATCTCAGGCGAACGAATCATTCGGATCGAGAGGATCGGGGTACACAGCCCGCGGCCGCGGGACATCGGCTTCAATTCGCGCAAGGGCGCGCACGGCCCGGTCGTGCACGACTCGGTGGTGCGCGTGCACACTGCCAGCGGGGCGGTGGGCGTCGGCTGGTCGCGGCTGGAGCGGGCGGACGCCGAATCCCTGGTAGGGCGGCGGCTGGGGGAGCTGTTCCACCTGCCCGACGGCTCGCTGGCAGACGGCGCGGCGGTCGACCTGCCGCTGTGGGACCTCGCCGCCCGGCTGCGGGGAGTGCCGCTGTATCGGCTGCTTGGCGCGCGCGGCAGCCGCGCCGTCGAGCTCTACGACGGCTCCATCTACATCGACGACCTGGACGCCGACGATGCGCAGGCGGGGGAGATCTTTCGCGAAGAGGTGCGCACCGGTCACCGCTACGGGTACCGGAACTTCAAGATCAAGATCGGTCGCGGCGCGCGCTGGATGCCGACCGCAGCCGGGTTGGAGCGCGACCTGCTGGTGATCCACACGGTGCGCGAGGCGGCCGGTCCCGACGCGAAGATCATGGTGGACGCCAACAACGGCGGCACCCTCAATAGCACCAAGGACACGCTCGACGCGTGCGCCGACGCCGGCATCTTCTGGTTCGAGGAGCCGTTCGCGGAGGATCCCGAGCTCAACGCCGACCTGCGCCGGTTCATCCGGGATCGCGGCTATTCGACCTTGGTGGCCGACGGTGAGTCCGGCCCGCCGCCTCCGAGCTTCTTCGCCATTGTGGAAGCCGGGGACATCGACGTGGTGCAGCATGACTTCCGCTACCAGGGGCTCTCGTGGTGGAAGGCGACCGCCGCGCGCATCGAGCCGTGGGGCGCGCGCTGCGCTCCGCACTGCTGGGGCTCGATCGTCGAGCGCTACGCGCACGCCCATTTCGCGGCGTCGGTGCCCAACTTCGCGCTGCTGGAGGCGGCCCCGGCCGACACCCAGGGGCTGCTGCTGGACGGCTGGGAGCAGCGCGACGGCAAGCTGCTGGTGCCGGACACGCCGGGCACCGGCTTCGACCTGGAGCCGGAGCTGATCGAGCGAGGCGTCCGCGCCGACGGCGGCTACCGCGTGGAGGCGTGACGTGAAGATCCTGGTGACGGGCTCCAACGGGCGCATCGGCGCCAACCTGGTGCGCCGGCTGCTGCGGCAGGGCCACCGGGTCCGCGGCTTCGTGTTTCCCGGCGACGCCAGCCGGGCGCACAAGCTGGACGGCATCGCGGACGTCGAGCTGGTGGAGGGCGACCTGCGCGACTACGCCGCCGTGGAGCGGGCGGTGCGGGGCGTCGACGCCGTGTACCACATCGCCGCCGCCTTCGCCTCGCCGCACGACCACGTCGAGTACCTGCAGATCAACGGGCTGGGGACCCTGCACGTGCTGGAGGCGATCCGCGCCCACGCGCCGGGGCTGCATCGCCTGGTGTACGCCTGCACCGAGGCGGTGTACTGGCGAACGGAGGACGACGGCCGCCTGTTCGAGCGGCCGATCCGGGAGGACGAGGTCAGCCACCGCATCAAGATGCCCTACTTCCTGACCAAGTGGATCGGCGAGGAGCTGTGCATGAACTACCACCACCAGTACGGGGTGCCGACCGTGGTGTGCCGCTTCACCACGGTGCTGGAGCCGAGCGAGCTGCTCGACGCGGAGGGTATTCCCCGGAACTGGAGCGTGGGCCGCGCCCGCCGGGAGTTGCAGGGTCTGTCCGATCCGTCGCCGGCGGCGCGGGAGGCTCTGCGGCAGCTCGACGCGGCGTGGCAGGAAGGCACGCGCCTGCTGATCAGCCGCTGCCCCGACGGGCGCTCGTTCAAGCAGGAGTGGGCCGATGTGCGCGACATCGCCAAGGGGCTGGCACTGGCGTTGGATGCCGAGGCCGCCGTGGGCCAGGCGTTCACCCTGGGCGGCCTGCTCACCGTCTGGGAGGATCTGGTTCCGGCCTTGGCCGAGCGCCTCGGCGCCGGCTATGCCGAGGTGCGCATGCCGTCCCCGAACTACTTCGAGTTCGACCGGACCAAGGTGAGCGAGCTCCTCGGCTACACGCCCGATCACGACTTCTGGAGCACGCTGGACGCGGCCCTCGCCATCCGCGCCGGACGCGAGACCGACGTGGTCCCCACCGGTGTCCGTTACGGCAGCGCGGATTCGGTCGGCCGCTGACATTCCGGGAGTGCGATCTCAACGATGTCAGCGATACGCTTCTCTTCGATGCAGGACGCGAACGACGATGATTCCCTGATCAACACGGAGGATTGCACGAAGGTTGCCAACTCGTAGCCGAAAATTGCCTTTCCACCGACCGGCAAGGGCTCGCACGTCGCCCGTGCCGCCTTCAGCGAATCGATCGAGCGCTTCCACGACCCGCCGCCGATCGTTTTGCGCCAGGCTCTCCAGGTCCTTGTAGGCCTTGTTGGTGTAGTGGACCGTCACAGTCCGAGGCGCGCACGTACGCGGGCGGCCGTGACAACTCGGCCCGCTTCCACGTCGCGCTCCCCGTCCTCGATTGCGGCCGCTTCCCCGTCGGTCACCGGTTCATCGTCGTCGGGCGCGTGCGCAAGTGCCGCGGCCACGGGGTCGGGCAGGGAAAGGGCGGACAACCCTTCCAGTACACGCTTCGCGGTTTCCAGCTCGCTCTCCGGCAGGCGGTCCACCAACTGGTGAATGTGTTCCTTCGTGGTCACGTGGCGCCCCTCGTACAGGGGTACCAACTACGAGTCGACGCCGTCAAACCGCCCCGAAGAACGCGTTAGGGTCGTCCGGTAGTTCTGCTGCAGGTTGACCCAGAACGCTGCCGGTATGCCGAGAGCCTGCTCCAGGCGGAGAGCAGTGTCGGAGGTGATCGCCTTCGTCCCTTGGACGATCTCGTCTACGGCGTGCTCGGGTCGTCCAAGAAGTGCCGCAAGCTCCGTCCGGCTCATGCCTCGGGAGGCGATCTCGTCGGCGAGTGTCTCTCCCGGCGGGATGGCGAGGTCCGAGTAGACTTCGCGGCGGTCGTCAATCGTCGTGGTGCTCACTTCCTCGACGATAGCACTCGCCCGCGCCGAAGCCGACCGCTCCCGCTTCCGTGCACAATCGGCGTCCATGGGCGTGCGACTGACGCCGGCCGGGCACCTGCGCTGGGAATCCGAGCCCGGGGCAGAGGAGTCGGCGGCGGAATGCGCTCTGGCTCCCGTCCTGGAAGCCTTCCGGACCGATTGGCGCGGGGCGCTCTTCAACGCTGGCGGCGGAGAAGATTCCGGCACAGGGAGTCCCCAGCCTTCGCTTCTGGCAGCAACTGGCCGAGCACTACCTCACCGGCCTCTGCCACCTTCCCGCGGACGCCGAGCAGGTCGCGGTGGAGCCCCCCGCTGCGCACGGGCGGCGACGACCTGGTGCTGCTTCGCAACCAGTGGGTGGAGGTGGACCGCGAGCGGCTCGACCAGGCCATCGAGCACTGGGAGACCCTGCAGCGCCAGGCGGACGGCGATCAGATCTCGTTTGTGGAGGGCATGCGCCTGCTGGCAGGGGCGTCGGCGGATCTTCGCCGGGAAGATCTGGCGGAGGCCGACCGCCCGTGGGTGCAGATGACCGCCGGCGCGGATCTGCGCAGGCTGTTGGACGGGCTGCGCCGGCCGGGCGCACAAGCTGGACGGCATCGCGGACGTCGAGCTGGTGGAGGGCGACCTGCGCGACTACGCCGGCGGACTCGTAGCCGGGCTACTCGGCGAGGGAGCGGGCCAGGAGGCGCCCGTCGAGCAGGTATCGATACAGCGTCAAGGCAAGCCGCTCGTCCTGCTGCTCCAGTCGTCCGCGGACGGCCGGCGTCAGCACCATCGCGCGGCAGGGCTCGTCCGCCACCACCGATGCCGCCTGCTGGTCCAACGCGCCCGGCCAGATCGCGTCGCCGCGGCCGCGCTGATAGAGGCGTTCGCCCGCGGCGTCGTAGGCGGAGGCCGATCCGGACAGCAGCAGTTGCAGACCCTCGAGCGCAGCGTCCGGTCCCGCCAGGATCTCGCCGGCCGCATACTGGCGGGGAGTCAGCCAGGGTCCCAGGGCCTCCAGCAGGTCCTCGAACCGGGTCTGGCGCTCCAGGTACTGCTCCAGGTCGTCGGCGGAGTGCTCCAGCAGCGAGGCGCGCCGCTCGTCCCCGGTGTCCACCTCCGCCTTCCACGCCGCGATGACCAGGTCCTCGCAGCGCTCCAGGGCGCGGTCCGCATTCGGTTCCACCAGGAGCTCCGCGGCTGCGGAGGGTGTCAGGTTGCGCCCGAGCCCCGCCTGCAGCTTCTCGGACACGGCGCTCAGGACGATCGTTACCCCGGCCGCGTCCGCCGTCTGCAGGAACCGGGCAAGCACGTTCACCGCCGAGAAGTCGAAGCCGGAGACGGCGCCGAAGTCGAGCAGCAGACAGACCGGACGCTCGGCGCCGCGCAGGGACTGCCTGAGGTGGTCGGCCAGCGAGGAGGCGCTGCCGAAGAACAGGTAGCCGCGCAGCTTGTAGGCGTGCACCCGCTCTCCCTCCACCATCAGGATGGCGCGATCGGGGATCGGACGCACCTTGCTGCTCTCCCGGTCGCACGCGGTGAACCGCGCCTGAATCGGGTCCACGCGGCTGAGACGCACGGCGAAGAACACCAGGGTGGCGATCATGCCGACGGCGACGCCCTCGATCAGTCCGAAGGCCGTGATCACGATCGCGATCAACAGGATGATCCCGTACTCCGACCAGGGGAGGCGCGCGCGGCTCTTCACCAGCCCCTCGTCCAGCATGCCCAGGCCGGCGAAGATCAGGATTCCGCCGACCAGTCGCGCCGGGACGATCTCAAGCATGCCGTCGCCCAGCAACAGGGCTGCGCCGATGACTCCGGCGGCGACCAGGCCCGTCAGGCGCGTGGAAGCGCCGAGCAGCTTGCTGCGCAGGGACGCCGGCACCACGATGGTGGCCACCGTACCGCCCCCCAGGCCGGCGATCACGCTGGCGACCCCGGACACCCGGAACTCCCGGTCCCAGTCCAGCTCCTGGCCGGCGGCCAGCTCCAGGCCGGCCACGTTCATGATCACGCAGATGAAGGCGATCAGGATCAGCGTCAGCAGGTACGGGATCTGCGCCGCCAGAGCCGCCCACTCGACCTGCGCCAGGTCGGCGGGGCGCAGCGGCGGCCACAGGCCGCCGTCCGCCGTGCTGGTGAGCAGCAGGCCCGCCGCGCGCGCCTCGTCCCCGCTCACGCCGGTGGCGGCGAGCACGAGGTGGTAGGCGCCGACGGCCAGCACGACGCTCACCGGCAGGATCAGGGGGTTGCCCCAGCGCTTGATCGCCAGGTAGAGGGCGATCCCATACGCTGCGCCCGGTCCCCACTGCCACAGCACGGACGGCGCCAGCAGCGTCGGGATCGACCGCACGTCCGCCTCCGCGCCCATCAGGGACAGGGCCCCCCGGCAGACGGCAAGGCCGATGCCGGCCACGAATCCCGCCGTCACCGGGTAGGGGATGAAGCGCACCAGGTTGGCGAGCCGGAACCGTCCGAGCAGGAAGAAGCCCACGCCGGTGGCCACCGCGCTGATCATCAGGGCGCCGGCTGCGGTGACGAACCGCGTTTCGCCATCGGCGTCCAGTGTCGCTCCGATCGTCGCCATCGCGATCACCAGGGCGGGCGAGAGTCCCGCGATCGTCCCGCGGAAGCCACTGGCCAGGGCGAAGATCAGACACGCCGCGAAGTTCCCGAACAGCACAAGGCCGACGCCCTGCGAGGACCAGGGAGCCAGCGCTCCCGAGAAGATCAGGCTGCCGAAGGCGATCTGGGCGACCAGCAGACCCAGCCCGGAGGTGAGACCGGCCGACACCGCGGGAATGGTCTTTGCGGACAGCAGGTCGGCGCGCAACTCGGACGCGAGTGCACGGAGCGAGGCCATCGCGTCGTTCATGCGGCGGTCAGCGTATCATCGAGGCGAGGAATCCATCCGGAATGAAACGATTCGTTGCGACAGTCGCCGTCATGGTCGCCGTTATCGTGTCCGCCGCCCTCGCGGGCGCCCAGGAACCGGGGGCCATGATCGAGTGGCCGTACGTCGGCGCGGAGCAGGCGCACACCAAGTACTCGACGGCTTCGGACATCACGGTGGCCAACGTGGGCGAACTGGAGATCGTCTGGCGATGGGAGCCGAACGAGATGCCCCTGGAGGAGTATGGCACCCGGCCGGGCGCATTCCAGGCCACGCCCATCATGGTCGACGGCGTCCTGTACCTCTCGACCATGTACACGCGCGTGGCGGCGCTCGACGCGGAGACCGGCGCCGAGTTGTGGACCTTCGATCCCAAGGCATACGAAGGCGGCCCCAAGGGTGCCTCGCCGACCGGTTTCAAGCACCGCGGCGTCGCCTGGTGGAGCGACGCGGACGGCGCGCGCATCTTCCTCAACAGCCGCGACCGGCTGTACGCGATCGATGCCGCCACCGGCGAGCCGGACCCGGGCTTCGGCGAGCGCGGCAGCGTCCTGCTGACCGCGGGCCATGGCCGCCCGGTGAGCCGCCACGAGTTCGACCAGACCTCGCCGCCGGTGGTCTTCCAGGACCTGGTGATCGTGGGGAGCCGGGTGCCCGACCGGGTGCAGCGAAAGTTCGACCCGCCGGGAACCGTGCAGGCGTTCGACGTGCGCACGGGCGAGCGCCGCTGGGTGTTCTTCACCGTCCCGCAGTCGAGCGGGGACTTCGGCGCGGACACCTGGGAGGACGAGTCGTGGCGCTACACCGGCCACGCCAACGTGTGGGGGCTGATGTCGCTCGACGCCGGGCGCGGGCTTCTGTACGTGCCGACCAGCACGCCGAGCAGCGACTACTGGGGTGGCCGCCGGGTCGGGGCGAACCTCTTCGCGGAGTCGCTGGTGTGCCTGGACGCGCGCACGGGCGAGCGCCGGTGGCACTTCCAGACCGTGCACCACGGCGTGTGGGACTACGATCTTTCCGCGGCGCCGATCCTCGTGACCATCACCGTGGACGGGCGCGAGATCGACGCGGTGGCGCAGGTGGCCAAGAACGGCTTCACGTACGTGTTCGACCGGGTGACGGGCCGGCCGGTATGGCCGATCGAGGAGCGCCCGGTGGACACGATGACGGACGTGCCCGGCGAGGTGCTCCATCCGACGCAACCGTTCCCGATCAGGCCGCCGCCGTTCAGCGGGCAGGGGGTCGCTGGAGGACGCGAACGACCTGACGCCGCGGATCCACGCGCTGGCGCTGGAGGAGATGCAGCGGTTCCGGCTGGGTCCGTTGTACACGCCGCCGAGCCTGCAGGGGACGCTTCAGCGCCCGGGCGCGAGCGGCGGAGCGAACTGGGGCGGGGCGGCATTCGACCCCGAGGCGGGGATGCTGTACGTGCGCACCTCGGAGGACGCTGACACGAACCAGGTCTGCGTGAATGCCGGGGACGATCCGGAGGTCGACGTCGCCTACAGCAACAACTGTCCCTACGGGGCGACGCTTCTCATGTAACCGGGAGGCCGGCGGACCGGGCGCCGCCGAGACCCCGGAGAGCGAGCTCGGCCCGATTCTGCTCATCAAGCCGCCCTGGGCGCACTTGGTGGCGATCGACCTCAACGCGGGCCGGATCGCGTGGAAGGTGCCGTTCGGCGAGGGCGACCCCGTGGTGCGCGGGCACCCGCTGCTGCGCGGCGCCGAGCTGCCGGAGCGGCTGGGCACGCGCGGCAACTCCGGCCCGATGGTGACCGGGGGCGGCCTGGTGTTCGTGGGCGGCGGCGATCCGTACCTGTACGCGTTCGACGCGGCGACGGGAGCCGAGGTCTGGCGCGGCGCGACGCCGTCTGAGACGAGTGCGAACCCGATGACCTACCGCACGCGCTCGGGCCGGCAGTTCGTCGTCATCGCGACGGGGGCCGGTCCGGATGCCGCGCTCGTCGCCTTCGCGCGACCGGAGTAGCCACTCCGGTCATTCCGACACGACAGGGTCCGCCGCGTAGATCGTCAGGCGCAACTCCTCGCCGAACAAGCGGTATTCCGGTCCCTTCCCGGACAGTCGCAGGCTCCGCGCGAGAATGACCGGCACACCGTTACCTCGGCGATCCATCAGTGTCGTTCGAAGGGTTTCGAGGCCGGCGATCCCCGTAGGAACAGGGCATCTGGCCAGTAGACTTGCCAGCGTTTCGTTGCGACTTGCCTGCCGGTAAGCCATGTCCTCGACCGTGAGGGTGTTTGCCAACGCGCCCGGCGAAGACAACTCCATCCGGTCGGAGAACATGTGTAGTCGTATTCGGCTCCCGTACATCGCATAGTCGCGATGGGCAACGGCGTTGACGACGGCCTCGAACACGGCGGTCATGTCGTACTGAGGCTGATCCACGCGGCCGAGGACCTTTCTGGCGCGCACTTGCTGGTTGCGAGCCACGAAGTGACACGCTGCGGTCACCTGCACATCGAGAGGTCCGGTGATGTCAGCGGCATCGATCTGGTACCAAGGCGACTCCAAGGCTTCCGGCACCGTACGGCCACGGTAGGCCACCGCCTGGATGTAGGCGTGAGGAATCCAGCGCTCCGGTTGCGGCGCGCCAAGTAGCACGCCCGTGACCGTCGGACGTAGATCGTCGCCTCTCGGCGCTACCATACCCAGCTTGCGCGCAAGAATCCCCAGATCCTCCTCAACCTCGGGTAAGCGGAAGCGTCTGATCAGGGCGGTATCGAGATCCCCGACTGAAGCAGCATCGACCCGCTGTTCGTCAAATCGAATGAGCCGCGCTTGGCTTCGCTGCTGGAACAACCGTGCGAGGTACTCTGGTGACATGGGGCGTTTGGTACTGCCGACGCGATGCAGATACCCTCCGGGACTTCGATGCACAAACAAGCTGCGAGGTGCGTCGACTTTGATGACTGCTACATCCTCGCCGGTGGTAGCGGGCAGCCAGAGGCGCTCGATGATGGGTGCCAGCGGAGGGTCGATGGAGTCATGGCACAGCTCGTGGACGAAGCGCTCCGCCGTATCGAGCCGATCGGGGGCAATGCCGACGACTTCACGGGTCCGGTCCTCCACGCCCAGCACGAAGACGCCTCCGCGGCTGTTGGCAAACGCGGCGATCTCGTTGGCAAGTGATTCCCGTCGAGGTTCGGTGACGTGCGTTCCCGAGAAACGAGCTTCCTTGTACTCCAGAAACGTGTCTTCGCCCAGCCGTATCTTGTCCAGCAACTCCTTCCGGCTATCGAACATCAGCCGGCTCCGGTCCGAGCCGTCGGTAGCGAAGATCGAAAGCTTCGCGACCGCCCTCCATCACCCGGCAGACTTCCGCCCGCATCGCGTCCTGCTGCAGCGATCCTCTCTGCCGGATGAAGCACTGATTCCGAAAGTCGAGCACGTGTAGCATCTCGGCATCACCGTTTACGACGACGTTTGCGTTGTGGGTCACGATGATGATCTGACGCTTGAGTTTCTGCTCCCGAATTTGGCGCACGATCAGGTCGTAGATGAGTTGATTGTCCAGGTCGTCCTCCGGCTGATCCAGGACCAGCGGTTCCTCGCCGTGCGCCAACAGGAAGGCGAGCATGGCCGCCGATCGCTGGCCGGCCGACGCCTTGCCGATGGGTTGAAAATCGTCGCCGTCCCCTGAACGGCTGTACTCGACGTTCAGTCCATCCTCAGGGAACCATGCCAGCACCCTGTCGATCAACTCTGGAGTGCGCTCGGATTCGCGCTTGAGATAGTTGTTGAAGTGTCCGCCGAAGTGATCGGCACCTGCGCACGTATCAACGATGCGTTTCTTGAGACGTGAAATCCGGGCTTCGATTTCCATGCACCTCGCGGCAGGTTCCGTCGGCACGTTGGCAAACAGCCGAGCTACGGCACCGGTGGGCGCACGGCCATCACCCGTGACGAGGATGTCATCTCGGAATCTGTCATCCGGAACATTCAGAGCCAGACGCAGGGAACGTTCAACGGCCTGCGGATCATCGCCGTAGGTCCGAATCTGGATGGATACGAATTCATTGTGCCTCAAGGCAGTTGCCAGGAACTCTTCGCGAGCCTTGCTAACGGCGCGCCTGACTTCCAGGACTCGTTCCAGACGCGCACTCGCATCAGCCGTGAGCCGCGTGCGTTCTTCCTGCATCGAATCCAGCAGCGCCAGCTCGCCATCGAGCCGTTGGCGGTCCTGTACGAGACGGCCGTATTCGCTTGGATCACTGACGCCCTCGGTCTTCAGCATGGAAACCAGTTCCGCGTAGCGTCGTTCGGCCTGCTCGACGGCCTCCTGCCATACGCCCTCTGCAAGTTCCCACCGCAACTCGTCCGTGGCCCCCGATAGAGCTCGGGCGGCATCGCGCAGCCCCTGCGCAGCCGTTCGCGTCGCGTCGGCTAGCTTAGTGATGACGGCGACTACTTGCTGGTCCTCTTCCGCACCGGCATCGAACATCTCGGTAGGCAAGTCTTCAGGTAGAAGAGACTCGGCTTCACGTTCAAGGCCCGTGGCTGCGCATTCCGCCAGCTCGAATTGCCGGTCAACCTCTCTGCGCTGTCGGCTGCGGCGTCGGTAACACCTCAACACCTCCGCATGTCCCGCTTCCTCGAATCGCTGCAGCTTGCGCTCTACGTCCTGACGCTCGATGAGGCAGGCCACGCGCCGCTTCAGTTTTTCGTCCAGTTCCCGAATACGGTCTCTTGCCGTACGAAACTCGGCATGTGCCTCTTCCAGGTCTCGACGGAGGTCGCTCCCGCCGGCCGCGTCGTCGATCACCTGCAACAGCGCCTGCTGATCCTCGCCGGCAAGAGCCGCGATCTGCCCTTGGCTGAAGATGCGTATCGGAAACCTTGCGGAGGTAACGGCCTGTATCGAGGAGGCCCGCCAATTGCCGTCGTCCGTCTGTTCCTCGACGAACGACTCCCCATCGTCGCCCGGCCAATGTACGCGATGGCGGATCCCGTCTCGCATTACGGTGCATGTAATCCGCGTGGTGATCCTCAGTGCCCCCGCGTCTCGGCGGTCTACAGGAACTCGGTTGAAGCGTTCGAACGCCAATCGAGGCTCGCTCTGTTTAGCCAGGTTTTGCAGCTCGATCTCACGTCGAGCGGCAAGTCTGAGTGCATGCACCACGGTAGACTTTCCGGTCCCTCGTCCGCCTACCAGCGCGTTCAGTCTTGGGTTGAATGCGACCCTCTCCGGCTCTCCGCGGCCCATGTACTCCAGGTCTGCGAGTTCGATAGACTCGACGAAGTGAGTTGGCAGGGTGGTCGGCAACGGATCGTCGTGGTGTCGGATCGAGAATCCCGTGCCATCCATCAGCGCCAGCCGTAAACCTTCAAGAGACGGCGTTTCCATCTTCACCCACGTATACCGGGATCCGGGGGCGTTCCTTGCGTGGCGGAAGCTGTGGCAGTCGGAGCCGACCACCTCTGTCCACGTTGCGCCGCTCTCGTCATACAGGCGCGGCTTCACACGGGAACGGTCAATGACCTCCATCGCAAGAATTCCCTTGCAGGAGAGCACTTGTCGAACGGTGTTGGCGTCGAGTTCGGTCTTCGCTGAGCGGTCCTTGAGTCTCAGTAGCCCCTTGTCACAATCCGTATGAGCGGGAACGGGGATGCCACCCGCCGCCAGCACGGCCTCCACTACATGGACGGGAGACTTCTGTGTTACGTCGTTGCTGTCACCCTTGGTGCCGGAAAACGCCACGGCCCCAAGCAGCGTGTCAATGTCAGCGGTCGTCCGGTGGATATCGAGAATCGCCAACAGGTGAAAGCCTGCGTTGACGGAGATCTCGACTCCCGGGAATAGGTGAAGTTCACGGAAGCGGGGAGAGTTGGAGTTGCGCATTCCTTCATAGGTGTCCCGGAGCTCGTCAATCCATGCGCCGCTGTTGTGATCGGTAATCGCCACGCAATCGATGCCCGCATCCATGAAGCGTTGCAGCCACTGCTCCGGCGTCAGACCATGCGGGCCGGCTTGCGGTCGATGCCAGTACGTGTCGCGTGAGCACGGGGTGTGGGTGTGAACATCAAACTTCCACCATCGTGCTCCGGGGTAGGGCCAACGCCGACCGTGATCGAACGTCACGGGCTTGGGTCGCCTGGCTCGCGCGAGGTGCGTTGGTCGGTTCTCACGGGGTGCGCCACTCAGAGTCGGTTATGCTCATTCGAGAGCATGGGAGAGGCTATCTTCACTGAGACTCCATTACAAGGCGAGGGGACTCTGCGGTGGCCGTGCGACTGACACCGGCCGGCCACCTGCGCTGGGAGCCGGAACCTGCAGCGGAGGAGCCTGCGTCCGGCCTGGCACCCGTGCTGGACGCCTTTCGGAGCGACTGGCGCGGCGCCCTCTTCACCCTGGCGGCGGAGAAACCGCCGGCGCAGGAGATCCCGAGCCTGCGCTACTGGCAGCAGCTTGCCGAACACTACCTCACCGGGCTCTGCCACCTGCCCGCGGACGCGGAGCAGGTGTCGGTCGAGCCGCCGGGCGACGCGCTGCTCTCCACCTGGGTCCTGAACGCTCCGCCGATGGAGGGTGGCGAGTACCTCTCGGCGGACCTCCTGCAGCGCCTGTGGGAGCAGTTCGACGCGTGGGTGCGGGACGCCGCCGCCGCCGCGGGAGGCGTGGCCGCCCTGCTGCGCGCGCGGGCGCCGCGCTGGCGGCAGGTGGGACGGGTCTGCTTCCACTTGGCCGAGAACAGGAACGACGAGCAGCGGCCGTTCGCGTTTCTGGCCACCTATGCGTCCGGCTTCGGCGCCGGGGGTCGACTCAAGCACCTGCCGCTGCGCAACGCCCTGCAGCAGTACGCGGGGGCGAAGGACCGCGCGGCGCTGATCAACCTGCTGTCGCCGGTGGAGGAGGCGGCCAAGGCGTGCGACTGGGTGCGGGAGCTGGCCGACTCCGGCGACCTCTACCGCCCGCTGGCCTGGACGCCCGAGCATGCCTATCGCTTCCTGCGCAGCGTGCCGGACCTGGAGCGCAGCGGCCTCTCCGTGCGGGTCCCCAACTGGTGGCGCAAACGGCAGCGGCCGCAGGTGTCGGTGACGATCGGCAGCACGACGCCGCCGCGGGTGGGCGCCGACGCGGTGCTGGACTTCAAGGTCGAGGTCGCCCTGGGCGACAGCCCGTTGTCGGCCGAGGAGATGGAGGCGCTGCGCGGCGCCGGAGACGGCCTGGTGCTGATCCGCAACCAGTGGGTGGAGGTGGACGGCGAGCGGCTGGGGCAGGCGATCGCGCACTGGGAGGCGCTGCGGCGCAGCGCCGGCGGTGAGGAGATCTCGTTCATCGAGGGCATGCGCCTGCTGGCGGGGGCCTCGGCGGACCTGCGGCAGGCGGACCTGACGGAGGCCGAGCGGCCCTGGGTGCAGGTGACGGCCGGCGCCGCCCTGCGCGCGCTGCTTGACGGGCTGCGCCGGCCGGACACCCTGCAGCGGCGCGAATCGGCGGTCGCCGAGACCCTGCACGGCACGCTGCGGCCCTATCAGCGCGATGGCTTGGCATGGTTGCACTTCGTCACCGGGCTGGGGCTCGGCGCCTGCCTGGCCGACGACATGGGGCTGGGCAAGACCATTCAGGTGTTGGCGCTGCTGCTGTGGGCACCTGCCGGGGATGGAGGCCGGCCGCGGCAGCCGGCGCTGCTGGTGGTGCCGGCGTCGCTGCTCGGAAACTGGCGCGCGGAGGCGGAGCGGTTCGCGCCGTCGCTGAAGCTGTGCTTCCTGCATCCGGCCGAGACCGACCGGCAGACGCTGGACGAGATCGCCGCCGCGCCCGAGGAACGCCTGGCCGACGCCGACCTGGCGATCACCACCTACACCATGCTGGTGCGTCAGACTTGGCTCGCGGAGCTCCGCTGGCGGCTGGTGATCCTGGACGAGGCGCAGGCGATCAGGAACCCGGCGACGCGCCAGAGCCGCGCGGCCAGGAAACTGGCGGCGGACGCCCGCATCGCCCTGACCGGCACCCCGGTGGAAAACCGGCTGGGCGACCTGTGGGCGCTGTTCGACTTCCTCAATCCCGGCCTGCTCGGCTCGCGCACGGCGTTCGGGACCTTCGTCAAGTCGCTGCAGGCGCGCCCGGAGCAGGCGTTCGCGCCGCTGCGGCGCTTGGTCAGCCCCTACATCCTGCGCCGTCTCAAGACCGACCGCAGCATCATCGCCGATCTGCCAGACAAGACCGAGACCGACCGCTACTGCCACCTGACCCGCGCGCAGGTCAGGCTCTACGAGCACGTGGTGCGGACCCTGCAGCGCGCCCTGGAGTCCAGCGAGGGGATCGAGCGCCGCGGCCTGGTGCTCGGCTCGCTGCTGCGCCTCAAGCAGGTGTGCAACCATCCAAGCCAACTTGCCGGTGACGGCGAGTACGTCCCGGCGGCCAGCGGCAAGTTCCTGCGGCTGGCCGAGCTCTGCGAGGAGTTGGCCGCCCGCCAGGAGCGGGTGCTGGTCTTCACCCAGTATCGCGAGATCATCGATCCGCTGGCGGAGTACGCCGCGACCCTGTTCGGCCGCCCAGGGCTGGTCCTGCACGGCGGGACGGGAGTGGCAGACCGGCGCGCGGTGGTGGAGCGATTCCAGGCCGACGACGGGCCGCCGTTCCTGATCCTGTCGCTCAAGGCCGGCGGCACCGGCCTCAACCTGACTGCCGCCTCGCAGGTCATCCACTTCGACCGCTGGTGGAATCCGGCGGTGGAGAACCAGGCCACCGACCGCGCCTTCCGCATCGGCCAGCGGCGCAACGTCCTGGTCCACAAGTTCATCACGCGCGGCACCGTGGAGGAACGGATCGACGCCATGATCGCCGACAAGCGGCAGCTTGCCGACGACGTGCTGGGCGGCGACCGGGAGGTGAACGTTACCGAGCTCTCGGACGACGAGCTGCTCGACTTGGTCCGGCTCGACGTGAACAGCGCCTCGCTATAGGGTCTCGTGGCGTCCATGGCCAAGAGGACCCTGCGCCCCGTCACGATCGAAGGCCGCACCATAGCCCGCAGCTTCTGGGGCAAGCGCTGGTGCGCGCACCTGGAGTCGTTCTCGGACTACGCCAACCGGTTGCCGCGCGGGCGCACCTACGCGCGCAGCGGCGCCATCCGGCACCTGCAGATCCACGCAGGTCGCATCGAGGCCACGGTCAAGGGATCACGTGCGAGGCCCTATCAGGTCGACATCCGCGTGAAGCGGCTCCCGGCCCCGACCTGGAAGGCGATCCGGGAGGCATGCTCGGGGCAGATCGGCTCGATGCTGGAGCTGCTCAGGGGATCGCTCTCCGACCACGTGATGGAGGTCGTGTCCGCCCCCGACAGCGGCCTGTTCCCGAAGCCGCGGCAGATCGAGCTTGCCTGCAGTTGTCCCGACTGGGCGACCATGTGCAAGCACGTCGCGGCGGTGCTCTACGGCGTTGGCAACCGGCTCGACGACACCCCGGAGCTGCTGTTTCGCCTGCGCGGGGTCGATCCGGCGGAGCTGATCAGCGCCGAGACGGTGCTTCCCGACGGCGCGGCGGCCGGCGCCGACACCTTGGCCGAGGATCAGCTCGGCGACATCTTCGACATCGATCTCGACGATCTCGACACGGACCGTCAGTAGGCGACGCCGAGCTTCACGAGCGTCTCCGGCGCATCCGCGATCTTCGGGTACTCGTCGGCCAGGTCGGCGAACGGGACGACCGGCTGCACGATCTCGTCTCCGTCGAGCCGACGGTCGGCGATCAGGCGCAGGCACGCGCGGTAGACGCGCTGCTCGTCCCAGCGCGGGTGGTCCCGCGAGGGGTCGCTGTTGACGCGCGAGAACACGACGTTGGGGCGGTTGAAGTGCGCTTCCGCGCCAAGGTCCAGGCCGGCGGGGTAGGGCCCCGGGTAGGCCCCGCACACCAGGTTGCCGCCGAACGCCACGGCGCGAAACGCCTGCTGCAGGCCGGGCACGGAGCCTGAGTACTCGATCGCCACGTCCACGCCCGCGCCGCCGGTGGCCAGCTTGATCTGCCGTCCGGCTCCGCACGCCGACGGATCGAACGTCCGCGTGGCGCCGGTCCGGGACGCCACGGCGCGCCGCAGCGCGATCGGATCGACGGCGAACACCTCCGAAGCACCGGCCAGGCGGGCCATCTGCACCGCGACCAGCCCGATCGCCCCCAGGCCGAACACCGCCACCCGGTCGCCAAGGCGGACGTGGCCGTCGCGCACGGCTCCCATCGCGAACACGGCCGGGTCCAGGCACAGGGCCGACTTCCAGCTCACGCCCGGGTCCAGGCGGAAGCAGCGCTCGGCCGGCAGGACGTGCGACTCCCGGAAGCTCCCGTAGGCAAAGACCCGGTCGCCGGCGCGGAGGCCGCTCACCGCCGTTCCCGCCTCCACCACCGTGCCGGCGAACATGTTGCCGACGCCGTAACCGGCATCCGAGCGTCCCTCGCCCGTGAACAGCCCCAGGTCGCGGTCATACGATCCGCGCGGATTCGCGTATCCCTTGAAAAACGACATCTCGGTGCCGTGCTTGGCCACCGCGTGCTCGCACGCCACGCGCACGTCCCCGGCTCCCACCGGGGCGTCCTCGTACTCCCGCCACTGCAACCTGCCCGGCGCGACCCCGACCAGTTCCTTCGCCATGGTGCGACCTTACAGGCCGGGAGCCCGGAACGGTAACGAGACGCCTGCACGCGCCGTCGAGTCCCGGACCGCTTCCTGCATCGCCCGGATTTCCGCGTCGTCCAGCTCAGCAAAGAGCCGTCGCTTCGCGGCGGAGAGCCGCCCTCCGTTCTGCATGCAGAGCCGCGCCCGTTCCTCGTCTGTCACGGATCCACCATGCAGAATCGGTTACGCTCGTTCAATAGCGATGATGATACGCGGTCGCCATTCAAGAACGATTACATGGCGAGGAGGCCGCGCACTCTGAAGACCGATCTGTCCAACCGGGAAGCGCGACGCATCGCCCTGGCTGCGCAGGGGTTCGCGGACCGGCCTCCGGCGGGCCGCGTCGACAGCCGCCACTTCGACCGGCTGTTCGACCGGGTCAAGGTGGTACAGCTCGACTCGGTCAACGTGGCGGTGCGCACCCACTACATGCCGGCGTTCTCCCGGCTCGGCTCCTACCCGCGGGAGCGGTTGGACGCCTACGCGTACGGCCGCCGGCGGTTGTTCGAGGCGTGGGGGCACGCGGCGTCGCTGCTGCCGGTCGAGCACTATCCGCTGCTGCGCCACCGCATGGAGGACGCCCGCTCGATCCGCTCCTTCGGCCGGGAGCGCCGCGCCTACGTGGAGGAGATCTGCCGGGAGGTGGCCGAGCGCGGGCCGCTGGCGGTGTCCGACCTGCGCGATCAGGGGAGCAACCGCAGCCGGCCGTGGTGGGGGCGGAGCGACGGCAAGCTCGCCCTGGAATGGCTGTTCGCCACCGGCCGGCTGGCGGCCTCCCGGCGCGGCAACTTCATGCGCGTCTACGACCTGGCCGAGCGGGTGATCCCGCCCGAGGTGCTGGCCGCGCCGGCGCCCGCGACGCGTGACGCGCAGCGTGAGCTCCTGCGCCTGGCCGCCCGCGCGCACGGCATCGGTGACGCCGCCGACCTCGCCGACTACTACCGCATCCGCGTGCCGCAGGCGCGGCCGCTGCTGCGGGAGCTGGTGGAGGCGGGGGACCTGGTGGACGCGCGTGTCGAAGGCTGGGACCGGCCTGCCTACCTGCACCGCGACGCCCGCGTTCCCCGGCGAATCGGGGCGAGCGCGCTGCTCAGCCCGTTCGACTCCCTGATCTGGCGCCGGGAGCGGACCGAGCGCCTGTTCGGCTTCCACTACCGGATCGAGATCTACGTCCCGGAGCCGGAGCGGCAGTACGGCTACTACGTGTTTCCGTTCCTGGCCGGCGACACGCTGGCGGCGCGCGTGGATCTCAAGGCGGACCGGGCGCGTGGCGCCCTGCTGGTGCGCGGCGCCTACCTGGAGGAGGGCTGCGACGCGGGCGCGGTCGCCGGCGAGCTGGCCACGAACCTGCAGGCGATGGCCGCGTGGCTGGCACTGGGCGAGGTGAAGGTGGGAACGCGCGGCAGCTTGGCGGCGCCGCTGCGCAGGGCCGTCGGGTAGCGGCGGCCCTGCGCTACGAGGAGTCGCCGAAGTAGACCAGGGCCTGCTCGAAGGCGGCGATGCCGATCTGAGACCCGATGATGCGGGCCGGCAGGTCGTCCACCCAGGGATGGATGCCGCCGTACAGCCGGGAGATGCCGGCCTCGTCGGAGGCGTCGTAGTAGGTCGCCCACTGCAGGGTGAGCGTCTCGGTCGGCCCGGACTCGAACACCAGGAAGTCGTGCGCGGGCGCCACGAACTCGCCAAGGCCGCCGGGAAAGAACTCGCTGCCGGTGAACAGCGCCATAACCTCGGCGGCGGCGCGGCTGAAGGTGCTGTGCCCGGAGACGTAGCCGGCGAACGGCGGCGTGACGAAGGTGTCGCGCTGGTAGGGGACCCAGTCGGCGGCCGGGACCCAGCCCACGCCGCTGTACTGTTTTTCCGGGTCCTCGGGGATGCCCAGCCAGCCGTAGATCGCGACCTTGCCGACGTGCTCGGCAAGGTGGGCGTGGCGTTCGCCGCCGGCGGCCGACTCCTCGGTGACCACCTCGACCAGCCCCGGGTGCAGCGGCAGGCCGTGCTCGTGGTAGGAGGGCAGATCGGGGTCGGAGGACTGGCCGAGGCCGGCCATGTAGCGGATGGCCGTGATCGGCCGCACGTAGTCGTAGTGGCCCTTGAGGCCCCAGGCGCAGATGGCCGCGTCGTGCGTGGCGCCGTTCAGGGCCAGGTACAGCTTGAGGTCCCACTCCAGCGGCCCGAGCTCCCGGCCCTCGCCGCCCAAGCGGCGCTCCAGTAGCGGGTGGTCGGTGACGTAGTTGGCCAGCGTGTTCCAGTGGCCGGGCGGGGTCTCGGAGTCGGGGCCGTCGGCCCAGAACTCGGCGATCACCCGCGCCCAGTCGCCGCGCTTGACGACGTTGGGTGCGTACGGCTCGCCCGTGACGGGGTTTACGGGGTGGCCGCGGCCGTCGTTGGTGCCCAGGCTGTTGTTGCCGAATGCACCCGGCGAGATGTCCATCAGCACGCCGTCGTCCGGGGTGAGCGTGGCGCTGTAGTGCGCGACCTGGGCGAATGACATCTGGTACTCGATGCTGCGGTCGCCGCCCAGGTAGGGCGGCGGGCCCGGGTCGAGGTACACGCCGTCGGCGGCCATGCCGTCGTCGGCCAGCGCGAACGGGGTGACCGCCCCCCAGTGGGAGCCGATGAAGCGCTGCACGCCGCCCGCCTGCTGGCGGCCGGCCTGGTCGATGAACATGCGCAGGGCCAGCGGCTGCCAGCGGTTGGGGTCGTGCACGATGCCGGAGCCGGAGTTCGCCACCACCATCGGCCGGTTGGCGGGGCGGTACTCCCACTCGAAGGCGTAGGAGCCCAGCTCGTCGGCGCCGTCGTCGTAGCCCAGGTCGACGATGTAGTTGCCGATGCGGTTGCCGAGCGCCGCCGGGCCCGGACCTTCCCGGTCGCTGTAGTCGGGGTCGTAGCCGAGCTCCTTCATCAGGTTGTCGAAGCTGGTCAGCGATTCGTAGGCCCCAGGAGAGTCGCGGTAGCGGTTGTACAGCACGCGGTAGGCGGCGTAGCTGATCGCCTCGTGGCGGGCGGCGGCGACGTCGTCGGCCGACGCCCGGTCGTCGGCCAGGACCTGGCGGGCCGTGTCGTCGTAGGCGGCCCAGGCGTCCCACATGGCGACCGTGACGTGGTAGAGGTTGCGCGCGTGCACGGGCGGGCGGGCGAAGTCGTTGCGGATCGCGTGCAGCATCACCTCGTTCCAGCGGCGCGCCACGGAGTGTTCGGGCTCGGCCGTCACGGTGGCGGCGGTCAGCGCGAGGACGGTGCCGATCGCGAGAAGCCGGCCACATCGGCCCGTATGAGCGAACATGACCCGGCCGATTATAGGTCCGCCGCTTCCTGGCGGCTACCGGCCGGCGGTGCGCGGCTTGCCGTTCCCGGCGCCTGCCAAGACCAAGGCTACCGACGAACGGCGCCGGCGGCTACCGGCCGGCGGCGCTGCAGCCGGCCAAGACGAAGGCTACACGAACGGCGCCCGCGGCGCCGGGGTTACCCGTATCCGGCACTCACCACTACAAGAAGGATGGCGTGCCTGGACTGGTCACCGTGCCGCATCCGAAGAAGGACATCCCGCCGGGAACCGTCCGGAGCATCGAACGCCAGAGTGGTGTTCGGATCCGACCGTAACGGTCGTGTCGGCTTCCCACGGTGTAGGAAGGAGCTACTCATGACTGCGGACAAGGTTTCTTATCCCGCGATCCTGCGTAAGACCCCCGACAGCGACTGGGGCGTGGAGTTTCCGGACGTACCGGGTTGCATCTCGGCCGGGAAGACCAGGGAGGAAGCCTTGGTCGCGGCGCAGGAAGCACTACAGGGACATCTCGAACTGTTGGATGAACTCGGCGAGCCGGTCCCGCAACCACACCCGGTCGAAGAGTCGGCTCTCATCAGGTATGAGGAGCATGAGATCCTGCACAGCGACATGATCGAGATCATGCCTCCCGCTCGGATTTCCGGATAGACACGTCGGGCCCGACCCGCATAGCTGCCCGGCTCACTGCTTGTCGCGGCGCTTCCACCACAGGTCGATCCAGCGGCGTTCGGCGGGAACCTGGACGATGCGGTCCTCTTCCAGCAGGTAGGCGCTCAGCGCGTTGCCGAACACGCAGCCGGAGTCGAGTGCGACCAAGCCGGGGCGGGCGCCGTTCGCGGCCTCCGGGAAGCGCGTGACCAGCAGTCCCTGCGGCGCGTCGTGGCCGAAGATGATCGGTTTGCCGGGGACGACGCGCGGATCCAGGTGTTCGTGCCAGCGCGGGCCGCTGATGCCGCCGTCGGGCGGCCAGGTGCGGATGGTCAGGAACTGTTCGCGCGAGGTGCCGGCCAATCCGCACTCGGGGTCGATGCCGGCGTGCACGAGCAGGAACTCCGGCTCGTCGATGTACAGCGGCAACGCGGCCAGCCATGCGGTCAGCTCATCGCCCTGTGTGGCCAGCGCGCGCAGGGTCTGGTTGCGGTCCCCGTAAGCCGGCTTGGGATCGCCGCCGGCGGCGAGGATGCGGAGCTGGGCGAGCAGCGCGTCGTCGTGGTTGCCCATCACCATCTCCGCGCCGCTTCCGCGGATGCGTTTCCAGACGCCGAGCGGATCAGGCCCGCGCGTGAAGGCGTCCCCGGTTAGCAGCAGCCGGTCCCGGGCGGGCGCGTACCCGATCTTGGCCAGCAGCGCGTCCAGCTCCGCGCAGCAACCGTGCACGTCGCCCACGAATATCGTTCTTCGGTCCCGTCGCATCGGCGTGTTGTCGTGCGGCCGATGGCCGGCGCAGCTACATCTCCGCCCGCAGCATCTGGGCCGCGCGCGTCATGTTGCCGAGCTTCTGATAGATCTCGTCGAGCGGGATGTCGAAGTAGGTGCCGGGCGAGAACCCGCAGTCGGGGTGCAGCGCCGTGCGCTCGGGGCCGACGATCCTGGCGGTCTCCCGCGCGCGGGCGGCGATCTCCTCCGGGGTGTCCACCTCGAAGGTCTTCGACGCCACGCAGCCGCAGCCCACGTCCATGCGCTCGGGCAGGCCGCGCAGGAGCTCGCGGTCGTAGTCGTCGAACTGCAGCATCTCGAACATCGGCATGTCGATGCGCAGGCGCTCGAAGCCCGGCAGCATCGTGTCGTAGCGCGGCACCTGGTCGGGCCCGATGTGGCGCTTCCCGCACAGGTGCAGGGAGGTGTAGATGCCGTCGATGCCGTCCACCACGCGGTTGAGGGTGTCCACGGAGTCGAACAGCGCGTCGCGGTACGCCTGCGACTCGGGCTCCTCGGCATGGACGCCGCCGATGCGGGTGTCGTCGAACTGCACGTAGCGGACGCCCGCGTCACGCAGCAGCTCCACCTCGCGCCGGAGGATCGGCACCATGACCTCAATGAACTCCCGCTCCGAGTAGTGCTCGGGCGACTTGACCGGGTCCCAGAGGAAGCCGGCGGTCAGGTGCGGCGTCGGCAGCGCCACCCGTACCGCCTTGCTGGTGTGGCGGCGCAGCTTGGTCGCCTCGTCCGCGAACAGCCCCTCGCGGGTCGGGGCGACCGGGCCGATGACCGCGTAGCCGACGCGGGCGTCGTGCCGGAACGAGTCCAGCGGCACCTTGAACTGCTCGACGCCGGTGAGCATCTCGGCGATCACGCCGACGTAGGACTTGCGCCGCCATTCGCCGTCGGAGATGACGTCGACGCCGGCGGCTTCCTGCAGCGCGGCGACGTAGGGGATGGAGCGGTCCATCAGGTCGAGCAGGTCGCCCTCGCCGGTGCCCTCGACGAGGTGGCGGTCGACCCGCTCGCGAAAGAACTTGGGCCTCGGCATGGAGCCGACCACGGTGGTCAGGAACGGTTTGTCGAGCATGGTGGGCCAGTGTAGCCGCATGCGCCCGTGCCCGCTTGCCGCCGGCCGGCGCAGCGCTACCGGTACTCGGGCGGCATGGCGTAGCCGTGCTGATGCCACGGCCGGGGGTCGAGCCGCGTCGCGATCATGGCGTGGATGCGCGGCCGGTCGCTGTCGACGAGCACCTGCGGCGGCTGCAGGTCGCCGCCCAGGTCACGCACCAGGCGGGCGGCCTGCAGGTAGTCGCACGGCTCGGCGGCGTACTTGAGCGCCAGGTAGCGCCGGGCGGGCCGGCCGGCGGCGAACGCGGCGTGGAACAGCGAGTGGTGGAAGACGAGCAGATCGCCCGGTTCGGTTGCGACCACGTGGCACGGGACATCGGCGCCCCGCTCGCCGAAGTAGCGCGGCTCCTTCGGCTTGCGGCTGGCGTAGAACGGCAGCAACGAGTCGTGCAGCGGCGAGCGGTGCGAGCCCGGGATCACGCGTAGCGCCCCGTTCGCGCCGCTCATCGCGTCCAGGTACAGCATCATCTTGACCCGCGGGTATGTCAGCTCGTCGCGCCCGGGGCGGTCGGCATGCCAGGGAAGCCCGCCGTGCAGGTCCGCGAAGCCTCGGTTGCCCTCGGATCCGACCCAGACGAGCTGCTCGCCGAGAAGGTCGGCGGCCGCCCCGTGGGTTCGGTCGTCGTCGATCAGCCACATCAGGTGGGGGCTGCGCTCGACGAAGTTCGGGAACGTCTGGTACCGCGTGCTGTCGGTCCCCGCGGCGAGCTCGCCCACCCAGAGCCCCTCGGAGGCGGCGATGATGCGATCCATCTGCCCGCGGGAGAACAGGTTGCGCAGCACGATGAAGCCGAAAGCATCGAAGTAGGCGCGCTGATCCGCACTCAGCATGGCAGCATGAGGGTAGCGCCGGATCATCCCGGATTGAACCAATGCCTCGGTGGGCGAGTGTGCGCGATGGCTGATCGAAAGTTCAGGTTGCAATGTGCCATCGGCACGGACCGTGCACTATGAGGCCGGATTTCACGCTGAGTGGCGATCACGCACGTCCTGTTTGATCTCGACGACACGCTGGTCGCCGAGGAGTCTTCGGCGGAGGCGGCGTTTCTGGCGACCTGCCAGCATGTCCGCGAGCGCTACAGCGTCGACCCGCACGCGCTCCATCGAGCCGTGCGGGACCGGGCTCGCGAGGCGTGGTTTGCGGCCCCGACTATCGCCTATTGCCAGGCCGTCGGCATCGCCTCCTGGGAAGGGCTCTGGGCCCGGTTTCCCGGCGACGATCCGAACCTGAAGGCGCTCCGGCGATGGGCGCCCGCCTACCGGCTGGGGGCTTGGTCGCGGGCCCTCGCCGACTTCGGCGTGTGCGATGAGGCGTTCGCCGAGCGGCTGGCCTCCATCTTCCCGGCCGAACGGCGGGCGCGTCACGTCGTGTTCCCGGACGTCGAGGAGACGCTGGCGGCACTGCGCGGACCGTGGCGGCTGGTCATCCTCACCAACGGGACCCCCGGCCTCCAGCGGGAGAAGATCGCGGGGTCAGGTCTGGCGCACTACTTCGACGCCATCACGGTCGCGGGCGAGGTGGGGGTCGGCAAGCCGGACGCCCGCGCATTCGCGGCTGCCCTGGAGGCGGCCGGCGCGACCTCCGGCGCGACGGTCATGGTCGGCGACAGCCTGCGGCGCGATGTCCATGGAGCGCAGCAGGCCGGCCTGCGAGCGTTCTGGCTGAACCGCGCCGGCCGGGAGCGTGAGCTGGACGTGATGCCGGACGCCGAGATGACCTCCCTGAGAGAGCTGCCGGCGTTGCTCCGGCGGGGCTGATCGGCGACGCCCCTTCCGACTTCGCCGTCGGAGCAGGTTCGGCGGCCGCATGCCGGTAACCGGCTACGCGTCCTCGGAGTTGGTCGCGGCGGCGACCCTCCACACGCCGCGGGCGTTGGCGGTGGTGCCGTCGCAGCCCTCGTAGACCATCCCGTAGCCGGCTGGCTGACCGGTATCCGGCAGCGGGAACACGCACATCTCCGAGGACTTGGCCCGGTCCCAGGTGCCGCCGGGCGACAGCACCGGCTCCGGGTCGCGCTCCCAAGTGAGCCCGTCGTCGGACAGGGCGGTCACCAAGTGCTGGCCGCCGCCCTGCATCGCCGGCCGGTTGCTCACGCTGGCGACCAGGTACATCCGGTACCGGCCGTCCGGGAGCGCGACCAGGTCCGGCGCGAAGCTGCTCGGCTCCCCGGGGAATCGCGGCCCCGGCTCCATCTCGAACGTCATCCCGTCCGCCGAGATCGCGCTGACGATGCCGACGCCGCGCTGCGTGACGTACATGCGCAGGCGCCCGTCGTCCAGAAAGAGGATGCGCGGCGCCATGATGTTGCTGCCCGACACCAGCAGCCGATCGCCCGGCTCCGGCTCCCATTCGAGCCCGTCGTCGCTGACCGCGCTGCGGATGGAGTTCTGTACGTCCTGCGATCCGGGGCAGCACTCGTAGTACATGCGCAGCCGGCCGCTGCCGTCTGCCGCCGGGCCGACCTCGCTCGACACGACCCGGAAGTCGCCCGCGCCGCCTTCGGCCGCCGACAGCCGCACGCCCGGCTCCGGTTTCCAGGTCACCCCGTCGGCCGAATGAGCGCTGAGGATGCGGGTGGTCGCGTTGCCGTAGTCGTTGGCGCCGGTGGGTTTGCCCTCGCGCGGCAGGATCTGGGTGTAGTACACCCGGTAGGTCCCGTCGGCCAGCCGCACTACCCGCGGACTGACCGATCCGCACAGGCCGGACCGAGCCGCTTCCCGCGGCCAGCGGGCGTCGGCAGCGGGGTGGAGGTCGTCGTCGGGCGGCGCGTCGATCGCCGGTTCGGGGCTCTTCCGCCATGTCGTGCCGGGGTCGCGCTCGGCGCCGTGCACCGCCGGCACGGGTGACGTGGACCGAGTCAGGTCAATCATGCTTCATTCTGCTCTGTGCTTGGACGATGGACAATGTGGGACCGTGAGGACCATAGCGGCGGCCTGCGACGTGTCCCGCTGTCCTCATGTCTGGTTCACGATAGGGGCTACATCGAAGACTGCAACCGGACGAAAGGAGAGTCAGTTATGCCGCAACTGAGTAGCGTCAAGATCCAGGGCTTCCGGTCGATCAAGAACATGGAGCTGGAACTCCGACCGATCAACGTCTGCGTCGGCGCCAACGGAGCAGGAAAGAGCAATCTGATCGCGTTCTTCAAGATGATCAACGAGATGATGGGCGGGCGGCTACAGCAATACCTGGCGACGACGGGCCGGGCAGCGGGCAATCTGTACTTCGGCCCGAGGACAACGCCTCAATTCGAAGCTGAGATGAAGTTTGAAGTGGACAACGGAACGGACGTTTATCGGATTAGAATGTTCCACGCGGCTGGGGATTCCCTGATCTTCGCCGAAGAGGCTCTTTCCTATCACCAGACAGGATATATCACTCCTAAGACGGTATCACTTGGGGCTGGACACCAGGAAGCCTGTGTCAGGGATTTCTCCGAGAGTGAACCCCTGCAGAACACGTTGAGGAACTTTCTGAATCACTGCCGCGTGTACCACTTCCACGATACGTCACAGACAGCACGCATTCGTCAATTCTGTTATGCCGGCGACAATGGGTGGCTCATGCCCGACGCCGCGAATCTTGCTGCCGTTCTCTACAGACTAAGGTCAGAGCACGACGTGGTCTATCGTCGAATCGTCAGGAATGTCTCACAGGTGGCTCCGTTCTTCGTGGACTTCGACCTCGAGCCTTCCGGGGTGAAAAGAACGGATATCACTCTCAACTGGCGGCATCGGGACTCCAATCTGACATTCGGACCACATCAACTGTCGGATGGCACGCTGCGCGCGATCTGCCTCATCGCGCTCCTGCAGCAGCCACAGGACGATCTGCCATACGTGATCGTCGTGGACGAACCGGAGCTTGGCTTGCACCCGCATGCTCTCGATCTGATCGCTTCGCTGTTTCAATCCGTGAGCGAGCACGCCCAGGTGCTGATCAGCACTCAGTCCAGCACGTTTGTCGATGCCTTCGAGCCCGAGGACATCGTGGTCGTCGAACGACAGAACGAAGCGGCGACGTTCGCGCGACCGGACGCAGACAAACTCCGCGAGTGGTTGGAGGACTATTCGCTTGGCGAGATCTGGGAAAAGAACGTCATCGGTGGCGGACCGCACTGATGGCGAGGCTTCACATGTTCGTCGAAGGCATTACGGAGCAGGTCTTTGCTGACACCGTGTTGAAGCCTCACTTGGCCAACCACTGTGTTTATCTGCATAGTCCGGTGTTGGTGGCACACGCTAAGAAGAAGGGGCGCATCCATCGTGGTGGTGGAAGGCACTTCCGTCCGATGCAAAATGACATTGAGCGTCGGCTCAAGGAGGACGCATCGGAGGATGTGTACTTTACGACGATGGTAGACCTATACGCCCTATATTCCGACTTTCCAGGGAGAGAGAAAGCGGATGAGTTGGGATCAAACCCGTACGAGCGGGTGGCCGCACTGGAAGGCGCATGGCAGGTGGAGACCGTTGACAGTCGGTTCATTGCCTTCATTCAGCTACACGAGTTCGAAGCCTATCTGTTTGTCGACGTGGCGAGGTTCCCCGAGTTCTGCGAGAGTTCGAACCGCGGAATTGCTGAGTTGCAAAGAGTCGCCGATGACGTGGACTCGCCCGAGCTCATTGACGATGGGCAACATACCGCGCCGTCCAGGAGGATAATCGAACGGATCGCGGCCTACGAACGGCTGAAGACCTCCGTAGGTCCGCAGATGGCCCGAGACATGGGCCTGCCGGCTATCAGGTCGAAGTGCCCCCATTTCGACGAGTGGGTGTGCCGATTGGAAGGCCTTGGAGCCGGTTGAACGCGAACTTCGGGTAAGCGGAGATCGGCCGGTCAACCGCTGAGGCATCGCGGCGCGGTGCCCGGTGTTGTAACCTGCTCAAACCGCGGCCGACACGGATTGGGCCGCGCAGGAGGTGTCGATGGAGTTTCGGTTTGCCGCGTGCACGGCCGGCATGGACGGCGTACCGCACACCGAGTTGCAGCGCCTGTTCGCGCAGGCGGGTTTCGACGCCGTGGAGCTCATGCCCGGCCTGCTGAAGCCGCTCACCGTCGAGCAGGCGGCGCGGCTGGGCGAGGAGTACCGCATCGCCGGGGTGCCGGTGGAGACCGTGCACCTGCCGTTCGAGGGTCCGCAGTTCGACATCGCCGATTTCTACGAGAGCCGCAGGCGCAAGGCGGTCGCCCGCATCCGCCACTCCATGGAGCGGGCCGCGGCGGCCGGTGCGCAGGCGGGGATCCTCCATCCCTCCACTTCGCGGGAGCCGGTGGATGCGAACGGCTTCGAGCGCTACTTCGCCCAGATGGCGGTGAGCATGCGTGAGCTGCTGCGGGAGGCGGAGCGGGTGAACCTGGCGCTGGCGGTGGAGAACCTGCCGCCCGTGCCCGGCCGGCGCTACGGCTCGGTCCCCGATCACTTCCGCCGCTTCGCGCGCGAATTCGCCCATCCCCATCTCTGCTTCTGCCTGGACACCGGCCACGCCCTGATGGCCAACGGCCACGAGGGGACCATCGAGCTGATGGAGGCGATGGGCGCCAGGCTGCGCGCCTTCCACCTGTCCGATACGCCCGGCGACCGCGACCTGCACCTGGCGCCGGGACACGGCGCGGTCGACTTCCCGCGCGTGTTCGCGCACGCCCGCAACCTGGACCCGCTGGCCATGTGCATCGAGACCCCGCCGTTCGCGCCCGGTCCCGACTACGGCGACGCCGCCTGGCGGGCGATGGTGGACGAGGTGCGCGCGTTGGCCGCGGCGTGAGCGGCACCGTCCTCGCTTGGCCGCGGCGATGAGTGAGCAGGTGCGGACCGGCGTCGACCTGGTGGCGATCGCGTCGTTCGAGCGCTCGCTGCGCCGCGGCGGCGATCCGTTCCGGCGGCGGCTGTTCCATCCCACGGAGGCGGAGGGGACCTCGCCTGAGCGCCTTGCCGGAATCTTCGCGGCCAAGGAGGCGGCCTTCAAGGCGCTTTCGCTGCCGGCCGGACACTGGCACGTGGTCGAGGTCGCTCACCGGCCCGACGGCCGGCCGTGCCTGCGCTTCGCGCCCGAGTACGACGCGTCCCGGATCGCCAGCCTGGACGTGAGCATCACCCACGACGACACGTACGCGTTCGCTTCCGTCGTCGCGCTGTTGCGGAGCGACACGTAGAGGAGGGACCGGATGGTTCAGACGATCGACCGCTTCCTGGAGGACGCGGCGCGCCGTTTCGAGGACCGGCCGGCGCTGTCGTTCAAGCCGGGCTTCCGCTACCTGCACTGGAGCTATCGGGACGTCTGGGAGGGTGCCGGCCGCGTGGCGTCGCTGCTGCAGCGGCACGGGGTCGTCAAGGGCGACCGCGTGATCATCTGGGGGCCGAACTCCCCGCACTGGGTGCTCTCCTATTTCGGCATGATCCGCGCCGGCGCCGTCGTCGTGCCGCTGGACATGCGCTCCACGGCGGAGTTCGCCGAGCAGGTGCGCGCCAAGACCGATCCCGTGGCCGCCTTCGTGTCGCGGCTCACGCCGCCGGAGCACGAGGCGATGGGGCTTCCCGCGATCTACTTCGAGGAGCTGGAGGAGCAGAGCCACCCCTTGGGCGAGCCGCAACCGGTGGAGCTCGCCGGCGAGGACCTGGCCGAGATCATGTTCACCTCCGGCACCACCGGCGACGCCAAGGGGGTGATGCTCACCCACGGCAACCTGCTGTCCAACCTGGAGTCGGTCCTCAAGGTCATCCCCGGCGACCCGTCGCTGCGCCTGCTGTCGCTGCTGCCGCTCAGCCACATGTTCGAGCAGATGGGGTCGCTGTTCTCGGCGTTCAGCTTCGGGGCGAACATCACCTTCGCCACCAGCCGGCAGCCGTCGGTCCTGCTCAAGCTCATGCAGGAGCGCAGGATCACGATGATGCTGCTGGTGCCGCAGGCGCTCGACCTGTTCATGAAGGGCATCGAGCGGGAGGTCGTCAACCGCGGCAAGGAGCGCGTGTGGGAGCTGTCCCAGAAACTGGCCGGGCATCTGCCGGTGGGCCTCCGCCGCCGTGTGTTCGGCCAGATCCACGCCCGCTTCGGCGGCAGCCTGCGGACCATCGTCTCCGGCGGCGCCGCCCTCGACCGCACGCTGGGCGAGAAGTGGAACCTGATCGGCATCAATGTCCTGCAGGGCTACGGCGCCACCGAGGCGTCGCCGGTGATCAGCACCCACCCGCTGGACGATCCCCGCTTCGACTCGGTGGGCAAGCCGGTACCGGGCGTCGACGTGCGCATCGCCGACGACGGCGAGATCCTGGTGCGCGGGCCCAACGTCACCCAGGGCTACTGGCAGGCGCCGGAGCAGACGGCACGCGCCTTCGAAGGGGAGTGGTACAAGACCGGCGACCAGGGCTACCTGGACGCGGAGGGATACCTCCACATCAAGGGCCGCAAGAAGGACATGATCGTCCTGGCCGACGGCCGCAACGTCTATCCCGAGGACGTGGAGGAGGTGCTGAAGGCCGACCCGGCGGTCACCGACGCGACCGTGGTCGGGCTCGATGCCGACGGAGGACCGCAGGTGCACGCCGTGTTCCTGCTTGAAGAGCCGGGGGAGGCCGGCGCCATCGTCAAGCGCGCCAACGAGCGGCTGGGCGAGCACCAGCGGATCCGCGGCTTCACGGTGTGGCCGGAGGCCGACTTCCCGCGCACCCACACGCTCAAGGTCAAGAAGACGGTGGTCGTCGAGGCGCTGCAGGGCGGCGCGAGCGACGCCGAAGGGCCGTCGGCCGAGGGCTCCAAAGCCGCCGCGGACGGGGATCCCGGCGAGCGGCTGGTACGGCTGGTGTCCGAGGTGAGCGGCGTTCCGCAGGAGCAGCTCCTGCCGGAGAAGAGCCTGGGCGGCGACCTCGACCTCGACTCCCTCAAGCGCGTCGAGCTGCTGTCCGTGATCGAGCAGGAGCTGGGCGTCTACATCGACGAGTCGCTGGTCGGCTCCAACACCACCTTCGGCGAGCTGCTCAGGCTGTTGCGCTCGCAGGAGGAGGCGAAGGCTGCGTTGCCGCCGTTCTACACGTGGCCGCTCTCGATCTGGTTCGCGGCCGTGCGCGAGGTGGTGTTCCGGCTGCTGCTCGCGCCGTTCCTGGGCGCCGCCTACCGGGTGCGGGTGCAGGGCCGGGAGCACCTGCGAGACCTGTCGGGAGCCGTGCTGTTCGCGGCCAACCACAACGCCATCCGCATGGACAGCCTGGTGCTGATCAAGGCCACGCCGCGGCGCTGGCGGCGCCAGCTCGCCTTTGCCGCCGCCGCGGAGATCACCTTCGGCAACCGCTGGCGGGGGATCCTGGCCGCGCTGGTCGCCAACGCCTTTCCTCTGTCGCGGGAAAGCGCCGTCCGCGCCAGCCTGCAGCACATGGGCCGGCTGATGGACGAGGGCTGGAGCGTCGTGCTTTTTCCCGAGGGCGAGCAGCGGCTCGGCCAGCCGATGCTGCCGTTCCAGAGCGGCACCGGCATGCTGGGCGTCGAGTCGCGCACGCCGGTTGTGCCCGTGCACCTCGTCAAGGAGCGCTCGCGCGGCCCCCTGCCCGGATCGTGGCGGGCGCGGGTGTCGGTGCGCTTCGGCGCGCCGCTGACCTTTCCGCCCGGAACGTCGTACATCGACGCCACCCAGGCCATCGAGGACGCGGTCAAGGCGCTCTGAGGTCGCGGCTGCGGCGGGGGGCTTATTCCCGTTCCAGAGCCAGGAGGCGTTGCTTGCGCCACATGCCGCCGCCGTAGCCGGTGAGGGTCCCGTTGCCCCCGATCACCCGGTGGCAGGGGACGATGATGGAGATGGGGTTGGCGCCGACGGCCTGGCCCACGGGCCGCGCGGCTCGCGGCCGGCCGATCGCTGCCGCTACCTGGCCGTAGCTCCATGTTTCGCCATGGGGGATCCGCAGCAGCGTCTCCCATACCTGCCGCTGCATGTCGGTGCCGGCCGGCAACAGGGGCAGATCGAAGCGCAGCCTGCGGCCGGCGAAGTACTCCTCGAGTTGAGCTTCGGCGTCTGCGAGGGGAGCGGGCCGGCCCGGGACGAGCGTCGCCTTCATGCGCTGGCGCGTCCGACGCAGTTGCGCCTCAAGACGATCCGGATCGCTGAACTCGGCCAGGCACAGTTTGCCGTCCGCGGCGCCGAGGAGCATCGCGCCCAGCGGAGTCTCCATCGGCGCCAACGCCAGCAGCATGGCGTCTCCCGCCGCGCCGGGCGAAGCGCCGATCAGGTTGCGGATGGCATCGTTGAATCCGCTGAGCGATTCGTAGCCGTGGTCGAAGGCCGTGTCGGTCACCGGTACTCCTCGCTGCAGGGTGCCGACCGCTGCCGCCAGCCGCCGGCTGCGCGCGTACTCATGGAACGTCGTCCCAAAGCGGCGTCGAAACCAGCGCCGCACCGCCTCCGGACGCAAACCGCTCGCGACCAGATCGGCGTCGCTCCATCGGCGGCGCGGGTCGCGCTCCAGTTCGACCAGCAACGGACCCAGCCACGGCGGCGCGGTCCCGTTGGTGTCGAGCGGCCGGCAGCGGAGACAGGGCCGGTACCCGGCGGCGATCGCCTCGTCGGCGGACTCGAAGAACTCGACGTGGTCCGGACGTGGCCTGCGGGCCGGGCAGGAGGCGCGGCAGAAGATGCCGGTCGTACGCACGGCGGCCACGAAGGCGCCGTCGTAGCTGCTGTCCCGATCGGTGAACGCGGTGAGCATAGCCTCGTACGGCGGAATCGTGGGAGCCATGCGCCAACCGTACTGGCGGAGGAGTATCGCGGCCACCGAAGAATGAATCGCAAATCGACGGTCTCGGCGCGATGAATCCTGCGCTATCGTAGGCGTCATGGCCGACTCACCTCCCTTCCGGACCGCGTCGCACCCGTTTCCCGTCGGCACCGAGTACTACCGGGCGCCGATGCCGCCGCAGGAGTTCTGGGACCGCGACTTCGCGGCGATCCGCGCCGACGGCCTGCGCATCGTGCGGACCTTCTCCTACTGGAACTGGGTTGAGCCGTCCCCCGGCCGCTTCGAGCTGGACGACTTCGACCGCTTCTTCGAGCTGGCCGCCCGCCATGACCTGCTGGTCTGGTTCGACCTGACGCTGGCCACGCACGGGGCGTGCCCGGACTGGCTGCTGCGCGAGCATCCCGACATCCGCCAAGTGAAGCCCGACGGGACACCCTTGCATCCCGACTCCACCAACGCCATGCCGCAGGGGAGGATGATCCACTGCTACGACCATCCGAAGTGGCGGGAGTACGGCGAGCGGCTGCTGCGCACCGTGGTGGGCCGCTACCGCGACCACGAGAGCCTGCTGATCTGGGGCGTGTGGGACGGCGCGTCGTTCCCGACGACGGACGGACCGGTCTGCCCGTGCTACTGCGCGAGCACGCTGGACCGCTACGCCGCCTGGCTCGAGCGCCGCTACACGCTGGCGCAACTCAACGAGCGGCTGCACCGGCGCTATCGCTGCTGGGAGGACGTCGCCCCGGCGCGCAGCTCGCGCAACGTGGTGGAGATGCTGCTCTACCGGCAGTTTCACGTCGAGAATCTGGCCGAGACGCTACGCTGGCAGGTGCGGGTGATCCGGGAGCTGGACGACCGTCACGAACTGCGCGCGCACGGTGCCAACATGCCGCGGCCCTTCGACCAGGCATGTGCGGGCGAGGTGGACAGTTGGGGCATGTCCATGCCCTCCAACGAACTGCTGACAGGCCCCGACCCCCTGCGGATCGCCGAACGCTGCTTCAGCTTCGACTGGTCGCGCGGCATCGGCCGCGGCGGCCGCTGGTGGAACGAGGAGATCTACGCCGGCATGAGCCCGGCCGGCGTCACCTGGAAGCCCCAGTCGCACCCGGCGGAGGTGACCTCGCTGCTGTGGCTGAGCCTCATTCACGGCGCCGCCGGCGCGATGTTCTGGCAGTACACCCCGGAGTACCTGAGCTTCGAGGCGCCGGGCTACAGCCTGACCGCGCCGGACCGCGAGCCGACCGGGCGCCTGCGCGCGGTCCGCCGGGCGCTCGCGGACATCGACCGCATCGCCGGCCATGTGCCGCTGCAGGTCCCGCAGCCGGAGGTGGCGATCCTCTACGATGGCCCGAGCTCGGAGATCTTCCTCTACAACGGCGAGCACCAGTCCTATCTGGACGGCCTGCTCGGTCTCTACCGCACGCTGTGGACGCACGGCATCCCGGCCGACGTGATCACGAGCGGGCACGACTGGTCGCCCTACCGCGTGGTCTGGCTGCCGAACACGGCGCTGCTGGAGGCGGCGACGGTCGACCGGATCGCCGGCGCCGTGGCGCGGGAGTCGGGGCCGTTCGTGGTGGCGGACGGCAACCTGGGCTCCTACGCGGCGAACGGACGCTTCAGCTACGCGCCGCCGGAAGGCTTGGCCGAGTTGCTGGGCGCGCGGGTCGCCGACTACGACCGCTTCACGCCGGGCCGCGCTGGCAGCGGCGTGCTGTCGGGCGCGTTCGGGCACGAGGTCGTCCCGGAGCCGGTCGGCTACGCCGTCCTGGAGCCGGCCGGCGACAGCCGAGTGCTGGCCAGGCTGGACGGCGCCGCGGTCGGCGTGGAGCGCGCGGACCGCCGCCTGGCGTGGCTGGCCCTGTCGCCGGCGACCGCGTTCGGCGGGACGGCGCCTGCTTCGCTGGTGCTGCCGCTGCTCGCCTCCCGCGGGGTGTGCCCGCCGGTCGCCGTGGCAGGCGACCGCGTCGTGCCGCTGCGGCGCCGCTCGCGGACCGGCCGCGATCTGCTGTTCCTGTTCAATCCCTCCCTGCGGCACGCCTCTGCCCGGGTGACGCCGTCGTGGCCGATCACGCGGGCCACGGACCTGATCGCCGCGCGGGACGGGGAGCTGGAGGTCGCCGCGAATGGCTTCGACCTGGCCTTCGGACCGGCCTCGGTGCGGGTGGTGGCGGTCGACCGGGGACACTCGGAGGCGGCCTGAACGGCCGATGAACGTCGCATGAACGGGGTCCGGGCTCGGTAGCCGAGGCTTGGGGCCGGCGGTACATTCGGACCGTGCCAGCAGTCACGCTCACCGACGTACGCAAGATCTACCCGCTCGGCAAGACCGAGGTGCACGCCGTCAAGGGCGTGAGTTTCGAGATTGAGGAAGGAGACTTCGTCTCCATCGCCGGACCGTCGGGCTCGGGAAAGAGCACGATCCTCAATCTCATCGGCTGCATCGACACCCCCACCTCCGGGACCGTGCAGGTGATGGGAACCGACACCGCCGGCATGGCCGACCGTCAGGTCACGGAGCTGCGCCACGATGTGCTGGGGTTCATCTTCCAGTCGTTCAACCTGGTGCCGGTGCTGAACGTGGCAGAGAACGTGGAGTTTCCGCTCCTGATCGGCCAGGCGCGCGTGCCGAAGGCGGAACGGGCCGACTGGGTCTCCTACCTGATCGAGGCGGTGGGTCTTGAGGATCACCGCAGCCACCGTCCCGCCGAGCTGTCCGGCGGCCAGCGGCAACGGGTGGCGATCGCCCGGGCCCTGGCCAACAAGCCGCGCATCGTGCTGGCCGACGAGCCGACCGCCAACCTCGATTCCGAGACCGGCGAACAGATCATCGAGTTGATGAAGCACATGAACGCCGAGCTCGGCACCACGTTCGTGTTCTCCACTCACGACCCGGCCATCGTCGGCATCGCCGACCACATCATCAGGCTGCACGACGGGCTGGTCACGGAGGATCGCAAGAGCGATTCGAGGCGCAGCGCGTGAGCGTCGTCTGGCGCATCGCGATCCGGAATCTGCAAGAGCATCGGGCCAAGAGCCTGATCGTCGGCACGATCATCCTGATCGGAACCTTTGTGCTGGTGGTGGGCAACTCTTTGATGGACTCGGCCGCGGCCGGCATCCGGCGGTCGTTCATCGACAACTTCACCGGCCACGTGGTGCTGGCCGGCGTCGCCGACGCTCCCGTCAGCCTGTTCGGGGTGCGCAGCACCGACTTTCTCAACGCGCGGACGCCGCGGCTCGACGGGTACGAGCAGCTCCGGCAGGCGGTGGCCGATCACCCGGCCGTGGCAGCCTGGAGTCCGCAGGCCAGCGACAGCGCCATCGTCAACCTGGCAGGTGAGGATGGGACGTCCGTCGGTGAATCGTTCTCGCAGCTCTGGGGGATCGAGCCGGCGCGCTACCGGGAGGCGTTTCCGGACGCCGCCGAGCTGATTTCCGGCTCGTTCCTGGAACCGGATCAGGTGGGCATCGTGCTGTCGGAGGGAACCGCAACCGACCTCGGCGAATCGGCCGACCGCGAGGTGCGCCCGGGTGATCGCGTGCTGCTCACGGCGACCACGGAGGCCGGCATCAAGGTCCGCGAGGTGCCGGTCACCGGGATTTTCCGGTTCCGTAACGCCCTGCCGCAGCTCGATTCCGTGTCGTTCGTGGATATCACGACGCTGCGCACGCTGACCGGCATGACCGTTTCGGCGCCGGCGGAGCAGATCCTGACCGAGCAGCAGATTGCCGGGCTCGGCTCGGTGGACGAGTCCGATCTCTTCGGCGGCGGCGATGCCGGGAGCCTGCTGCAGGAGGTCGAAGCCGGCTCGGAAGCTCCGGTCCTGCTGGATCTTGGCGGGCGGGAGGAGACCGTCGTGGACTCCGGCGCCTGGCACTTCCTGCTGTTGAAGTTGAACCGGCCGGGGGCGGCCGCGCGCGTGACCGAGGACCTGGAGCGGCTGATCGCCGAAGCCGACCTCAACGCGCAGGTGATGGGCTGGGTAGGGGCCGCGGCGCCCATGTCGCAGCTTTCCGACGGGTTCAAGATCGTGTTCAACGTGGTGATCATCGTCGTCGCCGTCGTCGCCGTGATCATCATCATGAACACGCTGGTCATCTCGGTGACCGAGCGCATCAGCGAGATCGGCACCATGCGCGCGATCGGCGCGCGCAAGGGGTTCGTGCGGCGCATGATCGGCGCGGAGACGGTGACGCTTGCCTTCGTGTTCGGCGGGGCCGGCGTACTGCTCGGGCTGGTACTGCTGTTCATCCTTGGCGCAACCGGCATCCCCGCCTCCAACCTGTTCCTGCGCATCCTGTTCGGCGGCGAGGTCCTGCGGCCCGAGGTGTCACCCGGCTCGGTCGGATTCTCGCTGGTCATGGTAGCGGCGATCGCCGTGGTTTCGAGCCTCTATCCCCTTGCCGTGGCTCTGCGCATCTCGCCGCGGCAGGCCATGGGGACCGGCTGATGCGCAGTCTGCTCCGCATCGCCTTCCGCAATACCGGCAGGCAGAAGAAACGCAGCGTGCTGCTCGCCGGCGCGATCGCGTTCGGTGTTGTCGTGGTCACCATCCTGAACGGGTTCACCGGCGGCGTGTCGCGAAACATCGAGGGCGCGCTCACCGACATGATCGGCGGCCACGTGTACGTGAGCGGAACGGAGCTCACCGACTCGCGTCTGATCATCAATGTCATCCGCGACTCGGATGGCAGCGGCTCCTCGCTGGCGTCCGCCGTCGACGAGGTCGAGGATGACATCGCGGAGCTGAACCGCCGCAGCCGTACGCTGGGAACCCTGATCTTCGGCTCCAAGCAGACCAATCAGTTCATCGAAGGCGTGGACTGGCACGGGGAACCGAGCTTCTTTCCCAGCCTTTCGCTGATTGCCGGCTCGTTGCCCGGGGAGGAGGATCGCAACGCGCTGATCCTGCCGGAATCGGTGGCCGGGCGGTTGCGCGTGGAGATCGGCGACCAGGTGCTGGTGCGTGTCGCAACGGTTACCGGTCAGCAGAACGTAGGAGAGCTCGTGCTGGCCGCCACGACCGAGGATGCAGGGTTCATGGCCTTCTCGTCCGCTTTCGTCCGACTCGACTACCTGGGAGAGTTGATCGGCACGGGCGCCGGCCAGTTTCAGCTCCTGCACCTGTACCTGCGCGATCCGCGCCAGTCGGACCGCGTGGCGGAGGTGCTGCGCGCCCGGCTGCCGATCGCGCCGGAGGAGGAGCAGGAACAGGAAGAGGGCGGACCGCCGCCGGGGACACCCGGCGCGTTCGGGGCCGGCGTCAGCCGGCTCGCCGACGACGAAGAGCCGTGGGAAGGGACTCGCTTCGAGATCACCACCCTCGACGACATCATGGCGCAGGTGTCGGACCTGTTCCGGGTGCTCGACATCGTCAGCCTGGTGGTCTTCCTGATCCTGCTGACCATTACCATGGTGGGGGTGGTGAACACCTTCCGGATGGTGCTGCTGGAGCGCATCAGCGAGATCGGCACCATGCGCGCGGTGGGCATGCAGCGCGGCTCCGTGCGCGGCATCTTCCTGATGGAGGCGGGCTTCATCGGCCTGCTCGGTGCGCTCATCGGGCTGGTGCTGGCGGGCATCGTGATGCTGGTCCTGGGCCAGTTCTCGCTGGACAACGACTCGCCCCTGCAGTTCTTCCTGGACGACGGCCGGCTCACCTTCGCGGTGCCGCCGCTGTCGGTGCTCACCAACGTGGCGATCCTGCTGGCCCTGAGCCTGCTGGCCGCCTTCATCCCGGCGCGCCGCGCGGCGCGCATGGACCCTGCCGTCGCGCTCCGCAGCAACTGACCGACTTCACTGGAGGAAACACGATGTCCATACGACGTCTCGCGACCGCGTTCCTGTTCGCCGCCGGCCTGCTCGCGGGCCCCGGCCTGTGGGCTGCCGATGTCGACGTGCAGGCGCTGCTTGCGGAGATCGACCGGCAGCGCACCTTCGGCGACCAGGACTTCACGGCGGTCATGACGATGATCTCCGAAGACCCCGAGGACGGCGTCGAGCGCATGGTGGTGCAGCAGTTCCGGCGGGACGCCGACGACGCGTTCCTGATCCTGTTCCGCGACCCGGTGGTGCAGCGCGGCCAAGGATACCTCCGGCAGGGCGACAACCTGTGGTTCTACGATCCGGAGAGCCGCAAGTTCTCGCACACTTCCCTGAAGGAGGCGTTCCAGGGCACCGACGCGCGCAACTCCGACTTCGGCGACGTCAGCTTCGCCGAGAACTACACGGTCCGCACGGTCGAGGAAGGGACGCTCGGCAAGTACGCGGTCTGGGTGCTGGACCTGCAGGCGACCAGCGACGAAGTGACCTATCCGTTCCTGAAGGCGTGGGTCACGCGCGAGGGCAGCCTGGTGCTCAAGACCGAGGACTACAGCCTGACCGAGCGGCTGATGCGCACCTCCTACTATCCGCGCTACGCGCGCGTCGGTGACTCCGTGGTCCCGACCGAGATGATCTTCGTCGACGAGCTGGTTGAGGGGAAGAAGACCCGGATCAGCATGAGCGACCTGTCCGACGCGGCGATCTCGGACTCCGTGTTCACCAAGGCGTACGTGGAGCGGGCCAACCGGTGAGCGCGCTCCTGCTCGTTCTGATCCTGGTCGCAGGCGTGGCGGGCGCGCAGACGATCGACACCGACGAGGGTTCCCTGTTCGGATCGTCCGAGGAGGAGGACAAGAGCGAGGAGGAGAGCCTGCTCGACACCGCCGACCTGTTCGGAGGCGACGTGCTGGTCACCGAGGACGCGGTCGCAGAAGGTGCCGCCGTCCCGGCCGGTCCCCCGCCGGTCGAGATCGGCGGCTCGTACCGGTTCTCGCTCACCGGGGACGTGGCCTGGTCATCGTTCGAGGAACTGGCGAATGCGCCGCTGGAGCCGGACTCGCAGGGCGTCGGCGTCGATCTGGGCGCGACCGTGTTCCTGGACGCCCGGCCGGCGGACGACTTCCGCGTGTTCGGCAAGGTCGACCTGAGCTATCCGTTCACGACCGACGAGGACGCGCAGCCGCCCCGCGGTTTCGACGACATCGTCAGCGTCCGGGAGCTGTTCTCGGACTTCACGATCGGCGACGCGCTGTTCCTGCGCGGCGGCAAGCACACGATCGCCTGGGGGGTGGGATATTTCTTCAGCCCGGCCGACGTGCTGAACCTCACTTCGATCGACCCGGAGGACCCGGAAGCGGAACGCGAGGGACCGGTGTCGCTGCGCGCCAACCTGCCGGTCGACTTCCACAACCTCTACCTCTACGTGATCGCCGACCCGGGCGACGACGGCGTGCAGCTCGCCGCCGCGCCCAAGGCGGAGTTCGTCGTGGGCGGCACCGAGATCGGCATCGGCGGGTTCCTTCATACCGACCGAGTGCCGCGCGCCATGCTCACGGTGAGCACCAGCCTGCGGGACTTCGACCTGTTCGGGGAGCTGGAGGCAAGCCTGGGCTCGGAACGCCGCTTCGTGGAGCCGGTCGACCGCAGCCCCGACACCCCGCACGGGCTGCGCGCCGTGCGCAACACCGACGATCCGTTCGCGGCCGCGACCGGCGGGCTGCGGTACACCTACCGGCCCGAAGAAGGGGACTGGTCCGCGACCTTCGCCGGCCAGTACCTGTGGAACGGCGAAGGCTACGAGGACGCGGCGGTCCTGCGCGACAACCGCCGCGGCGTCATGAAGCTGCTGGAGGCGGGCGACCTGAGCTTCGGCGACCTGATCTTCCCGGGCCGGCACTACGCGGCGGCGTCGGCCAGCGTCGGACTCGGCCGCAGCGTGGACTGGTCGATGGGCGTATTCTGGCTCTCCAACCTGAGCGACGGCTCGGCGCGGGTGTCGCCGTCGGTCACCTTCCGGCCGTTCGACCGGCTCACCCTGCGCGCCGCAGCTACGGTCACCTATGGCGAGGACGGCGCGGAGATGACCCCGTTCGGCAGCCGCGTCGGCGCCTCCCTCACCGCCACCCTCGGCTCAGGGCGATTCTGACCCATCGCGGGTCAAGCCATCGAAGTAGAGGTCGCCGCTTTCGGAGTAGCGACCGACGACTTCGGGTTCGAAGAACCACTCGCAGAACTCCAGCAGGTCGAGGAGATCCTCCCAGGTCGGTGCGTGTGCTGAACCGCACAGCACCGGTTCAAGGTCGTTGCTGTCGGTCTGGATACGGGGGACGAGGGAGCGGTCGGTCGTCAAGTCCGCCAGGAGTATTCCGGATCCGTACCATGGGATGGAATCCGGGTCGCTGTAGTGACGCAGGAGCGGAAGGATCAGGAGATAGCCGGTGTTGTCGACGCTGTGCTGGTAGTGCAGTTCGGTGGTCAAGTCTTCCAGGAGCTGTTGCGGGGGCGGGGACGCGAACGCGGAGAACGGCATCATGGCAGCCGCCGTTACAGCCAGAGCGATGCGGAGCTTCATCGTGGTACCTCAATGCGAAGCACGATCCTTGAGTCTTCGTGACGACCGTAGACGGCACCACAGAATCCAGGCGCGGTCAATGCCGGGTGTTGCAAACGCAATTCGTCGCCATGTTGCACGCGGCGGGCGTCGAGGTCACGCAGCGCTCGGGATCGCGGGTGGTGCTGAAGAGAGGCGCAGAACGGATCGTGGTGCATCGACCGCATCCCGAGCCGGAAGTGGGGCGAGCGACGGTGCGTGACATCGCCGCGTTCCTCGATGCCGTAGGAGTGAGGCCATGATGGAATACAGAGGGTATGCCGCCGCGATCGAATTCGATGAATCCGTGGGTCGCCTGCACGGAAGGGTGGTAAACAGTGGCTCCTATCCGATCGCTACCTTCGAAGCGACCGACGTCGAGGGACTGCGGAGGGAGTTTCACCGCTCGATCGACGAGTATCTCACTTCCTGTACAGAAGACGGTGTCGAGCCACGGAGGCCCTTTTCGGGCAAGCTCAACGTGCGCCTTGGCCCGGCGTTGCACCAGCGACTGGCGCGCTCGGCGGCAGAGAGCGGGATGAGCCTGAACGGTTGGATCCGGCAAGCGCTGGAGAAGAGCGTGACCGGGGTGACGTGACGCGCCACGATGGCTACGTCTCGGGCTCGGCGAGGAGCTCGCCGGCGTCGATGCGCGAGCGGGTGGCGGCGAGGGCCTTGCTCAGCTCGTCCCGTTTGGGGAGGTAGGTAACCCCGGGGCGCAGGAAGTGGAGGGAGGCGGCCGGCGCGTGGCCGACCGCCTGCTGCAGGGCGGCGGCGTAGAGGGCGATCTGGCCGAGATACGGTGCCGCGGCCTTCTTGATCCGACTGCGCGTCGCCTCGTCGGTCTTGAAGTCGACGAGGTGCCAGCGGCCGGCGTGCTCGTAGGCCAGGTCGATCGTGCCGTGCACGGGCGCGCCGTCCCAGTACCAGCCGAACGGCAGCTCGAAGTGCGCTCGCGTGTCGGAGCTGCGCAATACCTGAGCCAGCTCGCTGCCGTCGAAGCGGTCGAGCATCTCGTCCACTTCGGCAAGCGCGCGCAACGCAGCGGGGTCGCCCGCGGACGGGTGCAGGCCCCCGAGCAACGGCGTCAGGTCGGGGCGAGTCCCGGTGGTGAACCAGACCCGGATCGCCTCGTGCGTGAGGTTGCCCCGCACCAGTGCCAGCCCGTCCCCATGGCCGGCGAATCCCGTGGGCGGGGACGGCGGGCGTAACGATGTCACCGGGGTGCTTGCGCGCAGCGGGATCACCGCGGGGCGGTCCACCAGCGGCGCGTCCACCGTCCGCTCGCCGGAGGCCGGCGGGAGCGTGATCTCCGCGGGCGGACCGGCGCGCGCGATCGTGTCGAGGTCGACCGGCGCCGGCTCGCGTATCTCCACCCGAGACGTGTCCATGCCGCGCAGCGTTTCCTGGCACATCGCCAGCCAGCTCCTGTCCCTGCCGCCGTCATCGCCGCTCAGATACAACCGGTCGGCGGCGCGGGTGGCCGCGACGTAGAGCAGCCGGCGGTACTCGGCGTCCTCCTCGCCCCGATCGAGCTCGAGCAGGTGGCGATACAGCCCGGGACGCCGGCGGCGGTCAGGCGAGGCGGCATCCGCTCTCAGCGTCACGGCGATGCCGTCGTCGACGCGCCAGCGGATGCTGTCGTGGGTTTCCGGAGAGCGGACGTGCGCTTCGGGCACGAAGACGATCGGGAACTCCAGCCCCTTGGCACCGTGGATGGTCAGCAGCCGCACCGCGTCGGTCCGGTCGACCACCGCCAGCCCTTCGCGGTCGACCAGCTCGTCGCGCCTGCGGCGAAGATAGGTGACCGTCTCGTCGATCGAGCGGCCGGCGAGCGTGCGCAGGATCGTCACCAGCTTGCGGATGTTGGCGAGCGCCTGCTCGCCGCCGCGCAGCGGCGCCCACGCGGCCTCGAAGCCGGTCAGTACCAGCGCCCGTTCCACGATCGCGTCCGGCGGCTCCAGCGCTGCCGCATCGCGCAGCTCCTCCAGCACCGCCGCGGCGTGCGTGCAGCGCCGCCGGGCGTCGCCGGTCACCCCGTCGGGTGGTTGGGCGAGCACGCGCGTCCAGTTGCGATCCGCGGCGTGGCAGGCGAGCAGCGTTCGGTCGTCGATCATGAACAGGGGTGAGCGCAGCGCGCCGACCAGGGCGATGTGGTCGTCCGGCTCCGAGAGCCATGCCAGCAGGTTGGTCAGGTCGCGGACCTCCTGCCGGGTGAAGAACCCGGCGCCCGCCGGCGTGACGTACGGCACTCCGTGGCCCTCCAGCGCCTGCTCGAAGACGTGCACGTTGGCCAGCCGGCGCATCAGGACCGCCACGTCCCGCGGGGTCGCCGGCCGCTCGCATCCTCGGCTTCCGTCCCACACCGTCGCGCCGCCGCCGAGCAGCCCGGCGATCTCGCGCGCCACGAGGTCGGCCTCGACTCGTCGGCGGTTCGCATCCGCGTTGCCGTCGCTGCCGGCGGAGGCCTTGGCGACCGGGATCACGGTGAGGTGGGGGCCGGCGCCTCCGGCCGGGCCGCGTCCGGACATGGGCTGCATGCGGACGCTTCCCGGGCCACCCGCGCCGGCGGCGAACACGCGTTCGAACAGCGTGTTGCACACCGACACCAGCTCGTCATGGGTCCGGAACGACTGCGTCAGGGCGCGGACCGAGCCGCCGGCGCGGCCGATCTCTGCCTCGTAGCGATTGAAGTGGGCGACGTCGCTGCCGCGGAACCGGTAGATGGACTGCTTGGCGTCGCCGACCAGGAACCGCTGCGGCCCGCTGCCGTTGCCGCCGGTGAGCAGGCGCAGCAGGCGGACCTGTGTCTCGTTCAGGTCCTGTGCCTCGTCCACCATGACGTGCCGGAACCTCGCGCGGTGGCGGGCGGCGATCTCCGGGTGGCGTTCCAGGAGGCGGATCGCCTCCAGCTCCAGGTCCAGGTAGTCGCATGCCGACAGCTCGGCCTTGCGCGTCCGGTAGCGGCGGCAGGCGTCCCGGAACAGGGCCTGCAACGCAGCGGTCACCCCCAAGGCGTCCTCTTCGAACGCCTCCCACCGGGGCGTCTCCTCCAGGCGCTTGGCGGCCGCGCGAACCGACTTCAGGTTCTCCTTGACGAGGTTCACGTCCTCCCAGTTCTTCTGACTGCCCACGTTGACCTTGATCAGGGGACGCTGTGCGGCGAGCGCTTCGGCGATCCGGCCGGGGTCCGCGGGAAGCGGATCGCCCAGCGCGTGGAGGAGGCCCCCGACCTGCTGCGCCAGCTTGTCGGCGGGCGAGGCTCCCGCGTGGGCGCGGCGCAGGTCGGCGACCAGGCGTTCCAGCTCGGCACGCTCCGCGTCGACCGCGGCGCGCAGCGAGGCGTCGAGCAGCCGGCGGACGTGGCGGGTCCAGTCATCGACGGTCGAGCCGGCCAGCCTGCCGAACGCGGTCCGGACCTCGTCACGGCGCTCGATCATCCGCGGCAGTTGCTCGCTCAGCGGGAACACGTCCAGCTCCCGGATCGCCAGGGCGCGGCCGTCGTCTGCCTGAGCGGCGTCCTCGAGGGCGTCGAGGGCGGCGCCGATCCGTTCGTACTCCGCCTCGTCGTCGGGCAGGATGCGCGCTGCGGCGATCGCCCCGGCGGCTACCGGATGCTCGCGCAGCATCTGCAGGCACAGCGAGTGGATGGTGCCGATCACCGCCTGATCGATGTCGGGGAGGTGATCGGCCAGCTCCGGCCGGCCGCGCACCTCGCGCCGCACGCGCTCGCGCATCTCGGTCGCGGCGGCGTCGGTGAAGGTGACCGCGGCGATCTGCGGGATCCGGCAGTCGGCGAGCAGCGCGACGTAGCGCTCGACCAGCACGCGGGTCTTGCCGCTGCCGGCGCCGGCGGAGACCAGGATGTCGGCGTTGCGGTCGGCAACCACCGCCTCCTGTTGCCGGGTCAGCTCTTCCATCGGCTGAACTGGTTGACGCGGCAGACGTGCTGGAATGCGCAGTACCTCGGACAGGGCTGGACGTTGGGGCTGACCGCGAAATCGCCGGCCTCCACCGCTGCGCGGACCTCGCCCGCGCGCGTCACGACGCCATCGATGAGCTGCCGATCATCAGGATCGTCCGAGTCCAGTTGCCACGGGGAGTGGCGCCCGCGCAACCATGCGTAACGGGCGATCACCCGCGCGGACTGCTCCCGCTCGCGCGCCAGGTACGCGTACAGGGGAAGCTGCACCCTGATGTGGCCGTCCAGCTCCCTGCGGCTGATGGAGCTGCCGGTCTTGTAGTCGACGACCACTGCAAGCCCGGCGGCCGTGTCCAGCCGGTCGATCTTGGCCCCAACCGCCAGCGGGGGCTCCAGCGGCAGCGCCGACTCGATCCGGGTCTCGGTGCCGAGCAGCGCGGTCACTCCGTCCGCGGCGCACCGCTCGGCTTCGGCTCGCAACAGGTCCTCCAGCCGTTCCAGCGCCGGCTCGCGCTCGATCCGCCACAGCCCCACCCGGCCGAACCCGTGCTCGTTCGGGGCCCGCTCCCAGATCGCTTTGCCGCTGGTATGGAGGCGTGCGACGGCGCTGTCGACGGTGTCGGGCGTGAGCGGCGTGTCGGTGGCGTTCAGGTCCGCGAGTGCGTCCTGCAGCATCGCGTGCATGACCGTGCCGCGTGTCGCCGCGTCGGCGGAGTCCTGCTCTTCGTCCAGCTCGCGGAGCCGGAGCGCGTAGTGCCCGAAAAACTGGAAGGCGCAGGTCCGATAACTCTCAAGTCTTGTCGCGCTCCACACGGCCCGCGCGTCGGTCAGCTCGGGGCGCAGACCGGCGCCGACCGCCCCCTCGAACTCGCCGGCATGGACGAAGGAGCGCCGCCGCTGTTCCACCTGCGCGGCGACGCGCACGACCGCCCACGCGGGACCGGCATCCGGCCGCGAGCGGCTGCCTCGGCTCCACCCGCTGGTGCATGCGATGGCCAGCTCCCGCCGTGAGGCGGCCTCGGCCGGCTCGGGTGCCGATGTCTCTTCGGTCTGACCGCCCGCGGCGTCGTCGAAGTAGAGCGAGCCGGCCACCTGCCGGCCGCGCTCGTCCAGCCGCGTCCGCCAGGCGGTGAGCTCCGTGTCGGCGCGGCTGCGCAGGGACAGCCAAAGCTCGTCTTCGGTCGGTTCAGGCGGCGGCGGCAACTCCAGCCCGGCCGCGGCCAGCGCCTTCCGTGCATCCCGGGACAGGAGCAGCGGTGCCGAGCGCGACGCGGGGAACTCGCCTTCCACCATGCCACCCGCCTCCAGGTAGGCCAGCCGCAGACCCGACAGCGCGCTCATCGGCGCAAGGAGCACACCGCCGGCTTCGCGCAGAATTGCCGCCGGCGCCTCCATGCGGGCCAGGAGACGGTCCACGAACGCCGAGAATGACACCGGGCCCTCCTGGAGGGCGTCGTCCGCGGCGGCGATGTCGTCCAGGTGCCCGCGGAGAGCATCGATCTCGGCGATGAGCCCCGGATGGGCACGGACACCGGCGCGGATAAGCGGTGATTGGCCGAACAAGGCGGCCTTCACCTGCCGCGCGTGCGAGCTGGCAGGCGCGGGCGGCGGTTCCAGGAACGCGTGGAGGTACGACAGCACGGCAGCGAAGCCGTGCCGCTCCATGCCCGGGAGGGTGGTTCCTTGTTCGCGTTCACTGCCGGTGCCGTCAGACGACTCCTGTTCTCTCTTCAGCGCGAGGGCCGCCAGCCGGTCCAGCGCATCGCGTCCGGCCCAGAGATGATGCCGTCGTCCGCAGCGGGCGACTCGGGTGATCTGCCACGGGTCGAGTCCAAAGCGGTGTCGGTCGATGAAGTCGCTTCCGAGCACCGTGATCAGGTCGCGGAGCCGCCATCCTTCGGCGGGCAGGCGCAGCAGCCGGCGGACCCAGACGCCGAGCGGGCGATTGGCGAGCGGCTCGCCGGCCACGGGGTCGAGCGGCAGGTCGTACTCGGCGAACACCTGCCGCGCCAGGCCGAGGATCGGCCCGAGCCGGCGGAAGGTCACCCCGCAGTCCGACGGCCGCAGGCTGCGGTCGCCGGTCAATCGGCGCTTGATGGCGCGTGCCATGGCACGCAGCCCGGCCTCGCGATCGGCGGCAACGCAGCCCTGCATCCGCGGAGCCGGCACGCGCCCGCCGGCACGTTCGATGAGCGCATCCGGAAGCAGCTCGCGCAGGCGCTCGTAGGAGTGGCGGGCGCGCTCACCGGCGTCGGGATCGAACGCCAGCAGCAGGTCGCGGTTACGGGCGAGCGCGGCCAGCAGGCTCAACTCCCCGCCGTGAAAGAACCGGAAGCCGTCGACGATCACCAGAGACGGCAGTCCGGGCGCGTCGCGGGCAGCCGCGGCCGCGGCGGGCAGCGCCGTCGGCGCGAGCCACCCGTGCTCCTGCAGTGCGCGGCGCCAGGCTCCGTAGATGGCCGCGATCGCCGCGAGCTGCGGGTCGCCGGTCGCGGCTGCCGCCGCCGTGAGACAGCCCGCGGAGACATCCTCGGCCAGCAACTCCTCCACCGCCGCCCACAGCAACGGGAGTGCCGCCGCTGCGCCGAGCGGCGCGAAGTGAGCGGCGGCGCCGGATGCGATCTGCCGGTGCGCGATGCTGCCGAGCAACTCGCGGGCGGCGCCGATCGAGGCGGCAGCGGTCCCGGTAGGGAACCTGCGGGCCACTCCGCGTGGAGTCTCCACCTGCAGGTCGAGCGCCACGCCGCACAGCGCCAGCAGCCGCCGCCGGAACTGATCGCCGTGCCGGACCGTGGGAACGACCACCAGGGTAGCCGCGAACGGATTTCGCCGGTACCGGTCCGCGGTTCGACGGAGCAGTATCTCGGTCTTCCCGGACCCGGCCGGCCCGACGATGAAGGTAGGGTGTGCGATGCCGGCTATCGTACCGTGACAGGCTCAGCCGCGAGTACGGACCCCGACGATGCGGGAGTCCGGAGCGGGCCTGAACACGTGTATGACATGATGGCCATTCGGTGAAGACGGATGGCACAAGACGCGACGCTGCACGTGAAGATCGACTCTGCCACGAACGAAGAGCTCTCCCGCCTGGCTGCCGCGCGCAACACCAGCAAGGGACAGCTTGTGCGCGATGCCATCTTCGCCTGCTATCGCGTGCCGCTGAGTGAACTGTCCGTGCAACAGCGCCACGCACTGGCGGCCTACCTGGGTGGCTCCATCAGCATCGGCAAGCTCGCGGAAGCGCTCGGCATGCACGCCCTCAATCTCAGGCGGTGGCTCTCCGAGCACGGCATCGAACAGAACACGGCGATCTCGGCTGACGATCACGTGGGCGCCTGAGCGGCGGCCTCGTCTACATGCTGGATTCTATCATGCCGCATGCGGAGCGAGGGCAACACATTCTAATCACGGAAGTGGCTCGAAAGCGACTTGACGCGCTTGTATCGAGCGGGAAACGATGGAGACGGCTTGCGAAACTGAACTAGGAAAGCAGGGAGCCGCAAACATGGATGATGCAGCCGATGCAACAGACAAAATCAAGGTTGCAGAGGATCATCTTGAGCGAGCTCAGAGTGCCGCTCGGGAGGATCCGGCAGACTGGTTGGATCTCTCGATCCACGGATTTTATGCGCTGGAAAACGCGCTTGATTCCGCGTGTTTGCATTCTGGTATTCCAACGAACAAGAGCCACCCGTATAGAGTAAGAGTCGCCAAGCGCTTGTGTTCCGAACATGGACTTACAGATGTCTCGGAGCTGCTCCGAGATCTCAATGAGGTCAGAAAGGGGAAGTCGTATGGCGAGGTTACAATTCCCGAACTCATTGCGGAGGATGTGATAGCTGAGATTGAGGCATATGTGGAAGACGTTGCGCAGCGTTTGAAAGCAGAGTGCGATTTGTAGATATGCCATTTATCGAGCGACTCATGGGCAGATGCCCTACACCCATTGCGCGTGCTTGGCTTGTTTCGTTTCTTGAACGAGTTGGACGAGATCCCAACGTGGTGTCCGTAATCGCGATCGGCTCCGCGGTACGAGGAGGAGTCGCTTCCGAGGATCTTGATCTGGTCGTCCTTTGCCACGATGCGCAGCTTCTGAAAGAGCGGCCACCGATCGAGGTCGATCTTCACAAGGCAAGCGTGGGTTGTGTCGAACAGGAGATTCGAGGCGGCGGAGCGTTGCTGATATGGGCCGTTCGGTTTGGCCAATCTCTCATGGACGACGATGCTGCATGGGAGGATATCGTCGAACGCTGGAAGGATCGACTACCGCTACCCGATCCCGGCGTGTCGCGGGAACGTGCCGGTATGATGATGGAGCACATGAAAAACATGCGTGACATAGGTGATGAGGACGCTTTCGACGAACTCAACGTATCCTACTTGACGCACCGTGCTTGGGCTTGCTTGGCGAAAGCGGGCATTTTCCCGGCTTCGCGTCCCGAACTTCCTCGTCAGCTTCGAAACACGGGAGAAGAGAACCTCGCCGTCGAGCTTGAACGCGCACTGTCGAAGAGAGCGTCCGGAGCCGCGATGGCGGCTAGTCAGACTGCCCGCTCGCACTGATCTACTCATCCCGCTTCGGCGGCTTGGGGAAGTCCTCACGCAGTATCTCGCCGGTACGCACCGGCGGCAGCCGGGCTCCTGGGCTCACGTCCGCGAAGTCGATCAGTCGATCGCTCCACGGTCCATCTCTTCGCGCTTGATGCTCATGCCATCGTCTCACTGGTAGTCGGCGATCTCGGGCTCGGCTACTCTTAGGCTCCGATGAGCGACAACGAACGCGAACCGTCCGGTCTGTTTCCGCTTGAAGGGCGGCCGCCCATCATGCCGAGGGAGCAGCGCGACCGCATCGCGGAGCGGTTTCCCGCGGCCGCGCCCGCGGACGAGCACGGCCTTGCGGGACGGCTCGCCCGCCTGAAGCGCCAAGCCAACGGCCGGGAGCCGTTCGTCTTCGACGAGGTGATGGCGCTGGCCTACCGCCCCGGTCCCGGCCTGAGCTTCATCGACAACACCTTCGTCGAGCACGAAGGCAAGCTGTGGAACTTCCACATCACCGGCTCGCCCGAGGACCTGGAGAAGGCCGATCCGCGCATCCGCAAGCTCGCCTACGAGTACACCGGCTACGCGGTCGGCAGCGGCCTGTTCGACCTGGAGTACCGCGGCCTGATCCTGAGCACGCCGCAGGGGGAGTGGGACTGCGTCGCCACCGGCGTGCCGGTGAACATCCACCCGTACGCGGGCGGCTTCGCCTGCGTCACGACCGGTGTGGGCATGCAGGGGACCCGTTGCGGCGTGGCGTTCTCCACCGACCTGCTCGACTGGCGCTACCACGTGCGCAACCCGGTGCTGCCGCCCCCGCCGTGGGCCGAGCCGTACGGCGCCTGCAAGGACAGCCATGTCCTGCGCATTGGCGACACGTACCACATCTACTACATCGTCACCGCGAAGCTGGGCTACTCGGCGATCGCCCTGGCGACCACCACCGACTGGGACCGGTTCGAGCTGGCCCCGGAGCCGGTGTTCCTGTTTCCGGCCGGCCTGCGCGGCACCGGCGGCTGCGAGTCGCCGTGCATCCTGGAGCGCGACGGCGTCTTCCACCTGTTCTTCTGCAACGGACCCGGAACCTGGCACACGATCAGCGACCGGCCCGACCGGTTTCCCGGCACCAACGGCATCTACCTGGTCGGTCCGTTCGTCGCCGCCGAGGTCTTCCGCTGGAGCGGCCGCTGGTGGCTGTCGAGCACCCGCAAGGAAGACCTGCGCCGCAAGGACCGCCTGCGCGGCATCAGCCACCACGGCGACATGGAGGACGAGCGCCGCAACCTGGCCGGCATGTACGTCGCCGAGGTCACCTGGGACGGCGACTTCCCCGTGCTCAGCCGCCCGCTGCCGTAGTACGGCGAAGTTCGCCATCGAGGTAGAGCAGGAGCGCGAAGGACGCTGGATCGCCGAGGTCCTGAAATTGCCCGGCGTCATGACCTACGCGGGCTCGCCCGAGGACGCCGTGATCAAGGTTCAGGCGCTGGCTCTCAGAGCCGTGGCTGATCGTCTTGGGTCTTCCGGGCTTCGTGTTGGCGAGCGCACGGGAGTGGTGACGGTCGGCAGCAGGGCTCATCCCTCAGGAATGCCCCCTGAGCCATGAGGCGCGTGCCGATGGCGGTGATGGACTCCACAGAGCAGTCTGAGATTGCCTGGATCGGCGCGGCCGCCCAGCGCATACGGCAGGATGTGGTCTATCTCGATCAGATGTCGTGAGTTGCAACGGCGTCCGGTCTCTCGATCGACGTAGCTGCAGCGGCCCCCGTCCCGCTGCCAGACCTGTCGTTTCACCGCCGCCGGAATGGCGCGGCCCGAAGCGCGCGGCTTCGCCGTCGGAGTGGCGGCGCCGGCCGGCCTCCTCCCGGCAGCGACCCGGCGGTCCGTCGTTGCCTGCCGGTTCGGCGCAGGCGCGGAGCTCGGTGTCGGTTGCGCCGTCCGCTCCGGCGTCGAAGTAGGCGCGCCGGCCGGCATCACCGCGTCCTGCGTCGTCGCCGTGTGACCGGGCTCCGGTGCGGTGTGGTCCTTCGCTGCCGCAGTGGGCTTGGGGTCACCGGCCGCCGGCCGGTTGCCGGTGCGCGCCCGGCGTGGCGGCCGGCTCGGGTCGTGGCGGTCGAGCGCCTCCTGCACGATGCGGCCGACGAGATGCCCGATCGTCATGCGCGGGTCCACGTGCGAGAGCAGCCCGCGGAGCTGCTCCAGCCCCTGGTGGCAGTCGGCGTCGATGACGGCCTTCAGCTCGTAGCGGCCATCGCCGAGCGGGCGCATCCGGTCGGCCGGCACCGCCAGCTCCGGGTCCAGGTCGGCCAGCATCCGGCGGACTTGGCGAGCGCTCTTGCCGGCCGCCTCCTCCAGCAGCTTCTGCCTTCCTGCCGCATCGAGCACCAGCGGCGGCTCGGAGTCGGAGGCGCTCGGCGCTGCGGCCGGCGCGGAATCCGCCGGCCGCTCCTCCGTCGCCGGAGCGCTCTCCGCCGCCGAGCCCACCGGGGGTGACCCCGCCGTTGCGCTTGACGCGGTGCCGGAGATCGCTCCGCGTCGCCGCTGCCGGTCGAACGCCCACTGCAGCTCGGCGGCGGCGCTCAGCGTCAGCGAGCCGTCGCGCAACCGCTCGCGCGCGCCCGGCTGGTCGGCGCACAGCCGTACGGCGCCAATGCGCCGCCCGGCGGCAGCGTCGCTGTAACCGAGCTCGCGCACCGCGTAGTCGAACAGGCTGGAGCAGCCCCGCTGCAGGTACAGCCTGCGGGCCTCGATCTCGGCCAGGTGGTCGATGACGGCGCCCTGCAGGTGGCGCTCATGGCGGACCAGGGTGCTGGTCTGACGCAGCAGCGCGCGGTCGGAGAGTACGCCGATGGTGGAGGTGACGGCGGGGAGGACGAGGGCGTCAAGGGTGGCGGTATCCATGGAGTAAATATAGCACTGGTTGTGAAATAGACTTAAATGACCAGCCCGGGGCGGGCATCTGATCGGCGCTCAGCGGGCGCTGAAGGGGGTGCGGCGCGGCCGAACGGGTGCGCGAGCTTCCGGGAGGCCGGAAGGGGCCTGCACGTGCGCTGGCGTGCCACCTCGCAGGCGCACATTGCCGTCAAGACCCTGAGGGCAGGATTTTCGACTTTTTTCCGGACGCAGCTTCGCGCCACAAGGAATCCTGAACCCCATCGTCTTGAGCGTGGTGAGTCGGTGTGCCCGAATCCCGCTCGAGGATGGTGACGGCCGTCCTCAAGAGAGCGAGACGTCCGCTTTCGACAGCGCTACGGCTGGATGGCGATCCAGCGGCGTGCTGCCGACGATCAATCGCAGCCAGTCGACGACTTCCTCCGGGCGGCCGACGTCGACGGTGGCGACGTCCAGGATGCGTTGGGTTCCGGAGATCCTCCACTGACGTGCAATGCCCGGCCGAGCGACGACTTCCTGATGCCACGGATACACCAGAACGAGCCGTGCGGCGTCGTAGGCATGCGCGTAGGCCTGCATCTGATAGATGTCGGCCGACTCGATGCTCAGCACGCTGTCGGCAGGATCCAGTCGCTTCCACTTGGTGTCCAGCACCGTCGGGCCATCCGGTGTGTCGATCACGATGTCCGGTCTGAGTCGGAACAACGGCCCAGCCGGTCCTTGGACCGCGTAGTGCCTCGAATGCTGGAGGTGAACCTGCCATGGTGCGACGGCGCGCCGCACGCTCCGTCCGATGAATGCCTCGAAGAGGTCGTTCATGGCGAACACCAGCGCGAAGCCTGACGCCTTTCCGCTGGTGGTGCTCTGCCAGTCCCCGGCAAGGAACATCCGGGCGAGACGATACGGGTCGTGAAACGCGGTGTTGCTCCGGTCGAGGCGAACCGGCTCGCGCAATGGGGAACGCGCGTCGTTCACGAACTCCAACCGAGCAGCGAGCTCGGCCAGACGCCGAGCGGTGGCTGAGGAGCGGGTGACCTCGGTCAGCTTCGACACCGCCGCCTTGAGGACGCGGTTCAAAGGTGTATCCACTGACAGCTCGTCGAAGCGGCAGGCGAGAACATCGGATCGAACCGCAAGCCGTGTGAGCTGACGGGTGACGTCGAGCCGCCCGCGCAACAGCCTCACGTCCTCCGTCCGGGTCCGATAGCGCCGTGGCAGTCCGCGTCGCACGGCGGCGAGCAGTCGGGCGGCGAACAGGCGGATGAGCAGTTCCAGCAGATCGTGCCGCTGCGTGCGCAGCGCGGTCATCTCGCCGTCGGACACGCGCAGATCCAGCGCCACAGCGAGCAGCTGCACCAGCGCCGCCCGCACGGCGCCGTCGTCACCGTCGATCTTGGGCAGGATTTCCAGGGTCGAGCGGGGCGTTGCCAGAACGCCCACTATCTGGCCGGCCCTGACCCCGGCGGCAGTCCGAGTCAGGACCGCGCCTTCCGTCAACCGGAGCCGTCGGGCTGCGTGGTCGGCGACGCGGTGTAGCCGTTCGGCGTCGCCCTCCGACAACCCGGCGTCACCGACGCGCAACTCTTCCCACTCGCGGATGGACCGGAAGGGCGCCTCCGTCACGCCGGCTCGGAGACTCGCGGCTGGATCAGGTTTTCGTACGCGCCCTCCGGGAAGTCGCCACGGACGGTCCAGCGGTAACGCTCCTCGCCCGTACCGTCGTCGTCGAGACCCGGGGGAGGACTCAGTGGATGCCGCTCCACGAAGTCGCTACCGCCGCCCAGTACGGCCTGCACCTTCGCCCAATCCTCGTAGAAGTACTCCGCCAGAAGCGGGATGATCTTGCGGCGCATGGCGTCGTCCACGTCTTCCTTGGTGCGCGCGGTCATGAACCAGGCGTGGCCGATGAGGTGATCGCGGTCGAGGAGCCACTCCAGGCGCTCGTTCACTGCTCGGAGTACGCCGAGAAGGTTGACACCGGTCGCCTTGCCTGCGTCCTCCAGCAGATCGGGGTCAGGTGCCAGCTCCTCGAACTGGAAGCGACGGCGCAGCGCCGTGTCGAGTAGGGCGATGGAACGGTCGGCGGTGTTCATGGTGCCGAGGATGTGGAGGTTCGCGGGCAAGGTGAAAGGCTCGCCGGAATGGGGCAACGTCACCGCGATCTCGTTCACGGCTCCTGCACGCTTGTCTTCCTCCAGGAGCGTGATGAGCTCACCCATCACCTTCGAGACGTTGGCGCGGTTGATCTCGTCGATGACCAGGACGTGAGGCTTCCCGTTCTTTCGGGCGCGTTCGGCGATGCGCTTGAGCACACCCTCGATCGGCTCCAGCCGGAAACCCGCGCCGGTCCCGGTTTCGGGCCGCAGGCCTTCGACGAACTCTTCGTACCCGTAGGACTCGTGGAACGTGATGAACTCGACCTGACCGGCCTCGACGAGCTCCCGGTAACCTTCGCGGATTCGCTCCGTTCCCGGCGCGTCCGCTCCATCGCAGATCTCCACGCAGCGGCGGGCGGTATTGAATGTCTTTCCCGTACCGGGCGGCCCGTAGAGGATGAGATTCAGTGGCTCAGTCGATTTGAGAGGGTGATTGGTTCCGTCGGGGTTCCAGAGTCGCTTGATGTTCTCATCGAAGAAGTCGAACCTCCCGTGTTCCCTTTCGAGGATTTTGCGGATCTCGTGAATCGCTCGGTCGTTCGGAAGGCTCCCGCCGGGGTCGGCGATCGGCTCGGACAGTCGATTCTTGAACGACGTGACGATATTGCGCTTGTTTTCCGAAGATCCGATCGGCTCGAAGACATCCGGGTATAGCAGATACAGCAGCGCATTGCGCATCGGGCGGTTTGGATTCCTCGGCATCGTCTCGTTCAGCCAGTCGACGAATCGCCACGGATCCCTGGCGATCTCGCCCCGTTGCGGTTCCGCCTTCCAGCGGTCCGATATCGCCAGGAGAAACTGCAAGGGGTGCTGGACAACCCAGTGTGGGCCAGGGACGTTGCTGACGCCTTGCAAGGCCCGATCGCTGAGATGTTTGCTCTCCGGTGGCGGCGGACTTGATGACTCCCAGAGTTCCTTGAAGCGGTTGCGCTTCCAGGACGGTGCCTCGCCGGCCTGCGTCGTCGGGTACAAGTCGGTCAGCCAGACCGCCTCCGCCGCAAGGCGGGAAATCTTCGGCCGCTTGTCTTGCAGCCGCTGTCTCAGGAACGACCACGACGTGTCTTTGGTGCCGTGTCTCGGGGGTTGGCATGCCTCTCTCAGCTCCTGGATGTTTTCCCGCGACCAGAGTTCCTCGTCGTCCAGGAACACGGAGCCGTCTTTCAGCAGGCACCGTTCCCGCCAGGCGTTGGCGGCGGACAGGATGTCTTCGAGGTACTCCTGGTTGGGACCTTCACCGGTCCAGCGAGCCACTCTCAGCCTCCTCAAGCCCAGGGCGGCTGGTCGCAGCCGCGGAAGGGGTAGTGGTCGCCGGGGCGGAAGCGGGGCCAGGGCGGATAGGCGTTGATCCCCTCGACGGCGCTGCCACGGCACAGGTACGCGGGGTGGTCTTCCCGGAGGATGCGCGTGGTGGTGGGGATGTAGCGCAAGGTCAGGCCGATGCGGCGCCGCTCCGAGCGGTTGGCTTCCGATCCGTGGATGATGTACGGGTCGTGCAGGGAGACGCCGCCGGCCGGCACGACCACGTCGACCGCGTCCGCTTCGTCCACGTCCCGGTCCAGCTTCGAGCTCAGGACGTTCGGCGCGTCCTCGGTCCGCCGGTGCTCGTGCAACCGCCTGGTCCGGTGCGAGCCGGGAAGCACGCGCATGCAGCCGTTCTCGGGCGTCGAGTCGTCCCCGGCCAGCCAGATGGTGATGACCTCCATGGGATCGAGCGGCCAGTAGTTGCCGTCCTGGTGCCAGAGCACCGGCTGCCCGCTGCGCGGCGGCTTGCTGATGTAGTGGGCGGCGAACAGGGCGATGTCCGGTCCCAGGAAGGGCTCGATCACGTCGATCAGCCGGGCATCCGTGCACAGGCGGATCCAGAACGGATCGTCCACGATCAGGCGGTGGTGGAACTGCTCGGGCCGCATCTCGGGGTGCCGGCGCTCCAGCCACTCGACGTGGCCCTGCACCTCCGCTACCAGTTCCCGATCGATCACCGCGGGGATCACGACGTAGCCGTCCCGCTCGTACCGGTCGACAATCTCTCCGTTCGTCATGGCGCGATGATGCTTCGCGGTCGTTGCGCGTCGCAACGAACGATGCACTGCGCTAACGTTACGCCCATGTGCCGCAGCATTCGCCCGCTCCACAACTTCGCACCGCCGGCCACCGCCGAGGAGATGCACGCGGCGGCGCTGCAGTACGTGCGCAAGGTCAGCGGCACCACCAGGCCGTCGCGGGCCAACGCCGGCTCCTTCGAGCGCGCGGTCGACGAGGTCGCGCTCGCCACGCGGCGGCTGCTCGACGCGCTGGTGACCACGACGCCGCCCCGCGACCGTGAGGTAGAGGCTGCCAAGGCGCGGGCACGCGCCGCCCAGCGCTTCGGCCCCGCTGGCGCCCGGCCCGCGGAACGGCACCCATGACGCCGGCCGCTCCCGCCGTCGCGGTCACGGACCTGGAGGTCTCCGTCGACGACCTCGACCTGAAGCGCGCCGCCGCCATCTTCGAGGAGCACGGCTGCCTGGTGGTGCGCGGGCTGATGCGCGCGCACGCCGGCGCCATGTACCGCGACATCATGGCCACGGTCGACGACGCGATAGCGGACCTGGACCGCTCGTGGCAGGTGCCCGAGGGGTGGGTGGTGCCGAACGGCAGCCTGTTCCTGCCGGCCCCCGAGCACTACGACCGCGACAAGCAGATCATGGTGGTCGGCATCGACTACACCACCAGCGCCGCGTTCCTGGCCGCCGCGCTCGATCCCACGTCCCTCGACGTGGTGGAGGCGATCATCGGCCCTGACATCGAGCTGTTCGGGCAGGGACAGTCGCTGGTAAAGGAGCCGGTCGGCGGCCACCCCAAGCACCTCCACCAGGACTCCGCCTACTTCGAGCACCGCTACCGCGGACCGGTGGCGATCCTCAGCTACACGATCGACACCGACCTGCGCAACGGCGCCCTGCACGTGGTGCCGGGCAGCCACCGGCTGGGACAGCTCCGGCACGTGGACACCTTCTCCCACCTGGGGCTGGACGAGCACGAGTGGCCGTGGGAGACGGCGGTGCCGATCGAGGGGGCGGCCGGGGACTCGATCTTCTTCAACGTCAAGACCGTGCACGGCTCCAAGCCCAACTACGGCGATGAGCCGCGGCCGGTGTTCATCATCCGCTACCGCGACCCCGAGGACTACACGATCGTGCGCGCCACCCGCACCGAGGTGCGTGCCGAGGCGGAGAAGCAGGCGGCCGAGGCGGCCCGCGCGGACGATCAGCGCGGGCTGATGGTGCGCGGTTTCCGCCACACCGACTCGAAGAGCGCCGTGCAGCGTTCCGTACCGCCGGCATGACGACGGCCGAGCGGCCGACCGCCTCCGAGCGATTCTTCTTCGACACCAACGGCTACCTGCTGCTGGAAGGCGTGCTGGACGCCGATCACGTCGGCCGGCTCCGCCACGCGCTGGAAGCGGCCGTGGAGCTCCGCCGCGAGCTGGCGCGGGCCGGCAAGCAGGCATTCCGCGTCAATCAGGACCTGGAGAACGGCACGCGCATCTTCTACCTGCTGGCCGAGGACGACCTGTTCCTGGACATGATGGACCTGTCGGCGGTGATGCCCTACGTCACCGGGCTGTTCAACGAGAAGCCGCACTTTCACGCCTCCGACGCGTTCTGGGAGCACGGCGCAAGCGGCCACCCCGCCGGCTGGCACATCGACGGCGCCGACAACGGCTACCGCGGACTCGGCCCCTACATCCCGCTGCTGCAGTTCAAGATCGCCTACTTCCTGTCGGACATGAGCACCCCGGACCAGGGCAACCTGACCGTGGTGCCGGGCTCGCACCGCGCGCGGGTGCCCCCGGACGAGCACGACCTGCAGGGGTTCGAGTCGCTGCCGGGTGCGGTGCAGCTCTGCTGCCCGCAGGGCTCCTGCGTGATGTTCCACAACGCCCTGTGGCACACGCGAGGTCCCTCGCGCCGCACGGACGGCGAGCGGGTCATCCTCTACTACGCCTACGAGCACCCGTGGATGGCGGCGAGCCCGGAGCCCACCTCCTATCCGCCGGAGTTCTACGCCGGGCTCTCGCCCGCGCGCAGGCAGTTCTTCCACCCGGTGGTGCTGCCCGGGGACTGAGCCGCACCGCCGGTCGCGCCATCCTGCGACTACCAGGCGATGCGGCGAACCTGGTCGACCACGTCGAAATGCTCGTCCAGGCGCATGCGTGTCCAGGATCATCGCCACATCTCCGGATCGATCGGCCGGAAGTCCGGCCCGAGCAACGCTTCGTTCAGTTCCACGATGGTCTTGGAAGAGACGGGCGGAAGACACAGCGCCCAATCCGCCCATGACGAAGAGTCCGGCTCTTCCTCGCTCAGGGCGCGCTCCAGCGAGAGCTCGATGAAGCGGCTGAGAGGCTGGCCGCGCAGCGCGGCCCTGGCCTTGGCCCGACGCAGTACGTCGTCACGAACGTCGATGGTAGTCTTCATGGGCCATACATACGGAATTTCCGTATGTATGCCCATCCTGGCAGTCGCGAGTCAGACACGCACCGCGCGGCGTGGAACAGGGGTTGTACCGCATGTGCGAGCGGACGATATTCTCAGGTGAGGATCCGTGGCTGGAACCGGCCGGCGACGGCATGTTTCGGGCACACGCATCAGAGGAGTAGAACGTGGCAAAGAACGCCCCGACGGCCGCCATCAAGACCGTCCAGCAGCCGGCAGCGCCGGCCGAGCTGTTCCGCAGCAACGCCATCCCGTATATCGCCATCGCCCTGGCGCTTGCCGGCGTCGTGCTCGGCTTCATCCTGACCCGCAACTACTTCCAGCACACCGTCGTGGGCGCGGCTACCGGCTGCGCCATCAACTCCTACGTGGACTGCGACCGGATCAGCTCATCGGCGTTCGCGGCTATCGGCCGCGTGCCGATCTCCGCCTTCGGGCTGGGGATGCACGCCGCCGTGCTGGCGGCTCTGGTGGCCGCGCACTTCAGCACCCGCGTCCGCCAGGGGCTGGTCGGCGGCTCGGCCGTCCTGGCGCTGGCCGCAACGGCGGTGTCGGTGGCGCTGGCCGTGATTTCCTTCTTCGTCATCAGGGCGCTCTGCCTGTACTGCACGGCGCTGCAGCTCGTGAACCTGGCGCTGGCCGGAACCCTGGTGTTCGGTCTGGCCGGCGGCGCCGAGCGCCTGAAGCGGGCGGTGAAGTCGCTGGCCGGCCCCGCGATCGGGCCCGGGGTCATGGCCGGGGGCGTCGGCATCGTCGTGGCAGTGGCCGCCACCTGGGGCCTGTCCTCGGGCGCGGAACAGCAGCTCCTGGAACAGCAGATATTCGAAGCGCGCGACTCGCAGCGGCTTGCCGACCGGTACCTGCGGTTCAGGAGCTTCGAGTTCCAGGCGAACGACAGCCCGCAGCTCGGCGATCCGAACGCGCCCATCACCCTGGTGGTGTTCGCCGACTACAACTGCCCGCACTGTCACGAGTTCGACCCCAAGATCGTCGAGGTGGCCAACGCGTTCGCCGACGTGCGGCTGGTGTACAAGTTCTATCCGCTCGACGGCACCTGCAACCGGTCCATGCCGCGCGACCGCCGCAGCAGCTCCTGCGCCGCGGCGGCGGCGGCCTATGTCGCGTACCAGGAAGGAAAGTTCTGGGAGTACAACGAAACGCTGTTCGCGAACTTCCAGCGGTACGGGCCGAACCGGCTGGTCGACTATGCCCGGCAGGTGGGCCTGAGCGATCCCGAGCTCGCGCGCACCGCCCTGGGCGACCGCACCGTGCGCGCGAAGATCGAAGCCGACATTGCCGAGGCGGACCGAGCCGGGCTGACCGGCACGCCTACGTTGTTCGTCAACGGGCGGCAGTTCCTCCGCAGCCGCGTGCCGCCGAACCGCGACGACATCTCCATCATCCGCTCGGTGATCGCCGACCTCCGCAGCAGTTGAGGTGCGCGAGCGAGCCGACGCGGTCGCCGCGGACCTCGACGATGCCGGCGTCGACGCGCTGCTGTGCCTGCACGGCGAAGGATTGCCGCGGACCGGCGTCCGCTACCTGAGCGGCTTCTCCGGCAGCTCGGCCGCGCTGCTGATCGCCCGCGGCCGGTGCGTGTTGATCACCGACGGCCGCTACCAGGAGCAGGTTGCCGCCGAGTGTCCGGACTGGGAGACGGAGATACTCCCCCCGGGGGGCAGGCTTGCCGAGAAGATCGGCGAATCCTGCCGTTCGCGAGGCTTCTCCCGTGTGGGGTACGAGCCGGAGGGCGTCACCGCCGGCATGCTGGACAGGCTCCGGGATGGCGGAACGACGCGTTTCGTGCCGGTCGACGGCTTGGTGGAGGCACGGCGCCGGTGCAAGGGGCCGGAGGAGATCGCCCACATCGAGTCCGCCGCGCGCATCGCCGACGCCGCGCTGGAGGCGGCCGCACGCCTGGCACGGGCCGGCGCGACCGAGCGCGACATCGCGCTGGAGCTGGAGCTGCAGATGCGGCGCCGCGGCTCTGAGGAGCCGGCCTTCCCGACCATCGTGGCCGCAGGCCCCCACAGCGCGCTCCCGCACGCGCAGCCGACCGACCGGCGGCTCGCCGCCGGCGACCTGGTGTGCATCGACTGCGGCGCCACGGTGGGCGGGTATCGCAGCGACCTCACCCGCGCCTGGGTGGTCGGCGAGCCCGACGCCGAGCAGCGCCGTGTGCACGCCGCGGTCCTGCGGGCGCACGATCGGGCGCTCGCGCTGGTCGGCCCGGGGGTGATCAGCGACGAACTCAACGACGCCGCGTACGAAGAGTTGGCGGCCGCGGGGATCGGCGACTGGTGGCGTCACGGCGTCGGCCACGGCGTCGGGCTCGACATCCACGAGCCGCCGAGCCTGCGCGCCAAGGCCGGGACCGAGTTGGCCGCCGGTGACGTGGTGACGATCGAGCCCGGTGCCTACCGGGCGGGATGGGGCGGGGTCCGGGTCGAGGACCTGGTGCTGGTGACGGAGACCGGCGCGCGTACGCTCAGCGCCGCGCCGACTGCCCTGCGGGTGATCGGCTGAGTCAGGCGATCACGATCTGGATCCGGTGTCCCGACTCCTCGTCCTGATAGTCCAGGATGTCGCAGGGCTCGCCCGATCGCAGCGCCTCGCGGATGCGGTTGATGTCGACGCCGTGCTCGCCGAGCACCGCTGCATGGGGAAGGTCGAGGAGCGGAAGCGCAAAGCGGGCAAGCTGCAGCGGCAGGACCAGGGTGACGACGTGGCCGTCCCCGCTGGCGAGCGCGATGCGCACCTGCACCTCATCGTTGGTGGCCGCGGCCTCCGCCGGAGCCTCGGCGTGCTCCTCGGGCGGCTCCGGCTCCTGCTGTTCCGCCTGCTCGTCACCGCCGAGCGCCATGATCAGCTTTGAGCCTTCGTCCGCGGATATCGTGCCTTGCTCCACCATGCGCAGCACCTGCTGCCGCTCTTCGCTCAACGCCATCAGTCACCCCCTTCGATCAATGTACCGTGCGCGCGCCGGCTCGCCAAACCCCGCGTTTCACGTGTCTCGCCTGGAGACCGGAAACCCACGCGACGGTCCCTTGGCGTATCACGTGTGATACGCCTGCGCTATGGCACACGCTACCATCAGAGACCTTCGGAACCACGGTCGCGAGGTCATCGATCGAGTCATGGCAGGGGAGCGCCTCACGATCACCCGTTCGGGACGGCCGGTCGCGGAGCTGCGGCCGCTCGGGCGGCGCGGCCCGGACGGCGCCAAGCTGCTGGCGCGATGGAAGCGGGTTCCATGCGTCGACGTGGCCGACTTCAGGCGCGACCTCGACGCCGTATTGGATCCTTCGCCATGAGCCCGAGCCAGCCTCCGGGCCGCGGCGTCCTCGACACCAACACGGTGATCCTGCTGCCCCGGCTGGGCGATGCACGGCAGCTTCCCGGCGAGGCGGCCATCAGCGCCGTCACGCTCGCGGGAATGTCGGCCGGCCCGCTGGTGGCGCGGACCGACCCGGACAGGACAGCTCGGCAGGCGCAGGTTCAGCAGGCCGAGGCCGACTTCGACGCGATCCCGTTCGATGCGCCTGCCGCCAGAGCGTTCGGCCAGGTAGCGGCAGATCTCCGCACCGCCGGGCGTAAACCTTCCGCTCGCGCGTACGACGCGCTCATCGCGGCGACGGCCATCGCCAACGACCTGCCGCTCTACACGGTCAATCCCGCCGACTACACAGGCATCACGTCGCTGCGGTTCGTGCCGACTCCCCACCCGGACCCTGGGCTCCTGAGCCGATAACGGAGCGCTTCCTCCTGCTTCTGCCGGGTATGTTCGAGTCCCCTGTTTCTAAGGAGCTCACCCACCGGCCGGGACGGACCGGAGTTGGAGTGGGAGAAACGCGGACGCGGGGGTATACTACAAGTGGGAGACATGGAGATGGGCAGGGTGTTCATATACTGGGACAATGCGAACATCTTTCATGAAGCGCCGCGGTTTGCGGAGGAACGGAACGAAGGACCGGACGCGCGCTATCGTGTCCGCATCAACTTCGACAACATCCTTCGGCTGGCGCATGCCGACCGAGCGCTTGCAGGGGCAGTGGCAGCCGGGTCGATACCGCCGGAGATGCGACAGCTATGGAATCGGATGGAGGCAGCCGGAGTCGAAGTGCGGCTCTTCGACCGGGGAAGCCCGGAACGGAGCGAACAGCGGATGCGCCAGTGGGCGCAGGCCAACGGCGTGTTCGTAGCGTTGGACGACTTCTACGATTCGATAACCTTCATGACCCCGTCGCGGCCGGGATTCGAGCACGCGCTCGGACGCCAGTCGTCAACGTTGGACTTGTTGCTGCGCAAGATTTCCTGACCGCAGTGTGAAACGACGCCGGGGACTGCTGGTCACGGATCTGGACGGAACCCTGCTTGGGGGTGACCGGAGGCTGCGGGACTGCGACCGCGCAGCGCTTGAGCGGCTGGGACGCGAGGGGTGCCGGCGCGCGATCGCTACCGGACGGCACCTGCACTCGTTCGGACTCGTGGCGAGCGAGCGTTTCCCGGTCGACTACGTGGTGGTCTCTTCGGGCGCGGGGATCTACGACGTGCGACATCGCCGACTGGTTCGCTCGCACTCGCTCACCCGCACGGAGACGGAAGTGGCGGTGCGCGTGCTGGACGGGCTCGACCTCGACTTCATGGTGCACCGGCCGATCCCGGACAACCACCACTTTCGGTACCGGTGGTCGGGCCGGCCGAACATCGATTTCGAAGGGCGCATGGAGCGGTATCGCGCGTTTGCGACGCCGCTCGACGGGCAGCCAGGCCCCAGCGCGCAGTTGCTGGCCGTCGTGCCGGCCGATCGCTCGGAGCCGTCCAGTGACGACGTGGCGAGTCTGCTGCCCGACCTCACCGTGATCAGGGCCACCTCGCCGCTGGACCATCGCTCGACCTGGATCGAGGTGTTCCCGCGCGAGGTGTCGAAGAGCCAGGCGGCGGCGTGGCTGGCCGCGCGCCACGGCATCCGCCGCGGTGACGTCTGCGCGGTCGGCAACGACTACAACGATCGCGATCTGCTGGAGTGGGCCGGTTCCAGCTACGTGGTCGCCAACGCGGCGCCGGAGCTGCGCGCCCGCCACGACGTGGTCGCGGCCGGGGGCCACTGCGGCGTCGCCGAGGCCATCCGCCGGTGGCGTCGACCGTGAGGCCAGTTGGACGACGCGCGCGCATCGCTGGATAGCGCTACAATCACGCTGGCCCGGAGCCGAGAAACGAAGAGAGGAAGGTAAACAGAGATGGCTCCACGATCGAGCTGGAAGGCGTTCCTGAAGCTCAGCCTGGTGTCCGTGCCGGTGCGCGGGTTCACGGCGAGCAGGTCGGGCGGCGACATCCGGCTGAACCAGTTGCACAAGGACTGCAACACGCGCGTCAAGTACCAGAAGGTCTGTCCCGAGCACGGCGAGCTGGCTTCCGACCAGATCGTCAAGGGCTACGAGCACAGCAAGGGCGCGTACGTCATCATCGAGGACGACGAGCTGGAGAAGCTGCGCACCCAGAGCGACCATTCGATCAACATCGACGGCTTCATCCCGCCGGACGCGGTGGACCCCGTCTACCACGCGGGCCGCACCTACTACCTGGTGCCCGACGGCACCCCGGGGCAGAAACCGTACGCGCTGCTGCACCGCGGCATGCAGGCGAACGACGTGCACGCGCTGGCGCACGTGGTGATCGGCGGTCGCGAGCAGATCGTCCTGCTACGCCCGATCGGCGACCTGCTGGGACTGACGGTGCTGTATCACCACGCCAAGGTGCAGTCGTCGGAGTCGCTGCGTGACGAGGTGGTCGACGTGGAGGTCTCGGACGAGGAGCTGGCGCTGGCCAACACCCTGATCGGCGCCTCGCGGGTCGAGGACGTCGACCTGGCGTCCTACGACGACCGGTACCACACCAAGCTGACCGAGCTGATCCGCATGAAGGTGGAGGGGCAGGAGGTGGTCCAGGCCGAGGATCCGGAGGAGCCGAAGATCATCAACCTCATGGACGCCCTGAAGAAGAGCGTCGCCGAGGCGCAGAAGGCCGGCGCGACCGGGGAATCCCCGGCCGCCGCAGTGTCGCCGAAGAAGGCAGCGTCGCCGAAGAAGATGGCGCCGAGCGCGGGAGCGGACCGCGCCGCGGCGAAGAAGAAGGCGGTGTAGGCATCTGCCGGATCTGCCGCGTCTTGTCGCCCCGATGCTGGCCACCAGCGGCACGCCGTTCGATTCGGCGGATCATCTGTTCGAGCTCAAGTGGGACGGGTTCCGCACCATGGCGCACGTCGAGCACGGATCGCTGCGGCTGGTCAGCCGCGGCGGCCGCGACGTGACCGCCCAGTACCCGGAGCTCGCTCCCCTGGCCGGGCTGCCCGACGGCAGCGTGGTCGATGGTGAGATCGTCGCCCTGCGCGCCGACGGCGTGCCCGACTTCGAGTCCCTGCAGCCGCGGGACCACGCGTGCGACGCGCGCCGCGCGGCCCTGCTTGCGGCCCGGCAGCCGGTGCGGTTCGTCGCCTTCGACCTGCTGTACCGGGAGTTCGCGTCGGTGATGGCCGAGCCGCTGCGCGCCCGCCGCGAGCTGCTGGAGCGGCTCGAAGTGCCTGCGCCGATGACGATCTCGGAGGCGATTCCCGCCGAGGGGCGCCGCGTGTACCGGACCGCGTGCGCGCACGGCTTCGAAGGGGTCGTCGGCAAGCGGCTGGACAGCGCCTACCGGCCCGGCCGGCGCTCGGACGCCTGGACGAAGGTGAAGCGGCGGCAGCGCGCCCTCTGTGCGATCGTCGGCTACCTGCCCCGGGAGGCCGGCGACATCCAGAGCGTGGTGGTGGCGATGGAGCGCGGCGGCGTCCTGACCTACGCCGGCCGAGTCGGCACCGGCTACGGCGAGGAGGAGCGGCTGCGCCTGGCGGGGCTCCTGCGCGGGCGCGCGTGCGATCGCCTGCTGGTCGAGATGCCGGCCGGCGCCGTGGCCATACGGCCCGGCCTCTACTGCGAGGTCAGCTTCGTGGAGCAGACGCGCGCCGGGGTCCTGCGGGCACCGGTGTTCGAGCGGCTGATCGAGGACGCGTAGCGATGGGCGAGGCGGTCGTGTCGCGGTTCACCACGGCGCAGCTCGCCCGCATCCTGGACCTGCCGCCGAGCGAGATCCGCCGCTGGGTACGGGGCGGGCTGCTGCGACCGACCCGGGGGGACGGGCGGGCGGCGTTCTTCGACTTCAGCGACGTCGCCACCTCGCGCACGGTGGCCGGGCTGGTCCGTGCCGGCGTTACTACGCGGCGGCTCAAGCGCTCGCTGTGCCAGATCAGCGAGTGGCTGCCGGGCGCGGACGACGTGCTCCTGCACCTGGAGGCGGCCGGGCAAGGCGGCGGGGTGCGGGTGCGGCTCCGCTCGGGGGAGGCGGCCGAGCCGACCGGTCAGCTCCTGCTGGACTTCGCCGCCGAAGTGGATCGCGCCCGTCCGGCCGAGGAACGGATCGTCGAGCTTCGCCCGCTGCCGGGCGCCGAGGGGCGGCCGGACCCGGACGGCGCCGAGTCGTGGTTCGACGCCGGCCTGCACGCGGAGGAGGCCGGCGCCCACGAGCAGGCGGTGGACGCCTACGAGCAGGCGATCGAGCACGGCGCCGACTCGGCCGAGGTCCACTACAACCTGGGCAACGCCCTGTGCGCGCTCGGCCGCGCCGCCGACGCCGCCTCCAGCTATCTGCGCGCCGTCGAGCGGCAGCCGGACTACGTCGCGGCCTGGAACAACCTGGGCAACGCGCTCGTCGACACCGGCGGCGCCGCCGAAGCGGTCGACGCCTATCGCCGGGCGCTCGCCCTGGACCCGCACTACGCCGACGCGCACAGCAACCTCGCCGAGGCGTGCGCGCAACTCGGTCGCACCGAGGAGGCGCGGCAGCACTGGCAGGCGTACCTGCGCGCGGATCCGCACAGCTCCTGGGCCGAGCAGGTCCGCCGGAAGCTGCTCTCGCTGCAGCCGCTGCCGGAATCGGACATCCCCTACTGAGCTCCAGCCGCACCGACTCAATCCGGCGGTCCCCTCGTGTACACTTGGAGTCTCCGAGGAGGGGATGATGCTTGAACTGTTGAACTTCGACAGAATCGAAGAGATCCTCATCCCAATCGGAAAGGATCAAGAGAGTGAAAAAGTACATACTCTTCGATCATGATGGTGTTCTGGTGGATACTGAATTCTGGTATTACAAAGCTGGAGAACGCGCCCTGGCGGACATTGGTTTGACTTTGGACAAGGATCAATACCTCCGGGACATGAACCATGGATTGGGCACTTGGGGCCAAGCCAGGGGAGCAGGTATTGATGAACGGACCATCAGCAGGCAGCGTGAGGTTCGTGATGATTATTATCAGGAATATCTTAGAACGGAAGCCATTGAGATTGAAGGCGTCGTTGAAACTCTTGCTGAACTGTCAAAATACGTCCGCATGGCTATCGTGACGACTGCAAAACGTGTGGACTTTGAAATTATCCATGAAAAGCGCCAAGTCATACAATTCATGGATTTCGTCCTTGTTCGCGAAGACTACAAGCTCACCAAGCCGCACCCGGAACCATACCTGACCGGCCTAAAGCGCCTCGGAGCCACCAAAAAAGAGACACTGGTTGTAGAGGATTCATCCAGAGGGCTGAACTCTGCCGTGGCGGCCGGTATTGACTGTGTTATTGTCCATAACGACTTTGCAAAAGCACAAGACTTTTCACAGGCTAACTATCGAATCGAAACTCTGATTGACTTGAAGGATATCATCCTCAATGAAATCTGAAGGAGCATTTACCAGTGTGTCCGGCGATGTCAGGCTCCGGACGGACCATCAGAGGGAGACGCCGGCCGTGCCGCGGGTGAGCTGGAAGGCTACGGCGCCGCTACGCATCTGCGCCGGCGTGTAGTCGCCGGCAAGCGCCGCCGCGGCCAGCTCGGCCAGGCGAGCGCCGGCATCTTCCGGCGAGCCCGCCTCCGCGATCGCCAGATCGAATCCCGCGGCGTCCGTCCCGGGGGTGACCTGCAGCACCGGCACGAACGGATGGGCGTGCAGGGGCCGGCTCGGACTGAACGTCACGATCAGCTCGGCGCCGGCCGCTACCAGGCCGCCGGCGAGCTCGTCGACGTGGCCGGTCGGCGCGGCCATCAGGTGGAGGCCGCCGGCCGCCGGCCGTTCGGCGAAGCGGACCGTGGGCCGCGGCCGCTCGGCGGCGAGACCGGCCGCGGCAAGGGCTGCCGGCGTGGGGCCCACGGCGGGCGCGATCACCGATCCGCCGGCGCCGACCACGGCGACCGCGAAGCTCGCCAGCAGGTCCGTTGTCGACCGGCCGCGCGGTTCGCCGGCCGCTACCAGGCCGATCATCGGAGGTCCGCCCTCACGCGGCGGCAGGCGGCCGGTGACCGCAGCCGCGAAGTGGGCCGCCACCCGATCGGTCACCGCGGCGATGCCGCCGTCGAGCTGGATGCTGGCCCAGCCGAACCGGTCGGCGGACTGGCCCGCGTCGCGCAGCGCGGCGCGGAAGTAGTCGTTGTGCGTGCGCTCGCAGCCGTGCTCCAGCAGCAGCGCCGCCGCCACCGCCGGGTGCGCCACGTGGCCGACCAGGGTACGGGTGTACAGGTCGTCGCTGCCGCCCGATCCGCAGCCCTCGGTGTGCGGGAGGGCGACGACGCCCGCCAGCGCTCCGGCGACGGTGCCGCGCCGCTCGATGCCGGCGGCGATCAGCCCCGCCACCTGCCCGGAGCAGAGCGAGGTGGGGGCGATCAGGCCGATCCGCGGGCGCGCATCCGGCCACGACGGCGCGGGCAGCCGGCCGTGCCGGCGGTCGCGTCGAGCCGCCTCCCGGTCCAGCACCGGCGTGCCGGCGACCGGCTCGGCAGCCGCGGCGATCTGGCCGGCGCGCGCGCCGGGGCCGCGGCCCTCCAGGCCTTCGCCGACCGCCCAGTCGCGCCAGATGGAGACCTGGCTGTGGCCGGCCAGCTCCCCCTTGGTGCGCTCGCCGGAGGCGACCCGCAGCGTCTGCTCCAGCACCTCGCCGGTCAGGGCGTCCATGGGCTCGCCGTCCAGGTAGCGGCCGGCGTTCACGTCCATCTCGCGCGGCAGCAGCTCGTAGCGCGGCGTGGTGGTGACGAACTTGACCGTGGGCACGAACGGAAAGTTGGTGATCGAGCCGTTGCCGGTCACGAAGAAGACCAGGTTGGACCCGGAGGCGACCTGGCCGGCGACGCTTTCCAGGTCGTTGCCGGGGCTGTCCATGAAGCGCAGCCCGGGTCCGGTGACCGGAGCGCCGTACTCGGCCACGCCGGCCAGCGGCACGTCCGGAGCCTTCTTGGCGGCGGCGCCGATGGACTTCAGGGTGATGTTGTACAGGCCGCGCAGCTTGTTGCCGCCGGACGGGTTGCCGGCGGCCGACTGCCCGTGGCGGGCCGTCCACGCCTTGAAGCGCTCCACCTGTGCCAGGAAGGCGGCGGCGGTGGAGCGGTCCTTGACCGACGACAGGACGTAGCGCTCGGCGCCGATCAGCTCGTCGGTCTCCGCCAGGATGGCCCCGCCGCCGGCGGCGATCACCTCGCGCGCCACCGCCCCGGCCAGCGGGTTCCCGGAGATGCCGGAGAAGGCGTCCGAGCCTCCGCACTGCAGGGCGATGTTCAGCGCCGACAGCGGCAGCTCGCTGCGGCGGGCGTCGGCCGCGGCGCGCAGCAACGGCAGCACGGCTTCGTCGTCCACCGGGTCGCCGGCGGTCGCGGCGACGATCGGCATCCGGTCGAGCCCGCGCGCCCGAGCTGCGGCGCAGGTGGTCACGTCGGACCAGCGGATGGCGCCCGCCGGGTGATCGAGCACCACGGCGCCGGCCACGTTGGGATGGACCAGGAAGCCGACCAGCGTGCGCTCCAGCAGCTCGCGGTTGTTGGGCGGCTCGGGACCGCCGCCCTCCGTGTGCGCCACCGGGACCACGCCGTCCGTGCCGCCAAGCGAGCGCGCGATGCCGTCCAGCCGCGCGGCCAGCGCGGCCGCGGCCGCGCCGGCGTGCGAGTTGACCGCCAGTACGATCACGTGGTTGCGGGTGCCGAAGCCGCGCTCGCCGCGGTCGTAGCCGGAGAAGCGCAGGTCCGAAGGCGTCGCCGAAACCGGCCCGGCGGGTGCGACCTCGTCCAGCCGTGCCGACTGCTCCAGCGGCTGGTCCTCGAAGTTGGCGTCGGCCGGCAGGTCCAGCGGCAGGTCGCGCTGCGCCAGCGCCTCGATCATGCCGGCGTTGCGGATCCAGTCGCCGGGCTCGATGTCGCGCAGCGCCCGCCCGAACGGATACCCCCAGGACAGGAGCTCCTCGCCGCGCCGGATGCGGGTGATCGCGAAGCGGTGCCCCTCCAGCACCGGGTGCGGCAGCGTAAACCTCGGGTTCCGCATCGTCCCGCCGTGCTCGACCTGCCGGCCGGCGCTCAGGGTGGACAGCGCGATCGCGACGTTGTCCACCGCGTCCGCGAGCCGCGCGACGGCCGACAGCGCGACCGGCCGGTCCGGCAGGGCGGTCATCCGACTCCGTGCACGTGAGGGGGCGGCCTCAGGTGGATTCGGCAGCCAGCAGGTCGTCGAACACCTCCCGGCCGCGCTGCAGCTCGTTGATCATGCCCATGAACTCGCTGCCCTGCACCAGGAGCTGCGCGCCCCTGGCGTGGATGTCCGCGGTCAGCGCCACGTCGCCCGGGCGGCCCCACGCCTTGCCGTGACGCTCCGCGGCGGCGGCCACGCGGGTGGTGGCGGCGTCGATGTCCAGGTCGCCTTCGTGGTGCCGGATGCGCAGGGTCAGGTCGGCCGGGCCGATGAACAGGCCGTCGACGCCGTCCATCGCCGCGATCGCGTCGGCGTTCTCTACCGCCTCCGGGGTCTCGATCTGGACCACGACGAAGGTCTCGCGATTGACGTCCTCCGCGTAGGTCTCACCGGCGTCGAGGTAGTAGTCGCCGTCCAGGCCGGCGCCGTCCATGCCGCGGCTGCCGACCGGCGGGAACTTGACCGCCCGCACGATCTGCCGCGCGCGCTCGGGTGTGTTGACCAGCGGGAACATCATCCCGGTCGCCCCGTCCTCCAGCACGCGGTAGAGCTGGGCGCCGTCGACCAGCGGTACGCGCACCATCACGTCGACGTCGACCAGGTGCGACAGCACCAGCAGCGACTGCAGCTCGCGCTGCTCCATCGCGCGGTGCTCCAGGTCCAGCCAGATGCAGTCGAAGCCCAAGTGGGCGGCGTGGCGCATGAAGGCCGGAATGTAGTGGCCGAGTCCGCAGATGCGCACGGCGCGGCCGGCGCGCAGCTTTTTTAGGGTCTTGCTCGCTCTCATGGTGAACTCCTCTCGTTTCGCTCAAGCGGTGGTAGTGATCAAGTCTCGTCGACGAAGGGAATCTGGTTCGCTTCGCAGAACTTCCTGGTACCGTCGAGATAGCTGTCGAACAGCTCGCGGTTGCGGCGCCGGCGCATCAGCAGCGGCTCGATCTGGCCGCGCACGTGCAGCTCCAGCACGTCGTCCTCGACGAACCGGTACAGGACGAAGGCCCGTTTCCTCTGCAGCCGGAAGCGAACCAGGTCGTCACGCGTCAGGTTGTGCACCGTCGGCTTCTTGGCCTCCGTGTCGATCAGCACCAGTTCGGTCTTGTCGAAGGTCAGTCGTGGGCGGGATGCCATGCCGTAGCGTACCCCGAGGCGGCCGGCGCTATCGATCCCCCGCGGGGGTCCCCGGCACGGAGGTCAGCTTCGGGTCCCACTCCGCGACGAGCTCCGCGATCACGGCGTCCAGCACCTCCCTGGCGCTGCCGTCGCGCGCCGTCCGCGGCCCCCACTTCCACTGATCGAGGTAGGCGTCGGTGCCGGCCAAGCCCTCGCGCATGGCGACCCGGTCGATCTCGGTCTGGTAGCGGTCCGGCATCGTCGCCGACTGTGTCCCCCCCGCGCCGTAGGCCTTCACCTGGGCGGGAATTCCTCGCCACGCAAGCACCTTGTACTCAGCCATTGGGTATCACGGTCATCGGTCATCCTCCCTCGCTCAGGTGACCGCGGCGATGGGCGCGCAGGAACGCCTTGCAGCGGTCGTCGCGGCCGAGCAGCAGGTCCTCCGCCATCTGGTAGCGGACCGATTCCCGGTCCATGCCGTGCACCTCCTCCAGGTGGCTGGTCACCGGATCGACGATGCCGGAGTCGGCGCCGGCTTCGATCGCGAGCAGCAGGAACACATCGTTGATCAGTCGCCGCTGCGGCATCCCGAACGACACGTTGCTGAAGCCGCCGGTGATGTGGATGTCCGGGCCGAAGCGGTCACGGATCGTGCGGATGGCGTCCAGGCAATGGTTGCCGAACTCGATGTCGACGGAGATCGGGAAGACCAGCGGATCGACGAAGATGTCGGCCGCCTCGATGCCCTTGCCGAGCGCCGCCTCGACGATGCGGGTGGCGTTTTCCGCCCGCTCGCCGGCGCCGGCCGGCATGCCGGATTCGCCTGCGGCTGTGACCACCACGCGGGTGTCGAACCGCTGCACGTCGTCCAGCACGTCGATCCGCTCCAACGACGCCGAGTTCATCAGCGGCCGGCCCGCCCGGCCGGCGTCGACCGCCTCCAGCCCGGTGCGGATCGTGTCGCTGTTGGAGGAATCGATCGACAGCGGCGTCGAGCCGGTGTCCTGCACCATGCCGGCCAGCCACGCCATCGCCCGCTGCTGTTCTTCCGGCTTGAGCGACACTTCGTCCACGTTCAGATCCAGGTAGTGCGCGCCGGCGCGCTCCTGGCGCTGCACCAGCGTGGCCAGGTACTCCAGCGCGATCGGAGCGTCGGGGCCGCCGGCCATCGCCGTGCGCACCGCGATGCCCACGTGCTTGACACGGCCCTCCTCGTAGTCCTGCCCGCGCTTGACGTCGTCCGGGATCGGCAGGTAGCTGCTGTCGCCGCCGCGGTCCCTGAAGCGCACCGACTCGCGCCCGTCGGGCGCCTCCGTGATGCGCTTGCCGCGGCGCAGCAGCACGCGGGTGGTGTGAATGTTCTCACCGATCGTCGTGAATCGTCCGTTGCCGTCGCCCAATTCCCTCTACTCCTCTGTTTGCCCTTGATGGCTCGGTCTTCAGCGCGCCGCGGCGCCGAGCCGCATCGGCTCGAAGCGGCAGCCGTCCACGAACAGCTCGAAGAAGTCCGCCTCCAGCTCCAGCTCGACGTGCTCGACACGCTGCGCCAGCGCGTCGATGCGCTCGCGCTCAGGCTCGGAGAGTAGCGCGATTCGCGCTCCCTCGACTGCCGCGTTGCCGACTTTTTCGATCCGGTCGAGGGGAACGGGCGCCAGCATGCCGATCTCGATGGCGTTGCGCGCGTTCACGTAGGTGGCGAACCCGCCGGCCAGGTAGAGCCGGTGCAACTCCGCGGGTTCGACGCCGAAGTGGCGCATGGCGATCACCTGGCCGCAGTAATTGGCCGCCTTCGCCTGCGCCAGCGCGCTGGCGTCGGCGCGCGAGAAGGTGATGCGGTCGGGCACCACGTCGATCTCCTTGAGCCTCCGGTCCGCGGTGAATACGCCCTTGGGCGTGATCATGCCATGCCGGCGCAGCTCCGCGACCAGGTCGATCAGTCCGGACCCGCATATTCCTTCCGGCGGCGCGCCGCCGATGGTATGGGCGGAGAAGCTCCCATCCTGCCATGCCAGCGACTCGATGGCGCCGTCGTAGGCGGGCATGCCGTAGGTGATCAGCCCGCCCTCGAACGCGGGTCCGGCCGGGCAGGACGCGGCGATCAGCCGGTCGCGGTGGCCGACCACCACCTCGGTGTTGGTGCCCACGTCGACCAGCATCACCGGACGCTCGGCGTCGGCCATGCCGATGGCCAGCAGGCAGGCGACGGTGTCGGCGCCGACGTGGCTGCCGATGATGGGCAGGCCGACGACGCGGGCGCGCGGGTTCAGGTGCAGGCCGAGCTGCCTCGCGGGCGCCTGAAGCGCGGTGGTGGCGCGGCGGCCGGCGCGGAAGTCCGCCTCCACGCTGGAGCGGTACGGTCGCTGGCCCAGCTCCTGGACGTCCAGCCCGAACAGGATGTCGCGCATGGTCGGATTGCCGGCGACGACCATGTCCGTCACCGAGGTGCGCCGGAATCCGCAGGAGCGGGCGACCGTGCGGATCTCGGTGTTGATGGCGCTGACGACGGCGTGCTGCAACTCCTCGGTGAAGCTGCCGGCAGCGTAGGAGATGCGGTTCATGATGTCGGAGCCGGCGAACCCCTGCGGGTTGGCGAATGACGCGGTGACGATGGTCGCCTCGGCTTCCAGGTCGACCACCTTCATCACCACGGTGGTGGTGCCCAGGTCGAGGGCCAGTCCCAGCTCGCGGCCGCGGAAGCGGTCGCGGTCGCGGTCGCCGGGGACTCGGTCAGCGGCGCGCAGCTCCACTTCGGTGACGCGCTCGCGGCCGTTCGGGCTGCCTTGGGTGAGGATGCGCGGCGAGCGCCGCAGCGGCTGGAACGCCACGTCGGCGGAGCGGTCGGTGACCTCGGTCTGGCACGCCAGCCGGAACGGGTCCTGCAGGAAGCGTTCCGGCTCGGTGCGCGGGCTCAACGCGGCGATGCCTGCGTCGACCCGGACCACGCACTCGTGGCAGATGCCCGTGCGCGCGCATGAGCTGGGGACCCGCGTCGCCGCGCGGTCCGCGTAGTCGAACAGCGTGGCGCCCGCCACCGGACTCAGCCGCTCGGCGCCGCACGCCACGGACCCGGAGCCTTGGTCGGGGGCATTCATCTCGCTGTCCGCCGCCACGGCGTCGACCTCCCCGCCCGCGCGGCGTCGCTGTCGCTCCGACGCGCGCCCAGTCGGCCGATCCTGGGAAGTCGCCGCCACGGCGTCGACTTCCCAGGCACTTCGGTAGTCGAGCTTGTCGTCGCCGGCGCACAGAAACCGGGGGCTCTCCGCCCCCGACTCGAAGCGCGGATCGCCGGCCTCGGGGCGCCGCTGGTTGCGGCAGCCGAACGCGGCGGTGCAGCGGTCCCGGCGGTCCTTGTACGGACAGCGCCACGTCGCCTGCGTGGTTGCGTGGTCGGCGATCGGCGCCAGCACCGCGCTGAGGCGGTCCAGGCGCTGCTGCCATGCGTCCGCGTCCAGCCCCGCAGCGACGGAGCCGCCATCGCTTCCGGAATCGGACGCCTGCGGCTCAGTCGTCGACCCGCTCCCGCTCGATCATCAGGCGCTTGGCCAGCTCCACGCAGGCCACGGCGTCCTTGCCGTAGCCGTCGGCGCCCATGTCGTCGGCGAACTCCTGGGTGACGGGTGCGCCGCCCACCATGATCTGCACGTCGTCGCGCAGGTCTGCGTCGATGAACGCCTCGATCGTCTTGCCCATGTTGGGCATGGTCGTGGTCAGGAGCGCCGACATGCCCAGCAGCGGCGCCTCGTTCTCCTCCACCGCGTCGATGAACTCGTCGGCGGAGGTGTCGACGCCCAGGTCGATCACCTGGAAGCCGGCGCCGCGCAGCAGCATGTTGCACAGGTTCTTGCCGATGTCGTGCAGGTCGCCCTTGACCGTGCCCATCACCACCGTGCCCTGCGACGGCACGCCGGCCTCCGACAGGATCGGCTCGATGTGGGCCATCCCGGCCTTCATGGCGCGGGCGCAGGCCAGCACCTCCGGCACGAAGATGATGTTCTCCCGGAACTTGATGCCGACGATGCCCATGCCCGCGATCAGGCCGTCGTCCATGATCTCGACCGCGGTGATGCCGCCGTCGAGCGCCTGCCTGGTCAGCTCGTCGACCTCGTCGTCCTCTCCCTCGATGAGGGCCGCCGAGATCTCCTGCATCGCCGGCCGGGCACGCGCGAACATCTCGATCATGCGCTCGCGCTCGTCGGGCCGCTCGATGAACTCCTCGATCTCGGAACGGATCAGCTCGTTGTCGATGTCTTCGATCTGCGCCATGGGTGTTCCGTCCGATTCCTGTGCGTGTTGATTCCCGCGGTCAGTTTGGGTGCTGCCGCGACCAGTCGGCGACCTCCGCGGGGATGGCCTTGAGGTTCGCAAGGGGAGTCTGCAGCGGGATCGCGCACTCGGGGCCGACCAGCTTGATGCCGGCGTCCAGGTTCTTGCGCACCTCCGCCTGCACCTCCTCCGGGCCGCGGGCGAACAGCGTCTCCGGGTTGTTGACGTTGCCGACCAGCGCGATGCGGTCGCCGGTCACCTCGATCGATTCGGCCGGGTCGTTCTTGGAGTCGTAGTGGAAGGCGGCGAAGCCGGTCTCGGCGATGTAGCCCATCCGGTCGATGGTCTTGCCGCAGATATGCAGGATGAGCGGGATCGGGATGCGCTCGACGAACTCGATGTGCAGGTCGCGCAGGTAGCGCCGGTAGTAGTCGCCTGACACCAGGTCGCCGGTGGCGTGGTCGGGCAGGGTCAGCGCGTCGGCGCCCGCCTCGATCTGGGCGACGCCGAAATCGATGGTGGCCTTCTTGAGCCGGTCCAGGATCCGCTTGGTCTCGTCCGGGTCGTCCAGGGACAGCAGCAGGAACCGTTCCACGCCGAAGCAGTGGTAGGCCAGCGACCACGGCCCCATGGTCTTGCCGACCACCGCCACCTCGTCCCCGTACTCGGCCTTCAGGCGGCGGATCGCGTCGAGCACGCAGGCGGTGTCCTGGTGGGTGAGGAAGTCGCGCGGGATGACGATGTCGTCCGGAGTGTCCCAGATGGGCTGGCTCATCTTCACGGTCGGCCAGTTGTCCTTCTGCTCCCACTGGATCTTGCAGCCGAGCGCGGAAGAGTCCTGGATGATCGAGAACACGGGCATGATGGTGTCGAAGCCCAGCTCGGTATGGCCGGTGGCTGCCAGGCGGGCCATCAGCTCGCCGTCGCGGTTGGCATCCGGAAACGGCGCATCCACCAGGTCCATCAGCTCCACGGTTGCCACCGAGGTCGGGTTGCACACCGCCGGCCGGTCGACCGGCTCGCCGCGAAACGCCGCCAGCACCCGCTCCCTGCCTGTCATCGGTTGCCTCCGTTCATCGTTCCTGTTCCTATCGCTGCTGACTCGGTGCGCTGAGCACGCCGCGCGACGCGGCCGCTTCCTGCTCGCGCAGCGCGCCGCGGACGTTGAGCGCCCTGAGCATCAGCAGCCCGACCAGCTCGTGGTGGTCGGTCCCGCAGGGGAATCGCACCTCGTCTCCCTGCACGTCGAGCTGCGCCAGCTTGCCCAGGCCGGCGGCAACCGCCGCGACGCGCCGCTGCTCGCGCGCGCCGTCCCGGTCGCCCGAGCAGCGATAGCGGCCGTCTCCGAGCCCCTCGGCGCGGATGGTAAGGTCGTTCTTCTTGTCGAGCACCTCGAGCGCCCGCCGCGCGGGTTCGGTCCCGGGCGCGACCTTGCATGACTCGACGAACAGGCGCTTCAGGGCCGCCTCGTGGGCGTGGCCGCAGGCGAAGCGGAGCGCCAGCGGATTGGCGCCGGAACTCTGCATCCCGCCCGTCGCCTGCATGACCGCCGCCAGGAACGCCAGCCGGTCGCGGGCTCCCTCACGCTTGCTGTAGCTGTGCAGCAGGTAGGACGCGCCGTCGCTGTCGTCCGTCCGGTAGACCGCGATGCTGATGTCGTGGAAGTGCGGATCCATCGACAGCAGCTCGATACGGCGGCCCAGATCAAGGGTTTCCATGGGCGGGGAGATCGTACGGCGGGGCTGTCAGCGGGTCAAATGCGTTAGTATCCCTTCAATGGATCACTCTTCGAGTGAGGTTCGCTTCGCTCACCTGCGGCTGATCTGCGACTTCGGGGAGATGAGCGGCTTGTTCCTGGGCTCGCTGAGCTTGAGGGCGTTCCTGGACCGGGCCGTGCAGATGGTGGCGCGCCGCATGCGCGCGGCGGTGTGCAGCATCTACATCTACGACGAGGAGTCCGAGCAGCTCATCCTGCGCGCCACCATCGGACTGGAGCCGTCGTCGGTCGGCCGCGTGCGGCTGACGATGGGCGAGGGGATCGTCGGCGCCGCGCTCGAAGGCCGGCGGCCGATCGTGCAGCAGGTCGCCTCCGAGCACCCCAGCTTCAAGCCGGTGCCGGGTATCGACGAGGAGCGCTACGAGGCGTTCCTGGCGGTGCCGATCACGCGCGGCATCGCCGCCATCGGCGTGCTGGCCGTCCAGCGCGACCGGGCCACGCCGTTCGACGAGGATGACGCGCTTGCCCTGCGCGCGGTGGCCAGCCAGCTCGCCAACGCGCTGGAGAACGCACGGTTGCTGATGGATGCCAGGGACCCGGACGAGCCGGCTCGGCGTGAGGGGCAGCGCCGCCCGGGCCGGACACCGCGTGGACAGCAGGCGCGCACCGGGGAACGGTTCTCCGGACAGACCGCCGCCGAGGGGCAGGCGGTGGGGCCGGCGGCGCTGTTCGACCGCGAGGGGGTCTACGAGTCGTTCGCGCAGCGCACGTATGACCGCACGTTCGGCCGCGCCGACTTCGAGTCGGCGGTGCTCGCCACCGAGCACCAGCTCGAAGAGCTGCAGGCCAAGGTGGAGGACAAGCTGTCCGACGTGGCGTCGCTGATCTTCACCGCCCACCTGCTGATCCTGAAGGACCAGGAGTTCACCGGCCGCGTGCTGTCCCGCATCGAGCGCGGCGAAAGCGCCCCCGGCGCCGTGCTGCAGGTGGCCTCCTCCTACCTGCAGCGCTTCGCGGCCAGCGACAGCGTCTACATCAAGGACAAGGTGCAGGACGTCAAGGACGTGGTAGTGCGCCTGCTCGGCAACATCGTCGGCGAGAGCTCGGCGATCGACTCCCGGCCGGGCAGCATCGTCGTGGCGCGCGAGCTCTATCCCTCGGACCTGCTGGAGCTCTCCGCGCTGGGGGCCGCCGGCGTCGTGCTGGTCACCGGCGGCGCCAGCTCGCACCTGTCGATCCTGGCCCGGTCGCTGCTGCTGCCGCTGATCATCGTCCGCGACGAGCGGATGATGACCGTCGCGGAGGGGGCAGCCCTGCTGCTGGACGGCTACGGCGGCACGGTGCAGCTCAATCCGGACGAGGAGACGCTGCAGAGCTTTCACGACCAGCGGGCGGTCCTGGAAGACTCGGAGCGGCAGGTGCCGGGGCAGCCGGTCACCAGGACCATCGACGGAACCGGCATCCGTGTCCTGGCCAACGTCAACCTGCTCAGCGACGTCGACCTGGCCACCGACCTGGGCGCCGACGGCATCGGCCTGTATCGCAGCGAATTCCCGTTCATCGTGCGCAGCGACTTCCCGACCGAGGAGGAGCAACTCGCTGTGTACACGCAACTCCTGTCGCGGTTCCAGGGGCGGGAGGTCAACCTGCGGACCCTGGACATGGGCGGCGACAAGGTCCTGTCCTACTTCACCGACGACACCCGCGAGTCCAACCCGTTCCTGGGCATGCGCTCGATCCGCTTCTCGCTGCGCAACCCGGACATCTTCCGCCAGCAGGTGCGGGCGATGCTCCGTGCCGGGGTCGGCCGCACCATCCGCATCATGTTCCCGATGGTGTCGGCGCTGGACGAGTTCCTGCACGGCCGCAGGATCACCCTGGACTGCGTGCAGGAGCTGCAGGACGAAGGCGTGGCGTGCGAGGTGCCGGCCATCGGCATGATGGTCGAGGTTCCGTCGGTGCTGCCGATCATAGACGCCTTCTCCGCGGAAGCCGACTTCCTGTCGATCGGCAGCAACGACCTGATCCAGTACCTGCTCGCGGTGGACCGCACCAACGAGAAGGTGGCCGACCTGTACCGTCCCTACCATCCTGCGGTGCTGCGTTCCTTGCACCTGGTGGCCGAGAGCGCCGTCGAGCACGGCACCGACCTGTCGGTGTGCGGGGACATGGCGCACCAGCCCGAGTACATCCCGTTCCTGGTCGGCATCGGCGTACGCACGCTGAGCGTGGAGCCGACCTACCTGCCGCGGGTGCGGGCGCTGGTCGCCGACATCGACCTGCAGGAAGCGGAGGCGGAGGCGGAGGCGATGCTGTCCTGCACGACGCTGACCGACGTCGAGGAGGTCATGGGCGAACGCCTGTGGGCGCGACGCGAGGTCGGCGAGCTGACCTGAGGCGGGCCGGCCCAGGCTCAGTCCTCCAGCGGAACCACTCCTTCGCGGATCGCGATGCGGGTCAGCTCGGCGACGCTTCCCACCTCCAGCTTGCTCATCACGTGCTGCCGGTGGGTGTCCACGGTCTTGACGGAGACGCTGAGGGTGGCGGCGATCTCCTTGGCGGTGCTGCCCTCCGCCAGGAGCTGGAACACTTCCCGTTCCCGGTCGGTCAATCGGGAAAGGACCGACTCCGGCTCGTCGACGCCCTGCAGCAGGTCGATGACCGTGCCGGCGATGCCGGACCCCAGGTACTTGCGGCCCCGCATGACCGTGACGATCGCGGCGGTCAGCTCGTCGAACGCGCAGTCCTTGATCAGGTACGCGGAGGCGCCCGCCTTGATCATGCGCGCCACGAAGCGGTGGTCGTCATGCTTGGAAAGCGCCACCGTACGCGTGTACGGAAGCTCGGCGGCGATGCGTGTGGCGACCTCGATGCCGTTCAATCCCGGCAGGCTGATGTCCAGAATCACCACGTCGGGACGCAGTTCGCGCGCCGCCGCCAGCGCCGACGGGCCGTCGGCCGCCTCGCCGACCACGGTGATGCCGTCCTGCCGCTCCAGGAGCGCCCGCAGGCCGTCGCGCATGATCTGGTGATCGTCGACCAGGAGTACCTTCGCTCGCGTCATCGGCGTCGGCCGCCGTGACTCTGCCGCCTTGTCCGCGATCGGACAAGCGGCACTCCGGAACGGTGATCCCGGCAATTCCGAATCATCGTTTCGGTGATTGGATGATGGCGGAGACGCTCGGCGTTCGGGCATTCTGGGTTCAGAAACGGCGACACGCGGCGGTCAGGCCCCCCATACCGGCGCATTGGCACTGCGCTTCCAGCCGCCGCGCACCCGCCAGGGCGGCGTGTATGAGGCCATACCGGGACGGTCTCATACACGCCGGCTTTCCCGCGGGCGGGGCAGCCGCATCGTCACCCGGGTTCCCGAGCCGATGGTGGCGTGGATGAGCATCCGGCCTCCCAGGTGGCGCAGGCGTTCGCGGACGCTGAACAGCCCGAATCCCGTTCCCTCCGCATGGGAGAGCGCGTGCTCGACGTCGAACCCGTGGCCGTCGTCCAGCACCTCGATTTCGTAGGCGTCCGCCCGCGTCCGCGCCGTGACCGCCACCGATCGGGCTCCGGCATGCTTGACCACGTTGCGCAGCAGCTCGCGCACCGAGCGGTAGCACAGGATCCGCTCCGCCTCGGTCAGGCCGGGAGGCTCCTCCCCCCCGGAAAAGCTCATCTGCACCCCTGACCGAACGTTGCGGCGCTCGACCAGCCACTCCAGCGCGGCGTGCAGACCCAGCTCGTGCAGCACCGGCGGCGCCAGCGCGAACGTCAGCGCGCGCGCATCCGCCGCGCAGCGCTCCAGGAGTTGCGTCAACCCCGTCACACGTGGGTCGGCGGGATAGGCTGCGGCCAGCTCCGATGCCTTGATGCGGGCCAGGCTCAACTCGTCGCCCAGACCGTCATGGATGTCGCTGGCGATCCTGCGGCGTTCGCGCTCCTCGGCCAGGACCATCTCCGAGGACAGGCGCCGCAGGCGCGCAAGATGGGCGTTGGCGCGCCGCTGGTCCCGGCGCTGGTCGGTCACGTCCAGCACCAGGATGATCGCCAGCCGCCGCCGCTGCCATGAGAAGCCGCGCGCGGAGGCCAGAACGGTGCGCGTGGTGCCGTCCTTGCGTGTGATCTCCCATTCGTGCCGGTCGATCGGCAAACCGTGAATGGCGCGCTCGAGCTCTGCCAGCGCCGCCCGGCGGGAGTCGGGATCGCGGATCAACGCGCCAGGAAACCCGGCGCGGGCCTCCGACGGCGCGTAGCCGGTGATCCGTTCCATGCTGGCGTTGTAGAGCGCCACCTCGCCCCGTGGGTCGACGACGGCGATCCCCTCCTGCGCCAGGTCGATGACCATCTGCCGGAAGCTCGGATCCCGCGTCAGGGCGGGCGCGCGGTCGCGACGGTCGCCACCGTCAGCGGGCGGACTCACCTCGACCTCTCCCACCACACCCAGTCCCACCACACCCAGCCGGCCATCAGCAATCGCGAACGGACACCTCAGCCTGATGCCTATGTCGCCGGCCGGTCGCAATCGCCACCATGGCGTCAGGCAGGAGGCAGATGATGAATCTCGACATCCAGGGAGTGCACATGCCGGTGGCGAAGGATACCCGAGAGTACCTGGAGAGGAAGCTTCACCGGCTCCGTCACATGGATGACCAGATCGTAGACCTGCGCGTGACGCTCACCGCCGATCACGGCTCGATCCTCTTCGGGGCCAACCTGCACCTGCGCTGGGGCAGCGACCTGCACGTGGAGATCGAGGCGTACGACGAGCACGAGGGGGTCGACCTGCTCATCGACAAGCTGGAGTCCGCGGCTACCAAGGACAAGGAGCGGATCCAGGAGAAGCGGAGGTAGCACGATGGGTGTCATCACGATTTCCCGGCAGTTCGGATCGGGTGCTGCCGACATCGTCGAACAGGTGGCCGAGCAGCTCCGTTACGACGTGGTCGACAAGCAGATCATCAGCGAGGTGGCGCGCGCCACCGGCGTTCCCGAGGAACGCGTGAGCGAGGTCGACGAGCAGGATGAGACCGGGTTGCGCGGCATCCTGGAGCGCTGGTTCGAGGCGGCAGCCGCCACGGGCGCCTATCGGGCGTCGGGCTTCGGTGATGCGGCGATCCCGCCGGGGGCGCTGATCGACGAGTTGGGCGAGACCACGCACGTGCTGGACCGCGAGGTCTACCACGAGGTCGTGCGCCAGGCGATCACGAAGCTCGCCGAGCGGGGCGACGTGATCGTCGTCGGCCGCGGCGGCATGATGGTCCTGCAGGATGTGCCGGGCGTGCTGCGTGTGCGGATCACGGCCTCCGAGCAGTCGCGCGCGGAACGGGTCGGGGCGCTGGAGGGACTCGGCGCGCGCGAGGCCATGCAGCTTGTCCGCGACAGCGACCGGCGGCGGTCGGCGTTCATCTCACGCAACTACCACGCCGACTGGGACGACGCATCGCTGTACCACCTGGTGATCAACACCGAGATCGTTCCGGCGTCGACCGCGTCCAAGGTGGTCGCGGCTGCCGCCAAGGACCTGGCCAAGCCGCAGGCGGGCGCCGCCCGCATACGCAAGCGCTGGTTCCGGCGCTGAGCGCCACTCCTCCCCGGGGGGGGGGCGGTCAGTTCACGATGTTGCAGGGCGCGCCGGACAGAAAGGCGCGAATGTTCTCCGCCGTTCGGGTGATCAGGTTCTGCCGCGCCTCGCGGGTGGACCAGGCCGAGTGCGGGGTGATCAGGGCGTTGCGCGCGGTGAGCAGCGGGTTGCCGTCCCGCGGCGGCTCGGTGGTGAGCACGTCGAAACCCGCGCCGGCCAGCCGGCCCTCGTTCAGCGCGGCGGCCAGCGCGCGTTCGTCGACGATGCCGCCGCGCGCGGTGTTGATCAGCAGTGCCGAAGGCTTCATCAGCGCGATCGCGTCGGCGTCGATCAGGTTGCGCGTCGCGTCGTTGAGCGGGGTGTGCACGGTGACCACGTCCGCGGTACGCAGCAGCTCGTCGATCGGCGTGTTGGGGTAGGCGCCGTCGGGTATCCCCAGGGCGTCGTGAGCGATCACGCTCATGCCGAATCCCGCGGCGATGCGCGCCACGCCGCGTCCGATCGTCCCGAAACCGATGATCCCGATCGACTTGCCGTGCAACTCGAAGGTCGGGTAGCGCAGCAGCGTGAAGCCGTCCGCGGCCTCCCAGTCGCCGGCCGCCACGTCGGCGGCGTAGCGGTACGCCTGGGTGGCCAGGTTCAGGACCAGCGCGAAGGCGTGCTGCGGGACGGTGTTCTCGGCGTAGCCCGGGACGTTGCAGACCGGGATGCCGCGCTCGGACGCCGCCTGCACGTCGACGTTGTCGTAGCCGGTCGCCGCCGCAGCCACCAGGCGCAGGCCGCTGCCGGCCTCGATCGCGGCGGCGGTCACCCTTGCCTTGTTGGTGATCAGCACGTGCGCGTGGCGTCCGCGCTCCGCTCCCTCCTCCGGAGTCGAGTTGGCATACCGCACGTAGTCGCCCTGAGAGGAGATGCCGCTGAAGTCGACGTCGCCGTCGAGCGAGTACATCGCGTCGTCCAGGAAGACGATGCGCATCCGGTCAGGGCGCATCCGGTCAGGGCGCACCCGATCTGGGCGCACCCGATCTGGGCGCACGGGGTCAGCCACGGGCGGCGGCCGCCCGACCGCGGTCGAGCGCCTCCGGGTTGACCACCACGTGCGGCGGCCGCTTGCCGTCCAGGACCGCGGCCATCCCCTCCGCCATCACCTCTGCCATGCGGTCCATCGCACCGCGTGTCATGGCCATTGCGTGCGGCGCGGTCAGGACGGCCGGATGGCGGAAGAGCGGGTGATCGAAGTCGGGCGGCTCGGGGTCGAACACGTCCACGGCCGCGCCGGCCAGCGGGCCGCCGTCGATCCCGTCGACGATCGCGTCCAGGCTCTCCACCACGCCGCCGCGCGCCAGGTTGATCAGGAACGACCCCGGCTTCATGGCCGCGATCCGGGCGCGGTCGATCATGCCGCGGGTCTGCTCGGTGAGCGCCGTGTGCAGGCAGACGGTCTCGGAACGCTTGAGGAGCGCGTCGAGCTCCACCAGCTCGACGCCGAGCGCCACCGCGGCGGCCGGATCGGCGTACGGATCGTGCGCCAGCAGCGTCACTCCGAACGGCCCGAGCAGCCGGGCGAGCGCTTGGCCGATGTTGCCGAAACCGACAATGCCGACCGTTAGTCCGGCGATGTCGCAGGCCAGGAACTGCTCCCGTGACGCCCAGTTGCCCGCCTTCATCTGCTCGTCCCAGTAGGGGATCCGCTTGTTCAGCGCCAGCAGGTAGGCCACCGACGCCTCGGCCACGGTAGCGGCGTTGGCGCCGGGCGTGGTGATGAGCGCCACGCCACACTCGGTGGCGGTATCGACGTCCACGGAGTCGTAGCCGACCCCGGTGCGGCCGATCACGCGCAGCCCGGAGGCGCGGCGGATCAGGTCGCCGGGCGCGCCGGAGGAGCCGCGCAGGATGAGCCCGATGACGTGGTCGTCGACCGACGCATCCAGCGTGACCTGCTCGTTGTCGGCGGTGACTTCGATGGGTCCGTGGGGTGCCAGGATCCGGTGCGTCACCTCCGGAACCTCCCCGCTGGCGATGAATCTGAGCATGATCAATCCTCTCTGGCGGTGCGGTAGGGCGCCAGCGCTGCAAACGCAGCCTTCGCGCCGCCTGCCACGTAGCTGCCGTCGGATCCGAGCGCGATGAACGTATAGCCGCGCTCGATGGCCGGCGGGACCTGGTCCGGAGTCTGCAGCAGGATGCCGGCCGCCTTGCCTGCCACCCGGGCGCCCTCCGCGACCCGGTCGAGCGCGTCGGTGAAGTCGGGATGGTCGAACTGCTGCGGGATGCCCAGGCTGAAGCTCAGGTCGTTGGGGCCGACGAACAGCACGTCGGCGCCGTCGACCGCGGCGATCTCGCGCGCGGCGGCGACCCCCTCGGCCGTCTCGATCTGCAGGACGGTGAGCAGACCGTCGTCGGAGCCGGCGCGATAGGCGGCGAAATCTGCGCCGAAGCGCGCGGCCCGCACCGACGAGGCGACGCCACGGGTCCCGGCCGGCGGGTAGCGCATGGCGGCGACCGCCGCGGCGGCCTCCTCCGGCGTCTGCACGTACGGCACCATGATGCCGTCGGCGCCCGCGTCCAGGGCTCGCTTGAAGCGGGGCGCCTCGTTCCATGCAATGCGCACCACCGCCGCCACGGGCGTGCCGGCGGCGACCTGGAGCTGCCGGTACAGAGTCTCCAGGTCGCCGGCGCCGTGCTCGATGTCCAGTACCAGAAAGTCGAAGCCGGCGTGGCCGGCGATCTCGACGGAGACCGTCGAACCCATGGTGCAGAAGCAGCCGGTGAGGACCTCGCGGGCCATCACACGATCCTGAATGAACGTCATCGCGGCCGATAGTACAGGAATGCCCACCGGCGATCAGGCGCGGCCGCGCTCCGGCCGATTGACCACGGCGATGCCCACGGCGACCAGGATGCCGCCGGCAATCAGGGCGAGGCCGACCGGCTCGCCGACCAGCAGCCGGCTGCCGGCGAGGCCGGCCAGCGGCTGCAGGAAGAACAGCACGGACAGCTTGCTCGGGCTGTAGCGGTGCAGCATCGAGAACCAGGACAGGAAGCAGAAGCCGGCCACCACCAGCCCCACGTAGCCCAGCGCGACCGCCGAGCGTGCGCTCAGCGGCGACGCGAACGGCTCCTCGAAGATCAGGGCCAGCACCGCGTAGGGCGGCAGGCTCAGCGTCATCATCCAGAACAGCAGCGGCAGCGCGTCGATCCGCCCGGAGAACCGCTTGGCGCACACCGTGCGCAGCGCCAGCCCGATCGAGCTGCCGAGCACCACCAGGTCGCCGAGGGCGGTGGCGCCGGCGGCGACGTCGCGGCCGATGAAGGTCACCGCCACGCCGCCGAAGGCGACGACGATTCCGGCGACCACCGGCGGGGTCAGCCGGTCACCGGGCACCAGCAGGTGGGCGAGCAGCGCCGTGAAGAACGGAAACGTGCTCATGATGATCGTCGAGTGGCCGGCCGAGGTGTGATGGGTGCCCACCGTGAGCGCGATCGTCTGCACGACGAACAGCGCCGCGAACGCCGCGATCCAGCCGAGCTCGGACCGCGGCACCGACAGCGAGTGGCCGCGCAGCACCGCCCAGCCGCCGACCAGCACCCAGCCGAGCGCGAACCGCACGGTGGACAGGGTGATCGGCGGCAGCGACTCCAGCCCGATCTTCAGCCCGACCGAGTTGCCGCCCCAGAGCAGCGCCAGCCCGGCCACGAAGGCAAGGGCGCTTGCGGGCGGATGTTCGCTCCGCGCGGCAGCAGTCGTATCATTGGCTTGGGAGGCAGCCCCTCCGGAGGTAGCACGGTGGCTCACGAGCGCAGCACGGACCCGATCATCGCGACGCTTCAGGGGGTGGTGGCGATCCCGAGCGTCAACCCGGGACTACCCGGCGGCACCGACGGGGAGCGTGGCATGGCCGACTACCTGACCCGCTTCTTCGCGGATGCTGGCATAGCATCCGAAGAGTGGGACGCGCTGCCGGGACGGCCGAACGTGGTCGCCACGTTGCCGGGACGGGACCCGAGCCGGGCCGTCCTGTTCGAGTGCCACATGGATACCGCCACCGCCGAGGGGATGACGATAGAGCCCTTCGAACCGGTCGTAAAGGACGGCCGGGTGTTCGGCCGCGGCTCGGCCGACACCAAGGCCGGCGGGGTGGCGATGCTGCACGCGATGCTGCGCATCGCCCGCTCCGGCGAGCCGCCGCCGGTCAGCGTGATGTACGCCGGCGTCGTGGACGAGGAGTACCGCATGCGGGGCGCCGCCGCGCTGGCGGACGCGCTCTCAGCGTGTGGGACGCGCATCGTGGCCGCCGTGGTCGCCGAACCGACCGAATTGCGCATCATCCGCGCGCACAAGGGGATCATCCGCGCCCTGATCGACGTGCACGGCACGGCTGCGCACAGCTCCAAGCCGCACCTGGGCGCCAGCGCGATCAGCGCCGCGGCGCGGCTGATCACGGCGTTCGACGAGGAGGTCGGCGCCGGCTTCGCCGCGCTCGACGACGGCATCACCGGCGTGCCGACCCACAACGTCGGCACCATCCACGGCGGTCTGCAGGTCAACTTCGTGCCGGCGGAGTGCCGGATGGAGCTCGACCGCCGGGTCCTGCCGAGCGAGGACTTCGCCGCGGTGCTGGACCCGTACCGGCGCATCGCCGCGCGGGTCGCCGCGGAGCATGCGGGCATCACGATCGAGGTGACGGAAGACCTCTCCATCGAACCGATGGAGACCCCGGCCGATGCCGCAATCGTGTCCACCGCCACCCAAGCCGTGCGCGCGGTGACCGGCACGGCGTCCGTCGACGGCGAACCGTACGGCACCGACGCCGCCAAGCTCAGCGCGGCCGGTATCCCCTCCATCGTGCTCGGCCCCGGCAGCATCGACCAGGCGCACGCCGCCGTGGAGTGGATCGAGTGCGCCCAGGTGCTGCAGGCCGTCGACGTCTACCACCGCATCATGCTGGACGCAGGTCACCGTCGATGACGCGTTGATGGAGGACATCCGCGCTCGGGCAGCAAGCGCCGGGATTCCTCTCAAGGAAGCAGTCGATCGCGCGCTGCGACACGGGGTCTGCGCAATCGCCGCTGGCGGTCCATCCTCACCTGACTTTCGAGTTGATGCTCACCGTCAGTCCAAGGCCGTAGCCGAAAGCATGCGGGGGCCTGAGGATCAGGCGTTCATCGACGCGGTCACGGACTTCGGAGACGTGTGAAGCGCGGCGAAGTGTGGACGGTCTCCGGCCCCGGCTACGCCGGCAAGCCACGCGCCGCCGTCATAGTGCATGGCTCGGTTGGAGCGCTCTATCATGGCTTTCCTGAGTCTGGAATAAGCCCTACTGCTCGCGCGTCGCGCCAGCTCGGCACGCAGCTCGGAAGCTTGGCCGCGACCGTGGCTTCAGAGTAGATTTCCGAGCTATGGACCTCGTGGAGATGCTGCGCAGGCCCGAGGGCAAGGACCTGGAGTTCAAGCGTGATCTCTCCTCGCCGGCTGGTATGCTGCGCACGGTCGTTGCGTTCGCCAATACGACCGGCGGGACGATTCTCATCGGGGTCGAGGACCGAACCGCGCACGTGCGCGGAGTGGAGAACCCGCTGGATGTGGAGGAACGAGCGGCCAACCTGATCAGCGATTCGGTCAGGCCACGCCTGCTGCCGGACCTGCAGGTCCTGACGTTCCGGAACGTGCAGGTGCTGGCCGTGCGCGTCCATCCGAGCCCGGCGCGACCGCACTTCATCGCGCGGGAGGGGCGGCACGCCGGCACCTACGTCCGGGTCGGCTCGACCAACCGCCTGGCGGATGAGTCGCTGATCGCTGAGATGCAGCGCTTTGCCGCCGGCGATTCGTTCGATGAGCAGCCGCTGCCGGCTCTGGACTCGGAAGCGGTCGACTTCCGAGTCGCTTCCGAGTTCTTTGCCCCTTCGCGGAAGCTGACGCGCCGCAACCTCGAAACACTCCGGCTGGTCACCCGTCATCAGGGTCGGTTGGTGCCTACCGCGGGCGGAGTGCTGCTCTTCGGAGCCGATCGCCTTGCTCACTTCCCTGACGCCTGGATCCAGGCCGGCCGCTTCGCCGGAACTGACAAGACGGCCATTCTCGACCATGCGGACCTGAAGATGCCGCTCATCACGGCGATCGAAGATGCCGTCGAGTTCGTGCGCAAGCACGCGCTGCATGGTGCATCCATCGGTCCGGTTCGGCGTGAGGAGCGGTGGAACCTACCGCCTGCCGCCGCGCGCGAGGCGATCGTCAACGCCGTCGCCCACGCGGATTACTCGCAGCGAGGTGCGCCGATCCGGGTCGCGATCTTCGACGATCGGCTGGAGGTGGAGAACCCGGGCCTGCTGCCGTTCGGGCTCACCCTCGACGACCTGCCGCTGGGTATCTCGAAGTTGCGCAATCGCACGATCGGACGAGTCTTCCACGAGATCGGGCTGGTCGAGCAGTGGGGAAGCGGCATCCAGCGCATGATCGCCTCATGTCGCGATTCCGGCCTGGCTCCTCCGGCGTGGGAAGAGATTGGCCTGCGGCTGCGGGTCACGATCCGTACCGGGGTGACCGGCTCCGTGTCGGTCGATCCCGTCGATCGGTCGATCCTCGATCTGCTGGAGCAGGACGGCGGTCGCAGCACGAGCGAAGTCGCCGCGGCCATCGGACGTTCACCGCGCGCCACGCGTACGCGCCTCGCGAAGCTGGTGTCGCGCGGACTGGTCCGCGAAGTGGGCAGCGGTCCACGAGATCCCAAGCGGCGCTACGTGCGCGCCGGCCGGTCAGCACAACGCCCCCGGGATCCTGATTCCGGCTGAACACTCGCGCCAATCGGTATCCGACCGTACGCACTGCAATGAACTCGGAAGCGCTGGCCCGAGCTCTGCTTCAGAGTTCACTTCCGAGCGAATCCCGGCGAGGGCCGTCCCGGACGGACGGCGGGAACAGCGATGAAGCTTGTCCGTCAGGGACACCGGTCCGCGTCCTCAAGCTGCGCCATGAGCGCGGCGATCCGCTCGCGATGCCGTGTCGGATCCGACGTGCGCCCGGTTCCAGCAGGTTCGGCACTTCGGACCCGACTACCAGGACTCCGCGCACCCCCGGTATCGACTCCACGGCGCACAGGGTCCGCAGCATCCTGCTCCGAAGTCCCAGCGACATGTCTGCATCCGGTATAGGCGTGGCACACACCGGCAACAATCTGCACTGGACGTGCCGGGTGTTGCCGAGTCCCACGCGATTCCGGTTTACTTCCGACATGGAGCAGATCGTCAACCTGCACATTGAGAGGCTCCCGGAGGGCGTGTATTTGGCGACCACCGAAGAGATCCCGGGGCTCGTTGCGCAAGGCCAGACGGTGACGGAGACCCTGGAAATCGCGCGGGACGTCGCGAAGAAACTGATCGAAGCGCGGTCGGAACTTTCCGCATCAACGAGGTTGACGACCGTGGGCGACACGCTGATCGTCGGCACCTGATCCAGACGGATGGGCAGACTTGCCGGATTTCGCTACCGGCAGGTAGCGCGAAGACTCAAGCGGCTGGGTTTTGAGTTCAACCGGCAGGCGGCGGCTCTCACGAGATATGGTGGAACCGGGAGACCGGTCGCCTGACAACGATCCCCAATCATCCTGGTGATGTGCCGGTCGACGATTTCTCGCTGTGCAGAAACGGAGCCGACGCGATGCCCGACGTTCGAGCTCACTACGACTCTGTCAGGAGCCTTTGCGCCATCTTAGGAACCGCGTCGGGCTCCACTTTGCTGGTTACGGCATCAAGAACGAGCAAATCGCGAGATAGATAGCGATGGAACTTCTCGCTCTCGAGCGCTGACATGCCTGAAGCAAGATCGGTGCCGTCCGGCCCTGGCTCGACGGTAAGCGCCCTGAGGACGCTTGTGAGACGGTCATGCTCCGTCCGTCGGTCTACTACATCCAGAAAGCCATCGTGAACAGCCACAGCGAACCCGTGTGATTGAAGGGCGAGCGCAAGAGTCGTGGTGCGTATCGTGCCGTCCCAGGTCGCCAGCAAGTGATGGTTGTCTCCGAGCTCGACTATGTGGCGACGGCCAAGCTCCAGTCGGCGATAGGTGTGACGCCCTTCTCGGAGTAGCTCAGCCGCCTCTTGGTCGAGATAGCGCGGGATGTCCTCGGCTTCCAGTACGGACCGCATCCGGGCGACGATCGGATCGTCGACTATCCCGAGATCTCCACCGAAGGGTGGAGGGCGGCCCGTTGCATCCTTGGCCACCTCGAGGACGTTGTCTCGTTCATGGACGGCCACGATTCTCCACCGCCGCCCGGAGAAAATGATTGTCATGTCCGGCACGAGGGGCATCAAGGCCGGGATTGTCCCGAGAGGCCGACCTCTGAACAATACACGGTATTCCTCGGGCGTATGGAAGACGGCGTAGAAGCTGTAGTGTTCGACGACACGCTCACCGATGCGTCCGAGGAGCAACGTGCCATCCGGAGACTGCTCGATCAAGGCCACCTCCGGATCTCCGATTCGACGCAGAATGCGAGCGAACAGCGCTCTATGGACCAGCCGAAAGGGGCCGCGTTCGCACAGGATGTGGAAGAGTCGTCGCGCACGAACGCCACCGCGCTCCGCGATGCCCGATAGCACCTGATGTACCAGTGTCGACAGATGGAGAGCCTCAAGCCGCGGGCGCTCGCACCATCGTTCCAACAAGAGATCTACGATCGCGATTGACCGCACGAGACGCAGACGGAGCCCGTCGACAGGGTGGGTGTTCCCATCCATGTCCCGTTCTGTCTCGTACATCCTGAGAACTGCAGGTTGGTCAGGCCGGCGTCCAGATCGTCCTAAGCGCTGACGCAGCGAAGCGACGGACGATGGAGCGCCGATCTGGGCCACGCATTCGACCTCGCCAATGTCGATCCCGAGTTCCAGAGTCGAGGTGCATACGGCTGTTGTCGGCAGTCGGGAGTCTTTCAGTCTGCGTTCGACGAAGGTCCGGTGCTCGCGCGACAGGCTGGCGTGGTGCGGGAAGAACTCGTTCGGAAGGCGTTGTTGTTCGGAATTCCGGCGAAGAAGGTCAGCGAACGTCTCTACTCGCTGACGCGATCCAGCGAATATCAGATTGGTCTTTCCGCGCAGTTTGTCGAACAAATTCTTCGCAATTGCGGTCTCTGTGCTCCTCGCGTAAGTCTGGTTATCGGTATCCTCTTTGCGTGATTCGTGTACGGAAGAGTCGCGACGCACTCGGTAGCCACGCAGCAGCAACTGGAGTTCGGCGCCCTCCGACGTACTCTCCAGGAGCGTTACCGTTTCCGACGCCTCCGGTCTCAGGTATTGTCTGGCGATTTCCATGTCGCCGAGTGTTGCAGACAGACCAACCCGTCGAATACGGCGTCCCGTCGCGACTTCGAGCCGGGTGAGCAACGAGCGCACATGGATGCCCCGCTCCGTATCGAGGAATGCGTGCAGCTCATCGATGACGATACATCTGAGATTTCCGAAAAGGCTAGGAACTTCAAGGCCGCGCAGAACAAATGTCGCTTCTAACGATTCCGGCGTGATCAGCAGTATGCCTCGAGGGTTCTTGCGTGCTTTCGCTTTGATCGCAGAGGATATGTCGCCGTGCCACGGATGCACCGGAAGGCCGACGGTCTCGCACAAATCCTGAAGCCGGCGGAACTGGTCATTGATCAGTGCCCGGAGAGGGCTCACGTACAGCAGGTCGAATCCGGATCGCTCGTCTTCGTCCTCGATGGTTCGGGAGATCAGCGGGAGGAACGCGGCTTCGGTCTTGCCCCCGGCCGTGGCGGCGGCGATGATCAGGTCGTCGTCCTCCTTGAGGAGGAGGGGGATCGAACGCTCTTGAATGTCGTGGAGCGCCGTCCACTTCTGGTTCCAGACCCAACGGCGGACCGGTTCTGATAAGAGGTCGAAGCTGTTCGATAGAACCGGATTCTCAGAGCCGAAATGTGGCGAGTTCGTCGTCATCGATCTCGGACGTGGTGGAGTCTTCCGGGTCGGTCGCATCGTGGATGTCGCTCATGTCGTCGGCTCCTTCCGCCGCAATGCCTATGGCGCCGACCAGGGTACGCCAGTCGATGCCTGGGTTCTGCTCGATCACGGCAAGGAGATTCACGAACGCCGTCACCGTGTTGCGAGGTGTTCGAAAGTATGCGTCACCGATGCGGTCCGAGCAATGCTGCATGAAGGCATGCAACGCATCGTCGGGAACCGGCTCTGACCCATCGCCTTGAAACACGCGGCGAATGTTCGCGAGCAGGACATAGAGGTCCTCCGGACTCAAATTCGAGAGACGTACGACCGGTCCGGACAGATCGACCAAGCCGTCACGCACGAAGGCATTCTCGGCTAGTCGGGACTGAAGGGCCTCGTAGCTGTACAGACCTCGGCGGGTGTCCATCAGAAACTCTGGTGTGCCTCCCATCAGCAGGGCTAACCCGGAGGCGCTGCCTTGAAGGACATCGTTCAGGATACGCAAGATCTGCTCGTAGTTGCGATTTCGGGCTTGGCTGTTCACCAGCTTGTAGAGATTGACCATTTCGTCGAGGACGATGAGCAGACCTTTGTAGCCTGCCTCGCGCACGAACGCGGAGAGCAGCTTCAGATGATCGTAGACGCTTGCATCGTCGATAATGGTCCGGACGTTGAGGGCAGCGCGCGCGTCGGTCCGGGTAGCGAACTCCGCACGAAGCCATCGAACGGCGTTCGACTGGAGCGCTTCCTTGCCATCCTCATGGCCCTGCCAATAGCGGGTGATGACGGTTGCGAATTCGTAACCGCCGGTCAACTCCTCAAGGTGGCCGAGTTTGGATCGGATCACACTGTCGGGGCTGATCTGCCGCTCCTCTGCTTCCCGAACGGTTTGTGCCACAAACCGTTCGACAACGCTGGTCAGAGCACCCCCGTCGGGTTTCGTGCGGGTGGACGTGTTGCGCGTGAGCTCGGCGAACAGCGAACGCGCCTGGCCTGCCGTGGCGTGAAGACGGCGGTCGGGGGCGAGATCGGCCGACATGACGACCATGCCTTTCTCAAGAGCGATGAGGCGGACGAGGTTGAGAAAGAAGGTCTTTCCGGAACCGTACTCGCCGATCACAAACCGAATGGTTGATCCACCGTCACCAGTTCGGTCGATGTCCTTGATCATTTCCCGAACTTCGCGGACCCGTCCGACCTGGATATGCTGCAGTCCCAATCTTGGGACGACGCCCGCTCGTAGCGCCTGGAGAATCGTATCTCGTTCCCGTCTCTTGAGCCTCGGCCGCTGCATCTCGTACCTCCGGTTCACGCGGCCAGGGCGTCCACGATCTCCGGGTTCACCTCGAAGGTCTCCTCTTCTTCGATCAACGCAGCCTCATATCGTTCGAATGCCCATTCGTTGATCGTCTCCAACGCACCGGATGGCATGAGTCCGAAGTGCTGAGCGAGCTTCTCGAAGTCTTGAGGACTCCACGACGGCCGGCTTATCACCTCCGCGACCAAGCTCTGATGCTTGGGGTCGAGGCCAGCGAACGGCTCGCTGTGATCGGTCGTCGTACTTGCTTCCTCGCGGTCTGCCGCGCCATCTTCCTCGTCATCAGAGAAAACAGCGTGCAATACCTTCGAAACCTGAGTGGTGTCCGCTATGATCGCGTCCACGCGTTCTTGATCGAGCACGATCGGCACGGGTTCGTCCGTCGCTGAGCTCTCGTCGGGTTGCGCAGGGATTGCGTACTTCGTGTCGGGACTTGTCGGCCGGAACACCGTGACGGGCTCAGGCGTTACCCCCAGCGCATGCAATTCCCGATAGATGCTCTCTGATTCGATGCCCAGGATTCGATACAGCTTCTGAATCGCCTTGATCTCCGCCGGATCGACAACCCCATCCGCCCCGACGACTGCAAGTGCAAGGCGTCCGAGTCCGTGACGAACTTCCTCTCCTACATTCGTCACACGCCGACGGATGAGGCTCAGGTCCGGCGGAACGGCCATCATCCAGTCGAGGTTGGCTCGCAGCCGCGCCCTCTCCGAGGCGCTGAGAACCCTCGAAGACTCGAACCGCTGCGTGAGGTGGCGTTTCTCCAGTTCCGATACGGTTCCGTCGGCATGCGCAACGAACGTTCCCATGACGAGCGAAAGGAGAGCCGGGGCGTAGTCTGCGCTCACTTTCTCGAGTCTGGTGACGTCATCCGGCAGATGGAACAGGATTACCGGCTCTCGCAACTTGGGGCTGCGCAGCGCGAAACGGGGATCAGGCGCAACGCCGATCGAGAGACGGGCAAGGGCATCGGCTGCCCCAGTTAGTTGACGCTTGCCGATCCGTTCCGGTGGTTTGGCCTCAAGGCGTTTCACAAGATCAGAGACGGGAACCAGACCGCCCTGCGCAATTCGCACTTGAGCCCACTCCTTCAACTGATCCAGCTCGGGACATGGAAACAGTGAGTGAAGCGCGTCCGGCAATAGCGCATGCGCTTCTATCGAACCTCGTCCGCTTGGATTGCGGCCAAGATAGCGGCTGAATTTGTCAAGTTCGTCCGTAACCTGGTCCGCGATCTTTGCGATTATGTCGAGAGGCCTCGACAGTTGAGCGATTTCCGGGACCGGCGCGCTGAGGGTTGCCTCGAAACTTGCGGACGCGGCACGATAGGTGAGTGACAAGCTGCGACGTGGAGCGGTCACCTTTAAGCCATCCGGAAACCTTTCGCGAAACCGTGCATCGAACAGGGCCTTGAATTCGGGGAATGCACGGCGGGCCGGCGTTCTCAGTCGTCTGTCCGGATGGGTCATCAGCCAAGAGAGCGCCCATTCACGAGGAATGGGCTTGGCATCTTGAAGCATGCGCCCGATCGCCAGTCGAACCGAGATCGGGATCTCGTATCCCGATCGTTCGAACTCCGGAGCGAACCGCTTGTCACTCATGACGAGTCGGGCAGCCTGGAGAAACGAATCGAGGTAGCGTCGGACGGATCCGTTCGAGCCGTAGACGCTTAGAAGGCGCTCAACCTCTGTAACGATCGCCATGCGCTCGTCTTGGTTGGGATCGTCGATAAAGAATCGTCTCTCCAGACCATAGAAGTAGAGGAATACGTAGCCTACGTTGTAGTCTGGATCGGATCGTTCGCTTTCTAGCCACGCGAGATAGGTGGCGCGAGAGCGCGGATGTATCGACGAATAGTTGGGCCAGTAGGACATGCCCTCGGCCTGGAGGTCGTCCGTTCTACGGGCGACCGGCTGCGACGGGTCGATGAACGCATTGTCGGGCTCGCCGTGAACGAGCGGACCGCGTCCAACATAGACCATCCCTCCGACCTCGCGGCCGGCCACGATTACCGACTCGTGGGCGGGAATCCAGCGTGGCTTGCCGGTAGCACGGAAGGGGCGCGGTCCGACCGATCGCGCATGTGGTGGTGGCGGCGGAGTTTTGGCTCCTGCTGGTTTCTCCGTGGCTGCCGGCGCACGAGGCGGTGGTTGCTCTCCTGTGGCTTGCTCTGGGGCAGGCGGATCCGATGGCTTCATCGTCGCCGTGCTGTCCGAACCGGGAGTCGATAGCAGGTCCGGGAACGCGTAGACGATGGCTCCGGTGTCACGGACCTTCAGTTCGGCATGTCCCTTGTTGACTAACTCATCCAGACGCCGTTTGCACTCGTCCAACGTGTACTCACCGTCCACCGCAATCGCGGCCGGCGTTAACATTCCCCCTTGAGCCTTGGCGGTGCGCAGGATCAACTTCGATCGGTTCGGACACCGTGGTCGGCGCTGTGTGGTCGGGTCGCGGAGCCGCGTTCGGCCTGCGGGTGGTCTTGGTGGCGACCATCGAGGGGATGCTGAACAGGTCGATGATGTTCCCGATTCCGAACAGCCCCCAAGTGAGGAGCCACAGGATGCCGGTGCCGATCCGTCCCAGGTAGAGACGATGAATCCCTGAGATTCCCAGGAGGCATAGCGCCCACAGTAGATAGGCAGTACCGCGTGAGGGGGCATTCAAGGGTGCAACTCGTGGCTCATGAGACGCCGGTGTCTCGCTGAGAGGACTCAGTCAGCTTATTCGAAACCGTGGTTCCGAATCAACGGTCGATGACGGACGGACACGTTACGATCCTGTTCCGTCACGAACGAAGCACGAGTCGTAGCCTCGGGCGTTTCAGCCCGCCGGCGGGTTGTGGCAGGCGAAGGTGTGGCCGTCGGCGGTGGTGGTGAGCGCCGGCATCGAGCGGCGGCACTCGTCGATCGCCTGCGGGCAGCGCGGGTGGAACGGGCAGCCGGGGGGCGGGTTGACCGGGCTCGGCACGTCGCCTTCCAGCGGGCGGTCGGCCGGCGGAGCGTCGGGGTCGGCTACCGGAACCGCCGACATCAGCGAGATCGTGTACGGGTGGCGCGGGCGCTCGCAGACCGCCTGCGCGTCGCCGAGCTCGACCAGGTGGCCCAGGTACATGACCGCGATCCGGTTGGAGACGTAGCGGACGATGCTCAGGTCGTGCGCGATGAACAGGTAGGCCAGCCCCATCTCGCGCTGCAGCTCCAGCAGCAGGTTGACGATCTGCGCCTGGATGGAGACGTCCAGCGCCGACACCGGCTCGTCGGCGACGATCAGCTCCGGCTCCAGGGCCAGCGCCCGCGCGATGCCGATGCGCTGCCGCTGGCCGCCGGAGAACTGGTGGGGGTAGCGGCCGGCCGCGTGCCGGGGCATGCCGACCATGTCCAGCAGCTTGCCGGTGAGGTCGCCGAGCACCGCCGCGCCGGTGACGCCGAACTCGCGCGGGCCCTCGCTGAGGATGTCGCCGACCAGCATGCGCGGGTTGAGCGACGCCCACGGGTCCTGGAACACGATCTGCAGCTTGCGTCGCGCCTGCTTCACCCGCGCGCGGTCCATGCTGAGCAGGTCCAGCCCGGCGGCGAGCGAGTCGGCGCGCTCGCAGATCTCCTGGACCCGCTGCTTCGCGTCGGCTGACGTTCCCAGCGCGCGCGCTTCCCGGTCCAGTCCCACCACCTGGTCGACGACCGCCGGATCGGCGTCCAGGAACACGCGCCCGCGCTCCGGCTCGTAGAGGCGCAGCAGGCAGCGGCCGACCGTGGTCTTGCCGCAGCCCGACTCGCCGACCATGCCCAGGGTCTCCCCGTGCCGGATGGCCAGCGTGAGGTCGTTCACGGCGGTGAGCGTCCCGCGGGAACGGGCGAAGCCGCCCGCCCTGACCGCGAACTCCTTGCGCAGGTCCGTGACCTGCACCAGCGGCGCGACGTTCACGGCAGACTCTCCTCCACCGGCCGCGCCGCCTCGCCGTGCAGGAAGCAGCGCACCTGGCGGGTCTCGTCGAGCCGGGTCAGCGCCGGCTCCGCCTCCGTGCAGCGCGCCATCGCCTGCGGGCAGCGGTCGGCGAAGCGGCAGCCCGGAAGCCGCCGGCGCGGATCGGGCAGGTGTCCGGGAATGGCGTGCAGCGGCTCCCGCGAGGCCGGGCCGGTCAGCACCGGCACGGAGGCCAGCAGCCCCTGCGTGTAGGGGTGCTGCGGCTCCTTGAAGATCGCGCGTACCGGCGCGGACTCGACCACCACGCCCGCGTACATCACCACCACGCGGTCGGCGAAGCCGGCCACCACCGCCAGGTCGTGGGTGATGAAGATGATCGAGGTGTGCACGCGCTCCTTCAGCGACCGCATCAGCCGGAGGATCTGCGCCTGGATGGTGACGTCCAGCGCCGTGGTCGGCTCGTCGGCGATCAGCAGCGCCGGCTCGCAGGCCAGCGCGATGGCGATCATCGCCCGCTGCCGGAGGCCCCCGGAGAGCTGGAACGGATAGTCGCGGACCCGCGAGTCCGGGTCCGACATGCCGACCAGGCCCAGCAGTCGCACCGCCTCCTGCCGAGCCTGGCCGCGGTCCATGCCGCGGTGCAGGGTCAGGGCTTCGCCGATCTGGTCGCCGATCGAGTAGACGGGGTTCAGGGAGGTCATCGGCTCCTGGAAGATCATGGAGATGTCATTGCCGCGCACGGCGCGGATGGCGCGGTCGCTCAGGCCGGTGAGCTCGCGCCCGCGCAGGCGGATCGAGCCGCGCTCGATGCGGCCGGGCGGTTGCGGGATGAGCCGCATCACGGCCAGCGAGGTGACCGACTTGCCGCAGCCGGACTCGCCGACCAGGCCCAGCGTCTCCCCCTCGTCCACGTGCAGGTCGACCCCGTCCACGGCGCGCACCACGTGGTCGTGCAGGTGGAAGCTGACCTGCAGGTCCTCGACTGCCAGGATCGCGCCACCGCCCGAGGAGTCGCTCAACCCCGGCTCCTCGGATCCACCGCGTCGCGCAGGCCGTCGCCGACGAAGTTCCACGCCATGATGGCGAGGAAGATGAAGATGCCCGGCACCAGGATCCACGGGAAGTCCTGGAAAATCCGGTAGCCGCGTGACACCGACAGCATCAGACCCCAGCTCGACTGCGGCTCGGTGATGCCCAGCCCCAGGAAGCTCAGGGTCGACTCGCCCAGGATGAAGCCGGGGATGGTCAGCGTGACGTGCACGATCACGTAGGAGAGCGTATTCGGCAGCACGTGGCGGACGATGATCTTGAACGGGCCCAGGCCGAGCGCGCGGGCGGCCAGCACGTAGTCCTCCGACCGCAGGGACAGCACCATGCCGCGCACGATGCGCGCCAGGCCGCCCCAGATGACGAAGGAGACGATCAGGATGATCAGGAAGTAGACCTGCACGCTGTGGAGCGTCGGCGGAAAGGTGCCGCGCAGCGCCAGCAGCAGGTAGAACGCGGGGAAGGCCAGCAGCACCTCCGTGAAGCGCATCAGCAGGTTGTCGATGGCGCCGCCGAAGTAGCCGGCGGCGCCGCCGATCAAGAGGCCGATCACCAGCGTGATGGTCGCGCCGACCAGCCCGACGGTGAGCGACACGCGCGCGCCGTGCAGCAGCCGCGACAGCAGGTCGCGGCCTACGTGGTCGGTGCCGAGCGGAAAGAAGCCGCCGGTCGGCGAGGTGAGCAGGTGCCAACGCGCCGTGAACGTCCCCAGGAACCGGTACGGCACGCCGCGTGCGAAGAAGCCCACGAAGTTCTTGTTGCCCTTGGCGACGATCAGCTCCGCGACCGGCGTGGCCGGCAGGCCCAGGTCGAAGCGCACGGTGCGGTGCAGGTCGCGGCTCGGGTCGCGCTCGACCGCCGCGATCAGCGACCGGAGCTCGTCCAGCGCCGGGTGGTCCAGCCGCAGCCCGTAATGGCGCCGGAACGCCGCGACCGCAGCGCTCGCGCGCGCCGCCGCCGAGTCCTGCATGGCGACCGCGCGCAGGTCCCCCCGTCCGGCGACCGTCTCCTGCGAGATCACGCGGAGGGTGTGGCGCGGCACGCGGCCGTAGGTGCGCAGCGCCTGGTTGACGATGTGCATCTCGAACACGAACGGCCGCACCACCACGTCGCCGCCGTCGAGGTAGCTGAAGTGGATGCGCGTCGGCGGCTGGTACGACTTGGTCTTGTCCGTCCAGCGCATGGTCGCCGGCGACAGCGGGTCGGCCAGCAGCGCCAGGGCGTAGAGCACGAGCAGCGTCACCGCGCCGATCTTGCCCAGCGTGTGCCTGCGGAACTTTCTCGCGAAGCCTTGCAGCAGCGATTCCACCGCGCCGTCCGCGGCGCCTTTCTCGACGGCGCCGCCGGCGGCTGTCGTGAGGGTGCCGCTCATGTCACGCGGATCCGGGGATCGGTGATCGCCAGCAGGATGTCGGCCACCAGGTTGCCGATCATCAGCAGGATCACGCCGTAGATCAGGCTGCCGGATACCAGGTACGGGTCCTGGTTGAGCAGCGCCGACAGGATCAGCTTGCCCAGGCCGGGCCAGCCGGTGACGATTTCCACCAGCGCCGAGCCGCCCAGGATGTCACCGATGCTGAAGCCCAGCAGGGTGATCATCGGGTTGACCGCGTTGCGCAGCGCGTGCTTGAGAATCACCACCCGCTCCGCCAGCCCCTTGGCGCGGGCGGTGGTGATGTACTGCTGGCCCAGCACCTCCAGCATGTTGGCGCGCATGATGCGCGTCAGCGACGCCGTGATCGCCGTGGAGATCACCAGCGCCGGCACCACCAGGTGCTTGGCCAGGTCCCACATCTTCCCGAACGTGGAGAGCTGGTCGTGGTCGATCGAGGTCATGCCGCCGATCGGCAGCCAGCTCCCGGTGGCCGAGATCACGTACAGCAGCACGGCGGCCAGGAAGAAGTTCGGGATCGACAGCCCGAAGAAGGCGAGCACGGCGATCGACTGGTCCTGCCACCGGTACTGCCGCGCCGCGGCGATCATGCCGGCCGGGATCGAGAATCCCCACGCCAGCAGCAGCGACACCACCGACAGCAGCAGCGTGTTTGCGGCGCGCTGCTTGACCAGCACGAACACCGGCGCCTTGAAGGTCTGCGAGAAGCCGAAGTCGCCCTGCGCGGCGTTCCAGAGGTAGCGGCCGAACTGGACGTACCACGGCTGATCCAAACCGAAGTTGGCGCGGAACCGCTCCAGGTCCTCGGCGCGGATGTCGGGGTTGAGCGCGTACTCGGAATAGACGTCCCCGGGCGCGAGCTGGATCAGCCAGAAGGCGACGGCCAGCGTGATCAGCAGAATCGGTACGGCGTTCATCAGCCGCCGGCCGACGACGCGCAGCAACGACAGGCTCATGGCCGTGGCTCCCTACCGTGGATGCATGCGGGGGTGCTGCCTCATCGAATTGAGGAGCCCGGGACGTTCGTGCCCGTCCCGGGCTCGAACGATATGACCGGCTACTTCACGAAGAGCCGGTCGGCGGTGCCACGAATGCCGTAGCCGTTCAGCGGGTGCGTCTTGATGTTGCCGAACGTGTTGCGGAAGGCGTGCATCGTGGCCGGGGCGAAGGTGTAGGCCCAGGGGACCTCGTCGATCCAGAGCTCCTGCAGCGTGCGGAAGCCGCGGATGCGCTGCTCCTCGTCCGTGGTCAGGTTGGCCTCGTCCCAGGCGGCGTCCACGGCGGCCTCCCAGTCGCGGCGGGGCGATTCCTGGAGGGGCTCGATCATGTGCAGGTTGCCGCGTGACGGGTACACGTTGGCGCCCCCCACGGGATCGACCGATCCGGTCAAACCGATCAGGATCATCTGCCAGTCGTAGGAGGCGACCAGCCGGGTGACCAGCTCGTTGAACGCCTCCGGCTTGAAGGTGACGTCGATGCCGGCGGCCTGTGCCTCCTGCGTGAACAGCTCGCCGATCTGCTCCCGTGTGGTGTTGCCGGAGTTGGTGTTGAGGATCAGCTCGATCTTGTTGCCGTCCGGGTCCTCGCGGAAGCCGTCGCCGTCGCGGTCGGTGTAGCCGATCGAGTCGAGCAGCTCCCTGGCGCGCTCCGGGTCGTACTTGAGGGCGGCGTCCGGCGCGCCTTCCCAGTAGTAGGGCGAGACGGTCCAGACGAACGAGTACTGCGGGTAGCCGAAGCCGAAGGCGATGTTGTTGATGATGGTCTCGCGATCGATCAGGTGCGCCATGGCCTGCCGGAAGCTCTTGTTGGACAGCCAGGTCAGCGCCGGCGGCTCGATGCCGCCGTCTTCCTCGCCCTCGATCGGGTTCTGGTTGAAGGTGATGAACTGCGTGCTGGATGCGGGACCGACGTTGTAGATCAGGAAGTTGTCGGACTCCTGACGTTCGGCCAGGACGCCGTAGTCCTCTCCGCGCAGCCCCCAGGCGTCGGTCTCGCCGGCGATGAAGCGGGCCAGGCCGGTGTCCTGATCCTCGACGAACTCGATCACGAACTCATCCAGATACGGGAGCTGCTGGTCCCACTCGTCCTTCTCGTAGTAGTTGGGATTGGGGGTCATCACCACCCGCTGGCTCGGCAGGTACTCGCCGATCAGGAACGGGCCGTTGCCGACGATGGTGGTCACGTCGGTGTCGACCCCCCAGAACGAGTTGACCGCCGCGGCGCCCTCCGCCTCGATCAGCGGCTCGAAGATGTGGCGCGGCATCGGCCCGATCGAGGCGATCTCGAAGATGCCGGCGTACACCGACGGCAGCACGATGCGGTAGGTCAGGTCGTCGATCAGCTCGAACTCCGCGAGCTCGCCGCCGACGTTCAGGGCGTCGCGGGTGCTGGTCTCCACCTCCTCGTTCTTGTAGATCTCGTTGACGCTCCACACGATCTCGTCCGCCGTGATCGGGTCGCCGTCCGACCAGACCAGGCCGCTGCGAAGGTGGAGGGTGATGGTCTTCTGGTCCTCGGAGATCTCCCAGCGCTCGGCAAGGCCCGGCTCCCACTCCAGGGTGAGCTGGCTGCGCCGCACGACGCCCGCGTACATCTGACCGGTGATGTCGGTGGTCGAGGTCTCCTTCGCCACGACATCGTTGAAGGTCTTGGGGCCGGCGATGTTGGTCACCACGAACCGGCCGCCGTGGTTGCCACGCTCCCACGCGGAGTGATCGATCTTTGCGAGCATGTCGATCGGGCTCATCTCCTCGGCCATGGCCGCCTCCTCCTCTACGGGAGCCGCCCACGCGCCGGCTGCGACCAAGCCTGCGATCAGCAGTGCAAGGATGCTCTTCGTAACTTTCATCGGAAACCTCCTGCGGTATCGGAGAGATGCTCCGATCCTACCGCATGCTTACCCTTGTTGCCTGCCCGCGGGGCAGGTTTCAGGACAGGACGCCGACGGTGGGGCCGAAGCTGTCCTGGTAGGGCTGCGGGTCGACGCGCACGTCGATCAGCGTGGCGACGTCGGCGGCCAGCGCGGCGGCCAGCTCGCGGCGCAGCGTCTCCGGGTCATAGACCGTCGCGCCGCGCAGGCCGCTGGCGCGCGCGATCGCGGCGTAGTCGACCGGCGCGAACTGCAGGGAATAGGGGTCGAGGCCGCGGGTCTTCTGCCGGGAGCGGATGGTGCCGTGCGCCTGGTCGTTGATGATCACGAGCGGCACCGCCGCTCCGGTGCGGGCGAAGGTCTCCAGCTCGCCCAGGCGCATCAGCAGGCTGCCGTCGCCGCCGATGCCGAGCACCGGGGTGTCCGGGCGGGCGAGCTTGGCGCCCAGCGCCGCCGGCACGGTCAGGCCCATCGTCCGCGCGCCGCCCGAGCCGAAAAAGGTGTCCGGCCGAGTCACCGGCCACAGGTGGTCGAGCATGACGATGAAGACGCCGGTCTCGGAGACCAGGATGCCGTCCTCGGGAAGCAGCTCGCGGGCGATCTGCACCGCGTCCTGGGCGGCCAGGCGGGCCTCCGGCGGCCGGGCGAAGCAGCGCGCCAGGATGTCGGCGCGGATCGCGGCCACGCGCTCCGGCGGGTAGCCTTCGTCGGCTCGCGTCGCCAGTGCGGCGGTCAGGGCGGGGAGGGAGGCGGCCAGGTCGCCGTCGACGCGCACGGTTGCCGGAGACACGATCTCGAATTCGGGCCGTGCCGCCAGCTCGCAGGTGGGAATTCCCAGCGCGGTGTCCCACGTGCCCTCGACGGACAGGCCGTCGACGCCGATCAGCAGCGCGCCGTCCGCCTCGGCCAGGATGCGGTTGGCCAGGATGTTGGGCCCCGGAAACGCCATGAACACGCCGGCGAAGCGGGGATCATCCTCGGGGACCATGCCGCGCGCGTGGAAGCCGTGCAGCACCGCCGGCCGCAGGCGGTCGACCAGCGCGCGCACCGCCCCCGACGCGCCGGCCAGGGCGATGTCCGGCCCCAGGATGACGACCGGCCGCCGCCAGCCCGAGACCAGCCGCGCCGCCCGCGCGATCGCCGCGTCGTCCGGCGGCGGTCCGTCCAGCCGCGGCTCCGGGCGCTCGGTGGGCGCGGTGCCGGAGTCGTTCTGTGCCTGGTCGGACGCCAACTGCAGCAGCGCCGGCCCCGGACGTCCGCCCGCGGCGGCGGCGAAGGCGGCGTCGATGGTGCGGCCCGGATCGCCGGCGGCGTCGATCTCGAGCGTGGCGTTCGACACCGGGGCGAACAGCGGCTCCTGCGCGCACACCTGCGACATCTCGGCGCGCGCGCCTGCGCCGATGCGCTCGCACAGGCAGACCACCGGCATGCGCTCGAAGAAGGCGTTGACCGCGCCGGCGGCCAGGTTGCCGGCGCCCGCGCCCTTGATGCCGATCGCCAGACCCGCGCCGCCGCGCAGGTGGCCGTAGTAGGCGGCGGTGATGGCGGCGCTCGACTCGTGGCCCATCAGGACCAGGTCCAGCCCGACGCGCCGTCCGGCCTCCATCAGGTCCATCAGCGCCCCGGATCCGGGTAGGCCGAAGTAGAGCTCCAGCCCCTCCTGTCGCGCGCGGTCGGCGATCCTCTCGGCGATGGTCATGTGGCGCCCTCCGCGGGCGATGTTAGACCACGATGTCCTTGCGCCGGTACCGGATCGCGGAGGCGGTCAGCAGCACCAGCCTCCGGGTCCTACGGCACGCTTCGATCCAGCGTCGTGAACAGCCGCTCGCAGCTCGGGCAACGACTCCGGACGGTCTGGTGATCGAGCAGTTTGAGCAGGTCCCCGGCATGCTGGATCTTGTGGAAACGGCCTTTCCCGGTATCGCGAGAGGCTCTTCGCAGCGCCTTCGTCACGTTGTACCTGGACTCCAGCTCCAGGTCCTGGCGTTTCGGCAACTCGGCGCCGCGGAAGCCTTCGCCGTAGTACGCGGCGAGCGCGTCGCCATCCGCCGCTATCCAGGTTTCCATGGTCTGTATCATCAGATGAACCATCTCTTCCTGTACGAGTTCCAGGTTCCAACATGGATCGCTCGATCGAAGGTGCTGAAGCACCGGTTGGGCTACCGGTCCCTCTGCATCCACCAGCAACACCGTCACGGAGTGCTCGCCGTCCTGAACGGCACGGAGGAACCGTTCGAACGTCTCATTGCGACCGCCCCAGCACGCGAGCTTCCAATCCCACGACGCGTCTCTCGCTCGCTGTTTCAACGACGCAAGGAATCGTTCCATACCCTGGCGCAGCGCGGCGCGTCCGGAGGACTTGGGCGGGCCGCCGCCCTCCAGGTAAATGCCGATTCTGCTCACAGGTTGGCGCCGATCTCTCCCATGCGCCAGAGATCGCCCAACCGGTAGTCCTGGAGCCAATCACGGAGTCGTTCCGGGTCCAGACGCCGAAGCGTGGTGCTGAGGTTCGGCTTCTCGCACGCCACGATGGCATCCGGGTGGTTCGTCAACGCGGATACGAGTACGTCCGAGTGGGTTGTCACGACGATCTGCATCCGGCTTGATGCCTCCACGAGCAGATCCCCCACGATGGCCAGAGCATCAGGGTGCAGGCCGAGCTCCGGCTCTTCGATACAGACCAGACGCGGTGGACTGGGATTCAGCAGCGTCGCCAGGATGGCGATGAACCGAAGGGTGCCGTCCGACAGACGCGCGGCGGAAATAGGCGATGACAGACCACTCTCGTGGAGAAAGAACTGTACGGTGTTCCCGGAGACGAGCGTTGACATCCTTTCGAAACGGGGCAGGAAGAGCGCCAGGAGTTCGTTGAAGCGCCGCCCGTCCGCGTGTTCGATCTGCAGGAGAATCAGCGGCAGGTTGCCGGCGTCGGGCAGCAGCCGATCCTCTGGCAGATCCGCTCGCTGCGGTTGCCGGAGGTGAGTGTACCGTCCGAACGTCCACTCGCGAAAGGTCTGGATGGCCCTGTAGACTCCACCAACGCCTATAGTAATGACTGATCGGTACTGCGACAGTATCGATTGGTCGGACGAGAGCGGCGGCATGTCGCTTGCTTCAGGGATGTCGCTGCCCGAGATCCGGGTCTCGCCTGCCGTCCGACGCATGAGAGTGCCATCTGGGGTTCGGTATACAAGATAGCCGGTTGCCTCGGCCGAGGATTCCATCCGCAGTGTCTCGTCTTCGATCTCCGCGCGGTGTCTGACGACGGAGAACGCGAGACTATGCTCCATAGTCTCGATGGGCGTGCAGATTCTCGTCTCCAAGGTGACCTTCTCTGAACTCTCGTTACCCTTCCACAGCCACTCCTGCGCGCCGCCGCCGTCGCGTATCGCCGCGGCGAAGTCACCGGGTGCCGCGTGCAGCAGCTCGAACGCCTCGACGACATTGGATTTGCCCGCTCCGTTCGGACCGATCAGGACATTGAGGTCGCTGAGGTCGAACCACTCCGCTCCGGGGGCGAAGGAGAGGAAGTTGTCGAGACGGATGCTCTGAATCGCCCTCATGCATGAGTCCAGGGGCCGGCCGCCGGCGGCGCACGCCTCCAGCCCAAGGCGATGTTAGACCACGATGTCCTTGCGCCGGTACCGGATCGCGGATGCGGTCAGCAGCACGGCCGTGCCCAGCAGGAAGTAGGCGAGCCGGCCGAGGGTGATCCCGTAGTCAGGGTCCAGGACCGAGACGTCCAGGAACCGGTAGGGGCTCAGGTACCCGATCGGCCGCGCCTGCTCGGTTGTCTTGGCGATGGCGTCCACGAAGAAGCCGCCGAGCGCGATGGCCACCGCCACGCCGGTCATGCTGCGCCCGCGGCGCACCGCCGCCGACAGCAGCAGGCCCAGGGCGGCGAGCAGCGCGGTCAGCAGCAGCACGTACACGTCGTAGATGAACAGGGCGCGCAGGTCGACCGGATCCGGGCTGAAACCCGTGATCGCGGCCGCGGACACGGCGAAGGTCGCGGCGTTGAAGGCGATCACGTAGACGTAGGCGGCGGCGGTCTTGCCCGCCCACACCTGCAGGCGCGACAGCGGTTGCGCCAACAGGAACTCGGCCGTGCGGTCGCGCTCCTCCTTGAGCAGCAGGTTGGCGCCCAGCGATGCGGCGAAGATGCCTCCCAGGATGGTGATCACGATGCCGCTCTCGGTGACGTGGAAGCCGAGCGGGGTCGCGAACATCGCCGCGTCCTCGATGTTGAGCGCCTTCAGCAGCGCGTCGGGGTACGCCTCCAGCATGGTGGCGAAGCTGTCGCCGGATTCCGCGATCGACGGGAGGAACAGCGAGTAGAGCACCACCAGTCCTGCGACGATGGCCGTCCAGGCGATCGCCTGCCGGCGGTTGCGGCGTAGCTCGTGCGTGAATAGGTGCCAGACGGGACTCATGCGTCGTCCTCCGTCGCGTCCCCGTCCTCCGCGTCGCTGCCGTAGTAGTGCAGGAACACGTCGTCCAGGGTCGGGTCCTCGATGGCGACATCGACGATCCGGTGCGAGGCGAGCACCGTGAGCAGCGCCCGTGGCGGTCCGGTGAAGTCGAACCGCACGCTGTCGCCATCGACGTCGAGGTTCGCGACGCCGTCGATCGCCAGCGCCTGTACCGGCGGCTCGTTCGGGAAGACGGCACGCACCCGTTTCAGGTGGCGTTGGCGGAGCGTTTCGATCTCCGCCACCTCAACGATGCGGCCGTTGCGCACGATCGCCACCCGCCGGCACGTGCGCTGCACTTCGTCCAGCACGTGCGACGAGAAGAAGACGGTGGCGCCGCGCCGGTGCTCCTCGCGCAGCAGGTCGAACAGCACGCCCTGCATCAACGGGTCCAGGCCCGCGCTCGGCTCGTCCAGGATCACCAGCTCCGGCCGGTGCTGCAGCGCCAGCACGATGGCCAGCTTCTTGCGGTTGCCGGTGGACAGCTCGTCCGCCTTGCGCCGCAGGTCCAGGTCCAGGCGGCCGGCCACCTCGCGGCCCCGGTCCGGCTCCACCCCGTGCATGCGGCCGGCCAGGCGGAGGATCGCCTCGCCGGTCATGCCGCCGTAGAAGCCGGTCTCCGCGGGGATGTAGCCGAGCCGGCGGCGGATGTCGGTGCCGCGGCCGGTCACGTCCAGGCCGAACACGGTGGCGCTGCCACGGGTCGGCCGCAGCAGCCCGAGCAGGGTGCGGATCGTCGTGGACTTGCCGGCGCCGTTGGGCCCGATGAAGCCGAAGAACTCGCCGGCCTCCACGTTCAGATCCAGCCCGTCGATCCCGCGCGTGCTCCCGTAGTACTTGGTCAGCCCGGCTGTTTCGATCACGATTTCGTCCTGCTGTTTTGAAGAATCAAAATAAAGGTCTTTCCGACGCCAAAGTCAAGCGGCCTGCGCCCGGCCCACGTCGACGTCCGGGAGCTACTCTGTCGAGCGCAGGACGGCGTGAGCCTGATGTGGCACGTCGACGATCACGAAGTACGACTGTGGGTACAGGTAGTCTTCTCCGGATTCGTCCATGACGCGCAGGTATCCCTCCTTGGCTGCCTCTTCGTCAGGGACTATCCGATAAAGCTTCCGCTGCTCCAAATCGTCACAATCTCTGTTCTCGATACACAATGCGTATTGATCTACCATGCTCTCAGTCCAGGAACCTCTTGATCTTGATCTTGATCTTCACCCTACCGACTCCATGCGCCTCATACCAGTGAAGCTCGACGGTGCGGACGTTGCCGCGGGGAAGCCGAACAGCGGCTACGCCCTTCAGCTTCCGCCAGCGGCCAGTACCGTATTGCCTTCGGATCCTCATGATCTCGCGAATTCTTCCCCCTACCGCGATGATTTCGACACTCTCGATCGTGCCAAGAACCTCAAAGTGCACTGGTACCATGATACAACATGGACACGGCGCAGGGTAGACAGGTCACTGATCCGAGTCCGTCGAGCCTTGGCCATAGCTCAGCTCATGCCGGTACAGAGGACTATGGCGCGGGCTGTCGAAACACTACGACGCCGATGAACGATTGCTCTCCTCAGCGCGTGGCGCCTTGGACGGGCGCCGACGTGTCGATGAGGCCATCGAGCGACGCTTGAATCATGGTAATCGCGCCGGGCAGCATTTCAGTGCCGGCGCAGTTGGGGCTCAAGCGTTGACAGATACAAAAGTGCTGTCCATTCTGCCCGCCTGTGATCGCGACCCATCCTGTCGAATATAGCATGATGGTGAACGCGTCGCCGCCGCATTGGAGACGGACTATGGCCGAAGCGACCACGTGGGACGAGTACATCAAGCGCGCACATCGATACATCCAAAACGGAGAAATCAAGTCGCGGGAGTTGAATTACAAACGAGAGACCGAACGGCAGCTCAGGCGTGATCGAGACAGAGCACTCAAGCAGCCTGGGCCGATCTCGATAACAGTAAGCACGAAACATCTGAGCAACCTCGCCGGCTACGCCGGGGGCATCCTCAGCAAACTGAAAGAGTGGTTGGGGACTGACGACGGATCGGACGCTCTGCGAGAACTCTGGGCACGGGACAACCGATCGCCTAAGCAGATCCCTCCTGAGGAGGCAGTGATCGCGCGCGTTCGCTCCTTCGCCGACCGGCTGCCTCAGGACGTTGTCGGGGGCGTTAGGAGCCGTGGAAGCCGGCTACGGGTGATCTCGGTACTGCTGATGGCATTAGACGCGGAGCAATACCCGCCATTCAAGATAACGGAGTTCCATGAGACGTATGAACTCCTCGGGTATCCCAAGACTCCGGAACGTGCGGACGAGGCGGAGATGTACGAGCATGCGCTGAGGTTTCTCGATCGGTTGATGGAGGAAGCGAAGGAGCGGCGTTTTGATCGTCCCCGCAACCGCCTCGAAGCGCAGTCGGTGGTCTGGCTCGATCGACACCCGATACCGGACCCGAAGCCGCCTCTTCGTCCGAAGCCTGAAAGGCTGCAGGGGCTCGCCGACAGGTTGCTCTTCGACGTCAAGTACTTTAGAAGGATCGAGGAATTGCTCGATGACAAGCGTCAAGTGATCTTCCAGGGACCGCCCGGCACGGGCAAGACCTACGTCGCGCGGAAGCTGGCCGTGTGCCTCGCCGGGTCGGCGGAACGGGTCCATCTCGTCCAGTTTCATCCGTCGTACGCGTACGAGGACTTCGTCCAAGGTTATCGCCCGTCGCTGGAGAGAGGTCAGCCGGGCTTCAAGCTCAGCAACGGGCCGTTGCTCGAAGCGGCGGGGCGGGCGCTATACGAGCCGGATGCCATGCACTTCCTTGTCATCGACGAGATCAACCGCGGGAACCTCGCCAAGGTGTTCGGCGAGCTTTACTTCCTGCTGGAGTACCGCGATGAGAAGATGCGCCTGCAGTACTCGGCCGTGCCGTTCGCGTTGCCCGGCAACCTCTATGTCATCGGCACCATGAACACGGCTGACCGCTCGATCGCCCTGGTGGACCTGGCGCTGCGTCGGCGGTTCCACTTCGTGGACTTCCACCCTGACCATCCGCCGGTTCAAGGGTTGCTCGGGCGCTGGCTGACACAGAAGGCTCCCGACATGATGTGGGTCGCGGATGTCGTCGACCGAGCCAATTCAAGGCTGGACGACCGGCAGGCCGCCATCGGTCCCAGCTACTTCATGAAGGATGGGCTCGACGAAAGGGCGGTGCGGCTGATTTGGGAGCACAACGTGCTCCCGTACCTTGAGGAGCGTTTCTACGGGGAGCGCGACCGCCTCGCGGAGTTTGCCCTGGACACGCTGCGCCGCGCAGAGGGGGAGCCAGCTAGCGTGAACGATGCGACCAATTGATCTGCGCGAGCACCAGCCGAGCGGGCCGTGGACGCTTTCGATCGCCGAGCGCGACGGACTGCGTGAGGTCCTCCCGTCCGTCACCGTGGAACCTGTTCGCGGCGCGGAAGGCACGTACTGCCTCACGCCAGGCTCCATCGTCGGCGTGGTCGAGATCGGCGAGCTGTCGGCGTCGGTCCGGCCCAAGCTGGATATCGCACGGGTGCTGTTCCTGGCCTGCTACGCGATGGGGGCGTTCAAGCTGCGTGAGATGGACCGCTTCGCCTTCGAGGAAGCGACGACGCTGGTCGAGGCGCTGGCCTCGGCGCTGGCCGCTGCCGCCCGCCGTGCGTTCGCCGGCGGACTGCTGCACGGCTACCGCACTGAAGAAGACGCGCTGCACACGGTTCGCGGGAGAATCCGCATCGAAGATCAGCTTCGGCGCAGGTTCGGCGTCGGAGTCCCCGTGGAGGTGCGCTACGACGAGTATACGGACGACGTCACGGCAAACCGCCTGGTGAAGGCGGCTGTCGAACGGCTGGGCAGGATGCGGCTGCGCTCTCGGCGCTCTCGCGACGTTCTGCGCTGGATCGCAGCCCGGCTGGAGAACGTGTCGCTCGTCGAGTACCCGCCAGCCGCCGTGCCCGGCATCACGTTCGATCGGCTGAACGAGCACTACCGCGAGGTGGTGGCGCTTGCACGGCTCGTCCTGCGGCACTGGTCGTTCGAGACTCGCCGCGGAGCGGTACGGGCGCCGGGTTTCCTGATCGACATGAATCGGGTGTTCCAGGAATTCGTGACACGAGCGCTCCGGGAGGAGCTCGCGGTTTCCGAACGGGTGTTGCAGTCGGACGACCGCATCGACGACGTCCATCTCGATGACGCGCGCCACGTCCGTCTCCAGCCTGACCTCGCGTGGTGGGACGGCGTGCGGTACACATTCGTCGCCGACGCCAAGTACAAGCGATCCGAGTCCGGGAGCGCACCCAATGCCGACCTCTACCAGCTTCTGGCCTACGCAACCGCACTCGATCTGCCCGGCGGGATGCTGATCTACGCGGAGGGCGAAGCACCTGTGCCGTGCCGGGTCCGCAATTCGGGCAAACTCCTGGACACGTTCGCACTGGATCTCACCGGGACAGCAGATGAGCTTCTTGCGAGCGTCGCGGCCTTGGGGCTGTGTGTCCGTGCCTTGCGAGAGCAACCATGGGTGAACCGTGCTGCCTGGTCGACCTCGGACCACGGTGCGAACGCTCAGCTTGATGCCAGGGTCTGCCGTTGATTTAAGCTGACACATGAATCAGAAGTCATCCAACACCGGACGCATCGTCGCACTCGTCGTCGTGGTCGTTGCTGTGGCTGCCATCATCGTGTTCCTCGCGATACGCGACAGCGGTACGGCGCCGCCCGAACCTGCCCCCGAGCAGGGGGCGGAGCAACCCGAAGAGGCGGAAGCTCCCGCGGCCGCCGAGGAGGCCACGGAGGAAGCGGCCGAGGAGGCCCCGGCGGAGGCTGCCGCTCCATCGGAAGAGCAGGACGACGAGGCGGAGGCGCAACCGCCGGCTGAACAGCCCAACCAGGAAGCGGCCACCGAATCGGAGGTCCGGGGCCCGATCACGCGGGACCAGGAAGGGGCTCAGGACGAGGAGCCTCTTTCCGTAGAGAAGTAGTCACGGCGTCCATGACCGGATCCCAGTCGGACAGCTCTCGCGGTGCGCGCGCACCGCTCGATGTCGTGGTGGTGGGCGCCGGCATGTTCACCCGTGACGTCATCCTGCCGTCGCTCTACCACCTGCAGCGGAACGGCGAAGTGGGCTCCATCTCGCTCGCGGCCACCAGCACCGCGCGGCTGGCGCCGTTGGCCTCCGACGAGGAGCTTGCCGAGGCGTTCCCCGGCCAGGGGTTCGCGGCGTACCCCGGCCTCGGAGACGGCGGCCGCGACCCGCGCGCGTACCTGCGCGCCCTGGATGCGCTGGCCCCGCGGCAGTTGGTGTTCGTGGCCGTGCCCGACCACCTGCACTACCAGATCATCCTCGACGCGCTGCAGCGCGATCAGCACGTCTACAGCGTCAAGCCGCTGGTGCAGCGCTTCGAGCACGGCCGGCACATCGGCCACGTTGCCGCCGAGCGCGGGCTGTTCGTGGGAATCGACTACCACAAGCGCTTCGACCGCCGTTCGCTGGTCGCCCGCCGCCAGTACGGGCGCGGCGACTTCGGGGAGTTCGCCTACGGCGAGGCCAGGCTGTTCGAGCCCTACTTCTACCGCCACTCGAACTTCCAGAACTGGTTCACCTGCGACAACAGCGACCCGTTCACCTACGTTGGCTGCCACTACGTGGACCTGGTCTACTTCATTACCGGCCTCCGTCCGGTGGCGGTGAGCGCCGCCGGCGCCACCGGCACCTTTCCCAACGGCAACACCGGCTACCTGTGGGCGCACGGACGGGTCCAGTGGGAGAACGGCGCGATCCTGTCGGTGAGCGCCGGGCTGGGCTATCCGGACGCCGGCGCCGGCTCCAACGATCAGGGCATGACCCTGTACTGCGAGGGGGACGGCGGCACCGGGCTGATCGACCACGACGACCAGGACCGCGGCGTCGAGTACGCGTACGTGGCGGCGACCGGTCCGGGCGGCAGCCGATTCAACTTCGTCAGTCCCGATTTCTTCCGGCTGGCGCCGCGGGAGGGCGACGGCGCCGACGTGATCGGCTACGGCTGCGAGTCGATGGCCGCCGCCGTGCACGCTGCCCGCGCGCTCCGCGACCTCCCGGTCGACGAGCGGCGCGCCCGCCTGCGGGAGATCGACCGCACCGGGCTGATCGCCACGCCGCTCAACAGCGGCATCAACGAGCTGGTGGTGGAGGCGGCTCGCCAGTCGCTGGCGTCCGCAGGGGCCACCGTCCACATCGACCCCGAAGAGACGCCCGGGGTGGAAGGGCAGTCCGGGCGAACCGCGGAGCCTGCGGCGACGGGTTCCGGGGGTGGCTGAGTTCTCGTTGGAGCCGGTTGCGGTTCCGCCGGTGCACACCAGCCACCGCCGCATCTGCACGCCGCTGCCGGTGCCGGAGTCGCTGCCCGTGCTGGAGCGCCTGCGGGCGGCCGAGCCGCGCGCGATGGCCGGGCAGCCGCCAATCGTCTGGGACCGCGCCGACGGCTTCCAGGTGTCCGACCGCTGGGGCAACACCTGGATCGACTGGTCGTCCGGCGTCCTGATCACCAACGCCGGCCACGGTCGCCGCGAGATCCGCGACGCCGTGACCGAAGCCGTGTCGCGCCCGCTGCTGTCCGCCTACGTGTTCCCGCACGAACGGCGCGCGGAGCTCGCCGCCCGCCTGCAGGGCCTCGCCCCCGATCCCGGCGGCTACACGGTGTTCGTGGTCACCACCGGCAGCGAAGCCAACGAGGCGGCCATCAAGCTGGCCAAGACCTACGGCCAGCGCCGCCACGGGCCGGCCAAGCGGGTGATCGTCTCCTTCCGCAACGCGTTCCACGGCCGCACGATGGGCGCGCAGCTCGCCGGCGGCATGGCCGCTCAGCACGAGTGGCTGAGCGGGGAGGGGGCGACCTTCGTGCGCGTGCCGTTTCCGGACGGCTTCAAAAACCCGGACACCTCCTTCGAAGGGTTTCTGGCAGCCGTCGCCCGGTCCGGCGTCGAGCCCGCCGAGATCGCCGGCATCATCACCGAGTCGTACCAGGGGGTCGGTCCCGACTTCCTGCCGACCGAGTATGCGCAGGAGCTGTGCGCCTTCGCGGCCGAGCACGACATCGTCACCATCTTCGACGAGGTGCAGTCCGGCTTCGGGCGCACCGGCCGTATGTTCTGCTTCGAGCACTACGGCGTCACGCCGGACCTGATCACCTGCGGCAAGGGCATCACCTCCAGCCTGCCGCTGGCTGCGGTGATCGGCCGGCGCGACATCCTGGACCTGTACCCGCCGGGGTCGATGACCTCCACCCACTCCGGCAACCCGATCGGCGTGGCGGCGGCGCTGGCCAACCTGGACCTCATCGAGCGCGAGCGCCTGGTAGAGCGGGCCGAGACGCTCGGCCGCATCCTGATGGCGGAGCTGGCGCGGATCGTCGCGCCGCACTCGTCCGCGCTGGCGTGCCTGACCGGCCGCGGACTGGTTGCCGGCATCCAGGTGATGCGCCCCGGCCCAGGGCCGGCCGGCTCGCGGGAGCCCGACGCCGTGACCGCGGCGGCCATCGTCCAGGCCTGCTACCGGAGGGGCCTGCTGATGTTCGCGCCGGTGGGCGTGGCAGGCGAGTGCGTAAAGATCGCCCCGCCGCTGGTGATCAGCGAGGAGGCGCTACGGGAGTCGCTTGCGGTGTTTCGCGACGCGTGCGCCGAGGTGCTCGCGAGCAGACTCAGGCCCGCCCACGTTCATCGGTCCGGCTGACGTCCGAAATGCCCGTCTCGGTGTGAGTCCTATCTGACCGAGCAGAGGCGCAGGGAAGGGGCGCGAACGAGGTTCCTCGACGCCAGAGAAGTGAACGGACTCGAGGTCGGAATGTTCGCGATCGCCCCGGCGCGGCGTGGCAGATAGTCATCGCCGAACAGTCGTCTCTCCGGTGTTCGGGTCGAATGTCACGGCTGCGACGTCAAGTAGCTCGGGATCGCTCACCGCATCCCTTCTGAACACCGGTAGATTCGCTCCGTCGTGCCGCGCAGAAGGAGTCACAAGGCCGGCCAGTCCTGACTGCACGGCCTCCGCGCCGAGTTGATTGCAGAACGTGTAGTCGCTCCTGTCGACCAAACCAGCCCACTCGTTCGCTTTCGGGCGGACGTCCTTCTCGGTCCCGTGGAAGGCGCATCGGAACCGATGGTAATAGGCCGTAAGAGGAGAGTCGGTGCTTCCGCAGAAACGCGGAAACCAGTGCTTGACCTCCGCCTCGGCGGTGGCGATGTCCAGGGAACTGTAGAACACGGGGAACGATCCATCCGAGAACCTCGTCCGGCGGCGGAATCTGCGCTTTGGTCGGAAGGGTCCGTCGCACACTTCGTCGAGGTCGGTGCGGTACCCCACGGCGGCCAGTATCTGCTGCAATTCGTCGTTGCTTTGAGCGTCGAACTGCAGTTCATCTCTGAGGGCGTCCAGCGGGATGTTCGCCAATCGGAACACTCGTCGCCGACCGTTGCGAGTGGGAATCGTCTGCAGCACGATTACCTTCCCGCGGCTGTGTCCACGTAGTCCTTGACGACTAGCAGGTCTTCGACTGAACCGTTCGACAACAAGGCCAACGGCGACTCTCCTTGCAGAAGGGCATGCGGCTCTCGCAGCCACTCGTTCTCGACATCCAGATCGCGGAAAAGCGAGCGCAGCGTCGCCCGAATCGCAAACAGGTATGCGATCCTGTTTCGAACATCCCGACCGCGAAGCATCTCGGTTCCGTCGAGGACGGCGGCCACGTGGTCCGCATCGGACTGGTCAAAGCCGAGGAGACCGACGACCTGGGCGCTCGTCAAGCGCCAAAACTCCATCAGCTTCAAGACGAATCGGACTGGACCCGTCAGTCTGGGTCGCGACGCTTTGCGAACCAACTGTTCCAAAAGATCGAAGTCGTCGACCGACTCGGCCGCCGTTTCGCGCGGTTCTCCACGCACCGGAGGAGACCACCTCAATCTGTCGAAGTGTGATTCAGCCCCGATACTGATGACTCCGTCCGCGACGCAGAGACGCTTCCAGGCTCCCGGGTCCAGATGTAACCGGCCTGGTTCACCGCGTGCACCTGTCGCACTATCCACGGCAGCCGGAGAAGCGTTCACGAGGCCGTATCCTGTCTATCGTAAACCGGCACGAAAAGAACACTTCCATCGATCCCGCCGGAACCGTCGCGCCCGCTCTCGAATCCGGGACCGCCACGTCCCCCTCCTCCGCCTCGGCCGATGGAAATCTCCAAGGTGTCTCCCACCGACAGCTCGGATAGTTCGACTATGACGGTTTCTCCGGGACATCCACGTCCACCGTCTCCGCCGTTTGCGACAACGCGATCGTCAGTCCCGTCTGCCGTTGCCCCTTTGCCGCCGTAGCTTCGGCCAAAGCTACATCCCTGACCGTCGTTTCCCTTCAGCGGCTTCCCATCGCGGGCGATCCCTCCGCCGCTACCACCACCCCCGCCATTCCCGCCGGAGGCGACGTAACGCCGTTGTCCGACTTGTAGGGTGGTGGCGTCTCCGCCACCACCGCCCCCTCCCCCGGCGGCGCCGTGGAGGTTGAGGCCCTGCATGCAGAAGGCGCCGCCGCCGCCGCCGCCGCCGCCGGCAGCCCCCGTAATGACTGCTAGACCCCGAGGGGTGCACCACGGCCATCGGAAGGGTCCGCTATCGGTGACGCGCTGCAAGCCTGACCTCATGATCTCGCCTTCACGGCAGATTCGTGACTGCCCCTCGTTGGCCGTTGTGGGTGCGCCGATCTGCGAATATTTCGGCGTCTTGCTCGGCTCCGTCAAGTGGACGATGGGCGGGCGGCTGGTGCGCGATAGGCCGGGCGACTACGCGAGTCGCTCGCGCCTCGAGTCCAGGAACGCCAGGGCGATAACGGCCAGCGCGCCGACCACGAGGGCAAGCACCGTCCACTGCAGCGCGGCGTCGAGCGAGAACGCGTCCGCCAGCAGCCCGGTCACCGACGCGCCGATGCCGGCGGGCAGCCCGCCCAGCCCGATCACCAGTCCGGCGGCGACGCCGGTCGCGTGCGGCCGGCGCTCCTGCGCCATGACGATGGCCACCGGCAGCGTGGCTCCCAGGGCGGCGCCGAGCACGGCCACCGCCGCCAACTGCACCGCCGGCAACCCGTGGATGAAGGCCAGGTGCGCGGGGATGGTCAGAAGCGCTGCGCCCAGGAGCGTACGGGTCCGGCCGATGCGGTCCGACAGCCGGCCGCCCGACAGGCTGCCGGCGCCCACGGAGCCCATGAACAGCACCAGCGGCCAGGCCGTGGAGCCCAGCGAGTCAGCGGTCCAGGTGGGCAGGAAGCTGGTGATCGACAGTTGGAACCAGCTCCGCGACATCGCGAACACCACGATCAGGGCCAGCGGCATGACGGGATAGATCCGACGCCCCGCGCGCGACCGCGCCGGTGACGGAGATGGCCCGGAGCCTGGCAGGGCGCCGTCCGCGGCCGCGTCGCCGCCGGACGCCAGCGCCCGGGGCGCGAGCAGCCGCCACACGAGCAGGGCCGATCCCAGCCCGATCACCACCGCGGCGCCGGTCCCGGGCAGGCCGAACAGGCCGAGCGCCACGGCCATCAGGGCCGGGCTCAGCGCCGATCCCAGGTTGCCGCCCACGGAGAACAGCGACATGGCAGCCCCGCGCCGTTGCCGTCCCTCGGGTCCGGCCGCAAAGCGCGCTACGCTCATCGCACCGGCGGGATGGAACGCGCCGCCGCCGAAGCCGCCCAGCCCGGCAAGCACCAGCGCCAGCCAGTACGAACCGGTCAGACCGATGAGCCCCATGAACAGCCCCGACCACGCCAGACTGATGACGATGATCCGCTGCGGACCCCAGCGCTGCGCCAGCGCGCCCAGCCACGGTTGCGGCAGGGTGCCGCAGGCGGAGTGCACCAGCGCGATCAGCCCCACCTGTGTGAACGAGAGCCCCAGCAGGGGGATCAGCAGCGGGTACGTGATCGGCAGGAAGTTGTTGGTGATCTCCAGCAGCAGGTGTCCGACCGCGCCCAGCGCGATCGGACGGCGGCTCCCGGTTACACGCGCAGCGGGCAGGTTCGCTTCGCTCACTCGAGAAGAGGCTCGGTCCGCTCCACAAGCTGCAGGGCGATGCCCCACGGGTCGCGCAGGAAGATCAGGGTGTCGCCGCCGCCGGTGGCGCGCGGCTCGCCATGCAACTGCGCGCCGGCCGCGGCCAGCTCGCGCGCCTGCTCGACCGCGTTCGTGGAGGTGAAGGCCAAGTGCAGCACCATCGGATCCTGAGCGGCGTAATCCGGCACGGCTGCCCCGTCGAAGCGGTACAGCTCCAGGACGGTTTCGCCGTCGCTGTCGGCCAGGAAGGTGGTATGGGTAGGCGCCCCGCTCTGGCGGACGATCCGCATGCCCAGATTGGCGACGTACCAGTCGGCGATCGCCGCCGGATCGGGGACGTTCAGCGCGATGTGTTCGATCTTCATCGGTTCAGTAATTCCTTTCCCGCATTGTAACCGACGGAAGACGCGCCTGCGGTCGGGCGCCGCCGTGCTACGCTGGCGGCGAGCCATGAATGCCGGCACCATGAATGTCGAACGCGTCGCCGTCCTGGGGGCCAGCCCGAAGGCGGACCGGATCTCCAACCAGGCGGTGCGCCGCCTCCGGCAGCACGGTCATCACGTCATCCCGGTGCATCCCGCGCATGGCGAGATCGAAGGCATGCCGGCCGCCCGCGATCTGGCAGCGATCGAGGGCGCGGTCGATACGCTGACTGTCTACGTGGGTCCTCGCCACGGTGAGGAGCTGATCGACCAGATCATCGCCCTGGCGCCCGGCCGCGTGATCCTCAATCCGGGTACGGAGTCAGACCTGATCGAGCGGCGCCTGCGAGAGCGGGGGATCCCCGTGATCCGCGCCTGCACGCTGGTGCTGCTGGCCAGCGGTCAGTTCGCTGCGTAACGCGCGTGCCCGACCCGCCTCCTGAGCTCCTCTTCGACGGCCCTGCCGGCGGGCCGCCCATCGCGCTGGCGCACGGCGCCGGGGTCGGGCCGCAGCACATCGCCATGATCACCCTGGCGCGCGAGCTCGCATCGCACGGGCTGCGCGTGGTCCGCTTCGCCTTCCCGTACATGGCCGCCGGCCGCACGGCGCCGGATCGGGAGCCGGTGCTCATCGACACATGGCGCGCGGTGATCGCCGCGCTGGGCGATCCGTCAGGGCTGGCGATCGCCGGCCGCTCGATGGGGGGCCGCGTCGCAAGCATGGTGGCGGACGACTGCGGCGTGCGCGCCCTGGTCTGCTTTGCCTATCCGTTCCACCCGCCCGGCAGGCCGGAGCGCTTGCGCACCGAGCACCTCGGCGACCTGCGCACCCCGACCCTGATCGTGCAGGGCGAGCGCGATCCGTTCGGCAACCGCGACGAGGTGCCCGGCTTCGGACTGCCGGAGCGCATTCGCATCGCCTGGATCACCGACGGCGACCACGGCTACATGCCGCGCAAGCGGTCCGGCGTCACCATCGAAGAGAACATGGCGGCGGCTGCGACCGCCGCGGCCACCTTCCTGAGCCAACTCTGACGACAACCGAGGTAGGAACATGAGCGACTTCACGACCCGCCCGGAGATCATGGGCCGCAACTACGTGGTCACCTCCGGGCACTACCTGGCCACCGCGGCCGGCGCGCACGTCATGGAGCGGGGCGGCAACGCCATCGACGCGGCGGCGGCGATGTGCATTTGCCTGAACCTGCTGGAGCCGTACGCAAACGGCATCGGCGGCGAGGCGCCGACCCTGGTCTACTCGGCCGCCGAACGCAGGCCGTACGCGATCAGCGGCATGGGCTGCTCGCCGGCGGCGCTCACCATCGACTACTGCCGGGAGCACGGCATCGACCTGATTCCGGGCGACGGTTTCCTGCCGGCATGCGTGCCGGCCACCGTCGACACGTGGGCGTGCGCGGTGGCGCGCTTCGGGCGCCTGCGCTTCGCGGACATCCTGGCACCCGCCATCGAGCTGGCCGAGGAGGGTTTTCCGGTCTATCCGGCGTTCAGCCGCAGCACGGAGGACAAGGCGAGGCTGTTCCTGGAACGGTATCCCTCCACGGCTGCCATCTACTGCCCGGACGGGCGCATCCCGCGGACGGGCGAGCGGTTCCGCAACCCCGACTTCGCGGCCACGCTGCGCACGATGGTCGCGGCGGAGGAGGCGTCCGGCGGCGGGCGCGAGCGTGGCATCGAGGCGGCCCGCGACGCGTTCTATCAAGGGCCGATCGCCGAGCAGATCGTCCGCTTCATCGCCGAGCCGCTGCTCGACGCCACCGGCGAGGAGCACGCCGGCCTGCTGACCATGGACGACCTGGCCGCCTGGCGGGCGGCGGCGGAGACGCCGTGCAGCGTCGACTTCCGTGGCGTCGAGGTGCACAAGTGCGGCCCATGGACGCAGGGACCGGTGTTCCTGCAGCAACTCCGCCTGCTCGACGGCTTCGACCTGCAGGGCATCGGGCACAACTCGGCCGACTACCTGCACGCCGTCGTCGAGTGCGCGAAGCTCGCCTTCGCCGACCGCGAGGCGTACTACGGTGATCCGGAGCACGATCAGGTCCCGCTGGACCGGCTGCTGTCGGCCGGCTACGCCGATGACCGGCGGCAGGCGATCGGCGCCGACGCCTCCGCGGAGCTGATCGCCGGACGGCTGGGAGGCGAGGGGCTGCCGCTGGCCGACGTGCTGGCCGACAACCGGGCCGCGCTCGGCATCACCGGCCGCGAGGCGGGGGAGGGCGCCGGACACGCCCACATGGGCGACACCACGCACTGCGACGCGATCGACGCCGACGGCAACATGGTCGCCTGCACCCCGTCGGGAGGCTGGATCGGCTCTTCCCCGGTCGTGCCGGGGCTCGGGTTTCCGATCGGCACCCGCGCGCAGATGTTCTACCTGAACCCAAACCGGGCCAACGCCGCCGCGGGGCGCAAGCGGCCGCGGGCCACGTTGACGCCCAGCCTGGTCACACGCGACGGCCGGCCGGAGATGGTGTTCGGCACGCCGGGCGGCGACGGCCAGGACCAGTGGACGCTGCAGGTGTTCCTGAACCATGCCGTGTTCGGCATGCCGCTGCAGGAGGCGCTGGAGGCGCCGACCGTGCACTCCACCCACTTCCCGTCGTCCTTTTATCCGCGCAGCGCCTACCCGCTGGGGGTCTCCGCCGAGAGCCGCATCGACGCGGGCGTGCTGGACGAGCTTCGCCGGCGCGGCCACGAGGTGCGGATGACCGGCCCGTGGGGGCACGGCAAGCCGATGGCCGTCCGCATCGACGCCGGGCACGGCGTGATCCGCGGCGGCGTGTCCCCGCGTGCCGTGATCGGCTACGCGCTGGGATGGTGAGGACGGCGTCGATTCGATGCGCGGTGCGTCCGGGTGGACGTCGCGTTTCAGCGCGATGCGCCACCGTGATTTTCGCTACCTGTGGCTGGGCAACTCCATCGTCATGGGGGGCAACCAAGCCACGTTCATCGCCGCGAGCTATCTGGCCTATGAGCTGACCGACTCGGCGTTCATCCTGGGCCTGGTCAGCATGGGCTTCGCGCTGCCCATGCTGACGCTGTCGCTGCTGGGAGGAGCGCTGTCGGACCGGATGCCGCGCAAGCGCATCCTGCAGATCGGCCAACTCCTGATCGCCGCCAGCGCCGCCTCCGTGGCGGTCGCGATCAAGCTCGACGTGGTCGCCTGGGGCCACCTGCTGGCGGCATCGGCGGTGCAGGGGGTGGCGTTCGCCTTCGTGGTGCCGGCGCGCCAGTCGCTGATCGCGGACATCGTCGGCGAGGATCTGGCCGGCAACGCCGTGGCGCTGGTGTCGGTATCGTTCAGCATCACCGGCCTGCTGGGACCGGCGGTCGCGGGGGTGCTGTACGACGCGATCGGTCCGTTCGGAGTCTACGTCGTGGTCCTGGCCTCCGATCTGCTCGCCGTGCTCTGCACCAGCCTGGTGCGCCATTCGGCCAGCCCGCGCAGGTCGTCGTCGACCGAAAAACCGTCGTTCCTGCGCGACATCGGCGCCGGGCTGCGATACGTGCGCAACGACGGGTTGCTGGTGGCGCTCATCGTCGTGGCTCTCGCCTTCACCGTGCTGGCCATGCCGTACCGGTTCCTGCTGCCGGTGCTGGTCGTCGATGTGTACGACCAGGGTCCGCGCACGCTGGGGCTGTTGTCCAGCATGATCGGCCTTGGCGCGATCGTCGGCGCGTCTTACGTGGCGTGGAGCGGCCGCCGCTGGCGCGGAGCCCTGCTGATCGGCGGGGCGGTGGCGAGCGGCCTGGGACTGGCGCTGGTCGGGACGGTGCCGGTGCTGGCGGTGGCGGTCGGGCTGACGGTCATCGTCGGGATCGGCGACGCGCTGCGGCGGGCGCTCAACCAGGCGCTGCTGCTGGAAACGGCCAACGCGGAGTATCGCGGCCGGGTGGTGAGCATCTACGCCATGAACTTCGGGCTCACGCCGGCCGGTGCCCTGCCGGCCGGCGCGCTGGCCGAGCTTCTCGGCGTGCGCATGGCGCTGGTCATCTTCGGCGTGCTGCTGATCCTGCTGGCGGCGTGGATCGCGGTCCGCAGTCCTCGGCTGCTGCGCTACCAGTAGCCGGGAGCAAGAGGTGCAGCCCGTGCGTCGGTTACGGGTGCATGGCTGCGACGACGGACCTGCGAAAGAGATAGGCGAACGGGGTCTTCGTGTAGGCGATGCCGCGGTTGCTGCGATGCAGATCGTCGTCGGTCGGTGGGACCCCTCTCTTCGGTACGAGGTAGTCGTCAAGGCTCTCGGTGCGTGCGCGGTAACGTCCGCCGCGGACGGTGATGACGCCGAGCAGCGCGTAGCACGGGTCCAGCGACGCCAGCGAAGCGTCCCCGTGGCTGTTGTTGGCCAGCAGGATGCCGCCGGGGCGGAGGTAGCGCGTGCAATGCTCGCTGACGAAGCCGGCGTACAGGGAGACCAGCAGGTCGACGGAGCGGTCGTCCACCGGCAGCCGCCCTCGGTAGTCGCGGCGGTGGAATCGGACCTCGGGTGCCCGTGCCGACGGCGCGCCGGCGCGGGCGCGCTTGGCGTCGATGAGCCGAACGACGTCGCGGTGCTGTGCGAAGAAGCGCGTGGCCCGGGAGTGGGTGTCCACGTAGGTCACGTCGTCGAACCAGATGGACGGGCCGATGTCGATGAAGCTCCCGGGATAGAGCACGGTGGCGCACCCCGGCACGACGGCGGCGACCGCTGCGAAGCGCCGCATCCCGTCATCGGGATGGCGCTCGTAACGGGCGTGGAGCGCCGCGACGTCGACAGGTGACGTCACCGCGCGGACAGTCGCGGCGGAAGGGGCGCGAAGCCGGCCGGCAGTGGCGTGATCGCGTACACGGCCTCGCGCGTCGACGGGCTCAGCGAGAGCGAGCCGGCCGTCTGGGTCTCCAGGTCGACAACCAGGAGCCGGTTGCGTTCGCCGACCAGCAGCCGGCCGTCGCCGGCCGGGCACAGGCCGCGCAGAAACCCGTCCGGTGCCGGCGGTGCCAGCGTCAGCGAGGCGGCCACCGTCCCGTCCTCGCGCAGCACGAGGAGCGTGCCGGCGCCGGTGTCGAGCGTCAGGACGGTGCCGTCGGCCATCGGCAGGACGTTGTGGATCGGTACGGCAACGTCGTTGGCGACCGAGACGGGGGAGCCGAGTCCGTCGGCGCGTGCGATCATCCCGCGGCGGGCTGCGTCACCCTCGGCCTCCAACCGACCGACCGTCACCAGTGGCGCGCCGTGCGCGTCGAAGCCGACCCCATTGGCATGCAGGAGGTTGGTCTCCGCAAGGGGGTACCCGGCGGGATCCCGATAGTCGACGGCTACCGCGAAGCGTGCGCCGTCCCCGGCCAGCCCCGCGGCCGGGCGCAGGTCCATCAGGTCGGTCAGCCGGCCGGCCGCATCGAAGACCGCCAGCGCGTCGTTGGCGGTCGAGCACACCCACAGGCGCTCGTCGCGCACGGCGATGTCGTGCACGTTGCCGCACCACGGGTGGCCGATCCCGGCGAGCCGCTGCCAGCCGCGATCGAAGCGCAGCACCTCCGAGCCGTTGGCGACGTACACGGTGTCTCCGTCGGCGGCCAGCCCGCGGCCGCCGCGGATGCCGCCGCGGGGGTTCGGCTCCCGGTGCAGATGCTCGCACGGCGGCACCCCGCAGGAGCCTTCTACGCCGCGTTCCAGGTCGACGACGTACAGGTGGCCGGAGGCTTCGCCCGGGCGGCTGCCGCGGCAGATCGTCGACACCAGGTAGCGCTCGCCGGCGGGCCCTTGCCCCTCCCCACCCATCTTCCTATATATTAGGTGGTCGGCCGGCCCGCGGCATACGAGTGCCGCATGCCGGCGCTCATCAATACCACACCGAATACGGTTTGAGGCGATGATTGAGGTAACCAACGTCACCAAGCGTTACGGCACGCACACTGCCGTGGATGATGTCAGTTTCCGCGTCGAAGCCGGTGAGGTAGTCGGGTTTCTCGGCCCCAACGGCGCCGGCAAGTCGACGACGATGAACATCATCACCGGCTTCCTGTCGGCGACCGACGGCAACGTGACCGTCGACGGCATCGACGTCCTGGAGGATCCGATCGGCGCCAAGCGCACGCTCGGCTACCTGCCGGAGCTGCCGCCGCTGTACGTCGACATGACGGTGCGTGACTACCTGCGGTTCGTGGCGCGCGTGAAGGGCGTCGACCGCGCGGCCCGCGACGACGCCAACGATGAGATCATGCGGTCGGTCGGGATCGAGCACGTCGCCGATCGCATGATCCGTAACCTGTCGAAGGGCTACCGGCAGCGCGTTGGCCTTGGGCAGGCGCTGGTCGGCGACCCCAAGGCGCTCATCCTGGACGAGCCCACGATCGGGCTCGACCCGCACCAGATCATCGAAATGCGCGACCTGGTGCGCACGCTGGGCCAGAAGCGCACCGTCATCCTGAGCTCCCACATCCTGCCGGAGGTCTCCGCGGTGTGCGAGCGCATCATCATCATCAGCCACGGGAAGATCGTGGCCAGCGACACGGCGGAGAACCTGGGCAAGGCGCTGGCCGGATCCGGCCGCTTCGCCGTCCGCATCAAGGGCGCCGCGGACGCCGCGCAGGCGGCGCTCAAGGGCGTGGACGGCGTCGAGTCTGTCCGCGTCACCGGGCACAGCGCCGCCACCGTCGATCTGGAGGTGGACACCGGGGACGCGGACCCGCGGGAGGCCATCTTCTACGCCCTCGCCAAGGCGAAGCTGCCGCTGTTCGGCATGCGGTCGCTGGAGGTGACGCTGGAGGAGATCTTCCTGCAGCTCACCGAAGACGATTCCGAGCAGGAGGCCGGTTGATGGCAGCCATCTGGTGGCGCGAGCTGCGCGCCTATTTCCAATCGCCCTTCGGCTACATCTCGATGGGCCTGTTCCTGGTGCTGTTCGGCATCACGGCCACCTTCAGCATCCTGTTTCCGCGCAGCCCGCTGTACGGCGGCGTGCTGGCGCAGATGCGCTTCATGCTGATCTTCGTCGTCCCGGTGCTCACCATGCGGCTGTTCACGGAAGAGCGGCGGCTGCGCACCGACCAGTTGCTGCTGACCGTGCCGCTGCAGCTCACCGACATCGTCATCGGCAAGTTCGGCGCCGCCATGACCGTGCTGGTCACCATGCTGCTGATCACCGTGACCTATCCGGTCGCGCTGTCGTTTTTCGGCGACTTGCCGGGTGGTGAGATCGTCACCGCGTACGTCGGCTTCCTGCTGCTGGCCTCCGCGTTCGTGGCGGTCGGCTGCTTCATCTCCTCGACCACGGAGAGCCTGGTGGTGGCGGCCATCGTCACGTTCGTCGCCCTGTTCCTGATGTGGGTGATGCCCGGCCTGCAGCGGCTGATCCCCGCCGACCAGTCGGCCGGCATCGTCTTCACCGCGGCACTGGGGGCCGGCGTGGCCGGGCTGACCTTCCTGGCCACCCGCAACATCATCGTCACGGCCGGGGCGGCGCTCGTCGCGGCGGCCGCGGTGGTGGTGATCGTGCTGGTGGACATCACCTTCTACGACACGTTCATCAACCGGTTCCTGGTCTGGTTCTCGCCCGTGGACCGGTACGACACCTTCGCCCGCGGGCTCCTGAACCTCAGTCCGATCGTCTACTACCTCACCTTCAGCGCCTTCTTCCTGCTGTTGACGGTGCGGATGATCGACAAGCGGCGCTGGGCCTGAGGAGGGCACGATGGCACTCAAGGATCTGATGTCGTTCGACTTCAAGGACCAGAAGAAGGTCCGCTACGGCGGCTACGCCACGCTGGTCTCCCTGATCGCGGTGGCGGCGCTGGTGCTGGTCAACCTCGTGGTCGACCAGCTCGACATCGAGTTCGACCTGACCGAGAGCGGCATCTACTCGCTGTCCGAGCAGTCCAGGCAGGTGGCCGACGGCATCGAGGAGCCGGTGACCATCTACGGCGTCTACGCCCTGGGTGACGAGAACCCTGAGATCGACGACATCCTCAACCTGTACGCCGACCGCTCGAAGAACATCACCGTGAAGACCCTCGACCCAGAGCGCAGTCCCACGCAGGCCGACCGCTTCGACGACGAGGGCGGCCTGCGGGCCGGTGACCTGGTCGTGGCGACCGAGGACAAGCACCGCGTGATCAGCGTCTTCTCGCTGCGGCTCACGCAGAACAACCGCCAGATCGGGCTCAACGTCGAGCAGCAGGTCACCTCCGCGCTGCTGTTCGTGACCTCCGACCAGGACCCCAAGATCTACTCGATCATCGGCCACCGCGAGCAGAACGTCACCGGCCTGGGGCTGCGCCCGATCCTGGAGATCGAGAACTTCGCGCTGGAGGACCTGAATCTGCAGCAGGTGGAAGCGATCCCCGACGACGCGACGATCGTGATGGTCACCGCGCCGACCACCGACTACACCGAGGACGAGGTGGCCAAGCTGCGCACCTACCTGGAAGGCGGCGGCAAGGCGATCTTCGCGCTCAGCAAGATCACCGACGTCGACCTGGCCAACCTCAACGGCCTGCTGCGCAGCTACGGCGTGCAATTCCGCCAGGAGTGGGTGTTCGAGCAGGACCCGCGCCGCCACCTGCCGAACCAGCCCAACCTGCTGGTGCCGGAAGTGGTGAGCCACCCGATCACCTCACCCATCTCGCTCGACCGGCGGCTGGTCCTGCTGCCGGCGCCCGCGTGGATCGAGGAGCTGGAGGTACGTCGCCGATCGCTGGAGATCCAGCCGTTGCTGCAGAGCTCCGCGGAGGCGTTCGCGCGCGCCGAGATCATCACGACCGAGAGCGGCGAGTTGCTGCCGCAGGAGGGCGATGCGCGCGGGCCGTTCAACCTCGGGGTCGCCGTCACCGACCCGGCGCCGACCGTCGAGGGCGACGACACGCGCATCGTCGTGCTGTCCACCGCCTTCTTTCTGCGCGGCGACTTTCAGCAGAGCTTTCCCGGCAACGTCGACCTGATCGTGAACAGCATCAACTGGGTCTTCGAACGGGAGGAGACCATCTCGGTGCGCCCCAAGTTCACGCTGATGCTGCCGCTGCGGCTCAACAGCCTTTCGACCTGGATACTCACCGGCGCGGTCGTGGTGGTGGTGCCGCTGATCGTGCTCGGCGCCGGCCTGGTGGTCTGGCTGCGGCGCCGGCACCTGTAGGAGCCCGGCGGTGAAGCGCGGAATCCTGCTGGCCGTCTTCGGCGTCGCGATCGCGGCGCTGGTGGGCGCGTACGTGTTCCTGATCAACCGTCCGCCGCCGCCGCTGCCGCCGCTCCCGGACGACAACGTCAAGGTGCTCCAGGTTCCGGACGAGGACATCCTGGAGATCGACCTGCGCACTCCCGACAGCGAGCTGTCGCTGCGCAGGCAGGGCGAGGCGTGGGTCGTGCCCGGACAGGAGGACGCGGAGCTCGACCCGAACCGGATCCTGACGATCGTGTCCATGTTCGCCCGGCTCTGGGCCCGCGACGTGATCGCCGAGGATCCGGACGACCTGTCGATCTACGGCCTGGACCGCGGCGACATCGTCGGCCGCGTGAAGCTGGCCGACGGCGCCGAGCGCACGGTCACGTTCGGCGACCGCACGCCGAGCCGGAACACCGACTACATCATGATCGACGGCGATTCGCGGGTGTTCACGGTCTGGCAGAACAACAAGAACCAGATGGCGTGGACGATCGAGGACCTGCGCGTACGCCGCCTGCCGCGCGTGGAGACCGCCTCCGTGAATCGGCTGATGGTCGTCAACGAGCACGGCACCACGGAGATCGTCCGCTACTTCGAGCCGCACGGGATGCCGCACGTGATGTCGCGCGACGTCCTGGTGCAGCCGTATGCCATGCAGCGCGGCGCGGACGGCGAAAAGGTCGAGGAGCTGATCAACGCCGCGTCGGCCATCCGCGTGGACGAGTTCATCGCCGACCGGGCCGACGACCCGGCCGCCTACGGGCTGGCGCCGCCGCGCATGGAGATCGTCGTCAACCACGGCCGGGGGGTCCTGCACCTGCAGTTCGGCTCAGGCTACGGCCGCGACCGGCTGTACGTGAAGCAGGCCCAGGACCCGAAGATCTACGGCATCGACGCGCGCGACGTGCAGCGCTTCACGGAGGTGGCCCCGTTCGACCTGGTCAGCCGCTTCCTGGCGCTGGTCAACATCACCGCGATCGATCTGGTGACCGTGGAGATCGGGGAAGAGACCTACACGCTCGACGTGATTCCCGCAAGCGGGGACGATGAGGACGAGACATTCACGCTGAACGGCGCCGCCATCGCGGAGGATCCCGCCAAGAAGCTGTACCAGGCGATCATCGGGCTGCTCGCGGACCTGGAGCTGCCCGGCGAGGCCCCGGCAGGCGACCCCACGATCCGCATCGGCTACGTGCTGGACCCCGGCCCGCCGGGACGCATCGACGTCGGCCTCGTCCCCTACGACCAGGACTTCTACGCCGCCGAGGTCCAGGGCGCCCGCGAGTTCCTGATCTCCGCACGGGAAGTCCAGCGCCTGCCGGACGCGATCCAGCTCGCCCTGACCCAGACCGAGTAGACAGCCGGTCCGTCCTCGGCGCGGAGAGAGCAGCGGCCGGGATGATCCCCTCGACCACAGAGTTGCGCGATGCTGGCTTTCCCGGCCTGCTGCGCTTCTACCGCGAGCACCTGACCCGGCACGTGATGCCGTTCTGGGTCGAACGCGCGATCGACCGCGAGCACGGCGGGGTCACCAACGTCATCACCGACGACGGGCGGGTGACCTCGACCGAGAAGTACCTGTGGTCGCAGGGCCGGGCGCTGTTCACCTTCGCCAGCCTGCACAACGACTTCGACGGCGATCGTGCGTGGCTGGAGATCGCCGGGCCGATCGCGGCGTTCCTGCTCCGTCACGGGCGTGACGACGAGGGGAAGTGGCACTTCGCCCTGCATCGCGACGGAGGCGTTTCACAACCGCCGGCGAGCGTCTACGTGGACGGCTTCGCCGCCTACGGGCTGGCCGAGTACGCGCGCGCCACCGGGGACCGAGCCGCGCTGGACGCCGCCCGGCAGACGCTGCGCCGGCTCGATCCCCTGCTGGAGCGCCACGAGGCGCTGCCGACCGCGCCACACCCGATTCCTCCGCCCTTCGCCGCGCACGGCGTCTCGATGATGTTCGCGATGGTGTTCGACCACGTCGGCCGCATCGCGCGGGACGATGCGCTGTGTGCGCGGGCGGTGGATCTGGCCGATCGCGTGCTCGCGTGGCACGTGCACCCGGAGCTCGAGGCGCTGCTGGAGTTCGTGCTTCCGGGAGGGCGGTACCGCGATGACGCCGTGGGCAACACGCTGGTGCCCGGCCACGCGATCGAGTCGATGTGGTTCCTGGAGCGTGTCTACCGCGGCCACCCGCGGCGCTCGGAGCGGCTGCGCGCCGCCACGGACGTGATCCGCTGGAGCCTGCAGCGCGGCTGGGACGCCGAGCTGGGCGGGCTCTTTCTGGCCTGCCACCTGACCGGCGGCACGCCGCGCTGGCACCGGCCCGACGCCAAGGTCTGGTGGCCGCACACCGAGGCGTTCGTGGCGCTGCTGCGCTTCCACGAGCTCACTGGCGAGGATTGGCTGATGGAGTGGTACTGGCGGGTGCACGACTACGCGTTCAGCCGGTTTCCCGCTGCGGCGGGGGACTGGCACCAGAACCTGGATCGCGCCGGACGACCGGCCGGCGTCGCGGTCAAGGGACTGGCGGTCAAGGACCCGTTTCACCTGCCGCGAGCGCTGATCTACGGGATCGACTCCCTGCGACGGCTGGCGTCCGCCGCGGAGTAGGCGTCGCGCTCATCGTGGTGGCAGGGGTGCCGGTGCGCCCCGCCGGGGTGGTACGCTTGCCGCCGTACACCAAAGGAGGTTTTCGTGAAGACATTCCATCGCGCCGCGCTGGTGCTGGCCGGCGTCGTGTTCGCGTCACTGGGTGCGTTCACTGCCGGCGCCGACCAGCTCGCCGTCAAGTTCTCGCTCGACTGGAAGTTCGAGGGGCCGAGCGCGGCCTACCTGCTGGCCCTCGACAAGGGCTACTACGCCGAGGAGGGACTGGACGTCACCATCGACACCGGCCAGGGCTCGCTGGAGGCGATCCCGCGCGTGGCCAGCGGCGTCTACCAGTTCGGCTTCGCCGACATCAACTCGCTGATCAAGTTCCGCGACCAGAACCCGGACGTCGGGATCAAGGGCATCCTGATGGTTTACGACGCGCCGCCGTTCGCGATCGTGACGCTCGCCAGCACAGGCATCGAGGAGCCGCGCGACCTCGAAGGCCGCATCCTCGGCGCGCCGGCTCCCGACGGCGCCTACGCGCAGTGGAAGGCGTTCGTGAAGGAGAACGACATCGACGCCAGCAAGGTGACGATCGAGAACATCGGCTTCCCGCTGCGCGAGCCGATGCTGGTGGCGGGTCAGGTGGACGCCATCACCGGCTTTTCCTTCTCCTCGTTCCTCAATCTGAAGGCCAACGACGTGCCGCCGGACGAGATCCGCGTCTTCCTGATGACCGACTACGGGCTCGACCTGTACGGCAACACGATCATCGTCAATCCCGAGTTCGCCGCCGCGAATCCGGATGCGGTGTCCGGCTTCGTGCGCGCCACCATCAGGGGCTGGCAGGACACCGTGGCCGATCCGGCCGCCGCCGTGATGCACGTGCTGGAGCGCAACCTGGTGGCGAAGGAACCGGTCGAGCTGGAGCGCCTGGAGATGTCCATCGCCGACAACGTCAACACGGCGTACGTGCAGGAGCACGGCTTCGGCAGCGTCGACGCGGCGCGGCTGGCCTCGTCCATCGAACAGATCGGGGTCACCTACGAGTTCTCCATGGCGCCGCCGGCACCGGAGGACGTGTTCACCAGCGAGTATCTGCCGGCCGCTTCGGAGCGGATGCTCCAGTAGCGCCACGGTGGGGGCGGGCGGGAGCGAACGCACACAGAAGGACGCGTTTGTCGAGTTGCGCGACGTCAGCCTGACCTACGGCGGCGACCCTGCCGCCCCGCTCGTCCTGCACGGCATGGACCTGCGGGTGGGCCGTGGCGAGTTCGCGGCCGTGGTCGGGCCGAGCGGGTGCGGCAAGTCGACGCTGATGAAGCTGGTCTCCGGCCTGCTCCCGGCCCGTGCCGGCGCCACGGTCGTCGCCGGCGAGCCGGTCACCGGACCGCTGAAGATCGTCGGCATGGCCTTCCAGAACCCGACCCTGCTGCTGTGGCGCTCCACGCTGAACAACATCCTGCTGCCGATGGAGATCGTGCAGCCGCACCGGCGCCGGCTCCGCTCCGAGCGCGCGCGGTACGTGGCGGCGGCGGAGGAGCTGCTGGCGCTGGTCGGCCTGTCCGGGTGTGGCGACCACTACCCGTGGCAGCTCTCCGGCGGCATGCAGCAGCGCGCGTCGCTGTGCCGCGCCCTGATTCACGAACCGGACCTGCTGATGCTGGATGAACCGTTCGCCGCCCTGGACGCGTTCACGCGCGAGGAGCTGTGGTGCGTCCTGCGCGACCTGTGGCAGCGCAAGCGGTTCACGGTGATCCTGGTCACCCATGATCTGCGCGAAGCGGTGTTCCTGGCCGACACCGTGCACGTGATGAGCGCACGGCCGGGGCGGATCGACGTCACCCGGACCATCGACCTGCCCAGGCCGCGCGAGCCCGAGGACTGCTATACCCCCGAGTTCGTCGCCATCGTGCAGGAGCTGCGCGACCACATCGCGCGCCACCGGGTCATCTGATGTCGGCCGCCGAAACACCTCCGCAAGCGCCCGCGCAGCCGGCCGCCGCGGTGCGCATGCGCTGGCGGGAGAAGCTGTCGCCGTGGCTGATGACCGTGGCCGGCTTCCTGCTCTGGGAGGCGGTCTGCCGGGTGTTCCGGATCCCCACCTATGTGTTGCCGCCGCCGACCCTGATCCTCTCCACCTTCTCCGAGTTCCGCCGCGCGCTCCTCGTCAACTCCCTGCAGACCCTGTGGACGACGCTTGCCGGGTTCGGCATTGCGGTGGGATTCGGCCTGCTGCTCGGCCTGATCATCGGCTGGTCGAAGACCATCTACAACGGCCTGTATCCGATCATGATCGGCTTCAACTGCGTCCCGAAGGTGGCGGTGGTGCCGATCCTGGTGCTGTGGTTCGGCATCGGCTCGCCTCCCGCCATCCTCACCGCGTTCCTGATCTCCTTCTTTCCCATCGTCGTCAACGTCGCCACCGGACTGGCGACCCTGGAGCCGGAGCTGGAGGACGTGCTGCGCGCGCTCGGAGCCCACAGGCGGGACATCATGCTCAAGGTGGGCATCCCGCGCGCCCTGCCGTACTTCTTCGGTTCCCTGAAGGTGGCGATCACGCTGGCGTTCGTCGGTTCGGTGATCTCCGAGACGGTGGCAGCCAACGTCGGCATCGGCCACATGCTGCTGATCGCACAGGCCAACTTCGAGGTGCCGCTGGTGTTCGCCGGCCTGTGGGCGCTGGCCGTGGAGGGCATCGGCATGTACGTCGCCTTCGCGTGGCTGGAGCGCCGCCTCACCGGCTGGGCCTTCCGCCGCGACGCGGCCAACGCCTGACGGTAGCGATGGAGTACCGGCAGCTCGGAACGACCGGCATCCGCGCGTCGGCGCTCTGCATCGGCGTGGCGTTTCGTGGCCGTGAGCGCCGCGGGCTCTCGGATGCGGACTGCATGGCCACGATCGAGCGGGCAGTCGAGCGCGGCATCAACTTCATGGACTGCGCCAACGTGTACGGCCGCGGATGGAGCGAGGAGCTCCTGGGGCGGACCGTCAAGCGCCTGGGCGGGCGTGACCGGCTCGTGATCACCACCAAGGTGGGCCAGGCGATGGACGACGCGCCGTCCGAGCGGGGGCTGTCGCGCGAGTACATCCTGAGCCAGATCGACCGCAGCCTGCGCCGCCTGCAGTTGGACTACGTGGACATCTACCTCATGCACCAGCCCGACGCGACCGTGCCGCTGGAGGAGTCGCTACGGGCGATGGACGACGTGGTCCGGCAGGGCAAGGCCCGGCACGTGGGAGTGAGCAACCACCACGCGGCGGAGGTCGTGGAGATGCTCTGGACGGCCGAACGCCAGGGACTGGCCGCGCCGGCGATGCTCCAGTACCAGTACAGCCTGCTGCACCGGTGGCATACCGAGTACGACCTGGCGCCGCTGTGCGAGCGGCATGGTCTGGGACTCATGACCTACAGCCCGCTCGCCATCGGCCTGCTCACCGGACAGGTGCGCAGGGGCCGGCCGCTGCCGACCGAGAGCCACTGGCGCGACAGTGCCGACGCGGACCGGATCCTGGCCTACGCCGAACCCGTGATCGCCGCCCTGGTCGACGTCGCCCGCGAGCTGGGCAAGACGCCCGCGCAGGTGGCGATCGCCTGGCTGCTGGCGAACCCGGCGCTCAGCGCGCCGATCCTGGGTCCCGACCTGCCGGAGCACGTCGACGAGGCGGCGGGGGCGGTCGGCTGGCGCTTGCCGCCGGAGCACAAGGCACGGCTGGACGAGGTCTCCGCAGGCGGCGGCCCGTTCGTGATGAACGCCCATAGCCTGCGCGCCATGCCAAGCCGGGACCCGGCACGCGGCGCGCGGTGAACCCCGGCTACCTGCCGCCGCTGCCGGTTCCGGACACGGCGCTCCGCATCACCCGGATCGAAACCTATCGCCCCACGGACCTGTTTCAGGGGCTGATTTTCTGCCGCATCCACACCGATCAGGGGCTGATCGGCTGCGGGGAGAGCTACTACATCCCGGAAGCCGTGGAGGCGGTGATCCACGACTGGTTCCGCCACCGCCTGCTGGGTGCCGATGCGCTGGCGATCGAAAGCCACTGGCGCTTCCTGTACGAACGCGCCGCCAACTTCGGCGTGCGCGGCGCCGAGCTGCGCGCCCTGTCGGCCGTCGACCTGGCGCTGTGGGACATCCTCGGCCAGGCGACCGGCCAGCCGATCCATCGCCTGCTGGGCGGGCCGGTGCGCGAGCGGGTGCGGGTCTACAACAGTTGCGGCCACCCGGGCTACGGGGCCGGGAGCGGCCGGCACGGCTGGCCGGGCATGGGATCGATCGGCGAACCGGGGCCGCTGGCCGACACCTGGAATGCGCTGCACGAGCCGGCCGCGCTGGCGACGGAGCTGGCCGAACTGGGGTATGCGGCGCTGAAGGTGTGGCCGTTTGACCGGGCGGCGATCGCAGGCGGGCCGGGGCTCATCGGCGCGGCGGACATCGACGAGGCGATGCGACCGCTGCGGTCGATGCGCGACGCGGCCGGCGGCGCACTGGAACTGCTGGTGGACGGGCACGCCCACTTCCAGTTCCCGGCCGCGATGCGCATCGCCGAAGCGCTGCGAGAGGTCAGGCCGCTGTGGCTGGAGGACATCCTGAAGATGGACAACATCGCCATGCTGGCCGAGTTCCGCCGGCAGAGCCGCATGCCCATCAGCGCCAGCGAGATGCTCCTGACCCGGCCCGACTTCGCGGAGGTGCTGGAGCAGCGGGCCGCCGACTACCTCATGGTCGACCCCACGTGGGTGGGCGGCATCTCCGAGGCCAGGCGCATCGCCGACATGGCGCAGGCCTACAATATCCCGGTAAGCACCCACGACTGCACCGGACCGTTGACGCTGTATGCGGGAATCCACCTCAACGCCGCGCTGCCCAACTGCATCCTGCAGGAGACGGTGCGGGCGCACATCCACACCGTGTACCCCAAGCTCATCGACGAGGTTCCGCAGGTCGTGGACGGCCACGTCGCGCTGCCGGCCCGCCCGGGCCTCGGTGCCTCACTCGACGAGGGGTTCTTCGACCCGAAACGCGAGTGGTATCGCGAGAGCTCCCTGTGATGGCCGGGGACACAGAGCGTCCGCCCGACCTGCGGGCGACCCTTGCCCTGCGCTCCGGGGCCGGCGCCGCGCTGCGCTTCCTGAGCGATGACGACGCGGATCTGCTCGGAGCCTACTTCGCGACCCTGTCACCTCGGACGCGGGACTTCTACGGACCACACCCGTTCGATCAGGAGACGGCCGACCGGGTCTGCCTGGAGACGCGAACCGACACCGAGGCCGTCCGGCTTGTCGTGACCGTGTCGGACGGTGACGGCGCGCGGATCATCGCCTACTTCATCGTCGGATTCCGGATGCAGGATTCGGACCGGAAGCGATACGCGGCCAGGGGGATGCCTCTGGACGATCGCTCCGACGCGTACCTGGCGCCGTCGGTCGAAGACGGGTATCAGGACACCGGTGTCGGCTCGGCGGTGATGGGTCACCTGGTGCCCTGGTTGCGCGGGCTCGGACGGCGGCGGCTCATGCTGCTTGGCGGCGTGCAGCAGGGGAACGAACGGGCGATCGCCTTCTACCGGAAGTGGGGACTCCGGATCGTCGGCGACTTCCAGTCCAGGAAGGCCTGCTACGACATGATCGCCCCGCTCCCGGCGGCGCCGCCGGGAGGCTGAGCTCAGTCGTCGCTCTTCTCGGCACCCGGGACCGACCGATCCGGTATGGCGTAGGCCATCCAGTGGGTGAGCGCTTCCTGCGCGGGGTTGAAGCGTGCCCGGATCGACGGCGGCATCCAGTAGTGCCGGACGTTGTGATGGTCCCACATGCCGCCGCCGCGCTGGCGGTGGACGTGGTTGTACTGCAGCGTCGTGCGGCGCCGTGAGCTGGTCTTCGTGGCGCCGGCGTGGGTGAGCGCCTCGGTGAAGATCATCAGGTCACCCGGATCGCCGGTGATCTCGACCGCTCCGGGCGTATCGAGCCCGGCGGTCCGCCAGCGCTTGTCCAGCTCGAAGTTCTTCTTGTGCGAGCCGGGTATGACGATGAAGCACCCGTCGCCGGGGTGATTCGGGGTGAGCATGATGGCGACGTTCACCATGGTCGAGCGGATGACGCCGTCGCGCACGGTGAACTGCTCGGTCGGTATGCCGTGGTGCCAGCCGGACGCTTCGCGGCCCTCGTACTTCGAGATCGACCACGTGTTGACGAGCTGCGGCTCGCCCATGAACTCCGTGAGATAGGGCATGAGCGCCGGATGGGCGATGAGTTCGTCGAAGACCGGGTCCAGCCGCGGCAGGCCGTTCAGGCGGATCTGGTGGTCGACCCAGGTGTCCTTGGTGAAATGCGCGGCCGTCACCACCGGCAGCCCCTCCGCCCAGCTCTCGTCGTGGTCGATCGCCTCGTTCTCGACCACGGCCTTGTCGAGCGCCCGGATGAGGTCGGTGTCGATCGCCCCGCGCAGGATCAGGTACCCCTGCAGGTCGAACAGGAACTTCTCGTCGTCGGTTACCTGGTGCATCGGCTGCTCCTTCATTCGAATACTCGCGTATCGCCGGGCCGGTGATGGCGCTCCGCGTACGCCAGCCATTCCTGCTCCGTGGTGTACGGCAGCCACCCCGTGCGCGACACGTACGGCGTGCCTCGCGGCCTGAAGCGAAGCTCGAACGTCGCGCGCTCCTCGCCGAAGACGACGGGCCTGCGGATGACGACGTTCATGTCCAGCACCTCCTTCATCAGAAACGACTCGCCGTGATTGATCAAGCTCAACGCGCGCGGCATCAGGAAGAACAGATTGCCGCGCTCGCCGGCCGGCCGCGTGGCGCTCCCGGCGAGCGTCTTGCTCGCTTCATCCCACGACAGCGACGTGATCTCGACCGCACCCTGCTGGACGTGCAGGTCGGTGCCGAGCAGCCACGGAAACGGTCGCGCCCGTGATATCCGGTAAAGCCGACACGCTGCCGGGGGCACGACCGCGCGAAAGCCATCCCTGAAGGTCCCGCGGTATTCCTCGTTCCAGAGCTCGAAGACGCGGTACGCCGACTCGGGCGCCAGTCCCAGGCGCGCGAACGAAACGTCGGTGGCATACGCCTCGTCGTCCATGTTGAAGACCGCCAGGAGCGTGTACTCATCCCGGCCCGTGTCGATCGCCAGCTTCAGCATCCGCGCGTACCCGTCCGGATCGACGTCGTCGAACAGGTCGACCGGCACCGGCACGCCTCGCGTGCGGGGAAGGCAGAGCTTGACCAGGCGGAGCCGCTCGGGATCGATCCGGCGGAAGTCGTCGCCGAGCATGAGGGGGCTGCCGCCAAGACCGAACACGGTGGCGGCGACCCGCGCGTGCTCGAGCGGCACCGGCTTGTCGACGGTGAGGAGGTTGAAGTCGTTGAGGTAGGTTCGGCGATGGGTGAAGAAGCTGGCCCCCGCGTTCTGCACCAGGTACTCGACGCTGCCGAAGTGGCGGTCATGCAGCGCGTAGACCGCATTGCGCCAGTTGTTGTAGGGCGGGAACAGCGGCCGTCCCTCGCCGAAGTCGCGTCCGACGCGGGCGGCGTCGATCAGCCCCACGTACCCCGGAGTGGAGGAAACCGCCGTCTGCAGGTGGGTGTCGGCTCCGGCGGCATCGCGGATGACCTGGAGAATCGATCGCGCCGCCTGTAGCGGCGTGCGGGTCGGGTCGTGGAGCCGGGCGTCCTTCTTTACCGCCAGGAAGTCGAGCATGTAGTAGCGGACCCCCAGTTCCCGGTACGCGGCGAAGATGCGGCGGACATGGGCCGCCGTCTGCGGATGGGTGCCGTCCAGGAAGTACTGGTGGAGCCGCGGCGCGTCGTCCGGGTCCGAGTGCAGGTCGAACTCCCAACTCCGCCGCTCGCAGATCGGCGCGCCGCTCTTGTCCTTAAGCAGGTTCTCGCGGTTCTCCTCGAGCGCTCCTTGCGCCTCGGCGAAGAACCAGAACGGGGCGACCCAGAGGCCGGGGACGAATCCCCGTGCGGTGAGCTTCGCGAAGAACCCCTCCAGGCCGCTCGGGATCTGCCGCTCGTCCGCGCGCAGCCAGTCGCCCGGGATCCCGTCGGTGAAATTGGTCTGACTGGTCCACAGGTAGCGGACGTCGAAGCCGCGCAGCTTCCGGCGCAGGGCGTCGGCATTGTCGAGGGCGACGGTCTCCCAGCAGTCCTCCTCGCCGCTGAAGGCATCGATCCAGGCGCCTCCGCACCAGCCGACCGGCGGGTCGTCGGCATACGCCGGGCGATAGATGCGGTGGACGGCGTCCGCCCAATCCACGAGGGCGTCGTACGGATCGTCGAAGATGCCCACGCGCAGCGTCTCGGAGGTGATCGACTCGCCCGGCGGCACCTCGACTCCGCCGGCCTCGCACGTGGCGCGGTATTCCACGACATCGGCGCCGGCCTCGCGAACCAGCGAGTGTCTGCCCACCATCCGGTCGACGGTGACGAACCCGCAGACCAGTGCTTCTCCCGTGCCGGGATCGAAGAGGTGGCACAGGTTGTCGGAGTGGTGCCGGCCGGACGACAGCAGCTCCACGTGCATGTTCCACGGATGCCACGCGAAGAAGCGCACGTTGTCCGGGTCCGCGCCGACGCGGAGACCCGCGCCGGCGCCGGCGCGCAGGTCCAGCACGCGCCAGTCGCCGATCGCGACCGGATGCGCGCCGGCGTTGTGGAGCGTTGCGGTCAACTCCACGGCGGCTCCGTCGGGAACCGCCTCCCACCGCCAGACCAGATCCGGCGCGTTGAACCGGAACTCGGCCACCGCGCCGCCCTCCGGGCCGCGGGCGCTGGAGTTCGCGATCTCGGCGTCCGCGAGGTGCAGCGTGCTGCCTTCGACCTCCACCGAGCCGCCGGCACGCCGCAGGGCCAACGCGCCGTCGCGCTCCGCGGCCACGGAGAAACCGCAGCCCTCGAACGCCCACGCGAGCCTCACCGCGCATCCCACGCGCTCATGTCCTCCTTCCTGGTGTGGCCGACGGTCCGAAAGAGAGCGCCGACCGAAACCCGGCCGGCGCTCTCAGGAATTCCCTCAGTCGGCACCCGATTCTCTTGAGTCCTCGATCACTGGATCATGCCCAGCGCCTTGAACTGGCGGGTCGCCTCGTCCAGGAGCTCCTGGCCGCCGGCCGCCAGCCATTCGTTCATGAAGCCCTCGTAGTCGTCCGTCTCACCGATGATGTACTTGTACTCGAACTCGGCGACCAGGGTGTCCAGCTCGCCGGCGACCGACTGATCCAGATGCAGGAAATAGGCATCGGGCGCGTAGGTCTCCTCGGCCAGCGCGCCGTTGTTCAGCTCGATCTCGCTGTAGACGGTCGCCGGCAGATCGTCGGCGCTGGTCGCGGCCGTGAAGATGGTGAAGTCGGCGCGGGTCGACATCCAGTTGCCCCAGTCGGCGGCGCCCAGGAAGTTCTCGACCGACCGGTAGCGCTCCGTGCCCGGCCCGGCGACGATGGCGGTGTAACCGCCGGGCAACTCGTGCGGCACTCCCTTGTCTATGCCGACGCCCCAGCGGATCGCGTAATAGCCGGGATTCGGGTAGGCGACCCCGTCGATGAGCGCCAGGATCCGTTCCAGCTTGACGGGATCCTCCTCAGCCTGCCGGGACAGCGTGAACATGCGGTCGAAGAACCGCGGAGCGGCCAGCCTGCCTCCCTCGGGCCGTCCCGCCGGCATCGGCAGGTGCGTCCAGAGGTCCACCGACTCCTCGACGGTTCGGCCTCCCTCGTTGACGAACTCGGTGACCAGCACGCCGGGATACCAGGCGGTGCCCAGCACGCCCTTGAAGAGCGGCGCCTTCCGCTCGTTCCACGCGATCGTGTACCAGTTCGGCTCGATGACGCCCTCCGCGACGGCGGCTCGCATGAAGTCCAGGAACCCCTTCTCGGTTCCGTCGACGACGTAGTGAGAGGCCTGCCCGCCGGCGATGTAGAAGTCGATCGGTCCCCACATCAGCTTCAGGTTCCTGATCTCGCCCACTCCCTGGCCGTTGCCGGCCGACGTCAGTCCCCACGTGTCGTCCTCGCCGTTGCCGTCCGGGTCGTCGTAGGTGAAGGCGCGCGCCACGCTCATCAGCTCGTCGGCCGTCGTCGGCACGTCCAGGCCGAGGTTCGCCAGCCAGTCCTTGCGGATCTGGAAGCCCCAGATGTTCGGCGGCCCGGCGGTCGACAGGGCGGTCAGTTTCCCGTCCCTGGTGAGGTAGTCCTCCGCGTAGTCGTCCATGTATTCCATCCAGGTCGGCAGGCTGGACGCGTATTCGTTCCAGTCCTCGAGCAGGAAGCCTTCGTCGTAGAGCTGGGTCAGGAATGCCTCGCCGATGGCGCCGGCGCCGAACTTGACGATGTCGGGCGGGTCGTTGGTGGCGAACCGCGTCAGGATCTCGCTGTTGAACTCCGCCGTGTTGTTCATGCGGATGTCCACGCCGAAGGTCTCGTTGAGATAGGCGCGAAACGGGTCGTTCTCGTCGGTCGGCTGGTTGACCCAGCCGCCGAACATCAGCTCGATCTCCGGCACCTGGTCCGCGGCTCCCTCTTCCTCGCCGGAAGCCCAGGCGAGGTGGGAGAGCGCCAGGAAGGTCGCGACCCCGACGGCCACGAATTGAAGTCTCTTCATCACGATGCTCCTGTTCTTGATCGGTTGCGATGAGGCGCAACGGCCTCTCCATGTCGATGCGACAGGCCGAACGCCGGCCCTATTCCTTGACTGATCCCGTATACACCCCCTTGATGAAGTATCTTTGCAGAAACGGATAGACGCACATGATCGGCACGATGCCGACCACCGTCACGGCCATCTTCACGCTGACCGGCGTCGAGCGGATCGCGGGATCGAGCAGGAGCTGTCCGCCGGCGAACGGGTTGCTCGCGATGTTGAAGATGCTGCGCAGGTACAGCATGAACGGCCGCAGCTCCTGGTCCTTGGTGAACACGAGGGCCGTGAACCATTCGTTCCACAGGTCGACGGCGGTAAACAGGGAGAGAGCGGCGATCACGGGCTTGCTCATCGGCGCGTAGATCCTGAAGGCGATGGTGAGCTGGCTTGCGCCGTCGATGTCGGCCGATTCCTCGATCTCCCCCGGGACGTTCTGGAAGAACTGCTTGAACACCAGCACGTTCCACGCGCCGATCATGCCCGGCACGATCAGGGCCAGAAACGTGTTGTAGATGCGCGTGTGGAACACGGCCAGGTAGGTGGGTATCAGCCCGCCGCTGAAGAGAAAGGTGACCAGCACGAGCGTGATCAGGACGTTTCTGCCGATCATGTCCTTCCGCGACGCGGCGAAGCCGGTGACCATCGCCCAGAACACGCCGAGCGCCGTTCCGGACAGGGCGCGGAGCACGCTGACGAAGAAGCTGTGAAACAGGATCGGGTTCTTCAGCACCGTCTGGTAGCCGTTGAGGATGGGGCGGTCGACCCAGAGGAGGATGCCTCCCTTGCTGACCCACTCCGCCTCGCTGACGAAGGAGAGGACCACCACGTAGAACAGCGGAAAGAACGAGGTGATCGATACCAGCGCCACGACCGAGATGACCCCGATCTGGTAGCTCAGCTCCGTGCCCTGCAGCTTCACCGGTCCGCCCCTGTGCCGACGGTCACCAGATGCCGACCTTGAGCCGCCTCCTGGCGAACTCATTGACGCCCAGGATGAGCACCAGACCGAAGATCGACTCGATGAATGCCAGCGCGGTGCCCAGGCTGTACTGCAGCTTGGTGAGTCCCTGGCGGTACACCCAGGTGCCGATCACGTCCCCCACCTCCAGGGTCGCCGGCGAGTAGAACAGCAGGATTTGCTCGACGCCCGTGGACTGGAAGAGGCGGCCGATGGACAGGGTGAGCAAGAACACGACGACCGGCCTGATGCCGGGCAGGGTGATGTAGCGGATTCGCTGCAGCGGGCCGGTGCCGTCGATCTTGGCCGCGTCGAACAGGCCCGGGTCGAGATTCGACAGGGCGGCAAGGTAGATGATGGTGCCCCAGCCGACCTCCCTCCAGACGCCGGAGCCGATCAGCAGCGGCCGGAACGCCGCCGTGCTCACCAGGAAGTCCCTGGGCTCCCCTCCCACGGCGGCGATGACGCTGTTGACGATGCCGGTCTTCGTGAACAGCGCGAAGGCGATGGCGTAGATGATCACCCAGGAGAAGAAGTGGGGGATGTAGAGGATGGTCTGGCTGATGCGCCGCAGCGTGCCGGAGTGCAGGTCGTAGAGGAAGATCGACAGGACGATCGGCGGAAAGAAGCCCGCGACCAGGCGCAGCACGCTGATGTAGACCGTGTTCACGAAAACGCGCTCGATGTCGCGTATGTCGAACAGTTCCCGAAAATTCCCCAAGCCTATCCAGTCGCTGCCGAACACACCCTTGGAGAGTTTGTAGTCCTTGAACGCGATCACCGCCTGCAGCAGGATCGGGTAATAGCGATAGACCAACAGATAGGCGATCGGGATGAGCAGCAGGATGTAGACGCCGGCGTACTTGCGCAGCTTGGCCGTGGTGCGTGCGCGGGAGCTGCGGCGGAGCACCGCAGGGGCCGCGGGAGCAGTAGCTGCGTCGCGCATGCCGGTTCCCGCGCGCCCGGCGATCACGGCTGTGCGGGTTCCGTTAGGAGCTTCACTATCCTGGCGGTCAGAGTTGCCGATGGTCTGCCGGGCCGCTTGGGTTGTCAAGGAGGAGACCCGTGACGCCCGTGACGTCGGTGTCGACCCGGTTCTCGAGCGTTCCCGAGAACCACGGCGGATCGGGCTCAGGCGGCCGCGCCGTTCGCTCCCAGGTGCCGATGAGGGACAATTCCTCGGAGCGCCGCTGCATGCGGGCCGCGATGTCGTCGGGGTTCCAATCGAGCAGGGCCAGATCCGTCAGCCGTCGCTCGACCTCCCGGTGAGGTGTGCTTCCTGCCAGATCAGTAGTCTCGCCGGGGTCTTCCTGCATCTGGAACAGCTCCGGTGGCAGGCCGTGGTAGTAGTTCAGCTTCCAGCCTCCGGAGCGGACCATGCGACACGCGACGGGGGATCCTCGTTCGGCATGCTCGGCGATCGCGGTGTTTTTCCATGCAGTGTTTTTCCTTGAGGTGTCGGCTCCCGTGAGCAGCCCGCGGAAACTCGTTCCCGAAGCCCCCGGAAGGGCATCGACGTCGCAGAGATCGAGCAGCGTCGGTCCGAGGTCCAGCAAGCTCACGTTCTCCGCCCGCACCTGACCGGTCGGGACATGGCCGGGCCACGACACGATGAGCGGCACGCGGCTGGCGCCGTCGTAGAACGTGCTCTTCCACCACATCCCGTGCTCTCCGAGCATCTCCCCGTGGTCGGAGCAATAGACGATGATGGTGTGCTCGCGCAGCCCACTTTCCGCGAGTGCGGTGAGGATCGTGCCGACCTGCCGGTCCAGAAAGGTGCAGAGACCGTAGTAGGCAACGCGTGATCTCCACTGCGCATCGCGGGGTGGAGGAGGGTCGATACTCCAGCGACCGCGCTTGGCGGCGTTGACCGGATGCAGGTGGTCGTCCGGCGGCGGAAGGTCCGCGTAGCCGATCCTGTCGCGATGGGCTCGGAAGTCGCCCGGGGGCGAGACGAACGGGCAATGCGGGGCGACATAGCCGACGGTAAGCAGAAACGGCCTGTCGTGCTCGCCGCGACCGCGCTCGCCGAGCCAGCGGACCGTCGCACGGGTGACCACCTCATCGTAGGCGTGATATCCCGTGCGTCCCGGCCCGCTCTTGATCACTCCTGCCAGGCCCATGCCGGGGGTGTCGGCGAGGTCGCCGAGGATCCTCCCCAGTCTCAAGCCGGCTCCCGAGTACGCCGACTCGGCAACATCACCCACGATCCGATCGCGATACCCGTGCCGCTGGTCCGGACCCACGAAGTGCATGCGTCCCGAAAGGACGGTGTCGTATCCGGCGGAGAGGAACGCGTGCGCAAGGGTCGGGATATCGCTGCCGAGGTGGCCTTCGTTGTCGAAGAGACCCAACTCGTGGGGATGGCGCCCGGTCAGGAACGACATGCGGCTCGGGGCGCACAGCGGATAGGTGCAGTACGCGTTGCGGAAGCGCGTGCCTCCCGCGGCCAGGCGGTCCAGACTCGGGGTGTGGGCCACTCGGTCTCCGGCGCACCCCATGATCCCCGCGTGGTGCTGATCGCTCATGACGAGCAGCACGTTGGGGCGTCTACGTGGCGACATGATGGTCCGTCTGCCGGGTGAGGTTATCACCTTTTACCCCGGCGCTGATCTCGAATCTGCCGCGGATCGGCCGAACCGAAGGCAGGTTGTCGCCGCTCGGCAGGATGCTCTGCTATCGTCCGCGGGCCAGTGAGTGAGTTCCCGAGCCTGCGGCTGTTCCTGGTGCGCCACGCACAGGCGCGCAATGCCCCCGGCACCAGCTACGAGGACGCGTCGCTGTCGGCGCTTGGCCGCATGCAGGCGGACGCGGTTGCGCGCGCATGCGCCGAACATGAGGCCGACGCCCTGTACGCCAGCCCGGCGACACGGGCGCGCGAGACCGCGGCCCCGATCGGCGTCGCCGCCGGGCTGCCGGTGGCCGTCGACGAGCGCCTGCTGGAGTACCGCTTCGGCAGCATCACCGCCCCCGGCCTCACCATGGAGCAGCTTCGCGAGCGACGCGACGACCTCCTGGCATGGCACCCTGACAGCAAGCTGGCCCCCGACGGCGAGACGATACGGGAATTCGCGGTGCGGGTGATCGCCGCGACCGACGAGATCGTCGCCCGCCACATCGGCGAGCGGGTGGTGATCGTCTCCCATGCCGGCACCATCGACGTCACCATGCGGTGGGCGATCGGCATCGGCCCCGGCACGCCGGTGCTGCACGACTTCCCGATCGCCAACGCCAGCATCAGCGAGCTGATCCACTGGCCGGGCGGGCGGATGACCGGCGGTGCGCCCCGCTACACCGAGTTCGCCAGCGTCGGCTCCGTCGACCACCTGCCGCCCGAATGTCGTAGCGACAACTGACGGCGGCGGCGGAAGGGAGACGGCCACGTGCGAGTGGGGATCGTTGCTCTGCAGCACGAAACGAACACCTTCATCCAGACGCCGACCGGCATCGATGCGTTTCGCGCCGGTCTGCTGGCGACGGGCGACTCGCTGCGCGACGCGGTCGCGGGCTCCCGGCATGAGCTCGGCGGCTTCCTCGCCGGGCTGACGGAGGCCGGCGCCGAGGCGGTTCCTCTGTTCGGTGCCCGGGCCCTGCCCTACGGGCTGATCCCTGCCGACGCCTATGCGGAGTTGAGCCGCCGCCTGCTTGCGGAGATCCGCTCTCATCTTCCGCTCGACGGGTTGCTGGTCGCGCCGCACGGTGCCGCGGTGAGCGAGGACGTGCGCGACGTGGACGGCGACTGGCTCGGTGCGGTCCGCGTGCTCTTGGGAGCCGACGTCCCGATCGTCGCCACCGGGGATCCCCACGCGAACCTCTCGCCACAAATGGTCGGGGCGGTCGACGCGATCGTCGCCTACCGGACGAACCCGCACGTCGACCAGTGGGACCGTGGCCTTGAGGCGGCGCGGCTGCTGGTCGGTCGACTGAATGGGACGGTCACGCCCCGCATGGCCGCCATGTTTCCGCCGGTGGCGATCAGCATCGACAAGCAGTGCACGGACGAACCGCCGCTCAGCGCCCTGGTAGAGCGGATCGAGGCCGTCCGCGAACGGCCGGAGACTTTGAGCGCAAGCCTCTGGCTGGGGTTCCCCTACGCAGACGTGGCCGAGATGGGCTCTGCGGTGACCGTGGTCGCGGACGGGAATCCGCAGGCCGCCGAGCAGGCGGCCGGGGAGATCGCGCAGGCGTTGTGGGACATGCGCGCAGAGTTGCAGGTCGACCTGCCCGGCGTCCCGGACGCGGTCGATCGCGCGGAACGGCTGGAGCCGCCGGTCTGTCTGCTCGATGTCGGCGACAACGTCGGCGGCGGATCGGCAGCCGACGGCACCGCCCTGGCTGCCGAGCTCAACCGGCGCGGTTCCGGCAAGGCGTTCGTGTGCATCTACGACCCCGAGTCGGTCGCCGCGGCCGAGGCCGCGGGCCGCGGCGCGGTCCGGACGTTCCGGGTCGGCGGCAAGACCGACCGCCTGCACGGCGAGACGCTGGAGGTCGAGTGCCGGGTGCTGGACCTGTGCGACGGCCGCTTCCACGAACCGGAGGTCCGGCACGGCGGCGTCCACCACTACGACCAGGGACGCACGGCCGTCGTCGAGAGCAGGACGGGACTGGTCATCATGCTGACCTCGAAGCGCATGGTGCCGTTCAGCCTGCACCAGCTCACCGACTTCGGCATCGACTCGAAGGCGTTTCGCTTCATCGTCGCCAAGGGGGTCAACGCACCGCTGGCCGCCTATCGCGAGGTCTGCCCGTCCTTCGTTCGCGTCGATACGCCCGGCAGCACCGCCGCGAACATGACCGCGTTCGAATACCGGCATCGCCGCCGGCCGATGTACCCGTTCGAGGCGGATCTACGCTGGGCTACGTAGCGTGCCGCCGCAAGGTCAAGCGAAGAGTCGATCAGCCGGGGCGATCTCGCAAAAACAACGCGTTGTTTTCGTATCCTGGATGTGATTCGGGCGGGTTGATGCAGATGGCGTAGGGCATGGCCTTCCCTATCTGCTCGACGTTGGATGCTCAAGGCTGGCCGACCGTGCCGGAACCTCCGCCGAGGTGCTGGTAGAGGGGCTGCAGCGCACCGGCGGCTCGCTGGTAGGCGTCGAACAGCTCGGCGTAGAGGTCGGCCAGCGAGCGGTCCGGATCGAACTCCCGGCCGGGGCGGACCAGGGCCGCCGCCGCTGACGCCAGATCGGCGAAATGGCCTTCGGCCGTCAGCGCCACGCATGCGCAGCCGACCAGGTCGGCTTCCGGGTTTGCGAGCGTGCGCACCGGCACGCCGGTGACGTCGGCCTTGATCCGGTTCCACGCGTCGTGGCGCGCCGGGCCGCCGCAGGCGGTCAGCTCCTCCACCCGGCACCCGTGCTCGGCCAGGATGGCGATGATCTGGCGGATCGCGAACCCGACCGACTCCAGCACCGCGCGCGCCATCTCGTCCCAGCCGTGCCGGAGGGTCAGCCCCAGGAAGGCGGCGGAAGCCTCCGCGTTCCAGTGCGGGGTTCGTTCGCCCGACAGGTAGGGCAGGAACAGCGCGCGTCGCGCTCCGGCCGGTGCGGCGGCGCCGCGCTCCACCGCGACGCTCACTTCGACGGGACTGGGAGACGCCGAGTGCGCCAACCATGACAGCGCCCGCCCACTGGCCGACGTCACGCCGCCCAGGTTGTGCAGCCCGTCGACCAGGTGCGGCAGGACGATCAGGCGCGGATCGGCGACCGGCGCGGGGCTGGCGTGGTTGATGCCCTCCGAGCTGCCGCTGCGGTCGAGCGTGCGGCCGGCGGTGACCGTGGCCGACCCGATCAGCGCCATCTGGAAGTCGGCGGCGCCGGCATACACGCGGGCGCCGGCGGCGATCCCGAACCGCTCTCCCGCCCGCCGGGTGACCCGCCCGATCGCCTCGCCGGCGACGGCGAACGGCGGAAAGCGCGCGGCGTCCAGGCCGAGCGCGGCCAGTGCCGCGTCCGACCAGTAGAACCGGTCGACGCCGCGCGCGCCGATCGCGGTGTGCGCGCATCCGGTGAGCAGGAACACCACCCACTCCGCGCACGACAGAAGCCAGGCAGAGCGCTCGAACGTGTCCGGCCGCTGCCGGGCCAGCCACAGCGCCTTGGGCAGCGGAAAGGATGCGTCGACGGCGACTCCGGTCCGTTCAGCCACCTCGCGCGCCTCCTTCCGGGCGTGGGCGTGCAGCCAGGTGAGCGCGCGACCGACCGGCTCGCCGGCGGCGTCGCACGGGATCAGCGTCGGCCCGTTGCCGGTGACTACGCAGGCCGTTATCGCTTCGGGCGCCTTCGCCAGACGCGCGATCGCCGCCTGCACGGCGCTCGACCAGACGTGCGCGTCGGTCTCCTCCCGCACCCCCTCGGCCGACACCGGCGCACGCCCGACGGCGATGCATGCGCCGGGCTCGGTCGTGCCGCCTGCGGCTCCGTCGCGCGCGAACAGGGCGCACTTGACCGCCGTGGTGCCGATGTCGATCGCCAGGATCATGCCGGTGGCTCCGGGGAGCGCCCCAGCAGGCGGAGGAACGTCTGCTCGTCGACGATCTCGACGCCTGCCTCCTCGGCCCTGGTTACCTTGCTACCGCCGCCGGTGCCGGCGAGCAGGTGGGTGGTGGCGCCCGACACCGCGCCGGTCACCGTGCCGCCGCGCGCGCGGATCTCGTCCGCGGCGCGGCCCCGCGGCTTGAACGCCTCGAACGAGCCGGTGATGCACCACGTCTGGCCAGCGAAGGCCTGCTCGCCGTCGCCGGCCGTGCCAACCGGATCGGACGGATCGACGGCGAACCGCAGGCCGCGGGCACGCAGCGCCGCGATCAGCCCGCGCGGCGTGGCCCGCCAAGTCGCCATGCGCGAGCCGGTCAGCGGATCCGGCTTGCCCAAGTGGCGCATGATGCTCTCCACGGTGCGGTCGCCGATGCCGTCGATGCCGGTGAACACCTCCGGGGCGCCGGCGTCCACCGCCGCGTACAGGCTGTCGATGTCGCGGAACCCCGCCCGCAGGAGCAGATCGCTCACCTTCGGCCCGAGCTCCGGCAGGCCCAGGGCCGGCAGCACGACGGCGAACGGCTTGGCCTTGCTGGCCTCGATGCCGGCCGCGAGCGCGGCGACCGACTTCTCGCCGAACCCCTCCTCCTCCAGCAACCGCTCCGGGTCGAAGGTATACAGGTCGGCGATGTCGCGCACCCACCCCTTGTCGACCAGCAGGTCGATGGTGGCCGGTCCGAGCCCGGCGATGTCCATCTGGTCGCGGGCGACGAAGAAGCGCAGGCGACCGCGCACCTGGTCCGGGCAGCCGGCGTTGGGGCAGAACGAGTGCGCTCCCTGCACGGTCAGGGCGCTCCCGCACGACGGGCACTCGGCCGGCATGCGCCAGACCGGCTCGCCGGCCGGGTCCTTCTCCAGCACCCGTTCCACCGCCGGGATGACGTCGCCCCGCTTCGACACGGCCACGGTGTCGCCGACGGCCAGCTCCAGGCTGTCGACGTAGTCCTGGTTGTGCAGCGTCACGTTGGCGATCGTGGAGCCTGCGATCGGCACCGGATCGATGCGCGCGACCGGCGTCACCCGGCCGGTACGTCCGACCTGGATCCCGATCGACCGCACCACGCTCACCCCCTCGGGCGCATCGAACTTCACCGCGATCGCCCAGCGCGGATGGTGATCGGTGGCGCCCATCGCCGCGCGCGCCGCCAGCCGGTCGACCTTCAGCACCAGGCCGTCGATGTCGTACGGCAGATCCGGCCGGGCCGCGGCCCGCTCCTCCACGTACTTCGCCGTCGAAGCCGGGTCGATCACCTCGAACTCCTCCTGATCCCCGGCAGTCGAGCCGTCCGCGTCGTCCCGGATCACCACGGTGGCGGGGTTGATGCGGAAACCGAGCCGGCGGAGGTGCGACAGCAGCTCGGTGTGCGTGGGCGGCGGGTCGGCCATGAACCCCTCGTACACGAAGATCTCCAGCGGCACGGGGGCCACGTCGCTGCTCTTCACGCGCCGCAGGCTGCCGGCCGCGAAGTTGCGGGCGTTGGCGTACGGGGTCTCGACGCCGTCGTTGAGCGCCTCGAAGGCGGCGCGCCGGATGAAGATCTCACCCCGCACCACCAGCGTCTCCGGTGCGTCGAGCCGGAGCGGCACCGTGCGGATGGTGCGCACATTCGCGGTCACGTCGTTGCCTGAGCGGCCGTTGCCGCGGGTGACCGCCCGCTCCAGCACGCCGTCGCGGTAGTGCAACAGGATGGAGGTGCCGTCGATCTTCTCCTCGACCACGAAGGCGACGGCGGGGTCGGCGGCCGCGGCCTTGTCCATCCAGCGCTCGACGCCGGCCATGTCGTACGCCTTGTCCAGGCTCAGCACCGGCACCGTGTGCTCGACCTCGGGAAGCTCCTGCGTCAGGTCGGATCCGATCCGGCGGGTAGGCGAGTCCTCCCTGACCAGCTCCGGGTGCCGCCGTTCCAGGTCCACCAGGGCATCGAACAGGCCATCGAAGTCGGCGTCGGCGATCTCCGGCCGGGCGAGCACGTAGTAGGCGTGCTCATGCCGGCGGATCTCCGCTGAAAGCCGCTCGATCTCCGCGGCAGCGTGGCGCTCGGTCACGCGACAGTTATATACGGGCCGGCCGCGCATGCGGCAACCTTCGATCGGGATGGTGCATGAGCGCATCGACCGGCTGATCGCGGAGCTGCGGCCGAAGTGCCGGGCGATCGAGGAATCGTCGTGGCTGGAGGCGGCGGTGCGCGCCGTCCCGCGACACCTGTTCATCGAGCGGTTCGCCGACGGCGTGAACTCGAACGATCCATGGGCGCCGGTCGAGTGGGTGACCGTGGATCGGATGAACCCGTCGGCGGAAGCCCTGGAGGCGATCTATTCGGACCAGGGACTCATGATGAGGTCGCCGCCGGAGCACAGCGCCGCGTCACAGCCGGCCCTGGTGGTGATGATGCTCCACGAGCTGGGATTGGAGCCGGGAATGAAGGTCCTGGAGATCGGTACGGGGTCGGGCTGGAACGCCGGGCTGATCGCGCACGGCGTCGGCCGTGACGACCTCGTCCATTCCGTTGACATCCAGCACGATCTGGTCGAGCAGGCGCGCCGGCATCTGACGGCGGCAGGCCATCCGGGCGTCAATCTCCGTGCCGGCGACGGCGGCGAGGGGTGGCCGGCGGCGGCGCCCTTCGATCGCATCATCGCGACCGTCGGATGCCCGGACATCCCGCCGGCGTGGCTGGACCAGCTCGCGGACGATGGAGTCCTCCTCGTCCCGCTCCTCATGCGCGGTTTCCATGCCCCGCTGTTACGTCTTCGGAAACGCGGCGCGACCTTCACGGGCGGGTTCCGTGGTCCCTCGGGATTCATGACGTTGCAGGGAGCCCATCACACGGACGCCCACGATCAGCTCATAATCGACGACATACCGGCCGGATTGCCCGTTGCGTCCGCTTCGCTTCCTGAGGCGATAACGTATGGCTTCCTCGTGTTCCTCTTCTCGACGAGGGAAGCGTTCCGGTATGCCGTGCGACGCACGGAACAGACCCCCTTTGTCCTTCAGAATGTGGACTCCGGCTCGTGGATTACCTTCGTGCCGGACGATTCGAAGGTCGAAGTGATGGGCCGAACGCGCGCCCTCGATGACCTCAGAGATGCTCAGGAGGCGTGGATCGCGTGCGGCAGACCGTTTCTGAAGTCGTTCGATGTCGACGTGGTCTCCGCGGACCAACCGCCGGCAGGCGGTTGGCTGGATGTGCGCAGGAGCCTCGTGCTGCGGTATCGAGTACGGCCGAGTCCCCAAGGGTGATCCCCCCTTCGCACGAGCCGGCCGGGTACCGCTGCCCGTTCTGCGCCATAGCGGCCGGCGCGGAGTCGGAGTTCACCGCGTGGTGTGAAGAGCACGTGCTGGTGCAGGTCTCGCTGCACTGGAACCCGGTCACCCCGGCAAGGCGCTGGTGATTCGCTGGCGCACCATGACAACGTCTACGCCTGCCCAACGATCTGGCCGGCCGTATCGCTTACGTGGTGCGCCGCGTGGCGCTCGCCATCCGCACGGGGTATCCCTGCGACGGAGTGACGGTGCCTGCAGAACAACGAGCCGGCCGGCGACCAGGACGTCTGGCACCTGCACACGCACGTCATCTCGCGATACACCGGCGATCGACGGAGCAGGGGCGCTCCGTGCGCGCCGACGACCGCGACCGCTACGCCTCCCGCCTTCGCGAGCTTCTGAATCGGTGGCCATCGCCGGCCTGAAGCCCTTCCAGCGGCTGCGGCGTTGTGAGGTACCGTCATCGTTCGCTTCCTTCACCGATGACGGCCTCGTGATCCTCTGCCCGGATCGGCTCCCGGGCGGCAAGGACGAGGTCGGCGTCGTTGGCCGATCAGGAGATTGTCGCATGGCTTCGTCGTCCGCTGCCGAGATTCACATCCGTGCCTCCGGACTCACCAAGCGCTTTCGGGTGGCCGAGCGCAGACCGGGCATGCTCGGAGCGCTCGCCGGCGTGGTGCGCCGCCGCTATCGCGTGGTCACCGCCGTCGAAGACGTCTCCTTCACGGTGCGGCGCGGCGAGCTGGTCGGCTATATCGGCCCCAACGGCGCCGGCAAGAGCACCACCGTCAAGCTGCTGTCCGGCATCCTGGTGCCGGACGCAGGAACCTGCCAGATCGACGGCATGACGCCATGGATCCACCGGAGCCGCTACGTCGCCTCCATCGGCGCGGTGTTCGGGCAACGTACGCAGTTGCTCTGGGACCTGCCGGTCGTGGAGTCCTTCGACCTGATACGCGACATCTACCGGGTGCCGCAGGACCGCTACGCACAGACGCGCGCGGAGTTGGTGGAGCTGCTCGGCCTGCAGGACCTGCTCGACACGCCCGCGCGGCAGCTCAGCCTGAGACAACGCATGCGCTGCGACCTGGCCGCGTCGCTGCTGCATCGCCCGACGCTGCTGTTCCTGGACGAGCCGACCATCGGCCTGGACGCCGTGGCCAAGCTGGCGGTACGCGACTTCCTCGGCCGGCTGCGCGACCACCGCGTGCGCCTGCGGTTCGATCCGCGCCGCGTGTCGGCGGCCGAGCTGATCCGCCGCGTCACCGACCGCTCGGTGATCCGCGACCTGTTCGTGGAGGACCCGCCGATTGAGCGGATCATCGCGGAGCTGTATCGCCGCCATAGCTGAAGGCGATGTCGGCCATGAAGGACCTGCGGGGCTACGTCGCGCTCGGATCCGTCCGCCTGCGCGCCATGCTGCAGTATCGCGCGGTCGCTCTTGCCGCCCTGGCCACACAGGTGTTCTGGGGGCTGCTGCGGTTGATGATCCTGGACGGCTTCTACGGCAGTGCGCCGCAGGCCAGTGATTTCTCCAGCACGCACTACGTCTCATACATCTGGCTGGGACAGGCGCTGTTCGGCCTGTTTCCCCTGAGCGTCGACCCGGTTGCTGCCGAGCGCATCCGGAGCGGCACGGTCGCCTACGAGTTGCTGCGCCCGCTCGACCTGTACGCCAACTGGACGATCAGCGCGATCGGCTGGCGGATCGGCAGGACCGTGTTTCGCGCCGCCCCGCTGGTGCTGTTCGCAGTGTTCCTGCCGCCCCTGTTCGGGCGTCCGGAGTGGGCGCTGGGACCGCCCGCGGGCATGGCCGCCACGATAGGCTTCGCTGCAGCCATCTCGCTGGCGGTGCTGACCGGTGCCGCGATCACGCTGCTCGGGCAGGCGATCATGCTGTGGACGCTCAGCTCGGCGGGTTGGAACGCGCTCGTGCCGGGGGTCGCCTGGATCTGTTCGGGGATGGTGGTGCCGCTGCCGTATCTGCCCGAGTGGGCGCAGGCCGTGCTTGAGATCATGCCGTTCGCGGGGCTCATCGACACGCCGTTCCGCATCTACTCCGGGCACCTGGCCGGCGCTGCGGCGGTGCAGGCGCTGGCGGTGCAGGCAGCGTGGGTCGTCGCGCTGGTAGCCGTCGGCCACCGGCTGCTCGCGCGCGGCCTGCGCAAGGTGGTGATCCAGGGTGGATGATCCAGGAATGGATGATCCAGGAATGGATGATCCAGGAATGGATGATCCAGGAATGGATAGACTCGGGAGATCCGCGGCGGCGAGCAACGCCGTCAACGCGCTGCCCGGCCCCGGGCCGCTGCGCATGGCGTTGCGTTACGCGGGAGCCAGTCTGCGCTCCCAGATGCAGTACCGATCGTCGTTCCTGATGGAGTCGCTCGGTCACCTCATTGCAGCCGTCACCGAGTTCCTCGGCATCGTCGCGCTGTTCAGCCGCTTCGGCAGCATCAGAGACTGGACCATCTCGGAGGTGGCATTGTTCTACGGCGTCGTTCACGTCGTGTTCGCGGTGGCCGAGGGGGTGGGCCGCGGCTTCGACTCGCTTGAGTCGCATGTCAAGAACGGCACGTTCGACCGTGTTCTGCTGCGCCCGCGCTCGACCCTGCTGCAGGTGCTCGGCGCTGCACTTGCACCGGAGACGATCGGCCGGCTGCTGCTGGCCGGGGTGGTGCTGGCGTGGGCGCTCGCCGCTCTCGACGGCGGACCTGCGGCAAGAGACGTCGCGCTCTTGCTCTGGGCATTCGCCGGCGGGGTCGCCGCCTTCTTCGCGCTGCTCATGCTTTCGGCGGCCCTGTCGTTCTGGACCACGGAGACGCTGCTGATCTTTGCCATCGTCACCAAGGGCGGCCTGGAGACGACGCAGTACCCGATCGCCGTGTTCCACCGCGCGCTCCGGTATCTGTTCCTGTTCCTGGTGCCGATCGGCACCGTCACCTACTTCCCGGTCGTGCAGGTCCTGGGCAGGCCCGATCCGCTCGGGGCATCGGCCGTCGTCGCGTGGCTCGCGCCACTCGCGGGGTTCATCTTCCTTATCCTTGTCTCCGGCATATGGAAGCTCGGCGTGCGCCACTACACCTCGACCGGATCGTAGCGATGCCCATCCCTCCTTCGCACGAGCCGGCCGGGTACCGCTGCCCGTTCTGCGCCATAGCGGCCGGCGCGGAATCGGAGTTCACGGCGTGGCGCGGCGAGCACGTACTGGTGCAGATCTCCCTGCACTGGAACCCGGTCAATCCCGGCAAGGCGCTGGTGATCCCGCTGGCGCACCATGAGAACGTCTACGTGCTGCCCGACGGGCTGGCCGGCCGCATCGCGGCCGTGGTGCGTCGCGTGGCGCTCGCCATGCGCACCGGGTATCCCGCCGACGGGGTGACGGTGCTGCAGAACAACGAGCCGGCCGGCGACCAGGACGTCTGGCACCTGCACACACACGTGATCCCGCGATACACGGGCGACCGGAGGGATCAGGCGTTGCGCGTGCGCGCCGACGATCGCGACCGCGCGCGCTACGCATCCCGCCTGCGCGAGCTGCTGAACCGGTGAGCGGTCGCCTCCTCGTCCTCTACGCTGAGAATCGCATGCGTACGCCGCACGCGGCCGACACTTTCGCCAACGTGTCGAGGCGTGGAATCCGTTGCCCTGCCAGCACCCGGGAAAACGACATTCATCCCTCGGATGATGATCAGCATCCCTTTCGTCGCGCAGCGTATCGTTCATCCTACTCCCAAAGCATGGGATTATTTCTTCGGGCTGCACGTTCCATGCTTCGTGCTCGTCAGGCTCAAGAACGGCCGTCTCCTGGGAGGGGTGATGGATGCCCGATCATTCGCGTCATTCATTCCGGAGTGCTGAGGACATGTATCTGGAACAACTGTGGAAAGTCACGAAAGAGGGGCAACTCCTGGAGCCGCTACCGGCCGCCAAGGGTGCTCTCATCTCGCGCAGCGACTGCGAGTACATACAATTCATCGAGCTGACGCATCGGGAGGAAGAGCATGGCAAAGATCGTGAGTCGTCAGGGGCAAGGAAGCGAGGAGCGGCGAGGGTATCAACCTCAGGATAGCGGCTCCCAGCGCGTTCCGTACGGCGTGCCCGATGGCTATCGGCCGCAGGCCAGCGGGTCAGGGGAAATCGTCCCTCCGCCGGCTGATGCGATCGCGGGCGATGTGCCCGCCCACCAACCGAAGCCGGACAGTCACTCGGGTCAGAGCGCACCCGACGATAGCGTGAGTAACGGATAAGCACGAGCGCTCTGGCGTCGGTATGTGACGCCAGATCAGACGCGCCGTTCTGAAGAGCAGCGTAGGCAGGTTCGGATCTTGTTGCGCCAGGGTCCGCCGCGACCGGCTGCCTCGTGCTCTGGTGTGCGAGTATCACCGGCGAGAGCTGGCTGCGGATTGTCGACCGCAGCGGTCGCACCATCGACGAGATTCCACCGCATGTGCTGCCGGTTCATGCACGCTGGTCGCCCGATGGAAGCGCTTACGTACGGCGAGACCTCGCAGCGCACATCTCCGACGGCAACGGAACGTGCGACCTGGTGGTGTTCGACGACGACACGCACTCGCTGGCGCGCCACCGGCCGGAGGTCCGGCGACGGTCGAAGCCGTTCTTCGCTGGGATCGCGATGCGCTGAGCGAGGGCGGCGTCAGGCAGCGGCGCAGGGGTCCTGGCGGTAGAAGGCGGCGAGCTGCGCGTAAACCGCGGGGTGCTCGTCGGCCAGGACGTCCGGAAGCTCGAAGAAGTACTCGCTGGCCACCGCGAAGAACTCCTCCGGCGCCTCGGCGGCGTAGGGGTCGAGCGCGAAGTCGTCGGGCGCCTGGCACAGCGCCGTGAACGCGTCGGTGAACGCGCGGGCCCACGAGCTCGGGTCCATGCCGGCGTGCAGCGGCGGCCGGCCGTTCAGGACGCCGTCGAGCGCGTCGAGCTTGTGGGCGGCCTCGTGGATGACGACGTTGAACCCCTCGCCCGTGCCGGACGCTGCGATGTCGACGAGCGACAGGACGATCGGTCCCCCCTCGTCCCAGAACTCGCCGGCTGCATCCTCCGTCCACTCGTGGACGACGCCGGCCTCGTCCACCTCCTCGAAGTCGGCGGTGAAGCGGTCGGGCACGATCACCACGGTCGACCAGTCGGCGTACCAGTCCAGGTCGAGCGCCAGGACCGGCAGGCACGCCTGCGCCGCGACCCGAGCCGGCAACTCCGGATCGAACTCGGCGCCGCGGGCCGCTTCGAACCGCTTGCCGCCCAGGAATCGTCCCGTGAGCTCGCGCAACCGGTCCCGTTCGGTGGGCGCGAGGCGCTGCAGGATCGCCAGGTCGCGCGTGGCGGCGCGCCACGCGTGGCCGTCTACGGCCTTCCCCGGCATTACGTGGAAAACTCCCGCCGAACGGGATACCGTTGGCCCGTGCCGCAGGCTTCGGATTTCGTCCATCTGCACGTCCACTCCGACCACTCGCTGCTCGACGGCGCGGCCACGGTGGAAGGGCTGGCCGCGTGCGCGCAGCGCCACGAGATGTCGCACCTGGCACTCACCGACCACGGCAACATGTTCGGCGTCGCGCGCTTCGATCGCGCCTGCCGCTCGGCAGGGGTCACTCCGATCATCGGCTGCGAGTTCTACCTGGCGCCCGGGTCGCGCCGCGATCGCGGCGGCGACCACTCGCGATCGCACCACATGGGGCTGGTGGCCGTCGACGAGGTCGGGTACCGCAATCTCATGGCGCTCTCCACGATCGGCTACACGGAGGGATTCTACTATAGGCCGCGCATCGACGACGAGGCGATCGCCGAGCACGCGGAGGGCCTGATCGGCTTCTCCGGCTGCATGTCCGGCAAGATCCCGATGCTGCTGCAACAGGACCGCGCGCAGGAGGCGGAGGAGCTGGCCGGCCGCTACCGGGAGATCTTCGGACCGGACCGCTTCTACCTGGAGCTGCAGGACCACGGCGCCCCCGCGGCGCAGAAGGTCCAGAACGAGCGCCTGCTGGCGCTGGCCGGGCGCACGGGGCTGCCGCTGGTCGCCACCAACGACATCCACTATTGCGGCCGCGACGACGCCGATGCGCAGGACGTGCTGATCTGCATCGGCACCAACAAGCGGCGCTCGGACTCGGACCGGCTCAAGCAGGAGCACAGCGAGCTGTACTTCAAGGGCCCGGAGGAGATGGCCGGCGTATTCGCCGATCTGCCGCAGGCGCTGACGAGCACGCGCGCGATCGCCGAGCAGTGCACGCTGCAGATCCCGATGCCCGGCCCGCAGATGCCCACCTACGAGGTCCCGGACGGCGATACCCAGGAGTCCTACCTGGTCGCGCTTGCCCAGGAAGGCATGCGCGAGCGCTACGGCAACCCCACCGAGGAGGCGCAGGAACGGCTGCAGTACGAGCTCGGCGTCATCGGCTCGATGGGCTACGCCGGCTACTTCCTGATCGTATGGGACTTCATTCGCTTCGCACGCGAACACGGCATTCCCGTGGGCCCGGGCCGCGGATCCGGGGCGGCGTCACTGGTCGGTTACTGCCTCCGCATCACCGACATCGACCCGCTGCGCTACAACCTGTTGTTCGAGCGCTTCCTGAACACCGAACGGGTGACGCTGCCCGACTTCGACAATGATTTCTGCTACGAACGGCGCGGCGAGGTGATCGACTACATCACCCGCACGTACGGCGCCGACCGGGTGGCCCAGGTGATCACCTTCGGCAGCCTCAAGGCGCGGGCGGTGGTGCGCGACGTGGCGCGCGTGCTGGAGATCCCCTTCGGCGAGGCGGACGAAATCGCCAAGCTCATTCCCGGCGGACCGAGCTCCGACTTGAGCGCCGCTCTCAAGCAGGAGGCGCGCCTGCGCGAGGTGCGGGAGCGGGGCGACGTGTACCGCACGCTGATCGACACGTCGCTGAAGCTGGAAGGCCTCAGCCGGCACGCCTCCACCCACGCCGCGGCGATCGTCATCGGCACCTCCGCGCTGACCGACTTCGTGCCGCTCTACCGCGATACGCGCACCGAGGCGATCTCCACCCAGTACTCGCACGAGTACCTGGAGGACTGCGGCCTGGTGAAGATCGACATCCTGGGCCTGAAGACCCTCACGCTGATCGAGCGCACGCTGCCGATGGTCCGCGCGCGTGGCGTCGAGCTCGACATGCAGACCATCCCCGAGGATGACGAGGCCACCTTCCGCATGCTGGGCGAAGGGCGGAGCGCCTGCGTGTTCCAGTTCGAGAGCGCGGGCATGCGCGCCGTCCTGACGCGCGTGAAACCCACCTGCGTGGAGGACCTGATCGCGCTCAACGCCCTGTACCGGCCCGGGCCGATGCAGTTCATCGATCAGTTCGTCGACGCCAAGTCGGGCCTCCGCCCGGTCCGCCACAAGGTGGCGGAGCTGGAGCCGATCCTGCGGGAGACCTACGGGGTGATCGTCTACCAGGAGCAGGTGATGGAGATCGCCCGCGCCGTGGCCGGCTTCAGCCTGGGACAGGCCGACCTGCTGCGGCGTGCGATGGGCAAGAAGAAGATGGAGGAGATGGAGAAGCAGCGCTCGCGCTTCGTCGACGGCGCGGTCGCGGGCGGCTTCGACCGCCAGGTCGCCGCCGAGCTGTTCGAGTCGCTGGTCCCGTTCGCGGAATACGGGTTTCCGAAGACCCACGCCGCGCCGTACGCCGTGGTCGCCTACCGCACGGCGTACCTGAAAGCCAACTACCCGGCGGAGTTCATGGCCGCGAACCTCACCAACGAGATGCACGACACCGACAAGCTGGCGGAGTACGTGAACGAGGCTCGCGACCTGGAGCTGGAGGTTCTGCCCCCCTCCATCAATCGGTCGTTGGCCGACTTCAGCGTTGCCGACGGCCGCATTCTCTTCGGCCTGCGCGGCATCAAGAACGTCGGCACCGGCGCGGTCGACTCGATCATCGCCGAACGCGAGCACGGCGGCCCGTACCAGGACTTCATCGACTTCATGTCCCGGACCGATCCGCGCGCGGTCAATCGCAAGGTGATCGAGACGCTGGTCCGCGTGGGCGTGTTCGATGGGCTGGGCCACAACCGCGCCACGCTGTGGGAGAGTCTGGAGCGGCTGCTGGAGTCGGCCGACGCGGAGCGCCAGCGCACCGCCCACGGCCAGCAGGACCTGTTCGCCGCCGACCAGGAGGTACAGGCGGCACGGCCGGAGCTGACCCGGCACTCGGAGTGGGAGCGGGCCGAGATGCTGCGGGACGAGCGCGACAGCCTGGGCATGTACTTCACCGGGCATCCGCTGGACGACTACGCCGATCTGCGTCCGCAGAAGGGGATCGCCGAGCTGGCGACGCTCGAGTCCCGCCCCGACGGCTCGGCGGTGGCGGCGATCGGCATCGTCGGCGAGGTTCGGGAGATCGCCACCCGGTCCGGCCAGCGCATGGCGTTCGCACAGTTGGAGGACTACGGTGTCACCGCGGAGGTGGTGGTGTTCCCGGACGCGTTCGATGCGGCCCAAGACCGGCTCACGACCGGTACGGTGATCGCGGTGAGCGGTCGGGTGGACCGCTCCCGGGGCAGCAGCAAGATCCTGGCCGAAGCGATCACCGCTCCTGAGGGGCTGCCGGACCGCCCCTATCGGAGCGTTCACCTGCGCCTGCAGGCCAGCGACGAGCATGACCTGGCGAAACTGCGCGACCTTTGCATGGATCGGCCGGGGCAGTGCCAGCTCTTTCTGCACTATGGCAACGGCGCGGCGCCGGACGGCGACGGCAACGGCGACACGGGAGCGGCGGCAGCCGCCGGTGAAGTGGTCATCCGCGCGGGGCCCCAACTCTCGGTGGCGAGCGACGGCGAGATGCTGCACGAGCTGTCCGCGTCGCCGCTGGTGGTGGAGGCATGGGCGGAATGACGGATCTGTTTCGGTTCCTGCAGGCGGTCGTGCTGGTATACTTGGTGCTGGTCGCGCTCCGGATCATCATCACCTGGTTCCGCGGCGCCGATCAACACGCGCCGACCGAGATCCTGGCTCGCGTCACCGATCCGTATCTACGCTGGTTTCAGCGCCTGCGGTTCCTGCGCGTCGGCGTCCTGGATTTCTCTCCCGCGGCGGCGATCCTGGTCCTGATCGTCGCCGGCAACGTGCTGCAGCGGCTGGCCGCCGCACAGCGCGTGACCGTCGGCATCGTCATGGCGCAGGTGCTCCTGGTCACCTGGTCGGCGGCGTCGGTGCTGGTGGTGGTGTTCATGATCATGGCCGTGGCGCGTGCGTTCATCGCCGCCATGCGCTGGGAGCAGGGCGGCGGACTGCTGAACATGCTCGACCACACGCTGCAGCCGATGGTCACCTTCGTGTCCCGCCGGATCTCGCTCGGCGAACGGCTCATGGAGCGGGGGCAGGCGGTGCAGAAGGTGGCCTACCTTGGCCTGATCGCCGTGCTGCTCCTGGTGGTGCTCATCCTGGGCAACATCGTGGTGCGCTGGCTGGTCGCACAGTTCCTGAACTCCCCGTTCTGATTCCTGGCCGTCGCCCGCGGCTCCGCTTTTGGCCCATCCCCGCCTTTTTCGCTACGGTGTCCGTCGGATATGCCGCTGGCGCGCCAATCCGACAGACTCCGTAGCGGGCCCCTGTCCGCACCGACCCTCGGCTGGGACGATGAGGTAAGCGCGCTCCGCGGCGTCGGCCCCGCCACGCGGGATCGGATGGCGCGGCTGGGCGTAAACACCATCGGCGACCTGCTCATGCATCTGCCGCGCGGCTACCAGGATCGCCGCCGGCTCCTCCCGCTGGCGCAGATCGCCGCGGGCAGCGACGCCTGCGTCGGCGCAACCGTGATGCGCACCGGCTCCTTCCTTCACCGCGGTCGCCGCATGCCGACGATCACGATTGCCGACGACGCCGGCGACATGGCCACGCTGTACGCGTTCGGCCGGCCGCAACTCGGGCGGACGCTGACGACCGGCCAGCCGGTGCTGGTGTACGGCCGGTTCGAACGCCGCAACGGCAGGGTTCAGGCCGGCAGCTTCGAGCTGATGAGCCCGGAAGAGATGGCGGCTGGAACGCTCATTCCGGTATATCCGGCCACCGCCGGGCTCGCGCAGCGCCTGTTGCGCCGCCTGATCGATGACGCCCTTGCGGCAGCCGCGCCCTCCGCCCGGTACCTGCTGCCGGGGGAAGTGGCCGCGGCTCGCCGTCTGCCCGACAAGGGGGAGGCCCTGCGCTGTGTCCATGGTCCGCCGGATCCCGAGGAGGCCGAACGGGCGCGGCGCGCGCTGGCGTACGAGGAGCTGTTTCTGCTGCAGCTCGAGTTGGCGCGCCGCTCACCGGCCGGCCGGCCGCGCCCGGCGCCGCGGCGGCGCGCCGGAGGGCTGAAGGCTGCGGTGCTGGAGCGGCTGCCGTTCACGCTGACCGACGCGCAGCGCGCCGCCCTCGCCGAGATCGAAGAGGATCTGCATGGGCCTCACACCTCTGCCCGGCTGCTGCAGGGCGACGTGGGCTGCGGCAAGACTCTGGTGGCGCTGTTGGCGGCCGCCGGCGTGATCGACGCCGGTCAACAGGTGGCGGTCGTGGTCCCGTCGGAAGCGCTCTGCTACCAGCATGCGGAGACCGCGTCGAGGCTGCTGGAGCCGCTGGGCGTGCGGCTCGGGTTGCTGTCCGGAAGCACCGACCGGACTGCCAGGACCCACCTGCTCCCAGCCCTGGCCGCCGGCGACATCGACATGCTGTTGAGCACCCACGCCGTGCTCTCCGAGCCGGTTCGATTCGCCGACCTGGGGCTGGTGGTCATTGACGAGCAGCAAAAGTTCGGGGTCGCCCAGCGGGCCGCCGTCGCCGCCAAGGCGCCCGGCGGCGACCTGATCCTGATGACCGCCACGCCGATCCCACGGACGCTGGCGCTCACGTTCTTCGGCGACCTGACGCTGAGCTCGATCGATCGCCAGCCGCCGGGACGCCCGCCGCTGCGTACCCACTTGGTGCGCGAGGCGCGCCGGGAGCGGGTGTACGCGCATGTCGAGTCCGAGCTGGCCGCCGGCCGCCAGGCGTACTTCGTCTGTCCGTCGATCGGCGGCGCCGCCACGGTGTCGGACGCCACGGCGGCGGAAGACAGCGGCGACCTGTTCGCCGGCGACGCGGATCGGGGCCCGGTGGCCGCGCCTGCGGCCGATGCGGACGGCTCCGCGGATTCGGCGAACGCGCTGTTCGCACGGCTCCGGAAGCGCTTTGGCGGCTTCCGCGTCGGCCTGGCCCACGGCGGCATGCCGGCTGCCGAGCAGCGGGCGACGCTGAGCGCCTTCCACGCCGGCGCCGTCGACGCGCTGGTCGCCACCACGGTCGTCGAGGTGGGGCTGGACGTCCCCAACGCTACCTGCATGGTGGTGGAGCACGCGGAACGCTTCGGGCTCGCGGCGCTGCATCAACTGCGCGGACGGGTCGGCCGCGGCGCCGATCCCGCGTACGCCTTCTTCGTCTACGACAAGGACCTCACACCGCAGGCGGCCAAACGGCTCCGCGCCCTCAGGGAGCACGCCGACGGCTTCGCGCTGGCGGACCTGGACCTGGCGCTGCGCGGGCCGGGTGAGCTGGCCGGCACGCGCCAGACGGGCCTCCCGCCCTTGCGCGCGGCGCGTTTGGCCGACGACCTGGAACTGATGCGCCAGGCGCAGGCCGACGCGCGCCGCCACCACCGCCATGGCGACACCGTGTCGGCGGTTGGGGAGCGGGCATGCGGGTGACCGGCGGCGCGGCACGCGGCCGCGCGCTCAGCGTGCCGCCGGGGGCGCGGCCGATGACCGCCCGCATGCGCGAGGCGCTGTTCGTCATCCTCGGCGGTGTGCTCGGCGGGGTGCCGGGGGGGCTCGCCGGCGGCGTGCATGGCCGCTCGTTCCTCGACCTGTTCGCCGGCTCGGGCCTGCTGTCCGCCGAGGCGGCCTCCCGCGGGGCGCAGCCGATCGTCGCGGTGGAGCGCGACGCGCGCAAGCGGCGGACGATCCAGGCGAACCTCGCCGTCGTCGGCGCTCGGGCCACGGTGATCACGGCGCCGGCCGAACGGTTCATCACCATGGCCGGCCGGCGAGGACAGCGGTTCGACGTGGTCTGCGTGGATCCTCCCTATGCGTTCCGTCACAAGCAGGGACTGTTGGACGCGCTGGCGGAGGCGGATCTCGTGGAGGCGACCGGCTGCCTCGCGCTGCACTGCCCCGCGGCGGATCCGATCGACACCGCGGTCGTGCCGCTCACCCTGGTCGACCGCCGGCGCTACGGGCAGTCGGCGCTGATGCTCTTCCGGCCGTGACCTGCCCGGCCCCGCCGGCGGGGGGTTGCGCCGAGGACGGATAGGTAGTAGAACCTGTGGCATGCACGAGGGGCTGCCTCTGTAGCTCAGCTGGTAGAGCACCTCCATGGTAAGGAGGGGGTCACCGGTTCAAATCCGGTCGGAGGCTCGTTCCGGGCCGTTCCGCGCAGGGGTGACGTGTGCCCGCTTGACACGCGCCCGACGTTCCCGTATTCCTATATGACCCTTCGGCAACGGAGTACTTTCGATGGCCAAGACCAAGGTGGTGGAGTTGGTGGCGCTGGCGTGCACGCAGCACGACGGCCTGGAGCTTCGCAACTACACGACGACCAAGAATCGTCGCAATACGCAGGGCAAGCTTGAACTCAAGAAGTATTGCCCCCGCTGCCGCACGCACACGGTGCATCGAGAGGCGCGGGTCAAGTAGCCGCCGGGCTGCTTGGGACCGGGTGGACTGCCGAGACGAGTCGGGTTGAAGGTGAGCGGGCGCGGTACGACGGCATCAGAAGGCCAGTAGCTCCAACTGGTTAGAGCGCCGGTCTCCAAAACCGGATGTTGCAGGTTCGAATCCTGCCTGGCCTGGAAGCGAGTTGAGGAAGCGATATCGTGGGTCGGATTATACAGTTCTTTCGCGAGAGCTATGGGGAGTTGCGCAAGGTCGCGTGGCCTAGCCGCGAGGAAGTCGCCAGCTCCACAAAGGTGGTGCTCGTGTCGGTTTCCCTTATCGCGCTCGCGCTGGGGCTGATCGACTTCCTGCTGTTTCAGGCGATCGATCTGGTCTTCTGAGCGGCAGCACGCACACGGAAACGGCTGAGGAGCGGGTTTCGAGGAATGGCGAAGGGTTGGTACGTAGTCCACACCTACTCCGGGTTCGAGAACAAGGTGCACAAGCACCTGGCGCGCCTGATCGAGTCGCCGCGCATGCAGAACCACCTGTTCGACGCCAAGGTGCCGGCCGAAGAGGTCGTAGAGGTCAAGGACGGCAAGAAGAAGGTGACGTCCCGAAAGTTCCTTCCCGGCTACATCCTGGTGGAGATGGACCTGGAGGGCGAAGCATGGATGGACGTGTGCGCCGCCGTCCGGCAGATACAGGGAGTGACCGGCTTCGTGGGGGCCACCAAGAACCGCAAGCCGCAGCCCATCTCCTCCGACGAGGCGCGCGACCTGCTGCAGAAGGCGGGGGAGATCAAGAGCGATCGTACGCTGAAGCCCAAGCAGTCGTTCGTGATCGGTGAGAGCGTACGCATCATCGACGGCCCGTTCGACTCGTTCACGGGTGCGGTTGAGGAGATCAACGAGGAAAAGGCGAAGCTGCGGGTGATGGTCGGCATCTTCGGCCGCTCGACACCCGTGGAGCTCGACTTCATGCAGGTAGAAAAGGTTTAGGAGGAGCGTAAGCGTGGCCAAGAAACGGATCGCTGCGGTGGTCAAGGTACAGGTGCCGGCGGGGCAGGCGACGCCGGCGCCGCCGGTGGGGCCGGCGCTCGGCCCGCACGGGGTGAGCGCGCCGATGTTCGTCCAGCAGTTCAACGAGCGCACGAAGGGTCTGGAGCCCGGGCTCACGACCCCGGTGGAGATCACCATCTACGCCGACAAGACATTTTCCTTCGTGACCAAGACGCCGCCCGCGGCGGTGCTGATCCGCAAGGTGTGTGGTCTGGAGAAGGGCTCGCCAGAACCGAACAAGGAAAAGGTGGCCTCCATCACACGCGCGCAGCTCCTGGAGATAGCCCAGACCAAGCGCCCCGACCTCAACGCCGTCGACGATGACGCAGCCATCGCCATCATCGCCGGTACGGCCCGCAGCATGGGCGTCACGGTCGAAGCCTGATCGGACCGGGCGCGCAAAGGAGAGAACGGAAATGGCACGAAACGGCAAGCGCTATCGCGCCGCCCGCGAAGCCATCGATCGGCAGCACACCTACCCCGTCGAGGAAGGCTTGAAGCTGCTCAAGGGTCTGCCGCCGGCGAAGTTCGACGAGACCGTGGAGATCGCCGTACGGGTGACGCTCAGGGGCAACCAGACGGTTCGCGACACGATGGTCCTCCCGCACAGCTTCGAGCAGGAGCAGCGGATACTGGTGTTCGCCGAGGGCGACAAGGCAAGGGAGGCCGAGGAGGCCGGCGCCACGTACGTCGGCGGCCAGGATCTGATCGACAAGATCAAGGACGGCTGGCTGGAGTTCGACGTGACGGTGGCCACACCCGACATGATGCGCAACGTCGGCCGGCTCGGCCCGATCCTGGGCCGGCGCGGGCTGATGCCCAACCCGAAGACGCGCACGGTCACCCAGGACGTCGCCGGCACCATCGCCGAGCTCAAGCGCGGCCGGGTGGAGTTTCGCGCCGATCGCACCGGCGTCGTCCACCTGCCGATCGGCAAGCTCAGCATGGATGAGCAGGCGCTGGCCGAGAACGCGCGGTCGGTGGTCGTCGAAGTGGAGCGCAAGCGGCCCGCCGACATCAAGGGCGATTTCCTCCGGAGCGTCGCGGTATGCACGACGATGAGCCCCGGCGTGAAGGTGGCCGTATGAGCGACGTCGTAGCTACGCGTCCCGAAGGCGTCGCCGAGCACGAGCCTCAGCCGCACAAGCGCGATGCGGTGGCAAGCCTTCGCGAGATGCTCGAGCAGGCACCGAACGCCGTGTACGCGGACTACACCGGCCTGGATGTCAGCGCGATGACCGCGCTGCGGCGAGCCCTGGGGGAACAGGACTCCACCCTGCGGGTGGTGAAGAACCGGTTCATGCGGATCGCCCTGGATTCGCTGAAGTTGCCGGCTTCCGATGATTGCCTGACCGGCCCGACCGCGGTGGCCACGCTGGGAGCGGAGCCGGGCGCCGCCTGCAAGGTCCTGGTGGACGCGCGACGCGATTCACCGCTGGTGATCAAGGGCGCGATGGTCGATGGGCAGATTCTGGACGCCGTTCAGGTGGAGGCGCTGGCCGCCCTGCCGCCGCGCGACCAGTTGTACGCGATGCTGCTCGCCGCCATGAACGGACCGGTCCGCTCGGTGGCGGGGGTCCTGCAGGGGGTGATCCGAAAGCTGATCGGAACTCTGCTTGCCGTGGCGGAGAGTCAGGCGGCCGGGGACCAGGCAGGCGCAGATGAAACAGACGGTTGAGACCGAACCGACCGAAATAGCAAAGAGAACGTTTAGGAGCAGACGATGGGCAAGCTGACAGCAGAGCAGATCATGGACGGGATCGCGGAGATGACCGTTCTGGAGGTGTCCGAACTGGTCAAGGCCATGGAGGACAAGTTTGGGGTGACCGCCGCGGCACCCGTGGCCGCGGTGGCGGTGGCGTCTGACGCGGGCGATGCCGCGGAGGAAGAGGAGCAGACGGAGTTCACCGTCATCCTCAAGTCATTCGCGGACGGCAAGAAGATTCCGGTCATCAAGGAGGTCCGCGCCCTCACCGGACTCGGCCTCAAGGAGGCCAAGGACCTGGTCGAAGCCGGCGACAAGCCGGTCAAGGAGATGGTCGGCAAGGAAGAGGCCGACACGGCCAAGGACAGGCTGGAGAGCGCTGGCGGCGTCGTTGAGCTCAAGTAGCCCGACTCCAGCACCGACCGACAACAGAACCGACGCGTCTCATCCCCGGCCCGCGCGGCCGGTCTGACAGGAGGAGTATGTATGCCCGGTACGCTTACCAAGGTTCCGCGCCAGTTCCTGGGACGTGGCTCGGATGACGTGATGGCCATGCCGAACCTCGTGGACATTCAGATCTCGTCCTACGAGCGTCTGCTGCAGCGCGAGCGGTTGCGCGACGGCGAGGCGCCGGAACGGCAGGGGCTCGAGGAGGTATTCCGCGACGTGTTTCCGATCGAGAGTCCGAACGGAGACATGGTCCTGGAGTACGCCGGCTACTCGCTCGACGAGGCGAACATCAAGTTCTCGGAGAGCGCCTGCAAGACCAAGGGGTTGACCTACGCGATCCCGATCAAGGCCCGGATCAACCTGGTCTTCCTGCAGACGGGTGAAATCCGGCAGAAGGAAATCTACATGGGAGACATCCCGCTCATGACCGAGCGGGGGACCTTCATCATCAACGGCGCCGAGCGCGTCGTGGTCAGCCAGATCCACCGCTCGCCCGGCGCGATCTTCTCGCACGAGAAGGGCGTCTACGCGTCTCGGATCATCCCCTACCGCGGCTCCTGGCTGGAGTTCGAGATCGACCAGAAAAAGGAGTTGATCTACGCCAAGATCGACCGCAAGAAGCGCCTGCTGGCCACGGTGTTCCTGCGCGCGCTGGGATTCGACAGCCGCGAAGCGATCGTCGACCTGTTCTATCGGCGGACGACCATGCCGGTGTCTGCCGACCCGGAGGCGAAGTCGCAGCTTGTCGGCAAGATCCTGTCACGGCCGGTGCACCGCGACGACACCCGCCTGTACCGAGCCGGCGAGAAGCTGCTGTCCCACGATGTCGAGGAGCTGGCCAACCTGCAGGTTCCCGAGGTCGAGGTCATAGACTCCGACCATCCGGACAGCCTGCACTCACCCATCGTGATCAACTGCTTCGAGCGCGAGGAGACCAGGCTGGTCCCGAGCGACGAGGACGACGAGCTGACCAGGGAAGACGCGGTCATCCGTGTCTATTCGGCCATCAAGCCCGGGGAGCCGGTCACGATCGAGAGCGCCGAGAAGGATCTGCACAGCATGTTCTTCTCCTCGCGCCGCTACGACCTGGGGCGGGTGGGGCGCTACAAGCTCAACAAGAAGTTCGACTATGCCGAGCCGCCGGAGACGCACACCCTGGTCCCGGAAGACATCGTCAACACGATGATCATGCTCACCAAGGTCTACATCGGCGAAGGCAACGTCGATGACATCGACCACCTGGGCAACCGCCGCATCCGCTCGGTCGGAGAGCTCCTGACCAACCATCTGAAGATCGCCTTCTCCCGCATGGAGCGCATCGCCAAGGAGCGCATGTCGCTGAAGGAGGCGGACACCATCCGGCCACAGGACCTGGTATCGATCAAACCGATCGTGGCCACCATCAAGGAGTTCTTCGGGTCCAGCCAGCTCTCCCAGTTCATGGAGCAGGTCAACCCGCTGGCGGAGCTGACCCACAAGAGGCGGCTGAACGCGCTCGGCCCCGGCGGTCTGTCTCGGGATCGCGCCGGCTTCGAGGTGCGCGACGTCCACTACACCCACTACGGCCGCATGTGCCCGATCGAAACCCCGGAAGGGCCGAACATCGGGCTGATCGTGTCGCTGGCCAACTATACGCGGGTCAACTCGTACGGCTTCCTGGAGACCCCGTACCGCAAGGTGATCGACGGCCGCGTCACGCGCGAGATCGAATACCTGTCGGCCATCGACGAGGAGAAGTACTTCATCGCCCAGGCGGGAGCGCCGGTCGACGACGACGGGCAGTTCACGGAAACCCTGGTGCCGGTCCGGCGCGGCGGTGACTACATCACGCGCGAGCCGGACTCCATCCAGTACATGGACGTGTCGCCCAAGCAGATCATCTCGGTATCCGCCTCGCTGATCCCGTTTCTGGAGCACGACGACGCGAACCGGGCGCTGATGGGATCGAACATGCAGCGGCAGGCGGTGCCGCTGATCATTCCGGAGCCGCCACGGGTGGGCACCGGCATGGAGGAGAAGACCGCCTACGATTCCGGCGTGCTGGTGCTTGCCAGGCGGGCGGGCGTGGTCGAGTACGTCAGCTCCCAGCGGGTGGAGATCCGTCCCGACGGCGCCGCCGACGGCGAGATCGACACCTATCCGATGGTCAAGTACCAGCGCACCAACCAGGATACCTGTTTCCTGCAGAAGCCGGTGTGCGCCGTCGGCGACCGGGTGGAGGCCGGCCAGGTCCTGGCCGACGGACCGTCCACCTATGCCGGCGAGCTGGCGCTGGGGCGCAACGTGATCGTCGCGTTCATGCCGTGGAACGGCTACAACTACGAGGACGCCATCCTGGTCTCCTCGCGCGTGGTCAAGGAGGACGTGTTCACGTCCATCCACATCAAGGAGTTCTCGATCGAGGTGCGCGAGACCAAGCTCGGTCCGGAGAAGATCACTCGCGACATCCCCAACACGGCGGAGGACGCCTTCGAGCACCTGGACGCCGAGGGGATCGTCCGCATCGGGGCCAAGGTGAAGTCAGGGTCCATCCTGGTCGGCAAGGTCACGCCCAAGAGCGAGACCGACTCCACGCCCGAATTCAAGTTGCTGAACTCGATCTTCGGCGAGAAGGCCAAGGAGGTGCGCGACACCTCGCTGCGCATCCAGCATGGCGTGGAAGGCACGGTGATCGACGTGCAGCGCATGCGCCGCTCGGCCGGCGACGAGTTGAGTCCGGGCGTCGAGGAAGTGGTCAAGGTGCTGGTCGCCTCCAAGCGCAAGCTGCAGGAAGGCGACAAGATGGCGGGCCGCCACGGCAACAAGGGAGTGATCGCCCGCGTGCTGCCGGAAGAGGACATGCCGTTCATGGCCGACGGCACCGCCGTGGATGTGGTGCTGAATCCGCTCGGCGTCCCGTCGCGGATGAACCTGGGCCAGATCATGGAGACCCAGCTCGGCTGGGCCGGACTGAGACTGGACGAGTGGTACGCGACGCCGGTGTTCCAGTCGGCGTCGAACGACATGATCGAAGACAAGTTGTCCCAGGCGGAGCTGCCGTCCAGCTCCAAGATCACGCTGTACGACGGACTGACGGGCGAACCGTTCGAGAACCCGGTCACCTGCGGGGTGATCTACATGATGAAGCTCAGCCACTTGGTCGACGACAAGATGCACTCGCGTTCCACGGGGCCGTACTCGCTGGTCACCCAGCAGCCGCTCGGCGGCAAGGCTCAGAACGGCGGCCAGCGGCTCGGCGAGATGGAGGTGTGGGCGCTGGAGGCATACGGCGCGGCAAACACGCTGCGGGAGTTGCTCACGGTCAAGTCCGATGACATGAACGGCCGCGCCAAGGTGTACGAGAGCATCGTCAAGGGTGAGCCGTTCGAGTCCGGCGGCATCCCCGAGTCGTTCAACGTGCTCGTGCAGGAGCTGCGCGGCCTGGCGCTGGACATAACGATCTTCGACGGCAAGGGCAAGCCCGTGCCTCTCACCGAGCGGGACGAGGAGCTGATCACCCGCGAGGGAGCGCGCTTCTGATGGGAAGGCTGCCGGTGCAGACATACGGTCCGTGGTCGCAGAGATCCGACAGGAGGGGAGGAGCTCATGCGTGAGTACGACGATTTCGAGAAGATCACCATTCGCATCGCGGCGCCCGATGAGATTCGGGATTGGTCGTACGGCGAGGTAAAGAAGCCGGAGACCATCAACTACCGCACGCTCCGGCCCGAGAAGGACGGCCTGTTCTGCGAACGCATCTTCGGCACCACCAAGGAGTGGGAGTGCTACTGCGGCAAGTTCAAGTCGATCCGCTACCGTGGCGTGATCTGCGACCGGTGCCAGGTGGAGGTCACCCATCCGCGCGTGCGGCGCGAGCGCATGGGCCACATCGAGCTGGCGGCCCCCGTGTCCCATATCTGGTTCTATCGGTCCGTTCCGTCGCGCCTGGGGCTGTTGCTGGACCTGCCGATCGCGGCGCTCCGCTCGATCCTGTACTACGAGAAGTACATCGCCATCGACCCGGGCGACACGGACCTGAAGCGCATGCAACTCCTCACCGAGGAGGAGTACCTGGAGGCGCGTGACCGGCACGCGATGAGCTTCACGGCCGGCATCGGTGCCGAGGCGATCCGCACCTTGTTGGAGTCGCTCGACCTCGACGCGCTGGCCGCCGAGCTCCGCCGCAAGATGATGGACAAGGGGATCAAGAGCGACAAGCGGCTTCTGAAGCGCATCGAGATCGTCGAGAACTTTCGCGATTCAGGCAACGATCCCGAGTGGATGGTGCTCGACGTCATTCCGGTGATCCCGCCGGAGCTGCGGCCGATGGTGCAGTTGGACGGCGGCCGCTTCGCGACCTCCGACCTGAACGACCTCTACCGACGCGTGATCAACCGCAACAACCGCCTCAAGCGGCTCCTTGCCCTGGACGCCCCCGACATCATCATCCGCAATGAGAAGCGCATGCTGCAGGAAGCGGTGGACGCGCTGTTCGACAACTCGAAGAAGAAGCGGGTCGTCAAGGGCGCCGCGAACCGGCCGCTGAAGTCCCTGTCCGACATGTTGCGCGGCAAGCAGGGCCGCTTCCGGCAGAACCTGCTGGGCAAGCGCGTGGACTACTCCGGCAGGTCCGTGATCGTGGTTGGCCCCGAACTCAAGCTGCACCAGTGCGGTCTGCCCACCAAGATGGCGCTGGAGCTGTTCAAGCCCTTCATCATGAAGAAGCTGGTGGAGGACGACGTCGTCTACAACATCAAGAAGGCCAAGACGCTGGTGGAGGAGGAGACTCCAGAGGTGTGGGCGGTCCTGGAGGAGGTCGTCAGCGAGCACCCGGTCCTCCTGAACCGGGCGCCCACCCTGCACCGGTTGGGAATCCAGGCCTTCGAGCCGGTGCTGGTGGAAGGCAAGGCGATCAAACTGCACCCGCTGGTGTGCGCGGCATTCAACGCCGACTTCGACGGCGACCAGATGGCCGTGCATGTGCCGCTCACGCCCGACGCGCAGATCGAGAGCTGGACGCTGATGCTGTCCAGCCAGAACCTGCTCGACCCGGCCAACGGATCGCCGATCGTGGTGCCGACGCAGGACATGATCCTGGGCATCGCCTATCTGACCGGATCGCGTGACGGCGTCGCCGGCGAGGGAAAGCACTTCTCCGCCTCCGCGCAGGTGCTGCGGGCGGTGGACGCGCGCTCGGTCGACTACCACGCCAGGATCAAGCTCAAGCTGGACGGCGAGTACGTGGACACCACGGCGGGGCGGGTCCTCCTGAACGAGGACCTTCCCGACGAGATGGAGTTTATCAACGAGCAGCTCGACGACGGAAAACTGCGCAGGCTGATCTCCGACTGCTACCGCGACCACGGACCGCACGTGACCGTGCAGGCGCTGGATACCATCAAGGAGCTGGGATTCCACTACGCGACGAAGTTTGGGGCGACCATCGGCATGGAGGACATCCTGGTGCCGGCCTCGAAGCCCGAGCTCATCGATCGCGCCAGCCACCAGGTCGAGGAGATCCACCACCAGTACCTGCAGGGCCATATCACCAACGAGGAGCGCTACAACCGCGTCATCGAGGTCTGGAGCACCACCAACGACGACATCACCAACGAGCTGATGGCCGAGCTGGAGTCGGACCGGCAGGGCTTCAACCCCATGCACGTGATGGAGGCGTCCGGCGCCCGCGGGAGCCGGCAGCAGATCCGCCAGCTCGCCGGAATGCGGGGGCTGATGGCCAACCCGTCGGGCGAGATCATCGAGCTGCCGATCCGAAGCAACTTCAAGGAAGGCCTGTCCGTGATCGAGTTCTTCATCTCGACCAACGGCGCCCGCAAGGGGCTGGCCGACACGGCGCTCAAGACGGCCGACGCCGGCTACCTGACCCGCCGCCTGGTCGACATCGCCCAGGACGTGGTGGTGAGCGAGGATGATTGCGGCACCATCAACGGCATCGACCGGCAGGCGATCAAGGACGGTGAGGACATCGTCGAGCCGCTGCGCGACCGCATCGCCGGCCGCTTCACCCTGGACCGGGTCAAGCATCCGATCTCCGGCGCGGTCATCGTCGACTTCAACGAGGAAGTCACCGACGAGCTCGCGGAGCACATCGAGCAGATCGGCATCGAGACCGTGCGCATCCGCACGGTGCTGACCTGCGAGTCCAAGCACGGCGTCTGCCGCAAGTGTTACGGACGCAATCTCGCCTCGAACCGTGCCGTCGAGATCGGCGAAGCGGTGGGCATCGTCGCCGCTCAGTCCATCGGGCAGCCGGGCACGCAGCTGACCATGAAGACCTTTCACATCGGCGGCGCGGCGACCCGGGTCAGCGAGGAGAATCGGGTGTACCTGCCGTATCCGTGCGTGATCAGGGAGATCCACGGCAACGTCGTGGAACTGGACAGCGGAAACCGGCTGTTCACGCGCAAGGGACACCTGATCGTCAATCGCGTGCTGCAGCACCTCACGCTCGACTCCGAAGACGAACTCATGGCGATCGAAGGGCAGCAGGTGCTGGCCGGGGACCCGCTGGTGGGTCGCAACGGCGATCGCATCGATGCCACCGAGATCGGCTACGTGCACCGCATCGGCCCCCAGGTGCTGATCACCGCTCAGCCGCGCCGCGTCGACATCCGCAACGGCTCCGAACTGATGGTGGGGCCCGAGCAGATCGTGCCCGAGGACGAAACCATGGCGTACTTCGATCCGTTCGCCGAGCCCATCATCGCCGAGGTGAGCGGCACGGTGCGGTTCGACGACATCGTGCTGGGCACGACGCTGCGCGAGGAGATCAACGAGGATACCGGCAAGATCGAGAAGAAGATCACCGAGTTTTCGGCGGAGACCCTGCAGCCGCGACTCGTCGTGGAGACCGAGGACGGACATGAGGCTGTCTACTATCTGCCGGGCTCCGCCTATCTGAACGTCTCGGAGGGTGATGAGGTCAAGGCCGGCCGCACGCTGGCCAAGCTGCTCAAGGAGAGCGTCAAGACCCGTGACATCACCGGCGGTCTGCCGCGCGTCGGCGAGCTGTTCGAGGCGCGCCGGCCCCGGAATCCCGCGGTGCTGGCCAAGATCGACGGTGTCGTGCACTTCCGCGGCATCACCAAGGGCAAGCGCGTGCTCGCGGTCGAAGACTCCTTCGGGGACGAGCACAAGCATGCGGTGCCCATGGGCAAGCACCTTCTGGTCAGGGACGGCGACACCGTGGAGGCCGGCGAGCCGCTCTGTGAGGGGCAGACCGATCCGCATGACGTGCTGGCGATCCTCGGCGAGAACGCGCTGCAGGCATATCTGGTCAACGAAATCCAGGAGGTCTACCGGCTGCAGGGCGTGCGCATCAACGACAAGCACATCGGCATGATCATCCGGCAGATGATGAAGAAGGTTGAAATCGTCTCGGTCGGCGACACGGAGTTCATCTTCGGCCAGCAGGTCGATCGCCACCGGTTCCTCACGGAGAACGAGAAGGTCATACGGGAAGGCGGTCAGCCGGCGGTCGCGCAGCCGATGCTGCTCGGCATCACGCGGGCGTCGCTGAATATCGACTCTTTCATATCCGCGGCCTCCTTTCAGGAGACCACCCGGGTGCTGACCAACTCCGCGATCGCCGGATCTTCGGACTATCTGCGCGGACTGAAGGAGAACGTGATCATCGGCAACCAGATTCCGGCCGGCACCGGCATCCGCGCCTATCGCGATGTCAAGCTGTTCGACGAGAACATGGAGAACCTGGACATTACCGTAGAGCGGATCCTCGCTCAGAAGCGCAAGGAGCAGGAGGAGCGGGAGGCGCAGATCCGCGCCGAAATGATGTCGGAGGAGTTGGGCGATCTGGTGAGCGAGGTGCCTACCGCCTGATCTCGGCCGATCGGCGGCGTTCGCGGACCCCGTTTGACGACCGCGTTTGACGCCCCGCTTGACGAGCCGCGTCGTCGCTCGGTAGATTCTGGGGCGAGCAGCCCCGAAAGCGGAGGCGGCGCGCCATCGCGCCCGTCGCCGTCGCAAAAAAGGAAGGTCGGGGGTACTTGACTGCCCGTGTCGAAGGCGCGTATGGTAGTGGCTCGGTTTCTCGCAAGCCGTAGGCACCTGCGGTCAGCCTGAGTCCGCATGTCGGCGGTCCGCCGGCAGGAAGGGTGTACCCGTGAAGGGGAAGTGGAAGTTCGTTTGAGTGTGAGGAGTAAGGAGTGCCGACGATAAATCAGCTTGTCCGGAACGGACGCAAGCGCAGCACCAAGACCAGCAAGAGTCCGGCGCTGCAGTCGTGCCCGCAGAAGCGCGGGGTGTGCACGCGGGTGATGATCGTCACCCCGCGCAAGCCGAACTCCGCTCTGCGCAAGGTGGCGCGCGTGCGGCTGGTTTCGGGTGTCGAGGTCACTGCCTATATCCCCGGAATCGGGCACAATCTGCAGGAGCACTCCGTCGTCCTGATCCGGGGCGGGCGGGTCAAGGACCTGGCCGGTGTCCGCTACCACGTGGTGCGCGGGGCCAAGGACACGCTCGGTGTCGACGATCGCCGTCGGGCGCGATCGAAGTACGGCACCAAGCGGCCGAAGACCTGAGGGTCGTCACCGGCCAGCTCGTAGCGGGATTAGTTTCAGGGAGCCCACGAAATGCCTAGACGTAGCGTAAGTACGCAGCGGCGCGACGTGCGCGATGCGCGATTTCGCGACCCGCTTGCGGGACGGTTCATCAACAGCATGCTGCTGCGCGGCAAGAAGTCGCTGGCGGCACGCACCTTCTATCAGGCCCTCGACTTCATGGACGGCAAGGGAGACGGCGAGCCGATCGAGATGTTCCACAAGGCGGTGGCCAACATCAAGCCGATGCTGGAAGTGAAGTCGCGGCGCGTGGGCGGATCCACCTACCAGGTGCCGGTGGAGGTTCGCGAAGACCGGCAGCTCGCGCTCGCGATCCGCTGGCTGCTGCAGTTCGCGCGCGCGCGTCGCGGGCGTTCGATGGCCGAACGGCTGGGCGCGGAGCTTCTGGACGCCTACAACAACACCGGCTCGGCCGCAAAGAAGAAAGAGGACACGCACCGCATGGCCGAGGCCAATCGGGCGTTCGCCCACTACCGCTGGTAGACGGCAGCGTTGGTAGACGAAGGGCACAGACGGCACACTGATGGCGGAACGGACGAATCGGCGTGAATCGGCGCGGTCTCATCCACTGGAGCGGACGCGCAACATCGGCATCATGGCGCACATCGATGCCGGCAAGACCACCACGACCGAGCGCATGCTCTATTACACCGGTCGCAAGCACAAGCTCGGAGAGGTGCACGACGGCCAGGCCGAGATGGACTGGATGGAGTTGGAGAAGGAGCGCGGTATCACCATCACCGCAGCCGCCACCTCCTGCCCGTGGCGGGAGCATGCCATCAACATCATCGACACGCCCGGTCACGTGGACTTCACCGTGGAGGTGGAGCGCTCGCTGTGCATCCTGGACGGGGCCGTGGCGGTATTCTGCGCGGTCGGCGGCGTGGAGCCGCAGAGCGAGACGGTGTGGAAGCAGGCCACCCGCTACCGGGTCCCTCGGATCGTGTTCGTCAACAAGATGGATCGCACCGGAGCGCGTTTCTCGGACGTGGTCGACGAGTTGCACGACAAGCTCGGGGCCGACGCCGTGCCGATCCAGATTCCGGTGACCGAGGGCCCGGGCTTCGCAAGCCTCATCGATCTGGTTTCGATGCAGCTCGTCGAGTGGGAGGACACCGGTCAGGGTACGGAGTACCGCGCCCGGCCGATCGCCGCCGATCTCCTTCCGACCGCGGAGGCGCACCGCATCGAGCTTCACGAGAAGCTCGCCGACCACGACGACTCGTTCATGGAGGAGTATCTGGACGGCGCGGAATTCTCTCCGGAACGCGTGCGGCAAGTGATCAGGAAGGCCACCTGCGCCGGCGAACTGTTCCCGGTGCTGTGCGGCGCGGCATTCAAGAACAAGGGAGTCCAGTTGCTCCTGGATGCGGTCGTCGAATACCTGCCTTCACCTCTGGACAAGGAACCCGTGTCGGGCATCCGGCCGGCCGACGGTGAGTACGTCGACCGCAAGCCTGCCGATGACGAGCCGTTTTCGGCGATGGCCTTCAAGGTCACCACGGACCCCTACGTGGGCCGGCTCACGTATGTCCGCGTCTATTCGGGCGTGTTGCAGTCAGGCTCATACGTGTTCAACGCGACCGCCGATGTGCGCGAACGCGCCACCCGCATCCTGCGCATGCACGCCAATCGACGCGAGGAAGTCGATGCGCTGCGTACCGGCGACATCGGCGCCGTGGTAGGCGCACGGCGCACGACCACCGGCGACACGCTGTGCGACGCCGATGCCCGACTGCTGCTCGAGTCGATGGTGTTTCCCGACCCGGTCGTGTCCATCGCCATCGAGCCGAAGTCGAAGGCCGAGTCCGACAAGCTCGGCCTCGCTTTGCGCGCGTTGTCCGAGGAGGATCCGACCTTCCACGTACGCTACGACGCGGAGGTCGGCCAGACGATCATCTCCGGGATGGGCGAGTTGCATCTGGACGTGCTGGTGCAGCGGCTTCTGCGCGAGTATTCGGTGGACGCCGATGTCGGACGGCCCGAGGTGGCCTACCGGGAGGCGCTCACCAGGGCGACCGAGTCCGAAGGGCGTTTCGTGCGTCAGACCGGCGGCCGCGGGCAGTACGGTCACGTCGTGATGCGGTTCGAGCCGTTGCCGCCGGGTGCCGGGTTCGCGTTCGAGAGCAAGATCATTGGCGGCGCCGTGCCCAAGGAGTACATTCCGGCGGTGCAGAAGGGAATCGCCCAGGCCAAGGAGACCGGGTCGATCGCCGGGTATCCGATGGTCGACTTTCGAGCCGTCTTGCTTGATGGCTCGTACCACGAGGTCGACTCCAGCGAGGTCGCCTTCAGCGTGGCGGCCACGATGGCGTACCACGAAGCCGTGCGCCGCGCCGGCCCTGCGATCCTGGAGCCGATCATGGATGTGGAGGTGTGCGCGCCCGACGAGTATCTGGGAGACGTGATCGCGGACCTGGGTGCGCGTTCGGGTCAGATCGGATCCGTGGACGACCGCTTCGGCGGCAAGGTCGTCACGGCCGGCGTGCCCCTGAGGTGCATGTTCGGGTATGCTACCGCGCTGCGTTCGATGACGAGCGGGCGCGGCAACCATACGATGCAGTTCGCTGCCTACCGCCGGGTACCCCCCGCGGTGCAGGAAGAGATCATTCAGCGCGCAGGGCGCGCTACGGAACGGAACCAGACTCCCGTAGCTTGAGGAGTCCAGGGCTAGTCGAGGAGAACAGGTCAAGGAGACACAAGGGATGGCAAAGGAGAAATTCGATCGCACCAAACCGCACATGAACGTCGGCACCATCGGTCACGTCGACCATGGAAAGACGACGCTGACGGCGGCGATCACCCAATACTGCGCCAACAAGTACGGCGACAAGGTGATGACCTACGACCAGATCGACAACGCGCCCGAAGAGAAGGCGCGCGGCATCACCATCAACACCCGGCACGTCGAGTATCAGAGCGAAGACCGACACTACGCCCACGTCGACTGCCCGGGCCATGCCGACTACATCAAGAACATGATCACGGGCGCCGCCCAGATGGACGGGGCCGTGCTGGTCGTGTCGGCCCCTGACTCGGTCATGCCGCAGACGCGCGAGCACATCCTGCTTGCCCGTCAGGTCGAAGTGCCGTCGATCATCGTGTTCCTCAACAAGGTCGACATGGTCGACGACGAGGAGCTGCTGGAGCTGGTCGAGGAGGAGATCAAGGATGTTCTCAACCAGTACGACTTCCCGGGCGACGACACGCCGATCATCAAGGGATCGGCCCTTGCCGCGATGGAGAACCCGGACGACGCGGAGGCGAACCAGCCGATCGAAGCCTTGCTGACCGCCATGGACTCCTACTTCCCGTTGCCCGAGCGTGACGTGGATCAGGACTTCCTGATGCCGATCGAGGATGTCTTCTCGATCGCGGGCCGCGGCACGGTCGTCACCGGCCGCGTGGAGAGCGGTCGCGTCAAGGTCGGCGAGACGGTGGAGATCGTCGGCATCCGGGACACCGAGAAGACCGTGGTGACCGGCGTCGAGATGTTCAACAAGCTGCTTGACGAGGGACAGGCCGGCGACAACATCGGAGCGCTGTTGCGCGGCGTGGAGCGCAGCGACGTCGAGCGCGGCCAGGTCCTGGCCAAGCCCGGCTCCATCACCCCGCACCGCCAGGTGAAGGCGCAGGTGTACGCCCTCACCAGAGATGAGGGCGGCCGCCATTCGCCGTTCTTCGCCGGGTATCGGCCGCAGTTCTACTTCAGAACGACCGACATTACCGGCAGCGTTACCCTCCCCGAGGGCAAGGAAATGGTCATGCCGGGCGACAGCACCGAGCTCAGCATCGACCTGATCAACACGATCGCCGTCCAGCGTGGATTGCGGTTCGCCATCCGCGAAGGCGGGCGCACCGTCGGCGCGGGCGCGGTGACCGAGATCCTGGACTGAGGCGACGGGAGAGGCTGGCTGGTACCGGGCGATGGCTACGGAACGGATTCGGGTGCGGCTGCGTGGGTTCGACATAGAACTCGTGGATCAGAGTTCGCGGGCGATCGTGCAGACCGTGCAGAAAGCGGGAGCGCGCGTCGCGGGTCCGATCCCGCTGCCGACCCGGATCAACAAATTCACGGTGCTCCGATCCCCGCACGTATACAAGAAGTCGCGCGAGCAGTTCGAGATGAGGACCCACAAGCGGCTCATCGACATCCTGGAGCCCAGCAGCGCCGTCATGGATGCGCTGATGAAGCTCGAGTTGCCGGCCGGCGTCGACGTCGAGATCAGGCAGTAGGGAGCGTGCGGCGTGGTAGCGGTAGTTGGCGTCAAGGTGGGCATGACGCAGGTATTCGACGACGATGGCACGGTGCGTCCCGTGACGCTGGTGCGTGTCGAACCCAATGTCGTGATCGGTACTCGCGGCGCCGAAGGCGACGGGTATGATGCTCTGGTCCTCGGCTGGGGGACGGCCCGCAAGCGGCGGGTGACGAAGCCGTATGCCGGTCAGTTCCCGGAAGGCATCGATCCGATGCGCCGCATCATGGAGTTGCGTGGGTTCGACGGGGAGTTCGAGGTCGGGAAGCCGCTGGACCTTTCCATCTTTTCCGGCCGGCGCTTCGTGGACGTGCAGGGCGTGTCGCTCGGAAAGGGATTCCAGGGCGTGATCAAACGTCACGGGTTTCGGGGTGGCCGCGCGACGCACGGCTCGAAGTTCCATCGCACCGGGGGGTCCACCGGACAATCCGCGTGGCCGTCGCGGGTGCTGAAGGGCACGCGCATGGCGGGGCGGATGGGCGGCCGGCGCGCCACGGTGCAGAACCTCGAGCTGTTGCGGGTCGACCAGGAGCGGCGGCTGCTGGTGATCGCCGGACCGGTTCCCGGCCGCTGCGGCGGGCACGTGCTGGTTGCGAGCGCGAAGAAGAAGCAGGGCGGCGGCAACGGCAGCGGCACGTTACCCGCAGGGAGTTCGGAATGACCGTTCCGGTGGTAGGCCCGGACGGCAGTCCAGCCGGAGAGATCGAGTTGGACGACCGGGTCTTCGATATCGAGGTCTCGGACGGCGCGATCCATGCAGCGCTGCGCAACGAGCTTGCCAATCAGCGCGTTGGCACGGCGGCGACCAAGCGCCGCGGCCAGGTCCGTGGTGGTGGCCGCAAGCCGCACCGGCAGAAGGGTACGGGGCGCGCCCGCGCGGGATCGAGGCGATCGCCGCTCTGGGTCGGCGGCGGCATCACCTTCGGTCCGCAGCCCCGCGACTACGGGTATCGCATACCGCGCAAGGTGAAGCGACTGGCGATACGGTCGGTGCTCACCTCCAAGTGCCGGGGGAACCAGTTGATGGTCGTCGACGGCGTGCAGGCCGCGTCGGGCCGCACCCGTGATCTCGCGGCGACGCTGGATACCCTGTCACCGGGACTCAAGACCGTGTTGGTGTTGGGTGGCGACGATCCGATGACGCGCCGCGCAGGGCGCAACCTGTCCTCACTGCGCATTCTCTCCAGCCAACGGCTCCGGGTGCACGAACTGCTGTATGGAGACCGGGTGTTGGTGCAGCGTGATGCGGTCGGGCAGTTGAACGCCGGGTACGGCGGCGCCGGCGACGGCGCCCAGGCCGACGGCGCAGGTCCGGAGGCCGAAGATGCCGGGTGAAATAATCATCGAGCCGCTGGTGACGGAGAAGTCCAACTCCTTGCGCGAGTCGCGGAAGTACAGCTTCCGGGTCAGTCCGCGCGCCTCCAAGCAAGAGGTGCTCGCGGAGGTGCGGCGGCTCTTCAACGTCCAGCCGGTTCGCTGCAACATCATCAATGTTCCCCGCAAGCCGAAGCGGGTTCGCTACCGTCGGGGTTACACCGCCTCTTGGAAGAAGGCGATCGTGACCCTGTCGGGTGACCAGACCATCGAGATCTTCGAGGGCGTCTGATGCCAGTACGCAACCGCAAGCCGACGACACCGTCGTCCCGCTATACCACCGTTCGCGACTATTCCGAGTTGAGCGGGGAGAGGCCGGAGAAGCGGCTCACCGAAGCTCGGCCCTATCACGCCGGCCGCTCCAAGGGGCGAATCAGCGTTCGCCGCAAGGGCGGGCAGCACAAGCGTCAGTACCGCGTCGTGGACTTCAAGCGGGACAACCACGGCGTACCGGGCACGGTTCAATCGATCCAATACGATCCGAACCGCAGCGCGGATCTGGCGCTGGTGGTGTTCGCCGACGGGGACAAGCGCTATCTGTTGTCGCCCCGTGGCCTGCGCGTCGGCGCGACCGTGCAAAGCGGGCCCGGCTCGCCGATCGAGATCGGCAATTCCCTGCCGATAGGTGACTTGCCGCTGGGTATCGCCATCCACAACGTGGAGATGACGCCGGGGCGCGGCGGCCAGTTGGTGCGTGCCGCCGGCAACAGCGCCACCCTGGTCGCCCGGGAGGCCGAGTACGCTACGGTGCGGTTGCCGTCCGGGGAGACACGTCTGGTCCATGTCCGCTGCATGGCCTCGATCGGCGAGATCGGAAACCAGGACCACATGAATGTCTCGCTGGGCAAGGCCGGCCGGGCGCGCTGGATGGGGCGACGGCCCAAGGTTCGCGGAGTGGCGATGAACCCGGTCGACCATCCGCACGGTGGCGGCGAGGGCAAGGCGTCCGGAGGGCGCCATCCGGTGTCTCCCTGGGGAAAGTTGACGAAGGGGATGAAGACGCGGAAAAAGCGCAAGCGTTCCAGCGACTTCATTGTCGGCAAGCGCTGATGACCGTGCGCGAGACCGGAAGGATGACGAGGTAGGATTATGTCACGATCGATCAAGAAGGGGCCGTTCGTGTCACCGGGTCTGTTCAAGCGGGTGATCGAAGCCTCCAAGTCCACCGGCAAGCAGATGGTCAAGACCTATTCGCGGTGCTCGACGATCATCCCGCAGATGGTCGGGATGACCATCTCGGTCTACAACGGCAAGAACTGGATTCCGGTCTACATCACGGAGAACCTGGTGGGGCACAAGCTGGGCGAGTTCGCTCCGACGCGGGTGTTCCGCGGTCATGCCGGGTCGGATCGCAAGGCGGTGCGGCGCTGATGGTCAGGGGCAAGCGAGGCTACACGGCGCACGGCCGGTTTCTGCGGATTTCGCCGAGCAAGGTCCGTCCGCTCGCCGATCTGGTCCGTCGCCAACCCTACGCCGAGGCGCTGGCGCTGCTGGAGACGATGCCGCACAAGGGTGCCGCGCTCCTGCGCAAGACGATCAAGTCGGCCGGCGACAACGCGCTGTTTCACAACGAGGATCTCGACGAGGAGACCTTGTACGTCCGTGAACTCCAGGTGCTCGACGGCCCGCGCCTGAAGCGCATCTGGGTGCGTGGGCGTGGCCGAGCAGATCGCCAGATGAGCCGCCTCTGCCATATCTCGGTAGCGGTGGAGGAGATGAGCTAGTATGGGACAAAAGGTCAACCCGACCGGGCTGCGGATGGGGATCAACCAGTCCTGGCGCAGCAAGTGGTACGTGGATCCGCGTGAGTACGCGGCGACGCTGCACGAGGATCTGGCGTTGCGCAAGACGATCGATACCGCTCAGGAGACACGCGGCGCGGACATCGCCCAGGTCGAGATCATCCGCCATCCTCAGCGTATCGCACTGATCATCCACACCGGCCGTCCCGGCGTGGTGATCGGCGCCAAGGGCCAGAACATCGAGCGGCTCGGTTCCAAGCTGCAGCGCCAGGTCGGCAAGAAGATCCAGATCAAGATCAAGGAGATCCAGCGGCCCGAGACCAACGCTCAGCTCGTCGCGATGAACATCGCGCGGCAACTGCGGGGGCGGGCGTCCTTCCGGCGGGTCATGAAGATGGCGATCAACAACGCGATGCGGGCCGGCGTGCAGGGCATAAAGATTCGAGCCGCCGGGCGGCTGAACGGCGCCGAAATGTCGCGCGTCCAACAGTACAAGGAGGGCCGCATCCCGCTGCACACGTTCCGCGCGGATATCGACTACGGATTCGCCGTGTCGATCACGACCGTCGGTACGCTGGGCATCAAGGTATGGGTCTTTCACGGCGAGGTGTTTGGCCGTGACAAGAAGGACGACGCGGGTCTGCTCCTGAAACGGCAGCGCGGCCGTGAGGAGGCAGCGTAACCGATGCTGGCTCCGAAGAGAGAGAAGTTTCGCAAGCGTCAGCGCGGGGGTCCGTCGCGGCGCGGCGGGGAGCGCCAGCAGGACCTGGCGTTCGGGGACTTCGGCTTGATCGCGCTCGAGCACAAGTGGATCACAAACCGGCAGATCGAGGCCGCGCGGGTGGCCATGACCCGGCACGTGAAGCGGGGAGGCAAGGTATGGATACGGATCTTTCCTGACATGCCCTACACCATGAAGCCTGCCGAAACGCGCATGGGAAAGGGCAAGGGAAACGTGGAGTACCACGTCGCGCCTGTCAGGCGCGGTACGGTGATGTTCGAGCTCGCCGGGGTGGAGAACGATCTGGCCCGCGAGGCGCTCACGCTTGCGGGCAGCAAGCTGCCGATCAAGACGACGATCTGCGCACGCGGCAGCGTGTTCGGAGCACAGGCGCGAGGCTCCGTGTCGGCATGAGGACGGTCGCGTGAAGGAACAGTATGGCGAGCTCGCCTACCCGGAGTTGCTGCTCAAGCACGATGAGCTGGTGGTGGAGTACCGCAAGGCACGGTTCGACGCGGTGGTCGGCCACCTGGACAATCCGGTCAGCGTCCGCGTGCTGCGGCGAAGGCTGGCTCGCGCCAAGACGATAGTCAATGAGTACGAATTGGGGATCAGACAGCGATGAGCAGTACGGGATGAGTAGTACGGAACGTCTCCGCGTGCTGGCCGGAACGGTCGTCTCGGACCGCATGGACAAGACGATCGTGGTCCTGGTCAGTTCGCAGAAGCGCCATCCGATGTACGAGAAATACATCCGCAGGTCCAAGCGTGTGAAGGCGCACGACGCGGAGAACGAGTGCAATATCGGCGACCGCGTCAGAGTCGTGGAGTCGCGGCCGCTGAGTCGCGACAAGCGGTGGCGGCTGCTGGAGATCGTGGAACGGAGCGGCTGATGGTACAGGCGATGAGTTATCTCAACGTCGCTGACAACAGCGGCGCCAAGCGCGTGCAGTGCATCAAGGTGCTCGGCGGCACGCGCCATGTAAGCGCCGGCGTCGGCGACCGGATCGTGGTAACGGTCAAGACCGCAATACCCTCGGCCACGGTGCGAAAGGGGACGGTCGTGCGGGCGGTGATCGTCCGCACGAGGAAGGAGACGCGTCGAGTCGACGGCACCTACATCCGCTTCGACGACAACGCCTGCGTCCTGATCGACGAGGCCGGCAATCCGTCCGGAAAGCGCATCTTCGGGCCGGTTGCGCGGGAGTTGCGCGATCGTGACTACATGAAGATCGTCTCCCTGGCGCCGGAGGTGCTGTAACGTGGCGCGCAAGCGTGGAACCGGTGGAGCGCAGGTCAGGACACGGCTGCGCCGCGATGACCAGGTGGTGGTGATCGCCGGCAGGGAACGGGGAAAGACCGGCCGCGTGTTGCGCGTCGACATCGACCGGCAGCAGGTGGTCGTGGAAGGGCTCAATCTGGTGAAGAAGGCCATTCGACCCACTCAGCAGCGTCAGCAGGGAGGGATTTCGGAGATCGAAGCTCCGATCCACCTGTCGAACGTGATGGTGAGCACGTCCGAGGGGCGTTCGAGGATCCGGTATGAGAAAGGTGCTGCAGCCACCTCCGGTGCAGCCACCTCCGGTGCAGCCACCTCCGGTGCAGCCACCTCCGGTGCGGGCACCTCCGGAGGCGACGCTCGCCGTGTCGCCGTGCGTACGGGGCAGGAGTTGTGAGCAAGAACAAGACCGGCAACGGAACGGCGAGCGGGAACGGCGGCTCACGCCCCGGGTACCCGCCACGCCTGCGCGCCGTCTATCGGGACACGGTGGTGCCCGCACTGATCGAGGAGTTCAACTACGACAGCATCATGCAGGTGCCCAGGCTGACCAAGATACTGCTGAGCATGGGCGTTGGCATGGCCCCGACCAATCGCCAGATCCTCGACACCGCGGTCACCGAGCTCACGCTGATCGCCGGCCAGCGGGCGGTGACCACGCGCGCACGGCGCTCGATCGCGGCTTTCAAGATCCGGGCCGGGATGGAGATCGGGGCGATGGTGACCCTTCGCGGTGACCGGATGCTGGAGTTTTTCGATCGTTTCGTGAACGTCGCGGTGCCCCGCATCAAGGACTTCCGCGGTCTGTCCCCCAACTCGTTCGACGGTCGAGGCAACTACTCGGTGGGCGTCGATGAACAGATCATCTTCTCCGAGATCGACTACGATCGCATCGACTCGATCCACGGACTCAACATCAACATCGTTACGTCGGCGCGTTCCGACCGGGAGGGCCGCAGTCTCCTCGCCGGATTGGGAATGCCGTTCCGCGGCGAGTGACGGCCTGGAACACGGTGAAGAGGATTACGATGGTACGGACCGCGACCGGCGGGTACGGCGGGGAGAGAACCCGGTCCCGCTCACGGACGATGGAGGCATAGGTGGCACGCAAGGCACTGATCGTGCGCGCGCAGCGCAAACCCAAATTCTCGACACGCAAGGTCAACAGGTGCCGCTGTTGCGGCCGCCCACGCGGGTATATTCGTCGGTTCGAGATGTGTCGGATCTGCTTCAGGGATCTCGCCAGCCGGGGACTCATACCCGGCGTGACGAAGTCGAGCTGGTAGTCCCATGGGTGTAACCGATCCGGTGGCGGACATGCTGACCAAGATCCGCAACGCGGGCATGGCCGGCCATGAGAGCGTGGAAATCGTGCCTTCGAAGTTCAAGTTGGAGATCGTGAAGACGTTGAAGACCGAAGGCTTCGTGCGGAATTTCAAGCGCGCCGGTCAGGACGGTCAGGGACCGGTGCGCGTGTTCCTCAAGTACGACGACCAGCGCAGGCCGGTCATCCGCGGAATGGTGCGTATCTCGAAACCGGGACGTCGGGTGTATCGGAGCTATCGAACCATGCCTCGCATCCTGAACGGGTATGGGACGCTGATCGTCTCCACGTCGTCGGGCGTGATCACCGGCCGCAAGGCCGCTCAGCAGCAGGTCGGCGGCGAGCTGATCTGCAGCGTGTGGTAGTCGGATGTCACGTATAGGAGTGCTGCCGATTCCGGTGCCGACAGGAGTCGAAGTGGCGGTGCAGGGCAGCCAGGTGGACGTTGCCGGTCCCAAGGGCACGCTCAGCACGTCCCTGCCCGGCGTCGTACGGGTCGATGTCGGGGACGGGACGATCGCCGTCAACCGAGCCGACGATGAACGATCTTCGCGGGCGATGCACGGTCTGACCCGCAACTTGATCGCCAACATGGTGACGGGGGTGTCGACGGGGTTCAGGCGGGAGCTTCTCATCAACGGGGTGGGGTACCGCGCGGAGGTGCAGGGACAGACCCTGGTCGTCGACGCCCGCTACTCGCGGCCGGTCCATCTGCCGATTCCGGCCGACCTTCTGGTACAGGTGGAGGGCGGCAATCGCATCCTGATCTCCGGAGTCGACAAGCAGCGTGTCGGCCAGTTCGCCTCGGATGTCCGCGCGGTCCGGCCGCCCGAACCGTACAAGGGCAAGGGCATCCGCTACGCGGATGAGCACGTGCGCCGCAAGGTAGGAAAGTCGGCCGTGGGAGGTAGCGACTGATGGGTGCGCCGGCCAAAGTGGTGCGTCGCCTTCGCCGCAAGCGGAGCATTCGTGGTAAGCTGCACGGCACCGCCGGGCGGCCGCGGATGACGGTGTTCAAGAGCAACCGGTACACCTACGTTCAGGTGATCGACGACGATGCGGAGCGTACCGTGGTGGCGGTTTCGAACCGGGAAGCCGCGGTCGACGTGCCCAACCGGGTGTCCGATCTCGGCCGGCTCGGTGAACTCGCGGGCGAACGATTGCGCACGAACGGGATACAGAGTGTGGTGTTCGATCGCAACGGCTATCCCTATCACGGCAAGATCAAGGCGATCGCGGACGGCGCGCGCAAGTCCGGCATCGTACTGTAAGGATTTCGAGGGGTAACGGTGGGCGACAGAGACCGGGAACGCGGCGACCGGGGTGAGGGATACGAGAAACTCGTTCGCCTCAACCGAATTGCCAAGGTAGTCAAGGGAGGCCGCAGATTCTCGTTTTCTGCGGTGATGGTGGTCGGCGATCGCAACGGCCATGTCGGCTTCGGATTCGGCAAGGCCGCCTACGTGGCCGACGCCATTCGCAAGGGTTCGGAACGGGCGCGCCACAACATGGTGACAGTCCCGATGCGGGGCGGCACCCTGCCGCACCAGGTCAACGGCGTGTTCAAGGGGGCGAAAGTGCTCCTGAAGCCCGCGGCTCCGGGAACCGGCGTGATCGCCGGCGGTCCGGTGAGGGCGGTGCTCGAGGCGGCCGGCGTCCGTGATGCGCTCAGCAAGTCGCTGGGCTCGCAGAACTCGATGAACCTGGTGAAGGCAGTGTTCCAGGGGCTCGATCAGATCATGGAGGCGTCCGAAGTTGCCTCCCGTCGTGGCAAGACCGTGCCGGAGCTGTGGCGATAGTGGCTGCCCGCGGCACCGAGGGCCCACTGCGGATCCCTGACGGCTCGCGCGTGCGAGTGACGCTGGCCCGAAGCGTCATCGGGCGCAGTCCCAGGCATCGGGCAACGGTCGAGGCGCTCGGTCTGCGCGGCATCGGGTCGTCCGCCGAGCACGTCGCCTCCGCGCCGGTCGTCGGCATGATCCGCAAGGTACGCTACCTGCTTGCGATCGAGGAGATCACATGAGCGACGCACCTGACAGGGATAACAATGAGCCCGGTGTTGTCAGTGAGCCCGGTGAGGCGGACACGCCGCGGATCCGCCGTCCGGCCGGCGCTGCGCGCAAGCGGCGCGTCGTCGGTCGCGGCTCCGCGAGCAGGCGTGGCGGCACGTCGGGCCGTGGAACCAAGGGACAGCGGGCCCGCGCCGGCAGCGGCGTTCGCCCCGGCTTCGAGGGCGGCCAGATGCCGCTGTACCGGCGAATCGCGCGCCGCGGATTCAGCAATCACCCGTTCCGGAACATCCCCGAGGTCGTGGACGTCCGCGACCTCAACCGTTTTGCGGAAGGGGCCACCGTCGACCGGCAGGCGCTCGTGGAAGCCGGCATGATCGGATCGGCCGGGGTACCGATAAAGCTGTTGGGCTCCGGAAGCCTCGAGCGGGCGCTCACCGTGCGCATCGATCGGGCGTCGTCCGGCGCTTGCCGGAAGGTGACTGCGGCGGGCGGCACGATCCAACTGACCGGTGCCGCATCCGCCGATGCGCCCGATGGCGCTTCGGCGTCGGACGAGCCCGTGGCCGACGAGTCTGACTGATGGCAAATCCGCTGCTCGACATCTTTCGAATCCGTGACCTGCGGCAACGGATCCTGTTCACGGTAATGATCCTGGTGATATTCCGCATCGGCGCCTTTCTGCCGATCCCGGGGATCGATGTCGGCACCGTGAAGAACTTCTACGCTGCGCAACAGTCGGGCGGCATCGGCATCACGGACTACTTCGACTTCTTCTCGGGAGGCGCGTTCACCAACTTCTCCGTCTTCATGTTGGGGATCGTCCCTTACATCACCACGTCGATCATGATGCAGCTCCTGGTCCTGGTGTTCCCGAAACTGAAGAAGGTTTCCCAGGAAGAGGGCGGCAAGAAGCGCATCCAGCGGTACACCCGGATCGCCACGGTCGGGGTCTGCATCATTCAGTCGTTGACGGTCACGACCTTCGCAGGCCAGATCCCCGGCGCGATCATCATGGACCGGATCCCCTTCACGATCCTTGCGACGGTGACCGTGACGGCCGGCACGATCTTCCTGATGTGGCTGGGGGAGCAGATCACGCAGCGCGGCATCGGCAACGGGATTTCGCTCTTGATCTTCGCCGGGATCGTCGCCCGCATCCCCGACGCGATCTACATCATGATCAACCAGGTGCAGCGTGGCGACCTGAATCCCGTCTTCTTCGTGCTCGTGCTCGGCGCGTTCGTCGGCGTGATCTCGCTGGTGATCTATGAACAGCAGGGCCAGCGAAGGATCCCCGTCAACTATGCCAAGCGGGTGATCGGTCGCAAGGTCTATGGCGCGCAGAACGCCTACCTCCCGTTCCGGATCAATCCCTCGGGTGTCATCCCGGTGATATTCGCGTCCTCGGTCCTGATCTTCCCGCTGCAGATCGCGCAGAACCTGGGCGGCGGCGTACCGTGGCTCTCGCGCTTCGCAGCATGGCTGACGCCGAACGGCGTGCCGTACATGCTGTTCTACGCGCTGCTGATCGTGTTCTTCGCCTACTTCTATACGCAGGTCACGCTGAACCCGGTCGAGATCAGCAAGCAGATCCGTGAGAACGGCGGCTCGATCCGCGGCATCAGCTCCGACAACATGACGGAGTACCTGACGCGCATCCTGAACCGGATCATCCTGCCGGGAGCTCTGTTCCTTGCGGTCATCGCCATCATTCCTTCCATCATCCAGGCGTTGTTCCGGTTCCCGTCCAGCGTGGCCTTCCTGATGGGCGGCACGTCGCTGTTGATCATGGTCGGCGTCGACCTGGATACGATGAGTCAGATCGAGGGGCATCTGAAGATGCACCACCACGACGGCATCGTCCGCAAGGGCCGCGTACGGGCCCGCAATCTGTAGAGGTCATCATGAAGGTCAGGGCGAGTGTGAAGAAGATGTGCGCGAAGTGTAAGGTGATCAGACGTCGCGGCGTGGTCCGCGTTATCTGCGATAACCCGAAACACAAACAGCGACAGGGGTAACGAAATGGCAAGGATCGCGGGGATCGACCTGCCGAACAAGCACGTGAGCGTGGGCTTGACCTACATCTACGGAATCGGAGCGCCTTCGGCGGCTGCGATCTGTGAAAAGACCGGGATCGCCCGGGACCGGTTGCTGAACGACCTGGCACCGGAGGAGGTCAACGAGCTGCGGCGCGTGATCGAGAGCGATTACGTGGTGGAAGGGCCGCTGCGCACGGAGGCGTCGCTCAACATCAAGCGGCTGATGGACATCGGCTGCTACCGGGGCATTCGCCACCGGCGCGGCCTGCCGGTGCGGGGACAACGCACGCGAACCAACGCACGCGCCCGCAAGGGCAGCAAGAAAACGGTCGCGGGCAAGAAGAGAGCGCCCACGGCCAAGTGACGGACAGAGCGTGATTGGGCGGACAAGACTGACAAAGGACGGTTGCGAGTAACGTAGATGGCAAAATCGAAAGGGAAACGGGACCGAGCGGTCAGCGAGGGGAACGTCTACATCCAGGCGACCTTCAACAACACGATCGTGACGATCACCGACTTGATGGGAAACGCGGTGTCATGGGCTTCGGCGGGATCTCTCGGGTTCCGCGGAGCTAAGAAGTCCACTCCGTTCGCGGCGCAGACAACGGCGGAGACGGCCGCGCGGAAGGCGATGGACTACGGGCTGATGGAGGTCAACGTGTTCGTCAAGGGTCCCGGGGGGGGCGGCGAATCGGCGGTCCGGTCGCTCGGGGCGCTCGGCCTCCGCGTGCGCACGATCCGGAACATCACGCCGATTCCGCACAACGGCTGCCGGCCGCAGAAGAAGCGGAGGGTGTAGCGATGGCTCGCTACATCGGCCCCGCCTGCCGGCTGTGCCGAGCGGAGGGGGTAAAGCTGTTCCTCAAGGGATCGCGCTGCCATTCCGAGAAATGTCAGATCACGAAACGGCGCGGCAAGCCGGGCAAGGCGCCGCGCGCGCGCATGCAGAAGCTCTCCGACTACGGCATGCAGCTTCGCGAGAAGCAGCGCGTGAAGCGCACGTACGGCATGCTGGAAAAACAGTTCCGCATCTTCTTCGATCGCGCCAACCGGGAGCGCGGCGTTACCGCCGAGAACCTGGTGCGCATGTTGGAGCAGCGGCTCGACAACGTGGTGTACCGCATGCACTTCGCGGGTTCACGCAAGCAGGCACGGCAGCTCGTGTCGCACGGACACGTCCTGGTCAACGACAAGCGGGTGACGATCCCGAGCTACATGGTACAGAAGGACGACGTGCTCGAGCTGCGGGAGCGGGGCAAGATGATGACGGCCGTCAAGGACAGCCTGAAGGAGTATTCCCGCTCCGGGACGCTGCCGTGGCTGGAGGTCGATCCGGATGCGGTGCGCGGCCGGGTACTGGCTCTTCCACGGAGGGCCGACGTACCGGATCTCGAAGGCGTCAACGAGCAGCTGATCGTCGAGCTGTATTCCAAGTGAGGGTCTGATGGCGAGAAAAAACCTCCTGAAGGGGCTCAATCGTCCGACCGGCATGGTGTTCGAGCACACCGACGTGGACGCCTCCTACGGAAAGTTCATCGCGTATCCGTTCGAGCGTGGCTACGGCGCGACTATCGGCAACAGCCTGCGGCGCATTCTGCTCTCGGGAATCCAGGGTTACGCGATCACGGCCGTGCGCATCGCCAGCCGCGAGGAGGATGGGTCGTCGCACACGGTTTCCAGTGAATTCGAGCCCATCCCGCATGTCGTCGAAGATACACCCGACATCATCAACGCGCTGAAGCAGGTCAGGCTGGCGCTCGACGAAGGGGTTGAGGAGCGGACGGTGTACGTGGAAGTCTCCGGCCCCAAGACGCTGGTCGCCGGCGATCTGGCGGCGGACACGGGCATAGTGGTGACCACGCCGGAATTGGCGATCGCCACCCTCATGGAAAACGCGAATCTCGAGATCGAGGTGCAGGTCGAGTTCTCGCGGGGCTATCTGCCGGCGGAGAACAGCGAGCGCTTCATCGATGTCGTCGGCACGATACCGATCGACGCTCTGTTCTCGCCGATCACGCGGGTGAAGTACGCCGTGGAGAACACCCGGGTCGGCCAGCGAACGGACTACGACAAGCTGGTGCTGGAGGTGTGGACCGACGGCACGCTCAAGCCCGAGGATGCGGTCGCGGAGGCGGCCAAGATCGCCAAGGACCACTACACGATATTCATCAACTTCGAGGAAGAGGAAATCGGCGAGCACGAGGAGCTGGACCTTGAGGATGAACGGCTGCGAGGTTTGCTCGACACTCCGGTGGAGGAACTGGAGTTGTCGGTGCGCTCCAGCAACTGCCTGCGAAATGAGAACATCCGCACGATCGGCGACCTGACCCGCAAGACCGAGGAGGAGATCGCCAAGACCCGCAATTTCGGACGCAAGTCCCTCGACGAGATCAAGAAGCGGCTGGAAGAGCGTGGGTTGCACTTGGGCATGAGCGATTACAGCGCGGTGCGACAGCGACTCGCCAGCGGGGAGTCCGTCGGTTCCGCCGAGGATGAGGTGGTCGGTGACGAAGCGGTGAGCGGCACCGAAGCAGAGATCGGCGGCACCGAGGCAGCGGTGGGGACGGCCGCTGCGGGGAGCGGCGATGCGCCGACGGGCGCCGAGGCTCCGGCGCTTGACGAGACCGGGGAGTGACCACCATGCACGGCAACTCGATGCACACCGGGGACGGAGTGAAATGAGACACCGCGTCGGCTACAATCCGCTCGGCCGGACGCCGAGCCACCGCAAGGCTCTCCATTCCAACATGGTGGCCGCACTGTTCCGGCACGAGCGCATCAGGACCACGCGTGCCAAGGCACTTGCCGTGCGCCGCAGCGCGGAGAAGATGATTACCCGCGCCAAGCACGACAGTGTCCACAGCCGGAGGATCATCGCGCGCCGCCTGCATGATCCGTCGGTGCTTGCCAAGCTGTTCGATGTCCTGGGCCCTCGCTTTCAGAGTCGGCCCGGCGGGTACACCCGTGTGCTGAAGCTCGGCCCCAGGTACGGGGACGCCAGCGAGATGGTCATCCTGGAGTTGCTCGACCGTCCTGCCGAAGCCGAAGAAGCTCCCTGAGAGATCCGGCGGCGCCGCGTAGGCGTCGATCGGAAGGTTCGTGCCGGCGGGTTTGCCGATGAAGCACACGCGAAGCGGCGGTGTCGGGGGTTGCCCGAGCTGAGAGTCGCGACGGCTCGCTGGGTCGACCGCAACCTGTCGGCCTCGACCCGGTTGGCAGTGGGCCTGCTGCTGGCCGTCGGGCTGGTGGCGCAGGGCGACCTGCTGCTGCGCTCGGTTCACGCGCTCATCTTCACCGCTCTGGCATGGCTGGCGCAGCCGCGCCTGCGGCTGCGTCGCACCGTGGTGTTCCTGGCCGTGACGGTCGCGTTCAATCTGCTCACCCCGACCGGTCGCGTCCTGCTGCGGATCGGCGGCTTCGCGGTCACGGAGGGAGCCCTGATCGTCGGCGTGGGGAAGGCTGCAAGCCTGGGCGGACTGCTGTTCATTTCGCGGCTCATGATCGATTCGCGGTTGCGTCTGCCGGGAGCGTCGGGAGCGCTGTTCGCCTCGAGCCTCGCGTTCCTTGCTCGTCTCATGGACGACCGCGTGCGCTTCGACCTGCGCCATCCGGTCCGGAGCCTCGACCAGGCCTTGCTGTCCGCCCGGGACGCCGTGCCTCAGGCGGCAACGGCGGGAGGCGGGTCCGGCACGACGACCCTGCTGGGCGGGGCGTGCGTGGCCGCGTTGCTGGCGCTATCTGGCGGTGCGCTCATCTGGAGCCGTCTGGGCGGCTGATCCCGGACGGTTCCTCCTCTGATATACACTGAGCCCGGAGGCGAATGGGGCGGTGCGGAGTAGCGAGGGCGAAGGCAATACGCGGGACGTCATGAGCCTGGAGCAACTGCCGGCCGTCGGTAGCCCGCGCAAACCCGCGAAGCCGGCGGCGCCGGTGACCTCGAGGGCCGGCGACGAGCACCTGGAGGAGTTGCCGCCTGCCCCGGAAGCGGGGGCGTCCGAGTGGTCGGACCCTCGCACGGCGTCAGCCGGAAGCCGGCCGTCTGCCCACATAAGCGTCCATCCGATGCGGGAGTTGCTCGAGCTGGCGGCCAACGATCAGCCGGCGGTCGCCGTGGAGGACGGAGTCTACCGCGTTCAGGCGCACGCCTACGGCGTGGTTCCGGGGCGCGACCCGGGCTTGCGCCGGCTGGCGGCCGCGGTGATCGGCGGTACGGCGGATGCCCGTGGTCGGGCCGGCGATGACCTGCCCGTGAGACGCGACGGAGGCGACGAGCTACAGGTGACCGAGTACGGGATCGAGCTGGATGCGTTCACGGCAGGCGCCGGCGGCGACGAGCCGACCGGCGTGCGCGGGGGGCAACTGGACCGCCTGGGACGCCGGGTGGATGCCGTGGGTGCGGCTCTCCTGGTTCACGGTGAGTCGCGGGGATTTCAACCGCGGCGAGTCACGGGCATTCTGAGCCGGACGGCCCTGCAGCTCGCGTTCGCGGACGAAGATCCGGTGGCGTGCCGCTACTTGGCGCGGCGCGTAGCGCTCGTCGCGGAGGATCCGTTCCGGGCGATACCCGAACTGCAACGCCACTTCCCTTCCTCGGCACGCGACCGGATCGGCCGCCTGGCCTTCCTGCCCGCCCGCGCGGGCGGAGAGCCTGCCTACCTCATGCTGGCCGGCGCAAGGGGTGAGGGCGCCTGGGACGTTCACGCGCTCGTGGGGCGGCTGGGGCTGGTTGGGGCAGCCGGGCCTCGCGGCCGGACTCCTTGACTTTGCCTGGCGCGGTCCGTACCGTGGGTGACAGCCACTATGGAGGAACGAAATGGGACTGGTATGGTTCTTCATTCTTCCTCTCGCCGGTTTGCTGATCGGCTGGCTCATCCGATGGTCCTACGCAAGATTCGAGCTTGCCTCTGCGGAGCAGGAGGCAAGAAGAGTACTCCAAGACGCGATACGAGAGGCGCAAGAGAAGAAACGTGAAGCCCTCATCGAGACCAAGGACCAGCTCCTCGCCGAGCGCGAGACGCTGGACCGGGAGGCCCGTGATCAACGGCGCGAAATCGAGCGCTACGAACGGAAGATTCGTCAGAGGGAAGAGAGCCTCCAGGAGCGACTTGAGACCCTAGGCCGTCAGGAGCGAGCACTCGCCACGCGCGAGCAGCAGGTACAACAGCGAGAGGACGCCGTCGATCAGGCCGGAGCGGCGTTGAACGCCGAGTTGGAGAAGGTCGCCCAACTCACGGTTGCGGAGGCCAAGCGGCAACTGACCGCGAACATCGAAACGGAAGCCCGCCGGGAGGCGCACGACTTGGTTCGGCGCATCGAGGCGGAGGCGGCAGAAGGTGCCGAGCGGCGTTCGCGCGCCGTCATCATCTCGTCGATGCAGCGGCTGGCCACCGAGGTCACCGCCGAGACCAGCGTCACGTCGGTCGATCTCCCGTCCGACGAGATGAAGGGCCGGATCATCGGCCGCGAAGGCCGCAACATTCGCGCTCTGGAGACCCTGACGGGTGTCGACATCATCATCGACGACACGCCGGAAGCCGTGATTCTCTCCTGCTTCGACCCGGTCCGCAGGGAGACCGCAAAGCTGTCTCTGCATCGGCTGGTATCCGACGGGCGCATCCATCCGGCGCGGATCGAGGAGGTGGTACGCAAGGTGATGCGGGAGCTGGAGCAGACGCTGTTCGAAGAGGGGCAGCGGGTACTGTTCGAGCTCGGCATCCACGACATGCACCCGGACGGAGTGGCGGCGCTCGGTCGCCTGCGTTTTCGAACCAGCTACGGACAGAACCAGCTCGCCCACTCCAAGGAAGCGGCCGTGCTCGCCGGGTTCATCGCCGTCGAGATCGGGGCGGACACGAAGGCGGCAAAACGCGCGGCTCTGCTGCACGACGTGGGCAAGGGCATGGTGTCGGACGGAGAGGTCGGTCACGCCGAACTCGGCATGGATCTGGCCAAGCGGATCGGTGAGAACGATGTCGTGTGCAACGCGATCGGGTCCCACCACAACGACATCGAGCCAGAGACGGTGGAGGCCATCATCGTCCAGATCGCCGACACCGTCTCGTCCTCGCGGCCCGGAGCGCGCCGGGAAGCACTCGACAACTACCTCAAGAGGTTGGAGGATCTCGAACGGATCGCTGGCGAGTACGAGGGCGTGGAGAAGACCTACGCGATCCAGGCAGGACGGGAACTGCGCATACTGGTGAGTGCCGACTCGGTTTCTGACCATCGCGCCAGCGAGTTGGGTCGCGCGGTGGCGCGTCGGATTGAAGACGAAGTCACCTATCCCGGCCGCATCAAGGTGACGGTGATTCGCGAAACGCGAATCACCGAGTACGCGCGGTAAGCGTTTCGCGGGGACCGTCGCCTCCGGCTTGCCCGCCGCGGGCCCATCCTGACCCTGAACCCATGGAGCCAGTCGGACCTGCCGCCGCCGCGATGTTCCGAAACCCTCGCAAGGAGTCGTCGGTGAAGGTCGGAGTCGTCCTGATCGGCGACATCGTCGGCGACGCAGGCATGCGAGCCGTATTCGCCGGGCTGCGAGGCCTGCAGCGGCGCACCGGCGCTGCGGTGATCGTGGCCAACGGCGAGAACGCCGTCGATGGATACGGACTGACGCCGGAGGTGGTGGACCGCATCCTGGGTTTCGGAGTCCAGGTGATCACGTCAGGCAACCATGTCTGGCAGCATCCGGTGTTGCATCACGCGCTCGACCGGGAACAGCGGTTGCTGCGTCCGGAGAACTACCTGCCCGACGCACCGGGGCACGGATGGTGCGTGGTGCGTACGCCGGGGGCTGACGTCGGGGTGCTCAACGTGCAGGGCCGACATGCGCTGCCGTCACCGCGTTGCCCGTTCCAGACCGCGGACAGCGCAGTCGCTGCCCTGCGCGCCAGGACACCCGTGATCATGGTCGACCTGCACGCCGAGTCATCCGAGGAGAAGGAGGCGCTGGCACTCCATCTCGACGGGCGCGTGTCGGCCGTGATCGGCACCCACACGCATGTGACCACGGCCGACGAGCGGATTCTCCCGGGCGGCACCGCCTACATGACCGATGTCGGCATGACCGGCCCTGCCGTAGGGGTGATCGGCTTCGATCAGAGGGTTTCGGTGCGGCGCAGCTTGTCGCAGATGCCCCTGAAGCTCGCGGTGGCTGAGGGGCCCGGCGTGCTCAACGCCGTCCACGTCGAGGTGGATGCCGCCAGCGGTCGAGCGCTGGCGATCGAACGGTTGAGAGTCGGCCCGGATTGATGTCGCTCCCCGGCTGCCCGGGGCCGGCAGGGGCTCCTTGGGCCAGGCAGGCACGGCCGCGGGGTCGGAGGCGTTCAGCGCTCGAATGAGCCCCGGGTAAGCGGTTTGCCGATATAGATGCCTTCGGGCCCGAGGTAGTCGACGTTGGTTCCATCGATGAGGACCTGGACCGCGTCGACGGTGGGAAGATCGGTGACCGAGTACACGAGCTGCTTCAGCCGGCCGAGCAGTGCTTCCTGTCCGAGCGAGCTGAAACGGAACCCCTGGCCGAGATCGATGACCGCGGTCCCGTCCTGGACGGATACACGGTGCAGCTCCACATCCTCCGGGAGCAGGCTGATGAGGTCGAGACGTTCCTCCGCATCCGTGGGCCCCGCCAGGAGCTCGCGCAGCGTCGCCGCCAGCGGTGCGGCATCGGCGCTGACCGTCCGTTGAACGCCGTGGAGGCGAATCTCGCCGTTGTCATCCACCATCACGAAGAAAACGCGGGCGGTGCGCTGCAGCACAGCCAGCTCCGGCTCCTCCGAACGGGCAGGTCGCGGGGCCGCGGGCTCCTTCGCCGGCCCGGTCGTTTCGGCACGGTCCGATGTCTGGCTCCGATTCACGTACCGGTTCGACGGCTGTCCGGATGGTCGCAGGACCACCACGGAGGAACCGTTCGCCGGCCTCACCGCCGAGAAGAAATCGGTCGACTCCAGCACCGTTTCGATGGTAGGACGGCTGAACACGAACACGACCAGCACCGCGGTAACCAGTCCCAGCCAGAACACGAACCCTACCCACGACCGCTTTCGAGCCATATCCTACTGAGATCATCGGCACGCCGGTCGACCGATTTGACGCGGTCGGCGGCGCCGGGTACGCGCGAGTTTGACAGTACGGAGCCCGCGGACGTACGGTGACCTCCAGGGAGTGAAGCGTCTGCTGACCCTCCCGTCAAGTCATGACTGTCGCCATCATCGGGCGGCCCAACGTCGGCAAGTCCACCCTGTTCAATCGACTCTGCAACCTCCGCCGGGCGATCACCCACGCGGACCCCGGGGTTACCAGGGACCTGGGCTACGAGACGTGGGACCTTGGCGGCGGTATGACGAGCACGCTGGTGGACTCCGGCGGTGTCGTCAGTGCCCGGACCCCCGACGAACCGCTAGCAGACCAGGTTTCGGCCCGCGCGCGTGACGCCGCCACCGCGGCGGACGTGGTGCTGCTGGTCGTCGATTTCGACGGGCCGACCTCCGACGACCATGCGCTGGCGGAAGACCTGCGCCGTTGCGGGAAGGATCCGATCGTGGCGGTCAACAAGGCGGACCATGCCGCGCGGGATGTCGAGGCGGTTCGGTTCCACGAGCTGGGCTTCCGCGACGTCGTGGCGATCTCCGCGGCGCACGGCCGCGGCATAGGTGAACTGACCGAGATCACCCGCAACCGTCTGGCCACCACGAGAGGCGGTGGCCGCGACGTTCACGCCGCGGTCGTCGAAGAGGACGGACAGGACGGTCAGGACGGATTGGTTCGCCTTGCGCTGCTCGGGCGCCCCAACACCGGCAAGTCGACGTTGCTCAACGCGCTCGCCGGCAGGCCGCTGGCCCTGGTGGACGCCAGGCCCGGCACGACCCGGGATCCGGTGAGCGGCCGCTTCGTCGCGGATGGTGTCCGGTTCGAGGTAGTGGACACCGCGGGGCTGCGCCGGCGCACTCGCGTACAGGAACCGGTGGAGTACTATTCCACCCAACGCTCGGTCGCCGCGTTGGAGCACAGCGACGTGGTGGTGCTGCTGGCGGATGCCCGGGAGGAGATCGCCGAGCAGGACAAGCGCTTGGCGTCGTTGGCGGTACGCAAGGGAAACGGCCTGATCGTAGCGCTCAACAAGTGGGATCTGTTCCAGCCACACCAGCGCGACGGGGTCATTGCGCGGGCCCGCTACCATCTCCCGGCACTGAAGTACGTACCGCTGATCACGTTGTCCGCCCGTGAGCGCACCGGTATTTCGAGCCTGACCGAAGCGTGCGCGGCGGTGAGCAGACAGCGCGCCCGGCTGGTCTCCACCAGCCAGATCAACGACGCGGTGCGACACTGGAACCGGGCGTCGGGCGCCGCGGACAGCGGGAGAAGAACGGCGCCGGGCCGTCAACCGCTGCGAGTCCAGTACGGGGTGCAGACCGGCACGAATCCGGTGCGGCTCCTGTTCTTCGTCAACAGGGTTCGTGTTCCCGCCCACTACCGCCGCTTCCTCGAGAACCGGGCTCGCGCAGACCTTGGTTTTGACCGGGTGCCCATCATCATCGACGTTCGCGGGCCTGAGAGACGCGACCGGTCCGGCAGGCGCTGAGAAGGGGAGGCTGGCACGTACTACTCGATCGGTCAGGTCAGCGAACTGCTCGGCGTCAAGCCGCACATCCTGCGCTACTGGGAGCGTTCCATCCCGCAGATGGCTCCGCGCAAGAACGCCTACGGCCGCAGGGTGTACGGCAGCTATGAGGTGAACCTGCTGTTCCGCGTCCGTTACCTGCTGCAGGAGGCTCGCTACACGGTCGACGGCGCGAGCCGTCGCCTCTGGCAGGAGACCGCACGGGTCGATCCGGAGCTGCGCGCCCAACTCGCCGAGATTCGCGACGACCTGCTGGCCGCGCTGGTCGCCAGCAGATCGGTGCAGCGCGCCCTCGAGGAGAGGGCCCGCAACGGCAGCGGCGACACTCCCGGCGCTGCGGAGGGTGCCGGCGGAGGCACGGGCACGGACCGAACTATCTTGTAGTTCCACGTCAAGAGCGGGACGCTTCGTACCGTCACTCAATAGGTAGGATGAAAGGGTACGTGTCCGCGGGTGCCCGCGTGCTGCTCTCGATGTCGAGCCTCCCCGGGCGCAAGGCCTCCCGCGTGGGCGTATGCCTTGCTCTGGCAGCGAGTGCCGTCGCCGCGCCCCTTGCGGTCCGGGCCGACGAGCGCGAACTCCTGAGCGAGGCCGCGAGGCGAATAACCGATGGCGACTACGAGCTCGCCATGCAGGTGTACGATACCTTTCTCGCCCGCTATCCGAACTCCGAGGCAATCGCGGATGTGCACTTCGGCAGGGGGGTCTCTCTGTACCACCTCGGCCGCTACGAGGAAGCCCTCGAGACCTTCGCGATGATCGGTAGCCGCTACCGGCTCGCCTCGTTCTTCGAAGAGATCCCCTATTGGACCGGCATCACCCGGTATCAACTCGGCGCCTTCGAGGATGCGGCGCTCGATCTCAAGCAGTTCGTGAGCTCGGGCGCCGCGCCGGCGCGCCAGCCGCAGGCAATGCTGTATCACGGCCTCGCCGAGTTGGGGGCCGGACGCGTTGCCGCGGCCCAGCAGTCGCTCGCCGAGCTGATGCGCCAGAGCGAGGGCATGTCCGACGGAACGATCGCCTACGCCGCGGTCCTGCTGGCGCACACGTACCTGGCCGGCGAACAATATGAGGAGCTGGTGGCCTTCGCATCCGGCCTGCCGACCGCATCGTATCCCCCACGGTATCGGGAGCAGGTCATGTTCTACGAGGCGGAGGCGCTGTGGGAGCTGGAGCGGGTGCAGGCGGCCACGGAGCTCTACCAGGAACTCGTGTCGGCCGCTCCGGAGATCGCGGCGGCCGCACACCGTCGGCTGTTCGCCGCGGCCCGGCGGGCCGGCGACCTTGAAGCGATGCAGCGCTGGACGCACAGCGCCGAGAACCGTTTCGCCTCATCGCCCGGCATCCTGAGCGACTTCTGGTTGCGCCTGGGCATCGAGAGCTATGAGCGCGGCGCCGACGAGCTTGCCGAGCTGTTCCTGCGCAGGGTGTGGGAACGCGAACTGGCCGCCGGCAGGACGGACGGCACCGCGCCGCTGCATCTGGCGATGACCCTGCTCCGCACGGATTCTTCCTCGGAGGACGACCTCCTGTCGGAAGCGAAGGAGATCCTCGCCGATGTCATCCGCATGGCGCCGCGCCGCTGGGCAGCCGTGCAGATGATCCTCGGCGACATCGCGCTGGAGGAGCAGCGGTTCGCCGAAGCCGCCGATCTGTACCGAGAACTCGGCACGCGGCACCAGGGCGACCCGCGCACCGCCGAGGTGGCCTATCTGGCCGCCTACGCGTTCTATCGGGCCGGCGACCTGGTGAAGGCGGAGGCGGCGGCCGCGGATGCCGAGGAAGCCGTCACCGGAAGCCCCTATCACGCCGATCTGCTGCGCCTGCAGGCAAATCTTGCACGGCGCGAAGGCAGGTTGGAGGCAGCTCTGCAACGCATCGATGAGCTGATCCGGCTGCTCCCCGCGGACGTGTCCGCGCAGATCGACCGGATGAAGCTGGCATTCGACCTCGAAGACCACGCGGCGGTGACGCAATACGCGGACCGGCTTCGGGAGGAGTTCCCGGATCTCGCCGGGAGCGATCCCGGCGCGGATGCCGTGGCCGCGTACCTGCAGGGCGTTTCGGAGATCGCACTCAAGCGCTACCGCGCCGGGATCGAGTTGATACGCCGGCCGGGGCTCCAGCAGGCGTTGGACGACGATCTTGCCGATCTGGCCGTGGACGCGGACTACTGGCTCGGGTGGGCGCTGTACCGGCTCGGCGAGTTCCGCGAGGCGGCTTCCGTCCTGGAGAGCCGGCAGAATGACGACGACTCGCTGTTCCTCGCGGCCTGGGCCTACTACAGCGAAGAACGTTTCGAGCAGGCAGCGCACCGCTTCGACAGCCTGGCGCGGCGCGTGGGGTCCGATCTGGCCGGCAGAGCCCGTTACATGCACGCCAAGAGCCTCCGGAATTTGGGCCGCGTAGCCGGCGCGCAACGCTCGTACCGGGAGGTCTGGGAGCGGTATCCCGCCGACGGCGTGGCCGACGACGCGTTGTTCGAGTACGGGGAGATCGCCGGTGAGGCAGGCGACGTGGCGATCGCCGTGAGGGCATTCGAAACGCTCGTCGACCGTTACCCGGACAGCTCGCTCCGTGCGGAGGCGCTGTTCCGGGGTGCCGAGGTCCTGTTCGAGGAGGGCGACTACGCACGTTCCAAGGATGTGTTCTACCGGTATCGACAGGAGTACCCGTCCGGGCAGTCGGTTCCAGCCGCGCTGTATTGGGGCGGACTGGCGGCGGAGCGTTCGGGAGAGCGGTTCGAAGCGGTGTTCATGTGGTCGAACCTGATCGATCGCTATCCGGACAGCTCCTTCCATCCCGAAGCCCTGAACCTGCGGGCGACGGCCTATGTGGACGACGGGGACCACGGCGCGGCGCTGGCGAGCCTCGATGAGTTATCGAGACTCCATCCCGATCAGGCGAAGTCGCTGGGCACGGAGCAGCGGATCGCGGAGGTCAAGCTGCTGATGACCGGCCTCACCGGCAGGGAAGCCGAGCTGTCGGCTTCAATCGAGCGACTCGGCCGCGAGGAGACCGAGGCCGGGCGAAAGGCGATGCTGGAGTTGGCGGGCGTCTATCTGATCGACGGGTCGGCGCCTCCCGACCGCGCCTTTCGACTTCTGGAAGACGTGGTCGCTGCCGCGCGCAACCCGACCGTTCTCTCGCGCGCCCGGGTGCTGCTCGGTGAGTACTACCTGCGGCGCGAGAACCCGACAGCGGCGGCCAAGGCCTTCCTCGACGCCGCACTGGTCGACGGAGCCGGGGAGGAGCTGCGTGCAGAGGCCATCCTGAAATCGGCAAAGGCGGAGGCCGCCGCGGGGCGAGCCGACGCCGCGAAAGCGCTTGCGCGGCGGATTCTGGACAACTTTCCGGAGTCGACCTGGGCCGGGCAGGCGCGAGCAATGGTAGGTGAGGAATGATGAACACGAGAGTGCGGGCGATGCGGCGCGTCGCCCGGTACCCGATTGCGACCTTGCTGGCGGCCTTGACCGTTACCGCCCATGGACAGGAGAGCGACTCGCAGCCGGCGGCCCGTCCGCTCGAAGTGCCTGCCGTCACGTTGAGCATCGAGGACGTGGCGGAGGTCCAGGTGGAACCCGATCTTCCGCCGGAGGCAGAGTTGACGAAGCCGGAGTTGGCCGTGCCTCTTCCGGAGGCCGATGAGCTGCGGGTGGTCACCCCCGGGTTGCCGGAAGTCCTCACGGACAGCGGCGAGGGAGGCACCGGCCTGCTGGGCCCGGGTCTGGCGTTGCAGGCCGCGGTTGCCGCCGGCAACAACGGGCTGCTCAGGAGCAGCATCGCTCTGCAGCATGCCGGTGACGGACCGGACTTCCATCTGGGCGTGGACCACCAGTTGCTGGAGGGATTCGGACCGGCGGCACCCTGGCAGGGATACCACCGTACCGACGATCTGCAGGGTGCCTACAGCAGCGACATCGGCGGCGCGGAGCTCGGTGTGGACGGCCGCTATCGGCGCGTCGAGGACGGCCTGCAGGATGTCGGCAATTCCGCTCATGACCTGAGCCATCAGCTCGTCGACGGCAACCTGATGTTGCTGGTGAGGCCGAGCGATGTCGTCACGGTGAGCGGCGAGATCGGTGGCAGGGGCGCCTCACGCGAATTCAGGGGCAGCGAAGAGTTGCCGGTGACCGAATGGCAGGGACGCGCCGGCGCAGGCGTGACGGCGCAACTCCGTCAGTTGGAGATCGGCGTGACGGGGGACTACGAGTTCCGGCACGTTCGGGTCGACCAGCCGACCGCGCATCGGCTGCTGGGGCAGCTCGCACTCGCCTACGACCTCGGGGTGCCGGTCCGGCTCGGCGCCCGCGCCGGGGTGCAGTACGCATCGGAAGACGAAACCTCGGAGGTGCGCATCCCGTTCGAGGTCTCGATGGACGGCATGCCGAGCGATCTGATCACCCTGCGGATCGCCGCGGGGCGCGAGATCGTCGCACGCGACCTCGCCGGCATGTACGAGACTCTCAAGTTCATCGAGGAGCCGCCGGAGTTGCGCGACACGCGCCAGTGGTTCGGAGACCTGTCGGTGCGGGCGGCGGTCGGCGAGGACGTGCACCTGGTCGCTGCGGTGCGTGGCGAGTCCGGCGCCAACCTGATCGACATCAGCGGCGAGCTTGGTGAGGAGTCCAAGCTCCACCAGGTGGTTCAGAAGGACGAGGCCGGGACGCTCCAGACCGGCCTCGGATTGCGGTGGGACATCAACCCGGATGCCGCCCTCAGCCTCGACTGGTCAGGAGCATTCTTCGACATCCCGCTGTACCAGGCCCCGCATGTGTTCAGTCTGGGCATGCGGGCCACCTGGGACGGCGGGCGCTTCGGCGTCGAGAACAACGTCGACTGGGTGTTCCCCTCGGAGCTCGAGACCGGCAGGCACCGCGCACCCGACGTAGGCCTGCCCATCATCTCGGCCCGCGGCTTCTACAACATCTCGGACAATTTCGCCATCGTGGCCGGTCTCGCCGATCTGCTGCAGCCGTTGTCGGATGAGCCGCGGTACGAGCTCGCGCCGTACCAGGAGCCCGGATTCCAGGCGTCGCTCGGCGTCGAAGTCAACCTTTAGGGAAGGGAGGAGAGCCCGTGGACATCATTCAGAAAGGCGGTCCGATCATGGTCGTGATCATCTTTCTGTCGGTCGTGGCAGTGGTCGTGATCATCGAGCGGATGCTGTATTTTCGCCGCAACCGGGTGGATGAGGAGAAACTGCTAAGCCGGCTGAAGAGCCGCCTGCAGGAGCGACACTTCGATGAAGCCCTGGCGATCTGCGAAGCGAACCCGTCGCCGATCTCCAGCCTGGTGAGCGTCGGCATCCAGCACCGCCACCAGCCGAACCGCGTGGTCCGGGAGATCATCATGGACGCGGCCAACGTCGAGATCCCGAAACAGGAGCGGTTTCTGCCGACTCTGGGAACGATCGCTCACGTGGCGCCGCTGCTGGGTCTGCTGGGGACGGTAACCGGAAACATCAGCGCCTTTGGCGTGCTCGGCGAGGCGGGTGCCGTGGCGGACTCCTCGCAGTTGGCGCTCGGCATCTCGGAGGCATTGCTGACCACCGCTGCCGGCATGATCGTCGGTATTCCGGTGATCATGTTCTACAACTACCTGGTCAGCAAGGCAAACAACACGATCGTCCGACTGGAGAACCGGGTCAGCGAGCTGGTGCTGCTGCTGGGAGTCCAGGGGGAATGACGACACTGCGCAGGCGGCGCCTGCAGCGCAGCACGAGAGTCGACATGGTTCCCATGATCGATGTCGTGTTTCAACTCGTCATCTTCTTCATGGTCTCCTCGACATTCAAGATCACTCCGGCGATCGGATTGACCCTGCCGGAGTCGGCGACGGCGGTGCCGACGGAGATGACGCGCCTGATCGTCACCGTACACTCGCAGGACGTGATCTATCTCAACGAGCGGAAGCTCGACCTGGCCGGCCTGGCCAACGCATTCGGCAGGGATGGCATCGATCCCCAGTCGGTCCAGAGCATCATCGTCGAGGTCGATGAAGGGGCCTCGTCACAAATTCTGGTCCATGTGATGGACGTGTTGCGCATGAACGGGATAAGCGCGGTAGCGCTGCGAACTCGTCTGGCCCCGGGGAGAGCGGTGCCGTGACCTTTCGCGAGGAATCGGAGCGGATGTTCGTCGGCGTGCTGGTGGCAGCCGTGCTGCACGGCGCGCTGCTGATCGTCGGGCACAGGCTGTTCGATCTCCGCATCGAGGACTATACGCGTCCCCTGACGGTTCAGTTGCTCGCCCCCGAGACCCGCGGCGCTCCTGTCAGAGACGAGCGGCCGGTGCCGCCGAAGCAGGAAGAGACGGCCCCGGCGGTGGCCGTACCAAGGCCGGCGCCGCAACCGGTCGCCACCCCGCAACCGGCTGCCGATGCGCAGCCGGCGCCGGAACGCTCAACCGCGCAGGAGCCGGCTCCGGTCAAAACGCAACCCCGAAGCGAGTCCGCGGCGGCCGCGGACTCGTCCGGCCCGGTTGCGGCGTGGACGCCGGCGCTCCGCCAGTCGGTGGAGTCCGCGCCGGTACGCGGACGTGGCGGGTTGAACGCGGTGGCCGGCGACGTCGCCGCGCAGGCCGAGTCGCCCGCGCACGCGGCAACCGCGGCTCCTGCCCCGTTCGCGAGGCAGGGCGACCTTCCCACGACCTTCAAGGACGGGTTGGCGCTACCGGCGGACGAATCGGTGTATGCGCGGAGCGCCTCGAGCCGGACGCCCGGCGACAGTGCGGCACAGGGCCTCGGTGCCGACGACTCGGTGCCGGTGGTCCGCGACCCCGGGCTCAGCGGAAGGAGTCCGCAAACCGCGGCGGCGCTCGCTCCGGTACGCATGAGCGGGACCCCGACGGCCAGGAGGGCGGACGCCGCAGGAACCGGTACCGGGGCAGCCGAACGGGCCGCACCGATTGCCGATTTCGCGCCGGGGGCCGCGGCCACATCGGCGCCCGTGGACGCCACGGTGTATGGAGGCGCGGCGGCATCGCCGTCCGACGAAACCGCAGGCGTCGGGTCGCGGCTCCCGGACCTCGACCGGGCGCTCCGCGCGAGCGGTCGCGACAGCACCGCCAGCACGGGCCAGGATCGAGGAGCCAGCACGGCAGCCGACGGGGCCGCGGGTCCTGCCACTTCCGACGCGCGGCTGCCCGACGGCTGGAACGTGTCCGGGTCCCTGGGCCTGCGCCCATTGCTGTACGTCGTGGATCCGGCGTTGCCGGAGCGCTACCCGGACGAGATCGTTCGTTCGACGGTACGCGTGCGTATTCGCGTAGACCCGCAGGGATGGGTGAAGATCGAGCGTTTCGAGACGGACTCCGGGTCCGTGGATCTCAACAACGAGATCACCGAAACGCTGCGCCAGTGGCGCTATGAGCCGGTGACGGACGAGCAACCGGTCTACGGCGTGGTGACCATCGAGATTCGTATCCGGTCTGCCGAGGTAGCCGTCCGCGGGCCATGAGCCAGCCGCGCGATCCGATCGCGGAGGCCGTGGTATTCGACCTTGACGGCACCTTGTATCCGACCCGCCGGGCGGCGGCGCGATCGTGGCGCCTGGTGCTGCGGAACCTTGTTCTGTTTCGCGCCTTCCGGGACGTACGCATCGAGATCCGTTCGATCCGTCCCATCGCCGATCTTCACGCCCTGCAGGCTGACCTGGTAGCCGAGCGCATGGGGATCACGGCGGCAGCCGCGCGAGCGCTGATTGACGACGTCGTCTACACGCGGTTGCCTGCGGTGCTGCATGGCATGCGTCCGTATCCCGGCGTGTCGCGCGCGCTCTCCGCGCTGCGCGGTCGTGGAGTGAGAGTCGGCGTCCTCTCGGACATGCCGCCGGCCCCCAAGCTGCGTGACATGGGGCTGGGAGGGTTCTCCTGTGCCGTCACTTCGGAAGCGACCAACTACCTGAAGCCCAATCCTGAACCGTTCGGGTACGTCTCCGAGCTCCTGAAGGTGCGCCCCGAGCGAACGCTGTACGTCGGCAACCACTACCGGTACGACATCCTCGGCGCGGGTGCGGCGGGAATGCTGACCGCACATCTCGCGGGCCGGGCGGAACGAGGCAGCCGTGCGAGACTCACGTTCCCACGCTACGCCTCGCTGCTGCCTGCGATGGCCGCCGCCGGCATCGGACTGCCGCCGGAGCGGGCTACCTGATTCGTTGACAGTGCTCGCTGGACGGCCATAGTATCGAGCATCCCACTGGGAGGGGATCATGCCTATCGTCGGGCCGGGAGATGCCATCACGCTTCTGGTTGTGCTGGCGGTCGTCCTCGCGTTCCGCCAGCTCGACCGCAACAACCGTTCGCTCGAAAAGGTAAAGCGGTACGGCGACCGGGTCATGCAGACCCTGTCGGCGTTCGTTGAGAAGAAGAGCTCCGAGATCAAGGATCTCGCCATCGAGGTGCAGATCAGTGTCAAGCAGGGCAAGGAGTTGCTGCGTTCGGTTCGCGAGATCCAGGAGGATCTTGCCGCACGCAGCCGGGACCTCGAGGAGCGATCCGCGGAGATCGAGGCGATCCACAGCCGCATCGACGGGTATGACACGGCGCTGGCCGAGCTGGTCAAGATGAGCGAGCGGGTGGACGACAATCTGCGTCGGCTCCGCGGCGAGGACGAACGCCTGCGCCGGGTCGACGAGCAGCGCTCGGCCCTGCAGGAACGCATCGCCGGCCTGGACTCGACCGCGGCCTCGATCGAAGGACGGCTGCGAGACTCCGGATGGCAAGCGGAGTTGGACAAGCGCCTCGCCGAGCTGAAGGACCGTATCGACGCGCTGGAGCAGCGCGCCACGCATGCCCGCAGCCGTTGTTGACGGTGCTTTCAGGGCCCTATTATCTTCCATCATCCACTTTGACGGTAACCGGGACATGGGCCGTATAGGTCCGCGGGGTTGATCCTGCGGCCTATCTCGCCGTTCGACGGCGGTGATCGTGCCGGCCGTGCCGTCGGGGAGAGAGCCGGCAGGAGGTGCTGGGCCGGCGGGCAGAGATGAGCGACAACGGAAACAGGACAGGACCGGTACCGGCGGACGACGCAGGTGCTCCGTCGGCGGGAGATCCGCAGCGGCCTGATGAGACGCCGGCCGATACGGCTCCGGCCAAGGAACCAGGCGACCGAAGCGGTGCCGGCAATGAAGGCAGGGCGGACGGCCATGCGGCCGGCCGGCACGCCGCGGACCGCGATCTGACCGAGGAGGTGGCTGTCCTCCAGGAGGAGGCGGCTGCTCTGCAGGACCAGTTGTTGCGCAAGCAGGCGGACTTCGAGAACTTCCGCAGACGGCTGCACCGCGACAAGGATGAGGCCATTCGCTACGCGAACACCGAGGTGCTCCTGGACCTTGCGGATATCATCGACGGCCTCGAACGCGCCATCCAGACCGGCGCGGACGCTGATCCCGCATCCCTGCGGGACGGCGTGTCGTTGATCGAAAAGCAGCTCACCGGACTGTTGGAGCGCAAGTGGGGGTTCTGTCGCTTCGTCTCCAAGGGAGAGCCGTTCGATCCGGAACGGCATCAGGCGATCGCCTCCGAGGAGTCCGAATCCCATGAGGTCGCCACCGTGGTCGAGGACTATCAACGAGGGTACCTGTTGCATGACCGTGTGGTGCGTCCCGCGCGGGTGAAGGTCGCGCAACCGCTCTCAGGCTCGAACGACGAACCGGCAGGCACGCGGAACGATGCTGCCGACACAAAGGAAGGCGAATAGCATGGGCAAGATCATCGGCATCGACTTGGGGACCACCAACTCCTGTGTTTCGGTGATGGAGGGGGGCGAACCGGCGGTGGTGCAGAACTCCGAGGGCCAGCGCACCACTCCGTCGATCGTGGCGTTCACCGACAAGGGGCGCCTGGTGGGGCAGCCGGCGAAGAACCAGATGGTCACCAACCCGGAACGGACGGTGTATTCGATCAAGCGCTTCATGGGCCGGCGCTTTGCCGAGGTTCCGGAAGAGATCAAGATGGTGACGTACCGGGTCACCGACTCGGGCAACGACGTCCGGGTGCACATCGACGACAAGCAGTACTCGCCGCCCGAGATCTCGGCCGCGGTGCTGCAGAAGATGAAGGAGACGGCGGAGAACTACCTCGGCGAAACGGTGACCGAGGCGGTGATCACCGTCCCCGCCTACTTCAACGACTCGCAGCGGCAGGCGACCAAGGACGCCGGGCGGATCGCCGGCCTCGACGTCAAGCGGATCGTCAACGAGCCGACCGCCGCAGCGCTCGCCTACGGGCTCAACAAGGAAGGATCCGAGGAGAAGATCGCGGTCTACGACCTTGGCGGCGGCACCTTCGACATCTCCATCCTCGAACTCGGCGACGGCGTGTTCGAAGTCAAGTCCACCAATGGCGATACGCATCTGGGAGGCGACAATTTCGACCAGCGGGTCATCGACTGGCTCATCACCAGTTTCAAGAACGACAACGGCATCGACCTGTCGAACGACAGGATGGCGCTGCAGCGCCTCAAGGAGGCGGCGGAGAAGGCGAAGATCGAGCTTTCCGGCACGCAGAGCACGGAGATCAACCTGCCATTCATCACCGCGGATTCCTCGGGCCCCAAGCATCTTCAGTACACGCTGACGAGGGCCCGGTTCGAGCAGATGATCGAGGATTTGGTGCAACAGACGCGGCGCCCCTGCGAGCAGGCGATCAAGGATGCCGGGGTAAGGGCGGACGAGATCGACCAAGTCATCCTGGTGGGCGGCTCGACCCGCATTCCGGCGGTCCAGCAGCTCGTAGCCGAGTTGTTCGGGAAGGATCCGAACCGCGGCGTCAATCCGGACGAGGTGGTCGCGGTCGGAGCGGCCATCCAGGGCGGTATCCTGGGCGGAGACGTCAAGGACGTCCTGCTCCTGGACGTCACCCCGCTGTCGCTCGGAATCGAGACGCTCGGGCAAGTGTTCACACGGCTGATAGAGCGCAACACGACGATCCCCACCCGCAAGAGCCAGATCTTCTCCACCGCTGCCGACAACCAGACCGCGGTCTCCATTCACGTGCTGCAGGGGGAGCGCGAGATGGCCACGCAGAACCGCACCCTTGGCAGATTCGATCTGATCGGGATTCCGGCGGCGCCCCGCGGCGTCCCGCAGATCGAGGTCGCCTTCGACATCGATGCCAACGGGATCGTCCACGTTTCCGCCAAGGATCTCGGCACCGGCAAGGAACAGAAGATCCGCATCGAGTCTTCCTCCGGACTCTCCGAGGACGAGATCGAGCGCATGGTGAAGGACGCGGAGGTCCACGCCGACGAAGACAAGAGCGCCCGGGAGGCCGCCGAGGCCAGGAACGAGGCGGACAGCCTGATCTACGCAACCGAGAAGTCGCTCAGCGACTACGGTGACAAGGTCGGCGCGGACGACCGGGAGAAGATCACCGCCGCGATCGCGGAGCTGAAGCAGGCCGTCGAAGGCAACGACAACGCCGCGATCAGGGAGAAGACCGAAGCGCTCAAGCAGGCTTCCCACAAGCTCGCAGAAGAGGTGTACAAGGACGCTCAGCAGAAGGCGTCCGCGGAGGCGGGCGGTCCCGCCGGCGACACGCAGGATGCCGGCGCCGGGAACGACTCGCAGAGTGATGCCGACCAGGGAGCCAACGGCGAGGGTGCAGGTGGTTCGGTTCAGGACGCCGACTACGAGGTGGTCGACGACGACGAGAAGCGCGGCTAGGAGTCTGTCGGATGGCCCAGGGTGCCACCGTACAGACTCTCCGGGAGGATGGACTGACCACCACCCGTGGCGGTGACCTTCGCGGTTCCACCGCAGGCGGCGGTGCGGGACGATAGCTCACGATGGCCAAGCGCGATTACTACGAGGTTCTGGGGGTAGACCGCTCCGCGGAGCTCGACGAGATCAAGAAGGCGTACCGCAAGCTGGCGGTGCGCTACCACCCGGACCGCAACACCGGCGACAGCCAGGCCGAGGAACGCTTCAAGGAGGCTACGGAAGCGTACGACGTGCTGGCCAATCCGCAGAAACGGCAGGCCTACGACCAGTTCGGGTTTGCCGGGGTGGACGGCATGGCCGGTGGTCAGGCGCACGATTTCTCACACGTCTTCCGCGACTTCGAGGACATATTCGGCGATGTGGGCAGCATCTTCGACTCGTTCTTCACGCGTACCGATCGCCGGCGCGGTGGGGGACGGCGGGGAGGAGCAGGACGTGGGGACGACCTGCGCTACGATCTGCGCATACCGTTCGAGCAGGCGGTGTTCGGGACCAAGGCGGAGATCGCCTATCGCCGTCAGGAGGCATGTTCCCGGTGCGACGGTAGCGGCACCGAAGGCAGCAGTGGCCGCAGCATCTGTCCGACCTGCGGCGGCTCAGGGCAGGTGCGCCGTAACTCCGGGTTCTTTTCGATCGCGACGTCCTGCCCCTCGTGCGGGGGTGAGGGGGAGGTGATCGAAAACCCGTGCCGCGCGTGCCGGGGAACCGGGCGTGAACAGAAGGAGCGCAGGCTGCGGGTGACCATCCCGGTCGGCATGGAGGACGGCAAACGCATCCAGCTCTCCGGACAGGGGGACGCGGGCATCGGCCGGGCGCCGGCCGGCGACCTGTATGTCTTCGTGCACGTGGAACCGCACGCGTGTTACCAGCGTCACGGCGATGATCTGTACTGCGTGATCCCGTTGGCGTTTACGCAGGCCGCGCTGGGAACCTCGATCCTGGTCGGCACGCTCGACGATCGCCGTATCCGGGTAAAGGTTCCGGCGGGAACGCAGCCGGGCAGATTGCTGCGAGTGCGCGGCGAAGGCGTGCCGCACCTGGACAACCCCGGCCGGCGCGGCGACCTGTACATCAAGGTCGCGGTGACGGTCCCGGACAGGCTCTCGTCGCAAGCCAGGAAGCTGCTCGGCGAGGTGGCCGAGGTGGTCGGAGAGGAGTCCAGCCCCGAACCGGTGCCGCTCGCCGAGCTGGAGTAGCCCGCCACGGTACACCCCATCACCATCGGGGCGATCGCACTCGTCACCCTTGCGGTACCCCTGGGCATGGCGGCCGCCTGGCAGCGCCGCTGGACGTGGACCGGTGTCTGGCAGGTCGCGTTGCTCGCGACGCTGGTGGCGCGGGCGATCGGCAGGATGATTCCCGTCAGCGCGGTCGTGGAGATTCTGAGCGCCCAGGGGGTGATCTGGTTCTCCGGCGCATGGTTGGCGGTGCGCGACCGCGGGGTTTCGCCTCGTGTGTGGCACGCGTTCTGCGTATCGCTCATCGTACAGAACGGCCTGATCGCGGCGTTCGGTCTGCAGGGGACGGTGCCCGCACTGGCGCTGTCGTCGTTGACGCTGGCCGTGTCCGCTGCTGCCGGACCGCTTCAGTTGTTGGCGTCGGGCGCGATCGCCACCCGGCCGCGCGTTCGCGCCGTCGTCGTCGCGTTCGCCGCTCTGGCGGTGGCCGGTGCGCTGTACGAACGCTGGACGGACCATCTCGGGTTGCCGCGCCTCGCGCCCGGCCTCTGGTGTGAGCTTGCGTTGCTGGTTGCGGCGGTGGTGGCGAACCAACTGTACACGGGCCCGTTCCGGCCTCGGTACGTGGACGCCGCTCGTGCCGAGCTTGCGGAGTCGGAAGCGCGTCTGCAGATGCAGAGCCGGCTCGCGTCGGTCGGCCAACTGGCCACCGGGGCCGTGCATGGGGTCAAGAACGCGCTGTCCGCAATCGGTCTGGCGGCCGATTGGGGAACGGCGGCGGGCTCGGACGGTGACGCGCAGCGCAGCCTGCAGCTCATCCGCCGCAACGTCCGCGCCGCGCACCAGGACCTGGAACGGCTGCTGCGCGAGATCAAGGACGACGAGGCGCGCGACGCGGACGTAACGGAGGTAGTTCAGGCGGTCGCGGAATCCATGCGCATCGCCGTGCGTCCGCATCGGGCGACCCTGCTGGTCGACCTGCAGCCGGGACTCATGGCCGCGATCGGACCGAGCGATCTGACCATCGTGGTATCCAGTCTGGTAGAGAACGCTGCCCGGGCCGGCCGCGGGTCATCCTCGACCACGATCCGCATCGCCTCGCGGCGCGGGACGGCCGGCACGGTGATCGTCGACGTGATCGATGACGCCGGCGGGATGGACGCCAAGACCGCGACCGCGGCGTTCGAACTCGGTACCTCCGGAGACCAGAGCACGGGACTGGGTCTGCCCCTGAGCAGCAAGCTCGTCGAGAGCGCAGGTGGTGAGCTGAAGTGGCATCCCGTGGAGGGCGGCTCGCACTTCACGATCGAGATTCCCGAGGCATAGCCGGTCGGTCCCGGCGGTGATGCGGCACGCTCCGGAGGTCGGGGACTCGCGCACGGTCCTTCGCTGCCCGACCGTCGCCACGACCAGCCGGAAGTTCCTGGGATGCAAGCGGCGTCTGGCTCGCTGGATCGCGGACTCCATCTTCGCTGTCGCCGGGAGGCCGACGGTCTTTGTCGACGGCTTCTGCGGGACCGGTGCGATCGGCCTGGAGATGCTGTCCCGGGGGGTGGGCAGCCTCACCTGCGTCGACAATCTGCGTTCGAACACGTTGATCCTCGACGGCGTGCTGTCCCGCCCGGATCCGGAGCGGCTGCGCTCGGCGCTGCGCGATCTCAACGCGATGCGGCCGCGGTCAGGTTATGCGACGCGTTGGTATTCGGACACCTACTTCACGCGGGACAACTGCATGCGCATCGACGCCATCCGTCCGGGTGTGGACCGGCTCATGAAGGCGGGCCGCATCGGCCCCGCCGAGCGGTCGTCACTGCTTGCCAGCCTGCTACTGGCATGCGACCGGGCCGCCAATACCGTCGGACAGTACGACGCGTACCTCAAGCACCTCGGCAGCAGCCCGATCGAGGGAGGCCGTCACGTGGTCGACGCACGCGTCTACGAGCCTCTGCGCCTCGTTCCGCTTAGCACGATCGACGCACCGGGAGCGAAGGTGCTCACCGGAGACCTCCTCGACATGGCACCGCGCATCGAGGCCGACGTCGTCTACCTCGATCCTCCCTATACCACGCGGCAGTACATCGACAACTACCACGTCCTGGAGAACATCGCGCGTTGGCAGCGGCCGGAGCTGTCGGGGAAGACACGGAAGTTCCCGCGAGGCTGGCTGAAGAGCCCGTTCAGCACCCGCCGCGGCGCGGCGCGGGCGATCGCCACGCTGCTCTCGGGGTTGCGGGCGCGGTGGATCGCGGTCTCGTACGGTTCGGAGGGCATCGTCCCGATTGACGAACTGGTCGCCCTGGCGCGCTGCCGGGGACCCGTCCGCACGTTTTCGCGTCCGTATCCGGTGTTCGGACGCGGTGCGGGCGTGGCGCGGCGCCGGTCGGTGACCGAGTACCTCGTGATGATCGGGCCGCGGCGATGAGCGCCGGCAAGCGGGAACTGTTCGATCCCGACGGGCGGTCCCGGGGATTCTACTCGGAGCGCAATCGGCTGAACGACCTTACCGGCAAGGAATGGCTGTACTGGACCCGTTCGGTGATCAACCGCCCCTACCCCGTCGATCACCAGCACCGCATCCGGCGAGCTCATGGCGGCCAGAAGCCGCCGGCGCTGTGCGCGGATCTGGTCCGCATATTCAGCAAGTCGGGGGAGTCCGTGCTCGATCCATTCATGGGCGTGGGCGGCGTGCTGCTCGGGGCGGAGCTCGCCGATCGGAGTGCGACAGGCATCGAGATCAACCCGCGCTGGATCAGCCTGTATCGGCAGGTGTGCACCCTGGAGGGACTGGGAGGGATGGAGACTCATGCGGGCGATGCCGCGGAGGTGCTCCTCAAGCTGGAGGGGCGCCGCTTCCAGCTCATTCTCACCGACGTTCCGTACTGGCAGATGGAGACCGCTCCGCGGTCGACGGGCACATTCAAGCGAGTCGGTCAGCCGGCCGCTCCCCGGCGGCCGACGCGGCTGCGCGGCCACAGCGACGTCCGATATCCGAGCAAGCGGGCGTGGCTCGATGCCATGGAGAGGATCTTCACCCAGGCGACCGCCCTGCTGGACCACAACCGCTACCTCGCCACGTTCATCGGCGACATGTACCTGCAGGGCCGCTACCATTGCCTGTCCGCTGAACTGGCCGAAACCCTCAGCGCCATTCCCGGCCTGGTGTGGAAGGCCAATCTCGTCTGGTACGACGTTGCCAAGGCACTGCATCTCTACGGCTATCAGTACGCGTACATTCCCTCCATGGTCCATCAGAACATCCTGGTGTTCCGCAAGGAGGAGTGATGCGGGAGGGAGCCCGGTGGGCGTGAGCCACGCTCGTCATCGGTACGTCCATGGATTTCGAGCGATCGAGGAACTGCTGTCGGCTCCATCGCCGGGCAGCGTGCTCATGCTTGCCCGCGCCGGTGCCCGGCACCGGAAACTGGCGCACTTGGCGGCCGAGTCGGGAGTTCCCGTGCGGCGCACGAGCGACGGCGAGCTGAGCCGGCACGCCGACCCGGAGCGCCATCGCGGAGCGCTGCTACGAATCCGTGAACGACCGCCGCGGACGGATGACCGGCGACTGGAAGAGCTCGCGGCTCGAGCCGACGGGCCCGCCCTGATTCTTGCGGTGGACGGGGTCACCGACACCGCCAACCTGGGGGGAATCCTCCGTTCCGCCGAGTGCTTCGGGGTCGACATCGTGGTGCTGCAGGCGGACCGCGCCGCTGCCGTCACGCCGGCGGCGATTCGCGCGGCCGCCGGGGCTACGGCCTACCTGACGATTGTCACGGTCACCAACCTGGCGCGGGCGCTCTCGCGTCTTCAGCGGGGTGGCTTCTGGGTTGTCGGGGCCGATCTCGACGGACAGCCCCTGGAGGGATACCGATTCGCGGAGCGCAGCGTCGTCGTCGTGGGGTCGGAGGGATCGGGGATCCGTCCCGGCGTTCGCGCACGCTGCGACGCGCTGGTGACCGTGGAGACCGTCGGCAGCGTCGGCTCGCTCAACGTGGGCGTGGCTGCCGGGATCGTGCTGTACCGTGCGGCGCGATCTCATGCTGCTGCCAGTCGCCCGTGCGCCTGACCGGGGAACGCTGCCGCGACGGGTGACCGGAAGCCCCTATCGGTTACCCCGGAAGGCGCGGGCGATGTCACGGCGGTACCAGGCGCCCTCGAAGCGGATCCTCTCCGCCAGCTCGTAGGCGTGGGCGGCCGCCCCGGCGAGGTCTTGGCCAAGGCCCACCGCGGAAAAACACCGGCCCCCGCCGGTTACCACGCCACCGTCGCGAGTCCGCGTGCTCGCGTGAAAAATCAACCCGCGGTCAGGGGCCGCGACCGGAAGGTCCACCGGAAAGCCGGTTTCGTAACGCTCCGGGTATCCGCCGGAAGCCACCACCACGCACACGGCCGCCCGGTCCTGCGTCGGAGCGTCCGGCAGTCGCCCTGCGGCGACGGCTTCGAGCAGGGAGGCCAGATCGGTGTCCAGGGAAGGAATGAGCGCTTGCGCCTCCGGGTCTCCGAAACGGACGTTGTACTCGATCACCTTGGGACCGTCATCGGTGACCATCAGCCCCACGTAGAGCACGCCCCGGTAACTCAGGCATTCCTCGGCCATGCCGCGTACGGTGGGCTCGATGATCCGGGCCCGAATCCGCCGGTCCAGCTCCTCGGTAAGCCACGGCACCGGGGTGATCGATCCCATGCCGCCGGTATTGAGGCCGACCTCGCCCTCGTGCTGCTTCTTGTAGTCCGCGCAGTAAGGCAACAGGAGATAGTCGCCACGGCCGCCGCCCGGCAACAGCACGAAGGCGGAAAGCTCGGGGCCGCTCAGGTGCTCCTCAAGAAGAACGGAACCCGATCGCAGCCCGTCCCGGGCGAATTCGACCAGAGCATCCGCGTCGCCCGAGTCCAGCACGCCCTTGCCGTCCGCGAGACCGTCGCGCTTGACCACGAGCGGCCGTTCCGAGCTCCGCAGCAACCGCTCCGCCGTTCCGACCTCGTGCACGTGCTGCGAACGTGCCGTCGGCACCCCGTGCCGGGCCATGAACTCCTTGGCAAAGGACTTGCTCGACTCGAGCCGGGAGGCGGCGCGGGATGCGCCGAGCGCGGCGACTCCGGCAGCGTCCAGGCGGTCGACGACGCCGGCGGCCAGAGGTGCCTCCGGGCCGATCACCGCCAGATCGATCTCGTGCGTGCGGCACGCCGCCAGTACGGCGTCCGGGTCAAGCGGGTCCAGTGAGGCAAGATTGCCGGCGACCTCCGCCGTACCGGCGTTGCCGGGGCCGGCGTACAGGTGGCTGACGGTCGAGCTGCGCGACAGGGCCCAGGCCAGTGCGCTCTCCCGCGCTCCGGAGCCGATCACCAGCGCCTTCATCGGGGGCCGGTTGAAACTCCCGGTCGGCCGGTCACGGAGGGGCGTCAGTCCCGCCGCCGCTCACGCCGAAGAAGCGCTCGCTGTTGGCGAACACGGCGTCCGCGAACTCCTCCAGCGGCATGTCGCGCAGTTCTGCGACGAAGCGGGCGGTCTCTCGCAGATACGCGGGGCGATTGCGTTCACCGCGGCGGGACGCCGGTACCATGAACGGAGTCTCGGTTTCCAGGAGCAATCGCTCCAGCGGGATGGCTGCCGCCACCTCCTGCAGGGTGCGAGCGCTGCGATAGGTAACGTTGCCGGCGAAGGAGATGAACAGGTTGAGCTCCAGCGCACGCGTCGCGAACTCCAGGTCTTCCGAGTAACAGTGGAGCACGCCGCCGCGCTCCGGCAGCTTGTCCCGCAACACCGCCAGCAGATCGGAGCCGGCATCGCGGTTGTGGATCACCACAGGCAGACCGACGTGGTCGGCGATCTCGAGCTGGCGCACGAACAGGCTGATCTGCGAGTCACGGTCGCCGTACTTGCGGTAGTAGTCGAGCCCGGTCTCGCCGATCGCCACCACGCGCTCGCCACCGGCCAGATCGGCCAACCGCGTCTCCCAGCCGTTCGGGAGGCGGTCTACCTCTGACGGAGAAATGCCTGCGCTATAGTAGATTGAAGGATCCTGTCCGAGTTGCCGGTAGGTGTCGGCAAAGTCGGCCAGGTCGTTCGAAATGCAGACGAACGCCTGTACGCCGGCATGCTTGGCTTCCTGCACCGCCAGGAGCTGCTCGATGGGGTCATCGTGGATGAGAGCGAGATGGGCGTGAGTGTCGAACAGTTGCATGCTTTCTTCTTCGGTGGGTGAGGACTGGTCCATGCCCGGACAAGGTGCCGGTTTGACAGGAGAGTGGCCTGAACGCTACCGTGACGGTCAGGCTTCGGTCAAGATGGTGCCGGAGCAGGGTCCCCGAACCATCTCGAACACTACCGTGCAATCAGGTTTTCGTGGTCGGAACGACGTGTTGATGGAGACGTCCCGCGAACGGCATGCATCCGTGGGCGCACGCCGTTTCGGGCTCGCGTTGCGCTCGCTCGTCCGCAGGGGAAATCAGCGGTTCACGGTCATGCTGATCCCACACAGCGAACGTCGCACGTACAACCTGCAGCTCTCGGTTTTCACGCTGGTGGCGTTCGGCACCCTGCTGGTCGTCGTTCTGTGTGCGTTTCTGGTTCTCTCCACCCACTTCACCACTACCAATGAGCAGATGGCCGCGGTCAACCGATCGCTGGCCGCCAGTGAGGTGGCGCTGGAGTCGGTGGGCGACGAGGTGATCGCACTACAGGGCACGTTGCAGGAGTTCCGCGGGTTGCTCGACCAGCTTCAGAGGATTCTGAGTTCCGGGAATCTCACCTCCGGGAGTCTCGCCGCCATCCAGGCGTCCGGGGCGGGAGGGGATGGCGATCTGGCGGCGTTCGTGAGCCAGCCCTCCGCGTCGGTGGCCGAGTCGGCGGGTGTGACCGCGCTCCGGCAACTGAGCGCCACGCTGGACGCTGCGATCATGCCGCTGACCGAGCTCAACGACACGGTGACGGCTCAGCAGGCGCTGCTGGCGGATGTGCCCACGCTGTGGCCGGTTCGCGGAGGCGGGTACGTGAGCTTCGCATTTGGTCCACAGCGGCACCCGTTCACGGGCGCATTCTATATCCATCGCGGCATCGATATCGCCATGCACCGCGGCGCCGAGATCGTCGCCACGGCCAACGGGACCGTCAGACGGGTCGCCTACGAGCGCAACAATCTGGGCAACGTGATCGAGATTGCCCACAGATACGGGTTCGTCACCCGATACGGGCATCTGAACCGGGTGCTCGTGGAACCCGGCCAGACGGTGCAGCGTGGGCAGCCGATCGGTCACATGGGCTCCACCGGCCGGTCGACCGGTCCCCACGTTCACTACGAGGTGAGCATCGGGGGGCAGCTCCGCAACCCTGAAGAGTTCCTTGCGGTGTCCGCGATCACGGCGGCGGCATCGCGATGACGCCCGACCGGGATCCAGGCACCGGGGCCGCGGACACCGTCGACTCGATCGTGGGTCAGGGCACGCGGATGAGCGGACAGGTCGACCTGAACGGAATGCTGCGTATCGACGGCGAGTTTCACGGCGAGGTTCGTGCCCGAGGACGGGTCCTCATCGGCCGTACCGGTCGGGCCGAATGCGCGGTACACGCGGGAACGGTCGTTGTGGCCGGAAGCGTGAGCGGAGATGTCGTCGCCTCCGAGCTCGTGGAACTGCGGTCGACCGCCATCGTGACCGGTTCGATTTGCACGCCGAGACTGGTCATCGAAGGCGGGGGTCGGTTCTGTGGACGGTGCCGTGCAGGCGGCGGGTCGGCAGAAACCCGGCCGGCGTCGACGTACGTGGCGACACCGGCATGAAGACCGCCGCAGCCGTGAGCGGACGGGTCGTGCGGGTCAAGCTGCTTCACTCCAGCGAGACATGTCTGTGCGTTCCGCCCACTTCCGTGGCGGTCGACCTGGATGCCGATGCCAGCGTCATCGTTCCGACTCGGCATGGATCCGAGATCGGTCGGGTGCTGGGGACGGTCCATGACGAAGCGGAACTGCGGGGCGCCGAGCTGTTCGAGGTGATCCGCCAGGCGGAGGCCGAGGATCTGGACGGTTACGAACGCAACCGCGAGCTCGCTGACGACTTGCGGCGATCATGCCGCCGGCGTCTCGATGGCCTCAATCTGGCGATAAAGCTGGCCGCTGCCCACATCGTGTTCAGCGGCGGTACGCTCATCCTCTACTTCACGGCAGAGAAGCGGGTCGACTTCCGCCGCCTGGTCGGCGAGCTGTCGGAGGAGGTGGGCCTGCGCATCGATCTGCAGCAGGTCGGCATGCGCGACGAGACGCGGATCGTCGGCGGGGCAGGGATCTGCGGCCGGGTGCTGTGCTGCAACGGAGTTACGGACCGCCGTCCGCGGGTGACGGTCCGCATGGCGCGTGACCAGGGACTGTCGCTGGATACGCGGCGCATCTCCGGGCAATGCGGTCGGCTGCTGTGTTGCCTGTCCTACGAGTACGACTACTACCAGGAGGTGCGTCGTTCGGTTCCCAAGGAAGGCAAGTCCGTGTATTACCAGGGCGACCGGTTTCGCGTGGTCGAGCTGAATGCGCTCACCAGGCGGGCCCGCATCAGCGGCGCCGACGGCGCAGTGCTGGGAGTCGGATTCGAGGACTTCGGGTTCGATGAGGCGAACCGGCGCTGGGAGGTCAGCCCGGTGTAAGCACGGAGGAAGGGCGCCTCCAGCGTTCGATCTGTGCCGCGATCTCGGTTTGCGCACGCTGCACCATCTTGCGCAACTCTGCCTTGTTCTCCGGCGGCTGGTAGACCGAAAGGAACTTCACCCGGTAGCGGGTGGTGCCCATGCGGGCAAGTCCGGCGAGTCCGCGCAGACGGTACCCGCCGTCGAGCGCGGCCGTCACGATCGGCAACTGCCGCCCTTCCAGGACGATGGCGAGCCCGCCCGAATGGAATTGGTGTACCGCGCCGTCCCGTGAGCGGCTTCCGTCCGCGAAGATGACCGGACAGGCGCCCTCGTCGGCCAGCGCCGCGAAGCGGCGGAGCTCCCGGACCAGCGCGCGAATCTGGGCCGTGTCGATGCGGCCGCGCGGGCGGACGATCAGGGCGTCGCCGCCATAGCGAAGGCACTTCGACACCAGCGGCACCCCGTACTTCAGCGATCGCTTGGCGACGAACTTGAGGGTCCGACCGGGCAGCGCCGCGATCAGTACCGGGATGTCCAGCAGGCTCTGGTGATTGCAGACCAGCACGAACCGCTGCGGGAGATCGGGGAGAGCCGACTCGGTGACCAGCGAGAAGCCGGTCAGGTCTCCCGCGCGGCGCACCAGCCGTCGTCCCTCACGGAGCATGTAGAGCGATACCGCGGCGCGCAGCCGCCGCTCACGATGCGGTTCGCCGCCTGGCCGGTCGGTCGGCCTATCCGGTCGCCGGGCGGTACCCGTTCGGGGAGCGGCTCCCGACACCTTCCAGCAGCCCAGTCGCACGTCTCCGGCCAGGAAACGGATCAGCAGGTAGCCGACAAACAGCAGTCCGCGGATCATGAGTGCCCGCTGTGTCCGGTGCGACTGCTGCTCGTAGCCCGTGCCAGCAGGCCGTGCAACTCCGGGAGGTCCAGCGACGGGACGCGGGGATCCGCCCGCCACTCGGGCTTGGCATAACCCCACGCGGCGAGATACACCGCTATGCGAGGGTCGTCGTTGCCGACCAAGTGGTCGAGCTGGTCATCGACCAGCGCGGCTCGCCCCGCCTGCCGTTCGTCGAGCACGGCGGCAACCATGTCCAGCTTGGAAACCGCAGCCGCGTGCAGGATGGCTCGCGCCGGCACCGGCACTTCGTGGAAGGCGAGGATCGCCTCGATGTACCGTGGCCGCTTCGTGGACAGGATCCAGGTACTGTCCCAGTCGGCGGCGTGCAGGATCTCCGCCATGCCCGGGTACAGCGGGTTCAGGCGCAGCCAGTGGTTGCGTTCGTGAACCATCAGCTCCTGACGGACCCTGTTGAGCTCATCCGCGTATCGGGCCAGCAACTGCGGGCCGGCGTCGCGGCGTTCCCGGTCGAACTCCTCCTGGTGCGCGGGCGTGCGTCCCGTGGCCAGCAGGTGCTGGATCAGCACGTAGTCGTCACCGGCACGGATGAAAGGGCGGAGATCGAGGAAGCGCTCGCGCAGCGTGACCGGAACCGACGGCGGCGTGTCTGGGTGCGGCCCTGCCCGGCCGTCAGGCTGCGCGTGCCGGGTGGGGCGGTGCCGGGTGGGGCAAAGCCGGGTGAGGCGGTCGTAGGCAACCCACGAGCTGAAAAGGCACTCGGCGGCGGAGTCGCAGATCACGCCATCGAAGTCGATGAACAACTCCACAGGATGCGTCATGCAACGGCGATGGGCTCAGTCGGCCGCCGGCAGATGCAGCACCTCACCGGCGTGCGGGACGTACAGGATGCCGGCGTCCTCCCGGTTTCGATAGTCATCCAGTCTCACGGTGGCGGGATCCCGGTAACCGAGTCCGATGCGCTCACACAGCGCGCGCGGCAGGGCGGTGGCCAGTTCCACGTCGATGCGTGGGCTCTCGACGCCGTCGCGGTACTCGCCGACGCCCCGGACCAGGGCAGAGTGAGCCAGAACGCCGCGAGGGACGTCGGCGAATCTGTGGCGCTCCGCCACCAGGTAGTCGGTGACGTGGTACCCCACCCGTTCCAGGTAGCCGCCCCAGGTGGCGGAAAGCTGGTCGATCTGCGGGCCGTAGATGATCAGACGTCCACCGTCGGAGACGATTGACTCGAGCTTGTACATCACCTTGCCACCCACCCACAGCTCGTCGTACATCGCGGGCGCGTGCCCGAGAACCGTGTGGTAACGGCGAGGCGTGCGGGTGACGTGGATCCGGGCGGAGTGGTCGGCCGCATCGCTCCACGCCTGCCGTGGATCACCAACGTACAGCCCGGCAAGCTCCGGCGGCTCCTGCCCCGGCTGCACGACCATCGCGACCAGGTGACAGGCCGTGGGTACCAGGTCCGCAGCCTGCTCGATCACGCGCCGTGCCGGCGTGTCCTTGTGCCCGATCGTCTTCATGCAGGTGATGACCGCGCTCAGCCAGTGGAAGAAGTCCAGGAACTCGCCGCCGGAGATTCCCGGGAACAGGTACTTGTGACCGCCCGAGAATCCGACGATCTCATGCGGGAACACGGGGCCGACGATCAGCAGCAGGTCATACTCGAAGACCGCGCGGTTGATCGTGACGTCCACGGCCTCGGCGAACCGGCCGTCGGTGGCTGCGGAGATCTGGCGTTCCGTGAAAGACCCGATCCGCTGCAGCGTCCCGGGAGCGTCCCACCGGTGATTGAGGAATCGGCTGGCGGCGAAGCGTTCGGCGCGCTCGGCGGGGCTCACGCCGTAGAGCCGGGCGATCGCGTCGTCCGACATGATCGGGTGCGTACCGAGCGCCACCATGTAGTCGAGCTGCCGGGCGTGTGGGCCGATGACCTCGTCCAGCGCCCGTACCAGAGCGGGCAGCGGAGCGCTGCGGGTGGCGTCCGGCGTGATCGCAAGGACCCGCCGCGAATCGAACAGCGACCGCGGTGTCCCGGCTTCGATGCGGCTGCACAGGTCCTCGTGGGTCAGCGTATCGGAACGCTCCACCGTCATCAGGTCTGCCATGTCCTGCCTCCCGTACGTCCTGCCGTCCAGGTGCTCACGTGCATCGTTCGGAATCGACGTTCAGATACCGTCCACGAGAAAGCCGCCGTCGACCGGTATGGTCGCCCCCGTGACGAACCCGGATGCGGCTTCACTGGCAAGGAATATCGCCGCCCCGGCCAGCTCCTCCGGCTCGCCGAATCGCGCGAACGGCGTACGCCCGAGCACTTGCCGGCCACGTTCGGTGGGTTGGCCGGTCGCCTCGTCCACGAGCAGCCGCCGGTTCTGTTCCGCGAGGAAGAAGCCGGGTGCGATGGCGTTCACGCGGATGTGGTGAGGGGCGAACTCCCCGGCCGTCGCCTCCGTGAGGTTGAGGACTCCGGACTTCGCCGCTCCGTAGGCCCACACGCCGGACAACGGCTTGTACGAGGCCATGGACGCGATGTTGATGATCGATCCCGGTATGCCGCGATCGATCCAGTGCGCGGCGACGACCTTGGTGGGAACCACGCAGCCGGCGATCAGATTGAGCTCGACTGTCTGGCGGAACAGGTCGATGTCGATCTCCGTGAACGGGCCCTTGCTCAGGTTGCCGCCGACCGCGTTTATCAGGACCGTCGGGCAACCCAGACGCTCTTCGGTATGGCGCAGGGCACCCGTGATCGCGTCCGGCGAGCCGGCATCGGCCACGAAGCCGGTGGTGCGCTCGGGAGCGTTCAGGGTAGTCAGGGCGCGGTCGACCGTCTCGGCCCGTCGGCTCCAGACCGCGATGCGCGCTCCGGCGTCGAGCAGGCCGCGCGCCATCCCGATCGCGAGCGTCGCTCCGCCGCCCGAGATGGCCACCGTGGCGTCCAGTGAGAACAGTGGCGAAGGAGTCGTCATGTCGTCGACCAAGTCATGTCATCGACCAGTTTGTATGGAACGTGCCGGCGCGGTCGACCCGCTCGTAGGTGTGGGCGCCGAAGTAGTCCCGCTGCGCCTGTATCAGGCTGGCTGGCAGGCGGGCCGTGCGGTACGAGTCGAAGTAGCTCAGCGAGGACGCGAACGCCGGGACCGGAACTCCGGCGGTGGTCGCCGCCGCGACGACCTGGCGCCATGCGGCCTGGGCCCCGTGCAGCACGTCGGCAAAGTACGGGTCGAGCATGAGGTTGGCCAGGTCCGGTTCTCGGTCATAGGCCTCCTTGATGCGCTGCAGGAAGCGGGCGCGGATGATACAGCCGCCCCGCCAGATCATGGCGATCGCCCCGTAGTCGAGCCGCCAGCCGTGCTCAGCGGCAGCGGTCCGCATCAGCGCGAAGCCCTGAGCGTAGGAGCAGATCTTCGCGGCGTAGAGTGCCGCCCCTATCGCGTTGGCCAGGTGCTCACGGTTGCCGCTGAACGAGGCGTCGGGACCGCGGAGGAGGCCGGCGGCCGCCACTCGTTCCTGCTTTGCCGCCGACAGTGAGCGTGCGAATACCGCCTCGGCAATGGTGGGCGCAGGGGCGCCAAGCTCGAGCGCTGACTGTCCCGTCCACGTCCCCGTGCCCTTCTGTCCGGCCTTGTCGAGGATCACGGTCACCATCGGCGCGCCGGTTTCCGGGTCGGTCGCGGCCAGAATCCGCGCGGTGATCTCGATCAGGTACGAGTCCAGATCGCCCCGGTTCCACTCCGCAAAGCGCTGCGCCATCTCCGGGAACGTCATGCCGCAGAGCTGCTGCAGCAGCGAATATGCCTCGGCGATGAGCTGCATGTCGCCGTACTCGATGCCGTTGTGCACCATCTTGACGTAATGGCCCGCACCGCCGGCACCGATGTACGTGCAGCAGGGGTTGCCATCCACCATGGCCGCGATCGAGGTCAGTATCGGGCTCACCTCCCGATAGGCGGCCTCGCTGCCGCCGGGCATGATGCTCGGCCCCAGGAGTGCCCCCTCGTCGCCGCCTGACACCCCGGTACCCAGGTACTGCAAGCCTGCGGCCTCCGCGCCGCGGCAGCGCCGTGCCGTGTCCGCGAAATGAGAGTTGCCGCCGTCCAGGATGACGTCGCCGGGCTCCAGCAACGGCTGCAGCTCGCGGAGCACCGCGTCGACCGGCGCGCCTGCCTGCACCATCAGCAGAATGCGCCGAGGGCGGCTCAGCGCGGCTACCAGATCGGGCAGCGTACGGCACGGCACGAGTCGCTTGCCCGCACCCGCGCCGTCGACGAACGCCTCCAGCGTGCGGACGGTACGGTTGTAGACCGCGACGGTATATCCGCGGCTCTCCATGTTGAGGGCCAGGTTGCGGCCCATGACGGCCATCCCGGCCACGGCGATGTCGGCCATCAGGTGTGTGGCCCCATCATAGGAGTGCGCGGCTGGCGTGTACACCACCGCGGGTTACCGGTCCGCATGGGTGCTCGCCGTGCCACGTCGAGCACCGGCGCGGTCGTCGCACGCCGGGTCAGTCGGCCAGCACCGCTTGCATGCGATCGGCAACCTCGTTCGGTGTGGCAGTGCCGTCGATGCCGCGCAGCAGATCCGTCGATCGGTAGTACTCGAGCACCGGGGTCGTCTGCGCCCGATAGGCGTGGAGTCGCCTCCGGATTGCCTCCGGATCGTCGTCGTCCCGTTGCACGGGCGCGCAGAAGATGGCGGCATTGGTCGGCATCGACGCCACGTTGAACGTGGCTCCGCACCGGGCGCAGGTGCGGCGTCCGGACAGGCGGCGAACGACTTCCTGTTCCGGCACGATCAACTCGACGGCGGCGTCGATCTGCGCGAACCCGGCCAGTGCCGCAGCCTGGGGGACGGTGCGCGGAAAGCCGTCGAGGATGAATCCCTCCCGGCCATCCAGGGTCGACAGGTGCTCGCGCACCAGGGAGATGGTCAGTGAGTCGGGGACCAGGCTGCCGGACTGCAGCAGGTTCGCCACGCGGCGCCCGAGCGCGGTCCGAGCCTTTACCGCCGCGCGGAACAGGTCGCCAGTGGATAGGTGATGCATTCCGGTGCGGCTCGCCACGGTGCTGGCGACCGTGCCCTTGCCGGCGCCGGGCGGTCCGAGGAGAACCAGTTGCATGAGGTCGGGGGCAGGCCAGCGAGCGACGCCGCTGTGGCTCCAGGGATCAGGTGCCCTGAGCGTAATCGGTACGGTACGCCTGCTGATCTGCGGTGAGCTCGTCGGTCTGGATGCCCATCGTCTGCAGCTTGATGGCGGCGATCTCGCGATCCTGCTCTTCGGGCACCGGGTACACGAGCGGCGACAGGGTGCTACCCTCCTTGGCCAATCTGATCAGAGACAGGAACTGGTTGGCAAACGACATGTCCATCACTTCGGGTGGATGTCCCTCGGCGGCGGCCAGGTTCACCAGACGGCCTTGCGCCAGAACGTAGAGTCGGCGGCCATCGCTGAGCACGTGCTCGCGATTGTTGCTCCGCACCTCCTCGGAACGCACGGTGAGCTCGGACAGGTCGTTCAGGTTGATCTCGCAGTCGTAGTGGCCGGCGTTGCAGACGATCGCGCCATCCTTCATACGCTCGAAGTGCCGGCGGGTGATCACGTCGCGGATGCCGGTGGTCGTGACGAACACGTCGCCCACGGCGCTGGCTGCATCCATGGTCGACACGTTGAACCCCTCCAGCGTCGCCTTCAGGGCCGCGATCGGATCTATTTCAGTGACCACGACGTTCGCGCCGAGGCCGCGTGCACGCTGGGCGACGCCACGGCCGCAGTGACCAAAGCCCGCGACGACCATCTGCTTGCCGGCCAGCAGTATGGATGTGGCGCGCAGGATCCCGTCCAGCGCCGACTGGCCGGTTCCGTACACGTTGTCGAACTCCCACTTGGTGGTGGCATCGTTGACGGCGATGACCGGGTACTTGAGGGCCTGGTCGTCAGCCATTGCGCGGAGTCTGTGCACCCCCGTGGTGGTTTCCTCCGTGCCGCCGATGATTCCGGCGGCCAGTCCGTCTCCGGCAGCGTGCGCGCGAAAGATCAGGTCCGCACCATCGTCGAGCGTCAGGGTCGGACCGACCGCGAGAGTCCGGTCGATACACCAGTAGAACTCGTCCGTGGAAAGGCCGTGCCAGGCGTAGATGGGCACTCCTTCGGCCGCCAGCGCCGCTGCAACGTCATCCTGAGTCGACAGGGGATTGCAGCCGGACCAGGCGATGTCGGCGCCCGCGTCGCGCAGCGCCCGGATCAGGATCGCGGTTTCCTTGGTGACGTGCAGGCAGCCGGCAATCCGCATGCCGGTCAGCGGTTTTGATTGTCCATGGAGCCGGCGCAGGTGCTGAAGCACGGGCATGCGCGACTCCGCCCAGCGGAGCTTCAGAGAGCCTCGATCGGCGAGAGCCGGATCCTTGATCTTGTATTCGGTCACGGCAGCAGTCTATCCGCTCGCCCGCATTCGGTCGACAGACCGTCGGTCACCCCGATCACCCGTCACCCCGGGACCAGGAATCTCCCGCCGATGTGGCCGAGGCCCCACCCGTTGTTGTAAACTGTGCACCGGTATGGCTGGGAGCGGCCTCTGGCGTGGCGTCGAACGGGCTGTCAATCAAGGGCTGAGGGGCTCGCGCGACGCCCTGGATCGCGCCAGATCGAAGGCCCGCGAGCTGGGCGAGCGGGGCGCCCTCAGGCTCGACCTGCTGCAGCTCGAACGTCAGCGGTCACGTCTGCTCGAGGAGTTGGGAGGGTTGATCCATGACCGGCTGGGCACCCAGGGCCAAGCCACGGTGTCGCACGGCACTCCCGGAGTGAAGGAGCTGATGACCCAAATCGACGATCTGGCCGAACGATGTGCGGCCAAGCGGCAGGCGCTGGAGCAGCTCGCGGCCCAGGGCGCCGCCGGAGAGCCGGCGGCCGCTGATGAGAAAGATGAAAAAAACGCTCCGGAGCCCTTGACGGAGCCGAAGGACGATGTATAACCTTCTTTCCCACGGTGGTCGTCGATAGACGAGCCTCCGTGCTGCGGATCGGGCTTGAACGCCCGGACGCACGGGGGATCCGGTTCGGATCCCAGCGGTTCTTTGACATCATAGGGATGGGGAGAGTGGGGTCCTCAAAAGTAGATTCGTAGGACGGATGCCTTCGGGCGGAAGTCCTACTCATATCACGGAGAGTTTGATCCTGGCTCAGAACGAACGCTGGCGGCGTGTTTTAAGCATGCAAGTCGAACGAAAACCATGGTGCTTCAGCTTGCTGAAGCACCGGGGGACAGTGGCGAACGGGTGAGTAACACGTAGGTGATCTGCCCCGAAGTGTGGGATAGCTTATGGAAACATAAGGTAATACCTCATGTGATCCGAGGATTGGATGCCTCGGATGAAAGGCGTAATTGTGTCGCTTTGGGATGAGCCTGCGGTCCATTAGTTAGTTGGTGAGGTAACTGCTCACCAAGGCGATGATGGATAGCCGGCCTGAGAGGGTGAACGGTCACACTGGGACTGAGACACGGCCCAGACTCCTACGGGAGGCAGCAGCTAAGAATAGTCCGCAATGGGGGAAACCCTGACGGTGCGACGCCGCGTGGGTGATGAAGGCCTGACGGTTGTAAAGCCCTTTTCTCAACGAAGAATAAGGTGAGGAGTGGAACGCCTCATCGATGACGTTAGTTGAGGAAGAAGCCCCGGCCAATTACGTGCCAGCAGCCGCGGTAACACGTAAGGGGCGAGCGTTGTTCGGAATTATTGGGCGTAAAGGGCGCGTAGGCGGCGCAGCAAGCTTGGTGTAAAAGGCTCGGGCTCAACCCGAGGAATGCGCTGGGAACTGCTGGGCTCGAGTCTTGGAGGGGAAGCTGGAACTCCTGGTGGAGGGGTGAAATCTGTAGATATCAGGAAGAACACCGGTAGCGAAGGCGAGCTTCTGGCCAAAGACTGACGCTGAGGCGCGAAAGCGTGGGGAGCGAACAGGATTAGATACCCTGGTAGTCCACGCCGTAAACGATGTGCACTAGGCGTAGGGTGCGTTGAGTGCTCTGTGCCGGAGCTAACGCGTTAAGTGCACCGCCTGGGGAGTATGCCCGCAAGGGTGAAACTCAAAGGAATTGACGGGGGCCCGCACAAGCGGTGGAGCATGTGGTTTAATTCGATGATACGCGAGGAACCTTACCAGGGCTTGACATGTGTACGGAGATCCATGAGAGTGGGTTGTCCTTCGGGACGTGCACACAGGTATTGCATGGCCGTCGTCAGCTCGTGTCGTGAGATGTTGGGTTAAGTCCCGCAACGAGCGCAACCCTTACCGTCTGTTGCCATCAGGTAATGCTGGGGACTCGGACGGAACTGCCGGTGACAAACCGGAGGAAGGTGGGGACGAGGTCAGGTCATCATGATCCTTACGTCCTGGGCTACACACGTGCTACAATGGTCGGTACAGAGCGTAGCGAGACGGCGACGTTGAGCAAATCGCTGAAAGCCGGCCTTGGTTCGGATTGGAGTCTGAAACTCGACTCCATGAAGATGGAATCGCTAGTAATCGCGCATCAGCATGGCGCGGTGAATACGTTCCCGGGCCTTGTACACACCGCCCGTCATACCACCCGAGTTGGGGGTACCCGAAGTCGTTTGCCTAACCGTAAGGACGGCGACGCCGAAGGTATGCCTGGTAAGGGGGGTAAAGTCGTAACAAGGTAGCCGTACCGGAAGGTGCGGCTGGATCACCTCCTTTTCAAGAGTACTCTGTCGGCTCCGGTCTCCGATGGCCGGTTCCGGCAAGCAGGTGGGTTTCCTGCCTGCACGCGGCCCCGCTCTTCCCAATCCCTTTCGTTGTCACAGAAGCGCTCGGGCTTTGAGTCGAGACAGGAGGTGGCGCGCGTCGCATAGCCCATCGGGTTCGCGGCGTTCCAAACGCGCCGACCGCCGATCCGATCGCCGGGGGTATAGCTCAGGTGGCTAGAGCGATGGCTTTGCAAGCCATAGGTCTGGGGTTCGAGTCCCCATACCTCCACAGTTGCCAAGTTGGAATGTTCCGACTCCGGCGACGCCACAGGGAGCGGGTCCCCGGCCAGGCGTCTCGACACGGCCGGCCGAATTGTGCTGAGATGATGTAGGCGTTGAGTTGCGTTTCGCTCACGCCGTTGTGACGACGGGTCTTTGAAATCGGTGCGCGGGCATTGCGCCCACGCACCTCCGAGGCCGCAACCGATCTGACGGGGTCTTTTACGGGCGGCATCGGACACAGGGAGGGGGAGATGGGTGATATGGCAAGCGGGCAAGGGTCTACGGCGGATGCCTTGGAGCTGCTCGGCGAGGAAGGCCGTGGTAAGCTGCGATAAGCCACGAGTAGGAGCAAACATCCTGAGATCCGTGGATGGCCGAATGGGGTAACCCGTAGAGCTGTCAAACGCTCTACATCGCGGCCCGTAGGGGTCGCGAGGCGATACCGGGGGAACTGAACCATCTAAGTACCCCGAGGAGAAGACATCAACCGAGATTCCCTTAGTAGCGGCGAGCGAACGGGGAACAGCCCAAACCGTACCGACGTGATAGGCTTACACCGTTGTCGGTGCGGGGTTGCAGGACGCCAGCGAGGGAGGTTGTAAGGCCACCCTGCGGCGTGATCATCGGATAGTGGAACGCTTCTGGGAAGGGCGGCCAAAGCGGGTGAAAGCCCCGTACACGAAATCCGATCGAGCGCTGTTGTTGGCGCACCTGAGTACGGCGGGACACGTGAAACCCTGCCGGAATCTGGGAGGACCACCTTCCAAGGCTAAATACGAGGCAGCTACCGATAGTGAACAAGTACCGTGAGGGAAAGGTGAAAAGAACCCCGAGAGGGGAGTGAAATAGAACCTGAAACCGTAGACCTACAAGCGGTCAGAGCCTTGCTTTACGCAGGGTGATGGCGTGCCTTTTGCATAATGAACCGGCGAGTTATGGTATGCAGCGAGGTTAAGGCATTGGAGTGCCGGAGCCGTAGGGAAACCGAGTCTGACAAGGGCGTATTAGTTGCATGCTGTAGACCCGAAACCGAGCGATCTATCCATGGCCAGGCTGAAGCGCTGGTAACACAGCGTGGAGGGCCGAACGGTAGTCTGTTGAAAAAGGCACCGATGAGCTGTGGATCGGAGTGAAAGGCTAAACAAGCTCGGAGATAGCTGGTACTCCCCGAAATAGCTTTAGGGCTAGCCTTGCCTTAGTGTCGCGGAGGTAGAGCACTGGATGGATTCGGGCCCTTCACCGGGTACCTACCCCAACCAAACTCCGAATGCCGTGACATGATGGGCGGGAGTGAGACTGCGGGCGATAAGGTTCGTGGTCGAGAGGGAAACAGCCCAGACCGTTGACTAAGGTCCCCAAGCGCGAGCTAAGTGGTAAAGGAAGTGCAGGTGCGAAGACAGCCAGGAGGTTGGCTTAGAAGCAGCCATCCCTTGAAAGAGTGCGTAACAGCTCACTGGTCAAGTTCTTGTGCGCCGACAATGTAACGGGGCTCAAGTTCGCCACCGAAGTCACGGGCTCGCTGACGCGCGCTTGCGCGCGGGCGGCGAGCGGTAGGGGAGCGTTCTAGCAGCTGATGAAGGTGTTCCGTGAGGGGCGCTGGAGGCGACAGAAGTGAGAATGCCGGTATGAGTAACGAAAAGACGGGTGAAAAACCCGTCCGCCGAAAGCCTAAGGTTTCCTGGGTAAAGTTAATCTGCCCAGGGTTAGTCGGCCCCTAAGGCGAGGCCGAAAGGCGTAGTCGATGGGAAACGGGTTCATATTCCCGTACCTCTGGCAGGAGATGCCGACAGGGATGACGCGTCGGAAGACGTGCAGCCGGGCGATGGTAGTCCCGGTCCAAACGGTGAGGACGTTGAAGCGGGGAGGCAAATCCCCCCGCCGAGTTCAAGCCGTGATGGCGAGCTGAAGCCTTCGGGCTGACGTGAAGTGCATTGACGCTGGCGCCGAGAAATAGTCTCTAAGGGGTGCCTGCCAGGGACCGTACCGTAAACCGACACAGGTAGGCGAGAAGAGAATTCTAAGGCGCTCGAGAGAACCCGCGTTAAGGAACTCGGCAAAATGCACACGTAACTTCGGGAGAAGTGTGGCCTCGGGTGGAGAGTCGGCCTTCGGGCCGATAATTCGAACGAGGTTGCAGAGAAATGGCCCAGGCGACTGTTTACCAAAAACACAGGTCTCTGCTAATCGGTAACGAGATGTATAGGGACTGACACCTGCCCGGTGCTGGAAGGTTAAGAGGAGGGGTGAGAGCTCCGAATCGAAGCCCCAGTAAACGGCGGCCGTAACTATAACGGTCCTAAGGTAGCGAAATTCCTTGTCGGGTAAGTTCCGACCTGCACGAATGGTGTAACGATCTGGGCGCTGTCTCGACGCGGGACTCGGTGAAATTGTAGTATCGGTGAAGATGCCGATTACCCATGGTTAGACGGTAAGACCCCGGAACCTTGACTGCAGCTTGGCATTGGTACTTGATCTGCGACGTGTAGGATAGGTGGGAGGCTTTGAAGTCTGGTCGTAAGGCTGGATGGAGCCATTGTTGAAATACCACCCTTCGTCGATTAGGTATCTAACGCGTGGACCTGAATCGGTTGCGCGGACCGTGTCTGGTGGGCGGTTTGACTGGGGCGGTTACCTCCTAAAGAGTAACGGAGGTGCGCAAAGGTCACCTCGCGCTGGTTGGAAATCAGCGTATGAGTGCAAAGGCAAAAGGTGGCTTGACTGCGAGACTTACAAGTCGAGCAGGTGCGAAAGCAGGTCTTAGTGATCTGGCGGTTGTGCGTGGAAGCGCCGTCACTAAACGGATAAAAGGTACTCCGGGGATAACAGGCTAATAGTGCCCAAGCGTCCACAGCGACGGCACTGTTTGGCACCTCGATGTCGGCTCATCGCATCCTGGGGCTGAAGCAGGTCCCAAGGGTTTGGCTGTTCGCCAATTAAAGCGGTACGTGAGCTGGGTTCAGAACGTCGTGAGACAGTTCGGTCCCTATCTGCCATGGGCGTTGGTTGCTTGAGAGGAGCTGCTCCTAGTACGAGAGGACCGGAGTGGACGAACCGCTGGTGTACCAGTTATCCCGCCAGGGGTAAGTGCTGGGTAGCTATGTTCGGAAGGGATAACCGCTGAAAGCATCTAAGCGGGAAGCCCACCTCGAGATGAGGCAACCCGTTCCGCGCTTCGGCGCGGAACTGAAGGTACCAGACAGATGATCTGGTCGATAGGCTGGAAGTGTAAGCACAGTAATGTGTTCAGCTGACCAGTACTAATTTACCGTTAGGCTTGTCCATATCACCTTTCTACCCCTCTCTGTCCGTTGTCGCCCGCGTCCCGCGGGTTGGCGCGCGGTCTCAGGCCCACCGAATATGTACGTGTGTGCCTGGTGACCATAGCGGAGGGGTCCCACCCGTTCCCATTCCGAACACGGAAGTTAAGCCCTCCAGCGCCGATGGTACTGTCCAGTCAGGGCGGGAGAGTAGGTCGTCGCCAGGCTTTTTTGTGCCCGCGGAGGCACGCAGGCCGAGACGCGGGAGGAGGGGAGGTGACGTACCCCCGGAAGGCCCGTGTAAGATGGCGTGGCTTGATCGACTTGGGCCCGTTGTACGGTGACGCGGATGTCGCGTTCGTCCTGCAGGCGGTTGCGCCTGCGCACACGGCGCGGGGACGGCTGGGAGATGCGTTCCGGGAAGACCGGGAGATTCGCGAAGGCATGCTCGTGTCCGATGTTCTGGCGGATGCGGTGATGCACACCGAGGAGCCGCTGCTGCGCGTGTCTCCGCTGCTCTACTTCTCCATGCTCGTGGCCCGCGTGCGGCGGGACTTGACCTCCCGGCGCTTCACGGTCGAGGCGTCGGGCCGGCATGCCGCCGTGGTGTTCGACGCGGGGGCAGCGCTCGCGCTGCTCGCCAAGCCGCACGTGTTCGACTACCTGGTGTTGCTGATGGTGTCCTTCGTGCGCGCGCGCTCGATCACCGTGGGGGTCGCGGATGAGCGGGGGCGTGCACGCATGCTGCGCTGCGACACCCTGGACCTGGACAGCATCGTCCGGGCGGCTGCGCTGGCCGCGGAATCCGAGCGGTTCTCGGCCTACCAGCGGATCGCGGATCTGTGCCTGTTCACGGTAGGGATCTTTCCGGAACGCATACGGGGCGCACGAGGCCGCAGCGCCGGCGTCGTGCGCGCCGAATGGATGGAGAACGGGGCACGGTTTTATGGTCTTGCCTCCCGCCACAGGACCGCACAGGAGTTGCAGATGGAAGGGGTCCTGGCGGAACTCGGCTCGAACTTCAACCTTGCGGCGAAGCCCCTCAACGTGCTGTCCGACCGCTACCTGTGGAGGACGGCCCAGCCGATGCCGTTTCTGCCGTAGATCGTCGCCATGGCGCTGCTGCTGATCTTCCTGGCGTTCACGCTCGTGTTCTCATTCCTCTGTTCGGTGCTGGAGGCGGTCATCCTGAGCGTGTCGCCCAGCTACGTGGCTGCCCTGAAGCGGGTGGGGCGACGCACGGGTCTGCTGCTGCACAGGCTCAAGGAAGACATCGACCGGCCGCTCGCCGCGATCCTGACGCTCAACACGATCGCCAACACCGGAGGCGCTACCCTTGTGGGGATTCAGGCCGCGGCGGTGTTCGAGAGCCTCTGGGGCGGATTCACCACGGGAGCGACGACATTCCTGGTGCTGTTCTTCTCCGAGATCATCCCCAAGACGCTCGGCGCCACCTACTGGCGACGCCTGGCCGCGCCGACGGCATGGACGATCCAGGTCCTGATCGTCGCCCTGTACCCGATGGTGGTGTTCGCCAACCGGATCGCCGCCGTGATCTCACGCGGCCGGCCAGCCTCTCGTGTCAGCCGGAGCGAGATTCGGGCGATCGCGGACCTGGGTCACACCCAGGGCGTCATCGCCGCGGACGAATCGCGCATCATCGAGAGCGTGATGCAGTCTGGAGCGCTCGCCGTAAGGGGGGCCATGACGCCGCGCACGGTGGTGGTTGCCCTCGATGAGTCCCTGACGCTCGCCGAAGTGGAGGAGGCCGATCTGCGGCACTCGCGGATACCGATCTACAGCGACAGCATCGACTCGGTCACGGGGTACGTTCTGCGCTACGAACTGCTGCTCGCCGTCGCTCGCGGAGAGGGCGAGCGCACGGTGGAGTCGCTCCGCCGCGACATCCTGCCGCTGCCGGACACGCTGTCGTTGCGGGCCGCGTTCGCGCAGATGTTGAGCCGCCACGAGCACATTGCCCTGATCGTGGACCAGTACGGAGGGACTGCCGGAATCGTCACCGTGGAAGACATTGTCGAGACGCTGTTGGGACTGGAGATCGTCGATGAGACCGATCGCGCGACCGACATGCAGGAATTGGCGCGTCGCCGGTGGGCCGGGCGCGTGCAGCGGCGGGGCCTTGCGGTCGAGGGTGGGGCGTCGACGGCTCCGGCCGATGCGCCGGCGGGCGGCGGGGGGACCGATGCAGCGGACGATGACCCGGAGGAGCCGAGTTAGCATGGCGGATCATCCGCTTTGAACGGTAAAGAACTTGAAACCGGACGAATCAGGTGGCATACTGGCAAGCGATGCGCACGCCGATGGTGATCGAACGGGAAGCGGCGGACGAACTGCGTTTCATCCGCACCACGATGGAGCGGGCGGTCCGCTTCGACGCGGTGCCCGGAGTCGGGATGATCCTGATGGGGTCAGGCGCCGTCGTCGCCTACGGCGCCACCCAGCTCGCTCCGGACCACTGGTTGACGATCTGGCTCGCCACCGCCGTGGCGGCTTTTGTCGCCGGAGTGGCGGCGATGGCGCTGAAGGCTCGCCGCGGCGGACTCTCGCTCTGGTCGCGGCCGGCGCACTCGTTCGCCCTCACCTTTCTGCCGCCGCTGGCTGTCGGCGGATTGCTCACCGGAGCCCTCGAAACGGCCGGCGCGCAGCAACTGATGCCCGGCACGTGGCTCAGCCTGTACGGCATCGCCGCCCTCACCGGCGGAGCATTCTCCGTGCGGAGCGTTTCGGTCATGGGGACCGGCTTTCTGCTGCTGGGCGCCGCCTGCCTCCTGTACCCGCCGGCCGGCCCGGCGCTGATGGTGTGCGGCTTCGGCGCGCTGCACGTGGCGTTCGGCGTCCACATCGCCCTTCGACATGGCGGCTGACAGTACCATGGCGCCGGCCGACGCCACCCGGTCGCTTGACCTCGCACAGGGGCTGGCCGCGACCGCGCGGACGTTCGATACCGTGGTGCACGAACGTACCCGGCTGGCAATCCTCAGCGCGCTGTCCGCTGCGCGCTCCATGAGCTTTCGGGAGTTGAAGTCGCTGCTCGGCGTCACCGACGGCAACCTCAGCGTGCATGCCCGCAAGCTGGAGGACGCCGGGTACGTCGCGGTGCGCAAGGGGTTCCGCGGGCGCCAGCCCCGAACCACGTTCGCGTTGACTCCAGAGGGCCACCAGGCGCTCGATGCATACCTCCGGCACATGGCGGCGCTGATATCGGCGATCGGCCGGATCGGCCGCGGGCGTGCGGATGGTCCGGCCGCCGGGGCTGGCGACGACTCGGGCGGGTACCCGCTGCCTGCCGGCGCTGTGGGAGGGTCGTGATGCCGGACCGCCGCCACGCCGGGAAGGACGGCCGCGTCGACGGGCTCGGCTCCAACGGGGCCGGGGATGCCGGCGCCCGGCATGTGGGCATCATCATGGATGGGAACGGACGCTGGGCGCAGGCTCGATCCCTGTCCCGCTATGACGGGTATCGGGCCGGCACCGATGCGGTGCGCCAGACCGTCGAGTCCGCCGCCGACCTCGGCATAGACGTGCTGACCCTGTACGCATTCTCGTCGGACAACTGGCGCCGTCCCTCCGGCGAGGTGCAGCTTCTGTTGTCCCTGTTTCAGTGGTACCTGCAGCGAGAGACCAGCAACTGCGTCCGCCAGGGGGTGCGCGTTTCCTTCATCGGTCGCCGCGATCGCTTCCCCAAGGCGCTGCAGCGCGAGATCGAGCGCAGCGAGAGCGCGACCAGTGACTGCGGCCGGCTGCTCCTGCGCATCGCCGCCGACTACTCGGCCCGGGACGCAATCCTGTCCGCCGCAGCCTCGCTCGCCGCCGGCGACACGCCGACACGGCCGGACTTCGCCCGCATGCTGACCGGCGGCGACGGCGTACTTGGCGACGTCGACCTGATCGTACGCACCGGCGGCGAGCAACGGCTGAGCGACTTTCTGCTCTGGGAAGCCGCGTACGCGGAGCTGGTCTTCACGCCGACGCTGTGGCCGGACTTCACGCGGGCCGATCTGGCAGCGGCTCTGGACGAATTCCGCACGAGGGAGCGGCGGTTCGGCGGCATCGTGCCATCCGGGGACTGGTCCTCGGGTCGACGAAACCCCGATCACGCGGTAGGGTGGCAGCCAGCAGAGCATCCGGGAAACGAGCTGGTCGCCGACGCGGGCCAGCCGTCCCAAGAGTGAGGTATTCCATGCCATACGACCCCGTGTTGGTGCAGCCCATGCGTGACGAGCTCGCGCGCATCGGCGTCGCCGAGCTGACGGCCCCCGAGGACGTGGACCGGTTCATGGGGGACGCGGAAGGAACCGCGTTCCTGGTGGTGAACTCGGTGTGCGGATGCGCCGCCGGCAGCGCCCGCCCGGCGGTGGCGCTGGCGCTGCAGCAGGATCCCAGGCCGCAGCGTGCCGCGACCGTGTTCGCGGGACAGGATCTGGAGGCGACCGAGCGGGCGCGCAGCTACTTCGCCGACTATCCGCCTTCGAGCCCGTCATTCGCGCTGTTCCGTGACGGCGAGCTGGTGCACGTGTTTCCCCGACATCGCATCGAGGGGCGCGACCCGCAGTCGATCGCCGCCGATCTGAGGCAGGTGTTCGACCAACACTGTGACTGAGCGGCGTTCGTTCGCGGCGCCCGAGCACCGGCACCTCGGAGAGCTGCACGGGATCACCGTCGTGGTCGACACCGACGGGCCGGTGTACGTCGGCCGCTTTTTCGAAGAGCGCGACGGTGCGCTGCTGCTGCTGGACGCGGCATCGCACGAGGAGGGCGCCGGCGGCGTCACGAAGGCCGCCTATCTGTCCCGAGCGGCCGAGTACGGAGTCTGGAAGCAGTATCCCAGCGTGTCCGTGCCGCGGTCCCGCGTGACTTCGGTGTGTCCCCTGGCGGACGTCGCAACACCGTGACAGGCACCGGCATGACAGGCATCGGCATCCGCGCCTCCGCTTGAAGCGATCCGTGGCTGGCCCTACCTTGGGGTGCGGTTGCATGGATTCGACAGTCCGACGGCGGCCCGTCCTCCTCCCGATCACGCTGACGGCGGTGCTGTTGCTTGCCGGCTGTGATCGAGAGGTCGAGGTTCGCACCTACCGGGAGGTGACGGTCGCGCCGACTCCGGTCGGCGCGCTGTTCGACTCGACCGGCGGGGAGTCCGGCTCGGCAACCGGGAGTGAGAGCTGGCGGTGGGTCGCTCCGACCGGCTGGAACGAACTGCCCGGAGACGGGCTTCGCCTGGCCCGGTTCGGGCTGCCGGGAGGCGGGGAGAGCACCGTGGTGGTGCTGGCAGGCGACGCCGGCGGTGTGGAAGCCAACGTGCGCCGCTGGCTCACGCAGCTCGGGCTGGACCTGCCTCCCGAACGGGTCCGTGCACTCCTCGGCGATGCGGTGTCCGTCCGGGGCGATCTCGACTTCACCCTGTTCGATTTCACGTCCCTGGTTGCCGGCCGGGATTCCACGGCGTTCCTGACGGCGATCGCCTCGGTGGGCGGACAGACAATGTTCGTCAAGGCCGAGGCGGCGGCCGGCGTCCTGATCGAGCAGCGCTCCTCGTTCGTGGGCCTCCTGAGCTCGCTCGGTCCGCGTTCGTCGGGCAGCGGATACGGCAACCAGGGATAGGAGAGATGTTGGTTCAGGCGATCAGGCGCAGCCCGCTGGTGCGGATCGCGATCGACCTGCGCGTCACGGTGATCTGCTTGGCGCTGCTGTTTCTGCTGACGCTGCTGGGCACCTTTCATCAGGTGTCGCACGGCCTGTACGACGCCCAGCAGCGCTACTTCGGAGCCTGGATCACGTTGGTCGGCGGCATCGTGCCGTTGCCCGGCGCGCAGCTCGTGCTGTGGGTTCTGTTCGTCAACTTGGTGGCGGTGACCGCCGTCCGGTTCGTGTACCGGTGGTCGCGGGTGGGGATCCTGATCATCCACCTCGGCATGTTCGTGATGTTCTTCGGCATGTTCTTCGTCTCCTACTTCGCGCAGGAGTCCTTCCTGCGGTTGCAGGAGGGGGAGTGGCGCAACACCAGCGAGGACTATCACGAGTGGGAAGTGGCCGCCTGGCGTGAGGGGACCGACGCCCGCGACGTCAGCGCGGTCGACCTCGCCAAGCTCGCTCCCGGCGATGGGGTCGCCCTGCCGGGGCTGGGCCTGACCCTGCTGGTGGAGGAGAACCACCCCAGCGCGGACGCCTACCTGGCGCCGGAGGGCCGGAGCAGCCCGTTCGTGAACGCCCGCGGCATCGCCGAGTTGAGGCCGCGCCGCCGCTCGGTCCGCCCGGAAGAGAATCAGCCCGGCGTGATCCTGCACGTCAGCGTCGGTTCCGAGGGCGCCGCGGTAGCGCTGTGGGCGCTCGATCCGACGCCGACCACCGTGACGCTTGACGGCCAGCGGTACGGCTTCTCCCTGCGGCGGACGCGCTACGTGCTGCCGGCGCTCCTCGGCCTGGAGCACTTCCGCGCCGAGTTCCACCCGGGTACCGACACGCCCCGGTCGTTCGAGAGCGACGTGGTGATCGAGGCACCCGGCACCCGGCGACCGGTGCGCATCTCGATGAACAAGCCGCTGCGGTTCAGCGGGTTCACCTTCTATCAGGCTTCCTACGAATTCGACGCCACCGGCGCCGCGTATTCCACCCTGGCAGTGGTGCAGAACCGCGGCCGCATCGTCCCCTACGTGGCCACCGCGATCATCGGTGTGGGCCTGATCGTGCATTTCGTGCAGACGCTCGTCCGGCCCGGACGCCGGCGGCGCTCCGTTGCGGAGGAGGCGTCATGAGCGCGGGCGCCACGCCGCTGATGCGGCCCGACGCCGGTCTGGCCAAACCGATGCGCATCGTCCTGTTCGTGCTGCTGGCGGTGCTGTGCCTGCTGGCGGTGTCGATGATCGGCCGGTTCGGCCGCGGCGACCGCTCCACCGGCTACCAGCCGCCCGAGCCGCGGCTCGCCAGCGCCGCCGCGCTGCGGCCGCTGCTGGTCATCGAGGACGGGCGCCGCAAGCCGCTGGACAGCTACGCGCGCAACACCCTGCTGCGCTACTCCGGCCGCGAGCGATACGCCGGCCAGCCCGCGATCGACTGGCTGGCGCGGGTCCTGTTGTCGCCTCAGGAGACGTACCGCGACGAGGTGTTCCTGATCGACCACCCGGAGGTGCTGGAGGCGATCGGCGTGCCGTCGCGCGGGCGCGGGCGCTACAGCTTCGAGGAGTTGCGCGCCGGGGGGATCGAGCTGGAGGAGCTGGCCGCGCTGGCGTCCGAGCTGCAGGCGGAGGAACGAAGCCTGGTCCAGCGCGAGCTGATCCGCGTCTGGAACAACCTGGTCGAGTTCTCGGCATTGCTCGCTGCCTTCGGCTTCACCTACCCCGACACCGAGGCGTTCTTCGTCGACACCGACGGAGCGGCGGAGGCCCTGCAGCTCCCGGCCGCGGGGCCGTACAGCTACCTGGACCTGGCACTGCGCCGGCCGCTGCTGGAGGAGCGAGCCGCCGACGTGGTCGACCGGCACCAGCGCTCCGGACAGCTCGACGACACCGACCGGACGCTCATGCGCCTGCTGCAGAACCTCCGCGGGTGGGATCAGCTCTACGGCTCGCTGCCGCTGCCGCTGATCCCGCTGCCATCACCCGAGGGGGAACGGTGGCTGAGTCCCTGGCAGGCGCTGGCGCAACCGCAGATCGCGTCCCAGGCCGCCGACGAGCTGACCGCGCTCCGCGACCTGCAGGTAGCCTACGTCGAGGAACGGCAGGCGCGCTTCGATCTGGCCGCGCAGACGTTCGTGCTCGCTCGGGAGCAGCGGCTGCGAAGCGCGCTGCCGCTGCCCGACCCGGTGCTGGAGCTGTTCTACCGCCGTGTCGACCCGCTCTCCTACGCCCGCTGGGCCTACCTGCTCGCCACGGCGCTGGCGCTCCTCGCCATGCTGGTCGGCCGCCCGTTGCCGGAGCGGGCGAGCGCCGGCGCGCTGGTCCTGGGCTTCGCCATCCACACCGGCGGCATCCTGCTGCGGATGATCATCAACGGCCGGCCTCCGGTCACCACGCTGTACGAGACGTTCGTGTTCGTCTCCTGGTGCGCGGCCGCCGCGGGCGTGTACCTGCGCTACCGGGGCAACCGCCTGGGGGCCGTCAGCGGGATGGCCATCGGGTTCGTGCTGCTGTGGATCTCCGGCAAGTTCGCGGCCGAGGGCGACACCCTGCGGCAGCTCCAGGCGGTGCTGGATACCAACTTCTGGCTGTCCACTCACGTGGTGGTGATCACCGCCGGATACTGCGCCTGCGTATTCGCGGGCTTCGTCGGGCACGTCTACCTGTTCCAGTACGTCGAGGCGCGTGGCGATCGCTCGCGCCTGCGCCAGACGTACCGCCTGCTGGTCGGCTCCCTGGCCTTCGGACTGACGCTGTCGTTCGTAGGCACCATGCTCGGCGGCATCTGGGCGGACCAGTCGTGGGGGCGCTTCTGGGGATGGGACCCCAAGGAGAACGGCGCGCTGATGATCGTGCTGTGGTGCGCGATCCTGTTCCACGCGCGGCTGGGCAAGATGATCGGCGAGTACGGCATGGCGGTCGGATCGGTGGGCGGCATCATGGTGGTGATGCTGGCCTGGTTCGGGATCAACGAGCTCGGCGTCGGGCTGCACTCCTACGGGTTCACGGAAGGGGTGCTCTCCGGCCTGCTCATCTACGGCGCGATCGAGGTCGTGTTCCTGGCGGCGATCGCGCTGCTGATCCGCCGCCGGATGCTTCACCCGTCCGGCGCGGCTGTGCGGAGGCCGAAGACGCCGACGGTCCAACGGGGATGAGCGCGACGGCGACCGGGTCGCGCTCGCCCGAGCGCCACATGACCTTCCTGGAGCACGCCGAGGAGTTGCGGCGGCGGCTGATCGTGTCCGTGATCGCCGCGCTGGTGGCTGCCGGGGTGTGCTACGGGTTCTACGAATCGCTCCTGAACCTGCTGCTCGCGCCCCTGGCGGCGATCCAGGAGCGGCTCGGCGAGCAGCAGCTCTACGCGACCTCGCTGTTCGAGGGGTTCCTGGTGCGGATGAAGGTGGCCCTGCTGGCCGGGGTCGTCGCGTCGCTTCCCGTGCACGCCTACAACGGGATCCGCTTCGTGTTTCCCGCCCTGCAGCGCAAGGAGCGGCGCGTGATCGCGGCCGCGCTCTGGGCGAGCATGGTCCTGGTCTGCGCGGGGTTTCTCTACGGATACCACCAGGTGCTGCCGTTGTCGGTCGACTTTCTCACCGGTTCGGGATTCATCCCGGAGCGGGTGGGGATACTGCTGAGCTACGACCGCAACGTGTTCTTTCTCTTGCAGATCCTGTTGATGTTCGCGCTCGTGTTCCAGATGCCGGTGGTGCTGCTGCTGTTGCTGCGCGGTGGCGTGGTGACCCGCCGCGCGCTGCTGCGCGCCAGCCGGTTCGCGATCGTCGGGATCTTCGGGATGGCGGCCCTGGTCACGCCACCGGACGTCGTGTCGCAGATCGGCCTGGCGGTGCCCATGGTGGCGATGTTCTTCCTGACCATCCTGATCGCCCGCATCCTGCGGCTTGGAGGCGGCTGATGTTCGGCCTCGGGCTCTGGGAGATCGGCATCATCGCGCTGGTGATCGTGCTGTTCGTCAAGCCGAGCGAGTTGCCGCGCGCGGCGCGCTCGGTCGGAAAGGTGGTGCGGAAGATCCAGACCGCGTCCGCGCGCGCCAAGGCGGAGATGCGCCAGCTCGGCGCGGCCCTGGAACGGGCGGATCAGGAGCGCTCCGGGACGACGCCTCCGGATGACGCGATACACCCCATGCAGACCCGACCGGCGCAGACCCAGCCGGCAGAGACCCGGCCGGCGGAGGAAGACGCGGACGCGGGACGGGGGTATATTGACCAAACCGGTAGTGAACGGTCCTCGTCCGGGGACGCGGTAGAGAGGTAGCAAGCATGCTTGGTCATCCGGAGATACTGATCGTCGGCGTGATCGTCCTGGTGCTGTTCGGCGCCTCGGCGATCCCGCGGTTCGCGCGCTCGATCGGCCGCGCCAAGGCGGAGTTCGAGAAGGGCCTGACGACCGGCCAGAAGGACGCCGACGGCGCCGAAGGCGACCGCAAGGCGTTGCAGGACGCGCCGGAGTCCGACGGCAAGGCGAAGTAGCCGGGCTCTCAGGCGCCCAGAAGCGCCGCCACCCGATCCAGCAGGCGGTGCGCCGCCTGTTCCTTGCTCACCTCCGGCAGAGGCTGCTCGCTCCCGGTGCGATCGATCAGCGTCAAGGCCACTCGTGCCGCGCCGAACGGCCGGCGGTCGGCGCCGACCGCGTTGGCGGCGATCAGATCGAGCCGCTTCGTCGCAAGCTTGCGACGCGCTCCCTCGAGGAGCCGCTCGGTCTCGGCCGCGAAGCCGACCACCACCGGGGGCCGCTGCCAGCCGTCGCCTCCGGCCGCCAGCGAGGCCAGGATGTCGTCGGTCGGCCGCAGCTCGATCGTCAACCCGGGCCGTCCCGCCTTCTTGATCTTGGCGTCCGCGGGGGCCGCGGGACGGAAGTCGGCGACCGCTGCCGACATGATCAGCGCATCCCGGCCGGGCAGGTGCTGCTTGACGGCCCGGGCCATGTCGGCGGCGCTCTCGACAGCCACCGGCATGATGCCGGGCTCGGTCTCGGCGGCGGCCGTGGTGACCAGGACGGCCTCGGCGCCGCGGTCACGCGCGGCCACCGCCAGGGCGCGGCCCATCAGGCCGGACGAGCGGTTGGTCAGGGTCCGCACCGGGTCCAGGGCCTCCCGCGTGCCGCCGGCGGTGATCAACAGGGAGCGGCCGGACAGGTCGCCGTGCGCGCCCAGCGCGCGGCGGACGTGGCGGGTGATCGACGCGGGTTCGGCCATGCGGCCAACCCCGTGTGCACCGGAGGCCAGTCGCCCGGTCTCGGGCGGGATGATGACCATCCCGTCGGCGGCGAGCTGCTCGACGTTGCGCCGAGTCGGCGGCTTCTCCCACATGGTGCTCTCCATGGCCGGTGCGATCAGCACCGGCGCCGGGCTGGCCAGCACGGTCGCCGCCACCGCGTCGTCGGCCGCACCGCGCGCCAGGCGCGCCATGGTGTTGGCCGACGCCGGGGCCACGACCAGCAGGTCATGTGAGGCCGCGAGCTCGACGTGCCGGACACCCGCGTGCTCGGTCCCGAACAGGTCGGTGACCACCGGCTCGGCGGTGATCGCCTGGAAGGTGAGCGGCTGGATGAACCTTCGCGCGCCCGCCGACATGACCACGCGCACGCGGATGCCGAGCTGCACCAGCTCGCTGACCAGGGCAGCCGCCTTGTAGGCCGCAATGCCGCCGGTGACGCACACCAGCACCGACCGGCCGGCGAACGGGCTCCGATCCGCTGCGTCGTATACGGCTTCCTTCCCGTCGTTCACGGCGTCCTCCCCGCTTCGTCTCGGCCTGTCCTGTCCTGGCCCACGTTCGCGTTCCAGGTCAGGCGCAGGCCCTTCAACGTGATCCACGGATCGACGGCGTCGATCACGCGGGTCAGCGGCGCGATCGTGTCGGCCAGCCCGCCGGTCGCCAGCACGAATGCGCTGCCGCCAAGCTCGGCACGGAAGCGCGCCACCATGCCCTCCACCAGGCCGACGTAGCCGTAGATCAGCCCGGACTGCACCGCGTGCGTGGTGTTGGCGCCGATCGCGTGCGGCGGCGCCACCAGCTCGATCCGACCCAGCTTGGCGGCGCGCTCGGCCAGCGCGTCCGCGGCGATCTCGATGCCGGGTGCGATGGCTCCGCCCAGATACTGTCCGGACGCGTCGATCGCATCGAAGGTGGTGCCGGTACCGAAGTCCACCACGCAGATCGGGCCCCCGTGCTCGGCGAAGGCCGCCGCGGCGTCGACGATGCGGTCGGCGCCGACGTCGCGCAGGCTGTCGTAGCGAACGCGCACGCCGGTCCTGACGCCGACGCCGACGATCAGCGGTTTCAGCCGCAGCCGGCTGCGGCAGAGGGTGGCGAACACGCCCTGCACCGCCGGCACGGAGCTGGCGATCGCCACCGCGTCGATCGCCTCCTCGGTCAGCTCCTCCAGTTGCAGGAGCTGGCGCAGCAGCACCGCGTACTCGTCGGCCTGCACGTTGGCGCGGGTCGACAGCCGCCACGTGGCGGCGGGCGCAGCGTGCTCGGCCGCGTCGGGCGGAAAGGTTCCCAGCACGATGTTGGTATTGCCGATGTCCACGCAGAGCAGCATCAGCTCACCGGCTCCAGGACCACGTTGTCGATCAGCCGGACGTCGCCAACCCGGGCCGCGACCGACGCCACGGCCGGACGCTCCACGTCGTCCAGCTCCGCCATCGTGTCCGGATCGGCGACGCTCACGTATTCCAGGTCGACGCTTCCGCGCAGGCAGTCGCGGAGGGTGGCGCGCAGCGCGCCCGCATCCCGCTCCCCCGATCGAAACCGCCCCCGGCACGCCTCCAGGGCTCGCGGGATCGCCACCGCGCGGGCGCGCTGCTCCGGCGTGAGCAGCGCGTTGCGGGAGCTCAGCGCCACGCCGTCAGGGTCGCGGACCGTCGGGCAGACGACCAGTTCGACATCCATGTCGAGGTCGGCGACCATGCGCCTGAGCACGGCGACCTGCTGCGCGTCCTTCTGACCGAGGTAGGCGCGCGCGGGCGTGACGATATTCAGCAGCTTGGCCACCACGGTGCAGACCCCGCGGAAGTGGCCGGGCCTCCCGGCGCCCTCCAGCCGCTCACCGGCGCGTCCGGGCAGCACCGCGGTGTCGAACCCGGGCGGATACATCGTCTGCGCGGTCGGCGCGAACACCAGGGAGGCTCCGGCGTTCCGGAACAGCGCCAGGTCGCCTTCCCGCGTACGCGGATAGGACTCCAGGTCGGCTTCTTCGGAGAACTGGGTGGGGTTGAGGAACAGCGTCCCGACCACCGTGTCGCCGGCGGCGCGGGCATGCTCGACCAGCGAGCGATGGCCGGCGTGCAGCGCGCCCAGCGTGGCCACCAACCCGACCGTCGACCTGCCCACGGCGCGGACGAACGAGCGCACCTCGTCGATTCGCTCGACCACTCTCATGCCGTCCGCGTCCGCAGCCCCGCGTCGCGCCGCTCGGCGGCCAGCGCATGGTCGAAGCGGGCGATCTCCTCGCCCGGCATGAGGTAGGCGTGCTCCTTGTCCGGATAGGCGCGGGTGCGCACGTCACGGGCGTAGTCCGCGATCGCCCGGCTGATCTCCGCGCCCGCCTCACCGTAGCGGCGCACGAAGCGGGGCGACGGACCGGAGTGGATGCCGGTCAGCTCGTGGAACACCAGCACCTGCCCGGAGCAGCCGTCGCCTGCGCCGATGCCGATCGTGGGTACAACCAGCTCCGCCGTGATGCGGCTCGCCACCGCGCGCACGACCGCCTCCAGCACGATCGAGAAGCAGCCGGCTCGCTCCAGGGCCAGCGCGTCGCGGTAGAGCGCGATGCCCGTCTCGGCGTCGCGCCCGGTGACGATGTGCGACCCGAAGCTGACCGCCGATTGGGGAGTGAAGCCGACGTGGCCCATCACCGCGACGCCCGCCTCCACGATGGCCTGCGCGGTCTGCGCGCGCACCGCGCCGCCTTCGATCTTGACCGCGTCGACGCCGCCCTCCTTCACGAAGCGGATGGCGTTGCGCACGGCTTCCTCGTCGGAGACCTGGTAGGAGCCGAGAGGCATGTCGCCGACCACCAGCGCGCGCGGGCGGGTGCGGGTGACCGCCCGGCAGTGGTGGAGCATCTCGTCGACCGTCACGGCGACCGTGCTGTCGTGGCCCAGCGCGAACTCCGCCAGCGTGTCGCCGACCAGGATCAGGTCGACCCCGGCTTCGTCGGTCAGGCGGGCGCTGGCTGCGTCGTAGGCGGTGACCATCACCAGCGGCTCCCGGTCGGGGCGGGTGATGTCGGTCAGCGTGATGCGGGACCGGTCCATGGGCATCTCCTTCGCCCAAGGCGGACTCCATGAGGAGCGTTTCGCATCTGCCGTGCCGTCCCCACGGGGTACGGCCGGCGCGACGGCTCCGTCGGGACCGGCTGGGGCTTGCCGCCTCACCGAGGTCGGCTGCTCTGTGCCCAGTATAGGCGATGCGCGGGGGAGCGCAACGCCCGGTAATCGGACATCGGCGAAGGCGGCGGGTGACGGTCGGTCTGCGCGATGCCACACTGGCGGCCGTGCGCACGTTCAACACCGAGGGGCCGGTGGTGGCGGCGGACCACTACCACATTCCGCCCTTGGAGCGGATCGATCTCGAAGAGGTGCTCGGCCTCGTGCGGGACAAGAAGTACTTCGTGCGGCACGCGCCTCGGCAGACCGGCAAGACGTCGGCGCTGCTGGCGCTCTGCGACCTGCTCAACTCCGGGCAGGTCGGCGACTTCCGCTGCGTGTATGCCAACGTCGAGGCCGGCCAGGCGATGCGGGAGAACATCGCCGAGGGCATCCGCACGGTGCTCGCAGAACTGGCGTTTCGGGCAAGCGTGACGCTGGACGACGAGACCCTGGAGGACCTCTGGCCCCCCCTGCTGGAGCGCGTCGGCCCGGGGCAGGCGCTGCGCCAGGCGCTGGCGCGCTGGAGCATGTGCGACCCGCGCCCGCTGGTGTTGCTGATCGACGAGATCGACGCCCTGAGCGGCGACACGTTGCTGTCGGCGCTGCGGCTGATCCCGGCACGCACCGCCGGGCAGCCGTGGCTGGTGAACGCGCTGTGCCGGGAGGCGTGCTTCGATGACAGGGACGGCCGCGACCGCTCCCGCCCGATCACGGAGCAGGCGATCCTGGATGCGCAGGAGCGGCTGATCCTGGCGCGGGTGACGCACCTCGACAACCTGGCGGACAAGCTGCGCGAGGAGCGCATGCGGCGGGTGGTGGAGCCGATCCTGGCCGGCGCCGACGAGATGAGGTGCTCGGAGGAAGACCTCGCCTACGCCTGCGACCTGGGGCTGGTGGCACGGGCCGCCGACGGGCCGCCACGCATCGCCAACCCGATCTATGCCGAGGTGGTGCCGCGCCATCTGAGCCACGTCGTGCAGGAGACGCTGCCGCAACGGATGGCGTGGTACGTGGGCGCGGACGGGGGGCTGGACGTGGCGGGGCTGATCGCGTCGTTCCAGGAGTTCTTCCGGGAGCACTCCGAGCACTGGGTGCAGCGCTTCGAGCGCTACCACGAGGCCGGGCCGCAGCTTCTGCTGCAGGCGCACCTGCAGCGGATCGTCAATGGCGGCGGGCGGATCGAGCGGGAGTACGCGCTGGGGCGCGGGCGCACGGACCTGCTGATCGTGTGGCCGCAGGGCGGGCGCGAGCGGCGCTTCGTGGTGGAGTGCAAGGTGCGCCGCGGGGAGCTGGAGCGGACCGTCGTGCAAGGGGTCGAGCAGACCCGCGACCACGTGGACCGGTGCGGGGCGGAGGCGGGCCACCTGGTCGTGTTCGACCGCGACCCGGAACGGAGCTGGGAGGAGAAGATCTTCCGCCGCGCATCATCCGAGGAGGGCGTGCCGGTCACGGTCTGGGGCATGTGACGCTGCCGAGCGTCCGTAGTGTGCGATGACCTGAACCCGCAGGTGCCAGCGATGCCGTGCGACCCGGCCCGTTGACATCGGTGAGCCCGGCACGCACCGGTAGTAGTCATGACTGAGCCTCCGATCGACGCCACGCGCGACGACCGGTGGGTGGCCGAGGGCCGCTCGGCGACGTGGCTGGAGCTGTTCTTCGACGTGATCTTCGTCATCAACATCGCCGGCCTCACCCATCACCTGGTGGCGCATCCCGACCTCGACACGCTGGCGCAGGTGGCCGGGCTGTACCTGCCGCTGTTCCTGGTGTGGGCCGGCCACACGACCTACGCCACCCGCTTCGACGACGGCAGCGTCCTGCAGACGATTCTGACCCTGCTGCTGATGTTCACCCTGGCCGGATCCGCGGTGTACGTGCAGTCCGGGATGGACGAGCACGCGGCCTCGTTCACGCGCGCCCAGTTCGCCGCGCGCGTGCTGCTGGTGCTGCTCTACCTTGAGGCGCATCTTCGCGTCGCGGCCGCGCGCCGCTTCACGTGGTTCCTGATGATCGGATTCGCGCTGTCGGCGGTCGCCTGGGGAGCGCAGGAGTGGACGGCGTCCTCCTGGGATCGCCCGCTCTACGTGGCGGCGGTGGGAGTCGAGGTGCTGGCGCCGCTGCTGGCCGTGTCCGGCCTCGGCCGCTGGCCGGCGCACCCCACCCATCTTCCGGAACGGCTCGGGCTGTTCACCATCATCGTCCTCGGCGAGGCCGTGCTCGGCGTCGTGGTGGGCGGGGTGCGCGCCGAGGCACGGCTGGCGTTCGCGATCGGCTTCTCGCTCCCGGCAGGCATCTGGTGGTTCTACTTCCGCGTGCTCGACCGGGCCGAGCTGCGGCAACGGGTGGGCGGCGGGCAGATCCTCACCTACCTGCACCTGCCGATGACGCTGGCCGTGGTGGTCATGGCAGCCGCCGTGGAGGTGAGCCTCGCCGCACTGAGCGCCGCGGACGGGCGGGAAGGCTCGGAGCCGGGGCTGGCGGAAGCGGTCCGGAGCATGGTGTTCCCGATCAGGCCGGGCGTGCCGAACGCCGGCGGCATCGCGGCGCGGGCCGGGCTGACGGGCGCGCGGATGTTGTTCGGCGGGCTGGCGGTGTGGCTGACCTGTTTCCTGGCGATGCGCGTCTACGTCGTGCACGTCCGCCGCCTCGGCGTGGCGGAATGGACCACGGCCGGCGCCGTCGCCGCGCTGGCCGCCGGAGCGGTTCTGATCGGCCCCGTGCGGACCGTGGAGGTGTTCATCTTCGCGGGGGCGCTGCTCCTTGCGCTGGCCGTCCCCGGATCGCTGCTGAAGGAACTGCGTGCGCGCCGTGCGGCGGCTTCCGTTCGGCCAACGCGGTGAGAGACACCCCGGGCAGATGCGCGCGGCATGGCCTCTCACGAACAGGACGGAGACCCGAGAAAAGATCGCGACGATGGGACAATCAGGCGACATTGCGCCGCCACCCTTATCGCAACGAGGCGGAGATCCTCGAAAGATACACCGGGAACGCCCCGGGGGAGGAAGCGATATGTGTTCCACAGAGAGGAAAGTGCTGGCGGCAGCGATGGGCGCCTTGATGGTAGTGGCGGCGATAGGATGCTCCGGCGGGCCCGCAAGGCCGGGCGGCGGCGAGGAGTCGGGGACTCTCCTGGGGCGGGACGAGACCTACGACGAGGTCCGCAACGGTGCGCGGCTGATCCTGCGCTACGACCAGGCGGCGCAGGCATTCGTCGGCACGGTGGAGAACACCACGGACGCGACCCTGCAGCAGGTGCGGGTCGAGGTGCACTTGTCGAACGGAGTCGAGCTCGGCCCGACGAAGCCGCGGGACTTGGCGGCCGGAGCGACGATGCCGGTACGGCTGGATGCGGCGGGGCAGAGCTTCACCGGCTGGTCCCCGCACGCGGAGGTCGGCCCTCAGTCCGGCGGCGAGCACGGCCCCGGCGGCGAACGCGGGGGAGGCTGACCCCCCGCCGGGCGCAACAGATCCACCGGTCCACGCGGACGCGGCGCTCACCGAGGGCGCCGCGTCCGTTCTTGTGTGCGGCAGTACGGACAAGCGCCCTGACGCGTTGGGCGTTCGTTCATCCGGGTATGCCAGCGGCCTCACTCACGTCTCGCCTGCGCACGGCCGTCACCCCGACAGCACGCGCCGCACCTCGTCCTCCGCCATCGCGTCGTGCAACTGCCGCAGCACGAAGGCGCACTCCACCGGATACTCCCCTTCCTCGATCGTCAGCACGTGCGCGTCCCCCCGACCGTTGCCCTCCACCAGTGGATGGCTCGCCGCAAGCTCCCGCCCCGTGCGCCGCTCGCACTCGCATTCTGGATCTCGATCAGCACCTGCCGCTCACGGCCGTCGCGGGTCTGAACCCGAGCCGCGAAGTCCATGCGCAGCAGCGTCAGCGGCAACTCGTGGTCGGGGGCGTCCGGGGTGCGGCGCACGGCGGTCTCCTGCGGCTGACGGTGAGCGACTGCACCGCCAGACCGGTGATCCTGCCGATCAGCAGGCGGGCGACGCGCTGGTCCTGCATCAGGTACTTGAACACCACCTCGTAGATCGGGTTGGCGACGTCCATACCGGCCCTCCATACCGGCCCTCCATACCGGCATTGAACTTGCGGTCCGCGCGGCCGGTCAATCGCCGTGCCGGTGGCAACGTGAGCCGGGGCCGACGCAGCCGTCGCTCGCCCCGACGGGGGTTACAAGGGCAATGGATCCTATTAAAGTACGTTTTAGTTACAAAAAAATCAAGAAGACGACGTAAAGAATTCGTAAAGGCGTTGACAAGCGCTGAGCGGGGATGATTCACTTTTGCCAGAACTTCAGTTTCTCCGCGCTGACGGGTGGGAAGCGGTTTATGAGGCAGTTGATGAATCATGAAAGCGCACGGCATCGGGTCGCAGGACACAGTCGTTCCCCGGTTGGGGACCGTCGCGCGGCTCCCCCAAGGGCACGCCGATGCCGCGCTCCGGCAGGTTCGGCACCGGTACTGACCTCCCGCCTCCGGTCGGGGCGGAGCCTGAGCGCATGGGCCGCGGTGCCGGTCGTGCTGGCGATGCTCGCGTTGGCCGCGCACCCGGCGGCGTCCGACGTGCTGGTGAGCAACATCGGTCAGCTCGCATCCCATGGGACTTCCCTCAAGGATATCGACGCCGCGTACGGGTTCACGACGGGCAGCAATTCGCACGGATACACCCTGCGCAGTATCGAGGTGAAATTCCGCGCCGAGCCGGATTCGACCGTGAGCGTGCGACTGGCCACGGGGCTGCCCGGCAGCACGACGGAGGCCGCCACCCTGACCAATCCGTCGACGCTGGGGACGGGCAACCGCACGTTCACCGCGCCCGCCGGCACCACGCTGAACGCCGACACGAATTATTTCGTGGTCGTGTCGGGAGGAGGGCCATCCGCCAAGCTCGAACGCCTGGTGCTCAACCGGCTGGACTCGGGCGGGGCGCCCGGGTGGAGCCTGTTCTCCAACCAGTACTCGAGGCCAAGCGCGGGAGGGAATTGGAGCACGTCGAGAGATGGGCCGATGCAGATCCGCGTCAACGGCACGGTCCACACGCCGCCGGCAACGCCGGCGGCGCCGGCGGCGACCGCCGCGGCGAGCTCGGGCAGCCTGTCGGTGAGCTGGACGGCGCCGTCCGACAACGGGTCGGCGATCACCGACCATGACCTGCGCTACTACGCCGGGAGCGCAGACCCGGAGGACGACGCGGACTGGATCGAGGACGGCGAGTCGACCGGCCTGCCGGACCCGGGCACGGCGACCTCGGCGGCGATCACGGGGCTGACGGCGAACACCGCATACCGGGTGCAGGTGCGAGCGCAGAACGCCCACGGCGAGAGTCCGTGGTCCGCCTCGGGCGCCGCCACCACCGGCACGCCGCCGGCGACCAACAACGCGCCGCGGCTGCTGACGAGCTCCACGGCAGCGGACAACGCCTGCCAGGTGAAGACCGGTACCGGCACGCCGTCCGCCACCCTCGCCGCGCCCGCGGACGACCTCGTCTCCCTCGCGCCCCTGGTGTCGCGGACGACCGAGACCGCGGACTTTCCGGCGACCTGCACCACGACCCCCGCAAGCGACCGGGTCGTTCCCGTGTTCGACGACAAGGACGCCGACGCCCTGACCGTCACCCTGTCCTACACCCTGCCGGACAACGTCTTCGCGTGGGACGGCTATCCCTCCATCACCCGGCCCACGGCTGCCGACGGCGGACGCATATCGTTCCGCGGTGTCGCGGCGTTGCACGCGGCGGACCTCAGGATCGACCTGGCGGCCGTCGATCCGCACGGCGCCTCGGCCGGGACGCACGCGATATTCCAGGTGGCCACCCCGGACAACGCCGGCACGCCGAGCTTCGCGGAAACCGTGAGCGGGCAGACCTTCATCGTGAACGAGCCGATCGCCGGCCTCTCGCTGCCGGCGGCGACCGGCGGCGACGTGATCGTCCGCGGCGGCACCACGCTGTTCTCCTACGTCTACGACCTGAGCGGGCTGCCGGACGGCCTGGTCTTCGACCCGGCCACGCGGACGGTTTCGGGCACGCCGGCGACGACCGGGGCTGCCACGGTCACCTACCAGGCCGAGGACGCCGACGGCGCGCACACCGCCGGCGGCGACCCGGCGGACACGGCGAGCCTGACGTTCGCGATCGACGTCGTTGAACGGGCGGCGATCGAGTCGGTGGAGATCGCCTCCGTGCCGGGGTTCGACACGGACGACGACGGCTCGGCGGACACCTACGGACGGAACGAGACGATCCGCGTCCGGGCCGGTTTCACCAGGGCCGTGAGTGTGGACACGAGCGGCGGCACGCCGCGGCTGCAGATCAGGATGCACCCCGATTACGGCGACAAGTGGGCGGACTACGAATCCGGCCACGGCACGGCGATGCTGACCTTCGCCTACCGGGTAGTCACCGGGAACTTCACCACTGCGGGCATCGCGGTGCGCGCGAACACGCTGGAGCTCAACGGCGGCGCGATCGCGGGAGCGGATGATCGCACGGCCGCAACCCTGACCCATGCCGGGCTGGACCACGACCCGGACCACCAGGTGGATCACACCCGGGCCGACACCACGCGTCCGGTGTTGCAGACGGCGGCGGTGACCGCGGAGACGCTGACGCTGACCTATGGCGAGGCGCTGGACACGGGCTCGGTGCCGGACGCGGACGACTTCACGGTGCAGGCGGCGGCGAGCGCGGTGAGCCTGGCGAGCGCCGACCCGGTGCAGGTGAGCGGCAGCACGGTGACGCTCACCCTGGCCGCGGCGGTGGCCGACGGGCAGACGGTGACGGTCAGCTACACCGCGGACACCAAGCCGATCCAGGACTGGTCCGGCAACGGCGCGGTCAACCTCACGGACCGCAGCGTGGACAACCTCACCGACACCACGGGGCCGGAGTTACAGAGCGCGGCGGTGAACGGGCTGACGCAACTGCTGACGCTGACCTACGATGAGGCGCTGGACACGGGCTCGGTGCCGGACGCGGACGACTTCACGGTGCAGGTGGCGGGGAGCGAGACGAGCCTGGCGGCCGCCGACCCGGTGACGGTACGCGGCAGCGCGGTGACCCTGGCGCTGGCCTCGCCGATTACCGACGGGCAGACGGTGACGGTCAGCTACACCACCGGCACGAAACCCATCCAGGACGCGCTGGGCAACGCCGCGGCCAACCTCTCCGACGAGGGGGTGACGAACGACACGGCGCCGGGATCGGTACCGCCGGGCATGAGGCTGGTGAGCAACACCGGACAGGCGTCCGGGGCCAGTACGAGACTCTACGCCAACGCCCAGGCGTTCACCACGGGCAGCAGTGCGGTGGGCTACAAGCTGACCGGCGTGGTCATCGAGTGGACGATGACGGAATTGACCAAGCCCTCGCCGGGCATCACGGTGAGCGTCCGGTCGGCGAACGGGTCCGGGAAGCCGGCCGACCGGCTCGGCAACCTGACCAATCCCGCCTCGTTCAGATCCGGGCTCAACACGTTCACGGCGTCAGGCGCCGGCATCGATCTGGACCCGAGCACGACGTACGTGGTCGTGATCGAGGTGGCCGGCAACTCCGCGACGAGACCGGTCTACATTCACAACACGTCATCGGGCGCCGAGGATTCCGGCGCTGCGGAGGGCTGGAGCATCGCGAACCATACCCTCTACCAGAATTACGGGAGTTGGCACGAATTGCACAACAACTCCCGGAAAATCAGGATATACGGCAACGTCTCGGCCAACAGCCCGCCGGGATTTCCGTCGGAGACGCCCACGGAGCTGTCGGTGGCGGAGAACAGCGCCGCGGGCGCGGCGGTGGGAACGGTGGCGGCGACGGACGCGGACGACGACGCCGTGACCTACACGCTGGACGAGACCTCGGCCGCGGTGTTCGGCATCGACGAGACCGGCACCATCACGGTGACGGCGGACGGCACGCTGGACTTCGAGGGCGGCACGGCACGCTACGCTGCCACGGTGTCGGTGACCGACGGCAAGGCCGCGAACGGCAGCGAGGACTCCGCGATCGACGCCACGCATGCGGTGACCATCGCCGTGACCGACGTGGACGAGCCGCCGGCGGCACCGGAGGCGCCGGCGGTGGCGGTCGCGTCGGCGAGCAGCGTGACGGTGACGTGGACGGCGCCGGACATGACCGGCAAGCCGGAGATCACCGGCTACGACGTGCAGTACCGCGTCTCGGGGGCGAATGACTGGACCGACGCGTCGTTCGAGGGCGCGGAAACCACCACGACGATCGCCGGGCTGACGGGCGGCACCGACTACCAGGCGCAGGTGCGGGCGACGAACGACGAGGGCACGGGCGACTGGTCGGCGACCGGCAGCGGCGCGACGTCCGGCGCGGCGGTATCGAGCGTGGCGTTCGCGGACCCGCCGTCGGGCGGGGTCCATCGGACGATCGGCAGCCACGTCGAAGTCGAAGTGACCTTCAACCAGGTGGTGACGGTGGCCGGCACGCCGCGGATCGAGCTGAGCCCGGCATTCGGCCCCGACGGGGAGACCCGGCACGCGGCGTACATCTCCGGCAGCGGCACGGCGGCTCTCGTGTTCCGCTACACCCTGGCGGAAGGCGACGATTCCGCGGGCGTCAACGTGTCGGTGGCCGCGAACGCGCTGGACGCGGACGGCGCCGACGGCACCGCCGGCATTCGCGCCGGCGCCACGGACGCGGCGGCGGACCACGCCGAGGCGGATGCGGGAGCGCCCGTCGCGGCGGTGTTGCCGGCGATCGTGCGGGCATCGGGGCATCCCGCTCCGGGTGCCGACGGCGATCTGGACGGCGCCGGCGACACCTACGTCGCGGGCGACGAGTTCGGCGTCCGCGTGCGCTTCGCCGAGGCGATGGCCGTCACCGGCGCGGACGCGGACGGCGGCAACGTGCAGATCGTGGTGGCCATCGGCGGCACGCACCATACGCTGAACTACCTTGGCACGGCCGGCGGCGAGCTTGAGTTCGGCACGTATACGGTGGTGGCGGCGGACAGCGACACCGACGGCATCGCGATCACGCGCGACGCCTCCGGCAACCTGGTGCGGCTGTCGGGCGGCGCCACCGTCACGGGCGCCAGCGGCAACGATGCGGCGCTCGGCGCCGCGGCCGACCTGTCGATCGGCGGCGCCGCGGAGGTGAGCGCGGTCAACGTGCGCGGAACGAATACGGCGCCGAGCGGATCGGCGGCCGCGAAGCAGACCGCGACCGGAGCGGCCATGGTTTTCGCGGCGTCGGACTTCGCGATCGCGGACGGCGACGGCGACCCGCTGACGGCGATCAGGATCACGACCCTGCCGGCGAGCCTGGCGGGCGCCCTCACGCTGAACGGCGCGTCGATCGCCGCGGCCGACCTGCCGCAGACGGTGACGCACACGGAGATGGCGGCGGGCACGTTCAGGTTCGAGCCGGGCGCCGCGTTCAGCGGCAGCGCCAGCTTCACCTTCAAGGTGGTGGACCCGTTCGGCGCGGCGGCGGCGGTCGCGAACACGGCGACGCTCACGGTCGGGCAGCACACCGTGCCGGCGTTCGCCGCGCCGGAGGCCACCGTGAGCATCGACGAGAACCATCCCGACGGCGCGAGCGTGGGCACGGTGGCGGCGACCGACGCGGAAGGCGACACGCTGGCGTACTGGCTGACCAGCGCCGGCACGGACCACGGCTCGTTCACGATCGGTGACACCGGCGAGATCAGGGTAAAGAGCGGCGTGACGCTCGACTTCGAGGCCAGGTCGAGCTACGCGGTGACCGTGCAGGTGAGCGACGGCGAGCGTGCCAACGGCAATCCGGAAACTGCCGTGACCATCGACGACACCATCGCGGTGACGATCGAGGTCAACAACGTGGCCGAGCCGCCGGAGGTGCCGGCGGCGCCGGCGGTGACGGCGGCCTCTTCGACCAGCCTGTCGGTGAGCTGGACGGCGCCGAGCGGCACGGGCGCGGCGGCGGCGGTGGCGGACTACGACCTGCGCTACCGGGCCTCGGGTGCAAGCGCCTGGACGGATGCTGCGCATGACGGCACGGCCACCGGCGCGACGATCACGGGTCTGAGCGCGAATACGGCCTACGACGTGCAGGTGCGGGCGGAAGGCGACGGCGAGAGCGCGTGGTCGGACTCGGGCAGCGCCACGACGGACGCGGGGCCGGCCGACACGCAGGCGCCCGCGCTGGCCAGCGCGACGGTGAGGGAGAACACGCTGACGCTGACCTACGGCGAGGCGCTGGACGTGAACTCGGTGCCGGATGCGGACGATTTCACGGTCAAGGTGGCCGGCAGCGCCCGCGGCGTCAGCGAGGTCGCCGTCGCCGGCAACGCGGTGACGCTGACCCTGGCCTCGGCGGTGACGAAGGCTCAGACCGTGAAGGTGAGCTACACGGCCGACGCCAGGCCAATCCGGGACGCGGCGGGCAACGACGCGGCCGACCTCTCCGAGCGAACCGTCACCAACGTGGTCCCGGAAGTCGTCACCAACGCGTACGTCGGCGTGGCGGATATCGTGTCGATCACGTTCAGCGGGAATCTGAGCTCTGATGCGACACTTCCCGCGCCGGGCGACTTCACGGTGAAGGCGAACGGCAGCGAGGTGGCTTTGAGGAACGACGAATTCGCGGTGTCAGGAGCGTTGAACCTTCTCGATCTGCGCCTGGATTCGCGTCTGACTTCTGACGACGTCGTGACGGTGAGCTACACCAAGGGCACGACTCCGCTGATGGATGCGAACGGCAACGAGGTCGACAGCTTCGTCGACAGGAGTGTCACCAGCCGGATCACACCGTTCATCGACTCGGTGGCCATCTCCTCGTCCCCCTCCCACGACTCGGACGGCGACAACGTGCCGGACACCTATGTCCGGCACGACAGGATCGTGGTGGATGTCACGTTCAATGCCGCGGTGAGGCCCGCTTCCGATCCTCCCGCCATCACGCTGCGCCTGGACGTGGGCGAAGACGATTCCTCTCCCGGCAACAGCCGCAAGGATCTCTCCCTGCACAGCAGGGTCAACGGAAACAGGACGTTGCGGTTCGCGTACACGGTCCAGGACACGGACGTGGACACGGACGGCGTGTGGGCGCAGACGGAGCGGGGCAAGACCGTGCTGTTCGACGGGAATGTGGCGAGCGTGCGGAACGGCCAGACCGCCAGCCGGGACAAGGCAGGGCTGCCGAGCGGTGGAAACCCGCACCACAAGGTGGACGGGAGCCGGCTGCCGGGCAGCCTGACGCCCAAGGTGACGGCGGTCGAAATCGTGTCGCAGCCCAAGGGGGCGAACGACACCTATGGCGCGGGCGAGACCATCCAGGTTCAGTTGACGTTCGACAAGGCGGTGAACGTCGGCGCCACGCCATGGAGGAAGCCGCGCCTGCTTATCAAGATGGACCCGGGCTACGGGGAGAAGTGGGCGGGCTACGCCGGCGGCAGTGGGACGACCAGGCTGGTGTTCGGTTATGCCGTGGCGGCCGGGAACAGCTCGCCGCAGGGGATCGCCGTGCTCCAGGACACGCTCGCGCTGAACGGCGGCTCGATCCACTCGGCGGCAACGGGGTTGGACGCGGCGCTGTCGCACGCGGGGCTCGGCCACGACGCGAACCACAAGGTGAACTCCCAGTCGGATGCCGTGCCACCGGCGTTTGTCAGCGCGTCGGTCGACGGGGCGGCGCTCGATCTCCACTTCGACGAAGCGCCCGCCGGCGGCTCGCCGCCGGCGGCGAGCGCCTTCACCGTCACCGTGGGCGGCGCCGCGCGGACCGTCAGCGCGGTCTCGATCGACGGCAGCCGTGTCACCCTGACCCTGGCTTCGGCGGTCACGGACGCCGACACGGCGATCAAGGTTGGCTATACCAAACCGGACAGCAACGCGCTGCGGGACGCCTCCGGCAACGAGACCGCGAGCTTCGCCGACAAGGGGGTCGACAACGTCAGCGCCGACAGGACCGCGCCGACCGTCACGCGCGCCCGGGTAAACGGTAGGATCCTGATGCTGGAGTTCAGCGAGACGTTCTCCATCTCCTTTACTCCACTGGATCGACTCGGCTTGAGCGTCGACGGCACCCCCGCCGACGATACCCTCCTGTACGGGGGGGGCGGGGGCAAGATCTTGCGTATTGTCTGGAACGGCTCGGCCGTGCTCGCCGGTCAGACGGTGACGCTGAGCTACACCAAGGGGGACACCACCGAACCGTTCCGTGACCTGGCGGGCAACGAGCTGGCGGACTTCTCCGACCTGGCCGTGATCAACGTTTCGGGCAGGCCGGAGGTGCAGACCGTCGAGCTGGTGTCGTCGCCGAGGTCCGGCCAGGGCAACACTTACAAGCTGGGCGACGAGGTGCGGGCGCGGGTGACGTTCGACACGCCGGTGGACGTGGCCGGGGGCAGTCCGCTGCTGAAGCTGCGGTTGAATTGGACGGATTCCGGCGAACGGGACATGACTTTGGATTCGGCGGCGGGGACGACCAACACGACGGTGCTGGACTTCACCTACACGGTGGCGCCGGGGGACGAGTCGACGCAGGGCATCACGATCCAGGAGAACCGGCTGAGCGTGCCGGAGGGCGTGACGATCCGCGGGCATGACTCGACGACGAATGCAGGTCTCGATTACAGACGGCCGTTCTATGAATCCAGCGAGCACAAGGTGGACGGCGTGCGGCCCACCCTGTGGAGCGCGGTGGTGGGCGGGACGGCACTGACGCTGACCTACGACGAGGCGCTCGATGCGACCTCGGTGCCCGCCGCGGCCGACTTCACGGTGGCGGACGAGGACGGCGCCCGCCTGGAGCTGGCGGACACCGACCCGGTGGTCGTGCGCGGCAGGACGGTGACGCTGACCCTGGCCTCGCCGGTGTCCTCGCGGCTGACGGTGAGCTACACGGCGGGCGCAAACCCGATCCGGAACCTCACGGGCAACGCCGCGGCCGACTTCGCGGGCCGGCAGATGATCTTCGGCACGCTGACGCCCGCGGTGATCGGCGTCGCGCTGGTGTCGGCGCCGGCGTCCGGCCAGAACGACACCTACAAGCCGGGCGACGAGGTGCGCGCCCGGGTGACGTTCCGCACGGCGGTGGACGTGGAGGGCGGCAGCCCGCTGCTGAAGCTGCAGTTCGATCCGGATTGGGGAACGAAGAACATGACGTTCGACGCGTCGCACGGCGTGATGAACACGAGGACGCTGGAGTTCACCTACACGGTGGTGGCGCGCAACGATTCGCCGCAGGGCATCGCGTTGTATGCGAACCAGTTGACGCTGCCGGCGGGTGTGGCGATCCGGGCGACCGGGACGACCACCGATGCGAACCTGAAATTCGCCCGCGTCGGCCACGACGCGAACCACAAGGTGGACGGCTGGCGGCCGTCGCTGAGGACCGCCAGCCCGATACAGGTGACTTCTTCGGCGGGTTCGGACGGCACCTACGCGATCGGCGATCACATCGAGCTTGCCGCGACGTTCACGGAGGCCATAACGGTAACCACCGCCGGCAGTCCGGTGGCGGGTCCGCGCATCCCGTTCACGCTGGGCGCGGCGACCAGGCACGCGACCTACCACTCCGGCAGCGGCACGGCGGCGCCGGTGTTCCGCTACACGGTGGCGGCCGGCGACGCGGACACCGACGGCATTGCGGTGGCGGCGAACGCGCTGGAGCGAAACGGGGGCGCGATCACGGATCTGGCCGGCAACACCGGAGGGCTCGGGCATGGGGCGATGGGGGCGCAGGCGAACCACAAGGTGGACGGCGTGCGGCCGGTGCTGTCCGGCGCGGCGGTGGCCGGGACGGCACTGGAGCTGAGCTACTCCAAGGCGCTTGATGCCAGTTCGCTGCCCGCGGCCGGAGACTTCGCGGTGCACGTGGGCGGCAGCGCGGTGAGTCTGGCGCAGGCCGATCCGGTGGCGATGAGCGGCAGCACGGTGACGCTGACCCTGGCCTCGGCGGCGGCCCCGGGGCAGGCGGTGACGGTGAGCTACAGCGCGGGCGCGAACCCGATCCGGGACGCGGCGGGCAACGCCGCGGCCGACCTCGCCGGCCGGCAGGCGGCGAACGGCAACGACAACAAGGCGCCGGGCTTCCCGGCGACGGCGCCGAAGACGCTGTCGGTGGACGAGAACAGCGCCGGCGGCACGGCGGTGGGGACGGTTGCGGCGGAGGACCCGGACGCCGGCGACACGCTGGTCTACTCCCTGGACTCCGTGTCGGATGCGCTGTTCGACATCGACGCGAGCGGTGCGATCACCGTGACGGCCGGCGCCACGCTGGACCACGAGACCACGCCGAGCTACGCGCTGACGGTGCGGGTGAGCGACGGCAAGGCGGCGGACGGCGGCGCGGATGGCGCGGTGGACGCGACCCACGCGGTGACCGTCCAGGTGACGAACGTGGCGGAGCCGCCGTCGGCGCCGCCGGCCCCGGCGACAACGGCGCAGACCGCGACCAGCCTCACGGTGAGCTGGGCGGCGCCGGCCGATTCGGGCGCGGCGGCGGTCGCGGACTACGACCTGCGCTACTTCGCCGGCAGCCTGGACCCGGAGGACGATGCGGACTGGATCGAGGAGGGCGAGGCCAACGGCCCGCCGGACCCGGGTGCCTCGACCTCGGCAACGATCACGGGGCTGACCGCGAACACCGCCTACCGGGTGCAGGTACGCGCCGCGGGCGACGGCGAGGGTGCGTGGTCGGCTTCGGGCAGCGGCGTGACCAACCACCAGTCGGCGGTGAGCGGGGTGGCGCTGGTGGGCGCGCCGGCGGCGGGGCAGAACGACACCTACCGGCTGGCCGACGAGGTGCGGGCGCGGGTGACGTTCGACCGGGCGGTGAACGTGACCGGCAGTCCCGTGCTGAAGCTGCAGTTCGACCCGCTGTTCGGCGAGAAGGACATGACCTTCGATGCGTCCGGCGGGCGGACGAACGTGACCGAGCTGGAGTTCACCTACACGGTGGTGGCCGGCAACCTGTCCACGGAAGGGATCGCGTTCTACGCGAACAAGCTGCGCCTGCCGGCGGGCGCGACGATCCGGACCGCCGGGGCGACCTCGGATGATGCGAACCTGGCCTTCGCCAAGGTGGACCACGACACCAGCCACAAGGTGGACGGCGGGCTGCCGGTGTTGTCCCACGCCACGGTGGACGGCGCTGCGCTGACGCTCCACTACAGCGAGCCGCTGCTCTCGAGCCCGGCGCCGGCGGTCGGCGACTTCACGGTGACGGTGGCCGGCAGCGACCGGACGCCCACGGCCGTCGCCGTCAGCGGCGCGCAGGTGACGCTGACGCTGAGCACCGCGGTGACCGCCCGCGAGGCGGTGACGGTGACCTACGCGGCGGGCGCGAATCCCATCCGCGACCCGGCCGGCAACGCCGCGGCCGACGTGACCGGCCGGACGGTGAGCAACATCACGGGAGACACGACGCCGCCGAGGCTGGTGTCGGCCACCTGGGAATACGTCTCGTCATATTCAGAAGTGACGTTCAAGCTGTACTTCAGCGAGGCGCTGGACTCCACACGAACGCCGGCCACCACCGATTTCCGGATGACCGGCAACACCCAGTTCGTGTGGAATCCTCTCTCGGTTGCGATCAGCGGTGCGACCATCACACTGGAGGATCCGTATATGGTCGGCGCTTCGTTCCTGGCCACCAGCACGACGATCGACCTCCGCGACCTGGCCGGCAACCGGATGGCGCCCATCACCGAGTGGTTCAATGTGACCAGTCTGAATGACCCGGACCCCGGCAAGCCCGTGCTCGTCTCGACCGACGCCGTGGTCGTCGACGGCGACACGCTGACGCTGACCTACGACAAGGCGCTGCATGGCGGCGCAGTGCCGCCGACGACCGCCTTCACCGTGGCGGGCACCGACGCCACCACGACGGTGGACGCGGTCGGCATCAGCGGCAGGACCCTGCTCCTGACCCTGAACCCGGCGGTGGCGCAAGGCGACACGGAGATCACGGTCAGCTACGACAAGACGAATCCGCCGCGGACGCAGAATCCGTGGGGCACGCAGGCCGACGCGTTCTCGAACCAGGCGGTGACGAACGACACGAGCGCGCCCACGGTGCCGGCTTTCGCCGCGGAGACGGCCTCCTTCGAGATCGCCGAGGACAACGCCGATGCCGCGTCGGTGGGCACGGTGGCGGCGACGGACGCGGACGGCGACGCTCTGACCTACTCGCTGGCGAGCGGTGGCGACAACGACTCGTTCACGATCGACAGCGGCACCGGCGAGATCAAGGTGAAGAGCGGCGTGACGCTGAACTTCGACGCGCAGTCGAGCTACACGGTGACGGCGCAGGTGACGGACGGCGAGGACGCGAACGGCGATGCCGAGACCGGGACCCCGACCACCGATGACACGATCACGGTGACGATCACGGTGACGGTGGCGCCGGTGGCAGCGGACTTCGCGAAGACGACGCCCGAGGACACGACGCTGACGTTCGCCGAGGCGGATTTCACGGGCGCGTTCAGCGACGCCGACGGCCACACGCTGCAGTCGGTGGAGATCGTGACCCTGCCGGATGCGGCGCAGGGGACGCTGATGGCGGGCACCGGCGATGCGCGAGCTGCCCTGCAGACCGAGGACGTGATCGCGCTGGCGGACCTGGGGACGGTGCAGTTCGAGCCTGCGGCGGACTTCAGCGGCGATGCCACGTTCACCTACAAGGTAACGGACAGCTCCGGTGCGGAGTCGGCCGATGCGGCGACGGTAACGGTGACGGTGACCGTCGCGCCGGTGGCGGCGGATATCGCGAAGACGACGCCCGAGGACACGACGCTGACGTTCGCGGCCAGCGACTTCGAGGACGCGTTCAGCGACGCGGACGGCCACACGCTGCAGTCGGTGAAGATCGTGACCCTGCCCGCTGCCGCGGACGGGACATTGATGGCGGGCGCGGACGATACGCGTGCTGCCGTGCAGGCCGAGGACGTGATCGCGCTGGCGGACCTGGGGACGGTGCAGTTCGAGCCTGCGGCGGACTTCAACGGCGATGCCACGTTCACCTACAAGGTGACGGACAGCTCGGACGCGGAGTCGGCCGACACGGCGACGGTGACGGTGACGGTGGACGCGGCGGACGACCTGCCGGTGGCGGCGGACTTCGGGAAGACGACGCCCGAGGACACGACGCTGACGTTCGCGGAGGCGGACTTCGAGAGTGCGTTCAGCGACGCGGACGGCCACACGCTGCAGTCGATGACGGTCGCGACCTTGCCCGCTGCGGCGGACGGGACGCTGAAGGTGGGCACGGAGGCGGCGACCGTCGATCAGACGGTGGCGAAGGACGACCTGGGTACGGTGACGTTCGAGCCCGCGGCGGACTTCAGCGGCGATGCCACGTTCACCTACAAGGTGACGGACAGCTCGGGCGCGGAGTCGTCGGATTCAGCGACGGTGACGGTGACGGTGACGGCGGCGCCGGTGGCGGCGGACTTCGGGAAGACGACGCCCGAGAACACGACGCTGACGTTCGCGGCTTCGGACTTCGAGGACGCGTTCAGCGACGCGGACGGCCACACGCTGAAGTCGGTGACGATCGCGACCTTGCCCGCTGCGGCGGACGGGACGCTGAAGGTGGGCACGGAGACAGCGACCGTCGATCAGACGGTGGCGAAGGACGACCTGGGTACGGTGACGTTCGAGCCGGCGACGGACTTCAACGGCGATGCCACGTTCACCTACAAGGCGACGGACAGCTCCGACGCGGAGTCGTCGGAAGCGGCGACGGTGACGGTGACGGTGAGCGCTACGGACGACCTGCCGGTGGCGTCGGATTTCGGGAAGACGACGGCGGAGGACACGACGCTGACGTTCGCGGCGACGGACTTCGAGGACGCGTTCAGCGACGCGGACGGTCACACGCTGAAGTCGGTGACGATCGCGACCCTGCCCGCTGCAGCGGCCGGGACGCTGAAGGTGGGCACGGCGGCGGCGGCGGTCGATCAGACGGTGGCGAAGGACGACCTGGGAACGGTGACGTTTGAGCCGGCGACGGACTTCAACGGCGATGCCACGTTCACCTACAAGGTGACGGACAGCTCCGACGCGGAGTCGTCGGAAGCGGCGACCGTGACGGTGACGGTGAGCGCTGCGGACGACCTGCCAGTGGCGGCGGACATCGCGAAGACGACGCCCGAGGACACGACGCTGACGTTTGCGGCCAGCGACTTCGAGGACGCGTTCAGCGACGCGGACGGTCACACGCTGAAGTCGGTGACGATCGCGACCCTGCCCGCTGCCGCGGACGGGACGTTGAAGGTCGGCAGCGCGAACGCAAGCGCCGGGGACGTGGTGCTGGCGGCCAACCTGGGGACGGTGCAGTTCGAGCCGGCATCGGACTTCAGCGGCGATGCCACGTTCACCTACAAGGTGACGGATTCGTCGGACGCGGAGTCGTCGGAAGCGGCGACGGTGACGGTGACGGTGAGCGCTGCGGACGACCTGCCGGTGGCGTCGGTCTCGGGGGCTGAGGTGACTTCGGACTCGGGTCCGGACGGGGTCTGGGGCGAGGGCGAGACGATCGAGGCAGCCCTGACCTTCTCGTCGGCGGTAACGGTCGGGACCGCCGACGGCACGCCGACGCTCGCGCTGATTGCGGACGGAATCATCCGGCGCGCGTCCTACGCGTCGGGGTCGGGCACGGAGCGGCTGGTATTCGCCTACCAGGTGAGCGCGGCGGACGGCGAGATTGCCGCGGTGCGGCCGGCAGCCTCGGGGTTGAGGCTGAACGGCGGGGCGATCGTGGACGAGGTCGGGACGGCGGCGGCGCTGGCGTTCGGCGACGCGCCGGGGGTGACATCCGTCTCGATCGTGGACGCGGCGGACGGGAGTTGGGCCGCGGGTGACGCGGTGGAGGCGACGCTGCGCTTCGCCGAGCCGGTGACGGTCGAGGGGGCGCCGGCGGTCTCGCTGGTGGCGGCGGGCAAGGAACTGCGGGCGGCGTACGTGCGCGGCTCGGGGACCGATGCGCTGACATTCGCGTACACGCTCGACGCAATACACGGCCCGTGGAGCCGGGTGGCCCTGCTCGCAAACAGCCTGAGGCTCGGCGGCGGGTCGATCGTGAGCGCGGGCGGCGGGCTGGCGGCGGCGCTCGCGCACGCCGGGACGGAGCGCACGCTGGAGCTTGCGCCGGGGCCGCCCCGGACCGAGCTGACGGCGTCGTTCGTGGGCATGCCGGCCGAGCATGACGGCAAGAAGCGGTTCAGTTTCGAGCTCCGCTTCAATCGGGAGTTCTCGGGGCTGCGTCTGGCGGCGTTCGACGCCGGGGCGCTGGAGGTGACGAACGGGCGGCTGATCGACGCCAAGCGCATGGTGCCGGGGCAGAACCGCCGGGTGATGGTGCGGGTGCGACCGACGTCGAACGAGGACGTGACGGTGACGCTGCCGGCGACGGCGGACTGCGCGGCGCCGGAGGCGATCTGCGCGGCCGGGGGCCGGAAGTTCGCCAACCCGGTGTCGGCGACCGTGCCGGGGCCGGCGTCGACCGGGCCGGAGCTGACGGCGTCGTTCGTGGGCATGCCGGCCGAGCATGACGGCAAGAAGCTGTTCAGTTTCGAGATCCGCTTCGATCGGGAGTTCACGGGACTGCGTCTGCCGGCGTTCAAGGCCGGGGCGCTGGAGGTGACGAACGGGCGGCTGATCGACGCCAAGCGCGTGGTGCCGGGGGAGAACCGCCGGGTGACGGTGCGGGTGCGACCGGCGTCGAACGAGGACATGACGGTGACGCTGCCGGCGACGGCGGACTGCGCAGCGCCGGGGGCGATCTGCACGGCCGGGGGTCAGAAACTTGCCAACCTGGTGTCGGCGACCGTGCTGGGGCCGGCGCTGCTGTCGGTTGCGGATGCGGAGGCGCGCGAGGGCATCGACCCGGCGGTCGAGTTTGCGGTGCGCTTGAGCCGGGCGGCGTCCGGTGAGGTGACGGTGGACTACGCGACCGCCGACGGCACGGCGACCGCGGGCGAGGACTACACGGCGAGCCGCGGCACGCTGACCTTCGCGGCGGGCGAGCGGGAGCAGACGGTGAGCGTGGCGGTGCTCGACGACGCGCACGACGAGGGGCGGGAGACGTTCCTGCTGCGGCTGTCCAACGCTACCGGCGCGCACATCGAGGACGGCGAGGCGACCGGGGCGATTCTGAACACGGACGCGATGCCGGGGGCGTGGCTGGCGCGGTTCGGACGGACGCTGGCCGAGCAGGTGCTGGGCGGGGTGCAGGCGCGGCTGGAGGCTTCGCGCGCGGGCGGGGCGCAGGCGCGGGTCGCGGGGCAGGCGCTCGGGGACGGCTACGACGAGGAGGCGGCGCGCCTGGATGCCGAGGCGCTGGGGCTCTGGCTGGCGGGTGCCGAGGAGCGGCCGCAGACCGTGACGGGCCAGGAGGTCGTGGCCGGCAGCGCGTTCGCGCTGACCGCGGCGGCCGAAGAGGGTACGTCGGCGGCGCTGTGGGGCCGCGGCGGCTGGTCGCGGTTCGATGGGCGCGACGGCGCGTTGCGCGTGGACGGCGAGGTGCTGTCGGCGGCGCTCGGGGCGGACTACCGGTCGGGTGGCTGGCTGGCCGGGGCGATGCTCGGGCATGCGCGCGGCGAGGGCAGCTACGCCGGCGACGGCGGCGACGGAACGGTCACGAGCGCGGTGACCGGGGTCTTCCCCTATGCCGGCGTCGACCTGAGCGAGCGGCTGACCGCGTGGGCGGCGGCCGGGCTGGGCCTGGGCGGGCTCACGCTCACGCCCGAGGCGGCGAGGGAGTTGGAGACCGACCTGGCGCTGGTGCTGGCCGCGCTCGGGGCGCGCGGCCGGCTGCTGGAGCCGGCCGGCGGGAGCGGGTTCTCGCTGGCGCTCGACACCGACGCGCTGTGGGTGCGCACGAGCTCCGAGGCGGCGCCGGGGCTGGCGGAGGCGCAGGCGGACGTGACGCGGCTGCGGCTCGGGCTCGACGGCGGCTACCGCTTCGTGCTCGACGGCGGCGGTGCGCTGGAGCCGAGCTTCGCGATCGGCGTGCGCCACGACGGCGGGGACGCCGAGAACGGCTACGGGATGGACCTCGGGGGCGGCCTGGCGTGGACCGACCGTGCGCTGGGGCTTGCGGCCGAGCTGTCGGCGCGCGGGCTGCTGACCTACGGGTCGGAAGGCTTCCGGGACGTGGGCGTCTCCGGGTCACTGGCCTGGGATCCCGATCCGTCCTCCGATCGGGGACCGTCGGTGACGGTCGTCCAGACCCTTGGGTCCTCGGCCACCGGCGGCATGGACGCGCTGCTGGGGCGGGCGACGCTGGCGGGGCTGGCGGCCCCCGGCGACGGGCTGGACAGCCGCCGCCTGGAGCTGCGCGCGGGTTACGGCCTGGCGGCGTTCGGCGACCGCTTCACGGCGACGCCGGAGCTGGGGCTGGCGCTGGCGCCGGAGTGGCGGGAGTACCGCCTGGGCTGGGGGCTCACCCTGGCCGCCGGCGGGCCGACGGCGTTCGAGCTCGGACTGGAGGCAACGCGCCGCGAGCGACACGGTGCCGCCGCGCCCCCGGAGCACTCCCTCGGCGCCAGCGTCACCGGGCGCTGGTAACCGCGCGATCGGTTCGCCTGTCAAAGGATCGAGCGTGGGTCGACAGTTCAGTCCTGGAGGAGCCGGGCCATCATGTGGCGGACATGGTCCTGGCCGCCGAAGAACACCGCCAGGACACGCACCGTCTTGCGTGACTCGCAGATATCGAACCAGTAGATCGCACGTCCGATGGCGAGATGCCGTAACCCGGGCAGGATGTCGTCGTGGCGTTCGCCCCGATAGGGAGCGGTCAGGATGCGTTCCGCAGCCGCGCGAATCTCGATGATCCGAGCCTCGGCGTGGTCGAGCGCGCTCTCAAGGCTCTCGCCGAAGTCGAGGTAACTGCGCAGGAGGTGATCGAATATCAGTCCGAAATCGCGTTCGGCATCGGCCGCGAACTCAAGACGGAAGGCCATGCGCGCGGCGTCTGTCGGCAAACATGCTGCCGAGCCGCGTGTCCATGCGCTCGGCACTCACAGCTTCGTTCTTGCGGCGGCGGGACAGCAGCTCGCGTAGCGCCGCGGTTTCCAGCTCTTCGGCGTCCAGTCGCTGCCGCAGCAGGTCGACGCCTTGCTGCAGGACCGCGCTGACGCTCGAGTAGCGCCCGGCCTCGACCAGCGTCCGCGCAAACGCGTACTGCTCGTCGCTCATCGATATCGAGGACTTCACCGCCACGCGATCAGAGTACTACTCAGTAGCACCACCGTCAACGGCAGGGCACGCTGGGGACGCTGCGGCTCACTTGAGGGGTCGTCGCGCGGGCGATAGAGTGTCATCGGTACGGTCTGCAGTGGATGAGACGCCCGCTTACCCCCACATTCCCTACGGTCAGGCCGACTTCCGGCGCATCCGCCTGAGGCGATGGCTGTACGGACCGACGCCGATGGTGGCGCCGGTCGATCACGGGGACGTCGGGAGACACAGAACCGCCGGGCAGCACGTGGCGGCCGCGCTGACGCGCCAGCCCGCGCGGCTCCCGCGGGCTCGGTTCCGGGCAGACAGTCAAGCCACCCGATGCCCATGGCCTTGCCCTTTCTACCACTATCCGATTGTACCAGAAAACGAATAATCAAATCGTGTTCTATATCTATAATTAGTAGTTTATCAATAATCAAATCGGCAGAAACGCCCGTTCTACGGATACCTGGCCGGAGACGGTGACCGATCAGTTCCCGGGCCTCCGGCGTGTACCGGTTCAATGACCGGTTCTCGTTGCAGGCGCTGGGCGGCGCCGGGCTCGGCGAAGTGCGGCATGCGCCCGGCCGCCGCGCCGCGGGAGAACCCTTGACGCGCACCGTCCGCGCCGGTAGCTTGAAACCGATGGCGAGGCGCACTCCGATCGGGATTATCGAGGGCCTTCGAGGGTCCCATGTGCGCTAGCTGATCGCGGCGACGTGATCGATGCAGGCCGTGGGCTCCCGGAGGCTCACGGCCTTTCTCGTTCAGAAGCGCCGGTGCCTCGCGGAGCGTGAAGGTGGGAGACGACGCGAAGATGATCGAGGTGATGGACACCACGCTGCGTGACGGCGAACAGATGCGTGACGTCAGCTATACGCCGGACGAGAAGCTCTCCATCGCCCAGTTCGTGCTGGACGAGGTAGGCGTGGACCGCATCGAGATCGCCAGCGCTCAGGTGAGCGCCGGCGAGCGGGAGGGAGCGGAGACGGTACTGCGCTGGGCAAACGCGCACGGCGCCGCCGACCGGGTAGAGATCCTGGGATATACCGACGGGGACGCATCCGCGCGCTGGATCGCCGACCTGGGCGGGAAGGTGATGAACGTGCTGGCGAAGGGATCGCTCAAGCACCTGACCACGCAGCTCCGCAAGACGCCCGCGCAGCACGTCGCGGCCATCGACCACACCGTCCGCAAGGCGCAACGGCTCGGCGTGTCCTGCAACCTGTACCTGGAGGACTGGTCGAACGGCATGATCGACTCCCGCGACTATGTCCTGGACCTCATCGAGGGCCTGTCCGATACGCCGATCCTGCGGATCATGCTGCCGGACACCCTGGGGGTGCTGTCGCCGTCGATGGTGACCGAGATGGTCGAGGCCATCCTGAGCCGCTTCGCCGATCGCCACTTCGACTTTCATGCGCACAACGACTACGGCTTGGCGACGGCCAACACGATGGCCGCCGTCGAGGCCGGGATTGCCGGCGTGCACTGCACCGTCAACGGCATGGGCGAGCGTGCCGGCAACGCGCCGCTGGACGAGGTGGTGGTCGGCATGCACGACTTCCTGGGCAGGACCACCCGCGTCCGGGAGAACAGGCTGGTGCAGGTGAGCGAGCGCGTGGACGTGGTGTCCGGCCGGCGCGTGCCGCCGAACAAGGCGATCTCCGGCGCCAACGCCTTCACCCAGACCGCCGGCATCCACGCCGACGGCGACCGCAAGGGGGATCTGTACCAGGGCCGCCTGCTCCCCGAGCGGTTCGGCCGGCAGCGCTCGTACGCGCTCGGCAAGCTGGCCGGCAAGGCCACCCTGGAGCACCACCTCGACGCGCTCGGCATCGAGCTCTCGGGCGAGCAGCGCGTCGCCGTGCTGGAGCGGATCAAGGAGCTGGCCGACCGCAAGGCGACGATCACCCAGCAGGACCTTCCCTACATCGTCGACGACGTGCTGGCACGACCGCACGAACGCCACTTCGTCCTGGAGTCGGTCGTGATCGTGTCCGCGATCGGCCTCCGCTCGACGGCCACCGTCAAGCTGCGTTACACCGCTCCCGGCGGGGAGGACGCCGCGATCCACGAGGACTCCGCGCAGGGCGACGGCGGGTACGACGCGTTCATGAAGGCCGTCGGCCTGATCGCGGGCGAGATCGGCCTGGCGCTGCCGGAGCTGATCGACTACGTGGTGTCCATTCCTCCGGGAGGACACTCGGACGCGATCGTGCAGTGCACGATCACGTGGCGCGGGGACGGCGATACGCTGACGACCAAGGGCGTCAATTCGGACCAGGTGCTCGCCGCCGCGGACGCGACCGAGAAGATGCTGAACCTGTGGGTCGCCCGCCTCGGCGGCGACGGTGCGTCGTGAGCGGGGCAGTGTCGTGAGCCGGGCAGTGTCGTGAGCGGGGCTGGGGCAAAGCTGTGGGACAAGGGCGGTCACCTGGACCCGGCCGTCGAGCGCTTCACGGTCGGCGACGACCGCATCCATGACCGCAAGCTGCTGAAGGCCGACGCGGCCGCAAGCCTCGCGCACGCCGACATGCTCGCCGCGATCGGCATCCTGTCGGCCGCCGAGCTCGCCGCGGTGCGCGAGGCGCTGCAGGAGGCGCTTGCCGAGATCGACGCCGGCCGGTTCCGCATCGGCGATGACGAGGAAGACGGCCACTCCGCCCTGGAGCGGTTCCTGACCGGGCGAGTGGGAGAGGCCGGCAAGAAGATCCACACGGGGCGTTCGCGCAACGATCAGGTGATCGGCGCGCTGCGCCTGTACACGCGCGAGTGGCTGCTCGACTTCCGCGCGCAGATCGCCGAGCTGATCGGGACGCTGCTCGACTTCGCGGCCGCCCATGCGCGGACGCCGATGGCCGGCCGTACCCACATGCAGCCGGCGATGCCGTCCACCGTCGGGCTTTGGGCCGCCGCGTTCGCGGAGGCGTTGATCGACGACGCGGACCTGGTGGCCTGCGCCGGTCGCCGCAACGACCGCAACCCGCTCGGTGCGGCCGCCGGGTACGGTGTCCCGTTGCCGCTGGACCGCCGCAAGGTGGCCGCGTCGCTGGGCTTCGCGGGCGTCCAGAACAACGTGCTGTACGTGAACACCAGCCGCGGCGCGGTGGAGGCGCAGGTGGCGGAGGCGGCCGGCCGCGTGTCCGCCACGCTCGCGCGGCTGGCGCAGGACCTGCTGTTGTTCACGCTGCCGGAGCTCGGCTACTTCCGCCTTCCGGAGGAGCTGACCACCGGCTCAAGCATCATGCCGCAGAAGCGCAACCCCGACCTGCTGGAGCTGGTGCGGGCCAAGGCGGCGTTCGTCGACGGCCAGGCGGCGACCATCCGGTCCATTACCCAGCACCTGCCGAGCGGCTATCACCGCGACCTGCAGCAGACCAAGGGCCCGTTCCTGGCCGCGCTGGCGGAGGCGGCGGGCTGCGTCACCGTGATGCGGCTGGCCGTGTCGCGGCTGACGGTCGACGAGCGCCGGCTGCGGGACGGCTGCACGCCCGAGCTGCTGGCGACCGACCGCGCCTACGAGCTGGTCGCGCAGGGCATGCCGTTCCGTGATGCCTACCGCCAGGTCGGCGCCGAGCTCCGCGAGGCCGGCGAAGGCGCTTGCCCGCAGGATGATGCGGCCCTCGCCGCCGCCCTCGCCAAGGACTACCCCGGCGCTCCGGGCAACCTGGCCCTGGACGACGTCCGGGAGGCGCTGCTGGAGCTGCGAAACGCCGTGGACGGCGACCGCTCGGCCGTGACCCGGGCGTTGGTGCGACTGGCCGGGCCGTCGGCAGAGCGGCTGACGGACTCCGGGCGGGCCGGCGCCGGCGGGGAGGTTGCCTGATGGGTGCCGAGCGCGTGCTGCTGGTCGGCTGTGAGCTGACGCGCGGCGGTGACGGGTGGCCGCTGGATGCATCGCTCGCAGAGCTGGGGCAGCTTGCGCGCACGGCCGGCCTGGCGATCGCCGGCCGGGAACGGCAGCGGTTGCCGCGGCCGAACCCGACGACCTACATCGGCTCGGGCAAGGCGGCGCAGATCGCGGAGCTCGCCTCCAGCCTTGGCGTCGACGTGGTGCTCTTCGACGACGAGCTGGCGCCGAACCAGCAGCGCAACCTGGAGCAGATCCTTGGTGAAGACGTCAAGGTGCTCGACCGGTCGGCGCTCATCCTGGACGTGTTCGCCTCCCACGCCCGCTCCCATGAAGGCAAGATCCAGGTGGAGCTGGCGCAGCTCGAGTACCGCCTGCCGCGCCTGACCCGCATGTGGACTCACCTTGCGCGCCAGGCCGGCGGCCGTTCGGCCGGCAACGCCGGTGTCGGGGTGCGCGGCCCGGGTGAGACCCAGCTCGAGGTGGACCGGCGCCGCGTGCGCACCCGCATCGGCCGGCTGCGCAAGGATCTGCAGGCCATCTCCGCCGCCCGTTCCGGCCACCGGGAGCGCCGGCGGCGCAGCCGCGTCCCGGTGGCGGCGCTGGTCGGCTACGCCAACGCCGGCAAGAGCACGCTGATGAACGCGCTCACCGGCGCCGGGGTGCGGGCCGAGAACCGCCTGTTCGCGACGCTCGACCCGACCACGCGCCGCATCGTGACGAACGACGTGCCGCTGCTGCTGACCGATACCGTGGGCTTCGTGCAGAAGCTGCCCGCCAACCTGGTGGCCGCGTTTCGCGCGACGCTCGAAGAGGTGGTGGAGGCCGACCTGCTGATCCACGTGGTCGACGCCTGCCACCCGATGGCGCGCGAGCAGGCGGCCGAGGTGGTACGCGTGCTGCGCGAGCTCGGCGCGGCGGAACGCCCGACGGTTACCGTGCTCAACAAGGTGGACCGGGTGGAGGACGGCATGCCGCTGCCTGACGTCATGGAGCCGGGCGAGTCGGCGCGGGCCATCCCCTTGAGCGCGCTGCACCGGCAGGGTTTCGACGAGTTGCGCGCCGCGCTGGCGCAGGCGGCGCTGGCGCAGGAGGCGCTGGCCCGGGTGGGGCGGCGGTGAGCGGCGGGCGCCGGTGAGCGGCGGGCGCCGGTGAGCGGCGAGCGCATCCTGGTGATCGAGGATTCCGCCTCGGTGGCGCGCGGCCTGGAGTACGGACTGGGCAAGGAGGACTTCGCGGTGCGCTGCGCACGCGACGGGACCAGCGGCCTGGAGCTGTTCCGGACGTGGAACCCGCGGCTTCTCATCCTGGATATCCGGCTGCCCGACATGAGCGGCTTCGACGTGTGCCGATCGATCCGGGGCGAAGGCCGGCGCGAACCGATCCTGATGCTCACCGCGCGCGACGAGGAGATGGACAAGGTGCTCGGCCTGGAGCTCGGCGCCGACGACTACGTGGTCAAGCCGTATCAGCTCCGCGAGCTCGTCTCGCGCGTGCGCGCCCTGTTGCGGCGCGCCTACGGCGAGCTGGCCGCGTCCGCCGGCAGCGAACGCATCAGCTTCGGCGACCTGGTGATCGATCCCGACCGCATGGCGGTGGAGCGCGACGGCCGGCGGGTGAACCTGACGCCGACCGAGTTCCGGCTGCTGCGCTACCTGGCGGAACGGCCGGAGCGGCTGCTCAGCCGCGGGCAGATCATCGAAGCGGTGTGGGGATACACCGCCGACATCGGCTACGATCGTACCGTCGACGTGCACGTGCGCCGGCTGCGGGAGAAGATCGAGGACGATCCGGCCGCGCCCCGCTGGATTCAGACCGTTCGCGGTTTCGGCTACCGCTTCGCGAGTGTTACGAAAACTTAATTCTGCGGAAACGGGCCCGCAATCCGCGGTTTCGATCGTTATGCCAGCTTCAATCGCACGGAGGGAAATGCGATGACAACGAGACGGACGAAGGTACTGGCGATCGCGACGGCGGCGCTGCTGGCGATCGGCCTGCCGGTGGCCGCGCAGGACGGCGGCCAGGACGAGATGCCGCTGGGGGTGATCGTCACCGGCGTCGACCCCGACGGCCCGGCGGCGGCCGCCGGCATCGAGCGCGGCGACCTGATCCTGGGCATCGACGGACAGGATCTGGGCAGCGCGCGTGACCTGGTGCAGGCGCTGGCCGACGCGGAAGGGTCGGAGGTGACGCTGAGCATCAAGCACGGCGACGACATGCGTGACCAGATCGTGGCGATCGAGCGCATCTGGGGCCAGCCGCGCATCGGACTGGCGATCACCGGCGCCGCGGGCGCCAGCGTGGACCTGCTGCCGCGGCGCGGCCTGCGCATGCCGCTGGCTCCGGAACGGCGCGGATTCCAGTTCCGCATCGAGTCGGACAAGCCCGGCGTGGTCGTGAGGGAGGTCGCCGAGGACAGCGCGGCCGCGAGCGCGGGACTGCAGGCGGGCGACTGGATCACCGCGGTGGGCGGCCAGGCCCTGGACGGACCCGCCGACCAGCTCCTGGATCTCATCGGCGGCCACGAGCCCGGCGCCGAAGTCAGCATCGACTTCCAGCGCGAGGGCGAGGAGATGACGGCGACGGTCACCCTGGGTGAGAACCCGGAGACCGGAGCGGCCCTGCTCGGCATCCGCTATCAGGCGCTGCCGAACCTCGAGGACGTGCGCAAGCGGTTCGAGGACATGCGCCAGCGCTACGAGCATCGCCGCGGAGACCGCGGCGATGATGGTCACGGAGCCGGCGACAAGGACATGGGCGCGGACAGCGCCCTGTAGGCTCGACTTGGGGAAGCCGATTCGGTGACCCGCGTGTTCGCGACGATCAGGTGGCGGCTGGTGCTCAGCTTCGCCGTCATCTCGATCGTCGCGATCGCCGTCATGGGAGGCCTTTCCATGGCGGTTATCGGCAGGCTCGTGGAGCGTCGCGAGCGCGACATGCTGCGGGAGACCGCGGCGGTCATCGCGACCCAGAGCCTGCGGTACTTCACTCCCATCGTCGATCAGCGGCGCCTGCAGCACCTGGCGGAGTCCTCCGCGCTCATGGGCGACGTCCGCGTCTGGATCCTGGACCGCTCGCGGCGCGTGCTGGCCGATTCGGGCCGCATGAGCGACTACGAGCTGTTCTGGGCGTTCGGAGACCTCGGCATCGGGTCGGCCGTGCTGGTGCTGCGCTCGCGCCTGTCCGCGATGGACCGCTGGCGTGAAGAGGTGTATCGGCGGTTCGGACTGGAGTCCCACGCACGGGGCATGCGCGTACAGCGCGATCTGCTCGGCAACCGGCTGAGGCTGGAGCAGGACGCGGCCACCGGCCGCGCCGCGCCGGAGGAAGCGGAGCCCGGCATCGAGCCGGCGGTGTCCGTCCCCATCGGCAATCCGGCGTATCCGGTCGGCCACGTGCAGATCGGATCGGCGCCGGGCGTGCTGCACGAGGTCCGGCGCGGGCTGCGCGACACGCTGGTGGCGGCCGGCGTGGTGACCACGGTGCTGGCCGCCCTGATCGGGCTGGTGGTCGGCCGCCGCATGACCGCGCCGATCTCGTCGCTGACCGCGTCCGCGCGGCGCATGGGCGACGGCGACCTGGGCGTCCGCGCGCCGGAACGCGGCAGGGGGGAGATGCGCGAGCTGGCCGTCGCCTTCAACGCCATGGCGTCCCGGCTCGGCACGACCATCGAGGAGTTGCGGCGGGAGCGCGACGTGCTGCGCCGCTTCATGGGCGACGCCTCGCACGAGCTGCGCACGCCGCTGACCGCGCTGCGCACCTTCACGGAGCTGATGCATCGTCACCCGGAGGACGGCGAGATGCGCGGCGAGTTCCTGCCGGAGTGCCTGCGGCAGATCGAGCGCATGGAGTGGATCACGACCAACGTGCTCGACATCGCCCGCCTGGAAGGCGGCGTGGCCGGCCTGGAGCGGCGGCCCCTGCAGTTGACCGACGCCGCCAGGAACGCGATCGCGCTGTTGCGCGCCCGCGCCGAGTCACGCTCGGTGCAGGTGGAGCTGGTGGCGCGCGCCCGCGCCACGATCGAAGGCGATCAGCGGTCGCTGGAGGCGGCGATCGGCAACCTGGTGCAGAACGCGATCGACTGGACCGCTCTCGGCACCACGGTGACCGTGGAGATACGGGAGAGCGAAGACGCGGCACAGGTGTCCGTGACCGACCACGGCGCCGGGATCTCCGCGGAGGACCTGCCGCACATCTTCGAGAGGTTCTATCGCAGCGAGCACGCTCCGGAAGGCGGCAGCGGGCTGGGGCTGGCCATCGTGCGCGCCCACGTCGAGGCGCACGGCGGCAGCGTGCGGGCGGAGAACCACGACCACGGCGCCCGCTTCACCATCGAGCTGCCGCGCGCGGACAGCGGCGACGGCGCCAGCGGCGAGGACCGTTCGGGGCGCGTTTGATGGTGCGGGCCGTCAAAGCCCTCGGCGGCCGGGGCAGTCTGCGCAGGCATCGTCACCGGCTTGATCGAGACAGCCGGACGCGCGAGATCGCGGGAAACCGAAGGGTCACGATCTTCGACGCTTTCCTTCGAACAGTTGCTTGAACCGCAAACCTCCTTCCGGTGGATCCGCGAACGTCCACATGCGCTCCGGCCTATCGTTCACCGGATTCGGAGGCGGCGCTGAGGGCCGCTTACGGGGTTGTCCGATGTTCTTCACACTCACGAAACGCTCACGGAATACCCTCGATCGCAGAAAGCGATCCTCTCCCCAGAACTCCCGTCCGACCGCTCGGCAATACGCCACGATGCACTGCGCGCCTCGGAGCTGTTGCTCGATTTCTTCCCTGGAACCATGGCTGCCGCTCTTCATTTCGACATAGATGATCCAGGCTCTCGTGTAGAACAATATCCTTCCGGGAATCTTGTCTCTCTTCGACGCAAGCCAGCGCCTCATCCTTGAGCATGGCCCGCAATATGTCGAAGTCACTCATTTTCTCCCCACACGATGGCGTCCTGAATCTCGTTCATGGCATTGATGGTTTCATCGAAGCTCCGTGCCTCGATTCCCGTTTCCTCGTCTATCCTGGACGCTACGAGCGTATGGCGTCTCCTGCTCCTGCTCTGGTCACCGATCTTCATCAGGGCGCGCTCCGCGATATAGACCCTGACCTGATCGACGGCCAATAGTTCATCGGCGTGGTATCCTCTCTTCTCCGCGATTCTCGTGAGATAAGGTTTCTCGCCATTCAGCATGATAAGGGTGCTCAACTCTCTGGCAATGTAGTCGCTGTGGGTGGTCGCAAGTACGCGGACCCCAAGCTTTACCAAGCGTGCAAAGAGCCGAGCGATCCGGCGCTGATTCTCGGGGTGGAGATTCAATTCCGGCTCGTCAACCATCATCAGATCGCCGGAGCTTGCCACATGACGCAGGTACAGCCCCATGTGCAGGAGAGAGCGCACGGAACTCGAGCTCTCGTCCATGCTCAGCCGAACTCGCCCGTGCCTTGGCTGAAAGTAGATCGCTCCACTATCATCGAAACGATAGTCGCCGCCAAGGATGTCGGAGAACTCGTCGAGTACTTGTGGATGGTCTCTTGCAAGGAAACTGTCTGCCTTGACAATCTGCTCGATCCTCCTGGCAAAGTTCACATTGGCTCTGACCGGGAGAGGATAGTCGATGTTCTGCACGAGAGAGTCCATCAGATGCGATTTGGACTCCGGCTGGATCACTTCGTCCAGCAACAGGTTTGGCTCGTAATCCAGCTCGCTACGAAACACGGTGGCACCGGTCCGTTCAGTGCTTGTCATGAACGCGCGCGGAAGAACGTCATCGAAGAGCAACTCGACAATACCGTCTGAGATCGCTTGCCGCATGGTATCGAAAGGCCATGTCATGCCTCTGGTCAACCACGAGAGCACCATGTGGTCTTCGGTATCACCCTTGGAGAGCGACAGGATCGCGTTCTTGGATCCTACCGAGTACTTGAAATCACGGTGTTCCAACAAGGCGGACAGCTCTGCTGCAGCGAGAGAGAAGAGAAACCTCGTGCCTTCGAAACGGGAGGATCTTGCGGCGAATATTGTCGGTAGTATCTCTGCGTATCTGTCGCAACCCCGTCGAAGCACATCCTGTGCCTGGTCGATGTATGAATCGACGCCGAGCCGTGCTACACCATCCTTCAGCAATGTATGGATCGTGGAGTCAGGAACCTCCACCGAGAGAAGATTCCGCCAGTTGGACAAGAAGCCGAACAGAGCATAGGTAGCATAGGTCTTGCCGGTGTTGTTACCTCCACAGATCAGCGTCAGATCACCGAGTTCGAATTCCGCCCGTTCGAGGACGCCGAGATTCTCGACGCTGACTGTCATCGCGTCACCCTGTCGCCGGGACCGGGGGACAGTCGCGAAAGCGCCACCGTTCCGTGAGGTACGGCATGTCGAGCCGTTGTACCGCGCACCGATGAGGACGCCAAACCGGGGAAGGTGTGCGCGGGAAGGGGCAGGCGACTGAAGTCCGTGATTCGGGCGCGAGAGGCTCAGGCCTGCGACCGGCGGGCTGCACGCTCCTTCATGCGTCGCATCTCGGCGTTCAGGGGCACTTCGCGTCCGGGGTGCCGGCGTGCCGGGTCGTCCAGCCACGTGCCCCGGTTGTCGCGCAGCACCGGCAGGCGCTGCGTCACCGGCGGCGGCTCGACGGCCGCGGCGGGCTCGGCCGCGTACCAGTAGGCGGTGGAGGACATCTCGTTGGCCAGGTGATTGCCGTGACCGTGCTCGATCGTGACCTTGAGCTCCTTGCGAAAGCGCACCGGGTTCTCCAGGTGCAGGACGTAGCTGGTCTGGTAACCGCCGGTGTTCTTCTCGTGGATCGAGGAACCGTTGCGCAGGAAGGCGTTGTCCTGCATCCCCCACGCCTGGTTGAGGTAGTCCTCGCTGCCGGTGCCGTGCAGGTCGGGCGGCCAGCGGTAGCCGTCCACCCAGATCATGTCGTCGCCCTCGCCCCACCACGTGCCCTGGAAGTTGGTCACCGACAGGTTGCAGCCCAGGTAGTGGCCGCGGCCGCGCGTGTCCAGGATGACGTAGTTGTTCTCCCACGCGGTGCGGGCGCGATTGACGATGTCGGACTCCGGCGTATTGACGGCGATCTCGTGCCCCCAGCCGCCGAACGGATTGGCGCGCCGGAATTCGGCGTGGAAGTACCCGGCGTCCTCGCGCGGCGCGGTCAGCCGCTCGTAGTCGACGTAGAAGTACTGCATGTGCTCCTCGGAGCTCTCGTTGACCAGCTCCACCAGCGCGCGCCTGCGGAACGGCATCGGCACGTAGCAGTTGAGCGCGCAGCCGGACTCGAAGCGGTTGTCGTGATTGGTCGACGCGGTGAACAGCGCCGACTGGAAGTTCGCGACGATGCCGTGCCCCAGACAGAAGAAATCGCCGAGCGGCGCCACCACGCTGGCGTGCGGGGCGTCGTCCCAGGTGATGCGCAGCAGGCACTCGCGGAAGTGGTGGCGCTGGGTGAACCACAGGTGCGTGATCACGCCGGGACCCTCGATGTCGGCCAGCACCCGGGTCTCCCCGGGTCCGATGAGCCAGCGATCCTGGTTGCGTCCGGTCGTGTCCCACGACGAGACGCGGCCGGTGCGTCCGTCGGTCAGCGTGGCGATTTGGTCGTACATGCCACGTACTCTAACCCAACAGGGCACCAGGGACAGGTCCGGGACCAGAGCGGCCGGCGGACTTGACTCGGTCGCTACAGCTCGACGAAGTTGCTGTTTGTCGACACGGCGGGACGGTGTGCCGTTCGTCAGGTTGGCAGCGAACCTGAAAGGAGCGTTGGACATGCAGGTCAAGGCCCCCAAGCCTCCGGTCGTATGGGACGGAGACTCTTTTGTCATTTGTCTCCCGCATCCCGCCGATGAGCCTGATCGCGAATGGATGGAGGTTGCGGTCAAGCCACGGGTGACCTATGTTGTCCGAATTCGAGAGTTGGGGGCCAAAGAGTGGCTCATCGGCATCGAGACCCCGCTGACTTCATGCAACTTCATTGAGTTGAAGGCCGATACGGACTACGAGATGGAGGTTCGTGCCAAGAACGAAGCCGGCGAAAGCGAGCCTGCCGTTGTGACGTGTCATACCGGACCGGACGGTCCTGTGAATCCGATGTCGATGGCCGACGTATGAGTGCACCGCCCGTGGTCGTCGGCTCGCTGCACGCGGAACCGATCCCCGTGTCGCGGGGAATGCACGTGCGCTGGCCGGAGCAACCCGAATCACGCACCGCAAGCATCATGCAGCGACAGCTCAGCAGTGCTCGGTGGACTTTGGACATCACGTTAGATGAGTTTGCGCAAGGACTGGAGCGCCACGTGCCGCGGCATGAGACCGTCGAACTTGCGCGTCGTCTTGTTGGAGCGGTGGTGCGCATGGCCGACGAGCCCGAGATCACGGTAGACGTCGACGGTGCTCTGGCTTTCGATCTGAGGATGAGTAGTGGAGAATTGATGTTCGCCGAGTTGAGTATCGACGGTGTGATCGACCTCTCTGTACTCGACGACAGTCGACAGCAGACGCGCCTAGTGCGCCACATACCACGGGGTACAAGCCGCTGCGAATCGATCGGAAACCAGACGTTGTCAAGATCGACGATGAGATCATCGCCGAGATACGGCGTTCACGGTTTCTGGTAGCAGATTTCACGCAGGGCGAGGATGGGGCGCGAGGCGGCGTGTATTTTGAAGCGGGGTTTGCGTTCGGAATTGGGATCCCGGTCATCCATACCTGTCGAAAGGACGCGATCGATAGGGTGCATCGACACGCGGCAATACTACCACATTTTGTGGAGGGAGCCGAAGGATCTCCGGGACGAGCTGAAGAAGCGAATCCTCGCGCTCATTGGCGAGGGCTCCGAGACTCGGCCGAATCCGGTGTAGCCTATTTTGGCTCCGGGTCGAAATCGATCGGCCGTTTGCTCACTCCCAGATGCCGGCGCCGATCAGTTCGGCGGTCGCCTGCTCGGCCCAGCCGGCATTGGCGCGCGGGCTGGCGGGGCTGGGATGGAGCAGGCGGATCACCCGCTGGTCGTCGGGAAGGGCTGCGCGTGCCCGCCGTTCGGCGTAGGCGCCGAGGGCGACCACCCAGCGGGGCCGCAACGCCCGCACCGCGGCAGCCAGGTGGCGGTCGCAGGCGGCCAGCAGCGCTTGCATGGCCGGCCCCGAGAGCTTGTCCGGCGTGAGGTTGCGGCCGGTGTCGCCCAGGAAGGCGAGCGGGCAGTAGTTGAGCACGAAGTGCTCGGCGAAGAACCGGTCCGGCGTGCCGAAGCGCTCGGCGAACAGCCCCCACAGGCGCGAACCCGAAATCTCGCGCCGCGTGCAGGCGAAGCCGAGCACCGGGCGCGCCGGGTGCTGGCGCGGGGGCGGCGACACGCCGTCGGCGATGCCCAGCCAGTCGGTCACCGTCCGCACGTCGCCGAAGGGGACTCCCGTCTGCACCATCCCGAACGGGCCGGGATTCATTCCCAGGAAGACCGCGCGGATATCCTCCTTCGCGTAGGCGGTGATGTAGCGCCGATGCGCGGCGCCCGCGTATCGCAGGGGGTTGTAGACGCACGCGACCGGCGGGCCGAACGCGTCCCGATCGGCAGCCACTGCCAGTGACCGGGACGCCGCGATGAGGGCGTCTACGACCGTCATAGGACGAGAAAGCCCTCGGTCGCCGCCGCATCCGACAGCCGCTGGTCGCTGCACACGAACGCCAGCGTTGTCGGGTCGTCGTCGCAGGCTATCAGGGCGGCGGCAAGCTGCAGCGCGTCGGCTGCGCGTAGCGGATGGATGCGCAACAGCCTCAGGGCGCGCTGCCTTACCCGCTGCGAGGGCCGGATCTGCAACCAGTTGGCGGCGGAGCGGCGCAGCTTGCGGAGTGCGAGGGCCAAACCCTCGTCATCGAGGTGCTCTTCCCGGCGGAGCCGACCGAGCGCCGAAGCACCCTCGATCCAGCTTCCCCACCAGGTAACGATGCGGTTGTCCTGGCGCTGCAGCCGCTCCCGTTGCGCGGTTTCAGCTTCCCGAACGATCAGAGGAACCAGAGCCGAGGAGTCCCAGTACCTCACCGTTCGTCACCTCACCGTTCGTCCAGGCGTTCCGCGACGATCAGGCGGCTGGCGCTCGCTCCTTCCGGCAGGTCCGGACTTGGCATGGCCGCCAGCTCGTCGATCCCACAGGGCGAATCGGGCGGGTCCGCGATCCCTCGACGTATGAGGTCGGCCGCAGCCGCATCGTCGTCGATCTCGGTGGCGCGATACGGCTCCAGGCGAGCCAGCGGGGTGCCCCGGTGCATGATCAGAACCGCCTCGCCACGTCCCACCTCGGCGAGCAGGCCGCTCAGGCCGTTCTTGGCTTGGGTTACGCTGACTCTTTTCATCTGGCCAATCTGGCCTGATCGATAAGTGCTGTCAATACTGATGCGAACTTCCTCCAACTCTGACGAGTGACTCGGCCTCGGAGTATTCTCCGCTCGTGACCCTGCGCGAGCTGATCGCCGCGGCCGATTCGCTGCGGGTGCCGCTGCTGATCGGGTTCGCCGGCGTCGTGATCGTCACGGCGCTGCTCGGCGCGCTGCACGGCAAGGGCCGGGGCGGACGGGCGCCGTGGCGCTATCTCTACGCGGTGCTGGTGTATGCCGCCTGCGTGCCCGGCACGTTCGCCGCCGTGCTGGTGGTCTACGCCCTGTTCTTCTCCGGGGAGAACCTGCTCGACGTCAACGTGGTCATCTACCTGGTGCCGATCGCGGCGATGGTGGCGACCCTGGGCGTGATGCGCCGCAACGTCGACTTCGACAGCGTGCCGGGTTTCAACCGGCTGACCGGGCTCATGACCATGCTGGTCGTCGCCTTCGTGGTGGCGTTCGTGATGCAGCGCCTGCGCGTGTGGCTGTTCTTCGGTGCGCCGATGATCTGGTTCTTCGTGCTGGTCGCCGCGCTGTTCGCGCTGTTCAAGTGGGGAGGGCGGCTGTTCTTTGGCCGGCGGCGTCGGTGACCGCAGCCCCGCCAACGGCCGTGGCGGCGAGCGGGCCGCTGCCCGGGAGCGGAGGGCCGTCGATGCGTACGTCCAGGAAGCCGCGCGTCAGACCGGGGTCGCCGCACGGCGCTTCGATCGGCACGTAGCACTCTCCGTACCCGCGGGCGATCCCGTCCTCGACCGATTCGACCAGCAGCCGCTGCCGGGCGCCGGCCAGGCTCCGCAGGTAGGCGTCGCGGTTGGCGGCCGCCAGCCGGCGCACCACGGCGCTCCGGCGCTGCTTGACCCGTTCGTCCACCTGCCCGTCCATGCGAGCGGCGCGCGTGCCGTCACGCTTGGCGAACCGGAAGGTGTGGCAGTGGGTGAAGGCGAGGTCCCGGACGGCGCTGCAGGTGTCTGCGAAGTCCTCATCCGTCTCGCCCGGGAAGCCCACCAGGATGTCGGTGGTGGCGTTCAGGTCGCCGCGGACGCGGCGCGCGCGATCGAGCAGCCGCGCGAACGTCCGCAGGTCGTAGAGCCGGCGCATGGCCAGCAGCACGCGGTCGGAGCCGGACTGCAGGCACAGGTGCAGGTGCGGGCAGAGCCGGTCGTCGGCAAGCAGGTCGATCGCCGGCTCGACGAGCAGGTCCGGCTCCAGCGAGGACAGCCGCACGCGGAAGTCGCCGGGCAACGCCAGCACCGCCTCCAGCATCGCCGCGAAGCCCGTTCGGCCGTCCTGGTAGCGGCCCAGGTTCACGCCGGTGATGACGATCTCGTGGAAGCCGTCGTCGACGATGGCGCGCGCCTCGTCGAGGATCGCCGCGAGCGGGCGGCTGACCGCGCGGCCTCGCACGAAGGGGATGACGCAGAAGCTGCAGCGGTTGTCGCAGCCGTCCTGGACCTTGAGAAAGCGCCGCGCGCGCGCGGCGTGCTCGCCGCAACCGTACGCGAACGGGCCGGCCGGGAGCGCGGGCGCCGCGGCGATCTCGCCGGCAAGGTGGGCTTGGACCAGGGCAGCGATGCCGGCCTTGTGCTCGTTGTCGACCACGTAGTCCACGCCGGGCAGGCCGGCGACGGTCTCCCGCTGGCCGGTCGCCATGCAGCCGGTGGCCACGACCAGGGGCTGCGGGCCGTCCTCGGAGCCGCCGGAGCGTCCGGCGCGGTACAGGGCGTTGCGCGACTTGCGGTCGGCCTGGTCCGTCACGGTGCAACTGTTGACGACCACCACGTCGGCCGCCTCGCCCGGTTCGACCACGCGATAGCCGCGCGCGACGAAGTCCGCCTTGAGGGCGTCGCTCTCGTACGCGTTGAGGCGGCAGCCCAGCGTCTCGACCACGACGCGCGGGCGGCTTATCGGGCCCGTCATCAGGGCTGACCCCGGTCGATGCCGAGCAGCAGCAGATCGAACACCAGGGTGACGTTGGGACCCACGAACGGCGGTCTGCCCCGTTCGCCGTATGCCTGCTCGGGCGGGATGGCCACCACCCAGCGGGATTCGGGGCTCATCAGCGTCAGCACCTCGATCAGCCCCGGGATGAGGTCGGCGACCCGCACCGTCTCGGTCTCCCCGGCCTCGAACAGGTCCCGGATCGGCCTTCCGCCCGGGGTGCTCACCCGGTACTGGAGAATCGCACGCTGATCCAGGCGTGGCGGCGTTTCCGTCCCGGACGAGACCACGCGGTACTGCACGCCGCTGTCGAGCTCCGTGACGTCCGGATCGTTCCGGTTCTCGCTCCGCAGCGCCTCGCCGGCCGTGGCGTTCGCGTCGCCGGCGCGGATGATCGACTGCGCGGCCTGCAGCTCCTCGTCCGTCTGCGCCGGCCCGAGCATGGCCGTGCCCGCCAGGGCGTCGCGGATGCCGCGTTCCACCCAGTACAGGTCCAGGTCGAGCGGCTGCTCCGCCAGGCCGCTGCCGACCTTCAGCCCGATGCTGTAGCTGGAACGGGCGCGCGGGTCTTCGGGAAGCCGTCGCGGTTCCGCGGGCGGTTGCCGGCAGGCGGTGCAGACGACGATCAGGGCGGCCAGCACGGCCGCGGCTCGTATCACGGAGCCGGAATCCTATCGGCACGGCGGGTCAGCGGCCAGCCTCCGCACGGTCCGCGCTCTTGTTGCCTGTTTTGCTGCTTTTCCCCAACCTGAAGCCGTGCGTCTTCCCCCCCGTACGCGTCCCGGCGGACTGCGCATCCCCTCGCAGGACGTGCAGATCGCCCGCGAGAGCTCCGGCACGCCGCGGATCCGCGCGCAGTCGCTGCTCGACGGCTACTACGGGCTCGGCTTCATGCACGCGACCGATCGCCTGTTCCAGGTCTTCGCCACCCGCGCACTCGGCGCCGGGCGGCTGGCCGAGGCGTTCGGCGACATGCCCAGGCTCATCGACAGCGACCGGCGTTCGCGGGCGCTCCGCCTGCATCGGGTGTCGGACGAGGACTTGGCAGGCTTGGGCGAGCACGCCATGGCGGTCGTGCGCGCGTACTGCGCCGGCCTCAACGACGTCATCGCGAGGGGACATCGTCCGTTCGAGCTGCGGCTCACCGGCAACCGCGTCGAACCGTTCACGCCGGCGGACCTCCTCTGCTGCCTGCGGGCCATCGCCTACATAGGACTCGACGACGCGCAGGGCGACATGGAGCTCGCCATCGCGCGGGCGCTGGCTGCCGATCCGGGGACGCTTCGTGCGTGGAGGCAGTTGTTCGGACGCCCGGCCGACGGGTATCGGCAGGGGGACTACCGGCGCCTGGTGGTCGACGGCCACGGGGCGGCGGGCGCGGAGGCCGCGCGGCAGGATGGGGAGCGCATCGCGACCGCGCCGTCACCCGGCGGCAGCAACGCGTGGGCGGTCGCCGGTGGTCTGACGGCCTCGGGAAAACCGCTGCTGTGCAACGATCCGCACCTGGACATCACCAGCTTGCCGGCCGTCTGGTACGAAGCGGTGATGGAGACGCCGGAGCTGTGGGTCATGGGAGCATCGGTGGCCGGCGGACCGGTGTTCGCGTCCGGGTGGAACCGAAACCTGGCATGGGGGGTCACCTACGCGCACGTGGACAGCGAGGATCTGTTCGTGGAGGAGTGTCGCGACGGCCGTTTTCTGCGCGACGGCCGCTGGCACCCGTTTCCGGTGCGGCAGGAGGAGATCCGCACGCGGTCCGGCAGATCGGAGCTCGTCGCCTTCCACGAGACCGAGAACGGCGCTCTGGCCGGCAACCCCCATACGGCCGGGCGTTATCTCACCCGCCGCTGGGCGGGCGAAGCCCCGCTGGCGGGGGCCAGCATGGCCGGAATCATCGCACTGAACGCCGCCCGCGACCTGGAGGAAGGGCTGGCCGCGATCGATGCGATCCGCGTGCCGGGTCTCCACTGGGTGTTGTCCGACCGGAGCGGCAGCACCGGCCGGGGCATGAGCGCCGCGGTTCCCGTTCGTGGCGGCGGCCTGAGCGGCCTGCTGCCGATGCCGGCGTGGCGGGACGGCGTCGGCTGGGACGGGCTGTGGGACGCCGGACGGTTTGCGGCGGAGCGCGATCCCGAGTCCGGCATCGTGGTGGTGGCGAATCAGCGGTTCGGCGGCGACGCTTCGGCGCAGACCATGACCGCGTCAGCCGACCGCGCGGACCGGATCCGGCAGATGCTCGAGGCCGGCCACGACGGAACCGGCGGACCGCTGACCGAACGCGACATGATGCGGATCCAGACCGACGTCTACTCGCTGCGCGCCGAGCGGATCCTGCGCTTTCTGCGCGACCGCCTGCGCCTGCATCCGCTCGGGCGGCGGTTGCTGTCCTGGGACTGCTGCATGGAGGCCGACAGCCGCGAGGCGACCTCGTTCTCGCAGTTCGTCCATGGTCTTCTGCTGACGACCTGCAAGGACGTGCTGTTCCCGTCCGCGACGCTGGCAGCCGCCGCCGACGGCCCGTTCTTCACATTCAATTTCCGGCTCATCGAGGAGGCGTGGATCGCCGCCCGCCCACCGTTCGCGGCGGTCGACTGGGACGCGATCGTGCCGGCCGTCCTGGACTGGGTGGGCGCCGACCAACCCCCCTGGGGTGAGGATCCCATCGTCGTCAACCACGTGCTCCTCGGCGAAACGCCCGTCGGCCGCTTTCTGCGGGCCGGGCCCTTTCAGGCACGGGGTGACGCTTCGACCGTTCAGCAGGGAAACCGAGTCGGCCGTCGAGCCAAGGCGGCGGGCCCGTCGTACCGGTTGATCGTGGACTTCGCGGACGAGATCGCATTCACGGCGCTGCCGGGCGGCGCCAGCGGCCGTCCCTCGTCGCAATTCTATCGGCGTGGGGTCGACGACTGGGCGGCCGGCCGCTACCGGCTGGTGGGACCGAAGGACTAGCTATCAGCGCCCGGCGCGCCGGCGGCGGTACTCCGGCAGCTCGACCATCGGCGGGCGCTCGATCTCCTCGATCTCGCTCACGATGTGCCGGTAGTCCCTCTCGCGTGCCTGGAACTGGTGCAGCGCCGTGCCGAGGTCCGGCGTCGCCCCGATCGTTCCGTGCGCGGTCGCCCGCCGCAGAAACGCCTGCAGGATCCGGAACGCCATCTTGCCCAGCGCCTGCGTGTCCTGGTTGTAGTGCACGCGACGGTCCAGGTCGGTCTGGGCGATCGCGTCGAGCCCGTGCCGGTGGTGGACGTCGATCAGGTGCGAGGTCTCCACGCCGTAGCCGACCGGGAACGGGAGCTGCTCGAGCACGTCGCGCCGCGCCGCGTACTCGCCCGACAGGGGCTGGATGATCGTCGCCAGTTCCGGGAAGAACAGCGAGAACAGGGGCCGCACCAGGATCTCGGTGACACGGCCGCCGCCGGTGGGCCGCATCTCCCTGGACGTCGCCACCGGGCGGTCGTAGAACGCCTTGACGTAACCGACTTCCGGACGCGACAGCAGGGGGCCGACCAGGCCGTACACGAAACGGGGATGGATGTTGCGGATGTCGGCGTCGATGTAGACGATGATGTCGCCACGGAGCTGGTAGATCGCCTTCCACAGGTTCTCGCCCTTGCCGCGGTGGCGCGGCAGGTGGGGCAGGATCTCGTCGGCCAGGTAGACGTCGGCGCCGAAGTCGCGGGCGACCTCCCGCGTGGCGTCCTCGGAGCCGGAGTCCAGCACGGCGATCTCGTCGAGCAGCGGATAGCGCTGCATGAGCTCGGAGCGAAAGACGACGACCTCCTTGCCGATGGTGAGCTCCTCGTTCAGGGCCGGAATGCACAGCGAGATGGAGGTCCCCTGCCGTTCCTTGGCCGCCACCAGCGCGCCCAGGTCGTCGAAGTCGGAGTGATGGTAGGTGTTGCGCTGCAGCCAGGCGTCACCGGAGCCGCCGTCCGGAAGGCGCTCAATCGGCACAGTAGCCCCCGTCGATGGCCAGCAGGATGCCGAGGAGCTGCGTGAGCCCGGTCGCCATCGGCTCGATGAAGACCGTCTCGTTCGCTTCGCCGGGGTGAGCGCTATCGGTGATGCCGATGGTGATCGCCGGGATCCGGCGCTCGATCAGCGCCGCAAGCTCGGCGGTGCTCGGCGTCATGCGGGGCGAGAGCCCCAGCCGGCTCATGATCCGCAGCGAGCGGTCCACCAGGGGGTGATCGAGACCGATGCCGCCGGGATGGCACCGGGCCACGAGCTCCAGCTCGACGTGCTCGCCGCGCTGGGCGGCGACCAGGTGCGCGATCCTGCCGATGGAGTGCAGCAGCGATGCCACGACGTGTCCCGACTCGCTGCGCGCCTCGAATCCGAGCGTCGCCCGCGTCGCCACGGTATGGGCGGCGGTACCGCCCCTGACTTCGCCCAGCACGACGGTGGAGCGCGGGCGGCGCGGCATCGGCAGCGCCAGCACGCGGTTGATCACCTCGTTGACCGTGACGATGGCGCTGGCCTCCCCGAAGCGGGTCCAGTCGTGCTGCTCCGGGATGCGGCAGATCACGTCGCCGCGGATCATGCCGATCGAGGTGTGGCTCAGAAGGCCGATCGGAGCCCCCTCGACGCACACCGCGGCGCGGATGGGCAGGCGCGCGTTGTCCAGGAAGAAGCGCAGTCCGGCGAGGTTGCCGCGGCCGAGCGAGCGGGTCGTGGCGACGAGCAGGAGATCCGAGCGCAGGGTGAGCCGCAGGCGCTCCAGCAGGTGCGGGAGGGTCGCCAGCGTCGCCAGCCCCAGTGAGTCGTCGGCGACCGACGCGCCCACCACCCGGTCGGGCTGCACCTCGGTGACGTGCTCGGTCCCGTCCGCAAACAGCGTGTCCATGTGAGCGGCCAGCAGGATGGCGCCGTCGCTGCCGGCGCCGGGATCGGTGCCGGGATGGATGGCGGCGACGTTGCCGAGGTCGTCCTGCACGACGTCGGTCAGGCCGAACTGGCTGAGGCGCTCCTGCAGGAACTCCGCGCGCTGCTGCTCGCCGAACGTGGGCGCCGGGATCTCCGAGGTCATGGCGAGCTCTGCCAGCAGGGTATGCACGTGCCCGGCGACCTGCTCACGGAGGGAAGGCAGCCGGCTCAGGATCAGCTCGAACGGGGGTAGGGCAGCCATCGGGACACGTCGAGGGTAGCGGTCTGCGTTGCGTGGCCCAAGTAGATTCCTACAGCGGGTCGAACAGGAGCCGCTGATAGGGCGCGGCGGCGAATCGTTCGGCCACCGTATCGGCATCCGCGGTGCCGGCGCCGGCGACCGCCGGCTGCCATGCCAGCGCCTGCTCCGCCCGCGCCGCGAACGCGGCCGCCCCGAACCGCCGCTCCAGCAGGTCGTCCCCCGGGTCCGGAGCCTGCGGGCGGCGCACCGCGCGTACCCGCTCGACCAGGTTCTCGTTGGCCGCGCGGTGCCGGCGCAGCTCGCAGCCGGAGCCGCAACGGGCGGCGACCGCGCTCTGCAGCTCGACGCTGAGGTACGAGAAGTCGATCAGCGGTCCGGCGAATTTGGCAGCGACCTGTTCGGCGACCGCATCCAGGGTTGCCCGCGGCACGTATGGCTGGAGTCGATGCAGGCGCGTCCGGTACCGGCGCGCCAGGTGCGCGCGCTCCGCGCGGGGCAACGGACACCCGAGCCGGTCGTAGAGCACCGTGGACGGGTGGTGCAGCAGGTCCCGGAACCCGTCGATCGCGTCGACCTCGCGGGCGATCAGCGGCAGGCCCCACTGGCGGGCGTGCAAATACTGGTAGCCGAAGCCCTCTTCGATGGAGCTGGATACGACCGCGTCGGCGCCGGCCGCGAGCGCGCCGAGCGACCGGGCGTGAAAACGGGGCTGACCGCCGAATCCGATCCGCCCGGGCAGCGTGCCGTCGCGAAACAGCGCGGAGGCATGGCGCTGGTAGGAGGCTTCCGCCGCCGAGCTCGCCGGCAGGGTGACGCCCACCGTCGCACGCCCGGCCATCCGCGCCAGCAGTCCGGCCTCCAGCACGTTCTTGCGCCGGCGGACGCGCACGGGGAACAGCCAGAGCCGGCGGCCGCCCGGCATCAGCGGCGCGATACGCTCGCTTCCGGGTTCCACCGGATGGGGCGCAAGGGGGTTCCACAGCAGGTGCAGATACCCGCGCGGGACGCCGGCGGCTACCAGGACCGCGTGGTCGCGGCGGTTGATGACCGCGTAGCGCAGGCCGGGTCCGAACGGATACAGCTCGGTCCCGAGGGCAGCGCGCACCCGTTGGTAACCGTCGATCCTGCCGCACTCAGGGAAGTCGTGGATCTGCAGCAGGACGCGCGCGTCGGCGCGGGCCGCGCCGCGCAGCAGCCCGCGGGTGAACGGGATGTTCTTGCCCACGTGGTGGTTGTGGATCCACCAGACCGCATCCGGACCGGTGACCGCGGCAACGCTCCAGTCGTCCGCTCTCGTGGCGCCGCGGGCGCCGTAATCCAGGAGCGGATCGACCGTGGCCTGCACCACGGTGTCGGTGCCTGCGTTCCGCGCCGCCGCCTGCAGCGCGGAACGTACGGCTTCCATTCCTTCGGGGCGTCCGGCTACCAGGCGGATCGAACGCAGCAGCCCCGGCCGGTGCTCGAGGATCGCGCGCAGACCGTCGCGGATGACGCTGGTGACCCCGCCCGGCAGCAGGTGATAGTGGACGACCGCGAGATCGATCACTTCGGTACGATGAGGGACTCGAGGAAGGCGAGCTGTCGCGCCGCGGCGTCGCTAGAAGCTGCTGCCGACCGAGCGCGCCTTCTCGGAGTCGCTCTCTGCCTCTGCGTCGCGCTGCCGGCGTGCTGCGTCGACGTACTGCTCCCACAGCGCGCGGTCGCGGTACACGATGTCCGCATTGCTGGACACCAGGATGTTCTGAAAGACCATGAGAAACACGTCGATGTCCGGCGCTTCCCAGATCGAGATCCATGCTGCCAGGGCAAAGAGCTGGCCGAACGGCTGATACCCCACCTCGTAGCTGTCGGCGGTCAGCTCCAGGACGCCGCTGATGGTCTCTTCCAGGCCTTCCGCCACGGCGAGGTGGCTTCCCGCGCCGGAGGTGTTCAGCGTCTTGCGCGCCATGAACAGCCGGTATGAGTCGGGATGGTCGGGTGCGTCGGGAAATCGGAAGAAATACAGCTCCAGGGCGACCACGTTCTCCCACGTGCGGTGGCTGACGCGGTACATCCGCGTGATCTCGGTGTTGAGCTCCTGGACGCCGAGAAAGTTGGGATACAGGCCGGCGGCGAAGAAGTCGCTCAGTACCTCGTACTGGCCGGTGAACTGCGCCGCGCCCCCGTCGTCGGTATCGATCGTGGCGCCGCTCAGATCCGCCAGCACCTCGCGTGCGGTGGCGCCGAAGGGAATGGTGCCGTAACCGTACTCCGGGGGCGCCGCCGCGGCAGAGGACTGAGCGACGGTGGACGGCGTGCCGGCCAGCGCGCACACCAGGACCACGGCGGCCGTCCGGATTGCCGGCGGAGCGAGCCGTGGTCGGCACACGGCGCGTCAGCCCCCCATGCCGGAGGTGTCGGGAGTGCGTTCGGCGAGCTTCTGGTCGAACACGAACAGCCCCACGTCCGAGTCGCCGATCCGGTTGATCTGCGTGAGCAACTCGCTGAACAGCGCTTCTTCCTCGACCTGCTCGGTCACGAACCAGTCCAGGAACACCTGGGTGGCGCGGTCCTTCTCCGCCACGGCCACTTCCACCAGCGCGTCGATCGCACCGGACACCTCGGATTCCTCGCGGAAGGCATCGGCGAATGCTTCGCGCGGCGATGGCGCCGGCGCCGGCGGCGCGGGGACCGCGGCGAGCGTAACCGTGCCGCCGCGCGCCAGGATGTAGTCGAGGAGCTTCATCGCGTGCGCGCGTTCCTCCTCGGCGTGGGTACGAAACCAGTGGGCGAGCCCCGGCAGGCTCTGCGCGCCGAAGTGCGCGGCAAGGTTCAGGTACGTGTACGAGGAGGCGAACTCCGCGTTGAGCTGATCGTTCAGGGCAAGGGTCATTCGTTCCGTCAGCATGCTCCGAAGATACCGTTGATGGCGCCCGCCGGCCATGCTTAGCTTGGGCCGGAAGGAACTTGGGTGAGCTATCGCGTCGCGATCATCGACGATCGGTTCGAGGCACACGAGCAGGAGCGGGCGGTCCTGGAGCCGATCGCGACCCTGGAGGTAGAGCGGTCCACCGATCCCGCCGACATCGCCGCCGCCTGCCGCGATGCCGACGCCGTGATCGTCAACCTGGAGCCGGTCCCGCGGTGGATCATCGAGGGGATGCGCCGCTGCAAGATCATCTGCCGTTACGGCGTGGGCTATGACAACGTCGACATAGACGCGGCCACCGAGTGCGGCATCTGGGTCGCGCGCGTGCCGGACTACGGCATCGAGGACGTGTCCGACCACGCCCTGGCCCTGTTCCTGGCCTGCGTCCGCAAGATCCCGTACACGGACCGCGGCATCCGCGACGGCGGCTGGGGGTTCCCGCGCAACCGCCCGTCCTACCGCATCCGCGGCAAGACCTTCGGCCTGCTGGGCTACGGGGCGATCGCGCGCGCGGTGCACCGCAAGCTGTCCGGGCTGGGCCTGGCGCGCGTGCTGGCGCACGATCCGTACGTGGACGCTGCCGAGATCAGGGCCGCGGGCGCGGAGCCGGCGGGAGTCGAGGAGCTGCTTGCCGAGTCGGATTTCGTGTCGATCCACACGCCGCTGACGGCACAGACGCGGGGCATGATCGACCGGGCGCGACTGGCGCGGATGAAGCCGACGGCCATCATCGTCAACACCGCGCGCGGCGGGATCATCGAAGAGAGCGCGCTGGCCGATGCGCTGCGCGCCGGCCGCATCGGCTATGCGGCGCTGGACGTGTTCGAAACGGAGCCGCTGGCCGCCGACAGCCCGCTGCGCGAGCTGGACACGGTCATCCTCTCCGACCATCACGCCTACTACACGGAGGAGTCGGTGGTCGAGTTGAAGACCAAGGTGGCCGAGCGCGTGCGCACCGCGCTGGAAGGCGGGGTCCCCGAAGCGGCGATCAACGATCCGCGCAGGCCGGCCTGACCGCCGCCTGCCTGCCTGCCTGCCGGCCGTCAGCGCGGCGTGAGATCCACGGCCTGCGCCTGCGCCTGCAGGGACAGCTCGGCGGCCAGGAACGCGCGCTCCTGCGTCATGGCGTTCTCGGTCCGTTCCAGGCAGTCCAGTATCAGGCCGCCGAAGAACGGAAAGCCGCTGGCGCCCACCTCCACGGTGCGTTCGCCCTGGCCGTCCACGAGGTTCAGCACCGGTCCGTCGCCGCGCGCCACGTCCACGTGCGCGCGCACCTCCAGGTATCCCCCGGTGCCCATCACGAAGGTGCGTGCGTCGCCCCAGGAACGCAGGCCGTCGGGGGTGAACCAGTCCACGCGGAAGTAGCAGGTGGCGCCGTCGACGGCCAGCGTGGTCTGGCCGAAGTCCTCAAGCTCCGGGTACTCCGGGTTTCCGAAGTTGGCGACCGAGCTCGAAAGGACGCGCGCGCCTGCGGACCCGGCGAAGTGCAGGAACTTCTCCGCCTGGTGCGAGCCCAAGTCGGAGATGATCCCCCCGTAGAGCTCCTTGCGGAAGAACCAGTCGGGCCGGTTGTGCGCCTCCAGCCGGTGCGGGCCGAAGCTGGCCAGGTGCACCACGCGGCCGATCGCTCCGTCGTCGATGAGCTGGCCGGCGCGGATGATCGCCTCGTTGTGGAGCCGTTCTCCGTAGTAGACCATGAACTTGCGGCCGGTCTCGGCGGCGACGGCGCGGGCCGATTCGAGCTGCGCCAGGGTGGTGAACGGGCACTTGTCGGTGAAGTAGTCCTTGCCGGCGCGCATCACCCGCTCGCCGACGGCGCCGCGCTCGTTCGGTACCGCGGCGGCGGCGACGAGCCTGACCTCCGGGTCGTCGAGCACCTCCTGCTCGCTGGCGGCCACGCGCGCGTCCGGGAAGTCCTCCCGGAGGAGCGCCAGCTTTTCCGGGTTGGGGTCGTGGATGACCCGCACCTCGGCGCCGGCGCCGACCAGGGCCGCGCACATCGAGCGCAGGTGGTTGTGGGCCATGTGGATCGCGGCGATCGGGAACTCGCCGGGCTCCACCACGCGCCGGTACTCGCCCCTTGGGCGGTGATCCATGCCGCTCGCTTGCGTTGAGGCCATTCGTCTATCTCCTTCGTGGGACGCTGTCGCGCGCATGATCGCCCCGGAATCGTCGCCTGCGGCTCCGTTTCCGGCCCATCCCCGCCGCGGGCCATGAGTCTGTCGGACCCGCCGCATGCGCGGCAAGTCCGGCAGGCTCATGGCGACGATGTGCGGTGGGCTACGATGGGCCGCGATGAAGATCACCGCCGTCGACCCCTTCGTCGTCGACTTGCCGCACCCCCGGCCGTACCGCAAGGCGTGGTCGCCGCCGCAGGTGCTGGAGCGGTCGCGTGTCATGACGCTGGTCAGGATCCGCACCGCGGAGGGAGCGGTGGGCTACGGCGCGATGGGCGGCGATGCCCGCGATGCCGTTGGGGCGGTGGCGCCGGCCCTGCTCGGCGCCGACAGCGCGTGGCTGCAGGCGCATGCGCCCGCGGTCGAGGCGGCCGCCGCGTGGGCGGTGGACCTCGCACTGTGCGACCTGCTCGGCAAGGAGGCCGGCCAGCCGCTGGCGCGCCTGTGGGGGATCTGCCGCGACCGGATCCGGGCCTACGTCTCGCCGGTGGTCGGCAAGCCGGACGCCGAGCTGGCCGATGACGCGGCGCGCTATCGCGAGGAGGGTTTCACGGCGATCAAGCTGCGCACGGCACGGCCGACCATGGCCGAGGACGTCGCCATGGTGCGCGCGGTGCGCGAGCGGGTCGGCGACTCGATGGACATCCTGGTCGACGCCAACCTGGCGGGCGGGGCGGGACCGGGCTCGGAGCGGCCGGCCTGGGACTACACCCGGGCGCGCGAGACGGCGCGCGAGCTGCACGAGCTCGGCGTCGGCTGGCTGGAGGAGCCGCTGCCGCGCGGCGACGTCGCGGCCATCGCCCGTCTCACGCGTGAGGCGGAGCTGGCGATCGCCGGCGGGGAAGGCGACCGCGGCACGGCCGCCTTCGCCCGGCTGCTCGACGCCGGCGCCTACGACGTGCTGCAGCCCGACTGCGCGGCCAGCGGGGCGCTGTCGCAGATGCGCAAGATCGCCGCCGCCGCGGAGCTCGCCGGCCGCCGCTTCGTCCCGCACCACGGCGCCTGCGGCATCGGCCTGGCCGCGCACCTGCAGCTCTGCGCGACGCTGACCAACAGCCCGTACGTGGAGTACATGCTCGACCCGCCGTACCGCACGGTGGAGAGCTACCAACAACTCCACGGCATCATCCCGGAGCCGATCGGCATCGATGCCGACGGCATGGTGCGGGTGCCGCGGGGCCCCGGCCTGGGAATCGAGATCGACGAGTCCCGGATCGAGCGCTACCGCGTCGCCTGAGCGCGTTCGCCCCACAGCCGGAACGTGAAGCGGGCATCGATCGTATCGTCGGGGAGCGTCATACCACGTGTGCTGCCTGTTCCCCGTCGGTCAGGCGGCGTGCTCCTCAAGCCGCGACACCCAGCAATCAAAGTGCGCACACTCGGCGCGCATGGTCTCAAGGCCAATCTCCAGCGCGGCAAGCGCTCCCAGGAGCGGCTTCTCGTAGCCGGGGACGAGTGCCTCGATCTGCTTGGAAGGGGCCGTAACCGGTGAGTCGTCGATCGCCTCAGGGCTCGGAAAGGCATCTCGGACTCTCTGAAAGACGGTTGCCAGCTCGGGCCGATCGATCGCGATGGCAAATTGGTTGCAGTCGCTGAACAGCAGGGCCTCGAACTCGTGCATCATGACGAACGGGATGAAACGACGTCGGTCAAACCGGGATCCCATGGCACTCTCGATGTCGGCGGAAAGGGCGTCTTCGACCGCCTTCGCTCTCTCCGGAAACGGGAGTTCGGCTGCCGCAGCGCGCCCTGGCCACGCTTTCGAGCCGCTTTGCGGCATCCCGTAGTAGTCCGTCATGGTGGTTGCGATGATCGTCTTGTCCTCTTTCAAGTGCCGCACGAGTTCACCCCGGACGGTCGGCCATCCCGTTCCCCTGCCGCGTTTCCGGGCGCTGCCGTACAGGCGGGCCGATATGTTCGAGAAGCCTTGTCCGTAGAGGTGAGACGCGAGCAGTTCGTTGACAAATCGCTCTTCTGTCTGACCTTCCACATGGACACTCAAGCGCACCATGCCGAAGATTACCGACCCTTCCGATCCGGGACAGGACGCCCGCCAAACTCGTTCTTTTCCCAGAGCTGCCCGAGGCTGTAGTCTTCCAGCCAAGCATGGAGCCGGTCATCCTCCAGCCGGCCGAGCTGCGTCGCTCCATTCACGCGGTCCGCCACCAGCACGTCCTCCGGTTCGAAGTGATCGAGCAGCACCGGCGACTGCGTTGCGACGATCAACTGAGACTCCACAGCCGCGTGCTTCAACATGGAAGCCAACAGGGTGATGGCGACGGGGTGCAGGCCAAGCTCCGGTTCGTCAAGGAGCACGACCGGCGGACGGAGCGATGCAGGCTGGAGCAGCAACGTGGCCAGGGCGATGAATCGGAGCGAGCCGTCGGACAGGGAGGACGCATCGAAGTAAGCGTCCGACCCGACGTGCCGCCACTCAAGACGGATCTTGTCTTCGTTCAGCGCCAGAGGCTCGAGGGCAAAGTCGTCGAAGAACGGGGCCGCCAAGCGGATCGTCCTGCGGATCCGGGTGTAAGCTCCTTGGTGTTTCTTGCGCAACAAGTACAGGAATGCCGCAAGGTTGGACGCGTCGGCTCGCAGCCGGCGATTGTCGTGCAAGTCGGCGGTCTTTTTCATCGGGGACGTGGAGCCGGTATCGTGAAAGTGGTACAGAAGCCAGTGCTTGAGCCGGCAGCGAAGAAACTCAAAGAGAGGCGCGACTCCGGGCTGAGGCGTGAGACGTTCCATGAAGTCGGCAGGCAATGTGGTTTCGGAAATCGAAATCCTGGGAAACAACCGATCGTCAGAGCCATGGCGCATATCGACACTGAAGTCAGCCAGTGCGTCCACAAATTCCACTCTGAATCTCATCGTGGGCGTTGTCTTGAACCCGAAGTGGAGCAGACGGTCAGCGCCCCCGGCGCGTAGAACGTCATCCGACATCCGACTCGGACTCAAGATAGTAGCGCGCAGGAGCTTGAGCGCGCCGAGGAAGTTCGACTTGCCTGACCCGTTGGCGCCGATCAGCACATTGAGAGAGCGCAGTTGCATGCCGCGCAGCTCGGCGATGCTCCTGAAGCCTTCAATCGTGATCGTACGTATCGTGGACATGACCTCCAACCTTGTTGCTGTGCTACCTTACGCCGCCGCCTGAGCGCGCTCCTTCCACAGGCGGACCGTGAAGCGGTCGTCCTCTTCGATCAGGTCCGGATCGGTGCCGTTGTGCTCGCGCATCCCGCGCACGATCTTGCGCGGCACGCCGAGACCGGTCGCCTCGACGTACCGGTAGTCGCGCAGCACGTCCTTCACCAGCTCGTTGCGCGTGGCCCGGTAGCCGGCGCGCATCTTCTCCACGGTGACCGTGTTGGGCAGTCGGCCCGGCGAGATGATTTCTATCCGGTCCGCAAAGATGGAAAGCTCGATGTCGGTGACCGTGATCGTGTAGTCACGATGGGCGATCGCGTTCACGATCGCCTCCCGCACCGCCTCCAGCGGGTATTCCCATCGCTCCTGCCGCCTCCCTCCGGCATCGATCCAGGCCTCTACGCAGGTGTTCCGGCGTACGCAGTCGAGGGTTCGCTCGATGACGCCGCCCTCGGTGAATTCGCTGCTCTCGGAGAAGCTGCGCGGTTGTCTGGGATAGCGCGTTCCGTCCGCTTCCGTCCGCTGAAACGCCAGCGACACCGCCGGCCCGCGCACCGTCGCCCGCTCTCTGGCGTCGTAGTCCTTCTCGGTTCCCGCGTATGCCGCCGCGCTGACGCCCGCCTGCGGCAGGTACCGGTTGGGGCGCGCGCCGAACAGGAGCAGGCCGGCCGCGCTCGCCATGGCGTGGCCGCGGCTCTCGATCATGATCTCCGTGTTCACGAGCAGCCGGATCCAGGCTGCCTCGTCCTCCGGGTCGGGGCAGTCCTGCTGGCGCAGGTCGCGGAAGTAGTTGACGAGGCGGCGCCGGTCGAGATCGGCGAGCGAGGTGCCGGGTACCGGCTTGCGGTCGTCCTCGTCTTGTGGTGCGAGCTCGATCTTCATGCACTGCTCACGAGGGGTAGCTCGATCTGCGCGGAACGAGTCGGCGGCGGCGCCGGTTCATGCTGGGCGGAGAACGTTCCCGCCGACCCTGCCTCCGCCGCGCAGGGTACAGCGAACTGCAGGTCGGTCTCCTGGCTGGTTACCACGGCAAACCCGTAATGGCGGTTGACGTACTTGCAGTGGCGTCCCGCCTCTTCCCGGGAGTGCAAGAACTCGAGATGGGCAGCCAGCCGTCGCTGCGCGTACTCCCGGCCCAGCGGAACGGCGGTCTCGATAGCGTTGCGGATCGGTTCTTCGAGGCTGTCCTCTTTCTCGAAACCGATGCTGGAGCGGCCACTGGCAATGGCGGCGGCCGTGGTCGTTCCCGTGCCGAGAAAGGGGTCGAGCACGGTGTCGCCGATCAGAGAGTGCATCTGGATCAGGCGATAGGCCAGTTCGAACGGAAACGCCGCGCTCCGTGCACGGGCTTCCAGATCGTCTGCCTCGGTAGTGCCGAGTAGCTGCCTGGTTCCGACCAGGTCGACCCACACGTCGGAAAACCAGGCGTTGCGTTCTTCCCAGAAGAAGGCACTGCGACGCCGTCGTCCCTTGTCGGCGGGCGAGAACCGCCGGAGACCGCCCTTGCGCACGATCAGGATGTATTCGTGCTCGTAGGTGACGTAGGCGCCCGCGGGCAGCATGCCGGAGCCCAGGAACTTGTTCGGCGCGTTGGTCGGCTTGCGCCACAGGATGTCGGGGAGGATGGAGAAGCCCAGGCCCGCCATCTTCTGCAGGATGCGGCTGTGGTTGGAGAACATGCGGAACTCGCCGCCGATCTTTCGGGTGGCGTCGCCGATGTTGACGCACGCCAATCCTCCGGGCCGGAGTATCCGGTGACACTCGCTCCAGACCTCATCCAGCGCGGCGTGCATGAGTTCGAAGGCGCGAACTCCGGCCTGCTCCGACAGCGCCGCGCCGACCGACGGATCTACGGCGGCGAATTGCGCATCCCACATCTCGATCATCGGGTAGGGAGGCGACGTGACCACCAAGTCGATCGTGTCATCACCGACCGCGGACATGCGTCGCGAATCCGCTACATGTACCTCATGTGTGGTCTGCACGGTCTACGGAGATGGCCCGTTGAGCCCGGGAGTGTGGAAGGGGTGAATGTCTCGGATAACGTCAGCCCGGTCGAGAAAGACCTTGTTGGCGCACCTGAGATAGCCAGCCGCGGTTGCAGAAGAGATGACATTCCTTTCCGATGCGGCCGCGACCAAGCCGGCGAACCTGCCGCGTCTGATGTTCGGCGTATTAGCTATTGGAAAATAGTCAAGGTCGAAATCCTCCGCTGCACGCCAGGGACTCCAGTCATATTGTACCTCATCCACCCTGGGAGATGGATGATTCCCGTAGTGGGCATTTGCGATGTGAAACGAAGCAGCCGTAATGCTGATTCCGAATGATGACACAGTATCGACGACATGGCTCGGGATCAGTGGAGGATCGATTCTCTCGCGGACGACACCGATGGGAGCGAGCAAGCTGATCGCGAACGCGTTCGCTCGTTGTTCAACGAAATCGATGGGACCACTCTGCTCAGGGTTTGCCTGGAGTCCAGCATAGGAGTCGACTCGCAGGTCGTTGAGATCCTGGTCCGGGTCGAACAGAAGGTGTCCGACCTCATGGGCGAGTGTTGCTCGTCGGACCAGGGGGTTCGTGTTGGCACCCATCGTGTTGAGTACGATGCCGCGAAGACTCCCTGTCTCCCCGTCGGAGATGGCGATCGTGGCGCCGGCGATTCTCTGCGGAAGCTCCGCATGCACAACTGGTATGCCCAAGGTGTTCTGCACGAACTCCCGCATCGAACGTACCGGCTCTTCCCCCATGTCCAGTTGATTGCGGGTCTCTGCGGCAAGTTGATACCCGACTCTCCATGCGGGGGTGGTATGACTCCCGAAGTCGTGACTGGGGTGGAAAGTCGCTGCCGATCCCGATACGCCCAGCCACTGTTGAAGTCGGTGTTGCACGCGAATCACCGACGCCGCTTCGGCAAAGGCGGTCACGGTCTTGCGGCTCAGCTTCGGGAGCCCTGCGCCGGGGCTTTGAGCTTGCAGTGTTTTCAGTCTTGCTGCAACGGCTGCCCCTCCCGACTTCTCCTGAAAGGCGATCTGCGCCTCATCCAGTCCAAGGATGAACGCGATGCGTTCGATGGTCTGCATCGGGAGATCGGCCGCGGTTCCTGCTTCGATACGCTGGATTTCGGCGGCGTGGACGCCGGTGCTTCGGGAGACTGCACTGACCTCCAACCCTAACGCCTCACGCTGGCGGCGCAGCGCCTGGCCAACGGCGTTGGGATGTTGCAGCAATATCGCTGACCCGTACTCTACCGCTTCATCGAGAACGTCGACTCCGTACGATTGCAGCGCCTCAAACGCGCTGATGATGTGCCCCTTCGGGTGTCGGTCCGACTCCAAGAGACTGATCTGAGTGCGGCCACGAACGAACCGACGGCTGGATGCGAGCGCTGCATCCTCCGCGCTCGCGTGACCGGTCACCCCGAAGACCCGGTGTAGCTGCTCACTATCAGGTGTCGTCACTTCGCGACTCTCTGCGCTGTGTCGTTGTCGATGTCCCAACCCAAGCTGGTCACCCCGTAGCCGTAGCGTGCGAAGACCTGGACGGCGTCGTCGAGATGTTCGGCGTTTCGCGGCGGATACCTGCCGGAGCCGCCCGAGACGAAGAGGCAACTATAGTCGGAAAACCAGAGCTCTCCTCCGACGTAGGCAACCCCACCGGCAGTGAGGTTCGTATGCTTCGGCAATCCGCCGTGCAAGGCGGGGATGGGGATCTCGCGTACGTACGGGATACCACTATCGTCGATGACCCACAGATACCGATTGGTGAGTTCGCTGCGACCTCGCGGTGGTGATCCGAGCTGAACGCCTGTGGCCGGGGCCCGACCCAAGCGACGAAGCCCCGCGTTAGTCAGGGAAATCGTCTCGTCGGGGCGAGCCGGGCGTACGGACTTTCGGGGTGGAGCATACTTGGTCCGAAACGCCTGCATCGAGAACGTGCCCGCCAACCACTTGGCTCCGGGAAGAGATAGTAAACGATCGGGGCAGTCGTTGAAAGAGCCACTTCAGCTACTTCCAGCCCCGCTCTCGGCAGAAGGCGTCGAGCCGCTCGAGCTGCGCGTCGTCCAGGTTGACCATGGGGGGCCGGCGCCAGCGCGGCACGACGCCGAACACCTCCAGCAGGGCGTGGAAGCCGCCGTCGAAGCCGCCCGGCAGGGCCATCAGGTAATCGAACAGCGGCCAGTCGTCCTGCTCCACGACGCGGGCCGCGGCGGGCCAGTCACCGGCGCAGACCGCGTTCCAGTAGCGGCGGCTCACCTCGGGCTGAAAGCTCACGAACGTGGACATGTAGCCGACGGCCCCGTAGTGGACGAGATCGAGGTGGTTCTGCTTCTGGCCGCCGGCGAACACGGCCCAGCGCTCCCCGGCCATGGCGGTCAGCTTGCGGGCCGGCTCGCCCCCCATGTCGTCCTTGAGCGCCACGACGCCGTCGACCCGGTCGAGGAGCTCGGCGGCGACCGACAGTGCGACCTCCGGCATGCCGCCCCAGACGTTGGTCACCAGCATGACCGGGATCTCAGCCGCGACCGCGCGGTAGTGCTCGACGAACTCCTCCCTGCCCGGCGGGCTCCACACCGGCGGCTTGACCATCAGCACGTCGATGCCGATCTCCCGGCAGTAGCGGGCGAACTCCACGGTCTTGCCCGTCCACCAGTCGCTGTCTGCGGCGACGGTCAGGGCTCGCCCGCGGGCGTGGTCGGCCACGGTCGCGGTGACCTCCGCGATCTCGTCATCGGTCAGCACCGAGAACAAGCTGTCCCCCCAGGTGAGCAGTGCGGTCCTGCTGCCGCCGGCCAGGTTGGCGTCGATCAGGCCGCGCAGGCCGTCGTGATCGACCGCGCCGTCGCGCGTGAACGGAGTGGTGAGCGATGAAATCGGTCCGGTCAGGCCGGCGCGAACCTCGTCACGATCGATCATCGGATTCCCCCAGTGACAGTGTCATCGTGCGTGGGCGAGAGGCTTCCCCAGGCCGGGTGCGTGGGGCGGCTCCAGGATACGGCGCTGCCGTTCGGTGACCGGCAGGTCCTCGGGAACGGGATAGCTGGACGCCCAGGACGCGCCGTGGTGGTGGTACTTGTAGAACAGCGTGCGGCGCTCGCCGGCCCCGGACCAGGGCAGCGCGCCGTGGGTCAGCGCCTCCGTGAACAGCACCGCGGTGCCGGCCGGCCCGGTCACGGCCTGCACGAAGGGCGGCCGGGACGTCAGGTCCTTCCAGTCCTCCGGGAACGGGTAATTGCTCTTGTGGCTGCCCGGCACACAACCGAAGCCGCCGTCGTCCGGGCCGACGTCGGCCAGGTTGTAGGCGGCCACGAACAGCCCGCTGTACATGCGGCCGTTGCGGAAGTCGTAGGACATGATCGGGCTGTACGGCGTACCGCCGCCGTGCAGCGTGGCGCCGATCGGGCTCAGGCCGCTGCGGATCACGTCCAGGTAGATGTGGTCCAGGCGGAACCCCTCGCCCAGGATCTCGCGCAGGCATGGCTCGACCTTCGGGTTGTCGATGACGTCCAGGAACGGCTGGCCCCAGCGCAGCATGTCGCCGAAGCGATGGGTGGAGTCGTCGGCGGCCATCTCCGCCGCGATGTGCTCGTCCAGGAGTGCGTTCATCGTCCGGACCTGGTCGGCGTCGAGCGCGTTCGGGATCCTCAGGTAGCCCTGCAGATCGAAAAGGTAGCGGTCGTGGTCGGTCATAAGCGACTCCCCGGCGGGTCGGATGGCGCGAGCCTACCAGCGCCAGTGCATCTCCGGCCACCGCGCCACGGCGGCGGCATCGTGTGCCATGGTAATCGCCATGCGGTTCTTCGACACCGAAGGGCAGGTAGTTGCCGAGCTCGCCGACGAGCTCCGGGAGGACCGTGGGCGCGGCGTGATCGTGCCGCTGCCGAGTCGTGTGTGGAGCATGTGAGGAATCACACCGGGACCATGCGAAAATTCAGCACCGAAGGCCCGGTCATCGCCGACCGCCACTACTGCATCCCGCCGCTGGAACGGCTGAACCTCGACGAGGTCCTCGAGCTGATACGGGACATGCGGTATTTCGTACTGCGCGCGCCCCGGCAGACCGGGAAGAGCTCCGCTCTCCTGGCGCTGCGTGACCTGCTCAACAGCAGCACCGAGGGTGACTTCCGGTGCGTGTACGTGAACGTGGAGGCCGCCCAGGCGGTGCGCGAAGACGTGGGACGCGCCATGCGTATCATTCTGGGCAGATTGGCCTCCCGCGCACGCCTGTTGGGTGATGGGTTCCTGTACGAGACGTGGACCGGGATCCTGGAGACGTTCCGCGAAGGCGCTCTGGCGGAGGCGCTCACCCAGTGGTGCCAAGCGGACCCGACACCGCTGGTGCTCCTCATCGACGAGATAGACTCCCTGATCGGCGACTCCCTGATCTCCGTGCTGCGCCAGTTGCGGGACGGCTACGATCAGCGCCCGGATGGATTCCCGCACAGCGTCGTGCTGTGCGGCGTGCGCGACGTGCGGGACTACCGCATCCGATCCAGCTCCGAGAACGCCGCGATCTCCGGCGGCAGCGCGTTCAACGTCAAGGCTGCGTCATTGCACCTTGGCGACTTCACCCAGGCCGAAGTGGGCTCGTTGCTCGCGCAGCATACCGCCGACACCGGGCAGGCGTTCACCCCGGAGGCGCTGGCTACGGTATGGCGGCAGACCCGGGGCCAGCCGTGGCTGGTCAACGCCCTCTGTCGCACGGCGTGCTTCGACTTCGAGACCGGCCGCGACCGCTCCCGCGCGATCACCGGCGACGACATTCTCGCCGCCCAGGAGCAGCTCATCCTGAACCGCGTCACCCACCTCGATCAGCTTGCCGACAAGCTCCGGGAAGAGCGCGTGCGGCGCGTGGTGGAGCCGTTGCTGACCGGCGCCAGCGAGGACGAGTCGTCGACTGCCGACCTGGAGTACGTCCGCGATCTGGGGCTGATCGCCCGCGACGACCCGCCGCGTATCGCCAACCCGATCTACGCCGAAGTAGTGCCCCGCGAGTTGACCTACGCCGTCCAGGCCAAGCTGCTTCAGGACACCGCCTGGTACGTGGACGCCGACGGCGGCTTGAACGTCGACAAGCTGCTGGCCGATTTCCAGGAGTTCTTCCGCGCACACTCCGAGCACTGGGCGGCGCGCTTCGACTATGCCGAGGCCGGCCCGCAGCTCCTGCTGCAGGCGTTCCTGCAGCGCATCGTCAATAGCGGCGGGCGCATCGAGCGGGAGTACGGCCTGGGGCGGGGGCGCACCGATCTGCTGATCACCTGGCCGCAGGGAGCCGGGGCGCCGCCACATGCCGCAGGCAGGTTCGTGATCGAGTGCAAGGTGCTGCACGAGGGTCTGGAACGGACCATCAGCGAGGGTCTGAAGCAGACGGCCGGCTACATGGACCGCTGTGCGGCGCAGGCGGGTCATCTGGTGGTCTTCGATCGCAGCCCGGACAAGAGCTGGGAGGCGAAGATCTTCCGCCGCGAGGAAGCGGTGGCCGGCCGCACGATCACGGTATGGGGAATGTAGGGCAGGCGTCGCGCCGGGACCGGTAGTCGTACCTCCGTACCTCCTGCGGTGATTGATGACCGGAAGCGACATCCGCAGACCTTCGAGAGGGCTCCGGATGGGAACGCAGCCGCAAGCGCTCGCCACCGGGACCTGGAGATCGCCGTGAGTCCTGTCAGGAGGGGCCGTTGAGTGAGGCCGCCGGCCGGTTGTACGCTATCGGGCGGGACGAGACCGGCTTGCGGCTCGGTGTCCGGGTTCGCGGGACGGAGGTCACGACATGGCGCGAAGGCGGTCGGGGAAGCGGGCAGACGATGCGTCGACGGCCCAGAACGGCGGGGCCACGATCGGCCATGAAGCCGAGCTGTGGGCGATGGCCGACGCGCTTCGGGGCTCGATGGACGCCGCCGAGTACAAGCACGTCGTACTCGGCCTGATCTTCCTGAAGTACATCTCCGACGCATTCGAGGAGCGCCATTCCGCGGTGCTGGCGGAGTTCGGGGAGGACGCCGCCGAGGACCGCGACGAGTACACGGCCGAGAACATCTTCTGGGTGCCGACGGAGGCGCGCTGGACCCACCTGAAGGCCCGGGCGCGACAGCCGACCATCGGCCTGACCGTCGATCAGGCGATGGCGGCGATCGAGCGCGACAACCCCGGCCTCAAGGACGTGCTGCCGCGCGACTATGCCCGGCCGGCGCTGGACAAGCTCCGCCTCGGGCAACTCATCGACCTGATCAGCAACCTCCAAGTGGGCGATGAGGACGCCCGCTCGCGTGACGTGCTCGGCCGTGTCTACGAGTACTTCCTCTCGCAATTCGCGAGCGCCGAGGGCAAGAAGGGCGGCGAATTCTACACACCGCGCTGCGTCGTCAGAGTGCTGGTCGAGATGCTCGAGCCGTACCGGGGCCGTGTCTACGACCCGTGTTGCGGCTCATCGGGCATGTTCGTGCAGTCGGTGGGATTCATCCGTGCCCACGCCAGCGGCAACGGGAACGGCGGCAAAGCCAAGGCGGACATCAGCATCTACGGACAGGAGTCGAACTACACGACGTGGCGACTCGCCAAGATGAACCTCGCCATCCGCGGCATCGAGGGCCAGATCGCCCACGGCGACAGCTTCCACAACGATCGCCACCCGGACCTGAAGGCAGACTTCATCCTCGCCAATCCTCCGTTCAACGTCTCCGACTGGGGCGGCGATCGTCTGACCGAGGACAAACGCTGGCACTACGGCGTTCCGCCGAAGGGCAATGCCAACTTCGCCTGGGTGCAGCACATGGCTCATCACCTGGCCCCGGCCGGCGTCGCCGGCTTCGTGCTCGCCAACGGATCGATGTCGTCGAGCCAGTCCGGCGAGGGGGAGATCCGGAGGAACCTGATCGAGGCGGACCTGGTGGACTGCATGGTCGCGCTGCCGGGCCAGCTCTTCTACTCGACGCAGATTCCGGCCTGCCTCTGGTTCCTCGCCCGCCGCCGGTCGCGGCGCGGGGAGATCCTCTTCATTGACGCCCGCAAGCTGGGCCACATGGTCGACCGCACCCACCGCGAGCTGACCGACGACGACATCGCTCGTATCGCCGGGACCTACCACGCCTGGCGCGACGGTGCAGACGCCTACCAAGACCTTCCGGGTTTCTGCAAGAGCGCGTCGCTGGATGAGGTCCGCGGGCACGGCCACGTGTTGACGCCAGGCCGTTATGTCGGAGCGGAGCCCCAGCCCGACGATGGGGAACCGTTCGAGGAGAAGATGCAGCGCCTGGTCACGGAGCTGGAAGCGCAGCAGGCCGAGGGAGCGCGGCTCGATGCCGCCATCGCCGAGAACCTGAAGGCGTTGGGTTTCGGAAGCAAAGCGTCGTGAGCAACTCCGACGAGAGGCGCTGGCAACAGCGGCTCGACAACTTCGGGACGGCTCTCGGCCAACTTACGGACGCCTGCAAGCGCGAGCGTTACGACGACCTGGAGCGGGCGGGCCTGATCAAGACGTTCGAGTTCTGCTTCGAGCTGTCGTGGAAGGTCCTCAAGGACCTGCTCTTCTACGAAGGCCATGACGAGAAGGTGCCGCGCGCAGTCATCCGCAAGAGCTTCGAGGTCGACTATATCGACGAGGACGACTGCGAAACCCTGCTCGACGCGCTGGACAAGCGCAACCTGTTGAGTCACACCTTCTGGTGCGACGTGGCTCAGGAAGCAGCGATCCGGATCAAGGAACGTTACCACCCAGTCCTGCTGCGACTATACCGGACCCTCGACGCCAAGCGCGTACCATGACGGACGGTCTCAAGGACGCGCATCGTGCGGCGATCATCGCCACCATCGCGGCTAATGACCGCGTGGAGCGGGCTGTGTTGTTCGGCTCGCGGGCGACGGGGACCAATACAATGTCCTCTGACGTCGACATCGCCCTGTTCGGTGAACGGCTGACGCTGACGGACCAAGCCCGCATCGTTGCGGCGCTGGACGAGATTCCGATGGCGCAGTCCGTCGATCTTCTGTTGTGCGATTCGATACGTAATCTGACACTACTGGAGCACATCAGGAACGTCGGCGTCGAGTGGTACTTGCGAACACGGCGAGTGAATGCTGTGACAGTGACAGTTCGCGAGGTCATAGAGCTCGCGATAGGTGGGGGCTGGGGCCAAGATACCATGTTCGAAGACTCGGTGTCCGTTCGCATTATCCGTGGTACCGACTTTGATCGGATCAAGAATGGGGAATTCTCGGCAGTTCCAGCTCGTTATGAGAGTCTTCTCGAGTGGAGCGTCGGCTACTGAAGGCCGGCGACATCCTCTTGGAGATATCGGGAGGAAGTCGCACGAGCAACCAGTCCACAGGCCGGAGCTTTCTTGTCACTGATGAGGTCCTCACGAAGCTAGGCGACAAGACAATACCTGCAAGCTTTTGCCGTCTTGTTCGCTTCAATCGTGACGTGATCGATCCGCGACACGCGTACCACTCTCTACAAGAGATGTACGCCTCGGGCCGTGCGTCGTTGTACGAACAACAATCGACCGGCATCAGCAACTTCCAGTTCGAGTACTTCCTCGACTCCGAGATCATCCGCCTCCCACCCCTCGAAGAGCAACGCGCCATCGCCCACATCCTCGGCACGCTGGACGGCAAGATCGAGCTGAACCGGCGGATGAACGCGGCCTTGGAGGAGATGGCGCGGGCGCTGTTTCGGTCTTGGTTCGTCGATTTCGACCCGGTGCGGGCCAAGATGGAAGGCCGCGACACCGGATTTCCAAAGGACATCGCCGACCTGTTTCCCGACCAACTGGTGGACTCAGAGTTGGGGGAGATTCCAGAGGGCTGGGAGGTTTCGGAGATCGGCACGGAAGTAGATGCCGTAGGCGGTGCGACTCCCAGCACGAAAGAATCCGCCTACTGGGACGGGGGTCAGCATGACTGGGCTACACCCAGGGATCTTTCGAAACTGCTATCGCCAGTGTTGCTGGAGACGGAACGGAAGATCACCGACGCGGGCGCGCAGAAGATCAGCTCGGGCCTTCTTCCGCCCGGAACAGTGCTCTTGTCGTCGCGCGCCCCCATCGGCTACATGGCTATCACAGAGGTGCCGACCGCCGTCAACCAAGGCTTTATCGCCATGATTTGCCGGAAGCGCCTACCTGCCCTGTATGTGCTGTATTGGTGTTATGGGAATCTTGGGCACATCAAGGACATCTCCGGTGGTTCCACATTTGCCGAGATCAGCAAGAAGGCGTTCCGTCCTCTTCCCGTAGTGGTACCGCCAACGACAATCCTTGGAGTGTACGACGAAACCAGCTGCCCGCTGCACGAACGCGTCGTCTCGAACACGAGGGAATCTTCGCTGCTGGCGTCATTGCGCGATGCACTGCTCCCGCAGCTGATCTCCGGTGAGTTGCGGGTAAACGCCGAGGAACCGGCTCGCGGCCGCGATGATCGACTGGAATCGGTCGGAGCGCATGAAGCGTGACGGAGCGGTGTAGCATGGGCGCTGCGTCCCTCTCGGAATCGACCGTCGAAGTCGTCGCCCTCGACTGGCTCGCGTCGCAAGGGTGGTCCACGCTCCATGGCCCGGACATCGCACCGGACGTGCCTGCCGCGGAGCGAGCTGACTACGGCGTGGTCGTCCTGGCACAGCGCTTGCGGTCCGCGCTCGGCCGGCTCAATCCAGACCTTTCCGACGATGCGCTTGAAGACGCCCAGCGCCGACTGACACGCCCTTCCGGGCCGACCCTGGAGGCCCGGAACCGTGACTTCCATCGGATGCTGGTTGCCGGCGTGACGGTGGAGCACGTCGACTCGGACGGCCGTATTCGCGGTGCTCAGGTTCGCGTGGTCGACTTCGGCGAACCGGCGCGCAACGACTGGCTCGCGGTCAACCAGTTCACGGTGGTGGAGAACAAGCACGAACGGCGGCCCGACGTCGTGCTGTTCGTCAACGGACTGCCGCTCGGCGTCATCGAGCTGAAGAACCCCGCCGACGAGAACGCCACCATCTGGTCGGCCTTCCACCAGCTTCAGACCTACAAGGCGGAGATCCCGTCGCTGTTCACGTTCAACGCCGCCCTCGTCGTATCGGATGGACTGGAAGCACGCGTCGGCGCGCTGACCGCCGGGCAGGAGTGGTTCAAGCCCTGGCGCACGATCGAGGGCGAGGGGCTGGCCGACTCAAGCCTCCCGCAACTCCAGGTGCTGCTCGAAGGCGTATTCGACCGGCGCCGGCTGCTGGCGCTGGTCCGAGACTTCATCGTGTTCGAGGACGACGGAAGCGGCGTCCTGGTCAAGAAGATGGCCGGGTACCACCAGTTCCACGCGGTGCAGACCGCGGTGGCCGAGACGCGGCGTGCGGCAGCGTTGCAGCAGGCAGTCGCCGAACGCCCCCCGGGCGGCCGCTACGAATCGCGCCGCCAGCCGGCCGGGGCTCGTGGCGACCGGCGGGTCGGCGTCGTCTGGCACACCCAGGGGTCGGGCAAGAGCCTGACCATGGCGTTCTACGCCGGTCGCATCATGCGCGACCTGGCGATGGAGAATCCGACCGTCGTCGTGCTGACGGACCGCAATGATCTCGACGATCAGTTGTTCACTACCTTCTCTCGTTGCGCGGACCTGCTGGGACTGCCGCCCGTCCAGGCGGAGAGCCGCGCCGACCTGCGAGCGAAACTCGCGGTCGCATCAGGCGGCGTGGTCTTCACGACGATCCAGAAGTTCTTCCCCGAGGAGAAGGGCGACCGGCACCCGCTGCTGTCGAAGCGGCGCAACGTGGTGGTGATCGCCGACGAGGCGCATCGCAGCCAGTACGACTTCATCGACGGCTACGCCCGCCACATGCGGGACGCGCTGCCGAACGCATCGTTCATCGGATTCACCGGGACGCCCATCGAGCTGGCCGACGCCAGCACGCGCGCCGTGTTCGGCGACCACATCAGCGTCTACGACATCCAACGGGCGGTCGAGGACGGGGCGACCGTGCCGATCTACTACGAGAGCCGCTTGGCGAAGCTGGCGCTCGACGAGACCGAGAAACCGACGATCGATGCCGGCTTCGAGGAAGTGACCGAAGGCGAAGAGGTCGACCGCCGCGAGAAGCTGAAGACAAAGTGGGCGCAGCTCGAAGCGGTTGTCGGCTCAAGAAAGCGCGTTGCGCTGGTCGCCCGCGACATCGTCGAGCACTTCGAGGACCGCCAGGAGGCGATGGACGGCAAGGCGATGGTGGTCTGCATGAGCCGGCGGATCTGCATCGACCTGTATCGGGAGCTGGCCCGCCTGCGCCCGGCATGGTGCGACGAGGAAGACAGCCGCGGAGCGCTGAAGGTGGTGATGACCGGCAGGGCGTCCGACCCGCCTGACTGGCAGCGGCACATCGGCAGCAAGGCCCGTCGCGAGGCGCTGGCGAAACGCTTCCGTGACCCCGGCGACCCGCTCCGCATGGTGATCGTGCGCGACATGTGGCTGACCGGCTTCGACGCTCCGAGCCTGCACACGATGTATGTCGACAAGCCGATGCGCGGCCACGGGCTGATGCAGGCCATCGCGCGTGTCAACCGGGTGTTCCGGGACAAGCCGGGTGGGCTCGTCGTCGACTACCTTGGTCTCGCCCACGAACTGAAGCGGGCACTGGCCACCTACACGGAGCGTGGGGGCACGGGCGAGACCGCGCTCGACAAGGAACGGGCGGTGCGGGCGATGCTGGAGAAGTACGAGGTCTGTTGTGGCCTGTTTCACGGATTCGACCGCGCCGCGTGGACGAACGGCTCGCCGGCCGCGCGGCTCCAGCTTCTGCCGGCTGCGCTCGAGCATGTACTTGCGCAGGAGGACGGCAAGGCCCGCTGCCTGAGGACCGTCAGGGAGCTGTCGCAGGCATTCGCGCTGGCGGTGCCGCACCTCGAGACCGTCCGCATCCGCGACGATGTGTCGCTGTTCCAACACGTCCGGGCTGCGCTGTCGAAGCGAACCGACCCGCGCGCGAAATCCGACGAGGATCTGGACCATGCCGTGCGCCAGATCGTATCGCGGGCAGTGGCCTCGGAAGGTGTGGTGGATATCTTTGCCGCGGCCGGATTGCAGAAGCCGGACGTGTCGATCCTGTCCGAGGACTTCCTGCGTGAGGTACGCGGCATGCGCCGCAGGAACCTCGCCGTGGAGCTACTGGAGCGACTCTTGAAGGGTGAGTTGGCGACCCGGAGCCGCAAGAACGTGGTGCAGGCCCGCTCCTTCGCCGAGATGCTGGAGTTGTCGATCCGCCGCTACCAGAATCGCGCAGTCGAGGCGGCGCAAGTGATCGAGGAACTGATCGGCCTCGCCCGCGAGATGCGTGAGGCGAACGCGCGCGGGGAGATGCTGGGGCTGTCGGAGGATGAGCTCGCGTTCTACGACGCCCTCGGGGTCAACGACAGTGCGGTGAAGGTGCTCGGCGACGAGACGCTGCGCGGCATCGCGCGCGAGTTGGTAGAGACCGTAAGGGACAACGTCACCATCGACTGGACGCTGCGCGAGAACGTCCGGGCCAACCTGCGCCGGCTCGTGAAGCGTGTGCTACGCAGGCACGGCTACCCGCCGGACAAGCAGGAGTCCGCGACCCGGACCGTGCTGGAGCAGGCGCAGGTGCTTTCCGCCGGTTGGGCAGCGTGATGCAGCGACAGACTCACTGCGTGACCACCGACGGCGTCGTCGCCGTGGGTGGTCATCCGGAATTCGGCTCCAAGGGGTCTGCACGGATTTGCCACCGGTGCTCCAGCCAGCGCGCGACGGCATCGTCGTCGTTGGAACCGATGACGGCGGTGGCGTGCTCGGCGAGCTCGGGAGCGGCGTCAGCCACGGCATACGCTTCGTCGGCCGCGCGGAACATGCCGATGTCGTTGACCTGATCCCCGAATACGACCGTTCGGCAGTCCACGAGGTTCCGAACCCGTTGGATGCTGACTACGCCCTGATCCTTGGTAGCGCGCGCGTCGTGTACCGCCAGGATGTGCCAGTGCGGGTCGTATTCCTTGTGGCAGTGCAGATCGATCGACCCGCCGTGGCGCCGGCGCATCTCCCGCGCCAGGTGCCGAACCCGAGGCAACGTATCGATGGTGGTGATGCAGACCACCTGGTCCTCCAAGCCACCGGACAGGTGGTCGAGGGGTGCCAGCCGCGGATCGTGCACCCGCTGCCGGTCGTGCAGGAACCGTCTCATGCCGTCGTTGCGCAGGATGCCGTCGTTGTAGTGGAGCCGGTCGAACGCGCCGTCGAAGGTCATCAGAAACGGACGGCATCCGGCGTCGTCCAGCAGCGACCACAGGTCGTGTGCGATCGCGGGTGGCAGAGCCTGGATCGCCAGATGGCGGCCTGACGCGAGATCGGAGACGAACGCACCGTTCTGGTTGATGACCGGAAGCGACAGCCGCAGCCCTGCAAGTGCGTTGCGGATGGGACCGCAGCCGCGGGCGCTCGCTACCGTGAAACGCAGACCTTCACCGATCAGGCGATTCAGCGTCCGAACGCTGTAAGGCGACAGCGATCCGTCGCTGCGGAGCAGCGTGCCGTCCAGGTCGGAGACGTACAGCGCGAGCCGAGGGTCGGTGCTCATCCGGGAGTCGCCTTCAAGGGCTCGGAGTGCCTGGGGGTCACTCCTTCCAGGCGACGACCTTGTCGATGGCGTGACGGTGGCGGACTCCGCCGGGATGCTCGTCCTCCAATACGTAGGACGTGGCTTGTTCTTGACGCCATTCCGCGTACCTGCCTGCCAGTTCGCCCGCCTTGAACAGCCCCCGGACGAATGGTGCCAAGTCATCGGAAGGGGCGATCTCATCGGTGAACACCGCTACGATATTGGCACCGCCGGGTCGGGTATGGGCCTTCATCTGAGCGATCACCCGTGACCACGCTTCCTGTTCAAGCAAGTGCAGGACCCCGTGAGAAATGATGAGGTCGTAGCAGCGTGAGTACCGAAAGGTGTTCAGGTCGTCGGTCCATGCATTGACACGCACCCCGTCGCGGGCAGCCATGCGGGTGAGCTTGTCGATCCCCGCCGCCGACACGTCGAAGGCGTCCACCCGGAACCCGCGAGCCGCCAGGAAGAGAGCGTTGCGCCCCTCACCGCAGCCCGCGTCCAGGACGGACGCCGCTTCCGGAAGCCGCTCTGCTAGAGAGACGATCTCGGAACTCGGGCGACCGAAGGCATCAGCTCCGTCGTCCTGGTAGGCCCGTTCCCAGAAAGGCTCGGCAGAACCCGAGTACGGTGCTTCGCTCATGGGATGGCGGATTATTGCACGGCGTCCGATCGCTGTACGGCGACACGGCGACGTTACTGCGAAGCAGCCTGCCGTCCAGGTCCGACGTACCGCGCGTGCCGACGGCGGTAGTCGTCCGGGAACGGGTAGTTGCCCGGGTGGCTGCCGGTCACCGCGTAAGGTTCGTGGGCCATGCGGAACATGTCGACGTCGTTGACCTGGTCCCCGACCACCACCACGCGGCAGTCCGCAAGGTCCTGTACATGCTTACTACCCTCCTAACTCGGGGTTGATCGAGGATCGATCAGGCGAGTGGCACCCGGAGCCGGGCGGGAGATGTGGCGTCGATGTGTACGTAGTCTCCCCCAGCCCATTCCGCCAAGCGGCGCAACCCGAGGCCGATCGCTCGCATGAGATCAGCGTCTCTCGCGCTAGCGGAGCGCTCCAGCCACAAGTGAGGGACGATCAGCGTGCGGGCAGCCCGATTGATCCGCAGGTCCGCCCGCCCGACGAGCCGATCGCCATGCAAGATGGGCATCACGTAGTAGCCCCATCGCCGTTTGGCGGCGGGCTTGTACACCTCCCAGACGTAGTCGAACTCGAACCACTTCGCGGCCCGGCCGCGCGCCGTGACGAACTCTAGCGGCGGCAGGAACGTGGCCTCGGTCAGCGTGTCCGCCCGTGGGGTGGGCCAGGCTCGAGGTACCGATCCACTCTGCACGGCTTCCAGCTGCTTGGCCCGCTCCCCAAGCAGGTAGTGCGCGGGCTCATCACCGATCTGCGTTCGTACCGCCGCGCCTGACGTCAGGAGATCGTCCAGTCTGCGACGCTCCCCGTCAGGATCCGAACGGCGGCGGGCGAGGTGCCGGAACCGATGGGCCCAGTCGCGGGCTGTTGCCAGGCCCAGCAGCGCGAGCGCTTTGCGGGCGAAGAAGTCGTCGGCCTCGTCCGCCGTCGCCGCGTGCTGCACCTCGACCGGTGCGACGTCACGGCGCAAGGCGTAGAGCCGCTCGAATCCCTGGCGCCCGTATGTCATCAGCTCACCGGTCAACCAGAGATGTCGGAGGGCGCGGGCCGTATCCTTGTCCGAGCGGAACGTCCCCCGACGCCCCCGCCCGGCATAGTCCCGGTTCGCTACCCGCCCTCGTGACGAGACGTCCTCCCGGAGCGCCTCCAGAAGCTGCTTATGCTCTGCCGCGAACGCGCGCGACTTCTCCTCGGCCGCACGACGCGCCATATGGACCCGCCAATACGGGAGCTCGCCCATGGGCAGCACGTACAGCGTCCCGCCGTAGTCGAAGAACTCGCGGCTCGTGTATAGCAGGTGGTCGAGATGCTCAGGGCGATAGTCCCACACACGGGCGTGCAGCGCGAGATCGTGGCTCCGTCCGACCACATTCAACGGGTCGACTTGGACCAGGCCTGACTGGTGCAGAGCCATGCGGGCACCGGGACGGCCGGCCGACCGCCGTCCGGGCCAGAGTCCTTGGCAGCCGAGGATGAACCGCCGGACGGTCTGAACCGAGACCGCGAGCGGGGTCAACTATCCTCTCCCAATAACGTTGTCGATCCTCTGAGCTGCTTCTGTGAGCTACAACCGTTGCTGCCGTCGATTCGCTTGGTGATCGATTATCGTCCTCGTCGCCGTCACTACGAAGGCCGCAAGGTCCGTGGTCTGACCCGACCCTCGTACCACTACGGCAACCCCGGCGATGTCGGGTCTCATGCCGAGTACGGCCTCGACCTCACCCAGCTCAACTCGAAAACCTCTGACCTTCACTTGGTCTGCCGCGGGTCGATGCTCATTCGGAGATCTCCTCCCCGCTGCTCATCGGCCCGCTTCCCACCGATGTGCGAGCCAGCGCGCCACGGCGTCGTCGTCGTTGGAGCCGATGATGGCGGTGGCGTGATCGGCGAGCTCGGGAACGGCGCCGGCTACCGCGTACGCTTCGTCGGCCACGCGGAACATGCCGATGTCGTTGATCTGGTCGCCGAACACCACGACGCGGCAGTTCGCGATGTTCAACAGCCGCGTCAGGCTGGCCACGCCTTGATCCTTGGTGGCACGGGAGTCGTGGATGGTGAGCATGTGCCAGCGCGAATCGAGCCCCTCGTTGAACGGTTCGTAGCGGTGGGTCTGGACCGAGCCATCGTGGCGTGCGCGAACAGCGCACTCCACGTCCCGCATTCTCGACGGCGCGCCGATCACGGTAAGGCACACCACTTGGTCGGCGAGCCCGTCGCGCATGTCCTCGAGCTTCCGCAGGCGAGGATCCCGGATCCGTTGCCGATTCTCCAGGAACCGCCGCATGCCCTCGTTGTGGAGGACGCTCTCGTCGTAGTACACGCGATCAGAGGCACCGTCGACGGTCATCAGAAACGGGTTGCAACCATGCTCATCCAGAAGAGACCACAGGTCACGCGCAACCGGCGGGTCGATCGCGTGGATCACCAAGTGGCGCCTTGAAGCGAGCTCCGACACGCATGCGCCGTTCTGGTCGATGACCGGCAGCCGCAGCGGCAGGTCGCCGATCGCGGCGCGAATCAGATTGCAGCCTCGTGCGCTCGCCACCGTGAAGAGCATGCCCTCGTGGATCAGGCGGGTGAGCGTGCGGAGGCTGTATGGCGAGAGCGATCCGTCGCTCCGCAGCAGCGTGCCGTCCAGGTCGGAGACGTAGAGCGCCTGGCGAGGGTCCTTTGTCATCGGCCCGCGCGCCACCGGTGTTCGAGCCAGCGCGCGACGGCATCGCCGTCGTTGGAGCCGATGGTGGCGGTGGCGTGCTCGGCGAGTTCCGGGGCGGCGCCGGCGACCGCGTACGCGTCGTCGGCCATGCGGAATATGCTGATGTCGTTGACCTGGTCGCCGAACACGACCAGTCGACAGTCCTCGAAGCCATGCAGCCGCCGTATGAAGGCAACTCCCTGATCCTTGGTGGCGCGGGCATCCAGGACCGTCAGGTGGTACCAGAGCGTCGCATCGTAGTGGTCGTGGCTGTGGATCTGCACGGCGTCGCCGTGGCGCCGCCGGATCTCTCGTTCCAGGTCCTGAATCCGGGGCAGGGAGTCGATGAGGATGAAGAGCATCACCTGATCGTCCAGCCCCTCGCGCAGGTCGTCGAGGCGATGTAGACGGGTGTCCTGGCGGATCTCCCGTTTCCGGTGAAAGCGGCGCATGCCGTCGTTCCGGAGGCTGTCCGCGGTGTAGTAGAAGCGGTCGGCACTGCCGTCGGTCGTGAACACGAACGGGCTGTACCCGCGCCCGTCGAACAGGGTCCACAGATCGTGCGCGGTTGCTGGCGGCAGCGCGTGGACCGCGAGATGCCGCCCGCTGGCCAGGTCGGAGACGTACGCACCGTTCGTGGCGGTGACCGGCAGCCGCAGCCGCAGATCTCCCAGTGCGTTGCGGATGGAACCGCAGCCGCGGGCGCTCGCCACCGTGAACGGCATGCCCTGGCCGATCAGGCGCGTCAGCGTCTCTACCGTGTACGGCGACAGCGACCCGTCGCTCCTCAGCAAGGTCCCGTCCAGGTCGGAGACGTACAGCGTCTGCCGCGGGTCCGCGCTCATCCGGTGAGGGCCTGCGAGCGGTTCATGCGCCGCTGCGACTGCACCAGGCCGTGGTAGATGCCGCCGGCGGCCATCAGCTCGGCGTGGGTGCCGGCCTCGGCGATCCGGCCCTTGTCCAGCACCACCAGCCGGTCGGCGTTGCGCAGGGTGGCCAGCCGGTGGGCGATCGCGAAGGTGGTGCGGCCGCGCATCAGGGCGAACAGGCCCTCCTGGATCATCTCCTCGGTCTCGCTGTCGACCGCCGCGGTCGCCTCGTCCAGGATCAGGATGCGGGGGTCGTGCAGGATGGCGCGCGCGATCGCGACCCGCTGGCGCTCGCCGCCGGAGAGCCGCTGCCCGCGTTCGCCCACCAGGGTGTCGTAGCCGTCGGCGAAGGCGCAGATGAAGTCGTGGGCGCCGGCGACCTTGGCGGCGTCGATGATCTGCCGGCGGGTCGCGTCCGGCTTGGCGTAGGCGACGTTCTCCACGATGGTGCCGGCGAACAGGAAGGTCTCCTGCAGCACCACGCCGATCTGGCGGTGCAGGTCGCGCTGCTCGATGTCGCGCAGGTCGGCGCCGTCGATCGTGATCCGCCCCTCGTCGGGGTCGTAGAGTCGCATCAACAGGTTGATGAGCGTGGTCTTGCCGGCCCCGGAGTGGCCGACGATGCCGATCATCTCGCCCGGCTCCACCCGCAGGGAGATGTCCTCCAGCACCGGCTCGTGAGTCTGGTAGCCGAACACCACCTCCTCGAATCGGACCCTCCCGTCGATGGACAGGCGCCTGGAGCTGGCCGAGTCGGCGACCTCGGGCGGCTCGTCGACGATCTCGAACACCCGCTCGGCGGCGCTCATCGCCTCGGCGAAGCGCCGGGGGAGGCCGGCGATCATCGCCAGCGGCCCGTAGATGATCATCGCGTACTGGACGAACTGCACCAGCTCGCCGACCTTCATCTCCGCTCCCAGGACCAGGTAGCCGCCGGCCAGGAAGACCAGGAACTCCCCGAAGCGCATGACGAAGGTCCAGGTCGGCGTCAGCACGGCCCAGGTCCGCTCGTTGCGCAGCATGACGTCGCGCAGCTCGGCCGAGCGCTGCCGGAAGCGGCCGACCTCCGACCGCTCGCGGCCGAACGCCTTGACCACGCGGATGCCGGCCAGGATGTCCTGCAGCAGCGTGTCGACCTTGTCGAGCATCCGGTTCTCGCGGCGGAACAGTGTCCGCACGTGCTTCCAGACGCTGTGCGTCAGCAGGACCACGACCGGTACCGGCACCAGCACCAGCACCGCCAGGCGCCACTCGCGCAGGAAGAGGATCACGCCCACGCCGATCAGGGTGAGCACCTGGGCGAGGCTGTCGGTGAGCCAGAAGTTGATGAACGTCTGGATCCTTCGAGTGTCCCTGCTGACCCGGTTGAGGATGTCGCCGGCGTCGCGTGTGCTCAGGTAGGCCAGCGACAGCTTCTGCACGTGCGTGAACACCATCCGGCGCAAGTCGCCGGAAAGGCCGGTGGCGACCCGCGCGGTCGCCCGGCGACTGAAGGCAGCCAGCAACGCGTGGCCACCGTACGCAAGGGCCAGCGCACCGATCAGCGTCAGTACGGCGCCCAGCTCGGCTCGGCGTGGCGTCAGGTAGTCGTCGATGAGGATACGGGTGAGCTCCGGAGGCAGGAGCGCCAGCAGCGTGTGGCCGGTGAACAACGCCATCGCCGCGATGACCCAGCGGAGCTGCCGCCGCGCGACCTCCCACAGCCGGCGCACCATGGCCGCCCTGTTCGTGCACGCCCGGCAGACACGTGTGCCTGCCTCCCGGCGCCGGCCGCAGGTGGGGCAGATCCCTTCGTCCGGGGCGTCGCGGTAGCGCGGCTCCTTTCCCTCGATCAACTGGTTGAGAGCCCGCGCGACGGTCGCGTAGCGCGGCGCGTGGCGCATCGAGTAGCGCGCCAGCGTGCGCGCCCCGTTGCCGTCGTGCCCGCCGGCCGCCGCCGGCTCGGCGATCAGACGGCCGCAGCCGACCATGGTGTCGGCCTGGAATCGCTCCACGTCGGCGAAGGCGACCGTCCGCCAGCCGGAAACGCCTGCCGGCCGCACCGCGACCCGCGTGGTGCCGACCACGGTCCAGCCGTCGCCGTACCGGGAGTCCGCGGTCAGGTCGGCCGGCACCGCGTAGCGGACCTCCTCGCCCGCCAGGACCCCGGTGACCTGGCCGGCGACGTCGGCCGGCAGGTCGAAGCGCAGCCTCACAGGAGCCCTTCGAGTGTGCGCAGCACCGAGCGGTCCAGGCGGGTGTAGTCGGGCACCTCGAAGCGGTTTCCGTCGACGTCGACGATCACCAGCCGCCCCGAGCCCACCATGGTCACGTTGTTCTTGCCGCTCTGCACCGTGAAGCGGCGCCGGCCGGCCCCGGTGTCCACGGTCCAGTAGGAGTAGCCGAACTCCTCCTTGAGGGACTCGACCCGTTCGATCAGCGGCGTGAAGTAGCGCCGGTCGAGCTCGTCGCGGAGGACCGCCGCCTGCTCGGGGGTGAGGTCCTCGAGCGACTCGACGATGCCGATCTCGTCTCCTTCGCGGTCGCGCAGGGAGATGTACTGGTCGGCGGCGCTCAAGGGGAAGGTGCGAAACGCGTTGATCCGCTCGTAGCGCTCGGGCTCCTCCCCGCGCACGGTCAGCGTGACGAAGCCGCCGGAGGTGCGCTCGAACTCCAGGTCGGCGGGGTTCAGCACGCGCGTACGGTGCGCCCGGCGGCGCTTCTCGGCGGCCGCGTCCGTCTTGTCCTCGCCGTCGCGCCGGTCGTTCATCGCTGCGCCCCTACGCCGATCACTTCGAGTGCGTCGCGCTGCTTGCGCACCAGCGTGGCGTAGATCCCGCCGGCGGCTTCCAGCTCGTCGTGGGTACCCTGCTCGACCAGCCGGCCCTTCTCCAGCACCGCCAGGCGGTGCGCCATGCGCAGGGTGGACAGCCGGTGGGCGATGGCGATCGTCGTGCGGCCCCGGATCAGCCGTTCCAGCGCGAGCTGGATCATCTCCTCGGTCTCGGAATCGACCGAGGAGGTGGCCTCGTCCAGGATCAGGATGCGCGGATCGATCAGCACGGCGCGGGCGATCGACAGCCGCTGCCGCTCCCCGCCCGACAGGCCGTGGCCGCGCGGCCCGACCCGGGTGTCGTAGCCGTCGGGGAGCCGGGTGATGAAGTCGTGGGCGAACGCAGCCTTGGCGGCGGCGACGATCTGGGCGTGGGTGGCGTCCGGACGGCCATAGGCGAGGTTCTCCGCGGCGGTGCCGTCGAACAGGTAGGGATCCTGCAGGATGATGCCCACCTGGCGGCGCAGGTCGGCGATGCGCAGGTCGCGCACGTCGATCCCGTCGATCAGCACCCGGCCCGAGTCGGTGTCGTACAGCCGGGTGATCAGGTTGATCAGCGTCGACTTGCCGGCGCCGGTGTGGCCGACCAGGCCGAGCACCTCGCCGGAGTCGACGGTCAGGTCGATCTCGTGCAGCACCGGCTTGTTGGGCTCGTACGCGAAGGTGACGCCGCGCAATTCGACCGCGCCGTGCATGTGCGGCAGCGCTGTCGGGTCGGTGCGCTCGGCGACATCCGGCACCGCGTCGACCACCTCGAAGATGCGGTGGGCGGAGTTCATGGCCATCGACCAGAACTCGACGACGATCGTCATGAAGCGCATCGGCTCGTACAGCAGTGCCGAGTAGGTCGCGAATGTGATCAGCACCCCCAGGGTGAGGGATCCGCCGATCACCTGCCAGCCGCCTGCCGCCCAGACGATCAGGCCGCCGATCTGGGTCAGAAAGGCGACGGACGGGAACAGGGTCGCGAGTGTCCGCTGTGTGCGCAGCTCCGCGCCGCGCACCTCGTCGTTGGCCGGCGTGAACCGCTCGATCTCCTGCTGCTCCTGGCCGAATGCCTTGACCACGCGCACGCCGCTGAGCGAGTCGTCGACCACGCCGTTCAGGATCGCGAACGAGCGGTGCTGGCGGCCGAACAGGCGCCACAGCTTCGGGAACAGGCGCTTGACGATGAGGACGACGGCGGGCGCCGGCAGCAGCAACAGCAGCGCCAGCACCGGCTCCAGCGCGACCATGACGGCGACGATCGCCACGATCTGGACCAGGTTGACCACGAAGAAGGGCAGGCCGTCGATGAAGAACATGCTCAGGTTCATCGAGTCGTGATTGACCCTGACCATCAGGCCGCCGGTCTGCTTGCGCGCGAAGAACCCGAGCGACAGGCGCTGCAGGGCCGTGAAGATCTGCGACTTGAGGTCGTAGACCATGTGCACGGACACCCGCGCGTTGAGCCGCTGGTAGAGCATCTGGGCGGCGACGCCGGCGGCGTGGACGGCGACGATCAGCAGCACCACTTCCAGGACGCGCCCGTGGTAACGCCCGGCCGGGGCCAGCACGTCGTCGAACAGCACGCGGCCCGAGAGCAGCGGCGTGACGGTCTTCAGCGCCGTGGCTGCGAGCATGGTGACGGCGACGACCGCCGCCAGGCGCCGGTACGGGCGCAGGTAGCCGAGCACGCGAGCGAACAGGCCGCGCTTGTCGATGCAGCGCGGGCAGACGGCGCGCTCCTGATCGGGGTAGCGCAGGCCGCAGGTGGGGCAGGTCTGCTCGCGCAGCGCCTCGGCCGCCGGGGCCTCGTCGCCCTTCTGCAGCGCGGCGACGGCGCCGGCGAAGGCGCCGAACTGGCGCGCGCGGCTGTTGCTGAAGCGAAGCAGCAGCCGTTCGGTTTCGTCCGGCTCACGGCGGCCGGCGGTGAGCAGCCCCCCCGAGACCAGGCTCTCGACCTGCACGGGGCCGGTCCGGTCGAGCGCCAGGCTGTCGATGCCGCCGGCGGTGACGATGTGCAGGAAGTCCGGCGTGGCCACGGCCCAGTCCTCGCCGTAGCGGCCGTCCAGGCAGAGGTCGGAGCCGACCGCGTGCAGGATGTCCGGCTCCGCGATCCCGGCCGCGGACAACCGTTCCTTGACGAATTCGGGGACTTCGGCGTTCATGGGGCGCAAACCCCCATCATACGACGGTTACGATACGGAGCTGACGGCGTCGACGAAGCCGTCGATGAACTCCCTGGTCGTGTCCCACGTGGTCATCAGCCGCGCCACGCCCTGCTCCTTGTCGAACACGTAGTAGGGGAAGCGGCCGATGGTCGCCTCGATCACCGCCGGCCGCAGCCGCACGAAGACGCCGTTGGCCTCCACCGGGTGCAGGATCTCCACGTCGGTCTCGGCGCGCAGGCGCGCGGCCAGGTGGGCGGCCATGGCGTTGGCGTGCGCGGCGTTGCGGTGCCAGAGATCGCCTTCGAGCAGGGCGCTGAACTGCGCGGACACGAAGCGCATCTTGGACAGGAGCTGCAGGCCCTGCTTGCGCACGTACTCGAGGTGCACGAGCGGCGTGAAGGCGACCACCGCCTCGCCCATCAACAGGCCGTTCTTGGTGCCGCCGAAGGACAGCAGGTCGACGCCAAGGTCGCGGGTGCACTCGCGCAGCCCCATGCCAAGGCTGACCGCGGCGTTGGCGATGCGGGCGCCGTCCACGTGCAGCAGCAGGCCGTGCGCGTGCGCCAGCGCGGCGATCTCCCCGATCTCCGCCGGCGTATACACCGTGACCACCTCGGTGGCCTGCGTGATGGAGATCAGGCGCGGCCGGCTGGCGTGCACGTCGGGCTCGGCGGTCACCAGGCGGCGCGCCGCGTCCAGGTCGATCTTGCCGTGCTCGTGCGGGACCTCCAGCACCTTGCAGCCGACCAGGCGCTCGATGGCTCCGCACTCCGCCCACGCCAGGTGCGCGGCCGAGGTGGCGATCACCGCCTCGTACGGCTGGCAGCAGCCGGCCACCGCCACCACGTTGGCGGCGCTGCCGTTGACCACCGACAGCACCTGCACGCCGTCGCCGAAGTGGCCGGCGAACGCGGCTTCGGCGCGGCGCGTGTGCTCGTCTTCGCCATAGCCCAGGGCGTGCCCGCGGTTGGCGGATTCGATCGCCTGAAGCACCTCCGGGTGGGCTCCGGAACTGTTGTCGCTGTAGAAGGAAAGAGAACCGCTCACTCCGGGAACACCTCCACCTCGCCGCGGTCGATCCTGCCGCCCATGAGCACCGTCATGAAACCGCCCTCCGGGATCGAGTCGCCGTCGGCATCCAGGCCTCCCTCCTCGACGATCAGCAGCAACGGGTTCGGGATGTCGGCCCGGGTCTCGTACTCGACCAGGATCACCGGGACGCGCTTGCCGTCGCGGTCGGCGTAGTCGCCGTACAGGGCACTGCCATGAGAGACGAACTCCGCCTCGACCTCACGGCCGCCGGCGTCCACGATCGGCGGCGCGGCCGGATAGCGCGCGAACTCGAGCGTGGCCGGCACGAACCGGTCCGGGTCCGGGGGCTCGGCGAAGAGCCAGGCGCCTCCGGTGTCGATCACCGCCGCCCGAGGCCCCGGCGTCAGCCCCTCGGCGATGAAGTAGGCGCGCAGCTCCAGGGCGTCGCCGTGGATGACCGCCAGCAGGAATTCGATGCGATCGGCGCTGGTGAGATCGAACAGCAGGTACTCGGCGATGGCGGTGCCGGCCGTGGAACGCACCTCGATGGCGCGCTTCCTGGCGATCTGGAAGTCGAGCCCGTCGGCGTCCAGGCCGCGCTCGGCCGCCGCCGCCATCGCCTGAAAGTCACGCAGGGTCACCGCGCCGCCGCGCAACTGCCGCCAGAAGCGCGGATCGGCGGTGGAGGTCGCCATCGCTTCCGGCTCGGCCCGGGATCTGCGTCCGAACAGCCCGCCCAACAGTCCGCGGCCCCGGTTGCCGGCGCCGGGCAGGGTGCGCCCGCTCATGCTCAGGCTCTCCGCATGCGGCGCGTGATCAGTGGCGGCGGCCGGCCGAACGCAGCAGCACCCACATGACGCCGGCGATCAGCAGGATCAGGATCAGTCCGGTGAAGAAGCCACCGCCGCCTCCGTAGTAGGTGCCGGGGGCGCCGCCGTAGTAGTAGCCGCCGCGGCTCATCAGGGCGCTCATCATCACGGCGTCGGTCATCGCGCTGTACAGGATCCAGGTGCCCAGGGTGGGGTGCAGGTAGCCGTAGCCGCCGAGGCCGGCGTTGTAGGTGACGTTGACGTTGCGCCCGTTCACCCGCGTGCTCTGCGGGATGTGGCTGGGCCGGGTGGACGGCTGCGTGGCGTAGCGCGACGGGAACTGGCCGGCGTTGCGCTGCCGGAATGCGGACTCCGCCTGTGAGCGGTTCTGGAAGGTGGTGCCGGCGGCGCGGGAGCGATCGTACTGGGAGCGGCTGACGCCTGAGGTATTGGAGCGTGACGACACGCCGCGCGTGCCGGACAGCGTGCTGCGGGTCGTGGAGGTGCGGCTGCTGGATCCGAATGCCGAGCGGGTGGAGCGCGACGAGAACGACCGCGAGGAGCCGAGGCTGGAGAACGAGCGTCCGCCCGAGAACCCACCCATGCGGCGGGCGAAGGCATCGTCGGCCGCCAGCAGCAGGATGCTCGCGATCGCTATGGCGCAGGCCACCTTGCCGGCGGCGGGGCGAGGGCGGATCACGGTGCGGCAGCGCCCTCCGCGAGCGGTGCCAGCGCCACGTTCGGGTCGGCGGCCCCGGAGTAGATCAGCGCCACGACGATGAAGCTGGCGGCGGCGATCGCGGCGGCGGCGGTGTTGCGCTTGGCCCGCACCTCGTCGGAAAGGGCGGCGCGCGGCAGGAAGACCCGGTCGGCGATCACCCGGCCGATCACCAGCAGGATCAGACCGCAGATGGCGATGACCGCCGTGATCAGCACCTCGGTACCCAGGTCGCTGCCGGCGCCGGCGACCGCCGTGCGCACGATGACGCCCTGCGCGACCAGGAACCCGGCGAAGCTCACGCCGGCCGCGACGTTCTTGTCGTCCTCTATCACGCCGTGCACGTCGTAGCTGGTGATCGCCTGGAACACCAGGCCGTCGAGCACCAGCAGCGCCTGCCCGACCAGCCAGTAGACGGCGATGTCGCGTATCAGCGACAGGTAGTTGGCGCTCTGCCCCTCCATCACGCCGGAGATCATCAGACCGGTGGCCACGGTCATGCCGCCGACCACGAAGCCGGTCCCGGCGCTGCGCTCCTCCACCATCTCGTGCTCGGTCGAGAACGCGTGCAGCACCAGCCGGTCGTTGATGATGCTGCTCAGGCGCAGCAGGAGGATGGCGATGACGCCCACGACCACGAGGTTGACGAGGTCCGTGAACATCTCGCCTCCGGACCCGCGGGCGGCGGCCGCGATCACGAACCCCAGTCCCAGCAGGTAGCCGCCGAAACTGAGGCCGATGGCGTCGTTGCCGTTGTCCGCGATCTCGTGGTCGATGTGGTAGCGGGTGGTCAGGTTGTAGAAAAGCTTGCCCACGAACAACAGCAGCATGCCGACCGCGAAGTGGGGGATCTTCTCGACGACCAGCGTGAGGGTAGCCAGGATCGTCTGCATAGCGATGTGTTTACGCTAAACACGTCAGGACTTACAGTCAACCGAGTAGATGGCAAACCAGTAGATGGCAGACCCCACGATGGCTGTGCCGATACGGCGGCGCTTGTACGAGGTGCTGGAGCGCGCGCGCGACGACGATCGGCTGAGCGCCGTCGTGGACATCGCCATCATCTGCGTGATCGGCGTCAACGTGGTGGCCATCGTCATCGAGACGCTTCCGTGGGTGACTCCGGCCATCTCGCATGCGCTGGGGGTGCTGGAGGTCGTCTCGGTCATGCTGTTCACGGTCGAGTACGTCCTGCGGCTCTGGACCGCCCGCTACCGGCGTCCGGGGCAGGGAGGCCTGGCCGGTGCGCTGCGCTTCGCGGTCTCGCCGGCCGGATTGATCGACCTGCTGGCGATCGTCCCGTTCTACCTGCCGCTGATCGGGTACGACCTGCGCTTCGTGCGCGTGCTGCGCATCGCCCGGTTCCTGCGGCTGCTCAAGCTGGGACGGTACCTGCGTTCGGTTTCGCTGTTCGGGAAGGTGCTGCGCGAGCGGCGCGACGAACTCCTGATCACGGTCATGATGACCGCCCTGCTGCTGCTGGTGGCCTCGATCCTGATGTACTACATCGAGGGTGAAGCGCAGTCGGACAAGTTCCCGAACATCCTGTCGTCGCTGTGGTGGGCGGTCGTCACCCTTACCACGATCGGCTACGGCGACGTGGTGCCGGTCACCGGGTGGGGCCGGCTGCTCAGCGGCATGGTGGCGGTCATGGGCATCGGCCTGGTGGCGGTGCCGACCGGGATCGTCAGCTCCGGGTTCATCGAGGAGCTGGCCAAGCGGCACAAGAACGGCGACGACGCGGCAGCTCCGGCCGACCGCTTCTGCCCGCACTGCGGCGCGCCCCTGGAGAGCCACGACGGGGGCTCCGGAACCGCCGAGAACCGGGACCAGGCCGTTAGCGAACCTTGATCAGGACCACCAGCGAGACGAGCGTGAACATGATCTGCACGAGCGTGAAGCGCACCATCACCTGCGGGCTGGACCAGCCCAGGTTGTTGCGCATGTGGTCATGAAGCGGGAAGCGCAGCTTCGAGAAGATGGAGATGCGCAGGAAGCGCAGCAACGCTACCTTGATCAACCCGGTGCCGCCGTTGACCAGCAGCACGCCGGACACGATGAAGATCAGAAACGGATTGCCCGACTTGATGACCAGGATGCCGAGCAGCAGCCCCACCGCCCGTGATCCGGCATCGCCCATGAGGAGCTGGCTGGGGTGGGCGTTGTACCACAGGTAACCGGTCAGGCAGCCCACCATCGCGAACGAGAGGATCGCCCACTTCGCGCCGTCGGCGTAGTGCGGCAGCAGCAGGTACGCGGAGATGTCGATATTGCCGAGCACGAAGTAGAGCAGACCGCCCAGGCTGAGGAGCGCCTGGATCGCCAGCGTCCCCGACAGGCCGTCGACGCCGTCGGTGCAGTTGGTGGCGTTGATGGCCGCCCAGATCAGGACGGTGCCGCCGGCGATGCAGATCGCGGGAGGCACGGTCACGATCGCGGTCGTGAAGGGGAGCCAGATCTGCGTCGGCTCGGTGTTGCACAGCAGCACGGCGGTCACGAGCGAAATCCCCAGGTCGACGAGCCCCTTGCGGTACTCGTGCCAGCCGCCCGCGCTGCGATCGTCCAGGTAGCCGGCGACCATGGCCAGCGTCACGCAGGCCAGCACGCCGAGATAGGCGAGCTCGAGCGGCGCGGTGAGCACGCCGACGACCGCGAACACGAGGCAGAACACCAGCCCCGCGCCGGTCGGCTTGCCGAGTGCCGCTTCCTTGTCCACCGCGAACTCCCGGCCCCGATCGCGTGGCAGAAGCGCGCTGGTCCGGGGAAGCAGTATCCAGGTGGCCAGCGAGGACAGGACCAGCGCGGCGCCGGCCACGACGAAGTGGGAGCTCATCAGGCGAAACGGACCGTAGACCTGCTGCAGCGCCTCTCCGAGCAGAAACAACATTGCGGTGGACGATCCTACCCCGGTTCTCCCCGGCCACGCAGGCTGTGGGCCCGCGCCGAGAGGAATGCGTCCTGCTCTCCCTGACGGTGCTGCAGTGGGGCTCCCTGATGGGCGGCGCCCTGCTGGTTGGGGTCACGAAGACCGGCCTGCCCGGGTTGGGAACGGTGGTGGCGCCCATGATGGCGACGGCGTTCCCGGTCCGCGCGTCGGTGGCGATCGTGTTGCCGCTGCTGATCGTCGCGGACGTGGTCGCGATCGTGTACTTCCGGCGCCACGTGGTCCGCTCGTACCTGGTGAAGCTGGTGCCGGCCGCGCTCGGCGGCATCGTCGCCGGGGCGGTGCTGCTGCGCGTGATCGACGACACGCAGCTCCGCCTGCTGATCGCGCTGATCGTCGTGACGACCGTCGGAGCGGGGGCCGTGGCGACGTGGCGGCCGCTGCGCAGGTTGCGCGGGACCGCGGAGCGTCCGCCCGTGCGGCAGGGGGAGGCCTCCGGCAGCCGGGCCGCGGTCGCCATCACGCTCGGGATACTGGCGGGCGCCACCTCCATGATCAGCAACGCCTCCGGCTCGATACTCACCGCCTACCTGCTGGCGATGCGTTTGCCCAAGCAGGAGTTCATGGGTACCGGAGCCTGGTACTACTTCATCCTCAACCTGTTGAAGGTACCGTTTCACCTGGCGATCGGGACCATGACCGGCGCCACGCTGGCGCTGAACGCGGTGGCGGCACCGGTGGTGCTTGCCGGCGCGGCGCTCGGCGTGCTGATCGTGCGCCGGCTGCCCGAGCGTGCCTTTCGCGCCGCCGCCATGGGGCTTGCCGTGCTGGCGGCCGGCAACCTGGCGGTACGCGCGCTGCTGGCTGTGGGGTGAGGAGTCGTGAAGGTGGGGATGGGCCGAAAGCGGAGCCGCAGGCGACGGTTTCGGGGCGTTACAACCCGGCCGCAAGGCTGCGCAGGTGGTGGGCGAAGTGCTCGGCGAGCACCTCGGTGTAGGTGCCAGGGTGCGCGTCGAGCACCGACCGCACGGCCGGACCGAGGTCCGGGTGGGTCAGCGTGGAGCCGAAGGTGCAGTGCAGGATCTGGCGGCCCGGCTCGCTGAATCCCGTGCCCGCGGCCACGTCCTGCCAGCGTTCAAGGTAGACGGTCTCCATCTCCGGCGCGCGCAGGTCTTCCGGGGGCGGCACCTGCGCCACCGAGGCCGACACGTGGTAGGTGGCCTTGTCGGTGTCGTAGCGGGAGCGGGCGAAGGTGATGATCCGCCGGAACAGCGCCTCGTCATGGCGGGCGACCACCCGCAGGGCTTCCAGGTAGGAGGTCCCGGCGGTCTTGACGTGGAAGCGTCCCTCGGTGGCGCGGGACAGCGCCGGGTACATCGACAGCTTGTCCGACCCGGAGTGCAGGGACAGCTTGTACGGGCCGAAGTGGCGGGCGATGGTGAAGTGCTCCCGTAGCGACCGCTCCAGCGCCGGCACGTCGCCCTTGTAGTCGACGCCTTTCTCGAAGTCGCCGATGTAGCGTGGTGCCAGCGCCACCAGTGGGACATCGCGCCGCCGGCACTGGTCGGCGATGATGTAGTGCTCGGCCAGGGTCGTGGGCTGCTCGGTCTCGTCGACGGACAGCTCGATCTCGTAGTCGCGGCCGGCGTTGCGGGAGCGGATCACCCCGGCCAGGTCAGCCGCCAGGTTCAGGGCCGGCCCGTACTTGACCGCGCAGCGCAGGCACGCCTCCTCCGTGAGCTCCAGCGTCAGGTCTCCGGGAAGCGTGACCGTGCGCCCGCGGTAGCCGGATACCCAGTCGACCCGTGCGCGCACCGCCGCGTAGCGCTCGCGCAGGGTCGCCTCGTCGTAGCGGTCGGCGTGCTCGTCCACCGCGTCCGAGGGGTCGATCGTGAAGAAGCGGAATCCCGCCTCGGTGGTCACCGCCACGTCCTCCGGGGTCTTCAGGTGGTCGGCGTCCGCCCCGGTGGGACCCTCCCAGCCGGCTTGCGCCATGCCGGCCAGCGCGTCGCCCATCACGTCGTCGGGCGTCCGCCCCGTGCGCTGCATCTCGCGGATCGACTGCTGCGGGAAGATCGGCTGGATCGGCAGCCCCGCGGCGCGCAGGGCCTGCACGTGGCCGGGCGTCGCCATGCCGATCCGGTCGCCGAATCCGAAGCTGGGATCAAGTCCGAGCGTGACCGCCTTGCCGTCGCGACCGTCGTCATGAGCCATGCGTGGAACGTACCATGCAATCATTCCATGGTGGGTCGCCGCGTTCCGTCGCTGACGACGCTGGCAGATCGCTGGCGCGGTCGCTTCGCTACGGGCGCGGAGTGGCAGCGTGAGGTCGCCCGGCGTGCCGGCATCAGGACGATCGGCGTCAGCGAGGGGGGCCGGCCGATGCTGGGCGCGGTGATCGGCACCGGGAGCCGCCACGCGACGCTGATCGGCGGCGCGCACGCCGACGAGCCGCTGGGTCCGGAGACGCTGCGCCTGCTCGTCGCCGCTGCCGCACAGCCCGAGCCGGCCCTGGAGGCGGTGCTGCGGCGGTGGCGACTGTGGGTGGTTCCTCACGTGAACCCCGACGGCGAGCGGGCCAATCGCTCGTGGACCGAGCGTTGGCCGTCGGTCGAGGCGTTCCTGGGTCACGTGGTGCGCGAGCCGCCGGGACGAGACGTGGAGTTCGGATTCCCGGCGATGCGGCCGGAGAACGCCTCGGTGACGGCGTTTCTGGCCGGTGCCGCGCCCGTTCGCCTGCACGCCAGCCTGCACGGGATGGCCTTCGCCGTGGGGGCCGCGCTCCTCGTCGAGCGTGGTTGGGTCACGCGGACCGGCCCGCTGCGGAGCGCGTTCAGCCGCGCGGCGGCCGCATGCGGCGTTGGGCTGCATGACGAAGACCGCCGCGGCGAGAAGGGATTCCACTACCTGGGACCGGGATTCGCCACAACCCCGACCGGCGCGGCAATGCGTGCGCACTTCCGGGCTTGCGGCGACCCTGAGACCGCCGCGCTGTTCCACGACAGCTCGATGGAGCAGGTCGCCCGATCGGCACCCGGGCCGCAGGCGCCGCTGTGCCTGGTCACAGAGGTGCCGCTGTTCCGTGTGGCGAGGCGGGCTGGCGGCTATGCGGCGCTTCGGGCACGGCTTCCCGAGCTTGCGATGCGGGCGCAACGCGGCGCTCCGGTGACGGACGAGCTTGCGCGCTTCGGTTTCGAGCCGGTGGACCCGCGCGTGGCCATCCGGCTGCAGCTCCGCGCGATCGAGCTGGGGCTGGGCGCTACGGATCGTCCGGATCGGCCTTGACCGGCGGGGCCGCGACCCCGCGCTGAGCCGCGGCATCCGTCAGGGATCGCCAGGTAGCCTCATCGATCGGGACGCCGAGCCGCTCGTGCTCGGCCCTGGCGCGCCGCTCGGGATCCCCCGGCATCATGACCGCGTCCACGCCCGGCGCGGGCGCCGCGTCCCTGATCATTCCGCTGTGTGCCGCGACACCGGCCAGCACCTCGTCCAGCGGACTCAGGCGGCGGATGTCGATGACGATGAACAGGACGCCGTTGCCCGCCACCAGGCCGGGCAGGGCGGGGGTGCCCTTGCCGGCGACGATACCGCCGAGCAGGTCGGTGACGATGGCAAGGCCCGAGCCCTTGTGGCCGCCGAACGCCAGCAGCGGCCCGCCGGCATAGTGGTCGCTCGGGTCGGTGGTGGGCCGGCCGTCGGGCGAGAGCAGCCATCCCTCCGGGATCGGTTCGCCCTTGTTGACCGCGATCTGCAGCTTGCCCTCCGCAACCGCGCTGGTCGCGAAGTCGCAGAGGACGGTGCGGCCGTCCGCGGACGGGATGGCCGCGGCGAACGGATTGGTCCCGAACACGGGCTGCACGCTGCCGAATGGGGCGACCCGCCCGTTGGCGCTGGTGGCCGTGCAGAAGGCCAGGCCGACCATTCCCGCGTCCGCGGCCAGCTCCACGTAATCTCCGAGCCGGCCGACGTGGGTAGTGCGGACCAGCGCCACGCTCGACACCCCGTGCTCGCGCGCCTTGCGGATCGCGATCTCCATCGCGAAACGGCCGGCGACCTGCCCGAAGCCGTCGTGCCCGTCGACGCGGGCGGTGGCGCCATCCTCGCCGGTCAGCTCGGGTCGCGCGCGCAGGTCGATGGTCCCCTGGTCGATCCCCTCCAGGTAAGCCGGCGCACGGAGAACCCCGTGCGACGCGTGTCCGGCCACGTCCGCCGCCACCAGTGCCCGCGCCACGCACGCGGCGTCCTCGTCCGTGGCTCCCGCGGCCCGCAACGTCGCGGCGACGAAGCGCTCCAGGTCGGGGGCGGCGACCCGCACCGAGGACACCGGCGTCAGGCGAACAGCCGGGCGATCTGCTCGGCGTACAGCTCGGCCACGGCGGCGCGCTTGACTTCCTGCTTGTGCGACAGCTCACGGCCGACCTCGAACGGCCGGTGCAGCGGATGGATGCGCGAAACCCGCTCGAACGGCTTGAATCCATTGGCGGCCGAGACGCGCGCGGAGACCTCCGACTGGATGAGCTTCCGGATCTGCGGGTGCTCGGCGAGCGCCTGCAGGTCGCCCTTGATCCCGGCGCCGGCAGCGTGCTCGGTGACCGCCTCCTCGTTCAGCACGACCAGCGCCGCGAGGGAGCGCTGGTCCTGGCCGACCACCACGGCCCGGTCGACGTACTTGGACTCCTGCATGCGCTCCTCGATCGGCGCGGGCTCCACGTTCTCGCCGCCCATCAGCACGATGGTGTCCTTGGCGCGGCCGCGGATGATCAGGTCGCCGTCGACCGTCGTCATGCCCAGGTCGCCGGTGTCCAGCCAGCCGTCGTGCAGGACCGCCTCCGTCAGATCGGGGCGTTTGAAGTAGCCCTGCATCACCTGTGGCCCGCGCACGTGCACGACGCCGAGCTCGCCGGGCCCCAGGTGCCGTCCTTCGTCGTCGACGATGCGCAGCCCGGTGCCGGGCAGCAGCCGGCCGACCGTGCCGGACACCGGCGCCGCTTCCGGGCGGATCGCAACGCCGGGCGCCGTCTCGGTCAGGCCGTAGGCGTTGAGCAGCAGCACTCCGGCAGCCGCGAAGAACTCGTCCACGTAGTCGGGAAGGGCTCCTCCGCCCGATATGGCGCCGCGGAAACGGCCGCCGAGCCGCGCCTTGATCTTCGAGAACACCAGCGCCGCGCCCAGCGCCTTCAGGGGCGACAGGAGCACGAGGGGGACCAGGCCGCCTGCCTGTTCGGCCCCCCGCGAGCGGGGCTTGAGATTTGCCACCAGTCCGCGCACCCGGGAGCGTGCGCGTGTGTGGGCGCTGCCGGTGGCGACGAACAGGCCGAACAGCGCCTTCTTGAGGCCGCCCTCGTGCTCGGCGTTGCGGTACACCGCCGATCGAACCGCGTCCCAGATGCGCGGCACCGACGCCATCCAGTGCGGGCGCACCGCCGCCATGTCGGCGATCAGGACGCTGCCGACCGGCTTGGAGTAGGCCAGCGTGGTGGCGCTGGCGATCGTGCAGTACTCGAAGATCCGCTCGAAGGAGTGCCACACCGGCAGGACGCTCAGCCAGATCTGGCCGGGCTCGATGGTCAGGAACTCGGGAATGCACCCGGTCTGGAACACGAAGTTGCGGTGCGACAACACCACGCCCTTGGGCTCGCCGGTGGTCCCGGAGGTGAAGATGATGGTGGCGACGTCATCGGCCGTGCCGAGCTGGAGGTGCGCCCGGTAGAAGTCGGGGTCAAGCTCCGTGACGATGCGCCCGGCGCGGAGCACCTGCGCGTACGGGATCACCAGCACTCCATCGCGCTCCTCGCGCGACGAAATCTCCGGATCCAGCACGACGAGGGTACGCAGAGCCGGCAGGTCGGCCCGTATCGACAGCACCTTGCCGAGTTGCACGCGGTCTTCCACCAGGCACAGCGGTGCGTCGACCTGCGCCAGGATGAAGCGGAACTCCTCGGCGGTGCTGTCCGCGCCGCGCGGCACGTCGGCGGCGCCCAGCCCCAGGATCGCCAGATCGGCGACCAGCCACTCCCGCCGATTGTCGGCCAGCAGGCCGACCCGGTCACCGCGGCGCACGCCCAATTCCTGCAGGCCGGCGGCGAAATCGCCGACCTCGGCATAGAGCTCCGAGTACGAGGTGGGCTGGAACCGGCCCTGCGCGTCCTTGCTGAGCTGGGCCGCTACCAGGCCGTGGTCGTGGCAGACGTGCGCGAAGATCTTGGGGATCGTGTCCTCGGCCGTTCCCGCCGTCACAGGGCCGGACGGTAGCGAGCCACAGGTCGGATTGTCAATTTCGCTTGCGGGACTCGCAGCGGCGGTGCCGAAGCTGGTCGGACCTGCCGAAGATAGAAGAGTGGCGTCTGGGTCGACGGGAACCCGGGGACGGACGCGCCCGGACCCGCGGCGATGACCCGCGAGCTTGGCCCGTGACCGGCGGGCGCCTATGATCGAGAGCGTATGAGAATCACCGATGTCGAGGTGCGCTGCTACGCGTGGCCGCGCCCCGTGCCGATCAGCAACGGCAAGTACACCTACACCGACGTGACCTTCACGCCGGTCCTCATCCACACCGACGAGGGTATCACCGGCGTCGGCTGGACCGGCGGTACCGCCGCCGGGCGTCCTGGCGCCATCGCCCAGGCGCTGGTCGGGCACTTCAGGCAGGCGCTCGTGGGCCGCGACCCGTTCACCTATCGCCGGCTCTGGGACGACATGTGGGAGCCCAAGATCGTCGGGCGCCGGGGCATGTCGACGCAGGTCATCAGCGCGCTCGACGTGGCGATCTGGGACCTGATCGGCAAGGCGACCGGCCGGTCCGTCCACCACCTGCTCGGCGGCTACACCGATCGCATCCCCGCCTATATCGCCGGCGGCTACTACGAGGAAGGCAAGGGGCTGCCCGAGCTGGCCCGGGAGATGGAAGAGAGTCTCGAGCTTGGCGCCCGGGCGGTGAAGATGAAGGTTGGCGCCGTGCCGATCCCGGAAGACGTCGAGCGCGTGCGCGTCGTGCGCGAGGCGATCGGCCCGGACATCTCCCTGCTGGTGGATGCCAACAATGCCTACAGCGCCTACCAGGCGATCGACTTCGCCCGGCGCATCGAGGAGTTCGACGTCTTCTGGTTCGAGGAGCCGGTGGCGCCCGACGACTATCGGGGACACGCTCGCGTGGCCGCGGCCACCAGCATCCCGGTCGCGACCGGCGAGAATGAGTATACCCGCTACGGATTCCGCGACCTGATCGAGCACGACGGCGCGGCCATCCTCAACGTCGACGCCCAGATCGTCGGCGGCATCACGGAGTTCATGAACGTCGCCGCTTTGGCGGCCGCCCATGATCTGGCGATCGCCCCGCACGGTGCGCAGGAGATCCACGTCCACCTGGTGGCGGCCGTGCAGGGGGGGCTGATCCTGGAGTACTACCGGGAGACGATCGATCCGCTGCGCGGGCAGTTGTTCAATCCGAAGCTCACCCTCGATGACGACGGGCAGGTGGTGGTTCCGGATGCGCCGGGGCTGGGCATCGAGATCGACTTCGATCTGCTTTCCGAGCACCGCGTTGCCTGAACGGTATCGGTGGTAGCGCCGGCAGCATGCCTGCGGACACGGCACCTACGCCTGACTCGCCGCCGGGCCATGGGGGAACCGTGCGTCAGCCGCCGACCGGTGAGCGCTGCCCGGTGAGCCGTGCCCGGCTCCTGGTCGTCGGCGCCCTGCTGGTGGGCGCGACAGGCTGGCTGGCCGCACTGGGCGGTGACGAACAGCCTGCTCCGGCGGTGGCGGTCAGCGCCGATCCCCCGCACTTCTCACCGGCTCACTCGCCGGGGGAACACGACACGACCAGGCTGGTGACCGCCATCGATGTTCAGCAGGCCGGCGCAGTGGTCAATGGGTACCGCCTGGTGATCAGCGACGAGGACGGCCAGCCGGTTCGCACCATCGATGGCGACAGCGGGGAGCCCATCCCCGACGTGGTGCCGCGCCTGCTGATCGACCTGGGGTTGCAGGAGCGCTCCTCGATCGAGGTGCCTGCGTCCTTCACCTGGGACGGCCGGGACGACCGGGGTGCCCGGGTTCCGGAAGGCCTCTACCGCTTCGTCCTCGAGGTCACCGACGACTACGGCAACACCGGGCGCTCCGAGCCGAGGCAGGTCATGGTGGATGACACCCCGCCGACGGTCGCCGTCGAGACCGAGTACCTGATCTTCTCTCCCGACGGCGACGGGAGCAGGGACAGGCTGCCGATCCTGCAGACCGGATCGAGCGAGGTACGTTGGTCCGGGCGGTTTTTCGACAGCGTCGGGGCGGTGGTCCGCACGTTCCGGTGGACCGACGGGCCACCGGTGGACTTTCTTTGGGACGGCCGCGACAACGACGGGCGGTTGCTCCCGGACGGAACCTACCGCTACCGGATGAGCGCACGCGACCTGGCCGGCAACGACACCGCCGTCACGGTCGACGGCATCATCATCGACACCGTGACCAGACGGCTGGAGATCGACCTGGCGCTGCCGGCGTTCTCACCGAACGGCGACGGCGTGCTCGACGAGATGGTCTTTCCCGTCACCATCGACGCGGGCGGCAGCCTGGTCGACTGGAACGCCGAGGTGCGCGATGCGGATGCACGGGTGATGCGCACCCTGTCCGGGCCGGCGCCGGTTCCGCAACCGCTGCGCTTCGACGGGCGCAACGATGAGGGAGCGGTGATCGCCGAGGGGGACTACACGCTGGTGCTCTCGGCCCGGTACGCGAACGGCAGCACGCGCGTCGTCGCGTCACCGTCGTTCACGCTGGATGTCACGCCGCCGGACGCGTTCGTACAGATGCACTACGAAACGATCTCACCCAACGGCGACGGCGTCCGCGACGCCCTGCTGGTGACTCAGGAGACGTCCGGAGACGGGTCCTGGCAGGTGTCGATCACGGATGAGCGCGGTGAGCCGGTGTGGTCGGAGCGCGCGTCGATTGCCAGCGTCACGTTCCGGTGGGACGGCCGCGACAGCCTCGGCAGGCGGGTTGCCGACGGCGGCTTCATCTACGAGCTGACGGGGCGCGACGGCGCCGGCAACGGATTCTCCTCCGGGCCGCTCGCCTTCAACGTCGATACGCGTGAAGCGACGGCCTCTCTGCGGATCGGCGGGACGCACTTTTCCCCGAACGGAGACGGGATCCAGGATACGGTGGAGATCGTTCCCGAGCTCTCGGTCACCGACAGCATCGAGTCGTCACAGCTCGAGATCGTCGACGCGGGCGGCACCGTCTGGTATCGCGATCTCGGTCAGACAGCGATCGAGCCCTTCGCCTGGACCGGCCTGGCCGGCGACGGCACGGCGTTTCCGGACGGCGACTACTCGGTTCGGCTCGCGGTGCACTACGCCAGCGGATACGACGCGGCCGCCGACGGCGGACCGATCACGCTCGATGCGACGTTTCCGACGATCGAGGCGAGCACGGACGGCCTGCTGTTCTCGCCGGACGGGGACGGCGTCAAGGACGAGCTGCTCATCGAGCAGGCATCGAGCAGCGAGGAGACATGGGAGGCTCGCTTCATCGACCAGGCGGGTGTGGCGGTCGCCACCGCGAGCTGGCAGGGCCGGGTGGCCGATTACCGCTGGAACGGCATGGGCGATCAGGGGACGCCCGCGGCGGACGGGACCTACCGGTACGAGGTCACGGCCACGGACGCGGCCGGCAACAGCGTTACCGCGGTTCTGCCGGGCATACGCCTGGACACGCGTCAGACCGAGGCCGGCGTCGACGTCGCGGAAGCCAACCGGACCGGCGGCGCCGCCACCTTCTCGCCCAATGCTGACGGCGAACGGGACGAGATGCTGTTCATCCTGTCGGCGACGCCGGACGTCCCGGTGGAGACCTGGACGCTCGCGGTGCTCGACCTGTCGGAAGCCCCGGTGCGGATCTTCCGCGGCGGACGGGAGCTGCCGGAGACGCTTGGCTGGCTGGGCCGCACCACGACCGGCGACCCGGCGCAGGACGGCGAGTACGTCGCCGTGTTCACGGTCGTCTACCGCAAGGGCGACGTCGTCGAGGATCGGCTGGACGTGCCGATCATCCTGGACACGGTGTACCCGACGTTCCAGGTCGAGGCCGGCTACCTGCTGTTCTCGCCCGACGGGGACGGCAACCGCGACGTGCTGGAGATCACCCACGCCACGGATGCCGAGCACGAGTGGCACACCGAGCTGGTGGCCGCGGACGGAGCGATCGTCCGCGAGCTCACGGTGCGGGATGCCGCGCTCCGCGATCTGGTCTGGGACGGCACCGACGATCGGGGCGCGCTCGTGCCGGACGGCGAGTACCGCTACCTCGTGCGCGGAACCGACGCCGCCGGCAACGTCACCACCGGGGAGCTGCCGCCGATCCGCGTGGACACCCGTACCGGCGGAGCCTGGATGGAGCTGTCCACGACCGGCTTCTCGCCGAACGGGGACGGCGTCGACGACGAGATGTTCTTCGAATTGCGGGTCACGGAGGACCTCCCGTTGCAGGCGTGGGAGCTTGTCGTCTCCGGAGCCGGCGGCGATGCGGTGCGTACCTACAGCGGCGTCTCGGAGACGATCTTTCCGATGCGTCTGCCGTGGGACGGCAGCGACGACTCCGGCGATCGCGTGGACGACGGAGAGTACGAGGCGACGTTCACGGTCGAGTACGCGAAGGGGGACGTGGGCCAGGTTGCCGGTGCGTCGGTGATGCTGGACACGCAGCCGCCTGCGGTTCGCGTCGGAGCGCCGTATCTGCTGTTCTCTCCCGACGGTGACGGACGCCGGGACACGATCACGCTGACGCACGAGGCGACGCCCGGGGACCGGTGGGAGGCGACCATCACCGACGACCGCGACGGCGCCGTGGTCCTGCGACGGGTGTGGCAGGAGGAAGGGCCCGTGCCGGACCTGGTGTGGAACGGCCGCACCGATGCCGGCGTCGCCGTGCCGGACGGCAGCTACACCTATCGCATCGCCAGCGTCGATGCCGGAGGAAACAGTGTCGGTGCGGTCCTGGAGGGAATCCAGGTCGACACCGTCACCACCGTCGCCGCGGTCTCCGCCGCCGCGGATGCCTTCTCCCCCAACGGTGACGGTGATCGGGACACGATCGACATCTTCATATCCGCCACCACCTCCGTGCAGATCGACCGCTGGGCGCTGACGATCTACGACGGCACCGCCAGTCCGGTACGCGTCTTCGGCGGAGGCCGGGGCGCTGCGCCGCTTCCGGAGGCGATCGTCTGGGACGGCCGCAGCGACAGCGGCAACAGGGTGCCGGACGGGTTCTTCCGCGCCTCCCTGGGGATCGAGTACGCGAAGGGAAACGTCAACGAAGCTGCCACCGATCCCTTCCTGATGGACTCCGAGTCGCCACGGGCAACGATCGAGACGCAGCTCGACACGCCTTCGCTGCCCTTCTCGCCGGACGACGACGGCGTGAACGACGAGCTGACGATCCTGCTGGACGCCTACGACGAAGGCGGCATCGCCTCATGGACGCTGCAGATCCTGGACCCCCGGGGGCAGCTCTTCGACTCCTCGAGCGGCCGCGGCAGCGCTCCGCCGCCGGCTTTCAAATGGGGCGGCTTCTCCAGGGAGACCGGTGAGCTGGTCGAGGCAGCGGTCGACTACACCTTGCATCTCGAGGTCTTCGACCACGTCGGAAACCGGAAGACGGCATCGGCGGTCGTACCGATCGACATCCTGGTGTTGCGCGAGGGCGACCGCCTGCGCATCCGCATTTCCAGCATCAACTTCGCCCCGAACACCGCCGACTACCGGCGTCTCGGCGACGCGGAGAAGACGCGCAGGAACCTGCGGACGCTCGACCGCCTTGCCGAGATCCTGCACCGCTACGGCACCTACAGCATCCTGCTGGAGGGGCACGCGGTATCCGTTCACTGGGCGGACGCCGAACAGGCCGGCCGCGAGCAGGAGGATGTGCTGCTGCCGCTGTCCACGGCCCGCGCGGAGGCCGTGCGCGCCGCGTTGATCGAGCGCGGCATCGACGGCGGCCGGATGACCACCACCGGACTGGGCGGCGCCGAGCCGCTGGTGCCGCACGGCGACGAGCGCAACCGCTGGAAGAACCGCCGCGTCGAATTCTGGCTGAAGAGGCAGTAACCCGAGGTCGGGAGCTGCCGTACCGGTAGTGGAGTCGCCGGCCGGGCCGGGTCAGGAGCCGCGCCGGCGGAACAGGCCGCTGAAGAAGGACACCGCTCCGGCAGCGATCAGGCCGATGCCGGTAATCGCCGCCCCGGCCTGCAGCAGCCCGCCGAGCAGCACCAGCACGCCGGCGCCCGCAAGGCTGGCCCATCCGGCGTTACGCCGCGTGCGGTCGGTGAGCAGGATGTAGCCGCCCCAGATGGCAGCCGCGCCTGCCACCAGGTATTCGATGGGGCCGGCGAACAGGATGCCCTTCGCGATCAGCACCACGGCCCCGGCGCCGGCAAGGAACAGGCCGTTCGACCCCGTCTTGATCAGGCTGCGCTGGTCTTCCATGGCTGGTGAAAGTGTGTGGGACCCGCGGGCTCCGCGGCAAGTCGGCCGGGCAGGTGCGCGGTGAGCGCCGCGAATCGCCGGGTGCGGTGCCGCGGCGAACCCCCGTGGCGCGTCATCCGCGGGCGGAGATCGTCAGGCCAAGTCCCGTGAGTCCGCGGATCACGAACGTGGGGTGGTAGGCCGGCTCGCCGTCCAGCTCCATGGCCGGGAGGCTCACCGCCAGGTCGGACAGGGCGACGGCCAGCTCGTGGCGCGCCAGGGGAGCCCCCACGCAGAAGTGGATGCCGCCGCCGAAGCCGATGTGGGCCGGGTCGCCGCGCGCCACGTCGAAGCGGTCGGGGTGGTCGAACCGGCGAGGGTCGCGCTGGGCGGACCCGAAGAGCATGGCCACCTGATCGCCCACCGCCAGCGGCCGGCCGGCGATCTCGACGCCCGGCTCGAGCACCCAGCGGACGAACATCTGCAGGGGGGAGTCCCAGCGCAGCAGCTCCTCGACCGCCGTGGCCGCGCCCACCTCGCCGGCGACGAGGCGCCGCCACTGTTCACGGTGGGTCAGCAGTGCCTTCATCCCGTTGCCCAGCGCGTTGACCGTGGCCTCGTGCCCGGCTTCCAGCAGCACCATGGTGGTGGAGACGATCTCGTCGTCGCTGAGGCGGTCACCGCCGTCGGACGTCCGTACGAGCCGCGAGACCAGGCGGCCGTCCGGCGAACGGCGCTTGTCGGCGATCAGCGCCCGCGTGTAGTCGATGAACTCGCCAGCCGCCGCCTCGGCCCGCGCCTTCAGCTCGTCGGAGGCCGACAGCTCGTACATCTTGACGATGGCGTGCGACCAGTCCAGCAGACGCTGCGTGTCGGCGCGCGGCACGCCCAGCACCTCGGCGATCACGGCCACGGAGTACGGCTGCGCGTAGTCGGCCAGCAGGTCGAAGGTCCGCATCTGCCGGCAGCGGTCGGCGAGCCCCCGGGAGAGCCCGGCGATCACCGGTCCCAGTTGGGCTACCGAACGGGAGGTGAACACCTTGGAGACCAGCTTCCGGATGCGGGTGTGGTCCGGCGGCTCCAGGCTCAGCAGCGACCATCGCTCGTGCTGGTGGAAGGAGGCCCAGCGGGGGTCGGGGGCCGGCTGTCCCAGCTCGGCATGGGCGTACCGGTGGTGGTAGACGCGGCCCAGCCGGCGGTCGCGCAACGTCCGGTACACGTCGGCGAACCGCGTGAGCATCCACTGGCCGGTCTGCTCGCTGCGAAAGATCGGCGTCGCCTCCCGGACCCGCCCCAGCTCCGGATACGGATCGGCAAGGAACGCAGGATCGTAGAAATCCGGTTCCCGTTGACCTCCCCGGTCTCCGTTCATCCGACCCCCGGTCAACGCCGGCGGGGCGAGGACAGGCTCAGGTAGTGCTCCAGCCGGCCGGCGGCGCCGGCGAGATCCTGGCCGTTCGCGAGCGCGGCGCGGAAGAGGTCGCCGGTGCGGGCAAGCCGCCCGGGAACCGTGTCCACGGTGAAGTGCGATGGCGACAGACCGGCGTCCAGTTCGTCCCAGGACAGCGGCGCGGACACCGCCGCACCGGCCACCGGCCGCACCGCGTAGGGGGGCACCACCGTCTGTTCTCTGCGGTTCTGCAGGAAGTCCACGTACACCCGGTCGCCGCGCCGGGCGGACGACCGCTCGACGGTGGCGATGTCGCGGTGCTCCCTGACGACGACGCGCGCCAGTCCTTCGCAGAACATGCGTGCCTGGTCGTAGGTGTACCCGCCGGCCAGCGGGACGTAGACGTGCATGCCGGACTTGCCCGAGGTCTTGGGATAGCCGGCGGTCTCGATGCCGTGCAGGACCTTGGCGAGCGTGCGCGCCACTCGTACCACCTTGGCGAACGACGATCCCTTCGCGTCCAGGTCGATCACCGCCCAGTCCGGGGCGTCGAGATCGTCGATCCTGGACAGCCACGGATGGAAGTCGATGCTGCCGAGGTTGACCATGTACAGCAGCGTGTCGCGATCGTCGCACACGATGTATCGCGTCTCCTGGCCATCGGAGGATACATCCACGGTGGGAATCCACGAGGGCAGGTGCGGCACCTGCTTCTGGTAGAACCCCTCGCCGTCGACGCCGTCGGGGTAGCGCAGCAGGTGGATGGGACGCGAGCGCAGGTACGGGAGCAGCCATTCGGCGACCGCCAGGTAGTAGTCGATCAGGTCGCCCTTGGTATGGCCGCTGGCCGGCCAGTAGACCTTGTCCAGGTTGCCGAGCTGCACGCGTACGGCACCTGTGTCCGGCGCAGGCCGGCGCCGCAGCGCTTCGTCGATCGGCAGGCCGGCGGCGGCGCGGTCCGAGAGAAGCGGTACCCGCGTCCAGGTGTCCTGACGGCCCGGCCTATAGGCGGAGTCGATGCGCTTCGCCACAAGCGCCTGCAGGCCGGCAGCCGACGCGGCGGCGGCCAGCGACTCGCCGTCGGTGGCGACGTGGTCCACGTACAGCACCGTGCTGCCCGATGGGAGGACGGACTTCAGCAGCGCCTTGCGGTCGGCCAGTGGCAGGTCTCGCACGTCCCATTCCTCGTAGTGGAGGAGATCGAAGGCGTAGAAGACGACCCCGGTGGTGTCGCCGTCCGCTGCCAGGCGGTCGAGCTCGGCTCGGGATGGCCGCCCATGCTCGTCCACCGCCACCAGGACGCCGTCGATCACCGCGTGTTCCGCGCGCAGCCCGCCGAGAGCCGCGCGTATCGCGTCGAAGCGGTCCTCGGTTCCGCCGTCCACGACACGCACTACGGCCTGTCCGTCGCGGAAGACCGCCATCGCCCGCCAACCCGCGAACTCCATCTCGAACAGCCATGCCGCGTGGGAGAACGCGGCCCGCTCGCCCGCCGGTCGCATGGGCCGCGGCCGTTCCGGCACCGGAGCGTCGCGGGCGTCGCGCAGGTCCACGGCGGCAGGAAGATCGCCGGCCGGGCGCGCGTATCGATCCCGTGCCTTGAACAGCAGCCAGTCGACGCCGGCGCCGGCCGTGCGCACCAGATGCCATTCGCCGCGCAGCCGCCGGCCGCGCAGCACGACCTTGATCTCTCCGGAGGCCAGCGCCGCCGCCGTGGTCGGCGCGCGCTGGACCAGGTAGGTGCCGTGATCCCAGATCTCCATGGTGCCGCCGCCGTACTGTCCCTTCGGGATCACGCCCCGGAACGCCAGGTAGTCGAGCGGGTGATCCTCGGTGTGGACGGCAAGCCGCTTGTCCGCGGGGTCGTAGGAGAAGCCCCGCGGCACGGCGAAGCACAGCAGGACCCCGTCCATCTCCAGCCGCAGGTCGTAGTGCAGGCGCCGGGCTTCGTGACGGTGCACGGCGAAACGCAGCTCGGGGGCGCCGTCCGGGGAGCCCGCGGCAGGCTCGGGCGTGCGGGAGAAGTCGCGCCTGGCCCGGTAGCGGTCGAGCCCCTCGTCGCCGGCGCTGGCGGTGGCGGCGGCAGCTCTCGCCTGCGGGCGGGGGTCGATCACCGCCCGCAGGCGGCTGCCGCCACGGGAGGCAGCGGCAACGGATGGTGGCCGGTGAAGCACGCGTCGCAGAACCCGCGCGCCGCAGTGCCCGAGCAGGCCGACAGCATGCCGTCCAGGGACAGGAACCCCAGGCTGTCGACCTTGAGATCCCGGCGGATCTCCTCCACGGACAGGCCGGAGGCGATCAACTCGCCGCGGGTGGGGAAGTCCATGCCGTAAAAGCAGGGCGAGATGATCGGCGGCGAGCAGATGCGCACGTGGACCTCCGCGGCTCCGGCCTTGCGGATTTCGATCAGGAGTTGCTTCAGCGTGGTGCCTCGGACCAGGGAATCGTCGACCACCACCACGCGTCGGCCCTTCAGCAGGCCGTCCACCGTGTTGAACTTGACCCGGGCGCGGAACTCGCGCTGATCCTGGCGCGGCGCCATGAAGGTCCGTCCCACGTAGTGGTTGCGGATGATCCCCAGCTCGTAGGGGATGCCCGACTGATTGGCGTAGCCGAGCGCCGCGGTGTTGGCGGTGTCCGGGACGGCGATGACGATGTCCGCGTCGGCGGGGTGCTCGTCCGCCAGCGTCTCGCCCAGCCGGCGGCGCGCGGTGTCCACGTACTGGTCGAACACGCGGCTGTCGGGGCGCGCGAAGTAGACGTACTCCACCACGCACGAAGCCTGTGGCGCCTGCTCCTGCAGGCGGTGGCTTTGCACGCCCTCGGGACCCAGGACGACGATCTCTCCCCGCTCGACCTCGCGGACGTAGCGGGCGCCGACCAGATCCAGCGCGCAGGTCTCCGAGACCAGGTAGTGGGTGTTCCCCTTGCGGCCCAGGCAGAGCGGCCGCCAGCCGCGTGGATCGCGCAGGCCGATCACCCGGTCGCGCGTGATCATCGCGATCGCATAGGCCCCATGCACACGGCTGAAGGCTTCCTTGATCTTGCCGATCAGGTCGGGCGCGGACGACCGCGCCATCAGGTGCAGCACCACCTCGGTGTCGGTGCTGGTCTGGAAGATCGCGCCGTCGTCGACCAGCTTCTCGCGGAGGGCCGCCGTGTTGGTGAAGTTGCCGTTGTGCGAGATCGCCGTCGGCCCTTCCTTGAACTCGACCAGAAAGGGCTGGGCGTTGTGCAGCAGCGTGGCGCCGGTAGTCGAGTAGCGGTTGTGGCCGAGCGCCAGGTTGCCGCGCAGGCCGCGCAGGATGCTCTGGTCGCCGAACACGGACCGCACCTCGCCCATGCCGACGTGGCGGTATATCTGCTTGCCGTCGCTGGTGACGATGCCGGTGCTCTCGTCACCGCGATGCTGCATGGCATAGAGCGCCTGATAGGCGAGCACGGAAGCGTTGCGGTTGCCGTAGATGCCGACGACCGCGCAGTTGCAACGCGGTTTGTCGAGCGGCTCGGAGAACCCGGTCATCCCGCGTCTCCGCAGGTATGGGCGCGATGGGCCGCGGTGGTGCGCACCTTGGCGCCGAGCCGGCTTACGATCAGGTCGGCAAGGCCGGCCGCCGCCGGCGTGACGTCGCTGTCCCGGGCGGCGGCCAGCCACCGTTGCGCCGGAGCCTCGTCGACATCGAGGCGGTAGAGCGCCGTGATCAGGCGGGCGCGATCGGTCCGGAGCAACGCGGCGAGCTGACGCTGCAGGGCCGGCAGCCCCTGCGCGGCCAGGTGCCGGAGGTCGTCCGCGCCATCGGTGGGCACGGGCAGACCGTCACCCACCGGCACCGGTTCCGTCCTCGATCGGCACGTCGATGGCGAATCCGCGGGTCCCCGCAGCGGTGCTCACCACGACCACTCCGTCGAGGCGGTCCGCGGCATGGGCTTCGGGCTCCACCAGCAGGTCGACGGTGCCGGCAGAGTTCACCCGGTGCTCCTGATCGCCGGCATGCACCACCACGCCGCCGGCATGCGGAAAGAACCAGACCTGCCGGGCGTGCTCGGCATCGGGCAGCGGCACGGTGATGGCGACGCGCTCATCCAGTCGCCGTGCGCGGGCGCCGTCGATCGCCACGGGGATGCGCGTCCGCCAGCGGCCGAACAGCGGCGTCTCGCGGGCATCGGCCGGCTCGGCCCGTGGACGGACACGCAGGGTCATCCGCAGACGCCCTTCTTCCGGGATGCACACGTCGGCGCACACCAGCCAGAGCGCGTCTGCGGACAGCTCGACGCGGCCACGCTCGAGATCGGCGGGAGGGGTGATCATGACCGGGAGCAGCACTTCGCCGGAGTAGCCGAAGTTCATCAGATCGCCGTACGGCATCCGCTCGGGAATCGGCCAGTGGATGGAAGATGCCGTCCACCCCGCGGGCAGGTGCCACTCGATGCGGGCCGCCGCTCCCGAGTCGCCCGGGTTGCGCCAGTAGGTGTGCCAGCCGTCGTCCAGGGTCTGGTGGAGCCCGACCCAGAAAGGCCGGCCCGGTGCGATGGTGGTCTGCTCGCTGACCAGCCGGACACGGATGTGCTGGCCGTCGACCTCGGCCTTGTCCGCGCAACCGGCCAGCAGGCCGATCAGCAGGGTAATGGCCCCGACGGCGCGACGCCGAGGTACGCTCAAGCGGTTCACGGCATGTGCGAGTCTACGGGGCCGCCGCCCGCGGACCAAGGAGTCTCCCGGAGGTGCCGGCGCTACGTTCCCTCTCCGGGCCTGCCTTGGCCTTCTCCGAACCTGCCCTGACCCTCTCCGGGCCTGCCTTGGCCTTCTCCGAACCTGCTCTGACCCTCTCCGGATCTGCCTTGGCCTTCTCCGAACCTGCCCTGGCCTTCTCCAGACCTGCCCTGGCCGTCCCCGAACCTGCCCTGGCCCTCTCCGGGCCTGCTGTGGCGCTTGTAGGGCAGCAACGCCAGCACCCGCGCCAGCTTGATCTGGCGTGCCAGGCGGCGCTGGTTCTTGGCGGAAGTCCCCGTCACGCGGCGTGGCAGGATCTTGCCGCTCTGCGTGATGAATCGCTCCAGGATCTCCGGCTTGCGATAGGTGATGTCCAGGTTCTTGGTCCGGTCGACCTTGCGCCGGTAGTAGGGCCGCCGGCGCCCGCCGGGCCCCCCCGGCCCCCCGCGCTCGCCGCCACCCTCACGCGGGCCGAATCCTCCGCCAGGGCTCTCTCCGTGTTCGCGCTGCATCGGCTCGGCGGCCGACCTCGGCATGTGTTCTGACAAACGTATCCTCCGACGTGTCAATATGGCGCGGCGACCCGCGCCGCGGCAAGCGCATGACGCAACCGCGCGTCACACGGGAAACAGCAGATTCTGTTGAGTGAACACCTCGCTGACCGAGCGCCGTTCGTGGATGCGCAGAATGGCGCTGGCAAGCAGCGGCGCGATCGAGATCACCTTGATCAGGCCGCCGGCACGCCGGTCCTGGGGCACCGGGATCGTATTGGTAACCAGCACCTCCGCGATGGACGGGCGGGTAAGCAACTCCGGTGCCTGCCCGATCAGCACGGGGTGGGTGACCGAGATGATCGCCGGCTCCGCGCCGTGCTCCATGAGCGTGTCGGCCTGCTGGTGGATCGACCCGGACGCGATCAGGTCGTCGATGATGATCGGCCTCTTTCCTTCGACGTCACCGACCACCGCTTCGACTTCCATCGTGGATCCGCCGACCCCGTGCCGGCGCTTGTGCATCAGTACCATGCCCAGGCCAAGGAGATCGGTGTACTTCTCGGCGAGCTTGGCGCGTCCCACGTCCGGGGCGACGATCACGGCGTTGGACAGGTCGCGCTGCCGCAGGTGATTGGCCAGCGTGGTGACCGCCGTCAGGTGGTCCGACACCTTGTTGAAGAACCCCTGGATCTGCGGAGCGTGCAAGTCGACGGAGACGATGCGGTCGGCGCCGGCGTTGGCCAGCAGGTCGGCGACCAGGCGGGCGCTGAGCGGCTCCCGTCCGGTCGACTTGTGGTCCTGGCGGCCGTACCCGTAATAGGGGACGACCGCGGTGATCTGGTCGGCCGACGCACGGCGCATCGCATCGACGATGATCAGCAGTTCCATGAGCGTCTCGTTCACCGGGCGGCAGGTCGGCTGCACCAGGTAGATCTCCGCGCCGCGGACGCTCTCCTCAATCTGTACGTGGGTCTCGCTGTCGCTGAGCGACTTGATGCTGATCTCGCCGAGCTCGACCCCCAGAATCTGCGCGATCTCGATCGCCAGCTCCGGGTTGGCGCGCCCGGAGAACAGACGGAGTGTGTCCATGGAACGACCGTTTTGTGCTGGCATGTCGGGGGAAGGCGTGAGCTTATCCATCGCGTTACCGCCTATCAAGTGCGGCCCCCCGGCAGCCGTGTCGCCATCATGCGCCCGCCGCGACCGGCGGCGGCAGGTCTTTCATGGTAGTGAGCCCGGACGGTGCCGACGCCACGCGAGGGATGGCGTTGACCACGACCGCGGCCGTCCCCAGGTCGCCGTGCACGCCGCCGTCGATGCGCGCGTTCACCGGCGGCACGCCGTCGACCGACACCGCGTCATAGGATTCGTCCAGCCCCACCGCGGCGTTGAAATCCAGGGTGACCACCGGCCGTCCTCCGGACAGGCCGACGCCTTCCTGTCGAACGCCCGCCACTTGGCCCGCGGCGACCGACACGTGGTCGGTACGGATCGCGCGCGACGCCAGGATCGGCTCGATGGTCTCGGTGAACTCGTCCAGCGCCCAGCCCATGCCGGCCGCGATCATGCGGGCCGACTCGGTGAGCCCGACGTGGCGGATTTCTCCGTCGTCGGCGCGCCGGCGAAACTCCGCCTCGTCGAGTCCGGCGCCGATCTTGCGCTGGAACGGCCCGCGGCGGTCGCTCGCGTCCTGGACCCTGGTCGCGCGGATGGCGTGCACTTCCTGACACGGAACGGTCATGTACAGCGGCCACGCGTCCATCAGGTAGCCCGGGTTGATGCCCGTGCCAAGCAGCGTCACACCGGCCGCGACCGCTTGCCGGTGCAGCTCTGCGGCAAGCGCGGCGTTGGCATCGTCGGGAAAGGCGAGCTCCTCGCACGTCGACACCACGTCGACGCCGGCTTTCAGCAGCGCGCGAAGCTGCCCCGCCACCGCCGGCAGGCTGGAGCCCGTGGTATGTATCGCCAGCTCCGGCGCCGCGTCGTCCGGGAGCCGGTCCCACGAGCCGACGATCGCAGCGCCGAGCGCCGCGCCGCCCGAGACCTCGCCGATGTCGCGCCCGTGCAGGGCCGGATCGATGTCGATGCCGGCGACCAGGCGCAGGTGGGCGCGGCCGGCCGCAAGGCGGGCGATGCGGCAGCCGATCGGCCCGCAGCCGAACTGCACGACTCGGATCGTGGGTATCATCGACGCAAGCTATACCAAGGACGGGGGGAGTTGTCGAACGTGGAATTGATCCTGGGCGGTACCTTCAGCGGCAAGAGCGACTTCGCCCGCGGGCGGGCGGGCGCGGCCGCCGAGCAGGGGGAGGGCGGCGTCCTGGTGATCGCCACCGCCCTGGACGGTGACCCCGACGTGCGCCGCCGCATCGCCGCCCACCGCCGCCGCCGCCCGCGGGAGTGGCGGACCGTGGAGGAGCCCCAGCGCGTGGCGGCGGCGATCCGCGACGGCCTCCGGCTGCCGGCGCCGCCGGCGGCGATCCTGGTCGAGTGCCTGACCATGCTGGTGACCAACCTGATGCTTCGCGACGGCGTGGTGGACCGCTCGGCGGCGTCGGAACGGGTGGCCGTGGAGGTGGAGGCGATCGTCCGCGCCGCGGCCGGCGGGTCCACCGCGGTGCTGGTCGTCTCCAACGAGGTCGGCCACGGCCTGTTCCCGACCACTTCGGACGGCCGGCTGTTCCAGGAGCTGGCCGGGCTCGCCAATCAGCGCATCGCCTCGGCCGCGGACACGGTCTGGACAGTGACGGCCGGCATTCCGGCCCGGATCAAGTAGCCGGCGGCCAGCGCACCAGCTTCTGCGGGTGCACGGGGTTGCCGGTGTCCATCGAGATGTTGCCGGCGATGCCGGTGAGGATGGACATCGCCCCGTCGACGTGCGACGCGGCGCGCCGCAGGGGATCCGGCTTCGGCTCCCCGAACAGGTCAGCGGCCAGCAGCGGGTCGGCGCCGCCGTGGCCGCCCTCGGGTTCCGGGATCTCCACCGCGTAGGGCTCGGCGAAGTGGGGGCAGATGCGCAGATCCCGCTCCTTTGCCGCGCCCTCCTGCGACTTGGAGCCCTGGGCGTTCACGTAGCTCGACTCCCGCACCGTCAGCTCCAGCCGGCCGCGGTCGCCGGTCAGCGCGATCCGCAGCCCCTCCCAGGGGGAGTAGGCGGTCAGCGAGTAGCTCATGAATGCGCCGGAGTCGTAGCGGACCAGCAGCGCCATGGTGTCCTCGATGCTGATGCCGTCGCCGAACACGCTCTGGTCGCGGAAGTAGCCGTCCTCGTGCTCGGCCTTCAGGTACATCTCGGTCAGCGCCTCGCTCTGGTCGAGGTGCAGGGCGAACGGGTCGTCCCTGGCCGCTTCCGAGCCGCGGGCGCGGGTATAAAAGTCGGTGACGCCGCGCTCCTCGGCGTTCTCGTGCCCGTAGAAGCGCAGGTCGCCGAGCGCCATCACCATCTCCGGCGCGCTGGCCAGCCAGAAGTTGATCAGGTCGAAGTGGTGGGTGGCCTTGTGCACGAGCAGGCCGCCCGAGTTGCGCTTGTCGCGGTGCCAGCGCCGGAAGTAGTCGGCGCCGTGCACGAGGTCGAGCAGCCACTCGAAGTGCACGGCGGTGACCGTGCCGATGACGCCGTCCATCAGGAGTTGGCGCACCAGCGAGGCGTGCGGGGAGTAGCGGTAGTTGAACGTCACCCGCAGGTTCCTGCCGGTGCGCTCGACCGTGTCCAGGATCTGCTGGCACTTGCTGGCGTCCACGGTCATCGGCTTCTCGGTGATGGCGTCGCAGCCGAGCTCAAGGGCGCGCACGATGTAGCGGTGATGGGTGCGGTCGATGGAGGTGACGATGACCACGTCCGGCGTGCATTCAGCCACCATGCGGTCGAACGCGTCCGCGCCGTAGGTGGGCACGGGCGCGTGGCCGAACTGCCCGTTCAGCACGTGGTTGGCGTAGTTCATGCGGGTCTGGTTGAGGTCGCAGAACCCGACCAGCTCCGCGCGGTCGGTGTAGTCGGAGGCGATCGACTCGTAGAAGGAGCGGGCGCGTCCGCCCACGCCTACCTGTGCGTAGCGTGTTCGTTTCATGTCGGGCGCTCCTGCCCTCAGTCCTGCTGGCTGAACGCCGCGTCGAAGGCGATCGCGGAGGCGGAAAGGTCGGTGCGGCGCGTGAAGGCGAGCGCCTCCTGCGCCCCTTGCTCGCGATCCATTCCGGAGTCCTCCCACTCGATGGACAGCGGCCCCTGGTAGCCGATCGCGTTCAGCGCCCGGAACACCCGCTCGAACGGCACGTCGCCGCGTCCCGGCGACACGAAGTCCCAGCCGCGGCGCAGGCTCCCGAACGGCAGGTGCGACGCGAGGGCACCGTTGCGGCCGTTGTGGTTGAGCTTCGATTCCTTGACGTGGGCGTGGTAGATGCGGTCGGCGAAGTCCAGGACGAACTGCTCCGGGTCGACCATCTGCCACACCAGGTGGCTGGGATCGAAGTTGATCCCGAAGGCGGGCCGGCGGTCGACCGCCTCCAGGGTGCGCTGCGTGGTCCAGTAGTCGTAGGCGATCTCCGACGGGTGCACCTCCAGCGCGAAGCGCACGCCCTCCGCGTCGTAGGCGTCCAGGATCGGGTTCCAGCGGTCGGCGAAGTCCCGGTAGCCGTCCTCGATCATGCCGTCGACCGCCGGCGGAAATCCGGCGACGGCGTACCAGGTCTTGGAGCCCGTGAAGCCGGCGACCGTGTCCACCCCGAACGCGGCGGCGGCGCGGGCGGTTTCCTTCATCCGTTCCGCGGAGCGCTGCCTGACCCCCTCGGGATCGCCGTCGCCCCAGATCTCGGGCGGCAGCATGGCCTGGTGGCGGGCGTCGATGGGGAAGTCGCACACGCACTGGCCGACCAGGTGGTTGCTGATGGCGAAGCACCTGAGGCCGTGCCGGTCGAGCAGCTCGCGCCTGGCGGCCACGTAACCCGTGTCCGCGAGCGCCTTGTCCACCTCGAAGTGGTCGCCCCAGCAGGCCAGCTCCAGGCCGTCGAAGCCCCACGCCGCAGCCTTGGCGGCCAGATCCTCCAGCGGCAGGTCGGCCCATTGGCCGGTGAACAGCGTAACGGGTCGTCCCATGCTACTTCTCCTCCAGCGGATACCACTTCTGGTCGCTCGCGGAGCTGGCGACGCAGGCGGTGATGAACGCCATGCCGCGCACCCCGTCGTCGACGGTGGGGAAATCGAGACCGGCGGGCGGCTCGGTGCCGTCCAGACGCGCCTGCAGGGTCAGCGCGTAGTTGCGGTACAGGTTGGCGAACGCCTCCAGGTAGCCCTCCGGGTGGCCCGGTGGCAGGCGGGTGTGGGCGCCGGCCGCGTCGGAGAGCTCGCCCACGCCGGTGCGCCGCACCTCGCGGTGGCGGTCCGCCCACTTCACGATCAGGGTGTTGGGCTCCATCTGGTGCCACTCCAGCCCGGCTTGCTCGCCGTAGACGCGGATGGCAAGCGCGTTCTCCTCACCCGCGGAGACCTGACTGGCGTACAGGATGCCCCTGGCGCCCTGCTGCAGGCGCACCAGCACGCTGCCGTCGTCCTCCAGCTTGCGGCCCTCCACGAACGTGGTCAGATCCGCGCACAGCTCCGTGATCGACAGCCCCGTGATGTGCTCCATCAGGTTCTCGGCGTGGGTGCCGATGTCGCCGATGCAGGAGCTGATGCCGGCTTGCGCCGGATCGGTGCGCCACGCGGCCTGCTTCATGCCGGTCGCCTCTTCCAGCCTGGCCAGCCACCCCTGAGGGTACTCGACCACGACCTTGCGGATGCGGCCGATGGAGCCGTCGCGGACCAGCCGCCGCGCCTCCTTGACCATGGGATAGCCGGTGTAGTTGTGGGTGAGTCCGTACTGCAGCCCGGTGGACCGGACCAGCTCGCGCAGCGCCAGCGCCTCGTCCAGGTCGTAGGTCATGGGCTTGTCGCTCATGACGTGGAAGCCGGCCTCCAGCGCGGCCTTGGCGACCGGGAAGTGGACGTTGTTGGGCGTGACGATGGAGACGAAGTCCATGCGCTCGCCGGCCGGCAGCGCGGCCTCCCGCTCCATCATCTCCGGGTAGGTGCCGTACACGCGGTCGGCCGGAAGGTAGAGGTCGGCGCCGGATGCGCGCGACTTGTCCGGATCGCTGGAGAACGCCCCGCAGACCAGCTCGATGTGGCCGTCGAGCGCGGCCGCCATGCGGTGCACGGCGCCGATGAAGGCGTCGCGTCCGCCGCCGACCATGCCCATGCGGATCTTGCGGCTCATGGTCACTTCACCCTGGCGCCGCTGGCGGTGTCGCCGGGAACCTCGACCAGGGCCAGGTTGCCGGCGTCGTCCTCGGCCGCCAGCAGCATGCCCTGCGACTCGATGCCGCGCAGCTTCGCCGGCTTCAGGTTGGCGACCACGACGATCTTGCGGCCCACCATCTGCTCGGGCTCGTACCAGGCGGCGACGCCGGCGACGATGGTGCGCTCGTCGTCGCCGATACGGACGCCGAGCTGCAGCAGCCGGTCGGTCTTCGGTACGCGCTCGGCGGTCAGGACCTCCGCGACGCGCAGGTCGACGCGGCCGAACTCGTCGAACGTGATCAGGTTGTCGTCGCTCACCTCGGGCTCCTTGTGCACCTCGGGCTTGTGCCTGGTCTTCGGCGGCTCTGCCGCGGGTGTTCCCGTCCGCCGCTGCTTCTCTCTCCGCGGCTGCTTGCCGGTGTCGATCCGGGGGAACAGGATCGGCGGGTCGGAGGCGATCACGGTGCCCGGCGGCGTGAGCCCCCAGCGTGCTCCGTCACGGACGCTCTGCGCCTGCACGCCCAGGGCGGACAGCAGGGTCGCGCACTTGGCCGGCATGGCGGGCGCCAACAGCACCGCGGCGACGCGCAGCCCCTCGACCGCCGTGTAGAGCACGGTGTTCAGACGCTCACGGGCCTCCGGATCCTTGGCGAGAGCCCACGGCTGCTGGTCGTTGACGTAGCGGTTGAGCCGGCGCACGAACTGCAGGATCTCCTCCAGCGCGCCGTTGAGGCGTGTGCCCGCGATCAGCGCCCGCACCGAGTCGGCCAGGCCGTCGGCGTGCTCCTGCACCTCGCGCTCGGCCGGCCCCGGCTGCGGCGCGCCGATGGTGCCGCCCAGGTGGCGGTTGACCAGGGTGAGGGTGCGCGACATCAGATTGCCCAGATCGTTGGCCAGGTCGGCGTTGTAGCGCTCCACCAGCCCGTCCTCGCCGGCGTTGCCGTCGTTGCCGTAGGGAAGGATGCGCAGCAGGTAGTAGCGGACGGCGTCGGTCCCGTAGCGGTCGGCCAGCTCGAACGGGTCCAGCACGTTCCCGAGCGACTTGCTCATCTTGCGGCCGTCGGACCCGGACAGGTAGCCGCCGACCAGGATGCGCTCCGGCAGCGGGAGGCCGGCCGCCTTGAGCATGGTCGGCCAGAACATGGCGTGCTGGCGCAGGATGTCCTTGCCGATCAGGTGCCACGTGCGCGGCCAGAAGGTATGGTAGCGGGGATCGTCGGGGTAGCCGAGCGCGGAGACGTAGTTGATCAGCGCATCGAACCAGACGTAGGTGACGTGTGAGTCGTCCCAGGGCAGGCCGATCCCCCACGGCAGCCGTTCGCGCGGGCGGGAGATCGACAGGTCGCCGACCGGTTCGCGCAGCAGCCCCAGCATCTCCGAGCGGTAGCCGGCCGGATGGATCCAGCCGGGGTTGGCCTCCAGGTGCTCGCGCAGCCACTCCCGGTACTTCTCCATGCGGAAGAACCAGTTGCCCTCGCGGCGCAGGATCGGCGGGTCGCGATCCTCCGGCAGCTTGCCGTCGACGAGCTCGTCCTCGCCCACGTAGCGCTCCTGGCCGACCGAGTACAGTCCCTCGTACTCGCCGAAGTAGACGTCTCCCGCGTCGTGGACACGCTGCAGGATCGCGTGCACCACCCGCTTGTGGCGCTCCTCGGTGGTGCGGATGAAGTCGTCCTGGGAGATGTCGAGGGCCTTCCACGCGTCGCGGAAGCGTCCGCTGACCCGGTCGACGAAGGCCTGCGTGTCACAGCCGGCCTCCGCGGCGGCGTTGTTGACCTTCTCGCCGTGCTCGTCGGTGCCGGTCAGGAAGTAGGTGTCGTGGCCATCCGAGCGGTGCCAGCGCGCCAGGAAGTCGGTGGTCACGGTGGTATAGGCGTGCCCGACGTGCGGCTGGTCGTTCACGTAGTAGATGGGTGTGGTGACGTAGCAGGGAGCTTTGGACTTGGACATGGTGCGGCTCGGCAGACCCGCGGCGCGGGTGCGTATCTTGCTAGACCCTGAGGGGTTGGCGCAATGGGGGCCCGGGAGGGAGGCGACCGCTGCCCTGCTGCTAGCGGGGGACCACCTCGATGCTCCTCGTGGCAGGGGCGGCCCGGTAACCATCGAAGACATGGTTCACCCGCACGGTGATGGTCCGATGGGCCTGCACCTCGCCGACCTCTTCCGGGGTATAGGACGCGACCTGTTTCTCGCGTGGACCACCAAGTCTGAATACGAAAGCGTGCCAGTGGTTTCCGGTAGCCGAGTCGGAGAATACGACCCCACCCGTCACGTCCTGTTCCGGTTCGCGATCGATGCGAACCCATGCCTGGAGCGGCTGCCCCACGGGGACCCGCACCGAGGGTTCCAGGCGGGCCAGACCGACGATCGGCACGCCATCGTCCGGCGGGTCGTCATCTGCAGGATCGGGATCTGCCGGTGGATCGCCATCATCCGGAGGCTCCCGGTCTTCCGGCGGATCCGATTCGCCCGGATCTTCCATCTCCGGGTCCGAGGGGGGCTGGAGATCCGCGTCCGGCTCCATCTTTGAAGCCGGCTCGAGATCCGGTCCGACGACACCTCGATCGGAATCGGGGTCGTGCTCGACGGAGGTCAAGTCCTGGCAGCCTCCAACCAGCAGCAAGGCGAACGACGACAGGAGTGCCGCCGAAGCAGAGGTTGTTCTCTGAGGCAATACGTGGCCTGCGCGCATGTCGACTCCTCCCGTATCGACGATTCCGATCCGGAACGGACATCGTCGATGCTGGGTTTACGGTCGTGGAGCCGGTCTTCGGATACAACGCAGCAGGCGAATTAGCAGTGTCAGTCGCGAACGAATTCGCGAGTTACCCTCAGGGTCATCTGTCTGCCACCGGTGTGGCGTTCACGAAGCGTGGTGTGCACTCGGGCGTTGCTGCTGGAGTGTCTATTTCGGCAGGCGGCCCATGGCCGCTGTTCCGAGGGCTCGCCAGCGCTCGAAGGCTTCCCGCGCCTGCCGGGTGGGAGCGGCGTCGGCGCTTGCGATGACCGGCGCCAGGCTGGCGATGCCTTCGAGCACGCCGCCCACGTGGTTGCGTGCCAGGTCGCCGGGCGGCACCACCCGGTGCAGGATGTGCTCGATCTCGTCCAGAGCTTCGGCAGGCGGTGTCCCTTTTTCGCGGCGGCGCTCGATGGTCGCAAGGGCACCCATCACGTCCGCGATTGCAGTGCGGAGCTGGATCAGGAGCTCAGTCTGTTCCTGGAGGTCCCGGGGATCGGCTCCGACCCGCGGGTCGCCGGTCACGTGCACGCCTGTGGTATCGCTGCTTCCGTCTGCGGCCAGCCCGATGCGGTACTCACCGGGGGCGGCCAGCGGGGCCACGCCGGTGTCGAACGAACCGTCCGTGTCGGATGAAGGGGCGTACGGCGTGTAGGTGAGGTCCCAGATCAGGCGGTTGAGGCCGGCGGTGCAGGGGAGGGCGGCGGCAGTCGGGTCCTCACCGTCGCTCGCGAACCGGCGGACCAGCCGTCCGCTGGGGTCGACGATGCGGACCTCGGCCGCCTGGCAGCCTTCCGGCAGCCAGTAATAGATCAGCGCTCCGCGCGGGCGTGGGCTCCCCGAATCCAGGAACTCGCGGCGGCCGTCGCCGGCGCGCTCGTGCTCGACGAAGGTGGCCTCCACGCCGAGGGAGCCGATCTGGTAGGTCTTCTGCGGGCCGGACCAGGGATCCCAGCCGACCTGCGGCAGCGTGCGCACCGCCAGGCGCGGCGGGACCAGTGACGGCGCGGACCAGGCGGTCGCGCGCCGCAGGGGAGTCAGGTCGTCGAGGATCCAGAACGAGCGGCCGTGCGTGGCCGCCACCAGGTCGCCCTGGTGGACGCGCAGGTCGTACACCGGGACCGCCGGCAGCCGGCTCCAGCGCTCGGTCGCATCGTTCATCCGGGTCCACGAGCCGCCGTCGTCGAGCGAGGCGTACGCGCCGGTCTCCGTACCGCAGTACAGGAGCCCCGGGCGCTCCGGGTCGCAGCGGATCACGCGGGTGAAGTCGTCGGCCGGCAGGTCGCCGGTGATCGACTGCCACGAGTCCCCGCCATCGTCGGTGCGGTACAGCATCGGCCGCGTGTCGTCCAGCCGGTAGCGCGTGGCGGCCAGGTACCAGCGGTCGGGGTCGTGCGGGGAGGGCTCCAGGCAGAGGACGGACGACCACTCGGGCAGGTCGGCCGGCGTCACCTCCTGCCAGCTCCCGCCGCCGTCGCGGGTGCGGTGCACGCGGCCGTCGTCCGAGCCGGCCCAGATCTCGCGCGGGCGCGCGAGGGACTCGGTCAGCGCGATGATCGTGCAGTAGACGTCGGAGGGCCCCTCGCCGGTGATCGGACCGCCGGAGGCGACGGTCCGATCGGGGTCTTCGCGGGTCAGGTCGGGGCTGATCGGTTCCCAGCTTCCGCCGTCGTCGGTCGAGCGGAAGACGATGTTGCCGGCGGTCAGCAGCACGCGCGGGTCGTGGCGGGAGGAGAGCACGGGAAAGGTCCAGTTGAAGCGGGCCGGCCACTCGGCCGGCGGGCTCGACCCGTCCATCCCGGGCACGGGCGAGATCAGCCGCACCTGGCCGCTGCGGTGGTCGTAGCGCATCAGGCTCCCCGGCCCGCCGGGGCTGCTGCCGGTCGCCCCGGCGTAGACGACGTCGGGGTCGTCGCGCTTGACGGCGATGTGGCCGCTCTCGGCACTGCCGGTGGTGTAGCAGTCCGCCCAGCGGATCGCGCCGTAGGTGCTGTCGGACGGCACGCTGACGGCGCTGGAGTCCTGCTGCGTGGCGTACACCCGGTAGGGGAAGCGGTCGTCCACCTCCATCCGGTAGTACTGCGCGGTCGGCTGGTTGTAGATGCTGCTCCAGGTCTCGCCGCCGTCCAGGCTGACGGTGGCGCCGCCGTCGTTGCCCTCGATCATGCGCATCGGATTCGCGGGGTCGATCCACAGGTCGTGGTCGTCGTGGTGGGGCGAGGAGACCACCTCGAAGGTGTGGCCGCCGTCGGTGGAGCGGTACACCTTCTTGCAGAGCGACCAGACCTGCTCGGGGTCGGTGGGGTGGGCGTAGACGTGGGTAAAGTAGAACGGCTTCTCGCGCAGCTCGGTGTCGTCGGTGACCATCTGCCAAGACTCGCCGTCGTCGTCGGAGCGGTACAGCCCGCCTTCCGCCGCTTCGATCAGCGCCCAGACGCGGCCCGCCCGCGCCGGCGAGGCGGTGATGCCGACGCGGCCCAGGATGCCGCGCGGCAGCCCCGGCCGGCCGGTCAGCTCCTGCCAGGTGGTGCCGCCGTCGGTGGAGCGGAAGATGCCGGAGTCCGGCCCGCCGGACCTGACGGTCCAGGGCTTGCGGACCGTCTGCCAGAGCGCCGCGAACAGCACGTGCGGGCGGTTCGGGTCCATGGAGAGGTCGCCGGCGCCGGCCGACTCGCCGCGATGGAGCACCCGCTCCCAGGTGTCGCCGCCGTCGGTGGAGCGGAACACGCCGCGCTCCGGGTTGCGGCCGAAGGCGCGGCCGAGCGCGGCCACGTACACGGTGTCGGGGTCCCGCGGGTGCACCCGGATCCGGCTGATGTGGCGCGTGGTCTCCAGTCCCAGGTGGCGCCACGACTCGCCGCCGTCGTCGCTGCGGTAGACGCCGTCGCCGTGCGTGACGTCGATCCGGATCTGCGTCTCGCCCATCCCGGCGTACACCGTGCGGTGCGCGGACGGAGCCACGGCGATGGCGCCGACCGACGCGGTACGGAAGTAGCCGTCGGAGACGTTGCGCCAGAACCGTCCGGCGTCGGTGGTCTTCCAGACGCCGCCGGCGCAGGCGCCGAAGTAGAACACCAGCGGCTCGACGGGGTCGCCGGCGACGGCAACCACGCGGCCGCCGCGGTACGGGCCGATCGAGCGCCAGCGCATCGCCGCCAGCGCCGCAATAGCGTCGCTCAACGCGCCGTGCCTGCTACCGTCGCGGCGCCGGCTTCCGAGCCGCTGGCCACGATGTGGCGGGTGGCCTCGATCACCCGGTCGACCTGGGCGGGGCCGATGTGCCGGTTGACCACCAGGCGGATGCGGGTCGGCGGACGCGATCCGCCGAGCACGCCCTCGGCGCGGTAGCGGTCGAGCATCTCGTCGGCGGTCCAGCCCAGGCCGCGCACGTCCACCACCGCGAAGTTGGTCGGGATCGGCGGCTCGACCACCTCGATGCCTTCGATGGTTCGGAGCCCGGCCCGGAGCCGCGCGGCGTTGACGTGGTCCTCGGCAAGCCGGTCGACCATCGCCTCCAGGGAGACGATGCCGGCGGCGGCGATCACGCCGGCCTGGCGCATCGAGCCGCCGTGGATCTTGCGGGTGTCGCGGGCGGCGTCGATGAAGGCTGCCTCTCCGCACAGGATCGAGCCGACCGGAGCGGACAGCCCCTTGGAGACGCAGAACATCACCGAATCGACCTGCTCCACCAGCTCGGCGGCGGGCAGCCTCTGCCCGACCGCGGCGTTGAACAGCCGCGCGCCGTCGCAGTGCACGCGCATGCCGGCCGCGTGGGCGGCGCCGGCCACGGCATTCACCTGCGCGGGCGTCACCGCGCCGCCGCCGGTGTAGTTGTGGGTGTTCTCGATGCAGAGCAGCAGCGGCTCGGCGTCAGGGTGGGCGGCGACCGCCTGCTGCAGGTGCTCGGGGCCGAGCACGCCCCACTCGGTGTCCACCGCGGCCGACTCCACCGGGAACAACGCCCGCGCGAAGCGGTCGCGGTCACTGGAGAACATGTGCGCGTGCGTCTCGTGCACGGCCAGCGCCGGCCGGCCGGCGCCGGAGCGGCTGCCGATCTCCAGGTAGGTGATCAGGGCGGTGCTGTTGCCCATGCTGCCGCTCGGCACGTACACGGCCGCTTCCTTGCCGAGTCGCTCGGCGGCCATCGCTTCCAGCCGCTTGACGGTCGGATCGTCGCCGAAGGTGTCGTCACCCACCTCGGCGGCGTGCATGGCCTGCCGCATCCGCTCGGTGGGGTGGGTGAGGGTGTCGCTGCGCAGGTCCACAGTCGCGTCGGCATTGGGCGCGTCGGCATTGGGCGCGTCGGCATGGGTCGCGTCGGTGTTCATCGCATGCCTCCACAGGCGTCGATCAGCATCTCCTGCACGATCAGGTCGTGCTCGGGCGAGAAGCGCGGCTCGCGCTCGCCGCGCGCGACCTGGATCAGTTCCTCCAAGTCGCCGAGGTAGCGCGGGCGGTGCTCCACCTCGATGTGCTGCCAGCCCTCCTGGAACGGAGGCTTGGGCTCGCGCAGGCAGAGCTGGATGTGCGGCGGCTCGATCGGCTCCAGGATGGCGCTGCCGCCGAGCCCGTGCACCTCCACGCGGCGGTGCGGTCCGGACTGCGTCTCCAGCGAGGTGCCTTCGATCACCGCCAGCGCCCCCTGCCCGGCGTAGTCGAAGACGATCACGCCCAGGTCGGTGCCGGCCGGCATCGCCTCGAATCCGCGTGCCGACGAGCGCAGAAACGGGTGGATGGCGTCCGCCTTGCCGAACATCCAGGCGACCTGGTCGAAGAGGTGGCAGTTCTCCTCGATCATGATGCCGCCCTCATAGCGGTGGAGCTGGTTGCGGTGGTAGTACTCCGGTTCGCTGCCGGCGCGGAAGCGGGCGAAGTTCACGCGCCCCAGCAGGCCGTCGCGCACCCAGCCCTGGATCATTTCCAGCCCTGGGTTGTAGCGCCACTGGTAGCCCATCTGGATGCAGAGTCCGGACGTGCCGGCCAGCGCGTACAGCTCGCGCAGCTCCTCCACGGAGGTCCCGGGCGGCTTGTCCAGGTGGATGTGCTTGCCCGCCTCGATGGCTCTCCGAGCCCACGGGATGCACTCCCATGGCCATGTCTCGATGAAGACGAGCTGAACCGTGTCGTCGGCCAGGATCTCCTCGGGATCGTCGATGAAGCGCACCCCGCGCCAGACCTCGCGGCCGCCGCGCGCGGCCAGCATCTCCGGGTCCGGCTCGTGCACGCCGACCACCTCGGCGTTCAGCCGGCGCAGCACCGGCTGCGACTCGGGCTGCACCACCTTGGTGGCGTGGGTGTGAGCGATGCCGATCTGTCCGATGCGCAGCGTCTGCGCCATGGGTACCTCCTGCGTGCGGCTCGCAGTGTACGACACGTCGCGAGCACCCCGCGCGGGCGTGCCCGCGGTCGCGTATGATCTGGCTCGACGACGATGAGCGACGGCTGGAAGCAGCGGGTCCGCGACCCCGTGCACGGTCTCATCATGTTCGGGGGCCGCGACCCGCGCGGGAACGAGACCGACCGGATCGCGTGGCGCCTGCTCAACACGAAGGAGTTCCAGCGCCTGCGCCGCATCCGCCAGCTCGGCTTCTCGGACACCGTCTATCCGGGGGCGACCCACAGCCGCTTCGCGCACAGCATCGGCGTCTACCACATGGCGCGCCGGCTGCTGGACGTGATCGCGCGCGAGCAAGGCACGAAGCATGACCGCGACCGGGCGCGGGTTGCGCTGCTGGCCGCGTTGCTGCACGACATCGGCCACGGCCCGTTCAGCCATGCCTTCGAGAGCGCCTCCGAAGCGATCGGGCTGCAGCGCCGGCACGAGGATTGGGGCGCCGAGATCGTCCGCGGCGACACCGAGATCAACCGCGTGCTGCGCGACGTGGACGAGAGCCTGCCGGAGCGGGTGGGAGCGCTGCTCAAGGAGGAGGAGCCCAAGGACGTCTACGCCGCCGTCGTCTCCAGTCAGTTCGACGCCGACCGGCTCGACTACGTCCAGCGCGACCGGCTGATGACCGGCGTGCAGTTCGGCCACGTCGACTCGGACTGGCTGATCGACTGCCTGGAGGTGGGCTCGGTGACGATCGGCGAGCGGGACTACCTGCCGGTGCAGTGCCTGTACCTGGGTCCCAAGGGGATCGCGGTGGCGGAGGACTACCTGGAGGCGCGGTTCCGCCTCTACTGGACGGTGTACGTGCACAAGACGACCCGAGCGGCCGAGAAGATGCTGGAGGCGTTGCTTGAGGCTGCCGCGACGTCGCTGCATGACACGGAACTGGCCCGCCGCGATCCGGTCCTGCGCCATCTCACGTCGGAAGCCCTGTCGCTCGATGCCTACCTGCGCCTGGACGACGCGGCGATCTGGGCAGCGCTGGCCGAGTACGCCGAGTGCGGCAATCCTCGGGTCGCCGAGCTCGCGGGCCGGCTGCGCGACCGCCGTCTCTACAAGTGCCTGGAGATCGGCTCCTGGGACGAGCCGCAGGGCAACCTGTACCTGCGGTTTCGGCGCGAGCTGGAGGAGCGCCGCCTCGAGTGGCTCGGCGACCTGCTGTTCGATCAGGCCACGATCACGCCCTATACGTGGTACGACTTCGACGACGACGCGTCGGCGCTCAGCAAGGTGCTGGTGAAAGTGCGCCCGGACATGAACGAACCGCGGGACATCGCGGAAGAGTCGCCGATCGTGAAAGCGCTCCATGACCGCAGGCCCGGACGCGTGCAGCGCGTCTTTGCGCCGGACGCGGAGAAGCTGGCCACGCTCGACCGGATCCTCCGCCAGGTGAAGGCGTAGGGGGGGTTCACCTCACGCGAATCGGTCCGGGCTGAACGGTTGCAGATCGATCGCCGGCGCGCTGCCCGCGATCAGGGCTGCCACCGCCTCGCCGGTGGCGGGCCCCAGCGACAGGCCCAGGGTGCCGTGCGCGGTGGCCAGAACGACGTTCGCATGGCCGCGGGGACGGCCGACGATCGGCAGCGTGTCGGGGGCCAGCGGGCGCAGTCCGTGCCAGACCTCCGCTCCGGGGTCGGCGGCATCGAACCGGGCGCCCGGGACGACCCGGCCCGCGCCGTCCAGGATCGCCTGCACGCGCCGCAGGTTGATCGAGCGGTCCAGGCCGGCCAGCTCCAGCGTCCCGCCGATCCTGACCCCGTCCGGCAGGGGCGTCGCCACAGCCCGGGCGTCACCCAGGTTGACCGGCCGGCTCGGCCGCCACGGCGGGTTGGAGAAGGTCACGGAGTACCCCTTGGCGGCCTGCACCGGCAGGCGCAGGCCGAGGCCGGCGGCCACCCGCGGGCTCCAGGAGCCGGCGGCGATCACGACCTGGCCGGCGCCGATCTCGCCGCGCGAGGTGAGCACCGACGCGGGGCTGCCGCGTCCGCCGGCCCGCACGCCGAGCACGTCGGTCTGCTCCACGACCTGGGCACCGCCCTCTTGCGCCTGCGCGTACAGCCAGCGCACGAAAGAGCGGGAATCGACGTTGGCGTCTCCGGGATACAGCACCCCGCCGATCACCCGGGGAGAGAGCGCGGGCTCCATCGAGCGCACCTGCTCGCCGGTGAGCTGCTCGAACGGGATGCCGTGCCGGGCAACCCGATGGGACTCTTCGAGATGGTGCTGCAGGCCCTCCTCGGTCAGGAACGCGTACAGCACGCCGTCGGCGGCGTAGCCGTAGGGACTGGTGCCGTCCGTGGTCATGCTCGCCGCCGTGGCAGCGATGCCCGCGTGCAGCCCGGCGCTGTGCTGCAGGAACTCCGCCATCGCGGCCGTTCCCGCCTCGGTGCGGGCCGGCCGTGACGCCCGCGCGAAGCGCCACAGCCAGCGGATCATCTCGGGGCGCCAGGGGCTGCGGATGTACAGCGGGCTGGTCGGGTCGAACAGCCAGCGCAGACCCTGGGCGACCACGCCCGGCGCCGCGATCGGCACGGCGTGGCTGGGACAGACCAGCCCCTGGTTGCCGTAGGAGCATGCCAGGCGGTCGCCGATCGTCGCCGCATCGACCACCGTCACGCGGGCGCCGGACCGAGCCAGGTACCAGGCGCAGCTCATGCCGACCACGCCGCCGCCCACGACCAGGACGTCCGGGCTGCGGTCCTCGATCACGGCGCCGCTTTCCGGACCGTGCGGCGGAGCTGGCCGCAGGCGGCGTCCACCCGGCGGCCCATTTCCTTGCGGGTGGTGACGGTCACGCCGTGGCCGGCGACGATGGCCGCGAAGCGACGGACCGAGCGCGCTTCCGGCTCGGCGAAGGGCAGTCCCGGAACCGGGTTGTACGGGATCAGGTTGATCTGCGACCCGCTGCCGGCCAGCAGCCGGCCCAGCGCCTCGGCATGATGCGGCCCGGCGTTCTGACCGGCGATCAGCGTGTACTCGTAGGTGACCCGCCGGCCGGTGGCGGCGAAGTAGTGGTCGGCGGCCTCCAGCAGCTCGGCGATGCCGTAGCGCTCGGCGGCAGGGACGAGGGTCCGGCGCGTTGCGTCGTCGCTCGCGTGCAGGCTGATCGCCAGCCCCACCGGCAACCCGGTGGCCGCCAGGTCGCGGATGCGCGGCACCAGGCCGACGGTGCTGACGGTGAGCCGGCGCGCGCCCAGGGCGATACCGTCCGGGTCGGTCAGGGCGGCGATCGCCTTGAGGAGGCGGGGGAGGTTCGCCAGCGGCTCGCCCATTCCCATGAAGACCACGTTGGTCACCGGCCCGTGCGCGGCGGCGTAGAGCACCTGCGCCACCATCTCTCCCGCGCTGAGGTTGCGGGCCACCCCGTCCAGCCCGGAAGCGCAGAACGCGCACGCCATCCCGCACCCCACCTGGCTGGAGACGCAGACCGTGTGGCGGTCGGCGTCGCGGATCGACACCGCTTCGATCAGCTCTTCGTCCAGCGCGCGCAGCAGCAGCTTCACCGTCTGCCCGTCGGGTGTGGGCCGCTGTTCCCGCAGGGTCAGCGGGGTGGCCGGGAGCTCGTCGCCCAGCCGGTCACGCAGGGCGGCCGGCAGGTCGGTCATCTCGCCGTAGTCCAGCACCCCGCGGCGCAACAGGTGCGTTCGGATCTGCCGGGCGCGGTAGGCCGGCTCGCCCAAAGAGGTCAGGCGCTGCGCGAGCGCGCCTTCGTCCAGATCCAGCGCCGAAGTCATGGCGCCATGAGTATGCATCGCGTTTGCGGGGCAGGGCGATTCGGCCTATGGTGATCGGAGCCCAGATTTCCGTTTCAGAGGATTCGCCATGTCCGCTCAGAAAGTGCTCTGCGTCCTGTACGACGACCCGGTCGGGGGATTCCCGCCGGACTACGCTCGCAACAGCATTCCCACGCTTCCCCAGTATCCGGACGGCCAGACGCTGCCGACGCCGGCCGCCATCGACTTCACGCCCGGCCACCTGCTGGGCTCCGTATCCGGCGGGCTTGGTCTCGGGCCGTTCCTGGCCGATCGCGGCCACCAGTTCGTGGTGACCTCGGACAAGGACGGGCCCGACTCCGTGTTCGAGAAGGAGTTGACGGACGCCGACGTCGTCATCTCGCAGCCGTTCTGGCCCGGCTACCTGACCGCCGAGCGGATCGCCAAGTCGCCCAACCTCAAGCTGGCCATCACCGCCGGCATCGGCTCCGACCACGTCGACCTGCAGTCGGCCATCGACCGGAACATCACCGTCTGCGAGGTGACGTGGTGCAACAGCATCAGCGTCGCCGAGCACGCGGTCATGCAGATGCTGGCGCTGGTGCGCGACTACATCCCGCAGTACGGATGGGTCGTCAGGGGCGGCTGGAACATCGCCGACGCCATCTCCCGCTCCTACGACATCGAGGGGATGGACGCGGGAGTGGTGGCCGCCGGCCGCATCGGCCTGGCGGTGCTGCGGCGGATGAAGCCGTTCGACGTGAATCTCCACTACACCGACCGGCACCGGCTGCCGGACGACGTCGAGCAGGAGCTTGGCGCGACCTACCACGACTCTGTCGAGTCCCTGGTCGCCGCGTGCGACGTGGTGAGCATCCACTGTCCGCTGCATCCTGAGACCGAGCACATGTTCGACGACGCCCTGATCGCCAAGATGCGGCGTGGTTCGTACCTGGTGAACACCGCGCGCGGCAAGATCTGCGACCGCGACGCCATCGTGCGCGCGCTGGAGAGCGGCCAGCTCGCCGGGTACGCCGGCGACGTCTGGTTCCCGCAGCCGGCGCCCAACGACCACCCGTGGCGGGCCATGCCCAACCACGCGCTGACGCCGCACACGTCAGGCACCTCGCTGTCGGCCCAGGCCCGCTACGCGGCCGGCGTCCGCGAGATCCTGGAGTGCTGGTTCGACGGCACGCCGATCCGTGACGAGTACCTGATCGTGCAGGGCGGCGGGCTCGCCGGCACGGGCGCCCACTCCTACAGCGAGGGCGACGCCACCGGCGGCTCGGAGGAAGCGGCGAAGTTCAAGTCGGGTTTGAACAGGAGCGACTCGGGCCCCGGAGCCGAAATTCTCTTGCCTCGCGCGTAGGACTACTCCAAGTTCTCGTCCAACGGGTTTGCGGAGCGTCAGTTCTATGTGTATCAGGTGCGCACCGTAGCCCTTGAGAGCCATCTGCGCTTGTTCTACATTGACAATTCTATATTGATAAAGTGACCATGAAACCACTTCGTGCAGTTTGTGGAACGCCGACTTTCCAAAGCGCTGCGTTGAGCCGAGGTCCATAAGATGGAGAGAGTCTCCTGTTTCGGTGTGGGCTGTTTTCACTTTGGCATGAAGGTGACGGTGCCTTGCCGGTTCGAAATGGCCAGATACTCTCAGGATGTGAATGACGCTCTCGGACATCTGGAGACAATCGAAGAGTACTCCGTCGATTCGAGAGACCGAGTGTTTGAGGTGAACAAGCAGCCGAGTAGCATGACCACGGGGGGATTGTTTCCGCCTCACATTCAAAGAGTCGGGTTTGTAATCAGAATTCCGCTTCGGACGCAGATCGATATTATGAAGTCAGTTAGGGGCTCTGACGTTCCGTGGGAAGGCGTCGGCACGGAACGGTTCAAGGTAACCACTAAGTACTATTACCATGGCCCCGTGACCGTCGTAGAGTGTTTGGAAGTTGATCCAAGCGCTGACATCAATCCGGCCGATTCCGTTGTAATTGTTCGAGAGTACATGGAGGACAAAGTACGCGAGTGGGGATCGGCATTGCGGTTTGAAACGATTGGACCGAGTCCTTTCCATGTTCAATTCTTTGTCGTCGAGGACGGTTCAGTGTTTGATTGCGAAGTCGACCATCGTAGGAGGCATGGCTACGATCAGATAACGTTTCGTGTTCATCCTGATGCTATCGCTAACGATGTCACTGGTTTTGTGATAGGATTGATGGGTCGGCACCTGTCATATTACTATAGTTTGAGTCGAATCAGAAGCCGGAGAGTTCGTGAATGGCGTTCCATAACCACGCTGTGGAAGAGAGTCTGTGGAGAGCCGTCATCTGCGGCCGCTATCGGTGGTGTTCGAAGATCGCTGACGAGACGCGCAAGCGTCGAGATGCTTGTTCGTCGCATCATGGAGTTTCGCGGGGACGCCGTGTTCAGGCGCCAGTGGGCAATCTCGGCCAGGGAAAGAATTTCGAAGACAGGCGGAGGACCTGCCTTTCTAGAGGAGCGCATTGACCAGGCGTTCGGGGATACCTTCATTGAATATCCGACTTCCGAGATGCTGCAATTGGCGTCGTTCTATGAGGGTAGGAACGCTAAGTTGCTTGATCGGGTTGCATTCTTCGTTGCTGCAGTGGCTGGCGGCATCGTGGGCGCGATAATAACATTCTTGGTAGGGATTCGATAGAGTCGGACGGAACGCGCAAGATCACGTCTAGATCATCACAGTACAGAGAGGTGGTGAGGCCGCTGTCGACTCGCTGAACGTGGACGTCACCAGAACCACTGGGGGGAATTTTGCTACGTTATGCCAATCTTGTCAGCGTTGGCCGGCGGCACTGAGGTCCTGGAGGCGCTGCGCCTCGGGATGGTCCTTGTAGAAATCGAGGGGATGGACGTGGGCGTGGTGGCGACCGGCCGCATCGGCCTGACGGTGCTGAGGCGCATGAAACCGTTCGACGTCAACCTCCACTACATTGACCGCCACCGGCTGCCGGACGACGTCGAGAAGGAGCTCGGCGCGACCTTCCACGACAGCGTCGAGTCCCTGGTCGCTGCCTGCGACGTGGTGAGCATCCACTGCCGCTGCATCTGGAGACCGAACACATGTTCGACGACGCCCTGATCGCCAAGGTGCGGCGCGGTTCGTACCTGGTGAACACCGAGCGCGGCAAGATCTGCGACCGGGACGCCATCGTGCGCGCGCTGCAGAGCGGCCAGCTTGCCGGCTATGCCGGCGACGTCTGGTTCCTGAAGCCGGCCCCCAACACCACCCGTGGCGGTCGATGCCCAACCACGCGCTGACGCCGTACACGTCAGGCACCTCGCTGTGGGCGCAGGCTCGCTACGCGGCCGGCGTGCAGCGAGATCCTGGAGTGCTGGTTCGACGGCACACCGACCCGGGACGAGTACCTGATCGTGCGCGGCAGCGGTCTGGGCGGAACGAACGGGCGCCCACTCCTACAGCGAGGGCGACGCCACCGGCGGCTCGGAGGAAGCGGCCAAGTTCAAGTCCGGCTGAACCGACGCCCCTCCAGCACTAAAGCCATACCTGCGTTGGTTGACGCCTACGGACGCATGACCGCCAGGAGCGAACCGTGTCGCCGGCGCTTGCACGACCGCATTTGGACGACCAAAGCGTCGGCTTCCGCAACCATTTCGCTTCGTTGCTGAGGATCGTCGGACCTGAAGACGCCGGTGGGACCCCATACGTCGAGTCGCGCTCGACCCTGGAGGACTTGAACAGTCTCGTATAGGTCAAGCTGCCAGAAGATCGGTTCCCAGACCCGCAGGCCACTGGTTGGCGACTAGGACTCTTGTTGTACATTCATGTTGTCGAAATGGACGCCCCGTAGGGGGTAATGACGAACGGCTAAGACATCGCCTTGGCAAGGGCTACAGCCCGGCCCCCTTCTTCGACGTCCTTACCGAGAAGGAGCGGAAACAACATAGAAGAAGAGACATCTCAACTGGCCAGAAGAGCGAGATCATAAAGAAACTATCCGTGGAGACAAATCTTGCCAAAGTTGGTACCATATTCGACGATGTCTTCGACAATAAACTTCAAAATGCCGTCGTACATTCCGATTACACTCTCAGCACGAAAGGCGTTCGATGTCACGAGTCCGCATCTGCGCCAGCAACGCCTCGACGAGCGCGAGCGCACCCTTTCGATCGATGGGATCCGCACAGGATTCGACTCCCTCAGGACGAAACTCGACCGCGTACGGCGTGTAGTCGATCAACTCCCGAAAACGCGGTGAGACCTCGGTACGTTCGGAGAGGAGATCCAGCAAGGCCTCCAGGTTGTGCGTGAGTGGATAGACCTGGCCCAGCAAAGCGAGCCAAGCCTTGAGCGATTTCTCGGCGGCCTGCTGCACGTGGAACCCGAAGACCTCGTCGGAGACTTCGCTGGAGCCGCGCATGACCCGGAGCGCTCCGACATCGCGCTCGGCCGCGTCGAGTAGCATACGTGCACACTTAACGTCGCTCATAGAGCATCGTTCCTTCGCGGAGCGCCCGTGCCAGGACGTGGTTGAGGGAGTCACGCCAGTAGGCTACGTCCTCAGTGGAGTAGACGAGGAGGTCGGCAGCTACCGGGAACTGCGCGACCGCATGGTAGAGCCTCACCATCTCCCCGTGGCGGCCGCGGTGCGGGCCAAACGGTTCGGCCTCCACGACGATCAGGTCGACGTCCGAGTCGTCGCGGGCGTCGCCGCGCGCGCGCGAGCCGAAGAGGATTACCTGCTCGGGGTCGACCTCGTCGACGATGGCGCGGACCATGCGGTCGAGGAGATCCTCCGTGATCTGTGTCACTGCACTACCTCGCTCGGCCGTCTTCTGAGCAGGAGGTCAGACACGCGAGCGCCACCGTTCTTGCGAGCGACTCTCCTCTACTACCTGAAGCAAGGCCTGCGCTTCGTCATCGGGTAGGGAACGGACGGTGTCGAGGTGGTCGAGAATCGCCTCGCCGCTCGCGGAGGAAACGGCATCGTCGATCAGTCGGTCGATCAACCTGGAGAACGACTCACCTTCTCTCTTGACCGTCGTGAGCCGCGTATACACCTCGATCTCGACTGCAATCGTCTTCACACTCACGACTGATGAACTTTGTATGGCGATCTACCTGAGATCAAGAAGCCGCACGTCGTCGGAGACGGGATGGCGGCCCGCCGGGATCGCAACGCTACACGCTTGATGGGAAGGACGGCTCGGCGCATCGCCGACCGTCTCGTCGGCGGTGCCCCGAGCCGTGGACCGGTGCCAGGCAGGTTTCCTGGCCTCGGGTTTACTCCTCCCCTTGGTCGGCGCCGTCCTCCGTCGAGCCATCCTTGGCATCGCCGTCCGTGGCGGTGGCCAGCGACTGCGTCAGGCCGCCGACGGTCGACGGGTCGAGGCCGAGTTCGCCGAGCAGCGTGTCGAGCAGGGGCGCCTGCGCCCGGTAGCGCAGCGCGCTGTTGACGATCTGATCGGCCAGATTCCCGCCGCCCGCTGACGGAGCGCCGTTGCCGTTGCCGCCGCCATTTCCGCCCAGGCCGTCGACCTGGAAGATCTTGATGCCGTCGATCCGCTCCATCGGCTTGACGCTCTCGCGGATGATGTCGGGCATGTGCTCCACGAGCGCCAGGCGCACCTTCATGGAGATCTGCTCGTCGGACAGCAGGTTGTCGGCCTCATGGGCGCGCCGCTTGCCCTCGGCGTCGACCGCGTAGCGGCGCTCCGCCGCGTTCGCCTGCAGGACTTCGGCTTCCGCCAGACCCTGGGCGGCGATCCGCTGCTTGTCAGCCTCGGCCTGCGCGATGGTGCGCACCGCTTCCGATTGATCGGTCGCGGCACGCTTTTCCGCTTCCGCCTTCACCTCGATGGCGATGGCGTCCCGCTCGGCGGCCTTGCGGGCGTCGACGAGCTCTACCTGCTTGGTGCGCTCGGCGACCTCCACGTCGCGGGCGGTGGCCACCCGCTCTTCCTCGCGCACGGCGGCGGAGCGTGCCTGGTTCGCGGCGCGCTCGGCCTCCGACTGCGCCTTGGACCGCTCGGCGACGGCGATGGTGCGGTCCTGGTCGGCCAGCTCGATGGTCTTCTTCTGTTCGATCCGCGCCGTCTCGACCAGCCGGTCGCGCTCGATCTCGCGGTTGTTCACCGCCTGCTGCATCGTGATGCGCTGCTCCTCGACGGTGCGCTCGGCGTCGATGTTGGCGATCTCCACCTGCCGCTTCGCCTGGATCTCGGCTTCCTGCGCGTCGCGGTTCTTGGACGCCTCTTCGATGGCGATCTCCGCGCTCTGGTCGGCCTTGCGGATCGCTATCTCGCGTGCCTGGGAGAGCTGGGCGTACTCCTGGTCGCGCGAGATGTCGAGCTTCAGGCGTTCGGCGCCGAGGTTCTTCGTGCGCACCTCGACCTCGGTGTCCTGTTCGATGTCGTTGCGCGTCTTGCGGCGGGATTCGATAGCCTGCGTCAAGCGCGTGAGGCCTTCCGCGTCGAAGGCGTTGCGGGGGTTGAAGTGCTGGACGCTCGTCTGGTCGAGGCCGGTGAGCGAGACCGACTCGAGCTCCAGGCCGTTCTTGAGCAGGTCCTCGGACACCACCTGCTGCACCTTCTGCACGAAGTCGACTCGTTTTTCGTGGAGTTCCTCCATCGCCATCTCGGCGGCGACGGCGCGCAGCGCATCGACGAACTTGCCTTCCACGAGCACCTTGAGCTCATCGGGCCTGGTGGTCTTCAGGCCGAGGGTCTGCGCGGCGTTGGCGATCGAGTCGGCGGTGGGCTTGGCGCGCACGTAGAACTCCGCCGTGACGTCCACGCGCATGCGGTCGTGGGTGATCAGCGCCTGCTCGTTGGCGCGTCGCACCTCCAGCCGCAGCGTGTTCATGTTCACGGGGATGACCTCGTGCAGGATCGGCAGCACCAGGGCACCCCCGTTGATGATCACCTTCTGGCCGCCCATGCCGGTGCGCACGAAGGACAGCTCCTTCGAGGCGCGCCGGTACAGGCGCGCAAGGATCAGGCCGAGGGTCAGGATGGCCACGGCGACGATGCCGACGAGTATCAGGATATCGGTCATATCGGTCACGGTTTCTCTCCTTCAGGGTCCTTCAGGTGGCACCCTTGAGTACTTCGTGCTCATAGCCGACGACTGCGAAGCGATCGTTCATGCGGCGGATGATCAGCACCTCCTCCGATGCGGGGAATGCGGCCTGCGGGTCGTCCGGTTCCACCATGACGTAGTGGGTGTGGCCGTGCGCGTCGCGCAGCTTCGCCTGCGCGGGCTCACCCTGCCGCGCCGTGCCCAGGGTGATGGTGGCGACCAGGCCGACGAACGAGTCCTCCGTCACGGCGTCGGTCTCTTCCATCCGGATCACGCGTGAGAGGACGCCGCCGGCCGCTCGCAGGAGCAACAGCGAGCCTGCACCGACGACGGGCACGGCGATCCACGAGGGCAGGTAGGAGCCGAATGCGCCCTTGACGAGACTCTGCAACACGATGCCGCCCAGGCCGAAGATCGTCAGGAACGCGACCAGCAGCATCAGCACGGGAATCTTGCCGATCCGCAGCCACCCCAACGCCTTGGTGAACGGTCCCAGGGCGGTCTCCGCAACGTCGATCCCGGCGTCTGCGTTTACATCCGTGTCCGGCAGCAGGGACTGGAGATGCTCGGAGACGCTCGCGCCGATCACCGCCCCCACTCCTTCCACCGCCGCGACCAGCAGCATCACGGCGATCGCGACCGAGAAGGCGATGTTGCCGGCGTGCAGCAGGGCGTCGATCATGCGGTGTCGGAGCGCGTGGCCGCCGTCTGCCGCGCGCCGGCGTTGCGGGCCCCCGGCCACCCAACGCTCGTCGCCAGCGTGTTCGCCACGTCAATGCTCCTCCGTCGTCGCTCGTCCGATGCGACCGCCTGCTGTATACGTATGTATAGCCTTTGGATCACTTGGTCCGCAAGGAAACGGCCACGGCACTTCGCGAAAGAGCCCGCGTGTGGCGGAGGCTCTCTCGAACGCCCACCGGGCCCTCCACGAGCGCGTTACGGAGCTGCGGCGGCCTTGAGCTCCTTGAGGCGCTGGGCCTCGGGGTGGTCGCGGTAGAAGGGGTCGAGCGGAAAGCAGCCGGAGATCAGCCCCTTGCGCGGGGCCGTGGTGCAGTCGCTGAAGGTGCGGCAGATACGCTTGCGGGCGAGCGGCAGCCCGGCCAGCACGTCGTGCGGCAGGTCCGGGTAGGAGAGCATCATGCGGCCGAGTCCGACCGAGTCGACATGCCCGCGACTCACCACCTCGGCCGCGACCGCGGGCAGCCACTCCTGCAGGTAGCTGTACGCGGATCCCACGAAGATCAGCGCCGGGAAGCGGCGCTTCAGCTCGCGCACGATGTCGATCTGACGCGCCACGCCGACCAACGGGTCCTCGGGCGGCAGGTAGCCGTCGGACGGCGGGAACAGCGCCGGGCGCTGCAGGTGCGGCGTGTAGTAGGGGCTGCCGGCGGTGATGTTGACCAGCGGGATGCCGAGCTGTTGCAGCAGCTCGAGGAAGGCGAAGGTCTCGGTGAGGTCGAGTGCGGCCGGCTCGTCCTGGCGAACGCCGAATCCCGAGCGGTACGGCAGCGCGACCGGCGTCGGCTCGCCGGTGCCGTCCTCGCCCGACGGCTGGAAGGGCACGGTGTCGAAGGCGCTGAGCCGCACGCCGATCAGGAGCCCGGGAGCGCGGCGGCGCAGGCCGGCGACCGCCTCGCACAGGAACCGGGTGCGGTTCTCGAAGTCGCCGCCGAACTGCCCGGTGCGGTCGCGGCATCCCAGCAGCTCGTGGCCGAAGTACCCGTGACAGTGCTTGACGTCGACGAAATCGAAGCCGGCCTGCTGCGCCAGCACGCCCGAGGCGACGAAGCGCTCGACCAGTGTCTCGATCTCCTCGTCGGTGGCCAGGGGATGATCGCCGGCGATGCCGAAACGCTGGTCCAGGACGGGATGGCGCGCCGGGATCCACGGCTCGGTGCGCGCCTTGTCGTTGGGCCGGCAGAAGCGGCCGGAGTGGGTGAGCTGCAGGCCGATCAGCAGGTCGTCGCAGGTGCCGTAGCGCTGCCGGTGCTCGTCGACCAGCGTGCGGCGCAGGCCGGCAAGGTCGTCGATCGTGTCCTCGCCGATGCGGAGCTGGTTGGGGTTGGCGCGGCCGGCGTGCTCGACGGCAACCGCCTCGCATCCCCAGACCAGCTTGGCGCCGCTACGCCCGAAGGTGCGCCAGCGCCGCTCGACGAGCTCCGAGGGCCGCCCGTCGGCGGTGCCGTCCCATCCCTCCATGGGCTGCACGCAGAAGCGGTTGCCCACCGTCCTGCCGTCCGGCAGGTGCAGCGGTTGGGACAGCGGGCCGGCGGTATCGTCTTCGGTGAAGGGGAGCTGCCCGGCGATCCCGAGCCGGTCCAGGTGTTCGGCGAACTGCTCGGCGGACTTCAACGACGCGACGCGACGGTACGTGGGTGCCACGGCGCCACTCTGACCAGGATCGCCCGGTCTTCGCAACGAGGGCCGTCCGCGGGCGCGCGGCCGGCTGCTTGCGGGCGCGGCGACGCCTGCGGCACCCTTGGCGGGGGGCCGCCGATGACTGAGGACGAGAAGTACCTGTTCGACATCAACGGCTACATCGTCGTCCGCGGCGCGCTGTCGGCCGACGACATCGCGCTGGCCAACGCCGCCGTCGACCGGCATACCGGCGAGATCCACGAGCGGGTCGGCGAGCTCTCTCTCGCAGGCGGCTCGGAGGCGCTGCGCGGCAGCACCGGCCGCGGCGACCTGGACGGCGCGCTCACGTGGGAGGAGCCGTACGGCCGCCCGTTTCGGGACATGCTGGTCAACCGCAGGGTCGTGCCCTACCTGCACGAGCTGCTCGGATCCGGCTTCCGGCTCGACCACAACCTCGGCATCCTCACCATGCGCAAGGGCGCCGAGGGCCACGTGTTGCACGGCTCCTCCGGCCCCGGCTTCGACCGCCATCAGTACTACATCGTGCGCGAAGGCAGGATGCACAACGGCCTGACCGTGGTCGCTTACCAGCTCACCGACGTCAACCCCGGCGACGGCGGCCTGTGCGTGGTGCCCGGCAGCCACAAGGGCAACTTCCCGTGTCCGGAGGCGATGCGCCATGGCAAGGCGCATGGCGAGTTCGTGAAGCAGATCCCCTGCAAGGCCGGTGACTGCGTGATCTTCACCGAGGCGGTCACCCACGGCACGCTGCCGTGGACGGCCGACCACCCGCGCCGCACGGCGCTGTTCCGGTTCTCGCCCGGCAACATGGCTTACGTCCCGCACGCCTGGCCCGAGGAGATGCTGGCCATGATGAGCCCCGAGCAGCGCCTGGTCATGGAACCGCCGTACCACCCGCGCCTGCACCGGCCGGCCCTGCAGGTCGACGGCGAGCCCGCGGCGGGCGGGTGATCGACATGCAGGAACAGGCGCGCACCGCGCTGGTCACCGGCGGCAGCCGGGGCCTGGGCCGCGGCGTGGCGATCGCGCTGGCCGCCGACGGCTTCTCTGTGGCGATCTGCTACCGCAGCGACGAGGCGGCAGCGCGGGAGACGCTCGCGGTGTGCTGCCGGAAAGCCGAGGAGCGCATGGCGGCCGGCTCGCCGGCCGGGCAGCGGTTCACGGCGCATCGCGCGGACGTGGCCAGCGCCGCCGACCGGCAGCGGCTGCTCGACGAGGTGCACGGCGAATACGGCGAGCTCGACGCCCTGATCAACAACGCCGGCATCGCGCCGCGGCGGCGCGACGACCTGGTCGACGCCACCGAGGAGTCGTTCGACGAGGTGCTGCGGGTGAACCTGGCCGGCCCGCACTTCCTGACGCAGGCGGTGGCGCGCCACTGGCTGGCCGCCGACGCGCGGCCGGCGCGACCGCGCAGCGTCGTGTTCGTGACCTCGATCTCCGCCGAGTACGCCTCCACCTCGCGCGGCGAGTACTGCATCTCCAAGGCGGGCCTGTCGATGTCGCGCGAGCTGTGGGCGGCGCGGCTGGCCGAGGAGGACATCGCCGTGTACGAGGTGCGCCCCGGCATCATGCGCACCGACATGACCGCGGCGGTGACCGCCAAGTACGACGCGCTGATCGCCGAGGGCCTGGTCCCGCAACGGCGCTGGGGTACGGCCGAGGACGTCGGCGCCGCGGTGGCGTCGCTCCTCTCGGGAGCGTTCCCCTTCTCGCAGGGGACGGTCATCGACGTCGACGGCGGCTTCCGCCTGAAGCGCCTGTAGAACCTCGGGTATGTTGTGAGAAGGAATCATGCAGATTGACATGACGGTGAGCGCCGCGGACCTGGCAGACGCGGCGAGCAGGGTATTCGAGGTCGCCGCCGGCAAGGTGCGCAGCATCTACCAGACCAGGGACCCGAGCAGCGGCGCCCCGGTCTACACAGTGGCCGGCCGCTACACGCAGCGCGGCTGGACGGAGTGGACGGAGGGTTTCCAGTACGGCTGCGCGCTGCTGGCGTTCGACGGCGCAGGCGAAGACGAGATGCTCGAGCTGGGCCGTCGCCAGACCTGGGAGCACATGGCGCCGCACCTGAGCCACGTCGGCGTGCACGACCACGGCTTCAACACCATGAGCACGTACGGCAACCTGCTCAGGCTGGCCCGCGAAGGCCGCTGGCAGGCGAGCGACGGGGACGTAGAGGCGTGCCGGGTGGCGATCAAGGTGTCCGGCGCCGTGCAGGCGGCACGCTGGACCGGCCTTCCCGACGGGCTGGGCTACGTCTACTCGTTCAACGGGCCGCACTCGCTGTTCATCGACACCATCCGCTCGATGCGCGTGCTGTGTGCCGCGCACGACCTGGGCCACGTCCTGATGGGCGAGCGCGACCGCCGCATCTCGCTGCTCGGCCGGGCTCTCCGGCACGCGGAGACCACGGCCCGCCACAACGTGTACTACGGCGACGGGCGAGACTCCTACGACGTAGCCGGCCGCGTCGCGCACGAGTCGATCTTCAACACCAACGACGGCAGCTACCGCTGCCCGAGCACGCAGCAGGGATACTCGCCGTTCTCCACCTGGACCCGAGGCTTGGCGTGGGCCGTGCTGGGCTACCCGGAGCTGCTGGAGATGCTGGGATGGTGCGATCCGGACGAGGTGGCCGAGCTGGCCGTCCCGTCGATGGAGTCGGTCGAGGCGGCGCGCGCGCGGCTGCTGCAGGTGGCGCGGGCGACCGCCGACTTCCTGATCGACAACTCGGCCAGTGACGGGATCCCGTACTGGGACACCGGCGCGCCCCGTCTGGGTCAGCTCGGTGACTGGCGCAGCCGGCCGGCCGAACCCGACAACCCGGCCGAGCCGGTGGACTCGTCGGCCGCGGCGATCGGCGCGCAAGGGCTGCTGCGTCTGGGCGCGTTGCTGGCCGGCACCGACGGCGAGGCGGCCCGGCGCTACATGCAGGCCGGCCTGACCATGGCCCGTACCCTGTTGGCGGCGCCCTACCTGGGGGAGGACCCGAGTCACCAGGGCCTGCTGCTGCACGCGGTCTACCACCGCCCCAACGGCTGGGACCACGTGCCGTCCGGCAGCGCCGTGCCCAACGGCGAGGCGTGCATGTGGGGCGACTACCACCTGCTGGAGTTGGCCGTGCTCGTGCAGCGCCTGGGCCGCGGCGGCCGGCTCACCTGGCTGGCTCCGCGCGCTGGCGCCGCCGACCACGGGACGGCCGACTAACGACGGACGGGCAGCGTGATCAAGGAGGGGTAGGACCCGCCTATCCCTCCGGGTTCGAATCGGCTGGATCATCAGATCCGGACGGATCTGCAACCCCGTCGGACTCCGGTACGCCGGACTGACTGCCCCCGTTCCCGAGTGACGCACGATCGCTCGCTGCAGGCACCTTACGCAAGGCGCGAACGGTTCGCTGCGCAACCGCCACCGATCGATCGGCATCCTCACGCTCGGGTGTGCCCAACGGCAACAGACCCGACTCCGCCGGGTACCTGCCGCGATAGATCTCGTCCATCAGATCGATGTCGGCAGTTCGCAGGGGGAGTTGCAGCCGATAGTCCTCGGCTATCGCCGCGAGCCGATGAATGCTGTGAATCTTCTCCAGGTCCCAGCCACGCTGCAGGAGCAGCGTCTTGATCGACTTCTCCACGCATTGCCGGGAGTGATAGCACGCGCCCCGGTAGAAGCCGCCGGACAGCAAGTACTCGGCGGTCCTGAGGTCTTCCTCCGCCTGCCGGCGCCACGCCTCTATGCCTTCTTTCATGTAGATGCAGATCCCCTGGCTGACGATCTTGCGCAGGAACACGCTTCCGCGCCGAAACTGCTCGGCGAATTCAGAGTGAGTCAGAACGTAGTCGTCGATGTCGAACGCCCGCTTGAACGGCCGCAACGCCGTCGTCAGCTTGTGGGCGCTGTCGGCGTTCGCTGCGCCGTCCCGGTCATCCGTCACCACCAGCAGGTCGAGGTCGTTTCCCGACGATGCCATCGCTACCGATCCGAACAGGATGATCTCGACCGGGTCGATCGCTTCCACCACGGCGTCCCGCACGAGCGACGCGGTCTTCCGAGTCACCACTTGGATACGCTACCACGCGCGCGATGTGCTTGACATGAAGGGAGTCGAGATGCAGACAACGAGGTGGCGATCGCCACCTCATCCAAGTGATGACCGGGACCGGCCCGGCGGCGACCCCCATCAGGAGAATTCGTTGTGAAGAAACTGTTTCTGTCATTGGTGCTGTGCGTCTTCGCCGGCGCGTTGCTGTTCGCCGCGGGCACTGAAGAAGGCCAGGACCAGGGCGTAACCCTGACCTACCTGACGTGGTTGACGCAGAACGAGGAAGACGGACTGCTGAACCGGTTCATGGAAGAACATCCCGACATCACGCTCCAGGTCGAAGCCGTGGACGGCGCCAGGTACGGCGAGATCCTCAAGCTGCGGATGACCGCCGGCGATCTGCCCGACGTGATTACCGCCAAGCAGAATTTCGTCGAGATGCTGCTCCGGGAAGGATGGTTGCTCGACATCACGGATGAGCCCGCGACGGACCTGCTCGACCGGGCGCCGGCCGTTCGGGACGCCCTGACCTACCAGGGAAAGATCTACTCGGTTCCTCATGAAGCGGCTCTGGGGTACGGCCACACGTATTACAACAAGGTGATCTTCCGGGAGCTCGGCTTGCCGGTGCCGTTCGCGCCCGCGTCGATCGAGGAACTGGAAGCAGTGCTGGAGACGATCGCCGACGCAGGCGTCGAGCCGGTGCTGCTCGGCGCGAAGGACCACTGGGTCACGGGCTACTTCACCCTGCGCTATTTCGAGTCATCCATGTACGGCACGCTCGCACAGATGAACGGCGGGAACCCGATCGAGCCGAACGAGGCGTACTACAACGGGATCGCCAAGCCTTCCGATGCCATGCGCGCCGGTTTCGAGATCCTCAAGCGCTGGCAGGACAACGGCTGGGTTTCTCCGAACAGCTTGTCGATGACGTGGCCGGAGTCGCACGCCCACTTCGTCGCCGGGAACGCCGCGATCTTTCCGCAAGGATTCTGGGTTCCGGGGATGGATCTGACCACACAGGCCGACGCGGAGGTGTTCGAGCTCGGCGCCTTCTACATGCCGCAGGAGAGCGTGGACGGGAACTACTATGCCAGCGGCATCACCGACAAGATGCTGATGGTGAACGGCAAGTCCGGCAATCTCGAGGCGGCGAAGACGCTGCTGAACTGGATGGCCTCGGAAGAGAACCTCGCGGACTATCTCAATTCGCGGAAGGCGGGAGGGTTCATCCTGCCGGTCGCGGGCATCGAGCCGCAACCGGTCTTCGCGGAGTGGAACGAGTATCTCACCTCGCTCGAGCCGGTCACGCTGCTGACCGTGTTTCCCTTCGTTCCCGGCGATGAGCACACCAACTACGGGCAGTTCAGCCAGGCTGTCCTGGCCGGAGCGACGGTCGACGAAGCGCTCAGCGATCTCGACGAGTTCTACGCCGAGCACAAGGGGGAGATCGCCGTACCGGAGCGATAGCAAGGGGAAGCCGATACCCGATGATGGTCAGGGGTGGATCCGTTCCGCCCCCGGCCACCCTCGTCCGGACAAGAGTGCCGAGCCGAACGTGACATGCAGCGGATGATCAGACGCCGCGGAAGGCTGGAACGACGCGAGTTCAGGGCGGCCCTGATCTCCATCCTGATTCCCTTCGTGGTCTTTTTCGTGTTCGTCTATTTTCCGCAGCTCATGAATATCTACCTGAGCTTCACGGACTGGAACGGCTACAGCAGCAGCTTCGATTTCGTCGGTCTGGCCAACTACGCGAAGTTCTTCACCTACGAGCCGATGATCTCGGCCATCGGGAACTCCTTCCTGTTCACCATCAGCGTCACGATCCTTGGTCTGGTGACCCAGCTCGGCATGGCCCTGGTGATCTACCGCGGAATACGCGGCGTCGCCGTCTTCAAGACGGTCTTCTATCTGCCGCTGCTGTTCAGTTGGGTGATCCAGTCGGTGATCTGGAACAACATCCTGCGCTTCAACGGGCTGCTGAACACGTTTCTGCAGTCGGCCGGCCTGGAGGCGCTCGTGCGTGACTGGCTTGGCCAGGTGGGAACGTCGATGGCGACCGTGGTGCTCGTGAACACCTGGGTGGGGTTCGGGTACGGCCTGATCATCTTTCTTGCCGGTCTCATGTCCATCCCGCGGGAGGTGGTGGAGGCCGCGGAGATCGATGGTGCGTCCGGGTTCCGGGGATTCAGACACATCACGCTGCCGCTGATCATGTACTCGGTCACGATAGACCTGTTCCTGGGGATCCGCACGCTCAGCACCTTCGACCTGATCTTCATCATGACGCGAGGCGGGCCTCGGGGTTCGACCAGGACCGTCGCGCTTGCGATCTACGAGGAGGCGTTCCGCTTCGATCGGGTGGGCTTTGCGGCGGCATCGGCCATTCTCTTTACCTGCATGGTCGGCGTGCTGGCGTTCCTGCAGGTCAGGGCGACGCGGCGCCTGGAGGTGGATTATTAGCTCCTCGCGACCTGCGGCGCTTGCGCGGCCGGCCGATCCGGTCGGCGTGGCGATGCTCCGGTACCTGCTGGCATGCGCGGCCCTGGCCGTCATCGGCATCCCCGTGCTCTTCGGGTTTGTGAGCGCGTTCAAGCAGAACAGCGAGATCCTGTTGTCGCGGTTTTTCCCCGAGTCGTTGTATCTCGGCAACTTTCTTCGCGTGCTTGCCGACCCGCGCGTGCTGCGGGCGATCATCAACTCGTTCTATATCTGTGCGCTGGCGCTGGTGCTCGGCTGCGCGCTGTGCCTGTTGGCCGCGGTGCCGATCGCGCGGCGTCCCGAGCGGATCTTCCGGGTGTTCTACGCGGCCTTCCTGAGCTCGATGATCATCCCCGCGATCGCGGGTTTCGTGACCCTGTACGTGATGATGGCCAGGGCCAGGCTGGTCAACAACACCACCGCGGTGTCCGTTCTCTACGCAGCGCAATTCATGGTGCCGATCGGCGTGCTCATCTTCTCGAGCTTCCTCAGAACCGTCCCCCTGGAGCTGGAGGAGGCGGCGAAGATGGAGGGCTGCGGCTACTTCTCGCGGATCCTGCACGTGACCGCGCCGCTGATCCGGGCTCCCGTGTTGTCGCTGGCGGTGTTGCAGCTCCCGGCGGTCTGGAACGAGTTCCTGATCCCCCTGCTCTTCCTCCGGAAGCAGGAAGTGAAACCGCTCACCCTGCTGATCTACAACTTCACGAACGAGCACGAGAGCGACTTCGGCGCGATCTTCGCTCTGATCGTGCTCGGCATGATCGTGCCGCTCACGCTGTTCCTCATCGCCCGCCGCAGAATCGAGGAGAGCATCGGGATCACTGCCGGCGCGGTGAAGGGCTGAGCAGCGAACGTTGACGTCCTCCTCCCCGCGTGGGAATCTCTCCTGATCCATCGAGCAGGAGATACACAACATGTACGTTCCCCTCAAGCGGCTGATCACGGTCGCGGCTCTCACGCTGATCGCGTGCTTCGCGTTTGCCACGGCGACGCAGGAAAGCGCCATGGAGGAGCCGGCCGCCTTCGACTGGCTCAGGATGTACGATCACTCGTACCAGGACATCGCGAACGAGGACAATCCGCTCTTCCTGTTCCTCGAGGACAAGTTCAACGTCGACATAAACCTCGTCCACTACCACTACGACGTGTTCCGCCAGCAGCGCGACGTGCTGGTCTCGTCGGGTGACATGGCTGACCTGTTCGCGGCGTGGGACTTCGATCTGGCCACCTACGGGGAGCGCCTGGTGCAGCCCTACAACGACCGCCTGGCGGCGGGCGATCTGCCCGGCTTCCAGGCCGTGCTGGAGCGCAACCCGGGCGCCCAGGCCACGCTGACCGAGGCGGACGGCAACATGTACAACTTCCCGCGCTTCCGCGGTTATCCGTGGATCCGCAAGGCGCCGATCCTGAGGCGAGACCTGCTCCGTGCAGGCGGCTTCGACGGCGATACCGACGTCATGACGTGGGATCAGTTCAAGGAGGCGCTGCAGGCGATGTCGCGGGCGCTCGACGGCGCTCCGGCGTGGCTGATGCGCGACGGGTTCACGGACTTCATGCGCGAGGTGCCCAAGGCGTTCGGAATGAACGTGTCCGGGGCCGGGGCCAGCTACCCCGTGAGCTTCGACTACGACTCGGGCGAGTACGACATCATCACCCGCATGCCCAACCTGAAGTGGATGATCCTGGCCCTCAAGGATCTGTACGACGACGGTCTGCTGCATCCCGACTTTCACACCATGGCCGAGGATGTCTGGGAGCGGCACTGGAACGACGGTCAGGTCGGCCTGACCTTCGAGTGGTCCGCCTGGGCGACAAACACCCCGAACAAGGTCGCCAAGGGGTGGGACCTGCAGTTCGGCATGGCCCTGACCGGCCCGGACGGGAGCACCGGCCACGTGATCCCGCACGACCCGGTCAACCTGACCTGGGGCGACCTGCTCTACAAGGATTCCGAGGTGCAGGACGCGATCCTGGAGATGGTCGACTGGGGTTACAGCGACGAGGGAGCGATCTTCTTCAACCTGGGCATCGAGGGCCTGCACTGGGAGGCGGATCCCGCCTACCCGTCGGGCATGCGCTTCTACCACGTCAACTACGAGGGCCTGGAGACGGAGGCGTTCGACGCCCAGTTCCAGCAGACCATCCCCTATCAGGAGTACGGGTTGAACTCGTACCGGGAACATGGATTCCAGGGATGGTTCAACTTCCTGGATCCCGCCGTGCGCTTCGGCGAGCTGCACTTCGCCGCTCCCGGGCAGACGCACGCCCAGGACATGATCGACCGCCACGACGAGTTCCAGGCGAACGGCTGGATGCTGCCGCCGCTGCCGCTGCTGAAGTTCTCCGCCGACGAGGCCGAGATGCAGTCGGAGCTGCTGGCTCCCATCGAGACGTTCGTGGATGAGAACGTGCTGCGCTTCATTCTGGGCACGCGGCCCATCGCGGAGTACGAGGACTTCGTCCAGGAGGTCGACGACCTGGGCGCACAATCGCTGGTCGACCTGTATAACGCGGCCGTCGCCCGCTGGCACGCCGCGATGAGCTGATCGGCAGCGAACGACGCCACAGTGGAGAGGGGAGGCTCAGGTATCCCCTCTCCCGCAACTAAGCGAAGTCGAGGTAGTACATCTTCGCGCGCTCCATCAGGAACCGGACGATGATCGGCTCGCCCTCGGCGACGCCCAGGTCATCGTGCCCGCGCCATGTCACCGGCGCGCGGAACAGGTCACCGACGAGGGGCACGGCGCTGGCGAAGTCCCGCCCCTCGACGAACGATCCGTCGAGCCGCGAGATCGCGACCTTGACGTGGCCGGCTCGCCTGGTCACCGCGTTGAGGTACAGACGCCGTCCCGGAGCGACCACGGCCACGGTGGAGAACTCGCCCCGTTCGGGCGCCTCGATACCCACCAGGCGACCCTTGGGCCACAGCGCGTAGGCGCTGCGGCTGGCCAACCGGCCGCGCGAGTACTTGTGCGGGACGTTGTGGCCGATGTAGGGCAGGGCGAAGTCGCCGTCGGCCAGCTCCAGCAGCTCTTCGAAAGCGAACACGCAGCCGCCGTTCCAGGAGCCGAAGGTGCCGGTTTCGAGCAGCGGCGCGCCCGGCACGAAGTTCCAGGTCCTGCCGTCGTGGCTGGAGGCAAGGTCGATGTAGGTGGTGTCGTCGGCGGTCACGTAGACGGCCGGGAACATCATGTGCTGGTCGGGCGCGTGCGGGATGGTCGTCCGGCAGTTGGTGTAGAGCTGGTCGGCGGGGTGCATGTCGTAGCGCGGAATGAGCACCGTCTCCGGCATCGGGAACCGGCGGAAGTCGTCGGTGCTGATCGCCCGCCTCCCGGCCCGTTTCCACGGCAGCGGGTCGGGGTTGGGGATGCCTTCGGCCCTCGGTCCGGTGTACCACTCGCGGAAATAGCCCACGTACTTGCGCAGGGCCGCGTCGTAATGGCAGACGATGCGCGTGTCGGAGTGGATGACCGCCAGCGGCATGTCCAGCCGCCGCCAGCGGAAGCCGTCCGGTGAGGTCCAGCCGACCACGGCGCAGATGTTGCTGCCCCGCCACCAGAGGTCTCCCTCCTTGAGCTCGGCGCGGATCGCCTGCGGGTCGAAGTCGCCGGGACGCTGCCGCAGGAAGGCGTCGAGTTGCTCCTGCGTGATGTAGCCCTCCTCGATCGCCTTGTACCGTTCGTGCGGCGCGCCGGCCGGGTCGAAGAACACCGATCCCCCGAACCCCTCGGTGTAGTTGTTCTCGCGGGCTCCCTCATGGTCGATGACGCCAAGGTCCGGCCGCATCCAGCTCACGCCGTCGGTGGACTCGAAATAGGCTGGTCGCGTCTGCCCGTCATGGAGGCGGGAGTTGCCCCACGCCTGATAGGAGGAACCGCGCTGCAGGATGGTGCCGACGTGCACGTCGGACTCCGTGTCCGGATCGGGATCGATGATCGGTTCCCGGCACGCTCGGGCGCGTTCAGCGCGCAGCCGGATCCCGGACGGACGGTCCTTGGGAACAAACGCCGCTTCGTCCGGGGCGGCGTTGCCGGCCACGGTCACGTTGTCGCCCGCGGCGTCGATCCAGGCGAAGCCGCCGACCCGGACGTGGTACCAGCTCGTGAAGGCCAGCCGCTTGCCTGCCAGAGTGTACGGTTCGCCGGTCAGGATGGTGGTCGCCATCGCTACGCCGCCCACTCGAAGCCGAACAGGTCGGCGTGGCGCAGCTCGAAGCGCAGGGTGACCGGCGTGTCGTCCGCGACGTTGATGTCGGTCTTCCCGCTCCAGTCGACGGTCTGCCAGCGGCAGTCGCCGCTGAGGGGTCTGCAGCTCCCGATCGGCCGCCCGGTGCCCGCTACCGTTCGAGCGGCAGTGCCGGAGTCCGGTGGGCGCGTGGCGTGCTCCGGGTCCGCGGGCCGTGCCTCGATCCCCACCCGCACGTAGCCCGACAGGCCGGTGCGGGCGTTGATCCTGAGCGTACGGCCCGCCGGCACTACCGATCTGCTGCAGAACTGCCCCAGCTCGTCTGCGCGAACGGCCACCAGACGGTCCGCCTCCCAGTACGCCCAGGCGAACCGCTGCGTGCCGGCGACGACCTGCTCCCAGCGCGGATACTTGTGCGGGTAGGGCGTGCCCAGATAGGGCACGGCTACCTTGTCGCCGTCCAGAGGCACCAGGCCCTTGAGGACATACAGCCAGCCCGAGTCCCAGCGGCCCGCGGCAGAGGCGCCGCCGCTGCCCAGCACCTCCGAATCCGGCACCTCCTTCCACAGGATGCCGTCGTCGCTGCAATGCAGGACCACGCGGCCGCCCTCGGTGGCCCGGCGGTAGCGGGTCGTGAACATCAGGTGGTAATCGTCGTGACCGGGATAGGAGGTGCGCCCGTTGAGGTAGAGGTCCTCGCTGAGATGGTGGTCCAGGCCCGGATGGATGATCGTTTCCGGGTGGCCCCAGTCCCAGAAGTCTTCCGCCTCCACGCGGGCGATGCAGCGCCGGTCGTTGCGGCTCAGGCGGGTATAGAGCACGTACTTGGCCAGCTCGGTGTCGTGGTAGAGGCTGAAGTCGTGGTCGTGGATTCCCGTCATCAGCGGCGTGCGGTGCGTCTTCCAGTCGCGGCCGTCGGGTGAGGTGACCGCGTAGACGCAGAAGAGCAGGTCGGGGCGGGCCCGTTCGTCCCGGTGGCGTCGCGGCAGCGTGCGGTACTGCTCCCAGAGCCCTCGCGCTTGATCGACAGGAGGCCGGGAGACGTACAGCCCCTTGTACCGCTGCTCCGGGGGACCGCGCGGGTCGATCAGGAACCCGCCTCCATCCTGCCCCTGCTGGCCGAACTCCTCCATCGGGCACCGGCTGGTCTCCGTCCATGCGAAGCCGTCCGGCGACTCCAGGCAGCAGACGTCGCGGCTGGCCGGGCGCACCTGCGAATAGGCGCCCAGGTCGTCGTCCGTCCGGTAGGTGGTCTGAAAGAACCGCCACGTGTAGCGGCCCTCTTCGCAGCTCACCAGCGGGTAGGAGGCGCCGCCGAGTCGCTGCATGCTCGCCGGCACGGCGAACGGGTCGGTGCGTCGCGCCCGCTGCACCGCCAGCCGGACGCCCGTGGGCACCGATTGCGGGCCGGTGGTGAACGCGTGTGTGGCCGGCTCCCCAGGGGCGAGCAACGGGACGTGCCGTCCGTCCGCGGTCTGCCAGGCGAGCTGGCCGGCGCTGATGTGGCGCTCGTCGAGAAACAGGTATTTCCTGCGCATCTGCGTTCTCCTCTGCCCGATCCTACCCCTTGATGGAGCCGATCAGCGGGCCCTGCAGGAAGTAGCGCTGCGCGAACGGATAGACCAGCATGATCGGCCCGATGGTGACGATGATCGTCGCCATCTTGATGGCGACGATCAGGCCGCGCAGCGAAGAGTCGCCCAGCCAGTCGCTGTCGAAGAACTCCCGCTCGCCTCCGTGCGACCCGAACAGCAGGCCCACCGTGTCCCTGACCAGCACGTTGCGCAGCACGATCGACAGCGGCAGCTTCTTCTCGTCTACCAGGTACAGCATCGGCTCGAAGAACAAACCCCACATGTGCACCGCCGCGAACATGCCGATCGTGGCCAGGATCGCCTTCGAGACCGGCAGCACGATCCGGGACAGCACGGTCAGGTCGTTGGCGCCGTCCAGGCGGGCGGACTCCAGCAGCGCGTCCGGGATCGCCTGGAAGTTGGTGCGGATGATGACGATGTACCAGACGTTGAACGCGGCCGGCAGCACGAAGGACCACATGGTGTCGCGCAGGCCGAGGGAGATGATCAGCAGGTAGGTGGGGATCAGCCCCGGCATCACGAACAGGCTCGCCACCAGCAGGATCGTCACGTACTTCCTGCCCTGAAACCCGGTGAGCGCCAGGGGATAGGCCGTGATGGAACCGATCAGCAGGGTCAGGACCGACGAGGTGACGGTGTACAGAATGGTGTTGAAGTAGGAGCGGTAGATGCGCGGATTCGACAGCACCGCGCTGTAGACGTCGAAGCGCGGATCGATGGGGAACAGCGTGACGGCGCCGCGAGCGATCGCCTCCGGATTGCTGATGGAGACGCTGAAGATGTTCCAGAACGGGTAGACGATCGACATCGAGAGCAGGCCGACGGCGAGGATGATGACGGCGTCGGCGAGTCCGAAGCGCTCCCGTATGACGGTCATGCTCCGGTCCGTGCCGCCGCTGGCGCTACCACAGCGAGTGCTGGGTGTAGCGGCCGGTCAGCCGGTTGGCGACCAGCAGCAGGGCCATGTTGATGGCGCTGTTGAACAGTCCCACGGCGGTGGAGTAGCCGTACTCCTGGTTGATGATGCCGCGGCGATATACGTAGGTCTCGATGACGTCGGCAGTCTCGTAGATCGCGGGGTTCTGCAGGAGAAAGGGCTTCTCGAAGCCGACGGACATGAGCTGTCCGACCGCCAGGATGAACAGCAGGTAGATCGTGGGAGCGATCCCCGGGAGGCTCACGTGCCACGCCCGTCGCAGGCGACCGGCGCCGTCCATGTAGGCCGATTCGTAGAGCTCGGGATTGACGCCGCTCAGAGCCGCCAGGTAGATGATCGAGCTCCAGCCCACTTGCTGCCAGATGCCCGAGCCGATATAGAGCGGCCGAAACCAGCCCGGCTCATTGAAGAAGCGGATGCCCTCGATCCCCGCCACGCCGATGATGCGGTTCACCAGTCCGTCGGTGGAGAACAGCTCCAGCACCAGACCAGCCATCACCACCGTGGGCAGGAAGTGCGGCAGATAGCTGATCGACTGACTGACGCGGCGAAAGCGGTCGAACCGCAGCTCGTGGAACAGCAGCGCCAGCAGGATCGGCGGCCAGAAGCCCCAGACCAGGCTGAAGAAGGCGATCAGGAACGTGTTCCTGACCAGCCGGAAGAAGAACGGATCGCGGAAGAACTTGAGGAACCACTTCAGCCCGACCCAGTCGCTGCCCCATACGCCGTCCAGCAGATTGAAGTTCTGGAAGGCGATGACCATGTTGTAGGCGGGCAGATAGCGGAACAGGACGATCCCGGCGACCGCCGGCAGCACCATGAGGTAGAGCAGCGGCCGGCGGCGGACATCGCTGATCAGCGGATGGCGTTTCTTCCGGGTGCCGGTGAGCTGCGCGCCGCGTTCGACCGAGCCCATCGGCGGGCCGCTATCCCGCGGCTGCGGGACCGGGGCGGCCGCCGGTGCCGGGGTGCAGGATGTCGCGCACGTCCAGCGGCTGCCCCAACTCGTGGTTGGCCTGCTCCAGCTTCTGGCGGCTGGATACCACGCAGACCGAGGCCTGCCCGGAGGACGCCAACAGGTCGGCGAGCGATTCCTTCACCGCCCGCGGGGTGACGCGGCGCAGCGACTCGTAGCGTTGCTGCCGCAGCTCGTCCGTGGTGCCGCTCAGGTGGCGCTGCAGCGCCGCGCCGGTCGCCTGCCCGGGCCGGACCGGGCGGAAGTCGCCCTTGGCGGTGGCGATGATGGCGCGATCGATGTCGAGCTGGCTCCACTCGGAGTCGGCGACGTAGCGGTCCGTGGCGTCGAACACGCCCAGCGTGCGCGCCACGTGCGGGTCGCGGAACGAACCGAAGGCGGCCCGCGCGGACCGCGAATCGTAGGAGAAGCTCGCGCCGTAGGCGTTGCCCTTGAAGCGCACCTCCGGCAGCAGGTAGTCCATGCGGATCAGGTGGGCTCCCACCCGCAGCGGCGCCTCGGCCGGGTCGGAGGCGTGCGGCGCCGGGATCACCTTGGCGCAGTGGGCCACCTGGATCGGCCCGGCCAGGCCGGCGTGGGCCGGCGGCAGCGAAGCGAACCCGGTGGGCTCGGCAACGACCGGAGCGGCCGGCATCGACGCGGTCCAGGAGGCGAGGGCGGTGGAGGCGAGGTCGAACGCGGCGTCGCTGCCGGTGAAGCTCACCACCAGCCGGTCGCGGTTCAGCACGAAGTCGCGGATCGATTCGATCCGCCCGATCAGCTCGTCGGCGTGATCGTCGAACGCGCCCGCGACCGCTTCGCACTGGTCGAGTTGCGGGAGCCCGCCCATCAGGTCGTGCAGGTAGCCGTCCTCGCTCATGCCGCGCGCGGCGTAGGTCTGGGCGGTGCCGAGTCCCTGGTGCACCAGTTGGGTGCGGAAGCGGGAGCGCGTCTGCACCATGACCTCGCGCAGCCGCTCCCGGTCGCCGGGATCGACCTCGAAGAGCAGGTCGCGCAGCAACTCCAGGGCGGACTCCATCTGGTCGTCGAGCGCCTTGAGCCGCACGGTCAGCCGCCAGACCGGCCGCTCCGGCACCTCGGCGTGGCAGCCGATGCCGGTCGATGCGGCGATGCCGCCGGTGGTGGCCGCGCTGCGTCGCGCGATCGCGGCGTAGTCCTGTCCCGCGGCGCCGAGCTTGCGCAGCGCGGACGTGTAGCGGGGGACGAAGGGCCAGAGCTCCGCCGGCAGTCCGACCAGGTCGAACGACAGCGCCAGGTAGTTGACGCCGTTGGCGTACACGTCGCTGCGCAGGAGGTCCACCCCGCCCACGTCGTGCACGGTGGTGTCGAGGTGCGTGATCTCTCCCGGCAGGTCGCCCACGGCAAGCTGCGGAAGCTGCGCGAGCGCTTCCGCGCTGTTCGGCTGGCTGTTGCTCCGCTGCAGCGCGGCCGCCTGCTCGGCGATCCGTTCCGTATCGGCGTCGGAGAGGCCGCCGCGCAGCGTGCGCATCCGCTCCGTGAAGGCCGTGTCGGTGCGTTCCTGCATGCCCGGATCGGGGCGCAGGCAGATGCGCAGGCGGTGCGGGTTGGCAAGCAACCGCTCGCGGATCATCCGCTCGAAGAGCTTCGGATCGTCGCGGTAGCGCTGCCGGAATGCATCCAGGTGCTCGCCCAGGCGCAGAAACGTCAGCGGGTCCATGCCGTAGATCCACGCGTCCAGGACCCGGTCCAGCATGTGCAGCGGGTACATGGGCTGGATCTCCTGGTAGTGGTAGGTGGCCTGCTGCAGGGCGGTGTCGACCTGCTCGGCGGTCACCCCGCGCTCTGCGATGTCGCTCAGGGTGGATACGACCAGGTCGGTGAAGCGCTCGGTGCGGCCGGCCTCGCTGTCCTTGATGCCCACGGCGAAGGCGATCTCCCGCCCCAGCGGGAACGCGCCCGAGGAGACCAGGTCGGCGCCGATGCCGCTGTCGATGATCGCCTTGCGCAGCGGTGCAGCCTCGTGGCCGAGCAGGATCGTGTCGAGCAGGTACCACTCGATCCCGGCGTCGACGTCGGTGGCGTCGGCGGTCAGCCAGCCCAGAAACAGGTAGGTCTTGCCGTCAGTGGCCTCGCCCGGACCGATCGGGTAGGTGTCGTCGAAGTGGCGCGGCTCGGACCAGCGCGGCTGCAGGCCCAGGTCGATGACCGGCGCGGTGCTGGTCAGGCCGGTGAGCCGTGGCCGGAGGAACTCCAGGTAGTCCCGCGTCGGGATGTCCCCGTACAGGAAGAAGTAGGCGTTGCCGGGCTGATAGTGGTCGGCGTGGTAGCGGCGAAAGGCATCGTAGGTGAGATCCGGAATCGCTTCCGGCTCGCCGCCGGAGGAGCGGCCGTAGATGGTGTCCGGCAGCAGCTTGCGCGTGGCGCCGCGGTACAGCCGTGCCAGCGGACTGGAGTACGCGCCCTTCATCTCGTTGTAGACGATGCCGGTCACCGACAGCGCCCCGGTCGGGTCGTCCGCGTCGGCGGGGGCCAGGTGGTGCCCCTCACGCTTGAAGGAGCCCTCGGTGAGCAGGGGATGGAATACCGCGTCGAAATACACCTCGGCCAAGTTGAACAGGTCCTTGCGGGTGTTGCTGGCCACCGGGTAGTAGGTGCAGTCCGGCGCGGTCATGGCGTTGATGAAGGTCGCCATGCTCATCTTCAGCATCTCGAAGAACGGTTCGCGCACCGGAAAGCGGCGGGAGCCGGCGAGCACCACGTGCTCGAGGATGTGCGGCAGCCCGGTGTCGTCCGGCGGCGGCGTGGGGAAGTTGATCGAGAACAGGTTCTCCGGGTCGTCGCAGTGCACGTGCAGGATGCGGGCTCCGCTCGCCCGGTGGTCGATCCGGTAGGCGCGTCCGCGCACCTCCGGTACGGGATCGACCGAGCGGACGGTGAATCCGTCGATCGCCTCGCCGGCGGCGTGCAGGGCGTGGGGAATGGCAGGCATGACGGACGCAATCATACCCGACGAGGGGTGCCGGCGAGCGGCCGCCGGATCAGTCTTCGCCGTGCGGCGCGATGCTGCGGTAGGAGCCGCCGAAGAACAGCAGCGGATCGCCGTCTTCGGCGTTCCCGGCGACGATCCGGCCGATGAAGATCTCGTGATCGCCGCCCGGCAGCCGATCGGTGAGCCGGCAGTCCACCCACCCCAGCGCGTCGCGAAACACCGGGGCGCCGGTCTCGGCCGTGCGCAGCGGGACGCCTTCCAGGCTCTTGGGGCCAGGGGTGGCGAAGCGCTGGGAGAGGTCTTCCTGGTCGCGGCGCAGGATGCTGACCGCGAAGGCCGCCGACTCGGTCAGCCGCTCGCGCATGGCGTTGCGCAGGTCGACGGCGAACAGGATCAGGGGAGGGGAGAGGGACAGCGACAGGAGCGAGTTGGCGGTCATCGCCCAGCCGGCGGCTCCCTGCCCGGTCGTCACCACGGACACGCCCGTGGCGAACATGCCCATGATTCGGCGCTGCTCGCGGGGGTCGAAGTCCGGCATCGGCGTCTCCTCTACTGTATGGCCGAGACGAGCGTGTCGAGTCCAGCGGGCGGATCGGAACCCAGGTCGACGCGGAGCACGCGCCGGCCGGCGTCGAGCAGCGCCTGCCGGTCGCCGAGCGCCTGCGCCTCGATCAGGACCCCGAACGACAGCGAGCTCGCCTCGGCGCCGGCCCGGTCCGGAATCGGCAGGTCGTCCGTGCAGCCGGCCGTGAGCTGAATGAACGCGCCGGTCCCGGCGTCGCCCTTGTGCAGTTGGCCGGTGGAGTGCAGGAACCGCGGGCCGTAGCCGCAGGTCGTGGCAACGCCGGTGATCTCCAGGATGCGCCGCCGCAGCCGGTCCAGCGCCGCGTCGGTGGCGGGCGTGGGCGCAAGGTAGGCGTGCAGCGCCACGTACCCGCGCGGTCCATCCGACTCCGGCGGCCGCAGGAACGCCGCGAGCGCGCCGGGCACGTCTGCCGCATCACCGCCGTACACGGCCAGGCCGCCGAGGGCCGCCGTCGGGGTCAGCACCGGCAGTGAGCCGGTGCCGCGGTAGGCGTCGACCATGCTTCGCGCCCTCGCCTTGGCCGATTCCACGTTCGGCTGATCGAAGGGGTTGATGCCCATCACGGCGCCGGCCACGGCGGTGGCGATCTCCCACCGGTACATGACCGCGCCCAGCTCGCCGGGCGAATCGAGGACGCACTCGGCCACCGGGTGGCCGGCCTCGGCCAGCGCATCCAGGCCGCCCGCCGGCTCGGTTCCCAGGCGATGGCCGACGAACACCCGGTCGGCCGGATAGCGGCCGGCATCGAGCTCCATCTCGCCGTCTACCGGCAGGATGCCGCGGCCGTTCTTGCCGGTGCTCTCCGCGATGAGCTGCTCGATCCAGGCGCCGAGCGGCGCCAGGCTCTTCGAGGAACGCAGCATCAGCTTGTCGCGCCCGGACCGCTCGGCGGCGCCCAGCAGGGCGCCCAGCGCGACCCCGGCGCTGTCCTCGACCGGCTGCGCGGCCTCGGCCGCGGCAGCCTCCAGCAGCCGCGCGACGTCCACGCCCATGAGTGCTGCCGGAAGCAGGCCGAAGTTGGACAGCGCCGAGTAGCGGCCGCCCACCTCCGGGTCGCCGTACATCACGTGCGCCGCCCCGAGCTCGCGGGCCTCGCGTTCCAGGCCGGAGCCGGGATCGGTAATCGCCACCACGCGCGCCTGCGCCGCCGCGCGGCCGAGCTCGCGGTCCAGCCACGTGAACAGGTGCCGGAACAGGCTGATCGTCTCCACCGTGCCGCCCGACTTGGTGGCGACCAGCACCAGCGTGCGCTCGGGCGGCGCCTCGGCCACCGCGGCACGCACGGAGTCGGGATGGGTGCTGTCCAGCACGCGCAGGCGCAGGTAGCCGGGGCGGATGCCGAGCACGCGGCCGAACACCTCGGGGGCCAGGCTGGAGCCGCCCATGCCCAGCAGCAGCGCCCGTGTCAGACCGCCTGCCCGTGCGTCGGCGACCACCTGCTCGATCGCGGGCAGCTCGGCGCTCATCGCCGTGGGCAGCGTCAGCCAGCCCAGGCGGTCGGCGACCTCGGTCGGGTCGGGACCCCAGACCGTGTGGTCGCGCGCCCGCAGCCGATCGCCGATCCGTTCGGCTCGCAGGCGCTCCTCGCAGGCGCGGACCTCCTCCGCGATGGAGGAGCCGGTGCAATGGAACGTCAAGCGGCCAGCTCGGACCGCTTGTGCTCGACCGACGCGAGCAGCGCGTCGAAGGACTCCGCGAACGAGGCGACGCCGGCCTGCTGCAGGTCCGCCGTCACCCGGTCCAGGTCGACGCCGGCGCCGGCAAGTCCGTCGATGTGACGCCGCGCCTCGTCCAGGCCGGCGGTCAGCGTGACCGCGGCCGTGCCGCCGGCGCGGAAGGCGTCCAGCGTCTCCGGAGGCATCGTGTTGACGGTGTCCGGACCGATCAGCTCGTCCACGTACTTGGTAGCGTGATAGGCTGGGTTCTTGGTGCTGGTGCTTGCCCAGAGCAGGCGCTGCACGCGGGCACCGGCCGCGGCCAGATTCTCCCAGCGCTCTCCGGAGAAGATCGACTGGTAGGCCGCGTAGGCGACCCTGGCGTTGGCGACCGCCGCCGTGCCCAGCAGCGGCGATCCGCCCGGCAGGGCGTCGTCGACGGCAGTATCGACGCGGCTCACGAAGAACGACGCCACCGAGCCGATGCGGTTCACGGCGTGGCCGCCGGGCACCGTGGGTCCGCGTGCGGCGAGGGTGGTCAGGCCTTGCAGGTAGGCGGCTGCCACCGCACGGTAGCCGCCCACGGAGAACAGCAGCGTGACGTTGATGTTGACCCCGGAGCCGATCAGCTCGGCGATGGCGGGCACTCCGGCCGGGGTGCCCGGCACCTTTATCATCAGGTTCGGGCGGCCGACCGCGGCGGCCAGGCGCTTGGCAGCCGCCACCGTTGCCCGCGTGTCGTGGGCGAGCGCCGGGCTCACCTCCAGGCTCACGAATCCGTCGCGTCCATCGAGGCGGTCGTAGGTGGGCCGCAACTCGTCGCATGCGCGCGCGATGTCCGCGATCGCCAGCGCCTCGTACGCCTCCTCGGTGGAGGCATCGCGCGGCACCTCGCGGAGTTGCTGGTCGTAGTCGTCGCTTTCGCCGATCGCCTTCTGGAAAATGGTCGGGTTCGAGGTGACCCCGCGCACGCCGTCGGCTACCAGCCGGGAGAGGCCGGCGTCGCGCAGGAAGCTGCGCTGGATGAAGTCGAGCCAGACCGCCTGGCCCAGTCGCGTCAGATCGTGTGGTGTCGGCACCGCGGTACTCCTTGGTTCATTACCTCCGCATGGTACCGCGCGCGTCTGTGGCAGTCATGCACGGGAGAGCCGACAGGGCGGGATTCGAGGCTCCGTTTCGCAAACGTTCATTCTTGCGTGGCAGGCGGGTCACGGGTAGGCTCGATCGACAATGCCGCAGTCTTCACGCCCCCGCCACCTCGACGCCATCACGGCCCTGTTCGTGACCACGCTGGTAGTCTCGAACATCATCGCCGGCAAGCAGGTCGCCTTCACCGCGACCATAGTGCTGCCCGCGGCGGTGATCCTGTTCCCCCTGACCTACATCCTCGGGGACGTGCTCACGGAGGTGTACGGCTACCAGCGCTGCCGCCGGGTGATCTGGATCGGCTTCCTCTGCAACGCCGTCGCGGTCCTCGCCATCGCGATCGGCGGGTGGCTGCGGCCGGCCGGCTTCTGGGACGGCCAGGATGCTTACGTGCGTACCCTGGGTGCGGTCCCGCGCATCGTGGCCGCATCGTTCCTGGCCTACCTCGCCGGAGAGTTCATCAACTCGTTCGTGCTCGCCAAGCTCAAGGTGGCCACCGCGGGCAGGATGCTGTGGCTGCGCACCATCGGCAGCACGGTGGTCGGGCAACTGGTCGACTCCGGCGTGTTCATCACGGTCGCCTTCATCGGCGTGTTCCCTTCCGGCCAGGTGCTCCAGCTCGTGGTGGCGCAGTGGCTGTTCAAGGTGGCGTACGAGACGGTCGCGACGCCGCTGACCTACGCGGTCGTGAGATGGCTGAAACGGAGCGAAGGAGTCGACCACTTCGACACCGGGACGGACTTCACGCCGCTCCGCCTCGGCGTGCGGTCGGGTGGCTGACGATCCCGCGGTCGGCGGCGAGCTGACCCTGCTCGGCTCGGAAGGCGTCGCCGAGCCGTCCAGGAAACTGGAGACGTTCCCGAACCGCAGTCCGGACCGTCCCTACCTGGTCCTCCTGGAGTGCCCGGAGTTCACCTGCGTTTGCCCCATGACCGCGCAGCCGGACTTCGCCACCATTTCCATCCGCTACATCCCCGACCAGCGGGTCGTCGAGTCCAAGTCGCTGAAGCTGTACCTGTGGTCCTACCGCGACGAGGGGTCGTTCCACGAGCACGTGACCAACCGCATCCTCGACGACCTGGTCGCGGCGCTGCAGCCCGTCGCCTGCGAGGTGACCGGCGCCTTCAGCGTGCGCGGCGGCATCTCCATCACCGTCCGGGCCTCGTTCGAGCAGCCCGGCTCCGGCGGCTGGTCCGTACTCCCACCGCCGGCTCCCTGAATGGTGTAGCTCGCCGGGGACGGCGCGGGCGCAACTGATCGAGCAGTGGGACGGAGTCAGACAGGGCCGACCGATTTCCATAGTGGGGTGACGACAGTATGAAATGGGGAGAGTGGCACGCTGTGGCCGACGATGAGAGCCGGTGGGATCACCACCAGGAGAAGGGGGTCCTGAAGGCCGAACACCTCACCCAATTCGTTTTGCGAGTGTGGTTTGAGGAGGACTTGGACGTTTCCATCTATGAGCTGGACTTTCGTTCGTTGTTCGTCGAAGAGAATCCTGGTGGCGTATTCGAGTTGCTCAGAGACGAGGAACGGTTTCGGCAGGTGCTCGGAGACTATGCACTGATCTGGCCCGATCCCGAGAGCGGTGCCTATGACGAGCACGCCATCGATCTGGCTCCCGAGTGTGTGCGGTTTTTCTGTGAGCGCTATGGTAAGCGAATCAAGCGCGCGCACCAGGAGCGGGTGGCCTGAGCCGTGCCTCGAGTTCCATAGAGCTCATTGTCCGCGGCGGTCTGGTGTTCGATGGCACCGGCGCTCCGCCGGTGAAGGCGGATGTCGCGGTCAGCGGCGGGCGCGTGGCGGAGGTCGGGCACATTCGCGCATCGGCGGCGTTGGAGATCGATGCGCGTGGCCTGAACGTGACGCCGGGCTTCATCGACATCCACAGCCACTCCGACTACACCCTGCTGGTCGATCCGCGGGCGGTGAGCGCCGTGCACCAGGGGGTGACGACCGAGGTGGTCGGCAACTGCGGGCACGGCTGCTTCCCGATCAGGGACCGCGCGCTGTCCTCCCGCATCATCTACGGCTACGACGGGCAGGTGCCGATCGACTGGTCTACCCCGGCCGCCTATCTGGAGCGCCTGGAGCGGGTGCGCCCAGCGGTCAACGTGATGACCCTGGTGCCGAACGGCCAGTTGCGTCTGGCGACCGTGGGGCTGGACGACCGTCCGGCGGACGATGGCGAGGTGGCCGGCATGAAGCACCTCCTGGAAGAGGGCCTGGACGCCGGAGCCTGGGGCTATTCGACCGGCCTGGAGTACGCCACCGAACAGGGTGCCCGCGAGCCGGAGATCACGGCGCTTGCGGCGACCGCGGCCCGGCGCGGCGGCATCTACGCGACCCACACCCGCGACCGGGACGACGGTGCCGTCGGCGCGGTGGAGGAGGCGATCCGCACCGCCCGCGCCGCCGGCGCGCGTCTGCAGGTCTCCCACCTTGCCCCGCGCAGCGGCCCGGAGCACACCGCGCGCTGTGTCGATGCGGTCGACGACGCGCGCGCCGCCGGCGACGAGGTCATGTTCGACATGCACACGCGTCTCTACGGGCTGACGTTCCTGTACGCGATGCTGCCGCAGTGGCTGCTCGGTGAAAGCCCGGAGAGCCAGGTACGGCACCTGGGCATGCCCGCGTCGCGGGAACGCATCCGCTCACATCGCTCCATCATCACCGGTCTCGGGGACTGGGGCCGCGTGTACCTGTTGGACAACGACGTCTGGCCGGACCTGGCGCGAGCGGACTTCGAGGAGATCGGCCGCCGCCGGGGATCGAGCGCGTTCGACGCAGCGTGCGACCTGCTGCGCGACAGTGCGGGCGCCGGCAGGCCGCCGATGGTGATCATGCGCAGCTACACGCCGGAGATGCAGGAGTCGGTGTTCGCCCATGACCTGTGCGTGCCGGGGTCCGACGCGACCGCGCTGGCCCCCGACGGGCCGCTGGCGGGCTCGGCGTTCATGGGCGCCTATGGCTGGGCCGCCTGGTTCTGGCGCTTCATGGTCCGCGAGACCGGGCGCCTGACCCCGGAAGCCGCCGTCCACAAGCTGTCCGGCAGGCCGGCGGCGATCATGGGCCTGCCCGACCGGGGCGTGCTGGCGCCGGGAATGCGGGCCGACCTCGCCGTGTTCGATGCCGGCCGCTTCGCCGACACCGCCACGACGTTCGATCCGAATCGGCTGGCGACCGGCATGTGCCACGTGGTGGTCAACGGCACGATCACCCTGACGGACGGCGCGCTGACCGGCGAGCGCGGCGGCGAGGTCCTGCGCAAGGCGTAGAGCCGAGGGCGGCCGCTCAGGACTCCCCGTCCGTCTCCCGGTACAAGAGAGCCTTGCTGGCGGCAAGGACCTCGTCGTAGGCGGCCATCGCGGCGGCGTCCAGGTCGGCCTTCGGTGCGGGTTCCAGGTCGAAGTGGCCGTAGCGGTCCTCGCCCCGAACCAGGGTTGCGGTGTCGCGCATGCCGGACGTCTGGCGGATGGAGGTGGGGACGTAGCGTGCCGCGATGCCGATGCGCCGGTCGCCGCGCGCCGCCGGCGCGGAGCCGTGCACGATGAGGACGTGGTGAAGGGACATCTGCCCGGCCTCCAGCACCAGGTCGACGGCCTCGCCCTCGTCCACCTCGACTGCGACCTCCTGGCCGCGGGTGAGCAGGTTGCGGGCGTCGAACGTGTCCTTGTGGGGCATCTGCTCGGCAGTGTGGGAGCCGGGAACCACCCGCATGCAGCCGTTGTCGGGAGTGCTGGGCGACAGGGCGATCCAGGCGGTGACCACCTCGTCCGAGGACAGGCCCCAATAGGTCGCGTCCTGATGCCAGGAAACGAACCCGCCGTCGCCGGGGCTCTTGATGAACGCGTTGGAGGTCCAGCACAGCAGGTCCGGCCCCAGGATCTCCGCCACCGGATCGAGCACCCGCGGGTGGCGGACCAGCTCGGAGAGCCACGCCAGCACGACGTGGCCCTTGTGGCGAAGGATGGCGGGCGCCCGCTCCGGCTCCGCCTGCTCGAAGGCTTCCAGCTTCGACCGGAAGGCGGCCGCCTCCGCGAGCGTCAGCGCCGGGACCGGGCTCAGGTAGCCCTCCTTCGCATACCGTGCCTTGACCGTCATGAACGGCATCATACGGGTATTGTGCGGACTTCGCGCTGTCGCGGGGCGACGACGTGGAGTCGGAGCAGGGAGGATGTATGACCGACGACGAACGCTACGAGTCAGGGCGCACGCTGTTCTCGACGATGGTCGGAGAGGCCGCTGCGTCGGCTTCTGCCGAGCAGATGCGCGCGCTACATCCCGAGTTCGAACGACTCGTGATGACGCACGTGATGCATGACCTGTACGGACGGGCCGGGCTGGATCTCAGGACCCGCCTGCTGTGCACGATCGCGGCGTTGACGGTGCTCGGCCGGCCGGAGCAGATCGACGTTCACGTCGACCGGGCGCTGGGCTCCGGATGCACGAAGACGGAGATCGAAGAGGTCATGCTGCAGATGAGCGCGTTCGGAGGATTCCCCGCCGCGTGGGATGCGCTGGCCGTGCTGCGCAACAAGCGGGACGGTTCCGCCGCCAGGGAACCGTGAAGAATCCGGCCTCCGTGGTACGATGGAGTGCCGCCATGCGGTGGCGATACGCGCGATGAGGAGGCTGCGGTGATCAAGCGGATGGAGAAGAGGTCGGAGTTGCCTGCCGACTGTTACATCTACAAGCACTCGACCGTCTGTCCGGTGTCGGCGGCGGCGGCGCAGGTGGTGGAGAGCACGGAGTTCGATCAACCCGTCTACTGGGTGAACGTTATCGAGCAGCGCAAGCTGTCCAACAAGATCGCCGAGCGCTACGGCGTGCGCCACGAGTCGCCGCAGCTCCTGAAGATCGAGCAGGGCAGCGCCACCACCGTGCTGAGCCACCACCAGATCTCGCCCGCGCAGATCGCGCAGACCGTCAGCGGCTGAGTCGCGCTCGTGTACGTAGGAACGCAGTTCGGTTGCCGGCACGACACCGACATCGAGGTTCTGGCCCAGCTCGGCGTCATGCACGTGGACCAGATGCCGACGGAACCGTGGGAGGAGTGGACGGCGGACACGCTGAAGGCGCTGCGCGAACGCTTCGCCCGCTACGGCATCGAGCTGGAGATGATCCACGTCCCGCTCGGGTCGCGGAGCGCGTTCGTGAACGCCGCCGGCGCGATCTTCCTGGGACCGAGCGACGCGCGTGACCGTCAGATCGAGCGCATGTGCGAGACGGTGCGGATGGCCGCGGAGGCGGGGCTGCGCGGGCTCAACTACAACGTCACGCTGCTCGGCCACCTGCGCACCGAGCCGCGTTACGGGCGGGGCGGCGCGAAGCTGTCGTCGTTCGAGCTCGAAAAGCTGGACCGGTCGCTCGGCACGTTCGAGGGCGGTCCCGCCGACGAGGACACGATGTGGGAGCGCATCGACCACTGGCTGCAGCACATCATGCCGGTGGCCGAGGAGTACAAGATCCAGATGGCCTGCCACCCGTCCGATCCCGGCATCGGCTACGGCGTCGAGTACCGCGGCGTGGCCCGCGTGCTCGGCATGGTGAACGGCTTCAAGAAGCTGATCGAGCTCTACGACAGCCCCTACAACGGCCTCAACTTCTGCATCGGCTGCATGGCCGAGTCGCTGGAGAACCCGCGGGCGGACATCTGCGAGGTGATCCGTTACTTCGGAGAGCGCGACAAGATCTTCAACATCCACTTCCGCAACATCAAGGGTGGGCTGGGGAAGTTCGTCGAGGTGTTCCCGGACGAGGGCGACGTCGACATGCTCAAGGCGCTCCGGACCCTCAAGGAGGTCGGCTACCGGTACATGATCATGCCCGACCACGTTCCGGGCCTGTCCGGCGCCGAGCCGCACCAGGTCGGCTTCGCCTACACGTACGGCTACATCCACGCCCTCCTGCAGGCGGTGAACGACGAAGACCGATAGGGTGGACGGCCCGCTGCGCGTCGGCGTCTACGGCGCCGGCAACTTCGCCAACCGCGAGCACCTGCCGAACCTGGCGCGCATCGACGGCGTGCGCGTGGTAGCGGTGTGCGACGTCGACGAGCAGGCGGCGCGGGCCACGGCGGCGCGCTTCGGCATCCCTTCCGTGTACACCGACGGCATGCGGATGCTCGACCGGGAGCGGCTCCACGCGCTGTGGTCGATCGTCCCGGCGGCCGTGCGCGGCGACGTGGAAGTGGCCGCGGCGGAGCGCGGCATCCACCTGTTCAGCGAGAAGCCGCAGGCAACGGAGATGCGGACCGCGCGCCGCATCGACGCGGCGATCCGCCGGGGCGGGGTGCTGTCCACCGTCGGCTTCCGCGAGCGCTACCGGCCGATCTTCCAGGAGGCGAAGCGCCTGCTCGCCGACAAGAAGGTCGTCCACATCCGCTTCCAGAGCTTCCGCGACCTGCCGGCCCGGGACGCCGCCAACGCCGAGTTCCGCAGCTACGGAGCCGCCTTCTTCGACTGGGGTCCGCACGCCGTGGACTACTGCCGGTTCATGAGCGGACTGGACATCACGACCGCGCAGGCGTTCTTCGCCGACCGCCCGCCGTACCTGACGCCGCTTTCGGCTTCGTTCAACTTCGTCATGACCGGCGGCGCGACCATGACCGTTGCGTTCGTCTGCGCCCATCGCGACGGTCCGGCGAACGAGCCCTACTTCCTGATCTGCTTCGAAGGCGGCTACCTCGGCGTGCACGGCTACGAGCGCATCGAGATGAACGGCCGCACGGTGTACGAGGCGGAGGACTTCAATCCGTGGTTCGAGCTGGACCGCCGTTTCTGCCAAGCGGTCAGAAGCGGGGACCGCAGCGGGTTGCTGAACGACTACCGCGACGGCCTCTCCACGCTCGCGCCGCTGCTGGCCGGATGGGAGTCGGCGAAGCGGGGCGGCCAGCCGATCGACGTCCAGGACTACCTCCGCGGTTGACCACCTTTCGGCGCGGCGAGCTCGAACAGGGCGCCGAGCACCCGGTAGGTGAGCCCCCAGATCACGTCTCCGTTGTAGGCGATCCCGGGAAACACCAGCCGGCGTTCGCCATCGGCGATCTCCACCGAGGTGCGGTGGGCAGCGTCGGTCAGATGCTCGACCGGGATCCACATCGCCGCGGCGACCTCCGAGGGTTGCCGGCGCAGCGCCGGCAGCTCGGGGGAGCAGAGATGGGCAAACGGCTGCAGCCAGCCCAGGTGTGGCCTGCCCCGGCGGGTGATCGGCATGGGCGGCAGGGCGCCCAGGTGTCGGTACCGTGTCAGGTCGAGCCCCACCTCCTCGGCCGTCTCCCGAACGGCTGCTGCGCTCGGGTTGGCATCGGTCCGCGCGACCCGGCCGCCGGGAAGTGCCATCTGCCCCGACCACGGATCGTCCGGACGCTCCGAACGCTTGATCAAGCAGAGCGCCGGGGCGGCGTCCGGACCACCCAGCACCACGCAGACGGCGGCGGTGATCTCGTGCTCCGCGCACGGGTCGTCGTGACCGCCTCGGGTGAAGGCATCGACGAAGCGCTGCGCGGTCATTCCCCCATAGTACGCCGGCTCCCGTATAGTCCGGTCAGCAAGGGGAGGATGAACGATGATCCTGACAACGGCCGCGAGCATCGCCGGCCACCGCATCGTCAAGACGGTCGGCCTGGTGCGCGGCAACACGGTCCGCTCCCGCCACATGGGGCGGGACATCATGGCCGGCTTCAAGACCATGGTCGGAGGCGAGATCGTCTCCTACACCCAGATGATGGACGACGCCCGCTCCGAAGCGGTCGACCGCCTGGCCGCCGACGCCCAGAAGCGCGGCGCCAACGCGGTGACCGACATCCGCTTCACCACCTCCGCGATCATGAGCGGCGCGTCAGAGATCCTGTCCTACGGCACCGCGGTGGTCGTGGAGCCGGAGTAGTTCCGCCGCGGCCGGCGCGATCAGCCTTCGCTCGCCGGTTCTCCCGGCGCTTGGGGATAGATTGCGACGATCACGGACGCACCGACCCGGGCGATTCGCTCCATCGTCTCCGGCGCCAGCTCGGAGCGGAAGCACTCCGAGGAGTCGTCGATCTCGTATCCGAGGTTGAACGTCCTCCGGTAGGCGCCGGTCCATACCGATCGTGCGTCGTCGCCGAAGTCCAGGATCGTGTCGCAGAGTTCCGCGATCTGGATGTCGGGGCCGGTGCTCACGCCTCTGCCGGCATGTTCGAACGCAGCCGCGAAGCCCCGTGCCGATTCTCTGTAGTCCACCGACACGACCTCTGCGCCCGAGAAGGAGTGGAACAGGTGACCGAGCGGCCGCGGGCTCTCGACCTCAAGCTGGACGCCGATGAACCGTGCTGCCATTCCTGGTTTCCTCATCCGGTGGACCGACGAACTCGACAGGGGTATCCGACAGAGAATAGATGGTGATGCCCAACGACGCTCCAAGCTCGGCCGCTCGTCGTATGGTATCCGCCTTCAGTTCGAAGCGAGAGCAGCCGGCCGACCCGTCGCTGTCGAAGCCGATGTCGAACGTCTTGCGATGAGCACCGCTCCACGTCGCTTCGGCGTCTTCGCGGAAGCCCTCGATCGCATCGCAGAACTCGGAGACGATGCTGTTCGCATCGGACGGGAGCGCGGTGACCTCGAAGTTGGCGAAGTGGCCCCGCGTGGTCTCGAAGCATCCCAGACAGCCGATGCCCGACTCCGAGAACTCCTGAAGGATGTGGCAGGGCGGGCGGGGACCCTCGACCTCCAGATCGACGTTCAGGTACTGGACTGCCATGGACCTATCCCGGTCGCTGCATGAGATCGGCGATCTCGATTTCGTCGCGTCTCCCGGATTCGCGGAGAGCCTCGATCACCCGCTTCCGGCGGGCGGGCGCGTGATTCTGGTTCAGCTTCCAGGATGCGTCGATGCGTTCGACGTCGATGGTGAACGCCACGATACCGCTCAGCAGGCCGTCCATGAAGTCCCGCTCACCCTCCGGGATGGTCCACGGATGGTGCATCCCGGATTCGAAACGATCGACGAAATCGGCGACCATCTGACGCGTTTCGTCGATTCCTGAAACCAGCCGCGCCGTGCCGTGCAGGTGCGCGGCGACGTAGTTCCAGGTAGGAACGACCCGCGGCTCGCGATACCAGCCGGCCGAGATGTAGCAATGCGGTCCGCTGAAGACCATGGTGGCAGGCCGATCGTCGAGGCTGCGCCAGTGGTCGTTCGCCTTGGCCACATGAGCACGCAACAGGCAGAGTCGCCCCCGATCGCGGTCCACCAGCACGGGAAGATGCGTGATCACTGGCCCTGCCGAGCCGGTGCTGATCAGCGCACCGAACGCCTGTTGCTCGACGAAGTCGAGGTTGGCGCCGACATCGGGCTCGCGAAACGGCTCAGGCGTGTACATGGTGACTTGTACCTTGAACCGGACCAGCTTGTCAGAAGGAGGAGGATCGTCACGCCTTTCGTGCCAGAACGAGCGGGAATCGTTCGCGGGAGTCACGTTCGGGATTCTATCGTGTCCGGCTCCAACCGCACGGCAGCGCCGGTGCGGGCGGACTCCTGCGCGGCGAGCGCGAAGCGCAGGATCTCGCGGGCGTCGCGGCCCGACAGGCGCGGCTGCTCGCCGCGGCGGAGCGCATCGATGCCGTGGCGGGTCGCGTGCACGAAGCTGGTCTCCCAGCCGATCTGCATCGACCGGTAGTCGGTCGTCACGCCGTCGCGGTAGAGTTGCACTGGGGCCACCACCTCGCCCAACTGCCCGTGTCCCCGGTTGATCCAGATCACGCCGCGGGTGCCTGTGATTTCTACCCGGTCGTCCTGGGCGTAGTGGTAGGAGAGGATCTCCAGGTCGGGCGAGTAGACCACCTCCAGGTTGCCGCACCGGCCGCCGGGAAACAGGAACGAGACCATGGCGGGGGCGTCGAACACGTAGCCGTCCGGGGCCTGCGTGCTGCCGATCCAGGCGTGGACCTCCTCGGCTTGGCCCATGAAATGCCAGGCGAGCGCGAACTTGTGCTGGCCGTCGTCGAACAGCAGCGGCCCGCCGCCCGACCGGCGCGGGTCCTGGCGCCACTCCTGAGCGCCCTTCGGTATCGGCCACGCCGTCTCGCTGCGTCCGACGTTGCTCTTCAGCCGGATGGTCAGCGGCTCGCCGATCGCGCCCTGGTCGACCAGGGCCTTCGCGGTGGCCACGGGCGGATAGAAGATGAAGTTCTCGTACACCCGGAACGGCACGCCCGCCTGCCCGGCGGCGTCGATCACGCGATCGGCATCGGCCAGGTTCAACGCGATCGGCTTCTGCAGGAAGACGGCCTTGCCGGCGGCGAACGCGGCCAGCGCCGCCTCTGGGTGCAGGTGGTGCGGCAGCAGGATCTCGACCAGGTCGACCGCCTCCAACGCCAGCAACTCGTGGTAGTCGCTGCAGATCACGGGCCGGTCGAGCCCCCACGCCCCGGCGCGGGCGGACGCCAGGCCAGGGTCGCTGTCGCAGAGGGCGACGATCCGCGTGTGCGGGTTGCGCAGGTACTCCAGCGCGTGCAGGTCGGAGATGCGGCCGGTGCCGATGAAGCCGACTCGAATGCTGTCCAACGTCGGTCCTCCGTCGATGGGGAATGGGGCGCGGGCGCCGGCATTGTAGCGCAGGGGCCGGCGTCCCCGGACGCGTTGACAGGAACGGGAGATGCGCCCATAAACAGCCGGCAGGAGGTAGCACCATGCACCACAGAGAACACAGAATCTGGAAGCGGGGCAGAACGGCGCTCAGGGCGCTGGGGATTGCGCTCGCCTTCATTCTGATTGCAACGATGAGCTGGGCCGATGGCGAGGTCACCATCACCCACTACTTCGGCGGTGACCTGGGTCGCGCCGGACTGGAGGAGATCTTCGGCAACTTCAAGGCGGAGACCGGGATCACGGTCGTCGACAGCCCCATCGGGCACGAGGACTTCAAGACCGGCATCCTGGTGCGGGCCGCGGGCGGCAACCTGCCGGACGTGTTCAGCAACTGGGCCGGGGCGCGGACGCAGTTCATGGTCGACGCGGACATCCTCGACACGATCGACGACGTATGGTCCGAACATGGGCTGGACGCGGTCATCGCCGCGTCGGTGGCCGGAAGCGCCACGATGTACGACGGCGCACGCTATCTGGTGCCTTTCGGGTATCACTACGCCGGCATGTTCTACAACCCCAAGGTGATGGCGGACGCCGGGGTGACCGAGTTCCCGACCGACTGGGACGGGTTCCTGGCGCTGTGCAAGAACCTCAAGTCGCAGGGCATCACCCCGATCGCGCTCGGCTCCATGGACCGCTGGCCGGCGCAGTTCTGGCTCGACTACCTGTTGTTGCGCACCGCCGGTCCGGACTACCGCTCCAGCCTGCTGGCCGGCGAGGCGTCCTACACCGACGACGAGGTGCAGCGCGCCATGCAGCTCTGGAAGGACTTGGTCGACGCCGGGTACTTCGCTCCGAACGCCAACGCCAATGGCTGGACCGATGCATCCGACCAAGTCGCGCGGGGCGACGCGGCGATGACGCTGATGGGAACCTGGATCACCGGCTACTGGAACGGCAACGGACTGGTGCCCGGGGACGACTACGACGTCTTCGAGTTCCCGATGATCGATGCCGGAGTTCCGAACTCGGTCGTCGGGCCGGTCGACGGGTGGCTGATCGCGGCCAACTCCGAGAATCGGGCGAACGCCGCGGCGCTCGTGGCCTTCCTGGCCAGCGACCCCGCGTCTCAGGCCAAATGGGCGCAGGTGCAGGGCGCGCTGTCGCCCAACGTCAACGTCGACTCGAGCATCTATACGCCGGTGATGGTGCAAGTCCAGGAGATCGTGGCAAACGCCGACACGTTCGAGTTCAACTACGACCTGACGACCCCGCCGGCGGCGGCGGAGGTCGGTCTGGACATGTTTGCACGCTTCATGGACAGCCCAGGAGACGTGGCTCAGATCCTCGACGACACCGAGAAGGGTATGCGCGACGCATTTGCCAGCGAATAGCTTGGCGGGAGGGGGGAGACGGGGCTCAGCCGTCTGAGCGCCGTCTCCCCCCCACTGGCCGGACGATGAAGCAACGGGAGCTGTTCTGGCGGATAGCGCTGCTGTTCCTGCCGGTGTCGGTGTTCGCCGTCTTCGTCGTCTGGCCGCTGCTCAACACGTTCTACTACAGCTTCACGAACTGGAACGGCTTCAACCCGAACTTCCAGTTCGTGGGGCTGCGCAACTACGCCGGGGTGGTGACCGACCGGCTGTTCACCAACGCCACCCTCAACACGCTGATCTGGACGCTGCTGGCGATCGTCCTGCCGACCCTGGGCGGGCTGGCCCTGGCGTTGATGCTGGACGTCCGCGTCCCCGGCGCCAACGTGTTCAAGTCGATCTTCTACCTGCCGATCTGTCTGGCCGCGGTGGTCGTGGGGCAGATCTGGATCTGGATCTATCAGCCCGACTGGGGGCTCCTGAACGCCGCCATCGGCGTGTTCACCGGAGAGCCTCCCACCTTCGCCTGGCTTGCGGAGCCGGAGACCGCCCTCTTCTCGGTCATCGTCGCCTGGTCATGGCAGCAGATGGGCCTGGCGATGGTGATCTTCCTGGCCGGACTGACGTCGATCCCGCCCTACCTGATCGAGGCGGCAGAGATCGAGGGAGCCACCCGCAGGCAGCGGATCCGCCACGTCGTGCTGGCGCTGCTGCGTCCGGCGACCGTGGTCGCCGTGGCCCTGTCGGTGATCAACTCGCTGAAGGCGTTCGACATCCTGTTCATCATGACCGGAGGCGGGCCGTTCCACTCGTCGGACACGCTGGCCATGTACATGTACAGCGAATCGTTCAAGAAGTACCGGATGGGATACGGCAGCTCGATTTCGGTCGTGCTGTTCCTCATGACGCTGAGCGTGATCGCCGTCTACTTCCGGCAGCTCAAGAAGCTGGACGAGCTGTATGACTGACGCCGTCGCCGCCCCCACGCGGCGCCCGTTCCCGTGGAGCACGGTGTTGTTCGCGTGCCTGGCGGTGCTGGCCGTGCTGTTTCTGGCTCCGACGCTCGGGGTGATCCTGAGCGCGCTGAAGAGCAATCGCGACATCGCCTTCGGGACGTTGTGGGCGATTCCCCGAACCCTGGACCTGTCCAACTTCTCGGTCTCACTGGGGCATCCGTCGGTCAGGATCTACTTCATGAACACGTTCCTGGTCACCGCGCCCGCCACGGCGGGGTCGATCGCCATGGGCATCCTGGGCGGCTACGTGTTCTCCAAGCTGCCGTTCCGCGGCAGCGAGTTGCTGTTCCTGGTGATCGTGTCGGGGATGTTCTTCCCGCCGCAGGTCATCCTCGTTCCCCTGTTCCGCCTGTTCAATCACCTCGGCCTGCTCGACACGCTGTGGCCGATGATCATCGTGCACATCGCCATGGGCATCCCGATCTGCACGCTGCTGATGCGCAACTTCTTCGCCGCCGTCCCCAACGCCCTGCGCGAGTCCGCGATCGTCGAAGGCGCCCACGAGGGGCAGGTGCTGCTCCGGGTGGCGCTGCCGATCAGCCTGCCGGCCCTGGCCGTGCTCGGCACGCTGCAGTTCACGTGGATCTGGAACGACTTCCTGTGGCCGCTGATCTTCGTGAACAGCGACAGCAAGCGCACGATCATGCTCGGGATCGTCTCGCTGCGCGGCCAATACAGCGTGGCGTGGGGCATCCAGGGCGCGCTTTCGCTGCTGGCCAGCCTGCCGACGCTGCTGGTGTTCCTGTTCTTCCAGCGCTTCTTCATCAAGGGCATGGCGATGGGGGCCATCAAGGGGTAGCGGGGCGGCAGGCAGCGAAGCGTGCTGCCGTCAGCGCAGGATGACGTCGAAGGAGCGGTCGAACGGCTCTTCCAGCTTTGCCGGGCTTCGACGAACGTCGTCGAGAAGATGCAGCGCCTGCGGCGAGGTGGCCCGAGCGGTGCCCGGCGTGATCGGCAGCGTGTATGCCTCCGCGGCGGAGTAGTCGACGGAGTAGCCGAGGTCCTCCAGCGCCCCGACGGTCACCGTGCTCAGCGGTTCATGCACTCCCGGCTCGATGGAAAGGGTGCTCGTGAGCAGCTCGTGGCCGAGCACGGACTCGCGCCAGTGCCCGTCGAGGGCTCCGGGCCCGTAACTTCGCGTGTCGTTCTCCACCGGCACCTTGGCGCCGCCGGTGTACGCGTCGCCGCCCACGGCATCGAAGGCGGCGACGGCCGCCGGCCCGTTGAAGTGCGTGTCCTGGCCATCCACCTTGCCGCGGCCTGGAACGTAGGAAGGCTGCTGGAGGAAGGGAGGCCCCGCGGGCGGCAGGTGATCCCAGATGATGCCGAATCCGAGCGCATGGGCGATCTCGTGCGCGACCACCTTTCCCAGAACGCCGTTGTCCTCCATCGTCGACAGATCCGCCGTGTCGATCGTCACGGTGCCGATGAACGGCAGCACGCTGGGGTCGCGCATCAGGCATGGACCTGCTTCGGCCAATGCTCCGCGGGGACCGTCCATGGACTTCAGCCTGATGAACAGCAGCAGGTCGTCGATGTGGGCTCCGAAGAGGGAGGGGTCGCCGGCCTCACACATCGCTTTGGACGAGTCGATGAACCGGTCCGGCAGGCCGCGGGTGATGACGCGTTCCCAGACCTCGGCAGCCGTGCGGAAGACGGCCTTCTGCGCGGGGGTCGCTGCGTCTCCCAGGTAGCGCAGCTCAATGTCGAATGACGGCTCGGCGGCGTCACCGTCGAGCCAGGGGTAGTCCTGCTCGTCGAGTACCCAGACGAACAGGTCGTATGGGGTGGGACGGTCACTCGACACTCGGATGTAGATCCTCGCCGCGTCTGCAGCGACCAGTCTGACCCGCCCCGCGTCCCTGTTGTCGTCATTCATGGAGAAGCCATCGCCGCCATCGAGTCTCACGACGGAATTGCGGTAGGCGGAGCCCCGCCGGGCGGCCCTGCCGCTGTCGGTGGCGGCGATCACCCACGAGCTGGAGTCGACCTCGACGTAGAAGCTGTCGACATCGGTTGCGGTCTCCAGCCGCCCCTGGATCAGGGTGCCGGGTTCCATTCGAGTCGCCTGCAGGCGCGGATCACCGCTGTCCAGAATGGACCCTCTGGCTGCTCCGTGCCGGCCCACCGTGGCGTTCTCCGCGTCGCTCAACCGGACGGTAAAGACCTCCCGCTCGACTTCGTGCACGTCGTCATTCAGCGTCCGCACCAGGATGAGCTGCTCCCGGACACCGGGCGCGAAGGTCACCGATCCGCTCTCTTGCGTGTAGTCTCCCCCCGGTCCTGCCTCCGCCGTGCCGTCCTCGGTCACGTAGCGCGCGGTCACCGTCTCCTCACTCTCGGTGCTCAGGGTCACGGCGAACTCGGCGACCGCGCCCTCCTCGACGATTCCCGAGTCCGCGATCGAAAGAGTAGGGAGAGGGGGGGAGGGGACGTGCGGGGGTGCCGGCGTGGGCGGGTCAATCAGGTCCAGCACGGCGTCACAGCCGCTGACGGAGAGAAGCAACAATGCGCTCACGGGGATGAGGAGCACGGCTCGCCACCGGCCGGCACCTGTGCGCGTCGGTCGGTGGCTGCCGAAGGATTGGCATGCACGTGCCCACGAAGCGGCCACGCACCGCACTTTAACGCACGGATCGCCGGCGTGAAGAGAGCATCGTTCCCTTGGCGCTGCGTCCCGCGGTAGCCCCGCCGCTCGGGTGCGGTGCATTGTCTCCTTACCCGTGAACCGGAGCGAGCACCTGCGCCGCCTGGCCGACGATTCCTACGACGTGCTCGTCATCGGCGGCGGCGCCACCGGTTGCGGATGCGCGCTGGACGCCGCCACGCGAGGGCTGCGGGTGGCGCTGGTCGAGCGCGGAGATTTCGGGGGCGGCACCAGCAGCCGCAGCACCAAGCTCGTGCACGGCGGGGTCCGCTACCTGCAGCAGGCGATCAAGAACATGGACCGGACCCAGTTCCGGCTGGTCCGCGAGGCGCTGCGCGAACGCAAGGCGCTCATGGAGGTCGCGCCGCACCTGGTTCGGGAGCTCGCCATCTTCGTCCCCCTGTACCAGCGCAGCCACCTGCCTTATTACCGCATCGGTCTCACCCTGTACGACCGCCTGGCAGGCGAGTACGCGCTGCGCCGCTCGGAGTACATCCCGCGTGAGGAGGCGATCGCTCGTTTCCCGCATCTTCGAGAGCGGTTCCTGGGCCAGGGGCGGACGCGGCAGATCTCGGGAGGCGTTGTCTACCACGACGGTCAGTTCGACGACGCGCGCATGAACCTGGCGCTGGCCCTGACCGCGGCGGCGCACGGGGCGGCCGTGGCCAACTACGTGGAGGTCGAGCATCTGTGCAAGAACGGCTCGGGACGGATCGCGGGCGTCGGCGTGCGGGACCGGTTGTCCGGCGCGGCGTGGGAGATCCGCGCCCGCGTGGTGATCAACGCGGCGGGGCCGTTCGTCGACGCGGTTCGCCGGCTGGACACCCACGGGGGAGCGCCGCTGCTGCGGGTGAGCGCCGGCAGCCACCTCGTGCTGGGGCCGCGGTTCCCGGCTGCCGAGACCGGCCTGCTCATCCCGCGCACGGAGGACGGACGGGTGATCTTCGTGCTGCCGTGGCTGGGACGCACCCTTGCCGGTACGACGGAGGTGGCGGCCGCGGTGTCTGCCGATCCCATGCCGGGCGGCGAGGAGCTGGCCTACTTGGTGAGCCACTTGCGCACCTACCTCAACATGCAGGTGCGGCCGGATGACGTGGCGTCCTGTTGGGCGGGGCTGCGGCCGCTGATTGCCGCTCCGACCCGGCGGGTGGCCGCCGGCCGGGGACGCAACCGCGGGACCGCCACGCTTGCCCGCGACTACCTGCTGGAGCTCAGCGACTCGGGCCTGCTGACCGTGGCCGGCGGCAAGTGGACGACGTACCGGGCGATGGCGGTCCAGGCCGTGAACCGCGCGGTGGAGGCGGCTGACCTTGCGCCGGAGCGCGCCTCGCAAACGCGCCACACGCCGCTGGCCGGTGGCGATGGATACCAGCCGGGCGCAGTGCGCTTGCAGCGTGACTACGGGCTGCAGGAGGATGTCGCCGTCCACCTGGACCGTGCCTACGGCACCGGCGCGGAGCGGGTCGCGGCACTCGCCGGCGCCGGGCTCGGCAGCCGCCTGGCGCCGCTGCACCCGTACCTGCAGGCCGAGGTCGTGCACGCCGCCCGCCACGAGGCTGCCTGCACGGTCGAGGACATCATCGCCCGCCGAACGCGGCTGGCGTTCCTGGACGGTGATGCTGCGCTGGCCAGCGTGCCCCGGGTGGCGTCGCTGTTGGCGCGAGAGCTGGAGTGGAGCGAGGCGCAGGAGCACGAGCAGGTGCGGACCGCCGCATCCAGGTTGGACGTGCTGCGGCGGTCGGTCCGGGACGCGCTGGCTACGGTGTAGTCGGGCCGTCGACCCGATCAGATGCGGGCGCCGATGCGATTGCCCGACTCGTAGCGCCGCAACCCAAGGTAGAACAGCGCCCAGGCGGCTGCGATGAGCGCGGCGTCGCCGGCAATGATCGCCGCAAGGAGCGGCCAGTCGAATGTCGCGCCCCCGACTGCCGCCCGGAACAGCTCCGCCGGCAGATGGGCGACCAGCGCGGCGGGTATCAGGGTGTGCAGGACGACCATCATCAGCGGTCCGTCGAAGATCGATCCCGGATAGAGCGAAAAGGTGATGATCTGTTCCGAGCCGACTCCGGCAAGATCCTCGGCGTTGCCGAGCAGGAAGGTCAGGCTGTGGTAGAGCACGCGCACCGCGGTGAACACGCCGGCGGCCAGTACCGTGAACAACAGAAAGAGGCCGATGCTGGGCGCCGTGAGGGGCTGGGTGAATGCGAACAGCCCGAGCCCGTACAGCTTGAGGTCCATGATCTTGGTGGCCAGCAGGGAGCCCCGGAGCTCGCCGACGGCGCCGTCCCAGACGATGCGGCCGTGATTGATCACGACGGCGCGCCGGCAGACCTTCTCGATGTCGCCGGTGTCGTGGGAGGTGAGGAACACGGTGACTCCGCGCTCGCGGTTGATCTCCGTGATCAGGTCGCGGATGCGCTGCCTGATCACGACGTCAAGCCCGATCGTGGGTTCGTCCAGCAACAGGAGCTCCGGGTCGTGAATGAGCGATGCCGCGATCTCGCACCGGATGCGCTCGCCCAGGGACAGTTTGCGCACCGGGGTCGTCAGGTGCCTGCCGATGCCGAAGGTCTCGGTCAGCGACGCGATACGTTCCCGCGCACGGCGCGGCTCCAGGTCGTACACGTCGGCCAGCAGCTTGAACGTGTCGATCGGCGGCAGGTGGAACCATAGCTGAGACTTCTGGCCGAACACGGTGGCGATGCGGTACGCCAGCCGCCGGCGATGCCGCTGCGGGTCCATGCCGAGCACGGATATGCTTCCGGCGTCACGGTGCAGGATGCCGGTGAGCAGCTTGATGGTGGTCGACTTGCCGGCCCCGTTCGGGCCGATGAAGGCGATCACCTCACCGCGGTCGACCTCCAGCTCGATGTCGTCGACCGCCGTGATCTGGCGGCGGCGTGGCATGACCACGTCGCGGACGGCGCCGAACCGCCCGGGCGTGCGCGTGCGCACCCGAAAGCGTTTCCGCAAGCCCCGTGCCTGGATGATCATCAGCTCCGCTCCGCCGGTACGGAGTCGCCGATCGCCGGTCAATGAAAAAGAGGCCCTGCACCACTGGCAGGGCCTCCTTCACGTGCCGCTGGTCGGCGACGTAAACCCTACCGAATGGACACCTCCAGGATGAGCGCCCACTCCGCCGTCGGATGGACCGTCGGCATGAGAACGCGGGCGCTACCCATCGAAGTTGCCGAATCTTATACACCATGCGGCGGGACCGTGGCAAGTGCCCGGGGTATGCTCGCCTCATGCGACTACGGGACAGGGTGGCGCTGGTCACGGGGGCGTCCGGTGGGCTTGGAAGCGCGATTTGCCGCGAATTCGCGGCCGAGGGCGCAGACAGCATCGTCGTCTACCGCAGCGACGCCGAAGGAGCGGAACGGACGGCCGAGGCGGTGCGCGCGGCCGGCCGGCGGGCAGAGGTCGTGCGGGCGGACGTCGCCTGCGAAGCGGAGGTGCTGGCCGCGGTGGCGAAGGCCGAGGAGTGCTTCGGGCGGCTGGACATCGCCGCGGCGGTGGCCGGCGTCGGCGGCGCGCTGAAGCCGCTGCTGGAGTTCAGCGCGGAGGAGTTCGAGCGCGTGACGCGGGTCAACGTGACCGGCACCTACCTCACGGTCCGGCACGCGGCGGCGCTCATGGCCCGCACCGGCGGCGGCACGATCATCACGATGTCGTCCATCCACGGCGTCTCCGGCACGCACTACGCGGCGCCCTACGAGGCGAGCAAGGCGGCGATCATCGGCTTCACCCGCGGCGCCGCCTTCGATCTGGCCGAGCACGGCATCCGGATCAACGCGATCGCGCCCGGGGCGGTGCCGGTCCCCAACGATCCGCCGCCGGAGGAGGGCTCGGCGCTGCACGAGGCGTGGATGCGCTACACGCCGCTCGGCCGCTGGGGGACGCCGGCGGACATCGCCCGCGCTGCCGTCTACCTGGCGTCGAGCGACGCCGACTGGGTGACCGGGCAGGTGATGCACGTCGACGGCGGCATCAGCGCAGGACGGCTGCTCCCGTCGTTCAAGCACTACGGCGCCAAGCCCAGGATGGACGACTGAGCCGAGCGCGGGCGGCTACAGCCGGCCTGCCGCCCAGCGGATGCCGCGATGCAGCGTGGTGCGATAGCTCGGGTTCGAGTACGCCTCGTCATCGTGGCCGGGGGTCAGGCAGAACACCCTGGCGTTGTCCAGGTGGTGGCACCACGCCATCGTCTTGGTCCTGGTCACCTCGTTGTCGGTGGTCATGAGTACCGACGCGTCGGCGCTCGGCGTCCACGCCATGGTCGGCCACCCCTCGTTGACCACGTCCCAGGGCTCGAGTCCGCGTCCGATCGGATGGTCCGGGTCGGTGACCGTCACCCGCATGGTCTGCCCGAACTCGACGGTGAACTCGGAGCCTTCCCGCTGCTCGTGCGGGATGCCGAGCAGCGCCGACCATTTCGGCCATGCCATGTAGGAGCGGATGGCGTGGTGCAGCATCACCACGCCCTGCCTGGCCTGTCCGACCGCCTCGACGGCCGCCGCGGTGCCGGCGCCCCAGGTCGCGTCCAGGTCCTCGCCGTGTCGCCGCCGGCGTTGTAGAACAGCAGCACGTCGTAGGCGTCGGGCGGCACGCCCCACGCCCGCGAGAAGTTGCTGATGTCCTGCGGGTAGGCGACGACATCTTCGAACGAATCGAACAGCCGCTTGAACGCCGGCACGTCGTAGGCGTGGCCGCCGATGATGACGGCGACCGAGGTCTTTCCTGGATTCAGCGGTGCGGGCATTTTGTCCTCCGTGCGGTCGATGCGGGGCCTCCCCTCAATGCCGGCCGCCTGCGTGGAGACCGTGCTGGTAGTCGGCGTGGCGGATGTGGGAGTCGATGAATGCGCGCGCCTGCTCCGGACCGAAACGGTCCGGCGCGAAGGCGCTGATGTCGATTCCGGTGCGGCCGTCCACCGCCCACTCGGCTGCCAGCAGGCCGGCCACCGGATTGTAGGCGAAGCCGCCGGAGTGGAAGCAGCCGGCGCAGATCAGTCCCTGTACGCCCGGCACCGGGCCCAGGATCGGCTCGCCGTCCGCGGAGTAGGCCAGGAGCCCGACCTTCTCGATCTCCCACGACAGCGGCGCGACGTCGGGCACCACGTGCTGCAGGCGGTTGAGCTCCCGCTCCCGGATCTCCGGGTCCACGGAGAAGCTCGACAGGTGGGTCTCCCGCTCCGGCGGCGGCACCTCTTCGCGATCCGGTGTCTCGATGCCGATCAGCACGCGGTTGCCGAACGCGGGGCGGTAGTAGCCGTGGCGCGGATGGTCGTTCACGGCAGGCAGGATCACCGGCTTCGACACCGGCGTGGAGACGTAGCGCTGATGCACGAACACCTTCGACGGCATGCGCCAGCCGAACTGCTCCAGCAGCCGGATCGACCAGACGTGCGAGGCGCAGACGATGACGTCCGCTTCGATGGTCCCCGCCTCGGTGCGGACGCCGAGCACCCGGTCGCCCCGCAGCGGGAACTCCAGCACCGGCTCGAACTCCCTGATCTCGACGCCGAGCTTGCGCAGGTGGGCGCCCATGGCGGCCACGTACTCGTCGGGCTCGCTGTAGCCGGCGATCGGGTCGTACAGAGCCCAGGCGTCGTCCGGGACCGCCATCAGCGGCCAGCGGCGCCGCATCTCGTCCGCGTCGAGGATCTCGTAAGGGGCCTCCAGCCGGTCGTAGAGCGGCAGCATCTGCACGGGGCCGGCGCCCTGGTCGGCCGCCAGATTCAGGGTGCCGACGTCATGGAAGGTGTAGCCGTCCACTTCGCGGCTGAACCGGTGGAACAGCTCCAGGCTGACCTTGCGGGTGCGGACGGCGGTCTCGGTGCCCATCAGCCCGGTGATGATGCCGCCGGCCCGAGAGCTGGAGCCGTCGCCGATCGGTCCCTTCTCGACCAGGATCACCTGGCCGGCGTTGCGGTCGGCCAGGTGGAAGGCCGTGCTCAGCCCGATCACCCCACCGCCGACTACCACTATGCGCATGACGCCGCAGTGTCCGGTCATGCCGGCGAGTGGTCAACCGCCCCAAGAGTCGTCGCCTTCGGCTCCGGCTCTTGGCCCATCCCCACCTGGTGCTCCGGGGTCGGCCTGATTGCCGCTGTCGCGCCAATCAGGTCGACACCAGAGCATGACGCTACTCCCGTCGCCTTCGGCTCCGGCTCTTCGCGATCTCTGTTTCGCGCTTGCGGCGGCAGGAAGCGGCCGGTAGGCTCGCGCCCCTGATGGACAAAGCACTCATCGAAAGCCTCGGCGATTCGGAGACCGCCCTCGTCTGCAATGCGCTGTCGGCGCTCGGCCACTCGGAGCCGCATACGTACGCCATGGACGGGCGCATCCAGTGCATGACGCCGGACCTGCCGCCGCTGGTGGGGGAGGCGATCACGATCAGGATCGACACCTGCACCCCGGAAGGCGGCCCGCAGACGGAGCCGTATTTCGAGATGATGGAGGCGATCGAGGCGAGCGGGTTGCCGCGCGTGATCGTGGTTGAGACCGTCGGCCCGGACCCGTACCGGGAGTGCGTGATGGGCGACGGCATGGCCAAGGGATTCATGGCCGCCGGCGCCATCGGCATGGTGACCTCGGGCGGCGTCCGCGACCTGCCCGGCATCATCGACCAGGGGTTCGGCGTGTTCGCGATCGCCCGCGTGATCCAGCACGCGGCGCTGCGCTGGTCGGACTACGGCGAGCCGGTGCAGGTCGGCGGCATCACGGTGCGGACCGGCGACCTCATCCACGGCGACAACGGGGGCTGCATCGTCATCCCGGAGCCCAACCACGCCTCCATCGTGGAGGCGTGCCAACTCGTCAACGACTTCGAGAAGCAGGCGCACGTGATGATCCGCCGCACCGACCTCGACGGTACGCAGAAGCGCGCCGGGATGGACGAGCTCAGCGGCCGGTTCGAGCGCGCGTTCGATGCCTTGCGATAGGGGTGAGCGCCCGCCGGATGCAGCTCGTCAGGCAGAGGCGGAGAAACTCCGTATCGCCGAAGTATAAGCCAATTGACGGACGCCACCGCCGGCCTGAACAGCGGGCGCATGGGTGACGGCTGGCGCGCCGTGCGGTAGGCTCAAGCGATAGCGCCGCCACCGCCGCGGCGCTCTCTGTAGACCATCACGCACCGCGGCCCGCCGCAGCCGCCGCCGGTGCCGACAAGAGAGATGACAATGGGTACTGACGGAACATCAGTTCTGGTTCGCACGGTCGCGCCCGCGGGCGAGGCCTCCGAGCACAGCGTGCAGCTCCCCTCCTACGACCGGCAGCGAATCGAGGACGTGGGCTTCCTGACCGCCATGACGCTGACGCTGCTCGGCAACTACGCGCAGACCGGTCACTTCGGCGGCCCGCTGGCCTACACGCCGTACAACGTCGCCCTGCACCTGGTGGGGCCGGAGAACGGCGGCCTTCGCTACGACTACCGCCGGCCCAAGCACCCCTTCGGGGACAAGCTGCTGCTTGCCGGCGGCCACAACATCCCGACCCTGTACGCGCTGTGGATGATCATGGGCGAGGCGATGGCCCGCCGCCACGTCGCGACCGGTCACGGCCGCTACCAGGTCGATCCCCAGATCGCCATGCTGCCGATCGACTGCCTGGGCTTCCGGCGCGGCGCCGGAGCGCTGGCGACGCTGCTTGCGGACAACGGCTTGGCCGACGACCCGCTGTTCGCCCAGGCCAGGCTGCGCGGCATCCGCTCGCTGGCCGGCCACTCGGAGACCACCGACCTGATCAATGACGTCAACGGCGGCCCGTCCGGCATCGGCATCGCCACCGCCGCGGGCAAGGCCGCCTTCTGGGACTTCATGGGCGCCGGCGACTCGCCGAAGATCGTCGCCCTGGAAGGCGAGTTCGCCATGACCTCCGGCCACTCGCAGGAGATGAAGACGCAGGCGGTGGCCCAGAAGGTGGGCAAGCGGCTGCGCATCCTGCTGTCGTACAACAACGCCGGCATCGACGACTCCCTGGTCGGCGGCGTGGTGTCGGAGTCGTTCGACGGCTACCGGATCGCCGAGCAGTGGTCGGCCTACGGCTGGAACGTCCTGACCCTGGACGACGGCAACGACTACGACCAGGTCGTGGGCGCGCTGAAAACCATGGAGGAGTGGGACCCGGACGACCGGCGGCCGATGATCGTGGTCGGCCGCACCACCAAGGGCTGGTGGCCGGCCGCCGCCAACGGCACCATCGCCGGGTTCGGCGAGCAGTTGGTCGGCTACCACAGCCACCCGTACGAGATGAAGATGAACGTCCCGTACTTCGTCGCCCTGGCCCGCACCTTCGAGGAGCGCTTCGGCGTCACCTTCGCGGGGATCGACGACGGCCCGGTCGACGACGAGGCGGAGCGCATCCGCCAGTTCAAGACCAACATCGACGTGGTCATGTCGGTGCTGGAGCAGGACGGGCTCGGCGCGTGGCTGGCTGACCGGCTGGTGGCCATCGGCGACGACGTGGGCGACGACGCCGCGCTACGGGTCGACAACCGCACGGACCCGTTCCAGGACGACCGCCTGCGCGTCTCGGCCATCCCGGTCGAGCCGCAGACGGTGAGCGTCCCGCAGGCCGACGGCTCCACCGAAGAGGTGGGCATCGAGCTGTTCAAGCAGCCGGGCGAGGTGCAGGGCACCCGCCGTGCGATCTCGGAGGTGGTGAAGTGGCTCAACCACGTCACGGACAACCGCTTCCTGACCGTGTCGGCGGACCTGTCGGGCTCGATCAACGTGGAGAACGGATCGCTCACCGGCCACTACGATCCGCTCGCCAACCAGGCCGGCACGCGGTTCAAGGCGGCCATCCAGGAGGCGGGCAACGCCTCCACCGCCATCGGGCTGGTCGGGCAGAGCGCCTCGCTCGACCCGAACGTGCACTCGGGCGTGTGGGCGCTGAGCGGCAGCTACGGCGCGTTCACGCCGTTCATGTACCTGCCCGCCCGCGTGTGGAGCCAGCAGAACCAGGACAGCCCGTTCCGGGTCGGCGTCCTGCACATCCTGGCCGGCCACTCCGGACCGGAGACGGCGGCCGACGCGCGCACGCACTTCGGCATCTTCGCGCCGCAGGTGTGGAAGCTGTTCCCGCGCGGCCAAGTCATCACGCTCAGCTTCTGGGACTACAACGACGTGGCGCCCGGCTACTTCGCCGCCGCGGAGATCGCCGCGCGCGACCCGCTGGTCGGCGTGATCGTGATCGAGGTGGCGCGCCCGGACTTCCCGGTCGCCGACCGCTCGACGTTCGCCGACACCGACCTCAAGGCGGCCGCCAAGGGGTTCTACGTGATCCGCGACTTCGATCCCGGCAAGCCCCGGCACGGCTACGTGCTCGCGCAGGGGTCGAGCTCGACCTTCAACCTCGTGCAGGGGCTGCCGCATCTAAAAGAGCAGGGGATCAACGTCAAGGTGGTCGCGGCCATCAGCGAGGAGCTCTTCGACCGCCAGCCGCAGGCCTACCGCGACGCGGTGCTGCCGGCGGCGGCCAGGAACGACCTGATGGTGGTCACCACCGGCACGCAGCGCATGTGGCCGGTCCGCGACGTCGGGCCGCTGACCTCCGAGTACTCGCTGGTCTCCGACTGGCACGACCGCTGGCTGACCGGCGGCAAGGAGTCCGACGTGATCGCCGAGGCGCACCTGGACGAGCAGTCGATCAGGGCCGGCATCACCCGCTTCGCCACCGACCGCGACCAGCGGCTGGCCCGGCAACGGGAGGCGCTCGCAGCGCTGTAGACATCATCGCGAGGTATCTTCGACCCGGAGCCAATGCCCGATCTGCCGCCTGCCGCGCCACATGATGCGCTGTTCCGCGCGTTGCTCGGAGACCCAGGACGGGCCGAGACGCTGGTACGAGAGTATCTGCCTCCCGCAGTCGCTGCGGAACTGTCGGACGCCCCGATCCGCCTGGTCGATGCGAGCTTCGTGGATGCCGTGCTGCACCGGAGCCACAGCGACCGGCTGTTCGAGGCGGGGCTGAAGGGCGGCGGCACCGCCTATGTCTACGTGCTGCTGGAGCACAAGGCGGCGCCGGATCCGGGCACGCCGTTGCAGATGCTCGGCTACATGGTGCGCATCTGGCAGCGCTATGCGGAGGGCCGTGCATCGCGGCTGCGGGCGCTGCCGCCGATCGTGCCGCTGATCTTCTACCACGGCCGGGAGCGCTGGAGCGGGGCGCTGTCGGTGGCGGAGATGATCGCGGGCGAGGGGGAGGTGGCGGTGTTTGCGCGTCGGCTGTGCTGCGTGCTGCATGATCTGGGTGAGAGGCCGCTGGGCGGGCTGTCGGGGGATCCTGCGGTATGGTCGGGGCTGGCGGCGTTGGTGGCGGCGTTCCGCGGGCAGCCGGAGGAAGGGGTGCTGCGGCGGATCCTGTCGGGATTGCCGGACGGGAGCGAGTTGGAGCTGCAGGTGCTCTCGTATATTGTGAGGATCTACGAGCTGACGCCCGCGGTGCTGGAGACGGCAGCGCGGGCAGCGAAGCCGGAACGCTGGGAGGCGCTGATGTCAACCGTCGCGGAAGCATGGGTGCGGGAGGGCAAGGCCCAGGGTCGAGCCGAGGGCAAGGCCGAAGGCAAGGCCGAGGGCAAGGCCGAAGGCAAGGCCGAGACGCTGCTTCGTCTTCTGCAGCAGCGATTCGGTCCCGTTCCGGGGAGCGCTCGGGCACGGGTGGCGGTCGGGTCGGCGGCAGAGATCGATGCCTGGCTCGATGCCCTGCTTGACGCGCAAAGCCTGACAGAGGTGTTCGACGACCGACCGCATTGATCGCCGCCGGGTGGCACGACGGCGTGGTCCCGGGAGCGACGAACTCGCGCTTGGGTGGAGTTGACGATGTCCATGCCGGGAATCTCCGCCAGCCCGGCACGGAGCCGCTCGCCTTACAGGTGGTTGCGCGTCTCGACCGCGCCCATGCCGATGCCGGTACGCGGCTTAAAGCGGCCATCCAGGAGGCGGGCACGCCTCCACCGCCGTGGGGGCTGGTGGGGCAGAGCGCTTCGCTCGACCCGAATGTGCACTCCGGCGTGTGGGCGCTGAGCGGCAGCTACGGCGCGTTCACGCCGTTCATTCACCTTGCGGCGCGCGTGTGAAGCCCGGCAGAATCAGGACAGCCCGTTCAGGGTCGGCGTCCTGCGCATCCTTGCCGGCCACTCCGGCCCGGAGACGGCGGCCGACGCGCGCACGCACCTCGGCACTTCGATCCCGGCAAGCCCCGGCACGGCTACGTGCTGGGGGTTGAGCTCGACCTTCAACCTGGTGCAGGGGCTGCCGCACTTGGAGGAGCAGCGGATCACCGTCAAGGTGGTCGCGGCCATCAGCGAGGAGCTCTTCGACCGCCAACCGCAGGCCTACCGCGACGCGGTCCTGCCGGCCGCGGGCAAGAACGACTGATGGTGGTCACCACCGGCACGCAGCGTATGTGGCCGGTGCGCGACGTCGGGCCGCTCACCTCGGAATACTCCCTCGTCTCCGACTGGCACGACCGCTGCCTGCGTAGGCTGTGGTTCGGCTAAGGCACGAAATATATACGAGAAACGTACTTTCCACCTCCTACGATATATGAAAAACGTATGGACGGGGGCGGTTCATCCGAGTATGATGTGGACCCGACATGCTAACAAATTCCCGCTCGACGGCCCTCGCTGCCTCGTCGGTGTCACGTCAAACGAGGACACTCGTCCCACCCGGATTCCTGAAGACCCCCCGTACAGTTGCGTAGGTGGCTGACGAGAGAGCGCGGCCAGCCGCGTGGTTGGCGTCGTGAGTAATCGCCGTCGGGGCGGCGATGCGGATCGGACCGTCCCCCCGAAGGTCTACCAGTGTCAGCGTCTCGGTCGATCGGATCGACACCACCAGCCTGTCATCGACATCGGAGCGCGGAAGCTCGCGGCGCTTGCGACGCGTGAACCGATTACGGGCAAGCGCCTCCCAAAACACGCAGCGGACGGCTTCGGCCGCATAGAGGACCGAGTAACCACCTGCCGGATCGCTGAACCGGCTGGGAACGGCAACGGATCCCAACGGATGGTCACGGTACAGCCTGTGGATCAACCGGTACATCCGATCGAGACGAACCGCGCGAAGCCGTCCGCGAATGCGGTGTGGCTCGTACGCGGCGCTCACGCGAAGTCGCCTTGCAGATCCCCTTTTGCGGCAGCCGTCACGCGTTCAGTTTCCCCTCGGCGCATCAGGACGAGCGGCTTCGCCCCGTTGAGCGAAGGCCGTGGCGTCGTCAACCAGTGCCACGCTGCATAGCCATCGCCGAAACGCGGCACGATTTGGTCCAGTCCGGAAAGCGGACGGCAACGCTCGTCGATCTGCTCGGCCGGGAAGACATAGCCGCGCTTGGCGCCTCGCCACCCAATGATCTTCCCCTTCCGGAGCCACTCGTGGACGGACTGGCGGGTCTTGAGGCCAACCCGAGCGGCAAGCTGGTCGGAAGTGAGCAACGCTTCTCGTCCTCCCTGTCGCGTTCGGGCCGAAAGCTGCCTGTCCGCTTCCTCCGCGTCGATCAACTGCGGATTGGTGCCTGAAAGCGTCTCGACTTCAGGTTCGCCTGCCCTCGTCGTGAGTTGAGACGACAGTGTGTTCGCTACGACCGCAAGCGCGGACCGCACTGCCTCGGGATGCGCTACAAGGGCGGCGACCGCAGTTTCGCTGAAGCCATCGGCGGCGTCATGCACCACGCTCTCCAACTCCCGGATGCAACGCTCTTTCGTCCGGGTCACAGGAGAAGGTTCGTCTATTCTGTCTACTTTGTCAAGACGAGCCCTGCGATCGCTACCCGGTCTCGGCGGCCATGGCGGCGATGAGCCGATCGACCTGGGCGGGCGAGACGAAGTAGTGCGTGGAGATGCGCAGCGCGTCGTGCCCGTCGCGGACGTGGTCGTCGACCCGCAGGTTGTAACCCTGCTGCAGGCGCGCGCGCCATCCGGCGGCGTCGCCGCCCGGCGGGACGACCAACGTGGTGCCAGGGGCCACGAAATCCCGCCTGGGTGAGTTGACGATGCTCATGCCGGGAATCTCCGCCAGCCCGGCGCGGAGCCGCTTGGCCAGCAGGTGGTTGCGCGCCTCGATCGCGCCCATGCCGATCTGGCGCAGCCACGCGACCGCCACGCCGATGCCCGCGCGCGTGGGCAGGTCGAACGTGCCCTCCTCCTCATACCGAAGGGCGGTGGGGCCGGGCGGCGTGGTGATCGTGCCGAAGCGCTCCTGGAACTCCTGCCGGACGTAGAGCACGCCGGTCCCTGACGGTGCCAGCAGCCACTTGTGCAGGCTGGCCGCATACAGGTCGCAGTCGTACGCGGTCACGTCGACCGGGACGCGGCCGATCGCCTGCGCGCCGTCGATGGCGATGATCAGGCCGTGATCGCGCCCAAGGCGGCACATCGCTTCGATCGGGTAGCGGATGCCGCCGCGGGTGACGTGGCAGAACGCCAGCACGCGCGTGCGATCGGTGATCGCGGCGCGCAGGGGCTGGATCAACTGCGCCGCGTCCTCGACCGGACTCGGCAGATCCACCTCGCGCACCACCAGCCCCTCGCGGGCGGCGCGCGCGCGCCAGGGCTGCACGCCGACCGGGTGCTCGTGGCTGGTGGTGAGGATCTCGTCCCCGGCGCGCAGGCCGGTGACGCCCTCGGCGACCAGCTCCAGCCCGACCGAGGCGTTGCGGTTGATGGCGAGCTCTTCCGGCCGGGCTCCCATCAGCGCCGCCAGCTCCGGGATGGCGACCTCGTCGTTGTAGCGCCGGTAGTCGATCTTGCCGGCGTCCGGGTCCTGTGACAGCCGGAGATAGCCTTCGTGCACTGCGGCGACGACTGGGTCCGGCGGAACGCCGAGCGCGGCGCTGTTCAGGTAGACCAGGTCAGGGTCCAACGGAAAGCGGGCACGGATCCGCTCCCAACAGGACTCGTCGTCGGCGGCTCCCGGTCCCCAGGAGACGCTCATCGCGCGCTCGATGGCTGCATGGCTCATGGGCGGGGACTATGGGTGCCCACGAAAGGCTTGACAACCGCTCACGATCGCACGACATACCCCGAGTCGATGACGGTGCTGGGACGACCTCTGGAGTTGCCCTGTGGCGTGGTATTGAAGAACCGGCTGGTAAAATCCGCGATGTCCGACTCACTTGGAGATGGCGAGGGCAATCCCACCGACGCGCAGATGCGGCTCTACGAACGGTGGGCCGAGGGTGGCGCAGCGCTTTCGCTAATCGGCGAGGTGCAGGCGGACCCCCGCTATCCCGAGAAACCCGGGAATCTCGTTCTTGCGCCGGGTGCGGCTCTGCAGGCCATGCAAGCTCTGGCACGACGAGGGTCAGCGAACGGTGCACGACTATGGCCGCAGATCGGTCATGCCGGCGCGCTGTCGCATGTGCCGATCAGTCGGCCCAAGGGGCCGTCCGCGCTGGATGTCGAGGGGCTGCGGTGCGACGGAATGTCACTTGATGACATTCAGGAATTGCCCGGCATCTACGCCGGAGCTGCGAAACTCGCGAAGGATGCAGGATTTGGGGGCGTGCAGATTCATGCGGCCCACGGGTTCCTGTTCAGCCAATTCCTGTCACCGCTGTTCAACCGACGAACCGATGCCTATGGCGGCTCGATCGAAGGGCGGTTCCGCATCATTCACGAGGTGATTGACGCAGTCAGGGAGGCCGCTGGCCCGTCGTTCCCGATCGGCATCAAGGTCAACTCGACGGACAAGCTGGTGGGCGGCCTTGCCGAAGACGATGCGTTGGAAGTGGTTCGCCTGCTCGATCGAACGTCGGTCGACCTCATCGACGTCAGCGGAGGCACGTATTTTCCGGGTGCGCCATCCAGTTCCGACGGCACGTCGTTATCCGGCCCCTACTTCGTCGGTTTTGCACGGCGGGCGAAAGCGGTGACGGCTATTCCGGTCATGGCAACCGGAGGATTCGAGACACGGGAGCAAGCGAGAGACGCTGTCGAGAAGGGACATGTCGACGCCGTGAGCCTCGCCCGTGCGATGGTGCTCAACCCGATGCTCGCACATGCGTGGTTGAGCGACGAGGGCGGCGATCCTGCATTTCCGCGTTTCGATGGGCCTCCCCGAGGCGGAGTCACCGCGTGGTACACCATGCGCCTGACCGCGCTTGGGGAAGACGACGAGAGCCGATTCGATCTGAGCGCTGCGTCGGCCTTGGCCGCCTATGAAGCCCGAGATACACAACGCTGTGCACGGTGGCGGAAGCGGTTCTCGCAGTCGGCGCACATTGGCTGGTAGCCACGCCTCGATGGCTCCAGGGGCGTGGAGGGTTCCCGCCGGCGTGCGGTCGGCTTACGTTGTAGGCGTGACCGAGGCACGGCTTCCTCCACTCGACGAGATCGACAGCGCGGCGCAGACCGTCTACCGCGCCATGCCGCCGACGCCGCAGTACCGCTGGCCGCTGTTGTGCGAGCGGACCGGCTGCTCGGTGTGGGTGAAGCACGAGAACCACACCCCCATCGGGTCCTTCAAGCTGCGCGGTGCGCTGGTGGCCGTCGACCGGCTGCGGAGTGCCAACCCTCGCGTGAACGAGGTGATCGCCGCCACGCGCGGCAACTACGGCCAGAGCGTCGCCTTCGCCGCCCGCCGCGCCGGGCTGTCCGCCACCGTGGTGATGCCGGTCGGCAACAGCCGTGAGAAGAACGAGGCGATGCGCGCGTTCGGCGCCCAACTCGTCGAGCACGGCAGGGACTTCGATGAAGCGTATGCTCATGCCGCCGTGCTGGCCGCCGGTGACCGCAGGCATCTGATGCCGTCCTTCAGCCCCGAACTGGTCAGGGGTGTCGCCAGCTACGGCATGGAGCTGTTCCGCGCGGTGACGGATCTGGACGCCGTGTACGTCCCGATCGGCCTGGGGTCCGGGATCTGTGGTGTGATGGCTGCCCGCAACGCGCTGTCGCCGGCGACGGCCGTCATCGGCGTCGTATCCACGGCGCTGCCTGCCTACCAGCGCTCGTTCGCCGCGGGGGAGTCGCGCCCGACCGGGCCCGCGCCGACCATCGCCGACGGCATGGCGGTGCGCGTCCCCGACGAGCAAGCGCTCGCCTTGATCCTGGCCGGCGTGGACCGGGTCGTCGCCGTCTCCGAAGCCGAGTTGCGCTCGGCGATGCGCGCGTACTACACCGACACGCACAACGTCGCCGAGGGCGCGGCCGCGGGACCGCTGGCAGCGCTGCTGCAGGAGCGGTCGCGGATGCGCGGCAGCCGGGTCGGCCTGGTGCTCTCCGGCGGCAACATCGATCGCGAGCTGTTCGCGGAGGTGCTCGCCGGCTCGTAGCGGCGGCCACGGTGGGTGGAGCAGATCCATGCGTCTTGTCACGTGGAACACGGGGCATCGAGCCGACACACGATCGCAGGCCGAGTTCCTGCGGGGCCTGGCACCGGACGCCATCGCGCTGCAGGAAGTCATTCGAACGTCCCTCGAGCGCTGGAAGCCGCTGCTGAGGGAGATCGGCGTTCCCCATTGGAGAAGCCCCGTGAGGGATCCGATGCGTGCCTACAGCGGTGTACTCATCGCCTCGAAGACACCCGTCCACGTGCTCTCGCCCGCAGACGGCGCAATGGATACGGAGTGTCGCTGGCCGAACATGCATGCTTCACTCTCAGTGCAACTCGCCAACGGGATCAGGCTGCACACCGCGTGCCTGTGGGGAGAGCTTCCCGATCGCAGAGAAGTGATTCACTCGGCCATGTCGCGCAGAGGCCGGCATCCCACCATCCTGGCCGGAGACCTGCACGGCGATGAATCGGACGATCCTCTGGCGCTGAGGAAGTTCCGGATGCGTGACGTGTACCTCGATCTGCATGGCCACGATGAAGCCGCGTGCAGCCTGGTTGCGGGAACGCGGAGCGACCACGTCTTCGCGAGCGGCGATCTCCGCGTGCGTCGCGCGAAGTACTGGACGGAGAAGATGGGCACGATCGCCGAGGGCGGACTGAGCGATCATGCCCCTCTGGAGGTGGTGTTGGACCTCTGACGGGAGGACGCGCCGCCGCCCTGCGGTATCATCCCCGGCCATGTCACGAACCAATGGCAGTATCCGCGTCGGCATCGTCGGCGCGGGCAACAACACCCGCAACCGCCACATTCCCGGACTGAAGGCGCAGCCCGGCGTCGAACTGGTGAGCGTCGCGAACCGCTCGCGGCAGTCTTCCGAACGGGCGGCGGCCGAGCACGGCATCGGCCGCGTCCACGACCACTGGCGCGAACTGGTCGAGGCCGACGACATCGACGCCGTGCTGATCGGCACCTGGCCCTACCTGCACAGGCCGGTCACGCTCGCCGCGCTCGCGGCCGGCAAGCACGTGCTGACCGAGGCGCGGCTCGCCCTGAACCTGGCCGAGGCACGGGAGATGCTGGCCGCCTCGCGCGTGCGTCCCGACCTGGTCACGCAGGTGGTGCCGGCGGCGATGACCCTGGGCATGGACGCGACCATCTGCCGGCACATCGCCGACGGCTACGTCGGTGACGTGCTGGCGGCCGAGCACCTGGGCGGCGGCGGCTTCATCGACCGCGGGGCGCCGGCGATGTGGCGCGACAGCGCCGTCTACAGCGGGCTGAACATCGGCTCGCTGGGCATCACCTACGAGACGATCATGCGCTGGGTGGGACCGGCCACCCGCGTGGCGGCGATCGGCAAGACCTTCGTGACGACCCGTCGCGACGACGCCGGCGTCGCGCAGGCCATGCAGCTTCCCGACCACCTGGAGGTGCTGGCCGACATGGCGTGCGGGGCCACGCTGCACCTGCAGCTCTCCAGCGTCATGGGCCACGGCATGGCCGGGACGACGATCTACGGCTCGGAGGGCACGCTGCGCATCGCCGGCGGCCAACTGCTGGGCGCGCGCCGCGACGACGACGCGCTCGCACCCCTGCCGGTCCCGCCCGCCAAGCCCCGCCCTGGCGAGCTCATGCCGCCCGGCTGGCGGGTGGAGGAGGAGTTCTGCGCCGCCATCCGCGGCGAGGGCGCCGTCGAGCGCAACACCTTCGAGATCGGCGTGCAGTACATGGCGTTCACGGAGGCGGTCCATCGCAGCATGGCCGAAGGCCGCACCGCACCGGTCGAGCGCTGAAGGGGAGAGGCATGGAATACCGGACGCTCGGCAAGACCGGCATCGAGGTCTCCCGCATCGGCCTGGGCTGCTACCAGATGGGCGGGACGCACGGCGGCGGCGGATGGCCCGGCATGGACGACACGGAGTCGGTGCGCACCATCCAGCACGCGGAAACGCTCGGGGTGAACCTGCTGGATACCGCCGAGGGCTACGGCGCCGGCCACTCGGAGCGGATCGTCGGCCGCGCGCTGGCCGACCGGCGTGGCAGGTACGTGATCGCGACCAAGGTGGCGCCTCCGGTCGACGGCGACAGCGAAGCCGACGCGCGCACCCGCGTCCAGACCGCGTGCGCCGGCAGCCTGCAGCGCCTCGGCACCGACTACATCGACGTCTATCAGCTCCACGGCGTGCCGCCGAGCGAGCTGATGCCGGCGGTGGCCGAGGAGCTCTCGAAGCTGCAGCAGGCCGGCAAGATCCGCTGCTGGGGCATCTCCTCCAACGACGGCGACGCCATGCGCGAACTGCTGCGCCTGGGTGACCTGGCCATGGCGCAGGTGGGGCTGAGCATCGTCAATCCCACCGCCGATGACGCGCTGGGGCTGGCCCAGGAGGCGAACCTGGGAACGCTGATCCGTGTGCCCCTCGGCCAGGGTGCTCTGACCGGGAAATACTTCGACACGCAGCAGCTCGATGGCGAAGACCGGCGCCACGAGCGCTTCACCAACCCGCGCGCGCGGGCGGCGCTCGCCAAACTGGCCGAGCTGCGCTTCCTGACCGAGCGAGGCCGCACGATGGTGCAGGCGGCACTGCGCTTCGTGCTGGACACGCCGGGCGTGACGGCGGCGATCCCCGGCGCCAGGAACCGGGCGCAGCTCGAGCAGAACGCCGGCGCCGTGGGCGTGCCGCCGCTGTCGCCGGAGGAGCGGGAGCGGGCCATGCGCGTCGGCGCCGAGTCGGGCTGGCCGCTGCCGCCCTACGCGAAGAAGGCATAGCGGCCGTTGCCGGCGCTGGCGGAGGCGCGCTCCCTGGGCGACATCGACTGGGACACTTGGGTGCCGGTGGACGTCACCACCGTGGTATTCGTCGTCGAGGACGGCCGCGCGCTGCTCATCCGCAAGAAGCGCGGGCTGGGGGCCGGCAAGGTAAATGCGCCGGGAGGCCGCGTGGAGGCGGGCGAGACTCCCGCGGCGGGGGCCGCGCGCGAGCTCTGGGAGGAGGTGCGCCTCCGCGCCGGCCGGCTGAGCCACCGGGGCGCGATCTCGTTCCAGTTCCTGGACGGCTACTCCACCCACATGCACGTGTTCCGTGCTGCCGGCGCGCACGGCACCCCTGAGGAGACCGAGGAGGCCGTGCCGCTGTGGGTGCCGCTGGACGCGATACCGTACGAGCGGATGTGGGCCGACGACCGCGTGTGGCTCCCCCGCCTGCTGGCCGGGGAACGGTTCCGCGGCTGGGGGCTGTTCGACGGCGATACGATGCTGGACTTCAGACTGCAGACGGAGGAGGCCGGGGATGGGTGAACCGAAGGCGAGCGAGAGCACTTTCACCGCGAGCAAGAGCGAGGCGCGTGGGGAGCGAGCCATGGTGGCCACCAAGCACCGGCTGGCCAGCGCCGCCGCGCTGAGATCGCTGCGCGCCGGCGGCAACGTCATGGACGCGGCCGTGGCGGCCGCGTTCGCGGTGGGGGTGGTGGAGCCTTCCTCCAGCGGCATCGGCGGCGGCGGATACCTGGTCTACCAGATGGGGGAGCGCGGCGGCGTGTTCGCCTTTCCCATGCGCGCGTCGCTGGGCGCCACGCCCGACATGTACCGCCTCACCGGCGTGGCGGCCGTGGGCGCGTTCGGCTGGCCGGGCGTGGAGGACAACGCCAACCTGGAGGGACCGCGCTCCATCGCCACCCCCGGCGCGGTCGCCGGCCTCACGGCCGCGCACGCGGCGTTCGGGCGCCTGCGGCTCGACGCGGTGGTGGCGCCGGCCGTGGAGCTCGCGCAGTACGGCTTCGCCCCCGAGTTCCATGACGTGATGGCGTTCGCGGGGCAGGTGGGAAAGCTCACGCGCTACCGTGAGCTGCGCCGCACCTTTCTGCCGGCGGGCGAGCTGCCGTGCGGGATCGAGATCCCCGGCAGCCCGTACACGCGCGGCGACGTGCTGCGCGCGGCGCCGGTCAGGATCCGCCAGCCGGACCTGGGCGACACGCTGAGCGCGATCGGCCGGGCAGGTGCCGACGCGTTCTACCGCGGCGAGATCGCCCGCCGGCTGGTCGACGCGGTGCGCGAAGCGGGGGGCATCCTCGACCATGCCGACCTGGAGAACTACCGGCCGCTCCACTGGCAGACCGGCGCTGACCCCGCGCCGCTGGAGGTGGCCTACCGCGGCGACCGCGTGCGCGTAGCGCCGTTCGCCTCGGGCGGCATCACCAGCGCCATGACGCTGCAACTCCTGTCCGGCAGCGACCTGGGCGCCTGCGAGCACAACGACGCCGAGGCGTTGCACCGCTACATCTGCGCCGCGCGCCTGGCCTACGCCGACCGCTTCGCCTACCTGGCCGACCCGGAGACCGCGGACGTCCCGTGGCGCGGCCTCACCTCGCCGTCCTACGCGGCCCGCCGCCAGGCCGGCATCGGCGACAGGGCGCCGGCGCGCTTCAAGGCGGGCGACCCGTGGCGGGAGGAGGGGCGCAAGGCACCGAAGCGTCCGCCGGGCAGCGCGCCGGCCTATCACGACGGCACCACCCACCTGTGCGTGATGGACGGCGACGGCAACGCCGTGTCGCTGACCAACACGCTGGGGTCCGGCTTCGGCTCCGGCGTGGTGGCCGGACGCACGGGCGTGATCCTCAACAACGGCATGATGTGGGTCGACCCGGTGCCCGGGCACGTCAACTCGACCGCGCCGGGCAAGCAGCCGCTGAACAACATGTCGCCCCTGCTGGTGCTGGGGGAGGGAGGCGTGCGGGTGGCGGCAGGCGCCTCCGGCGGGCGGCGCATCACCAACTGCGTCACCAGCCTGGTGGTGAAGATGATTGACTTCGGGCTGGGTCCGCAGGCCGCGATCGACGCGCCGCGCCTGGATTGCAGCACGCCGCTGACCGCCGTGGACGGCCGCCTGGACCCGGACGTGGTCGAGGAGTTGCGCGCGCGCCGCCACCGCGTGGCGGTGATCGACCCGCGCTACACTACCGAGGGGATGAGCCCGTTCGCCAGCCCGCTGGCCATCACCCGCGGACCCGACGGCCTCCGCGGCGGTGCCGACACCTTCCACAGCGCCCACACGGCCGGTCTGTGAGGGGTCAAGCCCAGCTCAACGGTCGATTTCCCCATCGGCAGGGAGCCGATTGGCGCGCGTCTCGAGATCGGCGCAGCGATCGATGATCGATGCGAACGGCTCGCCATCATCGAGCAGCATGCCGTCGGCGCGCATCTTGCCGTAGTCGTCGGCAAGCGCGGTGCGCGCGTCACCGCCGGGGACCAATTGCAGGGTGCCCCGCACCGCTTCCGCGTAGTCTATCCAGTTGCCGGCGGTGTCCTTTTCGGCGAAGAACACCGCCTTGTGGCGGGCAACCGAGTGAGCGAGCGTTCGGTCTGCCAAGGCTCGGGCCGCGACGCCGGCGTCATCCAGGCGCACCACGTCGTGCCAGTGCCGGGACTGGCGTTGGCCCCGGCGCCGTTCCTGGCGGCAGAATACGTGCATGGCCGTCGCCTTCTCCCAGAAGGTCCGCTCGGCACGCATGACGGACGGACGCGCGGTCGGGAACGAGAGACCGGGAAGCCAGGCAGCCGCATCGCACACGACGGGTCGACGTTCATGCGGCTCTCCGGTAGAGCGCGCCCCAAACTCAACCATGACTTCCGGACGGACGAAGCCGTACTCTTCGAACAAGGGTTCGTAGACAATGAGCAGAAGCTCCCCGTCAGCGTGTACCCGCGCCTTCAAGCCGGCGGATTCGAGGCGGTCTTCGACCTCGGGACGAGCGCAGTCCCGTATCCATGTCTCCAGCCGTTCGTGGATCGTTCGCGTCCAGCGCCGTTCCTGGCTGCGCGTCGCGGGCAATGGGTCCACGCCGGCGCCGGCTGCCAGGTCCGGAGCGAGCGCACGAATGTCGCGAGTGATGTCGACATCCTCCGAGAACCGGCGGATCGCGCCGTAGGCCTTCGCCAGCGAGGTTCCGCCCTTGAACACCAACTCTCGTGCAAAGGGAGCACCGAATAGCGCGTGCAGGACGAGCACGATCCAGATGTCCTTCTCCAGGATGTGGGCTCGCCGCGCCGCTTCTCGTTCGGCGACGGCCAGTGCATCGCGTCGATCGCTTTCCGGAAGAGACAGGAATGGCGTGTCAGTCATTCGGGCCCAGCGCACTCACCGCCGTCGCCATCCAGCCGGGCATGGTGGCGCGGGCAGCCATCAATTCGGCCAGGTCGTTTCCCGTTAGACGCGAGGCCGCCCGGCTCAGCACATCCTCGACTTCGTCGCGGCCGAGCCATGCCAGGGCACGGATGAGATCGCCGGCGCGGCGGTTCGGCGCCGCAAGTTGCCAGCGAGGAGCATGGCGCAGCCTCACGAGCAACCGGTAGAAGGACAACCGTCGACTGGGCCCGGAGGTGAGATACACCGGCTCCACCGGAATCTGCAGGGTAAGCCCGAGCGTGTTGGCAGCGGCCCCACCGCTGGGAACGATGGTTTCGCCCCACAGCGCCGAAAGCGAGGCGATCGCCTTCTCGACCGTCGGCGCACGAAAGCCGAACCGGGTCTCGACGGGCCGCATGTAGACGCCACGGCAGACCCGCATGAGTCGCTCGGCGTGAACGAGCCGCGAGAGTGCCTGATCGACCGCGGCCCGGCTTCCGAGGTGAAGCAGGGCCGCCGGGCAGACCGGAGCGGCCTCGGGAAGCACGGAGACGTGCTCGACAATGCGACTCGCAAGGCTGGGCATCAGTCGTACCCTCACTTTCTGTCAGAAATGTATAGCTGATTCTGACAAACAGCAACCCCGGAGTGCTCGCTTGCGTCCGTGACCGGGGGTGGGGCACGATGTGCCGACATTGATTCGGTCCGAACGGGAGGCAATGTTGTGACATCCACGAGAGTGATCGGTCTGGCGCTCGGTGCCCTGTTCTGGGTGGCGACGACGGCAGCAGCGGCGCCGGCGACCGAGGCCGCCGCGGACGCGCCGCCGGAGATCTCCTTCTACGCGTTCTCGTTGAACGAGGAGAACGCGTCCGCACCGGAGAGCGTGAAGGTGGTGCAGGACTGGGTCCTGGAGCAGATCGGCGTGCTGGTGCATCCCATCCTGCCGCCGCGCGGCGGGGCCGAGGAGAAGCTGACGCTGCTGCTCGCATCCGGTGAGAAGCTCGACATCTTCAGCAGCTCCTGGTCGAAGTACCGCGCTCTCGACGCCATCCAGCCGATCAACGACGTGTTGCCCGAGTACGGTCCGACCGTGATGAATGCCTATCCCGCCGAGTTCTGGGACCTGATGAGCGACTCGGAAGGCAACATCTGGGGTGTGGTGAGGGACTTCCCGCGCGCGGACCAGCCGCTGTACGTGCGGCGCGACTGGGCCGGGCAGCTCGGCATGGAGGTCCCCGCCGACGTGGAGTCGCTGGAAGCGTTCCTGGCCGCGGTGATGGAGGCCGATCCGGCCGGCAACGGCACCACCATACCGCTGATGGCCAACCTCACCGGCCTGCTCTCCGGCGTGGCCGGCGGCTTCATTCCCGGCGGTTACGCCAACTGGCAGGACGCCGACGGGTCCATCACCCCGCCGGAGCTCCATCCCGGCTACCGCGATTTCCTCGAGGCCGTGCACGGCTGGTTCGCCGACGGCTACCTGTTCAAGGAGTTCTCGATCGTCAAGCGGGCCGACATCGACCAGGCGGTGCGCGACAACCGCGTCGCCGCCTCGCTGGCCGGCGCCGGCCGCATCACGGACCGCAACCACTACCATCTCCGCGAGGCGGTGTCCACGGCGGAGTACGTGATGAGCCCGCTGTCCGGGCCGGAAGGCTGGGCGGAGACGATGCGCAAGGGCGGCGATCGCGCGTTGATGATCGACAAGCGCTCGCAGCATCCCGAGGCGGCGATGAAGTTCATTGACCTGGGGTTCCGGTGGGACGACGTGTACGGCTACCTCAGCACCCGGCACGGCGTCCAGGGCGTGCATTGGGAGTTCACGGATGCCGAGAACGAAACCGGGCTCACCGTTCTCGATGACACCTACAAGGGCGACCTGGCGGTCGGCGTGAGCATCGTCAACGCGGTCCGTTCGGGCCCCGCCACGCCGGACCGCGCCGAGTTCTACGAGTTCCTGGGCACCCACTTCTGGGACTTCAGCAGGGTCAAGCGGCCGTTCGACTGGGACGTCGGGTACGATCCGGGACAGGTGCTGGACAACGTCAGCGCCTACGGTGACATCAACCGGATGATCCAGGAGGAGACGGTGAAATTCATCACCGGCGCGCGCTCCCTGGACACCTACGACGACTTCGTGGCCGACCTGCGCAGCCTGGGGATCGACACGCTGGTCGCGGAGCTCACCCGCCAGTACCGCGCCGCCAAGGGCGGATAGTCCCGCACTCGTCCGGAGCCACGCCGCCGCCTGTACGCGGGCGGCGGCCCGCTCCGCCTACGCCCATGGCGCACACCCGCCGCCTCGCGGCCACCGCCTCGTCTTCCCATCCCCTGCTGCGGCGCATCGCCCGCTACCGCGGCATCTACCTGATCATGCTGCCGGGCCTGGTCTACTACCTGGTCTACAAGTACCTGCCGATGTACGGGGTGGTCATCGCGTTCAAGGACATCTCCCCGCTGGGCGGCTTCCGGGAGATCTACTTCGGCGGCGAGTGGGTCGGGCTGAAGTACTTCGAGCGCTTCGTGTCGTCGTTCTACTTCTGGAACGTCGTGCGCAACACGCTGGTGTTCAGCCTGCTGCGGCTGCTGCTGGGGCCGACCCTGGCCATCGTCCTGGCACTGCTGCTCAACGAGGTGCGCAACCTCGTCTTCAAGCGGGTGGCGCAGACCGTCTCCTATCTGCCGCACTTCATCTCGTGGGTGGTGGTTGCGTCGCTCGTGCACGCCATCCTCTCGGTGGACGGCGGGCTGCTCAACCTGATCATCACCGGTCTGGGCGGCGAGGCGGTCCTGTTCCTGGGCGAGCCGCGCTTCTTCCGCGTCATCGCCCTCTCCACCTGGATGTGGCACGGGGTGGGTTGGGGCTCGATCATCTACCTGGCCGCGATCGCCGGGATCGACCCCGAGCTCTACGACGCCGCCATCATCGACGGCGCCGGCCGCATCCGGCAGGTGTTCGCCATCACCATCCCCACCATCGCGCCGATCATCGTCATCCTGCTGATCCTGCGCATCGGCGACATCCTGGACGGCGGCTTCGACCTGATCCTGAACATCTACTCGCCCGGCGTGTACGGGGTGGCGGACATCATCGACACCCTCGTGTATCGGGAGGGGCTGCTGCGGGTGCAGTACTCCTACGCGGCCGCGGTCGGGGTGTTCAAGTCCGTCATCGGGTTGCTGCTGGTGGTGGTCGCCGACCGCGCCGCCAAGCAGCTCGGCCAGTCGGGGCTGTGGTGACGCGCCCGGCGGAGGGCGGCCCCGCGCGCCCGCGGTCGCGCGGCGAGCGCATCTTCGCGCCGTTCAACTACGGCGTGCTGCTGCTGGCGGGCCTGCTGTTCCTGGTGCCGTTCCTGCTGGTGCTGGCCTCCTCGCTGGTGGGCGAGCAGGAGCTCCAGGAGCGCGGCGTGTTCGTCCTGATCCCGCGGCGGCTGGACTTCTCCGCGTACGGGTACCTGCTGAGCTCCGGCTCCATCGTCCTGGGCGCCTACCGGGTGACGGTGGTGCGCATCCTGCTGGGCACCGCAGCCAACCTGGCGGTGACCGCGGCGCTGGCGTACGGGCTGTCGAAGCGGGCGCTGCCGGGCGTCACCGCCATCACCGCGCTGCTGTTCTTCACCATGCTGTTCTCCGGCGGCCTGATCCCGACCTTCCTGGTGGTCAAGGCCACCGGCCTGATCGACACCCTGGGAGCCCTGATCGTGCCCAACCTGGTCAGCACCTGGAACCTGCTGATCATGCGCAACTTCTTCTACCAGATCCCGCAGTCGCTGGAGGAGTCGGCGGAGATCGACGGCGCCAGCCCGCTGCGCATCCTGGTGTCGGTGGTGGTGCCGCTGAGCGCGCCCTCCTTCGCCACCATCGGCCTGTTCTACGCGGTCGCCCACTGGAACGCCTGGTTCGACGCGGCCATCTACATCAACTCGGTGGCCAAGCTGCCGGTGCAGAACATACTGCGCGCGCTGGTGATCGCCGGTACCGACGTGGACTCGATTCAGGACATCGACGTGGAGCACCTGCCGCCCCCGCAGACCATCCGCTACGCTATGATCATCATCAGCACGCTGCCGATCGTGTTCATCTACCCGTTCATCCAGCGCTACTTCGTCAAGGGGATCCAGATCGGCGCAGTCAAGGGATAGGGCAGGGAGCAGGCGAGGCATGGCCAACGGAGAACGGTTCGATCTGTGCGTGTACGGCGCGACGCCGGCGGGTATCGCCTGCGCGGTGCGCGCCGCGCGGGAAGGCTTGGCAGTAGCCCTGGTCCACCACCACGCGCACATCGGCGGCATGTGGACCAACGGCCTGGGCGTGCTGGACACCGTCTACGACGGCCCGCGGGCGCCGCTGTACGACGAGATGGTGGCACGCATGTGCGAGCTGACCCGGAACGAGAGCGGCGCCGACTCCGAGGCGTACCGTCGCACCCAGTGGGACCCGCCGGAGGTGTCGTCGCGCCATCCGTACTTCGCCCCCCACGTGGCGGAGGCGGTCCTGGACTCGCTGGTCGAGGAGACGTCCGGCCTGTGCCTGCTTCGGGAAAGGGCGCCGCAACGCGTGTCCCGCGCCGGCCGCCTGCTGCTCGGCGTGGCGTTCGAGGGGTCAGGCGGCGCGGGGGAGATCGAGGCCGCCACCTTTGCCGACGCCAGCTACGAGGGCGACCTGTACGCCGCGGCCGGCGCGCGCTTTCGCGTGGGGCGGGAGTCGCGCCGGGAGCTGAACGAGATCCACGCCGGACGCATCTTCTCCGTTCTGCGGCGCGACTCCGACCGCGACGGCTATCCGCGCGCCATACGCCGCGGGGAGCTGCGCCTGCGGACCTACGGCGCCATCACCGGCGAGATCTGCGCGGGCTCCACCGGCGAAGGGGACGGCGCGATCCAGGCCTACAACGTGCGCCTCTGCCTGACCAACGATCCGCAGAAGCGGCGCCTGCCGGCCCGTCCGGGCTGGTACCGCCGCGAGCTGTTCCACAAGCTGCGCGACCGCTGGCAGATTTCCGGCGATGTCCCGGTGCGCAAGATGAGCTGGAACGCCGCCAACCTGCCGGAAGGCGGCTGGCGCTATCCGCTCGCCTCCTGGGAGGAGCGCCGGCGCATCGCCGAGCGCCACCGGGACTGGGCGCTGGGGCTGCTGCACTTCCTCCAGAACGACGCCGACGTGCCCGAGGAGCTGCGCAGCCGTGCCCGGCAGTGGGGCCTGACCGCGGACGAATTCACCGACAACGACAACGTGCCGTACGAGATGTACGTGCGCGAGGCGCGCCGCCTGGTGGGCCGTTACCTGTTCACCGAGCACGACAGCACGCTGGCGCCCGGCCTTGCGCGCGCGCCCGTCCACCGGGACAGCATCGGCGTGACCGAGTGGGCGCTCGACTCCCACGAGTGCCACTGGGACACCGTCGGCGGGTCCAGCCGCGAGGGGAAGATCCTGATGACCGAGCTGACCCGGCCGGGGCAGGTGCCCTACCGCTGTCTGTTGCCGCGGGAGATCGACAACCTGCTCGTGCCGGGGTGCTGCTCGGCCAGCCACGTGGGCTGGGGCACCATCCGGGTTGAGCCGACCATGGTGCCGATCGGCGAGGCCGCCGGCATCGCCGCGGCCCAGGCCGGCGCCGACGGGGTCCCGGTAGCCGACGTGGACGTCGCCGCCGTGCAGCGCGCGCTGGTCGAGTCCGGGGCGATGCTCACCTTTCTGAACGACGGCAATCCGGGCGACGGCGATGAGGTGCCGGCGCTGCAGATGCTGGGCGTGCACGGCTTCTTCGCGTCGTACGACGCGCGCCCGGCCGAGGCGCTGGACCGGGCCGAAGCCGCGCTGTGGGCCGATGGACTGGCCGACGTGCGCGCCGGCGGCAACGTGCCCGACGAGCTGGCGCGACGCATCCTGAACTGCGCGCCGGCCGGTTGCGGCGTTACACGCGCCGAGTGGAACGAGTTGCTGCGCGTACGCGGCATTGCGCCGGAACGGGACGGGCCTGAGTCCCCGACGCCCCTCACCCGAGCCGAGGCGGCCGGGTTGGCCTACCGCCTGTTGGCGCGCTGACCTGGCTTCAGCTCCCGGCTACCGAAGGGTGTGGACCTTGAGATGCAATCCCTCACGCTGCTGTAGGAAGCCGAGTATCTCGAACAGGTTCCTGGCCTGCGGGTTCCCGTTGGGCCCGAACATGCGCATCAGGCTCTTGGGGGACTTTGCGGTCAGCTTGGACAGTTCCTGGAAGCCGACGGCCGCGTTGATGTAGTCCCGCAGCACGGCCTTGCCGGTATCCATGTCTCCGGCAAGCAGGCACTCGACTCCTTCCTTGAGCATTTCTTCCCGGAAGGCCGGATCTCGCTCGATACGTACCTGTATGGTTTCCTTGAAATCTCGTGTAAGTGCCATGGTCTAGTAGGTCCTCCTCCCTCGTTTGCGCCGCTGGTACTCCCTCCAGAGTCTGTGTGCGGCGTCGATATCCTGGTGCTGACGCTTCTTCGTTCCACCGCCGACGAGGATGATCAGCGTATCACCATCCTTGCCGAAGTAGACCCGATACCCGGGGCCGAAGTGTATCCGGCACTCGAATACGCCGGCTCCCACGCTCTTGGTGTTGGCCAAGTAACGCATAAGTTACCATTCGGTCGGCCCTGGTGGCAAGTGGCTGCGGCGCGTACGGCCTATCTGATCGCTACGGACACTCGGGTGCTCCGTCAGACGTTGCCGGTGCGCAGGGCGTAGCGGCGCTCGGCGTAGGCGGCGTCCTCGACCCAGAGGCGGTGGGCTCTGCGCTCCATGCCGCGGCGCACCAGGCCGGCGGCTCGGCATGCCAGGCGGAAGCCGAAACGGTCGGAGGTGGCGACGGTCGCCTCGATGATGGCGGAGCGGCCGGGGGCCACCGGGGTGGCGTGGGTCTCCACCACGGAGCCTGCGCCCTCGCCGTCGATGATGGTCATGACGATGGTGCGCGGGTCCGGGCAGTCGAAGCGCGCGTCCACCTCTACGCCCATGCGGCGCGTGGCGCGGTAGGTCACCCGCACGACGATGCGGTCGGGGTGCTGCTCGATCACGCGCAGGCGGCCGAACGAGTGGGGGTGGTAGTGCGCGCCGTGCCAGGGATCCAGGCGGTTGGCGATCACGTCCTCCGGCTCGCATGCCGCCTCCATGCGGATCACGGCGTCGATGCCGCCGGTGGGTCGCACGCAGAGGAACGGCTTCTCGGAGGGCTCCTCCGCGCCGTCCATCCGTACCCAGAGAAGCACGCCGTCGTCGTGGCTCGGCAGCACCCGCCAGCCGGCGCGGCCGGATTCGTCCAGGGCCAGTCCGTGCCAGGGGCAGACCAGGCAGCCGTCCCGGACGTGGCCGTCGGCCAGCGACGCGCCCAGGTGCGGGCAGGCGTTGGGCCCCACCAGCAGCCGGCCGGCGCCCCGCCACACCACCAGTTCGCGGTCGGCGACGCGGTAGCGCCGCGGCCGCTCGCCGATCGCGCGAACGGCGTCGATGACGTGCCAGCCGCCGCCGGGCAGCGCCGTCGCGCGCCGGAGCGCACCCCTGATCCACTTGGGATCCGACTGCTGCCAGTCGGGTAAGCGCTGCAGCTCGGCCGCTGACTCGGCGCCGGTGGGCTGCCGGCCGAACAGGAAGCCGCGCTCGCGGCGGTCGCCGCTCATGCGGCCGCCGCCGGCAGGATGCCGCCCGGGCGGATCGACGCCAGCGGCTCCGGGCGCAGGCCGTGTCGGGTGAGAATCGCGTTGGCGGCGGCGATCCCGGAGGCGGCCGCGCGCTCCATCAGTGCGCTCGGCTGCTCGGTGCGCACGAAGTCGCCGGCCAGGTAGATGCCGGCGTGCGGGGTCTCGATGCGCGGCCGGCCGGCGCGCGAACCGGGGGCGAACGCCGGGCAGTCGTCCCGCAACAGGTACACCTCGTCCAGCGGCCGGGCGTCGCGGGTCTCCGGGTACAGTTGGTGCAGGCCGCGCAACATGGCGGTCCGCAACTGCCGCTCGGTGGTTCCGTCCGGCACGGCGTAGGCGTGCAGCTCGACCACCGAGCCGCCGTGCTCGTCGGCCCAGGCGCGGCTTTCGTCCTCGAACAGGTGGAAGAGGGAGATGTTGTCCAGCAGCGGGAAGCCGGCCGTGCCGGCGAACGGCGCGCGCTCGGCGGCGATGGGGCGGTCCAGCCACAGGCGCCACACGGCGAACGGCAGGGTCGTGTCCAGGGCGCGCACGCGCGCCGCCCAGTCGCCGCGGTCGAACGGCGTGGCGGGCAGCAGCCGCTTCAGCCCCGCCACGTCCAGGGCCAGCACGACGGCATCGGCCGCCACGGGATCGGCTTCGCCGCCCGCATCGATCGCCCAGGAACCGCCGGCGCGGCGGATGCCGCGGACCGCCGTACCGGTGCGCACGGTGGCGCCGCGCGCCTCCACGTAGCGCCGCAGCGGTTTCCAGATCCCGGTGGAGAACGGCTGCCTGGCCACGTCGAACAGCAAGCCTTCCGGATTCCCGGTGAAGTAGAAGTGGAACATCATCAGCAGCTCGGCGGCGGACATGTCGCCTTCCGGATTGAAGAACGAATGCGCGAACACGTCGAACAGCAACTGGCGGGCGCCGGGAGGGAAATGCAGCGAGTCCAGGTACTCGGTGGCGGAGCGGCGGTCGTGGCGCTCGTAGGTGCGGTCGGCGTCGAAGGCCAGCATCGACAGCGCCGCACGCAGCCGCACGCGGCGCAGCGCCGCGAGGGTCAGCGACGGCGTGCGCCGGGTGAGGGAGACGATGTTCCACGGCGCCCGCCTGGGCAGCCTGGCGAATGACTGCTGCACCCCGCCGGGTCCCAGGATGGGGTAGTCGTCCAGCGGCTCCAGCAGGTCCAGGTCCGGCGAGATGCGCCGCAGTAGCGCGCGCAGGTTGTAGTACTGGCGGAAGAACGCGTGGAAGCCCCGGTCCATCTGCACCGTCTCGCCGGTGGCCAGCCGGACCGGGAACGCCCCGGCGCGCCCGCCCAGGCCCGGCTCGCGCTCCAGCACGGTGACGCGGATGCCGCGCTCGGACAACACGACGGCGGCCGCCATGCCGGCGATGCCGCCGCCCACCACGGCGACCCGCGGGGCTTCGCCGCCGGTCACCGGTCGGCTTCCGGGCGGCGGGCCAGAAACGAGTGGACGATGCCCCGCTGCCAGCCGCCGGCCGGCAGCGTCCGCACCGCGGTGAAGCCGGCGTCCCGCAGGCGCTGCTCGAACCCGTCCACGCTGTCGAAGGCCAGGACGCTGTCGCGCAGGTAGCGGAACAGCCCGTCGTCGCCGGTCACCACGCGCGCGGCGGGGATGATGATCAGCGCGGTCACCGCCTTCCACACGGCGGTTTGGAACGGCGAACCGGTTACGGAGTACTCGTGGAAGCAGACCGGCGCTCCGGGCGCCAGCAGGCCGCGCACCCGCTGCAGGCAGGCGTCGGCGTCGGGCACGTTGCGGATCCCGTAGGCCATCAGGATGCCGTCGAACGGGCCCTCGATCCCGGCGGCGGCCGGATCCATGGCATCGCCGTGGACGAACTCGACGCCGGCGAGCTGCGTGCGGGTGCGCGCCACCTGCAGCATCTCGGCCGCCGCGTCCAGGCCGTATACGGCAGCGCGCGGATACGCGGCCCGCAGCGCCAGCGTCGACTGTCCGGTGCCGCAGCAGAGGTCCAGGATGCGGGCATCGCCGGCCAGCGCCAGCCGCTCCGCGCTTTGGCGCAGGTGCCTGCGGTAGCCGGGGTTGAGCCCGACCAGCAGGTCGTAGGATGCGGCGACGCGATCGAAGTCGGCGGCGACGCGGCCTCCCTGCCCATCCGGCGTGCCGGCGGGGTGAGCGGTCATCCGTTTCCCGCTGCCTGCGTGAGGCGGCCGCCGTGGCGGGCCGGAATCGACAGGCCGGCGGGGGGCCGGCCGCCCAGGATGCGCGCCTTGTCGACCGGGCGCAGCCGCATCGCGTAGTAGCGGGCGATCGTGGCCTCGGGGAGTCGGTAGAAGCGCTCGAAGATGCCGCGCCGCGCCTCCGGCGGGTACCACCGGAACAGCAGCCGGTTGAGCCGGTGGCAGAACCGGGCGCGCCGCCGCCGCTCGCTCGCCGCGGCGGCCACCGCGGCGGCAAGGTCGTCCGCCGGGGTGGTCGCGACCAGCTCGGCGAGCTCGGCGGCCAGCGGCAGGGAGTAGCCGGTGCCGGGATGGAACCAGCCGCCGCGGTAGCCGCCAGGCAGCACGGCGGGACCGGCGGGGGGCGATCGACGGGGTACGGGATCCTCCGGCACCTCGGCCATCGGCATCGGCAGCACGCCGCGCTCGCTGCGCTCGACCCGCAGCGCCTCCCAGCCGTGCTCCCGGAGCCACTCGGCGATCCGCCGGCGGCGCTCGTCCTCGTCCAGCTCCGGGCCGTCGGAGAAGGAGGTGTCCTCGACCAGCGCGCGCTCAGGCGTGAGGGGCAGGACGTACATGAAGCGGTACCCGTCGCGCTGCGGGACCGTGGCGTCCATCACGATCGGCCGGCTCAGTCCGTGCTCACGCCGCAGCGTGAGCTCCTCGCCGTAGAACTTCTGCCAGCCGCACGGCACGGCCGGGTCGCCGGCGCCACGCGCGTCGATCACCGTCCGCGCGGCAAGCGTCCGGCCGTCCGCCAGCCGCACGCTGCCGGCGCCGTCCACCTCGGCCGGCACGTGCTCGGACGCCGTCGACCCGCCGCGATCGGCCAGCATGCGCAGGGTCTCCGACCGCAGGCGCTCGCTCGAGATCATCGCGTACGGCGTCTCGATCACCCGAAGGTAGCCGGGAAAGCGCACTTCGTAGGAGCTCCACCGGTACGCCACGAACGGCTCGACGTGGCGCCGCATGGCCGGCGACAGGTCCCCGGCGTGGAAGCACCAGGTGTGGTTGCCGCCGATCCGCTCCCGTTCGGCCAGCGTCACGGTGCCGGCAGAGCCCGATCCGCACACGGCGGCGACGATCAGCCCGCTCTGCAGGCCGCCGCCGCACAGCGCCAGGTCCACGTCCGTCACGATCGCAGCCATGCGCGCCGAGCATCATCCGTCACGGTGCGTGCGGGCAAGCGCGGCGCGCGGCCCGCACGCCTGCCGTTTGAACAAATCCCGGCCGGCCGGCACCATCGCCGCATGGATCCGCTGGAGCTGCACCGCGACGCGCTGGTCATCGACAGCCACAACGACTCCATCGTCGCCGGCGTGTCGAGCGGCAGGGGACTCGGCAGCGCGCCGACCCGTCATGCCTCAAGCGGCACCATCGCCCAGCTCCGGGGAGCCCTCCACGGACCTCCCGAGGGGGCGCGCACGCAGCTCGACCTGCAGCGCATGCGCGAAGGCGGCATCGACGCGGCGTTCTTCGCCGTCTGCGTGACGAAGGCATGGAACAACCACGCCGCCTACGCCCTGGACGGCTTCGGCATCCTGATGGCCGAGATGGCCGAGGATGACGGCTTCCGGATCGCGCGCACCGCCGCGGACCTCACGCAGGCGAAGGAGGACGGCGCGGTGGCGGCGATCCTGGCGCTGGAGGACTCCAACGGACTGGAACGGAGCCTCAACATCCTCTCCGCGCTGCATGCGCTCGGCCTGCGGTCGGTCGGCATCACGCACAACCCCGTGTCCTGGGCGGCCGCCGGCGCGCACGAGCCCGCCTCGGGCGGGCTGACCAGCCACGGCGTCGCGCTCGTGCACGAGTTGAACCGGCTCGGGATCCTGGTCGACGTGTCGCACCTCAACGACGCGGGATTCTGGGACGTGGTAGCGGAGACCGATCAGCCGCTGATCGCCTCGCACAGCAACTGCCGCGCCCTGTGCAGCCAGCCGCGCAACCTGGACGACCGCCAGATCGAGGCGGTGGCCGCCACCGGCGGAGTGGTGGCGGCCACCTTCGTGCCCAAGTTCGTCTCCGCGACGGAGCCGGACCTGGAGCGCCTGCTCGACCACGTCGATCACGCGATCGAGGTGGCCGGCGCGGAGCACGTGGGACTGGGATCGGACTTCGACGGCGGCGGCACGGTCATCCCGCACGCGGGCGAGTATCCCACCGTGACCGCCGGGATGGCCGCCCGCGGACACGACGAGCAGGTGATCCGCGGCGTGCTGGGGCTCAACTACCTGCGCGTGTTCCGCGCGGTGTGCGGGTAGCGGGATGACCCGGCCGCTGACCCTGTGGGGGATCATCGAGTCCGACGGCGCAGCCCACTACGTCGATCGCGCGGTCGATGCCGGCGTTACCCGCCTGATCGGTCCGAACGCGCCGGAGGTCGTCGAGCTGGCGCGCAGCCGCGGCCTGGAGGTCCATCCCTACGTGGCGTGCACGCCGCTGCCGACGCACGGCCAGCGGCCGGTCTCCTACACGTGGTCGCTCAACTACGGCGTGGACCCGCAGGCTCCGGATGCGCGCGCGATCCTGGACCGCCACCGGCCGATCCTGGTCGGACCCCACCGCGGCGAGGCGAGCATCGGCCCGTTCGCAGCCGCGCATCCCGAGTACCGGTCCCGGACCGCCGACGGCTCCGACACGCTCAGCTATTGCGACCGGCTGGGCCTCAGTCCCGCGTTCCCCGAGGTGCGCGAGCGGCAGGCGGCGGAAATCGCGCAGGCGCTGGCCGACTCGGACGGCGACGGCGTGCAGGTCGAGTTCGTGAACGGCATGGAGGACGCCGGCGGGCTGGTGCCGGCCGGATACGAGGAGCGGACGGTCAAGGAGTACCGGCAGGCGTCCGGCCGCGACGCGCGCGCGCTGCGCGCGGACGACCCGGAGTGGCTGGAGTTCCGCGCCGGCTACGTGACCGAGATGCTCGCCGAGGCGCGCCAGCGGGTGAAGGCGGTCTCCGAGAAGGCGGTGTTCTCCGCCACCATCATCGCCCGCGAGCCCGAGCGCTCCCTGCACGGGCTGCACGACTGGGCGTCGTGGACGGAGCGGGGCGTGCTCGACGAGCTGTACCTGTGGTTCCGCACGGAAAGCGACCCGGACGCGGTGGAACGGCGCGTCGGCCACGCGGCCCGCGTGGTGGCGGGGCGCATCCCGCTGTATGCCGAGCTCTCCTGCTATCACCCCGGCAGCTTCCAGGAGCCGGAGCTGCTGATGGAAGGCGCTCGCCGTGCGCTGACGGCGGGCGCGGACGCCGTCGGGGTGTACCGGCACCACGCGGTCGAGCAGCTCGACCTGTGGGGGACGCTGGCCGCGATCGGCCGCCTGTAGCGGTCGCGACAGCCCCCGACGGATGACAGCGCGCGGCCTGCGCGCATAGAATCGCCCACATGCCGAGCCGGCCGTCCGGCCGGACATTCCACACGAGGAGCGACGATGAGAAAGCTTACGATAGTCATGCTCGGATTGCTGCTGCTGCCGACGGCAGGGCTGTTCGCAGCCGGCGAGGGGGAGATGGCCGCCGCCGATGCGCCGATGCCCATCACCTGGGCCGGTGTCGGCGGCGCCAACGTCGGCGAGAACACGGTGACCGAGCAGCTTCTGGAAGAGAAGTTCAACGTCGAGATCGACACGATCCGCTACCACCAGAACGACCGCGAGAAGCACAACCTGCTGGTGGCGTCGGGCGAGCATCCCGATGCGTGGTACGTCTGGAACTTCCATGATCAGAAGTTCATGGAAGGCGCCTACCGCACCATCCCGCGCAGCATGATCGAAGAGGAGATGCCGTTCTACGTCGACGCCATGAACGAGATCGGTACGGCCGGCTGGGCCTACTTCCTGGCTCCCGGATCGACCGACGAGTACTGGGCGATCCCGCGCTTCCAGCAGCAGTTCGGGAAGGAGGGCAACGGCGCCCAGCACTACCTGCGCTACGACTGGCTGGAACGGGTCGGCATGACCGACTTCTTCGACGCCGTCGACCAGAGCCCGGAGAACAAGCCCGACACCTTCTACTGGGAACCCGCCGTCCACGACATCGACGAGTTCGAGTCCGTGCTGGCGGCGTTCCGCGACAAGCTGGATTTCGGTGACGGCCAGGTGCGCATCCCGTACGGGTTCACCGGCGACCAGACGCAGGCGTTCATGTTCCGCGCCTCGCTGGTCCTCTACGCCTACGGTCTGAACAACAAACCCAGCTACGACTACGACGGCGACACGGTGCCTCCGTACGGCGGCGAGCTGGTCATGGACGGCAACTGCCCGTGCTTCCGGGACGCCGCCAAGCGGCTGCAGAAGTGGTACTCGGAAGGCTACATCGATCCGGAGCTGCCGGCTGTCGGCTTCGAGCAGTGGAAGGACCGCATCGCCTCCGGCGTCTACGGCATCTGCACCACCTGCGGCGTCACCGGCTTTGGCTGGGCCCAACGCGACGGTGAAGGGCAGGGACAGGGATGGACGGCGGTGCGCGAAGACGGCGCCAAGTGGATGGCCTTCACCGGCCTCAGCCACAACGGCACGTACCGCACCAAGTACAACAACCAGGCGCTGCCGTTCGGCAGCCGTGTGGTCGCGTACACCGTCAACCGCAACGTGTCGGACGAGAAGCTGCGGCGCCTGCTGCAGATCTACGACTACGTGAACTTCGACCCGCTCGGCCGGATCATGGCCGGCAGCCCCGGCGGCCTGGAGGGCGTGCATTGGGACTGGGACGGCGAGCCCGATCGCTCCAGTGACATCGCACTGTCCAACTCGCCCCGCAAGGCGCTCGAGGGCTGGACCTTCGAGAACGTCGGCGGGCACTACTTCACGCACCAGACCTTCCCGGCCCGGTACGCGGTCGCGCGTGCGAGCAACGCCGACCACCAGGCGTGGATCGACCACTACTTCACCGGCCCCGGCCAGCAGTTCTCGCTGCCGCCGTACAAGGAAGACGTCTTCAACCAGACCGAGTTCACGGCGATCGCCGGCGAGGTGACCGCCGCGCTCTGGACGATCCGCGACGAGTTCTACTTCAAGGCGATGACCAACGCCGACTTCGACGTGGACGCCGAGTGGGACGCCTACGTGGAGAAGTACCTGAACGCGGGCGCGCAGCGCCTGCTGGATGAGTTGGGCAAGCTCACCTTCAACGTTCCCGACTTCAAGTCCGGGAAGATCTCGGTCGAGGAGGCCCTGGGGCAGTAACGCGCCTCACCGGTCACACGATCGGCCACACGATCGGCCACACGATCGGATCGAGAAAGAGCCGGCGGAATTCCGCCGGCTCTTTCGTCTTCACGCATCAGATCGCCGGAATGATCAGGTTCCAGTTGGGGTAGATCAGGTCGGGGTTCTGGATCAGGTCGCGATTGCGCCGCCAGATCCGCGGCCACAGGAACGGATCCGAGTACCAGCGGTCGTACTCCGCGATGCGCCACAGGCTCTCGCGCCGTTCCGGAATCAGTTGCACGGTATGGATGCCGAGCACCGCGTGCAGCCTGTAGCGCTCCAGGTAGCTGCGGGCGTCCTCGAAGCGCTGGATGGACTGACCGTACTTGCGGGCATCGAACGCCACCACACCATCGATCCAGAGCTCCCGAGCCTTGAGAAGATCGTTCGGATCTTCACGCTGGATCCCGTCCAGGATCGCCCTGCGACTCGCCCCGCCCGCGCGCAGCGCGTCCAGCACCGGCTGGCCCGACCATGGCCGCGGCATGATGGCGTCACCCTGCTCGGTCACCACCGTGAGCTTCGACGCCGCCTCTATCTCCTCCATCACCGCCCGCAACAGCGCGGAGGCCCGCTCCATGTGCTCGGTGTAAGCCTCGTCGGCCACGGTCATCAACCCGCGGCACACCTCGATCGCGGCGCCGAACGCCTCTTCAGCGTCGGCCAGCCGGTAGGACTGGATGGCCTCAAGGCCGATCAGGTACAGCGCGTTGAGACGCCGGTACAGCGACCGCAGCTCTTGCAGCCTCGTCGCGGCCCAGCCGCCTGTGTCGAGTTGCTGGACGGCGGCCAGACAGCGCTCCGCCTCGATCCGAGTGCCGTACAGCAGCTCCAGCCGATCGAGGAGCGAATCGCGCAGGGCCAGCATGTCGTCGGCGGTGACCACGGCCAGCCGATGCGCTCCGAAGTAGTCGCCTGACCGGTAGAGATCCTCCGCACGCCGGACGGCGTCGACCAATTCCTGGAACGAGACCGGCATCCAGAGATCGGCCTGGATTCCCCGCAGCTCGTCAAGTCGGTCCTGCAGCAGGTTGCGCAGCCGCTCCGCGGCCAGCCGCACCGAGTTCTCGAATGCCTGGACGGCCCGCGCTTCCGCGCCGCCCAGCATTGCGCGTGATCCGCCGGGGTCGACGCCGCGGAGCCGTTCGGTGCTGCGCAGGGCCTTGCGAGCCCCGTCCAGGTTCTGCGGGTCGTAGAAATGTGCGCCCACTTCCTCGGCGCGTGCGATGAGCACGCGCACCCGGTCGAGGTCGGCGTCAGTCGGCGGCCGAATGATCGTCGGACCGGCGGCGCGCGCCGGCTGCGGATGGGACAAGGGGAGGGGCCGTGCCGCGTTCATGGCGGGATGTGGCGGCCGCTGCGGCTCCACCCGTGAGCCCACGGCGGGGACCGCACCGGAGCCGGCCCCTGCAGGCGTCACGATCGAACCCGGCATGACCGGTTGCGGCACCCTCCGCACCGGATGCTGCGGGCGCTCCGGCATGGTGTGCTCGCCGGGCCCCGGCGTCCCCTCGGCTCCGGCACCTGCCGGCCTCCCGGGGACTCCGATCTCGTCCATGGGTGCCGACGCCAGCAGTTCGGATCGTCCGGGATGCGGCGGCCGTTCCGGCTCGATGTGTGGCGCGACGTTCGCCGCGCCACCAGCGCCGAGGAGGCCGGCATCGATCGCCGGCTCAACCACGCGCGGGACGGCCGCGAATTCGATCAGCGGCGGCGGGGGCATCGCCGGTTCGTCCAATTGGGCGGACGGGAGCGCGGTCACCGACGGTGGTGCGATGTGAAGACCCAGGTCGAAGGGAATGGTGACCGGCTGTGTGGCACAGACCGTGAGCACCAGCGGCATGGCGGCTGCGATCGCGAGGTGACACCACCTGGTCGCCGACTGCGTGGTCGCCGACTGCCTGGTCACCGCCTGGGTGGTCATTGAGTTCGCCCCCACCTTCGTCTTATCGGCTGCGCGGGACGCTGCCCGCAGTCCGAATGAGCGACGCCCTGGCACTTCACAAGAATACCGGGTTCAGGCGGGCTCGGAGACGACGGCAGGGCGCCGAGAGGCCTCCTAAGCGCTACGCGGGCGGGCTGAGTACTTCCGGGTTGAGTACTTCCGGGCTGAGCACTTCCGGGTTGAGAATGGTCGGCGGCGTGCTGCCGTCCAGGCAGGCAAGCACGTTCTGGCAGGCGACTTCGACGGCGCGCACCATGGTGCGCTCGGTGTCGCCGCCCATGTGCGGGGAGAGCACCACCTGCTCCATGGACAGCAGGGGGTTGCCGGGATCGGGAGGCTCGTCGGCCAGCACGTCCAGACCGGCGCCGGCCACGTGGCCGGAGGCGAGCGCGTCGATGAGCGCCGGCTCGTCCACCACCCTCCCGCGGCAGGTGTTGATCAGGTAGGCGCCGCGACGCATGGCAGCGAGCTGCGAGGCGCCGATCAGGCCTCGGGTCTGCTCCGTCAACGGAACATGCAGGCTGACGATGTCCGACTCGGAGAGCACCCGCTCGAACGGGGCGGCGGTGACGCCGTGGCGGGCGGCCCCTGAGGCGGTAAGCGAAGGGCTGTGGGCCATCACGCGCATCCCGCAGGGCAGGGCGCGGCGGGCGACGCCCTTTCCGATCATGCCGAATCCGATCAGGCCCAGCGTCCGGCCGTCCAGCCCGGGATTCAGAAACCGCCCCCGGTCGGTCCAGTGGCCGGCGCGCACGGCGCGGTCGCACGTGAGCAGCTTGCGGACCACCGCGAACATCAGCCCGAGGGTCATGGTGGCGGTCGCCTCGTGCACGACCGGGGCGTTGGTGACCGCGACGCCGCGTCGCGTCGCCTCCGTGACGTCGATCCCGTTGTAGCCCGCTCCCTCGCGGGCGATGATGCGCAAGCGCGGGGCGGCGTCCAGGATCGAGGCGTCGTAGCGCTCGTCGGCCGCGATCACGCCGACAGCGCCGGAGAGGGCCTCGACGAGCTCCGATGCATGCAGGTTGCGGCCTACCGGCGCGCCGTAGCGGACATCCGCCCGCGCGCGTAGCGGGGCAAGCGCGGGCTCGATCAGATCCCGGTCATAGTAGGTGGTGACGGCGACACGCGGCTTCACGTCCCGAGCGGTCGCGGTTACTGCACGCCCTTGAGGCTCAGTTCCTTGGCGAAGTGGCAGGCGGCGAAGTGGTTTGGCGTCACTTCCTCCCAGGCCGGCTCCTCCGAACGGCACCGGTCCTGGGCGTACAGGCAGCGCGGATGGAAGTAGCACCCTGACGGTGGGTCGGCCGGATTGGCCACCTCGCCCGGCAGGATGATGCGGTCCATGTGCGTCTCCGGATCGGGCTGCGGCACCGCGGACAGCAGCGCCTCCGTGTACGGATGCTTGGGATTGCCGAACAGGTCCTCGGTCTCGGCCAGCTCGACCATCTTGCCGACGTACATCACGCCCACCCGGTCGGAGATGTGCTCGATGACGCTGAGGTCGTGGGCGATGAACAGGTACGTGAGGTTGAACTCGGACTGCAGGTCCTCCAGAAGGTTGAGGATCTGCGCCTGGATGGACACGTCCAGCGCGGACACCGCCTCGTCGCAGCAGATGAACTCCGGCTTCGGCGCGAGCGCCCGGGCGATGCCGATGCGCTGCCGCTGGCCGCCGGAGAAGGCGTGCGGATAGCGCTTGAGGTGCTTGACCTCCAGGCCGACGATGTTCACCAGTTCCTTGACCCGCTCCTCCAGCTCCTGTCCGCGCGCCAGGCTGTTGGCGACCAGCGGCTCGGCGACGATGTCCAGCACCGTCATGCGCGGGTCCAGCGACGAATAGGGGTCCTGGAAGACCATCTGCATGTGGCGGCGGATCTGCCGCAGCCGGCTCTTGTCCAGCTTGGTGATGTCGACCGGTGCGTCGGCGGCCTGGAACTGGAAGTTGATCGAGCCGTCGGTAGGCTCGATGGCGCGCAGGATACAGCGCCCCAAGGTCGTCTTGCCGCAGCCGGATTCTCCTACCAGGCCGAGCGTCTCACCCTCGTTGATGAACAGGTTGATGCGGTCGACCGCCTTGACGTGGCCGGTGACGCGGCGCAGGAACCCCTTCTCGATCGGGAAGTACTTGCGCAACTCGTCGACTCTCAGGAGCGTTCGTGCTCCGTTTCCCGCGGGCGCTCCGCCCGTGGCGGCGGACGGCTGCGTGCCTCCGCGGCTGTCGGGTTCGCTCATCGTGCCGCTCCTAATGCTCGCCGGGACGGCTCCGGCGTCTCGGGGATGGGTTCGGTCTGCGGGCTGTGCAGGTAGCAGCGCACCGAGTGGCCGGGAGAAATCTCGACCAGCTCCGGCACCTCCATGTCACAGGTTCCGGCGATGGCGTCCGGACAGCGGCTGTAGAAACCGCACATGCGCGGCGGGTCGAGCGGGATCGGCACGGTGCCTTCGATCGCCTCCAGGCGCTGCTTGGCGTCCTTGCCCATGCGCGGAATCGACTTGAGCAGCAGCCGCGTGTAGGGATGCAGCGGGTTGCGGAACAGCTCCCTGGTCACCGCGTGCTCGACCACGCGGCCCAGGTACATCACCGCGACCTCGTCGGCGATCTCGGCGATCACCCCCAGGTCGTGGGTGATGTACAGGATCGCCATGCCGAACTCCTTCTGGAGATGGGCCATCAGGTCCAGGATCTGCGCCTGCACGGTCACGTCGAGCGCCGTGGTCGGCTCGTCGGCGATCAGCAGCTTGGGGTTGCAGGACAGCGCCATGGCGATCATGGCGCGCTGGCGAAGGCCGCCGGAGAGCTGGTGCGGGTACTCTTCGATGCGCTGCGACGGGTTCGGGATTCCGACCTTGTCCAGCATGTCGACGGCCAGCGAGTGCGCCTCCTGCTTGTCCCTGGTCTTGTGCAGGAGGATCGCCTCCTCGATCTGGTTGCCGATCGTGTGCACGGGCGACAGGCTGGTCATCGGCTCCTGGAAGATCATCGAGATCTCCTTGCCGCGGATGGCGCGAACCGAATGGCCGAACGGGTCCATGTCGGCGAGATCGACGGCGGGCTCGCCGTCACGATGGAGCACGATGTCGCCGGAGATGATCTTTCCGGGCGTGGGGACGATGCGCAGGACGGACTGAGCGGTCACGCTCTTTCCGCAGCCGCTCTCGCCGATGATGCCGAGGGTCTGCCCCTGGTGGACGGTCAGGCTGACCCCGTCCACGGCCTTGAGCGTGCCTTCGTCGAGCGAGAAGTGCGTCCTGAGGTCCCTGAGCTCCAATACGGGGGCCTGGGTAGCGGTATCCACGAGAGGGCCGAGTGTGTGCCGTTGTCCCTCTCCGGGTCAACCCGCTGAGATCGATCACCCGATCACCCGCTCCAACGGCGAAGCGGCGGCCGACCGTGTCGAGGCGCTATGATGGGCTCTCATCATGCTGCCGCTCCTGCTCGCCTTCGCCGCCGTCATCGCGCTGTTCACGCTCGGAGTCCGCTGGGGGGTGGTGATCATCGGCAAGGTGCTCGGCCGCGTCGTCCACGAGCGGCACCACAACGCCGAGTACATCACCAGCACCGGTCAGGTGCCGGAGGCGTGGACGCGGCCCTACTTCGAGCGGATCGACGGGGTGCAGGCGAACGGGGAGCTGGATGCCGGGGTGCGCGAGCGGCGCGTCGCCCGGTTGGAGGCGCAGGCGAAGCGCCGATCGATCAAGGGCATCGACGATCTGCTGCGCTACTTCTCCCGCGCGCCGGTGTTCGCCGACGACCACTCGCGCCGCGTGCTGATGGAGGAGCTCGAGTCCGCCAAGGAGACGTGGCTGGAGTACATGCGGAAGGAGAAGAAGTAGCTCAGCCCGGTTCCACGTAGTCCATGGCCGGGTTCCGGCGCCAGACGAACTGCTCGGGGGCGCCGGTCTCCCGCGACCACCGCGCGATCAGGTCGGTGGCCCGGCGCCGTTCGTCCATCTTCCGCTCGACGGCGTCCGGATCCCAGTCGGCCAACACGGCCGCGGTCAACTCCCTGACGAGCGCCGCGCACGCCGGGTCGCCGCTCCGGTCGGCCACCTCGTCCGGATCCTCGCGCAGGTTGAAGAGCTGCGGCCGGTGGCCGTGGTAGTAGATGAACTTCCAGTCATCGCGGCGGATCATCCGCGTCGTCCAACCCTCGTAGACGCAATACTCGCAGAAGGCGAGGTCTTCCCAGTCGGCCTGCCTGCCGCCGAGCAGGTCCAGCAGGCCGCGGCCGTGGGAGCCGGGCAACGGCTCGGCGCCCAGCGCTTCCAGCATCGTGGCGTTGAGGTCGAGCGCGCTGACCACGCGGTCGCACGTCATCCCTTGCGGCAGCGCCCCCGGCCACGACACGATCGCCGGGATGCGCGCCGACGCCTCGTAGTGGCAGCGTTTCATCCACAAGTCGTGCTCGCCGGCCATGTCGCCGTGGTCGGAATGGTAGACGACGAGCGTGTTGTCCTCGAGTCCGTTCCGGCGCAGCGCCTCCAGAATGTCGCCGATGAGCGCATCCATCCGGTCGATCAGCGCCCAATAGGCCGCCCTGGCCCGCAGGATGACATCGTCCGAGACCTCCTCGACGCTGCTCCAGGAGCGCCACCAGGCCTCGAACGGATGCAGCCGGTCGTCGAACGGCGTGCGCACGCGCGGCAGGGTCACGCGGTCGCGGTACCGGTCGAAGTCGGCGCGGCGGGCGACGTAGGGCGCGTGCGGCAGGATGTATCCCACCGACAGGCAGAACGGCTCGTCGTTCACGCCGGCGCGCCTGCGGATCCCGAACCGGTTGAGGAAGTCGACGGTCGCCGCGGTCACGTCCTCGTCGTGCACCTGGTAGCCGCTCTGTCCGGCGCCTGAGTTCTCGAGCGATGCGCGTGCCTCCCTGGGTACCTCTCCGCCCCCGGGATGGTTGGACCCGTGGTCGCCGATCGGCCGCTCGGCATAGCCGTGGAGCTGGTCGATGCCGACCGAGTGCATGCGGCCCATCAGCACGGGCCGGTAGCCGGCGGCGCCCATGGCGTGCGCGAGGGTGGGGTGGTCGCTGCCCAGGATGTGGTGGTTGGTCCACACGTCGAGCTCGTGCGGGTACTTGCCGGTGAGCATCGCCATCCGCGACGGCACGCAGACCGGCGAGGGGCAGTAGGCGTTGGTGAGGGTGACGCCGCGGCGGGCCAGCCCGTCCAGGTGGGGAGTCTGCACCACGGGGTCGCCGTAGCAGCCGGCCACGAACGGGCTGTGCTGGTCGGAATGAATGTAGAGCAGGTTGGGCCGGCGGCCGGAGGTCGGGGTCTCTCTCATCTGAGGAGCATGAAGGAGGAAAGCGGGAGCGTCACGATGCGCGGATCGTCGACGGACGCACTGTCGTCCTGCGTGATCAGCAGACCGAAGGCGGCGTTGTTGACGGACTTCTCGATGAACGATCGGATGCCCAGCGTATCGCGCAGAGGGTCGATCCGGCGCTGATACTTGATCTCCACCGGTACCCGCTGAGCGCCGACGGTCAAGACGAAATCCACCTCACGGTCCGTTCCCCGTTCGGGAACGTGGGCGATGTCCAGGCCGGGTATCGTGGCAGCGGCCGAGCCGAAGATGCTCTCGGCCAAGTGACCGGCGAGCGTGGTGAGCTCGGGGCGCGCCGCCAGAGCTTCAGGGGTCAACGGAACCTGTTCCTGAAGCCAGCTCGCTCTCAAGCCGTGATCCACCAGGCAGAGTTTGGGGCTTCCGCGTTTCTTCTTGAGCCGTATCTCAAGCGGTGGAACCACGTGCAACAGCAGGGTGTCCCCGAGGAACTTCAGGTACTGCACCACCCGCTGGACGCCGATGTCGGCGGCGAGCGACAGGCGAGCCTCCTCGGCCAGGGTGGAAGCCGCAGGCGTCTGCCCGGCATAGCGGCAGGCCAAACGGAAGACTTCCTCCAGCAGCGCGGGATCCCGCCTCCGACCACGTGATCCATGCCGGAGGTCGTGCTGAATGACGCGCCTGATCACCGTTTCGTTCAACTGGTCGGCAAGCACGGCCCAGGCGGTAGCCGCCTGCCTGTGGACCATCGGATAGCCCCCCCGCTCCGAGAAGTGGCGGAAAACCTCGTTTCTGACCGGTGCGTTCGCTTGCCCGTGCGCGCGCAGTTGCAGCCAGAAGTCCTTGTCGATGAGGAAGCTGAGTCCGTTGTCGGGGAGGAATGGGGGAGGCCCCCTCAGGTCGCGTAGCGCGCCGATCTCGGTGAGCGAGAGTACACCCGCCTCGACCGTGCTGACGCGTCCTGCCAGGCTGTCACGGCCGAGTTCGATCCGCAGCGCGGAGCTTCCCGTCACCACCACTTTCAGCGCGGCGTTGTCGACGAGAGACTTGAGTTGCGCGTCCCAGCCGTCCAGATTCTGCACCTCGTCGAAGAACAGATACGCCTTGCGGCCTGCGTGTGCCAGTGCGTTGAACCGGGCCGTGGTCACGTTCCGTTCGAACCAGTCGGCGATGGCGAGGATCGGGTCCTCGATCCCGCGAAGCGATGCGAGTTCGTCGAACTGGACTCTGAGGACGTTGCGGGCGGGCACGCCTTCGCCAAGCACGTCGGAGATGATCTGGAACTGGGCGGTCGTCTTGCCGACTTGACGAGGGCCGCGTAGCACGACGATCGGGGCGATCTCCGCCTCCAATCGGCGGCGGACCCAGGTCACCAGGTGGCGCCGAGTCGCCGGCTGCGGAGGCATGGGATCGCATGTCCACCACGGGTTCATGCGACGCAGGTCGCGCAGCAACCCAGGCGGGATCGGCGGGGGAGTCGCGTCGTCGGGAACGACCGCGCTCTGTTTGGTCACTGTCCCGGGTCTCCGTTGCCGCTTCTCTCAACGCAGTCCGGCCGCCATCTCGATCATGCGATCGCGTTCGGCCGGCACGCCGCGCGCCATCATCTCGATGATCACCTTCTCGAACAGGTCCTCGCTCATACCCTCGGCGGCCGCGATTGCCTGCGCCGCGCGGCGCAGCTCCCGCTGCTCCGCGAGCGTGGTCCGGGATTGCCACGAACGGGGCTCGGATGCGGGCTGACAGCGCACGTCGACCGAGAGCCGCACGGACTCGGACTCGTTGGGCAACGCCCAGTGCAGGGTGTGGCTGTGGAAGATCAGCACGTCGCCCGGCCGGTACGCGGTCGTGTGCCAGGGCTGCGGGACGTCGGCCAGGGGTAGCCCGCGTTGCCGGCGCCCCTTGAGCACGTAGGAGAGCACCTCGGTCTCCTCGTGGTGGCGCAGCCCGGCGCGATGCGAGCTACAGGACACGGCCAGGGCGCCGCCGGCCGGCTCGATCGGCAGGAGCGGCACCCAGAGCGTGCGGAACGCCGCCGTGTGGCGGATGAAGAAGTGGTCCTGGTGCGGCAGCGAAATGTGGCGGTCGTCGGCCGGCAGGGCGTAACGGACGGTCAGGGAGCGGAAGGTGAAGACCGGCTCCCCGAACACGCGGAGCAGGAGCCGCCGGGTCGTCGCCGTGTCGAGCAGCTCGGGGTAGTACGGGACTTCGTAGAAGCCGCGGTCGTCGATGGCGTCGAGCGGCCGGCCGCTCCACCGCGCCGGCCGGGAGCCATCCGAGGGTGGGCCCACCAAGTCTTCCGCGCGCATCGCTTCCAGCAGCTTGCCGGCCACCCGGTCGACCTCCGCGCGGTCCAGCACGCCGCGGAAGAACAGGTACCCGTCGCGGTCGTAGGCCGTCTGCAACTCGTCCGGCCGGTCGAGCAGCTCGTCGGCGAAAGTCATCTGCCGGTACGGGGACGGGAGGGACATGTAGAGGCCTTCCACGAGCCTACTCCGCCGCTCCGGCCAAGGTATAGCTTCCGGGCACCCGGCTCCCCGTGTGTTATGGTGGTTCGCGGAGCGGGCGGACGTATACGTGTCGGGTGATCTGCTGATCTACTACCAGGATGGCGATCCGGGCGTTTCGATCGCTCCGGACGTGTTCTTGGTGATGGGGGCGGCGAAGCACGAGCGACCGTCGTACCGGCTTTGGGACGAGCCGAAGGCGCCGGACTTCGTGCTGGTCAGCGACGTGCTGGGGCTGGAACTGCGAGCGCGGGCGGGGCGGCGGATGCGGTTGCACGATCCGGCGACGGGGCGCGACCTGCTGAGCCACCGCGAAGAGCATGCCCGCGCCGAGCGTGAGGCCGCCGCACGTCGAGTTGCCGACTCCCGTGCCGCTCGCGAGGTTGCCGCGCGCCAAGCCGCCGAAGCGCGGGTCGCCGAGTTGGAGGCGCTCATCCGCGACCGGCGCGGCTGATTGCTCCTCTCCGGCCGCATGCTGCTTCCAAGCGACCCGACGCCGACCCGAGCGGGGCGCGCATGAAGAGCAGACAGTTGATCGTCGTCGAGCCCGGCCGCATCGAGCTGCAGGAGGTCGAAGTCGACGGTTGCCTGCAGCCGCACGAGGCGCTGGTGGACGCCGAGTACTCGATCGTCAGCGCCGGCACCGAGGGGGCCGGCTTCACCGGTCTGGTGCGGGAGATGCCGTTCGGCGACACGGGCACGTATCCCCGCGGCACCGGCTACGGCCACTTGGGCCGGGTCCTGGAGGTGGGATCGGCCGTCCAGATGTGCTGCGCGGGCGAGCGCGTACTCTCCTTTTCCCGGCACACTTCGCTGGTCAAGGCGGACGCCGCCCGCATGGCGCTGCCGGTGCCGGAGGACGCGGACGGCGGCCACCTGGTGTTCGCCCGGATGGCCGGGGTGAGCATCTCCGCGCTGCGCTCCTCCAGCGTGCAGCCCGGCGACACGGTGCTGGTGACCGGCATGGGGCTGGTCGGCAACTTCGCCGCCCAGCTATTCCAGCTCGCCGGGGCGGAGGTGATGGCCGCCGACCTCTCCGACTACCGTCTTGCCAAGGCGCGGGCGTGCGGCATCCAGCGTACGGTCAATCCGTCCGCGCGCGATCTGCAGGAGGCCGTCCTGGAGTGGACGGGGGGCGAGGGCGTGCACGTCGCCGTGGAGGCGATCGGCATCAGCGAGGTGGTGGCGCAGTCGGTGATGGCCGCGCGGCGCCACGGTGAGGTGATCCTGCTCGGCAGCCCCCGCGCGCCGGCCACTTTCGACGTGACGCCGATGCTGTTGCGCATCCACCTGCAGGCGATCCGGATGATCGGAGCGCTGGAGTGGCGCTGGCCGGCGCACCCCGCCGAACGGGTCCGCGATCTGGAGACCAACTACCGCCGCCTGGTCGAATGGATCGCCGCCGGCCGGCTGCACGTGGAACCGCTGCTCGACCAAGTGGCTTCGCCGGCCGACTGCCAGGCGGTCTACGAGGGGCTCACCAGCCGCAGGGATGGTTACCTGGGCGCGGTGTTCGATTGGGGCTTGCTTTGAGGAACCGTCAACGATCTCGTTGACAACCGCTGTGTTGAGGCGGATCGCCACAGCGTCCACACGTCAAGACGGCACTTCCTCGCCCAGGACCTGGGTGCGCTTCATCAGCCGGCGCTGGTCGGCGGGGAACGGCTCTCGGCGGTGCAGGGTGGCGCGGTTGTCCCACATGACCAGGTCGCCGACCTGCCAGTGGTGGGTCCACACGAAACGGGGTTGGGTCATGTGTGCGAACAGCCGGTCGAGGAGCGCACGGCTCTCCGTGGGCTCCATCCCGACTATGGAGCGCGTCAGGTGCGGGCCGACGTACAGCGTGCGGCGGCCGGTCTCCGGGTGGGTGCGCACGACGGGGTGGTGCACCGGCTCGGGCGGGTTCTGCTCCTCGACCGGGTGGCGATGGATGGCGCGGAGGCCGTGCACCCTCGCCTTGAGGCCGTCGTCCAGCGCCTCGTAGGCCGCGTAGCCGTTGCACCACTGGGTGCTGCCGCCGCTTTCGGGGACCTCGACCGCGTAGAGCAGAGACAGGGTGCCGGGCCGGCGCAGGTAGGAAAGGTCGGAGTGGAAGCTGAGCTCGCCGTGGCCCAGGGCGCCGATGGGTTGCCCGTTCTGCTCGATGTTGGAGATCAGGAAGATCTCCTTGACCGGCCGGTCGGGCTGGCGGCGGACGTGCTCGGCCGGGCGGCCGAAGTAGCCGGTGAAGCGGACCTGGTCCGCCTCGCCGATGGCCTGATCGCGGAAGACCAGCACGCAGTGATCGAGCAGCGCACGGCGGATCTGTCCCACGGTCGCGTCGTCGAGCGCCAGCCGAAGGTCGAGCCCGCGGATCTCCGCGCCCAGGGCGCCGCCGGAAGGGATCACCTCGACTCGATCGTTGGCGTGTTGCATGGCTGCGGCGTACGCGGCGCGAGCGTCGCGGCGCCGAGCCTACTCCGATCGAGCGCGGCCGGTCATTCCGCGGGCGCCGGCCGTGTGCCACACTCTCCCCGTGGGCAACCATGACCCGCGGTTCCTGTCCGCCGGCGAGGTGGCGCAGTTCGACGCACTGGGGGTCGTGGTCCGCCGCGCCGCGCTGAGTCCGGCCGAGGTCGACGCCGCACTCCGCGAGATGGAGTCGGTGTGCGCGGAGGTCCTGGGCCATGTTCCGGGCGACGGCGACGTGGTCTGGGAGTCGCCGTTCGTCGAGCGGAGCCGGTCGCTCACGGACCTGGTCGCCGACGACCGCATCTACCAGGCGGTCTGCGACCTCCTCGGCGAGGACGCGCTGTGGGACGGCTCCGAGGGCATGTGGGGCTTCGACAGCCTGGCCGACCACCACTGGCACGCGGACGGGGGCTGGCTGCGGGAGCAGATGGCGCCATACCGGCTCAAGGTGATGCTCTACCTGGACCCGCTGCGCCGGGATACCGGCGCGCTACGCGTCGTCCCGGGGTCGCACCGGGCGCTGCTGCACGAGTCGCTCTTGCCGTTCCACGAGGAGACCGCGGCCGGCGGCGACCGAAGGTACTTCGGCCAGCGCGGCGAGGACGTTCCCGCGTACGCGATCGAGACCGATCCCGGGGACGTGGTGTTCTTCAACAACTGGCTGTTCCACTCCGTCTACGGCAAGGTCCATCCGCGGCGGTCGATCATCCTCAAGTTCGTGCGCATGCCCGGCAACGACCGGCATCGGGCCGAGTTGCGCGCCGTACCGCGTGTGCGTGCCGCCAACGAGCTGCTGGCCCGGCACGGCAACGCGCGCATCCGCGCGCTGGCCGGGCGGCTGCCCGACTACGCCGGCACGGAGGCCCCGGTCAACTGAGCGACCCGGTCAGCCGGAGCGACCCGGTCAGCCTGAGCGACCAGCGGGTCGCCTGGATGCTCGGCTTCAGGTCGGGCGGGGCGATCTGGTAGTAGACGGTCAGCAGCTCGCCCGGCGCCAGCTCGACGGTGGCGGGGTAGCCCAGGTCCCAGGTGGCCGGCCAGGGAAGCTCGATGTCCGGGGCGTCGTCGCGGAGCACGATCTCGTTGCCGGCGTCCCAGCTCGCGCCGCCGTCGTGGCTCAGGCAGGCGCGTTGGCTCATCGGCGGCACGCGCCGCCCATAGGTGGCGAGCAGCGCCCCGCTCTCGAGCGTCAGCAGGTGCGCCGGATACCCCAGGACGGCCGTCGCGTGCGTCTCGGACCAGGTGCTGCCGCCGTCGTCGCTCTCGGTCTGGCGCAGGTAGCGCTGCTCGGTAAGCTGCTCCGGCTGGTAGCGCCACAGGCAGACCAGGCGGCCGTCGGGCAGCTCGGCGGGGTGCGGTTCCGCGACGGCGTGGTCGGCGGGCGACAGCGGCACGGTGCCGATCTGCCGCCAGGAGCGCCCTTCGTCCACGGACTCGACGGCCAGCAGCCGGTACGGGGGCTCGCCGGGAGCGTCGACGCCCAGGAACAGCAGCCGGCCGTCGCGGAGCTGGATGGGGCCGTGCGGGGCGGACGCGATGGAGTCCGCCGGTTCCTCCCAGGTGCGGCCGCCATCGGTGGAGCGGCGTGTCCAGTTGCCCAGCCAGCGCCGCCGCTCCGATGCGGACACGGTGTCGAAGTAGCGCTGCCAGCCGTCGACCTGTTGTGCCGGGTAGACCTTGCGGTAGCCGTCCAGCCTGGACCAGGTCGGCACGGTGAAGAAGCTCACCACGATCACGCCCGAGCGCAGCACCAGGATGCCGGCGTCGCGCACGTCGAGCGGCGTGTCGCCGATGGTCGCAGGTTCCGACCAGGTCTCGCCGCCGTCGGCGCTGCGGATGAGCTGCGTCTTGCCGTACGGGCAGGAGTGCTCCTCCCGCTCGCCGGAGAAGACGACCAGCAGCTCGCCGTTCTGCGTGCGGGCGATGGTGGGCCAGGCGAGGTAGCGGCCCGGCCGGCGGCAGATCACCCTGCTCCAGTGGATGTGCGCCGTCATGCAGCAGACCCTCCGTCGACGGGATTGATGCCGTGCTCGGCGGCGACGCGCAGCCGCTGCTCCAGGTGGCGGCGGCGCTCCGGGCCGGCGGTGCGCAGCATCGCCTCGCCATAGATGGTGCCGTTGCGCGCGTGCACGTCGGCCAGCGTTCGCGCCAGGTACGGGACCTGCGCGCCGGTCATGCGCTCCTCGAAGTTGTAGGTGAACATGCGCCGCAGGGTGCCGCCGCCCCACGCCGAGTGCTTGGTCTTGTGGTTGAACAGCACCATGTCGCCCGGCTGCGACTCGATCGCCACGGCCGGCACCTCGCTGCCGTGGATGCCCCACACCTCGCGGCTGCGGTTCTCCGCCGAGATCGGCACCACCGCGTGCAGGGCGTCCGCGAACGCGTCGCCGTGACGGAAGCTGCCGGGGATCAGCCGCAGGCAGCCGGAGTCGCGGGTGAGCGGGTCAAGGTAGAAGCCGACCTTCACCGAGTGGAAGGGCGTGTCCAGGTGCTGGTCCGAGTGCCACATCGTGTCGCCCACGTAGTAGTTGCCGTCGCTGGTGGCGTAGTTGTAGTCGGAGCCCAGGATGGAGGCGACCGGTCCGGCGATGCGCGGATCGTCGATCAGGCCGGACAGGTACTCGCTGCGGTCGGCGAAGGGGATGAGGTACAGCGCCTGCCTGTGGTCGTGGACGCGGCCGCTGCCGGCGAAGATCCGCTCGTAGGCGGCGGTGATGGCGTCGATCTCGGCCGCGAACAGGCCGGGGAAGCGCAGGAAGCCGAAGGTGCGGTAGAAGGCGAGCTGCTGTTCGCGGAGCCGCATGGCGTCAGGTGCTGTACGGGTCGGCGGCGTCGCGCAGCCCGTCGCCCACGAAGTTGAAGGCCAGCACGGACACGATCACCGGCCAGACCGCGGTCATCAGCCACGGCGACAGGGCGATCGCGCGCAGGTTCTGCGTGTCCTGCAGCATCACGCCCCAGCTTATGGCCGGCGGGCGCAGACCGAGCCCCAGGAAGCTCAGGCCGGTCTCCGCCAGGATCATGCCGGGGATGGCCAGGGTGGCGGTCGCGATGATGTGGCTGCTCATGGCCGGCACCATGTGCCGCAGGATGACCCGCTTCCTGGTCGCCCCCAGCACCTCGGAAGCCAGCACGAAGTCCTCCTCGCGCAGCGCCAGGAAACGGCCGCGCACCTCGCGTGCCAGGGTGGTCCAGGCGAAGAACGACAGGATCACCGTGATCGCCAGGTAGCGCTGCACCACGCTCCAGCCGTGCGGTAGCGCGGCGGCCAGGGTCATCCACAGGGGGATGGTGGGGATGGAGCGCAGTATCTCGATCATGCGCTGGATGGCCGAGTCCACCACGCCGCCGTAGAAACCGGAGATCCCACCCAGCACGATACCCAGGATCAGGCCGAGGACGACGCCAATCAGTCCGATGGACAGCGAGATGCGGCTGGCGATCACCAGGCGGGAGAACAGGTCGCGGCCGTTGTTGTCGGTGCCGAGCAGGAACAGGCTCTCCTCGGTCGGCTTTTCCACGGTGCCGAGCAGATGCACGTCGGTCGGGAAGATCCCGAGCAGCCGGTACTCGTAGCCGCGGGCGAACAGCCGCACGCGGATCTTGCTGTCCGGAATCGGCGTGAACACCGTCCGGAAGGTGGCATCGCGCCCGTGCTTGAGCTCCAGCACGTGCGGGCTGAAGCGCCCGTCGTCGAACAGCCGGATGCGCTGCGGCGGTATGAGCTGCCGGAACGCCTCGTTGTCGTTGGGGTCGGAGTAGGCGATGAAGTCGGCGAAGATCGCCACCAGGTAGAAGCAGCACAGCAGCACGCCGGAGACCACGGCGGCCTTGTGGCGCAGGAAGCGGATGCGCGTGAGCCGCCATTGCGAGTAGAGCGCTTCCTGCCGTTCGCTCTCGACGTCCGTGGTGGCGGCGCGGATCGGTGCCTCTGCCATCAGCGTGCCGACCCGGTCATCGTGCCCCTACGCGGATGCGGGGGTCGATCCACAGCAGCACCATGTCGGACAGGAAGGTGCCGATCACCGTGAGGATGCTCACCATCAGCAGGATGTTGCCGGCCAGCAGCATGTCCTGGCGGAGCAGCGCCTGGTAGAGCACCGGCGCCAGCGTGGGCAGGCTCATCACCAGCGCCACGAAGATGCTGCCGGACACGAGCTGCGGCAGGATGTAGCCGACGGTGCTCGCGAACGGATTGAGCGCCAGCCGCACCGGGTACTTGGCGATCAGCCGAGGCTCGGTCATGCCCTTGCTGCGGGCGGTCACCACGTACGGCTTGCGCAGCTCGTCGATCAGGTTGGCGCGCATGATCCGGATCAGGCCGGCCGTGCCGGTCAGGCCGACGATGGCGGTGGGGACCGGCAGGTGCTTGAGCAGGTCCCAGAGGCGTCCCAGGCTCCACGGCGCATCCAGGTAGTGGTCGGAGAACAGCCCGCCGAGGTTCGTGTCGAAGAGCAGGAACACCCAGTACATGACCGCCAGCGCCAGCAGGAAGTCCGGCGTCGCCAGTCCCACGTAGCCGACCACCGTCGCCGTGTAGTCGCCGAGGGTGCGCTGGCGGACCGCGGAGTAGATGCCGATCGGCAGCGCCACGATCCAGGTGAAGACCAGCGAGCAGCCGGCCAGCACGACGGTCATCACCAGGCGGTCGGCGATGATCTCCCGGACCGGCCGGTGGTGCTGCATCGAGTACGAGGTGCCCAGGTTGCCCTGCAGCAATTGGGTGATCCACTTGACGTATTGCACGGGCAGCGGCCGATTGAGGCCCCAGATCTCCCGCAGGTGGTCCGCCTCCTGGAGGCTCACGTTCGCGCCGAACGACTCCAGCTCGCGGACGTAGCTGTCCACGAAGTCGCCTTCCGGCAACTGGATGATCAGGAAGGTGAGCATCGAGATAGCCGCGACGGTCACCACCGCCATCACCAGACGGCGGACGACGTAGCTCGTCATCGATCACTCACGGCACTTCGAAAACGCCGGGGCAGTGCATCCCGCCCCGGCGCCAAGCGGTCGATCGCTACATATCCTTGGCCGATGCCCAGTACCAGAGCTCCGGGTGGGAGGAGCCGGGATAGCGGCACTTGCCGTCCACGCACCAGCTTCCGGCCGCGTTGGCCAACTGGTTGTTGAGCACGCGCGGGTGGTACCACACCTGCCCGGCGATGCCGATCATCCAGACCTCGTCGATCAGGATGCTCCAGATCTCCTTGCCGAGCTCGTAGCGCTCCTCGGCCGGCACTGTGTGGCCCATGTCGTACAGCTCCCACACCTTCAGGACGTCGGCCGCGGTCTCGGGATCGGGAGCCTCGCCCTTCTCGCCGCGGGTCTCGTAGTAGACGCCCCAGAGCTGCCCGTTGGTGGCGATGTTGGTCACCGGTAGCCCGGCGGCCGGGGCGCCACCGCCCCAGAAGTCCTCGGAGCCCCAGTTGGCGCCCCAGGAGAACTGGTATTGGTTGTTCGCCCGCCACTGACCCGACATCTCGTCGGCGAGCACGTCCAGCTTGATGTCCAGGTCGAGCTCCTTCATCTCCTCGACGAAGATCTCGGTCTGGCCTACCCAATCCGGATGCGACTGCACGACGGCCAGGCTGATCGTCACGCGGTTGCCGCCGGGGGTCAGCCGGAACCCATCCGAGTCGCGCTCGGTCAGCCCCAGCCCGTCCAGCAGCTCATTGGCCCGATCGGGGTCGTGGGTGTGCCACAGGGTTCGATACTCCGGGCCCGGGTTCATCGGGTGATGATCCGCCACCACCGGGGAGCCGGGCACGGCCAGACCGAGCATCCACGCCTCGTTGTACTGCTCGCGGTCTATGCCGAGCGATACGGCGCGCCGGAAGTCCGCGGCGTTCAGCAGCGCCTCGATCTCCGGGTCGCCGCGCCACGTGCGGTTGACGTAGATCATGGACGCGGAGCCGGCGTTGGCATAGTCGAAGTAGACGTCGTAGTTGCCGCGATCCTTGTTCTCGAGCATGAACGGCACCTGGTCGAGCTTCGGCAGCCGCCAGTTGAAGTCGTCCTGGCGGCCCGCCAGCCGCAGGTAGACCATGTCGGGTGTCTCCACCTTGGGCAGCTCCCAGGTGTCGATGTAGGGGAGCTGGTTGCCGGCCGAGTCGACCGCATAGAAGTACGGGTTGCGCTCGACCTTCCACAGCGCGCTGGCGTTGAGGTTGCCCGCCACGGTCTTGTACGGGGTGATCACCGGCAGGTCGGGGTTCAGGCCCCAGTTCATCTTGTTGCCGTACAGGCTCACCCAGCTCTCCAGCTCGGCGTCGGCGGCCATCTTGTCGACGGCCTCCTGGCCGGCGTACGCGGGATGGAACTGCTTCATGTAGTGGGCCGGGGCCACCGGGCCGCCGGGAAGCCAGAATCCCAGGGTGAATCCGCGGCCGATCGGGCAGAACGGACAGGCCAACTGCTCGGGGAAGGTCCAGTACGGCTCATCGAACTCCCAGCGCAGCGTGTAGTCGTCGATGATCACCAGGCGGGCGGGCACGCCGTTGGGGGTGAGGACCGGCTCCGGCTCGGGCTGGATCTCCGTGTTGCGGTACACGTCCTCGTACCAGAAGCGCACGTCCTCGGTGGTCAGCGGGTGGCCGTCGGACCACTTCAGCCCTTCGCGCAGGTAGAGGGTCACCGAGCGCGCGTCGTCGCTCTGCTCCCAGGCCTTGGCCAGCGCGGGCACCAAGCGTCCGCCGGTCGGATCCCAGAAGATGAACTTGTCGAACGCGGACGCGTTGCGGTTCAGCGCCTCGGTCGAGCCCAGGGTGGACATGACGATCGAGCCGCCGTAGGTGCCGATGGAGCCGCCCTCGACGACGAGCAGATCCTCGCGCACCGGCAACCGCTCTTCGACCGGTGGCAACTCTCCGGCGGCCACCTTGGCGGCCAGGGCGGGCGCTTCGCTGAACGAGGTCGGGTAGTCGGCCACGTCCAACACGTAGTTGGGCGGCGTGTACTCCCGGCTGAGTCTTGCCTGCTGTGCCAGGACGAGCCCGGGCACCAGCGCGGCGAGCGCGATCAAGGGGGCGATTCGCTTCACAATGGTCTCCTTGCGGTCAAGATCCAGGCCGCCCCCTCCCGCACGACCAAGGCACGATCATCGTCCAGGCGTGGCGGACGGTCAAGCGAGTCTCCGGTGGCGCCGGTGGCGTGGGCACGCCGAGACCGACGCGGCCTTGCCCATAGAGCCCAAGTGAGATGCAATTGGCGCGATGATCCCTGACGCCGAATCGGAGTCGAGTGAACCCAAGCGGGACGGATCCAATCCCGATCCACTGGTTCGACCGGGGACCGGAGAGTCGTCAGATCGAGCGCAGCCTCGCTCCGAATCCGCGCTGCAGGACGGTGTCGGGTTCACTCCGATTCGGATCCGGGGAGGCTCGATCGCCAGGACCGTCCTCGCTGACAGACGCTGACCTTGTCGATCGTGACTCCCGAAAAGCGCGGACTGCCATGAGATCGTCCCGAGTCATACTCCTGAACGGGCCGAGTAGTGCCGGCAAGACGACACTAGGGCGGGCGGTACAGCCGGCGTTGGGGTCACCGTTTTTCTACATGTCTTCCGACCAACTTGTGGCGGCAGATGTCCTGCCGTCGGTCAATCGGCAGGCAAAGACCGGGGCGTGGGCGTGGCGGACCATTCGACCGCGCTTCTTCGACGGGTTCCACCGTTGTGCCGCCGCGATTGCCGATGCCGGCAACGACATGATCCTCGAGCACGTGATCGAGTTCCGCAGTTGGTACGTCGATCTCGTGACGCTGCTCCGTCATCACTCGGTGTTCTTCGTCGGCGTCCACTGTGAGATCGCCGAGTTGGAACGAAGAGAGCGGCTCCGGGGTGATCGAAGAGTCGGCGAGGGTCGCTCGCATCTGGGGGATGGAGTTCACACGTGGGGCCGGTACGACATCGAGGTCGATACCTCCCGCTTTTCGGAGTGTGAGGCGAGAGACAGGGTTGTCGAGGGCTTTCGTCGCCATGACCCCGAGCGTAGTGCGTTCCGGACGGCATGGCTTGACCTGGAGCGGGCAGGATCGGCTTCTTCGTGCATCTGAAGCCGACGTTGACACGACCGGTTTCCTCGGGTTCGTAATTCGGCATGTATCGACTCCTGAAGACACGCGAGTCCGATCCGGTGCGCGTCGCGATGATCGGCGCGGGCAAGTTCGCCTCCATGTTTCTGGCGCAGGTGCGCACCACGCCGGGCATGCGGGTCGTGGGCGTGTGCGATCTGGCGCCGGAGCGGGCGCAGGCCACGCTGCGGCGGTCGGGCTGGAACGATGCCGAGATCGCGGCGATCGGCCTGTTCCCGGACGCGGACAGCGTGCTCGGCCATGGCGATCCGGAGGTGGTGGTCGAGGCGACCGGCGATCCGGTCGCCGGGGTGCGCCACGCGCTGGCCTGCATCGCCGCCGGCCGGCACGTGGTCATGGTCAACGTGGAGGCGGACGTGCTGGCCGGCCCGCTGCTGGCTCGCCGCGCGGCCGAGGCGGGCACCGTCTACTCGCTGGCCTACGGCGATCAGCCGGCCCTGATCGTGGAGCTGGTGGACTGGGCGCGCACGTGCGGGTTCGAGGTTGTCTGCGCCGGCAAGGGCACCAAGTACCTGCCGGCCTACCACGCCTCCACGCCGGACACCGTGTGGCAGCACTACGGCATCACCCCGGAGCGCGCCGCGAGCGGCGGCATGAACGCCAGGATGTTCAACTCGTTCCTGGACGGCACCAAGTCCGCGATCGAGATGGCCGCGGTGGCGAACGCGACGGGGCTGCGGCCGGCGCACGGCGGGCTGCGCTTTCCGCCGTGCGGGAGCGACGATCTGGCCGAGACGCTGAAGCCGGCCGGCGACGGCGGAATCCTGCCGCACGCTGGCACGGTGGAGGTGGTCTCGTCACTGAAGCGCGACGGTAGTCCGGTCGAGCGCGACCTGCGCTGGGGCGTGTACGTGACGTTCGCCGCCCCGTCCGACTACGCGGCGCGCTGTTTCGAGGAGTACGGCGTCGCCACCGATCGGAGCGGCCGGTACGCGGCGCTCTATCGCCCGGCGCACCTGATCGGGCTGGAGCTCGGCATCAGCGTCGCCTCCGCGGCGCTGCGCGGGGAGCCCACCGGAGCGCCGGAACGGTTCGCCGCCGACGTGGTAGCGGTCGCCAAGCGCGACCTGCGCGAAGGAGAGGTGCTGGACGGGGAGGGCGGCGCGACCGTCTGGGGCCGCCTGATGCCGGCCGCCGACGCCCTGGCAGCGGATGCCCTGCCGATCGGCCTGGCGGCCGGCGCCCCTCTCAAGCGGCAGGTCGCCGCCGGCGAGGTGGTCGGCCGCCGTGACGTGGAGTTGCACGCGCCGGCCGATGTCATCGAACTGCGGCAGGAAATGGAGCGCTCCGCGATCGCCTGAAGCGGGCCGGGGCATCGGCAAGATTTGCCGATGGGCTACGCTACCACGGGTCGATGCCGAGCAGCCGGCGGCCCAGGTCGGTGAGGCGCGCCGGACCGGTGCGCTGCTCCCAGCCGCGCGGGTCGCCGGGAAAGATCGCGCGGGGCGGCCGCGGCTCGCTGTTGCGCCACGAGCGCACCCGCCACTCGCGCTCCTCCTCGACCGGCGGATACATGGAGATGTACTGAGCCAGGCGTGGCTTCTCTGCGTGATTGGGGCCGTTGCCGTGCGGCAGCAGGCTGTTCCAGATCACCAGATCCCCTGCCGCGGCGGCGATCGGCCGCTCCTCCCATCCGCTCAGGTCGAGCTGCCACTTGGAGCGGTCCGGCGGTTGCGTCTGCACCCACTCCTCGAAGACGCGGTGGAATCCCGGCACGCAGCGAAAGCCTCCCTGGTTCTCCGCCGTATCGGCCAGATAGAGCACGCCCTGCACGCGCAGCGGCATCGGGATCTCGACCGTATCCAGATCCCAGTGCAGCGCGCCGTTCCACCGATAGGCCGGCGGATTGTCCGGAGGGGTCATGTTCGCGCGGTCGATGCTGACCCACAGGTCGTCGCGGCCCCAGATTTCGGTGAAAGCCCGATAAAGGCGAGGAAACTGGCGGTTGTCCCAGAATGTCTGGTGGTGGTACAGCTCGACCGCGCCCAGGAACGGGGCGCGATACCAGGCGTCCGGCCGGCCCCGGCCAACGTCCAGGAACTCGAAGATGGCGTCGGCGGCGGCCGACGCGTGCGCCTTGGGCACCGCGTCACGCACGACCACGTACCCGTTCTCGTCCCAGAAGGCGCGATCGGCGTCGCTGAGAACCGTGTCTCCGGGAACGGGCATCGCTTACTGTGTGCCAGAATCCGGGTGCTATGATCAACCGGCGCGATATGAGCAGGAGCAAGAAGGCGATCCTGATCCCGAAAACCCACTGGGACCGGGAACACTCGCGATCGTTCGAGCAGCTCCGCTGGCATCTGGTTCACAACGTCGTGGACAACCTGCTTGCGATCATGGCGCGCGATCCCGACTATCGCGTGTTCATGTTCGACGGCCAGTCGCAGGCCATCGACGACTATCTGGAAATGCGGCCCGAGCGGGAGGCGGACATACGCCGCCTGGTCGCCGACGGCCGCCTGGTGATCGGGCCGTTCTTCGTCGGTCCGGACGAGCATATCCCTTCAGGCGAATCGCTGATCCGTTCCCTGCTGCTGGGCCATCAGGTGGCAGAGCGCTACGGCGGCGTGATGAAGGTCGGGTACAACCCTGACGCATTCGGTCACGTGGCGCAGCTTCCACAGATCCTGCGCGGTTTCGAGATCGATGCCGCGGCGTTCATGCGAGGGGCTTCGCCCGAGATCGGGCCGTTCGGCACCGACTTCGTCTGGGAGGCTCCCGACGGGTCGGAGGTCGTCGCCACCCACTTCCTGTACGTCAACGCTTGGCACCTGCCGGAAGAGATCGAGGAGGCCGCCGATCGGCTGGGCCGGTCGATCACCGCCATGGAGCCCAAGGAGCTTCCGTACTACGTGCTGATGCACGGCTCGGACGGCTGCGTGCCGGACGCCCGGATGCCGCGCATCGTGGCGAGCGCCAACGAACGGCTCGCGGACGTGCAGGTCGAGCAGGGAACCCTGGTGGACTACTTCGATCTGGTGCGGCCGGAGGCTGCGCGGCTGCCGCGCCATCGCGGCGAGCTTCGCCACGGCGCCTACCAGCTCATCCTTGGTGGAGTGTACTCGTCCAGACCCTATGTGAAGCAGGAGAACGCCCGCACCCAGACCCTGCTGGAGCGCCACGCCGAGCCGCTGGCGGTGATGGCGTGGTGCCTGCTCGGCGACCGCTACCCGCAACCGTTCCTGGCCAAGGCGTGGCGCAAGCTGGCGGAGAACCACTTCCACGACACCATCTGCGGCTGCTCGCAGGACGTGGTGTACCGCGACGCCATGCAGCGCTACGCGCACAGCTCGCAGATCGGCGAACAGGTCAGGCACCGCGCGCTCAAGGTGCTCACCGGCGCGATGGACACCACGCCGCCCGAGCTGGCCGAGGACAGCGGGCAGCATGGACCGCTGCGGCCGCTGGTGGTGTACAACCCGCATCCCGCCGCGCGCGCGCAGGTGGTGAGCGTGCGCATCGCGCGGCCGGTGATGCAGGAGGGGCGGGCGCCGCGCTACGTGGTGTTCGACGCCGACGGCCGCCAGGTCGCCTCGCAGGTGCGCGATCACAACGTCCGGGAGGAGTTCATCTTCACCGACCAGCTCACCGCGTTCGGGCACTCCTATCCGCCGGGCAGACGCGTGCGTACGTTCGATCTGACCTTTCTGGCTGACGAGCTGCCGGCGTACGGATTGCGGACCTATTACTACAGCGAGATCCGCGCCACCGGCGCGCTGCACAACCATCCCCTGCTGACCGGTCCGCAGGTGCCGGCGACCGACCTGCGCATCGCCGGGCGCACGATGGAGAACGACGCCCTGCGCGTGACCGTGGCTGCAGACGGCACCGTGGCCGTCACCGACAAGGGGACCGGCCGCACCTATCGCGGGCTGCACTACTTCGAGGATGAGGAGAGCGCCTGCGGCGAGTACCACCACTATCGCACCGCCAACTCGCAGGTGATCTCCACGCAGGGCGCCGCCGCGCGCATCAGCCTGGTGGAGGAGGGGCCGGTGTGCGCCACGTTCAAGGTCGACATCGACCTGCTGCTGCCGGGCGGGCTCAGCGACGATCTGCAGAGCCGCAGCGAACGGCTGGTGCCATGCCCGATCACCACGCTCGTTACGCTGCCGGCACGCGGGCGCCGCGTGGAGTTCGCCACCCGAATCGAGAACGCGGCAAGGGATCACCGCCTGCGGGTACGGTTCGAGACCGGTCTGCGGGCCGAGAGCGTGCACGCGGAGAGCGCCTTTCACGTGATCGAGCGGGACATCGCCCTCCCGGAAGCGATCGGCTGGATCGAGCCTCCGGTGCCGGAGAGCCCGCAGCAGTCCTTCGTCAGCGTCACCGACGGCACGCACGGGCTCACCGTGCTCAACCGCGGCATCGTCGAGTACGCGGCCGAGCAGGGTGCCGGCGGCGTGATGCTGTCGCTCACGCTGCTGCGCTCGACCGGTTGGATCGGCCGTGAGTTCTTCAATACCGGGCCGTACAAGATCGCCACGCCCGATGCGCAGTGCATCGGCACCAACGAATTCGCCTATGCGCTGGTTCCGCACGGCGGCGACTGGCAGCAGGCCCGAGTGTGGCTGGACGCGCACCGTTTCGCGTCGCCCTGCGCGGTCACCGACCCGCTGCGCTACCCGACCATGTTTCCCTGGCAGATCGAGAACCTGGACGACCGCGACTACGAGCCCGGCTTTCGCGCCGATGGCGGGTCGCTGCCGGGCAACGCCAGCCTGCTGTCCCTGGAGCCCGACGACCTCATCGTCTGCGCGATGAAGAAGGCGGAAGAGGACGATGCGCTGATCGTGCGGCTGTACAATATCTCCACCCGGCCGCAGGAAGCCATTCTGGCCGTGCCGGTGCTGGTGACACAGGCGTGGCGCGCAAACATGCTGGAGCAGCCGCACGATCCGCTGCCGCTGGCACGGGTCGAGCGGTATGGCCGCGAGATGACAGAGCTACGCTTCCCGGTCAAGCCTCATGAGATCGTGACCCTGAAGCTGGCGGTGCAGGCGGCGGCCGGCGTGACGGCAACCTGAGCGGGTGGCGGCGGTGCCTACGCCGTTCGATGACGCGGTCGCCGTTTGGCACCTCGGCGATCTCCGCGACGGCAACGGCGCCGACCACTCTTCGAGTGTGGTTCGCTCCGCTCACCCGCTGGCCACGCACGGTTCCGTGCAGGTCGGGGTTGCCCTGTCCGGCGCCGAACGGCAGGAGTCGCTACGGCGCGGCGGCGACGGCCGGGCGGCGCTGTTCGACGGCGATGCGTGGCTTTCGACCGGCCCGGCGACCGGCGGGGTGGACCTGTCGGCAGAGTCGTTCACCACCTGCGTGCGGCTGCGCGCCGACAAGCCGGGCGGGGTGTTCTACACCAACCTGCTCGCGCTGCTCATCCATGGCGATGATCGGGGAGAGGGGCTGCTGGTCGCTCACCTGGGAGTGTGCTCGGGCGAGTCGGCTCTGTACCGGGAAGTGCTCCTTGGCACCGTCCGCCTGGGTGTCTGGCATGACCTGATCGTCCGCTATCGACGGCGCGATCCGGGCGGTGCCGATGGCGGCGAGCTGTCGCTGGCATGCGACGGGCGGATCGTCTGGCTGGTCGAGATCGGGGAGCGCCTGCGGGCCATCTTTGCCGGACCGACGATCATCGGCGGCTGGCGCGTTGCGGATCCGCCGCTGCCCGAGTTCCCGATGGAGATCGTCGACGGCATCTTCCGGCGACTGTTCGCCGGCGCCATCGACCACGCGGCGTTCTGGAACCGCGCTCTGGACGACCGCGAGGTCGCGGAGCTCTCCGGCGTGGCGGCCCTTGAGGAAGTCGCGGCGGAGGACGGGGCAGGACACGACGCCTCGCCCGCCGCGAAGGCTCTGGCGCAGTACAACGCGTTCTACGACGCGTCGCGCGCGCGGGACGTAGAGCGGTGCCGTGAGCTGGGGCGGGAAATGCGCCGTCACATGGCGCGCGATGCACGCCGGCCCATCTACCACCTGACCGCGCCGATGGGCTTCATCCAGGATCCGTGCAGCGCCTTCTACCACGACGGCCGCTACCACGTGTTCAGCTTCCGCAACATCCTGGTGTCGCTGTCGTGCACCCATCTGGACCACTACGTCAGCGACGACCTCATTCACTGGCAGGACATGCCGGTGGCGTGCTGGGCCGACTCCGACTACGACGTCTACGGCATCTGGCTGACCAACAACGTGATCGACGACGACGGGCTGCCGGCCATGCTCTACACGGCCCATGGCATGCGCGGCAAGATCGGCGTGCTGGCGCGCAGCACCGACGGGATGGTCTCCTTCGGCGACAAGCGGGCGGTGATCACCAATCGCATCCATCATGACGGCCACACGTGGCGGACCGAGTCGGACGGAGCCGACCGTTGGGTCACCCTCACCACCGACCAGTACTTCGGCGCGCGGCCCGGAGATCGCGCTGACCGGATCGTGGCGTTGACCTCGCCCGACCTGGAGCGCTGGACCGAACGCGGCGAGACATGGAGCGTCACCAAGCATCCCGACCCGCAGGACAGCCCGCAGCGATGGGGTCTGACGGAGTTCCCCTACATCGTGCCGTTCGGCGATCGCGACGTACTGATCGCCGGCAATCGCCCGGTCGTCTACTGGGTCGGCGTCTTCGACCGCGAGCGCCTGCGGTTCACGCCCGACGATCCGGAGCCGAAACTGATCGACTACGGCAATCCCGTGCACTGCTGCAACCCGCTGATCGTGGACCGCAAGGGGCCGGGAGGAGCGCCGCGGCGCATCATCCTGGCCGAGCACGGACACGCGCACGGAGCGGTCGGGGGTGCGCCGTGGCACGGGCTGCACGTGCTGCCGCGCGTGCTCTCGCTCCACGACGACCGCCTTGTGCAGGAGCCGGCGCGCGAGGTGGAAGCGTTGCGTGGGCGCCACCTGGCCACGCGCGGCCTGCCCGTTGCCGCCGGTGCCGCCGGCCTGCTGTCGGGCATCGAAGGCGATGCGCTGGAGATCGTGTGTACGTTCGATCCCGGCAACGCCGACCGCTTCGGGTTGCTGGTGCGCCTGGCGGCCGACCGCGGGTCGTGCGCCCGCGTGTTCTACGAGGCGGCCACCGATCGGTTCGGCGTCGACGGTGCCGTCATTTCCTCACCATACCGGGAGCAGGGTCAGGGCCGAGCCCATCTCAGCGGAGAGGCGTACCTGCGCAGCGGCGATCCCGTGACCATGCGGCTGTTCCTGGACCGGTGCCTGCTGGAGGTGTTCGTGAACGGCCACACTTGCAGCATGGTGCTGGCCGCCGGCACCGGCGACCGCGGCCTGGATCTGTTCAGCGATGGCGGGACGGCGACGGTCCGGTCGCTGGATATCTGGGAGATGCAGCCGGCCTTCGACCTCGACGACCGACACGATTGCTGAGAACGATCAGCCCGGCGCGTCGACACCGCGGGCAAGCCCTGATACCCTGACCTACATTGCGAAGGCGCTTGGCCTTCCGGGCGCGTCAAGACGAGACATGACCGGAAACAGGAGGCCAGCATGCGCAAGGCACTGGTAGCCCTCATCGTCTTCGTCCCGTTGGTGGTGTTTGCCTCCGGCGAAGGCGAATCCCCACAGGCAGGCGGAGCCGTAGCGGAAGTAGTGTTGACCTCGCTGCCCCGTGACGGGCAGTCGGACTACAACCTCTCCGACTACGAACAACTCACCGGAACAGTGATCGGAAGCTACAACCAGTCGCCCATTCTGGACGCCCGGGTGGCCTCCGGCGAGTTGCCGCCGGTCGCGGATCGGCTGCCGGAAGAACCGCTGGTGTCGGTTCCGTTCCGCGAGATTGGCAAGTATGGCGGCACGATAACGCTGCCTGGCGTCGGCAAGAACAACTGGTTCCCGGCCTGGCAGATCGTCAAGGAGTTCACCCTCAACCGCGATGTGCGCTGGTACAACAACCACCAGCCCGGCATCGCCAAGAGCGCGACCCTGTCGGACGATTTCCGGACCCTCACGCTGCAGTTCAGGGAGGGGCACAAATGGAGCGACGGCGCGCCGTTCACCGCCGATGACGTGACGTTCTGGTGGGACTCGTTCATGCTCAACGAGACACTGCACCCGACCGTGTCGGCCAAGTTCGTGTTCGGCGGCGAGCCGATGCAGGTGGAGAAGATCGACGACACCACCGTGCGCATGACCTTCGCGGTCCCGAACGCCAACGCGATCTGGCTGTTCACGCAGGTGCAGGGCTACGGAGCGCAGAACCAGGCATTCATGCCCCGTCACTACCTGGAGCAGTTCCACATCGACTTCAACGACAACGCCACCGCGCTCGCCAAGGAGGCGGGCCACGAGGACTGGCATCAACTGTTCGCGGAACGCTCCAGCGCCGGCGTGACCAACCCGGAGCTGCCGACGCTGTACGGATGGACGGTGACCCAGGAGCTTACCGACGGGCTGATCCTGGACCGCAACCCCTACTTCCACCGCATCGACCCGATCGGCAACCAGCTTCCGTACATCGACCAGGTACGGGCGATCTTCTACGGCGACCCGCAGACGCTGAAGCTGCGCACCATCGCAGGCGACTTCGACTTCGTGTCGTTCGGGATCGTGTCCAGCGACCTGCCGCTGCTGCTGGCGAACGCGGAGTCCGCCAACTACGACGCCTTCATGGTGCCGAGCGTCTATCCGGCCGAGAACCCGATGTACATCAACCAGAACCGGCCGGAGGGCGAGGAGAAGGGCGACCTGTTCCGCGACAAGCGGTTCCGTCAGGCGCTTTCGCTGGCCATCGACCGGGACGAGGTGAACGAGGTGGTGCACCGCGGCGTCGGCACCCCGGTGCAGAGCACGGTGTTCTACGAGAACTCCTTCTACGACCCGAAGTGGGCCGAGGCGTACGCCGACTTCGACCCGGAGCGCGCCAACGCCATGCTGGACGAGATCGGCCTGGACAAGCGCGACGGCGACGGCTTCCGCCTGCTGCCAAGCGGCGACAAGCTGACTCTGTTCATGGAGATGCCGGTCGAGTATCCCGGCAACGTGGAGACCGGTGAGCTGGTCAAGGAGTATTGGGAGGACGTCGGCGTCCGCGTGGACATGACCACCATCGGCTTCGGCAACATGGTTCCCAAGCTGTTCAGCGGCGACTACGACGTCTCCGCGTGGCCGGTGGACGGATCCGAGGAGGTCGGCTGGCGGTTCCCGGGCGCGTTCAACGGCCCGAAGGCGACGCTGCGCACGCACTTCACCGCGCCGCTGTGGCATACGTGGTTCGAGACCGGCGGCGCCCAGGGCATCGAGCCTCCTCCGGAGGAAAAGCGCATCCTGGAGCTGGTGAACCGGACCCACCTGATGAGCGACGAAGAGCTGCAGGTAGCCGGCACGGAGATCATGGAGTGGTGGTCGGAGAACTTCTGGATGATCGGCATCGTCGGCTACAGCAAGCTGCCGTTCATCGCGCGCCGCACGCTCGGCAACGTGGAACGGGACACGCTGAACGCCCCGGTGCTGATCGGCACCTCCAAGCTGATCCGCCCGGAGACGCTGTACTTCAAGGAGTAGCCGTTACGGGTAGCGGTCGACGCGATCGCTACGCCGTGTAGACGGCCGGAACCCCGGCTCATCACGGCGCGGCCCCGGGGTTCCTCCCGACCCACGGTCAACACCAAGCTACCCGAGCGCCCATGGTTTCCTACATCGCCCGCAGGTTCCTCTACATGGTGGTGCTGGCGCTGCTGCTGTCGGTCGTGGCGTTCATCGTCATCCAACTGCCGCCCGGCGATTACGTGGACCGCCTGATGGCGATTCGCGCCTCCATCGGCGGCATGCAGCAGGCCGAGATGGACGCGCTGCGAGCGCAGTACGGGCTCGATATGCCGCTCTACCGGCAGTATCTCCGCTGGTTGTTCAACGCCCTGCAGGGCAATCTGGGCCCGTCATACGGCTGGGGGCAGCCGGTGACCGAGGTGATCAAACAGCGGTTGCCGGTTACGATGGTGGTGTCGATCTCCTCGCTGCTGGTGACCTATCTGATCGGCATGAGCGTCGGTATCTTCTCGGCCACCCGCCAGTATTCCTTCTTCGACCACCTCTTCACGGGCCTGGGATTCGTGGGCCTCGGCGTGCCCAATTTCCTGCTGGCGATCATCCTGCTGTTCCTGTTCATCAAGTTCTTCGGCGTCAGCGTCATCGGCCTGTTTTCGCCCGAGTTCATGGGCCAGGCGTGGAGCTTCGCCAAGTTCCTGGACCTGCTCCGGCACCTGCCGACTCCGGTGCTGATCATCGCCCTGGCGGGGACCGCGGGACTGATGCGGGTGATGCGCGGCACGCTGCTGGACGAGCTGCGCAAGCAGTACGTGATCACCGCGCGGGCGAAGGGACTGGAGGAGAAGACCCTCCGCTACAAGTACCCGGTGCGGGTGGCGCTCAATCCGATCGTCAGCACCATAGGCTGGAACCTGGCCGCCATCGTCTCGGGGGAGACGATCGTCTCCATCGTCCTGACGCTGCCGACCACCGGTACGGTCCTCTACGGCGCCCTCCTGAACGAGGATGTGTTCCTGGCCGGCAGCGTGGTGATGATCCTGAGCCTGCTCACGCTCGTCGGCACGCTGATCTCCGACATCCTGCTGGTAATGCTCGACCCGCGTATCCGTCTGGACCGGGGAATCCACACGTAGTGGCACCGCCGGTAGCGACGGCCGTCGTGCAGCCGGCAGCCGAGGAGCGCTACTACATCGCGTCGCAATGGCGACTGATGTGGCGCAAGTTCAGGAAGCACCGCCTGGCGATCGGCGGATCGGCAATCCTCGCCCTGTTCTATCTGGTCGCCGCATTCGCCGAATTCTTCGCGGTCGACGATCCGTTCCAGCGCTATGAGTTCGTCTTTGCGCCGCCGCAGCGCATCCACTTCGTCGACGCCGGCGGCGTCTTCCATCTGCGGCCGTTCGTCTATGGCTGGGAGAAGCGGATCGATCCGGACACCCTGGCGCTGATCTACACCGAGGATCAGGAACGGCGGTATCCGCTGCACCTGTTCGTGCGCGGCGCTCCGTACGAGCTGTGGGGGCTCTTCCCCATGGATCTGCATCTGATCGGCGCGCGGGGCGAGGGCGCGACGCTGTTCCTGCTTGGCACCGAGAAGCTGGGTCGTGACCTGTTTTCGCGGCTGGTGTACGGGACGCGCATCTCGGTGTCGATCGGCCTGGTGGGCGTAGCGCTCACCTTCGTGATGGGATCGCTCATGGGAGGCATCTCCGGCTACTTCGGCGGTGGCGTCGACGACGTGATCCAGCGGGTGATCGAGTTCGTGATCAGCATTCCGCAGATCCCGCTGTGGCTGGCGCTGAGCGCCGCGGTGCCGCGCGAATGGTCCGCACTGCAGGTGTACCTGGTGATCACCGTGATCCTGTCCGGGGTCAACTGGGCGGGACTGGCGCGGGTGGTGCGCAGCCGCCTGATCTCGACCCGCGAGGAGGACTTCGTGATGGCGGCCGTGGTCGCCGGCGCCGGCACGCCGCGCGTGATCGGCAGGCACCTGCTGCCGTCGTTCATCTCCTACCTGATCGTCAACCTCACCCTGTCGATCCCCGGCATGATCCTGGCGGAGACCGCGTTGAGCTTCCTGGGGCTGGGGCTGCGGGCGCCGGTGGTAAGCTGGGGCGTGCTGCTCAACGACGCGCAGGACGTGCGCATCATCGCCAACCAGCCGTGGCTGCTGCTGCCGGCGATCTCCGTGATCGTGTTCGTGATCTCCTTCAACTTCGTCGGGGACGGGTTGCGCGACGCCGCCGATCCGTACCGGTAGGCCGCGTTCCATGAGCGACTGGCTGGCCAGCCTGCGGGCGCTGCTGCCGCCGGGCCGGGTCAGCTCGGACCAGGACGAGTTGCGGCGGCACGCCTCTGACGCGTGGTCGGTGGCGATCAAGGTACGCCAGCAGGACCGGGACACCTACCAGCCGCAGGCTGTGGCATACCCGCATGACCAGGACGAAGTAGCGCGCTTGTTGCAGTGGGCGCACGAGCGGCGCATCGCGATCACCCCGTGGGGCGCCGGGTCGTCGGTCACCGGCGCGCCGCTGTCCCTGACCGGCGGCGTCACGGTCGATCTGTCACGGATGGACGCGCCTGCGTCGATCGACCGCGTCAACCTGCTCGTTACCGCGCAGGCCGGTGTGCGCGGCGATCGGCTGGAACGGGCGCTGAACGATGCCGGGCTGACGCTCGGCCATTCGCCGCAGTCGCTCGACCGTTCCACCGTGGGTGGCTGGGTGGCGACGCGGGCGACCGGGCAGTTCTCGTCCCGCTACGGCGGCATCGAGGATCTGGTCGTGGCGCTGACCGCCGTGCTTCCCACCGGTGAGGTCGTGCAGACGCAACCGGCGGTGCGGCCGCCGTTCGGCCCGGACGTCAACGCGCTGTTCATCGGTGCCGAGGGGACTCTTGGCATCGTCACCCAGGTCACGCTGCGCGTGGTGCCTCTGCCTGAGTCCAGGATGCTTGAGGCGGTACTGTTCGCGTCGGTCGACGCGGGTTTGGAGGCCATGCGCAGCATCATGCAGGGCGGCATCCGGCCGTTCCTGCTGCGCTTCTACGACCAGGACGAGTCGCGCCATGTGCTGCACGATGCCGCCTTTCGCGGCTGTGTGATGTTTCTCGGCTGCGGAGGGGTAACGGAGATCGCGGAAGCCGAGCAGCGCGCGGCGCTCGGGCGCTGCTCGGCGCACGGCGGTACGCCGATCGGGCCCGAGCCGGTAGCGGCGTGGATGGAACGGCGGTTCGACTTCTCGGCGGTGGAGAACCGTCTCAACGAGCCGTCCGGGATCGCCGAGACGATCGAGGTGTCCCATCGTTGGGACGGCGTCGCCGCGACCTACCGGGCGCTGAAGGCGGCGCTCGCCCCACATGCGGCGGAGGTTCTGGGCCACTTCTCGCATGCCTATCCGCAGGGAACCTCCCTGTACATGATCGTGCTGGATGCGGCGCCAGAGCAGGGTGGGGCCGACGCCGCGGCTGCGGAAGCGACCCTGCGACGCATTTGGGAGATAGCGCTTACAACCGCCCTGGAGACAGGCGCGGCGGTGGCGCACCATCACGGCGCGGGGATTGCGCGCCTGCCGGTCATACGCGAGGGTCTGGGCACGGCGATGACGGTGCTGGAGCGGGTGAAGGACGGACTGGACCCGCATCACATCCTCTGTCCCGGCAAGTTGGCCCTGTCTGCGCGGGGGGCTTGGTCGTGAGTTGCCTGGTCGCGCTGGATGCCGGCGCATCGGAGATCAAGGCGTCGGTGTTCGCATCGGACGGCCGGGAGCGGGGCGCCGCCAGCCGCGACTGCCCGAGCGGCGCCCCGGCGCCGGGCTGGGCGCAGTGCGGGGGCGAGGTGCTGACCGAGTGGCCGCTGCAGGTGCTGCGCGATGCGGTTGCCGACGCCGCCGTCCGGCCCGATGAGATCGACGCGATCGGCGTCACCGGGTCGCGTGCCACCGTGCTGCCGATCGGCCCGGACGGCAGCTCGGTGGGGCCGGTCATCTTCTGGTACGACCGGCGCGCGCAGGCGCAAGCGGCGGCTCTGGAGCGGACGCTGGGTGCGGAGCGGTTCCTGACCCTGACCGGGATACCCCTCGATCCCACCCCCTCGGTGACCAAGATGATGTGGCTGCGCGAGCACAGGCCCGAGGTGGCTGCTGCTTCCACCACGTACGCGATTCCTCAGACCGTGGTGCTCCACCGGCTTGCCGGCGGCGGCTGGTGGTGCGACGAGTCGTACGGTCCGTACGTGGGGCTGATGGACCTCAGCTCGCGGCGCTGGAGCGACGAGTTGCTGGCGGCGGCACAGGTCGATGGCGACACCCTGCCGCGGCTGGTGGCGCCGGGCACGGTGGTGGGGCCGCTGTCGCCGGCGGCCGCCGAAGCCGCCGGCATCGCCGCCGGGGTGCCGGTGGTGGCCTCCGGCTCCGATGCCGCCTGCTTCAAGATCGGCGCCGGCATCGAGGAGACCGGCATCGCTAGCATCTACATCGGCACCGCCGGCGCCCTGGGAGTGATCACCGACCGGCCGGTGATGGATCCGCGTCTGACCTGCTGCCCGTCGGCGCTGCCGGGCTACTGGGACGCGGAGGGACTGCTGCTCACCGCCGGATCGGCGTACCGGTGGGCGCGCGAGCTGGTGTCCGACCCGGACCGTCCGGGCGGGCCGATGAGCTTTGCGGAGCTGGACGCGCTGGCCGCACAGGCGCCCGCGGGCTCCGACGGCCTGCTGGTGGTGCCGCATCTGGCCGGCGCCGGCACGCCGCTGTGGCGCTCGGATGCCGCCGGGCAGGTGCTGGGCGTGCGGCTGTCGCACGGGCGCAGCCATCTGGCCCGGGCCGTGCTGGAGGGGGTGGCCTACGCGCAGCGCCACGCCCTCATGGCGCTACAGGAATGCGTGGCGCGGATCGACGGCCTGCGCTTCACGGGCGGCGGCGCCGCATCGACGCTCTGGTCGCAGATCCTGGCCGACGTGACCGGGCTCCCGGTGACGGTTCCGGAGAGCCGGCAGTCCACCGCCCTGGGTGCGGCGCTGATCGCCGGGGTGGCTGCCGGCGTCTATGCCGACCACCGCGCCGCGATCGCAGCGGTGCGCGGCCCGGAGCGGCGTTTCACGCCGGATGCGGCGCACCGAGCGGCGTACGATGCGGCGTTCCGATCCTATCTGCGGGCGGCGGAGGGCGGCTGATGAACGATGTGCAACGGATCGCTGACGACATGGCGCTGTACTCGGATCTGCTCGTGCAGTCCGGGTTGCTGCACCTCAAGGGCGGCAACTCCAGCGTGCGGGTGGGCGAGGAACTGATCATCACGCGCACGCGCAGCTTCAAGAACGACCTGGTGCCGGAACGGCTGATCCGGGCGGCGGTCGACTCGGAAGATCCCGTGGAGCACGCCTCCAGCGTCCTGTCCATGCACCGGGCGATCTATCGCAAGACCGACGCACGGGCGATCATCCACGCGCATCCGCATCACCCCGCGCTGTTGTCCTTCTACGTCGACGAGTTCAGCCCGATCGACGAGAATGGCCTGATCTACCTGGGCAGGAAGGTCAGGGTGGTCGCCGCCCGCCGCTTCATGGAGTGGAGTGCCGCGGACGAGCAGATGGCCGACGCGCTCACCGAGTGCCCGGCCGCGATCCTCAAGTGGCACGGCGCCTTCGCGATCGGCGATGAGCTCGCCCAGGCGTTCCACATCATGCAGGCCGTGGAAACCGCGGCGCGGTTCTATCTGGACACTTGGCGGCTGAGTGGCGTGATCGGCACGCCGGAGTTGCCCGACTACGTGGAGCCGCCGCCGTGGGCGATGAACGACTGGCCGGTGGGTTCCGTATAGCGTCGGCGGCCATGGAGGTGAGCGGCCGAGCGGACGTGATCTCGGCCGGGGTGCTGGTCGCCGACACCTTCTGTGGTCCGCTCCACCGGCTCCCGGAGGCCGGTGAGCTCCTCGCCAGCTTCCGGCGCGTCGGTGCCGGGGCGTCGCGCATCGGAGCTCCATGGCTCCACGTGAGGCGGAGCATCGCCTGGATGGTGCGCTGCATCCGCACCGCTCTGGGACCAGGGATGCCGGCGGGTTCACGGCGGACTTCGTGCGAAAGCCGTTCGAGCACGACGGGGCGACCTCGCCGCATCGCTGCGCTGGTGAGCCGTCCTCGGCGCCCGCTGGCCAGCGGGATGCCGCGTGCCTGGTCGGGTTAAGATGCGCCATGGTCAGGCGCAGGCTGCCGATCGGGATGCAGACCTTCCGCGAGTTGCGCGAGCGGGACTGCTACTACGTGGACAAGACGGCGTACATCGAGCGGCTGCTCGACGAGGGCAAGCACTACTTCCTGTCGCGGCCGCGGCGGTTCGGCAAGAGCCTGTTCCTGGACACGCTGAAGGAGCTGTTCGAGGGCAACGAGGAGCTGTTCGCGGGGCTCTCCATCCACGAGCGCCACGACTGGTCAGAGCGCCATCCGGTGGTGCGGCTGAGCTTCGGCGGCGGCAACTTCAAGGAGCCCGCGAATCTGGACGCGAGCGTGATGGCGCAACTCGAGGGCGTGGCCGAACAGGCGGGCGTAAGCCCGCGCTACGCCACCGCGCCGGAACGGTTCGCCCATCTGATCCGCACGTTGCATGCCCATGCCGGGCAGCGGGTGGCGGTGCTGGTGGACGAGTACGACAAGCCGATCCTGGACGCGCTGGTGGAGAAGCCGGAGGTGGCGTGCGCCAACCGCGACTACCTGCGCGGCCTCTATGGTGTGATCAAGGACTCGGACGCGCACGTACGGTTCACGTTCCTGACCGGCATCAGCAAGTTCTCGAAGGTGAGCCTCTTTTCCCAGTTGAACAACCTCACCGACCTGACGCTGGATCCGGTCTATTCGTCGATCTGCGGATACACCGAGCGGGACCTGGAGACGGTGTTCGCGCCGGAGCTGGCCGGGCTGGACCGGGAGCGGGTGCGGGAGTGGTACAACGGCTATGGCTGGCTGGGCGACGAGAAGGTGTACAACCCGTACGACGTGCTGCTGCTGCTGCGCCGCCGCAGGTTCGCCGCGCACTGGTTCGAGACGGGGACGCCGGCGTTCCTGGTGGACACGCTGTTCGAGCGGCGGGTGTCCACGGTGTCGCTGGACCAGACGGTGAGCACCGAGGAACTGCTGTCGACCTTCGACGTGGAGGAGATCGGCACGGAGGCGCTGCTGTTCCAGACCGGCTACCTGACCATCACGGGGGAAGAGGAGTTGGGCGGGGAGGCGCTGTACCGGCTGGGCTATCCGAACCGCGAGGTGCGCCAGAGCCTGAACCGGGTGCTGTTGCGCCGGTTGGTGCAGGACGCTGCGCGGCAGACGGCGAACAGCATGCGCTTGGCGCGGCTGCTGGAGACGGTCGATTGCGAAGGCCTGAGAGATCTGTTCCATGCCTTCTACGCGAGCATCCCGTACCAATGGCACACCAACAACGACATCGCGAACTACGAAGGCTTCTACGCGAGCGTGTTCTACTCGTACTTCGCGGCACTGGGGTACGAGATCACGGTCGAGGAGTCGAGCAGCCACGGACGGCTCGACATGGCGGTGCGTGCCGGCGGGCAGATGTACCTGTTCGAGTTCAAGGTGATGGAGCTGGCGCCGGCGGGCTCTGCGCTGGCGCAGTTGCGGGAGCGGGACTACGCGGCCAAGTACCGGGGCGGAGGCGAGCCGATCCACCTGATCGGGGTGGAGTTCAGCCGCGAGACGCGCAACGTGACCGCGTTCGAGGTGGCCGCCGGCTGACGGCACCCGCACGTCGCTGACAGATCGCGAACGATGCCTGCTGCGTCTCGCGCAGCTTCGCATCCAGCTCGTCGAGTCCGGTACGGTTGTCTGCGCCGGCAAGGGCACGAAGTACCTGCCGGCCTTTCATGCCTCCACGCCGGAGACCGTCTGGCAGCACTACGGGATCACCCCGGAGCGCGCCGCGGTGATGGGCGAGCAAAGCAATCTGAGATTCCCCGGTTCCGCACCGCCGCTCAAGGCATACGGGAATACGTGATCGATCTGCAGCAGATGCCGTGACGCGCAGCGGCGCCCGGTACGTGGGTCGATGTACCGGCAGCCTCCTCGGTCGCGCCCCCAGAACCGCGCGTCCGGCCTGCGTGCCCGCCTTCGGCGCCGAGGCGCCGGTACCGCCGGTGCGGTGAGTCCGCTTCGGCGCCGAAGTGACTCGACGGTCCCGGTCGCGCTGCGAATTCGCGGGCGAACGGACGGCACCGGCCGGTGGCGCGGATCGTTGGGCCGGGGAAGTGTCGCCCTGAAATGTGCCTGACGGCGACTTCGGCGCGGAAGTCGTGGAAGCGGCGTGCATCGCCGAGGGACTCGGCGCCGCCGTGGCGGCGCCGCTGGGGCTTGCCTTGCGCTTCGCGGCTGGAGGCCGGCCGGGACCCGCCGGAGCGCGACGGGTGCGTGGTCGGCGCGGGGGCCGGGCCGGGTTGTGGCGGTCGAGTCCCTCCCGGACCAGCCGCCCCACGAGCTGCCCCAGCGTCATGCGCGGGTCGACGTGGAGAGCAGCCCCCGGAGCTGCTTCAGCCCGCGCTCGCACTCTGCGTCGATGACCGCCTTGAACTCCCAGCGCCCCTCGCCCAGCGGCCGCACACGATCGGCCGGCACCGCCAGTGCGGGGTCCACGTCGGCCAGCATCTTCGTCACCTCCCGGGTGCTCTTGCCGGCCGCCTGCTCCACCAGCGCCTTCTGTGCCGACAGGTCCAGCACCGGTCCCGGCTCGGGTTCCGGCTTCCGTGGATACGGTGGAGGTGATCTGGTCTCGAACGGCTTCGGATAACAATCATAAATATAATGATAGAAATAAAAAGAGTCGATATATCTCAGCCTGCCAAGCGCCGCGAGGCACACCTGCCCGTACAGGATCTGCTACAGCGGAATCGCCTGCAGCAGGAGCCATTTCCGGAGGTCAAGGCTCTGCGCGGGCGCCACGCCGCCATGCGCGGCCTGAGGGTCGTCTCGGGAGATGCCGGCCTGTTCCCGGGAGTTGAAGGGGACGCGCTGGAGATCGTCTGCACGTCCGATCCGCGCGACGCCGGCCGTTTCGGGCTGGTGGTGAGCCAAGCCGTGGGAGATGCGGCCGCCTCACATTCCGTGACGCGTACCGATCACCGACGCGGTTTCCCTCTGCCAAGGTGCCTGGCTGGCGGCGGAAGATCCATGCCTCCCACGCCAGGGTGCTGGCGGCGAAGATGCGCCGGAAGCCGGAGGCCTCGATGGTGGCCGCGGTTCGCTGCCAGTCGTGATAGTAGGGGTGGAAGGAGCTGCGCAGCAGTCTGAACAGGGCGATGCCGAGCCGCCACCCCACCGCTACGAGCCAGTGCGGCCGTGGAACCACCACCGCGTACAGGCGCTGCGCGCGCTCCAGTGACACCGCAAGCAGCGGGTCGATATCCGGGTAGCAGCACAGCACCTTGTCCAGCAGCACCACGGCCGCCGGCGACAACTCCTCGGCCCGTTCCACCGCGTCGCCGACCAGGTAGGTGGTACGCGGCGCCGTCCCGGTGCGCTCCGCGGTGACCCGCGCCTGTTCGATCATGCCGCCTGAGATGTCGATGCCGAGGGCGCTGGCGGCTCCGGCGGCGAGCACGCGCCGCTGCAACTCGCCGGTTCCACAGCCGATCTCCAGTATCGAGGCGCCGGTGATGCCGGCCGCGGTCAGCCCTGCCAGCAACTTGCGCTGCACCGGCTCCGGCCCGCGCAGGCGGTAGCGGCGCGCCATGCGCGGGGCCTGGCGCGTAAAGAAGGGATCGGTTCCGGGGCAAGCCCCGCCGCCGCGCCGGCGCCGCTCCGGGCCTTCGCGGCCGGTTGCGGACGAGCAGCCACAGGCCATGCGCGTACTATGGAGTCAGGCCGATGCGGCGCCGATAGATGTCGAACGCCGCCGCCTGCGTCTCGCGGAGCTTCGCGTCCAGCTCGTCGAGTCCGGCGCATTCCAGGGCGGTCGCCAGCTTCAGCCGCATCGGTGCCGGGGCGTCGCCCACCGGAGTTCCCCGGCTCCACGTCAGGCGGAGCATCGCCTGCATCGTGCGCTGCATCCGCACCGCGCCGGCGAGGAAACGGGCCTCTTCCTCCGGGATGACGCCGGCGGCGCCCAGGGCCTCGAAACAGGCCGCCGTCGCTCCCACCAGCACCTCGGGCGACTCGTGCCCATGCCGCAGGCGCAAGTACTGGGCCAGTGACTCGAGGTCCACCAGCCCCCCGCGCACGTGCTGGACGTCGAACGGGTCCTGGGAGGGATGTCCGGCGGCGATCGCCTCGCGCCGGCGCGCCACGTCTTCAAGCAGCCGCGCAGGGTCGCGCGGGCTGGCAAGCGCTGCCTCGATCGCCGCGGTGACCGCCGCGGACGTGGCAGGGTCGCCGCAGACGACGCTGGCCCGGGTCAGCGACATGAGCTCGGAGGTCGACGACGCCCCCATGTGATCGTCCCTGAACTCGTCGAGCGTCGACACCGGGAGCTCGATCTCCCCCGACGTCCGCAGGCGCTCGTCCAGCTCGTAGAGCCGGCCGTACGTCGATGGACTGCGGAGAAGGGAGGTCAGTTCGCTGGCTGCGTCTCGATAAAAGGTCAGGGCGTCGATGGGCGTCGGGCCCTCGGTGCTCGCCCCGGCCGGGAAATCCGCCGCGAACAGCAGATCCAGGTCGGAGCCGAAGATCATCTCCCCGGCGCCGAGCCTCCCCTTGGCTACGACCGCGCAGCCGCCGCCCGGCAGCGGTCCGTGGCGTTCGTGCATCCCGTCCAGCACGTCCCCGAGCAGGCGCTCGATGACCGCCCCTGCGACGTCGGCAAGGGCCGCGGACGCCTCGTCCACGGTGACCAGGTTCTCCAGGGCCTGCACGGCCACCTGAAACCGGCGGTCGCCGGCCCAGGCGGCCACCTGCTCGACCCGTTCCGCGGCGTCCGTCCGTCCGGCCAGGCGCTCATCCAGCTCGCGGGCCAACTCCTCGCGCTCGGGGATCGGCAGGAAGAACGACGGGTCCAGAACGGCCTGCAGGAGCCGTGGATTGCCCTCCAGGACGTCGGCCATGCGGGGAGCGCTGCCCATCACGACGGCGATGAGGTTGAGGAGCCACGTGTTGGCCCTGAGCATGGAGAAGAAGGAGAGGTCTTCCGGCAGGGCCGCCAGGAAGCGGTCCAGGCGAGCCAGGGCGCGGTCGGGATCGGGGGTCTTGCCCAGCGCGTCGACGATCTCGTGAAGGATCTCCCGGATGATGGTGCGTGCTCGCTCCGAACCGGTCGACTCATGCCGTCCTTCCGCCCATCCCCGGAAGATCCCGATGGCCGCAGGGGCCCGCGTGAACCCGGCCGCCCCGAGCTTCGCGAGGGCGTCCGGGTGCTCGTCCGGTCCGTCCAGGAGGACGGCGGTGATGTCCTGCTCGCTCTCGGGGACGTTGAAGCGCGTGCGGTAGAGGTCGTGGACCTCGCCCGCCACGGACTCGATCCGGCGCACCAGCTCCTCCGCCGAGGCGAGCCCCAGGAAGGCGGCGATGTGCTCCAGCCCTTCGTCGGAGTCCGGAAGCACCTGCGTCTGCGCGTCGTTGACCATCTGCAGGCGGTGCTCGACGCGCCGCAGCAGCAGGTAGGCATCGCGCAGGGCGGCCGTCTCCCGCGGCATGATGTGGTGCTCGCCATCCAGCGTTTCCAGCATCGCCAGCAGGCGGGTCCCGCGCAGGCGGCGGTTGCGGCCGCCGTGCGCCAACTGGTGCATGTGCACGAAGAACTCGATCTCGCGGATGCCGCCGCGGCCGAGCTTGACGTTGTGGCCTGCGGCGCGGACGGCACCGTGGCCGTGGAAGTCGTGGATCTGATGGCTCACCGAACGGATCTCCTCGACCGAGGTGAAGTCCAGCGCCTCGTCCCAGATGAACGGCGAAAGCCGCTCCAGGTAGGCCGCCCCGGCCGTCAGGTCACCTGCCACGGGCCGCGCCTTGATCAGCGCCGTCCGTTCCCAGGTCCGCCCGAAGCGTCCGTAGTAGTTCAGGGCGAAGTCGACGGTGATGGCGACCGGCGTGGATGACGGGTCGGGGCGCAGCCGGAGGTCGGTGCGGAACACGTAGCCGTCGGCGGTGCGCGTCTGCAGGATGCGGACCAGGTCCTGCGTGACCCGCACGAAGCAGTCGTTGAGGGTTCGGGAGCCGGTGTAGCGGGCTGACTCCGGGTCGTAGAGGACGATCAGGTCGATGTCGGACGAGTAGTTGAGCTCGCGGGACCCGTGCTTGCCCATCGCCAGGACGAAGTAGCCCCAACGCTCCCCGTCCGGCGGTTCCAGGTCGCCGCGCTCGACGCGGTCCAGGAGCAGGTGGGAGACGGTCACGCGCACGGCGTGGTCGGCCATGTCGGACAGGAGCTCCGCGCACTCCATGACGCCGCGGATGTCGAAGCAGTCGTACACGGCTGCGAGCACGGCCACGCGGTTCCGCTGGCGCCGCAGGAAGGTCATCAGCCGGTCGCGGTCCATGGCCGGGTCCGCCCCGGCCAGCTCGCCGCGCACGCGGGCGGTGATGGCGTCGGGGCCATCCGCTACGAGCGCCTGGGTGAGCTCCAGGTCCCGCTGCAGCAGCAGGCTCAGGTGCGGGCTGTTGCCGCAGAGGAACGAGAAGAAGACCTGTCCCGCGTGCGTCTCCAGAGCCGCGCCGAGCGCCTCTCGCCCCTCGCGGGCCGCCGCGTCGCGCAGCCGGTCGATGCCGGCCTCGGCCTGGTCCCGGTGGTGCGGCCGCAGCGTGTCGAACCCGTCAGCCTGAGAGGCCAGCGCCAGAACGCTCGGCGATGCGGGGTCAGCGATGATCAACGCTCCCGGCCGGTGGTGCCCATGATGCGCGTGAGGGTTGCACGACTCGGCCGCCGATGACCACGTTCAGCGCGGCTTTTGCGCTCGCGTTGCCACCGGCACGGCGCCTCGCTATGGTCGGCGGTCATGGAACGGAGCTGGGTGCTGACCGATGTGGCGTCGGGGCTGACCGACGCGGCGTCGGGGCTGTGGGTCGAAACGCTGGACCTGGGACCGGAGCAGCTCGGCATTCCCGGCTGCGCCGTGCGCAAGCGGCGCCTGCGCGGCGGACTCCGCGACGGCGTGGATCTCGTCGAGGTGACCTGTGGGGAGCTGTCCTTCAGCGTCGTGCCGACCCGCGGCATGGGCGTGTGGCGAGGGAGCTACGGCGGGCACGCTTTGGGCTGGCGGTCGCCGGTGCGCGGCCCGGTGCACCCGGCATTCATCAATCCGTTGGAGCGCGGCGGCGTCGGCTGGCTGCGCGGCTTCGACGAGTGGATCGTGCGCTGCGGCCTGGACTCGAACGGCATGCCGGGACCCGACATGCGGGTGGACGCCGGCGGCCTTGCGGAAGCGGTCGAGCTGCCGCTGCACGGCATGATCGCCAACCTGCCCGCGCACACCGTGCGGGTGACGGCCGACGCCGCCGCGCGGGTGATCACCGTCACCGGACAGGTGGACGAGGCCGGCTTGTTCCTGCCGTCGCTGCGGCTGTCGACCTCGATCTCGGCCGGTCCCGACTCGTCGAGGATCACCATCGCCGACACGGTGCGCAACCTGCAGGATACGCCGGCCGAGCTGCAGCTCCTCTACCACTGCAATTACGGCCCGCCGTTCCTGGAAGCCGGCAGCCGCGTGCTGCTGCCGTTCACGGAGGTGGCGCCCCGCGACGCCCGCTCCGCCGAGGGCGTGGCGGAGATCGACCGCTACCACGCCTCGGCTCCCGGCTTCGTCCAACAGGCGTATTGGTTCCGGCCGGCCGCCCGGCCGGGCGATACCGCCACCCTCGCCGCGCTGGTCAACGCCTCGCGGACCGCCGCGGCGGTGATGCGCTTCGACATCGGCGAGCTGCCCTGCTTCAGCCTGTGGAAGAACACCGCCGGCGAGCGCGACGGCTACGTGACCGGCCTGGAGCCGGGCACCAACTTCCCCAACCTCAAGAGCGTCGAGCGCGACGCCGGCCGGGTGGTGGAGCTCCCGGCGGGTGGTGAGCATCAGGCCACCCTGATGCTGGAGGTCGCCTCGGGGGAGGAAGCCGTGGCTGCGGTCGAGTCGGAGGTCCGGGAGATCCAGGCGGGAGCCATCCCCACCGTCCACGCCGAGCCGCAGGCTGCCTTCGGCGCCGTGGGGGACGAGTGAGCGGTCAGCTTCGAGTTCTGTCAGCCGCTGCACCACCGGCGGACCGAGTACTCCCAAGAGTAGGTTATCGCCGCATGATAACCTCGGATAACATCAGTTGAATCGTTCGTTCCGGCTGCCGCGTCGGAATGTTTGCTCATCACGATAACCTTGGATAACCTCGGTTGATATGGACCCGAGACGCAATCCCTACGCCCCCGGGGCCGGCGCACCGCCGCCGGAGCTGGCCGGCAGGGACAAGCTGATCGATGACGCTGCGATTGCCCTGGACCGCATCCGCAACGGCTTGACCGCAAAGAGCATGCTGCTGGTGGGTCTCCGCGGCGTCGGCAAGACGGTGTTGCTGAACCGCATCAGCCACGACGCACAGTGTCGGGGGTTGACCACCGTCTTGCTGGAGGCACCGGAAGAACGACCCCTCCCCGAGCTGCTGGTCCCGCCGCTGTACGCGGCGATGGTCAGGATGAGCCGTCTTGCGTCGACCAGCCGAGCCGTACGCCGAGCGCTCCAAGCACTCGCCGGATTTGTCAGCGCGATCAAGATCGGTGCCGGCGACCTCAACGTAAGCCTGGACCTGGTCCCGGAGCGCGGTCTCGCCGACAGCGGCGACCTGGACGCCGACCTTACCGCCGTTATCGAGTCGGTGGGCGAGGCGGCGCGAGATCGGCAGACCGCGCTCGCGTTGTTCATCGACGAGCTGCAGTACGTCAAGGAGCAGGAGCTGGCGGCGCTGATCGCCGCGCTGCACCGCGCAGCGCAACGCCAGTTGCCCGTAACGCTGGTCGGCGCCGGCCTTCCCCAGCTCGTCGCCCGGACGGGATCCGCCAAGTCGTACGCGGAGCGCCTGTTCACGTTTCCCGTGATCGGCGCTCTGGACGGCGAGTCCGCGAAACAGGCCATCGAGACGCCGGCCGTACGGCTTGGCGTGGGTTTCGATCCGGATGCGCTCGACGCCGTCCTGCAGCAGACAAGCTGCTACCCCTATTTCCTGCAGGAATGGGGCAAGCACTGCTGGGATTGCGCGGCATCCTCTCCCGTAACGATCGCCGATGTGGAGGCAGCAAGCCGGCAGGCGACCGCCGAACTGGATGCCAGCTTCTTCCGTGCGCGGTTCGACCGCCTGACGCCGTCCGAGAGACGCTACCTCCGTGCCATGGCCGAGCTTGGCGACGGCCCCCACCGCTCAGGGGAAGTCGCCGAGGCGCTCGTACGCTCGGTTCGCGCGGTGGCCCCCGTGCGAGCGAGGCTGATCGCCAAGGGCATGATCTACAGCCCCGCCCACGGCGACACGGCGTTTACCGTACCTCTGTTCGACGCCTACTTGAAGCGCATCATGCGGCTTCCGTCAGATGGTCAGTGAAGACGCGCTTGAACCACTCGACGAACATCAAAGCTGCGGCGCTGTCGTGCCCGAAGTACTCGGCGCGGATAGCTGAGCCATAGGGCAAGCCAGGTCTCTCCTGCCACGCGAGCCATGTATGCAACACGGCCTTCGCTCATTGCGCTAACGGGAAAGTGCGCGCCCTCCGCCTTGGCATGATGCGTCGATCGCTCTGCGATCGGAAGCAAAGAGTCGTCGGTGTCGACGAGGCCCCGCAAGAACTCCTCCAAGGCGCCCGCTCGACGGGTGTCCGGCATCAGCCAGACTCCGACGCGCGCCTGAACCATGTTCGCTTCGCCGACGAAGCCTTCTTCCGGAATCGCGGCCGGTAGCGTCAGGCCAACTCCGCCGAGCTGAGCGCAAACGGCCCGCCACGGATCTTCGGCGTCTTCCTCGGCATCCACATCCAGTATGAAGCCAACCGAATGGATGTCGTCCTTGCCTTCGAGCCGCAGAGTGGAAGGTTCGCTATGCGGCATCGGTCAGCGGAGCTCGATCTGCTGTTCCACGGCGGTCGCGATCTGCTCGCCGGCGAAGCTTACGGCTTGCTTCAGCGACCGGTGCACCTTCTGTAGGGAGACTTCGGCAGCCAAGTCAGGTCGCGACTTCATCAGTGATCCGAGCCCGCGAATGCAGTCATAGCTGTGCGTCGTCGCGAAAACCTGAGTGTCGGATTGCCTCGCTACTTCAACGATCAGTCGCCATACGTCTTCCATGACGGTCCAGTGCATGCCGGCGGCGATCTCGTCGATCAACAAAATCCATGGTCCAGCCCGACAAAGGCAAGCCTCCACGCCAGCAGGCGGCGCAGGCCATCGCCGTACGCGCTGAGCGGCATGCGCCGACCTCCGTCACTACGTCCGACCAGAATAGTCCCGAAGCCGCGCTGTTCGTAGCCGGTCTGGAAATGGATGGTCTCGATCTCCGGCATGAGAAGCCTCATGTCCCTCACGATCTCGTCTTCTCGGCCCTCGGTCACCACTTCGTTCCATGCGTGTTGCAGGAGATCGAAGGCTCCCGACTCCAGCCCGAGAAAGCGAACCGACGGCAACTCAGGAGCCACCTTCCTGATTTTGCGACGCCAAAGGTGATGCAGGACAGCGCCGTTTCTGTCTAACCTAACAGAACCACGTCGGGGTCTTGGGTTTCGCCGTTCGTAAGTCGGAGCCCGAACTCGGGATGTTCACCTCCGAATACATACGTCTTCCTGGACTCCCGTATCTGCGATTCCTTGACCTCTTCGAGCGGCAGTATCAGCGCCGACAGTCCTCGGATGCCGTCGTCCGACGACAGCGCAAATCGTACTCCGGGCCGACACGAATGCCCGTAGAAAAGGGGGGATACGCCAACTTCGTAGCGAAGGGGACTCGGCACGGAAATCGACTCGATTCTGTGGTTCAGTTCGTTGCGACGCTCGGCAATGTCGTAGAAGGCGGCCGGAGCCCCCTCCGAAGCGAGGAGGTACGCGGCTTCGAGGACCGTCGTCTTGCCACAGTCGTTCTTGCCGACGATGAGGTTTACGGTCGCCAAGTCCGTCAGCCGGTAGGACTCAAAGCCTCGGAATCCTTGCAAGGCGAGTGTCTTCAGCATCCTGGGTACCTTGGAGCAGTTTGAGGATCATACCATCCGTTGCGCCGGCGCAGGCGTTGACGCGGACGTGCGGCACCTCTCCGCGGTACGCGGACGCCGGACGTCAGCGTGGGACTGTCGGCAGCGGAGGCGTGAACACGTAGCCGGGGTCGCGGCGCTGGCGCCACAGGATGGGGAGCATCTCAGCCCACGACCGCCACAGGCCGCGCGTGGCGGGAGGGAGGTCGGCGGCGATGGCCTGCCGCAGCCTGCCCAGGTTGTAGAACGGCACGCTGGGGTACATGTGGTGCTCGACGTGGTAGTTCATGTGCCAGTAGAGGAAGCGCGTCACCGGGCCCAGCAGGACCGTGCGGCAGCAGCGGCGGAAGTCCGGCACGTCCGAGCACAGCCCGGAGTGCTGGGTCTCGATGAACAGGAAGCTCAGCCACGGCGCCAACCAGCGGGCGAAGGTCACCACCAGCAGCAGCATCCACTGGCCGGTGGCGATGAACACGATCGCCAGCATCACGTGTCCGGCCAGCACGACCCGCGCCCAGCCGAACAGCGCCGCGCGTCTGGCGGCGTCGCCCTGCCCCTGGGGGCGGTCGGCAAAGCAGCGCTGCTCCCACGGATTGTCGGCCAGCCGGCCCAGGCTCCATCGGACCAGCGCCCTGATCTCCCCGATCATGCCGGGCACCGCCAGCACGAAGCGGCCGGCCCACTGCAAGGGCTGTAGCGGACGCGGCAGCCGCACCTCCTGATCGAGGTCGTCGTGCAGGGTGTACTGGTGGTGGCGCACGTGGCTGGCGCGAAAGTGGTCGGGGCTCGACCAGTGCAGGAAGGAGAAGAGGCGCAGGAACACCTCGTTCACGACCTTGGAGCGGAACACGGTGCGGTGTGACAGCTCGTGCCGCGAGTGCTGCAGCGTCCGGAACAGCGTGCCGTGCACGAACAGCGCGGGAATCAGCCACGGCCAGCTCAGGTGGCGATGGACGAGCACCACCGCCGTTCCGGTAAGCGTCAGCAGGGCCAGGAAGCCCAGGCAGTGCAGCAGCGGGCGCAGCGTCCGCCGTTGCGACAGGCCGCGGAGTTCGGCGATCGGCAGCGGCGACCGATACCACCGGATCTTCGGGTTCGCGGCCCAGTCGTGCTCGACATCGGGAGCGGTCGTGCTCATGGCAGCGGCCGGTAGTCTCTCATGAAAGCGGGCGGCGTCGACACCATTCACCGCCCCACCACCTCCGCCAACCTCTGTCAGTCGCTGAAGGTGCGCAGGGAGAGTTGCCCATGGAGGTGGCACGCAACCTGGTGCGATGCGCCGCCTTCCGTGCCCGTCTCCACCAGCTCCGGCTTCTCCACGGTACAGCGCGGTTCGCGGTAGGGGCAGCGCGGGTGGAACGGGCAGCCGGCCGGAAGCATGCCGTACGAGGGGCTCTCGCCCGCCTTGACCAGGTGCAGCTTGCGGGCGGTCGGGTCGGGATTGGGTGAGGAGGTGAGCAGCAGCTCGGTGTAGGGATGCTTTGGCCGTGCGAAGATCTCGGCGCGGCTGGCCAGCTCCACGATGCGGCCCAGGTACATGATCGCCACCCGGTCGCTCAGGTAGCGCACCACCGCCAGGTTGTGGGCGATGAACAGGTAGCTCATGGCGTGCCGGGCCTGCAGGCTGCGCATCAGGTTGAGGATCTGTGCCTGCACGGACACGTCGAGTGCCGACACCGGCTCGTCGGCGATCACCACCCGCGGCTGGAGGATGAACGCGCGCGCGAACGCCAGCCGCTGCCGCTGGCCGCCGGAGAATGAGTGCGGGTAGCGGTTCATGTACACCGGGTCGAGCTGCACCAGGCTCAACATCGCCGCGACCCGTTCCTTGAGCTCGGCGCCGTTGCGTGCCAGGCGGTTGTTGATCAGCGGCTCGCCGACGATGCGCAGCACGGTCATGCGCGCGTTGAGGGAGGCGAAGGGATCCTGGAACACCACCCGCACCGTGCGCCGCAGCGCGCGCAGCTCGGCTGCCTCCATCTGCACGATGTCGCGCGGCGGCGCGCCGGGCCGTGGCGTGTACCAGATCCGGCCGCCGGTCGGCTCCTCGCTGCGCACGATGCACAGCCCGGTGGTGGTCTTGCCGCAGCCGCTCTCTCCCACCAGTGCCAGCGTCTCGCCGCGCGCCAGCGCGAACGACATCTGATCGACCGCGCGCACCTCGCCCTGCCGGCGGCGCAGCAGGCCCGACTCCTTGGCGTAGGTCTTGCTGAGCCGCTCGGCCGCGATGATCGGCCCGCCGTCCGCCACTACCCCGCTCGCCCGCCGCGCTGCACTCATCCGCCGCGGATCAGGCACGCCACCCGGTGGTCGGCCGCGACGGCCACCGTCGACGGCGTTTCGCGATCGCAGCGCCCCGGCACGAACTCGTCGCAGCGGGTGTGGAACGGACAACCGGGCGGCATCTCGTACGGACTCGGCACCATGCCCCGGATCGGCGCAAGCGCCTCGATCGGGCCGCTGAGACGCGGGATCGACGCCAGCAACGCGCGCGAGTAGGGGTGCTCGGGCCGCGCGAACAGCGCGCCGACGGGCGCCGTCTCCACCACCCGCCCGAGATACATCACCACGACGCGCTCGGTGATCTCGGCGATCACCCCCAGGTCGTGGGTCACCAGGATCACCGCCATCTGCATGCTGCGCTGCATCTCCAGCATCAGGTTCAGCGCCTGCGCTTGCAGCGTCACGTCGAGCGCGGTGGTGGGCTCGTCGGCGATCAGGATGCGCGGCTCGCAGGCCACGGCCATGGCGATCATCGCCCGCTGGCGCATGCCGCCGCTCAGGTTGTGCGGGTAGGCGGGCAGGATGTCGGGGTCGTTCAGGCCGACACGGCCGAGCACGTCGAGCGCGCGCTCGCTCAACTCGCGCTGCCGGCGCTGCCGGGGAATGCTCTGCGCCTCGTCCATCATCGCGATCGCCTCGGTGATCTGGTTGCCGATGGTGTGCACGGGGCTGAACGAGGTCATCGGTTCCTGAAAGATCATCGAGATGTCGTTGCGGCGGATCGCCTTCATGGTCTCGCTCTCGCGCGCTTCGTCGGTGATGGTCACCGTGCCGCCCGCGCCGTGGTAGCGGATGGTGCCTCCGGTCACCCGCGCCACCGGCGGCAGGATGCCGAGGATCGACAGCGCCGTGACGCTCTTGCCGCAGCCGCTCTCGCCGATGATGCCGAGCACTTCGTTGCGGTGCAGGGCGAAGCTGACGCCGTTCACCGCACGCACCGCACCCTCCCTGGAGGGGAACACCACGTGCAGGTCGTCAACCTCGAGCAGCGCCGGGGTCCCGATCATACCTTGGCATAGGGGTCGGCGGCGTCGCGCATGCCGTCGCCGATGAAGTTGAACGCCAGGATGGCGGCCACCACGAAGAGTGCCGGGATGAACAGCCACTGCGCCGCGATCAGGTTGCGCAGGTGGCGGCACTCCTGCAGCATCACCCCCCAGCTTATCGCCGGGGGCTGCAATCCGAGGCCGATGAAGCTGAGCGCGGTCTCGCCCAGGATCATGCCGGGAATCGCCAGGGTGAGCTCGGCGATGGTGTGGCTCAGGAACGAGGGCAGCAGGTAGGAGAAGATCAGCTTGCCGTCGCCGACGTTGTCGAGGCGGGCGGCACGGATGTACTCCTCCCGCTTGAGCGCCATGAACTTGCCGCGCACGGTACGGCTGCCGCCGGTGACGACCCCGATCAACGCCAGGATCACCGTGATCAGCACGTAGCGCTGCACCACAGAGAGCCGCACCGGGAGCGCGGCAGCCAGCGCGATCCACAGCGGCAGCGTGGGCACGCTCATGAAGGTCTCGGTGATGCGCATGACCACCTTGTCCACCGCCCCGCCGAGGAGCCCCGCCATGCCGCCGATGAACAGGCTGGGGAAGAAGCCGATCAGAATGCCGACGAAGCCCACCGTCAGCGAGACACGCGACCCGTACACGATGCGGGAGAACAGGTCGCGCCCGAGTGAGTCCTTGCCCAGCAGGCTGAAGATGCGCCCGTCGCGCAGGCCGAACAGGTGCAGGTTGCCGGGAATCAACCCCCACATGCGGTAGGGGTCGCCGCGCACGAACAGGTACAGCGGCTGCACGATGGTGGTGTCCACCGAGTAGAGGTACTCCCAGGTGTCGGGATCGACGGTCTTGACGATCGGGTGCACGAACGGGCGCAGGTGGAAGCGGCCGTCGGCGTCGAAGAACCTGATCCGCTGCGGCGGCGCCAGGGTGAACTCCTCGTCGTAGGCGCGGGGATCATAGGGGGCGATGAACTCGGCGAAGATGACGCCGAGATAGAGGAAGCAGATGAAGCCGAGCGCCACCACGGCGACGCGGTGGCGCAGGAAGCGCCAGCGCATGAGCTGCCACTGGGAGGCGTACGCGCGCTGACCGGTCGCCGCCTGCGGAACGCCGGTCTGCAGCGACGTGCCCGAGGTGCTCACACCGCGTCCCGGATGCGGGGATCGACGATCCCCAGCAGGATGTCGGAGAGCAGAATGCCGACCACCGTCAGGCACAGCTCGATGAACAGGATGCTGCCGGCCAGGAACATGTCCTGCGCCATGACGGCCTGCAGCATGATCGGCGCCAGCGTGGGCAGGCCGAGGGTGACCGACACCATCAGCTCGCCCGACATGAGACCGGCAAGCAGCCATCCCAGGCGCACGATGAACGGGTTCAGGGCCACCCGGAACGGGTACTTCAGCAGCAGTCGCGCGCCGCTCACCCCCTTGGAGCGGGCCACCATCACGTAGGGCTTCTCCAGCTCGTCGAGCAGGTTGGCGCGCATGATCCGTACCTGCTCCGCGGTGCCGGCGGTGGCCATGACGATGGCCGGGATCCAGAGGTGGTTCAGCAGATCGAGAAACTTCGGCAGGCTCCACGGCGCGTCCAGATACTGCTGCGACATCAGGCCGATGGTGGCGGTGCTGCCGGTGAGCGTGAACACCATCCACGACAGCACCAGGGCGAAGATGAAGTTGGGCACCGCCAGGCCGATGAAACCGATGAAGGTGATGCAGTAGTCGATCCAGGAGTGTTGCCGCACCGCCGACACGATGCCGATCGGGATCGCCATCGCGTTGAGCAGCAGGAACGAGATGAACGACATCAGCGCGGTGAGTGGCAGGCGCTCGGCCAGGATCGTGCTGACCGGCTTGTTGAACAGCATCGAGTAGCTGAAGTCGCCGCGCAGGATGTTCCCCAGCCAGAAGAAGTACTGCACCATGATCGGCTTGTCGAGGTCGTACTGCGCGTTCAGCGATGCGATCAGCTCCGGGGTGATCTCGACGCCGCGGTTGCGCATCAGCGCGATCTTGGCCTCGATCACGGTGCCGGGGGGAAGCTGGATGATGACGAACACGATCACGCTGCCGATCAACAGCACCGGTATCATCATCAGCACGCGCCGCAGCACGTAGATGGTCATCGGTCAGAAAGGGCCGCGTCCGCCGCCACGCGGTTGCGCATGGCGGCGGACAGCGGCGGGCGGCGGTCTACTGGCAGGCCAGCTTACCGGCGCGCAGGCCAGCTCACTGGTCCAGGAACAGGACGTCGAAGTACAGGTAGCTGGCCTCGGAGCTCAGCGGCTCGTCCGGCACGTTGCCGACCCGGTTGTGGAAGTAGTAGAAGGAGACCTGCGGGATGTCGACCTTCGACTCCAGCGGCGAGATCGACCACAGACCTTCGCTGAAGACCTGCACGACCTCCTGCTCGATCCGCTTCCTGTCATCGACGGTCCGGGCGCGCGGGTAATCCTCGGACAATTCGTACAGCCTCTTCACCCCGGCCGGCGGCTCCACTCCCTCGGCGCCGCCTGAGTGCAGCCAGCGCGCCCACGGGGTGGAGACGTGGTAGCCCTGCGGATTGCTCGGCACCACGTGCGGAAAACGCGCGATGCTGGCGGTCGGTATGCCGCGTCCGATATCGACCGGGCCAACCAGGATGTCGTAATCGCCGGTGGTCAGCTTCTCCCCGTACGCGTCGCCGGCGTAGGGTCGAATCAGGAACTCGATACCGACCTTCTTGAATTGCTCCTTGTAGATTTCCGACATGGAGACTTCGGCGCTCTTGTCGGTCTCGACAAGGCCGAACAACTCCAACGGCTTGCCGCTCGCGAAGGTGCGCGCGGTGCGGTTGGAGTTCCACGCCAATCCGAGCTCGTCGAGCATGCGGTTCGCCGCGTCGAGATCGTGCTCCTTGTAGGGCTCGTCGGCCGGGTGCACCAGGTCACCCGCCACCGGCGTCTGCGACAGCGTGTACTGACCGCGGAACAGCAGGTCGTTGATTTCCTGTCCGTCGATCGCCAGGGCTACGGCGCGCCGGAAGTCGATGTTGTTGAACAGCTCCCGCCGCTCCGCGTCCTCGCTCGCAAAGTTGAAGTACACGGTGCCGTGATACATGATCGCCGACATCGCCGCGTGCAGTCTGAAGTTGCCGTCCTGCTCCGCGTTGCGCAGCACGCTGAAGTTCGAGATGTCGCCGAAGTCGCCGCGCAGGCCGAAGTCGATCTCTCCGGCCAGGCCCTGCAACAGATAGGCATCGCTGCCCATCCCCATCAGCGGAACGCGGATACCGTCGATGTAGGGTAGCTGATTCCCCGCCACGTCCACCTTGTAGTAGTAGGGGTTGCGGCCGTACACGCCCAGGGTTTCGCTCTTGCTTTCCAGCCTCCACGGGTGGATCACCGGCAGCTCGGTGTTGAAGTTGCTCCAGATCACGTATTCCTTCCAATACGCCATCCAGGTGGTAAAGCCGGCCTCCTTGGCTGCGCTCTCCGCCTTGTCCCGCCCGGCGACGCCGGGATGGAACTGGCCCATGTAGTGCTCGGGCAGAAACGAATCCGGGAACCAGCGCATCATGTTGTTGGGCAGATTCGGGTAGGGGCCGGCGAACTCGAACTGGAAGGTGACGTCGTCGACCACGTTCAGGGTGGTCATCACCCCGCCGACCTTGAGGTTGCCGACGCCGTTCGGGTTGAGCTCGGTGTCCGCGGCGTCGTGGTCGAACCAGAACTGGATGTCCTCGGTGTCGAACGCCTCGCCGTCGCTCCAGCGCAGGCCGTCCCGCAAGCGGATGGTGTACACCGAGGCATCCGCGTTGGGCTCGTACGATGCGAACACGTTGGGCAGCAGCGTTTCGCCGTTCACCGGTATGGTGAGGCCCCACTGACGCATGTACTCGTCGTTGATCCAGCCGGGATCGCCGGGAATCACCAGGGTGCCGCCGTAGACGCCGATCTGATGGGCCGGCGCGATGACGATCGGATCGTTCGGCAGGCGGTCCTCGACCGGCGGCAGGTCGCCTGAGGCTACCAGCGCCGCAAGCACCGGCGCCTCGCCATACTCAAGCGTGCGCCCGGTGGCCGCCTCGAATTCGGCGGGCGAGTTGTAAGACACCGGCACGCCCGATCCGACGAACCAGTCGTCCTCCGCCTGTGCCAGCGTGACCAACAGCGGCAACGCCGCCGCCAGCAGAATCAGTCTCTTCAGGGATGTTTTCATGGATACCTCCGGCGCCGTAGCCCGGCGAAGCTGCGCCACCTTCTCAGACCGGCCAAGGGGCGTCAACGCCGCGCCAGGCTCACGAATCGCTGCTGCTGCCGGCGACATCCGCGCCGTGGGTGAGCCACTCCAGGTTGAAGCGCGACAGGGTCAGCCGTGCGCAGGGGTCGTTGCCGGCACCGTTCTCGTACAGGCAGCAGACCATCCCGTCGTCCGTCACGCACAGATCGGAGTACGCCGCGGCGCCGTCGTGCAGTACCCGCGCCAGCGGCCAACTGCGGCACCCGTCGTAGCTGAGGCGTACGGTCATGCGGCGCCGGGTGGTCGCCGCGGGGTTGCTGAACAGGATCCGCTGGCGTCCGTCGGCGCCAGGGTAGCGGCACATACTCGCCTGGCAGATCGGTTCGGGCAGCGCCACGTCGCGCACGATCGGAGAGAACGTCTCGCCGCCGTCGTTGCTCCACGCCACGGCACGATGCTGGCCGCCTTCGGCATGGCGCAGGATGCTCTTGTTGCGGCAGTTGAGGCACAGCCAGCCGTCCTCGGTCTGCACCGCGATCGACTCGTTGGTGCCCTCGTCGGCGCTGCCGCCGATGGTCCAGGTGGCGCCGTGGTCGTCGGAGTAGATGACGTGGGAGTGGTAGGGATCGCGCGCCTCGTAGTGGCGGGCGACGATGTGGTCGCAGGGGATCAGGAGGCGGCCGGAGGAGAGCTGAATGCCGTGGCCGGGACCGGTGGCGTACCAGGTCCAGTCGGGCTGCTTGACCTGTGCCGTAATCTCGACCGGCTCCTCCCAGGTGACGCCGTCGTCGTGGCTGGCGGTGACCCAGACCGTGCGCGGCGCCTGCCCGTGGCAGATCATGCGCTCGTCGCCGTCGCGGCGGTTCTTGCAGAACGGCAGCCAGATGCTTCCGGTGTCGCGATCCACCACCGGCGCGGGATTGCCGCATACCCAGTCCGGCTCGGTGGCCACGAGCTGTGGCGGGGCGAAGGTCCTGCCGTGATCGCTGCTGCGCCGGACCAGCAGGTCGATCTGGTCCGAGTCCCCGCCGGTGTACTTGCGGGCCTCGCAGAACGCGAGCACGGTGCCGGCGGCGGTCACCGTGAGAGCGGGTATGCGGTAGCGGAAGTAGCCGTCCTCGCCGCAGATCCAGAGGTGTTGGGTGTCGAGTCGCTGCATGGGCTCCGATTATGCCACCGCTGGTCAAGGCCGCTCGCCCGGGACGTTGCCGGCCCGGCTGTGGAAGTAGTAGAAGGCGACCTGCGGAAATGTCCGCCTGACTCCAGCGGAGGACCATGCACACGCGAACCTCTCTGACGCGGGACCTGCGCGCGCTCGGCGTGCGCGACGGCGACACGCTGTTCGTCCACTCATCGTTCAAGAGCCTGGGCGAGGTGGCCGGCGGCGCGCAGTCGGTCGTCGACGCCCTGATGGACGCGGTCGGCGACGGGCTGCTGCTGATGCCGTCCTTCAACCTGGACGGAGGGCGCGACTGGCGCGCGGCGAGCTGGGACCCGGAGACCGCACCGTCCTCGGTGGGGTGGCTGACCGAGTTCTTTCGCCGGATGCCGGGCACGGTCCGGTCGGACCACTACTCGCACTCGGTCGCCGCGCGGGGCAGGGAGGCCGCGAGCGTCGTGGACGGCCATCGCCGTGACGAGGGGCTGCCGTCCCCCTGGGACCGTCCGCCGTGGGGCCGGACCTACGGGACGCACTCGCCCATGATCCGCGCCCGCGACCGGGACGGGCGCCTGCTGATGCTGGGCGTGGACTACCACTCGTCGACCTACGTGCACGTGGTGGAGGCGATGTGGTGGGAGGAGCGGCGGCAATCCGATCCGCGAGCGCGGTTCATGGGGCTCGACCGCCCGCGCCTGGGGGCGCTGTGGGATCGCACGGGCCGCGTGAGCCGGGGGCTGGTCGGCGACGCCGGGTGCCGGCTGTTCGGGATCCGCGACTACGTCGACACCCTGCTCGGCGTGGTGCGGGGCACGGGGACGCGATGGACCACCAGGACCTGATCGTCATCAACGGCGCCGAAGTGCTGGCGCGAGCGGACGATCGCGGCGCGTACTGGCAGCGCATCCGGGCCGGCGGGACCACGGCGTTTGCGGCGACGACCGTTCGGGCACAGCTCCCGGCGTGGTTCAGGCGGTTCCGCGACGACGACACCCTCCTGCACGTGACCGAGCCGCGCCACGTCCGCGAGGCCAGGGCGGACGGACGGCTCGGCGTCATCTTCCACGCGCAGAAGCCGCCGCTGGAGCTGGCCGACGATCCCGACGAGGCGTGGAACCTGCAGCGGCTCGGCATCCGCATGCTGCAACTCACCTACAACGATCACGGCCCGTTCGGCGACGGCTGCACGGAGGCCACCGACGACGGCTTGAGCGGCCTGGGCGCGCGGGTGGTGCGGGCGGCGAACGAGGCGGGGATCCTGCTCGATGTCTCCCACGCCGGCCGCCGGACCGCGATGGATGTCATCACGGCATCGTCCGAGCCGGTGGTCGCCAGCCATTGCAACGCCGACGCGGTGTGCCGCAACCCGCGCAACCTCACCGACAAGGCGATTGCCGCGATCGCGGAACGCGGCGGCGTAATCGGGGTCACCGCCTTTCCGAGCATGGTGCGCTGGCGGGAGCCGACGCTGGAGCGGATGCTCGACCACATCGACCACATCGCCGCACTGGTGGGGGCCGAGCATGTCGGCTTCGGGCTGGACTTCTGCTCGATCCCGCAGCAGAGCTGGGACTCCGGCCGCTTCAGCCCCAGGGCGTACACGCCGCCGCCCTGGATCTTTCCGCCAGGCATCGCCGGACCGGAGGAGGTGCCCAACCTGACCGACGGCCTCCTGCGGCGCGGTTACGGCGAGGCGGAGGTCCGCGGCATCATGGGCGCGAACCTGCTGCGGCTGTTCGAGACCGTCTGGCGCTGATCTCCGGCGTCGGCGCGGACGGATCAGCCCTTCAGCGACCCCAGCATCACGCCCTTGACGAAGTACTTCTGCAGGAACGGGTAGATGAAGACGATGGGTCCGATGGTGAGCAGGACGGTGGCCGCCTGCGCCGCTTTCGGCGGGATGCGCATCAGCTCCCGGAACTGCTCGGACTCGCGCAGCTCCTCGGTCAGCTCGGAGATGAACTGGTCGGTCTGCAGCAGGCTGAGGTCCATCATCAGGTCGCGGATCAGCTCCTGCAGCACGCGCTTGTCGTCGTCGTGGACGTAGATCAGCGGCAGGAAGAAGTCGTTCCAGTGATAGACCGCCGAGAACAGCGCGATGGTCGCCAGCGCCGGCTTCGACAGCGGGATGATGATCTGGAACAGCACGCGCCAGTAGCCGGCGCCGTCGATAACCGCGGATTCCTCCAGCGATTCGTCGATCGTCATCAGGAAGTTGCGGCAGATGATGATGTAGAAGGTGCTCATCGCCGGCAGCAATAACAGGATGAGCCTGGTGTTGATCAGGTCGAGCCGGCGCACGACCAGGTAGGTTGGGATCAGGCCGCCCTGGAAGAACAGGGTGAACACGAACAGGAACGTCAGCAGTGCGCGGCCGGGCAGCAGCCTCTTCGACAGCGCGTAGGCGGCGCTGAAGGTGACCAGCAGGGTCAGTGCCGTGCCCACCACGGTGCGGAAGATGGTGTTGAGGTAGGCCAGCCCGATGGTGTCGTCCTGCAGGACGAAGCCCCACGCCTCGAGGTGCCAGGCATCCAGCCAGATCTTCAGCCGCATGCTGTTGACCGCGTCGATGGAGGAGAACGACTGCAGGATCAGCGTCCAGAACGGGTAGGCGATCGACAGCGCGAACAGCGCGAGCAACAGGTAGTTGACGCTGTCGAACGCCTTGCCGGAGATCGAGGTGCGGGTTGCTACGAGAGCCATCTCAGGTTACCAGACACTGAAGTCGCTGTAGCGGCGTGTGATCTGGTTGACGACTACCAGCAGCACCAGGCCCAGCACGTTCTGGAACAATCCGACCGCGGTGGTGTAGTCGAAGTTGCCGTCCTGGATCCCGCCCCGGTAGATGTAGGTCTCCATGATGTCGCCGACCTCGTAGACGACCGGGTTGTACATCATGAACACGTGCTCGAAGCTCTGTTCGAAAAGGTTGCCCAGCCGCAGCAGGAACAGGATGGTGATCACCGGCACCAGAGAGGGGAGCGTGATGTGGAGGGCGTTCTGCCAGCGGCTGGTGCCGTCGATGGCGCCGGCCTCGTAGAGCTGCGGATCGATCCCGGACAGGGCGGCCAGATAGATGATCGAACCCCAGCCCACGCTCTGCCAGATGGCCGTTCCCACCAGCAACGCCCGGAACGTCTCCACGTTGGTGAACCAGTTGACCGGATCCAGGCCGAGCTGCGTGAACAGCCACCCGGCGAAACCCGTGCTCGGCGACAGGACCTCCCGCAGGATTCCGGACAAGACCACCCATGACATGAAGTGGGGGAGATAGCCGATCGACTGCACGGTGCGCTTGTAGACGGTGTGGCGCACCTCGTTGAGCAGCAGCGCCAGCACGATCGGAGCGGGAAACGTGATCGCCAAGTGCAGCAGGCTGAGGATGACGTTGTTGCGGAAGATGCGGTAGAAGAACGGATCCTGGAACAGGCGGCGGAAGTGGGCGAAGTCGTTCCAGGCGCTGCCCAGGATGCCGTCGTAGAAGTTGAAGTCCAGGAACGAGATGGACACGCCCCACATCGGCGCGTACTTGAACACCGCCAACAGCGCGAACGCCATCAGCAGCAGGCCGTAGAACGAGCGCATGCGCCACGCCCTGGCGCGGGTCTCCCGCCGCAGGATGCGCTTGTAGTCGGCCTTCATCTCGCCGGTCGACAGGTGAGGAGCGGTCTGGGGTGCGATGTTGGCCATGTGTGGGGAGGGGCCGGAAGCCGCGCGATTCTACGTCGGCCGGGGCGAACCGGCAAGGCAAAACGCCGCCCCGCCGCCCCGATCCGTCAGGCGGCCCCTAACTGATGAAGTACCCGCTCACCCGCCACGCATCGCCGTCCCACGAGGCCGTGACGGTCTCCGTCGCCGCCTGCTTGCGCGCGTAGCAGGCGGCGAAGCGCATGACCCAGTAGCGGCCGTCCGGCGCACCGGGCAGCGTCTCGTGGTAGTCGGCGCCGTCCAGCGAGCGCGACTGCGGAGCGCCCATCGGTTCCAGCGCCGAGCGCACCGTTTTGGCGAGCTGGCCCGGGCTCACCGCCGTGCGCATCAGCGACGAGCCGCCCTCCCAGCACGCCTGGTACTCGCCCGCGTCCAGCAGGGCCAGCCACTCGCCGGCCGCCGCTGCCGCCTCGTCCCGTTCAGCCATCCTTGCTCCTCATCAGCGCATCGACTTGGACTCGGATGGCGCGTACGCTCCGAAGTCGTCGGTCTCGGCGTTGAAGTCGTCGGCCATGTACTCCACCAGTCCGGGCGCGCCGCCCAGTCTTCGCGGCTTCGGCGCGCCGTGGATCAAGCGCGAGAGTTGGGTCCTGGCCTCTTGGACCGACACCTGTAGCGGGCGGCCGTTCATGAAATGCGGGCGGTGATCAGGCCGCGCGGCTCCTCGCCGCGGGCGATGCGATCCAGGTTGTCGGCGGCGAAGCGCGCACGGTTGTCGGTGGTCGACTCCGTGCCGCCGGCGGTGTGCGGCGTGGCGTACACGTGCGGCAGCGAGAACACCGGATGGTTGCTGTCCGGGGGCTCGCTCTCGAACACGTCCAGGCCGGCGCCGCCCAGGTTGCCGGCCAGCAACGCGTTGTAGAGGGCCACTTCGTCGATCAGCGCCCCGCGGGCGACGTTGATCACCCACGCGCTCGGCTTCAGCAGGCCGATGCGGCGCCGGTCGATGATGTGGCGGGTGCTCGCATTCAGATGCAGGTTCACCGACAGGATGTCGCACTCGGCGATCACGTCGTCCATGTCCTCGGGCGATCCCAGGAACTCCAGGGGCACCTGGTCGAGCACCTCGGTGGGGATCATGCGCACGTCGATGGCGGAGACCTTGATCCCGAACGGATGGGCGCGCAGGGCGAGCTGCTGGCCGCTGGCGCCGTAGCCGATGATCGCCAGCTTCTTGCCGTCCAGTCGGATGCCCTCAGGGTGGTAATAGGTGCCGCCGTGGAAGTTGCCGTCCGCCGTCTTGTACTGGGCGGCGAGCAGCAGGATGAACATCATCGCGTTCTGGGCCAGCGCTTCCGCGCTCAGGTAGCCAGGGCAGTGCGACAGCGCGATCCCCTTGCCCAGGATGTGCTCCACCTCGACGTGATCCAGGCCGTTGGTCTGCACCTGGAAGTGACGGACACCAGCCGCCGCGGCGAGGTCGATCCTGTCCTTGCTGGCGTTGCCGCCCATGTCGACCACGACCTCGACGCCGTCGAACTGCGCTGCCGCGGGCATCGATTCGTCGAAGGCCCTGGTGTCGTGCCGCTCGCTGACCGCCGCCAGGTGGCGGTAGGTGCGGCCCTCGGTAACCGGTACGCCCGGTTGCGAAAGAAAGAGAACTCGTAGGCGTCGTTCAGCCATGTCGGGCCGCATCATGGACGGTGAATGGCGGGCACTGCTACCCTCCATCCGCCATCGCCCGACCCGGCACCAGTGCCAACCCCCCGACCAGTGCCAGCCACCTGACCATGTACGTCGCGCTCAGCGGGGAAGACCGCGTCGCGCGGCTGGCTCTCGACCCCGACGACGGGGCGCTCCGCCCCGCCGGCTCGTACGCGCTGGCCGGCGGCCCGGCGCCGATGGCGTTCGCTCCGGGCGAGCGCTTCGTGTACGTCAGCCGCCGGCGCGCCGAGCGCATCAGCACCCTGACGGTCGAGCCGGACGGGAGCCTGACTCCCGTGGGCGAGCTTCAGACCCCGTCGGGCGCCTGTTACGTGTCCACCGACCGCACCGGCCGCTTCCTGCTGTCCGCCTACTACGCGGACGGGGCGGTGGCCGTGCACGCCATCGGCGGTGACGGCGTCGCCGCGGGCCCGCCGCTCTGCCTGCTCGACACCGGCGTCGGCGCGCACATCCTGGAGACCGACCGGACCAACCGCTGGGCCTTCTCCTGCACTATCGCCGAACCGGTCGGCTCCAACGCCGTGCACCAGTTCCTGTTCGACGGGCGGACCGGCATGCTGCGGCCCAACACGCCGCCGCGACTGATCGGCGAGAACGGCTGCGGGCCGCGCCATTTCTGCTTCCACCCGCGGCTGCCGCTGCTGTACGTCTCCAACGAGCAGGGTGGGAGCGTCACGGCCTACCGCCTCGACACGGAGACCGGCACCTTGACCCGCTGGCACACGGTCTCCACGCTGCCCTCCGGCTACGACGGTGAGAACACCTGCTCGCAGATCCGCATCACCCCCGACGGGACCGGCCTGTTCGCCCCGAACCGCGGCCACGACAGCATCGCCAACTTCGCGCTCGACGCACGGACCGGCGCGCTGTCGCTGCGCGAGATCGTTCCCACGGAGCCGGTGCCGCGCGCCTGCCAGCTCGACCCCGCCGGCCGGATGCTGCTGGCCGCCGGGCAGGACTCGGGCCGGATCGCCGCCTACCGGATCGAGCCGGCGGACGGGCGGCTGACTCCGTTGGCGGTGAGCGAGGTGGGGGATTCGCCCATGTGGATACTGTTCCGATCGGACAAGGTTCGGTCGGACAAGGAGATGCACGCATGACCGTGGGAGTTGAGGATTATCGATACCGGCTCGTGCCGGACTGGGGCGACCAGGCGATCCGTGCGCAGATCGGCATCGTCACGGCGGTGGCGACCGACGCGAACGACCGCGTGTACGTCGCCGACCGGGAGCCGAACGACGTGATCCGGGTGTTCGAGCGCGACGGCACCTACGTGGAGACCTGGGGCCAGGACTTCCTGAAGCGGCCCCACTCGATCTGGATCGGACCCGACCAGCTCGCCTACATCACCGACATCATCCACCACACCGTGGAGATCTGCCGGCTGGACGGCACCGTCGTGCAGACCATCGGCACCCGAGGCCGGCCCGGTGAGCCCGGCGCGCCGTTCAACATGCCGACCTGGGCGGTGCGGGCGCCGTGGGGCGACCTGTACGTCTCCGACGGCTACGGCCAGGAGCGCATGCACCGCTTCACGCCGGAGGGCGAGCTGGTGCGTTCCTGGGGAGTCGAGGGCACCGGCCCGGGCCAGTTCCAGCTTCCGCACTGCGTGAAGGTAGATCCGCGGGGGCGGCTGCTGGTCATCGACCGCACCAACGCGCGCATCCAGGTGTTCGACCGGGAAGGCGACTTCATCGAGGAGTGGACGGACGTGAAGGCAGCCAACGACCTGGTGATCGACGACCGGGACGTCGTTCACCTTGCCGAGGCGGACGGGACGGTGGCGCTGGTCGACCTGGACGGCCGCATCATCGGCCGCTGGGGCCAGAAGGGGGACGAGCCCGGCCGGTTCAAGGGCGCACCGCACGGTATCTGGGAGGACTCGCATGGCGACATCTACCTCTGCGAGGTCCCGTTCGACCGCGACCGCCTGCAGAAGTTCGAGCGGGTATAGCGGCATGTATGGCGTCGCCCTGATCGGCACCGGCCGCGTCGGCTACCAGTTCACCTTCAGCGACCTGCCCGACAACCACGCAGCCGCCGTGGCGGCCAGCGCCCGCTGCCGGCTGGTGGCCGGCGTCAACCGCGGACGCGAGAAACTGGTCGAGTTCGGCGAGCGCTTCGGCGTCGAGGCGCTGTACCAGGACTACCGGCAGATGCTCGCCGCGTGCGCGCCCGAGATCTGCATCGTGGCCACCCATCCGGAGTTGCACTGCGCGATGGTCGAGGACTGCGCGGCTGCGCCGTCCACGCGGGCGATCATCTGCGAGAAGCCGATGGCGCTCTCGCTCGGCGAGTGCGACCGCATGATCGCCGCCTGCGAGCGCGCCGGCGTGCTGCTGCAGATCAACCACAACCGGCGCTGGCACCCGGAGTGGGTCCTGGCCAGCGAGCTGGTCTCCGCCGGCGCGATCGGCGACCTGAATTACATCGACTGCTCCATGGACGGCGGCAAGCCGACGCCGTCCTGGCGCAGTGAGAACGAGGGACCGTTGCTGCACGACTTCAGCCACTACTTCGACCAGATGGACGTGTTCGCCGGCGACGTGGAGTGGCTCTGCGGCATTGCCGAGCAGCGCTCCCGGCCGTGGGCGGTGGAGGACTTCAGCGCGGCGTTCATGAAGTTCGCTTCCGGCGTGACCGGCGTCGTGCACGGCGCGGAGCTCTCCGACTACGAGAACCACTCCTTCCTGCTGAGCGGCTCCACCGGCGTGATCCGCATGCAGGGCGAGCAGGTGCACCTGTTCCAGTCGCACCCGGGCGACGTGGAGCCCGACAGCGGCTTCGCGTGGCGGGACTTGGCCGAGTCGCCGGTCGACCGGCCGGCTCCGGCGTCGACCTACTGCGCCGCCCTCGACGAACTGCTGGACGCGCTGGAGGGCAGCCGGACGCTGCGCAGCGACGGCCGCGTCGGGCGCCGCTCACTGGAGGTGATCATGGCGATCTACCAGTCGCAGCTTCAGGGCAACCGCCCGGTGAACTTCCCGGTCACCATGGCCGAGTCCGGGGTGGAGGCGCTGCGTGGCGCCGGCCACTTTGTCGACCGGACCGGCGACGGGTGAGGAGCAGGGATGGCCATGACCGAATCGGAACGGTTCCACTTCGACCTGGCCGGGTTCATGGTGCGGCCGGCGATCCTGGCGGCGGACGAGATCAAGGCGATCGTCGACCAGATCGACCGTATCAAGCGCGATCCCGAGTCGCTGCCGCCGGCGCATCGGGCCGTGCCCGGCGGCCCGTCGAGCGTGCTCATCGACCACCCGAGGGTCATCGACGTGCTGCACGACGTGATCGGCCCCGACATTCGCCTGGAGTCGAGCTTCTGCGTGTGGCGGACGAAGGGAGAGGCGCACGGCGACCTGCATGGCGGCGGACCGCAGCAGGGGGACCCGATCTTCGGCTACCGGGTCCACAACGGCCGCATCCACGCGGGCATGGTGCGCGTGGTGTTCGAGCTGACCGACGTCTCGAAGGAGGACGGGGGCACCCACTTCATCGCCGGCAGCCACAAGAGCAACTTCCCCATGCACCCCGACCACATGTCGCTGGAGCCGGGCCGACGAAGCCCGTTCCTGACCACGTACGAGTGTCCGGCCGGCAGCGCCATCTTCTTCACCGAGAACCTGTGTCATGCCGGACCGGAGTGGCGCCGCGGCACGCCGCGCGTGGCGGTGCTCAACGCCTACGCGCACCTCGCCACCCACTGGCACCGGCTGACCCTGCCCGCGGAAGTGCTGGAGTCGCTGCCGCGGGAGAAGCAGGCCTACTTCCGCCCGCCGTGGATCGCCGACTTCCGCACCCAGCCGGCGACCCACAACACCATCGAGCGCTTCGTCGGCAACGACGAGGAGATGGTGAGCGTCGACCATCGGCCCTGAATGCTGAGCGAAGCGGAACGCTCTCACCTCGACGAACGCGGCTTCGTGGTCCTGGAGGACGCGATCCCGGTTGATCAGGTGGAGGCCCTGCGCGACCGCTCGACGGTCTTGGCGCGCCAGGAGCGCACGGCGTCGGGCGAGCACGTGTACCTGGGCGAGAGAGCGCAGCGGGTCTGGAACCTGGTCGACAAGGGCGAGGTGTTCGAGCGGGCGATACAGCATCCGCGCGTCCTGGGCGCGATGGCCCATCTGCTCGGCCCCGACTGCACGCTGAGCTCGTTCACGGTCAACGTGATCGGACCCGGCGCACCGGACGGCGACCTGCACATCGACCACCCGCTGGGGACCCTGCCGACGCCCCGTCCGGCGTTTCCGTTGTCGGCAAACAGCATCTGGTTCCTCGACGACTTCACGGCCCAGAACGGCGCCACGCGCTGCGTTCCCGGCAGCCACCGGCGGCTCGAAGCGCTGCCGGAGCCGGGCGAGCGATACGACGACGAGCTGCAGGTGACCGGGCCGAAGGGCTCCGTGATGATCATCAACGGCGCGCTGTGGCACGCGTCGTCGGCGAACCGCACCGACCGCGAGCGCGTGTGCCTGCTCGGCTTCTACTGCCGCGCGTTCCTGAAGCCGCAGCAGGATCAGATCAGGATCGTCTCCGACGAGGTGGTCGCGCGCGCCACGCCGACCCTGAAGCGCCTGCTCGGCTTCGACTCCCGGCCGAACACGCTCGCCTGAGCGGTCATGCCCAGCGCTCCAGGCGCAGCCCGCCGATGCGGGCGAAGTGGCGGGAGTTACCGGTGACCAGCAGCGAGCCGTGCACCAGCGTGGTGGCGGCGATGAACAGGTCCGCGTCCGGCAGCAGCACCGAGTCTCGCCACAGATCGGTCTTGAGTTGACCGAATCGCTGCGCGATCGCGCGATCCGATTCGACCACGAGGACCGACAGCAGCAGGACGTCCACCGCATGCCGGTTCCGGGCCGGCTTCGCCGAACGCTCCACGCCGGAGTACAGCTCCGCCACCGACATGAAGGACACGCCGATCGCTTCGTCGGTCAGCGCGCGCTGCTCCATGACGCGCTCGTTCCCGCGCAGCAGTTCCACGCAGGTGTCGGTGTCGAGGATGATCACAGGCTGACGTCGCGTCCCGGAGTCCGGTGGTCGTGGATGTCGGCGATGATCCGCTCGGTGGAGCGATCGTCCTCCCACCACCCCGCGATGCTGCGCCACATCCTCAGTTGGGTCTCCTTGGACACGGCGGCTGCGCGCCGGCTCTGTTCGGCATGCTCCACCTGGAGGGCACGGTCGATCAGCGTCAGCAGCTCGCCGTTTACGCTGCGACGCTCGGTCAGGGCGAGCGCCCGGATGCGCTGCAGGACGTGCTCGTCCAGACCTCGGATGGTGATGCTCGGCATGATGGAACCATTTTAGTTGCAATTCGCAACTATATCAACCGCGGAGCGTCGCGCGGCGCAAGGGATCCGTTGCGCGGCAGCCGAGGTGCCGACGCGGTGCGGAAGAATAGGGTACCTTCACGGGCGGAGCTAACGGTGAGCGACAACGGGATCGATCGTGGAGCGGGCGGTTGCTGCATCTGCGGGCTGCAGTTCGGGGACGAGGGCAAGGGTCAGATCGTCGACTACCTCGCCGGGGACTTCGACGTGGTGGTGCGCTACAACGGCGGCGCCAACGCCGGCCACTCGGTGTGGATCGGCGACCGGCGCAAGGCGTTCCACCTCATGCCGTCCGGGATCCTGCGCGACGGCGTGCTCAACGTGATCGGCAACGGCACCGCCCTGGACCCCGCGCAGCTCATCAAGGAGATTGACGAGCTGCAGGCGGAGGGCTTCGCGGTCGACCCCGACCGGCTGGCGATCAGCGATCGCGCGCACGTGGTGATGCCGTACCACAAGATCGAGGACGAGCTGATGGACCGCGCCTTCGCGTCCGGGGAGAACGGCGAGATCGGCACGACGCGCCGCGGGATCGGCCCGTGCTACGCGGACAAGGCGCATCGCGTCACCGCCGTGCGCATGGCCGACATCAAGGACCAGCCCTATCTCAGCTCGCGCCTTCCCCGCCTGGTGTCGCTCAAGAACAGCCTGCTCGGCGCGCTGGCCGGCGAATCCGGCCGGGACTTCCGTCAGCTCGCGTGCGAGCCGATCGTGGAGCAATGCGCGGAGTGGGGGAGCCGGCTGGCCCCGTACATCACGGACACCGCGCACGTGCTGGACGACGCCCGGAGGAGCGGCAAGAACATCCTGTTCGAGGGGGCGCACGCGGCGCTGCTGGACGTGGACTTCGGCACCTACCCGTACTGCACGTCGAGCGTCTGCTCGCCGGGCGGGGCACTGGCCGGGACCGGGCTGGCAGCCCGATCACTGGGCGAGGTGGTCGGCGTCGCCAAGTTGTACATGAGCCGCGTGGGAGAGGGGCCATTTCCGACGGAGATCCCTGGCGACGCGGGGGATCGGATCAGGGAGGCCGGCAACGAGTACGGCACCTCCACCGGACGTCCGCGGCGCGTGGGCTGGCTGGACCTCGTGGCACTCAGGCACACCGCCCGGGTGACCGGGGTGACCGCGCTGGCCGTGACCGGTCTGGGTGTCCTGTCGACGCTCTCCGAGTTGCGCGTCTGCAGCGGCTACTCGATCGGCGCGGAGCGGGTCGACCGTGTGCCCGCCAACGTGCGGCGTCTCGGCGACGTCCAGCCCCACTACGAGGAGATGGAGCCCGTGGGCGGTCCGCTCGACGGCATCCGCCGGCGCGCCGACCTTCCGAGCGGGGCGCGGCGGCTGATCGAGCGCGTGGAGTCCTTCGTGGACGTGCCGGTCCGCTACGTCTGCGTAACCAAGGGCCGCGCCGGAGTGATCGCCGTCTGACAGCGGCGCCACGCGCACGCGATCCTGCTATCTTAGGGCCCATGAACGACGAACGATGGACTGACATCTTCCCGGCGACGTGCCTTCCGCTGCACGACGACTACTCCGTGAACGAAGGCGAGTTGCGCCGCTACGTGCGCTGGCTGGCCGGCTTCGACGAGATCCGGGGGCTGGTCTGCAACGGCCACACGGGCGAGATCACGTCGCTGTCGCCCGCCGAGCGCCGGCGCGTCACCGAGGTGATCGCCAGCGAGGTTTCAGGCGAGGCGCTGGTGATCTCCGGCGTGTCGGCCGAGGGAACGCTGGAGGCGATCGAGCACGCTCAGGCTGCCCAGGACGCCGGCGCCGACGGCATACTGCTGATGCCGCCGCACAACTGGCTGCGGTTCGGGATGAAGCCGGAGACGCCGGTGCGGTTCTTTCAGCGCGTGGCCGAGGCGATCGACATCGGCATCGTCATCCACCTGTACCCGTTCGCCACCAAGGCGTTCTATCCCGCGGAGACCGTCATCGAGATGGCCGGGATCCCCAACGTGAAGGCGCTCAAGACCGGCACCCGCCACATGGCGCTGTATGAGCGCGACTGCCGCCTGTTCCGCCGCCACGCGCCGGATCTGTCGCTTCTGACCTGCCACGACGAGTCGCTGCTGTCGTCGATGTACGTGGGCGTCGACGGCGCGCTGATCGGCTTCGCCGGCTGCATCCCGGAGCTGATCTGCGAGGCGTGGACGGCGATGAAGGCAGGCGACTTCGCGCGCACGCGCGAGCTGCAGGACCACATCTTCCCGATGGCCGAAGCCATCTACGGCATCGGCCAGCCCTCCGGGGAGGCGCACGCCCGCATGAACGAGGCGCTGTACCAGCGCGGCGTGTTCTCGACGCCGCTGATGCGCGAACCGGTGCTGCCGCTCGACGAGGCGGAGAAGGCGCAGGTGCGCGCGGCGCTGCAGGAGGGGCAGGTGGCTCCGGTCGCTCGGGAGCAGCCGCAGCCGGCGTAGCGCCCGAGATGGCCGATCCCGGGCCGAACGCCGGCGACTTCCCGCGGCCGTTCCCGGCGCTGACCCCCGAGCAGCGCCTCCACCTTGAGATCTACGGTTACGTCGTCGTTCCGGGGACGCTGTCGGAGGAGGAGACCGGGCGCATCCTGGAGGCCCTGCAGCGGCTCAGGCGCGAGTTGCACGCCGCGCGCGACCGCACCGGTGACCCGTCGGTGAGGGTGCGCGGCGCCAACCTGCTCAAGGACGAGCCGCACCACGTGTACATGGGCGCGATCGTGGAGGCCGATCCGGCCATCGCCGGATACGCCATCCACCCGCGGCTGGTGGGCATGGCCGAGGAGCTGATGGGGAGCGAGGCGCGCATCGTCGAGGTCAACGCCCACGTCAACCGCCGCAACCCGGACGACGACCTGTCGGCGCCCGCCGCCTACGGCTTCCACCGCGGCACCGACGTGCCGTTCGGGACGCACCGCGACGGCGGCCTGTTCCACTGCAACTTCGTCAAGACCCTGACCAACCTGACCGAGCTGGGGCCGGACGACGGCGGCACCACCGTCATCGCCGGCAGCCACAAGCTCGCGCAGCCGCCGGCTGAGCTGATCGCCTGCGCCTACCGCGACCGATCGCTGATCCACCAGGTGGTCGCGCCCGCCGGATCGACCCTGCTGTTCGGCGAGACCCTCATCCACGCCACCGGCCAGGTGCGCAGCGACCGGGAGCGCGCCATCGTCATCTGCGGCTACGCACCCACCATGTACCAGAGCTGGGAGGACGGCGAGCTCTCGGACGCCTTCGTCGCGGACCTGCCCGAGCGCTACCGGCCCCTGTTCCTGGGCCGCAGGCACTGGCTGCGCGGCGCGCGGCGCCGCTCCCTCGCCGACCCGGTCGAGGAGGGGAACTTCGCGCTCCCCGCGTGGCCGAGCGAGCCCTTCTCGCACCGGCGCCTGCCCTACGCCCGGTAGTCGTCCCTGAGCTGGACCTGCGAACGTCGATCGAACGTCGTAGGATGGCGCCATGGGCAAGCGCAGGCTCCCTATCGGCATCCAGACCTTCCGCCAGATCAGGGAGGAAGGGTTCTACTACGTGGACAAGACGGGCTACATCCGCCGGCTCGTGGATGACCACGGCAAGCACTTCTTCCTGTCGCGCCCCCGCCGGTTCGGAAAGAGCCTGTTCGTCGACACCCTCAAGGAGCTGTTCGAGGGCAGCGAGGAGCTGTTCCGGGGCCTGGCCGTCGACGACGGCTGGGACTGGTCGAAGCGCCACCCGGTGGTGCGGCTGGACTTCAGCAACGGCAACTTCAAGCGGCCGGGAGTCCTGGAGGAGAGTGCGGCCGTGCAGATCGAGGACGCGGCCAGGAGGGCCGGCGTCGACGCGCCCGGCGTCAGCCCCTCCGTGCGCTTCCGCCGCCTGATCGAGGCGCTGAGCGAGCAGGCCGGCCGGCGCGTCGTCGTGCTGGTGGACGAGTACGACAAGCCGATCCTGGACGCGCTGGACGAACCCGAGATCGCGCGCACCAACCGCGACGACCTGCGCGGGCTGTACGGGACCATCAAGGCGTGCGACGCCCATGTGGAGATCACCTTCATCACCGGCGTGAGCAAGTTCAGCAAGGTGAGCCTGTTCTCGGACCTGAACAACCTTACCGATCTCACCCTGGATCCGGCCTATTCGGCGATCTGCGGCTACACGGAGGCCGACCTGGACGCGGTGTTCACAGCCGAGCTGCCGGGCCTGGACCGGGACGAGATCCGCGCCTGGTACAACGGCTACCGCTGGCGCGGGGCCGAGCCGGTCTACAATCCCTACGGCCTGCTCAAGCTGTTCCGCAGCCGCGAGTTCGAGGACCACTGGTTCGAGACCGCCACGCCGAAATTCCTGGTGGAGACGCTGATCCGGCGCGGCTTCACGGCCCCGGACCTGGAGAGCGTGCATGCCGACTCCGCCCTGCTGTCGTCCTTCGACGTGGACCACATCGCCCCGGAGGCACTGCTGTTCCAGACCGGGTACCTGACCGTCGTGGACGTGGAGACGAACGGCGGCCCGCCGCGGTATCGCCTGGGGTATCCGAACCGGGAGGTGCGCCGGGGCCTCAATGGGAGCCTGCTCGATTCCCTGGCGCCGAACTGGCGGCGCGCAGCGGACGGCGGGGCGCTGCGGCGACCGCTGGCGACGGAGGACTGGTCGGGCGTGGAGGCGCTGTTGCGCACGCTGCTGGCGGGTATCCCCCATGATTGGCACCGCCGCAACGACATCGCCCGCTACGCAGGGTACTGGTCGAGCGTGTTCTATGCCTTCTTCCAGGCGTCCCTCGACGGCGTGTCGGTGGAGGACGCCTCCAGCCACGGCCGGCTGGACTTGGCAGTGCGGGCCGGCGGCAACGCGTACCTGTTCGAGTTCAAGGTGGCGGAGCGTTCGGAACGAGGCGCGGCCCTGGCTCAGCTCAGGGAGCGGCGATACGCGGACAAGCACCGCGCTCCAGGCCGCGCGGTGCACCTGATCGGCGTGGAAGTCAGCGCCGAGAGCCGCGACATCACGGCGTTCGACGTGCTACGCGCCTGACCGGCCGACACGCCCGAGGCGCCGAAGGAGCGAATCCGTGAAGCGACCCCACATCATCTACATCCTGTCCGACGAACACCGCGGTCAGGCCATGAGCCATACCCGCGATCCCAACGTGCGAACGCCGTGGATGGATCGGCTTGCCGGCGAGGGAGCGAGCTTCGCGCGCGCCTACGCCAACTGCCCGATCTGCACGCCGTCGCGGGGGACGATCTTCTCCGGGCGTCACGCGCACGCCGGACCGGTCGCGGGCTTCTTCGACGTCTTCAAGCCCACGGCGCCGAGCACCGCCACGCTGCTGCGCGAGCAGGGCTACCGGACCGCCTACTTCGGCAAGTGGCACTGCGGCATCGTCCGCAACCAGGTTCCGCCGTCGGTGACCGAGGACACGACGGGGCTCTTCGAGGGCGGATCGCGCAACCGCACGCCGGAGTACTTCCGCGCAGGCTTCGAGGACTGGTACGGGTTCGAGAGCCTGAACCGCCACTTCAACAGCTCGATCTACGAGCTCGACAACGCCGATCCGACCCCTCTGGACGGCTACGAGACCGACGCCCTCACCGACAGGGCGATGGAGTACCTGCGCGGCCACGAAGGCGATCAGCCGTTGTTTCTGGTCCTGTCGGTGACGCCTCCCCACTTTCCGCTGATCGTTCCGGACGAGTGGAAGCGCTTCGATCCCGGCGCGCTCGCGGTGCGGCCGAACTTCACCGACACGCCACAGATGCGCGGGCATCTGGCCGACTACTACGCCATGATCGAGAACCTCGACTGGAACATCGGCCGGCTCATGGAGTGCGTGCACGAGCTGGAGGGGTTCGAGGCCGTGCTGACGGTGTATGTCAGCGACCACGGGGACTACATGGGCTGCCACGGGCTCTACAACCAGAAGGAGCACTGCCACGAGGAGTCGGTGCGGATCCCGGCGATCTTCCACCGGCCGGGAGAGATACCCGCGACCGGGGTCAAGGACGGGATGTTCAGCCTGGTCGACCTGATGGGCACGACGCTGGGGCTGATCGGCGCCGAGGTGCCGGGCTGGAATCAGGGCACGGACTTCTCGCCGGCACTGCGGGGCGAGCGCTTCGACGCCCCGCGGGACGTGTTCCTGGAGATGGTGGGCAGCCCGCGCTGGGACCTGGGCATGCCGGACTGGCGCGGGCTGGTGAACGACCGCTGGAAGTACGCCTTCAACGAGCACCGGATCGAGCTGCTCTACGATCTCGATGCCGATCCCTTCGAGCAGCACAACCTGACGGACGAGAATCCGGCCGAGTGCGCCCGCCAGCGTGCACGCCTGCTGGAGATGCTTGCCGAGACGAGGGATCCCTACTGGGACGTCCTCATCGAGCACGGCGTGGAGGCCCCGGTTCCGAAGGATGTCGCGCCGAAGCCGGGCCGCAAGCCGTACTGGCTCGGAGAGATGGCGGGCGTGCGGGAAGACGCAGGCTGAAGGGGCCGGATCCATTGACCGCTCCCGCCTGAGGTGGTAGCGTCCCGATCCGGATGGCGTTCTTGAAGGCGGCACCGGCCACCGCCACTCGGGCCGACTTGGTGTCGCTCAATCGCCCGTCGATCCTGCAGCAGTACTACCGCCACCGCTATCTGTTCGTCCTGCTGGCGGCCGCGCTCATCTGGACCATCATCTTCAGGTACGGTCCCATGTACGGGATCATCATAGCGTTCAAGAAGTACCGTTTCTTCGACGGCATATGGGGCAGCGACTGGGTGGGGCTCCATCACTTCGTGCGGATGTTCAACGGCACCACCGACTTCGGACGGGTCTTCCGCAACACGCTCCTCATCAGCCTGTATCGGTTGTTCTGGGGCTTCCCGGCGCCGATCATCCTGGCGCTGCTCCTGAACGAGGTGCGTCAACGCCACTTCAAGCGCACCGTGCAGACGATCAGTTACCTGCCGCACTTCCTGTCATGGGTCGTCCTGGGCGGCGTGATCAAGGCCATCCTGTCCCCCTCCACCGGCGCGATCAACCTGATCATCACCGGCCTGGGCGGCGATCGGATCCACTTTCTGGCCGACATCCACTGGTTCGTGACCGTCCTCATCACCACCGGTGTCTGGCAGCAGGTCGGATGGGGATCGATCATCTTCCTGGCCGCCATTGCCGGCGTGGACCCGCAACTGCACGAGTCGGCGATCGTCGACGGCGCCGGGAAGGTCCGGCAGGCGTGGAGCATCACCATACCGTCGATCATCCCCGTGATCATCATCATGTTCATCCTGCGGGTGGGCGACATCCTGGAAGCCGGCTTCGACCAGATCTTCCTGCTCTACAACCCGGCGGTGTACGAGGTGGCCGACATCATCGACACGTACGTGTACCGCGTCGGCCTGGGGGAGTTGAAGTACAGCTTCGGCGCGGCCGTGGGGTTGTTCAAGAACGTGATCGGCCTGATTCTGGTGATCATCGTCAATCGCGCCGCCAAGGTCTTCGGCGAATACGGGATCTGGTAGGGAGCTTCCGGCGTGGCAATCCGCACCACCGGGGAACGGGTCTTCGGCGTCTTCAACAGCCTGTTCCTGATCATGTTCTCGGTCACCATCCTGTTCCCGTTCGTCAACCTGTTGGCCGTCTCCCTGACGCATGGATCGAGCGCGTACCTGAGCAACGTGATGCTGTGGCCGCGTCCCTTCTCCACCAAGTCGTACGAGGCGATTCTCGGTGACAACGAACTCTACATGGGCTATCTCGTCACCATCGCGCGCACGCTGGCCGGCACCTTCGCGACGGTCCTGGTGCTGTTGTGCGCGGCCTATCCGCTGTCCAAGAAGTACCTGCCGCACCGCAATTTCTATACATGGATCTTCGTCTTCACGCTGTTCTTCTCCGGCGGCCTGATCCCCACCTACATTCTTGTCCGCAGCCTGGGCCTCATCAACAACGTGCCGCTCGTGTTCGTCCTGATCAACCTGGCGCCGGCGTTCTGGCTGCTCATCATGCGCAATTTCCTGATGACCATCCCGACGGAGATCGAGGATTCGGCGCGCATCGACGGTGCCAATGAGATCGTCACGCTGTTCCGGATCATCGCTCCCATGTCCATGCCGGTCATCGCCACGATCGGACTGTGGAGTGCGGTCGGGCACTGGAACGCGTGGTTCGACTCGCTCCTCTATGTCACCGACCGAAACAAGCACGTGCTGCAGATCTGGCTGCAGCGCATCGTGATCACCGCCAACGACACGCTCACCATCGAGGCGGAGCAGGCGTTCGACGAAGCGGCGCTGCGGCCGGTGCGGCCGCAGACCCTCAACTCGGCGGCGATCTTCGTCGCCATCGCGCCGATCCTGGCGGTCTATCCGTTCATCCAGAAATACTTCGTGAAGGGGGTGATAATCGGGTCTCTCAAGGGGTAGCATCGCCCCGTCGGCCCTTTCGAGCCGAATATCGACCCGCGCGCCTTGACGCGAGTGATTCGCCCGGCGCGCGAAGCAAGTACCATCAACTACAAGGAAGGATCGAATACATGCGCAAAATCTCAATACTGCTGGTCCTCGTGCTGCTCGGCGGTTTCGCCCTCGAGTTGGCGGCGCAGGAGTACACCTACACCAGCGCGGCGACCAACATGCATCGCCGGAACCCGGAACTGAACATGACCAAGCGCTGGCTGGACGAGTACTTTGACGTCCAGTTCGACTGGGTGACCACGGAGAACCAGTTCGAGAAGCTCAACGTGCTGCTGGCCGCCGGCGAAATCCCGGACATGATCGCCATGCGGATGAATCCCGTGCAGTTGGCGACCTACGCCGACCAGGGCGTCCTGGCCGAGCTGTCGGTGGACACCATCCGCGAGGTGATGCCCGAGTACTACGCTCACGTCGAGTCGTTCGGCGACCCGCGGGTGTGGAAGTACGGCGAGATCGACGGCAAGCACATGGGGCTGCCGATCATCCCCCCGGCGGGCGTGTACCGGCGCGGCATCGCCTGGAACGCACAATGGCTGCACAACGTCGGCATCTCCAAGATTCCGGAGACGCTGGACGAGTTCGAGGAGGCGTACCTCAAGTTCCGTAACGAGGACCCCAACGGCAGCGGCGAGAAGGATACCTACGCGTTCACCGCGCCTGGTGACCAGGAGACCGCACCTGCCGGCTTCTTCCAGGAGATCTTCGGCGCCCACGGGACGTTCGCGTTCCAGTGGATCGAGAAGGACGGCACGCTGCAGTACGGCTTCACCGATCCCGGCACCAAGGAGGCGCTGGCGCTGCTGGCCGACTGGTACGCACAAGAGATCATCGATCCGGAGTGGGTCACCGAGATCGGGCGCACGGACGGCGCAAACGACATCTCATGGAAGTTCGCCAACGAGAAGATCGGCTACGTCTCCTCGCTCGGCTCCGACGACTCCGAGTGGGACGGCGGCGGCCACCTGAACCGCAAGTGGCACCTGGCCCATCCCGAGCACCGCTCCTACATCTACGACGATCCCGACTGCTGGCCGGACGACTGCGCCGGCAAGGGGCACTACAGCATCATCGCCTTTACGGAGATCGATCCTGCCGCCCACGCGTCGGTGACCGACTACCATCCCTACGTGGCTGGCGAGCCTCCGATCGGACCGCGCGGCGACGCCGGCATGTCGATACGCGGCCTGCAGCCGTTGTACGTCACGTTCGGGCGGCAGCTCGAGCGGGAGGAGGACAAGCTCCATCGCCTGCTGCAGGTGTTGAATACCATTGCCACCGACCGCGCGCTGTACTATACGGCGGCACTCGGTTGTTTCGTCGGCGACACGACGGAGGTGTGCGAGGAAGCGCAGCCTTGGGAGTGGGTGCCCTTTGACGGCTCGGAATACGGCGACAGATTCGGTCAGACCGAGGAGTGGCTGGCCGACCCGCGCCGCCAGGGCGAGCTGGGCCAGAACCTGGCCGGCGGTTTCTCGACCAACCCGTTCTGGGTCTACGCGCCGTGGTACAACGTGAGCCGCGGGGCAAGCGGCGTGCAGCGGCAGACGCTGTACGAGGCCATCGCCAGCCAGAACACCGTGGAGCAGCCGCTGAAGGTGGCCCTGCCCTCACAGGCCGAGTACGGGGACGTCGACAAGCCGCTCAAGGAGTTCTTCTACAAGGTGATCCTGGGCACGCAGAGCGTCGACGACTACGACGACGTGGTGGCCCAGTGGCGCCGCAACGGCGGCGACATCCTGACGCAGGAAGCCAACGCGTGGTTCGACACCGTCAAGTAGACGGGTCAGGCACCTAGCCTGATCAGACCTCGTACGAGGTCGACAAGAGCCGGGCCGGCGATCGTCGGGCCCGGCTCTCTTCATATCCGGACAGAGACGCGGCCCCGATGGCCGGAGAAGGAGACAGCGATGCAGCCGTTGGCGCAGGACTACGTCGTGGTGGCGGAGTCGCCCGACAAGGAGCGGCACTTTGCCGGCTCGCCGGGGATCATCCGGTTGCCGGGCGGGGAGATGGTCGCGTCCTACGAGTGGTTCCAGCCGAAGCCGTACACGGAGACGTTGACTGATCAGACCGAGGTGCGGGTGAGCGCGGACGGCGGCAGGACCTGGGAGCTGCGCGGCAAGACGGACATCATCTGGCCGAGCTGCTTCGTGCACTCGGGCGCGCTCTACATGATCGGCAACCGGCGCCAGTCGCGGGAGGTGATCATCAGCCGCTCGGAGGACGGCGGCCACACCTGGACGCCGGAGGTCGAGGTGTGCGACCGGCGCAGTCACGGCGCGCCGACGGCGGTGACCTTCCAGGGCGGGCAGGTCTATCGCGCCTTCGAGACCTGCCCGCGGGTGGGCCGCTCGGGCGGCGGGCGCTCCTCGTGGGAGTCGTTCGTGATGGCGGGCGACCTCCGCTGCGACCTGCTCGATCCCGCGGCGTGGCGGGCATCGCCGATGGAGCGCTTTCCCGGAGCGCCGCAGCCGATGAACACCTTCGCCTATCCGCCGGAGACCGGCACCGAGGACTGCTGGATCGAGGGCAACCTGATCTCCGTACGCGGCAGGCTGCGCAACCTGCTGCGCCTGCACGTGCTGGGGCGGGCGACCGTGGGCCTGGCGGCCATCTGCGACCTTGAGGACGATGGGCGCACCATGAGCTACCGGTTCAGCCAGTACTGCCCGATGCCCGGCGGGCAGTGCAAGTTCCACATCGTCCACGACGAGGTCTCCGACCTGTTCTGGACGTGCGTGAATCCGGTCTCCGACACGCTGACGCCCGTGAACGACAAGCTCGCCGAGATCGGCTTTCGCGGCATCGTCGCCAACGAGCGGCGCATCCTGCTGCTGATCTACAGCGCCGACGCCCAGAACTGGTTCCAGGCCGGCTGCGTGGCGATGAGCCGCAAGATGACCGAGTCGTTCAGCTACGCGTCCAACCTGATCGACGGCGACGACCTGGTCGTGCTGTCACGGACCTCGTTGGGGGGAGCGAGCCAGCACGACACCAATCTGGTCACCTGTCACCGGGTCGAGGGGTTTCGTGACCTGGCGCTCGACCTGAGCCGCGACTTCACCCGCTGACGCGGCAGGGGAAGGGCATTTCGCGATAGACTGCCGCCATGAGCACTGACAAACCCTTGCGCGTAGCGCTGATCGGCGCCGGCAACCGGGCCAGCACCGTCTACGCGCCGATTCTCCCCCACCTCGGTGAGTGGCTGGACCTGGTCGCGGTGTGCGACCCGGTGGCCGAGCACGCCGACGCGCTGGCCGCGCAACTGGGCGCGCGGCCGTTCCACTCCATCTTCGAGCTGGTGGACTCGCAGGTGGCGGAGGCGGCACTGGTGGTGACGCCGGTGCCCTCGCATCACTCGATCTCGTCATTCCTCTCCGCCAACGGCATCCACCACGACGTGGAGACCTCCATGGCGATGACGCTGGCGCAGGGCCGGGAGATGTCCGAGCGTGCGCATGCCGGCAACGTCGTGCTGCGCATCGGCGAGAACTTCTGGCGCTTTCCGATCGATCGGATCAGCAAGGCCGTGGCGGCCTCCGGGGCGATCGGCGATGTACGGCGCGTGCTGTGCATGTACGACCACACCGGCTACCACAACAACTCGCGCTGGATCGCCTTCTACGAGTCGCACCCCCTGACGGCGCGCACGATCAGCCACACGATGCCGGTGGCGCCCTACAACTCGATGCCGCACCGCCACCACGTCGACGAAATGTTTCACTGCAATTTCTTCACGTTCCCGGGCGACCGCCTGATCGTGGATCTGGCCGGCAACGTCAAGGGCAACCTGGGCCGGCATCCACGGCCCGGGTATACGGAGTTCGCCGGGGCTCGCGGCACGGTCGTGCAGACGCCGGCCGAGAACTGGACCGGCGTTGCCGAGGTGCGCATCTGCAGCGACGAGTCGCTCGCTGCAGGCGGCAAGGCGGACGTCATCCGCCCGGTCGTGCACGAGCAGGCCGACGACGTCTGGACGCGCTCCACGGTCGAGGTTCCGGGCAGGACCATCGAGTACGCCAACCCGTATCGAGTTCCCACCCGCACCGGCCGTCCCTACTACGGCGCCGCGGTGGCCGGCCACATCGTCGACTTCGTACTGGCCGTGCAGCGGCACAACGGTTCGCAGGAGGCGGCCGCGGAATTGGCCGGCCGGGGCTGGGAGTACACCGACCGCGACGCGCTGATGGCGATGGAAATGACCCAGGCGTGCCGGGAATCCGAGCTGCGCGGCGGCGAGGAGATGGCCCTGCCGCTCGCCGACGACCTGGAGCTCCTCTCCGAGGAGGAACAGCTCGCCTTGCTGCGCAAGGAGCTCGGGTGCGATCCGATGGATGTGGACGCCATGCTCGCGGTGAGCTACGCGCGTCCCTGAGCGGATCGCCGGGGGTTTCGTTCCGCAGTGAGTGAACAGCTCGTCGGCCACATCGATGTGGCCGGCGATGACCGGATCGATGCGATCGCCGCCCGCGACGACGCGGTGGTGGTGAACGCCGTCGAAGCGGAGACGCTCGACGGCTGGCAGATCAACGTCGGCCAGAAGGCCATGCCGTTCCGGGTCGGCTACGGGGTCTACCGCACGCCGTCGGTGGCCGCGTCGGGCATGCCGGCAGTGCTGCGGCACCGCTTCTGGGTGTCTCCGGAAAAGGAGCGGGTGTGCGGCCGCAGGTACATCGGACTGCTGCTGTTCGCCTCGGAGCGCGACGACTACCGCTACACCCTGCAGGCGGGCGCTGAGCTCCTTGGCACGGTGCGGCCGGAGCGCCGGGACAACCGCCGGCACCTGATCGTCGCCGAGCGGTCGATCGAGATCCTGGGCGCCGGCGTGCCTTTCACCATCCGCGCGGAGGGCACCGGCCCCTGCTACCTGGAGAAGGTGCTGTTTCTCGCCGAGCTGCCGGAGGCGTCGTCGTTCGCGCCGCGCCTGGACCGTCTGAGCGCCCGCGTGACCGGCCCCGGAGCGGTCGAGTTGCACGGCATCGCCTCCGAGCCGGTGGCGGTGACCGCGACGGCGAAGCCGATCGACGGTGCGGGCGCCACGGTGACCGCCGCCGGTGGCGACCCGTATCCGCTGCTGGCGCTGCCGATGCGGGGACTCACTCCCGGCGTGCCGTATCGGATCGACGTGGAGGCTCGCGAGCCCGGCGGCGAGGCTACCCGAGCATCAGTCGATGTCCCGGCAGACGCTCCTACGCCCGAAACACACGCGGCGCATCTGCGGGTCCCGATCGAGGTGGTCGATTGCGGGCGGGAGGACAGCACCGGCGCGGCGCGCTGCGGAGCCTCCGCGCCGGCCGATATGCCGCTGACCTTCGCCGTGCCGCTACCGCCCGGCGCGCTGCGGCAGCCAGTCGCGCGCGTGAGCTTCGCGGCTACGGACAAGGGTCCGGACGGGGAGGAGGCGCAGGTCCGCGTGCACTCGCACTGGCCCGACGGAAGCGCCCGCTGGGCGCTGCTGGACATCGATTGCCCGCGCGGCGCCCTGCCGGCCAGCGGCGTGGTGCGGCTCACCGGCGCAGACGCCGCGGCCCCGGCCGCCGTCGGAGATCTCACCTGGAGTCAGGAGGATCGCGCCCTGACCGCGGGCAACGGGCACGTGCGGGTGACGGTGCGGCGTGGCGGCGCCCTCTTCGAGCGGATCGAGGTGCTCCGGGACGGGGAGTGGGCGACCATCGGCCGCGGCGGCGGCTTGCACGGCGCGCTGGGCAGCGGAGTGCCGCTGACCTCGGGGCCGGTCCGGGAGGTACGCATCGAGGACGTGGGCCCGCGGCGGCTGGCGATCCGCGCCGAGTTGCCGGTCTCCGATCCCGACGGCGTCGAGCACCTGCACGCGTCGGTGCTGGTGCAGCTCCATGCCGGCCAGCCATTCCTGACGCTCACGCACCGGCTGGTGGCAGTCAGTCCGCTGGCCGGCGCGGCCATGCACGGCGACCTGAGCCATCTGTCCGATTCCGCCGAGGCACACGCCGACATCGACGGCGCCGAGCACGAGCGGGCGTCGCTGCTGCGCGTGCGCTCGCTGGAGCTGCGGCTGCCGTGGCAGCCCATCCGGGCGGCGGGCATCGCCGGCGGCCGTACGGCGGCGCCGGCGCCAGGCGCGCCGGTGCGGGTGGCGCACGAGCACGACTGCGCCTACCGCGTCGATGGTGAGGGCCGGACCCACACCGTCGACGGCCATGCCTCCGGCCGCTTCGCGATCGACTGCGAGGCCGGACCGTGCCTGATGGTGCTGCGCGACTTCTGGGAGCGCTACCCGAAGGCCGTGCGCTGCGATCCCGACGCGCTCGCCGTCGAGCTGCTGCCGGCGCTGGGCAAGGAGGTCGAGCTGCCGGACTACGAGCGCGAGTGGCACCGCCTCTACTTCTGGCTCGACCGGCCCACGGGCTGCTACCGGCTCAAGGTGGGCAGCGCCTTGGTCACCGAGCTGATGGTGTGCTTCGCGGCCGACGGAAAACGGCAGAGCGCGGCGGCCGACTGGTTTCAGGGCCACCTGGCCGTCCGTCCCGACTTCGACTACCTGGGGAGCACCGGGGTCCTGGAGCCTTTGGCCGCCAAGCACGACTCGCCCCATCCGCCCTACGAACGCATGGTGGACCGCGCGCTCGCCGAGTGGCTGGAGCACCGCTCCAGCCGGCACGAGGTGGGCTTCATGAACTACGGCGACACCTTCAAGGGCTCGCCCGAGGCCGGCGGCTTCTGGGAGAACAACGAGTACGACTTCGCCTGGTGCCACCTGGTCGAGTTCCTGCGCGGCGGCGACCCGCGCTGGCTGCCGCTGGGGTGCGAGGCGGCGCGTCACGTGCTTGACATCGACACCTGCAACCACTCACGCGACCCGGCGCAGGTCGGCGCCCAGGTCATGCACATGGCCGGCCACGTCGGCGGCTACCTGCCGCCGTTCTTCCGCAACAAGATGGCCGGCTCCATGACCGTCCCGTCGCACATGTGGGTGCAGGGGCCGGCGCTCCACTTCCTGCTCACCGGCGATCCCTTCGCCCGCGAGGTCCTGGAGCACACCGCGCGCTGGATGACCGCCAACCTGCGCTGGTTCACCCTCGACAACGCCCGCGAGTGCGGCTGGCAGCTCACCCACCTGTGCGCCCTGGACCGGCTCGGCGACGATCCCCGCTACCTCAACGCGGCGGCCGTCATCGTCGAGCACGTCCTGGCCGCGCAGAGCCCCGGCGGCGGCTGGCAGCGGGTCCTCACCGCCAGCCACGGCGGGCGCGGGTTGCCGCGGCCGCTCGGCGAAGCCGGATTCATGGTAGGGGTACTGCTGTCGGCGCTGCGGCGCTATCATGACCTGACGGGCGATCAGAGGGTGGCGGCAGCGATTACGGGAGGAGTGCGCTGGCTCGTTGAGCACACCTATGACCGCGCGGCCGGACACTTCCGCTACACGTCGTGCCCGGAGGCCGGCGGCGAACCTTCGCCCGAGTGGTCGATACAGGTGCTCGAAGGGCTGGCCGACGGCAACCGCATCGCCCCCAGCGCCGAGGTCGCGGCCATCCTGCGCCGCAACCTGGCCGACATCGGGCTGACCGGCGAGGATCTGATCGGCCGCCCGCGGGTCGGCAAGGCGCTGACCCAGGAAGCGCGCTACATTCCGACGCTGCTGCAGGCGCTGAACGACGGTGCGGCGGAGAGCCCGAGTTGAGCATGGCCAGCCGGCCGACGGGGTCCACTCAGGCCGCGCGGACGCCCACCGGGTTGCGTGCCCGGATTCCCGTACTGGTCACCCGCGTGCGCAGGGATCCCGCCCTGTACGCGATGCTGGCGCTGCCGGTCGCGTACTTCCTGATCTTCCACTACCAGCCGATGTACGGGGTGATCATCGCGTTCAAGAACTTCAATTTCAGGGGAGGCATCCTGGGCAGCCCCTGGGCGGACAACTTCGGCTTCTACCACTTCATACGCTTCTTCTCCTCCAACACGTCCTTTCGCCTGATCAACAACACGTTCCAGATCTCCTTCTGGTCGCTCGTGTGGGGCTTCCCGGCGCCGATCATCCTGGCCCTGCTGCTGCACGAGTGCCGCCTGCCGCGCTTCAAGAAGACCGTGCAGACGGTCACCTACCTCCCGCACTTCATCTCCATCGTCGCCATCGTCGGCATCCTGCACCTGCTGCTGTCGCCGCGCGACGGATCGATCAACCACATGCTCGCCCTGCTCGGCCTGCAGCGGGTCTACTTCATGGCCGACTCGAGCTGGTTCCGCCCGGTCTACGTCCTCTCCGGCATCTGGCAGAGCGTTGGCTTCGGGGCCATCATCTACTTGGCCGCGCTCAGCCGCGCCAATCCCGAGCTCTACGAGGCGGCCACCGTGGACGGCGCCAGCCGCCTGCAGCGCATCCGGCACGTGTCGGTGCCCAGCCTGGCATCGGTGGCGATCATCCTCTTGATCCTGCAGACCGGGAGCATCCTGTCGGTGGGATTCGAGAAGGTGTTCCTGATGCAGAACGACCTCAACATCCGCGTCTCCGACGTGATCCAGACCTACGTGTACCGGGTCGGGCTGCTCGGTGGGGAGCGCTCGTACGCGACCGCGGTGGGGCTGTTCCAGTCTATCGTCGGCCTGATCCTGCTGATCATCGTCAACAAGGTCAGCTCCAGGGTTACCGAAACCTCCCTCTGGTAGGCGCGAGTTGGTAGGCGTACGCCGGATCGAGGGGTTCGACCTGCTGGTCGTCGCGGTGCTGGTCCTGGTGGGCGCCGCGACCCTGTATCCGGTCATCAACGTCTTCTCCATCTCCCTGAGCCACCCGAACGAGGTGGCGCGCGGCATCACCTGGCTGCCGCGCCGCCTCGACCTGAGCGCCTACGAGTTCATCCTCGACCACCCGATGATCGGCGTCGGCTACCGCAACTCCCTGATCTACGTGACGCTCGGGACGACCATCAACCTCGTCATGACCTGCCTGTGCGCTTACCCGCTGTCCAAGAAGCGCCTGGTGGGGCGCAAGTTCGTGATGGTCCTGATCGTGTTCACGATGTTCTTCTCCGGCGGCCTGATCCCCACGTACCTGCTGGTGCGCGCGCTGGGGATGGTCAACACCATCTGGGCGCTGCTCATCCCGGGCGCGATCGCGGCCTGGAACATGATCATCCTGCGCACCTTCTTCCAGTCGATTCCGGAGGACCTTGAGGAGTCGGCGTTCCTGGACGGCGCCGGGCGATGGCGGATCCTGGCCAGCATCGTCCTGCCCCTCTCAAAGGCCGGTCTGGCCGCGATCGGCCTGTTTTACGCCCTGGACCTCTGGAATGACTACTTCAAGGCGCTGATCTACCTCAACGATGCGGAGAAGTATCCACTGCCGATGATCGTGAGGGAGATCGTGCTGCAAGAGGTGGTGCTCAAGCGCCAGGAGCTCACCGGCGACGTGTTCGACGCGGAGCGGGAGGCGAAGTTCGCCGCCTACACGCAGAATTTTCGTTACGCGACGGTGTTCGTGTCGATAATACCCATGTTGATCATCTATCCGTTCCTGCAGAGGTTCTTCGTACAGGGATTGATGATCGGTTCACTCAAGGAATGACGGCGCCGCGGCCGCTCAGGCAGTGGCCGGCCCTTTGTCAAAGGGAGGCGCAACACCACGCTTCACCCAGCGGAGGGTGAAGCAGAGGAAGGCAGGATGAAGAAACTGATTCTCATCCCCACGATACTCGCGCTGGTCACAGCGGGAGCCTTTGCGACCGGAGAGGAGGAGGGTGCCGCGGCAGCGCCGACGCTGGTCTACTGGACGGACAACCCGAACCTGACCTCGGATGCGGCAATCTACGCCATCGTCCTGGAGGAGGCGCAGGTGCAGCTCGACGTCACCGGGATTCCGGAGGAGTCCTACGGCGACAAGCTGCAGCTCGCGGCCGCCGCGGACGACATGCCCGACGTCATGGGCCGGATCATCGACTCCACCGTGCGCCCGCTGGGCTACGACGGGTTCCTGATGCCGCTCCGCGACATCACCATGGAGAAGGTCCCCAACCTGTGGCAGGCCATCGAGAGCCGCGGCCTGAACACCGCCGCGCACTCCGGTCTGTTCGGCGACGGCACGGGCGAGTTCTGGATGGCGCCGCGCTTCGGCTACAACGGCATCTGCAACGCCGCCAGCTATCGCGTGGACCTGCTGGAGGCCGTCGGCATGGAGCCGCCGACCACCACTGCCGAGTTGCGCGACGTGACCATGGCGATCAAGGCGGAGTTCCCGGACATGATCGTGATCATGACCCGCGCGCAGTGGGCCACCCTGATGTGGTTCCGGGAGATGTTCGGCGTCAAGTTCGCGCCCATGGGCACGGTCGAGGAGGCCACCGATGCCTACCGCGACATGCTCCGGTATCTGGCCGATCTCTACGTCAACGGGCTGATCGACCAGGAGTGGATCACCGGCACCGAGGAGCAGCTCAAGCAGGCATACAACGCCGGCCGGGTGGCGTTCGAGTACGGCTTCGGCGCGTTCTCGATGCCGGGACGCATCGGCGCGTTCATGGCCGAGCGCGGCATCACCGCCGAGGACCACGCCGCCTCCAACGAGTCCGAAGAGGCCGCCAAGGCGTACGCGGCGCGCTACCACGAGGTCGTGGGCTTTCTGGATCCGATCACGGTCCAGCCCGGTGACAAGGTGGTGCCGTCGTGCATCACCAACACCCGTGGCGGCTTCGAGGACAGCGGCCTGTCGGTGAGCGCCACCGTGGCGGACGAAGACGCTGCGATGCGGCTGCTCAACTGGGTGTACCAGACGGACGCCAGCGGCCACCATACCGGCGGCTGGGGCAAGCAGGGAGTCGGCTGGGACTTCGACGCCGAGGGCGTCGGCCGCGCGCTCCCGACCAAGGATCCCGACTTCATCGGCGAGGCCGCATTCCGGATGATGCCGGACGTCGGCCGCGTGTCCTCCAATGCTCTCTACCAGACGCTGGCCGCGATGGATCGCCGCGTGGGGGACCGCGCCTTCCTGGAGACCCGCGACGTCATCGCGTTCGCGGACGACCGCGACCGCCAGCGCCACAATGACCTGCGCGCGCAGGTCGGGCCGGTCATCAGCGAGTGGTTGGGCAAGTTCGCGACCGGGCAGGCCGATGTGGACTCCCAGTGGGATGAATACATCGCCGATCTGAAGAAGGCCGGGCTCGACGAGTACCAGCAACTCAAGATGGACAACCTGGTCGAGGGTGTCCCGCACCTGCAGCCGCTGTCCCAGTTCCTGAACTGACGACAGAGGTTGTGCTTCCCGCGGCTCCGGATCCCTTGGGGTTCGGAGCCGCTCTTCATTTGGGCTACGATGGACGGCCAGCCCTTTGTCAAAGGGCGGCGCAACACCACGCTTCACCCCGAGACGGTGAGGCAGAGGAAGGCAGGATGAAGAGACTGATTCTCATCCCCACGATGCTCGCGCTGGTCGTAGCGGGAGCCTTTGCGACCGGAGAGGAGGAGGCGGGTGCCGCGGCAGCGCCGACGCTGGTCTACTGGACCGACAACCCGAACCTGACCTCGGATTCACCGGTCTACGCCATCGTTCTGGAGGAGGCGCAGGTGCAGCTCGACGTCACCGGGATTCCGGAGGAGTCCTATGGTGAAAAGCTGCAGCTCGCAGCCGCCGCGGGCGACATGCCCGACATGATGGGACGGATCATCGACTCGACCGTGCGGCCGCTGGGCTACGACGGGTTCCTGATGCCGCTCCGCGACGTCACCATGGAGAAGGCGCCCAACATGTGGCAGGCCATCGAGGACCGCGGCCTCGACATCGCCGCCCACTCCGGTCTGTTCGGCGACGGCACGGGCGAGTTCTGGATGGCGCCGAACTTCGCCTACAACGGCATCTGCAACGCGGCCACCTATCGCGTGGACGTGCTGGAGGCCGTCGGCATGGAGCCGCCGACCACCACCGAGGAGCTGCGCGAGGTGACCATGGCGGTCAAGGCGGAGTTCGCGGACATGATCCCGATCATGACCCGCGCGCAGTGGGCCACCCTGATGTGGTTCCGCGAGATGTTCGGCGTCAAGTTTGCGCCCATGGGCACGGTCGAGGAGGCCACCGACAACTACCGCGACATGCTCCGCTATCTGGCCGGACTCTACCGGGACGGGCTGATCGACCAGGAGTGGATCACCGGCACCGAGGAGCAGCTCAAGCAGGCCTACAACGCCGGCCGGGTGACGTTCGAGTACGGCTTCGGCGCGTTCTCCATGCCGGGACGCAAGGGCGCGTTCATGGCCGAGCACGGCATCACCGCCGCGGATCACGAAGCCTCCAACACGTCTGAAGCGGCCGCCTTGGCGTATGCGGCGCGCTACCACGAGGTCATCGGCTTCCTGGATCCGATCACGGTCAATCCCGGCGACAACGTGGTGCCGGCGTGCATCACCAACACCCGCGGCGGCTTCTCGGACAGCGGCCTGTCCGTGAGCACCACCGTGGCGGACGAGGACGCCGCCATGCGGCTGCTCAACTGGATCTACCAGACGGACGCCCGCGGCCACCATACCGGTGGCTGGGGCAAGCAGGGCGTCGGCTGGGACTTCGATGCCGACGGCTTCGGCCGCGCGCTGCCGAGCAAGGATCCCGACTTCATCGGCGAAGCCGCGTTCCGCATGATGTCGGACGTCGGCCGCCTGTCGTCCAACGCCCTGTATCACACGCTGAGGGACATGGATCGACGCGTGGCGGACCGCGCCTTCCTGGAGACCCGCGACGTGATCGCGTTCGCGGACGACCGCGACCGCCAGCGCCACAATGACCTGCGCGCGCAGGTCGGGTCGGTCATCGGCGAGTGGCTGGGCAAGTTCGCGACCGGGCAGGCGGACGTGGACTCCCAGTGGGATGAATACCTTGCCGAGCTGAACAAGGCCGGGCTCGATGAGTACCAGCAACTCAAGCAGGACAACCTGGTCGAGGGTGTCCCGCACCTGCAGCCGCTGTCCCAGTTCCTGAACTGACGACAGAGGTTGTATCTCCTGCGGCTCCGGATCCCTCGCGGGTTCGGGGCCGCTCTGCATTGGGCTATGATGGCGAGGTCATGGCCCTGATGACGAAGACCTGGACGGTGGCCGAGTACCACCGACTCGTCGACGACGGAATACTGGACGACCAGCCGGTGGAACTACTCAAGGGGGAAATCGTAGTCATGCCCGCCGGAGGACCGCCGCACGCATCCATCAGTACTGACGCGGGCGAGTACCTGATGCGATTGTTGGGTGAGCGTGCCCAGGTGCGCCAGGCAAAACCGATCACGCTCACCGCGTTCGATTCCGAACCGGAGCCCGACGTGGCAATCGTGAGACGTTCGCCGCAGCGGTATCGCGACCATCATCCGTATCCCGAGAACGTGTTGTGGCTGATCGAGTACGCGAACACGAGCCTGGGCAAGGACCTCGACCAGAAGAAGCGGGTCTACGCCGAAGCGGGCATTCCGGAGTACTGGGTGGTGAACCTGAGGGACATGACCGTGCTGGTGTTCCGCGCCCCGGAGGCCGGAACCTATCGCTCCGAGCAGACCCTCGAGAGCGGCGTCATCCACCCCCTGGCTCTCCCCGACGTCGCCGTCTCCATCGACCGGCTGCTGTAACCTCGAAGTTTCGCGAGGCGCCTCCCTCTCAGATCAGGCCGCCCCCGCCGTCCACGGTGATGGCGGAGCCGGTGATCATCTCCGCGGCGTCGGAGGCGAGGAAGGCGAACGCCTCGGCGATCTCCTCCGGCCGGGGGAGGCGGCCCCACGGTGTCCCGCGGACGCGGCCCTCGTAGTTGGCCGGGTTGTCGATCGAGGTGGACCAGTCGTTGGGGCTGTGGTCGGCAGAGCCGCGGATGAACGGTGTGTCGACGTGCCCTGGGTTCACCTGACAGCAGCGGATGCCTTCGGCCGCGTAGGAGCCGGCCGTAGCGGCGGTGAGGGCGCTGACCCCGAACTTGCTGCAGGCGTAGGCGGGCGCGCCGCCGCCGGCACGCAGCGACGCCAGCGAGCCGACGCTGATGATGCAGCCGCTGCCGGCGCGGCGCATGGCCGGCACCACCGCCTTGATGCCGATGAAGATGCCGGTCAGGTTCAGTTCCAGGATGCGCCGGAACTGCGCCACCGTCATGTCGTCATAGCTCACCCGGTGGTTGCCGCCGGCCAGGTAGCACATCGTGGTCAGGCTCCCGTGGCGCTCCTCCACCTGCTCCACGGCCGCCTGCCACGCCTCCGGTTCGGTCACGTCCAGCAGCACCGCCACGGCCGTGCTGTCGGCGGCCGTCAGCTCGGCGGCGACCGCTTCGGCGGCCTCGATCCGGTAATCGGCCACCGCCACCCGCGCCCCGTCCGCCGCGAACCGCCGCGCCACCGCCGAACCCATGCCGCCGGCTCCCCCGGCGATCAACGCCACCCGGCCATCCAGCCGCCGCCCGCTACGCTTCTCCTCGCTCCCTGCCCGTTCCATCGGTACCCCCGAATGACCCTCCCGTCAGCCGGATGCATGATTGACCCACGAGCTGAAGCGCGTGGTATTCGTCCGTTTGACAGCTCTCTGAGGGCGCGCATACGATCCCGGAATCACATCCGAGCCGTCAAGACGGAGGGTCGACGATGAAAAAGGCAATGGCAATAGCGATCGCAGTGCTCATTTCTTTCGCTACTCTGTGGGCCGCGGGCGATGAAGAGATGCACACGGACACGGCCGCAAGGGTGATCGGAGGAGATCCCTTTGCACCGTTCGAGGAAACCGTAACCTTCAGGTTGGGTGTCCACCGATGGGCGAACGCTCCCGAGGGAATGACCATCGAGGACAATCCCTTCGTCGACTACGTGAGCGACAAGCTGAACGTCGAATTGGAGGTTCTCTGGGAAGTCGACCCGGGCGGCTTCGAAGACAAGATCTCCCTGGCCATGGTGAGCGGAGACCTGCCCGACGCGTTCATGGTAAGCGAACAGATACTGCTCTCGCTCGTCGAAGCGGACCTGATCACGGATCTGACCGAATACTATGACAAGCTGGTCTCGCCCTACATCAAGGACATTCACGCATCTTATGGAGACCGTCTGCTCGACACCGTGATGTTCGACGGCCGGATGATGGCCATTCCCGGAACCAATCTCGGTGGCGCACAGCAGATGTTGTGGATCAGGATGGATTGGCTGGACAAACTGGGGCTGGAGGTCCCGGAGACGCTCGATGAGGTCATCGCGATCGCCAGGGCATTCGTGCAGGACGATCCCGACGGAAACGGCGTCGACGACACCGTTGGCTTCACGATCGAGCCCAAGGTCGCGATGCGTTACAACAGCCTTCACGGGCTCGATCCCGTGTTCGCGGCGTTCGGTGCCTTCCCGCGTCTCTGGATTCGCGATGAGGCGGGCACCATCGTATATGGCACGACAACCAAGGAGACGAAGGACGCACTGCGGTTCGTCCGCCAGATGTATCAGGATGGGCTGATCGACAAGGAATTCGTCACGAGGGTAGGAAGCGGCGACGACGCCAACTCCGTCATCGCAGGCGGAAAGGCCGGAATGATGTTCGGTCCCTGGTGGTCACCCTACTGGCCGCTCAACCTCTCCGTGGAAAACGACCGCAGTGCCATCTGGAAGCCGTTCGTCGCACCGCTGAACGACGCCGGCGAGTTCTGGGCCTACAATCAGAATCCCAACAACGGCAACCTCGTGGTCCGAAAGGATTTTGAGTACCCCGATGCCATCATCAAGGTACTGAACGTCGAAACGGAGGCACGGTTTGCGTCGCTCGCCCACGAGATCGAGGAGCTCGTTCAGAAGAACCAGGGAACGATGGGCTGGTGGTCGATGCCGCTGCAGCTCGACTATGAGGACATCGTCTACCGGACGTACGAACGGCTCGACGAGGCATTACGGACCGACAACCCCGATTCGCTCAAGGTCTTCGACCGGCTCATGTACGATGCCATCGTCGCGGATCGGGCGAATCCCCGGCAGGATACTTCGACCTGGGCCGAGGCCACCGCACGGTATGACGGCCAGTCGCTGACCTACGGCGACAACATCCTCCGAAGGGAGGTTGCCTTCTTCGGGATCACGCCGACGATGGAGCAGCGATGGGCCGCCCTGGAAAAGATCGAGGACGAGATGATGTTGCGGATCATCACGGGCGAAGCGGGGATCGACACCTTCGACGAGTTCGTCGCGCAGTGGAAGAGCATCGGCGGAGACCAGATCACGGAGGAGGTCGTCGCAGCGGTCAACCGTTGATCCCGGTGTGAACGCGCCGGTACGCGGATGCCACCGGGCCTTCGCGCCGTCTCTCCGTCGTGCTCCGTGCTGCCTGGGGCTGACAGCCTCCCTTGAGGGGGAGGCTGTCAGCGGTGCGCGCCTATGAAGACCAAGCGCAGCAATCTCGATTACCACCTGATGCTCCTTCCGGGGACGCTGCTCCTCATGGTGTTCTCGGTCATTCCAATGTTCGGAATCGTCATCGCGTTCCAGAAGTTCGTGCCCGCGAAGGGGTTCTTCGGGTCGCGATGGGTCGGGCTCGACAACATCCTGTTCATGTTCCAGATTCCGGACAGCAGGCAGGTGTTCGTCAACACCGTCGTCATCGCGGTCGCGAAAATCGTGGTCAATCTGGTCATTCCGCTCATAGCGGCCCTTCTGCTGAATGAGGTCAGGCTGCGCTGGTACAAGCGAGCCGTGCAGACGGTGATCTACCTGCCGCATTTTCTCTCCTGGGTCGTGTTTGCGGCGATGATCGGCAACACGTTCTCGTACGACGGATTCGTCAACAATGCGCTGCGAGTGTTCGACGTGGAACCGATCCTGTTTCTGTCGAGCAATGTCTGGTTCAGGCCCGTGATCGTGTTCACCGACGCATGGAAGTCCTTCGGATTCGGTACGGTGATCTATCTGGGCGCACTGACCGCGATCGATCCGGCCCTCTACGAGTCGGCGTCGATCGACGGCGCAAAACGGGTCCAGCAGTTGCTGTTCATTACCTTGCCGGGAATCGTCTCGACCGTGATCCTCATGATGACGCTCAGCCTGGGGAACATTCTCAATGCAGGGTTCGAGCAGATCCTGAACTTGTACAATCCGCTGGTGTATTCCACCGGGGATATCATCGACACGTACGTCTATCGGGTGGGCCTTGTGGGGAGGCAGTACGGTATCGGTACGGCTGTCGGGCTGCTGAAGTCCGTAGTCAGCTTCTTCCTGATCTGGCTGTCGTACGGGCTGGCCTCCCGGTACGCGAACTACCGCATTTTCTGATCGAGAGGCTTGGTTGCGGTGGCGGTCACATCGTCGAGTCGGATCGACAAGGCAGCGGACGCGGTCATCATGGTCCTGGTGGGCTGCCTGGGCCTGGTGTGCCTGATTCCGATCTTGAACTCGCTGGCTCTTTCGCTGAGCGACAAGGCGATCGTGGAGGCGGGGGCCGTGTTTCTGGTGCCGCGCAAGATCAACTTGACGTCGTACGGCATCATCCTTGAAGACAGGCAGTTCTTTCGATCGTTTCTGATCTCGATAGAGCGTGTCGTGCTGGGGGGAATCGTCAACTTCGTGATCACGTTGCTCATGGCGTACCCGCTCTCGAAGGATAGGTCGGTCTTTCGGGCACGTGAGGTGTACATCTACCTGCTGCTGGTTACGATGCTCTTCAGCGGCGGGTTGATTCCCATTTACATGATCGTGAACGCGGTGGGCATTATGGATACCATCTGGGCTCTCGTGCTGCCGGGGGCCGTGCCGGTATTCAACGTCATCATCATGATGAACTTCTTCAGGCAGGTGCCCAAGGAGCTGGAAGAGGCGGCGACGGTCGATGGGGCGCGGCAGGCCACGATTCTGGCGAAGATCTACTTGCCGCTGTCGGTGCCCTCGGTCGCGACGGTCACGTTGTTCTCGATGGTCGGGCATTGGAACGCGTTTTTCGACGGCTTGATCTACATGAATTCGCCGCGGGACTACCCGTTGCAGACCTACATTCAGACTCTCGTGCTCGGGCAACATGACTTCACCAGGCTTACGGTCGAAGAGATCAAGAGGATGTCCCAGACCTCTTCGAAGACGCTGAACAACGCCAAGATCATCGTGTCGATGATTCCCATGATGATGGTGTATCCCTTTCTGCAGCGCTACTTCGTCAAGGGGCTGGTGCTGGGGTCGGTCAAGGGATGATGACCCGGGTGGTGCGTGACGTGGGCGGGGACGCAGTGGAGGGGGACGGCGCCGTTACCGTGATCCCTGTTCCCGAATCGGTGGCCGGATGTCCGGATTTCAGGGTGAGCCTGGCGGGCACGTGGAACTTCACCCGCGACGCGCCCCAGGAGTTGTGCAGGACGGGGAAGACCAGGGGGACCGTGGAACGGGTTTCGGTGCCGGGCAACCTGGACTCTCAGGGCATGCCGGTCATCGTGCCCATCGAGCAGCATGGCGGTGCGTTCGACAGCCAGGACTGGTCGTGCGGTTCAGTCCCGTGTGCGTACCACAGAAAGGTCGCGATACCGGAGGGGTTCGAAGGCAGGCGCATCTTCCTGAAGATGGAAAAGGCGGCCGCGAAGACGGAAGTCTGGTTTGATGGGGAATTGATCAAGACACACATCGGCGGGCACACCGAATGGGACTGCGAGCTGACGAACCGGGCGGTCGCGGGAAGGACGCATGATCTTGCCTTGCACCTGGAGAACGAGAGCAGCGCACGCGAAACGGAGTTCATCAACTACTATGGCCTCGTCGGTAGGGTCGCTCTGTTGGCGCTTCCCGAGTTCTACATCTCCTCCCTTCATTACGTGACGGAATTCGATGCGGACTATCGGCATGCGCGGCTGACGATCTGCGTTTCCGGCGTGTTCCCACCGAAGGATGGTGCGATATCGATCACCGTGGGAGGCGTCGACGGATGCCCGGTGTCGGCGGACCATCGGCTGGAGCTCATCGGAGGTTGCAGGCGGTACACGACGTCCTTGTGGGTCGACAACCCTCGACAGTGGACGGCCGAGACTCCATGCCTCTATGTCCTGAGGGCAACATTGATCGTAGGTGGCGTCGAGACGGAGTCCATAGAGAGACGGGTCGGCTTCAGGCAGGTGCAGATCCAGGGCAACGAGATGTACGTCAACGGACAGAGGGTGAAGCTGAGAGGCGTCAACTTCCTTGCCTACCACGCGTTGAGTGGTCTGTATGTTCCGCCGGTAGTCGAAGAACGGTATCTACGGACGCTGAAGGCGGGGAATGTGAACTACCTGCGGACGGCTCATTTCCCTCGGACCGAGCACTTCTACGACCTCTGTGACAGGCTGGGGTTCTATGTCGAGTCCGAGCACTCCGCGGTATGGAGCGTTCGAGCTCGCCGTCGGGACTCCGGCCGGAAAGAACGATTTCTCGCGCCCCTGACGGAGATGATCGAACGCGACAAGAGCCACCCCTCGATCGTCTTCTGGTCCATCGGCAACGAGTGCGAGTGGGACGAGCACTTTCAGCTCATGTACGACCATGTGAGAAAGGCGGATCCGTCGCGGCCGGTCAAGGTGAGCTGGGGTAACGATGTGGTAGACCTGTACAGCGTGCACTACCCGTCCATTCACGAGGAAATGGGTGGGAGGAGCAAGCCGACCATCTACGATGAGTATTGCCATCTGCTGGATGGCAAGGGAGACAACCCCGAGCAGGTGAGATTCGATCCGGGCGTGAGGGATCACTTCGGCGTCCAGTTGCAGGCGTACTGGGACAAGATATATCGTTCGGAAGGTGCCTTGGGCGGAGCCATCTGGAACGGCGTGGACACACAGCAGGAGACGTGTCAGCGATTCTCCGGCAACGGGTGCTGCTGGGGAATTCTGGATTCCTGGGGAAGGGAAAAGCCCGAGTACTTCAACATGAAGAAGGCCTACTCCCCGATAGTTGCGCGGGGAAGCAAGTACCTGAGATGCCCCGACGATGGCGAGCCGCTCCAGATCGAGTTCGAGAGTCGTTTTCTGCACACCGGGTTCGACTCGCTATCGATCCACGTGAACGTGAACGGTGGGGAGCTCGTGGAGCTGAAGTCGGAACTCCGACCGTTCGGGATCGGGTTTCTGATGATTCCGGGTCGAGGCTGGAGGTTGGGAGACCGGATCGAGGTACGCTTTCAGGGGGACTCCGTCGAGGAGGCGTTCCGGTTCACGTTGGGCAAGCCGCGGTACCGATACCGGGACTCCGTGTACAACGCGGATGCGCCGGACGTGAAGGCGACTCCCGTTTCCATTGACGTTTCGACGGACGACATGCTCTGTCGGTTCGATCGCTCCACGGGAGATCTTGCGGCCGCGTACTGGAAAGGGGAGCGGGTGCTGTGTGGCGGTCCCTACCTCAACTGGGGGATCGCCGGTATGGCCCGGCTGCACACCCACCGAGTCACCGCAAGCAGAGGCGACCGGTTCGTGCTCGTGGCAATCGAGGCCGGGTTCGAGAACGAGTACGTGCCAGCGTGCACGATCGAGGTCGAGGTGTACGCCGCGGGGTTGATACGGACGCGGTACCGCGCGGGTGACCGTGCGGATGGCGCCAGCGAGATCGGCATCGGCTACCGCGTGGACGACAGCGCAGACAGTCACCTCTTCAGGCGGGACGGCCGGTGGAGCTGCCATCCCGCGGATCACATCGGGCGCGACGGGGGGACGGCACGCAGACACCCGCCGGATCGACGTGTCTACGGCCAACAGCCGGCGTGGCCGTGGTCAGAGGATGAGATCGACTTCTACCTGTACGGACGCATGGACGGCGGCGGCCGGGGAACCAACGATTTCCGTGGCAGTAAGTACAATCTCCTGTATTCGGAGTTGCAGCTCACCGAGAGAGGAAGGACGGTGTGTTCTGTCGGTCAGGGCGATGAGAGCATCCGTCTCAGTCCCCTTCCCGGTGGGCTTGGCGTCAACCACTTTTTCAACAGTCACTGGGCGATCCCGCATGCGGCCCCCTGGGACGAGAAAGGCGGCAACGATGTATACAGGATGGTGGAGGTGCCGGAAGGCGAGCTGGCAGGGACGACCAATCTGTGTATCGGTGACCGTGACTCCATCGTCATGGAATACGTGGAGGGTGAGCGATGATTCCGTCGATCAGAGACATCGGAGGTGTGCGCACGCTGGTGGTGGACGGTGAACCGTTCGCCGTCCTTGGGGCTCAGTGCGACATCTGGCGGAGCACGCGACAGGACCAAAGGGTCGAAGAGTTCATCGACGCGTATCGGGACATGAACGCTACGGCGATCAGCTTCGGGATCCCATGGGCGAAAGTGGAGCGGGCGAGAGACTCATACGATTTCTCGTTCCTGGACTGGTTTATCGAGCGCACGGCAGCGGCGGGGCTCAAGCTGATCGTGAATCTGTTCAACACCAATGTCTGCGGGAAGTGCGAGGAGCTGACCGAAGGAGAACGCTATCCGCAGTACACCCCGGACTACATCAAGAACGATCCCGGCAGATTTGCGCGAATCGTTCACAATGTGGACATCGAGTACCACCCGGGCGGTCCTCCGTTGTGCCCGAACGATCCCGCGACGCTCGACCGCGAGGCGAGATACCTGCAGCGGGTCGCCCTGCACCTGAAAGAGCATGACCGGAGTCGCACGGTGATCATGGTGCAGCTCAACAACGAGTATTTCTACCAGCAATGGGCTGAATGCAAGGACAACACCCAGAAGCACGTTCGCTGTATGTGCGGCTTCTGTACGGCGAAATACGATGCGGCAGAGTACTCGACTGCCGAGGAGTTCATGTTCACCAGTTTCGCGGAGTATAATGGTACGCTCACGGATGCCTTCAAGGCGGTCTATCCGCTGCCGATCTACGTAAACAGCCCGTGGTGGGCGCCGTATATCATCGACATATTCCTGCAAACATGCCCGAATCTCGATTTCGTCGGGATAGACGGCGTCTACAGCGTCGTCGAGCCGAATCAACTGACGGTAGGCCGGCGCGGGAGAAATATTGCCTTCGCCGCGGAGTCGCCGACGGAAGCGATCCCGACTAAACACTACCTGCCGATGTTACCGTACTATACGGTGCTGAAGATGAATGGCCTGGGGAACCTGCTGTGGGAAGCGCCGGATCCGCACACGGTCGTGAACGACAGTGCCGCATTCGTGAGGTTCAAACGTGCGCTGTACCCCATCAAGAACGCGATGATTCCTCTAATCGAAGCTCGGAATCGTAAACGGCTGATCGCTTGGTATTCGCAGAGCGCGAACATGGAAGTCGAGATGGAGATCGATATCTTCGGCAACCGGGTGGAGCTGGAGAAGCCCGTTTCCTATAGCGGGAAGGGCACGGTGTTGATGGAACGGAGTACGGTGAGAACCCTCAGCGACGGTCCGTTCGACGTGACGGTCGGCGGAGTGAAGCTGAACATCGCCGATAGTCAGGCCGGCTTTGTCATACCGGCCGAGGAGGGATTGATCGTCGGCACGGATGAGGCTTCCATCGGCATCGAGGGAAGCGGCTCGGTCGCGGTGGAGGCCGGTCGTTTCGAGGGGCGACGGTGGGTCAGCGAAGGCCGGTTCTCGTTGGAGAATCGCAGGTTGCGCGTTGCACCGGGGTTGGTGCGGATTCAAGCATAGGTGGGGTCCTGATGGCAGCCGGGGTCCGTCCAGGTCACGAGGAGGGGCAGAGGGCATGATGGAGTATCGCGGATACCGGGCGGCGGTGAAGTTCGACGACGACGCTGGAGTCTTCCACGGCGAGGTAATCGATACGCTCGATGTCATCACCTTTCAGGGGGAAACCGTCGTGGAGCTTCGGCAAGCGTTCACTGACTCCGTCGATGAGTACCTGACGGTCTGTGCTGAACGAGGCCGCACGCCCGACAAGCCGTTCTCCGGTCGAATCCCCCTCCGAGTCAGCCCGGCGGTGCACCGGGCAGCCACGGCGGCGGCTCGGACGGAAGGGAAGAGCCTCAACGCCTGGCTGGCCGAGACGGTCGAGCGGGCGGTGCAACGGACCACGTAGCCGGGAACTCTGGATCTGCCGTACTTGCGGATCTCGGTGCGCATCCGACAGACTCCCGCGCGTGAACAGCATGGAGTACCCGCCAGAGGGCGGCACGCGCACCGATCCGAACACGGGGGTGCGCGTCCGCCAGGTCACGGACCACCCCTCGATCAACCATCACCCGTTCTACTACCTGCCGGCGATGGACGACGCCATGCGGCACTTGGTGTTCGTCTCGCACCGCAGCGGGCGGCCGGAGATCTTCGTTGAGGTGCAGGAGGACGGGACGCTGGTGCAGCTCACCGAGCACGAGGGGCTGGCGGAGTGGTCCGTCCATCCCTCGCACGACGGGCGTCACGTGTACTTCACCGACGGCAGCGGCGGCTGGCGGGTCGAGGTGGCCTCACGGCGGGAGGAGCAGCTCTTCTCGTTCGACGACGGGCGCACCGGGATCGACGGCCACGTTGGAGCGGCCATGGGGACCACCACGGTCAGCCATGACGACCGCTGGTGGGCGGTGCCGGTGAGCTTCGGCGATCGATCCCGCATGCTGGTGGTCGATACCGGCAGCGGCGCCGCCGATTACGTGCTGGAGGCGGACGGCATCGGCCATCCGGAGTTCCATCCCGATGACGCGGAGTGGTTCCGCTACGCCGGCTCCTACCGGGCGCGCATCTGGGTGGCGCGGCGGGACGGCAGCGGGAACCGACTGGCCTACGAACGCGATGCCGCCGCCAAGGAGTGGATCGTGCACGAGACGTGGCGGCCGGGGACACGGGAGATCGTTACGACGCAGTGGCCGCACGGCATGATCGGCATCGAGGTGGACACCGGCGAGGTGCGGCGGGTCTGTTCCTTCAACGCTTGGCACGCCGCCATCAGCCGCGACGGGTCGAGGCTGGTGAGCGACACCACCTTCCCGGACAACGGACTGATGCTGTTCGACGCCACCGACGGGGCGGGGGAGCCGCAGCCGTTGTGCGCGTCCGAGGCCACGAACGAGGGAGCGCACTGGGATACCGACCACTGCCCTTACGACGACGGCCCCACGACCGTGTATGCCCCGCAGCACACCCACCCGCACCCGGCCTTCTCACCGGACGGCCGGCAGGTGGTATTCACCAGCGACCGCGGCGGCTGCGCGCAGGTCTACGTCGCCGAGGTGCCCGAAGCGTCGTAGCCGGTGCCGCTGGCTTACGGCGGCACCGAAGACTTGCTCGGAAGCGGCGGTACGACATCGCGGGACAGAGCCAGCTCCGCCAGGTCGTAGCGGTGCAGGAAGCCGTCCTCGGTTCCCACGATCAGGGTCGGGGTGCCGTTCCCGTCGATGACGATCGGCGCGCAACTGTGGCATCCGAACAGCAGCGGCCGGCCGTCTGCGTCGACCACCGCGGAGGCTGCTCCCCAGATCGGCGCTGCGGCGCTGCCGACGTTGTCGATCAGGACGACGCCGGCGCCGATGTTGGCTTCCTGCGAAAGCCGGTACAGCTCGCGGTGGGTGGGGAGGAGCTTGCAGTGCGTGCCGATCAGCAGCTCCAGGAGCCCGTCGCCGTCCCAGTCGTACGCGAACAGCTTCGACCGGCCGATGGACGTGAACTCCGGGAAGAGGTTGGGACCGCCAATGTAGAGCGGGTCGCCGGCCTCGGCGGGTACGCGGCCGAGCGGTCGCACGGCATGTCGGCCGGCGTCCGCGTCGCGTGCGTACAGCGCCAGGTAGCCGTGCTCGTCCAGCGTGAGCAGCTCCGGCGCTCCGTCGCCGTTCCAGTCGGCCACGCTGGGACGCACGCGCCACGCGCCCACGAACGGGCGGCCCTGGCAGGTCATCGGCACCGGTTCCCCCCACTGCAGCCCGGCCTCGCCTCGCTTGCCCGGAATCAGCCAGTACCGGCCGGTGATGCAGCCCAGGATCAGGTCCGGCACCCCCGGCTCGGACCACTCGGCGGCCGCCGGCCCCACGTACCCCCACGTCAGCTCCTCCGGGCCTTGAACCGAGCCTGACAGACCGGCCACCAGGCGAAATGGCCTGCCGCCGGCCGTGATGACGGTGGGCGGCGCGAATTCCGGAGGGCCGTCCGCGGCGGTGTCGCGGAGGTGGAGGATCTCGCCGCTGGCGTTGCCGCAGTACAGGTCCAGGCGCCCCGTCGGCGAGCGCACCGGCGTGGGGACGGCCAGGACGCCGGCCTTGATGACGTCGCGTTCCTGCCGGAGCCGGACCGGCTGGGCGAACGCGGCGCCGTCGTTGACGGCCACGTAGAGGTAGCCATCCTCCATCGCGCAGAGCAGATCCGGGTACCCGTTCCCGGTCAGGTCGTGCGCGCCGATGCTGGCGATGCAGCCGGGGTAGCCCAGGGGGCTTCCGTCCTGCGTCGCGATGCCGCAAGGCTCGAGTCTGCCCGCTTCCAGCGCCGCCACCGGTCCGTGTGCCGCCACCGCCGCCGCATCGAGCAGCCAGTCGTACAGACCGCCGCGGAAGTCGGCCACGAACAGGTGCGTTTCCCCGTCGGCGAAGGGGCGTACCAGCAACGGGGACGCGCGGCCGTCCACGAGCACGGGGGATGGCGGATCGCCGGCGTGGACGGTCTGCAGCCGATCGTAGCGCGGAGCGGATCCGCCCACGTTGCGGGCGACGTGGACGCGGCCCGTCACGTCTCTCCCGCGCCAGACGCCGTCGAGGTAGCGCACGCGCAGGTCCTCCGCGAACGGCAGGTCCGGGTTCCACTGCGGCGGCACGGGTTGCGTCTGCCTCCAGTCGTTGTCGCCGAGAAGCAGGTGCGGAGCCGCGGCGCTGCCGGGCTCGGAGAGAAGCTGAACCGTGCCGAGTCCCTTGCTCGCCTCGGGCGGGGGAAACGTCGCGCTCCCGGCCGGCCGGAAGGTCCACTCGCCGTCATACGACACGCGATGGCGCCGCAGGTCGCCGCTCGCGAACGACCACAGCTCCAGCGGCGTGCCGTCGTCCGCGGTCCTGAGCGCGGCCACCCGCTTCTCCCCGCGCCGCTCCACCGACGACCAGCCCAGTCTCTCGTCGATCGCGACGTTGGCGGGCGGTCCGTAGCAGGGCAGCCCGCGGTCGTCCCGGCCGGCCATCGTCCAGATGTCGGTGCCGACCATCAGGTCCAGGAGGTCGCCGCGCCGCAGGATGAGCGGCGGCGCGGTCCCGAGCCCGTAGCCCAGGTCGACCGGACCGCCGCTGCGATAGCGCAGAACCCGCTCGTTCATGATTTCATGCCCGGCTGGCTCTCCTCTTCCAGAATCCGCGGCCCGATCGGGGCGAGGCGCAGGATCGGATAGTGCGAGTTGTAGAGCGCGCGGTCATCGGTGTCGCGCACGACCTGCCATGCGTACCGCATGAGGGCTTCCACGTGTTCCTGCGCTCCCGGATCGTCGCTCAGGTTGCGCATCTCGTACGGGTCGTCATCGAGGTGGTAGAGCTCGTCGAAGTCGAAGCCGTTCCAGACCAGCTTCCACGGGCCGTCCCAGACGATGCGCTGCGTCAGCCGGTAGCGTCCGCCGTGGTACTCGGCGAACCCGCGCGTGTACTCGCCGGCGTGTAGATCGTCGGCGAGCACCGTCCGGAACGAGCGCGAGTCGGGCGCGCCGATGGGCGCCAGTCCGGCCAGCTCCAGCAGCGTCGGCGCCAGGTCGTGCAGGCCGACCCGTGCCTGGCTCACGACGCCCCGGCCGGCTTCGGGGCCGGCGATCACCAGCGGGATCTGGTAGACCTCCTCGAACCCGCTGACGTTCTTGCAGTACAGCCCGTGCGCGCCGAGCAGCTCGCCGTGGTCGCTGGTCAGCACGACGATCGTGTCGTCGAGCCGGCCGGCGGCCTCGACCAGGTCGATCAGGGTGCCGAACTGGGCGTCGATCTCCGTGATCGACGCGTAGTAGCAGGCGGCGGCCTCGCGCCGCTGGCGGTCGGTCATGCCGTGCCAGGTCCGGCCCGCTTTGCGGTAGATGCCCGGCCGGCGCGCCAGGTCGTCGTGCACGTTGGGCTGCAGGGAGATAGCGTCCACGTCGTAGCGGGCGTAAGCGGCCTGACCGGTGACGAACGGGTCGTGTGGCTCGGTCACGCTCACGAAGCAGCACCACGGATCGTCGCCGGCGACCGCGTCCTGCAGGAAGTTGCGAGCGAGTGCCGTGGTGACGCCGACGCCCCGCCGCTCCGGGGGAGTGTCGGTGACACCGTAGAGCAGCGTCCGGTCATAGCCCGGCGGATGGTCGTCGGTCTTGCGCAGGCTGAAGGAGCCCGCGTCCTTGGCGGCCGCGCCCGCTGCCCGCTGCCCGTCCTTGAACAGCGGGGTCGCCGAGCCGCCGTCCACCTCCCAACCGAACCGGCTCAGGTCGTTGCTGCGCTCCACGTGCCACTTGCCGAAGTAGCCGGTGTGGTAGCCGGCCGCCTGAAGCCGCTGCGCCCAGTGCGGATGTTCGGTGCGGAGGTTGCACTGGTCGTCGTCCACGCAGTGGGTGACCTCCAGCACGCCGTGCGAGTGCGGGAGCAGCCCGGTCATCAGGCTGGCCCGCGCGGGCGAGCAGACCGCGTTGGGCGTGTATGCGCGCGGGAAACGCACCCCGCGCGCGGCCAGGCGATCGAAATGCGGGGTCAGGCAGGGATTGCCGGGATCCAGCACCCGGCCCTGCATCTGGTCGGTCATCAGGAAGAGGATGTTCGGTCGGGTGGCGCTCATCGCCGGCAGGGTAGCGCGGTGTCGCGGAGGCGGCGAGCCGGCATAATGGCCCGAGGAGGCCAGGATGCCACCGTCGAGCGAACTCCCGAGCCGCGGCAATCCGAACGGCAATCCGAACGTCGAGCCGCTGGCTCAGGAGCACGTGATCGCGGCGCAGGTGCCGGACCACACCCGCTTCTTCTTTCACGATCCCAACCTGGCCCGCCTGCCGGACGGCAGGCTCATCATCGCCGCGCCGCAGTGGGGGAGGTCGCGGACGCCGGACGCAGGCACCCGACACCTCCGCGTCCTCCTGAGTGACAACGGCGGCACGACCTGGGACGAGGCTCCTGCGCTTCCCTACCAGGAGGGGCGCCCGTTCGTGCTGGATGGCCGGTTGTTGATGTTCGTGCAGGAAGAGTCCCATCGGGACTTTCTGCTGGTGGGCAGCGACGATGGGGGCCGGAGCTGGAGCGATCCCGTGTGCGTGCTGCGCGGACCGGTCTGGAACATCTCGACCGCGATGCTGGAGCGCGACGGGGAGCTGCTGTGGGCGATGGACTACGACCTGCCGGACGCGTCGTACGCCGGCAAGGTGATGGTGCGGTTCGACCGCCGCCGCTCACCCTTCGACCCCGGCGGTTGGAGCATGTCTGAAGTGCTGGAGGCGCCCGAGATGCCGGAGGCGCTCATCGGCAGCGCGCTCCAGGGAGAAGCGACAGCGAACGCCGTGCCGGGTGCGAGGACGCGTCCGTTCGCCTGGCTGGAGCCCAACACCGTGGAGGTTGCCGGTCACATCCGCGTGTTCGTCCGCTGCACGATCCGGTCGCAGGCCATGGCGCACGTGGCAGCCGCGCTGGAGTACGACGCCGTGGCCGGCCGGCTGCGGTTCGATCAGTTCGTGCCGTGGCCGGGCGGGCAGTGCAAGTTCTACATCATCCACGACCGCCCGGCCGGCATGTACTGGATGCTCGGCAACCTGGTCACCAACTCGCGCGACTACCTGGGCTGGGGAGAGAGGATGGAGGAGGCGCGCTACCGCCGCGCGGCCGGCGAGCGGCGCTGGCTGTTCCTCCACTACAGCATCGACTGCCTGAGCTGGTTCCCGGCCGGCTGCGTGGCCCGCTGGCCGGACGACGTGCACCGCAGCTTCATGTACCCGAGCGCCGTGGTCGACGGCGACGACCTGGTGCTGCTGTCCCGCACGAGCCGCGACTCGCGCGACCAGCACGACGCCGACCTGTGCACGATCCATCGGGTGCGTGACTTCCGCAGCCTGGCGATGGACCTGCACGCCGGCGGCCTGCATCGGACGGCGTCCAGGGAGGCACGCCAGCCGTAGTCCGGAACAGTTGCGGCGTGTCCAGGTTCTGCCGATGATTGCCAGTGCAGCAGTGAGCCACAGTTCCAAGACCAGCGAGGTGTCTGGTTGAACGAGAAGAGTCCCCCTCCTGGTCCCGAAATCACATCGATCAGTATTGCCGGGTTCAAAAGCATCGAGCGGACCGGTCACCTTCTCCTGCGTCCGATCAATGTTCTGATCGGCGCCAACGGATCCGGGAAATCGAACTTCATCGATGCGTTTTCTTTACTGCAAGCCGTCCGCGAGAACGCGCTGGACGCGTATGTCGAGCGCTCCGGGGGTGCTGACCGGATCCTGCACTTCGGGTCGAAGACCACGAAGAAACTGATGGTAACCGTTGCTTTTCACGGAGGTGGGACCTTCGAGTTGAGCCTGGAGGTAGCCGAAGACGATCGTCTCATGGTCACAACCGGGGGCGCCAAAGGGAGCATAGTGATGGGCAGGCCGGGACAGACCGGTTTACTGGACTTCTTGCGAGATCAACTCGAGCGCTTCCGGGTGTACCACTTTCACGACACGAGCGCGACGGCGCCGATCAAGCGGACTGCCGATCTTCATGACAACCGGTATCTGCGTGAAGACGGATCCAATCTTGCCGCGTTTCTGTATCGGCTGCGGCAGAAGGAGGAAGAGTCGTACCACATGATCGTCCGTACCATGCGGCTGGTGGCACCCTTCTTCGAGGACTTCGCCCTTGAGCCCCTGGCACTGAACGAGGACAAGATCCGCCTGGAGTGGCGGCATCGAGGATCTGACGCGTACTTCGACGCCTCATCGCTTTCCGATGGCTCGCTGCGCTTTATCGCCTTGGCGACGCTGCTGCTGCAACCGGCCGAGCTTCGACCTTCGGTCATCCTGATGGACGAACCGGAATTGGGCTTGCACCCCTATGCAATCACGCTATTGGGTTCGCTCGTCAAGCAGTGCTCCTCGGCTAACCGGATCGTCCTCGCGACCCAGTCCCCGACGTTACTGGACCACTTCGAGCCTGAGGATGTACTCGTGGCCGATCGCGTCGATGGCCGAACGGAGCTCAAACGCCTCGATCGGGACAGATTGGTCGCATGGCTGGAGGACTACAGCCTCGGTCAACTCTGGGAGAAGAACGAGCTGGGTGGCCGCCCTTCCCGTGAAGCAGTCTCGAGGGATACCGCGGGGTGACGCGGCTACTCGTACATGTCGAGGGCCAAACCGTGCCCTGGGTTTCGACGCTGGCTGGAACGACTGGAGAACCCGGCGGACTCCTTGTCCAAGCAATCTCTGGAGTAGCAGAGGCTACGAGTGTTCGGCTCGGGACTCCTCGAGTGCGGCGAGGACGGTGGGGACGTAGCGCATCTGGCTGGAGAGCTGCTTGCCGAGGTCGCGGTGGCCTTCCAGGTCGGGCATGACGCCGATCGCGGGCAGGGCGCGTTGCAGGGAGCGACCGATCTCGGGGTCTCCGGATACGGCGAACGCGTCGGCGACGCCTTCGATGATGATCTGGGTGCCGAAGACCTCGCCCTGCGAGAGGCGTTGCATGGTCTTGCAGCTTCCGCCGATGAACATGCCGGTCTCCTTGTCGACGGTCTCGCGGACCAGCCAGCGTCCGCCGGCCAGGATGGCGTCGGCCACCGGCGCCTCGAGCGTCAGATCGTAGTAGCGCTTCAGGGCCGACAGCAGGACGGTGACCATGAAGGCGATGTTGCCGCGGCAGTGCGGGTAGCCGCACCAGCAGTGGCCGGAGGTGAGCATCCGCGTCCAGCCTCCGGAGGCGTCCTGCTTCTCAAGGATGCGGCGGACGACGACGGCGGCGCCGTTGGCGGCGCGGCGGTCGCCGGTGGCCGACGCCAGCATGGTCAGGTGGATGAGGTGCCAGCCGGCCTCGCGTACGGCGCTGAACTCGTAATGGTCCAGCCGCTCGGGCTGCAGGAGCCAGCCGGCCGACCGCAGCAGCGAGTCGCGCATCGCCTCGTCGCCGGTCAGCAGGAAGTGCAGCAGCGGACCCTCGGCCCACATGTGCGAGGGGATGCCGCGCGTGCCGGGGACCTTGCTGCGGAAGTAGGCCGGCAGGTAGCCGCCCAGGTGAGCGGGCATGTGCATGGGCTGCAGCCCGACGTGACGGGCATCGTGAAAGGCGTTGACGGTGTCGACGTCGGCCAGGTGCCGGGCTGACTGCGCGCCCCATGTGGCCCAGCCGGGCTCGCCGCCGCGCAGGAACTCCCAGTAGGCGCAGTAGGGCGTGTCGTACTCGTTGTTGCCCCAGCTCCAGTCGCCTTCGCCGTACCAGTCGCCGAAATTCACGTGGCCGTAGGCGCGCCAGCGTTCCTGGTCCTCACGGAACAGGCGCAGCGCTTCGGCGGCGAACCGCTCGTAGCGCGGCTGCGGTGAGTCCTCCTTGGACGCGAGCCGGGGCAGCGCCCCGGTGGCGTTGGCGTAGGCGAGGCTGGGCCGCGTCGCGACCGGTGACTCCAGCCAGTCGAACAGCGGCGCGGTGGCGCCGTGGTCCGCTTCGTCCGGCGGCAGAGCCAGGAGCAGCTCCGTGGTCAGCGCCAAGCCCTCGCGCAGCAGGTAGCGTCCGTCCTGCAGCCAGCGGTAGAGCCGCTGCCATGCTTCGTCGTCGCCGGGCAGCTCTTCGCCGGAGAGCTCCGGCAGGATCTCCAGGCGGATGGCGTCGCCGCTGACCGAGATGCCCTTCGGGCAGGTCTGCCAGAACGTGCGGATGCCGGCCGCGAGCGCGGGGCCGGCGGCCGAGTGGATGCCGACGTGGCCGGTGGTGCGCCCTTCGCGGCGCTGCCGCCCGGCGGCGGTGACGACGTCGTGGGCCAGGTCGTGCTCGTGGCGCAGGCTCCAGGGACGGTCGCCCGGGAGCTGGAACCGCTCGTCGTCCAGCTCCACGGCGGCGGCGGCGAAGGGGACCTCCAGCACGCAGGAGCGGACGCCGAGCAGGGCGCGTTCCTCGTCCACCCCGGGCTCGAACACGGAACTGGCGGACGGATCCGCGCACAGGACCACCAGCCGGTGGTCGATCTTCACGAACGGCTGCTCGGCGTAGACGTGGATCCGCAGCTCGCTGCGCAGCCGGGCGTGCCCGGCCGCGTCCCGGTGGAGGGCGTCGCAACGCACCGTCGTGCGCAGGGGGCCGGCGTGCTCGACGGACGCCGAGGCGGCCGCGGCATCGAGCGGCGTGCCGTCGGCCAACAGCACACGCAGCGCCCGGTTCAGGGGCCCCCCGGCGAGCCGTGAGTCGTCAGCCGGCCGTTCGACGAGGATCCAGTCCCCCGCGCGCGGCTGCACGGAAACCCTGATGGCCCGGCCCGCGGCCACGACGGCGCCGTCGTCGCGTTCGTCGATGCTGAGCGCTCCGTCCGGAGGCGATGCGTCCGCGCCGCTGAGCAGAACGCGGCAGTCCGCGAGGCCGCCGGGCTGGAGCGGGGGAGGCACGGTGGTGTCGACCAGTACCCAGCGGGCGGAACCGTCGGGCCAGTGGCTGTGGACGCGAGTCTGGGCGGCCGACGTGTCCGCGGCGGCGTCGCCCCACACGAGCCGGGCGCCGCCGGCCGAGAAGAGCGCGCCGCGTCGGACCGGCACGCCGAAGGTGAGCGGCAACCCGGCCAGGGATGCGGCGGTCCCGGCGGCGCACAGCTCCACCTCGGCCTCGACCGTGGTCTCGGCGTTCGCAGAGCGCGCCTTGGGCCGGCTCGTGCTGAACTCGCAGACCGACTCGGTGGTACCGCCGTCCTGTTCGGTTGCCGTCAGCCGCACGGCCCAGGTCCGGTCGAGCGGCAGGCCGGCAAGCGCGACCGCATGCAGGGTCGACGGGCCGTCCGGAGCGGACTCCGCGACCGTCGCCCCGGCCTGGTCCCGGACGGAGGCAGTGACCGTCGACGGCGGGAAGGTCAGGCAGTGGACGGTGGCGGCAGCGGCATCCCCGGAGGCATCGACCTCCACGTGCAGGCGCTCGATGGCGGGCGCGAACGAGCTCGGCTCCGGGGCCTGCGCCAGCAGCACGAAGCGCTCGATCCGGCACTCGCCGCGCCCGTCGCTCGTGAACTCGACCCACTTGACCCGGTCGTCGAACAGAATCGGCCGGTCGATGACGATGAGGTGCCGGCGGTTGTCGTGGCGCCGCGGCTCGATCCGTCCCACCTCTTCGGAGCCCAGGCTGAGCTCCAGCGGGAACTCCTCGCCTGCCTTGTCGTAGATGAGGGCAGCCAGATAGTAGGGGCCGGGCAGCTTCGGGTTCCGGGGCGGCACGCGGAAACGGTGGCGGACGGTGGTGGTGATGCCGGCCGCCGCCACGGCGGGGGGACGGTAGATGCTGTAGTTGGCGTAGCCGGTCAGCCCCAGGTCGGGGACCCAGCCGTCCATCGACTCGCTGTCGATCGCCGGCCACGAGTGGTTGCCCGGCGCGGCCAGCAACGCCTCGATCCGCGCCTCCTCGGCGACGTCGATGTGCGGGATCGGCTCCATCGGCGCGTCCCGGCGCTCAGGCCGGGATGTGGTCGGCGGCCGCCGCGTGCAGGAGCCAGAGCATGGCCGTGGTGATCACGCCCGAGGGCGGTACCACCCGCACGTCGTAGCCCGGCAGGTTGATGCTGGCGTCGCCGTAGCGCCAGTAGGCGTTGACGTGGATCTCGCCCGGGTGGGGGTAGATGGCCTCGATCTCCCTCCCGCCAAGGATCCATGCCGACCGCTCGACGGTCGCGCGGGCGGCGGGCAGCTCGTCGTCCGGGAAGGTGTAGTAGCCGTTGAAGATGAAGAAGTCGCCAGCCTGCAGGTCGGCCTTCTCGTTCCACTCGGGGAAGATCAGGCGGAAGAAGCCGGGGTCGCCCGCCAGACCGCCCTGGGCGTGCAGGTTGTGGCCGATCGAGGCGCACCACACCGCGTGCCCGGCGGCGCGGGTGGCGGCGGCGACGGCGCCGATCTCGGCGATCTTGTCCAGCTCGGTCGCGCGGATGCCGACCAGGCAGCGCAGCCACTCGGAGAGCAGTTCCCGTCCTATCTGGCCGGCGGGCGACGGCACGATCGTGTACTCGCCGGGGTCGTGGAATGCCTTGCCTTCGTGCTGGGCGTTGCGGTCCCTGCCGGTGGCGAGGCCGCCGCTCATCAGGAACACGGGCGCCCTGCCGAGCGCTGCGCAGGCGTTGGCCATCTCGATGCACCAGAGCCAGCCGGCGGAGATGTTGAGGGCGCTGGCCAGGGGGCAGATGGTCGCATCGCCGTACGGGAGCACCGGCCCGCTGCCGGGCGCCAAGCCGGTGTCGATGAATGCGGCTGCCTTGGGACGCAGCGGCGAGTCCGCGGAGCCGATCAGGGTGACCGTCACGCCGCGTTCGGCCAGTCCGTCAAGGAGCGCCCCCTGGCGGTCGGCGGCGTTGTTCTGGGTGGCCGCGATGACGGTGTCTTCCGGGGAGACGTCGTCGTCCAGCTCGAAGGTCGCGCCGCCGGGGATGCCGCGCACCATCATCAGGCCGGAGGCGCGGTGCTGGAGCTCGCTGACGAATCCCTCTTCGTCGCTGAGCGCCCACACCCGGCCGCCCGCGCAGGCGCGCTCGGCGGCTCGCGTGGCCGCGGCCGCGATCGAAGGAAGCTGCCGCTCCAGGCGGGTGAGCCCGGCCTGCACGGCGTCGAGGTACTGTGTGGCAAGTGTCGTCATGGTGTGCTCGCCCGGGAGTGTATCATCGGGAAGCGAGGTAAGGCGTGGGATTCTGGATCGAAGACGGTGAGACGATGCTGTTCATCGGGGACAGCATCACGGATTGCGGCCGGCGGGCGGAGGCGGCCCCGCTGGGTGACGGGTACGTCCGCCTGTTCACGAAGCTGGCGACGGCGGCTCATCCAGGGCGGATGATCCGGTACGTCAACAAGGGGATCGGCGGCAATCGGGTGACCGATCTGCAGGACCGGTGGACCGACGACGTGCTCTATCACAAGCCGGACAAGCTGTCGGTCAAGATCGGCATCAACGACCTGCACAGTGTGCTGCGCGGCGACCCGGATGCCGTGCCTCCCCACCGATTCGAGGAGATTTACGATGCCGTGCTCGAGCGCACGCGCCAGTCCCTGGATTGTCCGATCGTGCTGATCACCCCCTTCTACATCTCAGTCGAGACGACGGCGGACTCGTTTCGCCGACAGGTGCTCGACCTGATCCCGGAGTACATCGAGGTGGTCGAGCGCATGAGCGCGAAGTTCGGCACGCGGCTCGTGCGGCTGCACGATGTCTTCCGGGAGCAGTTGAAGTACCGCGATTCGGACACGTTCTGCCCGGAGCCGGTGCATCCCAACGGGGCGGGCCACCTGGTCATCGCCAACGGGCTGTTCGAAACGCTGTCCGAGTGATGACTCGCCGCGAGGCGGTCCTCGCTACGCCAGGCCGGTCAGCTCCGCGCTGACGCGCCACAGTTCCCTGGCCAGACGGCGGTCCCCGGCCGCGGACGAGGCCCGCGTCCGGCGCCGGTCGACGAAGTAGGCGCCGGTGACGCCGGCCACCTCGGGGTCCAGGGCGAGGTGGACGGGGGTGCGGGCGCCGGCTGCCACGGGACTGCCGCCGCCGAAGTTGACGTGCAACAGCTTGGTGTCGATGACGCCGGGATGCAGGAAGTTGGCGGTGACCTCGGCGGCGTCCACGCGGCGCGCCAGCTCGCAGGTGAACAGCGCGTTGGCCAGCTTGGAGTTGCAGTAGGCATGCCAGCCGTCGAAGCGGCGTTCCATCTGCAGGTCGTCGAGGTCGATGCGGCCGCTTCCGTGTACGCCGGAACTGACGTTGACGATACGCGCGGGAGCGCTCGCCCGGAGCCGGTCCAGCAGCAGGTTGGTCAGCAGGAACGGCGCGAGGTGGTTGACGGCGAGGGTGCTCTCGTAGCCGTCGGCGGACAGGTCGCGGCTGCGGACGGCGATGCCGGCGTTGTTGACCAGCACGTCGAGCCGCGGGCAGGTGTCGAGGACCCGCTCCGCCATCGCGCGCACCTCGGCCAGGGAGCCGAAGTCGCCGGCCACCCACGTGACGTCCGGGCTGCCGGTGGCGGCGGTCAGTTCACGCGCCGCTTCCCCGGCGCGGTTCTCGTCGCGGCCGTGCACGATCACGGCGCAGCCGCGCTCGGCCAGCGCGCGGGCGGTGGCGCGGCCGATGCCGTCGGTGGCGCCCGTTACCAGAACTGTTTTTGCGGCCACGGCTAGATCGCCTCGACGTTGCCGCACACGCCGAGCGACTGCCCGGAGACGTTGCGGCCGGCCTCCGAACAGAGGAACAGGATCATGTTGGCGACATCGCGATTGCTGACCTTGCGGCGCAGCGACACGTGGCTCACGTACTCCTCCGCCACCTCCTCGAACGTGCGGCCGAGCGCCGCGGCGCGCGCGGCGACCACGCTCTCGAAGCGATCGCCGTCGACCACGCCGGGCAGGATGGCGTTCACGCGGATGCCGTCTGGCCCGAGCTCCTTGGCCAGGCTCTGGGTGAAGCCGATGACCGCCCACTTGGTCGCCGCGTACACCGATCGGTAAGGGTAGCCGAGCCGGCCCGCGACCGAGGACAGGTTGATGAGCGCACCGTTACCCGATGCCCGCAGCGCCGGCACCGCCCGCCGCGCGCAGTAGAACTGCGCGTTGAGGTTCACCGCCACGGTGCGGTCCCAGTCCTCGACGGTGATGTCCTCGACGCCGGCGGTGGGGCCGGCGATGCCGGCGTTGTTGACCAGCACGTCGAGCCCGCCCAGCGCGTCCAGGGCCGTGTCGAAGAAGGCGTCGACTTGGTCGACCGCCGCCACGTCGACCACCGCCGCCGTCACGCCCGGCAGGGAGGCCCGGCACTCGGCGGTCGCCTCGGCCGAGATGTCGCACACGTGCACGCGCGCGCCGTGCTCCACGAGCCCCTCCACCGTGGCGCGGCCGATGCCGCGCGCGCCGGCGGTCACGACCACCCGCAGATCGGGCGGGATGCCGGTGTCCGTGCCGCTCACGGCGTGCCGCGCCGGGAGCCGCCGTCCATGTAGACGGAGCTGCCGAAGACGTAGGAGCAGGCCCCGGAGGCCAGGAACACCGCGACCTCCGCGATCTCCTCCGGCTCGGCGATCCGCCCGGCCGGCAGGCCGCGGCCCGCCTCGGCGACCAGCTCATCCACGTCGCGCCCCTCCTCCGCGGCGCGGGCCGCGTGCAGCCGCCGTGCGCGCGTGGTGTTGGTGAGGCCGGGGCAGATCGTGTTGACCAGGATGCCGTCGCCGGCGACCGCGTCGGAGAGCGCCCGTGTCGTGTTGAGCACCGCGATGTTGGCCAGGCTGACCGGAAGGTTGCCGCGCTCCGGGCTCGCTCCCGCGGCTCCGGCGATGTTGACGATGCGGCCCCATCCGCTGCGGCTCATGTAGGGGATCACGAGCTGTGCCATGCGCAGGTAGCCGTAGCTCTTGAGCGCCAGCGCACTCTCGATCGTCTCCACCGGCAGGTCCAGCACGTCGGCCGCCTGGGCGGCTCCGGCGCAGTTCACCAGCACGTCGACCCCGCCGAGCGCCGCGGCGCCCTGCTCGACGGCCGTCCGGCAGCCGTCCGCGGTCGCCAGGTCGGCCGCCACGGCGTGCCCGGCCGCGCCGCGGTCCGCGATCTCCTCGACTACCCGGTCCAGGCGGGACCGGTCGCGCGCCACCACGCAGACGGAGGCGCCTTCGCGCGCCAGCGCCAGCGCGCAGCAACGCCCGATGCCGCGGCTGCCGCCGGTGACGATGGCCCGCTTTCCGTCGAGCTGCAGGTCCATGACGGTCGCCGGACGCCGGTTGCCCGGTCCGCTACCTGACCTCGTCCTGGGTCTCGAACTCGGCGGGCATCGTGATCTCGATCACTTCCCAGTCGTCCGAGTACTCCAGCAGCTCGTGCTTGACGCCGGGAGGCTGGTACCAGGCGTCGCCCGCTTCCACTCGCATCTCTCCGACCCCCTCGAAGTACATGCGGGCCCAGCCCTTCAGCATGTAGGCCATCTGGAACTCCAGGACGTGCGAGTGGTAGCCCATCGGCCCCTTGCACGGCTCCGCCGCCTTGATCACCTGCGCCAGCACCCGGCCCTGCGTGGCGTTGGTGATGCCCAGGTCCCGGTACCGGAAGTAGGGCCGCAGTCCGTCCTTGATCCAGTCCGCCTCTTTCGCATGCGCCGCGAACGCGTCGATCTGCTTCGTTCCCATGGGGCGAGTCTGTAGGATTGGCGCGTCAGCGGCAATTCGGCGCGGTCCGGGCCGCAGCTACTCGGGCTCGAAGCGGAACCCGTACAGGTCGGCGTCGCGCAGGTGAAAGCGCAGCTTGATGCCGCGCGGCTCGACGTTCACGGCGTCCCGCTCCGCCCACCGCACCCGGTGCCGCACCGCGTCGCCGGTGAACCGCCGGCAGGCGTCGTGCTCGTAGCCGTCGAGCGGCTGACCGGCGGTGTCGGTGACCTCGACCTCCACGAAGCCGCCGGGGCGGCAGCAGGCGTTGATCGACAGGTACGGCGCCATCGAGAACACCGGCTTGGTCTCCACGATCCCGGTGTAGACCCCGGCGGTGAGCGAGACCCAGCCGTCGAGCCGCAGGGTCGCCAGACAGAGGTGATGGCCGTCGCGGGACAGCTCGCGGTCGTGGACCTCCGGAGCATCGAGGCCGGCTGCGTGACCGAAGATCCACCAGTTGTTGTGGACGTTCTTTCCTCCGTAGTAGATCCGGACCTCGTCACCGACCTCCAGCGGCGTCGACGGCGTCTCCACGCCGAGCGGGTCGTACGGTTCGGGGCCGCGCGGGATGAGCGGCCGGTGCTCCTGCAGGCGGTGCCACTGCCGGCCGTCGCGGCCGTGGTGGAGGTAGGGCTCCATCACGTTGTCCACCTGGTGGTAGACGTTCAGCAGCCCCAGGTGCATCTCGTCCGCGCGCCAGGGGACGAACCCGTAGTGCCCGTCGTCGAGGTTGTCACCGGCGCCGACCTCGAAGGCCATGACCGGTTCCGACCAGTGCAGGCAGTCGTCGCTTTCCAGCCGGTACACGCAGCGGCGCGTGTTCCAGATGCCGGCCGGCTTGTCCGGCCACACCGGCAGGTCGCCGGCGGCGAAACCGGCGCGCGAGGGGGAGGTCCATCTGCGGGCCCGGCCGTGCAGGACGTACCTGTGGTCGATCGGGTCGTAGGTGAGGATCTGCACGTCGCCGGTCCATGAGGGAATGATCGGGTTGGCCGGATGCGGCTGCCAGCGCACGCCGTCCTCCGACACCTGCATGCACAGGCCGGCGCCGTACAGCTTCTGCGCGGGGAAGGAGTGCGTGTCGGCCCGCAGGCCGGCCGGCGGGCGGTCGTGCCGCTCGTACTGGGTGTGCAGCATCTTGAAGCGCCGCGACGGGTCCTCCTCCGCCGGGTCCAGAATGATCGTCTGTGTCCGGGCGCGCGCCTGCGGCGACAGGTCGAGCACCACGTTGGTGTCCATGCCGTCGATCGCGTGGATGCCGAGTCGGGGCTTTTCCCAGTGGACGCCGTCGGCTGACTGGGCGTAGCAGACCCGCGCGTCGGTCAGCCCAAGCCCGGGGCGGATGGCGAAGTAGTTCTGCACGTCCTCGTACCAGCACTTGTACAGGCCGTCGGCGGGATCCCGGATCACGTCGAAGCCGCTGGTGCGGAAGTACGGGGTGTCCTCCCACGGCTGATCGCGCCGGAGCAGGGGATTGGAGGGGTGCTTGCGAGGGGAGTGGCTCCTCCGCGTGATGTTCTGGACGCTGGCGATGACGTCGTCGTCGATGAAGAGCTGCCGGCTCTGGCCGATTTCCTTGAACGCGTGCTCGCGGGAATACGAGAAGTACATGGCGCGGGCCTACTCGGGCTCGAAACGGAACCCGTACAACTCGGCGTCGCGCAGGTGGAAGCGCAGCTTGATGCCGCGCGGCTCGACGTTCACGGCATCCCGCTCCGCCCACCGCACCCGGTGGCGGACCGCGTCGCCGGTGAACCGCCGGCAGGCGTCGCGCTCGTAGCCGTCGAGCGGCTGGCCGGCGGTGTCGGTGACCTCGACCTCCACGAAGCCGCCGGGCCGGCAGCAGGCGTTGATCGACAGGTACGGCGCCATCGAGAAGACGGGCTTGGTCTCCACGATCCCGGTGTAGACCCCGGCGGTGAGCGAGACCCAGCCGTCGAGCCGCAGGGTCGCCAGGCAGAGGTGGTGGCCGTCGCGGGACAGCTCCGGGTCGTGGACCTCGGGAAGGTCCAGGCCGGCCCCCTGGCCGGAGATCCACCAGTCGTGGTGGACGTTCATGCCCCCGTAGTAGATCCAGACCTCGTCACCGACCTCGATCGGCGTGGACGGCGTCTCGGCGCCGAGCGGGTCGTACGGCTCCGGGCCGCGCGGGATGAGCGGCCGGTGCTCCTGCAGGCGGTGCCACTGCCTGCCGTCGCGGCCGTGGTGCAGGTAGACCTCCATCACGTTCTCCACCTGGTGGAAGACGTTGAGCAGCCCCAGGTGCATCTCGTCGACACGCCAGGGGACGAACCCGTAGAGCCCGTCGTCGAGGTTGTCGCCGGCGCCGGCCTCGAAGGCCATGACCGGCTCCGACCAGTGCAGGCAGTCGTCGCTCTCCAGGCGGTGCACGCAGCGGCGCGTGTTCCAGATGCCGGCCGGCTTGTCCGGCCACACCGGCATGTCGCCGGCCGCGAACCCGGCGCGTGGAGGCAAGGTCCACTTGCGCGCCCGGCCGTGCAGCACGTACCTGCGGTCGATCGGGTCGTAGGTGAGGATCTCCACGTCCCCCGCCCAGTAGGGGATGATCGGGTTGGCCGGGTGCGGCTTCCAGCGGACGCCGTCCTCCGACACCTGCATGCACAGGCCGACGCCGTACAGGTCCTGCGCCGGGAACGAGTGCGCGTCCGCCCGCAGTCCGGCCGGCGGGCGGTCGTGCCGCTCGTACTGGACGTACAGCATCTTGAAGCGGCGCGAAGGGTCCTCTTCCGCCGGGTCCAGGATAACCGTCTGTGTCCGGGCGCGCGCCTGCGGCGACAGGTCGAGCACGACGTTGGTGTCCATGCCGTCGATCGCGCGGATGCCGAGTCGCGGCTTCTCCCAGTGGACGCCGTCGGCGGACTGGGCGTAGCAGACGCGGGCGTCGGTGAGGCCGATGCCGGGGCGGACCGCGAAGTAGTTCTGCACGTCCTCGTACCAGCACTTGAACAGGCCGTCGGCGGGGTCCCGGATCACGTCGAACGCGCTGGTGCGGAAGTACGGCGTGTCCTCCCACGGCTGGTCGCGCCGCATCAGCGGGTTGGCCGGATGCTTGCGAGGGGAGTGCCGCCGCCGCGTGATGTTCTGCACGCTGGCGATGACGTCGTCGTCGATGAAGAGCTGGCGGGTCCGGCCGACCTCCTTGAAGGCGTGCTCGCGCGAATACGAGAAGTACATGCCGCGCCGTTCAGCCGGCCGCCCGCCAGGGCTCGGGCGCGCGGATGTCGTCGAGCGGGAAGATCGGCCGGCGCACCCGCTTCCACGGGAACAGGGAGAAGTCCGGGCTGCACAGGCCGGGCAGGTCGACGATGAAGATCTCGGAGGCCAGCGGCCCGTACGCGTTGCGGAAGCCGCCGGGCGACTTCACCTGCACCACCCGGAAGGCGGTCGGTTCCAGCCCGGCGCAGCGGTACATCTCCGGGTCCCACTGCACCACGGCGCGCCGCATCGCCATCAGCGAGATCGGCCCGACTTCGAACACGGCGACGCCGCCCATGTCGAACGGAAACCCGGTGTTCGCCGCGGTCTCGTGCCGGAAGCGGCCGGGGGCGAGCCCGGCGACCCGCGCCGTGATCGCCACCGGCCGGTAGAAGGTGCCGTCGAGCGATGCGCCGATCGACAGGCTCACCTCGGCGCCGGTGCCGGCGGCCTCGGCGGCATCGACGGCCGCGGCGTCGACGATATTGAGGAGCGCCGGCCGCCGGAAGCCGGCGTCGAGCAGCGCCCGCAGCAGCGCCGTGCTGTCGCCGGTGGCGCCCGAGCCCGGGGCATCGGCGCTGTCGCCGAACACGAACATGCCGTCGCCGGGCGCGGCCGCCCGCGCGATCGCGTCGTCGATGCCGGTCAGGGCCGGGATGAACGTGTGCCGGGCGTCCCAGAAGATCCCGGCCAGCCGGTCCGCCTCGCGGTCGGCGAGCGGCTGCTCGTCGGCGTAGACGATCACCGTGCAGCCGTACTCGGCCAGGTCCATCCACGGCTGCACCGCGCACGCGCCCGCCGACAGGACGCCGGGCCGCTCCTGGGCGGCCACCACCTCGCGCATCACCGGTTCGAACGCTCCGCCGGTGGTGTTGCCGTTCTCGCCCTGCAGCACCATCGGCAGGGAGCGGAACGCCTTCGCCGGCCGCGGCCCCCCGTTCAGGATGTCCGTGAGGATGCGCGCGCCGAGGGCGCCGGTCTCGACGTGATCGACGTGCGGCTGCGTGTGGTAGAAGACCATCGCGTCGGTCAGGTCGACCATGCGCCGGGTGACGTTGGCGTGGCAGTCGATGGTGGCCACGATCGGCAGGTCCGGGCCGACCAGCTCGCGGACCGCCGCGTACAGGCGGCCGGTGCCGTCGTCGTCCGCCTCGGTCACCATCGCCCCGTGCGTGACCAGCAGCAGGCCGTCGAGCGGGCCGGCGCCGCGGATGGCGGCGAGCAGCTCGTCCTGCAGGCAGCCGTAGGTGGGATCGTCCAGCGGCCGGCCCGAGGAGGCCGCGAAGGCGAAGAACAGCGGCACGGCCGCCTCGCGCAGCTCGCCCAGGGCGCCCGCCACCTCGTGCCGGCAGCTCCCGAGCGTGTCGAAGACCTCGCGTCCGCGCAGGTAGAGCCCGGAGTGGAACCGTTCCAGCGACGAGCTGGCCGGCGAGAAGGAGTGCGACTCCTGGATCATCCCGCCGACGCCGACCCGGAACCTGCGATCACTCATCTTGACCGTCCGCCATGAGTGTGTCGGATGTGCCGCTCACGCGCCATGTCCGACACACTCATAGCACGCCGGTAGCGACAGGGCGAACGAGCTTGACGATGGGACGGCAGCGCAGCACGCTGCTCGTCCTAGACGCCAAGTGGCGCAAGGAGGCACTGATGCTGCGACGAACGCTTCGCGTGCTCGGATCGGTGATCGGACTGACCGTGCTCATCGTCCCGGGCGGTTTTGCCCAGGAGATGCCGACGATGGATGTCGCGCCGACGCTCGGTGATTCGCAGGAATGGGCGACGCTGTCCCGGTACCAGAGCGAGACGGGAAACACGATCTCGTCGTTCAACGAGTCGCCGATGCTGAGCGCGATGGTGGCCGCGGGAGAGCTGCCGCCCATCGAGCAGCGGCTGCCCGCCGAACCACTTGTGCAGATGCCGTACGACTCGATCGGCACGTACAGCGACCGGCCGTTGCGGCTCATCAAGAGCGATACCGAGGGTGGACCGCTCGGCGCGATCGTCCATCACGGCGCGATCGAATGGAACCGCGGTACCACGGACCTGCAGCCCTGGGTCGTACAGGACTTCCAGTACGCCGGCGACGGCATGGCGCTGACCCTCACGCTGAGAGAGGGCCTGAAGCTCTCCAATGGCGCCGAGCACACGGCCGACGACTGGCTGTTCTGGTGGGAGGACATCGCCCAGAACGACGACATCGAGAAGTTCATGGGCAACTTCACCGTGGCGGGCGAGCCCATGACCGTGCACAAGATCGACGACCACACCGTCCAGTTCCGCTTCGCCGCGCCGTTCTGGAACGTGCACCTCTCCCTCTACGGCACCCGCCGCGCGGGCCTGCTCGACCGGGAGACCATCAAGAAGTACCACATCGACTACAACGAGGACGCGAACGAGCTGGCCAAGGAGCACGGGTTCGATAGCTGGGCCCTGCTGGTCAGCGGCCTGGTCAGGGACCCGTGGCGGCCCAGCCAGCAGTTCCCGCACGAACTGAATCTCGAGATCGCGTCGACCGGCCCGTGGCGGTACAAGGACTCGCCGACCGGCGCCGTGGTCTGGGAGCGCAATCCCTACTATCACCACATCGATCCGGCAGGCAATCAACTCCCCTACATCGACTCCGTGATCACGACGGTGCTGCAGGATCCGGAGACCGTGAAGCTCAAGATCATCGCCGGCGACGTGGACTGGGACAACGGCGAGCTGACCCTCGAGCACTACCCGCTGCTGCTGGAGGAGCAGGCGAACGGCAAGTACCAGGTCCGCCTCGCCGCCGGCGCCAATGCGGCCGAAGCGACCATCTGGACCAACCTCACCTATCGCGCCGATCCGGTGCTGGCCGAGATCCTGTCCGACGTTCGCTTCCGCAGGGCCCTGTCGCTGGCCATAGACCGCGACGACATCAATGACACGATCTACTTCGGCGAAGCCGTGCCGCGCCAGAACACGGTGGCGCCGCCGGTGTCCTACTACAAGGAAGAGTGGGCCACCGCGTACGCGACCCGCGACCTCGACGAGGCGAACCGGCTCCTGGACGAGATGGGCCTGGGCTGGGACGGCGACCGCGAGTGGCGGCTGCGCCCGGACGGCGACGTGCTGGCCGTCGACGTGGTCACCCCGGGCGAGATGCAGAGCGCACCGATCGTCGAGCTGGTGGTCGCGCACTGGAAGGAGATCGGGGTGCGCGCCGATCTCAACATGACCACCAAGAACGCCTTTTACGAGACCATCTACGCAAACGACAGCCAGATCGCGATCCGCCCGGACAACCACGGTCTGCCGGTGATGCAGATCCTCTACCGGGCGCTGTGGCGGCGGCCCCAGTGGTGGGCGCCCCTGTGGCACGACTGGCTGGTTTCCGATGGCGAGAAGGGCGAGGAGCCGCCGGACTGGGTGAAGGAGTACAACGACATCATCAACTCGGCGTCGACCATGGACCAGGCGACGCTCGACCGCGAGCTGACCAAGGTCTTCGACCGCAACGCCAGCGACCTGCTGTCCATCGGCACGGTCGGCATGGTCGCCAGCCCGGTGCTGATCAGCAACGACCTGGTCAACATCGCCGATCGGTTCTGGAGCAACTCCGGAGTGCTGGCCTACGGGTTCGGCAACCAGCAGCGGCCGCAGGAGTGGTACTGGGACAACTGACGCACACCGCTCGACAACGGGTGCGTGCGGAGCCCCGCCCGAGCGGCGGGGCTCCCTCGTCTGTCAACCGGAGGCTCGATGGGCTCGTACATCGCTCGGCGTTTCCTGTTCATGCTCCTGCTGCTGGCGATGCTCACCGTCGCGGTATTCGTCATCATCCAGCTCCCGCCCGGAGACTTCCTCAGCCACTACGTGACCCGACTGGAAGCACAGGGCGTGTTCTTCGATCAGGAACAGACCGAGCAGTTGCGGCGGATCTACGGCCTGGACCTGCCGATGCACCGGCAGTACCTGCGCTGGATGGGTCGCATTGCGAGCGGCGACCTGGGGATGTCGCTGCAGTGGCGACAGCCGGTGTCCAGGCTGCTGGCGGACCGGCTTCCCTATGCCGTCATCATCGCCGTCGTCACGCTGATGTTCACCTATGCGGTGGCGATTCCGATCGGCGTGTACTCGGCCACCCACCAGTATTCGCTGACCGACTACGCCGTGACGACGCTCGGGTTCATCGGGCTGGCGACCCCGAACTTTCTGCTTGCGCTGATCCTGATGTTCCTGGCCAACCGCTATCTCGGCTTCAGCATCGGCGGCCTGTTCTCGATCGAGTACGTCGACCAGCCGTGGTCGTTCGCGAAGGTGCTCGACATGCTCGGACACCTGCCGGTGCCGATCGTCGTCATCGGCACGGCCGGCACGGCACAGCTCATTCGAGTCCTGCGCAGCTCGCTGCTCGACGAGCTGTCCCGGCAGTATGTGATCACCGCGCGCGCCAAGGGTCTCGCCGAGTCGAGATTGTTGTTCCGGTACCCCGTTCGGGTCGCCCTCAACCCGGTCATCAGCACGGTCGGCTGGGTCCTGCCGGAGATATTCTCCGGCCAGGTGATCACGGCGATCGTTCTCAGCCTGCCGACCATCGGCCCGTTGCTGCTGGCCGCGCTGGTAGCGCAGGACATGTTCCTGGCCGGCTCGCTGGTGATGGTCACGGCGCTGCTCACGCTCCTCGGCACCTTCCTGTCCGACATCCTGCTGGTCGCCGTGGACCCCCGGATCAGGATGGCCGGCTGAGCGCGCCATGCGTGAACCGACCCTGGCGGCGCGGTCAAGCGACCCGACGGAGGAGTATCACCTCGCCTCGCAGTGGCGCCTCATGGGACGCAAGTTCCGCAGGCACAAGCTGGCGCTGGGGGGAGGCGCGGTGCTGGCCCTGTTCTACCTGACGGCGATCTTCGCCGGATTCCTGGCCCCGTACGGCGCCCACCAACGATTCCGCGATTTCATCAACGCTGCACCACAGGGACCGCGATTCATCGATGCGGACGGCCGCTTTCACGCGCGGCCGTTCGTCTACGGGCTCACGTCCGTGTTGAATCGGGAGACGTTCCGGCGCGAGATAGTCGCCGATACCTCACAGCGCTATCCGCTGCGGTTGTTCGCTCGCGGTGACCAGTACCGGTTCTGGGGCGTGTTCGACACCGACCTGCACCTGTTCGGCGTCGACGAGCCGGGTGTCCTGTTCCTGTTCGGGACCGACGCGCTCGGCCGCGACCTGTTCTCGCGCAACATCCACGCCGCGCGCGTCTCTCTTTCCGTCGGGCTGGTCGGGGTGGTCCTGAGCTTCGTCCTGGGGACGATCCTGGGCGGGATCTCCGGGTACTTCGGCCGCGCGCCGGACATGATCATCCAGCGGATCATCGAGTTCCTGCTCTCCATACCGACCATACCGCTGTGGATGGCGCTGGCCGCGTCGCTGCCGCGCGAGTGGAGCGTCGTCCAGGTCTATTTCTTCATCACCATCATCCTTGCGATCCGCGGCTGGTGCGGCCTGGCCCGCGTCGTGCGCGGCAAGCTCCTGGAGCTGCGCGAGGAGGACTTCGTCATGGCCGCGCGGATCGCGGGAACCGGCGACGCGGGGATCATCGCCAGGCACCTGTTGCCCGCGTTCATGAGCTACCTGATCGTGCACCTCACCCTCTCGATTCCGTTCATGATCCTGGGCGAGACCGCGCTGAGCTTCCTGGGCCTCGGTTTGCGGCCGCCCGCAGTGAGCTGGGGAACGCTGCTGCAGGACGCCCAGAACGTGTCCGCGGTGGCGCTGTTTCCCTGGCTGCTGATTCCTGCAGCATTCGTAATCGTCAGCGTGCTGGCGTTCAACGCCCTCGGCGACGGCCTGCGTGACGCGGCCGATCCCTACAAGTAAAGGAGCCAAGTAAAGGAGGCCCCCGAATGACTCGCACACCGATCAACATCGGCCGACAGCCGCAGCTCTTCTTCGACAACCACATGATCGAGATGGTCAACTTCGTGACCCGCACCGTGCACCGGCCCCGGCGCCACCCCGCCAACCCGCTGATCCGAAAGGACAAGCCGTGGGAGGTCACGCCGCACTTCCGCACCAACTGCTGGAACGTGCGCTACGACGAACGGGAGGCGCGCTACAAGTGCTGGTACGAGGACACCGGGCTCGACTACCAGCGTGCGCTGAAGGCGCGGCGGGACACGCTCGGTCCGATCGACTCGCGCGTTCATGACTCCAGCCAACACCGCATGCTGTACGCGGAGTCCGAGGACGGCGTGAGCTGGACCAAGCCGGAGCTCGACTACCGTACGGTGGACGGCCGCAGGACCAACATCTGCCTCGGTGACGAGACGTTCGGCAAGGTGCACGCCTTCACGATCATCGACGATCCGCTCGAAGCCGATCCGGCGCAGCGCTACAAGAGCATCTTCTGGCACGAGATGACCAACATCGAGGACTCGAGCATCCGCGCCGTGTACTCGGCGGACGGCCGCTCGTGGCAGGCATACGACCGGCCGGTCAGCTTCGGCCAGATCCGCGGGCGCGCGCTGGGGGACGTGATCATCCTCTACCCGGACACGGTGACCGGCCAGTACTACCTGGACACCCGCTCCATCGCCATGTGCACCCGCGAGGGCAACCCCAAGCTGCCCACCGGCGGCGGGTGGGGCGACCCCTACTATCCCGGAGACGGCTTCGGGATGACCAAGCGGCGGATCTTCAGCACCAACAGCAGGGACATCCTCGACTGGCCCGCACTGGACCAGGCCATCGTTCCGGACGACGTCGACGACAACCTGGACGACGAGTTCTACGGCCTCACCAGGTTCCGCATGGGCGAGCTGTGGGTCGGCTTCCTTGACGTGTTCCAGCGCACGCACAACACCAAGGACGTCCGCCTGGTCTACAGCCGCGACGGCTACCGCTGGAACCACGTGAGCCGCGGCTCGCCGTTCCTGGAGCGGAGCGCGGAGGGCGACTGGGACTGCTACATGGTGGAGATCTGCAACACGCCGCTGTTCCTGGACGACGAGATCCGCATCTACTACGGCGGCGCCAACGTGCACCACGACTGGTGGACGCACGGCGAGATCGAAGGGCTGGACGTGCCGGAGGCCAAGGCCGGGTTCGCCGGCGGCGAGACCGCGCTCGGGCTGGCGACCCTGCGCCCGGAGGGGTTCGTCTCGATCGACTCGACCGTTCGCGACGGGGTGCTGGTAACGCGGCCGTTCGTGAGCCAGGGAACGCGGGTGGTGGTCAACGCCGTAAGCGCCGCGAACGGGTATTTGGAGGCGGAGCTGACGGATGCCGAGGACGAGGTGGTGCCGGGCTTCGGCCGCGACGCATGCGACACGTTCAGGGGCGACGAGACCGCCCACGTTCTGTCCTGGTCGGGACGGACGGAGCTGCCGCCGGAGGTGCTTGCCGGCGGCGCGAAGCTCCGCTTCTTCAGCCGCCACACGAGCCTCTACTCGTTCCGCATCGGATAGCGGACACGCACGGATGAGCGCGCGGAGCGGCGTACCATCGTGGGCGCGGCACGGGTCATGGGGATCGATGCCCTCATCGGCAGCACCGCGTTGACGCCAACCCGCCGGCACCGCAGGCTGCGCCCGCCATGAAGGTCGACTGCCAGAGCCACCTTTTCCCCGCCGGCTATGCCGAGGCGCTGACGCGCAACCCCGGATCGCCCACGACCACGGGAGGGGCCGGGAACTACACCGTCGCCTATGGCGACATGCAGTCGTTCCGGCTCGACCTGGAGGACTACAGCGTGGCGCGCAAGCTGCGCGACATGGACGCCGCCGGCATCGACGTGAGCGTGGTCAGCGTGAACATGCCCGGCCCCGAGCTGCTGGAGGCGGAGCTGGCCGTGGAAGCCGCGCGCGTCTGCAACGACGAGCTGGCCGAGGCGTGCGCCCGCCACCGGCAGCGCCTGGTGGGGCTGGCGTGCCTGCCATGGCAGAGCCCGGACGCGGCGGTCGCGGAGCTGGACCGCGCGGCCGGCGAGCTGGACCTGCGCGGGGTCATGCTCTACTCGCACGTGGGCACCGGTCCCGTGGACGACGATTCGCTGGAGCCGGTCTACGCCCGCATCGCGGAGCTCGGCGTGCCGGTGGTCCTGCATCCGTGCGTGCCGCCCTGGGCTGCCGAGACGAGCGACCACTCGATGACCACGATGGTGGGCCTGATGGTCGACCACAGCCTGGCGGCGCTGCGGCTGGTGCTCGGCGGGATCCTGGAGCGCCACCCCGGCCTGCAGGTGGTGCAGCCGCACTGCGGCGGCGTGCTCCCCTACCTGTGGGGCCGCATCCGCAACCAGACCGAGGTGATGAAGCGCGGCATCGAGCGCATCTCGCAGACGCCGACCGAGCTGTACGGCCGGGTCCATCTCGACACCGCCTCGCCGTGGCCGCCGGCCGTCCGCGTCGCCTACGAGCTCGCCGGCGCCGACCGCCTGGTGTTCGCGAGCGACCACCCGTGGGTGGAGATCCAGCTCCTGATCGACGCCCTGGAGGAGATCGGACTCCCCGCCGAGGACCTGCGGCGCATCTACTCCGGCAACGCCTGCCGGCTGTTCCGCATCGAGTGAATTGAAGCGAGGTATACGGGTCGGCGTCGCTCCCCAGGTGTCGGAACGACCGTGGATTCACGCCGTTGTGGCGGGTGACACTCGCACTTTGATCTGCAAGGATCTCCGTCATGACGTTGCTTGAGATGGCGATCACGGAGGTACGCAAGCTGCCGGAGGACAAGCAAGACGAAATCGCCGCGCTGATCATCGAGGAACTCGAAGACGAGCGACGATGGGACAGCGCTTTCGCGTCGTCTCAAGACAAGCTCTCCAAGCTCGCTCAGAAAGCTCGTGCCGACCGGAGCGCGGGCCGCGGCAGGGAGATGGGCTTCGATGAAGTGTGAAGTCGTACCTGACCCACGATTTCATCGCATGCTTTCGGCGACTGCCGCGTGACGTCAGAGACAAGGCACGCAAGAATTATCGTCTTTGGTTCTGGATAGGGTCCCACGCCGACTATGAGAAGCTGATCGAAACCCTTTGAATTCGGGGAGGCGACGACAGTGAACGAGCGTTCAGGCGCGTTCGGTCCGGTCGGGGAGGCGGAGCGGATCGAGGTCGTCGATGTACTGCGCGGGTTCGCGCTGTGCGGGATCCTGTTCGTCAACATCATGTGGTTCAAGGCTCCAGGGAGCCTTGGTGGCTTCGGGTACGAAGGGCCGCCGCTCGATCGACTGGTCGCCGCGGGCGTGTTCGCCCTGGCGCAGGCCAAGTTCTTCACCCTGTTCTCGTTCCTGTTCGGGTGGGGCTTCGCCACGCAGTTCCTGCGCGCCGAGGAACGCGGCGTTGCCGCCGGCTTTCCCCGGCTGTACCTGCGCCGGTCGGCGATCCTGGGCCTGATCGGGGTCGCGCACATCGTGCTGCTGTCGGAGGGGGACATCCTCCTCCTCTACGCCATCCTCGGGCTGGCGTTGCTCGCCCTCCGCCGCGCGCGGCCGGAGACCCTGCGCCGTTGGGTGAAGTGGCTGCTGATCGTCCCGGCAGCGGCCGCGGTGCTGATGTTCGGAGCCCTGGCGCTGGGGCGGGCGTTTCCCGAGGGAGCGGCGGAGATGGCTGCTACCGACCGCGAGATGGAGGAGGAGTTCCGCACCGAGGCCCGTGACGTGACGGCAGCATACCTGGAGCCGGTCTTCGTACACACGGCGGCGACCCGCGTCGGGAACTACGCCCGCAACGCGTGGCTTCCGCTCGTCCTCGCGCCCACGGTGCTCGCCTTGTTCCTGCTGGGACTGGCCGCCGGCCGCCGCGGCCTCGCCCCGCATGCCGCCGATGATCGGGCTCTGCTACGGCGCCTGCGCACGCGGGGCCTGGTGATCGGGCTGCCGGTGGCGGTGCTGTCGGCGGCGGGGGCCAACCTGCTGCCGACGCTGAGCGCGCTGATGTGCCTGTGGGTGAACGGAACGATCGCAGGCCCGCTCCTGGCGATGGCCTACGGCTCCGGCATCGCGCTGCTCTGGCAGCGTCCCGGCTGGCAGAGGTGGCTGCGGCCGCTGGCGTCCATGGGCCGGATGGCGCTGACCAACTACCTCCTGCAGTCGGTCGTCGCCACCCTGCTGTTCTACGGGTACGGCCTCGGTCTGGCGCGGCGCGTGTCCCCGTCCCTGGCGCTCGCGACCGTCGTCGCCATCCTGGCCGGACAGGTCCTGATCAGCGGCTGGTGGATGCGCCGGTACCGCTTCGGTCCGGCCGAGTGGCTGTGGCGGACCCTGACCTACGGCGCCCGACAACCGCTCCGGCGGGTCGCGGGTTGAGCTGCTGGTAGGCTGCACATACCGACTCGGAGCGGTGATGACCGTGGTCGCACGTCTCGTCGAGCAGAGGTCCACCGGGGAGGGTGCTTGATTCTCGTTGCCGAGTCGGGGAACGCTTTCGTTTGCTCTGCATGGCGCGCTGGTATGGAGCATCTGACCTATGGCCGAGACAGTGTACGTCGAGACTTCCATCTTCAGTTTCTATTGCGAACGACGGTCGGATCCAACCGCGGTTGCGATGCGCGATTGGACTCGTAGCTGGTGGGACAACTATCGTTACCGTTACTCGATCGCCACTAGTACCGCCGTATTGGCCGAATTGGATACGGGAAGTCTACCACACCGAGCGGATGCCCTGGAGATGGCGACGACTTTGCCGGCCGTTGCCCCTGACGAGAGAATCGCGCGAATAGTGGACGTGTACATTGAACACCATGTCATGCCACGTAATCCGCTCGGCGACGCACTGCACTTGGCATTGGCATCCTATCACAAATTCGACTATCTGTTGACGTGGAATTGTGAGCACTTGGCCAATGCCAACAAGGTCGGTCACATTCGCTGGGCCAACACCTTGCTGGGACTCTATGTTCCGATGTTGATAACGCCACTACAATTAATGGGGGAGTGACGATCGTGGACACATACCGAGAGCTGATAGCAGGTATTCGGAAGAGCCGTGTACGTATGTCGGACGAGTGCGACCAGGATGTGCACAAGTACATAGCCTATCTACAATCCTTCGAGACGAAGTACTCAGAGCAGATCAAGCTATTCGAAAACGCAACATCTTTCGGAAAGCATGGGCTTGACGCGTCGATGGTCGCGGGCGAATCGCCGGACGTGCGGGAAGGGGAGCTGCATGAAGGTCCGTCGTCGTGACGACTACTGGTCTGGCTCGAGTCGGTGAGCGCATTGGAGGACGCGCCCTGCACTCAACGCCATCATCGGGCTGGCTGTCCTCGCCACGGTGCTGGCCATGTTCATGCTGGGGCTGGCCGCCGGCCGCCGCGACCTGGCCCGGCATACGGCTCCAGCATCGCGTTGCTCTGGCAGCGTCCCGGCTGGCAGAGGTGGCTGCGGCCGCTGGAGTCCATGGGCCGGATGGCACTGACCAACTACCTCCTGCAGTCGGTCGTCGCCACCCTGCTGTTCTACGGGTACGGCCTCGGTCTGGCGCGGCGCGTATCCCCGTCCCTGGCGGTCGTGACCGTCGTCGCCATCTTGGCCGGACAGCTCCTGGTCAGCGGCTGGTGGCTGCGCCGCTACCGCTTCGGCCCGCCGAGTGGCTGTGGCGGACCCTGACATACGGCGTCCGCCAGCCGCTTCGCCGGGCCGCGGCCTGAGCTTTGACCGAAGTCCTGGCAACGCCATAGATTTCGTGCGAGGCCGGAACGCCCGGTCTGTCAGCACCCGTTCGAGACCTGGAGGCCCCATGAAGCGCTGTGCCGTTCTCGCCGCCATCGCCGTCACGCTTGCCCCGGTCCTTGCACAGGCACAGGAAGCGAACCGGGGATACGACAAGACCGATCCGATCGTGCTCGCGGTCGATCAGGAGTACTCCGGGACGACGGACTCCGACCAGGAACGCAAGTACTTCATGGCGCACGTGGAAGCGGACGTGGAGTACCGGCTCGACATGACCGGACTCTCCGTCGATCTCGACATCTACTACCTGGGATCGGACGACACCTTCCTCCGGGACTCCGTCGGCCGGTCGACCAACGCCGAGGACAACGACGAGCGCATCCAGTTCACGCCGAAGGAGGATGCGGCGTACTTCATGCTCCACAACTACGACTACAAGGAGTCGGAATTCAGGCTCCTCCTGACCAGGAGCCAGACCTACGTCGATGAGGTCGCCTCACTGTCGCCGGTCCGCCTCGACGGCGAGGTCCGCTACCAGGGGCAGGTGGGCAGCCGATCGAGCCTGTACGAGCTGGGCGGCCTGACCCCCGGATCGACCTATCGCATCGCCATCGACGGCCTGCAGGTGAACGCCGACCTGCTGGTCTTCTCCGATCCGCTGTACCAGGACGAGCTGGGGCGCTCGAACAAGCGGTACACCGAGGCCGACTTCGTCACGGTGTCGACCGGCAGCGACGTCCTCTACGTGGAGGTGCGGGGACAACACCGTTCCGGAACGCCGTTCACGCTGACCGTCGAAGAGCGCGATCGACTGCAGGATCAGGGCTCCGCGGAAGGGCCCATGGAGATCCCGGTAGGCGGGGAGGTCGCGTCCGAGGTGGGGCGGGACAGAAGCTACTACTACTTCGCGGCGACGCCCGGCCGCCCCTACACGATCAAGCTACTGTCGCCGACGATGGATGCCGATCTCTACCTGCACGGCGATGCCGGATTCACCGACGTCCGGGAGATGTCCGACAACCTCCGGGGAGAGGACGAGGTCGTGTCGTTGACCGCCGAGAGCGACGCCGTCCATTTCTCCGTGGACGGCCGTCATACGAAGGGATCGGGAGCCAACTTCGAGCTGCACGTCATCGAGGAGACCTTCGACGACGAGGGCGAGGAGCAGGACCCGGTGACGATCACCGGCGCCAGCTACGCCGGCCAGATGCAGGCCGAGGGGGACAGCTACTACCGGATCCCGGTGGTCCCCGGCACGATGTACCTGGTCAAGGTGACGCAGCAGGAAATCCGCGGAACCTGGCGGTTTCACTTCTACGTGTACGATGACGAAATCCGCGGCAGGAAGCTGGCCTCGGCCGGCTACATCAACGGCAACGAATACAAGTCGGCCCTGATCGAGAGCTTCTCCGGGGAGTGGATCTACCTCCACGTCCTCTCGTACGACGAGGACTTCGGCAGCAACTTCACCGTCGAAATACAGGAAGTCCTGCTGGCGGAAGCCGAATAGCCGGCGGAGCGCCGGCGCGGCGGCCTCAGGCGTCGGCTGTCTCGAAGGCGGTCACGTTGCGCGTCTCGCGGCTGAACTCCACTCCGAACAGGTACACGTTCGCCGCCTCCGGGCGGTACTTTTCCGCGTATCCCCGCTCCTGAAGCTGCGCCAGCGCCGCGCCCTCAGCCCCCTGCTCCACGACCTTGAACTCGAACAGAAACACGTCGCCGGCGAAGCGCACCGCCAGGTCCGCCCGCCCGCGACTGCTGCTGTCCTCAACGGTCACGTCCAGCCCCACCGCTGCCAGCCACGTGTAGAACACGCTCGCGTAGTAGCCCTCGTACCGCGCGATCTCGTTGCGCGTGTGCCACTCGTAGGGAATGCTCGCGAAGAGCCCCCGCACCAGCCCCTCGACTCCCGCGAAGTCGCGCGCCCGCAGCCGCTCCACTAGCGTCATGCCAGGGTTCCGGCGCGCCGCGTCCGGAGGCGTCAGTGCCGCCAGGAGGCTCGCGCTCAGACTGCGGCGCACCTCGTGGTTCGGGTACCCCAGGCGATAGAGAGGCGTGCCGTCGCACGCGCGCTCCTCGCCGCGTATCGTCAGGTAGCCGGTCTGAAACAGCAGCGCCTCCGGCTCCATGTCACGCACGTCGAACCTCGACAGCAAGGCGTCGTCGCTCTGTAAACCGTCCAGGGAAGGGATGTCCACCTGCCGTCGCAGCAGCGTCTCGATCAGGAACGTCGGCGTACCGGTCTCGAACCAGTACGGGCGGAACCGACGGCTGCGGAACAGTTGGAGGATGTCGACCGGGTTGTACACGTTCTTGTCGCCTCGCCAGTTGTAACCGTTGTACCAGCGGCGGACCTCGTCGCGATCGAGTCCGGCCAGCTCCGGCGCGAACACCGTGTCCAGGTCGGCGTCGGTGTACCCGCAGATATTCGCGTAGCGGCGGTCCAGGGTCAGATCGGTAAGGTTGTTGAGGTCGGAGAACAGGCTCACCCCGGTGAGGAACGCGAACCTGACGTAGGCGTCGGCGTCCTTGATCGTCGCGTACAGCCCGCGCAGGTCGTCGCGGTTCTCCTCGGCGATCTCCGGCGTCTTCATCGCGTCCAGGATCGGCTTGTCGTACTCGTCGACCAAGACCACCACCCGTTGCCCGGCCTGATCGCACAGCGCCTCCAGCAGGCGCCGAAAACGCACCGGGGCGCTGCCGCTCGGGTTCGCGACGCCGGCACGCGCCGCGATGTCTTCGATCTGGGCCGCCGCCGCTTCTTCCACGAGGTCGGGCTTGCGGAAGGTCCCGCTGCCGAAGCTCAGCCGCACTACCGGGTAGCGCACCGACCACTTCCACTTGTCGTGCACGTACAGGCCCCGGAACAGCGGCTCGTTGCCCTCGAGCAGCTTCTTTCAGAGTGTCCAGGAACAGGCTCTTGCCGAACCGCCGCGGCCGCGACAGAAAGTAGCGGTCGCCCTCCTCCACCAGACGCCAACAGAAGGCGGTCTTGTCCACGTAGTAGCGGTTCTCTTCTCGCATCCGACGGAAGGTCTGGATGCCGAGCGGCAGCTTGCGCTTCATACGGCGCTACTCCCGGACGACGTCGCGGTACATCATCGTCGGTTGTCTCCCTTCAGGTTACGCCCCGGTGCCGTCGGCCACCAGACCCATCATGGCGCAGCCATGGACTCGTCGGTGCCTTCGAAGTCCTGCAGAGCGCGATCCATCTCATCCGCCTGCTGGCGTGTCCAGCTACCGATGAAGCCATCCAACGAGGAGCCCACGGTGTCGACGGAGCCCTCATCGTCCGCAAGACCGGCTCCACGGCGCAGGAGGAGCAGCACCGCCTGATTCAGCGATATTCGCTCCTGCTGCGCCAGTCGGCGAATGCTATCCGCCAGTTCGGCGTCGAGTCCTCGAACCGTCAGTTGATGCATGCTTGCCTTCTCGGCTGACTCATCCCGCGAATGATCATGGCCCATGGTGTGCATCGAGCCGAAGCCAATCAATCGCGGCTCACCCCCGCGGGATCGCCGCACCGATGCGCGCCGCGGGCATCAAGTCAGCGGGCGAGTACCTCGCGCCAGCGTAGGGCGACGTGTTGGGCATCGCCAGGCTACCGGGCCATCCGATGGTTCGGACAGGGCAGTCAGCTTGTCTGTCTCCGGGAGACGACCGCTCCGTCAAGCGCTTGGTGGTGGACTTCCAGCCGCGGACGGAGAACGAGGTCGCGTTCCGCGAGTGTCAAGTCAAACGGATAGAACGAGGATGAACCCGCAAGCCCGTGGAGTGGGTACGCTCGGCTGGCGCCGTCCGTGATGCCGGCTTCGAGGAGCCATGCGCGGACTGCCGCGTCGTGCACAGCGATCTTTGGCGCCGGCGCAATGATTCCCCGCTCCTCCGTCTCCACCACGACGCCCCATGCGACGAACGAACGGACGATTCGCTGTACGGCCCGCGTGACGGTGCTCCGCGTGCCCCAGGATTCGGTCATGCGGCGGACGATCTGGGACAGCGCAGCGGTGCCCTGCAAGGACAGGAGCCGTCCGGTGGTCGACGCGACGTCCCGGAAGAACGGGTAGCCTGACAGGCACATGCCCCAGTGGAGTGGCAGACGGCTATCCTCTCCGCTGTCGCGGAGCAGAATAAGCCCGTCGTCGCGTAGTGGCACGAGCGTGTCGGGTACCAGGACCCACACGTGCATCAACACGGTGATGGTCTTGCCGCGCGCGCTGTGCCAACCCGTCCCGGCGACCTGATCGTCGAGCAGGCGGTCGAGCCGCTTCCGTATGTCGGCTGCGGGTAGCCCCTGTGATGCCCACTCGGCCGTGGCGTCGAGCCAGCCCAAGCGGATCTTGCGATCGAATCCGACGAGTCTGTGCTCCATGTCCGCGCTCACTTCCTGTCGATCCGTACCAGCGGAACGACCACCTCTTCCAGCGTGATCCCGCCGTGTGCCACGGGCCGCCGCGAGGGCAGGACGAACGACGATCGACCGGGGGCGATCAACGCGAGGTAGTCATCCGGCAGCCCGACTGGCGGCCACGCGATCGAGCCTGGGAAGCGCTTCTCCACCCGTTCGCGCAGCGCCGGATCGGGATACACGCGGACTCGCTCGCCACGCAGATCCGCAGCCGCGCCCTCCCGCGGCCGGCCACAGCCGGTGGTCTCGATGTTCCCGTGGTCGGAGATCAGGAACACGGAGAAGCCATGATCGATCAACACGTCGATCAGCGCTGCCAGAAATCCCTGGCCAGCCCACTGGCGCACCTGGTTGTGCATGCCGGACTGTCCGAGCGCCATGCCGTGCATGATCTTGTCGACCGCGTCGACGACCAGCCCCACCGCGCGCATCCGGGGCTGCGACACAAGCTGCGCCACGCGCGCAAGGTCCGGATGATCACGCAGGTTCTTCTCGTAACCCACGGCAGCCGGCGACAGCCCCTCCTCCACCCAGAACCGCTGCCATGCGGCGGGCTCGCGGTCTGTCGTGTGGATGCTGGAAGGGAAGTACAGCGGTGCACGGCCGGCAAAGCACGCTTGCCGTGAGACCATCGTGAGCGTCGGGATCCACGCAAAGAGGCTGTCCTCCCCATACCGCAAGCCCGGTCGCTGATGGGAAAGCACACCGTGGACCGTCCCCCACTGATCGAGCGACAGGCCGTCGACCACGACCAGTGCCGCCTTCGCGTCCGCGGATTCGTCCAGAGTGCGAGCCAGCATGCGGGCCACGTGGTGGGTCATTACCGGCGGCAACGGCGGCTGGTTGTGCAGCGTGCCGAAGCGCTGATCAATCCATGCCGTGAACGCCGCGTCGATCCGGTCACGGACGCCGTGGTACCGGCTCCGGCCATCGTCGCTGCTATCGCCGATGTCGCGGCCGAACACCAGGGCGTTCACCCGTGCCCAGCGCCGCGCAAACCCCAGCCAATCCTGATGGGGCGCCGTTCGCTCCGGGATCGACTCCTCGATGCTGGCCAGCAGCGCTTCGATCCGTCGCTTCAGATCGGCCTCTGGATCGGTCTTGACTCCGGTGATCTCCCACGAGCCGGCCCACCGGTCGGCGCTCGGATGCTTCACCGGCCGCAGGAAGCCCTCAATGAACAGGTTGTCGACGTAGACGCGTACGTCTCCATGGCCGAATGGGATCTCGGTCGGTCCCGCGTAGTGCAGCGCTGTCGTCGCGGCGGACGGGGCTGGCTCGTGAATGGCGGCTTCGCCGGCCGTTTGACCGTCGAGGAAGATCGGCCAACGTTCCTGCAGGAACCCGAAGAACGCGTCGCGATCGGTGACGATCTCGTTCAGCGGCCACGTTGCGAACAGCGGGTTCTGTCTCAGCAGCCGGAGGAGATGATCGTCGAGCGTGGCGGGAACACGGAGATCCCGGTAGTGCCGGCGCAGCAGCAGACGCAACAGGTCGGACTCCTGCCTGATCGTCTCGGGCGCGATCCCGAAGACGAGACGCAGGACGAACTCAGCGGTGGGGCCGTCGCCGAGAGGACGGGCCGGCGGATTCCGGAGTTGACCTTCGTACAGGGCGTCGAGGTGGCTCCGCTCCAGCGTGTCGATGACGGGATAGCTCAGATTCGGGAATAGCTCTCCCAGGGTGAACCAGACCTGCCGGCCCGCTCGCAGAAGATCGTGCGGCAGTGCGGGCAGGTCCGACGCGGTCGCCCGCACCCCGACGACGAGATCCGCGTGTTCGCCTCGATCCCAACGCGACCGAAAGCGCGACTCGTAGGCGTAGCGGAACGCGACGTGATCCTCGAACGCCATCAGCTCGAAGCCGCGTTCCGCGATCGCCTCGAGAACCCCCTCTTCCAGCAGCAGGCCGTCGGGGTCCGCGGCGATCGTCAGTCGCGCCGCCTGCGGCGTGAACTCCTTGAGGATCGCGTCGCGCCAGCTATCCACCGGTCTTCCCGCCGTCGACGCGGACGATGACTACGGGAACGAGATCGGGAGCGACGTCTCCCTCCCGGTCGAGTGCGGCGCGCCGCGACTGCTCCTCCACGGCAAGCTGCGCCAGGCGATGGTTCCGCACCGCCGGCAGCCCGATCCGGGCAATGGATCGGCGCCGGGCGGCGAAGGAGCGTTTGCTCCTCTCGCGGCGTGCGGAGACGTCCGAGCGATGCGCTTGCAGCAATTCCTGATAGATCGGCGGCCCGTGTTCGTGGGCCGATTGCTCGACGAGACCGAACGCCGTCGCGGCGTCGGCGTCGGCGCCGTCGAGGTTGCCGTCGGCGACCGGCTGTTCGGACAGCAGCCGATCCCAGATGAAGCGCGCCGTCGGCGCGAGAACGCGCCCGTCGTCGTGGCGGAACAGGGGCATGACGCGGCTCCGATCCTGCTCGGAAGCGTGCAACGTGACCTGCCAGAGGGACCAGAACCCCCGGACGTCGGCCGGCAGTCCCGTGATCGCAAGGCACGAGATCGGTTGCCCGGGCGCGAACCGCGGAAGCCGCTCGGCGAGCTCGCGCACCCGCGGGTCCTCCAGCGTGAGATGCCGTGCGGAAGGGTCGCGTTGCGCGTCCGCGGCCGAGAACACGACGGCTCCCAGGCGCTCTCCGTCCGGCCACGTCAGGCGCCACGCGCGCCCGTCCCGCTCGGCCGTACCTCCCTGTGCGCGAACGTGATTGACGGTCATGGCCTCGATCCAGTGGGGCAGCGGGTGGTTCTTCAAGCGCACTGCCTGCCCCGGATCAAGTTCCTCCGTGCGCCCGAGAACCGCGTCGCTGTTCCGGGCGGCCTGACCGTGTGCTGCGACCTCGCGCACCAAGGAGTCGACCTGGGCGTACAGGTTCTCCGGCCGGGCGAAGGCATCGACGTAGAGAGCATCGAACATCTGACCGGCCTCCGCCGAATCGAGGATGTCTGCGGTCTTGTCGACGCCGAACTCTTCGAGGATGATCGCCAGCTTCTCCTCCAGCACTTCGCGCACGCGGTGCTCCACCGTGTCCGCCACCACGAAGTTGACCGCGCGCACCGCGTGTTCCTGGCCGATGCGGTCGACGCGGCCGATCCGCTGTTCGAGCTTCATCGGGTTCCAGGGAATGTCGTAGTTGATCACCACGTGGCAGAACTGCAGGTTCAACCCCTCGCCGCCGGCGTCGGTCGACACCAGAAAGCGGGTCGAGCCGGCGAACGAACGCTGCACGTTCGCGCGCTCGTCCAGTCCCATCGATCCGTTGAGGCAGACCACCGAGAAGGCGCGGTCGGCCAGAAACTCGCGCAGCATCTCCTGTGTCGAGACGAACTCCGTGAAGATCAGGATCTTCAGGTCGGGGTCGCCCTCGTCCTGCTGCAGCCGATAGATCCAGTCGAGCAGAGCCTCCGCCTTGGCGTCGGCGCCGGCTGTCTCGGTCCGCCTGGCCGCCTCCAGCAGCAGTTCCACCTCGGCGCGTTCGTTCTTGAGGGCGCTCAACCGACTGGTAAGCAGGGTGTCGATCTGCTCCTGACCATCGAGTTCCACCCACTCCTCGTCCGTGAGCTCCGGAAACAGCATGAGTTGCTCGCCCGGTGCGGTGAGCACGTCGAGGCGGCGTTCCAGCGTCGCGCGGATCGCCGGTGTCGAGGAGGTAACCAGACGCTGCATCAGGATCATCAGGAAGCCGACGTGTCCCTTGCGCTCCCGTATCGCCCGGTTGTAACCCTCGCGGGCGTACTCGGTCACCGCCTCGTACAGGGCACGCTGCCCGGCGTGCCGTTCCTGGTACGCGATCGGTTCGAGTCGGGTATGGCGCGCCTTGAAGAGCGGCCGCCCCTCCGAGTCGATGGCGTGCCGCTTCTCGGTGCGGATCACGAACGGCTGGACGCGCTCGCCGGAGATCTCGCGCGGATCGGCGAACGCCGTCTCATCGATCAGCGACATCAGCCGATGGAACGCGTCGGTCTTGCCCTGGTGGGGAGTCGCCGACAGGAGCAGCAGACACGGCGCGGCGTCCGCCAGTCCGCGGCCGAGCTGATGGCGGGCTACCTGATCGGTGCTGCCTCCCAGGCGATGCGCCTCGTCGATGATGATCAGGTCCCAGCCCGCGGCGGTCAGGTCCTCGAAGCGCTCGCGGTTGTGCTCTGCCACTCGCTCGCGGGACCACCCCCGGCGTCCGTCGAGCGGCTTGACCGCGTCCAGGGGGCAGACGACCTGATCGCACGTCCGCCACACATTGTCGGCGCGGGCGAGACGACGGAACGCGGGGAAGTCGCTCGGGATGAACACGCGGAACTCCTCCGCGAAGTGGGTGCGCATCTCCGCGACCCATTGGTTGACCAGTCCCTTGGGCGCCACCACCAGCGTCCGGCGAACCACACCTCGCAGCTTGAGCTCGCGCATGATCAGCCCGGCTTCGACGGTCTTCCCCAGGCCCACTTCGTCCGCCAGCAGGTAGCGGACGCGGTTCCCATCCGTCGCCCGCGCCAGCGCCTGGACCTGATGCGGCAGCGGGATGACCGATGACTCGATCGGCGCCAGCAGCGTGTCCTGCGTCAGCGCCTCGGCGACGCGGCCCGCCGCCGCCACGTAGGCGAGCCACGCCTTGCCCGGCACCCCGGCGCGCGCCGCCGGTTCGAGCCGCTCCGCCCGGACCCGCACCAGCGCGTCCGCAGCCGGCAGCCAGACCCGGCAGTGCGCGTCGCCCCACAGCTCATGCGCTTCCACCACGCGCCCTGCCTGGCGGTGCTCGCCGCTCCACACCCAGTCACCCGGCTGGGGCATCGGTACGCCGCTCATTGCAATACGGTACTGCTCGGTTGCTGCGTCATAGCGCTGGCGGAGATCGACGCGAGCACGCGTCCACTACGGGCATGTCTCAACTGGGACATCCTGCTGTCTCAAACACTCCACGGTCCGAGTTCCAACCCAGACCGCCACTGCGGATCCGCTGGTGGAACATGGCGATGTCAGCCCGTCTGCTGGTCGGGAGAGGACCGCCAATCGCCTTCTTCACCGCTCGAAGCAGCACACGACGCAATACAGGGGAGGCTTGTATGGAGTCTCCAGTACCCCGAGCATGATGGGTCAACAGGTCTATGCCCCTTTCCAAAGGTCTTCTCTTGAAGCAGAACCAGTCATAGAGTTCCCGGAATTCGACACCACTGTTTTCGTCTTGGGACACTTTCTGCCACTCGTCATCAGACTCCGCCTCACGGTAGATATTCATGATGTAGTCCTGTTCTATGATTCTATCCACTGTCCAGGGGGTGCCGTTACTGCCTCGGATATTGACAAGATCAACGAGTGCCCGCCACGTTTCGAGCATCAATCCAAGATGGATCTTGGGAGGGACCTTCTTGTTCTCAACTAAGATATAGCGCCAAGCGACATATCCATTGCCTATATACGCGATGAACTCTTTGGCGGTGTCCAAGGAAATGTTGCCACTGTCAAAGTTGTGGAGGCTGCGGTAGACACGGTAGTAGGTGGAGACCAAGCCGTGCTCCGAGGGACTGAGCAACGAATAGAGATCCTCCAAATCGTGTATATTCGGCGGGTTGCCGCCTCGCATCCGAATCAAGAGCTTCATCGTCTGTTCAATTCCCATATAGCACCCGCAGATAAGAGGCCAAGCGTTGATAGCGGCGGCAACAGGCACCACATCGTCGTTTGGGGGACGCTCGTCGTACTCGCGTTGAATATTGTCGTAAACGTATCGAACCCTCTGTTCAAAGTCTGACATGAGGCGTATGACATGGGATTTACCACTGAGTGTCAACCCCGCTGAGTGCCGGGCGTCAACCCCGCTGGCCAATGAGGACCCGTCAGGGATCGTCAGCGTGTTCGTCGATATTCGCTTTTCGATGGTCGGTAAGGTACTAGAGCGTAAGCGCGTATGTATTGCTGCTAAGATGGTCGACATCGGAGTCCCTAACGCCAGATTATCGGAGTATGGTGTTGCCAATGTTGTGGCGAATAAGTCCCGCAGAAGTATCCCGTAACTCGTACTGGGAAACAATCACGAGTACCTGTACCGCGTACGGTAACGGTTCTAAGGGGTTGCCGAAACCGCAACCGTGGCTGGCTTCACGTTACCAGCGGGGCGCCCGATTGCCGATGCGCTACCATCTTCGACGCGCATCGACCCACACTTGAGCACCAGCGGATGCCATAGTACTTCCGGGCCGGCGGTCGCGCCGAGATCAGAGACTCTCACGGCGTCGGCCGTGATTCGGGGCTGCGGGTGAGGGCTTGGTCGTACCACATGAGGAGCTTGGGGTCCTCCTGCAGCACCGCGTCCGGGATCTTCTGCGCGACGGTGATGATGGTGGCGTAGTCCTGACGCTGCCAGGCACGGCGGAAGCCTGCGCGCACGGCTTCCAGGCGGAACACGCGCAGGCGGCGCTCGGCGGAGTCGCGGTAGTCGTCGAATTCCCGCAGCAGGGAGCGCTCGCGCAGCTTCTCCAGGTCGCCGGCCTTGCGCGGATCGGGCACGTACCAGCGGTCCTTGGCCTTGGCGCGGAGGGCGGGATCGTCCTTGTCCAAGTTGCGCAGTTCCTTAAAGTTGGTCGACAGGTAGCCGTGGATCTGGCCGGGAACGTCGCCGGCGCCGTCGTAGCTTAGGAAGTTCTGCGCGAGTAGCGCCGACAACTCAGGCATCCGTTCGTGCTTCTGCCAGCCGCGCAACTCCCGAATGAAGTGCGGGTGCACCTCCTGGAACGTCTGCGGCTTCCCGGTGAGCGCTTGCCGCAGCCACTGGATTGCACTCGCCTCGTCGTCGACGAACAGGGTCAGTTGGTCGAGCGCCTTCGCCTTGAGCCGCCGGCGGTCGTACTCGGCGACCTGCTCCGGCAGGAAAAACATGCCGTCGCGCTCGGGGAAGCGCGTTGCCAGTCCGGCGTGGAACTCGGCGGCGGCGAGCGGCACCAGAACGCCGCGCTGGACGTGGAAGGCGACCATGCGATCAAACAGCAGGGAGTCCTGGCGCTCGGCGATCACCTCGGCGCGGTCGTCGCTGGCTACGAACACCGGAAGCTGCCGCAGGTGGGTGCGGACGAAGTCCCAAACGCCGTCCTCGGTGCCGGCTGCCAGTTCGAAGCGCGCTTCGAGCCCGTAGTTGGGCTTGTAGGCGGAGATCACCAGGTCCTGCTTGACGGCGGTGCTGGTCACCTGCCGGTAGGAGCCCTGACGTTTGTCGAGGGTGCGCACATCGGCGACCACAAAGCCGGCGGCGAGGATCGCCTCCTGGATGGCGTTCCAGACGGCATTGCGGGAGTTATGGAAAACCACGGTCATCCAGCGGCCCGGCTTGAGAACGCGGCGGTATTCCGCGAAACAACGCTGCATCGCATGCAGATAGTCAGTGAGCTCCTTGCCCTTTTCGCGGTCGATGATCGCCTCCGGTCCGCTGGCGGTGCGGACGCGGTGCCACGATTCGACCAGGTAGTTGAGGTCGGCGTAGTAGATGTTCTCGCCGAAGGGAGGATCGGTGAACACGTAGTCGATGGCGTTGTCTGGCAGGTCGAGGGCACCGCAATCCCCGGTGGAGACCGCAACAGTGCGGCGTTGGTGCGCGCGCGCGAAGGCTTTGCTCAAACGCCGCAGCTTGCCGGCGAGGATGTACCACGGTGCTACCTCCGCTATTTGAGACCCTATGTAGAACACGCCACTCAAATACTGATTGACTTGCGAGTAGTGACTCGGTGCATAGCGCGCAAGAACCGACATTCCCCAGATCGCCTGCTCGACGGAGAACAGGAGCATGTTGCGAAGCCGCGGCTCGTTGCACGCTTGCGCACGGCGCCACAGCGCGGCCAGCGCGTGCGCGGCACGGGGCAGGAACAGGTGGTGCAGGTGGGTGAACCCCTTCGGCGCGAGCCGCGAACCGTGATACATCTGATCGATGGGGAACGCGTTCACCGGAACCTGGGGCGGCAGCGGGAGATTCTCGATTCGCTCCAGATTGGCCAAGTCGTAGTGGTCCGGGGGTTTCTCGTAACGGCCCAATTCGGCAGCGCGCGTATCGATCAGAACCGGTTGCAGCCGGATGCGTTTCCAGGGCTCGGTCGACGCCGGGTCGGAGCGGGTGCTGAAGGAGCGCTGCAGATTGTCCTTCGACAACGCCGCCGCGCAGTGCGGGCAGGGGAACCGATCGCGAGTGCGCATGCTCTCCTGGTCGAGCGCTTCACGAAGGAACACAACCTCGCCAGCGCACTCCGGGCAGGAGAACACCTCGCTCCACACGGTGTAGTTGATCCGCCCGATCTCGCCGTCGGCGTGGTGCGTCTCATACATCCAGCCGATCTCCGCTTCCACGTCGTCGAGCAGACGCCGACCGGCCCGGTCGAAGGCATCGACGTCGAAGGGCGTCGTGTAGTTGGCGGCGATGAAGGTGGCGGCGGGTGATAGATCGCCCAGGATCGTGTGGCGCGGCCCCCATTCGGGCGAGGGTCGGCCCTGCTCCTGCCACCGTGTCTCGATCTCGGCGCGGTACTGGCTCGGCGGAGTCTCGCACCACTGCGCCGCTACCCCGGTCATGCCTGTGCCGCAGAAGCCGTCCAGGATGAGGTCCCCCGGCTTGGTGTAGTGCAGGATCGAGGGCACGATCGCCCGGTGCGGCACCTTGGTGTGGTAGCCGTGCGCCCGGTACAGCGGGTCGGTCTTGCCTTCGCTCACGTCCACGGCGAATGGTTCGCGGTGGTACGGCTCGTCGGGGTCGTACGGACGGCCATGGTGTCCCACGAACTCGGCCAGGAACGGGTTGGGGCAGGCGGTGTACCAGGGCGGGTCGGACAGGCGCAAGATGTCGTCGTCCTCTCCGACCGGGAAGTCGGGGCGTTTCCGCAGATCCGGGAGCTTCTCCTTCAGGCGGTCGAGGAAGTACGTGAGCCGTGCATCTTCCGACTCGAACGTCATGCCGAGGCACTCCACCGGCTCCGGCGTGACCGGACGTTCGTCGAACAGTCTTCCGCTGCCGGCCTTGCCGGGGACTGTTTCGGTACGGAAGAGCTTCTCCTGCGAGCGGTCTTCTCGCTCAGCCATCCATATCGCCTCCGGCGAGTCGTACCGTGACCAAGTCAGCGGAAGACAGTGACCAAGTTGTGGCATGGCAGTGGGATTGCTCAGTGACCAACCCCGGATGACCAGTGACCAACCTCGGTACGGGGCAACCGCGGCTCATGGGTTTTCCTCGCGGCCAACGTCGGTTCGCCATGCGTGCAGGAATGCGAGACCTGCCTCGGTCACCACGTACGCCTGGTCGGGGTGGTTCGGCTCGTCCGGGCGGGTCATGCGGATCAGCCCGGCCCGAAGCAAAGGGTCCAAGCGCTTACGCCGAAAGAATGTACGGTGCGAGAGCCCGGTCTCCCGCATGAGGTCGGCTTGCTTGCGCGGTACTTCGCACCGCGTGATGATCGCGCGCTGATCGTCGGTCAGGTTGGTCAGTGCGGGAGTGACCAAGTGGGCGTCAGGTCTGCCGGGTTGGTCACTGACCAAGCCCTCGGCTCCCTCTGGGACTTGGTCACTCGTCGACTGACCAAGCTGTGCAGCGTCGAGGCTACCCTTGATGTGTTCAGTAAGGCCGTACCGGCCTGTATCTCCCGACGGCTCCAAGAGTCCTTGCACGGCAAGTGCGTCCAGCACCTTCCGAGCCTCCGGCCCCGATTGGCCCGTCACCGCCTTCGCGTCCGCGAGCGAGGCGCCGCGCCGGCGGCAGGCGAAGGCGAAGAGCCGTGCCTGCGGCTCGCTGAGCTTCACGCCGAGCTGCGCCTGCAGCAGCCGCTGCTCTCTGCTGACCAGCTCCTCGCGTAACAGAAGAAGCTCGAATGTCTTCTTCGCCTTGTCGTCCTCGATCACCGGGGGAACGTGGCCAAGCCGCTGCCAGCCCTGGAAGATCGCGCGTACGCCGGTCCCCGCCTGCTCGCTCAGCCCGATCCGGCGGAACGCGGCGACGATCGCCGGGTTGCGCACCTCCTTCTCGGTGGGGTCCAGGAGCTCATCGGTGGCGGCGAAGGAGTCGCCTGGATTCCAGAACACCGTCCGATCGCGGAAGAACCTGATCGACGCCTTGCGGCCGTGATCGCCGTAGTCCTGATGGATAAGCAGATTGATGGCCGCCTCGCGGAACGAGACGTAGTCGGGGGGATCGTCATCCCGCCGGAGCGTTGCCGCATCCACGCCAAACGGGTGTTCGGCATGTTTCGCGTAGCGCTCGGACAGCGCCAGCCACGCCTGAACAAGATTCTCCTCGACTACGATTCGGTCGTACCATCGCCGGTCGGTCGACCACGATTGGAACGGAGAGTCGATGAACTGGCAATCGACGACCGGACTCGGCAGTATCCGGCGCACGTGACGCGCGCGACCGAAGACGAGGGTCGCCGCGCGCGTGGGCGCCAGGCGATCGCCCTGTTCCACGACGAAGCCCCATTCGTTCAGGAACTCCACGTCCGAGAGCCCCTGGTGCCTGCCGGGGTTGCGTTCGTCGAACACGCGCCGGTACCAGCGCACGGACTCCGCATCGAAGAACTCCTCGGCGTCCAGCCCGGACATCGTCTCGCCATCGTAGCGGTCTGCGGAAGCATCTCGCAGAAACCGCTCGATCTCCGCCGGAGTACAACGCTCGTCGCCGGCGCCGCGCCGGATGAATGAACGCCGGATGTCGCCGTCGAGGTAGACCGGCTTCTCGCTCCGGGCCGACTCTGGGATGCGGAAGACAAGGAGCGTCTTGCCGTCGGTCTCGACCATGTCCTCGGCAACGTCGATGGCGCGATTGATCTTCTGCCGGGATCGGAGGGTACTCAAGAACTCGTTCTGTACCTTGTCAACTTGAATGACGCCGACGACTTCAAGCGATCCGCCGCGGTCGCGGACACCGAACACCAGCCAACCGCCGGCAGTGTTGGCGAACGCGGAAACCGTCTCGTACGCACTCTTGGGCGCTGCGTTCCGTGCCTCCTTGAACTCGACATCCGACCACTCGTACTTGCTCAGGCGGTCAATCAACTCATTCCGCGTCATCGTTCTCTACCAGGCCCGTTCCGGAATGGCCGACGCTACTCCAGCACGATCCGCACCTTGTCGCGGTCCTTGCCCTTCGCTCGGTCGGTCAGGTAGTCCCCGAAGCGCGTCCTCATCTCGTCGATGGTAGCTGGTGATCCTCCAGAGAGGAGGGCTTGCCGAATGTCCTCCGTGGCGATCGCCACCTTGGTGAGGCCGGAGAGCACGGTGCGGACGGCTTGGATAAAGCCATGTTCCAAGTTGTCGGGGAGTGTGCGCGATGCCATGAACTCGCTCACGAGCCCGCGCTGATCGGAGTCCAGGAGCGTCAACTGCTCCCGGATAATCGGGTCGTGCAGGTTGGCGAGCAGGGAGTCGGTCCAGGCGGACAGCATCGCGTCGAGGTCCTCATCCAGCTTCGAGAGCACGGCGCCGGCGGGGGCGGGAGTGGCTTCGGCTGCGGGCCGGAATTCGCAGTGCGGACATTCGGGGGCCGCGGCGAGGTCCTGCTCTGTCAGGCCGAAGCAGCGTTTCAGGCCGGCCAGACGCTCCTGATAGTCGGTGAGCTGCCGGCGGGGCATCAGGTCGATGGTAGCCAGTGCGCCGATCTTCTTCATTCGGTCGTCGTTGAGGAGCCCACTCTTGCGCGCGTCGTCATCGACGCCGAGCCGGGCTCTCGTATGCAGGTCCAGGTACACACGGACGTACTGCTCTTTCAGATCGGCGAGCGCTCGCTGCGTGTCGCGGCGAAACCCGCTCTGTGAGCGTGCGGCGGGATCCGCGATCTGTCCAAGGAGCGTGGCTCGCGTGTCCTTCATCCGGGCGATCCACTCGTGGTCGGGCGCCAGCACGGCCTCGGCCGCGGACAGAAAGGACGCGGCGCCTCCGAGGGCGGCAACCAGCTCGACGAGGGACTCCACCTCGCGCAGGGCGGCCAGACCGGCGTGCTGCGCCTCCACGTCGTCCCGGTCGTAGCGGAAGTTCTTGAGCCTGCCGGGCGACGAGTACGCCTGCAGCGACTCGAGGAATGCCTTGACGGCATCCAGGTTGGCATGCAGATCGCCGAGGCCGGCCTGCTCATCGAGCAGGTTCCTGCCCCAGAAGAACAGCCCTTCGCGGATCGCCTGCTGCGCCGTCACCAGCTTGCTCACGACGGCGGTCACCGCCTTCTGCAGTTCCTGAACCGGCTCCTCCTTGCCCTGCGTCACCAGTTGCGCCATGCCGGGGGTCAGATCCAGCAACTCGAACACGGCGCTCAGCGCGGGCACGTTCCACGCCTTGGGACGCTCGATATGCTTGATGTTGGCGAGTTCCTCAACCGGCGTGGCCGCGAGGACCGCGACGTCGGTGGCATCGAGCTTCTTGCCCGGAATCGCGAGCACCAGGTCGCCGGAGTAGACCAGGCTCGCCAGCACCACGACCAGCCATTCGGGCTCCAGCCGGTACGTGTCGGGCGCAAGGTACTCGACGTCCTGGACGGTGTGGATCAGCTCCGCCCGATTGAGAACCTGCCCTGCGCCCTTCTTGCGCAGCAGTTCCACGACATGCCGGGCGTACCTCGAGCGATCAGGGTCGAGCCGGTCGCCGTCGAGCAGTTCCAGGGCGTCGAGAACCTTTGCCGCCTGCTGCGTCTTTGCGGAGCCGGCGATCCACCGCAAGGCGTCCCGAACCGCATTCGGGCGGCTTTTCGCGGTAAAATAGTCCGCAAACGTAGGGTAGTGCGGCGCCTCGTTTTCGAAGTGGGCGGCCAGGGCGACAGACGCCGCTGTGTTGACCATCTCGCTGACGTTGGCTCGCGCGCCGGAGCCGATGCCGCCCTTGGTCCATTCCATCAGGGGCCTCGTCCTCCCCCGGTAGGTGACCTCGAACGCCGTGGTCATCCGCTCCTGCAGCCAGTTCGTCAGGTCCTGCAGGAAGCCGCGCGCTCTCGCATCGTACGCTTCCTTGGCGTGTCCTGACGCGCGAGATGCCAGGTCCAGGGCTGCGGCGCAACTCCTGAGCGCATGCCGGACGGTGTCGTCCTGACCCGTGAGGCGAAAGAACACCTCGTCGGGCTTCTTCAGGTCCTGGTAGCGCGGCGGATCGTGAGGCTGGATGAAGTACAGGTAGAAGTCGCGCGGCGGAACGGCCGTCGACCGCTCGTTGGGTGCCCCGAAGAACAGGTAGCCCCGCCTGGACGCGTGACGCTCGCGCCACTCCAACTCGTGCTCCCAGATACGGAAGTGACTGACGTAGGTCGTGTCCGTGCACTCCAGGACGCGCTTGAGCGCCTCGTAGTAGTAGCGGTCGAGCTGGGCGTCGTCGAGCGTCTCGGCGCGCTTCTCGATCAGGGCGTCGTAGTCGTCGGTCTTCTTGAGGTCGAGGTAGTGCTGGCGGTTGTCGGCGTTGGCGGAGATGAACTGACCGCTCACCGTCCTGCCGATCTCGCGCAGCACGGTCTCGACCTGCGTGAGCAGGTCGTCCGCCGGCTCGCCGCCGAGGTCCTCGATTCCCGGCTGGTACAGGCACAGACCGTCCCGCAGTTCCTCCGGCGTGGCGCCGAGCGGGGCGTGAACGTCCTGGTGGGTCAGGCGATGGACCGACAGTCCGTGGATGATCCGTAGCGCCATCGGCCGGTAGGCCGGGCGGGTGAACGCCTGAGTGATGCGCGCCTCCAGCACCTGGCTGCAATCGATGACCGCCTTGACGTCGGGATCGGCGCGGAATGCGGGATTCCCGCGCAGCGTGTCCCAGTAGGCGTCGTAGGCGATCAGCCCCGGGCGGTCGGACGGTAGTTCGTGGTCGATGATCCGGTGCATGGCGACCGAGAGCGCTTTCAGCACTTCGCGCTTCTCGATGACCGTGATCCGCTCGAAGGTGTCGATGAAGTCGGGATGGACGGGAAACAGCCGGACGAATTCGTCCAGCCGCTCGTTCATGTTGCCGTAGAACCTGGTGAACGGCGTCAGGTAGTCGCGGATCTGCGTGTGCTGATGGCCGCTCTTCCTGAGCAGGCGTTCGGAAACGACGAACTTGACGTCCGTTCGCGCAATCAGAAGCTGATCGAAGCGATCCTTCACCCGGCGCAGGCTGTCGGCCACGTGCGCGAAGCGGAGGCTGTCGAAGATCGCCTCCTGCACGCCGGCCACGAAGCGGAAGCGGAGGTCCTTGCAGACTTCGCCCACCTCGCGCAGGAAGTTCAGGTCGAGGACCAGCTCCTGGTCTCTGCGGCTCTTGAGGTAGTCGAGCAACTCGTCCACCACGAGGAGGAGCCCCTGATCGGGGTACCGCGCGTGGAACGCGGCCATCAACTCCTCGAATGCCCGCTTGTGGTTGGGGATCGTGTCTCGGGGCGGGAACCGGTAGTCGACTCCCCACGCGGCGAGCGCTTCTTCGAGCTGCGAGCAGACGAATTCGCGGAAGTCCATGGTGGTGGCCCCCAGCTCGGTGCGGGCGACCTTGAACCGCCCGGCGATCCGGCCCGCCGCGGCAGCCACGTCCCGATTGGTGAGCGCATCGACCAACTCGCCCCGCTCGGCCACGGCGGAGATGACGGACATCAGGTGGGACTTGCCGGTCCCGTAGTTGCCGACGATCAGGAATCCCCTGTTGTCTGCCGGCTCGTCGAACTGAAGCTGGGGGATCAGCACTGCGGTGAGCTTCTCCGCCATCTCGTCGCTCACCACGTAGGTGGCCACGAGCCGGTGGGCGGCGGATTCGTGATCCGCATCGCGCAACTGCACCACCGTCTCGATCGGCTCGAACTGGATCAGGTCGCGGTATTTCATGGCGTACTGTGCTCCCCCATGCTATGCGCCGGGACGGACGATCACCAGCCCGGTCTGCGGGTAGCGCCGGTACTCCGGATGGCCGGGTTCCGCGTAGCTGAGGTAGCCGTTGTCGAGGGTGCCGTTCCACGCCGCTACGATCGTCCGGTTGCGCGACGCGCGTTGCAGCAACGCCAGAGGGTCCTGCCCGAACGTCGGGTGGAACAGGAGCTCCGTGTTGTCGAGCACGACCAGCGGCCGGTCCCGTCCGATCAGGTCATCAAGCACGCGGGGCACCTCCAGCAGCCGCTGCCGAGCGGTGAGATCGAGCAGCCGGCGCGACACCTCCAGGTTGAGATTCAGCACCGGCGCGCCGGCGTGCGCCGCTACCGCGCGCAACGTCGCCGTCTTCCCGGAGCCGCTCGGACCGACGACAAGAACCAGCCGGTGGTACAGATCCCCGGCGGCGTCCACGCACGACAGGATCGCACCCACCGGATCGTCGTTCATCTGACGGTCATTCCGGCGATGCCGAACCCGGGTTACTCAACCGGTACATGGACGCACGCGAGCCCGTCTATGTGCTCGAAGTGGCCATCCGAGGTCACCAGATCTGTGCCTGTCTCCATCGCATGGGCGGCTATCCACATGTCGTTGGTCGGCACGGGACGCCCTTTCGCTCTCAGGGCGGCCGCGATTCGTGCGTAGCGATCCGCTGTAATGCGACTCACGGGTGCGAAGGTGACATAGGGATTTGCCAGGAAGGAATCCAGCTCGCGTATGTTCCGAGCCGTGTGCGCGCCATACCGATACCCGTAGAGCAATTCGCCGACTACAACAGCGGACAGCACGACTTCCTGGGACCGGCGAACGATGTCGGCGACGGCAGGATGCCCGCGTCCCAACTGCGAGTAGGCAGTGGAGTCCAGGAGGACTCTCATGACCACAGGGACTCGTCGATGTCTCCGAAGTCCCGCAGAGCGCGATCCATCTCATCCGCCTGTTGGCGCGTCCAGCTACCGATGAAGCCATCCAACGACGAGCCCACGGTGTCGACGGAGCCCTGATCGTCCGCAAGACCGGCTCCGCGGCGAAGGAGGCGCAGGACCGCCTGATTCAGCGATATTCGCTCCTGCCGCGCCAGTCGGCGGATGCTGTCAGCCAGTTCGGCGTCGAATCCTCGAACCGTCAGTTGATGCACCGCTTGCCTCTCCTCGGATGACTCATCCCGTGACTCATCATGACTCATGGTATGTATCGGGCTGGAGTCGGTCAATCGCGGCTCACGCGTACGGGATCGCCGCATCGATGCGCGCCGCTGGCATCAGTCAAGTCAGCGCGCGTGCACCTCGCGGGACGCGGCGGTCGACCTGCCCGGCCTCGCCGGGCTGCAAGGGGCACGGGGTCGACGTGGGTCGACGTACATGCCGCCGTCCCAGCCGCCCGTGAAGATGCTGGAGTCGCCGTGACGGAGCGGGGTGCCGTAGGCGTCGGAGGTACGCTCGCCCAGGAACTCGATCCGGACGCGACGGACGACGCCGCCGACAAATCGCCACTGTCGTCGACCGTGGCTCGGGCGGTCGATACCCTCCAGGCCTGCGACGATTAGCTCGGCGTCGGCGCGCCAGCGGCGGTGTTCTCCTGGTCGCTGCCGTCCAGGCAGAGCTCGACGGCGGCGAGCAGGCCCGCCACGCGATCATCCCAAGCCCGAAGACGCGATCAGTATCGCCCGTACCTGAGCCCAGGAGTCCACCGGAAGAACATTGCCCATCAAACAAAGCTGATGACGGAACACTTCCAAGCAGTCGCTCGGACGGGCCGGCAAAGCAAATGCAAGTCTCGCAAGGGTATCCTCCAGAAATGTGCTCCAATCGTCAGAATCCTCATGCGCGGCGGCCGTCCGCAAAACGACTTCGATAATTCTGCCAATATCAGAACTCTCAGATACTTGAGAAGCCATGTTCGCAACAGCCTGAGCGATATCGTCTGCCATCTGGACATCACGGTTTGCTGCCGCGACGATACTCGCCGACGCGAGGCGCATGAATTCCTCCTTGCCAAACGTAGGCCCGAGTGCCTTCACAGCGTTTCGCACACCATTCAAGGTCGCTTGCGGCATACGGTAGATGTGGGAGAATGTCGCGATTTTGCCTACAGCACATTTATCTCCTTCCTCAGCCCACGCTACTTCTATGTCATCGAGAATGTGCTGGGGAACGCTCTCGGTCGGGCGTGTGTGTGCCTCAAGCGGACCGGGAATACGGCTGCCCCTCGACACTCGGCCCTTCGCGAGGAACGCGTCGAATACTTCCCAGGCTGCCGCATTCCGACCCTCCCGATCGTGACGTTGCCTGAGAACGTCTAGACGCCCGACTACTTCCCCCCTCAAGAGTTCCGTCGTGCCACGAGTGGCCAAGAACATTGGCTCCTTACGTAGATCTATCAAGCTCGACAAAATCCCTTCCAACACAAAACTTGATTGCGTCCAGGCGGCCATCCATTCAACATCAAACGTGGCATTGGACCGAGACAAAGCGTTGGCCAGAACACCGGCTTGCATCCAAGCGCACATCCTCCTCCAATAACCCGGATATATAGCTCCGTTCGGTATCATGCTGAGACGATAGAGCACGACCCGAAACAAATGAGATAGCAGATTATAGATGTTCAAGTCTGGACAACTCCCGAAGGCGTCGCTGCAGAGCGCCGTCAACCCGCGTGTGGCAAACTCCTTGAAGCGCGAGTCGTCTTGTCGATAGAGAGCCACATCTATCGCACCGATCAAGGAGAAGGGATTGTTCCAGACCGAGCACGATTGAATCGCGGACCACACTACGTCATCTACAACACCCGACAGCCACTGACCCGGACACAGGTCGTCCCGCAATGCTCCCAAAAGACAGATATCAAGGCCTTTCGCCAAATGTCGATCCAATAGTTCCCGTCTGTAAGGAACGAGGAGGTCGCGAATATATGACTCTGGTTCGTGCCCTCGAGCGTTCGGGCCGCAGAATTGTTCGTAGTATGACGTGTCTGCTGGTACTAGATCTCCGACTTCCATCGGTAGTCGCTGGTCGAGTTTCGAGGCTAGACGAACCTGCGTCGCTGCGACCCCATTTGCAAATCGAGAGAATACCACGGCAACGTCGTCATCCGACGTTTCTCGGGCCGCCGCCTCGCTCGGTGGATACAAGAAGCTCGGACCCGTAGGTCCGATCTGATCTGCGATGTACTCGATCGCGGCTCGTCGTGCCGCGCGTTGTGGGGAGAGAATACCAAGCTCAGGCATCCGGACACCACGGGTCACGCCTTGATCATCCCTCCATTCGAGAGCAATCTTGCCATCTGACGGACTAAGAACGACCGCGTTCTCCGGTTCTGACACAGTGCGGATTGTCGTGGCGGTGTTAGTGGCGAATACTCTTCTTGCGCCCTCTTCCAAGTCGACGGATCGAATTGCCACATCAGGGCCAAATCCGAACGTCGACTCCGACGAAAAACCGCAGCGTCGGGAAAGTTCCGGGTAGGTCGATACAAATTCTGTGTGGGCCAACGGCGGTAGTTGCTGAAGAAAGAGGTTTCCATAGCCCTCCTGACTATGTTGGTTGGAGGAAATGGCCTCCGACGCGAATAGTAGAGCGCTCTGTATCGTTTCCGAATTTGCAGGACGAAGTCTATCTAGGACGCCTGTGTCGATCCATTGGGCGCGACGGACCTGCCTGTCTTCAGAGTGAATGGCCTTGGGCAACAACAACTGCGCTATACGCAACGCCGTCGTCCGTTGGAGCCAGTTCCCTCGGGTATGCCGACTCGACTGGCTACGCTCCGGATCGGTCGTAATCATCACGAACCTCCAGACCCAAAGAGACAGCGCCGCCACACGTTCTTCTGCCCAAGAGAGATCACTCCACAGTCGTTCGATTGTATCGCTCGCGACTCTGTGAAGCCGCGCGGAGACAATAACGACCTCCTCGGGACAAAGAAACTCTAGGGAATCGACCCGAGCCACGGTCTGACGAATCGTGCGCAATTCGGCGGTCTCAGTGACTTGGCCGGCGGCCACTCTGGCCTGCGACAGCCAATGGTGCAGCTCCTCCTCTTCGAGCGAGATGAAGGCGAAACCGCTGCGCCTGAACTTGTGACGCAACATCCAGTGACGTGCAGCGTCGATTGCTCCTGTCGACTGAAGGTGGCGCAGTAAATCAGGTATACAGACTATGGCTGTCGTCGCGCCGGATGAATCTGCAACACATCCGTTGCGGTTGAAGTAGCGGTCGTCAATGCAAAGGGCGTCGCAGGACGCCGTGCCGGCGAGCAATGAAACGGTGGACGCTAAGGTGGGAGCATCTAGATGGTCCTGCGTGTGCGGGCCAACGGGATTGGGAAGAAACGACGCTTTGCGCCGCTCGATAGCGGTTCTCAGGACGGTTCGAATTTGCCCAATCGTTGTTCCGAGGTCGTTTTCAACGTCAGCTTCAGCGAGCAGCGCGGAGGAGCGGGACGATACCCCAGCGTGGACTCGAATGTCAAAACCCGCGGAAACCAGCGGCTCCAAGACCTTGGCGTCCCGTAGGTAGTAGAGGGCCACATCGTCGATGTAGATTGGGCGGCTGCCGGAAATGTTTGACCGATTTGACCGCGCGGTCTGACTCCTACTGTTAAGGACGGAAATGGCGCGACGGAGTTCGTGTGCATCGAGGGTCCCGTGATCGTACAGGAACCTGCAAACGTCGACAGTAGACCGGATCACGTGGTCGTGACTTTGTGTGTCAGCGCGTTGTTCAAGCAAAGATCCAGGTCGATGTATCGGAAGGCCACAGACGACGACACCGTGATTCTGTTCTGCCAGATTCAAAAGGGACGCTAGCTCCAGACCTACCTCTTCAACCAGAGGTGGCGATGAGGGGGGCACGGGGGTCGCTAACCGAAGTCGCTTGGACTGCAGAAGGCCTTGAATGTGTTTGGCCGCGGCAATACGGGAAGGTTGGTGAAAGCGGATTTCATCGCGCTCGTAGAAAAGTAGTTCCATTATGTCGCGAGATAGCTTGACGTGATGAAATGACTCTATTGTCGTATCCAGAACTCCCAGAGAGTGAAGGGCCATAATGGTCGTGACGTCAAATGCAACCGTCCACTCCGCCTCGGCGTCGACCGGACTACGTGTCGCTGAAACAGTTGGGATAATCGACCGTGTTCGCCCGTCTATCAGATGAGCGTTCTGATTTGGCAATTGAAGAAGCATCCAGGCTAATGAGCGGTTCAACGCGCTGGTTGCGGTTCCGATCGGAATCTCACCGCGTAGGCATTTGCGTTCGACGTCAAGCATGAACGCGTGGCGTTTGGGCAGCCAATGATCGATAACGTAACTGGGGTCCCACCGCCACACGGGGCCCCGGTCTTCGGAGGAAAGATCGGAGGCTTGAGCAAGCCAGGAAGGGTCGGCGCGGTCTTCACTACCTAGTTTGCAGTGGAGCGAGTAGGCCGCAACCAGCGTGCGTGGGTCGTTGGGCGCCTTACTTGTGGCTAAGCGGGCGAGTTCGAGGGCGCGGCCGGGGTCGTTGCTCTCTTGGCTTGCGAGCGCGGCAAGGTGTAAGAGGGTGGCTGAATCATGGCTATCGCGCCTAGACCATTCACGGTCGATAGCGGCTCCCAGTCGCTCCCAATTTCCGGAGGATATAGCTATCCTCGTTTCGAGATAGAAATCGGCTGGGTCAGCGCGGCGATTCAGTAAGTCGTCGTTGATGCCCTTGGCGTCCTCGGGTCGGCCCGCCAACAACAGTGCCCACGCATTTGCAGATTTCAGATCATCGCTCCGGCGCACGAGATCCGTGTGGGCATTCAAGAACTCAATTACCGATGAGTGATCGACGAAAGACGGGTGCATGAGACAGCGTACAACGCGCAAGGCGTTTTGGACGGTGTGCTCGCGGCGGAATAACTCTATAGTCAAGGGCCGTAGCGCGATGGGGTCCTCTACGGCTGCGAGGTGCGAAACGAGATTCTGCAGGTCGATTAGGCTATTTGTCCGATCGTAGAGGCTTTCGAGGCGAGATCTTGGGTCAATCCCTTCCTCGGCGTCAATCGCGACCCGAAATCGAGAAGCCTGTGCCGCTCCGATGACCGTTGCATTCGCGTCTACGATTGTGCGTGCGCGTTGAGTCTGTCCGTCCCGTATCAAGGCGTCAACCTGGACATCCAATAGAAAAGACGGGGAGGAGATGACGTTGGTGAGGCGGGTGCGGTGGGCGTCTAGGTAGGAAAGTAGTCGGCGAGGGGCCATGGACTCATGCAAGAGCATGAACTCAGCCATCAGATCCTGGTCCGTGAGCCCGCCGAATTGCCTGTGTCTATCGAGATGTTCCTCAAGCGGTTGGGGGTCAAACGGAATACGAAACGCGAGTGCGAAGACAACAAAATCGGCTGCCTCGGAGCCAACGCTCATGAGCTTTCGGAGCTCTGCGCGAACGGTCGCGACGTTGGTCTGATTCGGATCGGCTAGGCGGAGCCAAAGAGCCCACTGAGCTACGAGACTGTTATACGGCTGAGGCGCGATGCCCTTGATGGCTTCGCGGACGGCTTTGAAGCAACGTGTCGCGCGTGCGTGGAAATGTTCTGCTGTCGCACCGTGATTGGTGGTGAGGCCGGGATACAGCGGGGGCCCGTGGAGCACTGTGTGCCGGTACTCTTCGGGAAGCAGCATCGCGGCGTTGATTGCTCCCTGGACGAAAGGAAGTTGGGGAGAATCAGTCCAGAAGTCTTCGACGGCGGTCAGATGGTTGGATGCTGGTTCCCATCTCTCTAGTTGTGCGGAACAGATCGCCCAATTCGTCCATCCGAAGGCTGTGAAGAATCCGGGAGAATCGCATGCTCCATGTTGAGATGACCAATCGATGGCAGCTTGGGCTCCTTGGGACGCCGCGAGTATTCCAAGGAACACGGATCTGGAATCGGCGTCAGTAGCGTCGCGGAGAAGAGAAAGAGCGACATCGACGTCGCCGGTAGCCTGTGCTAAGAGGGCATCGACAATACTCAGGTTCATCGAAGATGGGAAGTTGCCGAAATGTGCTCTCAGTTGGTGTGCGAGCGGAAGGCTGGCCGGGTCTGACGCGCATAGGCGTGCGGTCCAATAACTAATAAGCTCTGAGAGATCCGGGTTGATCGATGGGAGAGCTGTCGCGTTCATTCGCTGGTGGAGTGCTTGGACATCCGTGCGAGCAGATTTAGGATCGACGTGGCGAAGTAGCAGAGTTCGCCGTAACTCATCGTTGGCGTGTTGGCTTAGGATATTCTGCGTGATCGGGTCGTCTGTGACTCCCGAAAGGAGATCAACTATTTGGGACAGTTGTGCTTCGGTGCGCCTCTGAGCGACCTGAGTAATCGCGACAGCGGCATGTTGGTCGCGGGGGATGGACGCGATGTAACCAGCGATAAGAATAGCCATTATGGTGTCGATAGGGCCATCGGAAAGGTGTCTTGCTTCTCCCGTATGGATGGAGTAGGATTGTTCAAGTAGGGTCCGAGGCTCTGATGATTGAGTAGAGTTCCCGATGATATAATCTCTTGATATAGTCCTAAAAGCGTCCGCTACTTGAGCATCAGTGAGCCATTCGCGCAGTGCGGGTTTTTGAAGAAAGTCGGGGGCGACGTATTGGTGGCTGACGACATCGAGGAGCCGACGCCACCAAGCATCGTCGATGGAGCCTCCGCGTATGCGGTTGAGGGTATCGTCAAGGACTTGGCCAAAGAGGTCGGGGGCGTGTATAGGCAGTGGGCTAGCGGCTTTGCGTTCGGCGTACAGCCGAAGAACGGATCTTGCGAAGGGTCGGATCAGAGCGAAGGCAGCGGATATCATTGGTTGTATCGACACTCAGGCTTGGGGATGAGCGGTGAAGTAGTGGTTGGGTGGGTCGTGGAGTGGCGTAAAGGGTGGACACTGGTCGTGGGCTCGATAAACGATATGGGTCGTTGGGATCTGCGCGTGGTTGGGTGTCGGGGCTGGGGCGCACGTTGAGGCGGGTGGTATGGGCTGGGGCGGCGGATCAAGGAAGATTCCATAGCGAGCACGGCGGATCTAGTGAGACTATTGGGACAATCGTGGCGTCGGGAATCGCGGGAGAATAGGCATAGGGAGAGTTGGCGAATTGTGGCTGGCTCACCGGCGGGCGGGGAGAGGCGTGACGTCGGGTTGTTCACGCGCGAACACCTCGCGGAGGCGGCGGGAGACCTGCTGGGCCTCGCCGGGCTGCAGGGTCATGGGGTCGGCGAACATGCCGCCGTCCCAGCCGCCCATGAAGATGCTGGGCTCGCCGTCGCGGAGCGGGGCGCCGTAGGCGTCGGCGGTGCGGTCGCCCAGGAGCTCGATGCGGACGCGCGGCACGCCGCCGGGGAAGAAGAGCTGGTCGCCGTCGTCGACCCTGGCGCGCACGTCCTCGATCCCTTCCAACCCCGCGACGATCAGCTCGGCGTCGGCACGCCAGCGGCGGTAGTCCTCCTGGTCACTGCCGTCCAGGAAGAGCTCGACGGCGGCGAGCAGGCCCATCAGCTCCTCCTTGCCCACCTTCATGCCGCGGCCCACGGAGCTGGCCGGCGAGCCGTTCATGCTCGCCGCCTGGATCAGCTCCGCCTTGCCGACCACCAGGCCGCTGGACTGCGGTCCGCGCAGGCCCTTGCCGCCGGAGAACACCACCAGGCCGGCGCCCACGCGGACCGGCTCGGTCAGGTTGGAGCGCGGCGGAAGCTGCGCCGCCGCGTCGACGATGACCGGGATGCCGCGCGGCTCGGCCACGGCGACCACTTCGGCGAGCTGCTCCAGGGTCTGCTTGCCCAGGTAGTGGAGGACCGCGGCGGTGTCGTCGCCGAGCGCCGCCTCGATGGCGGCGGTCGGGCAGGACTCCTTGCTGCCGACCTTGACTAGCACGCCGCCGACAGAGGCGATCACCTGGAAGAGGTAGTCGTGCGCGTCCACCTGGGGGATCACGAAGCGGTTGCGCCAGCCGTCGGTGAACGGCAGCCGCTGCACGCGCTCGGCGTCGGTGCCGGTCAGGCAGGCGGCCGCCGCCTGCTGCACGCCGCTGGCGGCGCCGCAGGTGACCAGCGCGCCCTCGACGCCGATGCGGCGGGCGAGCCGCTCACCGATCCGCTCCTGCAGGGTTTCGAGCGAGACGAAGCTGCCGGCCGCTTGGCGCATCGCCTCCAGCACCGGTTCCGGCATGATGCTGCCGCCCACGGAGGTGCCGGTGCCGCGGCAGTTGATGAACGGCCGCACGCCGAGGTCGGCGTAGCTGGTCGGCCGGCTCAATAGACGCGCTCCAGCTCGCCGACCGGCACCTCGATCAGCACCGGCTCGTCGCCGTCGAAGGCGCGCTCCAGTTCGCGTTGCAGCGCCGCCGGGTCGGTCGCGCGCGCGCCGCGCACACCGAAGGACTCGCTCAGGCGGACGAAGTCCGGGTTGCGCAGGTCGACGCCGACCAGCCGGCCGCCGAAGTCCGCCTGCTGGGAGCGCTTCACGTTGCCGTAGGCGTTGTCGTTGAACACCACCACGGTGACGGCGATGTCGTGCAGGACCGCGGTGGCCAGCTCCTGGATGTGGTACATGACGCCGCCGTCGCCGCAGCAGGCGACCACGGGCGCGTCGGGCCGTGCGACCTTGGCGCCCATGGCGATCGGCAGCGACGCGCCCAGGTTGCCGCGCGGGTCGAAGTAGGTGTCCGGCGCGTAGACCCGGTAGTAGTTGCGGCTGTAGTAGCCCATCTGGTTCATGCCGTAGGCGAAGACGCCGTCGTCGGGAATGGCCGCGCGCAGCGCCTCGATGTAGGAGCGCTGCGGCTCGAGCTGCTCGGTGTCGCCGAAGCGCACGCCGTTGAGCGCCGCGATGGCCGCGGTCGGATCCTCGGCGCGGCCGGGGCGTACCAGTCGAGTGAGGGTCTCCAGGGCCCCTCGGGCGTCCGCCTCGATGGCCAGCGCCTGGCCGGCGGCCAGCGCATCGGCGTCGAGGTCGATGCGGATCACCCGGTCGGGGTCGACGCCGAGCAGTCCGGCCGGACCGGCCTGGGTGCCGACCGCCAGCACGACGTCGCGCGACTGCGCGAACTCCACCAGCGGTGCGTAGGCGCGCAGGGAGTGTCCGAGCGCCAGCGGGCTGCGGTCGGAGATGGCGCCCTTGCCGGCGGTGGTGGTCGCCACGGATGCCGGCAGCCGCTCGGCCAGCGCGGCGAGCGCCGCGTAGGCACCCGAGCGGTGCACGCCGGTGCCGGCCAGGATCAGTGGCCGCTCGGCGTCGGAGAGCATGGCGGCGGCGCGTTCCAGCGTGGCTGGGTCGCCCGCGGGCGGCTCGATCGTGGCGGGCGGGGCGATCTCGACCTCCTCCTCCTGGGTGAACACCGTCGCGGAGACTTCCAGGTAGACCGGCCGGGGGCGGCCGGAGCATGCCGCCCGTACCGCCTGCGGCACCTTGGCCGCCACGTCGCTCGGACTGGTCGCTTTCGCCGCCCACTTGGTGATCGGCTCCAGCCAGTGGCTCGATGACGCGCCCTTGAGGCGGTCCTCGGGCGAGCCTGAGATGACGATGATGGGCGAGGAGGAGCGCAGCGCCGTGGAGACGCCGCCGGAGGCGTTGAACAGGCCGGCGCCCGGCACCACCAGCGCGCTGGCAGGCCGGTTGCCGGCGCGCGCGTAGCCGTCCGCCATGTGCGTGGTGGGTTGCTCGTTGCGGCAGGAGACGTAGCGGATGCCGTCGGTGTCGAAGTAGGCGTCGACCGCCTCGTACTGGCCGGCGCCCGGCACGCCGAAGGTGACGGCCACCCCCTGCGCGGCCAGCGAGCGCACCAGAGCCTGGCCGCCATTCATGCGTCGTTTCATCATTTGCTCCGTCGTCAGGTATGCGAGGCCGCCGCGGCGGCGGCCGGTTCGGCAGTGTCGAGCGGGTAGACCCGCGGAAAGACCGGGCCGGCAATCCGCTCGCCGTCGGCGACCGGGATGTACGGCTTCATCGTGTGGTCGTTGGCCGCCACGAAGCGCGTGGCCTCCGGCATGTAGTGGACGGCGATGGCGCGCCGCGGGCGGCCGGACCGGTTCGGAAACGAGGCGTGCCAGGTCAGGCCGTGGTGGAAGTGGACGTGGCCCCTGGGCACCGGGCGCGGCACCGGCCGGATCGCGTGGCCGCGGTACTCGGCCGGCAGATCGGAGTCGAAGTGGATGTCCTGCAGGAGCTCCCGGGCCGATCCCCAGCGGTGGGAACCCGGGACCATCCACATGCAGCCGTTGCCTTCGTCCACGTCGTCCAGGGCGACCCATGCCGACATCTGCACGTGCGGCGTGAGCACCGGCCACGAGGGCGAGTCCTGGTGCCAGGAGGTGGTGCCGCCGACGTCCTTCGGCTTGTACTGCACCTGGTCGTGCCAGACGCGCAGCTCCCGGGCGCCGGTCATGCGGGCCACGTCGGTGACGATCGACGGGTTGCGGGTCAGGCGGGCGAACGCGTCGCTGGCCTGCCAGATGTTGACGATCTGCCACACGGGCCTTCCCTCGTTCCTGGACAGGTCGCTGCAGCGCACCGGCCGGCGGCCGTCCGGCAAGTCGGTGGCGGTCAGGACACGTTCCAGCTCGCCGCGCAGCTCGTCCACCCCGGCATCGGTCAGCACGCGGTCGCCCAGGACGAATCCCCGGCCATGGAACTCCTGGACCTGCTCCTCGCTCAGCATGACGCCGCAGTATACGCGGGGGCGGCTCAGCCCATGAAGCCGCCCCCGTTGATGTCGATGGGAGCGCCGGTGATGTAGCCGGCGTGCTCGCTGGTCAGGAACGCCACCGTCTCGGCGACCTCCTCGGGCGTGCCCAGGCGCGAGACCGGGAAGCTCTCCTCGTACGCGGCGATCCGCTCCGGCGTGACGCTGCCGCGGACCATCTCCGTGTCGATGAGTCCCGGACAGACCGCGTTGACGGTGATGCCGTGCGGGGCCAGCTCCTTGGCCAGCGCGCGCGTCAGGCCGAGCACGCCGTGCTTGGCGGCCGTGTAGTGGCAGCCGCCCAGGGTGCTGACGGTGCGGCCGGCGGTGGAGGAGAAGTGCACGATGCGGCCGAAGCCGCCTTCGCGCATCGGACCTGCGGCCGCCTTGCTGACCAGGAACGAGCCCTTGAGGCTGACGGCTATCACCCGGTCGAACTCGTCCTCCTCCAGCTCGAAGAAGCGGGTGCGCAGCATGATGCCGGCGGCGTTGACCAGGATGTCCAGCCGCCCGTGGCGCTCCAGCGCCGCCGCCACCGCCCGCTCCACGTCGGCCGCGCGGGTCACGTCGCCGGCGCACGCCAGCCCGTCCAGCTCCGCCGCCAGCTCCTGCAGGGGCTCGGCCTGCCGGTCGAACACCACTACCGCGGCGCCGCCGGCCGCGAGCCGCCGCGCGCATGCCGCCCCCATGCCCTGCGCCGCGCCGGTGACCAGCGCAACCCGGCCTTCGTGATCACGTCTCATTCCGCTTCCCTCTCCTGCGCGGAGGCTACCCCTCGGACGGCCCCGGCGTCAGGCGGCTAAGATCACCCCGATGAGCCCGACCAACGTGCTGGTGATGTTCTGCGACCAGCTCCGGCGCGACCTGCTGGGCTGCTACGGAAACCCTCTGGTGCGGACGCCCAACCTGGACGCGCTGGCGGCCGAGTCCGTGGTCTTCGACCGGGGCTACACGCCGATCGCGATCTGCTCGCCCGCGCGCGCCAGCCTGATGACCGGCCTCTACCCGCACGGCCACCACCTGTTCAACAACTCGACGCCGGAGTACTCCTACTGCCGCCACCTGCCACCGTCCGTGCGCGCCATCCAGGACTGGGCCGCCACCGAGACCGACTGCCAGACCGCCTACTTCGGCAAGTGGCACATCGGGCCGGCGGAGGACCTGTTCGCCAGCGCCTTCGAGCACACGCAGCGGCCGGGCACGCAGGCGGGCGGGGATCCGCCGTTCCTGGACAGCACGCAGTGGCACCCGTCGACCGACTACTGGCCGATGGTCCAAGCGGTCGAGGCGAACCACGCCGGCACCGTGGACGTGCCGATCGACGACTTTCCGGACGGACTCGCCGCCCGCTACGCGAGCGACTTCCTGGGCAGCCGCGACCCGGACCGGCCGTTCCTGCTGTTCTGCGCGTTTCCCGGCCCGCACGGCCCCTGGCTGGTCCCGGAGGAGTGGGGGCTGCGCTACGACCCGGCCGACATCCCGCTGTGGCCCAACCGCTTCGACGACTTCACCGGCAAGCCGATCTACCAGCGCAAGCTGGCGGCGCTGGAGGCGAGGCCGGAGGGCGCAGGCAACCCGCGCTCCGACGACGAGCTGCGCCGCGCGCTCGCCTGCAACTTCTCCTACATCGAGCTGATCGACCACCTGGTCGGGCGGCTGCTCGACCGGCTGCGGGAGCTCGGCCTCTACGACTCCACGGCCATCGTGTTCACGGCCGACCACGGCGACATGGCCGGCTCGCACGGCTTCGCCAGCAAGGGCGCCTACCTGTACGACGAGATCTACCGCGTACCGATGATCGTGCGCGTGCCGGGCGCCGAGGCGCGGCGCGCCGAGCGCGAGCCGGTGAACCTGACCGACATGACCGCCACCGCCGCGCACCTCATCGCCGGTCGGCCGGTCGCCACCTTCGGGTCCGGGCCCCTGCACGGCGAGTCGCTGGTGGATTTCGCGCGCGGGCGCTCCCCGTGGCCTCGCCCCGTGCACTTCGCGCAATATCACGGCGACTGGTACGGTCACTACTCGTCGCGCATGGTGACCGACGGAGACTGGAAGCTGGTGTGGAACTTGACCGACCGCTGTGAGCTGTACGACCTGCGCGGCGATCCGGACGAGCTCCACAACCGCTTCTACGAGACCGGCGACCGCCGCGTGGACGAGGCGAGGCGCCGCTACTTCGGGCTCCTGGCGGCGGAGGCCGCGCGCTACGGCGACGCGCAGCTCGATCTGCTGGCGCCGGAGCTGGAGCTCGCCGCGGCCGGCGAAGGAGGAGGATGGTGAGGCTGCTGTTCATCGACCGGCGCGACCTGCCGGTGGCGTGGGGACACACGCGTATCGAGGCGACGCCGCTGCGCCACATGACCGACCTCGGCGCGCCGCCGTTCCAGATGGCGCTGGCGACCGAGGGCGCCGGCGGCCGCTGGGACGTGCTGGGCTACCGTTGCGGCAAGCGCACGCCGTGGCAGCTCTGGCGCGCCGGCACCGCCGACGGCAGCACCTTCGAGGACGCGCGGGTCGTCCTGGACTCGAACGACTACACGCTGCCCGACGGCACGCACTGGCAGCACGTCGCGACGGTCAGCTACAGCCCGGAGCGGGAGCAATTCCTCTGCCTGAAGAACGCGGAGGTGCCCGAGGGCTTCGCCACCTACGCCTTCTTCAGCCGCGACGGCGAGTCGTGGGAGGAGGCTCCCAAGCGGCCGGTCTACACCGAGGGGGACCGCTGGGGGGCGATCTGGAGCACTCCGGCCGGCCGCTACGTCACCTACAACAAGGGGTGGCTGCGCTGCGAGCACAAGCGCGTCAACGAGCTGTTCCTGGACGCGCACCGCACCGTCTGCATCCGCTCGAGCCCCGACGGGCTGACCTGGAGCCCGTCGGCCCCCAACGCCTACAAGCTGGGCATGCGCTGGGCGCGCGGGATGCGCAAGGTCGGCGGGCCGCTGGTGCCGCGCGAGTTCCACGTGGCCCCGGATGCCGACGACCCGCCGGACCTGGAGTTCTACGCGTCGTGGCCGTTCACGTACGCGGGACGCTACTTCCTCAACGTGCTGACCTACTGCGGCAGCTTCCTGCCCAACGGGCTGCCGCCCATGCGTCCGGACGGCCACGGGCCCGGCACCCTGGGCCACGAGCTGTGGGTGAGCGACGACGGGCTGACCTGGGAGCGCCCGTTCCGGGGTCAGGAGGTGGGCACGAGCATCCTGGCCGGACCCATCCAGGCGGCCGGCAAGCTGCTGTTCTACCTCCGCGACCAGGTCTGGGGCGTGCCGGAGGATCGGCTGACCAACGTCAGCGCCCGCTCCAACGGCCTGTTCGAGACGCGCACCTTCACGGTGCCGGACCGGCCGCTGCGGCTCAACCTGCAGCTCCCGGGCGACGGGTTCGGCAACGACAACAACGAGTCATACCTGATGGCCGAGCTGGTCGACGACCGCGACCGCGTGATCGCCGGCTACGACCGCAACGCCTGCCTGCTGCAGGGGCCGATCGACGCCACCCGGCTGGAGCTGCGCTGGCAGGGCGCCACCTCAGAGCCGCTGGCCGGCCGGCGTGCGCGGCTGCGGGTCTGTTTCCGCGGCGCGCGGATCTTCGCGGTCACCGCATGACAGGCCATGGGCCCACTCTGCCACCCGGATTCCCGAAGACCCCATTGATCAGCTCATAGAGGCTGGTTTCACATCCCCCACACCGCTACGGATACGGCATCTTCGCCGTGCCGCCCGTGCGCCGAGCGGCGCCGCATGCGATAGATCCTTTCCTCCCAGTTCCGATTCTCCCGTTGGTCGATGACGACCAGGTGTCCCGCCTCGGCCGCGCAGCGGTCCATGTACCGCGCCGTCTGTTCCACGCCCTCCGCGACGACGCTCTCCAGGGCGTCGTGCTCGCGCACCACCTTGCACTCCAGGACGAACTCCTGCACCCGGTCCGGCAGCGGCCACACGATCAGCAGGTCCACGCGTCCGCTCCCCAGGGCGTATTCCCGCTCGATGCGGCCGCCGCCGTTTACCACACGCTGCAAGTACGCCTGCAGGAGCAACTGAGGCCACGCCTCCTCGTAGGCGAAGCGGTTCCTCCAATGTTCGGAGTGGCGGCGGAAGAAGCTCTGGAATTCCGCCATCAACAACTCCGCGTCCAGGCTGCCGTCCGCCCTCACGTATCGCGGCGGCGACAGATCCAGCGTCTCCTGCGCCACCCACGCGAGCTCGCGCGGCAGCACCTCGGCATAGATCGGATTGGCGACCCGCAGCGGCGCGTCGCCGGCCACCAGCCCCAGGTCTCGCGCATAGGCGACGTCGCGGTCCGTGAATGCGTGCCGGTCCGAGCCGCTCAGCATCGGCTCGATGACCCGCCGCACGCGATCCTCGCGCAGCTTGTCGGCCAGATAGTCCAGGTGCGTCACGCGGTTCACGATCAACTCCTCGCGCGCCGCCGCGACGTCGTCGGCGGTCACGGTGCGCGAGCGGTCGTCTCGCAACGCCCGACTCTTGAAGCACGTGCCGTGCGCCAGCGCGTTCACCAGCCACGGCTGGCCACGCGTCTGGGTCCACACCGCCGCCAGCGCCGCCGGTGCGAACGCCTGGCCGGTCTCCTCCGTGTGCTGGCCCAGCAGGGCCAGCGTCTGCTCGCGCGAGAAGTCGCCCAGCCGCAGAGACGCGGCGGCGATGTTGAAGGGGCTGCCGGCGGCGCCCATCCGGTAGTCGCGCAGGTCGCGCATGCCGGACAGGAGCACGCTGTGCGGGAAGCGCTCCGGGCGCGCGGGGTAGCCGGCGCGGAGTTGCTGGAGCACCGACAGCAACGAATCCCCTACCAGCGTGTCGATCTCGTCGATCAGCAATACCAGCGGGTGCGGCGACGCCTGCGCCCAGCGGGCAAGCGCTTCGCCCAGCGCCTCGTCCGCACCGACTCGCGCCAGAACGTCTGGCCAGATGTCGTCCAGGAATCCGTCATCCAGCGTCGCCCGCGCCTGCGACGCCAGCCTGACGAGCACCGTGCGTATCGCCCGCTCCACGTCGTCACGCGCGGTTCGCGCGGTTTCGACCGTGACGTACACGCACCGGTAGCCCCTCCGGTTGAGCACGTCGGCCAATGCCAGCAGCGCCGACGTCTTGCCCGTCTGCCGCGGCGCATGTAGCACGAGGTACTTCTTGTCGCGTACCAGGCCGAGCACTTCGTCCGAATCGATCCTCGACAGCGGTGCGATCAGATAATGATCGGTCGGATTGACGGGACCGGCGGTATTGAAAGAACGCATTTACGCCACCGCGTGGACGCGCCGGAAGTCGGCCTCGGCGTAAGGAATGCGCGGGTAAGCGGGAACGGTGTCCATGGCCGAGGTACGTCGCGTCCGTGACTCTATCGCTTCCGTGCCGCACGCTCAATGGTCGGACGGGAGCCGCGATCCGGTTCGCGAACGCTTCGGAGCGGTCGCGTTGCCGCGGCGCGGCGCACCGTGCAATCGTGGCTGCGACGCGCAAGGAGTCCCATGATGCAAGCGGCACACGTCACCGCACCCGGCACGGTCCGGGTGGACAGCTTCGCCGACCCGGAGCCGGCGGCCGATCATGCGATCGTCCGGCCCGAGCTGATCTCGATCTGCGGCAGCGACCTGCTCGCGGTGTACGGTCAGCCGGCCGACGCCTACCCGCTGAACCCCGGCCAGAGCGGCCACGAGGTGATCGGCGTGGTGGAGGCCGTCGAGTATCGCGGCAAGACGGTCTTTCCGTTCGAGCCGGGCGAGCGCGTGCTGGCGACGCCGTCGCCGCACGTGGGCATGGCCGAGCGCTTCGCGATCGGCATCGACGCGCTGGTCCGGGTGCCCGAGGGGGTGCCGGCCGAGCGGCTGGCGATCGCGCAGCCGCTCGGCACGGTGATCTGCGGCTGCAACAAGCTGCGCGACGTGGCCGGCGCCACGGTGGCCGTGGTGGGGCAGGGCGGCATCGGCCTGCTGTTCGACCGGATGCTGCGCCGCATGGGAGCCGGCACCGTGATCGGCCTGGACCTGGTCGAGGCGCGGCGCGCCGCCGGCCTGCGCTTCGGCGCCGACCACGTGATCGACGCGGCCGGCGACGACGTGCCGGCCGCGGTGGCGGAGGCGTCCGGCGGGGTCGAGCCGCAGATCGTCGTCGAAGCCGCCGGGGAACCTGCCTCGATCAATCTGGCCCTGGAGCTGGTCCGTCCGTACGGGCAACTGCTGCTGTTCGGCGTGCCCAAGCAGCCGGCCTTCGAGCTCTCGTACCTGACGTGGTTCCGCAAGCGGCCGCACACGCAGAGCTCCTCGATCAGGGACGGCACCGGCTCCGCGCCGTACGAGCTGGCGCTCAACCTGATCGCCCGCGGCGACGTCGACGTCGAGGGGCTCATCTCACACCGGCTGCCGTTGGCGCGCGTGGCCGACGCCTACGAGCTGGCGCGCACGCGCGGCGACCGGTCACTGAAGGTGGCCGTCGACTTCCGCGAGGGCGAGGGCGGCGCATGACCCTGCGTTTCTGCCACGCCGACGACCTGCAGAACGTCTGGGGCCACACCACCATCGGCGCATCCCGGCTGCGCAAGCTCGCCGACTGCGAGCCGCCGCCGTTCCGGGTGTCGTTCTGCCGGCCGCATCCGGGAGGCGGCTTCGACGTGTTCGGCGTGCGCGGTGCCAAGGGCATCCCGTGGCAGGTGCTGCGCGCCGACACCGACGACGGCACGGCCTTTCGCGACGTGCGTGTCGTGCTGGAAGGCGCGGACCTGCCCAAGCCGCCCAACTCGGAGTGGGCGCACACGGCGACGGTCAGCTACAGCCCGGAGCAGGAGCGCTACCTGGTGCTCAAGAACAGCCGCGACTACGGCGGCAGCTTCGACACGCACGCGTTCGTGTCCGGCGACGGCGAGCGCTGGGAGCCCAGCCCGCACAACCCCGTGTATCGCGAGGGCGACAACTGGGGGGCGATGTGGAGCCCGGCGGCGCGCCGCTTCATCTGCTACAACAAGGGAGTCGTCCGCGAACCGGACAAGCCGCTCAACGAGCTGATCCGCGACGGTATGCGCACCGTGTCGGTGCGCACCAGCCCGGACGGGCTGCGCTGGACGCCGGACGACCCCAACGACTTCGCCAACGGCATGCAGCCGGGGTTCGACTTCGCAGGCGTCCCGGCGATGAAGCGGCTGGGCGGACCGCTGCTGGCGCGCGAGCACCAGATCACGCGCGACGAGCTGGACCCGCCCGACCTGGAGTTCTACGTCGCCCGGCCGTTCCTGTACCGGGAGACCTGCTTCCTGCAGGTGCTCAACTACGTGGGCAGCTTCATGCCGCCGGGCATCGCGCCGATGCGGCCGGACGGCCACGGGCCGGGCATGCTGGACACCGAGTGGTGGATCAGCCGCGACGGCCTGCGCTGGGACCGGCCCTTCCGCGGCATGCACGCCGGCTCCGTGGTGATCTCGCACAACCCGATGGCGGCCGGCGGGATGCTGCGCTTCCACCAGGGGGACGAGATCTGGGGGATCGGCGAGGATCGGCTGACGTTCGTGCAGACCGTCTCCAACGGCGTGTTCGAGACGCGCACCTTCACCCACGACGGCGGCCCGCTGCGCCTGAACGCGACGGTGCCGGCGCCGGGAGTCGACAACGGCGACAACCGCGCCTACCTGATGGCGGAGCTGGTCGACGGCGAGGACCGGGTGGTGCCGGGGTACGAGAAGGAGCGCTGCATCGTGCAGGGACCGCTGGACGCGCCGGCTTTTTCGCTACGGTGGGGCCATGCGGACGGCGCGGAGCTCAACGGCCGGTCGCTGCGTCTGCGCTTCTACTTCCAGGCCGCGCTGATCTATTCCGTGTCGAGCGGTTCCGACGCCTGACCGGCGCTGAGCGGGGCGTGCCCGGGGGCAGAGGGTCGTTCCTGACCCCGGACCTGTGGTGCCTGTTCGCCCACCAGCTTCTCGATTCCGGCGCGATGCTGCCGCGCGTCATCGCCACCGGCTGGCTGGTGCTGGAGGTGACCGACGCGCCGTTCTGGGTGGGCGCCGTCTTCGGCATCGAGGGGCTGGTGCTGCTGGCGGGCGGCGGCCTGGGCGGGGTGGTGGCCGCGCGCGTGGAGCGGCGGCGCACGCTGGCGGCCGTGCAGGCGGCGCTGGCCCTGGTGCTGGTCGCGATCGCCGCGCTGAGCGCGCTCGAGGTGCTGCGTCTCTGGCACCTGGTCGCCGCCGCGGTGCTGACCGGCACGGCGCGCTGCCTGCACCTTCCGCTGTCGACCGGCCTGCTGCAGCGGGCGGCCGGGCAGGGGCAGTTGATGCGGGCGATGGGTGCCCGGCAACTGACGTTCAACATCGGCAGGATGGCCGGCTCGGCTCTCGTCGGCGTGACCATCTCCGCCCTGGGGTTCGCAGTGGCGTTCCTGCTCCTGGCGGTGATCCGGGCCGGCGCCGCGGCGGTCCTGGCGCGGCTCTCGCCGGAGCTGGGCCGGCCCGCGCCGGTCACGGGGCCGCGGCCGGTGTTCCTGGACCTGGTGCGCCAGCTTCGCTACACGCTGCGGGTGGCGCGCGTGCGGGCGGTATTCATGATGAGCATGCTCATGGAGATGTGCGTGTTCTCCGTCAGCTCGATGATGCCTGTCCTGGCGCGCGACGTGCTGGGCGTGGGGGCCGGCGCCCTGGGGGTGCTGACCGCGGCCGGGTCGCTGGGCGCGATCGTCTTCGGGATGGTGATGACGGCGACGGGCGAGCTGCGCAGCAAGGGATCGGTCACCATGCTGGCGTGCACGCTGTGCGGCGTGGCGCTGATCGGCTACGCGCTGTCGCGCTCCTTCCTGCTGTCCGTGGGGATCGCGGTGGTGCTGGGCGTGGGGATGACCGTCTACGACGTGATGCTCTTCACCCTGGTGCAGGTCACGGTGCCGTCGTCGCGGCGCGACCAGTCCACGGGGCTGCTGGCGCAGACCTTCGGGCTCAATCCGGTCGGCTCGACGCTGGCCGGCGCGGTGGCCCAGGTGGCCGGCCTGCCGGCGGCGCTGCTCGCGGCCGGCGGCATCATCGTCGCCTACGCGCTTGCCGTGCTCGCGCCGAAGCGCCACTTGTGGGACCGGCGCGACGTGCGCAAGCCGGACTGACCGAATGCGCCAGCGCCGGCTTGGACGCTTACTCTGTCGATGGGCTCACGACCTGCGGCGGACGCGCGATGCGTGTGGGCGCCGTGGTAACCTGTAGCGGTCTGGGGGAAAGCGAATGGCCACCTCGCTGCTTGCGCCGGCCCAAGTCGACTATCCGAGTTCCGATGGCCGGCCGATGGCGGAAAGTGACTACCAGCGCACGCCACTGACCTACGCGGTGGACCGGCTGCGGCATCACTTTCGCGACCGTGACGACGTGTACGTATCGGGCAACCTGCTGATCTACTACGAAGAGGGAAACGTAGGTGCGCGGGTGGCGCCGGACGTGTTCGTGGTGGTGGGGGCGCCGAATCGGGACCGTTCGAGCTACCTGCTGTGGAAGGAACCGAAGGGACCGGACTTCGTGCTGGAGATCACGTCTCGGAGGACGTACCGGGAGGACCAGGGGCGCAAGCGGGAGTTGTACCGTTCGCTGCGGGTGCAGGAGTACTGGCAGTACGACCCGACGCAAGACTACCTGCGGCCACCGCTGCAGGGGTTGGAGTTGATCGGGGATGGGTACCGGAGGCTGCCGAGCAGAGAGTTGCGGGATGGCACGCTAGCGCTGGCGAGCCGTGTGCTGGGGTTGGAGTTGAGGCTGGTGGAGCGCGGGCTGAGGTTCCACGATCCGGAGACGGGTCAGGACCTGGAGGATCTCGCGGAAACGGACGCGACACGGCAACGAGCCGAACAGGAGTGGCAGCACGAGCGGCAGGCACGGCAGCAAGCCGAACAGGAACGGCAGCACGAGCGGCAGGCACGGCAGAGAGCCGAACAGGAGCGGGCGGCGGCGGAGACGCGACTCGCGCAGGAAGCTGCCGCCCGCGAAGCGGCAGAAGCACGGGTGGCTCAACTGGAGGCTTTGCTGCGTGAGGCGCCCGGCAGTGATACCGGCGGGAGCGGGTAAGGCGCCAGCCGCTCAGGAGCCGTCGATCAGACCGAGCTGTTGCGCCAGCTCACGGAGCTCCCGCTGCAGCCACGGGGGTGCGTTGAGGTAGGGCGGACGGACGACAGGCGAGTCGAACAGCCCCTTCCAGTGCAGGATGTGCTTGCACACCGAGAAGGCGTAGGGATCCGGGGTGCAGTAGGCGATCATCGGCAGCATGCGGTGGTAGAACAGCCGCCGCGCGTCGTCCCACGCCTGCGCCTGCACCAGGCGGTGCAGCTCGACCTCGCGCTCCGGCATGAAGGCCGCGCTGCCGGCCACGACGCCGTCGCTCCCGGAGATGTAGGCGGGCAGGGAGAAGGTGTCCCAGCCGCAGATGTAGGCGGCCTGCGGGGCGGCCTTCTTGAGCTGGTCGAAGGCGTACACGTTGCCGCTCACCTTCACGGTCATGATCCGCTCGATGGCCGCGACCAGCGGCAGCACGTCGCCGGTCACGTCGAGGTTGCCCTCGTTGGTCTGGTCGTAGAGCATCACCGGGATCCGCTCCGCGATCTGGCTGAAGAAGCCGTGCAGGTCGCGCTTGCCGAACTTCTTGGTCATGGCGAAGTCGGCGCCGCAGCGGGCGGCAAGCTCCGCGGCGGGCACGCCGCGATCCTCCTCGACGCTGATGATGCCCATGCCCACGGGGATGCGGCCGCGGACGTGCGCCAGGACCGTGCTTAGCACCTCCTCGATCTCCTCCAGGCTCTGTCCCTCGAACTCCCCCGCCTTGCCGCAGGCGACCACGGCCGACACGCCGGACTCCAGCACGAAGTCGAGCTGGCGGCGCATGCCGGCCGCGTCGAACCGGCTCCCGTCGGCCGTGAACGGCGTGAACAGGAGCGCGACCACCCCGTCGACCACCTGTCCGCTGTCGACGCTGCGCGGCTTCGATAACGATGCGTTCGTTGCCATCTCACTCACCTCCGTGGACCGGTCCTGGCGGCGCGGCGTACCAGTCCGTAGGAGCCGGAGCGCGTCTGCGTCGGTTCGGGTCCGGGCCAGCGGGCGCCGTCGCGCGCCGGTGCCAGCAGCAGCTTCAGCGTCTCCGCCTGGTCCGGCGGGAGCCCGTCGCCGGCGCCGGCGATGCGCGCCGCCAGGTAGGCCGCGCCCACGTTCGAGTAGGAGTTGCCCAGTCCGCAGAAGCCGGCCAAGCCGTGGATGCGCCGATCGGGGTCGAACACGCCGATCGCCGGCAGTCCGTCGAAGGTGAACGATTGCAGCCCGCCCCAGCGGTGCGTGATCGGCGCGTCGGCCAGGTGCGGGAACAGCTCGGCCAGCAGCACCTGCAGGCGACGCTGGTGGGCCAGCGTCGGCCGGAACCCGGCGCTGCCGATGCGGGTGTTGCGGCGGCCGTCGGCCGCGTACTGCGGGAACAGGCTGTACGGCTCGTCGCGGTCGCGGCCTCCGCCGAACAGCAGCCGGAAGCGCCCGTCGGCCTCGTTGACCTCCCGCCACCACGCGGTGCCGGCCGCGAAGCAGCCGCGGCAGGGACGCTCCGCCAGCGGCGCGGTCACCAGCACCTGCCCGCGCTCGGCGCGCAGCGTGCCGGTGAGGGCCGGCAGGAGTTGCGGCACCAGCGCGTTGGTGGCCACGCACAGGTGGGCGGCGCTCAGGTTCCCGTGCGGGGTGCGGATCAGGTGAGCGGCTCCGGCCCCGGGGGACTCGATCGCCACGACCGGCGAACCTTCGAAGATGCGTACCCGCGGCGAGCGCGCCACGGCGGCGCCCAGCCCGACCACGAACCTGCCCGAATGAAACTGCGCGTCGCGGCGGAGGTGGATGCCGCCGGCGTACAGCGGGCTGCCGGTGACGGCCTGCGCCGCGGCCGCGTCGAGGAACTCGGCGGCGAAGCCGTCCTCGGTCATCAGGGCCACGTCGCGCCGCAGCGGCGCGAGAGCCTCGTCCACGTCGGGGCGGTCGCCGCGCACCAGCACGGTCTCGCCGGACACCTCGTAGTCGCAGGCGATGCCGTGGCGGACCATCTGCTCCTCCAGCAGCTCCTGGTTGTAGTGGCTGAGGTTGACCAGGGAGCGCGCCACGTCGCGGGAGCCCCTCGCCGCCATCTCACCGTAGGAGCGCGGCAGCCCGGTGACGATGCAACCCTGGTTGCGCGAGGACGCGCCTTCGCCGACCTGCTTCGCCTCCAGCACGACACAGTCCAGACCGCGTTCCGCGGCGGCGTCGGCCACCTTCAACCCGGCTATCCCGGCGCCCACGATCGCCACGTCGGCGCGCACGTCTCCGGCCAGCGCCGGGTAGCGGGGCCGTTCGATGTCCAGCCAGAAGGGCAGGCCGTAGCCGGTCAGGTCGATGTCGTGGGTCGCCATCGCAGCTCGCACTGTAGCCGATGTCGGGCCGTTGCGGGTGCGGACTGTTCGTGATTGTGGCGGTGGTCTGCTACAACTTCGTCGGCGACGGCGTAGCAGGGAGTAGGTATGGCGGACACGGGAACGATCTGGGGCGACCGGTTCCAAGACTGGGACCGCGTGTACGGGCGCCGCGGCGTGGCGCTGCTGCGGGAGCAGGCGCCGGTGCCGGCCGCGCCGCACGTGCGGGTGAGCCCCGCCGACCTGGGCTACGGGGTGCCGCCAGGGGTGGGCCTGCGCGAGCACGCGCGCAGCGAGGGCATCGACGTGGCCAGCCCGCACTTCCAGGAGCCGGCGACGCGCAACATCCGCTGCGGCTTCTTCCCGGTGCTGCGCGCGCTGCAGGACGGCAGCCTGCTGGCGGTGTGGCGCGAGGCCAGCGCCCATACCTTCTGCTCTTTCGGCCGTACGGTAGCGGCCCGGTCGACCGACGGCGGGCAGAGCTGGAGCGATCCGTGGGTGATCTTCGCGCTGCCGGGCGCGGTCGATGCCGGCGGTCCCGAGGACCTGGTGCAGGCCGCCGACGGCGCCCTGTGGATGGGCGCATGGAGCCGCGTCCCGGGGCAGCAGGCGGGCACCGAGGGCCAACAGATCGCGACCGCTTACGCGCTGTACTCGAAGGACGACGGCCGCACCTGGATCACCCTGCCGCCGCTCGGCGACCACTTCTACCCGGCGTCGCCGGAGCTGGCCATGTCCAACGGCGAGTTGTTGTGGCGCGGCAGCGTGCCGGCACCGGCCGAGGAGGGGCTGACCTCCTTTCCCGCGTCGGTGCGGGCCACGCTGGTGCAGCGCGACGCGGATGCCGAGCTGCCGCGCGACGCCGACGTGGTGGAGCTGGGAGGGCTGCGCTTCGAGCGCTTCGCCCACCCCCACCTCGGCGGCCCCGACGAGGAACAGGTCACCGAGACCCTGATCCCCGGCACCCTGGTGATGCTGATGCGCTCGCAGGGTTACGGCGAGCACTACTTCCAGGCCACCTCCACCGACTACGGGCGCACCTGGAGCGCCGCGGTGCCGTCGCTGTGGCACTCGCCGGTGCCGAGCCAGCCCTACCTGATCACGCTCACCGACGGCACCCTGGTAGCGGTCAACGGGCAGCGCCAGAACTGCCGCATCGTCGCCACCGCCTCGTTCGACAACGGCGCGACCTGGGACGTCGCCCACCAGCAGGTGGTGCTGGACGACCAGCGCTTCCTGGGCGCCGACTTCGCCTACCCGCAGCTCACCGAGGTCGCCGGCGGGCGCCTGCTGTCGATCTACTACAGCCACGATCACAAGGATGAGACCGGCGAGCGCAGCGGGATCTTCGGGACCTTTCTGGAGACGCGCTTCTTCCGGCCCGCCTACCGCGGCGTGGAGCTGGCCGAGGTGGGCGCGGTGCGGCGCGACTCCACGGTCGCCCACTGGCGTTTCGACGAAGGCGCAGGCAGCGTGGCGGCCGACGACGGTGGGCCGCACTACGCCAAGCTGGCGGGGCCGACCTGGGTTCCCGGCAAGCGCGGCACGGCGCTCCGGTTCGACGGGCGCGGCGACTACGGCTACGTGCTGGAGTGCCCGGAGCTGCGGGTCGCGCGCGAGTTCACCGTGGAAGCGTGGATCTCCACCGAGGCGCCGGAGCGCACCCAGACCATCGTCTCCAAGCTGCCGCACTACTGGGTCGGGCTGCACCGCGGCCGGCTGTGCCTGCGCCGCGGTGGGGCGGCGGGCATCCCGCTGCTGGAGAACCTGGCGGCGACCACCCTGGAGGGGGGCCGCTGGTACCACGTCGCGGTGGCCGTGCGCATCACCCTGGACTCGAACGAGCGGGCGCTGTTCTACCTGGACGGGGAGGTGGACGCCAACGACAACCTCGCGCTGCCCGGCAGCGCCGAGCACGCCGCCGCCATCAGCGACTGGCACGAGTCGGCCGGTCCGCGCTGGCAGGCGCACCACCAGCGCCGCAGCCGCCACGAGGACATCGGCGAGCACGCGGACGCCATCCGCGCCGCCGAGGACCACCTCTACATCGGCTTGCAGCACGACAGGAAGACGGCTCCCTTCGCCGGCCTGATCGACGAGCTGGCGCTGCACGGCAGCGGCCTGCTGCCGGGCGAGGTACGGGCCAGCATCGCCGTCCACCGCCGGGCCGACGGCGAGCTCTCCTCCGGCGTGATTCCGCGCCCCGTCTCCGGCTGGGGCCGCTTCGATGCCGAAGTGCACACCCCCGACGGCACCGCCGTCGAGTTCTCCGTAACCACGCCGGACGGAACCGTCCTGCGTAGCGACGTGAGCCCCGGCGACTCACTGGCCGACCTGGACGCCCCCGAGCTGCGGCTGGCCGCGCGCCTGACCAGCTCGGATCCCGGCCGCACCCCGGTGCTGCGCTCCTGGTCGTCGCACCCCGCAGCGGGGTAGGCCTCCTACGATCCCGCGCCCGCCGGTTGCAGCGCCCATGACCATAGCGTCGGAGTCCGGCCGGGCACCTCACTGCGCAGGCGCGCCTGCAGCCTGATCGCGGACTCCCGCAGATCCGACAGATCGCTGCCCGGGGAGACCTGATCGCGCAGCAACTCGCCGTCCGGGCCCAGCACCGCGTAGCTGATGGCGGTGCCCGCCGGCACCAGGTCACAGGCCGTGAAGCGGCCCCAGGAGCCGCCGGACGGGCGCCGGATCACCGCCGACCGGATCTCTCCGTCCCGGTGCCGGTACCGGGTCACGCTGGTCGCGAGCTGGCGTTCCGTCAGGCCGGCGCGGTGCAGCGCCAGCTCGTCGATCCGGCCGCAGAAGGGTGCCGTGCGGTCGTGGCGGCTGCCGATGAACAGGTGCTCGCGGGCGGCCCAGCGGCCGGGCCCGGCACCGGGCACCGTGTAGCAGCCCTGCCAGGTGGGGCCGTGCGTCTGACGCCAGTCGCTGAGCGCCTGCGCCTGGGTCGCTGCCGCCGGCCGCCCCAGGTCCGTTGCCGCGTCCAGAACGCCGTCGAGGTAGAACAGCACCCGCCGCATCGAGTCGGCGGTCTCCCGCACCACCACGGCAACGTGCTGCCAGCGGTCGGCTGCCAGCTCCTTCGTACCGTGGCAACTCGACTCCGCCAGGCCGTCCTCGCCCCCACGCCGCAGGCAGACTCGCCGGCGGTTCAGTCCGAACCAGTAGTGGGGGAGCCGGCCGACGATGGTCTGCTCGCGCTCCGGGTGCGGGGTGTGGATCCAGGCCTCGATGGTGAGCTCCTGCCCCAGCCAGAGGCTCGGGCAGTTGGTCACGCGCAGATGATCGTCCACCCCGTCGAAGGCCAGCGCCGTGCCGTAGCGGCCCTCCGTCCAGGCCGGTCCGTGCAACACGCCGTAGTGGCGGCCGGTGTCGTCGTGCGCGGTGTCTCCCGTACCCTCGTCGAAGCGCCACCAGGCAACGGTGTCGGCGCGCCGCACCGACCCGACGTCCGCCAGCCGGACGCCGCCGAAGGTGGTTCGGAACAGGTTGCGGTCGAGGAAGGTGGCGAAGATGCCGTTGTTCTCCGCGTCGGGATGGCTGGCGTTGTAGAACACCACCAGCAGGCGGCCGGCGCCCACGTCCACCACCCCCGGATAGGAGAAGTCCCTGAGGAAGAACCCGGGATCGTCCAGCACCACCTGGTGGTGGGCGAAGTCCCAGGTGGCGCCGCCGTCGAACGACGGCACCGCAAGGCTGCGGCCGTTGCCGCGCTCGTCGTGCACGGCGACCAGGGTGCCGTCGCCGAGCGTGATCAGCAGCGGCTGGCTGGCGATCGGCGTGTGCCACAGGTCACAGCGGCGCGGCGGCGACCAGGTGCGCCCGTAGTCGGTCGAGGTGGACTGCTCGTAGTGCTCGCTGACCGCTGAGCGGGTCAGCATGACCAGGTGGCCGGGCGTGGTGGTCTCGGTGACGTGACACTCGTTGGTGCCCCCCAGCTCCTTGGCGCCGTAGCGCTCGAAGCGCAGCCCGCCCAGCTCCACGAGGTCGGCTCCGGGGGTGAGCGGCTCGCCGGGCCGGCGCAGGATGAACACCGCCCGCCGCAGCGAGGTGTACGAGGTGACCCCTTCGTCGGCGGGATCCGGGACGCTGCCGAGCCACAGGAACTCGCCGTTGGAAAGCTCCAGCATCGGCGTGCAGAGAAACTGGAAGCCGTCGCCGAGCTTGGGAAGCTGTTCCCAGCTTTGCCCCTCGTCATGCGAGCGCAGCACGTACATCTCGGGGCGCTGCGTGCCCACGGTGCCCGGCTCGGGTTTCGGGATACGCGCCCAGGCGCCCAGCCAGAGGGTGCCGTCGCCGGTCTGCACCAGGTTCTCGGGACCGCCGGTATCCCACGCTCCCGGCCGCCGGAAGTCGACCAGCCAGGGCACGCTCCAACTGCGCCCGCCGTCCAGCGAGCGCGCCGCCACGGTGCGCCCGAAGGAGCAGTAGGAGTGGGCGCTCGCCTCGCGCCACACCGCCAGCAGCGCACCGCTGTGCAGCCGCGTGACCAGCGGAAAGAAGCCGCAGCGCAGGCGGCGCTGCTCGGGGAGGCGGAACCAGGGAGCCTCGACATCGATTCCCTGCGCTGACGCGAGCTGCCTCAGGTCGGCGTCCGGCGGTACGTCGTAGTTCAGGTCCGCGGGACTGACCCGCACGTCGGGCCGGCGCGGCACGCGTGCGAAGCGGCGCACCAGCTCGACGTTGCGGTGCGCGGATACCGTGTTCCAATCGCGGAACGAGTCGTGCAGACCGTCGCTGCTGCGCGGGGTCATCCGTTCACCTCCCGCAGGCGCACGGCGCGGATCTGGCAGTCGTCGTCCACGAAGTCGGTATGGAACACGCACAGCAGGTCGCCGTCCGGCAGCCGCAGCACGCTCGGATAGCCGCAGGCGGTGGCCCAGCCCCGGTAGGGTCCCGGCGAGCGGTACAGTATCCCTTGGTAGTGCCACGACTCGCCGCCGTCCCAGCTCGCGCTGAAGCCGATGCCCGGCCGCCGCTCGTGCATGTCGCGATACACGCAGATGATGGCGCGGCGCAGCGCTGCCAGGCGCGGGCAATGGCCGTGGAAACCGGTCGCGGCCAGCGGCGTCCAGCTCCGGCCGCCGTCCTGGGAGTAGCTCTGGTAGGAGGCGTAGGGCCGTGCGTCGCTGCGCAGCACGGTGAGAAGCCGTCCGTCCCCCAGCGGCAGCGTGTCGGGCTCGCGCAGTTCGAGCGTGGCGTCGTGGCTCAGCGGCACCCGCTCCGACCAGGAATCGCCGCGGTCGCGAGAGAATGCGATGGCGGCCAGGTTGGGCTCTCCCGGCGTGTCGGTGCCCTGGAAGCCCAGCAGCAGGCGGCCGTCCGGTAGCCCGCGCACGACCCCCTGGCCGTACGGCTCGCTGAAGGCGGCGAACACGCGGATCTCCGGGCCGGGAGGGTCCCAGGTGCGTCCGCCGTCGCTGGATCGGATGGCATAGGTGTGGAACCGGTCGCTGTTCCAGCGCGCCTTGCCGGCAAGCATCAGCAGCGTGCCGTCGTCGAGCAGCAGCAGGCGCTGGGCGCCGAACCAGTCCCAGCCCGGCTCGGCCAGCAGCGGTGTGGGCTCATCCCAGGTTCGCCCGCCGTCCGCCGAGCGCGTGGCCACCACTGCGCCGTGCGACTCCTGGAACATGGTACGCCCCACCCGATAGGCCACGAACAGGCTGCCGTCGGCCAGTACGGCGGCTCCGGCGCGGGAGCGATGGCGCCTGCTGCCGCCGCCGGCCACCACCAGCTCACCGACAATCGCGAGCGCCGCCACGGCTACCCCAGCGCTTGCGCCAGCGCGGTGTAGAAGCGCGCCGCCGCGGCCACGGAGCTCAGCGTGGTGTGCTCGTCCACCTGGTGCGCCAGCCGCTCGTCGCCCGGACCGAAGATCAGCGTCGGCACTCCGAGCGCCGGGGTGAGCACCGAGGCATCGGAGAAGTAGCTGACGCCGCACGGCGCGGGCGCTCCCCCGAGCACCTGTGCGGCCACCTCCAGGGCGGTGCCGACCAGCGGCTCGTGCACGGGCGTGTCGATCGCCGGGCGGTCGGTGAGCACCTCCACCTGCGCCGTGACACCGGTCTCGGCGGCTGCCGCGGTGGCCGCCAGCGCGCGCACCTCGTGCAGCAACCCGGCATGGTCCTGCCCCGGTACGCTCCTGAGATCCACGGTCAGCACACACCGGTCGGCCACGATGTTGACCTTGGCCCCGCCCGCGATGGTCCCCAGGTTGACGGTCGGCGGTCCGAGCAGCGGATGCGGCCGGTGTGGGGGCCGGTACGCCTGCAGCCGCCCGATGATCCGGCACATGCCGGCGATCGCGTTGCTGCCCTGTTCCGGCATCGATCCGTGGGCGGCCCGGCCGATGGTGGCGATCCGGAGCCACAGCGCTCCCTTGTGGGCCGACACCACCTGCAGGCTGGTGGGCTCGCCCACGACCAGGGCGCCGACCGGACCCAGGTCGCTCGCAGCCAACCGTTGCGAGCCGCAGCAGTCCACCTCCTCCCCGGCGGTGCCGGCAAAGATCAGGTCGCGTCGCAAGCGGACGCCGGCTCGCGCCAGCGCGGCGCAGGCCATCGCCAGCGCGGCGACGCCGCCCTTCATGTCGACCGTGCCGCGGCCGTGCAGCACGTCGCCCTCCACGACCGCCGCGTGCGGGTCGTGGCGCCACTGCTCGCGCTCCACCGGCACGGTGTCGAGGTGGCCGTTGAACAGGAGCGCGGGCTCGTCGCCGTTGCCCCGCCAGCGCGCCACCACGTTGGCCCGGCCCGCGGCGAAGCGGTCCAGCTCCACCTCCAGCCCGGCCTCCCGCAGCAACCCGCCGAGGAGCTCGGCCACCGGCGCCTCCCGCCCCGGCGGGTTGCAACTGTCGATGCGGATCAGCCGGCGCAGCAGATCGCCCAGCTCGGCTTCAGGGATCGCAGGTCCGATCACGTCGCGGCCCCGGCGGCCTCGATGCGGGCGATCGCCGCGCTGATGTGGCGGACGCTGTGCTCGACCATCACCGACAGCGCCCGCCGCCCGCGCTCTCGATCAGCCTGGCTCGGCTCGCCCCACACGCCGCTGGGGCTCAACTGGGCCATGGTCAGGTAGTCGAACGCCTCGACCGGGCTGTCCGGCACGGTGTCGGGGACGGTGCCCTTGATGGTGTCCGGTGCGATCTCCATGATCAGCGACGCCTCGAAGCCGCCGGCGTGGGCCTCGTTCGCGAAGTTGGGGAAGATGCCCTGCAGCTCCGCGGCGGCCAGGGTGAACGGCTGCACGAACAGCGCGCGGCCGGCATCGGTGCTGCGGTTGATCTCACGCACCGCCGGCCGCAGGACCAGGTTGCCGCCGTGCATGTTGAGCAGCACGACGTAGCGGAACCCCTGTCCGATCAGGTCCAGGGCCAGCTCCTTGACCACGGTCAACAGGGTACTCGGGCTGAGTGAAACCGAGCCGCGGAAGCCGGCATGCGCCTCCGAGTTGCTGAACGGCAGCACCGGCAGCAGGAACGCATCCAATCGTTCCGCCACCCCGCGCGCCACCGCCTCCGCCTCGATCGAGTCGGTCGCCAGCGGCAGGTAGCTGCCATGCTGCTCGGTGGCGCCGACCGGCAGGATCGCCAACTCCGTGCCGCTCGCCGCCAGTTCCGCGGATGTGTTACAGGCGTCCAGGATAGGGCTGGGTTAAGCGAACCCTCCCGGTTTGTCAAGGTTGCGCGGGGCGCGCTGCGGCTGCACGATTTGCGCCACACCACTTCTGGGCGCGGATCTGGGCGCGGATCGCCGCACTTGCCCCGGTCGCGTGGACAACCGCTGCACCGACCGTTGCCCGCGTTCCCGGCAGCGAGCGTCGCACCGCTGTCTCCGGTTCTGCCAGCTCCGAATGTCGAAGCGTTCCCCGCCACCGATCTGTTTCCGGCGGCTCACTGGGTGCCGTCGATCCGCATGGCCGCATGCCGTTTGTCGATAAGCTCGCCAGTGCGCTCGCGGCGGAACGCCAGAAAATCGGGAACGTGGTCCATGCCGCCCACGGGCGCGCTCCAACGGAAGTTGTCGAGAGCCCAACTCAGGTCTTCGCAAGGCTTTACCGCCAGAGGTGGCGGAACGACGCGGCATATGCCGCCGTAGAGCTGCAGCGCACGCCTCTGGATCAGGTTTCGCAGCCTGGGCGAGAAGTCAGTGGGCCTCAGGAAAGCCCCCGGCGCGTAAACCGAGTTCGCCGCGCTCGTGAACAACCCGTATAGCGGTGCCGGATCGTCCGTGTGCGGCGGGAGGTCCAGCTCGTCCCGCCACCGGTTCCCATGCTCCTTATGGTCGAAGAGGTGCGCAAGCTGGTAGCCATCCGGCCCTTGCTTGCGAAACGGTTTGCCAGTGAAGACGAACGCCCACAGATGCTTCGGGTAGTCGTTGTCGTCGAGCGCAAGGCATTGCGAGGGAGCTTCATCCGGCGCGGCCCGTCGCCGGAACACCGCAATCTCCGTGCTTCCGGCATAGCGCCGGACCCCTGGAAAAGCGCAGGGCGAACCTTCCCAGAGATAAATGGCGGGATCTATGCCGAGCGCTGCCAGCCGGGTGCGCCACTCGGCCCCTATACGTCGGTTGTCTTCGGCGACCGCGTAGACGATGCCGGGATCGAGGAACCGCACGAACGGTGCCATCGCCTGGGCAAGATCGAGGAGATCCTCGTCGTTCGGTTGGTGCCAAACCGGCCAGTGCGCTCCCGTTCGCTGGGTCGGCCGCTCTTGCGGCCGCTTCGCCGGAACTCCGGCCGATTCGACCGCTCCGCTGCCCCCATTCCTGAAGGAGCGATAGAGGCCAACCGCGCTCTTCAGCGTTGCGGTGCCGTGGTAGGCCTGGCCATCAATGGGGATTCGGTGCTTTGGCTCTCCTGGATTCAGCCTGCCCAATAGGCCGCTCAGCCCGTCCGCATCGTAGTGGCCGTCCAGATCGCCCTCAAAATGCTCGACTCGCCTGCAGTTGCTGATTCGACTTCCAACGGTCCTGGCGCTCAGTTTCCGATCGACGCGCATCCAGACTCTGAATCGTTCCTCGCGCATCGCGCTCACCTAATCCGATGCCGCCACCGCCGGGGGTCGATGTTGACAGCATGACCCCACATTCCCCGCTCGGACTGTCGCGCTTCCCGCTCTATGTGCTTGTACCGGTCGCTATAGGCAGCGATCGCGTGTCCTTCCCGGACGAGCCACTCCCCGACATCCTTGCCGTTGCAGGTTACGATGCCGACCGCGCGTCCAAACCTGTCATAATCCTCGATCGTAACGTGAACTCGCTTGCCGCCGATCTCGCGGATCAAGGCGCTCTTCACACGCTTTCCATGTCCGAACCAGTAGCCGTCCTGGTGCTTGGCCCGCTGATCCCACTCCGGCGCGTCGAGACCGGCGAACCGTACTTCCTGCCCGGACACGCGAATCCCGTCGCCGTCGGTGACATAGGCTTTCCCGGCGAGCGTGCCCGTGCGGCGTTGTCGGCGGGGGTGGCGTCGCTTGGGCGGGCGCTTCCTGAACAATTCCCGGAGAACCACCCACGCCGCGACGACAAGGAGGAGAAAGGCCAAGAGTTCCATCGTTCGTGTTTATCTACTCGGCTCCGTTTCGTGTTCGCTGAGGTCGGACGGTGTCATCGCGTGCTGCACCCGGAAAGCGAGATCGCGGCAAGTTTCCACAACAGATGTTTCATCCTCGGCAATTCCTCATCCCACCCGTAGGCCGTTGCGACGGCGGCACCACGGGCCGCATGGATATCAGCTAACCACTGCGGGCCGCGCATTATACAGGGCAAGCACCGCGAAGGTCGCCACCGCGCGCTCCGTCAGCTCCGTCACCAGGGTCAAGGTCGCGGTCTGTTGACGGGATGGACAAATCACGATAGACAAATCGAATGACAACCAAGTCCGTTTCGGGAGAATCGATGCGACTGAACGTCAGAGCAGCGTCGGCCCTTGCCATTCTGGCTTTGGTCATGTTGGCGAGCGGGGCTGCCGGGGCCACCCCGACTGCCGCCCAAGTCAAGGACGATGCAAGCCTCAAGGCCTTCGTCGAATCGGCGAAGGCGCATATCGAGGCGATCACGGACATGAACGAAGGAGCAAAGCTCAGGGAGAGGCTGAGGACGGAGGGCGACTGGAAGGCCGGATCGATGTTCCTCATCATCTTCCTCAAGAGTGGCGAGCCATTCATCCACGGGGGCGATCGCGAGGCGGAGAGCAAGAATCTGATCGGCGTCGCGGACGAGCGTGGAACCAGGGTCGTCGAGGAACTCCTTGCGGCCGCTGCCCGAGGGGGCGGTTTCGTCAAGTACCACGACGGAGGGCCGAAGACGGCATACGCAGTCGAGTACACGTCCGGGATCACCGCAAGAGATTTCGTGCTGGTCGGCGGATACTCGCAGGACGTCTCCGATGTCCCGATCCTGACCGCGGATCTGCCGAAGCCCGCCGTCGTGGCATCGCAGGTCAAGGACCGCGAGACGCTCATCACCTTCGTCGAGGAAGCGGCCAAGGCGTACCGCGAAGCCGTCATGTCGGAGGGCTACAGCGGCCTCACCAGGGTCAGAAACGCCTTTCGGGAGGAAGGAGGGGACTGGAAATCAGGCTCCATCTACCTGTGGGTCGTGAGTGGCGGGGGCGTTACCCTGTTTCACGGATCGGAGCCGTATCGCGAAGGCAAGCCCACGGACATGGTGAGAACAGACTCCCAGGGGATCAAAATCGCGGAGGAGCTGATCGGAGGTGCGCGGCGCGAGGGTCGGAGTTTCCTGCGGTACCACTACGACAACCCGGCCATCGAGGGCGACGAGGAAACCGGTTCCCCGAAGTTCGGCTACGCGATGAGCTTCCCGGTGCCCAACACCGACCAGCGGGGCGTCATCGGCTCCGGCATCTATATCGACACAGACGGCGAGTGACGCTCCCCCTCTCCGCATCCGCCTGCGGCATGAACGGTCAGGAAGCGCGATAGGGACGCCCTTCGGCGCGCGGTGCTCAGACCCGACGCATCATCGAATGGGCCGGCGATCCGCGGTAGGATTCCGCTTGGCATGAGTGGAACGATGGGTGCCGCCACTCCCGATGCGGGGGCCCGTGGGCCGCGGTTTGCACTGGTGGGGTGCGGGGACTTCGGCAAGCATCTGGCGGGCTACGCCGTCGAGCGAGCCGAGTTGGCGGCGCTGTGCGATACCGATGCCGGCAACCTCGCTGCCACGGCCGCGGAGCTGGGTTCCGACGTGCTCGGCTACAGCGACTACCGCGAGCTGCTGAGGCGCGAGCGCCTCGACGCGGTGCTGGTGACCGCCGCCAACCACGTGCACGCGGAGATCACCGTTGCCGCCGCCGAGGCCGGCGTGCACGTGTTCTGCGAGAAGGCGATGGCGCGCACGGCGCGGGAGTGCTGGGAGATGGTGGCAACGTGCCGGCGGCACGGCGTGAAGCTGATGGTCGGGCACAAGCGGCGGCTGCGGCCGCCCTGGGCGCGGATGGTGGAACTGACCGCCGATGCCCTGCTCGGCCCGCCGCTGTCGATCACGGTGGCGCAGTACACGGACAACCGGCCCTACGAGTTCTTCGACACGTGGTGGTCGGACCCGGCGCGCGGCGGCGGCTTCTTCCACATGCACGGCGTGCACGTGATCGACTGGTTCCGCGCCATGTGCGGCGATGCAAGGGACGTGCACGCCGTGTTCGGGCCGCAGCACGATCTCCGCTACGGGTTCCGCGACATCCTGCACGCGACCTACCGGTTCCACTCCGGCGCCGTTGCCACGATCGTCGGCGGCCTGTCGTTTCCGCTGCACCAGTTCCGCGAGTCGCAGGGGCCGTGGGGCGAGTGCCGGCACGGCGGCTTCAAGATGGTGCCGTACGTCGATCACATCGACCTGTACTGGCAGCGCCTCGACGCTTCGACCGCGCGGCACGAACGGTTCGACGACCTGGGCTTCGACCATGCCTACCGGCGCGAGATCGGCGACTTCTTCCGCTGGATCGGCACCGGCGCCGAGCCGTGCCTCACCTGGGTGGAGGGGCTGCGCTGCGTGGAGATGATGGAGGGCGCGTACCGCTCCGCGCAGCAGGACGGCCGCGTGGTCGAGTTCCCGCTGCACCCGGAGCTGGAGCCGTGACCGCATGGGCCGCATGAAGATCACGGACGTGCGCTGCTCGGTGGCGGCCGTGCCGCGTCCCGGAGGCGGCGCGCACCGCAACTGGGTGTTCGTCCAGGTCGACACCGATGCCGGCCTGCAGGGGGTGGGCGAGGCGACCACCGAGCACCACGAGCTGGCGATCAAGGCGCACGTGGAGAGCGAGCTCAGGCCGCGCCTGCTGGGCATGGACCCGGCCGAGGTCGAACGCATCTGGCAGCTCGGCTTCCGCGAGTTCTGGTGGCGCCGCGGCGTCGTCCACGGCAGCGCCATGAGCGGCATCGACCAGGCGTTGTGGGACATCGCGGGCAAGGCGGCGGGTCTGCCGGTGTTCAAGCTGCTCGGCGGCCGGGTGCGCGAGCGGGTGCGCTGCTACATCCGCTTTGGACCCGAGTTCCACGGCGTGGAGCTGGAGGATGCGGCCCGCCGCGCGCTGGAGCTGGGGTTCGACGCCTTCAAGCACGGCTTCGGCAGCGTCACCCGGCCGTACGACGCCCAGCGCCAGGCTGACGTGGCGGTGGCCGAGGTGGGCCGGCTGCGGGAGATCCTGGGCGACGAGACGGCGCTGATGGTCGACGCGGCCGGCATGTTCGATCCCCAGGCCGCGCACCGGCTGCTGCAGGGGCTGGAGCCGCTCGCCCCGCTGTTCGTGGAGGAGCCGACCAACCAGGACACCGTGGCTCCTACGGCGCGGCTCAAGCACAGTTTCCCGGGGATCAGGATCGCCCTCGGCGAGCGCATGGTCTCGCGCTGGGACTTCCGCGCCTGGTTCGAAGGGGAGGCGATCGACGTGTGCCAGGCGGACATCAGCCACGCCGGGGGCATCAGCGAGTTGCTGCGCATCGCCCACTACGCCGAGGTCTACGGCATCCTCATGGCGCCGCACAATCCGTACGGGCCGGTGGCGCTGGCTGCCTCCGCCCAGGTGGCGGCCGCGATCCAGAACTTCCTGATCCTCGAGCACTGCCCCCTGCAGCCGTGGTTCGACCGCCTGCAGCGGGAGCCGCTGCCGGTGACCGGCGGCCATATCGACGTGGACGAGCTTGCGCGGCGGCCGGGACTGGGGGTGGAGCTGGACGATGAGGTGCTCGCCGCGATGGACGGCCACACGCCGCTGGATCCCGGGCGTTACGAGTTGCCCGACGGCGGCACGCCGCTACTCTGAGTCGACATGCACCGGATACCGGCCGTGCCCCGCTTCGACAACGAGAAGATCGTGCACGTCCCCGGGGTGGACCATCCCGAGTCGCTTGCCGTCGGCCCGCGCGGGGAGTTGTACACCACCGGCACCGGCTGCCAGGTGTACCGGGTCGACGTGGCGGCCAACCGCGCCGAGCAATTCGCCGCCACCGCCAACCGCTGTCTGGGCCAGGCGGTCGATGCGGCCGGCAACCTTTACTGCGCCGAGACCGGACTCGGTGCCGTCGTCAGGGTCGCGCCGGACGGGGCGGTCTCCACCTACGCCACCGGACCTGAGGGGCGGCCGCTTCTCTGTGCCAACTACCCGGCCTTCGACCGTCGCGGCGCCCTGTACCTGTCCGACAGCGGCGACTGGTCAGGCGCCGTCAACGGCCGGCTCTACAAGATCGAGCCCGGCGGCGGCGCGGCGCGCCTCTGGTACCCGGGCGCGGTCGACACTCCCAACGCCATCGCCCTGGACGCCGCCGAGCGCTACCTGTACCTGGTGGAGACCTTCGGCGCCGGCATCGCCCGCGTGGCAATCGACGAAGACGGTTCCGCCGGCGGCTTCGAGCGCGTGCTGCACATGCCGCGCCACGTGCCGGACGGCATCGCCTTCGACGAGCACGGCCGGCTGTGGATCGCCTGCCACCGACCGGACGCCATCTACGTGTTCGACCTGGCCAGCCGCCGCCTGGAGCTGTTCGCCTCCGACTGGATGGGCGAGGCCCTGCGCGGCCCGACCGACGTCGCCTTCGCCGGCCCGGAGCGCGACATCCTGTTCGCCGCCTCGCTGGACAACCTGGTCATCCACCGCTTCGACGGCGTCGGCGTACGCGGCCTCCCTCTCAACCACCCGGCCGTCTGATCTGACGAGACTACGCCGCGAGGCGGTCGCGGGTGGCTCGCAGGAAGCGGATGCAGTACTCGTTGATGCTGGCGATGGCGCCGCGGTCGGAGTTGTCGGCGGCGACCGCGGCGTACGCCTGCACCGCCGCGGTGAGGTGGGCCAACGCGCCGGTGGCGCCGGCCAGTGCGTCGCTTGCGCGGCCGGCGGCTTCGGCGATACCGCCTTCGCGGGTGGCCGCCACCGCATCCAGGTAGCCGACCGCGAAGCGCAGCCGCTCCGCGTGGTAGCGCGCGAACGGCTGCCCCGCCGGACGTGCCAGGGCGATCGCTTCCTCGATCCGCGGCAGTGCCGCGGCATAGCGCTCGCGCACGTCGCGCAGCTCCGCCGACAGCGGCTCGCCCGCCTGCCAGTGCTTCTCCATCATCCCCGGCACGGGGAAGGAGAACCCCATGCCGTGGCGGTCCAGGTCGTCGGTGATCGCATCCACCTGCTGCCACGCCGCCACCAGAGGGGCTGCCGCCTCCTCGCCGCAGACACCCACGGCCAGCTCCCGGTACGCCGCCTCCGGCGTGCAGTCGCTGTCCCAGCAGGAGCGCGCCATGTAGCGCATCGTCGGGTCCAGGTCGCCGATCATCCAATGGCGGGTGCTGAACCCGCTCCAGCCGTCGGTACGCATGCGCGTCGCGAGGGTATGCAGCGGCCCGGTGGCAAGTTGCGGCAGGACCCCCACGTTGTCGTCGGCCAGCGTGAAGATGAATCGGCTCGGCATCGCGTCGGGTACGGCGTGATCCATCACCTCGATGTGGTCCGCCGCGCGCCGCGCGGTGTAGTCGATGAAGGCCACCGCGCCGGCGCCGGGCGGCGCGATGCGCGGCAGGATCGGCAGCAGCTCCTCGGCCGGCTGGCCGTACAGGATGCGCGCGGGCGCCGCGTGACCGGGTCGCGCCAGCACGCTGCGGTCCTCCAGCACGCAATCGATGAACCGCAGCATGGCGATGTCGCCCAGTACGCGTGACACCTGGCGGTCCGCCCCGCCGTGCACGTCGGTGCGGCGCCGCGCGCCGATGAGCGCCTGCTCCAGCGTCAGGACCTCGGAGATGGCGTACTTGTCGTCCAGGCTGCGCCACGCGTCCGCGGCGCGGTCCAGCCACTCGCGGTGCTCGGGAAAGCCCAGGAACAGGCGCTCGACGCCGGGGTAGGTGTGCAGGTGGGCCGATATCTTGGTGCGCGCCAGGTCGACGAGCAGCGGGTCGTCGGGAGCCTGGTCGCTGCCGGGGACGCAGGTCTTCTCGGCGAGCTGGCGCGCCACGTGCGCCCCCGGAATCACCGGCAGGAACTCCAGCGGATACTCGATCAGCGACAGGGACATGCTGCTCCCGATACCGCGGGCGGCTGCGTGCTCGATGATCCCCGTGGCGAGGCGGCGGGCGGCGGCGTGCCGCTCGCGGTAGTCGTCGATCCCGGCCAGGTCGGGGTTCTCGAATTCGTCCGCCCCGCCGAACAGCTCGCGGCCCACGGTGTGCTCGTCCACCGGGTAGCGGAAGTCGAACCAGGAGCAGCCGGTGCGCTTGGCCACGCCGCGGAACTCGTAGTGGACGAACGACTGCCACGGCCACAGCGACAGAAGGATCTCGTTGAAGGCGTTCTTGGCGAGCTGGTCGATGAAGCGCCGGTTCTCGGCGAGTCCCCACGACTCGGGACCGCAGACGAAGTCGTTGATCAGGCGCCAGCAGCGCGTGTCCAGGTTCGGGGTGCAGGTGCGGTCGGCGGCGGGCAGGCGCAACGGGCCGGGCGTGTCGGGCAGCAGGTCTCCGCTCAACAGGAACTGCACCCCCCAGCCGCGTACCAGTTCGTAGACCGCCCACAGGGTGGCGGCCGGGCTGCCGCCGGCGGCCAGCAGGTGATCGCCGCCGACGGGCCGGGTGAAGCGCCGCAGGGTGTAGCTCTGCGGGTTGCCCGGCACAGACAAGCCGCTGCCGTCCGCGTCCAGCCACACGCTGGCGCGCGCCGCCGCTTCCGTCGGCCGGGCGTTGACCGACGCGTCAACGCCGAACAGCTCGCGGGCGTAGCACGCCAGCTCGGCGGCGGCGAATGCGGCGATGGGGTCGGGATTCGAACCGGTCACGATCTGCAGGTCGGTCATGGCATCACCTCCGCCGGCGCTCTACGGTGTCTACGGTGGTACTGACTGTACCAACTGCGCGCGGTATGGCTAAGTGGGTGGAGGTCCTAACGTCGTGGCACTCGACAGCACTGTCCTGTTCATCGGCGATCAGCCGCAGTTCTTCTTCGACGACGCCGTCGTCGAGGTCGCCGACCACCTCACCCGGACCATCCACCATCCGGTCCCGGAGCAGGGCAGCCCCCTGATCCGCCGCGACCGGCCGTGGGAGCACGTCACCTACTTCTCGTGCAACTCCTGGAACCTGCGGCGCGATGCGGACAGCGGCCGCTTCCACTGCTTCTACACCGATTTCAAGATGAACCGGGAGCGCCTGTGGAGCCGTGGCGGCGGCTCCCATGGTTGGGAGAACGCCCGCATGCGCCAGCTCTACGCCCGCTCCGAGGACGGCATCGAGTGGGTCAAGCCGCCCATGGGCATCCAGCACGAGGACGGCCGCGACACCAACATCGTCTTCGGCACCGAGGACTACGGATCGGTGTACGACATCTTCATCGTCGACGATCCCCTGGAACGCGACCCGCGGCGGCGCTTCAAGACCCTCTACACCCGGATCGTGCCGGTGGCCGAGAACGAGTCGCGGTTCACCGTGCACGCCGCGTACTCGGCCGACGGCATCCACCTCACCCCCAGCGACGAGGGACCGGTGTTCGGCCGCCTGGGCCGGGAGCGGGGCGACGTCACCATCATGGCGTTCGATCCGGACTCGCAGACCCACATCGCCGCCACGCGCCATCCCTTCTATCGGTCGGTGCCGGGCCGCGGCCACCTGCGACCGCCTCCGGCCGGCCGGCCGGGAGTGGGCGGCGAGCCGGGCTTCGATGCGGCGCTGGGGAGCGCAACCCGGCAGGGCAGGCGCCGCATCTTCCTGATCGAGAGCCGCGACTTCCTGCAATGGAGCGAGCCGCGGCCGATCCTGGCTCCCGATCCCGCGCTCGACAACATCGACGACGCGTTCTACGGGATGACGCCGTTGCGCCTCGGTGGCCAGTGGGTGGGCTTCCTCAACGTGTTCCACATGGTGAGCAACACCATGGACGTGCAGCTCGTGCACAGCAGGGACGGGCGTGTGTGGCACCGCGTCGCGCCCGGCCGGCCGTGGCTGCAGCGCGGTGCACCCGGCTCGTGGAACGAGTTCATGGTCACGGTGCCGAGCCCGCCGGTGGCAATGGGAGACGAGCTCTGGGTCTACCACGGCGGCTCGAAGAACCACCACGACTGGTGGTTTGCCGGCGGCAACGAGGCGCGCGACAACCCGTCGGCATGGCGCGACGTGCCCGAGGTGTGGGACCGGGACGCGGTCGGCTACGGCCTCGGCCTGGCGCGCCTGCGGCGTGACGGCTTCGTCTCCGTCGGCGCCAATCCGATGCGCGAGGGGGTGCTGGTGACGCAGCCGCTGCTGTCGTGGGGAGACACCTTGGTGATCAACGCCGCCTGCCGCGGGCACGGATCGCTGCGCGCCGAGTTGCTCGATGAGGCGGGCGCGGTGATCCCGAGCTACGCCGCAGAGGACTGCGAGCCGTTCCGCGGCGACGCCGTCGAGCACGTGCTGCGCTGGAACGGGCGTGCCGACCTGCGCGGCGCGGCGGGCGCGGGGGCGGCGGAGGTCCCCCGCTTCCGGCGCGTCCGCTTCCTGCTGCGCGACGCGGAGCTGTACTCGTTCCGCCTGCGCGGCGTCGCAGGCTCCTGACGGCGGCGTTCCGGCTGCCGGATTGCCGCTCTGGCGCCGATCCGACAGACTCCCTGAGCGAGCGACCAGCGCACGAGGAGGATCGGCGATGAATCGACCCCTGAGCAGTGATCAGCTTCCGGCCACGCCGTCACGCGAGGACTTGGCGTGGCGCGACCACTGGGTGATGCAGCATGACGGCGGGGGCGGCCAGATCGGCCACCCGGCGGCGTTCCGGTTCCTTCCCTGGCACGGCGACCGCCCCGTGTTTCCGTGGGGCGTGGCGGTGCTGGACAACGGCGGCTGGGCGGTGGCGGGCGTGGCCGGCTCCATGACGCTGGCGCAATCCAACCAGACCGTGATCGGTCTGAGCGGCGACGAGGGCGCGAGCTGGCAATACGTCGAGGTGCCCGGCTGCTCGACCCGGCCGATGATGCTGTCCAACCTGGGCTCCGGCGTCCTCAGCTTCATGTCGAGCTGGTCGGACGAGGGCAACTTCCGCTACTACAGCCACGACCACGGTGCCACCTGGGAGCGGGGCGACAAGCTGCCGCCGGCCCCCGACGGCACGCAGATGGACTGCGAGGGCAATGCCCTGATCGACCGCGACGCCGCCGGCAACGCCACGGTGGTGGCGGAGACCGGGCAGACGATGTCCAAGGGACCGCTGCCGCAGAACCCCTGCTGCGGCTGCATCCGCTGGTCCGATGACGGCGGCCGCACCTGGGGTCCGGTGAGCTGGCCGCAGGAGTGGGTGTGGTACGACGAGTGCGACGGCGAACGGGTGGAGCGCGGGGTAGGCGAGGGCGCCCTGGTCCGCGCCGCCAACGGGTCCATCGTCGCCGCCGTGCGCACGGACATGCCGGCGCAGTACATCCCGCTGCACTACGACAACTTCGAGGGCACCGCGGTGTCGATCAGCACGGACGAGGGCGCGACCTGGACGCCGATGGACTACGTGTTCGGCCCCGGCCGCCACCACGTCACGCTGCTGCGGCTGCCGAACGACGATCTGGTGCTGACCGTGATCCGCCGCCTCGACTTCGGGGCCGGCGACCTGGCCACCTACCGGCGCGGCTGCGACGCCGTCGTCAGCCACGACCACGGGGTCACGTGGGACGTGGAGCACCGCTACGTGGTGGACGACTTCGCCGCACTCGGTACGGAGCGGTGGTTCGAAGTGGCGTGCGGCCACCAGTTCTCGGTCTCGGTGGGCGACGGCTCGATCCTCACCGCGTACGGCAACTACCGCAACGCCGGCGCCCTGATCCGCTGGCGGCCGGCCGCCTAGCTAGCCAGGCGGCAGCGGGGAAGGTTCGATGGGCACGGTTCTCGACGATGTGACGAGCGATACGGTCGATGCAGCACACATACGCCGGCGCGTCGATGACTGGGAAGAGCGCGTGAACGGGCTCTATGCCATGATCCGCGGCTGGTTACCGGACGGATGGGAGGCCCGCCCGGGCGCTCCGGTCGTCATGCACGAGAGGTTGATGCGCAAGTTCGACGTGGCTGCGAAACGGATCCCGACGCTCGAACTCCGTGACCGGGCGGGCCATGTCGCCAAGCTCGAACCTCACGTCCTGTGGATCATCGGCGAGAACGGCCGGGTCAATCTGAAGCGCGACGGGCGCCGCTACTTCATCATCGATACGGCCGCGAACTTCGAGCAGCCGAACTGGGAGGCCTCTCGCGCCGACCGGCGGTGCGACCGCGAGGCGGTGACGCGCGAGTGGTTGAGGCGCATCCTTCAGTGAGCGACCTTCAGGCCATCGCGGCCGTGTACGAGGAGGTCGATCAACAGCTCCAAAGCCTGCAGGAACAGTCGATCAACGATCAAGCTTACTTCGTGCTTGCGTGGGCCCAGTTGGAGGCGGACATCGAAGAAGCCTGCCGGGACGCCATCCGCGATGGGCAGTCTCACGAGGATTGGCGGTATCGCCGTGCCTGGTCTCTCTACAATCCGGACGACCGCCGGCTCTCGGGCCTGAGCTTCGAGAACCGGCTGACGCTGGTTGTCGAGAAGGGCAGCGACGACTGGAAGAGAACCATGCAGCTCTACAACGTTCGCAACCAGATCGCCCATGGCACTCTCCTGTCCGACCGTATCGACGTATCGAGCGTGATACGGAATTTCTTTCGCATTCAGTCGTCGTTGACACGGGAGTGATCGCGAATTCGTGCCGGATGCATCCATAGTTCGATGCAGTCGAGTTAGTTCGGCAGCCCCGGATGCCGCGGTCCATCAGCGGGAGCCACCGAGCACGGTCGGGCGGCGGCGCCAGGGGACCGCGACGGCAGTCGTCACCAGGATCACTCCCAGGGCTCCCTGCAGCAGGTCCACGAGCCGGAATGCGTCGATGAAGCGGTCGTCGACGGAGCGTACCAGGGGGAGGTACACCACGAGGCGGGCCGGCAGGTAGGCGAGGGCTGCCAGTCCCTCCCCGAGCGTCACCTTGAGCAGGGCGGTGCGCAACCGCCCCTCTCGCGCCGCCCGGCCGTACGCGAACCAGAGGGTGAGGACGACGATCAGCTCGCCCAGCCCGAGCAGGTAGGTCGCCACCGACGCGAACAGCGCCCGCGCGCCGGTCCACAGCTCGACGCCGGTGGCGGCCAAGTCCAGGAACTGCAGGAAGATCACCCCGGACAGCAGGATGGAGAGCAGCGCCGCGGCTACCCGCGCCGCTGCCCGCCGGGGCGGCCGTCTGGTGCGTGGTCCTGGCCGCTGGCCGGTCACACCGGGGTCGTCAGCCGTAGAACCAGTCGAGCGGATAGCTGCGGATCACCGACTCCCGCGGCTTGCCGGCCTCGTCCCTGCCGCGTTCGCCCAAGGTGCTCGCCTGCTGCGCCTTGGGGCCCGAGTCGACCCACGAGCGGTGGTAGATCAGGAACACCCGGTCGCCGGCAAAGCACACGTTCGGATAGTCGAAGGTGGCGAAGTCGTCCGGCAGCGCGCCGACATCCGGCAGCCCGATCACGGGGATGACCGGGTACTCAGGGGCGACCTGGTCCACATCCGCCAGGCCGGCGCTCACCTCGATGGTCCTGAAGTGCTCCCAGGACTCGCCCGAGTCGCGCGAGATCGCACACGACAGCCGGCCGCGCCGGTAGCCGCGGCGGATCTCCTCGCGCGACGTCTGGTTCCAGACGCAGATCAGGTCGCCGGTGGCGGGGATGCGGCGCACGCGCGGCGGCGAGTAGGAGGCGGCCAGCTCGGTCGGCCGCACGGCCGTCCAGCGTTCGCCGCCGTCGCTCGAGTAGCTGGCGACGATGCGGCCCACGGTGGACCGCGCGAAGAACAGCAGGCGGCCGTCGGCCGTTTCGGCGACGCTCGGCTCGTCGCAGGCGCTGACGCCGCCGTAGCCGTTGGCGATCCCGTGCTCGTCGAACCACCCCATCAGCGGCTGCGCGCGCTGCCACGTGCGTCCCCCGTCCTCTGACCGGCTGACCGCGGCGATGTCGATCTCGGGGTAGTGGTAGTGGCCGGAGACCTGCAGCCGGAGCCCCTTCCACGTGCCCCAGGTACTGATCTTGCGGTACTCCAGGCCCGGGTGGTCGTCGTTGCCGTAGCACTCGCGGCTCGGCAGCACCAGCATGCCGTCGCCGGTCTCGATGAGCGCGTCGTAGTACGGTGAGCCCAGCAGGTCGACGGTGGAGCGCTGCCGCCACGTACGGCCGTCGTCCTCCGACACCACCAGCCGGAAGCACTCCTGCCGGTCGCGATACACGAGCGCGAGCGGTCCTGCCTGCAGCCTGATGCACGCCAGCCCCTGCAGCCGGCCCGCGTCCGGCAACTCCAGCGCCAGCGGCTCTCCCCACGTGGCACCACCGTCGGCGGAGCGCAGGAGCCGGCCGCCGGCTATCAGCCCCAGCGCGCCGTCGCTCAACGGCACCAGCGCGCTCGCCTCACCGACCGCGACGCCGGTCACCTCGGTCACGCCTTCCGGCACCGGTTTGCGGAACTGTGGCCGCCCCGGCGGATGCTCCTCGGATCCTGTGTCGCTCATGCGAACCTCCTCGCCCGGCCGGATTGCCCGCAACGCCGCAGGCTGGCCGCTTCCGATTCTATCACCGCAACGATCCCGACTCCGGGAGGCAGCTTGAACAGCGCGCCCGGCTGGGCGACACTGCTGGAAGCCGGCACCGGCAGGCGGACACGACCACATGGTCAACTTCATCATCCGGAGAATCGCCACCGTAGTCCCCACCCTGATCATGATCTCGATGCTGGTGTTCGGGGCGATCGAGCTCGTACCGGGCACCTTCGTCGACATCCTGATCGCGCAACAGATCGCGGACACCGGCGAAGCGGAATTGAGCGAGGGCCAGATCCGGCTGCTGGAACGGCAGTACGGCATCGGCAAGCCGATCTACGTGCGCTGGTGGAAGTGGTTCAGCCGTTTCGTGCAGGGGGACTTCGGCCGCTCCTACTCCTACGGCCACCGCCCGGTGGCGCAGCTCATCACCGAGCGCATGGTGCTCACCGTCGTCCTCTCCCTGTGCAGCATCGTATTCTCCTACGTGGTCGCGCTGCCGATCGGGATCTACTCGGCGGTGCGGCAGTACACGCTGGGCGACAACGTCTTCACGGTGATCAGCTTCCTGGGCCTGAGCATCCCCAATTTCCTGCTCGCGCTGGTGCTCATCGTGATCAGCTTCTTCCAGTTCGGTCAGGTGCCGGGCGGGTTGTTCTCGGCCGAGTACGCCGCCGCTCCCTGGAGCCTGGGCAAGGTGCTCGACCTGCTGGCGCACCTGTGGGTGCCGGTGCTGGTGCTCGGCACCGCGGGGATGGCCAGCACCATGCGCGTGCTGCGCGGCAACCTGCTGGACCAGCTTCGCCGCCCCTACGTGGATACGGCCCGCGCCAAGGGGCTGCGCGAGCGCATCGTGGTCGTCAAGTACCCGCTGCGGATCGCCCTCAATCCATTCATCACCGGCATCGGCTTTGCGTTTCCGGCGGTGGTCGGCGGCGAGCTGATCGTGTCGATCGTGCTCAACCTGCCGACCACGGGACCGTTGCTGTACGACGCGGTGACGCACCACGACGCGTTCCTGGCCGGCGCCATGGTGATGCTGCTCTCCACCCTGCTGGTGGTGGGTAACCTGGTGGCGGACCTGACGCTGGCGTGGGTCGACCCGCGCATCAGGTACGAGTGATGAGCACGGCCGAGGCGGGAACGACCGCCGGACACGGAGGCGACATGCCGATCAAGGGTCGCAGCATCGGCTCCATCATGCGCCTCAAGTACCGGCGCAACCGGCTGGCCATGGTCGGCCTGTGGACGCTGATCGTGCTGTACGCACTCACCATGCTGTGCGAGTTCTTCGCGCCCTACACCCTGGACGACAACGCCAGGGGCTTCGAGAATCACCCGCCCATGCGCATCCGGTTCTTCGACCTCGACGGGCGGTTCCACCTGCATCCGTTCGTCTACGGCGCCACCCGCACCCTGGACATGGAGACCTTCAAGACCCACTGGACGCCCAATCCCGACGAGCGCTTCCCGATCCACCTGTTCGTGCGCGGGGCGAGCGACTACCCGGTGCTGGGGTTTCTGCCGATCCGCAGCAACCTGCGTTTCTTCGGCGTCAAGGAGGGCCGCATCTTTCTGTTCGGCACCGACAAGTGGGGCCGCGACATGCTCTCGCGCATCCTCTACGGCGGGCGCGTGTCGCTGACCATCGGCTGGGCCGGGGTGATGATCAGCCTGGTGCTGGGCATCCTCATCGGCGCGCTGTCGGGCTACTTCGCGGGGGCGGTGGACCTGGTGGTGCAGCGCGTGATCGAGGTCATCATGTCGGTGCCCTCGCTGCCGCTGTGGATCCTGCTCGCCTCCGCGCTGCCCAAGGAGTGGACCCCGCTGCAGGTCTACTTCGGCCTCGTCGTGATTCTGTCGTTCATCGGCTGGACCGGCCTGGCACGGGTGGTGCGCGGCATGATCCTCTCGCACCGCGAGACCCAGTACATCCTGGCGGCGCGCAACATCGGCGCCGGCACCGGGCGCATCATGGCGCTGCACCTGGTCCCGAACATCTCCAGCTACCTGCTGGTGAACCTCACCCTGGCCATCCCCGGCATGATCCTCGCCGAGACCAGCCTGAGCTTCCTGGGTCTGGGCATCCGCTCACCCATGACGAGCTGGGGAGTCATGCTGGAGGAGGCACAGAACATCAACAACCTGGTCAACAACGTGTGGTACCTGATCCCGGCGCTGTTCGTGGTGGCGGCGATCCTGGCGTTCAACTTCGTCGGGGACGGCCTGCGCGACGCCGCCGACCCCTTCAGCAGCAACTGATCGCGCGCGGCCGATCAGTCGTAGCCGGCCCACGGGGCGGCGGCTTCCGCGGCGCTCTGCTCGCGTCCTGTCACGTCGCCGCCGAGCCACCGGTAGGGGCGCGGGCGCAGGGTCAGGGTGCGATCGGCCAGCGGCAGCGCGACCGGTACGGAGCCGCATGCGGCGGAGCGCTTGGCGGCGACCGCCACCTCCAGGGCTTGGCGCAGGTCGTGTCCGGAGATCCACAGCTCGCTGCCGGTACGGACCGCGTCCAGGAAGGAGCCGATGGAGGTGCCGAGGTAGCCGAACTGCGGAAAGGCGACCGGCGTGAAGGGCCGGTCCAGGGGCAGGCGTCGGCCGGCCGCGTCGCGGCCGGCATGGACCGTGGTGGCCTCCCAATCCCAGCGGATCAGCGCCCGTTCGGTCCACACGTCCACCCCTTTCTGCGGCGTCTCCGCGCCGAATACCGGCACCGCCAGGCCGTTGCTCATCGTGAAGCGCCCGTTGATGATCAGTCCCTCCTCGTCCTCGCCGTCGGCCAGCTTGTGCTCCGGCGTGCCCCACGCCACCACCTCGGCGACCTCCGCGCCCGTGAGCAGCCGCAGCACGGAGATGTGCTGGCAGCCGCCGCCGGAGATCTCGCCGCCGCTTCCCCAGCGGTGGACCGCCGCGCCGGTGATCGGACCGAACTCGCCGGCGTGGAGCCAGCGGGCGGCCTCCTGTACGTCCGCGCGGGCGCGCTGCAGGTTGCCGCCGCCGAACACGACGCCGGCTGAGCGGCAGGCCTCCACCATGGCGTCGGCGTCGGCCAGGGTGGCGGCGATCGGCTTGTCGGTGGTGACCCCGCGTACGCCGGCGGCGACGGCCGCCAGCACGGCGTCCTTGATGTAACGCACCGGCAGCACCAGCGCCGCCACGTCCGGCACCACCTCGGCGAACAGCGAGCGTGCATCGGTGAACAGGGCGGTCACGCCGAAGCGCTCCCCGACGACCGTGCGCCGCTCCGGGTTGGCCTCGGCGATGGCCACCAGCGTCGTGTCGGGGCGGGTCGCGTAGACCGCCGCGTAGTGCTGCCCGAGTCGGCCGCAGCCGATCACGGCGACGGTAAGCGAGTCAGATCCCATGAGTCACCTCCTGGCCTTCGCGGCGGCGATCATACCGCGGAACGGCTGCGCGCCGGCGATGCCGCGCATCGGCTACCGTACGCGTCAGGCAGGGTAGGATTATGAAGATAACCGCGGTCCGAACGTACAAGTTCAGCGTCGCCACCGGTCAGGAGGTCCGTGACCCGGGAACGGGGGAGGCGATCGCCAGCACCGAGAAGGGGTGGCTGCTGCTGAAGCTGGAGACCGATGCCGGCATGAGCGGCTGGGGCGAGGGGACGGCGGAGTGGCTGATCGAGCCGGTGGAAGCACAACTCCACGCGTGGCGCGAGCTGCTGCTCGGCGCCGACCCGCTGCAGGTGATCGCCCTCACCGAGGATCTCACCGACCGGGTGCCCTGGAAGGGGGGCGCCGTGTACGGCTGCGCCGCGGCGGCGGTGAACATGGCGCTGTATGATCTGGCCGGAAAGGCGTGGGGCGTGCCGGTGAGCACCGTGCTCGGCGGGCGGCGCCGCGAGCGGGTCCGCGTGTACTCGAACGGGGGCAGCTTCGCCACCCCCCAGGAAGCCGCCGCCACCGCCGTCGCCGCGCGGCAGAAGGGCTACGCCGGGATCAAGGGCAACCCGCTGGAGACCCGGACCACGCCGCTGGATCCGGCCGCCGTCGAGCACTCGGTCGCATGCGCCCAGGCGATGCGCGAGGCGGCCGGCCCGGAGCTGGAGATCCTGCTCGATACCCACGGCAGCCCGGTGCCGGAGCTGGCCATCGCCTTCGCCCATGCGGTCGCACCGGTCCGCCCGCTGTTCATCGAGGAACCGGTCAAGGTGGGCTCGGTCGCGGCGCTGGCCGAGGTAAGCGCGCGCAGCCCGGTGCCGATCGCCACCGGCGAGAAGCTGTTCACCGTGGCGCAGTTCCGGGAGCTGATCGATTGCCGCGCGTGCGCGATCCTGCAGCCGGACATCACCGAGTGCTTCGGCATCCACCGCATGCTGGAAATCGCGCGGCTGGCGGACGCGCAGCAGATGCTGATGGCGCCCCACAACGTCTGCGGCCCGGTGGGTCACGCGGCGGTGATCCACGCCGACGCGGCGATGCCCAACTTCCTGATTCAGGAGACCACGGCCAGCTTCTTCGCGCAGTTCGATCGCTTCGCCGAGCATCCGTTCCGGGTCGAGGACGGGTACATGAACATTCCCGACGAGCCCGGTCTCGGGGTCACCGTCAAGGAAGCCGACATCGCCGAACTCCCCTACCGGCCGACCGCGTTCCGCGAATACCGCCACGCCGACGGGAGCTGGAAGGGCTGGTAGGACGCTTCCCGGGCCGTGCGGTGCCGGCCCGCTTCGGTCAGCTCAGGCCGAGCCGTCCCATGACGTCGCTCTGCAGCGAGCCGCGCAGGTCGAGCTCCTCGGCCAGATGACAGGCGACCATCCTGTCGCCGAGCGGGCGCAACTCCGGCACCTCCGCCTCGCAGCGCTGCTGCCGGTAGGGGCAGCGCGGATGGAACGGGCAACCGCTCGGCTTGTTGAGGGGTGAGGGCACCTGGCCTTCCAGGATGACGCGCTCCACCTTGCGCTTGGGGTCCGGCTGCGGAATGGCCGTGAGCAGCGCCTCCGAGTAGGGGTGCCGGGGCCTGCGGAACAGCTCGGTGGTGGCGCCGACCTCGACCAGGTTGCCGACGTACATCACGCCCATGCGGTCGCTGATGTGGGACAGCACCGACAGGTCGTGGGCGATGAAGAGCATGGTCAGTCCCAGCCTGTCGCGCAGGTCCTCGATCAGGTTGAGGATCTGTCCCTGAATCGACATGTCCAGGGCGGAGACCGGTTCGTCGGCCAGGATCAGCTTCGGTTCCAGGGCCAGCGCGCGGGCGATCCCGACGCGCTGCTTCTGGCCGCCGGAGAGCTCGTGGGGGAAGCGGTTCAGGTGGCTGGAGTCCAGGCCGACCAGGCCCAGGAGCTCGTCCACCCGCTCGGCTACTTCGCGGCGCCCGCCCAGGCCGTGCACGACGAGCGGCTCCCCGATGATGTTCTTGATCGTGAAGCGCGGGTTCAGCGACGAATCGGGATCCTGAAAGACGACCTGCAACTCGCGGCGCACCGGCTTGGTCTCGCGGGCCGGCAGCGTGGCCAAGTCGAGCCAGCCGTCGGCGTCGCGGTGCTCCTCCAGGAGATCGGTCTTGAGCAGCACCCGGCCGCCGTCGGGGTCCACCAGGCGGGCGATGCTGCGCACCACCGTGGTCTTGCCACAGCCGCTCTCACCGGCCAGCGCGAAAGTCTCCTCCTTGCCCACCTCGAAGCTGACGCCGTCCACGGCCCGCACCTCGGCGACCTTGCGTTTCAGCAGGCCGGCGGTCACCGGGTAGTACTTGAACAGGTCCTCCACCCGCAGCAGCGGTTCGGCGGCGGGCGCGGCGTCCCGGCTCATCGGGCCGCTCCGGCGGGCTCGTGCAGCTCACCTGTCTTGTGGAGCCAGCACTTGGTCAGGTGGCCGGGAGCGGCACCGAAGTGCGGGGGATCCTGGTCGCAGATGTCGCCGATGTACCGGTGGCAGCGATAGCGGAAGCGGCAGCCCGAGAGCCGGGCATAGGGGTTGGGGACACTGCCGCGGATCGGCGCCAGGCGGTGATGCTCGCCAGCGACGATGGGAATCGACTTGAGCAGACCCTCGGTGTAGGGGTGGGTGTGGCCGTAGAAGACCTGGTCGGCACTGCCGGCCTCCACGATCTGCCCCATGTACATGGTCAGCACGGTGTCGGCCATCTCCGCGATCAACCCCAGGTCATGGGTGATAAACAGCACCGCCATGCCGAACTCCGCCTGCAGGTTCTGGATCAGGTCCATGATCTGCGCCTGAATCGTCACGTCCAGGCCGGTGGTGGGCTCGTCGGCGATCAGCAGCCTCGGCCGGCACGCCAGCGCCATGGCGATCATGGCGCGCTGGTTCATGCCGCCGCTCAGCTCGAACGGGTACTGCTTGACGCGCCGCTGCGGGTCGCTGATGCCGACCCGGTCCAGCAGCTCGATGGTCTGCTCCCGCGCCTCGGTACGGGTCATCTCCCGGTGCACCCGCAGCACCTCGCCGATCTGGTTGCCGACGGCGTGCACGGGGCTGAGGGCGGTCATCGGTTCCTGGAAAACCATGCTGATCCGGTTGCCGCGGATGTCGCGGTACCGGTCGCCCTTGGGATCCAGGCTCACCAAGTCGATGGGCTGACCCCCTTCGTAGTAGTTGATGGTGCCGGTGACGTGAGCCGGCGGGATCGGCAGGATGCCCATGATGGCGCGTGCGGTCACGCTCTTGCCGCATCCCGACTCGCCCATCACGCCCAGGGTCTGGTGGCTGCGCACCTCGAAGCTGACGCCGTCCACGGCGCGCAGCAGGCCTTCGGTCAGCCGGAACTCCACGCGCAGGTCGCGCACTTCGATCAGCAGGTCATCGCGTGCCGCGTTACCGGAGTCGGCGGCCGCCATGATGGGGATGCTACCTCAGCCCACGTCGCCGCGCCAAGCGGGCTCCTCGTCCTGCTCCACGTAGAACACGCCTTCGATGTCACGCTCGCCAACCGCGGGCAGCGGCTGGTTGTGGTGCACGACCAGGATGCGCTCGTCGTCGGCGTAGGCGAAGCTGGGGTAGCCCTGCCCCATGGCGTGGAACTGCATCAGGAACGAAAGGTACATGGCGCCGCCCCATATGTGGGTCTCGCCGCTCCAGTCCAGCCCCTCCTCCTTGACGTAACAGAACGCCACGCTGCCGATGTGCAGGTGGTCCATCTCGGCCACGTGCCGGTAGCCGCAGATGACGGTGCCGGTCCGGGTAAGGAACAGCGACGGGGAGTGGCCGTAGCGGGGATCGGACCAGCCCACCATCTCATGGCTGCTCCAGGTGGCGCCGTTGTCGTCGCTCCAGTTGCAGAACAGCGGTCCGACCCCGTGGCCGTGGGTGTTCGAAGGATCGCGGTTGACGCACAGGATGCGCCCGCTCGGAAGCTGCAGGAAGTCGGCCTCGTCGCCGGAGAAGCGGTCGCAGGCCGCGGTCACGTAGCCGTCCCAGGTCTCGCCGCCGTCGTGGGAGGTGAGGTATCCATGGCGGCCGAAACGGTCGCCTTCGTGCCGGCCGATGATCGGCAGGATGACCGTCCCGTCGTGCAGGGTGCGGATCTTGCCGTAGGAGATCGCCGAAGACCACCCGGATGCCGGACCCGGCCCCGGCACCACGACGATGGGCTCCGACCAGGTGTGCCCCTGATCCACCGACTTGCGTACGCACACGGTGCGGTTGTAGACGCCGCTGTAGGTGGTCCCGTACACGTTGTACGGCAGCAGGATGGTGCCGTCGGCGAGCTGCGCCATGCCGTGGTGGCCGTAGAACCGCTCATCGGCCTCATCCGCCGACAAGCCGTAGGCAAAGGTGTGCTCCTTGCGCCACGTTCGGCCGCCGTCGGTGGAGCGCGTCACGCTCACGCCGATCCTCTCGAGCGTGTCGTCGCGGTACGACACCAGCAGGTCGCCGTTGCTCAGGCGCTCCATGGAGGGGCAGCTCCCCCCCTCCGCGACGATGACACGCCCGTCCCGCTCCAGTTTTCCCATGGTTCCGCCACCTCCGGGGGCGGGTCACTCTGGCCAGATGGACGCGCGATGGCAAGCCCCCGGAGGGCGCCACGTTGACAGCGCAGGCCACAAGTGGTGCACTGGCAGCATTGATTCGAGGAGGTCGGTCATGAACCTACTGAACCGAAAGCGCTTCGGCGCATCGCATGGCCTGGCACTGCTGGCCTGTCTGTTCCTGTGTGGAACGGCCATGACAGCGACAGGCGCCGACATCGTGCCGGTGATCACGCCGGACAGCCCGATGGCGAGCTACAGCGAGTCGCCGGTGCTGGCGGCCAAGGTCGCCGCCGGGGAGCTTCCCCCGATCGAGGAGCGGCTACCCGACTTGCCCCCTGTGGCGCAGGCGTTCGAAGCGGTCGGCAAGTACGGCGGTACGCTGCGCCACATCGAAGCGCTGTACACGAGCTTCGGCAGCATCACCCGCTACATGAACGAGGGGCTGATCGATGTCAGCGTGCCCGAAGGCACCCACCGCTACCCGAACCTCGCCGAGCGCGTCGAGATCAGCGACGATCTCACGACCTACACCATCCATCTGCGGAAGGGCGTGAAGTGGTCGGACGGCGAGGAATTCACCGCCGCGGACGTGATGTTCAAGTGGGAGGACATCAGGCTCTATTCCCCCGACCCGGACGCGACCCCGCTGTCGGTGGCGCCCTCCGACTTCATCATCGGCGGGGAGCTGGCCGAGTTCACGATGGTCGACGACTACACGATCGTGATCAAGTTCGCGGCGCCGTTCGCCAACTACCACAAGAACATCGGCTGGAACTACCTCGATCCGGAGCCGGCCCACTACCTGAAACAGTTTCATCCCAAGTACAACGAGGAGCTGGGCGACCCGACCGAGGCGTGGCAGGACTTCAACACCGTGCACCGCGCCGGCACCAACACCGAGCGCCCCACTCTCGGGCCCTGGGTTCCCGAGACGGTGAAGGAAGGCGAGCTGATGGTCATGGCGCGCAACCCCTACTACTGGAAGGTCGACGAGGAGGGCAAGCAGCTCCCCTACACCGACGAGTTGCTCGTGACCTACGTCAAGGACAAGGAGGTGGAGAAGCTGCAGCTCGCCGCCGGCGAATATGACTGGCACGCCATGGGTCCGCCGGTGGACGCCGTGATGTTCCAGCAGCAGGCCAACGGCAACTACCGGCTGGTCAGGCCGCCCGGGTTCCACAACTACTGGATCTTCATCAAGCGCAAGCTGGCGTGGATCACCAACGCCCTGGAGGACCCGCAGAACCCCAATGACGACAAGCTGGCCGCGCTGTTGCTGAACAATGATTTTCTGCAGGCGCTGCAGCTCAGCATCGACAACGAGCAGCTCATGCGCGCCTACACCACGCCGGAGCTGTACGACTTCCAAGCAAAGCTGGTGGGCCGGCCACGGCTCGATCCCGACAAGCCGATCGGCATGAGCGCCGACCCGCGCGTACAGGCGATGTGGGACCACCTGGAGCAGTGGACGAACTACGACCTGGACCGGGCGAACCAGATCCTGGACGATCTCGGCCTGGCGGTCGGCGATGACGGCTTCCGCCAGTATGCGGATGGGGGACGCATCGAGTTGAGCATCGGCATCTTCTCCGACTCCGGAGTTCGCGCCGAGGTGACCACCGTCCAGTGCGAGAACTGGGAGCGCGACGTCAAGATCAAGACCTTCTGCATCCAGAAGACGTGGAGCGAAGGCGTGCGGCCGTGGTGGCTCGGCAGCGAGCTGCCGATGATCGAGTCGGCCTCCGGCCACTGGTTCTGGGGCACCGACGCGCTCTACCTGCACGCGCTCTACCAGTACGAGGTGCGCGACTGGCTCGAATCGGGGGGCCAGATTGGCGTGGCGCCGCCGGAGCCCTACCGCGAGGGGTTGCTGGAGCTGAAGCGGCTGGCTGACGCGTCGTCCCAGTCGGTCGATCCCGAGGAACGGATGGAGCTGGCGATTCAGGCCACGGAGCTGGTGGTGCTGAACAACCTGGACGGCACCGAGCTGACCTTTGGCGGCGCCGCCAACTTCTTCTACATCCACAACCGGATTCGCAACAATCCGATCAGCTACAACGCCTGGGGCATTCGCCGCTGGCTGCGCATGGAGCAGTGGTGGATCGACGAGTAGCGGGATAGCGTTCCCGGAACCCGATGAGCCCCCGGCACTATGCCGGGGGCTCTCTTGTGGTGCGCCCGGCATGGGCTCTCGCCAGGAGGTGCGGCGTGCGCCGAGCATGCCAAGTCCTCTACCGGCCTGGCAGGGGGAACGGTGAGTCGAAGGCAAGGGTGTCCGCCGCGAGGCTGCAGCCCTCACGTCTGGGGAATCTCGATGACCGAAACACTCGATTAGGTGGGGACTCTATGTGCCCCGGACACTGGAGTCGACCGGGGACGGTTTCGTATCGATTAAATCAGGACTTACGAACTTGGGCTCAAGGTAGATCTGCCGTCCGCTCGCCAGCGTGAATGGTTCGCGCAGCAAAGCTTTCGCTTCGGCCAAATCAATTTCCGCGTGAGTCCAGTGCTGACCCTCGTCACAAGAAATGTACCAGAGGTAATGATAGTCCATATCCGCGGGCATGTGATCGCCGCCGATCGTTACGGCGCATAGCAGACGCCCGTCCGGCAGCCGCCAGATCGACGGAAACATGAAATGAGCCCACCGCTCATCTCCCTCAGGAGCTGGCATCACCTCAACCGGGTCGCCCAATCGCACCTTGACGCCCACATCCGGCGCCTGATCCGGCTCTACGATCTCATCAATAAGGGGTAAGCTCTACATGTCAACGTTCATCACTCGGCAACGATTTGACGGGAGACGATGGCCTTTCTCCGCCGATCCCCCGCATCTCGATAGGCGTAGTCCGAGTACACGACCATGAGGCGATTCGCGCCCGTTATGTAGGTGCAGCTATTCGCGCACGACCCGCCGTGAGTGAGGGTGACATCGTTGCCCCATTCCTTCCCCTCACCGTCGGTGCAGAAAGTCATGTACTGCCCCGGCCTGCCGTACATCCTGAAGGCGACCCCGTTCGAAAGCAGCCCACCAACGGGATTCACGCTGGAGGGCCGAATCGCCTCGGGCGCGCTCCAGGTTTGCCCCTGGTCGTAGGAGCGAGTCACCATCAGCGGAGAGTTCTCCGTGCTCTTATCGCCCGTCGTGCGCAACATCGCGGCCCAGTTGCCCCGGGGCATATTCGGCGTAATGTGCGCCAGAACGACCTGGCGTTCTCCGAGTTTCTCGAACGGAACACTGCAATGGTACGACCAGGTCGCGCCGCCATCGACGCTCTTGAAGAGGTTGGATTTGCTTCCCGAATCCAGTTCGCCGTTCTTCCGGATGATCCGCATACCGCTTGCAGGAGCTGGAAAGTAGTAGCTCGTGGTCATCAGCGTTCCGTCGGCGAGTTCCATAATCGGCAGCAAGGGGTAGTCGTGCAGCCTACAACCGAGCGGCGAGGGTATCTGTACGCGAATCGCCAGATTCTGGGCGCGGGAGGCCGTAAGCTCCTCCGGAGAGACGCCCCAGGAAGCGTTGTGGATGCTGAACCCCGGGCGATCCAAGGGGTCCAGGTGCGGCGGCTGATCGTCCTGGATCTTGTGTACTCCCAGAGCGGGAAGTCGATCGTCTCCCACGTACTGAATCAGCCGTCTGAGGTGCGTACCGATGGCCGAGTGTGTCGATCCCAGGACCGAGTCCTTCTCGAGGACCGTCTCCTTGTAGGCCGGAACGATGATGTCGGGGTCCATCATCGCCCTCTCCTTCCGCCATGTGCTCTCTCCGGGCCCACGGCTGTACATGTCGAGGGAACGACACTCCGCGTCCATTTCACCCAGCCGGTAGTAAACGTCCATGCCCTTCCAGCCGATCCCCTGGAAGCGGGGAACCGGCTCGCAGCCGAGCTTGTCGACAGAGACCATTTTGGGTTTGTAGTAAAGCTGACGGCCATTGGAAAGGGTGATCCTCTCGCGGAGAAAGCTTTCCGCTTCGTTCTCGTCGACGACGGCGTGCGTCCAATGCTCGCCCTCATCGTCCGAGATGTACCAGAGATAGTGATAGTCGGCATCCGACGACATCTCGTCCTGGCCGATCGTCACGGCACAAACCAGCCGTCCGTCGCGCAGACGCCATATGTTCGGAAAATTGAACGAACCCCAGCTCGTGTCGCCCAGCGGCGCCGCCATCACGACACGCGCGGGCCCGAGGCGAATCTTCGCCCCGACATCAGGAGCCTCCTCGGGCTGTGAAATACCAGACAGTTCGTAATCCATCGTCTTATTCGGATCTCCCGGTTAACCCGTGGCCAGTGACCGGCGCGCCGAGCCCGCGGGCCGAAACGCGGAGCCGGGGTTCGTCGGCGGCGGCATGTGAAGCACGCGCGACTACACTTCGAGATCGTGAATCAGCAGTTCCTCCCGACCCACACGATTTGATTTCGCCAGGACGGTTCCGTTGGCCGAGTAAATCACGCAACCGCCTTTGCAATCACGGATGCCGGACACGCCAACGCGGTTCGTGACAAGCATCGGTGCGCCGATCTCCTGGGCAAGCCTGCCAAGAACCCGAAACGGCGGCAAAGAGCCCCGATTGTTCGGATAGAACACAACCTCGGGTTCAAGTTGTCTTGCCCGTTCGATGCATCGTGGCGCCTCGCCGTCCGAACAGATAAAACACGTTGCCCCGACTCCGTCTAGCTGAAAGTGTTCCGGACCTGCGCCCGGGTCGTAGCGCGCCCATTCGTTACGAAATCCCCTGTCTCCCGGGTCTCGCCAAAGCCACGACTTGCGGTAGACATGGACCAGACCCGAAGGCCCCACGAATACCTGTGACAGGAAAAACATGTCGTCACTGCGTTCGGATAGCCCAAAACTGATAAAGCAATTCTGTCCCTTCGCCAGCTTGCCCATCGCCCGTGTCGATGGCCCGTCCGGGACGTGCTCTGCGCAGTCAGCCAGCTTCGGCACGTAGTCGGCCACCGTTGCCTCATGAAACATGATCCAACGAGCGCCATGCTTGCCTGCCTCGAGCACCCATTCGCTCATTCTCTCCAGGTTCCGAGCCGAGCCTCCGGGTTGCGCATCAAATTGGATCAAGGCGACTCTCATCGTTGGCACACAAGACACTCTCGCTTGTCAATATTGACAAGACGATGACTCGTCCTTCCTCAACTGATCTGATATTTCTCGATCATGGGTTCCAGCCGCTTCAGCGTCGACCCGTCCAACTGACGATGGGGCTTGCGCGCGACGCCGCAATCGATACCGATCATGCCCAGGATGGCCTTGATCGCCTGGATCTCCCCGATGCCCATGAGGGTGTGATGGACTTCCAGGATCTTGGTTTCCTCGTTCCATGCTTCGTCCAACCGCCCCGCCTCGAAGTGAGCAAGCATCCGCTGATAGATCTCCGGGATCAGATTCAGGTGGGAGCCGATAACGCCATGCACGCGAAACGGCAGAATGGCCAGATAAATGTGCTCGTAGCTGTGCAGGAAGATCATGTCCGGCCGCGCTTTGCGTATGAGTGCGGCCATGTATGCGTCCGGCGCGGAGTTCTTGATTCCGACGACGCCCGGGATATCCGCAATCTCACACATCTGCTCGATCGTCAGGTGTACGCCCTCGTAATCGGGTGCGTGGTAGACGAGCATGGGAAGATTCACGGAAGCGATGATGTCGCTGTAGTATGACTTGACCTCCTCAAAGTTGTAAAAGAAATAAAACGGCGGAATCGCGGAGATGGCGTGAGAGCCGCATTCTTCCGCCCCCTGCGCCATCTCGATGGCGTCGCGTGTGCTCATTGCGCCGACATGTGCAATGAGTGTCTGCTTCCCGTCCGACTCTTCGGCTGCGATACGGAACACTTCCTTCCTCTCCTCGGGCGACATGAGGAGCCCTTCGCCGATGGTTCCACACAGGTAGATACCGTCGAGCTTTTTGGCGATGTTGCGGCGAATCAACTTGCGAAACGTTTCTTCGTCGATTTCACCCTTTGCGGTGAAAGGTGTGATAATGGGATTGTGCATTCCGTGCAGGCGGTGTAAGTCGCCAGAGTTCATGCTGCTCTCCTGGTGGTGGTAAAGATACCGGCCATGACCACCCAAGAGACGAAGTGGGGGAGATAGACCGCCGTTGGCGCCATGCGCTTGAACCACCGCACCTTCAACTCGTTCAGCATCAGCGCCAGGAAGATGATGAAGGTGAAGCCAAAAAAAAGCAGGTTGTATGCGTTGATGAGCAGCGTATTGGTCATGACCTTGTAGAAGTACGCATCCTGTACGATTACCCGAAAGTTCCCCAAGCCAACCCAGGGGCTCTGGAGAATCCCCGTGCGGATCTTGTAGTCCTTGAACCCAATGAGCAACCCGTACATAGGGACGTTCTTGAAACCCGTTGGGCTGCTCCTCCAGCTCCGCCACCGCTTCCTGCGACAGCGCCCACCGCTCGGGCTCGCAAACCTTCCTCCCTGTGCTCGCTCTTGTGTCATTCTGAGGTGGTCCCAGTCCTTTGGACAGGTCAAGGGGTAGGCTAAGGTGTAACCGGTTGGCTGTCAACCTACCCCTCCTTCGTGAGAAACAGGGGGCGGCAAAAGGGGTTGGGGTCCGGGGGAGGGGGTGAACGAGCCTGTGGAAACTGTGGAAAAATTCCACCTCGCGTGCGCCACATCGGCCCCGGATACCTTCGTAACCCGCTCGCGCCAGCTCATGTTCATGTCGGCTTTGCCACCTCCTTTTCGAGTTCCGGCCCAGGATATCTCCGAATGCTTCGGCGGCGTGCGGCGAGCAAGCGACGAGTGCGGGCGGACCTCGTTGTAATAGTCCATCCAGTCGTCGATCACACGCTGCGCCGCGAAGCCGTCGGCCAGCTCGCGCAGGTACGCCGCCTCGTACTTCGGCGATCGCCACAGCCGCTCGATGAACGCGTTGTCCAGACACCGGCCGCGGGGCCGGCCATCGAACACCGGATGCCGGGGCCCTGCAACGCTGTCGCGAGCGCGATGCTGGTGAACTGGCGGCCCTGATCGGTGTTGAAGAGATCGGGAGTCCCATAGCGGCCCAGCGCCTCGGTCAACGCCGCCAGGCGGAACTCGGTGTCCATCGTGTTGCTCAGCCGCCACGCCAGCACCCGCCGCGTGGCCCAGTCCATGACGGCCACCAGGTACAGGAAACCCGCCCTGCACCGGGACGTAGGTGATGTCGGCACACGACACGTGGTTCGCCCGCTCGATCTCAAGACCTCGCGGCAGATACGGATACACTCGGTGCTCGGGGTTCGCCACGGTGGTCCGCGGCTGTGGCACTCTTCCTCAACGGACACGGACCCTGGTGGAACGCTGGAGCATCGCACATGAACGCGGCGCTGACGAAGCGCTACTTCGCCGAGCATGGACTGGTGAGCCTTCTCTCACGGCATCGCCGCTGGCTGATGGCTTCGTGTACCGCCGTATACGGAACCGTACGTACGGTGGTGTGGGGGGACGGTGGGGGTGACCCCGCCTCCTACCCGGTCCGCGCGGGCGGCGGGCCGGGCATGGACTTACCGGGTTGGCAGTCCGAGCCCCCGCAGATCGGCGACCACGTCGCGCTCCTCGGCTTCGTACAGCTTCCAGATTACTCGGAGGCTTTGCAGACTGGCCTCACCGTCGGTCAGAGGCGTTTGCCCGCGGTCGATGCAGTCGAGGAAGTGGGCCATTTCGTTCTCGGTGTGCTTGCCGGCTCCGGCGTCGCTCTCCATCAGGAGCTTCCGTTCCCCGCCGGCATGGGCCAGGAGGCGATGGCCGCTGACGTCGGCCTCGATCATTCCCTCGCTGCAATGCGCGTGGACGGAATAGCGCAGCCGGGTGCCGCGCGCGCCCCACGTTCCGAAGTGGTAGCCCAGCCGGCCGCCTGCGAACTCCATCGTCACGTTGGAGGTGCCCTCGCGCTCCATCCACGGAGTGCCGGTGTTGGTGCCCAGGTGGGCGCCGCTGACCGGCTCTCCGAGGAACCAGAGCAGGATGTCGATGTAGTGGCATCCGTGGCTGAAGAGCTGGCCCCCGCCCAGCGTCGCCGCCCGGCTTCCCCAGTGACCCGGCGGATAGCGGGTCATCTGCTCGGTCCAGATGCTCACCTGGAACACGTCGCCGAAGCTCTGCTTGTCGAGCTCGTCCTTCAGGGCCGTGATCACCGGGTGGAAGCGCATGCAATAGGCGATCATCAGGACACGGTCGACGCGCGCCGCGGTGGCGATGAGATCCAGGCACTCGGCTTCGCTGTTCGCCATCGGCTTCTCCAGCAGGAGGTGCTTGCCGGCCTCCAGGCACTCTTTGGCGACGGGATGGTGCAGGTGGTGCGGCAGCACGATGAGCACCGCGTCCACCAGGTCGAGGACGGAGCGATGGTCGGTGGCGACCACTACGTCCGGAAGATGCTCCTTGACCTGACCCGCCTTTGCCTCGTCGACGTCGACGGCCGCCACGAGCTGCAGCCGGTCGCGGAGCAGGTGAAACCGCCGCACGTGAGCGGCGGACATGCCGCCGCAGCCGATCAGGGCGAGCTTGACGCGGGCCATGGTTCGGAATCCCCCGAAGTCATGGTGGTCGAGGAAGTGGGCGCTGTCGATGCACACTGCGGACGTCATGCAGAAGAAGAGCACGTCGCCACGCCAGATCACGCTCTGTGCGTACGCCCGATTCGACGGGGACAAGATGAACGTCACGATCGTTCCGGTCGGCGATGCCTTCATCGCGCGAGGGTCGGCGGTCGAGGTCTGGGTCTGGCACCGAGCGCGGCGCCAGCAGTTCGTACGGACCAGGATCGACGACTTCGACCAGCCGTCGGGCCGGACGGTCGTGCTCGACCTGGAACAGGTGCCGGCCGGCACGGCGGAACTGCAGGCCGTACTCGTCGATCGGTGGGGCCGCGAGTGCGTCACGCATCTCATCCAGAGCGCCGATCCACCGGACAAGCCCGACTGGTGGGGCTCGCGCGCCGGGCTCGATCCCGGAGTCCCCGCAGCCTGGACGCCGCTTGCCTGTGACGCGCGCGCCGACGGAGCGTGTGCGGTTTCCTGCTGGGGGAGGACGTACCGTTTCGCGCCCGGCTCCCTGCTCGAATCGGTGACCGCGGCAGGCAGCCGGGTGCTGCATGCGCCCGTGCGGCTGGCGGCGGTCGCCGGCGGCCGGGACCTGCGCTTCGCCGCGGAAACGATCGACCAGGTGGCCGCGGCCCCCGGTGAGGTCGTGCTCGAACAGCGCCTGACCGCGGCGAATCTCGACCTGTGCGTGCAGGCGCACGTCGAGTTCGACGGCATGATCCGCTTCGACGTCGAACTGGCCGCGACCGACGCTGTCGACCTGGACTCCCTGTCGATCGAGATTCCCGTCCGCGCCGAGCACGCGGAGTACCTGTATCACTTTCCGGGGGCATGGGGTACGGCCAGGAACGCCGGCGCGCTTCCGGACGCCGCGGTGAGGATGGGATTCCGGCCATACATCTGGTTGGGGGACCACGACCGCGGCCTGGCCTGGTTCAGCGAGTCCGACCGTGACTGGCACGTAGCTCCGGGCACGCCGGCCACGGAGATCGTTCGCGATGGGGATCGCGTGGTGCTCACACTGCACCTGATCTCCGCGCCGATGCGGTTGGCGCCGGCGTCCCGGCGTCCGGAGGCGTGGGACACCGCTCCGGAATTGGAGAACGCCGTGATCAGGGACGCGGCGATCACCGGTCAGCGCGTCGAGCGCTACCAGCCCTTGCGGTACGCGTTCGGCCTGCAGGCCACACCGGTCAAGGCGGTCGACCAGGGAGCGTGGGATCACCGGTTCGTTCACATCGGACCGGAGCCTCCGGGAATCGGCTTCAAGGAGCCCCTGGCCCTCGAGCCGTGGTTTCTGGATCGGTGCGTCCGGGCGGGTGTGAGAACGGTGGTGCTCCATCAGTTCTGGACCGACATCGAAGGGCATACGATTCCGGTAGACCGCCAGCGGCTGCACGAGCTCGTCAAGGCGTGCCACGAACGGGGTCTCAAGATCCTGCTGTACTACGGGTTCCTGATCTCCAGCGCGGCGCCCGAGTGGCGGGACTTCGGGGCCGGCTGTCTCACCACGCCCGCGTACGGTTACCCGCTGTTCCGTGACCCGCCGCAGCCCGACCAGGCGGCGTGGGTGGTCTGCCTCAACAGCGCCTGGCAGGACTTCGTCGCGGACGCCATCGCCAGGACCATGGACGAGTTCGGGATCGACGGCGTGTATCTCGACGGCACCGAATTCCCGGCCGGGTGCAGCAACACCCTGCATGGGTGCGGCAGCGCGCGGCCCGACGGATCGATCGCCAAGTCGTATCCCATCTTCGGCGTCCGCAGCGCCATGCGCCGCATCCACAACGCGGTCACGTCACGGAACCCCGAGGCGCAGATCAACGTGCACAACTCCACCTGCATGGTCATGCCCACGCTCGGCTTCGGCACCTCGTATTGGGACGGGGAGCAGTTCCAGGACGTCCGCGGCAGTGAGGACGCGGCGACCCAGCTCCCGCTCGACGCGTTTCGCGCGGAGTTCATGGGCCGTCAGTGGGGCGTTCCGGCCGAGTTCCTCTGTTACGGCCAGGGCTTCACCTTCGAACAGGCATGGGCCATCACGTTGATCCATGACGTCCCGGTCAGGCCGCTGAACCGGAACGGACTGGAGGAGCTCGATCTGGCCTCACGCATATGGCGGCTCATGGACGACTTCGGCCGCAGCGATGCCGAGTGGCTGCCGTACTGGAGCAACGCTGAGTACATCCGCGCCGACGCCGCCGGCATCTACGTGAGCCTCTACCGGCATCCTGACAACGGCGTGCTGGCAGTCGTTTCAAACCTGAATCGGGAGCGGACGGCGTTCGCGCTCACCGTGAACTGGGACCTTCTCGGCCTCGATCACGCTACGGTCTCGATCGACCATGCATTGGAGCGAGCTCCGGCGCGCCCGGACGGCGTCCTCGATCCCTACGAGTGGTGGCTTCTCTGGTGCAGCCCACCAAGCGTCACCACCAAACGTCGTCAGCCCTTGACACGGAAGTCATGAAGAAGAAGGGGACTTCACCTCGCCAGATTACGTTGTGTGCGTATGCCCGCTTCGACGCGGACAAGCTGCACGTAACGGTCGTTCCGGTCGGAGATGCGTTCATAGCGAGAGGGTCGGCGGTCGAGCTCTGGGTCTGGCACCGTTCGCTCCGCGAATCGTTCGTACGGACCAGGATCGACGACTTCGACCAGCCGTCGGATCGGACGGTCGTGCTCGACCTGGGACAGGTGCCTGGCGGGACGTGTGAGCTGCAGGCGGTCCTCGTCGATCGGTGGGGTCGCGAGTGCATCACGCATCTCACTCAGAGCGCCGATCCACCGGACAAGCCCGCGTGGTGGGGCTCGCGCGCCGGGCTCGATCCCGGAGTGCCCGCAGCCTGGACGCCGCTCGAAGGTGGGTCACATGCCGACGGATCGCATGCGGTTTCCTGTTGGGGGAGGACGTACCGGTTCGCTCCCGGCTCTCTGATCGAATCGGTGACCGCGGCAGGCAGCAGGATCCTGCATGCGCCCGTTCGACTGGCGGCGGTCGCCGACGGCCGGAGCGTGCGGTTCGCCGCGGAAACGATCGATGAGGTGGCGTCGGATCTCGGTGAGGTCGTGCTCGAACAGCGTCTGACCGCAGCGAACCTCGACCTGCGCGTGCAGGCGCACGTCGAGTTCGACGGGATGATCCGCTTCGACGTCGAAGTCTCCGCGGCCGACGTCGTCGACCTGGACTCCCTGTCGATCGAGATTCCCATCCCCGCGGAGCACGCGGAGTACCTGTATCACTTCCCGGGGGCATGGGGCACGGCCAGGAACGCCGGCGCCCTCTCGGACACCGCGGTGAAGATGGGATTTCGGCCGTACGTCTGGCTGGGAGACGAGGATCGCGGACTGGCGTGGTTCAGCGAGTCCGACCGCGACTGGCACGTCGCGCCGGGCACGCCGGCGACGGAGATCGTCCGCGATGGGGATCGCGTGGTGCTCACGCTGCACCTGATCTCCTTGCCGATGCGGTTGGCGCCGGCGTCGCAGCGGCCGCTGGCGTGGGATACGGCGCCGGAGTTGGAGAATGCCGTGATCCGGGACGCGGCGATCACGGGCGAGCGCGGGGAACGCTACCAGCCCCTGCGATACACGTTCGGCCTGCAGGCCACGCCGGTCAAGGCGAACGAACAGGGGGCCTGGGACTACCGGTGCATCCATGTCGGACCGGCTCCGCCCGCGTTCACGGAGCCGCTGACCCTGTCGCCGCGGTTTCTGGATCGCTGCGTGCAGGCAGGTGTGAGAACCGTGGCGCTGCACCAGTTCTGGACCGACATCGAAGCGCACACGATTCCGGTCGACCGCGAGCGGCTGCGCGAGTGGGTCGATGCGTGCCACGACCGGGGTCTCAAGATCCTGCTGTACTATGGGTTCCTGATCTCCAGCGCGGCGCCCGAGTGGCGTGACTTCGGGGCCGACTGTCTCACCATGCCGCCGTACGGCTACCCGCTGTTCCATTCGGCACCGCAGCCCGATCAGTCGGCGTGGGTCGTCTGCCTCAACAGCGCATGGCAGGACTTCGTCGCCGACGCCATCGCCCGGGCCATGGACGAATTCGGTATCGACGGCGTGTACCTCGACGGCATGGAGTTCCCGGCCGGATGTATCAATACCCTGCATGGATGCGGCAGCATGCGGTCCGACGGATCGGTCGCGAAGTCGTATCCCATCTTCGGCGTGCGCAGCGCCATGCGTCGCATCCACAATGCGGTAAAGTCCGTCAAGCCTGAAGGGCAGATCAACGCGCACAACTCGACGTGCATGGTCATGCCGACGCTCGGGTTCGCCACCTCGTATTGGGACGGGGAGCAGTTCCAGGACGTCCGTGGCATCGACAACGCCGCGACGCAGCTTCCGCTCGACGCGTTCCGCGCGGAGTTCATGGGCCGCCAGTGGGGGGTCCCGGCCGAGTTCCTCGGCTACGGCCAGGGATTCACCTTCGAACAGGCATGGGCCGTCACGTTGATCCACGACGTCCCGGTCAGGCCGATGAACCGACCCGGACTGGAGGATCTCGATCTGGCCTCACGCATCTGGCGGCTCATGGATGACTTCGACCGCGGCAGAGCCGAGTGGCTTCCGTATTGGCGCAACGCCGAGTACGTCCGCGCCGATTCCCCCGGCATCTACGTGAGCATCTACCGGCATCCCGGCAACGGCGTGCTCGCCGTCGTGTCGAACCTGAATCGGGAGCGGACGGCATTCGCGCTGACCGTGAACTGGGACCTTCTCGGCATGGATCACGCCACGGTCGCGATCGTCGATGGGTTGGAGCGATCACCGGCGCGCCTGCAGGGCGCTCTCGATCCCTACGGTTGGCGGCTGCTCTGGCTCAGGCCGCTCAACCCTTGACCGCGCCGACGATCACACCGTGAATGAAATACCGTTGGAGAAACGGGTAGATGATGACGACCGGCAGGACGGTGCAGACGATCGCCGCGTTGATCAGGTTCTGCGGCAGGATGCTGTCGAGATCCTCGACGATATTGCCGACATCGAGCTGACCGCCGCCGATCAGCGGATTGGTGTAGATGTCGCGAAGCATGTATTGGAGCGTCCACTTCCACTTGTCGCGGATGAAGATGAGCACGGGAAACCACATGTTCCAGTAGAACACCGCCGAGATGATGGTGAAGGCGGCCACCATCGGAACGATGAGCGCGAAGACGATCCGGAAAAGAATCGTGAACTCGGAAGCGCCGTCCACCTCGGCCGACTCCATGATCTCCTGCGGCAGCCGCACGATGGCGTTGCGGAAGACGATGATCAGAAACGGGTCCACCAGGTACGGAAGCATGAGGGCGAGCCGGGTGTTGTTGAGCCCATAGGAGTTCACGATCAGGTAGAACGGGATGAGGCCGCCGGAGAAATACAGCGGGATGAGCGTATAAATCAGCGCGGTGCGCATGCCCATGAAGTGCTTGTTCGCCAGCGCGTACGCGGCGCTCACCGCGATCACGATCGCTATCAGAGTATTGATCACCGTGAGGAGCACGGTATTGGTGAGGCTGGTGAGAAAGAGCCTGCTGCTCAGGATGATGTCGTAGGCTCTGGTGTAGAGCTCCACGGGAACGATCGTCACCTGGTTCTTCAGGATGGCGCTCTTGCTGCTCAGCGAGACCGCCGCCACGTGCAGGAACGGCAGGACGATGCAGAGGCCCAGCAGGATGAACCCGAGATAGAGGCAAACCTCGAAGACTCGCCGGGAAACGGATCGATAGCGCAGCATCCCTACCATAGACCGACTCCGGTGAGCCGGCGTGCGGCCTTGTGCGCGGCGAACAGCAGACAGAACCCGATGACCGACTGCACCAGGCCGATGGCCGCGGTCAGGCTGTACTGGGCCTGCTCCAGCCCGAGGCGGTAGATGTAGACGGCGAGCACGTCGGAGACTTCATAGTTCAGCGGGTTGGCGAAGACGAAGATCCTCTCGAACTCGACCAGAAACAGGCGCGAGATCCGGAATATCAACAGCAGCATGATCACCGGCAGCAGCCCGGGCAGGGTGACGGCGAAGACCATGCGCAGTCGGCTGGTTCCGTCGATGTAAGCGGCTTCGTACAGATCGGTGTCGATGGTGGTCAGCGCCGCGAAATAGAGGATGGCCCCCCATCCCATGTTCTTCCAGATCTCCAGGGTGACGACCATCGGCCGGTACAGATCCACCCGCCCCATGAAGTGGATGGGGTCGGCGCCGAACAGCACGACGAGCTTGTTGAGCATGCCGTGCAGGGGGGAGAGGAGCTGATACATGAGCCCGTACACGACGACCCACGAGACGAAGTGGGGCAGGTACGAGATCGTCTGGCTCACTCGCTTGAACGGCCTGCTGGCGATCTCGTTGGCCAGCAGGGCGAAGACGATGGGAGCGGGAAACCCGATCAGGATGTCGAGCAGGCTGATGTAGATCGTGTTCTTGACGACGTTCCAGAAGCGGGCATCGGAAAGGAAGAAGCGGAAGTGCTCGAGCCCGGCCCAGGCGCTTCCCAGGATGCCGCGATACGGCGTGAAGTCCTTGAAGGAGATGATGATGCCGTAGATCGGCAGGTAGTTGAAAAGGAACAGGAGCACTGCCGCCGGAAGGAACAGCGCGAACAGCGAGAGTGCGCGTTTCGTGATCTTCCGCCTCGACGCCGGGCGGCTCGCGGCCGGTGCCGCTGCGTCTGCCATCTCGCTCAGTGCCTCTCCTGAGGTGAAAGCGGGGGGCACATACCTGAGCATGCGCCCCCCGGGTTCGGTGCTATGTCGCTACGTTGCTGTCCGGCTGTGGTCTACCAGTCGACCATCCTGACGTTCTTGGCGCGCAGATCGTCCCTGTTCTCTTGCACATACCGAGTCTGATAGTCGTAGATGAAGCCGAATTCATCCTGGAACTTCGCCACTTCTTCATCGAACTGGTCCAGGGTGATCTGACCGGAGATAGCCTTGGCGATGGCCGCACTTATGAAGGGGTTGACTTCGCCGGACTTCTTGCTGACCTCCGGGTCCGTCGGCACGAAGGAGAGGTAGTTCAGGCCGACCTCACGGTCCTTTTCCATGAGCCACTGCGCGCTGTCGTGCACGCGCTGCCACTCCATCGGGTACCGCTCGGCCTGGACCGCGTACTTGACCTGCGTGGGCCAGAAGCCGCTGATGGTGCCGAGGTGCAACGTCCAGTAGTGGGCATCCGGGTCGTCCAGGTCACGGTAGTAGAGGCGGTCCGTGGCTTTGCGTTCGCCGCCCTCTACCGTGTATTCCTTGCCTTCGCGGCCCCAGGAGATCACCTCCCACAGCTCATCCGATGCAAACGCTTCGAGGACTCTCCACGCCCGGTCCGGATCCTTTGCCGCCGAGGTGATGCCGGTGCGATGGCTCGATATCGGGAAGATGTCCACGCCGTAGTTGATGCTCAGGTCCGCCATGTACTTGGGATCCGTCAAGGCTTCCGGGTATTCGTCGAGCGGTGGCGTGTATACCCAAACCTGGCCGGAGTTCATCATGTTGTCGTACCCGGGGATGACCTGGTCGGTAGCGTTGGAAAACATGGAGACCTGGCGTTCACTTCTCTTCTGGACCCAGGCGGCCGTATCGCTGGTCGCGAACTCGGGATCCAGGATGCCTTCCTCGAACACCTGTCGCCACAGCTTGAGGGCTTCCTTCATGGCCGGAAGCGTGAAGTTGTGGTGCACGGTGCCGTCCTGGATGCGCGTCCCGTAGGGCGGTACGCCGTACCAGAGAAAGAAGACGTCGGCCGTGGCGAACAGCCGCCCGCCCCAGGCGAGACGCGAGGAGAGCGGCGTAGAACCCTCGTAGGTGTCCCTGACCCAGCGGAGGAAGTCCAGGTATCCGTCGATCGTGCCGGGGAATTCGCCGCCGTTGTACTCTTCGAGCAGGTCGTAGCGGACCAGGTTGCCCCAGCCGGGCTCACGGGCGCTCATCACCATCGGCATGGCGAAGTGGAGTCCGTTCGGCGTCGCGGCCAAGTCGAAAGCAAGCTGCGAAACGCGCTCCTGCATGATCGTAGAGTTGTCGTAATACGGCTTGTGATCGATGAACGCGCCGGCGTCGGCGGCGTTCTCCAGGTCGGCCTTCTGCCAGCCATGGACGATGTCGGGCAGGTTGCCGGAAGCCAGCAGCAGATTGATCTTGGTGGCGAAGTCCTGGTAATTCGGAACCTCCAGGATGAGGTCTACGTTCGCCAACTCCTCCACGACGTCAATCGCCCAGTTGCTGCTCGGGTCGACGTCGGCCGGGTGCGGGACACCCGAATTACCCATAAACATATGGATCGTCACCGTCTCTTCCGCTGCCGCCTCGGACTCGGCGGAGCTCCAGCTCAGCGGTGTCAGACACAGCGCCAGAAGCGCTGCGATGACTGCTACTATAGATGCACGTTTCTTCACGAACTGCCTCCAAAAAAAGGTCCGCGATGGGACCGTGGTCGAAACCGTTGGGCCAAGCTACTGCACTTCCACCGGAAGCGCAAGGGACTGGCGTGGGAGAGGCGTTGCTACGCCTCGTCGAAGTCGGCGCGCAGCACGTACATCATGACGGTGCCGTGCAGCTCGCCGTCGTGGTACCAGGAGTCCGGCCAATAGCCGCACCGCTTGAAGCCGCACTTCTCGTAGCAGCGGATCGCGCGCTGGTTGAACGAGTGCGCGTTGAGCTTGACGTTGTTCAGGTTGAGCGTCAGGAACGCGAACCGCAGGAGCAGGCGCACGGCGTCGGTGCCGAAGCCGCGGTTCCAGAGCCGCTTGTCACCGATCAGGATGCCGAGCTCGCCGGTGCGGTCGACGGCGCTGACGTCCCTCATGCCGCAGTTGCCGATCAGCCGGTCCCCGTCCAGCGCCACGATGGAGAAGTGATGGGGCTCGCCGACGAGCTTGGCGAGCGCGTCGCGCTCCCGCGTGACGTTGATGATGCGGCGCGTGAGGCCCACGCTGGCGGCCACTTCCGCGTCGTTGACCCACTCGGTGAACGTGTGTGCGTCGTCCGGGTCGATCGGCGACAGGTAGCACTGCTCGCCGACCAGCTTCTTGAAGTACGCCATGGCGGAGTGTGCCGGAGACCGGCGAACGCCGCTACCCGGACGCGAAGTCGGCGCGGAGCAGGTACATGAAGACGCTATCGTGCAACTCGCCGTCGTGGTACCAGGAGTCCGGCCAGCAGCCCCAGCGCTTGAAGCCGCACTTCTCGTAGCAGCGGATCGCCCGCTCGTTGAACGCGTGCGCGCGCAGCCGGATGTTGTTCAGGCCGAGCGTCAGGAAACCGAAGCGCAGCAGCAGGCGCACGGCATCGGTGCCGAAGCCGCGGTCCCAGAAGCGCTTGTCGCCGATCATGATCACCAGCTCGCCGGTGCGGTCGACGGCGCTGATGTCGTCGATGCCGCAGTTGCCGATCGGCTCGTCGCCGTCCAGCGCGACGATGGCGAAGTACGCCTGCCGGCCGGCGTGCCGGGCGACCTTGTCCCGCATGCGCTCGACGCCCAGTACCTGGCGAGCCAGCGTGACGCCGGCCGCCACCTCCGGATCGTTGGCCCACTCGGCGAACCGGGCCGCGTCGTCCGGATCGAGGGGCGACAGGTAGCACCGCTCGCCGACCAGCTTTCTGAAATACGCCATGGCGGAGTGTGCCGGAGTGGGCGGCGCGGTGCCACCATCGGCCGCGGTGGGCTCGGGGTATGATGCCGGCAGGGTGAGCGATCCGCCGTTTCCGCGGTCATGAGCGGCCAGCCACGGATGGTGCAGGCATTCGCGCCGGCCACCGTCGCGAACGTGGCGTCGGGGTTCGACGTGCTGGGCTTTGCCGTGTCGCATCCCGGCGACACCGTGGAGGCGCGCCGGACCGATACCGTCGGCGTGACCCTGCGGGAGGTCACCGGGGACGGCGGCCGACTGCCGCGTGACGGGCGCAACACCGCCGTGATCGCCGTGCGCGCCCTGCTGGAGCGGCTCGGCGAGCCGTTCGGGGTCGAGCTGGCGCTGCACAAGGGCATGCCCATGGCCTCGGGGCTGGGGGGCTCGGCGGCCAGCGCCGCGGCGGCACTGGTCGCCGTGAACCGGCTGGCCGGGGATGCCGTGCCACCGGAGGATCTGCTGCCCTGCGCGCTGGCGGCGGAGCAGGCGGCGGCCGGCGCCGGCCATGCCGACAACGCGGCGCCCGCCCTGCTGGGGGGTGTCGTCCTGATCCGCAGCAGCGACCCGCCGGACCTGGTACGCCTGCCGGTGCCGGCCGGCCTGGCCGTGGCCCTGCTCAGTCCCGACGTCGAGATCCGCACCGAGGCGGCGCGGCGCATGCTGCCCACGCAGATCCCGCTCACCCACGCCGTGGCGCAGTGGGGCAATCTGGCGGCCCTGGTGGCGTCGCTGCACTCCGGCGACTTGGCTCTGATGGGCCGCTCGCTCCACGACGTGGTGGCCGAGCCGGTGCGGGCGGCGCTCATCCCGGGGTACGACCGCGTCAAGCAGGCGGCCATGGCGTGCGGCGCCATCGGCTGCTCCATCTCCGGGTCCGGGCCCGCGGTGTTCGCCCTGGCGGCGACCACGGAGCGGGCTGCCGCCGTGGGGGAGGCCATGAAGGGCGCGTTCGCGGCCGTCGGGCTCGAGTCCGTCAGCTCCGTGTCCGAGATCGGTACGTCCGGGCCGCGCGTGCTGGCGGAGCGCTGAGCCGGGCCGGGACCGGAGAGGACGGAGGTGCAGGTCTCCTCCACCCGTGACCGCGGCGTGCGTCTGTCGTTCAGCGCGTCGCTGCTGGCCGGGCTGCCGCCCGGCGGGGGGCTCTATCAGCCCGATCCGCCGCCGGACCTGGGGCAGGAGATCGCGGCCCTGCCGGACGGGGCCGCGTTCCGGGAAGTTGCGGCGGCCGCCACTTCCCGGTTGCTGGAGGAGGAACTGGCGGGGCCGCCCAGCGGGCCGGCGGCCGCGGCGGAGTGTCTGGTCGATGCGGCCTTTCCGTTCGCCCCGGCCCTGAGCCGGCTGCATGACGGCATCGTCCTGCTGGAGCTCTTCCACGGCCCCACCTGCGCGTTCAAGGACTTCGGCGCCTCGTTCCTGGCCACGCTGCTGGAGCGCCGGCTCCGAGCGAGCCCCGGCGGACAGCGTGTCGTGGTGCTGGTCGCGACCTCCGGCGACACCGGCGGCGCGGTGGCCCGCGCCTTCTGGCGCCGCAGCGGCATCGACGTGGTGCTGCTGTACCCGTCGGGCCGCATCAGCCGCCTGCAGGAGCAGCAGCTCACCGCGCTGGGCGGCAACGTGCACGCGCTGGAGGTGGCGGGCTCCTTCGACGACTGCCAGCGCCTGGTGAAGGCGGCGCTGGCCGATCCGGAACTGGCGTCCGCGGCGCGGCTGTGCCCGGCCAACTCCATCAGCCTGGGCCGCCTGCTGCCGCAGGCGTTCTACTACCTGTTCGCCGGCGTGCGCCTCCGCTCCCATGGCCGGCCCCTGTTCTGCGTGCCCAGCGGCAACTTCGGCAACCTGACCGCCGGCGTGTACGCCGCCTGGTGGGGGCTGCCGGTGGCCGGCTTCCTGGCGGCCACCAACCGCAACGACGTGGTGCCGCGCTACCTCGACACCGGCGAGCTGACGCCCCATCCGAGCTTCGCCACCCTGTCCAATGCCATGGACGTGGGCGATCCCTCCAACTTCGAGCGCATCCTTGCGCGCTGGGACCACGACCACGCGGCCGTGCGCGCCCACCTGCGCGGCTGCGCGGTCAGCGACGCGGACACGCTGGCCACCATGCGCGACGTGCACCGGCGCGACGGGCGCCTGGTCGACCCGCACACCGCCGTGGGCATCACCGCCGCCCGCCGGCTGCGCGGGTCTGCGGTCACCGGCGACGACCGGCCGCCGCTGGTGGTGCTGGCCACCGCCGACGCCGGCAAGTTCCCGGAGACCGTGCGCCGGGCCACCGGCGTCGAGCCGCCGATCCCCCCATCACTTCAGGAGCTTCTGGCGCGACCGAAACAGGCTACCCCGCTGGCGCCACGCTCTGCGGCGCTGCGCGCGTTCATCCTCGATCGGGCCGCCGCCGGCGGCTGACCCGCTATGCGGGCGAAAGGAACTGCCTCGAGGCTGCCGCGATGTCCGGGTACTCGCCGGCGGCCACGGCGCCGCAGAGCGCCGCGCCGACGGCGGCAGCCTCCGCGTTGGGCGCCATCGTGAGCGGCATACCGAAACGCTCCGCCAGCGCAGCGCGCAGTACCGGGTTGCGCCGCAGGCCGTTCCCGGAGCCGACCAGCACCGTGCGCGTTCCGGCGCCCATCCGTCGCGCCGTCTCGTAGCCGCCGTGCAGCTCGCCCGCCATCGCCTCCAGCAACCCGCGCGCCACGTGGCCGATGGTGAAGTTCTGCGGGGTCAGGCCCGTCATGCCGGCGCGAGCCGACACGTCGGTACGTCCGCCGGTGAACGAGGGATCCCACAGCACGCCCCCGGCCCCTGCCGGTACCGCTTGCGCACAGCGAACCAGCTCGTCGTAGACGCCCTCGGGATCGCGATCGCTCTGACCCAGCGCGTCCGCGACGGTAAGGACGAAGTCGCGTAGCGCTCGCAGCGTGCGGCCGCCCACCACGCCCAGGCCGGCCAGCAGATGGCCCTGCTCGATGTAGGGCCGCAGCTCCAGCCAGCCGTGGTCGAATGGCTGACCGGGCGTGCGCAGCGGCTCCAGGTCGCCCACGAACACGCTGCACTGACCGGCGGTGCCGACGTTGACGGCCACGGAGGCGTCGCGATCGGCGACCGCGCCGGCATACGAGCACTGCATGTCACCGGAGGCGACGGAGACCGGCACGGCTCGCCGCAGTCCCATCGCGTCTGCCATCTCCCGCCGGAGCCGCCCGCCCGGCCGGCAGGAGCGCACCACCTCCGGCAACAGCGACGGGTCCAGTCCGAGCCGCCGGACCAGGTCCTCGTTCCAGACCCGGCCGATCACGTCGAACACCCCCCAGCCGGCGGCGTTGGTCGGGTCGGTGACCGCCCGCGTCCCCGTCAGCCGGGCGACCAGGAGCTCCGGTGCGGTGCCCGCGTGCGCACCTGCCGGCAGCTCGCCGGCCTGCTGGAGCCAGAACAGCAGCGGGACGGTGAACCCATGCGCGACGGGGCAACCGGAATCGGCAAAGCGCGGACGCTGTCCGCCCGGGGTGGTGGCGCCGCCGCGCTCGGCCATCAGGTCGAGCCAGGTCACGCCGCCGGCCTGACCTGGCTCGGGCTCGGCGGTGCGGCGGTCCTGCCAGCCGATGTACGGGCCGATCGCGGCTTCGTCTCCGGCCAGCAACTGGCAGCCCTTCTGCTGCCCGGTGACGCCGATCGCCTCGACGGCCGCCCCCTCGCATGCCTCCCGGGCACACAGCAGGGACAGTGCGAGCATGCGCTCGAAGTCCCATTCGGACCGCCCGCGAGCCCGGTCGGCGGGCGAGGTCAGCTCCGCGTCGTTGGCGCGGGAGCTGATCGCGGTAACCGCGCGAGCCGCGGTGTCGATCACCGCCGCCGTGATGCTGGTGGAACCCAGGTCGAGGCCGAGGTAGCGGCTCACGGCATTCTGCTCCTGGACCGCGTCAGAACATCCAGTCGAACTGCGCCTGGGGCGGCGCTGCGCGGTCCAGGTCGGCCAGGAGGTCAGCCGGCCCGGTGAGGTCGTCGGTCAGCGCCAGCGAGCTTGCCGGCCGCACGCCGGCCCAGAGGCGTGAGAAGGCGCCCGCCGAGGCGCGCAGCTCCGGGAGGCCGGCGCGGTGGCCCGCCGCGGCCTCGGATGCCTCACCCAGGGTGACCAAGTACTCGCCGGCGATCCCCCGCCAGTCGCCCCGCGGCGCCGCCCCGTCCAGGTAGCGCCCGACGGGGTCGGTGAGCGTCAGGTTGAAGCGGACCGGCTGGTGGGTACGGGTCGCCGCGATGCAGCGCCGCAGGTTCAGGATGCGGATCTGCTGCCACGACACGTACTGGAAACGCTGCTCGTGCCTGGCGTTGCGCATGGTCGCAAGCCCGCGCAGCGGCCAGTGGAGGAGGTCCTGCAACTGCACGTGCACGGGCTCCGGCATCCGGACCTGGTGGACCTGGTCCGAGAGTGACGCGAGCAGCGCCAGGAGCTCCAGCAACTGGTGGCCGTCCTCGTACGCCATCCACCAGATCGAGTACGGACCGTTCTCGTTCTCGGCTTCCGCGTAGAGGTGGTGGGTCAGCCGGTCGCCCGCGAAGTAGCCGAGCCCGAAGCCGTTCTTCGCCCAGCGCACGTCCTTGTCCGTGGCCGCCGAGTCGTCGAACACCACCGAACCGTGCACGCGCATCCGCGCGCAGCGGTTGGCGTGCATGGGCGCGGCGTGATCGGCGGAGAGCCGCCGCGGAGGCCGTGCCTCGACCGGAACGCGGAGCTTGGCCGGGTCGAACCTCACATCGAGGTTGTTGGGCATGCAGCCGAAGCCGAGCCGGTTGTAGAACCCCTGCTCGAACATCCCCAACCCGGCGACCGCCGCGCCGTTGCCGGCGGCATCCGCCAGCGCCGCCGCCGTGACCCGGCCGGCCAGCCCTTGCCTGCGCGCCACGCGGCTGGTAGTCACGGCCATCACGCCGCACAGGTCAAGGTCCGCGTCCTGGTAGCGCATCGAGCCCGGGCTGGTGAACACCGAGCACTCGGCATCGCCGTCGACACGCGCGACCCAGCCGTCCATGCGGCGCATGCCGACGTCGAGCGCACGCTCGTGCGTGTCCTCCTCGACCCAGCCGGCCTCTCGCCACATGCGGACGACGGCCTTGGCGTCGCGTTCCCGGTCCAGCCGCTCCGGCGTCACGGACACCTCAGCACGACGCGACCATCGCCGCCGGTACCGCCCAGCACGCGGATCACGCCGATCTCGGCACCCGGCTCGGCGCCGGGGGCGCGCACGAACCACTCGACGATGCGGCTGCCGGTGAGCGCCCGCAGGTGTCCCAGGTCGAGGTGGCCCCGCGCCGACAGCAACTCCACCCCGGCCGCCGGCATCAGGCTGGCCCGCACCGGCTGCAGGCGCGGCAGCCCGAGTCCCTGGTTGGTGATGTTGGTCGGCAGCCGCCCGCGGTTGGCGATGCGGGCGCGGATGCGGTAGACGTCGCCGCCCACCGGGGTGACCTCGACCTCCTCGGCCCCCACCCGCGGATGCCGCTCGGCGAACGAGCGCGTGAAGCGATAGGCGCCGTCCACCATCGGCGTAAGCGCCGGCACCAGCGGATTGTCGATCGCCGTGAACAGCAGGCCGCCCAGCTCGACCGGGCCGAGCTGCGGGTGATCGAACCGCCGCCACGGCTCGAACAGCGGGTGGCGGCGTCCGTCCCCGTCCCACCAGCGCAGGAGCTGGCGGTACATGGCGTCGGTCTCGTCCCGGTCGCGGGAGCGCTCGTGCCACTCGTGGGCGGACACGCCGGCGGCGTTGACGATCGTGCCCAGCTCCACGTCGAAGCCGGGGATGCCGAGCTGGTCGTAGGCGAATCCGAGTGCGTGGCCGCGCCTGCCTCCGCTGCGGCCGCCGGGGCCGGTCGGGTCGCTGAGGGCGACGGCCGGGCTGTCGATCGCCGCCGCGCCCTCTTGCGCCAGCTCCTCCAGCAACGCGTCGTCGCCCGCGTCCAGGTCCGCGCGCGGGCCCCATGCGGGCGGCCGGATGACCGATGCCGAGCCGCAGTGGTAGCCCAGGATCCCGCACAGCTTCGGCTGCTTGAAGATGAACTCGGCCAGCGACCGCATCTCGGGCTCGCTGAACGGGTAGTCGCCTGCCCCCTGCTGCTCGCCCTCGTGCCGCCAGTCGTGCGACCAGTTGCGGTTGAAGTCGAAGCTCCGTCCGGCGTGCAGCTCCGGTGCGCCGGGATAGAAGGAGTGCAGGCCGCCGATGCGGATGTCGTCGGTGCCGTCCCAGTCGTTGATCATCCCTTCCGGGAAGACGCGGTACCAGGGGCCGGGCGAGTCGGGGCGCCGGTCGACCAGCAGCCGCGGCTCCTCCGGGTCGCACACGCAGGTGCCGTCCGGGTGCTCCTGGCGGATCGTCAGGATCAGGCCGTCGCGGTCGATGTCGGCGGCGTAGATGGTGTTGGGGGCGCGGTTGAGGAAATCGGTGCGGCTGCGGATGCGGGCGGTGGTGGCCACGCAGAACTCCGACGCGTCCGGGCACAGTCGCGGGACCAGGTACAGAACCACGCGCGACAGCAGCCCGCCGCGCTCGTGGTCGGCAAGCAGGCGATGCGCCGTGTACAGGGGGCCGTGCGTGGATGCCGGCTCGTGCGCGTGGATGCCGCCGTGGATGAGGAAGGACGGCCGTTCGGACGGATCGCCCGAGTCGAACTCCGTGACCGTCAACAGGTGCAGGTCGCGGCCCTGAGCCGTGCGGCCGATCGACCCGGCGCGGCACAGCGCGGGGTACGTGTCGGCCAGCTCCCGCGCCACGGCGCCGATCTCCTCGTATGAATAGAAGTGGTCGAACTGGATCATCGGCGCGGGTTCTGCTCCAGCCAGTCGCGCAACGGCACGTCCTGTGGCTTGGGCGAGGTGTAGCCGTGCCCGCCCGAGGGACTGGCGCCCAGCAACTGCCGCCGGATCGGATCGCAGCGCTCCATGACGTGCGCGACGGTCATGTCGTCGCGCGGGCGCAGCCAGCGGTAGCTGTAGCCGTAGAACAGCGCCTTGCGCGGAACGTCGGCGTGGTTGGGGCTGCCGGTGTGCCAGACGCGCCGGTCGAACAGCACGATGCTGCCGCGGGGCACCAGCACCTCGGTCGCCCCCGGCGGATCGACGTCTCGCCGATCGCGGTCGATCGCCGACTCGTCCAGGTGGCTGCCCGGCACGGCGGCGAAGTTGCCGCGGCCGGGCTCGCTGCAGTCGGTGAGGAAGAACGCCACCTTCAGCGAGACCCGCGGCTGCGGCGTGGTTTCCAGCTCGTGGTTGAGCCGGTCGCTGTCCTGATGCCAGCCGCGCTTGCCGGGGTCCGCCCCCTGGCCGGCGCCGGGGGTGACGATCATGTGCGAGTGATAGATCTGGATGTTCCAGCCCAGGATGTCGAACACCTTGGGGAAGGTCACCGGCCAGTCGATCATCTCCAGGAACCGGTCATCACGCCCCAGGAAGTCGAAGACGTTGAGCCGGTCCAGCTCGCTTGCCCCCAGCGTCACCCGCTCGGCGGCGATCACGGCGTCGAACGCCTCCTCCAGGCCGTCGGTCACCGCCTCCGGCAGTCGATCCGGGAGTACCAGGAAGCCGTCGCGCGTGAACGCCTCCTCCTCCGCGTCGGTCAGGCGGTGCCGGTTCCACTCGCGTTCCGCCGGGGAGGAGGTCGCGGTCGCTGGGGTGGTGGCAGGCGAGCCGCTCATGGGGGCGAGCCTACCACACGGGGCCCCGCGGTCCGCTTCCTCCCGCGCCCGCGATCTCCTGTATCATCCGCGTCATGCCGACTGCTACCCGTTCGCTTCTGACGATCGACACGCCGATGGCCCCGCCCGCGTGGGCGGTCATGCAGCGCGAGCTGCTGCGCGCCCAGACGTCAGCCATCGAGGCGTTCCACGCCACGTACTTCGACGAACGCGGCTACCTGCGCTGCGTGCCTCGCTGGGGCGGCGACGACGGCGCCGACGACGCCGCCGAGAACTTCACGAGCTGGACGCTGCTGTACGCGCTCGGCGCCGACCGGTCCGTGCTGGACCGCTACCTCAACGCCTGGGAGGGCCACCTGCGGCAGTACACGGAGGCCAAGACGGTCGAGGTGGAGTTCGCGCGTGACGGCATGTATTTCAAGGAGTTCCCGGTCATGTTCGACTGGGGTCACAACGGCGAGGGGTTCAACGCCTTCTATCTGCAGGGCCTCTGCACCCCGTACGACCACACGTTCCACAGCCGGACGCGCCGCTACGCCGGCTTCTACATGGACGAGGACCCGATCGCCAAGAACTACGACCCCCGCCACCGGGTGATCCGCAGCATGTTCAACGGCAGCCGCGGCCCGCTGATGCGCAAGGCGACGGCGCTGGACTGGACCGGCGACCGGATCGAGATCGAGGGCCGCTTCAAGCCCGGCCACCGGGAGACCAGCTACGAGCAGATGCTCGCCCACTTCGCCGAGTACAACGAAGTGGTCGGCGACCATCCGCTCAACCTGCAGACCACCACCCTGGCGATCAACGCCTACATGATCGCGGGTGAAGCGAAGTACCGGGACTGGATCATCGAGTACGTGGACGCCTGGAAGGAGCGCACCGAGGCCAACGGCGGCATCATCCCCACCAACGTCGGGCTCGACGGCACCCTGGGCGGCGCCTGTGACGGCCGCTGGTGGGGCGGCACCTACGGCTGGGGCTTCTCGATCGACGACTACCTCAACCCGGGCTCAGGCGGCCGCGTCCACCGCCACCTGTTCATCGAGCGGGCGCCGCGCGGGTTCGGCAATGCGCTCATGGTGACCGGCGACCAGGGCTACGTGGACACGTGGCGCGGCGTGATCGACGGCGTCAACGCCAACGCCAAGGTGATCGACGGCCAGACCATGTATCCCCAGAACTACGGCGAAGAAGAAGGGGAGCCCGGCTGGTACAACTACGGCCCGGAGCCCTACACCAACGGCGCGATGCCGGTCTGGTTCTGGTCGATGAACGACGCCGACAAGAAGCTGATCGCCGGCGACGACTGGGTGCGCTACCTGGGCGGGGACAACCCCGGCTTCCCGGTGGAGTCGCTGCAGCGGGAGTTCTCGGAGCTGCGGACGCGCGTCGAGCGCATGCACCGGGACACCAGCTCGCCGGACGCGCGCATGTCCGACGATCCGATGGGCGCCAATCCGGCGGTTGTCACCGCGCTGACGCAGCAGATGCTGGGCGGCATCGAGACCTCGCACTTCGGGTTCCCGGTCTACAGCCGGCTGCGCTACTTCGATCCCGAGCGCCGGCGGGCGGGCATCCCGCCGAACGTCTCGGCGCTGGTGGACTCGATGTCGGACACCGAGGTGGCGGTGACGCTGGTCAATCTGGATCAGGCGGAGGCGCGCACCCTGGTCGTGCAGGCCGGCGCCTATGGCGAGCACCGCTTCGGCCAGGCGGCCGCCGGCCCGGCTCGGGCGACCGTCGACCGCCCCTACGTGCGCGTGCGCCTGGAGCCCGGTTGCGGCGAACGGATCGTCTTCGAGCAGGCCCGCTACTCGGAACAGCCCACCTTCACGTTTCCCTGGGACCGCGCCGAGTAGCCTCCCAAACGTGTCTCCCGCGGCTTCCAGGCCGTCGGTCGGGTGTCGCGGTGTCAACCTCGGCCCGGTCGAAGGCGCGGGAAGCGGCCAGCAACGTCGTCGCTCTGCGGGCGCGTATCAGCGGAGTTCGAGTTCCAGACGCATCCCCACGGCAGCCGCCGCGCGCTTGAGCGTATGCAGGGTAACTCCGTCGTTCTCCGGATCGAGCAGTCGGTCGAGCTGCGAGCGGCTGGTTTCCATGCGTTCGGCCATGCGCGCCTTGGAAAGGTTCCGTTCCTTCATCGCTTGCTCCAGCTTGTAGGCGAGGACCGACTTGACCGCGTCGTTCTTGACCTCTTCATAGATGCCGTCTTGTCTCAGCAAGCTTTCGAGTGTCGATCCCAGGTGCGCGTTGCTGTCAGGCATGTCGCTTGTACTCCTTCATCCGACGCTCGGCGAGTTTCAATTCCTTCAGTGGTGTCGCTTGGCTCTTCTTTATGAAGCCGTGCAACAGCACCATATTCTGGTCCGAGACGGTGAAGAACACTGGGGCGCTTCGCCGGCTCTCAAGACGGCTGCGCACTTTGTAGAGACCCGGATATGCGGACAGCGAGCGGCACAACGGAGCACCGCACGGCCAACCGAACTCGACTTTCTCAGATCCCCGCCTATACGCCTTCTATCCTCCAAGGACTGGTCCCGGAGCCACTCGCGAACCGGCTCTCGACCACCGGGTGACCGATAGAACCGAGCCACTATAACCTTGCCGTGTAGCTCCATTGCGGGAATGTACCATATTTGGTACTGCGTCTCCACTCCGCGAACCGTCACCGAGCGCCGGCTGACGCTGGTCAATCTGGACCAGGCGTCCGTCGGCTCGGCGCAGGCGACCGTCGACCGCCCGCATGTCCGGAGTCCACTCTCGGGTCTCGGCGTGGGCAACGGGTTGTGTTGCCCGCTCCCTCGATAGTGATGATAATCACTATTCGATGAGATCCACGGAAATGACTGCGGTGTTCGCCGCTGCGGCACGGCTCCAGGAGCTGGTGCCGGATGCCGTGCTCGTTGGCGGTACCGCTGCTGCCCACCACGCCGGGCATCGCGTGTCGCTCGACGACGACCATGTCGTCGCGGACTTGCGGGAGCGGTTCGACGACGTGCTCGCCGCGTTGGAAGAGACCAGCGGCTGGGTGACCGCGCGGGTGCAGCGGCCCGTGCTGATCCTCGGAAGGCTGGATGGGGTCGAGACAGGGGTTCGCAATCTGATCCGCCGGACCCCGCTCGAAGTCGAAGTGGTTGTCGTGGGGAATCGCACGTTGCGGGTCCCGACGCTTCCCGAGATCGCGCGTATCAAGGCGTGGCTGTGTCTGCTCCGCAATGCCACCCGCGACTATCTCGACTTCGCCGCGCTGGCGGACCGGCTCGGCGATCGAGGCGCCGCGGCCGTGGTTGCGGCGATGGATCGCTACTACGCCGATCAGCTCGGTCCCGACGGGCGGCGGGTCGCCACGCAGGTGGCGCGGCAGTTGGCGGAGCCGCGGCCCGACGACCTCGGTGAGGTAGATCTGATCTCCTACCGCAGCCTCGATCGGCGCTGGCACGACTGGCAGACGGTGGTCGATGTGTGCCGGCGGGTTGCCGTGCGGGTGCTCGATCGACTGGTGGAGGAAGACGAGTGAGCGGAGCGAACCCCACTCGAAGAGTGATCCATCGACACCTGGAGGTGCCGGACGCCACTCCCCCGGAAGCGCAACCGCTGGCGCGTATCGTCGATCTCCTGCAACGCGGTGACCTGGACGACTGGAGACCCATCGCCCGGGCCATCAGGCGTGATCCCGCAGGGCAGTTCGCGGCGCGGGTGCTGCGACTGCTCGCCGCATACCCGGCCTATGGGACCTCGCCGCTGTGGCGGGCCTGGATCGACCGCTGCCGCAGTCGGCTGGAGATCGATGCGCTACCCGTCGTCGGGGGACTGGCTGCGCTCCGCCGGAGCCACGGCCTCACGCAGGTGGAGCTGGCCGGAAGGATGGAAGTCTCACAGTCCGATCTGTCCAAGCTGGAACGGCGGCGGGACGTCAGGCTGTCAACGCTGCGCGCGTATGCCGAAGCTCTTGAAGGCCGCATCAGCATAGTGTTTCGGAGCAACGCCAACGGCACGCCGCTCCAGCTCGGCTCGGAACCTGACACCGAAGATGGAGCGACGGAGATGAAGCCACGATGAGCACGACGCTCTAACTGCCACACTCCCGACGACAGTTCGTGTCGAAGCGTAGCTCTGTGTAGAGACATTCAGAGTGACCCACTACGCGCCAGCGCGTCGGGCGGGTTGTGGCCGCACGCAGAACTGCGCTACCGTGAGCGCGCCAGACGTGGCGTCTGCCGGCGAGGGGCCAAGGCTCTAATTTATTGTCGGCATAAGGAGATACGCGATGAGAAGAACCGTGGTACTCGCAATCACGGCAGTGATGGTGTGCGCCGCCGTGCCCGTCTTCGCCGAGGAATGGGAGATGGACACGTCTCCCGTGACGCTGACGGTCTACTCGGACCGCGGCTGGTTCCAGCCCTGGGAGGGCCGGGGAGCCGAGCTCGTCACCGAGAAGACCGGTGTCAACCTGGATGTTCGCAAGCCGCCCGAGGACGACTCGACGGGCGAGGGCATCAACCTCATGATCGCCAGCAACGACTGGCCGGACCTGATGGTCGTCGACTGGAACAACCCGGGCGTGCCGCAGTTGATGGACGCCGGCCTGGTCCATGACGTCAACGAGCTGATCGACATGCATGCACCGAGCTTCCGTGCCTATCTGGACGAGAACATCGGCCCCGAGGTGTTGGGCGGCACCTACGCGCACAGCGACGGCAAGACCTATCGGCTGGCCTTCGGCGGCGAACTGGGGTCGAAAGACAGGGCTGCGGCGGCCGAGGTCGGGTTCGCGATTCCGTGCTGGCTGCCGCGCTTCGGCGTGCGCCAGGACTACTTCGATGAGATCGGCGCGCCGGAAATCCGCAACGCCGACCAGTTCTATGAGGCCGTCAAGGCCATGGCGGCGAACCACCCGGACAAGATCGCCGTCCTGGGCGACAAGAACACCGTGCACAACTGGTTCACCTACCACTTCGGCACCAACCACACGTGGGGCAATTACTACGCCGACCCCGACACGAAGGAGATCAGGTACTACACCAGCCATCCGCAGTTCGCGGAGGCGATCAAGTTCATGAACAAGCTGGCGCGTGAGGGCCTGTTCCCGGAGGAGGCGCTCATCTGGACGTCGGAGGTCCATGAGAACTGGGTGGCCGGCAACGTCATCGTGATGGCGACCAATGACTGCCCCCCCGGTCAGTCCATGCCGATCGGTGAGACCGGCACCACGCGCTACGTGCTGCCTCCATGGGACACCTATGCCTACGCCAAGTGGAGCACGCCGTGGATGGCCGATGTGTTCCCGACCGCGTCGGACAAGTCGGATCGCGCCATCCGCTTCGTCCAGTATTACGCCAGCCCCGAGGGGTACGTCGACACGGCGGTCGGTGTCGAGGGCGAGGCCTGGACCGGTGATGTGGCAAACGGGCCCCACTTCTCGTACAACCCCGACAACTACGTCACGTCGGTGTTCCCGGACGGGCTGCCGACCTGGTTCCCGGAGTTCCTGGATCTGGTGAATGCCGACTGGACCAACCTGATCACGGCCGGGATCCATCTGCCGCCGATCATCACCCTGGACGGCATCAAGCTGGGCGCACCCCGCTGGCAGAATGGACCGGATGAGAAGGCGATCGCCTTTGTCGAGATGATGACTCCCTACTACACGTCGGGCCCCGAGCTGTACGTACCGATCCGCGGTGACAGCGACATCGGCATCATCCGCGAGCGGGTGGACAAGCTGTTCGAGGACTACTTCGCGCGCATGGTCTTCGCCGACAGCGAGGAAGAGGCGGTCAGCCTGATCGCCGAGTTCCAGGAGAAGGCCGGGCAGGCGGGACTCGCCCAGTTCGAGGCCGAGGCGACGAGCATCTACCGCGGCAATCTCGGCATGTAAGCTGTCGCGCCCCCCGGGGGCGTGACCATTCGTTACGACGAGCGACGCTTCAGCGTCGCCAGGGCACGCCGGTACGAGCAGCCGGCGTGCCCTTCTCTTTTCGTGGGTGGGCGTCGGTCAACGCCCGAGGGTGAGACAGGAATGCGAGCAGAGGAATTGACCATCCCCGTGACCGCCCCCGCTCCGTTACGGCCGAAGCGGGCCTCGGTCCGGGACTTCGGCGCCGATCCGGCCGCCGCCGACAACTACGGCGCCTTCCAGAGGGCGCTCGACGACAGCCGCGACCGGGGTATCTCCACGCTGAGCGTCCCGCCGGGAGTCTACCGCTTCGCGACGGCGCGTCCCCTCTGCCTGCGCGGTCTCGAAGACTTCACGTTCGACGGCAACGGCGCCGAGCTGATCTTCAGCAGGGATGAGGACTTCATCCACGTTTCCGACTGCCGGCGCATCGTCATGCGTGACCTGGTGGTCGACTGGGACTGGAGCGCGGCGCCGCTGGCCAGCGTCGCGCACGTGCGCGGCACCGGACCGGACCGAGACTGGGTCGAACTGGAATTCACCGAGCACGACACCGTCGACGCCGGCATGACCTTCGCCACCATGAATGCGCTGGATCCGCAGCGGCTTACGCCGGGGTGCGAAGGGGGCAGGGAGCACGGGCGCGGATTCACCCGCGTAAGCAAGGCCGGCGCCAACGTGCTGCGCTGCCACCTCGATCTGAACACGGTCTCGGAGCTGCTCTTCACGCCGGGATCCGTGTACCTGGTCCGGCACTACCTGCACGACTCCCCGGCGTTCACGATCACCGACTGCCGCCACCTGTCGCTGCAGCGGATTACCGTCCATTCCGCTCCCGGCGCCGGCTTCATCGTCCGCGGGGACACCGCCCACTGGGAGGCAATAGGCTGCAGGATCGCCCTGCGGCCCGGAGCCGACCGCCGCATCACCACCACGTCGGACGGCCTGCACCTGGCCCAGAGCCGCGGGTTCAGCAGGATCGAGGGCTGCGACTTCAGCTTCCACGGCGACGACTGCCTGAACATCCACGACAACATCTCGATGGGTGTGCGCGACGTGGGGCGCCACACGCTGATCGCGCGCAACGTCCGGGAGGATGAGCGGCCGCTCCATGCAGGTGATCCGGTCGAGTTCCGCGGGCCCGATCTGTCACCCGCCGGGTTCGCGAGCCGGGTCACGGACGCCTGCTACCTCCCCGGCGACGAGTGCGAGCTGGCCTTCGCCGACGTGCTGCCGCCGGATCTGGACCCGCAGACCATCCTGTTCAACCGCCGCTACGACAGCTCCCACTACCTGGTCCGTGGCAACCACTTCCACGAGAACCGCGCGCGCGGCGTTCTCCTGCAGGCGTGCCACGGCCTGGTGGAAGGCAACCGGTTCTATCGGAACCAGGGCTCCGCCGTGCAGATCGAGACCGGGGCCAGCTTCGGCATGTGGTCGGAAGGCATGGGGGTCGAGGATCTGGTCGTCCGCGACAACACCTTCGACACGTGCGACGTGAACGACTGGGGCAAGGCCGTCGTGTACGTCAGCGCGTTCTTGCCCGCGGGAGTACCGATCGCCCAGCACGGTTCCCCGAACCTCACCAGCACCCTCGGCGATTCGGGTTCCCTCTATCGCACCGCCTATCCGATCTTCAGGGACCTCATGTTCGAGAACAACCGCTTCGTGGACTACCCGCGCCGGGCCATGATCGTGAGCTCCGCGCGGGACGTGACGGTGCGCGGCAACACGTTCAGCAATCCCACCTCGCGAGCGCAGAACAATCCCGAGCGGGGCTCCATCTGGTTGGAGCTCTCCAGCCGGGTGACCTTCCAGGACAACGACTGGCAGCCGTCGCCGTATCAGGCTGAGCGCACGGTGGAGTGGGATCCCGCAACCACGACCGGCGTCACGACGACCGATTGATCCCGGCCGCGGCGTCGGCCGGGAAGCGCAGGGTGTAGCACCCGCCCGCATTGGTCTGCAGATCCCGCACGGTGCTGCCGTAGCGAACGCGGCACCGGCCGTCGCGGTCCGCGCGAATCACCGCTTCGGTGAGCACGCCGCCGCGCCAGCGGGCATCCACCGCACAGGCGCCGCGTACGCGAAAGCCGCGGAAGGACCCGTCGGCCCACGCGGCCGGCAGCGCCGGCAGCAGGTGGATGACGCCGGCGTGGCTCTGCAGCAGCATCTCCGTGATCGCGGCGGCGACGCCCATCATGTCGCCGACCTGCACCTGGCCGTGGGCGTCCACGAACAGGTTCGGATAGAGCTTGCGGGCGAACGACCGCTCGATCAGCTCCAGCGCGCGATCGCCCACGCGGAGCCGTGCCAGGATGGCGGCGATCCAGCCCAGGCTCCAGCCCTGCGCGTCGTAGTCGTGGCGCAGCCGGTGCTCGACGGAACGCAGCGCCGCCCGCGCCAGCTCCGGATCGCGGTCGGGCTGCACCCGGTAGCCGGGCATCAGCCCGTACAGGTGGGAGACGTGGCGGTGGCCGGGTTCCGCCTCCGCGGGTTCGTGACGCCACTCGCGGATCCTGCCGTCGCCTCCGATCGCCGGCAGCGCCAGGCGGTCGCGTGCCGCACGGACTTGGTGCAGCAGACCGTCGTCGATCTCCAGGGCTTCGGCGGCCTCGATGAAGCCGTCGAAGGTGTGCCAGATGGTTTCCTGGTCGCACGCGCACCCCATCGACAGGCTGCAGGCGCGGCCGCTCGCGTCGAGGAACTGGTTCTCCGGCGACACGCCCGGTCCGGACACCAGCGAGCCGTCATCCGCGTCCACCGCGAGCCAGTCGAGCAGGAACAGAGAGCATTCCCTGAGCACGGGATAGGCGCGCTCCGACAGGAACGCCCGGTCCAGCGTGTAACGGTAGTGGTCGATCATGTGCTGGGCACACCAGGCGGCGCCCATCAGCCACATCCCCCAAAGCGGTTCCCCGTACACCGCCGCGTAGCCCCACGCGTCGGTGTCGACGCCGGCAAAAAACCCCCGGCATCCCAGCTCCCGTGCCGCCCGTCCGCCGGCCGCTCGCAGGCGCTCGGTGAGGTGAAACAGCGGCTCGTGGCACTCCGGCAGAGCCAGCGGCTCGGCGAGCCAGTAGGCCTCCTGGAGATTGACGTTCAGGTGGTAGTCCGAGTGCCACGGAGCCTGGAGCAAAGGGTTCCACACCCCCTGCAGGTTGGCGGGCAGCGTGCCGGGGCGGGACGCGGCGATGAACAGGTAGCGGCAGTAGTGAAAGTAGAGCAGTAGCAGCCCCGGGTCGCGAACGCCGGCTGCCGCAGCGCTCACGCGCGCGTCCATCGAACGATGCCTGTTCGCGTCGACCGCGAGCTGCAGGTCCACCCGGCCGAACAGGCGTCCGTGGTCCGATTCATGACGCGCGCGCAGCTCGGCATACGGCCGGCCGGCAGCGTGGTCGAGCCGCCGCCGGCACGCGCCGATCAGATCCCCGGTGAGTGGGCGCGAAGGATCGTCGAGCCGATAGTCCGTCGCGATGGCGGCCAGGACGGTCACGGAACGAGCGCCTCTGATCCGCAGCGACTCAGGCGTATCGACCGGGCCACCCTCACCGTCGACGATCAGGCGGATGACGACCGCGAACCGGACACCCGCGTGCTCACCGGCGTGGCCGGCCCGGGACTTCATCACCAGCTCGGCGCCGGACCGGCGATCGGTGACGCCGCGCTGGCCGCCCGGGCGCTGCAGCGCGAACGTGGCGCCGACGCACGGCTCGTCGGCTTCGAGGCGCAACACCACAACGTCGTCCGCGGCCGACACGAACGCCTCGCGGCGATGACGGACACCCGCGCACCGATAGTCCACCGTGGCGACCGCGGTCCGCAGATCGAGCCGCCTGCGATAGTCGCACACGCCTGCCTCGCCGTGGTCGAGCTCCATCGCCAGATACCCGGCCGGCTGGTAGCTGCGCGGAGAGATGCGCGGGGCAAGGAGATGGCGCTGACAATAGCGTTCCGCAGCGAAGTGGCGGCCGGCGTACAGCAGGCGCCGGAGCTCTGCGACGTGGTCCCGCGCGTGCGGCTGCATGACCGGCACCGGCGGGCCGGCCCAGATCGTCTTTTCGTTGAGCAGCACCTGATCGTGCGGGACGCCGCCGTAGATCATGGCGCCCATGCGGCCGTTGCCGAGCGGCAGGGCGGCGCTCCAGCCGCGCGCCGGACGATCCCGGTCGGAAACCGGCCGGTCGAGCGCCGCCGGAGCGTCGTACCAGAGGCAGTGCACGGAGTGGCGGCTCGCGGTGGTGTGCGGACTACGCCTTGATGTGGCCGACCAGCAGTCCCTTCACGAAGTAGCGCTGCAGGAATGGGTACGCGACGGTGATCGGAAACACGGTGACCACGATCGTGGCGTACTTCATCGATTCCATCGTCACCAGCATCTCGGAGGTGATCGTCTCCATGCCGGGCACGTAGCTCTGCGACTGCGCAGCGGCCACCCGGTAGAACGCCTCCAGGCTCGACATGGTCTTGATGAGGATCGTCGGCACCGTCCACAGCTTCTGGTTGAAGACGAAGTACGCGGAGGCGAACCAGTCGTTCCAGTGGAATACCCCGACGAACAGGGCGATCGTCGCCAGCACCGGACTGGACAGCGGCAGCACGATGCGGACGAAGATGCGGAAGTCGCCGGCGCCGTCGACCTTGGCCGAGTCCTCCAGCGACTGGGGCAGCTCCCGGAAGAAGGCCATGAAAAGGAGCGCGTGAAAGTAGGTGAACAGGCTGGGGATGATGTAGACCCAGAACGTGTTGAGCATGCCCAGCGAACGGTACAGGAGATAGGTCGGGATCAGTCCGCCCGAGAAATAGAGCGTGACCAGGCCGATCATCGAGTACGTCTTGCGAAACACGAGCTGCTTCTTGGAGAGCCCGTAGGCGACCATGGCCGTGAAGAACACGGCGGCCACCGTCCCCACCGCCGTGCGCAGGATGGTCATCAGGAACGCGGTTCCGATGAGGGGGTCGCCGAGCACCACACGGTAGTTGGTCAGCGTCGGGCGGCGTGGGAACAGGAACAGTCCGCCCTTCGCCGAGTCGACCCCTTCGTTGAGCGAGCGCAGGATGACGTAGTAGAAAGGGTAGAGGGTGATAAACAGGACGATCAACGCGAACGCAATCACGACCACGTTGATGACGCGATCGTCCCTCGACTGGGACATGCGGGCGAGCGCCATCAGAACAGGCTCCTGCCGCTGATGCGGCCCGACAGCCAGTTGGTGATGACCACCAGGATCAGCGCCAGCAGCGACTGCATCAAGCCGATGGCGGTGGCGAACGAATAGCGGCCGAGCTCCAGCCCCATCTCGAGGGTGTAGTACTCCAGCACGTACGAGGTCTCGCGTGTGAAAAGGTTGCCGAGCAGGTACGACGTGTCCAGGCCGGCGCGCACCAGCCCTCCCATGTTCAGGATCAGCAGCACGGCGATGATGCCGGTGATGTTCGGCAGGGTGATCCGCCAGATGCGCCGCAGCCGTCCTGCGCCATCGATGATCGCCGCCTCGTAGAGCTGCTCGTCGATGCTGGCGATCGCTGCCAGGTAGATGATGGCGCTCCAGCCCATGCCCTTCCAGACGTTCACCAGCGTCGCCATCAGCCGCCAGTATTCGGCCTTCGTCCAGAACAGAACCGGTTCGTCGATCAGGCCGACGGCCACCAGCACGTCGTTGACGATGCCGCGACGGTCGAGCAGCAGGATGAACAGGTAGGCGGTGACCACGTAGGAGATGAAGTGCGGCAGGTAGCTGGTCGTCTGCACCACCCGCTTGAATCCGGCGCGGGGAATCTCGTTGATCAGCAGGGCCAGCAGGATGGGTGCCGGGAAGCCGATCACCATTCCGTAGAGACTGAGCAGCACCGTGTTCCTGAACGCGGGATAGAACTCGGGATCGACGAGCGCCCAGGTGAAGTGCTTCAGTCCCACGAACGGGCTGGCAAAATAGCCCATGAGGATCTTGAAGTCCTGGAAGGCGATGATCAGGCTGATCATCGGCAGATAGGCGAAGATGATGAGGAACAGCAGTCCCGGCAGGGTCATGAGCTGCAACTGGAGCTGTCCCCTGAACCGCCGTATCAGCGGTACGGTCGCGACCGGCGCCACTCGGTCGACTCCCGTCGTGTCCGCCATCGGTTCAGTCACGCCCCTTGCGCACGTAGTGGGTGGTCGGCGTGATCCGCTCGGCGAAATGATCCTCGCCGCTGTCGATGCCGCCGAGATCCCACGCGTCCAGGGACCGCAGCGTCACCACGTGCTTGGAGTCGAGCGGCGCGCCGCGCACGAAGAAATGATACGCCAACCGGTCCGGATCCGGCGGGTAGATCCGGTTGGCCATCGGCACGCCGTCCCCGGCGAAGACCTCCAGCACCGACGCGTCCACGAACACGCGCAGGCGCACCTCCGCGCCCGCCGCCAGTCCTGCCGGCGCGGTGTACTCGTTTTCCGGCGTGAGCATGCGGAGCTGTCCGTCGGCGGTGGAGTAGGTCACCTCGCAGGCGAACGGTCCGTCGGCGATGCGCAGGCCGCAGGAGAAGTCGCGGTACTCCAGGTCGTCCGGCGACCCCGGGTCCAGGGCCAGCGCGATCTCCACGGATGAGCCCAGGGTGCCGAGCTCGCAGACCTCGCCGACGGAGAACGTGCGATCGTCCCACCGGCGGTGGTTGCGGCGGAGCGCGGCGATCTCGCGGGCGGGCACCACGTCGAACGTGCCCTGTCGGTTGGGGATGAACTCGCGCGGCACCGTGAACACGCCGGCCCAGCGGATATCCGGGTCGTTCGTGCGCCGCTGCTTGTCCGGGATCCAGCCCCACATGAACAGCCGTCCCGCGTCGTCGCGGGTCAGGACCGAGACCAGGAAGTTGTGGCCGTGATCGGCGAAGCCGCGGCGCTCCTCGACGAACCGGCCGTCCCGGATCGTGCCGACCATGTACTTGCGGTGGCTGAGGTTGCTGAGCAGGTGCCGGCCGTCGTCGAGGGGCACCACGCACGGACACTCGAAGTAGATGCCCTCTCCCTCGGGGTCGGTGGCCGACCACAGGATGCCGCGGTATCGCCATTCGTAGAGGTCTGCCGACTCGAACAGCAACACCAATCCGCCGCGCTTCTCGCGCCGGCCGGAGCCCACGGCCATGCAGAAGCGGTCGCGTTCGTGCCACACCCACGGGTCGCGCATGCCCATCAGGTGTTCGTCTGCGCGCTCCGGGTCGTACGGGATGCCCAGGTCTTCGTGGTTGGCGGGGAGGGTGGCGACGGGGTTTGCGGGATGCGCCCGAAAGTCCTGCAGATCCTCCCCGTCGCTGACCGCCAGGTACACGTCGCGGTTCTCGATCGTGTAGAAGGCGTACACCTTGCCTTCGTGTGCGATCAGATTCCCGGACCAGAGGTGTCGGTCCGCGGCGACCCCGTGCTCGGGGGAGGTGAGCGCGGGCGGGTAGTGCGTCCAGGTCACCAGGTCGGCGCTGGCCGCGTGCCCCCACTGGCAGGGGCCGTTCATGGCCCGGAAGTCCGGCGCGTAGCTGTGCTGATAGGTCAGGTGGTAGCGGCCGCCGGCGTAGATCGGGTGGGTGTCTCCGGCGGAGCCGAATGGCGCCGCCAGGTGGTAGCGCGGGTACCACGGGTCGGAGCGCACCTCGCGTCGCAAGGCGTCCACGGTGCGGCGGTACGCCGTCAACCGCTCCGTCGCCGCCGCGTTGCCCATCGGCAGCCATCGTGTTCCAATTCCCCGATGAGGACAACATCCCGCGACTCCGGCACGGCAGGTGCCTGACGCGTGCTGCTTGAGAACGAGACGCTGCGCGTGCAACTCCACGACGGGATTCCCGTGGTCGCGTCGTACACCCATCTCCCCACCGGCGAGACGCTACCCGGCGACCCGAACCCGACGCCGCTGACGGTTGACGGCGCCGCGGTGCCGTGGAGCGATCTCACCCTCGATCGAACGGCAACGGCGACGACCGCGGCGTTCCGCGTCACGTATGGCGAGGTCTCCTTCGACTACCGGTTCGACCTGGAGACGGATTGCCTGCGGCTGCGCATCGACGGCATCTCCGGGCCGCTCGATACGCTCGGCTTCGGCGGCTCGCCGTTGCTCCAGGTGAGCGACCCGGAGTACCGGTACGCCCGCATCTCGTTCGAGGAAGACAGCGTCATCGCCAAGAAGTGGTGGAAGGAGCACTTCGGCGCGGTCGGCGGCGACAGCGACGCGTGCGACGTCATGCACGGCTGCGTCTACCACCCCGACCGGCTGTGCGCCTTCGTGCACGGCAACTTCCCGCTGCTGCCGGAGCGCCATGCCAACGGAGCCGACGGCTACTCGGTCGCCCTCAACGACTACCGCTACCGGGTGCGCTCGCGGACGATGTGGCCGCTCGACGTGAAGGTGGTGTTCCTGCAGGACTACAACGGCGACGGCATCATGGACTGGAGCGACTGGGCGCTCTGGGTAAACCGCACCCTGCCGGACGCTGACGAGCTGTACCGCTCGACGATCTCCTACAAGATCTTCCTGACCCTCAAGAACGACCAGGTGTTCACGACCTACCCGCAGATGATGGAGATCGTGCGCGCCATCCACAACGTCGCCGACGGCATCCCGCAGCTCATCTACCTGGTCGGCTGGCAGAACCAGGGCCACGACGACAACTATCCGACCATGGACCGGATCAACCCGCGGCCCGGCGGCAGGCACCGCCTGCTGCGGGCCATCGACGAGTGCAAGCGGGACTACGACACCACCGTCAGCTATCACATCAACATCGACGACGCCTATCCCGACAGCCCGGACTGGGACCCGTCGTACATGTCGGCCGAGAGCGGCAAACCATGCGGCGTCGTGCATACGCTGGACTGGGAGCTCGGCCATTTCCGGCGGCGCATGGAAGAGATGATGCGGATGGTGCCCGTGCCCCGGACCCTGCACGTCGACAACACCCGCATCTGCAACACGGTCGGCCGCGACTTCGACGGCATCGGCGAGCTGGAGGAGCTCTACTGCGGCCTGCTCCCCATGGCGGAGTGGCTGAAGGAGAAGGGCATCAGCCTCACCACCGAAGGGACGAACGGCATGCCCATCGACGGCACGCTGCTGTTCTCCGGGTGGTTCCACTACGACTGCCGTCTGATCGGCCGGCAGATGCTGCACGGCAAGATGATCGGCGGCGGCGCCGGCCGCCACTTCGGCGAGCTGTACGCGCGCGACTACGCGATCGGCTCGAACATCCACGTCGACTTCGCCTATGGGCGACGGGATGTCGTGGTCAGCTACCTGGAGGACTGGCGCGGCATGGTCGACCGGATCTACCTGGGCTCGCTGCTCTACCTCTACTTCCTGGAGCGGGAGATGGTGGTGTGCCGCGGCACCTGGCCGGACGACATCCACATGGAGTACGACGACGGCACCGTCGTGGACATCACCTCCCGGTACACCATGACCGTCAAACGCGGCGGCATGGTGATCGCCAGGGACAACGACACGCGATGCGTCCCGCTGGGCGACGCCCTGTACATCTATTCACCGGTCGGCGACCGGCAGAGCTTCGGCCTGCCGCCGGAGTGGCACGGCAAGCCGCTGCGGATCGTCATGCTGTCCAGGGACGGCGTCGAGGAGCACGACTTCGCGCTGCCGGCCGACGCCCACTACCATGTGAAGCACGACCGCATCGACTTCCACTGGATGGCGACCTACGTGCCGTACAAGGTGACGCTGGCGGAACAGACAGCCGAGCCCGCGCAGGCCTGACGCATGCTGATCGAGAACGGGACGCTGCGCGTGCAACTCCACGACGGGATTCCCGTCGTCGCGTCGTACACCCACCTCGCCACCGGCGAGACGCTACCCGGCGACCCGGACCCGACGCCGCTGACGATCAACGGCACCTCGGTCCCGTGGAGGGACCTGACCCTCGATCGATCGGCAACGCCGACGTCTGCGGCGTTCCACGTCACGTACGGCGAGACTACGTTCGACTGCCGGTTCGACCTGGAGACCGACTGCCTGCGGATGCGTATCGACGGCATCTCCGGTCCGCTCGAGACGCTCGGCTTCGGTGGCTCGCCGATTCTGCAGGTCACCGACCGGGAGTACCGGTACGCCCGCATCGCTGTCTCCGAGCCCAGCGAGAACGGCAAGAAGTGGTGGCGCGAGCACTTTGGCTCGGTCGGCGGCGACGATGCCGCGTGCGACGTGATGCGCGGCTGCCTCTACCACCCCGACCGGCTGTGCGCCTTCGTGCACAGCAACTTCCCGCTGCTGCCGGAGCGCCATGCCAACGGCGGTGATGGCTACTCCATCTCCCTCAACGACTATCGCTACCGGGTGCGCTCGCGGACGATGCTGCCGCTCGACGTGAAGGTGGTGTTCCTGCAGGACTACAACGGCGACGGGACCGTCGACTGGAGCGACTGGGCGCTCTGGGTCAACCGCACCTTGCCGGACGCGGACGAACTGTACCGCTCGACGATCTCCTACAAGACCTTCGTGACCGTCAAGAACGACCAGGTGTTCACCACGTTCCCGCAGATGGTCGAGATCGTCCGCGCCCTCCACAACGTTGCCGACGGCATTCCCCAGCTCATCTACATGGCCGGCTGGCAATACCAGGGCCACGACGACCGGTACCCGTCGATCGACCAGGTCAATGCGCGGGCCGGCGGCAAGCACCGTCTGCTGCGGGCCATCGACGAGTGCGAGCGCCGCTACGACACCACCGTCAGCTATCACATCAACATCGACGACGCCTATCCCGACAGCCCGGACTGGGACCCGTCGTACATGACGGCCATGGACTGGGACCCGAGCGACGGCGGGCGTCCCTGCGGCGTCGTGCACACTCTGGACTGGGAGCTCGGGCACTTCCGGCGGCGCATCGAAGCGATGATGCAAGAGGTCCCCGTGGCCAGGACCCTGCACGTCGACAACACCCGCGTCTGCAACACGGCCGGCCGCGACTTTGACGGCATCGGCGAGCTGGAGGAGCTCTACTGCGGGTTGCTGCCCATGGCGGAGTGGCTCAAGGAAAAGGGCATCACGCTCACCACGGAAGGCACGAACGGCATGCCGATCGACGGGCCGCTGCTGTTCTCCGGATGGTTCCACTACGACTGCGGCCTCATCGGCCGGCAGATGCTGCACCGCAAGGTGGTCGGCGGCGGCCCCGGCCGCCACTTCGGCGAGCTGTATGCGCGCGATTACGGGATCGGCTCGAACATCCATGTCGATTTCTCGTATACGCGCCGCGAGTTCGAGGTCAGCTACCTGGAGGACTGGCGCGGCATCGTCGACCGGATCTATCTGGGCACGCTGCTCTACCTCTACTTCCTGGAGCGCGAGATGGTGGTGGCCCGCGGCACCTGGCCGGACGACATCCACCTCGAGTACGACGACGGCACCGTCGTGGACATCACGTCCCGGCACACCATGACCGTCGTGCGCGGCAACATGGTGATCGCCAGGGACAACGACACGCGCTGCATCCTGCTGGGAGACTCCCTGTACCTCTATTCACCGGTCGGCGACCGGCAGAGCTTTGTCCTGCCGGCCGAATGGCACGGCAAGCCGTTGCGGATCGTCATGCTGACCCGTGACGGCCCCGAGGAGCACGACGAGGCGCTGCCCGCCCGCTGGAAGTACCGGATCGAGCACGACCGCATCGAATTCCACTGGATGCCGCCGTACGTGCCCTACAAGGTGACGCTCGCCGATCAGGCTTGAGGGCTTGGCTCGGCGGGTGCCTCCCAGATCGACCGCATCTCGTGGACCCGCATGCGGTCCACGCGCACGGCTCCGCCGGCGGTCCGCAGTCGTACGGCGCCGGCGGCCTGCGGAAGGGCGCAGCGGACCGGCGTGTAGTAGCGGCCGCGCGCGCTGAAGATCTCCAGGAAGACCGTGTCGACCAGCAGCCGCAGGTCCAGCCGGCCGTCCACCGGGGCCAGCGGCGCCCGTACGTCGTTGTCCTCCAGCTCCTCGTGGAACTGCAGCTCCATCCTCCGCAGGTCGAGCCGGATCTCCTTCCCCAGGATCTCCAGCGTGAGGGCGCCGGCGCCGGCCGGCGTCAGCTCCAGCTCGATGTCGAGGAGCCGGCCCGCGGGCTGGATCGAGAGCGGCTCGTCGTCGCTCACGATGGTCCCGTCCGCTCCGCTCACCGCGCCGGTCCGCAGGCGGTCGATCTCGGCCACCGGGTTCTGATGGATCCGCAGACCCTCGTCCGTGCGCCGCAGGGTCAACTCGATCGGGAACGTGATCAGGCTGTTCAGCATCGGGTTCAGACCGCTCACCTGGCCCTTGGCCACCAGGATGCGGCGGCCGTCCGGCGCGTTGTTGAAGGTCTGTGACGCGTACAGGCTGCCGTCGGTGTACTTGAAGCGGATGATGTCCGTCTCCGGAACGAAGCGCGTGCCGTCGAAGGCGCCCAGGTAGTAGTCGCAACTCGCGCCGAAGAACACCCACCTGCTCGTTCCCGGCTCGTCCTGAACGGGCAGCTCGAAGAGCTCCGGGCACTCGTGCATGCCGGGCACCTGGCTCTGGAACTGCCAGTGCAGCAGGTCGGTGGAGGTCAGGATGAAGTGCACGTCGTTGTGGATGTACAGCACCATGACCCAGTGCCCGCCCGGCTGGTACCAGAACACCTTCGCGTCGCGGTTGCCGCGGTCGATGTTGCCGATGACCGGGTTGCCGTCGTGGGGACGCCAGGTGCGCCCGCGGTCGGTGCTGTAGACGATGCACACGTCCACCGACCGGCCGTGCGACAGCCGGTTGGATCCGCCGTAGGCCGTGTAGAAGATCACCATCGGAGGGCGGCCGGGGCTGCCCAGACCGGACGAGTTGTGGTGGTCGACCACGCACGAGCCCGAAACGGCCACGCCGCGCTCGTCCGGCCAGAGCGTGTCGGGAAGCTCCTCCCACGTCACCAGGTCGCGGCTGACTGCGTGGCCCCAGCCCCAGTTGCAGTTCTGGTTGCCGGGCGTGACGTTGCACGGCACGTGCTGGTAGTGCAGGTGCCACTCCCCGTCGAACCAGACCAGGCCGTTGGCGTCCGAGGACGCGCCGCGCCGCGGTGAGTAGTGGAGCAGCGGCCGGCCCGGCTCCCGGTACAGGTCGTCGCAGCCGACCATCCGGTCGCCGATGCGCACGGACGCAAGGAGGTCCGCGGCCGGCGGCGCCGCGGCGTCGCCAAGCTCCTCGATGCGGAGCGTGAGGTCCATCCCCTGCCAGGCCGACAGGTCGACCGGGACCCAGAAATCGGGATCGCCGGGCGCCAGGCACACCGTGTTGGAGGCGAGCGTCCGCCCCCCGCCGGTGAGCTGTATCTCCCGAAAGGGTGACCGCATGCCGACGGGAAGGTTCAGGAAGCGGTGCTCGGCCCGGAAGCGCCGCTCCGCGAAGGTCGGCAGCGGGAGTGGCGGCGTGTCGGTCTGCGCGATCTGGTCGACCATGATGTGGCCCCAGGGGCCGGTGTGCTGATCGACGATCTCCACGTGGACCTGGCAGGCTTCCAGGTCGGCAAGGTCGAACCAATCCCATGCCAGGTGGTCCGAGCCGTCCGGCTCCCACTGGCTGCGCGGCGCCGTGCGCACGACGTGCCCGTCTTGGACGAGGTTGACCGCGACGTACCCCGGGTCGTTGTTGCCGTAGTAGGTGTGCCGGCCACCGCCGATCAGGAAGCTCAGATAGCGGCGCTCGACGGTGAACGGCGGCGAGATCAGCCGGCCGAGCACCGGGTCGCCGCCGTGGAAGCTGGAGGCGTAACCGTCGCCGACGTAACCGGTGACCTCCGTCTGGCCGGGCAGGACGCCGCGCGCCGGCCCGGTGCCGAAGGCGGTGCCCTCGGCCGTCCACCCGCCCCAGTCGTCGCCCTCGAAGTCGGCGAGGAGGATGTCGGGCCGGGTCTCCATGGATGCCGCCATCGGTCGCGCCGACCGGACGATGGAGCACCCGGCGGGCGGGGTCAACCGAGGTCCGTCAATCATGCTGCCGAATTGAATCGTTGCCGGTCCGCGGGCGAGAGAGTTAATCTGAGACGATGCGCATCGCCAACCCGATGTACGACGCTGCCTTCAAGTACCTGATGGACGATCAGGCAGCCGCGCGGCTGCTGGTGGGGGCGGTGCTGGGCGAGGAAGTCGTGAGCCTCGAGGCGCTGCCGCAGGAGCGGGCGGTGCGGTCGTCGCCGGCGGCGGCGCCGGGCGACCCGCCGTCGGGCGAGATGCTGACGGTGCGACGGGTGGACTTCGCGGCGACGGTGCGCACGGCGGCGGGGGAGCGGCTGCGGGTGCTGGTGGAGGTGCAGAAGGCGCGTTTCACCGACGAGGTGATGCGGTTCCGAGAGTACCTGGGCCGGCATTACACGGACCGCGACAACTACGACGAGGGGACGGACGGACGCCGGCGACACCGGCCGCTACGCGCGATCTACATCCTGGGAGAATGCCTGCCGCGCACGGCGGCGACGGTCCTGCGGGTGGCGCGGGAGTACGTGGACGGGGTGAGTGGCGAGCGGCTGTGCGAGCGGGAAGAGTTCGTGGAAGCGCTGAGCCACGACTGCTGGGTGGTGCAGGTGCCGTTGCTGGCGTCGCGGCGGCGCACCGACCTGGAGCGGCTGCTGAGCGTGTTCGACCAGGAGTTGCGGGTGGCCGGCGACCGGCGCGTACTGGAGGTGAACGAGCGGGAGATACCGGAGCGCTACGCGCCGGTGCTGCGGCGGCTGGAGGGAGCAGCGGCGAGCGTGGAGGTGGCCGACTCGATGGCGCTGGAGGACGAGGTCGCGGAGACGTGGGGGCGGCTGAAGCGGGAGAGCGCGGCGAAGGACACGGCGTTGGCCGAGAAGGAGGCGGCGTTGGCCGAGAAGGAGGCGGCGTTGACCGAGAAGGAGGCGGCGTTGACCGAGAAGGACGCGGCGCTGGAGCGAGAACGGGCGGAGCGTGCCGCGGCTGACGAACGCATCGCGGAGCTGGAGCACCGTCTGGGGGAGTCGGACGGGGACGCTGACGGCTGACCGCGCCCCGGTTGCTCCACACCCCTGGCCGGTCCGGCGCCTGCGGGTCCCTGCCGAACACCATCAGCCCATAGCGGGTGGGCCGCAACGCGCCGTCCAGCTCATCGATCACGCTGGCGTTCCGCAGATCGCCCTCGCGCGCCGGCTGCGGAGTCTGCCCGGTATCGAGCCCCTGAGCCTGCATGAACGAGCGCACGGCGCCGGAGTCGATGTCGCCAGCCCGTCGTGTCGGGTGACGCTTGCCGGAAACGGCGTTCGCGTATACACAGGGGCCGCGCAGGAGGTCGCTACATCATGCAGGATGACAGGAACGACGCCCCGGTGATCCTCGAGAGTCCGGAGCTGCAGGTGGAGCTGGATCCCAACCTGCCGCTGGTGCGGGGGTATCGCCACGTTTCCACCGGCCGCGCGTTCGGCGGAAGCCGTGACGGGACGTTGCGCGTGAACGGCGCCGAGCACCGCATGAGCGATCTGGGGGTCGAGCCGCGCGCCATCCCCGGCGGCCGCTGCTACCGCGTCGCGGTCCCGGAGCAGGGGATCGCGTTCGAGCTGGCGTTCACCGTTGCCGGAGCCGCGCTCTCGCTGCGCATGCAGGGCATCGAGGATGACCGCACGCCGCTCGCCAGCCTGGAGTGGGTGGACAGCCCCCTGCTGGTCTGCGAGGATCCGACGTTCCGCTTCTTCCGCATGTTCACGACCGAGCCAGACCACAAGGCGATGGGCAAGATGTGGCTGCGCGACGCCGACGGCGCCGTCCGCGACGCGCCGGACGAGTCCGAGCCCGTGCCGCTGATCTACGGCGCGCTCTACCAGCCGGATTCGGTCTGCGCGTTCCTGCACTCCAACTACCCGCTGTTTCCGCAGGCGCACCGGGTCGCCCGGGGGCGGTGCGAGATTCACCTGGGCGAGTACCGTCATCGGGTGCGCGACCGTGCGGTGCCTCCGCTGGAGGCGGACATCGTGTTCCTGGGCGACCTCAACCAGGACGGACGGGTGGACGCCAGCGATTACCGCCTGTGGGTCAACCGCCGCCTGCCCGACGGCGACTCCGTGTACCGCACGTCGCTCTGGTACAAGATCCTCTGCGACATGAGCGGCCACTATCCCGAGGTGGGCGTCACCGCGACGATCGAGGAGTGCGAGCGGATCATCCGCTCGATCCATCACGTGACCGACGGCCTGCCGCAGGCCGCCTTCGTCGTCAACTGGAACGGCCAGCAACCCGAAGCCGCCTACCCGGCGCTCGACCTGTACAACCACAACATCGGCACCCCGGAGGAGTTGCGAGCGCTGGCGGAGACGTGCAAGGAGCTGGGGGGGCTGCTCAGCTACCACACGAACATCGACGATGCCCACCGCACCAGCAAGGACTACGACGAGGCGCTCCTGGGCCGCCGCTACGATCCGCACGGCACGGTGTGGGACGAGGACGGCGAGGCCTGGGACGAGTCGGTCATCGCCGGCATCAGCCACACCCGCGACGTGGAGAGCGGGGCGATCTTCCGCCGCCTGGAGGCGATGATGCGGGTGATCCCGGTGGAGCGGACGATCCACATGGACAACATCCGGCTGACCAACTGCGAGCCGGACGCGGACCCGGACGGCATCGGCGTGACGGAGGAGCTGGTCTGCGGCATGTTGCCGATCGTGGAGTGGCTCCGCGACCGCGGCATCAGCGTGTCGGGGGAGGGGTACAACGGCCTGCCGATCGACCCGACGCTGCTGAACGCCGCGTTCTGGCACCACGACGCGAGCGACCTCTCGCGGCAGATTTTCCACCGCAAGGTGATGGGCGGCGGCCGCGGCGACCACTACGGCGGCGCCACGACCATGGACTTCGGCATCTGCAAGTCCATCCACCAGGACATCACGTACCGTCCGGTCAGCCGCTCCTCGCTCGGCAGCGAGCAGTTCCTGGAGTACTTTCCATGGCTGCACGAGCAGACGCGGGCGACCCTGTCGTTCCTGGACAACTGGGACGACATCGTGGATCGGATCTACCGGGGATCGCTGCTCAACCTGTTCTACCTGGAGCGCGAGATGCTGTCGTGGGACAAGGAGGGCGACGGAGCGCGGATTCGCTTCGCCGGCGGCGTGGAATCCGAGGTGTGCATCGACGGGCCGGACCATCTCCACGTGACCTGGGGCGACGTGGTGGTCGCCGACGGCGATGACCGCTTCGTGCCGCTCGGCGACGGTGTGTACTGCTACAGCCTGCGCGGCGGGCGCAGGGAGTGGACGCTGCCGGTGGGGCTTCGCGGACGGCAGCTCGCGCTCTACAGCCTGAGCCGCGAGGGGCGGGGAGCGGCCCCCGAGCACTCGGTGGACGGGGACCGCCTGACCCTGACGCTGGCCGCCGGCGTGCCGGTCAAGGTGACCACGGCTGGCGCAAACGCCTGATGGCGGCCCGACCGGCCGGCGTCCCGGTCGCTGCCAATCCGAGCTCGCCGCTGCACTTCCGTCCCGCGCGGGGCAGGATATGCGACACCATCCCGTTCTTCCACGACGGCGAGTACCACATCTTCTATATCCGCTGCGACACGGAGGGCGGGGTGCCGTGGGACCACGTCGTCTCCCGCGACCTCGTGCACTGGCACGAGCTGCCCACCGCCCTGGAGCGGGATCCGGGCGACCCGCACGGCCCGGATGGACGGGACATGTTCACCGGCTGCGTCGTCGAGCACGACGGCGTGTTCCACATCTTCTACACCGGCCACAACCCGGCGAACCCCGACGGCGCCGAGATCATCTGCCACGCCACCAGCACCGACCTGGCGACGTGGCACAAGCACCGCGATCACTGCTTCGGCCCGGATGGCGCCATCTACCATCCGCGCGACTTCCGCGATCCGTTCGTGTTCCGGGACGAGGAGTCCGGCGAGTGGTGGATGCTTCTGTGCGCCGGACTGGCCGGCTCGGACTTTTCCGGCATCGGCCGGCTGGTGTCCACCGACCTGGTCTCCTGGAAGCCGGCGGAGCCGCTGTTCCTCGACCCGCCGTTGCTGGAGGGCGAGACGGGAGCGCCCGAGTGCCCGGACCTGTTCCGCATCGGCGACTACTGGCATCTGCTCTACACCCGGCGGGGCCAGAACATCCGGCGCGCGCGCCACGTCGACGGGCCGTTCACGCACGGGGTGCCGGCTCAGCTCGACGACACTCTTCTGCTGGCCGGCAAGCGCCTGTTCGACGGCCGGCGCCACATCTATTTCGGACCGCTGTCCGGGGACCATGACGATTCGGTGATGAACCTCCCGCGCGAGTTGTTCCAGGGAGACGACGGACACCTGCGCTTTCGCCCGGTCCGCGAGGTAGTGGAGTGCTTCGTCGACGTCATCCACAAGTCGGCGGAAGGCGGTTTCGACCTGCCGGCAACCGGCCATCGCTGTCCGGTGCCCGCGGACTGCCTGGTGCGGTGCTCGGTCGAGCTCGCCGAGGACGCCACCCTCACCATCCGCCTGCGCGCCGGCCCCGACGGCAGGGGCGGCGTCCCGCTCACGATCCACGCCGGCCGCCGCTCGCTGGAGCTCGGCCCGTACCACCGGAGCTGGGGCGACGCCGCGTTGCCGGTCATTACGCTGCAGATGTTCGTGCTCGGCACGGTCATCGAGTGCTTTCTCGACGACCGCCTTGCCATGGTCGGGCGTCCGTACGAACGGAACGGCGGCCACCTGTCGATCGCCGGCAGCGGCGGCGCGGCACGCGTGCTGGCGCTCGAGGTGCGCGAAGCGCCTGCCGCGTGAGCGTCCCGCGGCATCGCCGAGACGCCTGCCTGCGGTGTGGCTCGCAGCGGAGAATTCGTAGTCGAGCTATCGGATCTGCAGCAGCTTCCTGACCAGCCCGACCGCGCGCGGTTCGATGTCACGCTCGCGCAGACATGAGCCCCACGAGTCGAGGTAGTCCCTGAACGCCGGATCTGCATTCGGGTCCCAGTGATTCAGGTGGCCGCAGTCCTGCCAGAGTGTCGGGTCGGCTTGGAACGCACCTCGCAGCCCGACTGCGATCGTTCCGCACAACTCGCGTGCGTACGGGTCGGCTTCGAGTTTGGGGAGCACTCCGGCAAACCACTCGGAAAATTCATCACGGCTCGGACGAGGATAGCTGGCCGAGATACGCTCGGCGTAGGTCTGGTGATTGAACGCGAATCCGGCAGCGTCGGGAATGGCCTCCGGTGGACTCTCTTTCCAGAGCTCGGCCAGACGATGGAGCACGAACAGAGACGCGAGCTCGCAGAGGCTCTCGTCGAACCATCGGTGCCTGTGCCCCTTGTGACGATCGAAGTTGGTCAAGACGTGGCAGAGCTCGTGCGAGAACTGGTACACGTACTGGCTCCAGTACCGATCCCGTGCGCTGAGTCTGACCTGGTACGGTCGCTTACCGTTGAATACCTGAGGGTCGCGATTCCGGGGCGCCACCCGTATCGGAGCGTCGGGTGCTCGCCCGAATGCGTCGGAGAGAACTTCGGTCGCGGACGTCAGAACGGCGTGTATGGATCTGAGGCTCGTCGCTCCCCAGTTGCCGTTCTCGACGGTCACGCGCGCGGCCGTCGTAGCGGAGCTCAATCGGGTCCCTCGACCTTGGCCGATGCGTGGAGCACGCCGTTCGCCCCATTTCCATGCCGTCCAACTGGGCCGACACGCTGGCGTGCAGCGAGTCGGGCTCTCCGTAATGGCCGCCGGCGAAGTCCAGCCGGACCACCGGCTCTTGCCGAACCGACGCGGACGCGACAGGAAGTAGCGCGTCCCCTCGTTGAGCAGCCTTTCGACGTAGGCGGTCTTGTCCACGTAGTAACAGTCCCGCTCGCGCAACGTGCGGAACGTCTGCACCCCGATGGGCAGTCTGCGCCGGGTCACCGGGTCATCCTAACCCGGCTCCGGCAGGCGCACATGCAGAGCGGACGCGGCGCCCTCGCGAGCGCCGCGTCCGCTGCGGGTACGGTGATTGCGTCCTGTGCCGGGGCCTCAGCCCGTCCCGCGTTCGCCGCCGGAACCGTGCTCACCGCCGCGTTCGCCGCCCGCGCCGTGCTCGCCGCCGCCCTCACCACCGAAGAACTGCGGACCGACTTCCGCATGCGGCGTCCAACCCGTGAACCCCTGGCCCGGTGCACCCATCTGCACCGCGAACATCCGACCGGGTGGCAGGTCGATCGGCCTGGTGGGGCCGATCTCGATGCCGTTCGACAGATGCACCTCGACCCGCACCTGACTCAGCGTCGCGTCGGTGGTGTTCAGCACCGCGCCGAAGAACGCGTTCACGGACTGGTCGTAGCCCATCATGAGGCGGGCGCCGTTACGCACCGTGTCGTAGACCTGGTCCAGCGCCAGGGTAGCGCCGGACTCCTCGCCGCCTTCTGCGCTGCGCTCGCCGCCGCTTTCGTGGCCCACGCCGTGCTCGCCGCCGCCTTCACCGCCACCGACTTCCGCGTGCGGCGTCCAGCCGGTGAAGTTCTGCCCGGCCGCATCCAGCCGCACGGCCATCTGCTCGCCGGGCGCCAGGTCCTGCGGTGTCGTGGGGCCGAGCTCCACGCCGTTGGAGAGGTGTACCTCGACCCGAACCCGATCCAGCGTGGCGTCGGTGGTGTTCTCCACCGTGCCGATGAACGCCTTGGCCGCCTGGTCGTAGCTCAGGATCAGGCGCGCCCCGCCGCGGACCGTGTCGTAGGTCTGGGTCAGGGTGAGCCTGGTGCCCGACTCCTCGCCGGTGCCCCTGTCGGCGGCTACCCAAACCACCGCTCCCAGCGCCATGCAGGCGCCCAATGCTGCCGTCAGCAGCAGCTTCCTGTTCGTGAGAAACATCATGTTCTCCTCCTGGGGTTCCCCCGTGTAGTTCGAGGACGCTGTGCCTCGTTACGACAAGGGTGGCGCCGGATTGTTGTACGAATGTCTCAACCGCCGAAAAAAAGATGGCGCGGCGGCGATGGCCACGGGCGAATGGTTCCGCGGCCGCGAGAGCTTCCGGTTCCGCCAGCCCGCACCGCTGCCGGAGGGCTCGCCGGCCGTGCTACCGTGCGCGCGGTTGCCCGGCACGGGCGAAACAGGCGAGGGGAGAACATGGCGCGAGTGAGCGTTGACGAGGCGATCAGGCGGGTCTCCGTCGAGGGGTGGTGCGTCCTGGATTCGGTAATCCCGCCGGGCGAGGTAGCCGGCGTGCGCGAGGCCGTGCTTGAGGTGTCGCGGCGGGAGCGGGACGCGGACAAGCCGCGGATCGGCATCGGCGGGCTGATCGCCAAGACGCAGGCGTTCGCGCCCTACGTCGCCGAGGAGCGGCTGCTCGGCGTGGCCCACGCGCGGCTCGGCACGCCGGTGCGCATCTCCATGACGCACGGCATCGTCACCGCGCCCGGCTACGGCCGCGCCAACTGGCACGGCGACTGGCCGTTCAGCCTGCGGCAGGACCAGAAGGTCCTGCACCCGTATCCGATCGACGCGCCGATGCACATCACCACCCTCTGGGCACTGACCGAGTTCAGCGCCGCCACCGGCGGCACCGCGATCGTCCCGGGCAGCCATCGCTTCGGGAACAACCCCTCGGGCGACAACGGCTACGGCGAGCACGAGCCGGTTCCGTCCGAGCTGCAGCCGCACATGGATCCGGGCGACGTGCTGATGATCGACAGCCGCATCTGGCACACCAACGGCGACAACATCAGCGACCGCACGCGCGTCGGGATGGCGGTCCGCTACGCGCCGTGGTGGTACAACATCCACGTGCTGACCGCCGGTATGCGCCAGTACGAGGAAGGGGCGGCCGAGCGCGGGCTGCGCGCCGACGACGTGATCCCGATCACGCCGGAGCAGTACGAGTCGCTGCCGGACCCGGTGAAGCCGCTGCTGCGCCACATCGTCATCGGCCAGAAGGTCCGGGCGGCATGAGCGATTCCGACGGGGATCACACCGTCGGCGCCGAGGAGGCGCTCCGCCGCGTGCGGACCGAGGGCTGGTGCGTGATCGACGGCGTCATCCCGCGGGACGAGCTGGCCACGGTGCGCGACAGCGTCTCCGCCACCCTGGGCGGCCGTTCCGAGCTGCGCGGCGCGATCGCCTGCGACCGTTCGTTCGCCCCCTACCTGGTCGACGAGCGGCTCACGGCGATCGCCGAGGGCATGTTCGGCCCCGAGTCGCGCATCGCCAGGACCGACGCCTTCGCGGCCGACCCCGGCGCCGCCGGCAGCGGCTGGCACGCCGACTGGCCGTTCTCCGGCGAGGACCGCCATCGGGTGGCCGTGCCGTACGGCGACCTGGCCATGGCGGTCACCACGCTGTGGATGCTCACCGATGCTCGCGCGGACGCAGGGGCCACCCTGATCGCCTCCGGCAGCCACCGCACGCACGACAATCCGGCCGTCGCTCCCGGTTACGCCGCCGACGCGGAGATCGCTTCGCAGATGCTCCCGGAGGTCCCTGCGGGCAGCGTGCTGGCGTTCGACAGCCGCCTGTGGCACCGGACCACCGCCAACGCGGGCGCCGAACGGCGCCTCTGGCTCGACATCCAGTACGTGCCGTGGTGGCTGGACGTCACCAGCATGATCCCCGGACTCGCGGACTACGAGACGCGTGCCGAGGGGCTCGGCTACCGTCCGGCGGAGATCAAGCCGCTCGACGAAGCGGCCTTCGCGGCCCTGCCGGACGCGGTGAAGCCGCTGTTCGACCACCTGCGCTTTGACCAGGGAGTGATCGCGTGGCATCCGGAGGCGCCAGCGTCCTCCTGAACTTTCTCACTCCGCCTCTGCCACCGTCACGGCCGCCCGGAGGCGGCTGTGCGATCCAGGCGCCACACGTCCCCCGGACACCACGCACACTCAACGCGGTGAGTGAAGTCGCGCTTGCTCAGCTCTATCTGCTCCGCCGAGATGGTTACCGCGCTGCCGGCTGCGAGAAACAGAGCATCCCGGTGGACGTGAACGGCACATGCGTGGCGCCGGCTCCAGGGAGTGTGTGTCAGTTCCTCCCAATGTTCGCCGTCCGCGGAATACCACACGTCATTGCGATTGCCCTCGGTCCAAACCTCATCCGGGTGGTCCGCCACTCCCCGGTGGCCTCCCAACACCCAAAGCTTACCGTCCCACGCCGCGGCATCGTGATAGGATCGTGCCGGCCAGGGACCTTCTCCCTCCGCCAGGTGACAGGTCCATTCGCGTCCGTCTGCCGACGACCACACATCGTTGTGGTACAGGCGCGCCTTCAGCCTTGGCTGCTGCTCGAGGTCGTATCGCAGCGAACTCAGCGTGGTCCCGCCCGTCCCAACGTATCCCCCGCCCAGGATCCACATTCGATCGTGGAGGACAGGCACGCCGCCATTCGCGCCCGTGATCATACCCCTGGGGGCCCATGGCGCGCTGTCGGTCACCAGCTCCCAGCTCAGACCGTCCTGTGTCCGCCAGACGTCGCGCAACGGTGGAGGCGCCGGCGGAAAGGGCTTCCCAGCCTTCAGGTCCGCCACGAAGTTGGTCTGGGCGGGGACGCTGGCCTGGCCACCCATGACCCAGATCGAGCCGTCGAAGACAGTGACCATCTGGTTGCCGCGCTCCTGCCAGGGTACGGTTGACGGGACGAGTTCCCAATTCGCGCCATCTTTCGATTTCCACACGTCGTCGGGGGTCCCGCTCTCGGCCCCGACAATCCAGATGTGATCATCGTGCACGACGGCCCCGTGCATGTGCCGGCCGCTCCATGGCGCGGTGGCCGCCAGGGACCAACTGCGACCATCGTCCTCCGAGCACCACACCTCCGAGCAGACCTCCGACTCGAAAGAGCCGGCGCCAACGCCGGCGAGATCGGGCCTCTCGCCCGCGTACTGGTTCCAGCCACCCAGGAGAAAGAGCTTCTCCCGGAAGGAGACGAGCTGTGCCCCGTCGCGAGGCGACCATGTCACCTCCGTGCTCACACAATTCCAACGGTATGCGGCGGTCATTGATTTTTTGATTCTCCTCGATCGAGCTTGTGCACCGGCTTCAAGGTCCTGTCAATAGGTGCTGCAGCCACTGCTGAATTGATGGGCGTATAAGGCAGCGGACGCGCAGGAGGCCGTTCGTCCGGCTCGCGCAGGCGATGTAACTTGTGCCTGCGGGAGGCTGCGGAGGGAACGATGAAGGTGGTGACATTCGCGCGCTTCGTCGCGCGTGGGATTGTATTGTGCTGGCGGGCGGGCAAGGGGCTGTTCCTGGCCAGCACGCTGTCGTCAGTGGTCGGGGCGGTGGTCGTGCCATTGCAGATCCTGTTGTTGGCCGCGACCATCGATCTCGTTTCCGGCGTGGCCGGCTCCGCGTCGGCCGGTGAGGCCTTGCGGGTGCTCGCGTTGCCGCTGGCCGGCATGGCGGTCCTGTGGCTGTTGGGCGGCATGTTGGCACCAGTCAGCGAGTCATGCAGCCGCGCGTTCTACGTCAAGCTGGGGAATCATGTGCAGGGCCAGCTTCTGCGCAAGGCGGCATCGCTGGACCTGGCGTTGTTCGACGATCAGCGTTTCTACAACAAACTGGAGATAGCCCATCGGGACCACCAGCACGCCGGCGCGATGCCGGTCGCTTTGCTGTATTCGCTGCGTTCATGGATCACGCTGGTTTCGGTGCTGGGGTTGTTGGCCACGTTCACGCCGTGGGCCGTGCTCATCCTGAGCGCTACCGTGGTGCCCGAGCTTCTGTTCCGAGGGCGGATCAACGGTCGTTTGTACGTGATGTGGAACACTCAGGCGCCGATCCAAAGGCTGTGCCATTACCTCGCGTCGCTGCTCGTGGGACGAGTGCCGGCGAAGGAGATCCGCCTGTTCGGATTGGGGGCTTCGCTGCTCGAGCGTTACCGCCGGGCCCGCGTCGACCTGTATCGGCAGGAGCGGCGCATCCTGGGTGTCGAGGTGTGCGGCCTGGGCCTTTTGGGACTGCTGTCGGTGGCGGGTACGGTGGCGATCTGGATCTGGGCCGCCGTCGATGCGGTCAGCGGCGCGCTGGCGCTCGGCACGCTGGTGCTGGTGTTCAATTCCGCCGACAAGGCGCGGGCTCAACTCCAGGATGCCGCCCGAGGTGCGGGCATGCTGGTCGAGAGCCGCCTGCACGCGCAGAGCTATTTCGATTTCATCGACCTGGACCCCGGCGACTACGCCGGCTCGCTGCGGCCGGTCCGGCGGCAGGTGGTGGCGCCGGCCAGCGTGACCCGTGGGATCGATCTGGCCGGCGTGTCCTTCGAGTATCCCGGCACCGAACGCCCCGTCCTGCGGAACCTCAACATTGGCCTGCGTGCCGGCGAGAGGGTAGCGATCGTGGGCGAGAACGGGGCCGGCAAGACCACCCTGGTCAAGCTGCTCACGCGTCTCTATGACCCGACCGCCGGCAGCATCGAGCTCGACGGCGTCGATTATCGTGACTACGACATCGCCGGGTTACGGAAGCTCTTCGGGGTGGCGTTCCAGGATCACGTCGAGTTCCATCTCACCGCCCGCGAGAACGTCGGCTTCGGCGACATCGAGCGGCTGGACGACACCGACGCGATCATGGAAGCCGTCCGTAGCGCGGCGGCGCAGGAGATGGTCGAGCGGTTGCCCAGCGGGCTCGCCACCATGCTGGGCCGCACGTTGGGCGAAGGCACGGACCTGTCGGGCGGGCAGTGGCAGAAGCTCGCGTTGGCGCGCGCCTTCTTTCGCGACGGGGCGGTGCTGATTCTGGACGAGCCGACCGCCGCGCTCGACGCGCGCGCCGAGCATGAGCTGTTCGAACAGATCCTGGCGGAGAGCCGCGGCCGCACGACGATCATCATCTCGCACCGTTTCTCGACAGTGCGCAGCGCCGACCGTATTCTCGTGCTCCATGAAGGGGAGATCGTCGAGGACGGCGATCACGCGGGCCTGATGAAGCGGAACGGCCGCTACGCCGAGATGTTCCGCCTGCAGGCCAGCCGCTACACGGACCCGCCTGACCAACCGGAAGAGGAACCGAAGGAAGGATGAGCGATCCTCCAGCAGGCCCCAACCTGGTCCTGATCTCGGCCGACCAGTGGCGCGGCGACGTGCTCGGCGTCGCCGGCGATCCGGTGATCCACACGCCGGGCATCGACGCCATGGCCGCGAGCGGCCATTACTTTCCGCGCGCGGTCACCGAGCTGCCGTCCTGCGTGGGCGCGCGGCGCACGCTGTTCAGCGGCCAGTGGCCGGTGACGCACGGCATGACCGGGTTCGACGACCTGGAGCCGTGGCCGGAGCCGGACACCCTGTGCCGGGTCTTCCAGCGCAACGGCTACCGGACCTACGGCATCGGCAAGCGCCATGTCTATCCGCAGGACGCCCGCCACGGCTTCGACCTGCTGCGCACGCACGAGGAGGGCCGCTTCCTGAGCCCCGGCTACCGCGACGACTACCTGTCCATGCTCGCCGAGGCGGGTTGGGGGGACTTCGGCCTGTTCGGCGCGGGCGTGACCAACAACAGCTACCACGGGCGCGCCAGCGTGCTGCCGCCGGAGCTGCACGTCACCACCTGGACCGCCACCGAGGCGATCCGGGTGATGGAGGACCACGTACGGACCCATGGCCGCGACCATCCGTTCTTCCTGTACGTCTCCTTCAGCAAGCCGCATCCGCCCTGGGACCCGCCCGCGCACTTCTTCGACCATTACTACGGCGATCCCGACCTGCCGATGCCCGTGATCGGGGATGCCGCCGGCTACGTCAGCGCGCCCAGTCCGTTCGTGGCCGGCACGCGCGGGCCGCTGCCCGAGGCCGAGGTCTACCAGCTCAAGGCCAGGGACATGCGCCGCGCGCGCGCCGCCTACTACGGGCTGATCGACCAGATTGACGCGCAGATCACCCGCCTGGCCTACCACGTATGGCGCTCGCTGATGGTGCGCAACACGATCTTCGCCTTCGTCTCCGACCACGGCGAGATGCTCGGCGACCACCACTGGTGGGCGAAGTCGGTGGGATACGAGGGTTCCGTCCGCGTGCCGTTCGTCCTCAGCTTTCCCAAGGAGATGCCGCTGCCGACCGGCCGCCTCTATCCCGACACGACGGTCGGGCTGGCCGACCTGATGCCCACCGTGCTGGAGGCGTGCGGCCTGCCGATCCCGGAGCGCTGCGACGGCGCGTCGTTGATGCCTTTGATCTCAGGCGAGGCCGACGGCCTCGACCGCGACTACCTGCACGGCGAGCACCTGGAATACGGCCACTTCCTGCTCGACCACACCGGGAAGTTCATCTGGCACTACCGGATGGGCGTGAAGGAATACTACGACTTGCGGGAAGATCCGGCCGAGTGCCGCAACCGCTACGGCGACGACCCGCGGGCTCTGGCGCTGGAGGAACGGCTGAAGGCGCTGCTGGTCGAGCAGGGGCGCGAGGACGACTTCATGCGCGCAGGCGAGCTGGACGACGCGACCGCGCAGGCGCACACCCACGAGCCGCCCGCGTACGCACGATAGCTGGATTCAACACAGGAGGGTTCATGGAGTCGTTACCCACGACCAACAAGGGCTGGCTCGAGCTTGGCAATCGGTATCTCCTGCGGCATCCGATGCGGACCGCTCCGCTGGTTCCTGAGCGGGGCGATGGGATCTACCTGTGGGACGTGGAGGGCCGGCGCTTCATCGACTTTCAGTCCGGCCAGCTCTGCGTAACGCTCGGTCACTCCCATCCGGAGTACGTGCAGGCTCTGTGCGACCAGGCACGGAAGATCGTTCAGATCGGGAGCACCTTCATAGCGCCGTCCGAGGTGTTGTTGGCCAGGAAGATGGCCGAGATCGCACCCGATCCGCTGCAGAAGTCCTTCTTCGCGTGCACGGGTTCCGAATCGAACGAGATGGCGCTGCGCCTGGTGAGGAAGTACACGGGACGTTTCGAGGTGATCGCGCTCATGCGCGGCTACCACGGGCAGTCGTACGGGAGCGCGTCCATCACCGGCCGGGGCGGCATGCTGCGCGAGGGATACGGTCCCATGCCCACCGGCGCCGCGTTCGTCCCCCCGCCCTACGCCTATCGCTGCCAGTTCTGCCGCGACGAGGCCTGCTGCAACCTGGGCTGCGCCGACGCGGCGGAGTACGTGCTCGATACGGCGACCTCCGGCCGGCCGGCGGCGTTCTTTTTCGAGCCGCTGATGAGCGCTGCCGGACAGATCGTGCCCTCCACGGAGTGGATACAGCGGATGGTCGAAGTCTGCCGGAGCCGGGACATTCTGATGGTGGCCGACGAAGCGTTGACCTGCTTCGGCCGCACAGGCCGATGGTTTGCCTTCGAGCACTTCGATTTCGTGCCCGACGTCGTCACCTGCTCCAAGGGGCTCGGCGGCGGCGTGCCCCTGTGCGCGGTCCTCACCAGCGCGGAGATCGCCGACGCGGCAGTGGAACGGGGGTTCATGCCGTTCTCGTCCCACGCCGGGGATCCGCTGCTCTGCGCGACCGGCTTGGCGAACCTCGAGATCGTCGAACGCGACAACCTCGTGGGGAACGCGCGGACGGTAGGCGCTTACTTCATGGACAAGCTCAAGGCCCTGGAGAGCGAGCTGGCAATCGTCGGCGAAGCCCGCGGCCTGGGCCTGTGTCTGGGTTTGGAACTGGTGACCGACAAGAAGAGCCGCGAGCCCAATTTCTCCGCTGCCGCCATGGCGACCAACTATTGCTACGAGCACGGACTGTGGCTTCCGATCGTTCCGATCGTGAAGGACGACGATCCGCTGAGTCGACGTTTCATGGAGATCTCGGGCTCCCACGTCCTGCGGTTCATGCCGCCGATCACGGTCACCGAGGCGCAGATCGATGAAGCGATGGACATCATCGAGGCGAGCCTTCGGCTCGCGGAAGATGCATGCGCATCGGCGTAGATTCCGGCGGCACGTTCACGGACGTGGTCGCCTTCGACCCGGAGGGCGGACGCCTGGTGTTCCACAAGGTCGGCTCCACGCCGGACGACCCGGCGGCGGGCATCGTCAGTGGCGCGCTGGGCGCCGCCGAGCGCGCCGCGGCGCAGCCACGCGACGTGGCGATGCTCATCCACGGGACGACGGTCGCCACCAACCAGGTGCTGCAGCGCGCCGGTGCGCGGGTCGCGCTGATCACCACCGCCGGGTTTCGGGACGTGCTGCACATCCAGCGCCAGTCACGGCCGCTCATGTACGACCTGCGCGCCCGCCGCACGGCGCCGCTGGTACCGCGCGAGCTGCGCTTCGAGGTGCGCGAGCGCATGCGCTTCGACGGCACCGTGCAGACTCCACTGGACCGCGCGGGCCTTGCCGCCGTGATCGACGCCATCCGCGACGTCGGTGTGCAGGCGGTGGCCGTCGGGCTGTTGCACAGCTACGCCAATCCCCGCCACGAGCGGGAGATAGGCGAGGAGGTAGCGCGCCGGCTGCCGGGTGTCACGGTGAGCCTGTCGTACGAGCTGATGGGCGAGCACGGCGAGTACGAGCGGTTCAGCACCTGCGCGATGAACGCCTTCGTGCAGCCGGGCATCGAGCGCTACGTCACCCGGCTGGGCGCCGGGCTGCACGAGGCCGGCTTCACGGCGCCGCTGTACGTGATGAAGTCCAACGGCGGGGTCATGACCGCGGAGTCGGCCGCGCGCCGCTGCGTGGAGACCGTGCTCTCCGGGCCGGCCGGCGGCGTGGTCGCGGGCGCCGCGGTGGCTCGGGCGCGCGGCGCCGCGGACCTGATCACCTGCGACATGGGCGGCACCAGCTTCGACGTGGGCGTGATCCAGGACGGCGACATCCCGTTCGCGCGTGACACGGAGATGGGCGGCCTGGCCCTGGGCGTGCCGATGCTCGACCTGCACACCGTGGGCGCCGGCGGCGGCAGCATCGCCTGGCTGGACGCCGGCAACGCCCTGCGCGTCGGGCCGCGTTCGGCCGGCGCCGTGCCGGGGCCGGCCTGCTACGGGACCGGCGGCACTGAGGCTACCGTCACCGACGCCGATCTGGTGCTGGGCCGGCTGGGGACCCGGACCCTGCTCGGCGGCGGCATGACCCTGGACCGGGCGGCGGCCGAACGGGCGATCCACGATCGCGTCGCCGCGCCGCTCGGGATAGGCGTCGCCGCGGCTGCCGAGGGGATCGTGCGCGTGATCAACGCCACCATGACCGCCGCGATCCGCAAGCTCACCATCGAGCGCGGTCACGATCCGCGCCGGTTCGCGCTCTGCCCGTTCGGCGGCGCCGGCCCCATGCACGGCGCGGAGTTGGCCGCCGAGCTGGGCGTCGCCGAGACGGTGATCCCGATCGCCCCGGGCGTACACTCCGCGCTCGGGCTGCTGATGACCAACCTGCGCGAGGACCGCACCCGCACGCTGGTGCGCCGGCTGGACGCGGCCGCCGTGGAGGAACTGGGCGCGGTGCTGCGTGACCTGGAAGCGGAAGGGCGCGCGCAGCTCCATGCGCAGGACGGCGTAGCGCCGGTGGTCAGCCGCGCGGTCGGCCAGCGCTACCTGGGCCAGCGCTACGAGCTGTCGGTGCCGGTCGGCGCCGAGTTGCCGGCGCTGGAGGAACTGGGCGGCCGGTTCCACGCGCTGCACGACCAGCGCTACGGTTACCGGCGCGACAACCATCCCGTCGAGGTGGCCAGCGCGTGGGTGGCGGTCGAGCATGACCTGCACCCTCTGGAGCTGCCCGAGGTAACGGCTGCGGCAGAGCCCGCGCCGCGCCGGATGCGGGCGGCCCGCTTCGCCGGCGTCGAGCGGGAGGTGCCGGTGTACGCGCGCGACGACCTGGGAGCGGGCTGCACCCTGCGGGGACCGGCCGTCATCGAGCAGCTCGACGCCACTTCGGTCGTTCCCCCGGACCACCTGCTGGTGGTGGATCGCTTCGGCCACCTGGTGGTATCACGCACCGATGGCTGACGCACCCGCGATCGATCCGATCACGGTGATCGACCCGATCACTTTGGAGATCATGCGCAACCGCTGGCTGGGGATCGCCGAGGAGTGCTGCGCCGCCCTGGTGCGCGCCAGCTACTCCACCAACATCAAGGACCGGCGCGACTGCTCGGTGGCGCTGGCCACCCCGGACGGCGTGATCGTCGCGCAGGCGGAGGTCGGCACTCCCCTCCACCTGGGCATCATGCCCGGCGTGCTCGGGGCGATCCTGGCCGAGTTCCCGCCGGACTCCATGCAGCCGGGCGACATGTACGCCAGCAACCTGCCCTATCCCGAGGGGCCGGGCCATCTGCCCGACCTGTCGCTGGTGGCTCCCATCTTCCACGGGAGCGAGCTGGTGGCCCTGTCGGCTTCCACCGCCCACCACGTGGACATGGGCGGCTACGCGCCGGGCAGCATGCCGTTCGGGGTGACCGAGATCTACCAGGAGGGCCTACAGATCCCGCCGATCGCGCTGGTCCGCGGCGGCGAGTTGCAGGAGCCGATCCTGCGCCTGATCGAGCAGAACGTCCGCACCCGCATCGAGGTGCGCGGCGACCTGATGGCCCAGTACGCCACCGCCCGTACCGCGGATCGGCGTGTGGCTGAGTTGCTGGACTCCTCGGAAGGCCGGGTGGCGCTCGACGCCATCCCCGCGATCCTCGATCACGCCGAGGCGTGCATGCGGGCCGGCATCCGCGGGCTGCCCGACGGGGTGTACCGGTTCCATGACTACCTGGACGACGACGGCTTCACCGACGACCCGGTACGCATCGCCGTCGAGATCCGCGTGGCCGGCGATGAGCTGACCGTCGACTTCGACGGCACCAGCGCCCAGGTGGCCGGCCCCCTGAACGCGCGCCTCAGCGCCGCACGGGCCGCCGTCTACTACACCTGCAAGGCCGTGATCGACCCGGACCTGCCCACTTCGGCCGGCGCCTACCGCCCGATCCACGTCACCGCTCCGGAAGGGACGGTGATGAACGCCATCTTCCCGGCCGCCATCGGCAACGCCAACATCCTCACCGACCAGCGCGTGGTCGACGTGCTGATGGGCGCGCTGGCGCAGTGCGTCCCGGACCGGATCTGCGCCGCCTGCTCGGGCGAGATGAACCTGCTCAACATCGGCGGCGCCGACCACCGCCCCGACGCCCCCGACTCCTACTACAACTACGTGGAGACCTACGCCGGGGGTCAGGGCGCCTTGCACGACCTGGACGGCGAGGACGGCGTGCACACCCATCTGACCAACACCCGCAACGCGCCGGTCGAGGTGATCGAGCGCACCTACCCGCTGGAGGTGGTGCGCTACGGGCTGGTGCCGGACACCGAGGGCGCCGGCCGCCGGCGCGGCGGCTGCGGAATGGTCCGCGAACTGCGCTGCCTGGGCGAGCGCACCGTGGTGACCGTGGGCGCCGACCGCCGCCGCTTCACGCCCTGGGGGCTGGACGGCGGGAAGAACGCCGCCGGCTCGATGCTCACCGTGACCGCCGCCGACGGCACCGTGCGGGTCCTTCCGACCAAGACGGTCGAGGCGCTGAAGCGCGGCGACGTGCTCACCGTTCAGACGCCCGGCGGGGGCGGCTGGGGCGCGCCGGCGGAGCGTGAGCCCGACCGGCTGGAGCGGGACGTACGCGCCGGCCTGATCAGCCCGGAGCGAGCGCGGGAGGTGTACGGCAGCGGCGGCGCCTGAGGGGTCCTGGAGGCCTTAACAATTGCGCCCGGCGCGGGCGGCGTCGTACCATCGAGGCCTCCCCTCCTGGACCATGCCGCTGACCTACTACACGCACGCACGGCGCGACGAGCCCATGGTCGCGCTGACCTTCGACGACGGCCCGAACCCGCCTCGCACCGACGAGATCATGGACATCCTGGAGGCGAAGGGCGCCCGCGGCACCTTCTTCGTGCTCGGCAAATGGGTCGAGCGGTGGCCGCAGGCGTTCGAGCGCATCGTGCGGCGCGGCCACTGCATCGGGAACCACAGCCACGTCCATCACGCGCACGTCGGCGACTTCGATCGCGCCGAAGCCGTGATCGGCAACCTCCTGGGCCGCCCCACGCGGTTCCTGCGCGCCCACTACTTCAACTACTTCACGTGCCTGTACTCGCCGCTGGCCATGTCGGAGTCGATGGCGATCGTCGACTCCGACGTCAACCCTGCCGACTACGCCAAGACCGACCCGCAGGAGATCGTCGACGCCACGTTGCAGCATCCATCGCTCGCCGCGGGGTCGATCATCGACCTGCACGACAGCGGGGAGACGGACGACGACGGGCTGCGGCTGGCGCGTCCGCTGCCGCTGATCGCCGCGCTGCCGCGCATCATCGACGGCCTGCAGGCGCAGGGGTTTCAGCTCGTCGGCCTTGATCAGATGACCTTGGTCGACCCGGTGGAGTGGCAGCCGGACGACCGCGCCATGTACGCGTCGCCGGAGGCGCGCGTCGCGGTGTACGAGCTCGGCCGGCACGCTATTCGGCTCTGAATACTCGACCGCTGGATTCGATATCCGATCACATTCCTCTCTATAAATAGCATATTGAACCCATATCATAACAAGTATTGGGTTTAATATGCGAGGATTGATCGCGATTCAGTTGAGTTGACGCGTGATCGATAATAGTCATAACATGCCCGATCGGTGAGGACGAACGATGAGCTTGGTGATATTGGGATTCTCCGGCGGGCTCGACACGACCTTCAGCGTACTGAAGCTCAGGGAAGCTGGCCATGACGTGGTGGCGGTCACCGTGGACATCGGACAACAGATGCGCGCCGACCAGATCCGCACACGAGCCGAGGAAGCAGGCTGCTTGGATTTCGTTCTGGTGGACGGCGTGGCCGACTTCGCCGAGTTCTTCATCGCTCCGGCGATTCAGGCAAACGCGCTCTACCAGGACGCGTATCCGTTGGCGACGGCGCTCGGCCGCCCGTATATCGCGTATTGCCTTTGGCACGTGGCTCGCTCGCGCGGGACGACGCTGCTGAGCCACGGATGCACCGGCAAGGGCAACGATCAGGCACGGATAGAGCTGGGCGTGCGCACGCTGATGCCGGAGGCGTCGTTCATCAACCCGGTTCGTGACGATGGCTATTCGCGTGACACGGAGCTGGAGTACCTGCGTCGGCACGGGCTGGTGCACGAGAGCGACGACTCGTTCCGGTTCAGCATCGACGATAACCTCTGGGGCCGGTCGATCTCGGCAGGCCCGCTGGAGGACCCGGACGCGCGTCCTCCGGACTCTGCGTTCGAGATCACGGCGAGCGTGCAGGACGCACCCGATGAGGCGGTCGAGCTCGACATCGAGTTCAAACTTGGCGTTCCCACTTCGATCGATGGAGAGGAGCTATCGCTCGTCGGTCTGATAGAGCGCCTCAACGGGATCGCCGGGCGGTATGGTGTGGGCAGAATCGACCACATGGAGGATCGCATCGTCGGTTTGAAGTCGCGAGAGGTGTACGAAGCGCCGGCAGCGGTCGTTCTGCTGCAGGCCCACAAGGCGCTGGAGTCGCTCGTTCTGACGCGACCCGCGATCGAGTTCAAACGCGGCGTTTCGCATGAATATGCGAGACTCGTTTACGACGGCATGTGGTTCACCTCGCATTGGATGGACCTGATGACGTACATCCGCAGCACACAGCGCCACGTTTCGGGCACTGTGGCGATGCGATTGCACAAGGGCACCGCGACGGTGGTCGCCCGCCGCTCCGAACACTCGCTCTACTCGCGAGATCTCATGACCTATTCCTCAGGAAGCACGTTCAATCAGGCTGCCGCCAGGTCGTTCCTGGAGATCTACGGTCTGCAAGCCGTAAGCGACGCGGCCCGACAGTTGGGAGACGATGTGCGGACGAGTTCGATCGAGCCGGAGAGATCGACTGGTCGGGCCTCGCTGCTGCCCCCGTCGCCAACCCTGGGTTGAGTGTGTCGGAAGTCGCGCGGTGCGTCGCGGGAGCGTTGATACGGGACGGCAAGGTGCTTCTCGTGAAGAGATCCCCTCAGGTTCAGCATCATCCGGGGGTGTGGGATCTGATGGGAGGGCACGTCGAGGGAGATGAGTCCCGGGAGGACGCATTGCGCCGCGAGGCGTTCGAAGAGCTGCACGTAGCAATCGAGTCCTTTCATCCATTGGCAACCATCCATGACCCGGTTGAACCTGCCGAAGTCAGTGTCTACGTCGTGTCCCGGTGGAACGGCAAACCCGTGAACGCCTCCCCTGACGAACACAGCGAGATACGATGGTTCTCAGCGGATGAACTGCCTCGTTCGGCCGCACTGAAGGGCTACGATCGCATCGTGCAAGCACTCGTACGAGCCATGTGCGAATCTGCTCGCCGCGGCCGTCCCGGCAGGTCTGAAGCGCCACTGACCGGGTGACCATTGCTGGTGCATGAGGGTAAGGTATGGCTGAGACGGCAATGGCTCTCGGAGACAGCGACCTGGAGCGGATCGGCGCCTACGTGAAGGGCAACCTCTACGGCTGGTTTGTCGAGGTGGCCCCGCACTTGGTGATCGGACCGCAGATGCTGGAGCGCATCGCCACGATCGAGCAGGAGCTCAAGGATCAGCGGGAGCTGATGGCTGTCCGGTTCGATGCGATGGACCGGCGCTTCGAGGAGACGAACGCACGCCTCGCGGAGCGGTTCGATGCGATGGACCGCCGGTCGGAAGAGCGGTTCGCAGCCGTGGATCGCCGTTTCGAGGAGATGAACGAGCGCTTCGCGGAGCGGTTCGACGCGGTGGACCGGCGGTTCGCTACGGTGGACCGGCGGTTCGAGGAGATGGGTAAACGGTCCGACGAGCGCTTCGAGGAGATGGGCAAGAGATCCGACGAGCGCTTCGCAGCAGTCAATGTCCGATTCGAGGATATGAACAAACGCTTCGAGGACATGAACAAGCGCTTCGATTCGATGCAGTGGCTGGTTGGCGGCGCATTCGTCGTGCTCGGCGTCATGATGACCGTCTTCGAGTTCATTACCTGACGGGCGGCCTCACTCCGGGCCGGACGATCAGGGTCTGATTCGGCGCCACGTCGCGCAGCACGGTGCGGGTGCCGTCGGGCCAGTTGACGATCAGCTCATCGACGCTCGCCGCCGAACCCAGACCGAAGTGCGCGGACAGCTCGGAGGCGCCGAAGAAGCCGCCGGCCCCGACCGGTGCGCGTTGCGTGCGGCCGTCGGCGACCACCGTCACCACCGCGCCCCAGCCGTGCGGGGCCAGTCCGGAGCCGCGCGGCGGGTCCAGGAACACGCGCAGCCAGCCGGCGTCGCCGGCGCCGCTCGGCCCGTCCGGGCCGCCCAGGTCGTTGCGGAACAGGGACGGGCGCGCGTCGAAGTTGAAGATGACGATGTCGCGGTCGCCGTCCTCGTCGTAGTCCAGCGTGATCAGCGCGCGGCCCTGGAGGCGGTGCCGCAGCCCCACGGCGGGGGCGTCCACCCGCTCGAACGCCGGCACGCCGTCCGCATCCGCGCCGGTGTTCCGGAACAGGAACGTGGGCTGGTCTTCCCATTCGTAGAGATCGGCTCCGTTCGGCGTGATCCAGCCGGTGGTGGTGACCAGGTCGCGCAACCCGTCGTGGTCCAGGTCGACCGCCTCCACGCCCCAGCCCCAGCCGCCGTCGCGCACCTGCGCGGGGCGGGCCACCTCGTCGAAGCGGTCGCCGCCGGCGTTGAGGTAGAGCTTGTTGCCGGTACCGGGCGTCCGGTCGATCGGCCAGCGGGTAGAGACGCTGGTGACGTACCAGTCCAGGCGGCCGTCGCCGTTCAGGTCGGCCACGGCTGAGCCCATGCCGTTCGCTTCGCGTCCGGTCCGGGAGGAGATGGTGCGGTCGGTGAAGGTGCCGTCGCCCTCGTTGCGGTAGTAGCGGCTCGTGCCGAAGTCGGCGGCCACGATCAGCTCGGGGTAGCGGTCGCCGTTGAGGTCCACGAACTGCGCGGCGAAGGCCAGCACCAAGTCGTCGGCCACGCCGGCGCGCGCGCCCACCTCCGTGAAGCCGCCGTCACCGTCGTTGCGGAACAGCACGTTGCCGCGGATGCCGGACGCCCAGTTGCCCACGAACAGGTCCAGGTCGCCATCCAGGTCGTAGTCCCCGAAGGCCGCCGCCATGCCGCCCGCGCCGCGGTCGAGCCGGCCGTCCGGGTCGCGGTACGGCGCGCAGCAGGTGAAGGTGCCGTCGCCGTTGCCGCGGTACAGCAGCAGGTGACCGGGCGGCGGCAGTCCCGGCTCCTCCGGGCCGGCGGAGGGGATGAACAGATCCAGGGCCCCGTCGCCGTCGAAGTCGGCGGCTGCGGCGCCGTGGGCGCGGTGCACGCGCGCCAGCCCCGCGGGGACGGCGCGATCGATGAAGGTGCCGTCGCGCCGGTTGATGAACAGGCGGTCGGGGGCGCCGCCGCCCGTCGCGTAGAACAGGTCCTGGGCGCCGTCGCCGTCGAAGTCGCCGGCCACGCCCCCGGGCGCATGGGGCGGCGCGGAGAAAGCGCCCGGATGGTCCCGGCCGAGGCCGGACCGGACGCCCACTTCGCTGAACTGCAGCGGCGGAGTGGCAAACACGGCAGGTGCCGCGCACAGAGCCACGCACAGCGCGGCGGCGATCGTCACGCGGTTCGTGGGTCGGCGGCGGCTCGGCCCTGGCTCGATCAACCCGGCACCGCCCTCAGGTCCTGCTCCAGGTGGCGCAGCACGGCATCGCCGACTGCCGCGGTGGTGGCGCGCCCCTGCAGGTCCGGCGTGTGGGGACCCGCTGCCAGCACCGCCTGCACGGCGCGCTCGATGGCCGCGGCGGGGCGGTGACGCGCCAGCGCGTGCAGCAGCATCGCGGCGGCCCGGCATGCCGCGATCGGGTTGGCGAGGCCGGTGCCGGCCAGATCGGGGGCGCTGCCGTGCACGGGCTCCGCGATCAGAACGTCGCCGCCCGCGTTCGCGCCGGCCACCAGCCCCAGGCCGCCGACCAGCGCGGCGCCGGCGTCGCTGATGATGTCGCCGTACAGGTTGGGGGCCAGGATCACGTCGTACGACTGCGGCCCGAGGATCAGCCGGTAGAGGTGCGAATCGATCAGTTGTTCGTCGACGGCCACCTCCGGAAACTCACGAGCGACGGCGAGGGCCGTCTCACGGAACAGCCCGTCGGTCACCCGCAACACGTTGGCCTTGTGCACGATCGTCACCCGTGCCGTGCCGTCCCGCGCCCGCGCGCGGCCGGCGGCCTGCAGGAACGCGACGCGAGCGATGCGCTCGGTCGCCTTGCGCGAGATCACCCGTTCGGCCACAGCGACGGTCTCGCGCTGCTCCCACCGCTCGCGCCCGGCGTAGAGCCCTTCGGTGTTCTCCCTGACGACCATGATGTCGACCCCATCGACGCTGCCGGCGACCGGCGCCGACAGCAAGGGCCGAAGGTTCGCGTAGAGGTCGAGCTCCTGCCGCAGGGCAACCACCGGGCTGTGATAGCCGTCGACGCGTTCCGACGGGGAGGTGACAGCACCGAGCAGCGCGCCCGCACAGCCGGCCAGAGCGGTCCGGGTGGCGTCCGGGAGCGCGTCCCCGTGCCGCTCGAACGCCGACCAGCCGACCTCCAGCTCGACCAGGTCGATCCCGCCCACGGCCTGCAGGAGCCGCAAGGCCTGGGCGGTCACCTCCGGCCCGATCCCGTCGCCGGGCAGCAGCGCCACCCGAGCAGGCCCGCTGTCGCTCATCGGGCGAGCCGGGCGCGCACGAACGGAATGAGCCCGCCGACGTCCAGGATCCGCTGCACGCCTTCGCTGAACGGAGGGAACCGGTAACTCGCGGCTCCGCTGCGGATGATCGACTCCTCGACCAGCACCTCGGCGCTCTCGCCGCCCGCGACCGCGGCCACCGCTTCCGGGCAGACGACGGCGGGCAGCCCGTTGTTGATGCAGTTGCGATAGAAGATCCGCGCAAAGCTCACGGCAACGACGGCAGCGATGCCGTTGGCCACCAGGCAGGTGACCGCCTGTTCGCGGCTGGAGCCGCACCCGAAGTTCCTGCCGGCGAGGATCACGTCCCCCGGCCGGACCTGGCGGGCGAAGTCCGGGTCGAGATCCTCCAGGGCACGCGCCTTGATCTCGTCGGTCGACCTGAGGGTGTACGTGTACTTCCCCGGGAAGATGACGTCCGTGTTGACGTCATCGCCGTACTTCCAGACCCGGCCCGCCGCCACGTCAGTCGCCGGCGCCGACCGTGTCGGGCGCGCAGATCCTGCCGGCCACGGCGCTGGCGGCGACCACGGCCGGCGAGCTCAGGTAGATCTCCGCCTCGGGGGTGCCCATCCTGCCCCGGAAGTTCCTGTTGCCGCTTGAGATGCACACCTCGCCGGGGGCCAGGACGCCGAGGTGGTTGCCCATGCACGGCCCGCAGCCCGGCGTGCCGAAGACGGCGCCGGCCGCCATCAGCTCCGACGCCAGACCGGTGCGCACGGCGTCCTCCAGCACACGGCTCGACGCCGGCACGATGAGCAGCCGCGTGCCGTCGGCGATCCTGCGGCCGCGCAGGACGCGGTGGACGGCCTGCAGATCCTCAAGCCGGCCGTTGGTGCAGGTGCCGATGAAGGCCTGGTCGACCGGCACGTCGCCGAGCTCGTCGACCGCCACCACGTCGTCCACCCGGTGGGGGCGCGCCACCATCGGCCGCAGCTCCGACGCGTCGACCGACACGCGCAGCGCATACGCGGCGCCGGGATCGGGATACAGCGCCGTCCGCGCCAGCTCCTCGGGGCTCAGGCCGCTCGCCGCCGCCAGGAAGTCGAACACCGGCCGATCCGGCGGCAGGTACGTACACTTGACGCCCATCTCCGCCATCATGTTGGCAAGGCTCATCCGCGACTCCAGGCTCAACGTGGCGAGGCCGTCGCCGCCGAACTCCACGCTGCGGTACAGGCCGCCGTCGGCTCCCAGCCGCGACAGCAGGTGCAGGGCGATGTCCTTGCCGGTGACCGAGGGCGGCACCGGGCCGTCGATCGTCACCTGCAGGGACTCCGGCACCCGCAGCCACAGCTCGCCCGTGGCCCACAGACAGGCCACCTCGCTGCGGCCGACTCCCGCGCCGAGGGCGCCCATCCATCCGAAGTGCGGCGTGTGGCTGTCGGCGCCCAGGATGAGCTGGCCCGGCAGCACGAGCGCCTCCTCGCTCAACACCTGGTGGCAGATGCCGCGACCGATTTCGAAGAAGTTCCGGACGCCCTGCTCGCGGACGAACCGCCGCACCTCCGCGTGATTGCGCGCGTGCGCGGTGCTGGGCGCCGGCACCGCGTGGTCCAGCGTGATCGCCATCCGCTCCGGGATGGCCACGCGCTCCTGTCCGAGCTCCATCCAGATCTTGCGGATGGCGGCGGTGTTGTCGTGGCTCAGCACCACGTCCGGCCGCGTGTCCACGACCTGCCCGACCTCCAGGAAGCCGGCGCCGGCCGCGCGCGCGAGCGCCTTTTGCGCGAATGTCTGGGCGGGAAGCCGCGCGCCGCTCACTGTTCCCCGCCGTCCGCCACGCCCTGCGCCGCCCGCAGGAGCGCATCGACGTCGTCCAGGCTCAGCGGCTTGTCGTCCGCCATGCGCTTGATCCGGGACGTGAGGCTGCGTATCTGGTCGTCGCCGAGATCGAGCTGGAGCTGCTGCGCCCGGTGCTTGATCGCGTTCCAGCCGGTCAGGCGGTGCGCCACGTGGATGTACCGGTCCATGCCGAAGTCGCCGGGATCGAGGATCTCGTACGTGCTCGGATTGTTGAGCATCGCCTTGGCGTGGATGCCGGCCTTGTGCGTGAACGCCGCGTAACCGGTAATGTAGTTGTTGAACGGAACGTCGATGCCGACCAGGTCGGCCACGAGGTTCTCCACGCGCCGGAGCACCGGCAGGCGGTAGCGGGTGCGCACCAGGTCCGGGTCATGGGCGTACATCCGGGCCAGGAACCCACCGAGCGGCGTGATCCCGTTGCGCTCGCCGATGCCTAGCACGGAGGCATCGACGTGCGTCGCCCCGGCCGCCAGCGCCGCGTAGGCGTTGGCCACCGCGCAGCCGGTGTCGTTGTGGCCGTGGAACTCGATGTTGCAGGAGACGATGCCGCGCAGGGTCCGCACCACCTCGTGCACGCGCAACGGGTCGGCCACCCCCACCGAATCGGCGATGCCGACGCGCGTCACGCCGACCTTGTCCACCTCGCGATAGATGGTGAGCAGGTCGACCAGGTCGCTGCGGAAGCTGTCCTCGCTGGAGAACCTGACCTCCAGGCCGTGGCCCTTGATGAACTCGATCACCTCGATGGCCGACGCGATGATCTCGGCGATGTCGCGGCCGTGCGAGAACTGCCGCAACAGGCTTGAGGTCCCGAACAGGACGTCCAGGCCGTCGACGCCGGTCTCCACGGCGAGCCGGGCGTCGTCCATGTGGCAGCGGGTGTGGGTGAGCACCTTCGCCTTCAGGCCGAGCCCGGCGATGCGCTCGCAGTCGCGACGGGAGCCGGGGCTGGCGGCAGGCGAGGTCAACTCCAGGTACTCGACGCCCAGCTCGTCCAGGAGGGTGGCGATCTGCACCTTGTCGTCCGTCGTGAAGAACGCGTTGGCGAACTGCTCGCCCTCGCGCAGGGTCGACTCGATGATCGCGAAGCTATCCAGGCTCATGGTGGCGGGCGCTCGACAACCGGCGGCAACCGCAGCCCGGTGGCACGGGCCGCCAGCCCCCGATACGCTTGCCCGACGATACCATGCGACGATGGTTCGCAGGAGGAGTCGATGGCGACGATCAAAGGGGTGATCACCGACCAGGCGAGCGGCAAGCCCGCGGCGTGCACGGTGCACGTGCTGTCATCGAACGGCACGTTCATCCATCCGGACGGAGCGGTGCTCAAGGTGGGATCCGGCACCCCGGCGTTCTACTGCGACGGCACCTTCCAGGTCACGGTGCCCACCGGCGGAGTGCGCGTGCTGGTCGAGCGCGGCACCGAGTACGTGCCGCTGGAACGCAACCTCACCGTCACCGAGACCCAGACCGTGGATCTGGAGTTGCCGCTTCAGCGCTGGACGCATCTGGCCGAGGAGGGCTGGTACCCGGGCAACACCCACATCCACTACGACGAGAAGGAGCAGAAGCGCGACGACCGGCTGGCGCTGGAGGGTCACGTGCACGACTTCTCGGTCACGGTGGTCAGCGTGCTGCGCCGCTGGGACCTCGACTACGCCAGCAACCACTTTCCGATCGGGGTGATGACCGACCTCAGCACCTCCCATCACGTCGTCGACATCGGCGAGGAGAACCGCCACAACTTCCACGGCGGGGAGATCGGCTACGGCCACGTGATGTTCCTGCGCATCCGCAACTTGGTGGAGCCGGTCAGCCGCGGCATGCTGATCGACAACCTCGACCCCGATTACCCGCCGATCTGCCACGCGTGCGACGACGCGCGCGCCCAGGACGGCATCGTCCTCTGGTGCCACAACGGCCGCGGCCTGGAGGCGCCGGTCGCCGCCGCCCTGGGCAAGCTGGACGGCTTCAACCTGTTCGATCCGTTCTGGATGGATCCCGAGTACGAGATCTGGTACCGGCTGCTCAACTGCGGCATCCCGCTGCCGGCCAGCACCGGCTCGGACTGGTTCGTCTGCTCCAACAACCGCGTCTACGTGGATACGGGAGCGGGGGCCACCGGCGGCCAGGGATTCGACTACGACCGCTGGATCGACGGGCTGAAGGCCGGCCGCACCTTCATCACCAACGGTCCCGCGCTGTTCCTGCGCGCCGACGGCGCCGCCCCCGGCGACACGCTGGACGTGCAGCCCGACCGGGAGCTGGAGGTGGAGGTGGAGCTCAAGAGCCATCACCGCGTGGACCGCATCGAGCTGGTCTGCAACGGCGCGGTGGTCAAGCGCTGGAATCGGCCGGCCGGCGTCGCCGCCGAGACGATCCGCGAGCGGTTCGTGCCGCCCGCCGACGGCTGGATCGCGGCGCGCTGCTACAGCCACGAGCGCGACAGCTACGACCACGAGATCTTCGCCCACACCAGCCCCATCTACCTGCGCTGCGGCATCCCGAGCCCGGCGGCGAAACCCGACGCCGCGTACTTCATCGACGGGATTGACGTGGCGCTGGACCAGTGGGTGAGCCACAAGCTGCGCTACGGCAGCGACCGCCAGCGCGAGGAAGTGCGTGAGCTGTTCAAGCGCGGCCGCGGCTTCTTCGAGGGAGTGTGAGGGACCGATGGCTGACGAGAAGCCGCGCGGGCGCCTGGCCCGAAACTATCGCCTGAGCTGGGTCGACGACTCCGGCTTCACCGCGAGTGCCATCAACCCGCCGGTGAGCCCGGCACGGCTGGCCCACCTGATGGTGGGCGGGCTGGCCGGCACGCCCGTGGATGCGTTCGTGGCCACCGTCGGCCAGTGCGCCGGCTACACGCTGTCCTATCCGACCAAGGTGGACGGGATGGAGTTCCTGGTCGACCGCCTGAACGCGGGCGCCGTGCTGGGCGGCGGCGTGCAGTGGCGGGGAGCGGAGAACCTGCGCCGGCTGTGGGCCGACGGCCACGACCCCGTGCGCATCGTGATGGACGAGGCGCACCGGCTGGGCATGGACTTCTGGCTGCAGCTCCGGATGAACGACTGGCATCACGTCGACAGCGAGGGCAAGGTCTACCGGCTGATCGGCAGCGACCACTACGAGAGCCACCCCGAGTTGCTGATCGGCGCCGAAGGCGTGGCCGGCTGGCCGGAGTCGCTGCAGGAGTCGCTGGCCTGGTTCCAGGACTTCGCCCACGACAAGGTGCGCCGGATCCGCCTGGACACCGCCACGGAAGCGATCGAGCGCTACGACGCCGAGGGCTGGGAGTACGACTTCATGCGCTGTCCCGGCCTGTTCAAGTACGGGCAGGAGCGCGCCAACGCGGGCCTGATCACCGGGTTGATCCGCGACACGCGGCGGATGCTGGACGAGGTCGGCCGCGCGCGCGGCAAGACGCTGGGGCTGTCGGTGCGCGTGCCCAACACCATCGCCGGCGCCACCATGCTCGGCCTGGACGTCGAGGAATGGATCGCCGACCACCTGGTCGACATCGTGGTGCCGTCGACCTTTTTCGCCCAGGACACGGAGGAGGACATGCGCGAGTGGGTGAAGCTGGCGGCCGGCACGCCGGTGCTGATCCATCCCGCGATCGAGGAGGGCTTCATCACTGGGATGCGCACTGGCTACGGCATCCCCTATTACCAGGTGCAGTCCGACCCGATGCAGGCGATGACCGTGGAGATGATCCGCGGGCTGGCGGCCCGCCACCACGCGGCCGGCGTGGACGGTCTGTACCTGTTCAACTTCCCCGGCACCTGGACGACCTACGGGTACGACAACACCCCGGCGCTCGACGACATCGCCTCGCCGCTGCGGCTGCGCTTCAAGGACAAGCGCTACGCGGTGATGCGCCGCAACGGCTCGTTCCCGAACTGCTTCCCGCAGGAGCGCCGGATCCCTGCCGAGCTGGGGCCGGAGCCGACCGAGATCGACATCGAGGTGGCCGACGACCTGGCCGCCGCCGGCGCGCGCGTGCGCTCCGTCCACCTGAAGCTGCTGCTGGTCGAGCCGTGCCACGAGGACCGGCTGGAGGTGCGCCTGAACGGCGGTGAGCCGCTGCCGATCGCCAACCCCATGGCCGCGGGCCGTGCGGCGCCCCGCGAGCGCGCCTGGACGGTGTTCGACCTGACCTCGGTGCCGCCTCGCCTCGGTTTGAACCGTATCAGCGTGCGCGCGGAACGCCACCCCCGCCTGGCGAAGGAGCTGCCGCTGGTGCTCAGCGACGTGGAGATCGACGTCTCCTACCGCTACCCGAACGGCCCCTGGATCCCGCCCCCCGGCTTCAACCCGAGGACGTAGGAGTAAGAGTCGTGAACGAAGCGATTCGAGAAGGACCCAAGCAACCGCAACCGGCAACCAAGCACGGAGATCCGCCGAAGACAAGTCCGCATCACTTCGGCTTTCGGCCCGGAATAGATCTCGACAAGCTCAGCCGTCTGGTCGACGAACTGGAGACGGAGGCGGTCGCCGCGCGCTACAGACTTCAAGCCCGCTGCTTGGCTTCATACTCACGAACCGAGCGTAGCGTTTCGGCGACGTAGCTCCCGGCAGTTTCGTCATCCAGTCCACTCGACTTCCAGAACTTGTAATTGATCTTTCGAATCTCATCATCTTTGAGATCAGGACAGCTCTCGAGGTACGTCCACACGTCTTCGACTTCGGGCGTGGTATCTGCTATTGTCGAGATCTCGCTGTACTCAGCTTTCCCGACACACAGCCTTATCTGATCTGAGTAGTCTCCGAAGAGCACTCCGCAGAAAGGCATCTCATCATGGGAGCCGAACTTCCTCAATAGATATTCATCGGGTACGACGATGGCCAACTTCGGTCTGACAAGCAACTGCAAGGTCACAACGACCCGGGTTGTGCCGACGAACATCTCGTACCAGGTGTCACAGTCGACATTCGCGTTCTGAGTTCTTATTGTTCGCTGGAACTCCCCCCACGTGGAATACAAGAATCCCTTCGTGTGGACGTAGTCGTTGAGTTGACGGCTAACCGTGTTGATCGTGTTCTCGAAAGAGAAACTCTCATAGAAGCGCTCAACGCCGGGGAGCTGGCGTATCGGTGTCCAGAATCGCGCGTCTCTTCGCGGAGTATTCTCCTTAGAATGGATCCATCGTCTGAACTCTGGCGTGTCGTAGCCGACCACATTCCAATATGCAGAAAGCAGTCCGTTGTCGAGGCCCATGCGGAGCGACGCGACCGCTTGCTTGAAGAAACCCAGTTTTGCGAGCTCAACGGAGGCGTCGAGATCATGGAAGCTCTCGACAATCGGGAGTTCTCGACCAGAGAAGAATTCGCGAACGTTGCCTGCTTCTTCAGATTGGGAGATGAAAAAAAGGAGACGTATGTACGACCCTATCATGTCGTGATACGCCTTCTTCTTCATATAGGACTCGATTTCCTGATAGTTCTTGTCTATGTTTTCCTTTGTGAATCTCATCATAGGTCTTCAGTTTTCGTTGCTTGCTGGCGTGCATATCGTGTTATGTCCTTGGCAGCTACGCGTCGCCGAGCAGTTCCGGCTCGCTCTTCAGGTGCAGCTCGTCGGCGAAGTGGCACGCGGACACATGACAGTCGCCGCCGGCCGGGGCGAGCGGGCGGCAGCGGCGTTCGCCGACCTCTACGACGGGGTCGAGGCAGATCATCCGTTCGACGGCAATAGAATAGCGTCACCGGAGGTTACCGGACGTCGCGGAGCCCGGCGGCGAGCTCGACGATGGCCGATCCGTAAGTCTTCTGATTCTATGGCCGCTTGGCTCGATGACGAAAAAGGCTTGTGACAACGCCGCCTCGACATGGGTTTGCAATACGTCGTCGAGCTCGCCATGCACGGACGCCTGCGTGGAGGGCGACATCCGCAGATAGAGGACCCCTGCGCGCAGCCGGTACAAGAAAACGATACGACCGAAATCCCTGTCCCGGGTGACGAACAGCCTGCCGTGCGCCTGAGCGGCTTCAAGCAGTTCCTCGTCTGCAGCTCTCGACAGACCGAGTTCGGCGGCGCGGACGACGTCATGGCCCCAGGTCGGTCAAATGCCGGGCCGTGGCGGCATACACGTCCTGGTCGAGCAGAAACCGCATTCAGGCCGGCGATGCCCCTACATGAATGTCCTCCGCTCCCACCAGGGCGATGGCATACCGAATGCACGCATGGATGTCCGCGACGGTCAAATCTGAGTAGTAGTCGCGGATGATTTGACTGAACGGAAGGTCCTCATCGACCAGTTCCAGGACGTCCTGCACCGTGATACGCGTTCCGGCGACGCACGGTTTTCCGAAGTGGACCGTGGAGTCGACGGCGATCCTTTCCATGTTGACGTTCCCTCGCAACGGGCTGCAGGCGACTCGCGATCGATCGTCCACCCGACTCCGGACGCCCAAGTATCGTCAGCGCGCCGTCCACGGGTCAAGCGCTCGTGCCGACCGCTACTACGCCTCGCCGAGCAGTTCCCGCTCGCCCTTGAGGTGCAGTTCGTCGGCGAAGTGGCAGGCGGACAGGTGGCCGTCGCCGCCGACCGGGGCGAGCGGTGGCAGCTCCTGTTCGCAGACCGGCTGCCGGTACGGGCAGCGCGTATGGAATGGGCAGCCGCTCGGCACCTTCGCGACGTCGGGGATGTCGCCTTCCAGGATGATGCGCTCAAGGGGGCGGTGCGGATTGGGCTGCGGGATGCCGGAGAAGAGCGCCTCCGTGTAGGGGTGCTTGGGCCGGAGGAAGATCTCGCGTCGCTCGCCCACCTCCACGAAGTGGCCGAGGTACATCACCGCGACGCGGTCGGTCATGTGCCGGATCACGCTGAGATCGTGCGTGACGAACAGCACGGTCAGGTGCAGGTCGCGTTGCAGGTCCAGGAGCAGGTTGAGGATCTGCGCCTGCACGGAGACGTCCAGCGCGGAGGTCGGCTCGTCGGCCAGCAGCAGTTGCGGATCGAGCGCCAGCGCGCGGGCCACGCCAATGCGCTGCCGCTGTCCGCCGGAGAAGGCGTACGGGTAGCGGTTGAGCTGCTCGGGCTGCAGTCCCACTATGCGCATGAGCCGCTTCACCGCGTCGTCGAGCTCACCGCCGCGCAGGCCGTCGTTGACCATCAGCGGCTCGCCGATGATTCGCCGCACCGTCATGCGCGGATTGAGCGACGACTCCGGGTCCTGGAAGACCACGCGGATGCGGCGCCGTACCGCCTGGAGCTGCTCCCGGTCGGCCGAGACCACGTCGATCGGCGGGACGTCGGGTGGGCGAAAGACGATGTGGCCGTCGGTCGGCTCGACCGCGCGCACCAGCAGCCTGAGCACCGTGGTCTTGCCGGAGCCGCTCTCGCCGACCAGGCCGAGCGTCTCCCCACGCCGGATCTGAAAGCTCACGTCGTCGACGGCGCGGACCCAGCCCACGGTGTGCTTGAGGATCCCGCGCTTGATCGGGAAGTACTTCTTCAGGCCGCGGACGGTGAGCACGTCCGTGGCTTCGGCACCGGAACCGTTGGGATCAGCCAGGGGTCGCCTCCCCGGCGAGCTCCGCTTCCGGGACGGTGGGCTCGACCACCTCGTTTCCCTCGTAGAGGAAGCAGCGCACCGTGTGGCCGCTGTCGGTGCGGTACAGCGGCGGGAGCTGCGCGTCGCAGGTGCCGGGGATGAACTCCGCGCAGCGGTTGCTGAACGGACATCCGCGCGGCCGGCTGTAGGGGTCGGGCACCGTCCCCTCGATCGCCTCCAGGCGGCTCTTGGGCTCCACGCCGATGCCGGGAATGGAGGCGAGCAGCGCGCGCGTGTAGGGGTGCCTGGGCTCGTCGAAGATGGCCACCACCTCGCCCTGCTCGACGACCGTTCCCAGGTACATCACGACCACCTCGTGGGCGAGCTCGGCGATGACGCCCATGTTGTGGGTGATGAAGATCATCGACATGCGGTTGGCGTCGTGCAGCGTGCGCAGCAGGTCGAGCACCTTGGCCTGGATGGTGACGTCGATCGCCGTGGTCGGCTCGTCGGCCATCAGCAGGCGGGGGTTGCCGGCCAGCGCCATGGCGACCAGCACGCGCTGCCGCATGCCGCCGGAGAGCTCGAAGATGTAGGAGTCGATCAGGGTGCGCGGGGAGGGGATGCCGACCTCGGCCAGCAGGTCCACGCAGCGGTCGCGGCCGGTCTCCTTGGTGAGGTGCTTGTCGTACAGGCAGAGCGCCTCGACGATCTGGCTGCCGACCGTGTGCACGGGGCTGAGCGCGCTCATCGGCTCCTGGAAGATCATGGCGATCTCCCGGCCGCGGATCGACCGGAACTCCTCGCTCTGCGGGTCGAGCTGCGCAAGGTCCATGACGCCGGCGGCATCGCTGGCGGCGGTGGTGGCCGCGCCGTGGAAGCGGATGCTGCCTGAGACGACGCGTCCCGGCGGCGGGATGATGCCGAGGATGGAGCGCGCCGCGACCGACTTGCCGCAGCCGCTCTCGCCGACGATGCCGACGATGCGCTGCTCGGGCACCCGGAACGACAGGCCGTCGACGGCGCGGACCACGCCCAGGTTGGTGAAGAAGTACGTGCGCAGTCCGGAGACGTCCAGGAGAGGCTTCCCCGCCGGACCGGCGCCGCGCGCTGAGGTATCGCTCATGCGTCCGATTCGCGATGGTAGCGGATGTCGGCCTCCACCTTCTCCACGACGATGCCGTTTCCGTACATGGCGGGACGGTAGGGAGCGCGCTCGCCTGAGGCGATGGAGACGCGGTTCTCACCGACGATCAGGTCGGCGGCCGGCAACTCGAAGGTGACCTCCAGGAGTTGCTGCTCGGGGTCCTCGACGTAGGCGGGGATGCTGCCGGCCGGCAACTGTGGGCCGCCGCCGTAGATCTGCGCGTCCTTGACGGTGGCATCGCGGGCCAACTCGCGCAGGCGCCTGCCGCCCAGCCACGCCTCGATCCGGTCCTGCGGATCGGCCGCCCACAGGATCACGCGCAGGCGCGCCTCGGCCACGCGTTCGGCCTCGACGTCGCGCCAGATGGAGAGCGGCAGGTGCACGGGCTGCCCGTGGTTGGGGAGCTCGGCCGGCAGCGGCCGCTCGTGGTTGCAGCAGTAGAAGCAGCCGGCGTCGGTCCAGGGGAAGCCGCCGCGGCGCTCGATGACGTAGGTGGCGTCGCGGCCGGTCATGGCGGCCGGTTCGCCGACCAGGAACATGGCCTCGGTGTGCTGGCCGTAGGTGCCGGCCATCACGTCGCCCTGCGAGCCCAGCCGGGTGTAGTGCTCCTCCGGCGCGGTGGGCCAGTTGAAGACGGTCACGAAGTCCGCGCCCTGTGCCCAGAAGTTGGAGAAGGCGCCCAGGAAGATCTCCAGGGACGGGCTGCAGTAGCCGTCCGTGGAGTGGTGGGCGTCGTGCGTGGCGGCGATCCGGATCGGCGTGCCGGCGGCGATGCTGCGGAAGCCGGCCACGTCGACGGTGAGCGTGCGCGAGCCGATCACGAAGATGTCGACCAGCAGCTCGCGCGCCCACGTGGCCACGTCCAGACCGTCGACCGCGCAGCCGGCCACGGTCTCCGGCACCTTCACGGCCAGCAGGATCGGCCTGCCGGTCCGCGCCTCCATCTCCAGGGTCATCTCCCGCACGCCGCGGATGTAGGCGGTCGCGTCCTCGCGGTGCTGCCACTGGCGGCCGATCGGCAGGGTGGGCTGGTGGCGGGAGAAGTCGAGCTGCAGGCCGTCGAAGGCGTAGCGGGCCAGTAGCTCGCGGAGCACCGCCACCTTGTGCTCGCGCAGGCCGGGCGAGGACAGGTCGTAGAGCCCGTTCCACCACCAGCAGCGCTGCACCCAGTCGGGGTGCTCCTCCTTCAGCCAGTTCCTGCGCACCGGGTCGGTGAGCGGCTGGCCGAGCGACGGCTGCGGCGGATCGACGGGCGCCACGCGGCTGTTCCAGAACACCTCCTTCCCGCGCCGGCGGGTCTCTTCGACCAGCGTGCCGACGAAGTCCGCCCCCTGCTCCCGCCACCGGTTGAGGCCCGGGTCGTCGAGCAGCGGGAGCTTGTCGTTCTCGTAGAGCGCGTAGGCGTCCTCGCCGTCGCCCACGTCCCAGATGAAGCCGTCGATCTGGCTGCCTTCCAGGTCGGCGTGGTGGAAGCGCAGGTCCACGTAGTCCTGCATGGGGATGCCCAGCAGGTCGATCGGGGTCATCCCGTCCATCTGGTCGAGGATGCGCCGCCGCCGCCCGACCGCTGCCAGGTGCGCGCCGGTGAGCTGAATCATGGTGACGAGTCTATCCCATCCGCGGGGTATGATCGGTTGTTGGTCATATGTCGGTCCTGCTGGTCGTCGTGGTCGCCGCCGCCGCGGTCGGCGGCGTCTCCTTCCTGCTGAAGTTCATGCTCACCAGGGGGATTCGCCACGTCGAGAAGGTGATCAACACCGCCATCGCCGACACGACCGACATCGTCAACGACCAGGCGCTGCCCGAGCGCTGGCACCGCGAGGTGACGCGGTCCGCGCGGCGCCACCCCGACGCGCGCCGCGGCGAGGCCGCCAAGCGGCTGGTCCTGCAGCGGCTGGACCGGCTGATCGCGCAGGTGGAGCGCGGCACGGTCATGCAGGGGGAGACGCGGGACTTCGCGATGGAGCGGCTGCGCGAGGTCCGCGAGCGCTGGGCGGAGCTCGGTTGGCCGGAGATCGCGGCGGCCGTCGCGCCGCCGTCGTCCGCCGAGCCCGAGGAAGGGGATGGGCCGGATGGCGAGCCGTAGGCTGACCCGTTGGAGGTCGTGCGGAGTGACCGGCCTGGCGGCCGTGGTCGTCCTCCTGGGAGCCTGTGTGTTTCGGGGAGAAAGCACGCCCACGTCGGATCCCTTTACTCTGAATAGCGCCGCTGTAACCGGTGATGTGCTCACGGTCAGCGTCTCGTATGCCGGTGGCTGCCGGCATCACGAGTTCCGACTTCTCAAGGACGACTCGTTCATGGAGTCGGACCCGGTCCAACTCAGGATTACCCTCATCCATGATGGCAACGGGGACCGTTGTGAAGCATGGATAACCGAGCAGCACTCGTTCGATCTCGGCGACGTCAAGGCGCGGTGGCGAGCAGCCTACCGGCGTGACTCAGGCGTCGTACAATTACGGCTCAGGGATGCTGTCGACGACGAAGCGCTCCTCTATCGATTCTGATCTGCTGAGCACGGACCGCCGCGAAATCTCGCGCGCCGGTCTCAACTGACCGGCAGTCCCAGGGCCGGCACGTCGGCGGTGGCGCCGTGCGCCGGGAGCCTGCCGGTGCGGGTCCCCTCGTAGCCGATCTCCAGCTCCGCGTCCTCGACGGTCAGCGGCAGCTCGTCCGCGGTGCGCTGATTGCGCCGGCTGGCGCGCACGGTAAAACGAATCACGCCGGCACCCGGCGGCGTCGCGCGCAGGTCGTAGATGAACCAGGCGGTCCTCGGGTCCTGCCGCACGCCGGGCTCCATCGGATTTGCCAACGGCAGCGCCGTGCCTCCGGTCGGGCCTTCCAGGCGCACTTCCAGCTCGTCCGCGATCGTCGCATTGGCGACGTGCAGCAACAGGCGCGCCGAGCGGACCAGATCCCCGGCGCCGGCCACGTCGTCGACGATGTCGAAGGTCAGCGGCGCCGGATCGCCGGTGATCGTCAGGGGCAGAGTCCGCTCGTTGTCCAGGCAGTTGGGAAACGACGTCGTCGAGCGCATCATCAGGTAACGCTTGTCCAGGTAGCGCAGCCGTTCGGGATCGGCGATCTCGTCGAGCGCGGGCACCAGGTCCTGGTCATAGGTCGGCAGGGTCCCGAACCAGTTGAACACATACAGGCCGTCGACGCCCGCGCGGTGGTGGCGCGCGGCCATGCCGCGCACCATGTCGAGCGACATCGGTGTCATCAGCGGCGGGTCGTACCACCAGCGGTTGTGGCCGTCGTTGTGGCCGGCCATGTAGCCCTCCTCGATCGCGGCCTGCAGGTGCACGGGCGAGCTCCCGGCCAGCGCCACCCACTCGGCCGCGTCGTGCTCGGTGTCCTGCGGGAAGAACGGCGACGTCACCACGATGTCGACCAGGTGGTCGTCGATCCAGTCCTCGATGTCGATCCCCAGGCGGCGGGTGCCGTCCAGGGTGGGAGGCAGGCGCACGGCCAGCCCGATCTCCCGGCCCTTGGTCCGCCCGATCTCGTCCAGGCCGGCGCGCGTCTCGCGCACCATCTGCGTCAGCAGGTGGGCGTTGCGCCGCTCTTCACCGAAGCGGAAGTAGCCGGGGATGCGGATGAAGTCGAACACGAAGCCCGTGCACTCGTAGCGCTCGCACACCTCCAGCGCGATGTCGCGGCGCAGGGCGCGCACCTCCTCGTGCGCGAAGTCCTGCATCCAGGTCAGGGCAGACTGCGTATGCGGGTGGTCCTTCCAGCCGGCCGCTCCCTCCTCGCCGATCAGCAGGTCGGTGCGCTCCTCGTAGAAGCGGCTGCCGCCAAGCCGGTAGACCTTTCCGTCGGAGACGTGGTGCCAGTCGTTCATGCTGAGGCGGAACCAGTAGTCGATGCCCAGGCGCTGCGCTTCGGCCACTTGCAGGCCGAGCGGATCGTGCCCGGCCGCCCAGGTCCGCTTCAGGTTCTCGGCGTGGCGCCAGTAACGCACGTCTCCGAGCGTGGCGCCGCGCTCGTAGCGCTCGACCAGGTACTCCATGCGCGTCTTCTGCGACGGGAACGCGGTGACGTAGCCGGCGTCGGGGCCGATCCCCTCCGTGCAGGCGTCCACGGGGGTGCCCTCGAAGTAGCCGAGGTGACCGGCCCCATGCATCTCCGGCGCCATCGGCGGGTTGTACATGGACTCGTACGGGTGGTTCTGGTCCCACATGACGCGGTAGCGTCTCGTAAGCCGTCCCTTGGGCTTGCTCATCCTTCCTCCTCTTCGTCGTGCCGCAGATGCTCGCCGATGACCCGCCACCCGATCAGACTGCCGAGCAGCCGGGAGCCGTCCTCGGTGAAGTGCACCCCGTCCGGACCGATCAGCCGTTCGGTCCCGGCGCAATTCACCGCTCCGTGCAGGTCGAGCACCTCGACACGATTTCGCTCCATCACGGCGTTCGCGATGTCGTTGTACGCAGCGACGTCGGCCTCGTCCCGCTTGTAGTGACGGTATCCTTCGGTCGCATCCATGCGGGCGCGGATGATCGGCGTCGTCGTCAGCCACAGCAGGCGGGCGGACGCCGCCGCGGTGCGGAAGATCCCGATCAGCGCGTCGAGGTTCCGTTCATACCGCTCCGGGGCCACGGCCCTTTGCCAGTCCGCCGCCCGTGCGCGGCCGATGTCATGCAGCCCGGTGTTGCAGGCGATCACGGCGGGCTGGTAGCCCCGCAGCCACGCGGCGACCCGGTTGCGGAGCACCTCGGAAGTACCCCACCCGGGTGCGTGCGCGACCGTGTAACGCGCCGTTGGCAGCCGCGCTGATGCCTTGCCGACGCAGTGCGCCAGGTGCGGGAGCCATCCGATCGAGATCGAGTCGCCGACCGCGTACAGCAGCGGATACGGCTGCGCCATGGACGGAACGTTAGACGGGCATGTGCCGGCCGTCGAGACGGCCGTCGAGACGGGCGTCAAGCCGGACGCTTGAGACGGGTGCCGAGTTGCCCTCTTCGGGGGCGTCCTGCATCATCGGCCGCGCCCACAGCACCGGCGGCAGCGACGGTGACCGGGGCGACACTGCCGGCAGACGGAGGCACACGGCCCCATGACGAGGACACCCGAGGGACTGATTCGGATCGTCGATACCCACCAGCATCTCTGGGATCTGGACCAGTTGAACCCGCCGTGGCTGAGCCAGACACCGGAAGTGCTGCAGCGGAGCTACACCATCGACACCTACCTGCGCGAGGCTCGGGGCACCGGCATCGAGCGGGCGGTCTACATGGAGGTGGACGTGGCGGAATCCGACCGGCCGCGCGAGCGCGAGCTGGTCGCCGAGTTGTGCCTGCGGCCGGAGGTGCCGACCGCCGCGGCAGTCTTCTCCGGCACGGTCGACGCCCCCGGCTTCGCGGGCGAGCTGGCGGCGATACGGAGACAGGAGTCGTGCCGGGGTATCCGCCACCTGCTGCACCCCCCGACCACGGCGCCCGGAACGTTGCTCTCGGAGCGATTCGCCGCCGGGCTGACGCTGCTTGCGGAGGCTGGCATGTCGTTCGACATCTGTATCCGTCCGCGCGAGCTTGCCGATGCCGCGGAGGTCGTTCGACGCTGTCCGCGCAACACCTTCATCCTCGATCACTGCGGCAACGCCGACCCCCAGGTAGTCTCCGGCAAGACCGGACCGTCGGACGACGAGGTGTACGGCCACGAGCGGCAGCAGTGGCTGGACGACATGGCCGCGCTGGGCGCACATGGCAACGTGATCTGCAAGATCTCCGGCATCGTGGCCCGCGGCGGGCCGGGCTGGACGGCGGAGGACCTGGCGCCGACGGTCGATCACTGCATCGACTGCTTCGGCGAGGACCGCATCGTGTTCGGCAGCGACTGGCCGGTGTGCGTGCCCGCCAGCCCGCTCGCGGGCTGGGTTGCCGCGCTGCGGGAGATCGCCAGCCGCAGGCCGGAGCGGCTGCAGCACAAGCTGCTGCACCGGAACGCCGAGCGCATCTACCGTCTGCCGTGATCCGGGAGCGGCCGGGGTGATCGAAGCGGAACGTCACCGCATCCGCTCCGAGTTGCTGGCCGCTGATCCCGGGCGCCTGGTGGCCGCGGTCGAGGCCCATGCCGCCGAGGCTGCGCGCACGCTCGCCCGGTCCGCGTCCGCCACGCAGGGCGCGGAGCTGGCCGGGATCGCAGCGCTGGCCATCGATCTGCGCTCGGCGTGGCTGCTGTGGGCGCGCCATCCCGGAGACAGGATGGGCGAGGCCGCGTCGGCCGCGTCGCACCACCTGTGCCGGCTGCTCGGCGGGAGCGGACGCCCGGATCTCAGCGACGCGGTGCGCTCGGAGGCCGCTGCGATCGGGGCGAGCAATCTGGCGCGCCTGGCGCGCCTGACGGCGGCCGGCCGGCGGGCCAACCCCTGGGGCAACGACTCTCCGCAGGACCTCGACTGGGCTCTGCGGCGGGGCGCGGTGCTGGTGACCACCAATCCGATCATGATCGACGCGGCATGCCGCGCAGCGCCGGATCGGTGGGACCCGGTGCGCGACACGATCGTCGAGGACACCGCGATCGAGCCCGGGCGCCGGGCTGCCGAGCTCGCCCTGCGCGTGGTCGCCGGCGTCGCCCGCGAGCTGAGGCCGATCTTCGAGGCGAGCGGCGGTACGTACGGGTGGGTCACGTACCAGGTCGACCCGCGTGCCGCCAGCGATGCCGCGTCGATGATCGACGAGGCGACCTACGTGCACGACCGGCTGACGGGAGATCTCGACGCCACTGCCAACGTGCGCTTCAAGCTGCCGGGGACCGAGGCGGGACTCGATGCCTGCGCCATCCTGGCCGCACGGGCGACAAGCCTGGTGATCACGGCGAGCTGCTCGGTGGCGCAGCACCTGGCGTTCGCGGAGGTGCTGGAGAGGAGCGCGCCTGACGCGGGCACGGGGCCGGCCGGGCTGCTGGTGATGATGAACGGCCGGCTCGACGAGACGGTCGCCGCCGAGCTGGCAGCGGCCGGCGACCCGGACCCTCACGCGGTCGCCCGGTGGGCGAGCGCGGCGATCACGCGGCGCTCGTACGCGCTGCTCGGCGAGCGCGGCTGTCGCCGCTCCGCGCTGCTGGCCGCATCCATGCGCGGTCCGTGGAACATCGACACCGCGATCACCGCCGGCCCGGAGCCGGTGTACTTCTCGTGCTTCCCGGACCGGGCGCGCGCCTATGACGCCGAGCCGCGCGCGCTCGCTGCCGGCATCGACGACCGGGCCGCCAGCGGCGTCCTGGACCGGCTGGCACGCAGCCGCAGCTTCCGGCTGGCGTTCGAGCCGGACGCGATGCGGCCGGCGCGGTTCGCCGAGCACCCCACGGTTGCCGCCACCCTGAAGTCGTTCGCCGCGGCCCGCGATGCGCTCGATCACTACACGATGAGCCCGCCGCGGGTTTGACCGGCGGCGCGACTGCCGACCATCATCCGCTCTGCACATGGGGTCCTACATCATCCGGCGCCTGCTGATCATGGTCCCGACGGTGGCGCTGATCGCGGTGCTCACCTTCGTCGTGGTGGAGCTGCCGCCCGGCGACTACGCCAGCCGGGTGGCCGAGGCGATGGAGCAGCGCGGGGAAAACGTCGACATGGAGTACATCCAGGCGATCCGCGAGCTGTACCGGCTGGACGACCCCACGTTCGTGCGCTTCTTCACCTGGCTGGGCGGTTTCCTGACCGGCGACATGGGCTACTCGATCGAATACCGGATGCCGGTGCGGAACGTGTTCCGGGACCGCTTTCCCATCACGATCCTGCTGTCGATCGCCTCGATGCTGTTCACTTGGGCGGTGGCGTTCCCGATCGGCCTCTACTCGGCGGTGCGCCAGTACTCGTTCGGCGACTACTTCTGGAGCGTGGTGGGCTTCATCGGGCTGTCGGTCCCCAACTTTCTGCTGGCACTGGTGCTGATGTTCTACTCGGCCAAGTACCTCGGCGGCGCGATCGGCGGCCTGTTCTCGAAGGAGTTCGAGGATGCCGCCTGGAGCATCCCGAAGGTGGTGAACCTGATGCAGAACTTGGCGATCCCCGTGATCGTCATCGGCACGGCCAGCACCGCGGGGCTGATCCGCATTCTGCGCGCCAACCTGCTGGACGAGCTGAAGCGGCCCTACGTCGAGCTGGCGCGCGCCAAGGGGCTGACCGAGCGGCGCCTGATCGTCAAGTACCCGCTGCGCATCGCCATCAACCCGTTCCTGTCGGGCGCCGGCAGCATCCTGCCGGGGCTGATCTCGGGCGCGGTGATCACGGAGATCGTGCTCGACCTGCCGGCCATGGGGCCGGTCTTCCTGCGCGCGATCCGCGCGGAGGACATGCAGTTGGTCTCAAGCTACATGCTGATCCTCGCGATCCTCACCGTCATCGGCACGCTGATCTCGGATCTGCTGCTGGCCGTCGCCGACCCGCGGATTCGTTATGAGTAGCGCCCCGGCCGACGTCCTGGCACCTGTTGCGCCCGAGCGCCAGGTCTACGACGCCAGCCAGTGGAAGCTGATGCGGATCGCCTTCTTCAAGCACCGGCTGGCGGTGGCCGGGGCGGCGATCGTGGCCCTGGGGTACTTCACTCTGGTATTCGCCGAGTTCCTGGCACCCTACGATCCGACGCGTGGCGCCTTCGTGTCGCCCATGCAGTCCAACCAGCTCATTCCGCCCAGGCTGCCGCGCATCCTCAGCCCGGAGGGCGTGCTCACGTGGCCGTACGTGCATCCGCTCGTCGAGACGCGCGATCCGGTGACCCTGCGCGTCAGCTACGTGGAGGATCGCAGCGTCAGCTATCCGATCCGCCTGTTCGTCCATGGCCAGCCCTACAAGATGTGGGGGCTGTTCTGGTCCGACGTCCACCTCTGGGGGGTGGACGGCGACGCGCGCCTGAACCTGCTGGGCACCGATCAAAAGGCGCGGGACGTATTCTCGCGGGTGCTGTGGGGCACGCGCATATCGCTCAGCATCGGACTGCTGGGGGTGCTGCTCACCTTCTTCCTGGCGATCATCCTGGGCACCGTGTCCGGGTATTACTCGGGAGCGGTCGACACGGTGATCCAGCGCGTGATCGAGGTGATCGCCAGCGTGCCGACGCTGCCGCTATGGATGGTGCTGACGGTGGCCATACCGCTGAACTGGCCGCTGGAGCGGGTGTTCTTCGCCATCACCGTGATCCTGGCGCTGCTCTCCTGGCCGGGGCTGGCGCGAACCGTGCGCGGCAAGGTGCTGGCGCTGCGGGAGGCCGACTACGCGATCGCCGCCCAGCTCGACAACGGCTCCACCCGGCGGGTGATGTTCGTGCACGTGATCCCCGGGGTGATGAGCCACCTGATCGCATCGCTCACCCTGTCGATCCCGGGCATGATCCTGGGCGAGACCGCGCTGAGCTTCCTGGGGCTGGGACTCCACGAACCGGTGATAAGCTGGGGAGTGATGCTGCAGGACGCGCGGCAACTGCGCACCATCCTGTTCGCTCCGTGGCTGATGTGGCCGGTGGCGGCCGTGGTGTTCTTCATCCTGGCCTTCAACTTCATGGGTGACGGCCTGCGCGACGCCGCCGACCCCTACAAGTCGTAGGGTTCCGAGCCTGAGCTTGCGCGCCGGACCGCGCGGCGCATACCATCTCGGATCCATACCAACCGAAAAGGAAGAACCGAATGACGATCAAGATCGTTCGTTACGGCGTGCTGGCGCTGCTTGTCTGCGCCGGCGCTCCCGTGGCCATGGCCGACGTCATCGCCGACAACCACGGCAAGAACGCCTGGGATCTCTCCGAGTGGCAGCAGGTCACCGGGCAGATGCTGACCCTCACGCAGTCGCCGATGCTGGATGCCATGGGCCTGCCGCCGCTGGAGCAGCGGCTCCCCGACGACCCGCTGGTCATGCTTCCCACCAGCCAGGTGAAGAAGATCGGCACCTACCAGGATCTCGCCAGGATTCAGGGGAACGGACCGGAGGCGGTCGCCAGCAACACGACCCGGGTCATGTGCCGCTCCGCCGAGTACGGCGGCCAGGTCAACCGGTTCCTGCGCACGTGCCAGGACATGGTGGCGTCGAACGACAACCGCACCTGGACCATGACGCTGCGCAAGGGCGCCAAGTTCTCCGACGGCAGTCCGATGACCACCGAGGACGTCGCCTTCTTCGTGGAGGACATCGCGCAGTACGAGCCGTTCGGCACGGCGATCACCGGCGGCTCACGCCTCGTCGCGGACGCGGAGTTCCAGGTCATCGACGACTACACGTTCAGCCTCACCTGGCCGCAGGCCAACATCGGCCAGGTGGGCCGTCTGGGCGAGTGGTACTACGTCTGGTTCCACAAGGGCTACCTGAGCCAGTTCCATCCCGAGTACGCGGGGCAGGACAAGGTCGATGAAATGGCCAAGGAGGCCGGATTCGCCAGCGCCGCCGAGTTCTTCAAGGACAAGGCCGACGAGGGACAGGGCTTCCCGCGCGCCAATCCGGATCTTCCGACCATGGCGCCGTGGGTGCTCAAGGTCGGCGCGCCTGCTACCACCTACGTGTTCGAGCGCAACCCCTACTACCTGGCGGTCGACGCGATCGGCCAGCAGCTCCCGTATTTCGACGAGGTGCGCCAGGACTCGTCCACGGATCCGACGGTCCTCAAGCTGCGTGCGCTGAACGGCGAGTACGACTGGATGTTCACCCTGGGGCTGGACATCTTCCCGGCCGCCAAGACCACCGAGGCCACCGAGCAGACCATCCGCGCCGTGCGCTGGGGGGGAGTCCATCTGGTCGGCGGCGCGCAGCTCCTGGAATTCAACCAGACCACCAACGACCCGGACATGCGCGAGCTGGTCTCGAAGCGCGACTTCCGTTGCGGCGTCTCGCACGCGATCTACCGCGAGGCGATCGCCACGCTGATATTCTACGGCGCGGTGTCGTACGGCCCGCTGGCCTACTCGGAGCGGAGCCCGTTCTACAACGAGCGCGCGGCCACCGTGTGCGGCGACTACGACCTGGACATGGCCAACAGCCTGCTGGACTCGGCCGGCCTGAACGAGCGTGACGACGAAGGCAACCGGCTGTGGAAGGGCAAGCCGTTCGAGTTCACGGCGACCATCCGCATCCAGTACAACAGCGCCGAGGTGGCCGACGTGGTCAAGCAGAACCTGAGCGACGTCGGCATCAACATGAACATCCGCTCGACCGACGGCTGGGGCGGACTGCAGTCGGTGCGCAACTCGGGCGAGATGCAGGCGTACATCGGCCCGGCGTGGAGCACCTACGCGACCGACGTGCTGGAGACCGCCAGCTTCGGAGCGCCGTACACCAATCACGCCTATTTCGCGCCGAAGTGGTCACAGTGGGTGGCCACCGACGGAGCGGAGGGCGAGGAGCCGCCGGACATGGTCCAGGAAGGCATCGCGCTTCGCCAGATGCTGGGGACCCAGTCCGACATGGATGACCAGATCGCGACCATGAGGAAGATCACCGACCTGCACGCCGACAACGTGTGGGCGATCGGCATCGTCGGCGGGATCAACACGGTCATCACCTCCTACAACATGGCCAACGTGCCCGAGGACGACCCCGAGAACTGCATGCACTGCGGCGACACCGGACGCCCGGAGGTCTGGTTCCGCGACGAGTAGACGACCGTCGCGGGCATCACCCCGCACGACACGCCTGACGACGGCGTCAGGGCCGACTCGCACGAGTTGGCTCTGGCGCCTTTTCTTTGCAGAACCGGGAGTCGACTTCGGCGGGGATCGGACCGCCGTCCGAGTTGCGCGCCACCGGCACCGGGCATACACTGCGGGATGCAATTTCCGTACCAAAGGAAAGGACTGATGACAAGAAATATCGTTCGTTTCGGCCTGATGGCAGTACTCGTCCTGGCCGGCGGCGCCGCCGCGCTGGCTGAGGGTGCAGGTGAAGGAGCGACGGCCGAGGCCGGAGGCGCGGTCGTCATCGCAGACAACCACGGCAAGAACGCCTGGGATCTGTCCGCATGGGAGCAGGCCACCGGGCAGACGCTGACGCTCACGCAGGCGCCGATGCTGGATGCCATGGACCTGCCGGCGGTGGAGCAACGGCTTCCGGACGAGCCCCTGGTGCTGCTGCCCACCAGCGACGTGAAGAAGATCGGCACCTACCAGGACGTGGGCTGGCTGCAGGGCATCGGCCCCGGCCAACACGAGACCGTCATGTGCCGCGCCGCCGAGTACGGCGGCCAGATCAACCCGTTCCTGCGCACGTGCCAGGCGATGGAGTCGTCCAACGACGGGCGCACCTGGACCATGACGCTGCGCAAGGGCACCAAGTGGTCGGACGGCACCGAGTTCACGACCGAGGACGTGGCCTTCTTCGTCGAGGACGTCGCGCACTACGAGCCGTTCGGCACGGCGGTGACCAGCGGCTCCCGCCACATCGCGGACGCGGAGTTCGAGGTCATCGACGACTACACCTTCAGCTTCACGTATCCGCAGACCAATATCGCCGAGGTGGGACGCTTGGCCGAGCACTACGTGGCGTGGTTCCACAAGGGCTATCTGAGCCAGTTCCACCCCGAGTACGCCGGGCAGGACAAGGTCGACGGCATGGCAAAGGAGGCCGGCTTCGCCAGCGCGGCCGAGTTCTTCAAGGACAAGGTCGACGAAGGCCAGGGCTTCCCGCGCGCCAACCCCGATCTCCCGACCATGACGCCGTGGCTGCTGAGGGTCGGGGCGCCGGCCTCCACGTACGTGTTCGAGCGCAACCCGTACTACCTGGCGGTGGACGCGATCGGCCAGCAGCTCCCGTACTTCGACGAAGTGCGCCGGCATGCGACCACCGATCCGACCGTCCTCAAGCTGCGTGCGCTGAACGGCGAGTACGATTACATGCTGTTCCTGGGGCTGGACATCTTCCCGGCCGCCAAGACCACCGAGGCGAACGAGCAGACCATTCGCGCGGTGAGCTGGGGCGGCGTGCACCTGGTCGGCGGCGCGCAGATGATCGAGTTCAACCAGACGACCAATGATCCCGACATACGCGAGCTGGTCTCGAACCGCGACTTCCGTTGCGGCATCTCGCACGCCGTCAACCGTGAGGCGATCGCCACGCTGATCTACTACGGCGCGGTGCCCTACGGCCCCCTGGCGCACTCGGAACGCAGTCCGTTCTACAATGAGCGCGCCGCCACGGTGTGCGGCGACTACGACCTGGACACGGCCAACAGCCTCCTGGACTCGGCCGGCCTGAACGAGCGCGACGAGCACGGCACCCGCATGTGGAAGGGCAAGCCGTTCGAGTTCACGGCGACGATCCGCATCCAGTACGAGAGCGCGCCCGTGGCCGACGTGGTCAAGCAGAACCTCAGCGACGTCGGCATCAACATGAACATCCGCTCGACCGACGGCTGGGGCGGACTGCAATCGGTGCGCAACTCGGGCGAGATGCAGGCGTACATCGGCTCGGCGTGGAGCACGTACGCCACCGGATCGCTGGAGACCGCCAGCTTCGGAGCGCCGTACACCAACCACGCATACTTCGCGCCGAAGTGGACGCAGTGGGTGGCCACCGACGGAGCCGAGGGCGAGGAGCCGCCCGACGTGATCAAGGAAGGGGTGGCGCTGCGTCAGCTCCTGGCGACCCAGGCCGACATGAACGACCGGATCGCCACCATGAAGAAGATCACCGACCTGCATGCCGACAACCTGTGGGCGATCGGCATCGTCGGTGGGGTGAACACGATCATCACCACCTACACCATGGCGAACGTGCCCGGGGACGACCCCGAGAACTGCTGGCACTGCGGCGACCGCGGCCGGCCGGAGGTCTGGTTCCGCGACCAGTAGGCGAACTCACTCGAGAGTGATTTCCGCCGATACGCCTGACGACGGCGTCAGGGCCGACTCGCACGAGCCGGCTCTGACGCCGTTTTTCTACCCGACCTGGCGGCACCGGGCTGTCCACCGGTCTCGATCTCTTGATGTACTACTTCAAATCATCATTTGACAGACTGAAATGGGGGGTGAGGTTCCGGTGAAAGAATGTGGTTGATTGTCATGCCAAGGGCATGCTATAGGCACGCTCATTGCCATAGGCATGCTCATTGTGAACCTCCAGGTCAAGAATGTGCCCCCGGCTCTGCATGAGCGGCTTCGCCGTCATGCGCGTGATCACCACCGGACCATCGGCGAGGTCGTGCTCGCCGCCGTCGAGCATGAGCTGGAGCGGCGGGAGTGGGCGGAGCGCTTCGCGACGCGTCCGGAGACGGACCTGGGCGTCACGGCGGCGTCTCTCCTGGACGAGGCGCGGCGTGAGCTCGACGTGACACGGGAGTGACACGGTACGTCATCGACGCCTCGGCCGCGGTGGAGTACCTCCTGAAGACTCAGCTTGGCAAGAGTATCGCGGCGGCTGTCGAGCACATCGTGCTGGTGGCTCCGGAGCTGATGGATGCGGAGGTGGTGGCCGTGCTGCGGCGAGCGGTGCTGCGCGAGGAACTCTCCGAGGAAAGGGTTCTCGTGGCGCTCGATGATCTGAGCGGCTGGCCGGTGGAGCGTGTCTCCCATCGTGCGCTGGCCAAGTCCGCGTGGCGGCATCGCCACAACCTGACCGCCTATGATGCGTTCTACGTGGCCACGGCCCGTGCCTGGGGCGCAGAACTCCTCACAGCGGACGGTCCGCTCTCTCGGGCGCCGCGTCTCGACATCACGGTCCACGACGTTCGCCGCGCGTGAGCGAGGGGCGAGGAGCGGGACTTGGGCGCTGCGGCCGGCAGGTTCCGGTAGCCGATCGGCCGTTCTACCCCTCAGCCGGTAGGGACCGCAGGAGCGCAATGACCACCGCGGCCGCGTTGGCGGCCGCAAGGCCGAGGAAGACTTCCATCTGGTTTTCGCCCTCGCCGCCTCCCGCCAGGTCGGACAGGCTCCGGACCGCGATGAACGGGACGCCATTCGCGTAGGCCACGTGGGCGACGGCCGCGCTTTCCATGTCCAGCACCCGCGCACCGAAGGTGTCGAAGGTGTGTTCGCGGAAGGCCGAGTTGTCGACGAAGGCGCCTCCGGAAACCCCGGCGCCGCCGACGACGATCGTGGGGGTGTGCGGCAGACAGGTGCCGTCGGCGGTGCAGTGATCCAGCTCGACGTCCGCTGCCGCGTTTCGGGCGGCGGCAAGCAGGGAGTCGTCCGCGGGGAACCAGAAGCGGGTCTCCGGCGTGTCGGCGCCTGCTCGCTGCACGGTGACCGAGCGCGGAAACATCATCCCGAAATTCGCATAGGGATACTCGAAGAACGGCGGCGTGCTCCACTCGTCTTCGACCTCTCGGGCCAGGACCAGCTCGAGGTACTGCCCCCACCGGTCGGCGATCACGATGTCCCCGATGTTCAACGACGGATCGACGCCCCCCGCAATGCCGGAGAACACGATCCGTTCGACGTTGAAGTGGTCCAGGGCGAGCTGGGTCGTCATCGCCGCGTTGACGATGCTGATCCCGCTCAGGAAGAGCACGACACTCTGACCCTGCAGAGTCCCGACGGAGAACTCGACGCCGTTCATCGACTGCGTGGATGCGTCGGCGAGCTCTCCCTTCAGGATCGACAGCTCTGGCGCGAAGGCGGACACCACGGCCGTGCGCAGAACCTCGTCCTGAATCTCGTGCGCCGCCGCTACCGAAGCGACACCGAGCGCCAGGAGCGCAAGTGCGGCCAGAACGACGATCGGCGTCGGTAGTCTGAGTCTCAGAGGTGCCATGGTCACGTGGGCCTCAATCCTCAGCCGAACTCCGGTACCGACGCTCACGCGACATACGAGTGAAGGCGGAGCGGGGTTTCGGCCGCGATGTGTGCGAAGTGCGCGTCGTGATGCATGAGCTCGGCGTGCGCCTCCAGCGCGCTGGCGAAGACCAGCAGATCGGTAGCCGGCACCGTCACACCACTGCGCCGCAACCGGTAGCCGAGGTCCGAGGCGCGGAGACTGACCGCCCGGTCGACAGCCGTCCAATGAAACGCCGCGAAGTCCGATTCGATTGCGTCGTACTGCGCGCGGTCTCTGGTATACGGGAGGATCTCCGCGGCGATGATCGCGTTTACCGCGACGTGGTCCTGGCGGATGGCGTCGGCTACCCAGCGCTTGTACCGCGGGTCTCCCGCTGGTCGGTAGTACTCGATCCAGACCGAGCTGTCGACGAGGATCACCGCTGCTCCCGGTACTGACGAAGCATTTCCTGGTCCAGATCGAGCTCTATGCTGCCCGCGTGACTCAGCGCGGCCTGACGCTTGCGTTCCCGCACCAGCTCCCGGAGTGCGATCGCAATGGTCTCCCGCTTGGTTGACAAGGCCAGCAGGGCTTGGGCTTCACTCAGCAACTCTTCGTCTACCGTGACGGTCAAACGGGTCATCGCGACTGCAGTGTTCCACGACTGGCGGCACCAGAACAAGTCATCATGAATAAGCACCAGTTGATGGTGCGTGACCTTGCCGGCATCGCGGCAGATCCGCGAGACTCTGGAGTCGGCAACATCGGGAACATGGGACACTTCGCCGGCGCCTGCGAGCGTTGGCTGGAGTACCGTGACAATCGAACGATACCGCTCACAACTACGGCCAGGGATCGAGACGGCAGGGAGACTGCATCTGTCAGCGCGTCATCGGGCGTCTATCGAAGCGCTCGTGAGAGAGCATGTACCCGGCGTTGAGGTTTGCTCGTGACCGGAACGCTCAGGCCTCCGCGTGCTCGTTGTGCGGGTTGTCTTCCGGGCCGAACGCCTCCCAGGTGCCGTTGAAGAAGATGCGTTTCTCCGGCGGGAGCTTCGCCAGGGTCTCTTTACTGGGGAGGCGATAGGGCCGGTAACCGTAGGTCGCCGCGCGGTCGTTGTACTTGTAGAAGACGCCGTAGCGTGGCTCGTCCCCCTGCCAGGAAGCGGCCCCGTGCGCGAGCGTCTCGGTGAAGATGATGGCCGAGCCCTTGGGCGCCGCGATGTTGCGCACCAGCGGGCCGTCGATCGCGAACAGGCGCTTGTGGTCCTCCGGCGGGACGTGGAAGTCGCACTTGTGGGAGCCGGGGATGCAGGCGAAGCCGCCGTCCTCCTCGGCGATCTCCTGCAGGGTGAAGGACACGACGGTGAGCCCGGTGTAGATCTGGTCGCCGTGCACGTAGTAGCGGAAGTTCACCCGGCCGCCGCGGTGGCCGCCGTGCATCTCGAAGTGCGGGCAGCCCTTCGAGCGCACGAAACTGTAGTTGCCTTCCAGCCGCAGCTTGGGTCCGATGATCTCGCTCAGGACCGAGACCAGCTTGGGATGATCGATCAGCGTGGTAAACGGCTCGCCGAGGTTCACCAGCCCGTACGCCTTCTGCCAAGTGCCGTTCGCTTCGTAGCCGTCCGGCGTCTTGTCCATCGGCTCCATGCGCTCGCGGATCTTGCGCTTGGCAAGCTCGCACTCCTGGTCCGAGAGCACGTCTTCGACGATCAGAAACCCTTGCAGGTCGAAGAGATACTTCTGGGTAGCGGTCATCGTCCCTCCCTCGCGGCGCGTCCTGTCCGGCGCAGGCGCGCGACGAATGTAACATGGTGCCCGCGGACGATCAGGCCCCGTGCCACGGCGGCCGCGACGCCCAGCGCTGCCGGTACGGCGGCAGCGGCTGCCGACTCGCCGCGCCAAGTGCCGTTCAGTCCCCAGAGGGCCAGCTCTCCGGCGCGGACCGCGGCTGCCAGGAACAGCTCCAGCGAGGTGACCAGCAGGAACCGGCTGAAGAGCGTCCGGTAGCCTGCGCCCGCGGCCAGCATGGCCATCGGGGGAAGATCGTTCACCGACTGCTTGAGCCAGCGGCTGCGCACCCCGTAGCGGCTGTAGGCATAGACGATGAGCACCACGGCGGCGATCCAGCCGACGCCTGCCAGGATCGGCAGTCCGGAGCCGAACAGGACCCGCAGCAGGCTGACGCCCCCGCCCGGCGCGACCGTGTTGAGGTCGCGCAGCAGGCGCAGCAACTCCAGCAGGAGCGAAAAGTCGTACCCGGCCAGCGCCATCGACGCCAGCGACAGCACCGCGACCAGCGGCGCCTTGGCGCGCGCCGTGAGGTGGTGGTAGTGCCCTGGAAGATGTGCGTCACTCACGAGGTGGACCGTCATTCTATCCCTTTGCGCCGGACCATGCCGCGACACCCAGGGGACGAATAGAATATATTCAGGTAATTGCCTTCCACTACCGTTCACTTCCCGCAGGACCTGCTCGAGTGCATCGATCAGATAGCTCGCAGGCGCGGCATCAGCCGCAACAGGTACGTCGTGGAGTCGTGCAGGGTCGCGACGGCCCAGGATGAGGGCGAATGGCCGGTCGGGTTCTTTGACCTCGACTCCGGTGACTCGATCGCCGAGCTCCGGGACGCCGTCGACGAGATGGAGGACGCCATCCGGGCGAACCGCAACAGCCGAGGGGCGGTGCTGTTGTGATCAGCGTGCTGGACACGAGCGCGTTCTCCGCGGCGATGCGGAATGAGCCGGAGATGGTCGACTTCATGCGTTCGCTGAGGCCCGGGCAGATCGCCGTCGTGCCACCGGTCGTGGCCGAGATCGAGTACGGAATCCAGCGCCTGACGCGTGGCAAACGCCGGAATCTGCTGGCCCGCCGGCAAGAGCGACTGCTGTCCGCGATTCGCCTGCTTGACTGGATACCGGAGGCTTCCGGCCGGAACTGGGCGCGATAAGCCGGCCGCATCGCAACAAAGGGGTGACCGATGGCTGATAAGAGAAAGGACCGGCGCGTGCGGCGCTACCGGGTCATGTGGGACCAGAATGCCGGTCAGGAGATGTACTACCACCCGCCGATCTCGGCTGAGCGGATCGCGCAGGCGCATTTCGGCTTCTTTCAGGGCCGCCCGGTGGACGCCTACGTCGGCGCCATGGGCTCCAACGCCGGCTTCACCGTGGGGTGGCCCACCGAGGTAAAGGGCGCGGAGTTCATCGTCGACCGCATGCAGCGAGGTGCCCGCGTCGGCGACGTGAAGCTGTGGCGCGCCGCCGAGCACCTGCGCCTCGCCTTCGAGGCCGGCATCGACCCGGAGGAGGTCAAGGTGCGCGAGGCCAAGCGCATCGGCGTCGATTTCTGGTTCCGCTTGGCCATGAACGACTGGCACCACTGGGGCGTCGACGCCGACGACTCCAACCTCTGGTCGGGCGAGTTCTTCGCCGAACACCCCGAGTACCTGATCGGGGAGGACGGCGCCGCCGGCTGGCCGGACAGGCTGTGGAACGTGCTGCGATTCTTCCAGGACTACGCCCACCAGGACGTTCGGGACGTGCGGCGCGATCTGGCCTTCGAGTCGTGCGAGCGCTACGACCTGGACGGATTCCTGTGTGACTACATGCGCTGCCCCGGCTACTTCAAGCGCGGCCAGGAGCAGGCCGGCATGGCGCTGATGACCGACATGATGCGGCAGATGCGAATCGGGATCGACCGCATCGGCGAAGCGCGCGGCCGGCCGATCGGCTTCGCCGCGCGGGTGCCGAACACCGTCGCCGGCAGCGAGCGCCTCGGCCTGGACGTGCGCACCTGGATGCGCGAAGGCCTGGTCGACATCCTCGTGCCTTCCTGCTTCTTCGGCCAGGACATGGAGGAGGACGTGGGCGAGTGGGTGGAGCTGGCCGACTCGACCGACACGCAGATCTACCCCGCGATCGAGGAGGGTTATCTGGCCGGCGACTCGGACGACAAGCGCTGGTTCGTGCAGACGCCGCTCATGACGGGGATGACCAACGAGATGACGCGCGCGATCGCCGCGCGCCACCTGGCGAAGGGCGTCCCCGGCCTGTACGTGTTCAACTACTTCGGCACCGCGCCCACCTACAACTACGACAACCGCGACGTGCTGGACGACATCGGCAGTCCGATGCGGCTGGAGTTCAGGGACAAGACCTACGTGGTCATGCGCTCGCACGACTCGTTTCCCAACTGCCTGGAGACCGAGCACCAGATCCCGGCGGTGCTCGGCCCCGATCCGCTGCCGATAGCGATCGAGGTGGCCGACGACGCCCAAGGCAAGGCGGACCGTCTGAGCGCGTGTCGCCTCCGCGTCCACCTGACGAACATGACCGGCTACGACGAGGTGGAGGTCGCCCTGAACGGCGAGCTGCTGGAGTGCGACACGCCCATGCGGGCCGGCGCCTACTACCTGCGCTGGGTCGGGCGCGACTGGTTCGAGTACGACCTTTCCGGGCACCTGCCCCGGCGCGGCAGCAACGAGGTGACGCTGCGGATGGCCAAGCGCAACGAGCGCCTGGCCGACGAGTTCGACATCACCGTCGAGGACGTCGAGCTTTCGATTCGCTACGAATATCCGGACGGCATCTGGCCCGATTCGCCGCGTCCGGCGTGAGCACGCCGGCGGCGACCCTGGACTACCGGGGCAAGCTGGTCCATCGGTTTCGTACCGCCGGTGAGGCCGGCACCGATGGTGTGTTCCCTCGCCACGTCGGCGGCCTGCAACTCAGCCGCGACCGCTTTCTGCTGCTGCTGACCAGCGGCGGCTGGCGCGGCTCGGATGACAACCGCGCCACCCTGTACCAGATCCGCGCGGGCGGCTACGACGGCGAGCTGCTCCGCGAGGGAGTGCTCCGCGCCACCACCGACGACTGGGACGCACGTACGGATGGCCGCGTCTACAGCCGCCAGACGATCGGCCCGCTGGGTTTTGGCGTGCCGGCCGGGGCCCTCATCGATGGGCAGGTTCCGGCGCATGCCGGGCTGTTCACCTTCATGTGGAAGCGGGTCGCTCGCCCTCTCGACCCCGAGACCGGATGGCTGGCGCTCGAGACGATCGACGAAGGAAAGGACCGTCTTGACGCGACCGCGCTGGTTGAGTGGGCGCAATTGCGCTTCGATCCGGCCACCGACGCCTTTGCGCCGGTGGTGGCGGTGCAGCCGTTGCGGCAGAAGGGCTATGAGTTGGGGTACACGTGCTGCGAGCGTGCAGAGATACGCCGCATGATCACCGGCATGGTCAACCCGGTGCCGATCGACGCCGCTGCCACCCACTGGCTGGCGCCGATGACGGTCTTCTGCCCATCTACGGAGCGCGTCGCATGCCTGGAGTTCTCCTACGGCGCGGCCGCCGGCCGGTACGAGTGGACCCGCACCGGGCCGGTCTCGGCCGAAGGGCTCTGGGAGCCGTGCCCGATGCGGCTCCGCGGCGGCGATTGGGCGATCAGCGCGCGGGTGCGCCCGGCCTTTCGCCGTCCCGAGGGAGGGGTGGCGTGGCTGCGCGCCGCCGATCCGCTCACCGATCTGCCGCAGCCGGTCTACGTCGACGTGCCCTCGCCCGGCCTGCAGACCGCGTTCCGCTGCGCCGACGGCGTGATCCGGATCTACAGCAACGACTCGCGCGTCCGGCCGGGTTGGCCGGGGATGCGCAATCCGCTCTATCAGTGGGAGGTCGATCCGGAGCGGGGCTTCGCCACCGGCGAGCCGCAGGTGGTGTTCGACTCCGTGGACTGGAAGATGCCGATCCGCGATGAGGCGAAAGCCGTGGTCGATCAGGCCAAGGTGCTGGCACACGCCGGGGGAGATCGTCAGACGGTGGTGCATCGGCTGCGCACCTTCGCGCTGGGCGACCCGGCACACGCCGGCGTCGCCGTGAATGCCGCCGAGCGGGAGGCACACGGCATCTATTACTCGGAGCTGGTGTTCGATCGAGCTCATCCGGGAGAGTGGGACTTTCCCGCGAACATCGGCAAGTAGCGGCCTGCGACATCGGCACCTGTGTTTTGACAGAATCCGATAAACGGGTAGGGTGTGCTGCCATGATCCGCATGGCATAGCCGAAGGGAGGCCCCAGATGTACCAGGGCGCGCGCAACGTCTACTGCCGGTATCCCGCTACGAAAGAGGTCGAGATGGTCTACGACCTTGGCGCACGGCACCTGCTGTTCCTGGACGCGGGGCTGGTCTTTCCCGGCAAGATCATATGGTCGGATCCTGACGGCACGCCGCATCCGCTGCATGCGACCGCGGACTACTACGGGACCAGGACCTTCCGGAAGCACGAGGTGATCGGGCGTCCGTTCCACGTACCGAGCGGTCTCGCCTTCGAGGCGCAGCCGGCGACGCTCGGCGACCGCGTGGACGCCTTCGCGGACCTGCATCCGCAGATCATGCAGGACGGCGGCCGCTTCCGCGCGTGGGCCGGCGGTCGCATGCGCCTCGGCGACCAGGCGACCGCGGCCCAGCGGCAGCGCCGGTCAGGTTTGCCGACGGTGAATGGCTGGCATCCAACGGCGCGATCGCGGATCCCGCACCGCAATTGACCTTCACGGACGAGGAGTTGGACCGTAGAAAGGTGCTGGAGACGGCGATCAACACGCTTTCGGACGAGATGGTGGTGAAGTTCACGACCGGCCAGGAGCCGATGAGCAACTGGGACGCCTTCGTGAGCCAGCTCGGTGACCTCGGCGTCGAGGAGCTGGTGCAGATCTACAACACGGCGCTGGGCAGGCAGGGATAGCCGAGCCCTGAGCGACCGGGACGGCGGAGCAGCGGCACGGGGATCTTCCCGATCGCCGCTGCTCTGCCGGCATGCACGAACCATCCTGACTCTTCTGTTCGCGGCGCTGGGCGTGTTGCGGCTGGGGGCGCAGTCCGTCCCCGTGATGCCGTCAGGCGTCGATCGTCCGGGCAGCTACGATGGGTGGGTCGCCCGCATCGACGACACGGGGCGCACCGTGTGGACGGCCCGCTTCGGCGGCATGGGTGCCGACGCCGTGCGGGCGCTCGCCGCAGCCGAAGACGGGATGATCCTGGCGGCGGGCCAGGTCGAGGACCCTGCTCGCGGGCTGGACGGATGGGCGGCGATGCTGGATGCGTCCGGGATGACGCTGTGGGAGGTGTCCTACGATCGGGGCGGGACGGAAGTGCTGACGGCGATCGCCGTCGTGCCGACGGGGTTCCTGCTTGGCGGATTCCGCACGGCGGCTGCCGGGGGAACCGTTGCCTGGCTGCTCGTGGTCGACGCGTCGGGAGCCGTGTTGGCCGAGCGCTCCCTTGAATCAGGTGGTTTCGACAGCGTCGTCGCTCTTGCCGCCGCGGAAGGCGGCACGCTCGTCGCTGGAGTCCGGGGTGAACCTGGAGGCCGTTCCCACGGTTGGCTTGCGCAGGTGGACGCGACCCTGGGGATCCATGCGCGAGACCGATTGCCGGATCGGATCGGCCCCACCGCGATTGCCGTGCGACCGGATGGGATGATCGTCACCGGAGCGGATCGCGGACGCGGCTGGCTGGACTTCCGGGACGGGGCCGGCACGTGGCATGACATGACTCCTTCGCTCCCGTGTGAGACGAGCGCGTTCGACGACCTCACGGTGACCGGTGACGGAGGTGTTCTCCTCGCCGGTCGGTGCGTCGGAAACGGCGGGGAGAGCGATGCGCTTGTCGTGCGGCTGGATCCAGGGCTGAGGCTGGAGTGGTACCGAACGTACGGCGGAGCGGGCCATGACGCGGCGGCTGCCATGGCGATCTGGCCGGAGACGCAGCTCGTGTTCGGCGGCGCGAGCGCGTCAGCAGGCGCCGGGAAGCACGATGTATGGCTGATGCGCCTGGACGGCACCGGCGAAGCGGTGTGGGAGCGATTCCTCGGCGACGCCGGAGACGACCGCGCCAGCGCGGTGCTGCCGCTTGCCGGTGACGTCATCGTCGCCGGTTACCGGAAGGTCTGGCGCTGAGAGGTGTCTCGCTATCCGCCGGAGTGGCCGAGCTCCTCGAACATCGGCGAGTAGCGGCCGCGGGGGCTCATCTCGACCAGGGTGTCGCCCGCGAACACCATCTCGTGCCGCTGCCAGTAGACCCACTCCTCCTCTGAGCGGCGCACGGGCGTAAAGCGCACGCGCACCTCCGTTCCCTCCGGCAGCCGATCGGTCACCGCCCATGGGTCGATGGGCCGGAAGGCGAGCACCCTCCCGTCCTCGGCCGCCCGGCCCAGGGTCAGTTCCTCCCAGGGAAGCCAATCCGGCTTGCGCACCCACAGGCTGCCGGCTGCGGGCATCGTTACGGTCACGTCACCCGCGGCGGGCAGCCGGCTGTCGGTGCGCGCGGCGGCGCGGTCCGTGGAGAACAGCAGGTTCAGCCGCGTGTCCGGGCCGTGGCGTGTCGAGCCGTGGCGGAGCGCCGCCCACAGGCACTGGATGCCGCCCTGGACGATGTCCAGGACGCTGGTGGCAACGCCCAGCGGGTCGGGGACGTGGCGGTCCGAGGGGCCGGGGAACCCCCAGCCGCCGTCGGCGTCCGGGGGAAACTCGGTCACCGCGTAGTCGGGGGCGTCCTCCGGGCTCAGCATCTCCTGGCCGGCGAGCCATTGGCTCGGGAGCACGTGGCTGCGGATCATCCGCTCGGCGACGCCGAAGTACTCGGGCCGGCCGGCCAGTCCCAGGATGATCGCCGTCTGGATCATGTCGCCGGTGTTGTTGATCTCGCCCCGGCCGGGCACGCGCTCGTTGCCCAGGTTCTCGATCGACCAGCCGAAGCTGCTGCGGGTGGGCGCCAGTCCCACGTCGAAGATGCGGTGGACGTGCTCGACGGTGTCCAGGTCGCCGATCAGCAGCCCGTAGTCGGCCAGACCGTGCACGGTTCCGGTGACGGAGTGGGTATGGGCGCCCGCCTGCATGGTGAGCCGGCCGTCTTCGGTGAACGATCTTGTGCGCGCCAGCCGCACGAAGCGGTGGGCCAGCTCCAGCGCGCGCTGGTCTCCCGTGAGGCGGAAGAGGTGGGTGAGGGCCATCACGCTCCGCGCCCGCGACCGCGGCGGCGGGGACTCGATGCCGTCGCACTCGTCGGTGAACCCCGGATGCCTCAGGCTGGGCTCGGCCGCGATCAGGTCGGCCCGCCACGTGCCGTCCGGATTGGTGAGACGGATCCAGGTGTCGAGCAGCCTTCCAAGCCGCTCGCGGGCGGCGCGGTCGTCGCGAGCGGTCGCCAGCTCCGTGAACGCCTGCACGATCTCGCGCAAGTCGTGCGGGCCGGTCTGCCCGTCGACCCGCGGGAACCCGAGCGGGTTGTCCGTCAGGTCCAGCAGCACGGTGCGCAGTCCGTCGACGACCGCCTCTGGTGCCGGCGTACCGCTCGCCGCGGCTCCCTTCAGCAGTGCGTCCACGGCCCGGCCGTAGTTGTGCGGGTCCAGCACGCCCTCGGCAAGGCGGCGCTCGCACCAGCGGGCGACGTAGGCCATGGCGCGGTCGATGCGGGCGGGCAGGTCGGCATCACGGGCGTTCGGCATCGGCTCCTCCAGACGGATATGATGCGTCGCCATGGCGCAGCGCGACAACGGAGGCGGCACGCTGGCACCCGAGTCGGTCGAGGCGCTCACCTTCGACATCTTCGGAACGATCGTCGACTGGCGGAGCGGCGTGATCGACGCCGGCCGCGAGCTGCACGGGCGTATCGGCAAGGGCACGGACTGGGCCCGGCTGGCCGATGCGTGGCGCGGCGGGTACGAGCCGGCGATGGAGCCGGTGCGCAGCGGCCGGCGCCTCTGGGAGCCGATTGACGTGCTGCACGGCGAGATCCTGGACCGCCTGCTCGCCGAGCGCGGACTGGGGATCGAGGCGGACGACCGCCACTGGTTCGTCCACGCCTGGCACCGGCTGCCCGCATGGCCGGACGTGCAGGCCGGGCTGGAGCGGCTCCGACGCCGCTTCAAGGTCTGCGCGCTGTCGAACGGCAACGTCTCGCTGCTGGAGGATCTGGCGCGCTACAACGGTCTCGCATTCGACCACATCCTGTCGGCTGAGCACGCGCGCACGTACAAGCCGATGCCGGCGGTCTACACCACGGCCGCGTCGCGGCTGAACCTGCCACCGGAGCGCATCCTCATGGTCGCCGCCCATGACGACGACCTGCGCGGAGCAGGTGCCGCCGGCTTCCGCACGGCCTTCCTCCCACGGTCGACCGAGTGGGGCCCGAACGGCAGCGCCGAGGCGCCGGCCGGGCCGCACGACCTGACCGTCGCCGATTGCGCGGCGCTCGCCGACGCGCTGGGAGCGTAGTCCAGGCAGAAATCTCCGAATAATTCTCCTTTCCCCAAGGAGAAATATTCGTCATACTCTCCTTGCGATAGGAGATTCGCAGTGGATGCCGTACGATTGCGCCAGGTGCTATCCGAACAACTGACCGACTCCCTGCGTCGACCGCTGCCTGAGCACACTCCGCGCCGGGTGTTCGGCAGGGTCACGTTCGACGGCAAGGCGACGGCGGTCACCGGCATCCGCCGCGCGGGCAAGACGACGTTCCTGCACCAGATGCGCCGCCGGCACGCTGATCGGGGCATGCCCCGCGAGCGCCTGCCGTACCTGTTGTTCGAGGACGAACGGCTTGCCGGTCTCGAAGCCGGTCATCTGGGATCGGTGGTGGACGAGTACTACAGGCGGTATCCGCGGCTGCGCGATGCCGAGGCAGTGGTGTGGTGCTTCGATGAGATCCAGATGGTCGCCGGCTGGGAACGGTTCGTCCGCCGCCTGCTCGATACCGAGCGCGTGGAAGTGTTCGTCACCGGCTCTTCGGCCGCGTTGCTGTCGCGCGAGGTCGCCACAGCGCTCCGAGGTCGCGCGTGGCACGTGGTGGTGCATCCGTTCTCATTCGAGGAGGCACTGCGGCACCGAGGAAGGCCCATTCCGGAGGAACCGGCGTTCCTGACCCGCCGGGAGCGCTCCCACGTGGAACGCGCGATGCTCGACTGGCTGCAAGAGGGCGGTTTCCCGGAAGCGCAGGGGCTCGACGTGCCGTCGAGGTATCAGCTTCTCCGCGACTACGTCGACGTGGCGGTGCTGCGCGACGTCGTCGAGCGCCATGAGGTGCGCAACGTGGCCGGGCTGCGCACCCTGGTTCGCCACCTTCTGGGCAACGCGGGCTCGCTGTTCAGCGTGGAGAAGTTCCACGCGGGGCTCAGGTCGCAGGGCATCGCCATCGGCAGAGACACGCTGCACCAGCTTCTCGCCCACCTGGAGGATTGCTTCCTGGTGCGGCTGGTGTGGATGGAGTCCGGTTCGGAGCGCCAGCGCATGGTGAATCCGCGCAAGGCATACCCGGTTGATCCCGGCCTGATCCCACTGTTCGATCGCACCGGGCGGGCGAACGTTGGACACGCGCTCGAGACCGCCGTGCTCGTGGAGCTGGAGCGGCGGCGGTTCGATGTCACCTACGTCCGTACGCCGGAAGGATACGAGGTCGACTTCCTTGCCCGGCGGGCCGGCGGCTCGATGGAGCTCTTCCAGGTGTGCGCCGACCTCTCCGATCCGGAGACCGCCAACCGCGAATTGCGCGCTCTCGCTGCGGCCGGGGACCGGTTTCCCGATGCCCGCAAGCGGCTGTTGACGCTTACGCGCGACGGCATTCCTGGCGACGTGCCCTCCGGGGTGGAGGCCCAGCCAGCCTACGAGTGGCTGTTGACGCCGCCGGCTGACTCATAGGCACGCCGTCCGGCCGCCGGCTACCTGGTCGCTCTGATCGAGAACATGTGAGGGACCGACTGGCCGTCGTTCGGGAGTCGCCATCGTCCGTCCTCGCACCGTTCCATGCCCGGGTAGGGCTCGATGCAGAACGGGAACTCGCGCAGGAACTTGATGGTCATTCCCGCGTCGATCAGCGCCGTCACCACGTCGCCGAGCGGGTGCTGCCACTCATGGTGGGGGCTGGATATGAGCTCCTTGCCTGCGTAGCTCGGCTGATTGGCCGGGATCGACACTTCCCCGTGGAAATAGCCGTACTTCGGCTTCCAGTCGCCTGATTCCGAGACCTCGAACGCGTGCAGGAGCGGATGGAAGTCCACGATGTAGCACGTTCCGCCGGGCTTGAGCATGCGGTGGATCACCGACGCCCACCTGCCCAGATCGGGCAGCCAGACCAGCACCCCGTACGACGTGAACACCACGTCGAACTCCTCGTCGAGCACGTCCGGCAGGTCGTACACGTCGGAACGGATGAACCGCGTGTTCAGCTCCAGCTCATCGCTCAGCGACCTCGCCAGATCGATCGCGGCGTCGGAGAAGTCGACGCCGGTGGCCATCGCACCCAGACGCGCCCACGACATCGTGTCCAGGCCGAAGTGACACTGGAGGTGGAGCAGTGTCTTTCCGTCGACATCGCCGACCTCACGTCGTTCCACGTCGTCAAGCGTCATTCGGCCTGCCTTGAAGCCCTCGACGTCGTAGAACTCGGTCGCCGCGTGGACCGGCGTCCGCTCGTCCAGTTCCTGCGATTCGTCAGGAGGCGTTCGTCGTCCATCTCGTTGGTCTCCAGATCGCCGGAACGCTACTCGCCAAGCGAGGGGAGGTCGAGCCGATAGCGGGTGTAGCGGCGAGCCCCTGTGCGCCGTAGCGCACGCTTGGCCACCAGATCCGCCAGATCACGCGTCGCCGTGGAGGCGGCTGCTCCGGTGATGCGGCGATAGTTGTCCGCGCTGAGCCCACCCTCAAATCCATCCGGCTCGGCGCGGAACAGTCGCGACAGCGCCTTCTCCTGCCGCGGATTCAACCGGCCGCGCAGTCGATCGAACATTCGGGGCTGCTCCATGGTCCGAATCAGCCGGCGCTCACTCCAGGTCTGGGCGTCGAGCACAATCCCGGCGAACCACACCAGCCACTCCGTTAAGTCGAGCGAACCGTTGGCGGCCCTGAGAGCATCGTAGTACGCCCTGCGACTGCGGAAGATGGTACGCGCAAGCGCGATCAGGCTCGGTTGTCCCAGCGCTCGCGCCAGCGCCTTCTCGGCGAGAGAGCGCCCGATACGGCCGTTGCCATCTTCGAAGGGGTGGATGAAGACGAAGTACAGATGGGCAGCGCCGGCACACGTCAGCGGCGCCAGCCGGTCACCACCCGCGCTCGCTTCCTCGTACCAGGCGATGAAGCGGTCCATCTCCATCGTCATCCGGCCGGAAGGCGGGGCCACGTAGTGGACGCTCGGGCGATAATCGGGACCGGAGACCACGTGCATCGGCTCGGCGTGGCGGCGGTAGCCTCCGATGACGTTGAGCCTGCGCCGTTCCCGCATCAGCATTCGGTGCCAGTCCCACAGCGTCCGGTGATCCAGAGGGCGATCGAACTTCCGATACACCGAGACCATCATCTCGGCAACACCGGCTTCCGCGGGCGGTGCAGGACGGCGATCGTGGGCGAGGCCGAATTGACGGCGAATCGACGACTGCACCGAGTCCCGGTCGAGAAGCTCCCCTTCGATGGCGGAGGTCTCCGCCGCCTCGTCGCTCAGCCAGGCAACCCGCAGTTCGGTCTGATCGTCCTCGCCGAGGCGGCTCCATGCGCCGATCCGGCGTCCGGCATCGTCCCGAAACCGGGCTTCAAGCGGTTTCAGCGCAGCCTGACTCCAGGTGAAGTCCGGCCAGCCCGGTCGCTGCCAGATCCAGTTCATGGGCTATGGAACGCCATCCTATAGCCCAGACGCCCTATCCGGTGAGGGCGTAGATGGCGGACGCGCGGGCGTAGAAGCGAACGCGCACAAGCGAGCTGGCAAGCTCGGAGCCGTCGCGGCGCCGGCCTTCGCCGTGCCAGACCAGGGGATGGTCGGGGCGGTCGAGGGGAGCCTGAAGCAGGCAGCCGTCGCGCTCGTAGCCGGGGATCACGCGGTCCCGGTCGTCGATCAGCTCGGCCATCACGTAGGCCTGGTTCTCCTGGTTGCCGTACTCGTCGCCGGGGATCTTGACGTTGAGGCGCAGCGGGCCTGCCGGCATGGGGAACTCGGCGGTCTCGAACCGCGAGTTGGTGGTCGAGGTGGCATACGTCAGCCGGTCGGCCGGCAGCCCGTGCAGGCGGTCGCCGCGCTGGAACAGCATCATGCCGTTCACGAGGATCGGGTTGTGCAGGGAGAACTCACCCACGTCGATCTCCCGGAACGGCCGGCTCCAGTTCAGCCCGTCACGGCTGATCCAGCGCTCGCACGGCAGGAACACGCCGTGGCCGTTGGCGCGCATCGGGTCGATGCCGGGTTGAATGAAGCTGCCGGCGTAGTTGTTCATGTGCAGGTAGTAGCGGCCCTCGTACGCGAAGGCGTTGCCGGAGTAGAACTCCAGGTCGGGCGGGTCCTCGTCGTCCGGCGAGATCTGGAACTCGATCGGCACCAGCCGCCCGCGCAGCAGCCGCATGTTGTTGTGGTACTCGGGCGTCTCGAAGTACTGGCTGGCGGTGTCCGGCGTCCACGTGAAGCCGTCCTCGCTGGTGCGGATCGTCACCACCCGGCGTCCGTTGAGGACCAGGTCGTGCACGCCCTTGTCCCAGCGCTGCCAGCCCTTGCCGTAGTAGATGAACCGCTGCACGGCCGGACTCCACATCGCCCCCCAGGCGTCGCCGTCGGCGAACACCGGCCCGCCCGGATGCTCCTCCCAGCTCTCGCCGTCGCGGCTGTGGAAGATGTACATCTGCATCTCGCCGTCGTGGATGGCGTTCTTCATGAAGACGTAGCGCTCCCGCTCCGGGCTGTAGGCCATGCGCGCGGCGTAGTGCCATTTGTATTCCGAGCGCTCGCAGACGACGTGCGTGTCGTCGAAGCGGATGCCGTCGGCCGTCACGCTGCGCAGCAGCTTCCAGGGCACATGCCGGCTCATCTGGTAGTGGAACACGTCCGCGGTGCCGTCCGGACGGGGTTGCGCGAAGCAGATGACGTCGCGCATCTCCGTCCTGCCCAGGGGCCGGAACGGCGTCGGGCGGAACCGCACGTGGCCCCAGGGCCGGTGCACGTCGTGGCGGTCCATGAACAGCAGTTTCATCGCGAGATCTCCATGAGTCTGTCGGGTTGCCATCCAAGCGGCAAGTTCGACAGACGCACGGTGGGCTTACCGATGTCGCCGGCCGGCTGGGTCAGTCTCCGGACGGACTGACGAGTCGTTCCGCGAGCTCCAAGGCATCCACCGGCCAGAAGACCTCAGGCCGTGGACGGCGCACACCCGGACGGCCAGCTTCCGGACGACAGGTGAGCAGCCTCTCGACCCACTGAGCAGGAATCGCGTCGCGGCCGTGTACCGCACCCAGCAGTGCGCCGCAGATCGCCCCGTTCGTGTCCGTGTCGCCGCCGCGCATGACGGTGTCCACGACGCCTGCCGCCATGCTCGGCGCGTGGAGGAGTTGCCACAGCGCGTTACGGAATGCGATCAGCACCCATCCCTGTTGCCGGACGTAGTCGTCGAGAGGGGTATGAGCCGCGTCGGTAACCGCGTCGTGCAGTGCCTGCTCTGTAGCCATCTCGTCAGCCAATTCCCGCACGTGCCGATAGATGTCGTCTGGGCTCCGTCCCGACCGGATCGCGAACGATACCGCTGCCGCGAACAGAGCGTTGGCCTGGAGGCACAGCTCGTGCGGATGCGTGATCGCCGAGTCCTCGCGGGCCCATTCCATCACTACGACCGGTTCCTGGTACGTCCCGAAGATGCCCAGCGGACTGATGCGCATCAACGCGCCGTTCGCCTGACTGTCGGGGTTGGAGCGACCTGTCAGTCCGGCAGCAATGGTCGCGCCGCAGTCGAAGGGACCTGACTCCAGCCAGGAGACGTACGCTCGCCTGACTGCTTCCCGATCGTACCGCCCATGTTCGACCAGCGTTCGGGCCAGCGTCAGCGCCAACTCGGAGTCGTCCGTAGGCTGACCGGCCAGTGTGTTCCAGGTGCCGCCGTCGGCCAACTCCCGTACTCCATCAGGGTACGTGCTTCGGATCGCCTCGGGAGTCTCGAACTCCACGAGGCTACCCAGCGAGTCGCCGGCAAGTTGTCCGAGCAGGCAGCCTTGCGCTCGTTCGAGGACTCCGGCGCCGTCGGACTCTTCCGCCGGCGCCCCGGTTCTCGGTCGTACGACGCCATAGGACGCCTCGCTCCGCGAATCCTGGCAGCTGAACCGAGTCTCGGCATGGTCCAGCAACTCGAAGATACGGCCGTCGTCATCGGCCGCCGTGCGCCCCAGGAGGCCGTCGCGCCAGCGGCGAGGCAGGGCGGCCTCGCCGTGCAGAGCGCCGACCGCCGCTCCGACGATGGCCGCGACCGTATCGTTGTCCTTGCTGTCGTTCACGGCTCGGACGATGGCTTCCTCCGGATCGTCGGCGTACCGCGCCAGGATGAACAGAACCGTCGGCAGGGTTTCCAGAAGATAGGCTCCTGAGTACCACGTGTCGGCTGCCTTAAGGACCGACTCTCGGCGAGCCACGCGCGGCGGCACGTACTCCTCCGCCAGACGCCAGACGGGGCCGCGGTAGGAGCCCTGAAGAGGTCCACCCCGCGGAACGTACTCGCTCTCACCTTCCACTGCGCGCGCGACTTTCACGTAACTCGTGACCCACCAGTCGGGGTCCGGCACCCGATGGCGGCCCAGCAGGTGACCCAGAATGCCCGCGAACGCCACGCACGCCCCGATGGAGCCCCGGTCGTTGTGGGTGATCGCGGCGCAGAGCGCGGCGTCGCACCAGAACGCCGGGCCTTCCGTTCCGAGGTGCGGAATCGTGATCGGAGCGATACGCATGAGGGCGCCGTTGCCCGCAGACCGTGCCGATGCCTTCCACCACGGTCGCCCGGCACGTATACCGGCAACGAACTGCCGCACCGAGTGGCCGATGCCGAAGATCTCGCGCGACGCGAAGGCCTGCGCCAATGTCTCAGGAACAAGCCGGCCGCAGTCGATGAGGTGCTCCAGGGTCCAGAACGCGAGCTGACTGTCGTCCGACGGGACTCCCACCGACCGCCCTTCCGCGTAGCGGTTCGGCAGGTAGTCGCGTATCTCGCCGTGCTGTTGCCGGCGCCACGCGGGGGTCAAGCCCTCGGTCGTGTTCCCGAGCGCGTCACCAATGGCGAGGCCGAGCATCATTCCGCGCACCCGGTCCCAGTGGATCGCGCCCGGCGCAGGTCGCGCCGGCTGTTCGAACAGGGGGTCGAGCTCCATGTCGAGTCGCCTTGCGTTGACCAACTCGCGAAGGAGGGATTCGTTGTCGTTGCGGTTGACGTTCATGATCCTGCGTCGCGGTTACCTACTGCGCCGCGCTGCTGTCAGTCAAACGCCTCACGAGCGCCTCGTGCGCCTGTTGGCAGGTGCGACTAGCCAAGTCCGTGGACAGTGTCTGGGCATTGCAGTGTCGATGTCGGGCTGTTGTCGCCGCCGGCCAATTCGGTAGGATCGTGCGGGATGAAGAGCGCCAGGATCGTGGCTCCCGGACGCGTCGAAGTAGGCGAGGTCGCCGGTCTGACCGTCCAGCCCGGCACGGCGGTCGTGCGCCCGCTGGCCATCGCCATCGACGGCAGCGACACGCGGCGCGTGTACGACGGCGCCCCGGACTCGTATCCGCTGGCTCCGTCGACCTGCGCACACCAGATCGTCGGCCGCGTGGAGGCGATCGAGTACGTCGGCGTCAAGCCGCTGCCGTTCGTCGTCGACGAGGTGGCGATCGTGCGGCGGCCCGGCTTCGACGGGCTGGCCGAGCAGATACTGGTGCCGATCGGCGAGCTGATCCACCAGACGCTGGACACCCCGCTGGAGCGCCTGGTGCTGGTGCACCAGCTCGCCCGCGCGCTGATGGCGGCCGAGCGGCTCCGCGACGTGGTCGGCCGGTCGGTTGCGGTGGTCGGTCAGGGGCCGGCCGGCCTGGTGCTGGACGCCGTGCTGAGGCGCGCGGGCGCGCGGCAGGTGATCGGCATCGACCCGGTCGCCACGCGCCGGGAGGCGGCGCTCCGTTTCGGGGCGACGGCGGTTGTCGATCCCGGCGGCGGTGCGGCCGACGCCGCGGCGCAGGTCGCGGCGGTTTCCGGCGCGCAACTCCCCGATGTGGTGGTGGAGGCGGCCGGCAGCGCGGACTCGATCAACCTGGCGGTCGCCCTGGTGCGGGCCGAAGGGCGCCTGCTGCTGTACGGCGAGCCGCGCGCGCCGACCTTCCCGTTCGACTATGGCGTGCTCTATGAGAAGCAGTGCGAGGTGGTCATGTCGACGCCGGCCACCTACGAGGCCGACGGCTACCACGCCTATCGCCTGGCCACCAACCACCTGGCCCGCGGCGACTTCGACTTCGACGGCCTGGTCACGCACCTCCTGCCCCTCGACGACGCGGCGCGCGCCTACGAGCTGTCGCGCTCCGGCGACGACGGCGCCTGCCAGGTGGTGATCGAGCTCGGCTCGTGACGGAACCGAAGCCCGGCAGCGTCCCACCCAGTGGCGTCCACGACCGGGGCGGCCTGCCTTCCGCGGAGACGATCGACCGCTCGACCCACGAGCTGGCCGATTGGGAGCACCTCGTCAACGCCCTGGTGGGCGTGCTCCGGCATCGCGGCCTGTTCACCGTTGACGAGCTGCGCCGCGGCATCGAGTCGCTGCCGCCGGATCGATACGAGTCCTGCAGCTACTACGAGCGCTGGGCGTCCTCGCTCGAAACCGTGCTGGTGGAGAAGGGCGTGCTGACCCGCGAGGAGATCGACGCCCGCGTGAAGGCGGTGGACAGAAGATGGGAGTAGTGTTCCGGGCGGGGCACGGCCGCTTCGCTCCCGGCGATGAGGTGGTGGTCCGGCGCGATCGTGTCCGGCATCACCACCGCACGCCGTGGTTCATCAAGGGCAGGAGCGGCAGGGTCCGCGCGGTGAGCGGGCCGTTCTTCGATCCGGAGTCGCGCGCCCACGGCGGCAGCGGCCTCCCCAAGCGCCTGCTGTACCACGTGGAGTTCAGCCAGAGCGACCTCTGGGGCGAACGGTACGACGGCGGTGAGGGCGACGTGCTCCTGATCGACGTGTACGAAGGCTGGCTGGAGCCGGCGGCTCCGGCTGGAGCCGCGGCATGAGCGGCGATCACGATCACGACCACGGCTCCGAACACCCGGGCATCCATCCCGACATCGAGCTCAGCGAGCCCGCCCGGCGCGCCATCGCCATGCACGAGCTGCTGGTGGAGAAGGGGGTGCTTGATCCCGGCGAGCTCGCCGAGCAGATCCAGCGGGTGCGCTCCCGCTCGGCCGCGGACGGCGCGCGGGTGGTTGCCAGGGCGTGGGTCGATCCCGCGTTCAAGGTCAGGCTCCTGCGGGACGCCCGCTCGGCGGTCGCCGAGCTCGGCTACACCCTCACGCACGACGCCGAGCTGGCGGTGGTGGAGAACTCCGGCGCCGTGCACCATCTGGTCGTGTGCACGCTCTGTTCCTGCTATCCGACCGCGCTGCTCGGTCCGCCGCCCGACTGGTACAAGAGCAGCCCGTACCGTCAGCGCGCGGTCGTGGAGCCGCGGGCGGTCATGCGCGAGTTCGGCATGGAGCTTGCCGGCCACGTGCAGGTGCGGGTCGTCGACAGCACCGCCGACCTGCGCTACCTGGTACTGCCGCGCCGTCCCGCCGGAACCGAAGGGCTGTCGGAGGAAGAGCTGGCACGGCTGGTGACACGGGACAGCATGATCGGCGTCGCGGACCCACTCGCAGCGCGAAACGAGTGAACGAGCCTGCCATCCCCGCCTACCGCCTCGCGGCGGTCGTGCACCCGGTGCCGGTCGCGGACGAGGAGGTGCGCGCCAGGTTCTGTGAGCTGATCGGCCTGCTCGACGTCCCCGGTGCGGACTCGGTTTCGGTCGAGCTGGGGGAGGGCGAGACCGGGGCGGACGGGGTGAGCGTCACGCCGCTCCGCTTCCTCAACGAGCTCGACGAGATCGTGCCCTGCATCCTGATGCGTCCGGCCGGGGCCAGCGGCGCGCTGGGCGGGATTGTCTGCATGCCCGGCACCGGCGGCGACGCCGATTTGATCAGCGAGGAGCGCCTGCAACGGCCGCTCCGCCACCGCGGCCCCCTGCACGGCTGGGCTCGCGAGCTGGCGCGGCGCGGCTTCGCGACGCTGGCGGTCACCCTGCGCGGGACCACGGCCCGCCAGCCCAACCCGATGGAGCGTGAGCGGGAGTCCAAGGCGATGGAGCCGTTCGGGCGGACGGCGGTCGGACTGCGCGTCCGGGAGGCGCTGCAGGCCGCCCGCGTGCTGGGTGCCGCCGACGGGGTGAGCGCCGACCGAATCGGGCTGACCGGATTCTCCCTGGGCGGTCAGGCCGCGTGGCAGGCGCAGGCGGTCGCCCCGTGGATACGCGCTTCCGCGCCGCTGGCCGGCAGCCTCGGCAGCATGGCCGCCGTCATCCGGGAGGGCGACCTCGACCGCCACTCGAGCCCGTACTACATCCCTCACCTGCTGCGCCACTTCGACCAGGGCCGCATCGCGCGGGTGTGCATCTGCCCGCGGCCGCTCATGGTCCTGGCGCCGACCGAGGACGAGGACATGCCTGCGAGCGGCGTCGACGAGATGGAGCGCGAGGTGCGGCAGGCCTACGCGTCGGCCGGCTGCGCCCACCGGTTCGAGGTGCACCGGCCCCACCTCAACCACCTGTTCCTGCCCGAGCACCTCGACTCGGTGGCGGCGTTCTTCGGGCGGTGGCTGTCGTGACGTCCGCCTCGCGCTACCGCGAGATCGAGGTGTACGGGACGCCGCGCGAGATGGGCCGCCAGCTCGGCGAGGCCGCCGGAGAGGAGATTCGCGGCTTCGCCAGCATCGCCGTCGAGCGGGTCAACAAGACGGTGTCGATCAGCCGCGAGCAGGCGCTCGCCACCGCCTCCGCGTGCATCCCGTACGTCGCCGACTATGCGCCCGAGCTGCTCGCCGAGCTGCGTGGGACGGCTGAGTCGAGCGGCGTGTCGCTGGAAGAGCTGATGGTCCTGCAGGTCCGCAACCAGCTCCGCAACCGGCCGGACACCGACCATCCGAACGAAGGAGGGTGCACGGCGCTGGCGGCGCGCCGGCCCGCGCTGGTCGCCCAGAACTGGGACAGCGACCCGGCGCTCGATCCGTACACGGTGGTGGTGACGCGCCGGCCGCTCACCGGCCCGGCGACGCTGACGGTCGGCCAGGCCGGCCTGATCGGCTACATCGGCTGTGGCGAGCGCGGCATCGGCGTGTGCCTGAACACCCTGCCGGCGCCGTCCCGCGAGGTGGGCGTGCCGCACTACTTCATCGTCCGCCGCGTGCTGGAGGCCGATTCGCTCGACGCCGCGGCCGGGGCGGTACGGAGCGCTCATCGTGCCATCCCCGCCAACCTGATCCTGGCAACGCCGCAGGGGCCGGCCGACTTCGAGATCCTGATCGACGACCTGCGCGTGCTGCGGCCGGACGACGGTGCCGACCGGCTGACGCACACCAACCACTGCCTGCACCCGGCGCTGACCGGCATCAACGAGCGCTTCCCGGAACTGATCGAGTCCCGGCCGCGAAAACGGCGCATCGACGCCCTGCTGGAGGGGGCCGAGGGCGCCATCGACGTCGGCGTGGCGCAGGCGGCGCTGCGCGACCACCGGGACGAGCCTCGATCGATCTGCCGGCATGCGAACGACGATCCCGGGCACGGCTTCTGGACCAGCGTGTTCTCGGTGGTGATCGAGGCCGACGCCTGCCGCATGCACGTCAGCCGAGGCAACCCCTGCTCGAACCCCTACGAGGAATACCGGCTGACGGCGTGATTCGTCTGAGGGTTGCTGCTACGCGACCCAGAAGCGGTGCACGGTGCGGTGCCGGTAGGTCTGGCCGGGGCGCAGGACGATGGGCGGGAAGTGGGGCCGGTGCACGCTGTCGGGGAAGTGCTGGGTCTCCAGGCAGAGGGCGCCGCGCGGGTCGAATGTGCGTCCGCCGGCGCCCGTGGTGGTCTCCAGGAACTCCGACGTGTAGAGCTGCACGCCGGGCTGGGTGGTGGCCACCTCCATCACCCGTCCGGAGCCGGGCGCGTACACGCGGGCGAAGGTGCGGAGCTGGCCCGGCGCGCCGTCGATCACGAAGCAGTGGTCATAGCCGCCTGCCTGCTTGATCCGCTCGCCGATGGGGCGCGGGGTGGTGAAGTCGAACGCCGTGCCGGCCACGGGCAGCACCGCGCCGGTGGGCACCCCGTCGGCGCCTCGCTCCAGGACGTGGGCGCAGTGTAGCTGCAGGTCGTGCCTGTCCACGGTGCCGTTGCCGGCGCCGGCCAGGTTCCAGTAGGCGTGATTGGTCAGGTTGACGATCGTCGGCGCGTCGGTGGTTGCCTGCAGGTCGATCACCAGCTCGTCGTGTTCGGTGAGCCGATAGACCGCCTGCGCGGTCAGCTCGCCGGGGTAGCCCTCCTCGCCGTCCGGGCTCCGGTAGCGCAGCGCGACGCGATCCTCGGTCTCGCCCTCGTGCGTGGTGGCCTGCCAGATGCGGCGGTCGAATCCGGTCACGCCGCCGTGCAGGTGCAGGTCGCCGGCGTTGCACGCCAGCTCGTAGCGGGTCCCGTCCAGCTCGAAGGCGCCGCCGGCGATGCGGTTGGCGACGCGCCCGATGATGGGCCCGAAGTACGGGTACTCGGGGTCCAGGTAGCCGTTCACGTCGTCGTAGGAGAGCGTGATCTCGTCCAGTCCGTGGCGGCCGTACGTGCGCACGGATTGCAGGTTGGCTCCCAGCGTCAACACGGCGGCGGTGGTGCCGCGGCGGTTGCGCATCTCGTAGCGGTGCACGTGGCTGCCGCCGGCCAGGCCGAAGTCGGTCCGCGTAATGCTCATCGGGCATGACCCTCCGCACGCAGCGTACCGCAACGGCCGGCCGGCTTCCCGGCCGGAGGTCCGGCCCGCAACTCACCAGTATGACGGGGCTGCGCCGAGGTCCCAGTCCTGCCAGACGCCCCGGACCGCGCTGAGCGTGGCGGCGCCGGCACGGAGCTTCTTGTAGGCAGAGAGGATCAGCCGGCGCTGCCGCCGATCGAGACCGCTGCCGGCAGGCGACTCGCAGATCAGGTACAGGAAGATGACCGCGACGGCGCGGGCGTCCTCGCCTGTGTCGGCCAACTCCGGAGACGGTCGATGAACTCGTCCGGAATGCCGAGCGCCGCAAGGTCGTCGAGCGTCGGCATGGCCGGCAGCGAGTGCTCGTTCATCGCCGCGACGATCTCGACCGGTGATCGGATCGTCCCGGGCATGGGGTCCGGCGCCGGAGCAATCATGTCCGGCAGCGGGCTCACGGCGGCTTCAGGCGGTGGCGGCGCCTGGCTGTACATCGCCTTCATCGGAGCCAGCGCCGCGTCGTGTACGGTGCCGATCCCGTGCCAGCCGGCCGCCAGCACCTGCGGGACCTTGACCAGGCTGGGCAGCTCATGCGCCTTGTCCGCCTCTGCCCGGACGTGGACGACCAGGCAGTCGGTCCATTCCGAGAGAAGCTGATACTGAACGGCCAGCTCGGTCGCCGCCGCCTCGTCGCCGATCGCCGGCAACCGCTGGGCGGCGCCCATGCGCGCCAGGTCGGATCGAGCGGCATCGGCGCCTGCCACACCGGCGCCGCGGGGCGGCAGCGGGTCGATTTCCAGCCGCTGGCTGATCGTTCGGCCGTCCGCGAGCTCCAGCTCCAGGATCGCAGGACCACTCGGCTGCTCCGCGAACGATCCGAACAGGTGCATGGTGTCGCCGGGGTATGGCGGCGGCAGCGGATCGGTGACCGCGTCACGCACCGGCGCAGGCCAGATGACGCGGGCGCGGCTGGCGGGCGGCGCCAGGATGCGCTGGAAGTGGCGGTGGATGCGCTCGGCCATGTCCTCCCGTGGCGTCACCAGCTCGCAGGCGCCGCCGGTCTCCCGGGCGAGGGAGCGGACGAACGGCTCGGCGACGGCGCTGCCGACGCCGACGGTGAAGATGCGGTGGCCGGACGCGCGCGCCTCCGAGACGGTGGCGTCGGTGTCCCACACCTCGCCGTCGGTGATCAGCAGCAGGTCGCGCGGCATGCCGGGCTCGCCCTCGATGGCATAGGCGGCACGCAGCGCGGACTCGATCTCCGTGCCGCCGAGGTCGGCGTCCAGGTCGCGCACGAACTCGCGCGCCCGGGCCACGTTGGCCGGGGACGCCGGCATCGCACGGCCGAACAGGGCGCGATGGCCGGTGCCGAATGCGACGATGTCGAACAGGTCGCCGGGGCGCAGGCTGTCGAGGATACGTGCGCCGGCGATCCGCACCTGCTCGATCGAGTCGCCGCTCATCGAGCCGGAGCAATCCACGACGATCTTGAGGCAGCGGTGCGCGCCGCTTTCGCCCAGGTCGGGAATCTCGGGACGGAAGCTCCCCAGGACCACCCAGTCTCCGCCGTCGCGGTCGAGCAGCGCCCGGCCCGCGTCCGCGCCCGTGGCGCGCGCCTCCAGCACGCAGTCGCGGTCCATCGCCGCCGGCCGGGCGACCTCGATCACCGTCCGTTCGCCGTCCCGGGTGACGGCGATATCGTGCGAGGGGGATGCCCAGCGGGCGCCCTGCAGGACTCCGCGCACAGATACGCGCAGCCGAAAGGAGCGTTCGGCGTCGAAGGCGAACTCCGGCTCCTGGTGCGGCTCCAGCCCGCCGGCGGACGGATCGCCGTACCGCGGGGCGATGGTCGTGGGCATGGCGAGCCGCACGAGGTCGCCGTTCCAGCGCAGCAGCAGCCCGTAGCGGAAGCGGACGGTCGCCGTCTCGCCCGGGGCCAGGTTGCCGACGCTCGCGGTGTACAGCCCCGGCTGCGGCTGCTCCAGGAGCACCGCCGCGTCGCCGTCGGTGATGGCGTCCTCGTAGCGCCGCTCCGCTTCCGGCCTGGCGATGACCGTACCGGCCATCGTGCGGTCGCCGATCTCCACCGAGAAGCGGAGCAGGACGGCGTCCACCGGCAGCGGAAACGTGTAGACCGCCTCGATGTGCCCGGTGCCGGGATTGCGATAGCGCTGGCGCACGTCGAATACGGTCATGAGATCGTCGACGGCGGCGTCGATGCCGACCTCCTCCAGCACCACCTGTCCCTGAGCGCTCTCCAGCGTCGCGGCCATGGTCGTTCTCATCTCTCTGCATCCTCCTTGCGTGTCTGCTCGACGAGTGATGCCGCTCGACGGACGATCGACCGCACGGCCTCGGCGCCGAGACCGGCTTCCTGGGGATCGATCACCAGCTCGACGCCGGGCGCGAGCGTGACGTGGGTACGCAACGTCACGTCTCCGGGGCACCGGGCGCGTGGCGGGGGCAGGGGAGAGGAGGTCTCTCCGCCGCCGGACACCAGCTCGCGGATCCGTTCCAGGCTCAGGCCGGCGCGCTGCCAGGTGCGGATCGTCATGAGCTGCTCGACGTGGCGCCTGGTGTAGTAGGCGCCGCGCTTGGCCCCGGCGGGCCGGTCGACGAGCCCCTCCTGGATGTAGTAACGGACGGTGCGCCTGGGCAGATCCACCAGTGCGCACAGCTCGTCTATCGCGATCCGATCGCCTTCGTGCGACATCGATGGCAGTATAAGACAGTCATGATGATAAAAACAAGTGGCATAAAAAGTGCCGCCATACGGAAGCGAACCGGTGGGGGCTGATCCTTGTTCTCATAGGATTTATAGTGATGGCAGGAAGCACGAGGAGGCTTGCAGTGGCGAAGCGAGTGGTAAGCGCCTCGATCGACGAGGACCTGGCCGCGCAGCTTGACCGGGTGGCCGCGGATACCAACCGGAAGAAGAGCTACTTCATCAACCAGGCGCTCAAGGAGTACTTCGAGGCATTGAACGACCATGAGATCGCCCTGGCGAGGAGGGGCGGGGCATCGACACCCCTGGAGGAAGCGGAGCGCGAGCTCGGACTGGGGTGAGCTCACTTGTACTCGATCCACATCGAGAATCGCTGTCTGCGCGAGCTCACGCGACTGGATCGCGAGATCGTCAGAAGGGCGTTCCGGGTCATCCGGGAGACCCTCGCTGCGAACCCGCAGGCGGGCAAACGCCTCAAGGGCCGGTACGCGGGGCTGTACAGCCATCGGGTGTCGGACTACCGCATCGTCTATGAGATCGACGCCGGCGAGCTGCTGATCGTGGTGCTGCGGGTTCGGCATCGGAGAGATGTGTACGACGGTCTCTGACCGCGGCGCGGCACCCCTTCCCGTGCGGCGGCATCTTCCGCTACGACCCGCGCACCGGCGAGTTCGCGCGCATCGCGACGCCGGTGCCACACACCTACATTCAGTCGATCGCCATCGACCGGGAACGGGAGCTGATCTACTGCCTGTGCTTCGCTCCCGAGAAGCTCGTCGCCTACGACGTGGCTAACGGCGCGGTCACCGACTACGGCTCGTCGCCTCCGGCTGCGGCGGGATGGCGCAGGGTGAGAACGTCTGCCTGGACGACCGCGGCTGCGTATGGGCGACGTGGCAGGTCACCCGCGCGTGGCAGTCGAGCAGCGGGGTGGACATGCCCCGACTCTGCAAGATCGACCCGGAGCAGGGCAGGGTGGTCTACTACCGGAACGGGCTGCCGCGGCCCGACGGCGCGTACGGCACCGTCCAGGCGGAGGGGCTGTTCAACCTGGGAGACGGCACGCTGTACGCCTGCGAGAACGACAACCCGCGGCGCAGCGGCTACCTGTGGGAGATCAGGCTGTAACCGGGTCAGCAGCGGTGAGCAGGTCTCGGGCCGTCTGACGCGCCTCGTCCAGCGTGTCGACGACCTGACCTGAGGGAACGTCGTGCAGGATATCGAGGGCGTCCAGGGTCTCGGCGACGGTGCCTGACAGGCCCATCACGACGCACGGCGTGTCCGCTTCGGCGGCGACGTCCATGAGCTGCCTGATCAGCATCGCGGCGCTGTCGTCCATGTAGGTGGCGCCCGAGAAGTCGAAGATCACCACCTCGTGGTCCCTGATGTCCGGGCCGATCACCCCGACCAGTTTCTGGGCCGAGGCCACGGTGAAGCCGCCCCGCAGCGCGATGAGGCCGACCCGTGCCGAGTACGGGTCGTCCGCGCCGTCCTGATCGGAGAAGAACGCCTGGTCCAGCAGCGGGACCGACACCACGCTGTCGAGCTCCAGCCGCTCCAACTGGCGGGCGTGCGCCATCCCCGCCGCGATCAGCCCGATCGCCACCGCCGTCACCAGGTCCACGAACACGGTCAGCCCGAGCGTGATCAGCAGCACGATCAGGTGCTCGCGGCGGATGCGGTGCAGGCGCAGGACCATGCGCCAGTCGACGATGTCCCAGCCCACCTTCATCAGGATGCCGGCCAGCACCGCATGCGGGATGGGCTCGACGAAGCGTCCCAGGCCGAGCAGCAGCGCCAGCAGCAGAATCGCGCGGAGCACGCCCGACATGCGGGTCGTGCCGCCGGCGCGGATGTTGGTCACCGTGCCCATGGTCGCGCCGGCGCCCGGCACACCCCCGAACAGTCCCGCGACCAGGTTGCCTATGCCCTGCCCGACCAGCTCGCGATCCGGGTTGTGCTGCGTGCCGGTCAGCGAGTCGGCGACCAGCGAGGTCAGCAGGCTGTCCACGGATCCCAGCAGGGCCAGGATGAGCGCCGGCTGCAGAGCGCGCAGCAGGAACGCGACGGACGGCAGCTCCAGGTGGAGCTGAGGCAGTCCGGTCGGGACCGCGCCGATCACCGGCGCATCGCGCAGCGTCAGGACGCCGAGCAGCGTGCCGACGATCAGCGCCGCCAGCGCGGCGGGCACGAAGCGCTGCATGCGGCGGGGCCAGAGCACGCCGATGGCGAGCGTCACCACGGCGATGACCAGGGCGCTGACGTTGAGGTTCGCAAGCGCCTCCGGCAACGCGCGGATCGCGCCCATCGGGCCGCCCGGCGCGGTCGGCGCTCCCAGGAACGGCAGCGTCTGGATCAGCATGACGATGACGCCGATGCCGGTCATGAAGCCGGAGACCACCACGTGCGGCGTGTAGGCGATGAAACGGCCGATGCGAAGCACGCCGATCAGGACCTGCAGCAGGCCGCCGAGCATCACGACCGTGAGGGCCTCCGTGAGGTTGGACGCGTGGCTGGTGATGATCACGGCCATGGCCACGGCCATGGGCGCGGTGGGGCCGGAAATCTGTGACCGTGTTCCGCCGAACACGGCGGCGAAGAAGCCCACGGCGATCGCCCCGTACAGGCCGGCGGCGGCTCCCAATCCCGAGGCGACCCCGAAGGCCAGAGACACCGGCAGCGCCACCACCGTGGAGGTGATGCCGCCGAACAGATCACCGCGAAAGGTGTCGAGGCCGTAGTTGAACTCGATACGTCGCTTCATCACTCGCTGTCGGCGTGTTGGATGTCCCCGGACTCGAGATGACGCACGCGGCGGCTCAGATTGTTCGGCAGTATACCGAGCGCCGCCGCGGTCCGTTTGACCGACCGTCCGTGCAAATCGAGCTGGCGGTGCAGGTAGCGGCGCTCGAGCTGCCGTTTCGCTTCCGCCAGGGGCATCGTCTGCGCGAACGGGTCGCCGGCTTCCGCCACGCCGCCAGCGGCTGCGCGCTCGATGTCCGCGGCGTCGATCACGTGCGCGTCCCCCAGCACCAGCACCCGTTCGATGATCGTCTTCAGCTCGCGCACGTTGCCGGGCAGCGACAACCCGCTCAGCCGCCGGTGCGCGTCCGGGCTCAGCATCCGAGGCTCGACGCCAAGGCGCGCGGCCAAGGACGTCACGAAGCTCTCGGCGAGCGGTGCGATGTCCTCACGCCGCGACCGCAGCGGCGGGATCCGCAGGCGTATGACGTTGAGGCGGAAGTAGAGGTCGCGGCGCAGCGCGCCGTCGTCGACTGCCTGTTCGAGGTCGGCGTTGGTGGCGGCGATGATGCGCGCGTCGACCGTGGCGACGGCGGTCGAGCCGATCCGCTGCACCTCTCCCGAGTCCAGGAAGCGCAGCAGCCGCGTCTGCGCGCCGGGCGGCAGTTCCGCTACCTCGTCGAGGAACACGGTGCCGCCGGCCGCGGCCGGCAGCTTGCCCGGGTAATCCGCATGCGCCCCGGTGAAGGCGCCCCTGGCGTGCCCGAACAGCTCGCTCTCGATGAGGCTCTCCGGCAGGGCGCCGCAGTCGACCTTGACCAGCGGCTGGGCGCTGCGGCGCGACAAGCCGTGGATGTAGCGCGCGGTGACCTCCTTGCCGGTCCCGCTCTCGCCGGTGATCAGCACTGCGGCGTCGGTGGCCGCCACCTTACGGCAGTCCTCGGCCAGCGCGCGCATGCTCTGTGATGCGAACACCGGCACCGTGTCGGCCAGGGCGGCCAGGCGTACCTGCCGATACCGGGCAGCGTTGCCCACGGTGATCGCCAGCCGCTCGGCGGTGAGCGGTTTCTCCAGGTAGTCGAAGGCGCCGCAACGCACGCAGTCGACCGCTTCCTCGGCGGTGGCGACGCCGGACATGATGATCACCGGCACCAGCGGATGCTCCGCCAGCAGGCGCTCCAGGACGTTCCGGCCCTTGATGCTGCCCAGGTACAGGTCCAGCAGCACGACGTCCACGTCTTCCGTCAGCGCCGAGGACCAATCGGGAGGCGCCGCGGAGCGCGCTTCCAGCCCGCGCCGGGCCAGCACCATGGAGACGCTGCGGCCGACGTTCCGGTCGTCGTCGACGATCAGTACGGTGGTCGGCATGGGACGCCGGCTACGGGAACGCCATGTCGACGGTCGTGCCCTGTCCGGGGTGGGAGCGCATGGTAACCCGGATGCCATGGGCGGCGGCGACCTTCCTCACGAAGCCGAGGCCGACGCCCATGCCGCTCTCCCTGGTGGTGTAGTAGTCGTCGAAGGCGCGATCCTGCTGCTCCTGCGTCATCCCGGCGCCCCGATCGCGTACGGTCATCACCGTCGGCCGCTCGCTCACCGAGACGGTGACCGAACCGTAGTCGCTGCCGGCCGTGGCGTCGATGGCGTTCTGAACGAGGTTGGCGAGCGCCTGCTCCAGCAGGGTGCGATCGGCCTGTACCAGCACCGGATCGCCCGGCAGCTCCACCCGGATTCCCGGGTAGCCGGCCGCGAGCTGCTCCGCCAACAGGGCGATGTCGAGCTCGGCCGGTTCCGGCTCGGGAAAACGATAGAGCGTGACGAATCGGTCGAGGATCGCCTCCATCCTTGCCGCTTCCTCGCGCAGCATGGCGGCGATCGACCGGGAGTCGGGGGCCGGCCCCTCCTCGGCAAGCTGATCGGCTCCCAGGCGGATCGGGGTCAGCGAGTTACGGAACTGGTGCGTGAGATAGCGGCCGATGTTGGTGCGCTCCATCTCCGTGATCCGTTCCCGGTAGTCGTTGAGCGAGGTGACGAGGCGGTTGAAGGCACGCTGCAGGGCGCGGATCTCCCGCGGTCCGCGTGCCGGCACGTCGATCGGTGAGGGGTCGTCGGTCAGCCGCTGAATCTGCTCGGCCAGCGTGGACAGGGGAGTGATCACCCACCGGAACACCGCCAGCCACAGCACGACACCTGCAAGGATCCCGAACAGCGCCGCAGCGAACACGGTGACCAGGACGGTGCGGCCGACCGCGGCCTGCACGACCTCCGCTCCCGCGAGCAGCCCGCCGGCCGCATCGAGCTGCTGCGACGCCTCCTCCAGCAACGCCCGAGCGGCCGTCGGCGACTCGGCGGCGTACGCGTTGCGCACCGCGCCGCGCGCCTCCTGCAGGTGCGCAACGGCCCGCACGGCATCGGCCGGGTCGGTGAGTCGCCCGATCGATCCGATCGCCGCCAGCGTGACGGCGGCGACGGCGGCCAGGGTCAGGGCGATCAGTCCGAGCGCATATCCCCTCATGACTCCTCAGGGATCAGCACCGACGTGCTCGGCACGACCCCGGACCACAATGCACCGGGGGTGTCGCCGGCGTGAACGTCGGGGAGCGTGGCGCGCGCCCTGATGACCGCCAGCCCCGGGCCGACCCGTCCCAGCGTCACGGTCGCCGAGCCGAGCAGTTCCGCCGCCTCCTCCAGCGAACCGGCCCAGGCCACCCCCTCTCCGTGGTCGATCTCGTAACGGCCGGTCAGGCTGTGGAACCGGACCACGTTGCGGCTGACCAGCCGGAGCTTGCTTCCCGAACGGGGAAAGTAGCGGAGCTCGAATTCGATCGCTACCCGCGCCGAGCTCTGGATCAGATCCCGCACCTGATCGGTCAGATGGCCGTGCAGACGGACCGTGATCGTGATGCTCTCGGCAGGGTCGATCCGAACCTCCGGCGGATCCAGACCGACCTCGACCAGCCGATCAGGCCCAGCGTGACCGCCGTGGAGCGGAGCAGTCCGTCGATCAGCGATCCCAGATCCAGGCCACTACTCCCAGCGAAACAGCGCCGCCGACGCCACGGTGCCGGCCACCAGCATGCCCAGCAGAACCAGGCCCGAGAGCCAGTTCCAGCCGACGCCGAACCACAGGTCCTGCAGCAGGTCCACGACGTGGGTCAGGGGCAGCCAGCGGGCAACCTCGCGAACATTCCCGGGCATGGTCTGAAGCGGCATGGCGGCGCCGGAGAGAAACATCAGCGGAAAGTAGATCGCCATCCCGACCGCCTGAGCCACGCGTTCGCTCCGCACCAGGCTGGCAAGGACATAGCCGACCCCCACGAACGCCAGCGTGCTCAGCGTGAACCCGCCGAGCACGGCGGCCCAGCTACCCCCGAACCGCAGGCCGAACACCAGTTTGGCCACGATGATCACCAACCCCATTCCCAGCACGGCGCTGCCGAAGTGGACGCTCACGTCGGCGGCAAAGTAGACCAGCGGGCGCAAGGGCGTGGCCTGATACCGCCTCAGCAGCTTCTGCTTCCGGTCCGCCGCTGTCGTGATCGGGAGACCGATGAGCCCGACCGTGCCGATCACGATCGCGGCCAGCGCCGGCACGTAGCTGTCGATGTATCCGAATCCCGGAGGCGTGAACGGACCGCCCGGTTCGTTCCCCCAGATGAAGCCGAACAGCAGCACCAGCAGCACTGGGAACGCCACGGTGCAGAACAGCGCGATCGGTTCGCGCAGGAAGCGCTTGAACTGGACCGAGGAAAGGCGGCGGTAGGAGCGCACGTGGGTCGTCAGGGCCATCGGATCAGTCCCGGATCGCGCGGCCGGTCAGCCGGAGAAATACATCCTCCAGATCGGCTTGTCGGGTGCTCAGGTTGCTGAACGGAACACGGTTCGATTGCAGCCACGCCACCACCGCTGCCAACAGGCCGTCGGCGTTCCCGGAGACCGTCACTCTGCGAGTGAGGTTCGCCTCGCTCACTCGGCCGCCCTGCTGCACCACGGCGGCGACCTGCGGGAGCGCCCGCAACGCTGACCAGTCGGCGTCGGCGGTGACGTCGAACACGACTCTGCTCTCCGCATCATATGTCCTGACGAGCTGGGCTGGCGTGTCCAGCGCGATGACTCTGCCGTGGTCGACGATGGCGACGCGGTCGCACAGGAACTGCGCCTCGTCCATGAAGTGGGTGATCACCAGCACGGTCTTGTCCTGCTCACGGATCGCCTGCACCAGGTCCCAGGTGGCGCGGCGTGCCTGCGGGTCGAGGCCGCTGGTCAGCTCGTCGAGGATGACCACCTCCGGATCGTTCACCAGCGCCAGGGCGATGAACAGCCGCTGCCGCTGACCGCCGGAGAGGGTGCCGAACATGGCGGAACGGTGGTCGGCCAACCCCCACTGCTGCAGCAGCGGTTGCCACGGCACAGTCCGTTCGTAGAAGGAACTGAACAGGTCCAGCGCCTCCCACACCCTGATCCGTTCCGCCAGCGCCGCCTCCTGCAGTTGCACGCCGATGCGCTCCGTGAGAGCGGTCCGATCACGGATCGGGTCCATCCCCAGGACCGAGATGCGACCGCGGTCCGGCGTGCGCAGACCGATGACGCACTCGACCGCAGTGGTCTTGCCGGCGCCATTGGGGCCGATGATCCCGAAGATCTCGCCCTCGCCTACGGAGAAGGAGATCTCGTCGACCGCCACCACCTCGCCGTAACTCTTGTGGAGCCGTTCGACTTCGATGACCGGTGGCATGGGCCGCTCAGTAATGGAATTGCGGGCCGACCGCGAACCAGAAGTTGTGCGCCTGCATGGCGTCGGGCGGCGCGGGGGTGCGTTTGTGTACGCCGGTGGCGGGCGCCCACTCGCCGAGAGCGTAGTGACCGTTCACGCCGGCCTCGATCCCCAGCTTGAAGACATTGAGGTCGCCGTCCAGGCGGATTTGCAGGCCGGCGTACAGGCCGCCGATCAGACTGGCCCGGTTCCAGGAGTTGCTGCCGGAGGTGATGCCGAGGGTCTCCGTGAGCACCTGGCGGCGGTCCATGCCGTACCGCACCGACTCGAAGGCCAGGCCGGACTTGACACCGGCCTGCAGGTAGACGAGCTCCGGCACGACGGGCCACTTGTACTGCACGATGCCGACGAAGTAGCCCTGTCCGTAGCCGGCATAGCTGTAGTAGTCGTCGTACCCGTCGGCATCCTCGTCGACGGTATCGCGCGGTCCGAGCGAATCCTCCGTGTGCTTCGCGAACCCCAGGACGTTCTGCCCGAAACCTCCGTATTCCGCACCGATCTGCAGGCTCCCGTCCACGCTCCAGCGCCAAGTGCCGGCGCCACCGTCCTTGATCGGGAAGAAGAACTCGCTCATCGCTTCGTAGGAGCCCAGGTTGCTGAAGTAGGCGTTCAGATCGGCGATGCCGGGCAGGTAGCGCAGCGGCATGAACGGGCCGCCGCCGAACCCGGCATCCGGCGCTCCGGCTGAGGCGATGGGACTGTCTCGATCCAGCTTCTGGTTGATCTCCTCGAGGACCGCCAGAACGTCGACGGTCGAGACCTCGTCGTCGGCCATCGCTCCGATGGCGAGCGCGGCGCCGATCACGATCGTGAGTACTGTTGTGCGCATGAGAACCCCCGTTGCCCATTCACCAGCAAGACCCGTGCCACGCTTCGCCGGGCCGTAGCGGGCGCGCATGGCCTCGAACCGGCATCGAGCGTCTGACGTCCGCTATCCCAATTGAGCCGCCGCGTATCTCCGATGATACGCGGGGCGCTCGGTGATGGGCGAACGGCTTCTGCCAACACGGGCTGAATCTGACCTATGATCGGGCGGTGGACCATGAGTGACGTGGACTTCCTGCGCCGCATCCGGCTTGGCGAGGATTCCAGCCTGGAGTTGAAGAGCGTGCGGGTGTCCGGCAGCGGTGTCCGAGCTCCCGACCGGAATGACGTTGCGGACGAATTGGCTGCCCTGGCCAATAGCCGGGGCGGAACGATGGTCCTGGGAGTGCACGACAAGACGCGCCGGATCCAGGACCTTGCTCTTGACGCACTGGATGTCCTCGAAGGCTGGGTTCGGGAAATCTGCAACGACTCGGTGGCTCCCGCGCTCGACGCCGACATCCTCAAGGTGGAGCTGGAGCATGAGGACGGTCGGCTCGTCCCGGTGCTCAGGGTAGACGTTGCGCGCAGCTTGTTCGTGCACAAGAGCCCCGGAGGGTACTTTCGCAGGATCGGCAGCTCCAAGCGAGAGATGGCACCGGACGCTCTTGCCCGGTTGTTCCAGGAGCGCAGTCAGAGCCGGACTATCCGTTTCGACGAGTCTGTCGTGCCCGCCAGCGGGCGGTCCGACCTGCACTATTCGCTCACCCGTCGTTTCCTGGCCGGCGACATTGTCGACGAGTCCGCGACTCCCGCGGAGGAAGCCTCCCTTGGGGCGTCCGAAGACGACCTGTTGCGCAAACTCCGCATCGTCGCTGACGACGTGGACGGAGAGGCGCGACTGACGCTTGCCGGCGTGCTGCTCTGCACGGAGGAACCCCAGCGCTGGCTTCCCCACGCGTACGTACAGGCGGTCAGCTACGCCGGCGAGCGGACCGACGCCGACTACCAGACCGACGCCCGCGACATCGGCGGTCCGCTCGATCAGCAGGTTGCCGAGAGCCTCCACTTCGTACGGCGCAACATGCTGGTGAGGGCGACCAAGGAAACCGCGCGGTCGGAGCGCCCGCAGTTCAGCGAGCGGGCCGTGTTCGAGGCGCTCGTGAACGCGGTGGCTCACCGCGACTACTCCATGTCCGGTGCCCGAGTACGCCTGCACCTGTTCGGCGATCGCCTGGAGCTGTACGTGCCCGGAGCGCTCGCGAACACGCTCACGCCCGACAGCCTGCACCTGCGGCAGGCGAACCGGAACGAGCTTATCGTCTCCCTGTTGGCGCGCTGCACCGCTCCTTCCGGCCTCGGGCGCACGCGGCTGATGGACCGGCGCGGCGACGGCGTGCCCATCATTCGTCGCGAGTGCAAGGAATTGTCGGGACGCCTGCCGGAATACAGCCTGATCGACGACAGTGAGCTGCTGCTGGTGATGCGGGCGGCGGAGTAGCAGGTGTCCCACACTGACAGCAAGCGGATCGTCTGCCTTGCCAACGCGCGGACGCTGACGGGCCGCTGTATTGCGGGCCGCAAATGGATCGCCGGACGGCTGCCGGGAAGTTGGGTTCGGCCCGTGAGCGAGCGCGGGGACGTATCCGAGTACGAGCGCCAGTACGAAGACGGCGCCGAACCGCGCGTGCTCGACATCATCGACATCCCGGTTATCGAGCCGCGGCCCAAGAGCTGGCAAACGGAGAATTGGTTGCTCGACTCGGAGTGCTACTGGCAGAAGAAGGGTAGTTATTCGTGGTTCGATCTTCCGGCGCTTCTGGATCCCGTCGCACCGCTCTGGATCGACGGATACAGCACCTACGATGGTCGCAACGACAAGATCCCGGACGAGTCGATGCAGCCGGTGACCAGTTCATTGCGGCTCATCCACGTCAAACGCGTCGAGCTCGCCGTATGCCGCCCGGGCGAGGCGTTCGGCAATCGCAAGCGGCGCGTGCAGGCGCGGTTCGCCCACTCCGGCAATGATTACGCGCTGTGGGTGACCGATCCCGAGTACGAACGGGAGTACCTGGCCAAGCTCGACGGCGACTACGACATCGACGAGTGTTATCTCACGGTCAGTCTTGGGGAGCATTACCGGGGGGCTTGCTACAAGCTGATCGCCGCGATCATCGAATGCGATCGGTTCAGGTGATGGATACCGGGATATTCACCATCGGCCACTCCAATCACTCGCTGCAGGGGTTTCTAACATTGCTGTCGAAGCATTGGGTCAGCGCCGTGGCCGACGTGCGGTCCGCTCCATACAGCCGGTTCCGTCCCCATTTCAACCGCGACGCGCTGGCCACCTCGCTCGAGCCCCACGGCATTGACTACGTGTTCCTCGGGCGCGAGCTCGGCGGCCGGCCGGACGATCCCGAATGCTACGAGGGAGGTCGTGTCGACTATGAACGCGTGGCTCGTACGAGCGGCTTTCGCGACGGTATCGCGCGGGTTATCGGCGGGGCCGCTAGACATCGCATCGCGCTCATGTGCGCTGAAAAGGAACCGCTGGACTGCCACCGGACGCTGCTGGTCGCTCGCGCGCTCGACGAAGCGGGCGTCGCCGTCGCTCACATCCTGGCCGATGGAGGCATCGAACCGCATGGAAAGACCATGGATCGATTGCTGGTGGCGTTCGACCTGAACCCGCACGGCGACCTGCTGCAACCCCGGAAGGATGTCGTCGCGCATGCGATAGCGCTGCAAGCGCGCCGCAAGAGCTTCGTCAGCAAGGGCTCTGAAACGAAGTCGAGGAGGAAGAGCCGGTGAGGATCTCCACGATAGGATTTACCAGGAAACCCGCCAGGCGATTCTTCGAGATGTTGCGCGAATCAGGCGTCAAGCGCGTGGTAGACGTAAGGCTCAACAATGGGTCGCAACTGTCCGGCTTCGCGAAGCAAGACGACTTGGCTTGGGTTCTGGGCGAGATTTGCGACATCGACTACGTCCACGTGCCGAGCTTGGCCCCCACCCGCGAGCTGCTGAGCGACTACCGGAAGGGTCGAATCGACTGGACCGGCTACGCTGCCTGCTTTCTGGAGCTGATGCATGAGCGTCGGATCGAAGAGACGATCTCCGCGGAAACCGTAAGCGATAGCTGTCTGCTCTGCAGCGAAGATCAGCCTCACCACTGTCATCGGCGGCTGGTCGCCGAATACCTGAACGAGCGCTGGGGCGGCGTCGAGATCCGGCATCTCGGGCAGGTGTCTACAGCAGGGGACGGACGATCGCGCTGACGCCCAGCACGGCCAGCACCACGAAGGCGGCGGTGCGCAGCCGCTCCACCGACAGCCGCCGAGCCAGGGCGAGCCCGGCGTTCGATCCAGCCAGCGCGAACGGCGCAAGCAACGCCGCGAGCGCCAGCGCGCGGATCGCGCTCGCGCCGAAGGTGACCGCCAGCAGGACCAGCAGCACGGCGGTCGCCGGCAGGGCGATCGCCCAGATCGTGGCGCGGATACGCTCCGCCGGCCATTCGTGCGCGTACGACCAGAGCGCCAGCGGCGGGCCGCCCATCCCGGTCGAGCCGGACAGCAGTCCGGAGGCGCTCATCGCCAGCACCGTCCACGGCGCGGCGACCCGCGCGCGCGGGGCTGGTCGCACGACCCGCAACACCACCAGGGCGCCGAGCACCACGACGCCGGCAGCCTGCCGCGCCAGGTCGGGTTTCACGGCGACCACCGCACGCAGGGCCAGCACCCCCAGCACCATCGTGGCCATCGTGATCACCAGCGGCCACAGGAGCTCGCGCGCCCGAACCGAGGCGCGCAGCCGCAGCACGCCGTTGGCCATCTGCACCAGCATGGCCGAGCTGGAGATGGCGATCGCCGCCGGCGGCTCGAAGCCGATCAGATGGAGCAGCGGGATCGCCAGCAGCGCCAGTCCGAAACCGACCGTCGCCTGCAGAGCCGAGGCGGCGGCGACGATGGCCGCGGCTGCCGCCACGACCGGCAGCGGCTGTCCGAGCAGCATGGGAATCGGGTTCTGTCGCGATGCTCGGCGGTCGGGCCTCAGCCCTCGGCCGGGCACCAGGCGGCGGTGTATTCGGGCGACCAGCGGCGTGACAGGAAGGAGATGCGCTCGGCGCGCGCCGCGCGCGCAGGCTCCGCCTCGGCCTCGATCCATGCCTCGGCGCCGGCCAGGTCCGGGAACTCGCAGATCCAGGCGCGGTGCCACGCGGGGACGGGGTCGATGAGCTGGAAGCACTCGAGCCGCAGCATGCCGTGCTCGCGGGCGACCCGCTGCAGGCCCTCGGTCTGCTCGGCATCGGCGCGCCCGCCGGCCACGTCGCTGCGGGAGAACTGCAGCACCACCACGCTGGATCGGTCGGCAGCGAGCGCCGGGATCTCGGCCGGATCGGCCTCCTGCGGAGCGATCACCCGCGGCGGTCCGGGCAGCCATGCGTCGAAGTGCTCGGGCGCCAGCGGGCGCGCCAGGTGGTACTCGTAGAAGCCGTCCCGGCCGTACGGCGGCGCCATCTCCGCCTCGATCCACTCCTCGGCGCCGGCGAAGGTCGGGAACTCGATCAGCCAGAAGCGCAGCCAGCCGCCCTGCTGCCCGATCAGCCGGAAGCCTTCCAGGCGCCGCATGCGGTGGCGGGCGGCCACGGACAACATCAGGTCGACGTGCTCCTGTTCCGCCGAGCGGCGCTCGTCATCGGTCAGCCGGTGCCAGCTCGCCAGACGGCCGGTCTTGGCCAGGACCATCACACGGTCGCGGCTCACCTGAAGCTCAGCGGACATCTCGCCTGCCTCCTTCGTCACGGTGCGGATTCATCGCGGTACCTCCACTTCCTGGCCCCCCCGCTCCGCCGACAGGTACGCGGCGTACAGGACCGCGGTCGTGTCGATCGCCAGCGGCATGCCGCTCGCCGGTTCGCGGCCGTCGCGTATGGCGCCCAGGAAGTCGGCCAGCTCCTGCCGGTAACCGGTGGCCCAGTCCTCGTCCGGGGCCGGGAACGACCAGCCCTGCTTGGTGCCGATCTTTTCGACCACGTACACGTCGTCGAGCTGCCGCTCCTCGGGGTTGTACAGGAGGTTTGTGTCGGTCGGGTTGATATTGCAGCGCATGCGGTGGTTGTTGGCGTACACCTCCAGCCAGTTGTGCACGCCGCCCATGACGACCTCCGTGGAGTGGATGTCGGCGACGGCGCCGTCGTCGAAGACCACGTGCACCTGGCAGTAGTCCTCCACGTCGTGGTAGTCGGTGCGCAGCCATCCCAGGTCGCGGAAGCCGGTCGCGCCGGTCAGGCGGTGGACGCGGGCGCTGACCGCTCGCGGGCGCACCGGGGCGCCGTCGGTGGCCTGCCCCTGCACGCGCTTCAGGTAGAGCGCTGCGGTGAGCGGATGGCACCCCTTGCCGACCAGCGAGCCGCCGCCGGTCTTGGCCCAGATGCCGTAGACCGGCGAATGCGAGCCGGAGTGGGACTCCTCGCCCTGGATCCACAGGATGCGCGCCTGGGTCTTGACGATGACCTCCACCTCTTTCTGCACGGACGGCGCGTAGACCCAGTTCTCGGCGTAGCAGAGGGTGACGCCGGCCCGCTCGACCGCCTCGCGCATGCGGGACGCGCTGGCCATCGCCTGCTCGAGCATCTCGCCCTTGGAGGCTCGGTCGCCGCGCCAGCCGGGATCGTCCGCCGGTCCGAAGGCGCCGGTGAACGGCTTCTCGACGATCACGTGCTTGCCGGCCGCGGCGGCGGCGAGCACGCACGGCTCGTGCGAGTAGGGCGGCGCGCAGACGTCGATCACGTCCGAGACTTCCAGCAACCCGTCGAGCGACGCACAGGCCGCCACGCCGTGGCGCGCGGCGAACTCGTCGCGGCGTTCGAGGGTAGGCGAGTAGACCCCGGCCAGGGTCACGGTTCCGGAGCCGAGGCCGCGGTAGCACTCGGCGTGGAAGTTGGCGGCGAAGCGCGAGCCGACAAGCCCGACGCGCAGGCTCATGCGCGGCCTCCTTCCCCCACGACCGCTTTCCCCACGACCGGAAGCTTGATCGACGACGGATGCTCCGGCGACAGGTGGATGGTGTTGGTGGCCACCCGCCTGCGCGTGTGGCGGCCGATCGGCTCGCCGGTGTTGGGGTTGACGTCGAAGCGCGGGAACGACGAGAAGCTGACCAGCAGCCGCAGCCGGTGGCCGGCGGCGAACAGGTTGCTGGTGGGATACAGCGCGAAGGAGACCCGGTACACCCGGCCGGGCTCCATCGGCTGCGGCCGGTCCATGCCGTCGCGGTAGCGCACGCGCATGATGCCGTCGGCGACGTTCAGCCGGTAGCCGTCCGGCCACGCGGCGCTCGGCGGGTAGTAGTCCTGCAGCATCGCGAACAGGTCGGTGTCCGGCGCGTCGGAGGACAGGTGGATGGTCACGGTGATCGGTCCGGTCACCTCCAAGGGCTCCGCGAGCGGCTCGGTCGCGAACAGCAGCACGTCCTGCCGGGACTCCAGCGGCGCGAACGGCGGTTCGCAGCCGTGCACGTCGGGCCGCGTGCGCTGGTCGGCGCCGCCCTGCACGATCATCACCCGCGTCATGGCGATCGGCGCCTCCGGCGTGAAGCGCGGCGGCGCCGGCAGGATCTCGTTGAGCGAGGAAGTGTTGGCGGAAATGCTGGGCAGCGGGTCGTCGGGATCGAAGCACGCCGACAGCTCGGCCGCGGCGGCCGGCGGCTCGGAGGCCAGCAGTCCGTCGACGGTGAGGTAGAGCGGCGTGGGGACCGCGCGGGCGAGCGGCCACTCGCGCTCGGTGCGCCAGCGTCCCCCGTGCTCGAGGCGCCCCTCGGCGGTGCGTCCGCCCGCGCCGCCGCCCATCACGAACAGGCGCACCGGCGGCTCGGACTCGACGCCGTTGGCCTCCCCGCGCAGGTGATGGTCGAACCAGCGCTTCACCAGGTGCCTGAAGTCAGCCGCCAGGTTGCCCGCGACCGGCATCTCCGGCCCCAGGTCGACGTCGCCCGCGACGCAGGTGTCCATGGTCGAATCGCCGTGCACCCACGCTCCCATCAGCAGCGACTGGTTGGCCAGCCGTGCGCTCAGCGCCTGGTAGTTCTCCACCGTGGCGCGCGTGTAGGAGTCGTACCAGGAGCCGGCGTACATGGTCGGCACGTCGGCGGTGCGGTCGTAGTGGGCGGCGAAGTTGAGGCCCGGCTGCTGCCAGAACTCGTCCGCGTCGCCGTGCTCGTAGAGGTCCCGCGCGCAGCGCTCGTAGCCCGGCAGGCCGGCCAGCGGCGACTCCTCGCCGCGCCACGGCAGGCGTGTCAGCCATTCGTACATCCGCTCGCCGGCGCGGGTGAGACTCGCCTGCAACTCCGGATCGCGCTGCGCCTCGCGCGACACCGTGCCGAAGGTCACCGCCCAGGTGAGCCAGCGCAGCTCCAGCGCCCCGTTGTGGCGCAGCGTCGCGGTGTTGCCGTTGGCGCCGCCCTGGTTGACCCACATCGCCCTGAGGTGCGGCGGCCGCTCGATCGCCGCCGCGTTCTGGACCCAGGCCAGGTAGGAGGTGCCGTAGGTGCCGACGTTGCCGTCGCAGTACGGCAGCGACGCCAGCCACTCGATCGCGTCGTAGCCGTCGGGCCCCTCGTTCGCCAGCAAGACGAACTCGCCTTCCGAGGCGTAGCGCCCGCGGCAGTCCTGGATCGCCGCCAGGTAGCCGTGGCCGGCCAGGAACTCGCACATCTCCTGGTGGGTGGGGCGTGCGCGGTTGTACGGCGTGCGCAACAGGATGGCGGGAAACGGGCCGGGCAGTGGCTCGCCGTCGCGGGCCGGCCGCCAGACGTCGGTGGCCAGCCGGACGCCGTCGCGCGCGGTCATGCCGCAGCTGCGGGCGTTGACGACTCCGTACAGTGGTGTATCGGGTGGCATGGATGGTGGTTGAGCGCAAGCCTGCGGGGCGGTACGGTCCGGTGACGATTCTCTGATCGGAGGTAGCTGGTGTCAACGACGAAGAGCAAGCTGGACCTGACGACCTACTGGATGCCGTTCACGGCGAACCGGCAGTTCAAGAACGCCCCGCGGCTGGTGGAGTCCGCCGAGGGCGTCTACTACCGCTCCCGCGACGGCCGCAAGCTCATCGACGGGATCGCCGGCATGTGGTGCGTGAACGCCGGCCACGGCCGGGCCCGGATCGTGGAGGCCGTGCAGCGCCAGGTCGCGGAGATGGACTACGCCACCTCCTTCCAGATGGGCCATCCAGGGGCGTTCGAGCTGGCCGGCGAGTTGTCGGCGATCCTGCCCGGCGACCTCGGCCACCCGTTCTTCGTCAACTCCGGGTCCGAGGCGGTGGACACCGCGCTGAAGATCGCCCTCGCCTTCCACCGGCGGCGCGGGGAGGCCGGCCGCACCCGCCTGATCGGCCGCGAGCGCGCCTACCACGGGGTGGGTTTCGGGGGCATCTCCGTGGGCGGCATGGGACCCAACCGTATCCCCTACGGACCGCTGCTCCCCGGCGTCGACCACCTGCCGCACACCCACGACCCGGAGCGCAACGCCTTCAGCCGCGGGCAGCCCGAGCACGGCGCCGAGCGCGCCGACACGCTGCTGGACCTGATCGCCCTGCACGGCGCGGAGACCATCGCCGCGGTGATCGTGGAGCCCATGTCCGGCTCGACCGGCGTGCTGGTGCCGCCGGTCGGCTACCTGGAGCGGCTGCGGGAGATCACCGCCGCGCACGGCATCCTGCTGATCTTCGACGAGGTGATCACCGGCTTCGGGCGGCTGGGGTCACCGTTCGCTGCCACGCACTTCGACCTGCTGCCGGACATGGTCACGCTGGCGAAGGGGCTGACCAACGGCACCGTGCCGATGGGGGCGGTGGCGGTGCGAGAAGAGATCTACGATACGTTCATGGCCGGGCCGGAGGGCGCGATCGAGCTCACCCACGGCTACACCTACTCCGGTCATCCCCTGGCCTGCGCGGCGGCGCGCGCCACGCTCACGGTCTACGAGCAGGACGGGTTGCTGACCCGAGCGGCCGAGCTCCACGAGCACTGGGAGAACGCCGCGCACGCCCTGAGCGGGCTCCCGCACGTGATCGACATCCGCAACATCGGCCTGACCGCGGCGATCGAGATGGCGCCGGTGCCGGGCAAGCCGGCCGTGCGCGGCATGACCGCGCTGCACAAGGCGTTCCAGAAGGGGGCGTTCATCCGCGTCACCGCCGACACCATCGCCCTGGCGCCGCCGCTGCCGATCACGCCGGCCCAGATCGACGACCTGTTCGCCCTGGTCGCCGAGACCATCAAGGAGGTCGCCGACCTGTAGACGGCCTTGACGTCAGCGGAGGTGTTCCTCCGTGTAGAGGGACAGTTCGATCATCCGCTCCAGCATCTGGTCGGGGTCGTAGCCGGCGAAGTTGCTCAGCACGAGCTCCTTGGCGTAGAGGCGCAGGATGTAACGCAACAGGCGCGCCCGTTTCTGCTCGGCGTAGCGGAAGTCGCCATGGCCGTTGTTGACGACGATCAAGTTGTGCTCGGCATCGTACCGGGAGCGCCAGAGCTCACCGGGCGCGTGGCGATAGGTGTAGTCCGGAATGCCTCGGCCGCCGCCCTGGTCCGAGTTGTCGAGCCGTTCGCCGATGGACTCTGCCACCGTGACGGTAGCCTCGGCCGAACACTGGGTCTCCGCCTGCGTGGCGGTCGCCTGGAGCACGTTAAGCCCCGGCTGGTCGGGAGCGGTGAACCGGAGTAGCTCGCGGTCGTCGTCTTCCAGGCTGCCGCCGCCTTCGACGAGCGCCCACCGCACTTCCACGCCGTCCTCGATCACCCGGCCGCGGCGGTCTTTGGGGATGCAGCGGATCGTGCACGACTCGCCGACCCTCACCACCGAGGACGCGGGTGACACGGTCACCTTGTGCAGCGGCCCCGCGTGTTCGTAGAACTCCCGCTGCGTGGGCTCGGAAGGTGCGGCGTTGCTCCTGGACTCCGCGGAGCCCGTCTCGATCACTGGCGAAGAGTCGTCGTCGGAAGCCAGGGGCAGTTCCCGGTGGCCGTTCCCCTTGGCGGATTCGTCGCCGGCGACACGCGCGCGGCGCGGCTCCGGCACCTCCAGCAGCGTGTAGTCCTCTCGGGGCAACGACAGAAACCCTTCCGTGAGCGCCTTGCGGACCGAGCGCAGGATGGTGCGGCTGGCTTCCTCTTCGGCCGCTGCTCGTTCCCGCTCGATCTGCTCGATGATCGCCGGCTCGATCTGTCGCAAGCCGTTTCGCAGCGCCTCGAAGCTGGCGTCGAGCACCACGCCGTCACGGGTGCCGGGGGTGAGCTGCACGAACGGCGCTTCGACGAGCCCCTGCAGCAACCCGGAGGTCCACGGCTCCCGGTCGAGCCCCGGCAACCGGGCGATGTCGGGCACGACCCGGGTACCATTGCGAAACAGGGCGACGCAGTTGTCGGCGCCCTGTTCATTCAGGTAGATCTCGGCTTCGACGGTGCCCTCGGCAGCCTGGATCGGTTCGATGCCGCGCAATGGTCGTCCCGTGAACTCGCGGGGCACGACTTCCAGCTCGGTGCGGGCGCGGCGGTCCTTGATGCGGATGCGCACGTCCGACGCGCGAATGCGTTCCCGCAGTTCGTTGGCGAGGAATCCCCGGATCCGTTCGGCGCTCAACTGGCGGATACCGGGCAGCAGCGGACGGATCAGCAGTTCCGTGCCGGGCTGAGCGAACAGGATACGGCGCCGGGTAAGCTGGTAGCGCTGATCGCCTTTCAGCATCTCCATCTCGTACGCGTGGCCGTCCGCACCGCGAGACGAGAGCACGAGCCGTTCGCCGACCGTCCAGAAACTCAGCAGGCCGATGCCGAACTCGCCCTGAATGTTGCCGGCGCCCTGGCGCTTGAGGGTGCGCTTGATCGAGTCGCAGATATGGGTGGCGACGTAGGCGAAGTCGGGCACGCCGTCCCGGTTCAGCCGGATGCCCTCGCCATCGTCGACGACGCGCAGGTAGTGCTCGCCCTGCTCGCGGCCGCGGACGATGGTGACGTTGCTGGCGTTGGCGTCGATGGAGTTCTCGACGAACTCGGCGATCGCCTTCAACGGGCTGTTCTGGGAAAGGGCGATGATGGTGATCGCGTTCCAATGGTCGCCGATGCGGAGTTTGCCGCCGTTCCGAGCGCGCGCCGAGGAGCGCGTGCCGCTGCGAGGCAGGCCCGTTCGCTTCCTGGTCGTCGTCCGTGGTGCCATCGTTCTAGCAGATACCGATGATAGGCACTTCCCGCCGCGTTCGCTACGGCGAAGCCGAGGCTACACCGCGCGGATCGTTCACGAACTCGGTGACGACGCGGTTGAACGTCTCGGTTTCCGAGTAGAACGGCGCGTGGTCGCTGTCCTCGAAGATCTCCAGGCGTGCGCCGGGGATGTGCTCGGCGGCGTACCGGCAGCCCGGCAGGGCGCCGCTGTGGCGGCCGGTGGCCACCAGCACGGGCACCGTGATCGCGGGGCAGAGGGGGCGCCAGTCCTGCGCGTGGTAGTCGGGGCCCAGCGTCTCGCCGGCCGGCGCATAGCCGGAGGCGGAGTCGACCAGGCGGTCGATTTCGTCGTCGGTGGCTTTCGGGCCGTAGACCGGGCCGAGCATCGCCCGCATCGAGCGCCGCCGGTGGTCGCGGTCGCTTTCGCCCGGCTGCTGCTCGGAGCCTGGCGGCCGCGGATCGTGGACGGAGGTGTGCACGGTCTCGTCGACGATCACCACGCCGCGCAGCCGCTGCGCTCCGAACAACTCCAGGTAGGAGTAGCAGGTGCGGGCGCCGATCGACCAGCCGACCAGCGTCACGTCGTGCAGCCCCAGGGCGTGGATGATCTCGCGCACGTCGGCCGCGTAGCGGGCGGTGCGGTGGCCCCAGGGGGTACGCTGTGAGCGGCCGCAGCCGCGCGTGTCGGGCGCGACCACGTGGAACCGGCGGCTGAGCTCCGGCAGGTTCCGCTCCCACCAGATGTTGCTCAGGCCGCCGCCGTGGATGAGCACCACGGCCTTGCCCGTGCCGGCCTCGTCGTAGTGCAGGCGCACGCCGTCGCAGGCGATCACGAGTCCGCGTGTCGGTGTCATTCGGCACCTCTCAGCCGGTACCGTGGTACGCTCCGCGGCGACATGAACATCGGCATCGTCGGCGCCGGCGGCATCGGTACCCGCCACGCGCAAGCATACGCCAACCATCCGAAGAGCGACGTGGTCGCAGTCTGCGACATCGACGAGGCGCGCGCCTCTCAACTGGCGGAAGCGCACGGCGCGCGGACGTTCACGTCCATCGCCGACATGCTTGCCAGCGGCATCGACCTGGCGGCCTGCAGTGTCTGCACCAAGGGCGAGGAGAACGGAGGCGACCACTTCGCACCCACCATCGAGCTGCTGGAGGCCGGCATCCCCGTGCTGGGCGAGAAGCCGATCTCCAACCGGGTCGACGAGGGCCGCAAGATGGTGGAGCTGGCTGCGGCGAGGAACCTGCCCTACGCGATCAACCTCAACCACCGCTTCACGCCGGCCGCCGAGCGCGCCAGGGAGTGGGTGGACGCGGGCCGGATCGGGACCCTGCACATGATCGGCATGACCATGTGGATCAACAACCCGGTGGAGACCTCGCCCTGGTTCCACATCCGCGCGCTGCATCCCCATTCGATCGACGTCATGCGCTACTTCGGCGGCGACATCCGGCGCGTGGCGGCGTTCTTCATGAAGGGGGAGGGCCGCGCGATCTGGTCCAACGCCAAGATCATCTTCGAGTTCGCAGGCGGCACGATCGGATCGCTCACCGGCAGCTACGACGCCGGTGGCGGCTTCGGACTGGAGACCTGCGACGTGACCGGCTCCAAGGGACGCTTTCTGCTGGAGGAGGCGTGTCAGCGGCTGACCTTCTTCACGCGCGAGAGCCAGGAGGCGGAGACGCTCCACTACCTGGGCGGGATGCTCGGCTTCAACGAAACCTTCGACAGCCGGATCGCCCGCTGGGTCGACCAGCTCGATGCGGGCGTGCCGCCGGAGCAGATCGACGCGTCAGGTGTGGATGCGTTGCAGGCCCAACTCGTCATCGAGGCGTGCGTCCGCTCGTTCCAGCGCTCGGAGGTGGTCGAGGTCGAGCCGGTGTCCTGAGCCATGCTGGTCTACAAGGCGATGTACAGGTACGTGGATACCGGGGTCCATGCAGAAGTACTGGACTTCCCCGGTGTCATGAGCTGGGGCGAGAGTCCGGAGCAGGCACGCCGACTTCTGGCGAGCGCCCTCGTCGACATGGCCGAGGTCAGCCTCGAAAGGGGCGAGTCTCTGCCATTGGCTGATCCCACCGCGACCGATACGGAATCCGACTTGGAAGAGCCGATCTTTCTCCTGCTTCAAGCAACCTCACGGGTTGCCGTGGTCCCGCAGAACACGTCGGCTTGAAGCGCCGCGACCTCCTGAGACATCTGCGGCGCCACGATTGCCAATTCGTCCGGGAAGGCAGCGAACATTCCATCTGGGAGAGTCCCAACAACCGAAAGCGGTCGTCGATTCCGCGCCACCGCGAAATACCTGACTACACCGCGGAACGAATCAAGCAGCTCGGGATTCCGTCGCCACGCTCATAGCCTGACGGTCATCTCTCCAAGAGCCGGGCTGCCGCGCGCTTGGCTTCGTCCAGGTCAGCGGCGAAGCCGTCCTGCGGCAGGCGGTCGAAGATGCCGAGCGCGGTGAGGCTCTTCTGCAGGTCGCCGGAGAGCCCCGCCACGATGCAGCCCTTGTCCTGACCGAGGACGCTGCCGTTGATCAGCTCCTCCAGCGCCATGGCGGCGCTGTCATCCATGCCTTCGGTCTCGCTGAAGTCGAAGATCACGACCTCGTGGTCGGCCAGATCCGGGCTGATGACGCGCACGATCTCCCGCGCGGAAGCGATCGAGTAGCGGCCGCGCAGCGACAGCAGCCCGACGCGCGCGCGGAACGGATCGGCGTCGTGCGGGAGCTCGCCGTCCGGAAAGAGCACCATGTCGAGCAGCGGCGTGGAGATGGTCTGGTTGAGCTCCTGCCGCTCGGAGCGCAACGCGTTGGCCATGCCGGCGACGAAGAAGCCGACGGCGATCGCCGAGATCACGTCGACGAAGATCGACAGCGCCGCGGTCAGCAGCGTGACGATGCCGATGTCGGCGGACAGTCTGGGAATGCGCCGCAGGAAGCGGATGTCCATCATCTCCCAGCCGACCTTGATCAGGATGCCCGCGAACGCGGCGTGCGGGATCCACGCCAGGGTCCTCCCCAGCCCGAACAGGACGGCCAGCAGCACGGTGGCGCAGACCACGCCGGTGACCGGGGTGCGCCCGCCCGAGCGGGCGGCGAGCAGCGAGCACGGGGCCGACGCGGCGCCGGGCAGCCCGCCGATCAGACCGGCGGCGATGTTGCCCACGCCCAGGCCGAAGAGCTCGCGGTCGGGCTTGTGCGTGCGGCCGGTGATAGGGTCGATGATCAGCGCCGTCAGCAGGTTGTAGATGGAGCTGAGGAACGCCAGGATCAGCGCCGGCTGGATGGCCTCCAGCAGGACCGAAGGCGAGAGCACCGGCGTCTGCAGCGCCGGGATGCCGATCGTCGGCTCGGCGATGCGGGGCGCGGCGTCGAACCACAGCGCGCCCGCAATCGTGCCGGCGATCAGCGCCGCGAGCGCGTTGGGGACCACCCGGTGCAGCTTGGGCGGCCACACGATGAACACGCCCAGGGTGATGAGCGCGACGGCCAGCGCGTCCCCGTTCAGGTTGGCCACCGCCTGCGGCCAGGAGGCGATGATGGCGAGGAGCCCGATGCCGGGCTCGACCGGGGCGCCCAGGAACCAGAGCGTCTGGCTCATGAAGATGTAGCAGCCCACGCCCACGAACACCCCGCGAACGACGGAGACGGGCAGCCAGTTCACGAACCTGCCGAGGCGCAGCGCCCCGAAGGCGATCTGCAGCAGGCCGGCCAGCATCACGATCGTGAACGCCTCGGCCAGGTCGTCGGCGTAGGTGCCGATGATGACCGCCGTGAAGATGGTCACGATCGCGCTGGGACCGGAGATCATCGGCGCGGCGCCGCCGAGCACCGCGGTAAAAAACCCCAGGGCGATCGCGCCGTAGAAGGCCGCCACCGGCCCGAGCCCGGACAGCACGCCGAAGCCGAGCGCCACCGGCACCATCATCACCGCGGACACCACCCCGCCGAACACGTCCCCCTTGAGGTCGGCGAGTCCGTACGATCGCGGCGAGCGACTCATGGAACCGACTCCTCATCCGTCATACTGGGTCTGGTCGTGCTGTCCTGACATGCAATCGCCTGCTCATCAGGCTGCCGCGTTACTGGTCGCACTGGCTGCCGTCACTGTTTCTAGCCAGGAGCCTAACGGTTCGTGCGGAATGGTATACGACGTGACCGTCGCCGGTTGCGGCACGAGAGAGAAGGTGCGCCTCATCGGGCTCGACAGTCTCGAAGACGGCCAACCGGGGGCTGACGGGGCAGCGCAGTTCGTGCGAGAGCACTCGGCCGGCCGGCGTCCGTGGGCCGATGACAGCGATGTGGCGCCCTGCGACAATGGCGGCGATGCGCGAGTTCAACACCGAAGGTCCCGTCGTGGCGGAGGACCACTACTGCATCCCGCCGCTCGAGCGGATCGATCTGCAGCAGGTGCTCGACCTCGTGCGGCGGAAGAAGTACTTCGTGTTGCACGCGCCGCGGCAGACCGGCAAGACCTCGGCGCTGCTGGCGCTGCGCGATCTGCTGAACTCCGGGGAGGCCGGCGAATACCGCTGCGTGTACGCGAACTTCGAGGTCGGCCAGGCCGGGCGCGAGGACACGCTGCGGGCGATGCGCGCCATGCTCGGCGAACTGGCGCGCCGGGCGCGCATGGCACTGGGCGACCATCTGCCGGACTGCGTGCGGCACACCGCGCTGGAACGCGAGGGTGCGGACGGAGCCCTGATCGAGGTGCTTTCGCGCTGGGCGGAGTCCGACGCGCGGCCGCTGGTGCTGCTGATCGACGAGATCGACGCGCTGGTAGGCGACACGCTGCTGTCGGTGCTGCGGCAACTGCGCGCAGGCTACGACCAGCGCCCGGAAGGCTTCCCGCACAGCATCGTCCTGTGCGGCGTGCGCGACGTGCGCGACTACCGCATCTATTCGACCGACGAGGACCGCATGGTGCTCGGCGGGAGCGCCTTCAACATCAAGTCCAAGTCGCTGCGGCTGGGAGACTTCAGCGCGCAGGAGATCGGCGACCTGACCGCGCAGCACACCGAGCAGACCGGACAGGCGTTCACCGCGGATGCGCTGGCGTCGATCGAGGCGCGCAGCGCCGGGCAGCCGTGGCTGGTGAACGCGCTGTGCCGGGAGGCGTGCTTCGAGAGCGCCGGCGGCCGTGACCGCTCCCGGCCGGTCACGGCGGACGCCGTTCTGGATGCGGAGGAGCGGCTGATCCTGCGCCGCGACACCCACATCGACGACTTGGCCAACAAGCTGCGGGAGGAGCGCGTGCGCCGTGTGATCGAGCCGATCCTAACCGGGGCCGACGCGCAGACGTGGTCGGCCGAGGACGTCGCTTACGCGTGCGACCTGGGGTTGGTGACGCAGGACGCCGCCGGTACGCCGCGCATCGCCAACCCGATCTACGCCGAGGTGGTGCCGCGCCATCTGAACTACGCGGTGCAGGCGGGACTGCCGCAACAGGTGGCGTGGTACGTGGACGCCGCCGACGCCCTGGACGTGGAGGGGCTGATCGCGGCGTTCCAGACGTTCTTTCGCGAGCACTCCGAGCACTGGGTGCAGCGCTTCGAACAATACCACGAGGCCGGGCCGCAGCTACTGCTTCAGGCGCACCTGCAGCGCGTGGTCAACGGCGGCGGACGGATCGAACGGGAGTACGCGCTGGGGCGGGGTCGGGTGGACCTGCTGATCGTGTGGCCGCAGAGGGGGCACGAGCGGCGCTCCGTGGTGGAGTGCAAGGTGCTGCGCGGTGACCTGGAGCGGACCGTCGCCGAGGGAGTGGCGCAGACGCGCGGCTACCTGGACCGGTGCGGGGCGGAGGCGGGGCACCTGATCGTTTTCGACCGGTCGCCGGAGCGGAGCTGGGACGAGAAGATCTTTCGCCGCGAAGCGCCGGGACCGGGAGCGCCGGTCACGGTGTGGGGCATGTAATCCGCGTTCCGCATTCCGGTTGAATAGCTCCAAAAGTGCGTCTGTCAGATGTCGAACGGCGTGGCGTCAGCGTCGTAAGAGTTGTTGTGTTTGCAGATGTTTTGTTATGATCGATAGGTGCCCGGGGTTCTTGTCAGTTGGATCGGCCATGCGGATCTGCGCGCAGTGGAGGCGAGCGCGACAGCCGGCGCGGGGCCGGTCGCCCAGGCACTGGAAGCCATCCCGTTCGACGCCGCGTTTCTGCTCACCGATCACGATTCCGACGCGACCGACTACCTCCGCTGGCTTGATGCGCGCGCTGCCGGGACCGAGCTCACCGTGCTCCGGGAGCAACTCACCGGTCCCACGGAGTTCGGCGAGATCTACACCGCGGCCGTTCGGGCATGCGAGCAGGCGCTCGCCACCAACCCGGAGTCCGCGCTCACCTTCCACCTGAGCCCCGGCACGCCTGCCATGGCCGCCGTCTGGATCATCCTGGCGAAGACGCGCTTTCCAGCGGCGATGATCGAGTCGTCTCGCGAGCACGGTGTCCGGACCGCGTCCGTGCCATTCGACATCTCGGCCGACTTCCTGCCCGATCTGCTCCGCCAGCCCGATCGCGAGCTCGAACGCCTGAGCGCCGGTCTTCCTCCGGAAGCCCCCGAGTTCGACGCGATCGTCCATCGAAGCCCGGTCATGCAGCGCGTCATTCTACGCGCTCGACGAGTGGCGCCCCGTTCCATTCCAGTTCTTCTGGAAGGAGAGACCGGAACCGGGAAGGAACTGATGGCACGTGCCATCCATCAGGCGAGCCCGCGTCGTGACCGGCCCTTTATTGCCGTCAACTGCGGCGCGCTGCCGCCTGAGCTGGTGGAGTCGGAGCTGTTCGGCCACGACAAGGGCGCGTTCACCGGTGCGGACCGAGCACGTCCGGGATACTTCGTGGCAGCGAACGGCGGCACCCTGTTCCTGGACGAGATCGGGGAGCTGCCGCCTGCCGCCCAGGTCAAGCTCCTCCGAGTGCTGCAGGAAGGAGCGGTCGTCCGCGTGGGCGCGACCACGCCCCGCGATGTGGACGTGCGCGTCATCGCCGCGACCAACCGCACCCTGACAGAAGAGGTCGCAGGCGGCCGGTTCCGGGAGGATCTCTTCTATCGTTTGGCGGTGGCCGTCCTCAAGCTTCCACCGCTACGCGAGCGCCCCGGCGATGTCGGGCTCCTGGCCGATCGACTCCTGCAGCAGATCGATGCGGAGAGTGCAAGCGAGCCGGGCTATCAAAGCAAGAAACTTTCTGCTTCGGCAAGAAACGTTCTTTCACGGCACCCTTGGCCCGGCAACGTTCGCGAGCTGTCCAACACGCTGCGCCGCGCCGCGATCTGGTCCGACGGGTGCGCCATTACCGCGCAGGACCTGCGTGATGCCCTTCTCCCGGCTGCCCGGGACCACGGCCGGCAGATCCTGGACCGCCCGCTTGGCACCGGCTTCAGCCTGCCCCAACTCCTGGCGGAGGTCGCCCAGCACTACCTTGGCCGCGCCATGGAGGAAGCGTCCGAAAACAAGACCAGAGCCGCCGAACTGGTGGGGCTGGCGAGCTACCAGACCCTCACCAACTGGCTGTCCAAATACGGGCCCAGTCCATGATGGCACGGGTATTGCTGTACACTGACTGAGCGACGTGACGATGAACGGTTCCGACCATCAGACAACAACGACGACGCAGGCGCGCGCGGACATCCGGGCGCTCCTCTCCGAGGTCCCGGAAAAGCTCCATCCGAGGGGAAAGTGGTTTCCCGGCCGCGGTCTGGGCGTACTGGCCGATCTGTTGATCGGCAAATGGTACGCGTGCGATCCGGCCCGGCGACAGGGGAATGGGGCCGAGTGGCCCCCTGGCGACCTCTCCAAGATGGCCGATGACGTGGACGATTCCTTGGCGTTCTACGTCGACGACGACTCCCGCTATCTGGACGAGCTTACGGCCGCGAACCTGTTCGAACAGGGAGATTCGCGGGGATTCGCGGACATCATCGACTGGTTGAGGGCGCTGGATCTGAGTACGCCTGCAGGCCGCCGGCTCGCCGCTGACGTGTTCGACGAGGCGATTCGATTCATGGTGCACCGGCATGGCGAAACTCTGGGTCAATTCGTCACGCCAGCCCCGGTTGTCGATCTCATGGTGGCGCTGGCCAACCCGGCGCCGGGAGAGAAGGTGTACGATCCCTGCTTCGGCTTCGGCGGTCTCCTGGTCGAAGCGCTGCGCCGGACGCGCCGCGCGACCGACGCCTCGTCTCCAGGCCTAGAGGTCGGACCGGCGGCGATCGCCGGTATCGAGTCCGACTGGCGGGCCTATCCCGTCGGCCTCTGCAGACTCGTGTTGGCTGGCGTCGATCGTCCTGATCTGACGTGCGGGGACGCGCTCGTCAGGCCGTTGCCGGACGAACTTGATGCGCGCGGATACGATTGCATCCTGGCGGCGCCGCCGTGGGGCGACGACGATGAGGGGACTGACTGTGTGGAGGACCGGTTCCTCCGGCACGTGATGGGGCACTTGCGGCCCGGTGGCCGTGCGGTGATCGCGGTGCCGGAGCACATGCTGCTCCGTGACGAATCGATTGTTCTGCGGAAGGAGCTGCTTGAAGAGTACCGAGTGGACGGAGTGATCTCGGCGCCGTCGGGAGCGCTCGAGCCGCACACGAGCATCGCAATGGGTGTGGTCGTGTTTCGCCGGGCCGAGCCCCGCGACACCGTACGGGTTGCCCTCACGACGCCGGCCGCGTGGGATGCTGCGGTGACGGAGGCGGCGGTCGGCGCCGACGGTCAGCACGAGAGCGGACTCCTGCCTGCGCGTCGTTTCGATGCCGAGGCGCTCCGCGCCATCTCCGATGCGGTCATCCAACACGGCGAATTGCCGGAAGGAGCGCGATCGGCCGGAGCCCTGGTCTGGGACGCCCCGCGGGATGCGGTCGCGCACCGCTACTCGCGCCACAGACTGGAGCATCTCACCGCCACGTTGCTGGAATCCTCGATCGACGAGATTTCCGCGGCCGACCCGTCGCTCGCAATCGAACGCCTATCCACGGTTGCGGAGACTCGAAACCTGATAAACGACTGGGATGAGGATGGGTTTCTCAGTCCCGGGGATCTGGTGATCCACTTTGGTACTCTCTTTGTGGAGCCGGAAATCGAGCCGGAAGTCATGATCGTCGGGGATTTCACGCGGATCGCGGAAACCTACGAATGGGAAATCAATGGCCTTTCCGCGGCCTCGGTTCACGTGCGCGACAGGATCAAACCGGAGTTCCTGGCAGCCATCCTGGGCTCTCCGGCCTTTTCGCACTGGCTCTCGTGCCATGCCCTGGACGACGAGGGTGAGATGTCCGTCAGCGCTCTGGATGCGCTGAGGATTCCCGCGCCACCGCCTGTCGTGCAGGACGCGGTTCTCGAGGAGCTTGATGGGCGGGGCGCAGATGCACTGGCCGTGCTGCATCGGTTGCTCGCCGAGGTGAGTGGGCATCCAGCCGCCCTCTGGCTGGAAAAGCCTTTGCCGGCGCGACTGGCGGCTGGAGGAGTTGCGATCGCCGGCGCCAGCGATGGGTTGAGGACGCTTGCCGAGACCGGGCGGGGACTGGGCGGTCTGAGCCAACCCACCGACTCCACGAAAGGAAGCCCACCCCTCGACGCGTGGCTGTCATCGGCGCGCCGTGCGGCCGCAGCACTGGATGGCATCGACTCGATACCATCAGGCTCGGGCCGCTTGGCGGTACTGGAGTTCGCCTTGGTCCGGCTCCATGAGGCGTTGGCAGCGCTCGGCGACGCCGAGGGGCATGTCACTGAGCGGCTGCGCAAGGCCACCCGGGCACTGGTGCGGCTCGCCGAGCACGAGGTCTACACCATGCAGCGGTCGATCACCCTTGACCTCGACGTGGAGCCGATCGAGGTGGTCGCCGGGGACGCGAGCGAGTTGATCGTGCGGGCGACCAACGCCTCGGCGGTCCCGCTGCGCAACCTTCGTCTTGCGGCGCGGCGCCCGGACGGCACGACCGAGGAAAGGGCGGCCGACTACGTGGCCGAGCGCGACACGCACGACCTACCGATTGCGGTGCATCCGACAGGTGCCGAACGATCGTTGCGGATCGCGGTGGAATGGCACGCGCGCCGATTCGACGGCACGCCCGTACGCGGCGAAGGAGCGGTATCGCTGCTGGTCCGAGAGAGTGGCGCGAGGTACCGAGCGGGCACGGATCAGAAAGGCTTGGTATACAGTCCCTACACCGTTGGGAATCCCGTGAGCCAGGACGGGATGTTCTTCGGGCGGGAGCGTACGATGGAGCGGATCAGACGACAGCTCGGCGGCGATCGCACGAACGTTGTCCTGCTCGAAGGCAACCGTCGAACCGGCAAGACGTCGATCCTGCAGCGGCTTGTGAAGGTAGATACTCCTCCGGGATGGATTCCGGTCTATTGCTCGTTCCAGGACGCCGACAGCGTCGCCACGGCCGACGTATTCAGATTGTTGGCGCGCAAGACCGGTGAGGCGCTTGCGGACGCCGGAATCGAAACGTGGTTACCCGACCGGCCACGTCCCGACTCCTCTCAGCCGTTCAAGATTACGTTCCTCAAGGCGCTGAGTGCCTTCTCTGCCGGGCATCCGTTCGAGACCTTGGAGGTCTATCTGGCGGCCGCGATCGAAGCGGCGAAGCCGCGGCGCATCCTTTTCATGATCGACGAGTTCGACAAGCTCCAGGCGGGCATCGACGGCGGCATCACCAGCCCGCAGGTCCCCGAAAACATCCGTCACCTGTTGCAGCATCAGCCTGGCCTTGGCGCCATCATCACCGGTTCCCGTCGCTTGAAGCGGCTGCGTGAGGAGTACTGGTCGGCGCTGTTCGGCTTCGGCTATCGGATCGGGGTCAGCGCGCTGCCGAAGGAAGGCGCCCGGCGACTCGTTACCGAACCGGTGGCAGGCCGCCTTCGGTACTTGCCGCAGGCGCGTGATCGGCTGGTGGAGCTGTGTGCATGCCACCCGTACCTCATCCAGTCGCTCTGCAACCGGGTATTCGAGCAGGCGGCCACAGGGAGCGACCGAACGATCACCGTCGAGATCGTGGAGCAAGCGGCAGCGGAAATGGTGCTGGAAAATGAGCACCTCCAGACCCTCTGGGGCTACGTCGGAAGCGAGCGGCGCAGGCTCGTCCTAGCGCTCTGCGATCGCTTGGCGGCGGGCGTGGACGCGGTGAGTGTCGATCTCCTCAGGATGAGGCTTCTTGAGCACGGCGTGCGGATTCGACGCGAAACGGACGTCGCCGACGATATCACCGAGCTCCGCGAGCAGGAGTTGGTGGACTTCGACGAATCGTATCGCGGCGGGACGTACCGGCTCTCGACACCGTTGACGGCCATTTGGATGAGGAAGAACGTGGATTTCGACGCTCTGGTGGTTCGCGCCAGGCAGGAGGCGCAGAACGCGACATGAGGACCAATCCCTATCAGGTTCTGGGACCCTCGGCGCCGTCCATGCTGGGGCGGGCGGCACTTGTTCAGCGCCTGGACAGGCATCTGCTGAAGCCGTCGCCGGACCACGTGTCGATCGTGGGACCGGCGCATTATGGAAAGTCCGTCCTGCTCCAGCATGTGGCAGGCGTATATCGCACGGAGTCAAGCTACGTGACGGCCGCATACATGAATCTCCGGCGCCGTACTCCAGCTTCGGATCGGGAGTTCATGCAGCGATTCGCCGAGGAAGTCAGGGCGGCGTTGGAGGTGGTCCGCGCGGAGATCGCCGAGTGGATCGAGAGTGACGAAAGCGGGGTTCAGGAGGTGCTCGGCCTTGTCTTCGACGAACTGGCACGGAACGACGAACGCTTGCTGGTGGTGTTCGATGGATTCGATTACGCGCTTGCCGGTACCGGATTGACACGAAACCTGTGGGATCAGCTTCGCGCCCTGGCGCAGAAGGACAGCCTTCGGTTGGTCACGGGGAGCCGGAGGCCACTGCGTGAACTCTGCAGGACTGAGGACTCTCGCACGTCAGACTTCTGGGAGATTTTCTACGATACGCCGATCCGCGTCACGGCTCTCGACGATGCCGACGTGGAGACGTTTCTGCAGCCGCTCCGCGATGAAGGCTGCGAGTTCGATGGGTCTGCACGAAAGGAAATCTCCAACTGGACGGGACGCGTGCCGGTGCTGCTCTGCGCTCTGCTCCATGCGCTGTGGGAGGACCATCGCGGAGCATGTCTCTCGAAGCCGTCAATCGACGCAGTGGGGGACAGGGTGTTGGACGAACGCCGGCAGCTCCTTGCGGCGCTATGGGATGATTGCGACGGTGGATTGCGCGCCGACCTCGGAATGCTGTGCGAAGGCGACCTGCCGCTGACCGACTTGTCCGACAGGCGTCGCGATGCGCTGGTGGAGCGTGGATTCGGTCAGGTGTCAGGCAACCGTTTGCGGACTTTCTGTCGTCTCATGCAGCGTTACGCAGGGGCGCAGGCGCCCGCAGTCGCCGACTTGACTCGTCTTATGGGTACTACCGCGGGATTCGACGTCAATGTTGCATCCTTGCTGGACCTGCGCCTTGCCCAGGTAGCGGCGGAGGGCGCTGACGACGATCTACGCGACTACGTGGGCAACGCGATCCGAGACCTTGCGCCTGTCCCGGAACGTTCGCTCATCTGGGTGAGGAGCATCGCAAGCAGGGCGCTCACACTGATCTGGGACGCCGAGCTGCCGCCTGACCGGACGCTGCCAGCGGAATGGCTGGAGGAATGGCGCCACGCCGTGAACTACACAGACGACGGCGGCAGGCTGCCTCGCAAACCTGGCGCTCAGTGCAATGTCCTGCGGCTTGCCACGGGGACCGAGCGTACGGTTCGTCGGACCAGTTACGTCACCAGGACGACCTACCTGCACCTCAACTATCTGCAGTCGGTCGGAGACTTCGGGCAACACCGCGACGAGTACCCGGAAACGGAGGTCACGGTCGGTTTCGCGGCGTCGGTCGTATTCGCAGCCATCTCGTTGCTGGAGTGCCTGACACAGGATCTCGCGGGAGTCGACACGGTCTGACTGGACCTGCTGTACTGCCAGCCGGGTGAGGAGCCTCACTGTCACTTGCCTTCGAACTCGGCGTCCCAGTCGTCGGCGGGAACCACGGGTGACACGATGTCCCCGACTATCGCGGCGCTCCCTTGCAGTTCGTGCTGGGAAGAGCCCGGTGCAGGTGCAGATCGCGGTGGTGGCTCGACGCAGAGCAGGGTCGAGGAGCAGGGAGCGAGCCGGCACTCGCCGGATTCGCTATTCCGGCGTTCCAGGGTAAACGGATCGATCCACGTGCGGCGGCCGGCGGCGGACACGTCGATGCGGGCCTCGACCGGGTGGACGCCTTCGTTGGTGATCAGGTAGCAGTGCACGCCGTCCTTGACGACGTGGCGGTAGCGCAGGTCGGGCTGGGACGGCGTGACCCGCAGGTCGGCCGGTGCCAGCCGTTCCAAGGCGTCGATCAGGTCGGCGTCCGACTGGCCGTCGCCGGGCCAGCGCAGGAGGCGGCCAGCGTCTTCCAGTCGTCGTAGCGGCTCGGCGGCGCGTTCCGGCAACGGGTTCAGGCCGTCTTCGAAGCCGTCGACGATCAGCGCGCGGTAGTGCATGCCGGCCAGGCGGATGCCGTCGGCGTCGACCTGCGCGTCCTCCCACAGGTGGCGGGCCTCCAGGTAATTGAAGTCGCGCTGGTGGGTGAAGAGCACGCGTGCCGCCCGCCACGGCACGTAACAGGCGTCGGCCAGGATCCCCACGTCGCAGACGTGCCGGGCGTCCGTGCCCAGGTAGCACAGGCGCCGGCAGTAGTCGGCATAGGGCCGGTAGCGGTCCCACCAGGGGCTGTTGGGCCCGACGTCGGGCGGCGCCTCCCGCACGCGGTGGCCGCGCACCGAGTAGAAGAATGCGTGCGGAAACAGCAGGTTGATTCCACGCACCAGGCACCAGTCGGTCAGCCACTTCATCTGTTCGTAGGTCAGCGTGTGGCCGTAGGCGCCGAGCAGCTCCTCGCTGCACTGCCGGCGGCCCAGGTGCACCATCGACGAGGAGACGCACTTGGCCTGTACCGACTCGCGCCCGTCGATCGCGTCCGGCTTGCCCGGCAGGATCGTGCCGTGCACGAGGTCCTGCCCCGGGATCTGGAAGAAGCGCTCGGAGCCCAGGTCGTCCGTCCACTGCGGGTGCCCGCACAGGGCGATATCGTGCGCCTCGCACCAGTCGGACAGCGGCCGGTAGTAGGTTTCGTGCAGGCGAAGCCGCATGGCGCGGTTGTAGTCGGCGCGCGCCTGCAGCGCGTCGGGCTCGCCGTCGAACCACAGCGCCGGCAGGCGAGGGGCGAAGTCGTAGCCGAGCAGCCGCTCGACGTGCTCCAACACGCCGGTGGTGCCGGCCCGGATGCGAACGCCGTTGGAGCCGGCCGGGATGCGGCTCTTCTCCCGGCGGCACTTGCCGCCGAACTCGTTGGGCTCGTCGGTGAAGATGCCGCGGATGAGGGTGCCGAAGTGCTCGCCGAACGCCTCGGCGAACCGGTCGTACACCAGCCTTATGAAGCAGGCGACCGCCGCCGGGTTGAGCAGGTCGGCCGCGGTGGGCTCATCCTCGGCGCGGGTGGCCTCGTCGGGATCGGTGTAGTGCAGGCCGCGGACATGGCAGGCGGTCGGGCGGTCGTAGAACGCCATGCGGGTGCCGCTGGCGCGCTCGGCGATCGCCGCCAGGTGGTGGCCCGGCGCCAGGGCCGGCTCCTCGCCGGCGGTCAGCACCTGGTAGTCCAGGCCGCGCGACTGCAGCGCCGGATCGGCGGCGACCACCTGTCCGCTGGATGCGCCGGAGGGGTACATGCCCTCGTCGTACAGGTAGACCAGCAGGTCGCGGCGTCGCGCCTCCTCGATCGCCACGTGCATGAAGTGCAGGAAGCGATCGGACATCCAGCCGATGTCGCGCGGCAGGCCGACGCGCGGATGGATCATGAAGCCGTACACGCCGTGCGCCTGGAAGTCGTCGATCTGGCGCACCAGCTCGTCCTCGGTGAGCACGTCGTTCCAAAACCATTGCGGCACCACGGTGAACTCCCGCAGCGGATCGGCAAGTGCGCGCAGCATGCCGGAAGTAGACTGCATCGATCGGTGTCGCGTCACGCGCGGATCAGTTGAACTCCGTTCCGCCCTTGCGCGTGAGATACTTCCCCGAGACGCTCTTCAGGATCACTCGGCCGAACTCGTGCGACACGCGCTCGGCGGCCGGCTTCACGACCATGCCTTCGCGCACGTGCGCGCCTCCCAGCGTGGTCGCGCCGTCGGTCAGCTCCTGCAGCTTCGCAAGGCTGAACGGTCCCTGGTAGAGCACGGGCACCAGCGGAAACAGATCGCTCAGGGACTCCGCCAGCTCGTCGGGGTTCAGGTAGCGGCCCGTTCCCGGCTCGGCGACGTACGCGTCGAACACCGCGAACGCGGGATTGGGTTGGCCGTAGTGCAGGTCCTGTACACCGCGGCCGTAGACCTCGCCCAGGACATAGAACGACTTCCCGTCGGCGGCGATCCGCGTGCGCGCGGACTCGAAAGCCTCCTGGTGCGCGCCCCATGTCCGCACGTACAGGTTGTTCCGGTTCGCATCGTCCAGCAGCAGCGCCAGTCCCTTGTCGGACATGCCCTTGGAGGTGACGATCGGCCCGTGCTCGGCATGCCGCCCAAGGCAGCACCACGTGCCGTGCAGCTTCTCGGTCATGACCACCGGCTCGCCCTCGCGGAACTCCTCCGGGTACTTCTTGAAGTCCTCGATGTCGTACTTGAGGGTCGCACCGTGGACCGCTCGCACTTCGCCCTGCATGGCGATCGGGATCGGCGGCTCGTACTTGACCAGCTCCAGCAGCTCGGTGACGTCGTCGCCCTCGGCTACCTGCCGCCCGCGAATCAACCCGTCGCGGACCGGATAGACCAGACCCTGCGACAGCGAACCGCGAAGCTGTACCGCCTTGACGCGGTTCTTCCTGCTGCCGGCGAGCTTGCCTTCCAGCCCCAGCTCCGTAATCAGCCACTCGGGGCAGATCGCGCCCTCAGGGATGTAGGCGGCCAGATCGCCGTCGCTAAAGCTGTCCTTGCCGACGACACACCGGAACCCGCCGATCGCCGCCAGCTCCAGGCGGTCGGCGTTGGGATGAGGTTCGATGCGCAGCGCGTAGACCCGTGATTCGAATGCCATGGAAGAGCGAGCGAACATACGGAGGCGCGAAGTGACAGTCAAGTCGCGCCGGCTCCTGCTCCCTCGGGCGCGGTGGCGCGGGCCGGTCCCAGGTGACATGATGCGGCCAGCCATGATCAAGCTCTCAGCGAACACCGTTCTCTTCGGTCGATCCGGATTCGCGACCGCGGCGCGCCTGCTGTCCGCTGCCGGCTACGACGGGGTCGAGGTCGCGGCCCTGGCCGGCATGTGCGAGCACCTAAGACTGTCGAACTGGCGCGCGCAGGCGGCCGAACTGCGCACCATCCTCGACGATCACGGCCTGCAGCCGCTGGCGATGGAGGAGTCCGCCCTCAACGAGGAGCGCCTGCGCCTGGCCTTCGAGGCCGCCGCCGAGATCGGCATCCCGGCGGTGTGCATCGGCTCCGGCGGCAAGACCGGGGACGAGGACGCGCTCAAGTCCGCCGTGGAGCGGATTGCGGCGCTGTCCGACGAGGCGCACGCGCACGGGGTCACCCTCTGCCTGAAGGCGCACGTCGGCAGCGCCGTGCACGACACGCCGACGACGCTGGCCGTCTTGGAGGCGATCGACTCGCCCGGGTTCGGCGTCAACATGGATCCCAGCCACATCCACCGCGCGGGCGAGGACGTGGTCGAGGCGATCCGCGCCGTGGTCGGCCGCGTGCGGCACGTCCACATCCGCGACTGCCCGTCGCGGGAGCCCTCGCCCGGACCGCCTTCCCAACAGGCGTGCGGCCGCGGCCAGATCGACCTGGCCGGCTACTGCGGCGTGCTGGCGGAGGCCGGCTACGACGGCGCGCTGAGCCTGGAGGTGATCGGCGCACAGACGTGGGACGATCCGGCCGCCAGCGCCGTCATCGCTGCGGAGAGCGCCGGCTACCTCAACGCCTGCCTCAAGGCGCTGGGGGCACGCTGATGCCGGCCACTCCCGGCAAGGGCCGGCCGAACCTGCTGCTGATCGCGATCGACAGCCTGCGCCGCGACCGCATGAGCCTGCACGGCTACCATCGGCTGACCACTCCGCACATCTCCCGCTTCGCCGAGCAGGCGACCATGTTCCGCCATCCATTCAGCCCGAGCGTGCCGACCACGCCGGCCTACTCGTCGATGCTCACCGGCCGCGACTGCTTCGGCACCGGCGTGGTGGGCCTGCGCCACCAGGGCGACGTGGCCGCGCCGATGCTGCCTTCGATCCTGGAGCAGGCCGGCTACTCGACCTGCTGCGTGGGCTTTACCGGCAATCCGGCCTCCAGGGGCTTCCAGACCTACCTGGAGTACGACGGCTGGGGGGACGAGCCCGGCAGCATGCCCAAGGCGCACGCGCTCAACGAGGTCACGGTCCCGTACCTGCGGCAGGTCGCCGGCAGCGACGATCCGTTCTTCCTGTTCCTGCGCCACATGGACCCGCACAGTCCGTACCTGCCGCCGGCCCCCTTCGACCGCCTCTTCTACGAGGGAGACGAGCTCGACCCGTCCAACCACTCGCTGGACGGCCTGTACGCGTTCGCGCCGTTCGCCGGCTACTTCAGCTCGTGGTTTCCGGGCAAGGTGACGGACGCCGAATTCGTCAACAGCCTCTACGACGGGGCGGTCGCCTACATGGACGCGGCGATCGGCCGGCTGTTCACGGTGCTCGACGATCTCGGCCTGGCCGAGGACACCGTGGTGGTCCTCACCGCCGATCACGGCGAGACCCTGGACGAGCACGAGTGCTGGTACGACCACCATGGCCTGTACGACCCGAACCTGGTGGTGCCGCTGATCATCCGCGCTCCCGGGCAGGTGCCGGCCGGGGTGCAGGTCGATCCCTGGGTGCAGACCAAGGACATGACGCCGACCATGCTGGAGCTGCTGGGCGTGGATCCGGGGCTGGACTTCGACGGCCGCAGCCTGGTGCCGCTCGCACGGGGCGAGCCGTTCGTCCCGGAGAGCGAGCTCTACCTGACCGAGGCGACCTGGATGCGCAAGCACGGCTGGCGCACGCCGGAGTGGAAGCTCATCCACGCCCTGGAGCCCGACTTCCACTTCAAGCCGGAGGTGGAGCTGTTCAACGTGGCGCGCGACCCGGAGGAGCTGGACAACCTCGCCGAACGGGAGCCGGGCGTGGTCGCCCTGCTGGAGGAGCGGATGGCCGCCCACATCGAGCGGCGCGAGGCGCAGACCGGCCGGCGCAACCCGATGTTCACCCAGCTCGGCTGGCACGGCACCGGCGATCAGCCGTTCGCCTCCTCGGAGGAGGCCTACCGGAAGCTCCACATCGGCAGCCGCAAGCAGGCGCAGCGCCTGCAGGCCCATCTCGCCGACGAAGGGAAAGAGGAGTCCTCGCAATGACCACCTGCAAGAAGGCCATCCTCTACGGACCCGGAGACCTCCGTCTCGAGGAGGACACTCTCGACACCGACAACCTGGCGCCGGACGAGGTGTGGGTGCAGACCACGGTCAGCGCCCTGAAGATCGGTACCGACCGAGGCAACTACGAGGGCGCCGAGCGGGTGCCCGGCGCGCCCGACTACCCGCGCGGGGTCGGCGACAGCAACTTCGGCATCGTGCGCGGCGTGGGCGGCGCGGTGAAGCACCTGGCGGTCGGCGACCGGGTAATCTCCGGGACCTGGCATCAGTCGATGTACATCATGCAGGCGGGCGAAGACCCGGCGAAGGTCCCGGACGGCGCCGACCCCGAGGACGCCGTGTACGGCAATCTCTACGCGCTGAGCGCGCTCTGCTTTCACAAGGCGCTGTTCCGTCCGGGCGAGACGGTAGCCGTGGTCGGGCTCGGCACCCTTGGTCTGGGCGCGGTGGCGCTGGGGCCGCTGTTCGGCGCGCGCACCGTGGCGCTGGGCAACAGCGACATCCGCCTGAACGCCGCGCGCACCATGGGCGCGCACGAGGCGCTCATGTCCGACGATCCCGACCTCGACGCCAAGCTCGACCGCTTCAGCGACGGGCGCGGCATCGACCTGGTGATCCTGACCGCCAACCCGTGGCCGGCCTACAAGACCTCGCTGGAGGTCGTGCGCCGCGACGGGCGCGTGGCGATCGTCAGCCTGCTCGGCCGCGGCGAGGAGGACCTGGACTTCAACCCGCTGGCGATGCAGCTCTTCTACGACAAGGCGGTGACGCTGATCGCCGTCTCCGGCGGCGACCCCAGCCTGTATCCGCGGCCGGCGGAGCTGTCGGGCCTGGCCGCCGGCACCCGCCACCACCGGCCGCACGTGCTGCAGCTCATGGCCGACGGCGTGCTCAGGCCCAGCAAGCTGATCACCCACCGGCTGCACTACACGGAGATGCAGCAGGCGTACGACCTGGCGTTCAAGCGGGACAAGACGATGATGAACGTCGTCTTCGACTGGAGCGAGGCTTAGCCCGATGCTGATCTTCGACGGGGACTACCCGGTCTGCGCTGCCATGGCGCTGAACGCAGACCTGACGCAGCCGATCCATGAGGTGCGCGCCGCCCCGCCGGCCGGGGCGCCGGGCGAGAATCCACAGGTGCAGGCGGGGATGATGGCATCGGTGCCGGAACAGCGCCGGGCCGGCGTCGCGGCGTTCATCGGCAAGGTCAACGCGCGCATCCATCGCCCGGGCGCGCAGTTGTGGGGACATCGATCAGGCGAGTTGTCCTACGCGGCGGCGTGGGGCCAGATCGCCTACTACCGCATCATGGAGCGGCGTGGCCACTACCGCATCCTGCGCTCGGCGGCCGACCTGGGCGAGCACATGGGGCGGTGGGAGGCGGCGGCAGGCGAGGAGGCCGGCTTCGACGACCTGCCGGTGGGCGTGATCCTGGGGCTGGAAAGCGCGGACCCAGTGCTGGATACCGAGACGCTGGACGAGTATTTCGACGCCGGCCTCCGCATCGTCAGCCTGACCCACTACGACACCAGCGCGTACGGGCACGGCACGGGCACGGGCACCGCGGGTGGGTTGTTTCCGCCGGCGGACCGGCTGCTCGCCGACATGAGCCGGCTGGGCATCGTGCTGGACGCCACGCACGCGTCCGACGCGACTATCACGCAGGCGCTCGACCGGTACGACGGCCCGGTGATCGCCACGCACCAGAACTGCCGGGCGCTCGTCCCGGGCGAACGGCAGTTCCCGGACGAGGTCCTGCGCGCGATCATCGAGCGCGGCGGCGTGATCGGCGTGTCGATGGACACCGCCATGCTGTACCGCGGCGGCATCGACTGGGCCAAGGTGGTGGGACTGCAGCGTCCGTTCGGCAAGGCGGACGTCACGCTCGACGACCTGGCCGACCACGTCGACCACATCTGTCAGCTCGCCGGTGACGCCCGGCACGCCGGCATCGGCGGCGACACGGATGGCCAGGGAGGGCGAACCGGCGCTCCGGCGGAGATCGACACCGTGGTCGACTACAACCGGCTCGCCGACGTGCTTGCCCGCCGCGGCTACGGCGACGACCAGGTCACCGACGTCATGTACCGCAACTGGGTCAGGTTCTTCTCCCGTCACCTTGACGGCTGAGCCTGTCCGCGCCGTGGGCTGCTGAGGGCAACGGCGAGGGCGGCCTTCCATGGACACGGCGACGGTGGAGCTGCTCGCCCAGGCAATTCGCGACAGCGGCACTGCGGCCGGACCGCGGTCACTGCTGTCGTTCGTCGGCGCCCTGATTCCGTTCACGTCCTCCCTGGTCACCCTGCTCGCCCGAGACGGCCGGCCGGTGCTCCTCTATGACGACATCCGCCCGGAGCGGCGCGAGATCGTCGTCGGCGCGTATCTGTCGGGCGCCTACCTGCTCGATCCGTTCTACGACTATCTGCTCGCCGGTCCGCGCCAGTGCGTGGTGCCATTGCAGGACATCCAGCCTGACCACTTCCGCAAGTCCCGGTACTTCTCCAGCTACTACGCCGACGTCGGTTTGGCGGATGAAATCGGAATGTTCGTGAGTCGTAGAGACGGTTCGCACGTCTTCGCATCCATCGGCCGCGCCCGTGGCATGGAGGCGTTCTCGAAGAAAGGCATCGAGCGGCTCCGTCACTTCCGGCCGGTCGTCGAGCACCTGATGCAGCGGCAGTGGGATGCCGAACCGCTCGGCGCCCGCGAGGGAGCAGGCCGCGGGTCACCGTCGTTCCTGACACTCGACGAGGCGTTGCGCCGCAGCGAATTCCGTTCTCTCTCGGCGCGAGAGCGCGAGATCGTCGCTCTCATCCTGAAGGGGCACTCGTCGAAGTCGGTAGCCGAGCATCTCGGCATCGCGGTCGGCACCGTGAAGAACCATCGCAAGAGCATCTACCGAAGGCTCGCGATCAGCTCGCAGTCCGCCCTGTTCTCACGCTTCCTGCGCAGCATCGGCTACGCTCCTCCGGAGTCACCGGAGCGGTAGGCGAGGTGTGGGCGCGCACAGACATGAGCGTCCCCTCGGGGACATGGGCAGATCCGAATGGCAACACTACAGTGACGCGCGACTCTGCGATGGGCGGTGACCGAGCGCATCCGGACGGGACGGTCGCGGGGGACTTCGTCATGCCCGCGGAGTTCGAGCCGCACGCCGCGATCTGGATGGGGTGGCCGAAAGAACAGCCGTACGCGGCTGCGGCGCTCGACACCAGGGTACCGATCGCAGAGATCATGGCCGCGCTCTGTGCCCACGGCGTGGCCGTCAAGCTCTTGTGCACGGACGCAACGGGGGAGCGCGAGGCGCGGCGCTGGTTGGCCACGCATGACCATCCCGTGAGCGACCATCTCGACTTCGTCCACATCGATCAGATCGATATCTGGGTCCGGGACTACGGGCCGATCTTCACGCGGAACCGCGCGAATCGGTTGGGCATCGCGCGCTTTCTGCAGAATCAGTGGGGATACGCGCCGCCATCGGATCCGGTGTCCCGGGCGATGACGGACCTGCCGGAGCGGGTGGCCCGGCACCTCGGCATCGACCATCTCGTATCGGCCGACGTGGTGAGCGAAGGCGGAGGCAGAGTCGTCAACGGTAAGGGCACCCTGCTGGTCTGCCGGGCCGTGGAGGCCGAGCGGAATCCGCAGCTCGACGAGGCGGTCCTGGAGCGCGCCTACCACAGCGCTCTCGGCGTGACCAAGGTGATCTGGATCAACAACGGCCTCGGCGAAGACCTGCACGCGACGTGGGGACCGATTCCCTATCGGGACGCAGCCGGTAAGGAGATCCATCTGTACGGCCCGGCCACGACCGGCGGGCACCTGGACGAGCTCGTCAGATTCGCCGGGCCGCGGCAGATCGTGCTGGCCCAGGTCGCCCCGGAGGAGGCCGCCCGAGACCCGCTGGCAGCTCTGAACTACGCCCGGTGCGAGGAGGCGTTTCGCATCCTGTCACGGGCCACGGATCAGTCCGGCGAGCCGTTTCACATCGTTCGCCTGCCCGTGCCGGACGTCGCATACCTGGCGGTCTCGCCCCAGGAGAGCATGTATCGGTGGCTGGCCGGTCTCGATTACCCCGCGCACGTCCCGCCGTTCCCGCATGGCCGCCCCATCCACGTGGTAAGGGCGTCCAGCTATGCCAATTACCTCGTGACCAACGGACTGGTGGTCGCTCCCAGGTACGGGAACGCCGCCAAGGACCACGCGGCCGCGGCGGCGCTGGCTGCCGCCTACCCGGGACGTACGGCGGTGCAGATCGATCCGACGGCCATCAACTATGCGGGCGGCGGCATCCATTGCTGTACGCAGCAGCAGCCGGCCGGGGAGTGATTCATCCTGCCGCGCGGTCGACTGCCGCGTTCTCGTCACGGGAGCGCCGCCGTGCCGCGCGATTCGCGATCAGCGAGGCGGCGACGATCCCCACGGCCACCACCAGCACGAACAGCGTGGCCAGCGCGTTGATCTCCGGGCTCACGCCGAGACGGACCTTGGAGAAGACCACCATGGGCAACGTGCTGGAACCGGGGCCGGACACGAAGCTGGCGATGATCAGGTCGTCGAGTGACAGCGTGAAGGCGAGCAGCCAGCCCGAGACCAGCGCCGGCGAGATGAGGGGCAGGGTGATCACGCAGAAGACCTTCGCGGGCCGAGCCCCCAGGTCCTGAGCGGCCTCCTCGATCGACTCGTCGGTGCTGGCGAGCTGCGCCTGGATGACCACCGCCACGTAGGCAAGCGAAAAGGTAACGTGTGCGATCGTGATGGTCGTGACGCCGCGCCGGCCGGGCCAGCCGATCAGGTCCTCCATGGCGACGAACAGCAGCAGCAGGGAAAGGCCCGTGATCACCTCCGGCATCACCAGGGGTGCCGACGTCATGCCCGTGAACAGCAGGCGCCCGCGAAAGCGGCCCATGCGCGCAAGCGCCAGACCGGCGAGCGTGCCGAGCGCCACGGCGATGGTCGCGTTCACGAACGCGATGCGCAGGCTCAGCCAGGCCGCCCGCAGGACCTGGTCGTCGCGCAGCAACTCTCCGTACCACCGGGCGGAAAATCCGCCCCATACCGTCACCAGCTTGGACGCGTTGAACGAGTAGGCGATGAGCGAGGCGATCGGCAGGTAGAGAAAGGCGAAGCCGAGCGCCATCGCGGTCGTCACGAACAGGGAGCGTCGGGGGTTCACGCTCCCTCCTGGTCCGAGCGCAGTCGCTGGAACACGGTGATGGGAATCACCAGCAGAAACAGCGCCGCGATCGCGACCGCGGATGCGACCGGCCAGTCGCGGTTGGCGAAGAACTCGTCCCAGAGCACCCGGCCGATCATCAGGGTGTCGGGCCCGCCGAGCAGCGCCGGAATCACGAACTCGCCGACCGCCGGGATGAAGACCAGCAGCGAACCGGCCACGATACCCGGGAGCGAAAGGGGCAGGGTAACGGTCAGGAACGCCCTGAGCGGGCGGCAGCCCAGATCCGCCGCGGCCTCCAGGAGGGTGTGGTCAATCCGTGCCAGCCTCGCGAAGAGCGGCAGGATCATGAACGGCAGGTAGGCGTACACGATGCCGACATACACCGCGAAGTCGGTCTGCATCATCGTGATCGGCTCGTCGATGATGCCGATGGCCAGCAGCATGTTGTTGATCGGGCCGTTGTTCTTGAGGATGCCGATCCAGGCATAGACGCGCAGCAGGAACGATGTCCAGAACGGCAGAATCACCAGCATCAGCAATACGGTGCGCGCCGTGGCAGAGGACCGCGCGATTCCGTATGCGACCGGATAGCCCAGGATCAGGCAGAACGCGGTGGAGATCAGCGCGATCCTTGCCGAATTCAGGTAAGCCTTCCAGTACAGGTCGTCACGCAACAGAAACAGGAAGTTCCGCAGGCTGGCACGAACCGCGAGGGAGCCGTCCGCGCCCCATTCGAACAGGGGTGCGTACGGCGGCCGGGCCAGCATCGCCTCGGAGAGCGCGATCTTCAGGACGATGGCGAAAGGCGCGAGGAAGAACAGCAGGAGCCAGAGGTAGGGGACCGCGATCGCGAACGTGCGCCAGCGCATCACGACGTCAGTACCACGGAGCTCGACGGATGCCACGAAACGTAGACCCGCTCGCCCATGTCCTGACGGTCGGCGTTCGCGCGCGCGAGGTTGGGCCGGGAGACGCGCAGCTCCGCGCCGGAGGCGGCACGCAGCCGGTACATGGTGAGATTCCCGCGGTAGGCGACCTCCGTGATCATGGACTCGATCCGGTTGTACTCCCGGGACGGCGCATCGCGCGATATCTGAACCTTCTCCGGGCGTACCGCCACCCAGACCCGATCACCGTGCGCGGCGCGGACTCCACGGTCGCTGTACAGCGGGCAGCCGGCACCCTCGCATTCGATGATCAGGTGGCCGGCGTCCTGCGCCACCACGCGGCCCTCGAAGAGGTTCACCGAGCCGACGAATCCGGCCACGAACCGGGTGCCCGGCGATTCGTAGATCGCACTCGGAGTGCCGGTCTGGACGATCTTGCCCGCGTCCATGACGCCGATCCGGTCGGAAAGCGTCATGGCCTCTTCCTGGTCGTGTGTAACCACGACGAACGTGACGCCGACTTCCTTCTGAATGGTGATCAGCTCGAACTGCATCTCTTCGCGCAGCTTCCTGTCCAGTGCAGCCAGCGGCTCGTCGAGCAGCAGCAGCTTCGGTTGCTTGACCAGGGCACGGGCCAACGCGACGCGCTGGCGCTGCCCTCCGGAGAGCTGATGCGGCCGGCGCCGCGCGAGCGGACCGAGCCTGACCAGGTCGAGCATGTCGCGAACGCGCCGGCTGGTTTCCCGGGCCGCGATGCGGTCCTGCCGCAGACCGAAGGCGACGTTTTTCTCCACGGTCATGTGCGGAAAGAGGGCATAGGACTGGAACATGATGTTGACCGGCCGCTCATAGGGCGGTATGCCGGTCATGTCGTCACCGTCGATCAGCACGCGGCCGCCGGTGGCGGTCTCGAAGCCGGCCAGGATCCGCAGCAGCGTCGTCTTGCCACACCCGGAACTGCCGAGCAGACAGAAGATCTCGCCGCGGTGGATTCCCAGGGAGACGTCGTCGACGGCGGTGACGTCTCCGAAGGTCTTCGTCACCCCCTCGATGCGAACGTAGTGCCCGCATCGGGGTCCGTTGCCGGGAAGGTCACCGGCCGGCGCCGTCCGCGGCGGGCTCACCGGCACATCCTGCACGCGATCCGGACGCCCCGGTAGACCCATTTGGCGATACGCCGAGATCAGTACGCCGCGATCAGTACGCCGCGATCAAGAAGGCCACGGTTCGCGGCCGAGCCGTCACTGCCCGGTCTTCACCCTGGTCCATGCCCGGGTCAGCAAGCGCGTGAACGCGGGCGAATCGGCCAGATCCGCGAACAGGTTCTCCTTGACCGCGTCCGAGGGATAGATCGACGGATCGGACTTCACCTCGTCGTCCACGTACGGGAGCGACGCGCCGTTCGCGTTGGCGTAGAACACGTAGTTGGAGATCGCGGCGGCCACCTCCGCCTCCATCATGTAGTCCAGGAACAGGTGGGCGTTCTCCGGGTGCGGAGCGTCGCTCGGGATGGCCAGGTTGTCGAACCAGATGACCGCTCCTTCCGCGGGAATGGTATAGGCGATCTCGACGCCCTGTCCGGCCTCCACGGCGCGGTCGCGCGCGATGAGCATGTCGCCGCTCCATCCCATGGCCACGCAGATCTCCCCGTTGGCCAGGTCGTTGATGTTCTGTGACGAGTGGAAGTACCTGATGTGCGGCCGGATCTTCGACAGATGCGCCTCGAACAGCTCGACGTCCTCCGGACTCTCGCTGTTCGGATCGCGTCCGAGATAGCCCATCAGATTGGCGAACACTTCGGTCGGCGCGTCCAGCAGCGTCACCCCGCAGTCCGCGAGCTCCGCGACCACGCCGGGATCGAACAGCATGCGCCAACTGCCGGTCGGGGCGTCGCTCATGATCGCCTCCACCTTGCCGACGTTGTAGCCGAAGCCGGTCGTGCCCCACATGTACGGGACCGCGTGCTCGTTGCCGGGATCGTGGGCTGCCACCCGCTCCAGGATGGTCGCATCCAGGTTCCCCCAGTTGCCAAGCCTGCTCCTGTCCAGCCTGGCGAACCCGCCGGCGGTGATCTGCCGCTCCAGGAAGCTGGCTGCCGGCACCACCACGTCGTAGCCGCTGTTGCCGGCCAGCAGCTTTGCCTCCAGTACCTCGTTCGAGTCGAACACGTCGTAATTGACCTTGATTCCGGTGCGCTCCTCGAAATCGGCGATCGTGTCCTCGGCGATGTAGTCGGACCAGTTGTACACGTTCAGGACCATTTCCTCCGCGGAAACCACGCCGGCCGCCGTCATCAGGATGATCGCCGCGCATCCCGTCATGAGCTTTCTGAGCATGTCATCGCCCTCCCGTATCCATGGTGTCTCATGGCACTCGGCGCCATGGCTCTGCCTGGCCCAACGCTACCAGACGTCGAGATTGGCGGTGAATATCCCTTTGGGGACAATTCCGTCATGAATCGATGTCCCCAAGGGGATATTCACCGCGGTCCACGGCATCGTTTAGCGTGTGAGGCAGTAGCCATGCTCGCACCAAATCATGACGCGGAAGACCTCCATCGGACCGACCTGGAGCACTGCGTTCATCCCTGGACCGATTTCACCGACTGGATCCGTTCGGGATCGACGACCATGGTCCGCGGCGACGGGGCGTACGTGTGGGACGCCCACGGCAACCGTTTCATCGACGGAATCGGAGGGCTGTGGTTCGCCAACCTCGGTTACGGGCGCCGGGAGCTGGTCGATGCGGCGGCGCGCCAGCTCGGCACGCTGCCGCAGTACTCCTACTTCGCCAACCTGGCGAATCCGCCGGCTACGGAACTGGCCGCCAAGCTGGCCGAACTGGCCCCGGGAGACCTCAATCACACCTTCTACAGCACCGGCGGGTCCACTGCCAACGACTCGGCCGTGCGGATCGCCCACTACTATTTCGACACGATCGGCAGGCCCTCGAAACGGTTGGTTATCTCGCGGCGGAACGCCTATCACGGCAGCACGTTTCTGGCATCGGCTCTCTCCGGAAAGGCGGCTGACAGGCCGGGATTCCAGTTTCCGCGGGGCCTGGTGCACCATGTCTCCGAGGCCAATTGCTATCGCATGCCGGCTGGCATCGGCGACGAGGCGGCCTACTGCGACTATCTGGTTGGGGATCTCGAACGCACGATCGCGGAGCTCGGCGCGGGCAACATCGCGTGCTTCTTCGCCGAACCGATCATGGGCGCCGGCGGCGTGCTGGTCGCTCCCGACGGCTACCATCGGCGGATGAAGCAGGTGTGTGAAGAGCACGACATCCTCTACGTGTCCGACGAGGTGGTGACCGCCTTCGGCCGGCTCGGATGCTTCTTCGCCAGTCACGACCGGTACGGCATCGTGCCGGACATGATCGTGACCGCAAAGGGAATCACCTCCGGCTACCTGCCGTTGGGCGCGACGATCATTTCCGACCGCGTGTACGATGGACTGTCGCGTCCGAGATCCGACGGCGCCATCTTCGCGCACGGCTTCACCTACTCCGGGCATGCGGCGTCCTGCGCCGTTGCCCTGGCCAACATCGACGTCATGGAGCGCGAGCTCATCTGCGAACGTGTCCAGGAAACCGGTCCCTATTTCCACGAGCGATTGCGGACGCTCGGGAGCGTGCCGATCGTCGGCGACGTGCGCGGCAGTCACTTCATGCTGTGCATGGAGTTCGTCAAGGATCGCGACACCAGGGAGCCGTTCGCCGGCGACGTCCAGATCGGCCGGCACGTTGCGCGCGCGGCGCAATCGCGGGGGCTGATCATTCGTCCGATCGGCAACCTTGCGGTACTGTCGCCGACGCTCATCCTGACCAGGCAGCAGATCGACCGTATCGTCGCCATTCTGAGCGAGTCGCTCGACGCGGTAGTCGCCGACCTGACGCGTCAGGGAGTCGCGTTTGCCGCGTAGCTGACGGCGCGTTGCACGCGGGCTGAGGAGTCGTGCGAGGATGATCGGCCCATGAAGATCGACGGCGCCCGGCTTTGGGACAGCCTCATGCGCATGGCGCAGCTCGGTGCGACCGAACGGGGAGGAGTCAACCGGCAGACGCTCACCGATCTGGACCGCGAGGCGCGCGACCTGTTCATCTCCTGGTGCCGGGAAGCCGGCTGCCGCATCCGTATCGACCCTACGGGCAACATCTTCGCCCGTCGACCCGGCCGGCTCGGCGGCCATCGGGCGGTCCTGGCGGGCAGCCATCTCGACACGCAGCCGGCCGGAGGCAAGTTCGACGGCGCGTATGGCGTGCTCGCAGGGCTCGAGGTCGTGCGCACCCTCAACGACCGGGACCAGGTGACCGAACGGCCGATCGAGGTCGTGGCGTGGACGAACGAAGAGGGCTGTCGCTTTGCCCCTTCGATGATGGGCTCAGGCGTGTTCGCGGGTCAGTTCGACCCCGGCAGGGTGGCAGCGACCACGGATGCGGAGGGCCGCAGATTCGGCGCGGAGCTGGAGCGGATCGGCTATCGCGGCACGGACCGCGTATCGATGGACGAGGTCGCGGCGTACTTCGAGCTCCACATCGAGCAGGGTCCGGTCCTGGAGCAGACCGGGAAGGCCATCGGCGTGGTGACCGGGGCGCAGGGGCAGCGCTGGTTCGACCTCATCGTCACCGGCCAGGAGGCACATGCCGGCACGACCCCGATGGAGAACCGCCGCGATGCGCTGCTCGGCGCCGCCCGCATCGTGGAGGCCGTCCGTCGGATCGGCCGCGAGCATCTGCCCGGTGCGTGCGCGACGGTGGGCCAGCTCGACGTGCACCCGAACTCGCGCAACACGATACCTGGGCGCGTGGGCTTCAGCGTGGACCTGCGGCACCCGGAGGAGGGCCGGCTCTCCTCGATGCGGTCCGCGCTGGAAGCCGAGGCGGCGGCCACCTGCTCGGCGGCGGGTCTGCACGTGAGCATGGAAGAGATCTGGCACCAGTCTCCGCTGCGCTTCGATCCCGGCTGCATCGATGCGGTACGCCGGGGGGCCGCCGCGGTCGGGTGCGGTGCCATGGAGATCGTATCCGGTGCCGGGCACGACGCCTGCCACATCGCGGAGCGGGCGCCGACCGCCATGATCTTCATCCCCTGCGCGGGCGGCATCAGCCACAGCGAGCTGGAGGACGCCACCAGGGAGGACTGTGCCGCCGGCTGCAACGTGCTGCTGCACGCGGTGACCGAGCGCGCCAATTCCCTGCTTCGTCGATGAGGCCCGCATCTGCGTGGCCGTGGTCACGCTGAGACATCGGCGCGGCGCGTATCGGTAGAATGCGGTCGACCATGAGTTCTTCCGGTACCGACGCGGCGTTGCGTTCCGACATCAGGCTGCTGGGCAACCTTCTGGGGCAGACCCTGGTCCGCCAGCACGGGCCGCAGCTCCTGGAGCTGGTCGAGCGCGTGCGCACGCTGAGCAAGCAGTCGCGCGACCCGGCGGCGGGAAGCGGCGCGCGCGCCGAGCTGACCGCCCTCGTGGAGGGCCTGGACATCGCCGACACCACCAACCTGGTACGCGCCTTCTCCACCTTCTTCCACCTGGCGAACGTCGCCGAGCAGACCCACCGCGTCGGCGAGCACGGACCGCGCAGCGGGGTGGGCCGCGGCCGGCTGCGCGCCCTGTTCGACCACATCCAGGGAGACGACGAGCGCTGCGCGGCCCTGCGCGAGGTGGCGCCCCGTCTCGACGTGCGGCCGGTCTTCACCGCGCACCCCACGGAGGCGGCGCGCCGCTCCGTGCTGACCAAGCTGCAGCGCATCGGCGAGCTGCTCTACGACCGGGCCGACCCCAGGCAGACCGACGTGGACCTGGCCCGCATCGAGCGGCGGCTGGCCGAGATGATCGACCTGATCTGGCAGACCGACGAGTTGCGCGTCCACCGCCCGCGCCCGGCGGACGAGGCGCGGGCGGCGGTCTACTACCTGAGCGAGATGCTGCGCGAGGTCACCGGCGACCTGTTCGACGAGCTGGACCAACAGTTGCAGCGGGCCGGCATCGAGTTGCCGGCGCATGCGCGCCCGCTGAACTTCGGAAGCTGGGTCGGCGGGGATCGCGACGGCAACCCGCTGGTCACCGCGGACGTGACCCTGGACGTGCTGGAGTTGCAGCACGACCACGCGCTGCGCGAGTTGATCGGCGCCGTGGAGGGTCTTTCGGCCGAGCTGAGCAGCTCGGAGCACATCCATGGCGTGTCGGCGGAGCTGTCCCTCAGCCTGCGCCGCGACCGCCAGGCGCTGCCGGCGACCGACGGCCGCTTCCAGCGCGGCGGCACCGGCGAGAGCTACCGGCTGAAGCTCAACTACATCCGGGAGCGGCTGGTGAACACGCGAGCGCGGATCGCCGAGGACACCCGGCACGTGCCGCGGCGCGACTACCGCAGCTCCGCGGAGCTGGTCGCGGAGTTGGAGATGCTGCAGCGGTCGCTGCGCGCCCACCGGGGCGAGGCGATCGCCGACGGCGCGCTGCGCCGCCTGCTCCGCCGCGCGGCGGCCTTCGGCTTCCATCTGGCGACCCTGGACGTGCGTGAGCATGCGGAGAAGCACCACGCCACGCTCGCCGCGCTGTACCGCCGCCTTCCCGATGCGCCGGACTACGCCCGCATGTCGCCGGCCGAGCGCTTCGAGCTGCTGTCCACGGAGCTGCGCAACCGGCGGCCGATCGCGACCGCCGCGACCGATCTGCGCGGAGACCCTGGCCGCCCGCTGGCGACGATGCGAGTGGTCCGCGCGGCTCAGGACCGGTTCGGTGCGCGCGCGATCGAGAGCTACATCGTCTCGGAGACGGTGGGTCCCGACGATCTGCTGGCAGCGGTGGTGCTGGCGCGAGAGGCCGGGTTGGTCGACATCGCCGCCGGCCGCGCCGCGGTCGGCTTCGTGCCGCTGTTCGAGACGCCGGAGGCGATCCGGAGGGCAGAGGACACGCTTCGCGTCCTGCTGGAGGAGCCGAGCTACCGCGAGCTGCTGCGGCTGAGGGGCGGCCGGCAGGAGGTCATGCTGGGCTATTCCGACTCGAACAAGCTGGCGGGGATCACCACCGCTCAGTGGGAGCTGCACCGATGCGTGCGGAGGCTGCGCGACGTGGCCCGCGAGCACGGCGTGCCGCTTCGGTTCTTCCACGGGCGCGGCGGCACGGTCGGGCGCGGCGGCGGTCCGACCGCGGAGGCGATCCTGGCCCAGCCCTGGGGAGCGGTGGACGGCACGATCAAGATCACCGAGCAGGGCGAGGTCGTCAGCGACAAGTACGGGCTGCCGCGGCTGGCGCGCGACAACCTGGAGCTGACGCTGGCGGCTTCCGTCGAGGCGGCGGTGCTGCATCGGAGCTCGACCCTCTCGGCGGACGATCTGAACCGGTGGGACGCGGTCATGGACATCACCTCGCGCGCCGCGTACCGAGCCTATCGCGACCTGGTCGACCATCCGTCCCTCGTTCACTACTTCCTGACCGCAACGCCCGTGGAGGAGCTGGCGTCGCTCAACATCGGGTCGCGGCCGGCCCGGCGTCCGGGCACGGGCGCCGGCATCGGCGGCATGCGGGCCATTCCGTGGGTATTCGGCTGGACGCAGACCCGCCAGGTGGTCCCGGGATGGTACGGCGTCGGCACCGGCCTGGCAGCCGCGCGTGAGGCCGGGGCGGACGCGCTGAGCGAGATGTACGAACGCTGGCGCTTCTTTCGAATGTTCATCTCGAACGTGGAGATGACCCTGGCGAAGACCGACCTGGTGACCGCGCAGCGCTACGTGGAGGCGCTGGTCCCCGCCGAGCACCGGCGGATCTTCGATCTGGTCGCCGCCGAGCACGAGCGCGCGCTTCAGCACGTGCTGGCCACCACCGGCAAGCCGACGCTGCTGGCCGACTACCCGGTGCTCAAGCGCACCCTGGAGGTGCGCTCCGCCTACCTGGAACCGCTGAACCTGCTGCAGGTGGTGCTGCTCGCCCGGCACCGGAGCGCCGACGCGGTGGACCGGCAGGTCGAGCGGGCGATCCTGCTCACCGTCAACGGCCTGGCCGCCGGGCTGCGCAACACGGGGTAGCCCCGCCCCAAGTCTCAGCGACCCACGAGGGCGCCGCGAGTCGCCGGCGCAGCAGTTCGGCGCGGCGCAGCAGGGGGTAGGTGAACGGGTTCATCGGGCGATCCCAGCACCCCCAGCGGTGTACCACTTCGCCGCCGAAGCCCGTCTTGAACCGATACAGCCCGGCCCACCGATGGCGCGGATCCGGGGCCGTCGGAATGCCGTGCAGGTCATAGGTGAGGCAGCGGCGCGCGCGTGCCATGCGCATCGCTCACCCGCGGACCACGGCAGGTCGTAGCGCACGACCGTGGGACGCACGGGGGCACGATCGTTGGCGAAGGTCCAACTCTGAAGCGTGATTTCCGGAGCCAGATCGGCCAGGACACGCCCGGCGTCCCCGCGGGCCGGCGGCGTAGCGGGGGCGCCCGGAACGTACACCAGGGGGCCGAGCGGCGTCACATGCCTCAGGCTCAGGAGGGTGCCGCCGCTTCCGCCGGCCACCCAGTACACCGGCTCCGGGCACCAGCCGAGCCGCTGCTTGAAACGGCCCCAAAGCGCACTCTGCTGCAGCTCATCGCCGGGCTTCAGATCGTCGAGGGCGATCGGTCCAGCTTCCATGTGACCCATGGTAGGCTGGCCGCTTTCCGGCCGCTACGGACAGGACCGTGCGGCGCCGCGAGCTACCGGCGCGGCGCTGCGACCAGCCGTTCCGCCTCCTCAAGCGACAGCTTGCACCTCTGCATCAGGTCGACGATTGGCTGAGCGGGCGATCCTGGTCACCGTCAACGGCCTGGCCGCCGGCCTGCGCAACACCGGCTGAGGCGTCATCCCTCGACCCGCGCCGCGAGGGACTGGAAAAACGTACGGTTCCAGAGCGCCAGTTCAGCGTCGTCGCGTATGAACGGCCGCACGTCGTTCCTGGCCTGATCGAAGTCCACCTGCTCGAAGCGCCGCGTCAGGAGCCGGCGCAGGTGCACGACGTCAAGGTCTTCGTCGCTTTGCCAGTGACCGGTCTGTTCCATGCGCGCCTGCAGGTGCCTGACATCGCAGCGTGTTCCCCGGCCGAGGTACCAGATGAAGTCGTAGAAGTCGCGTCCCTTTACCCGCGCCTTCCAATCGCGGCACAAGATGGCGTGCAGCTTGCCCGCGAACAGACTCGGCAGCGCGAACAGCCGTACCTGAAACGGGATCGGCGTCAGCAGCGTCAGCACCTCGTAGCGGGCGAGGGGCGGCGGGTCGGTGTCCACGTCCAGTCTGACGCGCACCTGTTGCAGCCGTGGGAGCCGTTCCTGCAGGTAGTCCGGCATGCCCACGTGCGCGAGATTGACGCGCGTACCGCCCTTGATGAACGCGGATTCGACGGCGGTGCTTACGCGCTTGCTCCGGCGCTCGACGCGGAAGCTGAATCCGAACGACGCGAGCTCCCGGCGGATCGCTTCGAGGTACGGTTCGAGCACGAATCCGGCGGCGGGCTCCAGCAGGGAAAAGTCCATGTCCTCCGAGAAGCGAGGCAGCCCGTGGAAGACGCGGAGCGCGGTGCCGCCGTAGAACGCGGCGTGCTCGTAGAACTTGGCGCGCCATAACCCGAGCAACGCCAGTTCCTGGATGACTTCCTTCAAGGCGTTCTCGTAGTCGGCGAGGGTATGCGGCTCGTGGCGATCGAGCAGTGCCTGCAGGGCGATGTTCATCCGGTCTTCGTTCCGTGCCGTTCCAGCCAGCGCAGGAACGCGTCGACGTTCCGTCTTCGATAGCGGTTCGCGATGTTGCGCGCGACGTCCAGGCGCATCCGGATGACGGCGTCCAGATCCACGCGCAGGTGCTCTTCCAGCACCGCGGGGATGTCCCGCATGGCGGTGAGATGGCGTATACAGGCGATCCGGTCGCACAGCGCCTTCTCCGGCTCCGCCAGAAAGAAGGTACCCCCCGCCGCAGACTGCACGCCTACGCCGTAGCTGAACGCGGACTCGTTCACGGGACAATACGTGAAACGGCCGAGCGGCGTATGGAACCGCTTCGCGCGCTTGCAGGTGACGCTGGTGATCTCGTCGACCCGTTCGGGAATCAGGCCGTGGTGGCTCAGCGCCGATTCCAGCGAGACGTAGGACGGCCCGTAGATCAGCGCCGCCACGGCAAGCGGACTCACCGCCGGTGGGCGCCCGGGGAAGGGGGATGCTACGTACAGCCCCTTCCTGATCTGGATCAGGTCGCCGCTTCTGCACAGGCTGAGGATCTTGTTGCGGGGCGCTCGATAGCGCGCCACCCTGTCCATGGCGAGCTGGTAATCGAACGGATGATCGAGAGGTAGCTCGACGCGCACGCCTCCAATTTGCCAGTAGGTTGAGTAAATGTCAACATACTGGCAAATTAATGCGCCTTCGGTGTCAGGCGTACCGAGTGGCAGAGTGGCGAAAGTGATTGCATTGCAATCATCATGCGCTGTATGCTGCGGCTTGGAAGGGGATCGATGGCCAGCATCACGATTCGCAACCTGGACGAGGAACTGAAACGGCGGCTGCGGATTCGCGCCGCCGATCACGGTCGGTCGATGGAGGAGGAAGTTCGTCAGATCCTCCGCATGGCGCTCAGCCAGGCTCCGGCGGTCCCGGTCGATCTGGCTCACGCCATTCGCGCCCGCTTCGCACCCTTCGGCGGTGTGGAGCTCGAGTTGCCGGTGCGTGAGCCCATGCGAGAGCCGCCTCGGTTCGATTGAGGCATCGACAGTGGTCCTCCTGGACACCAACGTCGTCTCCGAGCTGATGCGGCCGAACCCGGCCCCCCGCGTCGAGGCATGGCTCGCCCGACGAATCGCAGCCAGTGTGTTCATCTCCGTGATCAGTGAAGCGGAGATTCGATACGGAGCCGCGATCCTGCCGGCCGGAAAGCGTCGGGACACGCTGATCACAGCGATCGAGGAAATGTTCCGCAGGGACTTTGCCGGCCGCGTCCTGCCGTTCGACAGCGCCGCCGCAGCCGCATATGCCTCCATCGCAACCGCGCGTCGCCATGCGGGGCGACCGATCAGCCAATCCGATTGCCAGATCGCGGCCATCGCCCGGTCGCGTGGCGCGGATGTCGCTACCCGGGATTCAGCGGGATTCGAGGACTGCGGCATCGGTGTGATCAACCCGTGGAACGCGTGATCTTCGCATTACGTGGTGGAGACGATCGGCGGGAGTCGCCGAACGCTGTCTTGCAACGATAAAGCTTTATCGTTACCATGAGGAACATGAGACAGTTGAAGACGTGGACGTTCGTCGCTGCCGTCCTGGCGTTGGCGGGCGCGCTGGCCCATGCGGAGCCCCAGATGGAGGAGCCGGAGGCGGATCGCCTGCCGGTCGTGGCGACCACCAACATCGTCGGCGACATCGTCGCCCAGGTCGGCGGCGACCGCGTGTCCGTGTACGTGATGCTGCCGCTCGGGGCCGACCCCCACGCGTTCCAGGCGACCCCGCGGGACGCCCGGCAGGCAGCCGATGCGGCCGTGGTGTTCATCAACGGCGCGGGGCTCGAAGCGGACTTCCTGGGTGATCTGATCGCGAGTGCCGAGCCGCGGCTCGTCGTCGACCTGTCCGCGCATCTGACCCTCCGGCGCATGGAGGACGAGCACGAAGATGAGGACGCGCACGAGGAAGGGGAGGAACACGACGACCACGAGGACGAGCACGACGAGGACGAGGCAGAGCACGACGAAGGGGAAGAGCACGACGAAGGGGAAGATCACGACGGCGAGGAAGGGCACGAACACGAGGACGAGGCAGAGCACGACGAAGCGGACGAGCACGATGACGAAGAAGACGAGCACGGCCACGAAGAGGACGAGCACGGCCACGACCACGGCGAGTTCGACGCGCACGTGTGGATGGACCCGACCCTGGTCGCGGCCTGGACCGAGGAGATCGCGGAAGCGCTCGCCGAGGTCGATCCCGACCACGGCTCCGGCTATGCGGAGCGCGCGGACGCGCTTGCCGGCGAGTTGCATGCGCTGGACGCGTGGGTACGGGACGCGGTGGCTGACACTCCACGGGACCGCAGGATCCTGGTCACCGACCACGACGTATTCGGATACTTCGCAGACCGCTACGGGTTCACCGTCCTCGACACCATCATTCCCGGGTTCTCAACGGTGGCCGAGCCGTCCGCGCGCCACCTGGCGGGCCTGCGCGAAGCCATCGCCGAGCACGGCGTGCCTGCGATCTTCGTGGGGCTGACGGTGAGCTCGCAGGCGGCCCAAGTGGTAGCCGACGATCTCGGCATCGAGGTGGTTGCGGTGTACACCGGGTCGCTGAGCGAGCCGGACGGTCCGGCGGCCACGTACCAGGACTTCATCCGTACCAACGTCGAGCGCATCGTCGCCGCGCTCGCCGGGAGCTGACGGTCTAGCCGATAACGGGGAATCGTTTTCGTCTTGCGGGGGAATGGGGTACGCTGGCGGGCCGACATGCGCATTCACGGCCGCGAATCTCCGCACGAACCCGGGACGGCACTGCTCGACATCGAAGCGGTGTCCGCCGGCTACGACGGGCGTAGCGCCCTCGAAGCGGTGTCGATGCAGGTGACCGCCGGCCAGCGCATCGCGGTGGTGGGGCCGAACGGCGCCGGCAAGAGCACGCTGTTCAAGGTGGTGGCGGGCGTCCACCGCCCGGCCACCGGGAGGGTCCGGGTTTACGGCAGCGATCCGGGCGGCCACGTCTGCCTCGCGTACATCGAGCAGAGCGCCGACCTCAACTGGCGGTTTCCGGCCATGGTGGAGGACGTGGTGGCCATGGGCCGCATCGCCCGCGTCGGCTATTTCCGCCGTCTGCGCCGCGCCGACCGGGCGATCGTCGCGGCCGCCATGGAGCGCGTCGCGATCACGCCGCTGCGCCGCCGCCAGATCGGCGAGCTGTCCGGCGGCCAGCGGCAGCGCATGTTCATCGCCCGCGCGCTCGCCCAGCAGGCGGAGTTGCTGATGCTGGACGAGCCGTTCGCCGGCCTGGACGCCGACGCCAGCCGCCAGCTCGAGGCGACGCTGGACGCCCTTGGCGACACGGTCACGGTGCTGCTGGCGACCCACGACCTGGGTGTGGCGGAGCGCATGGGCCGGGTCGCCTTGCTGAACCGCCGGCTGATCGGCTGCGGGCCGGCCTCCGAGGTGCTGGTGGCCGATCGGCTCGCCCTGGCGTACGGGAGCAACGTGCTCCGCATCGACCGCGACGGCTCGCGGTTTGCACTGCCGGACGGCCATTGCGATCACGGCCAACCCGCCGCAGCCGCCGATCCGGCCCGGACGCACGCGCTGCCGTGAGCGAGCTGCTGTTCGCCCCCCTGGGCTACCCCTTCGTGGTGCGCGCGCTGCTGGCGGTGACCATGGTCGCCGCGGTATGCGCCATGGTCGGCACGTTCGCCGTGCTGCGCGGCATGTCCTACATCGGCAGCGCGCTGGCCCACTCGCTGGTCCCGGGGGTGGCGGTGGGCTACCTGGTGAGCGGGCTGTCCCGCGACCGCCTGTTCTGGTGGGCCACCGGGACCGCCATCCTGACCGCGCTGGGCATGTCCGCGCTGGTGCGCCGCTTCCGCATCGGCGAGGACGCCGCGGTGGGCGTGGTCTATTCCGGCATGTTCGCGCTGGGCATCGTGATCATCTCCACGGTGCGCAGCTTCGCGGTGGACCTCGTGCACTTCCTGTTCGGGAACGTCCTGAGCGTGAGCGGCACCGACCTGCTCCGCATCGGCGCGGTCGCGGCGATCATCGTCATCGTGGTAGCGCTGTTCTACAAGGAGATGGTGCTGGTCACCTTCGACCGCGTGTTCGCGGCGTCGCTGCGCCTCAACAGCGGGTGTCTCACCGCGCTCCAGTACGTGCTGATGGGCTTGGCTATCGCCGTGGCGCTGCAGACCATCGGCATCGCGCTGGTGGTGACCCTGATGGTGGCGCCGGCGGCCGCCGCCCTGCAGGTCGTGCGCCGCTTCCATCACGCCGTGCTGGTGGCGGCCGCGATCGGCGTCGGCTCCGGCGTGGTCGGGCTGTACCTCTCCTACCACCTGAGCGTAGCATCGGGAGCGGCGATCGCCGTGGTGTGCGTCGTCGCCTTTCTGATCATCTCGGCGCTGGCCCGCGTGATGAGGGCCGCGCCGGCCGAGGAAGCCCATGGAACGGCAGACCCGACAGCGTGATGCGATCCAGGCGGTCATCGAGTCGTATGACCGGCCGCTGAGCCCCACGGAGCTCTGCGACGCGGCTCGCGAGCACCTGCCTCGTCTCGGCATCGCCACGGTGTACCGCGCGATCCGCGACCTGGTGGAGTCAGGGTGGCTGCGGACGGTGGAGATCCCCGGCGCACCGGCTCGCTACGAGCGCGCCGGCAAGCCGCACCATCACCACTTCCTGTGCCGGATCTGCAACTCGCTGTGGGAAGTGGACGACTGTCTCAGCGAAGTCGACGCGCTGGCCCCCGCCGGCTTCGTCACCGAAGGACACGACATCACCCTGTACGGACTGTGCAGCGGCTGCCGGAGCGGGAGCACGGGGTAGCTGCGTGCTCAAGCGCCCTCGACCTGCGCCGCGAGTGCCTGAAAGAACGTACGGTCCCAGAGCGCCAGTTCCGCGTCGTCGCGTATGAACGGGCGCACGTCGCTCCTGGCCTGATCGAAGTCCACCTGCTCGAAGCGACGCGCCAGGAGCCGGCGCAGGTGCGCGACATCGAGGTCCGTACCGGCTTGCCAGTGACCGGTCTGTTCCATGCGAGCCTGCAGGTGACCGACATCGCATCGTATCCCCCGACCGCGGTACCAGACGAAGTCGTAGAAGTCGCGTCCCTTCACTCGCGCTTTCCAGTCGCGGCACAGGATGGCGTGCAGCTGCCGGCGAACAGACCCGGCAGCGCGAACAGCCGCACCTGGAACGGGATCGGTGTCAGCAGCGTCAGCACCTCGTAGCGGGCGAGTGGCGGCGGGTCGGTATCCACGTCCAGTCTGATGCGTACCTGTTGCGGCCGGGGGAGCCGCTCCTGACGGCGGTGCTCACGCGCCTTCTCCGGCTCCGCGAGGAAGAAAGAGCCGCCTGCAACGGACTGCAGCGCCACCCCGTAGCTGAATGCAGACTCGTTCACGGGTCGATAGGTGAACCGGCCGAGGGGCGTCTGGAACCGCTTCGCAGCCGGAGCGACCCCGTGTGAACCGGGTAGGCGACTGGGGTTGTAATGAGAATGCGATCTTGTTATCATGAGCCTCATGAGACATCAGAAGATATGGACGTTCGTCGTCGCCGTAATGGTGCTGGCCGGCACGCTGGCCCATGCGGAGGCCCAAATGGAGGAGCCGGCGGCGGATCGCCTGCCGGTCGTGGCGACCACCAACATCGTCGGCGACATCGTCGCCAGGGTCGGCGGTGACCGCCTGTCCCTGTACGTGATGCTGCCGCCCGGGGCCGACCCGCACGCGTTTCGGGCGAGCTCCCGTGACGCCCGCCAGGTCACGGATGCGGCCGTCGTGTTCATCAACGGCTCAGGGCTGGAAGCGGGTTTCCTCGGAGACCTGATCGCGAGCGCGGAGCCGCGCCTGATCGTCGATCTTACCGCTCATCTGAATCTTCGGCGCATGGAGGACGAGCACGAAGAAGACGAGCACGAAGAAGGCGAGCACGAAGAAGGCGAAGAGCACGACGAGGAGGAAGGCGCGCACGGCCACGACCACGAACACGGCGAGTTCGACCCTCACGTCTGGATGGACCCGACGCTGGTCGCGGAATGGTCCGAGGAGATCGCGGAAGCGCTCGCCGGGGTCGATCCCGAACACGGCGCCGACTATGCGGAGCGCGCGGACGCGCTTGCCGGCGAGTTGCATGCGCTGGACGCGTGGGTACGGGACGCGGTGGCTGACATTCCACGGGACCGCAGGATCCTGGTCACCGACCACGACGTATTCGGATACTTCGCCGACCGCTACGGGTTCACCGTGCTCGACACCATCATTCCGGGCTTCTCAACGATGTCCGAGCCGTCGGCGCGCCACCTGGCGGCCCTGCGCGAAGCGATCACCGAGTACGGGGTGCCGGCGATCTTCGTGGGCCTGACGGTGAGCTCGCAGACGGCGCAGGTGATCGCCGACGACCTGGGGATCGAGGTGGTCTCGGTGTACACCGGGTCGTTGAGCGAGCCGGACGGTCCGGCGGCCACGTACCAGGACTTCATCCGGACCAACGTCGAGCGCATCGTCGGCGCGCTTGCAGGGAGCTGACGGTCTGCGCTGCTACGCCGCCGCCGGATCGGCGAGCTGTCCGGCGGCCGGCGGCTGTGCTTGTTCATGGCGTCCGCTCATCGAACGAGTCCCTCTGCGATGGAATGTCGTCAACGGCTCGCCGGCCTGACCGGGCGGTCATCGCGGGCGGATTGCAGCACCGCCTCGGTGGCGGCCAGGGTCGCCAGGCCGTCCGGGCCGGAGACGAGCGGCTCCGCGCGCCCGCGGATCACCTCGCAGAAGTGGGAGAGCTGGGCGGCGACGGGGTCGACCGCGTCCACCGGCAGCGGGGTCCCCGAAAGCCGGTGCTGCCACCCGGTCTCGCCGGGATGGCGCCACAGCGTCAGCCGCGGGAACGCCAGCGACCCCTCGGTGCCGAGCAGGAAGTAGCAGTTCCGGTCGGTGCGCGTGTAGAGCGGATTCTCGTGCGTGGTCAGCTCGTACGACCACGGTGAGACGGCAGCGTCCGAGGCGGCGATCGAGCCGAGCGCTCCGCCGGCCAGGCGCAGCGTGATCGCCACCGAGTCCTCCACCGCCAGCCCGCGCGCCGCGGAGCTGGCGGCCGCGAACACGCTCTCGATCTCGCCGCCGAAGTGGCGGATCATGTCGATCTCGTGGATGAGGTTGGTGAGGACCGGCCCGCCGCCGGGGCGCGTGCGCCAGCCGACTTCGTAGTAGTCGTCCGGCTTGCGGAGGAACCAGAGCGCGGTGAAGCTCACCAGGCGGCCCAGATCGCCGGCGTCGACCACTTGCTTGGCGCGTCGCACGAAGGCGCTGTGGCGGCGGTGCTGGCCGACCAGCAGGGGTACGCCGCGGCGCGCGGCCGCCTCGACCAGCGCGCTGCCGTCCGCGGTGGTCGCCGCGATAGGCTTCTCCACCAGCATCGGCACGCCGGCCTCGGCGCAGAGCAAACCGCCTTCGCGGTGCTCGGCATTCGGGGTGGCGATGATCGCCCCGTCGATCCGCTCGCGCCGCAGCAGCTCCGGGAGGTCGCCGTGCACGGGACAGCCGCCGGCGGCTCGCGTCGCCAGGGCCAAGTCAGGATCGCACACTGCGGCCAGCACGCACTCGGGGCTCGTCCGGATCCGCTCGATGTGGCTGCAGCCCATGACGCCCGCGCCGATCACCGCCAGGCGCAGCGGCTTCGGGCTCACCGCGCGGCTAGGTAGGTGCCGATCCGCTCCAGGCCAGCCTCGATCTTGTCAGCGTCCAGCGCGTAGGACAGGCGCACCCGGTCGGGGGCACCGAACCACTCGCCCAGGTAGGTGATCACCTGGTGGCGCTCGAACATCTCGCTGACGAACCCGTACGGGTCGTCGACCTTCGGCAGCACGTAGAAGGCGCCTTCGGGCTTCCACAGATCCAGTCCCAGGTCCGAAAGCCCGGCGTAGATCAGGTCGCGGCGTTCGCGCCAGATGACGAGCTGGTCCTCGACGTAGGAAGGCGGCGCGCTCAGGGCGGCCAGCGCCATCTCCTGCCCCAGGATGTTGGTGTTCATCGAGGTGTGCGTCTTCATCTCGACGACGCCCTGCACGAACTCGGTGTCTTGCGACCACAGGTAGCCGACGCGGAACCCGCACATGGCGTAGGTCTTGGAGAACGAGTCGATGGTGACGACGTGCGGACCGGCGAGCGTGTGCGTCTCGCTCACGTAGATCAGGTCCTTGTACACCGCGTCGGATAGCAGGTAGACGCCGAGGTCGCGCGTCAGCTCCTCGATCCGCTGCAGCGTCTCCACCGGCTGCACGCGTCCGGTGGGGTTGGCCGGCGAGTTGACGAGCACCGCCGCGCAGTCGCCCACCTTGTCGGCGAAGTCGTCGATGTCGATGCGGCCGTCGACCGCGTCCGTGTACACGGGCTCCAGGCCGGCGTACCGGACCGCGGGCGGATACGAGTAGTAGTAGGGGCGGGCCATCAGCACCCGCCGGCGGTCGGCCGGGCAGGTGCGGCCGATATGGCGGAGCGCCAGGTCCAGCGCCTCGCTGGCGCCGTTGGTGACGACGAAGCTTTCCGGCGTCGAGCCCGGGTAGATCGGGGAGAGCGCTTCGCGCAGTTCCTCGCTCCCGGAGATGAGTCCGTACTTGAAGTCCCGGTAGCCGGCGAGCACCCGGAACGCCTCCGGCGGCGGCGGCAGATCCGGCTGCCCGGACCCGAAGGAGATGATGTCGCCCCCGCGAACGCCGATGAACGTCGCCGGAGACAGTCTCTCACGTACCTGCATGGCCGGACTTTAGCAGAGAAGCGTACCGCTACGGAGTGGGCCGATTGGTGCGAAGCGGCAATCGGCCCACTCCGTAGCCAAAGGAGGGGCTGGGCCAAGCAACCGGAGCCGACGGCTCCGATTGCTTGGGGCGCTCAAGGGTCGGCGATGCTGCCGTCCGTCCGGGTCGGTCCGTCGCCGCGCGGCACGCGGCGGAAGGGGCTGGCCAGCAGCGCGTCCTCGTCCAGGTCGACGCCCAGGCCGGGGATGTCCGGGACCAGCAGGTTGCCACCCTCGATCGTCCAGGCGTCGCGCATGGCGGTGTCGCGGTAGGTGTCCTGGCGGACGAATTCCAGGATCAGGAAGTTCGGGATCGCCATGCCGAGGTGCGCGGCGGCGGCCGTGGACAGCGGGCCCTGCGGGTTATGCGGGGCGAGCTGCACGTAGTAGGCCTCCGCCAGCGCGGCGATCTTCTTGACCTCGGAGATGCCGCCGGCGTGGCACAGGTCGGGCTGGATCACGTCCACCAGCCGCTGCTCGAAGAGCGGCCGGTAGTCCCACTTGGAATAGAGGCGCTCGCCGGTGGCGATGTCCATCGGCGGGTCGGCGTGGCGGAGCCGGATCAGGCTCTCCAGGTCGTCGGGCTGCGTGGTCTCTTCGAGGAACAGCAGGTCTAACGGCGCGAGCGCCCGCATGAGCCGCGCCGCGCTCGACGGCCGGCCGCGGCCGTGGTCGTCGATCATGATGTCGACCGCCGGGCCGATGGTGTCGCGCAGCACGGTGAGCCGTTCGGCGAAGACGCGCAGCCGCTCCGTCTCGGCAAGCAGCAGGTCGTCGCGCCAGGAGCCGGTCTTCATCGCCGTGAAGCCGTCATCGACGTCGCGCCGGGCGTCCGCGACCATCTCGTCCGGGTCGTAGATGCCGACATGGGTGTAGAGCCGGATGTGATCGCGCGCGGGACCGCCGAGCAGCCGGTACACCGGCACCCCCCACGCCTTGCCGCGCAGGTCCCACAGCGCCTGGTCCAGGCCGGCGATGGCGGAGTTGATCACCGGGCCGCCCCGCCAGAAGCCGTGCCGGTAGAGGCGCTGCCAGTGGTGCTCCACCGGCAGCGGGTCGCGGCCGATCAGCATCGCGCCCAGCTCGGCGATCGCCGCCTGCACGGTCCGTTCCTTGCCTTCCAGGGTCGCCTCGCCCCAGCCATACAGGTCGGTGTCGGTGCCGACCTTCACGATCACCCAGTTACGGCGTCCTCCCCAGGTGACCGTGGTGCTGATGTCCTTGATCTTCATGACGCTCCCCGTGCCGGCGGCGGCGCGTGGTCGAAGCGCATGCCGTTCGTCGCGTGCCGGAAGCCGAGCGTGCGGTAGAACGGCAGGACATCGTCCTCGCAGTACAGCACGGTCTTGTAGCAGCCGGCCTTCTGCGCGCGTGCGAGCAGGTACTCGATCACCGCCCGCCCCACGCCCGCCCGCTGCCGGTCCGCGGCGACCGCCACGTCCTCGATGTGGGCGGCGGTGCTGCCTCCGTACAGGAACTTGCGCAGCAGGTACAGCGTGCCGGTGCCGACGATACGGCCGTCCCGCTCGGCGACCGCAACGACCGTGTCGGGGTTCCTGCGCACCTGCGCGAAGATGGCGGCGGCCGCGCCCGGATCGGCATCGCCGGTGGGCCGGAGGGCGTTCAGCGTCTCGAAGAAGCCGTTGCGCAGGTCGCCGGCTTGCAGCTCGCGGATGCGGAGGTCGGGCATGGCCGCACCGTACGCGATACCCGCAACGCCGTCATGTCGTCGCTCCAGGCCCGTCCCACCTTCCATGGAGGCTGTGGGACCTTGCCGCTGGCGCGGCGGATCCGCCAGACTCCGTGACCTGCGCGGGGGAGGAACGATGGGACGATTCGAGGGCAAGGTGGCGCTGGTCACCGGCGGCGGCACCGGCATCGGCCGGGCGACGTCGCTGATGCTGGCGTCGGAGGGTGCCGCGGTCGCGGTCAACTATTCACGCTCGCGTGAGGACGCCGAGCGCACGGTCGCCGACGCGCAGGCGCACGGCGTGCGCGCGATCGCGTGTCAGGCGGACGTAGCCGACGACGCGGCGGTGACGGGCATGGTCGACTCGGTGGTTGCCGATCTGGGTGGCCTCGACTTCCTGATCAACAGCGCCGGCATCACGCGGCCGGTGCCGCTGGCCGACCTGGACGGCATCACGCCGGAGGACTTGCAGCGGATATTCGCGATCAACGTGAACGGGGTGTTCTGGTGCTGCCGCGCCGCGATCCGCCACATGCGGAGTGCCGGCGGCGGCCACATCGTCACGGTCGCCTCCCTGGCCGGGTTCACCGGGACGGGCAGCTCGCTGGTGTACGGCTCCAGCAAGGCGGCGGCGATCGCGCTCACCCGCGGCTTGGCGGCCAGCCAGGCGCCCGACATCCAGGTGAACGCGGTCGCGCCGGGGCTGGTCGAGACTCGCTGGATCAAGGACTTCAGTCCGGAGACGATCCAGTCCATCGCCGGCCAGATCCCCATGGGCCGCGTCGCGCAGCCCCAGGACGTGGCCGACGCCATCTTCGGGCTGCTGGTGTCCAGCTACATCACGGGCGAGGTGGTGCTGGTCTCCGGAGGGCGTACCAGCTAAGCGGACCGTTACGAACCTGAAACATCACCGTAAAGGAGCCGGCACATGGAGTTGCTACGTTCACGGGGCGGCAGGCACGCATGATCATCGACGGCCACGCACACGTCTTTCCGCGCATCGGCTCCGCTCCGCCGGAGCTGTCCGAGCTGCAGCTTCGCTTCCTGCAGCACCACGTGCAGTACCACCCGCAGGGGTTCCGGCGCGCGGCCGACGGCTCCCGCCTTTCCGGATCGCCGATCGCGCCTGCGGGGGACGCACTGGACGACATGCCGGAGGCCGAAGTCAGCATCGGCCGCCACGGCCGCCTGCAGTTCCGCGTGGGCGGACAGGAGTACTACCTGCCGTGGTACCCGCCGTCGCTCGACGAGCTTGCGGCGACGCCGGAGGCCCTGATCGCGCAGATGGACTATGCCGGCGTGGACCGGGCCGTGATCCAGCACGACCACCTCTACGGCCGCCTGGACGACTACCTCCCGGACGTGCGGCGGCGCTTTCCGCGTCTGCTGCCGCTGGCGCAGATCGACGAGTGGAGCGACGACCTGGCGGGCGAGGCGGCGCGCCTGCGCCGCCAGCTCGACGGCGGTTGCGTCGGGCTCTACTTCTGCGTGGAGGCGTTTGCCAAGCTCGGATTCCGGCGCGCCTTCGACGACCCCTGCTTCGAGCCGGTGTGGGCGCTGGTAACCGAGCGCGGCGTGCCGGTGTTCTGGTATCTGTACACCTCGCAGCGCGACCGCCTGGGCACCTACCTGGAGCAGGTCCGCCGCCTGGACCGCTGGGCGCAGGCCCACCCGGAGATAGCGTGCGTCTACACCCATGGCATCGAGTCGATCGTCCTCCGCCCGCGCGCGGAGCGGTTCGTGATCCCGGACGAGGTCATGGCCTGCTGCCGCCATCCCAACGTGCACCTGGAGGTGATGCTGCATCTCATGGCGCCCGACACCGAGTACCCGTACGCGTGGGCGATGCCGATCATGGAGCGGCTGCATCGGGAGCTGGGCCCCGACAAGCTGATCTGGGGCTCGGACATGCCGGCCGCGCTGCGGTCGTGCACGTACCGCCAGTCGATGGACTACGTGCTGCGGCACGCCGGGTTCATGGCCGCCGCCGATCTGGACCTGTTCCACGGCGGCAACTTGGCGCGGCTGCTGAACATGGAGGCCTGAACATGGAGGAAGGCACCTGACGTGGACATTCGCGAGATAACGGCCGAGGTGGAGCGCGAGGGCGGGACCCTGGCGCAGGTACGGAGCGAGCTGCGCAAGCAGATCATCGGCCAGGACCGGCTGCTCGACCGGTTGCTGATCGGGCTCATTTCCAACGCCCACCTGCTGATCGAAGGCGTGCCCGGCCTGGCCAAGACGCTGGCGGTCACCACCTTGGCGCAGGCGATCCGTTCCAGCTTCCGCCGCATCCAGTTCACTCCGGACCTGCTTCCGGCCGACCTGATCGGCACCCTCGTGTACCACCCGGGGTCGGGCGAGTTCACGACCAAGAAGGGGCCGATCTTCGCCAACATCGTGCTGGCCGACGAGATCAACCGCGCCCCCGCCAAGGTGCAGAGCGCGCTGCTGGAGGCGATGCAGGAGCGTCAGGTGACGATCGGCGACGCCACCCATCCGCTCGACGACCCGTTCATGGTGCTGGCCACGCAGAATCCGATCGAGCAGGAAGGCACCTACCCGCTGCCGGAGGCGCAGGTCGACCGCTTCATGCTCAAGGTCGTGGTTGGTTACCCCGATCGTGACGAAGAGCTGGCCATCGTGCGTCGCGTGGCCCGCACCGAGCCGCCGCAGCCGGTCTCCGGCATCCTGGGGCCGGCCGACCTCGCGCGGCTGCGCGCGCTGGCGGACTCCATCTACCTCGACGAGAAGGTGGAGGAGTACGTCGTCGACCTGGTACGCGCGACGCGCGAGCCCGCCGCCCTTGACCTCAGGATTGACGGGCTCGACATCGGCAACCTGGTCGAGTACGGCGCATCCCCGCGCGCCACGATCTACCTGACACTGGCGGCGCGCGCCTACGCGCTGCTGCAAGGCCGCGGCTTCGTCACGCCTCAGGACGTCAAGACCATGGCGCCCGACGTGCTGCGCCACCGGGTAATCGCCACCTACGAGGCGGAGGCCGAGGAGCGCACCTCCGACGACCTGATCGCCCTCATCCTCGAATCGCTGCCGGTGCCCTGACCTCCAAGGACATGATCTCCCCCGAGCTCATCCGCAAGATCCGCTACATCCAGCTCCGCACGCGGCGCACGGTGACCACCGCCTTCGCCGGCGAGTACCGCAGCGTGTTCCGTGGCCAGGGGATGGAGTTCGACGAGGTGCGCGAGTACCAGCCGGGCGACGACGTCGGCTCGATCGACTGGAACGTCACCGCCCGCACCGGCCGGCCGCACGTGAAGCGGTTCGTGGAGGAGCGGGAGCTGACCGTCTTCTTCGTGGTCGACGTGTCCGCCTCCGGCCGCTTCGGCTCCGCCGGCGCCGCCAAGACCGAGGTGGCGGCCGAGCTCGCCGCGGTGGTCTCCTTCGCCGCCGCCCGCCAGAACGACCGCGTCGGGCTGCTGGCCTTCAGCGACCGCATCGAGCTGTTCGTGCCTGCCAGGAAGGGGATCACGCACGTGCTGCGCATCGTGCGCGAGATCCTGTCGATCCAGCCGGCCGGCACCGGCACCGATCTGGCAGGCGCGATGCGCTACCTGAACCTGGTGCTGCGCCGGCGGGCGACGGTCTTCCTGATCTCGGACTTCCTGTGCGGAGGCGGGACGGATGACGCCCCTCCGTGGTGGTCACGGATGGCAGGCGGACCGGCCGGGAGCCGCGAGGCCGAGACCTCCGCGCCGATCCCGTCGACCACGGATCTGCGCATGGCCGCCCGCCGCCACGACCTGATCGCCGCTTCCATCTTCGATCCGCGCGAAGCCGAGATGCCGCCGGCAGGCATGGTCGAGCTGGAGGACGCCGAATCGGGGCGGCTGACGCTGTTGGACACCGGCAGCCGGCGCGTGCGCCGCGACTACGAGCGCCGCTCGCGCGGGCGGCGCGACGCGCTCAGCCGTCAGCTCCGCGAGCTCGGCATCGACGAGATCCCGATCCGGACCGACGCGAGCTGGGTCGATCGGCTGGTGCGCTTCTTCCGGATGCGGGAGAGGAGGGCAGCCTGGGCCTGAGGGGGCGGACCGCGGCGATCGGGGCGGGTGCGCTCATGACCGTCATCGCGGCCGCGCTGATCACCGGCTGCACGACGGGCCCGGCGGAGGGCGCGGCCCCGGCGTGGGAGGTCGACCATGCCTACGGCGAGGATCCGGTCGCCGTGCGCCTGCGCGTGGATCGGCTGCGGATCACCACGGCGCAGGTCGTCCGGGTCGAGGTCGAGGTGGACGCTCCCGAAGGGGTGATGGTGCGGTTGCCGGACCCGGAGCAGTTCGCCGACAGCGGGTTTCAGGTGGCGCCCCGCACCGAGCCGCCGGCCCTCGTCGAACACGGCCGCACCCGGCACCTGCGCCGCTACCGGCTCGAGCCCTTCCTGGCCGGCGACTATCCGATCCCTGAGCTGGCCGTCGGCTGGCTGGCGCCCGGCGGCGAGCCCGCCGGCCTGTCGACCGGCGCGCTGACCGTGCAGGTGAGTTCCGTGCTCGGCGATGCGGGCGTGGTGGCTGGCGCAGAGTCGCCGGCTGTCACGGAGGACCTCCCGGAACTGCGTGAGGTCGGCGATCCGATCCGGGCGCCGCTGCGCTGGTGGCGGCCGGCGCTGGCCGGCGTGGCCGCGCTGGCGGTGGCCGCGGCGGCCATGGCGGCGATCCGCTGGCGGCGGCGTGTGGCCGCCAGCCGGCCGGTGCCCGTCGAGCCGCCCGGCGTGGTGGCGTTGCGCGCGCTGGATGAGCTGGAGCGTGACCAGGCCCGCAAGGCGGATCTGGACCGGTTCTACGTGACGGTCTCGTCGATCCTGCGCGTGTACCTGGAGGGGCAGTTCGGCCTGCGCGCGCCCGAGCAGACCACGGAGGAGTTCCTGGCAGCCGCCGAGGCGGAGCCGGCCTTCGATCGTGGGCAGCAGCGGACACTGCGGGCGTTCCTGGCTGCCTGCGACGCGGTCAAGTTCGCCCGCGCGCGGCCGTCGGCTGACGAGACCGCGCGCATCATCGACACCGCTCGCGGATTCGTGCAGGCGACCGCGGATGCGGCGGAGGCTTCCGCGCCCGCGCCCGCCGCCGGGGAGGCCGGGCGGTGAGGTTCGAGACCACCTGGGCGCTGGGACTGCTGGCGGTGGTCGCCCTGCTGCCGCTGGCGCGCATCGTGCTGACCCGCGTGCGCATCGGCGTCGGGTTCCCGTCGGTGGCGGTGCCGGCCGGCATCACGCCGTCGCTGCGCCATCGCCTGGCGTGGCTGCCGGCGGCGCTGCAGATCCTGGCCCTGGCCCTCCTGGTCGTGGCCCTGGCGCGCCCGCGCGAGGGGCTGGAGCAGGTGGTCGACGTCAGCCGCGGCATCGCCATCGAGATCGTCGTCGACCGCTCGGGCAGCATGGTGGCCCCCATCGCCGAGCGCGGTCCGACGCGGCTGGACGCGGTCAAGGAGGTCGTGGCCCGCTTCGCGCACGGTGACGGGGGCGATCTGGGCGGGCGGCCCAACGACCTGCTGGGGCTGATCACCTTCGCGCGCCATCCGGAGACGGTGCTGCCGCTGACCTTGTCGCACGAGACGCTGGACGGCTTCCTGAGCGGCGTGGAGGTCGTCACCGAGCGCAGTCAGGACGGTACCGCGATCGGCGACGCGCTCGCCCTGGCGGCCGCCCGCCTGCGCGTGGCCGAGGAGGCGCTCGGCGCCCGCGACGACTACGAGATCAAGAGCAAGGTGATCATCCTGCTCACCGACGGCAGCCACAACGCAGGCCGGCGGACGCCTGCGGAGGCGGCGGAGCTGGCCGCCGGCTGGGGGATCAAGGTGTACGCGATCGGCATCGGCGTGGGCGCTCCCGAGCAGACGGTGCGCACCCCGCTCGGCACCTTTCGCCTGCCGGCCGGACAGCCGCTGGACGCCGCCGGGCTGCAGGCGGTGGCCGAGCGGACCGGCGGGCTGTTCCGGCTGGCGGAGGACACCGAATCGCTCATCGCCGTCTACGCCGAGATCGACCGCCTGGGGAGGAGCGAGGTGGAGTCGGTCCGCTACGTCGACTTTCGCGAACGGTTCGCGCCGTGGGCGCTGGCGGCGCTGGGCGCGGTGATGGCGGCCGCGGTGCTTGCCGCCACCGTGTTCCGGCGCACCCCGTAGTCGAGGTTGGCCAGGGCGATGGAACTCACCGACGGCGTGCGCCTGAGCTCCCCGGACGCATTCCTGCTGCTCTGGGTGATCCCACCGCTGATCGCCCTGTTCGCGCTCGCGGCGCTGCGCCGCCGCCGAACGCTGGTGCGGTTCGCAGGCGATCGCTCCCGTCCGCACGCCGAGCGCCGCAACGCGCGCCCGTTCAAGGGCGGCCTGCTGGTGGCCGCGGTGGTGCTGATCGTCGTCGCGCTGGCGCGGCCCGGCTGGACCCCGGAGACCCGCACGGTCGAGCGCCGCGGGCGCGACGTGGTGTTCGTGGTGGACGTCTCGCGCAGCATGCTGGCGCAGGACCTCGCCCCGAACCGGCTGGAGCGGGCCAAGCTTGCGATCCTGGACACGCTGGAGGTGCTGCGCGGCGACCGCGTGGCGCTGGTGGCCTTCGCCGGGACGGCGGTGGTGAAGAGTCCGCTGACCTTCGATTACGGTTTCGTCAGATTGGCGGTGGAGCGGCTCTCGACGGACAGCACCTCGCGCGGCGGCACGTTGATCGGCGACGCCCTGCGCGTGGTGCGCGACTCCGTGTTCGGCGATCAGGTGAGCGCGTACCGGGACGTGGTGCTGATCACCGACGGCGGCGACCTGGGGAGCCTGCCGCTTCAGGCGGCCGGCGAGCTGGGAGCGCTGGGCGCCCGCATCATCGCCGTCGGGCTGGGCGACGGGGTGACCGGACAGCCGATCCCGGACCCGGACGCGGGCGGCGGGTACCTGGAGTACGAGGGGCAGCCGGTGCTCACGACCCTGGATGCCGAGGCGCTGCGCGAGCTGGCAGGCGTGACGCCCGGCGGCCGCTACGTGAACGTGGCGACCGGCAACTTCGACCTGGGCGTGCTCTACACGCAGCTCATCGCGGGAGCCGACCGGCAGCTTCTGGAGCGGACCGAGCGCGAGGTGTTCCAGGAGCGCTTCCAGCCCTTCCTGGGCGCCGCGCTGGTGCTGCTGGCGCTGGAGTTTCTGCTGCCCGACCTGATCCGGCGCCGCCGGCGGCGGGGCAGGCGGGGCGCGGCGCATCCGCCGGCCGTCGCTGTCGTCCTGTTCGCCGTGGCGGCGGCGCTCGTGACGCCGGCGCCGGCGCGGGCGGTGGGCGTCCCGGAGCGGGCCGAGCGCGACGGGCGCCAGGCCTTCGCTGACGGCCGCTTCATGGATGCCGCGGGTGCCTTCGGCGCCGCGGCGGAAGCCCGCCCCGGGGTAGCGGAGCTGCTCTATGACGGCGGCATCTCCGCCTACCGCGCGGGCGACTTGGAGAGCGCGGCGGGTCTGCTGCGGCAGGCGGTCGAGCAGGCCGGCCGTTCGGAGCTGCAGGCTGCCGGCCACTTCGCCCTGGGAAACCTCGGGGTACAGGGGGTCGAGCAGATGCTTGCGGAGCAGGGCGGCGCGCCGGTCGATCCGCAGGCGGCGATCGCCGGCCTGACCTCGGCTGCCCAGTCCTACCGGCGCGCGCTGGACCTGCACCCGGACTGGGAGGATGCGGCGCACAACCTGGAGACCACCCGGCTGCGCCTGCACCAATTGCTGCAGCAGCTCCCGCCCCCCGAGCAGCCGGAGGAGTCGCAGGAGCAGCAGGGACAACAGCGGCGCAACCAAGCCCAGCAGGGCACCGAGGGCGAGGACGAGGAACAGGAGCAGTCTCAGGACGCCGGATCCGCGCAGGAGCCGCAGCCGGCGCCCGGGCAGGAAGACGACGAGCTGGAGCCCGACGAGCTGGCGCGGGCGATCATCGCCGAGGAGGAAGAGCGCGCGGAGCAGCGCCGGCAGGAGCAGCTCCCGACCGAGCCGGTCGAGCGCGACTGGTAGCCGTGGAAGTCCCTCCTGGTCCCCGCAAACGGGCTCTCCTCCGCACCCTCCTCGTCGCGGCGGCGCTGTGTGGCCTGAGCCTGCCGGTCGCGGCGCAGTCGCTGGCCGCGCGCGCGGCGGTCAGCGCCGCGGAGACCGAGATGGGCGTGCCGTTTACGCTGCAGATCGCCGTGGACGGCAGCGACGCCACCCCGCAGGTGGAGCTGCCGGCGCTCGACGGCGTGTCGGTCCGGCAGGTGTCGGCCGGTCCCAACAACAGCGAGTCGATCACGATCGCAGGCGGCCAGACCACGCGCCGGGTGCAGCGGGGCTACCTCGTCAACTACGAACTGATCGCCTCGAGCGCCGGCCGGCTGGAAATCCCGGCGATCGACGTCACGGTCGACGGTCAGCGCCTGTCCACGCAGCCGCTCGCGGTGACGATCTTCACGCCGCCGTCGATCGAGGAGTACCGGCTGCTCGTCGATGCAGCGGTCGACCGCGCGTGGGTGGGCCAGCCGGTCACGCTGACGACCACCTGGATGTGGCAGGAAGGGCTGGGACCGCGGCGGCTCCTCAGCTTCTCCCACCCGGTGATGAACGCGGACGACGCCGACGTGGTGATCGCGCCCTCGCCGGGCGAGGGCGTGGAGCTGACCGTGCACGGCACCAGCCTCAAGGCGGTGCAGCGTGCCGTGCGCCGGGACGGCAAGGCGCACGTAGCGCTGGTCTTCGATGTGCTCGTCGTGCCGCGCGAGCCCGGCCTCTTCGAGGTGCCGACGGCGACCGTCTCCTTCGAGGGGATCGCCAGCTTCCGCACCGGGCGCGACGTGCTCGGCCGCACGGTGCGCGACATCCGCCGCCTGGTCATCTCCTCCGAACCGCTGGAGCTCACCGTCGATCCCCTGCCGTCAGCGGGGCGCCCGGACGGCTTCTCGGGACTGGTCGGCACCTTCGAGATCGCCGCCACGGCCGAGCCGGCGGCTGCGAAGGTGGGCGATCCGATCACCCTGGAGCTGACGGTGAGCGGATCGGGCGACCTGTCCGCACTCGCCGAGCTGGACCTGGCCCACCTCGACGCGGCCGGCGATTTCCGCCTCGCGGCACAGCGGGTGGAGCGGGCGCCCGGCCGGTACCCGTCGCGGGCTACCTTCCGTACCACCGTCCGGGCGCTGCACGAGTCGGTGAGAGCCATCCCACCGGTGCGGCTGACCTACTTCGATCCGCAGCGGGGCGCCTATGCCGAGGCCGCCAGCGCGCCGATCGCGCTGGACGTGCAGCCGGCCCGGCAGGTGACCCTGCGCGACGTGGAGGGCGGCGCCCTTGCCGAGGAGGAAGGCGAGGGGCTGGCCGCCGCGGCAGCCGGCATCGCCCACAACTACGAAGGGGAGCCCCTGCTGCGCCGCCAGCGGTTCGACACCGCGGCGTTCGTGCGGTCTCCGGGCGGCCTGCTGTTGCTGGCCGCGGGCCCGCTGGCTGCCGGCATCGCCGCGCTCTGGATGCGCCTGCGGCGCTTGGCCGCGGCGGCGCCGGCCACGCGCGGCGCCCTGGCCCGCCTGCGGCGGGCGGCCGCCGATGCGGGAGACGACGCGGCGGCGGTCGCGGCGGCGCTGATCGACTACCTGCGCGTGCGTCTGGGCACGGCCGGCACCCGCGGAATCGATCTGCTGGCGCAGGCGCTCGAAGGTCGTGGCGTCGGGTCGGAGCAGGTGGACGAGCTGCGGGAGATGCTGGAGCGAATCGACAGCGTTCGCTACGGGGCGACCGCCGACTCGGCCGATGCGCTCGGCTCCCGCGTTGTGCGGTGGGCGGAGTCGGTAGACCCGATCCTGGCCCGCGAGGGAGGCTCGTGACGCGGGTGCGCCGGTCCGCGGCGCTGCTGCTGACCCTGGCCGTCGCCGCCGGCACGGCTGCCCAGGAGCCGGCCGGCGACGCCATGGACGCGGGCGCTCTCGTGCGGGAGGCCTCCGACCTCTATCGGCAGGCGGACCAGCTCGAAACCTCCGGCCAATCGGCGGCCGCCGCCCAGGCGCTGCGCGGCGCGCTCCTCCGCTACGAGCGCGTGGGCTCCGCGAACGGCTGGAGCAACGGACGGCTCGCCTACAACGCCGCCAACACCCACCTGCGGCTGGGCGACGTCGGCCGCGCCGTGCTGCTCTACCGGCGGGCCGCGGAGCTGATGCCGGGCGACCGAAACGTGCGCCAGGGGCTGGCCTACGCGCGCCGGCTGCGGGCCGACCGGATCGACGAGCCGGTGTCGGCCGGGTTGCTGCGCGTGGTCCTGTTCTGGCACTACCTGCTGCCCACGCGGACGCGGGCGATCGCCTTCCTGGTGCTGTGGTGCGCCGTGTGGGCGGGCGTCCTGCTGCGTATATCGGTGCCCGTCGTGCGCCGCCAGCGCTGGCTGCGGCCGGCCGGCGCCGCCTGCGTGCTGCTGGCCGCAGCTCTGGCGGGGTCACTCGCGGCGGAGCTGATCGAGACATCGACGCCGCCTGGCGTGATCACCGCCGCCTCCGTGGTCGCCCGGCAGGGTGACGGCCATTCGTACGAGCCCAGCTTCGCGTCGGCCCTGCACGGCGGCACGGAGTTCAGGCTGCTGGAAGACCGCGGCGAGTGGTGGCATATTCGCCTGGTCGACGGCCGCGAGACCTGGATCGTCGCCGGCGCGGGGGAGCTGATCCGATGAAGGTGACCGGGGTGCGGGCCGTCTACCCGAAGTGGCGGCAGGTGCCGCCGGCCGACGCCTGGCAGGCCCACTTCTGGCAGATCGCCGTGCGCGTTACTACCGACGTCGGCGTGACCGGACACGGCTACGGCGGCGGCGGCCAGCCGGCCGTGCAGGTGATCAACGACCACCTGAGCCGCTTCCTGGTCGGGCGCACGATCGACGGCACCGGCGACATCGCCGCCGCCTGGGACGAGCTCTACCGGGTGTCCATCCCCTACGGCCGCGGCGGTCTGGCGCAGATGGCGCTGAGCGGGGTGGACCTGGCCCTCTGGGACGCGCTGGCGCGCGCCGAGCGCTGCCCCGTGCACGGCCTCATCGGCCCACGCACCAAAGAGGGCCCGGTGCCCGCGTACGCCACCGGCAACGACGTCGAGCTGGCGGCCCGCTACGGCTACCCGGCAGTCAAGCTGTCGCACCGCTGGCGGACCGAGGCGGACTTCGACAGCGCGGCCCGGGAGCTGGAGGCCGCCCGCGCCGCGCTGGGACCGGACGTGCGGCTGATGGTCGACAGCTACCTGTCCTGGACGGTCGAGGTGGCCGCCCGCATGGCCGAGCTGCTGGCGCCGTACCGGCCGTACTGGTTCGAGGACGTCGCGACCCCCGAGCACCTGGCCGAGCTGGCCGCGCTGCGCCCGCGCGTCAAGCCGGTGCTGCTGGCCGGCGGCGAGCACGACTTCACGCCGGCCGCCTTCGCCGACATCGGCCGCCACGGCGCGTTCGACCTCTGGCAGCCGGACGTGACCTGGGCCGGCGGCATCACGGGCACGCTGCGCATCCTGGAGCTGGCGCGCCGGCACGGCGTGCCCGTGGTCCCGCACCGCGGCGGCGAGCCGTGGGGCCTGCACGTGATCGTCGCCACCGACTGCATGGACCTGGCGGAGACCATGCCGCACCGCTGGCAGGAGCCGCGCGAGGACCTGTGGCTCGGCGAGCCCGAAGTCGTCGACGGTTCGATCGATCCCGGCGACGAGCCCGGCTTCGGCGTCCGCCTGAACGAAGCGCTCCTGTAGGAGCGTCTTCCCTGGTCCGGTCCGACGCTCACGCAGAAGCGGGAGCGCCGCCGAGCCCGTCATTGGGTTATGGTAGGAGGAAGCGGTGGCAGAGCCCATGACCCTGAAGGACGAGGATGTCGGCCGCATCGGAGAGTACGTCAAGCCGTGGCTGCGCGGACTGGTGGACGAGATGGTGCCGCGCCCGGAGCCGGCCGGCGGCGACACGCTGCTGCTCGAACGGATGGTCAGAGTCGAGGAAGAGCTCAAGGCGCAGCGCACGCTGATGGACGAGCGCTTCGGCTTCATGGCGAGCCGCTTCGAGGCGGTCGATCAACGGTTCGAGGCGATCGACAAGCGGTTCGACTCAGTGGACAAGCGGTTCGAGGACCTGATCGGCCAGATGAACGGCCGTTTCGAGGCGGTTGACCGGCGGTTCGAGGATCTGATCGGCCAGATGAACGGCCGTTTCGAGGCGGCTGACCGGCGGTTCGAGGATCTGATCGGCCAGATGAACGGCCGTTTCGAGACGGTTGACCGGCGGTTCGAGGAATCGATCGGTCATACGAATGCGCGGTTCAAGGAACTGATCGGTCATATGAATGCGCGCTTCGAGGAATCGCATATGCACACCAACAGCCGCTTTACCGAGCTTGCCGGCCAGATGAATGCTCGCTTCAGGACGCAGACCTGGATGATCGGCGTCGGGTTCGCCGTCATCACTTCGTTGACGACGCTGTTCGCGCTGCTCTCCTGAGAAACGCCCGCGCGTCAAGCCGTCGACGTCGGGATTAGCCCGGGTGTGATGGATGCCGCGAGAGTGAAGCTGTGCGTGGAATCACTGTGGTGTCTGTTCCGAGGTCGGCGATTCGGGATCCAGCCAGTTCTGGATTTCCAGGCCGTCGACGCGGTCGAAGTGGCGGACGTTGCCCGTGACCAGTATCAAGGACCGGCTGAGGGCGATCGCGGCGATCCGCAGATCAGGTTCGTCGAGCGGCTTGCCTTCGGATTCCAGGGAAGCGCGCAAGGAGCCGTAGCGTTCGGCGGCGGCATCGTCGAACGGCAGTATCGTGACCGCGTGCGCGAGCAGCCCGCGAACCCGGTCGGCAAGAGACGAAGACCCTCGCTTCTCGGCACCGTAGAGGAGCTCTCCGTACGTGATGGCCGTCGTGAACTGGCAGGAGGCCGGTATCACGGCGAGCCGGCGAATCACGGCAAGCGGCGGATTGCGACGGAGCGCTGCCGACAGGATGTCGGTGTCGAAACAGAACAACGGTCAGGCCAGATCGGGGGCCGGCCGGTCTGCCGCGCGATCGCGTTGCGCGTAGATCTCGTCGACGGCGTCGTCGATGTCGTCCCAGTCGGAAAGGGCACCGGCCACGGCGGCCAGGCCGATCGGTTGGCGACGTGTTGTGACCCCGTGTGTCGGCTTGAGGCTCCGCATACGCGCCAGTCCCTGCTCTCGGTAAAGGCGTAGATGGCCGCTGGAAGCCGATGGTCCGCCCAATTCGCTGGGCGGAACCACTCCCATGACCGGGGTGCCGCGGCGAGCGATGACGATCCGCTCGCCGTGGCCTACTCGTTCGATCAGCTCCGAGAAGCGGCGCTTCGCCTCCGCGACGTTGATGACGTCCATAGCCTCAGATGACATGATAACATCTTAGGTTTCAATTATGTCATCATGTCAAGTAGCCGGCATCGCGGCCTCCTTTGGCGCGGGGGCCTGCCTACCGGCCGCCACGGTGCGGTTGAGCGCGGAGATCAGCGCCAGGGCCGACGCCTTGGCGATGTTCGGGTGGGTGCCGGCGCCGAAGCGCTGCGTGCCGTCGGTGCGGACGAGCTGGATGTAGGCGATGGCGGTGGAGTCCGTGCCCTGGCCCAGGGCGTGCTCGGAGTAGTGGGTGAGCTTGAAGTCGTTCCACCCCGCCGTGCCCAGCGCGCTCTTGAGCGCGTCGATGGGTCCGTTGCCGCTGCCGGTCAGCTCCATCTCCCGCCCCTCGATCTCCACCGTGAGGCGTCCGTTCATGCGTGAGCTGTCCTGCGGGTCGCTGGAGATCGCGTAGTCGACGAAGCGGATCGGCTGATCGGCCTCAAGGTACTCCCGCCTGAAGACCTCCCAGATCTGCGCCGCGTTCACCTCCCGGCCGGTGCGGTCGGTGAGCTCCTGGACCACCTCGCCCACCTCGGGCTGCATGGTCTTCGGGAGTTGGCAGCCGAACTCGGCCTCCATCACGTAGGCCACGCCGCCCTTCCCGGACTGCGAGTTGATGCGGATGATCGCCTGGTAGGAGCGGCCGATGTCGGTGGGGTCGATCGGCAGGTAGGGGACCTCCCACAGCCCGTCGCCCTGCGCGGTCATGCCCTTGTTGATCGCGTCCTGGTGCGAGCCGGAGAACGCCGTGAACACCAGCTCCCCGGCATAGGGATGGCGGGGATGGATCGGCAGCTCCGTACAGGAGTCGGAGATGGCGATCAGGCGGCCGACGTCGCTCAGGTCCAGGCCGGGATCGACGCCCTGCGTGTACAGGTTGAGGGCGACGGTGACGATGTCGACGTTGCCGGTGCGCTCGCCGTTGCCGAACAGGGTGCCTTCGACCCGCTCGCCGCCGGCCAGCATGGCCAGCTCGGTGGCTGCGACGCCGGTGCCACGGTCGTTGTGGGTGTGCAGGCTGAGGATGATGCTGTCGCGGCGCTGCACGTGGCGCAGGAACCACTCGATCTGGTCGGCGTGCACGTTGGGGGTCGCCAGCTCCACGGTCGACGGCAGGTTGACGATCATGCGGTGCTCGGGGCTGGGGTCCCACGCCTCGATGACCGCGTCGCAGACCTCCACGGCGTAGTCCAGCTCGGTGCCGGTGAAGCTCTCCGGCGAGTACTCGTAGACGATGTCGGTGTCGGTGCGGTCGGCCATCTCCCGGCACAGGCGGGTGCCGTCGACGGCGATCTGCCGGATCGCGGCCCGGTCCTTGCGGAACACCACGCGGCGCTGCAGCTCGGAGGTGGAGTTGTACAGGTGCACGATCGCCTGCGGGGTGCCCTCGATCGCCTGGAACGTGCGCCGGATCAGGTGGTCGCGCGCCTGCGTGAGCACCTGCGGGTAGACGCCCTCCGGGATCAGGCCGTTGTCGATGAGCGTGCGCGTGAAGTCGAACTCCACGGCCGCCGCTGACGGGAAGCCGACCTCGATCTCCTCGAAGCCGATGTCGGTGAGCAGCGAGAACATGCTGAGCTTCTGCTCCAGGTTCATCGGGTTGATGAGCGCCTGGTTGCCGTCGCGGAGGTCGACGCTGCACCAGATCGGTGCGCGGTCGATGGTCCGGTTCGGCCAGGAGCGCTCCGGCAGATCGATCTGCGGGAACGGCCGGTACTTGTCGATGACGCCTCGTTGCATGGTTCTCTCCTTGTCCTTGAGGGTTTCCAGAGGCTCAAAAAAAGAGCCCAGGCTCTCATCGGTCGATCGCGTCGACCGGAAAGCCTGGGCTGCTTCGTGCCGCTCGGTGAGCTACATGCGCGCTCCCGCGTGGCACCGGGCAACCCAGGCCGTAAGGCCCAGAAGGCCGAGCAGAAGAGCGAGTAGCGTCGGCAGCAGAGCGCGCGTGTTCATTGCGTTGGTTACCCCAATTTACGGCATCCGTGGCGCGGTACGCAAGCCCCTGCGGCGACGAGCGCTACGCGGCGCCCACTCCCGGCTTGTCGGGTGCTTGGTTGCGGGCGCCCCAGAACATCCCTTCGATGATCCCTTCGACCTTCGACAGCCGGTCGCCGAGGTTGGCGATCCGCGTGGTGAGCTCCTTGAAGCCGGCTTGCATCTCGTTACGCAGTCGGGCTTCAAGGCCCTTCATGTCGTCGTGAACCTCGTTGCGCAGGCCGTGAACTTCGTTGCGCAGGTCGCGAACGTCGTTGCACACGTCGCGAACCTCGTTGCGCACGTCACGAACCTCCTGCCGGACGCCACGGATCGAAGCGAGCACGGCGGTGCCGAGGGCGATGGTCGCTGCGATGATCGCTATCAGCTCTGCGTTCACGTACACCTCTCCGGCGCCTTCGGCTCCCTGACGGAATCGTACCGGTCGGCGGACTGGATGTCACCGCGCCGGCATGGTCCATGCGAGCCAAGCGCCCTTCGTACCGTTAACCGCGCGCGATTCGCTGCCGCTTCATCTCGGACCGTTGTGGCGTGGCGTTGGGTGACCATGCACTTGATTCCTCGGCGTCAGGCTGCGAACGTCCCCGCATGCGCGTGCTTCTGAGCCCGGGCGAGAGCGAGTTGGCGAGGGCGCTACGCGACGGGCTGACCGGTCACCAGGCGGTGCTCGACGCCGATCCGGAGATCGACGCGGAGTCGGGCGTCCGCATGGTGGGCGCCGGGTTCGACGCGGTCGTGCGAGTGGGGCTGCCGGACGCGGGCGCGGACGGGGCTGCCGATGCCGCGCTGGATCGGGCGACGCGCCTGGCCCATGACCTGCTGAACGCTGCGGCCGAGTCCGGGGTGGGGCGCTGCGTGTACCTGAGCTCGCTGCGGCTGCTGGCCGGCTACGGCGCGCATCACACCGTCACCGAGGGATGGAGGCCGCTGCCGCCGTCGGACGATCCGGCGCTGATCGGCTGCCACCTGGGCGAGCAGATCGCCCTCGAATTCGCGCGTGAGAGGCGCCTGGAGGTGATCACCCTGCGGCTCGGCTACCCGGTCGTGCCCGGCCCGCGCAGCGCGCTGAGCGACGCGCACGGCGACGCGGCCATCTGCACCGACGACGTGGCGGCCGTGGTGTCCGCCGCGCTCACGGCGCGGGTCGGCCAGGCCTGTACGGTCGTCCACGCCCAGTCGCCCGTCCCGAACGCCCGCTACCTGATGCGCCAGGCGACGGAGCTCCTGGGATACCCCGAAGAGGTGCCCGCGTGAAGGTCCTGATCGTCGGCGGCAACGGTTCGATGGGGCCGCACGCGATCGCGGCTCTGCGCGGCCGGCATGAGTTGCGCGTGACCGACATCAACGCGGCGCCGCCGGGCTTCGCGCACGAGTACCGGCAACTGGACGCCGGCGACCACGAAGGCGTGATCGCCGCCGCCGAGGGGATGGACGCGATCGTCAACCTGTCGGTGTCGCGCTGGGACCGGTGCGGCGCCTGGGACGTCAACGTGCGCGGCAATTACAACGTCGCCGCCGCGGCGGTGCGGCACGGCATCCGCACCATCGTCAACACCGGCCCGTACTACCAGGTAGCCGGCGCGTCGTACGACGAGTTCGACTTCGGCCTGCACCCTGACATGCCGCCGCAGCCGGGCACGCTCCTGTACGCCCTCACCAAGGCGCTCGGCCACGAGGTGCTGCGGGTCTTCAGCGAGCAGCACGACCTGTACGTGCAGACGCTCCTGTTCTACCTGATGCGCCACCCGACCGCGCCGCGCAGGCTCGACGACCACGAGAAGGGGGGCGTGGGCCGTGACATGATCCCGCCGTACATCGTCGCCTGGCCCGACACGGGGCTCGCGGTGCGCGCCGCGCTGGAGGTCGACCACGCGCGGCTGCCGTCCCGGTGCGAGACCTACTTCGTGTTCCCGACGATCCCGCACGGCAAGTACCGCAACGACAAGCTGGCCCGCGTGCTGGGCTGGGAGCCGCCGCACCGGCTTGAGCATCTCTGGATGCGGCACATGGACCGCTGACACACCGAAGGAGAAACACATGTACGTCTACACGGGAAGCTTCACCGACATGGATCTGGCCGATCACGGCCAGGGCCGCGGCATCTACCGCTTCGAGCTCGACACTAAGAGCGGCGCGCTGTCCGGCATGCAGCTCGCGGCAGAGGGACCCAACCCCAACTACGTGCTGTTCAGCCACGACGGCACGCGGCTGTACACGGTCGTGGAGGCCGCGTTCACCAGCGATCCGAGCGGCACCGCGGTGCGCCTGTACGACGTGGACCGCGCGACCGGGGCGCTGACGCTGCGCTCGTCGGCGGGATTCGGGATCACCGGGCCGTGCCACATGAGCATGGACCCGCAGGAACGCGCGGTATTCGTCGGCTGCTACACCGGCGGCGGCGCTGTCATGGTGCCGCTCGACGGGGCGGGTGCCCCGGGCGATCCGGTCGAGGTGAGGCACGAGGGATCGAGCGTCAACCCGGAGCGTCAGGAGGCGCCGCACCCCCACTCGGCGAACGTCACCGCCGACGGCCGCTTCCTGCACGTGCCCGACCTGGGGATCGACCGGGTGGTCACCTACCGCGTCGAGTACGGCCCGGCGCGCCTGACGCGCATCTCGGACGCGGCGTCGGCTCCCGGCGCCGGCCCGCGCCACATGACGTTCACGCCGGACGGCGCGTTCGCCTACGTGATGGGGGAGATGGCGTCCACGATCATGGCGTTCCGGTGCCAGAGCGACGGCGGGCTCACCCACCTGCAGACCCTGTCGTCGCTGCCGGCGGGATTCACGGGCGAGAACTCGACCGCGGACGTTCGCATGCATCCGCGCGGCCACGTCGTGTACTGCTCCAACCGCGGCCACGACTCGATCGCCGTGTTCTCGATCGACGGGCGGACCGGCGAGCTCGCCCAGCTCGGGCACGTGCCCACCGGCGGCCAGACGCCGCGCGGCTTCAACGTGGACGCCTCCGGCACCTGGCTGCTGGCCGCCAACGAGCAGAGCGACACCGTGTTCAGCTTCCGCGTGGACGGCGCCGACGGCATGCCGGTCCCCACCGGCTCGTCGATCAAGGTGCCGCGTCCGACCTCCGTCGCCTTCGCCCCGGCCTGAGAGCCGGATGCGGAGGTAGCTTCGACAGAACACGATGGATCCCGAGGGACAGTTCCGGTAATCGAGGTTACCGGATTTGTTGTCATCCGGAAAAAATAATGACCGATTCCGGGCATCTCCTGGAGACGCTCAAGTCCATGATCCTGGACTTCCAGGAAATGGACCTTGAGACCGGCGTGGCCCGGCGCCTGCGCATCGAGACGGTTCCGGGCAAGGCGACGGTCTGCATCGGCGTACGCCGCAGCGGCAAGTCGACCTAACCTCTACCCGTTGATCGCCGGTCTGCTGGAGCATGGCGTCCCTCGCCGGAACACCAACCCGAAGAAGGTGTACTGCATCGATCACGCCCTGATCGCCTCGGTGTCATCCGCGATCCTGGTCAACTCCGGCCACCTGCTGGAGAACCTGGTGTTCACGGCGCTGCGGCGCCGGCATCCGGAGATCCACTACTACCGGACGCGAACCGGGCGCGAGGTCGACTTCGTCGTGTCGCGCCGGGGCCGGCCGCCGCTGCTGGTGCAGGCATGCGAGTCCCTGGCCGGTCAGGTCACCGACGTGGGTAGCGCGCCGCGCCGTCCCTGCTCGTCGTTTCAGCCTTTCAACGTTCCCGCGGTGAGCCCGGACACGAAGTGGCGCTGCATCACCACGTAGAATGCCGCCACCGGAAAGATCGCCATGAACAGGATGGCGAACACGTCTTCCCACTTCTGCACGTACTGACCGATCGCCCGGTACACACCGATGGTGATGGTGTAGTACTTCGAGGTTCCCAGTATGATCAGCGGGCTGACGAAGTCGTTCCACGTCCAGAGCGCGACGAATATGACCACGCTGGCGATCGCCGGTCTGATCAGCGGGGAGATGATCCGCGCGAAGATCAATACCTCTCCGGCCCCGTCGAGCCGCGCGGATTCGTCGAGCTGTATCGGAATGGTGCGGATGTAACCGGCGAACACGAACACGGCGAACGGCAGGTACCAGGCCAGGCTGGCGAGCAGCAGGCCCTGCACCGTGAACATCAACCCGAGCCGGCGCAGCACCTGCACCAGCGGCAGCAGGATCACCTGCGCCGGCACCATCAAGCCGGCCAGCAGCAGCAAGTATGACAGCGTGAAGAACCGGTGTCGGCGGCGGCCGAGCACGTACGACATGGCCGCCCCGAGGATCACGACCAGCGTCACGGTGGCGCTGCTGAGGACGACCGAGGTCCCGTAGGCGATGCCGAGGTTGAACTGCGGGGTATCGAGATTGCGGGTGATGTTTTCCAGCGTCAGGCGCGCGAACGGGATGCCCAGCGGGCTGGCAAAGATGTCGGCGCGCGTCTTGAATACGTTGACGATGGCGATGTAGAAGGGCACCAGAAAGACGCCGCCGATCACCAGCAGGAAGCCGTGGCGAGCGACCGAAGGCAGATCGCGGAGCCCTCTCTTCGTGCGATTCACATGCGTCCCTACATCACCAGTTTTTCTTCGCGCCGCCGCAGCAGCAGGACCAGCGTGATGGAGACCAGGCCGACGATCAGCAGCATGTAGATGGCCAGGCTGGACCCGTACGACATGCGGTTCTGCTGGAAGCCGACGCGGATGATCTGCAGGGCGATGGTCTCGGTAGCGCCGGCCGGGCCGCCACTGGTGAGCACGACCACCAGGTCATAGATGCGCATGTAGCCCGTGAACAGGAATACCATGACGGCCGTGAAAGCCGGCGCCAGCCACGGGAACGTCACGGAGGTGAAGCGCTGCCACGCCGAAGTGCCGTCGATGGTGGCGGCGTCGTAGAGATCGCCGGGCACCGCCTGCAGCCCCGCCAGGTAGATCACCGTGACGAACCCGGTGTCGCGCCAGAGATTGATGATCAGGACCGACCACGGCGCCAGCCGCGGGCTGCCCAGCCAGTCGATCGGCTCCATGCCGGCAGCCGCGAACAGTCCCCCCAGGATGCCGTGGTAGCTGAGGAGGGCCTTCCAGATGAATCCGACGGCCACCGAGCTGATCAACAGCGGGAAGAAGAACGCGGCCCGATACACCTTGGTCATGGGCCCCGGTCGATTCACCAGCACGGCAAGGAACAGTCCCAGCCCGTTGCCGAGCAACGCTCCGGGGACGGTGAAGAAGAAGGTGATGCGCAACGCGCTGTGGAAGTGGCGGTCGTTCAGGCCTCGTAGGTAGTTCTTCAGCCCGACGAAGTTCATCGCCGAACGGATCCCGTCCCAATCGAAGAACGAATAGTACAGGCTGAGCGCGATCGGCAGGACCATGAACGCCAGGTAGATGACGAAACCCGGAGCGAACAACAGCGCCGTGCCCAGAGCATCGCGCCGGGCCGCAGCGAACCGAAGAGGGCGGTGCGGCACGACCTGCTCGCCGGCGTTCTGTCCCCGCATCGATTACCGCTCCGCAGTATGCGTCAGGATCGAGTCCGCGTACCGGGCAGCGCGACCTTCGCAAGCCAGTCGTCGTCGAGGTCGATGCCGAAGCCGGGAGCGTCGCGCGGGACCAGATAGCCGTCGTCGATGACCGGCGTGCCGGGGAGCGCCACGGTCTCCGCCAGCGGTACCCCCGGCGGGGACACGCCGCTGGAGCGCTCGCCCCAGGTCACGGCCGGCATGGCCATCGCCAGGTGCTGGCCGTACGGGGTGTTCATGCCGCCGTGCGGAGCGACCGCGATGCCGGCGGCCTCCGCGATGTGGCAGATGCGCACGCAGGCGGAGATCCCGCCCGCCCACTGCAGGTCGGGCTGGAAGTAGTCGACCATCCGCCGCTCGGCGGCCTCCGCGAACGGGCGCGCCAGGTACCAGTGCTCGCCGGTGGCCAGACTCTGCCCGGGCAGTCGCCGCCGCACCTCGGCGAAGCCGGTCATGTCGTCCGGCAGCAGGTAGTCCTCGATCCAGCGCAGCCGGTACGGGCGCAGCGCCTCGCCCAGTCGCACGGTGTACTCGACGTCCAGCGCCATCCAGCAGTCGAGCATGAGCTCCGCGTCCGGGCCGAGCGTGTCGCGCGCCGCGGCCACCATCTCCTCGGTCCGGCGGATGCCCTCGGTGCCGTCTTCAGGCCCGTACGGGTTGGGCAGCTTGAAGCCGCGGAAGCCCAGTTCCCGGTACCACTCCAGGTCGAATCCGGTGGCGTAGCAGGGGATTCGCTCCTTCTGCGGGCCGCCGAGCAGCGCGTACACCGGCGCCCCCAGGCACTTGCCCTTGGCGTCCCACAGCGCCAGATCCACGGCGCTGATCGCGTGCGCGGTCAGGCCGGAGCCGCCGTAGGCGGCGCTGATGCGGACCATCACGTCGTACAGCTTCTCGGTGGCGGTCACCGGCTCGCCGACCAGGTGGTCGCGGAAGTGGTCGTTGATGATCGAGGCGACCGGGCCGGCGAACCCGCCGAGCCCGAAGCCGGCGGTCCCGTCCTCGAGCGTCACCAGGCATCCGCACTGCTTCCAGCCGGGACCGGCCTTGCTGCGGGCGCCCCGGTATCGGACGTAACGCTCGGTGGGCGCGGCCGGTTGGCGGCCGCCCCGCTGGTACGGGCCGGACCGCTTGATGGCCCGGCTCAGGTCGACCGGGAACGCCCGCACCTCCTTGATGGTCACGGTGCGTCCTCCGTACCCGCGGCTAGGCAACCAGGCCGGGCAGCAGGCGCTCGTACACGTCGAACACCTCGCCTTCCCGCTCGTCGGGATCGACCATCTTCATGAACGAGGCGCTGCCCGGATCGGCGCCGCCGGCGAAGTGGCCGTGACTCTCGAACGCCGGCTGGTCCGTGCCGTGCCAGACCACCTCGCGGTCACGCAGCACCACCATTTCGCCTGCATGGCGGTCGACCAGGCGCTCGCGCTCGTCGCGGTAGAACAGCGCCTGCTCGCAGGCGGTGCGGCGGATGCTGGCCACGATCGGCGGCGGATCCTGCTCGTCGGAATCGAACTGCGCGAGCGGCGGCTGCAGGTCGGTCTGGAAGTCGATGCGGTCCAGGTCGACGGTGCCGTAGCCGCGCTCGGCCGCCACCAGCAGGTGGTTGCGGTCGCGGCGAAACGGCGGCGCCGGCCAGTCGCCCGCCGGGTCGTGGCCCATCAGGTGCGCCGCGCACGCGTCCGTGGCCGTGGTCTGGTCGCCGGCGATCAGCGCGTCGGGCACCACCGGGCGGCCGCGCCACTCGCTGCCCTGCTGGCCGACCAGCCCGTCGACGATGTTCAGGCACGGGTCGGTGATCATGGCCAGGTCCGGCAGCACGTAGGAGAGCCGGATGGCGTGGTGGAAGTAGTGGCGGACCCGCCCCTCCGGCCGGTTCGGAGGCGGCAGCCCGAACAGGTTCTTCATGCACAGGGTGATGCCCATGAACAGGTGGTTCTTCATCTTGGCGACCGAGACGAACTCGTCCGATTCGCCGATGCAGGAGGTCAGCAGGTAGCGGTCGAACATGTTGCCGCCGCCGGGCACGTCGTACAGGCGCAGCGGCGGCTGCGAGGCGTCGACGAGCTCGACCCCGAACTCGCGCAGCACCTCGGCCGACTCGAAGTTGGAGGGCACGGTCTTGTCTGCCGTGTGCACGCAGGTATCGGCGGCGATCAGGGTAGCGTTCGTGCGGGCGCGCAGCAGGCGCAGCACGGCACGCATCACCTCCTCGTCCACCAGCTCCTGGCGCCGGCCGTGGTGGCGGGCGGTGTTCGGGTGCATCATGTTGAACTTGATGACGATGCGGCGCGCGCGCTCCAGCCGCTCCCACGAGCGGGTCAGCGGCTCCGTGATGCGCTCCAGCGTCCGGTAGATCTCCTCCGCCGAGGCGCGGTGGTCGCAGCGCTCGGCGCGCACGGCGTATCGGTTGCTCATCGTCTCTCCTTCAGCCCTCCGACAGCTTACCCTACGCGACCTGCCGGGCGGCGGCGGGATCCCGGTCCGGGTCGGGCTCGGGCGGCCGCGGGGGCGCGTGGGGCTGCATTGGGCGGGCGAGCTGCCGCTCCAGGGCCAGGTAGCCGACCCCCGCATAGACCAGGTTCGCCAGGATGACCGACAGCCAGACGACGCCGACCGGCGCGCCGAGCAGGCCGGCCAGCAGGATCGCGGCGCCCGACAGGAACGCCAGCCGCAGGGCCGAGATCGCCGCGCCGCGCCACGACCGGCGCAACCCCTGGAAGCTCATGATCACGACCATGCCGGCGCCCATCACCCCGTAGGACAGCGGCACGGTGCGCAGGTAGCGGGTCGCGTAGCCGATTACGACCGGATCGTCGGTGAACGTGCGGGCGATCGGCCCGGCGAAGGCCACTGCCAGGATGCCCAGCCCGGTGCCGAACGACAGCGCGAACACCAGCGCCGTCCGGTACGACCGGCGTGCGCGCTCGGGGTTGCCGGCCCCCATGTTCTGGCCGATCAGCGCCAGGCCGGCGACGCCGAAGCCGATCGCCGGCAGAAACGAGAAGACCTCCGCGCGCAGGCCCACCGATACCGCGACCGCCCCCTGCTCTCCGAAGGTGCGCGACACCACGGCGGTCAGCACCGCCATCGCCAGGGGGCCCATCATGCTGGTGAGCGACGCCGGGAAGCCGATCGCCAGCACGCGCGCCACCGATTGCCCGCGGATCACCAGCCGGCGGAACTTGAAGCGGACCATCATGTCGCGCGTGGCCAGCAGCGTGATCCCGGACGCCAGCAGCACGACCTGCGAGATGACGGTGGCGATCGCGGCGCCGCGCACGCCGAGCCGAGGGAAGCCCAGCCAGCCGAAGATCAACAGCGGGTCGAGCACGATGTTCAGCCCGGTGGAGATGGCGAACAGCATGGTGACGGTGGTGTTGTCGCCCTGCGAGTTGAAGCCGAACACCGCCGCGAAGAACAGGAAGATCAGCACCATCGCCGAGCCGGTGATGGTCAGGTAGTCCCTGGCGAGCGGAAAGATCGCGTCGGTGGCGCCGACCGCGCGCAGGATCGGCGTGCGCAGCGCCAGGACCAGGGTCGTGAGCACCACCGCGGCGATGAAGTTGAGCACGAACGACTGCCCCAGGATGCGCTCCGCCTCGTCGATGTTGCGGGCGCCGATGCTCATCGCCATCAGCACGCCCGAGCCCACGGTGATGCCGATCGTCAGCGACACCGACGCGAACAGCGCGATCTGCGACATGTTCACGGCGGCCAGGGCCGCGTCGGCAAGCTGGCTGACCCAGAACGCGTCGACCGCCTGGTACAGGGTCTGGAAGAAGATCGACAGCATCACCGGCCAGGCGAGCGCCCAGGTGTGCGCGGTGATCGCCCCGCTGGTCAGGTCGCGGCCGCGCATCGGCGGACTATGGGTCCGCCGGCTGTGCCGCGCAAGCGGCAGAGCCGAAGTGGTTGTCGGCGGCCTCACCCCCGCATAGGATCCGGTCGATGCGAGTCCCCGATTTCCAGCGCAGCTTTCTGACTTTCACCAGCGACGACGACCGCAAGCAGTCGAGGACCAGGTCGCACGCCGCGCCGTACCGGTTCAACGCGGCGCGCATCCAGCTCGAGAGCGTCTGCACGCTCACCGGCGCCGGCGGCGCGACGCAGCGCTACGTGCTCGGCGCGTCCTGCAAGAGCGAGGTCGTCGGGCTCGACCGTGACCTGTGGCTTCACCCCAACGCCGACTTCTGTCCGGTGGCGAGCGAGTCGGAGATCCTCATCCTGAAGAGCTGGATCACCAACCAGACCGAGGTGATGCTGGAGCCGCCGACGCTCGGGCGCCAGCCGGAGCGGCAGGTCGGCCTGACCGCGGACGTGTTCGCCGAGTTCGAGATCCAAGTGGCGGAGGCCGACGCCGAGGTGCTGGATTCGACCGGGCGCATCATCGAGGCGACCTACGCGCAGCGGCCGCTGGTGGCGCGCCTGCAATACGACGATGCCGGCTACCGGGTGTGCATCGACCATCCGGTCAAGACCATGAACGTCAACCCGCGCGACGGCGTGTTCCAGACCGACACCGGCCCGATCCTGCTCCCGGACTTCGCGCGGGACCGCGATCAGGGGTTGCTGGTGTCGGCATTCGAGCTTGCGTTCGCTGCCTTCAACCGGCCGTCGTTCGCGGAGATGGTGATCCGCCGGCCGACGCCGGTCATCGACGACGGTACCGTGACCGCCAACCACTACGAGGAGACCAGGAGGATCGACGCGATGGACAACCAGGTGCTGGCGCTATGAGCCGTTCCGCGATCAAGGAGGGGGTAGCGTTCGACGCCCAGCGGACGCAACAGATCATCGCCGACTTCCGCCGCGACGGGTACTGCGTCATCGGTGGCGTGCTCGACTCCGACGAGGTCACGGCGCTCCGCGAAGCGACCGACAGCTACATGGACGACGAGGCGGCGATGGCCCGCGGCTATGTGGAGCGCGACCACATGCTGCGCCACACCAACGAGCTGGATCCGATCTTCCTGGATCTGCTGGCGCGGGAGCCGATCTACAGCCTGATGGAGACCCTGTTGGGCGAGAACTTCCAGCAGTGCGGCGCGAACGTGCTGCGCTCGGGCCGCGGCGTGGCCATCGAGCACTGGCACGTGGACGACGGACTGTTCTTTCCGCTGCCGGACGACGTTCCGCGCCACGATCCACGCATCCTGATGCCCGTCTACTGGCTCACCGTGCAGATGGCGCTGAGCGACATCGAGCGGATCGAGCACGGGCCGACGCAGTACGTGCCGGGCAGCCATTACTCGGGCCGCAGAGCGCCGGACAACGGAACGCCGGAGTTCGAAGGGCGGGGACCGGATTCCATCTACTGCAAGGCCGGCGACATCTACCTGCACGACCCGCAGTGCTGGCACCGCGGCGCGCCCAACAACTCAGACCGGGTGCGCTACCTGCTGCAGTCGCAGTACGGGGCGAGTTGGGGCTTCCACCGCTACAACGCCTACATCCGCCACAGCATGCCGGACGAGCTCATGGAGGGTGCCGACAAGCGCCTGCGCGACCTGATCGGTCCGCAACGCCGCCATCCCGAGCAGCGCTACGTCAGCGACAACTACCTCGAGTAGAGCGGTCGAGGGCGCAAGGGAATCCTCTCGGACCCGCAGGTATTGACTCGACAAGAGATTCCGCAAACGTCGCTCGCTGGGCAATGTGTCAGTACCCCGCCAAGCTGCAGCTTGACGTTCAAGTCAGACACTTTGAGAGGTATCAAGATCAACGTGACCCATGCGATTCGGTGTTGACACGTGGTGCATCATATAGTCCACAATAGTCTAGGCGACCCCGAAGTGACCCTGAGCCAATCGAAGACGAATCGCGCTATGGCCCCTACGTTGACACTCCCGTCCGAACTAGCATTGTCGACTCCATTACGGCAAACTCGGGAACCGCGGACGCTCCAGAGCAGTGAGTAATTCTCGCCACCGTTCCCGATCTCATGGCACCGTCCTGGCCTTCCGCCAGGAGTCTATCGTATGCTTGGCAACCAACGTGAGACGACAACCCCACTCGTCAATTGAAGAATGCAGTACGACCTAAACCAAATTGCAGATCCAAAGAGATTCCAACGTTTGATCAACACCTTCCTCATCGAAAGGTTTGGTGAGGACGTGAGGCTCACCCCTATACAAGGGGCCGACGGCGGATCCGATGGCGAGACGGCACCTGACAACCCATATATCGAGTTCACCCATTCAGGAGACGAGCCATCGCCAAGCAAGCCTTATCATACCACGCCACGGGCGGGCCGCTACCTTTTTCAAACAAAGTACCATAGCACTGGAGACCAGCGACTCTCGGAACTACGAACTCTTGTCGTGAGCGAGTTTGAGAAGGAACTTTCGGAAAACGTACTGGCGAGACGTGATCGCGAAGATGTGACCTACTTCTTCCTGGTCACGAACGTGTTCGCTAGCAAGGACTCTATTGCCAAGGTTGACAAGATCCGTAAGCGATTGCTTGGACGGCGACAGACTCTCCACGCTGATGTATGGTGGGGTGAGCGCATTGTCGCTCATCTTGACGGCTCGCCCAAGATTTGGCTCGCGTTCCCAGAAATATTCCCAAGCTCCGCTCCTCCCATGCTAGCTCAAGCGTTGAGCGAGAGTTCCACGGGCGTCGCTCAGGCTTTCAGGTTAGCTGCTATAGACCAATACGATCGAGACAGAATCATCAAGTTTCGTCAGATTGAGTTAGAGGAGAGCTTGTTCGATTTGTTCGTGGACCTTGATGCAGAAATCAATATAGACGCCGACGACTCTCTTTCCATGACCACACTAGATGAGTTGTCTGAGCGGTTCGGTCGCCGGTTCGAAGTGAGCCCGATCGAGCGACTGCAGAACCATCGATCGTCTCCATCCGCGTTAGAACTTCTCATCGATGACGAACTGTCGATTAGAAGGATTCTTCTCGAGGGAGGCCCCGGGCAGGGGAAATCGACGATCACGCAAATGGCCGCCCAGATCTACCGTGGGAAGGTCGTTGGACGGGATGGCGACGCGTCGCGGAACCAGAATTGGAGCCAGGTTTCCAACTTGCGATTTCCTTTCCGAATAGAACTAAGGCCGTTCTCGGTATGGCTATCCGGATCAGAGACCGGGTCGTTAGAAGGTTATATCGCGGAGACGATCGAACGAGACTCCGGGGGCAGTTCCGTTACTGTAGAAGATGTCCACGAGTTCGTGAAACATAGCTCGGTATTATTGCTTCTTGACGGCCTGGACGAGATCGGGAGCGATTCCCTCCGCGATAGAGTGGTCGACGCAATAATGGCCACGATCAGGAGATTCGAAGACGGACTAAACGTAGACCTCCGCGTCGTGCTCACGACGCGACCACCGGCGATAGCGGGGCGACGGGACAAGCTTGAGGGCTTCTCGCGTGTGTTGCTGATGCCAATGAAGGCGAGCGGAATCGACGACTATCTCGATCGCTGGATAGGTGCCCAAATTAGGACCCCGGATGATCAGGTTCGAATTCGACGATCTTTCGAGGCTCGGCGAGGTGATCCTCATGTGGAAGCGCTCGCCCGAAACCCGATGCAACTCTCCGTATTGCTTCAATTCATCTACTTGGAGGGAGAGGCGTTTCCCGACCGCAGAGCTGATCTATACCGTGAGTACTTTCGAATCGTTATCAATCGTGACGTAGAGAAGAGCCCGGATTTGGCGGACAATAGGGAATTGGTCGAGGAGTTGCATGCGTTTCTAGGATTTCAGCTACACGGAATGACAGAGATCGATCAACGAGGGCGATCGCTTAATCGTGATGACATAGTGGATCTTGCTCGTCGTTGGCTGGCGAAAGGCGGACACGCGCCTGCTGTGGCTGATGATTTTTTCGCGCTAGGGGAAGAGAGGTTTGGGCTAATCGTTGCAAGGTCGGGCGAGGGGCAGGAAACGACCTACGGCTTCGAGGTGCAGCCGATTCAAGAATATTTCGCCGCGTCGTACATAAGCGAGCATCTATCCGACGGGAAGGCACATGAGATTTTTGAGAAACTAATCCACCGGAACTATTGGAGGGAGGTCGCTTTGTTCTTGGCAGGGCTCCGTCGACCCAATGAAAAATCTGACCTCGTAGCTCGGGCGCGTCAGGCGGATAGGGATTCAGAGAGGGGATGGCAACAGAATGGTCGTGGGATAGTACTTCAACTTCTTCGGGAAGGGGTGCTTCGCCAACCTGGTCATGTTCGGGAGGACGCGATCAATCTCGTAATGGATCTGCTGGACATGGAAAAGTACCGGGTGCAAGTCACCCCAGAGGGGCTAGTGGACACTATTGGTCTCTTGGGTAAAGAGTACCCTAGTGATGATCTAAACAAGCGAGTTGTGGGGTTAGTCGAGAGGTCTTCTGAGTCGTTAGACGAGTCTGCGACTATGGTAGTGCATCGAGTTGCCTCCGTGGTTCTCCCGGAGAGGGAGTACACTCGTCTCATTTTGGATTACGGTGGTAGGGATCCAAACGTTCGATCGCTTGTTCGTATGGGCGTCCCATACAATCCGAAATCGAGCGCGGTTTTGCGGTCGGTGGTTGAGGCAAAGGATTATTGGGCGGGCGTTCCGGTGGGAACCTGGGCGCGACAGCTTTGGCGGTGCGTGTTGCAATACGGCTATGTTGTGGACACGGAATGTCCGGCAGGCATGCAATCTGGTTTGGTGGTCGAATTCGCCACGGACTATCGGGGTCCACAAGGTAGGGACGTGCCTGTAATAGAGATCCCTTCACCTGAGCCGTTCGCAATCTGGGTGTTGCTAAGGAACGTTCATCTGTTATGTAGGCTTCGGCAATCGGCAATCGATCGGCGGTCAGCGGATGAATCGCAACGGGATGAGTATATGGAGTTGCGTGAGCAGGCAGTTCTTGGCAAGAAGGTTCTTGACTATAGAGATCTGGGGGAGGGGGTAGAGTGTTGCATTGAAGACTTGGTTGAGGCATCAGGCGAGCTGTTGGCGGCATTGGCTGCGGGTGAGGGGGGACGAGTACGGAGGAAGACAGAGGCGTACATCGGCGCTATTGTGGAACATCTGAGGGATGCGGGGATATCAGGATGGGTGGCGTGCCGGTGCGCGGTGGACATGGTCGAGCGAAGGGGAGGGATGTGGCCGCTACCTGGTGGGGTGAAGCGTATTGATGAACTTCTTGAGCTGGTTGGGGAATTCTATGGTCCTAGCGATAGCCCGTGGTCCTTTCGTAACTTCCCTGTTAGATGGCAATTTAACATGCCACTCGCGGTACGGTTGAAGCGCGGGAGGGCTCCAGTGGCGCTAACCGACATCGTGTCGGAGACGGTGCGAGGAGAAATTGCGGGCGATGAAGAGAAGGTATGTTGGTGGATGCGGGATATTCCGGTGCCAGGTGTTCTAGTCAAGACAACGGTTGAGAGTTGTCGCGAGTACTTAGTAGATCTTCTGCGTTTCATGGGCGCTCGGAGCCTGGTAGGGTTTGTAGGAGATAAAAGGTTGCGGGTTCAGGATACGCGGAAGATTCTGAAGATTTGCCATGAAACGGAGGATGAGGACGTGTTGCGCGGTGCAGGTACGGTGCTAATGCAGGCGGCAATAGAACGTGTTGCCGATCCGAAGGTGATTTGCAAGATCCTATCGGTTGCTCCGCGGAGCCCGTTGGTATATCATGTGTTGAGTAATGTGGGTGGCGCCGTGGCCGGTCGCGGGCGGACGAAGCGCGGTCACGGAGTTCCCTTGGCATCCTCAGTGGCTAGTCTGATTGTGGGCCGAGCACAGGAATTTCCGTCATCCGTGGTGATTCAAGCGGCGGCGTTCATGGCGGAAACGGAGGCAGGCGATAGCCGTCCGTTGTTCGAGGAATTTCCAAGTCTGGCCGAGGAACCTTGTTAGTTAGTTCCTGTCCGGGAATCCCCTATTGCGAGCGATGGGGCAGCAGAAGGGCTTGTGGGGCATCTACAGCGTCGGTGACCGGTCAAGAGTCGGTCGGAGACAGCTTGGAAGTGACCGGTTTCAGCACGCTATTGGTGGCTAATGCGACGCACTATGTGAACTCTTGGCGTCGATGAGTGCGCACCTTTCCTGGAGATGCATCCGCGACGCAGTGAGCTGAAAGTGCCGATCCGACGCTGGCGTTCGTCAGCTCGGCAGCAAGCGAACCAGCCTTATCAGGTTGTGTGCGAAAACTGCCGAGTGCACGTACGCGTGAAAGCCTTCGCGGCCAGACCACCGGCAGCGATCCAACCCAAAGCAGCGCTTCAGATACGAGATGCCCGCTTCCACCCCCGCCCGAAAGCGCCTCAGTTCCCCGTAGATCCACGCCGACGGCGTCATCTCGTTCTGCTCCATCCCCCGCTTCTTGTGGAACATCACATGCTCCACACCCAGCTTCTTCGCCTCTGCCAGATTCTCCCGCGACGCATAGCCGCCATCGAACGCCACCCGCTGCGGCGGCTCCCCGTAAGTCTCCACATGCCGGTGCAGCATCGGCAGACAGCGTTCGCTATCGGCAGGGTTGCCGTCTTCGACCACCACATCGAGCACCAGCGCACTGCGCCCGGTACTCAGGTTGATCTTGTGCCCGTAGTGCGTGCGGCGCCCGCCCTTGACGATGATGTCGGCGTGCGGCTCGAACAGACTCACCACCTTCTGGCGCGCAGGCACCGTTTCGCCGTCGAACACCCGCCGTTCGGTCTGCTGCACCACGCGCTCGATCAGATCCAGACACGAGCGTGTCTCAGTACACCAACTCTTGGCCCACGGCTCAGATACGCCGCACGTGACCGCAAGCAGCGCATCCTGCGCGTAGCCGATCGTTCGCCCCACCAGGCGCAGCAGCCGCCGGTAGGTGGCTGCTCGCCGCTTGGCGTCGCGCTGCGAGCCGATCTCCCGGTGCCGCCGCTTGGCCGCACGGCAGTGGTCGCGAAACGACACCTCCGTCAACCGCTCGCGCGCCTGCCGCAGCAACCCGGTCAGCACCCGCACCCCGTCGAACAACAGGCGGCTGTCCGACGGCTCCAGGATGTCCGCGTCGGTGGCAGTCGAGTCGATGCGCACCTGCGTTCCCGACTCGATCCCCCGCTGCTTGGCGTCCTGCACCAGCACGCCGTTGATCGCTTGCCACGTGGCCGCGTCGATCGCGCTGATGGCGCTCTGCAACGCCGAGTTCTTCGGCGGGTTGAACGGATCGATCCGCGCGAAGCGCTTCGTGGACGCTGAATCGATCAGCTTGAACTCCAGATCCCGATACGAGTAGCCCATCAGATGGATGAGGACCGCACAGCGCAGGATGGTCTCGCAGCTCAGCCCGCGGCGACCGCAGGACGGAGAACCGGCCACGCACGCCCCGACCATATCGAGCAGTTCGGGATGTTCGTCAAGCCACTCGCAAGCGCGCTCCAGTTGGCTGCCGCGCGGATGGGCAATCTCGTCGGGGTGGAATACGCTGGGCTGAGCGGTGCGGTTGACTCGCATCGTGACCTCCCGTGTTTCGGTTGTCGGTTGCGGTTAGCAGCAGCGACGATAGCCGAAACACCGTTTCTTTGTCCAGCCCTTTTCGAACTCAATTCACTCCCACTCAACAACTTGCGCGTTTGCGGACAGGAACTAGTTAGGGATATTCGGGTGCGCCTTCGCGTTCGTTGGTTCTCAATGAATCTTAGACCGTTCGAGGACGGTTGGGCGGGAATTCTGCTGAACACGCCGATACGGCACGTCAAGGGAAAGGAGGGGCACGAACAACGGGTGCACGTAAGCGTGATCAGGAACGGCGCGCGTTCGGGTTCGTCGCACAACGCGCCCCTCTGGGACAGCAACTAGTGGACCGTACCATATGATATCGTACTATAATCGGAGGTGTGGGAGAAGGGATAGTCTTCACGGAGACCGAGCTTCGCGAGCTCACTGACCGTGTCAGAAGTCGCACCGGTCGAGCCGAAGATGCGCGCCGCGCCCGCGTCATTCTGCTGCTCGCTGAAGGACTCACGTGGGACGTGGTGTGCGAACGAGCAGAGTGTAGCCGCGGCTTCGTGGCGATGTGGGCACGCCGCTTTCGCGCCGAACGATTGGCCGGACTGTACAGCCGGCATCGCGGTCAGAGGCCGTTTCGCTGCACGCCGAGCGTGGAGGCAAAGATCCTCAACGCCACCCGCAAGCCGCCGACCGATGGCTCTACGCACTGGAGCACCCGCCGCCTGGCGGCCAAGCTGGGAGTGTCGCACATGATGGTGGCGCGGGTGTGGAGCAAGCACCGGCTGCAGCCACACCGGTTGGAGCGCTACATGAGCTCCAACGATCCGGACTTTGAGCGGAAGGCGGCCGACATCATCGGGCTGTACCTGAACCCGCCGGCGCACGCGGCGGTGTTCTGCGTGGACGAGAAGACGGCGATTCAGGATTCAGGCGCTCGATCGCAACGATCCGGTGCTGCCGCTGTCGCCGAGGCGGGCCGAACGGCACGGGTTCGAGTACTACCGGCACGGCACGCTGGCGCTGTTCGCGGCCTTCAATACGAAGACCGGCGAGGTGATCGGCAAGACCGCGGCGCGCCACACCTCGGAGCAGTTCGTGGCGTTTCTGCGCGACATCGTGGCGCATCAGCCGAGCGGCCAGGAGATCCACGTGATCGCCGACAACCTGTCGGCGCACAAGACGAAACGAGTGCAGGAGTTTCTCAGCGAGCATCCGACGGTCCAGTTGCACTTCACGCAGACCTACTCATCGTGGCTGAACCAGGTAGAGCTGTGGTTCGCAAAGATCTCGCGGGACGTGATCACGCGCGGAGTGTTCAGTTCGGTCGCCGATCTGAAGAGCAAGTTGATGCGCTACATCCGTGAATACAACAAGAATCCACGCGTGGTGAAGTGGCATTACGTCGATCCATCACGCCACATTGGTGCATAAAGGTTCGTTACAGTCCACTAGCCCAAGTTTAACACGAGCGCAGGCGATTTCGCTGACTTTGAGTGATTTCCGCGAATCTATGGGGTGCTCTGCCTGAAAACGAGCTGAGTGGGCCAATGTAGTGCCATAATGGTCATTTTCGCCATTGACCCCTCATTGCCGCGCCCGTACCTTCAACTCGACCATGTTCGTGCGCCGCACTCAGACCCGCGCCACCGCCAACGGCGAACGCTACTTCACCCATCGCCTCGTGCGCTCCGAGCGCCACGGCGCCCGCGTCCGGCAGCGCACCCTGCTCAATCTCGGCCGCCATTTCGAGGTCCCGAACGCCGAGTGGCCCCTGCTGTGCAGCCGGATCGAACAGTTGCTGAGCTGCCAGGATGCGCTACTGAGCACCGATATTCGTCCCGCCGTCGAACGGGAAGCACAGCGGATCACCGCGCAGGTGCTGGCCCGCCACGGTGAGCTGTCGCAAGATCGCCGGCAGCAGCCCGACGGCGAGGGCGGCGAACGAGACTTCCACAACGTCGACGTCGCCTCGCTGCAGCTGCTGCGGCCACGCTCGGTGGGTGTCGAACATCTGGCCCTGTGGGCCATGCAGCAGGTGCAGTTCATCCCGCTGCTGGAGCGATTGGGGTTCAGCGGTTCGCAACGGGCGGCGGCGGTGGGCTCCATCATCGGGCGCATGGCGGCCCCCGGCTCCGAGCGCGCCACCTACCGCTGGCTGACGGCGCGCAGCGCCTTGGGCGAGTTGCTGGAGGTCGACTTCGAGAGCATGAGCATGATGCAGTTGTACCGGGCCAGCGATTTGCTCGACGCTGCCCGCAAACCGATCGAGAACCACCTGTTCGACCAGGTCACCGACCTGTTTGGGCTGGAGGTGACCGTCACGTTATACGACCTCAGCAACACCTACTTCGAGGGGGTGGCAGCGGCTCAGCCGCTGGCGCAGCACGGCCATTCGAAGGAGAAGCGCAACGATTGTCCGCTGTTGACCCTGGGGCTGGTGGTGGACGGCAGCGGGTTCGTGCGCCGCTCGGAAGTGCTGGCCGGCAATATCGTTGAAGGAGAAGTGCTGCAAGGGGCACTGAGGCGCCTGGAGGTGCCGGCGGGAGCGCTGATCGTGATGGACTGCGGGGCGGCGACGGAGAAGAATCTGAAGTGGCTGCGCGAGCATGGCTACCGCTATCTGGTGGTGAGCCGCGAGCGCACGCGGCGGTTCGATGAGACTCAGGCGGTGAGCTTGCAGACGGCGAACCGGCAGCACATCCAGGTGCAGCAGGTGCTGGGCGAGGATGGCTCGGAGGTGCGTCTGTATTGCTACTCGCCGGCGCGTGAGGGCAAGGAGCAGGCGATGCTGAAGAAAGCCACCGAGCGCTTCGAGAAGCGGCTGGCCGAGGTGCACGAGGGGCTGTCACGCCCGCGCACCCACAAGAAGATCGAGGCGATCTGGAAACGGATCGGCCGCCTGAAAGCAAAGAGCAGCGGCGCGGGCCAGCACTATCAGATCGACGTAGTGGCCGACAAGGAGGGCAAGAATGCCACCGCGATCACGTGGGAACAACGCCCGGTGGCCGGCTCCAAGCTGACCCATCCGGGGGTGTACTGTCTGCGCAGCAACCAGACCGACTGGGAGCCGGAGACGATGTGGCGCACCTACATCATGCTCACCGACCTGGAGGCGGTGTTTCGCTCTCTGAAGTCGGAGTTGGGCTTACGGCCGATCTATCACCAGAAGCAGGATCGCTCCAACGGGCATCTGTTCATCACGGTGCTGGCCTATCAGTTGGTGCAGGTGATCCGTCGGCTTCTGGGCGCGCAGGGCGAACACTCCTCATGGCAGACGCTGCGCAGCATTCTCGGCGCCCAGCAACGGGTGACCTGCACCTTCCGGCGCGCCGACCGGAGCACGCTGCACGTGCGCAAGGCGACGCAGGCTGAGCCGGACCAGCGGGCCATCTATGACGCCCTGGGCGTTGATCCTTCACCTGGCGGGGTCAAGAAGCTGGTGGTCGCGTAAATGCGGTTGACCAGTTTGGAGGGAATGTAGTGCCACTCGCGAATTTAAGATCGGATAACTTATTCACCTGTAGCAAGATAAATCGTAGCCCGTTAAACTTGGGCTAGGATTCCTGGAGACAGAAAACAGGCCGTGAGCGCGTTGGCGTCCCGGCGCGCCCGCCTGAGGTCGCCGATGGGCTTGGCGGCCATCATCAGGTACACGTCGTCCAGGTCGACGACCGCCGGCGGGTGTCCGGCCTGCCGGAGGCGCCGGCCAAGAGGCTGTGCGACGGTGCTCTTGCCTGCGGCGATGGGGCCGTTGATGACGAGCAGCGGCTCCACGGGTACCTCTCTGGGTGAGCCGTTCAGCCGCTCAGGCCGATGCTCACGGGTCCGTAGAGCCCGCTCTTGGTACAGCCCTTTTCCAGGGCTAGGCACTGCTTGTGGTAGATGCCGAGGACGTTGTCCGGCCAGCGGTCGAGCTTCCTGGTGTGCAGGAACTGGTTGGCCATCGTGTTGGTCACGGTCACCCGCAGCGTGTTGGCGCCGGCCGTCGCCGAGCCGTTCAGGTCAAGCCGGAACGGCTCCCATGCGCGCCGACCCAGGGGGACGCCGTTCAGCACGACTTCGGCGACGCCCCACACCTGGCCCAGGTCGAGCGCGGACGCGCGCGCCGCTTCCGGCCCGCTGAGTTGGAAGTCCACGCGGTATTCGGCGTCGCCGGCGAAATCGTGGCCGAGGGCATCGCCCCAGTCGCCGAGCGCGATGGGGGAAGCGTCTTCGTGGACGTCAGCAAGCTCGAACTCCTCGTCTCCGATCCGAAACGCGCGCGTTCGCCGGCAGGTCCATCCTTCGTCGATGGCTATCCGCCCCTCGTGACCCCGCGCTGACGCCGGTGCTGCCGGCATGTCGTCGTCCGTGAAGAGGAACACGTACGACTCGGCAAACCGCATGCGCAGCGGTACCGAGCACGTCCCATCCGTGTACGTCGCGTCCTCCGGTCTGCTGCATGTACCGGTCTCCGGGTCGATCCGGACCACCGGACGTTTGTCCTTGAAGACGATCGTGGCGTCCGTCGCCACCGCGTCTTCCTTGGCGACGCCGGAGCCCTCGTTGGTCAGGAAGTAGAGGGTGCCGTTTTCCAGATCACGCCTGCACACGCGCACGCCGGCATTCGCGGGGCGCACGTCGACCACGGGCTCCACGTGGCGCCGTTCGAGCTCGTCCAGCTCGATCGGGGTGCTGCCGGCCGGCGCCTCGGAGGCGTCGCGGTTGTCCACCCAGTACACCCTGCCGCCGTCACCGATGAAGCGGGAGAGCTTCTCCCGCGAGCCGTCGCTCATGTGCCTGGTCCGCGACACGTACACCGTGTCGTACCGCATCGGCCCGGCGTGCAGGCAGCCGTCGTGAACGGTCGTCGCCGCGTCCTCCAACAGGTCGTCGTCGATCATGTCGAAGTCGCACTGGTGCGCAAGCAGCGTGCGCGCCAGCGTGTCGTTCGACGCGGCTACGCGGTCGAGCTCCCCGCCGCCGGCCCAGATGTCCCGCACCGGGAAGTAGAGGGCGGCCCTGATCGCTGGCCTGCCCAGGCTCAGCAGGTAGCTCAGCCGTGCCGTGTAGGCCTGGAAGAGGTCGAGGTGGCGGAACAGCGGATTCTCGCGCACGAACATCGGGCGGATGAATCCCATGTAGTGGCCCCTGGTCGACAGGAGCGTCTGGCCGGAGATGAGGAGGTTGATGCCGCGCACGAACTGGAAGTCCGTGATCCACTTCATCTCCTCCAGGGTCAGCGCGCTGCCGTATGCCGAGAACGACTCCGTCCACGACCACGGCGTGCCCCGCTGATGCGCGACCGAGGAGGCGTACTTGGGGAAGTGGTGGTTGTCCGCGACCGGCAGCGAGCCTTCGCTGGTATCCCAGTGCACGGGCAGGACCGCCTTCCTGCCGGGATGAAGCTGCTTCCAGATGGTGTCCACGCCGGGGATGTCGTACTTGCGGAGGACGCGCATCACGTGGCCGAATCCGTACTTGCGCGAGCCGATGGTGAGGTCCTCGCCGCCCAGGTGCCCGATCGACCACAGACCGTTGCGGGCCGACCACTGCCGGATCTGCCCGAAGAACGCCTCGGCGAACCGCCGCGACCACCAGTCGAAGTAGTCGATGCGGACCTGGGCGGTCGCCTCGTCTTCCCGGAAGATGGCCGGCAGCACGTCGCGGATGTCGTAGCCCTTCTCGGCCTGGAAGGCGGCCGCCAGATCGCCGGTCCAGGGAGGATTGTCCACGCGCGGCTCGTCGGAGAGGACCAGCGGGACCGTGTCCCCGAAGTGCCGGCCCAGCACCCGCCGGTACGCCTCGTGGCTCCCGGCGATGAACGTCCGGGTGACCTCGGGGTTCAGGAGGTCTGGATAGGAGGGGACGAGGGCCGTCTCGTGCCCGAGCTGCGCGGAGTACAGCTCCGCTCCGTGCGAGGGGTCGAGTTCCTCCCCGGGGCCGAGTCGCCTGCCGCCGCCGTTCCCGCCGGCCTGGAACGCCGCGATGCAGTCGCCGGGCACCCGTTCGAGCTCGCCCGGTGCGACGTCACGCTTGGTCAGCGTCTGCCGAGCCCGGTCGGGACGTTCTCTGACGATGCGGCCGCAGTTGCCGCCCGAGGGCCAGCCGCCCTCGTCGTACAGCCAGAGCTTCATGCCCCGGCGCTTCATCTCCTCGACCAGGTCATCGAGGATGGCGAGGTACTCCTCCGACAGGTACTCGGGCTGCAGGTTGGTCTTCATGGAGTTCGGCCTGAAGTCCGCCGGGACCGGAAGGATCCAGACGTTCTTCGCCCCCACCGAGTCCAGGTCTCGAAGTTGCCGGAACAGCGTTTCCCGCTCCAGAACGTCGTTCCAGAGCCAGAAGTAGCCCGGCCAGTGGAACGCGTCCGGATTCGCGAGCGCTTCCACGTCGAAGCGGGTCATCTCAGGTAATCTCACGGCGTCGTCCTCTTGCGTTCTCTGGGCGGCTCGATGGGCTATGCCCCGAGTCGCTTGCGGATTTCGGCGAGGGAGATGGTTTCCTGCTTGCGACGCTGCGCGATCTCCTTCCAGAAGGACCGGCTTGTCTCGACCGCAATCGTCTCCATTACGGAGCGGATCCGCTTCTGCAGCTCGCGCATACTGATCGTCTTCATAGGACGTCGCCGAGGGCTTGCCGGCCTGTCTCCGTCGTCCGGTACTTCTGTCGGCTGCTGGTAGGCTTGTCGGGGACAGTCATCTCCAGCCAGCCGGCCTTGAGCAAGGGCATCAGGACCTGATTCCGGAACTTGGTGCGGTCCTGCCTCCCCGCGTGCGACATCAGTTCCAATATCGACTTGTCAGAAAGGCAGTTACGCAAGATCGAGACTTGGTGCCGACTTGGTGCCGACTTGGTGCCGGCTTCGGTCTCCGTCAGTCCGTCTCCTTGCCCCGTCGTCCCTGACGCAGACCGCGCACCGTCCGAGGTCACCGGACGCCTGAAGGTTGTCGTGACCCAGGGCTCGGAGACCTCGATCAGCGGCTCTGCGACACCGTAGTCGCGGCACTCCTGTCGAATGCGTCGAATCCCGCTGCCGATCTGCTCGACCATGCCCATGCGGTGGAACATCCCGAACAGCAGGCGATTGCGCGGCACGCTCTTGATCCCCAAGTCCTCCTCGCGCATCCCCGCAGGCAACCCGCCCGGCGTCACGATTTCCAAGCGGTCGTGGAAGATGTACATCTGCACGTTCGCGGTGGACCGATAGTCCCGGTGGGCAATGGCATTCACCAGCGCCTCGCGAATCGCGTCCTCGGGAAGCTCCAGCCGTTCATCCCGGCCATGGATGTGCGGGATCAGCGCCGTGTTGAGCTTGGCCTGGGCGTAGGCGACGCACTCCTCGTAGATGGAGTGGAGGTCACCCGTAAAGTTCTTGAGGTCGAGGATATGGGTCTTGGTCACGCCCCGCAGCAGAGCGCAGGTCACCGCGGCCTGAAGGCTGTACTTGGTAATGTCCTCTGCCAGCAGCCACGCGCCGGCGTGCGTCATCTGGCCGTCCCTGACGAGATGCAGGTTCTCCAGCGCGATCACCGGCTCCAAATCGTCGGGGATGCGAGCGCGCTTGGCAAAGCGCGACCATGCTTCCGGCGTCAGGTCGCGCTGTAGGTCGTAACGCGGACATGGCGTCTCGTCGAAACGGATGAGTCCCTCCTTGTAGAAGGACTCGCGGATCTCGTCGCGGGACATCTGCTGGCAGTTTGCGCCTTCACGAACGAAGAACCTGCCACCGAAGGAGTAGGGCTTGCCATGCTGCTCCGGCACCGTGACGACCAGTACATCGCCGACCGACTTCACTTCGACCGCGATCGGCGGATCAGCGGACCGCGCGGTAGTCTGCACCTGCGATTTGAGTCTGTTGTGGTGCTTCACCCCGACAGCATCACCATCGTCGGTCACACCGATCAGGATCGCTCCTCCCGTGGCGTTCGCGAATGCACAGACCTCGGCGCCGAGGTTGGCAGGGAGGGAGCGCTTGAACTCGGTGGTGAAGCCTTCGCCGAGGGCGGTCAAAGTGGCCAATCTGTTCTCGTTCACGCCGATCCGCATCCCTTGACGTGCCCATTGAGCGTCATCGACGGTCGTTCTCGCAAGGCACGGCTCTCAAGCCTGTGCAGTCTGCCCGAGTGCCGTGACTTCCGCTTGCGATCCAGGGACGGAATCCGCATCGTGGTCCCGGAGCGTCATGAAGTTGAGAGCACCTTCACGCGTCGCGTCGGCTTGTAGAAAGCCACATCCCTCCGGTCTCGGCACATCGCGTTGGTGAAGCCATGACCGCGGGCGAGTTCATCGCCAAGTGGCGCTCTTCGGAGTTGAAGGAGCGCTCGGCCGCCCAGGAGCACTTCATCGACCTGTGCCGGTTGCTCGGAGAGCCGACGCCGGCCGAGGCCGATCCGACCGGTGAGCACTACTGCTTCGAGCGCGGCGCGCGGAAGGACAGCGGAGGCGACGGCTGGGCCGACGTGTGGAAGCGGCACTGCTTCGCCTGGGAGTACAAGGGCAAGCGCGCGGACCTCGACTCCGCCTTCGACCAGCTCCGGCAGTACGCGCTCGCGCTGGAGAACCCGCCGCTGCTGGTCGTCTCTGATATGACGCGCTTCCGAATCCGTACCAACTGGACCAACAGCGTCAGCACGACGCACGAGTTCGTGCTGGACGACCTCGCGGAAGCGTCGGTTCGCGACAAGCTCCAGTGGGCGATGTCCGATCCCGAGCGCCTGCGGCCCGGTGAGAGCCGGCAGACCCTCACCGAGCGCGCGGCGGCGACCTTCGCGGCACTGGCGCAGCGGTTGCGCGAACGCGGCCACGAACCGGAGGAGGTGGCGCACTTCGTCAACCGGATGGTGTTCTGTATGTTCGCCGAAGATGTCGGGCTTCTCCCCCGCCACATCTTCACGCGCATGCTGGAGCAGGCGCTAAGCCGCCCTGACCAGTTCGCCGGCATGGCCAGCAGCTTGTTCGGCGCGATGGCGACCGGCGGATTGGTAGGCTTCGAGGCGGTCGCGTGGTTTGACGGAGGGTTATTCGACGATGACACCGCCCTGCCACTGAAGAAGCCGGAGATCGAGATCGCACTCAAGGCAGCGGCGCTCGACTGGTCGGAGATCGACCCCTCGATCCTGGGAATGCTGTTCGAGCGCGGACTGGACCCGGAAAAGCGCGCGCAGCTCGGCGCCCACTACACCGACCGCGACAAGATCATGCTGATCGTCGAGCCGGTGGTGGTCAGGCCTCTGCTTGCCGAGTGGCAAACAGCGAAGGCCGAGATCGCCGCCTCGCTGGAGCGCTCGGAGGCGGCGAGGTCGAGAGCAGCACAGACGCGGCACCGCGGGCGAGCCGAGCGGCTGCTGGCCGAGTTCCTCGAGCGGTTGCGCCGCTTCACCGTGCTCGATCCCGCCTGCGGCTCCGGCAACTTCCTCTACCTCGCGCTCCATGCGCTCAAGGACCTGGAGCACCGCGTGCTGCTGGAGGCCGAGACGATGGGCCTGCAGCGGACCTTCCCGATGGTGAGTCCGGCGAACGTCAAGGGAATCGAGATCAACGCCTACGCGGCCGAGCTCGCCCGCGTGTCGGTGTGGATCGGCGAGATCCAGTGGATGCGTCGCAACGGGTTCCCCGGATCGCGCGATCCGGTCCTGGAGCCGCTGGACAACATCGAGTGTCGCGACGCGATCCTGAGGCCAGAAGGTGGTGAACCCGCGTGGCCGGAAGCCGACGTCGTGATCGGAAACCCGCCGTTTCTCGGCGGCAAGCTCCTGAACGAGAATCTTGGCGAGGTCTACGTCGCCCGGATGTTTGCGGCGTACGACGGCCGTGTGCCGGCGGAAGCGGATCTGGTCACCTACTGGTTCGTGAAGGCTGGCGAGCATATCCGCGCTGGGAAGGCGCAGCGGGCGGGGCTCGTGGCGACGAACTCGATTCGGGGCGGCGCCAACCGGCGAGCGCTCCGTGTCGCCATCGCTGGACGCCGAATCTACGATGCCTGGTCCGACGAGCCGTGGATCATCGAGGGTGCTGCCGTGCGCGTCTCACTGATCTGCTTCGGGAGACAAGATGGCGAACCGGTGCTGGAATCACGACTCGACGGCCGACCGGTAGACCGGATCCATGCCGACCTAACCGCCCAGCGCGGAAGCACGGGGATCGATCTGACGGAGGTGCAGCGTCTCCCGAACAACATCGGCGTCGCCTTCATGGGCGACACTAAAGGCGGACCCTTCGACATACCTGGCGACTTGGCGCGGCGATGGCTACAGCTCCCCGCGAACCCGAACGGACGACCCAACGCGGACGTTCTCAAACCTTGGACGAACGGAATGGACCTGACGCGCCGCCCCAGGGGAATGTGGATCATCGACTTTGGCTGGCAGCTATCGGAGCGCGAAGCCGCAATATACGAAGAGCCATACCAGCACGTGCGGCAACATGTTCACCCGATGCGGCAACGAACCCGTCGGGAGTCTTACCGCGTTTATTGGTGGCGGCACGTTGAGCCGCGCACCGGCATGTGGGAAGCTCTTCGCGGGATGCGGCGCTATATCGCGACGCCGCGTGTGGCCAAGCATCGCCTGTTCTTATGGCTTGACTCGCGCATCTGTCCCGATAGTGCACTGATCGTGATTGCTCGGGAGGACGATGCAACTTTCGGTATCTTGCATAGCCGGTTTCACGAGATGTGGTCGCTCAGACTCGGCACCAGTCTGGAAGACCGTCCGCGTTATACGCCAACCACCACCTTCGACTGCTTCCCGTTCCCCGAAGGACTGTCGCCGGACGTACCGGCCGCCAAGCGTGCTTCCGACCCTCGGGCCGTGGTCATCGGCGAAGCGGCAAGGCGGCTCGTGGAGTTACGCGACCGCTGGCTCAACCCGCCTGAGTGGGTCGAGCGAACCGAAGAGCCGGTTCCCGGTTACCCCCAGCGTCTCGTCTCGCTGGACCAAGCCGCGTCGGCACAACTCAAGAGCCGTACCCTCACCAACCTCTACAACGCACGTCCGCAGTGGCTCACGGATGCGCATGCAGCCCTCGACGCCTCAGTCGCAGCAGCCTACGGCTGGCCAGCAAAAATCTCCTCCGACGACGCTCTGCGCGAACTACTAACGATGAATCTGCGCGGATCACCGTGAGATAGCTCATGGTCACCTCCCCGAAGTAGCGAGTAGTCCTTGGTGGTCGGAGCGGGAGACGCTGTCTGCTTCGGCGGCGGACGCTTGCGCTGGGCCTTACAGAGTGAAGGAGTCGTATGGGTCCGCGAGCGCTGATGATTCAGGGGACCGCGTCCGACGCAGGGAAATCCGTGGTGGTGGCCGGGCTGTGCCGGGCGGCGAAGCGGCGGGGCGTGCGGGTGGCGCCGTTCAAGCCGCAGAACATGTCGAACAACGCGGCGGCGTGCTCAGACGGGGGCGAGATCGGGCGGGCGCAGGCGGTGCAGGCGCGGGCGGCGGGGCTCGAGGCGCGAACGGACTTCAATCCGGTGCTTCTGAAGCCGCAGACCGACCGCGGGTCGCAGGTGGTCGTGCACGGGCGGCCGGTGGGGATGCTGCATGCGTCCGACTACCGGGCGGGGCGCGCCCGCCTGATGGACGCGGTGATGGAGAGCTTCGCGCGGCTGGTCGCCGATTTCGACTTGGTGGTCGTGGAGGGCGCGGGGAGCCCGGCGGAGGTCAACCTGCGCGCCGGGGACATCGCCAACATGGGGTTCGCGCGGCGGGCGGAGGTTCCGGTGTGCCTGGTCGGGGACATCGATCGGGGTGGGGTGATCGCCTCGGTGGTCGGTACCAGCGCCGTACTGGACGCCGAGGACCGGGCGCTGATCGCCGGGTTCGTGATCAACAAGCTCCGAGGGGACCCGGCGCTGTTCGACGAGGGGGTGCGCATCATCGAGCGGCAGACCGGCTGGCCCTGCTTCGGGGTGATTCCGTGGGAGCCGGCGGCGCTGCGGCTGCCGGCGGAGGATGCGGCGTCGCTGCCGCCGGCCCGACCCTCGCAGGGTGGACGGTTGAAGATCGCCGCGCCGGTGCTATCGCGGCTGGCGAACTACGATGACGCGGATCCGCTGCGCCTGGAGCCGGAGGTGGACTTCGCCTTCGTACCGGCCGGAGAGCCGATTCCGCGGGATGCGGACGTGGTGTTGCTGTTCGGGACCAAGTCGACGATCGGCGACCTGGCGTTCCTGCGAGAGCAGGGGTGGGACCACGACATCCTGGCGCATGCGCGGGCCGGCGGGCGCGTGGTGGGCGTGTGCGGGGGGCTGCAGATGCTGGGCCGCCGCGTGCACGACCCGTCGGGGGCGGACGGTCCGGCGGGCTCGGTCGACGGACTGGGGCTCCTGGACCTGGAGACGACCATGCACTCCGAGAAGACGGTGCGGCCGGCGCGCGGGCGCTGCGCGCTGAGCGATGCGCCGGTGACCGGCTACGAGATCCACACGGGACAGTCGCACGGCGGTGATCTGGCGAGGCCGATGTTCCACCTGGAGACCGGCGCGGACGGCGCGCGCAGTGCGGACGGCTTGGTCGAGGGGACCTACCTGCACGGGCTGTTCGCGAACGACGCGTATCGGCGTGCTTGGCTGGAGCGCGTCGCGGCGGGCACCGCCTCGTCGCTGCAGTACGAGGCGGCCGTGGATGCGGCCCTGGATGCGGTGGCCGATACGCTGTCCGCGGCGGTCGACCTGGACGCGCTGTTCGGGGCCGCTCGGCGGCCGAACGCGGACCGGCACACGTGACCAATCTTCGGCAAGCGCTACGCGGGTTCCACGCCGACGTGAACCGGTACCTGATCGCCGCCAGCATGGTGGGATTCAGCTACTTCGGTTTCGTGTCGGTGCTGCTCAACCTGTATCTGCTGCGGCTGGGCTACGGCACCGACTTCATCGGCATGGTGAACGGGAGCACCGCGCTTGCCTTTGCGCTCTCCTCACTGCCGGCGGGCGTGATCGGCAACCGCTTCGGCATGCGGCGCGGCGCGACCGGTGGCATGTGCTTCCTGGCCGCGGGAGTCATGCTGGTGCCGGTCATGGCACTGCTGCCGGTGGGGGCGCCGCGCGACGTCGGCATAGTCGCCACGCGCGTGCTGTCGGGGATCGGATTCTCCCTGTACGTGGTCAACTCTTACCCCTACCTGGTGGCCGCCACCGATGCGCGCGACCGGCCCTACGCGTTCGCGCTGCTGGCGGCGATTCCGCCGGTGGCGGGCTTCGCCGGCAGCGTGGTGTCCGGCGCGCTGCCGGTGTGGATCGCCAACGGTCTGGGTCTGGACACGGCGCATCCGCTGCCGTTCGCGGTGGGCCTGGTGTTCGCCGGCGCGATCCTGCTGCCCGCCCCATGGATCGTGGCCCGCACCCGCGACCTGGAGCCGCCGGCGCGGCGCCGTAACGGCAACGTACGCCGGCGCACCGCCCGCGAGGTACGCAGCGCCGACGGCGCCCTCCACGTGCTGATCTTCTTCCTGAGTATTACCGCGTTGCTGCGCATGGCCGGCGAAGGCGCCGCCCGGTCGTTCTTCAACGTCTACCTGGAACTGGATCTGGGCGCTTCGACATCGCGCATTGGCCTGCTGCTGGCGTTCGGACAACTGGTGGCAGGTCCGGCGGCATTGTGCGCCCCGGCGCTGGCCAACCGTGCGGGCAAGATGCCGGTAATCGCCATCACTACCGCGATCACCGCCGCGAGCCTGGTGCTCATGGCGCTGGTGCCGCATTGGGCGGCGGCGGGCATCGGTTTTACACTGGTGGTGGGCATGCGCTCGGTCACCCAGTCGGTTACCAGCGTGATGCACATGGAGATCGTGCCGGCGAGCCGACGCGCGGTCACGTCGGGGGTGGTGTCGATGTCGATGGGGCTGGGATTCTCGTCCATGGCGCTCGGCGGCGGCTACCTGATCCCGGCTCTGGGCTTCCCCGGCCTCTACCTGTTGGCCGCCACCATCACTGTCGCCGGCGCGGCGGTGTTCTGGCTCTACTTCCGCGTACCGCGGGGCGAGTACCGCAGCCCCACTTGACCGCCGGCACGGGGCCCATCAGGCGCACATGCGGCATGCCGGTGCCGCGTTACCGTATCGGCGGCAAGGCGGTGGCGGATACCCTGTCCGCGTCGGTCGACCTGGACGCGCTGTTCGGGGTGGCTCGGCGGCCGAACGTGGCTACCGGCCCAACTGCGTGAAGGGCTGCGCGTTCAGGGCTTTCACGTCCAGGGCGAGGCCGGCGACCATCAGGTAGACGCGGCCGGCGCGGGCGGCGGCGATCTGGTTCACGCGGCCGAGCGCGTCGCGGTAGGCCCGCCCGAGGGGTGAGGGAGGCACCACGCCCAGGCCCACCTCGTTGCTGATCAGGATCCAGGTGGCCGTGGAGCGCTCGACCAGGTTCAGCAGCCGGCCGGCGGCGTCGAGGATGAGCTCCTCGGCGGCGGGGTCGTCTTCGTGCCGGAGCAAGAGGTTGCTGACCCACAGGGTGAGGCAGTCCAGTACCACCGTGTCGTAGCGGCTCAGGATCGGCTCGGCCCTGCCGGCCGGGTCGAGGGGCTCCTCCAGGGTGTCCCAGCCGTCCGGCCGCCGTTCGCGGTGGGCGGCGATGCGGCGGGCCATGTCCTCGTCCAGCGCCTCCGCGGTGGCGATGAACAGCATCCGCCGGCCTGCCTGCGCGAGCCGCTCCGCGGCGGCGCTCTTGCCGGAACGGGCGCCGCCGAGCAGCAGGATGAGCTCGCCGTTCACGGCACGGAGCCCAGATGAGTGGTGTCGTTCAGCAGGCCGAGCGCCGCGAAGCCGTTGTCGTAGACGGTGACCGTGGACAGGCCGCAGTTGTCGAACAGGAAGCGCTCCATGCTGGCGGACGGCAGCCCCAGCAGGTGCACGACCGCCGCGCTCAGCGAGCCGCCGTGCGCGATCAGCAGCAGGTCGCCGTCGTCGCCGGCGTGCCGCTCCCGCAGGCGGTCCACGCCGGCCGCGACCCGCTCGTACACGTCCCTTTCGCTCTCGCCTCCCGGGGGCGCGGTGGTGTCGTCCCCGGAGAACATCGTTGCGTATTGTTCCGGGAAGCGAGCCTCCATCTCGGCGAAGGTCAGGCTCTCCCATTCGCCGAAGCCCCTCTCCCGCAGCGCGGGCAAGGTGACCAGCGGCAGGTCCCTGCCGCGCATGATCGCCTCCGCGGTCTGGGTGACGCGCCGCAGGTCGCTCGAATACACCGCGGTGAAGCCCATCGGCCGCAGGCGAGCGGCGATCGCCTCAGCCTGCGCCAGTCCCTTGTCGTTGAGCGGCACGTGCATCTGTCCCTGCGCGCGGCCCTCCACATTCCAGTCCGTCTCTCCGTGTCGCACCAGAAACCATCTACCCATCGCGATTCGCCAGCACCTCCTGCAGCGCGCCGGCCAGCCGCCGGCAGTCGTCCATCCGCCGGACGCCGATGCGCACGTGCTCCGGCAGCCCGAACGAGGTGCAGTCTCGCACGCAGACGCGGTGCTCCCGCAGCAGCCGCGTGCGGAGCCCCGCGGCAGCGCCCACCCGGACCAGAAGGAAGTTGGCCGCGGACGCCGGGCATGCCAGGCCCAGGCGGCCGAGCTCGCGCTGCAGGTACACGCGACCGTCGCGCGCCGCCTCCCGCCCGCGAGCGACATGACCGGGATCGGCCAGCGCGGCGACCCCGGCCGCCTGCGCGGCGGCGTTGACGCTCCAACTGAGCTGGAAGCGTGCCACCCGTTCCACCACGGCGCGGGAGCCCAGCAGGTAGCCGAGCCGCAGGCCGGGGAGGGCGTGGTCCTTGGTCATCGACCGCAGCAACGCGACGTTCCCCGCGATGCGCAGCAGCCGGGTCGCGTCCCAGGGCCGTTCCACGAAGGGCGCGTATGCCTCGTCCAGCACCAGCAGTCCGTGCTCGCCGAGCGCGGCCGCCAGGGACGCCACGTCGGCCTCGCCCAGATACGTCCCGGTCGGGTTGTTGGGGTTGCACACGAACAACACCGCCGGCCGCAGCGCCGTGATCCGCCGTGCGGCTGCCGGCAGGTCCCAGCGGAACGTGCCGTGATCCGCCGGGGCGATCTGCACGGGGGTGACGCCCTGCAGGAGGCAGGCGGCCTCGAACTCCCCGAAGGTCGGCGCGAGGATGGCCGCGGAATCGCCGGGGCGCAGAAGCGAGCGGGCGGCCAGGTGGATGAGCTCGGTCGAGCCGTTGCCGACCAGGATGCGGTCGGGCTCCAGCCCGAGCCGCTCCCTGAGCGCTTCGCGCAGCTCGCGGCAGTCAGGGTCCGGGTAGGCGGCGACGTCCACGCGCTGCACGGCCTCGGCCACGGCGGGAGAGACCCCCAGCGGGTTGATGCTGGCGCTGAAGTCCAGCACCTCGTCGGGGCGCAGGCCGAGCGCGCGCAGCTCGGAGGGGTTCAGGCCGCCGTGCACGGGCCGTAAGGGTTCCACCGCGTAGTACCAGGTTGCCCCAGGCTATCCCCAGAGCAGTCCACGAACGGCGGTCACCGCCAGAGCGGCGGGCGCCGCCAGCAGCGCGACGCCGTAGATTAGCCGACCGGCCGACCTCACGTCGTACCAGATCGGATCCCGGAAGCCGCCGCCGATACGGTAGTGGCCGCTCTTCTCCAGGGCCACGCCCAGGAGGCCGGCGCAGGCGCCGATCGTCCAGCCGGCGTTGGGGCTGGCGGTGAGGCGGTGGTCGCGGCGGGCGACGCGCCAGCCGCGGCGGGCCGGCAGGCGGCGGAGCGCTCCGGCGGCCAGCATCAGCAGCGCGGCGAGCCGTGCCGGCAGGAGGTTTGCCAGGTCGTCCAGCCGGGCCGAAGCCTTGCCGAGGTGCTCGTAGCGGCCCCGGTAGCCGATCATGCTGTCCAGCGTGTTCAGCGCCCGGTATCCGACCGCGCCCGGCAGGCCGAACAGTGCGAACGCCAGCCAGGGACCCACGTAGCTGTCGGTGGTGTTCTCGGCCGCGGACTCGATCGCGGCCATGGCGACCTGCGGCGCGGTCAGGGCGCGCGCGTCACGGCTTACCAGGTTCCTCAGGCTGGCCCGCGCCCGTTCGAGGTCGCCGTCCTGCAGGGCGGCGCGCGTGCCGGCCACGGCGCGGCCCAGCCCCCTGACCGCGAACGTGGTTTTCAGCAGGGCGGCCGTGCCGAGCAGGTAAGGGATCGGCCCCGCCGCGCGCAGCGCCGCGGCCGCGAGCCAGGCCAGCGCGCCGCAGCCGGCCGGTATCAGCAGGGCGATGCCGAGCCCGGCCGCCAGCGCCGCCGCGGGACGGTCGGCCGGCGGCGAGACGCGCTCCAGGAGCGCGATCAGCCTGCCCATCCACACGACGGGATGGAGCGCCGCCGGCGGCTCCCGGAATGCCAGGTCAAGCGCCACCGCCAGCAGCAGGGCAGCGGCATCCAGGCGCCAATCGCCCAGCCACGGCGCCAGCGCCATGCCGATCTACCCCGTGATCACGAGTACGGCGAGTGCCAGGACGGCCACCTCGGCAATCTCGTTCACCGCGCCGTAGATGTCGCCGGTCACCCCGCCGAGCAGCCGGGTCGCCCACGCGCCGACGGCCCACGCGACGACGCCGGCCAGCGCCGCCAAGGCCAGTCCCGGCAGTCCGGTCAGGGCGACGGAGGCCGCCGCCGCGACCAGCAGGCCGGCCCACGGCCCGAGCCCGCCGCGGCTCGCGAACGGCGTGCCGAGCCCCTCCCGCCGGGCGTACGGGAACCGCTTCATCGCCAGCACCATCGCCGCCCGCGACAGGCAGGGGAACAGGATCAGAACCCAGGTCCGGCTCCCGCTCGGCAGCGCGGTGAGGGCCGCCAGCTTGACCAGCAGCAGGCAGATCACGCCCACGACCGCGAACGCGCCCACGTGGGGGTCGCGCAGGATTTCAAGGCGCCGCTCGCGGTCGAAGCCGCCGAGCAGCGCGTCGCAGGTGTCCATGAAGCCGTCCAGGTGGAGGGCGCGCGTCAGGGCGGCCAGCGTTGCCAGCAGCAGGGCGCTGTTAAGGAGGACAGGCAGGTGCAGCGCGCGCAGCGCCAGGTCGAGGAAGGCGAGCATGCCTCCCAACAGCAGGCCGACCGCCGGAAACCAGGCGGGCGCGCGCGCGAGCGATCCGGCCGCGTCCCGCGGTGAGACCGGCAGAATGGTCAGGAAGCCGATCGCGGCCCGGAAGGAGGCCAGGAGGCGAGGCCGTTTCACCGTGAATCCGAGACGCCGGCCTCCGCGAAGGTGGCCATGTCGCTCAGGCACGCGGCCGCGGCCGTGACGATCGGCAGGGCGAGCAGGGCGCCGGTGCCCTCGCCGAGCCGCATCTCCAGGTCGAGCAGCGGGGCCAGGCCGAGATGCGCCAGAACGGCGCGATGACCCGGCTCGGCGGAGCGGTGGGCGGCGATCAGGTAGTCCCGCACATGCGGACACAGGCCGCAGGCGATCAGGGCGGCCGCCCCGGAGATGAAGCCGTCCAGCACCACGGCACGGCGCCGGCACGCCGCGCCGAGCACGACGCCGGCCAGCACGCCGATCTCGAGTCCGCCCACCTTGGCCAGCACGCCGAGCGGGTCGCCAGCGTCGGGCGTGTTGCATGCGAGCGCCCGGCGCACCATGTCCACCTTGCGTCGGAGTTCCTCCGGCGTGCGGCCGGTGCCCGGTCCGGTGGTGTGCTCCGGCTCCGTGCCGGTCGTCACGGCGGTGACCGCGCTCGCCGCCGTGGTGTTGCCGATGCCCATGTCGCCGGTGGCGATCAGGTCCGCGCCTCCGTCTGCCGCTTCGGCCGCGAGTCCCATTCCCGCCTGCAGGCAGCGCTGCGCCTGCTCCCGTGACATCGCCGGGGCGCGGCTGATGTCGCCGGTGCCGCGTCCGGCCCGTACGGAGCGGAGGTCCGGGTGGTCCGGCAGAGCGTCCGCGGCGATGCCGGCGTCGGCGACGATCTGCCGCACGCCGAGCAGGCGGGCGATGACGCTGACCGCGGCGCCGCCGGCCAGGAAGTTGCGCACCATCTGCGCGGTGACCGCCTGCGGATAGCCGGTCACGCCCTGCGCGACCACGCCGTGGTCACCGGCGGCGACGATCACCGCCGAGCCCCGGACGGCGGGCCGTTCCGTGCCGAAGACGCCGGCAAGCCGGACCGAAAGCGGCTCAAGCCGTCCCAGGCTGCCGGGCGGCTTGGTCAGGGTCAGGTGGCGGGCCTCGGCGCGCCGCATGGCCGCCGCGTCCGCCGGACCGATGCGTTCCAGGGTCTCGGCCAGCGTCATGGTTCGGTTCGCACCGGCGTGGGTCCCATCAGGCGCACGTGCGGCATGCCCGTGTCGCTCTCGTGCTCGACCACCGCTTCCACGCCGAACACCTCCCGGAAGCGCTGCAGGGTGAACACCTCGGCCGGAGTGCCCTCGGCTGCCACCTCCCCGTCCGACAGCAGCGTCAGCCGGTCGCAGTAGCGGCTGGCCAGCCACACGTCGTGCAACGCCACCACCACCGCGACCTCGCCCCCTGCGACCTCCGACCGCAGGGTCTCCATGGCGGTGAGCTGGTGCCGGAGGTCGAGGCCGGCGACCGGTTCGTCGAGCAGCAGGACGCGCGCCTTCTGCGCCAGCGCGCGGGCCAGCAGCACCCGCTGCCGCTCGCCGCCGGAGATCCGGTCGAGTTGGCGGTGCTCGAACCGCTGCGTCTCGGTGCGGGCCATGGCCGCCCGCGCGATCCGCCGGTCGTCGGCGCCCTCCAGCGCGAAGCGGCTCAGGTGCGGGTAGCGGGCCATCAGCACCGTCTCCAGCGCCGTGAACGGGTGGGCGGCCTCGTGCTGCGGCAGGTACGCGACCTGCCGCGCGCGCTCCCGCGCCGGAAGCTCGGACAGGTCGTCGGCGCCCAGCCGGACCGAACCGGCGTCCGGGTGCAGCACGCCGGCCATGGCGCGCAGCAGCGTGCTCTTGCCGGCGCCGTTCGGACCCACCAGTCCCGTGACGTGGCCCGCGCGGGCCGCGAATGACACCGAGCGGAGCACGGAGGCTCCGCCAAGGTTGACGGATACCCCGTTCGCCGCCAGCTCCGGCGCGTCCGGAGTCAGGATCACTAACCTCCGTACGGCTCGAAGTCGCTGAAGGTGATGTCCCGGAAGCGCTCCGGGTAGAGCAGCCGCGCCGTCTCCTCGATGCCGCGCACGTTCCAGTGCGACAGCGTCGTGTAGTGGCGGGGATCGGCGACGATCACCCGTTCGACGGCAATCGCCGGCACCTCGGCCAACGCGCGGGCGCCCAGCAGCTCGTCGCGCAGATCCGTGCCCCCCGAGTCCGCCGGCTGCGTGATCAGGATCACGTCCGGGTTCATGGCCGCGATCGACTCGACGCTCACCGACTGGTGGCCGGCGATGCCGTCGCGCGCGGCCGCGTTGACGCCGCCGGCCGCCTCGATGATGCCGCCCTCGGTCGATCCTTCGCCGGCCGCGCTGGTGGTCTCTCCCCAGCGTGCGATGGACAGCACCGCGGGCCGCGACGGGTCATCGGGCGCGGGCACCCGCTCGGTGACCGCGGCCAGCCGCCGCTCGATCTCGGCAACCAGCTCCAGCGCGCGCTCCTCGACCCCGAGCAGATAGCCGAGCAGCAGGATGTTGGGGATGTTGCCGGCGGCCGAGCTCTCCAGCGCGGAGCGCACCACCGGCACGCCGGCCTCCTTGATCAGCGCGACCAGGTCGGCCTTGGTGTACTTGGAGACGACCACGATGTCGGGTTTGGCCGCCAGCACGTTCTCGACGCCGCGCTTGACCGTGTGCATGCCGGCCACCTGGTCGGCGACGTTGGAGTAGGTCGGGTCGGCCGTGAACGGCCCCACGCCCGCGAACCGGTCTTGCGGGACCAGGGCCAGCAGCATCTCGTCGTGTCCGAGGGACAGGGCCAGTATCCGCTGTGGCGGCGCCTCCAGGCTGACCACGCCTTCGGTGGTTTCGACCTCCCGCGGCCAATCCCGGTTCGACACGTCGACGATGCCCGGCACCGCCGGGTAGTCGGGCGGCGTCTGCGCGGCCGCGTCGAGCGCGAAGGCCGCCAGCAGCCCGGCGCAGGCGGCGATCCGGGCGATGTGCCTGATCGGTACGAGCCTATTCCAGGTTTCCATGATTCCTCCTTGCATGGATTTGGGTTCGCTACAGCAGTCCTGCGCGCGCCTTGTGGCGAGCCAGCAGGAACAGAAAGAACGGCGCTCCGACGAGCGCGGTGATGATGCCGACGCGCACCTCCGCCGGCGCGACGGCGAGCCGGGCGACCGTATCGGCGGCGAGCAGGAAGGCCGCGCCGCCGAGCGCGCTCAGCGGGATCAGCACGCGGTGGTCGGCGCCGGTGATCAGGCGCAGCGCGTGCGGGACGATCAGCCCGACGAAGGCGATCGTGCCGGAGAACGCCACCGCGGTGCCGGTGACCAGCGAAGCGGCCAGCAGCAGGACGGTGCGGGTCAGCCCCACGCGGACGCCGAGCGCCCGTGCCTCCTCCTCGCCGACCATGAGCAGGTTCAGGTCGCGCGACAGCAGCACTGCGACCGCCAGGCCGGCCAGCACGAACGGCGCGGCCAGCCGCACGTGCGTCCAGCGCGACGCGTCCAGGCCGCCGGCGAGCCAGAAGATCATCTCGCGCTGCGCGCCGAGATTGGCCGTGAACAGCACGATCGCGGAGATGATCGCCGCCAGGAACGCGCTCACCGCCACGCCGGCCAGCAGCAGCGCCGCCATCGAGAAGCGCCCGCCGGCCGAGGCCACCGCGAACACCAGCGCCAGGGCGCCGGCGGCGCCTGCGAACGCCATGGCCGGCAGCGCCAGCGGCGTGGCCGCCTGCGCGCCCAGGGCAATCGCCACCACCGCGCCCAGCGCGCCGCCGGTGGACACGCCGATGATGCCCGGGTCGGCCATCGGATTGCGGAACAGCCCCTGCATCACGGCGCCGGCCACGCCGAGGGCGGCACCGACGATCAGCGCCAGGGTGATGCGCGAAAGCCTGATCGACTCGACGATGGCGCGCTCGGCGTCGGTGGCCTCCAGGATGCGGACGCCGACCTGCTCCAGCAGGATGCCGGCGGTGTGGGAGAGGGGAATGGCGTACGGGCCCACGGCGGCGGCCGTGACGATCAGCGCCGCAGCGACGGCGGCAAGCAGCGCGCCGCCGCCGGCAAGCCGTGCGACCACCGGCGACCGTGACCTGCCTGTCGAATGACTCGTCCGTTCCCGGCGAGCGCCTGTCGTCCCCCGCACCAGAGCTCCTTCGCCGCCCTGCGTTCGGGGTTCGCCGCCGATACGGACCTGTCCCGGCGGGATCCGGGACGAGGCTCGACCTGAGGCGCCCCCTGAGCGGAGAGCGGCCACTCAGCCTTGCCCGGCAGGTCTCCTGGCTCCCGGATCATCGCCTGTCCCGCGCCTTCCCATCCCCTACGGGACAGTGGCATCAAGCGGGAGGCTCACCGGTCACAGTGGCGCCACCGCAGCGGATTCTCACCGCTTTCCCTGTTCGGCCTTCGCTTCCGAAGGCACCGGGCAAGGTCTGCCTTTCGTGACTTTTCGCAGGCGAGCCTAGTGGCCGCGCGTCACCGGTGTCAAACGGCGGGCCGCAGCCCGCGCCGGTCAGGAGGCGGCCTTCTGCCGGGTGGGGCGCTTGCTGCTTGCCGCGCTCTTGCGCCGGGCCGGGCGCTTGGCTGGGCGCTTGGAAGGCCCGCGCTCGCGGCGAAGCTGGAGCAGCTCGGCGGCGCGTTCCGGCGTGAGCGCCTCCACCGTGTCGCCGGTACGGAGCGATGCGTTGGTTTCGCCGTCGGTGACGTACGGGCCCCAGCGGCCCTCCTTGATCACCATCGGCTGGTCCGTCGCGGGGTCGTTGCCCAGCTCGCGCAGCGGCGGCTGGGCGGCGGCCTGCCGGCGGCGTCCCTTCGGCTGCGCCAGGATCGCCAGGCACTCCTCCAGGGTGATCGTGAACAGGAGCTCCTCGGACTCCAGCGTGCGGCTGTCCGAACCCTTCTGGATGTACGGCCCGTAGCGGCCGTTCTGGGCCGTGATCGGCGTGCCGTCGGCCGGGTCGGCGCCCACCGTGCGGGGCAGGGACAGCACCTTCAGGGCGCCGTTCAGATCGATGCCGTCCAGGGTCATCGAGCTCAGCAGCGACGCGGTCTTCGGTTTCTTCTTGCCCGTGTCCTCGGCGGTGCCGACCTGCACGTACGGGCCGAACCGGCCCGCGCGGGCGATCACCGGCAGGCCGGTGTCCGGGTCCTTGCCGAGCACGCGGTCGTCGCTGGGTTTGTCGATGAGCTCCAGGGCCGCATCGACGGTCAGCTCGTCGGGCGGTATCTCGCCCGGGATGGTGGCCCGTTGCGGACCGCGCTCCACGTAGGGGCCGAAGCGGCCCACGCGCGCCACGATGCCGGCGCCGCTGCCGTCGGTGCCGATCGCGACGGAGTTGACCTCGCGCGCGTCGATCCGGCCCAGGCGGTCGGACACCATCGACTTGAGGCCCGCTGTCCGTCGATCGGCCTCATCGCCGTTGGAGGGGCCGTCGTCCCCGCGCACGGGCACTTCGGCGCCGAAGTAGAAGCGGCTCAGCCACGGCTGTACCTCCTCGTCGCCGGTGGCGATGTTGTCCAGTTCGTCCTCCATGCGCGCGGTGAAGGTGTAGTCGACCAAGTCGGAGAAATGCTCTTCAAGCAGCCTCACGACCGAGAAGGCGGTGAAGGTAGGAACCAGCGCGCTGCCCCGTTTCCAGACGTAGCCGCGGTCCTGGATGGTGTTCATGATCGACGCGTAGGTGGAAGGCCGGCCCACGCCCAGCTCCTCCAGCCGCTTGACCAGCGAGGCTTCCGTGTAGCGGGCGGGGGGCGAGGTCTCGTGTCCCGCCGGTTCGATCCCTTCGAGGCCGAGCTGATCGCCCTCACTGACGTCCGGCAGCGCGCGCTCCGGGTCGCCGTTCGCCCGCGCCGCGGCACCGCCCTCGGCGTCGGTCCCCTCGGAGTACACGCGGCGGAAGCCATAGTGGCTGATCGTGGTGCCGGCTGCGGTGAACTGGGCGTCGCGTCCGTCGGCCGCCTCGCCGCCCACCCGCACCTGCACCGTGCTGCCCACGGCGTCGGTCATCTGCGAGGCGATCGTGCGTTTCCAGATCAGCTCGTAGGCCGCCGCCTCGTTTCTGGGAAGGGCGCTCCGTGTCTCCTCCGGGGTGCGGAAACGGTCGCCGGCCGGCCGGATGGCCTCGTGCGCCTCCTGGGCGTTCTTGACCTTCTTGGCGTAGCGACGCGGCGCAGGCGGCAGGTAGTCGGGTCCGAACCGCTGCGTGATCGCGTCGCGGGCCGCGTGCAGGGCGGCCTGCGAGAGGGTGGTGCTGTCGGTGCGCATGTAGGTGATGTAGCCCTTCTCGTACAGCGACTGCGCCACGCGCATTGCCGCGGTGGCCGACATGCGCAGCTTGCGGCCCGCCTCCTGCTGGAAGGTCGAGGTCATGAACGGGGCGGCCGGCCGGCGCCGGTACGGCTTGCGCTCCACGCCGCGTACGCGGAACTCGGTGGCCTTTAGCCCGTCGGCCAAGGTGCGGGCGGCGTTCTCGTCCAGGTGGACGGTGTCCGCGCGCTTGAGTTCGCCGTTCTGCTTGAAGCTGGAGCCGACGGCCACCGGCTTGCCGTCCAGGGTGGCGAGCGCGGCGGTGAAGTCCCGCGGCGTGTCCGCGCTCTCAGGGGCCGTGACGCCGAAGGTCGCGGTCAGGCTCCAGTAGCGGGCCACCACGAACGCCATGCGCTCGCGCTCGCGCTCGACGGCGATGCGGGTGGCGACGCTCTGCACGCGGCCGGCCGACAGGCGCGGCTGCACCTTCTTCCAGAGCACCGGTGACACCTCGTAGCCGTACAGCCGGTCCAGGATGCGCCGGGCTTCCTGCGCGTCCACCAGGCGGCGGTCGATGTCGCGCGGCTCCGCGATGGCTGCTTCGATCGCCGGGCGGGTGATCTCGTGAAACACCATGCGCTTCACGTCCATCCCCTTGGGCGGCTTCAGTTCCTGGTACAGGTGCCAGGCGATCGCCTCGCCCTCGCGGTCCTCGTCCGTGGCCAGGTACAGCACCTCGGCGGTGGCCAGCAGGTCCTTCAGCTTCTTGATCTGGCGGCGCTTGTCCGGCGGGACCACGTACAGCGGCTTGAAGCCGTTGTCGACGTCGATGCCCAGGCGGGCCCACGGCTGCTGCTTGTAGCGGGCGGGGACGTCGGCGGCGCTGCGCGGCAGGTCGCGGATGTGGCCGATCGACGACTCGACGACGAAGCCGTCGCCCAGGAAGCGGGCGATGGTGTTGGCCTTGGCCGGCGACTCGACGATGACCAGGGCTTTCTCTGCGGTGTTGGGCACGGGGAGAACATACGGCCCGTCCGCCGACCGTTGTCAAGCGAGCCGGGGAGCCGGCTCAGAGCGCGGCCAGGGCGGTGTCCTCGATCGCCTGCAGCGGGGCGAAGTCGCGGTGGTTCTGGAACCAGGGGCGGTCGCCGTTGGTGCAGGCGTTGCCGCACGCGTTGTAGATCAGGTACAGGATCGCGCGCCGCCAGGGCGAGATGTTGTTCGCCGAGCCGTGGATGAGGTTGCAGTCGACCAGCGCCACGGTGCCGGCGCCGCCGATGAGCGGCTCGATGCCGTTGTCGTCGGCCAGCCGCGCCACGGTGTCGCGGTCCAGCTCGTACAGCGAGTAGCCCTTGGCGTCGCGGTGCAGCTTGATGGAGTCGATGAACCCGTGCCGCTGCGAGCGCGGGATCACCAGTAGCGGCGAACGCGCGACCGAGCAGTCGTCGATGAACACCGACGCCATGATGCAGTCCGGCCGCTCCATGCCGTCCACGCGCTGCCAGGCGCTGTAGTCCTGGTGCCAGTCCCAGCGGGCGCCGGAGCCGAACCCTTCTTTGGGATTGAGCCGGCTCTGGTGCAGGTACACCTCGTCCCCCAGCAACTGCCGGCACGGCTCCAGCAGCCGCGGCAGCAGCGACAGCCGGCGGAACGGCTCCGAGTAGAGGTGGGTCCCGAACACCAGCCGCGCGCCGGCACCGTCCTGCTCGCGGATCACCTCCGGGCCGGTCCGGGCCATGACCTCGGGCAGCGCGGCGCGCAGCGCCTCGACCTCCGCCGTGTCGAGCAGCCCCTCGAACAGCAGGTAGCCGACCTCCCGGTACTGCCGGATCTGGTCTTCGCTCAGCCGCACGAGTACATCTTACCGGAGTACCCTGTACCCGTGATGCACCAGGAGCGATGCCGATGAGCGGACATGCCGCCACCACCGCAACGCGCGGCCGCAACCCCGGAGCGCTGGACGGGCCGGACAAGGCGCGCCCGTCCGTCTCGCGGGCCAGCCTCCGCCGCGTGCTGGCCACCATCATCTGGCCGCGGCGCTGGATGCTGCTGCTCGGGCTGGTCCTGATCGGCATCAACAAGCTGGCCGGGCTGGTGCTCCCGTGGTCGTCCAAGGTGCTGATCGACGACGTCATCGGCGCCGGGAACACGTCGCTGCTGCCGCTGCTGCTGGTCGGTGTGGGCGGCGCCGTGCTGGTGCAGTCGGCCACCTCGTTCCTGCAGACGCGGCTGCTCAGCGTGCAGGCCCAGCACCTGATCTCCATCCTGCGCGCGCGCGTGCAGCGTCACCTGATCCGCCTGCCGGTGGCCTTCTTCGACGACAACCAGACCGGGGCGCTGACCTCGCGCGTGATGCGCGACGTGGAGGGGGTGCGCAACCTGATCGGCACCGGGCTCGCGCACCTGGTGGGCGGCGTGCTGACCGCCGTGGTGGTGATGATCCTGATGCTCCGCATCAGCGTGCCGATGACGCTGTTCACGCTGGTGCCGATCGCCCTGTTCGGCGTGCTGTCGGGCCGGGCCTTCCGGGCGATCCGCCCGGTCTTCCGCGAACGCGGCGCCATCAACGCCGAGGTCACCGGCCGGCTGACCGAGTCGCTGAGCGGGATCCGTGTGATCAAGGGCTTCCACGCCGAAGCGCACGAAGAAGAGGTCTTCGCCCGCGGCGTGCAGCGCATCTTCCAGAACGTGCGCAAGTCGCTGACCGCCACCAGCATGTTGACCAGCGGCGGCGCGCTGATCATGGGGCTCTCCGCGGTGCTGATCATGGGCGTGGGGGCCTCGCTGATCCTGCGCGGCGCCATGACCGTCGGCGACTTCGTCTCGTTCAGCCTGTACCTGGCCGTGATGATCGCCCCCGTGGTGCAGATGACCCGCATCGGCACCGAAATCACCGAGGCATTCGCCGGCCTGGACCGCACGGAGGAGCTGCTGGCCAATCCGCCGGAGGGGCACGAGCCGGACCGCACCGTGGCGCTGCCGCGCGTGCGCGGCGACATCGCCTTCGAGGACGTCTCCTTCGGCTACCGGGAGGACCAGGCCGTGCTGCATGACGTCAGCCTGCGGGCGGCCGCAGGCAGCATGACCGCGCTGGTGGGTACCTCCGGCTCCGGCAAGACCACGATCGCGGGACTGGCCGCCTCCTTCCTGGTGCCGGACTCCGGCATGGTCACCGTCGACGGCCACGATCTGACGACGCTCACCCTGGACAGCTACCGGAGCCAGCTCGGCGTCGTGCTCCAGGACGAGTTCCTGTTCGAGGGCACCATCCGCGACAACATCCTGTTCGCGCGCCCCGACGCGAGCGACGAGGCGCTGCGGCGGGCGGTGCGCGCCGCGCACGTCGACGAGTTCACGGACCGCTTCGACGACGGGCTCCAGACGCTCATCGGCGAGCGCGGCGTCAAGCTGTCCGGCGGCCAGCGGCAGCGGGTGGCGCTGGCGCGCGCCATGCTGGCCGACCCGCGCGTGCTGATCCTGGACGAGGCGACCTCGAACCTGGACACCGAGAGCGAGGCGCTCATCCAGCAGAGCCTGGCCGAGCTGATGGTGGGGCGCACCACGCTGGTGATCGCCCACCGGCTGAGCACGATCCGGCGCGCCGATCAGATCCTGGTGGTGGAGGAGGGGCGCATCGCCGAGCGCGGCACCCACGACCAGCTCATCGCCGCGGACGGCCGCTACCGCACGCTGTACGAGTACCAGGCACGCATCTGAGCGCAACCGGCGGGACGGTCAGGCGGCGCGGCGCGCGACGTCGATGAGGGCGCGGATGTAGCCGATCGCGTAGGCGCGGCCGCGGTGGCCCCAGGTGGTGTCCTCCACCATCGCCGGCACGTGGTCTGTGATCATGAAGCCGGTGAAGCCCACCTCGTGCAGCGCCTGCACCACCGCGAAGGTGTCCTGGTTGCCCTCGTCGATGAAGCACTCGTTGAAGCACGGCACCTCGCCCTGCACGTCGCGGAAGTGCACGTAGACGATCCGGCCGCGCCCGCCGAAGTGGCGCACCGCGTCGATGACACCGCTCGGCCCCATCTCCGACCAGCAGCCCATGCAGAAGTCCAGCCCGTGGTTGGGGCTGTCGAAGGTGTCGATGGCGCGCTTGAAGCCTGCGAAGTTGCGGAAGATGCGCGCGACGCCGCCCAGCGACGGCACCGGCGGGTCGTCGGGGTGCAGCGCCAGGGTGACGCCGGCCGCCTCGGCGACCGGCAGGATCGCGCGCAGGTAGTACTCGTAGTTGGCCCACATCTCGTCCTCGTCGAAGACGCGTCCGTGGGTCAGGGGGGCATCGCGGTGCTCGGCCAGATCGAAGCGGGTGGCCAGCGCGCCGCCCCGCAGCGGCTCGCGCGCGGGCGAGCGCCACACCTGGTTGGGCATCCAGTGGTAGCCCAGGATCGGGATGCCGGCCTGGCCCATGTTGCGGACGGTGGCCTGCATGTTCTCGATCTGCTCGTCGCGTCCGGGCAGGCCCAGCATCGCCTTGTCGTAGAAGCTCACCGGCACGTTCTCCAGGCACATCAGCCGCAGCTCGGCGGCGTCGGCGCGCTCGCGCAGCGCCACCAGGTCGGCCAGCTCCCACCGGCCGGTGCGCGGCAGGTTCGGGGTATTCATCAGGAAGTCGTCGGCGCCGACCTGCTTGATGAAGGCGAGCTTCTCGTCGGTGAGGTCGCTGAACTGCCCCAGGGCGATCCTCATCTCGTTCGCTGATCGCATGTCGTCCTCCTCGTTCCTTCGTTACGCGACGCGGAACGCCCAGATGCCGGCCGCCCGCAGGTGGAAGCGAATATAGACCGGACGGCCGCGCAGGCGCCTCAGGTCCGGGCTGCCGCCCCAGGTGACGGTGCGCTCCACGTGGTCGCCGGCGATCGGGTCGCAGTCGGCCAGCGCGTAGCCGGGCAGCGCCTGACCGGGATACTCGGCAAGCTCCACGCGCAGCTCGCCGTCCGCGCGGCAGTTCACCTGCAGCTCGGAGCCGTCCAGCACCAGCTCGCGGGTCAGCAGCCAGCCCTCGCCGGCGGCGTGCTGCTCGACGAAGCGGTCGCGCCGGATGCGCAGCGCGCCGATAGCGGTGCGGCCGTCCAGCTCGCCCGGCGTCCAGCGGGAGCCGGTGTAGAACAGCAGGCGGTCCTGCGCGGCCTCATCGCCGGCCGTCGCGGAGACCGGATCGAGCCCGGCGGTCGCCACGCCCACGCTGTCGCGGTCGAAGTCGCCGTCGCGGCCGGTGGGCTCCAGGAACGGCTCGCTTCCCGGCGCCCGCTCCCAGCGGTGGCCGTCGGTGGAGAAGGCGACCTCGAGCTGCATGCGCTGGTCGTGCAGGTCGTTCTCCTCGAAGGTGGCGACGATTCCCACCAGGGCGCTGCCGTGCGGGAAGACGGCGATGCTGTCGAACTCGTTGCGATCCCCCTCGCCCGGGCCCAGCGCGGTGCGCACTTTCGACCACTCGTAGAGGTCGCGGCTCTCGGCGATCGCCACGCGGCGGCGGTGATGGACGTGCCCCCCGCCCGCCTGGCCCGGCCAGATGCCGGACCCGAAGGCGTACGGCCGCAGGTAGGCCCTCCACATGCTGCGGCTGGTGTCGTAGAGCAGGTTGAGGTTGCAGTCGTGCCGCTGCGGCATCACCGGATTGCATTCGTAAGGCCGCCAGCGCAGCCCGTCGGCGGACAGCGCGAGCTCCTCGCCCGACCTGCCGGACGGGTCCTTGCCGCCCTTGTGCAGCATCTTGTAGCGCCGCGACGGGTCCGAGTCGTCGCGGTCGATCACCACCGAGAACGCGCTGCAGTTGTCGTTGGCCCCGCGGTAGAGGATGTTGGTGCGCCGGTGCTCGCCGTCCGGGACCAGGTCGAAGAGCGGCTTGCGCCACGTCACGCCGTCATCGCTCTCGGCGTAGAGCATCAGGTACGGCGGGATGATGATCTTCCCCGGCCGTCCGCCCAGCGGCGGCAGGGTGCCGTACCACATGCGCAGGGTCCCGGAGCGTTCGTCGGCCAGCACCGTGGGGCCGAAGGTCTTGTCGTGCTCCCACGGCAGGTCCGGCTCCAGCACCTGCCCCGCGCGCTCCGGCGGCGTGACGCGCCGCACCAGGCCGCGCCGGTCCTCGACCAGGCCGCCGTGGCCGAGCAGTTGGGAGCCGGTTCCGATGCGCAGCGGCGCTCCGGCGAAGTAGGCGCCTGAGTCGATCGGCGCCCAGCGCGTCATGTCGATCGGCCGGTACTGCGGCATGCGTGGCAACGCCTCCGCGAGCGACCTTTCCATCTACGGAGAAGACCGTCAATCGTCGTGCTGCCCGTGCTACGGTCGAGTCAGGACGGAGAGAAGATGCAGCAGCTCACGCGCGACGGGTGGGATCGCGCCGTCGCGTTGGTCGAGGCACACGCCGCCCCGCTCGACCGGGCGCTTGGCCGCCACTTCCTGTTCGGCGGCGATCGGCAGGAGGCCATCGACGCGCTGGCCGCGCTGCAGAACCCGGACGGCGGCTTCTCCGGGATGGAGGCCGACTTCTCCGAGGACTCCTCCGCCGTGGTCAGCACGATTCGCGCCTTGCAGATACTGGAGGAGCTGGCCGTCGCCGCGGATCATCCGATGGCCGCCCGCGCGATCGACGGGCTGGCCGCCGATTACGGACCGGCGTGGCGTTCCTGGCGACTCATCCGACAGCACGACAACACGCGGCCGCACGCGCCGTGGTGGCACTGGACCGACGACTTCGACGAGCGGTGGGGGTACTACGCCGACAACCCCCGGCCGGCCGTCGTCGCCTGTCTGCATGCCTTCTCCGCCGGAGTCGACGCTGCGTTGCTCGCCGAGCTGACCGGCGCCGTGATCCGCCGCGCCCGGGAGCTCGACCCCGCAGGGGTCCACAACAACGCCACCGAGTGCTACCACCGGTTCGCGTGCAGTCCCGCGGTTCCTGCGGCGGCCCGCGAAGCGGTCGCGGAACGACTCACCAAGATCATCGATGCGACGCTGATCACCGAGCCGGCACGCTGGCGGAAGTATGGCTTGCAGCCGCTGGATATCGCTGACGGTCCCGCCTCGCCGTTCTATGATCGGTATCGCGATCATGTGGAACGGCATCTGGACTACCTCGTCGACACCCAGGGACCCGACGGTGCCTGGGCGCCGCACTGGAGCTGGGCGGGCACGTTCCCGGAGGCTTGGGAACGCGCTTCGGTCTCCTGGAAGGGGCGGCTGACCGTGGTACGGCTGCGGCAGCTCGTCGCCTTCGGTCGGGTGGCAGAGCGATGAACCGGATCCTGCTCGACGGCCGGCTGGAGGTGCGCACCGGCGACATCACGGCGCTGGAGGTCGACGCGATCGTCAACGCGGCCAACTCGTCGCTGCTCGGCGGTGGCGGGGTGGACGGCGCCATCCACCGTGGCGCCGGTCCGGAGTTGCTGGCCGAGTGCCGGCGCATCCGCTCCACGGACCTGCCGGACGGGCTGCCGACCGGACAGGCGGTCGCCACCGGCGCGGGAAGGCTGCCGGCGCGGTACGTGATCCACACGGTGGGGCCGGTGTGGCACGGCGGCACGTCGGGTGAGCCCGAGCTGCTCGCCTCCTGCTACCGGACCAGCCTGGAGCTGGCGGCCTCACTGGGCGGCGCGGAGCCGGCAGCGACCGTCGCGTTCCCGGCGATCTCCACGGGCGTCTTCGGCTACCCCAAGGACGCGGCCGCACGGGTCGCCCACGAAACGATTCGTTCGTTCCTCGCCGGAAGCGAACGTCCCCGGCAGGTGATTCTGGTCTTCTTTTCGGGCGATGATGCGCAAGGCTTTCTGCAGACGGTCGCACAGGCCGCCTGAGCCGAGGGAGGGAACGATGGGACAGCAGGGCACGCTCGTACAGGACCGGCCGCTCGCGGCGGAGCGGCAGAATGCGGAGGGGCCGCCGGCGCCCGCGCCACTACCGACGCGCCGGCTGGGCAAGACCGAGCTGGAGGTGCCGATCCTGGGCTACGGAAGTGCTCCGGGCGGCATGGGGCTTTCCGACGACGAGGCGATCGGTCTCCTGCACCGGGCAATCGATCAGGGCGTCACATACCTGGACACCGCACCGGGTTACGGACAGGCCCACAATCAGCTCTGCGAAGTGCTGGCCGAGCGCCGCGACGAGGTGATCGTCGCTACCAAGGCGCCGGTTGACACCAGGCAGGAGGCGCTCGACTCGCTCACCAAGTCGCTGCGCGACCTGGGCATCGATCACGTCGACATCGCCTACATCCACAACCTGGGTCCGCGCGATGCGGAGCAGGTGCTGGGCAGCGACGGCGCGCTGGCCGGTCTGCAGGAGGCGAAGCGTTCCGGCATGGCGCGCTTCATCGGCTTCACCAGCCACTCCCACCCCGCGCAGGCGGCGCGGGCGCTCGCCGAGCACGATGTCGACGTGATCATGGTGCCGGTCAACTACGGCGACCAGCACACGTACGGCTTCGAGCGGGTGGTCTTGCCGGTCGCGCACGCCCACGACGTCGGGATCGCGGCGATGAAGGTGTACGGCGGCGCCACGAAGATGCACTACGAAGAGCCTACGCCGGCGGCGCTCACCGCCAGGGGGCCGGTGGACCACGAGCCGGCGATGCGCTGGGCGCTGGAGCAGGCCGGCGTGGCCATCGCCGTGATCGGCATGTTCAGCGAGGCGGAAATCGAGCAGAACGTGCGCTGGGCGCACCGCGCACGGCCGCTGACCGCGGACGAGCGGCGGATGCTCGACCACGAGGGCAAGGCGCTCGCGGAATCCTGGGGCGAGCACTTCGGGCCTCCCTAGCCGGGTGGTCCTGCGCGGCGACGTCGAGCTGGCCGTGGACGGTGTGACCGTGATGCTGGCCCTCGGCGACGTCGCGTTCCTGCGCGCCGGCGCGACGCGACGGGTGGCGAGCATGGATGGAGCGCACGTGGCACTGGCGCGGGAAATGACGGGCGGCAAACCATGAGCGACGCGGGCAACTCGCCGGTCAGGCCGTGGCGGAGGGTCGCGGGCGAGATGGCGTTCGAGCACCCGCTGCTCAACGTGGAGCGCCAGGAGATCGCCGCGGGCGAGGACCGCCGGGAGGTGGTCGCCATCCATACCGGCAACTGGGTGAACGTGATCCCGATGCGTGACGACGGCCAGGTGGTCCTGATCCGCCAGTGGCGCTTCGGGATCGCCGCACCGACGCTGGAGATTCCCGGGGGCGTGATCGATCCGGGCGAGACGGCGTTTGAGGCCGCGAAGCGGGAAATGCTGGAGGAAACCGGCTACCGAGCCGCGCGGTGGACCCCGCTCGGAAGCGTCCATCCGAACCCGGCGTTCATGTCCAACGAGTGCTCGACGTTCCTGGCCGAAGGGCTCGAATGGATCGAGTCACCACGCGGCGACGGGGACGAGGAGATCGAGGCGGAGTCCGCCCCGCTCGCGAGCATTCCCGCGCTCATACGCGACGGCCGGATCACCCACTCGCTCGTGATCGTCGCCTTCCACCTGCTGTCGCTGCATGGAGGAGAACCATGAAGCGAACCGCGATCATTCTGGCCGTGCTCGGCGCGGCGCTGCTGTTGGCCGGCTGCGTCGCCGGCCCCAACGCGCTCGTTGGCTCAGCGGACGACGAAGGCCGGCTGGCCGGCTTCTGGCTGGGCATCTGGCACGGGGTGATCGCGCCGGTCACCTTCGTGATCTCGCTCTTTTCGCCGGACCGCGTGCACCTGTACGAGGTCCACAACAATGGCGGCTGGTACAACTTCGGTTTCATGATCGGCTTGTGGATTTCCATCGCCGGTCCCGCCCACGGCGGGGCCCGCAAGCGGCGTCGCCGATCGCGCGAGTGACGGCCTTCGCGATAGCTCCTGTAGTTGAGAGGAGACTGGCCGCACATGCTCAAGGCGAAGGTGTCTATCGTTTCTGGTGTGATCGTTCTGTTCGCTGCGATGGTTGCGCACCCAAACGACATCGTTGACTTTCGGGAGTATGGCAATTGTGCTGTCGCCACCATTGTCGACGCATTCGCGGATGGAGAAATGCACCGCATGTCCTGTTCGTATGACGACAGCGACAACCATTTCATGGAGGAGCAAGATGCGACATCGGTGGACTGTTACGGTACGGATATGTGGGGGGTGTACTTGGAGCTTGGCGACCGGCTATTTCATGGCGGTGATACGGTGCAAATAAAATATCGATTTGACAGGCGAGTTGTTGGGGAGGGGAGCTGGAACTGGGACGGGGAGAATGGTGTCGCATATTCGTTTTCGTCGGACATAGCCACAGAGTTCAGCGATGGAGTAGCAACGGCGAGTCGGCTTGTGTTCCAGATCGGCGACGAAGGGACGGGAACCATTGAGTTCTCAGATGAAGGCATGAACGCTGTTCTTGAGTTCCAGGATCGTTGCGCCCGATCCTTTTACTCTGGTGACAACAACTCGTAACGGAGTGACCCAAGCGCGGTCGGCGGTGCATCCGGGATCATGGAACGGGTGACACGGCAACGGACGGGCTGGTGCAGAACGCGTAGTCGAACACCACGCCGCGCTCGGCGAGCGCATCGACGTTGGGGGTCTTGATGACGTCGTTGCCGTAGCAGCGCGCGATCGGGCTCCAGTCGTCGGCGATGATGAACAGGACACACGGTCGGCTCATCGGCTCGTACCCAACGCGAACGGTATCTCACGGCCGGGTTCGCTGCGGTCGGGAGCATCGAGGTTCGTACCGCGGGGCATGTTATCCACGAACCACTCACCCAGCGGTCTGAGCGTCTTCTTGCTGGAGTGACTTCCGGACACCGATCCGCTGGGGTCCCTCCTGTTCGGCGCGACGCAAGACTTCCGACAGGTGGGCTCTTGCCTCGGCAACGGTCCAGGCTCGACTCAAGCGTTCAGCCGAGGTCGATGCCGTAGTCGGCCGGGTCGATGCCCGAGTCCTCGGCCAGTCCGCGCAGGCTGATGAGCACGTCCTCGGGCATCTCGATACCCTCGCGCAGCGCCTGCTCGCGCCGCTCCCATTCCATCTGCCCGGGGAGGAAGATGCGGTGGCCGGGCGCCATCTCCGCGCCGGCGATCTCCTGGCTCATGGCGCCGATGCGCTGGTGGAACTCGGCGGCGGGCATGATCGCGCCCACGTCGATGGCGATGAAGGCGTGGCCCTGGTCGGACGGCTCCGGATCCTCGGACACCCAGCTATGCACGCCGCTCATCATCGCCGACCCGGTGAGCACCGCGGTCAGGATCTCCACGAACACCGCCAGGCCGTAGCCCTTGTGGCCGGCCATCGGGAGTTGCGCCCCCGCCTCGGGGAAGATGGTCGGGTCGGTGGTGGGGACGCCGTCCTCGTCCACCAGCCAGGTGTCCGGGATCGAGCGCCCCTCGTTCTTGGCCGCGAAGATCTTGGTCGCCGCGACCGCGCTGGTGGCGACGTCCAGCATGATCGTGCGCTCGGTCCCGGTCGGGGCTGCCCAGGCGATGGGGTTGGTGCCCAGGATGCGGCTCTTGCCGCCCGGCACGGTCATGCACGGCTCCACGTTGCACATGGACATCCCGAACATGCCGTGCTCGGCGATCATGTTGGCGTAGTAGCCGGCGGCGCCGTAGTGGCTGGAGCGGCGGACGCCGACGTACGCCATGCCGGTCTGGCGCGCCTTGGCGATGGCGATCTCCACCGCCCGGAAGGAGATGGCCGGCGGCATGCCGTCCCTGGCGTCGACGATCGCCCAGGAAGGGCCTTCGGCGACGATCCGTTCCTGCGCGTCGGCCACCAGGCGGCCGCGGCGGGCGTTCTTCATCAGGCCGCGAATCTGCCGCGTGCCGTGGGTGAAGGTGCCCCAGGTGTCGGTGGTAACGAACACGCGGGCCGAGAGCTCCGCGTCCTGCTGACTCAGCCCCGCCCGGCGCATCGCCTCGATGCAGAACGCCTCCAGGGACTCGGCTCGAATCTTCACGGCTGCCATCGATCCATGATCCTCCCGTCAACACGCATGACCGGATGGTATGCGCCCACGCCCGCGGAGGGAAACACGCCGCGGCGCCTGCCCGTATCAGGCCGGGAGTGCCTCGACCGACCGAATGGGGTACGTTTGGTCCGGAATGAGACTGGCGAGCATCGCAGGGGCACGACGCCCCACCGACCATGTGCCGCGGGTAGCGCTGTCGACCGCCGTCATGATCACCGCGGCGCTGCTGCTGGGGTCCTGCGTCACGGACGTCACGCACAACTGCGTCTGGGGACCGACGGTGGTCAAGGTGCGCTACGAGGTGACGTCCACCACGGGAATGGCCGACATCGAGGTGCTCGATGCGGGAGGCGATGTCATGCGCTATCGGCGCGAACAGACGCCCTGGCGCACGACCGAGCGGCTCCGCGGGGATACGCCCGTTCGTCTGCGGGCACGCAACAGCCGGCCTCTGGGCACCGTCACGGTCGCGGTCTACGTCGACGACGTGCTGTGGAAGAGAACGAGCGGCCTCGGCGCCGGAGCCGCGGAGGCCGGCGGCGTCATCCGGAGCGAACCCGGTTGGGAGTGCGGGACCGGCATGTTCATGCAGACGTACCCGGAGAGTCCGGCACAGCCTGCGAAGCCGGCACAGCCGCGGGTGCCGCAGGAGCCGGCCGCCGACACCGGGAGCGGGTGAGCGAGCCGGAGGCGATCGTCGGGTCGGGTGCAGGGCCGGGCACCGAACAGTCCCTGGCGGCGGACCTCCACGCGCTTGGTGTGGGTGAGGGGATGGTCGTCCTGGTCCACTCTTCGTTGAGCGCCCTCGGCTGGGTCTGCGGCGGGCCGGTCGCCGTGATCCGGGCCTTGCGGGACGCGCTCGGCGCGAACGGCACGCTGGTCATGCCCGCGCACTCCGGCGACCTGTCAGATCCCTCACTGTGGCGCAGTCCGCCGGCGCCGTCCGCGTGGTGGGACACGATCCGGGCGACCATGCCGGCCTTCGATCCCGCCGTCACGCCCACGTCCCATCTCGGTGTCATCCCGGAGCTGTTCCGCACCTGGCCCTGGACGGTGCGCAGCGATCACCCGTCCTGCTCGTTCGCGGCCCTTGGCCCGCATGCCGGGCGCATCGTCGCGGAGCAGAGGCTGGAGGATCCGATGGGCGAGGGATCGCCGCTGTCCGCCGTCTACGAGCTGGACGGCCACGTCCTGCTCCTGGGCGTGGGGCGCAAGGTCGGGCACCGCAACGACACGATGCTGCACCTTGCCGAGCGGCGCGCGCTAGGCGACGGCCAGGAGACGATTCCCGCCGGCGCGCCGATCCTGGTCGACGGGGTCCGCGAGTGGGTGAGCTACCGCGAGCCCGATATCGACGAGGACGACTTCGACGAGGCAGGCGCCGCGTTCGAGGGCCAGGACACGACCACGCGCACCGGGCTCGTCGGCCAAGCGCGCTGCACGTTGCTACGCGTGCGCCCGCTGGTCGACTTCGCCATCCCGTGGCTCAAGCGTCACCGGAACGACGCTAGTTGACCTGTGTGGACCAACCTCCCGCAACGACCTCATCTCGTCGATGCCCGGGTTCCCCGGTGCAACGTCGAGGCAGAGCTAAGCCACAGCTAGCTAGCTGAATGACCGGTCTGATCGCTTCGCGGATGCGGCCTACGTCCTTCACATCGATTCCAGCCAGCGAAACGCCTTGGCTCACGCTCAGGAATTCTTAGGCGAAGACATGACCAGCCTGATCGAGATGCGCGACACGGGTGTCGTCCAGGCGTTGCCCTCCCGCTTCTCCTCCTTCGGCCGCGCGAAGAGTGAGGAAGATGACATCTGCGTCAGAGTCGTACCGAAGTTGCACTGAACGCCTCGCGGGTGTAGGTGAGGGCGCGGTCCATGAGGGCGTAGGGCTCTTCGGGGCCTTCATACTCGGGGGAGACGGTGCCGTCGTAGCCGAGCTCGCGCAGGCGCTGGACGGCCGCGGGCAGCGGCACGACGCCGGCGCCCAGGTCCACCGCCTTGAACCAGGGACCGTCGCGCGTTCCCTGCCAGGAGGCTCCCGGCAGCTCGGCATCCAGCGGCACCCAGTCCTTGACGTGCACGTGGACGGTGTACGGGAACACGCGGTCGAGCGCCGCGACCGGGTCGTAGCCGGCCATCACAAAGTTGCCCACGTCGTACACGGTCCGCACCTGGTCGCCCAGCCGCTCGCAGGCGTCGACCACCCAGTCGGGGCCGCCGTACACGTCGCCGCGGAATCCCAGGTTGGCGACCAGCAGGATCAGGCCGAGCTCGCGCGCCACCGGCAGGCTGTGCTCCACGGCCTGGTACAGCCACTCGCGCAGATCCTCGGGACTCAGGTCGCTGTCCCAGCCGGGCATCGACGGCAGGATCAGGATGGAGCCGGCGCCCAGCCGGGCAGCGACGCGCAGCCGTTCGTGGAACCGGTCGGTGCCGGCGGTGCGCTCGCCGGCGTCGCGGAAGCCGACGTGGCAGTTGACGTCGCACATCAGCACCTTCATGCCGGTCGCGGCGATTGCCTCCTCGACCCGGCGGACTTCGTCCTCGTCCTCCATCCAGGGGTCGTAGAGCTCCAGCGAGGTGATGCCGCGCTCGTGGAACCAGCGGATGGCCCGGGCGTTGTCGATCGGTCCCGGACCCGTGATCGGCCCGAACGAGTAGCTGTATCCGACGATCTCCATGCGCCGATCCTACAGCACGGCCACCCGCCGGCGCAGGAAGTACGGCCAGTCCCACTCGGCGCCCCAGCCGGGGCCGTCCGGCGGGGCGATGCGGCCGCCGGCGGGGACAGCCGGGTTGAGGAGCCCGATCTCCTTGCCCGCCTCGTCACGTGATCCGCCGGGGAAGTACTCGTAGTAGCGGGTGTTGCCGATCGCACAGCAGAGGTGCGCGTGCACGATCCCGAACAGTCCGCCCGGACCGTTGAGCTCCACGGTGGTGCCGCGTTCGTGCGCCAGGCGGGCGAGCCACAGCAGCGGGGTCACGCCGTGGCGGGCGTTGCCGCGCAACGTGTCGACCGCACCACTGGTGAGCCACTGCGCGCACAGCTCGCGGTCGTGCATGAGCGTCTCCGGCGCCAGCACGGGCACGGCCAGCTCCCGGCACAGCCGGCGCAGGCCGGCGTGGTCGCGGTCGGACAGCGGCTCCTCGAACCACAGGAAGCCGTGCTCCTGCAGCGCGTGGCCGACGCGGAGTGCCTCGGCGTAGGTGTAGCCGTTCTCGGCCGCATCGTGCATGAGCGCGACGTCCGGTCCGACCGCGCGGCGCACGGCGGCGAACCAGCGGCAGTTCTCGGCGGCGCCGACGGCGAAGTGGTCCTTGATCGCGGTGAATCCGGCCGCCAGGGCGCGCAGGGAGTCCTCGACCGCTTCCTCGGCGGTGTCACCGGCGCTGTTGTAGTAGGCCGGGCAGGCACGGCGCGCCCGGCCGATCAGCTCCGCCACCGGTACGCCCGCCGCCTTGCCGGCGATGTCCCACAGGCAGTTGTCGAAGGCGCCGGCCCAGCCGGGGCGGGTGAAGGCGAACCTCGCCGCCCGGTGCAGCTTGGCGTCCAGCCGCTCGCGATCGGCGGCGTCCTCGCCGACCACCAGCTCGCGGAGCTGCGCCAACTCCCGCTCGCTCATGACGCGGTAGCGGACGTCTCCGACCGTGCACACGCCTTCCAGGCCGTCCTCGGTGAGGACGTGCATGACGTGTACGGGTTCGGCCTGGCGGCCGGACGGGGTGCGCCACCACGTCGAGCCGTCCGAGCCGTGCCGGGGGCGCCAGCGGGCGGTGCTGCCGTGGCCGACCCGGGCCATGCCGATCAGCGGCGTGACCGTGTCGACCTCGAACGCGGAAATCGTGACGTCGCGAATGCGCATCGGTCCTCTCTGCCGGTCAGTCCCGGAAGGGGTCGATCTCGTCCGCCGCCGCCATGGCCACGCCGATCGGCTCCAGCACGTGCACGACGCGGATGGTGCGGTCGTGGTAGCGCAGCACCTCCTCGATCCGCTTGTAGCAGTGCGGGGACTCGTCGGTCCCGGCGCCGCGCAGCTCCACGCCCCGCCGGTCCAGCCACTTCTGCATCATCTTGCGGCTGATCTTGCCTTCGGTGAGCTGGATGCGTCGCCCGCGCTTGAACCGCGACTTTCCGGCCGCCTGCGTGCGCGACATGACGCGCCCGGCGCCGTGGATGGTCGAACGCATGGCGAGCTCGGACTCCGGGCCGTCCTGCCCCTCGATGATCACCGAGATGTCGCCCATGGTGCCGCCGACGAAGCCGCGCTGGCCGGGGAACGCCGGGGTCGCTCCCTTGCGCACGACCCACAGGTCCTGCCCGTAGTGGCGCTCCCGCCAGGCGAAGTTGTGGTGGTTGTGGGTCTCGTCGAGGATGCGGGCGCCGAGCAGGCGGGCCACGCGCGCGCACACCCAGTCTCGTCCGGCGTAGGCGTAGCGTCCGGCCAGGTGCATGCAGGCGAGGTACTCCCGACCCAGGGCACTGTCGGCGTCGAGCACCACGGGATCGACGTGCATGCCGTCGGTGCCGCCGCCGGCCTTGATGAAGTGGGTGGCCAGCTTGTGGCCGAGCCCGCGCGAGCCGAAGTGGACGCCGGCCCAGGCGCGGCCCCGCTCGTCGGCGAACAGGTCGACGAAGTGGTTGCCGGAGCCGATGGTGCCGAGCTGGGAGCGGGCCAGGTCGCGGAGCGCGGCCGCCGCCGGGATGTCCCAGGCAGGATCGTCGTCGAACAGCTCGTGGTCGACCGGCTCCGGGTTCTTGCGGCCGATGCCGAACGACAGGGTGCGCCACAGGTCGTCCATGATCGGACGGATGTTGCGGCGGATTTCCGCGGCGTCGGCGTCCAGCAGCACCGCCTTGTTCCCGCAGGAGATGTCGTAGCCGACCCCGGACGGACTGATCCGGCCCGCGTAGGCGACCACGCCGCCGATCGGCACGGCGTAGCCCAGGTGATGGTCGGCCATGAGCGCCGTTCGCTCGGCCCGCCCGGCGCAGCGCCGCATCTGCGCCACCGCCCCGGCGTCCGGCTCGCCCCAGACCGGGATGCCGTCGAGTACCCGGTACCCCGGCCCGCTACGGGGCGGGGTGCGTTCCTGTGTAGTCATCCTGAGACCGGCCTCGGACGCCAACGTCGCCCGGACGGCTTATTCCTGCAAGGCCTCGGAGATTCTCTGCGCCGCTTCCACTTCGAACATCGAGTCGTGGCGTCCGTCCTGGATGGCGATGACCGTGGCGCCTCGGGACTCCAGGAAACCGACCTCATCTTCGGTCAGGCGTCCGACGGATTCGTCCAGCGTCCCGTACACGTAGATGACCTTTTGCAGGTTCGTTTCGGCCAGCCGTTTCGTGTAGCGATCGTGCCCGGTGGCGCCGGCGATGCGCCACTCCATGAGGTTCTGGTCGGTGGACGGCACCGGAAACGGAGGAAGCGCCGTCGGCGTTACGCCGTCCGGGAAGTAGTAGAGCGTTCCCGTCAGGAATCCGTTGACGACTTCCTCCGGCATGTCCAGCCGGCCGGCCATGATCAGAAACCGGTCCGCTGCATCGGGGCCCTTCTGCCACAGATAGCGGGCCGTCAGGAACGCACCATATGAATGTCCGATGACGATGACCCGCTTTCCCTGATCGCGGAAGTGCTCGATCGTTCGGTGGAGGATCTCGACGCTGACGTCCACCTCTGCCTGCAGCTCCGCGAGGGAGAACTCCTCATGGCGGGGGGCCAGGTCGTGGTTGAGGGTGAGGGTCTGGTGCACGAGTGCGAGCTGTACGGCGTCGAAATCACTATAGTTGCGGAAGATCTCAGACAGGTTCCCGAGGTCCTCGAGCATGTGCGCAGGGCCTCCCTGTTCGAGGATCCACACCGTGTTGGACTGGTCGTTCCCGGACAGCACGAACAGCTCGGTGACGTCATCGGGAATCGCCGTTGCCTGGTACGTCTCGGGAATGAAGCCCCTGCCGCAACCGGCCACGAGAGCCGCCGCCGCCAGGATCGTGATGAGTCGACCGCGCGAGTTGCTTTGTCCGTTCCGCATGCTGCCCTCCATCGGTGTCTGGAAGGTTTGGCCGCCGGCCGGTGAAGTCAAGCTTCAGGGAAACCATCGGCATGGTCGTTGAGGCTGGTGCGCCTATCGGCGGTCGCGGGTCAGCAGACGGTCGTTGACGGGCTGTACGGGGCGGTAGTTGCCGTCGTAGATCGCCCGGAACGCCTCGATCTGAGCCTCGGAGAGGGACATGGGCTCGGTCATGACCGCCCAGGACACGCCCTCGGTGCAGGGCGGGGTGGTGAGCGATCCCGCGTAGCGCCAGGTCGTGCGGCGCTCCGGCAGCAGCTCGGCAAGGTCCAGCGTGTCGGGGAGCGCTGCCGCAGTGTCGGGCTCGGAGGGCAGCAGGTCCCAGATCGGCCCGAGCGCATGGTTGGCGGCGCCTGCGTGGTACAGGACCCCGATCACTGCCAACGCGCCGTCTTGGCTGCGGTGAACCAGGTGCAGCTCCAGCGGGAACCGGACGCCGGCCACCGTGTGCTCGCTGCCGCGGTGGAAGTGGAACTGCACCAGCTCGTAGCGGATGTCGTCGATGGAGATGCCGCTGCCGGCGGCGACGTGCACCTGGATGGTGTGGCCGGTGTTCACGATCTCGGCTGCGCGCGGGCCGTAGTCGAATTCGATCGGCGGCTGCGAACGGGACCGCGCTCCGGTGAGGTTGATTGGCGACTGTTCGGAGCCACGGGCACAGGCGGCAAACGCCGGATCGAGCGAGCCCCAGTGCGCGGGGCCGATGTCGCCGCGGTATCCCCATCTGATGTGGGGAAGATCGGCGCCCCACAGCGTGCTGACGCCGACGAAGCCGGCGAGCAGGAACCCGGCCGCCAAGACGGCGGAGGCAAGAATGCCGGCGAGTGGCTCCCAGACCCGCTTCACGACGGCCGCTCTCCGGGGGCGCCGTAGCGGGCGCGGTTGCCCGGCGTTGACTGCGGCCAGGAGGGGCCGGCGGCGGGCTGGAATTCCTCGGCCCGGCCGCAGAGCCACAGGAACATGCGGGCGTTGTCGTGCGCGGCGCGCACCTGTTCGCCGAACCGGGGCGCGGTGGAGGTGTAGTCGGCCGCCTTGACGTCGAACCCCGGCTCCTGCACCCAGTCCCGCCGCGGGGGGCTGGTGCGCCACGCGGAGCTGGTCACCATGTAGCGCACGCCGTCCCAGGTGGCGCGCGCCCGCCGGTGCCAGAGCGAGTAGGCGGTCAGGTAGATGGAGCCGGCCGGCGCGATCGCCTTCCAGGTGCCGCCGATCTCTCCGTAGTGGGCCATGAAGCGCACCTGGTTGTAGACGTGGTGCGAGCCCGGCACGAACTCGGTCGGCCCCGACTCCACGGGCGAGTCGGCCGGGCAGTAGAACCACTTCAGCACGTCCAGCTCCGGACCGAAGCGGGAGCCGCCGTCGATGTGCCACTGGTTCGCCTCGGCCGGGCCGATCCCCTTGAAGTAGGTCAGCCAGGTCGGCTCCACGTACCCGGCGCTCAGCAGCGAGCGCATCGCGCCGGCTCCCTGTGGGTTGCGGACCACGCCCTCGAAGAACCACTCCTCGCCGAGCAGCTCCTGCAGCTCGGCCGGCCCGTCGCCTGCGTGGTGTTCATCCAGCCAGCGGCGGCAGCGGGCGTTGGTTTCCTCCGGAACCACCGCTTCGAGCATCAGGTGGCCGTACTTGCAGAACTCCAGGACCTGCGAATCGGTCAGGGTGGGCGCGCAGTCGTAGGTGCCGTGGTCCACGGTCAGTGCACGTGATACGCGCCGAGCAGCTCCTGCAACGACACGTTCTCGCGCTCCAGCAGCTCGAACAGCGGCGCCTCCACGTCCAGCACCGCCTGCGCCTGTTCAGGGACGCGGTCGGCGATCTCGGCCGGTATGGTCAGCAGACCGCTCTCGTCGCCGTGCAGCAGGTCGCCGGGATTGATCGTGAGCCCGCAGATCTCCACCGGGATGTCGAAGTCGATGATCGCCGGGATGCCGTGCGAGACCACCAGCCCGGCGGCGAAGAGCTGAAAGCCGGGCACGCGCCGCTCGATCCCGGCGCGGTCGCGCACGCCGCCGTCGGTGACCATGCCGGCCGCGCCCAGGTGCTGCAGCGCCCGCGCGGTCATGTCGCCGCCGAAGCATGAGCGCAGCCGGTCCTGACCGACGTGCTTGACCACGTACACGCTTGGCTGCGGCGCGGCGGCGATCCGCTCGAACAGCTCGGTGAGCCGGTCCGGGCGCGGGTCGGCCGGCGTGGTGGTGTCCGCGATCGCCGTGAACGCGTAGCCGACCAGCGGCGCCCGCTCCGGGAACAGGCACTTCAGGTCCAGGTTCGCGTAGCCGGCCGTGCGGTCGCGCACCGCGAACCGCTCGACCGCGTTCATGACGGTCGGGCTGTCGAACCCTCGCAGCGCCTCGATCGTCCGTTCGCTCGCCGTTCCAGCCATCGGCAATTCCTCCGCAATCGGCGCGGGCCGGCAGTACTCTACGCCTTGGCGTGCCGGCCGAACCAGTCGGCGAACGGAGCTTCGTCGATGCGGCCGTATCGGGAGGACTGTTCGCTCTGCGACGGAGTTACGAACCTCAGAGGTTACCCGTCCACCAAAATGGGACAATCCAGTGCCCGTCGGGCGTCACCACGGAACGTGTCCGACCATCTCAGACACCGACCGCAAGCCGGTCCGACAGCCCCGTGGCGCGGGATGTTGTGCGCCGCACCGCGGCGCGCACGGCATCCTGGTCCGCGAGCACGGTTGCCTGGTGCCGCGCTCGGGTTACCGCCGTGTAGAACAACTCCCGGGTGCTTACGCGCGATTCCGGATCACCGGGAATGAACACCACCTCGTCGTACTCGGAGCCCTGCGCGCGGTGCACGGTGAGGGCGAAGAAGCTCTCGTGTTCGGGCAGCCGCGACGGCGACAGGAGGAAACGCTCGCCGCCGCTGGCGAGATCCGGGAACCAGACCTGGCGGCGCCCGTCGCCGCCGCTCATCACGACGCCCGTGTCGCCGTTGGAGAGGCCGCTCTGGCGGTCGTTGCGCGTCACGATGATCGGCCTGCCGACGTAGAACTCGTCGCTCTCGGGCACACCGCGGGCGCGCAGGCCGCGTTCCACAAGGCGGTTGAAGCGGTTTGCCCCGAACGGCCCGCGCCGATGGGCGCACAGGACACGGCGAGAGGGGAACGCGGGTGCGGCTGCCGGTGCCGCGCGCAGCGTCTTGATGTGTTCGTTCCATTCATCCGCGCATGCCATGGCACATTGGTCGAACGCGGCGGCGCTCGCCAGCGGCTGCCGTTCGGTCTCACCTTCGCGGTGGTCGTCGAGGGTGGAGAGGGCCGCTTCGGCGTCGCCGCGAACGACCGCGGCGGCAAGGAGCCCGATACCCCGGTCGACCGCGAAGCGGTGGCTTCGGGTGAGGCGCACGATGCACGGGGCCAGTGGCGAGTCGCTGCCCGCGGCGCACAGGTCGCTGAACACGGAGCCGGGCTCCACGGAAGCGAGCTGCTCGGAGTCGCCGAGCAGGATGAGCCGGCACGCAGCGGGCAGCGCCGCGATCAGCCGGTTCATCAACGGCAGATCGACCATCGAGCACTCGTCCACCACCAGCGCGTCCAGGCGCAGATCGGGCTTGGTCAACAGTCGGTGGATGGTGCCGGCCTCGGGCGTGAAGTCGGCCATCGCCGGCACCCTGGCGCGCAGATCGCGCTCGTCGAGTTGGGTCTTGACCGCTTCCTGCAGCCGCGCCGCCGCCTTGCCGGTTGGCGTCACCAGTCCGATGCGATGCACTTGGGCGATGCCGAGATGTGCGAGCAACGCGATCAGGCCGGCGGCCAGCGTGGTCTTGCCGGTGCCGGGGCCGCCGGTCACGATGCACAGCCGGCGTTCGACGGACGCTCTGGCGGCAGCCACGGTCGCCTGGTCCGCGGCGGCGCCGAACACGCGCGCCAACGCATCGCCGAGGTCGCACCGCGTCACGTCCGCGGCCAGGGCATGCAAGCGCGTCGCAAGTCGGGATTCGGCTTCGAACAGGCGGTGCAGATACAGGCGATCGCGGTCCAGCACCAATGGACGCGGTGGGTCGGTGGCGCCGCCCGCTACCACCGGGCTGGCCGCGAGCGCGGCGCGCCAGGCAGCACGCGCCGGCAACCGGATCGCGCGCGCGTGCGCCGGCACTTCCTTGTCGTCTACCGATGATGGCCGTTCCACGATTTCCGCGAGCGGCTTGCCGGCCTCGGCGAGCGGCAGGCAGGTGTGACCGGCCCGGTGCATCGCGCTTACCGCCGCCGCCGAGAGCACCACCTCCGGGCCGGCGCCCAGGTCCGCTATCGACCGGGCGAAGAAGCGGTCGATGTCGGCGAGCACGCGGGCTTCCGTGAGCACCTCGAGCTGATCCCAGTCCATCACGATGCGTCCCCTCGGAAACAGGCGTCGATCGCCTCGATGCAGGCGCGGGAGGGACGATCCCGGTAGACGCCGCTGCCCGGCTGGTGGGGGCGCATGCCGCGCAGGAACAGATAGAACGCGCCGCCGATGTGGCGGTCGTAGTCGTAGTCGGCGAGCCGTATCCGCAACAGGCGATGCAGCGCAGTGACGTACAGCAAATACTGGAGGTGGTAGCCGTGCCGATCCATCGCCCGGCCGATGGCTGCGGGCGAGTAGTCTGCCAGGTCGTTGCCGAGCCAGTTGGACTTGTAGTCCATGACGTACCAGCGCTCGCCGACGCGGGCAACAACGTCGATGAAGCCGTTCAGGAAGCCGTGGATATCGTCGGCGCCGTCGGCAAGCCGAGGGTCGTATCCGTGCGCCTTGAGTGCTCGGTCGAGGTCGCCGCGCCGAAAGCCGCGGATCGGCAGATGGAACTGCATCTCCGCGATCGGCCGGTCAACGTCGCCGAGGCGGAACACGTTCCCGATGCCGGTATCTCCGCCGCCGTCGGGGAGCAAGGCGGTGTTCAAGGTGCTCGTCACCATGGTGCGGACGACCTCGATCCACTCGGGGTCGATGCCCCACTTGGCGAGAGCGTCCCGGCAGGCGCCCTCCAGGTCGCCGTGCGGTTGCAGCCGTTGTGCCAGGATCTCGTGCAGGCAGTTGCCGGGCCGGGTGCCGGCGGGAAAGGTGAATTCGTTGCGGATATCGTCCGGTGCCGGCTCCGGGTCGACGTACGTGGCTTCGTGTTCGCCCGGCGATTCCTCCGAGCCGGCGCCGGAAGCGAGCGCGGAGTAACTGGTCAACTGGCGAGTGCGTGCGAGTTGGCGATGGAGTCGGCGGGCAACCAGGGACTTGGCTCCCGGGAGGGCTGCGGGTACCGACCCGTTTACGGGCGTGGGCGTCGCTACGCTGACCGAGATTGCGTCCTCCGCTCGCTCGCCAAACTGCCGCACCTCCGCCAGCCAGTCGGCCGCGCCCAAGCCTCGGACATGGCGTTCGCTGGCGGTGCGGGTTTCCTGCCCGTGCAGGAGCCAGGCTAGCGGCGAGTGTTCTCCGTCCCTCGCCCACGCCCAGGTGACCTCGCAGCGGTACTGCGCCCTGGTCAGCGCCACGTACAGCAAACGCAGTTCGTCGGAGTGCTGTTCGTCGCGCTGCCTGTCGATGGCCGCCGGCGATGGCCGCACATCCAGCACGGGCGTGTGGGCGTCCGCATCGTAGTACTCGGCCGTCGTCTCGGTGTTCGGTCGATGACCGAACCAGGCGAACGGGCAGAACACCACGGGAAACTCCAGTCCCTTGGCGCGGTGTACGGTGACGATCTTCACCAGGTTCTCGTCGCTGTCGAGGCGAAGCTGCGCGGTTTCGCCGCCGCGTTCCGGTTGCGCCTTGAAGTGCGCGAACCAGTCCATCAGACCGCGGCGCGACAGCCGGTCGCGGGTCTCGGCGTCGTGGAGCAGGTCGGTGAGGTGCAGGAAGTTGGTCAGGCGGCGCGGCCCGTCCGGATACGCGAGCAGATTGGTGGCGCACGCCGGCCGGTCGGCAAACAGCAGGTGGCGCAGCAGACTGGCGATGCCGTCGCGGGCCCAGATCCCGCGCCACTCGCGGGCACGGTCGTTCCAGTCCGCCCAGGCCTGATCGTCATCCCGCAACCGGTCGATGGCGTGCAGGTCCAGACCGAACAGGTCGCCGGCCAGTGCGCCGCGCAGCCGGGCGGCGGCGTTGTAGTCGGACTCGTCGGCGGCGAGAGCGTGCAGCAGTTGGTGCAAGGCGGCCGCTTCCGCGCTGTCGAATACGCTGTCCGTGCCCAGTTCGACGGTGCGCACGCCGCCCTGCCGCAGCGCGCGCGACACAGCTTGGCCCTGCTTGCCGGTGCGAACGAGCACGGCAATGTCGCCGGCCGCCAGCGGTATACCGGCTGCCGGACCGGACGCGCGGCGCACCAAGGCCTTGCCCGAGGCGCCGAGTTCGAGCAGCCGAACAATCCTGCCGGCCGCGTGTTCTGCCGCTACGCGCTCCAGATCCCCCTTGCCCCACTTCTTGCCGTCGTTACCCGGGAACAGGTGTAGTTGAAACGGTGTCGGGTCGTGTTCCTCGTCCTGCACCTGCAGGGCGCCGCCGTCGTGCGGCGCGGCGTGCGCGGCCTTGAAGCGGATTGCCGGCAGCAGGAACGGATTGTTCCTCCCGAACGCGGCGTTCACGGCGCGCACCAGCGCGGGTTGGGATCGGTAGTTGACGGTCAGGTCCAGCGTGTGCCCGGCCGTTACCGGCGTCTTGGCATCGAGGTAGGCGAACACATCGGCACCGCGGAAGCGGTAGATCGACTGCTTGGGATCGCCGACCACGATCAACCCGCCGGCCGCGTGGTCGGCCGCGTATACCTTCTCGAAGATCCGCGCTTGCAGCCGGTCGGTGTCCTGGAACTCGTCGATCAAGGCCACCGGGTAACGGGCCCGCATGCGCGCCGCCAGTGCGTCACCGCCGGCACTGGCGAGGGCACGGTGCAGTTGTGTCAGCAGGGCATCGAAACTCAAGCGCCGCGCGTCCCACGTGCCGCGGTGCAGCGTCTCTCTGGCGCTCGCAAGCAGGCCGCGGCGTTGACCGCTCAGCCAAGCATCGCCGAGCCCCATTGCCGCTGCGCCCAGCCGTTCGAAGCAAGCGTACAGGCGAATGTCCGGCGGCGGGTTCTTCTTGAACAGCTTGTCGGCCAGCGACGTCGGCGCGAAGTAGCCGGCATCTTTCAACGGCAGCAGGCCGGGATCGTTGGCCTCCAAGGCATCGATCACCGCCCTGCAAACCGATTCATCCTTGCTGTTCTTCTTCCACTGGTAGCGCTCTATCACCTCGTGGAACGTCCGGCGCTGGGCAAGGTCGAGCCAGGCGTCGTGCGTCGCTGTGAACGCCTGCACCCATGCCTCGCGTTCTGGTCGGCTGTCCTGCTTGGAGCCGTCAGGAGCTGCCTCGGGCCGCATGACGCTTGGCTTCGCATGGTGCTGCCCGGTCCAGGTGGCGGCCTCATCGAGCACGAACTTCTGCTGCTTTGCATATTCCAGCAGCGAAACCGGCTCCTGCACCATGCGCCGCCGCCAGAAGTCGCGCGCGGCGGACTCCACCTCCAGCGCCGCGTCGCCGCTTACGGCAAACGCGAACGGAAGTCCGGCGTGGAGCGCGAACTCCGCCAGCGCGCGCTGGCAGAAGCCGTGGATCGTGGTGATGTTGGCGTGGTCGAAGTCGCGGATGGCGCGCGTCAGCCGGGCCTCGGCCTCCGCGTCTGCGATTCCGGCGCGCCGCCAGTGCGCTGCCAACTCGCGCGCCTGGTCGTTGGCATCGGCCGCGGCGACGCGAACGGCGTCGCGCGCTGCGTGCAGGGTTTGCCAGATGCGGGTGCGCAGTTCGCCGGTGGCGGCGACGGTGAAGGTGACGATCAGCAGGCTCTCGATGCTATGGCCGGCTTCGACCACGAGACGCGCGGCGAGCGTGGTGAGCGTGTAGGTCTTGCCGGTACCGGCGCTGGCCTCGACGAGCAGGCCGCCGTCCAGGGGCGCGGTGAGCGGCGTCGGTCGGGCGTTGTTCATGACGTGGCGTCCCGCAACGGCCCGAGCAGGCGGCTGGCGAGGTCCTTGAACGAGTCGTCAACGGGTTCGTCGCCGAAGATCATTCGATGGACGGCGTCGTTGCCTTCGCTCCATGGCTGACCGGACCACGCGGAAGCCACGGCCGTCGATGACTGTTTGGCCGTCCACACCCACGAGGCCTCGGCAAAGAACGGCAACGGTTTGCGCTGGCCTTCGTGCCAGGCGGTGACCCAATCGCCAAGCAGTTCACCGGCTCTTTCGGGCGATGGCCCTGCCAGCGTGCTGGATTCGCCGTTCTTGCTGCCGAACAGGTAGGCCGTCAGCCGGCGGTCGAGGCTGCCGGTGATTGCCAGCAGGCGCAGCCACACCGCGATCCGGTCCTTCGCTCGGATGGTGCCGATTCGCCACCACACGAGTTCGTTCTTTTCGCCGTGGAACCGCTCCACGACACCGACGACGCGGGTATCGCCTGTCATGGCGTCCACCTCGGCCGTGGCGTTGTGGTCCTCATAGGGCTGCAAGGCTTCATGGAGTCTGGCGACCTCGCCGGCGGACTCCCGGTGCTGGATGTCCGCCATGTTGCCCGGCGGCAGCAGCCCGCTGGCCGCGGCGAGCCGGGCAGCGCGAACCTCGCTCGGCTGGCCCCAATCGGCCAGGTCGCTTTTCAACTGCCACGCCTGCAAGGCGTCGAGGTGGAACGGCTCGTCGTCGTCGAGCTCGTCGTCGCGTACGTCGAGGTGCAACCCCAACCGGCGACGCGCGAAGTGCCTGGACGGACTGACCGCGAAGCGAATCAGATCCTCAAGCTCGATTTCGGGCGCGATAGGCGTGGCACCAAGTGCGCCGGCGAAACGGTCGGGCACGCCGCCGGCTGCGCCGAGTGCCGTGGCCGCGGTGGCCATCGGCGCGGAGTAGCTGAACAGGGCGGGCTCGTCCGGTCGGAAGTAACGGGGGCTGAACGGCTGCAACGGGTGGCGTGTCTGCCAACGTCCCGGGCCGCCTTCGCCCGCGGCGTCCGGGAACCGGCGGTCGAGGTATTCCGTCAACTCGCTCACCACCACGGACGGCGGTATTGGCTTGTCCTCCTGCAGGTCGCGGCCGGTGTAGGTGAGCAGCAGATAGCGGCGTGCCGCCAGGACAGCTTCCAGGAACGCGAAGCGGTCGTCATCGGGCAGGTCGCGGTCGCCGAGCTGGCGCGCGTCCTCGCCGAACAGGCCGGCGAGGAATCCGAACGGCGTGGCGGGCGGCCGGCGGGGGAAGGCGCCGTCGTTCATGCCCACCGCGCACACCACCTTGGCGGGCAGCGCCTGTCCTATCGTGAAACCGGTGACCGTCAAGCCGTCTGCCAATCGCGGTACGGCGCGGGTTGTTGCCGCCGCGTGTTCGCGCAACACGTCGCGGAGCACTTCGAATGGCACTGGGGTAATGGTGCCGGCGTGGTCGCACTCGGCTGCGAAATCATCGATCAGCCGCGCCACGGTGCTCAGTTCCCGGCTCACTTCCGGGGTCGAGCCCCGGTCTGCGTCACCAAAGAAGCGGGCCAGCACATCGGTGCGCAATGTCGCCGCCCACTCGCTCGGCCGGTGCACGGCCTGCGACCAGTCATCGAGCGCGAACGTCAATTCGCAGTAGCGAAGAAAGCGGCCAAGACGTTCGTAGTCGGCGGCGCCGGTGCGAAAGCCCCAACGGTCCAGGGCGCACGGGGTGATGTTGTCGAGCAGCACGTCGGCGTCGATGGCATAGCCGAGCAGCAGCTGGCGCAAGCCGTGGTGCCAGTTGTGGTTGGGCGAGGCGGGCACGTCCAGTTCCGTACGGTGCGCGGCATCGCGGCCCCAGCGGATGCCCGCCCGACGCACGGCATCGCGGATACCCTCCAGGTCATGTTCGCCGATGCCGAAGCTGGCGCGTACCGAGGCCGCGCGCAACGGCGCCAGCACCGCGTTGGCGGTATAGCGCGAGCCGGGCAGTTCCAGCAGGTCGAGAAACGCGGTCAACGCGGCCCCTTCGTTGAACCGCCGCCGGCCGATCTGGAAGCGAATCCGGCCGGCGGCGCCGAACACCGCCGCAATGATCGGCGCGTAGGTGTCGAGGTCAGGCGTCAGCACCAGCACGTCCGCGGGTTGGATGTCGGGATGCTGGTCGAACAAGCCGAGCAGCCGGTCGTGGAGCACTTCGACTTCGCGAGCCGGGGAGTGGCAGACGTGGACCTGAATGGAGTCGTCCGGGCGGAGTGCGGCCGCCGGCGCCGCGACGCCAATGATCTCTGCCTGCATGGCGTCGAGGCAGGTGTCGCCGGATGGCCGGTCGTGCGCCGCGGGGTGGTCCACCGGAACGGCTGCTTGCCGACCGCGCAACAATGCTTGCAGGTCGCGCGCCGGCCTGCCCCAAGCCTCCAGCAGCTCGTTTTCCTCGGCGTAGTAGCCGCCCGCTGTGCGCGGCGGGACGTTGGACCAGAAATCCTGGCGCGGGCTGAGCAGGAACAGGTGGATGTCCATCGCCGCGCTGGCATGGTGGAGCATCTGCAGGAATGACGGCGACATGGTGGCGACGGCGAAGAAACTCACCCGAGGACGCGCCGCTTGGCCGACCAGCGCGCCGCGGTAGAGGTCAAGGGCGTCGATCCAATGCATGCTCTCGGGCTGCTGCCCGGGCGCCTGGTCGGCTGCCAACTCCGCCCACAGCCGCTCGTGCCATTGCGGCGACCCGCCCGCCTGCCACGCCCGGATGCTGTCGGGCCGGAACACGAGGCAACGGTCGTACGCGATCGCCAGCCGGTCCGCCAGCTCGAACCGCTTGCGGGAATCGCCGTCCGCCAGGTAGCGGGCAATCTCGTCGTCGCCGTCCCAGCGGCCCAGATGTTCGAAAATCCGCCAGCGCAGATACGCCGGTACGAATACCGGCACCGCGGACAGCGCGGGCACCGCCTCGCGCATGGCCGCCCAGGCGAACTCGGCCGGGAGCTCGATGCGCAGGTGTGCCGCGATACCAAGTTGGCTGGCGAGTTGCAGCCGCAGCCATTGACCCAAGGTCGGATGCGGGACGACGATGCGTTCGGCCAGCAGCGGGTCGCCGGGTTGCTGACACATCTCGTCGGCCAGGCGCGCCGCCAGCGTCTCCAAGCGATTCGACGCGTGTATGAGAAATGGATGTCGCGACGGATACGGCATCACGGCATCAACCTTGCCAGTCCTGTTGAGTGGAGCCGAATACGGCGCACATCGTACGCAGCCCGCCTGTGCGCGTCGGGAACGAGTGCCGTCAGGCGGCCGGCGGCCAGACGCGCAGCTCCGGGACGGAGCTGAAATTCCCGTCGAGCGTCACCATGGTAGCGCCCGACTGAAGACAATGAGCTGCGATCCACACGTCAGTTTATGGATCGTGATCGATTTCATGGTTCAAACAATAACCGCCTAGTGGTTCATCGAGCTACGTGAAGGGAGCCGCCTGACCGGTCGCGAGGAGGATGGCCCGTACGGCGCGGTTCCTACTGGATGCAGGTCGCTGTTGTCCGCGTTCGGCGCGCGTGCGAGCCTCACGCCATGCCCGATGCTCGACAGACCGACCCGCACGCAGGCGCCGGCGACATGCGCCTGCCCGAACCGCTGCGCGCCGGCGTGCTGCGCCACCTGGACCATCTGCGAACCCGCTACGAGGCGCGCGGCTGGGGCGGGCGCACCGGATTCGGCAGCCGCCCGGCCGTGCTGGTCATCGACCTGGCCCGGTTCTGGACGGAGCCGGCGCACCAGATGGGAAGCGAGATGGATCCCGTGGTGGAGTCGACCGCGCGCATCCTGGCCGAGGCGCGCGCCCGATCGGTGCCGGTGCTCTTCTCCACGGCCGCCTGGGGGGACCCGGCCGATCCGCGCGGCCCACAGACGCGCAAGCTCACGCTGCGGGTCGACCCGGAGGACCTCTCCGTGTTCGACATCGATCCGCGGCTCGCGCCCCGGCCGAACGAGAAGGTGTTCCGCAAGTCCTACGCCTCCTGCTTCAAGGGCACCAACCTGCACGAGATGCTGGCCGCGTTGCGGGTCGACACGCTCATCATCACCGGCGTCAGCACCAGCCACTGCGTGTACGCCACGTGCAGGGACGGCGCCGACAGCTACCACCTCATCGTCGCCCGGCAGGCGGTGGGCGACCGTTGCGAGCTGTTCCACGAGGTGAACCTCATGGACATCGACCTGGAGCTCGGCGACGTGATGCCGGTCGGCGAGGTGCTCGACGGGTTGCGCGCGGTGACCGGTGGCTCAGCCGGCTGAGAGCACGCCGTCGACCATCGCGGCGGCATGGCCGAGGTGGTTCGCCGGGTCGAGCAGCCGCTCCAGCTCGTCCGCGTCCAGGTGGCGGCGGATACGGGCATCGCCGCGCATGGCGTCGCCGGCATCGCGCCCGCTCTCGTAGGCGTCCATGGTGATCTCGTGCACCAGCGCGTGCGCGCGCTCCCGGCCGATCAGCCGGCCCAGCCGGATCATGACCGCCTCGGAGCAGATCGCGCCGGCGGAGCGGTGCAGGTTCTCGCGCATGCGCTCGAAATTCACGGTCAGTCCTGACAGCACGCGCGCGGTGAGCTGCAGGCATCCGGCCGCCGCCCCGGTCAGGTCCGGCACGTAGCGCCACTCCGCCTGCCACGGCCCCATGTCGCGCTCGTGCTCGTGCAGGAGGCCGGTGAACGCCTGGCCCACGCCGCCGGTGACGAGCTGGCACAGCGCCATCACCGCCTCGCTGAGCATGGGGTTGCGCTTGTGCGGCATGGTCGAGCTGCCGATCTTGCCCGGCGCGTGCGGCTCGGCAAGCTCGCCCACCTCGTCCTTCTGCAGCGCGATCACCTCGCGCGCGATCTTCCCGCAGGTGCCGGCCAGGAAGGCAAGCGCAGCGCACCACTCGGCGATCCGGTCGCGCGCGGTGTGCCAGGCCACCGGCGGGTCGCCCAGGCCGAGGCGCTCCATCATCAGCCGCCGGACCACCGGGCCGTGCTCGGGCATGGTGGCCAGGGTGCCGGCGGCGCCGCCGAGCTGGCCGGTCAGCACGCGCGGCAGGCACTGGGCGAAGCGGTCGCGGTTGCGCCGCCATTCGTCCAGCCACACCGCCACCTTCAGCCCGAAGGTGATCGGCACGGCGTGCTGCCCGTGCGTGCGGCCGGCCATCGGCGTGTCGCGGTGCGCGCGCGCCAGCTCGGCCAGCGCCGACTCGACCGCCGCGGCCGCCCCATCGACAACCGGAGCGGCATCACGGAGCTGCAGGACGGAGGCGGTGTCCATGATGTCCTGGGTGGTGGCTCCCCAGTGGACGTAGCCGCCGGCCTCGGCGCCCGCGGCCCGGCCCAGCGCTTCGACCACCGGCACCAGGGGGTGCACGCGTCGTGCGATCTCGTCGCCCAGTTCGCGCTGATCGAAGCGGTCGGCGCGTGCGCAGCGCTCGATCGTGCGTGCCGCCTCTTCCGGGATCAGCCCCACCCGCGCCTGTGCGTGCGCCAGCGCCGCTTCCGCGTCCAGCCAGCGCTGCAGCAGCCCCTCGCCGGAGAAGATGCGGCGCAGGTCCGCGCCGCCGTGCAGGTGCCCGTAGTAGAGGGCGTCGAGCAGGTCGGCGCCCCGGCCGCCGGCGTCGGCCGTCACCCGGGCAGGCTCACGATTCCGCTGGGGTCAGCACCAGCACCCAGTCGTGGAACGCCGGCGCCTGTGGCATCGCCCAGTGGCCTTCGGCATCGCCGCGCACCTCGCCCAGGTCATGCGCCTGTCCGGTGGACGGGTCGATGAGCTCGGCGCCGTACGCCCGGCCCGGCTCCAGCTCGCACGCGGCCACCGGCTTCATCACCTCGCACGGCACGTAGATCACCCGCACCCCGCCGACGATGCCGGCGGCGTAGGGCTGGTGACGGTCCTCCGCGCCCTGCGCGGGGTCGACCCATTCCGGGTGCGGCTCGAAGCGCCACCACGCGAAGCGCTCCAGGATCCGCTTGCCGACGCCCAACTGCGTGGAGCCGGGGAACGACATCGCCTCGTCCCAGGGGCGCCCGCCCCAGGTGGTGCCGTGCGGCGATGCGCCGTAGGGAAGGTCGCTGCGGTCCACCTGCCAGATGCCGTTGGCGCCGTAGCTGTAGCCGGCCGCGCCGACCAGGATGGTCGACCAGAACTGAAACCGCTGGATGTCGTCGCGGTTGGTGCCGCGGATCATCTCGTAGTTGCCCTCGCTGTCCAGCACCGGCATGCGCGGATCGGCGGCCAGCGCCTTCTCCATCATGTCCACCGCCTGCACGGTGGCCGGATAGCCGTTGTGGCCGGTCTGCAGCCAGTGCAGGTCCATCGTGGTGGGGTCGTCGACCTGGTCGGTGCCGACGCGCGTCGGGTGGATGGTCAGCAGCCTGCCGTGTCCGTCGGTCTCCTTGATGTAGCGCGACATGTCGGACCAGACGGCGCGCCGGTCGGCAGGCAGCCACGGCTCGCCGCGGAAGATCCGGCGTTTCATTTCCCGGTTGGCTTCGCTGGTGTAGAACGGCATGAGCGCCTCGCCGGCCACGCACCAGGCGACAGGGTATGCGCCCCAGCGGGCGATCAGGTTGCGCCAGTGCGCCTTGAGGACGCCGGCGCCGGCAACGTCCAGGAAGTATCCCCAGAACCCGACCACGCACGGCACCAGCCCGCTGCGTACCAGGTGGGCGATGCGCAGGTCGGCGGCGTCGAAGTACGCGGGGTTGATCGTCGAGAAGTCCTCCGCCCACGGGTAGCCGCCGTCGCCGGCGCCGCGCTCGTCGAACGGGTCCATGTCCGGGTACAGCCCGGCCACCAGGTGGATGACGTTGAATCCCTTGGCGGCGCGGTCGGCGGCCAGCTCGCGCACGTCGTCCGGCCACCGCAGCCGCCGGCAGAGGCCCATCCACCAGGTGTCGCCGAGCCACAGGAACGGCGTGCCGTCGGCGTGCTCCAGGTGCCGGCGGTCGGCCGCCACCCGGATCGGGCCGTGCCGGAGCAGCGGATTGGGCTCGTCTTCGCCAGCGGTGACTTCGAGCTCACCGGCAAGCCCGTGCAGGCCGGCATCGCCCGCGTCCGAGGACCGGGTGCGCCAGCGGTGCGTGCCCGGAATGGGGGAGGCATACCGGGCTCCCCAGGCGGTGCCGCCCGCCCAGAAGGCCGGGATCGCCCGCTCGCGCCCGTCCGGGCCGGTGACCAGGAGGTCGAGGGTGATCTCGTTGAACGGGTCGGCGCGCTCGACGTCCGACCGGAAGCTCCACTCGGCGACGTGGTTGACGCGGCATCGGTTCTGATACGGGGCCATGCCGGCGAGTATACCGGTCCTTCCCTTGGCGAAGAGCGACGCATACACTCCGGGATCCATGACAGCGGCGGAACGGGACGCGACCTACACGATGGGGCGGAGCGAGGGTGAGACCGAGCGCCTGATCGAGCAGGCACACCTGTACGAGAAGATGACGCTGCGGATGCTGCGTGACGCGGGTGTCGGCGCCGGCATGAAGGTGCTCGATGTCGGCAGCGGCGCCGGCGACGTCGCCTTCGCGGCGGCGCAGCTTGTCGGTCCCGAAGGCTCCGTGACGGGGGTGGACGTCAACCCGGAGATCCTGGACACCGCGCGGGCGCGGACGGAGCAGGCCGGCCACGCCCAGGTCGAGTTCATCGCGGGAGACGCGCGCACGCTGGATCTCCCGGACGACTTCGACGCCGTGATCGGACGGCTTGTGGTGATGTACCTGGGCAATCCAGCGGAGGCTCTCAGGGGGTTCGCCGCGCACGTGCGCGCGGGCGGCATCGTCGCCTTTCAGGAGGCCGAGATGACGCTGTACGAGACCATCGCGCACCCGGATACGCCGGTCGTCAACAAGCTCGTGGAGTGGGGACTGGAGGTGTTCCGCCGTTCCGGGGCCAACATCGGCATGGGGCTGGAGCTGCAGGGCGCCTTCGTGGACGCGGGCCTGCCATCGCCGGTGGCCAACCTGGAGGCACCGGCCGGCGGGGGACCGGACTGGGCCGGCTACGAGTACCTGCAACAGGGCTTCGCCAGCCTGCTGCCGCTCATCGAGTCCTTTGGCATCGCCACCGCCGGGGAGGTCGGCGTGGACACCGTGGCCGACAGGCTGAGGCAGGAGTCCGCCGCGTCGGGGCGCCTGGTCGTGCTGCCGCCGCACGTCACCGCGTACGCCCGCGTGTCGGCGTAGACCGGGAGCGAGGCAAGACCGATGGAGCTCCGCAAGCGGCTGCTGCTCACCGGCGGCGCGACCGGCATCGGCCGCGCCATCGCCATCGCCTGCGCGCCGCCGGCGTCGGTGGTCGTGGCGGACGTCAACGTCGAGGATGCGGAGCGGACGGTCGAAGCGGTTTCCGCGGCCGGCGGCAACGCTCACTTCGTGCGCTGCGACGTCACCAGCGAGGCGGAGGTGCGCGCGCTGATTCGGACCACCGAGGAGCTGATCGGCGGCATCGACGCCCTGATCACCGCTGCCGGCGTGCTGCAGGCGGCGGCCGTGCCGGTCGAAGAGATCGACCCGGCCGACTGGACGCGTACCGTGGAGGTGAACGTCTACGGCTCCTTCTACTGCGTCAAGCACGCCCTGCCCGCGCTGCGCCGGTCGCCCTCCGGGGTGGTGCTCCTGCTCGGGTCCGGGGCGGGGATCTCCTCCGGCAGCTCGTCGGTGCCCTACGCGACCAGCAAGGGCGGCGTCTACGGACTGTCGAAGGCGTTGACCCCGCGGCTGGCGGACGACGGCATCAGGCTCAACCTGCTGATGCCCGGCAGCGTCGACACCCCGCTCAAGCGCCGCGCCGAGGAGGCCATGGACGCCAGCGGCAAACCGCGCAACCAAGCCCTGGCTGACCCGGCCGGCGTGGCCAAGGTGGTGCGGTTCCTGCTGTCCGACGAGGGGGACTACGTCCGCGGCGAGGTCTGCACGCGCTGAAGCAGCGTCCTCGCCCTACAGGTCCGGGATGCCTACATGTACGGGATGATGGCGGTGGCGAGCGAGGTCTCGATCTCCCAGATCGCGGTGGATACCGCCTGACCGATCAGGTCGAGCTTGCGCACCTGCTGGATGCGGTCGGACGCGCGTTCAAGCTCGCGCGGGGACAGCAGCTTCTTGAAGATGCCGCAGGCGTTGGCCAGGCAGATGATGACGATGTCGCGCGGCTCGGGGATCTCGTCGCTGAACAGCACGCCCATGATCCGCTGCTTCACTTCCCGTTCGGCCTTGCCGCCGATCAGCGGGTAGCGCCGGGTCCGGAACACCCACAGGAACCGGTCTTCCTTGCGTTCCAGGATCCCGCGCTCCACGAGCCGGTCGAGCGCGCACTCGCGGATGTCGTCGGAGAGGTCGCCGATCCGCTCGACCCAGTAGCGCGCGTCGTGCCGCTGCCCGGCGTGCTTGATGGCCGCGAGGGTGGGATCGAACATCTGGTCCTCCAGCGGGGTGGAGTCCAGCAGCACCAGCTCGTTCAGGTCGGTGTCGATCCGGTTGAGCAGCGCCAGGTCCATCAGCACGGCGCCGGACAGGGCGTACCGTGTCGTCGACCCTGACACGTGCTCGAAGCGCCCGCTCTGATCGTCCAGGAGGAGCAGCATGATCTCCTCCGCGAAGGTCAGCGACGTGCTCTGTTCTTCCGCCATGTCCGATCCATCCTATTGAGAGAACGCACCTTACCATACCGGTCTCGCAGGAGTCTGCGAGTCGGGCGCGTGGCCCACGGGCTCAGCGGCGCTGCCGCTTCAACCGTCCGCCTCGGTCGCCGCGGGATCACACAGGCCTGCGCCTCGGCGAGCGCTGGGAGGTCCCTGCGCTACACCCACCCCGTTGCCCAACTCAATACGGGCTGTCTCTGGTGGTAATCGGGCACCAGCGGGACACCGCCAGGTAGTCGAGCAGCCGCTCGGTGGAGCCGGCGGTGCCGATGAAGCGAAGGGCCTCGGCGGCGGCACCGCGCACGTAGCGTGCGGAATCGTGGAGCGCGGCAGCCAGCGGAGCGACGGCGCGCTCCGTGCCGCGCGTGAGGAGGCCGAGCGCCTCGGCCGCGTGCTCGCGTACGTGCTCGTCGTGGTCCCGCAGGGCGTCTTCCAGCGCCGGCACCGAATCGCCGGCACCGATCAGGCCGAGGGCGCGCGCCGCCCGCTGACGGACCTCGCCCTCCTCATCGTCGAGGCGCGCCTCCAGGCCGGCCGCGGCGCCGATCGCGCCCGGACCGATCTCACCCAGGGCGGCGGCGGCCATCCGGCGGACGTCAGAGCGCTCGTGGTCGACTGCCGCGTCCAGGAGGCCGACGGCTGACGCCCCCGCGGCCGCCAGGCCGGTGGCAGCCGCGGGGCGCGCCGCGCCGTCCTCCCCGGTCAGCGCGTCGGCCAGGGCCGGCAGGCCGCTGCCGTTCAGGGCCAGCCGATAGGCGGCTTGCAGCCGCTCGCTCTCGCGGTCGTCATGCAGCCGTGCCGCGAGCGCCGGCGTGTCCCCGTTGCCGAGGCGCGGTGTCTCACCGTGGTTGTGCCATGCCCACATCGCCTGCCGGATCGGGTCCCGAGCGTCCCAGTCGCGGTCCGCGCGGCGCCAGGCCGGGCCGGCCGGCTCGGCCTGGCGCCGGAACAGGAACTTGAGCATGAAGCGGTTGCGGTCGCATTCGTTCAGGGTCGACTGGTGCCAGATGTTGTGGTGGACGATGACGAAAGTGCCGGCCTCCCCGGCGAGTTTCCGCATGGGGATCTCGTCCGGCCGCTCGGCGTGGTACTGGCTACCCGGCAGGACGCCCGTCGGCCCCAGCTCGGGCGGCGTGTCCTGCGGGTAGTAGAACAGCAGCGCCCAGCGGTCGCGGTGAAAGAAGTCCTCCGGGCTGTCGGTGTGGATGCGGGTCGGCTTCCGGCCCGGCGTGTTCACGTGACAGTAACGGTGCGCGTGCATGGTGTAGCCGGGACCCAGAATGCTGGTGAGCGCGCCGATGACGTGCGGATCGGCCAGCATGCGGGCGATCCGCGGTATCCGCGGCAGCAGGTTGTTGCCCGGGTTGCCCTCCGCGGCGATCACCCGCTCCAGCGTCGCGCACAGCTCGTCGTGGTAGGCGCGCGGCAGCGCGGACCGCAAGGTGACGTAGCCCCGGTCGATGAAGTGCTGCATCCCGGCGTCGTCGAGCAGGATCGGTTCTGCAGAGTCGCTCATGGCACGGGTCACTATTCATCCTCCCCGCTTCAGGTGGTCGGGTGCTCCCAGCGCGGCGTCATGCCGTCCAGCTCGTGCTGGCGGACGTGGATCTGCGGCATGCGCGAGCCGCGGTGCGTGAACACCACCATGCTGTGGATCCAGAAGCAGGGGTCCCCGCCGGGCGCGGCGTGGTTGAACTGCCGGTGGTAGACGTGCAGCGGCTTGAAGCCGACCGCGCGCGGCGGCACCACCACCGTCTGCACGTCGGTGTTGTCCGGATTGGCGATCACCATCGACCCGGGGCCGGACACCACGTAGAAGCCCTCGACGCGGTTGTCGTGCTGGTGGATCTCGTTGCCCTCGCCGGCCTTGAAGATCGCCGGGTAGTGGTGGGGGTAGGCCGGGAACGGCTCGTGCGAGATCGTCACCACCGTCAACATCTCGGCGCCGGGGTCGTTGACCCACTGGTGCCGCGTGCCCTCGGTGATCACCACCTCCAGCCCCGGCTGCAGGGGGATGTCCATCTGCCGCCCGGGCGGCTTGTCCAGCCACACGCGGAGCGTGCCGGTCCCTTCCAGCACGTGCACGGCCTCGCTGTCGGCCTCCAGCCGGCCGCTGCTCGCTCCGGGCGCGATGATCCGCTCGCCCACCGTGAAGCGCTCGTCGCCGGTGGTCGCCTCGCACAGCAGCTTCACGAACCGGCCGTACGGCAGGTCCTCGACGATGCCGTCCTCCTGGGTGACGACGATCTTGCCCGTGTACGCCGGCTCCCGCCTCGGCAACGGGACGTACGGCACGCGCCCCTGACCCGGCCATATCGGTAACGACGACATCGGCGACCTCCTCGGCCGCGCTCGCGGCGCGGCCCATGCATTGTACCGTAGCGATCATGCTTCTTGGTGCCGCGGACTATCACAAGGGCGACTTCCGCGCCTTGACCGACGAGACCGCCGCGGCCGCGGCGGCGCTGGGGCTGCGCGCGCTGAACGCCCGCACGGACGATCCGGCCTCGGTGACGCTGGCGGAGGCGGCCCGCTTCCGGGAGATCCTGGACCGCCACGGGCTGACGGCCGGCCAGACCAACGGCGACTACGGCGGCGGCCTGGTCAGCGAGGACGGCGCCGAGCGGGAGCGCACGGTGCGGTTCGTGCGGGAGATGTGCCGGCTGTCGCGGCTGCTCGGCTCGCCGACCACCTACCTGCGGCCGGGCAGCCTGAACCCGCGCGGCGCTTGGCTGCCGCATCCGCGCAACCGGTCGCGGGAGGTGTTCGACCGGCTGGTGGACAGCGCCCGGCAGGTGTGCGCGGTGGCCGAAGGCGAGGGAGTGCTGGTGGCGGTCGAGGGCGGCGTGGTGTCACCGCTGTACTCGCCTGAGCGGATCGAGGCGTTCATCACCGCGGTCGATTCGCCGGCGCTCGGGTTCAACCAGGACCCGGTCAACCTGATCGGCAGCCTGGAGCAGGCCTACGACACCGGCGCGCTGATCGCGGACAGCTTCGACCGCTTGGGACGCTTCACGGTGAGCGCGCACGTCAAGGACTTCACGCTGGTGGAGGCGCTGCTGCCGCACTTCGAGGAGGCCGAGATCGGCGTGGGCATGCTGGACCAGGCGGCCTACCTGACGCGGCTGCAGGCGGTCCGGCCGGGCGTCCACGCCTACATCGAGCACCTCGCCAGCGACCGGTTCGCCCCTGCGGTGGCCGCGGTGAAGGCGATCTCGCGCTCGGCCGGCATCGACTGGGACTGATCCGGGACCGCGTCCATGGCTGACGACGATGGGCGAGGCAGGTATCTCGGGGCGTATGCGCTGTGCCGTGACCCTTCAGGCCGGCTGCGCCTGGCTCGTCTGGCTCCCGGTCTGCTGGACGAGGGGCTCTGGACGATGCCGGGCGGCGGCGTCGAGTGGGGGGAGGACCCCGACGACGCGGTTCTCCGCGAGCTCGAGGAGGAAACCGGCATCGCGGACGTCCGGGATGCCCGCGTCGCCGCGGTCTTTTCCCATGTCTTCGAACGGAGCGCGGAGCGTCCGTACGACCCGTTCCACGTGGTGGGCCTGATCTACGAGATGACGCCCGGCAGCTTCGACGTCCGTCCCGAGCGGGACGGATCCACCGACCGCTGCGAGTGGTTCACCGAGCACCAGGCCCGGAAGCTGCCGCTCGTGCCGATCGCGCGGTTCGCCGTCGACCTGGCATGGCCGAAACCGTAGCGCCGATACGCTCAAGAGCCGGCGCGCCAGGACCTCCGAAGAGTTGCCGACAGGCGCTAAGCGCGATAGGATTCGCCAGATGGCAATAGGGGTTTCGGCTTCGCGCGATGCGCGGCTCGTCGGCGCTGCTATCACGGACGCCGAAACCGGTGCCATGCTGCGTGCCTTCTTCAACCTGGTGACGCGTTGGGGGCTCACCGACCGGCAGGGACGAATCCTGTTGGGAGGGCCGGCGGCGCGGACCTACGCCCGCTGGAAAGCCGGTCAGGTCGAACCGTCGCGCATCTCGCGCGACACGCGAGAGCGTCTGTCCATGCTGATGGGCATTCACAAAAACCTGCGGACCCTGTTCCCCGATCCGTCGCGCGGATACCGGTGGCTTCGCACACCAAACCAGGCGTTCGGCGGCGCCCCGGCGCTCCACCGGCTGCTGGCCGGATCCGTCCTGGACTTGGCGGCGGTCCGCACCTACCTCGACGCGGAACTCAACGGGTGGTGATTCCGCCACGGAGCGCCGTTCGTTGGCCGAGGGCGTATCGCCTTGTCCGATCCATCTATCCCCCGACCGACCCGTTCGAGGACATCGCCAACCCCGCGGACCGGCAACTGGTTGCGGCCGCTGAAGCCAAGACCAATCCCCGGGTACGCGACGAAGTCGGCGCCGTCCACCTGGTGCCGCCGGCGCGGCGGGTCTCCGGGCCGGGCGCGCGTTGGGCGATGGCTCCGTTCTGTCATGTCTCGCGCGACAGGCCGAGCCGATTCAGCGACGGCAGCTACGGCGTGTACTACGCGGGGGACCGCTTCGAGGTGGCCCTCGCGGAGACGGTGTTCCACTTCGAGCGTTTCATGGAGGCGACCGATGAGGAACCCGCCACGGCGGACTACCGCGAGTTGGTCAACCGCATCGACGCGAAGTTGCATGACCTCCGTGACAGGGACGTCTTCAAAGCCGCGCTCGACCCCGCCGACTACACCGCTGCTCAATCGATCGCCCGTGAGCTGCGCGGGAACCATGCCAGCGACGGCATCGTGTATCCGAGCGTGCGCTACGCCGGCGGCGAAGCTGTAGGCACGTTCTGGCCGGACGTGGCCGGCAGCCCCGTCGCGCAACGGCACGTGTGCTACCGCTGGAACGGTCGCCGTGCCGACGCCTGGCTGGCATACGGCGAAGATCACTGGCGGGCTCTGTGATGAGCGCCGGCTTCACTCGTCTACGGTGCGCAGTCAAAGGCCGTAGCGACCGCCCATCGATGACTTGCGTGGCTCAGGAGATCGCAGGCTCGGCTTGGCGTAACGAAGTGAAGCGTGTGGCCGGCTTCCACGGGCTTCGAGACATCGCCGGCAAGCCATGCGCGAAAGAACCGGCAGTCGTCCACCGCTTCGATCTCCGCGGTCCATGAGCGCCGCGGCGTGCCGTCGATGTTGGACACCACCACCCTGATGCGGTCGCCGGCTCTCACGGCCACGGTCAGAGCGCGGGCGCGAACGGCCCTCGTGGGCTCCAGGACCAGAGCAGGGCGGTGACCTCGTCGACGGCCCGGTAGCAGGTGGCGCGCAACTCGGCCGCGGCTTCGTGGCCGACCAGCGCCACCTCGAGCTCGTCCGCGTCGATGGTGAACGGCGCCCTGCCCCGGCGGCGCACCACGTCCAGCTCGTGATCGGTGTAGCGCAGCTCGCCGTCGACCAGCCGTGCGGGACTCGCGATATGGACGTAGAGCTGGGTCAGGGCTCCGGCCTCGCTATACATCTCCACCAGGTTGTAGCGTCTCGAAAACCAGTAGAACGCCCGGCTGTTGGACTTGTCGGCCCAGCCGCCCTTGGGGCCGCTGACCGGGTTGCCGATGCGGGTGATCGTGCGCACGGAGTCGGCGTCCACCGCCTCGATCTTCGCGGTCCACGAGCGCCGTGGCGTGCCGTCGATGTTGGACACCACCACCCTGATGCGGTCACCGGCTCTCAGCATCGAACGGTCCGATCCCGAACGCTACGCCGCGTGCCAGCTTCGGTAGAGGTCGTCGAGCGTGAAGCCGACAAGCTCGTCGAACCGGTAGGAGGAGGCGGCGCCCTGGAAGCCAGGCGTGTGCTGATCCGTGTCCGCCTGCAGGGCCGTGTCCAGCGGCTCGAACGCTCGGAACGCCCGCTCCGCTTCCTCCGTGGTGAAGCGGTCCGTCATGCGTTCGCCCCAGTGCAGGGTCATCGGGTGGGCGCCGGCAGCGTAGTCCCGTTCCTTGTCGGCCCAGCGCACGGCATCGGGGCGCTTGCTACCCAGCACGTACTTGGCCTGCTTGCTCAGGTAGATGGAGAAGAGCATCTGCCCCTGCGGGCCGCGCCCCGGATGGATCCGGTCGAGCGCCATCCGGTACGCGCCGGCGTCGCCGGCCATCGCGGCCCGGAGGGCCGCCTCGGTGTGCTCGAACGCGCGGTCGGTGCGCTCCGTCCAGCGCTCGAACGCCGCGCGTGCGGATGGCGAAAGGTGCGGCAGGAACGCCTGGTCGCGGTCCTGCGCGTAGCGGGCGAAGCCGCCGTGGATGCAGCGGCGCCGCCGGGCCAGGTAGGCGCTCCCCCAGTGCAGGATCGGCAGGATGTAGACCACCCCGTCACCGGGCTGCAGGTGGGTCTGCACGGCGTTCGGCAGCGGCACGCGCGGGTCGGCGCGGAGTTGCGCGTTCTCCTCCGCGGTGTTGCGCCGCACGTGGCTGCCGGGCACGACCCACAGCACGTCGTCCGCGTACAGGGAGATGTTCCACTGCACGTAGCGCGGGCCGTTCTCCAGGATGTCCTCGTTGTAGTTGCGCAGCGGCGCCGAGATCGGCGGGTACATGTCGCGGTGCCACTCGGCCGGCCCGTGGTCGGTCACCGGGTTGCACATCATCATCATCTCGGTGACCGACGCGTCGGGCAGGTCGAGCAGGGCGCTGGAAACGCCGTGCGCGCCCTCGTTCAGCCACACCTCCACCGCCCGCGCCGTGCTCCGGTCGATGCGCTGCGACAGCGGCCGCCGGCTCAGGTTCAGCCGCGGCTGGCGGTGGGTCGCCCACATCCCCCCCGGGGGCTCGCCGTCCGCGCGGGTCTCCGCCCAGATCCCGCGCTCCACGTCCACCAGCCGCTCGTAAGCCTCGCGCACCGCGTCCAGGTCGCCGGGCGGGACTACCCCGCGCACGACCAGGTAGCCCTCCTCCAGGAACCGGTCGCGGTCGATCCGCCGTTCGCTCATGGGGGCAGCTTCCCGTGGCCGGCCCTGCAGGTCAACGTCGGGCGGCGGGCCCGCGCGAGCGGCTCCCGTTGACGACTGGCGGGTTTCGGGCGTGAGATACCGCATGAGCAGCACACCCCCACGGCACGGCTGGCATCAGACCGACGCCGACCGCTCCCTGCTGGCCGAGCTGGTCGGCCGGCTTCCCGAGCGCATCGCCGACGCGCACGCGCACATCTACCGGACCGCGCATGTCGATCCGGTCCCGGACTTCCTCAAGCCGCCCGGCCCGGCCGACAGCGGCATCGAGGAGTGGCGGGCGCACACCGGCACCATCGTCGGCGGCGCGGAGCGGCTGGACGGCGCGCTGATCCTGCCGTACCCGAACCGTTCGTCGGACACCGCGGAGGTCAACCGCTTCGTCGTGGACGCGACCCGCGGCCATGACGGCATTCGCGCGGCGCTGCTGGCCACGCCGGAGTGCGACCCGGACGGGATCGATGGCCTGGCGGAACCCCAGATCGGCGGTTTCAAGGTCTACTGGTGCTATGCCACCGGCCCCGGCGACCCGCAGCAGGCGGCGCCGTCGCAGTTCCTGCCCGAGTGGGTGTGGCAGCAGGCGCACGAGCGCGGCTGGTTCATCACCCTGCACCTGATGCGCGATGCGGCCCTGGCCGATCCGGTCAACCAGCGGGAGGTGCGCGACCACTGCGAGCGCTATCCCAACGCGCGCCTGGTCCTGGCGCACGCGGCGCGCGGCTTCTACGCGCCCAACACCGTCGCCGGCATCGCCTCCCTGAGCGGCCTGGAGAACGTCTGGTTCGACACATCGGCCATCTGCGAGCCCGAGGCGCTGGTGGCGATCCTGCGCGAGTTCGGTCCGCGCCGCCTGCTGTTCGGCACCGACTACCCGATCTCCCATCAGCGCGGCCGGGCGATCAGCCTGGGGACCAACTTCGCCTGGGTGGTCACCGACCGGGTCGAGCGGTGGGACTTCCCGGACGAGACCCCCGCGCAGATCGGCATCGAGGGGATCCGGGCCGTGCTGACCGCCGCCGACCTGATGAACCTGGACGAGCGCGACCTCGCCGACATCTTCCACGACAACACCATGCGCCTGCTGGGCTTCCGGGAGGAGGATCCCGAGCTCGGCCAGCGGCTGTTCACCCGCGCCAAGGAGTTCATTCCCGGCGGCACCCAGCTTCAATCCAAGAACCCGGACAACCTTGCGCCGGGCGCGTGGCCGCCGTACTTCCGCGAAGCGCGCGGCATCGACGTATGGGACGAATCGGGCCGGCGGTTCCGGGACGTGGGCCATCACGGCATCGGCGCCGCCGCGCTCGGCTACCGCGATCCGGACGTGACGCGCGCGGTCATGCGGCGCGTGGCGCTCGGCAGCTACTCGATGCTCAACTCGCGCGAGGAGATGGAGGTCGCCGAGCTGCTGTGCGAGCTCCATCCGTGGGCGGAGAAGGTCCGCTACGCGCGTTCCGGCGGCGAGATCTGCTCGATCGGGGCGCGCATCGCACGGTCCACCACGGGTCGGTCGCTGCTGGCGATCTGCGGCTACCACGGCTGGCACGACTGGTACCTGGCAGCCAACGTGGGCGGCGACGACGCGCTGGAGGGACACCTGGCCACCGGCCTGGAGCCGGTCGGCGTGCCGCCGGAGCTGCGCGGCACCAACCTGACCTTCCACTACGGCGACGTCGAAGCCTTCGACCGGCTGATCGCCGAGCACGGCGACCGGCTGGCGGGAGTGGTCATGGAGCCGTGCCGCAACCACCACCCGCCGCCCGGCTTCCTGGAGCACGTGCGCGCGGAGACCCGCCGCGTGGGCGCCCTGCTGGTCTTCGACGAGGTGTCGCTGGGCTGGCGCCTGGCGCGCGGCGGCGCCCACCTGCGCTACGGCGTGGAGCCGGACCTGGCGATCTTCGCCAAGTCGCTCGGAAACGGCCATCCGATGGCCGCCGTGATCGGCTCGGCTGCCGGCATGGAGGGCGCGTACCGGTCGTTCATCTCCAGCACGTACTGGACCGAGGGGGTCGGCTTCGTGGCCGCCAAGGCGGTGCTGCAGAAGATGATGCGCATCGACCTGCCGGCCCACTGCGGGCACATCGGCCGCCGCTACCTGGCGGCGGTGCTGGGCGCCGCGGAGCGCCACGGCGTGCCGCTGGTCCGCGAGGGCGACATCGACGAGCACCCGCACGTGCGCTTCGAGCACGAGCAGTCGCAGGAGCTGGTGACGCTCTACATCCGCCTGATGCTGCAGCGCGGCTTCCTGACCTCCGGCGGCATGTTCGTGTCGCTGCCGCACACGGAAGAGGTGATCGATGAGTACGCGGAGGCCATGGACCCGGTGTTCTCGGAGATTGCCGACGCCCTGCGCGCCGGCGACGTGAGCGAGCGGATCGAGGGGCTGGTGGCCAGTCCCGGCTTCGCCCGCCTCACCGATCCGACCAGGGTCAGACCCCGCGCCGAGGCGGCGGCAGGAACATAGCACCGTCCCGCTTGGCAGGCGTCAACTGAACGACGTATGCTCGTCATATGACGACACTGTCCGCGGAACCGCTGGTGACCCTTGAAGCCTACGCTCATCCGGCGCATCTGCCTGCCAGCGAAGCGTCGCGTGTCGCGATGCTTCTCGCGATCGACGAGCCGGAGATCCTCAGCGACGTACAGCTCGCGCGGTGCGTCTCCGGCGGCCTGCGTCCGCGTGCTGCCACCGCACTGGCCGCCGTGGTCGGCAGGAGCCATGTGGTTGGCCCCGTCGTCCCCGAGGCGACGCTGCGGCGCGTGCGCAAGGCAGGGAAGGCGCTGTCCAGGGAGCTGAGCGAAAGGCTCTACGAATTGGGTCGTGTGGTCGATGCGGTCAGTCGCGCCTACCATGGAGACCGCGACGGGATCGAGACGTTCCTGAACCGTCCGCATCCCTTGCTGGAAGGGGAGACGCCTTTCGACATGGCGCGTTCCAGCTCGGCGGGTGCGGACGCGGTCTTGAACCTGATTCGCCGCGCGGAGGCCGGCATCGCCGTTTGATGACACCGCGAGCGGTGCCGGAGACGATACGCGCATATCGGATCGGCGACCCCGCAGGACAGTTTCCGGTATGGAGCCCGGATAGCGCCAAGCGCGTCTCGGGCAGATGGCACGATGCCGGGGCCGAAGTGATCTATGCGTCCGAGCACTACTCGACGGCCATGCTGGAGACGTTGGCTCACTGGGGCGGCACGATTCCGCCGAACCAGCACTTCATCGAGATCACCCTGCCGAGGGGGACGAGCTACGAGGTCGTCACCGCCGATGTCGTCCCGGACTGGTACCGGCCCAGCGAGGAAGCGGCCCGCCGATTCGGTCGGGCATGGTACGAGGAATGTCGAAGCGCACTACTGATCGTGCCGTCGGTCGTCGCGCGCATCGAGCGCAACGTGATAGTCAACAGTCGGCATCCGGACTTCGAAAGCCTCGCGGTCGGGCTGGAGACACCCGTCTGGTGGGATCGACGCCTGTTCGTGTGAGCCGTGGTTCGGAGTCAGTCCGGATCGACCCAGGCTCCCTGCCGTTCCCTGCTCTTCACGCCGGCGAGCAGGATACCGATCACGTTGCGGGTGACGTCGAACGGCAGTCGCGGCCTGCCCGCGGCAACCGAGCGGACGAATTGCCGCAGCAGTCCGCGGTGGGCGGCGAACAGCCCTTCCAGCTCTTCCGAGCGGGAGCCGCCTTCGCCGTAGAGGTGCAGTTGCATCGTCGGCGCGGCGTTGCGGAGCTGGTGGATGGTCGCGATGGCGCCGCCGTCGAACTCGATCTCGGCCACCTCGCCCTGTCCGAACGAGTCGAGGCGGACGCGCAACGCACGCGGGTCGTCGAGCACCGTGCAGATCGCCTCCAGCACGTGCACGCCGTAGCTCAACCAGTCCTTGACGCCGACCGCGGCGACCAGGCGCACCGGGCCGAGCGTGGTCGCGGCCTCCTTGAGGACGCGGACCTCGGGGGCGTAGCGCATCGACGAACAGGACATGACCAGGCGGCCGGCGCGCGCATGATCGGCGAAGAAGGCCAGGTCGGACTCGGTGGCAGCCAGCGGCTTGTCGACCAGCACCGGCATGCCCGCCTCCAGGAACGGCTGTGCCAGAGCGGGGTGACTCTCCGGGTCGTCGCGGGCGATGAGCACGGCGTCCACCGCTTCGACCATGGCCCGCGGCTCGTGCGCGATGTGCGGCACACGGCTGGCGGCGACGATCCGTTCGGAGATCACCCGGTCCTGAGTCCAGACGTGGGTGACGCGGGCACCGTCGATGCCGAGGGAGTCGCGGTTGGCATTCAGGTAGGTCGCTATCCGCTTGTTGGCGTAGAGCGGCATCACGTCCGCGTTGTAGCTGCCGTTGACGATCGCCGACCACGAGAAGGGGTGGGCGTTCTCCGGGCCCATGTAGCCGATGACGCCCAGCCGGATCGTCGACCGGGGCGGCGTTGCCGGCGGCGCTCCCGCCGAGCTCCTCGCGTGCCGGCTCGGGCCCTCGCGGACCTCGGGATCGAACTCGGGCCGAGCGCGCCCGCTCATGCCCGGTTGCCCGAGCCCCAGGCGGAGGTGATCGGCTCGCCGTCGGCGAAGCGCGTCGGCCGCAGCGCTCTCAGGTCGACGCGCGGCGTGCCACCGGTGATCTCGGCTGCCAGCGACTCGCCGATCGGGGCGCCCAGCTTGAAGCCGTGGCCGCTGCCGCCGAAGCAGGCGTAGTAGCCGGCAAGCTCCGGTTCCGGGCCGACCACCGGGTGCCAGTCGTCGGTGATCGTGTAGATCGACGCCCAGCCCTTCACCAGCCGGGCTCCGCGGAGCTGCGGCAGCCGCCGGAACAGGCCGGTCTCGATCCGTTGCCGCGTGCCGTCGTCCAGGCCGGCGTCGTAGTCGTCGATGTCCAGCGGCTCCAGCTCCTTCGGGTAGTCGAGTCCCACAAGCAGCCCGTCGTCGCCATGTGGCCGGAAGTAGATGTGGCAGATCGGGTCGGCCACGATGGGCAGCGCTCCGAAGCCCGCCGGAAGCTCCATCACCAGGTCGGACTCGCGGCTCCAGCGGATCGAGTACGCCAAGCCCGAGGTGGAGCCGACGTGGCTGCCCCACGGCCCGGCGGCGTTCACGACCAGCGGCGTGTCGATCCGCCCCTGGTCGGTCTCCACGCCGGTGACGCGTCCGCTTGCCGTCGTGATGCCGCGTGCGCCGACCCCCTCGTGCGCGCTCAGCCCGAACGGCTCCGCCGCCTCGACCAGCGTGCGCGTCGTGCGAACCGGGTCGGCATAGCCGGCCCTGGGCTGATGGCAGGCGATGGCGATGCCGTGCGGAGAGAGCTGTGGCGCGATCTCCGTCACCTCGTCGACGGATATCTCGCGGGTGCCGGTGCCGAGCCGACTCTCGTTGGCCAGCACCTGGCGGCCGATCTCCACGTGCTCCGGGCCGTACAGGATGAGCTGGCCGGTGCGCCGGAAGCCGGTCGGGCCGCCCAGCTCCTCGCGGTCGTTCTCGAACATGTCCATGGCCCGCAGCGCCAGCTCCACGGTCACCTTGTTGGAGTAGGAGCAGCGCACGTTGGCCGCCGAGTGGCCGGTGGAGACCGCGGCGAGGGTGCGCCGCTCCAGCAGCACCACGGAGCCGACGCCGGCCCTGGCCAGGAAGTGGCCGCAGGCAGCGCCCATGATGCCGCCGCCGATGATGACCGCGTCCGCCGTTCGTTGCATGTGCTTCATGAGGGCAGCCTCTTCACCAGGGCAGGGCGAGGGTTGGCCGGGCGGCGAACCGCTCCAGCGTGAACGAGATGCGCGCGCCGGCGCCGGGATCCAGGTGTACGTCGACGGTCGAGCCGCCGACCGGTTCCGCAGTCTCGCCGGTGGCGGCGTCCACGAACCGGTGCTCGCCGTAGGTGCCCGCCTGCACGACCATCGAGCATGACCGGGCGGGGTCCAGGTTGACCAGGGTGAGGTCGATCGAGCCGTCGGTCATCCCCTCCACCAGCGCCGCCGCCCGCGGGGGCAGTCCCGGTCGGCGGGCGCCGCGGTCGAAGTAGCGTACGGCGGCGTGCAGCGGCATGCCGGAGGCCAGGCCGTCACCGAGCCCGCCCGCCATCAGTTCCACCAGCGCCCGCGCGTTCGCGGGGTTCAGCCCGTTGGGGTTCTCGGACATGCGCGTGTCGGGCGTGGTGGGATCCTCGTCCATCTCCCGGAGCTGCCGGCGCACGCGCGCCAGCTCGTCCTGCAGCACCCGGACCGGGTAGGCGGGATCCGCGCCTGAGAGATAGGTCAGCCACGGAGTGTGACCCAGGTCGCCGACCGGGCGGCTCCAGTAGCGCAACTCGCTCGCCGCGTGCTGGAACGGCTCGGGCGACCAGGCGTACCAGCCGTCGTCGCCGTGCATCTGCGGGTAGACGGTCTGTCCGTCCTCGGTGCGGGCGAGGCCGTTGATCCGGTCGATCATGGTCCGCCACGGCTCCAGGTAGCCGCGGTCGCCGGTGAGCATCATCGCCATGGCGAAGCCGTGGATGCTGCGGCCCAGGTGGCGCGGCGTGTGGCGCACCACCGGGCCGCCCGTGAGCGTGTGGCTCCACCCGTAGGTGCCGCCCCACCAGCGCCCGCCGGCAGCGGAGCCGATGACGCCGTCCAGCCCCACGTTGGAGGGGATGATGCCGTCGTTGGCGGCCATGCGCTCCACCCAGGCGTCCACGTAGCCCAGGATCCAGTCGCGGTAGCGCTCCTCGCCCGAGAACAGGTAGGTCTGGAAGGCCATCGCGGTCGCCGACAGGTTGCAGGGGTTGTCGCCGGCCACGTTGCGGTAGGTGGAGAAGTGCTCCAGGTAGTCCTCGTAGGTCCGGTGCCAGCGGTTGGGCCTGAAGCGTCCGGGCTCGAACGGTTCGCCCGCCCAGTCGGCCAGCTCCGCACGCCGCGTCACCGGCCCCCGGCTGCCGTTCATGAGGCTGCGGATGACGCGGTGCTCGGGGTCGTAGTTGGGGGCCAGCGGATCGTCGCCAAGGTAGAAGCCGGCGAAGCGGCGCATGCGCGCCTGCCACGCGGCGTCGTCGGGGTCGCACAGCCCCTCCTGGAACAGCGGATGGTAGCCCTCGCCGTTGTGCAGCCAGTCCATGCTGGTCGGGAACTCGCGGAAGTACATGCCGTCGCGCGCCAGCTCGGTGGCAGGCGAGCGCGCCTCCGTGTACTGGCGGATGTGCCCGTTCATGCCGGTGCGGTAGCGGTCCAGCAGGACCCGCGGCGCGCCCAGCGCGTACAGGTCGGTCAGGCCGTCGACGTTCTCGGCCGCGTCGTCGGCGCCGTCCAGCGCTCCCCAGCGCGGCACGCACAGCAGGTAGCCGCGCGGGTCGAAGTAGCGGTCGTAGAACTTCAGGTAGGCGTCGGTGATCGCGTCGAGCAGTCGTCGTTCCAGCAGCGCCCAGTGCGGCGCCGGCATCGGTTCGCTGATACGCAGGGTGGTGCGGGCCATCGCGTTCAGACCTTGGCGCCTGCGAGCGGGCGAATCAAGCGCCGGCGGTGCCGCCCCGTGAGGTGGCCCCCGTGCCGCCCGCGAAGAACTCGGCCAGGAACGGGGTGGCCGGATCGGCGGCGACCCGTTCGGCCGGGCCGTGCTGGACGATGCGGCCGTCCTCGATCGCGTACACGTCCGCGTTCAGGGCCAGCACGTCGCGGGCGTCGTGAGAGACGACGATCGCCGGCCGCGCCGGTTCGGCCAGGTGCTCGGCCAGGTGGGCGCGCAGCGCCTGCCGCGCCTGCGCGTCCAGCGAAGAGAGCGGCTCGTCGAGCAGCAGCAACAGCGGGTCGACCAGCAACGCGCGTGTCAGGGCGACCCGCTGCCGTTCGCCGCCCGAGAGGCTCGCCGGGCGGCGGTGCCGGAGGTGTGCGGCGTCCATGGCGGTCAGGAGCTCGCCGGCAGCGCGGAGGCGATCGGTTCGGGGCAGGCGAGGGCGCGCCGCGTGCAGGGCGAAGGCGACGTTGTCGGCTGCGCTCAGGTGCGGGAACAGCCCGAAGCCCTGCGGCACGTAGGCCACGCGGCGCTCCTCCGGGGACCGGACGAGGGAGCGCCCGGAATCGTAGAGCACCTCGTCGCCCACCCGGATCAGCCCCGCGTCGGGCCGATGCACACCGGCGACCAGCCGCAGCAGCGTGGTCTTGCCGGCCCCATTCGGGCCGATGAGGGCCACCGGGGCGGCACCGCCACGCAGGTCGACATCGAGCTCGAAGGAGCCCAGGTGGGCCCTGAGGCGCACTTGCCAATCGGCCGTACGGCGCGGGGCGGGTGCGGGCCGGACGGGGCGCGGCTCCTTCGGGGGCGTGGCCGATGCGGCACCGTCGGGGCTCGGCTCACCGCGCCGCCGGGTCCAGATCTCCGGCAGCAGGCGGAGGGCCAGCAGCAGCCCCAGTCCCAGCACCGCCAGCGCCAGGGACAGCGCCCGCGCCACGCGCACGTCGGACTCCAGCGCCGTGTAGATCGCCAGCGGCATGGTCTGGGTCACGCCGGGAAGGTTGCCGGCGAACAGGAGCGTGGCGCCGAACTCACCCAGCGCGCGCGCCCACGCCAGCGACGCGCCGCCGATCAGGCCCGGCATCGCCAACGGCAACGCCACGCGCAGGAAGGCCCCGGCCCGCCGCTGGCCCAGCGTGCGGGCGACGATCAGCAGGTCGTCGTCGACCCGCCGGAACGCGGAAGTCGCCGACTGGACGTAGAACGGCGCAGCGACCACCACCTGAGCCAGCACCACGGCGGCGGCCGAGAACGGCACCTGCAGGCCCAGCGCCTGCAGCAGCGGGCCGAACACGCCGCTGCGGCCGAAGGCGGCCAGCAGGCCGATGCCCACCACCGCGGGCGGAATCACGATGGGCAGCCGCATCAGCAGCTCGACCGTCCGCGTGGGCCCGGCGCGGGAAGCCGCCAGCCACCACGCCACGGGCGTGCCGGCGGCCAGCACCACGACCAGCGCGATGACGGTGGTGCGTGCGCTGAGCCACAGGGCCGATGCGAACAGCGGATGGCGCAGGCCTGCCGCCAGATCGGCCGGCGTGGTGGCCAGGATCAGAGCCAGCACCGGCAGCACCAGCAGGCCCAGCATCGGCACCGCCAGCAGGAATGACGCCGTGCCGGCGCCGGCGTCGTCGGTCGACCGCGGACGCATCAGGGGGGCAGGAACCCGTGCTCGCCCAGGATCGCCCGGCCTTCCGCGGAGAGCAGGAAAGCGATCCATCGCTCGGCCGGGCGGGTGTCCTCCCCGCTCGCGACGATGCCGATCACGTACTCGGCGTGCTCGTTGAGATCGGCCGGGATCGGGACCATACGCACCCGCGTGGAGGCCACCGCGTCGGTGCGGTAGACGATGCCGGCGTCCGCCTCGCCAAGCTCCACCCTGGCCCGCACGAGACGCACGTTATTCTCCAGGGAGACCACGCGCGACAGGACCGCCGCCTCGAACTCCGTGCCCAGCGACGCCGCGGAGCGGCGCAGAGCCGCGCGGGTGTAACGGCCCACCGGGACGCCCGCCGTGCCGATGACCAGCCGTTCGGCGGCGGCCAGGTCGCCGAACGACTCGATCCCGGCCGGGTTGTCCAGAGGCACGATCAGCGCAAGCTCGTTGACCGCGAAGGGCTGGACACCTCGCAGGAGGCCCGCGTCGCGCAGCGCCCGCGCGTGGTCGGGATCGGCCGACGCGAACAGGTCGGCCGGCGCGCCCTGCTCGATCTGCAGGCGCAGCACCTGGCTGCCGGAGAAGGTGAGCGCGGCGTCGACGCCGTCGTGGGCTGCCTCGAAGGCTCGCTCGATCGCCGTGAAGGCGTCGGTGAGCGAGGAGGCGGCGTAGACGTTCAGCCGTAGCGGTTCGGCGTCGCCTCCCGCAAAGGCGGACGCGGTAAGCAGGAAGCCGAGCAGGGCGGCTGCGGCGAGGAACAGGGACGACTGAACGACGGAGCGGCGCACGCGCCGATCATCGCATGCCGAACCCGACTCGACGGGACCCGCGGTCCTCCGTTGTCGTGCCGGTGCATGAAGATCGATCATCCTCGCAGAGTGGTGACGACGTGAAGCGAGGACACGGGATCGTCGACCACGTGCTGCAGGCCATTCAGGGGTGCCACGCCGCGACCGGGACGACGCTCGTGGGGATCGACGGTCCGGGAGGAGCCGGCAAGGGCGTTCTTGCGGCTTCGATCGCCCGGAAGGGCTCTTGCATCTCGGTCGTTGACGCGCTTGTAACGGTGGTCTCCGTCGACGGATTGATCACCATGAAGAAGATAGCCGGGCGCCTTCAGGATCTCAGCGACGTCGAACGGCTCGAGGGCGCGACGTGAGCCACGGGGAGCAGGCCAGGGCCAGGAGCCGTGGCGTGTCGCCCAAGGCCATTTCCCGGCGCTTCGACATATCTCGTGGATCTCGACCGCACGGCGCGCGCGCTCCGTGCTGCCAGGCCGCGCCCCGAGCTACCGCCGGACTCCACGAGGGCGGACGAGGTGACGGACCGTTACTATCGAACCGAGGAGAGCTCAATGAACGGCGACATCCCACTCGCATTCATGGCGAGATCCAGGCATCAGATCGAACACGCACGGGACAAGATCAACCACTGCCTCGATCAACTGAGAACCGAGGACGTGTGGTGGACGCCGCGTGACGGCTGCAACTCGGTCGGTGTGATCATCCAGCACTTGATGGGCAATCTTCGACAGTGGGCGATCTCGGCGATGAGCGGCGAGCCGGATGCGCGTGATCGTCCCAAGGAATTCCAGGCTGTAGAGCGAGTCGCCAAGGATGATCTCCAGGCCGAATTCAACGCCGTTCTCGACCGCGCAGGGGAGGCCTATTCGCGTCTCGGGGGCTCCGATCTCCTCGCACGCAAGAGAATCCAGGGATTCGACACCATCGTCCTGGACGCAGTGTATGACACCATGTGCCACCTTGAGCTTCACACGGGGCAAGTTCTCTTTCTTACGCGATTGAGGCTGGGAAACGCATATGTCGAGTCGTGGAAGCCAGCGACCACGGAGCAAGGAGGTGAGTCGTAAGACCATGTCCGGCGCTCGCTACTTGAACGGGATGGAGATTCGCCCATACCGGGAATCCGACCAGGACGCGGTGGTGGCCCTCTGGAGTGAGTGCGGGCTCGTCAGACCGTGGAATGATCCGGTGAAGGACATCCATCGCAAGCTGCGTGTCCAACGAGACCTGTTTCTGGTCGGGTCGATGGATGGACGGCTGGTAGCGACGATGATGGTGGGGTATGAGGGGCATCGCGGTTGGGTCAACTATTTGGCGGTGGCGGCAGACTGCCGGAAGCAGGGATTCGGCCGCCTGCTGATGGGTGAGGCGGAGACGCGCTTGCGCGAAATGGGCTGCCCCAAGATCAACCTGCAGATCAGGCGATCGAACGCCGACGTCGTCGCGTTCTACCGGTCGATAGGCTACTCGGGGGACGATGTCGTGAGCATGGGCAAACGTTTGATCGAAGACTGAGCCGTCGCCGGTTCAAGCCCGTGACGCCCGCGGAGTGAGCACATGAAATGGAGAGGAGTGCTGATCGCCGAGTCGTTGGAGAGCGATCAGGGAATCTGGGACCGTGTCGAAGTCATGGGACGGTCGAAGGGCCGGCTCGAACGCGAAGGCTCCAGAGGCGAGTTCACGTTCTGCGACGTCGAAGTGTCGGATGACGATGTCGACTCCCTGATGGAGCAGGTCGCCGAGCGGCTGGGATCGCCCGGCTGGTACTTCCACGTCGAAAAGGACCGGGTCATCAAGATCGCCTATCCCGGCAGAGTGATGGCGATGAGGGAGGACGCGCCGGAGAGCATACGCGCAGCGCGGGAGTACGGGATCTCGATCGGCATACACCCGGAGCAACTGTGCTTCGAGCGATTCATGGGCAATCAGTTCGATCGATGACGGCCATGCCCCTGTCCCGACACCGATCCCTGGTCCGTGCATGGCCCTGCTGGGCATCCTCGTCCTCGCCGTGGTGCCCGCTTCCGCGTCCCCGCGAGGGTGACCGGAGCTCGATCAGCGTCGATTTCGGTCGCGCGGCGCCGAACCGCTACGCCGCTCCTTCCCCTGGCTTGCCGGCGTGCTGGTTGCGGGCGCCCCAGAATACCCCTTCGATGATTCCCTCCACCTTGGACAGCCGGTCGCCGATGTTGAGCACCCGCGAGGTGAGTTCCTTGAAGCCGGCTTGCATCTCGTCGCGCAGCCTGCTTTCCGTCGCCTTCAGTTCGCCGCGCAGGTTGCTGTCGAACGTGTTCAGTTCGTCGTGCAGGCCGCTGTCGAGCGTGTTCACGTCGCCGCGCAGGCCGCCGATCTCGTTGCGCAGGTTGCTGTCGACTGTGCTCATCTCGCCGCGCAGGCCGCTGTCGAGTGTGCTCATGTCGCCGCGCAGGCCACCGATCTCGTTGCGCAGGTTGCTCTCGAGCGTGTTCATGTCCCCGCGCAGGCCACCGATCTCGTTGCGCAGGCTGCTATCGAGTGTGCTCATGTCGCCGCGCAGACCGCCGATCTCACCGCGCAGGCCGGTCTCCATGGCCTTCATCTCGCCCCGAAGGTCTCGCACCTCATGCCGAACGCCGCGTATCGAAGCGAGCATGGCGGTGCCGAGAGCGATCGCCGCTGCGACGATGGCCATCAATATGGCTATCAGTTCAACGTTCACGTACACCTCTGCCGGCGCCTTCCGCTCCCGGTCGGATCCTACCGGTCGGAGTGCCTGGCGTCATCCGATACCGGGGTCCGCAGGAAACTGACACCCTTCGCCAACATTGAACGCACGCCTCTCACTGCTGCTTCAGACCCATCGGCAATCCAGAGGAGACGAGGGTAGTGACGCCGGACACGCCGCCCCTGATATGCTGGCACTGGTTCGCGTTGGAACCAGACTCATGCCGGTGTACGTATATCGATGCAGGACCTGCGAACGGCTGTTCGAGAAGCTGCTGTTCAGCTCGGAAAGCCCGGAAGCCGCCCGGACCCCGTGCCCGGACTGCGGCGGCGAGGCCCCGCGCGACTACTCGACCCACACGTTCGCGTCGCCGAACATCGGCACCACGGGCGAGCTGGCGGAGGACACCGAACCCTACAAGGCCATGCACTACCACGAGAAGCGTGGCGAGTGGGAGCAGGCGGCCAAGGCCGCCGAAGGCGTGAGCGACTTCGCCAAGCAGAAGTTCATCCAGAAGGCCGAGCAGAAGGACTGACCGCCGGCCACCCGAGGCGTGCCGGGTCGTCTCCGGAGGCGCTCAGCTCAACGCCGGCAGTGCCGTCCCCGGTCCGGTTTCAAGCGCCGGAACGGGATCGCAGCCGGCGGCCGCTACCGCATCGGCAGCGAACGCGAGTCCGGCCCAGGGCGCGAGCCCGAGCGCATCGTAACCAGCCCGGCGGGCGGCGGCGTCGCCGTAGAGGCAGGCGAAGCAGGTGGCGAACCGGTCCGAGTCGAGGTGCCGGCGCACGACAGCGGCCGTTCGAGCACGCTCTGCGGGCGCCAGACGGCTCTCGGGTGCTCCGCCGAAGCGTGCCGCCAGCCCTTCCTGCAGCAGGCGGTCGCGCAGCAGACGCGGCTCGCCGTGCCTGCGCTGATAGGCGAGGCGAAACACCGCCTCCGCCGTGGCGGCCGCAATCCGCTCCGGTCCGTGCGCGGGGGGCGGGTCGCCCGTCCAGAGAACCGCGACGGCCCAGCCTCGCCTGCGGAGCGCCCGGCCCTGGAAACGGACCTGCTCGTCCGACAGAAAGCGGTCGGTCCAGCCGCCGCCCGCGTCGTCGGCCACCACCAACGCCACCCGCACCGCGCCTCCGAGCGCGTCCTCGGACAGCCGGTCCGCCACTCGCGCCAGCGCCGCACCAGCCGTGCCTTCGGCCCCGGCGCCGATGAGCCGGTCGAGCATGGCCGCGACGTGTCCCCTGCCCATCGGGTTGAACAGCGGCAGCGGCAGCTTCAGGTCGCCGCGCCCGTCGGTCATCGCGTCGAGGTAGGCGCGGAAGCGCTGCGGGCCGCGCGGAATGTCGTAGAGCCCGCGCTGGATCGCCAGCGTCGGGACCAGCGTGAGGAGCCGGTTCAGAGCTTCGTGGCGATGATGTCGCTCGCGCCGTCGCGGGCGAAGCGCACGGCGTCGTCGACCATCTGCCGGTACGAGAACGGCGGGTCGTAGCCGAAATCCCGGCGGGCCGCCGTCAGGTCGTGCTCGTAGTGGGTGGGCGTGACCGGCAGGTCGAAGGTCGAGCAGGGGGCGCCGAGCCGCTCCGCCAGGTAGGGGACGACGGTGTCCCAGGTGATCGGCCGCCCCGAGGCGAGCTGGTAGACCTTGCCGAAGGTGTTGGCATTGCCGGTGGCCCGGTCGTAGGCGTGCACGATGTCGCGCACCTCCACCGTGTGCTTCTTCCACGGCCGTCCGCGGCGGTCGCGGGCGACGATCAGGTGGGGCTCGCCGGCGTACTCCGCACGCATGGCCGCGCGCACCTCCCGTGCCTTCGGATCGGAGCTCGACTCCAGTTGATCGAGGAAGGTCCGCAGGTGGAACTGCGGGAAGGTGACCATCTCGCCCGCGCCGAACGCGAATCCGTAGCGGAACACGGTCGCGGGCATTCCCTCGTCACGGACGTAGCGGTCCACCAGGTGCTCGGTGAGGATCTTGCTGTAGCCGTACCAGGCCGTCGTATCCAGCGGCAGGGCGCCGATGCCGATCGGCTCGTCGATGCCGTCCTCCGGGTACTTGTGCATGGTCGCGTCGGTGCTGGAGACGATCACGTGCCGGAGCGATCGGCCCAGCCCGGAGGCGGCCTGAAGCACGTTGAAGGTGCCCTTGACGTTGGTGTCGAAGTACTGCTCGGGCGTGAAGGGGCCGCCGGCCTGAAAGGCCGCTCCCAGGTGCAGGATCACCTCCTGCCCTGCGGCCGCGGCGGCCACGTCGGCGGAGCGGGCCAGGTCGCCCTCGAAGATCTCCGCGCCGAGCTGCCGCAGCTTGGCGCTCTGGCGGTCCTCCGGCCAGACGAATCCGCGCACGGCGTGCCCCCGCTCCAGGAAGTGGCGGGCGACGTTGGCGCCGATGCGGCCGGTGATGCCGGTGATCAGGATGTTCATGGTCGGGCGATGATGTGCCCGCCGACGATAGGCCGTGGCGCGCGGACCGTCCACCGCCCGCGGGCGCGCTCGCCTTCCGGTTCGGCGCCGAAGTACGCTGCATCGCGAACGGTACGGAGGAGGCTCGCATGGCAACAGAGGCAGGCGGCGTGCTGATCATCGTCGGTGACGCCACCGAGACGGTGGACACGCTCTATCCGTTCCTGCGGGTGCAGGAGGACGGGTTCCGGCCGGTGGTCGCGGGCCCGGAGCGGCGGCGCTACCAGATGGTGCTGCACGAGATCCCGCAGAGCGGCTGGGAGATCACCCGCGAGTACGAGGGCTACACCATCCAGGCCGAGGTGGCCTTCGCCGACGTGCGGCCCGAGGAGTACGTCGGGATCTTCTTCTCCGGCGGCCGCGCGCCCGAGTACATCCGCTACGATCCGGACCTGGTGCGGATCACCCGCCACTTCTTCGAGCACGACAAGCCGGTGGCCTCGGTCTGCCACGGTGTCGAGATCCCGGCGTATGCCGGGGTGGTGAAGGGGCGGACGATGGCGTGCGTGCCCAAGTGCCGGTTCGACCTGGAGGTGTGCGGCGGGATCTACTCGGAGGAGCCGTGGGCGGTCGACGGCAACCTGGTCTCCGGCCGCACGTGGCACGACCACGGCCGCTACATGCAGCACTGGATCTCCCTGCTGCACGCCGAGCGCACGCGAATGGAGGAGGCGGCATGAGCAGTCCGATGAAGCTGGGATACGGCACCTACGCCATGCAGAACCTGGACGTCTACGAGGCGCTGCCGCGGCTGCGCGCGATGGGCTACCAGTCGATCGAGATCATGGGCGAGGAGGGGTGGGCGACCGCGCCGGACCTCATGGACCGGGAGGACCGCACGCGGCTCGCCGGCACGATCCGCGACCTGGGGTTCGACCTGTCGGCGGTGATGGCGCTGCTGCCGCTCGCCGAGGAGGGCGCCGGCCGGCCGGCGATGCTGGAGCGGTTCCGGGCCATCTGCGGCCTGGCCCGCGACCTGTGGCTGGACGACGGGCCCGCGGTGTTCAGCTCGCCGCCCGCGGGCACGAGCCCCCCATGGGACGGCGGGCGCGAGCGGATCGCGGCCTCCCTGATCGAGCTGGCCGACATCGCCCGCGAGCACGGCGTGATCCTCGCCGCGGAGCCGCACGTCGGCGGCGCGCTGGACGCCCCCGAAAAGGCGGTCTGGCTGATGGAACGGACCGATCATCCGGCGCTGCGCATCAATTTCGACATCAGCCACTTCCACGTGCAGGGGATGGATCTCCGCCACAGCGTCGACCGGTGCCTGCCGCACGCCGTGCACATCCACGTCAAGGACGGCTATACCGACGGCGACGGCAAGGTCGTCTTCCAGCTTCCCGGGGAGGGAAGCCTGGACCTGGGCGAGTACTTCCGCCTGCTTGCCGCGCACGGCACGTCCATCGCCGTGACCGCGGAGGTGAGCGCCATGATCTGGAAGCTGCCCGACTACGATCCGTGGGACGCGGCCGAGCGCTGCCACGCCGCGCTGGCCGAAGCGAGGGACTCGGTCGCCTGAGCCGTGATACGTCCCATCGCGCGGGAGGACCTGGAGGACTGCGCGCGGCTGTTCGTCGAGGTGTTTGCCGAGCCGCCCTACCGGGAGTCCTGGAGCGTGCCTCGGGCGCTCGACTATCTCAAGCGGTTCTGGAGATTCGACCCCGAACACTGCCTGCTCGCGCTCGATGGCGAGGAGGTGATCGGAGCGATGTTCGGCTACTGCTACCCTTGGCGCGACCGCGTCAACTACTACGTCCAGGAGTTTTTCGTGCGCGCCGATCGTCGGCGGTCAGGCCACGGGCGCAGACTGTTCCGCCACCTGCTCGACAGCCTGGGAGAAGCGGACGCCTCCATCTCCCTGATCGCCAACGAGGCGACGCCGGCGGCCGCGTTCTACGAAGAGCTGGGGCTGCGGCAGCACCGCTACCTCAAGTTCTACGCCGGCAGGGCTCCACGCAACGCGAAGTGAAAAGGCCGGGTAAGATACACGCATGCATCGGAAAAGTCCTGATCGGATATGAAGATCGCATCGGCGCCGAAGCCTGAAAGAGGGCGAAGTGGCAAGAAGGTCCGCGTTCGTCTGGACGCCGCCAGTCTCAAGCACATCGACGCTCTGATCGCGACCGGATCATTCGCGGATCGCGCCGCCGCGACGGAGGCTTTGATCGACAAGGGTACCACAGAGATTCGCGATGGTCTGGCTGCCATCGCTCACGACGCTCACGAACAGGAGCAGCTTCGCCGTCTGGGTGAGGCTGCCGCTCCAATGATCTCCGGGCGCAAGGAGGCAATCGCCGAACTCAAGAAAGCAGTGTCGCGACACCGAGTGGTTTGCCGGCGTGTCGTCTGCGCCAGCGGGTGCCTCCACAAGCAGCGCACCCATGCGGTCCCGGTCGTCAAGCGCACCGAGGAATACATGAACCGCCTCGCGTACTCACCCAAGGAGTTCCGAAAAACGGTAGAGCGTTGCCGCGTCGAGGACGGTCGATTCGAAGACGACGTCAAGCGTCTCCACCAGAAATACGGGCACGCCAAGTGGGTCGAAAACGCGATCGGCGCTGCGGGCTCCTGGGCCAGCATCGGAATCTTCAGTGTCGGGCCGACGGCCGCTCTCGCGGTGGCGACGACATTCGGAACGGCTTCGACCGGAACGGCGATTTCCGCGCTGTCCGGTGCGGCAGCGACGAACGCGGCCCTCGCCTGGCTCGGCGGCGGAGCGCTGGCCGCCGGCGGCGGCGGCATGGCGGCGGGGACCGCGCTGGTCGCGCTCTGCGTGCCGGTCGTCGCGATGCTGGCCGGGGCCGCAACCTTCGTGAGCACGGTGGTCTATTGGAATACCCAACGCAAGAAACGCGCTGAGGAAACGAACGAATTGCGAAGCAAGGTAGAGACGAGAATCCGCTCGCTCACCATCGCAGGGCGGTACATCGACTGGCTGGACCAGCGCATCAGAGATGTCGCGGCCGGGTGCTCGGAAGGCCTCGACCGGCTTGCCAAACATGCGCCTGACGACTATCGGCACTTCGATGCCCGTCAGAAGGAACGACTTGCAGCGCTCACCAACCACATTCGTACGCTCAGCGTACTGCTCCGCCGTCCGCTTGGCGGAGACGACCCCGGCTCGCACCAAGCGCCGACGCACACAACGCCAAGTCCTCGCCATCCAGGACATCGGCAGGAGGCAGCCGTTGAGAAGGCTGATGCCAGTCGACGCGGGCCGCATGTCGCCGCCCAGACAGCCGCCGCGTGGGCGGCCGAAGAGATGGACGCCCGCAGCGACGCGCTTGACGCCGCGCTGATGCGGCAGGACCACGCGTTCGAGCATGCATTGGAAGAGATGCAAGCCGTCGAGGATTTCGTCGGCACGCCCGAACACATACTCGGCAGCGCGAGCACCAAGCACGGCGAAATCGCTGAACAGGTCACCGTCGCGGTCCGCCGGGCGTTCGACGTGCTGCACCAGCGTATGCCAACCGCCACCTTCGAGGGCGTTGGGCGACTCGCTCCCGAGGACTACGTCGACGGCGGGGTAGTCCAGTCGAAGTACCACCAGACCCTGTCGGACTCCCTCGAAGCGGTCGCGTCGCACGTGGAGCGGTACGAATGGTTTGCGCCGGCGGGCGGCCGCTACCACATCCCTCGGGGCCAGTTCGAGCAACTCGAGCAACTTGGGAAACCGGCAAGATCGACGGCCTTTCCGAACTCCGCGTTGCGCACGTGGCGCGTCAGGTCGAGTCGCTGGAGCGGCACACCGGTCGATCCCTGGACCGAGTCATCGCGCCGGGCGAAGCGACGTACGACGAGGTTCAGTATGGGCAGTTCCACGAGACCATGCAGGACCGAGGGAACAGGCTGGCGGAGGAGCACGAAGCGTCGCAGGACGCGGCGCGCGCGGCCCATGGCCTGTCACTGGAGGGCGCGCTTGCCGGCCCAGGCAGCGGCGCGGCGGCCGGCTCCGGCGTGCGCTTTGCCCAGGCGGTCTGGACCCGGATGCGGGCCGGCAGGAACCCGTTTCGGAGCGAGTTCGACTGGAAAGAAGTGGGCTTGGACACGACCAGAGGGGCCGCCTTCGGTACCGCGGCGGGCGGCGCACTCTACCTGCTCACCAACGCGACCGGCTTGACCGCGCCGTTCGCCGGATCGTTCGTGAGCAGCGTGATGGGCATCGGGACGTTGGTCGGCGAATTCCAGACCGGAAAGATCGACGCTCCGCAGTTCGTCGACCTCTCGCTCTCGGTGGCGTCCGAAGCGGCGATTGTGGGGCTGTCAGCCGCCGTCGGACAGATTGCCATACCCGCTCCGATGCTGGGCGCCTTCGTCGGCAGCGTCGCCGGGAAGGTCGTCGCTGCAGCACTCAGAGGCGGCCTCGTCAGAGACGACACCGAACTGGCAGCACGCATCGATGCCTCTCAGACGGAGACGATCGCGACGCTCGACTCTTCGCTACGCGATACGCTGGAGCGAATTGATGTCGATATTGGGCGGTTTGACGCACTGGCGCGCCTGGCGTTCGATCAGACCGTGAACACCAAGCTGACGCTGGAGACGAGTGCCCGCATGGCGCTCGAGCTCGGTGTCCCTTCCGAAGAGATCCTGCGCTCCAAACGCGACGTCGACAGGGACATGCTCACGTAGCGCTCGACCAACTGGCGTCTGCACGACGCCGACCTCCGGTCTATTCGGAGCCAGCGCCAGTGGGTCGTGCACCCCGAGATGACGTGGTGAACAAGGAGGGATTATGCGGTCGGCGACGGCTGGTACGCCTCCCAGAGTGCCCGGTAGTACCTGAGGACGCGCTCCCCGTCGGGGTTGGCCGGAATCTCGGCCAGCGTGTAGCCGGTGTAGCCGTCGCGGTGGAGCTTCGCGAACAGGTCGCGCCACGGGTAGGCGTTGTGCAGCTCGGTGATGTGCACGAGTCCGATCTTGTGGCGGAGCAGCGCGTAGGCCTCGTCGATGGAGCCGTCCATCGCCTCGCCCGGATTCGAGTTCCAGCACAGGAAGGCGTTGTCGTGGTCGGCGTGATCGATGATGGCGCGCATGCGGCGCGGCTCCTGCGTCTCGCGGCCGTGCACCTCGACCCTGACGGCGACGCCCAGGTCCGCGGCCGCCTGCGCGCACTCGCGGACGGCCAGGCCGATCTGCTCCAGCGTCTTCTCCTCGGGGATGCCCGCCTCGGTCTGCAGGCCGTTGGGCCGCACCTTGATGCCGGGACATCCCAGGTCCGCGGCGAGCTGTGCGTAGGCGATGGTGCCGTCGATGTTCTCGCGCACGACCGCCGGATCGACGGCATGGTACTCGAACGCGCTGCCGAGCCCGGCGATCTCCACGCCGCCGTCGGCGAACCGCTGCCGCACCTCCGCGCGCTCGGCCGCGCTCAGCTCCACCTCCACGCCATGCGCGTGGGTGGTCCGGAGCTCGACACCGGAGAATCCGGCCGCCGTGCACCTGCTGATGAGCGTGGGAACGTCCCACTCCGCACCGATCTGATACGTGACGAATCCAAGCTTCACGGCAACCCCTCCCTGCGGCTCGATCGCGGTCCCGCACGGTAGCGGAGGACACGCGCCGTGTCCACGCGCCAGGGTGCCCGGAAGATGCCGGCGACGTGTGCCAGGCGAGCGCGGGGGCGCGTTTCGGCGATGGCACGATCGGCCGGTTCGCCGCCCAGGTACGGCGGCGGCGCGATCCGCGCGCGGACCGCCGCCTCGTCGCTCTCTGACGCGCCGGCGACCGTGGGCAGCGGCACGACTCCACCCCAGAACGGCGACGCGTAGTCGGCTCTGCTGTCGGCGGGCGGTCCGGAGCGCGTCTTGGCGGACACCTCCTCCAGCGGGAACTCGATCACGGACGTGATGGCCAGCTCCTCCGCGGTCGGCGGGCGCAGATCGCCGGTCCGTCCCGGGATGAGGCTTTCGACCAGCGCGTCGAGGGCGCGGCGCTTGTGCGCGCCGGAGATCGCGCGCCCGCGGCATGGATGACCACTGAGCGGTAGTTCATGGACGAGTGGAACGCGGAGCGTGCCACGACCATTCCGTCGAGGTGGGTGACGGTGATGCACGCGGGGGCGCCGTCCTCGAGCGCCCGCAGCATGGTGCTGTGGCGGTTGCCGTGCACGTACACGCACTGGCCGATGCGCGCGATGGCCGTGGGCAGGACGCGCGGCGTGCCCTCGGTCACGAAGCCGACGTGGCACACGAGCGCCGCGTCGATGATCGCGTGCACGGTGTCCCGGTCGTACGCGGCGCGCTTCGGGCTCCGTCGCACGCGGCTGCGTTCGGTCGGGGCGTAGGTCGGAACTGAGTCATTCATGGGCACTCCCTCGCATCCCTGTGGGCCGGCTCTCCACAAGTAGGTGCCTGTCAGATACCATCGCTTTTGATACCAGGAAAAGATCCAATTCATGATGTTTCGTAGAACCATTCCATGCCCATGAGAGACACCCACGAGTTGCCGCCGGAGGTCGCTCCCGACCGCGGCTCCGGGGAGCCGCTCTATCGGCAGATCTACCGGAGCCTGCGGGCAGCCATCCTGTCGGGACGGCTGGAGCCGGGCGCGCGGCTTCCTTCGACCCGCGCGGCGGCGAGCGAGCTGGGGGTGGGGAGGAACACCGTGATCGCCGTCTTCGAGCAGCTCGCCGACGAGGGCTTCGTCAGCTCGCGGGTCGGCGACGGCACCCGGATCGCGGAAGTGGACGCCGAAGTGATCCGACGCTCGCTGAAGAGCACTCGACAGGAGGCCGCGGGGCGACCGGATTCGGCACCCGCGGCCGGGCTCGCGGCTCTCTCCGAACGGGGCAGGGCGCTGTCCGGCGCCCCGCAGGGATCGGTTGGCCAGGGCGCGTTCCAGACCGGACTGCCCGACATCGCGGCGTTTCCGCATCGCACGTGGGCACGGATCGTGGCCCGCCACGCTCGCGAGCCGGAGGCGGAACGGCTCGGCTACGCGGACGCCGCCGGCGACCCTCGGCTGCGCGCCGCCATCGCCGGCTACGTCGCGGCGGCTCGGGGGGTGGAGTGCTCCCCGGAGCGAGTCATCGTCGTGACCGGTGCCCAGGCCGCCCTCGACCTCGCTGCGCGCCTGCTCCTCGATCCCGGGGATCGTGCGTGGCTGGAGGAGCCGGGCTACCTCGGCGCACGGGCGGCGCTGATCGCCGCGGGAGCCCGGATCGTACCGGTTCCCGTCGATGCGCAGGGCATGGATGTCGAGGCCGCGGAGGCGCACGGTGCCGCCGCTCGATTGGCTTACATCACGCCTTCGTGCCAATACCCCGTGGGATCGACCCTGGTGCTGGAGCGACGCCTCCTGCTGCTCGACTGGGCGGAGCGTGCCGGCGCCTTCGTGATCGAGGACGACTACGACAGCGAGTACCGCTACCGCGGCCGGCCGATCGCCTCCGTGCAGGGGCTCGACCCCCACGGCCGGGTGGTCTACGTCGGCACCTTCGCCAAGACCATGCTGCCCGCGCTGCGAGTGGGCTACCTGATCGTCCCGGAGGGCCTGCAGGCCGCCTTCACCAACGCGGTCCGCAACAGCGGGCACACGGCGCCCCAGCCGGTACAGGGCGCGCTCGCGGAGTTCATCGACTCCGGCCACTACGGCGCCCACGTCCGGCGGATGCGGAGTCGCTACGCGCAGCGCCAGGCCCTGCTGTTCGCGCTGCTGCGCGAGCATCTTTCCGGGACGATCGCGCTCGCGCCGACCCACTCGGGCATGCAGGTCGCGGGGTGGCTGGCCGATGGCGTGGACGACATCGCCGTCGCCGAAGCCGGCCGCCGGGCGGGCCTCGCCCTGCGGCCGCTCTCCCCCTACTGGTCGGGACCCGGCGCGCGGCCGGGCCTGCACCTCGGGTACGCTGCCGTTCCGGAGGACGAGTTGGAACCGGCCGTGCAGCGGCTTGCGCGCGTCATCCGGGCGACGACGTCATGATCTCGATAGAACCGATCACGCGGGAGAACGCGCTGGTATTAGGGGAAGCCGTGCGGGATCATCGGCTGCTTACTCGATCGCGAGGACTCGTGCCGCGCTTGCTTGGTGTCGATGTGGGTCTCGGCATCGCACCGCCGCCGTGGAGTCGGACGTGCGCTGGTCCGCGCCGTCCTTGACTGGGCTCGCGACATGCCGGCCCGCGACATGTTCCTGACCGTCACGTCCAACAACGATTCCGCGATCCGTTTCTATCAGGCGCAGGGATTCTCGCTCACAGGCCGGACCGTGCCCTATCCGAACGATCCGGATCTCTGCGAGCACGAAATGGTCAAGCGGCTTTGATGGCGGCTTCCTGTCGGCGTCCATGAGATGACCTTCATACTGATTCACAGCCCACTGGTTGGACCGCTGTTCTGGAAGCCGACGGCGGCAGCGTTGACATCGACCGGCTGCGCTGCGATCACGCCGCGGATCACCAGCCCGGCGGACCGTGCCGGAAGCTATGTCCGGCTGCACGTCGATCAGATCGTGGACCAACTACCGGACGTGCCGGATCCGAACGTGTTCCTGGTTGCGCACAGTGGAGCCGGTGCCTTGCTTCCGGCGCTGCGCGGGCAGACGGCTCTTTCGTCAGCCATGATCTTCGTGGACTGCGATCTGCCCGAACAGGGAAAGAGCCGATTCGATCAGTTTCCCGCAGACGTGCATGCCGCGTTTCGAGCCGAGGCGAGCTCCGGCATGCTGCCGGTTCTCTGGAGCGAGGCGGACTTGCAGTCCACGCTTGTGTGCGCGGACATCCGCAGGCGCTTCGTCGAGGAATTGCGGCCTACGCCGCTCCGCGTCTATGAAGAGCCGACACCGGTAGGGATCGGAGCGGAGGAGCGGGATCACGGATACGTGCTTCTCACCGCGCAATACCAGGACTCATTCGACATCGCTTCGGCGAGGGGATGGGTTACCGAGCGGCACGAGTCGAGTCACTTCCAGCCGTTGAACGATCCAGCCCGGATGGCCAGGATTCTCGTCGGTGTCGGGACACGAATGGGAGAGCGGCGCCGCCGATGAGCTTGAAGGGGAAGGCATTGCATCGATCCGAGGCTGAGAAAGCCGGACCGCTGCCGGCGGACACCGGGCCAGGCGAGTTCGACTTCCGCCGCCGCCGGCCGGCGCGCCCGATCGGCCGCCTGGTCGAATCGGTCTGGTACGCGCGAGGCCGGATCACCTACACCCGCGAGAAGATCGCGCCGACCGGATCCTCGGTGGCGGTATTCGTATTGGGCGATCCGATCCTCCAGACCCCGAACGACGGCGACGGCCCGACGCTGCGCGCCGATCGCGGGTTTCTGATCGGACCTCACGACCGCCCGGCGATCAACGAGCCGACCGGGGAAACGTTCGCGGTGGGCATCGTGTCGACCCCCGTCGGCTGCGAGGCGCTGTTCGGGATCCGTCCATCGACGATCCGCGGCCGCACCATCGACCTGGAATCAGCGTGGCCGGCGGCGCCTGACCTCAGGGCCGGTCTGCTCGCGTGCACGCGCCCGGAGGAGATGCTCGACTTCGTGGCGGACCATCTCGCGGCCAACCAGGGCGAGGTCGCGGGTCTCGATCGAGGTGAGCGGGCGGTGGCGATGCTGGAATCCGACCCGAGGCGGCCGATCGCCGACATCGCCGTCGAGCTCGGCGTCTCCCACGGACATCTGGACCGCGAGCTCGGTCGAATCGTCGGGCTCAGCCCCCGTGCCCTGGCGCGGCTGCTGCGGATGCGGCGCCTGCTGGCCGGCATCGACGTGCGTGGAGCGGTCGATTGGTCGGACCGGGCCGCCGAGCTCGGATGGTTCGACCAGGCGCACCTGATCCGGGACTTCAAGCGCCATACGGGCGTGCCTCCGTCGCAGTACCTCGCGGCCCAGCGCGCAGCCTTCAGCGCGGACGAAGTCGACGATGCGGTGGGATTCGTCCCCGAACGGTGAGCCGGTGAAGTCCATACAAGACGGGACTCGACGGCGCGCATACGGTGGGCGTGAAAGGAGGAACGGATGGCACCGACGTTTGCGGTCGCGGAGACGATCGACAGACCGGCAGAGGAGGTGTGGGAGACCCTCACCGACTGGAGCAACGCCCACCGGTGGATGCCCGGCGTGGACCGGATGGAGGCTCAGGGCGAGACGGCGGAGGGCACGGAGATCCGCTTCCAGGCCCGCAACGCGGAACGGGCGTCGGTCATCGCCCACTGCGAGACTGGGCGCTCGATCGTCCTGCGCTCGGTGCAGGGCGGCGTGACCGCCGACTACACCTACGAGTTGCATCCGGCCGGCGACAGCGAGACTCGCGTGACCCTGGTGGCCGAGTGCCGCTTCCGCGGGCTGCTGCTCCTGCTGATGTCGCCGCTCATCCGCAGGGCAATCCGCAGCGCCGACGGCACCCAGCTCGAGCGCCTCAAGCAGGTCGTGGAGGCTGGCTGACCGGCCGGCCGGCGCTCAGGAACCGGCCGGGGCGTTCGCGGACTCGAAGATCCGCACCCATTCCTCGGCCGACCGGCAGACCGACTCCGGGTCTCTCCGGCTGCGGGCGACGAACCCCGGCACCTGCTGCCGGCCGGTGGGAAGGTCGGGGTGCGAGTAGCGCAGGTCGAGGCTCCAGCGGATGTGGTCGGACACGTTGGGTATCGAGCGGTGCATGGTTTTGTGCTGGGTCAGCAGCACGCCGCCGACGCGCACCGGGCAGAGGACGTGCTCCCCGCCGGGGAGCTGCTCGTCGACGACACCCTTGAAGTTGCCCGCCGGTCCCATCCCGCGCTCATGGTCGATCAGCGGCGCCCGGTGGCTGCCGGCGATGACCTCCATGCAGCCGTTCTCGCGCGTGGCGTCGACCAGCGGGATCCAGAGGTTGACCATGAAGGTCTCCGCGGCGTCGGGCTGCAGGTAGCCGAGGTCCTGATGCCACGGCACGACCCCCTCGTCCTGGTAGGGCCGCTTGGCGCGGACGTTGAACTGCGGATGGGCCAGGATCTCCGGCCCGATCAGGGACTCGACGATGTCGACGAGCGCGGGATCGGTGTAGATCCGGAACATGCCCCGCGTGCGCTGCTTGCCGCGGCCCAGGTCCAGCAGGGGGGCCGGGTCATCGAGCTGCAGTGCCAGCACGTGCAGCCGGCGCTCGAACGGTTCGTCCGCATGCGCGTCGGACAGCCGGCCGTCGGCCAGCGCGGCGCGTGCGAATGCGTCGATGTTCTGGTCGAGCTCGGCGCGGAACGGCTGGAGCACCGCCGGGTCGATGGCGTCGTCGACGAGGAGGTAGCCCTCCTCGCGGAAAAAGGCGAGTTGCTGCTCGGTGAGTCCGGACATGGGTTCCTCCGGTCGGGCCGAATCAGCTTACCCCGAATCGGCCGACCGCAGGCGAGTGAACCTTTTGCCCTTCAACGACGCCCTGTGAGATGAAGCCGGACAGGACCGATGGAACTTCGCATGGATCGCACCGAACACACCGATCAGGATCTCGCTCGGAGCATCCGGAGCGGCGACAAGGACGCCTTCGTCGCGCTGGTCCGGCGCTACGAGCGGCCGTTGAGTGCGCTGGTCCGCGATCGTCTGGGATCGGGCGACGCGGTCGAGGACGTGCTGCAGGAGACGCTGATGCGGGCGTGGTCGGGGCTGCGGGTGCAGGAGCCGAAGAACGTGCGCGCGTGGCTGTACCAGGTGGCCCGGAACCGCTGCAGCGACTACTTGCGTTCCAGGCAACGGCGGGAGCGGATTGCAGAGCCGGAGGAGCTCGCGCGGACCGTCAACCGGCTGGGGGTCGCGGATGCACGCCGGCGCCGGTCGGCGGAAGCGGTGGTCGACGCCTTGGATGCGGTGCCCGAACACGAGCGGCGGGCGCTGCAGGCGTTCTACCTGGACGGCATGTCCATAGCAGAGATAGCCGCCCGCCATCGCTGTCCGCCGGGCACGGTCAAGCGGAGGCTGTCTTACGGGCGCGACCGCGTGCGCAGAGAACTGGGCATCACCAAAGCAAGGAGGGGTATCACGATGAGTGCCGAGCAAAAGACAACGGAGAAACGGCCGTTTCCCGAGCGTCGGCCGGAGATCACGGTTTCCAGGAGCACGGGTAAGCCGTTCTCCGTCGACCTCCGCGAGCTGGCATGGTGGGGCATCGTCCCGGAGCTCGGCGAACGGGTGCGGTGGGCAGAGTACGAGCAGACCCGCGACGGCTCGTGGGTACTGACCGAGGACACTTCCATGGCGGCTTGTCGGCCGGCCATCGTCCACGGACGGGAGTGCGTGGAGATCGAGGTCGACGAACGGCCGTATCCCGGTCGGGCCGGGCTCGTCCCGCGCAACCACGCGCCGGACGAGGAGTACGGCCGTACCAGGGTCTGGGGCCGGCTGGACGAGAAGGAGGTTCAGTGGCTGGCATTCGAGGCTACGAGGCGGGGCGACGGCATGAGAGAGCTGCAGACCTTCCTGGACGAGAGTTGGGAACACAACTTCGGGTCCGCTGACCGCCTGGTCGAGGACAAGGGGTGCCTGACCGAGCGGCCGGACGGGGCGTTCGAACGGAGCCGCGAGGCTCCCCGCCTGTTTTCGAGCGGCTTGTTCGATTGCTGCATCGGTGGCCGGGAGTTCGAGTGCATGCGGGTCTTCGACGTCGAAGCGGATGCAACCGATTCAGATGTGCTCGTCATGGCGTACCTCAACAGCGCCGGCCGCACGGTCCTGTCGCGGAGGTACAACGGCAACCGCTGGGGCAAACTGGACCAGCCGCCCCACCGGACGGGTGGCACCGAAATGACCTGGGCCGAGGAGTTGCCGCACGCTCACCGGCTGGTGATCGACGGCAACACCTACGTGCACCAATGGGACTACCTCACGGAAGAGGCCTGCGGCCTGTAACGTATTGTGAACTTCGCAGCGCTCACCGGCCCGAAGGCGTTCGGCAGGGAATACCGGATCATGCTCGAGAACGACCCGCATGCGCCGGGAAGCGCCGATCGCACGACCGTGGCGAGCATGATTCGGCTCTGCGATGGCACGGCTCGCTACCTCTACGGCGGTTACGCGAGCCGGTCGATCGGCTATGTCGGGGGATCTCGACCGGGGCTGGAGCGCTTCCTGGCCGAGGCGGGATCGTCCGCGGGCGACTCCGAGCAGCGGGTCGCCGCCATCGCGGAGCTGACGCGCAGCCTGGCTGACAGGAGCCCGGCTGGCGGACTGTCGGCGATGAGGTTCGGAGGCACGGAGGAGCAGATCATCGAACGCGGCTCCGACTGGTGCGCGGACGTGGCTCGGGTCGGGTGTGCGCTCTACCAGGTCGCCGGCTTTCCGTGCCGCATGGTGTATCTGTTCGACCTGCAGGCCGCCTACAGTGGACACGTGATCACGGAGGTCCATCGTTCAGGGAAGTGGGGCGCGGTCGACTCGATGTGCGGCGTCGTCTATCGCACGGGCGATGGCGCTCTCGCGACCACCTGTGAGCTCATGTGCGATGCCGACTTGGTGAAGCGGCACGCAGGCCCGGACGCGTGGTACACGAACCCGGAGCAGTTCACGGCGGCCGGGATTGCCAATTACTACGTACGGGATGCGGCGCGGTACGACTACACGGTGACCGGAGTGAACGACTACACGCGCTCCGTCCTGTCCATGGCCGACCGGGGGTGGCCGGGCGGCCTTCGCTGGCTGCACGGCGAGCCTGACGAGGCAGGGTAGGGCATGGTGACGCTCGCCTGGTCGGAGGAGCAGATCGCGATCCGGGCGGTCGAGGCAGCGCAGACGCCGGGGTTGCATGAGGCGTTTCTGGAATGCGCTGACGCCGCGGCGCTCGACCCTACGTTTGCTGAGGTGCCCCGGAGCGAGATCGGCGAGCTGGTGGAGCGGTCGGCAGCGGACGCGTCGCAGGAGCGCGGATTCCGTATGCGGAGCATTCACGTCGGTCCGGGCGGCGAGCTGGCCGGCTACTTCCATCTCATGGAGGACGTGCCCGCGCCGGGGGACGCGTGGCTCTCGATCCTGGCGATCCGGCCGCGGTTGCGGCGGAGCGGTGTCGGCACGGCAGTGGTCGCAAGGCTCAAGCGGGAGCTGGCCGCCATGGGATTCCGCTTCGCCCTGGAGCGCGTCTATCTGGACAACGTGCCGGCCTTGCGGTTCTGGATGCGGCAGGGGTTTACGGAAGTCGTCCCCCACCGCGGCGAATACGTCGGCTCCGATCAGGGGAAGCCCTGCATCGTCCTGCGGGCGACGCTCGGCAGGTAGCGGGTCGCGCGGCGGCCGGGTTGCGCCGCCGCGAGCGGGCGGGCAGACTCCGTCGCCCTGCCGTGCACGACATCGAATCCGTCTCGCCCGTCGGCCGGCGCATCCACGTCGTCGGCAACAGCGCATCGGGGAAGTCCACCCTCGCCATGCGCCTCGCCGAGGCGCTGGACGCCCGGTTCGTGGAGCTGGACGCGCTCAACTGGCAGCCGGGTTGGGTCCCGCTCCACGATGCCGATCCCGGTGAGCTCGACCGCCGCATGCGCGAGGCGACCGGCGGCGAGCGTTGGGTGGTGGCCGGCTCCTACATGAGCCACTCGCAACGGGCGTTCTGGGACCGGCTCGACGCCGTGATCTGGCTCGACCTGCCGATGGCGCTGCTGCTCAGGCGCGTGCTGCGGCGCACGTGGCGGCGCTGGCGGTCGCGGGAGCTCCTGTGGGGGACGAACTACGAGCGGTTCTGGCCGCAGTTCCTGGTCTGGAAGAAGCACGAGTCGCTGCTGGCCTGGATCGTCACCCAGCACGCCCGCAAGCGGCGGGGCATGCTGACGTACCAGTCGGGTCCGCGCTGGTCGCACATCCGGTTCGTGCGGCGACCTCGGCCCGCGAGGTGGAGGCGTTCGCCGCCGCGTTGGAACAGGCGGTGGGCGCCGAGCCGCCCGCCGCTGCCGGCCACCGGGCGGAGCCCGATTCGGCGGGCGCCCCCGGCTGACGGTCGTTACGGCCCGACCGGCGGCAGGCGGTAGACCCGGCGGGCGGTGCCGCTGAACAGGGCGTCCTTGTCGGCTTCGGAGAAGTCGGCGGTCATCAGCTTGAAGGCGTCGTAGAGCACCTGGTAGGAGACCGACGCCTTCTCCACCGGGAAGTTGCTCTCGAACATGCAGCGCTCGGGGCCGAAGCAGTCGATGGCGTGCAGGTAGTAGTCCCGCTGCGCCGCCGCGAACTCCTCAGCGGTGACCGGCTCCGCGCGCTCGTCCCAGCCGAAGCCGTTGTCGAACATGGCCATGCCGCCCAGCTTGGCGGCCATGTTCGGGCAGGCCGCCGCGTCGGCCATGCTGGCCTTCCACTCCGCGAAGACCTCCGCGCGCCGGCCGCGCCAGCGCCCCACGCCCAGCGGCGTGCCGAAGTGGTCGAGGATGATCAGCGTGTCGGGAGCGCTTCGCGCCAGCGCGATGAACTCGTCCATCTGGTAGTGGAAGTGCCAGCTCTCATAGGTCAGCCCGCGCCGGCCGAGCAGCCGCACGCCGTCGCGGAACGGCTCCTCCGCGGCCAGTCCGGCGGGAGCCGGCCCGGGCGCGTTCTCGGTGCCGGAGCGGTGCGTCCCGTGTGCCAGGGAGTAGCGGAACCCGCGCAGAAGTTCGCCGGCCGCCTCCGCGTGCGCGTCCAGAACCTCCTCCAGCCGCGGACCGAGCGTCAGGTCGGCGAAGGCGACCATGCCGGCGATCTCCGGGCCGGGGCCGTGCGCTGACGCGCGCGCCGACTCGTCCGCGATTGCCGCCACCCATTCCGTCTGGCCCACCGGCCGCAGGTGCTCGGGACCGCCGCTGCGGTAATGGGTCCGGCACTCGACGAACATCGTCTGCACCACCTTGTGGCCGCAGCGCACGTCGGCGTACAGGTCTTCCAGCAGGTAGGGGCCGCGACCGTCGCCGCTCCACAGGTGATGGTGCGGATCGACGATCGGACGCTCCGGGTCGAGGACTCCGGCCATCACTCCGCCTCCGCGTCCGGATCCAGCGGCCGGCCCGGCAGCGACCGGCGGCCGTGCACGGCATCCCAGCGGTCCTGCACGTCCTGCAGGATGCGCATGGTGGGCAGCACCGAGCGGCCCGGCACCGCCGGCGGCCGCCCCTCGGCCAGTGCGCTCACGAAGTCGACCGTGCAGCGGGCGCAGTTCTCCTGCTCGGTCTCGATGCGCCGCGTGCCGTCGCCCGTGGTCAGGGTGTTCTCCAGGATCTGCAGTCTATAGGAGTCGCGGTCGGTGACGATCATCGTGTCGTACAGGCGCTCGCGCGAGTAGTAGGAGCCGGAGCAGAGCAGGCTCTGATCGGCCTCGGTCTCGACCAGCAGGATGACCTCCATGGGGATGCCCGTGCCCGGATCCGGCGCCGGCATGAAGCTCTGCACCGACCGCACCGGCGAGCCCTCGACCGCCAGCATCCACAGCCCCAGGTCGAGCAGGTGCGTGGTGTGGTGCCACAGCAGGTTGTCGATCCAGCTCCGGTGGTAGCCGGTCGCGCCGATGTTCTTCAGGCGATGGATGAAGAAGCGGCCGTGGAAGTGGCGGATGTGCTCCCGGCCCGCGGCCAGCCGCTCCCGCAGCTCCGCCCGCTCCCTGCGGAAACGCATCGGGTGGACGACGCCGAGCGGGAGCCCGCGGCGCTCGGCTTCCAGCACCACGCGCTCGGACTCGGAGTAGCTCATCGCGATCGGGATCTCTACCAGCGTCGGCTTGCCGTGTGCCAGGCAGCGCAGCGCCGTGGGCGCGTGCAGCTCGCTCGGGTTGCCGACGATGACGGCGTCCACGGCCGGGTCGGCCAGCGCCTCCTCCAGGTCCACGGTCCAGCGGCGGTAGCCGTAGCGCGCCGCGAACTCGGCCGTCGGCTCCGGCCGGCGGCCCACCAGGAAGTACCGGGATTCCGCGGCCAGCGCTTCCGAGTGCCACACGCCCATCATCCCGTGGCCGATCATGCAGAAGTTCATCGAGGGTCTCCCGCGAATTCAGGCGAGTCGGCCGCTCACGAGCGGCCGACGTTCCGCGCCAGGGGCTCGGGGCGCGTCGGGCGGGTGGCGTAGCGCGCGTTCGCGGGTTCCAGGATCGCCATCTTGCGGTCGTCCATGTCCGGGTAGTGGCGGAAGTCGCCGGGATCGAAGTAGGCGCCGCTCCACGAGGTCCCGTGCGGGGAGAACTTGTAGAACAGGGTCCGCCGTTCGGCGTCGGCCGTCCACGGCAGCGTCCCGTGGGTGAGCGCCTCGGTGAACACGATCGCGTCGCCCGGCCGCGCCGGCACCCGCTGCACGCTGGGATGGATGCCCTTGCTCAGGTCCTGCCACTGCGCCGGGAGCGGGAGGTTGGCCTTGTGCGTGCCGGGGATGCAGCAGAAGCCACCGCCGTTCACGTGCGTGTCGCGGAGCTCGAATGCGACCGCGATCAGGCCGTTGAAGAAGCGGCCGTCGTGGTAGCGGAAGAACTGCGAGCCGCCCGCGGTCTTCCAGCCGCCGTGCAGCATGCCGCCGGGGAAGCCCTGCCGCACGTGGGTATGGACGTTGACGTGGTCGATGCGGAAGGTCGGCAGTGACGCATCGCCGTCGACGGGGCGATCGTGGTTGCCGATCAGCTCCTCCAGGAGCGGGCTCAGCGCCGGCAGGTCCAGCAGATCTCGCCATGCCTGGGACCAGTGCAGCGGCCCCGCGTCCGGGCCGGGAGGCTCCCGCTGTTCGCACGGCATGCGCAGCGTGGAGCGCAGATCCTCGATCTGCGCGCCGGTGACGGCGTCCGGCACAATCAGGTACCCGAACGCGTCGAACAGGTAGCGTTGTTCTTCGGTCATGACGTACGGTCGCATAGTGGAGAATGGCGGGAAAGAAGGTCTACGTCATCACCGACATGGAGGGGGTGGCGGGCATCAACGGCTGGCACGAGTGCCGGCCCGCGCCCGACGGCAGCGCCGTGGACTACGAGCGGTCGCGCCGGCTGCTCTCCGACGAAGTCGCGGCCCTGGTCCTGGGCGCCCGCGACGGTGGCGCCGGCGATGTGGTGGTGCTGGACGGCCACCGCAGCGGCGATAACTTCATCGCCGAGCGGCTGCCGGCAGGGGGGCGCTACGTCATGGGCCGCAAGCGCCCGAATCCGCTTGACGGCCTGGACGGGACCTTCGATGGCGTGATCCTTCTGGGCTACCACTCCATGGCGGGCACCCCGAACGGCCTGCTCGCCCACACGATGAGCCCCGAGACCTGGAAGCGCTTCAGCGTGAACGGCATCACCCTGGGCGAGATCGGCATGATGGCCCTGATCGCCGGCAGTTACGGCGTGCCGGTGTGGCTGGTCACCGGCGGACGGCTCGCCTGCGACGAGGCGAGGGCCCTGTTGAGCCCGGAGCTTCGTACGCTGGCGGTGAAAGAGGACGTAGCGCACGAGTCGTCGATCACGATGGCGCCGGAGGAGGCGCGCCGCATGATCCGCAGGACCGTGGCCGAGGTGGTCGCGGAGCCGCCGCCGGTGCGGCCGTTCATGATAGATCCGCCGTGGACGGCCTCCCTGGAGCTCGTCAGCCGCGAGGTCGCCGACGCGCAGGCGGTCCCACCGAGTCTGCGGATCGACGACGTCACCTTCTCGGCGACGATCGACTCCATCGACGCCCTGTTGCCGCGCTGTTGGGCCACCGCGCGGCCGGCCGCGCCGGAGTGAACAGTCGGACGGGCGTCGGAGCCTTCGTCGAGGAGGCGCTCAGCCGGGAGGAGGCCCTAAGGCTGATGAGGCGCCAATTCGCGGACACGGTCGAGGTCCCTCTTGCTTACGGGGCGAAGCTGAGAGGGCAGCACCGTCGCTACGGTGATGGTTGCACCGGTGAGCGTCACGAACTCGACCTCATAGGCCGCTCTGTCACGATGGGCGTGAATGGCGGTACCGATGTCTCCTGACTCCAGTCCCTCGTCCGGGATGTCCTGAGTAAGAACGACGCAGTCGTGTTCCTTGATCACGCGTTTGTCTCCTGTTGATGATATGTCCAATATGACATATATCCCAGAGGATGGAGGGCAAGGGGAAGCCGCTCGCATGGCGTGCCGGAGAGATCAAGACCCCGCCGTTCTCAAGGGCAGCGAGGATCGAAGCGGGAACGCTGCTGCGACGGCTTCAAATCGGAGAGAACATCGGGCTTCCCCACTCTCGTCCGATGCCGTCGGTAGGGCCCCGCTGCCATGAGCTGCGGATTCGCGACGAGGATCAGAATTGGAGGCTCATGTACTGCATCGATCCAGACGCCATCGTAATCGTCGACGTGTTCGCCAAGAAGACCGGAAGGACGCCGAAGAGTGTCATCGAGACATGCAAGGCACGTCTGCGGACGTATGACGCAGTGAGGTGAAGCTGATGAACGAAGCCAGGACCGCGAGGCTTGAGAGAGCCGGGTGGAAGCTCGGAACTCCTAAGGAGTTCCTGGGGCTCACTGAAGAAGAATCGGCTCTCATAGAGATCAAACTCGCTTTGGCGCGGGGCATCAAAGAGCGACGGCTGTCGCAGCGGCTTACGCAGGAAGAACTCGCGAAGCAATTGAGATCGAGCCAGTCTCGGATCGCGAAGATGGAGGCTTCCGACGCTACGGTGTCCATGGACTTTCTGGTGCGGTCGCTCCTTGCCCTCGGCGCGACGACTCAGGAGGTCGGACGCGTGATCGCGAGGAGTTCAGTGGTTCCGGCTGCGTAGACCACAGTCTTGATGAGACGAGGTAGCTGGCGATGCCTGAGCCGCTGAACGTCGCGATCGTCGGCTACGGCTTCATGGGCCGTGCCCATTCCAACGCCTACCGGCAGGTCGGTCGCTTCTTCGACCTTCCGTTCGAGCCGGTGCTGAAGGTCGCGTCGGCCCGCACGCCTGCGGCGCTTGCGGCGTTCGCCGCGCGCTGGGGGTGGCAGGAGACGGACACCGACTGGCGCCGCGTGGTGGAGCGGCCGGACGTCGACCTGGTCGACATCTGCACGCCGAACAGCTCGCACCGGGAGATCGCGCTGGCGGCGCTGGCCGCCGGCAAGATGGCGGCGTGCGAGAAGCCGCTGGCCATGGACGCGGAGGAAGGGGCGGCGATGGTGGCCGCGGCGGAGGCCGCCGGGCGGCCGACCATGGTCTGGTTCAACTACCGGCGGGTGCCGGCGATGGCGCTGGCCCGGCAGCTCGTGGACGAGGGGCGGATCGGCCGGCCCTATCACCTGCGCTCGCGCTGGCTGCAGGACTGGACGATCAGCCCCGAGGTGCCGCAGGGCGGCGCGGCGCTCTGGCGGCTGGAGCGGGCCACCGCCGGCTCAGGCGTCACCGGCGACCTGCTGGCCCATTCGATCGACCAGGCCATGTGGCTGAACGGCCCGATCGACGCGGTCTCCGCCGTCACGGAGACGTTCGTCACCGAGCGGGAGCTGCAGGACCGCCCCGGCGTGCGCCGGCCCGTGGAGATCGACGACGCATCCGCGTTCCTGGCGCGGTTCGCCAACGGCTCGCTCGGCACCTTCGAGGCGACCCGCTATGCGCGCGGGCGCAAGAACGAGGACTACCTGGAGATCAACGGCGAGGCGGGAGCGTTCGCCTTCAACTTCGAGAACCCGCACCTGCTGGAGTACTTCGACCACCGCGACGAAGGCCACGTGCGCGGCTGGCGGACCATCCAGGTATGGGACGGCGATCACCCCTACATGGCCAACTGGTGGGTGCCGGGCATGACCCTCGGCTTCGAGCACACCTTCATCCACCAGGTGGCCGACTTCCTGCGCGGCCTGGCGGACGGCACCACGCCGTGCCCGGACTTCGCCGCCGCGCAGCGGACGCAGGTGGTGTGTGACGCGGTGCTGCTCTCGGCGGCCGAGCGCGCATGGGTCGACGTCGGCCGGTAGCGCTACTCGGCCGCCTCCAGGTCGATGCCTTCCGCGGCGGCCACGCCTCGGATGTACTCCGCCGCCGCGTCGTAGGCGATCTGGTCCTCCATGTGCTCGAGCATCAGTGGCACCGTCTGCGGCAGCCCGTGCAGGCCGCGCAGGTAGGCGGCGTAGTCGATGCCGCCCAGGCCGGGGCGCACCTCCTCCAGGACCACGGAGATCGCCGCGGTCATCGACCGCCCCTCGCCGCGCGCCATGGCGACGTCCTTGGCGTGGGCGGAGACGATACGGTCGCCGAACAGCCGCAGGCTCTCGGCCAGGAGCGCGGCGTTGCCGAAATAGGCGTGCGGGCAGTTGACGAGGTTGACCAGATCCATGTGCACGCCGAAACGGTCGCGGTCGACCGCGTCGAGCAGGCGGCGGATGTTGGCCGGGGTGTCGTTGACGCTGAACGGGTAGATCTCGAACACCAGCGACGCGCGGCGCGGGCGCACCGCGTCGATGATCGCGCGCGCCACCTCGACCGCGGCGTCGAACGCCTCGTCGCCGATGTTGCGCTCGTGCCAGACCTTGGCGTCGGCGGTGACCAGCGAGCCGATCAGGCTGATGGCGCAGCGTGCTCCCACCTCCTCGGCCACGGCTAGCCCGTCGGCCAGGCGCTGCCGCTCGGCCGCCGCCTCCCGCGGGTCCGGGTGCAGCGGGTTGTGCCACGCGCCCACCTCGGCGATGAGCACGTCCTGCGCCTCGAACGCGCGGCGGATGTCGCGCAGCCGCTCGGCGTCGTCGATCGACACCGGCGGGCAGTAGGCTGCGCGGTAGCCCTTCTCGCGGTGCAGGCGGGCGAAGGCGTCGAGGTCCTCGACGTGGATGGCGTGCGAGCGGCCGATGCCGCGGTCGGGGCCGGCGGGCTCGGAGCCCGGAGGGGTCAGCTTGCTGCCGAGGCGGATCATGGCGATCGAGGGTATCCTCGCGCTCCATGTCGTCCAAGCGGGTGCGGGTCGGGTTCGTCGGCTGCGGCCGCCACGGCGGGGAGCGCATCTATCCTTCGCTGGAGCTCGCCGGGATCGATCTGGTCGCCACCTGCGACCTGGACCGCGAACGGGCCGAGCGCTACGCCCGCCGCTTCGGCGCGAACTCCGTATACACCGACTACCGGGCGATGTGCGACGCGGAGGACCTGGAGGCGGTATTGGTGGTCACCGGACCGCAGGGGCACCTCGAGGTCGGGCGCGAGCTGGTCGCCATGGGCTACCCGGTGTGGATGGAGAAGCCGCCCGCTCCCACCGCCGGGCAGGCCGAGGGGCTGGCCGAGGCGGCGGCCGACGCCGGCGTGCACGTGCAGGTGGGCTTCAACTACCGCTACTCGGCGGGCGTGCGGCGTGCGCGCTCGCTCATCGACGGCGGGCAGTTCGCGCCGCCGCGCATGGTGTCTGTCCGCTGGTGGCTGGGCGGGGCCGAGGACGGCGAAGAGTTCCTGCAGCACTACGTGGTGCACGCCGCCGACCTGCTGGCCTATCTCGCCGGCGGGCTGTCACGGCCCCACGTACGCAAGGCGGAGGCGGGGGGTCGCTTCTACTACGTGGCCACGCTCGACGGCGCCGGAGCCCGCGGTGGCGCGCCGTGCATCGCCGTCCTGGAGGCCTCCAACCACATGCACATCCTGGGCCGCTGGTGCTGCATCGAGTGGCAGTCGGAGACCGGCATGCTGCGCTGCAGCGACTTCGAGGAGGTCACCCTGACCGCCGGCAAGAGCTACGAGGGAAGGGCGGAGATGCCCGCGCCCTCCACCGGCGGCAACGTTCCGGGCCCCGAGGTATCCACGGTCGCCCGCTGGGACCCGCTGAGCAGCCTGCCGACCGCTGCGACCTCGCAGTTCGAGCGCTGGGGCTATGCGCCCGAGCTGCGCCTGTTCGCCGCCATCGTGCGCGGCGAAGCCTCGCCCGAATGCACGGTCGCCGACGCCGCGCGCGCCATGCGCCTCGGCCGGGAGATCCTGTCTATACCGCGGACCCTATGAAACAGGTAGCCGATAGGGCAGACACACCGACGCCGCCCGTGGCCGAAGCGCGACCATCGTCCTACACCCTCCACGGCCTGACCGTGGAGGACCCCTATCGCTGGCTGAAGGACGACAGCTTTCCAACGGTCGACGACCAGGACGTGATCGCCTATCTGCAAGCCGAGAACGCCTACTTCGAGGCGACAATGGCGCCTCGCCGCGAGCTGATCGAGACGATATATGAGGAGTTCAAGGCCCGCGAGCAACCGGATGACGCCGATGTTCCGGTCAAGGACGGCCCGTTCTACTACCAAGGGCGGTTCGCCGAAGGTGCGCAGTACCGCATATGGTCGCGGTGGCCGGCGCAGGACGCCGGCGCGGAGCAGGGGCCGACCGGCGCCGCGCACGTCATCCTCGACGAAACGGAGCTCGCCACCGGCGTCGAGTACTTCCGGCGCGGGGCGTTCGCCGTTTCCAACGACGCTCGTCTGCTGGCCTACAGCGCCGACACGTCGGGCGCCGAGCGCTTCACGCTGCGCATCAAGCACCTCGACAGCGGGGAGCTGCTCGACGACGTCATCCACGACACCCAGGGTCCCGCCGTGTGGGCCGCGGACGACGCGGTGCTGTTCTATACCGTCGTCGACCAGCAGGGGCGGGCGTATCAGGTGCGTCGTCACGTCGTCGGCAACTCCGAAGCATCCGACGCCGTCGTCTACGAAGAGAAGGACACCCGCTTCTTCGTCGGCGTGTCGCTGACCTCGTCGAAGGACTACGTGGTGATCCACACGGCGGATCACGTGACCTCCGAGGCCTACCTGATCCCCGCGGCCGATCCGTCCGGGGAGCCGCGCGTCGTATCGACGCGCCGCACCGGACACGAGTACAATCTCGATCACCAGGGCGACCGTTTCGTCATCAAGACCAACGACACCCACAAGAATGCCCGTCTGGTCACGGCCCCCAATGACGATCCATCCGAGTCCGCCTGGCAGACGCTGGTGGCCGGCTCGGACGATCACTACATTCGGGATGTCACCGCCTTCTCGGATTTCATCGTCGTGGAGGAACGATTGGACGGGTTGGATCAGATCCGGCTCATCGATGGGTCCGGTGAGAGTTCCTACGTCGAGTTTCCGGAGTCCTCGTACAGCGTCGGCATCGGCGCCAACAAGGAGTTCGAGGCGCGAACGGTGCGCCTCAACTACACGTCGCTGGTCACGCCAGACACCGTGTTCGACTGCGACCTGCAGACCGGTGCCTTGCGGGAGCGCAAGGTGCAGAGGATTCCGAGCGGATACGACCCGTCCTCCTACGTCACGGAGCGCGCGCTGGCTCCTGCGCGAGACGGCGTCCGCGTTCCGGTTTCCATCGTGTACAGGAAGGGGACGCCTCGGGACGGTACGGCGCCGCTCTACCTGTACGGTTATGGCGCGTACGGCAGCGCCTCGGCACCGTTCTTCTCGACGTCACGGTTGTCGCTGCTGGACCGCGGCGTGATCTTCGCCATCGCCCACGTGCGCGGCGGCGACGAGCTGGGCCGTCACTGGTACGACGCGGGCAAGCTCGAACGGCGCACCAACACGTTCAACGACTTCGTGGACGTTGCCCGATATCTCATCGCCGAGGGCTTCACCGTTCAGGGCCGGATCGCGATCTCAGGTAGCAGCGCCGGCGGCCAATTGGTGGGTGCGGCCGTCAACCAGGCTCCTGGACTGTGGGGAGTGGCCGTCGCTCACGTGCCGTTCGTGGATGTGCTGAATACCATGCTCGACACGTCGTTGGGCCTGACTCCGAACGAGTGGTCGGAGTGGGGGAATCCCATTGAGGACAAGGAAGCGTTCGAGTTCATACGCTCGTACTCGCCCTACGATCAGCTCAAGGCGGGCCGCTATCCGGCGATGTTCGTTACGGCCGGATTGCATGACTGGCGGGTGACCTACTGGGAACCGGCGAAGTACGTGGCCAAGCTGCGTACGCTCAAGGAAGACGACAACCCGCTGGTGCTGAAGACCAACATGGGCGCCGGTCACGGCGGCACGTCGGGACGGTTCGACTCGCTGTACGAGGTAGCCCAGGAGTATGCGTTCGTGTTGTGGGCGCTGGGCCTGGACGAGAGGACGAGGAAATAGGCGTCACGTCGGCCCTTTCGCCGGGGCATCAGCTCCACAGGCGGTCGTTCGAGCGATCGCGATCCCATGCCGGAGTCGGCTCGAAGATGCCGGACTCGTCCGGATCGACGCACTCGCGCAGCACCTCGTGGTTCAGGTCGTTGAAGCCCAGCCCCGGTCCCTCCGGCACGGCGATGTGCCCATCCTGAACCAGGGGGATGGGCAGCCCGTCGACCAGGCTGCTCCACCGCTCCAGGTCGTCGACCGAGTGGTTCTCGAGGACGAGGAAGTTCTCCGTCGCGGCCGCGCAGTGCACGGCCGCCAGCGCCGCCACCGGCGTCATCGCCATGTGCAGCGCCATCGCGATGCCGCGGTCCTGGGCGGCGTCGCCGATCTTCTTGGTCTCCAGGATGCCGCCGGCCGTCGCCAGGTCGGGGTGGGCGACGGCGATGGCGCGCTCCCGGAACAGGTCGACGAAGCCTGCATTCAGGTAGATGTCCTCACCCGTGCAGATCGGCGTCGCGACCGCCTCCGCCAGCCGCCGGTACTGATCGGTGAGCTGCCAGGGGAGCATGTCCTCGTACCAGGCCAGCGAGAACCGATCGAGCGCGCGGCCGAGCCGGATGCAGGACTCCAGGCCCAGGTGGCCGAAGTGGTCGGCGGCCAGCGGGACCTCGTAGCCGACCTCCTCGCGCACCGCCGCCACGTATTCGCAGAGGAGGTCGATGCCGCGGTCGGTGATCTGGATGCCGGTGAACGGATGCATCACCGTCTGGCTGTCGAGCATCCCCGGCGGCGCGATCACGCAGTCGCTGCGGTCGCCGAGCAGGCCGATGCCGACGTCCATCTTCAGGAAGCGGAAGCCCATCTCCATCCGCTGCTTCAGCCGGCGTCCCATCTCCCGGCCGCTCGCACAGGAGGTGGTGTCGCAGTAGCAGAGGACGCGGTCGCGGAACCTGCCCCCGGCCAGGGCGTACGCGGGAGCCCCGTACGCCTTGCCGGCAAGGTCCATCAGGGCCATCTCCACGGCGCTGACGCCGCCGCCCTGCCGGCCGTGATGGCCGAACTGCCTGATGCGCCGGAACAGCCGGTCGATGTCGCACGGGTTCTCGCCGAGCAGGCGGGCTTTCAGCATCAGTGCATAGGTCTTGCTGGCGTTGTCCCGCACCTCGCCGTAGCCGCTGATCCCCTGGTTGGTGTCGATGCGGATCAGGTAGCTGTTGAATGGAGTGCCGGTGAGGCAGGTGACCCGCAGATCCGTGATGGTGAGCGCCGACGGGCGCGAGTGCTCGCTCAAAGGGTGCGGTTCTCGGCGCTGTAGGCCGTGTTGCTGCCCAGTTCCCACACCCCCCGGAAGAGGGTGCGGCGTTTGGGAGGCATACGCATGATGACCTCGTGGTCGAGACCGACCCGGTGCCACTGCGCCCAGGCGGAGTTGTAGCAGTTGAACACCGCGCAGCGCGGGTTGTCGGGGTTGGTCCAGTCGTTGGCGGCGTGAACCAGGCTCTCGGTGAAGATGACCACCGAGCCCGCCGGGCAACCGTAGCCCTGCATCATGGCGCGCATCTCCGCTTCCCACGGCGAGCCGCCGATGTTCGGCGTCGTCGGGTCGGGGCCGCCGTACGGGAAGTCGGCCTTGTGCGAGCCGCTCAGGAACGTGGTGCCGCCTTGACCCTCCTTGACCTCCTCCAGCTCCCACACCACGCGCGTGAGGCCGGAGAAGATCTTGCCTCCCTGCACCTGATAGCGCATGGCGTTGGCCCGCTGCGGCGGGCGCACCACGTGCGGCAGGCCGTTGTCGTTCCGCTCGGACGTGCTCCAGCCCGGCGGCCGCACGGTGATGAACGATTGCTCGCACCGGAACCCGTACGCGTCGTCGCTCAGGAACGGATCGTCGGACAGGATGTCCTCAAGGATGTCGACGATCGCCGGGTGATCGAGCAGCTTCTGCAGCTCCCCCTCGAACCCCTGGATGCCGCCGTGCTCGCCGCGCTCCACGGCGGCGTAGCACTCGGCCCGGGCGGCGTCGATCTCCTTTCGGGACAGGACCGCGGGCAGCAGAATCCAGCCGCGCAGGTCGAAGAAGAAGCGTTGCTCGTCGGTCATGGTCATGGTCGACGATACTCGCAGAACCGCGCCTCGCGCCACTCCGGGGACGAGCGTCGCGACTCGTCAGCGTAAGGCGAACACGTCCCGGGCCGAAAACCGAGGAGATGGCCGCCGTCGGCAGGTTTCTCGGAGTTGAGGGAAGCAGTGATCTCCGCTCACGTGTCCGCAGAGGTAATCGTTCCGGCCATGCAGGCCGGCGTGCCGCTGCTCCCGGTCGTCAGGGCGTCAGGGATGACCGGAGGAGAGATCGTCGCGCGAATGGCCGCTGTAGTCCGCCACCACCAACGAGCGACTGGGTACCACAGACGAGCGACCGGGTACCACCAAAGCTCTCCGAACACGCGCTGTTCCCCGGGCACCCCTGCAAGAGATGCCGCGACAGCCATGCGGCGCCAGACCTCGTGCAAGTAGATCCGGTAGGTCTCGAGAAACGCGTCAGCCGCGCGTTGAGCCTCGGCCACCTGCTCGTTTGTCATCTTCTGCTCGAGATCGTCGAACTCTGGCTGCCTGCCCTCCCACGTGATCGTGTCGGACTCGAAGCGAAGGCGGTGCATGATGTCGAGCCACTTGTATGCCGCGACGTTGTTCCGAGGGACGCCGGTACCGTCCCGGTACATGCGGGCCAGCCCGAAGAGGTGAATCAGGACCGGTCGACCCGAGAAGAGATCGGCCCCGCCCACCGTTGTGGGGTGGTAGGTGCCCGGCTCAACTGCTCGCCGGTACCACTTGTCGGCTTCGACGGGATCCTGCTGGACACCGCCCTCACCGATGGCGTACATGTCTTCGAGTCTGGCCTGAGCCGTCCCGTCTCCCTGGCGCGCAGCCAGTCGATACCACCGTGCGGACTCCGTGTTGTCCTGATCGACGCCGCAGCCGCCAGCATACAGCATCGCCTTGCAGAGTTGCCCGTCTGCGTCGCCCTGTTCGGCGCCAAGCCGGCACCAGGTTGCGGCTTGGGTGAAGTCCTGCTCCAGGCCGACGCCGTACGCGTAGGCATTGCCCAGCTTGCTCTGAGCCCGCGCGAACTCCTGTTCGGCCGACAGCCGATACCATCGCAGCGCTTCGGCGTCGTCTTCTTCGAAGTCGCCGAAGCCGCTCGCGTACATGAATCCCAGTTGGAACTGGGCCTCCGCGTTCCCGAGCTCGGCGGCGTGCGTGAGCTCTTCCGTACTGTCGGTCCCGCGCGCGCAGCCTACCGCGACGGCCGACGCCAACAGCGCGGCGGCAACGGGTCGCAGTGTTCTGACAGGGAGTGTTCCGGGCACGTCCGATATGATACCAGCCCATGAAACATCGGCGGCTGGGCAAGACGGGATGGGACGTGAGCGCGGTATCGATGGGTTGCTGGGGCATCGGCGGCCAGTGGGGCGAGGTGAGCGAGCGGCAGGCGATCCGCACCGTCCACGCCGCCCTCGACGCCGGCGTCAACCTGTTCGATACCGCGGACTCCTACGGTCTGGGTCAGAGCGAGATCCTGCTCGGCAGAGCCCTCGCCGACCGGCGCAGCGCCGGCTACGTGGCCACCAAGGTGGGCAACTGGGCCCGGCGCCAGGACGACCCGCCGGGGTTGAAGAGCATCTACAGCATCATCGGGTGCTGCCACGCCAGCCTCTACCGACTGGGGATGGACACCATCGATCTCTACCAGTGTCACGTCGGCTCGCCCGAGAGTCCCGAAATCTTCGTGGAGGCGTTCGAGCTCCTCAAGGAGCAGGGGAAGATCCGCCACTACGCGATCTCCACCAACGACGTGGCCGCGCTCAAGGCCCTCGATGTGAACGGTCAGTGCGCCGCGTGCCAGATCAACTACTCGATCCTCAATCGCACGGCCGAGCGGGACATCCTGCCCCATTGCGTGGACCACGACATCGGCGTGTTGCTGCGAGGCCCGATCGCACAGGGGCTGCTGACCGGCAAGTTCGACGAAACCACGCGGTTCGACGATATGGTGCGCAGCGGCTGGAACCCGGGCGGGGAGGGGCGGCAGACGTTCCTGTCCCGGCTCGACGCCGTGTCACGGTTGCACGGCGTCCTGCGGCCGGGACAGAGCATGCTGGACATGGCCCTGCAGTTCACACTGGCGAATCCTGCGGTGACCTGCCCCATTCCGGGCATGAAGAGCCCCGAGCAGGCGCGCGCCAACGCGGCGGCCGCGGACGGCGAGCTCGACGCCGCGCAGCTTGCGGCGATCGCCGCCATCTGCCCGCCGGCAGCGTAGCGTCGTGACACTACGACGAGGGAGAGTCGTGCGATAGCCATCACCGCGACGAGAAGAGCGGGGCAAATCACAGATGGAGCCTCGACTCCACCTCATGCGACGCGAATGGATCCGGAATAAATGGAGGATGCAATGGACGGTGATAAGTGGTTGAGTGGCGTAGCTCAAAGGATTAAGGGGAGCTCGTCATCTCGGGAGCGTCTCACTGTGCGACAGCTTCTTCTAGAGTTCGGATACTCTAGGCGCGGCAAGTGGATCACTGCATACATCAGAAACAAGTTGGACGAGTTGGGAGTTCGTGCCGTTCCTGACTTTGAGAGTGTCTGGTTGGACGAGGAGATAGCGATCGAATTGGACGACGGCGGAGTTAGCGGCGGGCGCCCTGACCCTACGCATCGGGTTTCTATGCTTAGAGCAGCGCACAACAAACCGATAAGCGTGTCGCTTAACGACCCAATCAGCGTTGCGACAACGCTGATGCTACTGCACGACTACTCCCAACTGCCAGTGATGCGGGGCGAACGTGATGTGGAAGGAATGGTAAGTTGGAAGTCGATCGGCGCTCGCCTGTCGCTGGATCAGCCATGCAAATGCGTCAGCGACTGCAACGAGCGCGCAGAGGTGGTTGATATAACAGCTCCGTTATTCGAAGTAATCGGTACGGTTGCGGAGTCAGGATGTGTCCTAGTTCGAGACGACAAGAGGAGGATATGCGGGATCGTTACGCCCACAGACCTGTCCGATCAATTCGCGATCCTCGCTGGACCTTTTCTCCTGTCAGGGCAAATAGAAGGTCATTTGCGCAACCTGATTCACGGTAGATTCTCGGTCGACGAATTGAAGGAATTCGCTGCAGAAAGAGATGGTAGCGAGAGGGTAATCAATGGAGCCTCGGACTTAACGCTGGGTGACTACCATCGCCTTCTCAGCAATCAGGATCGGTGGAGTCAGGTTGAGTTGAAGATTGACCGAAAGGTGTTCGTGCACAATGTGGACTCCGTAAGGAAAATAAGAAACAGCATTATGCATTTTAACCCTGAGGGTATTTCCGAAGAAGATTTACAGGTCTTGCGTGATTCTGCTCTCTTCTTCGAGAATCTGGTGCGCATGGGGGCGATGTAGCCCGTTCAACTACTGAGTGTCGATGCGAACAAGGCCAGACAGACCTAGGTCATCTATGGTCTGTTGCAGTTCGGTTCTCATGCTAGGTGCCTGCTGTGAGCCGACGGTCACCGACAGATTGATCCCGAGGGTCAATTCCTTCGCCGACCGTAACTTGGGCAACAGCTTGATGCCTATTCGATTCCACACCTCGGGGGGCACGGAACCGGCGAGCTGCAGGACCGTATCCGACGAGTCAAGCCTCGGCTGAGGAGGTGGTTCCGGCTTCGGGTCGGGTCTCGGCTCGGGACCTGGTCCCGGCGGGGGGCCGGGTTGAGGCGGCGTCGGATCTGGGGGCGGTGCCTTGAGTGCTTCGGCCTTGGCTCTGGCAAGGAGGAAGACATCCACATCGAAGGAGACCTCCTCGGGGCTTAGCGGCTCCGCGTACCACAGGCGCTGGAACCCCCCGTCGTTTGTGCGGCCCGACGCAAAGCCGAAGTGGCCGTCCGATACGAACGCCACGATCTGGTTGCGCAGGGCGGAGTCGGGATCGATCAGCCTTGTGAGCGCTCCGGTAAGGAAGCTCTGGCGCAGACTCGTAAGCGGCCACGCACCGTCATCCTTGAACGCCGGCGGCCAGTTGCGGTCGAGGTAGCTGGCGCCCACGGACTCGTTGAGCAAAGCCTCGGCTTTCATCACGCTGATGATGCGGCCGCACAGCGTCTGGCCTGCGCTGGCATGGCCGGCGCCGAGATCGATGACCTTGAGCCCGGACCGCTCCTGCGCGTCGGCCAGCGCCACGAAGCGGTAGCTTGCCCACACTTCGTCCTTGGCCGCGCCTTGCGCTTCCCGGACCTGCGCCTGCACCCCCGAGCGCTCCGCGCGGTCGTACTCGGCGCCGAGAACGCCTTCGGCCAACTCGTGAGCCACCCGCTGCCAGGCGAGCCACAACGAGACCTTGCGGCGCAGCTCGCGTCCCGGCTTCCTGGCGCACCAGACCAGCGAGCCGGGATACAACCGTCGCGAATCGCCACGTTGCTTCGTCCAACCGCCGATGCGCTCGCTCGCCTGGCTGCCTTCCGCCCACTCGTCGTCCGCGTCGAGAACGATCAGCACGAGTCGCGGCGAATCCTGGACCGCGGCGCTCTCCTCCGGGAAGAACACGACCGGGAGCGTCGCGCCGGCCCTGAATTCGGTTTCGATCAGCTTGCGGAGCGCCGGCTTGATCTCCGTCTCCTCGTCGAGCGATGCCCGGCGATCGCTGACGACCTTCTTCAGGGTTGCTTGGTGATGGATGCGATAGCCGTCCGTGCCGACCTTGCGCATGAAGAAGCCGGCCCCTTCCAGGGCGGTGGCGGCAGTGTCGATGGTGGTCGTGTCGACTTCTGGCTCGCCGAGTGCGAAGCGCAGTTCCGGCAGATGAGCCACCTTGTCTACCTGCCCGCCGGAGGACTCGAACAGGATGGCGGTGCCCACGCGGCGGTGGATGTCTCGCAGCGCGCCGGTGGCGTCGACGTCCATCGCGCTGGCATGAGCTGTCGGGCCGGCAATGTCGGCCTCGATGGCCGTGTCGAGCCGCGACTCGCCCAATTGGCCCAGGACGACGGCGCGGAATTCGGGAACGTCCAGCGGTGCGGATCCGAGCGTGATCAGGGCCTCGGTACGCGCCTTCTGAAACTGCTGGCGAGCGGCCCAGGAGATCCACTGCGCCAGCATGGCCAACGCGCCACGGGTCTGCTGAAACTGGGTGAGCGCGCGCCATTTACGCTGAAAGACCGAGAGGGTCGCGGGATGGAAGGGATAGCACGCCTCGAACCGGCTCCGCAGGAACTCCCGTGCCTTGGATTCCGTCTTCGAAGTGTCGACGGCCAGCCACTCGGCAGGCAGGCGAGCGGACCGCTCGAAGCACCAGTCGGCATAAGTCTTGGCGACGTTCCTGCGCACGCGCTTGCTGCCGAGGTCCTCGAATAGCCGCCGGCGCACCACCTCGCTGATCTCGGACTCGTCGTTGGCGATCAGGTCGCGCGCAACGCGCCGGACCACCTTGGTGATCCGGTCCTGCCACTGCTGGTCCCAATCGGTCATTTCCACCTGGCTGCGCGGCAGGCTGACGACCGCAGCGGCGCGGCTGGTACCGGTGACGGCCACCGTCAGGTTCTGCAGGAACGCGTGGAAGCCCTCGGCCATCGGGCGATGGCGGTTCACGAAGTTGAGGACCTCGTCGAACAGCAACAGCACGGGTGCCTGCGCGGCGGCGAACACCCGCGCCAACGTCTCGGTCCCCGGCGGCGTGGTCCGCGCGGCGTTGCCGAGTGCCGCGACGCCCCGATCGCCCGCAAGCTGGCGCGCCAGATCGATCCAGGGCGTCTCCCGTCCCTCCGTCGGATCCCAGGCGTTGCCGACGAATACGCCGACACGGGCCGCAGGAGCGTCGGGCAAGCCGGCGTCGTTCAGCAGATCGTCCACGCCGGAGAGAGCGGAAGCGGCCGGCCCACCGTTGGCCAGGTGGTAGAGCGCGGTGAGGGTGTGCGTCTTGCCGCCGCCGAACTGGGTGATGAGGGTGAGGACCGGCGCGGTGTTCTCGGTCCTCCCGGACAGCCGCCGGAGCACCATGCCGGCATGTTCCTTCAGCGCCCGCGTGAAGCAGGTACGCGAGAAGAACTGAGCCGGGTCGCGGTAGTCCTCGGGAGCGGTGCCGGCAACGACCTGCTCCAGGGCGATCGCGAACTCGTCCGGGCTGAACGAGCGACCTTCCCGCACTTCCTTGCGCAGCGTCACGACCCGGTACCAGGGCTCCATCAGTTGTTTTCTCCTTACGACGGCGTGACTGCCGCCTCTGCTTCCAGCACCAGGAACCTCACGAATTCGAAGTCGAAACGGCGTCTGATGAGTCCCGGGGGATGACGGCGGGCGCATACGCCGTGCAGGCGCGAATATCATCCGGCTCCAGTTCAGGATAGTCCTCCAGAATACTCTCCGTCGTGACTCCCTGTGTCAGAAAGCTCAGGATGAGCTCCACCGAAATCCGCATGTCGCGTATGATGGGCTTGCCCCCAAAGACATCGGGACGCACGGTGACGCGCTCAAGCAGTTCTGGATTGGTCGTCATACTTGCTCCGTGGTGCGTGGCGCTCGGCGCAGCCCGGCTCGAAAGTCGTCGACGACAGCCTTGAGAGAGCTATCGTTTCGACCGGCTCGATAGATGTCCATGGCTGCTACCAGCTCTGCGGCGAACTCCACACCTCCCAGTATGACCGGATGTCCGCCGTGTGCGATCGCGGTCGCCAGGAATCGCTTGTAGTGGTCTCGCGTACACTTCCTGCTGCCGACGTCGGGGCGGCTGCCGACGACGACCTCGAACGACTGCGGGTCCGCCACGTACCAGCGTTCGACGTGTGGATCGTGACAGGCGACGGCGATCCGGTCACTCATCGACGAGTCCGCACAGGATCAGACTCTCGAACAGGCCGTCTTCGGTCCGGCTCGCCAGTGCCTCGGCGATCTCCGTATCGCGAAACAGCGGTCCGCTGGTGTCGAACGGCTCGACGACCGTCCCCTGCGAGCCGAGGCGGACGTTGAACAGGCCGATGTCGTCAGGCTCGGATGACTGACGCTTCAACCGCAGGATCGCATCGGCAAACAGCGGCGAGTGGGTCGTGACGACCACCTGGCGGCGGCGCTGCTCGGCAAGCGAGAACAGAAGCTGAGCGATCAGTTCGAGCCGGCGCGGATGAACGCCGTTCTCCGGCTCCTCCAGCGCGAGCAGTGAGCCTCCCCACGGGTTCACGGCGATGGTGCTCAGCGCGAGGACGCGCAGCGTGCCCTCCGACAGGACGCGCGAGGAGTACTCGATCCCCGCCTGACGGATCGTCAGATTCAGCGTTCCACGCCGCTCGTCCAGCTCGACGCTCAGCGATTCGATGCTTGGCACGATCGAGCGCAACGCGCGCGAGACAGCCTGGAAGTGCTTCGGCTGGTCGGCGCGCAGCTTGTAGAGAAACGCCGCGATGTGCTCACCGTGAGTGCCGATGTCGGACACGTCAGCCGGCGACTCTTCCGTCCGCATCTCCATGCGCGGTTCGAAGTAGTAGGTGCGCCAGTTGAGCAATTCGGCGCGAACGTCTTCCAGCCAGGGGAACCCGGCGCCGCTCAGGCTTCGATCCGAGAGCACGGAGTGATTCATACCGACCGGCTCCTGCCGAGGGTGAGCCGGTTTCCCTTTGCGGCGGATGTGGAGATTGGAGCCGACGCGCTCGATCGCCGCGGCCCCCTTCGGCTGGCCGGACGCGCCTAGTTGACCCAGGTACTCGTGGGCGACTCTGAGCTGACCGGACCTGAACTCGATCTCCGGTTCGATTCGATAGCGATAGGTTGCCTTTTCGGCGGTCAGGTCGGCTTCCAGCACGAACCTCGCCGATCCTCTTCGCAGCATCTCCGGCAACCCCGACGGTGCCAGCGAGAAGGCCTCGAAGGAGTGCCCTCGTACCGGAAGCGGCTCGCCAAGCGCCTCGAACAGGGTGCGTGCGTTGCCGATCCATGATAGCGCCTGGATCGCGTCCAACAAATTGCTCTTGCCCGCGGCGTTGGGACCGAACAGGACGGCGAGCCGCGGAAGCTCGACCGTCACATCGCGCAGCGACTTGAAGTCTCGCACGGTCAGTTTCTTGAGCATCTATCCGGCCTTACCGCCCATGACGGCAGGATCGAACGTGATTCTTGAGAATGATGACATGTGTCTTCCTATCGAGGATCTTCCCTCCCGCTACCTCGGCACGGCCAGCAACATCGCGTCGAGGAGGCGCTTCTCCCGACTGCCCCGAGGGTAGAGGGCGGAGAGCGCGTTCGCGAGGCGAAGGAAGTCCGAGCCGCGTTCCTGCTCGGCCTTGATCAGCGCCCGCAGCGCGTTGGCGTGCCCGTGTGCTTGCAACAGCATCGCGGCGTGGATGCGGTCCAGCGTGGTGGCGTCGACCGCTTGGAGCTCGGCATCCCCGTCCAGGATGCCCTTCCTGCCACCCCGGCGTACCGAGCGCTTGGGCGCGGCGTCCCACTCCGGGAACAGCGACTGCTGCAGACCGGACGCGGGATCGGCCTCGATCCAGTCGGCGGCAGCGGCTGCGCCGGCTTCGCCCAACAGGTCCTTGGTGCGCTCGGCCACCGGCAGCAGGCGCACGACGCCCTTGGCCTGATCGATGATGCGCCCGGTCCAGCGGTCCAGGTCGATACCCATCGGCTGCGCGAAGCGACGGACCACGTCGAACGGCAGGTTGAGCCCCTTGGCGGCCGCTGCGGCGATCGCTTCCTCGTCGTCGTCCCCACTCTTGGCGTTCTCGCCGGCAGCCTCGGTGGTCTGTATCGTCCAGAGGAACAGCGCCGTCAAACGAGCATCTTCTTCCAGCGCCCCCGCCATCCCGTTGCGGGCCTGCGCTTCGGCGGTGCCGAGCACGGTCTCGAGGGCCGCGCGGCCGACCACTTCCCACACTTTCTCCAGGTACTCCGGTAGGCCAACCTCGCGTCCCTCCGCGGTCTCCACGGCCTTGAAGCGGCTGTAGATCTCGAGCGCCGGCCCGATGCAGGCGAACACCAGATCGGCGCCGCGGACGCCCTCGCCCTGCAGACGCTCCATCCAGTCGGCGACGCGCCGCGGCAGCTCGCGCAGCACGTCCGCCCAGTCGCCGACCGGGGCGTCCTCCGGCCGCGGGCGGCAGATCAGGTGGACGCTGGTGGCGAGTGCTGCCGAGTCACGGGCGCGTAGACGTGTAGCCATCTCCGTCGCTATGGGCCACGATCCGGTGATCGTCCAGCCGCCCCGGATCATGCCGGAGAGCAGCGCCTCCCAACCCTCGGTGGTCTTGTGCGCGAAGACGACACATCCCACGCCGTCATCCGCGAGCACGCGGCGACCCTCGGCGAACGCTTTCGCCATCGTCTCCTCGAACCACTGCCGGTCCTTTGGCCGGCCGTCCTGTCGTTTGGTCTCGTCCTGGACAGCCTCCTGCGTCTTCGGCGAGAGCGGATTGTCAGGATCGAACGGGTCCTGCAGCAGCGGATGATCAGGCAGCGTGCGCTTGAGCCAGACGAGGAAGAAGTCGGAGAGATCGGCGTAGGGGACGGCGTCGTAGTACGGCGGGTCGGTGAACCACACCGATGCGGACTGATCGGGAAGAGGATGATTTGCGGCGTCCGCACGTTCGACTTGCCCCTGTGCGAGCTGGCCCATCGCGAGTTGGTCTACGACGCGAATCATCGTGTTCAAGGTCGTCGAATGATCCCCCGCTTGCTCGCCCACGAAACTCGCTTCGGCGAAGTCCCACACAACGGGAATCACTTGCCGAGTGAAGAGGTTTCGTACTTGATGCTTCGTGTTCTCCCATCGACAGAGACAGTTCGCGATGTCGGCAAGGCGACTGATGCTCAACGCCGACACCGACCGTGCAGCCGACGATTGCTCCAGAGCCGAAGCGATCGTTGCCACCGTCGCCAGCGCTGCCTTTTGGCGCGCGGTGAACAGGTCCCCCCAATGGAGCATGCCGTAGCGCCGCACACTGAAGGCCCGCCCGGCGCCCGAGCCACCGCCTGCGGGAGTCGGCTCATCCGGCACCGGGTACGGCCCCTGTTTCCCACTGCGCTCCCAACTGTCGAGCATGCAGGCCGTCCGTTCCTGCGCCCGGCGCACGGCGGCGTAGTCGTCCTCGGTAGGCAGCCGGTAGTGCCGTCCCGGTTCATCCGGGCGTAGCGTCACCACCGCCGTCATGCGCGCCCCACCCGAACGCCGGCCCTCGTCGTCGAATACCACGTCGGCACCGCCACGTTGCGCCGCAAGCTGCGCCCGCACACGCTCCGGCGGCGTCACGGCGCCGCAGCACACACACGTCGCCCTGGCCCGGGCGACCGTACCGCCGGGCACCTCACCATCCGCACCGGGCGCGAACACAGCGAACTCCACGAGAGGCGGTACGCCCCGTCGACGCTCCACTCGATAGCGCAGCGCGCGCTTGCGTTTCGGCTTCCGGCACAGCCAGAACGAGCGCAGCAGCGGAAGCTCGGCGCCGCAGTTCGGCGCCTAGCAGCGCACCGTCCTGGCCCATAGATAGGCGATCGGCGTGGCGCCGTCAGGATCAGCGGGATACAGGTCCGCCAGCTCCTTCTCGGCCTGCCGCTTGATGTCTCCGCCCACGCGGCGCAACTCGTCGGCCAACGCCGCACCGTGGCGGGGAACGTCCTCCAGCATCATCTTGAGAATGAGACACGCCACCGGGTTCAGGTCACTGGCGAACGCCCCACACCCCAGCCGTAGCGCCTCCAGCGGAATCGAACCGCCGCCGGCGAACGGGTCGACGACGAGCGGTGCTTCCTCGCCGTGCGCCGCCTGCACCAGATTACGGGCCACCTGCAGGTAGGTCGAGTGTGCCGCCACGTCCCAATTCGCGAACCCGCCGACGAACCAGAGCAGCGTCTTGCGCAACTCCTCATCGGTCACCGGCGGCTTCAGAAGCTCCCCAAGAGTGGCCCGCGCCTTCGACTTGAAGTCCTCCGGGCACTGCGGATCGCACGGATCCGGCAGCAGCAACGCCAACAGCACCGCGCGCGACGAGGCGAGCGGCCGGCGCGCCCACCACAGATGCAGAGTCGACGGATGCCCGTGCCGGATCGACTTCTCCCGTGCCGCGTGCCTCGACACCTCGGCGATCGGAAAGTCCACCTCGGCGAGGCGCCTGCAGTTCCGAGGAATCATGAACTCGCCACGGTTCTCCGTGCCCGTCTCCCAACCACGATTCTAGCTCAGCTCGCCGACACGTCTAACTCACCGCTCGAGTTTGGCCAATTCGGTATCGACACCGAAGTACCCCGCCTCTTCCATTTGATCGATCAAGTCTAGGCAGCGCGTACTCATGCTGGTGTCCACTGCCTGCTGGTATTGTCGTACTACTAGCGTTGCGATACTCTTGGCGATCATCGATTCATGGTGAGCTACGTGCGTCCCCTCCTCGCCGAGGAATTCCAACACTCGCTCGGCCGCCCGGCAGATTACATCCGGCATGGCAAGACTCGACTCTTCAAGCGCACGTAGGACGTAGTAGGGCTCGCTGTCGAACGCCTTGCTTTCGATGAATCTCAGCACAAAGTCCTTCGACCGAAGCAACCACTCGTCCGACACATTGAAGAACGCAGTCGTCGCCTCCGACCTCACGATATGGTCCGCGTCGTCAAGAAACGGCTCCAACCGCTTCATACAAGCCATGCCCACAGCCTCATTAGCGACGTTACGGGCGTAGACCCGCACAACCGCCTTTCGCATCGCCGCGTTGCCCGTCCTCACTCGATCCCCATCCGTGCCGACGTCTACGTCGCTCAGTTCCGCCAGGACAATCTGCCGTGCAACGCAGCCCGCAGCTTTCTCAATTCCGGAACAAAGAGCCGCTTGTAATAGTGGTCTCAATCTACCATAGTGAGTGTGGGCCGCGTAGCTCACAAAGCGCTCGAAAGGATGAGTGCTCCATGTCTCCTGATGATCGCCACACGCGGATACAACCAAGTTTACCGCGAAGTCGCGTGAAAAGTTAAGCAGCGGAAGAAGAGCTTCAACGGCGCACGTACGTACGGACACGATCTGATCCCGCGACAACGCATCCAGAGCTCCGCGGAGGTCTATGAGCCGTGTCTGATTACTATACAGTAGCGCTGCAATCGCCTTCGCTGCTCGTCCGCGGACGCAGTTGTTCCCGTGATGGTACGGATCGCCCATGTGATAGTGACTATTTTCGCCGGCATCCTCTTTCCACAATTCCTCCTCGGGATCCGGATCGTTTATCGCATAATACGATACGATATCAAGTATCCTCGTGGGAAGATCTCGGTCGGCCAACATCTCTATACTATCCACTATCGCCATTCCGCAAGGCTTGCCCGGCAGAGCGTGCGCTCGATCCACAACAGACAGAAACACATCGGTGGCAGTGTCTCGAAGTTTTCTCCTGTCGGCATCTCGCTCGGGCCCCGGATTCATAGACCGACCACTCAGACCGTCGAGAATGGCAGAAAAATAATCCGAATGGATGTCGTCGGACATCCGTATGGCTAATGCCGCAAAGCGATCGCGATCTGTCCGAGCGAATTCGGTCAATAGACGGGACAGCTCCAAGGATCCGCCGTCGAGGCTGTTTCCAAGCGACTCCCTGTGCTCCTTCATCGCGGATAACCACTGATCGTCTGTTAGGACCTGCGCGCGTTCCTTAGCGATTGGAGAGCCGACCAGTTTCATTTCAAATGTTGCGTCTTCTTCGACTATGGCATCCTCGAGATTCGGAAACTTCATTTCGAGTACATGAACACGAGCGATTGCGGTCGCCGACATCCGTTGCCTGTCGAGGGCGCGCAAGAGTAGTAGCTCCGTAAATCCACGACTACACCGGTTGCGGGCTTCATATGGTGTGTAGTATCCGACGATCGTCGCCTCGAGGTCAGCAAACAGACCGTCCGAACAGCACGGTGACACCGCGGCGATCGCACGACGACTGATCGCACAGTGACCGGTGCCGGCGATCTCACCTACCCAGTAACCATGCCCAATGTCCAGTCGTCGGTGATCGCGGAGAATACATCGGATACACTCGTCAGCGAATTCTTGCGGATTCTCTTGCCACGCACTCAGCATCAGGTATGCAATGGTCTGATCGGGATACCGTAGGAGCGGAGTCACGTGATCGCGAAGTGAAGTTGCGTCATGCTTGGACAGATACTGAAGCGCCTGTCGAAGTGACAGTAATATGGCGTCGTCGATTGAGCTCGGATTCCCAACATTCGACAATAGAGGCCACATTCGGTTCCGCACCTCGTCGCCGTCGACGTGCCGGGTTTTGACGATCGACGCGACGACAACCGACAGCATCTGATCTACGTAGTAGCTCGGATCAGATTCGGCGGAAGCTTGAATCAGTTTCGCTCCGACGTCCGACCTATTCTGAACCGCTTTCTGGAGTGTTGACCACGTGACACCGTCGTCGTAACGTTGGACAGATCTCTCGAACCACGTCCGTAGAACATCAATTATGAAGCGAGGACACTCTTTGTCGGCACCGTAATACTGGTCCCAGAAACCTCCATTCGGAGATGTTCCCGAATGATCATCGCAGGCTCCTGACTCTATCATCCCGATATGAAGCGATCGCATTTCACGGCTGCTGTGAATTTTGCGCCACGACATGATTCGCTTGATGCGAGCTTCCCAGGATCTGCCGGCTTGTGCATATGGACTGATCAGTGCGGCGATCTCCGCCGACCTCTGTTCCTGAAGGTCCGGTGGCTCGAGATACCAGATGGCCAAGTCGACATAAACACTATCCTCGGAGGCAAGCCATCGCCGGAAGACTCCGCTGGTATTCAAGAGATCGAACCAGCCCGAGTGACCATGCAGCGAGCGAGAAACGTACCGCGACAGCGGGCCGCGCAAAAGGTATGGCTCCAACAAGCGCCAATCCTGAAGACAAGGTCGTTCGACTCTACTGAACCCCGATGCCACCATCCGCTTGATGTGAAACCGTACGGCCTCCGATTCCAAGATTTCTCGGACGTCAAGAACGTATCGGTCGAAGTCGTGCTCTCTACGATAGTCGAGGATCTGCCGCACCTGGGAGCGTCGAAACAGATGTTGCTCGGTCGACCGCAGGAACTCCAACAGTCTGCGATCTGCGCTTGCGAAGCGGCGAGCGTACGCGTAATCGAAGAACGACTCATGGAAGAACCGATAATGACCTTGGTCCGTATTGACGAGCACGTGTTCCGAGACCATCGCCTGTGAATCTTCGATCCAATCGTCGACGACAGTCTTCGGTGCAAACAAGACCTGGTCCATACTCATTCGCTCGGTCAACGCATCGACCACTTCGTTCCAATGTGGCGCCCGCCCCAGGAAGCCACGCAGATTGCGTCGCTTCCTCTCCCAGTATGCATCGTAGAGCTGTCCTGCCGAGCCGAATCCTGTTCCAGGTTGCCCTTGAAGAAAGAGCAAGAGATGAAAGGGAACCCCCAGAATTTCGAACTGATTCTCGGATGGCTTGAAGGCGCGGACTCCAGCGACGGTCAGGGAGTCCATGATTTCGTCCTTGCTCAACTTGTCGAGCGTGTGCGTGGAATATCCCGATTCCTCCCCGGATAACGGTCGCAACCGGTGGTCATGTTCAAGATCGAAGTCGCGGCAGGTCAGAATCATCTTCATGTGGGGATATGCCCGCACGTCGTCACGCAGCTCGCTGAATGCCATCCACAGGTCGGGATTTCTGCCAGACACAACGCTCATGGCGTCAAGCTGATCGACAACCAGCACGCTGGTGGCGTTGTCGGCGAGACCGGCGAGCACGACCGCCGGAGAAGCAGGCAGGTCAAGCTGTTGTCCAAGTTGGAGCGACGTGGTGCACCGCTCCATAGCATCCATTCGCAGACTGATGAGAGGTGTCCCCAGTGCGGACAAACGCGAAATGCACTGAGCGATCACGCAACTCTTTCCCAAACCGCCGGGAGCGACGAGGAGTACGCCCTTTCGGTTACGGTCGTGTAGATCATTGATGATCTCATCTACGATCGCTCTGACGATGTGGGTCTCGTTTATGAGTTCGGTTGCGATAGTCGCGAGGTATCTATCGTTGATTCTCTGAACGGCGTCGGCGAGCGTGCGATCGATCTTCCAGTCACGAGTGCCGATCCCTCGACGTCTCAGGCGGTCGCGAACCTGCTCTCGACACAGTCGCATGCCAAGACGTTCTACGACGTACTCTGAAATCTCACGCCGGACGTCGGCAGGATCCAGCGGCGAACCATCCAAACAGTACAACACGCTAGTGATCCGGCGCTCCACGGTACGGACAAGATGCTGATGGCTCTGCAGAATGACTTCGAGATTCTCCAGAAACGTGAATGCTCGGCTCTCATCGTTGCCACATACGGGCACTATTCTATTTCTGAATTTCTCTTGTAGATCCGGAGCTTTCGCTTGTGGACTCGGAGAGAGCGCGCGCAGGAATTGAGTAACGTTGCTTGCCGTGCTTGCCCGCTCTGACAACTCCCGTAGCTCGTTCGCGCCAGTGGAAGAGACGAAGCAGGTCTTGACATTTTCGTCCGACGTGGACTTTTGGAACAGGTCGCCCAGAACGCTCCGTCCTGTCTGTCCGTCAGGTCGGCAAAGATCCACGATCGACCAGTCGCCGCCGATCTTCTGGCGCTTGACGGAGTGGAAGTGACGCGATCCGTCGGTCCCCTCGACGTAGAACTCGACGCCCAGCGACGAGTCGCCAAGGGGCTCGACCGTAATCGCCTCGGATGCGCCCTCAAAAACATCAAGAACGGCGCTCACGGTCCACAGCGCTTCAAAGTGGTTGCCGAGCTTGTCGGCTTCTCCGCCTGGTCGAGGCACGCTATCTCCTATTGTACGCTGCGGTGGATCAGCACGGCCTTGATGGCCTTCTCCGCCGCTTGTTGGGCATCGAAGCACAGATCGTCCCAGTAGACGTCGACAACGCACGCCTTCGCCTTGGCAAGGTTGCTTCTGGCTCGGTTCAGCCACTCGCGAGGGTCGTCCGGCGCGAAGCTCTCACGCGGCGGCATAGATCACTCTTCCCTCCCGCAACGCGGGCTTGATGATCAATGCGTGGCTGTCCTTGTAGTGCTCCACGTCGTCCGGGGTGACGACGATGACGTCCACCGCAGCTCGGACTCCGTCGAGCTCATGGTAGATCTGCGCCATCGCGTCGAGCCGGTTGGGACAATCCTGGATTACGAGGAGATCCAAGTCGCTGTGTGGACCCATCTCCCCGCGCGCGGCGGAGCCGAACAGGATGATCTTCTCGGGCCGCGCCACCGCGACGATACGGCGAACGATCTCATCAAGGACCGCAGGGTCGAGTCCGTGCTCGCTCATAACTTGGCTTCCGCATCGTAGCCGCGTCCCTTTTCCCGAATGTCCACCGGGTGCTTGAGGGCGTTCACGTTCAGGTAGTAGTGGGCGACCTTGGTGACCTCGTGCCACGGGAAGCGAGTGGGGTCGCTGATCGGGCCCTGGAGTGTGGGTGCGGTTGCGCAGTCGGTGACCACGTACAACCAGTAGCAGTCGCGCCGGTCCTCGGCGACGCGGCGTTCGTTCGGAGTGGGCAAGATGCTGCCGGTTGGACCGGCGAGCCCCTTGATTTCGATCAGGCGCAACTCGCCCGATTGCAGGTCCAGGCTGGTCACGTCGTAGCCGAGGTTCCTCTCGTGGACATCGGACACTTGGCGTCCGCGCGCCGCTTCGTGGTCCATGGCGACGCGCATGGCGGTCATCTCGGTTTCGGGGTGCGGGCGTAGCCGCCGGACGTCCAGGGTCTCGCGTTCGGGGTGCGGGAGGATGAGCGCGCTGGCCAGCCGCTCGACCCCTTGCAGCGTGATCGCCCGCTGGTGGCCGAGTTCCTCGCGCCGGCGCTCCCTGCGCGCCAGCACCTCGGCATGGCGCGCTTCGGCCTGAGCCAGGCGGCCCTCGGCACCGGTGACCTCGTGTTCCAGTTCGTCATTGGCGCGGCCGATCTCGTCGTCGATTCGCTGAAGGACCTCGGTGAGTGACAGCTCGACGTGCTCGGCGACGCGGTCGATCTCGGCCAGGCGTTCCGTGCGGACTTCGTCGATGAAGGGCGTGAGGGCGTGTTCGTTGAGCCAGGAGGTCGCTTCCGGGAGGGATGCGACGGCCGGCGGGTCCTCCGGCGCCGGCGTGGGGCTCAGGTCGCCGAGCACGTCCGGCCCGCGGAGGGACGGCGCACCGTCACTCGTTGGCTCCTTTGCATTCGTACCATTCGTCTCCGACGCGCAGGCGCCGCTGGCGGCCCATGAAGCAGAAGTCGGCGCCCAGTTCGAGGAGGAAGTCTCCAGGCGGTTGACGAGCGCTTCTTCCAGGTCGTTTTCGGAGTACTCGTCCTTGAGGTCCAGGAACTCGAGAACGAACGGGTCCTTGATCGCCTCTTCGGGAAGGAGTTGATCCTCGGGTTGCGCCTTGCTGCCACGGGAGAGCATGGCCGCTTTGTCCCGAGAGAGCGCGCTGCGCTCGTAGAACTGGGAGTTGATCTGTCGGTCGAGTTGGCGGACTGACCAACCCCCTCGCAGCGCCTCCGCTTCGTAGAAGTCGCGGGCGCGAGCGTTCTGGACGGAGAGCAGGCGTACGTAGGCGGACCACGGCAGCGGAAAGGCCGAGATGAGGTCCTCAAGACGCAGCTTGGTGGATGTTGCTCGCGAATCTCCAGACACCGTCTGGAGAATTCGTTCAGGGGGATACGACAAGCAGAACTGACGCATCTGCCAGAGGTTCTGACGGGAGAAGCCTCGCCCGAACCGCTGCGTCATGTCGGTCGCCAGCCTCTCAACGAGGGCGGTTCCGTATGCGGCGCGTTCTTCACCCGACTGCTCGAACGCCACGACATGCCGGCCGATCAGCCAGTACGCTGCGGTCATGACCGCGTTGACCGAACGAGTGGCGGAGCGTCTGGCGGCGTCGATGATGCCGGCCACTTGGCGGAAAACGGGTTCGTACCGGCCGTCAAGCGCGTCTGATGAGGCTTTCGGATGCTTCATGGCGCGTCCGCGGTTCCGTAGCTCAATCGATCCTCCCGAACCTCCATCGGGTGCTTGAGGGAGTTCACGCTCAGGTAGTAGTGGGCGACCTTGGTGACCTCGTGCCAGGGGAACCGGGCCGGATCGCTGATCGGGTCCTGGAGTGTGGGCGCGGCTGCGCAGTCGGTGACCACGTACAACCAGTAGCAGTCGCGGCGGTCCTCGGCGACGCGGCGCTCATTGGGTGTGAGGAGGATGCTGCCGGTCGGGCCGGCGAGTCCCTTCACCTCGATCAGGCGCAGCTCGCCTGATTGCAGGTCGAGGCTGGTCACGTCGTAGCCGAGGTTCTGCTGGTGGACGTCGTAGACTTGGCATCCGCGTGCGGCCTCGTGCTCCATGACGATCCGCATGGCGGTCATCTCGGTCTCGGGGTGCGGGCGCAGCCGCCGGACGTCCAGGGTCTCGCGTTCGGGGTGCGGGAGGATGAGCGCGCTGGCCAGCCGCTCGACGCCCTGCAGCGTGACCGCCCGCTGGCGGCCGAGCTCCTCGCGCCGGCGCTCCCTCCGTGCCAGGACCTCGGCATGGCGGCTTTCGGCCTGGGCCAGGCGGCCCTCGGCCCCGGTGACCTCGTGTTCGAGCTCGTCGTTGACACGGCCGATCTCGTCGTCGATGCGCTGGAGCACCTCGGTCAGGGACAGCTCGATGTGCTCGGCCACGCGGTCGATCTCGGCGACGCGTTCCGTGCGGACCTCGTCGAGGAACGGCGTGAGGGCCTGTTCGTTGAGCCAAGAGGTCGCTTCCGGGAGGGATGCGACGGCGGGCAGGTCATCCGGCGCCGGCGTGGGGCTCAGGTCGCCGAGCACGTCCGGCCCGCGGAGGGACGGTGCTCCGTCGCTCGTCAGTTCGACGGCGAACAGTCGTTCGTGGATCACCTGTCCAAGGCCGTCGACCACGCGAGCGCGGTAGAAATCGAGGCGTGACGGCGCCGCGTGCGCCAGCGAGTGGAAGCAGGCACCGCGGGCAAACGATTCCTGTCCGCATTCCAGACTGTGCCGGCGCAACGCCTCGAACAGGGGGTGGCCCGGGGTCACCCATTCGAGGTTGTTCCGTTCGGCGGTCTCCCGGTCCGTCGACAGGCGTGGGTAGCGCGCCGACAGGTCCGGGAGCTTCCAGTCCGGGGCGCGCTCGTGCTTCTTCAATCCCGACGGCGTGCGGCCGAGGTCGAAGGTATGAGCCATGCCGCCCACCGGCCTCAGAGCCAGTGCCGCGTCGCCGGCGCACTCGGTGATGAAGCGTGCGATGCTCTCGGGCACCACCCGCCGCTCCTGCGCGCGGGCGCGGCGCTCGATGAGCATGTTCAGGTTGAGCTTCTTCGCGGCCAGCCCTTCCAGCGCGGTCTGGCAGATGGACCGGAAACGATCCTCGTCCACGTCCTTCAGGAGGCGGTCCTCGAAGTCTTCCTCGCCCAGCTTGCCGGCATAGAAGTCGCGCAGCACGCGTTCCACGTGGGTGGATGGGAGGACCTCGCCTACGACATTGAAGACCGCATCGTCATCGAGGGCGTCGCGGATCTCCTGGAGCTTGTCCAGCAACCGCTGCAGGACCCGTCCCTCGATGGTGTTGGTCGCGACGAAGTTGAAGATCAGGCAGTCGAGCTGCTGACCGTAGCGGTGGATGCGGCCCATCCGCTGTTCGAGGCGGTTGGGATTCCACGGGATGTCGTAGTTGAAGAGGATGTGGCAGCACTGCAGGTTGATCCCTTCGCCGGCCGCCTCGGTGGCGACCAGGATCTGGATCGCGCCTTCGCGGAACTGCTGCTCGGCGTGGAGCCGGGTTCCGGCGTCGTCGCGCGAGCCGGACTTCATGCCGCCGTGGATGCAGCCCACCCTGAATCCCCACGCCTTGAGCCGCTCCATCAGGTAGTCGAGGGTGTCTCTGAACTCCGTGAAGAGCAGCAGCCGCTGGTCGGGACGGTCGAAGAATCCCTCGTCCTGCATGATCTTGCGGAGCCGGGTCAGCTTGGCCTCGCTGCCCGAGCCCTCGACCGCCTTCGCCTCCTCGGCGAGTTCCCGGAGCTCGGCGATCTCCTCACGGACCTGATCGGCGTTACCGGCCAGCGTGTACGCCTCCAGGATCCGCTCCAGCCGCTCGCGCTCGGCTTCCTCCAGCTCGTCGAGCTCCTCCTGGTCAGGGATATCCGGCGGCGCGGTCTTCAGCAGATCGTGGGCGCGCTTGAGCCCCTCCTCCAGACGCCGCGCGCGGTTTTCGAGGGAGCGCCGCATGGCGTGGGTGCTGGAGGCCAGGCGCCGCTGATACAGCGCCATCAGGAATCCGACCGCACGTGCCCGCGGGTCGTCGCCTTCCGCGGCCGCGCGGGTGCTCTGCCGTTTCACGAAGCGCGTCACCGTCTGGTAGAGCTCGAACTCGGCGCCGTCGATGGCGAAGTCGGCGGTGCGCGGGATGCGTTTCGTGAACACCGGCTTGGCGGTCCACGCTCCGTCGTCCTGCCGCTCCGGGAAGTAGACCATCGCCTCCTTGGTGCGGCGCAGGTAGAAGGGGGCGCGCCGGTGCTCCATCGCCTCCCGGATCGACTTCACGTCGGCGTAGGCGTCCTGGTCGAGGAGTTGCAGGAACAGGGTGAAGTTCTGCGGGTCGCCCTTGTGCGGGGTGGCGGTCAGCAGCAGGAAGTGGTCGGCGCTGTCGCGCAGCAGCTCGCCCAGCCGGTAGCGCTGGCTCTTGTGGGCCTCGTCCCGTGCGGACATGCGGTGCGCCTCGTCGACGATGACCAGATCCCAGCGCACCTGCGCCAGTCCGGGCAGGATGTCCGTGCGCTTGGCCAAGTCGAGCGAGGTGATGATCTGCCGCTGCTCCAGCCACTGGTTGACGCCGAACTGGTCGCGGATGTCGCCGCCCTTGAGCACGACGAACTTCTCGTCGAACTTCTCGTTGAGCTCGCGCTGCCACTGGAAGGCGAGGTTGGCGGGGCAGGCGACGAGGGTCCGTTCGATGAGGCCGCGCAGCTTGAGCTCGCGGATGAGCAGGCCGGCCATGATGGTCTTGCCGGCGCCCGCGTCGTCGGCGAGCAGGAAGCGCACGCGCGGCAGCTTGAGCAGGTGCTCGTAGACGGCTTCGAGCTGGTGGGGCAGCGGGTCCACGCGAGAGATGGAGAGCCCGAAGTACGGCTCGAACTCGTAGGCGATGCCCAGCGAGTATGCCTGGAGGCCGAGGCGCAGCAGCCTGCCGTCGCCGTCGTAGGAGAGTTGGGAGTCGGCGATGGTCAGCGTGGCGATGTCGCCCCCGGTGAGCGTGACCCTCCGGAAGCGTTCCGACTGCTGGCCGACCAGGCCGGCGATCCATGTGCCCGGGCCGTCCGAGCGGACGGTCTCCACCAGCATCGGCTCGCTGAACAGCGGGCCGGTCAGGATCTGTCCTTCGTGGATGGTTGCGGTGCTCACTGGCTACTTTCGCGTGCTCAGTCGCTCAGATCGGTCGATCAGCGTGGCGACCGGGCAGTCGCCCCTGCGGCATCCCTTGAGCACGGTCGGGTGGCTCGACAGCGGCCGTTCGACACATGGAGTCAGACTAAACGTTAACTCCCAGGACATCGACACTTACACACGTCGGCGAGTTCGTCAAGACGAAGCCTTGGTTGGTCCCAAGTCGTCGCCCAAGAGCCGAAGCTTGGCGCTTAGGGCTCAATAGGACGAGATCGCCGGTCGCCGAGGGAACTCTCATGCAGTTCGGTGTGTGAGGCCTTCACCGGCATCCGGAGAAACACTGGCCAAGCCGTACGGCCCGTTGAGAGTGCCCTTGGGAGCGCGGCCCCACTCGCTCCGCGAGACTATGTCGATGCGGGCGCCGGGCGCTCAACGCTCACCCGGCCTTGATTCGAGACTCGAGTTCCCGGTTCACCGCCCACGACCTGGATTTGCATCTGTGAAGGTCCCGATGATACAATATCCCATTACGCCACGGTGCCCGAGGGGGGTGAATCGCAGGTGCTTCTGAACCTGCGAGAGCACTGGTCGGAGAGAGCGGGAGTTGAGCCATTGATGGGTGGGGCTGCACGGCCCATGTCTGGGACAGCACGTCAAGCGCATTACGCACTCGTCCGTCCCTTCGGCTGCTACCGAGAATGGAGGGACCAATGATGGCCCAAGCCGCCACTCAAGAACTGCCCAAGGATGAGACCGTAGGCGCCCCCAGCGATGCGAACTATCACGTCGCTGCCACCAGACACCGCAACCGACAATCGCGTCGGGCGACTTCCGCCGGACACGACAAACGACTCGCAGTTCCGCCGAGACGTCGTCTGCTTAGTCGAAGTCGCATGGCACGATCCTATTTGACGAGATATCCCATAAGAGTCGGATTGACCGTCGTTCTCCTTTGGGCAGTTACTATGTCAACTGTCGCTCAGGAAACGGCAACTGCTTCTGAGCAAACACCGGAGGGCGAGCAGTCTTACAGCGATGCTGTAATGAGTATTCGTGAACTTGCCGCAGCCTTGGCGAGCTTTAGTGCTGAATATCTGACAGTGCAACCGAGCACCGAAGAAGTCGACCAACGTGTCTTAGCTGCTCTATTAGCGGCTGTAAGGGGAGGCGTTCTTCTGCCGTTTCTTTCCGCGAAGTGCCCCGAGGGTTGGACGCAGTACGATAACGCGTCCGAACGTTTCTTGATAGGTGCCAGTGAGAGCATGCCATATAGTTCAACCGGAGGCACGACCAAGCACGCCCATGATGGAAGAACCAGCGGTGACAGCGGCTCCGGTGGTGCTGACAATGACAACGATTTCCGTGCAGCCTATGGGGGCCACACTCACGGCTTACAAACGAGCCAAGTAGACTATTATCCGCCTTACGTAAGCGTTCTATTCTGCGTTTACTCGGAGAGCTAGTGTATGGAACCAGACCAGCTTCAACAGCAAATAGAGCAACTGCAACAACAGTTAGGGCAGCAGGGACGGCTTGACCCTGGCATCTTGCTGATTCTTGGCGGCGTTTTCTCCCTTTCCTTGCTTATCTGGGTGGGCTTTTGGATTTTCTCCAAGAATAGAACCTTGCCCAATGATATGTTCTTGAGCGGGATGACCGTATTCGCCGTTATTTGTGCAGTAATCGCCCTCGCTTTTGGCGGAGCACTCGACAAAGAGGCGACCGGAGTAATCCTAAGCAGCATAGTTGGCTACATTCTCGGACGACAAGGGATCCCGTCAATTCGGCGAAACCGAAAGAGGCGACGAAGAAGAAGTGCGGCAACAGGGGCCGGCGGGGACGCATGAGATTGCAGCAGCAATGTGATGCAAGGGTGGTGTCTCGGTCTAAATGGCAGCGCCTCTGGTTCGAGAAGGTCGAAATGCTGCTGCGCGATCGAAACGACTACCCTCGGCAACCACCGTAGCTTCCAGCGCTGCGGCGGCGCATGGGAATGGGGACACGGGTACATGAGGGCACGAGTATCACTCGGTTCTTTGATGAACGGCCGAGCCGGTGTACTTGACTCAGGTAGTAGTGGGCGACCTTGGTGACTTCGTGCCACGGGAACCGGGCGGGACGCTGATCGGGTCCTGGAGTGTGGGCCCGGTTGCCCGGTTGCGCAGTCGGTACCACGTACAACCAATAGCAGTCGCGCCGGTCCTCGGCCACGCGACGCTCGTTGGGCGTGAACCGGAAGGGGCGTGAGCGGACGCTTCCGGCGCAGCGGCTCTACTGCGGCTTCAGTCAGTGTTCGACTCAGAGCCTCTCCCAGGCGCATGTGCCCACCGTTACCACCCGGTCCTGCGTCAGGTACGAGGTGTTGTAGGTGCAGGTGCCGGTCACGCCGGCGTACTTGCCGGTGCCTCCCATGAGTATCCAGCGGCCCTCGCCACCGCCACCCGCTGCGATGTCGCCGGCGCTTCGGTGCGACAGGGTGTACCACCGGTCGCCGGATTCATCGGTCGTGGTGCACGGCGCTTCGAGGCTCACGCCTTCTGCGGTGCTCTTTGCGTAGAACACGCACCTGATGAGACTGTGCTCGCCTTGGGTGAACGGTTCGCCGCTGCTCGCGTGCGTGGTGACGGTTCCCTCCAGGGTGCCGGCGCTGATCGTGCCCTCGGCGTGTTCCAATGTGACGTGGTCGCGCACGTAGCTTCGGATGACGCTGAAGGTGCCGCCTTCGTCCGCGGCCAGGGTCGGCGCTGCGCCCAGGAATCCGAACACGGTGGCCAGCGCGACGGCCATCACTCTGAATCTCAACATCCTGCTTCTCGCCACGTCCAAGACTTCCGGCGCAGGATGGTAGGGTGGGAGGGGCGTGACCGCAACCGGGAGTCGGTGCTGTTCGCCAGCGCGAGCAGGGCTGCATCCGTGGCGCGAGGATGGTTGATGCGACGGCTCGATCCCGCGTAACATCCGTCGCTGAGCATAGTTGCGCGGCAAGTGCGGTGTTCGTGCAGCCGCCGGTTCAGGAGGCTTCGTTCTAAGTTGGGAAAGAGATCAACCTCGACGTTGGCCGTGGTCGTGCTCGCCGTAGCGTTGGTCATAACCGCGTCCATACTCGTCCACGTACTGTTCTCCAAACACGTCAGCGATCTGACGATCGAGTTGCTCGCCGCGATCATCGCCGTCGTTCTGGTCGTGGCTTCGGTCGGAGTGACGATCCACTTTCAGGTTCGTTCGGAAACCGAGCGGGAGTACCGAGTCGAGTTGTTTCGGCAGAAACTAGAGCTGTACAAGGACACCATCGCGTGTATCACGAAAGCCGACGACGACGGTGTGATCGACGACCATGAGATCGAGGAGATGCGAAACTACGCGCGGATGACCGCCCTCGTCGGCAATCGGGAATTGGTCCAGTCACTGGCTGAGTTCTTGTCGGTCGTCGAGCAGAGCCGCAGCATCACCCGCGAGGAAGAGCAAGGTTCCTTCCGGTCCGTGTTGCAGGAGATGCGCAACGACCTGGGCGTGGTCGAGGGAGACGTCAGAGAGTACGTCAAGCGGCTGATGAAGACCTGAGCCTGCGCCGGTCGCTTCAGCGCAAGGCGAACACGCCGCGCACGGTGACGCGGATCACGTCGGTGCCGATGCTGATCGGCGTGTCGGCGGCCTCGGACCTCAGCATCGCTGCGCCCGCGGAGAGGCTCTGGTATGGACCGTAGTCCGGTGAGACGTCCTCGCTGATTTCCAGCAACGGTCCCAGCTCCCGGTTCGAGGCTTCCGCCAGTTGTCGCGCCGTGCGGTGCAGCCGGTCCACCGCGTCGCGACGCGCTGCCTGCCGATGGCGGTCCGGGTCGGCGTGGGTGAATGCGATGTGGCCGAACGCCAACGCATCGCCGCCGGCCGTGGACGCCGTGTCGATGACGACTCCCACGGTGTCCAGGTCCCGGTGCGTGACTGTCAGCGCGTGGATGACCCGGTAGCCGTTCAGGCGGCGTCCGCCGTCGTTCGTGTACTGGTAGTCGGGGTCGATGGTGAACCGGTTGGTGCGGATGTCCTCTTCTTCCACCCCATGGCGTGTGAGCTGGTCGATCACCGCCTGGGTCAACCGGGCAGCCCGGTCTCGGGCTGCTTCGACCGATGGTTCGGTGACCTGAACGCTCATGCGGAGGACGGCGATGTCGGGTACGGCTTCCGCGCTGCCTTCGGCATGGACGCGGACGACTGCCGATTGCGTTTTCGCGGCGGGCGGGAAGCCTATGTCGTCCGCGATCGGGGGTGTCTGGCAGGCTACCGTTACCAACGCGATGACAAAGACCATACTCAGAGCAGCACGTGCGCTAGCCGCTCCGGGGTGGCCCCGAATGATCAGGTTGGTGTTCATAAGTCCTTGTGCATCGATGTGTGCGCTCGCCGTTCAGGCATGATTTGATAGCAGCCGGTGAAGCAGGATCTTGGGAGGACGGATGGAGCATGCGCGTGGCGTTCTTGAACCCCTGGCTCACCGCGGGCGACCGGGGCCGTCAGCGAGGAACACGCGATCCACATCGTCGCCCTACCATCTATTCGCGGGGAGTGCCGGCGGGCAGGTTCGGCGAGACGACTTGATTCCGCATTACTTACTAACCGATCGCGTCGTCAGTTCCACTCGCACCAGAAGTTTGGCCGATAGGAAACGCTGCCTCCTTGCCGGTAGTGTCGAGAATCACCTTCCTGCAAGATGCTGCTAGTGCATCGTCTGGCTCATCTGCCAGCACTCTTGCTACCTCAAACAGGTGGCACGTACGTATCAGGACCGTACCGTTCCTGTTGGCGGCCGTTAGACACTTCCTGGTGAACTGTTCGGCCGGTCGGTCCTGTGGTGGAGTCAGACGATAGGCGTTGCCGAACAGAATGCCCTTCGCTGGTTGGTCAGCTTCCTCGCGGGAGAAATCTTCGTGGATATTCACTTCAAGTTGCCTCATCTTATCTATTCCTATTGGCTTTCTATCTCGTCCTTCAGCCTCGCCGATGCACCGCCCCTCCGGGCACTCCAATACTACGTCGAATTCAGAGTCCGCGTCCCGGAAGCTGCTCGCTTCAAAGCCCATGAGTTTCATGGCTTCTAGGATTGCTTTCTCCAGTTCTTGCCCCTGCTCAAACAGCAGTCGCCTTAGAGAGCGGGCGTCTTTCAATTGTGTTCGAATATCGTCGCGGGCAATCTCGAAGGTCGAAATCCTCGAGGTAGTGGCCGTGAGCTTCTTTGTCAACACGACTTCCCGGGAGGTGCTATACCGATCGTGCAGCGCCCACTCGGGCACAGGTGTCGCCGCGGCCTGAGCTCTAATTGCTCTGTCCAGCGATTCAAGAGTGCGTATGTATTTTCTACCCCAGGCTGTGCCTTCTCGCGTCCACTCCCTTTCGAAGTCGATTTCCTCGTCATAGTACTCACCTTCGTCGTCTTCGTCAGCAAGGAATCTCGACGAATAGAAGTCTATCCACGGTAGAGCGACCAACGCTCCGCCACCCTTGGTTCGCATGATTGCTCCGACTACGCGCCCGCCGTGCCGTGTGACTACGAGAGGTTCGAATGTATCGGGCTTCTCTATATAGACGTGGTAGTCGCTGTCATCTTCAAAATTGCGCCAGTACTCATCTAGCAGATGTTGCCTGGGATGAAGGATCATCGAACTTCCTCGTGACTCGATAACATCGGTCGATATAGGCAAGCATTGGTAGTTTGACAAGAGATCTACGATACGAGTGGTGGCGCGATTCTTGCCGGTTCCGGAATGTTCTTGGTTTCCGGTGCTCACGTAGACTTCCTCAACCTTGCTCATGATCACGAACGCTGTCTTGCCGGCGTGGACAAAGTCCGACATTTCTCTACGCCAATGCCTTACAGTATCCTGTATCGCGAAGGACATGTCGTCACCTAGACTAGGCTTGCCGCGAAAGTTGGTTGGAGCTCTATAGTGACCTAAGCACGGACGAAAGAGGACAAAGTCCGCGTCCAATAATGACGCCTTCGAGTCGAATTGTACGTGTTTACCAAATCCGCCAGGGATCTCGCACGCCACCGTGAATATGGTCATTTCTCTGCCAGACATCCTGTCAGTCAGTTAAGAGTGAGTAAACCCTGGAGTCGTTGGCTGTCACGTTTCGGATGACTCAACATATTAAGTGCCGATGGGCGAGTCTGCTCAACGTAGCAACATACTCGTGTGCTGAGATCCTACGCCGGCTTCTTCCCTGAAACAGACATCATTCCGTGGCGCGTCAGCCGCGTACTGGACCACGACGGTGACGTTCTCGATGGACAGTTCCGGGTAGGACTCGACGATCTCACTCTGCGACATGCCGTGAGCAAGCGGGCCCAGAATGTGCTCGACGCTGAGGCGAATGCCCTCCACGATCGGCTTACCGCCAAGAATCTCTGGATTGGCCACGGTCCGACGCATCTCCCTACCTCTAGCTCCCCCGGCATGACTCGAACATGCGACTTGGTGGTTAACAGCCACCCGCTCTACCAACTGAGCTACAGGGGATCGGACTGGACGCTAACGCCCAGTGCCCGCAACACATACTACTTGCCGGCGGGTTCGTCAAGGCGCGGCGCGTTGGACAGCCGCCAGGCGTGAAGGTAGGCTCCGGGCATGGCAACTGCGCTCTCCGACGATCAGATCCAGGAGGCCCTGCAGGGGCTGGCCGGCTGGAGCCGGGACGGCGACGCACTGCAGCGGGAGTTCAAGTTCGGGAGCTTCCGCGAGGCGGTGTCGTTCATCGTCCGCATCGCCTTCGCGGCCGAGGCGGCCAACCACCATCCGGAGCTGTGGAACGTCTACGCCACGGTGCGCATCCGGCTCAACACCCACGATGCCGGCGGGCGGATCACGCAGAAGGACGTGGACCTGGCGGCGGAGATCAGCGCGGTCTCGTGGGTCTCTTGACAGCGGCCCGCCGCGTGCGGAGGGTTGCAACTCAGGGCGATTAGCTCAGATGGCTAGAGTACTAGCTTGACATGCTAGGGGTCACTGGTTCGAGTCCAGTATCGCCCATCCGATCTACCCGGCCCGTGTGGCGAGGCGCTTCGCGAGGTCCTCGTGCCCGCCAGCTTGGGCCCAGCCGGACGGCGGGCCGTCGTACACGCCGTCCCGCAGGCTGAGGTCGGCGCCGCGCGCGAGCAGCTCCTCGACCAGCTCGGCGTTGCCGTCGAATGCGGCAAGGTGCAGCGCGGTCGCGCCGTCCCCGCGCCTGCTGTCGACGTCCACGCCGGCATCCAGGAGGGCGCGCACAATCGCGGTGTCGCCCAGGGCGACGCTCTCCACCAGCGCTTGGCCGGCGACTTCCGGAGACCTGTCGACTTCAGCTTCGGCGTTCGCGCCATCGCCGGACTGCAGGGCCGCGAAGACCCGCACCAGCAGCGTGTGCGTCTCATCCAACCGCGCGCCGCCCCGCGCCAGCGCCGTGAGCATGGGCAGGGTCAGCCCGGCGTCGCGGGGAGATGCGCTGCCGGCCAGGAGCCCCGTGGTGGTCTCACCCGGGCCGCCCCGGTAGGTGTAGCAGCTCGCGTCGGGGTCGCTGCCGGAGCCGATCAGCGCGTCGATCACCTCGGCGGCGTTGGCCGGGGTCTGCTGGCGCTCGCCTTCCACCCCGTTGGCGGCCAGGTAGTGCAGCAGCGTGCAGCGGTGCGGCCGGGATGAACGCGCCGTGGCCAACGCCGGATGCTCGCGCAGGAGAGAACGCAGGCCATCCACGTCGCCGCTGACGACGGCGTCCGCGGCGCGCTCGAACACGGCGGCGAACGCGGGATCGTCGAAGCTGCGGGTGCTTCGGCTCGCTCCGGCATCGCGCAGCAACGCCGCCAGAGCGTCCCGCGACGTGGGGTCCTCGACTTCCAAGGCGCAATCGAGTGGGGTCTGACCGGCGAAGTTCAACGCGTGCGGGTCGGCCCCTGCGGCGAGAAGCGACCGGCACCCCGCTACGTCGCCGGCGCGCGCGGCCAGATGCAGCGCGGTCTGCCCATCGTCATCGACCGCGCGGGCGTCGGCGCCGCCCGCCAGCAGCAGCGCGACCGCCTGCGTGTCCCCGGCGCGGGCAGCCCGGCAGACCCACAGGAGATCGGCCGGCCGCAGGGACACGGCGCCCGAGGCGAGGATCCGGTCGGCCCGTCCGCGGTGATGGGCGAAGCAGGCGCCGACCCAGCGGTCGGCCTCCCGCACGTCGCTCTGCCGCGCGCCTCGTTGCCGCAGCAGCGCCGCCGCCCCGTCGCGGTTGAGACAGACGGCAAGTGCCAGCGGCGTGCGCCCGTCCCGGTCGTGGGCCCCCACTTCGGCTCCGTGGTCGAGCAGGGCCCGGATCACGGGCAGGTCGGCATCCAGGACCACCGCCTCGTGCAGGCAGGTGCCGCCGAATCCCCATGCGCCCATGGTCCAGTTGGGGTCGCCGCCGGACTCCAGCAGCCCGACGGTCAGCTCCTCGTCGCCGTATTGCAGGCTCTGCGGCAGGGCGTGGCAGACGTGCCACTGCGGCGGGTCCGCGGCCAGCAGCGCTTCCAGGCTGTCGCGGTCGCGGAGGCGCACGGCCTCCCACATCGCGCAGCCCTCGTAGAGCGTCGGGCCGTCGGCGGCGTCGGCTCCCGCGGTCAAGAGCATATGGACCAGCGGCGCGCTGCGGGCGCGCCCTGCCGCGGCGCCGAGGACGGTGCGGTAGCCGCGGACGGTCTTGGATTCGCGCGTTCCGGAGTTGGGATCGGCACCCAGCTCCAGGAGCTTGCCCGCCAGGTCCAGGCGCGCCGCGGCGACCGCCGCGTCGCCGGTGCGATAGCGCGAGCTGCACAGCAGGAGCAGGAGCGGCCAGCCGGTCGGGTCGAGCGCCGTGTTGACGTTCGCAGCGGTGGCCCGGTCCGCCGCTGCCGGGTCGGCCACCAGCAGCGCGCACGCAAGGGAATCCCGGCATACCTCAGGAAACCGCTCCAGGATCTCGTCCGCCCCGGCATCGTCGCCGGCCAGCGCCGCCCGGATCAGCGCATCCTGGGCTCTCGCCGGGTCGAGGGGCTGGCTCATGCCATCAGCGTCGTGACGAAATGGTTCAGGAAGCGCCGTGCGTCCACGGCCACGCACACCTCGGCGTTGGGCTCGGCGTCATCGGCGCGGGCCGGCACCGTCGCGCCGTTGAGGCGTTCGGACCTCGTCTCCACCTCGATCCGCATGGGCTGCGTCTCGCAGAAGGTGGGATCGAACACCATCCCCACGGCCAGCGGATCGTGCAGCAGGGGCCGAGGCTCCGGATCGTCACCGCCCCAGAGATGGATCAGCTCCAAGCACAGCCGGTTGATCGGGCGGTCGACCGCGCCGATGGCGCGCACCTGGCCGTAGCTCATGCGGCAGCGCTCGGTCACGTCCAGTCCGACCATCGTGATCGGCGTGCCGGTCCCGAACACGATGCGCGCCGCTTCCGGGTCGCACAGCGCGTTCCACTCCGGTTGCGCGCGATTCGTGCAGCCGCCCATCAGGCAGATCCTGGCCTTGTCGGCCATGCGGGGTTCCAGGGCGAAGGCGCAGGCGATGTTCGTCAGCGGGCCGATCGGCACCAGGGTAACGTCGCCGTCGCCGCCCATGACCGTGTCGACGATGAAGTCGACGGCGCGCCGGGCGTTGGGCCGGGTCGATGCCGGATAGCGCTCGATCGCCTGCATCTGGCGCGGCCGATGCGCGGCGATCGCCTCCCGGCCCGCTTTGACCGGGTCGACCAGGGGCTTGCCCAGGCCGGCGTAGACGGCCACGTCGCCGCGGCCCAGCGCCTCCAGCACGCAGCAGGCAAGCTCGGCGCGGCGGACCGTGTCGCGGAACACGGTGGTGACGCCGAGCAACTCGATCTTCTGGCACATGAGCGCGAACGCCAGCGCCAGCGCGTCGTCGATGTCGTCCCCGATGTCGGTGTCCAGGATGATCTTGTGCACTGCGAGCAGGTACATTAGGCGCATCCATGGGGGAACCGGAAGTGGTGGGCTGCACGTGGTGAGCGCCGGCCGGCCGTTCCGGACCACCGTCATCGGCTCGATGCCAAAGCCGGCATGGCTGGTGGGCGAAGCGCCGCTGGGAGACGCCGCCTCGCGCCTGCACGGCAGCGGCGCCGGCTGGCGCCTGACCGGCCGGCCCCTGCGCGACGCGCAGGACGACGCGGTGCGGCTGGCGGTCCACGACCAGATCCGCGCCGGCATCGACGTCGTCAGCGACGGCGAGCAACGCCGCTCCTCGTACCTCACCTACGTGACCTCCCGCTTGGCCGGCTTCGACTACACGACCCTGGCGCGCAAGTGGACCCGCAACCGCCGGCGGCTGGCCGAGGTGGGGCGGTGCGTGGGACCGGTCCGCCGCACCGCGCCGATCCTGGCCGACGACCTGCGGTTCCTGCTGGCGGAGTCGGACCGGCCCGTGAAGGTCACGCTGCCCGGTCCGATGACCGTGGTCGACTCGACGCAGGACGAGCACTACGGGGACGAGGAGGCGATGGCGATGGCGGTGGCCGCGGCGCTGGACCAGGAGGCGCGCGAGCTGGACGGCATGGGCGCGGCGGTCATCCAGTTCGATGAGCCGGTGTTCAGCCGTTACCCGGAGAAGGTACGCACGTGGGGAATCGAGGCGCTCGACCGCGCCGCCGCCGGCATCCGCCACGCCGCCAGCGCCGTTCACGTCTGCTACAGCTACCCCATGCCCGGCGTGCCGCGTCCGATCGTCGACAGCTATTCGGTGATCCTGGCCGAGCTGGAGCGCAGCCGCGTCGCGCAGGTCGCCCTGGAGTTCGCCGCCGCCGGGCTCGACCCGGAGTTGCTGCGTCGCTGCCCGTCCAAGACGGTGTTGTACGGCTGCATCAGCAACGGCACGGATGAGGTCGAGAGCGCCGAGGAGGTGGCCGGGCGATTGCTGGCCGCGGCCGCCCACCTGCCGGCCGAGCGGATCCAGGCGGCTCCGGACTGCGGACTGGTGCCGCTGTCGCCACCGGTCGCCCGCGCCAAGCTGCGCGCGCTCGCGGCCGGCGCCGCGCTGGCACGCGAACGGCTCAGGGGTTGAGCTCGGCGTCCGCGAGGCCGAGCAGCTCGGGTGACGGCACGATCGTGGACTTCACGGTGCGCATCTCCCGCGCGGCGTCGATCGCCTCGGCGATGCCCCGCTCCGTGAACGGGAACAGCGTCTGCATCGACAGCCACGGGTAGCGGTCGCGCGCCCGGTACAGAAGGTCGATGCCGGCGGCGATGTCGTCGGCGGTGAAGCCCCAGCTTCCCAGGACGTTCAGGTCCTTGGTGCAGATGCGGTGCCAGTTGGTGTCGATGGAGCCTGCGTCCGTGAACTGCCCCATCTCCACGTAGGTGCCGCCGTCGCGCAGCATCTCGATTCCCTCCGGGCCGGCCGAGGGGTGGCCGCTGCAGTCCAGGGCCAGGTCGGCCCCGAAGCCGCCGACGATGCTCCGCACCGCCGCGATCCGCTCCGCGGGCGTCGGGTGGTCGTCCAGGCAGACCGTCGCTTCGGCGCCGAAGTCGCGGCAGAGCGCCAGGCGAGGGCGCTCCGGCGCCCCGACGACGATGACCCGCCCGGCGCCGAGCTCCTGCGCCGCCGCGGTGGCCAGCACGCCGATCGGTCCGGAGCCCTGCACGACCACGGTCGCGCCGGGCTCGAAGCCGCCTGCCCGCGCGGCCCGCTTCAGCGCCCGCACGCAGGAGGTCAGCGGCTCGGCCAGTGTCGCCAGGCGCAGCGGCATGTCGTCCGGCAGCGCGTACACCTTGGTGCCGGGGAGCTCCTCCAGGTCCACGTAGACGTGCTCCGCCCACCCGCCCCACAGATGCGGCGGCCGCTCGAAGCCCAGGTAGCGGCCGTAGTACACGGGCGTCAGGCACTTGTTGGCGGTCTCCGGATAGTGGACGCAGTAGTAGCAGCTCCCGCACGGCATCAACGGCGGCAGCATCACCTTGGTGCCGACGGCCAGCGGACGGCCCATGTGGTCCTCGGTCAGGTCGGGGCCGATGGCGCCGACCACGCCGGCCAGCTCGTGGCCGAGCGTGAACGGCCATGGCAGCGGCTTCGGCCAGTGGCCGGCCAGTATGTGCAGGTCGGTGCCGCATACGCCGCAGGCGGCGATGCGGATCAGCGCGGCCTTGCGGGGGACCGCCGGCACCGGCACCTCGCGGATGACCGGACCGCTGCCGGGGCCGGCGAAGGTGGCGATGCGGACCCGCTCGCAGGCGGACCGTTCGCTCACGCCCGCTCGACCTCGATCCAGAGATGGTCGAGGCCGCGCAGAGCCGCGCTGTCGCGATAGCAGGGCGCGGCCGCCAGGCGGATCGACGGGAACCGTTCGAGCAGGCTGGCGAACGCGATGCGCGCCTCCAGCACGGCCAGCGATGCGCCCAGGCAGTAGTGGATGCCGCGCCCGAAGGCAAGGTGGTGGCTCTTCACGTCGCGTCCAATGTCCAGGGTGTCCGGGGCGTCGAACACTTCCGGGTCGCGGTTGGCGGCGCCGAGGAACGCCACCACCCGCTTGCCGGCGCGGATGGACTTGCCGCCGATCTCCATGTCCTCCCGCGCGGTGCGGTCGTTGAGCTGGATTGGACTGTCGTAGCGCAGCAACTCGTCCACGGCCGACTCGATCAGGCCGGGATCCTCCCGAAGGCGGCGGAGCTCGCCGGGGTTCCGCAGCAGCGCCAACATGCCGTTGCCGATCAGGTTGCGCGTCGTGTCGTTGCCGGCCACCAGGAGCAGCAGCAGGACGGCCAGCATCTCGTCGTGGGTCAGCCGGTCGCCCTCCTCCTCGGCGGCCAGCAGCGCGCTGACCAGGTCGTCGCGCGGCTGACGGCGGCGATCCTCGATAATGGTCTCGAAATAGGCATGTGCCTCGTCCGCCGCCTGCATGATCGCCCGGATCTCGTCCGGCGTGAGGATCGCGTTGACCGTCAGCGCCAGGGTGTTCGACCACCTCTTGAACAGGTCCAGGTCGCGCGGCCGGACGCCGAGCATCTCGGCGATCACGGTGACCGGCAGCGGGTAGGCGAGCGCCTCCACCAGGTCGAACCGCTCCATGCCGGAGGCGGCGTCCAGCAGCTCGTCCGTGATCTGTTGAATCCTGCCCTGGAGCCGAGCCACCGCCCGCGGCGTGAACGCCTTGGAGACCAGCAACCGCAGCCGCGTGTGCGCGGGCGGATCGAGCTCCAGCAGGCTCATCGATATGGTCTGAACGAGGACGCGGTCGGCGTTCGCGAAGCGCGTATGGTCGCGCAGCATCGCCTCCACGTCCCGATAACGGGTCAGCGCCCAGGCGTCGATCGTGCGCATGCGGTGCACGGGGTCCAGGGTCCGCATCGTGCGGTAGGTCGGATACGGGTCGGTCTTGACCTCTTCCGAAGTGAAGTCGTAGGCGACGCCGGACTCCCGCCGTTCCCAAGCCAGCAGTCCGCGCAGCACGGCGGGCTTGACGACGTTCTGGACCGCCGCGGCGATCAGGCGCATGGGCGCCCCGCTTCGTGCCTGACCGGGTGCTCGGTTCACGTGCGCTCGACCTCGATCCAGAGCTGCTCGACTCCCCGCAGGGCCACGCCGTCCCGGTACCGGGGCTCGGCCGCCAGTGTGATCGAGGGGAACCGGTGAAGAAGTGTGGCAAACGCGATGCGAGCCTCCAGCACGGCCAGCGATGCGCCGAGGCAATAGTGGATGCCGCGCCCGAAGGACAGGTGGCTCTTCTCACCGCGTCCGATGTCCAGCGTGTCCGGATCGTCGAACCTCTCCGGATCGCGGTTGGCGGCGCCGATCATGGCGACCACGCGCTGGCCCGCGCGGACTCGCTTGCCGCCGATCTCCATGTCCTGGCGTACGGTCCGGTCAGAGAACTGCACGGGGCTGTCGTAGCGCAGCAACTCGTCGACCGCGGGATCGAGCAGGCTCGGGTCCTTCCTGAGACGCTGGAGCTGATCGGGATGCCTGAGCAACGCCAGCATGCCGTTGCCGATCAGGTTGCGCGTCGTCTCGTTGCCGGCCACCAGGATCAGCAGCAGGACGGCCAGCATCTCGTCGCGCGTCAGCCGGTCGCCTTCTTCCTCGGCTGCCAGCAGAGCGCTCACCAGTTCCTCGCGCGGTCGCCGGCGCCGTTCCTCGATGATGGTCTCGAAATACGCATGGATCTCGGACGCGGCGAGCTTGGCGGCCCGAGTCTGATCGGCCGTGAGGAGCGCGTTGACGCTGAGCGCCACGGCGTCGGACCAGCCCTTGAAGAGGTCCAGGTCGGACGGAGGGACCCCGAGCATTTCGGCGATGACCGTGACCGGCAGCGGATAGCCCAGCGCCGCCACCAGGTCGAAGCGGCTTTCCCCGGCGACGGCGTCAAGCCGCTCGTCGGCGATCTTCTGAATCCGTCCGTGCAGCATCGCCACTGCCTTCGGGGTGAAGGCCTTCGAGACCAATGACCGCAGCCGCGTATGCTCGGGCGGGTCCAGTTCCAGCAGGCTCAAGGGTATGGTTTCCTGGAAGAAGCGGTCGACGTTGGAAAACCGCTCGTGATCGCGCAGCACGGCCTCCACGTCCCGGTAGCGTGTCAGCGCCCAGGCGTCGATCGTCCGCATGCGGTGGACGGGATCCGCGCTCCGCAGCCGGCGGTAGACCTCGTACGGGTCGGTCCGTGCGTCCTCCGAGAGGAGCTCGCAGTCGACACCGGACTCCCATCGCTCCCAGGCAAGCAGCATGGCCAGCAGGGTGGGCCTGATCAGCCTCTCGACGACCGGCGACATCAACGGCATGCCGGTTCCACGACGACTTCGATCGGGTGATCGTTTCGCTCCCCCGGGGGGGCCGGGCCCGTTTGACCCAGGGTTCAGGCCCGGAGTCTGATGCATCGACTCAGGAGCGTACCAGATGAAGATCAGAGATGTTCAAGTGACTCCGTTCACGGTGCGGAGGCGCGGATTCCACAACGGCGAGTTGCGGCCGGAGAGCGATGCGCTGCAGACCGTGACCAAGGTGATCACGGACGAGGGAGCGGAGGGCTACTACCTCGGTGGCGACGGGCACGGCGATCAGGCCGGCCTGAAAGCGGCCGACCGAGCGGTCCTCACCGGCCGCATCCGCGACCTGGTGGTGGGCGAGGATCCGTTCGACCGGGAGCGCTTCTGGCGGTGGATGTGGGTCGCCAACATCCCCGAGCACCTGCTCAGCGTGCTGGACAACGCGCTCTGGGACCTGCAGGGCCGGGCGCTCGGCTTGCCGGTCCGCAAGCTGGCCGGCGGCTGCCGGGACCGTGTCCCGGCCTATGCCAGCACCTACCCGAACGTGGGGCCGCCCGAGGTGTATGCCGAGCACGCCCTGGCCTGCAAGCGGCAGGGGTACCGCCACTACAAGATCCATCCCTACTACTTCTGGGACCCGGCGACCGGGCGAGCCGATCCCGGACGGCCGTCGCACGTCGAGTACGACGTCGCGGCGTGCCGGGCGGTGCGCGACGCGGTCGGGCCGGACATGGAGCTCAGCTTCGACCCCTGGGGCACCTACCGGAACTACGAGGATGCGGTCTGGGTGGGACGGCGGCTGCAGGAGTTGGACTTCGTCTGGTACGAGCACCCCATGAACGAGTACCAGGTGGCCGCCTACGAGAAGCTGTCGGCGGAGCTGGAGATCCCGATCCTGTCGCCGGAGATCGCGGCCGGCAGCCTGTATACGCGGGCCGAGTGGATACGGCGCGGCGCGTCGGACATGAGCCGCATCGACGTGCTGCGCGGCGGCGTGACCGGCTGCCTGAAGACGGCGGCGCTGTGCGAGGCGTTCGGCGTGCGCCTGGAGATCCACATGGCCGGCTTCGGCAACCTGCAGGTGCTCGGCGCCACCAGCGAGGACACCTGCCGCTACTACGAGCGCGGGCTGCTGGCGCCGGGGGTCGACTACGAGACGCCGGAGCCGTACCTGAAGGAGCTGTGCGATCCCCTCGACCCGGATGGCTGCGTGCGCGTGCCGCAGCACCCGGGCATGGGCTACCGGATCGACTGGGACTACGTCGACGAGCACCGCATCGACGAGGACAGCGACCCGTCGTGAGCGAGCCGGCGCCGGGCGGCGAGCGGCCGGCGCTGCTCGAGGGCAAGCTCGACCCGCAGGTGCTGGCGCCGTTGCTCCCCGTCGGCGCCGGCCTGCAGGCAGGTGTCCTGATCGGCCCGGAGGTGGGCGAGGACGCAGCGGTGGTGGCCGGCGCCGAGCGCCTGGTGCTGACCAGCGATCCGATCACCCTGGCCGGCAGCGAGGTGGGCCGCTATGCGGTGGCCGTGAACTGCAACGACCTGGTGGCGATGGGCGCCGAGCCCCGGTACCTCACCACCAGCATCCTGGTGCCGCCGGGTACGGATGGCGCCGCCCTGGAGGCGTTGTTCGCCGAGCTGGCCGCCGCCGCGGACGCCGCCGGCGTTGCCTGGGTGGGAGGACACACCGAGGTGACGGACGCCGTAGCCAGACCGGTGGTGGTCGGCGCCGCGGTCGGCGTGCTGGGCGGCGAGCCCTGGTCGAGCGCAGGCGCGCGCGTTGGCGATGCCCTGGTCCTGACCAAGTGGGCGGCGCTGGAGGGCACCACTCTTCTGGCACGCGAGCACCCCGATGCGCGCGCGATTCTGGGGCCCGAGCACGCGGCGGTAGCACGGTGGCTCGATGACCCGGGGATCAGCGTGGTGGCGGAGGGGCGGGTCCTTCGCCGGTTCGCGATCCATGCCGCCCATGATCCGACCGAAGGCGGCGTCGCGCAGGGGATCCACGAGCTGGCGCGCTGCTCGGGGGTGGCCTTCGAGATCGATGCCCCGGCACTGCCCGTCAAGCCCGCCACCCGGACGCTGTGCGGCGCGCTCGGCATCGACCCTCTCGGCCTGCTGGCGTCTGGCGCGTTGCTGTTCACCGCGGCGCCGGAGGTGGCCGGCGCCGCCGCGGGGGCGCTGCACGAGGCCGGCATCGCGGCGGCGGTGATCGGCGCCGTGCGTCAGGGCTCCGGCGTCACCCTGCGCACTGGCGACCGCCGCGTCCCCCTGCCATCCTTTCCGCAGGATGAGATCTCAAAGCTGGGCGGAACGACATGAGTGAGCCGTTGCGCGGAATCTTCCCGGTGGTTCTGACGCCGTACGCCGAGGACGGCTCGATCGACATGGAGGCGCTCGCGAGGGAGGTGGACTTCAGCGTGCAGGCCGGCACGCACGGGCTGGTCTTTCCGGTGCTGGGCAGCGAGTTCCAGTACCTGGCGGATGCCGAGCGGCGCGCCGCGGTCGAGACCGTGGTGCGGCAGGCCGGCGGCCGCGTGCCGGTGGTGGCGGGCGTCGCGGCCCCGGACCCACGCGCTGCGGCCGAGCACGCCGAGCACGCGGCCGGGTGCGGGGCGGATGCCGTGATCGCGCTGCCGCCGTATCCCGGGCAGCCCGGCCGGGACGAGCTGCAGTCGTACTACCGCGCGATCGCGGAGGCGGCCGGCCGGCCGGTGTTCATCCAGCACACCCACGCCGGCATGGATGCGGCGTTCATCGAGCGGCTGCTCCGCGACATCCCGAATGTCGACTACGTCAAGGAGGAGAGCGATCCGAGCGCGCACCAGATCAGCGCGCTGGTCGCACGCTGCGGGGCCGTGAGCAGCGGGGTGTTCGGCGGCGCGCACGGCCGCTGGATGCTCTCGGAGCTGCGGCGCGGGGCGACCGGCTTCATGCCGGCCACGGAGCTGACCGACGTGCACGTGCAGATCTGGGATGCCTGGCAGGCCGGCAACCGGGAGCGGGCGCGCGAGGTGTTCAACCGGCTGCTGCCGCTGATCAACCTGCTCGGCCTGCTCGGGTTGCCTGCCTGCAAGGAAGTGCTGGTGCGACGGGGCGTGTTCGCTTCCACCGCGACGCGCGTGCCCGGAAGCGTCGAGCTCGACGACGAGGACCATCGCGAGCTCGACGCGGTCCTGGCCAACCTGCAACCACTTCTGCGCGTTTGAGCTATCGCCCCGAAACCGTCGCTATCGGTCGGCGTCCTCGCGCCCGTGCTCCGCTTCTTCGAGTCGCTGCTTGAGAGCCCGCAGGACATCGCGGTCCACGCCGATGGCCGACTCGATGACCGACCATTGCACGCCGGCCAGGAGGAGCTTCTCTATGGTGCCCACCTGGCCCCTCAGCTCGCCCTCCCTGAGTCCGCTCAACTCGCCTTCGTGCCGCCCCTGCTCGCGGCCTTCCTTGATGAGTTCCTCGGCATAGGTCATCAGCTCTCCTCCCGGTCCCGACACCGCCTTGGCCAGAGCCTCGCCGAACGCGAGTGCGGTGTCGCGGTCCTGCGTCGCCAACAGGTACCTCACGAACGTGCGTACGGCGTCCCGATCGCCGGTCGGCAGCAACTCCGCGAGCAGGTGCACGGCCCTCCGCAGCGCCTCCTGCCGGTGGCGAAACGGCGCCATCATCATGAGCTGAGCGATACGGCCCGGCAACCTGCCGCGCACCTCGCCGGGCACGATCAACGACTGATCGATCAGCAGATGGGTGAAACGTGGGACCCACGGCCACTCCCGCACCGATGCGGCGAACAGCTCGGCGAGCTCCGTGGCGTGCCTCCAGCGGCCGCGGCCCTGGTAGAACACCAACGGGATGATGGGTCGCAGTCCCCGTTCCCGCGGGTGCGTCCGGCGGTCCCGGTCCCAGATGCGACAGCAGTACTTCAGCAACCGGAACGGCATCCAGCGATCAGGCTGCGACTGGTGTTCCAGCAGCACGTACAGCCATGCGGGCGGGTCGCCGGCGGCGCGGTCGATCGCGAAGAGCAGATCGGACTCGCTGTCGCGCAACCGATCGTCGACGAAGGTAGCGTCCTGGATGGTGAGGCGGGACCATTGCAGTTCGGCGGCAAGAGGCCCGGGCAGGTAGGCGCGCAGAAGGCCGGCCGCCTCCGCCGGGTCGCCGAACACGGTGCGAAACAGCTTGTCGTGCGGCCGGTGCACATCGGGGGCCATCGACAGAGGAAACGCATCATTCGGCGCTCGCGCTTTCGACTGCGAGGCGAGGGCCTCGAGCCGTGGTACCGTCACTCGCCATGATCGACATTCGCCAGCAGCCGGGCTCCTACCGCTACACCTACTCGGCGGACCACGAGGTAGTCGCGCGCGTGCAGCCCGGAGAGCAGGTGCGCATCCACTGCGTGGACTGCTTCGAGAACCGCCTGGTCGACGAGTCCCAGCACTACGCGGACGTGTGCCAGTATCCGTACCTCAATCCGCAGACCGGGCCGGTGTACGTCGAGGGGACCGAGGAGGGCGACACCCTGCTGGTGCACATCGACGACATCGAGATCACCCGCGACTGGGCGATGACCGGGCTGGTGCCGCGCTTCGGCCTGCTGACCGGCACCACCGCGACCGCCATGCTCACCGACGCCCTGCCCGAGGTGGTGCGCAAGGTGCCGATCCGCGACGGTCGCGTCTGGTTCGGAAAGCTCAGCCGTCCGCTGTCGCCGTTCATGGGCACCATCGGCACCGCGCCGAAGCTGGAGGCGATCAACGCGCTGACACCGGCCAGCTACGGCGGCAACATGGACTGCCCGGAGACCTGTGCGGGCAACACCGTGCACCTTCCGGTGCGCAACGACGGCGGCCTGTTCTTCTGCGGCGACGGGCACGCCACCCAGGGCCACGGCGAGATCGGCGGCGTCGCCTGCGAGGTGCCGGTCAACCTGGTGTGCCGGTTCGACGTCATCAAGGGGCAGGCCATCGACTGGCCGCGCGTCACCAACGACACGCACCTGATGGTGATCGGCAGCGCCCGCCCGCTGGAGGACGCCACCCGCATCGCCACCACCGAGCTGGTCAAGTGGGTGGCGGCCGACTACGGCATGGATCCCACCGACGCCCTGGTCTGGATCACGCAGGTGCTGGAGTTGCGGGTCGGCAACGTGTGCGACCCCAACTACTCGGTGGTGGCCGCGGTTCCGCGCGAAGCGCTGACCGCCTAAGCTCGCTGCCATGGCAGGACGCATCCAGGACAAGGTCGCGATCGTCACGGGAGCGGGCTCGGTCGGTCCCGGCATCGGCAACGGCCGCGCCACGGCGCTGGTGTTCGCGCGGGAGGGTGCGCGGGTGCTGCTGGTCGACCGCGACGCCGGTCCCGCAGAGGAGACTCAACGCATGATCGCCGAGGCGGGCGGCGAGTCGTCCACGTTGCAGGCGGACGTCAGCGACGGCGCCGCCTGCCGCGCGATCGCCGGCGCGTGCATGGAGCGCTACGGCCGCATCGACATCCTGCACAACAACGTCGGCATCGAGATCGCCGGCGGGCTGGCAGAGACGACCGAGGAGGCGTGGGACACCACCCTGGCGGTCAACCTCAAGAGCATGTTCCTGATGGCCAAGGCGGTCGTGCCGCACATGGAGCGGCAGGGTTCGGGCGCCATCGTCAACATCTCCTCGATCAATGCGATCCGCACCCTGCCGGCGCTGTCCCTGCCGTACGCGGTGTCCAAGGCGGGCGTGATCGCCTTCACCCGCGACGTGGCCGTTGAGTACGCAGCCAAGGGGATCCGCGTGAACGCCGTGCTGCCCGGCATGATGGCCACGCCGTTCGTGGTGGCGGCGCTCACCGACGCGTACGGCGGCGACGTGCAGGCGATGATGCAGCGGCGCGACAGTCTCTGCCCGACCGGCAAGCAGGGCGAGGGGTGGGACGTGGCGCACCTGTCGCTGTTCCTGGCCTCGGACGAGGCGCGGTACGTCACCGGCGAGTCCGTGGTCGTCGACGGCGCCCAGACCTGCCGCATCTGAGGGGAAGCCGGCACCATGCAGCGCACTCTGAAAGTCTATCTGGCAGGCGAGATCCACTCCGACTGGCGCGGCGAGCTCGCTACGGCGATCGAGCGAGCCGGAGTCCGCGCCGAGCTGCTGGCTCCGGTGACGGACCACGACGCCAGCGACCAGTGCGGGGTTCGCATCCTCGGGGACGAGGACAAGCCGTTCTGGCGCGATCACAAGGGGGCGGGCATCAACGCCATCCGCACGCGCACGCTGCTGCGCCAGGCGGACGTCGTGGTGGTCAAGTTCGGCGAGCACTACCGGCAATGGAACGCGGCCTTCGACGCCGGCTTCGCGGCCGCGCTCGGCACGCCGGTGATCACGCTGCACGACGACGGCCTCTCCCACGCCCTCAAGGAAGTGGACGCCGCGGCGATGGCCGTCGCCGCCACCGTGGAGCAGGTGGCCCAGATCCTGCGCTACGTGCTCTCCGAGTAGGCGAGGGCGCCGCGCGCGACCTATTCTGCTGCTGTGAAATCGCCGTTCGGCGACGGTATCGCGTTCATCGAGGGGTACTGCCCGATCGAGGAGGCCAGGATCTCGATCCTGGACCTGGGGTTCCTGCGCTCGGACGCGAATCAGGACACCGTCTCGGTGTGGGCGGGATCGTTCTTCCGGCTCGATGACCATCAGCGGCGCTTCGAGCGCAACAACGCCCGGCTGCGGCTGAGCTGTCCGTACGACCGGGCAGAGCGGAACGGGATCCTCGCCGAGTGCGTGCGCCGCACCGGCTTCCGCAACGCCTACGTGCAGATGGTGATGACGCGCGGGCGGTTGCCCGCCGGCAGCCGGGACATCCGCGGGTGCACGAACCGGTTCCATGCGTTCTGCCTTCCCTATATCTGGCTGGCACCGGAGGACCAGCGGCTGCGCGGACTGCACGCGCACATCAGCGACATCCAGCGCGTGCCGCCGCAAACGATCGATTCCTCGATCAAGCACTACCACTGGCTCGACTTCGAGACGGGGTTGCTGGAGGCGTACGACGCGGGCGCGGACACGGTGATCGTGGTGGACGGCAACGGCGACATCGCCGAAGGTCCCGGCTTCAACGTGTTCATCGTGGAGCACGGCCGCCTGGCGACGCCGGCCGCGGGCGTCCTGGACGGGATCACCCGCCGCACCGTGCTCGAGTTGTGCGCGGAGATGGGGATCGCGTCCGTGACCGAGCCGATCCCGCCGGCTCGGGTCCATGTCGCGGATGAGGTGTTCGTGACTTCGACCGCAGGGGGCCTGATTTCCGTGACCAGGGTCGATGGACGGCCGGTCGGCGCGGGCACGCCGGGGCCGATCACCACCCGGCTCACCGACGCCTATTGGTCACGGCGTGAAGCCGGCTGGCACGCGACGCGCATCGACTACGGCGACGGCCCATGGCGAAACTGAAGGACGTAAACACCACCGATCTCGCCGGCGCCATCCGCCTGGGATGCCAGACGATGTGCCGGCTGTTCAACGCGGACGACGACGACATCCCGTTCTTCGACATCCTGGCACTTCCCGAAGCCAGGATGAGCTTCAGTTGCCACCACTCGGAGGCGCAGGTCCCGGGCCGGTTCCTCAACGCCCTGCTGAGTGCCGAAGACGCCCTGGGCATCCGCATCGACGAGCAGGCGGTCGACACCATCACCCGCGCCGCGTTCTTCGCCTACCAGGGGGCCGTGCCCCTGCCTCTGAACCGGCAGCGGATCGGCGGACCGCTGGTCAACTTTCTGCCGACCCAGATTCGCGAGGGGTTCCACGCGCTGTACGCCCTGGCCAGGTATCGCGACTCCGGGCGCGCCCGCGAGCTGACCGAGGCATCCATCGACACGATCTTCCGCACCTGGGACCCGTCGGACGGATGGGACTATGCGCGCCTCCAGGACGCGCACGGGCTGACGATCCTCAAGCCCTCGAGCTTCCTCAACGGGCTCGGCCGATCCATCGGCCCGCTGGTGAAGTACTTCCGGGCAACCGGATACGGCCCGGCGCTGGATCTTGCCATCGTCCTGAAGGACAAGGCCGTCGCGGACTTCTTCCCAGAGAACGGCGAGTACCAGGACGCTCACGGCCTGCACGGGCACTCGACCACCTGCACGATGTCATCCTTGGCACAGTTGGCGGACCTGACGAGCGACGCACCCCTGCTGGCGCGTGTGAAGGCGTTCTACGACAACGGCCTGTGGCACATTCGGGACCAGGTCGGCTGGTCCATCGAGACCACCAGGCCCGGCAGGAACTACGGACGGGGCGAGGCCAACAACACCGGCGACATCGTCGAAACGGCCCTGATCCTGGGCCGTTGGGGCTACAACGAGTACTACCACGACGCGGAGCGCATCCTGCGCTGCCACCTGCTGCCCTGCCAGCTGCGCGATGTCTCGTTCATCCCCGAGCCGCCGAATCCGGAGGGCTCGGACGGCAAGCGCGACGTCGCCCGCAGGATCCCCGGATCGTTCGGGCTCCCGGCGCCGTACGGACACCACCCGGTCGGCGTCGCGGAGGTGAAGTTCAACTCCGACATCGTGGGCGGCGTGGTCGGCTCGCTGTGCGAGGTTTACCGCGAGGCGGCGCGCCACGACGCGGCCGGACACCGTGTGAACCTCCTGTTCGACCATGAGACGCCCGCGATCAGGGTCAGGTCTCCCTACACGCATCCCGCGCTGAGTGTCGAGCTGAAACGCCCCGGACCGCTGTTCGTGCGTCTCCCCCCCTGGGTCAGCCCTGACGCGATCGAGATCTCCGGCTCGGATCGACCACGCCATACCGGCGGCTGGCTGTTCTTCGCCGCGCCGGCGACAGACCGGGCGATCCGTATCGCGTATCCTCTCGCGGAACAGGAGATGACGATGCGGAACCCGGCCGGGGACATACGCGTGCGTCTGCGCGGAGATGCGGTCACCGCGATGGACGACCTCGGCGCGGACATGACCTTCTTCGACCCGATCGACCGATGAACAGGAGGACGTGACGATGACCATAGACGCTGCCGAGGTTCGCAAGCCGAAGCTCGCCTACGACTACGAGTTCGACGCCGACCGGCTCGACCGGATCGTCGCCTGCACCGCCGAGCACGGCTTCTGCGTCGCCAAGGAGGTGCTGTCGCCCGCCCTGGTCGACGTGCTGTGCGGCGAGGTGTGGCGGGTCTTGGACCCGGACCGCACGCTCGGCCCGGGCGAGAGCCGCACCTACCACGCCTGGTTCGACGAAGCGGCCGAGGCCTGGGCGTTGCTCGACCACGAGCGCTTCATGAACCTGCCGCGCGCGCTGCTCGGCACCGGCGACATGTGCCTCAACCGCTCGGCGGCGATCATCCGCCGGCCCGGGTCGGCGACGGTGAGCTGGCACACCGACTGGCGCGGACAGACTGACGACCCGCCGCGCGACAGTGGGCAGGTTCTCAATCGCGGCTCCTGGCCGTCGGGGACTTGGTTCTACGTCACCGGCTCGCGTCCCATGCATGGCGGCCTGTGCGTGATCGAGGACTCGAACCGCGTCGGCTGGACCGGTCCGGAAGGGTTCCGGCTCACCGCAGACCGGTACACGTTCGTCCGCCAGGATGCGACCGACGAGGAGCGCTACGACGACTTCGACATCCCGGGCCTGGTGCCGCTGTTCACGGACCCGGGCGACTGCATCCTGTTCGCCGACCGCACGTTCCACGGCGCCTTCCCCAACCGGGAGGAGCAGACCCGGCTTTCCTGCGGCGTCGGCTTCCGCAAGCAGAGCGACGTCATCGACGCGCCCTGGGAGCTGCCGGCTACCGCGCGGGCCTTCGTGGACGCGCTGCCGGCCCGGCACAAGCGCTACGTGGACGGCTACCCGGGCATCGACACGACGTTCGGCCAGGCGATTAGGTAGCGTTGCCGGCCGCTTGGTAGGATCGCCGTCATGAAGGCGATAGTGATCGAGCAGAGCGGCGGGCCCGAGGTGCTCGCCTACCGGGACGCCGAGGCCGGCGAGCCGGCCGCCGGCCAGGTGCGGGTGCGCATCGAGGCGGCCGGCGTCAACTACATCGACACCTACCAGCGGAGCGGCCTCTACCCGATGCCGATGCCGTTCACGCCCGGCGTGGAGGGCGCCGGGGTCGTCGACGCGGTCGGCGACGGGGTCGAGGGTCTGGCCGCAGGCGACCGGGTGGTGTACGTCATGACGCCGGGCTCGTACGCCGAGTTGGCGCTGGTTCCGGCCAATCACCTGGTCACGATCCCGGAAGGGATCACGACCGAGCTGGCGGGCGCCGTGTTCCTGCAGGGCCTGACCGCCCACTACCTGAGCCACTCCACCTATCCCCTGTCTTCGTCGTCGACCTGCCTGGTGCTGGCCGCGGCCGGCGGGGTGGGGCTGCTCCTCTCGCAGATAGCCAGGCGCCGCGGCGCCCGCGTGATCGGCTGCGTGTCCTCCGACGCCAAGGCGGAGCTCGCCCGCCGGGCCGGATGCCACGAGGTGATCCGCTACGACCAGGTGGACTTCAAGGACGAGGTGATGCGCCTGACCGACGGCCGCGGCGTGCAGGTCGCCTACGACTCGGTGGCTGCGGCCACGTGGCAGCAGAGCCTGGGCAGCCTGGCGCCGCGCGGCTACCTGGTGCTGTACGGCAACGCCAGCGGTCCGGTGACCTCGCTGGACCCGCGCGTGCTGAACGAAGGGTCGTACTTCGTCACCCGGCCGACCCTCACGCACTACGTCCAGGAGGAGGGCGAGCTGCGCTCGCGCGCGGACGACCTGTTCGGCTGGATGGCGGCCGGCGAGCTGGACGTGCGCGTCCACAAGCGGTATCCGCTGCGCGATGCCGCGCGGGCGCACCGGGACATCCAGTCCCGCGCCACCAGCGGCAAGCTGCTGATCATCCCTTGACCCCGTTCCGGGCCTACCCGCCGCCGCCGGCGCATTACCGGAACGTCACCCTGCAGCTCGTGCCGTTCCAGGCGCCGGGCGCCGTGCAGCGCTTCCTGCCGGAGCCGCTGACGCCGGACCCGCAGGGCGCGTGCATGGCCGCCGGCATCGACGTGGGGTTCTGCAGCAGCTACGGGAGCTTCCAGGAGGCATTCCTGATGCTCGGCTGCCGCTTCGCCGGCACGGACGGCTGGTTCTGCTCGCACGTGCTGCACAACGGGCCTGCCGGGATCGCGGCCGGACGGGAGATCTACGGGACGCCCAAGGTGTTCGCGCAGGTCACGGTGCGGCGCCACGGGCGCACGATGGTGACGGAGGCGCATCTGGACGGCGTGCGGGTCATGCGGATCGCCTCCACCACGGACGACGTCGTCGCGGCGGACGAGCTGCCATCGCTGTCGCCGTCGTGGCGGCTGAAGGTGATCCCGCGCGCCGACGGACCGGGACCGGCGCTCAAGCAGCTCATCGACTGCAGCGGCACGATGCAGGATCTGGCGGTCCGCTTCTCGGCGCGCGGGCGGGGGACGGTCGCCCTGGAAGCGGCGCCGGAGTGCGACCTGACGGCGCTCGCGCCGGCGAGCTGCGGGGCGGCCGGCTACGTGGAGTGCGACTACACGGAGGGCTACGCGGCGATCGCTCACGACTACCTGGCGTGAGGGTCCGCGGCGCGACCGGCACCTGACGCGGGCGACCGCGGCGGCGCCGTGACGGCGTGGGCAGCCTGCCCTTCTCGACGCGCGTGCGCAGAGCAGACATGATGCGCGCTTCGCAAGCGGTCAATCGGTGGCTCGGGTGTGCCGAAAATGAGGACTGGGAGTAGACCCGTGGCACCAGGAGGTAGACCTCGATGACACGTGACGACACTCGAAAGAACCATGCCGGGCCGGCGTCGCTGGCAATCATGATGACGCTGGTGCTGCTGGCGACCGTGGCGGCCGGCGCGCAGGAGACCGACCGCGAGGACCGGTACACCACTGCCGGCAACGCCATAGCACCCAAGATCGCCCAGTCGACGACCTGGGGCATCGTCGATGCCGTATCCGGTCGCGTCGACACCGTGGGGTCGCTGCAGGCGACCATGGAACGGCTGGAATCGTCCGGTACCGTGCAGTACGGCCTGCCGAAGCTCAGCCATCGCAGGCTGATCTCGTACGACGGCACCCCGTTGCTGATCGGGGAGTCCGGTGAGGTCAACGGAGCGATCGGTACGCTCTGGGGATTCGGCTTCACCGCGGGTGGAGACTACCGGAGCATGGGCAGCGGCCAGGGTGCGGAGGTCGGCTGGGACGGCGACGTGATCACCGGGCACCTGGGGTTCGATGTCCGGCCGGTGCGCGAGCTGCTGCTCGGTCTGACGGCGGGGGCGTCGCAGGCCACCACCACCTTCGAGGTGGACGGCCGGCGGGGCCTCCTCGATCACCGCATGATCAGCGCCTCCCCGTACTTCAGTTGGGTGCTGTTCCCGGGCATGTGGTGGTGGGCCACCGCAAGCTACGGCGTCGGCGAAGCGGAGATGGCCGACAGGGACGAGCCGGGCGTCGCGCGTCCCCACGCCGGGTCCTCGTCGCTGCTGAGCGGCGCGCTGGGATGGAACGTCAACCTGATCGACAGCCCGGGCCATGATCCCGGCTCGCGCGTGGGCGTGGCGGTCAGAGGGGAAGGGTCCCTGAATCACTTCAGGGTGGACTCGTCACGGGGCGACATGCCGGACCTGGAGATGAACACGTGGCGTGGCCGGCTCATGGTGCAGGGAACCTACGAGCAGCCGTTCAACGACAGCGTGTACATGATCCCGACGCTCGAGGCGGGCGTCCGGTACGACGGCGGCCAGGCCGCCAGCGGCGCGGGCGTGGAGCTCGGCGGCCGCTTCCGCTACGAGGATCAGTCGGTCGGCCTGACGCTGGAGGCGCACGGCCGCGCGCTGGTTCCGCTCGACGACACCTCCCGGGAGTGGACCGCCGGCGGGCTGGTTCGGATTTCCTCCGACCGCGACGGCTTCGGGCCATTCCTGAACGTGACCCCAAGCTTCGAGCCGGCGGAGTCCATCGCCTCCGTGCCGACGGCCGAGTTGATCTCGCGCCAGGGCCGCGTGGACGCCGAATTGGGCTACGACGGCCTGCAGGTGGACGGCGTGCCCGGCTTGTTGACCCCCTACGGCGCTGTTACGCTGGCCGACGGGGGCTCGTCGACCTATCGGTGGGGCAGCCGTCTGACGCTCACCGACGACTTGGCCCTGAACCTGGAGGCGCAGCACGAACGAGCCCACATCGCCGCGGCGACCGAGCACAGCGCGACCCTCAGCGCCAACCTGCGGTTCTGAGGGTAGGGAACCGGTAGGCCGCAGCACCGGGATTCGCCACGGTCCCCCGCATGCGATGACGGCGGGGGAAGGCACCGCTGCGGTGCGAGGGGCGGCCGAGCGCCGGCCGCCCCGTGAGGTGGCGATCTGCAGGCTCGACGAACTTCCGCCGGGCGCACGACGGGAGGTGGACGTGGGCGGCCGGCATGCCGTCTGCGTCTTCAACGTCGGGGGCGATCTGGTCGCGCTGCGCAATCTCTGCCCTCACCGCGGCGGCAAGCTCACCCGCGGATTCGTCGGACCCCTGGTTACCGGCGACGCGCCCGGCCGCTTCCGCTACGAACGCGAGGGCGAGATCCTGCACTGTCCCACGCACCAGTGGGAGTTCGATCTGAAGACGGGCTGCGCATTGCACGACCCGCGCCTCTGTGCGAAGACCTACCGGGTGAGCGTGCGCGGCGATCAGGTCATACTGCACACATGAGAGGTAGACCAGAGGGAGGTTCACGTCGATGACACCGAGCGCTATTGCCACCGACTCCGCAGTCGCCGACCCGCCGGCGGTCACGACCGCGCGGGCAGCGGAAGACGCGCCCGCTCGCGCGCGCAAGGTCGCTCCGTACGTCGTCGACTGCGACTGCCACCACGTGTGGCGGCAGATCGAGGACATCTTCCCGTACCTGCCGCGCCGCTACGTGGAGAGCATCAAGGACTTCGGCCCGATGATGCCCAAGTACCCGTACACGAACATGCGCAACAACAGCGGCCTGGCGTTCCGGGTAGACCACGCGATCGAGTCGGACACGGACTTGGCCGAGTTCACGATCGAGAACCACGTGGAGGCGTACGGGATCGACGCCGTCCTGCTGACCGGATCGTCGGTCTACTCCGCGGCCGGGCTTCCCGACCAGGACTACGCGGCCGCGCTTTGCCGCGCGTTCAACGACTATACGCTCGAGCACTGGGCCGCCAAGGACCCGCGGCTGCTGATGACCATCGCCGTCCCCGTGCACGACCCGCGGGAGGCCGCGGTCGAGATCGAGCGGCTTGGCTCCCATCCGTCGGCTGCCGCGGTGATGATGCCGGCAGGCGCCCGCTCGCCCTTCGGCAATCGCTTCTACGACCCGATCCATGCCGCCGCCGCCGAGCAGGGGTTGCCGATCGTGACCCACTTCGGGTGCGAGGGGCAGGGTCCGACCAACCCGCCGACCGCCGCCGGCTTCCCCTCGTATTACCTGGAGATGCGCATGGCGCGTCCGCAGATCGCGCAGGCGCACTCGGCCAGCCTGATCTGCGAGGGGGTCTTCGAGCGCTATCCCACCCTGCAGTGGCTGTTCGTCGAGGTGGACACCTGGTGGATCCCGGGCCTGCTGTGGCACTTCGATGCCGACTGGAAGGCCACGCGGGAGTACACGCCGTGGGTGAAGCGCCTGCCGAGCGAGTACTTCCGGGGGCACATTCGCGTCGGCACCCAGCCGCTGCAGCTTCCCGAGCGCAGACAGGACGCGGCCGCGTTCCTCCGGTGGATGCATGCCGGCGAGGTATTGGTCTACGCCAGCGACTATCCGCACTGGGACTGGGACGAGCCCACCCCCACGGCCGCGCGGTTCCCGAAGGATCTGCGCGAAGCGGTGTTCGGGGGCAACGCGCGGGAGCTGCTGAACCTGGGCTGACCGTTCCGGGCAGGCGCTTCCGGTCAGGCCGGGTCACTCTGCCCCGTTGACGAACGCGCCCCGTTCACGAACGCGCGCAGGCGGACAAGCTGGGCGTCGGTTCCTATCGCCACCAGCGAGTCGCCGGGCCGGACCGTGACACCCGCCATCGGCCCGGCCGCGTCAGTGGCGTGACCCTCCCCACCGTGGATGGCCACGACCACGGCGCCGACGTGATCGGCGATCCGTGCGTCCTGCAGGGTGCTCCCTGCCAGCGGTGAACCGTCGGGCACGGCCACCTCGTCGATCTGCAGTGAGCGGCGCTCGCGATCGAGCACCTCGTCAAGAAACCTGGTCAGCGACGGGCGCAGCAGCGAGTCCGCCAGGCGGCGGCCCGCGCTGCGGTACGGGGACACGACGCTGTTCGCACCCACCTTCGTGAGCTTGCGGATGCTCTGCCGTTCGGCCGCCTGCGAGACGATCTTCAAGGACGGATTGAGCTGCCGGGCGGAGAGCACGACGAACACGTTGGTTTCGTCCTTGGGCAGCACGGACACCAGGCCGGCCGCCCGCTCGATGCCCGCGGCCAACAGGGTCTCGTCCTCCTCGGCGTTGCCCTGCACGAAGAGCACCGACGCGTCGCCCGCGCACTCGCACCGTTCGGGGTCCAGGTCGATCATCACGAACGGCACCCCTTCGCCGGCGAGCTCGGCCGCTACCTCCCTTCCGAACTTGCCGGCGCCGCACACGATGTAGTGGCCGTTGAGCCTGCGGATCGCTCCGTCCATGCGTCTCCTCCTCCAGCCGGGCAGGAATGCCCCCTGCAACAGGTAGGCAACCAGCGAGGTGGCCGAATACCAGATGATGATGACGGCGACCACGATCAGGCCGGACGTGAACATCCGGCCGGTCGGTGAGAGCTCCCGCACCTCGCCGTAACCCACCGTGGAGATGGTGATCACCGCCATGAACAGGCTGTCGCCGAGCGGCCACCCTTCGATCAGGGAGAATCCCAGCGTGGCGATGGCCGTGATCCCGAGCAGCAGCGCGATCGCGACCACGAAGCGGCGGTGCGTCATCGGCAGGATGATAGCGGGTGTCGCCTGCTATCGTGTGTCGACAGGAGGTGGGAATGAGCCAGGACGCTCGTCTGATCCGGGAACAGGTCGACTACTACCGCCGGCGCGCGCCCGAGTACGACGACTGGTTCTTCCAGCGCGGGCGCTACGACGAAGGCGACGCCCGCCGGGCGCAGTGGCAGGCGGAGATCGAGTCCGCACGCACTCGACTGCGGTCCCTGGGCGAGGTCGACGACGCGCTGGAGCTGGCGTGCGGCACCGGGCTCTGGACCGGGCACCTGCTGCGGCAGGCGCGCCGCCTGACCGCCGTGGACGCGTCGCCGGAGGCGATCGAGTTGGCGCTGGCCCGCGTGCGCCACGACCCGCGCGTGGTGTTCGAGGTCGCCGACCTGTTCGAGTATCGGCCCGTGCAGCGCTACGACCTGGTGGCATTCACGTTCTGGCTCTCGCACGTGCCGGCAGAGCGCATCGGCGGCTTCTTCGACCTGTTGCGGCGGTCTCTGCGCCCCGGCGGCCGGCTGTTCGCGGTCGACTCGGCGAAGACGCCGGACAAGCGGACCAGCGCCGACGGGCTGCAGGAGCGCGATCTGGCCGACGGCAGCACCTTTCGGATCGTCAAGCGGTACTACGGCAAGGAGGAGTTGCAGGCGCTGTTCGCCGAGCACGGCTTCCGCGCGGACGTAACGCTCACGCCTTCGCTGTGGGTGGCCGTGGTGCGCTGAAGGATCCGGCAGCCTCCCACTCCTGAAGCATCCCTTCCACCTGCGCGCGCTCCTCGGGAGTCAGCGCAGACAGCGGTGGGCGGCACGCGCTCGACGCGAAGACCCCGAGCTGGCGCAGCCCCTCCTTGACCACCGGGATCGAACGCCCCGGCCTGGCGCGCAGCGCTGCGAGCGGCGCGAGTCGCTGCTGGATGACGCCGATGCGCTCGCGGTCGCCGTCGCTCACTGCCCGCCACAGGTCCATCGACAGGGCGGGGAACAGGTTGACCGCCCCGGTGGAGAAGGCGCGGGCACCCTCCAGGGCGCAGTATGGGAAGAGTCCCTCGCCGCCGCAGACGCCGGCGAGCCGGCGATCGGGGTTCTCCTCGCGCTGGGCGGCCATGAAGTCCCGGAACCACTGGACGTCGCCCGATTCCTCCTTCACGGCGATGACGGTGCCGATACCGGCCAGCAGGCGGGCCGATGCGACGCTCAGCGGGACGGCGCTCGTCCGGTACAGCATGAAGCCGATGTCCGCGGCCTCGGCGACTGCGCGGTTGTAGCGCTCGGCGCCCTCGCCGGTCATGCCGAACATCGGGTCCACCATCGTGATCTGCGCCGCCGGACAGCCCAGCAGGTGCGCGGCGCGCGCCTGCTCGATCGCCCGGCCGATCGACCCGCTCACCGAAGCCAGCACCAGAGCACGGCCGCCGGTCTCCTGTACGGCGGCCTCCGTCACGGCGTGCCACTCGTCCATCGACAGCGAGAAGCACTCGCCCGTCCCCCCACACGGGGTCACGGCCGGCACGCCATGTTCGACCAGGCGGCGGATCAGGCGGCGGAAGGCGTCCAGGTCGACGGGCGCCTCGGGATCGTCGTCCGTGAACGGGGTGGGTGGGTAGGCGACCGGGCCGGCCAGGCGGGCCTGCAGCGCTGCGCGATCCATCGGCGCGGGCAAGCCTGCCACATCGCGGCGCGCGCCGCAGCACGCGGCGTGGCTATGCCGCCGGTGCCTCGGGATCGGCCGGCTGCGGCGTCACCGCTGTCCTGCCGTGAGCGAAGGACAACGCGGGGACGTGGTCGGTTCGCCGGGGATCAGAGGTTGATGGCGCCAAGCGCGACCGCGGCGACCACGACCAGCGCGGTCACGGCGAGCGCTATGCGCTTGCGCCAGATCGTCGCCTGACTCTGTTGCCGAGCTGTCATGTGCATATCCCTATGGATCGTCAGTCGGCAATCGCGACTTGAGCCCTGCGGACTGCGTTCGTCGCCGGCGATCGCTCTACTCGGCCAGGGCGTAGACCTCGGTGTCGGGGTAGAACGCGTACCAGGCGAACCAGAAGTCGCGCTCCTTGGCCAGCACACGACCGTCGGCCGCGTCGGTGAAGGTGACCAGCCCCGATTCGTCGCGCTCCACCCGGATCACGGTGTCGCCGACGGGGTCCTCGAACGGCGCGTTCTCGATCACGGCGTCCTCGAAATAGGCCTTGCGGATGCCGCCGGCCTCGATGCCGAAGATCACCGCCTTGGGATGGAAGCGGCCGTCCTCCACGTTTTGCACCGGGAACCAGACCGAATAGTCGGCGTCGTACCCGTCGTACGGATCGTAGCTGTAGTCCCGGTAGCCGCCTCCGCGGTCCAGGATCTCCGCGTCGGGATGGTGCGGGCTCCACTCGCCCCAGCGCACTACGTCGACCGCGACCGGGGTCAGCCACTGGCCGCTCATGCTGCCGAACACGGCCTGTCCGCCGATCTGCATCCACAGCGATCGCGTGCGCCGGTCATACATGACCAGATTGGAGTTGTAGAGCATCCCGCTGGTACCGAACTCGACCGGCTCGCAGTCGATGGTGCGCTCGTAGGCGATGCCCGAGCCGCACAGCGGGCAGTATGTGACCACGATCGGATCGCCGCCCACCGTGTCGTTGACGATCTCGTGGTGGGTGAGGATCCGGAACGGATAGCCGCGCTCGATCCCGTTGTGGGTGAGCACGACCACCAGGTCGTCAGGCTCCAGCCAGCCGGCCGCGTCGCTGACGGTGGAGAACGTCGGAAGATCGATCGAGGGAATGCCATCCGGCGGTGGGCCGCCGTGCGAAAGCTGCCCCGGATGCAGCAGGAAGGGGATGCCGTTGAGCGACTGGCTGACCTCCTCCGGGACCGGCACGTGCGTGGAAGGGGTGCATTCATCGGCCGCCCACGCGGCACCTCCGGCCAGGATCAGGGCGGCGCAGGCGACGATCGCGCGACATGCGCGGCGGGACGTTAGTGAGGAGGGCATACGGTCAGGACAGCGCGCGCCAACTCCTTCTTACCGGCGGAGTGCGCGGTCGAGTCGGTATACTCGGACACGATGTCGTCGCGCATGGCCGGAATCGAGCCGGCGTACCCCGGTCCGCTCCCCTTGGCGGAGGTTCCTGGCAAGTTCCGGGAGCTGATCGGCCTGGACGTGATCCCGGACCAGGTCGACTTCACCAGCGCGGACACCGTGGTGGAGGACGGTCTGGCGCTCACCCGGCTGACCTTCCGCAACTTTCTGGGCGAATCCGTGCACGCCATCGCCATCCTGCCCGCCGAGCCGGCCGGCACGCTGCCCGGCGTGATCTGCACGAACGGCACCGCCAGCACGGCCGAGGACGTGGCGCATCCCGAGTACCACCGCAAGACCCCGCACAAGGGCCCGCTGTACGGCTGGGGGCGGGAGATGGCGCGCCGCGGCTTCGCGGTGCTGACCTTCACCCCGAAGGGGGCGGCGGCCCGGCGGGGGACCGTGGAAGCGTGGGAGGAGGAGCAGCGGCTGTTGCTGCCGTTCGGGCGGTCGCAGGTGGGCGTGATCGCCGACGAGGCGGTGCGCGCCACGCGCGTGCTCGGCGCGCTGGACGGCGTCGACCCCGGCCGCATCGGGCTCACCGGCATGTCGCTGGGCGGCTGGACGTCGTGGCTGGGCATGGTGGCAGCCCCCTGGGTGAAGACGGCGGCGCCGATCGCCGGCGGGCTCGGAACCCTGCGCGCGAACATCGACCACGGCCTGGTGTGGCGCCACTCGTCGTTCTGTTTCGTCCCGCACATGCTGCGTTACTTCGATCACCCGCAACTGATCGCGGCGGCGGTCGCCCCGCGCCCGTTCATGATGGTGGCGCCGCTGGAGGACGAGGACATGCCCGCGGACGGCGTCGACGAGTTCGCGGATTACGTGAGCGGCGTGTACGAGCAGGCCGGCGTCCCGGGCCGGTTCCTCGTGCACCGGCCGCCCGGCCACCACGTGTTCACCATGCAGTACTTCGAGTGGGCCGTGGAGTGGTTCGAGCGCTGGCTATAGAGGAGGCACGCGAATGATCACCGAGGCGACGTATCGACGTGACGGACGCACGGTCGCGGTGCGGGTCGAGCGGATCGACACCTGGGTCGAGGACGCGGGCGAGATCGTCAACTTCCCGTGCCTGCTGGAGCTGGACGGCCGGCTGATCCTCTTCTACTCGCGCTCCCGACACGGCGGCGAGCACGTGGCCGCCGAGGATCCGGTCAACGTCATCGAGTCGTGCGACGACGGCGACACCTGGCACCCGGCGCCGGACGACTTCGAGTTGCTGTCGCGGGATCCCGTGTCGGGACGGATCAGCGACCCGTTCAGCACCTCGCTCGGCTACCTGCAGGACGGCACGATCGTGCACGTTGGGCACAACACCCAGCTCCAGCACGACATCGGCTACGACCGGTCCGAGAGCCACATGCACGTGCAGTTCCAGCAGGACGACCCCACGTTCCGGTTCCAGCGCGCCTCGCGAGACGGCCGGCTGCTGGAAACGGTGCCGTTCAAGGTGTCCGGGATGACGTGGGGCCGGGCTTCCTACCAGGTCTACTCGACGATCCTGGAGGTGGACGGCGGCGACCTGCTGACGGCGATGGAGTGGGCGAAGATCCTGCCGGAGTCGGAGTGGATCCGCAGGCCGAACGGCTCGGTCTGGCGGTATCGCTTCGGCGTGTTCATCGTGCGGTCGAGCGACGCCGGCAGGTCGTGGGAGCTGGTGGAGGAGTTCGACCCGGAGAAGATCAAGCCGGTGTACGGGGTCAGCGACCGCGCCGTGGACGAGGGGTTCGACGAGGCTGACATGCGCATCCTGCCGAACGGCGACATCCTGTGCGTGTTCCGCACCGGATCGGACTCCCCGCTGTGGCAGTCACGCTCGCGCGACGGCGGACGCACGTGGGCGGCGCCGGCGCCGATCGGCTGGCCTTCGGTGAAGCCGCGGCTGCAGGTGCTGCCGAACGGGGTCCTTGCCTGCGCCTCCGGCCGCGGCTCCTACGGCCAGCCGCAGATCACCCACGTGATGCTCAGCCTGGACGGCACCGGCCGCCACTGGGAGCCGCCCTTCTGCTTCCACACCGGCCCCGGTTGCTCGTACACCTCGACCATGCAGCGCGACGGCACCCTGCACGTGGTCTACTCGGCTTCCGACTTCACCCGCGACATGGGCACCCACGGTCTGCCGAAGCAGGCGATCCGCCGCGCGGTGCTCTCCATTGAGGTGATGTGACTGAGACCTACGGGACAGTACTTCGGCAAAGACGTGCTCCTCATTCCAATGCCTGGACATGCTCCCAGTGGCTTCCGGGTGCCGTATGGCCGCTCACATGATCTGCGACGTCTCGCGGGTGCCGGGGCTCGCCAATCGTTGTGCGTCAAGGGTGGCGGTGTTCATGGAGTAAATATACTCATGGTTCCCAGATAGCCCTTCCTGTCCGGTCGCGGACGGGCATTTGATCGGCGCGCAGCGCGCGCTGAAGGGGGTGCTGGTCAACCGAAACGGGCGCCCGAGCTTCCGGGAGAGGCCTGTACGTGCGCTGGCGTGCCACCTCGCAGGCGCACATTGCCGTCAAGACCCTGAGGCACGATTTCTCGGGTTTTCCGGTGCGCTTGCTCCCGAGTCGGTCTCGGAACAATCAGGAACGCCTGGACCTGATGCTGTCGGCGGAAACTCCCACTCCCACTCCCACTCCTCTGATCCGAGTTTGCGACGGCCGCGATCGGTACCCCGCCGGCCACGTCACGTAGCGACGCACCACACGGAATCCTGAAGACCCAACTCAACCAGGCTCAGCCGGCAGGGACGAGGGTGCGTACGCCGTTACGGTAGACGACCTGCTGTTTGCCGCCGGGGACGGGGAGGGCGCGCAGGGCCAGCTCGCCGAAGGTGACCATAGGCTCGGACTTGAGCAGGATCTCGTCGAGGGACTGCTCCGGCGTGCGCCCGGTGGTGTCGATGGTGACGACGCGGCCGACCTTCCGGAACAGGGAGTTCTCGACCTCCTCGGCGAAGCGTTCCTTGATGCGGGCGATGTCGGGCTCGCGGATCACCTGGTGCTCGTGCGGGGCGTTCTTCATCCGCCGGCGGATCGCCTGGTCGTCGGCGGTGAGGTGGAACAGGACCACGTCCGGCAGGCGGCGCTCGAAGATCTGCGCCTCGTACACGCGCTGCTTGATGTGCCGGTAGCGGCGGTAGTAGGGGCTGTCGGGGTCGTCGCCGTAGACGTCGCAGTAGACGGCCTCCTCGATGAACCAGCCGCCGAACAGGGGGTTCTGGATGAACTCGATCAGCTCGATGTGGAACTGGATCTGCATGCGCTGGTAGCGCTCCTTCATGTCGTCGGGCGCGTTCAGCAGCAGCTTCCGCGACTCCTCGCTCAGGGTGCGGTCGGGCAGGCTGAAGTGGTCGTCGTAGTGCGCGGGCAGGCCGCGCGCCTCGTAGTAGCCCCCGAGCATGTCGATCAAGGTCGTCTTTCCCGCGTACTCGATGCCCGTAAAGATGGCTCTCATCGCAGGTGCCCCATCGTCGTTTTTCCCGCGTACTCGATGCCGGTGAAGATCGCTCTCATTCCGTGTGCCTCCGTGGTGGTGTGGTGATCAGACGCGGCCGGCGGCGGCCAGCCGCTTCTCCGCCGCCGTGGTCCGCTTGCGGATGCGCAGCGGCACGTTCGTCTGCGGATCGGGGTCGCTGTCGGCCCCGGTCTCCCGGTCCAGGAACAGCGGAAAGTCCTCCGCGTCCGGGTTGGTCAGGCCGTGCGGATGCCGGTAGCTGCGCATGATGATGCGCTGCTCGCGGGTGAGCGTGGCCAGCCAGTCGTCGTCGGAGAAGTAGTGGTCGCCGGCGGTGACCCAGCTCGGGCAGTAGGAGAGGAAGAAGTTCCTGCGCTCCACGTCGGTCTCGTTGGGCTCCACCCGGTGCCAGAGGTTGCCGTCGTAGATGGTCAGCGTGCCGGCCTGCACGCGCAGGATCTCCTCGCCCGGGGCGCTGTCGTGGGTGTGGTACTGCTCCAGGTGCTGGTTGCGGTGGCTGCCCGGCACGTAGACGAAGTTGCCCATGCGGGGCGCGGGGAGGTCGGTGAGCCAGTAGCCGACGCTCATGCGCAGCGGCAACTCGGGTGAGAACACCTGGTACGGCAGCGCCCGCGGGCTGTCCGGGTGCCAGGCGTTGCGCTCGGTGCCGCGCGCGCGGATGCGCAGGTCGCTGCGCAGCAGTTTCAGCATCTCCCCGAACACGTCGTAGACGTAGCCCACGTGCCGGTCGTGGTCGATCAGCTCCGCGATCGCGGGATCGAGCTCGACCGCGTTCTCCTTGCGCAGCGACTGCCCCGGCCGGTAGCTCGGATCGGCCGCCGCCACCCGGTCGACCGCCGCCAGGTAGTGGCCGATCTCGTCCGGGGACAGCGCGTTCTCGATTCGGATCAGTCCGTGCTCCTGGAACTCCTGCCACTGCTCGTGCGTGAACCCGCGCGGTGCGACGCGCAGCCCGTTGTCGCTCATGGATCTCCTCCTCGATCGGTCGTGAAGCGCTCGGCCGCCGTCCGCCGCTTGCGCAGGCGCAGCGGGATGCGGTCCGGCACGCCGGGGTCGGAGTCGGCGGCGGTCTCCCGGTCCAGGAACAGCGGGAAGTCTTCCGCCGACGGATTGGTGTAGTCGTGTGGGTGCGGGTAGCTGCGCATGATGATGCGCTGCTCGCGGTTCAGGGTCGCCAGCCACTCCGGGTCGGACAGCAGCCGGTCCCCGGCGCAGACCCAGGACGGGCAATAGGCGATGAAGATGTTCTTGCGGACCGTGTCGGTGTGGTTGGGCTCGACCCGGTGCCAGAGGTTGCCATCGTAGACGGTCATGGTGCCGGCGCGGACCCGCAGGATCTCCTCGCCCGGAGCGGGCTCATGCGAGTAGTAGCCGTCCAGGTACTGCTCCCGGTGGCTGCCGGGCACGTAGACGAAGTTGCCCATGCGCGGCGTGGGGAGGTCGGTGAGCCAGTAGCCGACGCTCATGCGCAGCGGCAACTCGGGCGCGAATACCCGGTACGGCGTGGCGCGCGGGCTGTCGGGGTGCCACATGTTGCTGTCGGTTTCGCGCGGCCGGACGAAGATGTCGCTGCGGACGATCTTGAGCATCTCGCCGTACAGGTCGTACGCGTATCCGACGTGGCGCGGATGGTCGATCAGCTCCGTGACCGCCGGGTCGGCCTCCACGGCGTTGGAGACGCGGAAGTCGGTCGTGCCCTCGACGTAGCCGGGGTGGCGCGCGCATATCCGGTCGACGGCGTCGCGGTAGTAGGCGACCTCCTGCGGGGTGAGCGCGTCCTCGATGATCACGATGCCGCGCTCCGCGAACTCCTGCCACTGCTCGCGGCTGAAGCCGGGCGGTGCGACCCGGTAGGTGTCCTGCACGGCGGGGATACCGTGCCCGAAACGGGGCGATCGCGGAACCGTCACCTCCGGGACGCGAGTGTCGACGGGCCGCGGGCCGATGTTCGTGGCATGGTGAGCGCCGAGCAGGGGAGATGGGGACGTGCTGAAGAAGATCGAGGACGTAGTCCTGTATCGGGACGACCGCTACTACTGCGGCCCGGGGCCGGCCGTGGTCTGCTTTCCTGACGGGGAGCTGCGGGCCGTGTTTCGCCGCCATCGCTGTTGGGCGCCCGCGGTGATGATGCACGCCCATCCGACCACGGAGCAGTGCATGACCGACTCGGCCGACGGCGGCCGGACGTGGTCACCGCCGAGGGTGTTCATGGGCGGCGGCCAATGCGCCGTCGCCGGCCTGAAGCGCGACGGCACGATGCTGTTCGTGACCCATCGACAGGAACTGGTTCCCTACGCCGCCCGCGATCTGCTGGTCGACGGTGTCAGCTCGGAGGTCGCCACCCTGGTCGCCGGTTTGCGTGCCGACGGTCAGGATGACGCCGCGGACAGCCTGCGACGGAAGCAGTCGCACTGGCCGATGCTGAGCGCCGGGACCGAGGTCTGGCGGTCGGACAACCGGGGGGACGACTGGGAGGGGCCGTCCTGGGTCGGCGAGATTCCCGGCCTGCCGCCGCTCCATCCGGGGCTGCATGCGCCCGTGCACCTGCGCGGGTTTCCCATCGAGCTGGCCGACGGCGATCTGGTGTTGCCGGTGCAGGGGCGGGGTGTCGGCTCCATCCTGGTGGCTTCCACCGATGGCGGACGCTCGTGGGAGTTTCGCGGTCTGGCCGCGCCGAATCCGCCCGGCAGGGCGGGCATGGCCTTCAACGAGTGGAGCGTCATCGAGACCGCGTCCGGCGACCTGGTCGGATTCGTTCGCTCGGAGATGAAGGAGCGGCACGGCGGGGGGTATCTGTGGACGGTGCGCTCCCCCGACAAGGGGCGGACCTGGAGCGCTCCGCGACGCGAGGATGTGTGGGGCTATCCGTACTTCGCGCTCACGCTACCGTCCGGCAACGTGCTGATCGTCTATGGATACCGGCGGGAGCCCTACGGCATCCGGGCACGTGTGTTGGAGCCCGAGTGCCGCGCTCCCGGCGCGGCCGAGGAGCGCGTGATCCGGCGGGACGGAGGCACGCTGGACCTGGGGTATCCGCATGCGGCCGTGACGCGCGACGGGCGGGTGCTCATCGTCTACTACTTCAACGACGGCGGTCAGCGCTTCGTGGCCGGCACGATCGTCGAGGCGGCGTGAGCGAGGGGAGCCCACGTTAGCCACGTTAGCTCCGCCGGCCATGCGCGAGCCCGATGGTTTCCGCCTCGCCGACGAGAGATACGGATCGGTGCCGCGACGCGTGTGTCGCCGATTGAAGCGGCCGGACTAGTCGACGGCAGCTCCCCGGCATGCGGGCGTTCAGCTCGCCGACGTGCTGCCGCCATTTCCTTGTGCGGTATAGGCAAGGGGCGAGACCGGCGGCCGGTCACCCCTAGGTCGTCTTCGGTGATCGGCTCGTCCCAGGTGGCTGCCGGCGCGCGTCGGGACGCCGTTCGACGCCGAGCAACTCCATCAGCGTGCCTCGTATCCGGTCAGGATCAGCCGGCCACGGGCGATAACGAGCGGATCAGGTCGATCGCTTCGGTAGTCGGTGCAGGTGCTTGAATCTCCACTGACTCCGTGCCCGAAACGCACGGATGAAGGAACTACCCATCCTCCATGTGCGGAACTCCACGGCCCCAACCGCTTCCGCAGGTCAACCGATCAAGGCTCCACAATCCCACGTTCGCAGCCACCACGTCCCTGGCTCCGTCTTGGTGTCATACGCCTACGGCAAGTCCGGGTGGCAATGCCGAAACCGGCAAAGGGGGTTGACATGATCAGGCCGCCTTGTTCCAGACCTCCGTGCGTGGCTGGAAATAGCGATCCAGGTCCCCGTTCAGCACGGCGAGGCGAGCGCGCAGCACGCAGTCGTTGTCGTACGGGCGCCATCTCATCCCGTTGCCCTTGAAGCGCCGGCCCACCACGAACTTGCACTGTCCTTCCACCGAGCCGCTGCCGATCGGCCAGTGGCAGGCTCGGTAGCGCCCGTAGTCCATACGCTTCTTGTTGTTCTGGAAGTACGTGATGTGCTTGCATCCGGCGTCGGTGTCGGAGAGCTTCCACACCGCGCGCTTCATCTCGACGATCAACTGCAGCGGCTCGCCGGTGTACAGCAGGGTCTTCCACTTCCGTACCTGCTTATCGCGATCCGAGGCCGGCAGCAGGTGACAGAACTCAGCCAGATGCTCAGCCGCATGGTAGTAATCCAGGATCTGCACCGCCCCGGGAAAGTGCGTCATCGCCAGCTCCCAGTTGTGACGCGCCCCGTCGGCGATGAACAGCGTGCGCTCGGCGTCCATGAAGCCCATCCGCATCCCCGCCTGCGCCGCGTACGGCTCGAAGTCCTTGCGCGGCCCGTAGCGGGCTCCGGTCCAGCGGTCGATGACCTTCTTGCCGTCCCGCTTCTCGATCACCACCAGATTGCATTCCTTGAAGCAGGTCTGCGCCCGCAGGCTCTCGCGGCCCGTTACTCCGAGCTGTGGTGAGATTTGCGGGCTCGTAGTGCCGTCCACTTCGACCACCATCAGCGGGCATGGCTGCCCATGCTCGCCCGGATCGATCAGCTCGGCTCGATCGTCGGGAATGCGCTCGCCGGTCTTCTCGGTGGTGCGCTGCACCGCCGTGGAGCTCACCGCATATCCCAGCAGCGCCTCCAGTTTGGTCGCGGATCGCTCGAAGGGCTCCTCGGCCCCCAGCAGGCAGATCAGCATCGTCATCAACGGCGAGAACCCGAAGCACCCTTCGATGCCCAGCTTCGCGTCCAGGGGCGCGAAGCTGCCGGGCTGGTTGAGGAACTTGTAGCACCGCCGCGGTCGTACCACGTACTCCCCAAACCGATTGATGAACCGCAGGTTGCGCACCTGCTCGAACACCGCTACCTCGCCGTCCACGATGATCCGGTTCGCCCGCGTGGGCTCTGCGACGCCTTCGACCACCTCCTGGGCCATCAGATCGCCGACCCAGTTCACGAACTGCAGGATCTCCTGCTCGGCGTCCTGCAGGCCGATCAGGCCTTTGTTCACCCGCGCTGAGAGCTCCTTGACGATCCGCTCGGCACTCGTTACAAGTTCCTGACTCTTCATAGCCTACCTGCCTCCTGTAGTGACTTGCTGGGGCAGGTAGGCCTCTTTCGCCTCTGAAGTCATTGGCTGCCGGTTTCGGCGTTCCCACCCGGCAAGTCCACCATGCTTGCCGTGACGATCCTTTCCCGGTACCCTAGGCGACGTAGCCCCGCAGTGGCTAGCGGCGACAGTGTCGGTCGCCACGACGTTAGCGCGCCAGGAGATCGTCATGAAGCAATTCGATGCCCGCTCCTACAGTATAGCCGATTTTGTCGAGTGGCATGCGAACAACCTGCTTGACTTGTCGCCACATTTTCAGCGTCGCAGCGTATGGACCAGGGCGGCCAAATCATTTCTCATAGATACTATAATGCGTGGCAAGCCTATGCCAAAGGTACTTCTTACACAGAGCTTGGTAGGCAAACAACACGTTCGTACTGTTGTCGACGGGCAACAACGAGTGCGCTCAATTCTCGAGTTCTTGACGGATTCGTTCACGGTGTTGAGCACTCACAACAAGATCCACTCAGGGAAGTATTTTTCAGAGCTGGAAGACGAAACACAGGCCGAGATATTGCAGTACGAAATCGGCGTCGACTTACTCTACGACGTCAGTCTCTCCGATATGTTGGATATTTTCGCTCGGATCAACACCTATTCGGTAACCCTGAACAGGCAAGAGAGGCTCAACGCGAAGTTCGTTGGCGTGTTCAAGACCAGCGCGTATGAGCTTGGGTTTTACTATGTTGACTATCTTCTTGAGGGACGCGTCCTGACCGAAAAGAGCGTTAGCCGTATGGGGGAGGCGGCTCTCGCTTCAGACATGCTAATTGCCTTGGTTGGTGGGGTTCAAACTTCAAAGAACCTTGAGAAATATTACCGACAATTCGAAGATCAAGAGAATGTATCTCGGGAAATGAGCGCCGCAATAGATGGATTCAACACAGCCATGAGATACATTGGTGCCATGTATTCTGCGTCAGATCTGAAGAACGTAAATTGGTGTAGACAGCACTGGTTCTACACTTTGTTTACGTGCGTAGCTCACTCTATTCAGTCCGTTCAGGGTCTTGAGGACATGCCTCAGCCGTCGCTTTGTAGCGAGAATGATGTACGGCATTGGAGATCTGAGCTGGACGAAATAAGTGCACTCTATGATAAGTACACTGAGCAATCCGAAGACGATATTCCCGCGGGCTACGCTCGGTTCATCAATTACGCACAGCGTCGCACGGCGAATACGGAAGCCAGAAAGGAACGAGCGAGGTTTGTGCTGGAGTCAGTCGCGAAATGACGCCCGCCGATCTGGAAGCGTACCGTGACGCCACGGCGGCACGCTTCAGCAGCACACAGGAGATCGTCGACGAACTCGCTGCTGCGCCTCTAGGTAAGGAGTCATCGGATCGTCAGGCTGATGCGCTTGCGGAGGGAATATTTGTAAGGGAGTTCTCCTCGTACGAGAATGACCTGGAGAGTCTATTTCTTCACTACGTGACCGGAGGATGCTCTCTCAATGGGCTCAAAGCAAACACGTATCTCAATATAGGTGACGAGGAACGGGCCCGTAGAATTACGCGCGCAGGAGCGAAATTCTTGTCTTGGGCGAATCCGGAACGCATCCGTGACACGGCGACTCTCTATATCGAAAACGGCTGGCCCATATGTGACATGATGAACGCAGCGAGTCAGCATCTTCGTGATTGTGAGCGCATTAGGAATCGGATCGCGCACAAGTCGACGGAATCGCTCGTCCAGTTCAACATCGTGCAGCGAAACGTGCTGGGGACTGAGCGCTTGTTTTCCATTACACCGGGACAGCTTCTCCGTATCAGGAGCCTAAAGTTCAGAAGGCTCTACATAGATCACTATCTGGATGTCATGAATTCCACGCTGCAGGCGATCATAGAACCATCCTGATAGGGCGTCAGAACGTTCGGGTGAGAAATTAGCTTCTTGAAGCGACGAAGGGACGCAAACGCTCCCTGAGTCTCTATAGGGGCGCGCCGGTCAACCGCCATGATCAACGCTTGAGCGGCAACGTGCCGGCCTCATCACCTGTCTGGCAGCGTGGGATGACGAGGTTCCGGTCGGTCAGGTATTCGTGCGTTGGCCGGTGGAATCCGCGGCTCGGCGGTCACGGGGGCAGCGGCGGCGTAGTCAAGACACGTGGCGCCCCGGTAAACAGGGGTGTCTTCTCGGGCGAGGGGCTAGCATCGGTCACCATGTTGCCGTGCCAATCGAAGCTCACCGACAGATCCGGCGCCGTATCCGGCCACAGACCGCGCACCTGGTGGTGGAATCGCACCAGGGGGTAGGTGATCGTCAGCTTCACGCCGGTCTCCGCGTCGAATCGCACGTAGTCGCCCGACCAGCGCACCGGGATCGATCGCGTACCCGTGAACGCGGCCACCCGTTCTCTGGGCGTCCAGTGCGGGGGGCGCAGATAGAAAACGTCGTCAACTTTGGGCTTGACGGTGAGGCGGCCCTGATCGGGAAAGAACGAGATCACGTCGCCCCACGGTGACTCGCGAGAGAAGCTCATGTTCACGTAGATCCCGTCCGGCCCCCACGGCGAGCGGTACCGCCGCTCGATCGTGTTCGCCCAGGCTGTGTGTATCGCGCGCATCCCCTCCGGCGCACAACATCCGAACATTTCGAAGCCCGACACGTTGCCGAGCAGGTCGTTCTCGTAGTCGTTGAGCCCCGAACCGCCGATGATGCCGCCCTCGAACTTGCGCAGCTCGCGGAGGCCGTCGGCGATGGCGTCGGGGGCGGCCCCCGCGTTGATCTCGCGGTAGTAATCCTCGAACTCCGGGGTGATGACGAACTGCAGCGTGGTGATGTAGTTGCGCAGATAGCGCTCGACGTAATCGAAGTGCTCGGCGTCGCCGGCGTGACCGAACAGCGCGGCGTTGGAGATCATGTCGGACACGCAGCACGTCTCGTTGCAGGAATCCGGCATCGCCGGAAACCATCCCGTCCCGGTGCCGCGCGCCAGCATCCAGTCCCATGCCCTGCGAGCGAAGTCGACGTAGCGCCGCTCCCCCGTCAGGACGCCGAGGTGATTGACTCCCCAGAGGGCATGCATGGTCGCGTGGCTGTGCCCGAGCGGCTCGTCGAAGCGGCCATCCGCCTTGAAGCGGATGCCGCCCGGCTGGAGTCCTCGCATGATCCCTTCGGCGTACGCGCGGGCGAAATCCAGGCCGTCCCGGTCGCCGGTGGCGCGGTAGTACGTGAGCAGCGGCTCCACGATCGGAGCCGGCTGCTTGCTCCACCCGGTGTCGAGGAGCGATCCGTCCGGCTTGATGGCCGCCATCCCGCCGGGGAGCCAGCACACGTCGGTGCCGTCGTGGACCTCCCATCGCGCCAGTTCCCGCAGTTTCGCAAGGACGGCGCGCGCGAACGCTTTCGGCTCAGCCTCGCCCGACCGCTCATGCTCCAGTGACAGGCTGTGCAGTATCTTGGTCGCCCCCCAGACGTGGTGGACGTAGTCCTTCCGCTCGAAGCGCGCGTGAATGTCGGCTTCGTTGTAGCAGCCGGGCGGCGCCAGCACGGTGCCGTCGCGCTGCACGTAGGCACGCATGCGGCGATGAAACGCCTGCTCCACGTCCCGCCCGGACTCGGAGCCCGCGACGTCCCGCATGTAGTACCACTCCCATTGCATGCGCGCGTCGGTGTCGCACGGCACGACCACGTCGTGACCCTCCGGCACCGGTGGGCACCTGAGCGGGTGGCACTGGAAGACCGGCTCGTAGCCAAGGTGCGGTCGCGGCGTGTGGATCAGGTAGTGCAGCGACCACTCGGCCATACGCTTCAGATCGACGTCGGGAGTGCGTGCCGGCGCTGCGGCCGTGACCGGCGCCGGCTGCGGGATGAGGCGCGCGTCGCGGACCGTTCCGGTGATGCCCAGAATCCGTGGCGCCGCAGCGGGGTTCACGTCGATTCGCCGGTGATGAGGAGGATGTCCGAACCGAAACCGAGTTGCACGTCATGGTCGCCGGCGGGCAGACCGTCACCGGAAGCCAGCCACGGGTCCGGCAGCTCCATGGGTATGCCGTCGCGCAGCAACACCTCGCCTGACAGCCACCGCTGCCGTCCCGGCCGGTCGTTCAGAGACTCCAGGACGTAGCCGCCGCCGCGGTGGAGGGCCTTCGGCCGCACCACGTTCCGCTCCGCTCCGCCGGGGTGGCGGAAGACGAACACGATCGACTCCGAGCCGTCGTCCGCCAGGTACTGCAGCGCCTCCCACCCGTGCGGGTCGGCAAGCTGCGGATGCCACACGTCGCCGAGCAGCAGATGGCGATAACGCTTGAAGTTCAGGAGGTTGCGCTTGAACGCCTCGATGTAGCCCGGCGGCGCATGCGAGAGGAGTTGCGCCTGCATGCCGTTGATGTTGCCGAAGGAGATCCCGTGCGTGAAATGCCGACGCAGGCTGTAGTCGAGGGTGGAAGCCGAGCACCATCCGGACGTGATCTGCTGCAACGTCGAAGCCTCGACCGACTTCCTGCTCGCCAGCGAGCCCCACACGTACGGGGAGACCATCGGACCGGTGATGAACTCGTTCGTGAGCCCTCCGGGCAGCAGCGTCCGTGGACCGGGGTTGGTCCTGCTGTGACGCAAGGACGGATCGCACTCGAACCCGATGAGGTTGGGGAACCGATCGAGCAGGTGCGACATGATCTCCATTCGGCCGGCATACGCCGCCCACGTCCCGCCGCGCGGCCCATGCGGGTGGCCGGCGCGGTCGCAGGCGTGGCTCACCGTGCCGGACGGGTCCCACTTGATCCACTCCAGGTCGTAACGCTCGATGATCGCGGCCAGCTTCTCCTTGATCTCGGCAATCACCTGCGGGCAGCCCAGGCAGAGCTGCGTCATCGGTGACAGCGAGGCGTGACGGGTCTCGAGCACCTGGCCGCCGCGCATCGCCACCCAATCGTGCGGAATCTCGCCGGTCGCCACTCGGATCGAGTCGACCATGCCGGGGTCCACCCAGAGGCCGAAGCGCATGCCTGCCGCCCGCACGCGCCGGGAGAGCTCGGCGAGCCCGTGCGGGAATTTCTCGGCGCTCTCCTCATAGGTGCCGAGCCCCTGCGCCCAGTCGTTCATGCCGGGCACCGTGGAGCTGCCCGCCACCCAGGACGCATCGTGGTAGAACGCGTCGAAGCCAACCCGCTTCGCGAAGGCGAGTTCCTCGTCGAGGATCTGCTCGCTGTCGGGGTCGGTGAGCCACGCGCAATAAGCGGCCAGCGGCATGCCGGTCACCGGCTGCGGCAGCACGTGCCGCTTGAGGTACCGGAAGGTCTCATTGCCGACCTCGTCCGCGCCTCCCTCGGCAAGGGTGAGGAATGTGAGGGGAGCCTCGACCGCGTGTCCGGCGGCGGGCTCGATGGTGCCGTGGGGATCCGCCGCACGCCCGTCGACCGGCGGGTTGGCGCCGGCGCGGATGCGGACCCCGTCCGTGGTGGGCTGGATGTCGAGGCCGAACCGGAGGACTCCCGCGCCCAGGTCGCCGCCCACCAGCAGCGACTCGCCTGCCTGAGCATCCTCGACCACGACCCAGTCGCCCGCCTGGTGCGGGTCGCTCGCCGTACCGGCTGCCGTGAAGCCGTGCCCGCCCTCCGCCGCGGCGGTCCAGAGGACCAGGCGGCGGGCCGTGTCGGCCAGCGCGATGGAGATCGGGGCGATCGCGCAGATCGCGGGCACCGAACCGCGCGCATTCCGCATACGGGTCGCGCACTCGATGGTCGCATGGCCCGGAAAGCACCGGAACGATTGAACCAGGAGCGCACCGCTGGGGTCGTGGAGATAGCGCAGGCTCAGTTCGACCGTGCCGCCTTCATGCTCGACCGTATCGGCGCCGGAGAAGCGAAAGCCGGCGCGTTCGGGCGGTCGAAAGCCGCTCTCGCCGTCGCTGCGAACCCACGGTCCGGTGGCGGCTCCCGCATGGGCCCATTCACGTGGTGCCGGCGACCCGGCGTCGGCGGTTCGCGCGAGCGACGCTACCGCCGTCCCACCCGCGTCCGTCCGCCGAAGCTCCAAACGCAGTCGGTCGTTGCCGATGATCCAGCCCCGAGCCGTCGCCTTCACCGATGCCGTCTGACCCATTCCGCTACGCCGATCCGCTGCCCCGGTCGGACAGTGAAGCGCATACGATGGGATCGGTCCAGGGCCTGCCGCGTCAGTCTGCCGCTGGTCTCCTCCGGTCCGGAATGACGTCCGCTCTGCACGATGCCACACTGGCGCCGTGCGCACGTTCAACACCGAGGGGCCGGTCGTGGCGGCGGACCACTACCGGATCCCGCCCCTGGAGCGGATCGATCTCGACGCGGTGCTCGGCCTCGTGGGGGACAAGAAGTACTTCGTGCTGCACGCGCCGCGGCAGACCGGCAAGACATCGGCGCTGCTGGCGCTGCGCGACCTGCTGAACGGCGGGACGGCGGGCGACTACCGCTGCGTATACGCCAACGTCGAGGCGGGCCAGGCGGCCCGGGAGAACGTCGTGGAGGGCGTGCGGACCGTGCTTGCCGAACTGGCGCTGCAGGCAAGCGTGACGCTGGGCGACGAGACGCTGGAGGACCTCTGGCCCGCCCTGCTGGAGCGCGTCGGCCCGGGGCACGCGCTGCGCCAGGCGCTGCTGCGTTGGAGCATGGCCGACCCGCGGCCGCTGGTGTTGCTGATCGACGAGATCGACGCGCTGGTGGGCGACACCCTGCTGGCGGTACTGCGGCAGTTGCGCACCGGCTACGTCGACCGTCCGAAGCGTTTTCCGCATAGCATAATCCTGTGCGGGGTGCGGGACGTGCGCGACTACCGCATCCACTCGACGGCGGAGAACCGCATGGTGCTCGGCGGCAGCGCCTTCAACGTCAAGGCCAAGTCGCTGCGGCTGGGCGACTTCTCGGAGCAGGAGGTGCGGGACCTGCTGGCGCAGCACACGGCGGCGACCGGGCAGGCGTTCACGGAGGAGGCGCTACGGCTGATCCTGACGCGCACCGCCGGTCAGCCGTGGCTGGTGAACGCGCTGTGCCGGGAGGCGTGCTTCGATGACACGGCGGGCCGCGACCGCTCCCGCCCGATCACCGAGCACGCCATCCTGGAGGCGCAGGAGCGCCTGATCCTGGCGCGGGTGACGCACCTCGACGACTTGGCCGACAAGCTGCGTGAGGACCGCGTGCGGCGGGTGGTGGAGCCGATCCTGTCCGGCGCGGAGGAGACCGCGTGCTCGGAGGATGACTTGGCCTACGTGCGCGACCTGGGGCTGGTGGCGCATGCGGACGGTGGCGCGCCGCGCATCGCCAACCCGATCTACGCCGAAGTGGTGCCGCGCCATCTGAACTACGTGGTGCAGGAGACGCTGCCGCAGCGGATGGGGTGGTACGTGGACGCGGACGGGGCGCTGGACGTGGAGGGGCTGATCGCGGCGTTCCAGGCGTTCTTCCGGGAGCACTCCGAGCACTGGGTGCAGCGCTTCGAGCGCTACCACGAGGCGGGGCCGCAGTTGCTGCTGCAGGCGCACCTGCAGCGGATCGTCAACGGCGGCGGGCGCATCGAGCGGGAGTACGCGCTGGGGCGCGGGCGGACCGACCTGCTGATCGTGTGGCCGCAGGGCGGGAGCGAGCGGCGGTTCGTGGTGGAGTGCAAGGTGCGGCGCGGGGAGCTGGAGCGGACCGTCGCGGAGGGGATGCAGCAGACCCGCGCCTACGTGGACCGGTGCGGGGCGGAGGCGGGCCACCTGATCGTGTTCGACCGCGCGCCGGAGCGGAGCTGGGAGGAGAAGATCTTCCGCCGCGCACCGTCCGCAGACGGCGTGCCGGTCACGGTCTGGGGAATGTGACGCCGGCTGACGAGGTTCGACCGGGCAGCGACGTACGCGCCCGACGCGCTCGGCCGCCGGTTGCCACCGGTGCGGAATCGGGTCACAGTGACCCGGTTGCGGCGCGGACGCGCCAGAAACGCGAGTGCGCCGCCGATCCATACGGAGGTGACGGATGAAAACGAGACTGATCGTCCCGAAAGTGGTCGTCTTATTGCTGGCGCTGCTCGCGCCCGGAGTCTTGCTCGCGGCCGGAATTTCGGAACCGGCGGCGGCTGCCGAGGGACCGGTCGAGGTGACGATCTGGACTACCACGATCGGCGTCGGAGCGACCGGCAAGACCGAGGAGCGTTGGAGCGATACCAAGATCGGCGCGCTCATGGCGCAGGAGAGCGGGGTCGACTGGGTCTTCAGCTACACCGAGTCCGGAGACGTGGAGACGGCATTCAACCTGCGGCTTGCCAGCGGCGACTGGCCAGAGGTGATCAGGTCTTCGCAGCGCAACTTCGTCTGGCTGCAGCGGCTGCTCGAGGCCGGCGTGGTCGTCCCGCTCGACGGCTACTACGGCAACGCCGACTACCCGAACATCGCCAAGCTGTCACCGGAGGTGATCGACTTCTGGCGGTACACCGACGGGAACATCTATCACTTCCCGGGCAGCGTCTTCGAAGATCCCAAACAGCCGTGGGGCTACTGGGCCGCCGCCGTCTGGGCCGCCCATCCCGATTATCTGGCTGCCGTCGGCATGACGACCGACGACCTCGCCACGATCGAGGGTGTCGAAGGCTACCTGCGCGCGGTTCAGGATGCCGGGCTCATGACGGCGGACGGCCTGCCGGTCCTGCCCATCACCGGCGGGCAGAATCTGAGCATGTGGCAGGTGATGCTCAACACGTTCGGCGTGTCGACGGCCGGGATGGGCTTCGACGACTACGATGGTGAGTTCATCCACTTCCGGGATCATCCCCAGACCAAGGCCGCGCTGCAGTGGGTCAATACGCTGTATCGCGACGGGCTGCTCGATCCGGAAGCGCTGTCGCAGAAGAACGAGACGCTGCGGGAGAAGATGATGGGCCGCCGCGTCGCGGTCATCGGCGACTGGGCGTGGGGCTTCTGGCAGACCGTCACGGCGGGTGAGACCCCGGCCACGGAAATGGTCCTGATCGACTATCCCCAGGCCCCCGGTGCGAGCCGGCCGGGCGTGAACATCACCTACAACCCGTACGGCGGGAGTGGGCTGTTGATCACCAAGAACGCCAAGAATCCGGATGCGGTGGCGCGCTTCGCCAACTACGCGTACGAGACGGGAATCAACAGGGACTGGGAACTGATCCAGGGTCCGCGCGGCGTGACCTGGGATTACGATCCGGACGAAGGCGCGCCCTACATGACGTTCCTGGACTCCGAGCTCAGAGAGGCGCTGTTCGCCGGCGACTACAACAAGATCAAGACCCTGGGGTTCGGGTCCAACCCGCTGTCGATGCAGTCCGAGGACATGAACTACTTCCGGCCGCGCGAGCTGCGGGAGACGCTGAACTGGATCTTCGACATGCACCGGTTCTACTTCGATGAGCCGAACGTCTCCATCGCCAGACCGTACGACAACCTCAAGATGCCGGCCGAAGGACTGTGGCTGCAGAACGCGGAGATCCTGGGGAGGCTGGACGTCGAGTTCTTCGCGAAGCTGATCAGCGCCGACTCGCCGGCTGAATTCGAGAGCACGTGGTCCACCTACCAGGATCAGCTCCGGCTGCAGGGAAGCTGGCCGCAGGTCAAAGAGGAATGGATGGCAACGCTCGACGAGCAGGTCGGATAGCATCAGGCCGTAAACGGCCGTTCGGTGTGCGGTCGCCTGCGCAGCGCTGAGGCGAGGAGGCTCCCGCCGGGAGCCTCCTCTTCATTGTGGCGTGCGCGTGAGAGCGCGGCGCCCGCCCGTTCCCCCTGTTTCGTCCCATGAAGGCCCCAGGGGCCGTAGTGGCCCGGTCGACGAAGAAACCCGCGCTGTCGACACGAGCCTCACGCATACTCTCGCTGTACGGGTGGCACTACGCGTTCATATCGATCGGCGTCGTCTTTCTGTTCCTGTTCGCCTACATGCCGATGCTGGGCCTGCAGATCGCGTTCCGCGACTACAAGATCCACCTCGGCATGTGGCAGAGCCCGTGGGCGGGCCTGAAATACTTCTACTTCCTTGGCGACGGTTACTTCTGGCAGTCGTTCAGGAACACCATCCTCATCACGACGTTCCGGTTCCTGTTCGGGTTTCCCGCTCCCATCCTGCTCGCCATCCTGCTCAACGAAGTGGGTCACAATCGCTTCAAACGGGCGATCCAGAGCCTCAGCTACCTGCCGCACTTCATCTCCTGGATCGTCGTCGCCTACATCCTCTACACGATGCTGGCGCTGGACACCGGCGTGATCAACCTTGCGATGCGCGCGCTCGGGATCCCGCAGGTGAACTTCATGGGACGGCCGGAGTACTTCCGGGCGATCGTCGTCGCCAGCTCGATCTGGAAGGAGATCGGCTGGGGTACGATCATATTCCTGGCGGCGATCGCCACCATCGATCCGCAGCTTCAGGAGGCGGCATTCCTCGACGGTGCGGGCCGCTTCGCGCGCATCCGCTACATCAACATTCCCGGCATGATGCCGACCGTCAGCATCCTGTTCATCCTGTCGCTGCCCGGCATCCTGAACGCCGGCTACGAACAGATCTATCCGCTGGTGAACCCGGCCAATCTCGAGGTCTCCAACGTCCTCGACGTCTATCTGATCCGGCTGGGCCTCACGCAGGCCCAGTACAGCGTGGCCACCGCCATCGGCTTCATGCTGGCCTGGGTCAACCTGCTGCTCGTGCTCATCGCCAACTGGACCATCCGCCGCGTCGGTCACGTGGGGTTGTGGTAAGCGGGCATGCATGTCTACTCGAAGGGAGAGCGCTGGTTCGACGTGGTCAACTACACGGTGCTGGCGCTGCTGGCGTTCGTGTGCTTCTATCCGTTCGTCATGATGACCGTGCTGTCGGTCAACGCCGGCACCGACAGCATGCGCGGCGGCATCACGTTCTGGCCACGGGTGTTCACGCTCGTCAATTACCGGGTAATTCTGGAGAACGCCGCTATCCAGCAGGCGTACATCATCACCGTGCTGCGGACGGCCGTCGGCACCGCGAGCGGGGTCTTCGTCACGGCGCTGGTCGCGTACGGTCTGGCGGAGCGGCGCGTTCCCGGCCGCAAGTACCTCATGATCTACATGGTGATCCCGATGTTCTTTTCCGGCGGGCTCATCCCGTACTTCCTGCAGCTTCGCGATCTGCGTCTGATCAACACCTTCTGGGTCTACATCATCCCGCTGCTGTTCAACATCTGGAACTGCATCGTCATGAAGACCTTCTTTCAGGAGATTCCGGTCAGCCTCAAGGAGTCGGCCCGGCTCGATGGCGCCAACGAGCTGACAGTCCTGTTCAGGATCGTGTTCCCGGTGTCGAAGCCGCTGTTCGCCGCGATCTCGCTGTTCGTGGCGGTCGGCCATTGGAACGACTGGTTCGCCGGCGCCTTCTTCGTCACCCGACAGCACCTGCGGCCGGTTCAGACCTACCTCATGGGCATCATGACGGCGGATCTCTCGGATTCGTTCAACCAGCAGACGGTGCAGGCGGCGCAGCAGTTGATGGGACGGTTCATCACCGACTACTCTACGATCACGTCGCTGTCGCTGCGCATGGCTGCCGTGATGATCGCCGTCATACCGATACTGCTGGTGTATCCGTTCCTGCAGAAGTACTTCGTCAAGGGCGTGCTCATCGGTTCGCTGAAGGGCTGATGAACCGGGAGGGAACGACGTCATGAAGGTGGATCTGGCCGGCCGGATCGCGCTGGTTACCGGCGCCGCGCGGGGGATCGGCCGCGCCATCGCCGACGCCCTGGCCGCCAACGGCGCACACGTCGTCTACAGCGATGCCGCTGCCGACAGGCTGGCGTCGGATCCGCCCACCGGGCCGCGCACGCAGTCGGCGGAGTTGGACATCACCCGTGATGAGCACATCGATCGCGTGGTGAGCGATCTCCTGGCCGAGCACGGCCGCATCGACATCCTGGTCAACAACGCCGGCCTCAATACGTCGAATCGTGTCCCCACGGATCAAGTCTCGGCGGAGGACTGGAACCTGATCATGAACGTCGACCTGACCGGGACGTTCCGGGTGAGCCGGGCGGTGGCGGCACGCGCGCTGATTCCGCAGCACGCGGGCCGGATCATCAACATCGCCTCGGTCGGCGGGATCGTGCCGTTCCGGCTGCAGTCGGCTTACATCGCCGCAAAGACCGGGCTGATCGGCTTCACCCGCGCCATGGCGCTGGAGTGGGGAGGGCACGGCGTGCTGGTGAACGCGATCGCGCCGGGATCGACGGTCACGCAGGCGACCCGCGGGCTGTTCTACGGGGAGTCGGGCGAGCTGAACGAGTCGGCCGTCGAGCTCATGGGGCACATTCCGCTCGGCCGGCCGGCCCAGCCCGAGGACATCGCCAACGCGGCGCTGTTCCTGGCGGCACCGGAGAGCTCGTACATTACCGGCCACGTGCTGGTCGTCGATGGTGGCTGGACCGCGGGATACGCCCGCGATTTTTGAGAGAGACGGCTGACGAGGGGGGATCGCTGATGCTCGCATGGGTACTGCACGGCGCGGAGGATCTCAGGCGCGAGGAGCGCGCGGTGCCGCGTCCGCTCGGCGACCAGGTGCTGGTGCGGGTGGAGCGCGTGGGCGTCTGCGGCAGCGACGTGCGCTACTACCAGACCGGAAGGGTCGGCACGTTCACGCCGACGCGGCCGTTCGTGCTCGGTCACGAATTTTCCGGGCAGGTCATCGACGCCGGATCGGATGCGGAGGGGTTTGCGGTCGGAGACCGGGTGGCGGTCGACCCCGCTCAACCGTGCCTGCGCTGCGACCTCTGTCGCGGGGGGCGCAGCAACCTGTGCGAATCCACGCGCTACCATGGCAGCGCTGCCAGCGACCCGCCGGTTGACGGTGCGTTCTGCGAGGTGATCGCCGTACCGGCCAGCAACTGCCACCGCCTTGGTGACGAGGTCAGCTACGCGGCGGGCGCCCTGCTGGAGCCGCTCGGCATCGCCACCCACGCGGTGCAGCGGGCGGGCGAGCTCATGGGCAAGTCGGTGGTGGTGTCAGGCGGCGGCCCGATCGGGCAACTGGTGGCCACGGTGTCGAAAGCCGCGGGAGCCGCATTCGTCTCGGTCGGCGATCCGCTCGCATACCCGCGCTCGGTCGCCGCCGGCCGCGTGGATCATGCCTTCGACCCGACGGTGGATGCCGGGGCGGCGGAGATCGCGGAACTGATGCAGGGCGGTCCCGCGGTGGTCTTCGAGGCGGCCGGCGCGGCCTCCTCGCTCGATTGGGCGCTTGCGAACGTGCGCCGCGGCGGCCGCGTGGTGCAGATCGGCCACGTGCCGATTCCGACGACCGTGTCCCTGCATCTCGTCATGACGCGAGAGTTGGAGATCACGGGGAGCTTCCGGCTGGGCAGCGACGGGTTCTCCGCGGGTGCGGCGCTGGTGGCGAGCGGCAGGATCGAGATCGAGTCGCTGGTCTCCTCGGTGGCGTCGCTCGACGATGTCCCCTCGGCGATCGAAGCCGCCGCCGACAACGATGCCGAGATCAAGCTGCAGGTGAGCGCCACGCACGCGTAGAGGCGGAGCGGGGGGCGCTCTGCCCGTCGCGGCTCGACGTCACCTGGGTCGGGCTGGAGACACTTGGCGGAAATCGGATAGGGTCTGCCATGGAAGGACCGCGCACCGCCGATATCGCGCGCATTGGCGATCTGATCGGCCGGCGTCCCGTTGGCTTCGAGCACGCCACGGGTGGCTACACGCCGGCCGAGCGCTGGGTGGTGACCCTGGAGGACGGCGCCCGCGTGTTCGCAAAGATCGGCGTCGACGAGCTGACCGCGGGATGGTTGCGCGACGAGCGGCGAGTGTACGCGGCCATCGACGGCGACTTCATGCCGGAAGTGCTCGGCTGGGATGACGGCGAGCGGCCGTTGCTGCTGTTGGAGGATCTGAGCGGTTGCGGGTGGCCGCCACCCTGGGACGACCGGCGGGTCGAGCAGGTTCTGGACTCGCTCGCGCGGCTGCACGCGATCGATGACGCGAGCGCGATCAATCCGCTCGTCGTCGATGATCCGAGACTTCCCGGATGCTGGCGGCGGGTGGCCGCGGAACCGGCGGCGTTCCTGTCCCTGGGGCTGGCCAGCGAAGGCTGGGTCCGCGACAGCGCGCCGGTGCTGGCCGCCGCTGCCGAGGGCGCGGAGCTCGACGGGCCGTGCCCGACGCACCTGGACGTGCGCAGCGACAACATCTGCTTCCGGGACGGACGGACGTTGCTGGTGGACTGGAACCAGACCGTGCTGGCGCACCGGGACGTGGACATCGCCTGCTGGCTGCCGAGCCTTCACGCGGAGGGTGGGCCGGCTCCGGAGGAGATCCTGCCGGACGCCGGGCCGCTGGCGGCGGTGATCAGCGGGTTCTTCGCCGAGCGCGCCGGCAAGCCGGTGATCCCGACGGCGCCGCGCGTACGGGTGGTCCAGAAGCAGCAACTCCGCACCGCGCTGCCGTGGGCGGTCAGGGCGCTCGGGCTTCCGCCGCTCGACGGACCGGCGGCGGGGTAGGATAGCGGCATGGAACGCGTGGACACCCCGCCGGAGGAGTACCTGGCGTCGCTGCCGGCGGACGTGGGCGCCGACATGACGGCGCTGCACGAACGGATCAAGGCGTCGCTGCCCGGCCATCCCACGTGCCTCTGGGGGGGCGTCTTCTGGGGCGGCAGCGAGCAGACGATCATCGGCTACGGCGACATGTCGTACGTGCGTTCCGACAAGAAACTGGTGGAGTGGTTCCTGGTCGGCCTGGCGCGGCAGAAGAACTACTACAGCGTGTACGTCAACGCGGCCGACGGCCGGCGCTATCTGGCCGAAGCCTACGCCGACCGGCTGGGCAAGGCGAAGGTGGGCAAGAGCAGCATCACCTTCCGCACGCTGGCCGAGGTCGATCTGGACGTGCTGAGCAAGCTGATCGAGCGAGCCGGGAAGCTGTCGAGCCCTGATGGTTCCACGTAGCCGGCGCTACAGGATGCCCGTCGAGCGCAGCGCGGCGCACCACTCGGCAAGCGCGGCCGAGCGGGACTCCTGCGTGTTCCAGTGCAGCGGCCGCGGGCTGGTCGACGGCAGCTCCATGACCTCGGCCTTCAGTTCGCGGAAGTGCTGCCGCCACTCCCGTGCGCGGCGTCCGTTGAGCAGGATCGGAAACGGACCCCGTTCGGCGACCAGTGCGCCGACCGCGTTGGGCTCGGCATCCCGGATGCGGTCGTCCCCGGATCCCTGCCGCCGTACGCGGGCGTACAGGTCCCAGATGGCCAGGCCGTGGCGCCGCACCGAGGCCACGCGCTCGGCGTACCCTGCGGCGTCGTCGGCGATCACCCGGCAGTGGGCGAGCATGCGCCAGAACCGGTTCTGCGGATGTGCGTAGTACTGCCCGGTCTCCAGGGACGCGACGCTCGGAAAGGAACCGAGCACCAACGCACGTACCGGACCGTCAGGCAGGATCGGCGGCAGTCCGTGTAACACCGGCCACGTGACCGGCGTCTCGGCGTTCGCTGTCATGCCAGCTTCGGACCGGAGTTGACCATTGTTCTATCGCCGATCATACAATTCGCGCTCTGCCCCGCTGGATAGCATCTCCGCAGGGGTAGCTTCCCGACTCCCGGAGCTTGAATACGCGAAATCCGCACCATCATGGCGCAGATGTTGAAGTATCCTCGAACCCCGTACTGGCCGTACTCGCCGGGGGAACCGCGGGACGGTGACGAGCTGGCCGATCCGGCTCTATTCGTCAGGCGGCCCATCGTAGTGACCGAAAAGCTGGATGGCGGCAACACGCTGCTCCACCGGGGCCAGGTGTACGCGCGCAGCGTGTCGGCGCCTTCGACCGGAAAGTGGATGGCGATGGTCAAGAAGCACCACGCTTGGAAGGTGACGGAACCGGACGTGTTTCTCTACGGTGAGGACATCTACGGCGTGCACAGCATCGAGTACGATCCGGTCCGAGAGAGCGAGACGTTCCATGCCTTCGCACTTCGGAAGGCGAGTGGTGGCTTCTCTTCTTTCCGTACGATGGTGAGCTACGCGCAGGAGCGGCACATTCCGGTAGTCCCGATCCTGTTCGAAGGGACGTTCCCGGAGGTTCGCGACCTTCGTGACTTTGTGAGCAGGGCGCACGCGGAGCCGTCGGCGTTGGGCGGTGCGCGAGAGGGGGTGGTGATACGGGCGGCGCACGCGTTTCCGGCGCAGGAATTCACGGACGACGTCTGCAAGAGCGTCCGGGCGGGGCATGTCCAATCCGAGGAACATTGGTCGAAGAACTGGAGGGCATGCCGGATCGCGCCCCGTTGAGGATAGGGAGAGGATTCACGGTCTACCAATACGGGCGGCGCCGGGGAGGTAGCGGGTGATGAGGCGGACGATGCGGCGTGAGCGCTCACCAAGCCGCACCGCAAGCTCGGCCGGCGTCATCTCGGCGTGATACCGGCCGGTGATCGGATCGATCTGCAGCGAGCGCAGAGGGTTACCCGCGACACGCGCCGGGCTGGGCGTGGCGACGAACGTCGTCCGGTTCGGCAGCCGCTCGGAGTAGACATGATGCCGATCGGGCGCCAGCGCGATGCCGAGGGTCCATTCGCCGTCAGCGCGGCCTCCCAGGCCCGCCAGCAGGGAACTGTAGTGGTCGACCATCTCCGCGTCGGTCGCCGATTCCGTGCCGCCGATGCGGCGCACGTGAACGCCGGGCTGTCGCTCGTCCCGCAACCCCTCGATCCGCAGCGCAGCATCGAGCGAGAACGCCGCGATGCCAGACGCTGAGCGGTAAGACAGCGCCTTGATCCGCGCGTTCTCTTCTGCGGTGTCCGCGGACTCGACGACGTCGACCGCAAGTCCCAACTGGACCGGATCGCAGATCTCCAGTGCCAGATGACCGAGCATGGCGCGCCAGTCCGCGATCTTGCCGGGATTCGAGCTGCCCAGCAGAAGTCGGACGCGACTACTCGAGTGCGTCACAGGCGCCGGAACAAGGCGGCGGACGGATGGCTGTGGACACGATGACGTTCGGGCAGTTCGCCCTGATGGCGGGACGCAGCACCGCGGCAGTCATCGGGCAGATCGCTGTCGATTGATGCGGATCAGCTTGTCAGTCAACTCCGACTCCGGCGTTATGGCCGCGTGAATTCGCTCTGCCTGGGCGACGAAGTCCGGGTCGAATGTGCAGACGATGATGCCGGAGTGTTCAGGTTTCTCTCGATGCAATTGAACGAAATGCTTCCGGTTCAGTGTCAGAACGGCACGAGTCTCGCGTACGGCAAATGCAAGGACCACTTCGTCAGAAGCGGCTTGTCCCGCTCTTCCCGTGTCCTGAGTGGTCAGCACGTCATAGCCTAAATGCCGAAGCTGGTCGACACCCGGCTGTGGAAAGTTCTCATTTGCGTACAGGCGCGCCACTCATGAGTCCTCGTTGTCGCGGATCGCGTCTTCGATCTCCTGTCCGTGGGAACGCACATATGCCCATGCATTGGTCAGGTCTTCCGCTCGCAGTGTCGGATACGCGTGCAGCAGATCCGCTTCACTCGCACCAAGCCGCCGTGCCTGCTCCAGAATCCAGACCGGGACTCGGGTTCTGACGATACACGACTCTCCTCCACAAACTCCCGGAATGCTCTCGATACCGGGTAGCGCATCGCCCACATCGCGCGCGACCCATTGCAGCACCTGCGCTTTTTCTGCTCGCGTCATGGCCGTCAACAGTTCCTCGACCTGTCCGAGTGCGCTCATCGCTCGCCTCCTGAGAGATCCGGGCATCGCCTCGATCCTACACCCGTGAGCGACGCACGGCATGATCCCAAACGCGGATCGTACGCGTCACAGACCGCCGCAGCCGTCGAATCCCAGTCCGCGCTGCTTCATGCTCACGAAGCCGCGGGCACCGATCACGACGTGATCAAGCAGCTCGATGTCCAGCAGTTCCGCGCTCTCGCGGATGCGGCGGGTGACGGAGGTGTCTTCCGGACTCGGGGTAGGGTCGCCGGAGGGGTGATTGTGGACCACGATGACGTTCGGGCAGTTCTCGCGGATGGCGGGACGCAGTACCTCCGCGACGCGGACCGACGCAGCGCACACGGTACCCTGGTAGACCTCTCGCACGAGCAGCACTTCATGCTTCGTGTTGAGCAGCAGAACTCGGAGCTGCTCCTGTTCCAGGTGTGCCATCTGTGCCCGGAGCAGATGGTACACGTCTTCCGGATCGCGGATCGCCGGACGGTCGGCGGGCGCCGGGCCGGCCGCGCGACGGCCCAGCTCCAACGCCGCCAGCACCTGGCACGCTTTCGCCTCACTCACACCATCGAGCGCGCATAGCTCCGCGAATGACGCTCGCGCGAGCCCGGCCAGACCGTCGAACTCGGCCAGCAGCCGCGCGGAGAGCTGCATGACGTTCTGTCCCGCGATCCCGCTGCGCAGCAGGATGGCGATCAGCTCCGGGTTCGAGAGCTGGCCGGCCCCTGACAGGCGCAGGCGCTCCCGGGGTCGCTCGTGGGCCGGCAGGTCGCGGATCGTGAGGGTCTGGCCGGACATACCGTTAGCATGGTCGTGTTGTTCCATCTATATCCGTATACGGCCTTCGCGACAGTGACGCTTCAACTACGCAAGCGTCGCTGCGGCGAAGTCCCGCGCGGCGTCAGGTGACGGGTGACGAACCTGACGATCAGGCCCGAGCCGTGGCCGAACCTTGTTACGTACTCGGCCGGCGTCATCTCCGAGAAGTACTTGCCCCGCGCCGCATCGAACTGGAGTGAGTTCAGGGGCGCTCCGGGATCCACCACCGGACTTGGCGTGGCGAGCAGTGTCGTTCGGTACGTCAGCCGCTGAGCGTGTACGTGGTTCCGGTCGCGCGCGAGGGCCACGCCGAAGGTCCATACGCCGATGGCATTGCCGCCAAGCCCGCGCAGCAAGGCGCTGTAGTGACGTACCATCTCGGCGTCGGTCGCGGATTCGCCGCCGCCGATCCGGCGTACGTGAACGCCGGGCTGCTGAGCGTCCGACAAGCCCTCGATCCGCAGGGCGGCATCGAGCGATAACGCCGGGATCGCCGACGCTTCGAAATACGCGATCGCCTTGATCCGTGCGTTCTCTTCCGGGGTCTCTCCGATCTCGTCGGCGTCGACTGCAAGTCCCAACTGGTACGGATCGACGAGCTCCACGGCGATCCGGCCCAGCATCAGGCGCCACTCGCGGATCTTGCGACGGTTCGTGCTGCCAAGGAGAAGACGGACTTCGCTGCCGGCGTGCGTCATCCGTGCGGCGTCTCGCGGTCGTCATGGACCACGTAGAGCGGGGCACTCGGCAGGTCGCGGATGTGCCTGCGCAGGAACACCGGCTTGAGATTCCGGCGCTCCAGCTCATCTGCGGGGATCCACTCCAGCACGATGCCGGGCTCGGCGCCTTCGAATCTGCCGTCGCGGTCGAGGACGGACGAGTCTTCGCTGAGCTCGATCAGGAAATAGAGGTTGACCTCCTGATACCGCCGCCCGTCGAGCTCGAAGAAGTTGTCGGCGACGATGAGCATTCGGCCGACCTCCGCAGGCTCGCCCAACTCCTCGGTGGCCTCCCGCCGCAGCGCGTTGGCGGCGCTCTCGCCGAACTCGACGCGCCCGCCGAGCAGAAAGCAGAAGCCCTTGCCGACCGCGTGCTCCACCAGCACGCGGCCGTCGTGGAGGGCGATCCCGCCGACGCGGTACATGAAGGTCAGGTCGTCGCGCGTGAACATGATCATGCGGTCGTCCATCGGCGATCCTGCTCAGCTCCAGCCGGCCGTGTAGGGGCCGGGATGGGAAACGCCCTCCAGGAGGTGGGTCACCTCGGCCGAGCCGGTGGCCCGGTCGATGCGGTAGATCACGTGGTGCGGCTGGTAGATGTCCGCGATCCGGTCCTCCCAGCCGATCAGGGCCGCCACCAGGACGCGGTTGATGGCGGAGTGGGCGACGATCAGCGTGGTGCGCCCGTCCAACCGGCCGGCGACCGCGCGTGCCCGCACCAGCATGTCGACCAGGGACTCTCCTCCGGGCGGCCGGTAGTGCAGGCGGTCCTGCTCACGGCGGGCAAGCTCGCCGGGGAAGGCCGCCTCCACCTCGGCCCTGGTCAGTCCTTCCCAGCGGCCGATGTCGGACTCGGACAGGTCCTCGTCGATCTCGGCTCGCAGGCCGAGGGCGCTCTCCACCACAAGCGCCGTGTCGCGCGCCCGCCCGAGCGGGCTGCACAACAGGCGCTCGATGCCGCGCTCTCGCATCGTCTCAGCCGTCGCCTGCGCCTGCGCACGGCCGGTGTCGGTCAGGGGAGAATCGAGCCGGCCCTGATACCGCCCCTCCGCGTTCCAGACCGTCTCTCCGTGGCGGGCAAGATACACGGTCATGGATCAGGCGAAGTCCAGGTTCCCGGTGATGCGCGTGCCGTCGCGTGAGAACTCATCAACGTATCGCCGGATGCGCTCGCGCGCCTCGTCCAGATCGTGGTTGTCCAGGTTCAGGTTGAGCAGGTCGATGTACCAGGGCGCCTTGACCGGACTGCCGACGTAGGTGCCGGCGATCTCGCGCGCGATCGGCAGCGTGGTCGTCTTCGAGTCCTCATGCACGTCGCGGTCGGCCGCCGCCAGCAGCTTCGCGTACTCCTCGTCCAGCAGGCGCGCGAACAGCGCGGCGTCGAAGCGCGTCCCGGCGTCCACGCCCAGCTCCGGGTCGGCATCGGTCAGCGCCGCGCCCTTGTGCAGCCACTCCCACAGGATGCTCAGGCGGATCTCGCCGGTGGCCATGTCCTCCATCAGGTAGAGCACGTCGTCGTCGCCGAAGTGGTCGGCCGGCTTCAGCGCCGCCGCCTGCATGCCCTGGCCGAAGGCGTTGCCGTACTGCAGGGCGACGCTCAACAGGTCGCGCGCGCCGCGGATCGTGCGCGGCGCGGGTTCCAGCTCCAGCAGCCCGTCGGCGTCAGCGTTGGTATAGGTGAGCGCCGGGAACTCCCGCCCGAGCTGGTTGGGCTCGCCGGTGCGCTCCCAGACCGGCCGCACGATCTGCACCATCTTCCAGTGGGCGACCCACTTGCCGCTGGCGCCGGCCTGCTGCTCGCGCTCCGCGCCGGCCACTGCCTTGGCCATCGACGCCGCCACGCCGTCCGCCGATCCGACCGGGATGTTGGGCTCCATGCCGCCCTGCCAGAGGGCGAAGCCGCCGGCCGCGTCGGGGGTGTTCACGGCGCGCCGCACGCGGTCCTCGTAGGCGTGCATGTAGCCGTAGGTCATCGTGATCGCGTCGATGTTGGGATTGACGAAGCGGTCGTCCCAGGCCATCGCGTCGGCGACGCTGTTGATGTAGTCCCAGCGTCCGGTGTTGAAGCCCACGAAGCGCAGCCCGAGCGCGGCGCGGATCTCCATCAGTTGGAACGAGGCCTCGAGTTGCTCGACCAGGACGTAGGTCTTCACGGTGCCGGTGGCCAGCCCCAGGTGGCCCTCAAGCGTGCCGAGCAGCCGGTGCCAGAAGGCCGCCTCCTCCGCGGTCTGGATCTTCGGCAGGTAGAGGACGACCGAGGCGCCGCGCGCGCGCAGTGCCGCGTGGTTGGCCGCCACGTACAGCGCGGCGTCGACGATCGAGGCCGACAGGCCGGTGCCGTCCGCCATGCGCACGTGGCGGTCGTCCAGGTGCAGGCCGCGCGCGCGGAAGATGGTCGTGGTGAAGTCGAGCTGCGCGCGCCAGTCGCCGATGATCGGCCGCTCCAGGAAGCCCTCCGCCCAGGCGTTCATCTCGCCTGCGACCCCCTCGGCGGCGGCCAGGAACGCAGGCGCCCGCGCGATGCCCAGCCGCAGGTTGCGCTGGTTGTCCAGCGACATGGTCGTCACCTGCCCCAGGGCGTCCTCGCCGTCGAACATCCAGCCGTCGGCGCCGGACAGCAGGGCGTAGGCGACGTTGCGGATGCTGCGCGGCAAGGGAGCGTCGGGCTTGGCTCCCGGACCGGTGCCCTGGATCCACTGCCGCTGCAGGTCGTCGGGGATGGCGCTGCCGGCGAACCGGCCCGTGCGGGCGTCCGCGACCGTGAGGTCGGTGCCGGCGATCGTCGCGCCCGCCGGCAGGAAGTCGATGCGGCGCCGCTCTCGAGCCCGTTCGGCGCGGCGGGCGATGCGCCGGCGCATCAGGTCGAGGCGCGGCTCGTTGAGCTCGGCCAGAGCGGCGATGGCGTCGAGCGCCGTGTCGCTGTAGACGTCGTCGTACTGCCGCGCCAGATCGCCGCGGACTTGCACGGTCCGGTTCAAGGAAGGCTGGTTCATGGAGTCTGAGGCGGTATAGTAGCGCCTGAGCGCGACTCCCGCAGTGCCAGATTCCCACCCCGTCCCACCCGCCAACCTGCTGTTCATCCTGTCCGACCAGCACAACCTGCGCGGCACCGGCTGCTACGGCGGCGACGGCATCACGCCCAACCTGGACCGGCTGGCCGCCGCCGGCACCCGCTTCACCTCCGCCTACACCAACTGCCCGCTGTGCGTGCCGGCGCGCGCCTCGCTCGCCACCGGCCGCTACGTGCACGACATCGGCTACTGGGACAACGCCCACGCCTACGACGGCCGCGTGCCGAGCTGGGGCCACCACTTGGCCCGGCAGGGCCTGACGTGCGACTCGATCGGCAAGCTGCACTTCCGCGGCGGCGACGACAACGGCTTCGGGCGCGAGATCGAGCCGCTGCACGTGGTGGGCGGGGAGGGCGATCTGCTCGGTTGCCTGCGCGAGGATCCGCCGGTCCGCAACGCGCGTGCCGGCATCCTTGAGGCCGGTCCCGGTGAGTCCAGCTACCTGGCCTACGACGTGCGCAACGCCGACAACGCCGTCGAGTGGCTGCGCGCCCACGCCGGCGACCGCCGTCCGTGGGTGCTGTTCGTGGGGTTCGTCTGCCCGCATCCGCCCTACATCGGGCCGCCCGGGCACTTCGACTGCTATGACCCCGGCGCGATCCGACCGATGCCTCAGGAGGAGCAGGCCGACTGGCCCGACCACCAGGCGATCAACGGGGTGCGCGACGTCTTGAACCTCAACGAGCCGCTGTCCGCGGAGCAGCTCTCGATCTACCGCCGGGCGTACCTGGCCGCCTGCACTCACCTGGACGAGCAGATCGGCCGCGTGCTGGCCGTGCTCGACGACTGCCGCATCGGCGACCGCACGCGCGTCATCTACACCTCCGACCATGGCGAATCGATGGGAGCGCGCGGACTGACCGGCAAGCTGACCATGTACGACGAATCGGCCGCCGTGCCCCTGATCATGGCCGGTCCCGACGTGCCCGCCGGCCGCGCCGTCGCCACGCCGGTGAGCCTGGTCGACTGCTTTCCCACGGTCCTCAACGCGACCGGTTGCCCGTTCCCGGAAGAGACACTGCCGGGCGACGACCTCCTCGCCCTGGCCGCCGCCGGCGACCGCGACCGCACCGTGTTCGCCGAGCACCATGCCGTGGGCTTCCGCCGCGCGGTCTACCTGCTGCGCGACGGCCGCTACAAGTACGTCCACTACGTCGGGATGCGTCCGCAGCTCTTCGACCTGGCCGCCGACCCGGACGAGGTCGAGGACCTGGCCGGACGGCCCGAGCACGCGGAGACCGTACGCGGGTTCGAGCGGCGCCTGCGCGCCATCGTCGATCCGGACGAGGCAGACGCGCGCGCGCATGCGGACCAGCGGCGGAAGATCGCGGACGCGGGCGGCCGCGAGGCCGCGATCGCGCGCGGCACCTTCGCCAACTCGCCGACCCCGGACGAGGCTCCCAAGTGGGAGCGGCCCGTGGCCGGCTGATCGGGTAGAGTCGGAAGCCCAGGGTACGGATACCGCATGGAGCTGCACGAGGTCGCCGACAAGGAGTTCGCGCGCAAGGGATTCACGGTGGTGCGGGGCGCGTTCAAGCCGTCCGAGGTGGCGGAGTTGCACCGGCGCGCCGACGCGATCGTGGCCGACCACGACGCCTACCAGCGCCGCTATACCGAGGAGGCCGAGCGGATCTCCGCCGAGCATCCGATGCCGGGTGCGCCGGATCCTACCGCGCACCTGCTGGAGCAGCAACGCAGGCTCCGCGAGTCGCCGGAGTTCGAGGTCTCGTCTCGCCACCTGCGGCGCGAGAACCGGATCTACCCGAAGCGCCTCCGACCCGTCGATCCGGCCGAGCGCGAGGCGGCAATGGCGAACGGCAACCCATGGGCAACCTTCACCGGCCAGATCAACGGGCTGGCCGACTGCGACGAGGGCTTCGCCCGGGCGGCCGTGCACCCACGCATCGCCGACGTGCTCAGGGAAGTGCTGGCCCCCGACGCCAGGCTCTGGTTCGATCACATCTTCGCCAAGGGCGCCCTCAACGACAATCCGCCGTACCACGGCGCCAACCGCTTCCACCAGGACGGCTTCTTCCAGTTCGACCGCCGCACCGTGACCTGCTGGCTCGCCCTGGACGCGGTGACCGAGGAGAACGGACCGTTCCACTACATCCCGCTGGACGCCGGCCCGGAGGGCGCCGGCCCCGGGGCCGCGGGCTACGGCCGCTTCGACTTCGACGACCTGGGCCCGGAGGGGCTCTCCCGCGAGCTGCTCGACGCGGCGGAGATCGTCACCCTGGAGCCTGGCGACCTTGCCGTGCACGACCGCTGGGTCCTGCACGCCACCGGTCCCAACGAGAGCGCCGAGCCCAGATGCGGCTGGGCCCTGCACTACACTGACGCCCGCGCCCGCTTGGGCGAGTTCGACCGCCCCCGCCCCGACGCGACCCGCTTCGCGAAGGTCACGGCGGAGGGCTACCACATTCGCAACGGCAAGCTGTCCGGCAACCGCGCGTGGCCGCTGGTGTGCGGGCAGTCCGTACCAGGAGGAATCTGAACATGAGCCTACGCGTCACCGTCTGGAACGAGTTCGTCCACGAACGCGACAACGACTTCGTCCGCAGCATCTATCCCGACGGCATCCACGAACAGATCGCCGGCCACCTGCGCGGGCAGGAGGGGCTGGAGGTCCGCACCGCCACCCTCGACCAGCCCGATCACGGGCTGACGGGGGAAGTGCTGGACGCCACCGACGTGCTCATCTGGTGGGGCCACGCCGCCCACGCCAAGGTACGGGACGACATCGTCGACCGGGTGCAGGAACGGGTCCTGCGCGGCATGGGACTGATCGTCCTGCACTCCGGCCACTACTCGAAGATCTTCAAGCGCCTCATGGGCACGGGCTGCGGCCTGACGTGGCGGGAGGAGGCCGAGCGTGAGCGGTTGTGGGTGGTGAGCCCCAACCATCCCATCACGCGCGGCTGCGGTCGCTTCATCGAGATCCCCAACGCGGAGATGTACGGGGAGTTCTTCGACATCCCGGACCCCGACGAGCTCCTGTTCGTGAGCTGGTTCGAGGGAGGCGAGGTGTTCCGCAGCGGCGCGGTCTGGCATCGCGGTCAGGGCCGCATCTTCTACTTCCGACCGGGCCACGAGACCTTTCCGATCTTCCATCACGCGGGCGTGTTGCGCGTGATCACCAACGGCGTGCGCTGGTGCGCCTTCTCCGGCAACGACGAGATGGTGAGCATCGGAACGGCGCTCAACCAGAAGGAACCGTTCGAGGAGCTCTCCCCCAAGGATTACGTCGTGGGCGAGCTCGAGCACCCGGCGGAGTCCGGGGCACGGTAGCCTCACCGTGTGGGACACGCTGTTTCCGACCACGGTGGTCGGGTCGATCACGCGGCCGTGGTTCTTCCGCGAGCGCGTCGACCGCTACCTGGAGGAGCGGGCCGCCGGCCGGGAGGTGTCCGACCAGGAGCTCCTGGAGCTCATGGACCGGTCGATCCCGTACGTGGCCGCCCTGCAGGAGGCGGCCGGCGTCGACGTGATCTCCGACGGCGAATGGCGGCGCAAGTCGTACCTGGGGATCATCGCCGACATGGTTTCCGGCTTCGAGCTGCACAAGGCGTTCGTCGACGACGGCGTCCACGACGGCTACGTCGGCTACACGATCACCGGCCCGATCGAGCCATTCGACGAGGCACTGTTCGCCCGCGAAGGAACGCGCCTCGCGGAACACACCAGCAAACCGGTGCGCGTTGCGATTCCGACGCCGTACCACATCTCGCAGGTGCACTGGCAGGAGGAGCGCTCGCAGGAGACGTATCCGGACCGTCGCGCCGTGGTGGAAACGCTGGTGCCGATCATCCGCAACGAGGTCGAGCTCATGGCGCGTGCCGGCGTCCGCTTCGTCGGCTTCGACGACACCAGCATCGGCAGTCCGTACGCGGAGGATCCCGAATCGGAGGAGTACCGGGAGGAGTTGGCATACGCGGTCGACTCCTTCAATCGGGTGGTGGAAGGGATCGACGGCATCCACACTGCCCTGCACCTGTGCGGCAAGCGGAACCTCGGCCCGGAGCGGCGCCTGGGCTATGACGCCCTGCTGCCGGCGCTCCAGGAGCTGAACGTCGACATGACGATGTTCGAGCTGCGGGACATGGACGAGTACGACCGCGAGCTGCTGCGACGATTGCCCGCGCGCATGCAGGTGGGTTGCGGCTGCCTGACCGCCAAGCAGCACGGCGTGGAGACCCCGGAAGAGGTCGCCGGCCACGTACGCAAGGTGCTGGAGGTGGTCGAGCCCGAGCGCGTGGTCCTGCACCCGGACTGCGGCTTCTCGCCCGGCGCCTACTGGAACATCACCATCGACGACGTCTACGACAAGCTCCGCTCCGAGGTGTTGGCCGCCGAGATGCTCCGCGCGGAGGTGGGCGGATAGTACCGGAGCGGCGTCCGCGGTTGGATCAGTGCGTGCGGTTGCCCTCGACGAGAGCCTTCAGCGGGACGTCGTCGTCTGCGGGCAGGTAGTAGCTCAGCGGTTCGCTGACGGCGCCGAGCAGTTGGCGCTGGATCGGATTGCAGCGGGCGAGCAGCTCGTCCGGCATCGCGACGTAGTCCATCGGCTTGACCCAGCGGTACGCGTAGCCGATGAAGATCGTCTTGCGCGCGGTGCCCGACCAGTTGCGCCCGATACCGTGCCAAGTGCGTTGTTCGAAGATGAAGGCATCGCCGGCGTCGACGTTCATGCTCACCGCACCATGCGGCCATCCCGTCTCCGGATCGACCGCCGGCCGCCCCGAGAGCCGGTTGCTGCCGGGCACGAGCACGGTGGCGCCGCAGGAGGGGTGGGATTGATCGCTGATAGCGTACGCAATCTTGAGCAGGATGCGCGGGTGCGGCTCTTGCATCTCGGCGTAGGAGGTGCCGCCGTCGCGATGCAGCCCCACGCGCCGCTTCTCATCCGGAGCCGGCTCGGGACCCGAGGGAAGCACGATCAGATGCGAGGTGTTGAGCTGGATGTTCCAGTTGAGGAGGCCCCACGCGAGCGGAGCGGTGGCCGGCCAGTCGAGCAGCCGGAAGAACGCTTCGTGGCGGACGATGCAGTTGCGCAGATTGAGCTTGCCGTCGTTGTGCAGCCGGCCGGCAGCCTGTTCCCGGGCATGGATTTCGTCGACGGCGGCGGCGATTTCGCGGACCACGCCGGGCGGCAGCGCGCCCTTGATCACCAGATAGCCGGCGTCCTCGAAGAAGGCGCGCTGCTCGGCGCTGAGCTCAGCCATGCCAGGGGCGGGAGCGTCCATGGGAATGGCCGTTACGGTGAAGCCCGTGCCGTCTCGCGTCAAACGGTCCAGGCCGACGGATCGCGGCTGAGGGTCATCCGTCGCGGCCGACCCTTGGAGTCGTTGGCCGGCGGGCGCTCAGGATCAGCGCCGCGGCCACGAGTGCGAGCGCGCTCACCAGCAACCACGAGCCGCGGTAGTTCCCGGACGCGTCGCGGAGCGCACCGGCGAACGGTGCGCCCAGACCGCTGGCCAGGAAGATGAACGGCAGCACCACGCCGCGGATGGTGCCCACGAACTGCCACCCGTAGTACTGCGCCCAGATCACCCCCTGGACGACCATGTAGAGGCCGACCCCGCAGCCGAACGTCAGCGTCGAGGCGAACAGCAAGGGCGTCCATGGCTCGACGGCCCATAGCTGTGCCGCCGCCATGAGCGCGACCCCCACGCAGAACGACAGGGACGAGACCAGTCCCACGAACCGGGCGTCCAGGCGCTCCACCACGAAGCCGGCCACCAGCGCCATCACGGTCGCCACGCCGGCGTCCATGGCGAACGCCAGTGACACGGTCGTCGGGTGAAAGCCCAGCTCGATCCAGTGCGGGATGCGGTGCACGCTGGCCGCCCCCAGCAGGAACCCCAGGATCGCGAACGCGACGCTGAGTTTCCACAGGGTGGCGGTGCGGATCGCCGCGCGCAGTGTCCACTGGACCGAAGCCGACGAATCGTGGGAGACGGCTGCGGAGGCGCGATCTCTCCGGGCTCGTCCGGTCCGTGGAGGCCCGCCGTCGGGCTCCAGGCCCATGTCGCTCGGCTGGCGGCGAAGCAACAGCACCAGCGGCACGGTCGCGGCCGACAGCCACGCCAGGGTCACCCAGGCCGATCGCCAGCCGTTGGTGCTGATGAGCGCCTGGGTCAGGGACACGAACAGCGCGCCGCCCACGCCCAGACCGAGTTGCACGACGCCGGTGGCCCGCCCGCGCAGCCGAATGAACCACTTGGACACCGGAACGGTGGCGATCAGCGCGCCGCCGGCCGGTGCTGTCCAGGCGGTGACGCCCAGGGCCAGCAGCACGCCGAACAGCACCGCGGGCGACTGCGCGCGGGCCAGCAGCAACAGCCCTCCGGTGGCGACGACGATCGCCAGCAGCATCGGGCCGCGCGGTCCGTGACGGTCCAGCCAGCGGCCGATCAGGATGCCGCTCAAGCCGCTGGCCCACAGGCGCATGGTCTGCGCCCAGCCGATCGCCTGCCGCGAGAGGCCGAGCTCCTCCGCTATCGGGATGACGAAGAAGCCGAAGTTGAGCGTACCGCTCGCCTGGCCGGCCGCGTTGAGCACGAAGAACGCGCCGACGATCACCCACCCGTAGTAGAACGGCCTGCGGTTTCTCACTGGCCCTGTCCATCGATTTCGCGAATCACCGCCGCATACAACTCGACCCCGATGCGGAAGCCATGAGAGCGCACGAGGTCGTCGACCAGCCGGCGCACCTCGGCCCGGTCCACCAGTCCCCGCCGCAGCGCCAGCAGCAGTACGCCGAGCGTGCCCAGCGGTCGAATGCCTTCGACCGTAGCCAGTCGACGAACGGTCCGATCGTCGGTCAGCAGCAGGTCCGCTTCGAGTCGGACGGCCAACGTCATCGTCGCATTGTCGGCACGGCTCATGCCCGCGGCAAAATCACGGGGGCTGTCGACACGTTCTACGCATGCCGCCGCGAGGAACCGTTCCAGTTCAACGGACTCGGCGTGGTCGAGCGGACGCGCCAACACTTCTTCACGAATCTGCTGCGGGACGACGACGTCGTCTCCCAGGACACGGCGAATCAGGGCAAGCCGCTGTATCTTCCCAAGAAATATCAGTGGAGATGCATCGGCGACGACGGTCACAGCGGCTGCAGGTCTGCGGCCAAGTCCTCCGGACCGTAATTCAACTCCACGTCCTGATCGCGCAACCTGAGAATCAGGTCGCGGAGGCTCAAGCCCGCGATCTCGGCGGCGCGCGAGAGCGTCACTTCCCCACGCCGGTACGCATCGCACGCACATTCGAGCAGGAGCGCGCTGGCGCCGCGCCTGACCGCCCACCGTAACAGGGTGGAGCGGTCGACCCCCAGAGCCTGCGCGGTGCTCTCCAACCGGGACACCTCGGACTCCGGGAGTCGCAGCGACACGGTTACCGTTCCCACGTATACAACTCAACATGACGTATACGCGAGGCGGTGCGCAGCGTCAACCGGACAGGCACCGATGGCTCATTGCCTCATCGAAACATCCACTCGAAAGGATGGTAGTGTCCCGGCGGGAATGAGGGTAAGGTTCGGAGGACTCATGGGTACGGTACCACCGTTGCAGAGGAGCCGGCGCTGGCGCCGCTCCGCGGCGGCCTGATGGAACCGGTGCAGTTCGACCGGGAGTTGCGCCGACTGTTCGGGTCGCAGGCGCGCAGCGAGGGTCCGCTGGCCGCCAGCGGCGCGGGGCGGCGTTTGCTCGGTGTCGACCTGCGGCGGCGGCTCGATGCCGAACAGGTGGCCCTGCTGCTGGATGCACTGAGCCAGTTCCGCATCGTGTGCATTCCGGGTCAGGATCTGGATTCCTTCTCGTTGGCCGACTTCGAGCGCTTCGCCAACCATTGGGGGGCGCCGGTTCCGCATCCCACCAACTTCCTGCGCGGGGGCAAGCCTGCCCAGTCCGACGGAGCCTCCGACGGCCCGGTCGAGCCCCTGCCGTTCGCCGAGCGACGCGCGGCGTCGGTGAACGCGGCGTTCCCCGGCCGCCTGGAGTGCCTCCCGCACGAGTCGCCGGCGGTCCTGGTGGTGGCCAACTTCCGGGGCGGCGCTGCGCCCCGGGGGGGCGTCACCACCAGCGTGGGCGCCTCCTGGCATACCGACATCGAGTACGAACCGCTGCCGATCTACGTGTCGATGTTCCTCGTCCATCACATGCCGCAGCGGCGTGATGCGCCCGGCGGCACGTGGGTGCAGCGTCCCGAACGTGGCGTGGGACTGGCGAGCCGCTACTTCGAAGGCTCCGACGCGGAGCTGATGCGGTTGCGCACCAAGCTCCCACTGAACGGCGAGACCGCGTTTGCGGACACCGCCGCGGCATTCGCGGCGCTGCCGCCGGAGCGCCAGGAGCTGCTGGAACGAACGCGGGTACGACGCCGGCTGAACGACGGCGACGACGGTTGGCTGGCGCCGCTGGTGCGCACCAACCCGCGCTCCGGCATCAAGGCGCTGCACAGCCCGATCTGGGCTTCGCGTCCGCGCATACGCCCGCCGGTCGAAGTCGACGGGCTGTCGCTCGAGGAGTCACGCACCTTTCTCGATGAGTTGGAGGCGCACGTGCTGCAACCGCGGTTCCGCTACGACCACCTGCACGTGCCGGGCGACGTGACGCTGTGGGACAACTACATGACGCTGCACAACGTCCCGCTGCTCAAGGAGAACATCGACACGATCGACGATGCGCGCCTGCTTTATCGCCTGAGTTGCAAGGGCGAACCGGCGTTGACCCTGCCCCGCAACGACCCGCCCGAGTGGCTGGACGCGCATGTCACCGCCGGCTACGCCACCCCGGCGGCGATCATCGACGGGGCCTGAATCTGCCAATTCGGAAGAATCCACGGTGCCACCAGCCGGTCGGGTCGTCGTCGTCGGGAGCATCAATACCGACCTGACTGCCTACGTCGAGCGTCTGCCGGAGCCCGGAGAGACCGTGGGCGGCGCCCGGTTTACGGAGAACGCCGGCGGCAAGGGTGCGAACCAGGCGGTAGCGGCAGCGCGTTCCGGCGCGTCCTGCGTGCTGCACGGCGCGGTGGGCGACGACGCGTACGGCACGGCGCGTGTCGCGGACCTTGCTGCGGCTGGCGTGGGCGTCGGCCATGTGGCGGTACTCCCGGACGAGCGGTCTGGGGTGGCGCTGATCTACGTCGACGTACGCGGCGAGAACCAGATCGCCGTAGCGCCCGGCGCCAACGGCGCCTTTCGGCTGGACGCGGAGGCGTTCTGCGCCGGAGTGGGACCGAACGACGTCGTGCTGCTGCAGAACGAGATCGCCCCGAGCGTGACGACGGCGGCGATCGCGCTGGCGCGCGAACGCGGTGCTGCGGTGATGTGGAACATCGCTCCCGCGCTGACGGCGGTCGGCGAGGCTGAACGGGCCGCGATCGGGCAGTTGGACTACCTGGTCGTCAACGCGGGCGAGCTGGAAGCGCTGGTGGCGCGGCGCTCCTGCGAGTCGGCTGCCGAGGGGGCGCGCCGGGCGGTCGCGGAGCTCGGCTGTTCTCAGGTGCTGTTGACCCTCGGCTCCGAAGGTGCCGCGCTGGCCGACGAACGGCGGGCGCATCATGAGGCCGCGCATCGCGTCCGGGCGATCGACACGGTGGGGGCGGGGGACTGCTTCGGTGGCGTGTTCGCGGCGTCCATCGCGACCGGCCGGGAACCAATCGAAGCGCTGCGACGGGCCGTCGCAGCGGCTGGGCTGTGCGTGACGCGTGAAGGAGCGCAGCGCGCCATGCCGTCGGACGAGGAGATTGGCCGCGCGGTCAGCGAGCCCCTCGACTGAGCACTGGTTCCATCAGAGCCTCACCCGCTCGATCGTCCGCGGGTTTGACGGTAAGCGCGTGGATGCATGAGAATAGATGTATGAAGACCATTACGGTCAATGTATCCGAGCCGGTCTATCGGGACTTTCAACGCATCGCCAAGACCCAGGATCGGACCGCATCCGAATTGATCCGGCAAGCGATGGAGGAGTTCCGGGAACGCACAATCGTCCGCGCCACCACCCTGGCGGATGTGAGCCCGGTGTCCGTAGGCCGCGTCCTGGCGCCGCTGCGTCCCGGTGAAGACCTGCTCGCAGAAATGCTCGACGATGATCGGGATTGACACGACATTTCTCGTGCACATTGAGATCAAGGAATCCGAAGCGCATGCGGCAGCGACGGCCGTGCTGCGCAGACGGATTCTCGGCCACGACCGTGAAGCGGGCCTGGCCCCGCAGGTGCTCACCGAATTCGTCCATGTCGTTACCGACAGGCGTCGATTCGAGCGGCCACTCTCCATGCACCATGCGGTGGAGAAGGCTCGTTTCTGGTGGAATGCGCGGGAAGTGGCAAGGGTGTTCCCGTGCGAGGAGACCGTGCCGCAGTTTCTGGCCTGGATGACAGAACACAACCTGGGTCGCAAGCGCGTGCTCGACACGATGCTGGCGGCCGCGTACTACGCGAACGGGATCACCACGATCGCGACGTCGAATGCCCGTGACTATCGGGGGTTCGGCGTGTTCGACCTGGTCGAGGTCCGGTAGCCTCGCGCCCGTGAACGCGTCCGGTGCGTCGCGAGCGATGTCGCGCAGCGTGACGCTCACTTGAGGTCCAACTCCTCCAGGGCCTCGCGCCAGTGCAGGCACAGAACGCCGTCGAGCAGCATGCGCGTCGGATCCCTGCTGATGCACAGCGCCAGCGGGTCGGAGAAGTCAGGGGTGAAGCGGGCGAGCTGTCGGACGTCCCGCTCATTGATGCGGTCGGACGACTTGATCTCGATCAGGGCCTCCGGCATGCCCGGGCGCTCGATCACCAGATCGATCTCCGCCCCGGCTCCCGTCCGAAGGTAGGAGAGCCTCCAGTCAGGGTAGCGGTAGCGCGACAGATGCAGGATCTGGATGATGACGAAGTGCTCGAACGCCTTGCCGTACTCGTAGGTCCCGGTCCGGAGCGGCACGTCGAGCGTTCGTTCCAGCGATCGTCTGACGCCGGTATCGAAGTAGTAGAACTTCGGATTGGCGCTCTGTTGCTTCCTGATCGAGCGGTGAAAGGACGGCAGGAGAAAGCCGACCAGAGTGTCCTCCAGGATGCCGAAATAGGAAATGACGGTCTTGGGATCCGCTCCCACGTCCCTGGCGATGTTGGTGTAGTTGACGATCGCGCCATTCGATTGCGCGGCGACCTCCAGGAACTCCCGGAACGGGTCGAGCCTGCGGATGATCTGCTCGGCGACGATCTCCTCTTTCAGGTAGGTCAGGGCGTATGCCCGGAGGTACGCTCGTTTGTCTTCCGCGCTCTCCAATGAGTAGATCTTTGGCAACGTCCCCCAACGCAGGGCGTCGTCGAGGGCGAATGCCTCCTGCAACTCGGGCACGGTGAGCGGGTAGAGGTTGTACACGAACGCCCGCCCGGCCAGGAGGTTCGACGCCCCGCGCCGGAGCTTCCTCCCGCTGGATCCGGTGAGCACGAACCGCCTGCCGGTGCTCTCGATCAGCCGGTGGGCCACGTCCAGGAGCCGCGGCACCCGCTGCACCTCGTCGATGAGGATCCACTCCACCGATGCGGGGAGCGCTCTGACCTCGCTCTCCAACAGGCCCGGGCGTCTCCGGTACCGGTCCTCCATCTCGGGGTCCAACAGGTCGACGTATGTTGACGCGTCCGGGTCGAACGCATCCTGGATCCAGGTGGTCTTGCCCGTGCCGCGTGCACCGAACAGGAAGAACGAGTTGCGCCGGCTGGCATCCAGAAGCCTGGGGAACATGGCGCGATGCTATTCGAAATGTGGATCATGGTCCATATTTCGATTGGAAATCAGGATCATGATCCACATCCAGGCGAGAGGCTCTCGCGGCGTGCCTTTACGCCCGGAGCGGTCCGGCACAGGATACCGGCATGTCGAGTGACCAGTGCCCCTCCGACTCCACATCCTTCAAGGTCGCCTTCATCGGCGCCGGCAGCATCGGGTTCACCCGCAAGCTGGTGGGGGACATCCTCGCCGTTCCCGAGTTCGCCGGCATCGAGCTCGCCTTCATGGACATCAGCGAGCAGAACCTGTCCATGGTCGAGCGCCTGGTGCGGCGCGACCTCGAGGCCAATGGCTTGGACAGGGTGCGGCTCACCGGCACCCTGGACCAGCGGGAGGCGGTGAGCGGGGCGCGCTACGTGTTCTGCACCGCGCGCATCGGCGGACTGCCCGCGTTCGCCACCGACATCGAGGTGCCGCTGCGCTACGGCATCGACCAGTGCGTCGGCGACACCCTGTGCGCCGGCGGCATCATGTACGGCCAGCGCGGCATCCCCGTGATCCTGGCGCTCTGCAAGGACATCCGCGAGGCGGCCGAGCCGGGCTGCCGGTTCTTCAACTACTCGAACCCGATGGCCATGCTCACCTGGGCGGCCAACCGCTACGGCGGCGTGAGGACCGTCGGCCTGTGCCACGGCGTGCAGGGCGGCCACACCCAGATCGCCGACGCGCTGGGCATCCCCGCCGGGGAGCTGGACTACCGCGCGGCCGGCATCAACCACCAGACCTGGTACATCCAGCTCCTGCATCGCGGCCGCGACGTTTCGGGCGAGCTGCTTGCGGCGTACGAGCGCCACCCCGTCTACCGGGAGACGGAGAAGGTGCGGATCGAGATGCTGCGCCGTTTCGGCTGCTACTCCACCGAGTCCAACGGCCACCTGAGCGAGTACGTGCCCTGGTTCCGCAAGCGCCAGGACGAGATCCGCGAATGGATCGACATGAGCTCCTGGATCCTCGGCGAGACCGGCGGCTACCTGCGCGTGTCAAGCGAGCGGCGCGACTGGTTCGAGGAGGACTTCCCGCGCTGGATGGCCGACCCACCGGAGCGGTACACGCCGGAGAACCGCTCCACCGAGCACGGCTCCTACATCCTTGAGGGGCTGGAGACCGGACGCGTCTACCGCGGCCACTTCAACGTCGAGAACCGCGGCTGCATCACCAACCTGCCGGATGACGCCTGCGTCGAGGTGCCGGGCTACGTCGACCGCACCGGGCTGCACATTCCGCGGGTGGGCGACCTTCCGCTCGGCTGCGCCGCGGTCTGCAACGCCAGCATCTCCGTGCAGCGGCTCGCGGTCGAGGCTGCGATGCGCGGCGACGACGGGCTGCTGGTGCAGGCCATGATGATGGACCCGCTGGTGGGCGCCGTGTGCACGCCGCCGGAGATCGCGCAGATGGTCGACGACTTGCTGATCGCGCAGGCCGAGTGGTTGCCCCAGTACGGCACGGCGATTGACGCGGTCCGTGAACGGGTTCGCTCGGGTCCGCGCCTGCCGACCCGCGATTGGGAGGGAGCGGCGCGGCTGCCGGTACGCAGCGTCGAGGAGCTCCGCCAGGAAGACGAGGCCGGGACCAACGCCGCCAAGACCATCAAGGCCGAGGAAGAGGCGTTCGCGGCCGGCGAGTAGGTCGCAGTCAGCCGGCTTCTTGCGGGCGAGCCTTTCGACGGCGAGCTTGATCTCCCCGCATCCTGGAGACATACGCGCGCAGAACCGCGTTCATTCGGGTTTGATACCGCGGGCCGCCGCTTCGGAACCATTCGAGTACATCCTGATCGACCCGCAAGGAGATCGCTCGCTTCGGCGCGGGCACCACGACCGCATCATCCCAGAAGTTCGCCGGCAGATCGCTCAACTCCGGCGGTGAAGTGCGCTCGATCTCTTGCTCGGACGCATTGCGGAGCCGGGCGAGGTCAGCCCGCCCGCGGCTAGGCTGGTCCGGGAAACTCTGCTGCTCCGTTCCGGTGGACTTGACGTTCACGTCGATTGCTCCTCCGTGCTGACACGATACGCCGTGTCACGCGGCCGTCCTCGGTGCGGTCCGAGTAGACGACGGTGAGGTACACGCCGTCGGCCACGCCGATCGCAACGATGCGCTTCTCCCCATAGTCCCGCCTCCGATCCTCCGTCTCGACCGTCATGCCGTCGAAGACCAGGGATGCGAAGCCGAGAAGCTCGTGTGGAGGCCGGTCACTCGACGGACCATGGGTCATCTCCGTGGCCCCTGGATCATCCGAGGAGTAGCCATCAAGCTCACAGGCGTGCAGGCATGTGGTGAGCGGCAGGATTCCTGACGGGCCGGTGGTCACGTTCCAGGAGATCGCCGGCGCGCTGCGGCAGGTGCAGGTGCGCCGCGGCGCGGTGGTCTACGTGCACAGCTCGCTCAGCAGCATGGGGTACGTGCATGGCGGGGCCGACACGGTCATCGACGCGTTTCTGGAGGCAGTCGGGCCGGAGGGGACCCTCTGCGTGCCGACCATCGTCTACGCCGGACAGGGCCCCCGGCCGCCGTTCGACGTGGCCGGCTCACCGTCGGAGGTAGGGCGCATCACCGAGACGCTCAGGCTTCGTCCCGAGGCGCGCCGCAGCGACAATCCCACCCACAGCGTCGCCGCGATCGGACGGCACGCGGACGAGATCACGGCCGGGCACGGCGGCGGCGAGGGGCGCCCGAGTCCGTGGGGCGAGCTTGCCTTCGGCCACGAGAGCCCCTGGCAGCGTTTCTACGACCTGGACGCGGTCTGCGTGCTGCTGGGCGTCGACTGGGAGGTCAACACGATGTTCCACTACATCCAATCGCGCTTCATCGAGCCGTACTGGAGCGAGTTCGCCTCGGCGCCGCCGTACCCGTACTTCGACCGCACGCCGATGGGCCGGGAGCTGGAAGCGGCCGGCCTCGTGCGCACCTGCGCGCTGGGTTCGGCGACGGTGACCGCCGTGAACTCGCGGCCCATGGTGGATCGCAGCATCGCGGCCCTGCACCGGGACCCCGCGCGGTTCTTCGCGGACGGAGAGCGCAGCGACTATGTCCGCTGGTATCGAGGCATCCCCGCCCGGCGGCGACGCCTGTGGGCGGGCGCGGCGCGGCTCCCGATCGCGCTCGCGTCCGAAGTGGCCGGGACCGCGGACGTGCTGGAACCGCTGCATGTTCGCGCCCTCGCTCTCCGGTTCGAGGAACGCACGGCCGCCAACGTCGTCTGCGATCTGCGCCGACTGGACCGGGAGTCGGTCCGCGAGGCCCGCCGGCTCGTCGAGGAGCGGACCGGCATTCCTTCCGGCGGGGTGATGATCGCGTGCACGGACAACCACGCCGGCCCCGACACGGACGCGACCTCCGATGCGGCCGAGCGGCTCCGCTCCCACGTCGTCGAGCGGATCGTGGAAGCCGTCGATGCGGCCCGCGGCTGCATGCGGGAGGCTCGCACGGGCGCCGCCTCCGCGACGCTCGACGGGATCGCGCGAAACCGGCGGTTGCTGTGCGGGGATGGGACCGTGCTCACTCTGCGCCGTTCGGTGCCGTCGTCGTGGCTGCCGCTACGCGGTGTCGAGTTCGAAGACGGACCGGTTGATCGCGACCTGACCGTTCTTCGCATCGAGGGTCTCGGCGGCGAGCCCATCGCCCTGCTGACCGCTGTCGGCTGCCACAACGATACTCGCGGTTCCCATCCGCCGGCCGGGATCTCCGCGGACTTCTTCGGTTTCGCCATGCTCACCCTGGAGCGGATGCATCCCGGATGCACGGCCCTGATCGCCTTCGGCGCGGGCGGCGACGTGGACTTCGACTTCCTGCCTCATCTCAACCGGTCGCGGGCGCGCGGAGGGCATCTCTTTCAGAGGATCGGTCGGCTGCTCGCGGCTCAGATCGCCGCCGCCGCCGAGCGTGCGGCAGTGGAGGATGGTGGCCGGCTCGAAATCCGGTCGGAGTGTCTGCGCCTGCCGGTGCGGGCGGAACACCGCCCCGAGTCCTCGCACACCGGGCACGAAGCCGCCGAGGTACAGGCGATCCGGATCGGAGACCTGACCGTGATCGGCGTTCCCGGCGAGCTGTTCGCGCGGACCGCGCTCGACATCAGGACGGACCACCCGCGGGACCGGACGATCATCGCCGGACTGGCGAACGGCGACCTCGGCTACCTGCCGCCGCCCGACGCGTATGAGCAGGGCGGCTACGAGGTGGAGCCGCACGCTCGGTCCCGGGTCGACCGGCGCGCCGAGCCGATGATCAGGCAGGCGATCGGGCGCCTGCTCAGAAGTCGATGCCGCGCTGAGCCTTGATGCCGGCGTGGAACGGGTGCTTGACCTCGACCATCTCGCTCACCAGGTCGGCGTAGGCGATCAGCGCCGCAGGAGCGCCGCGGCCGGTCAGGATCACGTGCGTCCGGGATGAGCGCGCGTCCAGGCACTGCAGAACCTCTTCCGCCGGCAGGTAGTCGTGGCTCATCACCACGTTGACCTCGTCGAGGACGACCAGGTCGAGGTCGCCGCCGGTGATCATCTCCCGCGCGATGGCGAGTCCCGAGCGCGCGGTGGCGACGTCAGCCTCCCGGTCCTGGGTGTCCCAGGTGAACCCGGAGCCGGTGGTGCGCCACTCCAGCAGGTCCGGGAAGCGGCTGAAGAACTGGTGTTCGCCGGTCTTCCAGGTGCCCTTGATGAACTGGACGACGCCCACCCGCTTGCCCCAGCCGAGGGCGCGCGCCACGACGCCGAAGGCGGCGCTCGACTTGCCCTTGCCGTTGCCGGTGTGCACCAGCACCAGTCCGCGGTCCGGATTCGTGGCGCGGGCGACCCTGGCCCGTTGCTCGGCCTGCAGCTCGCGCATGCGCTCGGCGTGCCGAGCCGCCTCGCTCACTCTTCGAGTGAGGTTCGCTCCGCTCACTCCGATTCCACGTCGAACGCGGCGAACACGTCGTTCAGCAGCACCGGCAGCAGCACGAACGGGCCGTCGGCGTCGGACGACGTGGCCACGTGCGCGCTGTCGGCCTTCGGATAGATCGTCAGCCGGTGCGAGGTCTCGGCACCGCGAAACTCCAGCTCCACCAGCGGCGCGGCCTCCGGGACGGCTTCGATGAAGCGAGTGGCCACCATGCCCGCCAGGCGGTCCAGCGCCCGCCTGACCGTCTCCGGATCGCGCTCACCGCCGCCGGCTGCGCTCCAGGTCGGCGCCGCCTCCTGCGTCGGCGGCACGCCGCGTCGCAGTTCCAGGGTCCCGGCCGCGGTGCGTACCGAGATCACGGAGATGTCGGCCGTCTCGAAGCTCAGGATCGACTTGTCCCGCAGCACCTGCTCCTGGGTCGAGAAGGCGCGGGTCAGGTCGCCGGTGGCCTGGTACACGCGCGGGTCGTCGTCGATCAGCACGTAGGTGTGGCTGTAGGTCGGCGCCCGCTTGCCGATCCTGAGCACGCGCAAGCGGTCGGCGCCCTCCAGGAAGGTGGCGGTGATGGCCTCCGCCCGGTCCAGGCCGTAGCGCCCGTAGGTCGGCTCCTCGGCGATCAGGTCGCTCAGGGTCAGGGTGGCCGCCGCGCGCACCATGCCGTCGACGATCCTGGGCTCCGCGGGATAGCCGGGGCCGTCGATCAGCCAGCCGCCGTCGGTGCGCCGCAGCACCATCCGCGCCTCGCCGCGCTCCACCTCGACCCGGTCGACGGCGGACTCCGCCATCGGCGGCAGCACCGGCAGCTCGTAGTGCAGCCGGTCGTCGCGCCGCACGACCAGGTACACCGACAGGGCGGCGATGATCGCCAGCGGCAGCGCGTAACGGAGCAGGGCTCGAACGGCCAGGCTCACGGCGAGCTCCCGCCTTCCCGGGCGCCTGCGGCCGCCGGGCCGAAGCGCGTCTGGATACCGCGCTGGCGCAGGCGCAACCATAGCCAAAGCGCCGCGCCGGCCAGCGCCACCAGGGCCGGCGGCCCGGCGATCAGGAAGGTCTTCACGGCGCTCTGGATATCCGTGGAGAAGGTGCCGAGGCGCCGCACCAGGCCGCCGCGGCCGCGCAGCGCGGCCCGATCCTCCTGGCCCGAGAGGTAGTCGACCAGGTTGTATATCAGCATCGTGTTCGGGTTCTGCTGCCCGCCCTCGATGAAGCCGTTGCCCAGGATGGTGGAGGTGCCGATCACGAACAGCCGGGCGCCGGGCGCGCTCTCCGGCACCACCTGCGGCGCGGCCTGCACCGCGTCGCCCGACAGCAGCGTCCCTCCTTCCTCGTCGGCCTCTTCATCCTCGTCGACCGGCCGCACCGGTGGGGTGCGATCCGCGAAGTAGCTGGTGAAGCGCCCCTCGCCGTAGGCCGCCAGCAGGCTTGCGCCGCGCTCCTCGGCCGGCGCAGGCGTGGTGGCGCGGGGGTCGATCAGGTCGGTGCCGCCGGGCACCTCCCAGGCGGTGGCCGAGCTGCGCAGGGCCTCCACGAACCGCGCGTCCGGCTGCGCGCCGGTGAGCTCCAGCGGCGAGGCGTTCATCACCAGGATGTCGTCCAGCCGCTCCAGCGGCGGCCACGAGGTGTCCATCTCCGAGCGGCGCACGATCGGCACGAAGGCGATGCGGCTCTCGGTCACGCCGCCGCGCTCGTTCGGCTGCACCTGCACGAACGCCTGCTCGTCGTCGAGCACGTAGGTGGGCCGCACCCGCACCCCGTAGTGGGCGAGCAGATCCTCCAGCCCGGTCTGCCGCGGAATCTGCAGCGAGCTGCCGCCGCCGAACGTCTGGGTGGTGAAGATCGAGTGCGTGTCCAGGAACGCCAGCAGCGCGCCGCCGCGCATCAGGTGCTGGTCGATCTGGAAGAGCGCCCACTCGCTGAGCGGCTCCTGCGGCGAGACGATCAGCAGCGTGCGCAGGTCGGGCGGGATCTCGCGGTCCGCAAGCAGCAGGCCGCGGTACTGGTAGTCGCCCGACAGCAGCGCGAACAGGTCGGCCAGGTCGGTCATCACCGGCTGCCGCCCCTCGGTGAGGTTGCCGCGGTAGGGCGGGGTCCCGAAGTCGGCCAGGTAGCCGATCTCCGGCTGGCTGCCCAGCAGTCCCTTGAGCGTGCTGTCGACCGAACGCCGGATCGTCTCGGGATCGGCCACGCGCGCGCCCTGCGGCGTGGTTTCGATCAGGTTGAGCGTCAGCGTCTTCCCCTCCGAGTACAGCACGATGCCGGCGTAGGCGAAGCGCTCCTCGCCGTCGGCGGTGCGGAAGCCCAGCGGCGTGAGCTGCAGGCGCATGGCGTCCATCGGGTCGAGCCCGGACACCGACGGGTCGACGGCCGTGAACGCCAGCCGGCCGAAGTAGGCGCCGTTCAGCTCCTGGACGATCTCGCCCACCGCCGCCGGCAGCGCCTGCAGTCCGGGGTTGAGCGCCGCCAGCTCGCCCGAGAAGTAGAGCCGCACGGCGATGTCCTCCTCGAGCGCCAGCAGCACGCTGACCCGCTCGGTGAGGCGGCCGATCGCCTCCGTGATCCGCATCTCCAGTCCGTCCGTGCTGGTCAGCGCACCGATCGTCTCCACCAGGTCGCCGTGCACGATCGCCAGGCCGGAGTACACGGAGCGCACGACGACCTCGGTGCGGTCCACCTGCTCGACCTGGATCGGGTAGATCAGGTAGTCGCGCGCCAGCAACTCGGTGTCCTGAGCGTCCGGGCCGTCGCCGATGGTGTGGAAGGTGGTGTTGAAGAACTCGCCGCCGTGCTGGGCGTAGAGTCGAACAGGTCCCGCACGGCGCGCTCGATGTTGTTGAACGGCGCCTGCAGGTCGGTCGAGAAGAAGGCCCGGATCGTCAGCGGCTCGCGCAGGCGGCTGACCGCCTCGATGCTCTGCGGCGCGAGCGAGTGCACCCTTCCCTCGGTGAGGTCGGCCTGGAAGAACAGGGTGGTGGAGGCGACGTTCAGAAGCACCACCGCCCCCAGCCAGAGCAGCGGCGGGACCAGGCGGTCGGCGAGCCGCCACGGGGAGCGCGCGTCGGGACCGTTCCTCATGGGCGACGCCTCAGCGCGAAGCCGGTGCCGGTCAGGAAGACGGCGATGCCGGACAGGAAGTAGACCAGGTCGCGGGAGTCGATCACGCCGCGCGCGATGTTGCGGAAGTGGTAGTCCGCTCCCACGTGCTGCACCACCTGGGTGATCCTGCCCGGTACGTAGATCAGCAGGTCGTCGATCAGTGCCAGGCTCACCGAGATCGCCAGGCCGATCACGAACGCGACGATCTGGTTGCGGGTCAGGGCGGAGGCGAGGATGCCCACCGAGCAGTACAGCGCGATGAGCAGCACGGCGCCGATGTAGCCGGCGACCACCGGCCCCCAGTCCAGGTCCCCGAGCCGCGAGATCACGATCGGGTACAGGACGGTCGGCGCCAGCACCAGCACGACGAAGCCGACGGCGCCGGTGAACTTGCCGATCAGAACGTCCAGACGGGTCACCGGCAGGGTGGCAAGCACCTCGTAGGAGCCGGTCGAGAACTCCTCCGCGAACGCGCGCATGGTCACCGCCGGCACCGTCAGCGCGAGGGTGAGCGGCAGCAGCTCGAAGAACTGGCGCAGGTCGGCGCGCCCGCCCAGGAAGAACGGCTGCATGAACAGCCAGCCGGTCATCACCAGGAAGACGATCGCGACGATGTAGCCGATCGGCGCCAGGAACGCGGCGCGCAATTCGCGGGCGATGATGGACAGGGACGCGCGGCTCATGAACGGAGCTTCCTCCGGGCTCTCCGACGGGCAGCCGTGCCCTGCGCGGGCGCCGGGTCGCCGTCTTCCGGTTCGCTGTCGGCCGTGGTCAGCTCCCGGAAGCGCTCCTCCAGCGAGCGGCCGCCGGTCAGCTCGGCGGCGGTGCCGTCGGCGACCACCGTGCCGCGGTCGATGATGACGACGCGGTCGCAGGTGCTCTCCGCCTCGCTCAGGATGTGGGTGGAGAAGATGATCGCCTTGCGCTCCCCGGCCGCGCGGATGATCGAGCGGATCTCCGCGATCTGGTTGGGGTCAAGGCCGGCGGTCGGCTCGTCCAGCACCAGCAGGTCCGGGTCGCCGATCATCGCGTGCGCCAGCCCGACGCGCTGCTTGTAGCCGCGCGACAGCTCCCGGAACGGGCGGTGGATGACCTCGGTGAGTCCGCACAGCGGCACCAGCTCGCGGATGCGGCGCTGCCGGTCGGCCTTGCGCATGCCGCGCACCGAGCCCGCGTAGTGCAGGTAGTCGTGCACGAGCATCTCCGCGTAGAGCGGCGCGAACTCCGGCAGGTAGCCGACCATCCGCTTGACTGCCAGCGGATCGGCCGCGACGTCGACTTCGTCCACCAGCGCCCGGCCGGCGGTGGCCGGCAGGTAGCCGGTGAGGATGCGCATCGTGGTCGTCTTGCCGGCGCCGTTGGGGCCGAGCAGCCCCACCACCTCGCCGCGGTCGACCGTGAAGGAGACGCCGCGCAGGGCCTGGACCGGCCCGTACCTCTTGATCAGCCCTTCGACGCGTACCATCGAACGCACGCTTTGCTGCCTCTTGTGGGACGTTACCGGTCGCGGTCGGCGGGAATGCTCTGGTTGTCGAACAGCTCGTCCCCCGGCGCCCGCGACCGCTTGCCGGCGACGATCCAACCGGGACGCAGCGCGCTCTGCCCCTGCACCTGGCGGTTGTCGGGGTCGCGGTAGCCGACGCGGACCATGCGGCGCGCGCGGTCGGTCTGGTTCAGGTAGGAGCCGTGAATGGTGAACAGGTCGAACAGGACCACGTCGCCGCGCGCCGCCGGCACGGCCACGGTATCGGCCAGCCGCCACCGGTCCGTGGGAAGGTGCGGCGTGCATCGCTCTCCGCTCGCGGTGCGACGGATGTGATCCAGGGGACCGAGACGATGCGACCCGTCCAGGAACCTGATCTCGCCGTTCTCGTGGCATGTATCGTCCAGATGGATCAGCGCGTCGACGTAGCGCTCGTTCCCATGCACGTAAAAGGCGTTGTCCTGGTGCAGCGGGAAGGGCTGCCCGGTGGACGGGGGCTTGACGTGCATGGTCGAGTGGTGCAGTTCCACGTTCGGCCCGATCAGGTCGGCCACCGCTCCCACGAGCCGCGGGTTGGTGACCGCCCGCGCGAAGGCGGCCGAGTACAGCCACAGGTCGTGCATCGCTCGCAGGTTGGCCTTCTTCTCGGTCTCCGCGTCCATGTATGCCTTGCGCCAGTCGCCGCTCCAGCCGGGGGAGAGCCGCGCCCACTCGACCATCAGCCGTTCCATCTCGGCGTCGAGCTCGTCCATCTCCGCCTGCGCGTACACCTGCTCGATGCGCAGGAAGCCGTGCTCCCAGAAGAAGTCGACCTGCCCGGCGTCGAGCGTACGTGCGCACCGGGGCTTCGCCGGCCCAATCTTCGCCGGCAGGACCGTCGTCGCAACGCTGCTCATGGGATCACGATACCGCACGTGCCGGGACGGCGTCGCGGTCAGCCATCCATGAGCCGCGCCAGGTCGTCGGCGCAGGCGTCCAGGTCGTAGCGGGGGTTCCAGCCCCAGTCGCGCCGCGCGCTGGCGTCGTCCAGCACCGACGGCATGGTGGAGAGCATGGCGATCACGTCGCGGTGCGGCTCGAAGCGGTAGCGGAACCCGTTTACGCGGCGGCTCACCGCGTCGGCGAAGTCCTGCGTCGAGGGTGAGAAGGCATGCAGGTTGTAGACGCGCCGGGACAGGCGAGACCCGTCCGCATCCACCAGCCGCAGGATCCCGTCGATCACGTCCCGCACGTAGGTGGTCGTGACGCGCAGGTCCGCGGGAGCGGGGTACGCGAAGGGCTCGCCGCGGCGGGCGGCCAGGAAGGCGTGCGAGGGATAGGCGCTCACCGCTCCCGGCGGCGCGTAGGGCGACACGACCACGGGCAGCCGCACGGCGCGGAAGTCCAGGCCGGCCGTCTGCCACAGGTAGACGCCCATGCGCTCGACCGCGACCTTGGTGACCCCGTAGATGGTGACCGGCCACTGCGGATGGTCCTCCGGCAGCGGATCGGGGAGCTCTCCCGCGTACGTGGCGAGGGTGCTGGGAAAGAAGAAGCGGCTCACGCCGCGCTCGGCGGCGCCGCGCAGCAGATCGATCGACGCGCTGGCGTTCACGCGCCAGGCGGTGGCGGGGTCGGCCTCCGAGGAGAGGGTCAAGAGCGACGCCATGTGCAGGATGCACTCGGGCCGTACCTCATCGAGGAGCTTCGCCATGCGGGCGCTGTCGGTGATGTCGGCCTGCTCGAAGCGGACGCCGGGGACGACCGGCGGTTCGCGGTCGATGCCGGTGACCTCCGCGCCGGCCGCGTGCAGGCGCTCCACCAGCAACCGCGCCAGGTTGCCGGCGGCGCCGGTGACCAGGTAGCGGGTCATCGCGCGCCCGCCGTGAGGGGCCCGTGGCGGCGGTCGGTGATCGGCAGGCCGCCCGCCAGCTCGATCAGGTCGGGAATGTCCAGGATCTGGCGCATGCCGAAACAGTACAGCGGATATTCCTGGCCGTTCGGGTCCACGTGCGACTCGACCAGGTCGTCCAGGGAGTAGGGCAGTCCGTCGGTGGTGACGCAGGCGTAGGCGCCGGGATCGCGCGCGGCGGCCAGCAGCGCCACCATGGAGGCGACCCGGCCCGTGGCCTGCACCTGGACCGGGCTGCCGAATCGGTCGGCGGCCCAGGCAGCCGCGGCGGCGAGCTGTCCCACCTGCAGCCCCAGGACCGGCCGGCCGAGCGCGCGCAGCAGCAGCGCGTAAGCGGGGGAGGCGGACAGCAGGCCGGCGCCGATCAGGTCGACGTGCAGGAACGCCCGTCCCGCTTCGCGGGCGCACGACTCCGGGTCGCCGGCCGCGCCGGACAGGGGGGCGCCGATGCTGACGATGGAGCCGGCGGCTTCGTCCGGGACGGCCAGGCGGGCGGGCAGCGGCCAGTAGCCGTCCACCTGCAGCGTGATCTCCTCCACGCGGACGCCAAGCTCGTCCCGCACCCAGACCCAGCTCGCCTGCGTGGTCGCGGCCGTCACGGAGCTGTCGCGGTAGCCGATCACCCGGTCGAGGTCGGCGCGCGCCGGCTCGCGGGGCTGGTCCGCCTCGCGCCGCCGGAGCTCCTGCAGGCGGTCGGTGGCCAGCGTCGCGAAGGTCGCGCGCCGCTCGGGCAGGCCGACCCACAGGTCGCGCTCGTGGTAGAGCTCGTCCCGGTAGGGCAGCTCGCCGCCGGGCGTGTCCAGGCCGAAGTGGCGGTTCACCCACGCGTAGAACGCGAGGCGGTTCCCTTCGTCGTAGTTGTGGCCGGCATCGGTGCCGACGTGCAGGGCGCAGCGGTCGGCCACGCCCAGCAGCTCGTAGGCGCCGCGCGCCGCCTCGTAGGTGCCGGAGGCCGCCTTGTGCGGCTGGAAGCAGCAGTCGTCGTAGCGGTTGAAGATGAACAGCACCGGGCGCGGCGCCACCAGCGCCGACAGCACGTCGTAGTCGCCGATCGCGCACAGGCCGGCCGGCAACTGCTCGGCGTCGCCGACGTCGGCCAGGTCGCGCCGGTCGGCCGCCGGCATGTGCCCGGCGACCGGCACGCTCACCGCCACGCGCTCGTCCAGCGCGGACAGCACGATCGTCTGCCAGCCGCCGCCGGACAGCCCGGTCATGGCCACCCGCGCGGGGTCGGTCAGCTCGTGATCGATGAGGATGTCCAGAGCGCGCTTCATGGTGAGGTAGAACACCCCGGCGCCGGCCTGGCCCAGCAGGTCCAGGAGCTGCTGGTGGTTGTGCGGGGACAGGTTGGTCATCTCGCCGCGGCCGAGCAGCTCCAGGCTCAGCGCCGGGATCCCCCGCCGGGCCAGGTTGCTGCAGCGCGCCTGCTTGTGCTCGACGGCGATGCCGCGCGGCTCATGGCCGTTCACGTCCAGCACGGCCGGGGTCGAGCGCTCGCCGCCCAGAGGTTTGGCCGGCTCGTAGAGGAGCGCCGGGACCCAGACGCCGGGGTAGCCCTCGAAGCGCAGCTTGCGGATGCGGTACTCGGGGGAGGGATCGAGCGTGTCGCCCCAGACCACGCGCGGCGGCTCCTGCAGCAGATCCGGCGGATGGCCGTGCAGGTAGAGCTCCAGGTAGCGGGAGCGCAGCTCGGCGGAACGGGTCTGCCACTCCGCCGCCGTGTCCGGCAGCGCGAGCCGCGGCCCGTGGCGGGCGACGTATTCGTACATCAGGCGGTTGCCGAGGTCGGGCCCGGCGGCTCCGGCGATCACCGGAGCGAGAGGGGATTCGTTCATGTCAATGCTTGTCGCCGATGATAGCTCATGCGGACACCAGAACAGGAACCCGGTGGATGACGTTGCCGAGGTAGCCCTTGGGGTTCCACGGCTGCCGGAACGGTTGTGCGCTGCCGGTGTCGTCGAACGCCCGCGCCCAGATCTCGTAGTAGCCGCGGTTCCTGAAGGCCAGTTCGGCCTGCCAGTGGTACCAGGCGTACCGGTTGGTGGGACCGCTCAGGGACGCATCCTGCCAGGAGATGCCGAAGTCGGTCGAGACCAGGACGCGCTCCACCCGGTTCTCGCCGGCCCAGGCGTGGCCGCCGGACCGCACGGCGTCCCCGGCGCGCACCTGGAGATGCGCGCGCGGCCGGGTGATCAGCGACTTGACGATCCAGGAGGTGGCGATCCGCATGTCCTCTTCCGGCGGCTCGACCCCCGGCGTCGCCGGATATGCCGGCACCCGGTAGGAGTAGCCGCTCATCTTCGCCGAGTCGTGCACGCGGTTCAGGACACGGATCCGGTTGAGCCACTTCTGCATGGCGCTGCCGATCCAGCCGGGGACCAGGAGCCGCGCCGGGAATCCGTGCGCGGCCGGCAGCGGGATGCCGTTGATCGCGAGTGCGATCAGGGTGTGCTCATCCATCGCCTTGGCGATCGGGATGCCACGTGAGAAGGGCTCCTCGCCGTCGGGAGGCGCGTCCTCGCCATAGAAGGCCGCGTACACGGCGCCGTCCTTGACGCCGGCCGTCTCCAGGACGTCGCGCAGGCGCACCCCCGTCCACTCGGCGCAGCCGACCGCGCCGCGGATCCACTGGGTGCCGCCGACCTGCGGCTCGAACAAGCTGCGGCCGTTGCCGGCGCATTCCAGGACCATCTGCATGCTGACCTGCGGCAGGCAGTACAGGTCCTCGAACGTCAGCGAGAGCTCGCGGTGGACCTCGCCGTCCACGCGCAGCGCCCACCCGCGCAGGTCCCTGCTCCGCGCGCTCTCCGGGATCGCTCCGTTGTTGCGCACGAAGTGGCGGGCCGTCGGCGTCACCGCGTCGTCGAGCAGGTGCACGGGCAGCTCGCCGTTGAAGGGATGCTCGGAGTGGATGACCATGTCCGGCTTGGGGAGCCCGTCATCCGGGATGTTCTCCCACCCGCTCGGCAGGAGCCCGCGACCGAACAGGCCGCGCTCGGCGGCGATGGGGCCTGCGCCGAAGATGCCCACGGCGAGCGCCGCCCCCTTGCCGACCGTGGTCAGGAACCGCCGCCGGCTGACCCGGTCGAACCGGTCCAGATCCTCCTGCCCCGCGCCGCTCGCCGCCAGGATGCCGCGATAGCGGTCCCATCGCCGCGGATCCGCTGGCGGAGCGTTCGCGGGAGCGCTCCTGCTTCTCGTGCCGCTGTCGTCCATCATGATGCGCATGGCAATGGTTCACCAAGCGAGGTTGGTATAGGCTCTCAGGTTAACAATCCTACGAAGGGGGTGTCTCATGAGAAAGACACTGACGATCGGCCTCGTGCTTCCCTTCCTTCTGCTCGGCGCCGCGGGGGCGCTGGCGGAGGGACAGGAAGAAGGGGCCGCCGGTCCGATGGAGATAAGCTGGCTGGGGCTGTACAGCACCGACATCGTCGACGACAACCCGATCCAGCAGCACCTGGAGGAGATGTTCCCGGTCCAGTTCATCAACACGTGGGCGGACTACAGCGAAGTGGAGCAGAACGCGTTGCGGGTGGCTTCCGACGAGCATCCCGACGCCATGTACACGTGGGGCTTCAACCGTCTGGAGTGGTATCTCAAGGGGGCGTTCCGTACCATTCCCCGGTCGATGATCGAGGAGCACATGCCCAACTACGTGCAGTCCATGAACGAACTGGGCCCCGGCGCGTGGTTCTACGGCTTGGTTCCCGGGTCGAGCGACGAGTACTACGGCATCCCCCGTCGTGAGGACTACCAGGACGGGTGCGGCTACCTGCCGCAGATGCGGCTGGACTGGCTGGAGAAGGCGGGTCTCGGCCTCACACCGGCCGAGCTGAACGCCGACGCGCTGGAGGACCTGGCACCCACGGCGGCGCCCGGCACCTACATGCGGTGGCTGGACCAGTACGACTGGGATCAGCTCGAGACGATCCTGCGCTCCTACGCAGGCGGCGACTTCGACGGAAACGGCCAGGAAGACACGATCGCCTTCGGCTGGCGCGGCCAGTCGCTCATCCACTGGAGCGGCGCCGGCCTGGTCTTCTACAGCTACGGCGTCAACGAGGTGGACAATTACCTTGAGGAGGACGGCAGTACCGTCAAGGACGCCACTTACTCGCGCAGCAAGGCGGCGCTGGAGAAGCTGCAGCAGTGGTGGCAGGAAGGGCTGATGGACTCCGAGCTGCCGGCGGTCGACAATACCCTGCTCACCAACAAGATCGTGCAGGGCCAGGTCGGCTCCTTCATGCGCACCAGGGCGTGCGGGCGCAACGCGGAGCTGGGCAATCCGCCGGACCTGTGCAACCAGAACGTCGAGCAGGGGCCCGATCCGAACGCCAAGTGGCTGACCACGCTGATGCCGATCTCGCCGTTCGGCGACAGCCGCTGCCGCATGGAGAACAAGGCGATGCCGATCGCCGCTGCCAGCGGTGCGTTCGTGGTGCGCCACGACGTGTCCGACGAGAAGCTGGCGCTGATCCTGCAGATCTACGATTACACCAACTACGATCCGGAAGGCATGGTGATCGCCTACTACGGCATCCCCGGCATGCACTTCACCTGGGAGGGCGAGCCGTTCGCCTCCCGGCAGATTCCGAGCGACGAGAAGCGCCAGGGCGGCGGCATCTACTCCAGCACGCAGGGCATCCTGTACTATAACGCCTACTCGCCGCATGAAGGCATCCTGCAGTACAACCGCGACGAATGGTCGAACCGGGACAACAACTGGTTCGGCAAGGCCGGCGGCAGGTACAATACCTCCGAGCGCGCCTATCGCGAGGACCTGTTCAACCAGACGCGTTACAACGAGCTGTGGGCGCAGAGCCGCTCCGCGCTGAGAACCATTCGCGACGACTTCTTCTGGCGGGCGATCACGACCGACCTGGATATCGAAGCCGAGTGGCCAGGCTACGTCGAGAGCTGGATGAACGCCGGCGGCCGCGAGCTGCTGGACGAGCTGGAGATGGCGCCGACCGTCGCGGACATCCGCGCCGGACGCGTCACGCCTCCGTAACCGGACTCTTCGAACCGGTCTGATGCAAGGGGCGCCTCCGGGCGCCCCTTGCCAATGGGAGCGCTACCCCTTGAGCGATCCCAGCATGACCCCCTTCACGAAGTACTTCTGCACGAAGGGGTAGAGCAGGATGATCGGGCCGATGGTGACCAGCACCGTGGCCGCCTGGATCGACTCGGGCGGGATGCGCGCCAGCCCCAGCTCGCCCAGGTCCTCCATCATGCGCGCCATGAAATTTTCCACCTGGTCGATCAGCCGCGCCCGGAAGAGGAGCTCGCGCACCATCATCTGCAGCACCTGCAGGTGCTTCTTGGACGCGAAGATCATCGCGTGGAACCATTCGTTCCAGTAGCTGACCGCGTTCCACAGGGCGATCACGGCGATCACGGGCTTGGACAGCGGCACCATGATCCGGAACAGCACCCGCCAGTAGCCGGCGCCGTCGATCACCGCCGAGTCCTCCATCGCCTGGTCGATGGTCATCAGGAAATTGCGGGCGATGATGATGTAGAAGGCGTTGATCGCCAGCGGCAGGATCAACACCAGGCGGGTGTTGATCAGCCCCAGGCCGCGGATCAGGAGGTAGAAGGGGATCAGGCCGCCGGAGAAGAACAGGGTCATCAGGTAGACGGCGGTGATCGGTGCGCGGAACGGGAGGTTGCGCTTGGACAGCGCGTACGCGCCGGTGAAGGTCACCAGCAGCGATGTGAGCGTGCCGAACACGGTGCGGAAGATGGTGTTGAAGTAGGCCAGGCCGACGTTCTCTTCCCGGAAGACGTAGTACCACGGCTCCAGCCGCCAATCGCTGATCCACACGTGCATGCCCAGTCGGTACAGATCGTCGGGCGGCGAGAACGCCTGCAGGATGATCGTCCAGAACGGGTAGAGGAAGGTGACCGCCAGGACAAGTAGAAACGCGTAGTTGCCGGCGTCGAACAGCTTGCTGCCGATCGATTCCCTGCCTTTGACGACCGCCATGCCGGTCCTACCAGAGCCCGAATTCGCTACGGCGTCTGACCGCCTCGTTGACGGCAAGCACGATGATCAGCCCGGCGACGTTGCGGAACAGGCCCACGGCCGCCGTGTACCCGTACTGCCCCTCGACGATGCCGGACCGGTAGATGTAGGTGTCGATCACGTCGGCGACCGAGTACACCAGGGGGTTGTAGAAGTTGAAGATCTGATCGAACCCCTCGTCCAGCACCTTGGAGACCTGCAACAGCAGCAGGATCACGATCACCGGCACCATCGCCGGTATGGTGATGCGCATCGCCTTGGCGAAGCGGCCGGCGCCGTCGATCTCCGCGCTCTCGTACAGCTCGGGATCCACCGACGACAGCGCGGCCAGGAACACGATCGTCCCCCAGCCGACGCTCTGCCAGATGCCGGTCACCACCAGCAACCCGCGAAAGGTGGGCACGTTGGTCAGCCAGTTGATCGGCTCCAGCCCGACCAGGGTGAACAGGTAGCCGATGATGCCGCGCTGCGAGGAGAGGATCTCCCGGAAGATGCCGTACAGCACCACCCACGACATGAAGTGCGGCAGGTAGCTGATCGACTGTACGGTTCGCTTGTAGGCCGCGTTGCGTACCTCGTTGAGCAGCAGCGCCAGGATCACCGGCGCCGGGAAGGCGAAGATGATGCGCAGCACGCTCAGCCAGAAGGTGTTCCACACGACCCGGAAGAAGAACGGATCGGTGGTGAGCCGCTTGAAGTGGGCGAAGTCGTTCCACGGGCTGCCCAGGATGCCCTTGGTGACGTTGAAGTCCTTGAAGGCGATCAGCGCGCCGTAGATCGGGACGTACTTGAACAGGATCAGCAGCCCCAGGGAGAGCGACAGCAGCACGTAGAACGAGCGCATCCGCAGGAACCGGCGCATGGTCTGCCTGCGCAGGATGACCTTGTAGCGCCTGGCCAGCTCCTGCTGGGTCTCGGCCGGCGTGACGGCGCTCATGGGGAGGCGAGGGTCGCTCGCTTCGCCCGGTCCCGGTCGGTGAGGAACGGCTCCAGCGATTCGGCCATGGCGTGCACGGACTCTTCGACGGTCGCGTCGCCGGTGTCGATCTCCAGCTTGTTGGCGATCTGCGATGCCGCGAAGGCGGCGGCGAAGCGGTCGAGGACCAGCTCGACGTCCGTGTCCGGCACCACCGGCCGCCTGTGCGGTTGCTCGCGCATGCGCCGCCGGATCACGTCGGGGCTTGCCGTGACGTGCACGAGCACCGTCTCCGGCGCCAGCCTGACGACGCGCTCCTCGATCGACGGCGCGTGCTTGCCGGCGCGGTCACCGGCCTCTCCGGGGCCGCCGTAGCCGTAGTAGAGATCGGCGTAGATGGTGTCCTCGATGTAGAAGCCGACGATGATCTGATCCTCGGGCGCACCGTGCTCGGCGACGGTGTGGTAGTAGAGGTTGTGGCGCTGCCACGCCTCCTTCTGTCGCGTGGAAAGCGCCAGGTAGAGGTCGGCCTCCTCCTCGGTGATCTCGTCGGGGTAGTGGGTGGCCGTGTACGGAATCTTCCAGTGGTCGTGGATGGAGCCCAAGTCGATGCCCAGGTGGGCGCGGGCATGCTCATGAAAGGCGATGGCCAAGGTCGTGGTGCCGGCGTACTCGCACCCGATCAGAATCAGCTTCATGGCGTTCTCCTCACCGCGGAGGCCCCGTGCAGCATACCCGTTGATCGCCGCGGGTGCACCCGGAGCACGACGCTACGGCTCGGCGGGGACGGCGATGACCCACATCGGCGTATTGCCGAGCGGGGCCCGCGCGACGCGGGTCAGCCGGCCGTCGGGACCGCCGATCCGGAACACGGACAGGCGGCCGGAGGTGGTGCCGGTGGACAGCACGAATCGCTCGCCGGCGTCCAGCCCGAACGCGCGCGGCCCGGACTCCGTCGGTGCGTGGCCGCTCACGCGCAGCGCGCCGTCGGTATCGACCACGAAACTGACGATGCTGTCGTGGCCGCCGAGCGGCGCGAACAGCCGGCGGCCGTCGGCCGTGATGCGGATCTGCGTGCAGCCGGTGGTTCCCGTATAGCCGGCCGGCACCATCGACACGGTGTCCTCTTCGCTGAGCGCGCCGGTGGTCGGGTCGTAGCGGTAGCGGGTGACGCTCGAGCCCTGCTCGTTGCAGGCGTACAGCAGCGGCAGGCGCGGGTGGAAACAGCAGTGGCGCGGGCCGGCATCGTTGCGGGCGTGCACCAGCGGCGGGTCGAAAGGGGCGAGGCGGCCGCTTTCGGCATCGAAGCGGTACTGCCAGATGGCGTTCGGCCCCACGCCCGCGGCGATGTGCAGGGCGTAGGCGAAGCGGTTGCCGGGATCGGTCTGGAACGAGTGGGCGGACAGCGCCGTGTCGCGCCACTCGACCGCCTCCGGTTCGAGGGAGCCGCCGTCGCGGACGGCGTGCACGTGCACGCCCTCGCCACGGTAGTAGGAGGACAGCAGGTACGCCCCCGTGCGGTCGGTGACCATGAAGTTGGGGTCGGAGCGGACGCTGATCGTCCCGAGGAGCCGCAGCTCGCCGCCGGGATGGATCGCGTAGCTGGAGATCTGGCGGGAGCGGCGCTGCCCGACGTGGAGAAACCGATGCCGCGGATCGACGGCCAGCGGCGCCGGCCCGCCGCTCACCGCGACCGGCTCCAGCGGCTCCAACGCGCCCGATTCGTCCAGGGTCAGCCGGGCGATGCGGTCGTCGTCCCGCAGGGAGACGAACAGAACCTGTCTCATGCGTTGTCGCAGGTGACGCGGATGACGACGTCGTGGCGGAAGGGTTCCAGGTCGAGGCGGGTGGCCGGTCCTCCCTGCAGGGGTTCCAGCGCGACGGATCGCCCGGAGGTGGGGTCGAACCGGCTCACGGCGAGCGGCTGGTCCGGCAATTCCAGCAGCAGCGCTCCGCCGATGGCCGTCCCGGCCTCGCCTGAACCTTCGGCCGGGGTCCGGTCTTCCAGATCGCGCACGCCGCGGTACTCGCGCGCGTCGGCGACGTACACCGTGTAGTCCACTCCGGGGACGCCGAACACCACCGCGACCGTGTGCGGCGGCGCGGAGCGCAGCGTCTCCGGCAGGGGCCGGCTGCGCACGAGGTCCAGGCCGTGCACGTGGGCCGACAGATGCCGGAACCAGGACCTCAGGTGCTCCTGCGCATCGGGCGTCCCTTCCTCCAGGAACGGCTGGATGGAGAAGTCGATCACGTCGTAGTGGGCGCCGCACAGCAGTGCCACCCACGCGCGCTTGCGATGGACGGTCCAGCCGTCCGGGTCCCGGTACTGGCTGGCGACGTTGTCCTCGTCGTGATTGAGCGGCTTGCGCTCGGCGTGCGCGGCCAGGGTCATGTCCCGGAACGCATGCAGCCGGAGCTGCTTGCTCATGAAGTCGCCCAGGTGATGGTCGGCGCCGCGCAGCCGCGTCCCCGGCAGCGGGTGGACGTTGACCACGTCGTAGTCCATCGCGCCGTAGCTGCGGTCGAGGGTCTGCAGGAACGGCTTGTCCACGAACGCCTCCTGGCCGGCGATCAGGTGCCGGCCGGCGCCCGCGTGGTCGGCGTCGCGCACCACCGCGATCAGCGCGTCCAACCACTCGTTGACCTCGTTCACCAGCGGGCCCTCGGCTTCCGACGCGCGGCCGCCCGGCTCGTTGCAGATCTCGTAGATGACGTTGTCGTAGCGGCGGGTCTCCTCCACGATGCGGCGCACGTGCGCGCGCTGCCGCTCGAACAGTGCCGGGTGGCGCATGCTCAGGTACTCGGGGGCCGGACAGGCCGGCAGCCCGTTGACGTTGTTTTCGGCGCGTAGCGGGTTGAGTTGCCACACCGGGTCGCCATACGTGTTGCTGAGCAGCACCACCTCGACCACCACGCCCAGTTCGTCCGCCAGGCCGATGAAGCCGTGCAGGCGCTCGTAGAACTCGGGATCGTCGCGGTCCAGGTCGAAGCGAGGCTCGCCGTCCAGCGCGAAGCCGGGACCGGTGCGCGCAAACGGCGCCACGTAGTCGGGGCTGGCCGGTTTGCAGGTCGAGGCCGGGTTGATCGGCGTCTGCAGCTCGCGGAACAGCATGAACAGCCGCGTCAGCGTCATGCCGTTGGCGGCCGCGTCGCGCAGGTAGCGCTCGAACCGGAACGGCCGGTTGAGCACGGCGCCGTAGTGCTCGGTCGCCGTCAGCAGCACCAGCGGGCGGCCGCGGTACTCGAACAGCTTGGGATTGTCGGGATGGATGCGAACGGGTGCCATGGCGGGCGCAGTGTAGCGCGGTGAACGCCGTGGGCGCCGCGGGTTGATACTTGTCGGCGATGGAGTAATGTCACGCGGCTCCGGCGAGCCGCTTGACCGTACTCCTGATCGCTTCCCCGGCATCTCGCGCGGCTATCTCAAGTTCGTAGTGGGACTGCAGGTTGAGCCAGAAGGCAGCAGACACGCCAAGAGCACACTCCAGACGCAGTGCGGTGTCGGCCGTGATGCTACGCCGGCCGCGTACAATCTCGCTGATTCGATTCTGCGGTATGCCGAGCGCATTCGAGAGGCTGTTGGCACTCAGCCCCAAGGGCTTCATGAAGTCTTCATGAAGGGTCACCCCTGGATGTATGGGTCCTATCATCGGTGGTAGTCCGTCAGCTCCACGTCTTGGGTGATGCGGCCGGTTGATCGAGGTCTGCGGCGCGTCACATGCCCCAGACCGTGACCGGGGTGCCCGTGCCGGACGGGGCGGTACGGCGGAAGATCTTCTGCTCCCGGCTTCGCTCGGGTGACCGGTCGAAGACGATCAGGTGGCCCGCCTCCGCCCCGCACCGGTCCAGGTAGCCTCGGGTCTGCTGCACGCCCTCCGCGATGGTCCGCTGAAGCTCCCCGCGCCGCACGCGGCTGGATCGGCCGGATGGAGGGCACCGCGGCAAGGATCCATACTGGCGCCGTGGAGCGCACGGCGGTGGCCAGACCTGCGGTTTTCAGCATGCAGAACGCCGGCGTGAAGCGCGTGGTGCGGCTGCGCCGCAGGCGTGCGCGGGACCGCGAGCGCGCGTTCCTGATCGAGGGCTACCGGGAGTTGCTGCGTGCGGTAGAGGCGCGGCTGCCGCTGGAGTCGGTCTTCTACTGTCCGGCGTTCTACCTCGGCAGCAACGAGCCGGCGTTGCTCGACCGCGCCCGCCGGGACTGCGGCGCCGAGTTGGTCCCGGCCGACGACGCCGTGTTCGCGAAGCTCTCGTACCGCGACCGGCCCGACGGGCTGCTGGCGGTGGCGCCGATGCCGGACTGGACGATCGACCGCCTTCAGGAGCCGGCGGCCGATCCGCTGTACGTGGTCGCCACCGCGATCGAGAAGCCGGGCAACCTGGGCACGCTGCTGCGCACCGCCGACGCGGTGGGCGCCGCCGCGCTGATCGCCTGTGACCCCGTGACCGACCTGTTCAATCCCAACGTCGTGCGCGCCAGCGTCGGTACGCTGTTCACGGTCCCGGCGGCGCATGCCGGTGCCGAGGCCACGCGGCGCTGGCTGGCCGCGCGAGGGGTGCGAACCGTCGTCACCGCGCCGTCCGCCGAGCGCTGCTACACCGACCACGACCTGACCGGCGCCGTCGCCGTGGTGCTGGGCAACGAGCAGTTCGGCCTGGACGATGCGTGGCTGACCGGCGCGGACGTCGCCGTGTCGATCCCGATGCTGGGACACGCCGACTCCGTCAACGTCGCCATGGCCGGAGCGGCACTGCTGTTCGAGGCGCTGCGCCAGCGCCGTGAGGCGGCCGCACACCGATGAGCTAAGCTGTTCACCGCCATGGCGAGCGACCGACCCAACATCGTCCTGATCCTGACCGACCAGCAGCGCGGCGACGCCCTGGGCATCGAGGGCCACCCGGTGCTGCAGACCCCCAACCTGGACTTCCTGGCCGCCACGGGAGCGCGCTTCAGCCGCGCCTACTCCGAGTGCCCGAGCTGCGTGCCGGCGCGCCGCACCATGATGAGCGGCACGGCGCCGGCGGCCAACGGCGCGGTGGGCATGGGTCCGGACCACGACTGGGCCCCGCCCCACCTGCTGGCCGGCGAGCTGACCGCCGCCGGCTACCAGACCGAGATGATCGGCAAGAGCCACGTGCGCGGCCGCGGGTCGAGCCGCTGGCGCTACGGGTTCGAGCACGTGCAGATCGCCGACACCAGCAACGGCGGCGACTTCGCCGAGTGGCTGGCCGACCGCGGCGTGCGCGACCAGCACGCCGGCTACGCGCACGGAGTCGCCTCCAACGCCTGGGTGGGCCGGCCCCACCACCTGCCGGAGGAGCTGATGCACACCTTCTGGGTGGTCGACCGCGCCATCCACTTCCTGGAGCACCGCGACGACTCGCAGCCGTTCTTCCTCAACCTGTCGTTCATCGATCCGCACCCGCCGTTCACGCCGCCGCGCCACTACTATGACCGCTACATCGACCGCGACCTGCCGGCCCCGCCGGTGGGCGACTGGGCGCTGGACATGCCGGGCGGGCCGGTGCCGCGCAAGGGCGTCAATCCCAACGCCTGGTACATCGACCTGGACGAGCACGACCGCCGCTGCAGCCAGGCGGCCTACTACGGGATGATCAACTTCATCGACGATCAGATCGGACGGCTGCTGCAGGTGATGAGGGCGGAGCTGGCCGACACGGTATTCCTGTTCACCGCCGACCACGGCGAGATGCTCGGCGACCACCACATGTTCCGCAAGTGCTGGCCGTACGAGGGCTCGGCGCGCGTGCCGTTCCTGGTCAGCGGCCCGCAGCGCGATCCCCTCTGCTCGGGAGTGGTGTCGCAGGCGGCGGTCGGGCTGCAGGACCTGATGCCGACCATCCTGGACATCGCCGGCGCGCCGATCCCGGACACGGTGACCGGCAGGAGCCTGCTGCCGGTCATGCGCGGCGAGGCGCAGACCGTGCGCGAGTACCTGCACGGCGAGCACGCCGGCCAGTACGCCTACGACCTGGGCCAGCACTACCTGACCGACGGCCACCGCAAGTACATCTGGTACTCGCAGACCGGCCGGGAGCAGCTCTTCGACCTGGACGAGGATCCTGCCGAGTTGCACGACTTGGCGCCCGCCGGCGGCGCGGAGCTGGATCGGTGGCGGTCACGCCTGGTCGACGTGCTGCGCGAGCGGCCGGAGGGGTTCGTCCGCGACGGCGAACTGGTGACCGGGCGCCCGCACGACCTGTTCATCCCCGGCTACGACCCCACGAAGCTGTATCCATACCTCTGAGCGTTCGATGTGGAAGGACGACAGACCGGCGGACGACAGCCGCGCGCGCCTCGGCACGGCGCTCGAGCGGCTCGCGACCGGCCGCTTCGTGATCACCGTCGAGCAGACGCAGGCCAGCCAGGCGCGCGCCTACCGGCGCATGCTGGGCAAGGGACTGGTGGACGCGGTGACGCTGCCGGACCTGCCGCTGGTCGGCCGCTTCCGCGATTTGCTGGCGCGGCGCAAGCCGGCCGCCCGCGGTCCGCGCGAGCCGTTGGAGCGGCGCATCGCGGGGGCGCTGGCGAAGAGCCCCGAGCCGGTGTTCACCGTATCGGCCAGCCTGCGCACCGGCGGCATGGTGGCGCGTCGGGTGGCTGCGGCGCGCGCCGGCGGTTCGGTGGCGCTGCTAGTGCTGTCGGGCGGCGGCCTGGTGCGCCGCCTGTTCGGGATAGTCAAGCTGGGATGGCTGCTGCCGCAGAACTCGTTCCGCATCCTGCGAGCGATCAGGCGCGCCTTCCCCGATCAGCCGCTCTGGGCGGTGGAGAACCCGATCCTGCCGGGGCCGGCGGCGCGAGCGCGCCGCATGCAGCGCAAGGTGGACGCCGGCGCGCAGGTGATCCTCACGCAGCCACCGTTCCTGTGGGGCCGGTTCACCCGCTGGCTGGCCGAGGTCGAGCGCCTCGGCGTGACGGCACCGATCATCTGCGGCGTGCCGATCGTCACCTCGCCGCTGTCGCTGCGCACGTGGCTGTTCCTGGTTGGCTTCACCGGCTCGCACGCGGAGACCGATGCCTTGCTCGACCGCCTGCGGAAGGCGGATGCGCGCGGCGAGGCGGCCGAGGAGGGGATGCGCTACACCGTCGAGCTGCTGCAGCGGCTGCGCGCCACCCCCGGCGTGGCCGGCGTGCACATGATGCCGATCTTCGCTTGGCGGCGGCTGGAGCGCGTCCTCACGGCCGCTGGCGTTGGGCCGGAGGACCGGCTCGCGGACGACGAGCGTGGCCCCAATTCGCAGGCCCCCGTGCCTCGATGACTCGTGGTACTCGGTGCTGGTGGCTCCAACGCGCATGTTCCGGAACTGAAGCTATACTCTGACCGGAGGACTGATCCTGGATGATCCTTGCCGTTCCGTACCCGTCGGTCGATACGCGACTGCAGTTGCCCTGGCCACGCAGTCGCAAGAGGCGATAACGTGAGGATCCAACCGGAGATCGACGACGTAGGCGTCGTGCTCGTCGGCAGCCTCAACCCGTCGATCTTCACACCAGCGTGGTTCGCGTTGCACGGTCTCCTGCCGGAGAGCGCCGCCGAAAGTGCCGAGCTGGAGGTGGCTCATGCGCAATTGACCCGGTTCTCGACCGACTGGCTGCGGTTGCAGGTCACGACCGACCGTTTCATGGCCGAATCGGCACAGGCACCGTACGTTCGCGTGCGCGACCTCGTAGTGCGTGTGTTCAAGGAACATCTTGATCACACGCCTCTCACAGCGATGGGCATCAACCGCAACGTGCACTTTCGAGTGATAAGTTCGACTGAGCAAGATCGGATCGGCAGAACACTTGCACCGGTAGCTCCCTGGGGTGCCTACGCCCAGGAACTTGATCTGGCGGGCGAGCACGGTGGAATGACATCACTCACGATGTCTCAGCTTCAGATCGAGGGCAGGCCTCCCGGTGGCCAGGTCAACGTTACCGTCGAACCATCCAACCGGATCGGTGGCGGTCGGTCAGGTGTCTATGTACGGGTCAATGATCATTTCGCAGTCGATCCGGCGGACGCAAGCGGGCGAGCACACCTGATCCGGTTCTTGGAAGACGGCTTCGATACCTCAATACGGCGAAGCGATGGTATCGTTGATCACATCATGTCTTTGGCGAAGGAGGATTAGCCTCGTGGCTCAGTCTGGCCAAGCTGCCACCGCCCGCAGCTTCGGCGACGGTACCGGAGCGGGTAGTGCCGGCACCGCCGACGCGGCCCCGCTGCTATGCAATGTGGATGAAGCGGTGCGTTTGGCACTGGTTCGACAGGACGCCGCAGAGGCAACCGACTCCAGGCCACGTGCGACGGCAGCGGAAGGCCTGACGATGCAATCAGGTCGCGCGCAGTTCGGGGCGGGCGTCTCTATGGTAAACGCTCCGCCGTCTGTGGCGCCCGCGTCAAGGCGAGCGACGTTGCACGCTCTTCAGGAGTGGGAAGGCTACGTTCTGGAGACAATTGGAGACGATTTTGTGGCGAGGCTGGTCGACTTGACCGGCGGCTCTTCGCATGAAGAGGAAGAAGCGATCATCCCCTTGGCCGAGATCTCCGACGACGATGCTGCCAAGCTACACGTCGGTGCTATCTTCCGGTGGGTCATCGGATACGAACGAGCTCCTTCCGGGACCAAGAAACGCGTGTCCCAGATCGTGTTCCGAGACCTTCCTCGAGTGACCGAACAGGACCTCCAACAGGGCAGGGAGTGGGCGCGCAACACGATAAAGGCACTGAAACTGTGACGAACGGGGGGAGGCCCCCGAAGGATGACGAGTTCGAACTGACCCTCCTGGGTCCCGGTTACGGTGAGAGCATAGTCCTGCATATAGGGGATGGTGCTTGGGTGATAGTCGATTCATGTGGACGAGAGGATGCTCCGGCTGCGCTCGATTATCTGGAGAACATCGGCGTCGATCCCTGTCGAGCCGTCGCCATGATCGTGGCCACGCACTGGCACGACGATCACATACGTGGCCTTGCACAGATGCTCCATGTGTGTTCGAACGCCTCTTTCTGTTGCGCAGGCGTCCTCTGCAACGAGGAGTTTCTCGCAAGGGCTCATGCGTTGGAAGGCCGACACCATGCCGACTTTGGTTCCGGCCTGCGTGAGATGAACCGCGTGTTCCGTAAGCTTGCAGACGTCCAGTTAACGCCAACCCCGGCGTTCGCGAATCGCCGTGTGTTTGCGAAGGGGCCGTGTCACATCTGGTCGCTCTCCCCGGCGGATGACTTGTATGCCGACTTTCTGGGAGCACTGTCCCGCTTGTTGCCTCAGGCGGGCCAGCCCGAGACGAGGATACGTAGCCTTTCACCCAACGAGGTCGCTGTGGTTCTTCTGGTGGAGGTCAGCGACATCGCTGTACTGCTTGGTTCGGACCTGGAGCGGAACGGCTGGCTGAAGATCGTTCAGGATCCGGTGCGACCTTCGGGTCCGGCTTCCGCATTCAAGGTGCCTCACCACGGCTCGGATAGCGCCGACGAACCGCGTATATGGCGAGAATTGCTGGACTCTGACCCTGTCGCGGTGCTTACTCCGTGGCGAAGAGGTGATCGTGTCCTGCCGAGCGACGATGATGCGCGAAGGATTCTGACCAAGACCGAGACCGCGTACGCTACGGCCAGGGCCGACGTAGCCGGCCCGGCTCGCAGGGCCAGTGTCGTCGAACGCACGATCAAACAGTCCGGCATACGCCTGCGACGGTCGCCGAAGCTCGGCTTCGTACGACTTCGACGTCGAATTGGATCACGCGCCGGCTGGCAGGTCGAGACTCTCGGCTCCGCGTGCCACCTGAAGGAGTACGTTCAGGAGCGGCCGTGAGCCGTGTACTGCCGTGCTGCCCGACCGGACGTCGGTCGACCTATGCCAGTTCGGGGTGGCCAACCGGTACCAGATGGGCAGATCATCGAACACCAGCCAAGTTATGTTGCATCGAAAAAACGCGAGATGTGCGAACGTCACATGCCCCATACCGTGACCGGCGCGCCGGCGCCTGTCGGGGCATCACGGCGGAAGATCTTCTCCTCCCAGCTCCGTGCCGGGTCGCGGTCAAATATGATCAGGTGGCCCGCCTCCGCCCCGCACCGGTCCATGTAGGCGCAGGTCTGCTTGAACCCCTTGTGCGACGGTCCGCTCCAACTCCCCGCGCCGCACCTTGCATTCCACCACGAACCGCCGTTCGCGCCCGCCCTGCGGCCACACGATCAGCAGGTCCGTGCGCCCGCTGCCCAGCGCATACTCCCGCTCGATCCGCCCGCCGCCGTTGACGATGCGCTGCAGGTGCGCTTGCAGCAGCAACTGCCGGCCGGCCTCGTGGTACCGCTCGAAGCGCTGCACCCAGTGCTCGGAGTGCTCGCGGAAGAACGCCTGGAACGCCGCGAGCAGCCCCGCCACGTCCAACCCGCCGTCCGTGCCCACCTACCACGCCATCCGCTGCGGAAGCGTCTCCTGCACCGCGTAGTTCAGATGGCGCGGCACGACCTCGGCGTAGATCGGGTTGGCGATGCGCGGCGGGCCGCCGTCGGCCTGCGCCACCAGTCCCAGGTCGCGGACGTAGGCCAGATCCTCGTCCGAACACGTGGTCTCGACCGCTCCGGTCAGGATCGGCTCTACCACGCGCCGCACGCGCTCCTCGCGCAGCTTGTTCGCCAGGTCGTCGACATGCGTGTCGCGGCGCAGGATCAGCCGCTCCTGCGCCGCGACGACGGCGTCCGCCGTGATCGCGAGCGCGCGGTCGCGCCCGGGCTTGTGGCGGAAGCACGCGTCGTAGCAGAGGGCGTTCACCAGCCACGGCTGGCCGGCGGTGCGCGTGCGGACCAGCGCCAGCGCCTCCTCCGTGAACGGCTGCCCGGTCGCTGCCGTGTACTGCGCCAGCAGCGCCGACGTCTTGCCGGTCTGCCGCGGCGCGTGCAGCACGAAGTACTTCTTGTCCCGCACGAGGCCGAGCATCTCGTCGAGATCGATCCGCTCCAGCGGCGGGATGTGGTAGTGGTCTTGCGGATCGATCGGGCCTGCGGTGTTGAACGTGCGCACGCTGGCGCCATTGTCGCCGCGCGTGGCTTGTCTGTCATCCTCGCGGAGCATCCGGCTCCGGAGGATCACCGGACTCCCAGGCGCTCCAGCTCGTCGTCGATGGTGGCGGCGATGGTCTCGAAGGGTGCCGCGCCGGTCAGCGGGCGGCCGTTCACGAACAGCGCGGGCGTGCCCGACACGCCCGCCACGGCTCCGGCGCGGATGTCGTCCCGTACCGTCTCGTGGTGGCGGCCGGAGTCGAGACATGCGTCGAACGCCGCGCGGTCCAGCCCGATGCGGCCGGCCTTGTCCTTGAGGTCGGGCACCGACAACGCGGCCTGCTCGGCGAACATGAGGTCGTGCATCTCCCAGAACATCGCCTGCTCGCCGGCGCAGAGCGACGCCTCGGCGGCTTTCTGGGCGTTGGCGTGGATGTCGGCCAGGGGGTAATGGCGGTAAACGATCCGGAGCCTGTCCCCGTACTCGCGCTTGGCGCGCTGCAGGGCGGGCTGGACCCTCGCGCAGTACGGGCACTCGAAGTCCGAGAACTCGACGATGGTCACCGGCGCGTCCTGAGGTCCGAGGGTCGCGAAGCCGTCGGCGGCGATGTCCACGCGGAACGGTTCGAGGCGGTAGTCGACCGCGAACCGCTGTTCCAGCACGCCGAGAAACTCCGCCTCGGCCTGTTGCTCCGCCTGTTGCCTGAGGAAGTCGCGTATCTGACCCGCCACGGCCCCCAGCGCGTACGGGATGCGGCTCTGGTTCTCGCGGTAGAACGCCGCGACCTCGGAGTCCTCGATCTGAGGCACCGACTCGTACACCGAGGCCAGGATCGCCTCCACGGTCATCCCGGTGCGGCCGGCTTCCAGGTCGAGCAATCGTTCGTGCACGAGTTGGCGGAGGAACGTCTGCAGCACCTCGGCATGGCTCCGGTCCGCTTCGACCTGGCAGCGCAGGCGTTCGAGCTCGGTCTGTTCCAGGGAGAACGACGCCACCGTGAGGAGCTCGGCGCGCTGCACGGATTGCTCGCCGATGGTCGCCACCACGTCGTCGTTCGCCCACGGCGTCACACCGCCGGCGAGCAGGAGAACGGCTGCGAGGAAGACGAGGCCGGCCGAAGGACGGGTCACTCTTCGAGTGAGGTTCGCTGCGCTCACTTGGCCGATCTCAGCCGCAGAGCGTTGGTGATCACCGACACCGACGACAGGCTCATCGCCACGGCGGCGATGACCGGCGACAGCAGCACGCCCACCAGCGGATACAGCACGCCGGCGGCCACCGGCACGCCGACGGCGTTGTAGATGAAGGCGAAGAACAGGTTCTGGCGGATGTTGCGCATGGTAGCGCGAGCGAGGCGGTGAGCGCGAACCATGCCGTCGAGATCCCCGTTCACCAGCGTGATTCCGGCGCTCTCGATCGCCACGTCGGTGCCGGTGCCCATGGCGATGCCGACGTCGGCCGCGGCCAGCGCGGGCGCGTCGTTCACGCCGTCGCCCGCCATGGCGACCTTCAGGTTCCGGGCGCGGAAGGAATCGAGCAGCGCGTTCTTGTCCTCCGGCGCGAGTTCGGCATGCACCTCGTCGATGCCGAGCGTGCGCCCGACCGCCTCGGCCGCGCGCCGGTTGTCGCCGGTGGCCATGACGACGCGGAGCCCGGCGCCCTGCAGCGCGGCGATGGCGCCGGGCGTCGTCGCCTTCACCGGGTCGGCGACGGCGATGAGGCCGGCGGCTTCCCCGTCGACCGCCACGAACAGCGCCGAGCTCCCGTCTTCCTGCAGCGGTCCTGAGATCTGACGCAGCGGTGTGGGATCGACCCCGGCGTCGCGCATCATGGCGGCGTTCCCGAGCGTGACCTCGTGCCCGTCGACCCGGCCGCGCACTCCCTTGCCCGCGACCCTGGCGAAGTGATCGGGATCGGCGTGGAGGCGCTCGACCCCTCGTTCGCGGGCTCCTGCCACGACGGCGTCGGCCAGCGGGTGTTCCGAGGCGCGCTCCAGGGCGGCGGCCAGCGCGAGCACCCGGTCGCGCTCGAATCCGGGGGAGGGGAGTACGTCGGTGAGCGCCGCCCGGCCCGTGGTCAGGGTGCCGGTCTTGTCGACGATCAGCAGGTCTACCTCTGCGAGCCGCTCCAGGGCTTCCGCGTCGCGGACGAGCACCCCGGAGCGGGCGCCCCTGCCGGTCGCTACCATGATCGACATCGGCGTCGCCAGGCCGAGCGCGCACGGGCAGGCGATGATGAGGACGCTGACCGCCGCGACCATGGCAAAGGACAGCGCCGGCGGAGGTCCGAACAGCAGCCAGGCGACGCACGCGGCCACGGCGACGGCGACGACCACCGGTACCAGCCAGCGGGCGAACCGATCCGCCAGCGCCTGGATCGGCGCGCGGCTGCGCTGCGCGTGCGCGACCAGGTCGATGATGCGCGCCAGCAGGGTGTCGGCGCCGACCCGTTCGGCGCGCATCACGAAGGAGCCGGACCCGTTCAGCGTGCCGCCGGTCACCGCGTCGTCCGCCGTCTTCTCCACCGGCACCGGCTCGCCGGTGAGCATGCTCTCGTCGACCGAGCTGTGTCCCGACAGCACAAGGCCGTCGACCGGAATGCTCTCCCCGGGACGCACGCGGAGCCGGTCACCCGGCTGCACGTGCTCCAGCGGGACGTCCTCCTCTCTGTCGTCGTACACGCGCCTGGCACTCGCCGGGGCCAGGTCGAGCAGCGCCCGCAAGGCGTCGCCGGTCCGCTCGCGAGCCGCCAGCTCGAGCACCTGGCCGGTCAGGACCAGGATCAGGATGACCGCCGCGGCCTCGAAATAGACCGGAGGCAGGCCGTGCGCGTCGCGAAGCGACGCCGGGAAGAGGCTTGGCGCAAGAACCGAAGCCACGCTGAACAGATAGGCTGCGCCCGTCCCCAGGGAGATCAGCGTCCACATGTTCGGGCTGCGGTTCCTGACCGACGCCCACCCGCGCTCGAACACGGGGCTGGCCAGCCAGACGACGATCGGCGTTGCCAGGACGAGCTGGAGCCATGCGTGCAGGCGGGCGCCGAGCCAGTCGACGACCGGTATGCCCACGTGCGCGCCCATCTCCAGCAGGAAGACCATTAGCGCCAGCGGTGCGCCGATCCATAGCCGCCGCCGGAAGTCGAGCAGCTCCGGGTTCGGGCCGTCGTCCGCCGCCGGCGCGATCGGCTCCAGGGCCATGCCGCAGTCCGGGCAGCTTCCCGGCTCGTCCTGGACGACCTCGGGATGCATGGGGCAGGTGTAGCCGGTGCCGGGCGTCGCCAGGGCCGCGGGCTCCGGACGGCCGTCCAGCCACTGCTCCGGAGCCTCCGCGAAGCGATGCATGCAGTGCTCGCAACAGAAGTAGTACCGGTGTCCGGCATGCTCCAGCGAGGGAGTGTCCGCCTTCGGCTCCACGGTCATGCCGCAGACCGGATCGGTAGTCGTCATGGCGTCGTCACCATCAACCTTTCAGGAGCCGGAAGGTCAAGCGGGAGAACGGCGATAGGAGAGCAGCCTGGCCGACGCCGGCTGCAGCGCGACCGACAGCCCGCGGGTGAGCTGCTCACCTGTCAGGCTCTCCCCGGCACCGGAGCTCTCGTCTCTCACACGGTAGCGGGCTGACGGGTCCACGGAGTGAAGAGCAATCCGCTGTTCGCTTGTTTCCCCCGCGACACGAAAGGCGAAGACGATGCCCTCCTCGGATCCCGCGGCAAACTGCATGACGTTCCAGTCTGCCTCCGACTGAGGCTGCGGCCGCAGCCGGTAGTAGTCGAGCATCAACAGGTGGCGCACCCGCTTGTAGACGTCGATCCAGTGGCGGGCGCGCTCCCTGGCCGCAGCCGGCCACTCGGAAATCGTGCCGTGCAGGAAGAGCTCCCCGGCCATGCGGCTCAGAAACGAGAGATCGGTGAGTTGCGCATCGGGGTGGTGCGTCATGCCGGGCCGGCCGCGCAGGCCCTTGCTCGGCGGCCATCCCAGGGAGCTGCCAAGGTAGTTGGCGGGGAAGAAGGCGTTACCGCCGGCCTGCATCGCGTGGTAGAGGTGCGGATCGGCGTTGCTGTCGCTGCACCAGCAGGCATGGTGTCGCCGCATGGTGCCGAAGTCCAGCCGCTGGCCGCCTCCGGCGCAGCACTCGAGCATCAGCGTGGGGTGCCGATCGAGCAGCGTCTCCCAGACCCGGTAGAGCCCGGCGAGGTGGGCGAACTTCACCTTGAGCGTCGGGTCCACGGCCTGGAGGATGGGGTGCCCGTCCATGTTGTAGTCCCAGCGGAGGTAGCGCACGCGGTAGCGCTCGATGAGGCCGCCCAGGAGCTCCAGGTAGTGGTCGCAGGCCTCCGGGAGGCTGAAGTTGTAGAGTCGGCGGTGCGGGGTCCAGGCGCTGCCGAGCTCCGGCCCGTAGAAGAACTCGGGGTGCTCCCGCAGGATCCAGGTGCCGGGCTCGGCCTCCGCGTCGATGAAGAGCCCGAAGCGCATGCCCCGCTCCTCGACCCGGTCGACCACCCGCTCCAACCCGTCGGGGAACTTGGCGGGGTCGGGGTACCAGTTGCCGCATCCGCCGGGAAACCGGCCCTCGTACCAGGCGTCATCGACGATGAACACCTCGACCCCCAGCTCGGCGGCGGTGTCGATCTCCGGGTAGATGTCGCGGTCCGTGTACGGCGCCTGGATGCCGGGCCAGATCGTATAGGCCACCGGCGGCACCACCCGGCGTCCTTCGTGGCGGGGAATGAGGTGCTCCCTGATGTAGCCGCGGCTCCGGTTGGTCGCCTGCTCGAAACCCCCCTCGAAGAAGATCACGTGGGCCGGCGGCAACTCGATCGATTCGCCGGGCGCCAGCACCAGGCCGCTCACCGCCGGTCCCGCCTCGGCAACCAGGACCTGGTCATCCGGCTCGTAACGGACGCTCATCGTCCAGCCGGCGGACCACTCCAGCCCGACGATGAAGCCTGCGCCATCCGGCTCGATGTCGGGGCTGACGAAGACGATGGGCAGATCCTTGGCGGAGGACTGGTCGCCCTCCGCCGACAGCTCGACACCGCGGTGTGAGTGGGGGAACTGCAGGAGGTCCCATCGCGTCCAGTAGGCGCCGCGCGGCGGATAGCGGCCGCCGGGGTCGCCACCGCCGGCGGAGCTCATCACGCGCGGCGGGGTGCGGATGTCACCGATCGAAAGCAGCAGCGGGAAGACGGCGGTGAGCGGCTGCAGCGCCGCGGCACCGGTGTTGGTGAGCGTCGCCCGGTAGACGGCAAAGCCGGCCTCAGGCTCGACGCGAACATGCACGGCCGCTTCGAGCCCGCGATCCGACGCGAGCCTGAACAGCGTGCGATCGTCGGCCTCGCCTGCCTCCTCGAGTGGATGCCAGGAGAGGAGGCGCTCCGCGACCCTCACGCCGAAGCCTGGTCCGTTCCGCATCCTGTGGGCCAGCTCTCCCGGTGCCGCGCGCCGCAGGAGGTCGACCACGGTCCGGGTCGGTTCGCTCATGGGTGCGGCAGACTCTACGACTGACGCGTGTCACCCGCAAACCGCGGGGCCTCACCTGGCCGGGGGTTGACCTTCCAGTGACTGGAATGTGTTCTATCGGTTCCGGAGGGTGCTGTCGTGAACATCGGCGAAGTCGCGCAGGCGTGCGGTCTGCCCGCGAAGACGATTCGGTACTACGAGGAGATCGGCCTGGTCAGCCCGGACCGGAAGGCGAACGGCTATCGCGACTTTCCTGAGGCGCAGGGCCACAAGCTCGCCTTCGTCGCGCGCGCCCGATCGCTCGGCTTCTCGATCGGGGACTGCCGCGCTCTGCTCGCGCTCTACGACGATCCCCACCGTGCCAGCGGCGACGTCAGGGAGATTGCGCGGAGCCATGTACACGGCATCGACCGCAAGATCGCGGAGCTCCAGGGCATGCGCGACACGCTTAGCCACTTGGTGGAGCGCTGTCAGGGCGATGAGCGTCCGGAGTGTCCGATCCTGGACGACCTGGCGAGCGCGTCAGGTCCCGGGCGATGAAGCGGGGCCGGGACGCCGGTAAGCGGGACGGGAACATGAAGCGACTGATTGTCCTGGCCGGCGCCCTGGTGGTGATGACCGGTGCGGGAGTGGGGGCGTTCGTGCTCTTCTGGCCCGAGCGCGATCCATCGCCGAACGCGGCGGGAGCCCTGTTTCGGCCCGACGACCGCCGGGTCGTCGACGAGGGAAGATACCTGTATCAGGCGGCATGTGCGGAGTGTCACGGCGCCAACCTGGAAGGACAGCCGAACTGGCAGCAGCGGGGCGCCGATGGGCTGATGCCGGCTCCTCCTCACGACGCGACCGGGCATACGTGGCACCACCCCGATCAGGCGCTGTTCGAGATGACCAAGTACGGCATGCAGCGGTTCGCCGGTCGTGACTACCGTACCGCCATGCCCGCCTATCAGAAGACCCTGACGGACGATGAGATCATCGCCGTCATGTCCTACATCAAGAGCCGGTGGCCGGCCTCGGTCCGCAGGCAGCACGACATGATCAACGCCAGGAATGCGGTGCAGTCCAGCCTGCATCGATGGGACGCGCTGACCGCGCTGGCGGCTCGGGCCGCAAGCGAGCGCCGGGGCTGACACGCGTCGAGCGTGGCCTGGAGCGGCGTGCCGCCGAGGTGCGCGCGGGCCGGTCGGCGCTGCGCCGCGCGTGCCGGGCGCTGGGGATCGAGGAGCCGCGTTCGCTGTGGGTGGCATCCGGCGCCGGCGGTCCGTTTCGGCCGGCGGTGGCGGTGCGCCGATACCTCCCCGCCGAACGGATCGAAGTCGTCGTCGACCTGTCGCAGACTGCCGGCGGCGAGGAGCTGGCCGACTCGTTTCGTGCCGTGCTGGCCGGCGGGATTCCCGGTCGAGGGGCCGGGGATCTGCCGATCGGCGGCTTCGCGCCGTTGCGGCACAGCCCGGTCTGGGGGCTGAACGCAGCCTTCTGGGATCACGAGGACCGGTACATGGCCGCCCGCGGCGGCGACTACCGCGATGCCGTGGGCGGGTCACCGGACCTGATCAGGCCGCTGGTCCGCGAGCGGGCGGAGCGTCTCTGCGCGTCGATTCGCCGCGTGCGCGCCGGTGCATCCGGCGCCCGCGCCGAGCTGGCGTATCTGAGCATCGGCGCCTCCGGAGCGGACGGTCCCCGGCTGTTCGCCGAGGAGCTGACGCGGGCGGCGGTGGCCGGCCGGGTCGGCCTGGAGGGGGTCTGCTACCTGGTCGCCGATCGGTCCCCGCGGGTGTTGGCCGCCGTGCATGCCGCGCTCGGCGATCGGTTCGACGCGCTCCGCGTCGGCTATGTCGAGCTCGACCTGCGCTCGCCGGCCCCGGCGCTGGCGCCATGGCGGGCCCGCATCCTGCACGCTCACGTCGGCAGCCTGTTCGACAACCTGCCGGCCGACCACCTCGAGTGGCTGGACGGGCGGTGCCACCTGGTCGAGGGGCTGCTCTTCCTCCCGGCCGCGGCGGCGGACGGGCTCGCGGCCCGATTCGGGGTCGGCACCGGAGTCCTGCGCGAGGTGCTGCACGGGCCTGCTCCGTCCTTGCCGGACCGCCTGCAGGCGGTCGCCGGAGCGACCGGGATGTATCGGCTGTGGGCGGACCTCTACCAGGCGCTGCGCATCGCCGAGCGACTGGTCCCGCCTCCGCCGGAAGCCGTGCCCGACAGCCTGCTCCAGTGCCCGGCGGACGGGCGGATGGCGCTGTCCGGCGACGCGATCGCCAGCGCACTGACGCTGCTCGGACTGCTGCACGAGCACGGCGTACTGGAGATCGTCGACATCATGGGCGCCGACGGCGCGCAGTATGCCGGACGGTTCCGGACGACCGCGAAGTACGACGGGTCGGCGGTGGAGTGGTTCAACGCCGCGTTGTTCGAGGCGCGGCTGCGCCGCGAGGTCCCCGGCTGCACGGTGGGCTTTCGGTCGCTCGCCAGGTTCGGAAAGCCGCGGATGACCCGCATGGAGATCCGCCACGGCCAGGAAAGAGGCGCGCGGCGAACTTGACAGAACATGAGCGCCGGTTGCACATTTGCTCCGTCGGCGCGCGCAGGGTGCATCGGCTATTTCTTTATGTCTCCTTCGTCTAGCGGTTAGGACACCGGGTTTTCATCCCGGCAACAGGGGTTCGACTCCCCTAGGAGATAAGTTGCAACGGCCGGAGTCCGGACAGCGGGGCGGGACCGCCCCCGACGATGCGATCGCGGCCCGGTTCGGCCGTATCCGCGGACGCGCGGTGCATCTGGTCGGCGTCGCCGGACAGGGCATGTCCGCGCTTGCCGAAGTACTGCAGGCTCGCGGCGCGGTCGTCACGGGTTCCGACGTCGACGAACCGTTCTTCACCACACCGGTCCTGGAACGGATCGGCGTGCCGGTGCTCCCGTTCGACCCCCGCAACGTGCGCGGCGCCGACCTTGTCGTGTTCTCGGCGGCCTACGATCCCGACCGCCATCCGGAGCTGCGCGCGGCGCGGGATGCCGGCCTTCCGCTCGCCAACTACCCGCAGGCTCTGGGCGCGCTGTCCGCGCAGTGCGAAGCCGTCGCGGTGTGCGGCACGCACGGCAAGACCACGATCACGGCCATGCTGGGGACACTGTTGGACGGCCTGGAACTGCCGGCGACGGTGCTGGCGGGAAGCCCGGTAGCAAGCTTCGGCGATCGCAGCACGCTCAACCGCGGCACCGCGCTCCTGGCGGCCGAGACCTGCGAGTACCGGCGCCACTTCCTTCACTTCCACCCCGACAGCATCGTCCTCTCCGGCGTCGAGTGGGAGCACGTCGACTACTTCGCCGACTACCACGACACGGTGGCTGCGTTCCTGGAGTTCTGCCGGCGGCTCCCGCCCGGCGGTGAGCTGGTCTACGACGCCGACGACGCCGGCGCGGCCACGGTAGCCACGGCCGTCGCCGGCGAACGCGCCGACGTGGTGCGCACCCCGGTCGGCCGCACGGCTCCAGGCGCCTACCGGCTGGACGGCATCACCCTGGCAGCGGGCCGGACCGTGTTCCGGCTCGCCGCGGTTCCCGGAGAGCTCACTCTGCGCGTGCCCGGCGCGCACTCCGCCAAGGACGCCGCCCTTGCCGTGGCGGCCGCGACCTCCATGCATCGCCGTCACCGGGGCGGCTCGCCCGAACCGGCTGCCATGGCGCAGGCGTTGTCCCGGTTCTCGGGCACGCGCCGGCGCAGCGAGGTGGTCGGCGAGGCAGGCGGCGTCACCTTCGTCGAGGATTACGGGCATCACCCGACCGAGATCCGCGTGACCCTGAGCGGGTTGCGCCGCTTCTTCGGGGACCGGCCGCTGGTCGTCGACTTCATGCCCCACACCTTCTCCCGTACCGGCCGGTTGCTCGAGGAATTCGCCACTGTTTTCGGCGACGCCGAGCGGGTCATACTCCACGACATCTATGCATCGGCCCGCGAACGCAACGACTCCGGCGTCTCCGGTGAGGACCTGTTCCGGGCGGTCAGCCGCCGCCATCCGTCCGTCGCGTACACGCCGGGCGTTGACGACGGCGATGCCGTGCAACTCGCGCAGCGTTCCGTGGGCCCCGGCGATGTGTTCGTGACCATGGGAGCCGGCGACAACTGGAAGCTGGGCGCACGTCTGCGCGATCGCCTGCTGCGGGCAGACCGGACGCGATGAAGAGCATGACCGGCTTCGGGCGTGCGGAGCGCCACGTGGACGGCGCCGACGTCACCGCCGAGGCCCGCAGCTACAACAACCGGTTTCTCGACGTGAGCGTGTCGGTGCCGCAGGAGCTCAACGCGGTGGAATCGGCGCTGCGGGCGCTGGTCTCCAGCCGGATCTCGCGCGGGCGCGTTGAGCTGCAGATCCGGATGACCGGGGCGGCGACCCCGCCGCGGGTGAGTACCGAGGCGGCGCGGGGGGCCGCCGATCTGCTGCGCGCGATAGCGCGCGCGGCCGGCGCACGTGAGGAGATCACGGTACGGGACATCCTGGACGCCGACCGCCGGCTCGGCCTGGGGGTGGTCGACTCAGGATCCGACGGCGGCGGACCGGACCCGGAAGTCAATGCCGGCGTGCTGGAGGCCGCGCGGTGCTGTCTGGAGCGCCTGGACGCCGAACGCGAACGGGAGGGAGCGGAGCTCGAGGCCGATCTGTGCACATGCCTGGACCGGGTGGAGGAGGAGACGGAAGCCCTCTCCGCTCTGGCGGCGGAATGGCAGGAACGGTTGGAGCGGGACGTGCGGCAGCGAACGGAACGGCTGCTGTCGTCCGATGACGTCGCCGACCGGGTGGTGCCCGCGGTCGCGCTGCTGCTGGCCCGTTCCGACGTCAATGAGGAGCTCAGCCGCCTGAGCGCCCACCTCGCCGGCATGCGCACGGGGATTGCCGCCGCCGAGAGCCCGCATGGCAAGAAGCTCGAGTTCTACTGCCAGGAGCTGCTCCGCGAGACCAACACGATCGGTGCCAAGGCGTCATCGGCGCAGGTCGATGGGCACGTTCTGACCGTCAAGGAGAGTGTCGAGCGCATGCGCGAGCAGTTACGCAATGTCGAGTGAGGCGGGCGAACCACACTCGAAGAGTGAGCAAAGCGAACCACACTCGAAGAGTGACGGCAGCGGCGACCTTGTGATCACGATCTCGGGCAAGTCGGGATGCGGCAACTCGACCGTGTCCCGACTCGTTGCGGAGCGTCTGGGCCTCCGGCACATCAACTTCACCCTGCGTGACCTGGCGCGCGAGCGCGGCTTGAGTTTCGAGCAACTGTGGGACCGTGCGCAGTACGACCAGTCGGTCGATCACGACCTGGACCGCAGGCTCATGGATCTCGCCGCCGGCGGCGGGTGCGTGCTTGGCACGCGGCTGGCCATCTGGCTGATCGAGGACCAGGACCTGTCGATCTACCTGGAGGCGACCCAGCAGACGCGGGCGGCGCGCATCGCGTCGCGGGAAGCCATGTCCTATGGGGCCGCGCTCGCGGCTACCGATCAGCGCGACCGGCGCGACCGCAACCGGTATCTGCGGCTGTACGACATCGACATCGATGACGCCTCGCAGGCCGACGTGGTGGTGGACACCGAGGATCTCGACGAGCATGCCGTGGCAGGCAAGATCATCGAGGCGCTGCGGACACGCAACCTGTTCGACTGATCGCTGCGCCGGCGCTGGTCAGTTGCCTGCGGCGCGCTCGATGGCGTACGCTGTTCCGCGATGATTCTGCCTCTTGAACTGTTGATCGCCGACGACTCGAACCGCTACGAGCTGTGCTCGGCAACCATGCGCCGGGCCAACCAGCTCAGCCTTGCCGCCGACGAGGACGTGGAGGCCAACGGCGGAAAGGTGGTGTCCACCGCCGTCAAGCAGATCCTCACCAAGAAGGTTCGCTACGAGATAGAGCGCGCAGGCCTGTAGGCGACGCATAGCATCCTCAGCCAGGCGCCGGCCCGTGCCGGTGATCTTCGGTCCGACCGCCGTGGGCAAGTCGGCGGCGATCGGCGCGGTTGCGGGCGAACATGACGAGATCGTCAGTGCTGATGCCCTGCAGGTGTACCGTCACCTTGACATCGGCACCGCAAAACCGACGAGCGCCGAGCGTGAGCGCTTCCGCCACCACCTGATCGACGTCGCCGATCCCGGCGAACAGTTCGATGCCGGCCGTTTCGTCCGTTGCGCCGACGCCGCGCTGCACGACATCGCTGCCCGCGGACGCCGCCCGATCGTCGCCGGAGGGTGCGCGTACTACCTGCGCACCCTGGTATGCGGACTGCCGGAGTCGCCGCGCGGCGATCCGGACATCCGCGCCCGGCTGACGCGGAGGATGCACGCGGAAGGCAGGGAGGCGCTGCGGGGCGAGTTGCAGGAAGCCGACCCGAAGTCGGCTCGTCGCATCCATGTCAACGACACCTACCGGATCGTGCGGGCGCTGGAGGTCCTGGCCGCTACCGGCCGGCCGCTCTCATCGTTCCGGGTGCCCGATCGCCCGGCCGATCCCGGCCGCTTCCGCCTGATCGGGCTGCAGCGCCCGCGCGAGGATCTGGTCGTCCGTATCGACGCACGGGTGGAGGCGATGCGCGCCGCGGGATTCGCGGATGAAGTCCGCGAGCTGCTGGCGCGCGGCTATGACACCACCTGCCCGGGGCTGCGCGGCATCGGCTACCGGGAGCTCGCGGCGGCCGGGGGAACGGGGTCGACGGAAGCGTGGGAGGCGATCAAGCGCAGCACGAGACGCTACGCAAAGCGCCAGATGACGTTCTTTCGGTCGCTCCCCGGCGTGACCTGGATCGACGCCGACGACCGGGCGGCCCTGCGATCCCTGATCGGCGAGCCCTGATTGGCGATTCCTGATCGGCCGGTCTCGCTCTGTTGACAGCGGCCGGCGTTGTGCCGATACTCCGCAACATCCCATCGACAACCCCCAACAGGAGCGCTGATGCCTTGCGGTCGTAAACGCAAGCGGCACAAGATCGCTACGCATAAACGAAAGAAGAAACTCCGAAAGAATCGCCACAAGAAGGGATAGGGTTCTGTCGGACCGGCGCGTCAGCAGCCTGTCCGACGGGAATCCGGTCTCGAATGTGGCGATGAGCCCACATCGGGTGCCCGACCGTCACCGTCCGGCTGAACCTGTCGATGGGGTGTCGGTCGCGGGCGCCGATCCGGGCCCGTTCCATGCAGATACTCTGGAGTAGCGGCGACAGGCCGCAGAAGGGCTCCCGCGTTCTGGATCTCCGCCGCAAGGCGGTGATGGGCGTGATCAATCGCACGCCCGATTCGTTCTTTCCGGCAAGCCGGCATGCTTCCGCCGGGCAGGCGTACCGGCAGGCAGAGGCGATGGCCGCCGGTGGCGCGGCCATCATCGACATCGGCGGCGAATCCACCCGGCCGGGATCGGATCCCGTGCCCGCGGACCACGAGTGCGAGCGCGTGCTGCCGGTCATTGCGTGCCTGCGCGCGGTATCCGATGTCGCCATCTCGATCGACACGCAGAAGCCGGCCGTCGCCGAGCGCGCGCTCGACGCGGGCGCGGACCTGATCAACGACGTGTCCGCGCTGGCGAACCCGCGCATGCGGTCGCTGGCGGCCGAGCGGGACGTTCCCGTGGTGCTCGTGCACATGCGCGGCACGCCCCGGACCATGCAGCGCGCTCCCCACTACGACGCGGTCGTCGAGGAGGTCATGGCCGAGTTGCAGGCCGCTATCGACCGGGCGCTTGCGGCAGGCGTGCGCGAAGACAGGATCATCGTCGATCCCGGCATCGGCTTCGGCAAGCGGGTCCAGGACAACCTGGCGATCCTCCGCGATATCGGCGCGTTCCGCCGGCTGGGCCGTCCCGTGCTGATCGGATTGTCTCACAAGTCTTTTCTCGGGAAGGTTCTGGGGGACCGGCCGGTGGATGGTCGGCAGACCGCGTCGATCGTCGGCGGCTGTCTTGCCCTCGCCGGCGGGGCGGATATCATTCGCGTGCATGACGTGGCTGCCGCCGTCGACACCGTCCGCGTGCTGGAAGCGGTGAGCGGAGGGACGGTTCGGTGATCCTGGGGCTGGGAATCGACGTGGTCCATCCGCGGCGCCTGCGCCGCTGGCAGGAGTGGCCCGGCCTGTTCGAGCGCTTCTACCATCCCGATGAGCTGGCGGAGTGCCGGAAGAGGCCGGATGGCGGGTTGCTGTCGCTGGCGGCACGGTTCGCGGCCAAGGAAGCGTTCGGCAAGGCGCTGGGATCGGGGCTGCGCGGCATGGCGCTGCGCGACATCATCGTGATCAACGAGCCCGGCGGCCGGCCGGTGCTGCGCGTGATCGGCACCGCTCGCAAGGCACTTGTGGCGGCCGGCGGGACGGACGTGATGGTCTCGCTGTCACACGAAGAAGAGGCGGCCATCGCGGTCGTGATCATCCAGGGCAACCCACCCGAAGCCGGCGGTTGACCGGCCGCATCGCTTGACGCGCACCATTCGGGCAACGGTCGCCTACGACGGGACCGACTTTGCCGGTTGGCAGATCCAGGAAAGGCAGCGGACCGTGCAGGGCGTATTCGAGCAGGCGCTCGCGCGCATGCACGGCGAACGCGTGCCCGTCAGGGCCGCCGGCCGCACCGATGCCGGCGTTCACGCGCTCGGCCAGGTCGTGAGCTTCCGCACCGGGATCGACAGCCTGACACCGCCGGTCCTGCCGCGAGCGCTCAACTCCTATCTTCCCCATGACGTGCGGGTGGTCGACGCGCTGGAGGAGGAGGACGGGTTCGACGCACGGCGCTCCGCGCGGTTGCGGGTGTATCGCTACCAGTTGCTGCCGGGCCGGCAGCTTCCCCACCTGCGTCGGTACACGCTGTGGGTGCGCCGGCCGCCGCGGATGGCGACGCTCAACCGGATGGCGTCGGCCATCGTCGGCGAGCATGACTTCACGACGTTCGCGGCCGCCGGTGCGTCCGGATCGTCGATACGGCGTGTCGAGCAGGCCTCCTTCCTTGCCGATGGACCGCTGATCGTGTTCCGCATCGCCGCCCGGTCGTTTCTGTGGAAGATGGTGCGCAGCCTGGTGGGGACGATGCTGGCGCTGGAAGCCGAGTGCGGAGAAAGCCTCGAGGCGGCCCGGGCGCGAATGGCGGATCTGCTTGCCGAACCGGACCGCGATCGGGTGGGGCAGACCGCGCCGGCCTGGGGTCTGTTCCTCGAACGGGTGTGCTACGCCGGCGATCCGCCGCCGGCCGGCACGCTGCCGTATGATCGTGGACGGAGATCCGCCGGATGAGCGACCTGACTGCCCGGTACTGGAAACTGCTGCGGCTGGCCGAGGACTACTTCGACGGTCAGACGCGCGGCGAGCGGGAGTACGCGGTCCCCGTGCTCCGTTCCCGCACACCGGCGGGGGAGCCGGCTCGGGAGCCGGGCGGCGGCGCCGCTCACGCGGAGCTCCCTCGGGAGCAGCCGGGATCGACCGTGGACGCGCTGGCTGCGATCGGCGACGAGGTGTCCGGGTGCCGGCTCTGCAGGCTGTGTGAGGGCCGTACCACCGCCGTCCCCGGCGAGGGGGTGCCGAACCCGGAGGTGATGGTGATCGGCGAGGGTCCGGGCGCGGCCGAAGACCGCAGCGGCCGGCCGTTCGTGGGGCCGGCCGGCCAGTACCTGGACAGGTGGCTGGCCGCGATCGAGCTCGACCGCCGCCGGAACTGCTTCATCGCCAACGTGGTCAAGTGCCGGCCGCCCGGCAACCGCGATCCCCACCCGGACGAGGTCGCCGCCTGCATGCCGTACCTGGCGCGCCAGATCGACCTGCTGCGTCCGCGGGCGTTGCTCGCCGTTGGCCGGGTGGCCGCCAACCATCTGCTCGGCGTGGCCCGCACGCTGGCCGAGCATCGGTCCGGGCGGCACGAGCACCGCGGGCTGCCGCTGTTCGTGACCTACCACCCGAGCGCCGTGCTGCGCGATTCGTCGCTCCGGGCGCCGGTCTGGGAGGACTTGCAGGAGCTGCGCGCCCATCTCGACCACACGTAGATGGGGCAAACGTAGATGGGGCAAACGTAGATGGGGCAAACGTAGATGGGGGTAGCCTGACCGTGTCCGGGTTCGTGGATCTGGCCTTCAACCTGCCGATCGACAAGCGGTTCACCTACCAGGTCCCGGAAGCGAAGTGCGCTGAGGATGGCGGCGCCGCGATCGGAGCCCGCGCGACCGCTCCGTTCAAGGGCCGGATGCTCACCGGGTTCATCGTGGCTGCCCGCGACCGGCCGCCGGAGGGCGTAGAGCCGCGCGCGCTGTCCCGCATCGTCGACCGGGAGCCGCTGGTCGATCGCGGGATGCTGGAGCTGGCGCGCTGGATCGCGGACACCTACCTGTGCTCGCTCGGCGAGGCGCTGGCGGCGATCGTCCCGGGCGGCCGTCGCGAGTCGCTGCTGCAGGACGCGGTGCAGCCGGCGGTGGCCCGCGCGCATCGGCTGACCCCCGCGCAAAGCGCCGCGCTCGAAGGCATCCTGCGGGAGCCGGCCGCGACCTCCTACCTGTTCGGGGTGACCGGCTCGGGCAAGACGGCGGTGTTCCTTGAGGCGACGCGCAGCACCCTGGCCGGCGGCCGTGCGGTGATCTACCTGGTGCCCGAGATCGGCCTGACCCACCAGGTGGTCGCCGCCTTCACCGCGGCCTTCGGCGAGCTGGTGGCGGTCATTCACTCGGGCCTGACGCCGTCTCAGCGGCTCACGGAGTGGCGGCGTCTGCAGCACGGCCGCGCACGCATCGCCGTCGGCGCGCGCAGCGCGGTGTTCGCCCCGGTGCGCACGCTTGGCCTGATCGTCATCGACGAGGAGCACGACGGGTCCTACAAGTCGTCCTCCAGCCCGCGCTACCACGCCCGGCAGGTCGCGGCGCATCGCTGCCTGCTCGCCGGAGCCCGCCTGGTGATGGGGAGCGCCACGCCGTCGGCAGAGGCGTTTCTGCGCATGCGGTCCGGCGCGATCCGGCGCTACGACCTGCCGCGCCGGGTGGGCGGCGGCGCGCCGCCCCGCGTGCACCTGGTGCAGAGCAGCCGGCACCCTGGCGTGCTGGGGCCGGAGCTCACCGACGCGCTGCGCCGCGTGCACGCGGAGGGCCGGCAGAGCATCCTGTTCCTCAACCGCCGGGGTTTCTCGCACTACTTCCACTGCCGCTCCTGCGACTACGCGCTGACCTGCGAGCGCTGCTCGGTCACGCTGACCCTGCACCGGCCGTCCGGGGCGCTCGTCTGCCACTACTGCGGCTACCGGGCCAAGCCGCTGCAGGCGTGCCCGGAGTGCCGTTCGCTGGATGTCCGCTACGCCGGGTTCGGCACCCAGCGGGTCGAGGTCGAGTTGCGGCGCGTGCTACCGGATGCCCGCATCGAGCGCGCGGACGCCGACTCGGTGCGCGCGCGGGGCAGGTTTGCGGAGCTGTTGGAAGCGCTCCGCGACGGCAGCATCGACGTCCTGGTCGGCACGCAGATGGTCGCCAAGGGCCTGGACCTTCCGGGGGTGAAGCTGGTCGGCGTGGTCGACGCTGACACGTCCCTGCGCCTGCCCGACTTCCGCGCCGCCGAGCGGACCTTCGCGCTGCTGGTGCAGGTGGCCGGCCGCGCCGGCCGGGCCGCCGCCGACGGAGAGGTGTACATCCAGAGCGCGCATCCCGAGGCGGCCCCGATCGCCCACGCGGCCGCCGGGCGGGTCGCGGAGTTCATGGCCGGCGAGCTGGCCGCGCGCCGCGAGCAGCGCTTTCCGCCGTTCGTGCGCCTGGTCCGGCTGGTCGTGCGCGGCCGCGACGAGGACAAGGTCACCGATGCGATCGAACGGCTGGCCTCGGTGCTGGCGGCGGAGCCGTCGATGGCCGCCGCCGGCGTGGACGTGCTCGGGCCGGCCCCCTGTCCGATCGCCAAGGTGGCGCGCAACCACCGCCACCACCTGCTGGTGCGCGCGCCGGCGATGCGCCCCATCCTGGCCACGCTGCAGCGCCGCCTGGGCAGCATTCGGCTGGAGCGGGGCGTGCACCTGGAGCTCGATCCCGACCCGGTGGCCGTGCTGTAGAATCGATGGGGATGCTGGATCTGGTCACCTACCCCGACCCTCGCCTGAACGCGCAGTCGGAGCCTGCCGACCCGGACGAGGTGCGCGATCTGGTCGGGGAGATGTTCGAGACGATGTACGCCGAGGAGGGGATCGGACTGGCGGCCGTGCAGGTCGGCCAGCCGTTGCGCGTGTTCATCACCAAGGTCCGGGACGACCGTGAGCGCGTCTACATCAATCCGGAGATCGTCGAGACCTCGATCGAGGAGGACACCGCGGAGGAGGGCTGCCTGAGCATTCCCGACGTACGCGCCGACGTCACCCGGCCGGCCCGGGTGGGCGTGCAGGCGACCAATCTCAAGGGCCGGACCTTCCGGCTGAACGCCCAGGGGTTGCTGGCGCGGGCGATCCAGCATGAGCTGGACCACCTGAACGGCCGGCTCTTCATCGACCACCTGGACGAGCGGGAACGTGAGGCCCTGCTCGCCGACTACGCCGGATCGCCGCGGCGCGAGCGTTGAACGAACGCATGCGGCGGTATATCGGGATCACCCTGCGCAAGCGCAGCGTCACGTGTGTCGCCGCGCTGCTCGACGAGCAGGCGCCGCACACCTGCCGGGCGGTGTGGGAAGCGCTCCCTCAGGAAGGGGACGTGTACCACGCCAAGTACGCCAGCAACGAGATCTACGCGCTGGTGCCGGCGTTTCCCGCCGAGCCGCCGGGCGTCGAGAACGGCAGCATCGTGCCCGCCAAGGGCGACGTGGGTTACTTCCACCTGCCGGCCGGGACGCGCCTGCCGGCCGATGCGCAGCGCAGCCTGGGCGGGCAGGCGGTTGTGGACCTGGCGCTGTTCTACGACCGCAACAACATCCTGCTGTCCCCGAGCGAGGGGTACCTGACCTGCAACGTCTTCGCCACCGTCGTGCGCAACCTGGAGCAGGTCACCGTCGCCGGCAACGACATCTGGCGCGCCGGCGCCATCGGTGAACGGCTCTCCTTCCGCCGTCTCGAAGGGGCTGCGCTGGAGCGCTGGGGACTGGCGTGAAGCGCCTCACCATCGGCGGCGTGTGGCCCGACGACGCCTGGGTCGACCGCGACAAGCAGCCGATGTGTGCCGACTTCGCCCGCTACCTGCCGCCGGATGTCGACCTGGTCACGGCATCGCATCCGGTCTTGCCGGGTCCCAATACCGTGGTCCTCGGCCGCGCGATCGCGGACGGCGGCACGGTGGAGGAGGAGGCGCGGCGCATGTTGCGCTACCGGCCGGACGGCATCGCCTACTACTGCACCACGATCAGCTTCGTGCGCGGCCCCGGAGGAGACCGGCGCCTTGCCGACGCCATGGCGTCGGCGACCGGTCTGCCGGTGACCACGACCAGCACCGCGATGGTCGCCGCGTTTCAGGCCCTCGGGGTGAGGAGGATCTCCGTGGCCAGCCCCTACCTGCCGGACGTCGAGGCGATGTTCGTGAGCTTCATCGAGCACCACGGCGTGGCGGTGCTGGCCAGCGAGTCGATGCACCTGCCGGACGACCACTCGATCGTGCCGCCGCAGGCGATGGCGGAGATGGCCGTGGCCGCCGACCGGCCGCACGCCGAGGCCATCTTCGTGGGCTGCAGCGGCCAGCGGCTGGCGGGGCACCTGGCGCATATCGAGGAGGCCGTCGGCAAGCCGGTGCTGAGCGCCAATCAGGTGACCGGCTGGCACATGCTGCGTATCCTCGGCCGTACGGAGCGCATGCCCCGGCTCGGCTCACTGGCGGATGTCTGCCCCGCGCACGCGGCCGAGCCTCCGACCGCACCGTAAGGGAGCGATCCCGGCGGCATCCCGGAACTGCCGATCGCGCCACACATCCGCCATACTGGCATCGTGCGTGTGCTGTTCGCCGGTGCGCCGTCGTTCGCCGTGCCGGCGCTGGTGTCGGTCGCGGAACGGTTCGAGGTCCGCGGCGTGCTCACGGCTCCGGACCGGCCCGCCGGGCGCGGCCGCCGGATGACCCCCACGCCGGTGCGGCAGGAGGCCGATCGCCTGGGGCTGCCGGTGATCGCTCCCGGACGGCTCGATGAGGCCGCGACGCAGGAACTGGCCGGCCTGCACGCCGAGGTCCTGGCGGTGGCCGCCTACGGCGTGATCTTCACGCAGCGCTTTCTCCGCCTGTTCGCGCGCGGCGCGGTGAACGTGCATCCGTCGCTCTTGCCCCGGTATCGCGGAGCCGCGCCGATCCCCGCGGCCATCCTCGCCGGCGACGGGGAGACCGGCGTCACCATCCAGCGGGTGGTACGGCGCTTGGACTCGGGGCCGATCCTGGCCAGGCGGGTCCACTCCCTCGACGGCACCGAGACCACCGGTCGGTTGACGGAGGCCTTGGCGGAGACGGGCGCCGAACTGCTGGTCGAGGCGCTGACCGGCATGCAACGGGGAACGGTCACGGAGGAAGCACAGGTCGAGGAGCGGGCAACGTACTGCGCGAAGGTGACGGCCGCGGACGGCCGGATCGACTGGAGCAGCCACGACGCAGCCGTCATCGAGCGCATGGTTCGCGCCTATGATCCCTGGCCGCGTGCCCACTGCCGGCTGGGCGAGCGGCGTGTCAATCTGCTGGCGGCGCGTCCGAGCGCCGGTCTGCCGGCGGGGGAGCCGGGCCGGATCGCCCGCGTGGACGGCCTTCACGGGATCCTGGTACACACGGCGCGGGGCACGTTGGGAGTCACCGAACTGCAGCTCGAAGGCAGGCGCGCGATGGACTGGAAGTCGTTCGCCAACGGCTACGGAGGACTTGCGGGAGTACGGCTCACGTGAACGATTCACCGCGCGGACCGACCGTCGTGACGTTCCCGCTGGCGTTGCTGACCGTGGCCGTCCTGATCGCGACGGCCGTCGTCACGTTCTTCGCCATGGTCCGCGGCGAGGAGGAGACGCAGGTGCCGGCGATCGTCGGCGCGGACCTGCTGGCAGCGATGGAGCAGTTGCAGGAAAAGGGACTGGTCGCCAGCGTGGAGGCCCGCTTCACGTCCGAGGTGCCGATCTGGCACGTGATGGCGCAGACCCCGGAGGCCGGATCTCTGGTCAAGGCGGGCCGGCCGGTCACGGTGGTGGTCAGCCGGGGCCGCGCCGTGCCGCAGGTAGGGGACTACGTGGGCAGGGACATCGACGAGGTCCGGCTGGAGTTGCAGACGCTGTCGGCCAGCGGGGAGTCCCCGATCAGGATCTCCGAATCAGGTCCACGCATCGCCGATCCCAGGCCGCCCGGAACGATATTGGGCCAGAGCCCGGATCCGGGGACGGAGGTTGCCGAGGGGCTCATGATCCTGGTGACCGTGAGCCGCGGGCCCAGGGGCGATCTGGTCGAAGTTCCGTATTTCGTCGACATGACCTACCTTGATGCGCTTGGCGCGCTGGCGGAGCGCAATCAGGCGTTCGTGATCACCGTCCGGGCGGGAAGCGCCGAGGATCCGCCGGGGACGGTGGTGTTCCAGTCCCCCGACGGCGGCAGCGAGGTGCCGCACAGCACCGTCCTGCAGGTGGGAATCACCCGCCCCGCGCTGGAAAGCGACGACCAGGTGTTCGGCATGTACGAGTACGACGTGGAGCGGTACCCGATCCTGGTGGGACTGAGGCTGACCGCGGAGATCCCGGACCAGCCGGAGCCGGTCGTGCTGCTGGAGACCCGCACCCAGGGTGGGCTGATCGCGGTTCCGTTCGTCACATCCCGGAACGCAGCACTGGCGCTGACCGTCCTGGACCGGCAGGTCGATCGCCGGCCGGCCGAGCGCTTCGCCATCGACTGACCTGCCACGCCCATGGTAGGCTGCGTCGCTACAGCCGCGAGCGTCGTATAATGGTTATTACCCGAGCTTCCCAAGCTCGTGACGGGGGTTCGATTCCCCTCGCTCGCTGACTCCACGCGCCGATCACTGCCGACGCCGCTGCACGCTCCCCTGCCCATCCAGGGGAGCGCGGGGAAGCGCTTGTGCCTGCCCCCGAAGCGGGTGTCAACCGCCGCGAAGCGCGCTGGTGTCCTGTCTCGTCCGTGGACGCCTGCGGCGCAGAGACAGAACGGCGGCGCGATAGGAGCCCAGGTAGAGCCCTGCCTGCACGACGAGGGCGGGCAGGGCCCATGCGCGGGTGTGCGGGGCCGCGCTGACGAAGACCAGGCTGGCGGCCATCGCACCCCACAGGAGTGCGCCGACGGCCGGGTTCGCGTAGCGGACGGCGGTGGTGCCGCGCAGGGCGCGGCGCAGGTTTCGGTAGATGAGGTGGTGCAGGTGGGCCTTGTCCGCGCGGCCGGGGCCATAGCCCTTGCGTAGGGTCTTCCTGAGGATCGAGTAGAGCGTCTCCGACACCGGGTAGCCCAGCACCACGAGGACGATCCATGGCGACACCTCGGGATTGCGCTGGGGCAGCATGACGCCCACGGCGGCCAGCAGGAAGCCGACCAGGTAGGCGCCGCCGTCGCCCATGATCAGCGGGCCGCGGGGGAAGTTGACCAGCAGGAAGCCGGCGACCGAGGCGCCGACGAGCAGGGCGAGCGCCGCCAGCTCGGAGTCGCCGGCGTGCAGGGCGACCACGCCGAACCCGGCCAGCATGATGACGACGCCGCCGGCCGACAGGCCGTTGAAGCCGTCGATGATGTTGACCGAGTGGGCGATGCCGGCGATCGCGAACGCCGTGAAGGGGATGGCGATCCAGGGGTAGGCCAGGGCGTAGTGGTCGACGAAGCCGATCTCCACGCGGGCGACCACGTGGCCGGTAACCAGGCTGAACAGGAGGCCCGCCAGCAGGGTCGCGGACATGCGCATGGTGCCGGAGACCTTCTTGGTGAAGTCCTCGGCAAGTCCGGCCCCGAAGGCCAGCAGTCCGCAGGCGCCCAGGATCGCCAGCTCGCCCCGGATCGCCGGCGGCGCGGCGAGCGTGGCGGCCCAGAAGCCGGCGAACACGGCCACGCCGCCGATCCGCGGCACCACGGTGCGCTGGACCTTCTGGGGGCCGCTCAGGCTGTCCAGGCTGAGCCTGCCGTGCCAGCGTCGGGTCACGACGATCAGCACGCTGGCCGCGAACGACACGCCGGCGGCGAGCACGGCCGGGAGCGCTACCTGATCGATGGCGGTCGTCCCGAAGAGGGGTTGGCGGCACCCATGACGCGCCCGTCAGACAAGGGCGACAGCCTTCGCCAGTCCCGCGGTCCAGCCGCCGTCGGCGTTATACGCGGCCCCGGTGACGAAGCTCGACTCGTCTCCGGCCAGGAACAGCGCCACCTTGTCCCGCAGTCGCATCGTGTCGCCTCCTCAGAATTCGTTGGCCGGGGTGATCGAGGGGTCCCACCGTTCTGCGGTCAGCAGGCCGATCGCCGCGTCCAGCGCCGCCGGCGATCCGATGCGCCGCAACGCCTCCACCGCATAGGTCGCGACCTGACCGCAGCGGTCGTCGAGCGCGTGGATCAGTTCGTCCTGTGCGGGGGAGGCCGCCGGGCCCAGGCGAGCGAGCGCCGTGGCGGCGTTCACGCGCACCTGATCGCGAACGCTCCAGGTTCTCATCTCCGCCTCTTCCCATGCGGGCCGCTTCAGCCGGAACAGCGCTCCCAGCGGCGCTGCCGCTTCAGGCGCACCGATGGCGCCCAGCGCATCCGCCACGGTCCGCACCACGAGATGGGACGGGTCGTCCAGCGCGTCGATCAGCGCCGGGACGGCCGCCAGAGCCTGCCGGTCCATCTCGCCCAACGCGAACGCGGCGTTCATCCGAGCCCACCCGTCCCCGCCTTCCAGCAGGTCCAGCAGGGGATGGAGCGCCGCGGTGCCGATTGCGGAAAGGGCATAGGCGGCGTCGTCGAGCCGCAGCGCGGTCTCGATCGATCCGTGACGGCGATGCTGCTCGGCCATCCGTGTCCGCATCATCGAAGCGGCGTCGCCGCGGCCGCGAAGCGAGTCGATCAATGCGGAAACCGCCGGCTCGCCGATCGCTCCCAGCGCGTAGACGGCCGCCACCCGAACCGGGTCGGGGCGGCGATTGAGGCAGCTCATCAGAGCGGAAATCGCCGGCGCCGCATCCCCTGCCAGGGTCGCCAGCGTTTCGGCTGCGGCCACCCGGTCCGCGTCCGGACGGTCGTGCTCCAACGCGGACACCAGCGCGCCCACGCCGACGCGAGGCTCGCGGTGCGGCAACGCGCCGTTGCGAAGGCTGGCGTAGCGGTCGCCGGCGCCGCGCAGCCAGTCCCAGAGATGCGACCAGGCGAGCGACATCCGATCGCCACCGTAGCGCTCCGGGTCGCTCCACCGGTGCTCGGGTCCCGCCCGGCCGTCTGCCCGCGGCAGCGACGCACGCTGGTAGATGAACTTGACCATGAACCGCCGTTGTCCGGTCAGGTTGATGCCGGCCGCGTGGCCGACGTCGAAGTGGGTGATGGACACCGTGCCGGCCGGCCCGGCGACCGGCAGCGGCCGCGCGCGCTCGGCTTCGCTGAGGGTGGTGTTCAGATGCGTCCCCGGAATCACGTGGGTGGGCCCCTGGGACTCGGGCGTGTCCTGCGGGTAGTACATGACCCGCGCGTACCGGATGTGGTGGTGACGCGGCCGCGCGAGCGGCGTGTACGAGTCCTGGTGGCAGTTGGCTGCGAGCTTCGCTCTCCGATCCATATCAGGCCGATCCAGTCCGGGGTCCTCCGGCGGCTCCTCCACGTGGCAGAAACGGTGCGGGTGCTCAAGGTAGTCCGGTCCCAGCAGGGTCTGGAGGGCGCCGCTCACTTCCGGAGACTTCAGCACGTGCCGCATCTCCGGCACCAGCGGCAGGATGTTATTGCCGGGGTTGCCCTTCCGATCCGGGATCGACTCGTCGAGCCGCCGCCGGATGGACTCGTGCAACTCGCGCGGCAGCGACGGCCGCAGGATCAGGTAGCCGTCGGCGACGAACCGCCGCACCTGCTCGTCGCTCAGGGGAATCGTGGTGCCGTTGGTTCCGTTGTTCATGGTGGCCCTCACTCTACTCCGCTCGATACGCGGCCACGGCCGCCCGTGCGCCTTCATGCAGCAGGGCCAGCTCGTCGACCAGCTCGAAGAACCGGCAACCCCTTCGGACCCAGTCGGCGGCCGCGTCGGGCCCCGACGGCGTGGTGCCGAACGCCACGCCGTGTTGCAGGCACAGGTCGAGCACGGTGCCGAGCGCTGCCTGCATGTCGGGGTGATCGTACTCGCCCGGATGGCCCAGGGAGATCGCCGTGTCGTAGGGGCCCACGTACACCATGTCGAGGTGTGGGGTGGCGACGATCTCGGCTGCGCGATCGAGTCCGGCCATCGTCTCGATGTGGGCGATCACGGCGGTAGCCGCGTTGCTGCGCCGCAGCCAGTCGGCATCGTCCTCCGGGTACGTGTAGTCGGCGCCGCCGTAGCCCGGTGCGCCGGCGCGGCTGCCGAGCGGCGGGTACTTCACCAGATCGACCAACTCGGCGACCTGCTCCGCCGATTCGGTGCGCGGGAGCTGGATTCCCACCACTCCGGCATCCAGCAGCCGCGCCACCTCGGAGCGGTTCAGCTCGCCGACCTTGGAGATGACCGGAATGCCGTTGTCGCGGGCGCAGAGCGCGAAGTCGGGCAGCTCGCTGCCTTCCAACATGCCGTGCTCCTTCTCGATGAAGATGAAGTCGAAACCGGCGTTGCGGAAGATCTTGACCAGCGACGGCCGCAGGTACTCGACCGCCATCGCGCCGAGCAGCGGCGAACCGCTCTGCACGCGTCGCCTGAAACGGCGTCCGAGCGCCGTCGGGTCATGCTGCGCGCCGCGGTCGTTCTCTCCGGTCCTGGCCATCGTCACCCTCCTCCGTCGTGGTTCGTCGTCAGACCGATCGTGTGGATCTCGTACGGGCCGAATTCCAGGGAGATCGACCCGTCGCGGACGGCAAGCGGACGTGTGCGGCGCTCCATCAGATCGAGCAGGTGGGCGTCCGCCACCGGCACTCCCACGTGCAGCGTCGCGGTGCGCCCGCCGCCCGCAGCCTCATGGAGGCGAATGATGAGGTCGCCGCCTTCCTCGGCCTGCTTCACGGTCTCGACGACGATGTCCCTGCCGTCCGGTGCACACAGCGAGAAGTCCGCCGGCAGCGGTCCGGGATGGGCGCTTGCGTCCACGCGTTCGACCGGCACGTTCAGTTCGTAAGCGGCCTGTATGACGCCGCCCGCGACGTGGTCGCCGGCGTGCGGCAGCAGCGCGTAGCTGAAGCGGTGCTCCTCCTGGTCGGTGAAGCGCGGATCGGGCTCTCCCGGAGGCACCGGCCCGTACTCGATCTTCGCCCCGGAGAACGGCACGCTGCGGATCAGGTTGAGGTCCAGCACGCTGTCCTTGACCCGGTAGCCGTACTTCGAGTCGTTGAGCAGCGCCGCCCCGTACGTGCGTCGCGAGACGTCAACCCACTTGTGAGCGGCGACCTCGTCCTTGGCCAGGTCCCAGGAGGTGTTGCTGTGCGTGGGCCGCCGGATGCTGCCGAACTGGATGTCGCAGGTCGCCTCTTCCGCCTGCACGGCCAGCGGAAAGGAAGTGCGCAGCATGCACGCCGTCTCCCGCCACGACACCAGGGTATCGAAGCGCAGCACCCGGCTGCCGGCCGTGAGGCTCACCTCCTGGACCAGTTCCGAGTGGCCGATCCGGTACACGTGGCGGAGCACCGCGCGCGGTCCGTCGATGCGGGGAGCGGCGGACACCAGGGTCAGCCGGCGCGGCGTCTGCCGGCGGTAGGTCACCGGGAAGTCCCAAGGGTCGCCGTCGTCGCGGTAGAGGGCGAAGTGGTTGCCGGCGGTTCCGGCGCGCAGCACCTGCCGGTCGTGCTCCCGGTCGTGGATCGAACGCACCGATCCGCCCTGGGTGAACGCCACGGCGAGTAGCCCGTTGTCCAGGGTCTCGGCGTCCGCTCGCAGCCCCTCGACCACTTCCGGCGGCTTGCGGCGGTCGACCACTGTATAACCGAGCGCCGGCAGCCGCTCCCGCCGCCACCCGGCGTCGACCTCGACCCACTCCGTGCGCGGCCACGACAGGCTGTTCAGCAGCAGGGCAGGGAGGCGCGCGGCCGAGGTGTCCACGCGCTCGGCCAGGGCCGCGATGCGCTCCGCGGCAAGCTTCCTCGTTTCGGCGCGCAGCGCTTCGTAACGCGGAATCGACTCGTCATACACCCGCTTGATGGAGGTGCCGGGAAGGATGTCGTGGAACTGGTAGAGCAGCACCTCTTTCCAGATGGCGTCCAGGCAAACTTGCGGATAGGGCAGGACGGCCGTCCCGCCGTCCAGGCACGCCGCCACCGGCGCCGCCAGCGCCGCCTTGAACTCCAGGTCGCGCAGCGCCAGCTCCATCGCCCGGTTGAGCCGCTTGCTGCGTCCGTGGGTGGTGTAGGTGCCGTTGTGGAATTCCAGGTACAGCTCGCCGGTCCAGGAGTGGAACCGGTCGGCCGCCTGCCGCCAGCGCGGCAGGAAGTCGGCCACCCGTTCCTGCCGGAGCGGGGCCAGTCCGAGCTGCCGGATGCGCTGCAGGCGCTCCAGATGCTGCTCCCCGGGACCGCCGCCGCCGTCGCCGACGCCGTATACCAGGAGCGCCTGGTCGGAGACGTCGCGGTCCTTGTATCCGGTGACGATCTTCAGCACTGATGCCGGCGTCGCCGCGCTGTTGTAGGTGTCTTCCGGGAACAGGTGCGCCAGGACCTCGCTGCCGTCGATTCCCCGCCAGCGAAACGAGTGGTGGGGATAGACGTCCACCCTGGACCAGGAGAGCTTCTGCGTGAGAAAGCAGTCGATGCCGGCCTTGCGCAGGAGTTGCGGGAGCGAAGCGGTGTAGCCGAAGACGTCCGGCTCCCACAGGTAGTCGGCCTCCATACCGAACTCGGCCCGCCACCATCGCTGACCGAGCAGGATCTGCCGGATCAGCGATTCGCCACCCGGCAGGTTGGTGTCGGCCTCGACCCACATCGCTCCCTGAGGCTCGATGCGCCCTGCCCGCACCGCCGCGCGAATGCCGGTGAAGAGCTCGGGGTAGTGTTCCTGCATCCAGACGAAGAGCTGCGGCGAGCTCTGTCCGAACACGTAGTCCGGGTAGCGCTCCAGCAGGCCCAGCACGGTGGCGAAGGTGCGCGCGCCCTTGCGGATCGTCTCCCGGATCGGCCAGAGCCACGCCAGGTCGATGTGCGCGTGGCCGACGGCGCTGATCGTCAGCCCGTGCGCCGGCAGCCCGTGTAGCAGCGGCGCAAGCACGGCGCGGGCCGCCGCAGTGTCGCCGCTGTCGAATGCGGCCAGCGCGCCGACCAACCCGTCGAACAGCGGTGCTCGACGCGCGTCCTCGTCGGGCAGGTTCGCCACCAGGTCGCGCAGCACCTGATAGTCGAAGAACAGAGATCGTGCCTCGCCGTCACATACGGCGATGTCCGCTTCGCGGACGGTCCCGCCGGCGACCAGGTTGCCGAACAGGTCGTTGCACCCTGCATCGGCCCAGAGGTCGATCCGCTCGCCTCCGTCCGCGCCGTCCGAGACCTCCACGATGCGCTTGCCTTCGCCATAGGCCGAGCAGACACCGGTGAGTCCCTGCACCGGCACGCCGTCGGCATCGACCACGCAGAGCTCGCCGCTGACGTCGATGCGCAGGACCACGTGGGCGCCGTGGGCCGTCTCCGGCACGACGCCCGTGAAGTGGAACCAGCCGCACTCGAACAGCTTTCCCCACGGGTCGCCGACCGCCGGCTCGATGCGCCGGCCCGAGCGGCGCTCCGCGAACGGTACGGGCTCGGCGGTGGTCCACGCCTCGATCCGCAACGGCGCGACAGGCCGGAACGTCGCCTCGGCGATCGTGCACAGCGCGCGGTCCAGCTCCTGGGGGTAGTACTGCTCGATGCGTGGCATGCCGTGGAATGCTCGGGGGAGTCGATGCTACGCTGCATCCTCCGCGATGACCATCAGGTTGCGCGGCATCGTTACCATACATGAACGTCCCAACCCGATCCGGTCTGACCGCCGATCGTTCCTCGATCGCCGATCGCTCCCTGATCGCCGAGCATTTCCACCGTGCCTCCCAGGTGCTGCCCGGCGGGGTCAACTCCTCCACGCGCGTCAACAAGGCGTTGGGCACGCCCATGTACGTGGCGCACGCGGATGGCAGCCGCATCACCGACATCGAGGGCCGCACCTTCATCGACCTGTGCTGCGGCCACGGCGCGGCGCTGCTCGGCCACGGCCATCCTGCGATCGCGGATGCGCTGGCGACCGCGGCCAGGATCGGCTTTCCCTCCATTTACGAGACGCCGTACCACGAGGAGCTGGCGCGGCTGGTATGCGACGCGGTGCCGTCCGCGGACCGGGTGCGGTTCTGCTCGTCCGGATCGGAAGCCACGCTGCACCTCATCCGCGCCTGCCGGGCGCACACCGGCCGCGACAAGATCATCCGCATCGAGGGCCACTTCCACGGGTACCACGAGCTGATCTACATCGGCGGCCATCCGCCGGCCGACCAGTTGGCGCGAAACCGCACGGAACCGTACCTGGAATCGCCGGGGATCCCGCGCGAGTTCGCGCGCCTGATCGTCCCCATTCCGCACAACGACGTGGACGCCCTGGAGCAGGCGGTCGAGCGCCATGGCGAGGAGACGGCAGCCCTCATGCTGGAGCCCGTGAACTGGAACTGGGGGGCGATCCGGCCGGAGCCCGCCTACCTGCGGCGCATGCGGGAGCTCACTGCCGAGGCCGGCATCGTGCTGTTCTTCGACGAGATCCAGTCCGCGTTCAAGACGCGCCATCTGACCGCGCAGGCCGAGTACGGCGTCATCCCCGACGTCACCACGATCGGCAAGTCACTGGGCGGGGGCCTGCCGGTGTCGGCGTTCTCCGGCATCGCGGGTATCATGGACCTCTTCCAGCCGGTGGGCCGGGTGCAGCACTCCGGCACCTTCAACGCTCACCCGGTGCCGATCCTGGCGTCGCTGGCGTTCGTGCGGGAGACGGGCAAGCCGTACTTCTACGAGACGCTGGAGGCGCTTGAGGACCGTTTCGATCGCGGCTTGAAGCGCATCATCGCCGGCCATGGGCTGAACATGATCGCGCCCGTGTCCGGCGGGCGGTTCACCGTCATCTTCGGGCGCACCACGCCGCCGTCCCGCTACGAGGACTGCCTCTGCCACGACAACCGCGTGATGCTACGGTTCATCAAGGGGTGCTACGACCGCGGCGTCTACCTGCACGACTACGGCGGCGGCCCGCTCCACCACGGCTTCTCCGTGCAGCACACCATGGAGGACCTGGACGAGGCGCTGAACGTGATGGAGGACGCCCTGGTGGAGATGAAGCGCGACGGGGCGGTCCCGACGGTCTGAGAAAGCGGCATGACAGTTCGGGTTCCGTGGAACGCCTGGTTCGAGGACGGCGAGATGGCGCTGTCGTTCCCGGACGGGTGGCAGGTGGACGTGCTGCGCATGAGCGCGCCGCCGGCATCTCCGGCGACGATCGCCGAGCGGATCGCCGCGCCTCTGGAGAGCGAGCCGCTGGGCACGCTGGCGCGCGGCAAGCGGCGGGTGGGGATCGCCGTGGACGACATCGCCCGGCCGACGCCCGTCCACGAGTTCCTGCCGCAGGTGGTCGACGAGCTGCTGGCCGCCGGCGTGCCGGAAGACGGCATCCAGGTGTTCGTGGCGTCCGGCGCGCACCGCACGCCGGTGCGCGGCGACGTGGTCCGCAAGATCGGCGCGCCGCTCGCCGAGCGGCTGAAGATCGTCTATCACAACCCGTACGACAACCTCGCCGACCTGGGCCGGACCAGCAACGGCGTGCCGATCACGATCAACCGCAGCTACCTGGCCTGCGACTTCCGCATCAGCATCGGCGGGATCACCCCGCACGACTTCGCCGGCTTCGGCGGCGGCTACAAGACGGTGACGGTCGGCCTGAGCGGCATCGGCGCTCTGCAGGAGACCCACATCGAGCGGATCGCCGAGTTCGACGCCGGCGTCGCCCGCATTGAGGGAAACCGATTCCAGGAGTACGTGCAGGAGATCGGTGAGAAGGTCGGCATCGACTTCGCGATCAACGCGGTGATGACCTCACGCCGCGGAATCGCCGACCTGTATGCCGGCGACCCGGATGCCGTGTTCCGCAGCGCGTGCGCGTCGGCGCGCGAGCGCTATGCCACGCCGACCGCGGGCGGCTACGGCGTGGCGGTGCTGAATGCCTACCCCAAGGACGTCGACTGGGTGCAGTCGATGATGGCCTTGAACGTGGGCTTCTTCGGCAACGAGACGCTGGTGGCGGACGGCGGCACGGTGGTGGTGACCACGCCGGCGATCGACGGAGGGGCACTTCACTACCTTGGCGGTGAAGGCATGGAGGGCTACGCGCGGGCGGACGCGCAGGCCATGCAGGGCCGGCGGCTGATCGTCCGCTCGCCCGGCCTGAACCGGCACGACGTGCGCACCTACTTCCCGGCGGGCGCCGCCTCGCACGTGACCTGGGACGACACGCTGGCGGAGTTGAAGACCCGGCACGGCGACGACTGCCGGGCGTGCGTCGTGGAGTGCGCGTCCATGCAGCTTCTCGCTCCCTGATCCGTCCGGCATGGGAGCAGCGCCGACCAATCTGCTGTTCATCATCGCCGACATGTTCCGGGCCGATTGCCTGGCGTGCACCGGCAATCCGGCAATCCGGACGCCTAACCTGGACCGCTTGGCGGCCGCCGGCACCGCGTTCACGCACTGCTTCGTGCAGGCGGCGCCGTGCGGGCCGAGCCGTTCCTGCATCTACACCGGTCGTTACCTGTGCTCGACCCGGTCGCTGCACAACCGGACGCCGCTGGTCGACGCGGAACAGAACTTCGGTTACACACTGCGCGAGGCCGGCTTCCGACCGGCGCTGATCGGCTACAACGACTATGCGGTGGATCCGTCGATCCTGCCCGCCGGCGATCCGCGCACCCGCTTACCGAGCTACGACAACATCCTGCCGGGATTCGATTGCCCGTACTTCCACCCGTCCGACAGCCCGGACTATTTCCGCTGGCTGCGCGACCGCGGGTATCCCGAGTCGCTCCTGAACCCGCAGGCGATCCATCGGCCCGCCGTCCCGCCGGAGGGTCCGGGGCCGCACGTCGACGCCCACTTTCCGGCGCACTACCGCCGCGAGCACAGCGAGGGCCGCTACCTCACCGAGCGGGCGATCGAATTCCTGCGGTCCGAGCGCCGCTCGCACGGCCGGTCGGCTGCCCGCGGATCGGCTGCCGGCTGGGTGCTGAGCCTCAACTACGTGAAGCCGCACCCGCCGTACGTGTGCGCCGACCCGTACCATCGCCGCTATGACCCCGCCTCGGTGCCGGCGGCGGTGCAGCGGCTCGATGAGCTGCGGCCGCGGCACCGCTATCTGCGCCTGCTGCGCGCTGTGCAGCCTCCCGCGGAACGGGAGCTGTCGACCGACGCGCAACGGCTCGCCGAGCTGCGCGCCGCCTACTACGGCATGGTGAGCGAGCTCGACGCGAATCTGGGGGTGCTGTTCGATGCGCTCCAGGATGCCGGCGAGTGGGAGCGTACCTTCATCGTCTTCACATCCGATCATGGTCACTGTCTGGGCGACCATTACCTGCACGGCGCCGAGCACTTCTACGACGGGGCGATGCGCGTGCCCCTGCTCGTGCGCGATCCGTCGCCGCGCGCTGACGCGACCCGCGGCGCCCTGCTGGATGCCCTGGTCGAATCGATCGACCTGGCGCCGACCGCGCTGGCGGCGCTCGGCGTCGAGCGTCCGGATCGGTACGCCGGCGACAGCTTGCTGGGCATGCTGTACGGCGACCCGCAGTGGGGGCCTCGGGAGCACGTCCACTTCGAGTACGACTATCGCCCGACGGCGTTGCGCTGCGATCCGGACGCCGACCCGGACACGCATCTGTACTGGGTCCTGCGAGGCCATGACTACAAGTACATTCAATTCGCCGACCCCGACATGCCGCCGATGCTTTTCGACCTGCGTGCCGATCCGGACGAGCTCGATGACCTCGCCGACCGCCCGGAGTACGCGCCGCAGATAACCGCTGCCTGCCAGACGCTGTTGCGGTGGCGAATGGTCAACGAAGACCAGCGCATGGCACGATGGGCGCTCAAAGATGGCTGATTCCCCGTTCCGCGTCGGCGCCATCGGCTGCGGAGCCCGCGGCCGCTCGCTGCTGCGTCACGCGGCAGGCGCCGCCGACGTCGAGGTCACCGCGCTGTACGATCCGAATCCTCAGGCGGCGCTGCAGGCGCAGCGCGAGCACGCGCCGGACGCGGCGATCGTCGACGGCATCGAGCAGGTGGTGAGCCGCGACGACGTGGACCTGGTGATCGTCGGCTCGCCCGACCACGCCCACCGCGAGCCGGCGGTGGCGGCGTTCGAGCACGGCAAGCACGTGTTCTGCGAGAAGCCGCTGGCCACCACGGCGGAGGACTGCCGGGCGATCTGGAGCGCCGCGCAGGCCGCCGAACGGGAGCTGATCGTCGGCTTCGTGCTGCGCTACGCGCCGTTCTACCGGGGGATCAAGGAGCGCCTTGACCACGGCGACCTGGGCCCGATCATGTCGATCGAGGCGAACGAGAACCTGCCGTTCGCTCAAGGAGCCTTTTTCCGCCGCGACTGGCGCCGGTTCCGCCGTTTCACCGGCACCTATCTGCTGGAGAAGTGCTGCCACGACCTGGACATCCTGTGCTGGTTCGCCGATTCGCTGCCGCTGAGGGTGGCGTCGTTCGGCGGCCGCTCGTTCTTCACGCCGCGCGCGGACGCGCCGCTGTACTGCCGTGACTGCGACCTGGACTGCGCTCACCGTCTGGAGCTCGATCCGCCACCGCCGAAGCCTGCGACGGAGCCTGCGCTGACGCGCGGCAAGGACCTGGACCTGTGCTGCTTCAACTCTTCGCAGGACATCGTCGACAACCAGGTGGTCATCATCGAGTTCGCCAACGGCGTCCGCGCCACCTTCCACAGCAACCAGAACGCCGCAAGCCCCAGCCGGCGCATGTACCTGGTCGGCGAACGCGGCTGCATCGAAGGCGACATATACTGGGGCTTCTTCCAATACGCGCCGATCCGCTACACCGGCGACTGGGAGGGGCTGCCGTGGGAGCGAACGGAGGTGGTGCGCGCCGGCCAGCACGGCGGCGGCGACGACTCTCAGCTCGGCGACTGCCTCCGGCGGCTGCGCGATGGCCGTCCGGTCATGGCCGGCGGCCGCGAGGGCCTCATCGCCTGCATCACCGCACTGGGGATCGATGAGGCGCGCACCAGCGGCAGCGTGGTCGACCTGACCGGGACGTGGGCGGCATACGGACTGAGCGACGGGGTGGGGGCAGCCTCCGGCGGCAGGGGATGATCAGCGCGGTCGACGTCATCCGCAGCTACCGCGCCGGCGGCGGCGTGGTCAACGCCCTGGACGGAGTGAGCGTAGGGGTGGAGCCGCGGACGCTGACCGTGCTGCACGGTCCGTCGGGATCGGGCAAGACGACGCTGATCAACATCCTGGGCGCCCTGGACCGGCCGACCAGCGGCGCGGTGCTGCTGGAAGGCACCGACATCACCGCGCTCAGCGAACCCGAGCGTGACGAGTTGCGGCGCCTGCGCATGGGGTTCGTGTTCCAGTCGGTGGCGCTGATCGCCGCCATGTCCGCGCTTGAGAACGTCGAGTTCGCGCTCCGCATCGCCGGAGCCGACCGCAACGGCCGGGAGGAGCGCGCCAGGGAGTGCCTGACGATGGTCGGGCTGCGGACACGGATGAACCACCGGCCGGGCGAGCTGTCGGGCGGCGAGCAGCAGCGCGTGGCGATCGCGCGCGGCTTCGCCCACCGCCCGCAGGTGCTGTTCGCGGACGAGCCGACCGCGGAGCTGGATACCCACACCGGCCTGCAGGTGGTCGGCATCCTGCGCGAGCTCACCGGCGAGCAGGGGGTGACGGTCGTGATGAGCAGCCATGATCCGGCGATCGTCGACATGGCCGACCAGCGGGTGTCGCTACGCGACGGGCGTGTCGTCGAACCCGAAGGGACGCGGGGGGATGCCCCGTGAGCAGCGCCGGCGCGGCCATCCGTGGCGCAGGAGTGCGCGGCGCAGGAGTGCGCTGCGAGAACTTGGTGCGCATCTTCAAGACCGACGAGGTCGAGGTCGTCGCCTTGCAGGGACTGGACCTGGAGATCGAAGCGGGCGAGGTGATGGCGATCATCGGCTCCAGCGGGAGTGGCAAGTCGACCCTGCTCAACATCCTGGGCGGGCTGGACCGTCCCTCTGCGGGAACCGTGGAGGTCGGCGGCCTCGACCTGCTCAAGCTCAGTCCGCAGGACCTGGTGCGCTATCGGCGCGAGACGGTCGGCTTCGTCTGGCAGAACAGCGCCCGCAACCTCGTGCCGTACCTGACCGCGGCGGAGAACGTGGAGGTGCCGATGCTGCTGGCGCGCCGCCGCGGGCGGCGGCGGCAGCGGGCGCTGGAGTTGCTGCGGCAGGTCGGCGTGGACCACCGGGCCGGCAACCGGCTCACGGAGCTTTCCGGCGGCGAGCAGCAACGGGTGGCGATCGCGGTGGCGCTGGCCAACGAGCCGCCGCTGCTGCTGGCCGACGAGCCGACCGGCAACGTCGATTCGCAGACCGCCCGCCACCTGCTCGCGACCTTCCGGGAGGTGAACCGCGACCTGGGCGTGACCGTGGTCGTCGTCACGCACGACCGCGCCGTGGCGCAGGCCGTGAGCCGCGTGGTCGCCATCCGTGACGGACGTACCTCCAGCGAGTTCATCCGCCAACGCGATGCAGCGGGCGAGGACGGCGGCGACCCGCAGGTCGCGCGGCCGGCCCTGCACATGGAGGAGGCCGACTCGCACCGCGAGTACGTCGTCGTCGACCGCGTGGGGCGGCTGCAGATCCCCCGCGATCACCTGCAGGCGCTTTCCATCTCCGGGCGCGACCGCGTGCGCGTGGACCTGGAGGATGACAACATCGTCATCCGCCGTGCCGACGACGACCCGGAAGACCCGCCGCGGTGAACCGCGACGTCCGCCTGGCGGCCTACGCCCCGGCGGACGGGGGCGTGAACGATCACTGCATCGTGCGCGCCGCGGACGGCTGGCACTACTACTTCATCCATCGCCGCTACGACCTCTGGGACGGAGTGGGGACCACCGCCGGCAGCACCATCGGCCACGCCTACTCACCCGACCTGTTCGCGTGGCGCACCTGCGCGGACGCCCTGCAGCCGGATGCGGATGCGGGGGCGTGGGACGGCACCCACGTCTGGGCCCCGCACGTCGTCCGGCGCGGCGGGTACTGGTACATGGCGTATGCCGGCGTCGACCGGCACGGTATCCAGCGCCTGGGAATCGTCCGCTCGGCCGATCTCCACGCATGGGAGCGGTTCGGAGCCGGACCGGTCCTCGACGCCGCACGGTTCCCGTGGTTCGATCGCAACGCCCCGCATGCGCACTTCTACGACTGCCGAGATCCGTTCCTGCTGGAGCACGGCGATGGGTACCTGCTGTACTACACGGCCCGTGCCGACGACGACGTGCCGTGCATCGCCGCGGCGGCCAGCGACGACCTGCTGCACTGGCAGGACCGGGGCCCGATGCTGCGCATGGTCCACTACCAGCCGGACGGCCAGCAGCGCACGCCGCTGGAGTCATGCTGCGTCTTTGCCCGCGACGGCCTCTGGTACCTGGTCTACCAGCTCCGCGGCATCCGCTATCACGTCTCCCGCGATCCGCTCGACTGGCACGGCACTCCGCCGCGCACCTTCAGCACCACGAAGTGGCTGTTCCGCTGGGCCGACCCGGAGCGAAACCTGCACATCTACAAGACCCGCTCCTTCTTCGGGGTGCTGCGCCTCGGCCTGGTGCGCTGGGACGGGGACCGCATGCTGCCGGACCACGCCGTCGCGGCCGGCTACCAGATGCCGTGCCCGTAGGAGCTCTTGGAAATGCGGTTGGCGATCAGCACCAGCGCCAGTCCCAGCACCGAGTACACCAGGCCGATCGCCGTCGCAGCGGAGTACTGCCCCTGTACCAGACCGAGCCGCAGCACGTAGATGTCGGTGACGTAGGCGATCCGGCGCGTGGACAGGTTCATCAGGTTGTAGAGCTGGTCGAAGCCGGCCTGCAGGATGCCGGGGATGGCGAGCACCAGGAGTATGGAGACGATCGGCACCATGCCGGGGAGCGTGATGTGCCGGGTCTGGCGGAGCTTGCCGGCGCCGTCGATCTCCGCCTGTTCGTACAGCTCGGGATTGATGTTGGCGATCGACGCCAGGTATATGATCGTTCCCCAGCCGATCTCCTTGAAGATGGCGGTGATCACGACGATCGGGATGAAGGCACTCTCATCCGCCATCAGCGCCACCGGCTCCGCCCCGAACAGGCCGATGATCACGTTCACGGGGCTGTGCGCCTCGTAGTCGAGGATGCGGTAGGTGACCGCGGCCATGATCACCCATGAGAGGAAGTGCGGCAGATAGCTGACGGTCTGGACCGTCCGCTTGAATCCCGAGTGCCGGATCTCGTTCAACAGGAGCGCGAGGAGGATGGGAGCCGGCCAGCCGAACACGAACTTGACGACCGAGATGCGGATGGTGTTGCGCAGCACGTACCAGAATTCCGGGTCCTGAAAGAACCAGAAATTGTAGAGAATCGGTTTCGACCAGGGGCTGGCGAACGGGCCGAGCGCCGCGTTGAAATCCCGGAATGCCAAGGTCAGCCCGTAGATGGGCAGGTAGCTGAAGACGAAGACGGCGACGATCGCCGGTGCGAGCAGCAGGTACAGCCAGCGCTGGCGCGCCATCGTCTCGAGCGTGTTCCGTACGCGCGCCGGACGGCGGGCGGGAGCGTCGACGGTCGTGCGTTCAGCCATCGCAGCCTCCTGAAGCGGCGAGATCTCATGCTCGCCCGTCGTGGCCGCGCCGTCAACCGCCGCGTCATGCGCGGCGCGGCAGCCGAGCATCCAGGTGAGCGGGGACGGGTTCCTCCACCATGATGCGTGAGAAGTCCTCGTGTCGCTGATCGAACAGGACGTTGGCTTCGTATGGAGACACGACGGACGGAACCCACAGGACGGCGGTTTCCCGGCGCCGGTACCAGTCGTCGCCGATGCGACGCGTCGCGCGGTAGTCGCCGGACGTCAGCGACGCCGGGTCGAGGGCACCGGTCCGTTCCTGCGCAACCTCACCGGGGATCGTCGCTCGGACGCAGACCAGATCATGCGGCAACGTGCTGGTCTGCCAATGCACGAGGTTCTCGAGCACGGCGAGCGCGAAGGTCTCAGCCGCATGCACCACGGAACGCCCCGGGCTGACCCAGCGACTGCCCCATCGGTATGCACCGCCCCCTTCGAATGGTGGATACCGGACACTGACGATGCGATATACGCGCTTGGCCCCCTCAGGCGGGTAACCCATGCAGGCCCCGCTCGATGACCTCCTCGACCTCTCGTCCGCCCACCTCGGTAAGCGCGACATCGAACGGCGTACGTCCGGAGAGCTCCGGATGCGGAGTCATCATGAAACGCGCCGCCGCGGGCGGATCGCCGAACGCTTGGGAGGCCAGCGCATACAGACGGGCAAGTCGCTCCGTGGTTTCGGAAACCTGCAGATTGAAGCGCTCGACGCGCTGATAGGTTGCACGCGGTACGATCTTGTTGCGCAGCCGGATGCGGAGGGTAGCGCTTTCACCGCTCAAGGGCTCCGCGAGCAGCGAGACCAACCGCTCCAGAGCCGGTTTGGGAACGCCCTCGCGAATCAGCTCGTCGAGGTCCCGGCCGTCCTGCACGCGACGCCCCAGGATCCGTCGACCGCCGAGCACGGTGGCGACTTCAGCGGCGGGTATGCCCATGTGAGTCAATCATACGAGTCGAACGGGCACAGCGGAAACCTGCCGGCCATCGCCGTTCGTTGACAGCGAAGCCGTGGCGCGGCCTGCTACGCTCATGGCCATCACCGAGCAGGAGATCGTCGAGCGCTCGCGCGAGCTGTTCGACCGCGAGTTGCGTTCCTTCGTGCCGGATCGCGTGTTCGACGCCCACTTCGAGATCTGGGACGCACAGGCGACCATCGCCGGCGGCATCGGCGTCACCATCCCGACCCGGTTCGAGGACGTGGCGCCCGGCTGCGAGTTGCTGCACCCGGGGCGTCAGGTCAAGGCGGCGTTCATCCCGTTCTCGTTCGATACCGAGCTGGTGGCGTCCGCCAACGCCTGGTCGTCCGAACAGGCGCGCCGCTCGGGCGGCACCTGCTGCAGCTACTTCTTCGCCAGGCCGGACGACGATCCGGAGTGGGTGCGGTCCGAGGTGCGCCGGCTCGGCGCGATCGGGCTGAAGTCCTACCACACCTACGCGGCGCGCAAGCCGACCTGGGAGGCGGACATTCCCGAGTACATGCCGGAGCCGCTGGTGCAGGTGGCGCACGAGGAGGGCTGGATCATCAACATGCACCTGGTGAAGGAGCGCGCGGTGGCCCATCCGTCCAACATCCACTGGATCCGCCACTACTGCACCACCTATCCGGGGATGCGGCTGGTACTGTCGCACTCCGCGCGCGGGTTCCAGCCGGAGAACAACCTGGCCGGGCTCCCCGAGCTGACCGACCTGGACAACCTGTTCTTCGACACCAGCGTCAACTGCGAGCCGACCGCGCACCAGGCGATCATCCGCATCATGGGCCACGACCGCCTGCTGTACGGCAGCGACTATCCGTGCAGCCACGTGCTGGGCCGCTACGTGGCCGCGGGCAGCTCCTTCGCCGTGCTGGAGGCCGACAACCCGATCTGGGGGGCGCGCGACGGCGCGGTGCTTCCGGCGCTGGTGGGCTTGGAGCACCTGCGCTCGCTCAAGTGGGCGTGCTGGGGGCTGGGACTCGGCGACTCGGCGGTGGAGGACATCTTCTGGGGGAACGCGGACCGGCTGTTTCCGACCGCGAGTCCGACGGGCGCGCGGGCTACTCCTTGATCGATCCGATCAACACGCCCTTGATGAAGTAGCGCTGGATGAACGGGTAGACGATCAGGATCGGCACCGTGCCGACGACGATGAAGGAGTAGATCAGGGAGGTCGGCGTCAACCGCTCCAGTTGATCCAGGATCTCCTGATTGGCGCCGCGATACACGCCCTTGGCGTGCCAGGCGGACTCCAGCACGTAGGTGCGCAGGAAGGTCTGCAACGGCTTCAGCTTCCAGTTCTGGACGAAGAATGCGCCGTCGAACCACGCGTTCCAGTGGGTGACGGCGGTGAACAGCGACAGGGTCGCCACCATGGGCAGGGACAGCGGCAGGACGATGCGGAAGAAGATGTAGCCGTAGTGGGCGCCGTCGATCAGCGCCGCCTCCGTCAACCCGTAGGGAAGGGTCTGGAACGAGGTCTTCATCACGATCATCGTCCAGACGCTGAACATGAGCGGCAGCACCAGCACCCAGAACGTGTCCAGGAGGCCCACGCTCCGGTACACCATGAAGGTCGGGATCAACCCGCCGCCGAAGAAGATGGTGAGGAAGAAGTACAGGATGATGATGTTGCGCCCCACAAGCTGCTTCTGCGTCAGTGCGAACGCGGCCCCGCCGGTCACCAGCACCATCAGCGGCACGCCGATCACCACCCGCAGAGCGCTTATCAGGTACGCTTGGCCGATCCCGGAACTGGAAAAGACCTTGGCATAGTTGGCGTAGTAGAAGCCGCGCGGCCACAGCAGCGAGAACCGGTAATCGTAGAGCGGATCGGTGAAGGAAACCTGGATGACGTACCAGAACGGGTAGGCGGTCATGAGCGCGAACAGGCCGAGCGCCGCGTAGTTGGCGACGGTAAAAAGCCGCTCGGGCACCGTTGCGATGTGTCGTTGCGCGAGCATCCGCTCGTTCCTCCTGCCCGACTATCGTGGATGCCGGCCTCGGGCGAGGCCGGCATCCACGTCGTTATCGCGTTCGGTTCAAGGGCTTTACCAGCCCATCACCTCCTTCCACTCCGGCAGCGGCGTCACCGTCAGCAGGCTGTCCCGGTCGTCGAATCCATTGGCGGTGATCCACTCGACCCAGCGGTCATGCTTGGCGCCGTAGATCCCCTTCCAGTTGGCCAGATTGATCACCGAGTCGATGAACTCGTCGTACAGCCGGTTGAACTCGTCTACCGATTCCGCCGTGATCAGCGGCGCCACCGAGTTGGTCAGGCGCTCCTGAGCGGAGATGATCGCCGACTCCTCCAGCGGAGGTGCCTTTTCCGTGAGCTGGGCGTAGGACGGGATCGGGCTGGTCACCTCGGCCCAGAGCGGCTGGAAGCCGCCCATGCGCGGCGCCCACGCCGGGCCGCCGTCGAGTCCTACCTGGAAGCCCTGACTGGCCTTGTCCTGGATGCTGAGCGGGAACAGGTACTCGACGCTGGCGTAGGACGGCTGGCTGAAGACGATCAGCGCCGGTGCCAGGATCGGCTTGCACTTGCCCGCTTCCAGGTCGCGGGTGAAGCAGGTCGACTGCGAGATCGCGCTCGGCCGGTCGTCCTTGTGTGGGTTCTGTGCGTTGTAGCCGACCCACTCGGGCAACAGGCTCCAGATTTCCGGACCGTCCGTGAAGTCCCAGTGCACGCCCCTGATGCCGGACTGGTGCGACGCCGAGATGTAGCCCTCTTCGGTCAGGCTCCAGTGCAGGTAGGACAGTACGCTGTCCGGCACGGGCGCCTCCGCGGAGATCATCACCGGCGCGGGCTGCATGTTGTAGATGCGGCCCGGCGCGTCGTGCACGGGCGGAGCCAGCGACACGTGCTGCTTGGCCAACCCCTCCTGGGCGATGGCGCTGTCCTGGCCGTGCTCCCTGATCAGGGCGCCGACGGTGTCGTGCATCAGCGACGCCAGGTGGGTGCCGCCGGCCGCGTAGGCGAGCGATGCGGGCTTGAGCTTGCCGTAGAACTTGCCGACGTCGTAGAAGAACTGCCCGGGGTCCAGCAAACCCTCGCGCGAGAGCTGGTTGAGGTAGGCGAACGCTTCGCGCGTCTGGACCGACGCCCACGGGGGCATCAGCCGCTTCTGGTCGTCGACCTCCCAGCCGGCGCCCTTCAGCGAGTAGATCACGTTGTGGACGGCCGCCTCCGGGATCCACATGGCGAATCCTTCCGGCTGGTTGCCCTCCAGGTCGGGAAAGTCGCCGTCGCGGACGGCCCGCAGGTTCTCCAGCAGGTCGTCGTGTGTCTTGGGTATTCCCAGCGCTTCCATCACGTCGAGCCGCTGGATCCACGCGTTGCTGTGCCAGGTGACCGGACCGCGGCCCAAGTCGACGGGCCACCCCCGGCCGGGCAGCGCCATCACCTGGCCGTTCACGACGTACTTGGCCAGGTAGGAGCGCGGCGTTCGGGAGTACACGGGGTAGTTGGTGGGATCGTTGAAGTACTTGTCGAGCGGCAGCAGCTTTCCCTGGGTCGCAAAGTCGCCCAGCGTGAAGAAGCTGGCGCCCATGATCACGTCCGGCATCTCGCCCTGCGCGATCAGGAGCTGCAGCGCCTCATCCGCCGTCGATCCCTCGGGAACCGCGCCGATCTGCACGTGGAACCCGAAGTTCTCCTCCACCCACGCGTTGGCTTCCGGGATCATCTCCGGAGTCTTGTCCCCGTAGACGGCCCGGACACCCCACATCCAGACCAGAGGCGTCTCCTCCATCGTGGCCCCTTCTTCCTCTCCGGAAGCGAAGCCGAACGTCGCGACGGTCGTGAGGGCGATGGCGATCGCCAGGAACCGTTTCGTCATGGCGAGTCCTCCTCTGAGCGCCCGTGATTGGCGCCTGAACCCGCGGGGTGGCGCCGGGCGGCGTAGCAGAGACCCGGTACCACACAAGGACGTGCAGGTCAAACGGTTGTCGGCGAGCCGGGCCGTTACCTTGCGACTTCGACCACTTCGTCCGTGACCAGCGGGCGCTGCTCTTCGCGGGCGAACGACACGATCAGCGGGTCGGCCTGCTGTCGCTGCAGGAAGGCCTCCCGGTCGCCGATCCCCTGCCAGCGCTCCTGGATGATCACCTGCGCCACCGGGGCGCCCAGCGCGTCGCCGGGGCCCAGGCACACCAGCAGGTCGGGAGCGTACTCCCGGAGCGCGACCCGCACGCAGGCGGTGAAGTCGAACGTCGACGTCACCTGCGTGCGCAGCGTGTACGCGGCGAGCGCGCCGGCGTCGGTGGCGAGCGGCGACCACTGGTGGCCGCGGCCGTCGATCAGTGGGACCTCGGGCAGCCGCCAGCCGACCGTGTCGGCGAGAGCCTCCACCGCCCGGCGTGCGTTGTCCGCCAGGAGCGGCGAATGGAAGGCCGCGTGTCCGTGCAGGTGCAGCGGGTAGGTGCGCTCGCCGGAGTCATGACGCGGCAGCCGGGTGCGCAGCTCGCGGATGCCGGCGTCGTCGCCCCAGAGGACGCGGTAGCCGCCGTAGCGGATGGAGTCTCCCACCCGGTGCCCGGCCGCCCGCGTGTCGCGCAGCGCGGCGTCCACCCGCCGGGTGAGATCCTCGTCGGCAAGCCAGTGATCGTCGGTGACCGGGTAGACGAGCTGGCCGCCGATCAGGCCGTCGCGGCCCATGCCGCTCATCGTCTCCACCACGCGCATGGTGTCCGCCAGGGTCAGCGCGCCGGCGCAGAACAGCGCCGAGTACCAGCCCAGGCTGTTGCCGGCCACCGCCACCACGTGGCAGCGCTCCAGGTCGACGCGCAGGAAGTCGGCGGCGGTGCAGGCAAGGATCAGCGGCGACACATGCTCGCCCGCGGTGTGGGCGGCGGTCAGCCGGCCGGCGGCGTCGAGCGCCGACAGCGTCGGATCGCCCGCGTCGCCGCGGCGGGCGTCGGTCGCCTGCAGGACCGCCCGGAACGCTTCCCGCGACGCGTCCGGCACCGGCCGGGACAGGGAGCCAAGGTCCGTAGGTCCGTAACTGCCGCGGCCGGGGCAGATCACGACGACCCGCCGGCGCGCGGCGGCGCCGCTCGTCACCGGGCTGCCGTCGCCGCAGGCGCGCTCCGGACCGTTGCCGACTCGGCTGCCTCCGGCGCCGGCGGCTGCCGCCGCTCCGGGCGTACCAGGCCGATCGCGTGGGCGACGATCCCGTCCGTGGAAGGCAGGACGTGATCGGCGGCCGGTCCCAGGGGGATGAACGAGTCCTCTCCGCAGTAGCGCCGGATCGCAGGCCGGCCCGGAGTGTCGGCGGTCGCATCCACGATGGCGGCCACCAGCCCTTCGCTCGCGCCGCCGGTGGCGCGGCCCTCGTCGACGATCAGGATGCGTCCGCTGCGGGTTCCGTGCGTGACCACGGCATCCACGTCGAGCGGCGCCAGCCAGCGCAGGTCGATCACTTCGGCTGCGATGCCGTGCCGCTCGGACAGGATGCGCGCCGCCTGCAGCGACCGCCACAGGCCGTTGCTCCAGCTCACGATGGTCAGTTCGGGACCGTCCGCGGCGTAGACGCGCGCCCGGCCGATCTCGACCGCATCGCCCGGCGGCGGATACCGGAACCGCCACAGATCATCGCCCTCGTCGTGCAGGTGGCGGGTCTGGTACAGGGCGATCGGCTCCAGGAACAGCACCACGCGTCCGTCCGTCACCGCCGCCGCCAGGGCGGTGCGCAGCATGCCCACGGCATCGTCGCCGCGTGCAGGGCTGGCGATCAGGACGCCCGGCAGATCGCGCAGCGCGGCGATGCCGTTGTCGTTGTGGAAGTGCCCCCCGAATCCCCGCTGGTACGCCCAGCTCGCGATCCTGACCACGAGCGGGTTGCGGAAGCCGCCCCGCGAAAAGAACGAGAGGGTCGACGCCTCGCCCCTGATCTGGTCCTGGGCGTTCTGGTAGTACGCCAGGTACTGGATCTCCGGCACGGGCAGCAGGCCGACGTGGGCGGCGCCCATGGCCAGCCCCAGGATCGACTGCTCGTCGAGCAGGGTGTTGAACACGCGCGCCGAGCCGGCCCGCTCGGCCAGCTTGGTGGTGATCCCGTAGACGCCGCCTCGGCGGCCCACGTCCTCGCCGAACAGGACCATCTGCGGGTACTTGGCCATCAGGTCGAGCAGGCCCCAGTTCAGCAGGCGGCCGAAGTGCTGCGGTCCCTGGCGCTCGGGCAGCCGCCGTGCCGACCCGAACAGCACGACGCGCTCCTCCGCGTGGTCGGCGCGCGCGGCCTCCCGCATCACCTGCAACGGCCGGTGCACGGCGATGGGCTCCGCCACCTCGGCGGCGCTCATCAGGTGCGGCCGCCGCTCGGCTTCCCGCGCCGCCGCGCGCACCCGGTCACCGATCTCCCGGTACGACCGCAGCAGCGCCCGCGCGGGAGCGAGCCCCAGCTCGACCGCGCGCAGGCTGTTGCCGAGCACGGGATCGCGCGCCTCCGCCGCCTGGATCCGCTCGCGTGAGTGGTAGGTGAGCTCCAGGTCCGCCCCCGCGTGGCCCAGCAGGCGCACCAGCTCCAGGTGCAGGAAGACCGGCACGCGCTGACGCCGGCAGACCTCCACCGCCGCGTGCGCCTGCCGGAAGGTGTCGACGATGTCGCAACCGTCCGCTCTCAGGTAGGTGATGCGCGGGTAGGAGCGCCAGACCCGTTCCACCCAGCCGGGCGGCGTCTGCACCGAGATGCCGACGCCGTTGTCCTCGCACACGAACAGGACGGGGACCGGCAGGTTCTGATAGGCCGCCCAGGCTGCGGCGTTCGTGCCGGCCAGCGCGGAGGCGTGGTTCAGGGTGCCGTCGCCGAAGGTGCACACGACGATCGCGTCCTCCGGGAACGGCAGGGGCTGCCCGAGCCGCTTGGCCCGCTCGATGGCGAAGGCGGTCCCCATGGCCTTGGGCACGTGCGATGCGATCGTGCTGGTCTGCGGCGGCATCCACAGGGCCGTGCTGCCGAATACCTTGTGGCGGCCGCCGGCGATGGGATCCTCGGAACTGGCGCACAGGGACAGCAGGACGTCGAACACCGGAGTGTGGCCGGCTGCCTGTCTGGCACGCTGCGCGAAGAAGCCCCCGGATCGATAGTGGACGAACGCCGGGTCGTCGGGGCGCAGGGCGGCGGCCAGCGCCGCGTTCCCCTCGTGGCCGGCGCTGCCGATCGTGTAGAAGCCGGTGCCGCGACGGCGCAGCCGGCGCGCCTCCAGGTCGAGGTGGCGCGCCTGGTACTGGGACTCCAGGATTTCCAGGTAGTCGGCGTTCCGCAGCCCGGAGCGCTTGTCGACGAGGTCGCCGTCGGACCGGCGGGGGTGTCCGCCGGCGGCATCGTCATCGGCCAACCGGGACGACAGGGCGTCGATCACGGCCTGATCGATGGCTTGGGCGCGGTCCGAGTCCATGCGACGACGGTGAGGGTGGCGAAATCAGCGCACGGCGGCAAGACGCCGGTGGCCTCCCGAGGCGGCGTCTTCGTACACTCGCTCATGCTCGGCATCCTTCCCCTGGAGTGCGCGGTCCGGCACTACGACTGGGGCTCTCGATCGGCGCTCGGCCGCCTGTTGGGCCGGCCCCCGAGCGGCCGGCCCGAGGCCGAGCTGTGGATGGGGGCGCATCCCGTTGCGCCGTCGGTGGCGAGGGTCGGGACCCGGCGGGTGACGCTGGACCGCCTGATCGCCGAGCATCCGGCCGAAACGCTCGGCCGCGCCCCGCTGCAAGGGCACGACGCGACGCTGCCGTTTCTCTTCAAGGTCCTGGCGCTGGGCAAGCCGGTGTCGGTGCAGGCTCACCCCACCCGGGCACGCGCCGTGCGCGGGTTCGAGGCCGAGCAGCGTGCGGGCGTTCCGCTCGACGCACCGCACCGGTCCTACAAGGACCGTGGACACAAGCCGGAGGTCATGATGGCGCTGGAACCGATGGTGGTGCTGTCGGGAATCCGGCCGCTCGACCAGATCCACGCTGCCCTGACCGCGGCAGGCGTGGGAGATCTGGCGGCGCCGGCGCCGCCGGCCGGCGTGCGGGACGCCGCCGAGGCGACCCGGCGGCTGCTTCGCGCCACCCTGGCGCTCGATGACACGGCCGGAGCCCGCCTGCACCGCCGTCTGGTCGACGGCGTGGCGCGGGATACCGCCGAGGGCGCGCTCCTCGCGACGTTGGCCGAGCACTACCCGGACGATCCCACGGTGATCGCCGCGCTGCTGCTCAATCGGTTCGAGCTCCGTCCGGAGGAGGCGCTGTACACCCCGCCCGGGCAACTCCACGCCTTCGTCAGCGGCGCCGGCATCGAGCTGATGGCGAACTCCGACAACGTGCTGCGCGCCGGGCTCACCAGCAAGCACGTGGACGCCGACGAGCTGCTGGCCGCCACCGACCTGCGGCCGGCGGCGCCCGCGCGTGTCGTGCCGCGGGCGGCAGGTCCCGCCGAGCGCATCTACCCGTCGCCGGCCGAGGAGTTCCGGCTGTCGGTCATCGACCCGGAGGTTGGCGGGAGCTTCACGCCGCGGGGGCCGGAGGTCCTGCTGCTGCTGGGCGACGGCGCGCATCTGCGCTGGCCGGACGGGACGCTCACGCTGCGGCGCGGCGACGCGGCGTTCGTCCCTGCGTCGGTGGCGGCGTACGAAGCACACGGAACCGGCCCGCTGTACCGTGCGCGTGCAAGTTCCGACGTCTGAATGAATCGAGATAGCTTGCCATTCCGCATTCGTACAGATAAGGTGTTTTGTACGAATCGATCAGAAACGGGTCGATCAGAAGCGGAGACTGCCCATGTCCGATGCCGTGCCTGTCAGTGAGGTTCGCGAGAAGCTCGCCGAGATCACCGGTCGCGTCCAGTTCGCCGGCGAGCGCATCGCAGTTCAGAAGCACGGCAAGACCGTCGCGGTGCTCGTGCCGCCCTCGGACCTCGATACGCTGGAGGCGCTGGAAGACCGGCTCGACCTGCTCGACGCTCTCGATGCGTTGGCTGACTATCGGGCAAACGGGGGCGTGCCGTTCGAGGAGCTCAAGGCCGACCTCGGACTTTGACGTACCGGATCGTCTTTTCCCGGCCGGCGGAGAAGGACCTTCGGGGCATTCGCGATCGGACGGTCGTGCAGCGACTGTCGGCTGCCATCGAGGGGTTGACAGACGAACCGCGTCCGCCCACTGCCGGGCAACTGCATAATGTTGGTGACGTCTGGCGCATCCGGGTTGGAAACGGGCGCGTCTGCTACGCGATCGAGGATGACCGGCTGGTGATACTGATCCTCACCGTCGCCCAACGGGGCGAGGTCTACGAACGACTTCGCCGGCGGTTGGGGCGCTGACTACGTGCCGCGCAGGCCCCGGTCCGGTTCGTCGATCTCCACCGAGTCCCGGTACAGCACCAGCGGGTCGAGGTCGATGCATCGCCATGCGTCGCGCATGCCTGCGATGTCCCAGGCGGCGGTGCCGTTCATGACCGAGAGCGAGCCATGAAACTGCAGGGCTCCTGCCTCAGTTCCGGAAGTCGACCAGCTCCACCTCGAAGACCAGGAAGGCACGCGGCGGCACGGTGCCGGGCACGCCCATGGCGCCGTAGCCCAGGTCGGGCGGGATCAGCACCGTGCGCCGGCCGCCGCGGCGCATCGCCAGGAGCATCTCCTCCAGCCCTTTCACCACGGCGCCGATCGTGAACTCCATCGGTTCGTTCCCGGAGGTCCCGAACCGGGTGCCGTCGACGAGGCTGCCGGTGTACCGCAGCAGCACCTTGGCCCCGAAGTCCGGGGTCGGTCCCTCTCCCTGCTCGTGGACGGTGTAGAGCAGTCCGGACTCGGTGGCGACGGCATCCGGCCAACGGCGCCGGAACTCGGCTCGCATCTGTGCGTCGCGCTCCAGGACCCGGCGCAGCAGTTCCTCGGCCACCTGCGAGCGCAGATCGGCGAACCGCTGGCCGTCGACGCGGTAGGCGCGAGCCCCGGCGCCGACGCGGACGATGCGGACCCGCTTCAGGGTCTGGCCGCTCCGCAGCGCGTCGAGCACGTTCTCCCCGTCGACCACCTCCCCGAACACCGGATACACGTCGTCCAGCTCGGGGGCGGCGCGCCGGGTGATCACGAAGCGGCTGCTGCCGGTGTGCGGCCCCCCCTCGGTGAACAGCGACACCACGCCCGGCCGGTCGTGGCGCAACTCCGGATGGAACTGATCGGGAATCTCCCAGTCCGGCTCCGCGAATCCTCGCCCGCGCACGCCGCCGGCCATGACGAGCTGTTCGGAGGCGATCTCCACCAGCGAGCCGTCGTAGAATCCTTCGGGACCCAGCACGCCTTCGGCCAGCCCCACGAATGCGGCGACCGGCAGCGGCGCGCGTTCCTCATGAAGGCGCACCAGCATGCGCCCCTCGTCGGTGACGATGCGCGCGTACAGCCCGTCTTCCAGACCGCCGCACGCCGCCAGCGCCAGGGACGCGGCCCCGGCAAGGGCCAAACGGCGCGCCGCTTCGCTCACTCTGCGAGTGAGGTTCGCTTCGCTCACTCTGGCGCCCTCGCCTCGCTCCACTCCGCGGAAATCTCGCTCACCGAGTAGACCGGGCTCTTGCGCGCCATCCAGCGCATCGCCAGCTCGTGCCAATCCTGTTCGTAGGAGCCGACGCCGTCGCGCGCCACCACCGGGTAGAAACCCTGCATGAGCGCGTCGGCATGGGTGTGCAGCAGGCATCCCTGCGTGATCATGCCGGTCCGCACCACGCTGCGTACGCTGCGGTGGATGAACTCGGTGTAGAACACCGGCACCCCGGCCGCGCGAGCCGCCTCCAGCAGCTCGGCGCGGGTGGTGAGCACCTCGATGCCGTTGATGAGCTTCACGTCCCCATCGAGGGTGGCAGCGCCGCCCGTGTCGATCAAGCCGGCGCCGAGCCGGTATGCTCCGCCACCGTGAACCAACTGCAAACGATTCGTGACAAGTGGGCCCGCGGCGAGGTCTGCATCGGCACCAACGTGACCCTCACCGACTCGACGGTGATCGAGCTGCTGGGCGAGGTCGGCTTCGACATCGTCTGGATCGACATGGAGCACTCCGCGATGACGCTCGATCACTGCCTGAATCACGTCCGCACCTGCCGCGGCGTGGGCATGGCGCCGTTCATCCGCGTGCCGTCCAACGACCCGGTGGTGGTCAAGCCGTTCCTGGAGATGCACCCGGCCGGCATCATCATGCCGCGCATTTCCAACCTGGCGGACGCCGAGCAGGCGGTGCAGACGTGCCGCTACCCGCCGCGCGGCGTGCGCGGCTTCGGCCCGATCCGTGGCGTGCGCTTCAGCGCGCGCAGCACGGAGGACTACCTGGCCAAGGTCGACTCCGAGATCCTGGTGATCCTGCAGATCGAGCACATCGACGCGGTGAACCAGATCGACGAGATCCTGCAGATCCCGGGCGTGGACAGCATCGTCCCCGGGCCCATGGACCTGTCCGGCACGATGGGCCTGCTGGGGCAGCCGGGCCATCCCGACGTGGTCGCGGCCATCCAGCGGATGCTCGACGCGGCGCGCGCCGCGGGCGTGCCGATGGGACAGTCGATCGGCCCCGATCCCGAGGCGTTTCGCCACTGGATCGACGGCGGCGTCTCATGGCTCTGCTCGGGCGGCGACTGGCACCTGCTGTACCCGGCGGCCAGGGAACTGCACGAGATGATGTCGTCGATGACGTGAGCGTGCCCCAGCCGTAATGGGGACCTGCACCCGCGCGGCACGTTGGTGACGGGCGGATGCAGGGAGTGGAGCAACGGCCGGCGCGGCGGGGACGCCACGGTGGACCGCGTCACGCACAACATCCTGGACCGTTTGGGCTGACGGATCTCCAGCCGGTCATGATTATGTACCGTTGCCGACTGATGCGATATGGTTACATCGTTTTGCGGAGTCGATTCGGCATGAAGGTCGACTCGTCGATGACGTGACCCGTTCCAACCGTCGATAGAACCGACGAAAACGACCGGGCCGAACCATGGACTTCTACGAGATGCTGGATCAGGTCCTGGACCTGCTGCGCCGCCGCGGCCGGGTTTCGTATCGCGCGCTCAAGCGCCAGCTCGATGTCGACGAGGAGACGTTCGAGGACCTCAAGGCCGCCGTCCTCTTCGACCATCCGCAGGCGAAGGACGAGGATGGCCGGGGGCTCGTATGGGCCGCACGCGCCGGAGCGGACCGGGGGGCCGTGCGGCCGGCGGCGGCTCCGCCCGCCGCGCCGGCGGAGCCGTGGGCGCTGGAGCCGAACGCGTATACGCCGCCCCACCTGGCCGACAAGATCTTCACCTCCCGCGCCGCCCTGCACGGTGAGCGCAAGCAGGTGACGGTCGTGTTCTGCGATCTGGCGAACTCGACAGGTATCGCCGAGCGACTCGGTGCGGAGGCGATGCACGAGCTCCTGAGCCGGTTCTTCCAGCTCGCCCTCGATGCCGTCCATCGCTACGAAGGCAACATCAACCAGTTCCTCGGCGATGGCTTCATGGCGTTGTTCGGAGCCCCGATCGCGCATGAGGACCATGCCCGGCGCGCGGTGCTCGCGGCCCTGCATCTGCGCCGCCGGATCGACGCGTGGAACCGCGCCGAGGCGGGCCGGCGCGGCGTCCGGTTGGCGATCCGCTGCGGGATGAATACCGGCAGCGTGGTGGTGGGAGCGATCGGCGACAACCTGCGCATGGACTACACGGCCGTGGGAGACATCACCAACGTGGCATCCCGTCTGGAAGGGCACGCCACCACCGGCCAGATCGTGATCTCGGAGACCACCCACCGTCTGGTGGAGGGATACTGCGAGGCGCGCTATCTCGGGACGCTCGCCCTGAAGGGGAAGGCGGCCCCGACACCGGCCTGGGAAGTGCGTGCCGCGTTCAAGTCTGTCACCCGGTTCGACGTGGAAGTCGAACGCGGCCTGACCCGATTCACGGGTCGCGAGCGCGAGCTGCACGCGCTGCAGGAGCGCTTCGCCCGGGCGCGGGCCGGTCACGGGCAGGTGGTGGTTCTGATCGGCGACGCCGGGATCGGCAAGTCGCGTCTGCTGCTGGAGCTTCGTCAGCGGCTCGAGGCAGCCGACGCTGCCGCAACGGCCGGTGCCGACTGGCTCGAAGGCCGCGCGCTGTCGTTCGCCGGCTCCTCGGCGTTTCATCCCCTGATCGACCTGCTCAGAAGGAACTTCGGGATTGCCGCGGCGGATGCCGCCCCGGCGGCCGTCGCCAAGGTCGAGCGCGCCCTGCTCCGTCACGGCGAGCCGTTCCGCCCCGACCTGCCGTATCTGCGCTACCTGCTCACCGGCGACCCGGGCGATGGGACGGTGCGCGACATGGACCCGCAATTGCGCCGCGGCGAGCTGTTCCGGGCACTGCGCCGGGTCCTGTTTCATGCCCCGGAGGGGCGCCCCCGCGTGATCGTCCTGGAGGATCTGCAGTGGATGGATCAGGCGACGCAGGACTTCCTGGCCGCCTGCGCCGGCAGCATTCCGCGCAGCCGCGTCCTGGTGCTGGTCACCTGTCGGCCCGGCGATGAGCCGCCCTTCGGCGATGACACCTGGCAGACGCGCCTGCACCTGCAGCCGCTGTCGACCACGCACAGTGTACGGATCGCCCAGGCCATGCTGAGCGTCGATCTGCTGCCGGACGAGCTGGCCGGCCTGCTCAGTCGCAAGACCGAGGGGAATCCGTTCTTCGTCGAGCAGGTGGTCAGATCGCTCCGCGAAGCCGGCGCCATACGCGAGGTGGACAACCGTTGCGTGATGACCAGGCCCATCGCGGACATCCCCCTTCCGGAGAGCGTCCACGACGTGCTGACGGCGCGCGTGGATCGCCTGGACGAGCAGCAGAAGGCGACGCTCCAACTCGCGGCGGTGGTCGGCCGGGAGTTCACCTACCGGCTGCTCGCCCGCCTGGAGGCGGACCGGGCGGGCCGGCTGGATGCCCGGCTGCGGGAGCTTGCGACCGGCGAGCTGATCTGCGAGCTGAGTCGGGATTCCGATCGGACCTATGCGTTCAGCCACGCGCTCCTGCGCGACGTGGCATACGACTCGCTGTTGGCCGGCAACCGGCGCGACCTGCATCGGCTCATCGGCGAAACCATCGAGGAGTTCGACGCGCCACGCATGGTCGAGCACGCGGTGGCGCTTGCGCATCACTTCGAGCAGGCGCAGGCGTGGGACAAGGCGCTGACGCATCTGGTGCGCGCCGGGCGGACGGCGCAGCAGGCATCGGCCCTGAAGGAGGCGCTCGACTTCCACGAGCGCGCCCTGGCCGTCTGTGAGCGGCTCGGTTCGGCGGTCGATCCGGAGACGCACCGGTCGATCTACGCCCGCAAGGGCGAGGCGCACTTCCTGCGCAGCGAGTTCCTGCTGGCCGTCGAGGCCCATCGGCACGCGCTGCGGATTGCCCGCCGGGTCGGCGACCGGGCGCACGAAGCGGACGCGCTCTACCGGATGGGCTTCGCCTACCACTGGGCGCACGAGTTCGAGCAGGCGCTTCACTGCAGCGAACGCGCCAAGGCGTTGGCGCTGGCGATCGGCGCCGGCTCCACGGTGGCGGCGTGCACGTTCGTCATCGGCTATGTGCACGCGGTGCTCGGGGAGCTCGACGAGGCGACCCGCCACTGCGAAGACGCGCTGCGCATCAGTCGGCAGGCCGGGGACGCGGAGCATGAAGCGTTCAGCCTCTTCGTGCTCGGGCAGGTACGGAACTGGAACGGGGAGTACGCACCGGCGCTCCGGCTCCTGGAGCAGGCGCTGCGCATCGGCAGGACCGGGAATCTGCCGTTCGTCGTCGTCGGCGTACTGTGGATGGCCGGGATCGTCAGGTGTGGCCGGGGCGACTACGAGGAAGCGCTCGGCTCGCTCCGCGAAGCCCTGGATCTGAGCGAGCGGCTCGATGACCGGGCGTACCGGGGACGGATTCTCAATACCCTCGGTTGGGTCTGCGGCGAGCTCCACGACTTGCACGCGGCTCTCGCGTACAACCGATCGTGCCTCCAGGCTGCGCAGGAGATCGGCGACCCGGAAATCGTCCGCAACGCGCAGTTGAACCTGGCCGACACCCTCGTGCTGACGGGTGATCTGGAGGAGGCCGAAGGGCACCTCGAAGCGGTCCACGAACGCCTGCAGCAGCGCGGCACCTGGGGCGAGGACTGGATGAAGTGGCGGTATGCCCAGCATCTCTGGCACAGCCTGGGCGAGCTGTGGCTGCGCAAGGGAGACGGCGAGATGGCGCTCATCTACGGTGAGGCGTGCTGCCGGGGGGCCGAGCAGGCGGGCAGCCGCAGGAACCTCGCCAAAGGATGGCGCCTGCGTGGACAGGGGCTGCTCGCACAGGGGCGCCCGGAGGAAGCCGAGCAGGCCCTGCGCCGGGCGCTGGCGATCAGCGTGGATCTGGGCAATCCACCACAGCTCTGGCGCACGTGGCAGGCGTTGGCCCTGCTGTACGAGGAACGGAGCGAGCGGGAGCGGGCCCACGCCGCGTATCGCGATGCCCTGGAGGTGATCCGGCGGGTGGCGGCGAGACTGCAGGACCCGGCACGTCGGCGCACGTTTCTGGCCGCGCAGCCGGTACGACAGATCCGTGCAGGAGCGGCGCGCACCCGATGACGGCGCGACAGTTCGTCGCGAACGTCCAGGCCGGAGCGCTCACCGGGTTTCTGAACGTGGTCTCGATGACTACCTACGCGGCGCTGATCTTCTCCGGACCGCTGCAGGCGCATCTGGCCACCGGGATCGTCCTGCTGCTGGTCAGCACGGTGGTACTCGCGCTCGGCGGGACCCTGGGCAGTGACTATCGCGGCATGATCTCCTCCGTCCGCGGGCCCACGATCCCCATCCTTGCGGCCATGGCGGCGGCGATTGCGGAGACGATGGGCGCGCAGGGCAGGGAGTCCGGCCTGATGGCAACGGTGATCGCGGCCATCGCCATCACCGGCATCGTGAGCGGCCTGGTCATGGCGCTGCTTGGACAGTTCCGCATGGGCAGGCTGGTGCGCTATTTCCCCTACCCCGTGATCGCCGGGTTTCTCGCCGGAGTGGGGTACCATCTGTTGACCGGCGGGTTGTCGATCGCGGCAGGTCAGCCCATCGCGTGGGATCACGTGTCGGGGTGGTTCGCTCCGCAGCCGATGCGGCAGTGGCCTCTTGCGTTGGCGTTCGGGGTGGTCATGTTCATCCTGCAACGACAGAGGAGCCGTCTGTTCGTCGTGCCGGCGCTGTTGCTGGTGGCGACAGCGGCGTTTCATGCGCTGCGGTCGTCGAGTGGGCAGACGCTGGCGGAAGCCGCCGCGGCGGGGTGGCTGCCGTCGCTGGTCGCGTCCCCGTTGTCGTTGCCCCTGCTCGGCTTCGACGACTTGGCGGCCGTGCACTGGCCGACCGTGGCCGCCCAGGCCGGCGACATCGCAGCCGTGGCGACCTTGTGCGCGATCCTGCTGCTGCTGGACGTGGCGGCGATCGAAGTCATCGTCAATCGGGAGATCAGGCCGAATCAGGAGCTGAAGGTCGCCGGCGTGACGAGCGTGGTATGCGGTCTGGCCGGCGGTTGCCCCGGCGTTCCGAGCCTTACCGATACCGCTTTCGCCTACCGGCTGAACGGCGACCGCCGTCTGACCGGGGCCGTGACCGTCGTCTGCCTTGCGATGGCGCCGCCGCCGGGGCCGGCTTCGTGCGCGTGGTGCCGATGTTCGTCCTGGGCGGGCTGCTGGTCTATCTGGGAATCGACTTCCTGTGGCAATGGGCATGGGATTCCAGAAAGGAGCTGCCGCTGGCGGATTACCTGGTCGTGCTGCTGATTCTGGTGGCCTGCGTGTGGAAGGGGATTCACGTGGGAATGATATTCGGGGTGTTGGTATCGGTCGTCCTGTTCGTGATCACCTACAGCAGGCTCGCGACCATCAAGAGCGAATACACCGGGCGCGATCACGTCGGCCACATCGAGCGCGATCCGCAGATACGGACGATTCTCGACCGCGAGAGCGCCTGCATCGTCATCATGAAGCTGCAAGGCGCCATCTTCTTCGGGACCGCCAGCGACGTGACGAGCAACATCCGCGACAAGCTGGCCTCACCGGATCCGGCGCCGGTGAAGTACCTGGTCCTCGACCTCAAGCACGTCAACCTGATGGACACCTCGGGCATCAGGAGCCTGACGCGGCTGGCCCAGTTGACCGAGAGTCGCGGGGTCTCGGTGGCGGTCACCGGCCACGACGCACGGATCCGCGAGCAACTGGAGGGCAGCGGATTCTTCACCGAAACGAACGCGGCAGCGCCGGTTCGCCGCTGTCAGTTCGCGCAGCTCGACGAAGGCGTCGCCTGGTGCGAGAACCGGATTCTGGATGACCTGCACATTGCGGGGGCGGCAAGAGCCGATACGCTCGAAGACCGGTTGGCCAGGATGCTGGCTGACGGGGGAGCCGCGCGTGCGATGGCGCCCCTGTTTCGGCGGGAGGAACATGCCGCGGCGAGCTGGCTGTTCCGGGGCGGCGAGCCGGGAGCGTGGCTGTATCTGGTCGACTCCGGCCTGCTGTCGGTGGTGATCGACACCGCGGACGGAGAGGAGCGCATCGTCGGTGTCTATACCAGCGGCGCGATCCTCGGCGAGATGGCCGTCTACATGGAGGGAGAGCGCACGGCGGGTGTGCGGATCGACCGGCCCAGCGTGCTGTTCCGTCTCGACGCCGATGCGTTGCGGGACCTGCAGGTGCGCCATCCCGAAGCCGCCGGGCGCTTTCATGCCTTCGTTGTCAGGATGATCGCGGGACGCCTGGATCGCTCCACGCGCGAGCTGCGCCACCACCTGTAGCGGATCGGGAAGCAGCGAGATGTACGTCCGGTTCTGGGGCGTGCGCGGGAGCATCCCGGTCAGCAGTCCCGGTTGCGTTCGCTCCGGCGGCAATACCGCCTGCGTCGAAGTCCGTTGCGGGCAGACGGCGTTCATCTTCGATGCCGGTTCCGGCCTGCGCGAGCTCGGCGCGGCCCTGGTCGAGGAGGGATGCGCCGAAGTCGACCTGTTCCTGTCCCACGGTCACGTCGACCACGTGCTCGGTCTGCCGTTCTTCGCGTTCGCCTTCCGGGCCGGCAACCGACTGCGGCTGTGGTCCGGCGGGCACGCGGCGGGCGGCGGCACCGAGCGGGTGGTGCGCTCCCTCATGGGCTCGCCGCTGGCTCCCGTGGGACCCGATGCGTTCGCCGCCGACGTCACATTCCGCGACTTCCGGCCGGGTCGGACACTGCATCCGCATCCCGGCATCGCGATTCGCACCGCGCCGCTGCGTCATCCCGGCGGGGCGACCGGCTACCGCATCGACCATGCAGGGCGGAGCGTCTGCTACGTCACCGACACCGAGCACGAGCCCGGCACGCGGGACGAGAACGTGGCCGGGCTCATCGACCGGGCGGACATCGTGATCTACGATGCGATGTTCACCGATGAGGAACTTCCGCACCATCGCGGCTGGGGACACTCGACCTGGCAGGAAGGGGCGCGGCTGTGCCGTGCGGCGGGAGTCGGGACGTACGCCATCTTTCACCACGCGCCGGGTCGCGACGACGATGGCCTCGACGCGATCGAAGCCGCGGCGCGCCGCCTCTTCGCGGGGGCCGTGGTGGCCCGCGAAGGGCTGACCCTGAGCCCGTGAGTGGGGTGGATGAGGTGACCGCACCCGAACCGGGCCGCCATTACCTGCACGGCTACTCGTCGCGGCAGAGCGTCGCGCCGGGGGAGCGGGTCGATCTGCACGTGTCGTCCAGCCTGGCCGGCTACTCGTTGACAGTCGCGCGGGTAGGGGCAGGCGAGGTGGAGGTCTGGCGACGGGAGCGGATCGCCGGCACCGAGCACCCGGTGCCGGCCGACGCCTCCTCGCACGGGTGCCGCTGGCCGCCGGCGCTGGAGCTGACGGTGGGGCGCGAGTGGCCGTCGGGCTACTACCGGGTGTCGATGCGAGGCGAGGCTCCGGGCGGACAGCCCGTGCGCGGAGCGATGGCGTTCGTGGTCCGTTCGGCCGCGCCCGGGCGCACGGCCCGCATCCTGTTGCAGCGCACCATCAACACCGACAACGCCTACAACCGCTACGGCGGCTCCACGCTCTACTACGGCCCGGACGGACCGGCGACGCGGGTGTCGTTCGAGCGGCCGTTCGCCGGGTTCGAGCCGATCGGGGACTACCGCTACTCCATCCCGAAGGATCTGGAGGTCACCGCCGACGGCCGCACCCTGACCGACGAGATGGCGGCCGCGCTCGCCGAGCGGGGCGTGGACACCGCCCGTCCCACCTTCCTGCGGCCTGCCCGCGTGGCGGACTGCTGGAACCTGCAGCAGGCCGAGCTCACCCTGGGACTGCACCGGCAGTCCGGCCGCGTCGACGTGTACGACTCGTTCAGTTCCTGGGCGAGTTGCTGGCACAACTGGGAGGGGCCGTTCGTGGCCTGGGCGGAACGGGCCGGCTACCGGATCGACTACGCGGTCTCAGGCGACCTGGAGTTCCACCCGGAGATCCTCGACCGGTATCGGCTGGTGCTCTCGGTCGGCCACGACGAGTACTGGTCGAAACCGATGCGCGACCACCTGGAGGGCTACATCGGCCGCGGCGGCAACGTCGCCTTCCTCTCCGGCAACTGCGCCTGGTGGCAGGTACGCAGCGAGGAGGAGGGCCGCGCGCTGGTCTGCTTCAAGGACCACGCCCTCGATCCGCACTTCGCGAGCGGCCGGCACGACACCCTCACCACGATGTGGTGCCACCGGCTGATCGGCCGGCCGGAGAACCGGCTGACCGGCGTCAGCTTCGCCTACGGCGGGTACCACCGCTTCTTCGGCATGATGGAGGACGGTCCCGACGCCTATACCGTGCACCGGCCCGATCACTGGTTGTTCGAGGGCACCGGGATGGACCGCGGGCAGGTGTTCGGCGCGCGCGACCGCATCGTCGGCTACGAGTGCGACGGCTGCCGGGTCGCATGGCGCGGCGGGCTGCCGTCTCCCACCCATGAGGACGGTACGCCGGAGAGCTTCCACATCGTGGCCACGGCGCCGGCCGCGCTGGGCCGGGTGGACTCCTCGCTGGAGCTGGCGAGCCGCTCCATCCTGGGCGACGACGGCGGCACGCTCCCGCAGCCGGGGCTGGCCGTGATGGGGACCTACACCCGCGGTGGCACGGTGGTGACGGCCGGCTGCACGGAGTGGAGCAACGGCCTGCGCGGCGGGGACCCCACGGTGGACCGCATCACGCGCAACATCCTGGACCGCTTGGGTTGACCGACCTCCAGCCGACCGAACGAGGCTGGAAGCACCTGACCAATCCGGAGTCTGTTCCGAATTGGTTAGACTATTTCGGAGCGAGTTCCGAAATGGTGCGGTAATCTCGCACTCTGAGTACTCGGGGAGGGCTGAGACCATGAGTGATCTGCACATCGCCGACGTGAGCGTGGTGGACGTGGCGGCCGGGGCCGTGCGTCCTTCGCAATCGGTGCGGGTCTCGGACGGTGTCATCGCCGAGGTGGGCGCAGATACGCCGCAGCCGCCCGCCTCCGCGACGACCATCGACGGCCGCGGCCTCTCTCTGTGCCCGGGCCTGATCGACACGCACGTCCACTTCTTCCTGGACGGCAGCAGCACGCCGCGCCAGAACTTCGTCGCCGTCGACGGGGCCGAGCGCCGGCGGGTCGCGGTGCGCAACGCCGGCGTCGCAATCGCCGCCGGCATCACCACGATGCGCGACCTGGCCGCACCCGCCGAGCCGATGTTCGAGCTCAGGCGCGAGATCGAGGCGGGCCGGGTGGCCGGTCCGCACGTCATCTGCTGCGGCTACGCGCTCATGCGCCCCGGCGGGCACTGCCACTGGCTCGGGGGAATCGAGGTGAGCTCCCGCGCGGAGGTGCGCGCCGCCGTCGAGCGGCAGCTCGGCCGGGGCGGCGACTACGTCAAGTTGATGGCCTCCGGCGGCGGCCTGACGCCGGGCACGCGCCCGCACGAGGCGGATCTGCCGCTGGAGTTGATGCGGGAGGCGGTCGAGGTGGCCGAGGCGGCCGGCACCTACGTGACCGCCCACTGTCACGCCACCGAAAGCATCGAGCGCGCCATCAAGGCGGGACTGCCCATGATCGAGCACGCCACCTTCGCCGAACCGCCGGGCCGATACCGCTACGATCCCGAGATCGCGCAGCGCATCCGTGACCGCGGCATCGTCGTGGTCCCGACCGTGTACTGCGCCCTGCAGAACGCCGCCAAGTTCGAGCTGCAGGGCACGACCTACAACCCCGAGGACGTGGGCGCGGTCGCCCGTCTGCGCGGCCGGCTGACCAATACCGGGCTCTTCCACAGGCTGGGCGTGGCGCAGATCGCAGGCACCGACTGCGGGGCGATCGACACCCGCTTCGACGCGCTGGTCGACGAGCTTCTGACCTACGTGCAGGCCGGCATGAGCAATGCGGAGGCGCTGCGCTCGGCCACCAGTCTGGCCGCCCGTCACCTGCGGTTGGACGGAGTCGGGCAGGTGGCCGCCGGCCAGCGTGCCGACCTGCTGCTGCTCGCCGGCGACCCGCTGGAGGACCTCCGCAACCTGCGCGCTCCCCGCATCGTGATCAAGGCCGGGCAGGTCGTGCACCGCCGGGAAACGGGCCTCCAGCCGGGCCCCGTTTGACCGGATGGGGGCTCCGGGCTACCCTGTAGGCACGGTTCCGTGCCGGCGGTACCCGTAGATCATGGCAAAAGCCCAACGCTCGTCGTCGGCCACGGCGAACGAGTACCTCATCCAGACCTATCTGATGCTGCGCGAGCGGCGTCCGGTCGTCGGCGCGCGCATGGCCGAGCGGATCGGGGTTTCCGCCGCCGCGGTCTCGCAGGCCCTCAAGCGTCTCGAGCAGCGCAAGCTCCTGGTCCTCGATCCCGACGACGGCGTCCAACTCACCCGGCGCGGCGCCAGGCAGGCCGAGCGCACCATCCGCCGCCACTACCTGTTGGAACGCCTCCTGGTCGACGAGCTGGGCTTCGACTGGGTGGACGTGGATGAAGAGGCGGACAAGCTGGAGCACTCGCTTTCGCCGCGCCTGGAGGAGCACCTCTTCGAGCGGCTCGGCCGTCCGACGACCTGCCCGCATGGCAACCCGTTTCCGGGCTCGCCCGATGAGCGGCGCCTGCTCGACGCGCCGCGGCTGACCACCGTGCATGCGGGCGAACGGACCTCGATCCTGCGCATCACCGAGGAAGCAGAGGAGAACGAGGAGTTGATGCGGCGGCTCGACCAGGACCAGCTCGTGCCGGGGACCCCGATCACGGTGTCCAGCATCTCCGAAGCCGAGGTGGTGTTCCGCAAGGACGCCACGGGACAGGAAGTCGCCCTGCCGACCGGCTACGCCCGCTACGTGCGGGTCGACAGCGCCAACTGAGCCCGGCCAACTGAGCCCGGCCAACTGAACCTCGGGTTCGTGAACGACAGCCGCGCGCCGGCGCTGGACCGCCTCCGCAAGCTCGATCGGGAGATCCACCTGATGCAGCACGTCATCGGGCTGCTGCAGTGGGACCAGGAGACCTACATGCCGGAGGGGGCGGTCGCGGAGCGGTCGGATCAGCTTGCGCTGCTGGAGGGGCAGGTCCACGAGCGCCAGACCTCGCCGGAGATGGGCGAGCTGATCGTCGCCGGGGAGGCGTGCTCGGACCTCGACGGGATCGACCGGGCGTTTCTGCGCGAGTTGCGGCGCACCTACGACCGCGAGACCAGGTTGCCGACGGAGCTGGTGACGGCGATCGCCCGCCAGGCCAGCGTCAACCACGCGAGCTGGGTAGCCGCGCGCAAGGCCTCCGACTTCAGCGTGTTCCGCGACGACCTGGAGGAGACGCTGCGCCTCACCCGCGAGAAGGCCGACCATCTGGGATTCCGGGACACCCGCTACGATCCGCTGCTGGACGCGTTCGAACCGTGGATGAGCACCGCGGAGCTCACCGCCGTGCTCGACGCGCTGCGCGGCCCGCTGGTCGACCTGCTGGAACGGATCGCCGGTTCGCCGGTCACGATCGACGATGAGGTGCTGCGGCGCGACTTCGACGTGGGCGCGCAACGCGCGTTCAGCGATCACCTGCTGGCCGCGCTCGGTTTCTCCTCCCACACGGGCCGCCTGGACGTGTCGGCACATCCGTTCTCCACCACGCTCGGCGCCGCCGACGGCAGGCTCACCACCCGCTTCCATCCCAATCTGCTCTCCGCCAGCGTGTTCGGCACCATTCACGAGTGTGGCCACGGCCTGCACGGGCTGGGCGTCGCGCCGGCGCTCGCCACCGGCGCCCTGGGCTCGGGCACCTCGCTCGGCATCTGCGAGTCCCAGTCGCGCTTCTGGGAGAACCTGATCGGCCGCCGGCGCTCGTTCTGGGAGCACTTCTACCCGCAGCTTCTACCGCGCTTCGGAGCCCTGGCCGACGTGGACCTGGACCGGTTCTACCGCTCGATCAACGCCGTGCAGCCGTCGTTCATCCGCGTGGAGGCCGACGAGGTGACCTACAACCTGCACATACTGCTGCGCTTCTCGCTGGAGCGCCGCATGGTCGACGGCGACCTGCAGGTGGACGACCTGCCCGACGCTTGGCGGGAGGAGTCGCGCGCGCTGCTCGGCATCGTCCCGGAGCGCGACGCCGACGGCGTGCTGCAGGACATCCACTGGTCGATGTTCTCCATCGGTTATTTCCCGACCTACACGCTGGGCAACCTGTACAGCGCGCAGTTCCACGCGGCGATGGCGCGCGACATCCCGGACTGGGAGGCTCAGGTGCGCGGCGGCCGGTTCGGGGAGATCCTGGGCTGGCTGCGGGAGCGGATCCACCGCCACGGCCGCGTGTACCCGGCCGCGGAGGTCTGCCGCCGGGTGACCGGCGAGGCGCTCGACGCGCGCTACTTCATCGACTACCTGAACACCAAGTTCGGCGAGCTCTACCGGCTCTGAAGGCCGTCCTGGCCACGCTCGGTCAGAGGTGGCGCGCCAGGAAGTCGTAAGCCAGCCGGCCGCTGATCTGGTGCCGGCCGTCGAAGTCGTCGGTGACCAGCGCGTCTCCGGCGCCGAAGGCGCCCCACGCCGCACGCGCCCTGTTCACCGACGCGCGCACCCCTTCGATCGGGAAGATCGTGTCCCGCTCGCCCGCCTCGATCAGGCACGGGCGGGGCGCGATCAGCCCGGCGAAGTCGCTGAGCTCGCCGTGGCCGAGCAGGCCGGGCACGAAGTTGCAGGTGCAGTGGGAGAAGGTGAGAATGCTCTGCCGCCAGTCGCAGAAGTAGCCGGAGATCACGCAGGCGCGGATGCGGTCGTCGCACGCGGTGGAGAAGTAGGTGTGCGCGCCGCCGCCGGAGATCCCCATCGCCCCCAGGCGGGCGATGTCCGCCTCCGGCCGGGTGGCCAGATAGTCGGCCGCGCGCATGCCGTCCCATACACGCAGCCCCATCATCGACCCGCCCAGCATCATCGCGTAGGTGGTGGCGTTGTGGCAGGTCGATGGCTCGGGGCCGGCGAGCTCGTCGGCAAGCGCCGAGTAGTCGGCGCGGCGCTCGCCGAAGCAGCTTATTTCCGGTGCCGCAACCACGAAGCCGCGCTTCGCCAACTCACAGCCGAAGTCCTTGTGGTAACCGTCCGGCTCCCAGCGCTCGGAGCCGTCCTCCCACAGTCCGACGATGTCGCGCACGCCGTATCCGTGCCCGTGCAGGGCCAGCACGCACGGCGCCGGTCCGTCGAGGCCCTTCGGCACCAGCACGTAGACCGGCATGGTCGCATCCGGCCACGTGCGCAGCACCACCCGCTCCCGGACGTAGGAGCCGCGGTCGACGGTCTGCTCCAGCTCGGCCTCCACGGACGGCGCCGGCCGATCCAGGAACCCCAGGTGCGCGGTGAGCACGCGCCGGGCGTGCGCCTGCCACGCGCGTGCGGCGTCGGCGGTCGCGGCGGTAAAGGCACAGTCGCGCTCCGCGCCGGCATGCAGGGCGTCCAGCAGCCTGAGCGGGTCGAATTCGGTTCGCTGACTCATGCCGCCACTGTGGAAGCATGCAGGGGCGCTGGCAAGCGCCCGAGGCTTGATTCCGCGCAGGCCGGCGCGTAGCGTGGCTGCCATGTTTACGCAGGTCCGCGTCGCCGCATGTTCGTTCAAGCCCCGCAAGTTCGACGTGGCCGCCAACGCCGATCGGCTGGAGGACCTGTTCCGCCGGTCCGCGGCGGCAGGCGCCGAGCTCGCCTTGGCACCGGAAGGGGCGCTCGACGGCTACGTGGTGATGCCGATCATCGAGGGCGCCCAACCGGCCGAGCGCATGCACGAGGCGGCGGTGAGCCTGCAGGGGCCGGAGATCGGCCGGTTCCGGGCGCTCGCCCGCGAGCTCGGCATGTGCCTGGCGTTCGGGCTGGCCGAGCGCTCGGACGGCGACGTCTACAATTGCGCGGTCTTCATCGACGATGCGGGCGAGATCCGCGGCACGTACCACAAGATGCAGCTCGCCGAGGGCTACCACGACGACTGGTGGTTCAACCGGCTCGGCAAGCGCTCCCGCGCGTTTCAGACCCCGTTCGGAACGTGCGGGGTGCTGATCTGCAACGACCGCTGGAACCCTGACATCGCCCGCATTCCGGTGCTGAGCGGCGCCCGCTATCTGCTCATCCCGTCCTACGGATCGCGCTCGCGGAGCCAGGACAAGGCCGTGCTCGCGCGTGCCAGGGAGAACGGCGTCCCGATCGTGGAGGCGAACGTCGGCGTGACGCTGATCGTCAGCAAGGGCGAGGTGGTCGCGTGCGAGCGCCGGGTGGATGCGCTGACCGTGGGCGTCATCGACGTGCCGGCAGCGCCGTCCGCTGCCAACCGGGACCGGCACGAGGCAGCGTTCCTGCGTTGGCGGGCCGTGGAGATGCCCAACCGCTACCGGCAGGGCGAAGCGCGCCGCAAGGCGGGCACCGAGCAACCGGTGCAGCACGACCCGCACGGCCGGCTGGTGGCGGCCGGGTAGCGCCGGCGCGGTCTGTACGGGCTCGACCGCGGGACGGAGTCTACTCCACGAAACGAAACCCGTAGATCCGCGCGTGGCGCAGGTGGAACTGAAGCCGGACCGGCTTGCCGGCCCACGCGCCGAGGCTCGCGCCGCCGTCCCAGGTGACCGGCGCGTCGAGCGCGTCCGCGCTGAGCGGACGGCAGCGGTCGAAGGTCAGATCCTCGATCGGCGGCCCGTCGTGCCGCGGAAAGGACCCGGCCGGCGGGGTGGTGTCTCCCCGCACCACCTGCACGCGCAGCTCCGGCTCCGGGCCGGTGGGCTCCGCGTTCACGGTGAGCCGGCGCCCGGCGAAGGAGATCTCGCGCGTCGCGAAGATGCCGAGCTCGCTGCCGGCCTCGATCCCGACGAACCGGTCGCGGCCAAAGGTGACCCGCCCCATGGCGCCGTCGGAAGGCGTCTCGCCGTCGCGCAGCCCCGCGGCGCGCCACGGCCCCGGCGTGTAGCTCGCGTCCACCGCGCCGTTGTGTGGTCCCTGTCCGGTGCGCGTGTAGAGCGCCACGCGGTCCGGTCCTGCCGGACGGTCCGGTGAGGCCGGACGGTCCGGTGAGGCCGGCAGGATGCCGGGTCCGGCATAGATCCGGAACTGGTCGTAGGCCCCCGGCTCGTCGCTGTTGGCGACGATCGGCATGCGGGTCGGACGGATCCAGGTACGGTTGTCGCGGCTGACGGCGAGCTGCAGGTCGAGCCTGCCGCTCCGGTGGTGGTAGGGCGAGAAGAACATCAGGTGCAGGTCGCGATACGGGCTCCACGGACCGTTGTAGAAGTCCACGTCCAGCCCGTCCTCGTGGTCGGGCGCCAGCACGATCTCCGGCTGCGTCCACTCCGGGTGGGCCCCGTCGAAGCGCATGGCCTCAATGCGGGCGGCCGACCGGCCCCAGCCCTGCGGCAGCACGGGTCTGCCGCCGAGATCCCGGCCGGCGCGCTTCAGGCTGTTCGAACGAACGTAGGCCACGTAGCGGCCCAGGACGGGGTCGTAACCGGCCACGTTCTGAGTGTCCAGGCCGGGAATGTTGTAGCCCCACGGGTACATCGTCCACGACAGACCGTCGGCGGAGCAGGCGCCGCGCAGGCCGAACGGCGTCCGGCCGCGGTGCAGCATCTTGTAGCGCTCGGCCGGCGGCGCCGTCGGGTCAATGAACACGCAGGCGCCTTCCGCGTAGCGGTCGATGTCGCCGCGCAGGACGATGTTGTTCGCCGTCGAACCGTCCACCTCGACCAGTCCCAGCGCGGGCTTGCGCCAGTTCACGCCGTCGTCGGACTCGGCATAGGCGACCATCATCTGCGAGACCATGCCCGGCTCGCGGGCGGGACGCTGATGCGGGTAGCGCGGGTCGCGTTGCGCGGTGTGCCCGGTGTTGTACCAGCAGCGGAAGCGGCCGCCGTCGTGCAGGACCGTCACCCAGTAGATGCCGCCGGTCTCCCACGGCGCGTCGCGTCCCGGAAGCATCACGGGTGCCGGGTCCTTGACGGCGTTGCCGGGAGTGAACCGGATGTTGACCGGGTAGTCGCGCGATGCGGCCGTGCCCCGCGTCAGCAGGAAGTCGTCACAGAAGAGCTGCACGTCGCCGCCGACGTCGAGCACGCGGGCCGCCCCCGGCGCCCCGAAGTCGGTCCGCCCACCCGGCGGCAGCCCGGTCGATTGCATGATCGTTCCTCCACCGACACGATAAACTGGAAGGCTGCCGGTCGGCGAATCCGGGATGACCGCCTGGGAGGTGGAGATGTTGTCGAGCTTTACCATTGAAGGATTCAAGAGCTACAAGGAGCCGGCAACGCTGAAGCTAGGCCCACTCACGGTCTTGATTGGCGCGAATGCATCCGGCAAGAGCAATGCGATCGAAGGGTTGCGTGTTTTGTCGTGGATAGCGCAGGGGAACAAGCTCGGGGCGATCCGCTACGCCGTGCAGGAGGAGGATCGGGAGATCCGTGGAACCGTTCAGGACCTCGGCTTCAGAAAGAGCTCATGCTTTGCGCTATCATGTCAGACCACCGAGCCTGAATGGGATCGGTATTCGATCAAGCTTGAAAGACGCGACGACGACGAGCTACACATCGCTGAAGAACAGCTCTTCGGCTCCAACGGAAGCGTTCCGCTCTTCAAGATTGTGGCTGCCGAGGAGACCGGAGGAGCGGTGCGCGTCGCCTACAACAACTTCGCTCGTGGAGGCAAGAAGCCTCAAGTCACGTGCAGCGATCAAATGGCCGTGCTCGTACAGCTCCAGAGCTCCGCCCGATTCTACGCGAGTCACAAGAAAGCGCAGAATACAATCCCGGACCTGGCGACGAAATACCAACTGTTGCTTTCGAGAAATGTGGTGTTCCTCGATCCTCAGCCAGCGTCAATGAGAGGATACAGCTTCACCAATGAGCGGATTCTGAGTGGCAATGGAGGAAATCTGTCCGGTGTGCTGTACAATCTGTGCGGGAACAATGGAGCGGAGGATGAGTTGCTCGAGTTCATAAGAGCCTTGCCGGAACAGGACATCAGCAGCATCGACTTCATCCACACGCCGCGCGGCGAGGTCATGGTCAAACTGACTGAGACATTCGGCGGCATGGACGACTACGATGCAACGCTGTTGTCGGATGGTACGCTCCGCGTGCTGGCGGTCGCGGCAGCGGTATTGTCGGCACCGGAGAGCAGTCTGGTCGTCATCGAGGAGATCGACAACGGTGTGCATCCCAGCCGTGCGCAACAACTCCTCGACCGGCTGTCGCGCGTAGCCGAAAGCCGGAACCTTCGCGTGGTCATCAGCAGTCATAATCCCGCACTGCTGGACGCGTTGCCAGACGCTTCGGTGCCGAATGTGATGTTCTGCTACCGGGATCCCGACACCGGTGCCAGCCGCCTGACGCGCCTGATGGACATCCCGGACTATCCCGACCTCGTCGCGCAGGGTGCGATCGGTCATCTGATGACACGCGGAGTCATCGAGCGGTTCGTCAAGACCCATCCGGGACCGGAGGAACGCCTGAGACGTGCTCGCTCATGGCTCAGCGAACTTCGCGATCACGACCGCTGACCGAGGATGTCCGAGATCCTGATCGTCGACACGTCAGTGCTGCTGAACGTGTTGGACATACCCGGATTCAATCAGAACCGAGTTGAGGCGCTGGAGCGATTCGATCAGCACCTGAGCGCTGATGCGAGGGTTCTATTGCCGACCGCAGCGGTATTCGAGACCGGCAACCATATTGCGCAGATCCACGATGGCGGGCAGCGACGCCGCTACGCAGCGATGTTCTGTGATCAGGTCCGCAAGGCACTGAACGGAGAGGCTCCCTGGACGTTGATCCCCTTGCCGGAGTCAAGAGAATTCGCCAAATGGCTGGGAGGATTTCCGGACTGCGCGATGCGGGAGATAGGGATGGCTGATCTCTCTATGATCAAGGCGTGGGAAGCCACCTGTGCACGTCATCCGCACCGACGCATTCGGATCTGGTCTTTCGACACGCACTTGATGGGATATGACAGGGCTCCATGACGTCTCCTGAGGTGGAATATCAGGCATCGCCTACTCGACGCCCATGACCTCCAGGAACCGGTACACGTCGAAGGAGGCGCTGAACAGCTCTTCGACCTCGCGCACCTTGTCGACGTCGTACACCTGCAGCTTGGTGTTCTCGTAGAGCGAGAACAGGCGCGCCTCGGTGGCCGCGGAGTCGCCGCGGATCAGCAGCGTGGGCAGCCCCGCGGCGATGATCTCGGCGCGCAGCTCGGGCGCCAGCGACTCGCCTTCGTCGCAGGTCAGTACCAGTCCGCCGATCCCGCGCGTGGCTCCAAGCTGGCGGTGGTAGGCGAGGATGCTGCGGATCCGGGGCGTGGAGTTGGCGCTGATGACGACCAGGTCGCGCCTCCGGATCGCCTGCGCGGGCCGCAGGAACTGTGCGGGAAGCGAGATGACGCGGATCGTGCGGCAGGGACGCTGCCAGGTGGGATGGCGCGGATCGCCGATCGGCTCGGCATGGCGCAGCGAGGTTCGCACCAGGTCGATCGACGGCTGCGGCAGGTCCTGGACGGTCGGAATGAACCCCAGGATGCGCAGCGTCCCGCCGAAGCCCGGGAATCGGCTGTTGAGCGCTTCGTCCGTGAGGTAGCGCTGCAGGGTGGGGATCTTCTCCGGGATCAGCTTGTTGAAGATCACGCCGCGCACCCGGCATCCCTTGTGCAGGAAGTACGACAGGTAGACTTCCAGCGTGTCGATGGCGCGCCCGATGCCGCCCTCGGACAGGAAGACGATCTCCGCATCGAGCAGCTTGCCCACGTCGGCGTTGGACAGCCCGGCGACGGCGCCGACTCCCGGATGTCCGGATCCCTCGGCGATGATCACCTTCTTGTCGGCGAGCGATGCCACGGATTCGAGGATGCGGCGCTCCAGGGTGCGGGTCAGCGCCTCCCGGTCTCCCGACTCGAGGAAGGTGCGGGTGAAACCCGTCGTGAACCGGACCGGCGACAGGTGGCGCGGCTCGAATCCGGGCAGGGAGCTGAACACCGACAGGAGTTGCACGTCCTTGTCCACGTGGATGCCGTCGCGGAGCGTCGACACCTCCTGGCCCACCGGCTTGATGTAGCCGATCGTCGCCGGGTCCAGCACGCGGCGGAGTTGGGAGATGATGCCCAAGCTGGTCACGGTCTTGCCGGCGTGCTGCCGGTAGCCGGTCAGGTAGACGATTACCGGACGCACGGCCGGGTACTGGGCGGGGCCGCCGGTTGCGCGGCGCGACCGGTTACGGTATTGATGGCGCCATGCGTTGGATAGCAGCATGTGTGCTGGCAGCCGTGGCCGCAGCCGCGATGGCCCACACCGAAGACGACGGCAGCGCGGAGGCGGCCGAGGACGCGGGTGCCCTGGTGGCCCAGGAGGAGGCGCCGGTCGTGGACGGCGCCGTCGCGGAGGGCGAGTACGGGCTCAGCCTGCAGTACGACGGCATCACGATCGGCCTGGCGCTGGTGGGCGACACGCTGCACGTGGCCGCCGCCGCGAACACCACCGGCTGGGTCGGGGTTGGCTTCGGCTCCGACAGGATGGACGGTGCGCGCATCCTGTTCAGCTACGTCGAAGCGGACGGCCAAGTGTTCTTCGCCGAGCAGGAAGGCAGCGATCACAAGCACCACGACGTCGCCGACACGGTCGCGACCGCCCACGCGGTGGGCGAGGCCGACGGAGTCACCACGCTGGAGGCGGCGCTGCCGGCCGCGTTCGTCCGGGAATCCGCCGACGAGGCCGGCACCTTCCCGATGATCATGGCGTACGGCCGCCGCGACTCGGTGCGGGTCGTGCACCGGTTCTTCAAGAGCATCGAACTGACCTTCGGCTGATCGTAACGGAGCCTCGGGCGACGGTCTTGGGGCGTTACGCTCCGCTTTCGGCGGACCCGCGCAGGCAGAGCCACGTCGCTTCTGCGGCCAGTTCCGCGCCGACGTATGCCTTGCCGCTCTGGCGAATCATCGCGCGCGAGCTGCGCGTGGTCGTGACCTCAAGCCGAACCTCGTCGCCTGGGCGCACCTGCCGCCGGAACTTGGCCTTCTCCACGGTCGCCAGGAACAGGATGGAACCCGCGTCGTCATTCTGCGCGGCGATGCCGGCGCCGCCGCACTGGGCCAGGCACTCGACCAGCAGCACCCCCGGCACGACCGGATACGAAGGGAAGTGGCCGGCGAAGAACGGCTCGTCCGGGGCGAACCGCTTGTGGCCGACGATCAGGTCGGCGTCGGCCCGCTCGAGTCGGTCCACGAACAGAAACGGGGGGCGGTGAGGGATCAGATCGACGACGGTCGGTGCGCTCACGGTTCAGATGATGCCGGTTCAGATGATGCCCAGGCGGCGTCCCACCGTTGCGGTGATCTCCAGCACGCGGTCCAGCTCATCATCGGTGTGGATCGCCATGTACGAGGTTCTGATCAGCGCCCTGCCCGGAGGCACCCCCGGGGTGACGACGGGATTGGCGTAGATGCCGGCCTCGAACAGCTCTCGCCAGAACCGGAACGTCAGGTGGTCGTCGCCGATGATCAGCGGCACGATCGCCGTCTCGGCGACATCGACGTCGAATCCCAACGCCTTGTACTCGCGGATCATTCGCGTCGAGATGCGTTGCAGCCGCTGCGCGTGCTCGGGCTCTTCGCGCATGATCTTCAGCGCCGCCGCGGCCGCTGCCAGGTTGGCCGGCGGCATGCTTGCGCTGAAGATCAGCGGCCGACCCTCGTGCTTGATGTAGTTCACGACCTCCCGGTCGCCCGCGACGAACCCGCCGATGGATCCGAACGTCTTGGAGAAGGTGCACATCACCAAGTCGGCGAGCGGCCTGCCGACGTGCTCTTCCGTGCCGCGACCGGTAGTGCCGATCACGCCGATGGCGTGCGCCTCATCCAGGTAGACCCGGGCGCCGTGGCGCCGCGCGACCTCCGTTATCTCGTCAAGGCGGACGATGTCGCCCTCCATGCTGAATACCCCGTCGGTAACCACCAGCTTGCCGGCGTCGGCCGGCGCCGAACGCAAGGAACGATCCAGATCCTCGGCGCTGTTGTGGGCATACCGGTGGACCTTGACCGTGCCCAGCCGTCTCCCCGATGCGTGGAAGATGCCGTCCATCACCGATGCGTGGTTGAACCGGTCGGAGAAGACGTGGTCGTTCTTGCCGAGCAGAGCGGAGATGGCGCCCAGGTTGGTCTGATAGCCGGTGGTGAAGCACAGCGCGGCCGGCCTGCCGACGAAATCGGCCAGGTCCGCCTCCAGTTCCTCGTGCAGCGTGAGCGTGCCGTTCAGGTAGCGTGAACCGGAACAGCTCGTGCCGTAGCGCTTGACCGCCGCGATCGCCGCCTCCCTGACGCGCGGATCCCACGACAATCCGAGGTAGTTGTTGGAGCCGATCATCAGCAGGTCGCGGCCGTCGATCACGGCGGTGGTGCCGCGGACCTCCTGAATGGCAGCGAAGAAAGGGTAGAAGCCGAGCTGCTCGACCTGCGCGTCGAACCATTCCTGATAGGCGTGGCACTTCCGGAACAGGTCGCCCTGGGCGGGCGTGGCGGCAGGCGTGTGCCCGTCAGCGTCGCTGGAGGTCATACGTCAGACGAGGTCAGGAGTCGGATCAACGGAGCAACGGCCCATAGCGTCGGCGGCTACTGATACTACGGAACCTGCCCCGGAATCAACCGTCCTCGACCACCAGGGCGGTGAACATGCTGCGCATCGGTTCGGAGTCCCAGTCGCGCACGCCGATCGCCCGCGCGACGATCGTCCCTTCCGGATCGAGAATGTACGTCATCGGCAGCGATCGAGCGGCGTACAGGCGCCCGGTCGACAGGTCGTGGTCGATCACGATCTCGAAGGTGATGCCGGTCTCCTCCACGAAGCGCTGGACGTCGCCGGTCTCCTCGCCGATGTCGACCCCCACGACCCGCAGGCCGCGGTCGGCAAGCTCCTGGTGCAACCGCTCCAGGGCCGGCATCTCGATCCGGCACGGCGCGCACCAGGTCGCCCAGAAGTTGAGCAGCACGTAGCTGCCCGCGTAGTCGTCCAGGGTGCGGGTGGTGCCGTCCATCGCGGCCAGCTCGAAGGGGACGCGCGCCTCCTTGCGGGCCGGCTCGAATCCCAGGTCCGCCATCGTCTCCAGGACGGTCTTCTCATCGTCCGCGGGGGCTCCGGCCGGTGCGGCACCGCTCTCGGCCGCCTCCGCCGGTTCGACCGCGAGGGCCGGTTCGGGCGGGTCGCCACGGTCGGGGCAGCCGATCAGCGCCAGCGGAAGCACCGCGGCCAGGATCGCCGCCGTGCACGCACGGGTTCCTCCCATGGGCACATGATACGAGCGCCCCACGCCGCCGGAAACAGCCGCACGATCGTGACCGGCTGAAGCGCCACGTTCGCATCGGCCGTTGTGGTAGGTGAGGTGGGTCCATCCTTTGTCGCAGCGGCCGTCGCGGCGGGTGCATTGAGCGTAGCGCCGGCCGTGTTGCCGCTGGCGATCGCGATCATCTCCTGTGCGACCGCGGCCGGCGGCCTCCTGTGGGCGTTCGGGACGGTACAGGCGCATCCTCGGCTTCGCGCCTGCGGCGCGGCTGCCCTTGTCGGCGCGGTGCTGGCAGCCACCGGGGTCATGAGGCTGCGGATGGAGGAACGATCCTCTTACCTTGGCCTCGCCGCATCCGGGCCGCTCGTACTGCACGGCGCGGTGGTGGACGACGGCCGGCCCCTGGCGCGAGGCGGTACGGCGCTGTCGGTCCAGGTCTCCTCGGTCTCCCGTCCAGGCGGAGCCCTGCAGGCCACGGCGCGCCAGCGAATGGAGATCTTTCTGGGGGAGGCGGAGTCCGTGCACCGGGGAGAGGTGCTGTCGGTGGCGCTGTCGGCGCCACCGGAGAGCTGGCGGGGGCGGCTGGTCGGGCGGCCGCTGCACCTGGAGCGACGGGGGTATCGATCGTCCTTCTGGCGTCTGCGGGCGTCGCTCCGGGAGCGGGTCGTGGCGGCGCTGGCGCGGGCCGGGCCCGCTGCCGGGCTGGCCACGGCGGTGCTGATCGGTGATCGGCGGTACCTGGACCAGGCCGTGATCGACCGGTTCAGGCGCGCAGGTGCGTCTCACCTGCTGGCTCTGTCCGGCCTCCACGTGGGTATCGTCTACGGCTGCGCGCTCGTGCTCATGCGGCTGGCGCCGCGGCGCGCCGGACCGCTGGTGGCCGCCGCGGCGGCGGCGGCGTACGCGCTGATCGCAACCGGCGGCCCGGCGCTGGCGCGCGCGGCGATGATGGCTTCGGTCGCATCGCTGCTGGCGGTGACCGATCGCGAACGGCGTCCCGTGCCGATCATCGCGCTGGCCGCGCTCGTATTGGTGGCCATCGAGCCCGCCGCCGCTGCGCAGCTCTCGTTCCAGCTCTCCTTCCTGGCTCTGCTGGGCGTGCTGGCCGGTGCTCGGATCGCCGCCCGCCTGCCGCCGGGACTGTCCCGCTGGATCGGCGGTGCCGTTCTCTGCTCGGTCGGTGCCCAGGTCGCCACGGCGCCGCTCGTTCTGACGACGTTCGGCGCTCTCTATCCGGGGTCGGTGCTGCTCGCGCCCCTGCTGATGCCGGCCGTGACGGTCTTCCTGGTGGCCGCGCTCGGCATGGGCGTCGCCGGTCAGCTCACGGTGCCGTTCCCGTCGGGGGCCGCTGGCGCGCTCCTCAATCTGGCGTTTATCATTCTGGACACCGGGGTCTCGCTCAGCGCCGCCATCCCCGGGATCTCCCCATGAACGAAGACCCGTGAATCACGACTCGCCCACCGACATCAGGCAGGCGATGGAAGCCGCCGGCATCGCGCTGAAGAAGCGCTGGGGGCAGAACTTCATGATCAATCGCGGGGCGCGGCGCAAGATCGTGGAGTTGCTCGACCCGAAGGCTGATGAGCTGGTCTGGGAGATCGGAGCGGGACTGGGCGCCTTGACGGAGATGATCGCGGCCCTGGCCGGCACCACCGTGGCGTTCGAGAGCGACCACGGCCTGGTGCGGCACCTTGAATCCGAGTTCCCGGGATCGAGCGTGCGGGTCGCAGCCGGAGACTTCCTGGACACGCGCGAGCAGGCGGTCGCGTCACACGGGGCGCCGCGGCGGGTTGCCGGCAATCTTCCCTACAGCAGCGGGGCGGCGATCGTGGCCGCGCTGGTGGAGCATGGCCCGCGGGTCGACCGCATGGTGTTCACCCTGCAGAAGGAGGTGGTCGACCGCATGTGCGCGCCGGCAGGGTCGCGCACCTACTCGTCGTTCTCGGCGATCTGCCAGGCGTTCTACACGGTCGCCAATCGCGGCGGGTTGCAGCCCGGGTCATTCTTTCCGGCGCCGGAGGTCCAGTCGGGGGTGGTGACCATGGACCTGCGCGCGGATGGTGACCGGGTTCGGGATCCGGCCGTGTTCTTCGCGCTGGTCCGCTCGGCGTTCGCCGCGCGTCGCAAGACGCTGCGCAACAACCTGCTGAGGGAGTCGCCGTTTCCCCTGAGCAAGCGCGACCTGCTGGCGGTCTTGCAGCACATGGGCGTCGAAGCCGGCGTCCGCGCGGAGGCGCTCGGGGCCGATGCGCTGGTGGCGGTCAGCAACCAGATCGCGGTGCTGGTCGAGCGCCGGTCGAGCGAATCGTGAGCGGCGTCGAATTCGGCATCTACGGCCTCGGCCGGTTCGGGACGTTCTGGGCGGAACGCCTGGCTCGCCATGCGGAGGTCAAGGCGTACTCCCGACGCAGCAGATCCGCACCGGCGGGCGTCGAGCTGGTCGCCGAGGAGCGCCTGCTGGAATGCCCGGTCCTGATCCTGTGCGTCGCGATCTCGGCGATGGAACAGGTGCTCTGCCGGATCCGTGACCGATTGCCGGAGGGCGTCACCGTCATGGACACCTGCTCGGTGAAGGTCCACCCGACACGGCTGATGGCCGAGTTGCTGCCGGACGACGCACGGATCCTCGGCACGCATCCGATGTTCGGCCCCGATTCGGGCCGTGAGACGATCGCCGGCCTGCCGATGGTGCTCTGTCCGGTCCGTATCGACCAGGAACCGCTGGCCGGGTGGGAGCGCTTCTTCGCCGGATTCAAGCTCAACGTGGTCGTGATGGACGCGGACACGCACGATCGCGAGGCGGCGTTCACGCAGGGCGTAACCCACTACGTCGGGCGCGTTCTTGCCGAGATGCGCCTGCGCGAATCCGGCATCGCGCCGCTTGGCTACCAGCGGCTGCTGTCGATCGTGGAGCACACCTGCAACGATCCGTGGCAGCTTTTCGCCGACCTGCAGCGCTTCAACACTCACACCGTGGAGATGCGCGCGGGGCTGGAGGAGGCGTTTCGCAACATCGCCCGGCGCCTGGACGACCCATCGGGCGACAGGTAGCCGCGCACACCTCGCCGACGAGTCGCCGGGCGCCGTACCCGTCGGGAGCGCAGGCCGCCCTTGTCGCGGACCCGGCGACGCGCCAGACTGACCGCGTGGCAGGCGCGATTTCGGAACGGCACCTCGCCGAATTCGACGAGGGCACGATCGATACGATCCTGGGCGAGGACGTGGAGTTCACGGGGGAGTTGAGCTTCGAGCGGTCGCTGATCGTCAAGGGTGACCTGAACGGCAAGATCACGGTCTCCGGCACGCTGTACGTCGACGAGCACGCCACCGTGTCGGCGCGCGTGGAGGTCGAGCGGCTTCGCTGCAAGGGCAGGGTCGACGGCGACGTGATCGCGCGTCGGGGTGTCGAGCTGTACTCGACCGCGAACGTCACGGGCGACGTGGCTACCCCGGAGCTGGTGATGGAGAGCGGCAGCAAGCTCAACGGGCGCTGTGTGATGGGCGGTGACCAGAGATCGGGCGACCAGGGATCGAGCGACCACGGCGGCCAGGGATCCGGCGGCAAGGGATCGGGCAACGGAGATGCCAAACTTCCGGCGGGGGCCACGTAGCAGACCAGGCGTTGACCGTGGCCGCTGCCACGGTTCATATCTATCGTGGGGCCGCTAGCTCAGGTGGTAGAGCAACAGCCTTTTAAGCTGTGGGTCGACGGTTCGAATCCGTCGCGGCTCATCCCTCCCTTCGACCGATGTAGAGCAGGTGGATCGACGAAGCGACCATGCTCGGCTCGTCACTGACTTCGAATAGCAGTTCCAGCCACAGCTCCCGCTGTTTGCCGGTAAGGGTGTTGTAGTGCTCGTCGTGAGCGGCGATCACCGGCTCGACGCCTGCGATCCGAAGCGTGCGAAATCCCGCGTTCTCATGCATCGGGGAGATCCCTTCCGGACGTACGAAGTAGCCCCGGAAGCCCCCACCCCGTGGCGCGTCGTACGGACGATGCCCGTTGTCCATCACGGACCGGACCCACGTGCGGTCTTCGATCCACGACGGATTCCTCTTCAGGAGGGTGGCGAGAACTCCGAATCTGGAAATCAGTGAGGAACAGATCACGCCTCCCGGCTTCAGGCACCGGTACGCTGACCGGAGAGCGGCCATTCGATCGGCTTCGAGCACCAGGTGATACAGGGGACCCATGAGCAGAACGGCATCGAACTCACTGCCTGGGATGCTGCTCAAATCGCGCGCATCGCCGACCTGGAAGTCGATTCGGTCACCGAGCCCAGCCTCGTCCGCCTTCGCCTGACAGCGGGTAACGAGCTCCTCGGCAAGGTCTATCGCCGTGATCCGGTAACCGCGTCGTGCCAACGGAAAGGTGTAGGCTCCCGTGCCGGAGCCGATCTCCAGGAGCCGGCCGCACGGTGGCAGATGCCGGTCAAGGTAGCGCCAGGTGATGTCCGCTTCGAGCTGGTGCCGTTCCAGCCTGGTCTCCTCCACGTCCCAGGCTGCGTTGTACAGATCGCGTACGTCGGTGAGGTCGTCCATCTATCGATAGTGACGCAACCGATCGGCGCTGGCGACCGAAACCGGCGGGAGTCGTCGGGCGCGGGCGGATGCCCGCGTCGTCCATCACCCCTTGAGTGCTGTCATGCACCGATCGGCAAGCTCCGCGACACCGCACTCGAGCACGTCGATACGAAGGAAGCCACGACGATCGATGACGCGGATCATCTGCTCGTTGTAGGCGAGGGTACGGTCCAGGAACTTGTCCACTATCAACCGTTCGGTGGCAGCTAGAGAGAGGTACCGACTTTCACGGTGGATCCTCCGCCGGAAGGTTTCCTCGCTGGCTGTAAGCCACAATGCAGCGAGTCGGTCGAAGTTCAGTGTCATGACCAAATCCGGCCACAGAGCCGAGCCTTCCAGGATCAACCGATCCGAAGACGCTTCGGCAGTGGCTGATCGGATGAGCGTCTCGACCTGCGGCCACACGTTGATCCGGTAATGATCGAGCACGTCCGTGATCAGTTCGTCGACCGACAAGGTCAGGTAGTGCTCGGCCACATGATCCGGCACCCGCTCCGGTGGCGATCGCCACGGCCGGCCGGGGTGACGTGCCATCGTGTCGGTGGAGAGCATGCGCCAGCCCAGTGTGTCGGCCAGCGATCTCGCGAGCGTAGACGTTCCTACGTGAGAAGACCCTCCGATGAGGATCACACGCACGTCGGAACGCGCCTTGCTCCTCATGCTCCAAACGAGGCGGATGTCTCCGAGTCGCGATCCTGTTGCGTTGAGGAGCGACGCCTCAATCGCATCAATGGCCCGCGCGGGTCTTCCGGAATTCGGGTGGGGCGTGACCGCTCGGCACGCATCGATGCTCCGCCGGCGGACTCTGACAGCAGATGCCGTGACGCGCAGCGCTGTCCGGTGCGAGGGTCCGCATAGGAGCAGCGCCCGCCGTCGCGCTGCCATGTTTCCCATCGCACCGCCGCCGGGGTGGCGCGGCTCGAGGTGCGCGACGTGGCCTCCGAAGCGTTGGCGCCGGCCGGCCGTGCGGAAGGCCCGCTGTTCGACGGTGCCGGCGCCTGCATATCTCGCAGCGGCTTCGGCGCCGAAGGAGGGGAACCGGCAGGCTGTGCGGGCCGCTGCATCACCGAAGGCGTGCGCGCCTGGGTATCTCGCGGCGGCTTCGGCGCCGGAGTGCTGTTGCAGGCCGACGCTGCCTCCGCCGTCGCGGGCGAGGCGGCGGTGGCGGTGTGGATCATGGACGCGTTCCGCGTCGGGGCGGCGCCGCCGGCCGGGGGCGCCTCGTGCTTCGGCGCCGGAGAACGCCCGGCGCCGGTCGCCCGGCTGCCGGCAGGGCGCCGAGCGCGCCGCGGCGGCCGGGCGGGGTCATGACGGTCCAGCCCCTCCTTCACCAGCCGCCCCACGAGCTGTCCCAGCGTCATGTGCGGATCGACATGCGACAGCAGCCCCTTGAGTTGCTCCAGGCCGCGCTGGCACTCCGTGTCGATGACCGCCTTGAGCTCCCAGCGCTCCGCGTCCAGTGGCCGCAGCCGATCGGCCGGCGCCGCCAGATCGGGGTCCACCCCGGCCAGCATCCGCATGACCTCTCGTGAGCTCTTGCCGACCGCTTCGTCCACCAGCGCCTTCCGTGCCGAGAGGTCCAACTCCGGCGGCGCCGCCGTCGCGGGAGCCGAGCCGTTCGGCCGCATGGCCGGCCCCGCAGCCACCACGGCACTCGGCGCCGGACCGGCACTGCTCGTCGCTCGCCTTTGCTGCCGGTCGCACCGATCGAAGGCCGACTGCAACTGCGCCGCCGCGTCCAGTGTCAGCGAGCCGTCCCGCAGCCGCTCACGCGTGCCTTCCACCTGCGCGCACAGCTTCATGGCGCCGATCCTCCGATACGCGGACCCATCGCTGTAGCCCAGCGCGCGCGTCACGTAGTCGAACAGGCTGGAGAACCCGCGGCGCAAGTACAGCGCGCGTGCCTCGATCTCCAGCAGGTGGTCGATGACGAAGACCTGGACCTGACGATCGAGCTGCGCCAAGGCGCCGGTCTGCGCCAGCAGTTGGTCGTCGCAGAGGCCGGCAACGGCGGTCGCGGGAGCTGTGGTCGAGACGTTGATCATGACGTAAATATAGCATTATAAGGTAAATAAGGAAAGTTTGACGGCTGCAAAGTGCGGCGGTTCGTGCTCTCACAGCCGTGTCCCCCCGGCCGCGTGGGTGCCGGCCTGCGTAGGCAGATCTGAGGCGTCATGGGGATCGGCGCACGAACGGGGTGCAGAAGCGGACCAGCCAGATTGCGTGAAGTCAGCCGTGGCGACTTCGATGGGGTCGCGGTATGCTCGGCACCGAATGCCACGCCCGCCTGTCCTGCAGCGGAGCAACCCGTGAGCGAAGGCATCGAGACGTACTGCGGCCTGCTGAGGCTGTACGACGGGTTCTCCATGCTGGAAGACGGCGCGGTCCCGGAGTTTGAGTATGATCATGCTCACCCAGGACTCCGGGAGCTTCGCGATCGCTACCGGCTCGACAACGTCGCCGGAGACGGTGACGAGATGGCGCGCAGCCTGAGGCTGCTGGACTGGCTGCACCGCCACGTACAGCACTCCAACACGGACCTGGATCTGGAGATGAATTCCCTGAGCCTCCTTGAGCATGCCTTCGACGCTGGGAAAGAATCCGGCATCAACTGCCGCATGCTCTCTGCGACGTGGGAGAAGTGCGTTCGCCACCTTGGGCGGTGGGAGGATTCGTGGGCGCGCGACCAGGAGCAACGGAAGCGCCGCGTCGCCCAAGGTGTGATCACCTCGTCCATCGGTTCGTTCGCGGCGGCTCCGACCGGTTCGATCTACACCGTCGTGTCGGTCAGATAGGAGTAGGCTCGGAGCGGCGCCACCGCGAGCAGGCCGCCATCGACCGGTATGGTCACGCCGGATATCCAGCGCGACTCGTCGCTGGCCAGGAACACGGCCAGCCACGCCACGTCCCAGGGCGTGCCTTCGGTGCCGAGGGGCGATGCGTTCCTGCGGAGCTCGCGCGCTCCCGGCCTCATCAGCCGGCTGGGGAAGGCACCGTGCACGTGGCCCGGCGCGATGCAGTTGGCGCGGATGCCCTGGCGTCCGTGATTGGAGGCCGTGGTCTTGGCGAGCATGTGCAGCGCGCCCTTGGTGAGGGAGTAGGGCACGGTCTGCGAGTAGGGCGCGGCGATGGCGTCGATGGAGGAGACGTAGACGATCGACCCGCCCCGGGAACGCTCCATCGCGGGAATGGCGTACCTGGTGGCGAGCGCCGGGCCCTTGAGGTTCACCGCCACGTTGCGGTCGAAGTTCTCGTCCTCGAAGGTCAGCACGGTTCCGCTGCCGACGACGGCGGCGTTGTTGAACAGCACGTGCAGCGCGCCGAATCTCTCCACGGCCGCGGAGACCATCGCCTGGCACGCGCCCGCATCACTGACGTCGGCGGCCACCACTGACGCGTCGCCGCCCTCGGCGACGATGTCGTCGCAGGTGCGTTGCGCATTCTCGGGCGACAGGTCGGCCACCACCACCCTGGCGCCGGCTCGGGCGAACAGCAGCGCGGTGGCGCGCCCGATGCCGAGTTCCTCGGTGTCGCTGCGGGTGCCGCCGCCGGTGACGATCGCAACCTTGCCGGCCAGCCGGCCGGTCGCCGCGGGGTGTTCCATCAGGGCGGCTCTGCCTCCGACGCCGCCGCGATGGCCTGCAGCGTGAGGTCGAGGGAGGCGAGGTTGTCGCGGCCGCTGTGCTCCGGCTCCCGGCCCTCCTCGATCGCTGCCAGCAACTCCGTCATCGCGCCGGTGAAGCCGTCGGGCGACCAGGCGCCTTCGAGGCGCGGGGAGTAGTCGCCGGAAGCGGTGCGGACCACGACCGACTGCGAGCGCGGCGTGTCGCGCACCGCGCTGATCACGCCATGCTCGGCGACGATCCGGGTCCGATGGCTGAAGAACCCCTTTGCGGTGGCGTTCATGGAAACCACCGCCTGCGATCCGCCGAAGTCGATGATCGTCGACGCAAGCCCCGGCACATCACCGCCGTCCAGCGTCCGCTCCCGCGACACGACGGTCGCGACGGCGCGGGGCTGGACGTCGCCGGCCAGACAGTGCACGAAGTCGAACAGGTGGATTCCGTAGTCCAGCAACAGGAGTCCGGCAGCCGAGCGTTCATCCAGCCCTTCGGTGGACGGAGTCCAGTGCCAGTGGAAGTCGAGACTCACCGACCGCACCGCGCCGAGCGCGCCGGTGGCGATCAGCCGGCGCGCGTACGCCCAGTGCGGCACCCAACGCCCGTTCTGGTTGACCGCGAGCTTGACCCCTTGAGCGTCCGCCGCGGAGACCAGGCGGCGGGCCGTCGCCAGATCGGTCGCGAACGGCTTCTGGCTCAGGACGTGGCATCCGGCGGCGACCGCCTGCTCGATGATCGCCACGCGCTCGGCCGGCCGCGTCGCCACGTCCACGACCTCGACGCCGGACGACAGCAACTGCTCCACGTCGGCGTAGACCGCCGCTTCCGGGTAGTACTCCCTGCGACGCCGCTCTGCGCGGTGTGGGTCCAGGTCGCACAGCGCGGCCACGTCCAGGCCGATCCCACGGTAAGCTCGCAGGTGCGACCGGGAGATCCCGCCGCAACCGATGAGCCCCACGGACGGGCGATGCGCGCCGAGCCGTGGCGGACGGTAGTCGACATCGGGCAACGGATTGCTCAAGACGGCTGGTGCCCCCCGGCGTATCCGCCGTAGAGCGCATCCATGCGTTCGCCCAGCGGCCCGCTTGCGACCACGACGGCGTAGCGGAACCGTAGCCGCTCGCCTGCCGCAAGCTGCCAGCCGCCATCGAACAGCGGCGCCGGATTGATCCCCATGCCGGCCTGCGCCGGGCCGTAGTCGCGCGCGAAGACGTGCCAGGGGCTGGGCCCGTCCCGATTCTCCGGATGCTGCATGATGGCGACCTCGGCGAGCGGCGAAGCCAACAGCAACCAGGCGGAGCGACGGCCGTGCACGTCCAGCCCTCGGACCACGCCGTCGCCAAGGTACTCCGGCGAGGCCAGCGACGGAACGACTCGAAGGCACAGCCCGGCATAGCCGCCATGGGCATAGCCGCCCGGCTCGCGCGCCCGCGGCGTGCGCGTCAACTCCACGTCAGCCACTGCCGTGAAGTCGCTGTCCCACCAAATCTGATAGCAGCCGGATTCCATGTGCCCCATCGTCAGGCGACGACGTTCGCAGAGCAGATCGCGGCCGGCCGGATCGCGCCAGGTGAGTCGCAGGTCGACGGTCGTGCTGCCGGCGGGCGTCGGCGCGGCGTCCGTGAACTCCACGTCCACGCGCCCGGCCGGCTTTCCGGTACGCGGATCCTCGTTCCAGAAGTTGACGTCGTTGACGTATTTCCAGGAGAACCAGAGCCCGCGATGCCACGGGTGGTCCCAGGGACGGTTGCGGGTGATCTCGACGCCGGACGGGGTCGCCAGGGGGTGGAACCACGGATTCTCGCCGGTCTTCGGGTGGTTGAGCTGCCACAGCAGCGTCCCCGCATCGAAACCGGTGGTGGCTGACCCCTTGGCGACGAACGGCGGTTCCACTCACCCGATCCTACACCGCGTGCCGTGAGACAACGTCGGCGTCAGGGGGGCGTGGCCGCCGGCTGCCAAGAGCTAAGGCGCCCGGTTGTGGCGGGGGATCCAGTGCGTGGCGGGCGGCGCCGGATGCTGGCGGCTGCCGTTCGCGTGGTCACACGCGCAGAGCACCTCCTCGAACAGCATCGCCTCCAGCTCGCGCCTGATCGGCGCGAGCGCGGCGTCGCCGTAGCGGTTGTGGGTCTCTCCCGGATCGGCGGCGCGGTCGTACAGCTCGCCGTCCGCGCCGCCGGCGTAGGCGGTCAGGCGCCAGTCCGCGGTGGTCAGGGTGCGCATCCGCACCGGCAACCGGTCGTCGTCGTTCTCGGTGAGGGCGGCGCTCCGCGTGTATGCACCCGTGCCGCGGAGGGCGCCCGCGGACGAGACGCCCTGCACTCCCTCCGGCTCCGGGACGCCGGCAAGGTCCAGCAGGGTCGGCGCGATGTCGAGCGTCGAGGCCGGCGGGTCGATGATCCGCCCCGCGTCGATCCCCGGCCCCCTGACCAGCAGCGGGACCCGCAGCGCCGAGTCGAAGTGCATGCCCTTGCCCACGAAGCCGTGGTCGCCCAGGTAGTCGCCGTGGTCGGCGACGAAGCAGACGATCGTCGACTCGGCGAGCCCGCTCGCCTCGAGCTGATCGAGGATGCGTCCGACGTGGTGGTCCAGGCACGCCGTCATGCCGTAGTACGCGGCGCGGACCGCGCGCCAGGTGGCGCCGTCGACGCGCGAGTAGTCCAGCGGCGGCGTGCCCGTGATGCGGTCGGTCTCGGTCCCTTCACCCCGGTAGATCACGTCATACCACGACGGCATGTCGATGCCGCCGTGCGGGATCGGCGCCGGAACGGAGGCCGGGTCATACGCCGCGTCCCACGGCGCCGGCACCGTGAAGGGGTGGTGCGGATCGGGAAAGCTGACGTGCGCGAAGAACGGCCCGTCATCGTGTCGGGCGGCCTTCAGCATCTCGACGGTGCGGTCCGCGATGTAGTGGGACGAATGCAGCTCGGCGGGCAGGCGAAACCGGTACGGCCCAAGCCCCGGAGACAGTTGCCGGTCGTGCGTCCGCGGGGTTGGCCGACCAGCGGTCAACTCGACGCCGAGGTCGGCCGCGCGGGCCTCATAGTCGCGGCCGAAACAGAGGTCGCCGTGGCCGTTGACCAGATCCACCTCCGCGAAACCGAAGTACCCGTCGCCCGCTTCGTGAGCCGTGGCCGCCGCCACCGCCTCGGGCTCGGCCCGTTGCGGCCGCAAATGGATCTTGCCGATCGACAGGGTCCGGTAGCCGGCGGCTTGCAGGACGTGGCCCAGGAAGCGTGGGTCGTCCGGCGTGTGGCAGCCCACCATCCGCGACTTCAACACCGAGGGAAAGCAGCCGCTGAGCAGGGAGGCCCGGCTTGGCGTGCAGGTGGGCTGGGTGACGACGCAGTCGGAGAACCGCGTGCCGGCATCCGCCAGCCGATCGAGATGAGGGGTCGCGCAGATCGGGTTGCCGTAGCAGGACAGCGCGTCGGCACGCAACTCGTCGGCGACGATGAGCAGGATGTTGGGCATACTTGACAGGCCAGCATGCCAAGGGCCCCCATCACACCGCAATGTCCACGATGACCGGGGCCCGCTTCGTCGCCGAGACCGTCCACGGATACGGACTCACGCACGTCTTCTACATGCCCTACATCATGCCCCCGGCCATCCTCGAGATGGGCAGGCTGGGCGTCACCGCAATCCAGCCGCACGGCGAAAAGGCGGCTGCCTACATGGCCGACGGCTACGCGCGCGTCCGCGGCGGCCCATCCCTGGTGATGGCCCAGTCGGTCGGGGCCGCCAACCTGGCCGCCGGCCTGCAGGACGCCTACCTGGCCTGCTCGCCCGTCATAGCGCTGACCGGCCGCGAGCGCCAGTTCCACCAACAGCGCCACTCCTACCAGGAGGTGGATCACGTCAAGCCGTTCGCGGCCGTCACCAAGTACAGCGCCTGCGTGCACGCCGCCGATATGCTGCCGATGTACCTGCGCCAGGCGTTCCGCAGCGCGGTGAGCGGCACGCCCGGGCCGACCCACCTCGACCTGGAGCAGATCAGCGGGCTGGTGATCGCCGAAGGCCAACTCGATGCCGAGGTGATCGTGGAGCGGCAGTTCACCCGCGTGCCGCCGTTCCGGCCGGTGGCCGACCCGGCGGCGATCGACGAGGCGCTCCGCCTGCTGAACGGCGCCGGCCGGCCCGTAATCGTTGCCGGCGGCGGGGTGACCGCCTCCGGCGCGCGTGACGAGCTGATCGCACTGGCCGAGAAGTTGTCCATTCCGGTGGCCACGGCGCTCAACGCCAAGGCGATGTTTCCGTCCGACCACCCGCTGGCGGTGGGGACGCCGGGCAACTACTCGCGCGAGTGCGCCAACCGCATCCTGTGCCGGGCCGACCTGGTGTTCTTCATCGGCAGCCACACCGGCGGGCAGCTCACGCTGGACTTCCGCATCCCGCCGCAGGGCACGCCGGTCATCCAGCTCGACATCGACCCTGCCGAGATCGGTCGCAACTACCCCGTGCAGGTAGGGCTGCAGGGCGACGCACAGGCGTCGCTGTCGGCGATGCTCGACACGGCGCAGCCCGGCCCCGAACGCGGCGCCTGGCTGGCCGAGGTGCGGGGGCTCGTCCAGGACTGGAAGGAGAGCGTCGAGGAGCACTGGGGCTCGGACGTCGCGCCGGCGCGGCCGGAGCGCATCTGCCGCGAGCTGAGCAGGCACCTGCCGGTCGACGCCATCCTGGTGTCCGACACCGGCCACTCGGGCGTGTGGACGGGCACCATGCTCGACTTCAGGCACCCCACCCAGAGCTACATCCGTTGCGCGGGCTCGCTGGGCTGGGGGCTGCCGGCGGCGCTGGGCGCCAAGTGCGCGGCTCCCGAGCGGCCGGTGCTGTGCTTCACCGGCGACGGCGGCATCTGGTACCACCTCGCCGAGATCGAGACGGCCGTCAAGGAGCACCTGAACGTCGTCATCCTGGTGAACAACAACCACTCGCTGAACCAGGAGAAGCACGGCGTCGAGAGCTACGAGGGCCGGTCGACCGCGACCGACAGGCAGTGGCTGTTCCCTGATGCCGACTTCGCCGCCATCGCGGAGTCGATGGGCGCGATGGGGCTGACGGTGGACAAGCCGGGCGACCTGCAGGGCGCGCTGGAAAAGGCGTTCTCGGCGGACCGCCCGGTGGTCATGGACGTCAAGAGCCACGTGGACGGCATCGCGCCGCGGGCTTGGCTGCCCGAGTAGGACGGCGGCGACCGGCTCCCGGCCTCGGCGGTCGCGGTTGCGTGGCGCGGCTGGCGGGGATAGGTTCGTGGCGATGAAATCAGCGGTGTTGCACAAGGTCGGCGGTCCGTTCGCGATCGAGGCGGTGGAGCTGCTGCCGCCTCGGAAGGGCGAGGTTCGCGTCAAGCTGAAGGCCGCGGGCCTGTGTCACAGCGACTGGCACTTCGTGCAGGGACTCCTGGAGCGGCCGTTGCCGCTCATCCTCGGCCACGAGGGCGCGGGGGTCGTCGAGGAGATCGGCGAGGGGGTCACCACGCTGCACAAGGGGCAGCGCGTGGCGCTCAACTGGGCGCCAGCCTGCCGGCACTGCTATTACTGCCTGCGGGGCGAGGCGGGCCTCTGCGAGACCTTCTGGCCGTGGCGCAACGGCACCATGCCGGACGGCTCGACCCGTTTTCGCTTCAACGGCGAACCCGCGAGTCAGTTCAGCGTGCTGTCCACGTTCACGGAGCAGACCATCGCGCCGGTCGAGAGCTGCGTGCCGCTCGCCGACGACGTTTCCTTCGAGGTGGCCGCGCTGGTCGGCTGCTGCGTCACGACGGGCGTCGGCGCCGCGCTCAACACCGTCGACATCCGACCGGGAGACAGCGTGGCCGTGTACGGCTGCGGCGGCGTTGGGCTCAACGTCGTCCAGGGCGCCCGGCTGAGCAACGCCTGGCCGATCATCGCCGTGGACACCGACCCGGCCAAGGAGGCGATCGCCCGGCAGTTCGGCGCCACCCACTTCGTGCCGGCCGGTGACGACGCGCACGAGAAGGTAAAGGAGCTGACCGGCGGGCGGGGCGTCGAGTACGCCTTCGAGGCAGTGGGACCGCCCGAGGTGCAGGAGGCGGCGTACCAGGCGATGCGCCGCGGCGGCGCCCTGGTCATCGTCGGCGTCGCGCCGCTGGGGAGCACGACCTCGTTCCCCGGCCTCGACCTGCACGTCAATCAGCGCCGCATCCTGGGCTCCTTCTTCGGGTCCACCGATCCGAGCCGCGAGTTCAGCCGCCTGCACGGCCTCTACCGCAACGGCCGGCTGCTCGTGGACGAGCTCATCTCCAGGCGCTACTCCCTCGACCGGATCAACGAGGGGTACGCCGACATGCTCGCCGGCGGCCACAAGCGCGGCGTGCTGATCTTCGACTGACCCCGCTCGATTCCCGGAGGACCGCGATGCCAGACACCATCGACACACCAGCCGTGTACCACGCCGACGAGCTGCAGCGCTTCGCGGAGGAGGTGATCGGGTGCACGGGCACCGCGCCGGAACAGGCGACCGTGGTGGCGCGCCACCTGGTCGAGGGCAACCTGGCGGGGCTCGAGTCGCATGGGGTCCTGCGGCTGCGCCAGTACCACGACGCGGTCCAGGCCGGCCAGATCGACCCCGCCGTGCTGCCGACCGTCGAGTCCGAAACCGCCGGCACGGCCATGGTCGACGCCCGCGCGGGCTGGGGCGCTCCGGCCGGGTACCTGGCCGTGGAGCTGGCCGAGCGCAAGGCGCGGGCCGTCGGCGTCGCCGCCGTCAGCGTCAAGAACGCCGCCCACATCGGGCGCTCCGGCTCGTACGTGCTGCGGCTCGCCGAGCACGGTCTGGTGGCACAGCTCTTCTGCGGCTTGGTGCATGCCGCGTTCGTCGTGCCCTGGGGCGGCCGCGAGGCGCGTTTCGGCACCAACCCGATCGCGATCGCCATTCCGGGCGGCGACGGGCCGGTGGTCATGGACATCGCGACCAGCGCGACCGCCGAAGGCAAGGTGCAGGTGTATCGCAACGCCGGCCGGCCCATGCCCGAGGGGCTGATCATCGACGCCCAGGGACACCCCAGCACCGACCCCAACGACGTCTATCGCGGTGGCGGGATCCTTCCGTTCGGCGGTGTGAACGGTCACAAGGGCTACTGCCTTGCGGTGATGGCGGACCTGCTCGGCGGGTCCCTGTCCGGCTCCCACGTCGGCGTGCTGGCCGGGAGTTTCCGCAACCACTTCCTGCTGACCGCCATCGATCCCGACGCGCTCGGCGGTGCCGAGGCGATGCGGGCCATCGTCGACGAGTACTCGCAGTGGCTGAAGAGCTCGGCGACCCAGCCGGGCTTCGACGAGGTCCTCATGCCCGGCGAGCCGGAGTCGCGCAGCGCCGCGGCGCGACTGCGCGACGGGGTCCCGCTCGACGCGTCCACCGTCGAGCTCCTCGACGCGCTCGCGGAAGAGCTCGGCATACCCCGCATCGCGGGGATGGGCAGCCGCTGAAGGCAACAGGTCTTCGCGGGAAGTGGATCTGTTTATCAGCAGGGAGCCGCGCCACGCCGAAGCACTCAGGCTCTTCTCACGGCTGCGTCGCGCCGAGTTCAGGTGCGGTACCTCTCCGCTCGTCATCGCCAACGTCCACTACGTCCTCGGCCGCATCAAGACCAGGCGCTATGCCCTCGGCCGGATCGGAAGGCTCCGAACGCTGGTCGGAGTCGCCACGGTCACCGAGGCGGAGGTCGACGCGGCGATCGCATCCCCGTACCGGGATTTCGAGGACAGCGTTCAGTACCATTGCGCGCTTGCGGCGGGATTCGACACGCTGATTACGCACAACACACGACACTATCCCAAGGGCCGGCTCACCATCATGACCCCACGGCAGTACCTGGACATGATCGGGACGCCGGAATCGGGAGGGGAGACGCCGCCGGGCGCCTGAAAACCCGCAGGTGCTCCGGGCGGTGCACGCACCCATGCCAAGACAAGGAGCAACATCGATGAACGAAGCAGACGGCGACCTGAACGTGCGCGGCGTGGTCGTGCCGATTCTCACGCCGCTCAAGCCGGACGAGGCGGTGGACGTGGCGTCGCTGCGGCGCCTCACCAACTACGTGATCGACAACGGCGTGCACGGCATCTGGGCGGCGGGCACCACGGGCGAGTTCGCCGCCCTGGACGAGCCGGCCCGGCGGCTGGTGATCGAGACGGTGGCCGACGAGGCGGCCGGCCGCGTGCCGGTGATCGGCAACGTGTCCGCGCCCGCGACGCGGGCCACCATCGCGGCCGCGGAGGCGCTCCGCGACTGTCCCGTCACGGGCGTCGCCGCGACGCCGCCGTACTACTACAGCAACACCCAGGATGAGCTGCTGGACCACTTCCGGGCTATCGCCGACCGGTCTGCGCAGCCGCTGTGGGTCTACAACATCCCGAGCACCGTCAAGGTGACGGTCGATCCGGACACCGTCGCCGCCCTGGCTGCCGACGGCACCGTGGTCGGGGTCAAGGACAGCTCGGGCGGGGGCGAGACCTTCGCGCAGCTCGTCATGCTCTGCCGCACGCGCGGCCTCTCGCTGTACCGGTTCGTCGGCTCTGTGTGGCGCGCCACCATGGCCGGCATCGGGGCTCACGGCATCATCCCCGGCATCGCCAACCTGGCGCCGCGCAGCGTTTCGGGCGCCTGGGAGGCCGGCCAGCGCCGGGATGAGGAGACCGCCGCTCGTTGCCACCACGAGACGCTCGCCGCCACGCGGGTGACGCAACTCGCGAGCGGCAGCAGCGGGACCGGCTACGCGGCGCTGAAGTCGGCGTTGAAGGCAATGGGAGTCATCGAGCACGACACGGTGTCCGCTCCGTTCCGGCCCCTGGACGACGCGACGCGGGCGCAGCTTCCGCCGCTGCTGAAGGAGATGGGGCTCCGGTGAGCCCGCCGCATGGGAGCCCGTAGCCGGCTCTTCAGTACCGCCGACAGCACCAACCCCGGAGCCTTCACCGCGACCGACTGGGCGCTGTTCTGCTCCATATCGGCGATCTGGGGCGCGTCGTTTCTGCTCATCGACATCGCCCTGGATGCGTTCCGGCCCGGCCTGGTCACCTTTCTGCGGGTGGCCGGCGGGGCGGCGACGCTCTGGCTGGTTCCCGCGGCGCGCCGGCCGCTGGCGCCCGAGGACCGTCTGCGGGTCGTCGTGCTGTCGTTCGTCTGGGTGGCGGTGCCGTTCACGATCTTCCCGGTAGCCCAGCAATGGGTGAACTCGGCGCTCACCGGCATGCTCAACGGGGCGATGCCGATCTTCGCCGCGCTGCTGTCCACGGCGCTGCTGCGGCGCATGCCGCCGCCGGCTCGGCTCGGCGGGTTGCTGGTCGGCTCCGTGGGCGTCACGGCCATCGCCTGGTCCACCGCGGCGCCGGGCGCCTCCAGCGCCGCCGGCGTCGCGCTGATCCTGTGCGCGACGCTGTGCTACGGAGTGGCGGTCAACCTGGCCGTTCCCTTGCAGCAGCGCTACGGCGCGGTGCCGGTGATGGCGCGCGTCACGGGGCTGGGGGCGCTGTGGACGGCGCCGTACGGCCTGTACGGGCTGGCAGGCTCCGCGTTCGGTTGGTCCGCGCTGTTCGCGGTGCTCGCCGTCGGCATCGTCGGCACGGGCGTCGCCTACTGGATCATGGGCACCCTGGTGGGCCGCGCGGGCTCGGTCCGCGCGGCGTTCATCACCTACCTGATCCCGGTGGTGGCGCTGGTGCTGGGCGTAGCCGTTCGCGGCGACCGGGTGGGGAGACTGGCCGTCGTCGGTGTTATTCTGGCTACCATCGGCGCCCTGCTGGCTGCCCGCCGCGAACGCTGACCGGCTTGGAGAGACGGCGGGACGCAGGGAACAGCAGAGGACGCTGTCGACGTGCCCGCCCCGCAGTCCCGCCGGAGCGCGCCATCGGCATCCGCGTGACGGGACACTGGTAGCCGCCGCCACGGCGGGGCAGCGAGGTGGATGGCGAGATGCAGGTCCTCGGCGGTCATCCGGCTTGGGCGACCGGTTGGATCGCGGCGAGCTCGTGGCTCAACTCGCCTCTGCGATTGCGTACGTCGATCTCGTTCTGAAGATTCAGCCAGAATCGTTCGGTGGTGCCGAACAGGCGAGCCAAGCGCAGCGCCATATCGACCGACACACGGCGACGCCCGTGGACTATGTCGAGCACCGAACTGGTGGCCACCCGCAGTTCCATAGCGAGACGATAGGGGGTCATGCCAAGCGGCTCCAGGAACTCCTCCCGGAGAATCTCCCCCACGGTCGGTGTCGGGATCCTCTTGGGTATCGTGGGCTCGGAGCGTGCAGCCATCGTTCACACCTCTCTAATGATAGTCTTCGATTCCGACATCCCAGGCATGTCCATCTTGGAACCGAAAGCAGATTCGCCACTGCCGATTGATACGGATCGAGCACTCGCCGGTCCTCTCACCCTTGAGACGCTCGAAACGGTTCCCAGGCGGGTTGCGCAGGTCCAACTCGGACTCCGCCGCTGCCAACAGCAACAACTTCGTGAGGGCGCGTGGCTGGATGTCCGTCGGTATCCTGGTCGACCACTGTTGGTTGTGGATCCGCTCGGTCTCCTTGTCCTTGAAGGACCGAATCACGGCTGATTGTCTGCATGACGGATATATCCGTCAAGGAGATGCTGCGCGGCGACCGCCGCGCAGCTCCCGCGTCCCCGGTCGCATCGTCGCGCTGGGAAGGTGCCCTGCATGTGCACCCGTGCGATGCAGTTGGCGCGGATGCCTTGGCCCCCATGGTACGACGCCGTGGTCCTGGTGAGCATGTGCAGTGCACCCTTACCTGCACGGGCTGGGCGGTTCGGGGTTCGGTTTGCCCGCACTGTTCGCGGTGATCACCGCCGGGGCCCTGCTGGCCGCACGCGGCGAAGTGATGAACGGTTGGCCCGACCCGGGCGCGGGGGAGCCCGGTTGACGTCGCGCGGTACGGGGCCTATACGGAGCGGGCATGGATGACAAACCCTGCCGCTGGGTTCACCGGGGATTCGACGCTCTCCGCCAGGGCGAGTTCGACAACGGCGGCGATAACCTGTACGTGACCGCCGGCGGCGCGGTCGAGTGGATCCATCGCACCGACACGAATGGCGACGGCCACGTCGACCTGGTGTTTCCCAACTCGCACGGCTACGACGAGCGGGGACCGACCTGGATCTACGCCCAGCCAAGGGCTCCCGGCGGGGAGTGGGACAGGAAGGAGCTCCCCAACGACAGCGGCTGGATGAGCCGAGCGGTCGATCTCGACGGCGACGGCCACCTGGACCTGGTGGTCATCAACGCCGAGAACGGCGTCACCTCGGAGCTGGACTCCTACGTCTACTGGGGCGGCCCCGGCGGCCTGACCGGCGAGCGCGTCGAGCTGCCGACCGCCGGCGCGTACGACGTCGCCGTTGCCGACCTGACCGGCAACGGACTGCCCGACCTGATCATCCCCTCGGCGTGGGTGGACCATCACAACGCCGGCGAGCCTCGACCGTTGCACGTCTTTGTGCAGACGCGCCCCCGCGAGTTCGAGGACGCCTCCGCACGTTTCGGCATTCCCGGTGTCGCCGCGCTCGCGGTCGCCTGCGCGGACCTGGACGGCGACGGCGAGCTGGAGCTGGTGGTCGCCAACTACCGTACGGGGTTCGAGTACGACACCGATTCGTTCATCTACCGCCGGCAGGGCGCGGGCTTCGCCGTGGACCGTCCGCTACGCTTGCCCACCCACTACGCGATGCAGGTGGAGCTGGCCGATCTGAACGGCGACGGCGCCAGGGAGGTGATCTTCGCGGGCGGCGACCAGGTGCAGATCTACTGGAACCGCGGCGGCCGCTTCTCACCGGACGATCGCACGATCGTGCCGGTCTCAGGCAACTGGACGCTGTTCACGCAGGGCGCGGTGCGGGTGGCCGCGGCCGATGTCGACGGCGACGGCCGGGACGAGCTGCTCGTGGTGACCAGCGAGGGAGTGCAGATCCGGTCGGCCGACGCGCTCGACCGCGTGCGGCAGACGCTGCCGCTCCCGAACTGCAGTTGGCTCTCCGCTGCCGACCTGAACGGTGACGGGCGCATCGACCTGATCGCCTCGCGCCTCGAGGACGGGCGTTCCTACGAGACCGAGTCGGTCGTGTTCCGGAACGGACCGGAGGGACTCTCCGCAGGCCGGGTCACCACGTTGCCCACCAAGGGCGCGATGGGCTGCACGGCCGCGGACCTGGATGGCGACGGCCGGCCGGAGATCGTGTTCAACAACACGATGGCCGGGCCGTCGCAGAACGATCCCGACTTCCCGCTGTACGTCTACCCGGGCGGCCCCGGCGGCAGCTTCGAGCCGCAGCGGCGATTGGAGCTGCCGGCGGGGGGAACCAACACCTACGTCCTCGCCGACCTGGACCAGGACGGCCACGCTGACCTGGCGTGCACGGGGCGCGACGGGCTGCGCCTGTTCCACGGCGGCCCGGACGGCCTGCGTCCCGACCGCTGCACGTTCCTCGCCGGCCGCGGGCAGTTCTTCCACTACGTGCAGGTGGGCGACTTCGACCGCGACGGCTGGCTGGACCTGCTGGGCGTGGCCTACACCTATGACGACAAGCCGGAGACGATGGCGGCCTCCTCGGTGATCTACCACGGCTCGCCCTACGGCTTCTCCGCAGAGCGCTCCACCGTGCTTCCCACCTACTGCAAAGGCAACGCCCGCGTGGTCGACCTGAACGGCGACGGCTGGCTGGACGTGGTGTTCTACAATCCGCACGGGCATCTGGCCGTGTATCACGGCGGCCCGCACGGCTTCTCCACCGAGCGGATGAGTCGTATCGAGCTGGACCTGGGCGGCGACGGCAACGTCGCGGCGATCAACTGCGCCGACCTGTCCGGCAACGGCTGGCTGGATCTGATCGTCGTGGTCATGGGCCACTACACGCGCATGGAGTCGGGGTTCCACATCCTGCACGGGGGACCGGACGGCTATTCGCAGGAGCGAAGCGAGTATCACCGCACCGACGCGTCGAGCATCCTGCTGACCGTCGCGGACGTGAACCGCGACGGTCACCTCGACCTGCTGGTGCCGGCGTACTCGACCCAGTTCAGCCGCGTGCTGCCGGCGCACATCTACCACGGCACGGCGCACGGCATCGACTACGAGAACCCCACCGTGATCCCGTGCGACTCCTCCTGCGCGTTCCAGGTGGTGGACATGACCGGCAACGGCTACCGCGACGTGCTGACCGTCTGCCACCGCACCGACCTCGGCCACCGGGTCGACTCGATGCTGTTCCACAACGGCCCCGGCGGCCTGGACCTCGACCACCCGGTGCGGCTGCCGGGGATGGGCCCGCACCTGAGCACGCCGCGCGACTTCGGCAACGCCTTCACGCGCGAGCCGTGCGAGCGCTACCGCTCGCCGCCGTACGAGCTGGCGGGCAGGCGGCCGGTGCGGGTGGACTGGATCGCGGACACGCCGCCGCGCACGTCGGTCGAGCTTCAGCTCCGCTGGGCGCGGTCGCGCGAAGAGCTGGCTGCGGCGCCGTGGCACGGCGCGGACGGCGCGGGCACCACCTTCGTCCATCCCGGCCGTGTGGTGGGGTTCGCGGGACCGCAGCGCTGGCTGCAGTACCAGGCGACGCTGACCTCGCTCGACGGCTGCAGCACGCCCTCGCTGCGCGAGGTAAGCGTCGAGCTGGCTTAAGGCGTACACTCTCCACATGGCAGAGCAAACGCTGGTCGATCAAGGCCGCTACGTGGCGGCCGGCACGGTCGAGGCCGTGCGCGCCAAGGGCGTCGTCCTGGTCGAAGGCGACGGGGTCACCATCGCCGTGTTCGCCGACGGCGACCGCATTGCCGCCGTGGACAATCGCTGCCCGCACATGGGCTTCCCGCTGCACCGCGGATCGCTCGACGACGGCATCCTGACCTGCCACTGGCACCACGCCCGCTTCGACGTCGCTTCCGGTTGCGCGTTCGACCTGTTCGCCGACGACGTGCCGTCCTACGAGGTGCGCGTCGCCGACGGTCAGGTGCTGGTCGCGCGCCGCCCGCGCGAGCACGCGGACGCGGCGTTCTATGGCCGCCGCCTGCAGCGGGGGCTGGACATCGGCGTGGGCCTGATCCAGGCCAAGGCGCTGCTCGGGCTGCTGGACGAAGACCCGGACCCGTCCGGCGTGATCGCCACGGTCGCCGAGTTCGCCGCGCGCCGGCTGGCGAGCTGGGGCGAGGGGCTGGTACGCCTTGCCTGCGTGGCCAACCTGGCGCCGTACCTGAGTGACGACACCCGCTACCTGGCGCTCTACTACGCGACCCGGCAGATAGCCGCCGAGGCGTCAGGGGCGGTGCCTCACCGCCTGCGCGGGGCGCTGGACGGCGACGACCGACGGCTGGACGATCTCGCCGGCTGGCTACAGACGTTCGTCGGCGCCCGCCACGCGGACGGGGTCGAGCGCACGCTGGCGACGGCGCTGCGCACGTTGAGCGAGCGCGACGCCGCCGGCCTGCTGTCAGACGCGGCGGCGCAGCGCCTCTACGCCGAGGGCGGCCACCTGCTCGACTCGTGCAACAAGGTGTTCGAGCTGATGGACCACGTCGGCACGGACGACGCGGAGACGCACATCGCGCTGCTGGCCGGCCGCATTGCCGCGGCGCGCGGTGAGGAGGAGGGGAGCGCCTGGCGGCATCCGGTCGACCTGGTGAGCGCCGCCCGCGACCTGGAGTCGCGGCTCCCGGAGCTGCTGGCGGCGGGCGGCGACGCGGCGCGCGCGAACGGGACCGCGGAAGCGGCGCAGGCGCGGGAGGTTGCCGGCCGCCTGCTGCAGGTCCTGCTCGGGGAGGACGGCCGCGCGGTAGTGTCGGTGATCGGCGACGCGCTGGCCGGGGGAACCGCCCCCCGCATCCTGTCGGCCGTGGTCGCCTATGCGGCGGGGCTGCGCCTGGCGCGCTTCTCGGCATCGAACGACGTGGGCGACTGGTTCAGCGCCCAGCACACCTTCATCTTCGCCAACGCCGTGGACCGCGCGGTGCGGCGCAATCCCGCGGTGCGGACCGTCGCCGCGGTCGTGCAGGCCGCGCTGTCCGTGCACGCCGACCGATTCCTGAACGTGCCGCCGGCTCGCCTGCCGGGCGAGCGGGACGGCCTGGACGCACTGCCCGAGGACCACGACGAGCTGCTCGAACTCCTGCTCGACACCCTGGATCGCCGCAGCACCCCGGGCGAGGCGGACGCGCTGACCGTCCGCTACCTGCGCACCGGCGGTTCCCTGGAGCGGCTGATCGACACGCTGGCCCATGCGACGGTGCGCGAGGACCTGGACTTCCACAGCCTGCAGGTGCTGGAGGCGGCGGTCGCGCAGGGACGGACCTGGGGAGACGGACCGGAGCGGGAGCACCTGATGATCGGCGTGACCCGCAACCTGGCCGCGCAGTGTCCGACCCGGCGCGGCGGTCTGAGCACCGCCCTGATCGCCCGGCGGCTGCATCGCGGTCAGGCGCTGTACGCCGAGGATGAGGCGGACGGCGACGGCGGGGGCGCCTGAGGGAGTTCGTCGTGCTGGATCTCCAGACCTTCGCGCCCGGCGACCCGTCCGGCGCCGCGTCGGTGTTCCACCGGGACGGCCTGGTCGTCATCCGCGACGCGCTCACGCCGGAGCAGCTCGCGCTCGCGCAGGCCGGAGCTCGACGCGTGGCGGCCGAACAGATGGCGGCGATCCCACTCGAGGAGGCGAACCGCGGCCATGCGCGCTACTCCTACGGGCTGCAGCTCCACCACCCCGAGTGGGCGCAGTTGATCGCGGTGCCGACGATCCTGCCGGTGCTGGATGAGATCTGGGGCTCCGAGGAGTACATCTGCGGGCTCGGCGGCGGCGACTACTCCGCGCCCGGGGCGGAGATTCAGCACCTGCACGCCGACGTGCACGACGACATCGCAGACCCGCTGCAGCAGGTCACCATCTTCGATCTGCCGAGCCCGTTCATCGTCGCCAATTACGTGATGACCGAGTTCAGCGAACGAACGGGAGCGACCCGCTTCGTGCCCGGCACACACCGCACGCGCCAGAAGCCTCCCACCCTGGAGGAGGAACCGGAGCGCATGCGGCGGTCGTTCGTGTGCGCTCCGCCCGGCACCGCCATCATCCGCGACGTGCGCTGCTGGCACGGCGGCACGCGCAACAGCAGCGACCAGGTGCGCATCATGCTCGGCATCGGTTACTACGCGCCCTGGTTCCGGCAGGCGAGGATGCATGGCGTAGTGCCCCGGTCGCTGTACCGGACGCTGCCGGCGCGGGCGCAGAGACTCGCCCGGTTCATCGTCGACGACGGCGCGTGAGGATGCCGTCACCGCCGAACATCCTGTTCGTCTTCACCGACCAGCACCGCTGGGACTGGGTGGGGTACGAGGGGCGGGTGCCGGTGCGCACCCCCAACCTGGACCGGCTCGCCGCGCGCGGCGTGGCCTTCAGCGGCTGCCGGGTGGCAAGCCCGATGTGCGCTCCCAGCCGCGCCTGTCTGGCCGCCGGGATGCGCTACGGCCGCTGCCGTGTCGCCGACAACCGCGACGACGCCGATCCGGCGCTGCCGACCTTCATGCAGTCGCTGCGCGCGGCCGGCTACCGGGTGGCGATGTGCGGCAAGAGCGACCTGCACAAGCGCTCGCACCTGCACGGCCGCTACGGCTGGTCCAGCTTCCTGGGGCGGATGGGATTCACCGACACCCTCGATCACGCCGGCCACCGCGACAGCGCCGCCGTCGCCGGACGGACCGAGCCCATCGAGCCCTACCTGGCGTTCCTCCACGAGCACGGGCTCGCGGCGACGGTGCTGGAGGACTGGGAGCGGCGCCGGCAGCACGACCAGGACGGGAACGGGATCGCGGCATGGCCCTGCCCGCACGGCCGCTTCTTTCAGATCGACGACTTCACGGGACGGGCGGCGCTCGGCCTGCTCGACCGGCTGCCGGCCGGGCAGCCGTGGTTCCTGCAGGTGAACTTCTCCGGCCCGCATCCGTATTTCGATGCCTGCCGGGAGCTGCTCGACCGCTACGAGGGCGTCGCATTCCCGGAACCGGCCGACGCACCGCCGTCACCGCACGACCACCAGGCGATCAGGCGCAGCTATGCGGCCAAGATCGAAGGCATCGACGACTGGATCGGCTGGATCCGGGATGCCGTCGAGCGGCGCGGCGAGACGGACCGCACGCTGTTCGCCTTCTCGGCCGACCACGGCGAGATGCTGGGCGAGGGTGGGCTCTGGGACAAGGGACAGCCGCACGAGGGCTCCGTGCGCGTGCCGCTGGCGGTCGGCGGGCCCGGCGTCGACGCGGGACGCTGGAGCGATGCGCCGGTGGAGACGATCGATCTGGCCGCCACGTTCGTGGAAGCCGCCCGGGCGGAGCCGCCGGCGGGCTGGGATGCGACCTCGCTGTGGCCGCTGCTGAGAGGCAGCGCCCGGCGCACGCGGCCGGTCGCCGAGTCGGCGTTCGGCGACTGGCGCCTGCGCACGGACGGCCGCTGGAAACTGGTCGAGCGCGCCGCGGCCGCGGCGGAGCTCTACGACCTGTGGAACGATCCCACCGAGCTTCGCGATGTGGCCGCCCGACACCCCCGGATCGTCGATCGCCTGAGACGTAACACATGAATAGCTTGAGATCAGAGGTAAGGTGAATGGCGCGATTGATCCAGGCTCCCACCAGGATTCCCGAAGACAGCATCCCTCCCAAAGTGATCGAGGAGTTGGTCGGTCGAGTCAACTCGAACTCGCGCTCAGTGAGCATCGCCATGATGCAAAGCCCCGAGGGCTGGGGCGAGCCAGGACAGACTCCGGAATTCGACGAGTACTCGGTCGTGCTTTCGGGAGTACTCCGTGTAGAGACAAGAGATGGCACTTTCGATGTCGGCGCGGGACAAGCAGTCGTTGCACAGAAGGGAGAGTGGGTCAGGTACAGCAGTCCAATCGAGGGTGGAGCGGAGTATTTTTCAGTATGCGTGCCCGCATTCAGTCCCGAAACGGCTCGTCGTGATGAGATGTGAGATGGGATGAGGCAGAAGTGAACGAAACGAAGATACGGCTCCATATCGAGAAGCTGCCCGAGGGGGTGTTTCTGGCCACGAGCGCGGACGTTCCCGGATTGGTCGCCGAAGGCAGAAGCGTTGCCGAGGCCGCCGAAATCGCTCAGGGTCTCGCTCGCAAGATCGAGGAATCGTGCATCGAGCATGGCGATCCGCTTCCGCCTGCTCTGAGGGAACACTTCGACGCTGATGCCAAGCTCGACTTGCTGGTGCCGGTAAGCGTTCCGTAGTGGGCGGGCTTGCCGGATTCAGATATCGGGAGGTCGCTCGTCGGCCGCGCCGATTCGGTTACGTACATCGCCTCGTCATCCGCTACGCATGAGCAGCGTGCGGTAGACTGATCGGCATATGGACACAAGTAGCACCATTACCGACCGGCTGGCGATCGACGGTGGCACGCCGCTGGTGACGGGTCTGCCCGAGCGCGGCCTGATCGGCGCGGAGGAACGCGCCGCCGTACTCGGGGTCGTGGATCGGGCGATCGCCGCTGGCGGCGCCATCGAGTACGGGGGGCCGGAGGAAGAGGCGTACTGCGCCGAGTTCGCGGCAACCCTGGGCGGCGGGCACGCCGATGCGGTCAATTCCGGCACCGCGGCGCTGTACGTCGCGCTGCGGGCGCTCGGCGTGGAGCCGTTCACGGAGGTGGTGGTGCCGGCGATCAGCGACCCGGGCGGCATGATGCCGGTGCCGTTGCTGGGCTGCATCCCGGTGGTGGCCGACACCGAGCCCGGCTCCTTCAACTGCGGCCCCGAGCAGATCGAGGCGGTGATCGGGCCCCTCACCAGCGCGATCGTGGTCGCCCACATCGCCGGCGAGCCGGTGCGGATCGAGGCCGTGGCCCGTCTTGCCAAGCGCCACGGCGTGCCGCTGATCGAGGACTGCGCGCAGGCGCACGGCGCCGCCATCGGCGGCGCGCCGGTCGGGAGCTTCGGCACCGTCGCCGCGTTCTCGACGATGTGGGGCAAGCACCACTCGACCGGTGGGCAGGGCGGCGTGGTGTTCACGCGTGACGAGGAGCTGTACCGCAGGATCCGCGGCGCCGCCGATCGCGGCAAGCCGTTCGGGGCCACCCTGCCGGCGGGCCGCAACTACCTGGCCTCACTCAACTTCAATCAGGACGAGTTGAGCGCCGCCATCGGCCGCGCGCAGCTCGTCAAGCTGCCGGCGGCGGTGGCGCGTCGCCGCGCGTTCGTGAGGGCGCTGGCGGAGCACCTGACGGACGTGCCGTCGGTACGCGTGCCGGAGTTGCCCGACGGCGCGGAGCCTTCCTGGTGGTTCCTGCGGCTGCGCTACCGGTCGGCGGGCGGTTGGGACAAGGAGCGGTTCTGCGCGGCCGTCGCCGCCGAGGGGGTGCCGGTCAACCCCACCTACGCCGCGCTGCCGGCCACCTACACCTGGTTCCGGGACCGGCAGGTGTTCGGGAAGCGGAGCGGCTTTCCGTGGACGGCGGCCGAGTACCGGGGCGACCCCGATCGTGTCTTCCCGTGTCCGAACGCGCACGCCGCGGTCGCCGAGCACTTCACGCTGCCGTTGCGCGAGTCGTGGGGGGAGGCGGAGACGGCGAAGATCGCGGCGGCGTTCGCCCGCGTCGACCGCGCCGCGCGCCGGGCAGGAAGCGCGTAGCGCTCGCAGACCGTCAGCGGGTCACGCTGACGGAGATCCGGCACGGGCCGGAACGCCTTCCTGTGTCTCCGCGAGCACCAAGTCGACGACCGCGCGGAGCGCCTCCTGCTCGGTCGCTCCCTCGACGCGGCGGAGCCGGAAGAGATCCAGTTGCCGGTCCGCGCTCGTGCCGTCGCGGATCATGTCCCGCACGCGGCGCAGTTCCTCTTCGCAGCCGAGCGCCGCGGCATCGCCGGCCAGCGTGTCGATCAGCGCCGCGGCGTACTCGTCGATGTCCTTGCGCCCGCCGGCGCCGGCATCGCCCAGGAACGCGAACACCCCGAAGCGCTGCGCCAGCCACCGGTTCTCCAGGATGATCTCCGTCCGCGGTTCGGCCGGCAGCTCATCCGACCGCGCCTGCCGCAGCAGCATGCGGATGAGCGACGCATAGAGCGCGGCGATGGACACCGCCTCGTCGATGCGCGGGCAGATGTCGCAGATGCGCAACTCCACCGTCGGATGCAGTGCGGCCGGCCGGATGTCCCACCACAGCTCGCTGCCGTCGCCGATGAAGTCCAGGCGCCGGTACTCGTCCACGAGCCGGTCGTACTCGGCGCGCGACTGCAGCGGAGCGGGCGTGCTGGTGCGCGGAAGTGCGCCGAACAGGTTCAGCCGATACGACTTGTAGCCGGTCATGCGGCCGCCGCTGAACGGTGACGACGTGGACAGCGCGTGCAGGAACGGCAGGTAGCGGCGCAGGGCGGTCAAGACCCGAATGCGCTCGTCCTCGTCGCCGAAGCCGGCATGGATGTGCATGCCGCCGATCAGCATGCGCCGCACCGCGTCCTGGAAGAGGGCGGCGAACCGCTCGTAGCGCTCCTTGCGGGTGGGCGCCTGCTCCGTCCACTCCGCGAACGGGTGGGTGGAGGAGGCCAACACCGCGGCGCCGTGCGTGGCAGCCGACTCCAGCACCACGGCGCGGGTCTCCACCAGGGCCTCGCGCACGTCGGCCACCGTGCTGCAGATGCGCGTGTTGGTCTCGATCTGCGAGCGGAGAAACTCCGGGACCACCTTGTGCCGCCCGCTGTTCCGTTCGCAGGCGGCGAAGATGCCGGGGTCCGGATCGGCCAGCAGGTCGCGCGTGTCGGGATCGATCAGGAAGAACTCCTCCTCGACCCCGAGCGTGATCGCCAGGTCGTCGCCGGCTTTGGCCATGCTTCAGTCGAGCGTCGACTGCCGGCGGCACTCCTCCATGATGCGCATCTGCCGCAGCACCTGCTCGGCGGTGACGGGCAGCGGGCCGCCGTGGCGGATGGCGCCGTACAGCTCGCGGTAGTAACGGGCCTCGCCCTCGGCCTCCGGGGCGCCGGCGGCCTTGGCCTCGTCGAGCGTCCAGCGGTGCTCGACCCAGTCGACCTGCTCCCGGTTGTAGCTGCGATCTCCGGTCGGCTCGGTGGACAATTGGCGCTCGGGCCGGCTGCCGGGGCGCACGCAGCGCCAGGTCAGCTCGCCGTTGCCGCCCACCAGCCCGCCTTCCGATCCCATGACGTGGAGCATCGGCTGCTCGTAGGCGCAGGTGGAGGTGATCTCGATGTCGATCGTCGGCGCCGAGGCAGAGTCCGGATCGGCGGGATCAGGGGTGAGTACGACCTTGAGATGGTCCTCAGCGTCGCCGAGGGTCTGCACGCAGTCGCTCACGTACAGCACGCGCGGCTCGCCCGGGCCGAACAGCGTCAGGGCGGCGTCGATCAGGTGGGCGCCGGTGTTGTTGAGCGATCCGCCGCCGAAACGCCGCAGGGTCTGCCAGTCCCAGCGTCTGCCGAAGCCGTGGTTGACCAGCCGCACCTGAACGAGGCGCCCGAGCTCGCCTGCGCCCGCGATGGCGAGCACCTTCTGCAGCTCGGGCCGGAAGCGCCAGTTCTGGAAGACGGACAGCAGCCGGCCGGTGGCGTCCCTGACCGCGACCATGCGCTCGGCCTCCTCGAGCGAGGTGGCCATCGGCTTCTCGCCGACCACGTGGCGGCCGGACTCCAGCGCGGCGGTCGCGTACGGGGCGTGCAGGTGGCTCGGCACCGCGACCACGACCAATTCGACCTCGGCGTCGGCCAGCAGGTCGTCGAACTCGACGTGGGAACGGCAGCCGAAGCGCTGCTCGGCCTCGGCGCGCCGCTCGGCCAGGTGGTCCTGAACGGCGACCACGGTGAAGCGCTCGGGCTGCTCGGCGAGCAGGCGCGCGTGGATGCTCCAGCCGCTGCGGCCCAGGCCGGCGATGGCGGTGCGCACGGGGGGTACTGAGGTGCTCATGACGGGCGGATCATAGCCTCACCGGCCCGGCGGTGGCAGGCCTGGTCGGTTGACCGGCTCCGGGCGCGAACGTAGGGTCGGCAGCGAGCACATCGTGGCAGAGATCCAGGTTCGCCTGTCGAGCAGCGCACGTTCCGTGCCGGAGCGGGTGTTCTTCACGCTGCGGCGCTACTGGTTCGTCTATCTGCTGATGCTGCCCGGTCTGGCCTGGATCGCGGTGTTCCAGTACGCGCCGATGTACGGCCTGCTGGTCGCCTTCAAGGACTTCAACATCGTCAAGGGCATCATGCGGAGCCCGTGGGTGGGCCTGGAGAACTTCCGGATCCTGTTCCAGACCCCGCCGTTCTACTTCGCGCTGCGCAATACGCTGATCATCAACCTCTACAACCTGGCCTTCGGCTTCACCTTCACGGTGTTCCTGGCGCTGTTGCTCAACGAGGTACGGGTCTCCTGGTACAAGCGTACGGTGCAGACGATGGTCTACTTCCCCCACTTCGTCTCCTGGGTGGTCATGGGCGCGCTGGTGTCGCGCATGCTCTATCCCGAGCCCGACAGCCCGTTCAACTTCCTGGTCGGCCTGTTCGGGGTGCAGCCGCGCCACTGGCTGACGGACCCCGGGTACTTCCGCGGCATCGTCGTGGTCGTCAACACCATCAAGGAAGCAGGCTTCGCCACCATCATCTACCTGGCGGCGCTGTCCAGCGTGAATCCCGACCTGGTGGAGAGCGCCCACTGCGACGGCGCGCACCGCGGCCACCTGATGCGGCACATCTACCTGCCGCGCATCGCGCCGACCATCGCCGTGCTGTTCATCCTGCAGCTTTCCGGCCTGTTCGGCTCCAACTTCGACCTGATGTACAACCTGTACAACCCGGCCGTGTACGACGTCGGGGACGTGCTCTCCACCTACCTGTACCGGACCGGGCTCTTGAACAGCAAGTTCGAGCAGGCGACCGCGCTGGGGCTGGTCTTCAACGTGCTCGGGCTGATTCTGCTGCTGAGCGCCAACCGCGGCATCAGGCGCATGAACGTGATGGGCATCTTCGAGTGATGACCCGGGGCATGCTTCGCGGCCGCCTGGGCTTCAACGTGTTCGACGTGCTCGCAGTCGCATTCGTCGGCGTGTTTGCCGTGCTCGCCGTCTACCCGATGTGGTACGTGCTGGTCGTGTCGCTCATGCCGTACGCCGAATTCATCCGGGCCGACTTCATCCTGCTGCCGTCGCTGAACCCGGACCTGACCTACTACCACGGCATCATGATCGGCGCTCCGCAGCTCTTCCTGCGCGCCATGTCCGTTTCCATCGTCAAGACCGCGGTCGGGGCGGGCGGCGGCGTCGTGGTCACCGCCATGCTCGCCTACGCCGTGACCAAGCGCCACGTGCCCGGCACGCGGCTCATCAACGTCCTGATCGTCCTCACCCTGTTCTTCTCCGGCGGCCTGATCCCGCTGTATCTGCTGGTGGTGAAGCTGGGTCTGCTCGGCTCGGCCCTGGCGCTGGTCCTGGTCACGGCGTTCGTCAACACCAGCTATTTCATCATCATGCGCAATTTCTTTTCCTATACGGTGCCCAAGGATATCGAGGATGCCTGCGTGATCGACGGCGCCAACGAGGCGACGACGTTCTTTCGCATCATCCTGCCGATCTCCAAGCCGATGGTCACGGCGATCCTGCTGTTCCTGGCGGTCTACCACTGGAACGACTACGTCAGTTGGCTGTATTTCGTGCGCGAAGCGAAAGTTGCGCCGTTCGCGATCCTGCTCCGCAGGGTGCTGGAGCGGCCGACGGTCTTCTTCGACTCGGCGGCAGGGCAGCGCTTCATCGAGGACGAGGGCTGGATTCCTCCGAGGCAGCTCGTGATGGCGACCATCGTGCTCGCCATGCTGCCGATCATGATGCTGTACCCGTTCCTGCAGCGGCACTTCGCCAAGGGCATCCTGATCGGCGCCGTCAAGGAGTAGCCGAGCCCCCGGGCGAGCGGTGCGTGCTCAGGCCGGCACGATCGTCACGTCCACCTCGTCGACGACGATCGGCTCCGGGTCCGTCACCGAGCCGACGTCCACCATCCCGGAGAAAAGCAGCGTAAGCGTCAGATCGTTATCGCCGCTCACCACCAGCCCGGGAGTCAGGTCGATGACGCAGGTGGTGTGCGAGGGCAGCGGCCTGCCCGCCTGCGCCGGGCGCCCTTCGCGGTGGTACACGCGGCGGAGCTGATCGGCCGGAACCTCGGTGCCGTTGAGGTGCACGGCGATCCGGTCGGCCGATCCCAGGCCGACGGCGCGCAGGAACAGCGTGGCGCTGGCGGTCTTCTCGACCTCCTCGAACAGCCGGAACCGGTAGCTCGCCGACGGGCCGCCCGGCTCGCGCGGCAGGATGAGCTTCTGGTCCTTCATCGTCCCGCACACGTTGGTGCCCGACGGGCTGATGCCGTGGTAGCCGCCCCACATCGAGCGGTAGGTGTAATGACGGACGCCGTCGGCCACGCGCTTCGGGTCGCGCGCCTCGCGCAGCAGGCGGAAGGCCGCCGGCCAGCCGGTCTCCGCGCCGCGCTTGCCGGAACGGAACCCGCCCCAGTGCTTCTGGAAGTTGTACACGGACATGCCGTCGGCGCCCTGGTGGCGCAGCGCGTGCGCCAGGGCGCGGTAATTCTCGGCCGTCGCCGGCGGGCCGAAGCTCTCGCGCGAGCAGCAGTACGGCTGCACGCCGGGGTAGAGCCGGCACGGTGTCCCCGCGGTGAGAGCACGGAACTCCTCGTAGGCGGCGTTGAAGTCCGTGAACGACGAGTCCATCGGAGCGACGAAGTCGACCAGCCCGCCGCCGATCCACGCGGGCACGTCCAGCCCGAGAACGTGACAGTCCTCCAGGGTCTCCGGCACCAGCACGCCCAGCTCCAGGCGCCGCCCGCGGGCGGCGCCGTGCTGGTCGAGCATCGCGCGCAGCCGCTCGATCAGACCCGTCATCAGCGGCTGCCGCTCGCGGGCCAGGCTCCGGTCGCCCCCGGGGGCGGGGAAGTAGAGGCCGTCGCGCATGGTGAGCAGGACGCCGTCCACGTCGAAGCTCGAAACCACCTCGGCGACGACCGCGTACAGGTAGTCGCGCACTTCCGGGACCGTGAAGTCCATCCGGTTGCCCGGCAGGAAGGCGCCGCCGGGAGGCACGTCGGTGATCTTCCACTGCGGGTTGCGGTGCAGGAACATGCCGCCCTGGTCCGGCGCGCCGTGGTTGTCGTTGACCCGGAACCCGGCCAGGCAGCGCATGCCGCGCTCCCGGCACCGCTCCAGCATCACCTGCATCGGCATGATGCCGTCGTCCATCATCGGCAGGAACCGCCTGTGCTGCGGGCGCGCGTCGTACTCGAAGCGCTCGGAGCGGAAGTACATGGTCCAGCCGGCGTTGTAGACCTCCTGGACGAACACGTCGGCGGCGCTGGTGGCCACGTGGTCGATGAACCTGCGGAGCTCCCGCGGCGTGGCCGGGTGCCTGGTGATCAGCGGGCGGGCGTCACCAGGGTCGAAGTCGTAGTTGGCCACGTTGGACGGATCGCTGACGTAGACCAGCTCCCAGTCGCGCGGCGGCCTGGTGTCGGGGGGCGTTGGGGCCGGCATCTCCTTACTCCGGCGACCAGGTGGTGGCGTGGACGCCCTCGTCGCGGGCGCCGGCCCACAGGGTCAACACGCGGCCGTCGCGCAGCAGCACCGAGCTGGTGCGCGCGTCCATGGGGTGGTAGGCCAGAATGTAGGGCTCCGGGTCCCAGGTCCGTCCGCCGTCGGGGCTCACCATCGCGCGGGGGCCGCCGACGGCGTCCTTGTGGTCGTAGGTCAGCACGACGCGGCCGTCCGGCAGGCCGACGGCGTCCGCGGACACCATGTGCAGTCGGGTGACCAGGAACGGCGTGGTCCAGTCGTAGCCGCCGTTGCCGGAGAACATGATCGCCTCGTTCTTGTAGCGGCCCGGTCCGACCCGGTTGAGCGACGGCGCGGGCCAGGTCTCGTGGCCGCCGCCCTGAGCGGCGGGCGCGTCGAACAGGTCCGGGTGCAGGTATTCGCGCTGGAAGCGCGTCGCGCAGAGCAGCTCGCCCGACGGCAGCTCCAGGAGGTTCGACTCGCAGCTCCCCGGCGGCAGCACCGTCCAGTCGCCCCAGGTTCTGCCGTCGTCGCGCGAGCGCAGCAGTACGTCCCCTTCGTATCCCGCCTGACGGGCTGCATCGTTCCAGGCGTTGCCGCAGAAACAGATCACGGTGCCATCGGCGAGCTGCACGATGCGGCTGCCGTCGCCCTGACCGCAGTAGCGCGTCGGCCGGGGCGCAAGCTCGGAATCCGTCCACGTTCGCCCTCCGTCGTCGCTGCGTGCCACGCGCGGCTCGCGCGTCGGGAACGTGCCGCGCGCGGGATCGGCTTCATCGATCAGTGCGGCGTAGCTCGCGAGGAAGGTGCCGGCGCCGGTCACCCCGAACCCGAACACCGCCGGATCGCGTCCCGACAGCGGGATCTCGGCCAGGAAACTCCACGTACGGCCCTCGTCGGTGGAGCGATGGATGCGGCAGTCGCGGCTGGAGTAGACCAGGCTGCCGTCGGGATGGCGGCAGACGACCGCGCCCTTGCCGCCGGCGCCGTCGAAGTAGCGGTGCTCCGCCGCTACGCGCCGGTAGGCCACCATCTCGAAGTTCTCGACGTAGTCGCCGCCTTCGAAGCGGTCGTCGGGCCGCATGCGCACCATGCCGTTGTCCAGGTAGCCTGATCGGTCGACCCGGTCGCTCCACAGGTTGGGGTACACCAGCGGCGGTTTCTCCAGGCCCTCCGGGGTCCAGCGCACCACGCCGATCGCCGGCCGGCGGCCCCACTCGTCCATGCCGGGGCCGTAGATGGTGGGCGCATATGACCCCAGCGCCGCGCCGCGGTGGAAGGCGGACACGATCGCGCCGTCGGCGGTCACCACGGTGGCGGCGCTCACGCCGGCACCGGCAAGCACCGGGCGCGCCTTCTCGCGGATGGCGTACCGGCACAGACCGAGGACGTGCACTTCGTCTCCCCAGCGCGTGCCGGCGTCGCCGGGGGCTGAACCGACGATCGCCCGGGCGCCGTAGGGGAAGTGCGGTTGGCCGTAGCTCAGCACCAGGCGGCCGTCGGGCAACTCCGCCAGCGGTGTGGACAAGGCCGCGAATCCGTCCTGGATGTTCCAGGTGGCGCCGTGGTCCTCGGACGCGGCCAGCGCGATGGCGCCCGCGGCGCCGCCGACGGGGGCGACCAACCGGCCGGAGCCGAGCTGCAGCGGGTGGAGCGTTCCCCATCCGGCCGGAAGTTCGGCTGCGGGCGCCCACGCCGCGCCGCCGTCGGTCGAACGCAGGATGAGTCCCGGCAGACACAAAAGCAGTGCGCCGTCGGCCAGAGCGGTGAGCCACGCGCGCGACGATTCGGACAGTCGCCCGTCCAGCGTGGCGACCACCCCCCACGGTCCCGCAGGCGCGTCGGCGCCCAGGATCAGCAGGGCGCCGTTCCGTCGGATGGCGGCGACGAGCGTCCCGTCCCGGCCGGCGGTCAGCGCAAGCACCACGGCACCCGGCGTCGTGGGGGTTGCCAGGTCGGCGAGCTGCGACCAGCTCGCGCCGTCGTCTTCGCTGAGCGCGAGCGACCCGCCGCGGCCTGCGAGCACGAGCGCATCTCCTTGCCGGCAGAGCAACGGATCGGCGTCGCCGAACAGCACTTCCTGCCGCTCGACCCGCAGCCGGCGGTAGCGCAGCACGTGACTTTCGGTGTGATCGGACTCGAAGCGTTCCTTCATGTGAGAGTGCATGTGGGAGTGACTATAGGGCGATCAGAGATCGAGGTGCAGGCGCAGCGCTTCATCGATCTGATCCATGTACGGTGCCGGTACACGACCGACCCGAGTATCGATACACTGGACCGCGACCGCCCGAACCTGCTCCGCCTGAGCCTTGGAGTCTCGCGGCAGTCCACAGACGCGAGCAGGCAGTTCGACCTGAAACGGATAGACGCGGACCACGTTGCTCGTGATCGGCACCACCGTGACAACACCGCGGCCCAGGCTGGACGCGACGCGATTGGCGCGGTCGTTGCTCACGACAACGGCGGGCCGACGGAAAGCCGCCTCAGCCCCGCGCGGGACGCTGAAGTCGACCATCCAGATCTCACTGCGTCGCATCGCCGTATCGTTCATCGTCAAGGCCATGATCCGTCGTCCGCTCCCAGCCGACGCTGTCATCGGCAGCCGCCCACTCCGCCCACGCGGACGCGTAGTCGTCGCCTAACTTCTCGGTTTGCAATAGTTTGACGGCCTTCCTCACGACCGCTGACCGGGACTTCATTCGCCGTGCGCGAGCGTACTCGTCAAGGAAGTCGACTTCCTTCTCCGGGAGGCTGATACTGACCTTCATACCCTCATGCTACCATGGTTGCTACCTTCGCAGGGAGTCGGCGCGCACAGACGCTGGACGACGGGCCGGCGACCGCGTACCGTACCGTTTTGGAGGTAACGCATGGCTAATGCACGCAAGCTGCTGTCTCTCCTGCTGATAGCGGCGTTCGCACTTGCCGGTACCCACGTCTTCGCCGCCGCCCAGGACGAAATGGCCGCGGGCGAGATGGACCGGGTATCCATCGGCATGATGTACCGGGGCTGGGATTCATCCGCCTGGGACTCGGATCTGATAGCGCAGGATCGGGTCTGGGGCTACATAGAGGACAAGCTCAACATCGACTTCAGGATCGAGTACGGCGGCAGCGGAGACATCATCGTCGCATCGATGGCCGCCGGCACCGCGCCGGACATCGTGATGATGTGGCCCGGACACCCGTGGCTGGGGATCCCGACCTGGCAGAGCTGGATCAACGACGGGTTGCTCACCAACCTGAACGACCTGGTCTCCGCAGATCCGGAGCGCTATCCGATCATCAACACGATCTTCCAGGATCCCGTGTACCGGCTGTACAACCTGGTGCAGAACGGGGGTGTCGACAACTACCACGCGCTCATGACCGGCAATCGCTTCAAGCCGATCACGGACAGCGCGATCATCTACAACGGCTTCATGCTGGACGATCTCGGCCTGGAGGTCCCGGCGACCTACGACGAGCAGATCACAGCCATGCGGATGGCGCGTGACAAGCTCGGCGCCACCGGCTTCGGATGGCCGACCTACAAGGGCACGCACTGGAAGGGCCTGAACTACCTGTACTTCCAGACGCATGGACAGGAGGTCGACGGCTACCACCTGGACGACGACGGCAACTGGTATGACGCTGCGGTCGATCCGGGCAACAAGGCGATCTGGGCGACGGTGGCGGAGCATGCCGGCGAGCAGCTCCTCTATCCGGGGTGGCTGACCGGCGAGTTGTTCGAGTACATTGATCAGCTCGTTGCCGGCAAGCACCTGTCCGGCCTGTACAAGGGCCCGCGGCCCGACGGCTACATGGCGCACTTCGAGAAGTTCGTGACCGCCAACCCGGGAGCGACCCTGGCGGACTTCCCGCAGGGGCTGCACCCGATCAGCGGTCCCGGCGGCCGCGCGCACGACGACGCGGTGCCGCTGGGCGTCTACCGGGCGACCGCCATACCGGCGTTCTCCGACAACCCCGAACGGGCGCTGGACCTGCTCGAGTGGTGGGTCAGCGAGGAAGGGCAGGTCGCGCGCTGGTTCGGGATCAAGGGCATCCACTTCACCCAGGATGACTTCAGCGACTTCAACGCGGAGGAGTTCCTCAAGGACCAATCGTGGAACCCTGATGTTGCAGGGAAGACGCTCGAACAGGTCATGGTAGAACGCCCCGGGGACCTGATGTTCCTGCCGGGCGCTGCCACCTCCAACTACGACAACGGCATCGTCCCGTTCGCGGAGATCGGTAGCTGGTTCGAGGCCTACAAGCACCTCAGGGACGTCCGTACCGAGCGCACGAACGCGGCGCTGGCGGTTCCGGACGGTGTCGAGTGCTCGGCGCCGTTCACGGCCGTCTGGCAAGGCGGCGGCTGCGCGGCGTGCACGGGACCCGAGCCGCCGAAGTGGTGCCAGTTCCAGGCCGGCAACGAGCTCTGGCACAGGTTCCTGGCCGAGGGCTGGGAAGGGTGGCCGCAGTACGTGGACCTGGTAGCCCCCAGCGAAGAGGAGCAGCAGGTTCAGGCCGCGCTGACCGACATCAAGAACAAGTGGTGGGTCGCGTTCGTGCTGGGCAACAAGGACGTGGAGGCCGACTGGGACACCTTCGTCGCCGAGTACAACGAGGCGGGCGGCAAGATGCTGTTCGACTCCTGGAACGCCAAGCTCGCCGAGGCCAAGGCAACCTGGGACAGCGTCCAGTAGTCGCATCGGGACCTTCGATCAAGCGGCGCATCCATCAGGGGTGCGCCGCTTTCGCTATAGGGGCTTCTTGTCAGAACCGCCGCTCGGGCCGTTCGCGGTAGAAGCGTTCCAGCGCCTTCCCGGCCGGCGACAGCTCGCCCTCCAGCCGCAGCCCGCCGTGTGACAGGTTGATGCTGGCCGCAACCGCCGAGGTTCCCGCAACCGCCCCGTCCGTCTCACCCGCGTCCACCCAGTGCGGGGTGAGAAGCTGGTTCCACAGGAGCGTTCCCGGCGGCATGGTGTAGCTCAGCACGTCGGCGGAAGTCAGCCCCTCCGGTCTGACCATTCCTGCGCGCCACTGCGGATCCACGGCGCATTCGAGCGGCGCCCACCGGTACGGGTCGGTCAGGCCGTTGAACACCTTGGTGCCGTGAATCTGCCAGGCGACCACGTGCGACACGTCCATGTGGTAGCGGCCGGGTACGTGCGCGCCTGAGATGAAGACGATCGGATAGCACCGGTACCAGGTGAACCCGGCGCGCCCCAGGAACGCCTGCCACGGTTCCATCACGTCCTTCCACAGCCCGGCGAACAGGTCGCCGCGGCTCGTGAAGTTGGTGAGCTTGAAGTGGGACAGCCCGAACGGCATCTCCATGACCCGCTCCAGCGGCAGGGCGCGGAACTCGTCAATGAAGCCGTCCTCGTCGTGGTAGTAGGGGCTGTCCGGCCGCTCCGGCGACAGGTCGCGCAGGCGCGCGTCGTCGTCGCGCCGCAGCCGGTCGACGATGTCGGCCACCGGTGGCGGCTCGTAGCTGAACGGCACGCAGTCGCCGTCCAGCAACACGTTGCATGGTCCGCTCCAGTGGCGCTGCAACTCGGCGGCGGTGCGGACGGTCACTCTTCGGGTGAGGTTCACGCCCTCCGGCGGAACTTGACACGAGGCGCTCATGGGCCGTTCACTCTATCACGGCCGGTCCGTACAGGCCGCCCGCCTCCCTCACACATGGCCCAGTACATCGTCAAGCGGCTCCTGCTGCTGTTTCCCACGCTGTTCGTCATCGCCATCGTGTCGTTCGGCATCATTCACCTGCCGCCGGGCAACTATCTGGACACGTACATCGCCAATCTCGCCGCCACCGGCGAGACCGCGACGGAGGCCGAGATCGCCGCCCTCGAAGCGAGGTACGGCCTGGACAAGCCGCTGCCGGCCCAGTTTCTGCGCTGGCTGTGGGGCTTCCTGCGCGGTGACTTCGGCCAGTCGTTCCAGTACGAGAAGCCGGTGCGCACGCTGATCGGCGAGCGACTGCTGTTCACGGTGATCATCTCGCTGGCGGCCATCGTCTTCACCTACGTGATGTCGATCCCGATCGGCATCTATTCGGCGGTCCGGCAATACTCTCCCGCCGACCACCTGTTCACGGGCGTCGGCTTCCTGGGTCTGTCGATCCCGAACTTTCTGCTGGCGCTCGTGCTGCTGTTCGTCCTTTACCGGAACTTCGACATCGTCGGCATCGGCCTGTTCTCCGACGCGTACATCGAAGCGCCATGGAGTTTCGCGAAGGGGATCGACCTGCTCAAGCACCTGATCATCCCCGTGGTCGTGGTCGGGACGGCCGGCACCGCCGCGCTCATCCGCGTCATGCGCGGCAACCTGCTCGACGAGATCGCCCGCCAGTACGTGATCACCGCGCGCGCCAAGGGGCTGGGTGAACGGCGGCTGCTGTTCAAGTACCCGGTGCGGCTGGCCGTCAACCCGCTGGTGTCGAGCGTGGCGTGGCTGCTGCCGGAGATCATCTCCGGGGAGACGATCACGGCGGTCGTGCTCGGCCTGGCGACCGTAGGTCCGCTGCTGCTTTCCGCGCTGCTGGCCCAGGACATGTTCCTGGCCGGCACCATCGTGATGTTCATGGCATTCCTGACCGTGGTGGGCACCCTGGTGTCGGACCTCCTGCTGGCCGCGATCGATCCGCGCATCCGCTTCGAAGGGCGCCGGGCATGAACGGAGTGGCGATCGCATGAGCGGGCTCCCGACGGGCGTCGCCGCGACTGGAGGGTCCGCAGCCGACCTCCGGGGGCACGACGAGATAGCCGACCGCGCGGAGGAACGGCTCTACGTCGCCTCCCAGTGGCGGCTCATGTGGTTGAAGTTCCGCCGGCACAAGGTCGCACTGGTCGGCGTCGCAGTGACGGTGCTCTTCTATCTGCTCGCCGCCTTCTGCGAGGTGGTCGCCCCCTACGACCCGCGACACCGGCACGGCAGCCATACCTTCGTGCCGCCGCAGGCCGTGCACTTCTACGACAGCGAGGGCGGGTTCTCGTTGCGGCCGTTCGTGTACAAGCTGGAGCGGCACATCGACCCGCGCTCGCTGCGCCGCACCTACACGGAAGACCGGTCGCAGCGGTACTACGTCGAGCTGTTCCACCGCGGCCAGCCATTCGAGTGGTGGGGCCTGTTCGACACCGACGTGCACCTGTTCGGCGTGGACGAGGAGGCGACCGTCTTCCTGCTGGGCACCGACCGGCTGGGCCGGGACATGCTGTCGCGCATCCTGTACGGCGCGCGCATCTCGCTGTCGATCGGTCTGGTCGGCGTGGCGATCAGCCTGGTGCTGGGGCTGCTGCTCGGCGGCGTGTCCGGGTACTACGGAGGCCTCACCGACACGGTCGTGCAGCGCATCATTGAGTTGCTGCGCTCGTTCCCGACGATTCCGCTGTGGCTGGCCCTGAGCGCTGCGATACCGGTGACGTGGATGCAGTTGGAGCGGTATTTCGCCATCACCGTCATCCTGTCGGTGTTTGGCTGGACGGGGCTGGCGCGCGTGGTGCGCGGCAAGCTGCTGGCCCTGCGCGAGGAGGAATTCGTCACCGCTGCGTTGGTGGCAGGGGAGCGTGAGGGAACCATCATCCGCCGCCACCTGCTGCCGTCGTTCATGAGCCACATCATCGTGTCGATCACCCTGAGCGTCCCGGGCATGATCCTGGCTGAGACCGGCCTGAGCTTCCTGGGCCTGGGACTGCGCCCACCGGAGATCAGTTGGGGCGTGCTGCTCAAGGAGGCGCAGAACATCACCGCGGTGGGGCTGAACCCATGGCTGCTGCTGCCGGCGGTCCCGATCGTGCTGACCGTGCTGGCGTTCAACTTCGTCGGCGACGGCCTGCGCGATGCGGCGGACCCGTACAAGGCTTGAATGGAGGGCGCCCACGGGCTACCTTCCCGCGGTCGGCTCGTGAATCCCACGAGCCGACATCACCAAACACGAGGAGATTCGAAGTGTCCTACTATGTTCGTTTTTTCGTAGCGGCTGTCCTGCTTACCGCGGCGGCCGCCCTTGGCGTGGCCCAAGCCGGCGTGGGGTATCCGCTGGGCCAGTGGGCGACGGTCGCCGCCTTCGAGCGCGACACCGGCGCCTCGATCACGGAGTACAGCGAAGCCCCGGTCCTGCAGGCCATGGTGTCGGACGGCACGCTTCCTGCCGTCGTCGACCGCCTGCCCCTGGAGCCGGCGGTGGTTGCCCCTGCTGAGGCGGTGGGCCAGTACGGCGGCACCTGGCGGATCGTGGGGATTAGTCCCGGAGACAACCGGCTGGCCGACCGGAGGGGGTACGAGCCCCTGCTGCGCCGCGCCCGCGACGGCACGGCGGTCGTCGCCAACATCGCCCACCGCTGGGAGGTAAGCGAGGACGGTACCCAGTTCACCTTCCACCTGCGCGAGGGCATGCGGTGGTCCGACGGCGCGCCGTTCACGGCCGACGACATCGTCTTCCAGTTCGAGAACGTCTATGGGAACGAGGAGCTCAGCCCCGTGTTCCCGTCTTGGCTGACCGTGGAGACGGTGCCGCCCACCCTGACAAAGGTGGATGATCAGACGATCATCTTCACGTTCGCCGACACGAACGGCCTGTTCGAGGAAGTGCTGACCTTCCGCGGCGACGGCATCTTCGCCCCCAAGCACTTCCTGGAGCAGTTCCACGCCGACTTCACCGACAAGGACAAGCTCAACGAAGCCGCCCAGGCCGAGGGCTTCGAGCTGTGGCACCAGCGGTACGGCCAGTTGGCCAACGTGACCCTGAACCAGGACCTCCCGACCATCCGCCCGTGGAAGCTGACCTCGGAGGCGACCGGCGTGACGCGCCAGATCGCCGAACGCAACGCCTTCTACTGGAAGGTGGACACAGTCGGCCAGCAGCTCCCCTACATCGACCGCATGGCGATCGACGTGGTCGAAAGCGGCGAGGCCGCCAACTTCAAGGCTATGGCGGGCGAGGTCGACATGCAGTCGCGCAACATGAGCTTCGGCAACTTCACGCTGTTCGTGGAGAACGAGTCCGCGGAGGACTACCAGGTGCGGCAGTGGATCAACCCGATCCCGGACACGCTGAAGTTCAACCTCACCTATGAGGACCCGATCCTGCGCGGGCTGTTCAACGAGCGTGACTTCCGCATCGCCATGTCCAAGGCGATCGACCGGCAGGAGATCGGCGACCTGGTCTACCTGGGCGTCGCCATTCCGTGGCAGGCGGTCCCGGTCGAGGCAGATCCGTTCTTCGTGCCGCCGGTGCACATCGACTACGATCCGGACGGCGCGAACCGACTGCTGGACGGCATCGGCCTGACCGCCCGCGACGGCGACAACATGCGCCTGCGCCCGGACGGAGAGGAACTGGTGCTCATCGTCTCCTCCTACGGCGCCGAGGAAGCCGGCGGCGGAGCCGACATGCTGGAGCTGATCAAGGATCAGTGGGAGGCGGTCGGCATTCGCATGCAGATCTCGATCGAGGACCGCACCCTGTGGACCCAGCGCCGCGCGTCCGGCGAATTCATGGTGAATGCCTACCTGACCGCTGGCATTCACTGGTCGATCGACCCCAACTGGTTCGTCCCCGTGAGCGGCTCGCAGCACGGTTGGGCGCCCGAGTTCGCACGCTGGTACGCCACCAACGGCGAAGCCGGCCAGGAGCCGACGCCCGAGATCAAGCAGATCCAGGAGTGGTACGGGCAGATGCAGACCACCGCCGACCCGGATGAGCGTATCGCCATCGGCAGGAACATCATCCAGTCGCACGTCGACAACGTGTGGATGATCGGCACGGTCCGCTATCCGGCGGTCGCGATCGTCAAGAACAACTTCCGCAACGTGCCGGAGACGGTCATCCAGAGCTGGCGCCTGAAGAGCCCCGGCTACACCAACGTGGAGCAGTACTGGATCGAAGGCTAGCCGGTACACAGAACCCCAGAAGGGATCTGAGCATGCGAGGGCGGTACACCGAGTGCCGCCCTCGCTTTGTCTGCGAGCGCCAGCGCTGCTGATCCGGCATCGTTGACCGTGTCCGCGCGATCTGCGATCGTGAGACGGACATCGGGGAATCAAGAGATGAAGATCAAGGTGGTGATCCATCAGGCGGAGGAGGGCGGGTATTGGGCGGAAGTCCCCTCCATTCCCGGCTGTGTAACGCAGGGAGAGTCCTTTGAAGAGCTCTTGAAGAACCTGTATGAAGCTGTCGAAGGTTGCCTGTCCGTCGATGTCGACGAGATTCCGCTGTCGAAGAAGGATAGGGTTATCGAAATAGCTGTATGAAGGCCGTCAGCGGCAAGCGACTCTGCAGCATTCTCGAGTCACGGGGGTGGCAACTGAGGCGAATTCACGGGAGCCACCACATCTATACCAAGGCCGGCGTTTCAGCTCGTATCTCGGTCCCAGTCCACGGAAACAAAGTCTTGAAGGTCGGGCTTCAGCGACATCTGATCCGACTCGCAGGAGTTCAGGAATCGGATCTCTGATGGTGTACCATCGGATTCATGCTGCCCGACAGGTTCCTGGTCTTCTACAACTACGATCCCACCGATCCGCCGCGGTTCCACGACGGGCCGATCGACGCCGAGTACTTCGACTGGCTGTTCGAGATGCTGGCCGGCACCGGGCTGACCTTCCTGTACCGGTGCAACACGGCCGGCCGCGCCTACTACCCGTCGCAGACGATGGCGCCGTTCGACCACGGCTGCGTCGATCCGCACAACCCTGCGGCTCAGTACTGGCACCGTGTGGCCGACATCCTGGACATCGGCGACCCGCTGGCCAGCGCCGTGGAGGCGGCGCGGCGGCACGGCGTGCCGATCTGGGGCTGGGTCAACTGGAACGAGTTCCAGTGCGTGCGCCGCGACTACGTCTCCCTGGTGGACCCGGTCTGGTATGCGGCGCCGCGCAAGTACTGGTGCTCGCGCGACGGATCGCGCTTCTACCACGGCATCCCCGACTACGGCGACGCGGAGGTGCAGGAGCGGCTGGCGGCGATGACCGGCGAGTTGCTGGGCTACGGCGTCGACGGCCTCTACCTGTCGACCCGCTCGCATAGCTGGTACGCCTGCTTCGACACGCCCGGCTGGGACGAGCACCTGGAGCCGTTCGGCTTCACCGACCGCGTGGTCGCCGACTACCGCGACCGCCATGGCGTCGACATCCGTTACGATCCGTACGACACCGAGGAGTTCTACCGTATCAAGGGCGAGCACTTCTCGGAGGTGATCACCCGCACCGGCAGCCTGATGCACGGCGCCGGCAAGCCGTTCGTGGTGGGCCTGTCGCCGGATCGCCACGAGCTGTGCGTGGCGTTCGGCGACGGCAAGATGGCGGGCGGGCCGCACCTGTTGTTGTACAAGGACTGGGAGCGATGGGCGGCCGAGGGGGCGGTGGACGGCATCTGCTCCGAGCGCGCCTGTCCGCACGAGGTGATCCTGGACGCGCCCCCACTGGAGCTGTTTCGCCGCACCCTGCCGGACGGGTTCCCGCTGTTCCTGTGGCTGGACAACGCCCGCTTCATCAACCGCGACTTCGGCCCGTTCCACCTGGGCAACTGGGACCGGTACGCGGTCGAGGAGGTGGTGGGCATGGTGGACGCGGCCCGGCAGGCCGGCGCCCGCGGGGCATTCCTGCACTCGCTGTACCACTACACCTCGATCGACTCCGGCGGCGAGCCGATCGGCGGGCCGGCCGATCAGCCGGGCGGCTACGGCGTGCTGCCGCGGCGCGAGTACCTGGAGGCGCTCCGGCGCTGGTCGGCCGGCGATGCGTGAGCCGGCCGGGGAGCCTAGCCCGCGGGGCGCGCCGCGCCTCATGTTCTACAACGACGGGCGCCATCCGTTGATCTACCAGTTCGAGCCGCCGATCCGGACGGACGAGCTCGAGGTCGCGGTCGACGAGTTGGCGGGCACGCCGGTCGACGCGCTGATGTTCTGCCTCGGCGACGGCCGCACGGTGCTGCACGATACCGAGGTCGGCGAGCTCTGGGGCCACAACGTGGCGAGCTGGCCGCACGCGATCTTCCATCGCGCGCACCGCAGCGCCAAGGGGTTGATCGATGCCGGGCACGACCCGCTGCGGGTCGTCTGCGACCGCGCCCACGCCAAGGGCATGCGCTTCTACCCGACGCTGCTGGTGCAGCAGGGCCGTGGCGGCGGTGACGACGACGTGCGCTGCTCGGAGTTCCGGTTCGCCAACGCCCATCTCGAGATCGGGGCGGACGGCGCGCTGCCGCCCGACCACCCCGGCGCGCGTTGCCTGGACTTCGCCCATGCCGAGGTGCGCGACGAGCGCTTCGCGCTGATCGAGGAGACCCTCGGCCGCTACCCCGTGGACGGATTCGAGCTGCAGCTCGCCTATCGCCATTGGTACTTCCACCCGGACGCCGTCGACGCCGGCCGGCGGATCATGACCGGGTGGATCGAGCGCGTGCACGCGGCGGTCAAGGCGGGAGGCGCCGGGCGGGAGCTGGTCGTGCGGGTGCCGGCCAGTATCGAGGGGTGCCACGCGGCCGGCCTCGACGTCGCGGAGTGGCTGCGCCTCGGCCTGGTCGACGTGGTGGTGGCCGAGGCCTTCGGGGGCCCGGAGCTGCTCGACTCGACGATGGACCTGCGCCCGCTGGTGGCCGCCGCGCGCGGCACGCGGGGCAGGGTTCATGCCACCCTGCTGCGTCTGGTCGACTCGGACCGCGTGGCCGCGGCGCCGATCGAGATGGTACGGGCCGCCGCGGCCAACTACTGGGACCAAGGCGTGGACGGCCTGTACCTGGCCTACTGGCACGCGGCCTGGCCGTATGGCGCCGACTTCTACGAGATGCTGCGCGAGCTGCCGCACCCCGACGTGATGGCCGCCAAGGACAAGGTCTACTTCGTCCCCACGGCCACCGGCCGCTTCCCCGATCCGCAGCCGGAACCCGGCGTGGAGCGGCAACTCCCGGCGCCACTGACAGCCGGCCTGCCGGCTCGCGTGGCGTTCGCGGTGAGCGACGACCTGCCGCGTCAGGACGCCGCCGGACGGCTCCACCAAGTCCTTCTGCGCGTACGCGTGACGGGCGTGAGCGAGCGTGACCGCCTGACCATCCGCCTCAACGGGGTAGACCTGCACGCCACCGCCGGGCGGATCATCAACCTTACCGCCAACATCAACTGGACCCGCCACCGGGTGGCCGGTTACTGGTACCTGTATCCGCTCACCGCCGGCCACTGGCCGCGCCGCGGCCGCAATACGCTGGAGGTGACCCTCGACAAAGCGGACCCCGAGCTCGTCACACCGCGTGCCCTGCACGACGTCGAGCTCAAGGTCGACTACCTGATCGGCAAGCACTTCACCCGCGATCGCGACCCCGACCTGGGCCCCTTCACCTGAGGGTCACCAGCACCTTGACGTGACGAGCATGTTCCGTTTCGCCATGGCGTAGCCGTAGACACGACGCATCGACCCGTGCCGAGGTGGCGGCTTGGAGGCGCTATATGGAGGTCGCGATCTGAGCGCGTTGGAACGCCGTACGGCGTCAAGGGACGCTATTGAGAAATTTTACTCAATAGATGAATCAGATCCGGTGCCGAGGTGTCTGCGCAGCTCGCGCAGGTACCACTCCCGGCCCCGGAGCGGTTTCTTGTGATGCAAGCGCGTCCTCTTGGGGAGCAGCCGGAGGCTCCGGTCGGCCAAAGGAAGGCGCACCGGCGCATGCCCCCGCCGGTGCGATTCGCGGATGGCGATCGCCATCTCCAGCACCGCGCGGCCGTTGATGCCGTCGCTCAGAGGGGCGTCGCCCGCGTCGAGCGCGGTCACGAGCTCCTGCACGGTCGCCGCCTGGCGGTTGGCGGGGATCCCCCAGCCGTCACGGCTGCCCTTGTCCCAGCTGCGGATCGACCCTGTGGGGAACACGCCGTCGACCGGCTGCAGCCGCTGCCACGAGTCGGGCTCGGTTGCCGGTGCGCCGGGATCCTCGTCCGGGCGGCGCCACATGCGCACCACGTTGTCGCTGACGCGGATCACCCCACGGCTGCCGGCCACCTCGATGCCCATGCCGCGGGCGTCGGCGCTGCGGTGTAGGATCGCCTCCGTGCCGGTGACGAAGCGGAAGTAGCCGGCGCCTCCCTGGTCGTGGTCGCTGGCCGCATCGTTCGCCATCCAGCCGATCGCCCAGGCGACGTCGGCGTCGCCGGCGAACAGCCGCACCAGGCTCAGTACCTGGCAGCCGCCGCCTGACAGCTCGGTGCCGCTGCCGCCGGTGGCGGTGATCGAGCTCACCTCGCCGATCTCGCCCGCTTCGATGAGTGCCATCGCGGTGCCGTACTCCGGCAGGTTGCGGTCCAGGTCGCCCACCGCCAACGAGACGCCGTTCGCCCGGCACGCCTCCACCATGCGGTCGGCGTCCGTCAGGGTGGCCGCCATCGGCTTCTCGCACTGCACCGCCCGGACGCCGGCCTGCGCGCAAGCCACGACGACGTCGGGGTTGGGAGCCACCGGCAGGATCGCGGCGGCGACGTCGAGTCGCTCGCGCGCCAGCATCTCGCGATAGTCGACGTAGCCCGGCACGCCGAACCGGTCGCAGAACAGGCCCAGCGTCTCCGCGTCCGGGTCGGCCGCCGCGACCACCTCGGTCTGCGGATGGAAGCGGTACGCGACCGCGTACTCCACCCCCTTGTGACCGGGTCCGATGATGCCGACGCGATACCTGCCCACCGCCCGATCCTACCTCAACAGGCCAGCCCGTACAGCCGGGCGTCGCCCCGCAGGCGCATCCGGATCAGCAACCCTCGGCCCACCCGCGGCTGGCGTCGCGCGGTCCCGATGATCGCCGACAGGTCGCTCCGGCCGCCCCAGCTCACCACCTGGTCCAGCCCGTCGCCGACAATCGGGTCGCACTCGGCGAAAGTGAAGCCCGGCACCGAGTCTCCGCTCTGGCAGTCCACCAGTTCGACGACGATCGCGCCGCGGCCCGCGTCGGCATTCACGCGCAGCTCGGGACGGGCGAAGGCGATCAGCGAAGTGGTCAGCGTGCCCTCCATTCCGTCGACGGGAGCCAGCGCCACCCAGCGGTCACGCCGCAGTTTCACCAGGCCGAATGCCGACCGGGTAACGCGCGTGCCGTCGGTGGTGGGCTCGCCCCAAATGTGGCCGGCGTGCTTGCCGTAGTAGAAGAGGTACACGTCGTCGCCGGCGACCTGCGGATTGAACGGGATGATGCAGCCATCGTCCCATGCCAGCGGTTGCCGCGGGCGGATGAACGGCTCGCGGTCGACTCTCACCCATCGCCGTGCGTCACGGGAGTACACGAGCTGCGGAACCACCGACATTACCCCGCGGTCCTCTCGCAACACGGCGGAGGCGCTGAGCAGCCCCACGAATGAGCCGTCGGATGCGGTGACCGTGGAGAGCTGGTCGAATTGCGTGCCCGGCGGGTCGTCCTGGTCCGGGGCCAGCACGCACTCCGGGAAGGTCCAGTCGTCGAAGTCGGCCGAGAAGCTGACGCCGATGACGCGGTGCTTGGGCATGATGCGAGGTCGCTGCCAGAGCACCCAGCGCCGGGTCGCAGGGTCCCTGCCGTGCAGGACCGTGTTGTCCGTGATCAGGGCGCCCGATCCGGCCCAACGCGGCCGCTGGCGCCACGTCAGCCCGTCGGCCGAATAGGCGACGTACACCCCACAGGCCAAGTGCCGGCCGTGGGTGCGGTACCACTCGTCCTCCCCCTCCGGGCTGGTCCAGGTCAGCTCGCCCGGCCGCAGCGGATGGCGGTCCAGGCCGATCGCCTTGTAGCGCCGCGCCGGGTCGGGATCGCGCGGGTCCTTGACGACGCTCCACAGCACCGCCGCCGACTCGCCGACGCCCTCCAGGCGCACCAGGTTGTTGGCGGTCGAGCCGGCGAACTCGGCGAGGCCCAGGTTCGGCCGTTCCCAGCACAGGCCGTCGCGGCTCTCGGCATAGGCCCAGCGCCGCCTGGCACCCACGGGCGCGTCGGGCAGCGCCGGATCGTAGGCGGGATACCAGCACTTGAAACGCGACTCCTCCGCGTCCCAGAGGACGCAGTTGCGGCCGATGAGCCCGAGTCCTTCCCATGGCGCTTCCGGTTCCAGCACCGGACCGTCGGCCACGTGCTCGACGGCACCTGTGACGCGGCCCAGGCCGTCCAGCGGGCCGACGTGCAGGTCGTCGAGAAAGAGATACGTACGAGGCGGGTAGACGCCCGTGTCGTGGGGCGAGGGGGCAGGAGGAGAGAATGCGCTCATTCGCGAGAACACGCACGGTACCACGCCGATGTATCGCGCCGAAGTCGGAGCGCGGTCCTGCATGGCCCGGGTCCGTACCGGTCGCAGGAGATTCCGGCCCGATCCGGTAGCGGCCACGGTATGATCACGAAGGAGGTCTGCAGATGGCACAGGGTGACGTTCTTCCTTCGGAGAAACGGGAGTACCGCGAACCGGCGACCGGCGTGAAGGTGGTGCAGCTCACCGATGCGCCCTGCTACAACGTCCACCCCTACTACAACCAGGAGGGGTTCGTCGGCGGCTCGGAGCGGTTCGTGTTTGCTTCCAACCGCTCCGGAAGAGGTCAGATCTACGCGGTGGAGACCGGCTCCGGCAAGATCGTGCAACTCACCGATTCCGAGGAACCGCCGGTGATGGCAGGCCTGGACCCTCGCACCGGGACCGGCGGCTCGGCCGGCCTGACCTGCGATCCGGTACGCGGACGCGTCTACTACGGCCGCGACCGGCGCTACTACTGCCTGGACATCGAGACCCTGCGCGAGGAGATCGTCGCCGAGTCGCCGGCGGGTTGCGAACCGCTGGGCGGCTCGGATCTGTCGAGCTGTGGGCGCTATCTGGTGCTGATGACGCGGCCCGACGACGCATCGCCGTGGCCGATGCACGACGACTCCCGCTATCGGCACGGCAGCGAGATGCTGGTGGTGCTGTGCGACCTGCAGGAGGGGCGGCAGGCAATCGTCTACCACGGCCCGAGTGCCGAGAACCGCGCCGCGGCCGACAGCCACCTGTTCATCTGCCGGGGCGATCCCTCCTACCTGTTCTTCGGCAGCTACACCCGCACGCAGCCGACCGGGCTGAAGACCATGTGGTTCATGCGGGTCGACCTGGAGCGGCTGGTGCCGCTGCAGGATCCGTTGCCGATCTTCCCGCAGCAGCCGCACGAGATGGTCAACCACTACTACCCGGCGCCGAACAACCACGTCGAGTCGCTGTTGTTCACGCTGACCGAGCGCGACCGTGACAGCATACCGGTGAGCCCGGTGCGCCGCGCGGAGATGATCGACGTCGACCTGGTCAACCGGGTGGAGCGCCGCTGGGTCTTCCCGGGCCGCGAACCCATCCACTTCAAATGCAACTCCAAGCCCGATCTGTGGGTGGGCGACGCCGCCGACCCCGGCCTGCACTGGTTCGAGGGCCGGGGCGATCTGGACCGGTACGTGGACGAGGGGGAAGGCGAGGCCGCCGAGGGTCCCGGCTCATCGGCGCGCCGGGACCCGGACTCGGCCGGACTGACCGGCTACCGGTGGCCCGAGGCGCACCGCTGGATCGGCATGTTCCGCAAGCGCGGGCCGTTCATCGAGATGCGGCCGCTGGTGCGCCACGACACGGTCTGGCGGTGCACCCATCCGCACCCGGTGTTCTCGCCGGACGACCGCTGGGTGGCCTATGGGTCCGGCGACCGCCGGCAGGCGCAGCTCTTCCTGGCGGAGGCGGTCTGGCCGCGCTGGATGTCGTGAGCGCTGGCATGACAGGAGAGCTTGACAGGGCTGTGGAGTAGGGGCAGGCTCGGGAGAACGTATCCGATCCGGTCACGCGTCGGTCGAGGAGGTGCTTACGCTGGCTTGCGCCCTCACGTTTCCTTCCAGCCCCGTCCGCCACAGGGACGAACGACGTCGGTCCGCGTGCGCACCGATGACGCACGGCTCCACGCGCCGATGATCGTCGCCGATACGCGGCAACGGCTCGCCGGCCGTCGCGACTACGTCACCAAGCACGTCCGCCGTCACTGGTTCATCTACCTGCTGATGCTGCCGGGCATCGTATTCATGGTCGTCTTCCGCTACATACCCATGTACGGCATGCTGGTCGCGTTCAAGGACCTGAACATGCGGATCGGCATCCTGGCCAGTCCATGGGTCGGCCTGGACAACTTCGCCGTGCTGTTTCAGCAGGAATACTTCTACAAGGTCATCGCTAATACCGTTCTCATCAACGTCTACAATATCGCCGTCGGCTTTCCGTTCGTCATCCTGCTTGCGCTGATACTGAACGAGTTGCACTCGGGATGGTACAAGCGCGCCGTGCAGACCCTCGTATACATCCCGCACTTCGTATCGTGGGTGGTGTTCGCGGCCATCGTCGCCAAGATGCTGGATCCGGAACCGACCGGCGCGTTCAACGTGCTCGTGAGGCTGTTCGGCGTCGCGCCGCGGCACTGGTTGGCCGTACCCGAGTACTTTCGGTTCATCCTGGTGGTCTCCGGCATCATCAAGACGGCCGGCTTCGCCACCATCATCTACCTGGCCGCTCTGTCGAGCGTGAATCCCTCGCTCATGGAGAGCGCCATCTGCGACGGAGCACACCGCGGACACCTCATGTGGTACATCTATCTTCCTCGCATCAGTCCGACGATCGCGGTACTGCTCATCCTCAACGTGGCCAACCTGTTCGCTTCGAACTTCGACCAGGTGTTCAATCTGTACAATCCGGCGGTCTGGGAGACCGGCGACGTCCTGTCCACCTACCTGTATCGGTCGGGTCTCCTGCAAGGGAAGTTCGAGATGGCGACGGCGCTGGGAATGGTCTTCAACGTGCTCGGCCTGCTCGCGGTGATCGTCACCAACAAGCTCATTTCAAGGATGAACGTCATGGGCATCTTCTGAGTTGACGACATGCTGAAACGAGCGCTCGGATTCAACCTGCTGGACGTGTCGTCCGTCCTCTTCGCGGGCTTCTTTGCGTTCATATGCTTCTATCCCATGTGGTACGTCTTCGTGGTGTCGATCACTCCTTACGCGGAGTACATCATGAAGGACTTCGTGCTCGCGCCGCCGCGCAACCCGTCCTTCCTGTACTACTACTCGATCATCGTCGGCGGGCGGGACATCTTCCTTCAGACCATGTCGGTCTCGTTCCTGAAGACCTTCGTGGGCTCGACGGTGAGCGTGCTGGTCACTGCGATGTTCGCGTACGGCGTGTCGAAGCGATACGTGTTGGGGACCAGGACTCTGAACGTGCTGATGGTGTTCACCCTGTTCTTCTCAGGCGGACTGATCCCTACCTACATTCTGATGATCCAGTTGCGGCTCATCGACACCTTCTGGGTGATGGTGTTGCCGTGGATCGTCAATACCGGGCACTTCATCATCATGCGCAACTATTTCTCGTACACCGTGCCGACGGAGCTGGAGGATGCGGCCCTGATCGACGGCTCGAGCGAGTTCAGGACCTTCTTCACCATCGTCTTCCCCATATCGAAAGCCATGTTCGCGGCGATTTTCCTGTTCGAAGCCGTTTGGCACTGGAATGACTACTACAGTTTTCTCATCTTCGTGAAGGACACCTCGCTGATGCCGTTCGTATACCTGTTGCGCCGCGTGCTGGAGTTCTCGTACTACGTGATGTCGACGGCGTCCGGACAGCGATTCGTCGAGGATGTAGGTGTCTTTCTCCCGCCCAAGCAGTTGGTCATGACGACGATCGTGCTCGCGATGGTGCCGGTGATGATACTGTATCCGTTCCTGCAGCGGCACTTTGCGAAGGGCATTCTCATCGGCGCGGTAAAGGAGTGAGGAGTGAGGAGTGAGGAGTGAGGAGGGATAGGCCTATGCCTGTATCTTGGACTCGATGACGCATCGTGAGCGATAGGACATTACAGGAGGACTAAATGTCTAGGAATATCATGGTTATCGCGGCCGGTATCGTGCTCGTGGTGATCGGCGCGGCACCGGCGTTCGCGGCCGGCACGACGGAAGAGGGCACGGCGAGTGCCGACGAGCAGCCGCTTGTCACCATCACGCGCAACTACCGCGGTTGGGATACAACGCGGATCGACTGGGACTATGTCGCGGAGAACGATGTCATACTCGCGCACATCGAGGAGACGTTCAACGTCAAGATCGAGATGCCGTTCACGGCGGGGGACTACCAGGTGGTCATCGCGGGGATGGCGTCCGGCGACATCGGTGACATCATCGATACCTGGGTCGGTCATCCGACGACTCCGGTCGCGCAGTGGCGCGATTGGATCAAGGACGGGCTGATCGTCGATCTGAAGGAGATCGTGGACGCGAACCCGGGGCGCTACCCGGTGCTGGAGATCCTGTTTGCCGATCCGGTGTACCGACTCTACAACCTCAAGCAGAACGGCGACCTTGACGCCAACTACCTGATCCATCCGGGCTGGGCGACCAGGAGGCCGGGGGGGTCGATCGCCTTCAACGGGTATCTGCTCGACGAGCTCGGGCTGGACGTTCCGGAGACCTATGACGAGCTGGTGCACGCGATGCGGCGTGCGAAGCAGGAACTGGGTGTGTCGGGATACGGCTGGCCGACGTACGGTGGAACGCAGTTTTCGTATATGGCCCGTCACTTTTTCCAGCCGCATGGAGCGGAAATCGACGGCTTCTGGACGGACGCCGACGGCAACTGGTTCGACGCCTCCATCGCACCTGGCAACCAGGCGATCTGGGAAGAGGTGCAGACGCTGGCCGAGGAGGGTCTGTTCCATCCGCGGTGGTTGACCGGGGAGCTGTGGGATTACATGGATGACTTGGTGGCGGGAAAGCACCTTGCCGGATCGTTCAAGGGCCCCAGTCCATCTCAGTACCTCTACTTCTGGGACAGGTTCAAACAGGCGCATCCGGAAGCGATCATGGAGCAGCACATGCCGCAGATGCTGCATCCGCTGCGCGGCCCCGGCGGCAAGACGACGACCCACGAGGTCCCGTTCTTCGTGCGGCGCGGCAATTTCATACCGATCTACAGCGAGCATCCCGAACGGGCGCTCGACGTGCTGCACTACACGCTTACCGAAGAGTTTCAGTACATGCGGTGGTTCGGCGTCAAGGGCGTCCATTACACCATGGACGATCGCAGCGACTTCGACCTTGGCAAGCTGTTCGATACGATGAAGGGCTACTTCTACATGGGCAAGACGGTCGACGACGTCGATCCGATGCGGGTGATGTACGAACCGTTCTACAACACCACTCACTACAACGCCGGCATCGTGCCGTATGAGACGTACGGCAGCTACTATGAGGCGCATCTCAATTACATCGACGTGCGCTGGGAGCGATCGCGCGACTTCTATGCGGCGCAGGGCAACGCGGTCGAGGTCTGGGAGAACTTCGTGAGCGAAGGCTGGGAAGCCCTGCCGCAGTGGATGGACTTCATCTCGCTGTCCGACGAGGCCGCTCAGATTCAGAGTGCGCTCAGCGACGTCAGGACCAAGTGGTTTGTCGACTTCCTGCTCGGCAACAAGGACGTAGCCACCGAATGGGATGCGTTCGTACAGGAGTACAAGGAGCGGGGCGGCGACCAGCTCCTTGCCGAGTGGGCGCACAAGGCCGATGAGGCACGCGCCCAGTGGGAGGCGGTCGTCGGCGGGTAGTCGACGTTATCGGCGCGGAGGGGAGGCTGCTCCCCTCCCGCCCTTACGCAGGCGCTCAGCCCGCTCTCTGCAGCTCGGTCATCCCCTCGACCTGCGCTCGAACGGAGTGGCTGGGCGCGGCAGAGGTCGTCGCCGGCACCAGGGCACAGGCGCTGCAGATGCGATCGGGGCCGTAGTTGGCTTCGACCCCGCGCGGGGTCGTCAGGGCGCGTCCGCAGTGCGGGCACCGCGCCGGCCTTCGGGTGACGTTCGCTTGGTCAGTCAGCATCGATCACTACCTCCACCGCTAGCATACGCATGCCGGCAGCCGATGCCCAAATCCGATGGCGAGTCGGTGCGCCGCGCCGGGGCCGCGGACACGGTATGATGAACGAGGGGTTCTGCGGATGGCACAGGGTGACGTTCTTCGGTCGGAGAAACGGGAGTACCGCGAAGCGGCGACCGGCGTGAAGGTGGTGCAGCTCACCGACGCGCCGTGCCACAACGTGCACCCGTACTACAACCAGGAAGGGTTCGTCGGCGGCTCCGAACGGTACGTGTTCTCCTCGAACCGGTCGGGCAAGGGGCAGATCTACTCGGTGGAGACCGGCTCCGGCAAGATCGTGCAGCTCACCGATTCCGAGGAGCCCCCGGTGCTGGCCGGCATCGAGAATCGACCCGGAGGGGGAGCAGGCTCGGGCGGCCTCACCTGCGACCCGGTGCGCGGGCGCATCTACTACAGCCGCGGGCAACGCGTCTGCTGCCTGGACATCGAGACCCTGCGCGAGGAGGTCGTGGCCGAATCGCCGCCGGGGTGCGGCGACCTGGGCGGTCCCGACCTGTCGAGTTGCGGGCGCTACCTGGTGCTGGGCTGCCGGCCGGAGGGCGCGTCGACGTGGCCGTCGCGGGGCGAGAACCGCTACCGGCACGGCAGCGAGACGCTGGTGGTGCTGTGCGACCTGCAGGAGGGGCGGCAGGCGGTCGTCTACCACGGCCCGAGCGCCGAGAACCGCGCCGCGGCCGACAGCCACCTGTTCATCTGCCGGGGCGACCCGTCCTACCTGTTCTTCGGCAGCTACACCCGCACGCAGCCGACCGGGCTGAAGACCATGTGGTTCATGCGCGTCGACCTTGAGCGGCTGGTGCCACTGCAGGATCCGTTGCCGATCTTCGCCCAGCAGCCGTTCGAGATGGTCAACCACTACTACCCGGCGCCGAACAACCACGTCGAGTCGCAGTTGTTCACCTACACCCAGCACGACCGCGACGGTGTCCCGGTGAGCCCCGTGCGGCGCGCCGAGATGATCGACGTCGACCTGGTCAACCGCGTCGACCGCCGCTGGGTCTTCCCCGGCCGCGAGCCCATCCACTTCAAGTGCAACTCGAAGGCCGACCTCTGGGTGGGTGACGCCGCCGACCCCGGCCCCTTCTGGTTCGAGGGACGGGGCGACCTGGAGCGCTTCGTGGATGAAGGGGAAGGGGAGGCAGCCGAGGGGCCTCTCTCGTCGGCGCGCCGCGATCCGGAGGCGATCGGGCCGGCAGGTTACCGCTGGCCGCAAGCGCACCGCTGGATCGGCATGTTCCGCAAGCGGGGACCGTTCATCGAGATGCGGCCGCTGGCGCGCCACGACACGGTGTGGCGCTGCATCCACCCGCACCCGGTGTTCTCGCCCGACGACCGCTGGACGGCCTGGGGCGCGGGCGGCGCCCGCCAGTCGCAGCTCTTCCTGGCCGAGGCGGTCTGGCCGCGGTGGATGGAGTGAGTTCCGCGCGCACCGCCGCTGCCGACGTGCGGCTGGACAAGTTCGATCCGCTGCCCCGCGTGCTGTTCTTCGACGACTTCGACGAGGGCATCAACGGCTGGTGCGAGCTCTGCGGCAACCATGACAACAACCTCGACAACATCCGCCCGCTGGTGCGCGACCTGCGGCCGGCGCAGCTTTCCACCTGCACCTTCTTCGACATCGGCACGCACGGCAGCTTCGACGGGGTCTACTCGCTGAAGCTGGCCACCCGGCCTCGCGTCAACCACATGAACCAGCTCATCAAGCGGGTCAGCTACGTGAAGCGCGGGCTGGTGCGGCTGGAGACCTGGTTCACCTACAAGGCGGAGACGGTGTTCGACCCGTCGCTGACCGGCCCGAAGCAGTGGGACGGCAACTACCACCCGGTGGAGGCGATGTTCGGCGACTTCTGCTTCAGCAACGACGTCAACGACGGCCCGGATGGCAAGCGCCACCACTGCGCGCTGCGCTACGTGAACACCGATTTCGAGGGCAACTTCGTCCGCAAGTGGATGTACAAGACCTCGCTGCAGGTGACCACCAGGATGCAGCTCGCCGGCATGCCGACGCCGACGGACTACCACACCGTGCACCCCGACGACTGGGAGGAGGTGCCCGGCGGCGCGTTCTCCCTCTGCCACAACGAGGTGCCGACCAAGATCAACTGGAACTACCTGAGCTGGACCTTCGACACCGGCGCGCGCCGCAACGTCGAGCTGCGCGTGAACGACCGGACGATGGACCTGCGCGATCTCCCGGTTCCCGTGTACGACCACGAGTACTACGGCTGCGACCGGCTGCTGAACTTCTGCATCGACGTACGCACGCACATGCCCGTGCGCAACTTCCTGTTCCTGGACTCGGTCCTGGTCAGCGTGGGTTGGTGAGATGCTGCGCCGTTTTCACACCGCGGTCCTGGAGAAGAACGAGACCTACGGAGAGGCTTTCGACACCGAGCCCATGGAGTGCGGCTGGGCGGGCGAGGCGACCTGGTTCCTGCGGGTGGCGGAGCTGGATGCGGGCACCACGCTCCGGGCGCAGGCGCAGGTGTCGCCGGACGGCCTGGGCTGGTGCGACAAGGAGGGGGCCGCGCTGGCGGTCCCGTGCATCGGGCTCTATCAGCTTGAGGTGCGCCACTTCGGCGGCTGGCTGCGGCTGCGCTGCGACGTGCGCGGCGACACGCCCCGCGTGAAGCTCACGGTCTACCTGGCGCTCAAGGAGTAGTTCGCGTGAGGCCGCCGGCGGGTTGACGCTGCACGCAGCCCAGCAACACACTCCGAATTCGTTCGCGCGACAGGATGTATGCACCGACGGAGTTCGTCTTGGATTCGTGGCGCTGTCGCATTCCCCTGAACACGGAGGCAACGGAAATGTCCGATGCAACATGCACGAGCGACTGGCAGGAACTGCATGTGGAGACCGGATTCTATCCGCCGGTGACCTATCTTCTGATCGACGACCTGCACATTCGCAGGATGGAGGGCGTGCAGCGCGCGCTGTGCGAGCCGCAGAAGCATCCAGAGCCTGTCGTCCAGGCCCAGAAGCCTTGGGAAGGAGAGGGCGTGTGGATGCACAACGGGTGGCTTTACGACCGCGATGAAAAGGTATTCAAGCTGTGGTACCACTGTCACGACCCCAGCTTCTACGACGAATACCCGGACCTGGCGTGGAACTATCGCCGCGCCTACGCGGTTTCGGCAGACGCGCGGACCTGGGAAAAGCCGGAGCTGGGTGTTGTACAGTGGCAGGGAAGCACCCGCAACAACCTGGTGGACTTTCCTCCGGCCGGCGGTGACGGCCCGAACGCCAACGTGTTCAAGAATCCGGGGGACGGCGATCCCAACCGCCGCTACATGTCCTTGAGTTCGGAACGCCACCCCCGAGAACCGGGTGAAAAAGCCATCACGTGGCCGGGCGGTCCGGATCCGAAGGACGATCCCAACGGGCGCGGCTTTTACCTCTGCGACTCGCCAGACGGCTTTACCTGGACCCGGCGGCCGCGACCCATCATGAGCCACGCGCTGTGCATGGACGGGCCTACCGTTCACGGGTTCGACGAAGACCTGAACGCGTGGATACTGTGGTGGCGTCCGCGCATTGGCCCGAAATTCCGAACCATGGGCATCAGCATCGCACGCGATCTTGAGAAAATCCCGTACCCGCAGATGGCGCTGGTACCCGACGACGAGGATGCGCCCGGCACCGAGTTTGACCGTTGCGCATCGATCAAGGTTTCGGGCGGATACGTCGCGCTGGTGCGCACTCTGTTTCCCGAGTACAATCGCCGCGAATCGAGGGATTTTCGGCACATCCACTGCCAACTGGCTTTCAGCCGGGATGCACGCACATGGAGTCGGCCGGCCGGTCGCCAGTCCATGTTGACCGTCGGCGAACCGGGCACCTGGGACGAACTGCTCATCACACCGGCAAACCCGATCCAGGTCGGCGACGACATCTACATTCTGTATCAAGCGGGTCGCGGCGAGACGCAGCGTGGGATCGGATTGGCCACACTCAAACGCGATCGCTGGGCAGCGATCGAACCGGTCCACATCCATGGGGTGTTGAAAACCCACCCGATCAGTTGGGCCAATCGTCAGCTGCGTATCAACGCCAACGCCACTGGCGGTTCGATTCGTGCCGAGCTTCTGGATGTTGCAGACAAACCCGTTCCAGGCTTCACGATGGGCGATTGCGATCCGGTTAGCGGCGACAGCCTCGACCACACAATGAGCTGGGGAGGCAAATCTCAGCTTCCGGACGATGTGATTGGCGCCGCGTACTTGGAAGGGACGCCGGGTCGAGTCATGTCGATTCGATTCGACATCGATCGTGCCAGGTTGTTCTCGTTTTCGTGCTGAAACACTGTTGTCAATCAGCAACACTGGGACACTTTGGGACCCGAGAGGACTATTGTTATGGAGAGCTGCCGGTAAGCTCCTGAGGGTCCTGTTGTAACGTGTCCGCCGTTCGACGTCTCGACCTGCACCTGCTAGAGTTCTGGCGGCGAAAAGCAGAGCGAATGCGTGTCTACGGTATAGTTCGACCCTCCCCCGCCTCCACCACGAACAACGGAACCGCGTCAGCCTCTTGCCCATCGGGCGGAGGCTGATTTGCCTCTCCAAGTCCTTCTCGTTGACAAGGACGATACCAAACCCCTCTCGGGTAGTAGGTAGTAGCATCTCGAACAGCGGCTGTAAGGCAGGTCTGGGCCTGATGGCGACGATACTCCCGCGGCTGTCAGACTATCTGAGCGTCTGCGTCATCGCCCAGATCTATTGTTTCACCGCCCGGCTACGGACAAACGTCTGCGACCCGGTCGAATCCTCAAGGTTCTGCAAGAGGCTCTATTGAGTAATTTTACTCAATAGCGTAATCAGGAGTTCTCGGTGCCGAGGTGCTTGCGCAGCTCGCGCAGGTACCACTCCCGGCCCCGGAGCGGCTTCTTGTGATGCAGGCGTGTCCTCTTCGGGAGCAGCCGGAGGCTGCGGTCGGCCAGCGGCAGGCGCACCGGCGCGTGCCCCTGCCGGTGAGATTCGCGGATGGCGATCGCCATCTCCAGCACCGCGCGGCCGTTGATGCCGTCGCTCAGCGGGGCGTCGCCCGCGTCGAGCGCGGTCACGAGTTCCTGCACGGTCGCCGCCTGGCGGTTCGCGGGCACCACCCAGCCGTCTCGGCTGCCCTTGTCCCAGTTGCGGATCGATCCTTCGGGGAACACGCCGTCGACCGGCTGCAGCCGCTGCCAGGAGTCGGGCTCGGCTGCCGGTGCGCCGGGATCCTCGTCCGGGCGGCGCCACATTCGCACCACGTTGGCGCTGATGCGGATCACCCCGTGGCTGCCGGCCACCTCGATACCCATGCCGCGGGCGTCGGCACTGCGGTGCAGGATCGCCTCCGTACCGGTGACGAAGCGGAAGTAGCCGGCGCCCCCTTGGTCGTGGTCGCTGGCCGCATCGTTCGCCATCCAGCCGATCGCCCAGGCGACGTCGGCGTCGCCGGCGAACAGCCGCACCAGGCTCAGCACCTGACAGCCGCCGCCTGACAGCTCGGTGCCGCTGCCGCCGGTGGCGGTGATCGAGCTCACCTCGCCGATCTCGCCCGCTTCGATGAGCGCGTGCGCGGTGCCGTACTCCGGCAGGTTGCGGTCAAGGTCGCCCACCGCCAACGGGACGCCGTTCGCCCGGCACGCCTCCACCATGCGGTCGGCGTCCGCCAGGCTGGCCGCCATCGGCTTCTCGCACTGCACTGCTCGGACGCCGGCCTGCGCGCAGCCCACCACGACGTCGGGGTTGGGGCCCACGGGCAGGATCGCGGCGGCGATGTCGAGCCGCTCGCGCGCGAGCATCTCGCGATAGTCGGCGTAACCCGGCACCGCGAAGCGGTCGCAGAACAGGCCCAGCGTCTCCGCGTCGGGGTCGGCCGCCGCGACCACCTCCGTCTGCGGATGGAAGCGGTACGCGACCGCGTACCCCACCCCCTTGTGGCCGGGGCCGATGATGCCGACGCGATAGTTGGCCACCGGCACATTCTAACTCAGCAGGCCAGTCCGTACAGCCGGGCGCCGCCCCGCAGGTGCACCCGGATCAGCAGTCCCCGGCCTACCCGCGGCTGGCGCCGGGCGGTGCCGACGATCGCCGACAGGTCGCTCCGCCCGCCCCAGCTCACCACTTGGTCCAGGCCGTCGCCGGAGATCGGGTCGCACTCGGCAAGCGTGTAGCCCGGCACCGCATCCTCGCTCTGGCAGTCCGCCAGCTCGACGGCGATCGCGCCGCCGCGCGCGTCGGCATTGAGCCGCAGCTCGGGGCGGGCGAAGGCGATCAGCGAGGTGGTCAGCGTGCCATCCGCTTCGCCGGCGGGAGCCAGCGCGAGCCAGCGGTCGCGGCGCAGCTTCACCAGCCCGAACGCCGACCGGGTCACCCGTGTGCCGTCGGTGGTGGGCTCGCCCCAGAGGTGGCCGGCGTTCTTGCCGTAGTAGAAGAGGAACACCTCGTCGCCGACGACCTGCGGATTGAAGGGGATGATGCAGCCGTCGTCCCAGGCCAGCGGCTGCCGCGGGCGGATGAACGGCTCCCGATCGACTCTCACCCATCGCCGTGCGTCACGGGAATACACGAGCTGCGGCACCACCGACATCACACCACGATCCTGCCGCAGCGCGGCCGAGGCGCCGAGCAGTCCCACGAAGGCCCCGTCCGAGGCCGCGACCGTGGAGAGTTGGTCGAACTGCGTGCCCGGCGGGTCGTCCCGATCCGGGGCCAGGACGCACTCCGGAAAGGTCCAGTCGTCGAAGTCGGCCGAGAAGCTGACGCCGATGACCCGGTGCTTGGGCATGATGCGCGGCCGCTGCCAGAGCACCCAGCGCCGGGTCGCAGGGTCCCAGCCGTGCAGGATCGTGTTGTCCGTGATCAGGGCACCCGATCCGGCCCAGCCCGGCCGCTGGCGCCACGTCAGCCCGTCGGCCGAGCAGGCGACGTACACCCCGCATGCCAGGTGCCGGCCGTGGGTGCGGTACCACTCGTCCTCGCCTTCCGGGCCGGTCCACGTCAGCTCGCCGGGCCGCAACGGATGGCGGTCCAGGCCGATCGCCTTGTAGCGCCGCGCGGGGTCGGGATCCGTTGGGTCCTTGGCCACGCTCCACAGGACGGCGGCCGACTCGCCGACGCCTTCCAGGCGCAGCAGGTTGTTGGCGGTCGAGCCGGCGAACTCGGTGAGGCCCAGGCTCGGCCGTTCCCAGGACAGGCCGTCGCGGCTCTCGGCATATGCCCAGCGACGCTTGGCGCCCACGGGCGCGTCGGGCAGCGCGGGATCGTAGGCGGGATACCAGCACTTGAACCGCGACTCCTCCGCGTCCCAGAGCATGCAGTTGCGGCCTATGAGCCCCAGGCCTTCCCACGGCGCTTCCGGTGCCAGCACCGGCCCGTCGGCGACGTGCTCGACGACACCCGTCACACGGTGCAGGCCGTCCATCCGGCCGACGTGCAGGTCGTCCAGGAACAGATAGGTGCGCGGCGGGTACACGCCGGTGTCATGGGGCGAGGGGGCAGGCGAGGCGGAATCGCTGTGCATGGTGGTGATGTGGGACCTCCGGTGCCGAGTCGGTGCGCCGCGGTGCGGCTTCAGACACGATATGATGCACGAGGGGTTCCACAGATGGCACAGGGTGACGTTCTTCGGTCGGAGAAGCGGGAATACCGGGAGCCGGCGACCGGGGTGAAGGTGGTGCAGCTCACCGACGCGCCGTGCCACAACGTGCATCCCTACTACAACCAGGAGGGGTTCATCGGCGGTTCGGAGCGGTACGTGTTCGCCTCGAACCGGTCGGGCAAGGGGCAGATCTACTCGGTGGAGCCCGGCTCCGGCAAGATCGTGCAGCTCACCGATTCCCAGGATCCTCCGGTGCTGGCCGGCATCGAGAATCGGGCCGGAGGGGGAGCAGGCTCGGGCGGCCTCACCTGCGATCCGGTGCACGGGCGCATCTACTACTGCTGCGGCAAGCGGGTCTACTGCCTGGACATCGAGACCCTGCGCGAGGAAGTGGTGGCCGAATCGCCGCCGGGATGCGACGCGTTGGGCGGCCCCGACCTGTCGAGTTGCGGGCGCTACCTGGTGCTGGGCTGCCGGCCGGAGGGCGCATCGGACTGGCCCTGGCGGGACGAGAACCGCTACCGGCATGGCAGTGAAACCCTGGTGGTGCTCTGCGACCTGCAGGAGCGGCGGCAGGCGATCGTGTACCACGGCCCGAGCGCCGAGAACCGCGCCGCGGCCGACAGCCACCTGTTCATCTGCCGGGGCGACCCCTCCTACCTGTTCTTCGGCAGCTACACGCGCACGCAGCCGACGGGGCTGAAGACGATGTGGTTCATGCGGGTCGACCTGGAGCGGCTCGTGCCCTTGCAGGATCCGCTGCCGATCTTCGCGCAGCAGCCGTTCGAGATGGTCAACCACTACTACCCGGCGCCGGACAATCACGTCGAATCGCTGTTGTTTACCTATACCCAGCACGATCGCGACGGCGTCCCGGTGAGCCCCGTGCGCCGCGCGGAGATGATCGACGTCGACCTGGTCAACCGCGTGGACCGCCGCTGGGTCTTCCCCGGCCGCGAGCCCATCCACTTCAAGTGCAACTCCAAGGCCGACCTCTGGGTGGGCGACGCCGCCGATCCCGGCCCGTTCTGGTTCGAGGGACGCGGCGACCTGGAGCGGTACGTGCAGGAAGGCGAAGGCGAGGCCGCCGCGGCCCCCGTCTCGTCGGCGCGCCGCGACCCCGAAGCGATCGGGCCGACCGGCTACCGCTGGCCGGAGGCGCACCGCTGGATCGGCGTGTTCCGCAAGCGGGGACCGTTCGTAGAGATGCGGCCGCTGGCGCGCCACGACACCGTGTGGCGCTGCATCCATCCGCACCCGGTGTTCTCGCCCGACGACCGCTGGACGGCCTGGGGCGCGGGCGGCGCCCGCCAGTCGCAGCTCTTCCTGGCCGAGGCGGTCTGGCCGCGGTGGATGGAGTGAGTTCCGCCCGTACCGCCGCTGCCGACGTGCGGCTGGCCAAGTTCGATCCGCTGCCCCGCGTGCTGTTCTTCGACGACTTCGACGAGGGCATCAACGGCTGGTGCGAGCTCTGCGGCAACCATGACAACAACCTCGACAACATCCGCCCGCTGGTCCGCGACCTGCGGCCGGCGCAGCTCTCCACGTGCACGTTCTTCGACATCGGTACGCACGGCAGCTTCGACGGGGTCTACTCGCTGAAGCTGGCCACGCGGCCTCGCGTGAACCACATGAACCAGCTCATCAAGCGCGTCAGCTACGTGAAGCGCGGGCTGGTGCGGCTGGAGACCTGGTTCACCTACAAGGCGGAGACGGTGTTCGACCCGTCGCTGACCGGCCCGAAGCAGTGGGACGGCAACTACCACCCGGTGGAGGCGATGTTCGGCGACTTCTGCTTCAGCAACGACGTCAACGACGGCCCGGATGGCAAGCGCCACCACTGCGCGCTGCGCTACGTGAACACCGATTTCGAGGGCAACTTCGTCCGCAAGTGGATGTACAAGACCTCGCTGCAGGTGACCACCAGGATGCAGCTCGCCGGCATGCCGACGCCGACGGACTACCACACCGTGCACCCCGACGACTGGGAGGAGGTGCCCGGCGGCGCGTTCTCCCTCTGCCACAACGAGGTGCCCACCAAGATCAACTGGAACTACCTGAGCTGGACCTTCGACACCGGCGCGCGCCGCAACGTCGAGCTGCGCGTGAACGACCGGTCCATGGACCTGCGCGAGCTGCCGGTGCCCGTGTACGACCACGAGTACTACGGCTGCGACCGGCTGCTGAACTTCTGCATCGACGTACGTACGCACATGCCCGTGCGCAACTTCCTGTTCCTGGACTCGGTCCTGGTCAGCGTGGATTGGTGAGATGCTGCGCCGTTTTCACACCGCGGTCCTGGAGAAGAACGAGACCTACGGAGAGGCTTTCGACACCGAGCCCATGGAGTGCGGCTGGGCGGGCGAGGCGACATGGTTCCTGCGGGTGGCGGAGCTGGATGCCGGCACCACGCTCCGGGCGCAGGCGCAGGTGTCGCCGGACGGCCTGGGCTGGTGCGACAAGGAGGGGGCCGCGCTGGCGGTCCCGTGCATCGGGCTCTATCAGCTTGAGGTCCGCCACTTCGGCGGCTGGCTGCGGCTGCGCTGCGACGTGCGCGGCGACTCACCGTGCGTGAAGCTCACGATCTACCTCGCGCTCAAGGAGTAGCAGGTGGTTTCTACATGCTGAAGAGATTCTATGCCGACAACTTTCGCTGCCTGACGAACTTCGAGCTCAAGCTGGATCGAGCCAACATTCTCCTGGGAGCCAACGGAACGGGCAAGACCTCGGTGCTCGCGGCGTTGCGCAGGATCCAGCGTCTGATCGTCGGTGGTGCCAAAGTCGACGAGGTTTTTCCGGCACGTGATCTTACTATGATCGGCCACCGAAAGGAGCAGCGGTTCGAAATACAGTACTGTTCTGACGATCATACCTACGACTACGGATTGACGATAGAGCACGACCGAGAGCGCGGCAGAGTGAGGATCGCCAAGGAAACGCTCGACCACGACGGTAGACCGATCTTCGAATTCCGTCGTGGTGAAGCACATCTCTACCACGACGACTACGAGGCCGGTCCAACGTATCCATTCGACTGGACTCTCTCGGGAATTGGCACCTTGCATGAGCGGCATGACAATCGAAAGCTGACGGAGTTCAAGAAGAGTCTTCAGGGTTTCATCATCGTCAATCCCTGTCCACCTTTCTATGAACCCGAGACCAGGACGGAAGACGAGTTGCTGGAGCCACTGATGAGAAATTTTGTCGGCTGGTACCGCCACTATTCCCTGGAGAACATGGGATCTATAGGCGATTTGTTCGCCGCGCTCCGGCAGTGTCTTCCCGGTTTCGACTCTATCAGACTAAAGGAATCTGGTGAAGATTCACGTGCTCTCAAAGCGGTGTTCAACAGTCCAGCCGGTGGGACGATCGACTACGGGTTCGACCAGCTCTCCGACGGGCAACGAGCCTTGATCGCCTTGTACAGCTTGATCCTGCTTACGGGCGATCGCCGGGTTTCGCTGTTCATCGACGAGCCTGACAACTACCTCGCGCTGAGAGAGATCCAGCCGTGGCTGGTGCAGACCAACGAACGCTGCGGTACGTCGCTGGAGCAGCTTGTGGTGATCTCCCATCATCCGGTCATCATCGACTACATGGCGGGAGCTAGTGGTAGGTGGTTCTTTCGCGACGGCGACGGTCCGGTACGCGTCAGTGAGGAGCCCAAGTCTGGAGTGGACGGCCTGTCGACCTCAGAGACGATCGCCCGCGGGTGGGAGGAATGAGCGCGTCCATAGTATTGCTCTGCGAAGATAAGCAAACCGACAGCTTCGTCCGTCGGTTCTTGCGACATCGCAATTTCGGGCCTCGCGACATCCACACATTGCCCATGTCCCAGAAGTCCGGTGAACAGGCGGTTCGTGAGCGTTATCCTCGTGAACTGAAGGCTATCCGGCGCAAGGAGGGAGCGATACTTATCGTGATAACTGATGCGGACACAGATTCCACGACTTCTAGGCGAGCTCAATTGGATCGACAGTGTCAACAGGAAGGAATTCCGCGGCGAGGGCCAAACGACCCGGCTATGGTTATCATTCCGAGAAGGAACATCGAGACTTGGTTCGCATATCTGAAAGGGGAACCGGACGTGGATGAGACGAGGGTCTATCGAAAGCTTCGCGACGCGAGTAACTGCCATCCTCTCGCTGACGAGTTGCATCGTATTTGCCACGAGAAGCAACAGCTTGATCCGTCGGCACCCGCATCGCTGAAGGAAGCGTGTCGGGAGTATCCCAAGCTCAGTTCGGTCCTTCGTTGACGCCGATTCCCACTCAATGGAGCGACCGCGCCGGCAGCTACCACCCCTCGACGTTCAACCCCGGCACGCGCTTGAATTCGTCCACGTCGCGCGTAGCAAGCGTGAGGGCACCGGCAAGCGCGATTGAGGCGATCATCAGATCGTTCGCTCCGATCGGACGTCCTTCCCGGCGGAGCTGGGCTCTGATTGTCCCGTAGTGCGTCGCCGCGTTGTCGTCGAACGGCAGCGACGGAAACGACTCGAAGAAGGTCTTCAGACGGCGCAGGTTCTCTGCGATTCGGCGCGAGTTCTGCGCTCCGAAGTGGAGCTCCGCCTTGACGACACTGCAGAGGTAGACCGAGCCCGGAGCGTGGTCGAGCAGCCGCGCGGTGAGGTTGGCATCGGAACGATTGATCAGCGGTACGCAGATGCTGGTGTCGAGCAGCCAAGTCACCGCAACGTCTCGATATCCTCTGGGGGCGGGTCTTCGGGCTCGACCAAGTCTGCGCTGCCGTGATGCAACAGGTCCACCAGGCTCCTGGGCCATTCGGTGACGCTCTCGCGGCGAACCAGACGAGCGAGCCATGCCGAGAGGCTGCTGTTCTGCTCCTTTGCCCGCTTGCGCGCCGAATCCAGCACGTCCTGAGGCAGGTATACCGTCACCTGTGCCATGGAGGAATCATACGTGTCCACCTATAGTTGGACAAGTAGGTACGGTCAACGGATCATGGGTATCAGAGAGGCTGGCGTCGAGGGTACCGTCCGGGGGAGTATCTGGCATGGCGACCGATAGCAGCAGACGTCGCGCCGCGGTCGTCACCGGCGGTGCCGCCGGCATCGGCTTGGCTACGTGCCGGGAGTTCCTGTGTCGAGGCATGGCGGTCGCGATCGTGGACCGCGACGGGGACGCGGCGCGGACGACGGCGGATGAGTTGCGGGCCACGATCGCCGACGCAACGCAGAAGGTGGTCCCGGCGCCCGCCGACGTGCGCGACAGCGCCGCGGTAAACGCCGCCATCGCCGCGGCGGTCGACGAGATGGGCGGACTGGACGTCCTGGTCAACTGCGCCGGCATCACCGACCGGGCACCGGCCGCCGAGATGACCGACGAGTCATGGACCCGCATGCTGGACGTCCATCTCTCCGGGACCTTCCGCTGCTGCCGTGCCGCGTTCGCGGCGCTGCGCGACTCCGATAGCGCGGCCATCGTCAACGTCTCGTCGGTCGCCGCCTACCTGGGCTTTGCGCTGCGCGCCTCCTACTGCGCGGCCAAGAGCGGCATCGAGGCGGTGACGCGATCGCTGGCGGTGGAGTGGGCCGCGCACGGCATCCGCGTCAACGCGGTGGCGCCGACCTGGGTGCGCACCTTCATCCTGGAGGACGCGGTTGCCCGGGGCGTCTTGGACGAGGCCACGATCGAGGCGATCACGCCGCTCGGCGGCGTCGTCGAGCCGTTCGAGGTGGCCAAGGCCATCGCCTTCCTGGCGTCACCCGACGCCCGCATGATCACCGGACAGTCGCTGGTGATCGACGGCGGCTTCGTGATCAACCCGCACGTCTGAGCCGCCCGCAGCCGCAGACCGTCAGATGGCCTGCACGTCGGCGCGATGCCCGTGCGCGTTGGCAAGACGGCCGTCGGCGGTCAGCAGCGGCGCATTCAGCGCCTCGGCCAGCGCGACGTAGAGCGCGTCGTATGCGCCGACGCTGTGGTGCAATTCCCAGACCCGGCCCAGAAGCGGCCGGTGGTCGTGCCGCTGGATGACGAGATCGCGCAGGATGCCCACCATCTCGGCGCCACGTTCCGCGTCGATGTCTCCCGCCAACACATACCTGCGGACCACGTGCGCGACCTCCGCGTCGAGCAGATGAGGGCTGTGCACGGTCGAGATCGTCGTCTGGATACGCGGTGTGACGCGGATTCCCGCCTGCGTCCGCAGGAGCATCTCCACGATCACGGACGCATCGACGACGATCATCCGATCGCTGATCACCGTTCGTCGCGCGCCCGCCGCAGCGCTTCGACGACGTCCTGGCGCGGCGTGATCGGCTCCAGTCGCTCGAGGCGTGCCGTCAGCTCCTGCGGCGTGGGCACTGACGCCTGTGCCGCGATCTGTTCGAGCAGGTAGGCGGAGAGCGACGTACCGGCCATCGCCGCGCGAGCCTTGAGCTTGCGATGGAGGGGCTCCGGCACGTTGCGGATCTGGATCATCTTGTGCATGTGTCAAGCATGGCTACATGGGATACACATGTCAAAATGACGGAGCGACGAGTCTGCGAGCCACGGCGCGGATGGGCGATCTCTGGCGGCGCGCGTGCCGGTCGCGTACAGTCACCCCCATGAAGGTCGTCTCCAAAGAGGTGTTCGTGCCGTCGCCAGGACCCGGTGTCGGGGTGGCCGGCGGCGCCTACTACACGCGCGCCGCCGGCGACGAGCTGGTGAGCGTGCACAGCCACCACTCCCGTTCCGATACCGCCGACATCGCCCTGTGCCGCCGCTCCGCCGACGGCGGCGCGACCTGGGGACCGGTGACCGAGGTGGCGACCGGCGAACAGCGCGCCGGCGGCATGTGGCGGCGCTATCCGCGCGCGGGCCACGTGGACCCCGCCACCGACCGGTACGTCACCGTGCGCGTGGAGGGGGTGCTGCCCACCGACGAGCCGCTGGAAGGGATGCGGCAGTGGCAACTCCACTACGCGGTATCGGAAGACGGCGGGCTCACCGACCTGATCGATGAGCCGGTGGTGCACGACGGCAGCGACGAGGACGGCGTGCCGTTCGACGCCGATCACCCGCTGCCCGGGGTATGGCGCGGCCGGAACGGGGTGATGCTGGGCGACCTGACGTGCCTGCCGCTCACACTGCGCGGCGGAAGCGATGCCGGCGACATCCTGGTGCCGTGCCAGATCTGCCCGGTAGGACCGGACGGCACCTTCCTCAACAAGGGGGGCGGCTTCACCTTCCACGACTCGGCGGTGCTGCACGGGCGCTGGGTGGACGGCGGGCCTCGCCTCCGCTGGCGGCTGTCGGAGCGCGTGATCGGCGATCCGGCGCGCTCCACGCGCGGGTTCCTGGAGGCGACCATCGCGGAGCTCTCGCCGGGCCGCGTGCTGATGGTGATGCGCGGCTCCAACGACGTGCGGCCGGAGCTGCCGGGCTACCGCTGGTTCGCCATCTCCGAGGACTGCGGCTGGACGTTCGGCGAGGTGCAGCCGTGGGCGGATACCGCGGGCGCGCCGCTGCACTCGCCCAGCGCCTGCTCGCAACTGCTCGACCACTCGGACGGCCGCCTGTACTGGCTCGGCAACCTGTGCGACGGCAACCCGCGCGGCAACAGCCCCCGCTACCCGATCGTGATCGCCGAGGTTGAGCGCGACACCGGCCTGGTCGTGCGCGACACGGTCACGACCGTCGACGACCGTCAGCCGGGCGAGCTGGAACGGCTCACGCTGTCCAACTTCTACGCGCGCGAGGAGCGCGGCTCGGGCGACATCCTGCTCTACCTGCCGCGCTATTATGCGCGGGAGAACAACTTCACGGCGGACAACACGGTGTACCGGATCGCGGTCGAGTGAGCCGATGAGCCCCGAGCACCCGCGGCTGCACGTGACGGCGAGGTCGTACCCCGGACTGTTGTCCCTGGACGAGTTGCGGCGCGGCGTGACCGGGGGGCCGGGGCGTGAGCTCTGGCGGACGCTGCGGGACGAGGTGGACCGCCGGGCGGCCGAACCGCCGTACGATCCGGGCACACCGCTGCCGGGCCGGCAGACCGGTGCGGCCGAGCGGCGTGAGAACGACTACCCGTTGTCCGAAGCCGCGCTCCAGCGGGTGACCGACGCGGCGCTGGCATGGCTGGTCGCCGAGCGCCCCGAGTACCGCGACGACGCGCTGCGGCAGCTCGAATGGATGTTCGACCCTGAGCCCTGGCCGGAGTGGCGCCATCCCGTGAACGCCGAGCGCGGCGTGTGCGCCGACCACCGCATCGGCTCGCACCTGCGCCAGCTCTCGATCGCCTACGACTGGCTCTACCCGGCGCTGCGGCCCGACCAGCGCGGCTGGCTGCTGGCCGGCATCCGCGAGCGGGCGCTGCAGCCGGTGCTGGAGAGCCGCACGCGCGACGCGCATTGGGGAAACTACAACAACTGGACCGGCGTGATCGCGGCCGGCATGGGCACCGCCGGCATTGCCATGGAGGGCGAGATCGCCGAGGCCGGCGAGTTGATCGAGGCCGCCATCGCCTACCAGCGCACCTACCTGGCGACGCTCGGCCCGGACGGCGAGTTCAACGAGTCACCGGCCTACGCCGCGTCGGTGCTCACCGCGATCCGCTTCTTCGAGGCGCTGCGGTACCACCGGGGACGCGGCGCTGGCGGGAGTGACGCAAGCCTGGATCCCGACCTGCGCGAGCGGGTCGGCCGATTCGGACGCTGGTACGCCTACCACGTGATACTGCCGCGCGGCATCGTGCCGTTCGGGGACTGCAACGCCGACGCGCGGCCGAATGCGGTGCAGATCGGGATGATCGCGGAGCTGTGCGACGACCCGGTGCTGCGCTGGTTCTACCGCCGCCTGCAGCCGGTCAACGGCTACCCGAACCTGGCGCTTGAGCTCCTCACGCTGAGCGGCTCCGGGGAGGTGCAGGATCCTGCCGGGCGATGGCCGCTGGCGATGGCATGGGACGCCTACGGCAAGAGCGTGATCAGCCGCTCCGACTGGGACCCCGCGGGGGCCGCCTGCCTGGTGTCCGCCAAGGCCGCCCACGGCTGGGAGGCGATGCGGGCGCGGGGCGAAACCTCGTCGTATCACATGGACTACGATGCCGGTCAGGTCTGCATCGCTTCCGGGAGTGAGCACCTGATCGCCGACCTGGGCTCCAGCGGCGGCTACTCCTGGGGCGAGCGCGGGCTGTACTACGGCAAGGGGACCGCCGGCCACAACGTGCTGATGCTCGACGGCGCCACGACGCGCGAGCTGGGCGATCCGGTGCCGGAGATGACGGCGGCCGACTGCGATCCGGCGCGCGGCGCGTGGTGCCGGTTCGACCTGACCGGCATCTACGAAGGCGCCGTCAGCGTCGTGCGCACGCTCGTGCACCTGTTGCCCGGCACGGTGGTCGTGCTGGACGAGGCGGCGCTGGACGAAGAGCGTGACGTATCGCTTCGCTGGCACACCAGGCACCCGTGCGTGCCGGAACCCGACGGGAGCTTCGTGGTCAACGGCCGGGAGGCGACCGCCGTATGCCGGGCGGTAAGCCTGGCAGGCGAGGCGGCCGTGGCCGCGGAGCGCCACCGGTACCGCGCGCCGTACGACCGCGACTACTACGGCACGAAGTTCGAGGACGGCCACCCCTACGTCGAGGCGTCCCTGCACGCCGATCGCGTGGTGCTGCTGACGCTGTTCTCCGTGGTCACCGGCTGTCCGGGAGACACGCTTCGCTGGCGGCAGGAAGACGCAGGGTGGGCGATCGGCGCGGGACCGGACCGGGTCAGCGTGGTGATCGGCCGGGAGACGCTCGACGTCACCGGCGGCGCCGGCGCCCGCTGGCGCGTACCGCGAACCGCCGGAGTGAACGGGTGAGCCCCGAGCACCCGCGGCTGCACGTGACAGCGGGCACCCACCCCGGACTGCTGTCGCTGGACGAGCTGCGGCGCGGCGTGACCGAGGGGCCGGGCCGCGAGCTCTGGCGCACGCTCCAAGGCGAGGTCGAGCGCCGGGCGGCGCTGCCGCCGTACGATCCCAGCACGCCCATGCCGGGACGGTCGGCCGGTGTGATCGAGCGCCACGAGAACGACTACGTGCTCTCGGAGGCGGCGCTGCAGCGGGTGACCGACGCGGCGCTGGCCTGGCTGATCGCCGAGCGCCCCGCGTACCGCGACGACGCCCTGCGGCAGCTCGAATGGATGTTCGACCCGGAGCCGTGGCCGGAGTGGCGGCATCCGGTGAACGCCGAGCGCGGGGTGGTCGCCGACCACCGCATCGGCTCGCACCTCGGGCACCTGTCGATCGCCTACGATTGGCTTCACCCGGCGCTGCGGCCTGACCAGCGCGCCTGGCTGCTGGCCGGCATCCGCGAGCGGGCGCTGCAGCGGGTGCGGGACAGCCGCACCCGCGACCCGCACTGGGGCAACTACAACAACTGGACGGGAGACATCGTCGCCGGCATGGGCGCCGCCGGCATGGCGCTCGCGGACGAGATCGAGGATGCCGACGAGCTGGTCGAGGCCGCGACCGCCTACCAGCGCACCTACCTGCGGACACTCGGCCCGAACGGGGAGTTCAACGAATCGCCGTTCTACGCGTCGTCGGTGCTCAACGCGATCCGTTTCTTCGAGGCCCTCCGCTACCACCGCGGCCGAGGTGCGGCCGGCGGCGAGGCGGTCCTGGAGCCGGCGTTGCGCGAGCGGGTGGGCCGCTTCGGCCGCTGGTACGCCTACCACGTGGTGCTGCCGCGGGACATCGTGCCGTTCGGCGACTGCGGTCTTGAGGCGCGGCCCAACGCGGTGCAGATCGGGATGATCGCCGAGCTGTGCGACGACCCGGTGCTGCGCTGGTTCTACCGTCGCCTGCAGCCGGTCAACGGCTACCCGAACCTGTCGCTGGAGCTGCTGACCCTGGCGGTCTCCGGCGAGGTGCGGGAGCCGGCCGGGCGGTGGCCGCTGGCGATGGCCTGGGACGCCTACGGCAAGAGCGTGCTCAGCCGCTCCGACTGGGACCCCGCGGGATCCGCCTGCCTCGTGTCCGCCAAGGCCGCCCATGGCTGGGAGGCGATGCGGGCGCGCGGCGAAACCTCCTCGTATCACATGGACTTCGACGCCGGCCAGGTCTGCATCGCCTCCGGGAGCGAGCACCTGATCGTCGACCTGGGCTCCAGCGGGGGCTACGCCTCCTGGGGCGAGCGCGGGCTGTATTACGGCAAGGGGACCGCCGGCCACAACGTGCTGATGCTCGACGGCGTCACCACGCGGGAGTTGGGCGATCCGGTGCCGGAGATGACCGCGGCCGACTGCGATCCGGCACGCGGCGCCTGGTGCCGGTTCGACCTGACCGGCATCCACGATGGCGCGGCGAGCGTCGTGCGCACGCTCGTGCACCTGTTGCCCGGCACGGTGGTGGTGCTGGACGAGGCGGTGCTGCGCGAGCCCCGCGACGTGTCGCTACGTTGGCACACGGCCCACCCGTGCGCCCCGGAGGCGGACGGCAGCTTTACGGTGGCCGGCCAGGCGGCGACGGCGGTCTGCCGGGTGGTGAGCCTGGCAGGCGAGGCGGCCGTGGCCGCGGCGCGCCACCGGTACCACCCGCCGTACGACCGCGACTGCTACGGCACGAAGTTCGTGGACGGCCACCCGTACGTCGAAGCGTCGCTGCGCGCCGACCGGGTGGTGCTGCTGACGCTGTTCTCCGTGGTGGCCGGCCGCACGGCGGCGCGTGTCCGCTGGAACGACGGCAATGGCGGGTGGTCGATCGGCACCGCGTCCGAGCGGATCACCGTTGCGCTCGACCGGGAAGCGCTGCGCGTGACCCGCGCGGACGCGGCCGGCTGGCGCGTGCCGCTCGGCTCGGCGTAGCGCCCCAACAACCGTCGCCGGTTCAGTCGACGTCGAGCAGGTACCGCATCGCCGGGGTCAGGCGCGCGGCCGTTTCGGGCCGCAGATAGGCGCGCTGGTCCGTCTGCTGCGGTCGCTCGCGCACGTCGAAGAAGCAGTGCATGGCGCGCCGATGGGCGCCGCGCGTGCGGTTGAGCGTGCCGCCGTGCCAGGTGAGCGAGTTGAACACCGCGACGCTGCCGGCCGGCGCCTCCACCAGCTCCTGCTCCGGGTGCGGTGCGGACGGGTCGTCCAGCAGGTCCTGCGGCCGGTCCAGGCGATGGGAGCCGGGGACCAGGCGCGTGCAGCCGTTGTCGGCGGTGAAGTCGTCGAGCATCCAGATCGAATTGCAGCCGTTCGACGGGCGGGTGGCGCAATCCGTGTCCTGGTGCAGCGCCTGCCTGCCCTCGCCCGGCAGAGCGTCGCGGGCGTTGAGGGAGGAGAGCCGAAACGGCGCGCCGATCACGTGGCGCACCGCCGCCAGCACCACGGGATGGGACCAGACGCGGTCGAACGCCCGCCCCTTGTTCGCCAGGTCGGCCAGCCGGCGGGTGCCGGCTTCCTGATGCACCTCCAGACCGGCGTGCTCGCCCTCGACGGCGGTGAGCGCCTCGAATCCGGTGCGGAGCAGCTCCAGCCACGTGGCGTCGATGATGCCTGTGAAGAGGGCGAAGCCCTTGCCGGAGAGCTCCTCAAGCCGGCGCTCGCCGGGGAGGCCAGGGTCGGCCCCCAGCTCCGACAGGCAGCGATCCATGGTCATGGCGGCCGCCATCACGTCGCGAGCGGCACCCGCACGCTGCCGCCGGCCGCCGAGGCGGTCAGGTCCGTCGCGGACACGGTGACCGTGGCGCCGGCATGCGGCATCCGCCAGGCGTCGCCGTCGCGCGCAGGCGGCCACGCCGGCAAGGTGCTGCCGGGGCGGACGACCAGGAACAGGGTCAGCAGCCGGCAGCGGCTGGCGTTCGTCTCGGCCGCCACGAAGCTCTCCCTGCGCTGCTCCAGCGGCTCGTCCAGCCGGGTGCGATCGTAGGGCGCGTGGTACCGATGCTCGTCGCGCCGATAGGTCGCGGTGGAGCCTGAGAGCGCGCTGATCTGGCCGAGCAGATGGACCGGGCCGCTCGGACCGGCGGCCTGCACCCGGAAGCAGCCGGCGGCGTCGACCGACGCACGGTCGGCGGTGTGCCACCGCAGCGTGACCGCCTCGGCGCACGTCGTCTCGCACTCGTCCAGCACCGCGACCAGGTCCGGCAGCAGGTGGATCACGTGCCGGTGCACCCGCACCACGTCGCGGTAGGCGCCGGTGAGGTCGATCGACCACGCGGCGCCGTGCTCGTCGAAGGCCGAGTGAAGGAACGTGCCTTCGATCGGTTTCTCGAACCGCATCTCGCGCCCGCCGACCTGCAGCAGGTTGTGGCCTCTGACGCTGGCGTTGTAGTAGCACGCGCGACTCTCGCCGAAGAAGTCGGCGGGGTAGGACGAGGGGGAGCCCAGGTCGATGATCAGCGGCGCCTCGCCAGCGTGGATGATCAGCTGCCCGTCGTCCTGGTGCTCGTGGATGGGCTCGCGGCCCGCCTTGCCGTGCACGGCCACGGCGTCCGGATCGGTCCAGCTCGAGCGGCTGGCGACCAGGCCTCCCCAGCCCGGATAGACGGCGCCGAGCGGGAGGTCGCTCCCATCCGATGCATCGTCGCCGGGGGGAGTTGCGGCCAGCGTGGGGTCGTACCACAGGAGGTCCACCACGTCGACCTGGGTCAGGTCGGCCGCGGGATCGTGCACGAGCCCGTACGTCTCCATGAACCACTGCAGCAGCCCGTCGCGGGCCGCCGACGCGATCGGCCCGAAGTAGCCGATCAGCAGCGGCCCCTGCGCGTGGGAGTCCCCGAACGGGATCGTGTGGCCCGGCGGCACCGTCATGTGCATCAGCCAGCGGCAGAACTGCGGAAACGGATGGCCGGCAAGACGGTCGTCCTGCCCGCCGGTCACCGAGTGGCGCGCCGCGAAGTACCTGACCGGATACTGCAGGGAGCCCGAGTAGCCCACCGATTCGTTGAACTCGCCGTTCGGGCCCAGCACGGTCAGGTAGTGTTCCATGCGCGGCTGCGCCATCTCGACCAGGAGGTCGGACCGGTCGTGCTCGGAACCGAGCACCATGCCGACGATGCCCAGCCCGCCGACCACCACGGTCATCCAGTTGCTGGGCCGTGTCAGCCAGTGCGGATCGGTCGGCGCGGTGGCCAGATAGGGGCGGATGGCGCAGCGGTCGAGCCCCTCGACGATCATCGTCCGCTCGGCGGCGCTCAGGTGGTGATACAGCCAGTCGTAGGTCAGCGCCACGCCGGCGCCGAGCTGGCCGGTGCGCAGGTCGGCCTGGAACATCTCGTGGGCGAAGTCCAGCCACTGCGGCCATCGCTTCGCGTCGAACAGCGCCTCCATCTGTACGAGCGCGTCCTGTCGAAAGCGCTCCTCGCCGGTGATCAGATGGACCAGGGAGTCGCGCAGCAGCCGCCGCACCACCGCCTGGCAGATGGTGTTGTCCGCGTTGGCGTGCCGGACCTGCTCCGCCGGGCGGCCGGGGAGCGCCGTGCCGGGCAGGAGCGGATCGGTCCCTGCGGACTCCTCGGCGCCCTGCCGGATGGTCTCCCAGAGGCGCGCTCCGTACGCGCTGTCGATCGTCGTGCGAAGCTGGTCCAGGGACCGCCGGCTCGGTCCCGGCTCCGCGCCGAGGAAGATCGAGGGGTGCGTGGCGTTCATCGGACGATCATGCGCCGATCGAAGGGAGGTGTGAAGCGCGCTACTGCGTCTCAGACGTGCGTGCGGCTCTCGCCAGGCGCTGGAGATAAGCCGAATAGGCTGCCAGCTCGCCGCGTACCTGACCGCGACACGCCAGGTACTTGGAGCGAACCAGCTCCAGCCGATCCCAGTCGTAGTCGAACGAGAAGTAGTAGCGCTTGAAGTGGCGGAACCGGCGCAACTCCGAGAGGGAGGCGAGGGTCGCGTCGGAGATGACCCGCTCACGCACCTCGGGAACGGTCCAGGTCATCGCCCGCAGAAGCTGCTCGTGCCAGCGAGCGTCATCGAGCGCGTTCTCGAAGAACTGACTGATGCGCAGAAACGCGGTCTCCAGGCAGGTGTAGAACGACACCATCACGTCGCTGACGATGATCGCGTCCTCCACGGTCCGGGGGGCCGGCTCGCTGGTGTTGGAACCGATCGTAGAACGAGTTGATGCGGTCGAGCACGGGCAGCGCGGCATCGAGCTCGGCGGCCAGCGCCGCGATGCGGTCAGCGCACGCCATGCACCAGCCGGCCCGTAGTGCGGATCAGGCACGCGTACTCCGGCTCGATGCGCTCCAACTCTACGATGTGAAGCGGGAACAAGGTCAGCGCTTCGGCGCGCGCATGGAGCTCGAACAGCCGCTCGGCACGTCCCAGCCCCTCCACGCCGATGTCGATGTCGGAACGCAGGGAGAAGTGGCGGCGGTGAAGCAGCGAACCCCATTGCCAGATGCGTGCCGGCGCGAACTCGCGCACGATCATCTCAACGATGCGGTCGAAGTCCTCCCACGCCGCATCGAACCGCGCGTCCAACTCGCGCTGGCGGGTGGCATCGCGCCGCCGCAGGAAGGCAACCGTGTCCGCCGGTTGGACGCCCATGGACCGCATCTCCACTGCCCAGTATATCGGGTGAGCGCGTGCTGCTCACTGCTTGAGGGAGCCGATCATGATGCCCTTGACGAAGTAGCGCTGGATGAAGGGATAGATGCACATGATCGGCAGCCCCATGACGATGATCGACGCGGCGCGGAACGCCTGGATCGGCACAGGATCGCGCTCCACCTCCAGCAACAGGTCCTGCAGGCTGCGGTCGCGGCTGACGTCCGTGATCTCCAGCGTGATCAGCAGGCGGCGCATGAGCACGGTCAGCGGCTGCAGCCGGTCGTCGTTCATGAAGACGAACGGCGTGAAGAAGTCATTCCATATCGCCACGATGCGGAACAGCGCGAAGGTGGCCAGGATCGGCTTCGAGAGCGGCAGGACGACCCGGAACAGGACCCGGAAGTCGCCCGCTCCGTCCATATAGGCAGCTTCGCGCAGCTCGCTGCTCACGCTCCGGAACTGGGTCCGGAACACGATGACGCCGAACACGGTCACCGCCCCGGGAAGCACCATGACCCAGATCGTGTCGAGCAGTCCGAGCGCCCGGTACAGCAGATAGGTGGGGATCAGACCGCCCGTGACGAACATCGTGAGCACGTACAGCACGGTGGCCGGGGTGTTCAGCCAGAAGCCGCGGATGGAAAGCGGGTAGGCGACCAGCGAGGTGGCCAGCAGATAGATCACGGTGCCCAACGCGGCGTATCGCACCGAGTTGTAGTAGGAGATGAGCAGTTCGTGGTGCTCCACCACCATGCGGTAGGCATCGAGGTTGAAGCCGACCGGAATGTAGTTGGCGTGTCCGCTGGCCAACCCCGGACCGCTGCTCGTGGAGAGCGCGAACACGTGGTAGAAGGGAAACAGCATCAGCAGCGTGAACGCGAACAGCAGGATCACGTTCAGGACGTCGAACCAGTTGGCCTTGCCCGTCATCTTCCGTCCTGGCCTACCAGAGGCTGTAGGTCGTGGTCCGGCGGCTGACGTAGTTCACCGCGACCATGAAGATGAGCGAAACCGCGGAGTTGAGCAGTCCCACGGCGCTGCCGTAGCCGATCTGACCGCCGGCCAGTCCCACGCGGTACACGTAGGTCTGGATGACGTCGGAAGTCTCGTAGATACCCGGGTTCTGCATCAGGAATACCTTCTCGAAGCCGACGTTGACGATACCGGTGGTGTTGAAGATCAGCAGGATCATGATGGTCGGCAGCAGCGCCGGCAGGGTGATGTGCCAGGCGAGCTGCCCGCGGTTGGCCCCTTCGCAGGTCGCGTTTTCGTAGAGCTCGGGATTGATGCCGGCCAGCACCGCCAGGTAGATGATCGACCCGAAACCGATTCCCTGCCAGACCGCCGATCCGATGTACAGCGGCCGGAACCAGCCCGGCTCCATGAAGAAGTTGGTCTGCCCGCCGCCCAAGTTTCCCACGACGCGATTGACCAGTCCGTCGTAGGAGAAGAACTCCTTCATCATGCCGATGATGACCACCAGGGCGATGAAGTGCGGGAGGTAGCTGACGGTCTGCACCACCCGCTTGTAACTGGGCAGGCGCAGCTCGTTGAGCAGCAGCGCCAGCACGATCGGTGGCCAGAACCCCCAGACGATCGACAGGAACCCCAGCCACATGGTGTTCCTGATCAGGCGCACGGCGTACGGCCCGGTCAGGAACGCCTCGAAGTTGTCCAGGCCGATCCAGGGGCTTCCCCAGATCCCCTGCACGGGGTTGAACCGCTTGAACGCGACCTGCATGCCGTAGATCGGCAGGTATTGAAAGAGCACGACCATCCCCAGGCCGATGGCGGTCATCAGGTACAGGCTCTTCTGGCGCGGCAGGTCGTGCAGGATCTGGGCCAGCCGCCCGCGGATCGGGGTGCCGGTCGCGACCGGGTTGTCAGTGCGCACGGAGCCGCTCCGTCCCGATGCAGAGGGTCCCCGTCATCGCGACACTCCCATGCCGCTGTGGTACACTGGCTGGACATTTCAGTCAACGGGAGCGCAGAGCGCTTCCTACAGGAGGACGATCACGATGAAGAGATTCATGCGCACGCTCGGCGTGCTCGGCGTCATGCTGCTGGCCGCGTCAGTAGCTTGGGGTGCCGGCCAGGAGGACGCCAGCGGGGCCGGTGGCATCCCGGATCAGGTCACGCTGCCACTTGCGGAAAAGATAACCGTCGACTACACGCTGGCCGAGCACACCACGATCGGCCACTATGCCTTCGCCGACGACGGCCATCCCGGCTTCATCTGGCTGGAAGAACAGACCAATATCGAGATCAACGATATCCAGATTTCGCCGGGTGAGATCGAAGCGAAGTACCAGGTGATGCTGGCCACCGGCGACCTGCCGGACATCTTCAACCCCGGCGCCGCCAATCTCAGCAAGGCGGACCTCGACGCCTTTGGCGACCAGGGTCTGTTCGTCAACATCCTGGATTACGCACACCTGATCCCGGGCTACATGAAGCTGATGGACGAGGTGGAGCCGCTCGCAAACATGGTCACCAAGGACGGCAAGAAGTACGGCTTCTCCATCTACAACGCAGATCCGATTCCGTTCTCCCTCTCGCTGGCATACCGCGAGGATCTGTGGGAGAAGATGGACCTTCCCAGCGACACCTGGGAGGACCTGTACGAAGCGTTCAAGACGCTGAAGGCGGAGTTCCCGGACTCCTATCCGGTCAACGCGTGGCAGACCGGCGACCGCTCGGTGCTGCTGTTCATGGCCGGCGCCAACTTCAATACCGATGAGAGCATCTACTTCAACCACACCAACCGTGATTGGCAGTACGGCCCGCTGGATGCGGAGTACGAGTACTTCATGGAGTACTTCTCACGCCTGTGGGCAGAGGGACTGTTGCACCCGGACACGTTCACGATGAGCTACGATCAGTGGAGCCAGTCGTTGGCCAGCCACGAGTCGTTCTTCACGTGGTGGTGGTCGGCATCGGGCAATTGGTTCAGCCCGGTCACGCAGTTTCAGCTCCCCGATTTCGGTCCCGGCAAGGAGTGGACGTTCAGTGCGCTGCGCATACCCAGCTTGGTTGAAGGTGGGCCTCGCGCGCGCTCACGCAACACCATGCCCTACGGCAACTACGGCTACGTCAAGCTCATCTCGTCGCAGTCCGAGCACATCCCGGAGATCATGGCGTTCATGGACTTTCTGACCGTGGAGAAGAACAGCTACAGCGTCTTCTTCGGACCGCCCGGCGAGTACTGGGACATCGTCGACGGCAAGTACCGGTGGCTCACGCCGGAGATCAAGACGCCGTACAACCCCGAGGGCACGATGGCCGACCATGAGTGGTTCCTGCAGAAGTTCGGCGTGCGCACCAGTCTGGCCAACGTCGCGATCGTCGGCATCGACAACCCGCGCATGCAGGCGAACATGACGATCGAGAGCGACCCGGACTACACCCAGTTCGAGGTGGAGGCGCGCCAGTACGTCGCGGACGGGTCGACGCCGCAGCGGCCGGAGCCGATCACGAACTTCACGGCCGAACAGGCCGATCGCGAGGCACAGTTGAAGACCGCGCTGGACACCTACGCCCAGGAGCAGTCGATCCTGTTCATCACCGGCAAGCGCCCGCTGAGCGAGTTCGCGGCGTTCCAGGAGGAGATCAGGGACCTCGGAGCCGAGGAGTTCATCGAGCTGTACAAGGCCGCCTCCAGCTAGGAAGCGCCGGGAGCCGAGCCGGCGGCATCGCGCCGCCGGTCCGGGTCCGGACGCAACCGCACGGGCCGCCCGCTGTCTTCCGGCAGCAGGCGGCCCTTTGTTTCGTTCGCCCTGCGCCGGTGATCCCGGCCTCAGTGATCGAGAACGAGTCCGTCGCCGGTGACGCGCAGGCGCGCGATCCGGCTGTCCGCCTGGCCGTGCTGCATGATGTGGCCCATGTAGGTCACCAACACGACGTCGGGCTCGATCTCCACCGCGTGCTGGTTCCCCCAGATCGCATAGTCCACGATGATCGGCGCGGACCACGTCCGGCCGCCGTCACGGCTGAGGTGCGCGGCGAAGTGCGGGTACCGGGTCGTCGCGACCAGGGCTCCGGACCTCGTCGCGGTCAGCGACGGGCAGAACCCCGGAAAGTGACCGATGGCGGCCGGCTGCCACGTGCGCCCGCCGTCCTGGCTGCGAAGCTGCCACATGTACGGATCGCGGTCCGGCCGTCCGATCCCGACCAGCACGCCCGGTGCGGCCTCGTCCATGGCTACCTCGTAGTAACGCGCGGAGTAGCGGAGCATCGCAGGCGGCAGGTGTTGCTGGCGCGCATCCGCGTCGCAGAGCACCGGCGGCGACCAGGTGCGGCCGTCGTCCTCGCTGCGCAGAGCCATGGCCGCCACGTACTGGCACTGAGTCGGCAGGACCGGCTCGTCGGGAGGGCTCACCATCATCGGCAGGACCAGGGATCCGTCCTGCATGCGCGTCGGCGGCCACGGCCCTCCGGCCTTCCACTCACCGGGCCAGCCGCCGGTCACCTCGGCCGTTATCGGTCCCTGCCACGTGCGTCCCTCGTCGACCGACTCATAGGCGCGCAGCGGCGCCGCGGCGTCGTCGTGGTCCACGCGCAGGCTCACCCAGGTGCCGTCGCGCCGGACGAATGCGCCGGAGAATCCGCCGTTGCGGGGAGCCGGCTCCGGCTCGCCCCACGTCCTGCCGCCGTCCTCGGTACGGATCAGGACCGCACGGCGGGTCTCGCCGAGGTTGGGATTGCCGAAGGTGAGGTAGAGTGTCGCGTTGCCCGGGCCACTCTTCAGAAGGGTGGCGTAGCTCTGGTAGGTGTCGGGATCCGTCTCCCGGCACGGGGTGATCCAGTGCGGGGCGGCCCGCTTCAGCCCGTCCCAGGAGTCCGGCGGGTGCGGCGTGCCCGCGATCCGCAGCGCGTCGAACCGGGCCGCTTCGGGATAGGGGGTCTGGATGGAGCCAAGGCCGATCCGGCCGCGCCGGTAGGTGTCGTCGTGGACGTCGGCGGCCGGGATGTCGTTGATCCATGCCTGCAGACGGCTCCCGTCTGCACGCACGCGGACCTCGTACCAACTGCCCAGGACCGCGCACAGGCCGGGCATCATCTCGAAGCTGAGATAGCGCTGCAGCGACGTGCCGTCCGCGACCACCATGCCCGCCCAGCACGTTCGCGAGCGAAATTGCTGGCCGCCGAACGGTACGTCGAAGGCGTAGAAGCGGCGGCTGTCCTGCACTCGGAACAGGAAGCGTACCGGATTGCTGACGCGCAGACGAAACCGGAAGGTCGCCTCGAAGTCGCCGTACACGGCGTCGTCGCGAACCGCCAGGTACTCGACGTCGGTGCCGTCGGGCGGACACAGCACGCCGTCCTCCTCCGTCCACCTGCCGCCCAGAAATGTCCATCCCGATCCGTCCGCGATGCGGAGAGGCGTCCCCGTGTCCGCGTCCATCTGCTACTCCTTCCCCTTGCGGGAGGCGGCGGTCAGTCGATCGCGTCGCGCCGCACCGGCGTCAGCGTGCCGTCCGCGACCCTCAGGTACTGGGCGCGCATCCTGGACTCGAAGCTGTCGTAGTACACGTACAGCACCAAGTCGGGCCGCACCTCGATCATCGAGCCCATGACCCAGATCGAGCTGTCGATGATCGAGCCCTGCCAGCTCGTGCCGCCGTCGAAGCTGGCGTGCACGGTCATCATCGGCAGCCGGTGGGCGACCAGCAGGACCCCGGAGCTGGTCCGGAGCATGTTGGGAGTCGCGTAGCCGGGAAACGGGCCGCGCATGCACGGAGTCCAGGTGAGCCCTCCGTCATGGGACCACGTCTCCCACATCCACGGCGAGTAGACCGGCCGAATCAGCGCGACCATCGTCCCGTCGGCCGTCTCCGCGCCGCACACCTCGGTGAGGTCAAGGGAGCCGGGGACCGGCTCCCCCTTGCCGTTGACCGCGTGGTCGATGTTGACGAGGGGCGACCAGGTGGCGCCGTTGTCGGTCGAGCGGCAGGTGTAGGCACGGCAATGGACGGCGCCCCAGGTGTGGATCAGCTCGTGACCGGGCCCGGACTGGTGGCCGCCGTACAGGAACATGACGACGGTGCCGTCGTCGAGGTTGGCGAACACCTGAGGACCCATGTGCAGGCCGGTCATGCCGTCCGGCACGGGACCCAGATCGAGCGCACGGGGCGCGCCGATGGTGCGGATGTCATCGGACACGTCGGCCAGGGCGAACCTGCCGTCCCGGTCCATGGAGAGTTGGCGTACCCGGCCGTCGGGGAAGCGGTGCAGCGTGCCGCGCACCGTCCACGGATCGCCGTCCACCGTGCCGGTGACCCGCGGTTCGCTCCAGGTCCTGCCGTCGTCCGCGGAGCGGGTCATCAGGTGGCTGGTGGTGCCCGCGAGTCCCGGCCGGCTGGCGTTGTAGGTGAGCACCAGCTCGCCGTTGCCCGCGCGCAGCAGGGCGTGCGGCTTCTGCCAGACGCCCTGCGCGGCGTCTTCGACCGGATGGAACCAGTTGGCCGGCTGCTCGACCGAATCGTCCCACCCGGCGCCGGGTGCCCGCCCGCCGTCGATGCGGACGGCGCGGACGCTGGCGCGGCCGAAGACGAACAGCCCCACGCAGCCGGCCGCGTCCGGCAGGCCTCGGTGCTCGAACACCCCGCGGCCGTCGATGCGGGCGCGCAGCTCGCCGCCGCGTAACTCCACCTCCACGTCGTGCCAGATCCGCGTGCTGGAGGCGACCCGGTTCACCATGGCGAGCTGGTCGACGCGCAGGAAGCCGCTCGCGTCCATGCGTGACAGCGCCGTCCAGTAGTGCTGTGCGCGGTAGCCCTGGCCGCAGCAGGGGAAGTGCAGGAGGGTGAAGTCGCGCCGGTTGCGGGCGCGGAAGATCAGGCCGACGTCGCTGTGCGCCGTGTCATGGCGTGCCTGGAAGGTGGCCCGGAAGTCACGGTACGACGTGTCGGTCGCGAACGCGAACCGGCACGCCTGCATGCCGCACTCCGTGTTTTCGTCGAAAGCGTCGACAGGCGCCATCCGACCGTCGGCGCGGGCCCGCCACTCGCCGCCGGCAAAGGACCACGCGCAGGCCCGGTCCAGATCGACGCTCACAGCACCGTGCGCTGCAGCGACTGGATGAAGTGTATCCCGGGGATGATCGTATGTTTCAGCCGGTCGTCGTTGGTGATGAACAGGTCGCAGTTGGCCACCGATGCGCAGGCGAGCTGCACCGCGTCGGAGGCGGAGATCTGCCACGCGGCGCGGATCTCCGCGAAGCGCCTGGCCGCGCGCGCGTCGAAGGGCAGCACGACGGCGCCGGCCGGGACCGCACGCTCGATCTCGGCGAGGACGGGCTCGTTTTTGTGCTCGATGGGGTGGACGAGCACCTCGCCGAGCGTGAGGGCGGAGGTGAGCAGCTCGTCGCCCCGCTCCAGGATGCGTCGGCGGAGGTCCGCAGCCCGCCGGGACGGCTCGCCGAAGCCCTGCAGCAGGTACAGGAACAGGTTCGTGTCCCAGAAGATGCGGCTCATCGGGTCGACTCCCGGAGACGCCGCACCAGCGTGTCGGCCGCTTCGGTCGAGCGGAGCGACTTGCCGACGTCGAGCAGGGACAGGATCGGGTCGACCGGAATCGGGATGGTGGCGGTCCCCACGTAGTCGGAGTTGTACCACTCGACCAGACCGCGGTATCCCCAAGGGAGCTCTTCGGTGCGAGGGACGGTCTTTCCGCCCCGGCGGTCGGGGTGGTAGGGGTCGCCCGGCCGAAACAGCCGGCGGCGTCCGCGTTCGGTTTCGATCAGCATCCGGTAGCGTCCAGGATTGGGCGCCTTGCTGGCGACGCAGTGCTGGGAGGCATGCACCACGAAGCCCGGGCGCAGCGGCCCCGCGCCGTTCGCCTCCGCGGCCGCGCGCCGGCTGATCTCGGAGACCGTGAAGTCATCGCGGTCCGGATGCTGCTTGTGCAGGAGCGCCGTGGCCACCCACACCTCGTCTGCAACACGTATTCGCTCTTTTGCCATGTATACCTGGTATATCGGAGAGAAGATCCGTTCTCTTTAGCTCTTGGCCTCACCGTCTTCGGCCGGATCCGCACGGCGCGAAGGCCGGGACCCGTCCGGGAGCCCGCGCGACTCAGGGCGTCGAGGAGACCTCCGCCTCGGCGCGCGCCAGCAATGCCTTCATGTAGCCGATCGTGTAGGCGGTTTCGGAGCGGCCGTCCTCGCTCATGATCGGAATGTGGTCGGGAATCAGCACCCCGCGGAAGCCCACAGCCTGCAGTTCCTTCATCACCTGGTACATGTCGGCGTAGCCGTCGTCCACGAAGGTCTCCACGAAGTGCGGCAGCGGGGCGTCCACGTTGCGGAAGTGGACCTTGTGTATCTTGCCCTGCGCGCCGAAGTGGCGGATGGACTCGATCGCCCCCTTGCCCATCAGGTCGCCGCCCTCCAGCCAGCAGCCCACGCAGAAACAGATACCGACGTTGGGGCTGTCGGCGATCTCCATGGCGCGCTGGTAGCCGTCGAAGCTCGAGAAAATGCAGCGCGGCACGCCGGCCAGCATCGGCAGCGGCGGATCGTCGGGGTGGATTCCGATCAGGACGCCCGCGTCCTCGGCGACCGGCGCCACCTCGCGGATGAAGTGGGTGAAGTTGTCCCAGATCTCCTGTTCCGAGTACTCGCGTCCGTGTGAGAGCGGCAGGTGGTAGCGCCGGTCCTGCCACCGGCCCCACGGGGCGTCCTCCATGTCCAGGGCGCGCGCCGAGGCGCCGCCGCGCGTCTCTTCGCGGCCGCTGGTCCAGATGCCGTTGGCCATGTGGGCGTAGGTGGTGTAGGGGATGCCGGCCTTGCCGAGCGCCCGCAGGTGGCGCTGGTACTCCGCGATCTTGGCGTCGCGGTCGGCGAGGTTGAGGACGATCGCGTCCTGGTTGTGGACCCCGGAGTTGCCGAAGCCGTAGATCGTCAGGCCGTGGCTCTCGAACAGCTCGCGGCGGCTCGCGTAGTAGTCGTAGCCGGCATGCTCGGGACCGGTCCACGCCACGGCGTACTCGATGCCCATCTGCCGCACGAAGCGGAAATCGGACTCGGTGGGCTCCGCGCTCATCTGCGCCGCGATCTTCACTCCCGGCGGGATCGGTTCGCTCATGCCGTCGTCTCCTCCCGGACCAGGGCGCCGTTTCGATGTTCCCGAATCGACACCCTCGGATCCGTGCCGGTCTCCATGCCGGTGATCTCAATACTATGCATTCGTCCGTCAGCGAGCGAGACCTCGACGCGGTCCGGTCCCGACGCCCGCACCTGCCGTATGGCGGACGAGTTGCGAAACGGCTCCAGCACGTTCAGGAAGCGGGCTTCGGTCCCGTGCTGGCGCAGCAGCATCGTCCTGCGCATGGCCGTCACGTCCCGGGTCTGCCCATCGACGGCGAGGCTCGCGACGAACCTCGCCGAGTCGAGCGATGTCGTGTCGACCGTGACGGCCACGCGATGCCCGGCCGCCGTCAGATCGACCCGCCGGTCATGCGCTCCGAGCGTGGGTCGAGTCGCCTCGGAGCCCGTCATCGGTCCATCGTTACCGGCGATGGTACAGGGCAGGTCGGCGAGGTGAACCGTATCGCCGTCGGCGGTCACGAAGCACGGGTCGCCGAACGCATGAGCCCGCAGAGCGATCCCCGCCCTCATGTCGAGGGAGATGGTGAGCCGCAGGGCGCTCACGCCCGTGACGTCGACGTCGATCGCATGGACGTCGAAGGCGCTGGCCACAAAGCCGCCGTCGGCGAGGTAGCGGCCGTCGCCGTCGATCCGATAGGACACGTCCGCGGCGGGAAACGGGAAGGTCCCCAGCGCTCCGCTCAGGCTGGTGGGCCACACCGAATGCACGGTGAGCCGGGTCGATCCGTGCCGAAACTCATGCACCAGCGGCGAGCATGCCTCGAACCAATCGCAATCGGTGACGTGGTAGTAGCTGCCGGCAGGATCATCGAGCAGACGATCGGTATGCCGGACCGACCGTATCGCTGCCGCACGCGCGCCCTGAAACCCGATCGGATGCATGAGCCAGTCGTAGGTGTGGGCAACCGGTGCCCGCAGGCAGTCGGCGATCACGACGTAGTCGTCCGTGACCGCCGCGAGGCGGCGCTGGGTCACGGGCGCCGCCTCGCCGTAGTCGATCATCTTCTCCAGGTTGTGCGGATCGAGGTCGCCGGGATTCCGCACATCCCATGGCTTCTTCTGCGCCCAGCGGGCACGTGTCTCCACGACACACGCCTGCAGCGCCTGACCCGCGTGGAACAGGAGCTGCTCGGAAGGCACCGGTTCCTGCTGCAGTCCGTCCACGACCACCAGGTTGTGGCTGATCGACGGCTGCACCCATGCCTTGTAGAGCGGACTCTCGTATCCGAACCAGCTCGCGAGAGGCGAGAAGAGCTCCGTGCCGTGGCGTGACAGGGCGAGCAGCGCGGTCCGGTCGAAGTGGCCGTGCCAGCCTCCATGGATCCCCCACTTGACGTACGCTTGGATCTGGTCCGCCGCATCCCGGTCCGGCGTCCGCGAGCGCAGCGCGGTGATGCCCACGTTGTCGGCATGGGACGAGCTTGCCCGTGGATCGGTCGCCTCGGGGAGCTCCGGCACGCCCCAGACCAGCGACTGCCACCCCATCCGCTCGGTGCGCGCCAGGATCCACGCGTACGCCGGATCGCGGTACCGGTAGTAGGCCAGCTCGTACAGGTCGCCCGGGGCCAGCTTGTGCGAGTCGCTGTTGGCGACGACGCAGCCGTGTTGATCCATCATCGAGATGGGGCCGTCGTGGAGGTCCTTCAACCCCCGATCCGGGCCTCCCGGCGGTCCCCAACCGTCGAAATTCATCGCCATCCACCCGTTCGGCCAGTCGTCGTGGCTCAGGTGGCCGGGCCGGGACGGGACCCGCAGATGGAAGAGATCCACGCCCAGGTTGTGACAGGCCTCGGCGGCGTACCCGAAATACCGGGCGACGAGGTAGCCGTAGTTCGATGCCCCTTCGAGCCACCAGCCGTCTCCCATGACGCCCTTCGAGAGCTGGTCGACGAAACCGCTGCGGATGTTGATGAAGCGGTCCAGCATCGCCACGTCTCGGAGCGCCAGGCTCGACAGGATCGCGCCGGTGTTTGCGGTCACCGACCAGTTGCCGGTTCCCCCGTCGTGCCACGCCTCGCAGGTGCGCAGGTACAACCGCAGGGTTCCGGCGATGGCTGTGTGATCGTCCCGGCTCAGGTCGTCGTACATGAGGTCGTAGACGGCGGGGTAGAACGTGAAGAAGTCCCCTTCATGCACATACGCGGTCGAGTCGGTGGCCCAACGGGTCGTCGGATAGCCCCTGTCCGGATCGGCGATACGACGCAGATACGTCAGCACCTTGTCACGCAACTCGCGGCTGCCGGTCAGCTTGGAGACCAGCGCCGCCTGCCAGAGCTCTTCGATGGTCTGCCTGCGGGTCAGGCCGTACCACGTGAAGCCCTTGCGCTCGATCCTGAAGCGGGCCAGCTCCGGCGGCTGCCATCGTTGCGCCAGCCGCTCCATGGACCGCAGGTTCTCGGCCGCCCATCGGTGTCGCCGGCACTTCCCGGCAATCTCGCCGAGAAGGCCGGCGGTCACCAGCAGGCAGGGACGGTCCGGCTGCCGCGCTCGGGTCAGTGTGCCGACCGGAGTGTCGTAGCGAAACGAGTGAGGCTCGCGCCGCTCACTCCGCACGTGATCATACGGAGTGACGTTGGGCGCGTGCTTCATGCGCGGTTCTGTTCGGGCTCCGCGCGTACCGCTACGAAGCCCTCCAGGCGTCGATCTGGTTCTGCAATTCCTCGCGCACTCGATCGACGCCGGCGGCGTGCAGCTTTTCGATGAACGTCTCGTACGTTTCCTCCCAGTCCGGCAGTGCGCCGGACAGGAGCGAGTCCACCATCTCCCTCTCCACCGCCTGGATCTGAGCGACCTCGGTCGTCAGCCCGGACACGTCCTTGGGAAAGCCGACCAGCGGCGAGGTGCGGGCGTCGGCCGTGATGGCGTACTGGCGCTCCTTCCACGCCTTGCCGTCGGTGCCGGGAGGCCACAGGATGAGGTCCTGGAAGTTCCCGACCGCCCACGGAAACAGCCCGTACGGACTGTCCTCCGAGCCCTGGATGCCGGTGTAGCCGATCGGCTCGAAGTCGTGCTCGGTGCGGTTCTTGTAGTGCTTGTCCTCGATCCCGTAGGTCAGGCGGAAGTAGACCTCCGGTTCGGTGAACAGCAGGTTGATGACCTGCATCGCCTGCTCCGGATGCTTCGCGGTGGTCGGGATCGCCAGGTTGTTCGGCCCGGGGTTGTGGCCGACGAACGCTTGCCTGGCTCCCGAGTACACGACGATGGGAATCCCGTATCGGGCCGTCTCTTCCTCGGACTTGGTGGGATCGTAGAGGTGCACCCACACGACCGCCCCCTCGCCCAGCGGTTTGCCGTCGTCCTTGCGGAGCTCCTGGATGTCGGTGCCGAGGTAGTCCTTTCTGATGTAACCCTTGGCGAACCAGTCGGCCGCGACTTCGATCACGGTGCGGAAGCTGTCGGTCTCGTAGATGTTGACCAGCTCGAAGTCGCTGCCGTCCTGCCGGATCGAGACGCCGCGCGCGACGCCCTCGTATCCCTTTCCCCATACCCAGCTCAACAGGGTGGGGCTGATCCCGGTGCCGAGCACCCCATCATCCTGCGCCTGCTTCAGGTACGTCTCCAGCAGATCGTAGACCTCCTGCGTGGCGAGCTCGGAGTCGGCGATGCGCGCGCTCTTCTCCTCCATGCCGGTCTTGTCCGCCAGCTCCTTGTGGAACCGGAACCCCGGTCTCCAGTCGGCGGCCCAGCTTGTCGGGATGTTGTAGATGTTGCCGTCGAAGGTAACGGTGTCGATCGCGAACTGGGGAACGGTGTCGAGGACTCCCCGACCGTATTCGTCCAGCAGGTCGTTCAGGGGCATCAGTGCCCCACGGTCGATCTCCTGGAAGAAGTTCATCATCCACATGCGGTTGGCGACGTCGATCTGTTCGTTTGCCGCCATCGCCAGCTTGAACCGGTCAGCGTACTCGTACGGCGGATGCAGCTCGAACTCGACCGTCACCCCGGGCAGATGGGCCTGCAGCTCCTCGTTCCAGAGCGCCCATACCTCCTCGGCGTCCCGCTGAATGCCGGGCCCGATGCCCAGCCAATTGAGCGTCACCTCCTCGGCTTGGGCCGCTTCGCCGGCAGGGGCGGCGAAAGCGGTGCCGGACATCACGATGAGAGTGGCGAAGAGCGCGATCATCTTGCGCAGGTTCATGGAACCCTCCTGTGGGGTGCGAGTTTGCCTGAAATGCTACCCCTTCAACGACCCGACGGTCAAACCTCGCACGAAATACCGCTGGAAGAACGGGAATATCAGGAGGATGGGCCCGGCGGCCACGATCGCCATCGCATAGCGCATGGATTCCAGCGGCATCTCTTCGGTCTGAAGATAGAACTCCATCTCCGGCGACTGCGCGGCGATCTCGCGCACGTAGTCGAACTCCAGCAGTATTCGCTGCAGCAGATACTGGAGGGTATAGAGGTCCTTGTCGCGTATGTAGAGCAGCGTGTTGTACCACTCGTCCCACCTGCCCTGGAAGAACAGGAAGCCGATGGCAGCCAGGGCGGGCGTGGACAACGGCAGCGCGACCCGGAGGCAGATCGTGATCTCGCGGGCGCCGTCGATGCGCGCTGACTCGAACACCTCCTCCGGCAATTGCGCGAAGAACGTGCGCATGATGATGACGAAGAACGCGTTGACCAGCACCGGGAAGACATAGACCCAGAGCGTGTTGCCCAACTGGTACCAGCGCGTGACGATGATGTACGTCGGTACCAGGCCGCCGGAGAACACCATGGTGAAGAACACGATGAAGACGACGGCGCGGCGCCAGGCATAGTCCGTTCTGGACAGGACGTAGCCGGCCAGGGCCATCGCCAGCACGCCCAGCGTCGTTCCGGCCACGGCCTGGAATGCGGTGACGCCGTAGGCGCGCAGCACCGTGGAGAGATCGCGGAACACCCAGGTGTAGGCGGACAGGTCGATGCGGGCCGGTATCAACCGGTAGCCGAAGTCGGCGATGTCCTGATCGTTGGAGAGCGACACGGACACGATCAGCAGGAAGGGCACCACGAACAGCAGTGACATCGAGATGAACAGCAGGTGCAGGAACGGCTGGCGCATCGGTCAAAGCCACTCCGCTCAGAACAGGGCCTTGTCGGGGGCGATGCGCCTGACGACCAGGTTGGCGGCGACAATCAGAAGGAATCCGACCGCCGATTGGAACAGCCCCACGGCAGCGGCGATGTTCATGTCGCCGGAGACCACTCCGCGAAAGACGTACGTCTCGATCACGTCGGTCACGGGAAACAGGTAGCCGACCTGGCGCGGGATCTGCCAGAACAGGCCGAAGTCGCCCTTGATGAGATTGCCCAGCGACAGGATGACCAGGATGGTGATCAGGGGGGTCAGGTGCGGCAGGGAGATGGCCGTCATCTTGCGCAGGCGGCCGGCGCCGTCCATGTCGGCCGCTTCGTACAGGCCGCGGTCGATGCCCGTGAGCGCGGCGTAGTAGAACAGCATGGTGACGCCGATCCACTTCCACAGGTTCACCAGGATCAGGATGGACGGCCAGTAGCGGCGTTCCGTGTACCAGCTCACCGGCTCCACGCCGACGGCGGCGAGCAGCTTGTTGAAGACGCCGATCACGGGGTTGAGCAGCAGCCACGTGAAGAAGCCGACGATGACCCAGGACAGGAAGCGCGGCAGGAACATCGTCGTCTGGTAGTACTTGACCGCGGACCGGTTGGAGACTTCGTAGAGGAGCACCGCCGTAAGGACGCCGAACACCGTGGTCGTGACCACGAACGCGACGCTGTAGCCGATCGTGTTGCGCATGAGCAGCGTGAAGTCCTGGGATGTGAACAGATAGTCGAAGTTCCTGAATCCGACCCACGGGCTGCCGAAGATGCCGCGGTTGAACTTGTAGTTCTTGAACGCCATGACGACGCCGCCCATCGGCAGGTAGTGAAAGAGCAGCAGGTAGATCAGTGCCGGTGCGGCCAGCACCGTATATTCGAGCGACGAGCGGAATCGCCGTCGCCGTGGCGCCGTCAACTGCCCGACGCTCCGCCGGAGGGGCTACCCGGCCAGATCGGCCGACTCTTGTGGAGCGAACGGGTAGGGGCTGCCGGTGTCGTGCAGGTGCTGGATCAGGTGCTGGTACTTGAGCATCTCGGCGAGCTTGCTGCGCCACTGCGCGGCGTAGAACGCGGTGTACTCGGAGAAGTAGCGCCGCGTCGCGGGCTCGGTGCCGTCCAGGTAGTCGGGGGCCAGGAACCAGGGCTGGTCGCTGTACTGGTCCAGCCCGCGCCGGGCCAGCGTGGCCTCGGTCACGCGCCGCTTGCGGAAGCTGATCATGAAGGTGCGGCGCGTCGGCTCGCGGTGGTAGCGGCCGCGGTGGATGACGATCTGGTTGAACAGCACGGCGTCCCCAGGCTCACACGTGAGCCGGACGGCTCCCGGCATGTCGTTGGAGCGCCGGTTGGCGCCGTCGTCGTCGACGCAGATGTGCCGCTCCGCGTCGGTGAAGTCGCGCACGTGGGAGCCGGGAACCACCTGCAGATCCTCGCTCGGCACCAGGGCGACCTGCACCTGCAGGCCGCTGCCGGTGACCTGGTCGCGCGGGTCGTCGGCCTCGGGTCCGATCCCGTCCTTGTGCCAGAAGCCGTCGAGCGGCTCGCCGACAGGGTTGAAGTACATGCTGGTGCTGGTGAACACGGAGGGCTCCCCCAGCGCCTGGTCGACGGCGTCCAGCACCGCCGGCGCCGCCGCCGCGTCCAGGACGGCGGCCAAGTCCTCCGGCCGGCCGCGGTGGTAGGCCGGGTTGTTCAGGTGGCGCATGTAGTTGGCGAGCGGGCCGACCGGCGGGTTGTCGCTCACCGGGCGCTCCCGCCACTGGGCGAGCACCCGCTCGCAGATCGGCAGCAGCCGCGCGACGTGGTCGGCGTCGAAGATGCCGCGGACGACCGCGTAGCCGTTGCGGCGGTACCCGTCGCCGGGGTCGGTGTTGATGGCGGGGTGGGTTTCGGTCCCGGTCTCAGTCACGGTTCGAGCTCCTTTCAGGCATAGAGCCACTCGATGTCGAAGATGGCGCCCTTGAGCGACATGGCCGCCCGACCGAGCCTGCCCGGGTGGTCCGGGTTCTCCATCTGCGAGGTCAGGTAGGTGACGATCGCCTTTCCTTCGCGCGTGTAGGAGCAGGCGACGTTCGTGAACTCGATGGCGGGATCGTCTTCCAGGTCACGGGGCGTGCCCCAGGTGGTTCCGCCATCCCCGGACACCGCGCAGGTCAGCGGCGTGCGCTTGCCGGAGTGGTCGTAGGTGGGGTCGAACTCCGAGTGGTTCCAGATCAGCAGCAGGTCGCCGGTCGTGGGGATGCGGGTCAGGCTGGGCATCGACTCGCAACAGGACAGCCCCGAGGTCTGCGGCAGGCTCCAGGTTTCGCCCTGGTCCGTCGAGCGGCTCAGGAACACGGAGCCGAGCTGGTTGCGCATGCACATGAGCAGGTGACCCTGCGCTGTCTCGGCGACGTGGTTCTCCATGGTGCCGCGCAGCGGCAGTTGGACCAGGCTCGCCGGCGGACGCCAAGTGTGGCCGTCGTCGTCGCTGGCGAAGCAGCCCGACCGGGAGCTCATCGCCGGGTAGGAGCCCCACACCGGCAGGTACTCGATCGACTTCAACAGCCGCCCGTCGGCCAGCCGCGTGAAGGTGTGGTTGGCGCAGCCGTAGCCCTCGTGGTCCCAGATGCGGGTCTCGCCGCCCCACGTGCGGCCGCCGTCGGCGGAGCGCCGCAGGCAGCCCGATGCCTGCAGCGGCTCGTTCCACACAAGGGTGTTGTACTGCAGATAGAAGAACAGCAGCTCGCCGTCCGGCAGGACGATCAGGCTGGGGTTGTAGACGCTGTGCACGTCGCCGCCGGGCGACTGCTCGACGCGGTGCTCGCCCCAGGTGAGGCCGCCGTCGGTCGAGCGCATGGAGGCGATGCTGGAGGGCGCCTCGTCGTGGCCGCCGAGCTCGCTGGCATGCATCTCGATCCAGACCATGAACAGGCTGCCGTCGTCGAGCTGCACGATCGATGCAGAGTCGTTGCGCGGATGGGCGGGAGTCGCCGGCGCGATCTCCACGTAGGTGACCGTACCTCCGGTGACCGTACCTCCGGTGACCGTACCTCCGGTGACCGTGCCTCCGGTGACCGGGTCGTCGCTGCGGCGGCCCTCCATCAGATCTTCCCGGCCTTGCGGAGGTCGTCGGCGAGCGTGCGCTGGTAGGCCTCGTGCTCCTCGGTGCGCTCGCGGGCGCTCACGCCGTAGTAGATCATGCCGACCGCGCGGCGCTGCCGGTCGGCGGCGCGGTTGGCGCCGGCGCGGTGGATGGTGAGCGCGTGGTGGGCGACCAGGTCGCCGGCCGCGGCGGGGCAGGCCACCTCGTCGGCCAGGTCGCTGCCGCTGCCGAAGTCCGGCACTCCCTGCGAGAAGCCCAGGGTCTTCGTGCGCTGATGGTCGCGCACGCCGCGCAGGTGCGAGCCGCGCACGAAGTGCAGGCAGCCGTTCTCCTCGTCCACGTCGTCGAGCGCCAGCCACAGGGTCAGCGCCGAGCAGGGCTCCAGGTGGAAGTAGAACCCGTCCTGGTGCGGGGGCGTCGCCTTGCTCAGGCCGCCGGGCGGCTTGATGAAGATCTGCTGGTTGATGGGCCGCGCGTCCTCGCCGAGCAGCAGCGCCGCCATCTGCGGCATGGCGCCGCGGTGCAGCAGGTCGTGGAAGTAGCCGTCGTGGTCGGCCAGGCGGACGAGCTGCTTGAGCGTCTCCGGCCGGCTCCTGTCCTCGTAGAAAGCGTCGGTGTCGGGAATGGCCGGCACCACTTCGGCGACGTAGCGGTCGACTTCCGCCAGCACCTCTGCCACCTGGCCGGGCGAGCAGAAATGCTCGATGCGGACGAAGCCGTCCTCCGCGAAGCGCGCCTCGGGCGTATCAGCGTTCCTCATCGCAAGCGACCGTAGGAGCGGGCCGCCCTTCCGTCAACCTGCTACCGTGTCGGCATGTCGTCGGTGACCTTCGACTGGGCGAGCGATCGCTGGAATGACCCCTGGACCGGAACCGAGGTGGTTCGCATCGCGCCGGAGGAGGGGCTGCACGTGCGCATCAGCTACTTCCGGTCCACCGCGATCACGCGCGACGGCGCCATGCTGGTGCTGCGCGGCGATGACCCCGAGGGCCGCCGGCCGTCGTGCCTCTGGGCCATCGACCTGCAGAGCGGCCACGCCGAACGGGTCCACGAGTACCGGGTCTTCGACGATGGCAGCGACGGCTTGGCCGGCTGGGCGGTCTCGCCGCAGTCCCACCTGCTGCACGTGGCGGAGCGCTCGGCGGACCGGTCGGAGATCGTGCGTGTCGACCTGGACGACGGCACCAAGACCCGCATCGAGCCCGACCGCCCGCTGCCGGCCATCACGTTCGCCGAGTGCACGGCCGACGACCGCTACGTATTCGCCTACGAGGCGTTGAAGGACCGCGACCTGCCTGCCGGCACGACGCCGCTGGAGCGGACGGCGATCCTGGGTTCGGAGCCCGGCCCCAACTTGATGTACCGGATCGACCTGGAGACCGGGGCCGTCGACACGATCGTCGAGACGGACGAATTCTGGGTCGGCCATCCCAACCCCAATCCGGTCGATCCGACGCTCTTCATGTGCTGCCAGGAGGGCTACTACTTCACCGAGCGCTACCGGCGCCCGGTCGACATGCAGCGCCAGCGCATCGTCGACCTGTCCACCGGCCGCTGGCTCGATCTGCAGGGCAAGCTGCGCTCGCGCGGCACCCACGAGCACTGGAGCGCCGACGGCACGCGGGTCTACTCGCACGGCTGGCCGTTCGCGTGCCACGCCATCTACGTGAACGACCTTGAGCGGGAGCGCGCGACCCGCTACATCGGCCGCCCGCACGTGGGCAATTCGATCCACATGACCCCGGCCCCCGACGAGTCGTTCATGACCGGCGACGGGCGCAGCTTCAGCATCGTCGACCTCGGCCTCGTCGAGAGCCTGGGGCAGGACGCGAGTCCCACCTCGACCCATCCGTGGGACGGGCTGCACAACAGCGCGTCCGCCACCGAGGTCATCTGGAAGTTCGAGCTGCCCGAGCGGACCCTGTGGCCGGAGGTGCGGGAGTTCCAGACCGAGGCGGAGGCGCACCAGGCGATCGCCGAAAACCCCGATCACGTGGTCACAACCACCCCGGTGTGCCGCTTCCGCAGCATGCCGCGGCTGAAGATGCGGGCCGGCCGCTTCGAGACCAACGTGCACGTCACCCGCGACAGCCGTTGGGCGGTGTTCCAGTCCGTGAGCGAGCAGGGGCTGTACGAGGTTTGGGCCGCGCGCGTGAGTTAGCGTCCCTTACAGCCGGGGAACGCTCCGGAACTCGTCGAACAGGCGCGTCAGGTCGACCGCCGAGGCGGCGCCGTCGTGCACGACGACCCGGTAGCGGAACAGGAGCCGCTCGCCCGCCGGCAACCGGTGATCGGCGGCGAAGAACGGGCTCGGGCCGAAGAACCCGTAGGCGCGCGCCCGAAACAGGGTCGGGAGGTTGGCCGGGTGGTTCATGACCGTGATGCCCAGCGCGTGCTCGCCGAGTGAGCCCGAGTAGTCGACCCAGTCGGCCACCTGTTCATTGATGGCGTCGCACCCCGAGCGGCCGGCGGAGTCGGTGACCAGCCCGCCGTCCTCCTCGTCGATCGCATCGGCAACGCGGACGCCGAGGTAGCTGTGCCCGTCCTGTCCGAAATAGAGCTCGCCGTCGGTGGCCTCGAACTCGGAGTCGACGTCGATGGTGTAGCAGCCGCGTGCCAGGGCGAAGCGCACGGTGCGGTGCTCCGTGCACACGCGCTCCGGCTCGCTCCCGTCCGTGCCTTCGGCCGGCGCGAAGAACTCCCGTAGCGGCTCCGGCACGTCCACCTTCGGCACCCACTCGTTGCGCGCCGCCACGACGACGGCATCCCCATCGCCGTGCACCGTCGCGTCGATCTGGACGATGTCCCCGGAGGGGAACGGCCGGTACACCGCGAACGGCGGATAGCAGTCGTGGTAGAAATTGTGCCCGTTCAGCCGGCCCAGCCCCATGAAGATCGACTTGTGATGGTTGAAGTTGGCCGCTCCCGAGGTGGTGACCGGCAAACCCGACAGGGTGTGGACCGGCTCGATGTTCGGGTACGCCTTGAAGAAGTCTCCGTACTGAGGATTTCCCTTGTTGTACGCCGTCAGCAAGCGTCCCTCGTGGAGAATCCTGAAGCGATGCGGTTCGTCCGACCAATCCAGGGTACCAGTCATGTCCATTCCTCCGGCGCTGCAGGATTGGAACACGACGGAGTCACCTTGACAACGCATGGGGCGAGACGTAGCGTGTCCCGTTGGTCCTGACGCGACAGCACGGACCCAGGGGGTACTCATGCTCAGGAAAGCGACGTCAGTCCTTTTCGCACTGGTACTTGCCGCGCCCTTCGTGGCACTATGAACGTACCCATCGCACCGGAGCTCACCTTCGAGTGGGCGGAGAAGAGCTGGCAGGACCCCCTCACCGGCACGCGGGTGGTCCGCCTTTCGCCCGACCGGAAGATGCACTTTCGCAACAATTACTTCTACAACAACCTGATGACCTTCGACGGCTCCTACGCCGTCTTCATGGGCTTCGAGGACATCCGGGACGGGATCGCCGCGGGCACCCGGTCGCTGTGGGCGCGCGACATGATCACCGGCGAGGTCCGCGACCTCGGTCCCATCCCGGCGGTGCCGGAGTCGTTGATCGCGTACTTTCAACACCACGGCGGCTGCTGCGTACACTTCGCGGCGGCCCGCTACTCCCATCGGGTGAACGTGCTGGACCCCTCGGACCCCGATGCGTGGGCGATCATCCAGGTGGACATCGACACCGGCGATCGGCGACGCATCGTTCCGTCGGAGCCGATCCGCTTTCCGTACTTCGCGAGCTTCGACGCCACCGAGCGCTACTACTACTGTCCGCGCAAGGAAAACTACGAGCTGATGGGGACGCTGACGCCGAACCAGTTCCAGGATTCCAAGAACGAAGGCCCGGGTCGCCAGGAGATGTTGCGGGTGGACCTTGAGACCGGTCAGGTCTCAGTCGCCCATGAGAACATCCTTGGCGACGGAAGGCGCTTCAATCTCGAGCACAGCAACCCGCATCCGGTTCTGCCGAACCTGTTCCTGTCGGGGGCGCACATCATCGACCTGAACACCGGAGAGTGGCTCGATCACTGCGACGACGGCGTAAGCGCCCGCTGGCACGGTCAGGGGTATTACCACTGGGCGCTCGACGGCAAGCGGATCTACACGAAGCAGCTCGCCTCGCCGCACGTGCAGTGCCTGTCGCGCATCGATCTTGAAACCGGGGAGAACCGCTGGTTCGCATGCCCTCCGCACACCGGTCTCTCCGTTCACGCCCACGTCGCTCCGAACGAGCAGTTCGTCGTCGGCGAGGGATACGATTTCGACGTGAACAACTTTCCGCTCGAGCTCCAGGCGCTGCTGCAGGAGCGCCTGGATGAGGGAGTGGAACCGCGCTGGTCGGCGTTCTATCTGACCGGTCTGCCGGTACTGTCCGGCACCGTGCCGCCGACGCCGATCTCGAACGGCGCTGAGACCATCTGGAAGTACGTCCTGCCCTCAGAGAGCGTGCTGGACGACGAGAAGTACTGGCAGGACTACGACCAGATGTATCGAAGCTATCATCTGGACCCCGAGGCGCTGGACGCCGACCTGCTGCGCGAGCCCGACAAGACGGTCGCGACCACACCGATCTGCAAGTATCGATCGATGATGCGCTCGCCCAAGGTGCTCGGCCACCGGCTCGAAGCCAACGCCAGCGTCACCCCGGACAGCCGCTGGGTGGTGTTTCAGTCTTCGAGCGAAGACGACTGGTTCGAGGTGTGGGCCGCGCGTGTGCCGGATTGACCGCGGACGCTTCATGCCGCCAGCCAGCGGTCGAACCAGGCGAACGCCTCGTCCTGCATGGGCAGATCGAACGTGTGGGGACCGTCGTGGAAGGAGCAGCGGTAGCGTTCAGGTGCCCCCGCCTTGCGGTAGACGGCGCTCAGCATATCATCGGCAGCCCGCATCTCGGGCAGGGTGTACAACTCGTCCTGGCGCGTGCTGAGCACCATGGTCGGCAGCGGCGCGCGCAACGACAGGATGTCGGGGAAGTCCAGCTCGCGCGGGAGCAGCGGCACGTAGGCCATCCAGGTGTGCACGAAGCACTTGTTGAGCAGGAAGTCCCGCCACGTGGTCATGAATCCGACGCACACCGCGCAGCGGATCCGGTCGTCCAGGCCGGCCAGGAACACCGTGCGCAGGCCGCCGCCCGACAGGCCGCCGCAGCCGACGCGCTTCGGGTCGACGTCGTCCCGCGCGCACAGGTAGTCCAGCGCGCGCTGGTCCTCGACGCTGAACACGCCGGGCCATGTCGTTCCCGCGCAGAACAGCGACTTGGCCATGAGGTTCTCCTGCGGGCCGGCGAACCGGTTGTACGCCTCGATCTCCTCTGCCGGCTCTTCGTCCGACACCGTCCACGCGGAGGTATCCATGCCGTGCCACTCCGACGGATCGATGTCCGCGATGCGGCGCACCCTGCCCATCATCGAGTGCACGGCGTATCCGGGGAGGTCGGCTGCGAGGACACGCCGGCTGGCGAAGGAGAATGCGTCGTGGACGAGCACCGCGTAGCCGCGTTTGGCGATCCGGTTGGCCCATCCCACGCCGCCGTAGGCCAGCTCCTGGTGCCGAACCATGTCCGGATGGGGCCGGTCGGAGGTGCGGGTGATCTTGCGCAGGCCGAAGTAGTGGTTGCCGCCGTGGTCGTGCAGGGCGAGCACGGCCGGCAGGGGCCCCTCCGCGCCGGCGGGCTTCAGGAACACGGCGCGGGTGGGAGGACCATAGGGTAGCTGCCACTCCAGCGCCTCGACGTGCAGCCCGTCGTGGGTGAACTGCCGGCGTACCCCAGCGTCCGGGGGGCCGCCGCAGTCCGGCTGCGCGATCCGGTCCAGAAGGCGCGCGCGGGCCGCTTCCCGCCACTCGTCGACATCCGTCCACCGGTCGGTTCGAAACGAGTGCGTCGGGGGCGCGGGTCCCATCAATCCCGCCGCCCACGTCCCGTAGGCGCCGATCATCGTCCGCGGCGTCGCGGACGTGCGACCCTCACTCATACGCTCACAGCCCTCAGCGACTCAGGTGCTGCACCATCCACGGTATCGACTCGCCGCCGTGGAACATGTGCCCGCCGGCGTACCGGTGGAGACCCAGCCGGTCGCGCGCACCGAGCAGCGTATACGCCTCCGCGACCATGTCGAAGGCGGGTTGATACGGATAGCCCGCGTCCGCATCGCCGGACTCCACGAACTGCGGCCGCGGGGCGATCAGGGCGGAGATATCGGGCATGTCACACAGGCGGCCGATGCCGAAGGGGTGGTGGCAGATGCAGTGGCTGTGCCAGACGGTCTGCACGAAGGTGGTGAAGAAGCCCGAAAGCACGACCGCCCGCACGCGGCGGTCCAGCGCGGTCAGCACCTGCGACAGCCAGCAGCCGCCCGACAGGCCGGCGCAGCCGATGCGACGCGGATCCACGTCGGGACGCGCCGCCAGCAGATTGATAGCCGCCATCAGGTCGAACACCCGCAGGCCGGTCAGGTCCAGGCCCATGTGGTTGAGCCGGACCCACAGTGCCTGACAGGCGCCTGGGCTCTTCTTCGGGTCGTGCTCGGGGCCGCCGCCGCGCTCCCCCATGCCGGCGTGCTCCGGCGCCAGGGCGACCAGGCCGCGGACGGCGAACTCGTGCGCGTAGGGGACGCCGACGTTGGCGACCGCCGCCTGTTCCGGGTCCGCCACCGCGCGGCTGTTGCCGTTGACGTGTCCATGCGGACACAGGACCGCTGCCCGTGGGGCGGCCGGTTCATCCTTCGGGACCAGCAGGTAGGCGTGCGCCCAGTTGCCGGGCAGGGTCTCGTACGCCAGCTTGTGGCGCCGGTAGCCGTCGCACTCGACGGTCTCCAGGACGAGCGGCTGCGGGAGCGGCACCGGGCCGAGCGGCGGCAGGGCCAGCGTGCGGCGCAGGGCGCGGCGCACGCGGCCCCGCCAGGAGCGCCACGCCGCGGGATCGCCGGTCCGGGGGCAGGGCAGCGCGCGCTCGAAGTCGAAGTAGCGGTCGTTCAGATAGCGGAGCGTGCTCGGCAACTCGTGCGGCCCCAGCGGATGCCGCGGTTCTATGAGCGGCTGGCCGGTATCGGTGACCCGTCTCATGCGGAGCTCAGGGTGTGGTCGATCCCCAGCTTGATCGAGCGCTCCGGGTGCTCGTTCAGCTCCAGGTAGGCTTCGGCGGCGCGCGCCATCGGCACGATCGGATCGACCAGATCCTCGGCCTGCAGCCTCCCTTCCTCCAGCAGCGCCACCACCTCGGGCTTGATCCTTTCGTCCCAACTGTATTCGCGCGGCTGCGGCGGAGCCGCGGCTCGGCTGGAGATGATCGTGAGCTGATTGCGGTGCCACTCGCCGGACAGCAGCAGGCCCTGCGCCGGTCCCGTGTAGTAGGCGGTCGATGCGACCCGTCCCTGGAAGCGCGTCGAGCGGAGGGCGTCGTACAGGGCGGCGTGGGAGCTGGAGGTCTCGATCGACACGTCGACCCCCAGGTTGCCGGTCATCTGCTTGATTGCAAGGCCGACGTCGGCCTTCGCGGGGTCGAGCACGACGTCGGCGCCGTGGCGGGCCGCGGCGGCGCGCCGCCGCTCGATCGGGTCGCTGGCGGCCACCCACCGCGCTCCCGACAGCTTCGCCATCTGCACCGCCATCTGGCCGATGGCGCCGAGGCCGAAGACCGCCACCCGCTCGCCCAGCCGCACCTGGCCGTCGCGGATGCCGCCCAGCGCGTACATCGCCGCCTCGTCGTAGACCAGGTTCTGGTTGGAGACCGAGGGCGGCACGGTCCGCAGGGAGAAGTGCTCCACGGGGATGACGTGCGTATCGGCCACGCTGCCGTGCGCGTAGACCCGGTCGCCTACCTGCACGGTCCGGGCCGCGTCGCCCAACTCCGTGACGATGCCGACGAGTCCCTCGCCGAGTTTCCTGGGGAAGCGGGGCGCCGCCGGCTCTCCGCGCCGGTGCAGCCTGAGATCCGGGTCCCAGCGGTCGGTCGCGTCGGCGGAGTCGAAACGGAAGTCGCGGAACTCCGTGCCGTGCTTCACGGCGCTGAACTGCGTGGTAACGCGCACCTCTCCGGCGGCAAGCGGCGGATCCTCGTATTCGCGCAGGACGGCGTGACCGGGGCGGTCGGCGATCAGTTCGAGCGGCATCCGGCGACGGTAGGACCGGGGTCGCAAGCCGTCAACCTGCTACCAGGCCGTTCCCCGGTGGAAGTAGACGCGGTTCTGGAAGCCGGGATCCTCCCGAGCGCCGACGACCGGGCGTGAGGTGCGGTCGAAGTAGAGGATCCCGCGGCCTCCCGGCCACGGAACGTCAGGCCACGGAACACCCGAAACCGGAAGCTCGTACTTGGGCGATCGCGCCTCCGCCGCGGCCGGAAAGGCTTCCCGGACCGTGAAGGTGGCGCCGCGATCGCGCGAGATCAGCCACACCACCGGGTTGTCGGCGTGCGGGTCGCGCCCCGGCACCCTGCCGCCGGCGATGCCGCGCAGTCCCGGCCGGGTCGGCAGGTGCGCGTCCCACCCCGAGTGACCGGCCGGCACCAGGGTGACGAGCGCGCGATGGACGCCCGCCGCGTCGATGGTGAAGGTGCCGCGGCAGAACATGGCGCGGTGCTCGGGGTAGGCCGACCGAAGAGAAGCGTCGATCGATCGCTGGCGCCAGATGCCCGAATCGTCCGGCGACGCCAGGATCAGCTCGCCGGCCCTGTTCAGGTGGTAGACGTAGAGGACGTGGGGCGTGCCCGCCGGGTCCAGCGCGATGTTGCCCTGCGCGGTCATGACCGGCGGAGGGATCGGTTCGTGCCGCAGGCCGGTGCTCTGGCAGAGCACGTCCATGCCGCACGGGCGAGCCGGAGTCGGCGCGCAGTCCCCCCGGCCCGTGCGCCAGCTCCGTCCGCCATCCGGTGACCGCACGTAGACGATCGCCTGGTGGATGCCGCGCTGGTCGTGGGTGCCTTCGTAGATGTCGCACACCAGGTGCAGCACGCCGTCGCCGTCGAAGCCGAGGCCGCAGGCGAAACAGGCGTACCCGGTGTAATCGGCCGGCCGGTCGATGACCTTGCCGACATGCTGCCACGGCCCGTCGGGCGGCCTGCGATACAGCTCCAAGCCGTTCTGAGCGCCGTTGCGCATGCCGAGGTAGAGGTTCCCGTCGGGACCGCAGACCAGGCAGGGATAGGTGCCGTCGGCGATCTCCACCGGATCCGTCCACGCCGATGCATCGTTGGCCGCGCGGGAGCGCCGGTAGGTGCAGGCCGTGTTGTGGCCGCTCAGGACCACGTGCAGAAACCCACCGGCGTCGGCGACCATCACCGCGCGGGCGTGGTCGTCGCAGGCGCTGCCCAGGGTGCAGGTGGGAGACCACTCGCCCGTGTCGAGGTCCAGGGTGCGAGCGCGGTTGAAGTATCCCTCCGGGGTCACGTCCTGCCACGTCACGTGCGTCCGGCGGCCCACGGTGACGATCTTGTTGCCGCCCTCGTTGGTGGCCGACTGGCTGCCGGCGGTGGACAGCAGATCGCCGTTACGCATGCGGTATCATCCCGCGGTCTTCCGCTCGCGTCGACCTGTTAACATGGCGCCATGTTCGAGTTCGGGTGCGCAACACGGGACATCACGCCGGATCGGCCGGTCTGGATGGGAGGCTACGCCAACCGCGACGGGCCGTCGACCGGGGTCAGCGAGCCGATCCTGGCCGGCTGCATCGCCCTCCAGGCCGCCGGCGGGGAGCCGGCGCTGATCGTCACCCTCGACCTGATCGGCGTCCATGACGCCGGAGCTCGCGCGCTGGCGGGTCGCATCGCCGAGCAGACGGGCGTGCCGCCGGAGCGCATCATGCTTGCCTGCTCGCACACCCACTACGCGCCGGCGGCGGGACTGCAGCGTATCCATCGCCCGCACGTGGGATGGAACGGCATCAACGACGCGGACGCCGCCTACGTGGGCGAGATGACCACCAGGGTGGTCGAGGCATGCGCGGAGGCGGTGGGGCGCCTTGCGCCGGGCACGGTCGAGGTGCTGCGCACCCGCGTCCCGCAGGTCCACTACAACCGCCGCATCCGTCAGCCTGACGGCTCGGTGGCCACCACGTTCCGCTACCCGGACGGCACCGCTCCCGCTCGCGAGCTGTCGCCCACCGACGACCGCCTGACGGCGCTGCGATTTCGCCCCACGGACTCCGGCGACGTGGGCGCGGTTCTCGTCCACTTCGGGTGCCACACGGTCACCGGTGACCGGCACGGTGACAGCACGTCGCTGCTCGTCTCGTCCGACTTCGTGCACTACCTGAGAAGCGCCCTGGCTGACGAGTACGGCTGCCCGGTGTTCTTCGCGCAGGCTGCTGCCGGCGACGTCGTGCCGATGCGCCGCCTGGGCGAATCGCGGCGCTGGATCGGCGAGACCCTCGCGCACGCGGTGCTGCTCGGCGAACGGGCGTTTCGCCCCGTCGCCGCCGAGCGGTTGGAGGTGACCTGGGACGAGCTTCGTGCACGGGTGCGCCACGACCTGACCGGCGACCCGGAGGCACGGCTTCAAGCTGCCGCGGACCGGCTCCGGGCCGCCCCCGGGGGACAGGACGAGTCGGTGCATGACGCCTACCGGGAAGCGCTGCACCTGGCCTACGCGGCGCGCCGGTGGCCGGAGGGCTCGTTCGCCGTCCGCATCCAGCAGGTGCGGATCGGCGAGCTGCCGCTGGTGGCCCTGCCCTTCGAGGTGCTGGCCGAGCTCGGGCTGCGCGTGGCCGAGCGCTTCCCGGACGCCATGGTGATCTCCTACGCCAACGGCTACGAGGGCTACCTGCCGTTCCGGCACGATCTCGCCGCCGGCGGCTACGAGGCGCAGACCGGCTCTGCCCACTTCGAGCCCGGCACTGCAGAGCGGATTCTGGACGCCGTGCTGCGCGGCCTGGAGATCTCCTGAGGTGACGTGATGGAGTGGCCGCAGGTCCGCGCCTGTATCGAGGCGGGGAAGGCCGCAACGTCGAGCTCAAGCGCGGCCCCTTGATCTGCGCGATCCGGCTTCATGATGACCGAGGAGCCGGCGATCCCCTCTGCGACCGGATCGAGGTAACGAGCCCGAGGGCACTGCCCAATCGGATGACGGTCGACAACGTGCGGCGCGGCGGCTGCCCGCGCTCGCGGAGAATCCATGGCGAACTACACTGTCGTAGCAGGCCCAATCCTAATCCTAATGGAACAGCGGGGGTCGAGGATGGCTGGCCAGTCATACATGAGCCGTCGACCAAGCCCAGATGCGTGCCGCGATATCAGCTAACTGAGCGGATCGTGTCTCGATAGCTCCGAAGTTCCAAGGCCCGGCACGATCGGCGATGTCGAGCGCCAGCCGACTGGGAGACTGACGGAGAAGGTCCTTCTTCTTGGCAAACGGCAGTCGTCCCATCTCCGAGTTTCTTTCACGCTTGCGCAAGCAAAGATTGCCTGCCGTGTTGACAATTCTTGCATAGTCTTCGCTGTTCGCGTCCTCATCCATCTCGATCTTCCAGTCGTCGCTGCTGTCGATGTTCTGCGGTGCAACGTGCTCCACGGTGTCGAGAGTGGAGTAGTCCGGCAGCTCGCCGCCGTGTTCTTCGGCAAGATGACGATCGATCTCTTCGAGAATCAGGCGCGTGAAGCCGATTTCTCGTGAGCGATAGACGGGTCGTCTAACAAACGCTTCCTTGAAGTCAGCGTCTCCCACCCATAGCTGCTCCTTCCTGATCGTTTCTTGCAGGATGGCCGTGCTCGCGGCAGGGCGGCCGGCGTCCGCAACTCTCTCGATGAGTGACGGAAAGAACGAGTCGTATCGCGTTACGGGCAACTCGGCGACCTTCCGCCGGACCAATAGGACATACACCTCCCTAAACAAGGTCTGTGCCTCGTCCGCGGTGATCGAGAGGTCTCGTTTTTTCTTCATGATTGCCAGCAGGAATGGACGACAGGAGGTCATGTTCGTCTCTCCTATCTTCTTCAGTAGCTCGTCGACAGGATTCAAGCCGTCAGTTGATTCGCCTAGTATGCGTCTATACAGAGGCGCTGATCGAGCGATGTTGTCCAGGTGCTGGTTCGCCGTGTCAGCATCCAGGTTCTTGTTGTGCTGCTTGAAGAATACGTACAGCCGCCGTCCCTTGCCGACGATCTTGCTATGCCCTATCGAGAACAGGTGGCGCAGATACTCCTCAAAGTCGAATGCTTCGGCGACCGGTGACGACCGGTCGATCCGCTGCACGTCCAGCCATTTGGTTCGGTGCAGCGATTCATAGTCGCACTCGGTCGCAATGAGGGGCTTGAATAGGTAGTTGCACATGAGCTCGGCGGCCGTAAGGGGTATTCCCTTGTCGTTCAAGCTTTCGAATATAGCCTGTGGATCGTCTCGGTTGCCTAGCGGTATCCACACGACCTTGAGACATTCGGTTAGTGCGCGGACCCAATGCCATATATCCTCGTCTCCTAAGTCACCAAAATTGCGCCCCATCCAGCGTTCGAACATACCGGATATGTTGCCGCTCGGCAGATACAGAAACAGATCGTCCTGAAGGGCGGTGGTCCTTGGGTTCTGGTGCCCAAATACGGAATAGTATGTGGCGAGTCGGTCGCCCTTCACGCTGAACAATTTGATGCGCCAGTAATCGTCGAGAGTCGGTCCGTGATCGGTTCGATTGATCAGCCACCTGCCGACATCCTCGTGGTGATCGCGCGCCTTGGGTGCCTTCGTCATCAGTGTTTCCAGGCGTCGTCGAAAATAGGCAAGCATGAGGTATACTGTCGTGAATCTTTGTTGACCGTCGATGATGTCGAACACCTTGAAGCGAGGATGATGTCCGGGCTTCTCCGCAACCACGACAGGGCCGAAGAAATGTTCCTGGTCGGCGAGGTCCCCGTTTGCTGCGGGCTCGAGAATCTGCTCTTCGATGTCCTGCTTGAGTTGATTCCAGTTTCTCGATCCCCAAACGTAGCCGCGCTGGAAGAAGGGAATAACATAACGCATTTCGCCTGAGAATATATCGGCGAAATTCCGATTTATTATCTCACCGGTTCTGTCTGACACTGACTTCTCCATAAGTCTGAACGGGTCACCGCTGCTCATTCCGAATCCCGATACACCCAAGGTTCTCGACGATTGGGAGCATAGGAGTCCGGCGCGAGACAGTCAACAACGACAATCGGAAGTTCTCGTCGATAGCGCGATTGCCGGAGGTCCATGCACAGCGGATTCGGCGCTTGAAGAGACGCACACAGCGAGGAGGTCAGCGATTGGTGTCCGCCGACAGCGTGGCGACGTCGTCGGGCAGGTTGCCGGCAGCGTCGAAGGGGAGGGGCCGCGGGTCGGTGAGCACCTCCAGGTCGTCACGGGTGCGCGCCTCGTCCCAGTAGGCGGCGGCGCACTCGACCTCGCCCAGATCCAGGGTGTTGTGGATCCAGATCAATCTGGCGTCGGGCGGCTCGGTCAGGCCGATCTCGGTCAGCACCACCTGCAGCAGCTCTGCGTCCGTCTCGAAGTCGATCGGCAGCATCGCGCCGGTGTAGTGGCCGCTGGTCAGGGCGTTGATGCGCGTGATGCGGAGGTCCGCCTGTTCGAGCAGCCGCGTGCGGCAGAACTCGGCCAGGCCCATGCCCTCGGCGTTGCCGCCGCTCAGGTCGGTGAGGCCGCGCAGCGCGACGATCCGCACCTTCGGGTACTCGTCCGGGGCCGGCTCGTGATCGAGGTACTTGCGACCGGCGACGCTGACGTCGAAGCCGGTGCCGGAGATGTTCTTGCCGATCTCGTCGATCAGCAGCACGTCCGCCCGGTCGAACGGCAGTCTCGCTGCCCACCGCTTCGACTGGACCAGCAGCTCCTCGTCGAGATCCGCGAGGCGCCGTCCCATGGCGGCGGCCACGCGGGCCGTCCGGCCGTAGGCGTTCTCGACGATGCCGACGCCGATGACCGAGCAGTGCGCGGTGACCACGTCGGCGACGCTGCGCAGGATCCGGTCGAAGCTGTAGTCCTGTATCGCCCGGTGATAGATGCGGGCGCCCGCGTGCTTGCCCAGCCCGATCAGGAGCATCTTGGACAGCCCGCTCTCCACCCGGCCCGAGAACTGCGTGTGGGTCTTGATGCGGTTGCAGACCACCACGTGGTCGGCGGCGTACGCGTGCTGGTCGAGGTGGATGGGAAAGCCCTCGGCCGATTCGCCGATGACGACGGTGGCCATGGTGGCGCGGATGGGACAGCCGCAGAACCGCTCGGTGATGCCGTAGGATTCGAGGATCGCCCGCTGGCCTTCGGCGGTGCCGCCGCCGTGGCTGCCCATGGCGGGCACCAGGAACGGCCGCGCGCCGAGCCGGCGGAGCACGGTCACGATCGTGCGGAGGATGGTGGGGATGTCGGCGATGCCGCGGCTGCCGGCGGCGACCGCCACGGTCTGTCCCGGCCGGATCACCTCGTCCAGAGACAGCTCCGCGAGCTGCCGCTCGACTGCGCCCTCGACGTCGTCGACCCGTGGCGCGTCGAACCGCTGGCGGACGCGGAACACGCGTGGGTAGTCGATGACGCCCTCCTCCCCTACGAGGCCGGGGGTCCCTGCGCGGCCGCGCCCTCCGGCGTGGGCCGGACCGGCATCGCGGCGGCACCTCCGGCCTGCGAGGAGCGCTCCGCGGCGTCCAGGATGGCGATCACCTCCACCGCGTCTTCCAGCGGCACCGGCGAGGCGCCACCGGCCAGGAACGGCACCAGCTCGTTGAGCAGGGCCGGGTAGATCCCGGCATGGTCCACCGTGTACGGCACGACGTCCGCCCCGCTGCGCAACACGCCGCCGTAGCCGCCGCCGACGAACAGCTCGACCACGCCGGTGCGGCCGTCCGCGTAGTCGACGACCAGGACGGCGTCTTCATCCCATCGGTGGGTCGAGACCATGCTCGCGCCGCGGCCGATGGCGCGGACCAGCATCTCCACCGCGTGCACGCCGTACCACACGATCGAGCTGCCGGCGGCCGCGCGGTTGATGGGTCCGAAGGTGGTCACGTGCCGCGGCTCCGTCAGCGCGGCGCACGCGTCCTGGAGCCCGGCCGCGAAGCGCAGGGACGAGGTCGAGCACAGGCGCAGGTCGTGCTCGGCGGCGATGCGGGCGATCTCCAGCCCGGCGGAGAGGTCCTCAGCCAGCGGCTTGTCGAGAAACAGTGGCACGCCGAGGCCGGCGCAATGCCGCACGTACTCCAGGTGCAGGCCCGGGTCGTTGATCTCGATCAGTACCGCGTCCGCGCCGGCGACCGCGGTGTCGAAGTCCCCGGTGACCTCGACACCCCAGCCTTCGAGTTGCTTCTGCCGGCCGTCCAGGCCGGCCCGGTCCTGAAATGGAGTCTCGAAGCGCATGCAGCGCGTCACCGTGGCGCCGGAGACCCGCTGCTCCGGCGGGCAGTCGGGAGCCTGAAAACGCCGCGTGAACTCGACCGTGTGGCTGGAGTCCAGCCCGATGATGCCTATGCGAAGTTCGCCTGCCATGACGGAACGCAGTCTACACCGGGACGGCCGTCGGTCGGGTCACAGCGTGCGTATCCGTCGCACGACATCGCCGAAGGTGTCCTGCCTGTACGTATTCTGGTGCCGATCGGGGCCGGTTAAATCTCGATGAATCCGCCATACCGCGTCGACTTCCGCACGCCTGACCGGCGGCAGGCGAGGCCTGAGGCCGGCGTAATCGTCCCATATCCGTTGGCCGAGCACCGACGCCGCGGCATAGATCCCTCGACTCTCGATGAGACGAGCCGTTGCGCGCGGTTCGCCATCCGCGAGCGCCGCCAGAAACCGATAGATGTCCGGGTAGGCCCGGTCCCAGCAGAACTCGGTAGCGAGCCGGCGCACGGCCACGGGATCGTCCACGCCGGGAAGCGGCTCCAGGAGCTCGGCGGGATCGACTTCAAGCGAATCGCTCAGCCTCAGCAGCGTGGCAACGTGGACATTCTGAAAGTCGCGCTCGGACGCAAACCAATGCGACACTGCCTGACGGCTGACCCCGGCTGCTCTCGCGATGTCTGCCTGGCTCTGCTCTCTCCTGGCCATAACCGCTTTGAGGACGCTGAGATACATGGACGGAAACATGGGTCGTGTCAGGCGATGGTGTCAAGTGTATTTGACGAGCGCACGCGGCCTCCAGTATTCCCGGTGTGAAGAACGCCCGCCTGCCGGCATCGGCGCGTTGTACCATCCGAGTATGGTGAAGGACACGATCCGAGCCGTGATCCGCGGTGCGCGCGCTCGAACGGTTCTCACGGTGCTGATGCTCACGGCCGTGCTCGGCACGTCGCAGACCACGCAAGGCGGCGCCGAAGAGCCCGAGCCGCCGCCGTCCCCGACGCTGATCCAACTGGTCGACCCGCTGGACGAGCCGCAATTCTACTGCGTGGACGTGCCGGGCTTCGGAGCGAACCTCAACCTGGAAGTCGCGCTGACGGCTCACACCTGCAAGCCGCGCGCGGACGACGAGCTGTTCACCGTCGGCCATCCGTCGGCCGGGCATCTGTACATGCCGGCCTACGACCGATGCGTCCAGGCCGTCGGCGCCACCGCGGGGGCGGTACTGCACCTCGAGGCCTGCGCGGACGTGCCGCTGCAGCGGTTCATCCTCACCGCCGACGGGCAGCTTCGGCTCGGAGCCGCAGAAGCCGCAGAGGGAAGTGCGGCCGAAACGGCGTACTGCCTGGCGGTCGAGCCCGGCGCGGGCCAACGGACCGGAGGCCCCAGCCATCTGCGCCGCGGTCTGCTCCTCACGCCGTGCGCAGAGGCCGACGCGACTCTGACTCAGTGGATATTCCCGGGAGTTCGCCCCGGGCCGCAGCAGTAGCGTTCAACAGCGATCCCGTGGCCGGCGACTTCATCGGAGTCACTTCTGTGCGAGAGCATTGCACACCTGGAGAGATGGACGGCGGACTCCGGGACCAGCCGGTGCCAATGACCGGTTGCCCGTCGTCGGCCGCAGTCATACGATCGCCGCGGAGGTTTCGATGCCTGACGTGCGTCATCCCGCTCACACCTACACCGCCGTCGTCGAGCGCTGTCCCGACACGGGCTTCTACGTCGGCTATGTCCCGGGCTTCCCGGGCGCACACAGCCAGGGGGCAACGATCGAAGAGCTGTCCGAGAACCTCCAGGAAGTGATCGCCATGCTGCTCGACGACGGCGAGCCCGAGATGGAGGCTGAGTACATCGGCACCAGGACCATCGTCGTAACCTGATCGCCGCGTGCCGCCCGTACTCAAGCCGCGCGAAGTGGTCGCGATCCTCTTGGATCTTGGGTTCGCGGAGGCGCGCCAACGCGGCTCACACAAGCAGTTCCGCCATCCTGACGGCCGTGCGACGACCGTACCCGTGCACCGCGGTCGAGATGTGTCGCCTGTCCTGCTGCGTCGCATCGCTCGCGACATCGGCATGACCGTCCATCAGTTCGTCGAGCGGCGCCGATAGGGCAGCCGTTGGTCCGCCCGGTTGCCCGTCGTCGGCCGCAGTCATACGATCGCCGCGGAGGTCTCGATGCCCACTACTACAGCCGCTGATACCGATACCGTCGTTGCGCAGCGTCCGGCGCTGCTCGGCGGTCCTCCTGCACTCGACGCGGAGACGGTGCCGGACGATCTGTTTTCCTGGCCGATCATCACGGAAGAGGACGAGCAGGCCGTGCTGGAGGTGCTGCACTCCGGCCGGATGTCCGGGTTCGACGTCACCAACCAGTTCGAGGCCGAGTTCGCCGAGTGGCAGGGCGTCGACTACGTGCTGGCGCACAACACCGGCACCGGCTCCATCCAGGCGGCGCTGTACGCCCTGGGCGTGCGCGCCGGGGACGAGGTGGTCTGCCAGAGCACGACCTACTGGGCGTCGTGCGGGCCGGCGCTGTCGCTCGGCGCCACGGTCCGCTTCGCCGACATCGACCCCGACACGCTGTGCATCGATCCCGCCGACCTGGAACAACGCCTGACGCCGCGCACCAAGGTCGTCGTCGTCGTGCACTATTGCGGCCACCCCGCCGACATGGACGCGGTGCTGGCCATCACGGAGCCGCGCGGCATCGCCGTCATGGAGGACGTCTCGCACGCGCACGGCGCGCTCTACCGCGGCCGCAAGGTCGGGACCTTCGGCGCCGTCGCCGCGATGTCGGTGATGAGCGGCAAGGCGCTGCCGGCCGGGGAGGGCGGCGTGATGGTCACCGACGACCGCGCGATCTACGAGCGCGCCCTCGCCTGGGGCCACTACTCGCGCGGCCAGCGCGAGCTCACCGATCCGGAGCTGGTCCGTACCTCCGGAATCGCCCTCGGCGGCTACAAGTACCGGATGCAGCAGCTCAACGCCGCGATCGGGCGCGGGCAGCTCCGCCACTACGACGATCGCGAGCGCGAGATCAGGTCGGCCATGAACCGGTTCTGGGACCTGCTCGACGACTGCCCGGGGATCCGCGGGCACCGGGTCGACGAGGCGACCGGCAGCACCATGGGCGGCTGGTACAACCCGCACGGCCTGTACGCGCCCGAGGAGCTGGGAGGACTCTCCCTGACGCGCTTCCTGGATTCCCTTGCAGCGGAGGGGGTAGGGCGCCTCGGCGCCGGGATCAACATGCCGCTGCACCTGCACCCGCTGTTCCGCGACGTGGACGTGTACGGCCGCGGCGCGCCCACCAACGCCCAGGCGACCGACGACCTGCCCGTGGCGGAGGGCATCCACGTGCGCACTTTCCACGTCCCCTGGTTCAAGCACGACCGCCCGGAGGTGATCGAGCGCTACGCCATGGCATTCCGCAAGGTCATCGCCAACGCGGACGAGCTGCGCGCCGGGGACACGGGCAACCCGCCGGGCTTTGGCATGTGGCCCGGCTTGAAGCCGTCGGCGGCTCCGTGACCGGCGGAGGAGCCGTGAGTGCCGCATTCCGCGCGGAGCGCGAGGCTCTCAAGCGGCGGCGGCGCCGAATCATCCTCAACAACGACGGCAACGAGCCGGTCTACCTGATCCAGGAGCCGACGGAGGAGGAGCTGCTCAAGTACCGCACCGGCCCCCTGGCCGGCTCCCAGGTCGACACCGTGTTCTATGCGACGTGGTGCTCGGGCTTCACGATGTTCACGCACCTGACCAAGGTCGGTCAGCTCTTCACCGTCGAAGGCGAGTGGTTCAACCGCAACATGATGGGGGCGCTGGCGGAAGCCGGCGTCGACCCGCTGCGCGTGATGAACGACTTCATCCACCGACAGGGCAGGGAGTTCTTCTGGTCGCTGCGCATGAACGACACGCACGACAGCCAGGGTGGCGGCTACTCGGCCGAGATGTTCGCGGCCAACGACTTCAAGCAGGCCCATCCGGAGTACCTGCTGGCCACCCCGGAGACGCGCCCGCGGTACGGAGGGTGGTCGGCGGTCGACTTCGCCGAGCCCGAGATCCGCGAACTGACCTTCCGGTTCGTTGAGGAGGTCTGCCTCAACTACGACGTGGACGGGATCGAGCTCGATTTCTACCGCCACCCGGTCTTCTTTCACGAACCGGCGCGCGGCTTTCCCGCCGGCGGCGTGGAGCGCGACCTGATGACCGGACTGGTGCGACGCATCCGCCGCATGACCGAGGAGGTGGGCCAGCGCCGCGGCCGGCCGATCCTGGTGGCGACGCGCCTGCCCGACTCGGTCGCGTACTGCCGGGCGATCGGTCTCGACCTGGAGCGGTGGCTGGCCGACGATCTGCTCGACCTGCTGATCCCCGCCGGCTACCTGCAGCTCAACCCGTGGGAGACCTCCGTCGAGCTCGGCCACCGCTACGGCGCCATGGTCTACCCGGCGCTGGACGAGTCACGCGTGAAGGAGCCGGGGACCGCCGATGTCAAGACCGGCACCTTCCGCACGGCCCGCGGCGGCGACTCCTCCTACCGGGCACGTGCCGCCAACGTCTGGCGCGCGGGCGCCGACGGCGTCTACCTGTACGACTTCTTCAACCCGTCCAGCCCCATCCTGCGGCAGCTCGGCGAGATGGAGACGATCCGGAGCGCCGAGCGGCGCTACTTCGTGAGCGTTCGCGGCGTGGCGCGGGTGGCCGGCGACGGCTTCCCGCACGAGAGCTTCCTGAGCGTGCCGACCCTGACGCCGCAGCACCCGCGGCAGCTCTTTCCCGGACGGCCGGTGGCGGAGTACCTGACCGTGGGTGAAGACCCGCGCGTGGAGCCACGGCCGCGCTCGGCTGCGGTCGAGCTGCGCATCTGGAATGCCGACACGGAGCAGGTCGCCGCCGCGATAAACGGTCAGGCGCTTGCGTTGCAGGCGGGCGAGGGGGACCTGGCGACGGCCGCCGTCGAGCCGGGCGCTATCATCCCGGGCGCGAACCGGATCGAGGTGACCCTGGACGCCGCGGCACCCGGGCCGGCGCTGCTGGCCGACGTCCGGATCGTGCTGGCATAGAGGGCAGCCCGCGCCCGGTTGGCGCGTCCGGCTATCGCGGGCCGTGCTGGCCTGTGAGCGGGTTCCGCCAGCGAACGTCGCGCAAGCGGGCGAAGTCGGTGTCGGCGGTATGGACCGTGGCCCGGTATCTGAGCGCCAACGCGCCGATCTGGGCGTCGGTCGTCAGGTTACCGCCGGCCCCGGCCGAATCCAGCAGATCGAACGCAACGTCGATGTCGCCGGAATCATGTTCCAGCAGCGTCGTGGACGGCACCTGCAGCCAACTGCGGACGATCCCCGCACACTCGCTCAACGACAGCGGCTCGGCGTAGATGCGCGGACTGGTCGACAACCGAACGAACGCGAAGATCACCACCGTCGCCAGGCCGACCGCTTCCGAGCCACTCAGACACCGCGACCACCACTGCGAAGACTCACGGTGGAACGGACCATCCTGATCGTAGGCGTACAGGATGAGGTTGACGTCGGGAACGATCACCGCTCCGACAGCAAGGCTCGATTGGTAACGCGGAGGAAGCGCTCCTCCTCCGCGTCCTGATCGCGCTCGTGCATGCGGGCCGAGTCGATTCCGGTGCGTAACCCCAGGGGGCGAGCACGGACCCGGAATGAGTCCGGATTCCCGGAGCCTCGCCGCAAGCCGTTGCGGACCGCTTCGTTCAGGGTCACCTTGAAGCCGCGCTGGGTGCGACGCATCTCTTCGCGGATCATCTGCTCCGCATCGTCATCGAGCGTCACGGTGGTTCTCATCAAAGGAGCATCATGATGCTGCCTGAGTATGCTGTCAAGACAGCATCAGATGTGAGCGGATCGGGTAGGAGGCGGGGTCACCCCCGCCGTCCTCCCACACCACCGTACGTACGGTTCCGTATACGGCGGTTCACGAAGCCATCCGAAAGCGGCGATGCCGTGAGAGAAGGCTCACCAGTCCATGCTCGGCAAAGTAGCGCATCGTCAGCGCCGCGTTCATGGGCGACGCTCCCGCGTTCCACCAGGGTCCATAGCCGTTTGAGGCCGTCTGCCAGGCCCGGCCTTTTGCCAGCCCGGCCTGCATCAGTTTCTTCGCCCGCGTGCGCGGGCGCTTCCACTGTCGCCATTGCGCGCAACGGAATCGCCGCCGGATCCATTCGTCCAATCGGTCGAACGTCACCGCGACCTCCGCGTGCTTGTAGTAGTTGGACCAGCCGATCAACAGCGGCCGTAGCTCCTGCATCTGCGCCGTCAGGTTTCGTCCTCGCGCTCGCCTGAACTCAGCCTTCAGTTTCTGCCTCAATCGGTTCTCCGACTCAGGGGCCACCTTCAGCCTCGGCGTGCGTTCCACGGTCATCGAGTATCCCAGAAGCTTCCGCTTCCAGGGCCGATCCACCGCGCTCTTGGCGCGGTTCACCCTTAGCCGCAGGCGCTTGCTCACAAACCGCTCCAGCGCCTGCATCACCCGCTCCCCGGCTCGCTTCGACCCCACGTACACGTTGGCGTCGTCCGCATACCGACAGAACGCGTGACCGCGCCGCTCCAGCTCCTTGTCCAACTCGTCCAGCAGGATGTTCGATAGCAACGGTGACATCGGACCGCCCTGCGGCGTCCCTTCCGTCGTCGGTGACACCAGACCGGCGTCCATGACCCCGGCCTCCAGGTATCGCCTCACCAGCCTCAGCACCCGCTTGTCCTTCACCCTTCGCGCCACCCGTGCCATCAGCACGTCGTGATTCACTCGGTCGAAGAACTTCTCCAGGTCCATATCGACCACCCACCGCTTGCCGCCGGCCACGTACTCACGCGCCTTCAGCACCGCGTCGTGGGCGCTGCGCCCAGGGCGAAATCCATAGCTGGATTCCGAAAACCCCGGCTCGAACACCCGGCTCATCACCTGGTGCAGCGCCTGCTGAATCAACCGGTCCACCACCGTCGGAATGCCCAGTTGGCGCATCCCGCCGCCCGGCTTCGGGATCTCCACCCGCTTCACCGGCTGTGGCTCGTACCGCTCGTCCAGCAGCGCTTCCTTGATCCGTTGCCACTCTTCCCGCAGGTGCGGCCCCAGTTCCTCGACGCTCATGCCGTCGATCCCCGGTGCCCCAGCGTTGCGCTTCACCTGCTGGTAGGCGGCCCGCATGTTCTGCCGCTCGACTACCTCCTCGAGCATCCTCTGCTCGCTCGGGTCGACGTTCCCCTTCCCCGCCGTGACGTTTGACGCACCGCTCGCGCTACCTCGCCGATTCCGTCGGCTACTTCCCGCGGCGGATTCGGGCATCTCAGCCATACTATCCAGCGTCTCTCTCGTCATCGAGGTTCAGGCGCCAACCCCGCTCCGTGTTCGGGCCTTCGGCCGCGTCGAGCCGGCCTACTATGCCCTCTGCTGACTTCTGACGGCTCGACCACACCTCTCGATGCCCCGTGTCGCCACGCCGGCGACCCGCCGTCAGACCTCCCCGGGTAAGAGCTCCCACCTTCCCGCTTATGCCCGCCGCATATACTTCCGCGTTCTCCGTGCAGGTACTGGACTTCGAGTCTCTTTGCCCTCTCATCCAACGCGGCTGCCTCCTATGCGGTTCCTGTTCGTCGGGCCAGCGGTTTGTCTCCGGCTTCCTTCAGATCCCGCCTCGCGGCGGACACCCTTGCCTTCAACTCACCGTTCCCCCTGCCGGGTCGGTAGAGGACTTGGCATGCTCGGCGCACGCCGCACCTCCTGGCGAGAGCCCATGCCGGGCGCACAAAGGAAAGGGAGCGGCCTGACGGCCACTCCCTTGATAGATCCGGACGACTCCGGAGCGTGATCCGGCTGGGTCTCAGTAGACCCACCGTCCCTGGCGGAACTCGTCGACGATCGGGGCCTTCTCGAGCTCGGCGACGATGTCGGCGCCGCCGGCATCGCTCCACGCCTGGACGTAGGCGTCCCACTCGGCGTCGACGTCGATCTGGCCGGTGATGCCCTTGTAGAAGAAACAGCCCACCAGCAGACTCACCTCACATCATGGCAGCTTGCGGCGTGCGGGGCCGCGCATGTCGCAAGCTGCCCCGCACCCGGTCAATCGCCGGCGCGCCGGCGGGCCGGTCAGTACGTCAGCCGTCCCTGGCGGAACTCCGACACGATCGGCGCCTTCTGCAACTCAGTGATGATGTCGTCGCCGCCGGCCTTGCGCCAATCGGCAACGTAGGCATCCCACTCCGCGGCGGCATCGATGTCGCCGGTGATCGCCTTGAAGAAGAACTCGTTGAACAGCGTCTCCAGAGTGGCGCCCACGCGCGCCCGGACGTCCGCCAGACCGGTCTCGTTGAGGATGTCCCAGCGATGAGGGCGCAACGTGTACTGCTGGCCCGGATCGGCGAGCACCCAGTCGCGGTAGAAGTCAGCCACCACGCGCGGCAGGAAGAACTTGGTGCGGTCCGCGGTCAGATACACCGGGTATGCGCCGATGGCGCCATGCTCGGAGATGTCGTCAGGGATATCGGCGGCGTCGCGCAGGATGCATGCCGAATCCCACGGCTCGCCCTCCCAGTCGCAGTGAGCGCCCGGCTTGCCGTAGCGGAAGTAGATGAAGCCCTCGTCGGTGCCGTGCGTCCAGTTGAGGATCTCCAGGATCTTCTTGAGCTTCTCGTCCGACACCTGCGAGCCGATGAACAGGCTGTAGTTGCCCACCGCGGACACCGCCGAGTATGCGCGTCCGCCCTGGATGCCGGTGGGCCCGACCGGTCCCGGGATCATCACCACCTCGGCACCGGTGCCGATTTCCTCGTCCCGCACGAACGAATTGGGCGGCCGGCCGAGCGCGTAATCGGCGCCAGCGTAGTTGTACACCGCGTGCGCGGCTGAACCGACGACGCCCTGGGCCACCTTTTCCCACGCCTTGGTGCGGTCGATGGTAACGAATTCCTGGTCGATCAACCCTTCCTCGTACCACTTGTTCATCAGGATCAGGAAGTCGCGCATGCCCGGATCGATCTCCCACGTGACCAGCTCGCCGTCGATCAGGCGGTTGCCGCCGTCGGACACGCCGAACATCCCGTACAAGATCCGGAACGGCCAGCCCTTGTTGTTGTAGGCGCTGAACGGGATGGTATCGTTCTGGCCGTTGCCGTCGGGATCGCCGTCGCGGAAGCCGCGCAGCAGGTCCTCGTACCACTCCAGCGGCATCTCCCACTCGTAGTGAAACACGCGGCCCCACTTGTCCAGGGCGCGCTTGTTCTCCTCGTACCCGGGTACCGGCATGCCGACGTTGGCCGCCCAGTCGGTGCGGAACATGATCGCCATGATGCTGGAATCGGTGTTCGCGGAGATGCCGTTGATGGCCAGCAGCTCGTCGCGGTTGTCCGGATTCTCGGCGAAGGTCCAGGTCAGCGGATACAGGTCGTTCATCTTGGCGATGTTCGGCGCGTACTCGCGGATCCACTCCTTGGGAATAGCGCGCGAGCTTCCGTCGTTGTAGGAGTCGATCGGCACCAACCACCAATGGCCGACGTCCGGCTGCTCGCCGGCGGCAAGCATCAGTTCGCGCTTCTCGCGGTCGTTCTCGAAGATGCCGTTGGACTCGATATCCACGTTGAAGCGCGCTTCGACCTCCTCGAACGCCCAGGAGTCGGCGTAGCGGCTCATCCAGGTGATCTTCATCGGCTCATCCGCCGATGCCTCCTCCTCGCCGCTGGCGAACAAGGCCGCCGGTGCGGCCAACAGCGCTGCCGCCATCAGCAGCGTCATACTCGTCGTACTCTTCACAGAAAGCTCCTTCCTGTCCTTCCGCCGAGTTCCATCCCGGCGGCGTGCCCGCATGCGGGAGCGCGGCCGGCAGGGCGCAGCCGGCGTTGCTCGTCCATTAGCCTTTCAACGATCCAAAGAAGATACCCTTAATGAAGTGGCGCTGGATGAACGGATAGATGAGGATGATCGGTCCGATCGTCAGGATGGTCACCGCCGCGCGCACCGCGGCGCTCGGGAGCGGGCGCTCGTCGAGCGCGCCGAATGCGTTCATCGCCTCCACGGTTTCCAGCGAAATGTCCTGAATCATGCGCCGGATGATCAACTGCAGCACGATCTTCTCCTCGCCGGAGGTGTAGATCAGGGCGTAGAACCACTCGTTCCAGTGCCATACCGCGGTCCACAGCGCGACGGTGGCCAGCACCGGCTTGGACAGCGGCAGGATGATGCGCAGCAGCACCTGCAGGTAGTTGGCTCCGTCGATGAACGCCGACTCCTCCAGCGCCTCGTCGACGGTCATCAGGAAGTTGCGCACGATGATGATGTAGAAGCCCTGCGCCAGGAACGGCAGGAACAGCGCCCAGCGCGTGTTCAGCAGGCCGATACCACGGACCAGCAGGTAGGTGGGGATCAGGCCGCCCGAGAAGAACATGGTGATCAGGATGTAGATGGTCAGAACGTTGCGCCACGGCAGGTTGCGCTTGGAGAGCGGATAGGCACCGAGCATGGTCACGATCATGGTCAGCACCGTGGCCACCCCGGCGCGCATGATGGAATTGAAGTACGCGGCGGTTATCGAGCCGTAGCCGGAGAAGGAGAACCGGTAGGCGGCGGCGTTCCAAGAGTCTATCCAGATCTTGAACCCAAGGGAGGTAACGTCACGCTCGTCGGCGAACGAGGTGAGCAGCGTGGTCCAGAACGGGTAGATGATGGTGAGGCAGAAGATGATGAGAAAGGCCCCATTGCACACGCCGAACACCACGTCGCCGGTACTGCGCCGCCGCTGGAACCAGGCACGCCGGTGGATGGCGGTCAGGTTACCAGATGCCATGATCGGAAAACCGCTTGATCACTACGTTGGCGGTAAGCAGCAGGATCACGCCTACCACGTTCTTGAACAGCCCCACGGCGGCGGAAAAGTCGAGCTGCCGCTGCTGCAGGCCGACCCGGTACACGTAGGTGTCGATGATGTCCGCCACTTCGTAGACCAGCGGGTTGTAGAGCACGAAGATCTGGTCGAAGCCGGCGTCGAGGATGTCGCCGAGGCGCAGGATGAAGAGGATCGTGATTACCTGGGCCAGTGAAGGGATGGTGACGTGCAACGCGCTCTGCAAGCGGTTGGTCCCGTCGATCTGCGCCGACTCGTACAGCTCCGGATTGATACCGGACATGGCGGCCAGATAGATCACCGTACCCCAGCCCACCTCCTTCCAGATTTCGGTGACCACAAGCAGGCCGCGGAACAGTTGCGGTTCGGCCAGCAGGTTGGGCGCCGTGGCCCCGAACAGGTTGTAGAGGTAGCCGAGGATGCCGCGCTGCGGCGAGATCACCTCGATCAGAATGCCGGCCAGCACCACCCAGGACATGAAGTGGGGGAGGTAAGAGATCGACTGGATGGCGCGCTTGAAGCTCATGTTGCGCAACTCGTTGATCAGCAGCGCCAGGATAATCGGCGCGGGAAAGCCGAAGCCGAGCTTGAGGAAGCTGATCAACAGCGTGTTGCGCATCAGCCGGAAGAAGAACGGGCCCTCGAAGAAATTCTTGAAGTGCGCGAAGCCGTTGAACGGGCTACCCATGATGCCGCGCCCGATGCGGAAGTCCTGGAACGCGATCACGACGCCGTAGATCGGGATGTAGCGGAAAATAAACAGCAACACCGCCGGAACCAGGAAGAACAGGTAGAGCATCCACATGCGCTTGGCCCGCATCAGGCGCTCGTGGCGCAGGAGGTCGCGGGTCCGCGGCTGGCTTGCGGTGCGCTCGGCGGACAGAGACACGTGCCTACCGGTTACAGGAAATCATGGCGAGCGCGCCGGCGGCCGTCGCGGCACCCGTTCCCGAGGTGGTGGCGGGAAGGGCGGCGAGTGGAGCACGCCCAAGGGTGGCGACTGTACGGTTGGCGCCGCATGAAGCAAGACTGTAGCGTTGCCGCTGGCGGCCGTCAAATCGGCGAATTGGCTTCCCGTGCATAGCTTCGGACGCTGATCAACGTCTAACGATGGCGGTAGTACGATCGGAAACCCGGACTCGGCGGGGGAGTACGGGCGTTACTCCTCGCCCAGCTTGAGCGCCTCGTGCACGCGCAGCCGCCGCACCAGGGATTGGAACAGCACCGCGCCGGCGACCAGGATGACGAGCGCCAGGACGTAGAAGCGCAGGTAGTCGCTGCGCAGGGCGACCACGCGGAAGGGGAGGATCTGCTCGGCGGCGGGGCCGGCAAGCTGCAGCAGCGGCACGTACAGCAGCGCCGCGATCTGACCGATCGCCAGCCCGGCCACGATCGCGAAACCGCCCGTGAGAAGCTGTTCCAGCACCAGCATGCCGACCACCTGCCGCCGGTGCACGCCCAGGGCGCGCAGCAGGCCGAACTGCAGGGTGCGCTCGCGCAGCGCGAACACCAGGAACAGCACGTAGCCGGTCACGCTTACCAGCACGGCGGTGAGGAAGCCGAAGGTGAGCACGCCGTTGGTGCCCTGCAGGAGCGGGTCGTTCTTGGCCTCGATGGTGAGCTGGGAGGTGTCCCGGATCTCCAGGACGCGCAGTTCCTGCTCCTCCACGGCGGCGTAGAGCGGGCCGCTCTGCGCGCCCCGCTCCAGGTCCATCCACAGCTCGTACGGCTCGGTGGCCATCTTCGCGAACACGTAGTCGAAGTTGGCCACGGCGAACGTCCGCGTGCGGCCCCGGCCGGCGGCGTTCGGGTCGAACGAAGGCCAGTAGTCGACGAAGCCGAGCACCACCGCTTGGATCGGCAGTTGCCGTTTCCAGGTGAGCCGCACCAGGTCGCCGAGCCGCACGCCCCGATCGCGGACGTCGGCCGACAGCAGGATGCCGGTCGGGTGGTCGGCGATGAGGTTCAGGTGGTGGTTGATGTGGGCCGGCAGCAGGTCGTCGCGGAACCAGGTGGTGCGCCCGAACTCGTGCGGGACCACGGCCATCACCTGCAGCGCGACGCGATTGCTGCCCGGGATCACCATGCTGGCGGAAGGGGCGCGGAACACGGTGGTGAGGCGCTCCACGCCCGGCAGCGCCCGGAACGGCCCGAGCGGCGGCGCCCGGTACTGGACCGCCGGTGCGGCGCCGCTGGGCGCTGCCGGGGCCGCCAGCGGATCGAGCAGGTCCACGTTCTCCGGGGGCGCGTCGCTCTGGAACTCCGGCAACAGCGCGATGTCGGCTCCGACCTGGTAGGAGATGTCGTCTTCCGCGCTGCGGTTGATCGTGCGGGCGGTGGTGCTGGAGGCCAGTCCCACGCCAAGGGTCAGGATCAGGAAGATCATCGCGAAGTACTCGCGGCCGCGCGAGCGGCTCACCTGCACCAGGCCGGCGTACACCGCCGGCGACCACAGGCGCCGCCCAAGACGGAACACCAGCCGCACGACGACGGGAAAGAGGCGCAGGGTCAGCAGGCCGGCGCCCAGAATGAAGGCGGTCGACGCCAGGAACAGCAGCGGGTCGAGCGGCGCCGACTCGGCCGGAATCAGCTCCTGGATGGTGCGGCGCTGGCGGAACGATACGAAGGCGTAGCCGGCGACGCCGAGCAGCACGAAATCGAGCAGGTAGCGCTGCCATGGCAGCGAGCGCGGCGCGCGTGCGTGGCGGCTCTTCAGGCCGACGATCGAGACGCCGGTTGTGCGCACCAGCGGCACCACCAGCGAGCCGACGAAAATCGCCACGCCCAGCAGGGCGAAGCCCAGCATGCGCCAGCTCAGCAGCAGCGGCAGCGCCGGCCGGGCCACGAAGTCCAGGAAGCCGTTCGAGGCGCCGATCACCCGCACGATGAAGACCGCCAGCGGAAGGCCGAGCACCAGTCCGACCGCGCCGAGCAGCAGCGCCTCGATCAGGTACGCGGACAGGATCTGGCGGCCGGCGGCGCCGCGGCTCTTGAGCACGGCGATCTCGTTGCGGTCGCCGTCGATGACCAGCCGCGACAGCATCGCCACGAACAGCAGCAGCAGCAGCGCCGACGGGATCTGCAGGAACGACAGGGTGCGCTCCAGGATGGCTGCGCGCAACAGGTACGACTCCAGCAGCGGCGCGATGGCGAAGCTGAAGCTCACGCCGGCGGGCGCTGCCAGGCGCACGTAGTCCTGGTAGCGGCGCATCACGTGGGGCACGTCGCGGATCGTCAACTGGTGGTAGTCGATGGCGTAGTGCCAGTAGGCGCGCGTCATGTTGCGCGCCTCGGTCTCCAGGAAGTGGCGTTCGAAGGTGGAGAAGTCGACCAGGTAGCTGGTGGACAGCCGCGAGAAGCGCCCGAACCAGAACGGGTCCCGCGGATCGCTCTTGGTGAACACGCCGACGACCTTGATCTTGAGCCTGGGCACGTGACCGAGCAGATCGTGGAGCTGATAGGTACGTCCGAGCTGCAGCTCCAGCTCCCGGACGGCCTCCGCGGTCACGACCGCCTCGTAGACGTCGGTGCCGTCACCGGCGGGTGCGCCGGCGGCCGGCTCGAACATCCTGCCGTGGGTGATCTCGACGTGTTGGCCCAGGTCCTCGATCGCCTCGACGCGGGCGAATACCTTGGTGGTGCCGCTCTCCGACGGGCGATTGTCGTACAGGTAGTCCATGCGCAGTTGGCGCATCTCGGCGATGGTGGGCACGCGCAGCGACGGCACCAGGCGCTCGGTGAGCTCCCTGTCCATCTCGTAGACGTACGGCGCACGCGCGGCGCGCCGGCGCAGCGCGTACAGGTCGACTTCCAGGACGGCGGTGCCGGGGTAGCGTCCGGTGCGCACCTGGTGGCGTTCCAGATCGCGCGTGAGGAGCCGCTGCAGCACCCCGTCGGCGTACATGGGCGTGGATGCGAGCAGCGCCACGCTGAGCGTGGCCGCCGCCGCCAGCGCGATCGCCAGCCAGCCGCGGCCGCGGATGCGCCGCGCGATCAGCGGTGCGCTCAGCGGAGCACCACCGTCTCGCCGACCGAAAGGCCTTCGACGATCTCCACCTGGGTCGACGTGGACAGCCCGATCTCCACGGTCCGTTCGACGCGCAGATCGTCCTCCAGCACGAACACGAACCGGCGGTTGACGTAAGTCTGCACGGCATCCGACGGAAGCACGATCACGTTCTCCCGCCGGTCGGTCACCATCGACGCGGTGCCGGTCTGGCCGCGCGTGAGCGCCTCCGGAGGGGCGTCCACGCGGACCAGCACCACGTCGCGGATCTCCTCCGGCGCATCCAGCGGCGCGTTGCGCGGGGTCATGACGACCACGCCGGGAAAGGTGTCGCCGCGCAGGTTGATGGTGACCTCCCGGCCGAGCGAAAATTCGTCGTCGCGTTGCCCGCGATAGGCGAACAGCAGGTCGCGCGGGTCGGCGACCTGCACGACCGTCTGGCGGGCGCCGATCGGCTCGCCCGGAAAGACCCGGGTGACGAACACCACCTCGCCGTCGATCGGCGAGCGCAGCGTCGATTTCGCAAGCTCGGTCTCAAGCTGCTCAAGCGCAAGACGCTCCAACTGTATGTCCAGTTTGTACATCTCCTGCTGGAAACGGTCGGAGCCAAGCGCCGCGGCGCGTTCCAGGCCGAGCTCCGCGCGGCGCAGCCGGATGCGCTGGCGCTCGACGTCGAGGCGCAGCGTGTCGGTGTCCAGCGTCGCCAGCACCTGACCGGCCGTGACGTCGTCGCCCAGCCGCACCAGCACCTCCTTCAGCCGGCCGGAGCGCTCCCCGAACTGCAGCGCGATCTGCGTGGGATAGACGATCGCGCCACCGACCACGACGCGGCGCTCGATGGTGTCCAGCGCCACCGTCTCGGTGCGGTAGCTGATCTCCGGCGGCCTGATCAGCGGTGGCGGCAGGATCGCCTCCTCCCGGGGCAGCAGGAAGCACCCGCCGGTCAGCGCCGCTGCCAGCAGCAGCGCCGTCGCGGGGCGTCGGCGCTGCAGGGATCGCGCGACTCTGGCGGGCATCGGCCGGCATTATGCACCGGGCGGCCGCGACGTGGCGTGCCCGACCGACCCCGGTCGGCGCCGCGGGGGATTGGCACCTATCGGAACGCCGATGTCAGGTCCGTGTCAGGCGAGGGGATTCTCCCAGCGCACCTCCGGGAAGCGGCCGAACCCCGGGTCGCTGGAGCACACCACCAGGCCGTGCTCCAGTGCCAGCGCGGCCAGATGGGCATCCGGTATCATCTCCGCCGGCATCGCATGGGCTCTCAACAGCCGCCCCAGGACCTCCCGATGGCGGTCCGTGGGAGCCGGGATCCAGGCAGGTTCGCAGTCCAGCCAACGGCCGACGTGGCTCCACGCCTCGCTGACGGCCAGAGGAGACTCGAATATCCGCGGATTGGACACGATACGCACGAACGCCAGCAACGACGGCCAGGGAAGGCCGACCCGCTCCACGCCGTTGAGCCGATCGTCAAGCCACCGGCGAGCCGCCGCGTGCTGCTCGAAGGTTTCCACCTGCGCGTACAGCAGCAGGTTGGCATCGACCAGTATCACGGATGGGCTTCTCCCTCGGCGATCGCCAGCACCCGCGCGACGTCATCGATGCTGTCGAGCTTGCAGCGTCCAAGCGACACCGGCCGGGTCCGGTACGGGCGGCAGGGCCGGCCGGGCGCGGTCGCGTGCGCGAGGCCGGCGCGGAGCGTGTCGTTGACGACTCTCTTGAAGCTCTCGCCGCGTTGGCTGCGTATCCGGGCGAGCTCCACGGCTACATCATCATCGATCGTGATGGTCGTACGCATGGCATCATTTCATATGAGGAGTGATGCTTTGGTGTCAATCACCGGGTCTCTCGGGAACCGAATGGGCAGGATCGGATGACCGCTGCCGAGGTGGCGCGCCATCTCCACGTTCCTCGACACGCCCTTGCCGCGGGTGTCCAGGGAGCGGAGTTCGCGGAGATTGGCGGCGGCTTCCTGACGATCGATCGGGCGTCGGTCACGGAGTATCCCTCGACCAACCGCAACCGGGCCGAGTTCGTGGGCGTGACCCGGCCGGCGAGCCGCGGGGAGGTAGCGGCAATCATCGAGCGATTCGCCGCGGCCGGCGTGAGGCGCTGGTTCTTCTGGCTGAGTCCGTGCCCGCAGGCCGGCGAGATCCGGACGTGGCTGACGGAGCTGGGCTTGCGGCCGTTCGACGGTCCGCGGTACATCACGCTGGTGCGTTCCGCCGAAGCGGCAGCTCCGCATCGGACGGCGCTGCGGGTACGCGCTCTGCCCGCAGCGGAGCTGCGCGCCCACGCGGCGTTCCTGACCGAGCTCTACGGCGACTTTGCGGGTGCCTACCTGGGAACGATCGGCCGCGACGACTGCGTGCACTACCTGGCCTTCGACGGCAACCGTCCCGTCGCCGCGGCCGGCCTCTGTGTCGCCGGCGCGACCGGGTACCTGTTCCTGGCGGCGACGCGCCGGCCGGACCGCGCGCGCGGGGCACAGAACGCCCTGATCACGGCCCGAGTCCACGCCGCGCACGCCCGCGGCTGCCGGATCGTGACGGCGGAGACCTTGAGCATCCTGCGGCCGTCGCTCGCCAACCTGGTCCGCCGCGGGTTTCGCGAGTGCTACGACACGCAGGTCTTCGCGTACGCGCGCAGAGCATGATCGTGCCACGCGACGACCTCGGGTGGCGCATGAACGCAATCGCCCATGGGGGCGGCCCGGGACGGCCGCCAGCCTCCGGTCGTCCGCTGCTGATCGGGCAAGGCGCACGTCCCGGGAGGATCAATCGTCGTCCGTAGCCGTGAACGAGAGCGAAGAGAGCGTGCCGACCCGGTACCCTGTGCCCGAAAGGATCGTGGCGGTTACCGTACTGTCGGGCTCGTCGACACTGTCGTCGACGAGGCGGACACGGATGATGACCACGGGCCAACTGTCTTCCGCAATTGTCGCGGTGTGCACGCCGGCTGACTGCAGCATGTCTCCGGTCTCACCCAGCCGATACCCGATCGTCATGGGGAAGTATTCGGGCGAAGCGTAGAAGACCACCACCGGTACGCTGTATCTATGGGCTTCCGACGTTCGGGCGTCACCGGCGTCGTTGACAAAGAAGCTCACGAATGGCGGACCTGAGTCATCCCTCCTGGTCGCGCACCTCAGGGCCGCGGACCAGCGGCCCGCGTCGCTGCCGTGCAGGGCCCGGACCCGTACGTCATAGAGGACCCCCGCCTGCAGGCCGGTGATCGTGTAGCTGGTCGCGGTGCTCGCGATGCCGGTGACCGGGGTCCACTTCGACAGGAAGTAGAGCCGCCATTGCAGCTCGTAACCGGTGATCGATTCGCCGGTTGCCGGCGCCGTCCACGTTACGGTGATACTGCTCGCCCCTGCCGCCGTTTGGGAGATCGCGGGCCGGTCCGACCGTGGCGGGTCCGCGGGTCCCGTCGAACGCGTGGTCGATGCCGTGATCGACTCCGACCACGCGCCGGCGATCGTCGCGAACGCCACGCGCACCCGTACCTCATAGGTGGTCTGAGGGTGCAGGCCGGCAATCGTGTAGCCGGTCGCGGTGCTGGCGATGCCCGTGACCGTGGTCCAGTTCGTTTCGGAACTGCTTCGCCACTGCAACTCGTAACCGGTGATCGACTCGGTGGTTGCCGGCGCCGTCCACGTTACGGTGATGCTGCTCGCGCCTGCCGACGGTGCGGAGAGCGCTGGCCGGTTCGACGGCGGCGGATCCGTGGACCCCGTCGCAGGCGTGGTCGATGCCGTGATCGGCTCGGACCAGGCGCCGGCGGTCGTCCCGAACACCGCGCGCACCCGTACCTCGTAGGTGGTCTGCGGTTGCAGGCCGGTGATCGTGTAGCCGGTCGCGGTGCTGGCGATGCCCGTGACCGTGGTCCAGTCCACGTCCGAGCTGGTTCGCCATTGCAGCTCGTAGCCGGTGATGGTCATCCCGGCGACGGGTGCCGCCCACGTGACCGTCACGCTGGTCCGATCTCGCGTTCCCGCGGACACCGCGGGCGCCGCGGCCGCTTCGGAGTCCGGCGAGCCGGCCGAGGTCGGTCCTCCGCTGCACGCTCCCAGCAAACCCGCGACCATCAGTATGCCCAGGGCTCGCGGGTGGAGCGCCACGGTTCTACGCTTGCAGCACGGTTCCATCGCCGTAGCCTCCAGTATCAACCGTAGCATGACTACCGTGATTCAAGAGCGTTCTTTACGTAACTTCTGCCACTACTACGGGCAAATACCCCGGGTTACGGTCGCCGACTTCGGAAGCGGTCGGCTCGCCGTGAGGTGGTCGAAGGAGGCAGTCAACTAAGATAGGCAGATGCCCGCGGTCGACGTCCGGCAGCTCACCAAGACCTATCTCGTCCCCGAACGGGGGGCCGGGCTCGGCGCCGCCGTGCACAGCGTGTTCCGGCGCAGGACCCGCAGCGTCGAGGCGGTGGCGCAGGTCTCGTTCGCCCTGCAGCCGGGCGAGTTCGTGGGCTTCGTCGGCCCCAACGGCGCCGGCAAGACCACCACGCTGAAGATGCTCGCCGGGCTGCTCCATCCCACGGCGGGCCGGGCGCAGGTGCTCGGCCACGTGCCGTCCCGGCGCGAGCGCGCCTTCCTGCGCCGCATCACGCTGGTGATGGGTCAGCGCAACCAGCTCCTCTGGGACATCCCCGTGATCGATTCGTTCGAGCGCAACCGGGTCGTCTATCGCGTCCCGGCGGCGGAGTACCGGCGGACCCTGGACGATCTCACCGGCCTGCTCGACCTGACGCCGCTGCTGGAGCGTCCGGTGCGCAACCTGTCCCTGGGCGAGAGGATGAAGTGCGAGATCGCCGTGGCGCTGCTGCACCGCCCGCAGGTGCTGTTCCTGGACGAGCCCACCATCGGCCTGGACGTGACCATGCAGCGCCGCATCCGCGCCTTCCTGGCCGAGTACAACCGCGTGCACGGCACCACCGTGCTGCTGACCAGCCACTACATGGCCGACGTCGAGGCGCTCTGCAGCCGCGTCCTCATGATCGACCACGGCCGGATCCTGTTCGACGGCGCGCTGCAGGAGCTGGTCCTTCGCTTCTCACCGCACAAGACCATCGTGGTCGAGCTGGACCGCGACACCGCCGACCTTTCGATCTATGGCGAGGTGGTGGCCTCCGAGGGCGGCAGGCACACGCTGCTGGTGCCCAAGTCCGAAACCCCGCAGGTCACGGCCCGGCTGCTCGGCGACCTGCCGGTCAGCGACCTGACCGTCGAGGATCCGCCGATCGAAGACGTGATCGAGCAGGTGTTCGCCGGCGGACTGGACGGGGTGGACGCGGCGCCCCGCGATCGGCCCTGAGACGATGCTCCGCGTCTACCTGGTCTACCTCAGGACAACGCTGGCCTTGCAGCTCCAGTATCGCGCCGAACTGGCGATCTGGATGCTGAACCGCATCGTCGAGCCCACGGTCTACCTGGTGGTGTGGCGGACCGTGGCTGCGTCGCGCGGCGGCGTCGGCGGGTACGACGCGGCGGACTTCGCCGCCTATTTCATCACCCTGATGGTCGTGAACCAGCTCACGTTCACGTGGATCATCCACGAGTTCGAGTGGCGCATTCGCTCCGGCGAGCTGTCGTCGATGCTGCTCAAGCCGGTTCACCCCATTCACGGCGACATCGCCGACAACCTCGGCTACAAGGTGCTGACGCTGGTGATCCTCGTGCCGGCGGCCGTCCTGCTGTCCGTGCTGTTCCATCCGGCCTTCGAGTTCCGCGCCACGACGTTGGCGCTGAGCGCCGGCGCCCTGGTGGTCGCCTACCTCATCCGCTTCTTCGTCGACTGGTCGTTCGCCCTCAGCGCGTTCTGGACGACGCGCACTTCGGCGATCAACCAGATCTACTTCCTGCTGCTCCTGTTCTGCTCCGGGCGCCTGGCGCCGCTGGAGCTGTTTCCGCGCTGGCTGGAGCGCATCACCTGGTACCTCCCCTTCCGCTGGACGGTGTCGTTCCCGGTGGAGCTGGCGCTGGGCCGGCTGAGTCCGGAGCTGATCGCCGCCGGGTTTCGGATGCAGGCGCTGTGGCTGGCGCTCGGGCTCTTGCTGCTCCGCGCGATGTGGCGGCTGGGAGTCCGCAAGTACGCGGCGGTGGGGTCCTGAGCGTGCACCGGCTGCGGGTCGCCTGGACCTTCTTCAGGATCGGCTTGCTGAACGAGCTGGCCTACCGGGCGAACCTCTACCTGCAGGTCCTGCAGTCCGGCGTGGCCGTGGTGGGTGCGCTCGGCGGACTGATGGTCGTGTTCGGCCACACCGACAGCCTGCGCGGCTGGGGCCCGGACGAGGTGCTGGCGGTGCTGGGCGTGTACCTGTTGATGGGCGCGGCGATGGGCGGCGTGATCGAGCCGAGCATGCAGAAGCTCATGGAGGACGTCCGGCAGGGCACCCTGGACTACACGCTGACCAAGCCGGAGGAGGCGCAATTCCTGGTCAGCGTGGCCGAGATCCGCGTGTGGAAGCTGGTGGACGTGGCGCTGGGACTGGCGGTGCTGGGGGTAGCGCTGGCGCGGCGCGGCGCGGCAGTGGGGCCGGGAGACGTGGCACTGTTCGCGCTGATGCTGCTGGCCGGCGGGGCGATCGTCTACAGCTTCCTGCTGGCGATGTCCGCGGTGTCGTTCTGGTTCGTGCGCATCGCCAACATCCTGGTGATCTTCAGCGACCTATATCAGGCGGCCCGCTGGCCGATCGGCATCTACCCGGGGTGGCTGCGCATGCTGCTGACGTTCGTGGTGCCGGTCGCGATCGCCATCACGGTCCCGGCCGAGGCGCTGGTCGGCCGGCTGACGGGCAGCCGCGTCCTGTTGGCATGGGGCGTGGCGGCCGGCGCCCTGGCGGCCGCGCGGTTCGTGTGGATGCGCGGGCTGCGCCACTACTCGGGAGCGTCGGCATGAGCCGGACGATGAGTCGTCGCTGTCCCAGGGCGGCAGCCGACCTCGCTACGCTGTGCCTTGGTTCAGTTCCGACGCGCGAGCGTGATGATCTCCGGGCTCGCGTCCAAGACCCGACTCCGGTCCCAGTCGCCGAACTGATCCTCGATCACGAAGCCGGCCTCGTGGAGAAACGCCGAGAGCTTGTCCCTATCGAGGAACCGCAGGGTGCCGTGGCTCAGCTCCTGCTGGTCCCAGCCGGCACTCGTATACATGGTCGTGAAACGAACGACATCGCCTGAGACCGGTGTTTCGACCTCTTTCTCGAGACGCACGGCTTCGCCATCAGCGCCTGCGAAGTCGACTCCGTGCTCCGAAGTCCAGTGCTCCCACTTCCGAGCGAGAGGGTTGCGGGTCTCGAACGCGAAGACACCGTCGACGGCGAGTGCTGCATGAATCGAGGCGAGCGAGGCACGGATCAGGTCATCCTCGACCAACTGCTGAAACGCATGCCCGGTCATCACGGCCAGGTCGAACTCCCGCTCCCATGCGACCGTCGTCGGGTCGCCGGGGATCCACTCGATATCGGAGCGCGTCCGCGCAACTTCGAGCATCCCCTGGCCGGGGTCGAGTCCGACCAACCGCCCCGTGTGACCCTTCTCACGCGCCCAATGCAGCAACGCACCCGTACCGCAGCCGACGTCGAGCACGGCCTTCGCGGACATCACCAGCGGCAGGTAGAAGCGAAAGTCGGCCCGACACTCCCGCCCGCAGTACGGGTCGTACAGAGCCGCCAGATGCAGCTCGGAGAACTTACGCTCGACCACGGCGTTACTCTATCAGAGGGTCTTCCGGGTATCGTGTGGACGAGACCACGGAAGGGTGACGCGGGCGGCCACGGCTCATCCTTCAGGAACGCGCCCTGAGCCATGAGGCGCGTGCCGATGGCGGTGATGGACTTCACATAATAGTCGGACATTCCCGGGATCGGCGCTGCCGCCCAGCGCATACGGCAGGATGTGGTCCATCTCGATCAGGTGTCGCGAGTTGCAGCGGCGTCCAGTCTCTCGATCGACGTAGCTGCAGCGGCCGCCGTCCCTCTGCCAGACCTGTCGTCTCACCGCCGCCGGAATGGCGCGGCCCGAAGCGCGCGGCTTCGCCGTCGGAGTGGCGGCGCCGGCCGGCTTCCTCCCGGCAGCGGCCTGGCGCTCGGTCGCTGCCTGCCGGTTCGGCGCAGGCGCGGAGCTCGGTGTCGGTTGCGCCGTTCCCTCCGGCGCCGGAGTAGCGGCAGCGGGCAGCGACGCGTCATTCGTCGTCACCGCGTGACCGGGTTCCGGTGCTGCGTGGTCCTTCGCTGCCGCAGCGGGCGTGGAGTCACCGGTCGCCGGCCGGTTGCCGGTGCGCGCCCGGCGCGGCGGCCGGCTCGGGTCGTGGCGGTCGAGTGCCTCCTGCACGATGCGGCCCACGAGCTGCCCGATCGTCATGCGCGGGTCCACATGGGAGAGCAGCCCGCGGAGCTGCTCCAGCCCTTGGTGGCAGTCGGCGTCGATGACGGCCTTCAGCTCGTAGCGGCCATCACCGAGCGGGCGCATCCGGTCGGCCGGCACCGCCAGCTCCGGGTCCAGGTCGGCCAGCATGCGGCGGACCTGCCGGGTGCTCTTGCCGGTGGCATCCTCGACCGGTTTCTGCCTTCCTGCCGCATCGAGCACCAGCGGCGGCTCGGAGTCGGAGGCGCTCGGCGCCGCGGCCGGCGCTGAGTCCGCTGCTGCTGAGCCCGCCGGAGCGCTCGACGCGATCCCGAAGATCGTCCCGCGCCTCCGCTGCCGGTCGAACGCCCACTGCAGCTCGGCGGCGGCGCTCAGCGTCAGCGAGCCGTCGCGCAGCCGTTCGCGCGCGCCCGGCTGGTCGGCGCACAGCCGTACGGCGCCAATGCGCCGCCCGGCGGCAGGGTCGCTGTAGCCGAGCTCGCGCACCGCTTAGTCGAACAGGCTGGAGCAGCCACGCTGCAGGTACAGCCGGCGGGCCTCGATCTCGGACAGGTGGTCGATGACGGCGCCCTGCAGGTGGCGTTCGTGGCGGACCAGGGTGCTGGTCTGACGCAGCAACTCGCGGTCGGAGAGCGCGCCGACGGTGGAGGTGATGGCGGGGGGGCGGGGGCAGCCGGGGGCGTCAAGGGTGGCGGTCTTCATGGAGTAAAGGTAATAATGGTTTCCAGATAGCCCTTCCTGCCCGGTCCGGGACGGGCATCTGATCGGCGCGCAGCGCGCGCTCAACGGGGTGCGGCGCGGCCGAACGGGTGCTCGAGCTTCCGGGAGGCCGGAAGGGACCGCAGCGTGCGCTGGCGTGCCACCTCGCAGGCGCACATTGCCGTCAAGACCCTGCTGCACGATTTTCTCGATTTCTTTCCGGTGCGCGACCTGATGTGCCAAGGATTGGGTTCCGGGCGCATGGGGTACGATCACGGCGGTGCTGCCAGTTGCTGGAGCGTGTCGGCAGCGTTCGAGCGCCACCGGGTCGTCTACCGGGTGCCGACGGCGGAGTACCGGCAGACCCTGGACGAGCTCACCGGCCTGCTCGATCTGGAGCCGTTGCTGGAGTGGCCGGTGCGCGATCTGTCCCCGGGCGAGAGGATGAAGTGCGAGATCGCGGTGGCGCTCCTGCACCGGCCGCAGGCGGCCGCAGGTGCTGTTCCTGGACGAGCCCACCATCGGTCTGGACGTGACCATGCAGCGCCGCATCCGCTCCTTCGTGGCCGAGTACAGCCGCGTGCACGACACCATGGCGGCGCAGCGCGGTCGTGGGGCCGGTCGACGTGACGCTGTTCGCGCTGATGCTGCTGGCCGGCGGCGCGATCAGCTACAGCTTCCTCCTGGCCATGGCGGCGATGTCGTTCTGGTTTGGGCGTATCGCGAGCCTCCTGATGATCTTCAGCGATCTATATGAGGCGGCCCGTTGGGCGATCGGGGTCTACCCGGGGTGGCTGCGCATGCTGCTGACGTTCGTGGTGCCGGTGGCGATCGCCATCACGGTCCCGGCCGAGGCGCTGGTCGGCCGGCTGACGGGCAGTCGCGTCCTGTTGGCATGGGGGGTTGCGACCGGCGCCCTGGCGGCCGCGCGGTTCGTGTGGCTGCGCGGTCTGCGGCATTACTCGGGAGCATCGGCATGAGCCGCGCGACCATGCGGGCGATAGTCTTGGCACGGACCGGATCGCTCGCTGACGACGGAAGGGACCCGCCGGTGTTGGAGGAGCGCCGGCTCCCGGTACCCGAGCCCGGACCCGGGGAGGTGCTGGTGCGCGTGCAGGTGTGCGGCGTTTGCCACACCGACCTGGACCAGGTGGAGGGCCGGATCGCGCCGCCGCGCCTGCCGGTCGTGCTCGGCCACCAGGCGGTCGGGCGGGTGGCTGCGCTGGGTGACGGAGTCACCGAACATCGGCGGGGCGACCGGGTCGGGGTGGGATGGATCCATGCCTCCACCGGCGCGGCGGATGAGAACCTCAGCCCCGCGTTCCGGGCGACCGGCCGTGATACGGACGGCGGCTACGCCGAATACCTGGCCGTCGGGGAGCGCTGCGCCCATCCGATCCCTGACGCGTACGCCGACGCCGAGGCGGCGCCGCTGCTGTGCGCGGGAGCGGTCGGCTACCGCGCCCTGGTGTTGACCGGGCTGCGCGACGGCGAGCCGCTCGGCCTGGCCGGCTTCGGCGGCTCCGCGCACCTGGTCCTGCAGCTTGCACGGCACCGGTATCCGTCGAGTCCCGTGTACGTGTTCGCGCGCCGGCCGCGGGCGCGTGAGACCGCGATCGCACTCGGGGCGGCATGGGCCGGCGCGATCGAGGACGACCCGCCTCGTCCGCCGCAGGCGATCATCGACACCACGCCGGCGTGGAAGCCGGTGGTCGCCGCACTGGCCGCCCTGCAGCCGGGCGGCCGGCTGGTGATCAACGCCATCCGCAAGGAGGACCGCGACCGGCAGGCGCTCGGCGAGCTGCGCTACCACGAGCACCTGTGGATGGAGCGTGAGGTGAAGTCGGTCGCCAACGTCACCGGCCGCGACATCCGCGAGTTCCTGGCGCTGGCACCGGACGTGCCGGTACGGCCGGCGGTGGCGACCTATCCGCTGGAGCAGGCGGTCGGTGCGCTCGCCGACCTGCGGCGAGGAGACGTCACCGGCTCCAAGGTCCTCCTGACCGGCTGAACGTCAGGCGCGCTTCCGGCTCCTGCGTTCCTTGCGGATGACCAGCTTGAGGCCGGACCAGACATCGTCGACGGCACAGACCTTGACGTCGACCAGGCCGAGAGGGAGCGCGTGGCGGCGGATGTCGTCCTCACCGATTTCGCTCGGCACGCCGGAGGAGCGCTTCGGCCACGACACCCAGATCATCCCGTCCGGGGCGATCTGCCGCATCGCGAGAGGCAGCGTGTCCGCCAACTCACGCTCGGAGCGGGTGAACAGGTGCCACAGATCGACGTTCGCGCGGAAGCGGGACGAGACCGTCACCCCATCCGAGTCGTCGATGCCGACCAGATCCCCGTATGGCATCGGCTCGTTCTTGGGCCGGATCCGGAAACCCGGCTTGATGCCGAGCTTCCTCGCCAGCGGGGTGCCCGAGTAGCCGGCCATCGGTGGCATCTCCTGCCGATCCTCGCACGGGTTCGAGACGCGGTCACGACGAAAGGAGGCGGGCCTCGCCGTGAGACCCGCCTCCGTACCAGCGGCCACGGCCGTCGCCTTCGCACGGCCGTGGCGCGGCGGTCTGGCGCTAGGCGAGGTCCAGTCTGACCTCGAGCAGCTCGGCAGCGCGTGCGAGAAGCGCCGACAGCGTCGTGGCAAGCTCCTGCGCCTCGGTGCCGAACAGGTCCGCCTCGGCCGCCGTGAACTGGCGCCCGGCACGTTCCTCCTCGTAGAGGCCGCTCACGTAGCCGACGAGCTGCGTGAATCCCTCGTCGATGCGGGAGTCCAGGTCGGCATCGGCGCCGGCGACCAGCGGTGAGACGTGGTCGTAGGCCAAGTCCAGCCCGGCGAGGATGCCGTTGATGTCGAACAGGCGGCTGACCGCCACGAAGCTGATCTCCGTGGAGTCGCTGCCGGCGACGTAGCGCGATTCCTTCCACTGCTCGAAGTACTCGTTCATGGTCGGCACCATCACCACCAGCGCCGTGAATACGTCCGGGAGGGTGGGAGCCCAGGCGGTCACCGCCTCCGTCATCTCCGCGGCGGCGTCGTCGATCGCGCCCGAGACAGCCATGAGGATGGCCGTCTCCGGAATGGCGTCGGCGACGGCGGCGATCTGCCCGTCTCCATCGAGGTCCACGCGGGCGCCCGTCCACGCGTCGACCGTCCCCCACAACACGGGCTCGGTCAGGTGGTGAAACAGATTCCCCGGCTTGTCGAGGACGCGGCCGTCCGCGACCTCCAGGGTCCAGTCGATCGCCTCTGCCGGGTCTTCGGCGCCCGACGGGCCGGCGTCGATCCACGTATCGTAGAAGGCCAGCGAGGGCACTCCGGCGATGATTCCCTCGCTCAACTCGTAGAAGGTGCTCGCATCCACCCATGCCGACCGTCCGGCGACGAGCAGGTTGCGCAGGGCGGCGGGCTCCGCCTTCCAGGCCGCCTGGTAGTTGCCGCCGTGCCGGCCCAGCAGCGCTTCGTAGTCGGCCGCCATCTGGTTCAGCCGCTCGGTCGCCGTCTGCATCAGTCGCGCCTGGTTCAGCGTGTAGTCCTTGATCGGCTGCAGGTCGGGGGCCGACTGATCGGCCTGCGGGCTCGCGAAGGCGATCGCTGAGCTCAGCGCTGCCAGCAGCGCGGCCCACAACCATCGGGTGCCGCGACGCTGCGGCACCATGTCGAGATGGGACATGAAATGTACTCCTCGGGAAGGGTCCCGGTAATTAAGTTTGATTAACACATTGAAGGGTTCTTGAGCACTGTCAACCCCCTTGCAACCGATTCTTGCCGTGTTACACCTGTCTTAACCCCCTTAATGCCTGTCAATCTCGTTAATCGCGTTAAACGAACGATTTGCCTGCTCGGATCGGCCATGCTCGCCGGTGTGGTCGGGCCGGCGGCTGCCTGGCCGGAGACCGGCACGCCGGACATGTGGCGTCCTGCGCAGGCGGTCCGGAGCGAATTGCTGGCCATGCTGGCGGATGCCGAGCGCGGGGACGCAGGCGCGTCCTCGAAGCATGCCGGCAACGCCGCGGCTGCCTACGACCACATCGGAACCTTCGTGGCCTCCACGGCGCCGGGCGCCGACGGGCGCATTCGCGCGGAGCTCGACCTCCTGACCGGGCTCCGGGCCGCCGACCTGGCGCGGCAGGCGCTCGCGAGGGGCCGCGTGCTCGGCGAGCTGGCCGCCGCCGCCCGGCTCGGCGCGATCGCCGCTACCCGCGCCGAGGATCCCGACTACGCCGTCGCATGGCTTGCCCTGCGCGAGTACCGCCGGGCCACGCGCGTGACGCTGGTCCATTCGCTGGCGTCGCGGGCTGTCGAGGATCTGGCGGCGGGGTCGCTCGGGGCGGAGGCCGCGGCGGCCATCGTCCGCGACGACCTGGACGATACCTATCACGCGCGGGTGGGGTACGCCGCCGGCAGCGCCTTGAAGGCAGCGGACCGCGGGCTGGTGATACGAGCCGCCGAGAGCGCCGGCCTGATCGGCTCCTACCTGTCGATGTTCGGAGACGACTTCGTGGCCAAGCAGGGGCAGGCGGCGTGGACGGAGTTGCAGGACACCTCCGAGGCGCTCACCTCCGCCGCCTTGGCGGCCGACGCCGACGGCGTACGCGCCGCCGCCTCGGGGCTGATGCGGCAGTGGCGGGGGTACCAGGCGGTGGAGCTGCCGGCGGAGGAGTTGGCCCGGCGTGCCGACCTGATGCAACTGTTTCTCGAGCTGGTGGCCATCGAGTACCGCGACGGCGTGCGGAACGGCCGCATCAGCATCGAGGCGGAGTACGCGGAGGCCGTGGCGTTTCTCGAGCAGGCCATCCACTCGGCCTCGGAGCTGTCCCCGCGCATCGCGGCGGTGGACGAGGCGGAGGCTGCCCGGCTGCTGGCGCTGCTCGAGGATCTCAGGACGCAGGTGGCGGACTTGGGGCCGACACGGGACGTCGCCGAGAAGACGGTCGAAGCGCGTGCCATCGTCACGGCGACCCTGGGCGCGATGGGCGGCATCGACGGGGACTCGTTGTTCACCGTGATCGCTCAGATGTTCGACAGCCTGGACGGGCTGGTCCGCAAGGGGGACTGGACCGGCGCCGAGAGGATGCGGATTCAGGTGTACGGCCTGTTCGACGCCGGACCCGAGCTGTCGCTGCTGGGGATCAACCCCTCGCTCGCGCACCGGATCGACGCGCTGTTCTGGTCCGGTACCCCGGGCACGCCCGGGCTGGCGACCGTGATCGCCGGACGCGAGGCGTTCCACGTCTATCTTGCCACCGCCGCCAGGCTGCGCACGGCGCTCGGCGATGCCCAGGCGGTGCTTGCCGACGACACCGCGCCGGCCGCCGCAGTGGTGAACGCCGCCGTCATCGTGTTCCGCGAGGGACTGGAGGCGGTGGTCATCCTGGCCGCGCTGGTGGCGGGCATGGTCGGCGCGGCCGCCGCGTTCCGCAGGCCGCTGTACCTGGGAGCGGTCGTGGCGCTGGCGGCGTCGGCGGCAACGTGGTTCGCCGCCCATCGCCTGGTCCACCTGTTCCGGACGTACGGGGAACGGCTGGAGGCGATCGTGTCGCTGGTCGCCGTCGCGATGCTCCTGATCATCACCAACTGGTTCTTCCACAAGGTGTACTGGAGCGGCTGGATCGCGAAATTCCATGGCCGCAAGCGCGTGTTGCTGGCCGGCGCCGCCGGCCAGGCGGTGGGCTTCGGGCTCCTGGGCTTCGCGAGCGTCTATCGCGAAGGATTCGAGACCGCGCTGTTTCTGCAGGCGCTGATCTTCCGCGCGCCCGTCGAGACGGTGCTCGCCGGCGTCGCCCTGGGTTTGGCCGGGGTCGCGGTGGTCGGGATCCTCACGTTTCGGCTGGAGAAGAAACTGCCGTACAAGAAGATGCTGGTGGTGACGGGCGTCCTGATCGGCGCGGTGCTGGTGACGCTGACCGGCACGACCGTGCACATCCTGCAGGCCGTCGGCTGGGTCCGGCTGTCGCCGATCTTCGGGCTTGCGCTGCCGTACTGGATCGGCAACTGGTTCGGCGTCTATCCCACGTGGCAGACCTTGGGCGGCCAGGCTGCGGCCGCCACTTTCGTGATCGGCAGCTACTTCGTGGCGCGCGCGCGCCTGCGAGGCGGCACCTCACGGGTGCCGGCACGGATGGCATCGTGGCGCCGGCTGGCGAGGCTGCCCGCGAAGACGCGCTCGATACTCCAGCCCGAGTGATCGCGCGTACCTCGAGAACCCATGATTTGCGCCTGGCTGCTGGATTACCGCCCCCTCGTGCCGTCAGTCGCGAGCGAGGCGGCGGCCGCCGCGGCGACGCTGCCCGATCGGCTGGGTATGGCGATGGCGCGTATCGAGGGCGGGCACCCGGAGTGGGCGGCCCTGTCGACCTGCCACCGGTGCGAGGTGTACAGCCGGGGGGTGAGCGCCGAGTGGCTGCTCGGCGTGTTTCGCGAGCACTTCCCGCCGGCCGCCCGGGCAGGGCTGACCGACGGTCGGTGACGGATGCGCGGCTCGTCACCTGATGCGTGTGGCGGCCGGGCTCGACGCGATGGCGCTGGGCGAGACCGATGTCCAGCGCCAGGTCGCCGCGACGCTGGCACAGGCGACGGAGACGGGCAGCGCCGGCCCCGTGCTGCACGCGTTGTTCGGAGCCGCGCTGCATGCCGGCAAGCGCGTGCGCACGGAGACCGGCATCGGCCGACACGGCGCCTCGCTGGCGTCGGCTGCGGTCGAGTTGGCGGTCACGCACCTCGACGCGGTAGAACGGGCACAGGCGCTGGTATTTGGTGCCGGGACCATGGCGCGGCGGGCCTGTGAGCGCCTGCACGCATGCGGCATCGGCCGGCTCATCGTGGTCAACCGGACGCTGGAGCGGGCCGAGCGCCTGGCCGTCGTGCACGGCGGCGTCGCGGTTCAGTGGGCCGCGGGTCCTCAGGCCCTGCGTGGGACCGACGTGGTTATCGCAGCGACCGCGGCACCGGAGCCGTTCATCGACGCGGTCCTGCTGCGGGAGGCGATGGCCGGGCGGTGCGGCCGCCCGCTGCACGTGGTCGATCTGGCGCTGCCGCAGAATGTGCAGGCGGGAGCGGACGGCGTCAGCGGCGTCCGGTGCTACGACTTCGAGGACCTGGACGCGGCCACCCGCGCCGGCCGCGCGGCGCGCGCCGCCGAGGTGCCGAGAGCCGAGGCGATCATCGACCAGGAGGTGGCGCGCTTCGTGTCGTGGCTGCGCGAGCACGAGGTGGCACCCGCCCTGCGCCTGCTCGGCGAGCTGTCCACGGCGGCCCGCGACGCCGAGCTGGAACGTGCCTTGCGGCGCCTGCCGGAACTCACCGACCGGCAGCGTCGGGTCATGCAGTCGCTGGCGCACAACCTGGCGCGGCGGTTGGTGCGGCGGCCCATGCTGCGCCTGCGCGCGGCGGCCGGCAGCGGTCAGTCGGGCCGGTACCGGGACGCGCTGGAGTATCTGTTCACCGACCCCGACGAAGAACCGACGGGCCGCGATGGAGGGCCCCATTCCACACTCGACAAACAGGAGCGACCATGACCGAACCCGATTCGCCTCGCCGAACGCCGCGAACCCTCAGCCATTTCACCCTCCTGAGGTTCACGCAGGCACATTGGATGCTCGGCCCGGAGGAGCGCGGACAGCGGCTCAGGTCGCTGTGGGAGGGACTGTCCGGCGTGGCGGACGCCCGGCACGTCTACCAGGTGTTCCCGCTGCACGATACCGCCGACCTGCTGGTATGGACTGCGCTTCGCTCGGCCGAGCCCGATCGCGTGCACGCATTCTTCCATGGCTACGCGCAGATGCTGGCTCCGCTGCGGCCGGTGCTGGAGGTGCAGCAACCGCTGTGGGGCTTCACGCGTCCGTCCACGTATACCAAGGCGCGCTCCACGCAGGAGGTCGATCCGTTTACGGCCGAACGCAAGCGCTTCCTGGTCGTGTACCCGTTCGTCAAGACCAGCGCCTGGTACGCGCTCAGCCGCGACACCCGGCAGGGGATGATGAACGGGCACATCCGCGTGGGCAAGGAGTACCCGGACATCACCCAGCTTCTGCTCTACTCGGTGGGCGTGCAGGATCAGGAATTCGTGGTCGTGTACGAGACCGACGACCTGCCCCGCTTCTCCGACCTGGTGAACCAGTTGAGGAGCACCGAGGCGCGCGCCTATACGGAGCGCGACACGCCGCTGACCACCGCCCTCCACCATCCCGGGGGAGATGCCCTGGGGTTGTTCGGATGAACTGTCCCGCCGGTGGCTCGGCGTGAACGCCCCGCCGCTGCTGGCCGCGTGCCGGCGCCAGCCTGCGACCCGGGTCCCGATCTGGCTGATGCGCCAGGCGGGACGCTACCTGCCCGAGTACCGGGCGCTGCGCGCGCGGTACGGCATGCTCGACATCATCGGCACCCCGGAGCTCGCGGCCACGGTCACGCTGCAGCCGCTACGGCGGTTCGATCTGGACGCCGCCATCATCTTCGCGGACATCCTGCCGCCGCTGACGGGTATGGGGCTGGAACTGTCGTTCGGCAACGGCACCAGTCCGAGGATACACAATCCCGTCCGCTCGCCGGCGGATGTCGAGGCGTTGCGGGTGGCGGAGCCACGCGATCATCTGGCCGCCACGCTGCGGGCGCTGGAACTGGTGCGCAGCGAGCTGTCTCCGCCGGTCGCGCTGATCGGCTTCGCGGGCGCGCCGTTCACGCTGGCCACCTACGCGGTCGAGGGGACCACGTCGCGCCAGTTCACCCTCACCAAGCGGATGATGTTCGAGCAGCCCGCGGCGTGGCGTGCGCTGATGACGAAGCTGGCACGCATGGTCACCGACTATCTGATCGCCCAGGCCGAGTCGGGGGCGCAGGTGCTGCAGATCTTCGACAGTTGGGTCGGGACGCTGGCCGCCGATGACTACCGCGAGCACGTCCTGCCGTACGTGCGCGAAGTCTGCGCGGGACTGCAGCCGACCGGGGTGCCGCTGATCTACTTCAGCACCGGCACGGGCGGCATGCTGGACCTGCTGGGCACTCTGCCGTGTGCGGTTCTGAGCCTGGACTGGCGCGTCGACCTCCCCTGCGCCCGGCGGGCACTGCCGGATCGCCTGGCGCTGCAGGGGAATCTGGAGCCGGCGCTGCTGTTCGCGCCGCCCGAGGTTCTGGAGCAGCGCGTCCGCGGCATCCTGGCGGGATCGGCGGCCGATCCGGGGTTCATCTTCAACCACGGTCACGGGATCCTTCCGCAGACGCCGCCGGAGTCGGTCGCCAGGTTGGTCGAGGTGGTGCACGGATACCAGCCATCGGTGCCGGCCGGGGCTGCCGCAGTCGCAGGTTCATGAACCTGCTCGGGTTGCTGGTGATGGCCTACGGGGGGCCGGAATCCCTGGATGACGTGGCCGAGTACCTGCAGGACATCCGCGGCGGACGGCCGACGCCGCCGGCACTGGTGAAGGAGGTCCGTGACCGATACCGGCGGATCGGCGGCACGTCGCCGCTGCGCGCGGCGACCGAGGCACAAGCCGCCGCGGTGGGACGAGAGCTGGACCGGCGCGGCGTGCCGGTCACGGTGGTGGTGGGCATGCGCCATTGGCACCCCCGCATCGCACCCGCGGTCGAGCGCCTGGCGGCACAGGGGGTGACCTCCGCCGTCGGCCTGGCGCTGGCCCCGCACTACTCGCGCCGCAGCGTCGGCGCGTACCACGAACAGGTGCGCGCCGCGGTTGCCGCGCACGGCGGTTCCGTCCGCTTCGGCTTCGTCTCCCACTTCGGCGACCACCCGCGTTTCACCGCGGCGGTCGCGCGCGATCTGGTGAGGGTGCGCGAGTCGCTGGACGCTCCCGCGGCGGCCCGCGTGCTGTTTTCGGCGCACAGCCTGCCGGCCGAGTGGGTGAGCGACGGCGACCCCTATCCGGGGCAGCTTCGCGCTTCGGCCGAGGCGGTGGCCTCCGCCGCCGGCCTGCCGCCATCGCGGTGGCGGCTGTGCTATCAGTCGGCGGGAGCGCGGCCGGGAACGTGGCTGGGACCATCGCTGGAGGACGAGGTGCGGCGGGCCGCCGCCGACGGCGTGCGCGATGTGACGGTCGTGCCGTTCGGGTTCGTGGCCGACCACGTGGAGATCCTGTTCGACATCGACATCGAGCTCCGTGAGCTCGGCGACTCGGTCGAGGTCGCCGTCACCCGCACGCCCTCCCTCGGCACCGATCCGGAGCTGATCGCGGTGCTGGCGGACCGGGTGCAGGATGCGGCGGCCCTGATCTGATGTCCCTGCTCTGATGCGGCTCTCGCGGGTCGTGGTGGTGGGGGGCGGCATCACCGGCCTTGCCACCGCCTGGTACCTGCGGCGCATGGCGCAGGAGGGGTGCCCTTCGAAGGGCACCTTCGAAGTGATGGTGCTGGAGGCGGCGCCGCGCGCCGGCGGCAAGCTGCGCACCGAGCACCGCGACGAATTCCTTGTCGAGGCGGGGCCTGACTCCTTCCTGACCGGCAAGCCCGCGGCCGTCGACCTGTGCCGCGACCTGGGTCTTGCCGGCGCGCTGATTCCCCAGCGGGAGCCGCGCGGCGCGTACGTGGCGCGCCGCGGCCGGCTGGTGCCGATCCCGCAAGGCATGCGTCTTGTGCATCCCGGGCGGCCGTGGGCGTTTCTCCGTTCGCCGCTGCTGTCGCTGCCCGGCCGGCTTCGCGCTCTGGCGCATCCCATGGTGCCCGAGCGCGACGGAGGCGGCGACGAGAGCGTCGGCGCGTTTGTGCAGCGGCGCTATGGAGCGGAGCTGCTCCGGGTCCTGGGGGAGCCGCTGCTTGCCGGCATTCACCTCGCCGACCCGTGGCGACTCAGCCTGGGGTCCACCTTCCCGGCCCTGCGCGCGCCGATGCGTAGAAGCAGGCCTGCGGCTACCGCGCAGTCGGAGCCCGCGCGCCTGCGGGGCAGCCCGTTCGCAAGCTTGAAGGGCGGGATGGAACAGCTCGTCGACGCGTTGCGCGCGCGGCTGGCCGGTTGCCTGCAGCTCGGAGCCGTGGTGACCTCGGTCGTTCCGGCGGCGGGAGGCTATCACGTGCATCTGAGAAACGGGCCCGATGTGCCGGCGGCAGCCGTGGTGGTGACCACGCCGGCTGCCGCCGCTGCGGAACTCGTGAGCGCTGCGAATCCCCCGCTGTCGACACTTCTCGCCGGTGCGGAGGCTGCCTCGTCGGCAATCGTGACGCTGGGCTACCGCGCGCCGGGCGCCGCGCTTCCGTTGCCGGGCTCGGGCTTTCTGGTGCCGCGCGACGAGGACAGCAGGCTGCTGGCCTGTACCTGGAGCTCTGCCAAGTGGGCGGGGCGAACCCCGGCCGGCGGCGTCCTGCTCCGCGGATTCGTGGGCGGCTGGCGCGACCCGGACCTGCTGGATCTCGGCGACGAGGAGCTGGTCGCGCTGGTGCAGGACGAAATCTCCGTCACCCTGGGTCGCTCATTCTCACGCTCGCAAGAGCCGGCCGTGAGCCGGGTGCACCGTTGGCCGGCCGGCACGCCGCTCTACCGGGTCGGGCACGCGGACTGGCTGGCCAGGGTCCGCTCCGCGTGTGCGGCAAGCCCCGGCCTCTGGCTGGCCGGCGCCCCCTATGACGGTGTCGGCATTCCGGACTGCATCCGCCAGGCGCGCGACACGGCGGTGGCCGTCGCCGCTCACCTGACCGGCGGAGGACGCGCGTGACGCCTGCGCGCGCCGTAAAGCGGCGGTTCACGACTGGCCGACCGGCTCCTTCAGGCAGCCTTCCTCAAGCGGCCTTCCGCTTCAAGCGTCGTTCCGCTTCAGCGGCGTTCCGCTTCAGCGGCGTTCCCGGCGGACCATGACCAGACGTACGACCTGAGGAGCTCCCGCGCGGATCGCTTCGCTTCCGCGATCTGATCGCCGGTCATGTGCTCGGCCAGGCTGCGGAACTCCTGGGCCAACGTCGTCGAGCTCCCGTCCGGCTGCGTGGTGGTCTCCGCCCAGCCGCCGGCGCGCGAATAGACGTAGAGCCACTTGTAGGCAGCGGCGTAGTCCTGTCGCGTGCCGGCGCCGTCGCGGTACAGGTCGCTCAGCGTGCGACGGATGCGATGAAGCCGACAATCTATCAATGTGGACCGCTCCGGTCCACCGCGCGGAGAGCCGTCACGGCCGGGCTGTCGCGTCCTCGGGCCGGTTGCTTTCGTCGCAGCCCTCGAACTCGACTCCGTACTCCGAGAGCCGCTTCGCCATGACCCGTATGGCATCGGGGTTGTGGTCGATCAGGAGGAAGTCGCGGCCGAGGCGCGCGGCAGCCTCTCCCAGAGTTCCGCTGCCGGCGAAGAAGTCGATTACCAGGTCGCCGGGATGCGTGTGCACGCGGACGATGCGCTCGATGATGCCGAGCGGTTTCTGCGTCGCGTAGCCGGTCTTTTCCTTGCCGTTGGGGCTGACGATCGTGTGCCACCACACGTCGGTGGGAGTCTTCCCGCGCGCGGCCTTCTCGGCTCCGACCAGGCCGGGGGCCAAGTACGGAATGCGGTCGATCTCGTCGTAGCGGAAGGTGTAGTTCGCGGGGTCCTTGGCGTACCAGAGGAGGTTGTCGTGCTTGGCCGGCCACCTCGACTTGGAGCGCGCGCCATAGTCGTATGCCCAGATGATCTCGTTGATGAACGACTCCCGACCGAACAGATGGTCCAGCAGTACCTTGCAGTAGTGGACCTCGCGATAGTCCACGTGAAGGAAGAAGGATCCGTCCGGCTTGAGGACGCGCCGCGCCTCGCGAAAGCGGGGTTCCAGGAAGCCCAGGTAGTCGTCGAACGCGTCGGAGTAGCCGCTGGTGCCCAGCTCGATGGTTCGGTAACGCTTGCCCTGGAAGCCCGTGCGGTCGCCGGCCACTTCGTCACGGATCGTTCGCAGGGTCTTCCTCGACTGGGTCCGCCCCGTGTTGAACGGCGGGTCGATGTAGACGAGCGCGGCCGACTGGTCCGGAATCGTGGCGAGGGCCTGGAGGTTGTCTGCCTGGATGACTCTGCGCATCGGCGCAGAGTCTACGGCAGCAGGGAGACGAACACGCGGTCGCCGGCGTTGAAGCGGGTTGCCGCGGCGGCATGGGCGGTGACCTCCAGCGGTCCGCGCTCGCCGTTCAGGGCGATGGTCAGCTCCCGCACCTCGCCCAGGAAGCGCGCGGTGACCACCGTGCCGTGGCGGCTCGTGCCGTTTGCCGCCCTGGCCGACACGGCCACCTGGCCGGGCCGGATCGACACCACGCGCTGTCCGCCCGCGTCGATGGGCTGCGCCGTGCCGACCGGCCCCAGGTCGGAGACCCAGCAGGTGCCGTTGCGGCGGACGCGGACGAGATTGGTCTTGCCGAGCAGCGACGCGACGAAGCCGTTGGCCGGCGACCAGTAGAGCTCCTCCGGCGTGCCGGTCTGCTGCAGCCGGCCGCCGCGCAGCACCGCCACCCGGTCGGCGATGTTGAACGCCTCGTCGCGGTCGTGGGTCACGAAGATGGCCGTGGTGGTCCGCAGGGCGAGAATCGCGCGCAGCTCTTCGATGAGCTGTGCGCGCAGCGGCCCGTCGAGGTTGTTGAGCGGTTCGTCCAGCAGCAGCACCCGCGGCCGCGGGGCCAGCGCGCGGGCGATGGCGGCGCGCTGCGCCTGGCCGCCGGAGACCTGGTGCGGGAACCGTTCCTGGGCGTCGCCGACGCGCACCAGCTCCACCACCTCGTCGATCCGCCGCGATCGTGCCCGTTCGGGCAGGCGGTGCAGGCCGAACGCGATGTTCTGCCGCAGCGTCAGGTGGGGCAGGAGCGCCGTGTCCTGGAAGACGACGCCGACGCTGCGCTCCTCCGGCGGCAGCGAGCGCCTGCTGTCGGCGGCCCGGATCTCGCCGATGTCGATCGTCCCGGAGTCGGGCTCCTCGAAGCCGGCCACCAGGCGCAGCAGCGTGGTCTTGCCGCTGCCGCTTTCGCCCAGCACGGCGGTCGTGCCGCCTTCCTCCACGGTGAGGGAGACCCGGTCCAGAGCCGGTGCCGAGCTTCCCTTGAAGCGCTTGCTGACCGAGCCGAGTGTCAGGTCGCCGCCGGAGCGTGGCGGAGGGTTACGCGTGCGCCGGAGCCGGAGCATTGACGGGCGTCGAGCGCGACCGTGAAAGCTTGCCGCCCGTCGCAATCAGGCGGTTGAGGATCAGGACCGGGCCGAGCCCGGCGGCGATGATCACCAGCGCGTAGGGTGCCGCTTCGATGATCTGTTCGTTGCCGGCCAGCCGAAACACGTTGGTGGCCAGCGTCTCCAGGCGGAACGGCCGCAGGATCAGCGTCAGCGGCAGCTCCTTCAGCATCTCGACGACCATCAGGATCGACGCCGTCATCAGGGCGGGACGCAGGTTCGGCAGCGCGATGTGCAGCAGGCCGCGTCCCGGCCGAAACCCCAGGGCACGTCCCACCTCGTCGAAGCGCGCCGGTATGCGGCCGAAGCCGGAGTCGATCGAGTGGTACCCCAAGGCGAAGAAGCGCACCACGTACGCGGCGATCAGCGCCAGTCCGGAGCCCGTAAGCAGCAGCCCCGGCGAGAAGCCGAGCAGGGCACTCACGGCGTTGTTCAACCGATGGTCGACCCAAGTGTAGGCGGTGGCGATGCCGACCGCCAGCACGGCCGCCGGCACCGCGTAGCCGGCCGTGGACCAGCGGGCCAGCGCTCCCACCAGCCGGTCCTTGCGGATCCGCGCCGCGTACGCCACCAGCAGGGCGAGCGCCACGGTGGCGGCGGTGGCCGCCACCGCGAGGCCGATGCTGGTGCCCGTCAGGCGGACCAGATCCACGTCGAAGCCCGGCAGGCGGCGGGAGGCCCACCACAGGAGTTGTCCGACCGGCAGCCCGAATCCGGTGATCACCGGCAGGCAGCAGGCGGCCGAGGCGCACAGAGCCGGCGCGCCCTGCAGCCGCCGCCGGACCAGGGGGCGATCGTGCAGCGTCGCATCGCCGAACCGCGCCGCGCCGCGGCCGCGGTGCTCAAGCGCCTGCAGCAACGCGACGATGACGAGCATCAGCGCACCCAGCGCCAGGGCGACCTTCACGCTGCCGAGGCCGAACCAGCCGCGGAAGATGCCGATCGTGAGGGTGTCGACGCCGAGATAGTGCGAGGCACCGAACTCGCCGAGCGTCTCCATCACCACCAGCATCACCCCCGCGACCAGTGCCGGCCGGGTTGCCGGCAGGACCGCGCGGGCAAATGCCTCGACGCCGGAGCTGCCCAGGCTGCGGGTCACCTCCAGCAGGGTCGCTCCCTGCTGGGCGAAGGCCGCGCGCGCGGTGAGAAAGACGTAGGGATAGAGCAGCGTGGTGAGCACGAACGCCAGCCCGCCGAAGCCCCGCACCCGCAGGATGGGGTAGGCGCCGGCGGGGATGTCCAGCACTTCCCGGAACAGGAGCTGTGCGGGCCCCGTGTAGTCGAAGATCCCGGCGTACGCCAGGGCGCCGATGTAGGTCGGGAGGGCCAGCGGCAGCACCAGCAGCCAGCCCAGCGCGCGGCGGCCGGGGAAGTCGTACACGGTCACCAGCCACGCGGCCGCCACGCCGACCAGTGCGCACAGCCCGGCGACCAGGGCGGCCAGGGCGATGGTGGTGCCGACGTAGCGAGGCAGGACCGTCCGCATCAGGTGGCCCATCTCCTCGGACAGGAAGCCGTCCAGGTTCGCGATCACGACCAGGAGCGGCGCGCCGATCAGGATGGCGACCGCGATCGGCGCCGCCAGCCAGCCGCGGGACACCGAGACTCGCGACGTGGGACCGCCCGGCGTCCGGTGCGTGGCGACGCCGGGGCGGACGGTCTTCGGCAGCCGCGCCGTCAGCAGGTCAGCCATTCCGTACCTGAACCGGTACCATATAAATCAAGCTACGTTAAGTCCATATAGGCGGATTGAACGAAGAGCGCAAGAGGCGTGGGGAGGATGAGGGACCCGGCGGGCCGGCGCAGCGGTGCAGCCGCGCCGGCCCGCGCGGGTGGCTGATGCGGCCGGTGCTCATCCGGCACCGGCCGCATGGCGGTACGTTAGCGCCAGCCGGCGTGGTCGAAGACGCGCACCGCGTCGGCGTTGAGCTCGCCCAGCCGGTGCAACGGCAGGCCGTCGGCCGTGAAGTCGCCCCACGACTGGAGCAGCGGCGACGGGCTTACCGCCGGGTTGACCGGGTACTCGTGGTTGGCGGCGGAGAACAGTTCCTGCGCCTCGGCTCCGGTCAGGAACTCCAGCAGCTTGACCGCGTTGTCGAGGTTCCTGGCGCTCATCGTGACCCCTGCGCCGCTGACGTTGACGTGGGCGCCGCGATCATCCTGGTTCGGGAGAAAGACCCGCACCTGCGCGCCGACCTCGCGCTCGTATTCGTCGCCGGAGTTGATCAGCAGACCGACGTAGTAGGTATTGACGACCGCCAGGTCGCCCTCGCCGGCGGCGACCGCCTTCATCTGGTCGCGGTCGTTGCCCTGCGGCGTGCGCGCCATGTTGGCGACCATGCCGGCCGCCCACGCGGCGGCCTCGGCCTCGCCCTCGTTGGCGATGATGGAAGCCAGGAGCGACTGGTTGTAGATGTTCGACGACGACCGGATCAGGATGCGACCCTGCCACATGGGGTGCGTGAGCTCGGCGTAGGTGGACAGGTCGTCCGGGGACACGCGGTCCGGGTGGTAGACGATCACGCGGGCGCGCTGCGTCAGGCCGAACCAGTGGCCCTCCGGGTCGCGCAGGTGGGCCGGCACGTTCGCCTGCAGCACGGCCGACGTCACGGGCTTCAGCAGGTCCATCGACTGGGCGCGCACCAGACGGCCGGCGTCGACGGTCATCAGGATGTCCGCCGGGGATGCCGTGCCTTCGCGTGACAGGCGTTCGATGAGTTCGTCCGCCTTGCCCTGTATGACGTTGACCGTGATCCCGGTCTGCTCCTCGAAGCGGTCGTAGAGCGCCTGATCGGTGTCGTAGTGACGGTGCGAGTAGACGTTGACCTCACCGTCGGCGAGTGCGGTGCCGCCAGCCGCCAGGATGAAGGCGAGCGACACCAGCAAAAAGAATGTCCGTCTCATGCAGAGACCTCCTGTAAGGAATGTGATCGCGGGTAGTGAAGTAAGTTGAATTATTCTTGTCAAGTCCCATTAAGTATGTGAAGATGAATTAATCGCACCGCCGAAGGAGGCGAACATGGACGGAATCGACAAGGACAAGGACAAGAACACGGGCACCGGCGAGGACGACGCGCAATCGGTCGCCTGCGGGTGCGCGCGGGCGCTGCGGGCCGGGCCGGAAGCGGCCCTGCGGTGCGCCTGCGTACGTGGCAACCGGGATCGTCAGTCTTCGAGTGAGCGCGTGCCGGCGGCCGAGGTGACTGGCGCTCGCCCGGCACGGCGGGATAGAAATGCTCGCGAGCATGCCGGGTGAGTAGAGCTGACGGACACGGGGGCGGTGGCGGCGGTCCGCCGATCGCCGGAAATCCCGAATCGTTCCCCTCCGACGCGGAGCTGGCGCGCACGCTCGCCGCGATGCGCGATCGCGCGAGCCTGTGCACGCTGACCGCGGACGGCTACCCCTACGGGAGTGTGGTTTCCTACGTGGCGGACGATGCCGGCGCGCCCGTCGTGCTGATCTCGGAGATGGCCGAGCACACCGTCAATGCACACGGGGACGACCGCGCAAGCGTGCTGATAACGGCTCCGACGCGGGAGCACGCGGACCCGCTCAGCACCGCCCGCCTGACCCTGGTCGGGCGCCTGCGGCTGCTGGAGCACCCCGGTCAGAGACGTGACGCCTACCTGGAACGGCACCCGTACGCCGCCTACTACGCGGACTTCGGCGACTTCGGCTTCTGGCTCCTCGACGTGGAGCGATGCCGGTTCGTGGGCGGCTTCGGGCACATGAGCTGGGTCACTGCCGACGACTACCGGCACGCCACGGTCGATCCGCTGGCGGAGGAGGCGGACGGGATCGTCGACCACATGAACGAAGACCACGCCGCCGCCAACCTTCTGTACGTGCAAGCGCTGGCCGGGCTGGCCGATGCCACGGAAGCCTCGCTGACGGGGATCGACCGCTACGGCATGACGCTGCGCGCGGCCACGCCCGCGGGACCGCGTCTGGCGCGCGTCGCGTTTCCGGAGCGGCTGTGCCGCTCCGATCAGGCGCGCCCGGCGGTAATCGAGCGCCTGGAGGCTGCCCGAAAGGCCGCCGGCCGTCCGGGCTGAGGCGGGTTCACGCGCAGGCGGGCGCGAACCGGTAGGCGAACAGCGTCGCGTAGGTGACCCGGAGATTCAGCCGCACGCGGCGCCCGACCAGCGGGCCGAGGTCACGACCTCCCCAGGTCACCGGCACGTCAACGCCCGACTCGACGCGGCGGTCCCAGTCGTCGTGGCCGAAGCCGGGAATCGGCGCCGTCTCACCCAGGACCGCGACCGACACCGGGCCGGCCGCCGCGCCGACGTTGAGCAGCAGCCGGGGTCCGCCGACCGTGATCTCCGTGGTGGTCAGCACCCCGCCGCCCGGCCCCGCCCGCAGACCGGCGAAGCGGTCGCGCGGCGCACGGAGCAGCCCGATCGCGCTGCGGAGCGGGGCGCCCTTGAGGGGCCGGTGCGCGTACGGCCTGCCGGTGTACCACATGAGCATGCGGTCGCCGTCCACGACCGGCGGCGACATGCTCATCGCCACCCAGGTGCTGTCCCAAGCGTCCGATGGTCCGGTGGAAAGATACGTCTCCCTCGCGCACGCCCGATCCCAGCGCTCGCCGTCGCGGCTGGAGGCGAGCTGCACGTCCAGGATCTCGTTGGTGGGGTCGTAGCGCTCCAGCATGCCCAGGTACTGGTTGCCCCAGTTGAACAGCGGCATGCCGTAGAGCTCGCATGCCGGATCGTCGCCGTCGTCCGCGTCGAGCACCCGGCTCGTGGGCGTCCACGACAGCAGATCCCCGGATCGCGATACCGCGATGTCGCGGCGCACCGCGAGCTCCCGGCGGTCGATGGACAGGTCGCGGTCGCTGCGCGAGGTCATCAGGTAGCCGCCCCGGACGAAGTCCTGCATGACCGCCGTGCGGTCGCCGCGGGGCAGTGCGACCCGCTCCGGGTGGAGCTGCCAGTCGATGCCGTCGGCGCTGAAGGCGACCACGTAGCCGCGCCCGCCGGCCACGTCGTGGCAGAACGAGATGAACGCGAAGCGCCGTTGCGGGTTGGCGTCGGGGTCGTACAGCACCGTGGCGGGGTAGAGCCTGCGAAGGCGGGGCTCGCGCTCGTCGATCAGGGCCAGGTTGTTGCCGGGCCCGGCCTGCGGCACGCGATCCAGCGCCGGCCGGTCCCAGTGCAGTCCGTCGCCGGACTCGGCGTAGCACAGGCTGGCCGACGGCACCTCCGGTACGTTCGCGCCCATGTACCACATGCGGTAGCGGCCGCCGACGCGGTAGATCGACCCCCAGACCGAGACGGCGTTGCCTTCCCAGGACCGTTCGGGGCGCAGGACGGGATCCGGCGTGACCCGCTGAGGCCGCTCGATCAGGCGCGTCAGGCCCCGGCGGCCCAGCACCTCGTCATCGTCTACCAGGAGATGCAGGTCGGGGTCGTGCATGGCGCTCGAGCGTATCGGTGCGCGGGGCCCGAGGAAAGGCGTGGCCGGCGTCTCTCGATGCCCGGCTGACCCTTTGCCGTCCGCCGGCTTTTCGCGGTAGACCTATTCGAAAGGAGGACGAACCAATGGCCGCTTGCCCCGTGTGCGAAGCCGACGTGCCACTTGAGGCCGACGTCGTCATGGGAGAGTTGATCGAGTGCCCCGAGTGCGGCTCGGAGCTGGAAGTCGTATCGCTCGAACCCGTGGAGCTGGACGAGGCGCCCGAAGAAGAGGAGGACTGGGGCGAGTGAGCGGAACGAACCCCGCTCGGAGAGTGAGGATCGGCGTCCTGCACTCCCTGGTGCGCAAGGAAGAAAAGCTCCTGCTCGCCGCATTTCGCGATCGCGGCGCGCAGGTGACGCTCATCGATGACCGCAAGCTGGTGTTCGACCTGCAGCGCCGGCCGGAGGTCGACGTGGTGCTGGAGCGCTGCATCAACCACTCGCGGGCGCTGCATGCCCTGCGCCTGCTGGAGAGCCTGGGCGTCCGCTGCGTGAACAGCTACCAGGTCGCCGAAGTGTGCGGCGACAAGATCCTCACCGCCGTCGCGCTGCAGGAGCACGGCGTGCCGCAGCCGGAGGTGCGCGTCGCCTTCACCGACGAGTCCGCGCTGCAGGCGATCGAGGAGATCGGCTACCCGGTGGTGCTGAAGCCGGCGGTGGGCTCCTGGGGGCGCCTGATCGCCAAGGTGAATGACCGCGAGGCGGCCGAGTCGATCCTGGAGCACAAGCGCATCCTGGGCTCGTACCACCACTCGATCTTCTTCGTCCAGAAGTACATCGACAAACCCGGCCGCGACATCCGCTGCTTCGTGATCGGCGACCGCTGCATCGCCGCGATCTACCGCTCTTCCGCGCACTGGAAGACCAATACCGCGCTCGGCGGCACCGCCACGGGTGCGCCGGTCACCGGGGAGCTGGGGGAGCTGGCCCTGAGCGCGGCGCGGGCGGTGGGCGGCGGGATGGTCGGCGTCGACATCCTTGAGAGCGACGACGGCCTGCTCGTGAACGAGGTCAATTACACGATGGAGTTCAGCAACAGCATCCACACGACCGGCGTCGACATCCCCGCCCACATCGTCGACTACACCATCGGCCAAGCTGCCCGATGATCCGCGCCTCCATCGTCGGCGCCTCCGGCTACACCGGAGGAGAGTTGCTGCGGCTGCTGATGTTCCATCCGAGCGTATCGGTGGCGCAGGCCACCTCCGAGCGTCTGGCCGGAAAGTACGTCCGCCATGCTCATCCCAACCTGCGGGGTGTCACCGATCTGAAGTTCGTGTCGGCCACCGAGATCGCCCCGTGCGACGTGCTGTTCCTGTGCCTCCCGCATGGGCGGGCGATGGACCGGATCGATCGATTCCGGGGGCTGGCCGAGCGCATCGTCGATCTCAGCGCCGACTTCCGCCTGCGCGACCCCGAGGCCTACATTCGCTGGTACGGCGGCCCGCACCCGCGGCCGGAGCTGCTGGCCGACGCGGCGTACGGGATGCCGGAGTTGCACCGCGACCGGCTGCCGGGAGCGGCGCTGGTCGCCGGCTGCGGCTGCAACGCGACGGCGACCATCCTGGCGCTGCGGCCGCTGGTGGCCGCGGGGGTCGTCGAGCAGGCCGTCGTGGAGGTGAAGGCGGGCTCGAGTGAGGGCGGTAACGAGGCGAGCGCCGCGAGCCACCACCCCGAACGGGCGGGCAGCGTGCGCTCGTACAAGCCGACCGGGCACCGGCACCAGGCCGAGATGCTGCAGGAGCTCGGCGCCGGGCTGCGCCTGAGCTTCTCTGCAACCGCGGTGGAGATGGTGCGCGGCATCCTGGCCACCGCGCACGTGTTCCTTACGGAGTCCATGGACGAGAAGGCGGTTTGGCGGATCTTCCGCCGCGCCTACGCGGACGAGCCGTTCGTCCGCATCGTCAAGGAGCGCCAGGGCATCTACCGGTTTCCCGAGCCCAAGATCCTCACCGGCAGCAACTACTGCGACGTCGGTTTCGAGCTCGATGCCGACGCCCGCCGGCTGGTGGTCATGAGCGCCCTCGACAACCTGATGAAAGGCGCCGCCGGCCAGGCGGTGCAGGCGTTCAACGTCATGTACGGGCTGGACGAGCGCGCCGGGCTGGAGTTTCCCGGCCTGCACCCCGTCTGAGCCGCCGAGCGTCCCGTGTGCCGCCTGCTTGCGGTCTGGTCCCCGCAGCCGTTCGAAATGCAGCGCTACCTGGAGCCGTTCGCCGAGGTCGCCCGCACCAGCAGCGAGTACCAGGGCCACGGCTGGGGCTGCGGCTGGATGACCCCGGACGGATGGCGGCTCTATCACGACATCGCGCCGGTCTGGGAGGACCCGTCGCCGCCGCGCGGGCGCACGCGGCTGCTGGTCGCGCACGCCCGCAGCGCGTTCCGGGACGAGGGGATCGAGGTGGGCAACAACATGCCGTTCACCGACGGCCGCTCGCTGTTCCTGTTCAACGGCGAGTTGCGCGGCGTGCGGATGAAGGAGCAGGGGCGCATCGGCGCCGAGAAGGTGTTCAACTTCATCCGCCGCTTCGACCGCGGCGACATGGCGGAAGCGATGCGCAAGGGGCTGGCGATCATCGAGCGGCGTACCCGCTACGTGCGAGCGATGAACATCATCATCGCCGACGCGGATGCCATCCGCGTGACCAACCGCTTCAACGACTCGCCGACCTACTTTCGGATGCATGTTTCGGCAAACACCGAACGGCTGGTAATCTGCTCCGACCCGCTGCCTGCAGGCGGCGTATCCGGCGCCTCCCTGATGGGCGAGTGGCGGCCGCTCGCCACCGGCGAGGTGCACACCTACAGGACCTGAACGCTGAATATCATCAAAGTGGGCGGCGGCAACGCCATCAACCTGCCGGGAATCGCGGCCGACCTGGCCGATCTGGGCGAGCCGGCGGTGGTCGTGCACGGCGCCAATGCGCTGCGCGACGAGCTGGCCGAGCGCCTGGGCGCACCGAAGCGGGTGCTGACCTCGGTGTCCGGCTATTCCAGCGTGTACTCCGACGACCGCGCGCTCGACATGATCATGCTGGCCTACGCGGGGTTGCGGAACACGCAGCTCGTCGAGCTCTGCCAGCGGGCCGGCGTCAACGCGATCGGCTTGACCGGCCTGGACGGCCGCCTGGTTCAGGGCCGGCGCAACAAGGGCATCCGCGTCCGGCGCGAAGGCCGCACCGTGATCGAGCGCGACCGTTCCGGCAAGCCGGCCGGCGTCAACGGCGCCCTGCTGCGCACCCTGCTCGACGGCGGCTACACGCCGGTGGTGTGCATCCCGATCGCCGATCAGGACGGCATCGCCATCAACTCCGAGAACGACGACATCGTCGTGGCGCTGCATGCCGAGCTGCGCGCGCGGCGGGTGATCCAGCTCATCGAAGCGCCGGGGTTCCTGGAGCGCGCCGGCGACGAGGCGTCGGTGCTGCGCGAGCTGGACGCCGCGGCGCTGGACCGGTTCGAGGCGCAGGCCGACGGGCGCATCAAGCGCAAGCTGCGCGCGCTCAAGGACTTGATTGCCTACGGCGAAGTTGAGGTCATACTCTGCGACGGCCGCACCGAACACCCGCTGCGCGACGGCCTCGCGGGGCATGGAACCAGGATCGGATGAACATACAAGAGACCGAGCAACGCTACGCATTCGAGGTATATCCGAAACGAGATCTGACCTTGGTGCGGGGTGAAGGCGCCGTGGTCTGGGACGATGCGGGACGCAGCTATATCGACTGCGCGGCCGGCACCGGCGTGGCCTGCCTGGGGCACGCTCATCCGGTCGTCGCCGAAGCGCTCGCCCGGCAGGCGCGGACGCTGATCACCTGCGGGGGCGTGTTCTACAACGACCGGCGCGCGGAGCTGCTGGCCCGCCTGGTGTCGGTGGCGCCGGACAGCCTGACGCGCGCCTTCCTGTGCAACTCCGGCTCGGAGGCGATCGAGACCGCCTTGAAGTTCGCCCGGCTGGCGACCGGTCGCACCGACATCGTCGCCGCCGCGCGCGGCTTCCACGGACGCACCATGGGCGCGCTGAGCGCGACCCACAAGAAGGAGTACCGGCAGCCGTTCGACCCGCTGGTCCCGGGCGTCACGCACGTGCCGTACAACAACCTCGACAAGCTGGCGGCGGCGGTCACCGACCGCACCGCGGCGGTGGTGCTGGAACCGGTCCAGGGCGAAGGCGGGGTGCACCGCGGCGCCGACGACTACCTGCACGGCGTGCGCGAACTGTGTGACGAACGCGGAGCGCTACTGATCGCCGACGAGATCCAGACCGGCTTCTGCCGCACCGGCCGCATGTTCGCGGTCGAGCACGCGGGCGTGCAGCCCCACGTCATGTGCGTGGCCAAGGGCATCGCCGGCGGCGTGCCGATGGGAGCGGCGCTGTTCAGCGACAGGGTCAAGCCGGCGGTCGGCATGCACGGCTCCACGTTCGGGGGCAACCCGCTGGCGTGCGCGGTGGCCGACGCAACCATCCGCTACCTGGTCGAGCAGGACCTGGCCGCACGGGCGGCCGCGTCGGGGGCCTACTTCGCGGAGCTGTTCGAGCGATCGCGTCCGGCCTGCGTGCGGCAGCTCCGGCAGTTCGGGCTGATGATCGGCATCGAGCTCAAGGAGCGTTCGCAGCCGCATCTGGTGGCGCTGATGGAGGAAGGGGTGCTGGCTCTTCCGGCCGGCAGGACGGTGATCCGGCTGCTGCCGCCGCTGGTCATCGAACGCTCGCAGATAGAGGCCGTGGTGGCCGCGCTTTGCAAAGTGCTGGCGCGGTGAATACGTTATCCTGCATGAAAGTCGTGCATCGCCTCGCATTCGTGCTGACGCTCGTCGCGCTCGTCGCGGCGCCGGGCTTTGGTCAGACGGCGGAGGACCAGACCACCGTCGTCGGGCTCAACGTGCTCGGCCCCGTGGTGGGCCTCTACAGCGGCTCGTTCGAGCAGGCGATCGACGACGACCTGAGCATTTTCGTCATCCCCACCTACTTCAACGCCAAGGCGGGCATCTTCGACGCCCTGGCCAGCGTGGGTGGAATCGAACGAGAGGATTACGACATCTGGTTCCTTGCGGTCGCCGCCGGCGTGAACTACTTCGTGAACGGCACGGCTCCCGCGGGCGTGTTCGCGGGCGGATGGCTGCAGCCGGGATACGGCTACGCCATGTTCAAGGACTCGGCGCTCGACCCGGGCGAGCACGAGCCCCTGGAGGGTGGGACGGTCACGCTGACCGCCGGTGCGCACGTGGGCTATCGGCTCATCTGGGGTCCGGTGGCGGTCACGCCGCGCGTCGGCATCAGCTACCAGTTCGCGCTGAGTCCGGTGTCCGGGTTCGATGCGCGGATCAGGACGCTGGCGGCCAACGTGGGCACCGGCCTGCAGTTTCCCTGGGGAGTCGACATCGGGATCGCGTTCTGAGCATCTCCGCCGGTTGCATCTTTTCGAAAAGAACTTTATGATGTAAAGTCTCCGCGCGCCGACCGGAGGGAGGGCAGGTCTTCATGGATGCACCCGGCGGGGCCGCCGGTCTGATCGAACGCCTGGAGCGCATGCTCCGCTCGCCGTTGGTGCGGCTTGCAGGAGTCGGTGGACTGGCGCTGGCCCTGCAGATTCCGGTGCTCTTCATCGGCGATCTCGTGCGCGAGCGCCGCAGCACCCGGGACGCCGCGGTGGCGGAGATGGCATCTGCCTGGGGTGGCGCCCAGCGGCTTGCGGGACCATTCCTGGTCGTGCCGTACCGCGTCCCGGCCGAAGCGCCCGGTGGAGCGCCGGTGGAGGCCCTGGCCACCTTCCTGGCCGCCGACGTGCGAGTGGCTGCCGACCTCAGGACCGAGCGCCTGCGCCGCGGGCTGTTCGAGGCGCCGGTGTACCGGGCGACCATCGTGCTGTCCGGCACCTTCGAGTCGCCGGACTTCGCGCAGTGGGCGGTGCCTTCCCGCGAGGTGCTGTGGGAGCGGGCAGAGCTGGCCTTCGACGTCTCCGACGTGCGGTCCATCCGGACCGGTGCGCGGCTGCGGTGGGGGGAGACGGATCTCGATTTCCAGCCGGGGATCGGACTGCGCGGCGGCGGCCGCACCGGCATCCACGCGCGGGTCGGCGGCCCGTGGCAGGGTGGCGGCCGGACCTTCCAGGCGACGCTGGACCTGGCCGGCAGCGCGAGCCTGCGGGTCGCGCCGACGGGGGAGGCGACCACGGTGGAGGTCGCCGGCGACTGGCCGGACCCGAGCTTTCAGGGAGCGTGGCTGCCGGTGGAGCGCCAGCTCCGCGACGACGGCTTCAGCGCGGCCTGGCGCATCTCCCACCTGGGACGCGGCTATCCGCAGAGCTGGCGGGAGGGCACCCACGGCGCGGAGATCGACGCGTCCGCGGTCGGCGTGGATCTGCTGACGCCGATCGACCCGTATCGCCAGTCGGTGCGCAGCCTGAAGTACTCGCTGCTGTTCCTGGCGCTGACGTTCGGGGTCGCGTGGCTGTTCGAGGTGCTCGGCGGCGGGCGGCTGCACCTGATCCACTACGCGCTGATGGGCGCAGCCCTGTGCCTGTTCTACCTGCTGGAGCTGGCGCTCAGCGAGCACATCGGCTTTCCCGCGGCGTACGCGCTGGCGGCCGCGCTGGTGGTGATCACCAACGGAGCGTATGCCCGGTCGCTGCTCGCGCCGCTCCGCGCCGCGCTGCTGGCCGGCGTCCTCTGTGTCCTGTATGCCGGCATCTACGTGCTGCTGCAGCTCGACGACCACGCCCTGCTGGCCGGGGCCGGCGCGCTTTTTCTCATCCTGGCCGCGATCATGTACGCTACGCGCGCCGTGGACTGGCATGCCGCCGGCTCGAAGCCGGCACGGGCAGGAGGAGGAACGTCATGAAGACAGTGCCGCAGGTGCGCAGCGAGGGGCGGGGCCCCGCGATCTGGCTGGCCGGCGACCCGGCCGACCTCGGCGAGTGGATGGAGCGCGGCGCGACCGGCATCGTCACCAACACCGTCGTGCAGAACCAGTTGGTCAAGAAGTACGGGACGCTCAAGGAGGTCACCCAGCGCTACCTGGACATGACCGACAAACCAGTCGTCGTGGAGATCGACGGCCACAGCACGGCCGAGCTGGTCGACGTCGGGCACGCCTTCACGGCCATGTCGGACCAGATCATGATCAAGATCCCGTGCACCTCCGTGGGGCTCGGCGCCTTCGGGGCGTTCGCGGCCGAGGGTGTCACGACCTTCTGCACGACGGTGTTCTCGCTCACCCAGGCGGCGGCGGTCGCGCGGGCGGGCGCCACGCACGTGCTGCCGTTCTGTGAGCCGGTCAAGCAGCTCAACGACGATCCGGCCCGCCTGGTACGCGAGTGCCGCGGCATGTTCGAACCCTGGGCGGGCCGCCCCTTCGTCACGGCGGCGCTGGTGCGGTCGCTGGACGTGGCCTACGCGGCGCTGCGCGCGGGAGCGGACGGCATCATCATCTTCTGGGCCACCCTCAAGGAGATGATGGATCACCCGCTCACCACCGAGTGGAACAAGACCTTCCTCGACGAGTGGAACGCCATGCACGCTGACGGGAAGCTCGACGGCGTGCCCGTGGCCGACTGAGGCATCCGTGGCGACTGAGGCATCCGTGGCGAACCGGTACGACACCGGTGTGCTGGATCGGGCGCTGGCGCGCAAGCGACAGGAACGAGAGCGAGTGCGCCGTGCGGTGCAGGCGCGCGCTCTCCGTCTGCTCGATGAGTCACCGGTCGCCTTGGGCGAGGCGATCCTGTTCGGTTCCGTGGTGCGGCCCGGACAGTTCGATGCCGAGTCCGATGTCGATGTCGCCGTTCCTGCGGTCGCCCCACGGGCCTACTTCATGCTCATGGGCCACCTTGAGGACGGGCTTGGGCGTGACGTCGACCTGGTCACGATCGACTCCTGCCACTTCGCCGATGCGATACGGCGAACCGGACTGAGATGGACCGCGACTCGCACGTAACGCTGGCCGCACAGGTTGGGGCCCAGCTTGACGACATCGCCACGATCTACGAACGAGTCACCGAACGGGAACAGGTGCCGGGTGCCGCGGGTCTCGATAGCGTGGCGCTCCAGTTGCACAATCTCTACAGCGCCGTGGAGATGCTTCTCGAAACGATCGCGACGACGTTCGACAACCACATCGGCAGCGAATCCGGCTACCACAGAGCGTTGCTCCGCCGGATGCGGGTGGCCGTGCCGGGCGTCCGCCCCGCGGCCGTCACGGCGGAGACGGCTACGCTGCTCGATACCTTGCGCAGATTCCGACACGTGGTGCGACATGCGTACAGCGCGCCCATCGACGAACGGCAGTTGCGCATCGTCCTGGAGGACGCCCGTGCGGCGCGCCCACTGCTGCAGCGCGACGTGGAAGAGTTCCTGAGCACGCTGGATCCGGGAAGCGGCTGATGCACGACGGGACGCTGTACGACCGGCTCGATGACGCCTCGCAGGCGTGCATCGATGGAGTCACTTCGCGCTACCGCTGCACCGTGCAGGAGGTACGGGAACTGTGCGAAGCGGCTCGCGACCTCGTCATGTGGGGCGAGCCCGGACTCGGCTCGTGGTGGGCCGATGCCGAGGCGGGGGTCCCTCCCCGGCTGCATTCCCGCGAGCGCAAGAAGCGGCTGGTTACCGCGCTCCGGGAGCACCTGCAGCGGTTGCGGCGCGAACCGACCCGCTACGACCGCAGGTCGGCGAAGCCCGAGCGGGAACCGCTCCGCTTCGTCGACGCGCCGGCGGAGACCTCGGTGTTCGGTGATTGCCCGGTGCGGTCCGATCGGACCCTGTGCTGCAACCTGAAGACGATCGACACGGTGCAGAACTGCTCGTTCGGCTGCAGCTACTGCACGATCCAGACCTTCTACGGCGACCGGGTGACCGTCGATCGCGACCTGGGCCGCAAGCTGCGGCAAATCGAGCTGGACGACCGGCGCTTCTACCACATCGGCACCGGACAGTCCTCGGACTCGCTGGTGTGGGGCAACCGCGCCGGCATGCTGGACGAGCTGTGCCGCTTCGCGGCCGAGCATCCCAATGTGCTGCTGGAGCTGAAGACCAAGTCGGCCAACGTCAGCTACTTCCTGGAGCGCGAGGTGCCCGCGAACCTGGTGTGCAGTTGGTCGCTGAACACCGCGGCCGTGATCGAGCACGAGGAGCACTTCACCGCTCCGCTTGCGCGCCGCCTGGCCGCCGCGCGCCGTTTCGCCGACGGCGGGCGCATGGTGGCCTTTCACTTTCATCCGATGGTCCACCACGACGGCTGGGATACCGAGTATCCGGCGCTGGCGGAGCGGTTGCTCGATTCGTTCGAACCGGAGGAGGTCGCGTTCCTCTCCATGGGATCGGTGACCTTCATCAAGCCGGTCATGAAGCAGATCCGCCAGCGCGGGGAGCCGACCCGCATCCTCCAGGCCGAGCTGGTCGCCGACCCGCACGGCAAGCTCACCTATCCGGACGAGCTCAAGGTGAGGATGTTCCGCACGATGTACCGGGCGCTCGCGCCGTGGCACGGCCGCGTGTTCCTGTACCTGTGCATGGAGAAGGCGACGATCTGGGACCAGGCGTTCGGGTGGCGCTATGCGTCCAACGACGAATTCGAGCGCGCGTTCGGGGCGGCGACGCTGGGATGGCCGCCCGGCGGGGGCGTCGGCGAGCGGCAGAGCGCTTGAGAGGCGCTGCCGCGCCGTGAGCCGGATGCTCTCATGGCGGAAGGAGTCCGGCGTGCGCGTGGCAGGCAGCCGCGGGCTTGACCGGTTCAAGGTGCAGGCGCCCGGGGTCGTGGCTCTGCCGGGCGGCGGTTACCGGCTGTTCTACACGGCGGTCGGGCCGGACAAGCCGTTCGCCGACTGTCAGGGCTGCATCCTCAGCGCCGTTTCCGCCGACGGACTGACCTTCGAGGCGGAGCCGGGCATCCGCGTGGCGCCCGATCCCGTCCGGCCGGAGCTGTCGCTGCGCGTCCTGGCGCCCAGCGTCACGCCGATCGCCGGCGGGTGGCGCATGTACTTCGAGGGCCGCGGGCCGGCCGACCGGCCGACGGTGATCGCCAGCGCCGTGTCGGCCGACCTGCTGCGGTGGCGGGTCGAGCCGGGCGTGCGGGTCGCCGGCTCCGAGCGCTGCGGAGCGCCGCGCTTCCTGCCGCTGGGCGGCCCATCATGCGGAGAGGGCGCGGGCCGGCTGTTCCACTTCCGCGCCGACGACGGGCCGCCGCGCCGGAACGCCGTGTACTCGGCGATCACCGGGGACGGGCTGTCCTTCACGCGTGAAGACGGCGTGCGCATGTCGAGCCGCACCGGTGAGCTGGACTCCTCCGGCATCACCGCGGCGGAGGTGACCGCTCCTGAGGAAACCGGTGCGCCCTGGGTGATGATCTACTCGGCCTGGCAGGACGTGCCGCCCGGCACCGAGGTGCCGCTGCACCCCAGCCACGATCCGGCCGCGGTCGCCAGCGGCCGCAGCGCCGACTTCGCGGCCGCCTCCATCGCCGTCGACCTCTGCGGCTACCGTTCGCGCATCCTGGCGGCGACCTCGGCCGACGGCGTGCGCTTCGGGCCGGGCAGCGTGGTCGTCGAAGGCGGCGGCCACGACAGCGATGACGTCGACGCCGTGCATGCCGAGGACATGACGCTGGTGCGCCTGGCCGACGGCCGCCGGCGCATGTACTACGCGGCCTGCGACGCCGCGGGAAACTGGCAGATCGCCAGTGCCATCAGCGCCTGACGCGCGGTTCCCGGCCCCGAATCCGGAAGAGACTCCTTACCAGTTGGTGAACGACCCGTCGGGACGGCGCAGGTGCGGGGCCTCCCAGAGCTGCAGCGGGGTCTTGGCCATGGGCGCTTCCGGATCGAACTCGACGCCGAGGCCCGGCCCCTCCGGCACCGCGTAGGTCACCCCGTCCAGCACCGGGATCACCGGGAACATCTCCCGGTCGAACAGGGCGATCTTCTCGGGGCTGCGCTCCTCCAGCCACGCGTACTGCGCGGTCGCGGCGGCCAGGTGCAGGTTGGCCGCGGTGCTCACCGGGCCCAGCGGGTTGTGCGGCATCAGGTCGATGTAGTGCGCCTCGCACCAGCCGACCACCTTCATCGCCTCGGTGAAGCCGCCCACGTTGCAGATGTCCAGCCGCGCGAACGCCGGGATCCCGGCCTCCAGGTACGGCAGGAACTGCCACTTGCTCGCGAACTCCTCGCCGATCGCCATCGGCACCTGCGTCATGCGCTGCAGCGCCTGGTAGGCGCCCGGCGTCTCGTCGCGGATCGGCTCCTCCAGGAAATCGATCGTGCCGGTCGGCATGGCCTGGCAGAGGCTCGCCGCTTCCGCCACCGACAGGCGGTGGTGGTAGTCGATGCCGAGCGCGGCGCGCCGGCCGATCGCCTGCCGCGCCGCGATCAGGGTGTCGGCGGCCGCGCCGATCGACGGGCGCGGATCGAAGATCCCTGCCGTGTCGTCCACCGGGACCGGCAGCCGCACGCACGGCCAGCCGTCGTCGACCAGGCGCACCACGTCGGCCACCGCCTCTTCGCCGAAGCCGTGCGTGGTCGTGGCGAAGCACGGGACGCGGTCGCGCTGCGTGCCGCCCAGGAGCTGGTACACGGGTACGCCCAGCGAGCGGGCCACCAGGTCGTGCAGGGCGATGTCGATGGCCGAAAGCGCCGCCGTGAGCACGCGGCCGCCCTCGAAGTACTGGCTACGGTAGACCTCCTGCCAAATGGCGCCGATGCGCCGCGGGTCGCGGCCGACCAGGAATTCGCTGAAGTGGGTGACCGCGCCGCGCACGGCCAGCTCGCGGCCGGTCACGCCCGACTCGCCGAGCCCCACGTGGCCGTCGCTCGACTCGACCCAGACGATGCAGAGGTTGCGGATGCCGCCGGGGACGATGTGGGTCTCGATGCGTGCGATCTTCATGCCGGCAGTGTCCCCCGCCGCTCACCTGCAGGCAAGCGCGATCGTCCGGGACGGCGCGGGCGGCACGTACCACATCAGCGCTATAGTCGGTAGGAGAATGAACAAGGCAGAGGCTGGCGTACGCCGCGTGGCGACTGGAGGAACGGGAGGTCACGTTGACGGTCTGATCCGGTGAACAGTCGCTGCGCGCCGCCGGAGACGTGGTACCCGACGCGGAGGCCGTCCCTTCAGTATCGGAGGTTGAGGTCGATGCTGACGGTGTGCTCGGGGCGGGCGGCGCCGCGCTGGCGGCGCTCGCCTGCGAACTCGGCGCCGAGGTGCGGCCGGGACGCCTCCAGGCGGGTGCCGATGCGCACGCGGCTGGCCCCTTCACCGAGGCCGGCCTCGGCGAACGGCGTGAGCAGCCCGTCCCCTCCGGGCAGGGCTGCGCCGTAGCCGATGCGCGCGTCCAGCGCCGCCGCCTCGGCGCCGGACGCCGCGGCCGGCCGCGGCATCGCTTCCGCCCACAGGGCGTCCGCGGCGCCCGCGGCCACGCCGATGCGCGGCGCGACGGCCAGCGACAGCCCGCTGCCGTCCGGCTGCGGGCTCAGCCGCGCGGTCAGGCTCACGCCCCGCTCTCGCGCCTCCTCGGCCGTGTGCACGGCCAGCATCCGCCCGCGCGCCTCGATGTGCAGCAGCCCCGTGCTGAGGCGCAGGCCGCCGGCCAGCTCCAGGCCCGTCCCGGTCAGCCCGTCGCCGCCGTCCTGGCGGCCGGCCACTTCGGCGAACGGCACCAGCGCCGCGCCGTCGCCGAGCGCCAGTCGCGGCGCCACCTCCAGCCCCAGCCGCCCGCGCCAGCCGTCGGCCAGCAGCCGGTCGACCGTCTGATTCCCGTCCGCCGTCCACAGCCGCGCGTAGCCGCCGTCGGCGCGCGCGGTCAGCTCCAGCCACGACTCCGACACGATCCGTCCGCTCAGGCCCACGGAGCCCATCAGCATCCACAGGTCGCTGCTTTCCTTCGCCGCCCCCCCGCCGGGGGCGTGCCGCGCTTCGCCGATCCCGGCGCCGCCCACCGCCTGCACCGCGAAGCGGTCCAGGAACGAAACCGACGCGTACGGATGGATCGACGTCAGGGTGGTCTGCAGCTCGCCGCGCTCGGCGGGCGCGGCTCCTTCGGTCAGGGCGTACTCGGCCGTGGTGCCCGTGCGCGAGACCGCCAGGCCGCCGAGCCACGCGCCCAGGCGTACGTCGGCGCCGAGCCAGCCGCCGAGCGTGCTGCCCTCGTAGCGCGCATCCGGCTCGAGTCGGCCCGCGAAGTCGCCAAGGTCGCCGCGGCCCCACAGCGCCCAGCGCACCGCGCCGTCCGTGCCCGCGTCGAGCGGCACGTCGAAGGCGCTCACGCGCAGCACCTCGGAGAGCTCGACGGCCCGGCCCTGTGCCTGTGCGGAGCGCGGCTGCACGAGGACCCCGCCGGCAGCCGCCGGCGCCACGCCGGGCCCGGCCGCCGCCACGGCGCCCGGCGCCGGGGCCGCACGCGCGAAGCGCGCGCCGACCTGGTCGAGCGTGCTGGCCAGCGTCCGCGTCGCGACCGACGCCAGCGCGTGTTGCAGGACCCGCGTGCGCTCGGCGTCCGCGGCGGGGGCGCGCGAGGAGGTCGTGCCCGCGGCCGATTCGGACCAGGGCCCCGCTGCGTCCCCCACTGCCCGCACCTGCACCCGGTAGGCGGTGCCCGCCGCCAACCCGGCGATCGTCGCGCTGGTCGCCGTGCCCACGTGATCGTGGCCGCCGCTCTCGTCCGCCTCGATCCAGTCCGCCTCGCTCGCCGGGTCCGCGGCGCCCGCGACGTAGCGCACGTCGTAGTCCGTGATGGGCCCCACCAAGCTCTCCGACGGCGCGCTCCAGCTCACCGTGAGGCTGGCGGCGGTCGCGCCCGTCACTCTCACGCCGGCCGGCGCGCCCGGGTTGGTCACCGTGATGGTGACCGTGATCGTGGCGTCGACGGTCGGCGTGGCCTCCGGGTTGCCCGCTGCGTCCTCGCCGTCGGTCACCTGCACCATGACCGTGTAGCTCGCCTGCGCCGCGGGGTTCAGTTTGACCCCCGTCTTCACCTGGATCACGCCGTCCTCGTCGATGGTGAACGACTTGTTGTCGCCGCCTGCCGCCAGCGAGTAGGTCAACTCGTCGGCGTCGTCATCCGCCGCCGCCACCCGGCCCACCACGGCGCTGTCCGGGTGGTTCCGGGCGATGGAGAAGCTCGCGGCGTCGTCGTCGACGAACCGCGGCGCGGTGGCCGCCAGCGACGCCGCGGCCGTGCTCCCTTCGCCGGACGCCGACCACGGGCCGGCCCCGTCGCCGACCGCCCTCACCTGCACCCGGTAGGCGGTGGCCGGGTCGAGCCCCGGGATCTCCGTGGTCCTGGCCGTGCCCACGTGGTCGTGGCCGCCTCTGTCGCCCACCTCGATCCAGTCCGCCTCGCTCGCCGGGTCCGCCGTGCCGGCGACGTAGCGCACGTCGTAGTCCGCGATCGGCTGCGCCCCGCGGTGGGACGGCACGTTCCAGCTCACCGTGAGGGTGGTGGCGGTCGCCCCCGTCACGGTCACGCCGGTCGGCGCGCCCGGCGGCTCGGCCACGTCCCTCACCGTGATGGTGACCGTGATCGTGGCGTCGATGGTCGCCGTGGCCTCCGGGTTGCCGCCGCTGTCCTTGCCGTCGGTCACCCGCGCCGTGACCGTGTAGCTGGCCTTTGTCTCGTGGTCCAGCGTGATGCCGGGCGCCACCGCGATGGAGCCCGCGGCGTCGATCGTGAACGAGTCGTTGTCGCCGCCGCTGGCCAGCGAGAAGGTCAGGTCGTCGGCGTCGTCATCCGCCGCCGCCACCGTGCCCACCACCGCGCTGTCGGCGTGGTTCTCGGCGATGGACAGGCTCGCGGTGTCACCGTCGACGAACCGCGGCACGGTCGGCGTCTGTGACGGCGGGTCCGTCCTCCCGCCGCCGGACGCCGACCACGGGCCGGCCCCGTCGCCCATCGCCCGCACCTGCACCCGGTAGGCGGTGTCCGCGGCGAGCCGGGCGATGGTCGTGTGCGTCCCCGTGCCCGGGTGGTCGTGGCCGCCGCTGTCGCCCGGCTCGATCCAGTCCCCCTCACTCCCCGGACCCGGATCCGCAGCGCCCGCGACGTAGCGCACGTCGTAGCCGCCGATCGGCAGCGCCCCGCCGTCGACCGGCGGGTCCCAGACCACCCTGAAGGTGCTGGGCGTAGATGTCAGGACCTCAACATTCCTCGGCGCGCCCGGCGGTTCGTGCACGTTGATCACCGTGATGGTGACCGTGATCCTGTCGTCGATGGTCGCCGTGGTCTCCTCCTTGCCGTCCGCGTCCTCACCGTCGGTCACCTGCGCGGTGACCGTGTAGCTGTTCGTCGCCTCGTAGTCCAGCGTGATGCCGGACGCCACGGCGATGGAGCCCGCGGCGTCGATGGTGAAGGAGTCGTTGTCGCCGCCGCTGGCCAGCGAGTAGGTCAGGCCGTCGCCCTCATTGTCGCTCGCCGTCACCGCGCCCACCGTGGCGCCGCTCTCGTTGTTCTCGGCGATGGAGAAGCTCGCGGTCGCTCCGTCGCTGAAGCTCGGGGGATCGTGGGTGAGCGGGGTCTGTGACGCCGAGGCGAGGATCCGGAACTTCATGATCGCCGCATCGGCGTCGGAATCATTGGCGTCGGCGTCGTGGGCCTTGTAGGTGACGTCGTAGAAGGCGCCCTCGGTCGGCGTTCCCGATAGCGTGCGCGTGTCCGAATCGAATTTGGCCCCCGTCGGCAGCCCGCTCATGGAGTAGGTGTAGGAGAACACCGAGGTATCGCCGTAGCCGAGGTCGCCGCCGGTCGCCGCGGGCAGCACCCGGGAGTTTTCCGTCCGCGTATCCATGTGCACGTTGGTCAGGGTGCTGGCGAAGCTCGGCTTCTTCGTTCCGGGGAAGATCTTCACGGTGAAGATGAAGTACGTGCTCGCAGTCGCGCCATCCGGGTCCGTGGCCGTCACGTTGACGCGCACGTCTGTGTTTGTGCGGCCCGAGGCCTGAGCTCTGAGCAGGAGGTACCCCGCCCTGGCCCCAGTCGTCGATAGAGTGCTTGACGGTGAGATCTGGGGAAAGCCGTCGAACAGGGAGACGTTGCTCGGAAGACTCGGGACTTCGAACGTGATGGTCAGGTCGTCGTCGTCCTGATCGTCGAAGACGGGCGACTGGGCATTTCGCGCCTCATCCGGCGCGCACAACGTACGGCCAACCATCGGAGTGGCCGGGCGGCTGACAACCCCGACATTTGCAACAATTGTACTGTACGCACCGGTGCCGGTCCTTGGCACGCACTTGTTGCTACCTGGGTTGCTTTGATTGATAACCATCACTTGCGGCGCATTGTTTTGCGCCGCGGCGGGCAGCGGGGCCAGCAGCAGGCCAAGCACCAGCGCGGCGCCCGCCGCGCGCCGCCCAGTCGATCGTCTCCCGCCGGCACGCTTCATCAGGCAGGCAGGCAGGCAGGCAGGCAGGCAGGCAGGCAGGCAGGCAGGCAGGCAGGCAGGCAGGCAGGCAGGCAGGCAGGCAGGCAGGCAGGCAGGCAGGCAGGCAGGCAGGCAGGCAGGCAGGCAGGCAGGCAGGCAGGCAGGCAGGCCTCTTTCCAGTCTCACCCATCCCACGTGGGAACCGCAACCGCAAGGTCCGACTCGACTGCCAATTCATAATCTCAGTATAGCGACGTCATCATATCGTGTTAAGTCATGGTAAGAGGTCGCAAGAAAGAGTATCCTCGCGTGCCGCCGTGCGCGGCTTCGGGCGGATCCGCACCATGGGCAGGCTGGAGTCGCGGATGCCGGCTCCCCGCCGCGTGGCTTGCGCCGTACGCGCGCTATGGCGCACCGTCCGTCACGAACCGTGCCCCATCGACTCATCAGGTTCGCGCTGCAGCGGACCTATCGCGAACCGCGCATGTTCCGCGCGCCCGCTCGCCTCAAGCGCCGCTACGACGCGGTCGTCATCGGCGGCGGCGGACACGGGCTTGCGTGCGCCTACTACCTGGCGCGCGACCACGGCCTGCGCGACGTGGCGGTGCTGGAGCGGAGCTACATCGGCGCCGGCGGCACGGGCCGCAACACCGCCATCGTCCGCTCCAACTACCTGACTCCTGAGGGGGTCAGCTTCTACGAGGAGAGCGTCCGACTCTTCCGGAGCCTGTCCGCCGACCTCGACTACAACCTGTTCTACAGCGAACGCGGCCACTTCACGCTCGCGCATACCGACTCGGCCGTGCGGACGATGCGCTGGCGGGCCGAGGTCAACAAGCACCTGGGCGTGGACAGCGAGCTGGTCGACCGGGACTTCATCGCCCGCACCTGCCCGCTGCTCGACCTGGAGTGCGGCCACGACATGCCGGTGCTGGGCGCGCTCTGGCATCCGCCGGGAGCGATCGCCCGTCATGACGCGGTCGCCTGGGCCTACGCGCGCGGGGCCGACCGGCTCGGGGTGGAGATCCATCAGCATACGCCGGTGACCGGACTGCGGCTCGAAGGCGACCGGGTCACCGGGGTGGGAACCGACCGCGGCGTGATCGAGACCGACCGGGTGGTCAGCGCCGTGGCCGGCTACACGCCGGCGATCACGGAGATGGCCGGGATCCGGACCCCGCTCGTCATCCATCCGCTGCAGGCATGCGTGACCGAGCCGCTTAAGCCGTGGTTGGACGTGATCGTCGTCTCGGGGTCCTTCCACATCTACGTCAGCCAGTCCTCTCGCGGCGAGATGGTCATGGGCGCATCGCTGGACCCGTACGAGGTGCACTCCACGCGCTCGACGCTGGAGTTCGTCGAGGGACTGTCCGCGCACGTGCTGGCGGTGTTCCCGCACCTGGGCGGGGTGAAGGTGCTGCGCCAGTGGGCGGGGCTGGCCGACATGACCCCCGACTTCTCCCCGATCATGGGTCTGACCCCGGTGGAGGGCTTGTTCCTGGACGCCGGCTGGGGGACCTGGGGCTTCAAGGCGACTCCCGTCTCGGGCAGCACCATGGCCTGGACGGTGGCGCACGGGAGGCCGCATCGGCTGATCGAGCCGTTCCGGCTGTCCCGGTTCGCCGAGTACGAGCTGGTCGGCGAGAAGGGGGCGGCCTCCGTCGGCCACTGAGATGAAGGGCTTGGGATGAAGCTGCTGCGCTGTCCGGTGAACGGCGAACGGCCGTTGCAGGAGTTCGACTACGGGGGCGAGTACCGCCCGCAGCCTGACCCGGACGCGGTGTCGGCCGAGCGCTGGGCGTCGTACGTGTTCGATCGAGCCGGCGCCGCCGGCCTGCGCCGCGAGTGGTGGTACCACGTGCCGAGCGGGACCTGGTTCATCGCCGAGCGCGACACCGGCACCGACCGCGTCGTGCGCACCTACCTGCCGGACCGGCTCCTGCCGGACGGGCCGGCATGAGCGGGTCGACCGGCCGGCGCCTGCCGCCGCAGCCCGGCGAGTGGGTCGACCGGTCGCGGCCGATCTCCTTCCGTTTCGAGGGGCGGCGCTACCGGGGCCTTCAAGGCGACACGGTCAGCTCGGCGCTGCTCGCGGCGGGCGTGACGGTGCTTGGCCGCAGCTTCAAGTATCACCGGCCGCGGGGCGTGTTCAGCCTGACCGGCGCGGATGCCAACGTGATGCTGGACGGACCGGCCGCCACCAACCTGCGCGGTGACGAGACGCCGCTGACCGAGGGCCTGGATGTGCGCGCGGTCAACACGCTGGGCGGCGTTCGACGGGACCTGTTGTCGGTGCTGGGCCGGTTCTCCGCCTTCACGCCGGTGGGCTTCTACTACAAGGCCCTGCACACGCCGCGCGCGCTGTTCCCGCTCTACGAACGGGTGCTGCGCAGGCTGGCCGGGCTGGGGCGGGTCCGCGCCGAGCACCGCGCGCCGCCGTCGCCCAAGGACTACGCCTTCTGCGACCTGCTGGTGGTGGGCGCCGGGCCGGCCGGGGTGGCCGCCGCCAATGCCGCGGCGGCGTGCGGGGCGGAGGTGTTGCTGGCGGAGTCCGGCGAGCGGCTGGACGGCTGCGTGCGCGAACCGATCGGCAGCGGCGTCGACTGCCGCTTCGGCACCACCTGTGCCGGCGTGTACGCCGACCTGTGGGCGGCGCTGGTGGACGGCCGGCGGCTCACCAAGGTGCGCACCCGGTCGCTGGTGGTCGCGGCCGGCTGTGAGGACCAGCCGGCCGTGTTCGCCAACAACGATCTGCCCGGCGTGATGCTGGGCGAGGCGGCGCGCCGGCTGATGGAGCGCTACGCGGTCCGCCCGGCCGACCAGCCGGTGGTGCTGACCGCCGGCAGCGAGGGCTACCGGCTTGCGGACGCCATGCGTGGTCGCGGCATCGGTGTCGCCGCGGTGGTCGATCTCCGCGCGGAGCCCTCCGGCGGCGTGCCGCGCGGCGACCTGGAAGAGGCCGGCATACCGGTCTTCAACGCGCATGCGGTCGTGGAGGCCGTGCCCGCGCCCGGAAAGGCCGGTGTCCGCGCGGCGCGCATCCGTGCGCTCGACGTCGGCGGCCGGCCGACCGGTGCGGCGCGGACGATCGACTGCGGCGGCATCGTCGTCTGTGTGGGCAGTTCACCGCGTGACGGGGTGCTCCGGCAGGCGGGCGGCACGTTGGCGTACGATGAGCGGCTGCATCGGCACGTGCCGGACGCGTTGCCGGACGGCGTGTTCGCCGCGGGCAGCGTGGCCGGAGTGGACGGCGAAGCCGCGGCGGCCGACGGGCGCCGCGCCGGCCGGGCGGCGGCAGCCTGGCTCGGCCTGGCGCCGCACGCAGCGCCGGAGGAAACTGCCGATCGGGACGCGTCCGAGTCTGGTCACCCGTATCCGGTGTTCGCGGAGCCGCACGCCAAGGCGTTCGTGGACCTCGACGAGGACCTGACCGTCGACGACCTGGCGCACGCGGTCCAGGAGGGCTACGACGATGTCGAGCTCCTCAAGCGGTACGCGACGGTGGGCATGGGACCGAGCCAGGGAAAGCACGCCAACCTCAACGCCGCGCGCGTGCTGGCACGCCTGACCGGCCGCTCGATGGGGGACTCGCGGCTGACCACCGCCCGGCCGTTCACCAGCCCGGTGCTCATGGGGCACCTGGCCGGGCGCGGCTTCACGCCGGTCCAGCGCACGCCCGTTCACGACCGCCACGAGCGGCTCGGCGCCGAGATGATGTACGCCGGGACCTGGCTGCGGCCGGCCCGGTACCCGCGGCCGGGACTGGACCGGGAGAGCTGCATCGACGCCGAAGCGCGCGACGTGCGGTCGCGGGTCGGCCTGATCGACGTGGGCACGCTGGGCAAGCTGGAGATATCGGGCGCGGATGCCGTGCCCTTCCTGGAGCGCATATACACCGGACGCTTCGCGAAGCTGCGGGTCGGCATGACCCGCTACGCGGTGATGTGCGACGAGTCCGGCGTCGTGGTGGACGACGGCGTCATCGGCCGTCTTGCCGCGGAGCGATTCTACGTGTCGACCACCTCCTCGGGGGCCGACCAGGTCTATCGGGAGATGCAGCGATGGGCGGCGGTCTGGCGGCTCGACGTCACGCTCGTGAACGCGACCGGCACCTACGGCGCCTTCAACATCGCCGGACCGTACGCGCGGCAGGTGCTCGCCGGGCTCACCGACGTGGACCTGTCGGCCGGGGGGTTTCCCTATCTGGGCATTCGCGAGGGCACGGTGGCGGGGGCGCCGGCACGCCTGTCGCGGGTGGGGTTCGTCGGCGAGCTGGGCTACGAGGTGCACGTCCCGGCCGGCCGCGCCGCCGGCGTCTGGGACGAGCTGCTGCGCGCCGGGGAGCCGCACGGCATCGTCCCGTTCGGGGTGGAGGCGCAGCGGCTGCTGCGCCTGGAGAAGGGGCACCTGATCGTGAGCCAGGACACCGACGGCCTCACCGACCCGTTCGAGGCGCATCTCGGCTGGGCGGTGAAGCTCGACAAGCCCTTCTTCGTGGGCAAGCGGAGCCTCCAGATCATCGCCGCGAAGGAGCCGCGCCGCCGGCTGGTCGGGTTCGAGCTGCCGCCGGATGCGGCCGTGCCGCTGGAGAATCACCTGATCGTCGATGACAGCCGCGAGATCGTCGGCCGGGTCACCAGTGTCGGCCGCAGCGGCGCGGTCGGGCGCACGATCGGCCTGGCGTATGTGCCGGAGTCCGCGACGGCAGCGGGCTCCAGGCTGCGGGTCAAGGGCGAAGGCGGCGCGATCGTCTCGGCTCGGGTTGCCGCAACGCCGTTTTTCGACCCGGAAGGCGCGAGGCTGCGCTCATGAGCCCGCCGGCGGCGCGCCGTAGCGCGCGTGTCAGCGCCGTGCACGCGTGCCTGGAGCGCCTTGGCGCGGTCTGGGACCAGCGTGAGGGCGCCGTGCGCGCGTTGCACTTCGGCGATCCGGAGGCCGAGGCCGCGATCGCGCCGGTGCTCTCCCTGGCGGACCGCGGCACGCTGCCGCGCATCGGCGTGAAGGGACCGGATGCCCTCGAGTGGGCGCGCGCGCAGCGCATCACCGTTCCCGACGAGATCTACGGCTGGACCCGCGCGGCCGGCGGCGCGCTCACCGTGCGCGTCGGGAACGGCGAGCTGTTCCTGGAGGGAGCGCACGCTTCGGCGGTCTCGGAAGAGCTCGCGGCCGCCGCGCCCGCGGCCGCCTGCTGGCCGGTGCGGCGCGAGGATGCGGCCTTCCTGCTGTGTGGCGCCCGCGCGCACGAGGTGCTGGCGCAGGCATGCTCGTATGACTTCCGTGGCGCCACCGGAAGCTTCGTGATGACGCGGGTGGCGCTGGTCTCCTGTGCGATCCTGATCGAGGAAGGCAGGGCGGGAGGCACGGAGGAAGACGCGGCCGGCTCGCCGGTTTACCATCTGTGGGCCGCCGCCAGCTACGGACCGTACCTGTGGGACGAGTTGCTCGCGATCGTGCGGGATTGCGGCGGCGGCCCGGTGGGCGACGTGGCGGTGGCGGCGGTGCTGCCGACCCCGTGAACGGCATGAAGGACATGCGGCACCAAAGGACATAGTGGGGACATGACACGCGAGGACGCGCACCAATTGCTCCGGCGGCACGACGTGAAGTTCGTGCTCGCCCAGTTCGTGGACATGCACGGCGTCGCCAAGACCAAGGCGGTGCCGGCATCTCACTTCGACGACGTGCTCGAAGACGGCGCCGGCTTCGCCGGTTTCGCGCTGTGGGGCATGGGTCAGCAACCGCACGACCCCGACTTCATGGCGGTGGGTGATCTGTCCACCCTGTCGCTGATGCCCTGGCAGCCCGGTTACGCGCGCATCGTCTGCGACGGCCGCGTCAGCGGACGGCCATGGCGGTACGACACCCGCCACGTGCTCAAGGAGCAGCTTCGTGCGCTCGGGGAGCGTGGCTGGACGCTGAACACCGGCCTGGAGCCGGAGTTCATGCTGCTGCGCCGCATCGAAGACGGCAGCATCCAGCCCGCCGATCCCACGGATCTGCTGGACAAGCCCTGCTATGACTACAAGGGCCTGTCGCGCAGCCGGCACTTCATCGAGAAGTTGGTCGCCTCGCTGCAGGAAGTGGGCTTCGACGTCTACCAGATCGACCACGAGGACGCCAACGGCCAGTTCGAGATCAACTTCACCTACACCGAGGCGCTCACCTCGGCCGATCGCTTCGTGTTCTTCCGCATGGCCGCCGGCGAGATCGCCCGCGAGCTGGGCATGATCTGCTCGTTCATGCCGAAGCCGATGTCCACCCGCACCGGCAGCGGCATGCACATCCACCTGTCGATCGCGGACGGGAACGGGACGTCGCTGTTCGAGGACGAGTCCGACCGGCACGGTCTGGGGCTCTCGGAGCTCGCCTACCACTTCCTCGGCGGACTGCTCCACCACGGGCCGGCGCTGACCGCCCTGGTGGCGCCGTCGGTCAACTCCTACAAGCGGCTGGTGGTGGGCCGCGCCCTGTCCGGCGCCACCTGGGCGCCCGCGCACATCGCCTACGGCGACAACAACCGCACGGCGATGGTGCGGGTGCCGCACGGGCACCTGGAGCTCCGCCTCAGCGACTCGAGCTGCAATCCGTACCTGGCCACCGCCGCGGTGCTGGCGGCCGGACTCGACGGCGTGGACCGCAAGCTGGATCCCGGCGAGCCGCACAACCTCAACCTGTACGACTACACGCTGGAACAGCTCGGGGAGATGGGCATCGGCACCCTGCCGCAGACGCTGCGGGAAGCGCTGGACCGCCTGGCCGCCGACTCGCTGTTCCACGACCGGCTCGGCGCCGACGTGATCGGGGAGTTCATCGCCATCAAGGAGATGGAGTGGGTCGAGTACCAGCGCCACGTCTCCGACTGGGAGATCGATCGCTACCTCGAGTACTACTGACGGGTCGAGAGAGAGGCTTCAGGACATGTGCGGCATCGTCGGCTTCGCGGCCAAGCGGCCCGCGGACCGCAAGCGGCTCGGGCAGCTCGTCGCGCCCATGCTGTCCTGCATGGGCGACCGCGGACCGGATTCGGCCGGACTGGCGGTGTTCTCCGAAGGCGGCGACCCGGATCTCTTCCGGTACAGCCTCTTCTCCGGCGACGAGGTCGACTGGCACGACCTGGCCGGCCGCTTCCCGGGAGCCCGCGTGGATGCGATCGGACGCTGCGCCACGCTGTCCACCGGCGCGACGCCTGACGCGGTCGAGTCCGAGATCTCCGCACGGCCCGAGCGGATCGACACCTTCGGCTACGGCCGCCGCATGCGGGTCTACAAGGACGCCGGCCATCCGCGCGAGCTGATCGCCACCTACCGGCTCGACCAGGTGGCAGGCTCCCACTGCGTCGGCCACACCCGCATGGCTACCGAGTCGGCGGTCACGCCCGCGCACTCGCATCCGTTCACCGCCGGCGCCGACTTCTGCCTGGTGCACAACGGATCCATCTCCAACCCGTGGCAGATCCGCCGCCGCCTGCGCCGCTTCGGCATCGAGTTCCAGACGGACAACGACACCGAGGCCGCGTGCCGCTACCTGCAGTGGCGGATGAGCGAGGGCGCCACGATAGAGACTGCGATCGCCGAGGCGTTCGGCGATCTCGACGGGTTCTTCACGCTGCTGATCGGCACCGCGGACCGGCTGGTGCTGGTGCGGGACGCCTTCGCATGCAAGCCGGCGGTGGCGGCGGAGACCGACGACTACGTCGCCATCGGCTCCGAGTTCCGGACGCTCGCGCATCTTCCCGGCATCCAGCATGCCAACCTGTTCGAGCCGGCGCCGGAGGAGATCTACTCGTGGAGCGTATAGGGTCCGCGATGACCTTCGACCTTGCGGAGTGCTCGGTCACCGCGGTCAACCGCCGGCTGCACGCGCTTGCCGATCCCGCCGCGGTCGAGATCCTGCAGCCGCTCGGCCGCCACAACATCGCCTGCGGCCTGAACGCGCCGATCGACGTGCACATTCGCGGGCACTCCGGCTACTTCACCGCCGGGATGAACCAGCATGCGTCGGTCACCGTCCACGGCAACGTCGGCTGGAGCGTGGCGGAGAACATGATGTCCGGAACGGTGCGCGTCGCAGGCTTCGCCTCCGAGTGCGCCGGCGCGTCCGCGCACGGCGGGCTGCTGGTGATCGACGGCGACGCGTCCTCCCGGTGCGGGATCTCCCTGAAGGGCGGTGACATCGTCGTCGGGGGCAGCGTCGGCCACATGAGCGCGTTCATGGCACAGGCCGGCCGGATCGTCATCTGCGGGGACGCCGGCGCCGGGCTCGGCGACTCGCTGTACGAGGCGGTGATCTACGTGCGCGGCCGCATCCGGGGGCTGGGAGCCGACGCCCGGGTGGAGCCGCTGGGCGTGGAGGACCGGCAGGCACTCGCCGAGCTGTTGGGCCGCGCCGCCCGGGACGAGGATCCCGAGTCGTTCACCCGGGTCGCCTCGGCCAGGCAGCTCTATCACTGGAGCCCGGACTCGGAGCGCCTTGCCGGCGCGGCACGTGGCGATGGCTGAACCGCGGCACGGTGCGGGGCCGCAGTGGCCGGGCGAGGTGAGTCACCACTACGATCGGTCCACTCTCGACTACATCCAGCGTGCCGCGGAAACCGGGGTCTACGACATTCGCGGACTCGGCGCCAAGCGGCGCGTGCCCAGCTTCGACGACCTCACCTTCCTGACCGCCTCGATGTCCCGCTATCCGCTGGAGGGGTACCGCGAGCGTTGCTCGACCCGGACCGTGCTGGGCGCGCGGCGCGCCGAGCGCCCGCTGACCCTGGCCACCCCGATCACCATCGCCGGCATGAGCTTCGGCTCCCTGTCGGCCAACGTGAAGGAAGCGCTGGGGCGCGCGGCTACCGCGGCCGGCACCTCGACGACCACCGGCGACGGCGGCATGACCCCCGAAGAGCGCCGTTCCTCCAGGACGCTGGTCTACCAGTGCCTGCCGTCGCGGTATGGCTTCAACCCGGACGACCTGCGCAGCGCCGACGCGGTCGAGATCGTCATCGGCCAAGGCGCCAAGCCCGGCGGTGGCGGTATGCTGCTGGGGCTCAAGGTCTCGGAACGGGTCGCCAGGATGCGTACGCTGCCGGCCGGCATCGATCAGCGCTCAGCCTGCCGCCACCCCGACTGGGTGGGCCCGGACGACCTGGCGATCAAGATCGAGGAGTTGCGCGAGATCACGGACAACCGCATCCCGGTCTTCATCAAGATCGGCGCCACCCGCGTGCCGGACGATGTGAAGCTGTGCGTGAAGTCCGGCGCCGACGTGATCGTCCTGGACGGCATGCAGGGTGGCACCGCTGCTACCCAGCAGGTGTTCATCGAGCACGCCGGCATCCCGACGCTGCCGGCCGTGCGGCAGGCGGTGTCGGCGCTGGAGGAGGTCGATCCGGGGCGCGAGGTGCAGCTCGTCGTCTCCGGCGGCATCCGTTCCGGTGCGGACGTGGCCAAGGCGCTGGCCTTGGGCGCGGACGCCGTGTCGATCGGCCAGGCGGTGCTCATGGCGCTGGGCTGCAACAGCCCGAGCTACGTCCGCGACGGTGAACGCGTGGACGCCACCGCCGACTACACGCGCCTGGGCACCGCGCCCGGCCACTGCCACCAGTGCCAGACCGGGCTGTGTCCGGTGGGCGTAACCACGCAGGACCCGGAGCTGGAGCAGCGCCTGGACCCGGAGTGGGGAGCCCGGCGGGTGCGCAATTACCTGGCGACGCTGACCATGGAGCTCGCCACGCTGGCGCGCGCATGCGGCAAGTCGGATGTCCACCACCTGGAGCGCGAGGACCTGGTGGCCCTGACGGTCGAGGCGGCGGCGATGGCCGGCGTCCCGCTGGCCGGCACCAACTGGATCCCCGGATCGGAGGGACCGGCTCGATAGGCGTCAGGCGGCCGGTGCCGGCGCGGGGTGATACGCAAGGTTGATCCGCGCCAGTTCCAGCAGTCCGCGAGCGAGATCGGGTGCCACCCATCCGCCGCCGGCGCTTCCGGCAGGCGTGTCGGCGACTACGACGGGCTGGTGCAGCCCGTGGGTGGCCGGCGCCAGCGCCGCGCGGCGCGCATCGGCCGGGGTGGCGCCGGTCCCGGCATCGACCCGGCTCAGCGCGACCAGCGCGCCGCCTCGAACCCGCAGCGTCGTGACGAGGCAGCGCCCGTCATCGAGGCGCCGTGCGCAGGCGACGGCGGCATCTCCGCCGCCGGGGCGGAGCACCGCCTGCGGGACTGCGCCACGCTCCAGAATCCGCAGGCTCCGCGTCAGCGCCGCCGCCCGCTCGTAGCGGAGCTCACCGGCCGCGGCGCGGATCCGGCGCCGCAGGGGCCCGAGGGCGGACGTGTCGCCGCGCAGCAACGCGGCCGCGTGCTCCACGGCCCGGGTGTAGCGGTCCGACCGTTCCGGTTCCTCGCAGACGGGAATGCAGTGACCGGCGTGGTAGCGCGCGCACTTCCGCGCTCCATCGAGGGTGCACGTGCGGAGTTGGAAGTAGTCGCTCACCGCGGCGATCAGGTCCTCTGCTTCCCGGTAGGACGAAGCACGGCCCGAACACCCTGCCGGGAGCGGAGGACTCCGCGACGGCAGGGCGAATGCGCTCCAGCCGGGGAAACGGCCCGGGGCTCAGGCGCAGGTGCCAGAGCCCCAGGTCGCGTGGGTCGGCGCGATTGAGACGGGGACGGTGGTGCCGGATGAGCGAGCTTTCCAGGACGCCCGCCTCGTAGGGAGAGCGGGTGAGGATGACGTCGAGCTCCGCGGCTTCTGCGGCGACCGCTCGGCGACCATGGGTGTTGAGACCATGGGTGTTGAAATGAGAGCAGACGCGGCGGCGGAGATCGGCGGCCTTGCCGACGTAGATCACCTCAGCCGCCGCGTCGCGGAACAGATAGCAACCGCTGCTGCGCGGTACGCCGTCGAGTCTTACTCCTGGGGCGACGTATCCTGCCCCTCGGATGAATCGGAGCTTTGCGGATCCTCCGCAGCCGGCGCGGCGGCTGTCGCAGCGGCTGCCCTGGGCTTGGGCCCCGGCTTGCGTCCACGTCTGCGTGTCGTAGTCTTTGCGCCGGCTTTCGCCATCTTGTTGGCCTTGTCGAAGTCGGCCTTGCTGCACCGTTTCAACTGGAGCGTTCGGTCCTGGCCGCGCGCCTTGCGGATCGTGATGTACTTCTTGGACTTGGCGGCGGCTTCCAGGAGCGCGTCGCGGCCTTCGTTGAGGTCCTCTTTCGCGGAGAACTTCAGGAAGCCTACCTGCTTGTCCGGCAGGCGGTCGATGAAGCGGCGGTACTGCGCGATGACCTTCGGCGAGATTCCGGCTGCCTCCTTGGCATCACCGGGGATGATGAGCTTCGGCACGATAACACCTCGTATAGTAGGGAATGCGGGACTCTGCCAAGGAGCCCGGACGAAGTATAGCACCTTTCTATCGTCTTGAAAACCGGCCGCGCCACGCCGGCGGAGCCACTCCGGTCGAGGGTCGCTGCGCTCACTCCACGGTGACGCTCTTGGCCAGGTTGCGCGGCCGGTCCACGTCATGGCCGCGCTGCAGAGCGGCGTGGTAGGCGATCAGTTGCAACGGAACCGTGGTCACCAGCGGCGACAGGGGCGAGAGCACCTTCGGGACGAAGATGACGTCGTCGGCGACAGCCGCCAGCTCACTATCGCCCTCGGTGGCGATCGCGATCACGTGGCCGCCGCGGACGCGGACCTCTTCGATGTTGGCGATGACCTTGTCGGTCGTGGCGTCCCGCGGCGCGACGAAAACCACCGGCATGCCGCGATCGATGAGCGCCAGCGGCCCGTGTTTCATCTCCGCCGCGGGCATGCCCTCCGCATGTATGTAGCTCAGCTCCTTCAGCTTCAGGGCACCCTCGAGCGCCACCGGGAAGTTGACGCCCCTGCCCAGATAGAGCCAGTTCTGACGGTCGATGTGGCGTGACACGAGCTCGCGGATTGCGCCGTCCGACCGCAGGACCGATTCGATGGCCCGAGGGCACGCGCGCAGGCCTTCAAGGATCTCCGTGCAGCGCTCCGCCGACAGATGGCGCTGGCGGCCGAGCAGGACGGAGAACAGGGTCAAGGCCGCTACCTGGGACGTGAACGCCTTGGTGGAGGCAACACCGATCTCGGGTCCGGCGTGCAGATACATGCCGGCCTGGGTCTCGCGCGCGAGCGTCGAGCCAACGACGTTGATCACCCCCAGCACGGTCGCGCCCTTGGCGCGCATCTCGCCCATGGCGGCGATGGTGTCGGCGGTTTCGCCGGACTGGCTGATGAAGAGCGCGATCGTGCCGTCTTCGACGATCGCGTTGCGGTAGCGCAGCTCGCTGGAGTACTCGACGTCGGTCGGCACGCGCGCGATCTCCTCGATCAGGTATTTCCCGACCAGACCGGCGTGCCAGGCGGTGCCGCAGCCGGCAATTACGATGCGCCGCAGGTGGGAAGGAGAGCAATCGACGCTTCCCAGGCCTCCGAGATTCACGCCGGTTCCGTTTGGGTCGATGCGTCCGCGCAGCGTGTTGCGCAGCGCCTCCGGCTGCTCGTGAATCTCCTTGAGCATGAAGTGCGGATAGCCGCCCCGCTCGATGTGCTCGAGAGACAGTTCCAGGCGCTCGATCTTCTTGCGCAGCGGCACGGCATCGATCGTGCTGGCATCGAGGGTGTGGCCGTCGACGGTCACGACTTCGTTGTCATGCACGTAGACCACGCGGCTGGTGTGCTCGACGACCGCCGCGCCGTCGGAGGCGATGAGGTGCTCGCCTTCGCCGATGCCGATCAGCAGCGGACTCCCGCGGCGAGCGGCGATCAGCAATTGGGGAAACTCGACACAGGAGACCGCGATGCCGAAGGTGCCCTGGACTTCGCGCAAAGCCCCGCAGACGGCGGTCAACAGATCTCCGGGCCCGCAGCCGTCTCCGTCTTCGTAGAGGAAGCCGATGAGCTGCACCAGCGCTTCGGTATCGGTGTCGCTGGCGAACGCGATGCCCTGCCCGGTCAGGTATTGGCGGATCGAGCCGTGGTTCTCGATGATGCCGTTGTGCACCAGCGCGATCCGGCCGGAAGCGTCCACGTGCGGATGCGCGTTGCGCTCGCTGGGCGCTCCGTGGGTTGCCCAGCGGGTGTGGGCGATGCCGCAGGTGGCGGGGATGCGGTCATGCGCGGCCGAGGTGACCAGGTTCCGGAGCTCACGGACCGGTCCGACGGCCCGTGAAACGCTCATCTCGCCCGGCGAGACGAGCGCGACGCCGGCCGAGTCGTAGCCGCGATACTCCAGCCGAGCCAGGCCGGTGAGCAGTGGATGGAGGGCACGCTTCGGCCCGGTGTATCCGACGATCCCGCACATCGCAGCCGGCTCAGATCGACGCGATCAGCCCACCGTCGACGAGCATGGTGGCGCCCGTCACCCACTCCGCCTCGTCGGAGGCCAGGAACACCGCCGCGTGCGCGATGTCTTCCGGCTTTCCGAGCCGTGGCAAGGCGGTCTTCTCACGGACGGCCTGGATCTGCTGCGGGGTGAGATAATCCTGGATGGGCGTCTCGATGTAGCCGGGGCAGATGGCGTTGACCGTGATCCCGTCCGCGCCGAGCGTCAGCGCCGCATCGCGGGTCATGTTCACCAGGGCTGCCTTGGATGAGGCGTATGCGGGCCCGGAGCTGCCGCCGAAGGCGTGTACCGAGGCGATGTTGATCACGCGGCCGTGTGCCGACGCGCGCAGGTGGGGAACAGCGCACCGGGTGGCCAGGAACGGGGCGCGGAGGTTGACGGCGATGACGCTCTCCCACTCTTCGTCGGTCTGCCGGTCCGCGGTGCCGACGATGCCGATGCCGGCGTTGTTGACCAGGACGTCCACGCCGCCGAAGCGGTCCCTGGCGAAGGAAACCATGTCGTCTATCTGCACCGGTGAGGATACGTCGGTGGCGATGAACGCGGCCGTGCCGCCATGGGCGGCGATCTGGGCGGCGGTCGGCGGGCGCGGTTCGGTCTCGTGGTACTTTCCGCGCCGCGGTTCCTCCTGCACGTCGGCCACTACCACGCTGGCGCCTTCACGGGCGAATGCCACCGCTATTCCGCGGCCGATGCCGGTGCTTGCCCCGGTCACGATGGCGACGCGGTCGTCAAGTCTGCCCATGGGTCCCCTCCTCGAACAGTTCCAGGTTCTCGTGTGTGCCGGTCGACGTCGCGGAAGCCGGAAGAACGCACTCAGGTCCCTCGGCCGCGGCGTGGTTCACGGTGCGTGCGACCGGCTGCATGGTCATCTTCGCCGCCGGATAGGGACGCAGCAAGTCGCGCAGCTCGGCGGCGCTCCGTGACGGATCCAGCCACCGGTCGTAGCCGCCCGGCGGAATGATGACCGGCATGCGGCCGTGCAGCGAGCCCACCAGCTCGTTCGGCTCGGTGGTGACGATGGTAAAGGTGCCGGAGGCGGTGCCGTCTTCCCCGGCCCCCGAACGCCGTTCGTACAGACCGGCGTAGGCGAACGGGGAGCCGTCACGCAGCCGAATCCAGTGCGGTGTGCGCTCGCGTCCGCCCCATTCGTAGAACCCGTCGCTGGGGATCAGGCACCGGCGTCTGGTGAACGCATCGCGGAATGCCGAACGCCGCTCCAGCGTCTCGGCGCGCGCATTGATGAGCCGGCTGGCGATCCTGCGGTCGCGGGCCCAGGCCGGCAACAGGCCCCACCTGAACGCATCCAGCACGCGCCGGTCGCGCTCGACCAGGACCGCGACGGCCGGTTGCGTCGGAGCGATGTTGTAGCGCGGGCGAAGCTCGCGAACCCGCGACCGCGCGCCGAACAGCGCCGCCAGGGCGGCGGCATCGAGGTCGGTTGTCAGCGTAAAGCGCCCGCACACAAGCGCTACAGCTCCGTTACCAGCTCGCGCTCTTTCTGCAGTATGTCGTGCATGCCGCCTTCGCGCAGGCTGGTGGCGGAGACCACCGTCAAGCGCGCCATGCGGCGGAGCTCGCTGATATCCAGCGCTCCGCAATTGCACATCGTGGCCTTGATCTTGGCGAGCGTCTGCTTGAGGTTGGAGGCGAGCGAGCCGGCGTACGGCACGTAGCCGTCAACCCCTTCCTCGAATGCCAACTGACCGTTGACCGTGTCATAGCGCGCCCAGTTCTGCGCGCGGTTGGTGCCTTCGCCCCAGTACTCCTTGACGACGTTCGTGCCGAGGCGAATCTGCCGCCCCGGGCTCTCGTCGAAACGGGCGAAGTAGCGTCCCATCATCACGAAATCGGCGCCCATCGCGAGGGCGAGGACAATGTGGTAGTCGAAGACGATGCCGCCGTCCGAGCAGATGGGGACGTAGCGTCCGGTCTCCTCCGCGTAGCTGTTTCGAACCGCGGCCACATCCAGCACCGCGGTTGCCTGTCCGCGGCCGATGCCCTTCTGTTCCCGCGTGATGCAGATCGAGCCGCCGCCGATGCCCACCTTCACGAAGTCGGCTCCCGCGTCCGCCAGGTAGCGGAAACCGTCCGCCTCGACCACGTTGCCGGCGCCGATCCTCACGGCTTCCCCGTACCGTTCGCGTACGAATGCCAGGCAGTCCGCCTGCCACTCGTTGAACCCGTCGGAGGAGTCGATGCAAAGCACCGAAGCTCCCGCCTCGACCAGGGCCGGCACCCGGTCGCGAAAATCGTGCGAAGAGACGCCGGCGCCCACCACCAGCCGCTTCTCGTCGTCGATCAGCTCGTCCGGATTCTCGCGGTGGTCGTCGTAGTCCCTGCGGAACACCAGATGCCGCAGGTGCCGCCGGTCGTCGATGATCGGCAGGCAGCTCAGGCCGTGCTCCCAGATCAGGTCGTTGGCGGCGTTGAGGGTGATGCCGTCATGGCCAACCACCATGCGGTCGAACGGAGTCATGAGGCTGTCCACGCGGGTGTCCGGATCCTGCCGGTGCACGCGGTAATCGCGGCTGGTCAGGATACCGAGCAACGGACCGTCGGGCCGCCCGTCCGCGGTCACCGCCATCGTGGTGTGGCCGGTGCTGCCGGCCAGGCCGATCACGTCGCGCAGCGTGGCGTCCGGCTTGAGGTTGGAGTCCGAGACCACGAAGCCGGCCTTGAACTTCTTGACCCGTTGCACCATCTCCACCTGGTGGTCGATCGGCTGGGAGCCGTAGATGAACGAAATGCCGCCGAAGCGCGCGAGCGCCACCGCCATGCGGTCGTCGGAGACGGTCTGCATGACCGCGGAGGCGAGCGGGATGTTCAGGGAGATCGCTGCCGGCTCCCCGACCGCGTGGCTGACCAGCGGCGTGTGCAGCCGCACGTTGGTGGGCACGTTCCCCTTGCGCGTCAGGCTCGGCAGCAGCAGGTACTCGCTGAACGTCCGTGAGATCTCGTCGATGACGACTGCCAATCGCTCGTCCTCGCCTCAGGCCGGCGGAAGCCGATCGGTGCCCAGCGCCGGCCGCAGGGGCTCGGGCACCGCCAGGCTGCCGTCGCCGTTCTGATGGGTCTCCAGCAGCGCGGGAAGCAGCCGGCTGGTCGCCAGGCCCGATGCGTTCAGGGTATGCACGAAACGGGTGCCGCCGGCGCCGCGCACCCGCGTGTTGGCCCGCCGCGTCTGGTAGTCACGGGCGTTCGACGCCGAGCTCACTTCCTCGTAGCTGTCCGTGCTGGGCAGATAGACCTCCAGGTCCAGGGTCCGGGCCATCGCCGACGAGGCGTCGCGGGCGGCAAGCCTGGTGACCCGGTAATGCAGCCCCAGCCCCTGCACCAGCCGCTCTGCGCGGCCGATCATGTCCTCCATCGCTTCCTCCGACCGGTCCGGCATCACGAACTGGAACAGCTCGACCTTGTTGAACTGGTGGCCGCGCAGGGTGCCGCGGTCGTGCGTGCGGTAGGAGCCTGCCTCGCGCCGGTAGCATGGCGTGTACGCGACGTACCGTTTCGGCAGATCCGATTCCTGCAGGATCTCGTCGGCGTGCAGGCTGGCAAGAGCGGTCTCCGCCGTCGGCAGCAGAAACGGCGCCGCGCCGTGCTCCGCGCCGTCCTGCAGGAAGTAGACGTCATCGACGCCGAATCGCGGGAACTGCCCGGCGTTGAATCCGCAGCTATAGCTCAGCAGGTGCGGCGGCAGGATCAGCTCGAATCCGTCAGCCACGTGCGTGTCGATGAAGTAGTTCAGCAGCGCCCACTCCAGGCGCGCTCCCCAGCCGCGATAGACCCAGAACCCGTGCCCGGCCAGCTTCGCGCCACGCTCGTAGTCGACCAGCCCGAGCGCGCTGGCAAACGCCACGTGGTCCATGCCGGTCGCGCACTCGGCGGGCCGCTCGCCCCATTCCCGGAGCGTCTGGTTGGCCTCCTTGCCGCCCGGCGGAACGTCGGGATCCGGCAGGTTGGGCAGGTGGGCCAGCAGTTCGTCGAGCTGGCGCGTCACGGCGCCGAGCCGGGTCTCCAGCTCCTTGATCCGGTCGCCGACGGCGCGCATCTCGGCGATGAGCTCCGTCGCGTCGCCGCCTTCGCGCTTGATGCGCGGAACCTCCCGCGACGCTTCGTTGCGCTGCGCCTTGAGCTGCTCCACGGTGGCGATCAACTCGCGCCGGGTGGCGTCGAGGCTCTGGACAGGTTGCAGGTCCACGACGTCGAGCCGCTTGCCGAGCGCCGCGCGGACCGCGTCCGGATCGTTCCGTATCAGGGCGATGTCTATCACTTGGGGCCTGCCACGATGTGGTCGGAACGTACCATGCCGAGCCGCCGGCGCACATCGGCCAGGCGCTCGCGCCAGCGCGGCGGCGTGCGGATGGTCCCCGCGACCGTCAGCCCCGCGGCTGCCTGTCGGAGGAGGGCCCGGCGGGTGTCGCCGTCTGCGACACGTTCGCGCAGTTCCCGGCGAAGCTCGCCCAGCTCGTCGATGAAAGGCACGAGGTCGGAAGCGTCGATCGCGCGTTCCAGCTCCCGGCGGAGCAGCCCGGAGACCGAGGGGCTGGCGTTGCTGGTGGCTATGGCGATGCGGAGGTGGCCGCGGCTGACCACCGCCGGCATCCCGAGGTCGGACCGGTCGGGCTGGTCGTAGGTGGACAGCAGCACCCGTTCCCGCCGCGCCCAGGCAGCGACGGCCGGATGGGCGGGGTTGCCGTCCGCCAGCGTGTTGATCACCAGTCGCCGCCCGCCGAGATCGGCCGGCTGCACGGTCCTGCGCAGCCAGGTCAGCCGGCCGGCCGCTGCCCATGACCGGAGCTGTGGGTCGGCCTCCGGGCTGACCACGGTGACCAGCGCCTGGGCATCGAGCAGCCGCTCCGACTTGTCCCGCGCCTCGGCTCCTCCGCCGATGACGAGCACCGGCTGACTCACCAGGTCCAGCCCGATCGGAAACAGTGGTCTGAGGGTCGCAGACATGACCTGAGGGTGGCGTCAGGGAACGCGCGATACAAGGCTAGCCGTGCCAGGCCCGCTTGTGCCAGGCCCGCTTGTGCCAGGCCCGCTCGTGCCAGGCCGGCTGTGATAGTCTGCGGCCGTGATCGAATTGCCCGCAGCCGACCGGTGCCGCTACGACCTCGTCTCGCTGGGCGAGGTGCTGTGGCGGCTTGATCCGCGCGACGTGCCGCTGGCCCGCGTGCGCGACTCGATGCGGGTCTTTCAGGGCGGCGGTGAGACCAACGTCGCCTGTGGAGTATCGGCGACGTTCGGTCTGCGCACCGCCGTGCTCACCGCCCTGGTGGCCGACGATATCGGCCGCAACATCGGCCACCAGCTCGCCGAGCTGGGAGTCGACACGGGCCGGATCATCTGGTGGGACACCGCGCGCTCGGCAGGCAGCCACAGCACGGACGCCAAGGGCACGGTGCACAACGGGATCTCGGTCACCTTCGCCGGCAAGGGCGTGCTGCCGTCGGAAACGCTCTACTACCGCGCCCACACCGCCGCATCGCTGCTCACGCCGGGCGACTTCGATCTGAAGGCCCTGTTCAACGGCGAAGGGGTGCGGGCGTTCAACACGGGCGGCATCTTCACGCTGATCGGCGACCACACCGCGGAGACCGCCATCGCGGCGGCGGAGGCGGCTCGGGCCGCCGGCACGTTCGTCGCCGCGGACCTCAACTACCGCTCCAAGGTAGAGCCCGACCGGGAACGGGCGCGCAGGATCAACAGGCGCCTGATCCCGAGCATCGACTTTCTCGTCGGCAACGACTCCGATCTCGACGACGCCCTTGGCTACGACACTCCCGATGGTGACGATCGTTTCGAGCCGTGGCTGGAGCGCTACCGGGCCACCATCGAACGGGTGGCTGCAGACTTTCCGGGCCTGCGTCTGATCGGTACGCAGTGGCGCGGCGCGCACGACGCCGACGTGGTGAGCTGGGGTGCGGTGCTGTTCGAGACCGCGACCCGCCGCTGGTACACCGCCCCGGTCCGCGAGCGAGTGCACATTGCCGATCGCACCGGCGGGGGAGACTCGTTCACCGCCGGTGTCGTCAGCGCGCTCCTGCAGGGACAGGACCTTCAGCAGGCGGTCGAGTGGGGGGCCGCGCACGGCATCCTGGTGCAGTCGACGCCCGGTGATACGACCATGGTCCGCCAGGAACAGGTGGTCGCCGAGGCGGAACGTGTCCGCCGGGGCGGCGGCGTGAAGGCCGCCCGATGACAGCCGGCGTGCCGACGGCAGGCGGACCGACACTCCCGACCGGACACGCCCGACCGGACACGCCCGACGGGTTTGTCCGGATTCCGGCAAATTCGTAGGATAGTGGTGATGAACGAGCAGGTGAGCCGCTGGCGACGGTTCGCATGCGACGGCGTGCCGACCGGCTGGGGAGGCGTGCCTGCTACCACGGAGCATGGCAGTGCCTGAGAAGCCCGAGCAAGCTGGGCCGGAGAAGCCGGCAGCGGAGAAGCCGACAACCTACATCTTTCACGTCCTGCTGAAGGACGGCGAGTCGCTGCTGCTCGATCCGTTCCGCGGCGTGGAGCGGCTGGAGAGCACCCTGTCGGAGCGCACCGTGGCAGGGCGCTTCGGCACCGAGCCGCGGGTCGAAGCGCTCACCCTGTACCGCAATGAGCTGTACCGGGCGGTGGACTCCGCCGTGCGCCGCTGGCTGTCGGAGAAGCGGTTCATCCCCCGTTTTCTGGTGTCCGCCGGGGTGTTCGTGCTGGCGATGTTCGTGATGGCCTACGTGTTCCGTGGCGGACTGCCGATCCCCGTGATCGACGAGCTGGCGATCGCGCTGGGCGCCAGCGTCGCCGCGTACCTGGCGATAGGGAGGAAGGAGCTGGCATCGGAGATGGCGACCAGGAAGCGCGTTGCGCTGAAGAACGCGATCGACCGCATCACCTTCGTGCCCAGCCGGTTCCTGGTCCGGGTCGAGGAGTCGCTGCGCCGCTACGAGGCGGAGAATCTGGAAGAGCTGGTCTCGGAGATCCTGGATCCGGCCGACGAGCCGCTGGACGAGCCGGAGCGGACGGAGGCGACGGAGTTCGTGCGACTGCTGGAGGACCAGTTCAACTACGCCCGCCTGCGCAAGGGAGAGCGGGAGTTGAAGAACTTCCTGGCAGAACGGGGTGCCGAACGCGGTACCAACCTGCGGAAGTGGGCGGAGTCGCAGCGCCTCAACTTCCCGCTGTACGCGGTGTACAAGAGATTCAAGCGCACGGTCGAGCGGGTGCGCTGACACACCTTCATCGGCCACACGTTCATCGGCCACACCTTCATCGGCACGGAGTCGTGCGTACGGGAAAGATCGTTGCGGCTGTGCTCCTGCTCGGCGCCGGCCGTGCCGCGGCGCTGCAGCCGCTGGACCTGACGCTCGCGCTGGCAGGGTCGGCCCTCACGGGCGGCGGCCTCCTGGTCACCAACCGCGTTCCCCCGGTGACGGAGGAGCAGCGCCTGCAACTCCGCATCGAGGACCTTCCGCCGATGGACCGCGTCCTGGTGTTTCCGGACCAGCCGCTCATCGGCGGCATCAGCGATCTGGTCGCGTACAGCCAGGTGCTCGTGCCGGTCGGTGCCGCGGCGTTCGGACTGGAGCGCCGGGACGCGCAGGACGTGCTGGCACGTCACTACCAGGTGCTGGCCATCACCTATGGCAGCTCCTATCTGATCAAGGCGGCCGTCTGGCGGGCGCGTCCGTTTCTGTACGACCCGAACGTCTCTGCGCAGCGTGCCGCCGATCCGGCCGGAGCCAACTCGTTTCCGTCCAGCCACGTCGCCATCGCCTTCGCGAGCGCCACGTTCATCAGCACGATCGCCGACCAGTACTGGGACGAACGCTACACGACGATTCTCACCGTCGGCTCGTACGCGGTGGCTTCCATGGCGGCGATTCTGCGGATCGCCGCCGGCCGTCACTTCGTGAGCGACGTGCTGGCGGGCGCAATCCTCGGAATCGCGGTCGGGTGGGCGGTGCCGAGCGCGCATCTGCTGTCGGCTCGCTGAGGTGGCCGCAGCCCGGGCGTGCGCGTGTGCGGCACTGGCCGGCATGCTGGCCGTCGCGCTCGTCGCCTGCCGGGACGGACGACCAGAGACGGTCAGGCTTCAGGTCGGGGACGAACGGTTCACTGCCTGGGTGGCGCGCACCCCGGCGCAGCGCGAGCGCGGGCTGATGTACCGCACCGAGATGGGACCTCGCCAAGGCATGCTGTTCGTGTTCGAGGACGAGCGGGTGCTTTCGTTCTGGATGAAGAACACGCCACTGCCGCTGTCGATCGCGTTCCTGTCCACCGAGGGTGAGATCCTGCAGATCGAGCCCATGCGACCGTTCGCGGAACTGATCGTGCGCTCCCGGCGGCCCGCGCGCTATGCGCTGGAGGTCAACGCCGGGGCCTTCGCGGACGCCCGCGCCGAGGTAGGGGATCTGATCGGCTTCCCGAGGAACTGGCTGGCGCAGTAGGCCCCTGGCGACTGCCGCCGGAAGCCCGGCGACTCGCTCAGAAGGGGAGCTCGTCGCGAGACTCGTCCCGAGGCGGCATGAGGTCGTCGTCTGCGAACGGCTGCAGATGCGGCTCTGCGTCCGACAGCTCGGGCTCGTTGATCATGATCTCGATACGCCGCTCGATCTTGGCGAGCTCGGCGCCGAGATCACGGGCCAGCTTCATGCCGCGCTCGAACAGGTCGACCGCCTCCGCCAGTGGCACGTCGCCGTCCTTGAGCCGTTCCGCGAGCGTCTCCAGCTCCTGAAGGCGTTCCTCGAAGCCGGGCTGCCGCGGCCCGTCCGGCGACGGTCCCGGCTTGCCGCCGTCAGCGGATCGTGTCCCCGGGTCAGCCATCATCACCTCCGTCAACAATCGGTTCGGTCTCGGTGACGGTCGCCGCCAGCCGGCCGCGGTGCAGGCGTACGCGCAGGCGGTCGCCCGGACCGGCCTGCGCGGCATCCGTGACGGCGGCTCCGTCGGCGGCGGTCACCAGCGCGTAGCCGCGGGCCAGGATGTCGAGTGGCGACCGGGAGCGGATGGCGTCGCCGGCGAGCACCATGCGGTGCCGGCTGTCGAGCACCCGCGCCTGCAGCGCACGCGTGGCGGCCGCCACCACGTCATCCAGCCGCTGCGTGGCCGGCGCCAGCGCCAGGCGCAGGCTGCGCTCCAGCCCGGCCGGCTGAAACCGCTCGAGCGCGAAGCGGACCCGCTCGCGCCGCTGGTCCAGGCTGCTGCGCATCGAGCCGGCCGCGGCGCTCAGGCGGCGCAGCAGATCGGTGCGTTCGCTGGACACCAGCTCGGCGGCGGCCGACGGGGTAGGGGCGCGTACGTCGGCCGCCAGATCGGCGAGCGAGGTGTCGGTCTGGTGGCCGACCGCGCTCACCACGGGCAGCTCGCAGCGAACGATCGCCTCGACCACCGCTTCGTCCGAGAACGGCAGCAGGTCCTCCAGAGAGCCGCCGCCCCGGGCCAGGATGACCACGTCCCCCATGCGGTGGCGGCTGGCGGTCCGCAGCCGGGAAGCGATGATGCCGGCGGCTCCGGCTCCCTGCACCTGTGCGGGCAGGATCACGAGATCGATGCCGGCGTGCCGCCGCCGCAGCACGTCCAGAATGTCACGCAGCGCCGCGCCGGCCGGAGAGGTGATCACCACCACCCGCCGCGGCACTCGCGGGATCGGCCGCTTGCGGTCCAGGTCGAAGCAGCCGCGCGCCGCCAGCCGGCGCTTGCGCTCCTCCAGCAGCGCAAGGAGGTCGCCGGTGCCGGCCCGTTGCACCGATCCGACCACCAACTGGTAGGTGCCTCGCTGTTCGTAGACGTCGATCGCGCCCCGCGCGCGTACCAGCATGCCGTCGTGCGGTACGAAGTCCGCCCGAGCGAGTTGCGTGCGGAACATCGCCGCCTGCAGCACGGCCCGGCGGTCCTTCAGGCTGAAGTACAGGTGGCCGCTGGCCGCCCGGCGGCTGTTGGACACTTCTCCCTCGACGGTGATGTCCGGAAATGCGCCGCCCAACATGCCCCTGACTCTCCGCGTGACGTCCGACACGGAATAGACCTGACGCTGAGGGACCTGACCTCGCCCGAGCACGCGGCAGAGAGTAGTGGCGGGCGGACCCCTTGGCAACGCGGCGCCGACCGAACGCCCGGTCTGCACCCGGCGCGGCGGAGTGCCGATACATGAAGCGAGCGATGCTCCGTTTACGGGTTCCGTGTGTCCTGGCGCTGGCGGCCGTCCTCCTCGGCGTGGCGGCAGGGGCCTGGTGTGACACCGATCTCATGGACCTGCGCCGCCGAACCGGCTCCACCCTGGAGTGGGACCCCTGGTCTCAACAGGGGCTGCTGGTGAACCGCGGTACGACGGTCGCGTTCCGCGTCGGCCTGCCGTGGGCGGTGGTGGACTACGAGGACCGCCTGGACATCGGGCCGGTCACGCGGGACGGCGCCTCGGTCCGTTTCACCGAGGAGGGAGCCGAGCTCATCGCCGCGCTCCTGGATCCGCCGCGGCCCGAGGGCATGGGGCCGCGTGTGGCGGCGATCATGGTCGACCCAGGTCACGGCGGCAAGGACCCGGGCGCCGTGCGGACGCATCGGTTCGATGGCCGGTCGGTTCTCGTCATGGAGAAGGACATCGCACTCAATATCGGCCGACTCCTGTATGGGATGCTGACCGAGGCGTATCCGGACCGGCGGATCCTGATGACCCGCGACGAAGACGTCTTCATCACGCTGGAGGAGCGGCCGGCGATGGCGAACGCCGCGCTTCCGGATAACCCCGACATCATGCTGTTCGTCTCCGTCCAGGCGAACGCGGTGGCGTTTCGCACAGAGCCTACGGGGTTCGAGGTCTGGGTCCTTCCCAAGGAACACGAACGAACGGTACTATCCGTCGACAGGACTCCGAGCCGTGACAGCGCCACACAGCCGATCCTCAACGCCATGCTGGACGCGCAGATCAGTCGCGAGAGTGTCGTGCTGGCGAACGAGATCCTGGACGGTCTCGACGCCCACGTGGGAGACCGCTCACCGAACCGCGGCCTGCGCGAGGAGTCGTGGGCCGTGGTACGAAATGCCCGCATGCCGGCAGTGCTGGTGGAGGTGGGCTTCCTCAGCAACCCGACCGAGGCGCGTCGGATGATGCAGCCGGCGTACTTGAACGACCTCGCACGCGGCATCTACGATGGGATCCGCGGATTCATCCAGTGGTTCGAGGCGGCCCCCGATCTGACCGAATAGGGCGAGGGCAGGGAGCATGCGATTCGTCGCGCCGCGTGCGACACGCCGCCGATCCTTCCGACGACATCTATGCGCTGGCCGGCTGATCCCGAGCGACGCTTCGCCGACGCATCGGAAGGGCTGGAAACGTTGGCGGCCGCGGGTGGCAGCGACGGAGCGGCCGCGGCAGAACCGTCGACGACGGAACGTGACGATCCGTCCGTGCCATCGGCCGCCGTGCGGCTGCATCGTTGGCTGGCGCTGGCCGCGCTGGCGGTGACTCTTACGGTGTCTTTCCTGGCGATGATCGTCGGCGATCCGCCGGTCTCCCGCGTGCTGTTCTTTGGAGGCGCCGATGGCGATCTGGTGGGAGAGACCCGCTACCTGCCCCGCCGTGCCGGCCGTATCGATTCGCTGCGCCTGCTGGTGGACGAAGTGATTCTTGGCCCGCGCGCCCGCGAGCACGGGTCCGCGCTGCCGCGCTCCACCGAGGTGCGGGGGCTGACGCTCGGGAGCGACACGCTGTACCTGGACCTGAGTGCCGCCGCGTTGCTCGACGAGTCGGGCGCCGGGTTGCAGGGCGTCGATCGCCTGCAGGCGTTGGCGTCGACGCTGCTGTTCAACATGCCCTGGATGAGCCGGGTGTGGCTGTTCGTGGATGGACAGATCCCGGACTACGAGGCCGCGCGCGACGGCTGGGAGCGGGCGTGCTGCTGAGCAGCGGGCAGCCGGGCGGCTACGTGGTTCACCACGAGCCCGAGCTGACCGCAGCCGCGCGGGAACGCGCTGTCGGCCGCGCGCGGCTGCGGTGCTCGAAGCCGGTGACGGCCGGAGCGCCGATCGCCGCGGAATTCGAGGTCACGGTCGGCGAGGGCGGGCTGCCGGAGGGTGGCCGGATCGCGATCGCGTGGCGCTGGCCGCTCGATTTCGGCGACCTCCAGGTGACGGATCCCGAAGGCGCGGAGTACCTGAGGGCCCGAGCCGTATCGCCCGCCGCGGAGGTCGAGGCCAGCTATCACTGCGTGAGCAGCTTCAACCCGTGGAACCACGCCATCGAGGTGTCGGTCACCCGCGGCCCGCTGCCCGCGAACGGAACGGTAGCGGTGACCTGCTCCGGCTGGCAGGCACCCACGTGCGCGACGTTGGCCGCTCGCTTTCTGGTCGCGGTTCAGGACGAGTCCGGCGTCGACTGGCGCCGGACGGTCGACCCGGTACCGATCGCCGTGCGTCCGGGCCCGCCTGCCCGGCTCGGGGTGGTCGTTTCTTCCGACGCCGTCGTCGGCCGCGAGACGTGGGCGGTCATTCGCGCCACCGACCGGTTCGGCAATCCCGCGGCGCTGCCGGAGCCGCCGCGGCTCGTGGTGGGCGACGGGGGGCCTGCGGCGCGTATCGGCCCGGCGTGGCCGACCGCGCTCGCCGGGGCATGGCGTGTGCCCGTCCACTTCGGCGAAGCCGGCCGGGCCGTGCTGGGTGCGCGCGCCGGCGGGCTCGGCGCGGTGGCCAATCCCGTCCACGTGCGCGCCGCCGCGCCGCCGCAGCGGCTGCTGTGGGGAGACCTGCATGCCGGCCAGGGCGACACGGGCTGCGGTCTCGACTCCCTGGACCACCACTTCGCGTTCGCCCGCGACGTGGCCGGCCTGCAGTTCGCTTCTCAGCAGGCAAACGACCACTACGTGACTGCCGAGCGCTGGCAGGAGGTGCAGCGGATCACGCGTCGCTGGGATGACGATGGACGCTTCGTCGCGTTCCTGGGCTGCGAGTGGAGCGCCCTGACCGCCGACGGCGGCGACCGCAACCTGGTCTTCCGCGGGCAGCGCGCGGAGTTGCCACGCTCGGGGCGGTTCTTCAGCGACCGGCCGGCCGACCCGACGCCGGACGCCGTGCAGGCCGAGGACCTTCATCGCCGGCTCGCCGGCAGCGAGGTGCTCCTCAACCTCCACGCCGGTGGCCGGCCGACCGACCTGTCACGGCACGCGCCGGAGCTGGAGCCGCTGTTCGAGGTCCATTCCACGCACGGGACCTCCGACTGGTTCGTGCTGGAGGCGATCAGGCGAGGGTACCGGGTCGGGGTGACCGCCGGCACCGACGGCGTGATGGGCCGTCCCGGCGCGTGTCATCCGGGGCGGAGACTGGCGCGCAACTGCCGGGGCGGCGTGACCGGGCTGTACGCCGCGGAAGCAACGCGGCAGGCGATCTGGGAGGCGTTCCAGGCCCGGCGCTGCTACGGCACCACCGGTGAACGGATCCGGCTGTGGGTGGCGATCGACCGCGTCCCGATGGGCGGCGAGTGCCGGCTTCGCGCCGGGGAGCCGGTCGTCGCCAAGGTGGCGGTCGACGGCACGGCCGCGATCGAGACGATCGAGCTGCTGCGGGGCACGGAGGTCGTGGCGACCGCTCGGGTGGCCGCGCTCGATCGCGGGCGGCTGCGGGTCCTGTGGGGCGGGACGAGCGCGTACGGCACCGCCCGCGATCAGCGCGTCGTCTGGGACGGCGGGCTGATCGTCGAAGGCGCCGAGATCGAGCGAGCCGAGCAGCTCCGGTTCGAGAGCCCCTACGATCGCCTGCGGCGCGAGAGCCGCGCGCTGCGGTGGCGCTCCGCGACCGCCGGCGGCCACGCCGGCGTAGTCCTGTCGCTGCGCGGCGGACCTGCCCGGTGCCGCTTCGAGAGCGCTCCGGCGACCTTCAGCTTCGCTGCCGATGCGGTGCTGGCGAGCCCGGCGCGGGTGCCGGCCGGCGGAGCCGGCTGCCAGGTCGAGGTGGGGCCGTCTCCTGCCGCCGACGGCCCGGCGGCGGCGCAGGTCGAGCTGACCGATGACGGCCCGGCGGCACCCGCGTTGCCGGTGCCCTACTGGGTGCGCGTCACGCAGGTGGACCGCTCGCGCGCATGGAGCAGCCCGATCACGGTGACCCGCACGGCGTAGCTACCCGCGCGGCACCTGCCTGCCCAGCTCAGCCACCCACCGGGACGTGCGCACGAAGCGCTGCGCGAATGCGCCGAGCAGCGCGGAGGAGACCGTGCCGATCGCGAAGAACGCGGGCGCGATCAGCCACGCGGTCGGCCCGAAGGCCACGTAGCGTGCGGCCGCCACCTGCGCCGCATTGCTGGCAAGTCCGCCCAGCACGCTGACCCCGACCAGCGACAGCGGCCCCCCCAACACCCGCCAGACGATCAGCATGACGATGGCGCTGGCGATGGAGCCTGCCGCCGAGAACAGCACCACGTAGGAGAGCAGCGTCCCCTGCACGAAACCCTGGCCGACGATCTTCAGTGCGACCACCAGTGCCACCGATCGCGTGTCCAGGCGCGCGATGGCGATCAGGACCGGCAGGTTGGCCAGTCCGAGCCGCACGAACGGGACCGGCTTCGGAATCGCGAACTCGACGGACGCCAGGAACAGCGCCGCCGCCGCGAGCAGGGCGATCGTGTCGCGATCCGCACGGTGGCGGGTCAGGCCACGGCCGGGGAGGTCAGTAGCTGCGGGCATCGACGTCGGTCAGGCTTCCGGACTCGATCGACACGAACACCCGGTTGGGCAGGCAGGCGATCCAGCGGCCCGCGCGTTCGACGCGCCCGATCAGGACGCAGACCTGGTTGTCGCACGGTGAGGAAACCACGCGGGCGCCGCCGTCGGCGATCGCCACGACGGTCTGTCCGATCGGGCCGTCGACGGCGATCGTCTCCTGTACCGTGGAAGCGAACAGGTACTCGGCGTCCGGAGCGGTGACGAGGACCGTGGTCCGCCCGCCGCCGCCGTAGACCGCCGTCGAGATCGCGGCCACGAGCGCCGCCGCGAACAGGAGCGTCACGTAGTCGAGCGGCTTCAAGGGCAGACCCGCGCGACGCCGGGCCGTTCCTCAGTCGACGCAGGCGGCCAGCCGGTCCGCGGCGTCGGTCCGCTCCCACGAGAAGCCGTCCCTGCCGAAGTGGCCGTAGGCCGCGGTCTGGCGGAAGATCGGACGGCGCAGGTCAAGGTAGCTGTTGATGCCGGCCGGTGTGAGGTCGAAGGTGGCCCGGACGGCCGACTCGATGCGCTGCTCCGGCACCTGTGCCGTGCCGAAGCCCTGCACCAGCAGCGACACCGGCTCCGCGACCCCGATCGCGTACGCCAACTGCACCTCGCAGCGGCTGCACAGGCCGGCCGCCACCACGTTCTTGGCCACGTACCGCGCCATGTAGGCTGCGGACCGGTCGACCTTGCTCGGGTCCTTGCCCGAGAACGCGCCGCCGCCGTGGCGGGCCATGCCGCCGTAGGTGTCGACGATGATCTTGCGGCCGGTCAGGCCGGTGTCACCGTGCGGCCCGCCGACCACGAAGCGGCCGGTCGGGTTGATGAGGTAGCGCACATCGCCGCTCAGCAAGTCGCCGGGAAGGGCTTCTCCGATGACGTGCTCGATCAGCGCTTCGCGCAGGGTGTCGTTGTCCACGTCCGGATCGTGCTGGTGGGACAGGACCACGGTCGGGATCGCAACCGGGACACCGCCGCGGTAGCGGACCGAGACCTGGCACTTGCCGTCCGGCCTCAGAAAGGGGAGCTGCCCGGACTTCCTGACCTCGGCGGCGCGGCGCATGATGCGGTGCGCGAAGTCGATCGGCGCGGGCATGAGCCGCTCGGTCTCGCTGCAGGCGTACCCGAACATCAGGCCCTGATCGCCGGCGCCCTGCACCCTTTCGTCGTCCGCGTCCACCCCGCGGGCGATGTCGGGCGACTGTTCGTGGACGGTGCTGAGCACGGCGCAGGCGTCGGCGTCGATCCCGTAGGCGGGATCGACGTACCCGGCGTCGCCGAGCACGCCGCGCGCGATCGCGGGAATGTTCAGGTTGGTCCGCGTGGTGATCTCTCCGCCGACCAGCACCAGTCCGGTAGTGGCGAAGACCTCACACGCGACGCGGGCGTCCGGGTCATCGCGAAGCGCGGCATCCAGCACGGCGTCGGAGACCTGGTCGCAGAGCTTGTCGGGATGGCCCTCGCCGACGCTCTCGGACGTGAAGGTGAATTCGGCAGGAGACATCTCGGAACCGCGCCGGAACGTAACAGAGCCCGCACCGACGGTCAATTGCGCGCCCGGGATACCCCGGATTCCCGGGATCTGGACGCGGGCGCCGCGTTCCCCGCACAGTCCCGTTTCCGGACATGAGCGATCCACTGCGCACGGCGCTGGCGGCGGTCACCTCGTGCGCGGCCCGGATGGAGCCCGTACGGGAGTTGCTGCGTGCCCACGCCGACGGCGACCTGCCGGTCACGGTCCAGGGGCCACAGGGCTCCTTCGTCTCGGTGCTGACCGCGCTGCTGGCCGACCCGGCCGGCGACGCCCCCGGCGGGTCGATTCTGGTCGTCACCCCCACCGAGCAGGAGGCCGAGCTGGTGGCGGCCGACCTGCGCCTGTTCTCCGGCCGTCCGGTGATCGAGCTGCCGTGGTGGGGGACGCTGCCGTACGCCCGGCAGGCGCCGTTGCCGTCCGTGTTCGGCGGCCGTGCCGATGCGCTGGTCCGCCTGGCAAGCGGCGACCCGTGCCTGGCCGTGGCGCCGCTGCGGGCACTGCTCACGCCGACGCCCGACCCCTCGCACCTGCTCGCGCACACCATCCGGTTCCGGACCGGCCAGGATGTCGACCCGGTCCGGAACGCGGAGGCGCTGGCGGCGGTGGGCTACCTGCGCGTGCCGCGTGTGACCGTGCACGGCGAGTTCTCGGTCAAGGGCGAAGTGATCGACGTCTTCCCCTTCGCGCTCGATGCCGCCGTGCGCGTGGTGCTGGACTTCGACCACGTGGCCGAGATCCGCCATTTCGATCCGCTGACCCAGGGTTCCATCGGCCATGCGCACAGCGTGGACATCGCGCCGGCTCGGGAGGTGACGCTGCACCCCGATCAGCTCGAGCAGCTTCGCGACTCGCTCGGCGGCGAGCAACTCCCCGATCCGTTCGTGGAGGAGCTGCTCGACACGCTCCGGCGCGACCCCCAGCACGCCGGCGTGGAGCAGTATTACCCGCTGTGCTTTCCCGAACGCCACTCCGTGGTCGAGCTGCTCGGCGACGGCGGCACCCTGGTGCTCGCCGACGGCGAGCGGTTGCGGGCCGGCTTCCAGGCGCTGCGCCGGGAAGTCCACGAGCTGTACCGGCGAGCCCAGCGCGACGGCATCTTCGGCCCACGCCCCAAGTCGGTGCTGCTGGACTACGCCCGCGTGGCCGAGCGGCACGCACGGCGCGTAGCCGTCGCGTCGCTGCAGCGCACCGCTCGGGACGACAGCGCCCGCCTGAGCGGAGCGCAGGCGCTGGAAGGGCCGGACCCCGAGCCGCTCCGCAGCCTTCCCTGCGACCCGCCGCGCTCGTTTTTCGGCAACATTCCCTACTTCCGCGAACAGCTCGCGGCGCTCCTGGACGCCGGCTACCGGGTATTCGTCTTCGCCGTCTACGAATTCCAGGCGGCGCGCATCCGCGCGATGGTCGAAGCCGCCGACGGCACCGCCGGCGGCAGCCCGGCCAACGGCAATGGCAACGGCGGCGGGATCACCATCCTCCCGTACAGCATCTCGGCCGGCTTCGCCCTGCCGGACTGCCGGCTGATCTTCATCCAGGAGAACGAGATCTTCGGCCGCAAGCGCCGCCTGCCGCAGACCGTGGCGCGCAGCACGCAGAGCGCGGCGATCGACTCGTTCGTCGACCTCAACCCGGGCGATCACGTCGTGCACGTCAACTACGGGATCGGCCTGTACCACGGCATCTCGCGCATGACCGCGGCGGGCAACGAGCGCGACTACATGGAGGTCGAGTACGCCGGCGAGGAACGCATCTACGTGCCGATCGAGCAGGTCAACCTCGTGCAGCGTTACATCGGCCGCGACGGCTTCAAGCCAAAGCTGGACAGGATCGGCGGACGCTCCTGGGAGAACCGCAAGCAGCGGGTGCGCCAGTCGGTCGAGGAGATGGCCGAGCGGCTGGTGAAGCTCTACTCGCGTCGCCGATCGCAACAGGGATTCGCGTTTCCGGCCGATACCGACTGGCACGACCGGTTCGACGCCGCGTTCGAGTACCAGGAGACCGAGGACCAGGTCCGCTGCATCGAGGAGATGAAGGCGGACATGGAGGACACCGCGCCGATGGACCGGCTGGTGTGCGGAGACGTCGGCTTCGGGAAGACCGAGGTCGGCCTGCGCGCTGCGTTCAAGGCGGTCATGGGGGGCAAGCAGGTGGCGCTGCTCGCGCCCACCACGATCCTGGCCGAGCAGCACTACGATACCTTCACCGCCCGCTTCGCGCCGTTTCCGGTGGGGGTGGAGATGCTGTCGCGGTTTCGCAGCAAGGCGGATCAGAAGCGGGTGATCGAGGGCCTGAAGGCCGGGCAGGTGGACATCGTCGTCGGCACGCACCGGCTGGTGCAGCGCGACGTCACCTTCAAGAACCTGGGCCTGCTGATCGTCGACGAGGAGCAGCGCTTCGGCGTCAAGCACAAGGAGCGCCTCAAGGAGCTGAAGACCTCCGTGGACTGCCTGACCCTCACGGCCACCCCGATCCCGCGCACGCTGCACATGTCGCTGGCCAGGATCCGCGACATGTCGATCATCAACACGGCGCCGCAGAACCGGTTGCCCGTCGAGACCTACATCGAGGAGTTCGACGAAGAGCTGGCCGCGGAGGCGATCCGCAAGGAGGTCGCCCGCGGCGGGCAGGTCTTCTACCTGCACAATCGGGTACGCACCATCCGCGAGATCCTGCTCTATCTGCAGCGGCTGTTGCCGGGAGTGTCCTTCGCCCACGCGCACGGGCAGATGGACGAGGATGAGCTGGAGGAGGTGATGCGCCGTTTCATCGGCCACGAGTTCGACGTGCTGGTGTCCACCTCGATCATCGAGAACGGCCTGGACATCCCCAACGTGAACACGATCCTCATCGATCGCGCCGACATGTTCGGCATCGCCCAGCTCTATCAACTGCGCGGGCGGGTGGGGCGGTCCGACCGCCCCGCGTACGCCTACCTGTTCTATCCGCGCGACCGCGCCCTGTCGGAGCTGGCGATGAAGCGGCTCAAGGTGATCTCCGACTTCACCGACCTGGGGTCCGGCTTCAAGGTGGCGCTGAAGGACATGGAGGTGCGCGGCGCCGGCAACCTGCTCGGCGCCGAGCAGTCGGGCGAGATCCTGGCCGTCGGCTACGACATGTACGTGCGCCTGCTCGACGACGCGATCGCGACTGTACGCGGCGAGGACGAGGCCGAGGTTCCCGACGTCTACCTTGAGCTGGAGTACGCCGGCTTCATCCCCGACGACTACGTCAGCGAGCCCATGGAGAAGATGGAGATCTACAAGAAGGTGGCGGCCGTCGGCGACGACAACGAGCTGGCGCGGCTGCATGCCGAGATCGAGGACCGGTTCGGCCCGGCGCCGGACACGGTGCTGAGCCTGCTGGCGATCGCCGAGATCCGCGTGGCATGCCGGCGGCTGGCCATCTCGTCCCTGAAGGAACGCCGGGGCGTGGTCACGGTCGAGTTCGCGCGCATCGGCCACGTCTCCGCGGAGCGGGTGGTACGCCTGATCGGCGAGAGCGGCGGCGCCGTGATGCTGGACAAGGACCGGCCCAACTGCCTGCTGCTGAAGACCGGCGGCATCGACCTGCGCGAGAAGTCGGAGTTCATCAGCGAGAAGCTGAACGCCCTCGCCTGATCGACCGCCAGGATCGAAGCGTATGCCGTTCAACGCTCCTGGCGGCGTCTTCGACTCTGGCCGTGGCTTGCAGCGGCCGTTTGCATCAGCCGACGGGACGCCTTGCGTTGCCGGTATGGCTTCCGTTCGCTCGCTCCTTTCGCCCGCGGAGGCGGCGCCGAGCGACCGGCCGCCGTCGGCGGCGGAGTTTCCCGGCTGCAAACCGGTCCACTTGCCGAGGTGGGAACTCCGTCGCTGCGAGATGAGATTGGAATACTGGGACGCCGCGACGGAGACCGCCTGGGTGTGCGATCCGGTCAGCTCCTGTCACGCAGGCCCACGCAGCGCTTGACCGGGTTGGTCAGGCTCATCGCCGCGGTGCGCGGGTGCCGGTGGAGGCGAGTCACCTGCTGGAGGATGGCGGGTATCGGGAGTCGGCGGAGAGCCGGGCGTCTCGGCCGGATTCCTCGGCGTGCCGGGCTTCGCCGAGTTGCCCGACCACGCCATCGCCGAGGCTGCCGCCGCCTGCGTCAGCGAGGTCGACTTCGGTAAGCGTCTGCCCAGCCGATAGCCGGCGGGCCCCAAGCCGTTTCAAGGCCGCTCATCAAGGGGACTGGTCGGCAAGGGGTACCCGAGTCCCTTGCGGAACACCTATGCCGGTTGTGGCAACGGTTCCAGAGACTCGATCGCTGCGGCACGTTCGGGAGTCGTCGCGTGCCAGAGATCCCAGTCCTGCTGCAAGCCGAGCCAGAAGTCGGCGCTCATGCCGGTGACCCGTGCCAGGCGAAGCGCCGTATCCGGCGTGACGCCCCGCTTGCCTCGGACGATGCCGTTGAGCCGTGCGTACGAGACATCAATGCGCCGGGCAAACGCAGACTGCGATATCCCGAGAGGCTTCAGGAACTCTTCTATCCTCGTTATCCACCGTTCCTAATACTGTCAGTCTCGACTACCCACGGTTCGCAATTGCTCGATGAACGGAGTCCAGACGCGAACGCTGTCCTCATTACGACCTATAACAGATTGCCATATCTCTACATACCGGCTCACTCCCATCTTCTCAAGTTCCTCCAAATATTCCTCCCATTCACCGTCATCGTCGATGTCGCGTTTACCCGTAATGAACTCAACCGCTGTCTCTTGCACGACAGTGACGATACGTTCCCGCAACTCCGCACTCTCCGCTGTCTCTTCCGGGGAGACATATAGGTCCGGCGGTATAAACGTCTGTGACGCATAGGGGGCATATAGTTCTCCTGTATCGAGGATCAGTCTCCATTCGCTCGAAGACGGCTCCACCATCGCGCTCTTGCTTCTCCATCGAGCGAAGCACGAGTCACCCCAACCTTCTGCCCGTGGTTCATCAGAGTAAAGCTGGCCAATCCAAACCGACTCCGCCGGCAAGCCGTCAATCGCAACGAAACCCTTCCTTTTCTCCTCCAACGTGAGTCGTTTCCAGTGTTCGTTCTCTTGCCAGAAATTGCTGCACAGGTAGTTGGCCTCCACCGGATCTACGAACCACCAATTGACCAGCCCGGCAATGACCTCAGCCCGCTCTTCAGATTCAGTCGTAATGTGCGCACTGAACCATAGTCCAGGCGGACGGAACGTCGCATGACGCTCGCCACTCGTCCCCTCCAACGGCCCGATTGCCTCGAACTCGGCAACGACATACCAACCGCTGGCGAACGAACCTACAGACCTCTCATCGCCACTCGAATCGACGAGACTCTTCATCTTTTCCCTTGTCAACGAAAAGCTATTTTCGTAAAGCAATCCATCCCGATACAGGTCCCGAAGAAATCCAATCCCTGCGCGCCACGCATCCGTATTCGCGTTGAATGACACCTCAATACCTTCCCTGACCAAGTACGGTGCACTTGGACTAAATACGGGCGACTGCACGCGGACAAACGCGCTCATCAAGAATCCGGTGGGATCCCAGTCGTAACCCTTGTCACTCATGATGCCGATCAAAGGTATCTCATCATTTTTTCCGTTGGCGTTACCATCCCCGTGCTTCATCCCTGTAAGTATTACCTTGTAGTCTTCTGGCGTTTCCGGAGGCCAATCGAGATTGAGCATCTCAGCCCACGGCTTGTAAATCCACATCCTCAGCGGGAATTGGCACGGAAAACAGACATGGATATATGGGAATGAATACATCTTGCCATCCGGCAACGTGAGCCGACTCCTATACACTCTCCCCTCAACCGAGTCCAAAGCGTTGAAAATGTCCGGAGCATGTTCTTCGATGAGCGAATTCAGAGGCACAATATGTTCTTGCTCCGCGAGATCCATGACCTCCCTCTTGCCGAGTTCACCCTCCGCAACCAATAAGTCCTGTAACGCGTTACTCGCGATCAACGAATAGATGCTTTCGCGGGCTCTTGACATCATATGCCAATTGATGTGGATCCCGGTCCGGTCTTCCAGCCACGTCGTAAAGCCCCTGCCGTCGAAACCCGCTCGGTCCACCTCTTGGTCCGAACCATACAGTGCGACCACATCGATCTCAGCTGGCGTCGTGTCTCCTTCGCCTCCTTCGCCTTCAGCCGCCCCATACACCGTGTACGCAACTTGCGCCAGCAAGACGATCAAGAACAACAGGGTCTTCATTGTTAGGAATTCTCCCAATCTGCACGGTAACGCAACTTGGCCGGCCGTGTCAAGGTCGTCAGCCAGCCGGTAGTGGGTCACTTTAAGAAAAGTGACCCACTACCCAGCCAGCCCTTACTTCGCAATGCCAGAGAGTCCCGCAATGACGAAGAATACGAGTACGTAACCCAAGATTCGGTGTACATAGAAGTAGGACAGCGCAAACTTTCCAAGATTCGGATTGTCAAAGTGGGCACTATTTAGCACTACAACGGGTAGCATGTAATCTACGCTGAACCAAAACCCGACGCCAGCTACTTTTCTCTCCCTGAGCGCACCGTCCCACATCAGCACAATGCATCCCAGAGCGATCAGTCGAGCAGCCCAATAGAGGGCTCGGAACATCTTGAACCCGTACCCTACGACCGCCTCAAGCATACTCAGCCACAACCAATACCATAAGTTATCGCCGTGAGCCCGTCTTCGTTCGGTTTGGCGACCCCGAAACAGTACTTCATCCGCGGCTCGCGACCGACCCTCTTTGCGTAGAACTAGAGCTAGTTGCTCGTAAGGTTGAAACGACGCCGTCTCGGCTCGCGCAACCCAAACGAAACTATCTACGGGTCGATCGGAAACTGGCTGATCGTTAGTCTGTCGAAACCCGCCGATACGTTCATATACGAACCCTTCGGGGTGTACACTTTCCGGCCAAGACGCTGGTGTTTCTACGAGCGCCCCCGTCTCTGTATTGATCAAGGCAAGATGCGCCCCATCGCGGTTCCACATAGCAACTTCGCGACCTTCGACCAGTCGGAGCTCCCCCTTTATAGTCGATCCACTGAGATCAACGAGGCCGAGAGACGCACCGGCCAGCACGAGGTTGGCCCCGAGTTCTGAGAATATGAGCCGTACGTGAGCAGAATTTAGCTGCGCTCCTCGCATAAACACATCGGCGGCAACCGACGCGGAATCCATGTCCAACCGGGTGTCTATTATGGCATCTATGATGCTTACCTGCCCCTCGATTTTTGCGTGACTCAAGTCGACGACGGAAAACCGAGGCCGGAACGCCGCGGGAACTGTGTTGGATCTGCGCATCCATAGATTGCGACTAATTCGAGCTCCTTCCAAGGTCAATTCTCCAATGATGCGTGATCCATCGAAGGATACGTTTCCGTCGGCTTGTACTCCGAGCAAGCTTACATCGCTCTCGAACCGCGACTTGTCAAGGAAAAGATTCTTGGCAATATGCCCGTAGCTCAGATCTATTGCATCGGGGAAATATGCTCCGACGATCCTTACGCCCGTTCTCGGGATCGCGTTTCTCAGAGATTCATCAAATAGAATCTGGTTGAGAAAGCCGGACGTTAAGATTCGATCTGAGCCCCAACATTCGTCTTTGGAAGGTATGCGTCCGTTGCTCCAACAGGAGAAAGAGGACGATACACCGCCGAGCTCCGACTTCCGATTATTGAAATCGGCAACGTTGCCAGAACAGACTTCCAACCACACGAAGCGTTCGTCTGGGAGCCAACTGTTCTTGCACAAATCCACACAAGACGGAGATGCGTTGGCGTGGTTCAACACAGCAAGGAGCATTAGCGCGGTGACGCTAATCGCGACCGCGGAGCGCTGCTGCGCGTTCTTGGAAACGTTTTTCGGGCGTATGCAGATGTCGCTATCTACCTTCGGCTCTGAGCTATGCCGCCATGGATGACACTTGGTTGCTTCTGAGCGCGTGTGGCACTTTGCTTGACGGAACTCCGGCATCGCGGTTCCAGTTTACACAGTCGGTCGCTATGGGGCGATCTCATTCAAGCAGCATGTCTGGAGGAGGGTTGGGCGGCTGAAACCGCCGGGAGCGCTGGCCGCCTATTCCAGGCGGTGCGCGTCTGGCCACTGGATCACGGGTCGGAGCGTACGGGACCAGCGCGGTCCCGGACAAATCGATCCGCACGGCAGACGCTTCAATGTTCATCAACGGTTTATCATATGATAAGTGCGCTTGACGGGACATGTGAGTGTAATTCATCATATGAGGTTGATGACCGACGTGGGACAGAATGTTCAGCGCATCAGGCGGAGTCTGGGCTTGACACAGGGTCAGTTCGCCGAGCGGCTGGGAGTGACTCTCCTCACCGTGCATCGCTGGGAGTCGGGCAAGTCACGGCCCCAACGGATAGCACGAGAGCGCCTCCGCGAAGTCGAAGAGACGCTGCCGGACCATGTTCCCCACACCCAGTCCGACCCGGCGGTGACGGCACCGACGACGGCAGCGCAACTCGACGTCGCCGGCAACCCGGCCGCTGTGGCGGCGGTCGCCGAGGCGTGGCGGCTGGCCTACGGCCACCAGTTCAACCCTGCCTTCGCCAGCGAAACGGCGCGCATCCATCCCCTGCCGCACCAGCGCATCGCGGTCTACGAGCGGATGCTGCGCCAAGAGCCGTTGCGCTTCCTGCTGGCCGACGACGCGGGCGCCGGCAAGACCATCATGACCGGCCTCTACGTCCGCGAGATGCTGTCCCGCGGTCGTCTCCGTCGAGTGCTCATCGTCCCCCCGGCCGGCTTGGTCGGCAACTGGGAACGGGAGCTGCGCACCCTGTTCCGCCTGCGTTTCCGCATCGCCACCAGCGCCGAGAACCCGTTCCGGGGATTAGACGGCGACCTCGTGATCGTGTCCCTGGACACGCTGACCGGCGAACGGGCGTTCAGCGCGCTTCGAGACCCCGCCGTAGCCCCGTACGACCTCGTGGTGTTCGACGAGGCACACAAGCTGAGCGCCACGACCGAGAACCACCGCGTCCGCAAGCGGCGTCGCTACGAGCTGGCGGAAGCCATCGCCGGCGGCGCCCCGGCGGACAGCCGTTTCACCGGCCTCGGCTGGGCGGCCCGGCACCTGCTGCTGCTAACGGCGACGCCGCACATGGGCAAGGACTCGCCCTACCACCACCTGTGGCGGCTGCTCGACCCACAGGTGTTTCCGACCGGCGAAGCGGTCCGTCGCTTTCCACCCCAGCATCGCCACCGCCACTTCATCCGCCGCACCAAGGAGGAGATGACCGGTCTGGACGGTCTGCCGCTCTACCGGAAGCGGTTCTGCGCCACCTTCAGCTACGCCCTGAGCCCCGGCCCCGACGGTGAGCAGGCGCTCTACGACCGCACCACGGAATACCTGCGCCGCACCTACGGCCGCGCCCTGAGCAGCCGCCCGTCGGTCCGGTTGGCGATGAGTGTGTTTCAGCGGAGGCTCGCCAGCTCCACCTGGGCGCTGCTGCGTTCCTTCGAACGCCGGATCGAGAAACTGGGGCAATGCGCCGACGACCTGCGGTCCGGGAAGATCAGCGCTCCCGCGTTGCAGCGCCGCCAGCGCGGCCTCGACCGCGAGCTTCTCGAAGACTTCTTCGACACCCACGGCGCCGACGAGGACGCCCGCGCCGACGGCCTCGGTGAGCGCAATGAGGACTACGAGGACGCGGTGCTCGGCGCCGTGACCGCGGTCACCATCGAGGAACTGCAACAGGAGATTGCCCAGCTTCGGGACTTGAGCGCCCGGGCCAGGCGGCTCTTCGAGACCGGCGCCGAGTCCAAGTTCGAGAAACTGCGCGAGGTACTCGAAGACTCCCGCTACGCGGGCGAGAAGTGGCTGATCTTCAGCGAGCACCGCGACACGGTGGACTACCTCGTCAGGCGCCTGGAGGGACTCGGCTTCTCAGGCCGGATCGCGCAGATTCACGGCGCCCTCCCGTGGCCGGAGCGCGACGTGCAGGTGGCGCGCTTTCGTCGTCCGGACGGCGCGCGCTACCTGGTGGCCACGGACGCCGCCGGCGAGGGCATCAACCTGCAGTTCTGCCGGCTGATGGTGAACTACGACATCCCCTGGAATCCGGCGCGGCTGGAACAGCGTATGGGTCGCATCCACCGCTACGGGCAGAAACACGACGTGCGGATCGTCAACCTGGTTGCCGGCGACACCCACGAGGGGCGGGTGCTGCGGATCCTGCTCGACAAGCTCGACGCGATCCGGCGCCAGATGGACTCCGACAAGGTGTTCGACGTCATCGGACGGCTGTTCGAGAACGTGTCGCTGCGGGAATACATGATCCAGGCGTTGACCGACCAGCGCGAAGTCGCAGGTCGGATCGACGACGCGCTTACCGAGAACCGGGTGCGGGCCATCGACGACCGGGAACGGTGCGTCTACGGCGCCGCGGAGCACCCGCTCGAACACCCCGGCGCCCTGCGGGAGGAGATGGAACGCGAGCGCTATCTGCAACTCCTGCCGGGCTACGTGCGGCGCTTCGTGGCGCAGGCGTCAGAGCTGCTCGACCTGGAAGTCCACGGCGATCTCGACGGCTACTTCTCGCTGGCTCCGCGCAGTCCCGGCGCGCTCGACGGACTGCTCCCCGCCCTTGAAGGCTACCCGCCCGCGGCGCGCACCCGCCTGTGCGTGCGCCGCCCCGAAGCGGAAGCCTCGTGCATCTGGCTGCATCCCGGCGAACCGGTATTCGACGTGCTGTCCGACCTGATCCGCGCGAGGTTCGGAGCCGATGCGGAACGCGGCGCGATCTTCACCGACCCGCGCGCGGACGCCCCCTACTTCTTCAACCTCGTCCTGGCGTCGGTCGAGCAGGAGCCGGAGGAGCCGGCGCGGCAACGGCGTGAGGTTCTCGACCGCCGTCTGCTGGGACTGCGCCACGCTGCCGACGCAGCGCCCACCGAGTCTGCTGTGGAGCCGCTGCTCCTTCTGCGCGGCGCTCCCGCGGTGCCGCCGGGCGCCGTCCCGCTGGCCGGGCGCGGCGTGAGCATGCGCGCGGAAGCGGCGCGTTACGCCGAGCGGGTGCTGGAGCGCTTGGTGGCGGACCGCCGGGCCGCGGCGCGGGCCGAACTTCCCGAGCGTCGGCGCCGAACCAGCGTCGGCTTCTCGCTCCGCGCCGCGGAGCTGGCCGCGCGCCGCTCGCGGCTCACCGCGCGCCGTACCGGTACCGAAGCCGACGACGCGCTCGCCGAGGTCAAGCGCGCGCAGCGAGCCATCGCCGCGGAGAAGGAGCGCTCCCTGACCCGGCTCGACGTCGAGGCCGAGCGGATCGTCGCCGGCGGCGTCCGCTTCCTGGCGTGCGCCCTTGCCGTACCGACCGGAGACTCGGAGGAGATTGAGCGTTACGACGAGCGAGTCGAGGAGATCGCCGTGCACATTGCCGCCGCGTGGGAGCGGGAGCGCGGCGGGACGGTGACCGACGTGTCGAAGCCCGACCGCGCACGCCTCGCCGGCCTGTCCGACTGGCCGGGCTTCGATCTGCTCTCCCTGCACGCGGGCGAAGAAGCGCGTACCATAGAGGTCAAGGGCCGCGCCGAACAGGGCGCGATTCAGATGGAGGCGAACGAGTGGAAGCAGGCATGCCACCTCGGCGAACGCTACTGGCTCTACGTGGTCTTCGACTGCGCCACGCCGAGCCCGCGCCTGCTGCGCGTGCGCGACCCGTTCGCCAAGCTCCTCGCCCGCAGCCGCGAGTCCGCCGCCTACACCATCACCGCCCAGTCGCTGATTGAGGCGGCGGAGCAGATCTGAAAGGAGAGGGAACGATGGAAGTCACCCACGTCGGCGCAACCATCCGCAATCCGGCGGCGCCGGAGCGAAGCTGGCAGAGTTCATTTCTGGTCGACACCGGCGCCATCGACTCCCTCGTCCCCTGCGATCAGCACGAACGAAGTCTGGCGGATCTGATAGCCCCGCGAGGAGCGTAAGTAATACTATATGGATTATCCCTATACGGAGAGAGCACCGTATCGAAACAAAGATCTCAAGATAGTGCCGGGTCCGAGCCGCTTGCACAGTATCATGTGCTTTCCGGCCTGTCAGGAGATGCAACTTGGCAGTACTTGACATATTCTCCAAACGGCAGAAACGAATCCGCGGCGAAGTTCCCGACGTATACAAATACGATGAGCTCCCACATTCGTTTCGAGTTCAGGTTATTCATATCTGGAAGGAGGTTCTTGGAACACCAAGGGGGCGAGACTATTTTTCCGAAGTGCCGAAAGCCTATGATTTTATCGCTAGTACGCTATGTCGTGAGTATGGCGTGTTTCAGCTACCGAGTGAATCGGATCCCGACAATCGCTTCGAGGAATTGGCAAATTTCGTGCTGCAGGAACATGATGTAGAGCGCGTCGTCGACGCTATAGAGTTGTCGTTTGGTCTTGTATCGCATCGGGCCAAGTCCGAAGATCATTTGAGTCCCAGTCGGGATGCAATAGATGAGCTGAACCAACGGTTCAAGGAGCATGGAATAGGATTCCAATTTGTCGACGGCAAGGTGATCCGTGTAGACGCTGAGTATGTTCATACAGAGGTAGTAAAGCCTGCATTGAAGCTCCTCCACCGAAGACGCTACGCTGGCGCACAAGAGGAGTTCCTGAGCGCACACCAGCACTACCGGAAGGGAGAAACGAAGGAAGCTCTCAACGATTGCTTGAAGGCGTTCGAGAGTGTGATGAAGACGATCTGCGACAAGAGGAAATGGAGTTACCCCAAGGGTGCATCTGCAAAGGCGCTCATCGACGTCTGCCTGCAGAACGAGTTGATCCCGGAGTTCTGGCAAGGTCACTATTCGTCACTGAGGAGTCTTCTGGAGAGCAGCGTGCCCACCGGGAGGAATAGGCTGAGCGGTCACGGACAGGGGCTGGTACCGGTGACGGTGCCCGGGTACCTCGCTTCCTACATGCTTCACATGACGGCGGCCGCCATCGCGTTTCTCGCAGAGGCGGACGAGCAGTTGCCGTGAGGTGGCCGTTAGAGAGGCTGGCGTGGCTGGAGTTCGTCTGATCGAGGTGGCATTTCCGCTGAAGCAGGTGTCGCTGGACTCGGTGCATGAGAAGAACGTACGGCACGGGCACGTGTCGACGCTGCACATCTGGCCGGCGCGGCGCCCGTTGGCGGCGAGCAGGGCGGCGTTGCTGGCGACGCTGCTGCCGGACCCGGCCAGCGGCGAAGCTCGTGCCACTGTACTGGAACGGATGGCGGGGCACGTGGTGAAGGTGCCGACTGCTGCCGGCGACCGGACGCGGGAGGAAACGAGCGACGGCATCCTTCACTGGGGGCGCGACGACGAGGGCGAGCTTGCGCGGTTCCGCGCCGAGATCAGGCAGGCGTTCGACGGGCGGGCTCCGCGCGTGCTCGACCCGTTCGCCGGCGGCGGCGCGATCCCGCTGGAGGCGATGCGCCTCGGCTGCGAGGCGGTGGCGGCGGACCTCAACCCGGTGGCGTGGTTCATCCTGCGTTGCACGTTGCACTATCCGCGGTTGCTGGCCGGCAAGACTCGGCCGCTGCCGGCGTTCGCCCTGGAGGAGCGGGACTTCCTCGAAGCCTATCTGAAGGCGCAGGGGATGACGAACGCGACCGCATTGCGGGAGGAACTCGCCCGGTACGGGCACGACGACGGCGACGCGGTGCAGGTCACGGCGCTTTCGGTGGAGGTGCCGCTGGTCGAGCGCGCGGACTTCGGGTGGCATCTGCGCGCCTGGGGGCGACGGGTGCTGGCCGCGGCGAGGGCCGCGCTGGCCGTACGTTACCCGACCTACGCGGAGTTCGAGCCGGTGCGGCGCAAGGGTCGTCGCCGCGCGGTGCCGCAGATCGCAGTGCGCTATCGGCCCCGGCCCCCGACGCTGCTTCAGCCGGACGCGGACGGACACGTATCGCTGTCGGCGCTCAACGCGGAGTTCGATTCGCTCTATCTGGAGGACGAAGCGAACCCGCGCTGGGTGGCGAAGCCGGCGGTGGCTTATCTGTGGGCGCGAACGGTCCGCTGCGGCGACTGCCGAGCGGAGATTCCCCTGCTCAAGACGTGCTGGCTGTGCAGAAAACAGAACAAGCGAGTCTTGCTTGCGCTGGAGCCTCGGCAGGACGGAGCGGGCGTCGACCTCGAAATCGAACAGGACGTTCCGGAACGCAAGGGAAGCACCGCGCAGAAGCGTGAGCACGATCGCAAGCTGGGTGCCGGTACCATGAGTGCGAGCGGCGCCACTTGTCCGTGCTGCGGGGTGATCGCGACGACGAAGGACATTCGCACTGAGGGCCGCGCCGGGAGACTCGGCGTGCGCATGACCGCCGTCATTGTCGACGGACAGCAGGGCAAGGAGTACCGCCCGCCAACCGAGGCCGAGATACAAGCCGCACGGGTGGCGGACGAAGAGCTCGGCGGGATCTACGAGGAGATCCCGTTCGGGCTCCCGGAGGAGCTGATCAGTCCGCATCGGCCTTCGCCCAACTCGCGCGGCGCATCAGGCCTTCCCCGCTACGGATTCGACACTTGGCGGCGCGTATTCACGAATCGACAGTTGTTGGCCCTGGGCACGTTGATTCGGGAGATCCGCCGCAGCTTCGACTCCATGGACCCCTACCCGGACGAATGGCGCGAAGCGCTGACGGCGTACCTCGCGCCGTCGATCAGCCGGCTGGCCGATCGCGGCTGTGCTCTGGCTACCTGGACCAGCGGCCCGGAGCAGGTCAGCCATGCATTTGCCCGCTTTGCGTTGCCCATGGTGTGGGACTTCGCCGAGTCCTGTCCCTTGGCGGATACGACCGGAGGCTTCATCCAGGCGGTGGAGTGGGTCGCCCGCGTGTTCGAGCATACCGCGGAGGCCGCCGGCGACGCTCCCGCTCCGTGCGTCGCACGGGCGTCGGCCACTGCGCCGCGCTCCGACCGATTCGACGTAATCTGCACCGATCCGCCCTACTACGACGCCATTCCCTATTCCGACCTGATGGACTTCTTCCACGTCTGGTTGCGGCGCACGCTGCACGGGCTGTCACCGGAGACCGACGCTGCGTTCTCCGAGCCGCTCGGTCCGAAGTGGGATGCCGACCGGAACGACGGGGAGCTGGTCGATCAGCCGAGCCGGTTCGATGCCGACGGCGCGCAGTCCAGGCGAGTCTACGAAGACGGCATGCTGCGCGCGTTTCGGAACTGCGGCACGGCGTTGCGGGACGACGGGCGCGTGGTGGTGGTATTCGCCAACAAACAGCCGGAGGCGTGGGAGACCCTGGTGTCGGCGCTGATTCAGGCCGGCTTCGTGGTAACCGCCTCGTGGCCGATTCAGACTGAACGGGAAAGCAAGGTGGCCGGCGGGGCGAGACTCTCCGCCTCCATCTGGCTGGTATGCCGGAAGCGTCCACCGGCGGCGCGGCCCGGCTGGGACGGGACGGTGCTCGCCGAGATGCGGGAGAACGTCACCGAGCGGCTGCGCGACTTCTGGGATGCCGGCATCCGCGGGCCGGACTTCGTGTGGGCGGCGACCGGCCCGGCGCTGGAGGCGTTCAGCCGCCACCCGTTGGTGCGGAAGGCGGACGTGCAGGGCGGACGACTCACGGTCGCCGAGTTCCTGCGCCATGTGCGGCGAATGGTAGTCGGCTTCGTGGTGAGCCGGCTGTTGCGGAGCGACGGCGGGGCGAGCGGCGAGCTGGACGAAGCGACCACCTACTACCTGTTGCACCGCAACGACTTCGGTCTGGGCTCGGCCCCTGCTGGTGCCTGCATCCTCTACGCGCTGTCGTGCAACTTGTCGGACGCCGACCTCGCCGGACGTCTCGACATGCTGGCACGCGGGCGGCGCGCGACGCCGGAAGATGACGACGAGGGCGAAGAAGACAACGCAACATCGGGTGGCGAGGCGCGGCTCAAGCCGTGGTCCCAACGTTGCGCCAGAGACTTGGGCGAGCCGGGCGCTGCCGGCGGTGCCCCGCCGCTGATCGATTGCATCCACAAGCTGATGCAGCTCTGGAAGACCGGCGAGCAGAGCCGGGTGGACGATTACCTTGAGCGCCGCGGGCTCTGGCATCATGAACTGTTCGCTCGCGTCGTGCAGGCGCTGATCGAGCTGGCTGACGGCGGTTCGGAGGAACGTGCCACGCTGGAGTCGGTCCAGAACCACCTTCGTACCCGCGGCGGTACGCGCGCACCGCGCCAGATGGACCTTGAGATGGACGAGGCGTGAGAGGACTTCCGCATGATCACGGCGTTCGCGAGGACACCGCGAATATAGCTGGCGTGATAGGGTACGGTTACCGATGATCCGCCGTATTCAGGCTCTCCGCTATCGCTGTCTGCGCTACGTGGACGTCCGCCTGGATCGCTTCCACGTACTAGTGGGTCCCAACGCCAGCGGCAAGAGCACACTGTTCGACGCCATCGCGTTTCTCGGCGACCTGGTGTCGACGGGGCTCGACGCAGCGGTGGAGCGGCGTACGAGGAACTTTCAGGATCTGGTATGGGGGAGGCCGAAGGACACCCTCGGATTCGAACTGGCCGTGGAGTTCGACATTCCGGAACCGCTGCGGATACGGTTGCCTCAAGAAAGAGACTATCGCGTGTTTCGTTATGAAGTAGCGGTACGCGAAGCCGACGGAGACATGCGCATCGCTTCGGAACGGGGGTTGTTGGCCCCCGCATCCAAACCGCAGCCGCCGAGACATCGTGAGCTGTTTCCCGATCCGGCGCGGCCGCCGGACTCCATATTGGTGGGCGGAAGCCGCCGCGGAATGCGCACGATATTGAGTAAGTCGAGTCAGGCAGAGGACAACTTCAATGTCGAAACATCCCTCCGATCAGGCAAGGGATGGGCGACCAGCATCGCCTTCGGGCATCGTCGATCGACGCTCGGCAATCTCCCCGAATCGCCGGCGAAGTTCCCCGTTTCGACGTACGTCAAGAGGGTCCTCGGGACTTCGATAAAGCCATTCTTCCTGGATAGTCTGCGCATGCGCGAGGCAAGCTCTCCGGCGCGGGGCCAAGATGGCATTGCGCGTGATGGATCGAATCTTCCATGGGTGATCAGGAGACTCGAAGAGAAGGATCCTGCATCCTATCGGGAGTGGCTGTCGCACGTGCAGACCACGCTGTCGGACTTGGAACATGTTGGCGTGGTCGAGCGCGAAGACGATCGCCATGCGTATCTGAGACTTCGGTACAGGACCGGCGTCGAGGTTCCTTCGTGGACGGCCTCGGACGGCACCCTCAGACTGCTGGCATTGACGCTTCCCGCCTATTTGCCGAGTTCCGATGAGGTCTACATTCTCGAAGAGCCGGAGAACGGGATCCATCCGCTCGCGGTCGATTGCGTATTCCAGTCACTCAGTTCGGTCTACGAATCGCAGGTGCTGATGGCTACGCACTCGCCGGTCGTGCTGAGAATGGCTGCTCCCGAAGACGCGCTCTGCTTCGCCAAGGACCCTAAGGGAGCGACCGACATCGTGCGAGGAGACGTTCATCCCCGTCTGAAGGACTGGCACGGATCGCCCAACATGGATGTCCTGTTCGCATCCGGCGTCATCGGATGACCGGCCGTACGGGATCCAGGGATCTGTTTGTGCTGGCGGCAGACCTGGATCTGTCCAACGCGCTTGGCGGCCTGCTGTCTCGTCCCGCGAGTCTGGACATCAGACCGGTGGTTTTCGACATCGAACGCCACCCCTACCGGGACAGCGGGTGCCGCATTGAAGCGGTGGAGTACCTGAGACCATATCGGCGCAGGTATCGTCGCGCCCTCGTTGTGTTCGATCGGCATGGCTGCGGGAGCAGCCTCCCGAGAGAGGGAATCGAACGGAGCGTCGAAGAACGACTCGGCAGGAATGGTTGGGATGGCCGAGCCAAGGTCATCGTCATCGACCCGGAGCTTGAGGTGTGGGTCTGGGGCGATGCTCCGGCGGTTGCGCGGGTGTTGGGGTGGGGCGGTCAACACCGCGAGTTGCGGCGGTGGTTGCACTCACGGAGACTGTGGTCGGCTGGCCACTTGAAACCGGCCGATCCAAAGAAGGCGATGCTGGAAGCAATGCGACAGAAACGGACGAAGGTTTCAGCTCGGAGGTTTTCCGAACTCGCGGGAACCGTGGACTTCGGCGGTTGTCAGGACCCGGCGTTCGTCGAGCTCGCGCAGACGCTGCGCACTTGGTTCCCGGTGGGCGTTCCCGAATGACCCGGAGGAGAACCCGCCTCAGGCCCTGGCATGAGGTGGTGCGGCTGAAGGAGGAGCTGCGCAGCGGGGAGCTGGCGCTCGCAGAGTTTGCTGCCGACCTGCATGAGGTCACGCAGGCGCAGGGCCGGCGTCCGATCTACGAAGAGCCGGAGCAGTTCTTCACGCTCACTTATCCGACCCACGCGCTGCGCGAGCTGGTGAAGGACGTCGCCGGGCGGTTGGCCGGACAGAGCGACAAGGCGGTGCGTCAGCTCGAGCTGACCTACGGCGGCGGCAAGACGCATACGCTGATCACGCTTTATCACCTGTTCCGTGATCCGGCGGGGCTGCCGGATCTGCCGGCGGTGCGGGAGTTTCGTGAGCACGTCGGCGCCGACTTGCCGCGAGCGCTCCCGGTTGCGCTCTGCTTCGACAAGATCGACGTGGAGCGCGGCATCGACGTGGTGCGTGCGCCGGACGGCGAGACCCGGACGCTACGCCATCCGTGGAGCGTGCTGGCGTTCCAGCTCGCCGGCGCCGCGGGACTGCGCGCCATCCACGGCGACGGCCGCGACGAGGAGCGCGAGACGCCGCCCGCTGAGCCGCTACTGGTGGAACTGATCGAACAGCCGCAGCGGCAGGGGCTCGGTACGCTGATCCTGGTCGACGAGGTGCTCATGTACGCCCGCGAGAAGGCGGGCATGGATCCGGTGTGGCGCGACCGCGTCACCGACTTCTTCCAGTACCTGACGCAGGCGGTGGCTAAGGTGGATCGGGCGGCGATCGTGGCGTCGCTGCTGGCCACCGATCCGAACAAGCAGCGGGGCGAATTGGGCCAGCTCCTGATTACCGGACTGTTCGACGTATTCCGCCGGCAGCGCGAGGAAGGGGTCCTGCCGGTCGGCAAGGAGGACGTGACGGAGGTGCTGTGCCGGCGCTTCTTCGAGCCGGACGGCATTCGTGATCGCAGCGCATTCCGCTCCCACGTGATCGGCGTGGTGCGCGGGCTGGCCAAGCTCGACGATGCGACCGCCAGAGAGGGCGCGGGCGCCGAGCAGCGGTTCTGCGACAGCTTTCCGTTCCACCCCGAGTTGACCGACGTGTTCTACAGCCGCTGGACGCAGCTCGCGGGTTTCCAGCGTACGCGCGGTATTCTGCGCACCCTCGCGACGGCGCTGCGCGAGGCCGAGCAGTGGGACGACAGCCCGCTGGTCGGCCCCGCGGCCCTGCTGGCGGCGCCGGGTGCGCCGCCGGTGTCGGAGGCGGTGCGCGAACTCGCCGGCGTGGCCACCGCGGAGGGCGGCTCCGGCGACGGCAACCGCACCGACTGGGCGCCGTTGCTGGAGACCGAGCTGGAGCGGGCGCGGCAGATTCAGGACGAACTGCCGGCACTGCGGGACGGCCGGGAGGCCGAGCAGGCGGTCGTCGCCGTGTTCCTGCACTCGCAGCCGATCGGTCACAAGGCGTACACGCCGGAGATCGTTCGACTGGTGGGGAGTCGCTCGCCGGACGCCATCGAGCTGGAGAAGGGGCTGCGCCGCTGGCGGGAGATCTCCTGGTTCCTGGACGACGCGGACGCCGGGGTCGACGACCCGTCCGCGGCGCAGTCGCTGCCGCCGTCGTGGCGGCTCGGCAACCGGCCCAACCTGCGCCAGATGCACGACGAGGCGTGCGCGCAGCGGGTCGGCACGGAGGCGGTCGTGGCGCGTCTGGAGGAGGCGATCCGCGGTGCGAAGTCGCTCGTCGAAGGCGCCACGGCTCTGGATGTGGGCGTACACCTGTTGCCGGCCGCCCCGCGCGACGTGCGTGACGACGGCAGCTTCCGGTACGCGGTGCTGGGACCGGACGCGGTTTCCGACTCCGGCAAGCCGAGCCCGGTCGCCAAGCGGTTCCTCGACGAAACCACCGGGCCGGAGCGGCCGCGCGTCCATCGCAACGCGGTGGTGCTGGCGGTCCCCTCGCGCGATGGGCTGGAAGCGGCGCACGCTGCCGTGCGCGCACTGCTCGGCTGGGAGGAGGTGCAGGCGCAACTGGCGGGCCACGAAGTGGACGCGGTGCAGGAGGAACGCCTGCGGCGCCGGCTGCAGGAAGCGCGCGGGCGCGTTCCCGAAGCCGTCCGCCACGCCTACGGGGTGGTGGTGACCGTGAACGAGCGCAACGCCGTGCACGCCTTCAGACTCCCGGCGAGCGGCAGGCCGCTGTTCACGGAGATCAAGAACGACGGCCGCTCTCGCATCAAGGAGACGCCGGTGGACGCTGCGGCGCTACTGCCGGACGGACCCTACGACCTGTGGAGCGAAGACGAGGATGCCCGGTTCGTAAAGGACCTCGCCGGGGCGTTTGCTCGCTACCCGCGGTTGCCGAAGGTGCTGACTCCGAAGGTGCTGCTCGACACCGTCCTGCAGGGCGTGGAGCGCGGCCTGCTGGTCGGGCGGCTCGTGCGGCCCGACGGCAGCATGCGTACTTGGTGGCGTGGGCACGTCGATGCGGACGCGCGCGATGATCCGCAACTCGAGGTGGTGCTGCCCGAACAGGCCGAGTTGAACGTCCTGTCCGATGCGCTGCTGAAGCCAGGAGTACTCCCGGGACTGTGGGCGGGACCCGAGGGCGACTTGGCCGTGGCGCTGCCTGACGTGCAGGCTTACTTCGGCGGCGGCCACGTCGTGCGTATTCCGAACGAGGAGTACGACGAGCCGTACACGATTCCGCGTTGCTCCGCGGAGACGGTACGGGCCGCCGTCGAGCGCGCCGTGCAGCAGGGGACGGTGTGGCTCACCAGTGGCCCCACCTCGGCATGGAAGGAGCCGGTGCCGTACGGCGCGCTCGACGCGAACGCCGTCCTCCATCCGCCGCTGGAGCCGATCGCTCCTCAGGATCTCGTGGAAGCGGCTCTGCCCGGCGCGTGGTCGGACGGTACGACGAACGGCATCGCGCTGGCGCAGGCACTGTCCCGGAGCCACGGCACGACGCTGCCCTGGGGGCTCATCCGCGATGCCGTCAAGGCATCCACGGCGAGCCGCTGGCTGCGGCTGGCGGCCGGCAGCAACCCGGTCGATTGTGCCTACGACGCGGCAGGGAGCTTGGTGCTGGAGCGCCCCCCCGACGACTCGGAGCGGTACACGGTCAAGCCTCCCACGGGCGGCGCTGTCCTCGAAGTGGATCAGATCCAGGATCTCGCCGACCTGACCTCCCGATTGCTGGAGGCGAGCGCGGGCGCCGAACTGCGCTTTCACGTGCGTGTGGTGCTGAATGGCGATCTGTCCCCGGATGACCGAACTGCCCTCGACGCACTGCTCGCCGAGGTCTCGGAGGACCTCAAGATCACGCTCGATCCAGGCGTGGTAGAGCCACCCGGTCGTAGCGGACCCTGAATCGGCGCACGGGCAACTCTTCCCGGTCTGGGGCGTTCTCAGCGGCGTTGACGAATTGCGGCGCAAAATCTCAATTGCGCTGCGATTCTGCTACCATTCGGCCGGCCGCGGTGCCTTTGCCATGGTGCCGGCGATAGGGTAACGTCCGTAGGGGGAGGGGAGATGCTGGGGGCAGTCTCGTCGCCGGACTCAGGCTCGTCGCTGGACTCGGCGCTGGCCGAGTTGCGGAGCGACCGGTCCTTCATGCGCAACGTCGCCCACTGGGAGGTGGTGCCGGCGCGCGCGGGCGACGTGGCGCCGTTTCCGGCGGAGCTGGACGACGGCCTGCGGCGCGTCCTGCGCGCGCGGGGCATCGAGCGGCTGTACGGCCACCAGGCGGACGCCTACCGGCACGTGCGCTCGGGCGACAACGTGGTGCTGGTGACGCCGACCGCCTCGGGCAAGACCCTGGCGTACAACCTGCCGATCCTCACGCACTTCCTGCGCGACGCCGAGGCGACCGCGCTCTACCTGTTCCCGACCAAGGCGCTGTCCCAGGACCAGCAGGCCGAGCTGGACGGCGTGGTGAAGGGGGGCGGCCTGCCGGTGCCGGCCTTCACGTACGACGGCGACACGCCCTCTTCCATCCGCAGCCGGGTGCGCGAGCAGGGCCGCATCGTCATCACCAACCCGGACATGCTGCACACCGGCGTCCTGCCGCATCACCCGAAGTGGGGCCACTTCTTCGGAGGTCTGCGTTTCGTCGTGATCGACGAGCTGCACATCTACCGCGGGGTGTTCGGCTCGCACCTGGCCAACGTCATCCGCCGGCTGAAGCGAATCGCGGCGTTCTACGGGGCGCGCCCGCGCTTCATCTGCTGCTCGGCGACCATCGGCAACCCGCTGGAGCTGGCCCGCCGCATCATCGGGGAGGACGCGGTCCTGATCGACCGCAACGGCGCGCCGGCCGGGAAGCGCCACTTCCTGCTCTACAACCCGCCGCTGCTCGACGTCGCGCAGGGCATCCGGCGCAGCGTGGTCAACGAGGCGCACGAGATCGCCACGCGCCTGCTGCGCCGGCGCGTGAAGGCCATCGTGTTCGCACGTTCGCGCACACGCACGGAGTTGATCTCCTCCTACATCAGACAATCGCTGGGTGGCCGGGACACGCCGGACGGTGCCGGCGCCATCGCCTCCTACCGCGGCGGCTACCTCCCGAACGAGCGGCGCCGCATCGAGCGCGGGCTGCGCGACGGGTCGCTGCGCGGCGTGGTGTCGACCAACGCGCTGGAGCTCGGCATCGACATCGGCGGGCTGGACGCGTCGGTGATGGCCGGCTTCCCCGGCACCATCGCCTCCTGCCGGCAGCAGGCGGGCCGTTCCGGCCGCACGACCGACGTGGCGCTGTCGATCCTGATCGCCTCGCCGGCGCCGATCGACCAGTTCGTCATCCGTCATCCCGAGTACCTGTTCGGCGCCTCGCCGGAGTCCGGGCACGTCGATCCGGACAACGTCCACATCCTGCTGGACCAGCTCAAGTGCGCGGTTTTCGAGCTGCCCTATCGCGACTCCGACGCGGAGACGCCGCACGTGGCCGAGCTTCTCCGGTACCTGGGGGAGCAGGGCGTACTCCACCATGCCGGCGGCTCGTGGTACTGGACGGACCGCGCCTATCCGTCGGAGCAGGTGTCGCTGCGCACCTCCACGGCGCAGAACGTCGTCATCGTCGACGGCACGCGGCGCGGGCGCCGCCTGATCGGCGAGATGGACCGGGTTTCCGCCAAGATGCTGCTGCACGACGGCGCCATCTACCTGCATGGAGGCGAGCAGTACCGCGTCGAACGCCTGGACCTGGAGGAGCAGACCTGCACGGTGGCACCCGTGGCGGCCGACTACTTCACCGAGTCGGTCGTCCGGACCGATATCAGGCTGCTGCACCGGGACGACGACACCCGCTCGGCGCACGGACTGGTGCTCGGCGACATCCTGGTGCGCACGCAGCCGACCGGCTTCAGGAAGATCAGGTATCACACCCACGAACGGGTGGGCCGCGGCGACATCCACCTGCCCGCCGACGAGATGCACACCCGCGCGGTCGCCGTCGTGCTCGGCGCCGACACGGCGGCCGGCCGCCGCTTCGCGTCGCTTGCCGACTGGCAGCGGCGCACCGTGATGAGCCGGCTGGGCCACCTGCTCCGCAACGTGGCGCCGGTCTTCCTGCTCTGCGACGTGCGCGACCTCGGCGTCGCCGAACGCACGCGCGATCCCGACCTGGGAGCGCCGGCGCTCTATCTCTACGACGCCTATCCGGGCGGCTCCGGGCTGGCCGAGGGGTTTCGCGACGACGCCGAGCGCATCCTGCGGGGATGCCGCGACCTGGTGGCCGGCTGCGCCTGCGAGCGCGGCTGCCCCTCCTGCATCGGTCCGTTCGAGAGCCGCGGAAGCCACGATCCCAAGGAGCTGATGATCGGCTTTCTGGACGTCTGGCTCGGCGCAGGTCAGGCGGACGATGGCGCGGCGCCGGTTCCGTACGGCGCCATGGCCGTGCCCGAACCGGAGCCGGCTGCGATCGGAGCGGGACGATGACCACGGGATCTGCTACCGGATCGCTGCCCGACTCGATCCGCCGGCGGCTGGACTACCTGCGCGCGGGCGGCGAAGAGCTCCCGCCCTTCGCGCCTGACGACCACGCCGACGGCTGCCTCCCCGAACGGCTGGGCGCCGACTGGCAGCGGCTGGCGCCGTACGTGCATCGCCGGGTGGCGATCGTCCCCTCGCCGCTCACGGACAAGCCTCGGTTACTGCCCGAGTCGGTGCCGATCGAGCGATGCGCCTTCTTCGACACGGAGACCACGGGGCTGGCCGGCGCCGGGGCGGTCATCTTCCTGTTCGGGATCGCCACGGTGCGGGACGACCGCATGGTGGTGGAGCAGGTGTTCCTGGAGGACTTTCCGGGGGAGACCGCGTTCCTGGAATACGTCGAACGCCTGCTGGCCGAGCACCGGCTGTTCGTGTCGTTCAACGGCAAGGCGTTCGACAAGACCATCCTGACGACGAGGTTCCTGATGGACGGGCGCAGCCTGAACATGCCCGAGCACCTGGACCTGCTCTACCCGTCGCGCCGCCTGTGGGCGTCGATCACCGTCGATTGCCGGCTCAAGACCCTGGAGGAGGAGATCCTGGGCATCGACCGGGGCGAGGACATCGACGGCTTCGAGGTGCCCGACATCTACTTCGAGTTCCTCAGAACCGGCGAGCTGGGACGGCTGCCGGTCGTGTTCGAACACAACCACAGCGATGTCGTTACCCTCGCGCAGCTTCTGGCGACGATCGATCAGGCGCTGGCCGGGGCCGACACGGTCCCGGTGGACCCGCGCGGCGTCGGCCACCTGCTGCTGGCCCTGGGAGATCCGTGCGGACTTGACCATCTGCGCCGCGGATACGTGGACGGGCAGCTTCCCTGCGGCACCGCGCTGGGCGGAGAGCTGAAGCGCGCCGGCGCCTGGACCGAGGCTGTCGAGCTGTGGCGTGACATGGCCGAGCGGCACCGCGACCGCGAGGCAGCAGTCGAGCTGGCCAAGTACTACGAACACCGGGCGAAGGACTACGACGCCGCGCTCGACTGCGTGCGGCCGTTCTTCGGCGGCGTCAGGAACGGAACGAGCGGGCTCCACGACGACATGCTGCGCCGGGTGGCCCGCCTGCGCCGCAAGCGTGCGGCGGCGACGGCCGTTCACGGAGACGGTGACCGCGCGTGAGCGACCTCCTGCCGGTGAACGTGGGCGATCTGCTGTACTGCCGCGGAGTCGAGTCCGCCCGCGTCGAGTTCGAGGCCGGCTGGGATCAGGCGACCACCGGCCTCCAGGTGTTGAAGACCATCTGCGCGTTCGCGAACGACCTGCACAACCTCAACGGCGGGTACGTGGTGATCGGCGTCGGTGAACGGTGGGGACGCGCTGCGCTGCCGCCGCGCGGACTGTCGGCATCGGAGACTGCGGCGGCGCAGAAGTGGATACGCGGCAACTGCAATCGCATCGATCCCGTGTATCAGCCCGTGATGTCACCCGCAGTGGTCGACGGCCGCACCATCCTGGTGCTCTGGGTGCCGGCGAGTGAGACCAAACCCCATCAGGCGCCCGACGGTGGTGGCGGCCCTGCGAAGTTCTGGATACGGCTGGGGGCCGAGACCGTCGACGCGCGGGCGAACGGCATGCTGAAGTCGCTGCTGGAGCAGACCGCTCGGGTGCCATGGGACGACCGGCGGGCGTCGCAGGCACGCGTCGAGGACGTGCGCGAGGCGAAGGTGCGGGAGTACCTCCACGACGTGCGGAGCGGCCTGCTGGCGGAAGTCGAAGCGGTCCAGGTCTACCGCCGCATGCGGCTCACCTCTCGTGTCAACGATCACGAGCTGCCGCGCAACGTGGCCATCCTGTTCTTTGCCGATGACCCGGCAGAGTGGTTTCCGGGCGCCCGGATCGACCTGGTCGAGTTCCCTGACGGGCCGGCCGGAGACGTGCTGCACGAGCGCATATTCCGCGGCGGTCTTGCCGACCAGGTTCGTGACGCCCTCCGCTATCTGGAGGGGCTGGTGCCGAGGCACATCAGAAAGGAGCCCGACCGCATCCGGGCGCGCGTCTGGGCCGACTATCCGATGCGAGCGCTCCGTGAGACGCTGGTCAACGCGATCTATCACCGCAGCTATCAGCCCGATACTCCTGAACCGACGAAGGTCTATCGGTATCCCGATCGGATCGAGATCACCAGCTATCCCGGACCGGTGCCGGGGATCGAACGCGACCATCTGCGCGCGGGCGCCAGGGTCCCGTCGGCGCCTGCGCGCAATCGCCGCATCGGCGAGTTTCTCAAGGAGTTGGACCTGGCCGAGGAACGCCTGACCGGCCTTCCCAAGATATTCCAGGCGATGGAGCAGAACGGCTCACCGCCGCCCCGATTCGACTTCGACGACGGACGGACCTATTTCCGCGCCACCCTGTTCCAAGCGCCCCGGCCGACGCATGCCGGCGAGGATCAGCGGTAGTAGCTGATGCGGTAGCCGCCGCGAGACGAGAAGCCGAGCCGCTCGTACAGGCGCAACGCGGTCACGTTGCCGGTCTTGACGAACAGGCACGCCTGCCTCTTGTGGCGGAAGATGTCGCTCAGCAGCGCCAGCATAACGGCCCTGCCCAGGCCGGTTCCGCGGAGGTCCGGAGTGGTGAACACGCCGCCGATCTGGTCCACCTGGAAGCCGCGCGTGTTGGTGGCGGCGGTCGCGACCGGTCGCCCCCGGTGCTCGGCCACGTACACCAGCTCGCCGCGCAGGGCGCGGCGCAGCCGCCTGCGGCAGTCGTCGCGGTTGAACCGTGTCGGGTCGAGAATGACCTCCTCCAGCTCGTAGGCTTCGCGCAGTGCCAGCAGGCGTGGGGTATCGCGGACCGTTGCGCGGCGCACGACCAGACCGTCGGTCACGGGCCCGGCCGGCAGCGCCCGGGCGCTCGGCTCGCCACGGTCCAGGGTCATCAGCACGTGGTCCACGCACACGCGGGCCCGCAGCCCCAACAGGCGCTCGGCGCGAAGCACGTCCCGCGTCATCCCCATGCAGGAGTGCAGCGTTCCGGGGGAGTGGACGATGCCACGCAGCTCGCGGATGCTCCGACCGTCCCATGCTTGGCTGCCGTCCGTGCGCACAGGATCCCGTCCGTGGTCGAATGCCGCCAGCAGCAGGCCGTCGCGGGCGCGCAGCAGGACGTCCGCGATCGCTCCGTCCCTGCGCGTCGCGTACAGGCTGAACGGCGCGCCCCGCAGGGGGGGCGCGGACTCGCGAAGGTGGGCGGTGAGCGGCACGTACGCCCACTCGCGGTCGAGGAGCCGGTCGAGCACCGCGCGCCGGTAGCGCGGTCCGGCCACGAACCAGCCCGCGCTCTCGGTCCGGCCCGCAGTCTCGGTCCGGCCCGCGGTCTCGGTCCGGCCCGCGGTCTCGGTCCGGCCCGCGGTTTCCGCCCGCCGCGCACTCACGGCGACCCGGCCGCCACTCCGAAGTCGATGGGGAGCCGGCCCTCCGGTGGATAGTCGCCGGCCAGGACCGCGAGCCCGGCACGGTACGAGTCGCGGCTCTCGCCGTACACCGCCACCGCCGTCTCCACCCACGGCAGGTCGGCCAGATAGACCGGCGTGAGCGCCGACACCACCAGGACCCTTGCGGCGTACGACGACAACTCGGCCAGCACCTCGGCGCTGTTGTAGTTCATCAGCAGGAAGATGATCGCATCGTAGGAGCCGGCCAGCTCGCGCACCGCCGCACGGTCTCGCGGGCGGGAGGAGTAGAACGGGCTGTACGGAAAACGGTAGGTGTCGGCCTGCGGAAAACGCCGCAGGCCCTCCTGCAGGAACTCCTCGCTCTGGCCCACGAGCAACAGCCGCCAGACCGGATCCGGCAGGAACGGGAGGCGCGCGGAGCGGACCGCCGTGACGCTGCGAGCCGCGCTGTCCAGGAAGAACTCGGCCGCCCCGGGCGAGGGTACGGCGGACTCGGCGTCGTCTGCCGGGAACAGCGGCACGGCACCGGGCGCACGGAATGCGCGCAGCTTCACCGCGAGCACGCGTGCGGCCGCCTCCCGCACGCGCGCTCGGAACGCCGGGTCGTCCATCCTCCGCCGCAGTGCCTGCCAGGTCCGCTCCTGCAACTCCGGAGTGTGGGAGACCAGGACCAGGTCGTTGCCTGCGCGCAGCGCCTGCTCGGCCGCCGCTGCCGTGTCGGAGGCGGTGTTGAGAGCACCGCGCATCTCCAGGTCATCGCTGATCACCAGGCCGTCGAAGCCCAGACGGTCGCGCAGCAGCTCGCGCAGGAAGAACGCGGACAGCGAAGCCGGCGTGGCCGGATCGATGATGCGCGGATAGCCCACGTGGGCGTTCATCACCGCCTGCAGGCCTTCGCGGACCAGCAGCCGGTACGGGACCAGCTCGCGGTCCCAGAGGGTCGCAAGATCGACGTCCGCGCTCGGGAAGACCCCGTGCGAATCGCCGGCGGCGCCGCCGTGCCCGGGATAGTGCTTGGCGGCGGCGATCACGCCGGCCGAGGCCAGGCCGCGAAAGAACGCCACCGCCAGCAATCCGGTCTGCACGGGGTCTGCGGAGAACGCACGCGGCCCGATGACCGCGGCGCCCGCATCGGCATACACGTCGACGGTCGGCGCCAAGTTCATGTTGATGCCGAGGGCGCGCAGCTCCAGGCCGATGAACCGGCCCGTCCGGTACGCGTCGTCGGGTATCCCGCCGGCGCCCAGGGCGAGGTTGCCGGGCGTCTGCGAGGTCGACTCCTTGACGTGGCGGACCCAGCCGCCCTCCTGGTCGGTGATGACGAGCAGCGGGATCTGCAGGCGGGCGGCTCGCGCCGCCTCCTGCATGGCGCCGACGCCGGCTGCCAGCTCCCCCAGACCGTCCACGTTGCGGCTGAAGATTTTCACGCTGCCCAGGTGCCGCTTCTCGATCCATGCGCGCAGCTCATCCGGGAAACCCGTGCCCCGGTAGCCGAGCGCCAGGGTCTGGCCGAGCAGCTCCGAGTCGCTCATCGCTTCGAGCAGGTAGGCGACCTGCTCTTCGACCGGAGCGTCCCGCCAGAAGCCTGCGGCTTCCACGCACGGAGGCCGCTCCGCCGGCCGGCAGACGATCGCCGGGTCGGGCGGCGCGGCGGTGAGGGACAGCGCCGCCATCAGCAGTGCCCCGGCCGCGGCCGGCGTCTGGAGCGCCGTCACGCAACCCCTGACAGCGTCCAGGAAGGCCCGGAGAACTTCGGCAACCGCGCCGTGGCGCGCTCGGTCTCCGCGGCGTCCAGGCCGCACACCTCCACGGGCGCCAGCGCAGCGGCAAGGCTCCCCCGAAGCCGGGCCGCCGTCTCCGCGAAGTCGGCGGCCCGGCCGGTCTCCTTCGCCAGCCAGGAGGCGTCCGCCGAGTCCGCTGCGGCGGCCGCCAGGTACCGCTCGACCCGCCGGTAGCTGTCGTCAAGCGGGATGGAGCCGTGCTGGAGGACCCCGTGCCGGGTGACCATCTGCGCGCTGCCGACCAGCTTTCCGAACCGGCCCACCACCTCGTATTGGCCCACCGCGCCGAAGCAGTCGGAAGCGGCCGAGTCGCCGATCTGCGCCGGGTTGCGCCGGCAGGCAACGCCGAGCTCCGTCAGGGCGGCGAGCAGCAGATCGCCGACGAAGCGGTACACCGCGCGCTTGCCGAACGGGCGCAGGTGCGCCGTGCCGAGCGCAACCGCATAGGTCACCTCCGTGGCATGCAGGACGGCGCGCCCGCCGGTGGGGCGCCGGACCAGTTCGACACCGTCCTCGCACAGCCGGGCCCGGAGCACGTCGGAGACCGGCTGAAAGCGCCCGATCGACAGCGTCGGTGGACGGAATCCGTACAGCCGGATCGCGGGCCGCGCGCCGGGCGAGGCCGCGGAGGCGGCGAGCACCTCGTCAACGGCCATGTTCCAGGGCCCGTCCGCCTGTTCGTGATGGATCAGGCGCACCGGACCGCCTTCAAGTACGTCCACGTCCTGCTACAGTACACCGCCTATGGACGGGCGGAAGCGGCGGTATGCACTGGTCGGGGCTGGCGGACGGGGCCGCTTCTTCTACGAAGCGCTGGCGCGTGACTTCGGCGACCGGGCGCGGGTGGTGGCGCTGTGTGACCTCAACCGCACGCGGATGCAGTACGCCAACCGGGTGATGGGACGCCATGCCGGCGGTGGCGAGGCGGCGCTGTACGGGCCGGACCGCTTCGAGGCGATGATCGCCGAGCAGCGTCCCGACACGGTGATCGTCAGCACGATCGACCGCACCCATCACCGCTACATCATCGGCGCGCTCGACCGTGGCTGCGACGTCATCAGCGAGAAGCCGCTGACCACCGACCAGCACCGCTTGCAGGCCATCCTGGACGCGGTCGGACGGTCAGGGCGTTCACTGCGTGTCGCCTACAACTACCGCTATTCACCTTTGGCCACCGCGGTGCGCAGGATCGTCGCGGACGGGACCGTGGGCAGGATCACCTCCGTGCACTTCGAGTGGCTGCTCGACACCCGGCACGGTGCCGACTATTTCCGGCGCTGGCACCGCGACAAGCGAAACAGCGGCGGGTTGCTCGTGCACCTGGCATCGCACCACTTCGACCTGGTCAACTTCTGGCTGGCAAGCGCGCCGGAGACGGTCTCGGCCTGCGGCGACCTGGCGTTCTACGGACGCGCCAACGCCGAGGAGCGGGGAGAGACGCGTTTCTACGCCCGCGCGCACGGCAGCGGCGCGGCGGCCGACGATCCCTTTGCCCTGGACCTGGCCGGGAACGAAACGCTGCGAGAGATGTACCTGCAGGCCGAGCACGAGGACGGCTATCTGCGCGACCAGAGCGTGTTCGGCGACGGCATCAGCATCGAGGACACGCTCGGACTGCTGGTGCGGATGCGCAGCGGAGCGATACTGACCTACTCGCTGACCGCCTACGCGCCCTGGGAGGGATTCCGCCTCTCCATGACCGGCACCGCCGGCCGGATCGAGGCACACCAGGTGGAGACTTCGTACGTGTCGGCCGGAGGGAATCAGGCCGCCGAAGCGGCAGCGTCGAGCCGCCGGCTGCACGTGCTGCCCATGTTCGGAGATCCCCGTGAGGTCGAACTGGAGGACGCGCCGGGCGCCCACGGCGGGGCCGACCCGCGCATCCTGCACGACCTGTTCGGCGATCGGGCCGACGATCCGCTGTCGCGCGCGGCGTCGCACGTGGACGGCGCCAACGCGATCCTGACCGGCATCGCCGGCAACGTGTCGATGCGCACCGGCAGGGTCGTGCGCGTCGACGACCTGGTGACGCCGCCCCAATAGTCGTCGCCTTCGGCTCCGGCTATTGGCCCGTCCCCGCCGTTCGCTCCACGCTGGAATTCCCGTCGCCTTCGGCTCCGGCCATGGGCAGCCCGCGCACGGCCGGGGGCGACGGTCCGGGCCGGCCGAGCTCCGCTTCGCTTGGCCGCAGGTAGGCGGGCCGCGGAATCACGCGCCGGACTGCCTGCCGGGAGAAGCGCCGGACGCCGACTTCGAGCAGCGCGGCGGCGTCCGCCTGATCGGCTGCCGGGTCCAGGGAGATGCCGTCGCGGTCGCCCCATGCAGCTTGCCACCCCGGCGCTGCCGGGCCGGTCAGGAGCACGGCCGGATAGGCGCGCAGCCTCTCCCGGATCCGGTCGGGACTCTCGTCCAGGAAGCCGGTCAGCCGCCGGCCGGCGCCGTACAGGGCTGCGAAGAGCCGCCCCTTGCGCGCGTCTATGAGTGGCACGACGATGCCGGGAAAGAAGCGCAGGCGGTGCCCGGCGGCATCCAGTCCGGAAACGCCGATCAGACCGCGTCCGCCGGCGGTCATACCCAACGCGATGGCGATGCCGATGCGGGTCCCGGTGAACGATCCCGGCCCGATGCCGCATACCACCAGGTCCAGATCGTCCACCGTGGCGCCGGCCTGCTGCAGGGCTCCGGCAACCAGCGGTGCCAGCCGCGTGCCGTGCTCCAGGCCGACGGCGAGCGAGCACACGACGGTGGCACGTGGTGTGGAGACGCACACGCCCATCACCGGCGTGGCGCTGTCGAAGGCGACGGCGGTCACGCAGGCCTTCTCACGCATGCCGTCTCACGCAGATGGTCCGGCCGCCGCTCTCGGTCACCGCGAATCCCACGTGAATGGCGTCCGTGATCGGCGGCTGCGCGTGCTCCGGCCACTCGACCACGGTGACCCATGGCCCGTGCAGCATCTCGTCCATCGCGAGCGATGCGTACTGCCCGGGCGTGGAGATCCGGTACAGATCGACGTGGTACAGCGTCAGGCGGCCGCGATACTCGCTGACCAGCGCATAGGTAGGGCTGGTCACGTCGTCCGGGACATCGAGACCTCGGGCAAGGCCCTTGGCAAACGTGGTCTTGCCGCTGCCGAGCGGTCCCGAGAGCGCCACCACGTCACCGGCGGCGAGCGAGCGGCCCAGGCGCTCGCCGTGCGACTCGGTCTCCGCGGCCTCCACCGTGTGGTGGCGATCCGGTTCAGGTGCGGGCACGGAGTCGTTCACGGGCTGGTCGCCGGTCGTGACCGTGGACGAAGCGGTGGATCCGGTTGCGGCGTTCGCGGGACACGCGGGTGAACTCCAGGTGCACGACCATGCCGGCAGGACCCTGAGGCCGCACATGGCGTACCGTGCCGGTCGCGACGATCCGGGTGTCCGGACCCAGATCGAACTCGATCCGCGTCAGGCTGTCGACCTGCAGGGGGGCGAGCCGCCAGACTGCGCAGCCGCCGGTCGACACGTCCAGGATCGTCGCGAGGGTGCGGCGTTCCGTAGCCGGGGCAGGAGCCCGCGGCGGCGCCCCGGGGAGGTGACCGGGGGCTGCGACGAACGGGATGACGATGCACGGCCCTTCCACCGGCCGCCGAAGGTGCCTGCGCCGCGGGTCGCCGGCGGCGTGACGTTCCAGCCGCTCTTCGAGCCGGAAGTAGCGCGACAGCCGGCGTTGGCGCTCCGGATCCGTCAGACCGGGCTTGCGTTCCACGGTCTGGACGGCTTGGGCAAGCAGGCGCCGGAGAAGCTCGCGGTCCCCGGTCAGTCGGGCGGGGTCCTGAATGCCGTTGCGGCGCGCGATGCGCTCGAGCACCACGGCATCGGCCTCGTCGAGACCGCACCTGGCAGCGATGCGCCGCAGTTGGCGCCGCGACCGTGCGCCGGACACTCGCGACCGTGCGCCGGACACTAGCGACCCCACCCCCCGTGCCCGTCCTCAGCCGGCGATGGCGGCCAGGTAACGGGCCGCGACGGGATCGTCGGGATCGATCTCCCGTACCGTCCGGAAGTACCCCATGGCTCCTTCGGTGTCGCCGCGTCGGAGCTGCAGGACGCCGAGGTTGGAGATGACCCGCGTATCCTCCGGTGCGAGCTCCAGGGCCAGGCGCAGACAGCGTTCGCAGCCCGCCAGATCGCCGAGCTCCAGGTTGCAGATCGACAGCTCGTTGAGCGTGTCCACCTGCGGTTCGCCGAGCTGCAACGCCTTCTCGAAAGCGACGCGTGCCTGCGAGTAGTCGCCCGCGCGGCGCAGGCCCCAGCCCAGCACGAACCAGCCGTTCCAGGTGTCGGGATGGTCGCGGACGAAGCGGCGCGCGTGCTCGATTCCCTCCCGTTCGCGGCCGTCACGGATTGCCGTTACGGCCTCCCGGAAGAGGGCGTCTCCGAGTCCCGCAGCGTGGATCTCCTCGCGGAGAGCGCGCGCCTGCTGCAGCTTCTCCTCTTCCTTGCCGTACTTCAGGTACAGATCCAGGTGCCGGCGGCAACTGTCGTTATCGGCCATCTCCGAGTGGAAGAAGGCCAGATTGAAGTGCGCATCCGGAAACAGCGGGTCGATGTCCAGTGCCCGCCGGTACGCGGTCAGCACTTCACGACGGCGCCGCTCGGCTTCCTCCCGATCCTCGGCCTGCAGGGCAGCGCGCACCCGCTCCTCGTAGGTGAGCGCCAGGTTCACGGCAGGCTGCGGGTTCTCCGGGAACAGGCCGACAAGCGCCAGGAACAGCTCCTCGGCCAGATCCAGGTCGCCGTTGCGGGCCTTGAAGATCGCCGCTTCGGTGAGCTCCTCGTTGATCCGCGGGCGCGCAGCACACACGAACCGCCGGAAGTACGCCGTGTCGCGGTACCCCGGGCGGTACGCCAGGACCTTGAGCATCCCGGCGATGATCGTTTCCCAGGTGATCTCTTCCGGGTCGACCTGTTCGGTGTCGGCGTCCATCTCCAGAGGCAGGGGGATGCCCGGATCGATCGGGAAGTCACCGACGCGCAGGTCGGGAACGTCAGGGAGATCGATGAAGACAATTCGTGCCAGCGGGTCGTTCGGGGGCATCTGTGACCTGGTTCCTGTGCGCGGCCCCGCTTCGCCTTAGAATGGCCGCACAGCGAGCGTATCAGGAGAGGACGGTGGCGAACTACTCGGTGTTCGGTGTGGGCAATCCCCTCATGGACATGATCGGCCATGTGTCGCACGAACATCTGCAAGGCGTCGGCGCGCAGCCGGGGACGATGATACTGGTGGACGGCGGACGTGCCGCGCGGATCGCCGCCGGCCTCGCGCGGCCCGGACGCCGGCCCGGCGGAAGCTGCGCAAACACCTTGCGGGGGCTCGCCTGGCTGTCCGGGCAGGCGGTCGGGGACGCGATCGCTCCGCCGGTGATGACCGGCGTCATCGGCGACGACTCGATCGGACGCGATCTCCGCCTTCGCCTCGAGGCGACGGGGGTCGTCAGCAAGCTGAGCACGCATCCGGAGAAGGCGACCGGTACCTCCGTGGTGCTGGTTACCCCGGATGGCCAGCGCACGATGTTCACGTCGCTGGAGGCATGCCTGGAACTGTCGGAGGATCACCTCGACCGGGCGGCGATCGCCTGCAGTGACTGCTTCTATGCGACCGCCTACCTGTGGGCGCCGCCCGGCCCGCGCAGGGCACTGACCACCGCGGCGGCCACGGCGCGAGCCGGTGGCTCGATGGTTGCCTTCGACGTGGCGGACATGGTGATCGTGGGTACCTCCGGACACGAGCTGGCGGAGTGGATTCCCGGTTCGGTCGACCTGTTGCTCGCGAACGAGCAGGAAGCGCGCGCGCTCGCCGAGGTCGTCACCGGCATGCCGGCCGAAGGGGCCGTCGGGCTGGCGTGCGCCGCCCTCGGGGAACTGGCGCCGACCGTGGTCGTCAAGCTGGGGTCGGCAGGGTCCATGGTGTGGGAGCGCGGAGCCATCGCTGCGCGCGCGCCCGGCATTGCGGCTCGGGCCGTCGACACCACGGGCGCGGGCGACTCATTCGCGGCCGGCTACCTGTACGCGAGACTGACCGGAGGAGGCCCCGAGGAGGCGGCGTCGCTGGGCAACCGCGTGGCGGCCGCCATCGTCGAAGTCGAAGGCTGCGACTACTCGGCGGTCGTGGAAGGGATCTCGTTCTGAGGATCGCGCTCCACCGTGGCCGGACCGGACGGGCCCGGCGCAGGTGCGGGAGCGCCACTTCCGGGTTGTTCGCCGTCGACCAGCGTCTGATCGATCATCCCGATCAGGCGCATGGCGATCTGCGCCGCGGCGCGGGAATCGCGCTGCGTGTCCTCGGCGGCCTGCAGCGCCTTGAACAACTCGTCCGTGACATTGAGGCCGGAGACGATCGCCACGCGCAACGAATCCGCCTGCGGCATGGCACGTCGCGCCTCGGCCACCCGGCTCGAGAAGTGTTCGATGAGCTGAGCGAGATGTTCGGTCGACTCGTCCGACTTGATCGTGAACGAGGAACCGAGGATGTCTATTTCGGCAAGGTGCTTGGCCACCGGTTACTGCCTCACCGCGGTGCCGGGCGCCTCAGCCTGCCCGGCTATGGTGCACCGGCTCCGAGTGAGCCTCGTCCGCCCAGGGAACCCTGCCCGCCGGGAGGATCCTGTCCGCCGAGAGAACCCTGTTCCGTGCTGGAGACTCCGGCACCCGGCGGACTCGGTGGAGGATCGGGAGGAGCGGCCGCGGCCTCCGCCGGCGCATCGTCCTTCTGCATCTCCGCCCAGGCCTCTTCCAGACCGTCGAGCTTGTTCAGCGTGCGCTGGACAATCTCCTCGACGCCCTGCTGATCGCTGCGGACGCTCTCCAGCATCCCCTCCGCCTCCCGTGCGCGCGCTTCGGCCGACTCGAGCGACGTGCTGAGCGTGCGGTTCTCCGCGCGCAGGCGCTCGATCAGGTCGATGGCGCGCAACACGCGCGCCTCGAGGTCGGCGATCTGCTGCACGCGGATCATGAGTCGGCGGCGGCCAGTTCCGCCCGGGCTCGCTCGACGATCGCCTCGAACGCGGCCGGATCCTCGATCGCGAGGTTGGAGAGCGCCTTGCGGTTCAGCGTGATCCCGGCTCGCGACAGGCCGTGCATGAACTGCGAATACCGCAGGTCATGCTGGCGGCAGGCGGCCGAAATGCGTGCGATCCAGAGGCGGCGGAACTCGCCCTTGCGCCGCCGCCGGTCGCGGTAGGCGTACATGCCGGCCTTGGCCAGCGCATCCTTGGCCGTCCGATACAGCTTGCTGCGCCGTCCCCAGTACCCCTTGGCCTGCTTGAGGATCTTGCGGCGCTTGGCGTGATGCTTGTGACTGTCGATCGCTCGTGCCATATGCCCCTATCCGTTCGGCAGCAGGCGGCGGATACGCTTGTGCTCGGACGGGCTCAGCAGCCCCGAACGCCGCAGCCTCCGCTTCCGCTTGCTGTTCTTCTTGGTGAGTATGTGCCGCAACCCCTGCTTCTTGTACTTCACCTTGCCCTTGGCGGTGACGCTGAAGCGCTTGGCAGTGCTGCGATGGGTCTTCGCTTTGGTACTCATCGTCTACTTTCTGGACTTCGGACTCAGCACCATCGACATGAACCGTCCCTCCATCTGCGCCGACCGTGCGAGCACCGCGTACTCCTGGGTGAGCTCCACCACGCGGTCCAGCACTGCGCGGCCGATCTCCGTGTGCGCCAACTCGCGGCCACGGAACCGAATGGTCACCTTCACCTTGTTCCCCTGATCCAGAAACGACTTGATATGCCGGGACTTGAAGTCCAGGTCATGCGAGTCGATCTTGGGCTGCATCCGGATTTCCTTGAGCTTGGTGAGCCGTTGCCGTTTCTTCGACTCGCGAATGCGCTTCTCCTGCTCGAACTTGTACTTGCCGTAATCGAGCAGCTTGCAGACGGGCGGGCGTGCCGTCGGGGAAACCTCCACCAGGTCCAACCCGCTCTGCCGCGCGGAACTGAGCGCTTCTTCTGTCGGGACGACACCGAGCTGGGAGCCGTCTGCGCCGATCAGGCGCACCTCCCGAACCCGTATCATGTCGTTTACCCTGAGATCCTTGACCAATAAGCCTCCTGAGGCGGAATCGCCTCCTTTGCGTTGACCATACTACAGTTCTTGGCCCGTGACTACTCCAGGTCGCGATCGCGTATTCTTCCCCGAGGCGGGCAAGACGGTCCCGCGTCACCTTGGAGCACGAACAGCACCTGCGTGCAGCGCAGATTGGCAGCCGTGGGGCCGATGCGGCGGCCGTTGCGGATGTCGATGATCGAGGTCACCGCCACTCTGTTCGCCCGGCAGTAGTCCAGGAAGTCGCTGCGGGTGCACAGGTGGATGTTGGGCGTGTCGTGCCACGCGAACGGGAGGTCCCTCGACGCCGGCATCCTGCCGCGCAGCAGCAGCGACAGGCGGATCCCGAGGTAGCCGAAGTTCGGGAACGAGACGATCACCTGTCTGCCGACGCGGAGCATCTCCGCAAGGAGCTCGAGCGGCCGGTCGATCTGCTGCAGCGTCTGGTTCAGAACCACGTAGTCGTAGCTGCCTGAGGCGTGATCGCGCAGGCCGTCGTTCAGGTTGCCCTGGAAGACGGTGATGCCGCGCGCCAGGCAGCGGAAGATCATCGCCTCCTCGATCTCCACGCCCAGTCCGTGCACGGACTTGAAGTCCCGCAGGCGGAGCAGCAGCTCGCCGTCGCCACATCCCAGGTCCAGCACGGAGCTGTCCCGCTCGACCAGATCGACGATCAGGTCATAGTCCAGGTGCTGCCGGCGTCCGCTTGCGGCCATGGTCAGCCGGAGGGCGAGGCGGCGTTGTCCAGGAACGAGCGGACGATCTGGCAGAGACGGGCGCTCTCCAGCAGAAAGGCGTCATGGCCGTAGACGCTCTCCAGCTCCACGTAGGACACCTCGCGCCCGACCTGCATGAGGGCGCTGACGATCTCCCGCGACTGGCTTGAAGGGTAGAGCCAGTCGGAGGTGAAAGAGGCCACCAGGTACTTGGCGCGGGTCCGTCCCAGAGCCTCCGGCAGCGACCCGTACGCCTCCGAAAGGTCGTAGTAGTCCATCGCCTTGGTGATGTACAGGTACGAGTTGGCGTCGAAGTCTTCCACGAAGCGGGTGCCCAGATGCGCGAGGTATGACTCGACCTGGAACTCGCCCGACATCTCGTAGGTGAACGCTGAGCGGTCCTGCAGGGTGCGCCCGAACTTGCGGCCCAGCGACATCTCCGAAAGGTAGGTGATGTGGCCGATCATGCGGGCGATCGACAGTCCGTTGGCCGGCGCCGGGCCGTGATGGTAGTCGCCGCCGTTCCAGTCGGGATCCGACATGATGGCGTTGCGGCCGACGGCGTGAAAGGCGATGCCCTGCGCGGAAACCGTGGCGGTGGAGGCGAGCACCACGACGGAGCGCACCCGGTCCGGGTAACGGATCGCCCACTCCAGGGCCTGCATGCCGCCCATCGATCCGCCGGCGACGCTGTACAGCCGCTCGATGCCCAGATGGTCGATGAGGCGGCGCTGCGCCTCGACCATGTCGCCGATGGTGATGAGCGGGAAGTCCAGCCCGTAGGGCCGGTCGCCGTCACCGCCGCGGGGCGACGACGGGCCGGTGGAGCCGTTGCACCCGCCGATGAAGTTGGAGCAGATGACGAAGAACTTGCGCGTATCGAAGCCCTTGCCGGGCCCGATCATGTCGTCCCACCAGCCCGGCCGCTTGTCGTCGGGGGAGTGGTACCCGGCAGCGTGGTGGCTGCCCGAGAGCGCGTGGAAGACCAGGATCGCGTTGGAGCGCTCCGCGTCGAGGGTCCCGTACGTCTCGTACCGGAGCGTGATGGGCCCCAGGAACCGCCCGCTGTCGAGCTTCAGCGCGTCGGGCGGATGGGCGAACGTGTGGTCGTGCGGGGCCACCAGGCCCACGGAGCCGGGCGCGGCGGCCTTCGCCTTCGTCGTGTTCTCCACAGTCTCGTTATCGGTGTACTCTGTCATCGCCCGGAGCGATGCCCTGTACCACGGCGAATTGTACCAGCGCGAATCGTACCAGCGCATAGTCAGGCGGCGCACCGCTTCGCGGTGTACCGCCGCCCGGCTCCGTTCCCGTTTCGCGTGGCCCCGGTCGCTCGCCGTGATCGGCGCGGCAGTCATGACCGCGGCCTGTGCCAGCACGCCCCCCTCGCTGGCGCGGGCCAGCCTCGGCGCGATGCCCGCCGACGTCGACGTCGCGGTGGCGGCGCGCGTCGCGGCGCTGCGCGCCCCGATCGCCGCGGTCGTCGAACAAGCGCAGGTGCCGGTGCCGGGGTGGCTGCTCGAGCGCTTGGCCGTGGTGGTCGCCGGCGTCTACGTGGGTGCGGAGCCGGGCTACCTGATCTGGATGCGGGGCGTGGCCCTGGACCGCGGCATGACGGCGCGTCTGCTGCTCAGTCCCGACTGGTTCTACGTCGGCGCGCCGTTTCCACACTACCGGTCTGCCGATGCGGCGGCCTGGCTTGCCGGCGGCGACGTGCTGGTGATGACCAACCTGCCGCTCGACCGCGTGCAGCGCGCCTTCGACGCCGAGGCATTCTCGCTGCCCGCCGACGTCGCGATCGAGGAAAGGGATGCCGATGTCCTTCTGGTGGTGCCCCACCTCACCGACGCGATTGACCGGATGGTCCCCGATTCCGGGCTGGACCTGGTCACCGAGGTGTTCCCGACCCAGGACGTGTGGCTGGCCGGTACCGCGTCGGCCGACGGGCTCGTCATCGCCGGCGCGATGCGTACGGTCGATCGCAACCTCGCGCGCCTGCTGGCGGCGTTCGCAAGCGGACAGTTGACGCTGGCGGACGTGCGGTTGCGGGCCGACGGAACGTGGGTCAGGCTCGCCGGCCTGATGCGGCACGAGGAGTTGATGGACGTGACCCGCGCGATGCTCAATCTGGAAGAGCTGGGTCCCGCCGGCGGGTCGGAGGGCGGCCCGTGAGCGTCGCCATCGTCGACTACGCGGCCGGAAACCGCACCAGCGTCCAGAACGCGCTGCGCTTCCTGGGCGCCGACTTCACGGTCGCCTCCGAGCCCGCGGCGCTGGTCGACGCGGAACGGGTGATCTTCCCCGGGGTGGGCGAGGCGCGCGCGGCGATGGACGACCTGGCCCGCAGCGGCATGGATGAAGCGCTGCGCATGGTGAGCGCCGAGGGTCGTCCGCTGCTCGGTATCTGCATCGGCGCGCAGGTGCTGCTGCAGTACTCCGCCGAGCGCGACACGACCTGCCTGGGGCTGGTTCCCGGACACGCGGACGCATTCCCGGAACCGCGCCCTGGAGACGGAATGAAGGTCCCGCACATGGGATGGAACCAGGTGCGGCAGGATCGCGCTCATCCGTTGTTCGAGGGCATACCCGACGGCGGCTCGTTCTATTTCGTGCACTCCTTCTACCCGCGCCCGGCCGACGCATCCGTCGTGTTGGGCAGCACGGAGTACGGGCTTCGGTTCGCGTCGGTGTACGCCGCCGGCAACCTGGCGGCAGTGCAGTTCCACGCCGAGAAGTCCGGTCGGAACGGACTCAGGCTCCTGGCCAACTTCCTGGAGTGGGACGGTGCTTGAGCGCCGGGTGATCGTCTGCCTGGACGTGCGCGACGGACGCACCACCAAGGGCGTGCGCTTCGTGGACAACGAGGACGTGGGCGATCCGGTCGCCATGGCGCGGACGTACTACGAACAGGGTGTGGACGAACTGGTCTTCTATGACATCACCGCGTCGGCGGAACGGCGCGGCATCATGCTGGAGGTCGTCCGCGCGGTCGCCGCGCAGGTGTTCATCCCGTTCGCGGTGGGCGGAGGCATCGGATCGCTGGAGCAGATGCAGGCGGTGCTCCTGGCCGGGGCGGAGAAGGTCAGCCTGAATTCGCCGGCCGTCCGCAACCCGCAGCTCATCGCCGAGGGCGCGGCGGCGTTCGGCCGGCAGTGCATGGTCCTGGGCATGGACGCGAAACGCGACCCGGCGATGCCGAGCGGGTACCGCGTCTACATCGACGGGCTGCGAACCGCCACCGGTCTGGACGCCGTGGAGTGGGGGCAGAGGGCCGTCGAGCTGGGCGCGGGCGAGGTGGTGCTCAACGCGATCGATGCCGACGGGACGCAGGCCGGCTACGAGCTGACGGTGACGCGCATGCTCGCCGACCGGCTGCCGGTGCCGGTCGTCGCATCGGGCGGGGCGGGATCGGTAGAGCACGTGGCGGAGGTGCTGACCGACGGTCACGCCGACGCCGCGCTGGTGGCCTCCATCGTCCACTACGGCACGTGCACCGTGGGCGACATCAAGGAGCATCTGGCCGCGCGCGGCGTGCCGGTCCGCAGGGAGTGATACCGGCGTCCCGGCTGCTTGCCGGAGGTGGCCGAGCGGCGCTATAATCAGACCCGAACAGTAACTATGCCTACCTACGAGTACAAATGCGGCACCTGCGGAACCTTCGAGCAGTTCCAGCGCATCACGGAGGATCCGCTCTCCGACTGTCCCCGCTGCGGCAGCGCGGTACGGCGGCTGATCTCGAGCGGAACCGGCATCATCTTCAAGGGCTCGGGCTTCTACTCGACCGATTCGCGCAATGCCGGCAAGAGCGACGAGGCCGGCAACGAAAAGGAGACGTCCAAGGCGGATGGCGAGAGCGCCGGCAAGGACAGCTCCGCCGGCGAGAGCAAGAGCGACTCGAAGTCCGACGCCAAGTCCGACACGAGCACGAAGACGAAGAAAAAGGAGCCGGCCGCCGCTACGGCGGCAAAGGACTGAGCCGCTCCGCGCCCGGCGCGGTGCCGTCGGCAGCGGCGGCGATCAGCTCGTCGACCTCCAGCGCCCGCAGGGCGCCGTGCATGTGCGTCAACCTCGGGCGGAGCACCGGGTGCTTCGCCGCGAACAGCGTGCAGCAGTCCGGATAGGGCAGCGTCGAGGTCTCGAAGGTGCCGATCGCCCGCGCGGTGCGCACGATCTCTTCCTTGTCCATGCCGATCAGCGGCCGCAGCACGGGCAGCTCGCTGGTGGAATCGGTGAAGGCGATCGCTTCGCCGGTCTGGCTCGCCACCTGGCCCAGGCTCTCGCCGGTGACCAGCGCCACGGCCCCGGTGCGCTGCGCGAGCCGGTCTGCAGCGCGCATCATGCAGGCGCGCAGCAGCAGGGTGGAGAGCCGGTCGGGAGCGCGCTGCTTGATCCGTTCGAGGATGGACGTGAATGAAATAGTACACAATCGAGCATCCGGCACGTAGCGCGCGAGATGCTCGGCCAGCCGCTCCACCTTGGCCAGCGCGTCGTCGGACGTGTACGGGTAGGAATGAAAGTAGACATGGTCGAGCGCCATGCCGCGCTTGCCCATCAGATAGCCGGCGACCGGGGAGTCTATCCCGCCGGAGAGCAGCAGCAGCCCGCGGGCGGAAGCGCCCACCGGCAGTCCGCCGCGGCCCGGCGACGGCGGGCCGTACAGGTAGATCCGGTCGCGGACCTCCACGGACAGCACGAAGCCGGGGTCGTGCACGTCGACGCTTAGCTCAGGCAGAGCGGCGCGCACCCGGTCGCCCAGGCGGCAGGCGATCCGGTATGAGGTGTCCGGGTACTCCTTGTCGCTGCGGCGCGCTTCGACCTTGAAGGTGGGAGCGGGAGCGGAGGAGGCCAGGCGCCGGGCCAGCGCCACGGCGGCCTCGTCCAGCAGTTCCGGGTCACGCGCGACCATCTCTGCCTCCGCGTACGAGACGATTCCGAAGGTGTCGCCGAGAGCGCGCGCCACGGCCGCCGCGTCCGTGTAGTCCTCCACGTACAGGCGTCCCCAGGCGCGCCTGACGCGGTGGGGCGTGCCTGAAAGCTGCCGGTGGATCTGCGCGATGAGCCGCTCTTCGAATTGCCGACGATTGGCTCCCTTGAGCGAGATCTCCCCGTACTTGACCAGGAAGACCCGTGTGCCCGGGCTCATGTCCGGACGACTTCCCGGGTCGCTCGGGCGGCGATCCGGCCGGTGACGGCCCGGAGCTCTTCCTGCAGCGCGCAGACGAATGCGTTGATTTCGTCAGCCGAAGTCCGTGGCCCGATCGACACGCGCACCGCCCCCGCGGCCTGTTCCGGCGGCACCCGCATCGCCTCCAGCACGCGCAGCCGCTTGCGCGATCCGGTGGCGCAGGCGGAACCGGGCGACACGCAGATGCCGCGGTCGCCGAGCAGCCGCACGGTGACCTCTGACGGCACACCGGGCACGGACAGCTTGAGGATGAACGGAGAGAAGCGGGGGTCGCGAGCATCGCGGTCGGCCGGGATCAGCGTCACGTCCGGGATCGACCGGAGCCGTTCGATCAGGCCAGCCATGACGTCTGCCGCGGCGGCGGCGTTTCGCTCCAGCATCGCCGCGGCGGATCCCGCCGCGGCGGCGAAGCCGGCGGCCCCGTCCACGTTCTCGGTGCCGGCGCGCCGGCCGCCTTCCTGCTCGCCGCCGGCCTGCATGAAGCGGACCGGGGCGCCGGCCTGGACCCAGAGCGCCCCGACGCCGCGTGGACCGCCGACCTTGTGGGCGCTGAAGGAAGCCGCGTGCACGTCCGGACCGAGCGGCAGCGGCATCTTGCCGAGCGCCTGCACGGCGTCGGTATGGAACAGCGTCCGCGTGCCGGTGCGCCGCGCGGCATCGGCGACCGCTCCCGCCGCATCGGCGACCGGCTGGATGGTGCCGGTCTCGTTGTTGACCGTCTGCACCGAAACCAGGTAGGTGCGCTCGTCGAGCAGCTCGCGCAAGCGGTCGACGTCGACGGCTCCGTCGCGGCCGACCGGCGCGCGCAGGACCCGGAACCCGATGCGCGCAAGCAGCGTCGCCGGTCCCTCGACGGAGTCGTGCTCGGCGGCGCCGATCACCAGCGTGTCGCGGCGCGGCAGCCCGCGCTCCGGATGCAGCAGGGTCAGCACCGACTGCAGCATCAGGTTGTTGGACTCCGTGGCGCCGGAGGTCAGCACGATCTCCGCCGGTTTCCTCCCGAGCGTCGATGCGAGCCGCTCGCGCGCCGCGGCCAGCTCGGCCGCCGCCTGACGCCCGCGGGGGTGCGGAGAGGAAGGGTTGGCGTGCCAGGTCCCGTCCTGCGGGAGGGCTTCCGGCGCCGTGGGCGCGGTGGCAGCCCAGTCCAGGTAGATCACGCCCGTATGGTATCCGACCGTCCGCCGGACCGCGCGGCCGGTTTGCTCGGCATTCGTCCGCGTAGTACGTTCGTGCAAGCCATGCTGTTCTTCGGCTGGGGACCGTTCGGTTTTCTCACGCTGTTGGTGCCGGTGCTCCTGGCATTCGCGTTCCTGCGGCTCGGCACGACCATCTTCCGGCGCATCCAGGACGAGTCGGACGACGACCGCCCGCATCTGCGCGGCCGCGGCGGCACCCATCGGTACGCCGCCGACGAGGAGGTGGCGACCGAGCGGCGAGCGCCGTTCGGCGTGCAGAACCCCTTTGGCAAGCGGTCGCTGGACAGCCGCGTGTTCCGGCTGGCCTACCGCAACGGGGGCCGGGTGACCGTCTCCCAGGTGGTGATGGAGACCGGCATGTCGCTGGAGCAGACCGAAGCGTACATGGATCAGCTCTGCGACGGCGTGCGCGTGCGCATGGAGGTCTCCGACGGCGGGCTGGTCACCTACGAGTTCCCGGAGCTCACCGACCGCTTCGGCAGCGCCGGCCCCGCCTGATCCCCGCGGGCCGGCGGCCCGTCGCTACGGCCGGATATCGCCCAGCCGGGCGAAGAGCGCCTCGGCACCGATATTGATCAGCGACATGTCGCCGCCGCACTGCAGCCACTGCGCGCCCCAGCCGGCCAGGCGCTGCGCCATCTCCGGATCGGCGCCCAGGCCGGAGCCGGCATACAGCCCGGCGTCGCGGGCGGTGCCGATGATCCGCTTCATGGCTTCCACCACCTCCGGGTGGCCGATCTCGCCCATGTGGCCGAGCGCGCCGGACAGGTCGTTCGGCCCCAGCACGATCGACGCCAGTCCGTCGATACGGACGATCTCGTCGATCGCGGCCAGCGCCTCCGCCGTCTCGATCTGGGCGACCGGAAACACGTCAGCGTCCGACTGCTCGATGAAGGCGGAGCCGGTGTCGCGGCCGTAGCGCGACTGCCGGCGCGGACCGAACCCGCGCGTGCCGCGCGGCGGGTACAGGCACGCGTCGACGAAGGCGCGGATCTCAGCGACCGAGTAGGACCGGGGCAGGATCACGCCGCCGGCGCCGGTGTCCAGGCACTTCTTCACCCAGGCCACGTCGCCCGACGGCACGCGCACGATGGCGGGCGTGGCGGTAGCGCGCGCCGCGATCAGGTGCGACTGCATGGACTCGAAGGTGAGCGCGGTGTGCTCCAGGTCGACCCACAGGAAGTCGTAGAGCTCGGCGATCGACTCGGTGACCGAGGGATCGGTGGTCGATATGCCGCAGCCGACGCAGACCTTGCCGGAGTCGAGCTGTTGGCGGAACGTGCGCATGGCGCTGAGCATCAGGGTTCTCCTTTGAAGGACGGGATCGCTGCCGGTCGAGCTGAACCGGCGCGGCGCGACCATACTACGCGGCGCGCCGCGCGTCCGTGCCCTCGCCGCCTGTCCACGGCGAGCTGAGTTGCGGCGATGCGAGCATGCGGCGACCGCCTGCTCCGCGCCGCCATCGTGCTGTTCGGCGGATCCGACGGGTGGGCGCCGAGTATCCGCAGTGCATGCTGCGGGTTACGAGGTTTCGCGGCACCGAGCGTACCGACGAGTTTGGACGGGTCTTCCGGGTTTCGTGTGGGCGAGACCACGGAAGGGGTGACGCGGGCGGCTGCACGGCTCATCCTTCAGGAATGCGCCTTGAGCCATGCGGCGCGTGCCGATGGCGGTGATGGACTCCACAGAGCAAGCGGAGGTTCTCAAGATCGGCGCTGCCGCCCATCGCATACGGCAGGATGTGGTCTAGCTCGATCATATGTCGCGAGTTGCAGCGGCGTCCAGTCTGTCGATCGACGTAGCTGCAGCAGCCACCGTCCCGTTGCCAGACCTGTCGTCGCACGGTCGCCGGAATCGCGCGCCCCGAAGCGCGCGGCTTCGCCGTCCGAGTGACGGCGCCGTTCGATTTCCGTTCGGCAGCGGCTCGGCGCTCCGTCGCTGCCTGCCGGTTCGGCGCAGGCGCGGAGCTCGGTATTGATTGCGCCGTTCGCTCCGGTGTGTCGGCGTAGCGGCGGCGGGCAGCGCCGCGTCCTGCACCGTCACCGCGTGACCGGGTTCCGGTGCCTCGTGGTCCTTCTCTGCCGCAGCGGGCATGGAGTCACCAGCCGCCGGCCGGGTGCCGGTGCGCGCCCGGCGCGGCGGCCGGCTCGGGTCGTGGCGGTCGAGCGCCTCCTGCACGATCCGGCCGACGAGCTGCCCGATCGTCATGCGCGGATCCACGTGCGAGAGCAGCCCGCGGAGCTGCTCCAGCCCCTGGTGGCAGTCGGCGTCGATGGCCGCCTTCAGCTCGTAGCGGCCATCGGCGAGCGGGCGCATCCGGTCGGCCGGCACCGCCAGCTCCGGATCCAGGTCGGCCAGCATCCGGCGGACCTCCCTTGTGCTCTTGCCGGCTGACTCCTCGACGAGCTTCTGCCTTCCTGCCGCATCGAGCACCAGCGGCGGCTCGGGGTCGGAGGCGCTCGGCGCTGCGGCCGGCGCGGAAACCGCCGGCGGCTCCTCCGTCGCCGGAGCGCTCTCCGTCGCCGAGCCCGCGGTCGCGCTCGACGCGGTGCCGTAGATCGCCCCGTGCCGCCGCTGCCGGTCGAACGCCCACTGCAACTCGGCGGCGGCACTCAGCGTCAGCGAACCGTCGCGCAGCCGCTCGCGCGCGCCCGGCTGGTCGGCGCAGAGCCGCACGGCGCCAATGCGCCGCCCGGCGGCAGCTTCGCTGTATCCGAGCTCGCGCACCGCGTAGTCGAACAGGCTGGAGCAGCCGCGCTGCAGGTACAGCCGGCGAGTTTCGATCTCGGACAGGTGGTCGATGACGGCGCCCAGCAGGTGGCGTTCGTGCTGGACCAGGGTGCCGGTCTGACGCAGCAGTTCGCGGTCGGAGAGCGCGCCGACGGTGGAGGTAACGGCGGGGCGGGCGGGGGCGTCAGGGATGGCGGTCTTCATGGAGTTAATATAATCATGGTTTTCAGATAGACCTTCCTGCCCGGTCCGGGACGGGCATCTGATCGGCGCGCAGCGCGCGCTGAAGGGGGTGTGGCACGGCCGAACGGATGCGCGAGCTTCCGGGAGGCCGGAAGGGGCCGTAGCGTGCGCTGGCGTGCCGCCTCGCAGGAGCACATTGCCGTCAAGACCCTGCGGCAAGATTTCTCGTCTTTTTTCCGGCGCGTTCGATGCCGACCCGGTCTCAGAATCACCAGGACGCTTCTTCCGTGAGAACCTTCCCATCGCGGGACGTATCGAGCCCGATCGTTTCGAACGGGTGGATGAACCGCTCTATCCGCCCTCGGCTTTGCGCGAGGCCCTTGCGAATGCCATCTGCCATCGCGACTACTCGATAGGCGGAGGCTCGGTCGCGGCGGCCATTTACGACGACCGCCTTGAGGTGACGTCCTCGGGGGCTCTTCACTTCGGGCTCACGGCGGAAGCGTTGTTCGAGCCCCATGAGTCCCTGCCTTGGAATCCGCTGATCGCGCGCGTCTTCTACCTCCGCGGGGTCATCGAGCAGTGGGGGCGGGGGACCATCAAGATGAGGGAGCTGACCACGAGCGCCGGGCTGCCAGCGCCGGAGATCGAGGACGCCGGAGGATGCGTGAGCGTGCGCTTCAGACCGGGTTCATACGTGCCGAGGACTGTCGAGCGGGAGATGAGCGAGCGCCAGAGAGCCATTCTCGCCCTGCTTGATGGGGAGAGCGATGGTCTCGCCCTGCGCGAGATCGTTCCGCAGCTGGGTGACTCTCCCACCCAGCGACAGGTCCAGGACGACTTGCGAATCTTGAGAATGCTCGGCGTGGCGATGAGCGAGGGACATGGCCGCAGCGCGCGGTGGAAGCGTCAGTAATCCCAGGGCATGAGGCCGTTTGTCTTATTCTGTCTTATTCTCGATCGCCGTGGCATCAGAAGAGACTTAATTGTTGTATGAATAACAAGTCACAAACGATCCGTCTTATTCCGTCTTATTCTGTCTATTCCCGCGATCAGGATGCCTTCTGAACGTATGTAAGTTGTTTTCTCGTAATACATTGGACCCGACACGGCTTTGAGCAGTCTTATTCCGTCTTATTCTCCGGTCCAAACCCCTTCAACAAGCGTGCCTCGCCTGCCGCGGGCCGTCACCGGCAGTGCGTCACTCGACGGGCAACTGAGCGACGACGCCCGCGTGGTCGGACGGCCACAGACCGGTGGGCAGCCGGTCGTCCGGCTTGTCGCCGACCGTGAGGGTCCGGATGGAACCGGCCGGGTGCAAGGCCACGCCCTTCACGAAGATCTGGTCGATCCGCTTGCTCAGCTCGCTCGCCTCGTTCCCGAGATCGTCCGCCTGGCAGCAGGTCGTCCCGTCTCCATCGGAGCCGGCCTGCCAGACATCGACGTAGCCGGCCTCCAGGAGAAGCTGGTAGGCGGTCCCATCGGGGGCGGGCGTGTTGAAGTCCCCCAGGAGGATCACCGGGAGCTCCTCGCCCGCCAGGGCCTCCACCAGCTCCTGTGCCTGCGCCACCCTGGGACCCGGATCGACCGCCTCCAGGTGCGTGTTCACGATCCGGTAGGTGACGTCGTCGATGGTGGCGTCGATGGCGACGTAGCCTCGCGCGACGTGCAGCCCGAGCGGCGCGATCGGCAGTCCGGCCGCGTAGTTCGCGGTCGTGGGCCGCGAAACGACGACGTCCCCGCGGGCCAGGATCACGTCGAAGTCGGTCAGGCGCACGTCGGTCACCTTGCCGTCGCTGAGCATCGGCATCTCGAGGTCCAGGTTCTGGACCTTCGCGGCCACCTGGTAGTCCAGGCCTTCCGCCTGCAGCGCGTTCATGAGGATCTCGAGGTAGTCGAGATCGATCTCCTCGGCGTTCGGCTCCCGGTTGGTGAGGAAGTCGCCCGGGTCCTGCCGGCGGATCAGCTCGATCTCCTGCAGGCCGATGACGTGCGGATGCGACTCCTTGACGATGGCGGCGATCGCCGCGGCTCGCGCCGGGAAGTCGGAGGCGATCACGTTGCCGTACAGCTCGCCGACGACCATCGGAATCTGGAACAGGTTCGTCGTCTCCAGCGCCGGCTCCGCGCTGCTGCCGACGTAGACGTTGTACGTCATCACGGTCACGGGAACCTCGGGCGGCCGCTCGATCGTCCGGCATCCGGCCAGGACGAGCAGCAGTGCGAGCAGCGATAGAGCGATGGTGACCTTGAGCCTTGGCATGCGTTTCCTCCGATCGCGCCGTCGTCAAGCAGGCGGCGCCCAGCCCGGTCGAGGGTAGAACACCGATTACGGAGGATCAAATGCGGGATCGTGGGACACGGCCTGGATGGGGCCGAGTGTTTCCGGCATCCTGCGCGCCATGCTGATAGACGCCCACAACCATCCGAACTGGCACGGCCACGACGCCGACCGGCTCCTCGCCAACATGGAGGAGCACGGCATCGACCAGATGTGGCTGTTCTCCTGGGAGGTGCCAGCCACCGACTACAGCCCCAGCTATCATGCGCACCTGCCGCCCGGCGGCGTCGGCATCCCGCTGGCGGATGTCCTGAACGTCGGCCGCGCGGCCCCCGACCGCTTCGTGCTTGGCTACATGCCCGACGTCAAGCGCCCCGACGCCATCGACCGGATCAAGGCGGCGGTGGAGATCCACGGCATCCGCGTCGCGTCGGAGCTCAAGCAGCGGGTGCTGTTCGATGACCCCGACGCCCTGGACATCTACCACTTCTGCGGCGATCAGAAGCTGCCGATCACCATCCACCTCGACTACCCCATCCCCACGGGACAGCGCTATCCGCGCCCCAACTGGTGGTACGGCGGCTCCCTGGACAGCTTCGAGCGTGCCGTCGCAGCGTGCCCGGAGACCGTCTTCATCGGCCACGCGCCCGGGTTCTGGGGGCACATCTCCGGCGACGACCGCTGCATGACCGAGTCGTACCCGAAGGGGCCGGTAAAGCCGGGCGGGCGGGTCCTGCACCTGCTGGACACCTATCCCAACCTGTACGCCGACCTGTCGGCCGGCTCCGGCCTGACGGCGATCTCCCGCGATCCGGAGTTCGGCAAGCAGTTCCTGATTCGCTACCAGGACCGCCTGCTGTTCGCCCGCGACTACGTCGACGGCCGCCTGATGGACTTCCTCAAGACCCTGAACCTGGAGCGGGAGGTGTTCGACAAGATCGCCTTCCGCAACGCCCAGCGCCTGCTGGGGGAGGCGGAGTAGACGCTCAGCGATTATGCCCGGCGCGGGCCGTCAGCCTTGCGTCGTAGCGGAAGTCGGAGACCGGTCCCGTCTCGATGTCGTCGAAGTCGTCGTGCTGGGGATTGACGATGAAGTTGCTCTCGCCGCGGACCGTCGCGCTGGGCACCTGGAGCACCGCAGATTGCCCGCTGTCGATCCATCGGTCGCCGATCACCCGGGTCACCGCGTGCGGCGTCGGCTTCGCCCAGCCCGGCGGCAACTCGTCCTCGTCGATGTGCGCGATCAGCCGCTCGGGGATGAACACCGGCATCTTCCGGTAGACCTTCAGCACGTCTTCGGCCTTCAGGCGGACCAGCAACTCCATCGCCGCCAGCGCCAAGCTGTCGCCGAGGTAGACTGCAGCACGTCCGGGGCTGTTCCAGCGTCCGCCGTATCGACGCGCACCCTCCCCTGACATCAACTCCTCGGCCGTCTGTGCAAACTCCGGCGCCGCGAGGCGCCAGGCGGCGATCAACTGATCAACTGAATACGCCGTGCCGCAGTCTGCCGATGAGTTGCTCCACTTCGCGGCCGCCCGCTTCCGTCGAGGCTCGATGCAGCGGCGTCTCGTCGTCGAAGATGTCCTGGGGAGTGTTCAGCCACCGGCGCGCGGCTGCCGCGTCGCCGCGCATCAGAGCCAGGACCATGTCCGTCAAGCGGACGATGCGCACGAGTCGATCGGATTCGGCCGGCGTCAGCCTGCCCGCGCGCTTTCTGCGGCCCAGGGTCGTCGCGGGAATCCCCACGACCCGTGCCAGTTCCTTTTGTGACCCACCGATCGCGACCGTCAGCTCCTCCAGCATCGAGTACGGCAGCCCTTCGCGAACCAGGTCCAGCACCCCGCCGTCGTTCGACAGGCGAGACAAGTCGCCTCCGAGCGCCGGGAGTCCGGTCTGATCGACGACGTACGGCGCTGCGGGCTCCGTGATCGTGTCGGCATTGGACGCGGACACCTCAGGGTTCGACGGCTTCATCCCGCGATGTGGCTTGGGCAGTCCTTCTATCGGTCCATTGTCCATTTGGAATCTTCTCTGCAACCGTTTGGTGACACTAATCCTTTGAACATCATCCGGCAACCCTCGAGTAGCTCGCCGTCGGTAGGGATGGTCGGTGGGGAAGATTGCGGCGACGGTGATACTCTGAACCGGCAGGTGCATCCCTGCGAGCGAATGGAGGTGACCGGCGACATGGACTACCGCCGCTTCGGCGAGCACGAGATATCGGCCCTGGTGCTCGGGACCGTGCAGTTCGGCCTGGACTATGGCGTGGCCAACACCACCGGGAAGCCGTCGCAAACGACCGTGAGCCGCATGCTCGCCACGGCGTTCGAGGCAGGCGTGAACGTGCTGGACACCGCCTCGATGTACAACGATGCGGAGACCGTGCTCGGACGCGCTCTCGGCGACTTGGAGATGCGCGACCGCATCTTCATCTGCAGCAAGGCGCGGCCACACGAAGAGGCGCCCGGGACGCCCGAGGAGCAGATCACCGCCGCCGTGGAGCGGTCGCTGCGCGTGCTCGGGGTGGAGCGGATCGGGCTGTACCTCCTGCACGGCTACCACGCGCTGCCGTACGTGGGGGCACTCCACCGCAAGCGCGAGGCGGGCGACATCGGCGCGGTCGGCGTCTCCGTCTACTCGGTGGAGGAGGCGCTCGGGGCGATCGCCACGCCGGGCATCGACGCCATCCAGCATCCGGTCAGCGTGCTCGACCAGCGGTTTCTGCGCGCCGGGGTGCTGGAGCGAGCGGCCGAGGCGGGGGTCGCGATCTTCGCGCGCAGCGTCTACCTGCAGGGCGTGGTGACCATGGCCGTCACGGACCTGCCCGATCCGATCGCGGAGGCGGGTGAGGCGCTCACCCGGCTGCGGGAGCTTGCGGGTGGGCTCACGATCGAGGAGCTGGCGCTGCGCTACGTCGCCTCGCTCGGAGGCGTCACCGGCGTGGTGGTCGGCATGGAGACGCACGAGCAGATGGAGCGCAACCTGGCCGCCGCCCTGGCCGGTCCCCTGGACGGCCCGCTCCTGGAGGCGATCGGCGAGGAGGTGCCCGACCTTCCGGACGAGATCATCAACCCCGGGCTCTGGCGGTGGATCCGGGACTACGACTGGGGGAAGCGCTAAGACGCAGCGAGTTCGATGCGCCACGCCAGCGAGTCGAAGTCCTCAACACGTCTCTTCGGCGAAGTTCTTGAAGTCGTGGAGCTCCAGCGCCGTTATCATCGGTCCGAGTCTATCCGCCGGTTGCTGCCGCCTTGACCAGGGGATCGCGCACGGCATCGGCCACCGCATCGACCAACTCGTCGATCATCTGCGGCGTGGTCGGGACGGAGATCGAGCACATCCCCAGGGTGTGGCCCAGGAAGAACCCGCGGTCGAGCAATGCCAGGAACAGCGGCGACACCCAGCGCTTGTCGGCGTCGAGCGACGAGCGGTAGTCGCGCGGCGGCTCCGCGCGGAAGTGGATGGCGAACGCGGACCCGTTGTTGTGCGCCGACGCCGGCACCGGACAAGCGGTGAGCGCCTTGCCGAGCCCGCGCGTCAGGCGGTCGCCCAGGTCGGCCAAGTGCTCGAAGGACGCCGGCGTCAGTTCGCGCAGCATCGCCAGCCCCGCGGCCAGGGTCACCGGGTGGCTGGCGAAGGTGCCGCTCTGGCCGATGCCCCGTCCGGCAGCCGGGTCGTAGCAGTCCATGATGTCGGCGCGCCCGCCGAACGCGCCCACCGGGAAACCGCCGCCGACGATCTTCCCGAAGGTGGTCAGGTCGGGCGTGATGCCGTAGTACTCCTGCGCGCCGCCGCGCGCCAGCCGGAAGCCGACGATCTCGTCGAAGACCATCAGCACCCCGTGACGGGCGGTGATCTCGCGCACGCCGCGGATGAAGTCCGCCGGCAGGTCCAGGACTCCGCTCTTCGGATCCAGCATGACGCACGCCAGCTCGGCGGCGTGCTCGGCGACCAGCCGCTCGGTCGCCTCCAGGTTGCCCAGCGGCAGCACCATCGTGTCGGCCACCGCCCCGGCCGACATGCCGATCGCCTGCGCGTAGGGCAGCGGCCGCTCGGCCGGACCGGCCGCCTCCAGCGGCGGCGCGACCGAGACCTCCACCGAGTCGTGGCTGCCGTGGTAGCAGCCCTCGAACTTGGCGATCCGGTTCCTGCCGGTGAACGCGCGCGCCAGGCGCACCGCGTGCAGGCTCGCCTCGGTCCCGGAGTTGGTGAAGCGCGCCCGTTCCAGGCTGGCCACGCGGCTGCACAGCTCCGCGCACATCTCGGTCTCGTGCCCCATCGGCGCGCCCAAGGCGATGCCGCGCTGCAACTGCGCGTGCACCGCCGCCATCACGGCCGGGTGGTTGTGGCCCAGGATCTGGCCGGTGTGGTGGTTGGCGAAGTCGGCGTAGCGGTTGCCGTCGACGTCGACCAGGTACGCGCCGTCGCCGCGCTCCATGGTGAGCGGGTAGGGGCGATAGAGGTAGGCGCCCTTGGCGACGCCGCCGGGCGTGGCGTCGGCGTGGGCCGTGAAGTGCTCCAGGGAGCGTGGTGTGGCGGCGAAGAAGCGCGCCTCAAGGTCGTTGGCTGGTTTCATCGTGGGAGTCCGCTGCCGACTATACCAGCCGGTGATGCGGCGCCGCGGCGATGCGCGCCGCGAACCATGGCGCTACCATCGCCTCCATGTCGAACATGAACGTCGTGTGCATCTGCCTGGACACCTTTCGGGCGGACATCGTGGGCGAAGGGAAGAAGTACAGCCACGTACGGACGCCCAATCTCGACGCCCTGGCCGCGCAGAGCATCCGCTTCACGCGCGCCTTCGGGGAGTGCCAGCCGACGCTGCAGATCCGGCGCGGGCTGTTCACCGGCCGGCGCAGCTTCCCGTTCCGCTACAACTTCGACCGTCGCGGCCACTGGCACCACGCGCCGGGGTGGCACAAGATCCCGCCCGACCAGGACACCATCGCCGAGGTGCTGCTTGCGCGCGGCTATCTCACCGCCCTGATCGCGGACACCTACCACATGTTCAAGCCGACCATGAACTTCTCTCGCGGCTTCGCACACCTCGACTTCATCCGCGGCCAGGAATCCGACAACTGGAAGAGCGGCGATCCGCGCCTCGTCGAGGAGCAGCTCCGCACCCACGTGCGCGAGCCGATCGACTGGCCGCGTCATGCCACGCTGGTCAACTACCTGCTCAACCAGCGCCACCGGCAGTCGGAGGACGACTACAGTTGCGCGCGCGTGTTCCGTGCGGCGTGCGACTGGCTGCACGACAACCACGCGATGAAGCCGTTCTTCCTGTGGATCGACAGCTTCGATCCGCACGAGCCGTGGGATCCGCCGAAGGCGTACGCCGACCTCTACGGTCCCGGCTACGAAGGCAAGGACTTCATCATGCCGGGCGCCGCGCAGGACGACGGCGCCACGGAGGATGAGCTGCGCCGCATCGAAGCGCTCTACCTGGGCGAGGTCACGTTCGTGGACAAGTGGGTCGGCGTGCTGCTGGACAAGCTGGAGGAGCTGAAGCTGTCCGACGACACGCTGGTGGTCTTCCTGTCTGACCACGGCACGCAACTCCGCGACCAGGGCCGCTTCGGCAAGTCGGACCGGGAGTTGCACCCGTTCAACACGCAGTTGAACCTGTGCCTGCGCCATCCCGGAGGGCCGGCCGGCCGCGACGTCGCGGCGCTGGTACAGAACCACGACCTGATGCCCACCATCCTTTCGCGGTTGGGGATCCCGTGCGGCTGGACCGACGGCGAGGATCTCTGGCCGCTGGTGACCGGAGCGAAGACGGCGATCCGCGAGCGGATCGTCACCGGCTGGGCGGACAGCTCGCCCGGCAACGCGCGGGCACGGGTCAGTGTCCGCGACGACTGCTGGAACTACTGCACGGCGGTCGGCCATGAGGACGAGGGTGGAGACGAGCTGTTCGACCTCGGCGTCGACCCGGAAGAGCGCCACAACGTCGTGGCCGGCCATCCGCAGGTGGTGGCCGAGCGCCGCGCCGAGGTGGAGGCGCTGATCGGCCAGCCGCTACCCGGGACCATGGTGGAAGTCTCCGACCCCGGTCCGGGGCCGATGATCGAGTGGCTCGACCGCAAGCTGCCCGAGTTGCATGGATGAACCAGCTCACCCCAACGGCGGCGGAACGCGCAGCGGAGCGGTTCAGTGCAGCCGCACTGCCGCGGGCGGTCACGGCGCTGCAGGCGGACGGCTACCTGGTGATCGACGACGTGATCGACCACGCTCATCTCGACCGGCTGCGGGAGCGGATGAGCGAGGACCTGGAGAAGATCCGCGCCATGCCGCCGGTGCCGCACAACTTCGTGTGGGGCAACATTCAGCAGAACCCGCCCCCGGATGCCGGCTTGGTGTTCCGCGACGTGGTGGCCAACCCGTTCGTGTGCCAGGTGACCCGCGCGGTGCTGGGCCGCGGCGCATTCAACAACACCCTGACCGGCAACACCAACGTCCCCGGCAGCGGGCTGCAGCCCGTCCACGTCGACGACGGGCAGCTCTGGCCGAACCTGAGCGTGGCGCATCCGCCGGCGCGGCTGGTGGTGAACGTCCCGCTGAGCGAGACCGCGGAGGAGAACGGCGCCATCGAGCTGTGGCCCGGCAGCCACCTCGACACACGCATGGTGATCGGCAACAACATCCGGGTGCCGGAGGAGCATGTTGAGGCGCGGCGAGCTGTGCGCGGGCCGCTCCGGGGGTGTACCCGCAAGGGGGCAGTGCTGATTCGGGACATGCGGCTGTGGCACCGCGGCACGCCCAACCGCAGCGCTGCCGCCCGGTTCATGATCGCCATGATCCACACCGTCTGGTGGTATCGGCGGGGCTCCCGGTGCGAGCTGGCGCAGGAGTGTGCGCCGGTGTTCACCGGCTGCCCGATCGAAAACGTGATCCCTCTGGTTCCCGTCCCGAAGGACCACCTGACCGGAAACAGGCCGTACGACTACTCCGGGCCCAACTGATCGCGCTACAGGCCCCACCGCGTGCGGGCTTCGGCCATCGGGACGGCCGCGGTCGCGTAGTGGCCGGTGGGAGAGTCTCCGCCCCAGCGCTCGTCCATCGGCTCCGAGGCCGGCTGATAGCGGACGTCGCAACTGATGCGGAAGCGGTTGGTAGTGTTGTTGGTGGAGCCGTGCAGGGTGTAGAGCCCGAAGGTGATGATGTCGCCGGCCCGGACGTCCGCCGTGAGCCAGCGGCCGCCGAACCGGTCGCGAATCTCTTCGGGATCCTCGCTGAACCAGCCCTGGGTGCGGTCGCGATCCACGTCGCTCCGCCCGTACGTCTCCCGCACCCGGGCGAAGCTGTCCAGGCGGTGCGATGCCTCGCACACGGCCAGCGTGCCTTGCGCAATCGGGATGTCGCCGAACGGGATCCAGACGGTGTTCACGCGCTCGCTGCCGCGGCCCATGTAGACCACGTCCATGTGCGAGCCGGTGAACTTCTCGTTGCCTACCGCCCGCAGCCACTTGTGGGTGAATGTCGCCGGCTCCTCGCCATAGAGACGGCGATAAAACGACCACAGCTCAGGTGCTTCGAGCACGCGCAGAACTTCCGGCCGGTAAGCGACCCGCTTCATGCCGACGCTCCGGCCGTCGCGCGGCATCACGCCCTCCATGAGCGGGGTGCCGTCGACCAGCGCGTCCTGTCCCTGCAGGTGCTCCATCACGACGCGGCGCGCCTCCAGGACGGCGTCGCGGTCGATCAGCCCGCGGATGAACAGGTAGCCGTCGGCGGCGATGCGCCGGCGCAACTCGTCAAAGTCGGCCAGCGCGCCGGTACTGTCGCGCAGATAGCCGAGCTCCGCGCTCGGGAACTCCATCTGCGTGCGTTGAAACTCGACGACTTGCATGGGCAACGGGAACACTGTCACCGCACCGGGCTGGCCATCAACCGGAGGGGCGGGAGCTCGGTCACGGATGCGCATTCATCAAGGGATCAGGTGGCGTGGCTCCGCTCAGACCGGGATCACGTACACCGGTTGTTGTCGATCGGCCGGCAGCAGGCTCTTGATTCCGGTGTCCAGCGTGGCCAGTCGACCGCCGTGCTGCATCGCGAGAGCGAGCAGCATGGCGTCGGTAATCTGGCGGTATCCCTGGATGCGCAGGAGGACTTCGTCCGGAGTCGATGTGATCGAGCGATCGTGGGACCAGAACGCATGCGACCCGCGGCGCCTCAGCGCGCGCAACAGAGCGATCGCGTCGAGCGGCGTTGCCTCCTGCTTGACCGCGGAGGGGTTGCAGGAGACCCGTACGAATCCGGCTTCCGTCAGCGGACAGGTCGCCCACCCGGTGGTGCGGCTCACCGCGAACCAAGAGCGCGCCGCGTCATGATGCACGTGGTTGGGCCAAGCGAGCGCGATCAACACGTTGACGTCGGGCAAGGCGATCACGGCCAGTCGGCAAGCCCCTGTCGGACATCCTCGCTGGTGATGGGGGTTGCATCCGCAGCGACCCGGAAAGTCGGGACATCGCCCGTGTCGTCGGCTTCCGTGAGCCTGAAACCACGACGCGCGAGGACGGACAGCGCGCTTCCCACGCTGCCGCCGCGTCGCTGCGCGAGCGCACGGGCAACAGCAAGTACGTCGTCGTCAATCGTCAGAGTCGTACGCATGAGCGCATCATAGCATCATGACATCAAGCGCCGGCGAAAGTGGTCAGCAGGATCGCCGCGCCCGACGCACGGTCCGGACCGTGTGGGTTAGGCTCCTCGGGCATGCGCGGCGCATCCGAGCACGCCCTGCTGATCGTGAAGCCGGACGGTGTGCGGCATCCCGAGTTTCCGAGAGTGCTCGCAAGGCGTCTGGCGGAGTTGGCGCTGCACCAGGTCGCGACCCGGGACGTGACTCTGAGCAGAGCCCAGGCTCGTACGTTCTGGCGGGAAGGTGACGTCGAGGAGTACGTCTCATACCTGCGCGAGGGTACCTCACGGGCGATCGTCGTCAGAGGAAGGCAGGCAACCTGGAAGTGCCGGCGGCTGAAGTCGGAACTGCGGAAGGCGTTCCACTGTACCAGTTACAGAAACCTCATCCATTCCACGGAACCGGGGAACGAGTACGAGGAGCAGTTCCGTGGGCTGTTTCCCGACCTGAGCGTCGATGAACATGGAGTCTTCATCGATCAGATCGCCCTCGTGACGGCGGACCGCTTCGACTCCTTCGCGAGGAGAGCGGCGGATCACGGGTCGCCCCGGTTGGCACCGGTCGTGACCAAGAGTCAAGCGATGAGTCAGCCGAGCCGGCTCGCTGCATGGCTGCGCGGTCTCGGAGCGGTTCCGTACGCGGGCATCCTGATCCGAGGGCTGACGATGCCCGGGCGCGAAAACCCCAGTGTCATCATGTATCTTGAAAGATACTCCGAGCTTTGCGTGCCCTCCTGTCTTCCGCCCGGGCTGGCATCGCTTTCCGCCCTCGCCACCAACATTGGAGCCGTCACGGTGTTGCTGCCCGGGACCCCAGATGCGTTCCTCCAGCCTGACGTGATGGCCAGCGTGCGGGATTGCGGGGTGAGCGGCGTAGTGTGCTATTCCCCGGAGTACGAGATGGCGAGGACGCACCGGCTGCGGTCGGCGGCATTCTCTGCCGGTCTGTTCTGCGTCGGCGGCAGCAACGGCTCGCTCGATTGGGGCAGGAACAGCGTGTCCGAGGAAGTGCACGGCGCGCTGGCCGCGGCACTGGTCAGGTCAGGTCGCGGATGACTTCCCGAGCGGCGTTGTGTCCGGGGATCCCGGAGATCTCGCCTCCCGGGTGCTGGCCGGCTCCGCACAGGTAGAGACCGGGGAAGGGCGCGCGATAGCGGCAGAGCTCCGGCAGCGGGCGGTTCCAGAAGAGCTGGTCGCCACCGTGCTGAATGTGCCAGATGCACCCGTCGGTGAGTCCGTTTTCCCGCTCCAGGTCGGCCGGCGTCCGCAGCCTCAGGTGGAGGATCGACCGGCGGAAGTTCGGCGCGAAGCGGGTGATCTGCTCCACGAGCCGTTCGGCGACCCGGTCACGCACCGTGTCCCAATCGGTGTCGTGCAGCCTGGCGGGGGCGGGGTAGATCCACGCCGAGGCAGTGTGCCGGCCCTCCGGCGCCAGGGTCGGATCGAGTGCCGACGGCACCGAGAAGTTGACGATCGGCTCGGCCGGCGGGCGGCCGGCTGTGCAGTCGGCGTAGGCGGCATCGACGCCCGCTTCGCTGCGGCCCAGCCCGACCACGCCGGCGCTCGGCAGCGCCGGATCCCCGTCCCATGCCTGCCAGTGCGGGAGCTCGTCCACTGCCGCCAGCAGCTTGTAACAGCTCACCTCCGTGACCAGCGCGCTGACGCGGCGCCGGAGTTGCGCTGTCGTCAACGCCGGCGGGACGAGCCGCAGGAAGGTCCGCTTCGGGTCCAGGTTGGAGACCACGCAGCGCGCCGTCACCGCCGTGCCGTCCGCGAGCCGCACGCCGGTGGCGGCACCGCCTTCATGAAGCAGGGAAACCGCTTCGGCATTCGTCTGGATGGCGACGCCGGCCTCCTCGACCGCCTCGCACATGAGGGCTGTGATGACGCCGATCCCGCCCTTGATGTATCCGTTGTGGGGTGTGCGCCCGGGACCGGTGGCGGCAAGGTCGATCGACCCGTAGGCAAGGGCCAGCGCACCCGGGTCATGGCCGATGGCGGCTGCCTCCGCCGCGTGCCGGTCGCGCAGCTTGCGGGTCGGGAGGCAGCGGTGGCGCAGTTGCCTTACCGTCAGGGTCAGCGCGTCTTCCAGAAGCTGACCATCGCCGCGGGACGCCGCGTCGGCGCGAATTTCGCTGAGGGTCGGTGGCGGCCGCAAGCGATACGGAGCGAACAGTTCGCAAAGCCGTCGCTTCATGCCGGCGTAGCGGCCTTCCGCCTCGGTCTCTTCCGCGGAGAGCTGCAGCGCAAGGTTGCGCGGGGACTCGTGATCGGCCGGGCCCCAGTAGTCACCGTCCGCCATCGGCACGAGCGATCCGCTGCGGGGAATCGCCACCATGCCGCGCTCTGCGAGCCGCAGGTCCGCCTGAATTCCTGGATCCAGCGCGTGCACCATGTGGGCGCAGGTCGAGAATCGGTATCCCGGCCACAGCTCTTCCGTGATGGCCGCGCCGCCCACGAACGATCGCCGCTCGAAGATCCCGACCCGCAGACCGGCGCGGGACAGGTACCACGCGGCGGTCAAACCGTTGTGGCCGCCGCCCACGATCGCGACGTCCAGATCAGGCGGCATCTCTTGGAAACACCCGGCCGCTGTGCCGGAGTGACCGGCGCCGGTCTACTTCCTGACTCCGGCGGCGTCGACGGTCCGGCGGGAGCCAGGGCCCACGGCGGCGCGCACCGCGTTCAGATCCTCCCGCGACAGGGCCGTGCCGGCCGCGCCGAGCGCCTCCTCGAGCTGTTCCACGGTCTTGATGCCGCAGATCGCGGTGTCGATCGACGGATGCTGCACGGTCGCCGCCAGCGCGAGCCGGTAGATCGACATTCCGTACCGCTCCGCGATCGGGCCAAGGCTCCGCACGTTCTCGCAGAGCTCGGCGAACCGCTCGCCCTGAAAGTCGGGATGGTGGGCGCGGAAGTCGGTGAAGGTCTCGGTACCCCGGTACTTGCCGGAAAGCAGGCCCTTGTGCAGGGGCGAGTACGCCATCACGCCGATGCCCTCGGCCTGGCAGTACGGCAGCAGGTCGTCCTCGCCCGCGGGGTCGATCAGGCTGTAGGGCCCCTGCACGACCGAGTAACCGCCGAAGCGGCGCTGCGCGCGGAGCTGCTCGACGCCGTGGTTGCTCACGCCGTAGGCGCGGATCTTGCCCTGCGCCCGTAGGCGGTCGAGCTGTCCGGCAGTCTCCTCCATGGGCGTGAGCGGGTCGAAGCCGTGCAGCAGGTACAGGTCGATCGTGTCGAGCTGCAAGCGCTTGAGCGACACCTCGCAGCGGGCGGCGATGTTCTCGGCGGACAGGTCCGGTATCCGCGAGCCGTCAGGCTTGAAGCGGCTCAGCACCTTGGTGGTGATCACCAGCTCGTCGCGCGGCAGGTCGGCGATCGTCGCGCCCAGCACCGTCTCCGCATGGCCGTCGCCGTACGCGTCGGCGGTGTCGAAAAGGTTGATGCCGCCGTCGAAGGCACGCCGGATCGCCCGCGCGATCTCCTCGCTGGACTGCTCGCCCCAGAATCGCAGGCTGAGCTGCCAGGTACCGAACGAGATCGGCGAGACCTTCAGCCCGCTCTGCCCGAGTTGCACATGCTCCATGTCCCGTTCCTCCCCCGTCGCAGTATAGGTCAAGCGGCTCGCCTTGATCGTGAGGCCGGCAGGCTCCTGACCTCGGCGCTCAGTGGAAACGGACATCGAGGGCGGCGGACTCGCTGTCCGCCGCCCTCGAACGCTCCAGCCTGCTTGTTGAAGGAGAGTTACGGACTTACGACAATCGTGCCGTTGAATCCGACCCCGACGAAGCTCGTCCCGGTCCAGGTGACGCCATAGAGCGCATCGCCAGTAGCGCTGCTCGCCTCCGTCCAAAGGTCGCCATCGCTGCTATGCACGACCGTTCCTCGGATAACGGAGTCGTGATAGAGTTCATCGACGTCGCCGACGACCGCGACGAATCGCGTGCCGCTCCAGGCGACGCCATTGAGCTCAAACCGTCGCACGCTATCGATGCCGCTCGCCACGGTCCAGCGATCGCCGTCGCTGCTATGGACGATGGTGCCATCGCCATCGTCGTTCCCACCGACTGCCACGAATCGGTTGCCGTTCCAGGCGATATCCCGGAGCATCATCGACGTCGCGGTGTTGCCCGCCTTCGTCCAGCTATCGCCATCGCTGCTATACACCACGACGGCGGAATCCTCAACAAAGAGGTCGCCGCCGACGGCCACGAATCGCGTACCGTTCCATGCGACACCACGGAGCGTCGTCGACGTCGCGCTGTTGCTCGCCACGTTCCAGCGATCGCCATCGATGCTATGCAAGATGGTGCCGCCGCGTCCGACCGCGACGAATCGCGCGCCGTTCCATGCGGTGTCCAACAACAAGTCGCCACCCCCGCGGTCGCTCGCCTCCGTCCAGTGATCACCATCGCTGCTGTACACGATCGTAGCACCGACTGCGACGAATCGCGTACCGTTCCAGGCGACGTCATGGAGATCATGCAGCGTCGCGCTGTTGCTTGCCTCCGTCCAGCGCTCCCCGTCGGTGCTGTGCACGGTCGTTCCGTGCCGTCCGACGGCTACAAGTTGAGTGTTACCCGATGCCACACTGAATACCGGCGCCAGAATGTCGGTGATACTGTTCGCTTCCGTCCAGCGATCGCCATCGGCGCTGTGCACGATAGCACCGTCGAATCCGACTGCGACGAATCGCGTACCGTTCCAGGCAACGTCATAGAGCGACGTCGTGCTGTCGCTCGCCACCCAGCGATCGCCGTCGGTGCTGTGCACGATAGTGCTGTCGAATCCGACCGCGACGAATCGCGTACCGTTCCAGGTGACGCCATGGAGCGTGCTTGGCGTCGCGCTGTGGACGACCGTCCAGCGATCGCCGTCGGTGCTGTGCACGATAGCGCCGTCGGATCCGACCGCGACGAATCGCGTACCGTTCCAGGTGACGCCATGGAGCGTGCTTGGCGTCGCGCTGTGGCTTGCGACCGTCCAGCGATCGCCATCGGTGCTGTGCACGATAGCGCCGTCGGATCCGACCGCGACGAATCGCGTACCGTTCCAGGTGACGCCATGGAGATGACCCGCCGTCGCGCTGTGGCTTGCGACCGTCCAGCGATCGCCATCGGTGCTGTGCACGATAGCGCCGTCGGATCCGACCGCGACGAATCGCGTACCGTTCCAGGTGACGCCATCGAGATGACCCGCCGTCGCGCTGTTACTCGCCACCGTCCAACGATCCCCAGTGCTGCTGTGCACGATCGTGCGGTGGGATCCGACCGCGACGAATTGTGTGCCGCTCCAGGCAATGTCGTAGAGATACTGCGGCGTAGCGCCGCCGCTCGCCTCCGTCCAGCGATCGCCATCGGTGCTGTATACGATCCCGCCGTTGGACCCGACTGCCACGAATCGCGTACCATTCCAGACGATGCCGAAGAGATAGCGAACGGTCTGTCCTGCTGGCGACCTGAAGCCACCGCCTTGTCGAACCAGCTTCCACTCGATTCCCGGGGCAGTAGGCTCGATCGACGGAGGCTTGTCCGATGGACTGCCAGGTCCGCTCTCACATCCGACGTAGATCACCCCGGTCGTCAGTGCGATCAGTGCGAAGAGACCGAGTCTCATACGACCACCACGTTCTGTCATGACTCATTTCCTCCCGTTGTTGGTTGTCGTCGGGAGATTACTGAGAGGTTCTGACGGCGATCGCCCCCACTTTTGGGGGGAGCTCGAAAAGAAGTGCGAGGCGTGCCACTGAGCTGGACCAATCCGTCGAATGCGGATCAGAGCAGAGCCGTAGACCGGTCGTCTTCTTGATCAAGGTCGCGCCGGGGTCCTAACCTCGTCACAGTGGACACGGACATCCAGGCTTTCGACGCAAGCGTGTACCTGCTGCCGGTGACGACGCGGGTGACGCTGAAGTTCGGCGCCGAAGCGTTGACCTTCGTGACCTGCGTGCGCGTGTCGCTGCAGGTGCAGGACGCCACCGGCCGCCAAGCGGTGGGGTGGGGCGAGACGCCGCTGAGCGTGCAGTGGGCGTGGCCGGGCGAGTTGGCCTATCAGGAGCGGCACGACCTGATGCGCGATCTCTGCCTGCTGATCGCGGCCGACTGGAGCGACGCCGGGTTCTCCGGGCATCCGCTGGAGGTGGGACACGCGTTCCTGGCGGAGCGGCTGCCGGCCCTGGTGGAGCGGGTCAACCGAGGCCGGGAGCCGGGGGCGCGCATGCCGCAGCTCGCCGCACTGGTGTGCGCGTCGGCGTTCGATCTGGCCCTGCACGACGCGTTCGGCGTGCTGCACGGCGTGCCGTCGTACGCGACCTACAGCGGGCGGTACCTGAACCACGACCTGAGCCGCTACCTGACCCCCGCGGCCGGCAGCGGCGTGTCGTTCGCCGGCGCATACCCCGACGACTTCCTGCGGCCCCGCCATGACGAGCTGCCGGCGTGGCACCTGGTCGGGGGGCTGGATCCGGTCGAGCCGGCCGAGCTGGACGGGAGCGAGCCGCACGACGGCTACCCGGTGCTGCTGCGCGACTGGGTGCGGCGCGACGGGCTCACCTGCCTGAAGGTGAAGCTGCGCGGCACGGACGAGGCGTGGGACTACGGCCGGCTGGTGCAGGTGGGCTCGCTGGCCGTCGAGGAGGGGGTGGCGTGGCTGTCGGCCGACTTCAACTGCACGGTCACCGACCCCGCCTACGTGACCGCCATCCTCGACCGGCTGCTGCGCGAGCAGCCACGGGTCTACGGCATGCTCCTGTACGTCGAGCAGCCCTTCCCGTACGACCTGGAACGCGACCGGCTGGACGTGCGCAGCGTGGCGGCGCGCAAGCCGCTGTTCATGGACGAGAGCGCCCACGACTGGGAGATGGTGCGCCTGGGCCGCGAGCTCGGCTGGTCCGGCGTGGCGCTGAAGACCTGCAAGACGCAGACCGGGGCGCTGCTCAGCCTCTGCTGGGCGCACGCGCACGGCATGACCCTGATGGTGCAGGACCTGACCAACCCGATGCTGGCGCAGATCCCGCACGTGCTGCTGGCGGCGCACGCGCCGACCATCATGGGCGTGGAGTCAAACGCCATGCAGTTCTATCCCGACGCCTCCGCTCCCGAAGCCGCCGTTCACCCGGGGCTGAATTGCCGGGCAGGGGGCCGGCTGGATCTGTCCACGGTGTCCGGTCCCGGCTTCGGCTATCGGCTCGACGAGATAGATCGCCGCCTGCCCGAGCCGGAGCGGGTCCTCGCCTGTGGCAGGTGACGGAACCCCGATGGCTGACGGCGCTCAGGCCCCGTAAGCTACCCTCTTTGCTACCCTTACTCAGGCGTCGCTACTCTCTTTCGTCGACAGGTGCCAACAAGCGCCGGGGCCACGACCGCTGCACGTGACCTCGCCCGACCTTCGCAGATCGGCCAGGAGGCGACGGATCCACTCGCGTCCGAGTCTCAGCACGCTCCAACGCTTGGCCTCTACCGCCGGTCTCGACGTCCATGTCGCGCTCATTCCGCACCTGACGCGGGAAGGCCGCCGGAGCCTCGCCCGCTTGGCCTTGCGCTCGGACGTCGTGGATGTGTCACAATCGGCGACACTGATCCACGCGCGGAGAGTGCGATGTCGCTGGAGCAAGCAGAGAAGCACGCATTGGAGTTGCTCGCCGATGGCCTGAGGGAGCGTTTTGGCACAGCCCTCTGGCGGGTGTCCCTGTTTGGCTCCAAGGCACGAGGCGAGGACCACCCTTCGTCGGACATCGACGTTATCGTCGTCTTGCGAGAACCGGTTGCCGAGAACGCCAAGGCCACGGTCTCGGCAGCGGTCTACGACGTACTGGAGACGCGCGGCATCTACGTTTCAACGGTCGTGGTTTCGGACCGGGAGTTTGAGCCTCCCACCGGACAGTTGCGTTGGCTCGTGTCGTTTGTCCAGGAAGAGGGAGTGACGCTCTGATCGTCGTCGGCGTGAGGCAGCCGCCGATTGACCCGGGAGCGGCTGAAGCCTCCCTCGTTGGCCCGGGTGTAATGTGACAACGATGGCTGACGTCGCGTTCTCGGTATTCACCAAGCACTGGAAATCGGTGCCGCTTGGCCGCCTCGGCGATCTGGTCCGGAGCATGGGATTCGAGGGGGTCGAGTTGCCGGTGCGTCCAGGGTTTCAGGTGGAGCCCGAGCGCGCGCACCGCGACCTGCCGGCGGCGGCCCGGCACCTGGCGGACGCGGGCGTGACGATCCGCAGCGTTGCGGCGACTGTCGACGAGGCGATGATCATGGCGTGCGCCGACACGGGAGTCCCGGTGATCCGCATCATGGCGCCGATCGGGACGGACGAGAGCTACGCAGGAGCCGAGCAGCGGTATTGGCGGGAGTTCGACGCGCTGCTACCGGTGCTGGACCGCGCGGGCGTGACCCTGGGCGTGCAGAACCACGCCGGCCGGCAGGTGGCGAACGCGATCGGCCTGCGCAGCCTGATCGGCCGTTACGATCCGCGGCTCGTGGCGGCGATCTGGGACGCCGGGCACGAGGCGGTGGCGGGGACCGAGCCGGAGTTGGCGATCGACATCATCTGGACGCACCTGTGCGTGGTGAACCTCAAGAACGCGGTCTGGCTGCAAACCGCCGAGGCCGGCGCCGCGAGCGCCGAGTGGTCGCCCTACTGGACGGCCGGCCGGCTGGGGCTCAGCCCGTGGCCGCGGGTGGCCGCCGAGCTGCGGCGGCGGGCCTACGCCGGCACGATATGCCTCACTGCCGAGTACAGCGGCGCGGTATCGGTCGAGCGGCAGGCCGCCGAGGACCTGGCGTTCGCGCGGTCGCTGTTCGGGTAGCCGCTACGAGCGCGCGTTGAAGCCGGGCGCCGTCGCGCTCTTCATCTCCGTCCAAACGGGTCGTCGCGTGCGATCCCGGCCCGGCGATTCCTCATGGTAAGCACGTAGCCACACCGACAAGCCCCAGCAGGCGTTGAGAGCCAGGGTCGCTGGCTCAGATCGGGTCTCCAACGCATCCGACACGGGACCGCCTTCAGTGACCAACTCCTGCCACACGGAAACGTTGCCTCCATGCTCGTCGCCAGTGCTTCCGAATCCCCCAATTCTGGGGGGGACGGCCCGACAAACCAGCAAATAGCCTGCTTCGAGACCTCGATAAGGAGAGGACGATGGTACGAAGCGATTCGATTGTATGTATGGGAGTCATCGCAGTCGTTGCGATGGTGATGTTGGCCGGCTGCGGCAGAGGCGCGGGGACCATGAACATCGAACCCGAGCCGACACAGCCCGAGCCAACGCAGCCGACGAACCCCGAGCCGATGCAATTCGAGTGGCGGCTCGTGACCGAGCGCACGGGCGGGGTGCTCAACGACGTAGTGTGGGGCGCCGGGCGGTTTGTAGCGGTAGGCGAGGGAGGCGAGATCGTGCACAGCACGGATGGAGACACGTGGACGCAGGCGAGCGGCAGCGCAATTGCCCGCGACCTCCATGGGATCACCTGGGCTGACGGCCACTTTGTGGCGGTTGGCGACGGAGGCGGGATCGTGCACAGCACCGACGGAGACACGTGGACAGAGGCGAGCCACAGCGCTACTACCCGCGACCTCCACGGGATCACGTGGGGAGGTGAGCGCTTTGCGGCGGTTGGCGAAGGAGGCGAGATCGTATACAGCACCGACGGAAAACACTGGACGCGGGCGAGCGACATTCCCACCTATCCCAGCACCCTGCGGGGAATCGCGTGGAGCGGCGAGCGTTTCGTGGCCGTCGGTGACGTTGGCGTGATCTGGCACAGCACCGATGCAGACATCTGGATGCGAGCGCAACAAACGCTCGGAATATTTCTGGGCGTTTCCGAAGTCTACGGTGGCGTCGCATGGAGCGGGACGAGATTTGTGGCGATCGCTGGGGCTGGCTTGGCCGGTACGCGTGTCGCGTACAGCAGCGATGGGAACATCTGGGAAGGGGTACCCGATTTTCTTGGCGCTGGAATTGATCGATGCGAACCTTGTCGCTTCCATGGGATCACTTGGGACGGCGCGCGTTTTGTGGCGGTGGGCGCAGGCGGAGAGATCGTACACAGCACCGACGGAGACACGTGGACGGAGGCGAGTCACAGCGCTACGAGCAGGAACCTCCATGGCGTCGCCGGAAGCGGCACGCGTTTCGTGGCGGTGGGGGGAGCGATCGTAGCGAGTCCGTGAGTGTCGCTGGCGGCGGTGTCCAGCGCGAACGCTCGTCGCGTAGCCGCGGCGCGCGTTGACGCTGCCCGCAGCCGTGCCCATGCTCGGTCGCGGGGGTGAACATGAGCCAGAGCGACAGCACGGTACTGCGCGTGGCGGTGGCCGGCTGCCACCGTCAGGTCACGCGGCGGCCGGGGTCCCACAATTGGGCGACGGCCTTTGCGCAGGTTCCGGAGACGCGGGTGGTGGCGGTGTACGACCGGGGAGCCGATACGCGTGCCGAGTTCCGCGCCGCCTGGCAGGCGACGTGGGGGGACATCGCCGCTTACGACGACTACGGGCGGATGCTCCGGGAGGTGCGCCCGGACATCGTCTGCATCGCCACCCGGCAGACCCATCATGCGACGCAGATCGCGCAGGCCGCGGCCGCCGGGGTGCGTGGGGTCCTCTGCGACAAGCCGTTCGTCACCACGCTCGCCGAGGCGGACGCCGCCCTGGAGGCCTGCCGGAAGGCCGGCATGGCCATCGCCTGCGGCACCGAGATGCGCTGGGACGCGGTCTACGGCCTGCTGGCGCAGCGGCTGCGCGACGGGCTGGTCGGCGAGGTGCAGGGCATCGTCGGCTACGGCGCCCCCAACCTGATCTTCCACGGCTGCCACTGGTACGACACCGCGCTGCTGCTGGCCGGCGACCCGGAACCGCTGTGGGTGAGCGGCCGGGTTGACGCGGTGGCGGCCGACGATCCCGACGAGGGGCGCCGCCTCGACCCGCCCGGCCGTGCCTGGGTGGGGCTGGACAACGGGGTGCTGCTGACCCTGCTGCCGGAGGGCGATGGCCGCGGGTTCTCGGTCATCGGCAGCGGCGGCCGCCTGGAGATCGTCAACGACGCCCACCAGGCGTACCTGTGGGAGGCCACGTCCGGCGGACGCGGAGCGGACCGTCTTGCCGCTGCACCGGCAGCGCTGGAGGTGCCGCAGCCGGAAGCGTCGTGGCCGCGCGGCGCCACCCTGGTGCGCGATCTCGCCCAGGCCGTGCGCGCCGGGGGCGCCACGCAAGGCGACGTGCCACACATCCGCCGCGCCACCGAGATCGGCTTCGCCATCCACGAGTCGCATGGCGCCGGCGGTGCGTCCGTCAGCCTCCCGGTGACCCACCGCACGCGGCGCATCGATCCCCGTCCCTGGGGCAACGACTGAACGGCTCGGCTACACGCGGTCGACCGCACCGTGTGCAGCCTCAATAGCAGAGAAGGCGCGCCGCGCTAGGAGATCGACATCATCGGCGAACGCGACGGGCCTGCACCCCCTGGAGCGTGACTAGCGCGGGCCACGTTCAATCACTCAATAGATATAATAAAGAGCCACAAGATACGCGAAGTACACATAAGGGTCTTTACAGACTGATCGCGTCGTCAGACAATAGAACGGTCTGCGATCGCGCAGTCGGGGAGGCCCCATGGGCCAACAGGACAAGTTCGACCGAATTCTCGCGTCGATGCACGACGCGGCTCTTGACGACGCCCAATTGGGGCGCGCCTCCGCGCTGATGGAGGACGGGTTCGAGATCGTCGGCACGCATCTCATTCTTCACGATCGGAGGACGATGGGGTTCGACGATGTTCTCCCATGGAGAGGCGACCCCGGAATTCGCGAGGACTACCTCAAGTACTACATCGCGCACGATCCACGCGTTCCTCGAGTCCTGCAACTGCCCGACAGCCAAGTGATCAGCACACAGGATACGTACTCCGACGCGGAACGAAGGACCTCTCCCGTGTACAACGAGTGGCTGTCGCGCAACGGAGCACAGGACGGTCTGCATGTTCGCCTTGATGGGTCGGACGGACTGGACATCGTCTGGGTAGCCGGCGACCCGACGCGGCGGGACGGCTGGAGTTCCGATCGGCTCCGGATGTTCGAAGGGCTCCTGCCCCACGTCCGGCAGTTCGTGCGCGTGCGCCAGACGCTGGCCGGCGCCGGAGCGCTGAACGCGTCGTTGAGCGCGTTGCTGGACAACGCGATGGTCGGCGTGGCCTACCTGGACCGGCGCGGGATGATTGTCGAGGCCAACGCGCGCGCCCGCGCCATCCTGCGACGGGGCGACGGGTTGGAGGACCGGGCGGGGTATCTGCGTGCCCGCGTGGCCGCGGACGACGTGCGGCTGGGAACGCTACTGGCTAAGGCCTTGCCGGGTAGCGCGCGCCTTGTCACCAGCGGTTCGACCGCGGTGCAGCGGTCGCCGACGCTGCCGCGCATGGCCGTGCACGTACTCCCCGTGGCGGTCGAAGGCAAGGAGTTCATCATCAGCCGGGTAGCTGCGCTGGTCCTCATGGTGGACCCCGGAGCCAAGCTGCGCGTTGACGCGGAGCGGGTAGGGACATCCCTGGGGCTGACCCGGGCCGAGAGCCGGGTGGCCGTGGCGTTGGCGGAAGGGGCGTCGGTGCGGGAGGTCGCGACAACGACGGGGCGGCAGGAGAGCTCGGTGCGGTGGCTGATCAAGCAGATCCACGCCAAGCTGGAGATCCCCCGGAACGCGGATCTGGTGCGGATGGTGCTCTCGGCGGCGTGGGGCACCGGGCCGCCCCCGAGCGAGCAAGAGCGCGGCGCGACGCCAGGGCCGGCGACCAGGCGCCGGTCGCTCATCACGCCGCTCAGTCAACGTCGAGGCTCCGCTCGGTGACGCCTGAGCGCATGGCAGCCTCGAATTACTCCCCCATCGTGACTTGAGTCCCTCACGCCCCCATTTCTGGGGGCGAAGGTCCCGTTGAGCAGCGCGTAGTCTACGAACAGACAACACGCTGCACCCGTCTCTCAAGGAGATCCGGACCTCGAGCAACGAACTCACCACCACCATGGTAGAGACGGAGGGAGTCACCGTACGGAGCGATGGACGAGGAACGTGAACGAGCCGGAAGCCGCTGATCGGTTCGCGGTGTCCATCAACGCGTTGCTCGACGACGCCATGGTCGGCGTGGTCTACCTGGAGCGGTGCGAGGGGATTGTCGAAGCCAATACGCGCGCCTGGACCATCCTCCGGCGGGGCGACGGGTTGGCTGAGCGGGCCGGCTGTCTGCGTGCCCAGGTGGCGCCGGACGACGCGCGGCTCAGGACTCTGCTGTCGCATATGTCCGGCAGCGGGAATCCTTGCACGGGGTCGATCGCCGTGCAGCGGTCGGCGAAGCTGCCGCGCTTGGCGGTGCAGCTCTCCCCGGTCACCGCCGATGGCAAGGGGATCGTCATCAGGCGCGCGGCGGCGCTGGCGCCGTTTGTCGATCCGGCCGTGCGTCCGCGCATAGACACCGAGCGCGTCGCTGCCACGCTGGGTCTGACGCGAGCCGAGAGCAGGGTGGCCGCGGCGTTGGCGAATGGCTCGTCGGTTCGAGAGATCGCAGCAGCGACAGAGCGCAAGGAGAGCTCGGTCCGCTGGCTGATCAAGCAGATCCACGCAAAGCTGAGAATATCGCGGAATGCCGACCTGGTGCGTATGGTGCTCGTCGTAGCCTGGGGCACGGGGCTGTGGCCGACTGCGCCTGGCAACGAGGGCCCGTACGGTACCTGAAGAGGCTCTGCGGGTTCGCTTCGATTCTCTGCCACACCCCCAATTTTGGGGGCGAACGCAGCTCCAATCGGCGCGTAACCTCCGGACCATGAAGAGACCGGCGGCTTCGGAAATCGGCCGGAAGCACCCGTCCGACACGCGGTCCGGGAGGCACAGCATGGTGCAGCGCCTGAGCCCGGAGGGGGCGTTGGCTCCCGAGTGCCGCGACGACCCCGGCATGGCCGATCAGGAGCTCCTGTACGCGTTTCGCGTGATGATCCAGTCGCGGGCCATCGACGAGTGGGCGGTGAGCCTCACCCGGCAGGGCAGGCTGCTGCCCTATCCGCCCGCCATCGGCCAGGAGGCGAACAGCGTCGGCGGCGCGATGGCGCTGCGCGCCGACGACTGGATCGTCTACGCCTATCGCGAGCTGGGCGCCCTGCTGGTGCGGGGGCTGCCGATCACCAAACACTTCCAGTACTGGTCGGGGCTCGAGACAGGGAGCCGGCTGGACATCGAGCGCTACCATCTCACGCCCGTATGCGTCCCGATGGGCTCGCAGTTGCCGCACGCGGTCGGGATAGCCTTCGCCGAGCGCTACCAGGGGAGCGACCGCGTGGTGCTGTGCTACTGCGGCGACGGCGCCACCTCGCAGGGAGACTTCCACGAGTCGCTGACCGTTGCCGGCGTCTGGAAAACCCCGACGGTATTCTACGTCCAGAACAACCAGTACGCCCTCTCCACCCCGCGCTCCATGCAGTGCGCGGCCCCCGCCCTCGCCGCCAAGGCGGAGGGCTACGGCTTTGCGGGCGTGCAGGTGGACGGCAACGACGTCACCGCCGTCTACCAGGTCGTGCGCGAGGCGGTGAGCCGCGCGCGGGCGGGCGACGGGCCGACCCTGATCGAGGGCATCACCTACTGGGTGGGGGCGCACACGACCACGGACGACCCCACGCGCTACCGTACCCCGACGATGAGAACAAAGGAGGTCTCTCGTGTTATTGTCCGCATTTAGTTCGCGTCTCCGTCGCAAGATACTGTACTTGACGGTTCTTGTTACTCCAATGAGTCTTGTTACCCCAATGATCCTGTCGGCTCAAGTGGAAGTCGATGCTGGAGCGGGAAAACTCGATGGAACCAGTCCACTTGAATCGGGGAAGGTTCTGATGTCTGCCCGTGTCGGAGGAGCCTATGCCGGGTTTGGCGACATATGGGAGCTCCGAGCAGACTTCGCGTACATCATCGCGAAATTCTCCCTTGGGGGCCCCGTCGAAGCGAACTTGGGGCTGGGAGCCGGTGGTGATTTGGTCTTTTTTGAGGGCAAGACCGACTGGTCTGCCGGTGCGTTTGGCGCCATTCACCTTTTCCTCACACGACACGTAGGCTTCTATTTCCAACTTGGTGGCGGGTATGGAGCAACCAGTTACGGTGGCGCCCGGGGTTTCATGGTCAGACCTTCAGGAGGGGCTGAGTTGTTCCTTGTTGATGCGTTTGGCATCTTTATCGGGTCGGACCAAAATTCATTAGGCTTGGGTATACGCATAGCACTATGATCTGCTCAGTGGGTTCGCCGATCCGGAGCCTCAGACGCAACACCGTCGCGGCAATTAGCTTGCACGACGACTACGTGTGGTTAGAGACAGGACGATGTGTCATAGGACGCGGCTCCTCGAGCGCATTGACAACAGAACCGAGTTCTGGCTACAGATGACTACAAGGTTCCCATTCGGTCAGAGTAGTTTCTATGAGAGCCGCCATTAGTCGCCAATTCAAGCAGATTTCCTTGAGCATGTTCGGATGCTCGAAGAGGTGCGGCCCGACATCGTCTGCATCGCCACCCGGCAGACCCATCACGCCACCCAGATCGCGCAGGCCGCGACCGCCGGGGTGCGCGGGATCCTGTGCGACAAGCCGTTCGTCACCACCCTCGCCGAGGCGGACGCCGCCCTGGAGGCGTGCCGGAAGGCCGGCATGGCCATCGCCTGCGGCACCGAGATGCGCTGGGACGCGGCCTACGGCCTGCTGGCGCAGCGGCTGCGCAACGGGCTGATCGGCGAGGTGCAGACCATCGTCGGCTACGGCGCGCCCAACCTGATCTTCCACGGCTGCCACTGGTACGACACCGCGCTGCTGCTCGCCGGCGATCCGGAACCGCTGTGGGTGAGCGGCCGGGTTGACGCGGTGGCGGCCGACGATCCCGACGAGGGGCGCCGCCTGGACCCGCCCGGCCGTGCCTGGGTGGGGCTGGACAACGGCGTCCTGTTGACGCTGCTGCCGGAGGGCGCTGGCCGTGGCTTCTCGGTCATCGGCAGCGGCGGCCGCCTGGAGATCGTCAACGACGCCCACCAGGCCTATCTGTGGGAGGCCACGTCCGGCGGACGCGGAGCGGACCGTCTTGCCGCTGCACCGGCAACGGTCGAGGTGCCGCAGCCGGAAGCGTCGTGGCCGCGCGGCGCCACCCTGGTGCGCGATCTCGCCCAGGCCGTGCGCACCGGGGGCGGCACGCAGGGCGACGTGCCACACATCCGCCGCGCCACCGAGATCGGCTTCGCCATCCACGAGTCGCATGGCGCCGGCGGCGCGGCCGTCAGCCTGCCCGCGACGCACCGCGCGCGGCGCATCGATCCCCGTCCCTGGGGCAACGACTGAGACGTGTGAGTTGCGCGAGCATCACAAGAGAGAAGGACTTCAAGCCTCGGAGATTCGGCGGGTAGCGCCCGTCGCGGACCGAGAGAGGGCGGGAGCGTGCGCGGCCATCCAAAGCGTCGCGAGCGCGGAACCATGCCCAAATGTATCTGAGAAGATATAAAAGTGACCCAAATAAACGCGAAATAGATATAAAAAGAGCCTTTACAGAGTGGTTGCCTCGTCAGACAATAGGACGGTCTGCGATCGCGCAGTCGGGAGGCATCCATGCACCAACAGGACAGGTTCGACTCCGTCCTCTTGTCGTTGTACGAAGCGGCGCTGGGCGACGTGCACTGGCGAGCGGCGTCCGCGCTGATCGACGACGCGTGCGAGATGGTCGGCAGTCACTTGGCCATCTTCGACAAGGGGCGGATACTGTTCGATCAGATGTACGCGCGTGGGGAGCCTCGGCCGGAATGGCGCGAGGATTACGTCACGAACTACCTCGCCATCGACGAACGCGTTCCCCGTATTCTGCAACTGCCTGACCGCCACGTCGTGACCGCCCATGACGTCTTCACCGAAACGGAACTGAGGACGTCTCCCACGTACAACGAATTGCTGGTCCGCACCGGAGCGCAGCACGGCCTGCAGATCCGCCTGGACGGACCGGATGGACTGGACATCGTCTGGGTGACCGGGGACTCCGCCCGATCTGACGGCTGGACTTCCGATCAACTCCGGATGATGGAACGGCTCTTGCCCCACGTCCGGCAGTTCGTGCGCGTGCGCCAGGCGCTGGCGGGCGCCGGCGCTCTCAATTCGTCGTTGACAGCGTTGCTCGACAACGCCATGGTCGGCGTCGTTTGTCTGGACCGCGACGGGGTGATTGTCGAGGCTAATGGCCTCGCCCGCGCCATCCTCCGGTGCCGCGACGGGTTGGAGGATCGGGACGGGTATCTGCGCGCCCGCGTTGCGGCTGACGACGTGCGGCTCGGGAGGCTGTTGGCGCGCGTCCTGCCGGGCAGCGGGCACGCCGCCACCAGTGGTTCGACCGCGGTTCAACGGTCGTCGACACTGCCGCGCATGGCCGTGCACGTACTCCCCGTGGCGGTCGAAGGCCGGGAGTTCGTCATCAGCCGGGTAGCTGTGCTGGTGCTCATAGTCGACCCGGCAGCGAAACTACGCGTGGATGCGGAGCAGGTGGGGGCAGCCCTGGGGCTGACTCGGGCCGAGAGCAGGGTCGCGGTGGCATTGGCGGAAGGGTCGTCGGTGCGGGAGGTCGCCGCGACGTCGGGGCGGCAGGAAAGCTCGGTGAGGTGGCTGATCAAGCAGATCCACGCCAAGCTGGAGATCCCCCGGAACGCGGACTTGGTGCGGATCGTGCTCTCGGCGGCGTGGGGTACCGGTCCGCCCCCGAGCGAGGACGCAGCACGGGCGTCAGGGCCGTCGGGACAGCGCAGGTCGCTCATCACGCCCCTCAATCAACGCCGCGGCTCTACATAGCGGTATGGACCAACAGGACAAGTTCGACCGAATCCTCGCGTCGATGCACGACGCGGCTCTTGACGACGCCCAATTGGGGCGCTCTGCCGCCCTGCTGGACGACGCGTGCGAGGTCGTCAGCAATCATCTCGTTCTTCACGACCGGCGGACTGACGTGGTCAACGACGTGCTCCCGTGGCGAGGCGACCCCGGATGTCTCGAAGCCTACGTCAAGCACTACATCGCGCACGACCCTCGCATTCCCCGTGGCCTGCAACTGCCTGACGGGCACGTGGTTCGTCTGCATGACCTGTACACCGACGCCGAACGAAGGACCTTGCCAGCGTACAACGAGTGGCTGGTCAGCAACGGAGCGCAGCACGGCCTGTACGTTCGGCTGGACGGGCCGAATGGCCTCGACATCGTATGGATAGCTGGGGACCCCACGCGGCCGGACGGCTGGAGCTCGGCTCAGCGCCGGATGATCGAGTGGCTCTTGCCCCACGTCCGGCAGTTAGTCCGCGTGCGCCATACGCTGGCCGGTGCCGAGGCTCTGAACTCGTCGTTGACCGCGCTGCTCGACAACGCCATGGTCGGCGTGGCCTACTTGGACCCGCGCGGGATGATCGTCGAGGCCAACGCGCGCGCCCGCGCGATCCTCCGGCATCGCGACGGGTTGGAGGATCGGGCGGGCTATCTGCGCGCCCATATGGCGGCGGACGACGTGCGGCTCGGAAACCTGCTGGCGCGCGTCCTACCGGGAAACGGCAACGCGGCCACCAGCGGTTCGACTGCGGTCCGGCGGTCGCCGACACTGCCGAGCTTGGCCGTGCACGTGCTTCCCGTGGCCGTCGCAGGCAGGGAGGCGGTCCTCAGCCGCGTAGCTGCGCTGGTGCTCCTCGTCGACCCGCGAACCCAACCACGCCTTGACGTGGAACGCGTGGGAGCCGCTCTTGGGCTGACGCGGGCCGAGAGCAGGGTCGCGGTGGCGCTGGCGGAAGGCGCGTCGGTGCGGGATATCGCCAGGACCACGGAGAGGCAGGAGAGCTCGGTGCGGTGGCTGATCAAGCAGATCCACGCCAAGCTGGAGATACCGCGGAACGCGGATCTGGTGCGGATGGTGCTGTCGGCGGCGTGGGGCACCGGGCAGCCCGCGAGCGGCCCCGGGCAAGAGCGCGGCGCCATGGCGGCGACCAGGCGCCGGTCGCTTGTCACGCCGCTCAGTCAGCGTCGCGCCGCCAATCGGTGACGCCTGCGCACGCCGGCCTCGCATTACTAACCATCGGCTTGAGGATCACTGTCGGAGGCAGCCGCGGGTAAACCGCGGCGCGTCGACACCGCCCCCATTTCTGGGGGCGAAAGTCACGTTGAACAGCCCGTAGTCTACGAACGGACCAAACGCCGCCCCGTCTCTCAAGGAGATCCGCACCTCCCCGAGGGCAAGGAACACGTCAACCACGATCGTGAGAGACGGAGGGAGTCAACGGACGGAGCCATGGATGAGGAACGTGAACGAGCCGGAAGCTGCTGATCGGTTCGCGGTGACCATCAACGCAATGCTCGACGCCGCCCTGGTCGGCGTGGTCTACCTGGACCGGTGTGGGAGGATAGTCGAGGCCAATACGCGCGCCTGGACCATCCTCCGGCACGGCGACGGATTGGCTGAGCGGGCCGGCTGTCTGCGTGCCCAGGCGGCGCCGGACGACGCGCGGCTCAGGAATCTGCTGTCGCGTATCTCCGGCAGCGGAAGTCCCTGCACGGGGTCGATCGCCGTGCAGCGGTCGGCGAAGCTGCCGCGCTTGGCCGTGCATGTCTCTTCGGTAACCGCCGATGGGCAGGGGATCGTCACCAGGCGTGCGAAGGCGCTGGCACTGATTGTCGATCCCGCCGTGCGTCCGCGTATAGACACCGAGCGCGTCGCTGCCACGCTGGGTCTGACGCGAGCCGAGAGCAGGGTGGCCGCGGCGTTGGCGAATGGCTCGTCGGTTCGAGAGATCGCAGCAGCGACAGAGCGCAAGGAGAGCTCGGTCCGCTGGCTGATCAAGCAGATCCACGCAAAGCTGAGAATATCGCGGAATGCCAACCTGGTGCGTATGGTGCTCGTCGTAGCCTGGGGCACGGGGCTGTGGCCGACTGCGCCTGGCAACGAGGGCCCGTACGGTACCTGAAGAGGCTCTGCGGGTTCGCTTCGATTCTCTGCCACACCCCCAATTTTGGGGGCGAACGCAGCTCCAATCGGCGCGTAACCTCCGGACCATGAAGAGACCGGCGGCTTCGGAAATCGGCCGGAAGCACCCGTCCGACACGCGGTCCGGGAGGCACAGCATGGTGCAGCGCCTGAGCCCGGAGGGGGCGTTGGCTCCCGAGTGCCGCGACGACCCCGGCATGGCCGATCAGGAGCTCCTGTACGCGTTTCGCGTGATGATCCAGTCGCGGGCCATCGACGAGTGGGCGGTGAGCCTCACCCGGCAGGGCAGGCTGCTGCCCTATCCGCCCGCCATCGGCCAGGAGGCGAACAGCGTCGGCGGCGCGATGGCGCTGCGCGCCGACGACTGGATCGTCTACGCCTATCGCGAGCTGGGCGCCCTGCTGGTGCGGGGGCTGCCGATCACCAAACACTTCCAGTACTGGTCGGGGCTCGAGACAGGGAGCCGGCTGGACATCGAGCGCTACCATCTCACGCCCGTATGCGTCCCGATGGGCTCGCAGTTGCCGCACGCGGTCGGGATAGCCTTCGCCGAGCGCTACCAGGGGAGCGACCGCGTGGTGCTGTGCTACTGCGGCGACGGCGCCACCTCGCAGGGAGACTTCCACGAGTCGCTGACCGTTGCCGGCGTCTGGAAAACCCCGACGGTATTCTACGTCCAGAACAACCAGTACGCCCTCTCCACCCCGCGCTCCATGCAGTGCGCGGCCCCCGCCCTCGCCGCCAAGGCGGAAGGCTACGGCTTTGCCGGCGTGCAGGTGGACGGCAACGACGTCACCGCCGTCTACCAGGTCGTGCGCGAGGCGGTGCGCCGCGCGCGGGCGGGCGGCGGGCCGACCCTGATCGAGGGCATCACCTACCGGGTGGGGGCGCACACGACCACGGACGACCCGACCCGCTACCGCACCCGTGAGGAGGAGCGCGCCTGGGAGCGGCACGATCCGATCCGGCGGCTGCAGCAGCTCCTCATGGATCGGGGACTGCTGGCGGAGTCCGACACCCGGTCGCTCGTGGAGGAGGCGCGCGCCCGGGCGCGGAAGGCGTTCGAGGAGGCGGAGGCGGAGCCCGATCCCGACCTGGAGGCCGGCTTCCGTCACACCTTCGCGGGGACTCCGCCCGTCCTGCAGGAGCAGTTGGCGCGGCTGCGCGAGCTGCGCGGCGACCGATGAGGCCGTCCGTGAAGTACCGGCCGTTCCCGCAGATCGATCTGCCGGAGCGCTCCTGGCCGAACCGGACCATCGACCGCGCACCGACCTGGTGCAGCGTCGACCTCCGCGACGGCAACCAGGCGCTCATCAACCCGATGAACCTGGAGCAGAAGCTCAGCATGTTCTCGCTGCTCACCGACATCGGCTTCAAGGAGATCGAGGTCGGCTTCCCGTCAGCGGCCGCCGTGGAGTTCGACTTCACGCGCACGCTCATCGACAACGGCCTGATCCCGGAGGGCGTCTACCCGCAGGTGCTCACGCAGGCGCGCGACCACCTGATCCGGCGCACGTTCCAGGCGATCGAGGGCACCCCGCAGGCGATCGTGCACCTGTACAACTCCACCTCCGAGCTGCAGCGCCGCGTGGTGTTCCGCAAGGACCGGGCCGCGATCCGGCAGATCGCCGTCGACGGCACCCGCCTGTGCCGGGAGATGGCCGACCGCACCGACACCGACATCGTCTACGAGTACTCGCCGGAGAGCTTCACCGGCACCGAGCTGGACTACGCCGTGGAGGTCTGCGACGCCGTCATCGAGGCGTGGGACCCCAGCCCCGAGCACCGCATGATCGTCAACCTGCCGTCGACCGTGGAGCTGGCGACCCCGAACGTGCACGCCGACCAGATCGAGTGGTTCCTGCGCCACGTGCAGCGCCGCGACAGCATCATCCTCAGCCTGCACACCCACAACGACCGTGGCACCGGCGTCGCAGCCACCGAGCTGGCCATGCTGGCCGGCGGCGAGCGGGTCGAAGGCACCCTGTTCGGCAACGGCGAGCGCACCGGCAACGTCGACATCGTCACCGTCGCCCTCAACCTGTACACGCAGGGCGTCGATCCCGGCCTGGATCTGAGCGACGTCGGCCGCCTGATCGCCATCTCCGACTCCTGTACGGAGCTGCCGATCCATCCCCGCCATCCCTATGCCGGGGAGCTGGTGTACACCGCCTTCTCCGGCTCGCACCAGGACGCGATCAACAAGGGCATGACCGCGCAGGGCGAGGGGCTGTGGGAGGTTCCCTACCTGCCGATCGACCCCACCGACATCGGCCGCTCCTATCAGGCGATCATCCGCATCAACTCGCAGTCCGGGAAGGGCGGCGTGGCCTACGTGATGGAGGCCGAGTTCGGCTGCCAACTCCCGAAGACCATGCAGCCCGAAGTGGGCGAGGTGGTCCAGGAGCTCACCGACCGCACGGGCCGGGAGGTGAACGCGGCGGAGATCTGGGAGGCATTCAGGCGGGAGTACCTTGAGGCGGATCAGCCGATCCGCTTCGTCGACTACGCGATCTCCAGCGACCCGCAGGACAGCTCACGCATGAACGGCCTCCTCACGGTGGAGATCGAGGGGCGGGAGATGGAGCTGACCGGCAGCGGCAACGGACCCATCGACGCGCTCAAGAGCGCGCTGGGCACGGCGGGCTGGAACGACTTCACGCTCACGCACTACTCCGAGCACGCCCTGGGCCAGGGCACGGACTCGACCGCGATTGCGTATGTCCAGCTCGTCCGCACCGACGGCACGCAGCGCTTCGGCGCCGGCATCCACCCGAACATCGCCAAGGCCTCCGCCCTGGCGCTGATCTCGGCGCTCAACCGCACCGTGGCGGCCGGCGCGCTCCTGCCACGCCGGTGGGAAGCCGCGCTGTACGACGAGGAATTCTCAGCAATCCCCCCAATTCTGGGGGCGAATGGCACCAGGACAGCGAGTACCGTGCGTTGAAGATGGTACCTGCGGGCGCAATCCATACGTTGGAGGACAGGAGATGACAACCATGTCACCGCCGAAACCGAGTGCTGAGACAACGCCAGGACAAGCGGTCGGCATCAGCGAACGACGGTTCCCCCCGCCGTACGACACGAAGTGGCCGCGAAGGTTGGAAGAATACAGCTTCAAGGACTTCCACTCGATCGACCGGGATGATCCCTTCGATGTCTTCAAGCCGTACGGCATCTGGTGGGAGCACTGCCAGGAGCGCGGGGCCGCCTACCACTACGGTATGCCGATGGAGTCACCGCCCGCCTCGCGCGTCGCCGTACGGCACCCGACACATACGCAGCGTACCGATGACCTGATCAATTTCGCCTCATACAACTACCTGGGTCTTTCGGACCGACGCGAGGTGATCGAAGCCGCGGTGAGCGCCATGCAGCGCTACGGGCTGGGTTCGTGCGGGTCACCCCGGCTCTCCGGCACGATGGATGTCCACCGGCATCTCGAGGACGAGCTCGCCCGTTTCATGGGCCGACCGGCCGCTCTCCTGTTTCCAACCGGATACAGCGCCAACATAGGCGTCATTGCCGGTCTGATGAGGCCCGGCGATACCATCGTCGCGGACCAGTTGGCACACGCCAGCATCGTCGACGGGATCCGCTTGGCCGGAATCCGTCCCCGGTTCTTTCGTCACAACGACGCAGCCGACCTCGCCCGAAGGCTTGATCGGAGCGACGGCAAGGCGCTTGTCGTCGTGGAAGGCGTGTACTCGATGGAAGGAGACACCGGCGCGCTCACGGACATCGTCGACGTGTGCCGGCGCCACGGCGCCCGCGTCCTGATCGACGAAGCGCATTCGGCGTTCGTCTACGGACCGAACGGTCAGGGTGTCGCGGAGGATCTGGGCGTGGCCGAGCATATCGACATCGTGATGGGGACGACGTCGAAGGCCCTGGGCGGCGCGGGCGGGTTCATCGCCGGGTCCGGCGAGCTGATCGAGTACCTCAAGGGGTACGCCACGTCGTGGATCTTCTCCGGAAGCATGCCGCCCGCCATCGCCGGAGGACTGCTCAAGTCACTGGAGATCGTCCGCAGCGAACCCCACCTTCGAGCAAAGCTGTGGAGCAACACGGCCCTGATGCGGCGACTGCTGCAACGGGGTGGCGTGGACACCGGGCGCTCCACTTCGCAGGTGATCGCGATCATGGTCGGAGACGAATGGGGGATACACGACATCACCGACGCGCTGATTCGGCAAGGCGTGTACATGAACCCGATCCGCTTTCCGGCAGTGCCCCTGAACCGGTCGCGGTTTCGGATGGCGATCTCCGCGGCACACGGTGAGGACGAGATCGAGGAGGGAGCACGGACCATCATCTCCGTGCTCGGCAAGTACGGAAAACTAAGGAGATAACAACGATGTCTACCCCCCCCCCCCCCCCCCCCCCCCCCCCCCCCCTCATTACAGAAAAGCATACAGAGCCGACGGGCGGCATCAGCCAACGGCGGTTTCCGGCACCCTACCGGGAGATGTGGCCTCGGCCGCTGGATGAGTACAGCCACAAGGACTTCTATGCGGGACATGGAGATGACATCTTCGATATCTTGGCTCCGTTCGGCATCTGGTGGCAGCAGGGGGTCGAGCGAGGATTCTATCACCATGGAATGCCGATGCACTCGGCTCCCGCAACGCGTGTGGCCGTGCAACTCCCAAACGACACTGCGCCAACCGAAGACCTCATCAATTTCGCTTCGTACAACTATCTCGGACTCTCGTACCGTGCGGAGGTCGTCGACGCTGCTGCCGATGCCGTGCACCGCTACGGGCTGGGCTCCATGGGCTCGCCGAGGCTCTCGGGGATTATGGACGTGCACAAGCAGCTCGAGGAAGAACTCGCGTGTTTCATGGGGCGGCAGGCAGCTCTGCTGTTCCCCACGGGATATGGTGCCAATCTCGGCCTAATTGCCGGGCTGATGAGACCTGGCGACACCATTGTCGCGGATCAGCTTGCACATGCGAGCATCGTGGCCGGGATTCAACTTGCCGGTATCCGTCCAAGGTTCTTTCGACACAATGACGCGGACGACCTCGACCGCAAGCTCGATCGGAGTACGGGCAGGAAGCTGGTTGCCGTGGAAGGCGTGTATTCGATGGAGGGCGACACGAGTCCACTGCGGGAAGTCGTCGACGTGTGCCGCAGACACGGAGCACGTATCCTCATCGACGAGGCGCACTCCGCCTTCCTGTACGGATCGAACGGCCGCGGGCTCGCCGAGCACCTTGGCGTGCACGACGACATGGACATCATCATGGGCACGACGTCGAAGTCCCTCGGAGGATCAGGCGGGTTCATCGCCGGCCCGTGGGAGCTCACGGAGTATCTGCGTGGGTACGGAACCTCGTGGGCCTTTTCCGGAGCGATCCCGCCGGCGATCGCTGCAGGAGTCTTGAAGTCGCTGGAGATCGTCCGCACCGAGCCTGATCTTCGCGCGAGGCTGTGGACCAACACCGCCCTGATGCGGGAGCTTCTGCATGCGGGAGGGGTGGACACGGGATGTTCCACGTCGCAGGTGATCACGATCATGGTCGGCCACGACTGGGAGGTCTACACGATCGCCGACGAGCTCTTCGAGCAGGGCGTGTACATCAGTCCGATCCGATACCCGGCGGTGGCGGAGAGCCGATCGCGGTTTCGCATGGCGATCTCGGCGGCGCACAGTGAAGACGAGATCGAGGAGGGAGCAAGGATCATCATCTCCGTGCTCGGCAAATACGGCAAATTGCGACAGAACGAGAACGGCCTGGGCGGGCGAGAGTCAGCCGGCCCGAGCCCGTAAGGGAGGCCCGATGGGCGCGCGAATGGCCGGGATCGGCGCGTATGTGCCGCCCCGGCGCATGCCCAACGACGAGTTGGCGGAGTCCCTTCACACCTCCGACGAGTGGATTCGATGCCACACGGGGATCAGGAACCGCCACGTTGCCGGCGATGACGAGGCTACCTCCGACTTGGCTGCGCAGGCGGCCCGCGTGGCGTTGGAGCGAGCCGGGGCGAGAGCGGACGACATCGACGCGGTGCTCGTGGCCACCGCCTCGCCCGATTACGTCGGCTTTCCGTCCACTGCGTGCATCGTGCAGCAGATGATCGCGGCCACCCACGCGGCGGCGATGGACCTCGTGGTCGGCGGGGCCGGCTTCGTCTACGGCCTGGAAACGGCGAAGGCACTGATCGCGTCCGGTGCTGCCAGGCGAGTGCTGGTGATCGGCAGCGAGGTGATGACGCGGACCGTCGACCGGTCCGACCGCGACACCTGTGTCCTGTTCGGCGACGGCGCGGGTGCCGCGGTGGTCACGCACTCGTCCAACGGTAGCGGCATCCTGGACTCGGTACTCAAGGCGGACGGCTCCCGAGCCGGCCGCATGGTACGGAAGGTCGGCGGCAGCAGGGGACCGTCCGAGCCCGGCCGTATCGTCCCACGAGACTGTCTGGTCAGGATGGACGCCGGCGCGGTCCACGACTTCGGCGTGACGGCGATCGTCGACGTGATCGACCGGATTCTGGAACGGAACCGGCTCACCATCGATGACATCGCCTACGTCGTGCCGCATCAGGCCGGCCGGCGGATCATCGATGCCGCCGCGAAGCGGGCGCGCATTCCGGACGGGAAATTCTACGTGAACATCGATCGATACGGGAACACCGTTGCAGCGAGCATACCCATCGCGCTCAACGAGCTGCATGAGAGCGGCAAGGTGTCGGCGGGAGACCTGGTCATCACGGTCGGATTCGGCGCCGCGATCACCTGGGGAGGCAACCTCTTGCAGTGGTAGGTGCCACATGGAAATGCTGATCGACCGGGACGTGACGACGCTCTTGGGATACGCGGAGAATCACGGACCGACAACGAACGGAGCGGTGATCGATCCCGATGCCCGCAACGAGCTCCTCGCCGATGTCGAGGCGTTCTGCCGGGAGGTTCGTCCGGTCGAGGACCTCTGCTACCTGGAGCACCGGTTCAACGACCAGGCCGTCGAGCTTGCGCGCAAGCACGGGATTCTGGGGCTCAACGTGCCGGTCGCTTACGGCGGCCGGGGCGCCGACCTGCGTACCTACGTAGACGCGGTGGTGCGCATCGGCCGCGAGGGCATTGGGCTGAGCTCGCTGGTCTCCTGCCACTGCTCGATCGGCCAGGCGGTGCTGATCGAGTGGGGGAGCGAGGAGCAGAAACGGCAGGTGCTTCCGGAGACCGCCGCCGGCCGCGCGATCATGGCGTTCGGCCTGACCGAGCCCGAGGCCGGATCGAACCCGCGCGAGATGCAGATGACCTACCGGCGCGAGGGCGACCGCTTCCTGCTCAACGGCGTGAAGTACCTGGTCTCCAACGGCAGCATCGCCGACCTGATCGTGGTGTTCGCCTACCCGGAGCCCACCGGCGATCCGGCGGCCGACAAGGCGCGGCGGTTCAGCGCCTTTCTGCTCTCGACCGACCAGGAGGGCATCGAGCGGGAGATGATGACCGCCAAGGTGGGGCTGCCGACCAGCGATACCTCGATGTTCGAGCTCACCGATTACCCCGTGCGGGTGGAGCACCTGCTGGGCGCGGAAGGGCAGGGGCTGACCATCGCAATGCAGACGTTGCGCGCCGGGCGGCTGAGCGTGGCGGCCGGCTGCCTGGGCGTGATCGAGGACTGCCTGGAAGAGGCGTGCGCCTACGCCAAGAAGCGCTCGCAGCATGGCAAGGAGATCGCCCGTCACCAGTTGGTGCAGGAACACATCGCTACGATCGAGCTGGCCCGGCAGGCCTCGGAGAGCCTGATCCACACCGCGGCGGACGCCAAGCAGGCCGCCTATGACAACCCCGATGACGCTGCCCTGATGGCGCGCGCCGACCTGATGGTGGCGGAGGCCAAGCTGTTCGTGACCGACGCGGCGTTCCGCGCAGCCGACAGCGCCATGCAGGTGTTCGGCGGACGCGGCTACTCGGAGCTGTTCCGTCCGGGGCGGCACTGGAAGGACGTGCGCGTGTGCCGGATCTACGAGGGAACGGACGAGATCCTCAAGCTCAAGGTCGCGGCCGGCGTGCTCGGAAAGGAGTATGAGGCATACCGCTGAGCGCCGGCGATTTCAGCGTGGGACGCGGGCTACCGGAACCCTATGACGGGATCGACGTGAACGAGTCCAGCAGCGCGCGGGATCTGACTGCCGCCGGACGACTGCGCCGGCTCCGGGGACATGGGGTTGGACGCTCACGCGCGGACCTCCGGACTGTTCCCCTCCAGTGGGAAACGGACAGGAAGGGCCTGGACGTGATAAGCTGCGGCGGTGTGGAGGATGACCCATGGCAAGCTCGCTGCTCGCGCCCGCCAAGGTCGAGTACCCTTCATCCGACGGGCGGCCGATGGCGGAGAGCGATCACCAGCGCACGCCACTGACCTACGCGGTCGATCGGCTGCGCCGGCACTTTCGCCACCGTCGCGACGTGTACGTGTCGGGCAACTTGCTGATCTACTACGAGGAAGGCAGCCCGAGTGCGGTGGTGGCGCCGGACGTGTTCGTGGTAATAGGAGCCACGAAGGCGGACCGCACCAGTTACCTGCTGTGGAACGAGCCGAAAGGGCCTGACTTCGTACTGGAGATCACGTCGCGGACCACGCACCGTGAGGACCAGGGAAAGAAGCGGCGATTGGATCGGGCGCTAGGGGTGCGGGAGTACTGGCAGTACGACCCCACGAGCGATTATCTGAACCCTGCGCTGCAGGGGCAGGAGTTGGTCGAGGGGGAATATCGCCGGCTGTCAGGCCGCGAGTTGGCGGATCGGACGCTGGCGATAGCGAGCGAGGTGCTGGGCCTGGAGTTGCGCCTGACGGAGCGGGGCCTGCGGTTTCGCGATCCGGCGACGGGGCGCGACCTGCCTGACCTCGCCGAGACGGACGAGGCGCTGGAGCACGCCGAGCAGGAGCGACGACACGCCGAGCAGGCGCGACGGCACGCCGAGCAGGCGCGACGGCGGGAACGGCAGGCTCGGCGGGAAGTGGAGACCCGTCTTGCGAACGAAGCCGCTGCCCGCCAAGCGGCCGAAGAGCGTGTGAAGGAACTTGAGGAATTGCTCCGCCGTAACCGCGCCCGCGACGTGGAGTAGCCGGAGTCGCCTCCGACGAGGCGGCACTCCTACCAGCACCCCAGCAGGCGCCGCAGCAGCACGATCTGGCCGACGTGGTAGGCGTTGTGGTCGGCCAGCACCAGCGCCTCGCGCAGCAGGGTCTGGCCGGTGCCGTGCGGGATGCGCCGGTACAGGTCCGCCTGCGGGTCCGTGATCAGCGCGATCATCGCGTCGCGGTCGGCCAGGAACGCGTCGACGCTCCGCTGCCAGGCGCCGGCTGGCGGCGCCACGGTGGCGGGCCAGTAGCCGTCCGGGAACTCGGGCGACACGTGGATGGGATCGCGGCTGAACTCCAGGATGTCCCACTGCGCGATGCGCAGGTGCTCGATCTGCTGCCACAGGGAGGAGGCGGCGCCCTCCGGGATGACGCCGCGCAGGTGCTCGGGCACGTCGGCCACCGCCCGCTCGAACGGCAGGTGGGCGCCGTGACCGGACAGGAGGTCCGCGGCGTGCGCGCGCACGGACTCGTCACTCTTCGAGTGAGGTTCGCTCCGCTCACTCATCGCCGTCCTCCTCCGCAGTCGTCACCACGGCGTCCACCTCGATCTCCACCAGGTGCTCGGCCAGCATGAGGCCCGACACCTCTGCCATGGTCATGGCCGGCCGGACGCTGCCGAGCAACGCCGCATGGGCGCGGCCGACCGGGTCGGCATGGCCGATGTCGGTCACGTAGTAGCGGGCGCGCACCACGTCGGCAAGCGAGGCGCCCACGTCGGCGAGCGCCCGCTCGATCTTGCGCAGGATGAAGAGCGTCTGGCCGTGGGGGTCGCCCACGGCCACCGGTTGGCCGTCGCTGCCGGTGGCGCTGGTGCCGGCGACGAACACCTGGTCCCCGACGCGCACGGCGCGCGAGTAGCCGTAGCGCTCCTCCCAGGGAGCGCCGGACGAGGCGCGTTGCCTGATCACGAGGTCCCTCCCCGCCGGCGGTTGACGCCGGACGCGCGCAGCCGCTCGACGGCCGGCCGCATGCGCGCCGCCAGCTTTTCGCCCATCTGAAGCATGCCGTGATCGCCGGGATGGATCATGTCCACGCACAGGCCGCCGACGTCGGTCAGCAGCGACGGCCCCGGCACCAGCTCGATGCGGGGCCCCGGGCCGTCCTGGCGCAGCCGTTCGACCACGAGCTCCAAGGCAAGCCGGAACTCTTCCGGCGGCGCCTTGGCGTCGGGCATCACGTTCGACCAGTCACCGAAGTAGGGGTAGATGGTGATACAGAAGACCGGCCGGGAAGGCCTCTCTCGGACAACCTGTTTTACCAGGTAAGTGGCCCGATCGGTGAATTCCTCGATCGTGAAGCCGCGGGCGATCATGTTCACCGACAGCGCGAGCGTCGCCACGTCCCAATCCGCGCGCCCGCCGATGTGCTCGCCGAAGGCCGGCTCGCACAGGCAGGCGCCGCCGACGCCCAGGTTGACCAGGTCGATGCCCAGGCGCCACGCCGCCTGCGCGATGTAGGTGAGGTGGAACGCGGTGGCCGCCGAGCCGTGCGTGATCGAGGTGCCGTAGGAGAGCATGGTGAGGTCGGGCAGCTCGGCGGCGTCGGGCGGGCGCACCTCGCCCTCAACGCCGTGCAGGCGGAAGGTGCCGCGGAACAGCACCACCCGCACCACGCGCGGGTGGAACGGCATCGCCGCGGCCAGGTCGTCCGGGATCGACTCGTAGGCGCGCCGCTGGTCGTCGCCGATGCGGATGTCGATGGTGGTGGGCTCGGTGCCGATGGGGTAAACGTGCGGCCGGCCGGCCAGCGGGCCGAAGAACACGCGGGCGGTCGGCTGAAACTCCTGCAGGCCCTCCGCCGACAGGGTGAGACGCGCTTGGGCTCCCAGCAGTACGAAGCGGATCTCCGCCCCTGCGGCCAGCAGCGTCTTCTCCTGGGCGGGCGGCTCCAGGCGCGCGCGAACGTTCTCGGTGACGCGCTGCAGCCGCACCGAGCCGTCGGGTTGGGGCACGGCCTCCTCGATGCCGTGCAGGGTGACCTCGTCGTATCTCATGGTGATCCGCAGTATGGGGCGAACGCACTCGCGATGCGACACTCGGCCATCGAGCGGAGCCGAGTGCTGACGGCATCCGGCGGGCAATGGTCCAATAATGCCCTTCGTGGGTCATATTATCTCAAACAGAGTCATAAAGACACGCGAACAGGGCATGGCGAGAGATACGGCGTCCCGCGTTCGATCTCGCCTTGAATCGATACAATTATCGTAATGGAAATGAAGTACAGAATACGATCCGACTATGTCGGAAAGGTTGGCACGGGTTCTGCTTATAAGGTGGCATGAGAAACAACCTCAACCACAGGAGGGACACCATGAGGAATCTCGTACCGTATCGACCCGGCCGCTTGAGCATCTTCGACGGGCTGGACCAGATCTTCGACTCGGTCTTCACCGAGCCGGTCTGGCGCACCGGCGCCCCGGCGGTCGACATCCGCGAAGAGGATGACGGCTACCTGGTGCAGGCGGAGCTGCCCGGCATCGCCGAGAAGGACCTGAAGGTCAGCGTCGACGACAACGTGCTGACCATCTCGGCCAAGACCGGCAAGGACGCCGAGCGCAAGGCCGACGGCTACCTGGTCCGCGAGCGCCGCCACGCGGCGTACACGCGCAGCTTCGTGCTGCCGCGCGATTCGGACCACGAGGGCCTGACCGCCAACTTCGAGGACGGACTGCTGACGCTGACCGTCCCCAAGACGGAGGCGAGCAAGGCCCGCCAGATCCCGGTCAACGCCGCGTAGCGCCGGCGATCACACCCACGAAAGCCCCACCGGCTCCGGCCGGCCGGGGCTTTCGTGCATTGCCGGCGCGGAGGCGCCACGTCCGACGGACTGCTACGCTAAGCGGATGACGGACTATCAGCCGGTCGATCTGCACCACCTCTGCAACGCGGGCGTCGCGGCGTTGCCGCCACTCGATCACCAGCCTCCCGTCGGCAGGCAGCTCTTTCAGGGCCTGCCGTTCGACGTCGGCGGTGCGCAGCCCGGACCGGACCGCTGCTTCATCCGCTGCGCGCCGGACTCGGGGCCGGTGGCGGTCCCGATCGGCCGCGCCTGCCACACGGTCGTGCTGGCTCACGCCCTGACCGAGAGCAGGCTCATGGAGGGCGGTCCGCTCGGCCTGCCGGTCGCCACCTACACGTTCCGCACCGCGGGCGGCGGCGCGCCGGACACGGCCGACGCCGTGGCGATCCGCGAGCGGTTCGAGATCGCCGCGCCGTTTCGCGACCGTCCGTTCACGGCGGTCGAGCACCAGGGCGAGTTCCTGCATCCGCGCTACGAGGGGCCATGGGAGGAGGCCGGCCGCCGCCAGACCGAGGCATCGCGCGGGCCGGCCACCTACTTCCTGTGGGCATGGCGCAACCCCGATCCCGAACGGGTCGTCGAGGAACTCGTCATCGAGCCCGCTGCCGGCGGGCCGGCGTTCATCATCGCCGGCGTCACGACAGGTCACGTCGACGAGCACCCCTTCACGCGCCAGGGGCGGCGCGACGTCAAGGTCACGCTGACCGACCCGGAGGCGGCCCGGCGGCCGTTCGACCTGGACGTGACCGTCGACCGCGGTATCGCCACCTACGCGCACGCGCTGCCCGAGGCGGACGCCGACGCGTTCGTCGCCGACGGCCGCGCCGGCTGGGGAGAGGAGCAGAACCCGGCCTCCAGTCCCGCGTACACGGAGATCGCGGCCACGCCGTCGGCCACCGTCGACGTCACCCAGGGCGGCAGCTCCCTCGGCAAGGTGCGCTGGGGCGACGTGCAGGAGCGCGGCAGCGCCGAGGACGGCCGTGTGCGGGTCGAGCTGCTGGACGGCGGCCGCAACTGGGTGCACGTGACCGTGCTCGACGAGGGCACCGGCAAGCCGGTGCCGTGCCGGGTGCACTTCCGCTCGCCGGCCGGGGTTCCCTTCCAGCCGCACGGCCACCACAACCAGGTCAACTCCAACAACGGAAGCTGGCACATCGACGTGGGCGGTGACGTGCGCATGGGCCAGGCCACCTACGCCTACATCGACGGCCGCTGTCAGGGATGGCTGCCGCGCGGTGACGTGATCGTCGACGTGGCGCGCGGCTTCGAGTACGAGCCGCTGCGCACGCGCGTCCGCATCGAGCCGGGCCAGCGAGAGCTGACGCTACGGCTCAAGCGCTGGACGGACATGAACGCGCAGGGCTGGTACTCCGGCGACTCGCACGTCCACTTCCTGTCCGCGCAGGGCAGCCATACCGAGTCGCAGGGCGAGGACCTGAACGTGGTCAACCTGCTGCAGTCGCAGTGGGGGAGCCTGTTCACCAACACCGAGGAGTTCACCGGTGGCGCGAGCGTCCACCAGCAGGGCAACAACATCGTCTACGTCAGCCAGGAGAACCGGCAGCACTTCCTGGGCCACCTGATCCTCTGGGGCCTCACGGAGCCGGTGATGCCGTGGTGCTCGGACGGCCCGGGCGAGGCGGAGCCGGGCGGCAGCCTGGACGTCACCATGAGCGACTGGGCCGACCAGACCCACGCGCAGGGCGGCCACGTCATCATCCCGCACCTGCCCAATCCGAACGGCGAGCCCGCCGCGCTCATCGCCACCGGCCGCGCCGACGGCGTGGAGATGCTGCGCCAGGGCGAGTTCAACCACCTGGAGTACTACCGCTACCTCAACTGCGGCTACCGGCTGCCCCTGGTCGGCGGCACCGACAAGATGTCCAGCGACGTGCCGATCGGCCTGTACCGGACCTACGCGCGGGTGGGCGACCAGCAGGAGTTCACCTACCGCGCCTGGTGCGACACCGTGAAGGAGGGCCGCACGTTCCTGAGCGGCGGCCCGCTGATCGGCATCACCGTCGACGGCGCCGAAATCGGCGACACGCTGAAGCTGTCGTCCTCGGGCACCGTGGAGGTGCACGCCTGGGCGGAGAGCATCCTGCCCATCCACACGCTGCAGATCGTGCAGGAAGGCAGGGTGGTGGCGCAGGCCGACGCCGCGGCGCCCGGCGCCGGGCGCAGGCGGCTCGAGCTGCGCGAGAAGGTGCGCGTCGACGGCCATAGCTGGCTGACGGCCCGCGTCGGCGGGCCGGGCTACGGCCAGGTCGACCACCACGACGGCTGGCAGCGCGGCATCTTCGCCCACACCTCGCCGGTCTACGTCGCCGTCGGCGGCGACTGGTGGATGTTCGACCGCGACGCCGCCGAGTACATGCTCACCCTCATCGACGGCTGCCTGAACTACGTGCGCCACACCGCCCCGCTGCGGCCCGACGCGGAGACCACCTTCCACCACGGTGAGCCCGACCACCTGGCCTACCTGGAGCGGCCGTTCCACCAGGCGCGTGAGGCCCTTCACCGCCGCATGCACCAGCTCGGCATCCCGCACTGAGCCGGGGATCGATGCGATGGAGGAGATGACGGCGACCGCGTGCGCCGCCGAATTCGACCCGGGAGAGACGCCGCGCGGTGGCAAGAGCCGCACCAGCCTGGTCGTCGACCACCTGCCGGACGGCCAGCCGCTGGCGTTCCCGGCGCTGGTCGTGCGCGGCGTCGAGCCCGGCAGGACGCTGCTGGCCACCGGCGTCATCCACGGCGACGAGTACGAGGGGGCGCTGGCGATCCAGGACCTGTACACGGAGCTGCGGCCGGAGCGGATGTCCGGCACCTTCGTGGGCATCCCGGTCGTGAACGGCCCGGCGTTCACGGCCGGCACGCGCACCGGCAGCCACGACCACAAGGACCTGGCGCGCGTCTTTCCCGGCAGCGCTGACGGTTCGCCGACCGAGCGCATCGCGCACGCGATGGCCGAGTACGTGATCCCCTGCGCGGACCTGTACGCGGACCTGCACTCGGCCGGCAACGATGCCCGGATCAAGCAGTTCGCCGGCTACCAGATCCGGCCGGAGCTCGGTGCCACCCAGCGCGAGGCCGCGATCGCCTTCGGACTGGACCTGGTGTGGGGGACGGTCGTCCTGCCGGGCCGCAGCCTGACCGCGGCCGGGGACACGGAGGTGCCGGCGATCTACGTGGAGTTGGAAGGCGAGGGGCGCGGCCGGCCGGAGAGCTGCGCGGCGGCCCTGCAGGGGCTGCGCAACCTGCTTGCCTACCAGGGGATCGCGGCCGGGGACTACCCGAGCGGACCGCCGCCGTTCCTGGTCGAAGACGACCGCGCCGGCTCGGGGGACATGGGCATGGATGCCCACGCGCCCACCTCCGGGCTGTTCCTGCCCGACGTCGCCGTCTGGGACCGGGTGGCCGCCGGCGACCGCCTGGGCGTGGTGCGCCGCGCGGACGGCCGCGTGGCCGCCGAGGTGCGCTCGACGAAGGCCGGCCGGGTGCTGCTGCTGCGCACCCGCCCGCGCGTGATCGCCGGCGACACCGTCGCCTACGTCCTGGAGACGAGCCTCCTTCCAGCCGGTCCGTGACGCCGCGGGCTCATCCCGGCGTTTTACGGCAGGGCCAGCTCACCGCAGAAGGTCCAGAACGGAAGCACACGCGTGTCGGTGTCGGCGTCGCCGAAGTCGGCGGTGCCCAGGTGCACCTGGTAGAACCGGGAAATCTCGGTCCGCTGGCGGAAATAGCGACATGCGGGTGCGGCGTTGCGGTCTCCGCTCTTGCACTCGACGGCGAACTCGGGGTGGCTGTCGCGGAGCACGACGAAATCGATCTCGCGCCCGTCGGTGTCGCGCACGAAGCGCAGTTCCATCTCGTATCCTTCCGTGTCCTCGACCAGGTGGCAGTACTTCAGCAGATGTCCGGCCACCAGGTTCTCGAAGCGGGGTCCGGGATCGTCCACGCGCGACCAGTCCCAGAAGTAGAGCTTTCGCTCCTTGCGGACGGCCCGGATACTGGTTGACCCGAACGGTGCGAGCCGGTAGCACAGGTAGAGCCGTTCGAACGCGCCGATCCAGCGCTCGACGCTCTCGTGCGATGCCTGCAGGAGCTTGCGGAGACGGTTGACCGACAGCGGCGATCCGACGCAGGACGGCAGATGGGCGAGCAGCAGGTCCAGCCGCGTCACCTCCCGGACCTGCTCCAGGTCACGCAGATCTTCGTGGACCACCCGCTCCGAGTGCTCGCGCAGCCAGCGGCGGTGGAACCGCTCCTCGCCGCGCAGGAACGGCTCGGGGAAGCCCCCGAACCGGAGCAGGTGGGCGATCGACTGCGAGTCCGGACGGCGGCCGCACTCCGCCAGCGAAAAAGGATGCAGGCGGTAGTAGTGGTACCGGCCCTGCAGCGAGTCGCCGCCCTTGCGGTAGTAGTCCAGGCGGGCGGAGCCGGTCACCAGGAAGGAGAGGGATGACCGGTGCTTGTCGTAGAGCCCCTTGATCAGCCCGCGCCACCCTGCGTACTTGTGCAGCTCGTCGAAGATGAGCAGGCGCTGGCGTGGTGGGAGCCGGGCGGCCAGGATCGCCTCCCGGTCGGCGAGGTAGTCCCAGTTCAGGTACGCCGGCGAGGACTCGTCGCTCCCGCGCGGCAGCAGCGACAGGGCGAAGATGGTCTTGCCGACCTGGCGCGGACCGCCGACGAACACCATGCGGTCGGCAAGATCCGAGGCCACGGGCTCGGCGAGGTATCGGTCCGTCATCCCGGCGCCGGCGCGAACATGAGTGTTTTCAGGTATGCCAGAATATACTCATGAGTGTTTTCGGGTCAATCTGAAAACACTCACGGAGTTCTGGCAACTCGCCGGAGTGGCCGACGCGGTCGTTCAACCTTCCAGCGACAGCAGCAGCGGCTCCTCCACGGCGTCGATGATCCAGCGGAGGAACCGCATCCCGTCGGTGCCGTCGAGCACTCGGCAGTCGTAGGTCAGGGCGAGCGGCATCCGCAGCCGGTGCACGACGGAGCCGGAGGTCTCGTCCAGCACCGGCTCACGCTGCGTCGGGGACACGCCCAGGATGGCCGGTTCCGGCGCGTTGACCGGCGGCGTGAAGTGACCCATGCCGGCGCCGGTGGTGCCGCCAGGCTCGTAGACCGACAGGCAGCCGCCCTGCGTCTCCGTGCCGTCCAGCGTACCGGCGCGCGCCCGCGCGGCCAGGTCGGCCATCTCCACCGAGATCTGCAGCATGTTCTTGCGGTCGGCGTCCCGGACGACCGGAAACGACGTCCCGTGCTCGCTGTCCACCGCGATGCCGACGTGGCAGCAGCCCCGGCGGACCAGCCGGCCGGCGGCCAAGTCCACGCTGGCGTTGCACTGAGGGAACACCTTCAGCGCGGAGGCGGTCACCTTGGCGAGCATGGCCGCCATGGTCAGCGTGCCGCCGGCCGCCTGCGCACGGGATTCGTAGCGCTCGCGCAGCGCCTCCAGGCGGGTGACGTCGGCCGTCCCGAGCTGCGTGGCCATCGGCACGGTCTGCGCCACGGCGTCCAGGCGCTCGGCGGCCAGCCGTCGCGCGGCGGTCAGCGGCACCATCTCCACCGGACCCCAAGCGCCCAGGTCGGGCAGCGGAGCGGTGGCTGCCGGCGCGAAGCCATCGCCCCGGCGTGCCGAGAGCACGCGGATGTCGCGCTCGCGGATGCGGCCTCCCTTGCCGGAGCCGGAGGCCAGCCGCCAGTCGACGCCCAGCTCGCGGGCGGCCCGTCTGGCCCGGGGGCTCGAGGCAGGCCGTCCGTCCGCCCGTTCGCCGCGGGACACGGTCTCCGCCACCAGGGCAACGGCGGCGGGCGGCTCCTCTGCCGGCGGCGCCGCGCCGGGATCCGCTTCCGGTTTCGGCGCCGAACCGTCGACCGCCTTGGCGCCCGCCAAAGCGCCCGGATCGGGGGGAGCCTCGGGAGCCTCTTCGCCCTCGGCGAGGAGCCAGCCGATAACGGTGCCGACGGTCAGCTCCACGCCGGTCTCGGCGACTCCCGGCCGTATGTGCAGGAGGCCGGCGTCCAGGGATTCCACCTCCTCGGTGGCCTTTTCCCCCTCGATCGTGAAGACGGGCTCACCGGCGGCGACGGCTTCGCCGTCCTGTTTCAGCCACTCCCCGAAGACGCCCGACTCCATCGACCAGCCGAGCCGTGGGACCATCACCTCGACCGCCATCGCTTCCTCTTACTCGTCCTGCAGGTCCAGGACCGCCTGCACGATGGCGTCCGTGCCGATGGTGAGCTCGTTCTCTAGAACCGGGCTGTAGGGCGCCGGCGCGAAGCCGCAATGCAAGCGCTTGATCGGCGCGTCCAGATCGTCGAATGCCTCGTCGCCGACCCGCGCGGCGATGTCGGCGGCCACGCTGCACGGCGCGTAGTCCTCCTCCACCACCAGCAGCCGGCCCGTCTTGTGCACAGACTCCTTGATGGTGTCGAGATCGAGCGGCGCCACGGTGCGCGGGTCGACCACCTCCACCGAGACGCCCTGCCGCTCCAGGATCGCGGCGGCCTCGACCGACTTCGGCACCATCCCCGAGATGGCCACGATCGTGATCTCGCTGCCCTCCCGGACCACCTCGGCCCGGCCGAACGGGATGGCGAAGTCGCCGTCCGGCACGTCCTCCTTCAGCACGAGCAGCGCCCGGTGCTCCAGGAACGCGACCGGATCGTGCGAGCGCAGCGCCGTGGTCAGCAGGCCCTTCGCGGTCCGCGGACCGGAAGGCAGCGCCACGACGAAGCCCGGCTGATGAACCAGGAACGAGTAGAAGCTGCCCGAGTGGTGCGACGACCCGGACTTGTAGAGCCCGATGCAGGCGCGGATCACCATCGGCACGCTGATGCGCCCGGAGCTCATCCAGCGCATGCGCGACGCCTGGTTGATCAGGTCACCGAACGCGTCCAGCGCGAAGTCCATGAACATGAAGTCGACCACGGGGCGCGCGCCGGCGATGGCCGCGCCCACGCACATGGTGGAGAACCCGCGCTCGCAGATCGGCGTGTCGCGCAGCCGCTCCGGGCCGTGGCGGTCATACAGGCCGGCGGTGGTGTTGAAGTTGCCGCCGCGCTCGCCGATTCCCTCGCCGACCACGAAGATGGTCTCGTTACGCTCCATCTCCTGTGTCAGCGCCGCGCGCGCGGCCTCGACGTAGTTGGTCTGTGCCATGCCGCGCTCCTACCTCGTGCCGGAGATCCGGCCGTCGAGGACCTGGCCGCCGAGGACATGGTCGAGCACGGTTGCCGGATCGGGTTCGCCGCTGGCGAGCGCCGCCTCGTTGGCCGAGTCGACCGCCGCGGCGACCTCGGCCTCCAGCGCGTCCAGCTCCTCGGCGGAGGCGGTCCCGTCATCGGTCAGGGAGGTCCGTAGCGCCAGGATCGGGTCGCCGGCCATCCACTCCTCGACTTCCTCGCGGGTCCGGTAGCCGGAGTCCCGCATCCCCTCGGCGTGCGCCCGCTGCCGGTAGGTCCGGCACTCCAGCAGGGTCGGCCCGCCGCCGTCCCGTGCCCGCGCGATCGCCTCACCGGCTTCGCGGTAGACCGCGCGCACGTCGTTGCCGTCGACCACGGCGTGCGGCAGCGCGTAGGCCTGGGCCTTCCTGGCGACGCTCTGCTCCCTGGTCACCGTCGCGAACGGCACCTCGGTCGCGTACAGGTTGTTCTCGCACACGAACAGCACGGGCAGCTCCCACACGGTCGCCATGTTGCACCCCTCGTGGAAGGCGCCGTTGTTGACCGCGCCGTCGCCGAAGTAGGCCACGCTGACCCGGTCGCTGCCGGTCAGCTTGAAGGTGTAGGCGGCGCCGGCGGCCAGCAGGATGCTCGGGCCGACGATGCCGCTGGTGCCCATCAGCCCGATCTCCGGCTTGAACAGGTGCATGCTGCCGCCGCGTCCGCCCGAGGCGCCGCCGGCCAGGCCGTACAGCTCCGCGAACAGCTCGACCGGGGCCAGCCCCTTGGCCAGCGCGTGGCCGTGCCCGCGGTGGGTGCCGAAGACCAGGTCGTCGTCGCGCAGGTCGACGCTGACGCCGGTCGCGACCGCCTCCTCGCCGATGTAGGTGTGGCAGCCGCCGTAGATCAGGCCGGCCTGGAACGACCGGACCAGCCGCTCCTCGCACTTCCTGATCGTGACCATGGCCCGGTAGCAGCCGAGCAGCAGCCCCCGGGCCGGCTTCCCGCCCGCCGCGCGTGTCCTCGTCGTCGCCGATTGTGCCTTCACGTCCGCACCACCTCCGTTTGCCATGCGTGGTTGGTGTTCGCCACGGCGGGCAGCCGTGAGGACGGGTTCCTTATAGCAGGATGCCGAGGCCGGCGAAAGAGCGACGTTGCACCCTATGAGGGAAGTAAGCGTCAACGGTAAGATTCCTACCATGCGTATCACCAGCAAGGGACAGGTGACGATCCCGAAGGAAATGCGCGACCGGTGTGGCCTGTACCCCTATACCGAGGTGGAGTTTCTGCTGGACGGCGAGGGTGTGAGGATCATCCCCGCGCGCTCGTTTCCGGGTCGGGGGCAGGCACTCGTCGAGCACCTGCGCCGGCATCGGCCCCCCGACGCACTCTCGACGGACGAAGTCATGGCACTGACCCGCGGCGATGCCGACACGTACGATGGTCCTGGTTGACAGCAACGTTCTCATCGACGTGCTGACCGGCGACCCGGTATGGCAGGAGTGGTCTTCCGAGCAACTGACTCGGCTCGGCAATACCATGCAATTGGCCATAAACCCGCTGATCTTTGCCGAGGTCGCGATCGAGTACCGCGATCAGTCGCAACTGGAAGCCGCCCTGCCGGCAACCCTGGTGCGCCTGCCGTTGCCGTACAGCGCCGCGTTCATGGCTGGACGTGCCTTTCTCGAGTACCGGCGCCGCGGCGGAACGCGCAGGTCGCCGCTTCCCGACTTCTACATCGGCGCTCATGCGGCCGCAGAGGGCCACGCGATCGTTACCCGCGACGCCTCCCGATATCGCACCTACTTTCCGGACGTTACGGTCATCGCTCCCTCTTGACGCACCGATGGGCGCCGCTCGTAGTCTACGGTCGTGACCGAATGTATGTAAAAGTGTACGATCATCGTCCGCTACAGCATCGGCGTGGCCAACACCGTCGCCGCGCGATCCGGGGTGAGAAGCTCCCGAACGTGGTCATCGGCGTGAGCGCCTGAAGGAGGCATGACATGGCTGGCAATCTGTTCGACCTGACCGACCGCGTCGCCGTGGTGTCCGGCGCGGCCCGCGGGATGGGCCGTGCGATGTCGATCGGGTTCGCCGAGTACGGAGCCGATCTGCTGCTCGCCGACATCGACGCGGCGGGCATGGAGGGCACGGCGGCGACGATCGAGGCGCTGGGCCGGAAGGCCGTTCCGGTGGTGTGCGACGTCTCGGACCCGGAGCAGATCGACGCGCTCTACGCCACGCTGGACCGGGAGTTCGGCCGCATCGACATCCTGGGCAACGTGGCCGGGGAGGGCGGCCACGGGGACCCCGCGGAGCTCACGCCCGCGGAGATTCAGGAGTCCCTGCAGAATCTCCTGATCGGGCGCTTCCACTGCACCCAGCATGCCGGCCGGCGCATGATCGCGGCCGGCACGGGCAGCATCATCAACATCGTCTCCATCGCCGGCTTCACCGCGCTCGGCCGGCACCACATCCCCTACAGCATGGCGATGGGCGCGGTGGCGCAGATGACGCGCGAGCTGAGCTCCGAGTGGGCGCCGCTGGGCGTGCGCGTGAACGCCATCGTCTGCGCGCAGGTGGAGAACCAGGGCCTGCGGGACCGGATGGAGGCCGACCCCGTCCTGCGCAGCAACTTCCTGCGCGGCCTGCCCATCGGCCGGCTGGGCCAGCCGGAGGAGATCAAGGGCCTGGCGATCCTGCTCGCCTCGGACGCGTCGTCGTTCATGACCGGCGCGCTCGTCCCCTTCGACGGCGGCAACCTCGCCAAGAACGCGGGAGGCTCGCACCCCGGCATGCCGCCGCTCGGACCGTCGTAGCGTCTCGTTGACCTCGAACCAGTAGATCGCCCGGCCGATGCTCAGATGCCGTGATCGTGGCAGGATGTCGTCATGGCGTTCGCCGGGGTGAGGGGCGGTCAAGATGCGCTCCGCGGCGGCACGGACTTCCAGGACTCGCGCTTCCGCGTGGTCGAGCGCGCTCTCCAGGCTTTCGCCGAAGTCGAGGTAGCTCCGCAGGAGATGGTCGAATATCAGCTCGAAGTCGTTGGTCGGTAAGTGAGATCGAGGACTTCACCGCCATGAGAAACCTGCCGGAACCAGGGTAGTACTCGGTAGTACCCTGCTCAACGGCCTGGAACCGATCAGGACCACCCGAGGTGAGCCTGCCTGACTGCGGGGTGGTCGGGATACAGCGCGGGGTCAGGAACACGTGGGGAAGCGACAGAAGCGGGTCGCCGGGCGGCAGCGGCTCGACCTCGTAGACGTCGAGCGCCGCAGCCACGGTCGGCAGACGATGATCGCGCTATGGGACCGGACGTGGTCGGACGTGACTTCCAGGTGGTACAGCCCGTCCGTGTAGCCGTCGTCGCCTCGGCCGGTCCCAGGGCGCCCATGGCTACCTCCTCAACGTCGACGAAAGAGGTCGGGCCGCGGCGGGCATGGCGGGCATTCCACTCATTTGACAGTCTCGGGAACGGGCGGTACGCTGCTTGATTGGAGTGTTATGCAACCCTCTACAGAGCTGAAGGCTCGGAAGAAAGAGGCTCTCCTCCGCAATGTGTCGCTGATTACACAACTGAGAAAGCACGCCGCCCTCTATGTGCTGCTTCTTCCTGCCATCCTTGGTTTGCTGATCTTCAAGTACGTTCCGAGCATCGGAGCGATTACCATACCCTTTACGCGATACAGCATCGTAGACGGTTTCTTCGGAAGCGAGTGGGTGGGTATCAAGTGGTTCATCCAGTTCATGGAGAGCCCGTTCTTTTTTCGGCTTCTGAAAAACACGTTTCTTCTCGGACTCTATAGTCTCGTATTCGGTTTTCCCGCTCCCATTCTGCTCGCTCTACTGCTGAATGAGATCCACAACCGCCCTTTCAAGACTGTCGCCCAGAGCATTACATACTTGCCGCACTTCGTGTCTGTCGTAATCATCGTCGGCATGCTCTATAGCTTCTTCGGCCACGACGGATATGTGAATCGCATCTTGGCGGCTCTCGGGATCGGGGCCGTGGACTTTGTCAACGATCCGCAGTGGTTCAGACCGCTCTATGTCGTTTCCGGAGTGTGGCAGAGCATGGGCTGGGGCTCCATCGTTTTCCTTGCCTCCCTGGCGAGCATCAATCCGGAGCTGTACGAGGCCTCCTATCTGGATGGGGCGAACCGGGTGCAACGGGCCATCCATGTCACGCTTCCCGGCCTGGCGCCGACGATAACCATCCTGCTCATTCTGAATGTCGGTCAGGTCATCAATGTGGGTTTCGAAAAGGCCTTTCTCATGTCCAACCCGGGAATCTACAGCGTGGCTGACGTGTTTTCCACCTATGTCTACAGGAGAGGCATCCTCGGATTGGACTACTCTTTCGCGGCTGCCGTCGGGCTGTTCAATGCGGTGCTGGCGTTGGCGCTCGTAATCGCGACCAATTACATAAGCCGGACGGTGAGCGAGAACAGTTTGTGGTAGGTGATCGAGGATGAGATACAGGCACAACCCGGGCTCGATGGCCTTTGACGTTGCCAATCACCTCCTCTTTCTTCTTCTCATCGTTTCTTTCATATTTCCGTTCGTCTACATATTCTCGGTGTCGATAAGCGGATACGCGGAGATCACGCTGAATGCCGTGAAGCTCTTTCCGAAAGGCGAGCTCCATCTGAACTCGTACCGTATCCTCTTGATGGCCACCAATATCGGAATCGCTTACGTCAACAGCGTTCTGTACGCGGTCCTCACCGTCATCCTCACCCTACTTGTCACCAGCGCGGCTGCCTTTGCCCTCGAGCGTCAGTCGCTGCCGTTCAGAAAGGTCATACTCGTCTTCATCGTGCTGACCATGTTCGTTCCGACCAATATGATCCCGAGCTTCCTGGTCATGATAGGAATCGGGCTCTACAATTCCAGGTGGGCGATCGTCCTCCCCCCGTGCTTCAGCGCATGGTATATCTTCATTATGAGAGCGAACATCAGATCGACGATAGGCTCGGATCTGAGAGAAGCAGCCTACATGGACGGTGCGGGAGATCTGTATGTTTATCTGCGTATTGTCCTTCCTCTCATCAAACCCATTCTGGCGACGATCGGGCTGTTTGCCGCCGTGGAGAGCTGGAACAACTACGCGGGCCCACTGATCTACTTGACCGACGCCACGAAGTTTCCGTTGCCGCTGATACTGCAGAGGATCCTCCTGGAAGGACGGGTGGGCAGATACACCGGGTCTTTCCAGAGCATTCTGCGGTCGGGTCCTTTGCGGGATGTCTCTCTCGAAGGATGGGTGGGTCCCGGCTTCTTCAAGTCCTTCAAGTTTGCGGCTATCATTCTGACCATATGGCCTATCATTGTGGTCTATCCGTTTATCCAGAAGTACTTCGTAAAAGGAGTCCTGGTAGGGTCAGTCAAAGATTGAGAACGGGCAGGGTCACGCTTCACCCTGTGATGCTGCGCTGCACCTCCGCTTCGAGGAGAAATATCTGGCTGCGCCCACCGGAGTCCGCCGGCACCGGCTTCCAGCCGTAGGGTGTGCGATCGTACACCAAGTAGAATCGATTCGGTGAAATCTCGACGACCGCGGTATAGGAGGTTGTCTGGCCCTTGGCGCTCGCCGGCTCAGGCCCCACAATCCGATCCCGTTCGATATGCAGTGGTCGTTCCAGCGCCGTGTTGTGCCAGTCCAATACGTCGATGGGTTGCCACTCGGCGGCTCTCTGATCAGTCGAGAGCCAGAGAAAGATACCCGGTCTCCCTGTGGAGAGCACGAGCAGGTCGTTGTGCAGTCGACAGATCTGCGGCGCCACGCTCCACGCGGGAAGGGAGTCGATTGCGGTCCAGCTTCGACCACCGTCACTACTGTAGGTGCGGGTGAGCCACTGGTCCGGCTGCTTGTGGTGTTGCCCAACCCGCATGACGCTCATCAGGTCGCCGTTTGGAAGTTTGACGAGACAGGGCTCGCCAAAACCCTCCAGACCGTGGGGCGCATCGTCCGGGACTGCGACGGTAGACAGATACTGCCAGTGATGGCCCTCATCCCGGGAAACCACGGCCGCGACGCTCCACCGTTCGTCGCCACAGTATTTGAGACTCATCAAGGTCAGCCACACACCGCCGTCGACGATCAGGATGTCGCTGAACCAGTTGATCGTGGTCCACGATGTCCGGCTCGGGAGTCTCCAGCGATCAACCTCTCTGGGGAATCCCTCCACGACTACGCTCCAGGGCTCGACCGCGTACCGCCTCCCGCCTCGGTCGTAGCACCAGTGGTGTGCGAGGAAGCTCTGCCCATGTGGCGACCGGCCTGGTCTCAGGAAGGATGAGGCACCGACGATGCGACCGTCGGGCAGGCTGATTCTCGGCTCGCCGCCGCCGTTGTGAAACCCGTTCACGTCGTACGCGAAGTCGAACGTGCGGCCTTCGTCAATGGACAGGTAGACGGCCTGTGAATTGTGCTCGTTATCGTGACGGTCCGCATTCAGACTGTGGTTCAGCATGAGCTCGCCGGTCGAGAACTTCAGCAAGTCCGGGTACCAGCAACGGCCTCTGGACGTCTCAGCGACGACGCGCGGCGTGCTCAGGATGACGCGCAGACCGCCTAGGGTGAGTTCCTGTTTTTCCATCGTGAATGTCCGCGATTCCGGATACCTGCTGCGCGCGTCAAGTAATGTCAAAGCCTCTCTGCTGTGATGCGCCGGCCGTATTTCTGTCGAACCTTGCGGGGCATCCTGTTGCCCTGAGCATCGAACTCATCATCCGCGTAGGCGCAGTACAACGTATCCGAACCCGTAACGGCAAACTCGATGTGATTGTTGCCGTAGCAATTGGCCGCGACGACCGTATGCGACCAGGCCAGACCGGAACCGGTAAGATCGAAACTGATACGGTTATTGGGGCGACCGTAGGAACATGCCAATACCCCGTTGGGCATCTGACGGATTTGGGGGGCATTGCCGGTGGGCGTCGTGCGCACCGGGTACGACCATGTGCGGCCGTCGTCCCAGGAGCGGCACACCCACAGGGGCCCGTCATCGCTGCCTCCGTTGCGCAGCAGGGCTATGAGCGAGCCGTCATGCAGACTCGCTACGCTCGGTTCGCAGAAACCCTCGTCGCCGAGCTCGGGAAGTGCGGCTATCGTGCTATAGTAATGCCAGTTGAGCCCTCCATCTTCGCTCCGCAGCAGCCAGGAGCGGTACTTGAACTGCCTGGGCCATTGCTGGGGATACTTCAAATAGCCTCCGAACATTCGATAGTCGAACCATACGACGTCCTGCTTCAAGCTGCCGTACATCGGCACGACGAGGGTGCCGTCGGGTAGTCCGACGATGTTGAGCCCCCTGATGCTGCCAGGGCCGATCTCCTGGTTTCCCTCGTCCACCAGGTTCGTGCCGTCTTCCAGGTGTACGGTGACATCCAGAGCCTCCCGGGACTGCCAGCCATCCAGGCTCCGGCAAAGCCGCCCGCTGTAGAGACCGGGCCGGATCTCCCGGCAGTTGGTGGCCATCACCAGTGTGGCTGGATCCTGCTCTTCGGACCAGGTCGACGGGTCAGCCGGTGTGGATGACTCCCACGATCCGCCTGCACTCCCCTGAAGGTTTGGACAAGGCGTCCAGGTGTTGCCATTGTCCGTGCTTCGGAATTCGGAGCAGACAAGGGTCCCGTCGGGGAAACGCCGCAGGCGAGCGGTCGATCCTGTGCCGATGGGAATCGGCTCGGAAACGGTGATGCGAAGCTGCCGCTCGGGCGCGAAGTTGCGCTTCGCGTAGTTCCGTACGGTCACCGGTCGGTTGTCGGGCATGACCATCCGTGCCAGGAACGCGCTCCGCACCTCTTTCCGTGAATGGTAGAACCGGCGATCATCGCTGATTGTGTCATGGGCCAGCTTGACGAGCAGCAGGTTCCAACCTTCCTTCAGTCCGACGGCATATTCGTCCAAATCCCATTGAGGATACCGATGTGGACCGGCATACACGCCGACCTCCCGGCCGTTCAGGAAGAGCTTGTAGCGGCCCTCGCAACTCGCCCTCACTGTCATCTGGCGCATCTCGCCAGGTGCATGTACGTATGCGGCGATGAAGTAGAACGAGTAGTCGTCCGGCAGAGCAGGCTGCCATGAGTCCTTCCGTGGCCAGCCTATCGCACTGTATCCCGCGTATCCGCCCATGCGCTGGCCGCAACGGGGGCAGCTCTTCGCTTCCATCTCCACCTTTTCGTCGCACCGCGGGCAATGCGGCTCGCGGGGGTTGCCGTCTTCGGTTTGCGATGGGTCCAGATTCACCCAGTACGGCATGAGCGTGTCATTCCGTGTGTATGCTTCGATGGGCAGGTGAGCGTAACCCGGAGGCAAGACCGCCTTGGGATAGTCCGGGTGCCGCGGCAGGTACCATTCGTGCAGGAGCGCGCACGGCACGATCCTCTCGGGGTAGCGCCAGTGGGTCCCGAGACAATAGGTTTCCCACCGCATCCATGCGCCGTTCCTGACCATATCGCGGGGATCGGACACCGGCTTGACGTCCGGCTTCAGGTTCGCCTCGTCCGGGACGGCTTCCTCATTCAGAACGATGTCCCAGTCACCGGACTCCGCGGCGGCTCGCGTTCCAGGAGCCATGGGGAACGGTCCATGAACGTACCACTGACGCAGGAAGTTCTTCGATTGAACATACCCGGATTCATTCGGGTCGCCAGACGACAGGAAATTCTCACATAGAAACTCGTTCAATTCCTGGGTCCTCCTGTTCCCTCGGCCAGTTTGGTGTCAGCCGCAGAACACTGTGTTGTGAGGTGGTCGGTCTTGCGTATCGCGGTTCCGAAATCCGCAACCCGTACGCCTTCTTAACGTGACAGGGGTGCCCGATCACAGGATCGGACACCCCTGGAGTGATGCGATGCCTCTATTGGACTAGTTTCGCATAGCGGTCGTAGGCGGCGGTATAGATCTCGAGTACCTCTTCGACACCCAGCTTCTTCAGTTCGTTCACATAGTCATTCCATTCGCTGAGGGGCCGTCGCCCCGTGACGAACTGGATGACGTTCTCACTCGCATAGGTCTCGATATCCGTCTGCAGCTGCTTGATACTGTCGAACTCATCGTCGGCGAACGTGAGAATCGGATGGGCCAATCTGACCGTACCGCTGCCCTCCACATAGTCGATGTCCGCCTCCCACAAGTCCAGGGCGAGCAAGTTCCCTCCGGCTTGCTTTATCCTCGCCCGGTTGAAGAAGACGGCCCTGGTCTGGAGTGCGCCCCGGAAAACGACCATGCCCTGTTCCTGTGCCCAGGTGCCCGCGTCGCTCCCTTCCGGGATATCGAGGTACCGCACTCCGTCGTCCGTTCGTTCAGCCGTCTCTCCGATGTTCCCGAACATGGTCCAAACAGAACCCTCTTCGGTGTACTGCCAATCTACAAACGGCAGAATTCTGTCAACATGCTCGGTGTCGGCGCTGAGTTTCCAAATGCTCTCATTGACGTGGGTATAGTCATCGGTGGTGTAGTAGCGGGTGCCATGGAATTTCGGAACGATAAACGAAATCCACCAACTGGACTCATCTTCAGGAGTCCCGCCCAGCGATGTCTTCTGCCTGAATTGATCCACGGTGAAGATGGACTTGCCCGCTGCCATATTCTCGCGCCACGGGTCCTCGCTCATGGTGAACCAATCAGGATGCATGAGGCCTTCGGCATAGTTCTTCGCCATGAATTCCACCATGAGACGGTAGGTTTCCTCCATGGGTCCGAATACGTACCTGTCTTCAAAACGATTCAGGTAGAAGGATCGGTCGGTGCCGAAAATATAGAGATGCGAGCGCAGACCCCTGCGCGTCACCCAGGGATAGCTGTCGGGATTGTCGTTCTTGAACATCTTGAATATCTCATAGAGGTCATCGAAGGTCTCTATGTCCGTCCGCGGATCTATCCCGTAGTCGCTCACCTTGGGTGATATCAAAGGTGCATAGAAGAAGTAGGGGAACTCCGAAACCCACGGCGTGACGTACTGATGTCCATCATTCGCCGTCATGGCCGCGTCCCACTCCTTGTACTCCGTACGCAAACGACTGACGTTTGGCATGATGTCGAATTTCGTATCGAGCGGAAAAAGCACTCCTTGTGGTCCGTAGTCCAGTGCCTCGAGCCTCGACATGATCGCATTGCCATACATCAGATCGGGAACCTGGCGCGATGCAATCAGAGTTTGCAGCATCTTCTTGTCGCCATTGATCGGTTCCACAGTGGCATTCATCCTCTTGCCGATGTCCTGGATGATGTAGGTGTCCGCGGCTAGGGGGATTCGCGTGGGGCCGACCATCAACTGGATGACGGGCTTCTCCTCTTCCGCCATTTCGGTGGAAGCACTCGCGAACAGGGGTAGAGTGGTTGCCAGGAGCAACAAGAGGACGACGCCCAGACTCGAGACGGCGTTTCTGCGCAGCAGATACTGCATAATTGTACCCTCCAGTCAAGGACCCTGCCATCGAGGTCCGGTGCTGTCAATAGGCGGAAGCAGCAATCTTCGTGAACTTCAGCCGCGCACGGCGACGAAGAACAGGCGTCGGAAGGGGTAGAGGGTGATGCCGTCGGGGCGCGGGGGATATGCGCGCACGAGCCGCTCTCGGTATCGGTCCAGGAAGGTTGCCCGGTCCGCATCGCCGAGGCCGGCCAGGATCGGGCGCAGGCTGGTGGCGGTGACCCACTCCAGAACGGCGTCCGTGCCGGTGAGGGCGTGCAGGTACTCGGTGGCCCAGACATCGAGGTGGGCGGCGTCCGCGGCCAGCAGGTCGTAGTAGAAGTCGGGATCGTGCAACCCGGGGGTCGCCACCGCCCGCCGCAGGTCGGTGTCGCCGAGGGGGGCGCCTTCCGTGCCGCCGCGGGCAAGCGCCTCGCGCATCAGGCGGTGGGATGGCAGGTCCCAGCTCATCGGCGCCTGCACCGCAAGGCAGCCGCCCGAGGGCAGCAGGGACCAGAGGCGGGTGATCAGCGACCGGTGGTCAGGCAGCCAGTGAATGACCGCGTTGGAGTAGAGCAGCGATGGCACCTCGTCCGGCTGCCAGTCCGCCAGGTCGCCGTGCTGCCAGCGCACCCGCGACGGAGTGGCGCGCGCCTTCTCCAGCATCTGCGGCGAGTGGTCGATCCCGACGACGTCGGCGGCCGGCCAGCGGTCGGCAAGCATGCGGGTGACGTTGCCGGTCCCGCAGCCAAGGTCGTAGATGCGCACGGGGTCCGCCAGCGGGATCCGTCCCATCAGGTCCACGGCCGGCCGCAGGCGGTGGTCGGAGAACTTCAGGTACTGACCGGGGTCCCACGATGCTCTGGCGATGTCGCGTGCGTGCGGCGGCTGCGGCTGGTTGCGGCGCATGGGTTCAGTCCCAGTCGAACAGGATGCTCATCCAGCCGGCGGTGCCGTCCAGCACCTGCCGGTAGAGCCGCGGCGCCTGCTCCGGACTGGCGACGTGACTGATGAGGGGATCCACCACCAGCGTCCCCTGCGCGATCAGGCGCATGATCGCGCGGCGGTTGCGGCGACGGGTCCACGGGAACTTCGGGTGGGCGCTGTCCTCCAGCCCGCGCCCGTAGACGCCGCGGATGTCCAGCTCGCGCCTTAGCAGCTCGACCTGCAGGCCCAGCTCGACCGTGCCCGGCGGGCTGCCGACCAGGATGACCTTGCCGCGGTCGCCGGCGGCCTGCATGGCCGGGACCAGCACGGCCGGATCGCGGGCGGCGTGGAACACGCATTGCGCGCCGCCGCCGGTCAGGTCGCGGATCGCCGCGATCGGATCGTCCGCGGAGGCGTCGACGGTGTGCGTGGCGCCGCTCGCGCGCGCCAGCTCCAGCCGGCGCGCGTCAAGGTCGACGGCGATGATCGGGTGGGCCCCCGAGATCCGGCACAGCGCGGTGGTGAGCTGGCCGACCACGCCCTGGCCGAAGATGGCGACCGATTCGTCGATCTGCAGCTCGGCGCGCCGGATGCCGAGCAGCGCCACGTCGCCGAGCACCGCGAAGGTGGCCTGCTCGTCGCTGAGCTCCGCCGTGTCGTGCTCGATGGGCTGCAGCGATGCGCGCAGCTCGGACAGCCCCTCCTGCCCGGTGAGCCAGTGGCTGCCGTGGTTGCCGAACGCCAGCACACGGTCGTGCACGCGGTATGCGTCCACCCCGGGACCACATGACTGCACGATGCCGACCAGCGTATAGCCGAGCGGCTGCCGCTCGCTGCTCGCCGCGAGCAGGGCGTTCTTCTCGGACCCGGCGCTCACCTGGCTCCGCGCGACCCGCACCAGCACCTGGCCGGGGCCCGGCTCCGTGACTTCGAACGATTCGATCTCGACGTGGCCGGCAGTGGCCACCAGGCGCCGTCCTTCCATCGGACTACGAGACGAACAGCCGGTTGGGGCGGCGCCAGCGCACGCGGGCCAGCAACGTCTCGCCCTGGTAGCCGGCGGCGGGCAGGCACTCCCCGACGGTGACGATCGATTCGTGGGGAGAGACGGCCGTGGTATGGAAGTTGCCCATCCGCGGCACGCCGTCCGGGTCGTTCACGCCGTCGCCCTTCAAGGGCAGGACGACCCGCTCGGTGTCGCGCCGCAGGCACAGCCGGTCGCGGTCCACCTCCGCGACCCAGAGCGGAGCGCGCCAGCGGAACACGTTGCGATTTGCCTCCGTCCGGCGCGTGTAGACCAGGAAAAGGCGGTCGCCGTGCGGCAGCCAGCGCTGCTGGGTAGTCGACATGACCAGCGGCTCGCCGTCTTCCCAGCACCACGGGCGCAGCGGCTGCCAGTGCAGGCCGTCGGCAGAGCTCGACACGTAGCCGCGGTCGTCCTCGGCCCGTACGGTGAGGAAGAAGGAATCGCCGATGCGCGTGACGCTCGGCTCCAGCAGGCCGCGCCGGACCGGCAGCTCGTGATGCGATCCCTGTTCGGCCACGCGCAGCTCGGCGCCGTCGAACGCACAGCGCACCGTGCACACGTCGCGGTGAGTGCGCCCCAGGGGGCCGAAGGTCAGCGGCACGATCACGTCGCCGGCTCGCTCCCCGTCGCGGTGGTCCAGGGTCACCCGCTGCGAGCAGTTGCTGGTGTACATCGCGGAGGCTCCAGGCTCGTCCCACGGCATCCGCTTGCGCCCGCTCCAGCGGCCGGACGCCGGGTCCAGGACCGAGTAGACGACGTGGCGCTCCCGGTCTGCCATCGTCAGCAGGTCGTCGCGGTAGTAGACGTTGAACGCCAGCAGCAGCACCGTGCCGGTGGGCGCGTGGTACTCGGGCACCGCGTCGCAGACGCCGTCCTCGATTCCGTCGTCGCGCACGCGGCGGCCGAGCTCGGGAATGGGCTCCGGATCGCTCCAGGAGCGGCCGCCGTCCGTGGACGTCATCCAGTGGACGTGGCCGAACACGTCCGACCCGGAGATGCTTTGGCCGGTCATAACGAGCTGCGTGCCGTCGGGCCGCGGCACCGCGCAGGCACGCGGATGGAACCACAGACGGCCGCCGTCGTAGGTGCTGGAGATGACCTCGGTGGAGATGGAATCGATCACGTTGGCGTCCCGCGGGGACGGATGACGTTGACCAGCGGCTCGCCCGCTCCGAAGCGGCGCAGATTCTCGGCGACCATGTTGCGGATCTCCGCCTGGAAAAACGGCGACTCGGGCGAGCAGTGCGGAGACAGCAGCAGGTTCGGAGCGTCGCGCAACGGGTCGTCGGCCGGCAGCGGCTCCGTCGCGAACACGTCGAGCGCGGCGCCGCCGATGTCGCCGGCGGACAGGGCGGCGGCAAGCGCCGCTTCGTCCACCAGGCCGCCGCGGGCCATGTTGATCAGCACCGAGTCCGGCATGCATCGCTGCAGGAATCCGGCGTCGACCAGTCGATCCGTCTGGCCGTCCAGCCGCAGGGCCAGCACGATGAAGTCCATCTCGCCCAGCGCGTCGGGGAGGGCATCCCAGCCGACCCAGCGGGCCGGAAACTCGCCCTCGGGATCGCCGGTGCCGGGCGTCCGGTAGGTGAGTTGCTGCCGCTTGCCCGCGCGGCCGAGCGTCGCCACCACCGGCATGCCGAGCAGGTGGCAGAGCCGTCCCACCTGCCGGCCGATCGCCCCGTAGCCCAGGATGCCGACCGTCCTTCCGTGCAGGACCGACGCGGACATCTCGGCCGCCCGGTCGCGGTGCCAGGTGCGGGCCGTCTCGTGCGCCAGGATGCGCCGGAACCGGTGCGCGAAGAAGAGCATCGCGCCCAGCGTCCACTCCGCGATCGGCACCGCGGCCGGACCGCTGCCGTGACAGACCTCCACGCCGGGGGCCGACACCAACGTGTCGGGCAGGTTCTCGTGCCCGGCGTTGAGCGTCTGCACCCAGCGCAGGCGCGGCGCATGCTCCGGCTCAGGCAGCCACGAGTTGCTGATCAGCCCGTCGATGTCGGGCAGCAGCCCGTCCGGCGGCGCGTCGCCGAAGGTGCGCAGCTCGACACCGGCCGGGATGCCGCCGAGCGCGTCGCGCAGAGCCTCCGCGGTGATCTGGTTGTGCGGGTCGACCAGGGCGACCAGGCGAGGGGAGTGATGAGGTTCGGACACGCCCCGGTTATCGCCTCACCGGCGGCGTGCTGTAAAGTCGGCGCGATGGCATACGGAGCAGACACGATACAGCGCCTCCAGGTGGACGCGCTCGAAGGGGGCGAGATCCTCATCCGCGTGCACACCGGCGGCGGGGTGATCGGCATGGGCGCCTTCCGCGCCCACCCGAGCGTCGGCGTCGCGGTCGTCCGCGACCTGCTGGCGCCGGACGTGGTGGGCATGAGCGTGCACGCGCCGGCCGTCCTCTGGGATCGGCTGTTCTACCGCCATGGCCGCACCGGAGCGCACATCCAGGCGATCGCCGCCGTCGACATCGCCTGCTGGGACGCGCTGGGCAAGACGCTCGGCCGGCCGGTGTACGACCTGTGGGGCGGCGCCGCGCGCACCACGCTGCCGCTCTACTGGAGCCAGGGGCTCGGCAGCCGCAAGACCCCGCAGGAGATGCTGGCCGACGTGCGGCGCGGCCACGAGATGGGCTTCCGCGCCTACAAGATCCGCATGGACTGGGGGCCGACCGTGCTGGACGCCGATCCGGCCGCGGACATGGAGCGCTTCCGCGTGTGCCGGGACTTCCTGCCCCACGACTGCTCGCTCAGCTTCGACTGCAACTGGGGCTACACCGTCAGCACGGCGATCCGGCAGGGGGAGATCCTGCAGGAGCTGGGGGCCTTCCACTACGAGGAGCCGCTGCCGCACGTGGATCTGCCGGGCTACCGCCAGGTGGCGGACGCCCTGTCGATCCCGGTGTCGTGCGGGGAGCTGGAAGCGACACGCTGGCGCTTCCGCGACCTGATCCTGCTGGCGAATCCCGACATCCTGCAGCCCGATATCCTCAACGCCGGCGGCCCCACGGAGGTGCGGCGCATCTTCGACCTGGCCGGGGCACACAACAAGCCGCTCATGCCGCACAGCCCGGCGATCGGCATCCGCTCGTTCGCCAGCCTGCACCTGTTCGCCACGGGCATCGGCAACACGCTGCCGCACGAGTTCTCGGACGAGGAGCTGTCCGACCGCAATCTGGATCGCGCCCAGGAGCTCTATAACGAGCCGGTCCTGCCCTTGGACGGCACCATCACCCTGAGCGACGCCCCCGGCTTCGGCCTGACCCTGAACGAAGCGGTGCTGCAGAAACGACTCGCATAGCGGCGTCAGATCCGATTCGCCGAAAGCCACAGCCCTGAGCTGACGTCGATCCTCTTCGAGAGCCTCAATCCAACCTCTCCACGCGACACGTTGGATACCGTCTTGTTGTCAACTTGAATTTCAAGAACGTCGGCGCAGTCGTAGCGACCATCGCTCAGGAACACAATCGTGTCACCATTCCGAATCTCAAGGTCTTGAAGGTGAATGATCACCACCTGTCTCTTGTAGTGGATCTCGTAAGGCCCTGGAATTGAAGTCGCATTTGAGGGCGGGAAAGAAACAAGGCCAATCTGAAACAGAGCACTCCGAGCCTCCACCTTCGACACGTAACCTGCTGCGACGTTGAAATATAGGTTGAAGAGATCAAATGTTGTGATGAGTCCGCGTCGATCGTTCTTGGCGTCGTTGATTTGAGTTTCACTAAACGGCGGGTTGGCGCGTTCTATCGGCGGCATGTACATCTGGTGGTTAACCACATAAAGGCCGTAGACATCGAAACTGTCTCTCTCTTCCGCTCTACGATATCTAATCTTGGTAATCTGTGAGCAGTCACTATCAGTTGATGTGCCGGATATCCCCTTGACTTCAATGACTAACATCCCGTTGTTGGTCTCAACCTGCAGATCCTCTTCCGGAAGGTCAGGGTTAGTCTTGTCTACGTTGACCACGTTAGAGAAGTCCAGCCACCGCAGAAACAAGTCCACCGTATCGACCAACTCGGATCCCGTCTGAGTCAAGAGGTCATGGAGGAAGGAAAACTTGCTGCGATTGGCTGCGATTTTCTCGTCAATGTCTCGCAGTTCCTCCGCGTGCTGCCGCTCCATCCGGTCTTTCGTATCCAAGAGTACGTTTTCGTTTGGAAGTCGATATCGCGCATATTGTCTCCATAGGAATCGAGTGTGGTGCGGATAAAATCGGGGGGATAGGTTGGGAAGTACTGTGTCTACGAAGCTTGTCAAGAACGATGACTTGTCGCGGAATTCGGGAACACGAACGTATAATGATCTCTCTGCTCTTGGGTGAAAGCGACGATTTGAGCAGTGCCAGATTTCATTAGGGGGACGAATCTGTCATTCTTGACCCGAGTGCGAGAGTCTCGCCATTCGGTGGGGTGGGCGAATGTGATATGGTACCGGGCAGTGTCATTGTGGAGATGAAGTAGATTTCGTAAGTCGGGAATAGAATTGAGTATGGGAGCTCTGTCGCTTGGGCATACTCGAGTGTCATTGCCCGCCAAATTGGTCATCACTGGCAAGGGATCGCAGACGTAGAAGTCGTATAGTGAATGCATGTGATCGTCAGTCTTACTCTGGGGTACGCTGACGATTTGGTATTTGAGGGACTCGTGCGCAGAACCAAAAACAACCAGTATTGACGCTTTGTCGGAAAAACGTTTCAGTTCAGATTGTAGAAAGAATGCGGAGGCTGCTCGAGGATCGAATATTTTCTGCGGAAAAGGGCTTGCGTAGTGCCAATGAATAGTCGCCTTTGATCTCTCGTGTGAGTGGGCGGAAGGGTCGTATTGGGTAGTTGTCGGGGTTTGGAGATCAATTACAACGATGTCATATTCATGCAGATTGGGAGGAATGACACAATTCAGCAGACACGGCGTGTAGTGACCTGGGCGATCGTTGTTGACTTCGACGAGTGGTCCAAGGCTTCCAGTCGCGCAATGGAAATGGCCGGCAAGGTTCTCGTGAACGTGGCTTGCGACGTCGATGAGACAGATTCGGGGGTGCGGAAATGGGTCTTTGGGTTGGGACGTGGTCCGAGGAGTGTTTGCGCGATGGGCGGCTTGTTCATCGTTCGAGGACTTGGAGACGCGTCTCTTTCTGAACATCTTGGGTGTGGTCAGAGTCTACGGAGGGTGGGGGAATCGATGCAATCGGGAGCGGGAGAAATGGCCAATTGTGCGATTGTTCTTGGTGATCCTGGGAGTGAAACCACCGGCAGTGGGTATGATGAACCGGACGCTACAATTAATGGTGGACTGGTTGCAAGGTAGGTACGTTCGGCTATAGCGGTGCCTTCTTGGCTGGTTCTGTTGGAATGGCAATAGGCCTATACTCGGGTAGGGAGGAGTAATGAAGATCACGGACATCAAGCTGATCACGCTGGAGCTGCCGGAGGGAGGCGGCCCGGAGCGCATCCCGCAGCTCGTGCAGGTGCCCAGCCTGCACCGGATCCAGTACCGGGCGGGGGTGAACCCGGAGCGCGAGCCGATCCTGACGGCCCCCGCGAAGCCGCGCGAGCATGTCGTGGAGGTGCGCACGGACCAGGGCATCACCGGCCGCGTGCCGGCCTCGACCATGGACGCGTACCACGTCGACCTGGTGCGCTCGATGGCCATCGGCGAGGACCCGCTGCACCGCGAGCGGCTCTACCAGATGTTCCAGAAGGGGACCCGCTGGGTGTACCAGAAGCCGGGCTGGTTCGGGGACTTCGACAACGGCCTGTGGGACATCGCCGGCAAGGCGGCCGGGCTGCCCGTGCACGCCCTGATCGGCAGGGTGCGCGACCGCCTTCCCTGCTACCTGACCGGCGGCGACATGGACCGCAACGGCTACTTCGAGCACATCGACGCCGCCCGCGAGATGGGGATCGGCGCCTACAAGTTCCACACCTACAAGGGCGGCAAGGCTGACATCCCGCTGTTCGAGGAGGTGCGCGAGGCAGTGGGCCCGGACTTCGACCTGATCAACGACCCGGTCTGCTCATACGACCTGCGCGAGGCGATCGAGGTCGGCCGCGTGATGGAGGAGCTGGGGTTCGTGTGGCTGGAGGAGCCATTCCACGAGCAGAAGATGCACCGCTACCAGGAGCTGTGCGGCGCGCTCGAAATGCCGGTGATGGCCAACGAGATGCTCATGCACGACATCGGCATCTCCACCCAGTGGCTGATGCACGGCGCCACCGACTTGCTGCGCGCCAACGCCCGTCACGGCACGACGCTGGTGCTGAAAATGGCGCACTTCGCCGAACTGTACGACACGACCATCGAGATGAACGCGGCCGGCGGCGTCTACGGCCACATCCACGCCACGCTCGGCTGCTGCATCGACAATACCAGCTACTACGAGTACATGAGCTACGCCCCGGACACGCTCCGCAAGCAGGGCGAGCCGTGGGGGATGGTGAACGCCCCTGTGATCGAGGACGGCCACCTGGCACCGACCGACCTGCCCGGCTGGGGCGCCGAGTGGGATGAGGACCGCTTTCAGTCGCTGATCGTGGCCGAGCGATGACCCTCACTCAATAGGGTGCATGCGCGAAGACGGACTCGCCTCGGAGTTGAGGTATTGTCTATGGTACTGTTTGAACGACGGAGGCATTTATGATTACTGAACTCTCCATTGAGGGCTTCAAGAGCTTTGGATCGCCGGCGGAGACCATCGAGTTGGGTCCACTCACCTTCCTTGTTGGCGCCAACGCGTCCGGCAAGAGCAATCTGCTATCCGTCTTGAGGTTTCTGCAGAGTGCGGTCGCCCATGACGTCTCGTATGCTGTCAGTGCGATGGGCGGAATCGCCGAGGTCCGAAACAAGCGGCTACGCCAACGTCATCAGGCCAAACCGGTTCGGTTGTCGTTGAAGCTGGAGAAGAACATCAAGGTTACCTTGAGCGACGACTCGGACGCTCAGGAGCAACCGTATCTTTTCCGATCAATTGACTACAGTCTAACGCTCGATTTGAGAAGTGATGAACAGACTCCAAGAATAGAAACTGAGTCGCTGAGTGCCCAGGTAACACGAAACGGCGAGACCATCAATATGTCCTTGCGAAGAGATAAGGGTACCGTGATCGTGAGTGATCCGAGCGGCGAGGACGGCGTGCAGACAATCCCTGTCCCTCAGCAGGAACCAACGCGACTTGCGCTTGTAGGCGTGGGGTTCTTCTCCCTTCCTGCGACGATCCTTAGAGAAGAGATCAGGCGTTGGAGGTTCCACAATTTCGTCCCAAGCGTTGCTCGACAACCATACCGAGATGAACCCGACGCAGCCCTTGGTCCTGAAGGTGAGAAGCTCGCGGCAATTCTGCACAGAATGAGCAAGGATGACCGGGATTCTATCGCCCAGGGATTGAGAACGATTGTCCCTGGCCTCAAGGATGTGAAGACGACGAAGCTACCGATTGAAGACACGCTGGCATTTCAGATCATGGAAGACAAGCTGAAAGCAGCAATCAACCCTACTTCGGTCTCCGATGGTACCGTGCGCTTGCTTGCTCTGCTCGTGGTCACTACTTGGAGTGTGAGGAACTCATCGCTCATCACGATTGAAGAGCCGGAAAACGGAGTCCATCCTCACTTGGCGGAGTACCTCGTGGAGATCATAAAGTCTGCATCCGAGCACACTCAGGTTGTTGTTACCACCCATGCTCCCGACCTGCTCGATCACCTGGAGCCCAACGAGGTAGTTCTCTGCGACAAGGAGGACGGCTTCACGAAGCTCAAGAAAGCATCAAATGTCAGAGATATCGAACAGTTCCGTAAGCACTTTAGTCTCGGTGAATTGTGGGCCCAAGGGGCGGTCGGAGCCGTGCCGTGACCATCGGCGTAGGGGTAGAGGGACCCTCCGATCGGACGTTCTGGACAAAGGTCCTGCACAAGCACTTTAGCGGTGTCCGCTTCGACGTACGGAACATGCAGAACAAGGGGAATCTCATACGTGAGACGCCGCAGTTGCTGGATTCTTTTCGGAGCTTTCACTATGCTGCATGCTTCATTCTGGTCGACCGCCACAGTGATGCTTGCACGAAGGCGGTGTTCGACCGCTTTGACGCTGTAATCCAGCAGGAACTCGAAGACCATATGATGAACGATATGTGTTCATTTGTGTGGCGATCAAGGGACTGGAATCGTGGTATCTGGCGGACCCGGTTGCTATCAACAAATTGCTCCCGAAGGCCAATTACGCGGCGCCACACGAGACTGCCAATTTGAATCCTAAGCAGAAATTGAAAAAGCTGTGGAAGAAACAATACGGAGAGAACTCTGCGCCCAATAAGATCCGATTTGCACACTTGATGGCGCCTCAGTTCGAGCCGGCAGAAGGTAGACATCGGTCAGCGTCATTCGACTACTTGTGGACCCGCCTTACGGACGCGTCAAAAGCCTCGAAAGGGACGAAGTAGCCGACGGTGATCGCGGCAAATCCTTCTTGGTGCGGAATGGTCGATCGTTTATCCAGAACTTGTTGTTTGTTGGTAAGCTCTGTGGTGGGCTTGACATAGGGGCATCATCAGGAGGCCGCTTACTGGGTACACCTCACAGCCGCACGCCGAGCAGCCGCAGGACCGTGCTCTGCAGCTCGGTTGGTCGGGTGATCACCTCGAAGGGTTGGGAACCGGGAGTCTTGGGAACCACCTGGTTCTTGGTGATGGTGGCCAGATCGTCGAGTAGCATGCGCAGGTTGTGCACGGGCTGGTCGGTCTCGGTGCGCTTCGTGCTCGCCTTGTGCTCCGCGGCCGCCGACGGCTGCGCCGGCGCGACGACCGAGTCGCGTTCGGCGGCTTCGGGCTGGTGGTCATCGAACAACAACGGCGCCAGGTTCTGCCGCAGGTGCCATTCGAGGTGTAGGCCAACATGCACAGAAACACATGCGCGCGCACCCGCTCGGCGCTGTAGTGAAAGATCGGCCTGACCTTCAGGTCGACGGTCTCTCACTGCGGAACGCGCGCTCGACCACGCTCAAGCCCTTGTAAGCCCGCACCGTGGCCTCGGCATCCAATTCGTCGGCCGTCAAGTTGGTGCGCACGATGTACAGCCCGTCCAGCGCCGCCTCGGCGGCGATCGCCTCTTCGTTGCGCCGGTAGCTCAAAGAGGAGGCGGTGATGTCGAGCTTTTTCACCTCTCGGCGAAGCCGTGCGTTCCATCAAGCCGCATACCGAAGAACTTCCAACTCCGCTGTTCTGTCGGTTTGCCCAAGCAGCACGTCGATCCGCGCCATGACAGCGTCCTCGATCAGATACTCACGGCACGACGTGCACTGAAGGACCGGCAGTTGCTCGATGATGACGATACGCTGGTCGGCGAGTTTGAACGGTAGATCGGTAGTCATCGCACACATTCGAGCTCCGCATACGGTGCATTTCACCGTCAGGTGCCCGCGACCGTCTCCTCGGCCAGCCAGTCGACGACCGTGCGCAGGGCGGCGGCGGAGTCGGCACCGGCGGCCTGCGCTTCCTTCCAGATCGCCAACTGGCGGTGGGCGCTGGTCCCGTCGGCGAGGATGCCGCGGGCGCGCTCGACCTCGGCGGTGCAGCCGAAATGGGCCGCGTCCTCGCCGATCAGCTCCAGCAGCTCCGCCAGCAGCTTCTCGAACGGGACGACCTCGCCTATGCCGAAGTCGACCATGCCGCGATCGCTGCCGTAGCGCTGCGCCAGCCATCGGTTCTCGTTGACCAGCAGCCGCGAGTGGATGCGCCAGCTCTGGTTGTTGCGCCGCAGCCGGTAGAGCAGGCGGCAGATGCAACGGAACAGTGCGGCCAGACACAGAGTGTCCTCCAGCCGCGTGCACAGGTCGGTGACGCGCATCTCCAGCGTGGGAAAGCGCGCGCTGGGGCGGATGTCCCACCACAGCTTGGAGGCGTCCTCGATCACGCCGGCGCTCACCAGCGTGGCGACGGTCCGGTCGTACTCGCCGGCGCTCTGGAACGGGTCGGGGAGCCCGGCGCGCGGCAGTTCGTCCAGCACCGAGAGCCGGTAGGACATCAGGCCCGAGTCCGCACCGTCCCAGAAGGGGGATGAGGTCGACAGCGCCAGCAGGTGGGGCAGGAAGTAGACGGCCTGGTTCATCAGGTCGATGCGCAGCTCCGGGTCCTCGATGGCGACGTGCACGTGCATGCCGCACGTCAGCAGGCGCTGCGCGACCAGGCGCAGGTCCTCGGCGATCTGCGAGTAGCGGGCGGCGGCGGTGTGCTTCTGGTCCTGCCAGCGCCCGAACGGATGGGTGGAGGCGGCGATGAGCGCGCAGTCGAAGCGGCCGACGACGCGCTCGACGGTGCCGCGCAGGTCGGCGAGTTGCGTGCGCGCCTCGCCCGGGTCGTGGCAGACGCCGGTGGCGACCTCGATCTGAGAGCGCAGGAACTCCGGGCCGACCGAGTTGCCGAGCGCCGAGTGGCACTCCTCCATCATCTCGGGCCGCGGGTCGATGGCCAGATCGCGGGTGCGGAGGTCGATGAGGAGGTACTCCTCCTCGATGCCGAACGTGAAGCTGGGTTCTGAGAAATTCATCCGTGTGCGAGTGCCTTTGGTAGAATCATGCCGTGAGCGGACACGATTGGTCGATCGAGTCGCCCCTGCGCGATGGGCCACCCACGCGGCCGGGGAGCGCGGATACGTGGGCGAGCGCGTGGCACCGCTGGCCGGGGATTGTCGATCGCGCGGAGGTCCGGGTGGAGGCCGAGATCGACCTGTTCGACAACAAGACGATCGAGACGGTGGTCGACGGATCGCAGCGGCCGTTCACGGATGCGGACGGGGTCCCGCACACCTGGTACGGGCGGTGCATGATCGCCATCGTCGACGAGCGGCGCTGGATCATGGCGCTGCGCTCCGGCGTCTCCCACATAAGCTGGGGTGACCGCGACGCCATTCACCTCATCACCTCCACCGACGAGGGGAGGACCTGGAGCGGCCTGGACCGCTGGTTCGACGGATCGCCCATCCGCGGCATGCCGTACCAGGACGGCCACACGCACTCGGAGCCCGGTCTGTACGCGATGCCGGACGGGGACCTCGTCCTGCAGTTCTGGCGCACCGGTTATACGTCAGGTACCCGGCAGTTGCGGTCCACCGACGCCGGCAGGACGTGGCGGATGGATGCGGACCGCATCTGCGTCGAGGGCGTCGACGGGGCCGCGGGCGACCTGGCGCTCGGCACCGAGGACTGGTTCGTCGACCCGGAGCATCCCACCGACGTCTACTTGGCGTTCCAGTACTTTCACTACCGTTCCACCTCCGGCACGCTACTGGCCCGGTCGCGGGACGACGGGCGCCGTTACCGGTTCGTGAGCTGGATCGTTCCTCCGGCGCCGGAGAACGATCCGGGCGGGCGCGCGACGTTCGAGCCGGCGATCGAGTACGTCGGCGACCGCACGATCGTCGCGGTGATGCGCGACGCGGCCCGGCGCGAGTCCGGGAGCCCCGGCTGCACGTGGCAGGCAGTCAGCACCGACATGGGGGAGTCGTTCGCGCCGCCGGTGGACATCAGCGACCGGATCGACGGCGGTGTGGCCGGCGGGCTCTGGCAGCGCGCGCGCCTCTACCTGGAGAGCAACCCCAGCTTCCAGCACGGCAACCGGCTCGACTTCGGGGCGGGTGAGGGGAGGCTGTGGGGCTTCGGCCTGCACAGCATCGGCGGCGGCTACACGCGCAAGCCGGTCGTCTACCACTCGCATGACCATGGCCAGACCTGGCGCGGACCGGAGTTGCTGCACGGTCCCATGCATCCGGGGACCGACACCGGCTACGGCGACCTCAAGCGGCGCGTGGACGGCACCTTCGTGGCCGCCACCTACTACGCGAACCGGGATTCAACCGTCGCGGATGTCGAGCAGTACACTTTCGGCGGCGAGCGTGCGCGGGTGATGGTGGAGGCGGACCGCGACGGCGACGGCACGCCTGACCTGGACTCCGGCTGGCGCGAGCTCCACGATGGGGAGAACGTGGTAACGGTGTCGGGGCTGCCGGCCGAGCGCTGGCGCCTGCGGCTGGCTCTGAGCGCCACGGAGACCTCGGGGTGGCCGTCGGTCCGCCGCTTCACGGTCACCCCGAGTCAATCAGATGGCTGAGCACCCGACCGGCATCGACCGCAACCTCACAACCTACGGCGATCCCACGTTCAGCCGCTTCATCCGCCGCGCGTTCATGGCGTCGCAGGGATTCGACGGCCTCGACCTGGAGCGCCCGGTCGTGGGCATCGCCGATACGTCGAGCGACTACAACACCTGCCACGCCCACATGCCGGCGCTGGTCGACGCCGTGAAACGCGGCGTCCTGCAGGCCGGCGGGCTGCCGCTGGTGTTTCCGACGATCTCCCTGAACGAGATCCTGTTCTCGCCGACGACCATGTTCTTCCGGAACCTGCTGGCCATGGAGACCGAGGAGATGATCCGGGCGCAACCGATGGACGCCGTGGTGCTGCTCGGCGGCTGCGACAAGACGGTGCCGGCGCAGCTCATGGCGGCGGCATCCGCGAACGTGCCGGCCGTGGTCTGCGTGACCGGCGCCATGCGCACCGGCGCGTGGCGGGGCGAGCGGGTCGGCGCCTGCACCGACTGCCGCCGCTACTACGCGGGTTTTCGCGAGGGGAGGATAGGCGAGGAGGAACTCCGCGAGGTGCAGCAACAACTGTGCTCCACCCCCGGGACCTGCATGGTGATGGGCTCCGCCTCCACCATCGCCTGCGTCGCGGAGACGTTGGGCCTGATGCTCCCCGGCGGGGCGTCGCCCACCTCCGGCAGCGCGGACCGGCTGCGCAACGCGGTGGCATCGGGCCGGCGGGCGGCGCTGCTGGCGCGCGAGCCGATCGCGCCCGATCGGATCCTCACCAGAGAGGCGTTCGAGAACGCGCTCACGGTGCTGGTCGCACTGGGCGGCTCGACCAACACGATCATCCACCTGACCGCCATCGCGCGCCGGGCCGGCGTCGAGCTGTCGCTGGCCGACCTGCAGGCGGCGTCCGCGCGGGTGCCGCTGCTGGTGGACTGCAAGCCGTCCGGCACCCGCTACATGGAGGACTTCCACGAGGCCGGCGGGATGCCCGCCGTGCTGAAGGCGCTGGAGCCGCTGCTGCACCCCGAGCCGATCGACGTCGAGGGGCGCACGCTGCGCGAACGGCTGGCGGACGTGGCGCAGCCGGGAGCGTGGCAGTCGGTGATCCGCACGCTGGACGAGCCGCTCGGCGGCGCCGGGTCACTTACCGTGCTGCGCGGGTCGCTCGCCCCGGACGGCGCGATCATCAAGAGCGCGGCGGCAAGCCCGGAGCTCTGCGAGCACGAAGGGCCGGCGGTGGTGTTCGACTCGCCGGCCGACGTGGCGGCACGCATCGACGATCCCGATCTGGAGGTCGGCCCCGGGCACGTGCTGGTGCTGCGCAACGCCGGCCCGGTGGCGTCCGGCATGCCGGAGGCAGGCTCCCTGCCCATCCCGCGCAAGCTCTCCGAGCAGGGCGTCAAGGACATGGTGCGGGTGTCGGACGCCCGCATGAGCGGCACCGCGTACGGCACGGTCGTCCTGCACTGCGCGCCGGAAGCCGCGGTCGGCGGTCCGCTGGCGCTGGTTCGCGACGGCGATCCGATCCGGCTGTCGGTGTCGCGCGGCACGATCGACCTGCGGGTCCCCGCGGACGAGCTGGCGCGCCGCCGCCGCGAGTGGCGTCCGCGACCGGTGCCGGAGCGCGGCTGGGCGCGGATCCACTCCGAGCACGTCCTGCAGGCCGACAAAGGCGCCGACCTCGACCTGATGGTGGGAGAGCGGGACGCGCCCGGCGAACCCGGATAGACTGCCGGCCGTCATGCCCACCATAGCCCTGATCGGCGCCGGCAGCGTCGTCTTCGCCCAGAAGCTCATCAGCGACATCCTGCAGCGTGACGGCATCGGGACGTCCGAGTTCCGACTGATGGACATCGACCCCGAGCGCCTGCGGATCGCCGGCATCGCCGCCGAGAAGACCGCCCGCGCGCTCGACAAGCCGGCCACGATCCGCACCACTCTGGACCAGCGCGAGGCGATCCGGGACGCCAACTACGTGATCTGCTGCGTGCAGATCGGCGACACGGAGACCATCAACCAGGACTTCGAGATTCCGGCCCGCTACGGGCTGCGCCAGACCATCGCCGACACGCTCGGCATCGGCGGCATCTTCCGCGCGCTGCGCACCTACCCGGTGATGATGGAGCTGGTCGAGAACATCACCACGGTCGGCGCGCCGCGCTGCCTGCTGCTCAACTACACCAACCCGATGGCCATGAACATGCTGGCGCTGCTGCGCGCCGCCGACATTCCCGCCGTCGGCCTCTGCCACAGCGTGCAGGGCACGGCCGCCAAGCTGGCCGGCGTCGCCGGCGTCGACGAGGAAGAGGTTCGCTTCCGCTGCGCCGGCGTCAACCACATGGCCTTCTACACCGAGTTCCGCACCGCCGACCGCGACCTGTACCCGGTGCTGTTCGAGCGCCTGCGTGACGATGCGGACGGGCTGGGCCGCACCGTGCGCTTCGAGATGCTGAAGCGCACCGGCTACTTCGTCACCGAGAGCTCCGAGCACCAGGCCGAGTACACGCCGTACTTCATCCACCACGGCGGCGGGATAGTCGACCGCTACCGCGTGCCGCTGGACGAGCTGATCCGCCGCCGCACCATCCAGGTGGCCGAGTGGGAGCAGCAGCAGCGCGAGTTCTCCGACCCCGAACACGAGGTGGACACCAGGCCGCTGAGCCACGAGTACGGGTCGGCCATCATCGAGGCGATCGAGACCGGCGTGCCGGCCACCATCCACGGCAACGTGCTGAACCACGGCCTGATCGACAACCTGCCGGCGGACGCCTGCGTGGAGGTGGCCTGCCACGTGGACGGCGCCGGCCTGGCGCCGGTGGCGTTCGGCCGCCTGCCGACCGTGCTGGCCGGCATCGTCGGCAGCAACGTGGCCGTGCAGCTCGCCACCGTGGAGGCGGCCGAGTCACGCAGGCGCGAGGCGGTCTACCACGCCGCCATGCTCGACCCGCACACCGCCGCCACGCTCACCCTGGACCAGATCTGGCAGGTCTGCGACGACATGTTCGAGGCACAGGCGCCGCTGCTGCCGGCCTTCGATTGAGGCGTAGTGGACCGGCAGGCGTTCGAACGCCGGCTGCACGCGCTGGCGGGCCGCTATCGCGCGCAGTGCCTGTGGGATCTCAGGCCCGACCTCGATCTGCAGCAACGGGACGTCGCGACCATGGTGCTGCGCCGGATCGCGTCGTGCGCTGACACCAGCGGATACGTCGAAGCCAGAGGACTGCTCGATTGGCTCTCACGGACTTCCAACGCGGGATCTGCCGTCTCGTAGCCGAGCAGCGCAAGGAGGCCGGCGTCAGCTACGTCGCCGGCGGGGTGGCGCTCAACCTGCTCCTGGGCAGCGGGCGCGTCTCCCGCGACATCGACGTGTTTCACGATGCCGAGGCGGCGGTCCACGTCTCGTTCGCTGCCGACCGGCGGCTCCTGGAGCTGCATGGCTACACGATCGAGACGGTGCGCGAGCTGCCGGGCTTCATCGAGGCGGTCATACGCAAGTCGCGCGACGAGGTGCGCATGGAATGGGCTCGCGACAGCGCGTTCCGGTTCTTTCCGCTCATGGAGCACGAGGAGCTGGGACTCACGCTGCATCCGTTCGACCTGGCGTCGAACAAGGTGCTGGCCCTGGTCGGCAGGCTCGAGGTCCGCGACTGGGTCGACGCGATCAGCTCCCACGAGCGGCTTCAGCCGCTGGGATACCTGCTGTGGGCGGCGTGCGGAAAGGACCCCGGGTTCGGTCCCGGCTCCCTTCTGGAGCATGCGCGCCGGACGACGCACTATTCGGCGCCGGAGGTCGCGCAATTGGCGTTCGAGGGCAGTCCGCCCGACGCCCGCGCGTTGGCGGTGACGTGGCGGACGGCGCTGGAACAGGCGGCGGCCGTCATCGACAGGCTGCCATACGATCAGGCCGGGACCTGCGTCCTGGATGCCCGCGCCCGTCTGTTTCGTGGCGATCCGCCGGCGCTCGAGCGCGCTCTTGCGGAGGACGGCATCCGCTTCCATGAAGGATCGCTCGGCGGCGCGTATCCGCGTCTGCTGAACTGAGCAGCCGGGACGCTACGTGCCGGGGACGCTTCCGTCCGCCGCCGGACGGAGCCCGAGGCGCCGCACCTCCTCCCACCGGCCGGGCACCAGGCCGTCGGCGAACGCAGTGCCGCATGGGCCGCCGCCGCTCGCGTCGGCGAAGTCGTACTCGCGCCCGTCGAAGCGCAGGGTCGGGCGGTAGTGCCGGGACAGTTCATGGGAGCTCGCCGGCAGGTAATGGCAGATGAGGCTGCGCCGCCACTCGTGGTCGGAGGCGTTCGGCCGCGAGCCGTGCACGATGCTGCCGCCGAAGAACAGCACGTCGCCCGGCTGCAGCTCGACCGGCACCGGAGCCACCCCGGCGGGGGGCCGCACGAAGTGGGTGGTGAAGCTCTGCTCCGGATCGGCCACCTCCGGACACGCCACCTCCATCGTGTGCGTGCCCGGACAGACGTACAGGCCGCCGTTCTCGGGGACGGAGCGGTCCACCGCCGTCCACGCCGCGATGCAGGTATGCGGGCGCACGCGCAGGTAGTAGTTGTCCTGGTGCAGCGCCTGGCCCTTGGAGCCGGGCGGCTTGAAGTAGAACATCGACTGGGCGGCGATCGGCTCCTCGTCCATCAGCGCGGCCAGCACCGCCTCGATCCGGAGGTCGAGCAGCATGCGCAGCGCCAGCTCGTCGAAACGGTGCGGGTGCATGATGCGCGGGCAGCGCAGGAGCGGATCGTCGCTGTCCGGGTCGGGGTCCCAATGCCCGGGAATCGGCGTGCCGTCCGCGGTGATGGCGGCGAACCGTTCGCTGCAGGCGGCGATTTCCTCGCGTTCCCACAGCCCGCGCATCACCAGGAAGCCGGCCTTCCGCCACTGCGCCACTTCTCTTGCGCTCACCGACACTGCCGTGGCCATCGCTGATTACTCTGGCACGGCCGCAAGCGATATCCAACGGCAATCGGGTAGTGACCGCGACATCCGCTCCAAGGACTGTGGGCTGGCAGCAGGATATGGCATCATGCAATGATGTCATGGAGTCATCAACATGAATCAGTTCTCTCTTCGCAAGGTCTCGCCCGAGGTGGAGCGGCGCCTCCGCGTCGTAGCGCAGGAGAACGGCGAGAGCCTGAATGCCGCGATCAACAGAATTCTTGCAGAGTCGCTCGGTGTCGTTCCGGAACGATCGAGGAAGCGTGATCTTTCGGAGCTCGCCGGAACATGGAGCGAGCGGGAAGCGTCCGAGTTCGAACGGGCGACCGAGCCGTTCGGTCGGATCGACGAGAAGATGTGGGAGCAGGGGTGACCGTCTGTATCGACACGAACGTCTACAGCGCCTTGCGGCGCGGACATGTCCAGGTTCGTTCGGTGCTGGAGTCCGCCGATGTGGTCATCGTTCCCACCGTGGTCCTGGGCGAACTCTACGCAGGATTCGCCGCCGGTTCCCGCCAGCAACCCAATCTCTCCGAGTTGGAGAAGTTCCTGGACAAGCCGGGAGTGCAGGTGTTCTCGGTCACCACAGGCGTCGCAGCACGTTATGGGAGCATCTTCCATACGCTTCGCCGTGCCGGGACTCCGATTCCGACCAACGATATCTGGATCGCGGCAAATGCCCTTGAGTGCGGAGCTCGCCTCGTGACGCTGGATTCCCACTTCGACACCATCCCGACCCTGGTCGTCGATCGGTATGAGCCCATGGAGTGAGTTGGCGGATAGTGGACAGCGAACTGCAGGTCAATCCCCGGCGCCGCCGGCCGGCGCGACAACCAGGATACCCTCCGGGCCGACCGGCCCGCCGTCGTTCTGACCCGCGAGAAGCGCCCGCAGCTCGGGCGTCGCGCCGCGCACGACCTCGTCCGGCCACTCCTCGACCGGCGAGAGCGGCGCGGCCCAGCCGGGGCGATAGGACAGGAACGCGCTCGGCCGCGGCCGCCGCGAGCCCATGACGCCGCCCGCGTGGATGGTCCGGCAGTGGAACAGCACCGCGTCGCCCGCTTTCGCCAGCACCATGCGCGCCTCGGCGGCGTGCACCTCGAGGGAGTTGCGGTTGCGCAGGTCGGAGAAGCGGTGGCTGCCGGGAACGACCCACAGCGGCCCTTCGCCGACTTCCAGGTCGATGAAGTAGAAGCCCACGTTGCACCACGATGCCTGCGTGTTGCGCGGGTCCTCCGGCGGCGCGAAGCCGGTGTAGTCGCGGTGCAGGATCTGCCGCCCGCGCGCCAGGTTGTCGTCGCTCTGCTGCCTCCAGGTCGCGAACACGCCCTTGAAGAAGCGGATGTCGTCGCCGTAGCAGGCGCGCAACACGCCGGTCACCGCCGGGCAGGGGATGATCTCGGCGAGGGTGCCTCCCGGCCAGTGCTCGTCGTACTCCAGCCGGTTGGGCGCCTCGTCGCCGCCCATCTCCTCGACGATGCGCGCCACCTGCTCGGCTGTCACCGCGTCCGGGATCCACAGGAAGCCGTTGTCGGCGAAGAAGGCGTGCTGCTCGCGGACGGTCAGGCCGGCGAAGTCCTCGCGCCGGCCGGCCAGCAGGGAGTCGATGCCGGCGTCGGTCGCCGTCATGGCCGGACCAGCGTAGCGCGTGCGGCCGGCCGGATCACGCGGGCACCTCGACGGTGCGCCCCTCGGCGGCCGAGCGGTAGGCAGCGTGGATGATGCGCAGCGCGGCCAGCCCGTCGCGCGCGGTGACCGGCGGCTCCGCCTCGCCCATGCATGCCGCAAGCGCGGCCTTCACCCAGGGCGTGTAGCCGCCGCCCCGGCCCGCGTAGCTCACCACGCGGGTGGGCTGGCCGGTGGCGGTCCACTCCAGCCGCCCCTGCTCGGCGACGTTGATGCGCAGCCAGCCGGCGTCGCCGTACACGGTGATGGTGGCGTGCCCGGCCTTCTGCTCCATCAGGTAGCCGGAGAACAGCGACCCGTGAGCGCCGCCGGCGAAGCGGAAGTTGACCAGCGCCAGGTCCTCCACGTCGATCGGCTGGCCGCCGACCACGGGCGCCATCGCCTGCACCGCCTCGATCTCCCCGCCGGTGAGCCAGCGGATCAGGTCCAGGGCGTGGATGCCGAGCCAGGTGAGGTGGCCGCCGCCGGCCAGCGCCTTGCGGAAGGTCCAGTCGTCCGTGGCAACCTTGCCCGGGATGCGCGCCTGGTCGCTCACCTGCGACGCCTGCACCGCGTACAGCGATCCGATGCCGCCCTCCGCGATGATCCGCTGCGCGTCGACCTTCACGGGGTCGCGGCGCTGCGCGAACGCCATCATCAGGTGCACGCCGCGCCGCTCGGCGACCTGCACCAGGCGCTCGAACCGGTCGGGATGCACGCAGGAGGGCTTCTCCGCCATCACGTGCACGCCGGCCTCCAGCAGCGGCTCGATCACTGCCGGCGCGTGGGCGCCGATCATGGTCACGATCGCCATGTCCGGGACGCCGTGGGCGAGCAGCGCCTCCACCGACGTCTCGGCCGCCTGCACCTTGGCCCCGCACGCGCGCCGGGACTCATCCAGGGTGGTGCCGCCCGGATCCATCAGCAGCGCCCGGTCGATCGTGGCGATGCTGTCGATCGCCTCGCGATACGGCGCCTGGTGTGCGGCGCCCCCCTCGGTCACGAACGCGACGGTTGCCATGTCTCTGCCGTTCTCCTTGCGATGCGGTACTATAGCCGAGCGATTTCATGTTGAAGTTCATCGTCCGGCGCGTGCTTCTCATGATCCCCACGCTGATCGCCGTGTCGATCCTGGCGTTCCTTATCATTCAGGCGCCGGCCGGGGACTTCGTCGACTCCTACGTGGCGGGGCTCCGGCAGTTCGGGCAGATCGTCGAACAGGGACAGATCGACGCCCTGCGCGACCGCTACGGGTTGAACCAGCCCGTGCACGTCCAGTACTGGAAGTGGATGTCCCGGATGATCCGCGGCGATCTGGGGCGATCGTTCGCCTGGAACCAATCGGTGACGAGCCTGCTGTACGAGCGGCTGCCGTGGACGATCCTGATCGCCTTCAGCTCGCTGCTGGTGGTGTACCTCATCGCCATTCCGATCGGCAACACGTCGGCGATCCACCAGTATTCCGTGCGCGACTACGTGTTCACGAGCGTCGGATTCGTCGGCCTGGCGGTTCCCAATTTCCTGTTCGCCCTGATCTTCCTGTGGCTGTTCTTTCTGTGGACGGGCAAGGCGGCGGTGGGGCTGTTTTCCAGGGAATATCTCACCGCTTCGTGGAGCCTGGGCAAGTTCGTCGACTTGCTGTCGCACCTGTGGATCCCGGCGCTGATCGTCGGTACCGCCGGGACCGCCAGCCTGATCCGCATCATGCGCGCCAACATGCTCGACGAGCTGCACCGGCCGTACGTGATGGTGGCGCGCGCCAAGGGGCTGACCGAGCGCCGCCTGCTCTACAAGTATCCGTTCCGCGCCGCGCTCAACCCGGTGGTCAGCACGATCGGCTACACCCTGCCGGAGATGGTCAACGGCGCGCTGTTGACCTCGATCGTGCTGGGCCTGCCGACCATAGCGCCGGTGCTGCTGTCGGCGCTGCTCACCCAGGACATGTTCCTGGCAGGAAGCATCATCTTCGTGCTCAGCGTCCTGACCGTGATCGGCACGCTCCTGTCGGACGTCCTGCTGGCGTGGCTCGATCCACGCATTCGCGAGGCCGTCTGATGAGGGAGGTCTGAGGTGGCGCAAGCGTCGGTCCCGGCCGATACGGCCGCGCCTTCCGAAGAGCGGCTGTTCGTCGCCTCGCAGTGGCAGCTCATCCGCTGGAAGTTCCTGCGCCACCGGGTCGCCGTGGCAGCCCTGGGCGTGCTGGGGCTCTTCTACCTCGGCGCGTTCTTCGCCGAGTTCGTCGCCCCCTACGACGGCCGGCTGTACGATCAGGACCGCGTGCTGCAGCCGCCGCAGCGCCTTCGGTTCGTGGACGTGGACGGGCGTTTTCACCTGCGCCCGTTCGTGTACGGCCTGACGCAGACCATCAACGAGGTCACCTACGGCAAGGAGTACGCGATCGACCCGGAGCGGCGCCACCCGCTGGCGCTGTTCGTTCGCGGCGACGAGTACGAGTTCTGGGGGCTGTTCGAGGCCGACGTCCACCTGTTCGGCTTCGCGGGCGGGCGCGGCTACGTGTTCGGCGCGGACTCGCTCGGCCGCGACCTGCTGTCCCGGATCATCTACGGCAGCCGCATCTCGCTAACCGTCGGACTGCTGGGGATCGCGCTGAGCTTCGTGCTGGGCATCGTGCTGGGGGGCGTCTCCGGTTACCTGGGCGGCGCGCCCGACGTGATCATCCAACGGCTGATCGAGTTCCTGCGGTCGATCCCGACCCTGCCGTTGTGGATGGGCCTGAGCGCGGCGCTGCCGCCCCACTGGAGCGTGACCAAGGTCTACTTCGCCATCGTCGTGATCCTGTCGTTCGTCGGCTGGACGTCGCTGGCGCGGGTCGTGCGCGGCAAGTTCCTGTCGGTGCGCGAGGAGGAGTTCGTGGTGGCGGCGCAGATCCACGTGGCCGGCCGGGGCTACATCATCATGCGCCACCTGCTTCCCTCGCTGTACAGCTACATCATCGCCTCGCTCACCCTGTCGGTTCCCGGCATGATCCTGGGCGAGACCGCGCTCAGCTTCATCGGCCTGGGGCTGCAGACGCCGGCCATAAGCTGGGGGGTGCTGCTGCGCGACGCCCAGGCCATACGGGTCCTGGCCAACGCGCCCTGGCTCCTGATCCCGGCGCTGTCCGTGATCGTCTCCATCCTGGCGTTCAACTTCCTGGGTGACGGCCTGCGCGACGCCGCCGACCCCTACGCCACGGTCTGATGACCGACCCTACGCCTTGCGCGGAGGGCGCCCTGCTCAGCGTGCGCGGGCTGCAGACCCACTTCTTCTCCCGGCAGGGCACGGTCAAGGCCGTGGACGGCCTGAGCTTCGAGCTCGCGCCGGGCGAGACCCTGGGCATCGCGGGTGAGAGCGGATGCGGCAAGAGCGTCACCACCCAGTCGATCCTGCGCATCGTGCCCAAGAACGGCGCGATCGTGGCCGGCAGCATCCTGTTCGACTCTCCCAGCCAGGGCCGGGTCGACCTGGTGACCCTGGACCCCCAGGGCAGCGCCATCCGCGAGATCCGCGGCGCCGAGATCGCGATGGTGTTTCAGGAGCCCATGACCTCGTTCTCGGCCATGCACACCGTCGGCAACCAGATCATGGAAGCCATCATGCTGCACCAGCAGGTCAGCAAGCGGCAGGCGCGGGACGCGGCGATCGAGATGCTGGACAGGGTGGGCATGCCGCAGCCGGCAGCGACCATCGACTCCTATTCCTTCAATCTCTCCGGTGGCATGCGCCAGCGCGCCATGATCGCCATGGCGCTGTCGTGCCGGCCCCGGCTGCTGATCGCCGACGAGCCCACCACGGCGGTGGACGTGACGATCCAGGCGCAGGTGCTGGACCTGATCAAGGACCTGCAGCAGGAATTGGGGATGGCGCTGATCATCATCACCCACGACCTGGCGGTGATCGCCGAGCTGGCCGATACGGTGCTGATCATGTACCTGGGCCAGGAGGTGGAGTCCGCCCCCGTGGACGACATCTTCTACCAGCCCAGGCACCCGTACACGCGCGGACTGCTCGGCTCGGTGCCGAAGCTGGGCGAGGGGGCGGCGCAGAAGATCACGCCGATCCGGGGGTCGGTGCCCACGCACGTCGAACGCGTGCACGGCTGCCTGTTCCATCCACGCTGTCCCGACTGCATCCCCGGCGTCTGCGACGGCGATGCGCCACCGCTGCTGGAGGTGGGGGCGGGGCACAGCACGGCGTGCTACCTGTACGACGACGACGTCTTTGCGGACGGCGACGGGGCGCACGCCGGCGGTGGACGCGCGTGATGGCCGACCGGCAACCCCTGCTGGAGGTCAGGAACCTCATCAAGCACTTTCAGCGCACCCGCGGCCTCCGCCGCCAGGTGACCGGCATCGTCAAGGCGGTCGACGACGTGAGCTTCACCGTGCGCGCCGGGGAGACGCTGGCGCTGGTGGGTGAGAGCGGGTGCGGGAAGACGACCACCGGACGCTGCATTCAGCGGGCGGTGGAGCCAACCTCCGGACAGGTGCTGTTCCACCCGGACGGCGGCGACGCCGCGGTCAACGTGCCCGAGCTGGGGCGCCGCGAGCTCAAGGAGGTCATGACCCAGATGGGCATGATCTTCCAGGACCCCTATTCCTCGCTCAATCCGCGCATGACCATCGCGCAGACGATCGCCGAGCCGTTCGTCATCCATGGAACGCTCAGCGGCCGGCGAGAGATGGAGGACCGCGTGGCCGAGCTGCTGCGCATGGTCCGCCTGGACCCGGTCTACATGACGCGTTACCCGCACGCGTTCAGTGGCGGGCAGCGCCAGCGCATCGCCATCGCGCGGGCCCTGGCCCTCATGCCGAAGTTTATCGTCGCCGACGAGCCGGTGTCCGCCCTGGACGTGTCGGTGCAGGCGCAGATCCTGGAGCTGCTGCAGGAGCTGCAGCAGAACCACCACTTCGCCTACCTGTTCATCGCCCACAACCTGGCGGTGGTCGAGTACTTCAGCGAGCGGATCGCGGTCATGTACGTGGGCAAGATCGTGGAGTTGACCAGCACGCGCCGGCTGTTCGCCATGCCCAGGCATCCCTACACGGAGGCGCTGTTCTCGGCGGTGCCGAAGCCCGATCCCCGCTCCCGAAGCAAGCGCATCCTGCTGAGCGGCGACATCGCCGATCCGGCGAACCCGCCGTCGGGCTGCTACTTCCATCCCCGCTGCCGTTTCGCGCAGCGGATCTGCAGGGAGCAGGAGCCGCCGCTGGTCGAGGTCGGCGCGGAACGGAACGATCCGCATCTGGCCGCCTGCCACTTCGCCAGGGAGCTCGAGCTCGACGGCGTGGTTTGACACCGCACGGACCCCTGCCCACGATGAGCAACGAACGGGGCAGTCGGCTCGCGCGACCGTTCGTGGCCCTCATGCTCCGCATTCAAGGAGAAGAGTATGAGGAAAGTGACTGCCCTCGCCCTGGCGCTGGCTCTGGTTGCGGCCATGGACCAGGCCGCCGGCCAGACGGAAGCAGGCGGCGCGCCCGTGCGCAGCGGCCAGTACGGGGAGGCGCCGATGCTGGCCGCCATGGTAGCCAGCGGAGAGTTGCCCCCGATCGAAGAACGCCTGCCCGAGACGCCGCGCGTATTGCAGGTCGAGGAGATCGGCACCTACGGCGGGGCGCTGCAGCAGGTACGCACCCTGGATGAGTCCGACTGGCTGGCCTGGGTCATGACCAAGGAGCCGCTGACGATCGTCTCCCCGGATCTCCTGACCACGCTGCCGAACGTCGCCCAGGAGTTCGAAGTGTCGGAGGACGGCACCACCATCACCTTCACGCTGCGGCCCGGCATGCGCTGGAGCGACGGCGCGCCGTTCGGGGTGGACGACCTCCTGTTCTGGTACGAGGACCTGATCAGCAACAAGGAGCTGACTCCGGAGCCGATCAGCTACTTCACCCGCAACAACGAGCTGCTCGTCGTCAGCAAAGTGGACGACAACACGGTGACGTTCACCTTCAGCCTGCCCAACAGCCCGTTCGTGGACATGATCGGGACCTGGTGGATGTACTTCGTGCCGCAGTACGCGCCGAAGCACTACATGAGCCAGTTCCACCCGACCTACACCGACCGCGAGAAGCTGGACGCGCTGGTGAAGTCCGAGGGGTTCGCGAGCTGGCCGGAGCTCTACCACAGCAAGGACTGCGTCGGGCACCCGTCACAGGGCGTCCATGACTCGGCCTGCCCCTCGCTGGCTCCTTGGCAGTTCCAGGATTCGAAGACCGCGCCGGTGCAGACGGCGGTGCGCAACCCGTACTACTGGAAGGTCGATCCCGACGGCAATCAGCTTCCCTACATCGACCGCGTGGAGCGCCCGCTGATCTCCGACACGGAGGCGTGGCTGCTCAAGGTGGTCGCGGGCGAGGAGGACGTGGTCCTGGGCTCGTACCTGGATCCGGGCAAGAACTTCACCTTCCTGAAGCAGAACGAGTCGCGCGGCAACTACACGGTCAAGTCCTTCGTCTGGTGGCGCAACCACTCGGCGCTGTACTTCAACCACACCACCGCCGACCCGGCGAAGTCGGCGCTGTACGCCAACAAGGACTTCCGCATTGCGCTGTCGCACGCCATCAACCGGGACGAGATCAACGGCCTGCTGTTCGGCGGGCGCTACAACCCCAGCCAGCTCGCCCCGAACTCCGGTCCGCCCTTCCACGGCGAACGCGACATGTTCAAGCAGTTCATCGAGTATGACCCGGACAAGGCCAACGCGATGCTCGACGAGATCGGCCTGGCGGCCCGCGACCGCGACGGATTTCGCCTCGACCCCGACGGCAACGCGCTGCAGTTCATTCTGTACCATCCGTCGTGGCCGCCCGAGAATCCCGAGCTCGGCGACATCATCAGGGGCTACTGGGCCGAGGTCGGCATCAACCTGGCGGTCAAGGCGCTGGACGGAGCGGCCTATACGGCGATCAACGATGCGGACGAGGCGGACATGCGCCTGCGCGTCGGCTACTACGTCGGCCCGCCGATGGTGCCGATCATGAGCCCCAACCTGTTCGCCACCAACTTCGAGACCGAGCCCGAGTGGTCGAGCTGGCTCAATACCGCAGGGGCGTCGGGCGTCGAGCCGCCGGACGACGTCAAGCGGCTGCGGGAGATCCAGAACGAGATCTACGCGGAGCCCGATCGGCAGAAGCAGCTCGCGCTCTATGAAGAGGCGTTCACGATCCACACCAACAACCTCTGGCAGTTGGGCATCCTGGAGTGGGATGCGGAGACGTCGTTCAGCTACGTCCAGAACAACCGGGTCCGCAACGTGCCCGATCCGATGCCGGGCGAGATCATCCCCGCGCAGCGGAGCGCCTGGTTCATAAGGGAGTAGAGCCCCAGGGTTGCGGCGCCGCGGGCGCCGCAACCTTGGCCCAGCCCCTCCTTTGGCTCGGATCGCATCGGTTTCCGATGCGATCCGAGCCGGGATACGGGTTGGCTCGGCGCCTTCGGCGCCGCGTACGAGACGTCAAAGGGAGGCGCACAGGGACTCACCCGGTAGCAGGCCCTTCGTTCCTCCACCAGCGAAGCTCGTTGCTGCCGCGCTCGGCGCAGGCGGCCACGTCCAGCCGTCCATCGCCATCCAGGTCGGCCACGATGACCATGTTGGCGTGGGCCCAGCTGTCTTTGAGGATCTGCATGTCCCAGGACCCTCGGGGGTCGCCTCTGTGCTTGAAGAGGGCAACGCGCCCGCGGTCTCCCCAGGCGGTGGCCACCACCTCGATCTGGCCGTCGCCGTCGAGGTCCGCGGCTATCGCCTCGAAAGCCCCGGGGAAGTGCTCGGCTATAGGGAGGTGCCGGGGTTCCGGTACCAGGCCACCTCGCCGCGCTTCGACGCCGTGCCCACCAGGTCGACGAGTCCGTTGCCGTCGACGTCGGCGGCGCACGCGGCCCGGGCCTCCGGCGCGTCGTCGTCGATCATGTGCTTGACCCAGGCACCGCCGCGGTTCTCGAACCAGGCGAGCTGGTTGCTGATGCGCCATCCGGAGCCGGCCACGTCCAGGTCGCCGTCGCCGTCGAGGTCGGCAATGGCGACGTCGTAGGCGTCGGGGATGCCGCCCTCCGTGAGCCATGGCGCCACGAGTGGTGGTCCCTGGGGTCGCCGTCGAAGCCGAACGACAGCAGGCAGCCGTTGAGGTTGTCGACGCACACGATCCCCGGCTTCCCGTCGCCGTTGAGGTCGGCAACGGCGTGTCGCTCCAGCAGCTCGTTGGTCCGCAGGTGGACGACGTGACGGGTGAAGTTGCCGGCGCCGTCGTTCTCGAACCAGTAGAGGCCCCGATCGGCGTCGGTGGCGACCAGGTCCAGGCTGCCGCTGCCGGTCAGGTCGGCGGCGGAGAGAGCGAAGGCGTATCTGAACTCCGACGAAACGAGCCGTTCGGTGAATCGTATGACTGGACAGGAGCCGGCTTGTGCGAGTATGGTGAAACCCCTATGATGCCCGATCAACGGTGCCGCTCCGAAACCAGTCGAATGGGTCGGTTCGAGCAAGACGGATCTGAGGCGATTTCCGGAGTCCGTGCGGGCCCGCATGGGCTTCGCCATCTACCGCGCCCAGACCGGTCTCCGGCATCGCGACACCAAGCCGCTCAAGGGCTTCGGCCCGGGCGTCCTGGAGGTCGTCGCGCGTCACGACGGCGACACCTTCAGGGCAGTCTACACGGTCAGGTTCGAGACCGCGGTCTACGTCCTGCACGCGTTCCAGAAGAAGGCCAAGCGGGGCACCCGGACGCCGAAGCAGGATCTCGTCTTGGTCCGGCGCCGGCTGAAGGCCGCCAAGCAACACTACCACGACACCCATCGTGGAGGATAGACCGATGAACACCACCGACATCACCGTCGAACGCGGCAGCGGCAACGTCTTCGCCGATATCGACCTCCCGGACTCCGATGCGCATCTGCTGAAGGCCGAGCTCGTGAGCCGCATCGACACCATCGTGCGCGAGCGCGGTATGACCCAGACGGAGGCCGCGCGTCTGCTCGGCCTGTCCCAGCCCGACGTGTCGCGGCTCCTGCGCGGCGACTTCCGCGAGTACTCGCTGGAGCGCCTGTTCCGCCTGATGACCACGCTTGGGCGCGATATCGACATCGTCATCCGCCGGCCGCGTTCGGCCGACGGCGGAAAGCTCCGCGTCGCCGCCACCGAGCCCGCCTGACGCCGATTGTGCCGGCCCCTGCTGTGCATCCGGCCCACAGTCCGTCGAACTCGGCGTCGGCGCGACGACGCCGCCCCAGAACGCGCGTCCGAAGTCCCGGCCGATCAGGATGCGCGACTGCATGCCGGATGCTGCCGGAGTGCCTACGCCGCGTACGAGACCTCAAGGGAGGCGCACCGGGACTCACCCGGTAGCAGGCCCTTCGTTCCTCCACCAGCGAAGCTCGTTGCTGCCGCGCTCGGCGCAGGCGGCCACGTCCAGCCGTCCATCGCCATCCAGGTCGGCCACGATGACCATGTTGGCGTGGGCCCAGTTGTCCTTGAGGATCTGCATGTCCCAGGCCCCCCGGGGGTCGCCCCTGTGCTTGAAGAGCGCAACGCGCCCGCGGTCTCCCCAGGCGGTGGCCACCACCTCGACCTGGCCGTCGCCGTCGAGGTCCGCGGCTATCGCCTCGAAAGCCCCGGGGAAGTGCTCGGATATGACGTGCTTCGGCCACGGGTCGCTGCCGGGGTTGCCGTCGTTCTCGTACCACACGATCTGTTGGGTGCCGGTCGGGTCCGCGCCCCTGGGAAGATCGAAACCGAGGGCCATCACCAGGTCGATGTCGCCGTCGCCGTCCATGTCGGCGGGGTGACCGTGGATGGGCCTGGGCGCGGTGTCGATGACGTGCTTCGTCCAGGACGCGTCAGGGGAGTTGCCGGGGTTCCGGTACCAGGCTACCTCGCCGCGCTTCGACGCCGTGCCCACAATGTCGATGCGTCCGTTGCCGTTGACGTCGGCGGCGCACACGGCCCGGGCCTCCGGCGCGTCGTCGTCGATCAGGTGCTTGACCCAGACACCGCCGCGGTTCTCGAACCAGGCGAGCTGGTTGCTGATGCGCCATCCGGAGCCGGCCACGTCGAGGTCGCCGTCGCCGTCGAGATCGGCAATGGCCACGTCGTAGGCGCCGGGGATGCCGCCCTCCGTGATGTAGCTCTGGCGCCACGAGTGAGGGTCCCTTGGGTCGCCGTCGAAGCCGAACGACAGCAGGCAGCCGTTGAGGTTGTCGACGCACACGATCTCCGGCTTCCCGTCGCCGTCGACGTCGGCAACGGCGTGTCGCTCCAGCAGCTCGTTGGTCCGCAGGTGGACGACGTGCCGGGTGAAGGTGCCGGCGCCGTCGTTCTCGAACCAGTAGAGGCCCCGATCGGCGTCGGTGGCGACCAGGTCCAGGCTGCCGCTGCCGGTCAGGTCGACGGCGGAAAGGGCGAAGGCGTATCTGAACTCCGACGACACGAGCCGTTCGGTGAATCGTATGAACTCGGCCACCGCTTCGACTACGGCCGCATGTAGCGGTTGTTGCCCTGGGCGAAGTAGCGTTTCATCGGCTCGAAGTAGCTCTCGGACCAGCCCATCTTGTACGCGTCACCCTGTCCGTCGGGCACGTTGGAGTGCTTGATGGTGGCGGTGATGCCGGCAAGCTGGTCTCTTGTGCGGACGATCTCGACCTCCAGACGGGAATCGGGGACGCCCTCGGGAAACCCGGAGGAGCGCCACGACTGAACGATGCGGCGGTACGGCTCCATCTCCAGGTTGACCCCGGTGATGGAGCCGTCCCAGGCGGTGAATGAGGCGCCCGGCTCGGCCGAAACCTCGGCTTTCCCGCCGGTCATCTTCGTGTGCTCCTCGCTGTCCAGCCAAGCCTCGTAGATGCGCTTCGGGGTGGCCAGTATGACGTCTGACGTCTCGAAGGACTCGGGCATTGCCATCCTCTTTGGTGGTAGTCGGACGAGGAACGAGTTTACCGGGGTATGGCCCGCCGCTGGAAGGCGACCAGGTCCGCGTACACACCCCCCGCGGCGAGCAGGGAGTCATGTGGGCCGGCCTCCACGGTGTGGCCCTTCTCCAGGACGACGATGCGGTCGGCGCTGCGGATGGTGGCAAGCCGGTGCGCGATGACGAGCGAGGTACGGCCGGCGCGGACGCGGGCCATCGCCTCCCGGAGGAGACGCTCGTTCTCGGCATCCAGGTTGGAGACGGCTTCGTCCATCACCAGGATGGGGGCGTCCTTGAGGACCGCCCGCGCGATGGCGATACGCTGCCGCTGGCCCCCGGACATCCCGACCCCCCGCTCACCGGCGTTGGTCTCATACCCCTGGGGCATCCGCATGATGAATTCATGCGCCAGAGCGGCCCTCGCGGCCTCTTCCACCTCCGCGTCCAGGGCATCCGGGCGCGCCAGGCGGATGTTCTCGCGGATGGTCATGTTGAACAGGTAGATGTCCTGCGGCACCCAGGCGATGAGCTCGCGCAGGGCGCTCTGTGGGAACGCCCGGACGTCATGCCCGCCGATCGTGATGGCGCCGTCCGTGACATCCCAGAACCGCATGAGCAGATGGATGCAGGTCGACTTCCCCGCGCCGGAGTGCCCCACGAGGGCCACGCTCTCACCCGGCGCTACGGAGAAGCTCGCTGCGTCCAGCGCCGCAGGCAGATCCGTGGCGTAGTGGAAGCTCACCGCCCTGAACTCGATGCGGGGCTCCACCGGGCCCGGGGGCGGCGCCGCCTCCGTGTCCGGCACGGGTGCGGGCGCGTTCAGCACGGCGAACACCCGGTCAGCCGCCGCGAAGACCACGCCGAGGCTCTCCGCGATGCCGGTGATGTTGGTCACCGGCGTGAAGATGAAGATGGCCAGGATGATGACGACCGGATAGAGCGCGGGCGACAGGGAGCCGGAGGACACGAGGTAGGCTGCGGCGATGACAACGCTCACCATCCCCAGCGTGATGAGCACGGACGTGACCGCCTGCTCTCCACCTGCTCTGCGCCCGTGGGCGACCTGTGCGCCGACCAGGCTCCGGCTGCTCCGGAGCAGCCGTTCCAGGAAGCGCTGTCCCTGCCCGAAGGCCACGACCTCGCGGAGTCCCTGAACGCCGTCCACCACCTCCGCGTTCAGCGAACTCAGGTTCTCTCGCAGTCTCCGGCCCTGGGCTGCCGCCCGCCTGCGCAACCAGAAGGGAACGGTCGCCACCGCCAGGGTCGCGGGAAGCAGCGCCAGGGGGAGCAGCCAGTGCATCGCCGCGAGGGTGAGGAGCGCCGCCAGCGGCACCACGACCGCCACGATGAACGTCCCCACCGTGTGAGCGTAGAACCATTCGATGGTATCCACGTCGGCCATCGCCGCGGCGGAGAGGTCGCCGGAGCGCCGGTCAAGAAGAGAGCCCGGCGCCAGCCGCTCCAGCGCCTGATACAGCCAGATGCGGAGCTCCGCCAGGATGCGGTAGGCGAGGTCGTGCGCCAGCCACATCTCCGCCCATGCCGCAATCGCTCTGCCGGCCACGACGCCGCCGAGCACGGAGGCGCTGAACCAGAGCGCTTCAGCCGCTGCCCCCGTCGCTACCCTTCCCACCATGAACGCACCAATCCCGGCGGCGGCGATCATGAAGCCGTGGTTCAGGATGCCCGTGAGCACGGTGACTCCCATGAGCCAGTAGTACGGGCGCAGGATGCGGAGGAGCTGCCAGAACCCGGACCCCCATCTGCCGCTGCGTGGAGCGAACTCCCATTCGCCGGGGCGGTTGCTCGCCAGGGTGCTCACAGGGCCTCCTGCTGCGCCAGGAGGAGGCCGGCATACGCGCCGCGCCGCTCCATCAGCTCCCGGTGGCGGCCGGCCTCGACCACCCGCCCCTCGTCCAGGACCACGATGCGGTCGGCGTGGACGACTGACGAGAACCGGTGGGCGATGGTGATGGTCGTCCTTCCCCGGGCCAGCCGCTTCAGCGCGTCACGGATGGCGCTCTCGTTCACGCCGTCCAGGCTGGAGGTCGCCTCGTCCAGGATGAGGATGGGGGCATCCCTCAGCAACGCCCGCGCGATGGCGATGCGCTGGCGCTCACCCCCGGAGAGCTTCGCTCCCCGTTCTCCGCACACGGTCTGATACCCTTGGGGGAGTGCGGTGATGAACCCGTGAGCGTTGGCCGCCCGCGCCGCCGCTTCCAGCTCCCCCAGGGAGGCTCCGGGCTTCCCGAGCCGGAGGTTGTCCTCGGCCGTCCCATGGAAGAGGTAGGCGTCCTGGGACACCACGGCGATGAGGCCGCGCAGCATCTCCAGGGGGTAGTCGCGGATGTCCACGCCCCCGATCTCCACGCGACCCTGCTGGGGGTCGAAGAACCGCAGCAGCAGCGCAGCCACGGTGCTCTTCCCCGCCCCCGACTGACCGACGAGGCCAATGCTCTGGCCTGCGTCCACGCTGAACGACAGGCCGTCGAGCGCCGGCACGTTATCCGGGTGGTAGGCAAAGGTGACGTTCACGAAGGCGAGGGATTTCGGCGTGCTCGAAGGCTCGGGGTGCGTCGGCGTGGCCTCGCGGTCAGCCACCTCGGGCTTTGCGTCCAACAGCGCGAAGATGCCCGTGGAGGCCGACAGGCCCATGTAGCCCTTGTGCCAGTAGGAGTCCAGCTCCGCCAACGGACGGAAGCACTCTCCCGTGAGGAACAGCACCACGAGGAGCCCCGCCAGGTTGAGCGCTCCGTCCGCCACCTGGAACGCGCCCACCGCGACGGCCATCGCCACCCCTGCGCTCATCGCCAGCCCCACGACGCCGTTGCGGATCATGGAGATGCCGAGCTGCGCCATCGTCGCCCGGTAGAGCGCGAGCGCGGCGTTCTGGAGGACCCGCCCCCGGCGCTCGCTGGCGTTGAGCGCCTTCAGCGTGACCATTCCCTGCATGCTGTCCACGAACTGGGCGTTGAGGTCCGTGTACGCCCGCCAGTGCCGCTGGCCGTACTCGCCCAGCAGGCCGTCCCACAGGCGCGGCACCAGGGGAACGGCCAGCACGCACACCAGCACGAGCACTCCCACCAGGGGGCTGAGGACGCAGATGTACGCCACCACGGCGAGGGGCACGGCCACCGCGACGATGGACTGCGGCAGGTAGTAGCCCATGTAGGACTCCAGGGCTTCCACGCCGTCCACGAGGGTGGACTGCACCGTTCCCGTCCGCGTCCGTTCCATGTACCCGGGGCCGAGGGCAAGAAGCACGCGGTAGAGCCGCTGGCGCAGAGCCACCTTCACCTCCGCGGCGGTGAGCATGGAGCTCATCTCCCGCCACCGGAGCAGCACCGCGCGAAGCGCCGCCAGCAGAGCGACGACGCCCACGAGGGCGAGCGCCCCCGTCCACGGCTCGCCGGCCAGGATGCGGCTGACCACGAGGGCCACGGCCACGCCCTGCGCGATGAAGGTGCCGGAGATCACCAACCCCAGTGCCACGGTGAGGGCGATTCGAGCACGCGCGCCCTCCGCCAGCCCCAGCATCTTCCGATGGACCATCATCCTCGCGTCGTCCTCCCGCAACGTGCAGTGACGGGTTACTGATATGACATTATCAGTAATGGGGCTGCTTGGCGAGACCGGCTGTGTGTTCTCTACGCCGCGCGTTCCGACCACGGCCTCCGTGGCGCGATGTCGTTACGCCGGCGTCACGTAGCGGCAGTCCCAGTCGCCGAGCATGTCCAGGTCGATGATCGGCGACTCCAGCGGCGGCTCGCCGGCACGCTGCCAGGTTGCGATCTCGTCGAGGTGGCCGAGGTCCCGGGCCGCCGTCCACGCCGGGCCGTAGTGGATGAGTGGCTCCACCATCCCGTTCCAGAAGAACAGCGCGTCCGCGCCCTGCGCGGCCAGACCGGCGGCGGTGCGGCGCAGCACCGCGGGATCCATGCCCCCGTGGTCGATGCACGGAGCCAGGCGGCACGCGGTCCCCGCGGTAAGGCGCGCGTACGGCGCCAGCGCGCGGGGGTCGCGCCAGGGGTGCGCGGTCATGTTGAGCTCCGGCAGGTCCGTGAACGGCACCAGGGTGTCCACCAGGCCGGCGGCCAGCCAAGCCGCCGGGTCCAGGCCGTTGGCCAGGTTCTCGGCCTCGCCGCTCATGACGATGGCCGTGATCGGCAGATCCAGCGCCGCGCGCAGCTCGCGCAGGAAGCCGGTGAGCACGCCGGCGCGGTAGCGCAGCCAGACCGGGTCGTCCGGCTCCAGGTCGCGGGGGTCGGCGCCGTGCTGCTCGCGGAAGCCGTCGATCAGCGGCGGCTCGTACTCGATGATCGGATGGCGGCGGTTGAACAGCAGGCAGATGCCGTCGATCCCGTAGGCGGTCATCTCCCGGAACATCTCCACCACGTGGCCCCGCACCTCCGGGTAGGAGAACGACAGCAGCGGGCTCGGGTTGCCGGCGCGGTCGCGCCCGCGCCACTCCTGGTGGCGGACGTAGAGGCTGTCGCCGTGATCGTAGTAGTCGTGCGGCGGCGGCAGGTGAAAGCCGCCCAGTCGGTGGCAGGCATGGAACTCCAGGCCCAGGTCGTGCGTCTGCTCGGCCGCGACGCGCATGGGATCGTGGCCCGCCGCGCGCCAGCGTCGGTAGCAGGCCGCCTCATCACGACCGGAGGCGTGCAGGAAGTCCTCCCGGCCCGGCGCTTCCGGCGTGCGGTAGCCCGTCCGGAAGTAGTAGGCCAGGTCGCCCATCGCCCCTTCCCAGTAGATGCGCGCGAAGTCGGTGTCGGCGTAGCCGATGATGTGCCGGCGCAACTCCTCCGGGGTGCTGGAACGGGCCATCACCACGTCGTCATGGCCGTACAGCGGCACCGCCGGCGCCGCGCGCTCGGCCGTGAAGCGGCGCACCTCGGACTCGGTGAGCGGCACCAGCTTCACGTAGGCGACGCTGGCCATGGCGCAACGGACGTGCTCCTCCCCATCGTACGAAGTCTCCAGCCACTGGGCCTGGGCGAACTCCAGGTCGGCGCCGTTCAGCTCGGCGACCTGCCAGAAGCACTCGGACAGCTCCTCGCCGCCGGTGTGCTTGTGCCAGTCGGCGATCGGATCGCGAGGAGATGGCTGCGTCGGCAGGTGCAGTATGGAGAAGGTCGGATCGCCGGCGAACCGCACCAGCAGTTGCGCGGCGCCGGCGTCGTCGTGCAGCCCGAAGTACCAGCACTTCAGGCGCCACGCGCCGATGGAGACGGCGTGCCAGCCGCGGGCGTTCACGGCCAGCCGCACCGGCGGCGCCTCGGTCTCCTGGCCGGCGACGATCGCCGTGCCGGACAGCGGCGCGCTGCGGTAGGGGAGCAGGCGCCAGCGGCCGTGGGCGGAGTCGGCCGACAGCGCCGACGCCGGGGTGCAGCGCTCCATGGCGCTCAGGTAGGTGGGGCTGCCGCTCAGCCAGCGGTCGCCGTACAGGTCGACAGATGCGGCCATCACCTCGACTTTATCGGCAGCGGCCACGGTAGTCACGCAGGCTCATAGCGCTGCACTGCTATTTCACTCGCGCGAGCGCGCATCTGCGAGGCATCCCACCATGCCTGCATGCGCAGCAACATGTCCATGCCGATGCCAAAAGCCTTCTCGATGCGCAGTGCCATCTCCGGAGACAGAGAAGCACCACCGTTCAACAGGTCCGAGAGCGTCGCCCGACGAACCCCGAGAATCTCGGCCGCCTTTGTTATGGTCAGCCCCAATTCCTCGATTATCTCCGTGCGGATGAAGTCGCCCGGGTGCGGCGGCGTCATGTTCACCGTGATTCCGTTGTCAGCCAGCCGCGGTGGCGGACAGAACGAACGATCACGACGTGATCGTACGGTGACACCGTTCGCTCCGCAAGCTGCTTCCTGCTTCGGCTAGATAGCGCTTGTCCTCGTACCTACAACGCCGTACAGCCTTGCAGGCGTTGCTGGCCGACATCCCAATACCGGCACCTTCAGATATGCACGCGCGTCAGCGGAGCGTAAGATCGCGCCACATGGCTCGCACCCGGCCGCCGGTCCCGGACCTGCTGTACATCCACACCGACCAGCACAACCCGTTCGTCACCGGCTGCTACGGCGACGCCGTGGTCGACACGCCTCACCTGGACGCGCTGGCGGCGGCGGGCACGGTATTCGACGCGGCGTACTGCACGTCGCCGATCTGCGTGCCGTCGCGGATGTCGATGCTCACCGGCCGCCACCCGCACCAGAACGGGGTGTGGACCAACGACCACATGCTGCCCTCCGACACGCCGACGATCGCGCACGCCATGGGGGCGGCCGGGCACCGTCCGGTGCTGATCGGGCGCATGCACGGCGTGGGTCCCGACCAGTTGCACGGCTACGCCGACCGGCTGGTCGGGGACCACGCCGCCAACTACATCGGCGGGTTCGCGCACGACATGGGCCCGCTGGCCGGAACCGCCGGGCCGGAGCGGATCAGCCTGCGCCGCGCCGGGGCCGGACAGTCGCCGTACCAGGTGCACGACGAGTACGTGGCCGCGGCCGCCGTCGACTATCTCAACCGTATCGGGGTCAGGCGCCGGGCCGGCGATGAGGCGCCGTTCTGCCTCAGCGTCGGCCTGATGCTGCCGCATCCGCCATACGTGGCGCGGCGGCAGGACTTCGACCGCTACGCGGGGCGCGTGCCGCCGCCGCACCATCCGGAGCCGTTCTCGGAGCGGCTCCATCCGTACATCCGGGCGTGGCGCTCGGCCACCGGAATCGAGGCGGTCGGCGCCGCCGAGCAGGAGCGCGCCCGCGCGGCCTACTGGGGACTGGTGGCGCGCGTGGACGCGCTGGTCGGGCAGATGCTGGCGGCCCTCGACGCCAACGGCCTCCGGGAGCGCTGCCTGGTGGTCTACACCTCCGACCACGGCGACATGGTCGGCGAGCACGGCCTGTGGTGGAAGCACGTCTTCTACGAGGAGTCGATCCGGGTACCGCTCATCGTGTCCTGGCCGGGGGTGGTGGCGTCCGGGCGCCGCTGCGCGAACGTCGTCAGCGCCGTCGACGTGGCCGCCACGCTGGTGGATGCGATGGGCGGGCCGCCGCTGCCCGGATCGCCGGGGCGCAGCCTGTTCCCGTCGATCCAGGAGGAGGACGCCGGTGCCCCGGCCGCCGTGGCGTGGACGGACGAAGCGTTCGCAGAGTACTGCGCGGACCGCTACGTGCCGTCCGAGCCGGTCTTCCAGCGCATGGTGCGCAGCGGGCGCTGGAAGCTCGTGCACTACCACGGTGAGCGCCCGCAGCTCTTCGACCTGCACGAGGATCCCCACGAGCTGCGCGACCGGGCCGACGACCCGGCGTGCGCGGACATCCGCGCCGCACTGACGCAGCGTGTCATGGACGACTGGGACCCCGAGGCGATCGCCCGCCGGCTCCAGGCCAAGGAGGCCGACAACCGCATCCTCGAAGCGTGGGCGCGCTCGACGCGGCCCGCCGACATCCATCGCTGGCCGCTTCTGCCGTCGATGGCCAGACTCGACGAACCGAACCCAGGAGGCTGACCGTGCAAAGATTCACCGTTTCGCGCGACGACCGCTACCACGAGGCGTGGCCGAGCGTCTGCATCGCCGGCAACGGCACGCTGGTGTGCTCCTACGCCGAGGCCGACCGGCATGGCGGCGGCGCCGTGCCCAGCGCAGTGGTGCGCCAGAGCGAGGACGAGGGCGCCACCTGGTCCGAGCCTGTCGTGGTAGACACGCTGATGGACCGTCCGGAAGCCGGATACATGATGTGCCGGTCCGTCATCCGGCTGCAGGACGACTCGCTGCTGCTCGGCTGTGACTGGAACAAGACCGAGACGCTGCGCGGCCCGTCCGAGCGGTGGTACGCGCACCGCGGCATGCCATGGGACTGGAGCTTCGATCCGGCCAACGGCCTGCTCCGGGAGGCATGGCTGTACCGCAGCACCGATCACGGGCTGACCTGGACGGGACCGGAGCGCACCGGCTGCATGACCGCCAGCCTCAACCTGAAGCAGGTGAGCGACGGCACCGTGTTTCTGTCGGGCACCCACTTCCATGTAGCCGGCCTGGAGGAGGTGCAGGTGCTCTACCGGTCGGAGGACGGCGGGCGCACGTGGTCGGACGCGATCCCGGTGATCGCCGACCGGCGATTCCTTGCCGCCGAGGGGGACATCGTCGAGATGTCCGGCGGCGAGCTGGTCATGTACATCCGCAGCGACGACAACCCCGCGCGCACCGGCATGAAGGCCATCTCCCGCGACGGGGGCAGAAGCTGGGAGGGCCCGTACGCCGCCGGCTACTGGCCGATCGCCGGCCGCGTCAACGCCGGCGTGCTCTCCAGCGGCGAGGCGCTTGTCGTGCACCGCGTCGGCGGCTTCGAGCCCCAGCATTGGTTCGGCTTCTTCGTGGAGTCGCCCGACACGGCCCTGGCGCCCACCCCCAACCGGCCCGAGGCGCGGATGAATCCGCCCGCGGATCGTTGGGGGATGATCGACAACGACACCAGTCCCCACGCCGATCACGGTTACGGCGACTGGGTTGAGCTGCCCGGCGGCGACGTCTACGCGGTCAACTACATCGTGGACACGGCGTCGGAGGACCGGCCGCAGATTCGCGGCTACCGCCTGCGCCGTGACGAGCTGCTCGCGCCGTCGCGGAATCTCACCATCGACTTCGCGCCGCCCGAGTACCGCCGCGGCAAGCTGGCGGGACAGGCCGGCTGGGTGCGGCAGATTCCGGAGCTGTGGCGCACCACCGAGTGGCTGGAGCAGATCGACTACGGGCCGCTCGGCAACAACGTCGTGGTCGACGGCGAGCGCATGACCGGATCGCGCAACGTCGGCGGCCTGGAGGAGGTGGTGCGGCGCGACGTCGGGCCCTACGACCTGGAGCGCGAAGTCGTGGAGCTGACCGTCACGCACCGGGGCCGGCAGCGCGTTGGCATCCTGCGCCTGGACGATCAGGACGCCGACACGATCGTCGAGCTGCGCAGCGACTCCGTGTACGGGGAGCTCTGGGCGCGCGACAACCGCAGCGTGCCCTACCTGTCCGGAATCGAGGTCGGCGACGAGTGGTGGCGCACCACCATCCGCCTGGCCGGGGGCCGCGTGGAGGTCGCGACGCGGCGCAGGGATGCCGACAACGGCGACGGAGCTCCCTGGGCCACGGTGGTGCCGGACGAAACGTACCGGCATCACTGCGCGCTGGCCGCGATCGTCGTGGCGCTCGGCGACGGCGGCGGCTTCTACGTCGACGACATTGCGATCGAGGTCGGCGGCAACGGCACGCCGGGCGGGAGTGAGCGATGAGTCCGGAACGGGGCAACGCCGTGGAAGATCACACCCCATCGAAGGTCATCGTCACCGGCGCCTGCGGCGGCATCGGCGAGGCGATCGCGCGCGCTTTCGCCGGCGCCGGGGCGGCGGTCGCGCTGGCCGACGTCCGCGCCGCGGAGCTGGCAGACCTGGCCGCGGCCCTGGCGGGGGAGGGCGCGACGGTCTATCACGAGGTCGTCGACGTGACCGACGACGCGGCGGTGAAGGCATTCTGCACGTCAGCCGCAGGTGCTCTCGGCGCGGTCAATCAGCTCGTCAACACCGTGGGAAGCGTCGACAACATGGGCGACGTGGTGGAGCTGGCGCCGGCCGTATGGGAGCGGACGCTCAGCCTCAACCTCACGTCGGCCTTCCTGCTGGCACGGCACGCCGTGCCGTTCATGATCGACGTGGGCGGGGGTTCGATCGTCAACATCTCGTCCGTGTCCGGCATGGCCAACCAGGCGGGCTGCATGGCCTACTCGGTGACCAAGGCGGGCATGCTCGCGCTCACCCGGAGCGAGGCCATAGACCTTGCCCGGCACGGCATCCGGGCGAACACGATCTGTCCGGGCTCCGTGGAGACACCCTTGGTGGATCACGCGATCCACCTCATGGCTGCCGATACGGACCGCTCGTACGACGAGACCCGCCGCGACTGGGAGTCGCAGTACCCGACCGGGCGCTTCTCACGGCCCCACGAGGTTGCCGAGCTCACGCTGTTCCTGTGCTCCGCCCGCGCCGCCAACATCACGGGCGCCAGCTACGTGATCGACGGCGGCCTGACGGCGCTCCTACCGGAGCGCTGACCCGCACGGCGCGATGAGCGACGCCGGACGCCTGGGGGTAGAGCGGCGGGAGGCTGAGCGGCGCACGCTGCGGGGCCAGGTAGCGGTCGTTACCGGCGCCGCCGGCGCGATCGGGCGGGCCGTCGCGGAGCTGTTCGCCGCGGCCGGCGCCCGGGTGGTGCTGGGCGACCGGCGCGGCGATGCGCTGCACGCGCTGGCCGGCGAGCTGGGAGAGCGCGCTGCAGCGGTCGAATGCGACGTCGCCCAGCCGGAGCAGGTGGCGCGGCTCGTGGGAGCGGCGCGCGAGCGGTGGCAGCGGTTGGACGTGCTGGTCAACGTGGCCGGCGTCACTCATCTGGACGACGTGCTCGACGTCTCCGTGGAGACGTGGCGGGAGGTCTTCGCCGTGAACGTCGAGGCGGTGCTCACGGCTTCGCAACAGGCCGCGGCGATCATGGCTTCGCAGGCCGTGCGCCCGGCAACCGGCCGGCGGGGCACCATCGTCAGCATCGGCTCACAGGGCGCGGAACTCCCCATTCGCTCCTCGCCTGCCTACGGGGCCAGCAAGGCTGCCCTCGACTACCTGTCCCGGACGCTGGCCGACGCCCTCGAGCGGCGGACGGTCTCCTCCACGGTGGTGGTTCCCGGAATGGTCTACGAGGGCATGTGGAAGGAGATCGTGTCCCGGCGCGCCGCGGCGGAGGGAAGGTCTCTGGAGGAGGAGGCCGCCGCGCATCTCGCGGAGACCCCGACCGGCCGTTTCCAGAATCCCGAGGACCTGGCTAAGATCGTGCTCTACGTCGCCACCAGCGGGGGCATGGCGCTGAGCGGAAGGATCGTCTGGTCCGAGGCTCACCAGGAGTGGCGCTGACCCGGCACTACGCATCGCAGCCGCGACAGCAGGAGAGAGCCCATGCGCATCGAGTCCGTCGAGACGTTCCTCTTTCACCACTGGCTGGTGGTGAGGATCGACACCGACACCGGCATCACCGGCTACGGTCCCAGCGCCTACTGGGGGTATCCGGACGCCGCCGAGCGCATCGTCAGCGCGTTCCGCCAGCAGTTGATCGGCACCGATCCTCTGCGGGTCGAGCAGCACTGGAACCGCCTGTTCCACTGGAAGCCGTTCCGCGACGGGGCGATCACCGGCGCCGTGGCGGCCGTCGACATCGCGCTCTGGGACATCGCCGGGCGCCACTTCGGCGTGCCCGCGTATCAGCTCCTGGGCGGCAGGCAGCGCGAGGCGGCCCGGCTGCACCTGCTCATCGACAGCCCGGACACCGACACGCTGGTCGCGGAAGCCACCGCTGCCGTCGCCGCCGGCTTCACCGCCGTGAAGTTCGACGCCCTGCCGGACGGCGCGGTGGAAGCGACGGAGACCTACACCGCGGCCATGCAGAAGATCGTCGAGCGCGCCGCGGCCGCGCGCGAGGCGGTGGGATGGGAGATCGACCTGATTCTGGAGCTCCACCGCGACTTCAACCCCGGCGAGGTGATCGCCCTCGCGGGCGAGCTGGAGCGCTTCCGGCTGTACTTCATCGAGGACCCGATCCCCCCGCACAGCGCCGACGCGCACGCCGACGTGCTGCGCCACAGCCGCATCCCGGTCGCCGTGGGCGAGCGCCAGACCACGATCTACGAGTTCCAGGAGATGCTGGCGCGCGGAGCGCGCTTCCTGCGACCCGACGTGGGCATGTCCGGCGGCCTCACCCACTGCAAGAAGATCGCCACGCTGGCCGAGGCGCACCACGCCCAGGTGGTCACGCACAACTTCTTCAATCCGCTGGTCACCGCGGCCACGCTGCAGCTCTACGGCGCGATCCCGAACGCCGGCACCCTGGAGTACCTGCTCTGGGAGGAGGAGCCCCCGCGCAGCGAGATGCTGAAGGCTCCGCTCCGGCGCGACGGCGGCTACCTGCCGATCCCGGACGGCCCGGGCCTGGGCGTCGACTTCGATCCGGCCATCGTCGATCGCTACCCCTATCAGCCGTGGGAGTACCCGCCGCAGGTCCGCATGCGCGGCGACGGCTCGGTGTTCCTCAAGTAATCGGAAGGTCGAGGAGAGAGAGATTGTCCGAACTGAAGCATGTATCGATGGAATCGCTCACCGCCGGACTCGACGAGGTTCGTCGCTCGCCCGCGACGACCGGTGTGCTGGAGCTGATCGTCCGCCGTCCGCGGACGGACGTTCGCGAAGTCGTGGAGTCCGCCGAGCTCGACGTGGCCGAAGGCCTGGTCGGCGACGGCTGGAAGACCCGTGGCTCTGCCGAGCTCGAACGCCAGCTCACCTTGGCCAACGCCCGCCTGATGGCCCTCGTCGCCCGGGAGCAGCGGCACTGGCCGCCGGCCGGGGACCAGCTCTACGTCGACTTCGATCTGAGCGCGGACAACGCACCTCCGGGGACCCGGCTGTCGATCGGTGAAGCCGTGATCGAGGTTACGGAGACGCCTCACACCGGCTGCAGGAAATATGCGGCCCGCTATGGGCTGGATGCCCTGAAGTTCATCAGCACGCCTCTGGGCAAAGAGCTGCGGCTCCGTGGGATGTACGCCAAGGTCGTCCGGCCCGGCACGATCCGTGCCGGGGATGCGGTGAGGAAGCTGTAGCGTCCACTCCGAGTTCCCGAGGTCGTTCGAGCCGGCACTGACCATCGGCGGCGAGTCGTCCGGTCTGGCGGCACGTTCTTACGCCTCAGCGATCGCCGGACACCCACGCGCGTGCACGGCGTACGTGCTCGAGGGCACGGAACATGGATGAGAAGACGTCGCGGACGACGCCCTCCTCGTCGATCAGGTAGGTGACGCGACCCGTCTTGCCGAACAGCCGTGACGAGCTCGCCCCGTAGAGGCGGCGTACCGCCCCGTCCGGGTCGCTCACGATCGGGAATTGTAGTTCCCGCCTATCGGCGAATCTGCGGTGAGATTCCGCCGAGTCGCTGCTGACGCCGATCACCTCGGCTCCGGCGGTCGTCAGTTCCTCGTAGGCGTCGCGGAATGCGCACGCCTGCACGGTGCAGACCGGTGAATCGTCGCGGGGATAGAAGAACAATACCACCTTGCGTCCGCGGAGCGCGCTGAGTTGCAGAGGCGTGCCGTCGGCTGCCGGCAGGACGAAGTCAGGGGCAGGCTGGTTGACCGTGACGCTCATGGGCAGAGTCTATCCGTGCTGTCACCGTTCGGTAAGCAGCACGGTGTCCGGTCATTGGGCGTTCTCGACCCAAGCACGGGCGCGCCGCACGTGCTCGACGGGACGGAACACCGATGAGAACATGTCGCGCACGACGCCCTCCTCATCGATGAGGTACGTAACCCGGCCTGTCATACCGAGCAGCACTGCCGAGTTCGCCCCGTACAAGCGCCGCACCGAGCCGTCCCGGTCGCTCACGATCGGGAACGGAAGGCCCCGGCTCGCGGCGAACCTCCGGTGAGACTCCACCGAATCGCTGCTGATACCCACCACTTCGGCGCTGGCGGTCGCCAGCTCCTCGTACGCGTCGCGGAATGCGCACGCCTCCGCGGTGCAGCCCCGCGTGTTGTTGCGCGGGTAGAAGAACAGCACCACCTTGCGGCCGCGCAGCGAGCTGAGTCGCAGAGGCGTGCCATCCGTCCCGGGCAGGACGAAATCAGGGGCAGCCTGGTTGACCGCGACGCCCATGGACCGAGTCTACCTGAGCATCCGTGCCACGACACCGCAATCGGCGCGCGCTATGCTCGGACCACTTGGTGGAGCACCACCGGGTGGAGGTATGCAGCGTGGCTGACGTCGCGATCGTAACCGGAGCCAGCCGCGGGATCGGCGCCGCGACCGCGCGCCTGCTGGGCGCGCGCGGCTACCGCGTGGGCGTGAACTATCGCACCGAGCCCGAGCCGGCTCGCGAGTTGTGCGCGGAGATCGAGGCGGCCGGCGGCCGGGCCATCGCCGTGTACGCCGACGTCGGGCGGGCCGACGAGGTCGCGGAGATGTTCGCCACCGTGGATCGCGAGCTCGGACCGGTCACCGCGCTGGTCAACAACGCCGCCATGATAGGGCCGAGCACACGGGTGGCTGACCTCGACCCCGCCGACATGGAGCGGCTGCTGGAGGTAAACGTGATGGGCGTCGTCCACTGCACGCAGCAGGCGCTGCGGCGCATGTCGACCGCGCACGGCGGTAACGGCGGCGCGATCGTCAACGTCTCCTCGGGAGCTTCCTACGTGGGAGAGCCGGGAGTCGCCGTTCACTACGCGGCCACCAAGGGAGCCGTCACCAGCTTTAGCATCGGCCTGGCGCAGGAGGTGATGGCCGAGGGCGTGCGCGTCAACGCCGTGAGCCCAGGACCTATCCGCACGGCCATGCCTCATCCAGGCGCCCTGGAGCGGGGGGCGAAGGTCGTGCCGGCTCGCCGAGCGGGCGAGCCGGAAGAGGTGGCCGAAGCGATCGTATGGCTGCTGTCGCCGGCGGCGAGCTACGTAGCCTGCGCGAACATCCGCGTGGCAGGCGGCAAGCCGTAACGGGTGGCCGGTCAGCGAGCGGGGTGCAACGAGCGCCGGTTATACTCGTCCTCTCGACTGGAGGCGCCACACGATGAAGGCCACGATGACGTTGGAAGACGCGGTCTGGGTCGATCCCGACCGGATGAGCGGGGCGCCGTGTTTCCGCGGCAGCCGACTTCCGGTGCAACATCTGTTCGACTGGCTCGCGGACGGCGTGCCTCTCGATGAGTTCGTGGAAGAGTTCCGCATCGACAGGCGAGCTGCGGAAGCGGTTCTGAGGGCGGCGGGTGCCGAGTTGGCACGCCGCAGTGAGGACACCGGCCAGCATGCGCACGCCACCAGTACGTGATCGTGGAGATCGGCCCGTGAGCGAGCGCCAGGGCGGAAGGCCCAACATTCTGATCCTCATGACCGACGAGCACGCGGCGCAGTTCGCCGGCACCTACGGCCATCCGTTCATCGCCACGCCGGGCATGGACCGGCTCGCAAGCGAGGGGGTCACCTTCGACGCCGCCTACTGCAACAATCCGCTGTGCGTGCCGTCGCGGCTGTCGTTCATGACCGGGCGCTACACCCATCGTTGCGGCGGCTGGGACAATTCGACGGCGCTGCCCGTGGACGCGGTCACCTGGCCCTACGCGCTGCGCGCGCAGGGTTACGAGGCGGTGCTGTCCGGAAAGATGCACCTCATCGGTCCTGACCGGCTGCACGGTTTCGAGCGGCAGCTCGCCGTCGACCTGCATGCGGACCTCGTCCACCCGGTGTACCGCTGGGCGGAGGGCGTCCCGGAGGCAGCCGAGCCCTGGCCCGGAGTGACGCGCACCGGGTCACGGGTGCCCGAGCACGGCCGCGACTTCGGCAAGGAGGCCGGCGCTGACGCCCCGATGGAGCAGCCGGTGGAGACCGGCCCCGGCACGACGCCGGAGATCGAGGCCGACGACCTGGCCGTGGAGCGGGCGATCGAGTTCCTGCGCTCGCGCGAGGGCGCCGATGCACCCTTCGCCCTCTGCGTCGGCCTGATCGCTCCGCACTACCCGTTCGTGGTGCCGGAACCGTTCTTCTCGCAGTACTTCCCCGAGCACGCCGACCTGCCTGACCTGCCGCCGGGCCATCTGAACGCGCTGTCGCCGGCCTCGCAGCGCCTGCGCCGCGCGTTCGGTTTCCATGGCCACTCGGACGACGAAGTGCGCCGCGGGCGCGCCGCCTACTACGGGCTGGTGAGCTATGCCGACAGCAAGCTGGAGGCGCTGCTCGGCGTCCTGGATCGGACCGGGCTGGCCCAGAACACCATCGTCGTGCACACCAGCGACCACGGCGAGCTGCTCGGCGAGCACGGGCTCTGGCGCAAGATGTCGTTCTACGAGCAGTCGGCCCGCGTGCCGCTGCAGATCCGCTGGCCGGGGCGCGGCGTGGCAGGCGAGAGGATCGCCGCGTGCACGTCGCTGGTGGACGTCACCGCCACGCTGATGGACGCCGCCGGGGCGGACGCGCCGGGGCTGGACGGCCGCAGCCTCGCCGGCCTGATCGACGGCTCGGCCGAGGCGATCCGCACCTGGCCGGACGAGGCCTTCGCCGAGCACACCTCGCACGGCACCGACCGTCCGCGCGCCATGCTGCGCCGCGGCTCCTGGAAGCTGTGCCTCTCCGGCGGGAACGACCCTGAGACTGAGCTGTACGACCTGCTGAGCGATCCGGGCGAGTTCCACAACCGTGCCGGCGACCCGGAGGTGGCGACGATCGAGGCGGAGCTGCGGGACGCGCTGCTCGCCCGCTGGGACCCGGTCGCCGTCGACGCGCAGGTGCGCGCCCACCAGGACCGCGTCTCCCTCATCCGCTCCGCGAGCCGTCCCGGAGAACGGCCACTGTTCTGACGCGTGGGGCGCGGAGCAGATCCGGCCGCTGCTGTCTCGCTTCAGACGGCGGCGCGCTCGGGCAGGATCTTCGCCTGCTCGAACAGCTTGCGTCCGCGCTCGGAGAGCTGCTCGAGCTCGCTCGCGCCTACCCGGATCGGGCGGCGGCCGGTCAGGAGCGGGGCGGCCCAGCGCAGCGAATAGCAGATCACCAGCTCCGGGCGCGGGCCGTCGGAGCGGTTGGGAGTGCCGCGGTGCAGGGCGCGAGGGTCCTGCACCCACAGGGTGCCGCGCTTCATGTTGAGTCGCGTGCGGTGAGGGTAGGAGCCGCTCTCGACGATGTCGTTGTAGTCGCCTTCCACGCGCGGGTCGGACAGGTGCTGGGTCGAGGGCAGGACCTCGAAGCTGCCGTTGTCGACGCTGGTGTCGACCAGCGGGAACTTGACCCCCAGGTGGGGCACCCGCGCCATCGCCACGTGCGTGGACATGAGCGGGATGTCGCGGTGCCAGTTCTGGTGGATCGACCCCGGATACGGGGTGTTGGAGTGCAGGCAGGTCACCAGGAAGTCGTCGGTCTCCCAGTACGCCTCCAGCAGGGCGAGCAGGGTGGGGTTCTCGGCGATCTCGGGACAGGCCAGCCCGCCCTCCCATGGCCAATGCAGCGTGTAGCGGTTGGGGTGCTGCAGGTGCCCGAAGCCGACGCGGATGTCGCCGCGCTCCTCGAGACCGAGTTCATGGTCGCGGTCCCGCACGTGTTCCAGCAGCGGGAGGAACGAGGCTTGGATTCGCTCGATGGTGGCGATGGGGATGGCGTCCTCCATCACCGCGAATCCGTTGATGTACAGCTCGTTGCGCAGTTGCATCACCCGGTCCACGGCGCGCTCCGTCAGGCGGCCGTGCGCTCGGGCAGGATGGTCGCCCGCTCGAACAGCTTGCGGCCGCGCTCGGAGAGCTCTTCGAACTCGCGCGACCCCACCCACAACGGGCGGGTCATGAGCGAAGCGGCTCGGCGCAACGTGTAACAGATCACCAGCTCCGGCCGCGGGCCGTCGGAGCGGTTCGGGGTGCCGCGGTGCAACGCGCGCGGATCCTGCACCCACAGGGTGCCGCGCTTCATGTTGAGCCGGGTTCGGTGCGGGTAGGTGCCGCTCTCGAGGATGTCGTTGTAGTTGTCCTCCCGATCAGGATCGGCCAGGAGCTGCGTCGACGGCAGGACCTCGAAGCTGCCGTTCTCGACGTTGGTGTCGACCAGCGGAAACTTGACCCCGAAGTGCGGCACCCGCTCCATGGCCACGTGCGGGGTCATGAGCTTGGCGTCGCGGTGCCAGTTCTGGTGGATCGACCCCGGATACGGCGTGTTCGAATGCAGGCAGGTGACCACGAAGTCATCGGTCTCCCAATACGCCTCCAGGAGCGCCAGCAGGGTGGGGTGCTCGGCGATCTCCGGGCAGGCCAGCCCGCCTTCCCACGGCCACTGCATGGTGTAGCGGTTGGGGTGCTGCAGGCGCCCGCAGCCGACGCGGATGTCGCCGCGTTCGTCGTGGCCGAGCTCATGCTCGCGGTGGCGGACGTGCTCCAGCATCGGCAGTAACTCCGCGTGGATGCGCTCGATGGTGGGGAGGGGGATGGCGTCCTCCATCATGGCGAATCCGTTGATGTATAGCTCGTCGACCAGTTGCGCGACTCTATCCATGGCTCACTCCCGCGCGGAGCGTATCACGCCGGATCGGTCGGCGCGGGTGTTGCCGAGGTGGGCTCGAACGGATCGATCGCGGCCACGCCGAGCGTGCGGAAGTCACCTGTGTTGCGCGTGACGACGGTCAGCCCATGTACCTGGGCCGTCGCCGCGATCATGGCGTCCTCGATCAACGTGTCCGACTGCCGGTGCTTGAGGCGTGCCCATGCCCTGAACGCGGCCGCGTCCATCGGCAGGATGCTGTGCGAGACGAGCATCTTCTCCAGCCAAGCCTCGATCTCCCCGGCCTTGGCCGCGTCCTGCTCGCGGGTGATCTCGATGCCGGCCTGGATCTCGCCGATCGTCACCGCCGACAGAAACAGACGATCGGCGGCCTGACTCTCGACCCACCGTACGACCGCGTGCCGCGGTCGAGGCCGGCGCAACTCCGATATGACGTTCGTGTCCAGCAGGTACACGGCCTCATCTCGTTCCGTCTAATCGAACTCGGGAGAGGCGCGGTGGCGGTGATCCGGGCGCGGCGGTGTCAGCGCATCAGTACGCGCTTCCGGTGCGAGGAGCAGTTCCTTGATGTCGGGCTTCGCCTGCTCCTCCAGTCGTCGCCACTGGTCGATCGGCACCAGCACGGCGGTCTCCACGCCCCGCTTGGTCACGATCTGTGGCCCTTCGGCGAGGCTCCGTTCCAGCAACTCACTGAAGCGCGCCTTGGCGGCCTGTACCTGCCAGGTTCTGCTCACCTGCTCCTCATGCCGCTATGATGACCTGATGTCTGACTAGTTGCAAGGGCGCTCGCTGTAGAGCCCTCTCGCCGTGGGGTGCCACGGGCTGCGCTATCATCCTTGACCATGCACATGGTGCTGGTCGGCTACCGGGCTGCGGGAAAGACCACCGCCGGACGGCTGGTGGCCGAGCGGCTCGGGTGGGAGTACCTGGACGTCGACCGCGGCATCGAGGCGCACTGCGGGCTGTCCATCGCCGAGATCTTTGGGCGGCACGGCGAGCCGTACTACCGCGACGTGGAGAGTTCGGTGGTGGCCGGGATGTGCGCGCACGACGACGCCGTGGTCACCTTCGGGGGCGGCACCTTGATGCGTCCGGTCAACCAGGAGCACGCCCGTCGCGACGGGCTGGTGGTTTACCTGGAGGCGGACGCCGGGGAGCTGTGGCGGCGGATCGACGCGGATCCGGCCAGCGCCGCCACCCGCCCGAACCTGGCCGGCGGCGGCCTGCAGGAGGTGGTCACGATGCTGGCGCAGCGTGCGCCGGTGTACCGCGCCAACGCCGACCTCACCCTGGACGCCACCCTGCCGCCCGAGGAGTTGGCCGACCGCATCGTCGCCGCCGTGCGGGAGCGGCAGCGTGCCGGGGGGCGCCGAGGCGAACTCGCTTAGACCAGGTCGGCCTCGTACGCCTCGACCTCGGCAAAGCGGGTGGTGCCGCGCAGCAACCGGCCCAGGCGGGGCACGCCGCCGTTGTAGACCTCCACGGCATCGGCGTCGGCGAAGCGCAGGAACAGGATGCGGCGGTGCGTGTCCGACCGGTTGCCTTCCGATTTGTGCAGCATCCAGCAGTGGAAGCAGATCGCCTCGCCCGCCTGCATCGGCACCGGAACGGCGCGGCTGTCGTCCGCCTCCAGCTTGATCGGCAGCAGCGCCGCCTTCTCCTCTGGGGCCTGCGGGTCGGCCTGTCCCTGTCGGTGGCTGCCGGGGATCAGCCACAGGCAGCCGTTCTCGACCGCCGCGTCGTCGAGCGCGGTCAGCGCCGTCACCGCCGTGTACGGTTCCAGCTCGCCGTAGGCGTTGTCCTGGTGCCAGTGGAACGGCATGGTGTTGCCGCGCATCTTGAAGGTGAGTTGTGAGGTGGCGCCCTTCAGGTTGGGACCGATGATCTGACCGGCCATTTCTACCAGCGGCCCGTGGAAGTAGTAGCGGCGGACGGTCTCCGAGCGATGGTGGATGTCGCTCAGGAGCGAGTTTTTCAGCCACGTGGCGTCAGGGTCGAACGGGCCCTTCTCGGCCTCCCATGCGGTCATCGCCTCGTCACGCATGCGCGCCAGCCCCTCGTCGGTCAGCGTGCGCCCCAGCCGCACGAATCCGTCACGCTTGAAGGTGTCGAGCTCCGCTTCCGTGAGCGTTCGATAGTTGAAGAGATCGGGATGCCGCTCGGGGGTCAGCGCCGCCATGTCTCGTGCCTCCGGTGCGCGCAGTATACCCTCGGCCGGCATGGAGACGGTGGAGATCGGGATCGAGTCGCCGCGGGAGCTCGCCGGGCAGCGCATCACCGGCGAGCGGGTGCCGGTGGGCGTGCCGGCCGACTACAAGCCGTGCATCTCGCGGCTGCCGGACGGGAGGCTGCTGCTGGTGGCATTCGCCCCGTATCAACTCGAGGAGGGCAGGAAGCGGGAGGAGATCCTGCTGTTCCGTTCCGAGGACGGCGGCGCCACCTGGAGCGATGCGGAGAACCTGACCACCGGCCACGGGCTGCTCGGCCGCGAGCCTTACTTCACGGTGCTGCGCGACGGCACGGTGCTGATGACCGTCCACTTGCTCGCGGGCGACGTGCGCAATCCAACCGGATACACGCGCAGCTTCGTGCATCGCTCGGCCGACGGCGGGCGCACCTGGAGCACCATCGTCGCCGAGCCGGAGAGCATTGAACCCGGCGGGATGAGCTGCACGACGCGCACCGTGCTGGAGCTGGACGACGGATCGCTGCTGCTGGGCGTCGGCTCGACCGGCACCCCGTATCTCTGGCGCAGCCGCGACGGCGGTGCGACCTGGCCGGAGCGCCACCCGACGGTGATCGAGGAGCTCGGCGACGACTACCCGTTCCCGTTCCTGGGCGAGGCGGTCTGGTGGCAGGCGCCGTCGGGCCGCATCCTGGTCCTGGCGCGCGTCGACTCCCCGCACGCGGGGCGGTTCGCGGTCGAGGTCGACGACCCGGAGTTCGGCCGCTCGGACAACGTGGACCGGCTGATCCTCTACGCCTCGGACGACCAGGGGCGCTCGTTCAGGCCGGTCGAGGCGTTCGGCCGGCCCGGCGAGATGTACCCGGCAATCCTGCGGCTGCAGGACGGCCGGCTGCTGCTCACCTTCACCGTGCGGGCGCTGCACCGGCCGCTGGGGGTACGCGCCGTGGTGGGCCACGAGACGCCCGACGGCTTCGCGTTCGACCTGACCCGCGACCGCCTGGTGCTCGACGCGCGCACGCCGCCGGGCGTCTACTCCGGCGGCGGCTTCGGCCGCACGGTGCAGTTGGACGACGGCATGCTGGTCACCAGCTACTCGTGGCGCGACGCGCAGTTCGTCGTGCACAGCGAGGTCGTCCGCTGGCGGCTGCCGCGGGACGCCTGAGGCGAGCGGGTCAGGCCAGCAGGTCGTCGACCACCGCGCCGAAGACGCCCACCGCTTCTTCCAGCGCCTCGGCGTCGATCACCAGCGGCGGCGCGATCCGGTAGAAGCCGGCGCCGGTGATGAAGCTCATCAGGCCGCGCCGCACGCACTCCATGGCGACCTGGTCGCCCAGCTCGCTCGCCGGCTCGTCCGAGTCGGGGTCGCGGAAGTGGATGGCCTGCCACAGGCCGCGGCCGTCGATGCGCCTGATCCGGTCGGGGTGCCGCTCGCCGATCGGCCGCAGCCACGCCGCCAGCCGCTCGCCCAGGTCGGCCGAACGGCGCACCAGGTCCTCGGTCTCGAACACGTCCAGGTTGGCCAGGGCGGCGGCCATGCAGACCGGGTTGCCGCCGTGGGTGCTGGACATCTCCCCGGGTGGGGCCAGGTCCAGAACCTGCGCACGCCCCTTGACCACCGACACCGGCAGGCTGGAGCTCACCCCCTTGCCCATCGCGATCAGGTCGGGGGTGATGCCGTAGTGCTCATGAGCGAACAGCCGCCCGGTGCGCCCCCAGCCGACCTGGATCTCGTCGACCGCGACCAGCACCGAATGCGTGTGCGCCCACGCCATCAGGTCGTCGACGTAGTCCTGCGGATAGGGGGTGGTGGTCATGCTCGCGATCGACTCGAAGATGATGCCGGCGGTCTTCGCCGGGTCCACCCCGTGCTCGGCCAGGTCGGCGTGGAATCCGCGCGACTCGGGGCTCCCGGGCATGGGAAGCTGGGTCTGGTACACCCGGTCGCGCCGGATCGCGTCGATCGTCCCCGGCGCTCCGCCGGCGAATCGGGCCCCCAGGGTGCGGCCGAAGAAGGTGCCGCTGAACGACAGGATGCCGATCTTCTCGGGCGAGATCGACAGTCCGTGCCGGCGCATCAGGGTCAGACAGCACTCGTTGGCCTCGGTCCCGGAGCAGAAGGCGATCGCCTTGTCGAGCTCGCGCGGCGGCAGGCCGGCGATCCGCTCGACAAGGCGGGAGCGCACATCCGAGGGGAACGCGTAGGTGAACAGCAGCTCCGCGTCGAGCTGCTCGCGCACGGCCTGGATGATGCGCGGGTGGGCGTGGCCGGCGTTGGCAGCGGCGGCGCCTGAGGTCAGGTCGATGAAGCGGTTGCCGTACGGGTCCTCGACCTGGAAGCCGCGCGCCCGCTGCCAGATGACCGGCGGCAGCCCGGCCATCGACCGCGGCTCCGCGGCGCGCAGCCGCTCGATCGCCGGGATCGATTCCGGAACGGGAATCGGCGTCGCGATCCGCCGGAAACGGGTGTCGACCGGATCGGTGCGAACCGGCGTGAGCTCGCTTACCTGCATTGCCATGGGTGTCCTCCGGGATCGGTGAGGGGAGTCTGTCGGATTGACGGGCAATTTGACACCGTATCCGGCCGCTTCGATGATCCGGGGCGGCGATGGCGTTGCGGGAGTGGGTGACCGAGGGGTTCGAAGCGTTCCGCGCCGGCACGTTCGGCTCCGGCGGGCAGAACCTCTACGTGTCGCGCGCGGGTGTGCTGCAGCGCATCCACCAGTTCGACGTGGACGGCGACGGCCACCTGGACCTGCTGTTCTGCAACAGCCAGGATCACTGGGAGCGGCCGCCGGCTTCCGTGTTCGACGGGCGTGACGGCTACGCCCGCACCGAGCTGCCGGCCGAGGGCGCCATGGGAGGCGCGGTCGCCGACCTGAACGGCGACGGCACCGACGACCTGGTGGTCGCCAACCACTACAACGGCATGAATTCCAGCGGCGTAAACTCCACGATCTACTACGGGTCGCCGGCCGGCTGGAGCCTGCGCCGTCACCAGTTGCTGCCCACGCCGTTCGCGCTGTCGGTGGCGGCCGGCGACTTCGACGGCGACGGCCGCCTCGACCTGGCGTTCGCGTGCACGACGGAGCAGGGCGCCGGTCACGTGCGCGTGTTCGGTCAGACCGAGCTGGGGTTCGAGCCGAAGCGGTTCGCCGACACCGGCATCCGCGCCGTGCAGCTCTGTGCCGCCGACCTGGACGGCGACGGCTGCGACGACCTGGTGGTCCTGGACGGAGGCGGCGGCGCAGCGATCCACTGGGGCGGCCCCGGCGGGCTGTCGCGTGGAGAACGCACGGAGATCCCGGGCGTCGAGGCCGCGGCCGGCTGGGAGGGGGCCGCCCGGGGCGAGTACGTGCGGGACGCACCGCCGGGCGTGCGCGTCGTGCACCTGCCGGAGCCGCACCTGGCGATTCCCGATCCCGGCGGCCTGCGGCTGATCGCGTTGCGCGGTCGGCAGCCGTCGGGCGGCGACCTGCTGCCCTGCGTCGGGGCGCAGGCGGCTGCCGCGGCGGACCTGGACGGCGACGGCGCGGTGGACGTGGTCGTCGCCTGCAAGGGGGACGCGGAGCAGGGGTCGCTGGTCTTCTGGGGACGCCCGGGCGGCGGTTTCGATGCGGAGCCGGCGGTGCTCGCCGGCAGCGGGGCGTGCGACGTGGAGATCGCCGACCTGGACGGCGACGGACGGGCGGAGGTGGTGATCTGCCAGCACAAGAGCGGCGCCTCCTTCACCACCGAGTCCCTGGTGTACCCGGCCGGTCCCGGCCGGCGCTTCGCGCCAGCGCGGCGCCTGGTCAGCCACGACGCGCGCCGCTGCCTGGTGGGGCGGCCCGACGGCGGACATCCTCGCCTGATCCTGATCAATCACTTCGCGCGCACCAGCCGGGACGACGTGCCGGTCTACGTGTACCGGGGCGGGGAGGGGGGCTACGACTCCGGGCGGCGCCTGCGAATCGTGGCGTCGGGGGCCGTCGACGCGGTGAGCTCCGACCTGTTCGACCGTGGCACCGCGGACCTGGTGATCTGCAACGCCTCCGAGTACTCGACGGTGAGTGATGACGCCGGCTCCTTCGTCCTGCGCCGCGGGCCGGACGGCTTTCCGGACGCGCCGGACGTGCGCCTGGCCACCACGCACGCGCACGGCATGGTGTGCGCGGACCTCGACCGGGACGGCTACCTGGACCTGGTGTTCGGCGGCTTCGGCGAGCCGGACCTGCTGTTCTTCCACGGCGGGCCGGACGGCTTCGACGCGGCCAGCCCGCGCCGCCTGCGCATGGAGCTCGACGGGGTGCTCTACGACGAACCGCGTTTCCTGTGCGCGGCCGACCTGAGCGGCGACGGCTGGCTCGACATCGTCGTGCCGCAGATCGCCGCCGACCGCAGCTTCATCCTGTGGGGCGGCCCGGACGGCTATTCGATGGAGCGCTGCCGGCCGCTCAGCGTCTTTCACGCCGTCGCCGCCCGCGCGGCCGATCTGGACGGCGACGGCCGGCTGGACCTGGTGGTGGCCGGACACACGCAGAGCGAGAGCGGCCCGGACGACGTGTTCCTGTACATCTACTGGAACGGACCCGAAGGACTGCGCGAGGATCGCCGCACGCTGCTGCCGATCAGCGCCGGCAACTCGGTGTCTGTCGCGGATTTCGACAACGACGGCCTGCTCGACATCTTCGTCTCCTCGTACACCACGCCGCGTGAGCGCGACCTGCACTCCTTCATCTACTGGAACAAGCCGGGCCGCGGCTTCGTTCCCGAGGACTGCACGCGGCTGTTCACGCACTCCGCCTCCGGATCGCTGGCGGCCGACCTGAACGGCAACGGCTGGACGGACCTGGTGGTGGCCAACCACAAGGTGTGGGGCGACCACCGCGGGTACTCCGAGATCTGGTGGAACGGACCGGACGGATTCGACCGCCGCCGCACCACGCGGCTGCCGACCATGGGCCCGCACGGCATGCGTACGGTGGAGCCGGGCAACCAGCACGACGGGGGGCCGGAGGAGTTCTACACCTCGTCCGTTTGGCGGCTGGATGACGGGGCGCGGCTGATCGACCTGAGCTGGGAGGCCGAGGTGCCGCCCGACACCTGGGTGCGCGGCCGCGTGCGGTCGGGGCCGAGTGAGGTCGAGGTACGGTCGGCCGGGTGGTCGCCGTGGGTGGGCTGCGGCGAGCGGCTGGCGGTCGACGGCGGACCCTGGGTCGACGGCGGATCGTGGGTGCAATATCAGCTCGCGCTCGGCGCCGTGCTCGGCAAGACCACGCCGCGCGTCCGCCGGGTCACGCTCCGCTTTGATCTCCCGACGGAGGTCTGACGATGGGCATTGACGTATATCGACGGCGTCGTACGCGGGCCGGAGGGTAAGGAAGAGACGGAATCTGGGGCTGGTCCTGAATCCGTTCGATCGAACGATGCAATCGATGCGGATGAGGTTGTCGTAACGACTCACCGGTCGGGGATGCTGACGTGCACGCCGGTCATGATGGCGCCGTCTCGGGTGTCCAGCGCGAAGACCAGCGCGTTGTCGCCCTCGCGCCAGTCCACGAGAGTGCGGTACTCCTCGGGCGTCGCCGGGTGTCCGGGAGCGGCGCGCACGGAGTCGGGCCGGTAGTCGGCCTCCCGTCCGTTCACCCACAGCTTGACCGGGCCGTGTGCGCCGTACATCAGACGGGCGCGCTCGCTGCGCGGCATCCGCGCCGTGACCCGGAGGTAGACGATGCCGGGCGCGCCGCGATGGACGCCGTCCACGCTGGTCCACGCGCTTCCGCCGCGCGGCTGCAACGGTCGCGAGATTTCGGAATCGGGCAGCAGCCGCGCGGTGCCGAGGTCGGCGAGCGCCGGCTGCATGTCGCTCACGCGCCAGTCGCGGATCGCGCACGGCGGATCGGCGGTCCACCGATCGAGCTCCCGCTGCAGGCGCTCGTCGCACGCCGGGTCCAGCAGGTCGGATTCCGCCTCGATGCGTGTCAGCGCATCGCCCAGTGTGCGCGCCGCGGCGCATTCGGGGTCGGCGTCGATCAGGGAGCGGGCGCGTGTGCAGTGCTCGACGAACGCCGGCCGCTCCCGGCAGAGCCGCACCAGCAGCGGGCGGCGCCGTTCGCTCCCGTCGGCGGTCCGAAAGGCGCGGTAGAGGTGCGCATGGCGGCCGATCTCGGCACGGAGCCGCTGCTCGACCGTGGGCGCGAAGTGCTGCGGGCGGGTGGCGGCGACATGCTCGACCGGAAGCCATGACCGGTAGCGGGTACCGCCTTCTCCTGCGCTGGCGAAGTCGCAGAGGCGCACGCGCCTCCCGTCGGCCGCGGTGAGCTCCAGCAGCAGCGCGGGCGGCAGGAAGCCCGGCAGCGGCGCCGGCCGGAGGTCCAGCCGGCGGGAGTCGAGGGCCGGCATGCCGTCCGGTTCGACGTCGTTGTGGCGTCCGTCGAAGGCGAGCAGGAGCGGGCCGCGGTAGAGCGCGGTCAGGCCGGCGCGGGCGTTGTGCCCGGACCAGCAGTGCATGGCCAGATCCAGATCGAGGACGACCCTGTCTCCGGCCCGCCACGTCCTCGGGAGGCTCAGGTAGGTGCCGGGCAGCACCTCGGCACCGGGGACGGGTTGGCCGTTGACCGCCACGCGCGTCGCCGCCGACCAGCGGGGAATGCGCAGCTTCAGGCAGAACGCCGCCGGCTCGGACGGCGCCACGTGCAGCTCGACGCGGCCGCCGAGCGGGTAGTCGGTGACCTGACGCAGGGTGACCGCGACGCGGTCGTCGAGTGGCGCAGAGACCTCCGCAGGGCCGTACCAGTTGACGATCAGCCCGTCGCCGTCGCGCATCAGCGCCCAGTCCGACACCAGCCCGAGGCCGCGGGCGCCGTTGACCGAGCAGCAGTTCAGCTCCGGAGCACCGGGCCGGCTCTGCCAGGAGTTGACGGCGTGAGCGGCATGGCGCGTGCCGTCGTCGGGGGTGTCGTAGGTGACCCAGCGGCCGGAGATGGAGTGGTAGCCCGGCACGGCGTTGAGCGTGCTGAGCTCCATCTCGTCGGCGACGCGGGGATCGCCGGTGATCCGCAGCATCTCCACGCTCAGGGCGATCCAGGCGACCGCGCAGCAGGTCTCGGCCGCGCCCGGCGCATACGGATCGCCGGTGGCCTGCTCGCCTGAGCCGAACGCGCCGCTGTTGCGCCGGTCGCAGGCGCGGATGCTCCTCCAGATCCGCTCGAAGGCCTCCCGGTAAGCCGCCGAGCCGGTGATGGCCGCGAGCTCCGCCAGCGCCATGACCGGGTGCAGGCCCTCCCAGCGCGCGGAGGGCAGCTCGAAAAACTCCAGGCCGGCCCGCGCGCCGTGAAGGTAGTCACCTGCCAGCGGCGCGCCGCCGTCGCCGCGTGCACCGAACTCGGCGACGAGCTGCTCGGCGAGCCGCAGGTAGCGCTCCTCGCCGGTCGTCCGATGGAGGAGGACGAGCGAGTGGGCCGGCGCCAGGTTGCACTGCGGCCAGCCGGTATCGACCAGCCGGGGAGAGACCTCGCCCAGATACCTCTCGCACAGCAGGTACGCCATGCGGCGCGCCGCCTGCAGCGCGTCGCCATCGCCCGTGTCCTGATGCCAGAGCAGCAGCCCCAGCATCAGGTGATAGTGACCCCACGTGTCCCAGGTGTCGCCGCCGCGCTCAGGCGTCCAGAGCGGCGCGCCCATCATGCTGTTGGGAGCGCGATTGGTCAGGGCCGACTCGCTCGGCCATGGCCCCAGGTAGCCGTTCTCGCCCTGGCAGGCGACCAGCGCACGGATGACCTCCGCGACCGTGCGGCGCAACTCCGGGTCGCCGGTGAGGCGCAGCACCTGCACGGCGCCGGTCAGGTACTTGCCGGCAAACTCGCCGGCGAACATCGTCAGATCCCGCAGCGGCTCCCGGTCACGGTCGCGGAACATCCCGACCAGCGCCGGGTTTGCGCGCGGCGCCGGTCTCAGCCACTGCTCGGAGACGGAGCCGAGGTAGTCGCCAAGCATTCCGCCCATCCGGTACGTGGTGCCGGGCACCCGGTCACACCGGCGTGCGCTCACGATTCCGGACGCCGCGTGTTTCCCATCTCGGCGACCCACGACCGGTCCACTCGACGCTCGTCACTCCGTACCATGCGAGTCCCTGGGTCCTGCAACACGTCGTGTAGCATGATAATCCTCGCGTATTGAGAATCGCACACAAGGGACTGCGCCGGCTGTTTGCGAACGGGGAGGCGGTCGACCTGGATCTCGTCGGCTATCACCAGGAGGAACCAGCATGCCCATGCACATTCCGACGCATCCGGGGCAGAGCATTCGCGAGGCTATCCTGGCATCGGAGTGGACGGTAGCCGAGGCGGCCAAGCGGCTCGGCGTGGCGCCAAACACGCTCTCGCGGTTGGTGAACGGCCGCATCGGCATTTCGCCGGCGATGGCGTTGGCGTAGGCGTGGAAGGCATCGGTTGGAGCAACGCCGACTTCTGGATGCGCCGGCAGGCCGGCTACGACCTGGCGCAGGCGCGGCGCGCTCGGGAGGCAGCGGCGTAGCGACGGCATGGAAACCCGTCCCTGACCATCTCGTCCTGGAAGCCGATCCATCTGACTCGACTTCTACAGGGGCGTGTCTCCCACCTCGGCGATCCACTGCCGGGTCCACTCGACGGCCGGCAGCCCCATGTCGCAGATGCAGCTCGCCAGGAAGACCATCCCCTCGATGCGGCCCTGGCGGAGCCACTCCAGCCCCCGCACGCACTGCTGCTCCATGAGGTCCTCCGGCATGGGCTGCCGGTCGCCGTAGTCCCACATGTAGCAGCCCAGCACCTTGCGGGAGCCGGGTGCCAGCTCCTCCAGCCGCCCGAAGCTCTCCGGTTGACCGGCCAGGTCGCGGGCGTTCCAGGTCCAGAAGTTGACGACGTCGCACTGCTCGATGTGCTCCCGGACCGGCCGCTGCAACTGGTGCTGGTAGAGGACGACCCAGAGGTCCAGCGGGCGGCCGCCTGCGCGGAGGCGCTCGCGCAGCCCACGCAGCTCGTCCGGGGTGTGCACGGCCGTCTCCGGACCGCGCTTGTCGGCCTCGTCATAGAAGAAGTCGTCCATCATCGCCCCGCAGAGGTTCGGGTTGGAGCGGGACAGATCGACGACGCGCTGCACCTCTGCGGGCTCGGTGACCCCGGCCTCGTGCACGCAGCTCCACACCACGCGGCGCAAGGGCCGGAACGCCAGCGCGTACTGGTCGTACGGCGGCAGCGGCAACGGCGTGCCGGACCGGTCCCGGTAGCGAACCATGATCAGGTTCGGGACCCCCAGGTAGTACGCCCCCTCCGCCGGGGTCATGCGCGAGGTCCCGCGCAGCCCGCCGCCGTGGTCGTGGCTGCCGGCCTCGTGCCCCCAGATCCAGAACCGGTCCCGTACCGTCACCGCGCTCATCGCCTCACTCCGCCGCCTCCGCCGCGGCGGCAGTGTTGCACCGGCACCGGAAACGTGACAAGGTCATGCGGCGTCGCTCTGCCGAGGCTGAGCGTTGCGGCAGGACGCCGGTCACGTTACATGCAGAGGTTGCCTGCCACTTCGTCCGCCCTCGCCCCCGGCGTGCCTGCACGCCGGACGGGTAACTTCCTCGACGGCCTCAAGGCGGACCGCTATCTCTATGCGCTGGTGGCGCCTGCGGTGGCGGTCGTCGTTCTCTTCAACTACCTGCCGATGATCGGCGTGGTGATGGCGTTCCAGGATTATTCGCCGGTTCGCGGATTCTTCCGGAGCCCCTGGGTAGGCCTGGAGAACTTCGTGGATTTCTTCTCCGCCCCCTCGGCCGTCCGGGTCATACGCAACTCCGTGCTCCTGAGCCTTTATCAACTGCTCTGGAGCTTCCCCATCCCGATCCTGTTCGCCCTGATCCTCAACGAGGTGCTGAACCGTTCCTACAAGAAGCTGGTGCAGACGGTAAGCATGCTGCCGTACTTCATGTCCAACGCGATCGTGATAAGCATGGCGATGCTGCTGCTGACACCCGACGAAAACGGAGCGGTAAACGCGGTCCGTGCCCTGCTGTTTGGCGCGGAGCCGGTGTACTACATGATCGATCGGGACTGGTTCCGCCCGATCTACATCACCACGCAAATCTGGCAGACGACCGGCTTCGTGGCCGTCTTCTACATCGCCACGATCGCCGCCATCAATCCCGAGTTGTACGAGGCGGCGACGATCGACGGGGCCGGCAGGCTCGGCTGCATGAGGCACGTCACGCTGCCGTCGCTGGTGCCGGCGATCGCCGTGCTGCTGATCTTCAACGTGGGATCGCTGATGAACGGCACCAGCACGGAAAAGGTGCTGCTGCTGCAGAACCCTCTGACGTACGAAGTGTCGATGACGATCGAGACCTATACCTACCGGCGCGGCCTGGCGATCGACGGCGGGATACCCCAGTACAGCTACGGCGCTGCCGTGGGCCTCTGGCAGACCGTCGTGAACGTGCTGCTGCTGGTGGGCGCCAACGCCGCGTCGGGCCGGTTTTTCGGTCGCAGGATCTTCTGATGGCGGCCATCGACGGGACGCGAGGCCTCCAGCGAGGGTGCGGGCGTGGCTGAAGCGGCGCTCGGCTCGTCCTCCACCGGCCGGCCGCGGAGGCGCGCCATGCTCGACATCGTGCTCAACGCAATCCTGTTGCTGCTGGTGTATGTCACGGCGTACCCGTTCCTGATGATCGTGTTCAGCTCGATCAGCGACCCACAGGAGATCCTCCGTAACCCGCTCTTCCTGTATCCGCGTTCCGTTACCCTGGCGACCTACAAGGCCGTCGTCCAGTACGACGAAGTGGTGCGAGGCTTCAGGAATTCGATCGTCTACACGGTGGCCTACGCGGTGCTGCTGCTGGGCGTCACCACCGCCGCAGGATACGCTTTGTCGCGGCGGCGGTTCAAGGCGCGCAGGGTCCTGCTGATCCTGTTCCTGCTTCCCTGGTTCTTCTCCGGCGGCATCATTCCCACCTACATCGTGGTGAGGAAGATGGGACTGCTCGACACGATGTGGGCATTCATTTTCCCGGGGATGATCAGCTTCTTCTACCTGATCATGCTGCGGACGTCGATGGAGCAGCTTGCCGAAGAGCTGATCGAGTCGGCGGTCATCGACGGCGCCAACGACGTGCAGATCTTCGTCGGCGTGGTGGTCCCCTTGTCGAAAGCGATCATCGCGACCGTGGCGCTGTGGGCTGCGGTCCACCAGTGGAACCACTACTTCGGCCCGGTCATGTATCTCTCCGACGTCAAGAAGTATCCCCTGCAGGTGGTGCTGCGCAACCTGATCGCCACCACGCAGCTCCAGGAGATGTCCGAGTCGCAGGCCGCGATGATGGAGACGGTGGAGGACATGCGGCGCCTGCGCGCGCGCCTGAAGACGGAGTCGCTGAAGGCGGCGGTGATCGTGATCTCGGCCCTGCCGATGCTGATAGCGTACCCGTTCATCCAGCGGTACTTCGTCAAGGGGGCGATGATCGGGGCGATCAAGGGATGATGGAGAATCGAGAACGAGGGAGGTCGAGGCTGCCTATGAGAGTCTGAGTTCGTCGTTCTCAAGCGATTGGGGCCGCCGGACCGTGAGCCGCGGGCGCCCGACTCACTACTGTCACCGACGCGACTCCCGACAAGAGAGCGGGAGGCGCGCTCGAACGAGGAGAGAATTATGCTAAAGAGTCGAGTATTCGTCGCCGCGCTGACCATGCTTGCCGTGACGTTCGGTGCATGGGCGGCGGGCCAGGAAGAGGGGGCGATGGCCGAAGGCCCGGTGCCGGTGTCCGTGTTCGTCGTCCAACACCCGGATGACCTCTTTTCCAACGACGACAACTGGACGCAGGCCGTCAACGAGATGCTGGGCATAACCATCGACTGGATCCCGGCCCCGCAGGACGTCCGTGACGAGCGCATCGCGACGATGATGGCGAGCGGCGACCTGCCCGACGTCGTCAACATCTTCGACCCGTCGCTGGCCAACATCTACGGCGCGGAAGGCGCGTTCCTGAGGATGGATCCGCTCATCGAGCAGTACGGCCCGGACATGACCGAGCTGCTCGACAAGTCGCTCACCGCCGCTTATCGCGATGCCGCGGGCGACCTGTACGGCGCCATAGGCATGCACTACGGCGGAGGGGCGCCCGGCTGCGGCCAGTCGCTCAACTACCGGACCGACACCATGGCGGCGCTGGGGCTCGAGGAGCCGAGCACGCCCGATGGATGGATGGAAGCGTGGCGCGCGTTCAAGGCCCAGAACACGGGACCGGGCGTCGCCTTGAGCGGCAGGTCGAGCTACCGGACGCTCATGCAGGCGTTCACCTCGGCGTTCGGCCTGACCACCAAGACCGGCAGCCTGCGCGAGCTGGTCACCTACACGGACCTGCAGAACCACACCGAGTTCGAGTTTCTGCCCGCTACCGACGAGTACCGCGACCTGCTCATGTTCGCGCACCAGATCTATGCGGAAGGGTTGACCAACGTCGACATCTTCACGCGCGACCACTCGCAATGGTGGCCGGACGTGGTCGCCGGGCACGACTTCACCTGGGCCGACTGCTTCTCGCGCAGCTCGTACGCCCGCATCAACGCGGCCGAGGGCGGCGTGACGATCGCCGTGGAGGGAGCGACCACGCCGATGGACGCCAACGGCAACCGCACCTGGTACAAGACGACGCCGCTGATGGTCAAGCAGCAGACCTACTCGATCGCCGCGGACTCCAAGGTGGTTCCGGCCGCCATGAAGTTCCTGAACTTCTGGTTCAGCAAGCCGGGCGTCGCTACCCGGACGTTCGGTCTGGAGTGCCCGGATGCCGCCGCCTGCAAGCAGGCGGTGGAAGACGGCAAGAAGGCGCTGGAAGCCGGGGAGGAGGTTCCCCTGTCGCCGGGCAACTGGTGGCGTGAGGGCGGCGAGTACTTCGTGGTGCTCGACGAGCAGATCGCCAAGGTCTGGACGGAAGTGGATCAGGGCAAGCCCAACTACCTGCCGACCAAGGTCTTCCGCGACTATGCCGACGTGTGGAAGGCGATCTCTCCCAGTTGGTGGGAAACGCATGATGCCGTCGAGAAGAACTGGCCGCACGTCGTGGTGCTGCCCTTGTTCAACATCCGCGACACCGACGCCAGCGAGGAAGCCGCCAACCTGCGGGTCGAGCTCGACCTCTACAAGGAAGAGTGGAGCACCAAGTTCATCACCGGTGACGCTTCGTTCGACCAGTGGGACGAGTACGTGGCCGGGTACGAGGCGCTGGGCGCCGACCGGTACGTCGAGATCCAGCAGAGCGCCCTCGACGACTTCCTGGCGATGGTCGGAGGCTGAGCTGCTGAAGCCGCATTCTTGAACAGAAACCTTCGGGGTTTCCTCGATCCACAGGGGAGGACTCGTCCTCCCCTGTGGATTTCTCTAGGCCGCCTGACGCGAGTAGACGACGATCCGTGTCACGCCCCGAACTCGCGCTCCAGATCCTCCTGGATCACGACGTTTCCGGTTCTGAAGTCCCCATCCGTTTCCCGGAATGCAGCGATGTCTTCCGCGACAGTGTCTTCGTCGTCGGGTGGCGCGTCGGCGAGAGAACGCGCCACCGGGTCGATCGTGCGGTGGAGGCCGCCGGACTTGCCGCTCGCGCGGCCAATCCGACAGACTCCACGGCTCTAAACGGCATGGCAAGGAACGACATGGCAAGGAACGATCGCGTCAGAATCGCCCTCATCGGCACCGGCAAACGCGGGCGCAACGTCCGCCTGCCGGCGATCCGCATGATGTCCGACCGCTTCGAGCTGGCGGCCGTCTGCGACATGAACGAGCAGACCGTCCACCACGTGGCGGCCGAGTGCGGCGTCCCAGGCTACACGCGTGTGCAGGACCTGGTGGCCAACGAGCGGCTGGACGCCGCCGCGATCAGCACGCCGGGCGACTCCCACCACGCGATCGGCGCATACTTGGCCGAGCGCGGCGTCAGCATCATCGTCGAGACGCCGCTGGCGCAGACGCTGCCGCTCTGTGACGTCCTCATCGATGCGGTCGAGCGCAATGGGGTGAAGCTGGAGGTGGCCGAGCAGTACTGCCGCGACCCCCTGCACCTGATGAAACGCCAGATCGTCGAGCAGGGCCTGATCGGCGACGTGCTGCGCGTGTTCTGCCTGTTCCTGACCGACGGCTGCCACATCGTCAGCAGCCTGCGCATGTTCCTGGGGGATGTGGCCGCCACCCGCGTCGGCAGCGTGGCCATGAACAGCCCCATCCCCCGCGTGAACGCCAACGCCGTGCGCCGCTTCGACACGGAGGAGTGGAACCTGCAGACGATGGAGTTCGCAAACGGCGCCACCGCCGTGACGTCCTACTCGAACCTCTATCACGCGCAGGCGCTCGGCCGGAAGGCGAAGACCCTGTTCCAGATCGACGGCACGACCGGGTCGATCGTCGAGGACGACGTGCACCTGACCAGCAAGGAGCAGCGCCTCGACGGCGGCGGACGCGCCACCGCGTACCCGATCCGCACCGTAACCCGCGATGTCGGCGGCACGCAGGTGGTGGAGCGCCTGCAGATCGACACCGACCCGCCGGTCGTCTGGGAGAACCCGTGGCCGCAGTATCAAACCGAATCCATGGGGCTGGCGATCGTCGAGGAGATGGACAGTCTGGCGCAGGCGGTGGCCGAAGACGGGCCCACGCGCTACGACGCGCGCCGGGCGCGCGCCGACATCGAGATCTCGATGGCCGCCGCGGAGGCGGGGAGGCCGGGCCGCGGCGCGGTGGAGCTGCCGCTGACCTCCGTGACCGACTACGAGGAGCAACTCCACGCGAAGTTCGCCGGCGACCACGGCTGCGACCCGTTCGACACCGAGCGGGTCGTCGACGTCTTCTTCCCCGAGCTGTAGCGGGCCGATGGCGACCCTCTCCGTCACGCAGCACCCGTCGTTCGTGTCGGTCGATGCCGGCGCGACCCGGATCGCCCGCTACAACCACGTCGGCTCCTGGAAGCCTTACATCTGGCCGCTGATCGGGCCGTGCGGCAACGTCCTGCGTGGCGCCGGCCGCGACCATCCCCACCAGTGCGGTCTGTTCCTGGCCTACGGTGGCCACGACGACGGGCCCACCAACATCTTCTCCGACTGGGACGAGCCACCGTACGGTCCGTGCGGGAAGATGCTCCACCAGGGGTTCGACGTGCTTGCCGGCGGCGACGGACGCGCGCGCATCGTGCAGCGGCTGCTGTACGTCGACGGCGACGGCGCGGCGATCCTGACCGAGACCCGCGACCTGCGGTTCTCCGTCCTGGCCGGCGGCGAGTGCCTGATCGACTGGCGGACCACGGTGCCTGAGCCATCCGAGCCGGGCGGCGGGCCGTTCGCGATCTCGGCACGGGTGTGCGACGCGTTGCGCGCCCGCGACGGCGAACGCCGCGGCGCCGACGGGAAGTGGCCGCTCATCGACGGCGGTGGCGTGATGGCGAGCGCCACCGGCCAGACCAGCCGCGGCCAGCGGTTCGCCGGCGAGCGCTGGATCGACTACTCGGGTACCTGCCCGGAGGGGCCGCAAGGGCTGGCGCTGTTCGACCACCCCGATAATCCCGGGTATCCGGGGGCGGCCAGCGCGTCCGGGTACGGGCCGATCCTGCTGTCCCATCAGCATCCGGGCGCGGACGGCGGCGCGGAGGTGGCGACCTTCCGGTTCGGGGTCTACGTCCACCGCGGCGACGCCCGCGGCGGGGCGGTGGCCGAGCGCTACGAGCAATTCTGCGCGGAGGAATCAGCATGAGCAAGGGAAGCACGTGGCCGGTCGAGATCACCGAGACCCGCGACGGAGAGACAGGCGCGTTGATCCGGCAGATGACCGACGGGCCGGCGATGAGCCACAGCCTGTACTTCTCCAATCCGTCCTGGACCCCGGACGGAGAGTCGATGGTCCTGACCTCCTACCGCTCGGGGGAAGCCAACCTGTTCAAGCTGGACGAGACGGCCGGCCGCATGGTGCAGCTCACCGACGCGCACGGGTTCGACGGCTTCGCCGCCTGTCCGTCCCGCGACGGCAGCCGGGTGTTTTTCAACGTGGCGGGAGAGGTGCGCGCGGTGGACCTGCGCACGCTCGACGAGACCGTGCTGGCCTCTTTCCCGGGCGGACGGGTCGGCATGTGCAGCCTGTCGGCCGACGGCGGACGCCTGGTCACGGGGCTGGCGCGCGACGGCGGCTCGGCGTTGGTGGCCATCGAGACCGACGGATCAGGGCACACGGTGGTGTGCGAGCCGCCCCGCGACGTCGGCCACGCGATGGTCTGCCCGACCGATCGGGACCTGCTCCTCTACACCAGCGACGTCAATCAGCGCATGTGGCTGGCGGCCGTCGGCCGGGGCGAGCTGGGGCCGCTGCACCGCCATGACAAGCGGGAGTGGATCACCCACGAGTCCTTCCTGGGCGCCTCCGACCAGGTGATCTTCGCGCGCTGGCCGTTCGCGCTGATGGCGATCGGCGTCGGGGACGAGCAGGCGAGGGTGGTCGCCGACTTCAATGCCTGGCACCCGTCAGCCAACGCCGACGGCTCGCTGATCGTCAGCGACACCACCTGCCCGGACATCGGCCTGCGGCTGATCGACCCGGCTACCGGAGAGCACCGGCCGCTGTGTTATCCGCGCAGCTCAAACGGCGGCACCCAATGGGCGTTCACCGAACCGGCCGACGACCACGCGGTGGAGGAGTCCACCTACGGGCCGCAGTGGGGCCACCCGCACCCCTCGTTCCATCCGGACGGCACGCGGGTGGTATACACCTCCGACCACACCGGCACCAGCCAGGCGTACGTGGTCGAGATCCCCGAGGCCCTGCTCAGTTCCAGGGTTTGAAGCCGATCAGGCGCTGACCCAGCTCGGTCAGCTCGGCCTGCGGCTGCCGCTTCTCGCGGCCGCGCGGGTCGCCCTGCGGGTTGGCGATCGGCACGCGCTCCTCATACGCGTAACGGCGGGTCTGCAGCTCCTGGTCGTCCGGCGGAGTGGTGGACATCGTGATGTACTGCGCCATCCGCGGCTTGTCGGAGGTGTTGTCGCCGTTGCCGTGCGGCAGCAGGCCGGTCCAGATCAACAGGTCGCCGGCCTTGCCGGGGATCCCCCGCGACGGATGGCGCTCCTGGTCGATGCCGTCGCAGCGGTTCGGATGGCGGTCGGCCGGCTGCGTCTTGCGCCACTCCGGGAACACCTTGTGAAAGCCCGGGATGCAGCGGAACCCGCCCTGGTTGGCGGCGGTGTCGGTGAGGTAGAGCACTCCCTGTACCTGGAACGGAACCGGGTCCAGAGTGGTGTCGCAGTCCCAGTGGATCCCGGACGGGGCCGACCACTCCGGCAGGTCGGCGCGCGCCGGCGGCATCAGGTTGACCCGGTCGTAGGTCACCCAGAGCCGCCGCTCGCCGAGCAGCTCCGCATAGATCTGGTAGATGCGCGGATGTTGGCGGATGTCCCAGAGCGCCTGGTGGTGGTAGAACTCGACGATCCCGACGGCGGAGATGGGCGACCGCCAGAAGCCGCCGCCGCGCGGGCGGTAGCCGTACCACGTCCCCGCGTCGTCCGGGTCCATATCCAGGAACTCCCAGATCGCCGCGATCGCCGCGTCCAGGTTCTCCCGCGGCACGGCGTTGGGGATCATCACGTAGCCGTTCTCGTCCCAGAACTCCCACAACTCCGGAGTGAGTATCGTCGGTTCGAACGGGACCGTGTACATCGTCGGGACTCCTCTTCGATCGAATATAGGCGGCCGCGATCATGGCGGTCGACCCGCCATCACGCGGGAGTGGCGGTCAGCTTCCCGGCGCCACGCGCCGATCATCCAATGTGAGAGTACCGGTGTACGCCGTCATCCGACCTGAAACCGGCCCTCGCAGCATGCCCGCAACCGCACGACCGCCGGCGGCGGTGACGGCAGCGATCGCCGTGGCCGTCGTGATGGGACTCGCCGGTCCGGCCTGCTACGGGCAGACGCCGGGGGGCCTGTCGTTGCGCGCTGCGGTGGAGCGGGCGCTGGCCAGCAGCGCGCATCTCCAGGCTGCGGGGTCGGCCGTCCGGGTCGCCGAGGAGCGGACCCGCGAGGCGTACGGCGGTGTGTTTCCCCAGGTCTCGGCGGAGACGTCGTACGTGGGATCGTTCGGCCGGCAACCCCCGTCCAGGGCGGCGGCTTCCGACCACGCGGTGGCCGCGTCGCTCCGCGTCGACCAGGCAGTGCTCGACGTCCCCGCGTTCCGGGCGCTGGACGCCGCCGAACGGCAACAGCGGCTGCGTGGCGAGGAGCTGCGCGGGGCGGCCCACGCGCTGGTGGACGAGGTGCGGCAGCGCTACTTCGACGCCCTGCTGGCACAGGAGGAGGAGCGGCTGACCGAGCAGAGCATCGCCCGCTTGCAGCAGACCCTGAGCGACACGCAGGCGCGCCACCGCGAGGGGTTCGCCACCGACGACGAGCTGCTGCGCCTGCAGGTGCAGTTCGCCAACCTGGAGGCGGAGTTGCAGCGGATTCGCACCGACTTCGCCGTCGCGCGCGGCACGCTGCTGGTGGCGATGGGCGAAGACCCCCTGCAGCCGGTGTCACTGCAGGGTGACCTGGGTACGCTGCGGCTGGCCGCCGACGAGCGCAACGGTCCGGCCAACGCGGACCTGCTGGACGCTGCCGGCGCCGCCCGGCTCGCGGCCGCCGGCGAGGATCAACTCCGGCTGGACGCGATGACTCATCGCTCCGACCTCCGGCAGCTCCGCACGCTCCACCAGCTCGACGAGCTGCAGATCCGGATCCAGGAGGCGGAGTACCTGCCCACCATCCGCGCCTTCGGGAGCGTGGACTTCAGCCCTCGGTGGCAGGTCTCGGCTTCGGCCGGCGTGGCCCTGCGGTGGCGGCTGTTCGACGGCTTCAGCCGCGACGCGCGGGTCGAGCAGCGCCGGGAGGAATTGCGCCAGACCACCGCCCGCATGCAGCACGCGGAGCTGGTGATGCTCAACCAGGTACACACCCATGCCGCCTCGATGCGGGAAGCGAGCGCCCGTGCCGCCAGCCAGGCTCGTTCGGTCGAGCAGGCGCAGGCCACCTACGAGATCGCCATCCTGCGCTTCCGCGCGGGGGTCGGCGCGCAGCTCGACGTGATCGCCGCCGAATCCGTCCTGCGCCAGTCGGAGTTCAGCTATGCGCGGGCGGTGTACGATTACGTGTCTGCTGCTTCGCAGCTCGAGGTAGCCACCGGCGTGGTGCCGCTCGCGGATGCCTCTCTCGGCGGAGCTTGAGTCATGCGGGCGAAGGGTCAAGATGAGGGCTGATGGCGCAGGACGGAGCCGGTAGCCGGGAGATCCGGGCAGCGCTGGCCGAGAGCCGCCGGCTGTTCGTGGCGTGCGCGCTGTTCAGCGTGGCCGTGAACCTGCTGATGCTCACCGGTCCCCTGTTCATGCTGCAGATCTACGACCGGGTGCTGGGCTCCCGGTCGCAGGAGACGCTGCTCACGCTGGCCATCCTGGTGGCGTTCCTGTTCCTCCTGATGGGGGTGCTCGATCATGCGCGCGGGCGGGTGCTGGCTCGCGCCGGCTCACGCCTGCAGGCGCGGCTCGACCCGCGCGTGCTGCGGGCGATCCTGGAGCGCTCGGTGGCGCCGGCCGAGCGCGCGCTGCCGGCTACCGGGCTGCGCGACCTGGAAGCGATCCAGCGGTTCGGGTCCAGCAACGGCGCCTTCACTTTCTTCGACGCGCCGTGGACACCGGTGTTCCTGTTCGTGTTGTTCACCTTCCACTGGATGCTCGGCGTGCTGGCCGTGTTCTCGGGATGCCTGCTGCTGGTGGTGGCGCTTATCAACCAGGCGCGCACCGGGAAGCTGCAGCGGGAGGCCGTGGAGGCGACGGCGCAGTCCGAGCACTTCATCGAGCAGGTCCGGGCCGGGGGCGAGACCGTGCAGGGCCTCGGCATGCTCGACGCCGTCCTGTCCCGTTCGGCGGCGCTGCGCGACCGGCTGCTGGACCGGACCCTGGCGGCCTCGGACCGCAACGGGCTCTACGGGGTGATCACCAAGACGCTGCGACTGTTCCTGCAGTCGATGATGCTGGGGCTCGGGGCGTGGCTGGCCTTGCGCGGCGAGCTCACGCCGGGTTTCATGATCGCCGGGTCCATCCTGCTGGGGCGGGCGCTTGCTCCGATCGATCAGGCGGTCGGGTACTGGCCGCGGCTGCAGCGGGCGGTGGTCGGCTGGCGGTCGCTCGGCGACCTGCTCCGGGAGACGCCTCCGGAGCCCGTGCGCACGGCCTTGCCGGAGCCCCGCGCGGTCCTGGAGGCGCAGAACCTCACGGTCGCCCCGCCCGGTGCCCGTTTCGCGGTGGTGCGCCAGGCGTCGTTGCGCCTGCAGGCGGGGCAGGCGGCCGGCATCGCCGGTCCGTCCGCATCGGGCAAGTCCACGCTGGCGCGCGCCCTCGCGGGGGTGATCCGCCCGCTCGGCGGATCGGTGCGACTTGACGGGGCGGAGTTGCAGCAGTACGGCTCCGCGGTCCTGGGCCGCTATATCGGCTACCTGCCTCAGGAGGTGACACTGTTCGACGGAACGGTAGCCGAGAACATCGCCCGGATGGCGCGCGCGCCCGATGCCGCGGCGGTGGTCGAGGCGGCGAAACGCACCGGGGCGCACGAGATGATTCTGAAGCTCCCCGGCGGCTACGACTTCCCGGTGTCGGCGGGTGGGGCGGCGCTCTCCGGAGGCCAGCGCCAGCGCATCGCGCTGGCGCGTGCGTTCTACGGATCGCCGGTGGTGGTCATCATGGACGAGCCGGACGCCAACCTCGACGCCGAGGGCACCGTCGCCCTCTCTGCCGCGGTGAAAGGGCACAAGGCGCGCGGCGGCGCTGCCGTGATCGTCGCTCACCGTCACGGCGCGTTCGCGCAGTGCGACAGGGTCTACCTCATGGAGGCGGGCCGGCCCGTACCCGCCAGGGCCCGGCGCCGGCCGCCGTCCGGTGGCGCCAGGAAGACTGCCGGATCCGGAGCCGCCGCGCCGGCTCAGGCGGCCCCGCCGCCAGACCGGCCGCGGCCGGTTGCTCGGAGACCGCCGGAGCCGGCGAAACCCGCTACCGATTCGCCCACACCATCGGCGTCCTCCGATCCGACGACGTCCTCCGATCCGACGACGTCCTCCGATCCGACGACGTCCTCCGATCCGACGACGTCCTCCGATCCGACGACGTCCTCCGCTGCTTCACCGCCGGAGGCTCAGTCCGAGCGTGACCGGCAGATCGCGGGCGCCATCGAACGCGTGCGCGGCGCCCGCGCCCCGGAACCCGACGCGACGGACGCCCCCGCGGGGCCAAGCTGATGGATCGGGCATCCAATCGGTGGTCTTCGGCGCGCGGCGCGCTGGTCCTGGGCTTCGGAGCGCTGGTGGTACTGGTCGGCGGCCTGGTCGGCTGGAGCGTGCTCGCTTCGATCCGGGGCGCCGTGTTCGTCACCGGCTGGGTGGCGACCGAGGGCCGCAACCAGGTGGTCGAGCACATCGACGGCGGCACGGTGCGGGAGATCCGGGTGCGTGACGGCGACCGCGTCGAAGCGGGCGAGCTGCTGCTGCGTCTCGATGACGCGCTGCTGCGGTCGGAGGAGGCGATCCTGCAGGCGCAGCACGCCGAGCTGGTGGCGCGGCGGAATCGCCTGGAAGCGGAGTTCCTCGGTGCCGACCGGGTGGCGTGGGACCCGGAGCTCGCCCGTCTGGCGGCGGCCGACCCCCGCATCCAGGAGGTTCTCACCGGCCAGGAGCGCCTGTTCCGGGCGCGCGACGAATCGCGCATGGGCGAGGTGGCGCGGATGCGTGAGCGCATCGGCCAGGCCCGGGAGGAGATCGCGGGCCTCGAGGCTCGGGCGGTCTCGCTGGTGCGCCAGGCGGAGCTGATCGCCGAGGAGCTCGCGGCCAAGCGGCGGCTGGTCGAGCAGGGGGCGATGCAGAAGAGCGTGCTCCTGGAGCTGGAGCGCGGGGTATCGAACCTGGAGGGGCAGACGGGGGCCAACGACGCCGCGATCGCTCGTGCAGCGGGCCGGATCGCCGAGTACGAGATCCTGGTTCTGCAGATCGACACCAAGAGGATCGAGGAGGCGGAGGAGCAGGCGCGCGAGGTGCAGGCTCGGGAGAACGAGCTTTGGCAGCAGCTCGCCTCGGTGCGAGAGCGTCTCGGCCGCCTGGACGTGCATGCGCCGGTGGCGGGCGAGGTGTTCGGCCTGACCGTGTTCGCCGCGCGCGAGGTGGTGCGTCCCGGCGAGCCGATCCTGCACATCGTGCCTGCCGGCGCGGACCTGGTGGTGATGGCGCAGCTCGATCCCATCGACGTGGACCAGGTGTATCCGGGCCAATCGGCAGCGCTGCGGTTCAGCGCATTTCCCGCACGGACGACGTCCGAGTTTTCCGGCTCCGTGAAGCGGATTTCCGCGGACGCCGTGCGCGACCCGGACACCGGCCGGTCGTGGTACCTGCTGGAGGTGGCCATCGGCGGACCGATCGACCACGACGACGGTACCCTTCCGACCTTCGCCGCGCCGGACCTGCGCCGATCGTCCGGCGGCCTGGACCTGACTCCGGGCATGCCGGTCGAGGTCCACGTTCAAACCGGGCAGCGATCGCCGATCAGCTACCTGGCCAAGCCGCTGACCGACTATTTCCTCCGCTCCCTGCGGGAGGAATGATTACGGAAGCCGTTTCGGGGAGGGTGCCGTCGTGAACGGGGAGTCGCTGGAGATCTCGCTCGCGAATGAGCTGCGGGAGATCGCGGGGGCCGCCGCCAAAGTCGACGGATTCTGCGCCTCTCACAACGTCAAGCACGTCGCCTACGCCGTCAACCTGGCCATCGACGAGGTCCTGACCAACACCATCGAGTACGGGTACGAGGACGACGAGCAGCACCGGATCGAGCTGATCGTGCGGGTCGAGGAGGAGTCGCTGGTGGTCGTGATCGTGGACGACAGCCTGCCGTTCGACCTGGGGATCGCGCCGGAACGCGACCTCGACGCGTCCCTCGAAGACACGCCGCTCGGCGGCCTCGGCCTGTTCCTGGTGCACCAGATGATGGACTCCGTCGCCTACCGGCGCGAGGAGGGCTGCAACGTCGTCACCCTGGTCAAGAACACCCGGGAAGCCGAACCCCCACCGCCGGACGCGGAGCCCGTTCCGGGCCCCGCCGGGTTGACCGACACCGACGGCAAGGTATAGTGCAATACGCGTTCTGTCGCGGCATTTCAGGACGAAATCTCAGGAGGAAGTCATGTCAGATCCCAGCCAGACCGCAGGTTCCACCCAGGACGACGAGGACGAAGGCCTCGACTATACCGGCACCTCCGGTATGGACATCGTCCCCGGCACGGAACACGACGACACCATCGAAACGCTCGGCGGCACCGACGTCGTCGCGGGCGGCGCCGGCGATGACGACATAGACGGCGGCGCCGGCAACGACTTCCTTTTCGGTGACTCGGGCGCCGACACCATCGACGGCGGCGAAGGTGCCGACGTCATCCTGGGCGGCTCCGGCGCGGACACGCTGACCGGCGGCGCGGGGGCCGACATCATCCGCGGCGGCTCGGGAGACGACACGATCTCCGGCGGCGCGGATGCCGACATCCTGCTCGGCGACTCGGGCGCCGACACCATCGACGGCGGCGCGGGCGACGACATCATCTACGGCGGCACCGGCGACGACACGCTGACCGGCGGCGCGGGCGCCGACACCTTCGTGTTCGCCCCCGGCGACGGCAGTGACACCATCACCGACTTCGACACCGACGACGACACGATCAACCTGTCGCTGTTCGGCGACGACATCTCGTTCGACGACCTGACCATCACCGCGACCACGGACGGCACCGGATCGATCATCACCGTGCCGGGGGATACGGACGCCGACAACGTCACGATCACGCTGCAGGGCGTGGCCACCACCGACGTCACCGCCGACATGTTCGAGTTCGATGACGCTCCCGATCTGGGCAGCAACGTCCTCGGCACCGAGGGGGACGACAACCTGTCCGGTACCCAGGTGTCCGGCGGAGAGGGCGACGACACGATCACCGTGACGGGCGCCTTCATCAGCTACGCGCACGGCGGCGAGGGCGATGACCAGATCACCGGCGGCGCGGGCATGATCGACATCCTGGTCGGCGGCGAGGGTGACGACACCATCGACGGGGGCACCGGCACCAACTACGTGCACGGCGGCGAGGGGGACGACACCTTCGTCATCGCGGCGGGGCAGACACTCACCACTATCTACGACTTCACCGACGGTGACGATACGATCGACCTCAGCAACATCTCCGGCATCACCGGCTTCAGCGACCTGACCATCACCGCCGACGGCGACGACGCCGTGATCGACCTCAGCTCGCAGGGCGCCGGCTCCGTGCGGCTGGAGAACGTCGCCGTCTCCGAGCTGGACGCGGACGACTTCGTGTTCGCGTCGACGACGGACGGCGGCGACGGCATGTAGGGGATCGCAGCGATGCCACGGCGCGTCGGGTGGTATCGATCGCCGGTCACCCGCGAGGAGTTGATCAGCCTCAATCGGCGCAGCGACGGGAAGGGACTGCTGCAGGCCGGCGGCTACCTGGTGCTGCTCGCGTGCACGGGGACGGCCGCCGTGCGGTCGGGGGGATCGTGCGCGCCGCGCTCGGCGGGCTGACCGACGGGCAGCAGCCGCTGTTTCCCGAATCCGACCCGGCGCTGCGGCGCCGCTACTTCGTCTGGGCGCGCTGGATCCTGCTGGGGCACGTTGCGGTGTGGGCGGGATCGCTCGCGTTGGAACTGTGGCTGCTGCCGTTCGTGGTCAGCTTCGCCACCTTCTGCGGCAGCTTCCTGTGGTTTCTGTGCAACGGCAGTCAGCACATCGGACTCACCGACAACGTCGACGACTTCCGACTCAATGCGCGGACGATCATCCTGAACCCGTTCGTGCGCTTCCTGTACTGGCGCATGAACTTCCACATCGAGCACCACATGTACGCCGCCGTGCCGTGCTACAACCTCGGACGGCTGCACAAGCTGATCCGCCACGACCTGCCACACTGTCCGCGCGGCCTGGCGGAGACTTGGAGCCGGATCGCCGCCACCCAGAAGCGGCAGAAGAGCGACCCCGACTATCAGTTCGTGGCCGAGCTCCCGCCGCCGGTGAGCGCAAACGGTATACGGCCCGGCGACGGGCCACCTTGGTGATCGTCACCGGGAGTAGACTGTCGTCGACCCGTTCGTTCCGTTTGGCTCGCGGCTCGTCGTAAACAAACGACTCTACCCGTGGTACTGTGCAGGGAACTTGATCGTCTGCGGCAACGGGCGGAATGCCGGACGCTCGCCCCACCGTGGCGATCGCCGTCCCAAGCTCCGCGAGGTCGCGAAGCCGACGAGTTCGAGAACTGGTAACTCACATGCTTGAGACCCTGACTGTCAGAACATTCAAGTCCCTCGAGGACGTAACGGTTGACCTTGGGCTGGTCAATGTGTTCATCGGCGCAAATGGTAGCGGAAAGAGCAACTTGCTGGAAGCTCTGGGAGTTCTCTCTGCAGCCGCGGACGGCAAGGTTGACGACCAGACGTTGCTTGCCCGCGGCGTCCGCCCAGGTGTTCCCGCACTGTACAAGTCTGCCTTTCCTGCTAAGCCTGGAAAGAGAATCCCCCCTCATCTCTACTTCAGTGCAAACGGAGGGTCTGCTAAATATGAGATCGCATTGCACAATCCCTTGAATCAACCGGCACCTGCCTGGAGATTCAAGACCGAGTGGTGGGAAGACGGCATCCATGGGCTGGTAGGTAGGTCGCCCGCCGGTCCATCTGGGACTAATCCCGAACGAGGACTGGCGGCACTGAAGGCGGTCGAAGTCACCGGCGGAGCCGCGTTAGATCTCTTGACGTTGCTACAGAACTACGTGATCTTCTCGCCCACAACGGCCGTGCTACGCGGTGTTGCCCCGGAGACACAACCAAAGCAACCCATAGGCCTGTCCGGGGGTAACCTGCCTCGGGCGATACTCGAACTCCTACACCAGCGTCGTGGAGATGACCTTAGCAAGAAGATTTGCCGGGATGTATTGACGCTAGTTGACTGGGCCGATTCTTTTGGTGTAACCCCGTCCGAACGGATGTCGCTATCCCCCACAGCGGCGGCTTCCAAGACCGTGATTCGTTTTCGTGACAAGTTCATGCGAAAAGACAGAAATATTCTGTCTGGATATGACGCATCAGAGGGCGCTTTGTTTGCACTATTCCTTGCAGTTGTGTCCGGTCACCATGCGGGTCCAGCGCTCTTTGCGGTGGACAACGCGGATCACGGACTGAATCCCAGATTGGCCCGCGCTCTGATGGAACACCTGTGTCGATGGTATCTGGGCATGAGTGAACCGCGCCAGATTCTGCTAACTACACACAATCCGTTGGTCTTGGATGGTCTGCCTCTGCGTGACGATCGTGTCAGGCTATTTACCATGTCACGAACCAGTTCAGGCCGAACATCCGTACGGCGAGTAACGATCAATGACAGGATGTTGGAGAAAGCGAATGAAGGTTGGTCCTTGTCTCGGTTGTGGGTGATGGGACATCTGGGAGGAGTGCCAGATGTCTGAGCCGGTACGTATTGCCGCCGCTGTCGAAGGACCAACCGATAAGATCGTGCTTCGCGCGATCCTGGACGCCGTGCTGGCGGACACGGAGTACGAGTTTCAAACGTTGCAGCCGGAAGGGTCGGTAGCGTTTGGCTCCGCGCAATCTGGAGAAACAGGGGTGGGGTGGGTTGGAGTTTATCGCTGGAGTAGGCAATCAGTGCTTGAAGGCGGGGGTTCGGTTTCTGGGTCTTCGGCGCTTGCGTTCCATGACGTCTTGATCGTACACGTAGATGCGGACGTCGCGGGCAAGACGTACGCTAGTGGTGACATTAACGACGCGACGCGGGCAGACCTACCGTGCAAGAAACGTTGTCCACCGGCGGCAGCAACGACAAACGCTCTGCGGGCGGTCATTCTCAACTGGCTTGGCGAACCTGCATGCCCTCCACGGGTGGTATTGTGTACTCCGTCCCAGAGCAGCGAGAGCTGGGTGGTTGCCGCGGTATGGCCTAATAATCGCGAGGTAATGAAAGAAAATTGGGAGTGTCACGAGAACGCTGAAGGACAGCTCGGGACGTTGCCAAAGAGCGTTCGTTTCAGGAAACGCTCTGACGACTATCGACGTAAACACAGTGAGATAGCGGCCGGGTGGCGGAGTGTTGCGGCAAGTCTGTCGGAGGCCAGACGATTTGACGGGGAGCTGCGGGCAGCCGTACGGATTTGAATCTCGCGATTGTGGCTTGAGGGCCGACACGCGAGGCTTGACATGTCGTTCATCGGTTACCACCGCGCTTGGGTCGATCGGCGCGTCGTCGAATCCTCGACGGGATTCGTTCGCGCTCAATTGATGTCGGCATTCTCCGTACGGCTCTCGGTGAGCGAGAGTTCGTATGAGCCGGAAGTCACCTCGACGACCACGCAGTCGTGCTCCCGGCGAGCTTCGGTCACGCTCGGCCTACCGGGTTGATACCGGCCGCGGTCCCATACAGTGCGGCCGCTTTCCTCAACTCTTGCGGCGAATCGGCGCCCACAAGGCAGCCTGATCTCGGCGGTGGCGTTGGCGGGGATGTCGGCCGTCAGACGCAGCGCGTCGTCATCTTCCAGCTGCCAGGAGACCGCCGCCGGTCCGCGCACGGTCTGAATCTCGGCGGAGGCGTGGCGCACGGGCCCTACCACCCGCGGCGCCACGGCGATGCGGCGGAACCCGGGCGAGAGCGGGCGGATGCCGGCCACGTCGCGGTAGAAGAACTTGTCGACGCTGCCGAGCAGCTTCATGTTCAGGCTGAGCTGCTCGTCGCGGTCGTCGGACCACGCCTCCCAGAGCGTGCTGGCGTCCCGCTCCAGCATGAATCCCCAGCTCGGAAACGTGGTCCGCGTGGCGATGCGGTACATGATCTCGGCGGCGCCATGGCGCGGCAGCGCGTGCACCAGCGCGTTGGTGCCCACCATGCCGGTCGACAGGTGACCGTCGTGGCGGACGGTGATGTCGTGCACGAGGTTCTCCAGCACCCGCTGGACAGCGCCGGCCGGCACCAGCCCCATCTGCAGCGCCACGGCGTTGGCGGTCTGGCTTCCTGAGGCGTAGGTGCCGCGCTCGGGATCCAGGAAGCGGCGGTTGAAGGCCGCGGCGATCCGCTCGGCCAGCTCCGCGTAGCGCGCGGCATCCCCTCCCCGGTCCAGGATCGCCGCGATCCGCCCCAGCGTGCGCACGTCCCAGTACCAGGTGGCGGTCGAGGTGAGGGCCGTGGGGGTGTGCCGGGGCGCCGAGGAGGTGCTGCCGTCCGGCTGCGGCTCCATGTGGTCGCCAAGGCCCGGCTCGATCACGTGCTCCTCCGCCAGACCGCCGAGCCAGGCGACCAGGCGCGCCAGCCCGTCGTAGTGGCGGGCCAGCAGCGCCTCGTCGTCCAGGAACCGGTAGAGCGTCCATACAAGCACCGCGTAGGTGCTCGACCAGACGGGCGCCGGGTAGGCGTAGGCGTCGTAGGTGCGGCGCCAGTGCACGGGGCTGATCACGGGCACGTGGCCGTTCTCCTTCTGGGCGTCGGCGATGTCGTCGGCCCACTTGGCCCAGAAGGAGGCGCAGTCGAAGTTGTACAGGTAGTCCTCCGGGATCGGATCGCCCAGCCACCCCACCCGTTCCGAGCGATCGGCGGCGTCCTGCGGGTAGCCCTGCATGCTGCTGGCGAAGGTCCACCAGCACATCGAGTGGATGCGGTTGAGCAGCTCGTCCGAACAGGTGAAGCGGCCGGTGGCGGGCGCGGCGGTGCGCACCACCCGCCCGTCGATGGCGTCGACCGCCGGGGTGCCGGGGTAGCCGGTGACCTCCACGAAGCGCGAACCGTGCAGGGTGAAGCGCGGCTCCCACTCCTCGCCGGCCGGATCGCCGCGCAGGATGTAGCGGTCGGTCTGCCGCGCGCCGTGGCGGCTTGCCACCGCGTGCAGGCTGCTGCGCGCGTCCAGGCTGCCGTCGCCGTACACGCGCGCCGCGTGTGCCAGGGCGATCTCCGTGCCGCGCGGACCGCGGGCGCGCAGCCGCGACCAGCCGCAGCAGTTCTGGCCCATGTCGAAGACGAACACCCCGGGCCGCGGTTCGAGGATGCGCCGCGGCGACCGGGTCTCCATCAGCCTGATCGGGGGAAGGGGCTGCGCGACCAGCCGTCCGCCGGGGCCCGGCACCTCGCAGGCGGCGGCCCAGCCGCGGTCGTCGTAGGGAGCGCCGTCCCAGCCGGGCCGCTCGCGGCGGGCGTCGTAGGTCTCGCCGTGGTTGTAGTCGTTGTAGACGATGGGGCCGCTCGCGGTTCGCCACCGCCGGTCGCTGGCCACCGACACGCGGCGGCCGTCGGCCAGCTCGACGTGGAGCTGCAGCAGCAGACAGGGGCGGGGGCCGTACGGCTCGCGGTGATCGGGGGAGGGCGGCACGTCGGCTTCGGCCGAGTACCAGCCGTGGCCGAGCATCACGCCCAGGGCGTTGGCGCCGGGACGCAGCAGGTCGGTCAGGTCGTGGGTCACGTACAGGACACGGGAGCCGAGCGGGAAGGGCTGATCGTTGTGGTAGTAGGTGGTAGCCGGGTCCAGGACGTGGTCGCCGACCCTCGCGCCGTTGCAGAAGAGCTCGTGGTAGCCGAGCCCGGAGAGGTAGCAGCGGGCTCGTCGCACCGGCGCGGGAAGCGTGAGCTCGCGCCGCAGCAGGGGGGAGGACACGCCCGTCGGCCCGGCGATCCAGCAGCCGCGCCATTCATCGCTCGTCAGGAGGCCGGTCTCGAAGCTGGCCGGTGCGCTGAAAGCGGTGGCCGTGCCGCGCTCGTCCCAGCCGCGCACCGTCCAGAAGCAGCGCGTGGCGGACGGCAGCGGCGCGCCGCCGTAGCTCGTCCCCGAGCGGCTGTCGTCCACGCGGCCGGAGTCCCAAAGGTCTGCGGCGCCCGGCATCAGCCTGCCCGGAGAACGGGCGACCAGCACCTGGAACGCGGTCTGCCGGGCGCTGCGAGACGCCGACCGCCAGCTCCAGGTGAGCCGCGGCGCCGGCTCGTCGATGCCGAGCGGCTCGGTCGCGTAGCCGCAGCGCAGTTCGGCGGCGGTCACCGAGGGCTGGCGTCCAGCTCGGCAAGCAGCCGATCGCAGACGATGTTCATCCCCTCGATGACCTTGGCCGTGATCTTCGCGCCGTATTCGTCCAGGTCGTCGCAGCGCGGATCCTCGGCCACCATGATGTCGCACTCCGGGTCGATGATCGACACGATGGTGCTCCCGGGCTCGGGCGGGATCTGCGACAGGTCGACCAGCTCCGGGCGCAGCGTCTTCAGGATCGAGGTCTCCCACTTGCCGGCGTGCTTGTCGTGGAACGGCCGCAGGAACTCCTCGTGCTCGCTTTCCGGAAAGGCGTCGCGGATCGGATCGGACTCCATGCCGGCGTACACGCGCATGCCGGGGTTGGCCGCCATGAACTCCCTGGCGACCGGCTGCGCGTCGTACACCAGCGGATAGTGCCCGTACAGCATGAAGATCACCCTGAAACCCAGGCTCTTGATCTGGTAGAGCATGTGGTGCAGGAGTAGCTGGTAGCTGACCATTTGGCCGTTCATGTGGCCGGGTGCCATGAAGCCGTGCGGGAGACCCATCGCGTCGGCCAGCTTGCCCTTGGGATCGAAGTTCCGGTCGTGCACGTTGGTCTCCCGGTCCTCGCCCCAGAACTGCACCGGCATGCACACGCCGCCGCCGCGCCGCGCGGCGCGGATGCAGAGCTCGTGCGCCTTGACGCCGTCGAGCCCGACCGCGCAGTGCTCGCCGTGCCACTCCAGGATGCCGAGCGGCAGGTAGGCGACCGGCTTCGCCGTGCGCGCGGCGACGGTCTCGTGCGGGAGCATCTCCTCATAGCGAACGGTCCTCATCTTCACCCTCCATGGTGCGTTTCGGGGCCGTGTCCGATGGACTTCCGCAGAATGATGTTCGTTCCGACGTAGCGGAATGCGGCGCGGGTATAGAGGGCGATGGCAGGCGCGTTGTCAAACATCGTGTGCAGGGTCGCCTCCATCAGGCCGGCCCGCCGCATGTCGAAGAGCATTTCCCGCATCAGGGTCATGCCCAGGCCCCGCCGGCGGTGGCTGGCGGCGGTGGCGACCTCGTGGACGTAGCCGTGATCGCGTGCGGCCGGGTGCCGCGACAGCGCGCTCATGCGGTGCCAGGCCGCGCGGGCCGCCTGGACCTGGCCGTCGGTGATCGCGTAGCGGTGGAGGACGTCGTGGCCGAACCCTTCGCTCCACTTCTGGATGCGCCGCCTGTCCGGGGACGAGGTACGCTCGCAGCCGAACGCGAGCGACCGCTGGAACACGACCTCCCGGTGAAACGTCTCGAACCCGTTCGCCAGGAACAGGTTGGTGACATGGCCCTGCTCCCAGCAGCCGCCGTGCATGGAGGTGTAGAACGGGTAGCCGCTCGTCATCTGCCACGCATCGATGCACGTGCAGCCCGTGCGGCGCAGGTGCTCGACGGCGGCGTGGAGCAGGGCGTTTCCGATCTCCGGTCGTCCCTCGGGAAACGTGAGGAACCGGATCAGCCCGCACTCCTCGATCCCGTGGAAGTGCACGAATCCGGCCCCGGTTCCCGCCACCGAGGCGACCAGCAGGGTGGCCGGATCGAACGGAAGATCGGCGTTGGCCAGGCGGCCCCTCCCCATCACCTCCTCCGCGAATTCCGCCGCCGACACCGGCCAATTGCACGGCACCCCGGCGATCAGCTCGTTGTAGAGCCGCGTGACCGTCGTCAGTTCACCGTCGCGAAAGCGGTCGAGACGGACCCGGTCCATGCTTGACATGGCTTCCATCAGCTTGACATGGCTGGCAGCGTGGGGCTAGGTCGGTCCGATACTGGACCGGACAGTCAATTTTGGCGAAGCGCGAACAACGGGAAGGAGCCCATGAGACTGGCTGAAGAGACGATTCTCATGCTCCTGAACGAGGAGAGCGGCTACCTGGAGCAGGTCCAGGGCTGGAACCTGTCCTGCGTGCTTGCCGGCGCCGTGCTCGCCGATCTCGCGCTCGAGGGCCGCATCGACACCGACCTGGAGTCGCTTGTCCTCCTGAATCCGACGCCCACGGGCGACGATCTGCTGGACCCGGTACTGGCGGAGATCGCCGCGGATTCGGCCGGCCGCAACGCCGAGCACTGGATCGAGAAGACGGTGCTGCGGTCCGACGCCGTGCTGGAGATCGTGCTCGATCGCCTGGTGGAGAAGAAGATCCTCACCTACCACCTTGGCGACTTCTGGTCGCTCTCCGGAGCCTTCTCGGGGACCCGAACCTATGCCCGGGCCGACGGCACGACCATCGCCGACGTGAAGACCCGCGTGTTCCGGGCGATCGCCGAGGACGGCGCTCCGGACCCACGCGACGGAATCATCATCGGCCTGGTCAACGCCTGCGACGCCTTCCGGTTTCTGCTCTCCGCGGAGGAGTACGAGGAGTCGAGGGAGCGGATCGAGCTCCTCGGCAGGATGGACCAGCTCACCCGCACGATCGCCGCGGCGGTTGCCGATAGCGCGATACGCCTGGGGTCGCGCGCCGCCGCGATGACCAGGCCCATCCCGCGCGTGAAGCTCCTCAGGATGATCGCCCGGAAGTCGCTCCGGCAGGGCAATCTGGCCCGGTTGGTGGCCGAGCTGCACGAGGAGTACGGTTCGGTGTTCGCGATCCGGCCGCCGTTCGTGAAACGTGGATTGACGGTCCTGGCAGGCGCGGATGCCAACATTTGGGTCAATCGCAAGGGCCGCTTCCACCTGCGGACCAGGGACGTCATCGCCGACTGGGAGAAGGTGTACGGCGCGTCGCGGACGCTGCCGGGGATGGACGGCGCCGAGCACTACCGCCTGCGCAGGGCCCAGCACCGCGGATACTCGCGGAGGGCGCTCGAGGAGCGGCTGGACGAGCTGTTCGACCAGGCGCGGGCGGACTTGCGGCGCTGGAAGGTGGGGGATCTGCTGCCCGGCGCGGCCTCCTGCAAGAGCCTCATGGGCAGCCAGATCTCGCGCCTCCAGGTCGGGGTGGACACTTCGGACTACATCCTCGACCTGGTGTCGTACAAGGAGCGGTCGCTGGTGACACACGTGCAGCGGTCGCTGCCCAAGTTCATGCTGAAGACGCCGGGAATGAGGAAGAAGCGCAGGAAGATCCTGGAGCTGTTCGAGATCATTCAGGCCGCGCACGCGCCGGGGCTGCGCAAGGACGCCGCCCGCGACTTCATCGACGACATGGTGAGCCTGCACATCAGCGATCCGCAGTTCCTGCCGGAAACCGATCTGCTGTTCGTCTTCGTCACGCCGGTCATCGCCAGCATCTACCTGGGAAGCGCGCTGGCGTTCGCGCTCTACGCGATGATCACGCACCCGGACCTGTACGAGCGGGTACAGGCGGAAGCGGATGCCCTGCTCGCCGACGGCGATCCGGGACGCGGTGACCTGACGCCGTCAACCCTGGATGTGACGCACCGGCTGATCATGGAGTCGCATCGCCTCAATCCGGTGATCCCGGTGTCGATGCGGCACGTCATGAACACCTTCGTGTTCGACGGTCACGAGATACCGGCCGGCGGCCGGGTGATCATCGGCCAGACGGCTCCCCACTACGTCGACGAGCATTTCCCCGATCCCTGGAAGTTCGACATCGACCGCTACCTGGCGGCGCGCGGCGAGCACCGCAAGCCGGGCGTGTACGCGCCGTTCGGCCTGGGCACGCACACCTGCCTGGGGTCGCGCTGGGTCGAGCTGCAAATGGTGGTGAACCTGCTGCTGATCGCCCACCACTTCACGCTCGGTCTCCACCCGCCGGACTACCGGATCGGGTACAACCCGTTCCCCACCAGCTCGCCCGACAAGAAGCTCAGGTTCGCGGTCAAGGCGATCCGGCACCCGCTCGAGCGCGCCGGAGACGTGCGGGCCGCGGAGCCGGCAGAAGCGGCCGACGGGCGGGCGTAGCGCCGCAATACCGTAGCCAGAGGCTCCTTCTACGACGGGCCGAAACGGCTCCTGGACCCGTGGCTCGGCTCCCCCGGCAGCGCCTGATCGAACAGCCGCACCCAGTTGCCGTGCATGATCAGGCGGATGTCGGCGTCGGCGTAGCCGCGGTCCGCCAGGCGCTCGCCGATGCGCTGGAAGTCGGCTACCGTGTCGATCTCCCTGGGCGCTCCCTGGCTGCCGCCCTGGCCGTCGGTGTCGCCGCCGATCGCCGCGCAGCGGCTGTGCCCGGCGAGCTGGCAGACGTGGTCGACGTGGTCGACGTAGTCGTCGAGGGTGACCGTGTCCTTGCCGTACGGCCGCTGCCGGGTGACGCGCGTCCAGTCGACGCCCGGGCGGTACAGCATCCAGGTGTCGATGGGGACGCCGATCACGCCCTCGCGCTCGATCACGCGCATCAGCATGGCGTCCGAGAACTGGCGTTCGCCCGGAACCAGGGCGCGGCAGCCCTGGTGGCTGGCCAGCAGCGGGCCGCCGTAGCGGTCGGTGGCCTCCATCACCGACCGGTCGGACGCGTGCGTCACGTCGAGGATGACGCCCAGCTCCGCCATCAGGTCGAGGAGTTCCGTGGCGCCGTGGCGCAACCCGCCCTCGGTGCCGGTGCCCGTGCCGTGCGCGTAGGTGCTGATACCGTAGTGGGTGAGGCTCAGCACGCGCACGCCCAGGTCGAACCAGTCGTGCAGGTGCTCGGGGTCCAGCACCGCGTCCGCCCCTTCCATGCCCACGATACAGCCCACCGGCAGGTCGCCGGGGATGCGGCCGGCCTCGTCATGCCGCCGCCACTCCTCCACGTGCGCCTGCCAGGCCGCGCGGTCGGCGATGATGCGGATCTCCCCCTGGCGGGCCAGCGCCTCGTAGAAGGCCAGGCAGCCGCGCACCGCCGCGTACACCTGTGCCGCCATGCGGTGGCCGGGCAGCGGCGCCCCCGGCCGGTAAATGCGCCCGCCGATCTTCATCAGCGCAGCGAACACCCGGCCGCGTCGCATCTCCGGAAGTGAGGCGATCATCTCGCGGGTCTCGGTCACGTCCTCGCCGGCCAGGCCGACCGGCTGCGTGGCCCGCACCTCGGCGATCGGCCGGGTGATGTCGACGTTGTACTGACAGGCGGACCCCATCGGGTAGTCGCCGTCGAAGATGAGCATGGCGGACACGATACGGAAGGAGGACGGGGGCGGGAAGCGGGGTCGTCCGTGGGGGTGCCGGTGGGTATAGAATCCCTGCGTGCCACCTGCCGAAGGGAACGCCGCGGGGCGGTACCGCGTTGCCGAGTGGAGCGTCCGCTCGTCCGTGGAGTACGCCAACCCGTGGCGGGAGGTCGACCTGACGTTCGTCTTCACCACCCCAACGGGGCGCGAGTTGCGCGTGCCGGCGTTCTGGGCCGGCGGCAGGCGGTGGCGAGCACGCTACTCATCGGGCGAGGTGGGCGAGCACCGCTTCCGCACCGAGTGCTCGGACCCGCGCAACGCCGGCCTGCACGGCCGCACCGGATCGGTGCGCGTGGTCGAAGCCGCATCGGAGAACCCGCTGTTCCGCCACGGCCCGGTCGAGATGGATCCGTCGCGTACCCACCTCCGGCACGCCGACGGTACGCCCTTCTTCTGGCTGGCCGACACGTGGTGGATGGGCCTGGCCGAGCGGCTGCGGTGGCCGGACGACGTGCACAGGCTCACCGCCGACCGGGTCGCCAAGGGCTTCACGGTCGCGCAGATCGTCGCCGGCCTGTACCCGGACATGGAGCCGTTCGACGAACGCGCGCGCAACGAGGCGGGTTTCCCCTGGGACAGGGGCTTCAACCGCATCAACCCCGCGTATTTCGATGCCGCCGACCGGCGGATCACGCACCTGGTCGAATCCGGCGTGGTGCCGTGCATCGTCGGCGCCTGGGGGTTCTTCGTGGACTTCGCGGGGCCGGCGGCCATGCGCGAGCACTGGGGCTACCTGGTAGCCCGGTGGGGTGCACTGCCGGTGGTGTGGTGCCTGGCCGGCGAGGCGGGGATGCCGTTCTATACCAGCGAGGAGGGGGCCGCCTACATGCGGCTCGGGTTGCAGGAGCGCATCCGCTACCGGAATCCCAAGCGCATCCGTGCGTGGTCGGATGTCGCCCGCTCGGTGCGCTCGCTGGATCCGTTCGGCCGGCCGATCACGGTCCATCCGACCCGTTCCGGGCGCGCCCAGGTGGACGATCCGTCGCTGCTGGACTTCGAGATGCTGCAGACCGGGCACCTGGGGTTCTCGACGCTCGCGGACACGGTCGACATGATCGAGAGCGCGCGCGCCGCCAGGCCGCGCCTGCCGCTGCTGGTGGCGGAGGCGAACTACGAAGGCGAGTATGGCTCCAGCCTCGAAGACGTGCAGCGCTACCTGTTCTGGATGTCGATGCTGAGCGGCGCGATGGGACACACCTACGGCGCGCACGGCATCTGGCAGGTCAACCGGGCGGACCGGCCCTACGGCCCGTCGCCGCACGGGCTGAGCTACGGCGGCCGCTCCTGGCAGGAGGCGAGCGGGCTGCCCGGAGCGCGGCAGGTGGGGCTGGCGGCGCGCTTCCTGGCCAAGCTGCCGTGGTGGCGGTTCGAGCCGCACCCGGAGTGGGTGGAGCCGCACCAGGGGCCGGACGATCGCATGGGCGTCTACGCCGCCGGGATCGAGGGGTGGATCGCGGTGCTGTTCGTGCCCATGCACGCCCTCTGGAAGCTTGCCAACGGCGTCGCCACGCTGGGCTCCCTGCATCCCGGCGAACCGTACGAGGTGGTCTACTTCGACCCGATCAGCGGCGCCGAGCGGAGCGTCTCGGAGCCGCTGGTGGCCGGCGCCGACGGCAGGGCGGCGCTGCCGCCGCCGGCCGAGGTGCGGGACTGGGTCCTCCTCGTGCGGCGGAGGGACGACGAACCAGGCCGGGCAACTCCTCAGTAACGTGCGCGCGGCACGTCCGGCGGCGTCCTGGGTGGCAGCGGCTGAACGATCCTGCGCCGTTCGGGCGGCAGGCGTGCGAGCAGCTCGGGCGAGGGCTGATAACCGTAGCGGTCACTGCCCCACTTCGGACCATAGCGGATGATGGCGATGCGACGCTCGCCCGGCCGCGTGCGCTCCGCGGAACCGTGCGCCATGCAGTCCACGAAACAGATTGCGTCACCCGCGGCGAGCTGAATCTGAACGGCCGCCTCGACCTGGTCGAGCGAGCGATTGCTACCGGTGGCTTCCGGTGCGTTGAACGCGGGATGAAGCAGATTGGACTTGTGCGAGCCGGGGATCGCCATCGTCGCGCCATCGCCGTCGCCGATATCGCCCAGCGCCAGCAGAATGTTGATCTGCCCACAGCGGAACTCGTTGTTGTGAAAGCGGAACTGCGTGCGGATGCGCCTCTTGTGCGCGCCCGAATGCATTCGCGTGGCGCCGCCCCGGCCCCGGATGTCGATGAACGACTCATCGATGAACAGGCCATCGTCCCCGCCCACGAAGCGTCGCAGGTGATCGATCCAGGACGGATGGTCGATCAGCCGTTCGAGGGGGGTGCCCATCTCGAAGATGTTGTGCAGGTGTCGCAAGCCATCGATGTCGGCGCGGTGAACCCAGCCCCGCCAGGCATCGGGTCCGAGATCGAAATAGGTATCCACGACCGCGTTGATCTCGGCGACATGATCGGCATCGACGGCGTTCTCGAGCACGATGTAGCCGCGGAGATCGAAGAGATACTCCTCCATGTCGGTCGGTTGCATCTCTTGTCTCCTGGGCGCTACTCGAGGTCGAAGCGGTCCAGGGTCATCACCCTGGTCCAGGCTTTGATGAAGTCCTCCAGGAACGCTTCCTGCCCGTCGTCAGCCGCGTAGTATTCCGTGACCGCGCGTAGCTCGGAGTTGGAGCCGAAGATCAGATCGACCGGAGTCGCCGTCCACTTGAGGTGCCCCGTCGCGCGGTCGCGACCCTCGTAGACCCCCTCGGTGGACGACACCGACCACTGCGTGGACATGTCGATCAGGTTGACGAAGAAGTCGTTGCTCAGGGTGCCGGAACGGTCCGTGAACACACCGTGAGCGGAGCCCCCGGCATTGCTGCCCAGGGCGCGCATGCCGCCGACGAGCACCGTCATCTCGGGAATCGTCAGGTTCAGGAAGGCCGCCTTCTCCACCAACATTTCCGCCGGAGAACGGGGGCTCCCGCCTGCGAAGTAGTTGCGGAACCCGTCCGCGCTCGGCTCGAGCAGAGCGAAGGAGTCGACGTCGGTCTGCTCCGGTGACGCGTCCATGCGGCCCGGTACGAACGGCACGTCCACGTCGAAGCCGGCTTCGGCGGCGGCATGCTCGATGGCGGCGGCTCCGCCCAGGATGATCAGGTCGGCAAGTGAGACTCGCTTGTCGCCTGATTGGGCGGCGTTGAAGCCACCCTGGACACGCTCCAGGGTCCTCAGCACGCGGTCCAGCTCGGCCGGATCGTTGACAGCCCATTCGTTCTGCGGTGCAAGGCGGATACGCGCTCCGTTGGCGCCACCGCGCATGTCGGTCGCGCGGAACGTGGACGCCGAGGCCCAGGCGGCCCGGACCAGTTCGGCGGTAGTCAAACCGGAATCGAGAACCTCGGCTTTCAGTGCGTCCGCGTCGCGGGCGTCGATCAGGGTGTGATCGGCATCGGGAATGGGGTCTTGCCACACGAACACCTCGTCAGGCGCGTCAGCGCCCAGGTAGCGCGAGACCGGACCCAGATCGCGATGCGTCAGCTTGAACCATGCTCGTGCGAAGGCGTCCTCGAACTCGTCCGGATTGTCGAGCCAGCGCAGCGTGATCTCGCGGTATGCGGGGTCGTGCTTCAGTGCGATGTCGGTGGTGAGCATCATGGGCGCATGGCGTACGGACGGATCGTGGGCATCCGGCACCAGGTCGGACGCCGCCCCATCTGCGGGCTCCCATTGGATGGCGCCTGCCGGGCTCCGAGTCTGCACCCAGTCGAACGCGTACAGATTCCGGAGGAAGTTGTGGGTCCAGGCCGCCGGGTCGATCGTCCACGCGCCCTCCAGGCCGCTCGTGATCGTGTCGGCGCCATGGCCCTCGCCGAAGGTGCTCCGCCACCCGAATCCTTGCGCCTCGATGTCGTCTGCCTCCGGTTCGACGCCCACGTAGCGGGCCGGATCCGCAGCGCCATGGGCCTTGCCGAAGGTATGCCCTCCGGCGATCAGGGCAGCCGTCTCTTCGTCGTTCATCGCCATGCGGCCGAATGCCTCGCGTATGGCGTGAGCGGCCGCCAGCGGATCCGGATTGCCGCCCGGGCCTTGCGGATTCACGTAGATGAGGCCCATCTGGGTGGCGCCGAACGGAGGCTCCAGCTCTCCGGCCTCATTGCGGCGATCGGCCCCCAGCCACTCGCCCTCCGGGCCCCAGTTCACGTCTTCCGGTTGCCAGGCGTCGATGCGACCACCCGCGAAACCGAGCGTTTCGAATCCCATCGACTCCATGGCCACCGTTCCGGCGAGGATAATCAGATCGGCCCAGGAAATCTTGCGGCCGTAGGTCTTCTTGATCGGCCAGAGCAACCGATGCGCCTTGTCCAGGTTCGCGTTGTCGGGCCAACTGTTGAGCGGTGCGAAACGCTGCAAGCCACCGTCCGCTCCGCCTCGACCGTCGATCGTTCGATAGGTGCCGGCGCTGTGCCAAGCCATTCGAATGAAGAATGGCCCGTAGTGACCGAAGTCCGCGGGCCACCAGTCCTGGGATGTCGTCATCAGGGCTTCGAGATCGGCCTTCACCGCGACGAGGTCGAGGCTTTCGAACCCCTCGGCGTAATCGAATTCTTCGCCAAGGGGACTCGATCCGGGAGAGTCCTGGCGCAGTGATTCGAGGTTCAAGCGGTTCGGCCACCAGTACTCGTTGTCCGGTGCGGTGGTTTGAGCAACAGCAGGGCTGACCGGCAGGAACAGCAGAAGTCCGACCGCCAGCACGGAAAGGGCGGATATCATTCGTCCACGCATCTTGTTTGCCATGACGGCTCGCATCGTACCTGATCGCCCGAGAGTGTCAATATCGATCGCGTAAAATGTCCTGAGGAAATCGTATCGATCGCGTAGATGCCTGGGGCCAGGACCGCTACTCGAGCGGATGGGGGTCGGTGCCGAGCACGCCCCGGCTCACCGGCACGGCGCGGTCCGGACGCTCGATCTCCGGCCGGTCGGGCATCGCCGCCCGCTTCGCGGCCCAGGCGGCGAGCTCTGATTCGAATCTCTCGGGGTCGCGGTCCATCCGGTCGGCGACGATGCGCATCAGGCGCGGGGCGAATCCCGACAGGCGCATGAGCGAGAAGTCGTAGTCCCGCTCTTCGCGGATGTCGTCCGCCGCCGTCCGCAGGTGCGTGCGCAATAGATGGGCGGCGTAGTAGGCGTACTCCGGTTGGCGCGTCAGGTCGTAGCCGAAGCAGACGGTGGTGCAGGCGTAGTTGAACAGCGACTTCGGGCTCCGCCACACCCAGTAGTCGGACTCGGCGATCAGGAACTCCTTGAGCGCCCTGGACGGGAAGCAGCGCAGCGCCGGCGCGTAGAGGTGGTACTTGTTGCCCCAGGCCACCTCCGGGAAGTGCTCGGGGCTGACCATCGCCTCGTCGCCGCGTTCTCCGCCGGTGCCGATGCCGTTGGGAAGCATTCCCGGTTCGCGCGACACGCGCAGCAGCCAGTTGAGCGAGCGCTCGGCGAGCACGCCGTACTTCTCGTCCCACGTCGCCTGGTAGACGTCGAGCAGCATGGACAGCGGCCCGGTGAACTCGCGGTGCAGGCCCACGTGCCGGCATGACAGGATGCCGGCCGGCTCCTGCAGCCGGACGATACGGTCGCCGGCTTCGCGGGCCACTTCGAGCAGGCGTCGGTTCCCGGTCAGGTAGTAGTCGGTGAGGATGCCGGAGAGGATGGAGTGCGAGGGGCTGTACCCGCCGCTCCACACATGGGCGTTGTGGTAGTGCATGACCCCGACGCGTTCCGGATGTCCGGGGAAGGCGTGCACGAAGGCGGTGTCGGCCACCGCGCGGGAGTAGCGCTCGGCGATCCGCAGGTAGCGCGGGTCACCGGTCCTGAGGTACTGGCCCCACACGCCCATGATCTGGTCGTTGGCCTCGTTGTTGTAGGGGCCGACGTAGCGGAGCGCCTTCGCCGGGTCCGAGTCCTTGTAGAGCAGGTACACCCAGCCCACTGCGGAGGAGTGCACGCAGACCATGTTGCCGAAGCGCATCATGCCGTACAGGCGGCAGCGCTCGACCGGATCGACCACGATCGGCTCGAAGTAGTCGTCCAGGTCGGCATCCGGGTCGGCCATCCGCGGATCGCCGGCGTGGTGGAAGTGGTCCACCGCGCCGGTAGCGCACAGGTACGCCGGATCGACCACGGCCCGCAGCGGCTCCTGCACGGTGTCGCAGAATGCCTGCGCCGCTTCGTCGGCGATGGGCTCGGCCGAGAAGCGGATGACGATCTCCGTCGTTTTCGCGGCGCCCACGCCGTTCTGGGTGTTGGTGTCGTTGTAGCTGATGATCCGCCCGGGCGCGTGCTTCTCGACCATCTCCTCGACCCAGCGCGCCTCCTCCAGGCTGCGGATGTTGAAGCTCTTGAGGTTCAGCGGCGCCGTCGGGTGCCGCGCCAGGATCTCGATGACCTCGGCCTCGCTGCGCGTGGCGCTGGACTTCTCCATCCCCGCGAAGCGGACGGCCGTCTCCTCGTACGGCGTGGAGAACGCCAGCCTTCGGCCGCACGCCTCCGGCCAGATGCCGACGTCGATGCCGCGCTCGCTGAGCGTGAACCCCTTCGGGAACTCCTGCCACCCGTCACGGACGGCCACGGCTGCGCTCGCCCGCGATCCCGACAGCGACACCCAGCCCGGCATGCGCGTGCCGGCGCCGAACGGCCGGCCGTCGCGCAGCACGGCGTAGCGCCGGTCGTCGTCCTGCAGCACCGCCAAGCTTTCCCAGCGCTCGCACCAGTGGGCGGCGGCGCCGTCGCTGCCGGCCGCCGCCCGCAACGGGCCGCCGAGCGCGAGCGGCAGGTCGATGCCGACCGCGGACAGCTCCACCCGCTTGGGGTCCTGGTCGAAGACGAACGTGTGGAAGACCCGCAGGTCGGCCATGCCGGCGTACAGGTGCACGCGGAGCTGGTAGGGGCAGAAGCGGATGCCGTTCGCGGAGGCCAGGAACCCCTTGACGAGGACGCAGGCACGCAGCGGCCCGGCCTCCTCCAGCACGACTTCGGGGGCGAAACCGGAGGACAGCGAGTCGTAGCGCGTGCCGTGCGCGTCCTGCATGTAGACCACGGGACCGTCGCCGCGCAGCACGTCGTGCCAGCCGTCCGCGGCCTTGACCCGGCAGCGAGTGATGACGGCCGGCGTGACCGGCGGCCGTCCCGCGTCGAACGAGCGCCGGAAGTCGACACGAAGGGCGCCGGTGTCGATGGACAGCAGGTCGTCCGACTCCGCAATACGGATGCCCGGCTCCGGGTGGGCGGCCGCCGGCTCGTCCGCGGAAGAGTGCTCGATCGAGAGCGCGGCGCCGGGCTCGAGACCGCCGTCCGCCTGCACGTCGACCAGCGCATCGACCAACAGCCACTTCACGTGCCGCCGGTCCTTCCCCCACGTCGTGAGGCACTCGGTCTGGACGGGAATCGGGCGGCCATCCGGGCCGCCCACGCGTATCGCCTGTGACCGCTCGAACGCACCGTCCGCGAACGGTACGCCGAACGTGAGCGGCTCCGTGCCAGAGCGCACCGCCCCGGTTCCGGCGAGCCGGACATCGATCCGCTTGCGGGTGCTCATTTTTCAAGCCTCCTGGCGGAACTATAGGCGATCCTGAGCTCAGCCGACGCCCGTGGGCGGCGTGCGAACACTGCGCGCGGAGTGACCGCCAGGGAGGTGCTGCGGATCAACGGCGCCGGCCGAGGCTTCCATCGGGTCACCGTGGGGCGACCACCGCGATACTCGGCGCGAAGGGGACGAAGTTGCGCACGTTCCAGGTGATCAAGGTCGCTGCCTTCGCCTTCAGAGCGGCGATCGCGATGAGCGCGTCGTACATCTGGCCGCCGATCAGCTCGCGTCGCTGTGCTTCGCGCAGCGCACTCCACATTTCGGATCCGGTCAGGTGAACGATCGGCGTGTCACGCCAGTTGCTCTCGATGAGAGCGATCGCGTCGTCCGCACGCAGGCGATGCGGTGCGGGCAGGCGCGTCAGGACGGAATAGGTCTCCGCCAACGAATGCCCGGCCACGACCATCTGCTCGTCACTGCGCTCCCGCCGCTCGATCTCCGACCGGGTTCGCTCGTGGTGCTCGTGCCATGAGCTGACGGCCGCGATCAGGGCGCTGGTGTCGCACAGGTATCGAGTCACTCGGCAGTTCCCCGCGCGGCTGATCCGTCGCGGAGATCGGCGATCGTCTCCTCGACCTGCGAAGCCTTCAAGACCGGCTGTTCCGCCGCTGGTACCGCGACCACCAGGGAGCCGCGGCGCTGCAGGGTGACGGTCAGCGGGACGGGCTCGATCTCCACGTGGCCGTCCCGCACCCGGAATCGCACCTCCGTGCCCGGGCGCAGATGCGCTGCTTCGCGAATCGCCTTGGGAACGACGATACGCCCGGCGCGGTCGATGGTTGATTTCATGGCACTATCATTACCACGTATGGTGCCATTGAGCTACAACGGGAGATCGGCATGAGCAGTTCTGCACCAGCCCCGGCGCGTCGCGCGCCTCGCATCGTCTTCAACAGCGACGGCGACATCCACTTCCGGGGGCTCCGGGACGCCTGCGACATGGCCGGCTTCTACCGCGGCATCGACGATCTGGCGGGCACACAGGTGGACTGCTACTGCTACTGCATCTCGGCCGGCGGGGACACCTATCGCCACCCGTCGGACGTGGCTCCGCTGCTGGGTGCCGACCTGGAGATCCTGGACGGCGTTCCCGATCACCTGCGGCGCGACATCGAGAACACGCGCGCGCTGCTGGCGGCCGGCGTCGACCCGCTGGTGCTGCTGCCGCGCCGCGCGCGCGAGCACGGCATGGAGTTCTGGGCGAGCATGCGCATGAACGACATCCACGACGACTACCCCGAGTGCGCGGCCTACCACGGCGGTTTCAGGAAGGCGCATCCGGAGCTGCTGCTGGGCTCGCCGTATCCCGAGCCCAGGCACCGCGGCAACTGGCGTTCCGGGTTCTGCTGGGGCCTGGACTACGCGCAGCCGGAGGTGCGGACACGACAGCTCGTGGTGATCGAGGAGGTGCTGACCCGCTACGACGTCGACGGCTTCGAGCTGGACTTCCTCCGCGGCGCGTACTACTTCAAGACGGACGAGCGGCGTACCGGCATGCCGCTGATGACCGGCTTCGTTCGAGACGTTCGCGCGCTGGTCGATCGGGCAGGCGAGGGGAAGGGCCGGCCGCTCACCCTGCCTGGCCCGGACCGCCGATTCCTCGCGGACGCGCGTCGCCGGCGGGCTGGTCGGGTCGGTGTACGGCTACGGCATCCTGCCGGACCACGACACCGGCCTGTGGTGCAACGCCACCGTGGAGATGCTGCGCGCGGGCGCCATGACCTGCTTCTCCCAGGGCGCGGCCTGCACGTACCTGTTCAACTACGACTGCCAGCGCCTGCACGGGTTGAGCAAGCCGTACAGCCATGGCGAGCTGCAGGCGCTCCGGGAGATCGGCGACGCCGCGGCGCTGGCCCGGCTGAACAAGCGCTACACGGTAACCGTGGACGGGTCGGCGAGCGTCGAGGAGGGAGCGGAGCAGGGGCCGGTCGCGGGCACCGAGGGGTGGCGGATGCGCTTCCGGCGCTCCTGCGCGGCGCCGGCGATGCGGGCGTGTTCCGCCTCTGGATCGGCGACGACCTGGCGCAGGCGTGGCGGGACGACGTCCTGGACGCGGTACGCATTCGCATCACCGCCGACGCCTGTCGCGCTCCCGATGATGCGATCGAGCTTGCGGTCAACGGCACGCCGGTCGCGTGCGACCACAACGCCTGGCGCCCGCACGGACTGCTCTACACGCTCTACGCCAGCCGGCGCATGCGCGGGCTCCCCTTCGCGTACGAACGCGAGGACGACGCCGACGCCGCGGAGGGAGGCGCGCAGGAGCCGCCGGACCTGCTGCGCGTGGGCCGGAACGAGTTGACGATCACGCTGAGGAAGCGCCGCGCGGACGCCGGCCCGCTGCTGATCACCGGCATCGAAGCCCTGATCAACTACGACGGCGGCGAGTAGGAGGCGCGGTCAACATGGTCAAGTACGAGATCATCATCTACTGGAGCCAGGACGATCGTGGCGCGGCTCAACGGTATCGGTCGTACACATGGCGACGATGGCCAACCTTGACCACGACGACGATGAGTTCGTCACCGCGAGTCTCATAGATGATTCGATAGACGCCCACCCGGATCCGAAAAAGAGCGTGACCGGTCAGCTTCTTGCAATCCGGTGGCCGAGGATTCGCCGCGAGCCGATCGATTGCCCTGAGAATGCGCGTGACGGTGGGTTTGGGGATGCCGCGGAGATCCTTGCGGACCGACGGCAGGAAGCGAACTTCAAATCGTGCCGTCGGCTTCAAGCTGCTTCAGGAACTCCTCATATCCTACCGGGTGTTCCGACCGGCGCTCATGCCAGTCGGAGAGGTCCTCCAGATCCTCCGCCAGGAGCACGCGGAGAGCCTCGTTTACCAATTCGGACATGGACTCTCGCGTCTCGGCCGACTTCAGCCGGAGGGCTCGATGCAGGTCGTCGTCCAGGTATACGGTCGCCTTGCTCACGCTGACAGTATGGCGACTTGATGGCATGACGGCAAAGCGCAGGCGGCCAGCGAGGATTCGGGGCTACAGCCTGAAGTTGTTGCCCCGCATCGGGCGGAACGGCGGTCGGGCGTGGTTCGAAAGTCGGGCGACCATCGTGGCGAAGGCGATGTAGTCGTCGATGTCGACGACGTGGTCACGCTCGATTGAACGCAGATCGGCCCGAAGACCTTCCGATCGGGCGAGCGCCAGGAGTTCGTCTCTCTCAACACGGGTGAGCGGGGCCATGAGCCGAGTCTACACGCCGGCGACGGCGGGCGAGTAGAGGAATCTCCCGGTTCGCGTCATCCTGAGCCCGGCATGAGACGACCGAACATCCTGTTCGCCTTCGCCGACGACTGGGGCCGCTACGCGAGCGCGTACTCCGCTCACCAGGGCGAACGCCCGCTCAGCGCTCTGATCGACACCCCGCACTTCGACCGCGTGGCCGACGAAGGGGTGCTGTTCACGAACGCGCTGGTGCCGGCGCCGAGCTGCACGCCCTGCCGGAGCTCGATCCTCTCCGGGCGTTATTTCTGGCAGACGGGGCTGGGCGCCATCCTGCAGGGCGCGGTCTGGGACCGTGCCATCCCATCGTACCCGTTACTGCTGCGGGATGCCGGGTACCACATCGGCTTCTCCTACAAGGTCTGGTCGCCGGGCACGCCGCAGGACGATCCGTACGGAGGTGGCGGAACCCGGTACCAGGACTGCGGCAACGACTTCAACCAGTTCTCTTTCCGGGCCACCGAGTGGGCGGCCGAGGCCGGCGGCGTGGAGCCGGCCAAGCAGAGACTCTGCGACGAGGTGAGGGGCAACTTCCGCAGCTATCTGGATGACCGGGAGCGTGACCAGCCGTTCTGCTACTGGTGGGGGCCGACCAACACGCACCGCGAGTGGCAGAAGGGCTCCGGCAAGGCGCTGTGGGGCCTCGACCCGGACGCGCTGACCGGCCGGTTGCCGGCGTTTCTGCCCGACGTCCACGACGTGCGCGAAGACGTCTGCGACTACCTGGGCGAGTGCATGGCGGTGGACTGTGGACTCGGGGTGCTGCTCGGCATGCTGGAGGAGATGGGCGAGCTGGACGACACGCTGGTCGTGGTCTCCGGCGATCACGGTATCCCGGGTGTGCCGCGGGGGAAGTGCAACCTGTACGACATCGGCTGCGAGGTGGCGCTCGCCGCGCGGCTGCCGGGGACGATCCCGGGCGGCCGGGTGGCGGACGACATGGTGAACGTCATGGATGTCGCGCCGACGTTCCTGGAGGTGGCGGGCGTCGAGCGGCCGGCGGGCATGCCGGCTCGCAGCCTGATGGACATACTCGGCTCGAGCCGCTCCGGGCAGGTCAGTCCGGAGCGCACGTTCGCGGTCACCGGCCGGGAGCGGCACGTGGCGACCGCGCGCGACCGGAACCTGCCGTATCCGCACCGCGCCATCCGCACGCACGACTTCCTCTACATCAGGAACTTCGCCCCGGAGCGGTGGCCGATGGGCGACCCTCGCGGGCTGGACGATCCGTGCGCGCAAGCCCCACCGCGCGAAGCGTTGGAGCACGATACCCGCGTTGCCTACGCTGACCTGGACGCGAGTCCGACCAAGGCGTGGATGATCGAGAACCGCACGGCCGCGGAGGTGCGCGACATCTACGGACTGGGCTTCGGCAAGCGGCCGGCGGCGGAGCTCTACGACGTCCGCAACGACCCGGACCACATGCGCAACCTGGCCGGCGATCCTGCGTTCACGGCTCGGAAGCGGGCGCTGGCCGAGCGGCTGGAGGCGGTCCTGCGCGAGCAGGGCGATCCGCGCATGGATGCGGGGCCGTGCCGGTTCGAGGCCGCGCCGTTCACCGACTGGCCGTGCCCGGACGACGCCGCCGAGCGGCGCGCGGCGCTGGTGAAGGGAACGACGATGGAAGCTTGACGGGCATACTCGCGCCCGGAAGATTCATGCAGTCGACAGGAGGTCATCCGTGCCACTGACACAGGACGAAGTCGAACGGTTCGAAGATCAGGGGTTTCTGCCTAGGGAAGGGATGCTGACCCCGCTCGAGGTCAAGGCCTTGCACCAGCGGCTGGAGGACATCGGCAACGGCCTCGTGCCGTTCCCGGCCGAGTGCGTGCAGATCGAGCCGCAGGTCGAAAGCGGCCGGCTCGCCGCGGACCCCGTGCGGTTCAACAACGTCCGCAAGGTCTGGAATCTCACGCGCTACGACGAGCTCTTCAAGGAGTACGCCCGCCATCCGGCGATCCTGGACGTCGTCCACAGCCTGATCGGCCCGGATCTGAAAATCTACGTCGACCAGACCCTGTGCAAGCCGCCCCGCGTCGGCTCCGCCAAGCCGCCGCACCAGGACTCGGCCTACTGGACGAACATCGATCCGCCCAACCTGGTGATCTGCTGGATGGCGCTCGACGACGCGACCGAGGACAACGGCTGCATGCGCTTCATCCCCGGCTCCCACAAGCTGGGCGTGATCGAGCACAAGCGCCTGGAGGACTTCCGCGTCGAGGACGCCAACGTGGACTACGCACGCGAGGTCGCCGTCCCGCTCAGGGCGGGAGGCTGCTCGTTCCACCACAGCCTGGCGATGCACCGCACCGACGCCAACACCAGTCCCGACCGTCGCGTCGGCCTTACGGTCGCCTACATGAGCGCCCGGTCGCGCTACATCGGGCCTGCCCCGCAGCCGGAATACGACCTGGTGGCCGGGCGCGCCTTCGCCGGGTGCGTCTGACTTGCCTCACGGCGGCTGGGGGCGTGGAGCGACCCAGTAGACGTTGTTGGTGAGCAGGTCGCCGGTCCTGATGTAGCCCTGGACGTCTTCGAAGTAGCGCAGGTGGCCCCGGGGGTATCCCGAGGAGCCGTCGAACCAGGTGTATGCGGGCAGCTCGCAGGCTGGCACGACGTTCGCGCCCAAGGGCAACTCCGGGGCCGGACCGTTGGCAACCGTGCCCGGCTCCAGCTCGGGGAAGCCCCGGAACCGCTCGCGGGCGGCGTCGGACACCAGCCAGACGGTGCGGTCCTGCCCGGTATCCCGGTCACGCGTCGGCTTCCCGTGCGGTCCCTGGGTCAGCGGCTTGAGCTGCATCAGGGCGTAGAGGCTGCCGTCGGCTCGCATGCCAAGCCGTCCGGCGACCGGGCGCATGTCCGGCCACGCCTGCTCCGGAGCGGCCACCTCCCGGCGGTCCCAGCCGCCTCGGCCGAACGTGTGCAGCAGGAGCTGCCCGGGACGCTCCTCGCCGGAGACGCACAGCATGACGACCTCGCCATCATCGGTGATCGTGAGCCCCAGGCAGTTCACTTCCGGGGGCGGCATCGGCTCATGGCGCGGGCCGGTGGTCCGGTACAGAACGTCCATGCTCTCGGGCCGCGCGGGAATGGCCAGCGGCGTGCCGTCGGCTCTCGTCCACGTCAGGCCGCGGTCGGGGCTCCGCATGTGGCACAGGGCCTGGTGGAGGCCGCGCTGCTCGGTTCTGCCCAGGCCCTCGTAGAAGTAGCACACGAAGTGCAGGGCGCCGTCGCGCCCGGCCGCCAGGTGGCTGTGGTACGCCGCGTACCCTTCCAGGTACTGCTCCGTCCTGCGGATCAAACGGGCCTGGCTCCGCCAGGGCTCGCCCGGCTCCTTGATGAACAGGTCCGCGCCGAAGGGCCGGTCGGGGCGCATCGTCAGGAACAGCGTGTCGTCCCGGTCGCACACCAGGATGGGGTAGGTGCCGGAGCCGGCCGGCTGCTCGGGGGTCCATGCCGAGGAGTCGTTGGCACTCATCGAGCTGCGGTAGGTGACCGGCGTGCCGTGGCCGCTGAGCACGACGTGCAGCCGGCCGTCATGGCCGACGGTGATCACCGGCCGCGCGTGGTTGTCGACGCCGACGTTGAGGGTCACCGGCTCCGTCCACCGGCCGGTATCGTAACGGTAGGAGCGGACCCGGTTGAGGTAGCCGGCCCGGCTGACGTCCTGCCACACGACGTGGCAGACGCCGTCACGGGTGACGATGTTGTTGCCGCCGATCGCGCGCTCGCTGCCGATCCGGGAGATCCGCGCGCCGTGTGCCGTCATGGTGTTCCTTCCACACCGTGACACGCGGGTGCGGATCCGCCAATCGTATGCGTCGAGGTGATGCCATGTCTGGTGATCATTCGGACCGCGAGATCCTGCGCTACCGCCGCATCCGTGTGGAGCGGCAGGAAGCCCTGTCCGGTGACACGGCGCCCATGCTGTGCGGACGCGGAACGAAACTCCTGCTTTGCGGGCGCGCCGGGTCACTGGCTCGCAGCACCAACCGCGGCGTGACCTGGGAGCGCCTCGGGTCCCTGCGCGAGCATGCGGGGTCGCACGGGCGCGTCCTGGCGCTGGCAGAGCAGGCGCCGGATTCCGTCCTGGCCGCGCTCTATCACGAGGGAACCATCGCCGTCCTGTCGTCGGGCGACTTCGGGGAGACATGGCAGGCCTTCGGCCGGATCGCATCCGGAGCCGAGGCAGCCGCCGGTCCGGCGCGGTTCGAGGCGCTTCCGGGCGGGTCGCTGCTGTTGTGGATCGGAGCGACGGCATTTCGGTCATCCGACGGTGGAAGCGCCTGGGAGGCCAGCGGCGAAATCCCGGCCGGCGCCGGGCGGGATGAGCCTGAAAGCGTGCGCGAACGGGGCCACCGGGTAGCGCTGCCGGATGGACGGGTGGTGCTCACCTACGCCGAGCCCTGCTACCCATATGGAGCCCGTGCCCTGATCAGCGCGGACGGCGGCGACACTTGGGGTGAGGAGGTGTTCGTGCTGGGGCATGCCCGCGCAGCCACCAACGCGGTGCAGCCGCGTCAATTGCGCTGCGAGCCCGGCGTGGGCGCGGTCAGCGTGGCGCTGGACGACGGTTCCATCGTCTCCGCCTACGACCGGGGCACCGCCATTCCGCCGGCCATGTCTCCGATGGACGGCCGCCGCATGGACGAGTCGAGCCACATGCCGGCCATCGTGGTGGTCCGCTGGACGCCCGAGGGGTTGCGCCGGCCGCCCCTGGTCTATCCCAACCTGTCGTCGCACCGCGTCGACTCGCGCGGGTACCTGGACAACGGACTGGTGCGGATGCGGCCCGACGACCGGTTCGAGGGCGGCGACTTCATCGACGACTACGAGATGATCGTGTTCCGGCGGCGGCCCGCCGAGCAGCGCTTCTTCGCCGGGGCCGGCACCAAGGGCGTGGTGGTCTGCCGCCATCCCGACGGCAGCCTGGTCTTCGCAAGCCGCACCTCCACCATCCACCGCTCCACCGACGAGGGACGCACGTGGACGAGGTTCGCCGAGGTCAGGCGGCCGGGAAACCAGGCGACCACGTTCGCCTTCGGGGTCACTGCCCGTGGGACCTATCTGATGGGGTACTCGACGCTGCTGCGGCCGGCGGACCGGGCGACCGGCATGCCCAGTCTCCGGCAGACGAACATCGCGCGTAGCGAGGACGGGGGCCGGACGTGGACCGCCGGGCCGCTCCGGCCGGGGCCGATGCGCTACGGCGGCGCGGGCGACGGCAGCCGCATCACCGAGCTGTCCGACGGTACGGTCGTGATGGGCTGCGGCACCGCGACGATCGATCCGTCGCGGAAGGCGGGCTACCGCGGCGACGTGATGCTGCGCTCCCGTGACGACGGCAGGACCTGGGACGACTGGACGGTGTTGCCCCCCGGCAGCACCGAATCGAACTTCCTGGAGCTTCCGTCCGGCGAGCTGCTCTGCGCCACCCGCTATCAGCGCCCCGCGGCGAGCGACGACTACTTCGGCCCGCCCCCCGCCGGCGCTCCACCGGAAGGCTGGCCGTTCCCCTCACGCAACCTGTGCGGTGAAGGCAGGTACAAGAACGAGGCGGTCATGTTCTCGCGCGACGGCGGCGACAACTGGACCACGCCGGAGCTGGTCACGCGCATTCACATGGTTTCGGCGGACGCGGTGCTGTTGCCCGACGGCCGGGTGGTGCTGACGTACGATCACAAGGACGCCTGCGGCGGCGCGCGAGCGCTCGTGAGCGCCGACTGCGGGCGCACGTGGCAGTCGGATGTCTATATCCTGGCCTACCATGCGATCGATGCCCGAACCAGCTCGGTCGTGCTCGGCGACGGCCGCATCCTGACGCTGTGGGCGGGGGCCGGCGAAGCAGGCATTCACGCCACGACCTGGTCCCCGGACTGACGCGCCTGAGCTGCCCCGCCCTCGTGCGCGCGCGTGGACGAGGCCGCGCCGATTCCCGGGTCAGCCTCCGAGTACAGGCGGATCATGCGGAACGCAAGAGTGGGCGGGTCAGATGCCACGCAGGGAGAGCTCGCCGACTAGGTGGCACGCCGCGTCGTGCCGCCGATCTTCGTCCAGCGCGACCAGGGGCGGCTTCTCGGTCCGGCAGCGGCTCTGTGCGTAGACACACCGCGGATGGAACGGACACCCCTGCGGCACGTCCGTCGGGTCTGGCACATCTCCGGGGAGAAGAATCCGCTCCACCTTGACGTCCGGATTCGGGCGGGTCACCGCGGACAGCAGCGCCTCGGTGTACGGCATGCGAGGTCGGCGAAACAGGACGCGGGTTGCGCAGACCTCGACGATCGTGCCCAGGTACATCACGGCAACCCGAGCGCTCACGTGCTTGATCACCGCGAGATCGTGGGAGATGAGGATCAAGGACAGGGCGAACCGGTCCTGGAGATCCTTGAGCAGATTGAGGACCTGCGCCTGGACCGATACGTCGAGCGCCGAGGTGGGCTCATCGGCGATGACCAGCTTCGGGCCTAGTGCCAGCGCCCGCGCGATGCCGATCCGCTGCCGTTGGCCGCCTGAGAATGCGTACGGGTAGCGCCGCAGGTGTTGGGGATCCAGACTGACCGCCCCCATGAGCTCGACCACCCGGTCGTCGAGCTCGCGGCCCCGCGCCAGCCGGTTCACGAGCAGCGGTTCACCGATGATGTCCCGTACGGTCATCCGCGGGTTGAGGGACGACTCCGGATCCTGAAAGATCATCTGCACCCGCTTGCGTGCCTCGCGCAGGACGTCGCCCTCGATCTGCGCCAGATCCACGACGGTATCGTCGTAGCGGAACAGGATTTCGCCTGCCATCGTGGCATCGCGCGGGTTGACGCTACGCATGATGGTACGCGCCACGGTCGACTTGCCGCAGCCGCTTTCGCCGACGATCCCCAGGGATTCGCGTGGCCGCACGCCAAAGCTCACCCCGTCGACCGCCTTCACGTAGCCCGCGACCCGCTTGAACACTCCCGTGCGGACGAAGTAGTGCGTCCTGAGGTCCCGCACGCTCAGCAGCAGATCCGGATCCATCCGCCTGCCTCAGCATTCGTCCGCGGCATCGGAGTGCAGGAAGCACCTGACGAAGTGACCCGGCTCGATTTCCGCGAGGGCCGGCTTTCTGGCGACCCGCAGGCTGCGTTCCTCATCGGTTTCGGGCTTGCCGCACCGTGGCTCGAACAGACAGCCGCGTGCGCGGGTGAACGGATCCGGCACGCTGCCCGTGATCGCCGAAAGCCGGCTCGCCTCCGTGTCGAGGTCCGGGATCGACTTCAGCAGCGCCTCGGTATACGGATGCAACGTTCTGGTGAACACATCGCGGACCGTGCCCGACTCCACAACCTCTCCAAGGTACATGACCACGACGCGATCGCAGATGTCGGCGATGACGCCCAGGTCATGGGTGATCATCATGAGCGCCATGTCATGCTCGCGCTGGAGGCGCCTGAGCAGGTCGAGGATCTGCGCCTGAATGGTCACGTCGATCGCCGTCGTGGGCTCATCCGCGATCAGCAGCCGCGGATTGCAGGAGAGCGCGCGGGCGATCATCGCCCGCTGGCGCATACCGCCGCTCAACTCGAAGCTGTACAGATCGATGCGCCGCTCCGGGCTGGGGATGCCGACTTCGCGCAGCAGCGAGATCGCCCGCGCGCGTGCCGCTCGCTTCCCCATGTCCGGCTCGTGGATCGACATCGGCTCGATGATCTGATCGCCGATCCGGTGGACCGGGCTGAACGCGGTCATCGGCTCCTGGAAGATCAGGGCAATCTCCTTGCCGCGCACCCTGCGAATCTCGTCTCCCAGAGGGTCGAGCCTGGCCAGATCGATCGTGCCGCCGGCCCGGTGCAGGAGGATCTCTCCCCCTACGATCCGCCCGGGCCATGGCACGACCCGCAGGATCGACAGTGCCATCACCGACTTGCCACAGCCGCTCTCCCCCACCACGCCCAGGGAACGGCCGCTCTCGATGGCAAGGCTCACGCCATCGACCGCCTTGACCGTGCCTTCGGTCAGCGGGAAGTGCGTCCGCAGGTGGTTGACCTCGACCAGAGTGTCACTCATCAGCGATAGGGGTCGGCCGCGTCGCGCAGTCCGTCGCCGAGAAAGTTGAACGCCAGGACGACGGCGATCACGCAGAGAACCGGCAGCAGGAGCCACGGCGTCACCGCGACACTCTGGATGTTCTGAGCCTTCTGCAGCATGACGCCCCAACTGATGGCCGGGGCGCGCAGGCCGATTCCCAGAAAGCTCAGAGCCGTTTCGGCCAGTACCATCTCCGGGATGCTGAGGGTCCCGGCCGCGATCAGATGGCTCGTAAACGACGGCAGCAGGTGTCTGAACAGGATCCGCGAGGTCGGGGCATTGGCCTGTTGAGCCGCGACCACGAAGTCTTCGCTGCGCAACGCCAGGAACTTGCCGCGCACGACGCGCGCCATGCCCGTCCACCCGAGCACGGAGAGGATCACGGTGATGGCGAAATAGGTCCTGATGACCGGCCACTGAGGAGGAAGCGCCACGGCCAGCGCCATCCACAGCGGCAGCGTGGGGAATGACCTGAGGATCTCGATGAACCGTTGGATCGCGTTGTCGACGATCCCTCCGTACCAGCCGGATACGCCGCCGAGGAAGATGCCGAGCAGGAAGCTCAGCGCGACGCCGATGAAGCCGATGGAAAGCGATACGCGGGACGCGTAGATCATCCGCGAGAGCAGATCTCTCCCTTGCCGGTCACTCCCCAACAGGAAGAACGGCGTTTCGAGGTCGCGAACGCCGATGAGGTGTATGCTGCCGGGAATGAGTCCCCACAGCTTGTAGGGATGGCCGCGAACCAGGAGCCGCACCGGCTCCTTTGTCGTCGTGTCGGGTACGTACGTGCGCTGAAACGTCTTCTGGTCGATCATCGGCGTGAGCCCATGGACGAACGGGCGCAGGCTGAACCCCCCTTCCGCGTCGACGAAGCGCACCCTGACGGGTGGGGCAAGGAGGTACTCGGTAAGGCGGTGATAGGGATCGGACGGTGCGACGAACTCGGCGAAGATCGCGACGAGGTATACGGCGATCAGAAAGTACAGCGAGATCATGGCGGGTCGATGCTTGCGGAGCTTCAACCACATCAACCGCCACTGACTGTAGACGTAGGGACTTTCCGAATCGCCGCGGTCTTCGATCTGCGGTCGTGTCGCCGTGCGTGTCGATTGCTCCGCCATGCTCGCCGTCCGTTTCGGATCCTAGTCGAATCGTATGCGCGGATCGATCGCCGCCAGCAGGATGTCCGAGATCACCGTTCCGATCACCGTTGCCGTTGCCAGCAACATGACGACCGATCCGGCCATGTACATGTCCTGCACCTGCAACGCGCGCAGGAACACCGGCCCGACGGTGGGAAGCCCCAGGACCACAGCGGTAATCGTCGCACCGGAGATGAGAGTCGGCAGCAGCCAGCCGATCGTCGAGATCAGAGGGTTGATCGCTACGCGAATCGGGTATTTGACGAGCAGCGCCGTTTCCTTCAGACCGCCGACCCGCGCGGCCACCACGTAGTTCTTGCGCAGTTCATCCAGCAGGTTGGCGCGCATCACCCGGATCGTGCTCGCCGTTCCCGCCGTACCGACGACGATCATCGGAATCCACAGGTGCTTGAGCAGATCGATCACCTTGCCCAGACTCCACGGAGCGATCAGGTACTCCCGGGAGAACAGCCCGCCCACACTGGCGTCGAACAGGGAGTATGAGAGGTACATCAGCACGAGCGCGAGCATGAAGTTGGGCACGGCGAGACCGATGAATCCCAGAAACGTAAGGATATAGTCGCCGGTCGAGTACTGGCGCACCGCCGAGTATACGCCGATCGGGATCGCCATTCCCCAGGCGAAGAGCAGCGAGGAGAGGCTTACCACCATCGTCAGGATCAACCGCTCGCCGACGATCTCGTTTACCGGCTTCATGTGATCCAGGGAGAAGCCCAGATCTCCCTGGACGAAGTTCGTGATCCACCGAAAATAGCGCCAGTACCAGGGCCTGTCGAGCCCCCAACGCTGCTGCATGCCGGCGATGATCTCTTCGGAGATCCCGCTGGCGTGCAGATCCTCCTGTTTCTGCAGATACGTCGTCAGAAAGTCGCCGGGCGGCAGCTCGATGACGACGAAGGAGATGACCGATATCACGAAGAGGGTGGGGATCATCAGGAGAAATCTTCGTGCGAGAAACTGGATCATCCGGACGAACGATCGTACGGCGGTCATGAAACAGGTGTCAAGCCATCGGCTCGCGAGCCGGCTCCGCGGGAGCGCATCGTGGCGGCCTTGGCCGCGATCGCTGGAAGCCGGTTGACAGAACGCGTCTTATGTTCTATCCAGTCAAGAATGTAAACGCCGTTCCTGCGGCACGAGGAGGTCGTTATGAGACGCGGTTTCAAGCTTGCAGCAGCGTTCGCTGCTCTGCTCACGGTCGGGGTCCTCGTTTTGCCTGTGGCCTGGGCGCAGGAGGCATCGGGCGAGGCACCGATGCTCCGCGACCTGGTGAGCCAGGGCACGCTGCCACCACTTGAAGCACGGATGCCGAAGAATCCACACGTCCGCGAGGTGGTGAGCGAGATCGGCCAGTACGGCGGTACGTGGTACTCCGTGCACCTGCAGAACGATCTGCACGGATTCTGGGGGTACGCTTCGATCAAGCCGACGGTTTTGGACGGCATCTCGGGAGAGTTCTACCCGCAGCTCATCGAAGACCTGGTGAGCTCCAACGGCGGCAGGAACTGGGTCATGCAGATGCGCGAGGGCCTGCGTTTCTCCGACGGCGAGCTCTACGACGCCGACGACATCATGTACTGGTGGAACGACGTCATCCTCAACGAGGATCTCGCCGTGGGAGTGCCCGGCTCCGCGGTGATCAACGGACAACCCCCGCGCGTGACCAGGCTCGATCAGTGGGCGGTCGAGTTCGCCTGGGACGACCCGAACCCGCTGTTCCACGTCACCGTCTCGAACTTCCTTCTGGGTCATGAAGCGCCGCTGTTCGCGGAACACTACATGCGGCGGTTTCATGCCAAGTACCGCGACGAGGCGGAGCTGGACAAGGAAGTCTCGGAGCGCGGATTCGAGAACTGGACCCAGCTTCATCAGTACATGTCGGGCGACGGCGGATGGGAGATCAACGATCCCGGCCGGCCGACGCTCTATCCGTGGATGACGGTTTCGGCGCCGACCGGGGGGCCGATCGTCTCCGACCGCAATCCCTACTACTGGGTGGTGGACACCGCCGGCAACCAGCTTCCCTACATCGATCGGCGGATCCTCGAATTCGTCAACGACATCGAGACCATCAAGCTGCGCGCCCTGGGCGGCGACATCACCGCCGGGCAGGTGCCGGACGGAGTCGGCATATTGCCGCAGCTTCTGGCCAAGCGGGAGGCGGGCGAGTTGCAGGTCCAGGTGGTCGGCCACGGCGGCGACGAACAGCTCGACCTGGAGTTCAACCGGACGCACGAGGATCCGGTCCTGGCGGAGATCTTCCAGAATCCTCAGTTCTCCATCGCGGTTTCGCACGCCATCAACCGGGAAGAGATCAACCGCGTGGACTATCTGGGCCTCGCCACGCCGATGCAGTTCGGCCCCAAGGAAGGGGCCCCGGTGTATTCCGAGGCGCTCAAGACGGCGTACATCGAGTACGATCCGGCCGAGGCAAACCGCATCCTGGACGAGATCGGCCTGAGCGAGAAGGATCGCGACGGATTCCGGCTGCGTCCGGACGGCAACACCTTCGAGATCGTCCTCTACAACACCCGCGCGGACACGGTGCCGGAGGCCACGCATGAGCTGGTCGCCGATTATCTCAACGACATCGGCATCAAGACCACGATGAATCGGCAGAACCGCGGCTGGGATACGCTCACCCGCAACGACTGGGAGGCGATGCTCGGCTCCGGCCACCGGGCCAACGGAGCGTACTTCTATAACGTCAGGTCGGCGGCCAAGTTCATCCCCTACGTGAACAACCTGGACCGCCAGGGATCGTACCCGGCCTACTGGTCCGGTCAGTGGAACATCTGGCTCCATACCGACGGGGCGGCCGGCATGCGTCCTCCGCAGGTCATCTTCGACATCAACGACTGGGCGGGGAAGATGATGGCGGCGACCACCGAAGAGGAAAAGAAGGAGTACGCGCGCATGATCATCGAAGCGGGCCACGAGAACATGTGGGCGATCGGCATTCTCGGCAAGGGACCGAGCGACGTGTCCGTCGCCGACACGACCGTGGGGAACTTCTACGACCTGAACAACCCGCCGACCGAATGGCGGTACAACGTCGACCAGCTCTACATCAAAGGGTAATCGGTCGACTCTGCGAGCGGAGGTCCGGGCTTGTCCCCCAGGGACAGGCCCGGCTTCAATCGCATGAGCGCCGCCGGCGCTCATCGGCGAGGGGTTCCAAGGGAAACGCATGGGAGATCGGAAACGCATCCTGGCGGTGAGCGCGCACCCCGCCGACTTCTGTTCGCGCTCAGGCGGTACCCTGATCAAGCACGCGCGGGACGGCGACCGCGTGAAGGTCATCTGGCTGACCCACGGAGAGACCGACGAGAGCCGGCGGCTGTACGAGCAGCGGCCGACCATCACCGTCGAGGAGGTGCGCGCGATCCGGGAGCAGGAGGCGTTTTCCTGTGCGGAAGTCATGGGCATCGAGGCCACGATGTTCGGGTTCGGCGACGGGCCGCTCAGGATGCCGCCGGAGCGCCTCGACCGCCTCGCGGGCGAAATCGCCGACTTCGCCCCATCGGTCATCCTCACGCACTGGAAGGACGAAGTGACCTATCCTACTCATTGGCTGACCGTGGCAAGCACGATTCAGGCCGCTCAGATGGCCGGACAGCGGGGCAACATCCGCTTCTTCGAGCCGAACATCGGCACGGCCGCGCGCGTCGGGTTCTTTCCCGACCACTACGTGGACATCACGGACGTGCTCGAACGGAAGATCGCGTCGATGGAGCGGCTCACGACGCAACCGCATCTCGTCGAGCTCTACACGACCTGCGCCCGCTGGCGGGGCATCGAGGCGCGGTGTCGGTACGCCGAGGCATTCGTGTCCCTCACTCCGGAGCCGCTGCTGCTCGACAGACTGGTCTGACCGGGAGTGCCCGCCACGCGGGGACGGTCGGTCGGGCGTGAAACCGTACGCAAGGAGGCCGACCCGTGAAGATAACCGAGATCAAGACCTACCTCACCGGCCGTGGCTGGATCTTCGTGAAGGTCCTTACGGATGAAGGCATCCACGGCGTGGGGGAAGGAGGCGGCTGGCCGCGCGTGGTGGCGACCGCCGTGGAGGACCTGGCGCCGGTCCTGATCGGCGAAGATCCGTTCCATATCGAGAAGCTGTGGCACAAGCTGTTCGTCTCGCGTTCGGGTGTGGCCATGACCGGCATGGTGGCAGGCGGCGCCCTGTCGGCTCTGGAGATGGCGCTGTGGGACATCAAGGGCAAGGCGCTCGGGTTGCCGGTCTGGAATCTCCTGGGCGGCAAGATGCACGACCGGCTGCGGGTGTACACGCATGCCGATTCGGTCGAGGACGCCGAGGATCGGGTGCGACGCGGCTACGACGGGCTCAAGGTCGGCGACATCGCGCATGCCGCGAAGCTGGTGCCGGACATTCGCGCCGCGGTGGGGCGCCATGTCGATCTGATGGTCGATCTCCACGGCGTCCCGTGGATGACGACGCGCGATGCGATCGCGATCGGCCGTGAGCTTGAACAGTACGGAATCCTCTTCTACGAGGAGCCGGTGTCGCCGGAGAACATCGAGGGCCTGGCCCGCATCGCTCGCGAGGTGAACATCCCGCTCGCCTCGGGGGAGCGGGTCGCCAACATCCACAACATGCGCGAATTGATCGAACGGGAGATCATCGACGTCGCGCAGCCGGACACCGGCAGATTCGGGGGGCTGTCGCAGATGAAGAAGCTGGCCGGCATGGCCGAGGCCCACCACATCATGATCGCGCCGCACGACGGATCGTTGGGTCCGATCGGGGAGATGGCAGCCGTTCACTACCTGGCGACCATTCCGAACTTTCTCATTCTGGAGCACCGTGAGGACGACGTGCCGGCCCGGTACGAGGTCATGACCCCTCAGCCGGAGATCGAGGACAGTTACCTCACGGTGCCGGACACACCGGGTCTTGGCGTGGACATCGTCGAAGAGGCTGTCGCGAAATACCCGATGAAGCTCGGCGCCGTGCCTCCCAAGGATACCTACGACTACCAGTACGTCTTTCTGCGACCGAACCGCGCTGCCTGGCTCGCCGGAGACACGGAGCGGCCCTTGTCATGAAGCGGGTCTGAGTGATCGGCGTCGGCGACCACACGGACCGGCAGATGCTGCGCTTCCGGCGCATCCGCGCCGAGCGGCAGGAAGTGCTGGAAGGTGACACCGCGCCGCTGCTCTGCGGGCGGGGAACGACGCTGCTCCTCTGCGGGCGCGCCGGCTCGCTGGCCCGCAGCTCCGACGGCGGCGTGACCTGGGAGCGCCTGGGACCCCTGACGGATCATGAGTCGCGGCACGGGGAGGTCCTGGCGCTGGCAGATCTCGCGCCTGCCGCTTCGGTACTGGCCGCGCTCGCGTGCGACGATGCCATCGCCGTGCTGTCCTCGGGCGACTTCGGGGAAACGTGGCGCGCGACCGGCACGATCGCATCGCCGGCCGCGGCAGACGCTGACCTGGTGCGGTTCGAGGCGTTGCCCGGCGGGTCGGTAGTGCTGTGGAACGGGCCCGCGGCCTTTCGGTCAGACGACGGTGGGCGAACCTGGACCGACGCCGACGATGGCACGGGCGGCGCCGGGGCCGAAACGCCCGCCGAGCCTGACAGCGTCCGCGAGCAGCGGGGAAGAGTGGTGCTGCCGGATGGGCGGGTGGTGCTGACCTATGCCGAGCCGGACTTTCCCTTCGGGGCGCGGGCCCTGGTCAGCAAGGACGGCGGCGACACCTGGGGCAGCGAGGTGTTCGTGCTGGGCGTCGCCCGCGCAGCGACCAACACGCTGCAGCCCCGCACCCTGCGCTGCGATCCCGGCGTCGGCGCGGTCAGCGTTGCGCTGGACGACGGCGCCATCGTCTCGGCCTACGACCGGGGCGCAGCCATTCCGCCCGCCATGCCACCGGGGGACGGCCGGCGCATGGACGAGTCGAGCAGCCGGCCGGCCATCGTGGTGGTCCGCTGGACGCCCGAGGGGTTGCGGCGTCCGCCCCTCGTCTATCCCAACCTGTGGACGCACCGCTTGGACTCGCGCGGTTACCTGGACAACGGAACGGTGCGGATGCGGCCCGACGACCGGTTCGAAGGCGGCGACTACATCGAGGACTACGAGATGGTCGTGTTCCGGCGGCGGCCCGCAGAGCAGCGGTTCTTCGCGGGGGCCGGCACCAAGGGCGTGGTGGTCTGCCGCCATCCCGACGGAAGCCTGGTCCTGGCAAGCCGGACCGCGTCGATCCATCGCTCGACCGATGAAGGACACACTTGGACCAGGGTCGCCGAGATCAGGCTCCCGGGACAGCGTCCGGGCCCGTTTTCCTTCGGCGTCACGGCCGCGGGGACGTACCTGATGGGGTACCACACGCTGGTCCGGCCGGCAGATCCGGCGACCGGCGCGCGGAACACCTATCAGACGAACGTGGCGCGGAGCGAGGACGGAGGACGAACGTGGATCGCCCGGCCGATCCGGCCGGGGCCGATGCGTTACGGCGGCGGGGGCGACGGCAGCCGCATCACGGAGCTGTCCGACGGCACGGTCGTGACGAGCTGCGGCGTCGCGTGGAACGATCCGGCGCGGGAGGAGGGCTACGTCGGCGACGTGATGCTGCGCTCGCGTGACGACGGCAGGACCTGGGACGATTGGACGGTGTTGCCTCCGGGCTGCAGCGAGTCGAATTTCCTGGAGCTTCCGTCCGGCGAGCTGCTCTGCGCCACCCGCTATCAGCGCCAGGCGACGCGAGACGATTACTTCGGCGCGCCGTCTGCGGGTGCCGCGCCGGACGGGTGGCCGTTCCCGTCGCGCAATCTGTGCGGTGAGGGCAAATTCAAGAACGAGGCGGTCATGTTCTCCGGCGACCGGGGCCGAAACTGGACCACGCCCGAGCTGGTCACGCGCATGCATCTGGTTTCTGCGGACGTGGTGCTGTTGCCCGATGGCCGGGTGGTGCTGACGTACGACCACAAGGACAAGTGCGGCGGCCCGCGAGGGCTCGCGAGCGCCGACGGCGGGCGCACGTGGGAGCCGGATCCCTATATCCTGGCCTATCACACGCGCGATGCCCGAACCAGCTCGGTCGTGCTGCGCGACGGCCGCGTCCTGACGCTGTGGGCGGGGGCCGGCGAGCAGGGCATCCACGCCACGACGTGGTCCCCGGATTGACGCGCCGCAGGGCCGTTGCGGCGCAGCCCGGTCTGCGCGACAGTTTGCGTGGAGAGGATAGATGACGGTGGATGGGGAAGCGCCGGTGGGCCTGTCGGATCTGGAGCGGGACGGCTTCCTGCTGGTGCCGGGCGCGCTCGATGACGAAGCCGTGGCGTGGTGGAAGGGGACGCTCTACGGCATGCACCGCCGCGGCCTGAACGAGATCGACAACTCGGTCGGCAACGTGGCGTTCGAGAGCCTGCTGAAGCTGGCGCCCGAGCGCTCGCGGCTGCTGGTCGGCCACCCGAGCGTCGCGCCGTACCTGAAGGCCATCCTCGGCAAGCAGTGCCAGCTCCGCTCGCTGCGCGCGCACATGAACCCGCGCGCCTACCTGCAGGAGTGGCACATGGACTTCCCCGACTACCAGTACCAGGAGCGCCGGTCGGAGGCAGGTAGGCCGCTGCGCGCGCTGTGCATGAACAGCACCTTCTACCTCACCGACAACACGCCGGAGCGCGGGCGGCTGACGTTTCTCACCGGCTACGTCGACCGGCGGCTCCCCGACGCCATCCTGCCGCACGTCCGCTACACCAAGGATCGCGGCAACCGCTTCCAGAGGTGGTGTGACGAGCAGCCGCAGGAGCATCTCTATCCGATGGCCGGCGACGCGGTGGTGTTTTTCAGCCACATACCGCACCAGGGCGCCAAGTTCGGGGACGACCCGGAGGACGACATCCGCGCGAACCTGGTGCTGCACTACCAGCAGAACCCGATGCATCCGGAGATCTGGTTCGTCAGCACCCCGGACCTGACGCTGGACGCCCTCGGCTACGCCGGCACCTTCCCGTTCGCGGAAGCGTAGCCGATGTCCGCGCGCCCGCGGCTGCGCGTGTCGCGCAGGGTGCTCATCCCCGTCGAGGCGCCGTGGGTGGATGCTCCGGACGAGCTCGGCTATGGCCTGAGCATCCTGCTCACCAACACGGCCTACGCGCGGGTGCAGGGCCGCGAGCTGCTGCAGTTGTACTCCCTGCAGGTGCACTCCGACACGACCGGCACGGTGTACGCCCGGCGCAGCCGGGACAACGGGATGGGCTGGGATCCCCCGGAGGTCGTGCATCGACCCCATCCCGGTCCGCGCGGCATCCATCGATGGGGGGAGGCGTGCCTGTTCCTGGACGAGGAGTCGGATCGGCTTCTGCATCTCTTCAACGACCAGCACTACCCCGACGGGACCTTCTCCGGGCCGGCCAAGCGCCATACCCGCATCATGCTGCGCCACAGCGACGACGGAGGACGCACATTTTCGCCGCCGGCGCCTCTGGTGACCGCCGGCGGCGACGAGACCCGGTGGGCACCCGGCACCATCTACGGCGAGAACTGCACGCAACTGTCGTTCTGCGCGCCACTCAAGCTCGCGGACGGGACGCTGCTCCTGCCGGCGTGCCGCATACCGCTGGGCAGCGACTACCGCGACGTCGCCGGCATCCGCTGGGAGGCCGGTTGCTTCCGCGGAAGCCGATGCGCCGGCGAGCTGCGATGGGAGCTGGGAGGCATGCTCGCCATCGACGCCGGCCGTTCGACCCGCGGCCTGGACGAGCCGACCGTGGCCGAACTTGCCGACGGACGCATCATGATGGTCATGCGCGGCAGCAACGACCGGGCGCCGCACCTGCCGGGGCGCAAGTGGCTGGCGCTGTCCCGGGACGGCGGCAATACGTGGGATCGGCCACGTCCGTTCGGGTACGCGGATGGGTCGCCGTTCTACTCGCCGGCCGCCGGCTCCCGGCTGATACGAAGCTTTGCCACCAGCCGGCTGTACTGGATCGGCAACGTCCTGGACGCCAATCCCGCCGGTAACCGGCCGCGCCATCCCCTGCACATCGCAGAGGTGGACGAGGCTGGGCCGGCGCTGCGGCCCGAGACCGTGCATACGATCGATGACCGGGGGCGCGCTGACTCGCCATCCCTGCAGCTATCCAACTTCCGGGTGTACGAGGATCGGGCGACCGGCGAGCTCGTGGTCACTCTGGCCCGCCTGCAGCAGGCGGGTGAACGGGATCACGCGTCGCCTGCGTACGAGTACCGGATTCGTGCCTGACGCGGCGTATTGTTCGGCGCGGTGTCGTGCTGCGTCCGCGGATGGGGTAGCGTAGCGGGCACGAGCACCCGTGATGTCCACCGCTTCCACACCCTCGTCAGCCGATCCGGTCGCCGCCTGGGCGGATGCCGCGCGCCGCACGCTGCGGGCGGGCGGCAGCCTGCGCCAGGCCGATCTCGACCGGCTGCTGGCCGACGCCCGCGGCTCCCGTTGCCGGCTGCGCCAGCGGCTGCTGTACCTGCACGCCGTCAATCCGAGCATCTACTCCCACCTGGTTGCCGCCGCCATCCACGAGCCGGTCGCAGGCGCCGTCACCGAGATCGACCCGCAGGCCCCGGAGCCGCCCTACCGCACCGTCCACGACGCCATCGTGGACGGCTGGCGGGTCGTTCACTTTCCGCAGCAGCGGGCGCCGTTCGACGATCGCGAGATCGACGTCATAGGGCACGAGTTCATCCTCGAGAAACTGGAGGAGTTCGATGACTGACCTGAGCAAGCAGCCGCCGCGCCTGCTCTCGGACGACGAGGTGCTGCACTTCGTCACCCACGGCTATCACCTGCTGCACCCGGAGTACCCGGCGGGCCTCAACGAGGCGATCGCCAAGCAGTGCAGGCAGGTGGACGGCGTGGGCAACGAAATACTCGATCACGTCCCGTTGCTGCACGAGGTCTACGACCATCCCGAAGTGCGCGGGGCGCTGATCAGCCTCCTCGGCAGCGAGTACGTGATGAACGGCCATCGCCACCTGCACGTCAACGCGCCGGGCTCACGCAGTCAGAGCTGGCACCAGGACGGCACCAACGTGCGCCATCACCAAGTCTGGTGCGTCCTGGCGATGTACTACCCAAACGAGGTGCCGCTGGAGCAGGGACCGACCATGATCATGCCGGGCACCCACTTCCGCAACGCCCCCACCGAGCGAATGGCGACCTACGCCAACATCAAGGACCAGGTGGCCCTGGCGGTGCCGGCCGGGACCGTGGCCATCACCCACTACGACCTGTGGCACGCCGCCAGCCGCAACCTGACCGATCGCTACCGCTACATGCTCAAGTTCCTGTTCGATCGGCAGTCAGCTCCCACGGAGCCGACCTGGAACCACGATCCGGAGACGGTGGAGGGAGTCGCCCAGCGCCGCATCCGCGCGCACGTCGGTCCGGTCGATCACTCCTCCGACCACTACAAGGAGTGGGAGCTGCGCACCGAGATGTGGCAATGGATGCTCGGCCGGCCCACGCCGGTGCCGGCGGGGGGCTTCAAGGACATGCTCGGGTAGCGCAATCCGTCATCCCGAGGCCCAGACCACCGTGACATCCGGATACTGGCTGATCTGACTGTCCGGGGTGAGAATCGACACCCCGGTGACGAGGGCCGTCGCGATGATGATGCGGTCCGCGGGATCCCCGTGCAGCGGCGGCAGCGACGTCGAGCGCTCGGCGATGCGCCAGTCGACCGGTACCTCCCGGACTCCATGGTGCTCCAGTGCCCGGGCGATCCAGTCAGCGGGAGGGAGCGGCAGGTCGAGGGCACCACGCCGGTGCTTGATGCCGATCTCGAAGGCCGTGATCGCCGAGATGAACAGATGGCCGGCGTTGTCGGTGATCGCCCGGCGCACGCTGCCGGGCAGCTTCCGAGGCGTGGAGGCGAGCCAGAGCAGGGTACAGGTGTCGAGCAGCACCGCTACGAGTCCGGCCAGTCCTCTTCCGCCAGCGGTGCGACGGGGTCTTCGTGGAACACGACTCCCGCCAGGAGCGGGTCCGGTTGCAAGGGGTCGCCCTCCGTTGCGGCGATGGGGCCGATCTCGGCCACCGGCGTGCCGTTGCGGCACACCCTGATGCGCTCGCTGCGCTCCTCCACCAGGCGCAGCAACTCGGAGAGCCTCGTCTTCGCTTCATGCGTGTTCACGACCAACATGAACTTAGTTTGGTTTAGTTCGATATAGGTGGTCAATCGCCGCGGTAGTGCCACCGGTTTCGGCGAGGCGCTGTCCGGATGCGTTACCATTGCTCCGTGGCAAACAACCTGGAGCGGTACGCCGACCTGGCGATCGGGGTGGGACTGAATCTTCAGCCCGGACAGCGGCTGGTCATCCGCTCGCCGATCGAGGCGGTCGAGTTGACCCGGGCCCTGGCGGCGCGGGCGTACGCCGCCGGATGCCCCTACGTGGACGTCTCCTACCATGACGACGAGCTGGACCTGGTGCGCTTCCGGCATGCGCCCGACGACTCGTTCGAGGAGTTCCCGGCCTGGCGCGTGCGGGGCATGCTGGAACGGGCCGAGCAGGGCGCCGCGTTCCTGACCGTCGCCGGCGGCAATCCCGAGTTGCTCAAGGAGCAGGACCAGGAGCGGGTGTCGACGGCCCTGCGCGTTGCGTCCGAGCAGATGCAACCGTTCAGACGCGACTACATCAGCACCATGCGAGTGAGCTGGTGCGTGATCTCCGCAGCGGTTGGCCCGTGGGCGGCACGGGTGTTCCCGGAAGCGCCGGCGCACGAGCAGGTCGATCGCCTATGGGACGCCATCTTTCAGGCGTGCCGCGTGAACGAATCGGATCCGCGGGAAGCGTGGCGGCGCCACATCGACGCGCTGGAGGCGCGGCGCGAGCACCTGAATGCACGGGCCTACACCGCGCTCCGCTACGCCGCTCCCGGCACCGAGCTCGCCGTCGGACTTCCCAACGGCCACGCCTGGAAGGGCGCCGTCGACCGGAACGCGGAGGGCACGCCATTCGTGCCCAACATCCCCACCGAGGAGGTGTTCACGATGCCGCACAGCCGGCGCGTGGACGGCACGGTGTCCGCGACCAAGCCGCTGAACTACGGCGGCCGGTTGATCGAGGACTTCAGCCTGACCTTCGAGCGGGGCAGGGTGGTCGGCGTCCAGGCGGCGTCAGGGGCGGAGGTCCTGGAGAAGCTGATCGCGACCGACGAGGGGGCGGCCCGCCTGGGTGAGATCGCCCTGGTGCCGCACCGCTCGCCCATCTCCAGGTTCGGGCGGCTGTTCTACCACACGCTGTTCGACGAGAACGCCTCCAGCCACGTCGCCCTCGGCCAGGCGTACGCGGTCTGCCTGCACGGCGGCGAGGCGATGTCGGAGCAGCAGCTCGAGGACGCGGGCGCCAACGCCAGCGCCACGCACGTGGACTTCATGATCGGATCGGACCGGATGGACATCGACGGCGTGCTCGCCGACGGCTCCACCGAACCGGTGATGCGCGCCGGCGAGTGGGCGATCCCCGATCGTCAACCGTAGAAGCGAGACGGGCCGGGCCGGAGCGGCTCATGCCCGGCCGCGAAGGGCATCCGCGGGGTGCTCGGGGAAGCCGGTGATGCCCCGCGACCGGTCGAACTGGTAGATCCGCTCGCCCCGCCACACCCACGGCGCGAACGGCAGCGCCTTGAGGTCGTCGTCCTCCAGGGCGTCGAGCGCGCCGGGGCGGCGGCACGCGGCGGCGGCCGTCGCGCGCGCTCGGCCGCCATCTTGGCGTGCGAGCCGGCGCGGTTGCGGAGCTCGTCCGGATCCTCGTCCAGGTCGAAGAGTTGCTCCCGGCTGCCGTTGGCGAAATGGACGTACTTCCAGCGCCGGTCGCGCACCATGACCTTGCATTCGCCGGTGCCGGGCAGTCCGTACCAGCCGACCAGGGAGTCGCGCGGCGGCGCCGAGCCGTCGAGCACGCCCAGCACGTCGATGCCGTCGCGGAGCTGCGCGTGTCCGGCTGCGGTGGTGGCGATGCCGAACAGGTCGGTCAGGCACACCAGCTCGGCGCAGCGCCGGTCGGCGGAGAGGCGCGCCGGCCAGCTCACCAGGAACGGGACGTGCGCGCTGGCCTCGAAGAAGCTCTCCTTCTGCCAGGCGTGGTGGTCGCCCAGGTGGTCGCCGTGGTCGGAGAAGAAGCAGATCAGCGTGTCGTCGGCGTCCTCGCGTGCATCGACCGCGTCGAGGATCCGGCCCAGGCAGTCGTCGATGTAGGAGATCTCGCCGTAGTAGCGCGCCTTGAGGATGCGCGCGTGCGGGTCGTTGATGTCCTCCGCCCAGATCAGGTGATTCATGCGCGGGATCTGCTGGTCCATGTGGTCGGTGGCGAGGTCGCCGCGCACGGGATCGGGCATGCGGTCCGGGTCGTACATGCGGTTGAACGGGATCGGCGGGGCGAGGGGAGGGTGCGGACCGAAGAACGACACGAATCCGAACCAGGGCCGGCCGTCGCCGGCGCCGATCTGCTCGACCGCGCGGTCGGCGGCCCACGCCTCGGCGGCGCAGTCGGCCGGCTGCGCGCTCGTCTGCGGCATGTAGTACATCTCCGTGCGCTCGCCCATGAGCTGCTCCAGGTGGCCGTACTCGGGGTGCTCGCGGGCAAGCCACGCCGCGTAGGCGTCGGTAGCCCGCTCTTCGGGCGAGGCGTGCAGTTCCTCACTGTGCAGGTGGACGTCGTAGCCGAGCGGCTCGCGGCTGGGGCTGGAGTGGAACTTGCCGATGCCGAAGGTGCGGTAGCCGAGCCGCCGCATGACCTTGGCCAGGTACGGCCCGCAGCGGCCCTCGATGGTGTCGGCCTGGCCGGAAGCCGGGCCGGCGATGCGGTTGGTGAAGACCCTGGTGGCAGGCGGCTCGCAGCCGGTGCGGATCGTGTAGCGGGCGGGAACGCACACCGGGCAGGTGGAGTAGGCGTTGGTGAAGCTCACCCCGCGGCTCACCAGCCGGTCCAGGTTGGGCGTGAAGATGTGGCGGTTGCCGAGCGCGGCGATCGTGTCGAACCGCTGCTGGTCGGTCATGACGAAGAGGACGTTCGGCTGGTCTTTCATCTCTTTGGATTCCTCGCGCCCATTCTGGGACCGTGAGACCGACGGGCGTCTATCGCGCGGAGCAGATCAGGGCGCGCGGGCTGACGAACAGGTCGAGATCCTCGGAATAACGGAACCCGAAGTAGTGTCTATGTAGTGCGGTACCACCGGTCAGATAGAACGGAGCTTCGCAAGCGCCGAGCGTGGTCAGCACTCCATTCTGCAGGGGGTACAGGATCTCCTCGTAAGCGCCCGGAATTCATCGAGCGTCAGCGCTGTCACGATACGCTGCCACGACATTGTCTTGCAGCATCCGCACGGACAATGCCGGTCTGTCGAGATGACCGACCCGCTCGCGACTGCCGCGCTGATGCCGGCCGCCTGGCCCAAGATGGAGCAGGTGGTGGTGACGCGCGCCAAGGACAGCGCGAGCTGCTCCGCCGACATGCAGCGGACGGTCATCAGCAGGTTGCGGCCGTCGCGCGGGACCAGGCAGCGGAACGGGTTCTGGTGGGGAGGCACGTATAGCTTAGCTCGTTCCTGTCCGTAAATTCGCAACTTGTTGAATGGGCGTGATTTGAGGGATTTGGCGGGGTTGAAAAAAAGGGGTGTTCCGGTTATCATCGCTGGTGCAAACCTCGACAAAACCGAAACACCCGGAGAGCCCGATGCGCACGACACGCACCGAACAACCAAGTGTATTCCAGACGCCGCAGATTGACCATACCGTCGGCGACGAACTGGAACTGGCGTCCCTGTTGCTCGATCAACATCCCGAACTGCTCGATATGGTCGGCGACTGCGTCGGCGGCTCGGCCACCTGTGGTCGTATCGGGCTGACCTGCGAGACCATCCTGCGCTGCGCGGTGATCGCGCGTCTGATGGACTTCTCGTACCGTGATTTGGAGTTCGCGCTGCGCGATTCGCGCTCCATGCAGCGCTTTGCACGGGTCGATCCGTGGCGTGTGCCGAAGAAGTCGGCGCTACAGAGCGCCATCAGCATGATCGACGCCAAGACCTGGGAGCGGCTCGACGGCGTGCTGTTGCGGGAGGCCAAGGAGCGGGGGATCGAAGCCGGGACGCAGGTGCGCATCGACAGCACGGTGAGCGCCACCGACATCCTGGAACCGTCGGACAGCCGCCTGTTGTACGACGGGGTGCGGGTGCTGACGCGGTTTCTGCGCCAGGCGCAGGAGCTGCTGCCGGAGCTTCGGTTCAGCGACCACTGCCGTGCTGCCAAGCGGCGTGAGCGGCAGATCGGCTCGGCGCGCGAGCCGAAGCGGCGGCGGCGTGGGTACCGGCGGCTGCTGGCGCTGGTGGCGCTGTCGCTGGGCTACGCGGCTGCGGCACGGGAACGCGTGAGTGCCGTAACTGATCCGTGGTCCGAGAGTTGGTGTGCGGAGGTGGACGCCTACGTGGAGTTGATCGAGCACGTGGTGGACCAGACTGAGCGGCGGGTGTTCGACGAGGAGAAGGTGCCGGCGGCCGAGAAGGTGGTGAGCCTGTTCGAGCCGCACACCGACATCATCGTCAAGGGCGGGCGCGCGACGCAGTACGGGCACAAGATCAACCTGAGCAGCGGGCGTAGCGGGCTGGTGCTGGATGTGGTGGTCGAAGAAGGCAACCCCGCCGACAGCACGCGCTGCCTGCCGATGCTGCGGCGGCACGTGGAGGCCTTCGGCGAGCCGCCGCAGCGGGCGGCGTTCGATGGGGGCTATGCCTCGAAGGAGAATCTGACCGACGCCAAGGAGTTGGGCGTGGAGCACGTGGTGTTCCACAAGAAGTGTGGTCTGCAGCCGGCCGACATGACGCCGTCGTCGTGGATCTACGGTCAACTCAAGCGCTTTCGGGCTGGTGCGGAAGCAGGCATCTCGTACCTGAAGCGGTGTTTTGGGCTGGGCCGCTGCAACTGGCATGGTTGGGAACACTTTCAGGCGTACGTGCATGCGGCGGTGTTTGCGCACAACCTGATACGGCTGGCGCGCTTGCTGCGAACCTGACGCGCTGCCGGCGTGCGTCGGCTTCTTATCTGACAATTATCTCGGGGCAAGTTTACGGCACAGGTGTGTCTTGCGTATCGATATAACCAAGGACATGTGTCCATAGATTTCGAAATAGTCTCCTCAATCGTGCCAAAACCGAGCTCGACTGCTTCCGAATCCCGATCTCCACACGTCCGGTACGCCCCCTACAGGCGCTCCTCGCCGGCTCCCTCTCCGAAAAACGGGATTACCGGACAGGAACTAGCTCGTCCTTCGGGAGGATGTAGGTGCGCTTGTCGTCGTCCGGCTTGTGGCCGTCAGCGGCACGAGCGGCGCCGCACGGGTTATGACGATATCGCGCACGACGGGGAACTCAGGCACGAACTGCCCGTAGAGTCCCTGTCCACTGGTTTGGGCTCTGGAGGCCGGCGATGTCAGTCGTCCAGATCGGCAATGACCGGAGCGCACTCGGAGGGGAGCAGGCCATCGATCGACTTGCGATAGTCCATGTCGACCCGGACGTCGCGAACCCGATCGACGACTCGCCTGGTGCCAAGGATGAGGTCAAGCCTGACGCCGTACCTCAAAGTGTCGCGATTCCAGCGATAGTTCCAGTAGGTGAATCGGTCGCGGCCATCGGGGTGCCGGTGAGCGTAGAGGTCCACGAAACCGGCATCCAGCAATGCCGATAATTCGGACCGTTCCTCGTCGGTGAAGTTCAGCGCGTTTGGGTTCCGCGCGCCGAGATCGTCCTGGCCCGGGAGACCTTTCCGGACGACCGTGGGCTTCCTGCGGCTCAGAATACCGACACCGTATTCGCCCTTGTGGCAGTAGGCGGTCGCGTGATAGCCCGCGGATTCGAATTCCCGAGTCGGGAACTCCCCGTCGGTCACCCTGATCTTCTGCAGGCCGACCAAGTCCGGCTTGCGTGCGGCCAACCAGCGCAGGATATATTGCAGCCTGGCCCGAACCCCGTTGACGTTCCACGTCGCGATTCTCACCAGCGCAGTTTAGCGCGTCGCCTACACGCCGGGGGGGCTCCCGGACGGCTGACGGATCGATTGACACCCGCTGGGGCGCGCGACAGGCTCGCGGTGCGTGGATCCGCAACGCCCCAACATCCTGCTCATCATGAGCGACCAGCAGCGCTGGGACACGCTCGGAACCTACGGCTGCCGTGCCATCCCCACGCCGGCCCTGGATTCGCTGGCGGCCGGCGGGGTGACGTTCGAGCGCTGCTACGTGAACGCTACCATCTGCACGCCGAGCCGCGCCTGCATGCTGACCGGCAAGCCGCTGCCCGGGCACGGCGTGTACCGGCTGCACGACACGCTGCCCGACGACCAGGTGCTGCTGCCGGCGCACGTGGCGCGCCTCGGCTACCAGACCGCGCTGGTGGGCAAGCTGCACGTCTCCGGGCACGCGGTGGAGGAAGCGCGCCGCCACCCGCACGACGGCTTCGAGCGCTACGAGTGGTGCAACGATCCGCGGCTCCATCTCGACTCGCCGTTCAACGCCTACGCCGCGTGGCTGCGCGAGCACCATCCGGAGTTTCTGCACCGCCTCGCGTCAGGGCCGCAGGACCACCATCCGGCGGAGGCGCACTTCAGCACCTGGGCCGCCGACCGCGCCTTGGCCTTCCTCGCCGAGCGCGATCCGGCGCGGCCCTTCTTTCTCAACGTGAGCCTCTTCGATCCGCACTCCCCGTACTTCGACCATCCGCTCGAGGCGGGCGGCCTGGTGGACCGCTCCGCCATCGATGCGGTGCGCTCGCTTACTACCGCGCACGAGCCGGTGCCGAGCGCGGTGGAGCGGGAGCGGGAGGAGATCCGACGCCACGGCAGGCACTCGGGCGGTCGCGACCTGGCCGACGTGCGGCACGGCTACTTCGCATCGGTCGCCTTCCTCGACCGGCAGGTGGGGCGCATCCTCGCCGAACTGGAGCGGCGCGGTCTCTCGGACAACACCCTGGTGCTGTTCGTGTCCGACCACGGCGACATGATCGGGGACCACGAGCTCATGACCAAGGGCGCCTACTTCTACGACCCGTGCACGCGGGTGCCGATGATCCTGCGCCTGCCGGAGGGCGAGCGGGCCGGCGCGCGGGTGAGCGAGCTGGTGCAGCCGCACGACCTGGCCGCCACCGTGCTGCACGCCGCCGGGCTGCCGGCTGCCGAGACCGCCGCACTGATGCCCGAATCGCAGGACCTGGCGGCGCTGGCGCGGGGCGAGGTGGCGGCGCCCCGCGACCATGCGCTCACGATGTACCGCAACTCCGGCTACGGAGACCGCGGCTACTGGGACCCGCCGATCTACGGCACCATGTTCCACGACGGCCGCTACAAGCTGGCGCTGTTCCACGATCCCGAGGCGCGCCGCGCGCCGGAGGGCGAGCTGTACGACATGGCAGCCGATCCGACCGAGACCACCAACCTCTGGAACGACCGGGGCCACGCCACGCGCCGCGACAGCCTGATCGCCCGGCTGCACGCGACCCTGGTGGCCAGCGAGATGCGGCACGTGGCCGGCCGCGGCGGCACGAGCTGGCCGGCCGGGAGGAGTCTGGCCGGCTGACCGGCTTGCCTTCCGCGGGGCAGGTCAGCCCGTACGCGCTGGCGCCGGCGGCGGCGCGCCGACGTCCAGGTGGGCGCCGCGGCGCTCCACCTCGCGCCGCACCTCCAGGGGATCGAGGTCGGCGGCGCCGGCGCCGCGCGAGGCGGCCATCGCCGCGGCGATGCCGGCCGCCTGGCCCATCATCGAGCACGTGGTGGTGACGCGCGCGGAGGACAGGGCGAGCTGGTCCGCCGACATGCAGCGGCCGGCCATCAGCAGGTTGCGGCCGTCGCGCGGGACCAGGCAGCGGAACGGAATCTGGTAGGGCGGAACGTACAGCTCGTCCTTGGGAAGGATGTAGGTGCGCTTGTCGTCGTCCGGCTTGTGGCCGTCCAGGTAGAACACGCCGCGCGCCACCGCGTCGTCGAACTCGCGCCCCGCGCGCAGATCGTCCACGCGCAACTGGTAGCGGCCGACGATCCGGTACCCCTCGCGGATGCCGATGATCGGCGAGCAGTGATCGAAGCGCCAGTCCTTGTGCTCCACCGCCTGGAAGTAGGACAGCACCTCCAGCATGCGGCGGCGCGCCGCGATCTCGGCGGCGGTCATGCTCTCGGTGTCCGTGGAGTCGAACATCGGCACCTTGACCTTGATCGCCCGCCCGCGCGGGCCGTTGGGCCAGTTGGGGCTGGTCATCGGCAGGTCGTCGCGCTCGCGGATCGGCTCGAACCAGCCGTCGGGGAGTTGGTCGGCGACCGGCTCGCCCATCTCGCGCACGAAGAACATCAGGCTCATCGGGAGCTGAAGATGGTCCTCGGCGCGTCCCTTCTCGACCGCGTAGCCGGCGGCCTTGGCCACCAGCCCGTCGCCCGTGCAGTCGATGAAGTGGTTGGCGCGCAGCGCCTCCGGTCCCGAGGGGCCGGCCACGATCGCCTCGGCCAGCCGGCCGTCGCGCTCGATCACGTCGACGAAGCGGGTGTGCAGCAGCAGCTTGACCCCGCGTTCCAGCAGCACCTCCTGCAGGATCACGGCAAGGATCTCGTGATCCAGGACCCGCGACTGGCATCCCCCGTAGGCGAACGGCTCGTAGGGCACGATGGCGTCGAAGCGCTCCAGGTGGCGCAGGATCTCGTCGAAGACCTCGCCCTGACCGGCGGTCTCGCCACAGAAGTTGGCCACGCCGCCGACCGTCATGTTGCCGCCGGTCACGCCGAAGCGTTCGACCAGCACCACCGACGCGCCGCTGCGTGCGGCGGCCGCGGCGGCGCTCACCCCGGCGATGCCGCCGCCGATCACGGCGACGTCCGCCTGGTAACGCACCGGAACGCTGCGGCTCCAGCTCACCCGTTCGCTGCTCACCGTCATATGGCTGTCACTATGTGAGCGCCAAATAGGATGCGGATGGATCCGCATCGAATTCAGACAGGTCGATCGAGTACCGGCGGAGTATCGACTCGATTTCGTCAGTGGAGCAGTTCCCGCGCCGAATCCATACCACCTTTGGCGGATGCCCGTGCAGGAAACTCAACTGATGGAAGTCCGAGTCCTTGGAGACTATGGCGAAACCATTGTCGCGGGCATACGTCCACACGACGAAGTCGTCAGCGCTTTGCAAGTCGACGTCCCGGACATGGATGGATCCCGGAAACAAGCTTGTCAGGTTCCGGACTAATCTCGACGACAGATTGTGGTCGAAGAACAACTTCAATCCGCTGGCACCGAAACGAACTGGCGCTCCCGATCAGCCGCGAACGAAAGACAGGCCTTGATATCGTCCGATCGGAGGTCTGGGAAGTCGGACAATATCTGATCCTCGGACATGCCTGATGCGAGGTATTCGAGGACATCGTAGACGGTGATGCGAAGCCCGCGGATGCAGGGCTTGCCCCCGCGCTTGCCCGGCTCGATGGTGAGGACCTCTCGATAGCCCATGGCGTCAGCGTAGCAGCCCAAGGCCGAGCGCGATAGCCCGTCGGCTCACCAGCAGCGGTTGGCGCGGAGGGCGAGGGAACGGAGCCGGGCGAGGAGCGAGGGATTCGCATACGGCACGAGGTTGATGGTTTCCTCGGGGTCGGTGCCGTGGTCGTAGAGCTCCTCGGCCTGCACGTGGCCGGACGCGTCGAGAACGCGGGTGTAGCGGTGGTCGGCGGTGCGCGTGGAGTAGGCCGTCAGCCGGCCGCGGCGCGCCTGTGAGAACACCGCCGGCTTGCGCGGCGCCGATGGGTCGTCCAGCAGCGGCAGCAGGCTGCTTCCTTCGGCCCAGTCGGGGACCGGGACGCCGGCAAGCTGCAGCAGGGTGGGCATCAGGTCGACGTGCTCGGTCAGGCCCGTGACCCGTTGGCCGGCCGTGCTGCCCGGAACGCGCAGGAGCAGCGGCACCTGCAGGTCCGGTTCCCACGTCACTCCCTTGCCCCAGTGGCGGTGCTCGCCGAGGGCGAAGCCGTGGTCGGTGGTGAAGGCCACCACCGTGTCCTGCGCCAGCCCGGTCTCGTCGAGGGCGGCCAGGATGCGGCCGATCTGGGCGTCGACGTAACTGACAGCGGCGTAGTGGCCGCGGCGCAGCTCTTCGGCCTGGCCTGCCGTGGGCTGCCAGGCCGCGCGGGCGCCCGGCAGATGGTCGGTCTGCTCGTAGTACTGGAACGGTTCGTTGCCCGCCACCGCCAGCTCGGCCGCGAGCGGCGCGGGCCGCGGCGTGTCGTATCCCGCTTCGGCGCCGAAGTCGGTGCCGTCGTGCAGCCGCCAGTAGCGCTCCGGCGCCAGCCACGGCAGGTGGGTATTGCAGAACCCGACGCCCAGGAACAGCGGCGCGGCCTCGGGGTCGGCCGCGTGCGCTCGCAGCACCCGGATCGTTTCGGCGGCGGCCTCGCCCGCGTAGTACGCGCCGTCGTCCACCGGCGCGCGCTCGACCGGGCCGCCGCGCCAGCGCTTGAACTGGGTGGAGGCATCCGGTTCGGCGGCCAGCAGGGCACGGAAGCGCTCCTCCATCAGGGCGCGGCTGACAGCGGAGTGGTAGCGGCGCGCGCGTTCGCGGCAATCGAAGTCGTCCGGGCACCAGGAAGGTACCTCGCCGGAGGCGGCGTGCCACTGCGGCTCGCTCCAGCTCGGCGGATCGGCATCGTACTCGTGCATGACCTTGTGCAGGCTCACGGTGCGGTAACCGCCGGCGCGCAGAAGCTCCGGGATGGTGCGGATCCAGGGCAGCCGGCGGCGCATGCCGGCGTAGAATTCCGTGCCGTCGTTCTCGTGCCGCTGCACGGTGTCGGGCCGGCAGCCGGTCATCAGGCAGGTGCGCGCCGGCGCGCACAGCGGGAACTGGCAGAAGGCGTTCTGGAACAGCGTGCCACCGGCGGCGAGCGCGTCGAGGTGCGGGGTCACGGCGCGTCGGTCGCCGTAGCAGCCGAAGCGCAGCGAGATGTCGTGCGCGATCAGGAACAGGACGTTGGGCCGCGCCGCCCCGGGACGGCCGGTCACGGGACGGTAGCCGGCCGGCGTTCCTTCCGCCCCGATACCGTCGCCTGCGGCTCCGTTTTCGGCCCGTCCCCACCTTTCGCTACGGAGTCCGTCGGGTTTGCCGCTGGCGCGCCAACCCCGACAGACTCCTTCAGGGCGTCGATCAGGTCGGCGCTGTCGTGGTGCCATGCGCCGTCCGCGGCCTTGCCATGCTCTCCGCCGATGACGGCATCAAGCGGACGGCGCAGGCAGCGGATGGAGCTTCCGTCGACACAAGCCAACAGCACGCCGTCCGCGGTCGCCGTCAGGGCGCACGGTCCGCTGCCGCCGGCGACCGCCACCACGGTCTGCCGCCACTGCCCGTCGGCGCCGGCCGTGCCCAGCACCACGCCGGCGCCGGTCGTCCAGGCCGCCGCGTACAGGCGAGTGACGCCCAGACCTGTGCGATCGTAGGAGGTCAGGGTCAGCGCGACCACGGGCGCGCCGGACACCGGCGGTTCGGGAAGCGCTTCACCGTTGCGGGCTGCGCCGTTGCTTCCACCATCCGCCGCATCCCGAGCGTCCCAATCGACGCCTCCGTCCGCCGACACCCAGCCGCGTCGGCCCGCGTGGAGCACGACCTCCGGCGGATCGTCGAACTCCGTGACTTCGGCCGCCATCGCGGGCACATGCTCGAAGCCCTCGGTCCGGTTGCGCCCGCCGTCCGCCACCGCGAGCGTCAGTTCCGCACCGGCATCGGCCGGAACTCCGGTGCCCAGAGTCACGGCCGGTTGCCAGCGCTCCTCGTAGCGGCGCAGCACACTCGGAGCGCTGTCCGTGGTGTACGCGATCAGCACCTCTCCGGTCGCCAACTCGGCGACCGCCAGGGCGGAGACGGGCGCTGCGACGGCGCCCGCCTGCTCCTCAAACCCGCGCCGTCGGCGCAGGTAGCTGTAGTAGGGGGCCAAGTCCAGCCGCACCCCCGCGCGGCGCAGGCGCGCGCGCAGCTCCGGCACGTCGACCGCGTCGATCGACCGGGCGGGCGCACCCATCGCGGCCGCCACGCCGGCGGCGAAGCCGGTCTGGGAGCACGTGCCCATCACCCGGAACGAGCTGGTGGCCAGGTGGTCGCCGCCCAGGCAGCGGCCCGGCACCAGCAGGTTCGTTGCCTCCCGCGGCCGCATGGCGCGCAGCGGGATCTGGTGCGGCGGGCACTGCACGGTGACGCCGGTGCCGGCGCGCTGCACGACCGTGGGCCAGTGGTAGTCGGTGTGGTAGGAACCCACCGCGACGCCGTCGGGGAAGTGGCGTCCGGTCAGGATGTCGTCGGCGGTCACCTGGTAGACAGCCTCCACCCTGCGGCCCTCGCGGATGCCGATGTGCGGCGCCACCCACGCCAGGCGGTGGTTGGGGTAGCGCGCGCCGCGGTAGCCGTGCGTCTGCAGGTAGTGGACGACCCCCATCATCTGCCGCCGTCCGGCCTGCTCGGCCGCCGACAGCGAAGCCCCGTCGGTGGCGTCGTGGCCGATCACCTTCATCTTCACTGTCACGTGGTGGCCGTGCGGGATGACGGTGATCATCGGCACCTCCTCGTCGTCGGCGTACGACGGGCAGCCGGGCGGCAACTGCGGCTCCACCGCATCGCCCGCGTCGACCAGGGTGAAGTACAGGCTCATCGGCAACTGCAGCCGGCCGGCCGACGCGTCGACCGACGGCGGCTCGCCGGGCATCAGCACCGGTCCGCCCTTGCAGAACGGCCAGCCGCCGCGCGCCACCAGGTCGGCGTCGCCGGTGGCGTCCACGGCGATCGCCGGCTCGATGCGGGTCAGGCCGCTCTTGTTGGCCAGCAGCACGGCCGCCACACGGTCGCCGTCCCGTTCCACGCTCAACACCTGCGTGTGCAGCAGCAACTCCACGCCCGCCTCGGCGAGCATCTCCTGCAGCACGAACTTGAGGCTCTCGCAGTCGAACGCCCGCCCGTCGCCGTTGGGCCGGTAGGCGGAGATGCCCCCGAACGCGTCCAGCCGGCGTACCATCTCGCGCCAGCGGTCGTTCACCATGCGGGTCTCCCCGCAGAAGGAATGGACGCCGCCGGCGGTCCCCTGACCGCCGACGAAGCCGTGCTGCTCGACCAGCAGCACGCTCGTGCCATGGTCCGCCGCCCCGAGAGCCGCGTACACCCCCGCCACGCCGCCGCCGGCGACCAGCACGTCGACCGCCCGTCGCTCGCGCAGCGGCAGGGTTACGCTGTCGTCAATCGAAGTGCTCACCGGATCCGTTCCCCATTATCGCTGAAGACGATCGTGTTAAGCTCGCTGTCGGCGAGATCCCCTTCGGAGCGGCCGCCCAGAAATTCCTCCGCGTCCGCGACCCGGGACGGGTTGCTGAGTTCGTCGACGCGGGTGCCGTCGGGATAGTAGGTCACGACCATCGCCTCGCGCATCTCCTGCGACCGATTGCCGGGGGCGCCGTGAACGGTCCAGCCCAGGTGGAAGCTGCAGTCGCCGGCCATCATGCGTGGCACCTGATAGACCGGCAGCCCCTCGCGGGCGATGAAGTCGTCGAAGTGCTGAGCCGACTCGTCGCTGATGTGCGTGCCGCTGAGGTTTCCGTAGCGGTGGGAGCCGACGACGAAGCGCATCGCGCCCATCTCCTCCGTGCAGTCGACCAGCGGTGTCCACAAGCCTACTGCCCGGTCGGTGGCCACCGGCCAGTAGTACTGGTCCTGATGCCAGTGCGAGTCGGTCCCACCTGCCGGCTTGAACAGGGCCTGCTCGTGGTAGATGCGCACCGCCGCCGAGCGCGTCAGTGCCGCCACGATCTGCCCGAACCGGCGGCTCAGACAGAACCGGCGCATGCCGTCGTTGTCGAAGCGCATGTTGAGCGTCTGCAGAAACGCTCCTCCGGAGCCCGGCTTCATGCCGTTTGCCCGATAGCGGGCCATGGCGGTGTCGCGAATCACGGGCGCGTAGGCGGCGACCTCTTCGGCGCTCAGCACACCGGGCAACACGATGAATCCATCCCGCCAGAACCGCGCTACCTGCTCCTCGGAGACGGCGTACTCGGAATCCAGCGGCGGCAGGATCGCGTTGCGCCGCGTGTCATGAACGTCCATCCGTGTCTCTGCCTCCTTCTGCCGGCCTGCTCGTTGTCGTGGCGATGCTGCGCCATTTATGCTGTTCCGCGAAGAGCCGGGGCGACGATCGTTGCCTGACTGACCGAACGTCACCGCCGATCGCACCCGACAGCTTCGCATACCGCGCGGCGACAGCAACATCGTGCCGCGCACATTGAGGAGGCCGTAATGGCCGAACGTCGAGTACGAATCAAGCCCACCATGGCGTGGTGGGCATCGATCGTCGCGATCGCCCTGCTGTGTGGAAGTGCACCGCTCTGGGCGACCGGCGTCGAAGAGGGGGCGGGCGCGGAGGCGACCGAGCCCGCGGAGCTCACCTTTACCTACTGGGGGTCGCCGTTCGAGCGCGAAGCGGTCGAACAGATGCTGCAGGCGTTCAACGACAGCCACCCCAACATCCAGGTGCGCGGCCAGCACATACCCGATGGCTACGCGGAGAAGATCTCCACCATGGTGGCCGCCGGTACGCCGCCCGACGTGGGCTACCTGTATGAGGCATTGGCGTTTGGCTGGGCGCAGGAGGGCGTGATCGCCGACCTGACCCCGCACTTCAAGGCGGACCCGGAAGCCAGCAACCGCCTGCCGGCGACCTACTACAACTACGACGGCGGAACGAAGACGATCGGCACCAATGCCGCCGCCGAGACGATGATCCTGTACTACAACAAGGACCTGTTCGACGCTGCTGGGGTGGACTATCCGCCGTCGCAGGCTGCCGAGGCCTGGACCTGGGAGGAGTTCGTTGCCGCGGCCAGGAAGCTCACGGTGGATCGCAACGGCAACAACGCCGACAGCGACGCCTTCGATCCCGAGAGCATCGACGTGTTCGGCGTCTCGTTCCCGTCCTGGTGGGGCGGCTACCTGCCCATGATCTACAGCAACGGCGGCCAGCTCGCCAGCGACGACGGCACCAGGCTGATGCTCAACGAGCCCGAGGCCGTCGAGGCGCTGCAGGCGCTGCAGGACCTGGTCTACGTCCATCACGTGGCCCCGACGCCGGCCCAGGCCGAGGCGATGCCCTCGCAGGCGGTCATGATGCAGTCGGGCAAGGTGGCCATGGGGGTCAACGGTCACTGGGCGATCCTCGACTACAGCCAGCTCGAGTTCGACTGGAGCCTCGGCGTGCTGCCCTACCACAAGGAAGCGGTCACCATCCTGCTCGGCTCACCGTCGGTCGTGTTCGCCGGTACCGAGCACCCGGACGAGGCGTTCGAGTTCTACAAGTTCCACAACGACCCCGCGCAGGTCGACCTCTACGCCAAGGGTCTGTGGATGCCGCTGCAGCTCGAGTACTACACCGATCCGGCCAAGACCGCCGAGTGGCTGGACGCCATCCCCGGGGTGTATCCGCCCGAGGCGCGCGACGTGCTGATCGACTACACCCTGAACAACACGCCGCGCCAGCCGCCGGCGTACTGGCTCAAGAACCTGTCGCAGATCTTCTCGGAGGCGATCGACCCGGCCATGACCAAGCTGTGGGCGGGGGAGGCGACCGCTCAGGAGGCGATGGATCAGGCGGTGCGCGACGGCGCCCCGCTCATGCAGGGACGCTGGTAGGCCGCGCCCTCACGAAGCGGTCAGCTCGACAGATCCGGGGTAGCGGACGTGTCGCCGCAGTGCTGCGGCGGCTTGTCCGCTACCCGCAACGCGCCAGGAAGCGGTAGCCTGAGCCGCGATGGTGCCTGGAGTGGGAACGACGCAACGTCTGGAAGGGGCAACGCGCCGCCGGGCGGGCGGCAGCCGGCTGAGCCGCCACCGGCGGCGCGAGGCGCTCTGGGGCATGGCCTGCGTGGCGCCCGCGGTGCTCGGGTTCCTGCTGTGGCAGCTCGGACCGATCCTCGGCAGCCTGTACATCGCGCTGACCGACTGGCGCATCGCCGCCAGCCCCAACTGGATCGGGCTCGAAAACCTGCGCCACATCGTGACCGAAGACCGGTTGTTCCGAAAATCGCTGGCAGTCACCGCCTACTACGCGCTGGGCAGCGTTCCGTTGCGCCTGCTGGCGGCATTCGCCCTGGCGGTGCTCCTGAACCAGAAGATCCGCGCCCTGCCGGTGTTCCGCACCATCTTCTATGTGCCCTCGATCGTGCCGCTGATCGCCTCCAGCGTGCTGTGGATCTGGCTGTTCAACCCCGACTTCGGCCTGCTCAACGCGATCCTCGTGCCGCTGGGGGCGCCGCGGTCGCAGTGGATCTACGGCAGCAGGACGGTGATTCCCTCGCTCATCCTCATGAGCGTGTGGGACATCGGCCCGATGATGATCATCTTCCTGGCCGGGCTGCAGGGCGTGCCGCGCCAACTCTATGAGGCGGCCCAGATCGATGGCGGCAACCCCTGGCACAAGCTGCGCCACATCACGATCCCGATGGTCACGCCGACCATCCTGTTCAACCTGATCCTGAGCGTGATCGGGACGCTGCAGACCTTCGTGCAGCCGTACGTGATGACCGAGGGCGGCCCCGACAACGCCAGCCTGCTGTACGTGCTCTACCTGTACAACAAGGCGTTCGAGCAGAGTCAGATGGGGTACGCCTCGGCGCTGGCGTGGGTGCTGTTTCTGATCATCGCCGGCCTCAGCGTCCTGTTGTTTCGCACGTCGTCGCGCTGGGTGTACTACGCCGGCAGATGAGGGGCCGGCAGATGAGGGGCCGGCAGATGAGGGCCGGCAGATGAAGGCAGGCCCGCTCGCCGCCACCCGCGCATCCCGGCAGCCGCGCTCCCTCGGGCGGGCCGCGCGCGTCCGGATCGGAAGGGCGTGCGTCTACTTGCTGTTGGTGGCCGGGAGCGCGGTGATGCTGATTCCGCTGGTCTGGCTGCTGCGCAGCTCGTTCATGGGCTTGAGCCAGATCTTCATCTATCCGCCCGAGTGGATCCCGGCACCCTGGCTCTGGGAGAACTACCCCAAGGCGCTGACCACGATCCCGTTCGTGCGCTACTTCTTCAATACGCTGGCGATCCTGGCGCCGACCGTGATCGGCACCCTGATCACCGCGACGCTGGCGGCCTACGGATTTTCCCGGCTGCAGTGGATCGGACGGGACCAGGTGTTCGGGGTTCTGCTGACCGCCCTGATGCTGCCCTACGCCGTGACGCTGATTCCCACCTTCCTGTTGTGGGCCGAGATCGGTCTGATCAACACCTACTGGCCGCTGATCCTGCCCGACTGGTTCGGCGGCTCGATCTTCTACATCTTCCTGCTGCGGCAGTTCTTCCTGACGCTGCCGAAGGAGCTCGACGAAGCCGCCGTCATCGACGGCGCCAGTCCGCCGCAAGTGCTGCGCCACGTGATCGTGCCGCTGAGCCGGCCGGCGCTGATCGCCGTCGGCATCTTCTCGTCACTGTTCGAATGGAACGACTTCCTGGGACCGCTGATCTATCTGAACGACTCGCGGCGCTACACGCTGGCGATCGGGCTGGCGGAGTTCACCGGGCTCTACACCTCGCAGTGGCACCTGCTGATGGCCGCCTCGACCGTGGTGATCGCGCCGGCTCTGATCCTGTTCTTCATCGCCCAGCGCTACTTCATCGAAGGCATAGCGCTGACCGGCATGAAGGGCTGAGCCGGCGCGGATGGTCCCCCGCACAGGCGATCCTGCTGCGGGGGACCGATCGCACGCGTTCGCTCAGCGGCTGTCCTGGTAGCGCTGCTCGGCAGCGTTGTGGATCGCCTCCAGGCGCATGCCGTCCGGCTTGATCTGCGCGACCAGCTCGTCCCACTCCGCCAGGCTCAGGTCGCCCAGGATCACCTTGTCGATGGCGGCGTGCACGATCGTGTTGAGATCGGCCGTGAGGTTGGTGATCTCCTCGCGCTCGTCCGCGTTGAACGGGGCCACGACCTTCGGGTCGTCCCAGTTCCCGCTCGCCTCCATCCCCAGGTACCAGTTGATCTGGTACTCGGGCCAGTTCATCCGGTACAGGCGCATGTCGATGTAGGGCGTGAAGGCGCTGTAGGCGCCGGTGCCGATCTCGTTCATGAACTTGTCGATCAGGTAGGCGCCGGTTTCGCTGGTGTACTGCTCGCGCATCTCGTCCGTGAACGTGTAGTCGTCGCCGTCGCGCACCCAGTGCACACCCTCCAGCCCGAACGCCTTCATCTCCGCGAACTCCTGGGTGTAGGCGTAGTCGAAGAAGCGGGCGATCGCGTCCTGGTTCTCCGTCTTCTGGCCGACGGCCCACATCTGGCTCCACACCTCTTCCTCGTAGAACAGCGAGCGGCGGTTGCCGGTCGCGTTGGCCAGCACCTCGGTCGGCGCCCACCAGGCGTCCGGATTGACCGGCACGATGGCGTCGTTGGCGCGCTTGCCGTAGGTGGGGTTGTCGTAGAAGAAGAAGCTCTTGCCGGCCGCCTGCTTCTCCCGCCACTGCGTGGTGGTCAGGGTGGCGAAGTCCGGGTCGAGGATGCCGTCGTCGTAGGCGTTGTGCAGGTACTCCAGCAGGTCGCGGTACCGCGCCTGGATCGGGCCGTACGCCCAGCGCCCGCCGTCCAGGTCGGGGTCGTAGTACATGTCGCCGCCGGTGCCGAATGCGTAGGCGGCGTTGCGCACCAGGCTGCGCCCCCCGCCGCGGGTGGTCCACGTGTGGCTCTCGGGATACGCGGCCTTGATGGCGGACAGCACCTCGTAGAGCTCGTCGAAGCTCTGCGGCTGCTCCAGGCCCAGGTCCTCGACGACGTCGGTGCGGATCACGCTGATGATGCCGCGGTGGAACTCGAAGTGCTTGGTGGTCGCGAACGCGTAGTAGACGCCGTCGATGGCCGTCTTCTGCACGCGCTCGTTCCCTTCCAGGATGCGCTTGTAGTTGGGCACCATGGTGTCGATCATGTCGTTCAGCGCCAGGAACACGCCGGTGTCGCCGAACTCGTTCAGGTCGTTGCGGTGCACCCTGAGGATGTCCGGCACGTCGTCGGTGGCGATGAGCGTGCGCTTCTTGGCGTTGTAGTCGCCGCCGGCGATCGCGGTCAGGTCGAAGCGGATGTTCAGCTTCTCCTCGACGGCGTCGATCACGGCCGAGTCGACGTTGATCGGGGCGGTGCCGCGGTCCGACAGGACCACCGTCAGCACGGTGGGCTCCATCGACACGGCCACCTCCGCAGCGGGAGCGGCGAATGCGCCGACGGCGGCGAGCAGCCCCACGGCGCAAAGAATGGTCAGTCTCTTCATCAGAGAACCTCCTGGTTGAAATGTCCGGCCGGCAGCGGCCGGGGTCAGCCCTTCAGGCTGCCGATCATCATACCCTTCACGAAGTAGCGCTGCAGGAACGGGTAGAGCAGCAGGATCGGCACCGTCGACACCATGATGATCGCGTACTTCACCGTGGTGTCGACGATCCGCTCGTCGTCCTGGAACTCCACCTGCATGTTGGCCACGTCGCCCTCGATCACCATCGCGCGCAGGATGAGCTGGATCGGGAACCGCTCCCGGTCGCTCAGGTAGATCAGCGCCGGGAAGAAGCTGTTCCAGTGCTGGACGGCGTAGAACAGCGTCATGGTCGCCAGGATCGGCGTGGAGATGGGCAGCACGACGCGCAGGAAGATCTGGATGTCGTTCGCGCCGTCGAGGTACGCCGAGTCGTTGAGCTCCTCGGGGATGTTCTGGAAGAACGTGCGCATGATGATCATGTAGTAGGTGACGACGGCGGTCGGCAGGACCAGCGCCCAGATGGTGTCCAGCATGCCCAGGCTGCGCACCATCAGGTACAGGGGGATCAGGCCGCTCTTGAAGAACATGGTGGCGACCACGAAGCCGGTCAGGAAACGCCGGCCGTAGAAGAACTTCATCGCCAGCGGATAGGCGCAGAGGGCGGACATGGACACGTTCACGGCGGTGCCCACGAACGTGTACCAGACGGTGTTGCGGAAGGAGCCCAGCACGTAGGGCGCTTCCAGCACGGCGCGGTACGACTCCAGGTTGAGACCGACCGGCCACCAGTTGACCTCACCGCGGATCACCGCGTGCCCGTGCGAGAGCGACACGATGCCCACGTAATAGAGCGGGTAGAGGGTGAGGAAGGCCAGGATCAGGAGCAGCAGCGTGTTGCAGACGTCGAACACGCGGTCGGCCGGCGTGGTGGCGCGCGCGATCCCTACCACAGGCTGGTCTCCCCGAGGGAGCGGCTGATGCGGTTGGCCGATATCACGAAGGCGATGCCGATCACGGACGTGAACAGCCCCACCGCGGTCGCGTAGGAGAAGTCGGACTCGATCAGGCCGCGGCGGTAGACGTAGGTGGCGATGACGTCGGCGGTCTCGTAGGTGGCGCCGGTGTAGAGCAGGATGATCTTCTGGTAGCCGACCTCCATGATCCGCCCCAGGGCCAGGATGAACAGGATGACCACCGTCGGCAGGATGCCGGGCCAGGTGACGTGGCGGAGCTGCCGCCAGCGCCCGGCGCCGTCCAGGGAGGCGGCCTCGTAGAGCTGCGGATCGACGTTGGTCAGGGCCGCCAGGTAGATGATCGATCCCCAGCCGACGTGCTGCCAGATGTCGCTGGCGATGTAGATGGGCCGGAACCACCCCGGCCGCACCAGGAAGGCCGTGCGCTGGAAGCCCAGGAAGGCCAGGAAGTTGTTCACCACCCCGTCGGTGGAGACGAAGTTGACGATCATGCCGCAGATCACCACCAGCGAGATGAAGTGCGGCATGTACGTGATCGACTGGATGGCGCGCTTGAAGGCGACGGCGCGCACCTCGTTGAGCATCATCGCCAGGACGATCGGCGCCGGGAAGCCGACCGCCAGGCCCAGCACCTGGATCAGCACGGTGTTGCGCACCAGCGTCCAGAAGTAGGGGTCGGTCAGGTACTGCTCGAAGTGCTTGAAGCCGATGCCGGGGGCGGAGAGGATCGCGCCCAGCCCGCGGAACACCTTGATCTCCTTGAAGGCGATCAGCACCCCGTACATGGGCGCGTACTCGAACAGCACGTAGAACAGGAACGGCGCCGCGAACATCGCGTACAGGTAGCGCGAGCGGTGCAGCTTGCGGCGGATCGACCCGGACGACGAGGAACGGACGCTGCCGGCCCTGGTGAGGCTGTCAGCCATGCTCGCCGGAGTATATCAGGGGTACCTCGACTCACCGTGCGGGGGCGGCGATCAGAGCGTCCGGATCATCTCGTACTCGACCAGCTCGGGATCGTTCGGGTAGGGCTCGGTGCCTCCGGTGAACGCGAACCCCAGCGCCCGATAGAAACCGATCGCGGAGTCGTTGTTGGACGTGACCGTCAGGCGTACCTCGCCGACCCCTTTGGCGCGCGTCCAGTCCACGACGGCGTCGACGAGCTCGCGGCCCACGCCGGCCCGCCGGTGTGCCGGCGCCACCCACATCGCCACCAGGTGCGCGCGCGAGGCGTCCTCGCGGCCCAGGAAGCAGCCGACCATGCCGCACGGGACGCCGGCGTCCATCGCCAGGAACGAGGCCGAGCTCTCGCCGCTCCACTCGTTGGCGCGCCGCCGCCAGTCGTCGTCGGTAAGCCGGACGGTCTGGGCGTACGTCGAACCGAACGCGGTTGGGGCGTCCCGCAGCGCGCGAAGCCGTACGGCCTTGAACACGAGCGCGTTGCGCCGGGTGATCGGTTCGATCGTGACGGTGCTGCCCATTCGGGTACCATGACGATACACGAGGGAGGCTACCGGATGAGCAGTCTGACGCTACGCGACCATCTCTGGCTCTGGGGCATGAAGGTGAACGTCCTGCAGGAAATGAGGGCATACCCGTTCTGGGAGGAGACGTCGACCCTGACCACCCAGCAGGCGATCGAGCGGACGGGCATCCGCAACGTGCTGATCGCCGGCCACCTGCCGCTGACGAAGGAGACGATGACGCAGCTCCCTGCGGCCAGGCGGATCATCGCCAAGTGGGGCATGCACGAGACGGTCGACGGCACGCACCGGGTCGCCTACGAGCGGGCCTTCAACGCGCTCCTGCAGGCCAAGGAGCTGGCCGCCGAGGACCCGCGGATCGAGTCGTTCCTGCTGGACGACTTCTCAACCGGCACCGTCGACGGCGGCGTGACGCCGCAGCACCTGGCGGACCTGCAGTTCGAGAACGCCGCGCGCCCGCCGCAGTTGCCGCTGATGGCCACGTTCTACGAGATGTCGCTCGACGACGAACGCCAGCTTCCGCTCCTGCCGTACTTCGCCGGCTACATGAACCCGCTGTGGCATGCGGCGAACATCGACCGGCAGAAGGGCTACGCCGCACACCTGGCCCGGCTGACCGGCAACAAGCCGCTGTTGCTGTGCATCTACGTCTACGACTTCGGCAACCAGCAGAAACTGTCCTACGGCCTGATGCGGCGCCAGCTCGACGTCTGCGAGGAGATGATCCGCGAGCGGAGCGTCTATGGCGTCGTTATCCTGGGCACCTGCATGCTCGACCTGGACTGGGAGTCGAACCGGGCCCTGTACGACTGGCTGGACGAGCGCGGCGACGTGAAGATCGAATGACGATCCGGGCCGCCTGAAGCCGGCCCGCGCACCGCCCGAGGACCTCCCGCCCGACCCACGACCTCCCGGCGACGCCCGTGGGCGAGATCCGCGGACGCGCGCGCCTTGGCTGCGACCGTTCGCAGATGCCATTCGCGTATGGTCCTTGCGGCAGCACGGCAGTGACTCGCGAATCTCTTTCGTCATCCAAGCAGTCGATCGTTCGTCCACGAACCCGGCCATAGCCCGTCCCTCCTTCGAGCGGTAGCTCCATGACATGGACCGCGGCCGACACGCCCGCTCACGGATAGATCCGAACGCGGCCTCGTGTCGCCTCGCGTCCGAAATCACCGCGAGGGAGGTGCCCGTCATGACACCCATCGTTTTGCTCTCCTGTCTCGTCCGCTCGATGCCGCTGGCTCGGGCCGGCGGGCTTCGCGCCGCGGCGGCGCTGATTGCGGGCGTGGCCGCGCTTGCCGGCGCGATCCCCGCATCGGCGCAGGATCACCATCCGCCGATCGCGACGCTGGTAAAGAACCTGGACCAGCCTTCAGGACCCGACATCCGTACCGTCCTGTCCAGGAACCAGGACGGACTGATGCAGGGCTTCAGAACGGGTCCAAATCGAGGCGGCTACGAACTGGAGAGTATCTGGCTGTACGTGCGAGACACTCACGAGAGCCGCTACATGACGATCCGCGCCGAGGTGTATCGCGACGCCGCGATGCTCCACAAGGTCGCCACCCTCACGCGAGGTCAAATGAACGACTATGCGCACAACGAGTGGAAGGCGGGCGCCAACAGCTATCTTGAGCCCGACACCGACTACTGGTTCGTGCTCGACTGCGTCTCCGGCTGCGCCAACGACAACTGGGCACAGTTCGGCACCACCTACAGTGAGGGGGAGGATGGAGGCGAGGAGCCCGGATGGTCCATTCACGACCGGATGCGGTTTCGGCGAGCGGATGCAGGGTGGTTCCGCGACAACAATGAGGCGCTGAGGATCCGGATTCGGGGACGACCGAGCCCCTACCGCGCCTACCGGACGGAGATCGTGTCTACGCCGCGCGACGGCCGCGTCTACCACTACGGCGAGCACGTCGACATCGCCCTGACCTTCAACGTCGCGGTGTACGTCCCCGAGCGGGGCTCGTCCATCGCCATCCGCGTGGGAGACACCGCCGACGGCTCCAACTACCGCGCGGCCGAATATCACTCCGGCTCCCAGACCAACCGGCTGGTGTATCGCTACCAGGTACAGCTCGGCGATGCCGACACCGACGGCATCAGCGTGGACGCCGGCGGCCCGAACAGCGGCTTCGGCGGGACGGTGCCGACCATCGTCGCCAGCTTCGGCCTGCTGCCGGTGCACGACTATTACCCCGGTCTGGCGGACGACAGCCGCCACCTGGCATTCGGCGAGTTCCACGTCCACGACGTGGCGATCACCTCGATCCCGGCGCATGAAGACGGCTACCGGGTCGGAGAGGACATCGACGTCACGGTGAAGTTCAGCATCGAGGCCTACGCGACGGAAGCATCCGTCCTCGCCATGCGGGTCGGGGGCTCCGCGCCCGAAAACTACCAGCCGGCACAGTACGTCTCGGGGTCCGGCACGGACCGCCTGACGTACCGCTACCGCGTCCAGCTCGACGACTACGATGCGGACGGGATCAGCGTGGACGCCGGCGGCCCACCCTCCGGCTTCGGTGGTACGCTGCCGACGACCAGCCCCGAGCTGGGTTCCGTTCCCGTCTCCCGGCACTTCTCCCGCGTGCCCGACGACGCCGGCCACAAGGTGGACGGGTCGTTCCGCGTCACCGGCGTGGCGATCACCTCGAAGCCCGACCGCGGAGACACGTACCGCACGGGTGAGGAGATCGAGGTCACGATGAACTTCAGCGCCGACGCATACACCTCGGACTCCGTCGTCGCCATCCGCGTCGGCGACTCCGCACCCGACAACTATCGCCCGGCCCGCTACGTCTCGGGCTCAGGCACGGACAAGCTGATCTATCGCTACCGGGTGCAGTCCACCGACAGCGACACCGACGGCGTCAGCGTCGACGTGGGCGGCCCGCCGTCCGGTTTCGGCGAACGGGTGCCCACCACCAGCCCCGAGCTGGGTTCGGTACCGGTCGACCGGAGATACCCGGGCGTACCCGACCACGCCGGCCACAAGGTGGACGGTGCGGTGATCGTCCTGTTCGGCGCACCCGCCTACGTGATCGCCGAGGGTGGGCCGGCGGTGGCCGTCACCGTGCTGTTGACCAACGACCCGGCCGGCGAGGTGGTCATCCCGATCACGGCGACGCCGGGCGGGGGCGCGACTCCCGCCGACTACACCGTGGCGCCAACCGTCCTGGTGTTCGCGCCCGGCGAGACGCGGCGCACCATCACGGTAGCCGCTATCGACGACAGCGAAGTCGACGGCGGCGAGAGCGTTCGGCTCGGCTTCGGGACGCTACCCGCCGGGGTACGTCATGGAAACCAGCTCACGGTCTTCGTCATCGACGACAACGACGGATTCGATCCGATCGTGAACATCACCGACGTCGGCAACGGCGGCGAGTCGGGCAGCGTCGGCTTCACGGTGACCCTGACCGGGCCGAGCGACCTCGACGTCACCGTGGACTGGGACATCACCGACAGCGCCGCGAACCCCGGCGACGGCTCCGTGGGGTCCGGCACCCTCATCATTCCGGCCGGCGAGACCACCGCGACGGTCACGGTGCCGGTCGGCGAGGACGTGCTCGGCGACCCCGACCACACCTTCAGCGTCACGCTGAGCAACCCCGTGAACGCGGTGTTCTCGGGCGGCGCCCACACCATCGGGGCGCAGCTTCTGGTCGCGGTGGAATCCATCGTCGAGATGGGCGCACCGGTCGTGGCCGCGGTTCCTGAGACCGCGGGGAACCTCATCGTGAGCTGGCAACCTCCGGAGGACGCATCGCCGAGCGGCTACGAAGTGCAGTACCGGATCCGCGGCACCGAGTCCTGGGATCAGCGTTCTGCAGGGGCTACCGAGACGAGCGTCCCGATTCTGTTTCTGGATGCGGACACCGAGTACGAGGCGCGGGTGCGGCCGTTCCGCGAGGACGTCGGGGCTCGCACCTACGCCGCATGGTCGGAGTCCGGCTTCGGACGTACCGGAACGCACCAGTTGGACAGCGAGCCGGTGGTGACGCTCGCACTCGCCGATGCCGGCCCCGCTACCGAAGGCCAGAATGCGCTAATCCACATCCGGGTCACGGAGTTGCGCAACTCGCACGAGTGGCGCGGCAGGTCGCACGGGATCGTGGTGGACATGGATTACGAGTGGCGAGAGTTCAAGAGCGGGCAGGTGAGCAGCGTGGAGACCGGGATCGTGCCGCTGATATTCGTCGTCGATCACGGACTCGGCGGGTATCGCGACTACCGCGTGTGGCTGCCCGACGGTTCCGCCGAACAGGGCCACGTGACGATCACGCTGCAACCGGGAGACGGCTACCGGGTAGGCGATGCCGACTCGGTGTGCGTGCGCATCGCCGACAGCGAGACGCTGGAGGCGACACCCTGCCCGGGCGGAGAGGATACCGCCGAACCGGCCTCACAGGCCGCCGATGAATCGCTGACCATCGAGGTGCAGGACGCCCGGGCGACCGAAGGCGTGGACGAGGTCATCTCTTTCGAGGTGACCCTCAGCGCCGACGCCGACGAGCCGGTGACCGTGGACTGGGCCACCTCCGACGGCACGGCCACGGCGGGAGAAGACTACGTGGCGTCCTCCGGGACGCTCACCTTCGCCACGGGAGCGACCTCCCGGACCATCGAGGTAACCGTGCTCGACGACGCGCACGACGAAGGCTCGGAGACGTTCGCGCTGCACCTGAGCAACGCGGTCGGAGCGGAACTGGCGGACGCGGAGGCGACCGGCACGATCGTCAACAGCGACCCGATGCCACGCGCATGGCTGGGCCGCTTCGGGCGCACCGCGTGGGAGCACACGCTGGACGCGGTGGATCAGCGGCTGCGCAGCGCCCGGACCCCGGCGACCCGAGCGGCGGTCGCGGGCCGGGAGATGACGGCGGCGGGCGCCGAGCCCGTTGCGGACGAGCAGGAGATCGCCGCCCTGGCGGCGTGGATCGACACCGGCAACAGAGATTCGCAGGCGCGGAACATGAGCGGGCAGGAGCTGCTGGCCGGAAGTGAGTTCCAGGTGGCGACGGCAGCGACCGAGGATGGAGCCGCACTGACCGTCTGGGGGCAGGGAGCCTACGGGCACTTTGCCGGCCAGGACGGCGACCTGTCGGTCGACGGCGAGGTGGCCACCGGGACGCTGGGTCTGGACTACGCGACCGGGCGCTGGATCGCCGGTCTGGCGCTGTCGCACAGCTCCGGGTGGGGCAGCTACGCGCAGCCGATGACCGGCGGCGGCGAGGTGAGCAGCTCCGTGACCGGAGCGTATCCCTACGTCGGGTTCGAGGTGGTGCCGGAGCGGCTGTCGCTGTGGGTGGCCGGCGGCTACGGCCTCGGAGGGCTGGAACTGATCCGCACCGATGGGGAGCCGCTGGAGACCCGCATCAACCTGCTGGCCGGAGCGGCTGGCGTGCGCGGCACGGTGGTGCCGGCGTCGGCGGCCGGCGGGTTCTCGCTGGACGTGAACGCGGACGGGATGCTGCTGAGGGCGGCCTCCGAGGCAGCGCCGGGGCTGGTCGCCACGGCGGCCGGCGTGAACCGGATCCGTGTGGGGCTGGAGGGATCATACGAAGTGGCCTTTGGCGGCGACGCGCGGCTGACCCCTTCGATCGAGGTCGGCGTGCGGCGCGACGGAGGCGACGCGGAGACCGGCTTTGGGATGGACGTGGGCGGGGGCTTGAGCTTCACGCATCCTGGGATCGGCCTCTCGCTGGGAGTGAAAGGGCGAGCGCTGGTGCTGCACGAGACCGCTGACGTGGCGGAGTGGGGCGCGAGCGGCTGGCTGGCGTGGGACCCGAATCCGGGATCGGAGCTGGGGCCGGCGCTGACGGTGAGCCCGTCGATCGGCAGGAGCGCGGAAGGCGGAGCGGCGGCCCTGTGGAGCCGCGGGACGCTGGCCGGGCTGGATGGCGATCCGATGGACGCGAGCGGCACCGGACGCGTCGACGCCAGATTCGGCTACGGGCTGGACCTGATGGGAGGCGTGGGAACACCGTGGGCCGGCATCGGCCTCTCGGGGCGCGAACGCGAATACCGGCTGGGCTACGAGTTCCACGCCCGCCGGCCGGCCGCTACCGAGGTTCGGGTCGGACTGGTGGCGACGCGCACTGAGTCCGTCAACGCCGAGCCCGAACACGCGCTCACCGTTCAATCGACGGTGAGCTGGTAGACGCACCGAGATCGAAGAGCGACGCGCGGTCGCTCGCCGGCTGGTCCAACCGACGCCAGCCCGGCGAGCGACCGTCGCGTTCATGCAGACACGTCACGTTCGGCGTGCTCGGAACATCGCGGTATCAGCTCGTTGCCCGGCCGTGTGTATCCCGCTACCATCCTGAAGTGAACTGCCATACCGAATCCGACAAGTGGTCACGGGTTGTAGCGCTCCCGGGCCCGCTTCTCCAGCGCTTGGCCAGCCTGCATACGGCGGTTCATGGATGACTATGGGAACTGCGAATCATCACATCGTGATTACCTCCGGCGTGTGCGGCGGCAAGCCTCGGATTGCGGGCCGCCGCATCACGGTTGCGAATGTGGCTATCTGGCACGAACGTCTCGGCAAGAGCGCTGATGAGATAGCCTCGGAATACGACCTGACGCTATCTGACGTCCATGCGGCCTTGGTCTACTACTTCGACCACCGTGCGGAGATCGACGAGTCGATCGCGGAGAGCAAGGCTCTGATCGCGACGTTGCGGAAGGAAAGCGTATCGAGGCTCGCCGAGAAACTCCGCGAGCAAACCACACATGGCGAGAGTCCGGTTCTTCACGGATGAGCAGGTCTCAAAGGCAGTCGTCATGGGCCTTCGCCGGAGAGGCGTGGAGGTCTTGACCGTTCCCGACGCGGGATCCTTGGGAGCTTCGGACGTCGAACAATTGCGGCGGGCCAGAGAATTGCGGCGTGTCATGTTCACACAGGACGATGACTTCCTGCGATTGGCCGCAGCGGGAACGGGGCATGCAGGGATCGTGTATGCGACACAGGACCGTCCGATCGGAGAGATCATTCGCGGTCTGATGCTGATCCACGACGTGTTGGACGCCGAAGACATGGCTGGCCGCGTGGAATATCTGTGAGCCGACTTCTGTCGGTCGGCGAACTTGCCCGATGGTGTTGACCGCAACAATCGTCGCGATCGACAGGCGACGGCAGACCCGATCGGTAGGGTGCGACTCCATGCCAGTATCCAAGGGATCATGAACGAAACGCACATACTCTGGGACTCCTACGGCATCCCGCACATTCATGCGCCCGATCACCGCCGGTTGTTCTACGCCTACGGTTGCGCCCAGATGGAGGCGCACGGCGAACTGCTGACGCGGCTCTACGCGCAGGGGCGGGGATGCGCTGCCGAGTTCTACGGCGCCGCCTGGCTGGAGGATGACCGCTGGGTATGGACCAACGGCATCCCGCAGCGCGCCGCGCGCTGGGCCACGCAACAGAGTGCGGAGTTCGCGCCGTTGCTGCGCGCCTTCGTCGCCGGCCTGAACGCGTCGGCAGCCGTTCAGGGCGACTCTCTCAGCAGCGCCGCCCGCGGCGTGGTGCCGTTCACCGTCGCGGACGTGCTCGCCCACACCATGCGCGTCATCAACTTCGAATGGCATGCCAGCCGGCAGCGGGTGGCGTCCCGGCTGACCGAGGCGAGCACCGCACCCAGCGAATCGAACGGCTGGGCGATCGGTCCGTCCAAGTCCGCGTCCGGCAACGTCATGCTGCTGAGCAACTCGCACCTGCACTGGGGCGACCGGAACACCTACTTCGAAGTGCAGCTCACCTCCCCGGGAGTGACCTCGTACGGCGCGGTCTGGGTCGGTTTCCCGGTCCTGCGCCAGTGCTTCACCGAGTACCTCGGCTGGACCCAGACCACGAACCCACCCAACCTGGCCACCCTCTACCGCCTGTCGCCGACCCGCGGCGGCTACGAGCTGGACGGCAGCACGCAGCCGTTCGCCGTCGAGCGCCAGGTGCTCAAGGTGCTCCGCGAGGACGGCACCGTGGACTCCGAGCCGCTGACCATCCGCCGCTCCGCGCACGGTCCCGTCGTGACCGAAGAGGATGGCGAGCCCGTGGCGCTGCGGGTGGCCGGCACCGCCCGGCCGCGCATGCTGGAGCAGTTCTGGCACATGGGCCTGGCGCGCACCCTGGAGCAGTTCCACGCCGCCATGGCCATGCAGCAGCTCCCGCTGTTCAACACCATGTACGGCGACCGCGACGGGCACATCATGTACCTGTACAACGCCGCGTTGCCGCTGCGCGAGCCCGCCGACGAGCGCTTCTGGCGCGGCCCGGTGCCGGGCAACGACTCCGCGCTCATCTGGTCCTCGGCCGTGGTGCCCTACGCGGAGCTGCCCAAGGTAATCGATCCGCCGGGCGGCTGGGTGCAGAACTGCAACGACTCGCCCTGGACCTGCACGCACCCGATGGTGCTGGACCCCGCCGACTGGACGCCGCAGATCGCCCCCGAGCCCAGCCACACGCCGCGCGCCATGCGCAGCATCCGGCTGCTGTCGCAGGCGGGAAAGATCAGCCTTGGCGATCTCAAGGCGATGAAGCTCTCGACCGGCGTCGAGCTGGCCGACCACTTCGTGGACGACCTGGCGGCGGCTGCAGAGCGGCTCGGCGGCGAGCGGGCGCGGCGCGCCGCGGAGGTCCTGCGGCGGTGGGACCGCGCCACCGACAACGACAGCGTCGGCGCGCTCCTCTTCCACCGCTTCCTGACCGCGGCCGGCGACGAACTCCAGGAGATCGGCGGGTCTCGCGTACCGGCCGACCCGGCCGAACCGCTGACCACGCCACGCGACTTCGCTGCTCCCGAGCGGGCGGTGACGGCGCTCGACGCGGCGGCGGCGCACCTGGAGCGGGAATACGGCACCCTGCACGTGCGCTGGGGCGACGCGGTGCGCCTGCGCCGCGGCTCCCTGGACCTGCCCGGAAACGGCGCACCCAGCCAGATGGGGGCGATCCGCGCGTCCGGCCTGGGTCCGTTCGTTGACGGCACGGCGCAGATCGTCAGCGGCGACACCTTCTATGCCGTCGTGGAGTTCTCGGACCCGGTCCGCGGCGAAGCCCTGCTCGGCTACGGCAACTGGTCACGAGCGGGATCGAAGCACGTCACCGACCAACTGGAGCTGGCCTCGCAGAAGCGGATGCGACCGATCGTCCGCACGCGCCGGGAGATTGAAGCCGCCCTGGAGCACCGGCAGGACCTGGAGCCCGACTGACGCAGTCGGGATCGTCTGTGCCGGATCAGATCGTTACTCCGGGAGCATTTGTAGAGGAGGAGTGAAGTGTCGACGTTGACCATTCGCCTGCCCGACGACACTCACGGGCGACTGAAGGAGATCGCCCGACAGCGGGGCATGAGCATGAACAAGCTGATGGAAGAGCTCTCGACCGTGGCAATCACGCAGTACGATGCGGAGACGCGGTTTCGTGCCCTGGCGGCTCGCGGGTCGGTGGACGAGGGCCTGCGGATCCTGGACAAGCTCGACGCGGCATTCGGCAGGGCGAACCGTGCCCAGGGAGACGGTCCCCGATAATCGGCACGCGGTCTGCTTCACGGGTGCTGGCCTCGTGGGTATCCTCGCCACATGCGCGTCGTCGACGGCGGTGTGGTATTCGAGGCTGCCTCCGCGGACGGCGGACGCGCCTGTACCTGCTTCACCGGCGTGCGTCCACTCGGCGACGGCACCATCCTGGCCACCTTCCGGCAGGCGAGCGCGCGCAAGAGCGCCGACGGCGGCATGGTGATCCACGCCAGCCAGGACGGCGGCGCGACCTGGCAGCGGCGCTTCGACACGCGCGGCGCCGATGACTGGGCGGGGACGCCCGGCGAGGTGTACAGCTTCTCGCTGCGCGAGGAGCCCGACGGCGCGTTGCTGGCAACCGGGCTCTGGATCGACCGGTCCGGACCGGAGCGGCCCTTCTCCCATCCGCAGACCAGCGGGCTGTTGCCGATGCGCATCTTCCACACCCGGTCCACCGACGCCGGCTCGAGCTGGTCGCCGTGGCGCCGGATGGAGACCGCGCCGCACGTGGCGGCCTCGCCCTGCTCGATGCCGGTGCTCGACCTTGCCGGCGGAGTCCGCGCCCAGCCCTACGAGTGCTGGAAGGAGTACGAGGATCCGGCCCCGGCGCCGCAGGCGGCCTACCTGCGACTGTCGCGCGACGGCGGCGCCACCTGGCCCGACTACGTGCAGGTGGCGCGCGACCCGGGCGGCGGCCGGTTCTACTGGGATCAGCGGCTGGCCGTTCACCCGGAGACGGGGCGGCTGGTGGCCATGTTCTGGACCCATGACGCCCGCGCCGGTCAGCCGCTCGACGTGCACATCGCCTGGGGTGAACCCGACGGCGGCGGCTGGACCGAGCCGGTCGGCACCGGCATCGCCGGCAACCACACGCAGCCGCTGGCGGTCGGGGGCGACCGGCTCGTCGCCTTCTATCCGACCCGCGGCGTGGGCCGGGACGCCCTGCGGGCGATCATGGCAGCGGAGAGCCACGATTTCGGGCGGGCGTGGGATCCGGCGTCCGGCACGGTCGTGTATCGGAGCGAGCACGACGAGGAGGCGGGCTCGCGCGCCGGCCGCACGCTGCTGGACACGTGGAGCGACATGACCGAGTGGCGCTATGGGCATCCGAGGGCCGCGCTGCTCCCCGACGGCACGGTGTTCGTCGTCTTCTATGCCGGCGCGACCTCGTCGTTGACCGACGTGCGCTGGGCCCGGCTGGAGCTCTGAGCCAGGCCCCGGAGCGCCGGCGTCACGCCCGCATCCGTTCGCCCGCCGGGTCCCAGAGCGGCTCCCCGGTCACCGTGGCCGCGTGCTGCTCGCCGAAGGATTCGACCTGCACGCGCGCGCCGGGCTCGGCGCTCTCGGCGGGCAGGTAGCCATAGGCGATGCTTTCGCCGACCGAGTAGCCGTAATTTGCGCTGGTGACGTAGCCGGTGACTTCACCGCCGATGAGGACCGGCTCGTTGCCGAGCAACGCCACCGAGGCGTCATCGAGCGTCAGACACCGGAGGCGGCGGGCGATGCCGGCCGAGCGCGTCCGCCGCAGCGCATCGCGACCGATGAAGTCGCCCTTGCGCAGCTTGACCGCGAAACCCAGGCCGGCCTCGTACGGGTTGTACTCGGTGTGGATGTCGGCGCCCCAGAGTCGATACCCTTTCTCCAGTCGCATGAAGTCGAACGCCCCGAGCCCGGCGGCGACGACGCCCAGGTCCTCCCCGGCGTGCCATAGGAGATCCCACAAGCGACGCCCGAACTCGATCGGCGCGTAGAGCTCCCAGCCGAGCTCGCCGACATACGAGATGCGCGCCGCAAGGACCGGGACCTCGGCAAGGCTGAGCGGGCGCGCCGTGAGGTAGGGGAAACTGCCGTCGGAGAGGTCCTCCTCGGTCAGCCGCCGCAGCAGCTCGCGAGCAAGCGGCCCCCAGAGACCGATGCAGCATCGCCGCCCACTGCCGTCTTCGACTCGCACGGAGCCGTCCCGGGGAACGTGACGCTCGATCCAGGCCCTGTCGTGCTCGGAGGTAGCGCCGCCGGTCACGATCATGTACCGGTCCTCGGCGAGGCGGGTCACGGTCAGGTCGCACTTGATGCCGCCTGCCGGAGTGAGCATGGCCGTGTAGACGATCGAGCCGACGGGCCGGTGGATCTGGTTGGCGCACAGCCTCTGCAGCAGAGCCGTCGCGCCGGCGCCGGAGACCTCGAGCTTCGTGAACGGCGTCAGGTCGAACAGACCGACCCGCTCCCGCACCGCGCGGTGCTCGGCGCCGATGATCGGCGACCAGTGCCGGGCAGACCAGCCGTGGCGCCGCAGCCCGTGACCGGTCGAGCCGCCCAGCAGGATACGGTTGGCGGCGTACCACTGCGGCCGCTCCCAGCCCGCGCTCTCCACGAAGTGCGCCCTCAGTGCCTCGAGCCGCTCGTGGTACGGCAGCAATCGGAGCCTCCGCGGGGTGCGCATCTGCTGCTGCGGATGGATGATGTCGTAGACCTCGCGGTACTGCTGGGCGCCCCGCTCCCTCACGTAGGAAGGGGTGAGCTGATGCGGCTGGAACCGCGAGATGTCGCACGACCACAGGTCGATCGAAGGCTGCCCCTCGGCGATCCACTCCGCGACGGCCCGGCCGACCCCGCCGGCGTGGGTGATCCAGACCGCCTCGGCGGCCCAGAACCCGCGCACCTGCGGCGACTCGCCCAGGACCGGCATCCCGTCCGGCGTGAACACGAACATGCCGTTGACCTTGCGATTGAGCGCGGCGCCGCGCAGCGCAGGCAGCACCTCGCCGGCGGCCACCATCGCGTTCCGGAACGCGCTCTCGGACCACTCCGCCATCGACGGCATCACGGGCGCCTCGTCGTGGGAGAGGATGTCCTCGGGCTCGACGACGAGCGGCTCGTGGTCGTAGGACCCGATCACGAGCCCCTCCCTCTCCTGGCGGAAGTACATGGCGCGATCCTGGTGCCGGAGGATCGGGAACCGTACCCGTGACTGCTCACCTGCCAGGGCGGCCAACGGTTCGGTGACGGCGAACTGGTGTCGCAGGGGAAGGAGCGGCAGCGCCACCCCGGCCATCCGCCCGACCAGCGGCCCCCAGATGCCGGCGGCGCAGACCACGATCTCGGTGCCGATCGAGCCGCGCTCGGTCCTGACCGCTCGCACCCGCCCGCCTGCGACGTCGATGCCCGTGACCCGGGTCGAACCGAAGAAGCGCACGCCTCGTGCGGCGGCCAGCGCCGCCATGGCCGCGGCGGCCGCGTGCGGCTCGGCGACGCCGTCGGCCGGCGTGTACATCGCTCCGTGGATCCGCTCGGAAAGGAGTGGGAGCATGGCGCGCGCCTCGTCCGCTCCGAGCAGATGCGTCTCCACCCCCCACGCCCGCCCCGCGCTCACCTTGCGCTTCAGGTCGACCAGTCGCTGCGGCGTCCACGCCACCTCCAGGCCGCCGACGCCGTTCCAGACGCGCGCGCCGTTCAGGCGGAGGCGGTCGTAGAGCTCCGTCGTGTAGTGGGCGAAGCGCGCCATCGCCTGCGAGAAGTTGACGACGAACACCAGGCCGGGCGCGTGCGAGGTGGAGCCGCCGGTCTCGAAGAGGGGGCCCTGGTCGATCACGACGATGTCCGACCACCCGAGCTCGCTGAGGTGGTAGGCGACGCTGCAGCCGGCGATGCCGGCCCCGATGATCGTGACGCGTCCGTGCGCCGGCAGCTCCGGACGCGCGGCTACCGGCATCCCGCATCGTATAGGCTGGCCGCGCCGTCGTTCCATGCCTGGGGCTGCCGGGGCGGTGGCGAAGGGGTGGCCTGCGGGCCGCAGCTCAGCGCGACGGCGAGCCGGGATCGAGGCGGGCGAGAAACCCGGCGGCGGTGTCGCAACGCACCAGCCAGTCACCGATCTCGGCCAGCCGTTCGGGATCGGCGATCGGTGCCAGCACCTCGGCCAAGCGGGCCGCGGTGTCGTCGCCAAAGCGCGCCGCCGCCTGGCGGCACAGCAGCGCCCGCTGATGCTCAAGACCCTGTTCGAGCCCTTCCTGAAGCCACTGCTTGGGCCATTCGGCTGCCCGTTCGACCACCGACATCCTCATCTCCTCCAGCGTCCGCACCGGCGGCACGACCGCGCCCGCCGGCGCCATCCGCTCGGCGATCTGCCGCATCCAGTCCACGAATGCGCGCTGCAGCTCCGCCGCGCGCGGGTCCCGTAACCAGGGCTGCAGCGCCTCCCGCACCCGCAGCACGTCCTCGAACGACCGGCTCTGCTCCACGGCGGCCACCGCCTGCAGCAGGTTGCGCCGTGGCACATCGTCATCCCCCACACGGTGCAGGTCAAGCAGGAAGTAGCCCTGCGCAGGCTGATACGGCGCCAGCCATGTGCAGCATGGGTTGGTCCCGCACTGCCGATAGCGGCCTGCCGGCGCTGGCGCTTGAACTCAGCGGCTGCGGGCGTATTATCCCTCGGACCCTGTTTTCCAGCGCTTGGTCGATAAAGACAAGGACAAGGAGGTGCTCACATGAAGACGGAGACTGCGGGGTGGCGGGCATGAAGATCACCGAGGTGACGACGAAGACGTTCCTCCACCGCACGACGAGCACCCATGACGAACTGGGCCATCCGATTCGGGGACCTGAGCACGACGTGTTCGAGACGCTGCTGACCATCGGCACCGACGAAGGGGCGGCGGGCTACTCCTTTGGCGCCAGTCCCAACCTGGTGGATCAGGTGATATCGCCGATGCTCGTCGGCAGCGACCCGCTCGACCGCGAGCGGTTGTGGCAACGGATGGCGATATCGCAGGGCATGATCCGCGATTTCCACCCACAGGAACTGGCGGCCGTCGACTTGGCGCTGTGGGATCTCGCCGGACGCTATCTGGGTCAGCCGATCCACAAGCTCCTGGGAGGGTATCGGGACAAGGTGCCCGCCTACGCATCGAGCCCGCTGGGCACCTTCGGCGGCGGCGCGCTGGACACGCCGCAGGCGTATGCGGAGCTGGCCGCGGCGTGTGTGAAACGAGGATTCAAGGGATTCAAGCTCCACACCTGGTTTCCGTCCGGACCGGACCAGGAGTTGGATCCGAAGCGAGACATAGAGGCGTGCGAGGCGGTGCGAGACGCGGTCGGTCCGGACATCGACCTGATGCTCGACTGCTGGCACTTCTACAGCCGGGAGCACGCGCTGTACATCGGGCGGGAGCTCGATCGGCTCGGCTACTACTGGTTCGAGGAGCCGATGGACGAATACAGCATGTCGTCCTACCAGTGGCTGGCCGAGCAACTGGACACGCCGATCCTCGGCCCCGAGCGAGCGCAGGGCAACCACCGGGTGCGGGCGGAGTGGATCAAGGCGGGAGCGTGCGACATCGTCCGCGCCGCGGTCGGGCACGAGGGCGGGATCACGCCTGCCATGAAGACCGTGCATCTGGCAGAGTCATTCGGCATGGCTGCCGAACCGCATGGACCGGCCGACCAGTGCGTGCACCTCTGCGGCGCGACGGCGGCAGCGAAGTACCTGGAGGTCGGCTCCAACCCGTCGTGGGAGTGGACGCCGGCGCCCTGGCTCAAGTCGGACATCACCCTGATGGACGCGGACGGGTACGTGCCGATGCCACGGGGCGCCGGCTCCGGGCTGGAGATCGACTTCGACTACATCGACGACCACGCGGTCGAGCCGCCCGCGACGCTGCGCCTCCAGCGCCAGAAGTAGTAGAAGCTACCTCCTGGAGCGTTGCACATGGCTCCGCAGCGCGCGGTTGATGTCGGACTGGAGCGCCTGTCCGTCGGTGGAGGGGAAGCCCGGCGCGGTCACTCCCCTACGGCGTCGCAGAACACCAGCTCCCATCCGTGGAACACCACGATCAGGCCGATGAAGCGCACGCCCGGAAACTGCCGCGCCAGCCGCTCCTCCGTCAGATACTGCGCGAGCTGCGTCGCCGCGGCGCCGGCCGCCGCCGTCACCGCGGCCTCGTCCGCCGGCGCGGAGCGCTTCAGGTACTTCAACTCGATCAGGTAGCCCCGACGCAGGTGCGGATAGCGCGCCACCAGCGGCTCCAGGGTAATGTCCGCGTGTCCCTTTCCGAGTTCCGCTTCCGACCGGAACACGTAGTGGTCGACCACGCTCAGGTAGGCGGCCAGGAACCCCTGAATCACTTTTTCGCCGGCGATGTAGTCGCGTATGCCCGTCTGCCGGGCGATCGCCTCGCTCAGGAACTCCAGCACCGGCCGCCACTCGCCCTTGGCCATCCGCATCGTCAACTGCTCAAACCGGAACAGGTCGACCGAGAACACCTCCACGTCGCGGTAGGCATCGCGCAGAAAGCCGTACATCAGCCGCTTCACGGTCTGGTTCGGGATCGCCAACCGCGGCACCCGCTCCACCACGTCGCGGATGCTCAGCAGCCCGAAGTAGTGCAGCAGGGAAAGGAAGCTCTCCGGCCTGATGAGGTCCTTGAGCGGAAAGCCGGGCTGGATGCGGGTGTCCACCTGCTCCGATCCGATGACGTCGCGCAGCAGGTCGAAGTTGCCGTTGAGCTGCCGGCCGGTCACCAGCAGGTGGCGCAGCTTGCCGTAGTCGATGCGCACGTTCGTGTCGATCAGGTAGATCGGCACGTCCCGGTTCGGAATCGAGTACTTCAGGTAGTAGAGCACCATGTCGGAGTTGTACAGATCGGTCTCGGCTTCCTCGGCGAACCGGTAGCCGTTGTACCACTCGCCCATGATGCCCATGGCGGTATCCACGTCCTGGCTGAACACGCCATGGTCGCGGTACATCTCCACCAGATTCCGCACTTCCGCCTTGGTGAAGCCGACCATCTCGTTGAAGTCGGGCTCCAGACTGATGTTGGCGCCGATGTTGAAGCCCGAGGTCACGTCGTCCATGGTGATCGGCGACACCCCGGTGATGAACAAGCGCTCCAGGCCGCCGCCGCTGCGGTCAGCGCCCGACTTCAGGGCGGCGAAGAAGTTGCGGTAGAAGCCGCCGCCGTGGGTGAAGGAGTGGTACGCCTCCGCGCCGTGGTACGCGAGCACGGTGTTGGCGAAGTTGTCGTATTCGTCGATCAGCACGTACAGCGGGATGCCGTGGTCGCCGACATGCCGGAACAGCCCGCCGAGCTTGTTGGCGATGGAGGGCGGCTCGAGGATGTCCCGCACGGCCGCTTCGGGAAACAGGTCGGGATGGCGCCTCAGCGTCCCCCGGAGCTCTATCATGCAATAGGTTTCGAACTCCCGCTCCAGCGTCTCCAGCTTGTCGTTCACCGCCGAGAAGTTGAAGCGCAGGGTGACGTAGCGGCTCTGCTCCCCCGTCGGCACGCGCCCGATGTCGGTGCCGGCGAAGGTGCCATCGAAGTCGTCCGCCCAGAAGCGGTCGTAGTAGTTCTCCAGCAGCGACACCCACAGCGACTTGCCGAAGCGGCGCGGACGGATCAGGAACGCGTAGCGCTCGTCCTCCAGGCGCCGCACGAAGCGGGTCTTGTCGACGTACAGCCACCGGTTGCGGCGGATGCGCCGGAAGTCGGCCTCGCCGTAGGGAATGCGCGGGTGCGTGGGTGGCGTGCTCACTGGCGTAGCCCGAGGCAGCCGAAGGCCGCCCTAGGCACTGACCCTATCGTCTCCCTGTGTGGCAGGCAACGGGTGGGAGCGCAGATCGGCGGCGTCTTGGTGGGATCAGATGGGCGCCGGGCTGATCCGCAGCTCGGCACTCCGATCCGCTCGCCAGCGTCCTCCTACGGGGCGTTCTGTGTCCGGCTCATCGCTCGGCACCCCGCGCGCACCGCCTGAGGCGGCCAATTGCGGCCCACGGATCGCCTACAGAGCCTCCCGGCGATCATGAGCGTCACCCTCGGCCCACGCCGCTTGCCGATTCGACTCTCGAACCGCCTCCGAGCCTCAATTCAGCCAACTTCCAACCCCAGCGCGAATATGCCGGGATGAGAGCTATTCGCGATCAAATCAGCGCCGCGATTGGTGAAAAGAGCTTCGCCGAACTGTCCCACTGGCTCGATACGCACCGTTACGCCGATCCTGCGCTGCAACGGTTGGCGGAGCGACGCGGCCAACGAAACCCATGATCACCCGCGTCGAGGCGCTCAGTTTCCGCTGTCTGCGGTACGCGCACCGTCCGATGAACCCGTTCCACGTATTGGTCGGCCCGAACGCATCCGGCAAGACGACGTTCCTGGACGTCATCGGGATCCTGGGTGACATCGTGTCAGGCGGGCTGGACTACGCCCTGTCCGAGCGCACACCCAACCCGCAGGATCTGCTGTTCGGACGCAGCGGCAGCCGACTCGAACTCGCGGTGGAGGCGACCGTGCCCGACGCCCTTCGCCAAGCCGATGCGCAGCAGTGGAACACGGTTCGCTACCAGGTGGCGCTCGGTTACGATGACACCGACCGCCATTTCGAGTTCAAGGCTGAGACGCTGCTGTTGAGGAAGGCCTCCGAATCCGGGCCGAATCGGCGCGAATTGTTCCCGACGCCGCCGGCGCCGCCCGAGTCGCTGTTGGACAGTATCAAGCAGCGCGACAACAAGGTGTTGGTCAACAAGGCGTCGGGCGGCAACGACAACTTCTACAACGAGGCCAGCCCGGCAAACCGAAGCTGGGCGCCGTCGTTCAAACTCGGAGCGTAACGGTCGGCGCTGGGCAACCTTCCGGCCGACGAAAGCTCGTTTCCGACGGCGACGTGGTTTCGGGAGGACCTTGGCGCCGGCATTCAGAGGTTCACCCTCAACAGTGCCGCGATCCGGCAGCCGAGTCCGCCGACGCGGGCCGCCGGATTCCTGCCCGACGGGTCCAACGTCTTGGGTCGCCGGCCGCCTCCAGCAAGACGACCCCGCGCGCCACGCTGCGTGGATCGCGCATCTGCGCACCGCGCTGCCCGACCTGGAAGACATCGAGGCGGTGGAACGTCCCGAAGACCGCCATTGTTATATGGTGTACCGGTATGCTGGCGGCTTGTCCGTGCCGTCCTGGCTGGTCTCCGATGGCACGCTCAGGTTGACCGGTCTCACGCTGCCGGCCTATCTGTCCGATCTGGAAGGTGTCTTCCTGGTTGAGGAGCCGGAAAACGGCATCCACCCCAAGGCGGTGGCCACGGTGTTCGATTCGCTGTCCTCGGTGTATGGCGCTCAGGTGTTGATGGCGACCCACTCACCGGTCGTGCTCAACTCGGCGAATACGGAAGACGTGCTGTGCTTCGCGCGCGACGATGCGGGTGCGACGGACATCGTCTTCGGGACCGAGCATCCTCACCGACAAGCTTGGCGTGGCGACGCGGACCTCGGAACCCTGCTTGCGGAAGGGGTACTGGGATGACCCGCCGGGACCTCGTGGTCCTTGCCGCCGACATGGACATGGAACACGCGTTGCGCGGACTGCTGTCGCGCCACAAGTCGCTGCCCATCCGGCAGATCGTGTTCGACATCTTCGTCCACCCCGAGCATGACGCGGCTTGTGCGAGGCGCGGCGTTTCGTTCCTCTCCCCGCTTTCTCAGAGGTACCGATACGCACTGCTGATCATGGATCACGAAGGCAGCGGCCGCGAGAAGATGTCAGCAGATGACTTGGTTTCCAAGACAACGGACGGAAGGTACATGAGATCATTCAAGCACCACGCGGAAATGAAGGGACTCGGCGTGGAGTGGTTGGTAAAGGTTCCCGCGCACCGGTCAGTAAGAAGGCTCCGATGACCGTGGCGCTGACGGTCGGCAGCGCCACTCACCGCGTCACCGTAGCCGGCAGCGGTGGTGTCCCGCCGGAGCGAGTCCGAGCGCCGGGTCCCGCTCAGGCGGGACGCACGGCGCGCGCCAAGCGAGCCCACTGGAAAGCCGTGCGGCATCCGGCGCTCGGTACGCGACTAGTCTCCGGAACGCTGCACATGGCTGCGCAGCGCGCGGTTGATGTCGGTCTGATAGCCACGGCCTCCGCGGGCATGCCGCTTGAACCACGCGACGATGTCCGCATCCAGCCTCAGGGTGATCTGCTGCTTGACCGGGCGGTACAGCGCGCCCCGCTGGGCTGTCGACCAGTCGAGCGTCTCGGGTACCTCGTTCGTATCGATCTGGTCGTCGGGCAGTTGATCGAGAGCCGCGATCTCCTGCTGCTGATCTCTAGTGAGTCGGTCAGCGCTCTTCTTCATACGCCGCTCTCTCCCTTCTGGTCGCCTTGCGAGCGCTGATGATGCGTCCTACCTCTTCGCCGGTTCGTGGATCTGACTCAGGCCAGGTATGGACGACCATCACAACGACCGAGCCGATGGCTCCCATGGTCCGCCAACGCTGCTCCTGCGGATGCGGATCCGCGCGCGTAGCCGCCAGCGGATCTTTGAACACGAGCTGCGCGGTCTCGAAGCTGAGGCCGTGGTTGCGCTTGTTCGCGCGGTTCTTCGCATCATCCCAAATCCAACGCAACGGCGGCGTATCGTGTACCTACAATAATGTAGGTACATCTCGACGGTGTCAACTCCTCAGTCGCCGAGCCCATCGGCTCTGGAGGCGAGCGGCGAAGCAACAGTTGAATCTGTTGACACGGCACCGTCGCCACCGTCGCGCGCGGTCTGGACACGGCGTCGGCCACCCAATTGAATGAGCGCCAACATGAGCAACGGCGACCTGAACTGGATCGCGAACTACATCTGGGGCATCGCCGACGATGTCCTTCGCGACCTGTACGTGCGCGGCAAGTCCTGATTGGCCTGCCCGCTCAACACGTCCAGCAGCCGCGACAGCGTCGGCTGCGAGGGCAGCACGCTCTCCTGCTCCAGGGCCGCCGTGCCGCGGCGGCTGTCGTTGGCCACCCGAAAGCTCGGGTCGTGCCGCAGCCGGTCCGCGTCGTCCTGGTCGCGCCAGCCCTGACCCAGCATCAACAGGCTGGTCCGCAGCAGGTCGGCAAGCGGATAGGTGATCAGGTGCGGATTGCGCGGATCGAGCAGCCGCTCGGTCATCCACTCGATGATGCCGGTGCGCTCCATGATCTCGCGCAGCAGCAACGCACCGGTGTCGGCGCTCAGATGATCCGCTCGCGCCTCGATCTGCGCGCAGCGGTTGAAGGTCGTCGAGAAGATCGGTAGAGTTTCACCCACGGCGTGTCCCGTCCTTTGCGGTCGTGTTTGTGTAACACCTTTACTCTACTGCAAATCGGCGGACACGCCTACTTTTTCTCTACTCCTACGCGAATAAGCCGGGGTTAACGGAAGGGCCGTTGTAGTGGAGTACGAACCGGACACCGTCCTGCGCGACACCGAGCAGATCCCGCTACAGGAGGCCGGTGGGGTCGAAGCCTTCCTGCGACGCGAGGTGCTGCCCTATGCGGCCGACGCATGGTATCAGCCCGATAGTGTCCGGATCGGCTACGAGGTCAGCTTTACCCGTTACTTCTACAAACCCGAGCCGATGCGAACCTTGAAGGAAATTGGTGCCGACATATTGGCACTTGAGAGCGAGACGGAAGGGCTGCTTGTTGAGATCCTGGGCGAAGTGAACGGGTGACTGCCAAGCTCAAACCGTACCCCTCATACAGGTTATCCGGGGTGAAGTGGCTGGGATCCATCCCAGAGCATTGGAAGGTACGCCGGCTGAAGTCCGTCTGCTCGCAATCCGCCCTCTACGGTGCTAACGTGAATGCGGCTTCCTATTCGGATAAGGGTGTACGGTTCCTTCGGACGACAGACATCACTGAGAATGGACAGCTGAAACTAGGAGGTGTCTTTCTCTCTGAGGAGCTGGTGCGAGAGTACGTCCTTTCCGACGGCGACCTGTTGATCTCTCGTAGCGGCACTGTAGGACGTTCCTTCCTATTCGATGGCAAGAGACACGGTAGGTGTGCGTACGCAGGGTACTTGGTTAGGTTCGTGCCTAACCAAGAGGTCTTACCAGGATACCTATTCTGGTTCACCAAGACGCAAGCATTCTCGAAGTTCTTGCGCGTGATGGCGATTTCATCAACAATAGAGAATGTCAACGGGGAGAAGTACGCGAACTCCCCGTTACCTCTTCCGCCTCTCGCAGAGCAGGCGGGGATCGTCCGGTTCCTCAGCTATGTCGACCGACTCATCCAGCACTACATCCGCGCCAAACAGAAGCTGATTGAGCTGCTTGGGGAGCAGAAGCGGGCCATGATCCACCAAGCCGTCACAGGCCAGATCGATGTCCGCAGCGGCGATCCATACCCGTCATACAAGGCGTCGGCGTGGATTGGCTGGGGGAGATCCCGGACCATGGGGAGATGGTTAGAAATGGCCGGCTTTTTGTGCAACGTAATGAGGTCTGATTTCCGGAACTTCCGATTCTGAAAGTCTCGTTAAAGACTGGTGTTCGGGTGCGCGACTTCGAAGACTCAGACCGAAAACAAGTCATGTCAGATCGCAGCATCTACAAACGGACAAAGAGAGGGGATATCGCTTACAATATGATGAGAATGTGGCAAGGAGCAGTCGGGGTCACTCCAGTCGATGGCTTGGTAAGTCCAGCGTACGTAGTTGCCAAGTTGCTCGCAGGATCTGAGCCACGTTACTTCGGTGCACTTTTCCGGACTAAGGCGTACATGGTTGAGGTTGATAGATACTCGCGTGGCATTGTGGAAGATCGCAACCGGCTGTATTGGGAAGACTTCAAGCAGATGCCATCTCCTTGTCCTCCCGCGGATGAACAAGTGCTCATCGCTGATGCAATCGAGCGAAAATCAGCAATCATAGGGGAAGTGATACAACACGCAGAGCGCCAAATCGATCTCATCCGAGCATACCGCGACCGCCTAATTTCCTCTTTGGTGACCGGCAAGCTCAATGTGAGAGAGGCGGCGGCTAAGTCTTCTGAGCACGATTGCACGGGCGATGCTCAGATTACGGGTGAAGAGTGCACAATTGAACAGGAGGTGACTGTATGACGGACTGGAATGGCTGCTCGGCAGTGGAACGCAAGCCTAGCAAGTTCCTGTCCGGTAATCCCGTTTTTGGGAGAGGGAGCCGGCGAGGAGCGCCTGTAGGGGGCGTACCGGACGTGTGGAGATCGGGATTCGGAAGCAGTCGAGCTCGGTATTGGCACGATTGAGGAGACTATTTCGAAATCTATGGACACATGTCCTTGGTTATATCGATACGCAAGACACACCTGTGCCGTAAACTTGCCCCGAGATAATTGTCAGATAAGAAACCGACGCACGCCGGCAGCGCGTCAGGTTCGCAGCAAGCGCGCCAGCCGTATCAGGTTGTGCGCAAACACCGCCGCATGCACGTACGCCTGAAAGTGTTCCCAACCATGCCAGTTGCAGCGGCCCAGCCCAAAACACCGCTTCAGGTACGAGATGCCTGCTTCCGCACCAGCCCGAAAGCGCTTGAGTTGACCGTAGATCCACGACGACGGCGTCATGTCGGCCGGCTGCAGACCACACTTCTTGTGGAACACCACGTGCTCCACGCCCAACTCCTTGGCGTCGGTCAGATTCTCCTTCGAGGCATAGCCCCCATCGAACGCCGCCCGCTGCGGCGGCTCGCCGAAGGCCTCCACGTGCCGCCGCAGCATCGGCAGGCAGCGCGTGCTGTCGGCGGGGTTGCCTTCTTCGACCACCACATCCAGCACCAGCCCGCTACGCCCGCTGCTCAGGTTGATCTTGTGCCCGTACTGCGTCGCGCGCCCGCCCTTGACGATGATGTCGGTGTGCGGCTCGAACAGGCTCACCACCTTCTCGGCCGCCGGCACCTTCTCCTCGTCGAACACCCGCCGCTCAGTCTGGTCCACCACGTGCTCGATCAACTCCACGTAGGCGTCCACCTCCGCACACCAACTCTCGGACCACGGATCAGTTACGGCACTCACGCGTTCCCGTGCCGCAGCCGCGTAGCCCAGCGACAGCGCCACCAGCGCCAGCAGCCGCCGGTACCCACGCCGCCGCCGCTTCGGCTCGCGCGCCGAGCCGATCTGCCGCTCACGCCGCTTGGCAGCACGGCAGTGGTCGCTGAACCGAAGCTCCGGCAGCAGCTCCTGCGCCTGGCGCAGAAACCGCGTCAGCACCCGCACCCCGTCGTACAACAGGCGGCTGTCCGACGGTTCCAGGATGTCGGTGGCGGTCACCGTGCTGTCGATGCGCACCTGCGTCCCGGCTTCGATCCCCCGCTCCTTGGCCTCCCGCAACAGCACGCCGTCGAGCCGCTCCCAGGTCTTGGCGTCGATCATGCTGATGGCGCTCTGTAGCGCCGACTTCTTCGGCACACGCCACGGATCGACCCGTGCAAAGCGCTGCATGGAGCGCGAATCGCGCAGCGCGAACTCCAAATCACGGTACGAGAAGTCCATCAGACGCGCGATCACCGCGCAGCGCAGGATGGTCTCGCAGGTCAGCCCGATACGACCACAGGTGGCCGAGCCGCCGACGCAGTCGCCGACCATATCGAGCAGTTCGGGATGTTGATCGAGCAACAGGGACGCCAGTTCCAGTTCGTCGCCGACGGTATGGTCAATCTGCGGCGTCTGGAATACACTTGGTTGTTCGGTGCGTGTCGTGCGCATCGGGCTCTCCGGGTGTTTCGGTTTTGTCGAGGTTTGCACCAGCGATGATAACCGGAACACCCCTTTTTTTCAACCCCGCCAAATCCCTCAAATCACGCCCATTCAACAAGTTGCGAATTTACGGACAGGAACTAGCAAGATTAGCGGCGCCTGGGCGTTCACGGGAACACGAGTACCGGTATACGCTCTGTTCGAGAATCTCGCCGGCGGCGCCACGATCGACGAGTTCGTGGAGTGGTTTTCGGGCGTAGACAAGAAACAGGTGCGTGCCGTACTGGAACATGAAGCACGGGCGCTGAGAAAGGCGCTGGCGCATTGAAGGTGCTGTTTGATCAGGGCACGCCGGCTCCGTTGCGAGGGCGCCTTCCGGCGCATTTGGCGGATACGTTGGCGGAGAAGGGCTGGTCGGAGAAGGACAACGGTGAGTTTCTCGATGTGGCGGAACGAGAGGGATACGAAGTTCTCGTGACGACGGATCAGAGTCTTACCTACCAGCAGAATCTGATGGGGCGGCGAATCGTATTGTCGTTCTGCTTTCCACAGCCAGTGAAACTCATTGGGAGGTAGCGATGAAGCCGAGCCGAGGTGATCCGTGATCGACGAGATACGAGAAGTACGCCGCCGAATTGCGGCGCGATTTGATCATGATCACGAACGGTTGGTTGCCTACTATGTCGAGCTATAGAGGCGGTATCAGGTCCGGTTGATGGAGCCAGAGAAGTCCCCGCACGAGATCCCGATACGCTGATTGATAACGAAGAGCATGAGCGCCAGCGACACCACCGAGCGCGGGCTGGAACGGCTGATCTGCGCGGGATTGGCCGGGCATCCGTGCGATCCTCCCGCCGAGGGCACCGTGGCCGATCCGCCTGCGGGCTACGGCGGCGTGGGCTGGAGCGGCGGCAACTTCCACGAATGAGATCTCGCCGGGAGCGGGTACCTGTCCTTCCCCCGCGGCGCGGTTGAGGACCTCTTCCGCCCACTGATTCAGACTCTTGCCGGACGATTCAGCCGCCAAGGCAGCCTTGCGGTGCGTCCGGGCTGATAAGGAACATTACCTGTCCGGAGTAGGCTTCTGCGGCTCCTTGCCGATCTTCGCGCAGGTCTCCAGGTAGTCCTCGACTGCCTCGTGGAAGGCTTGTCTGAGGCCGTCCACCGTATCGGCATGGAAACCCGGACCATCCCGAATCCCCGCGATCCGTCCCGTGAAGGTTCGGTCGTCGTCGTCATAGTCGATCCGGCCCGCATAGCCTTGCCTGTAGGTCATGGTGCGAGATGCCGTCCTCTGCCACTCGGTGAAGACGACGTGCCGAGCGATCAGACTGCATCTCGTCAGAGAAGCCATCGCGGTATGAGGTTGCCGCGCGGCCTCTCGGGCATTGAGGTCGCGAGGCTGCTTGCCCGTCACTACGGCTACCGCGTAACTCGAGCCCGGGGCAGCCACATGACCGTGGCGCTGACGGTCGGCAGCGCCACTCACCGCGTCACCGTGCCTCTGCATGGCGACGTGCGGGTAGGAACGCTCGACGCAGTCGTCTGTGCAGGATCAGATCGTGGTGCCGGCGGGGTGCACCTGTCGAAAGATCTCGTTGCCGCGCTCTCGCTCAAGCATCGCCAAGTCGTACTGGCTCTGCAGGTCCAGCCAGAAGCGAGGGCTGTTGCCGAAGTAACGGCCAAGCCGTAGCGCCGTGTCAGCGGTGATCGACCGGCGTCCGTTCAGGATGTCGGTGATGCGACCGGACGGCACACCAAGACCCAGCGCCAATCTGTTGGCGCTCAGGCGGCGGGCTTCGAGCTCCCGCTTGAGCAATCGGCCAGGATGCGAAATCGGATCCATATTCGTAACCTCCCTAGTGGTAGTCGACGATCTCGACGTTGTGGGCATCACCCTTGCGAAACTCGAAACAGATCCGCCAGGGCCCGTTCACCGTCATCGCCCACTGATTCCTGCGGCTTCCCTTGAGCTTGTGCAGGCCGACGCTCTTGAGCGGACTCAGGTCGCGCAGCGTCTGAGCGACGTTCAGCGCCAGCAACAGATCGACTGCGCAGTCGAATTCCAGACCTCCGAATCGGTTCGGTCGCTCGCCGTGCCAAACCTTCTGGCTCGCAGTGTTGCGCCAGGAGCGAATCACGGCAAGAACATACTACGACGTTCGGTGAACACGGTAACCCATCAGCGGCAGACGGCTGGGTGATCGCCCAGACTGCCGTCCCGCCAGTAGAAGCCGATGGCAGGCTGAAACCAGACTGTGCAGCGTTGCCTCGTGCACGGACGGGCCAAAGCCGGGTTTGGTCCGATCCGCGGTCTGGACACGGCGTCGGTCACCCAATTGAATGAGCGCCAACATGAGCAACGGCGACCTGAACTGGATCGCGAACTACATCTGGGGCATCGCCGACGACGTCCTGCGCGACCTGTACGTGCGCGGGAAGTACCGCGACGTGATCCTGCCTATGACCGTGCTGCGCCGCCTCGACGCGGTGCTGGAGGGCAGCAAGCAGGCCGTCCTCGACATGAAGGCCGCCCTCGACGACGCTGGCGTGGTCGAGCAGGACGCCGCCCTGCGCCAAGCGGCGGGGCAGGCGGTCTACAACACCTCGCGCTTCACGCTGAGCGACCTGCGCGCCCGCGCCAACCGCCAGCAACTCAGGCGTACCTCGACGGGTTCTCGCCGAACGTGCAGGACATCCTGGACAACTTCGAGTTCCGCAACCAGATCCCCCGCCTGTCGCGCGCCGACGCCCTGGGCACCTTGATCGAGAAGCTCACCTCGCCCGACATCAACCTGAGCGCCGCCCCGGTGCATCACGCCGACGGCTCGGTCAAGCATCCCGGCCTCGACAACCACGGCATGGGCACGATCTTCGAGGAGCCGGTGCGCCGCTCAACGAGGAGAACAACGAGGAGGCGGGCGAGCACTGGACCCCGCGCGACGCGGTGCGTCTGATGGCGAAGCTGGTCTTCCTGCCCATCCCCGACCAGATCAGTGTAGTGGTCGGATTGGTGGTCGCCGTTGGGCATCTCGGAGAGGGACCAGGGCACAGGGAGACGGGATACCGACTTGACCTTCGCATCCTAAATGCGGAGCTGTCTCGACAAACCTCTTCTACTTGTACTGGTTGACATCGTTCCTCGACTCATCGTATTGTCAGGGGCAACTTTAGCAGGGGTGAAAGGCGTGGGTATCTACCGACATACCAACTAATGCTGAGTAGCCTGTTTTCTTACCATCTTGGAGTTGTATGAGTTATGGAAAACGCACTGATGATGTTGTTGAAGGCGTTCAAAACAGAAAAATGGGCTAACCAGTTTCTGGATGGCCTCCTTTTCTGCAACACACTGAGTTTCCACCGGAAGAAAGATAAACAAGAGGGAGCCGTTGTAATTCCCGGCTCGAATATTACTCAATTAAAAGTAGGCCCGCATGAGTTGAAGAGCGTCAAATCCGTCACGTTCCGCCCAGGTTTTGCGGATTACATTAATGTATTCTGCATGTATTCGTGGGCACCGCCATTTGATGACAGGACCAAGACACGAGTTATTTTGAATAAGCAGACGCAACTCGGTAGCCTGCCAACTCTCGAAGATACCTATGGATCACATGCCATAGTGATAAGAGATATCCCCGAGTTTTTCCGACGAATAACGAACGCTGTAGAGCATTCCGATAGCCAAGTCGACACCGTAGAAGGAAGCTTGGTGAAATACGAGCTTATGGGTCACATGCCTAAGCAAGACGATTTGGAGGGCATGATACAGTTGGCCTTTCGCAAGAATCCGAAATTTGCGGATGAGAAAGAGTACCGATTTGTCTTTATCCTTGACCGAGATGAGCCTGGCCCCTTCAGACTTGACATCGGAAGCATCCGCGATATCGCAGGTCTGGTGAAGGCTAGCGAACTATATGATCTGATAACGGTTAACGGGTCTGCGGACTTCTAAGGATCTTTCTCATGAGGTTGCCGAACCTCATCAATCCTACTAGCCTAAAGCCTAACCGGCGCATGGGCACTCGGGTTATAGGAATGGGCGATTGGTTAGTAGCGAAGGTCATAGGCAAGAGGGGTATGGGTGCCATTGAAGTGCCCACTCGGGTGAAGTGAATATGGCTACGGGCACCACGGAACGCGCGCTGGAACGGCTGATCTGCACGGAACTGGCTGGCCATCCGTGCGATCCGCCGGCCGAGGCACCGTGGCCGACGCGCCTGCGGGTTACGGTGGAGTGGGGTGGACGGGCGGCAGCTTTCACGACTACGACCGGGTGTACTGTGTCGACTTGGTACAGCTCGCGGCGTTCCTGCGGGATACGCAGCCGGCGGCCGCCGACGCGTTGGCGCTGTCGGAGGATGGTCCGACGCGGCGCGCCTTCCTGACTCGGCTGCAGGGGGAGATTGCCAAGCACGGCACCATTGACGTGCTGCGCAACGGGGTCAGACACCGGGCACTGCACTTGGACCTGTTCTACGGGACGCCCTCGGAGCACAACGCCGAGGCGCAGGAACGGTTCGCGCAGAACCCGCTTCACGGTTACCCGGCAGCTTCGCTACAGCCGGGACGGGGTCGTGGTTCCTGCCGTTCAATCGCGGCTGGAACGACGACGGTGCGGGCAACCCGCCGAACCCGCACGGGCTGGCGATCGACTACCTGTGGCGGGAGGTGCTGCCGCGGGAGAGCTTGACCAACATCCTGGAGAATTACGCCCAGGTAGTGGAGGCGAAGGACGAGAAGAGCGGCAGGAAGCGGTGGACCCAGATCTGGCCGCGCTACCACCAACTCGACGTGGTGCGTCGGCTGCTGGCCGACGCCGGCGAGCACGGCGCGGGCAGGCGCTACCTGATCCAGCACTCGGCGGGCAGCGGCAAGAGCAACTCCATCGCCTGGCTGGCCCATCAACTGATCGGGCTGAGCAGGGACGACGCACCGGTCTTCGACTCGATCATCGTCGTCACCGACCGGGTGATCCTCGACCGTCAGATCCGGGACACGATCAGGCAGTACGCGCAGGTGGGGGCGACGGTCGCTCCCGCCGAGCGCTCGGGCGATCTGCGCCGGTTCATCGAGAGCGGCAAGAAGATCATCATCTCCACGGTCCAGAAATTCCCGTTCATCCTGGACGAGATCGGCAACGAGCAGCGCGGGCGCAGCTTCGCGATCATTATCGACGAGGCGCACTCCAGCCAGGGCGGGCGCACCAGCGCGGCCATGACGCAGGCGCTGTCGGAGGCGGGCGAGGTGGGCGAGGAGGAGACCTACGAGGACCGGATCAACCGCGTGATGGAGTCGCGCAAGCTGCTGGACAACGCCAGCTACTTCGCGTTCACGGCTACGCCCAAGAACAAGACGCTGGAGATCTTCGGGACCCCGGACCCGCAGCCGGACGGCACGGTCAGGCATCACGCCTTCCACAGTTACAGCATGAAGCAGGCGATCCAGGAGCGGTTCATCCTGGACGTGCTGGCCCACTACACGCCGGTGTCCAGCTACTACAGGCTCGCCAAGACGGTGGCGGATGACCCGGAATTCGACGCCCGCCGGGCGCAGAAGAAGCTGCGCCGCTACGTGGAGGGCAGCGACCATGCGATCCAGCTCAAGGCCGAGATCATGGTCGACCACTTCCACGACCAGGTGCTGGCGCAGAACAAGATCGGCGGCGCGGCGCGGGCGATGGTGGTCACCAACGGCATCGAGCGCGCGGTCCAGTACCACCACGCGATACGCGACTACCTGCAGGAGCGCAAGAGCCGCTACCAGGCGCTGGTCGCCTTCTCGGGGGAGCACGAGCTGGGCGGAGCGAAGGTGACCGAGGCGTCGCTGAACGGCCTGCCCTCATCGCAGATCGCCGCGCGGTTCCGTGAGGATCCCTACCGCTTCCTGGTGTGCGCGGACAAGTTCCAGACCGGCTACGACGAGCCGCTGCTGCACACCATGTACGTGGACAAGACGCTGTCCGGCATCAAGGCGGTGCAGACCCTGTCTCGCCTGAACCGGGCGCACCAGAAGAAACACGACGTGTTCGTGCTCGACTTCCTCAACGACGCCGACACCATCCGCGACGCGTTCGCGGACTTCTACCGGGCGACGATCCTGGCCGACGAGACCGACCCCAACAAGCTGCACGACCTGCAAGCGGACCTGGACGGCGCCCAGGTCTATGCCGAGGAGCAGGTCGAGGAGCTGGTGCGGCGCTACCTGGGCGGGGAGGACCGCGACCGGCTCGATCCGATCCTGGATCGCTGCGTGGCGGTCTACCGGAGCGAGCTGGACGAAGACGGGCAGGTGGCGTTCAAGGGCGGCGCCAAGGCGTTCGTGCGCACCTACGCCTTCCTGTCGTCGGTGTTGCCGTACACCAACGCCGAGTGGGAGAAGCGCTCGATCTTCCTGAACTTCCTGGTCCCCAAGCTGCCGGCCCCCGAGGAGCCGGACCTCTCCAAGGGCATCCTGGACGCCATCGACCTGGACAGCTACCGGGTGGAGAAGCAGGCGATGCAGCGCATCATGCTGCCGGACGAGGACGCAGAGATCGATCCGGTACCGGGCGCCGGTGGCGGCGGTCGCGGCGAGCCGGAGCTGGACCGTCTGTCGAACATCCTGCGCACGTTCAACGAGAACTTCGGCGACATCCGGTGGGAGGACGCCGACCGCGTCCGGCAGCTCATCATCGAAACCATCCCGGACCGGGTGCGGGAGGACACCGCCTTCCGCAACGCCCAGCGCAACTCGGACCGGCAGAACGCGCGCATCGAGCACGACAAGGCGCTGCTGCGCGTGATGACGGCCGTGATGCGCGACGACACCGAGCTGTTCAAGCAGTTCATGGACAACGACAGCTTCAAGCGCTGGATGACCGACACGGTGTTCAGCCTGGCCTACGAGCCGGCAGCCACTCCGTGAATGAGATCTCGCCTGGAGCGGGTACCTATCCGTCGCCGGCGGCGCGGTCCAGGACCTCTTCCGCCCACTGATTCAGACTCTTGCCGGACGATTCAGCCGCCAGGGCAGCCTTGCCGTGCGTCCGGGCTGACACGGAACATCACCTGTCCGGAGTAGGCTTCTGCGGCTCCTTGCCGATCTTCGCGCAGGTCTCCAGGTAGTCCTCGACTGCCTCGTGGAAGGCTTGCCTCAGGCCGTCCACCGTATCGGCATGGAAGCCCACACCATCCCGAATCCCCGCGATCCTTCCCGTGAAGATTCGGTCGTCGTCGTCACAGTAGATCCGGGCCGCATAGCCCTTGTAGGTCATGAATCTTCGGTCGCGGCCAGCGCGACTTCTTCCTCGATCACATCACCGCGTTCGCTGATGACGACGGAGACGTCATGCTTGCTCTGGAGGTTCATCCAGAACTCGGGCCGGTGCCAAGGTAACGGCCCAGGCGCAGCGCGGTCTCCGCGGAAATCGCCCGGTCTCCGCGAAGGATTGACGTGATGCGATTCGCGGGCACGCGGATGGCGAGCGCAAGCTGGTTTGCGCTCATCTCTCTCGCCCGGAGCTCCTCACGGAGCACGACACCGGGATGCGTTCGTACTCTTGCCACGTCGCTCAGGAACGAATGGTGCGGAGGATGTCCTTCAGCATCAACACCAGATGCAGGTCGTCCGTGGTCGAGGGCTCGAACTCCGGGACCAGGTGCCGGTAGAAGTCGCGGGCCTCCCGACTCTCGGCGTGTACGAGCAGGCCGCGGCAGCCGATCTCCCGACCGACCGCGACCGTGCGGGCGATCACGTCCTGCAGCAAGCCGGCGCCCAACCCTCGCCGTTCGTGGTGGATGCTCACTCCCAGTCGAGCCAGCAGCGCGACCGGCTGGGGGTAGCGCCCCGCTCCTTTCCGCAGCCTCGGCGGCGCGGTGTCCACGGCAAGGCTGGCCATGCACCAGGCGTAGTAGGCGACCACCTCGGCACTGCGTGCCGGCGTGACGACAAGGACCTTGGTCGCACCGGTGGCGGCCGATTGGCGGGCGTGGCGCCGCAGCCATAGCGTCTGTTCCACGGAACGGCACTCGAACCGCTCCAACTCGTGGTCGCTGGACAGCAGCGCGGGTGACAGGTAGCCGCCGGTCACTCCGCGACGAAGGGCGAGGGCCGCTGCATCAGTCTGCGAAGGCCGGGAAGATCCCGAGCCGGCCGTTCGTTGATCGCCTCCCACGCGCCGGCGTCCTCGGGCGAAAGCACGAACTCGGTACGATCCGCGAGCACCCGGCGGGCGGCGGTGGTGGCGCTGGTCAGGACGAATGCGGTGGCATTGGTACCGGCGGCCGCCACCGCCCGGTCGATGAGCGCACGTTCCTCCGGGGTTGCTCTGACCTCAATACGCTCACTTCGGCGACGGTTCGGATCGGTCGGCATCGTACGGCCAGTGTACGGCCAATCCATCATGCAAGCAACCGCGCCGACCGCTGCCGCTGCGTTGCGTTGAGACAGCTTCAAACGCCGGATGACCAGACGGTGCAGCTTGGCCTGCGAGCGGGCCGCCGCTCCCTGAGCGAGACCCCGCTCGGGGACGTCCGGTGAAGCGCTGGCGCCGCTGGGTGCGCTGATAGGAACGTGGACCCGAGCCGACCGCACGACAAGTACTTCCGTAGCGTGTTCTCCAAACCGGCGAACGCCACGAGCCTACTCCGCGCCTACGTGCCCGAGAGCCTCGCCCGCACCCTGAAGTGGTCCACGCTCACCCTGCTGCCCGGGCGATTCGTCAGCCCTGACTGGCGTGACAGCGAGGCTGACCTCCTGTTCTCGGTCGAGCGGGAGACCGGCGCCACGCCAGTCCTGGTGTACGTGCTGCTGGAGCACCAGTCGTCGCCGGACCGATGGATGCCGCTACGGCTGCTGAACTACTGCGTCCAGATCTGGCTCAGGTGGCGGAACCGGCAGCAGGAAGAGCGCGGGTTGCCGCTGATCGTGCCGCTGGTACTCTACCAGGGAGCGGGTCCGTGGCAGTACGACCGGGAGATCGCCGAGCTGTTTGCCAACGCAGAGCCGGAGTGGCGTTGGGTGCCGAGGTTCGAGCATCTGCTGATCGATCAGACGGAGCACAGCCCGGAGTCCGTGCCGGGAGCCGTGGCCGCGAGACTCGCGCAGATCGCGATGATGGCTGCGTTTCGGGACGCTCGGGAAACGCTGCTCGTGTCGGCGACGCGGCTGATGGGGGAGTTGTACCGTGCGGTCGGCTTCGAGGAAGTGGCGAAACACGTGGAGTACGTGCTGGCCACGCAGCCCGACGAACACCGGGCCGCGTTCGTCGAGTCGCTGCGGCGCAACGTGCCCGGTCGGGGAGGAGAGGTGATGAACTACGTTGAGCAAATGGTCGAACGGGGCCGCCGGGAGGGTCTCCAGGAGGGCAAGCTGCTGGGTCAGGTTCGGACCATCGAGGGATTGCTGGGAAGCGAGGTGCCATGGTCCACCATCGAAGCGGCCACAGGGATAGACGAGGCCACCTTTCGGAAGCTCAAGCAGCAGGTCGACGCAACGGACGACGGCACCGACAACGCCAAGTCAATGTCCTAACCTAACCTGCGGTCGCGGCCAGCGGGACCTCGTCTGATTGACGTGACCCGCTTCTCGCTACCGATGGACGGAGGACCCGAGAGGCAGCGGATGAATCGCGCTGGAGCGGCGTGCACCGCGCTGTGGGCAACGGTTGTCCAACCGCCACGCCGTGTGACCTGCATCAACCAGCGCACCCTGCAGCTCGGCGGCGGCCGGCCCCTCAGCGGCGCCTTCCGGGCCTACCCGGAGTCCAAGTGGCTGCGATTCCACGCTGTCACCGCGCCGCTTGATGTGACTATCTGATGGTCATAAGATGGTCACGTGAGATCCATCGCCATTGCCAGGCTCAAGGCAACGCTGAGCGCCGAGCTGAGGCGCGTGCGGAAGGGAGAGTCGGTCACCGTCCTCGATCGAACGACGCCGGTCGCCGTGCTCGCTCCCGTGCCCGAGGCGGTCCGCGTGGTGCGGCCGGCCGCAAGGCCGTACGCCTATCGCCGGTTGTCGCCATTGACGTCGCTCGATCCGTTGCCGCACCTGGACGAGGAGCGGGGCGAGCGGTGGTAGCCTACCTGGATTCCTCGGTGCTGCTGCACCACATCCTGCTGGGAGAGGAGCCGATCCGGCATGCGCTGGAGTTCCCGCGGGTGGTGTCAAGTGAGCTGATCGAGATCGAGTGCCGGCGGGTGCTGCATCGCTGTCGCCTGGCCGGCGAGCTCACCGACGAGACGCTCACCGTGGCCCGCGAACGGTTGGACGAAGTCCTCGCGGGGATCGACCTCCTGGAGATGTCGAGGCAGATCAAGCAGCGGGCTATGGACCCGTTTCCTGTCAACGTTCGGACTCTGGACGCGTTGCACGTCGCGACCGCGCTGCTGGTCGGCGAAGACGCCGGTGGGGTGGCTCTGTTCTCCCACGATGAGGGCATGAACCGCTGTGCCAGGAGCCTCGGCATCACCGCGGCCTTACGGTGAACTCGATCGAATGATCTTGCGGGCGGCTGCGTCCTCGGCGATCCAGCGTTGCCAGTTCTCTTCGTCCGGATCCAGGAATCCGCAGTTGGCGCGCTGGACGAACTGGTCGTCCACGCCGAGCAGACGCAACAGCCGCCGGTCGCCGCACGCCCGCGCCCGGGCGATGACCGCCTGCGACACCGGCCCCCGGTAGTTGGCGCGGTGCTTCAGCCACGAGTGGTTGAAGGTGAGGAAGAACAGGTAGCGATGATCGGTGGATCGGTTGACCGTCCCGGAGTGCAGCATGCTGCAGTGGAAGACGGCGACGTCGCCGGCGTTCGGGTAGACGATCACTTCCTCCGGGTGGGGCTGCCGGGCCTGCTCGCGGGTCATGCGCATCGCCCGCATGTGGGAGCCGGGGATGATGCGCAGCGGGCCGCTCTCGTCGGTCAGGTCCTGGAGGTAGGACAGCGCGTTGAACAGCAGCGGCCGGTGGTACACCCCGTCCTCGGGGAAGAACGCGAACATGTCGCGATGGAACCCCAATACCGGGCCATCGGCCGGTTCCTCCGGCGGCGTGCGCCGGTAGGTGATCGATTCGAGTTGGACGTGGGGGCCGACCAACATCTCGGCGAAGTCGAGCAGCCGCTCGTTCGACAGCGCCCGCAGCACGAGCTGCGGCTGGTGTTCGAGCACGTCGACGAACACCGACGGGCGGCTCCCGTCCGCGGTGGGGATGCGGTCGGCGAGGTCCTCGAACGCGGCACGCATCTCCCGTACCCACCTGGCATCGAGCATGCCCGGGAACAGGGTGAACCCGTCCCGCTTGAACTCGGCAAGATGTTCATCGAGTGTCTTCATGATCAGCCTCCCGGAAGTGGTCCGAAGGTATCCGTTGGCGTGGCGCGCTGAAACCCCGGCACGCTCGCTCCGTCGAAGGGATGGTCTGAGACTGAGCCTCGCGGTACGTTGCGCCCATGGAACGAGGGGAGCAGGGGGCCGTGACCGTGGGCGTATCCGGATTGCGCCTGCCGCGGATCGGTCTGGGCACCGGGCTGCACGGTGAGGTCTCGGAGCGGCAGTCGGTGGCCACCATCGAGCACGCCATGGCGTGCGGCGTGCGCTTCTTCGATACCGCTCCGTTGTACGGCAACGGGCTCGCCGAGGAGCGACTCGGCATCGCCCTGCGCGGCGTGCCGCGCGACAGCTACGTGCTCAACACCAAGGTGGGCATCCTCTCCGGCGGGGTGGCGGGCGGCTTCGACTACGACTTCAGCGCCGCCGGCGTGGAGCGCTGCTTCGAGCGCAGCCTGCAGCGACTCGGCACCGGGCGCATCGACATCCTGCACCTGCACGAGCCGGAAGGGTTCGCTGAGCAGGTGCTGCAGGAGACCCTGCCGCTGGTGGCGGGCTGGCGCGAGCAGGGCCTGATCGGGGCGGTGAGCGCCGGCGTCAACCACTGGTCCATGGTGGAGCCGTTCGTCGAGCACCTCGACTGCGTGCTGCTGGCGGGGCGTTACACGCTGCTGGAGCAGGGCGCGCTGCCGTTCCTGGAGCGCCAGCGGCAGGCAGGGCGTCCCGTTCTGGGCGCCGGCATCTTCAACAGCGGCATCCTGGCCACCGGCCCGCGCGGCGGCACGCGATACAACTACGTTCCGGCACCGACCGAGGTTCGGGAGCGGGTGGGCCGCCTGCAGCGGGTGTGCGAACGGCACGGGGTGGAGCTGCCGCACGCGGCGGTGCAGTTCGTGGCCGCGCAGCCGGCCATCGTCTCGCTGGTCTTCGGCGCCTGCAGCCCCGCCGAGTTCGATCAGGCGCTTGCCGGCACCCGCGCAGCCCCACCCGCAGCGATGTGGGCGGATTTGCGCGCTGCAGGGCTGCTCGATCCCGCTGCTCCAGTCCCCGAGCCAAGGTAGCGAAGCCCGGCACGCTGGCGGGATGGTTCAGCAGTCGCGCGCACTGCGTGGGTGCACGGTACAGGAGATTCGATGGTGTTCCCGTTTCCGATCGCCGGGCGTATGTTGTGCTACGCAGAAGCTGTGAGGATGTGCGCCCATGAAGAACATCACCGTATCGATTGACGAAGAAACCCACCGGCTCGCTCGTATCCGGGCGGCCGAGCTGGACACCTCGGTTTCCGCCCTGGTGCGTGACTTCCTGTCGGGGCTTGTTGACGGGCAGGACCAGGGATGGACGGGTGCGCCACGGCGGGAGAGCGCCCAGGAACGGCGGCGCCGACTGCTCAGCGAGATGTTTGCCGACTTCGATGCACGTGGCATCGGGTTGCGAACGACGGAGAACCTGCCCAGGGAAGCGCTGTACGATCGCGTTGCCGCGCGAGCCGAAGCCGATTCTGAACGGAACAACGCATGACTCGATGCACGATGCTCGACACCGGGTTCGGGTGATGCGATTCGTGGACACCAACGTGCTGCTGTATGCGGCAAGCCGGGAGCCGGAGGAGTCCCAAAAGCGCACCCGAGCCCGGGCGCTCCTGGCCGAGCCCGATCTTGCCGTGTCGGTGCAGGTCCTCCAGGAGTTCTATCATCTGGCAACCCGTCCCACCCGGAAAGGCAGGTTGTCGCATGCAGACGCGATGCGGTTTCTCGATCCGATCCTGCTGCTGCGGGTGCAGGTGCTTACCGTAGACCTGTTTCGATCCGGTGTATCAGTCAGTCAACGCTTCGGTCTGTCCTATTGGGACGGGGCGATCGTTGCCGCGGCTCGCGCCGCTGGTTGCGATGTGGTGTACTCCGAGGACATGAGCGCCGGGCAGGACTACGATGGCCTGCGGGTCGTGAATCCCTTCGCCGGTCTGTAGCCGGCCGCCATCGACGGCCACGGCGGCGGGCGATCGCCAATCTGGACACGCGCGGGCCGATCGACGATGGACGAAGGTGCGTGATCGATTTCTTACGACTACGCCCGCTGGGTCGCCGGCAGCAGTGCATCCGTGATCGGCAGACCGGTGGGCCTGCCCGCGTCATCGACTCCGACGACCAGGTCGGACTCGACGTCCTGAGCCATGGCTCTGAGCTCGGATTCGGAGTAGCCGCGCGCGGTACCCATGGCTTCTGAATTGAAGGGCTGACGATGGCCGCGGTCAACCCGGCGGGTGCGCTCAGTACACCGGAAAACCCAGGACCGTGCGCTGCTCCAGGGTCAACTCGGCGAGCTGCCGGTCGTCGAGCGCCTTGACCTCCGAATAGTCGGGCGCGGCCGAGGTGATGCCCACCAGCCGTTTCGCGGCGTCGGACATGCGCTCGACGGCCGCCGGGGGCAGCATGCGGATGCTGTCGGTCTTGCCGCGCAGCCACGGCCGCAGGTAGTAGCCGATCACCGTCCAGCGCGGCTCGTCGCCGCGGTTGATGCCGCCCTGGTGCCAGAGCGCGGCGTCCCAGACGATCGCGCACCCGGCGCGTGCCTCGACCTGCACGGCACCGCTCGGGTCCAGGTCGGGGTCCGGCACTGCGCACGACCGGTGCGAGCCGGGCCAGAGCAGGGTGGCGCCGTTGCGGCGGTCGAAGTTCACCAGGCACCAGACCACGTTCAGCGCCATCGGGTAGTGCGTGCCGCCGGCGAACGGCAGCACCGTGTAGTCCTCGCGGTCGACGTGCACCTGGAACCCCTTGGCGGCGTCCCGCCGGCCGGTCGGCATGGGAACGCGGATGTTGCCATCGTACAGCAGCGCGCCGTCGCCGAGCACGGCCCGCACGATGTCCATCACCTGCGGGTTGAGATAGAACTCGTGGAAGTGCGGGTGCTTGCCGACGATGGCGTGGGCGTTGCGCAGGTTGTCGGTCTGCGTGCCCGTGGAGCGCGCCACCGGCTCCTCGGCGTCGAGCAGCTCGCGGACGGCGCGGCGCGTGGCGGCGACCTCCGCGGTCGACAGCGCGCCGGGCACGATGGTGTAGCCCCGCTCGGCCAGCTCCGCGAGCCGGGCGTCGAGGCTCATCGGTCGGTCAGCTCCGGAAACCGCCGGCCTCGTAGAAGCCGCGCGACTGGTCGACGGTGCGCTCGGTCTCCTTCAGGAAGCCGAGCAGGCCGTCCAGCACCTCGGCCAGGTCCGGCCGGTCGGGATTGGCCGCACCGCCCTGCAGGATCGCCTGCGTGGTCTTGGGCATGTACGTGCACAGGTAGCCGTCGTACCCGATCCCCTTGAGGATCCTGAAGATCTCCTGGTAGTCGCCGTGGCCGGTGCCGTGCTGGCAGTGGTTGGTCTCGTTGAGGTGGAAGTGCCTGATGCGCGTGCCCGCGTAGCGCAGCGCGTCCGGGATCGAGCCCTCCTCGACGTTCATGTGGTACACGTCCGGCTGCACGCCGAGGTTGTCGAGCCCCAGCTCGTCGACGTAGTTGACCGCCTCGTACAGGGTGGTCAGCACCTCCGGGAGCCCCTCGTAGGTGTTCAGCGGCTCCAGCAGGATGGTGATGCCGCGCGGCGCGGCGTGCGCGCAGATCTCCCGGATCGACTGCCGGAAGTTGTCGCGCAACTCCGCCACCGGCTCGATCGGGAAGGGGAGTTGCGGGACCGCCGGCTGCGCCGCGCACAGCTCCGTGAAGCTGGCGCCCAGGTCCGCGGCCAGATCGACGACGTCCTTGGCGTACTGCACGGCGTAGGCGCGCGTGGCGGGGTCGGTGCTGGCCAGGTTGCGCTCCTCGCCGGCGTGGTAGTAGCCCCAGGCGGCGAGGACTTCCGGCACCGCCAGGCCGTGGTCCTCGGCCCGCTTGCGCCACTCGCGGGCATCGACCGCCTGCGGGTTGCCGGGCAGGTCGACGCCGTCGTAGCCCGCCTCCCTGGCCGCTGCCAGCACCACCTCGGGCTCTTCGAGCACGTGGTATCCGACCCACTGAAGGGTGTCGCACTGCAGGCTGTACTTGAAGGACATGGGCCGATTGTACCGGATGGCCACGGATGGCGGACGGGCGCCCGTCAGCGGACGAGGCCGTTCAGGGCCGGAAGAGCTTGAACCCGGACATGGCCGTGATGCCGCCGACCGCGTCCAGGATGCGCAGGGTCACGGTCCGGCCGCGGGCCGGCCGCTCGAGGAACAGGTGCTGCGGTTCGCGCCGCCCGGTGAACGAACCGCGTGCCGCCACGGCTGGGCCGGCGCCGCCTGCGACGCGGAGCTCGCAGAGAAGGAGGTTGCCGTCGAGGGGTCCGTCGGTGCGCGGCTCGTAGACGAAGCCGGCGATCTCCTCCTCGCCCTCCAGGGCGAAGGAGATCTCATGCGGAACCGGGGGGTGCTCGGCGGAAGTGAGCCAGAAGGTCCAGTTGGTGCCGTCGAGCACCGTCGCCGCCGGATGGTCCGGATGGCACCCGGTCGACGCGGTGACGGTGATCCGCCTGCTGTCGAGCAGGTCGCACGCCAGGAACGTCTTGGGCCGTCCCAGCGTGCCGTCGTCGCGAACGATCGCGGCGCGCACCGGCGTGGGACCGGGAAGCGGGACGGGTCCGGTATGGACCGCGTCCTCGGCCGAGGGGTTGGACCCGTTCAGGGTGAAGTGGACGCGGGCACCCGGCAGCTCGGGCTCGATCGTCAGCATGCGGTCCCGGTAGCCGAATTCGATGCCGTCCGGGTAGCGCGCGTTCACGTGCAACGCCGCGAGTCGGGGAAGGTGGAACAAAATTCGCTTCGCGAGAGAACGGTAGTCACGCGCCTCCCGTGGTGACCAGGCGACCTCGGCCAGCGCGAGCGCGCGGGGAAAGAGCTGGTAGCCGGCGGTCTCGAACGAGGCGATGCGGTCGCACCACAGGTTTCCCTGCGCGCCGAGGATGTTGGCGTGATGCTCGGCGGCCAGGCCCTGGGGGATCGGATCAAGGGAGTAGGCCGTGCGCAGCGCGACGGTGCCGATCCAGCCCGCCGGCTCGTTGAACCAGTTGGCGTCCTGGTGGTAGTCGAGGTAGCAGCAGGTCTGCGGGGTCATCACGATCTGGTGGCCCCGTTCGGCCGCCTCCCGGACCCGGCCGCTGAGGGCTGCGTCTCCTTCCTCGCTGCGCCAGTACATCACCGCCGCTGAGGGAGCCAGTCCGCCGTCCATGATCTCGTCCCAGCCGAGCAGCCGCCGGCCGTGCCTGCCGAAGATGGTCTCCACCCGCCGGATGAAGAAGCTCTGCAGCTCCTCGACGCCGGCCAGCCCCTCGCGCCGCATCCGTTCCCGGCACGCGGCGCAGTGTGTCCAGCTTGTCTTGTCGGCCTCGTCCCCACCAACGTGGACGAACTCGGACGGGAACAGCGCGAAGGTCTCGGCGAGGATGTCCTCGATCACGGCGAACGTCCGGTCGTTGCCGGCGCAGTACACGTTGGCGCCGGCCGACGGGTCGCAGCTCAGTTCCGGCATGGCTTTCAGAATCGCCGCAGAGTGGCCGGGCATCTCGATCTCCGGCACCACGGTGATTCCGCGCGCGCCGGCGTACGCGACGATCTCCCGCACGTCGCGCTGCGAATAGGATTGCGGGCTCGCAAGCTCCGGGTACTTGGTGATCTCCAGCCTCCAGCCCTGGTCGTCGACGAGGTGCCAGTGCAGGCGGTTCAGCTTGTAGCGCGCGAGCGTATCCAGGAGCGTGCAGACCTCCTGCTTGGTGAAGAAGTGCCGGGCGCTGTCCAGCAGCACCCCGCGCCAGGGGAACCGGGGCCGGTCCCGGATGTGCAGGCACGGCAGCTCCACGGCCTCGGCGTGCAGCGGCAGCAGGTGCGCCAGGCTCTGCAGGCCGTACAGGAATCCCGTGGGGTGCGACGCGGCGATCTCGACCCCGCTCGCGGAGACGCCCAGGTCGTACGCCTCCACCGCGGTGCCGCTGGATTCCTTCAGGATGATCTGTCCGCCGTCTGAAGATGTGACGCGAAGCGCGATCTGCGTGAGCGGCTGCGCCGATTGGACGAACAGTTCGGCCGCCGCCCTGAGGTCGCTCCGGCCCGCGGGCACGGCGATCGTCACCCGGCCTGCGAGCCTGAGGGTTCCTTCGCACGCGCGTGCGGACGCGGGGACGGGGATGATGGCGTTCACGGGTCAGAAAGAGGCCGTGCCACCACTCTGTGATGGCACGGCCGAAACCGCAAGGGTTGGTGGCGTGCGTGGGCCTACAGGCCCATCTCCCTTGCCTTCGCGGTGATCGCCGCCACGGCGTCCGCGTAGCCGTTGGCGTTCCACTCGTCGATCATGTCCTGGTACAGCTCCTCGTTGGACTTGCCGGAGTCATCGATGATGAACCGGGCCCAGGAGGCGCCGACGTCGATGGTCAGGTTCTGCTTCTCGGGTACGTCGATCGCCTGCACGGCGGGAATCGCCGGCGTGTCCTTGCCGCCGACCGAGTGGAACCACTCGATCTCGGCGATGGAGGCCGCCCGGACTTCCGCCGGAATCTTGGGATTGACGTACTGGACATTGTCCTCCGGCCAGTTGACCAGGTAGGAGAAGCCGCCGGCCGCGCTCATGATCGGATAGAGATCGCTCGCGACCTGCGGGTTGCCGTCAGCGTCGGTCTTCAGCAGCACGATGTCGGCGCCGTCCATGCGGTAGTCCTGCCCCTCATGGCCGAACATGACCGTCATGGTGCCTTCCGGGCTGTACATCCAGTTGTAGAGGTCCAGGATGCGGCTCAGCTTTTCGTCGTCGACGGTGCCGGCGATGAAGCTCTCCGACCAGAAACCGGTCTCTCCGGCGCGGCCGATGGCGTGGACGTCGTAGCCGTCGACCAGGAACGGGCGCAGCACCTTCACGTGATCGAAGAAGTTCCGGTCCGGATTGAACTGCTTCCAGCGCTCCATGAAGCCGTTGTAGTGCACGGGCACGGACTGGAAGTTGGTCAGTCCCGCCTTGTCGGTGGCGAACAGATCGGCCGAGTCCCAGCCGCCGGTGTTCAGGATGAAGTCGGGATCCAGGCCGCCGCGCTGGTAGAGCTCGCGCAGGAAGCTGAACAGCTCGAACGCCGCCCGGGTCGTCGTGCCCAGGTGATACTCGTCGCCGACCTTGACCCAGCTTCCGTCGGTGTAACCGTAGCCGAAGCTCTGGCTGTAGAAGGGCCAGAGCGCCCGCAGGCTGAAGCCCATGGTGTCGTCCTCGCCGTTGCCGTCCGGATCGTCGGTGGAGAACCGCACGCACATCTCGATGAACTCCTCGGCCGTCTGCGGATCGTCGATGCCGAGCTTCTCCATCCAGTCCTTGCGCACGAACAGGGTGCGGCCGCCCCAGGACAGGTTGGAGGTGGCCAGCTCCGGGTGGCTGGAAGGCAGGACCTTCGCGCCGCCCCGCGGCAGTGCGTACGTGCGGCCGTCCACGTCGTACTCCCGCACGCCGGTGTTGTCGATCGTCCACTCCAGGTCCGGCCAGGCCGAGAGGTCCTCCGGCAGCGCCCGGACGACGCCGTCCTCGATCCACTGGAAGTACCGGCCGGTGCCGATGTGGGCCATGAAGAACACGTCCGGAAGGGTCGACGAAGCCGCCCAAGTGCTGATCTTGGTCTCCATGTCCCCCCAGTTGTAGTCCTTCGGGGTGAGGGTGATGTCGAACCGCTCCTCGATCCAGTCGCGCATCGGATCCTCGACTCCCTCCGGGAACGCCGCACCGATATTGATGCTTCCCAGGGATACCTCGATACGGTCCGCGACGCCGAGTGTCGCGACGAGCAGCAACTGGACGAATACGATCGCCAGCGTCTTGATGAGTCTTCTCATCGTAGCCTCCTGCCTTGAATTTTTCGGGCATACGCCCAAATAAGGTCCGTTGTCATGCCTTTATCGCACCGATAATGATGCCTCTGGCGAAATATTTCTGCACGAAGGGATACACGAGGAGGATAGGCAGCGTCGCGATAGCGACCGTGGCCATCTGTACGGACAGCCGGTAGTGATGCGTGCCGAACATCGCCGACGCCCGCGCCGCAAGCTGGTTCGCCATCTCCTGCTCGATGACGATCTTGCGCAGCAGGAGCTGCAGCGGATACTTGTCGGGATCCTGCAGGAAGAGCATCGGGAACCACCAGTCGTTCCAGAAGTTGACCGCGTAGAAGAGCGAAATCGTCGCCATGATCGGAGCGGCGATCGGGATCACGATCCGGAACATGATGAGGATGTCGTTGGCGCCGTCGATTCTCGCCGACTCCTCCAGGGACTCGGGGATGGTAAGGAAATAGTTCTTCATGAGGATGAGAAAGAACGTGTTGACGGCCAGCGGGATGATCATCACCAGGTAGCTGTCGATGAACCCGAGGTCCAGCATCACCAGGTAGAGGGGGATGAGCCCCCCCGAGAAGAACATGGTGATGATGATGTACGTGAAGATGGCGTTGCGCCCCGGCAGGCCCTTCTTGGACAGCGCGTAGGCGGCCGAGGTGGTGACCAGCATGCTCACCGCGGTGCCGACGACGGTGACCACGGTGCTGACCAGGAATGCGCGCGGTATCGTGTCGTCCGCGAAGATCAGCGCGTAGGATGCCAGGTCGATATGCTTGGGAATCAGGTAGAAGGCGCCGCCGGCCACGTCCTGGTAGCGCGCGAACGAGACCACCAGCATGTAGTAGAAAGGCACGACCGTGAGCACCAGGATCAGCAGGAGCACGCCGTGAATGACGGCGTCGGCCACCCTGTCGCCGATGCGGCGCGTCCGGGCATGTTCCCTTCTTCGCTCCCGGTACGAGCCGGCAAGGGGTTGGCGATCGCCGCCGAGCAGTCGGTCCGACATGGGCCCCGGCCTCCTAGAACAGTCCCTGCTGGCCGAGCAGCCTGGCTCCCCAGTTGGCGGCCAGCAGCAGCACGAAGTTGATGACCGACTTGAACAGGCCGACGGCGGTCGTGAAGCCGAAGTTCTTGGAGTCCCAGAACGACATTCGGAACACGTAGGTGTCGATGATGTCGGCGACCTCGTACACGGCCGGGTTCATCATGTTCAGGATCTGGTCGAAGCCGGCGTTGAGGATGTTGCCGACCTGCAGGATGAGCAGGATGACGGCCGTTGTCGTGATTCCCGGCCACGTGATGTGCAGCATGCTCTTCCAGCGGCCGGCCCCGTCGATGGTCGCCGCCTCGTAGAGCTGGGGATCGATGCCGGCGATCGCCGCCAGGAAGATGATCGATCCCCAGCCGACGCTCTTCCAGATCTCCGTACTCACCAGCAGGCCCCGGAACAGGGAGGTGTCGGTCAGGAACTGGCTCTTCGAGCCGCCGAGCGTGGCGATCAACTGGTTGAGGGCGCCGTTCGTGCTGAGTATCCCGAGCATGACGCCTGCGACCAGCACCCAGGAGAGAAAGTGGGGAAAGGTATAGACGGTCTGATACACGCGCTTGACGCCCGTGCGCCGCACCTCGTTCATCAGCAGCGCCAGGATGATGGGCGCGGGGAATCCGAACAGGATGCGGTAGAAGCTGATCAGCAGCGTGTTTCTGAAGGCACGCCAGAAGTCGGGTCTTCCCCACAGCATCTCGAACCACTGCAGCCCGACCCACTTCATGTTCATGAACTGACCGACGTAGCTGAGCAGCGGCAGGTCGCCGAGCGCGCTCGGCGTGTTGAATCGGTAGTGCTTGAAGGCCAGCACGATCCCGTACATGGGGACGTAGTTGAAGATGAAGTAGAACAGGACCGCCGGCAGCAGCAGGATGTAGAAGTACTTGTAGCGCTCCAGCCGGGCGCCGAGCCCGGCGGTCCGCGCCGTCTGCGTCATGCGGCCCTGGGCGGGGAGCGCTCCGTCCTTCTTGGTCGTGAGCATGACCGCCACGGCATCCGATCATAGGCGCCGCCCCGTGAACGGCCATGGTACGCCGGTCACGTTGTCGCGGCCGTAGTACGGGAGTACTATGGGGCCTGCAGGGCGGCCTTGGCCGCGCGCTTGGCGTGGGTGCGGTCGCCGACGCCCAGCTTGGTGTAGATGACGCTGACGTGGTTGCGGACCGTCTGCTCGGCGATGAACAGGCGTTCGGCGATCTCCCGGTTGTCGAAGTCGCGCAGCAGCAGGTGCAGGATCTCCGCCTCGCGGCGCGTCAGACGCTCGAACTTCGACTGGATGAAGTTCAGCTCCCCCTGGTACTGGGCCGCATCCCGCCTGCCCACCTGCACGCCTTCCTGGGCGCGCTGGACCAGCTTGTAGCCCACCGCCGGCGACACGAAGTAGTCGCCGGCGTGGACGGCGCGAATCGCGGTCACGAGCTGATCGGGCTTGACGTTCTTGAGCACGTAGCCGATCGCGCCGGCGTCCAGGGCGCTGAACACGTAGTCGTCGTCATCGAAGGTGGTAAGGACCAGAATCTTGATGTCCGGGTGCTGCCGGTGGATGGTCCGCGTGGCCTCCGTGCCGTCCATCACCGGCATGCGGACGTCCATGAGGATGACGTCCGGGCGCAGGCGCTCGGCCATGCGGACCGCCTGGCTGCCGTTCTCGGCGATCCCGGCGACCGTGATCCCGTCCTTTCCGTAGGTGCGCAGGATAATCTCGATACCGTGCGCGAACAGCTTCTGGTCATCGGCTATCAGAACCTTGATCCGGTCCAATGATGTCTCCTATCGCGTACGGTATCGTGCCCGAGAGCTGGAACCCGTCCGGCACGTTCCGGGCCGTGATCTCACCGCCGAGCTCGGCGAACCGCTCCCGCATGCCGGACATGCCGATGCCGTCCTGGACCGTTCCGTCCGCCGGCAAGCCGCTGCCGTTGTCCCACACGCTCACCCGGATCTCTTCGGACGCCCGCCACATGGTAATCCGTACGCGGGAAGCGTTGCCGTGCCGGAACGCGTTGGTCAGGCCCTCCTGGACCAGGCGGAACAGCACCGAGTCGATGCGCGGGCCGAGCGTGGGCGGCACGTTGCCCACGTGCAGCTCGACCGACAGACCCATCGCATCCTCGAACGCGCGCGTGAGCTGGAAGATCGCGTCGATCCCCGTGCGCTCGAACTGCTCGACGGACCGCAGCAGGTGCAGGATCTGCCGCGTGTCGTTCAGCGCCAGCTCGCTCTGCGCGCGAACGTCGTCCAGGAGCGAGTCCAGGGACGCCGGCTCCTCGCGCGCCCGCGCCTTCGCGGCGTCCATCATGACGATGACGTTGGTCAGGGCGTACCCGACGGTGTCGTGCAGCTCGCGCGTGATCCGGCTGCGCTCCTCGGCGGCGCTCTCCGACTTGACCGTGCCGGCGTATGCCTGGAACTCCCGGTTCGCGCGGGCAAGGCGGCCGATGGTGGAGTCCAGGCTGCGCACGCGCGCGGTGAGCTCGACCACCCGCTCGCGATGGAAGGCCGCCACCCAGCCCAGTCCGGCGGGCAGGCCGGTGACCAGCGCGAATGTCGCCAGGTAGTGCACGGGCTCCGGCGGCCCGGCCGGCGCGCGCGTGGCCAGTACGGCCAGCGCGGCGGCGAAGAACGCGGCGGACAGCGCCATGCCGACGCGGTCGTCGTCGTACAGCACCGGCTCGATCAAGAGCGGCGCCGCGAGCAGCGCGGGGACGAACACCGGCGGCCCGTCCAGCAGCGCGATCGAGATCAGGACCGCCGCGGCTCGGGCGATGGTGATCGCCCGCACCCGCGCGGCGCGGCGCATCGCGAACATGGCGACCGCCAGCACGGCGGATGCGCCCAGCGGCAGGTAGAGCTGGAGGCGCGCAGCCTCGGCCACGCCGCCCGTGGCGACCCAGGAAACGCATACGAGGTGCGCCCCCAGCGTGGTCAGCAGCAACACGAAGGAGAGCCGCCGGCCGGTCACCGATTCGCTCAGGAGCTGCCATCCGTGCTGCAGCCACCGAACGACAAACGGCACCATCCGGACATGCGTTATAGCAGAAATTCAGGGAGTGCCTGGAGGTGCGCGCCGAAAAGGTCGTTCTGTTGATCGTCACGATCCGTGAGGTCGAAGTTCGTGAACCGCAGACGCGGCTTGGGGGAGGACTACGGATAGCCGGAGGCGCCGCGCGCGAGTTCCGGGGTCTTGCCGGTCCAAGCGCGGAAAGCCCGGTAGAAGGAGCGGGTGTCCTCGTAGCCGAGTAGAAACGCGATCTCCCCGGCCGGCATGTCCGACTCCGCGAGGTAGTGGAGCGCCAGCGACTCCCGGGTGTAGTTCAGAACCCCTTGAAAGGTGGTCCCTTCATCCCTGAGTCGCCGTTGCAGCGTCCGCGTGCTCAGCGCCAGGTCATGAGCGACGGCCCCCATCGACCCGGCGCCCGTCGGGAGCCGCTCCAGCAGTGAGGCCCGGACCCGCTCTTCGGCCGTCGTCCCGGCTTCCAGCTCGGACAATCGACGGCGCAACTCCGAAGCCGGTCACAGAAAGCGCCAACCGGAACCGGATCCGTTGTGGTCCGGCACGGCGCCGTGGACAATGGGCGCCATGGGAGAGCCGATTCCTGTGCTCGACGTGATGACCGAAGACCTGGAGCCATGGCCGATGGCGGCCGAGCAGATCCTGAGCGGACCGCCGCGCATGGCGTCGCGGGACCTGTACCGTGCTGACGACGACAGTACGTGGATCGCCGTCTGGACCTGCACCGAAGGCTCGTTCTGGTCGCGGTATGCCGGTGACGAGGCGATCTACCTGATCTCCGGGCGCGCCCGCGTCACCGACCAGGACGGCCGCAGCGCCACCTACCGCGCCGGGCAGGCGATCCTGATCCGGGCCGGCAGCCGCTGCACGTGGGAAATCGAGGAGGAGGTGCGCATGCTGTTCCACTACCGGGCCGCCGACGCCTCCGGGGAGGAGCAGTCGTGAGCCGCGCCACAGAGGTCGTCGACCGGCTGAAGGGGCCGGTGGTCCCGGTCAACATCTGCTTCGCCGACGACCACTCGGTCGACTACGAGGCGATGCGCCGCTACGTCGACTGGCTCTGCGAGCAGCGGGTGCCCGTCATCCTTCTGACCTACGGCAGCAGCGAATTCTCGGTCCTGTCGGCCGTGGAGATCTGGAAGCTCACCGAGCTGTTCGCGCGCACCGTGGACGGCCGCGCGCTGTTCGTGACCTCCACCGGCTACTGGAGCATCGGCGAGTGCCGGGAGTTCCTGCGGCATGCCGACGCCGTCGGGGCCGACGCGGTCAAGGTTCAGATCAACCCGTGGCTGGGCCAGGAGCGTGAGGTGCTGGTCGGCTACTTCGATGCCATCCACGGCGCTGCCGGCATCCCCGTGCTGGTGTGGGGCGCGTGGCCCGACCCGTATCCTGTCGCCACCGTGCGCGAGCTGGCCGCCCGCGACGAGGTGGTCGGGATCAAGAACGACGGGGATCCGTTCTACGCGTACTACGACCTGCTGCGCGCGACCGCCGACCAGAGCTTCGCGGTGATCTCGGGCGGCCAGATGCGCAACTTCATGCTGGGCCATCCGCTGGGCGGCGCCGCCTACCTGTGCACGGTGGCGCCGTTCCGCCCCGACTTGGCGTTGCGGTTCTACGGGCACCTTCAGGCCGGCGAGACGGACGCGGCCTGGGCGATGGTGGTGCGATACGAGGACCGCTGGCTGCCGGTGGCCGTCAAGCATGGCTGGCTGGAGAGCGTGAAAGTGGCGATGGAGCTGCACGGCCTGGTGCCGAACGCGAGGCTGGGCCATCCGCGCCCGTCGCTGGAACGCGCGGCACGCGCGGCCGTGCAGCAGACGGTGCGGGAGGTCTTCGGCGACCCGGGCGCGTGACCGCCCGTCAGGTCTCCTGAGGAGGTACGGAGCGATGGCCGGCTACGACATGACCAGAGCTGTCCATTACCAGATGGCAGATCCCGGTACCGGGTGGATCAAGGATGCCGAAGTCGCGGTCGACTCGGATGGTCCGCTCGACGCCGAGCGGGTCCTTACCCCGAACGTGATAAAGGTGGGCGGGGGATACCGGATGTATTATCACGGCTTTGGGCCGGAACGCCCGAATCCCGACTCGAAAGGGTATATCTTGAGCTCTTTTTCCGCCGACGCCGAGCGGTGGCAGAAGGAGCCGGGTGTGCGGCTGGATGCCGGCGGTGACGGGGCGGCGCACTATATCTGGAGTCCCGAGGTGATTCCCTTGCGGGGCGGCGGCTATCGGATGTATGTGGAGGGGCGGACCGAACAGGCGGGAGGTGCGGTCCGCAGTGCCATCATCAGCGCTCTCTCGGATGACGGACTCGCGTGGGAACGCGAACAAGGCGTTCGTCTGGGCGGCGAGCACACCTCGTATGGCGCCCCGAGATGCCTTTATCTCGACCCAGGTCGAGACGGCCAACCATCCCGCTATCGCCTCTATGCCAGCGCTTCGCCCTTTCCCGATACCACCCCGCCGCCAGGGGCTTTCAACGGGCGCAATATCGTAAGTGCGGTGTCCGGTGACGGCCTGCACTTCGAGTTGGAGCCGGGCGTCCGCGTCGCGCAGGAAAGCGAGCTGGAGTCATCTTCCGTCTATGCGCCGGAAGTGTTGCGTCTGAGCCACGGGGGATACCGGATGTATTATGCCGGGTGGGTCGCAGCCCCGGAGGTTCCGGCGGGATCGAAATATCACGGCAGAATCTTCAGCGCATTTTCGCGCGATGGGCTCGATTGGCGCAAAGACGCGGGCATTTGCCTCGACAACGGTGGGCGCTGGGATACCGCCAAGGCGTCCGAGCCCTGCGTGATCGACCTGGCCGACGGCCGCTTCCGGCTGTTTTACGAAGCCTGTGATCTGGAGGGCCGCTGGCGCATCGCCAGCGCGACTTCCGCCGCGTCCATTTACCCCGCCACGACGCTCTGAACCGGAAGGCACCCTTCCTCGGCCGAAGAGATCGTCCCGTCACCCGAGCCAGCGCTCCTACTCGGCGCGACAAGCGCCGGGCCCCGACTAGCGCGCATAGACCAGGCGGGCGCGGAGTCCCTGACGCTCGCCCGCGTGCATGCGGGGAAAGGTGACGTGGAACCAATCGAGGTGGGAGTGAAGCGGGGGCGAAAGAGTGGCGGCGCTCGGTCAGCTCCCCAAGACGATCCGCCGCCCGAGGCTCGCGTGGCTCCGGCAGACCCTCCTCGTTCTCTTCCTGGTACGTCGAAAGCACATCCTCCTTGATGCTGTCTCGGAGTGTCCGGCCCACCCGCGTGGTCGAGGACTACGCCTCGCATCCCGTCCGCAGCCTGTTTTCGACGCCGGCGCGCCTGTGATTCCTTCGCTGACGCACCGCGGTACGCGCCTCCGTCGAACGTCAAAACCGCACGCCAATATGGCCCGCTGACGTGCGAAGCAGTGCCGCGAAGGCTAACCAGATCGTCGGACGCGTCCTACACCAGGTTCAGGCCATGCCAAATCAGCGGAAGCGGGAAAACTCGGCGAAGCACGCTGGCAAGCTCTTCACCCTGAGTCGAGGGTTGGGATTCTTCCCCCAAGCCAAACACGATGTGTTCGGCCTGATTCGTGACCACTTCTTGTTCTCCGTATCGGAAAGTGAACTGGTCGTTCCCGCGGGTATCACCGTGGACCTGGTCCACGACAAGAAGCTCGATCTCTTCTCCGCGCAACCGGGACTCCAGATGTGGCCGTAGTCCGTGCATGAGGCGCGGCAAGTTCAATATCTTGTAAGTTCCCATGGACGAGGGACTCCATCTGACTGGAATCCTTCTTTCTTCGAGGAGATGCAGGAACGCTGTATCATGAAACGGGATGTAGCAGTACATCTCGCGCAGATCGGTTAGGGTTAGGAGATGCGGAATGGCGCTGAGTATTGCTCTGCGGTTGCCACCGTACTCGATGATCTGTCCCCGTCCGCTCATCTGCTGGTGGAGCGGGATTGCTATGAACTCGTTGCACGCCACGACGACGTACGCCACCGGCCGTCCTCCGCTGGAAATCGTGAATACTTGCCCGGCGAACGGATGGAGGAACAGCGTACAGAATTCGAGAAATGGACGTCGGATCCGGATCGGCTCCATCTCGTGAATCTCCGCAAGCGCGTCGAGGTGCTCAGGGGTGAGCGGCCCTACCTCGACATTGGCTCCTGTCTCTAGAGTATGCTTGGCGAACCTGCAGTAGTGTACCCTCCCTGCCTTCCTACAACCGAGTCGTCGGTACAATCCAAGGTCGCCAGAAACCTGCATAAGATCGCCACCCAACTCTTCTATCCGACGCATGCAGTCGACGATAATCCTATTGGCGTAGCCTCGTTCCCTACGGTCCGCGCGCGTATGTACGAAGCCAACCCCACCCACTGTCATCCGACATCCCCAGAAGGCGACTTCGGATAGCATGATGCTGGCACGTGAGATTATCTCTCCGTTTTCTTCTATGACGCGGATGTTATTGGCGTTTTTGTGTTGGAATACGAGTGGCCAACGATTCACAAGGTAAGAGGGATCATCTGGGCGCATCCCCCGCAAGAGCGCATCCAACTCATCTCTTCGGATGCCGCGAGGGTCTCCCATGGTTATCGATTGTAGTCAGTGTATTAGAACTTGTCAACGGAGTGTGAATCATGGCGATCATCACCGTAGTCGGCGAAAGCGATCCGGAGAATGTCGGGATTACACTGCCTCATGAGCATCTGTTTCTCTATCTACGTTGGGCATGCAAGAGGCCAATCGATCCAGTGGAGAGTGCGCTGTTCGACTCTAGGGTCAGCATGCGGAATGTTGGCCACCTGAGGCGCAACCCCTATGTCATCAGCGACAATTCCTTGCTGGACGATCTCGATCTCTGAGGTGGTCCCAAAAATTCGGGCAGGATGACAAGGTGGATTCCGGGCCATGAGGAGGGCCGAAGGAGTGGCGACAAAACGACGCCGATTCACAGCGCAGTGTGCGAATTGACCGTGGAGCGCCATTTTACCGCGCGGGCACGGGAGCTTGAGCCGGGCCGGGCGGCTTGCGATGATCGACCGCGAACACCGGAGTCTGAGTGTGGTCCGGCAGTGCCGACTGCTCGCCGTGAGCCGCTCGACGGTGTACTAGCGACAGATCTTCAACACCGATCAAGGCAGCCAGTTCACCAGCGTGGTCTTCACCGGGATGCTGGAAGCGAGCGGGATACGGTGCTCGATGGATGGCCGTGGGCGCTGTCTGGACCACGTGTTCATCGAAGGCTGTGGCGCTCCCTGAAGTACGAGGCTGTGTACCTGCGTGAGCTGAAGGGCGGCTTCGAGGCGCAGCGAGTGATGGGGCGCTTGAAGAGCAGGTGGCGTAGTGGCGTCGGAGAGCCGGAACAGCGGCCAGTTGCGAGCACGACGGGCAGGTGGCCGGGAAATATGGAGCGGGGACTTGTCCACATATCCACAGGCTGGGACACCCCTCCGGCCCCCGGCCCCCATTACCGTCACCTGTTTGAGAGTGGGAGAGAGGGAGGGGTAGGTTGACAACCAACGGATTACACTCTACACTACCTTCGGTCTGTCCAACCGACCGGGGCCACCACCGTTGCCACGCGAGAAGTCCTGGAATTCAAGAAAGGGGGGCAATATCGTGGAGGTATCGAGCATCGGCGTGGGCCGATCGCCGGAGGGATATACCGATCAGCTCGTCATGTCGCAGGATGTCTGTTTGAAGACCGATCTCGTCTCTTTCGGAGGTCGGGGATACGCGCACATTCTCAGAAACATCGTTCCCATCATGCGTACACGGGGCTGGGAATCCAGAACGATAGAGGCAATCATGGCCGACAATCCGAAGAAGCTGCTCAACGTAGGTCCCTGAGCCGAATATGCCTGCGCCACAACGTCCGAGCGAGAAATACTGCAGCTTTGCACCGGGCGCCGTGCATCTCGAGCCCGGGCTCTTTCATAAGAGATTCGAGGTGAATCTGGCCTACTTGAAGAGCCTGAAGACGGGTAACCTCCTCCAGAACCACTTTTTCGAAGCCGGTATCGACATCTTCAGAGACAAAACGCCAGAGCCGCAAGATGACCCGCACTGCGGGTGGGAAACACCTACGTGTCAGGTACGAGGGCACTTCCTCGGGCACTGGCTCTCGGCTGCGTCACGAGTCTATGCGTCGACGGGCGATACGGAGCTGAAAGTCAAACTCGACCGGGTAGTCACCGAGCTTGGGACATGTCAGGAAAGGAACGGCGGAGAATGGGTCTTCTCGATACCTGAGAAGTACATGGATTGGACCGCTTCGGGAGTACGCGCCGCGGTACCACACTACGTCGTCCACAAGACGCTTATGGGGCTGTTCGACGCCTACCGGTACGCTTCCAGCGCCGAAGCACTGACCGTGCTGGAGAACGCATCGAGGTGGTTCCATGCCTGGACTCGTCAGTTCTCACGCGACCAGATGGACGACATCCTCGACATCGAAACCGGCGGGGTGCTTGAAGTGTGGGCCGACCTCTACCGTGCGACCGGCGCCAATCACCTCGAGGATCTGTTGGAGCGCTATACCCGCGCCCGCCTGTTCGATCCGTTGTTGGAGTCCAAGGACGTTCTCACCAACATGCACGCCAACACGACGATACCCGAAATACACGGAGCGGCCCGTGCCTATGAAGTCACCGGCGATGGGCGTTGGCGGAGCATCGTGGAGCGCTACTGGGAGTGCGCTGTCGCATCTCGCGGCACATTCTGCACCGGCGGCCAGACATCAGGAGAAGTGTGGACGCCACCCTACGAGTTCGCGGCACGCCGCGGGAGCGCGACTCAGGAGCACTGCACGGTATACAACATGATTCGGTTGGCAGACTACCTGTTCCGGTGGTCAGGTGATGGAACGTACGCCGACTACATCGAGAGGAACCTCTACAACGGTATCCTCGCACAGCAGCATCCTTACACCGGCATGATCTCCTACTTCCTTCCTTTGGAAGCGGGAGGACGAAAGAAGTGGGGCACGCCAACCGACGACTTCTGGTGCTGCCACGGCACGCTGGTACAAGCGCACACGGCGCATAACGCTTACATCTACTACGGCCGCGAGAAGGAAGTTGTCGTCTCCCAGTACATTCCGTCTCGATTGAGGACCACGGTCGACGGAAAGCAGGTGACTCTGGCTATGGAGTTCGACACCGAAGCCGAGGTCTCCCACCGGCCGGAGCGTTGGGCAATTGACATCGCGGTGACCTGCGATGGCCCAACCGAGATGGACCTGAAGCTCCGTGTTCCGGATTGGGTGCGAGATCACCCGACGGTGCTACTGAACGGCGAGCGGCAGACGGTCGAACAGCCGTCGCCGCGTTTCTACTCGCTGTCGCGCACGTGGCACACGGACTCGGTCCGCGTAGAGCTGCCAAAACGGTTGACGTCGAGCGCTATTCCCGACGAGCCTGAGACGGTCGCCTTTATGGATGGTCCCGTCGTGCTCGCCGGGCTCTGTGAGACGGAGCACACGCTACGGGGCGACAAAGACGAGCCCGGCGCCATGTTACTACCTGACAACGAGCGGAAGCACGGCAGATGGCTGACAGGATATCGCACCAACGGTCAGGAGCGAGGCATCAAATTCAAACCGCTCCACGAGATCATTGACGAGCCGTACACGGTCTACTTCCCGGTAAAGCCCTGATGCCACGCTCAATCTGCAATCTCCACGTATTTTCTTCGCCATTCCTCCAGCGGGTACATGCTTCTCGATAGTCCGCCGATCTTGTTCCGCTCGAGCCACAGCACAACATGCGTGCTCATTATCTCCGAGATGTCGTCCACGAGGCCTGCCGGGGCGACTGTCACGTTGGTATCCTGTCCCGTAGCGGAGAGTTTCAGCCGCGAAAGGTTGATGCCATGGAGTAACAGCCGTGTTGCGTTGCCAAGCTCTCTGCGCACGAGCAACGCATCTTTGCAGCCCATTCGCGCCGAATCCAGCTTGTCGGATAGCGCGACAATATACTCCTCGAGAACGAGAAGATCCTTCGCCCGCACCCCTTCGATGGACTTCGGATCCTTCAGCGGTGTCAAGCCGTTCAGTATGCTGAAGATGTTGGGGCCGAAGATCCCAGGATTGCTCTCCCGAAGACAGTACCTCCCGAGATCCAGCATCGTGGCGCCCATGACGTTGGCCTTATCCTGAAAAACGAACGCGTCCAAACACGCGGCGATGTCAAGCTCTTCGTTTTCTTCGACGCCCCACGAGAGACCGGCACCGTAGACAAACCCCGGGTAGCTGATCGGCAGGTACTGCCAGTGCCCTCGGTCGCCCCAGTCGGTAATCAGGCAGCCCCGTGCTCCGTGCTTCTTCCCGTTGGCGGTCGCGTTGACCAGATTTTCGAGCGTGTTGTTCGTTCTGCCGGTAATGCTCCTCCAGCTTCCCGTTCCGGGACAGACGTAGAAAGGCTGATTCTTGCTTGCCAGCAACTTGCCGTGATCGTCATAGGGAAAGTCATGGGTGTAGCCCCAATCCAGGACGACGATATCCTTTGGGAGCTCGTCGAACACCTCGGGGTGCTCGAAGAAGACGTCACCCCACATCATCATCTCTTTCCCATGCTGCTGGACGAGCTCGTAGATCTTCTTCACATAGTCGATGAATACCCTGCCTGCACCCGTTTCCTCACATACCTCTTTCGTTTTGTCTTGCCCAAGAGCAACCTCATCGCAGCCGACATTGAACAAGTTGGAGGAGAAGTTCGGCAGGAGATCCTCGTACGTTGTGTTGACAAAATCGATTGATCGCGAATCGAGTGGATTCAGGACGGCTTTCCAGTATCTACCGAACGCCTCCTTGCCTTCCGTTTCTTCAGCAAGGTGCACGAACTCCCTCCGAGAAAGCCATGGACCCATGTGACCAAAGCTGTTCTGATTAGGCACCAACTCGACATATCGATCTTTGCAGTACTGGTCCAGCTCAATGATGTCCTCGCCGGTCAACGGGTTTTCGGCCTGCCAAACCTGCGGGAAGGATGGATAGGCGAAGGGAAACCCTTCGATGTAGAGCTGAAGCTGATTCAGTTTGACGCAGGCCATGAAATCGACGAAATCGAACAACGTCTCGAGCTTCGGTATCTTGTCCCTGCTGATATCCAGCATTGCGGCCCGAACCTCGAAATCTGGATGGTCACGGATCTCAAGACACGGTATGTGCTTTCCACTCTGACGAACGATCTGGCCAAGGGTACTCACTCCGTAGAACGCAGCGTTGGGCTCGGAGTATTCAATTTCGATCTTCGCGCCATCGACGGTCAGGAGATAGGTATCGTCGGCAAGTGAGGGATTCTTCTTGAAAGCGATGCGTCTCGGGCGGTCGTTGGCGACTGCGAGCGCGACGGGAAGCCGCACTCCACAGTGTTCTGCCACGACTCCTTGAACTCGTTTTGCGATCGGGAACATCGCCGCCTTTTCTTGGGCGGGGATCACGATCGCTTGGTCTGCCGACACTAGAAACGATCCTGATCGCGGGACGACCTCTTTTGGTCTTGGTACGAATAGCAGTGCTGGGCTCAATCGGAGGCCTCCTATTTGCCTTCAACCTGTTCGAGCAGTTTCTTCAGATTCGCTTCTACGAAGTCGATGATCTCCTCTCGGCCTGAGAGCGTTCCTCCGGCATAGTCTACCGGCTGCAGTCTCGACCTCCGGTTGTACTCTCTCCGTTCAGCTAGCTCACCCAAGAGAAGATTGGTGTCATTCGCGATCGAGGGCGATTGCCCGCTATCCACCTCGTCGACGAGGGAAATGTACCTGTCGAGATACCCGACGTACCGAACGCCCTCCTCTAGTGAGCTGGCATACCACCGGATATAGTCGCGGCCCTTTTCTTCGAGATGCTCCTTCTGCAGACCTCTTTCGAGTACCTCTGATGCCTTGACGGTCGCTGCCAGAGATTCGCGTATCCTTTCTCGAATAAGAGCCCGCTTCTCTTCCGGCGCTTCGGACGGCCAGCTGTAGGACTGAAATACGCTGCCTTCCCTGGCGCCTCCCTCGGCTTCCGCGCCCCTCATTTCTCCACGTATGAGTCCGCTGTTATTGAGGTATGGAATGGGAGGCTCATGATTCTTGCCCTCGATACGGAACATCTCATGCATGACAGCTCCCGCCGCCTTGCCGTAGAGCTTCGCGCAGGCAGTCCCGAGAAAATCATGGAACAGGGCCTCCGGTTGGAATTCGTTGTATTGACACTCGAAATACAGCTTCTTGATGCTCGAAAAATCCTCCGGTTTTTCTTCGATGGTGAAGAATCCGCTCGAGTATGGGTTCCACATATACTCCGCGTTCAGAAGCTGCAGAGGCTCCGAGTAGGAGTGCCCGCACGGCGAGAGCAGCATGTCTGTGCCCTCGAAGATGTAGTTCAACGCAGGCACCGGCAGGAAGAGCTTGTCGTTGTGGTGGCCATCGGCTCCGTAGAAGAACATGATCCCGTATGTTTGCCCTTCGCCGTTGGTGTTGAACGCCTCTTTCAGCTGGCGAGCTCTGCGGCGGTCGTCCGTCTGGTTGATGAAGATCTCTCGGAACCCGGGAAAGACGTTCTCACGACGCTTCAGGAGCCCGCTCAACGTGGACCAATACCGAAGCCCGATGTTCCACTCCTCGTCGTCCAATCCGTAGGACAGGTAACCGGGGCTTATCGGCATGATCAGACAGTCTTTTGCCCCCGAGTACCCATCGTTCTGCACACTCTGGACCGTTTCGGTCATGCGGTCGTAGAGGTAGGCGTACGCGCCCGCCATGCCATCTGCGGCCGCCATTTCATCGTTCGGCCACTTCTTCCGACAATCCGGGCAGCGTTTCAGCCAAGTTTCCGGCGTCAACCCTTCGTCTTGCTGGTGGATGTAGAGGGCGCCGGGCTCCACTTCCTGCACAAACGTCCGGATGTCGTCGAGTCTCAGCCGCATCAGCGATTCATTGGACAGGCACGTGGCGCAGTACCGCTCGCCGGCTATGCAATGGTAGATTTCGCCATCGGGATACTCTCTCCGGTTTTCGAGAACTTGGCCGCGATACAGGCGCGGTCTGTCCCGAAACCCGCCGGCGACTCCCGAGCCAAACCCGCTGTGCATGAGGTGGATGCCGCGCAGTCTCGCTTCCCGGTTGAACTCTCTCATCCAGCCGGCGAGCTCCGGGAATGTATCGAGTCCCCAACCCCACCCGTCGAAAATGATGACGTTTACCTTGCACAACAGGGCCAGATCCAGCTTTTCGCGAACGCGCTCACGAAAGGCGCCGCCGCCGTCTCCCCAATCGTAGCCCCAGTTGGTCTGCTCGACTTTGATCAGCCAACGATTCCCCCGGTATCGGTACTGGGGGAAATCCTCGATGAGGACATTCGGCAACAGAGCGTGTCCGCCCGTTGCTGACAACAGCTGAGTGAGAGTGGCGATCCCATATTGAGCCCCCTGATCGCTTTGCGCGCAGACGCAGACCGGCTGTCCCGGCTCACTTCGGACTACGTATCCTTGTTCGGCCGCGTTCTCGTGATCGAACACGCCGAGGTCGAGCGGCAGATGGCTCTCTTGCAGGGTCGGGTTGCTGTAGACAACGATGTCTTCGTCCTGATTCGGCAACTGACGCCATTGAACGTTGAAGTGCAGACCGAACTGTTCGTCGAGCTGTTCTTTGAGATAGCGCGCGGCAAAGCGGAGCTTCGCCGTCTCTTCCTCCATGACGCTTATGGTATAGACCCTGTCTCTGGAATAGGTCTTGTGATTCCCGGCGACTAAACGGGAATTTTGCGGAGTGGGGATCAGTTTTAGGGAGCTCGTATCTGACACGCTGTTGCTGGTCATTGTGTTATCTCCTCCGAATCCGTTCTGACATGAGATCGAGGTTCTCTCGAACGAAGCGCACGATGATGTTTCTTCCGGACAGGGCCCCATCCAAGTAATCTAGCGGGGTCTGCCGCGATCGTTCGTTCTTGGCTGCCGCCGACTCGACTCGCTGGGATAGTCTCTGGATCTCATTCTCCAAATCATGATCGATGCTCTCCGGTCGCACCACCTTCTCGTAGATTTCGACGTATGCGGCCAGATACCCGATATACTCGACTCCCATCGCCATGAAATCGCGCAGAGACTCGAGGTCCTGATGGGAGGCCACGTCGTCGATAATATCTCTGGCCTCCGACGTCGTTCGCAGCATCTCGTGCAACGTATTCTTTGCCTTGATCAGCTCCTGCGATTCCCTGCGGTCGACGAAACCAATCCACGGCTGTAGAGCTCCATCCGGCCCGGGTGTCGTGTGTAGCTCGGTGCTCCTCAGGTACGGGATCGGTGGCTTGCCGGACTCTCCTCTGAGTGCAAACACCTTCGCGAGCGCCGCTGCGGCCGCGTCACCGTAGAGTTTGCTGCAGGCAAGCTCGAGAAAGCCTCCAGCGCCGTAGATTCGATTCGGCCTCAGATCGCCACGCGTGCTCGTGTCGTACAGATCGAGGAAATCCCGGTAGTTCTCGGGCTCCGTATCGAGGCGGTACGGGCTGAGCAGGGGACTCCACATGAACTCTGCATTGTACAGCTGCTGCGGCTCCTGAAAGGCGTGGCCGCTGGCCGTAAGCAGCATGTCGGCGCCGCTGAATACGTAGTTGAGCGCAGGTGTCGGCAGAAACAGATGCTCGCTCTGCCAGCCGTCGCCACCGTAGAAATGGATGATGCCGATACGGTGACCGTTGCCAGAGCCTTCGATTGCGGCTTTCAACTCGGCGATCCTGCGGTTGCCGTCGTCGTGATTGAAGAACATCTCGCGAAAGCCAAGGAATACGTTCGCCGTGTTCTCGATCAGGCCGCTCACCTTCGACCAGTACCGCAGCGCAAGTTGCCATTGCTCGTCGTCGACGGCGACGGCGTCCAAGTACCCTGGGCTGATGAGCATAATGAGGCAGTCGGTCTCGGCGTCGTAACCTGGTGTCCGTACCTCCTGTATCGCTGCAATCACCTCACCGTAGTACTCCGCGTAGGCACCTGCCATTCCATCCTCGGCGTCGAGCCTGTCGTTTGGCCATCGTGCCCGGCATCTCGGGCAGCGTGAGTCCCACATCGATTGCGGAAGATCCAAGACATCAAGCTGATGAACGTAGAGGGAACCCGGTTCCACTGTCTGGACGAAGTCTCGGATACTCCGTAGATTCCTATCGATCAGGTCCCTGTTGGAAAGACAGGTACCGGCGTATATGTCCTCTCCGATGCACCGATACTTCTCTCCGTCTGGATAGTGTTCCCTGTTTTCGAGTACCTCACCCCGATAGATACGGGTATCGATCATGTTCCGCTTGAAGCAGAAGCCGGAGCTCTGGCCGGTGTGCATGAGAGATATGCCGCGTAGGCGCGCCTCGCGGTTTAGCTCCTTCATCAGTGATGCGTATTCCGGGAACACGGCGACATCCCAACCGAAGCCATCGAATATGAGCATGTTGATCTTGTACTGAAGCGACATATCTAGCTTTTCGATGATGCGCTGGCGAAAAGCCTCTATGCCGTCACCCCAGTCGTATGACCAGACCGCTATCTCGCACCATATAGTCCACTTGTTCCCTCGCAGGCGGAACTCGGGGTAGTCCCTGATTCGCACCGATTCCAGTGCCACCCCGGGTTCTGCAGGCGTGAACAGCTGCAGTAGCGTCGTGACCGCGTACAGGCAACCTTGATCGGAGGCGGCGCAGAGCAGCACAGGGTGCCCCTCGCCGCTGTCGATTGCATAGCCCTGCTCTCGAGCGTTCGGGGTAGCGAAGAAATCAGGCTCGAGCGCGACTCCGACGGCACCCTGCACTAAGGCCGGATCGTTGCAGATCCGGATGTCATGGTCTTGGAGCCCCTCCGATTGGGTGGAGCGGATGGTGTGTATTCCGAATCTCTCTTTGAGACTTCTCCTGAGGTAACTCATTGCGAAGGCGAGCTGGTCTGTTTCAGTCCCCAACACATGAATGGAGTAGACGGCATCGCGCGAGTACGACTTCGCGCTGTCGTCGCGTCTGACTATCTCTCGAGGAGTGGGGATTATCTCCTCAAGCGCTCGCCTGGATGTAGCCATAGATCGAGTTTCCCTTAGCTCCTTCAGCCAATTATTGTGGGTTCCGGAAATTCAGCCGGCTGATTTCCGGAAATTCTGGCCGGTTGGTGAATGCCATCGTGAGCGTCTTGGGCGGAAAGATCGAGATGCCGGGTGCGATATAGTGGGCCGTCGAGCAGGAGCAGGCGACCGTTTTCGAGCACGCGGTCAAACAAAGGCTTGTTGGTGGTGAACTGCATCGGGCGGCCGCGCTGGTGGCGTTCGTTGACGATGTGGAACAGGACGTTGGCGGCGTCCGGTCCGTAGGATAGGTTAAGCGGGCGCAGCAGCGGATCGAATTGGACGGTGGCCGGATCGAAGGGCAGCGTGGGGGTGGAGCCGGCGCTCATCGCCAGCGCCCCTGAGATGGTGCGCATGCGCGCTCGCCAGGCGCCCTGAGTGCCCGCTGCATGCAAATCAGGTCGGTGGTGGAGAAGAATTCGTCCATAACTGTGGCGCGACAATCAGGATGAGAACCGAGCGACAATCAAGATGAGAGAATCCGGTGTCGCAACGGGCGGGAGGATGACTCAGTAGGAGGTCACTCTGCAAGTCCTGCTGAGAGCTGGGGGTGAGAGGCGCCGTGACGACGTAGCGCGCCGTCGGTGATCGGGCCTCCTGAAGAGCGCAGATTGGTCGGGAATCGCCGGATCCGGGGGTATCCTGATACCACCGCCGGGGAGAAAACGCGCTGAGGGGCCGCTATGGAGCTGGTTTTCTGCGCGGCAGCGGCAGGGAGCACAGATTTCGGTCCGAGAGCCGTCTGGATGGATGGCGGTGGCGAGTGCGGGGGCGTCAGCCGTCCTCGGTCCTCCTGGGACGATGAATCAGCTTGGTCGGTTGCGGTGCTGGCGGCCTAGGGACGACGCGGTGTGCGCTTGTCCTCGATGGCGGTGCGGCGCCGGTAGCTGTCGACGTTGAGCTCGAAGATGCTGGCGCGGTGCACGAGCCGGTCGATGGCCGCCACGGTCATGCCACGGTTGGGGAAGATGGCCTCCCACTGCCCGAACGGCTAATTGGCAGTGAGTGAGCATCGAGCGCTGTTCGTAGCGGGCGCTGATGAGCTTGAACAGGACGCTGGTCTCGGCTTGATCCCTTGGTGACGTACGCGAAGTCACAGACCTTCAAGGAAGGCCAGTAGCCGATCCGGCGGACGGAACCGGCCGACTCTCGTCGTGGTTGGTGTCGTTCGCGCGAGCGCCCGCTCCTTGATCTGGCGCGCATGGTTCAGCAGTGGCACGCTATCTCGCGGGCGCGGGATGAGCCGCCACGGCGCCGGCTGTCTCAGTTGTCAGCTTACTTCGATCTGCGTGGTTGACCCGAGTCGCAGGTCCGTGGTACGGTCGCACCGTAGGGCCACAACGGTGAGCTCTTTCTGGAAGGGGCACGACACAACCACGTGCCCCCGGGGAGGGTGATACGGAACGCGGGGTGACAACGATACCCATCGATGCCGGCGCGCTCGTTACCTCACAGAAGGGGTCTCTCCGCAAGCGTCTCAAAGACCACAGATTACTACTGCTGATCTTTCTCCCCGGCCTCATTCACCTGCTTGTCTTTCGCTACGCGCCGATGTTCGGCTTGGTCGTTGCCTTTCAGGACTACAGCCCCTTCCAGGGCGTCCTCAGGAGCGAGTGGGTTGGGCTGGAGCATTTCAGGAAGATCCTCGAGCTGCGCCAGGTGTTCACCCTCATGTGGAATACTCTCATGCTGGGAGTGTATCGCCTCGTTTTCGGATTTGCCGCTCCCATACTGTTGGCACTGGTCATCAACGAGATACAGCAGCCCACGTTCAAGCGGGTGTTCCAGACCGTCAGCTACCTACCGTATTTCATCTCGAACGTCGTCGTCGTGAGTATCGTGGCCACCGTCCTGTCGCCTTACAGTGGTCTGGTCAACAGGATTCTCGGGCTCTTCAACATCGAGCCGATATATTTCATGGTCCAACCGGGTTTCTTCAGACCCATCTACACACTTTCCGAAATCTGGAAAACCGCTGGCTGGTCCGCAATCATCTATCTGGCGGCGCTGTCCAACATAAATCTGGAGCTGTACGAAACCGCATACTCAGACGGCGCTGGCAGACTACGACAGGCCTGGCATGTCACGCTGCCGGGGATTACCCCCACCATCATCATACTCCTCATCCTAAACATCGGCGGTCTCTTTGGCGCAGGATTCGAGCTCGCTTTTCTGTATCAAAACAGCTTTAATCTCCACCATTCTGAGATTTTGGACACATATATCTACAAGATTGGTCTCGCCGGAAGTTTTGGGCTACCGAAATACAGCTTTGCTGCCGCAATTGGCATCTTCCAATCGGTGATCAATATCACATTCCTGTATTGCGCGAACCTGCTCGCGCGCAAATACACCGAAGAGAGCCTCTGGTAAGCCGATGACTCGAGTGGGGAAGTCTTCAGCGACCGATGTCTTGATAAAGTTTATCTTCTACATGATGTTGGTGCTGTTCGGTTTCATTTGTGCATACCCGTTTCTGAATATGATCGCGGTGTCCTTGAGCAACCCGGCGTATGTGGTCGCAAACAAGGTCTTCATTTTTCCAGTAGACATACAGTTTGCCAACTACAGGATTCTGGTGAAGGATGCCTCGTACATAAGATCTTACGGTAATACGATACTGTATACAGCCCTCGGGACAGCCAGCGCGCTGTTCTTTTCTATCGTCACTGCCTATCCGCTGTCGAAGAAGACGTTTCCGTTCCGAGGCGTCTTCATGAAGCTCATCGTATTCACAATGTTCTTCTCCGGCGGACTCATACCGACCTTTCTCGTAATAAGAGGGCTTCGCATGTATAACACCCTCTCGGCCATAGTCATTCCGAATGCACTGGTTGCTTGGAATGTGATAATTCTCAGAGCCGCGTTCATGGGAGTTCCAAATGAGCTTGCCGAGGCAGCGGTCATGGACGGTGGGTCGGCCCTTCAGATCCTCATTCGAATCTTCCTGCCGCTCTCGGTTCCGACCATTGCCATGATCGCCCTCTACTCCTCGGTAGGATTGTGGAACGATTTCTTCACTCCGCTCGTGTATCTGAACGACAGCGACAGGTGGCCTTTGTCCGTGATGTTGCGTCAGCTCGTCCTGTCGGCGACCGGGTTGGCCGAACAGCACAAGTTGGCGGAAGCAAACGAGGAGTACATCGTCGAAGCTTCCTACAAGGCTACCGCTCTCATAATCTCAACATTACCAATTCTGATGGTGTATCCATTCATTCAGAAATCCTTCGTGAAGGGGGTGTTAGTAGGGTCAGTGAAGGGGTAAGCGGAGAGGTGACGTGGATAGGGGAACGACCGAGGCTGAGTCGCATGTACGCGTTGCAGCCAAACCAATCGGTCGTATCTCGGGATTGCGTATCGAAAACGCAACAAGGAGAAGACTATTGAAGGGTAACAAACTCTTTCTTGGGAAGCTAATCGTTGGCTTTCTGTTGTCAACGGGTACGGCCGGGTCCGTTTTCGCGGCGGCGACCCAGGAGGCGGCGGCACCAGACGAGCCGATTGTGATAACCGCCATGATGATGCAGCACCCGAACAACCCGTGGACGATGGTCGGTGATTCGATCGTGTTTCAGGAGTTGGAGAAGAGGACCGGCATCGACTTCGAGTGGCAGGGAGTCCCAGCAGAGGACTATTCAGCGCGACTCAGGACGGTGATGGCCACCGGGGAGTTTCCTGATCTCATCCAGATATATCCGAAGGAAGGTCAGGTGTATGGGCTGCAAGGCGCCTTCGAGCCGGTAAACGAGCTCGCGAGAATGTACGCGCCGACGTACTACGCGGCTGTCCAGGACCCGATCAACCGATTCTACAACGCCGATGAGGCGGGTGACATATACACCGTGGCGTCCCTTATGGATCCACAAATGGACATGGGAGAAGCGGTGTTGGGCTACGTCTTTGTCGATTATCGCAAGGACCTTCTCGAGGAAATGGGAGAAACGGAACCTACTACCCTCGACGAATGGAAGGCTCTGTGGACGAAGGTTAAGGACGAAAGAGGTCTGATTCCGGTAACCACCCGGTGGAGAGGATGGCTGTACCAGTTCTTGATCAACATGACGGGAATCGTGCATGAGCCGCAGTACAACACCTTTCTCGAGAACGACGTGTATCACTACGGGCCGATCGACGATAGAGCTCGATGGGTTGTCGAGCAGTTACATGAGCTCTACGACGAAGGACTCCTGGATCAGGAGTTCGCCACGATCCAACACGCGCAGTGGGAAGAGAGGGTGACAGCTGGACAGGCCTTCTCGATGATTGAAGGGTTCGGAAGGATCGACTGGGCTAACGGCCTCGGTCGGGAGCTGAATCCTGATTACACCATGTGGGGCGCGTGGCCGGTGCAAGGCCCGTTCGGAGTGGAACCGAGAGTCGTCGGAGCCTATATAGGCCCGGGCTTGTTTGCCAACCAACCGGGGTGGGGCATAAATCCCAAGATATCCGATGAGAAGAAGCAAGCCATTATGAGCGTCGTGGAATTCCTGAGCTCGCCTGAGGGCTCGGAGCTTACCACCTGGGGAGTCGAAGGGGAGACATTCGCGATCAACAACGGAAGGCGCGAATACATCGTCGAGAATCCAAGTGCCTACGGGGTCAGGACTTCCTACGGTGTCTGGCCGGTGGTGGACGCGATCTACATGGAATCCTACGATGCGGCCAACCGGCCCCGCCACCCGGAAGGGCAGCACGCCTACGATAACATCAGCTTGAAGATGGCGACGAAGCCGCATCCGCCGGTGGTTTTCAACACGGCGGAAGCCGAGAGGGTCGGCGAGCTCTGGGCAGCCATAAACACCTTGCAGCTGGAGTACTACGACAAATTCACCGTCGGAACGCTCGACATCGACAGTGAGTGGGAGACCTTCATCAGTGATATCGCGGATGCCGGTGTTGAGGAGTTCATGACGATCATGAACTCCGCTTACCAACGGCAGAAAGCTTTCTTCGGTAGCTAAGGGCCTTGGCGGGCACTTCCTCCGGGAAGTGCCCGTCGTTACCTTCATGAAAGAGCTACGGGCGATCTGTTCTCACCAGTTTGAAGCCATTCTCCTCGGAGATTTCAAACCGGAAAATGTCGATGTCATGGTGGATGAGGTCGCGCAGGCGAATTTCAACGCCATTCAGTTGTGCGTGAAAGCGCCCGGCGTTCTCTACTACCCCAGCAAGATCGGAGTAGTCCACGACTACTGCAAGGAGTACGATCTTCTCGGCGAGACCCTGCGCAAATGCCATGCCGCCGGACTCGAGTTCCACAGCTACTTTCCGGTCGCGCTTGCCGGCGGCTGGGCTGGGAGCGAGTACCAATTCGACAACAAGGGAGGGATACTCGCGGATCACCCCGAATGGGCTACGATAACCTATACAGACGGTAACTACGAGCCCAGCCACTTCGGCTGTCTATCGAATCCCGAATTCCTCGACTACATAGACAAGCTCGTCGAGGAGCAGTGCATTAGTTACAGTATCGACGTCCTGGTCCTTGATTTCATTCGATACAACGCCAGGTGTTTCTGCGAGAGCTGCAAGAAGAACTATCAAGAGATGTTCGGCGAGAAGCTCCAGTATGAGAACGTGCAGTACTGCGATACTTACACACAGAAGGACGTGCCTGGCGAGCTCGAAATCGAGTACCGCTGTCTGACTGTTCATAATGCGGTAAAGCGCCTTTCGGCTACCGCGAGGCGAGCAGCGCGCGACGTCAGAGTCGGGGCGTACGTTTTCCCGGTTCCGAGAACGGGTCTCTTGCGGATATTTCAGGAGTGGTCGCGCTTCGCGAGATTTCTGGATGCGATTTTCATCATGTACTACGACACGTTCAGCATCGATAGTCTCAAAGCACTATTCCCTCTTCACAGAGACGCGACCGACCGTCCAGTCTTTCCAGGAACGATAACTATGCGAGCCCCCGCTGTGTATAGGAGCCGAGATACTCCGGAGTTCCACTGCTCCTTCCTCGACGAAGCGCGGCGGGCCGGCTTCCCGGGGTTCTTTCTTTTCAACTACGAAACACTCTTCGGACGGCCGCCGGGAGAGAGCCTTGGCAAGGTAATTCGACCGCCACAGGTCCCCGAAGATCTCGCTGCCATCAAGGGCCAGATACTTGACGAGCCGGCGGAGCCCTTCTTTGGTATTCGCAACCGATAGCTCGGCGAGCTAAACCTCTTTACGGAATACACCGGTGTTGTTGAACCAGGATCAACTAGATGAGTTCCACCTGAGAGGCTTCGTTGTGAGTCGCGTTCCGGTTCTCGGCGAGGCTGAGGTCGACGAGCTGCTCGCAGAGCTTCAGCTCGTCGTGGAGAGCAAATCTGCCAAGAATCCGGTGCTGAACCGAAACCTCGTCGACGGAACTGCGGAGTACGGGGAGCCACAACAGACCGCGAAGGAAGTTTGGCAGGTTGTCAATATCTGGGAGGCCAGTGAGAAGTTCCTCGAGCTAGCGCGTAATCCGGAGATCACCGTCACCGTCGCCCGGATGTGCGGCAACACCCCAATTCTTCGCATCTGGCACGATCAGATTGTTGCTAAACCCGCCACACGCGGTGGTCGCGTCGGCTGGCATCAAGACTTTCTAGCGTGGCCGATCATCGAGCCGGGAGACCTCGTCGGGGCGTGGGTGGCGTTGGATGACGTCGAAGTGGATAACGGCTGCATGTGGATGGTGCCGGGGTCCCATCGTTGGGGTGCGGTTCGACCGCGAACCGGAGATGCCCTGGAGCCTCTGTACGATGAAGCCTTGCTCCCCGAAGGGGTGGAGGTCAGGCCGGTTCCGGTGCAAGTGAAGAGAGGGCACGTTGCCTTTCACCACTGCATGACCTGGCACGCCTCTCCCGAGAACGAGAGCGAGCGCCATCGTCGAGCGATTGCGATTCACTATATGCCAGGCTATACGATTTTCATGCCTCGGGGGCGATCGCACGCCGTTGGCAAGCACGTGACCGTGAAGCCGGGGGAGATCCTGGAAGGCGACGGGTTTCCGGTGGTCTACGAGAACGAGAAGAATCTCGAGGAGAATCTCGAGCGATACACTAACAAACCAGCTTGAAGCAAGCCGCGAGCACGGTTCGAACCGGTGTGGACTCCCCAGCCGCGTCGGCCGACCCTGACTGGGCTCGTTAGCCAAGAGAGAGGAGTACCCGATGTGCGCAAGCGATACGGTTCGAAGCCGGCTATGGATGTGGGGGCACGAAGCCGGCTCCCGTGACGATGGATGGAAACTGCCGAAAACCCTCTCGTATGACAGCCCGTGAAGGCGCCCTTTATCTCGGTGTTTCCAGTCTGATGAGGGTGACCTGCGGTGGAAGGCGGGGATGCCGTTCGATCAGTACGCGATCCCTTTTGGGGCCTTGGAGAGAGTGGTCTGGTCCGTAACAGGGGCATCGGCGCAAACCTCTTCCGAGGAAAGGGAGCACGTCATCGAGCTGACGCAGAGATTCCCAAATTTCACGGGCTTTCTGATGGATGATCTGTTCGCGACCGACGGCACTGCAGCGATCTCCGTGCGTGAGCCCAACGCCGTCAGAGTCTCAAGTACTCATCACTAATGACATCTGTCTGAAGTCGATGCTTCACGCCTTTGGGGGATGGGGGTACGACCACATCGTCACCAACGTGGTGCCCATGATGACAGATCAAACGATGTCAGAGGCGGTCATCAACCGGCTCCTCGTAGATAACCCCGCGAGACTTTTCACTTAGCTGTCAGGAGAGCGAAATGGCGTCCCGGCCAATGCAGAATATCAGTGTTTACGACGAATCCACGCCAATGCTGGAGGACCCGGAAGAGCTCCGTAGAGCGGCGGGGGAGAGAGGCTATCTCTTCTTTCGCAAGTTGATACCAGCGGCCGATGTCCTGGGATTACGTCGCGAGGCTCTAGAGGTGACGGCACGCCATGGGTTTCTCCGTCAGGGTAGCGATCTTATGGATGGCATAGTTCGAGATGGGGCGAACCTCTCGGAGAACGACTACGAACCAGAATTCGTAAGCTACTACAGGGACCTACTGCGAATCCGCGCTCTCTACGTCCTGTCGCATAGCGAGCATGTGCTGCGAATCATCCGTCAGCTCGTAGACAGTCCCATTCTCATTCATCCCCGCCATCTCTATCACCCGATGTTTCCGGGCAGGCCGGACCACACCACACGCCCACACCAGGATTTTGGTCCAGTCCGCGGAACGCCCGATACGTGGACGGTCTGGATTCCTTTGGGAGACTGTCCCGCTAATCTCGGTGGAGGTCTCGCACTGGTTCCCAGGTCACACTTAGGCCCGTTGATGGAAGACGGTCAGGAAAGCCTGGGAGACGACTCGGATTTGATGAACGAGTGGGCGTGGGGCCATACGGCTACCGGGGACGTCTTGATGTTTCACGGCATGGCCATCCATCAGGCGAGGGACAATGAGACAATGGACCAGATCAGGATCGCCACCAGCTTCCGATATCAGGCGGCGAGCGATCCGGTGGACGAGTATTCGATGAAGCCACATATGCGCTGGATGGAATGGGACGACATTTATGACACATGGGGACAAGATGATCCCCTGAAATACTATTGGTCGAGCCTCGATCTAGACGTCAAGCCGCACTGGAAGACCGCTTCCGCCCAATGATTTGGGGTTCCAGAAATTCTGGCCGGAATTCTTCTCGAAATTCTGGACGGTCTGAACTGGAAGGAGAGGCGTGAGCGAGGGCCGGCAGTGGATAGTTGAGGGTCTCTCTGGAATCTCCAACAAAGGGGGTGGCATAGGCGTGGCGGAGCGGGTAGAGGCCGGCCACGACCAGATCGAGGTCGCCGTGATCGCCGGGGTGACGGTGCGGAGCGTGCGGCGTATCGCGGCAGAGCCCGCGGTCGAGCACGTTTGATGATAGCCAGGAGAGAGTGCAACGCAGGATCGGCCGACCGAGCAAGGTGGAGCCGTTCCGTGCCTTGGTGCAGGAACTGGTACAGCAGGTCGACGAGGAGACTTGCGCCGCGCTGAAGTCGGTCGAGATCCTGCGCGGGGCCCGCCTGGACGGCTACCGGGGCAGCAAGAGTGCGCTGTGCGAGTTGACTGCCGAGCTGCGTCCTCACGCCACGCGGCTGATGATGCGCTTCGCAGAGCTGCCCGGCGAGTTCTCCCAGCACGACTTCGGCGAGGTGAGGATCACCTATCTGGACGGCAGCCGTCAGGCGCGCGCAGTTCTTCTGCTCGCGGCTGGAGTGGTCGCGCTGGGCGGTGGTCGATCTGGTGCCCAACCAAGTCGCCGAGACGCTGATCCGCACCCTGACCGACCACTTCGCGGCGTTCGGCGGGGTGCCGCTGTGCGCGGTGTTCGACCGTCCCAAGACGGTGGCCCTGAGATGGGCCAAGAACGGCGAAGTGACGGAGTGGAACCCGACCTTCGCGTACGCGGTGCTGGAGTTGGGGTTCACGGCCGGGGTGTGCTGGCCGCGGCGCGCCAACCAGAAGGGGTCGATCGAGAACTTGGTGGGCTGGGTGAAGGGGTCGTTCTTCAAGCAGCGCCGCTTCCATGATTTGCTGCTGTGATGATCGATCTGCGCGCAGCGCGCGCTGAACCGGGTGCTGTGCAGCCGAGGGGACACGTGAGCTTTCCCGGGAGGCCGGCAGGGGCTGGAACGTGTGGTGGCGGGCCAGATCGCACGCGAAAAACCCCGTCAAGTCCCCGCGGCAGGATTTCTCGGCTTTCTTGGCGCCGGTGCGCGTGCCGCAGTGCCGCCGCTTCGTCCTGCTGCGGGACACCGTCCGCTGCCACTTCCGGCTCGGCGTCCTCGGCGGCCACAATCTCTACCCACTTGTCTTCATGTGACGTCCTCCACACGAATTCCTGAAGACCCGTATTTGTCGTTCCTCGGCGTGCGATGGAAAGTGGACGTGATGGAAGTGCCGATCCCGGTGCTGGACGTGATGACCGATGACCTGGAGCCGCGGTCGATGGCGGCCGAGCAGCTCATAAGCGGGCAGCCGCGGATGGCGTCGCGGGACCTGTACCGCGCGGGTCAGGCGATCCTGATCCGCGCCGGCAGTCGCTGCACGTGGGAGATCGAGGAGCCGGTGCGGATGCTGCTTCACTACCGGGCCGCGGACGACCCCGGGGAGCAGTGGTCGTGAGCCGCGCCACGGAGGTCGTCGATCGCCTCAAGGGGCCGGTGGTGCCGGTCAACATCTGCTTCGCCGACGACGATGCAATCGACTATGCGGCATGCCGACGCCGTGGGCGCCGACGCGGTCAAGGTGCAGATCAGTCCGTGGCTTGGCCAGGAACGGGAGGTGCTGGTCGGCTACTTCGACGCCATCCGCGGTGCGGCCGGCATCCCGCTGCTGCTGTGGGGAGCGTGGCCCGACCCGTACCCGATCGCGACCGTGCGCGAGCTCGCGGCCCGCGACGAGGTGGTCGGGATCAAGAACGACCGGGATCCGTTCTACGCGTACTACGACCTGCTGCGCGCGACCGCCGATCAGAGCTTCGCGGTGATCTCGGGCGGCCAGATGCACAACTTCATGCTGGGCCATCCGCTGGGCGGGGCCGCCTACCTGTGCACGGTGGCCCCGTTCCGCCCCGACCTGGCATTGCAGTTCTACGGGCACCTGCAGGAACCTGCAGGCCGGTGAGGTGAACGGGCGTGGGCGATGATGGAGCGATGCGAGGACCGCTGGCTGCCGGTTGCCGTCGTGCACGGCTGGCTGGAGAGCGTGAAGGTGGCGATGGAACTGCACGGGCTGGTGCCCAATGCCCGCTTGGGCCGTCCGCGGCCGTCGCTCGAGGGAGCGGCGCGCGCGACGGTGCAGGAGACGGTGAAGGAGGTCTTCGGCGACCCCAGCGGGTGACGACGCTTCAGGTGTACTCGTAGTCGCCGAGCCCGGATCGCCCAGGTCGTAGAGCGCCGCTGCGTTGCCGGCCAGCAGCATCCGGCCGATGTCCACCGCGCGCTCCTCGGTGGTCGCTCCGCCGGCCACGCGCTCGCCGAGCACCGCGGCCAGGTTGGCGAGCGTCATCACCAGGTCGCCGACGCTGTGCTCGATCCAGTACCCGGAGTCGCCCCCGAAGGCGATGATCTGGAGAAGGCCATCATCCCCGCCTCGCGCATCCGCGGCATTCCCGAGTGGTAGAGCTCGAAGCGCACCTCCGGGTAGCGCAGCACGACCGGCACCATCCGGGCCGGATGCGTCGGGCGGTAGTCGCGTCCCGCGCCCATGCTGCCGCAGTGGAACAGGATGGTCATTCCCGCGGCGCTCGCCGCCCGGATGATGGCGTGGGGAAGGTAGTCGCGCAGCGCGCCGTAGGGTCCTTCGCGAGTGGGGGTAGGCTCGGGCGCGCGGTCCGGTCCTGCCGCGAGCAGCCGGGCGAAGAGGCGTTCCGCCTCGGCGGCCGGGGGCTCGGCGCGCGGCGCCTCCTTGAGCAGCTTGATGCCGAGCACGCCCTGCGCGCGAGCCTCGGCGATCGCCTGCTCCAGCCCCGCGACGTAGGCGTCCAGCGTGCGGACCGGGGCGCCCGTGCTCCGCTCCGATCAGCGCGAGCGGCTCCGGCTTGCAGGCGAAGTTGAGCTGGCTCTCCCACATCTGGGTGAGCCGAAAGCTCCCTGGAGCGGGCATGGTCCAGGGCGGGTCGTCGGAGTCGTACTGCCGGCTCAGCGCCGCCGCGACCTTCATCCGGTCGCGGAAGGTCCGCTCGTACGGTCCGGCCCGGTTGGCCGCGCGCAGGGTCTCGGTCGCCTGCAGGTACGTGTCGTCGTCGATCCGCTCGATCCCGTACAGCTCGCGGATGCCGATCATGAGCTCCCGCGTCAGCGCCAGCTCTCGGACGTGGGGGAGGTGAGGGGCGAGCCGCGCCCAGCGCTCCTCCACCTGCGCGGCGCGGTCGCTCATGGCCGGCATGCCGCTGGCCTGCAGGACCATGCGCGACCGCGCCTCGAACAGGATGACGGCGTCCGGCGCCCGCCGCTCGGGCATCAGGTGCTCGTGCGCGTCGATGACGGTCAGGCCGGAAAGCTCGTCATAGAGCCGCCGGGCCGGCTCGGAGTCGCCGGGAGGGCTACGCGGGCAATGCGGGATTCGAACCCACGACCTCTGGCTCCGGAGGCCAGCGCTCTATCCAGCTGAGCTAATTGCCCTCGTCTCGCAGGATACCACAGGTGCTCCGAACCTCCAACAGCAACTGCTTGTCACTTCCGTTGTACCGTCGTTCCGCCATCACCCGTTGCCGGCCCGGGGTTGACGATAGAGCAGCGGAACCTCGTACCGCGCATGACCCGACCGTCGTTGATTCGCCCGTGCACGGTCATCGACGGACTCGGGATCGACGATCGATCGTAACTCGTCGATGAGCTCGGCACGGACTCCCGCGTACGCCGAAGACGCGGCCACATCCGTCATCTCGTCGGGATCGGCGGCGAGATCGAAGAGCTCCGGCTCATGGCCGACATGGCCGACGTAGTAGTTGAGCTTGTGATCGCCCTTGCGCAGCATGTAGCCGGCGTGCTCCATCCCCCAAGCATGGTACTCGCTGAGAACCGGGCGATCGCGAAGCGCCGCCGCCGGACTGCCGGCGCCGGTTGCCAGGGGCATGAGGCTCGTGCACGGCAGCGACGGGTCCGGCTCCTGCTCAGCTGATCTGCAGAAGCGTGGGCAGCACGTCCACGAGGCTGACGGGTGCGGACACGACCCCGCCAGCAGCCACGCCGGGACCGCACATCACGAGCGGGACCCGTACGGCGTGCTCGTAGAAGCAGGCCTTCTGCCACATGCCGTGTGCGCCGCCGTTCTCGCCGTGGTCGCTCGTGTAGAGCACGATGGTGTTGTCGATCGCCTCGGCCGCCCGGTGGACGGCCCCGATGAGCTCGTCGGTGAAGGTGACCAGTCCGTAGTATGCCGCCAGCGCGGTACGCACGGTTTCCTCGGGGAGTGGCTGTTCGTTGCAGAAGTAGCGCCGGACGGACTGCACGACCGGATGCTGCGTCTCGATCGGCTGATCGCGCGAATCCGGCAGTTCCACCCGATCGGGATGGTACCGACGAAAATACCGTTCCTCGCACAGGAGCGGGAAGTGCGGCCGGAAGAATCCGACGTAGAGCAGCCACGGCCGGTCCGCGGGGCGCCGTGCCCGCTCGGCCAGGAAGCGAACGGCAAAGTCGGCCGTCATGCGGTCCAGCTCGGTCTCCGGTTCCGTGGGCGATCGTCCGCAATCGGTCACGTGGGAGTTGCCGCGGACCCGGCGGAACGAAGGCGACCGGTCCGGCGGGTTATGCGCCGGGTGCTTCGTGCTGTAGGAATAGTCGAGGAGACGCTTGCCGAACCCCTGTCGGCC